>NZ_CP197226.1:0-4800000 GCF_052075915.1 Bradyrhizobium sp. 1200_D9_N1_1 | reverse complement strand
GAATTCGCAAGTCGGCGGCCTGCTCGGCGGCGCCACCTGCTGCATCTTCGACGGCAGCCCCGGCGGCGCCAAGGACAAGCCGGACTGGACCACGCTGTGGCGCTTCGTGGCGCAATCGAAAGCGACCTTCTTCGGCGCGGGCGCGGCGTTCTTCGCCAACTGCGCCAAGGCCGAAATCGATCTTGCCGCCGCGGGCGATCTGTCGCGGCTGCGCTGCCTCGGCTCGACCGGATCGCCGCTCAGCGCCGACACGCAAGCCTGGTTCAACGACCGCTTCGCCGCACTGTCGAAGACCAATGGCAGCAAGGCGCAGGCCGACATCTGGTGGGCGAACATTTCCGGCGGCACCGATTTCGCCGGTGCCTTCATCGGCGGCAACCGCGAATTGCCACAAACGCCCGGCGCGATGCAGTGTCGCCTGCTCGGCGCCGCCGTCGAAGCCTTCAGCGAACAGGGCCGCGCCGTCACGGACGAGGTCGGCGAGCTCGTCTGCACCGAGCCGATGCCGTCGATGCCGCTCTACTTCTGGAACGACAAGGACGGCGTGCGTTACCGCTCCAGCTATTTCGAGACCTATCCGGACAATTTCGACGGCAGCGGCCGCGGCCCCGTGTGGCGGCACGGCGACTGGCTCAAGGTCAACCCGGACGGCTCCTGCATCATCTACGGCCGCAGCGATGCCACCATCAACCGGCACGGCCTGCGCATGGGCACGAGCGAACTCTATTCCGCGATCGAAGCCTTGCCGGAGGTGCTGGACTCCCTCGTCGTCGACCTCGAATATCTCGGCCGCGACAGCTACATGCCGCTGTTCGTGGTGCTTCGCGAAGGCGTCGCGCTCGACGCCGCGATGCAGGAGAAGATCAACAAGGCGATCGAGGCCGGTCTCTCCCGGCGCTTCCTGCCGAACGAAATCTTCGCCGTCGCCGAGATCCCGCGCACGCTGTCGGGCAAGAAGCAGGAGCTGCCGATCAAGAAGCTGCTGCTCGGCCAGCCCGTCGAGAAGGTCATCAACAAGGAGGCGATGGCCAATCCCGGCTGCCTCGACTGGTATCTCGCCTTCGCGCGCGACTACCTGGCGCGAAGCGCTGCGTAGCTGCGATCAGCCTCCGCCGAAATTGGAGGGATCAAGATTCCTGTTCTCCGACGGCGGGATCGGCGGCCACCCGGGAAATTTGTACCAGCCGGGCGGCACCGGCGCGTCCTCGGCCGGAAGGACGACCACGGGGTGGTGCGGGCGGGCGTGGCGCGCCGGCGCGGCGGCGGCAGCCGAACATGCTGACATCAAGAGGATCACAATCGGGATAAACCGCATCGCATGGGCTCCAAACGTCCACCCGGGCTGACATGTGGTGCGGGAACCATGCTGTGCCCACGCATACGCGACGTCGCGACCGGTCACAACGGCGGCACCGCGACATGCGGACGATCAGCCCAATTGCGCCGATGCCGTTTGCACTCCGTTCACTGATCGCCGCTAGATCAGGACGAATCCACAGCGACGAACCGCGGAAATGGCCGACCTCAACGCCGTCCTCACCAGGCTCAACGATCGTCTGCTCCGCCTCGAGGGCGAGCTGTTCGTGCTGCGCTCGCTGGCGCGCGCAACCCTGACGGCCGGCGACGACCATGCGGCGCGGATGCGCAAGCTGGTCGAGGCGGCCAAGGTCGCGCTCGACGACGAGGCGAAGCGGGAGCTCGACAAGCCGACGCGAAAATATGTCGATGCGGCCACCGCACTCGTGGAGGAATTGCTGGTGGAGCCGACCCCGGCGCGGCCATTGTTCACCGTCATCGACGGCGGCCGGCGCGACTGAGCGCGTCAGATCAAACGTGTCGTATCGGCATCGTTGGAGCCAGCCTTCAGCCGGCTGAGACCTGCCTCGATGATCGCGATCTCCTCGTCGATCTGACCGATCGGCAGGCTGAAATCATAGCCCGACCTGCTCTTCAGATCGACCGCGAGGCGCTGCCTGTGCATCATCAGCTCGTCGAGGCCGCGCCTGTTCTTCAGTCGGACATAGATGTCGACGATCTGCTCAATCGCGCTCGGCATGAAATCGGTCCCGGCGAAAAAGCCCGCGCGGCGCACCCACGCCGGCGGGACATTTTCGGTGTCGCGGTACGCATTACAAATCCGCGACGGATTCGTCGATACGCCAGGCAGGTTGAGAACGCGTTACCGTCAGATGATTTTGCGACGCGCGGCATGAAAAGGCCGCTGGCGATCAGGCCAGCGGCCAAAGCCGGGTTCGAAAATGGATCCGGATCAAATGTCGCCAGCCCCGGTATCGCCATTCTAACCGCGGGATGGATTCCTTCTGTTCGAAATGAAACACAGGAACCGTCACATCATCATTTGCCGCTCGACCGTGGCCGTGCGGCAACGCTAGTCGGTGACGCAGAAGTACGTCCGCGGCAGTCGGCGATAGGCGCTGTAGCGATAATGCGGCCGGTAGGCGTAGCCGCGATAGAGCGCCGGCGGCTCCTCGCCGTAATAGGCGCCATCACAGAAATTATAGACCGGTCCCCCCGCGCAACGATAAGCGTCCCAGGTCGGCCCGATGAACGGCGCGACGCCGATCTCGGGCGGGACCGCCGGGTACGGCCCGCCGGCATGGCCCGGGGTGGCCGCAATCAGTGTCGCAAGAACGATGAACCAGGCGCTGCGCATGCGCTCGCTCCGAGCCGGTGCAATGGCGCGCATGCAAGCACCGGAACGGTCGGCCGCGCAATCGCGGAATTCACCGTCTCCTGCGCCCGGCGCATTGTTGATAACCGGCAGAAGCGGCCCGCAGATGGTGACACGGCGCCCGGACGTGTTATCGGGGGTATGACGCAGTTGCGAGACGGATCGGACACACATGCGCATTACCCTCGTCGGCTCCCGCCATTTCGGCGTGACCACCCTGAACATGCTCCGGGAGCACAGCGTGTCGATCGCGCGGGTCGTGGTGGCCGATGCCGAGGACCGCCTTGCTGCGACCGCCAGGGCGGCCGGCATCGAGGTGGTGGTGCAGGCCAATCCGAAGCTGGTGGTTGCCTCCGAGATCGCGCCCGACACCGATTTGATCATCACCGCGCACAGCCATGCCCGGATCGGAAAGGACGCGCTCGCCGCGGCCCGGTTCGGCGGGATCGGCTATCACCCCTCGCTGCTGCCGCGCCACCGTGGCAAGGCCGCCGTGGAATGGACCATCAAGGAAGGCGATCCGATCGCCGGTGGCACGATCTATCATCTCGCCGATCGCATGGATGCCGGCGCCATCGCCGCGCAGGACTGGTGCTTCGTCAAGAAGGGCGAGACCGCCCGCGAACTCTGGGAGCGCGCGCTCGCCCCGCTCGGGCTCAAATTGCTGGCCGACGTGATCGATTACGTCAAAGTCCACAAGGCACTGCCGGCCAAGGTTCAGGACGAGCAGTTCGCGACTTCCGCGCCGAGTCTGTCCTGACGTTTACCCTTAACGTGAAGCCACATTGATTCTGCTTGAAAAATCGGAGCCAGAAACACAAATAAACCATTGTTTCCACAGGAACAATTTTCGATTTGGCATTGCAACAAATTTCCGTCACATTTCGTCCGAATAAGCGTCAGGATATCAGACAAATTCAAGGACGGAATTCATGCGTTTTGGTCGCATCGCGGCGTTCTGTGCCGCTTCAGTTTTCGCCGGCACCCTCGCCGCCACCGCCTTCGCCCAGACCCCCTATGACGGCAACTGGCAGGTCACCATCGTGACCAAGTCCGGTTCCTGCGAGCCGACCGCAAGCTCCATGCTGACAGTCGCCGACGGCAAGATCACCGCGCCCGGCGCTAACGTTTCCGGCACCATCGGCAGCGGGGGACTTGTGAAAGTTTCGATCAATGGTGCATATGCCAACGGTCAACTCAGCGGCAACGCCGGATCGGGGAAGTGGAATGGAGCATCTGCAGGCATACCGTGCAGCGGGCGGTGGGAAGCATCGCGCCAATAAACCAATCGAGACTCGCGCCGGAGGCCGGCGGCTGCTGATCGCGGCCGCCGTTTTGCTTGCGGCAGCGTTCGCGAACACTGAAAGCAAGGCCCAGTCCGGCCCGTTTGCCCCGCTCGCGGGCAGCTGGAGCGGCGGCGGGATCGTCACCCTGGATGACGGCTCCACCGAACGCATCCGTTGCCGGGCCAAATATGCTCCGATCGGGCCCACCATGGAGATGTCGCTGACCTGTGCCAGCGACGCCTACAAGTTCAACCTCGCCGCCAACGTCCGGTCCGAAGGCAGCGCCATTACCGGCGGTTGGAGCGAGGCCAGCCGTAACATCAGCGGCTCGCTCCAGGGCCGCGGTGGCGGTGGAAGTTTCGAGGTGGTCGCCAGCGCCGCTGGTTTCAACGCAAACATCTCGCTGCGGACCTCCGGCAACAAGCAGACGGTCACGATGCGCGCGGACAGCCAGTTCCGCGGCGCCAACATCTCGATGTCGCGCTAAGCCAGTACGACGACACGACAATCGATCCGGCGCCCGCGCCGGATCGATTTTTTTATGCGCTGGGAACGAACGCCGTCACCTCGATCTCGACCTTGGCCCGGTCGTCGACGAGGCCTCCGATGTAGAGCAGCGTCGAAGGCGGGAAATTGCGGCCCAGCGTCTCCTTCCAGGCCGCGCCGATGCCGGCGCCTGCGGCCTCATATTCGCTGCGGCTGGTCAGGTACCAGGTTAGGCGGACGATGTGCTCGGGGCCGGCGCCGGCCTCGCCCAGCAGCTTGATGATCCGCTTCAGCGCGGTTGCGACCTGGCCTGCCATGTCAGGGGCGTATTCGCCCGCCTCGTCGCCGCCGGTCTGCCCGGCCAGCACCACCCAGCGGCCCGGCCCCTCGACCACGACGCCATGGGAAAAGCCGCGCGGTTTCTTCCACTCGGCCGGCTGCAGGATACGCATGAGCTGTTTCTCCCATTTCGCTCGTTGGCCCTCCCTTAGCACGCACCCGTGCATCGCTGCATCCGCAGTTTTGGCCGTTGTAAACCGTATTGATGTCGCGGATACCAGCCTGCCCTCCAACGCCCTTTCCTTCCGCATCGGCGCCAATGACCACTCCTCCGTCCAAAACGATGGCTGCATTGTGGATGGCCGGGTGGCTGTCGCTGACCCTGGTGATGGCGGTCGCGGGACGCGAGGCCGTGCGCGAGATGAACGTCTTCCAGGTGATGGAGGTTCGCTCGCTGCTCGGCCTCTGCATGCTGTATCCGATGATCCGGCGCGCCGGCGGATTCGGGACGCTCAGGACGAGGCGCCTGCCGCAGCACATCGCGCGCAATCTGATCCACTACGTCTCGCAGCTCGGCTGGTTCTTCGCGCTGACGCTGATTCCGATCGGCCAGGTAGTGGCAATCGAGTTCACGATGCCGATCTGGACGGCGATCCTCGCCGCGAGCTTTCTGTCGGAGCGCATGACCTCGTGGAAGATCGCTGCGATCGTGCTCGGCCTCGTCGGCGTGATCGTCATCGTGCGGCCCGCGACCGGCGAGATCAATCAGGGCCAGTTGATCGCGCTCGGCGCCGCGGTCGGGTTCGGCGTGTCCATGGCGTTGGTGAAATCGCTCACCCGGACCGAGAGCGCGCTGGCGGTCCTGTTCTGGATGCTGGTCGTGCAGTCGGTCGCAGGCTTCCTGCCGGCGCTCTATGTCTGGGCCTGGCCGCCGACTTATGTCTGGGGTTGGGTGGCGGTGATCTCGGTCTGCGGCACGTTCGCGCATTATTGCCTCGCCAGCGCCATGCGCTACGCGGACGCGACGGTGGTGGTTCCGATGGACTTCCTGCGGGTTCCTCTCACCGCGACGGCCGGCTGGCTGCTGTATTCAGAACGGCTTGACGGCTGGACCGTGCTCGGGGCGGCGCTGATCCTGTTCGGCAACCTCCTGAATCTGAAGCCGGCGGCCCCGATTCCGGCCCGCGCGCAGTGAACCGGCGCGCGGCCTCGCGCGACAAAAACCAAGTGGTCGAACGTGATCTGGATCACGTTGGAAGGGGCATTCCATCGTGCACATTCGGCCGCGAAGCAGTGGGTTGGGCGAACCGTCGTTTCGCTAGCGCGAAGCCGGGCGTTTTCGTGTAGGTTCGTCGCCAATTTGTTGCTGCCTGCAATTCGATTCTGGGGATTTCAGATGCGCTATCTCACCCTCATCGCCTCGCTGATGTGCATGGCACTGTCGGTCAGTGCCGCGAAGGCGGACCGCCGTGTTGCTTTCGTCGTCGGCAACGGTTCCTACAAGAACGTCGCGCAATTGCCGAACCCGCCGATCGACGCCAAGGCGATGGCGGCGACGCTGCGCAATGTCGGCTTCGACGTGATCGAAGGGTCCAATCTCAGCCGCGACCAGATGACGGAAAAGCTGCTCGACTTCGGCCGCAAGGCGCAGGGCTCCGACATCGCATTGTTCTACTATGCCGGTCACGGCATCGCCGTCGGCGGCACCAACTACCTGCTGCCGGTTGACGCCGACATCAAGTCGGAGATGGATGTCAAGCTGGGCGCTGCCATCAACATCGACCTGACACTCGAGCAGACCATGGGCGATGCCAAGGTCAAGCTCGTCTTCCTCGATGCCTGCCGCGACAATCCGTTCGCCGCCAAGATCAAGTCGAACTCCGCAACCCGCAGCGTCAACGTGCAGAGCGGCCTTGCCGAGATGAAGTCCGGCGAAGGCACGCTGATCGCGTTCGCAACCGGCCCCGGCCAGACCGCGCTCGACGGCCAGGAGGGCAACAACAGCCCGTTCACCCGCGCGCTGATCGACAACATCACCAAGCCCGGCATCGAGATCCAGCAAGCGATGACGTCGGTGCGCGCCCAGGTCAACGAAGAGACCCACAAGGGCCAGCTTCCCTGGGGCCACACCAACCTGATCGGCGCCGTCTATCTCAACCAGGCCCCGACCACCCAGGTTGCCAACGCGGCGCCGACGGCGGCTGGCAGCGTGCCGGCGGCGACTAGCGGCTCGGACGGCGTCGAACTCGAATACTGGCGCTCGGTGAAGGAGTCCAACAAGCCGGAAGAGCTCAACGCCTACCTCTCGGCCTATCCGAACGGCCAGTTCAAGGCCCTGGCGCTGGCGCGGCTTGCCGCGATCAAGAGCGGCCCCTCGACCGCGACGCGCACCCTCAACGCCGGCGTCGATCCTGCGACCTTCACCGATGAGGCCACTCAGATTACCGAGGACCAGATCGGCCTCGACAAGAACCAGCGCCGCGACGTGCAGCGTCGCCTCACCGGCCTCGGCTTCGACACCAAGCAGACTGGCGTGTTCAGCGACGAGACCCGGACCGTGCTCAAGCGCTGGCAGGCCGCGCGCGGCTATCCTTCGTCAGGTTACCTCAACAAGCTCCAGCACAAGGCGCTGCTCTCGGAGGTCGTGGCCGCTCCGCCGACTGCGAGCGACAACAGCCAGAAGGCGGCCCGGCGCGCCAGCGCCCCCGCGGCCAGCAGCGCACCGGCGCCGGCTCCCCAACGCAGCAACCCCGGCGATGCGGCCGGCGCGGCCTTCGTCGGCGGCGTCGTCGGCGGCATGATGGGCGGCATGTTCCGCCGCTGAGGCCAGATCAAACCCCAAATACAAAAGCCCGGCTCGCGCCGGGCTTTTTCGTTGGGGCAACCTAGAAAGACTACGCGCTACTTCCCCGCCGCCTTCCGCAGCGCCTCGTTGATGCGGTCCTGCCAGCCCGGGCCGCCCTCCTGGAAGAACTCCAGCACGTCCTGGTCGATGCGCAGCGTGACCTGCTCCTTGATCCCAGGTGCCACGTTCTGCTTCGGCGGCGCCGCGGCGACCTTGGCCGTCACCTTCTTGAACGCCGCCTCGGCCTCGGTCCTGGCATCGCCAAGCGTGCGCGGCCGCCTCGGTAGATCCGCCATGTCCTAGATTCCCTCAAACAGAGCCGTCGAAAGATACCGCTCGGAGAAGGACGGTACCACCGCCAGGATGGTTTTTCCCGCAGCTTCCGGCCGCTGGCCGATCTGGAGCGCGGCGGCGATCGCAGCACCCGAGGAGATACCGCCCGGAATGCCCTCGTGCCGCGCCAATGCGCGCGAGGTCTCGATCGCCGTGGTCGAGTTGATTTTGACGATCTCGTCGATCACGGAGCGATCGAGGATATCAGGGACGAAGCCCGCGCCGATGCCCTGGATCTTGTGCGGCGTATGCTGTCCCCCTGATAGCACCGGGCTCTCCTCCGGCTCGACCGCCACCACCCGCAACGAGGCCTTGCGCGGCTTGAGCACCTGGCCGACGCCGGTGATCGTGCCGCCGGTGCCGACGCCTGCAACGAAGAAATCGATGTTGCCGTCGGTGTCGTTCCAGATCTCCTCCGCGGTGGTGCGGCGGTGCACCTCGGGATTGGCGAGGTTCTTGAACTGCTGCGGCATCACCGAGTTCGGCGTCGTCTTCACCAGCTCCTCGGCGGCGGCGATCGCGCCCTTCATGCCTTGTGCGGCCGGCGTCAGCACCAGCTCCGCGCCGAGAAAGGCCAGCATCTTGCGCCGTTCGATCGACATCGATTCCGGCATCACGAGCTTGAGCCGGTAGCCGCGCGAGGCGGCGACGAAGGCGAGTGCGATGCCGGTATTGCCGGAGGTCGGTTCGATCAGCACGGTATCCGGCTTGACGATACCGGCCTTCTCCATGGCGATGATCATGGCAGCGCCGATGCGGTCCTTCACGCTCGCGGCCGGATTGAAATATTCAAGTTTTGCCAAAATCGTCGCGTTCACACCGTGCATGCCCGGCAGCCGTCGCAATCGCACGATCGGCGTGTCGCCAAAAGCTTCGACAATCGAGTCATAGATCCGGCCGCGGCCGGGTTGATGCGCTGCACGCGTGGCGGACGATGCGTCCATGATGAACTCCCTGTAGCGACAATTTGCGCTTCTGCCGTGGCTCTTGCGCAGTTACAGACAGCTTGCGGCGACACGCAAGCGACAATGCGGCACATGTTAAATACGCTGCATCGCAAAATCACGTGAGCTACAAATATCAGAAAACCAACGCTTTTGTGTTGCGACCTCGTCAAGTGATTCTGCTTATGTTAGACTTACGTCTCAAAGCAGGGAGGTCACCACGATGTCAGCAGTTGCTGAAGTGATGTCGACCGTCGCGCTGAACCGCGATCCGCGTTGTAGCGAGTTGCCCACCTGTCCGGTCTGCGCCGACTCCATGGTCGCCGCCGAAGCATCCGCCTACGTCTCGGACCACATGATCAGCTATCTCTGGACCTGCGACAATTGCGGTTACGGCTTCGTGACCAAGCATGCCGTCAGGCAGCGGATCGTGTGCAACTGACCCTCAGTCGCCCTGGCGCGGGGCGATGTCGCCCCTCGCCCAGTCCTCGCGTGTACGCTGGTAGAACTCGTCGAACGTTCCGTGTGCGATCGCGTCCCTGATGCCCTGCATCAGGGACTGATAGTATGCGATATTGATCTCGGACAGCAGCATTGCCCCCAGCGTCTCGCCCGCCTTGACGAGATGATGCAGGTAGGCGCGCGCGTAGCTGCGCGTCGACGGCCATGTGCTTTCTTCGTCGAGCGGACGCGGATCGTCCGCATGACGCGCGTTGCGCAGATTCACCTGACCGAAGCGGGTGAACGCGACGCCGTGGCGGCCATTGCGTGTCGGCATCACGCAATCGAACATGTCGATGCCGCGCTTCACGGCTTCGAGGATGTCGTCGGGCGTGCCGACACCCATCAGATAGCGCGGCCGCTCTTTCGGCAGCATCGGTGCGGTCTCGTCGATCATCGCCAGCATCACCGCCTGCGGTTCGCCGACCGCGAGGCCGCCGATCGCATAGCCGTGGAAGCCGATCGCGACGAGCCCTTCCGCGCTCGCATGACGAAGCTGGGGCACATCGCCGCCCTGCACGATGCCGAACAGCATGTAACCGTCCGGCGCGCTCTCGAAGGCGCGCTTGCTGCGCTCGGCCCAGCGCAGCGACAATTGCATCGCGCGCTCGATATCGGCGTGCTCGGCGGGCAGCCGCACGCATTCGTCCATCTGCATGGCGATGTCGGAGCCGAGGAAACGCTGCACCTCGATCGAGCGCTCCGGCGACAGCTCGACCTTGGCGCCGTCGATATGCGAACGGAAGGTGACGGCGTGCTCGCTGACCTTGCGCAGGTCAGCAAGCGACATCACCTGGAAGCCGCCGGAATCCGTCAGCATCGGCCCACTCCAGCCGGTGAACCGCTGCAAGCCGCCGAGCGCCGCAATCCGCTCGGCGCCGGGGCGCAGCATCAGATGATAGGTGTTGCCGAGCACGATGTCGGCGCCGGCATCGCGCACCTCGCGCCAGTGCATGCCCTTCATGGCCCCGGCGGTCCCGACCGGCATGAAGGCCGGCGTGCGCACCACGCCATGCGGCGTGGTCAGGCGCCCGGTGCGCGCGGTGCCATCGGTGGCGAGCAGTTCGAAATGATTGGGGAGAGCTGCGTCAGGACGATTCATGGCGGTGCTTATTGCGTGTCGGAGAAGGCCGATCAACCCGCGGGACCGCACTTCGGCCACCCCGTGCCTCAGACTGGGACACAAATGGCCCCGGATATGGTCCCCGCCACCTTGTTAAACAAAACGATACCGTGTAGTTTTACGGTGGGGGCTGGACGAAAAGCCGCGGCGAGTTTGCCGGCGGCGGTAGATGCGTGATCGCCAGCCACCGACGATGCCCTTCGCTTCACATTCGACTGACGTGCCCGTCCCTTCACATGGCCGGGACAGGCAGACAGGCGCCCGCCTGATCGGGTTCCTGGTCCTGGCGTGCAGCCTGGCGCTCGGCGCCTGCACCTCCCTGCCCCGCGCGCCCTACACCGCCGCCGAGGCCAGCACCTCGCGCGTGCTCGATATCGATGGCCTCAGGCGCTACGCCGACGACCCCGTCACGAAGTTCAGCTTCGAGAAGGACAACAGCAACGCGTCAAAGTCCTATCTGGCGCTCTCCGGGGGCGGTGCGGACGGTGCCTACGGCGTCGGCGTGCTCAACGGCTGGACCGCGGCCAGAACCCGCCCCACCTTCTCGGTCGTCTCCGGCGTGAGCACCGGCGGACTGATCGCGCCCTTTGCGTTCCTCGGCCCGCAATATGACGACACGTTGAAGGAGGTCTACACCAGCGGCATCGCGGAAAGCCTCCTGAACGACCCCAGCATCATCCGCGTGCTGTTCGGATCCGGCCTGTTCGGCAACACAAGGCTGCGCGAACTGGTCGCCCGCTATGTCGGGCCCGAGATCATGGCGCAAGTCGCGCGCGAGAATGCCAAGGGCCGAAGGCTATTGGTGGTGACGACCGATCTCGACACCCAGCGCACCGCGATCTGGAACATGGGCAAGATCGCCGAGATCGGCACGCCCGAGGCGCTCAAACTGTTTCGCGACGTGATGGCGGCCTCCGCCAGCATTCCCCTGGTGTTTCCACCGATCATGATCGACGCCGAAGGCCAGGGCCGCAGGTTTCAGGAGATGCACGTCGACGGCGGCGTGACGGCCCCGGTGCTGACGCTGCCGGAAGCCTTGCTCTTCCAGGGCAGCCGCCTGCCGGGCAGTGCGAAGATGGACATCTACATCCTCGTCAACAAGAAGATCGAACGCAACTTCGAGCTCGTGTCCAACAGCACCGTCGATGTCGCCTCACGCAGCCTGTCGTCGATCACCCAGTCGCAGACGCGCTCGATCATCTTCTCGACCTACGATTTCGCCAGGCGCAACCATTTGGGCTTCCATCTCTCCTACATCGCGCGCGACTACCCCGCACCGCCCTCGGAAGGATTCGACACCGCCTATATGCGGGCGCTGTATCAGTACGGATATGAGAAGGCGGCCGCGGGCCAGGCCTGGACGTCGGCGCTGCCATGAGACCCCGGTGCCGGAACGAGGTCGTATCGAGACCGTTGACGATAAGGCCAATTCGGCCAGATTCGCGATGACGCCCCGGTTGCTGCGCGTTATAGAGGCAGTGACGACCGCGCAGGAATCATTGGGCATGGGATTGACTGCGACAAAGACAAGACCGGCAGCAGCACGGCGCGAGGTGCCGAAATCACGCGGCGGCCGGCCGACGAAGACCGCCGCGATCGAGCGCGATCAGCGGCTGATCGAGGTCGCCACCCGCCTGTTCCTGGATCGCGGCTTCGACGCCACCTCGCTCGATGCGGTTGCGGAAGCGGCACGGGTGAGCAAGCCGACCGTCTATTCCCGTTACGGCGACAAGCGCGGCCTGTTTGCCGCCGTGCTGAGGCGCGAGATCGCGCGCTGGCTGGCGCCGCTGTCGGCGGCCGCCGAGACGCAGCTCAGCAGCGCCTCGGACATCCCCGTCGAGCAGCGGCTGGTCGAGATCGGGCGCGAGATGCTGAGCTTCACCTGCGGGCCCGATGCCGTCGCCTTCAGCCGCATGATGACGTCACAGGCCATTAACTTCCCCGATGTCGCCAAGCTCGGCATGGAGGAAGGCTGGCTCAAGGCTGTCGCCACGACGGCACGCTTCTTCGACCATCTGGTGGCGCAAGGCGCGCTCGACCTCGACGACACCACCATCGCAGCGGAAGTGTTTCTCGACGTCGTCGTCGGTCATACCCACCGCATGGCGACATTCGGAACGGCACTGGAGTTGAAGTCCGCGGAAAAGCGGATGCGTACCGCGATCAAGCTGTTCCTGGCCGGCGCGCTGGGTCCGGCCGACCGCGTCCAGGACGCCACCAAGGGCACGCCGCGGCGACGCCCATCCCGCTGACAATTCCGTGAGGTTGCGATCTATCCCCTGGGGGAACACGCCCTCGCCATTGACCAAAATAAAACGATACGGTATGGTTTAGTTAAGTCGGTACGGGCCGCTTTTTTCACCAGCCCCAAAAGAGGTCCGTACCGCTTCGATCGCCGCGGCGGGTACAGCTCGCCGCGGCGCTCCGCGGCCGGCCGATGCCCAAGGCCGGCCGCGAATTCTTTACGATCATCCGGCACACTCGCTGGCCGAGGGTTTCGAGCATGACGACAGCCAAACGATGGACCTCACGACTGCTTGCGATCGCCCTGCCCGCGCTGCTCCTCGCAGCGCCCGCGCGGGCAATCGTGACCGCAGGCACACCGACCGCGCTTCACAGCGACACAGATGGTGACGCTGAGGCGGATCGCCAAGCGGTCAGCCGCGAGATCGAGCGCTTCCGCGGTTCGTCGATCTCGATCAGCCAGGCCATGGCTCTCGCAGAGTCCCGCCACGCCGGCGCCACCACGGCGGACGTGAGTTTCGACGGCGCCTCCGGCGTGCCGGTCTACCGGGTGAAGACGCTGCACAACGACCGGATCTGGCGCCACACCATCAATGCCGCGACCGGCGAGTTCGTCGGCGGAGAGGCCGCCCTGCCCCTTGCCGAGCTCGACCGCGACGATCGCAGCAACCTCGCAGCACTCGGCGCGATCCGGCACCGCCTTGCGGATGCGGTGCGCGTCGCGGAGCAGGCCGCGTCCGGCAAGGCGATCAGCGGCGGCCTCGTGCGCGAACGTGGCCGGCTCAATTTCGCGATCGTCGTGATCAGCGGCGACGACCTCAAGGAGGTCATCCTCGAGCCGCCGGGCGCCCGGACGAAGTAGAGACGGCTCCCGGCCGGCGGCCACAATCCCGCCGAAAGGCCATTGACGGACGCAAGACTCTCCCCCATAAGTCGCCGCCATGTTCACGACCACCAAACGCACGACCAAAACCACCACGGCCTTCGGGGCCCGGGGAGGCGTGCGCGCGTAGTCGTCGACTGAAACGCATCAGCTCTACCGAAGCCCCGCCCTCGATGGTCCGGGGCTTTTTTGTTGTCTAAAGCTCACAGCATGATCCGGAAAAGTGGAATCCGGTTTTCCGACGAGATCATGCTCAACTTGAATGGAGGAGAATGTGAGTAACGATCCCGTCGTCGCGATTGTCGGCGTCACCGGTGCGGTGGGCGCCGAATTCATCGCCACCATGGACAAGCGTGGTTTCCGCGTCGGCAAGCTCAAGGCGCTGGCCAGCGCCCGCTCGGCCGGCAAGACGGTGTCGTTCCGCGGGCAAAACGTCGTCATCGAGGAACTGACCGAGCGCGCCTTCGAGGGTGTCGATATCGCCCTGTTCTCGGCCGGCGGCAGCATCTCGAAGAAGTATGCGCCGCTCGCGGTCAAGGCCGGCGCGGTCGTGGTCGACAACTCCTCCGCCTTCCGGATGGATCCGAACGTGCCGCTGGTGATCCCCGAGATCAACGCGAACCGCATCCGCGACCACAAGGGCATCATCGCCAACCCGAACTGCGCCGCGATCACCGCGCTGGTGCCGCTCTGGCCGATCCACCAGAAGAACCGCATCAAGCGCGTGATCATCTCGACCTACCAGGCGGCCTCCGGCGCCGGTGCCGCCGCCATGGAGGAGCTCGTCGAGTCCACCCGCGCCAATCTCAACGGGCAGGTCTATACGCCCAGGGTGATGCCGCACCCCTACGCCTTCAATCTCTTCAACCACAACACCGCGGTTGACCCTGAGACCGGCTACAACGACGAAGAGACCAAGGTCATCAAGGAGACCCGCAAGATCTTCGAGGACGAGACCATCGCCGTCGGCGTCACCTGCGTCCGCGTGCCGGTGCTGCGCGCCCATTGCGAGGCCATCACGTTCGAATGCGAGAAGCCAATCAGCGAGGACCAGGTCCGCGCCATCATGGCGCAGGCGCCCGGCGTGAAGATCGTCGACGACCGCGTGAAGAACCACTTCCCGATGCCGATCGACGCCTCGGGCCAGGATGACGTCCTGGTCGGCCGCATCCGCAAGGATCTCAGCGATCCCACGGGGCATTCGATCTCGATGTTCGTCGCGGCGGATCAGCTGCTCAAGGGTGCCGCGCTGAACGCGGTGCAGATCGCGGAGCTTTTGCCGCAGCGCGTGATGGCGTAAGCCGACCAGCGGGACGGGCGGCGTCAAGCGTCCGCCTGTCTCGCGTCTCCTACGCCAGCCCCTTCAACGCCTGTTTCATCGTAAGCCTGACAGGAACATCGACGAAGACGGTGGCCGCGTACGCCACCGCTGCAACAACCGGTATCGCGACGAGCCCGACAAGGGCGGATTGAACCTCAATATGTCGCGCGCAGGCCTCCACGGCGTGGAACGTCACGACCTGGAGAACATAGATCCCGTAGGAAAGCAGTCCGAGGGTCTGCATCGTGTTTGCCAATGCGCCCCGCGGCGGATCGAAACGCGCGCAGATCGTGATGGCCAGCGGAAATACGACGATGACGGAGAACAGGCTCAGCGCGAGATCGAGACCGCTCGGAAAATCCAGCGCAAGGATGGCGGTGACGAGAGCAAACGCGCTGATCGCGAATCCGGGGCGTGCCGCCGGCAATCGGGCCGTTTCGTAGAAGCGGTAGACCAGGACGCCCGCAAAGAACGAAAACCCGACCCGGATCACGCCGGCGCCGAAAGTTTCCCAGGTCGGTCCGCCCCCCAGGACACCTCGCTTATCGGCTTCGATGCCGAACCCAAGCCACCCCATCGTGGCGCAGACCACTAGCGCGAGGGCGAAGCCGCCGACGAGCCAGGTCACGGATTTCGTATCGAGCCGCTTTCCGAGAGCCGCAAATAGCAGATTGGCCGCAACTTCAAAGAACAGCGACCAGCCGGCGAAGTTGAACGGGTACAGATCGGCATCGAGATGGGCGGGATCGGGGGTCGGCAGCATCAGCGCGCTGCAAAGGAGGCCGAGGATCGTTTGCGCCCGGTCCGGCGCTCCAGCTGCAAGCTGCCCGAGGAGAAACGGCAATGAGAGGATGAATGCCAGGGCGTACAACGGGTATAGCCGCTGGAGTCTCGCGAGCATGAAGGAGCGAACCGACAATCCCTGGCGGAAGCGTCTTCGATAGGCGTGCTCCAGCACGAAGCCCGACAGAACGAAGAACAGGTCAACAGCCAGGTAGCTATTCCCCATCCACCCGGTCGACGCAGCCGGGCCTTCCCAGAGGAAAGGAGCATGTCGCAGCGCAACCATGATCGCCCCGACACCGCGCAGTCCGTCAAGCGCAACGAACGTTCGTTCCGTGAGCAGGGCCGTTTCGGTGCGCGCTGCCGGAGCCAGCAAGTTTACGGTTCCTCAACTGATCGACGCCGTCGATTGGCGGGCCCTCCCGCGCACCAAAACGCCCGCATCAGCCGGGCAGGCGTCTCCGCCGCTCATCAAACGGCATGACGGTAGGCTCAATTGCTTGCGAAACAGCAAAGATGGATCCGGAATCCCAGGGGAAACGGTGCGCAAACGCCGTGCCGGCCAATCTTCGGAAATCATTGCAGAAGCGGTGGGCGCGCTCCGCTTTGCCCACGCTACGGCGGCGACGGGTCGTGGACTTCGGTCCCCCCTGCGCGAAACAGCAGGCAGGCGTCGCCGTATGAATAGAACCGATAGCCCTGCGCAATCGCGTGCGCATAGGCCCGCCGCATCGTCTCCAGCCCCGAGAATGCCGACACCAGCATGAACAGCGTCGACTTCGGCAAGTGGAAATTGGTCAGCAGGATATCGACGGCGCGGAAGCGATAGCCGGGCGTGATGAAGATCGACGTCTCGGCCGCAAACGGCTGGATGGTGCCGTCCTCGCTCGCGGCGCTTTCAAGCAGCCGCAGCGACGTGGTGCCGACCGCGATGATGCGCCCGCCGTTGTGCCGCGCAATGTTCAGTCGCTCCGCCGTCTCGGCCGAGATCGTGCCCCACTCGGCATGCATCTTGTGGCCTGCGGTGTCCTCCACCTTCACCGGCAGGAACGTCCCTGCCCCGACGTGCAGCGTGACGCGGTTGAGGCCGACGCCGCGCTCGCGCAGCGCCTGCTCCAGCGCGGGCGTGAAATGCAGCCCTGCGGTGGGCGCTGCGACCGCGCCCTCGTTGGCCGCGAACATCGTCTGGTAGTCGGCGAAGTCCTGATCGTCAGGCGTGCGCTTGGAAGCGATGTAGGGCGGCAGCGGCGGGCTGCCGAGATCGGCGATCGCCTGGTCCAGCGCCGGGCCGTGGAACGAGAACGACAGCGTCACCTCGCCTTCGCTGCCCTTGGCCTCGACCTCGGCGTCGAGATGGCCGAGCAGGCAGACCTTGCCCTCGTTGCCGAAACGGATGCGATCGCCGGCAATGAGCTTCTTGGCGGGCTTCACCAGCGCCTGCCAGCGCGAGCCGTCGAGCCGCTTGATCAGCGTCGCCTCGATCTTCGGTTCGGTCTCGCGGCCGATGCGGCGGCCCTTGAGCTGCGCCGCGATCACCTTGGTGTCGTTGACGACGAGCTGGTCGCCGCGCTTCAGCCATTGCGGCAGCTCGGAGATGGTGCGGTCGCGCAGCGCGCCGCCCTCCACGACCAGCATCTTCGCGGAGTCGCGCGGGCTCGCCGGGCGCAACGCGATGCGCTCGGCGGGCAGGTCGAAATCGAAGAGGTCGGTGCGCATGAGCGCCGTTGCGCCTTAGTTCGTGTCATTCCGGGGCGATGCGCAGCATCGAACCCGGAATCTCGAGATTCCGGGTTCGCGCTAACGCGCGCCCCGGAATGACCGCTACGCGGTCATTCCGCGTCCGCCGCCATCCGCGCCTTGACGATCTTGTCCGGGTTCTGCACCGGCTCGCCGCGCTTGATCTTGTCGACGTTCTCCATGCCCTCGGTGACCTTGCCCCACACCGTGTACTGGTTGTCGAGGAAGCGGGCGTCGTCGAAGCAGATGAAGAACTGGCTGTCGCCGGAATCGGGGCTTGCTGCGCGCGCCATCGAGGTGGTGCCGCGCACATGCGGCTCCTTGTTGAACTCGGCCTTCAGCTTCTTGCCGGAGCCGCCGGTGCCGGTGCCCTGCGGGCAGCCGGTCTGGGCCATGAAGCCCTCGATCACGCGGTGGAACACGATGCCGTCGTAAAAGCCTTCGCGGACCAGCTCCTTGATGCGCGCGACATGGCCGGGTGCGAGGTCGGGCCGCATCTCGATGGTGACGGGGCCCTGTGTGGTCTCGAGGATCAATGTGTTTTCGGTGACGCTCATGCTCGTCTCTCTTGCGTTGGAGGTGAAGTCTTACGGCTGCGGAACTGGATCGCGAATGGACGCCCCGCGGCGGCGCCGGCCATTGCATCGGTAAATGGCATCGGCGTGCAGCGTTGCAACGCCTCCATCACCGCGATCCGGTATTGCAGCCGGTCATCGTCGGAGGCATCCGCGGATTCATAGGTAATCCTCGGATGGCCCAGAATGTTTCCGGACCGGTTAAAGCTCACGACGACGGTGATGTCGAGTGGGCGAGCCTTGGCGGCCGGAGGTGGTTTCCAGCAGGTGCGCAGATGCCGGAAGACGTCCTGGATGGTGTTGACCTGCGCGTCCTCGGCGGCCGCGCCGCAGATGCCGGCAAGCAGCACCGCGGCAGCCAGCAGAAGCTTGTCGCCGCAGCGCGCCATCGCCTTCTCCCATTATTTGATGTCGGAGGCGACCTGCACCTTCACCATCTTGTCGGGATCGGTAACGGTGCCGCTCGGCGAACCGGCCGGTGCCTTCTTCAGCTTGTCGACGACGTCCATGCCCTGCACGACCTCGCCGATCACGGTGTAATTGTTGTCGAGGCTGCCGCCGTCCGCGAACATGATGAAGAACTGCGAGTTGGCGGTATCGACGCTGTCGCCGCGCCGGGCCATGCCGACGATGCCGCGCGCGAAGTGCACCTTGGAGAATTCCTGCTTCAGGTTCGGATATTTCGAGCCGCCCGTGCCGTTGAAATTCTGGCCGTCGCCGGTCTGCGCCATGAAGCCGTCCATGACGCGGTGGAACGGCACATTGTTGTAGAAGCCCTCGCGCGCGAGCTGCTTGATGCGCTCGGCGTGCTGGGGCGCAAGATCGGTCCGCAGCTTGATGACGATGCGGCCCTTGGTGGTGTCGATGACGATCGCGTTGGCCTTGTCGAGGCCGGCCGACAGGGTCTGTGCGCCCGCCGGGACCGCGCCAACGAGCGCGGCAAAGATCGTGGCAAGAATTGCGAGACGACGGATCATGAAAACTCCGGATCAGGTGAGATGAAGAAGCGCGCCGTTATCCGGCGAATTTGGCCTTGAGCAGACTGGCTACGAGCGGCGGCACGAAGGTCGAAACATCTCCGCCCATGCCCGCGATCTGGCGCACCAAAGTGGCGGTGATCGGGCGGACCATGGGAGAGGCCGGCAGAAACACCGTATGGACCTCCGGCGCCATGGCCTCGTTCATCCCGGCAAGCTGCATTTCGTAGTCGAGGTCGGTGCCGTCGCGCAGACCGCGAATCATGATGGTCGCGCCGTGCTTGCGCGCGGCGGTCACCGACAGATCGTCAAACGTCACGGCTTCGAGCACACAGCCGGCCTGGGTTGCCACCGGCCCGCAGACGTCCTCGAGCATCCTCAGACGCTCCTCGGTGGAGAACAGCGGCTTCTTGCCGGGATGGACGCCGATCGCCACCACCAGCCGGTCGCACAGCGGAACGGCATGCCGGACCACGTCCAGATGGCCGTTGGTGATGGGGTCGAAGGAACCTGGGTAGAAGGCAATGCGCGGCATGGCCCCGTCCTACCGCGCCCGGCCCGGCCCGGCAAGCCGGGCTGGTTCCCCGCCGTTTCCCGGAAAATGTCTCCCTTTCGTGTCGGCGACGGCCGCTTTGTTTCGTCCTCGGGACGGCCACGAAACAAAACGGAGCGCGAACGAAACCATTTCCCGCGTCCGCGAAGACGTCCGGAAACTGGCCATGGTTACTAATCCAGCCAACGAATGACGGGCCGCACACTGGGCGTAGGCGGCCGCATCACAGGGGACAGTCAATGATCAAGGCTCTTTCAGCGATCGCTATCTCTGCGTGTGTTGCCGCGGCCCTCACCCTCCTGCCCGGCTTTGCCCCGACCGTCGAAGCCAGCGTGCCGCAGCCGCTGGCCAAGAGCGACCGGCTCGATATCCGCAGCATCGGCCGCGACTGCTCGCAGCAAGCCTGGCCGAACTTTGAGGCGTCGTGCCTGCGCCGTGCCGGCACCAAGGCCGACGTCCGCGTCGCTCGCCTCGTGACGGCCGACCGCACCCCGTAGCCCGGTCTGTCAGCTTCGCGTCAGGTAAGCCTTCGAGATCGACGACAAGATAAACCCCAAAGATAAACCCCATGGATATTTGCGACGTCTCGTCGCAGACTGCGTGATGCTCGCGCCCGTCGGAATGCCCCGCCGGGCGCGAACCCATCGAGGGGTCGCCATTGTCCAGTACGCCCGCAGTCGCTTCCGGCCATCATCCTGATCCACTGCCGCTTGCAATGACCATGGGCGCCCTCGGGGTGGTCTATGGCGATATCGGCACCAGCCCGCTCTACGCCCTGAAGGAAGCCGCCAAGGCGGCCGCCCACGGCGCGACAGTGACCCCCGACGCTGTCCTGGGGGTTGCCTCGCTGATCCTCTGGGCGCTGCTGCTGATCATCTCGCTGAAATATGCGCTCTTGATCCTGCGCGCGGACAACCGCGGCGAAGGCGGCATCGTCGCCCTGTTGGCCCTGCTCCACGCCCGCAACGCCCAGCCCGGCACCTGGCGCTCGCATCTGCTGGTGGTCGGCCTCGTCGGCGCCGCCCTGCTCTACGGTGACGGCGCGATCACGCCGGCGATCTCCGTGCTGAGCGCCATCGAAGGCCTCAAGGTGGACGCGCCCTCGCTCGCGCCAGCCGTCGTGCCCGTCACCGTCGTCATCCTGGTCGGCCTGTTCATGATGCAGAAACAGGGCACCGGCTTCATCGGCCGCATCTTCGGACCGGTGATGCTGGCCTGGTTCGCCGTGCTCGCCGCGCTCGGCATCCACGGCATCGTCAAGGCGCCGGCCGTGCTGGCGGCGCTCAGCCCGCTCTACGCCGTCGAATTCCTGATCCACCAGGATTTTCACGTCTCCTTCGCGATCCTCGGCGCAGCCTTCCTCGCGGTCACCGGGGGCGAAGCCATGTATGCCGACATGGGCCATTTCGGCCGCCTGCCGATCCGGCTCGCCTGGTTCGCGATCTGCCTGCCCGCGCTGGTGCTGAACTATTTCGGCCAGGCCGCACTGCTGATCACCGATCCCGCGATGATCGAGAACCCGTTCTTCCAGCTCTGCCCCGACGCCCTGCACTATCCGCTGGTCGCCTTCTCGGCGGTCGCGACCGTGATCGCCTCGCAGGCGATCATCTCCGGCGTGTTCTCGCTGACCCAGCAGTCGATCCAGCTCGGCTTTTTGCCGCGCATGCAGATCCGCCACACCACCAGCGACGCGATCGGCCAGATCTATGTGCCGCTGGTGAACTGGCTGCTCGCCGCCGCAACGCTCGGGGCGGTCCTGAGCTTCGGCAGCTCGGACGCGCTCGCAGGCGCCTATGGCATCGCAGTGTCGCTGCTGATGGCGATCACGACGCTGCTGGCTGCGCTGGTTGCGATCCAGTGGGGTTATTCGCCCTGGCTCGTGGTCGCCGTGAACGGCGCCTTCTTCGTCATCGACGTGATCTTCTTCTCGGCCAATTCGATCAAGCTGTTCGAGGGCGGCTGGTTTCCGCTGCTGCTTGCAGCCCTCGTCGCCTTCATGATGCTGACGTGGCGCAGCGGCGTGAAGCTGGTCGAGGCGGCGCGCGCGAAGCTGCGCCAGCCCGAGGAGGACCTGATCGAGACCGCCGTCAACAAGTGCAGCGCCAGACTGCCCGGGACCGCTGTGTTCCTGGCGTCCGCTCCGCGCGGCGTGCCGCTCGCGCTGACCCAGTTCGTCAAGCACAACCGCGTGCTGCACGAACGCGTGCTGCTGGTCACCGTGCTGATCGAGGAATCCCCGCACATTCCCGACGAGGAACGCGCGGAGGTGATCGAGATCATTCCCGGCATCACCCGCGTGATCCTGCATTACGGCTTCATGCAGAACCCGACGATCTTTGACGGGCTGACGCTGACCTGCCGGCAGGGCAAGCTGCCCGGCATCGACCTCTCCGACATCACCTATTACGTCGGCCGCGAGACCATCATCCCGCGCGAGGACGTCCCGGGCATGTGGGTCTGGCGCGAAGGCCTGTTCGCCTTCCTCCAGCGCAACGCCGAACGCTCCGCCGCGTTCTTCGGCGTGCCGACCAAGCAGGTGGTGGAGTTCGGGACGGAGCTGGAGATCTAGGGAAGTTCGTAGCCCGGATGGAGCGCAAGCGTAATCCGGGATTCTTGCCAGGCGCACAGAGGTCCCGGATTGCGCCGTCGGTCGGCGCTTCGCACCGACCTCCTGCGCCATCCGGACTACGCGTCACTCCCCGTTCGCGCCATTCCCGCTCTCGGCCTCTTCCGTGATGTGCTCGACCGAGACGACGTGCTCGTCCTCGGCGGTGTCGAACACGATCACGCCCTGGGTCGAGCGGCCGGCGATGCGGATGCCTTCGACCGGACAGCGGATCAGCTGGCCCTTGTCGGTGACCAGCATGATTTGATCCGCGTCTTCCACCGGGAAGGACGCAACCAGATTGCCGTTGCGGTTGTTGACGCTCATGGCGACGATGCCTTTGCCGCCGCGCCCCGTGGTGCGGTACTCGTAGGACGAGGTCCGCTTGCCATAGCCGTTGACGGAGACGGTGAGCACGACCTGCTCGGCCGCCGACATCTCGACATAGCGTTCCTGGGCGAGCTGGAAGCTGCCGGAAGTCTCCTCGGCTTCGGCGTCCGCTGCCGGCTCCTCGGCCGTGGCTTCGCCGGCCACCGCGCGGCGCATCTTCAAATAGGCCGAGCGTTCGTCGGACGTGGTCTCGACGTGGCGCAGGATCGCGAGCGAAATCACCTTGTCGCCCTCGCCAAGCGCAATGCCGCGCACGCCCATCGAGGTACGCCCGGTGAACACGCGCACATCGGTGACGGGGAAGCGGATGCACTGGCCGCCGGCGCCGGTGAGCAGCACGTCGTCGCGCTCGGTGCAGATCTGCACGTCGACGATCGCTTCATTCTCGTCGAGCTTCATCGCGATGATGCCGGAGCGGCGGACATCGACGAAGTCGGACAGCTTGTTGCGCCGGACGTTGCCGCCTGTGGTCGCGAACATCACGTCGAGGTTGCCCCAGGTCGATTCATCCTCGGGCAGCGGCATGATGGTGGTGATGCGCTCGCCCTGCTCCAGCGGCAGGATGTTGATCAGCGCCTTGCCGCGCGCGTTCGGCGCGGCCATGGGCAGGCGCCAGACCTTCTCCTTGTAGACCTGGCCGCGTGACGAGAAGAACAGCACCGGCGTGTGCGTGGAGGCGACGAACAGGCGCGAGACAAAATCCTCGTCGCGGGTCTGCATGCCGGCGCGGCCCTTGCCGCCGCGGCGCTGCGCCCGGTAGGCCGACAGCGGCACCCGCTTGACATAGCCGGCGTGCGAGACGGTGACGACCATGTCCTCGCGCTGAATCAGGTCCTCGTCCTCGACCTCGCCCTCCTGCTCCATGATCACGGTGCGGCGCGGGGTGGCGAACTCGGCCTTCACCTCGGCGAGCTCGGTCTTGATGATGCCCAGCACGCGCTCGCGCGAGCGCAGGATGTCGAGATAATCGGCAATCTCGCCGGCGAGCTTGTCGAGCTCGTCGCGGATTTCGTCGCGGCCGAGCGCGGTGAGGCGTTGCAGGCGCAGGTCGAGAATCGCCCTCGCCTGTTCCATCGACAGCCGGATCGTGCCGTCCGGGCTGATGCGGTGACGCGGATCGTCGATCAGCGTCAGCATGTCCTCGACGTCCCGGGCCGGCCAGTCGCGCGACATCAGGGTGTCGCGGGCGGTGGTCGGGTCGGGCGAGGTCCGGATGACGCGGATCATCTCGTCGATATTGGCGACCGCGATCGCGAGACCAACCAGGATATGCGCGCGATCACGCGCCTTGGCGAGCAGGAACTTGGTGCGCCGCGTGACGACCCGCTCACGGAAGTCGACGAAGATGGCCAGCAGGTCCTTCAGATGCATGATCCGCGGACGGCCGCTGTCGAGCGCCACCATGTTGACGCCGAAGCTCGTCTGCAGCGGCGTGAATCTGTAAAGCTGATTCAGCACCACGTCCGCCACGGCGTCGCGCTTCAATTCGATGACGACGCGGTAGCCGTCGCGGTCGGATTCATCGCGCAGGTCGCCGATGCCCTCGATCTTCTTTTCCTTGACCAGCTCGGCGATGCGCTCGACCATCGTCGCCTTGTTCACCTGGTAGGGGATCTCGGTGATGATGAGCGCCTCGCGCTCCTTGCGGATGGTCTCGATCGCGACCTTGCCGCGCATGACGATCGAGCCGCGGCCGAGATGATAGGCGGCGCGGATGCCCGCGCGTCCGAGAATGACGCCGCCGGTCGGGAAATCAGGTCCCGGCACGATGTTGATGAGCTCGTCGATGGTGAGCGCTGGGTTGTCGATCAGCGCGACGCAGGCGTCGATGACCTCGCCGAGATTGTGCGGCGGGATGTTGGTCGCCATGCCGACCGCGATGCCGCCGGCGCCGTTGACGAGAAGGTTCGGGAACTTGGCCGGCAGGACCGACGGCTCGGTCTCGTTGTTGTCGTAGTTCGGCTGGAAGTCGACGGTATCCTTGTCGATGTCGGCCAGCAGAGCCAGCGCCGCCTTCGTCAGGCGCGCCTCGGTGTAACGATAGGCGGCCGGGGGATCGCCGTCGACCGAGCCGAAATTGCCCTGGCCGTCGATCAGCGGCACGCGCATCGAGAAGTCCTGCGCCATGCGGACCATGGCGTCGTAGATCGACTGGTCGCCGTGCGGATGATACTTACCGATGACGTCACCGACCACGCGGGCGGACTTGACGTATTTCTTGTCGGGTGTGTGCCCCTGCTCGTTCATCGAGTACAGGATGCGGCGATGCACCGGCTTCAGACCGTCGCGCGCATCGGGCAACGCACGCGCCACGATCACGCTCATGGCGTAGTCGAGATAGGACTTCTTCATCTCCTCGAAGATGGAGACGGGGCGAATATCCGAGGGTTGCGCCGGCTGGTCGCCGGGCTTGTCGTCGTCAGCCAAGGGGAAATCCGGTGAGGTTTATCTGGGAATCATATAGCGCATCGAGCCCCTGATAACCACCCTTGCCGGGGTAAAGGAAGCGCTTTTTCCGACTGTTTTTCCAGAGACTTACGCCCTCCCCGGCACCGCCCTGGGCTGGGCCCGGACGAGCCGCCCGAAACCGCCCCTTAGGCCCCGAAAACCACGCGGTGCATGATGCGCCCGGGCAGCAGCGTGAACAGGCCCGCCACCACCAGCGCGCCGGCGAAGATGAAGATCATCATCAGCCGGTGATCGGCGACGCGATGGGCGTGCGCCCGCCATACCGCGAGCGGCAGCACCACCAGCGTGAAGATCGACAGGACATGGATCGGGCTGAACGGCCCGATCAGGCGGCTCTGGTGGATCCAGAACGAGGAGGCGGCCACGACCACCATCAGCACCACCCAGATCCAGCCGATCGTCCGGTGTGGCAGCGTGCCTTTGGGAGCGGCAAACTGGACCAGGCCGAGCACGAAGGCGGCCATGGCGGCAAAGGCATGCAGCGGGATCGCCGGAGCAGCCGTAAGCAGCGGCGCGAGGCTCATGCGGGGCTTCCTCCGATCGGCGGATGATCCATGTGAATAGGATTAACATCAAGTTAATACCATTCACATGATGCCCCGTCAAAGGCTTGAAGCAGCACATGAGGCAAGCTCGGAAAAACCGAGCCCTGCCCGCCAATTGGTAAGAATTCCTGCGGCTCTACGCGAGCACGACAACATTCGGGGCGAAGCGCCCGCCCGCCTCAGAACGGGATGTCGTCGTCCATGTCGCTGTTGCGGCCACCGCCACCGGCGGCGACGGCGCGGCGCGGCGCGCTGCTGACGGGACCGGAGGAGCCGAAATCGCCGCCCGGCTCCTCGCCGAAGCTGCCGCCTCCCCCGCCGCCGCGGCCGTCGAGCATCGTCAGCGTCGAGTTGAACCCCTGGAGCACGACTTCGGTGGAGTACTTCTCAACGCCGCTCTGGTCGGTCCATTTGCGGGTCTGGAGCGCGCCCTCGATATAAACCTTGGCGCCCTTCTTCAGGTACTGCTCGGCGACCTTGCAGAGGCCTTCATTGAAGATCACGACGCGATGCCACTCGGTCTTTTCCTTGCGCTCGCCGCTGTTCTTGTCGCGCCAGGTCTCCGAGGTCGCGATGCTCAAATTCGCGATCGGCCGCCCGTCCTGGGTACGGCGGATTTCAGGATCCTTGCCGAGATTTCCAACCAGAATGACCTTGTTGACGCTTCCCGCCATCGCCGCTCTCCACTCCGAATGCCACTGAATTGATAAGGCCCGACCGCGCCCCGCGGTCCTCTGCAACCTATTGAGGCGACCCTATACGCTTGCGCGGACCGATCAGCCCACCAGCCCTCAGGTTATCCCCATATATAGCATCGGCCGTCGGCTCGTTCCAGATTTGTTCCTGTTCGAGCAAGCGCGAAATGTATGGCCCGAGCGGTGCCCGCGTACTGCTCAAATGGCTGGCGCCGGATGGAACCTTTTCAGGTTCCCGTGAACGACAAAAAGCACTTAACATTCATTAAGTTACATACGCCGCACTTATCGCGCGACTGTTGTATTTCGGCGACGGACTCTGCTCACCCGTTAGGCTACGTTTGCCTCGGAATTGATTTCATATGGGCGTCGCGCCTGCTTGGCCGCTTCTGGGATTTCAAGAAGCGGCGGAATTGGGGAGACTGCAATGAATAAGATTTTGATTGGTGCAATCGGTGCAGTGGCGTTGAGCCTGTCGGCTCCTGCAAGCGCGGCGGATCTGGCGGCGCGTCCCTACACGAAGGCTCCGCCGCCAATGGTCGCGGCCATCTACGACTGGAGCGGCTTCTACATCGGCATCAACGGCGGCGGCGGCTCGGCCCACAAATGCTGGGATTTTGTAACTCCCGTCACCGGCGTTCTGATTGGCGAAGGTTGTCACAACGCGACCGGCGGCACGGTCGGCGGCCAGGTCGGCTATCGCTGGCAGTCGGCCAATTGGGTGTTCGGGCTCGAAGGCCAGGGCAACTGGGCCGACTTCTCCGGAGACAACGTCAGCACGACGTTCATCGGCACGGGTCTTCGCGACCGCTCCAAGATCAACGCGTTCGGTTTGTTCACAGGCCAAGTCGGCTATGCCTGGAATAACGTGCTGTTCTACGTGAAGGGCGGCGGCGCCGTCGTCAGCGATCGCTACCGCGGCTACGATGTCATCACCGGCCTCGAATTCGATCGGGCCAACGAGACCCGCTGGGGCGGCACCGTGGGTGCCGGCCTCGAGTTCGGATTCGCGCCAAACTGGACGGTCGGCGTCGAGTACGATCACATCTTCATGGGCAATCGCACCATCGGCTTCGCCGGCTCCGGCAACTTCGTTGTGGCTCCGGCCGGCGCTTTCACACGCTCGGAACGCATCGGTCAGGACGTCGATATCGGCCTGGTCCGCGTGAACTATCGCTGGGGTGGCCCGGTCATCGCGAAGTACTGATATCTCTTTGATATCACTTGAAGATTGAAGGCCGGCCCCGTGCCGGCCTTTTTTTGTGCGACATGCCGGCGGCTATAAGTCAGCAACCATTACGTTTTGTGACTGTTGTGGCTTTTGAGAGACACAACTTGCGGCTTTGCTGGTGTAAGCACGACGTCAGTTGGACCACAGCGTCCGATGCCCTTCCCGATCGTGGAAGGCACAACAGAAACTGGGACTGGGATTTAGGTTGAAAATGAAGAAGGTTTTGTTGGCTTCGGCCTGTTTGTTCGCTTTTGCGGCCCCCGCGTCGGCTGCTGATCTCGCGGCTCGCCCGTACACGAAGGCTCCGGTGGCCGTGGCCTCGGTCTACAACTGGACCGGCTTCTACCTCGGTATCGTCGGTGGCGGCGCCTGGGAAAACGGCTCGGGCGACCCGAAGATGAAGGGTGGCTTCGTCGGCGGCACCGCCGGCTACAACTGGCAGACCGGCAACGTCGTGTTCGGTGTCGAAGCCGATGGCACCTGGGCTGACGTCAGCGCCTCGGCGACCGGCGCGACCGTTGTCCCCGGCTTCGGCGTTGCGACCGCGACCGTGAGCTCGAAGACCGACGCGATGGGCACCGTGCGCGGCCGCATCGGCTACGCCGTCAACAACGTCCTGTTCTACGGCACGGGCGGCTACGCCTGGATCGACAACAAGATCACCCTCTCCGCACTCGGCGTGTCCGTCTCGGACAGCAAGTTCCACTCCGGCTGGACCGTCGGCGCGGGCGTCGAAGCGTTCTTCGCGCCGCAGTGGTCGGTCAAGGGCGAGTACCTCTATCGCAGCCTCGGCGGCGAGACCTACTTCTCGGGCGCCCTGCCCACCGGCACGCTCAACTTCCACACCGTGCAGGTCGGCGTGAACTATCACTTTGGCGGCCCGATCGTCGCGAAGTACTGATCTTCGCCACCGACGCACATCGTCACGAAAGGCCGGCCTCGCGCCGGCCTTTTTGTTTTTCGCGCCCAAGTATCCAATTCAGCCGCTCGCTAGCGTTTTCGGAGAGGTGTGGCACCTCGGTGACACAACCTTTGGCTTTAATAATGTATAGCAATGACATCAGTCGGGTCGTTGGGTCCGCTGCTTTTCGCCGACGAAGAGAAACGAAACTGGGGAATTTGAAATGAAGAGAATTGTGCTGGCTTCGGCCAGTCTGCTCGTGCTCAGCGCGTTGGCTCCTGCCTCGGCGGCTGACCTGGCGGCTCGCCCTTACACCAAGGCGCCCGTGGCCGTGGCCTCGATCTACAACTGGAGCGGGTTCTACAT
Organism: Bradyrhizobium sp. 1200_D9_N1_1; assembly: GCF_052075915.1. Taxonomy (NCBI): domain Bacteria; kingdom Pseudomonadati; phylum Pseudomonadota; class Alphaproteobacteria; order Hyphomicrobiales; family Nitrobacteraceae; genus Bradyrhizobium; species Bradyrhizobium sp. 1200_D9_N1_1. Next base: position 4,771,236 of record NZ_CP197226.1, on the reverse strand, counting down.
CGGCGGCAACGCGGGTGGCGGCTCGAGCCATAATTGCTGGGATCTCACCGCCGTCGGAGTCGCCGCAATTCCGGTCACGGCTGAAGGCTGTCACAATGCGACCGGCGCTCTCGTCGGCGGCCAGATCGGCTATCGCTGGCAGTCCAGCAGCTGGGTGTTCGGCCTTGAAGCCCAGGGCGATTGGGCTGACCTGAAGGGCTCGAACGTCAGCGCTCCCGCCGCTCTCTTCCCGCTGGTGAACAATACCAAGATCGACGCCATCGGCCTCTTCACCGGCCAAGTCGGCTATGCCTGGAACAACGTGCTCTGGTACGTGAAGGGCGGCGCGGCCGTCACCCACAACAAGTTCAGCGGCACTCTGGCTGGCATTACGCTCGACACCGCGAACGAAACGCGCTGGGGCGGGACCGTCGGCACCGGCATCGAATTCGGCTTCGCTCCGAACTGGTCGGTCGCGGTCGAATACAACCACTTGTTCATGGGCAAGCACACCGACACTTTCACCTTCCTCGGCGTGGCCACCCGCAGCGACAGCATCAAGCAGGACGTCGACATGGGCACCGTCCGCCTCAACTACACCTTCGGCGGCCCCGTCGTCGCGAAGTACTGAGCTTCGCCTCCATCGCGATCGCGTTACGAAAGGCCGGCCTTGTGCCGGCCTTTTTGTTTTCGCGGACAGCCGAGCCGTCAGGGAATCGTGGGGCGAGAGGCCGTTCCGGTGCTCCGCTGCTGCCAGATGCCGCCAGCACGCCAACAATCCGTTGACGATTCGCAAGTCCCACTGGAAATCCGCCGCTGTTCTTCCTACGTTCGCTGACAACCCCATCGGCGCCGATCCCGGTTCCGGGCAAAGCGCGCCTTCACCATTGGCGCGGCCGCGCGTCTTTGGGATTCCCTGAGGACACCGGGATGGATGAAGTGATCAAGGCGAAGCGCCAACAACAGAACGCGGGCTCGAGCCTGCGCGCAATTACGATCCGTGGCGCGCGCGAGCATAACCTCAAGAACATCGACGTCGAGATTCCCCGCGACAAGCTCGTGGTGTTCACCGGCCTCTCCGGCTCCGGCAAATCCTCGCTCGCCTTCGACACCATCTATGCCGAGGGCCAGCGCCGCTACGTCGAATCGCTGTCGGCCTATGCGCGCCAGTTCCTGGAGATGATGCAGAAGCCTGACGTGGACCAGATCGACGGCCTGTCGCCGGCGATCTCGATCGAGCAGAAGACGACCTCGAAGAACCCGCGCTCCACCGTCGGCACCGTCACCGAAATCTACGACTATATGCGCCTGTTGTGGGCGCGCGTCGGCGTGCCCTATTCGCCGGCCACCGGCCTGCCGATCGAGAGCCAGACCGTCTCGCAGATGGTGGACCGCGTGCTGGCGCTGCCCGAGGGCACCCGCCTCTATCTGCTCGCGCCGGTCGTGCGCGGCCGCAAGGGCGAGTACCGCAAGGAGCTCGCCGAATGGCTCAAGAAGGGCTTTCAGCGCGTCAAGATCGACGGCACCTTCCATGAGCTCGCGGAAGCGCCGACGCTCGACAAGAAGTTTCCGCACGACATCGACGTCGTCGTCGACCGCATCGTGGTGCGCGCCGACATCGGCCAGCGTCTCGCCGAAAGCTTCGAGACCGCGCTGAAGCTCGCCGAGGGCCTTGCCGTCGTCGAGTTCGCCGATGCGCCCGCGGCCGCGCCGGCCGAGGAGAAGAAGAAGACCGCGAAGATCCACGACAAGAGCGGACCCGAGCGCATCCTGTTCTCGGAAAAGTTCGCCTGCCCCGTCTCCGGCTTCACGATTCCCGAGATCGAGCCGCGCCTGTTCTCGTTCAACAACCCCTACGGCGCCTGCCCCGCTTGCGGCGGCCTCGGCGTCGAGCAGCATGTCGACGAGGACCTCGTCATCCCCGACAAGGAGCTCGCCATCGGCAAGGGCGCGATCGCGCCCTGGGCGAAATCGTCATCACCCTATTACGTGCAGACGCTGACGGCGCTCGGCAAGCACTACAAGTTCACGCTGACCACCAAGTGGAAGGATCTGCCCAAGAAGACGAGAGACGCGATCCTACATGGCTCCGGCGAGGACGAGATCAAGTTCTCCTACGAGGACGGGGTGCGCTCCTACGACACCAAGAAGCCGTTCGAGGGCGTCATCACCAACATCAACCGCCGCTACCGCGAGACCGAGAGCGAGTGGGCGCGCGAGGAGCTGGCGAAGTATTTCCACGACGTGCCCTGCGGCGCCTGCAACGGTTTTCGGCTCAAGCCCGAGGCGCTCTGCGTCAAGGTCGGCACCAAGCACATCGGCGAGATCTCCGAACTGTCGGTCAAGAAGGCCGGCGAGTGGTTCGAGACCGTGCCGGAGGCGCTGAACAAGCAGCAGAACGAGATCGCCGGCCGCATCCTCAAGGAGATCCGCGAACGCCTCACCTTTCTGCTCGACGTCGGCCTCAACTATCTCACCCTCTCCCGCTCCTCCGGCACGCTGTCCGGCGGCGAGAGCCAGCGCATCCGCCTGGCCTCGCAGATCGGCTCGGGGCTGACCGGCGTGCTCTACGTGCTGGACGAGCCCTCGATCGGCCTGCACCAGCGCGACAACGCGCGCCTGCTCGACACGCTCAAGCGCCTGCGCGACCTCGGCAACACCGTGGTCGTGGTCGAGCATGATGAGGACGCCATTCGTCTCGCCGACTACGTGCTCGACATCGGCCCCGGCGCCGGCATGCATGGCGGCCACATCGTCGCCGAAGGCACGCCCGCCGAGATCATGCGCAACCCGAAATCGCTCACCGGAAAATACCTGACCGGCGAGCTCGAGGTCGAGGTGCCGGAGCGGCGCCCGCCGAACCATCGCCGCACCATCAAGGTGGTCAACGCGCGCGGCAATAACCTCAAGAACGTCACCGCCGAGATTCCGCTCGGCCTGTTCACCTGCGTCACCGGTGTTTCCGGCGGCGGCAAGTCGACGCTGCTGATCGACACGCTCTACCGCGCGATCGCCCGCAAGCTGAACAATGCCAGCGAAGGCGCCGCCCCGCACGACCGCATCGAGGGCCTGGAGCATATCGACAAGATCATCGACATCGACCAGTCGCCGATCGGCCGTACCCCGCGCTCGAATCCCGCGACCTATACCGGCGCCTTCACGCCGATCCGCGAATGGTTCGCCGGCCTGCCCGAAGCGAAGGCGCGCGGCTACGAGCCCGGCCGCTTCTCCTTCAACGTCAAGGGCGGCCGCTGCGAGGCCTGCCAGGGCGATGGCGTCATCAAGATCGAGATGCACTTCCTGCCCGATGTCTACGTCACCTGCGACGTCTGCAAGGGCAAGCGCTACAACCGCGAGACGCTGGAGGTCCTGTTCAAGGGCAAGAGCATCGCCGATGTGCTCGACATGACCGTCGAGGAAGCCGCCGACTTCTTCAAGGCGGTCCCGCGCGTGCGCGAGACCTTCCAGACCCTGCACCGCGTCGGCCTCGACTACATCCACGTGGGTCAGCAGGCCACCACGCTGTCAGGCGGCGAAGCCCAGCGCGTCAAGCTCGCCAAGGAGCTGTCCAAGCGCGCCACCGGCCGCACGCTCTACATCCTGGACGAGCCCACCACCGGCCTGCACTTCCACGACGTCAAGAAGCTCCTGGAGGTGCTGCACGAGCTGGTCGCGCAGGGCAACACGGTCGTCGTCATCGAGCACAATCTCGAAGTCATCAAGACCGCCGACTGGGTCATCGACCTCGGCCCCGAAGGCGGCGACGGCGGCGGCGAGATCGTCGCCTGGGGCCCGCCGGAAGACATCGCGAAGGCGCCAAGGAGCTATACCGGCAAGTTTCTGGAGCCGGTGCTGAAGAAGGCAAGGAAGCCGAAGCGGCGGAGCACGAGCGAGGCGGCGGAGTAGCGCAGCCTCGCCGCTACTGTGGTTCGGTCCCGCTTGCCATGACTAACCACCGACGAACTCGATGACGGCCTCGCCCCGCGCGACGGCTTCGACAATTTGCGGCATGGCGCTCAGAAACTGTCGCACCAGCGCGCGATTGTCGATGTTGCCGCCATTCCGAACTCGACCACATGAGCCGCATCGTATCCAGCACGACGTAAGGCTTCCGCGAGTGCAGGGGGAAGCTGAGCGTCGATTAGGTAAAGCAAGCTATTTGGCCGCTATGATCGGGTGGTCAACCTGACGCGCGGCATAGGCGAGCACTGCGTCGATATCCGCCTCTTCCAGATACGGATAGTCCCCGAGAATGCTGTCGCGCGACTGTCCGGCGGATAGCAGTCCCAAGACGTCTGCGACCGTGATGCGCAGATCGCGAATACATGGGCGTCCATGCATACGCTACGGATCGACCGTAATCCTTGCCAGTAGGTCCGACATCTGTCACCTCTGGGCCCTAATATAGCATCTCCGATGGCATCTGTCAGCGCGTCGCCAGCGGACCGGATGCGCAGGTCCGCCCGACACTTCCACTCCCCCATGCCCTACGCCCTCGCCATCTTCGACCTCGACGGCACCCTGGCCGACAGCTTCCCCTGGTTCCTGCGCACCATCAACGACGTCGCCGACCGCTTCGGCTTTCGGCGTGTCGCCGATGAGGACATCGAAGGGCTGCGGCATGCCTCGAGCCGTGAGATCCTCAGCCGGCTCGAGGTGCCGCTGTGGAAGCTGCCGGCGATCGCGCGGCATGCGCGGCGGCTGAAGGCGGAGGCGGCTAGCGAGATTTCACTGTTTGCCGGCGTCGAGGCGATGCTGCGGACGCTGGCCGGGAACGGCGTGCAGCTCGCGCTGGTGACTTCCGACAGCGAAGCCAATGCCCGCGAGAAGCTCGGCGAGGCCGCGGCGCTGTTTGCGCATTTCGATTGCTCTGCGTCGATATTCGGCAAGCCCGCGAAATTCCGCCGCGTCATCCGGCGCGCCAGCGTGGAGCTCGACCGTGTCATCGCGATCGGCGACGAGGTGCGCGACATCGAGGCGGCGCGCGCGGTCGGCATCGCCTGCGGCGCGGTCAGCTGGGGCTATGCGGCCCCAGCGGCGTTGCGGGCGCTTGCGCCGGATCACATGTTCGCGCAGATGGAGGACATTGCCGAAGTGGTCTGCCGGATTCCGCAGAGAGCCTGATCCGCAATCGCCACGCACGGCCCAGGGAGACGGCAATGACACTCACGGACGCAGTGCGCCTCAAGCTCCTGGAACCGCCGGTCGGCCGGTTGCGTGTCGTGCTCGACACCGACACCTATAACGAGATCGATGACCAGTTCGCGCTCGTGCAGATGCTGCTGTCACCGGAGCGCTTCGAGGTCGAGGCGATCTACGCCGCACCGTTCTTCAATGCGCGCGCGGACAGTCCCGGCCACGGCATGGAGCTGAGCTACCAGGAAATCCTCCGCCTGCTGGAGCGTCTGAGCGTCGCGTCGGAAGGCCTGGTTCATCGCGGCGTCACCGACTATGTCGGCCCAGGCAAGACGGCGCGGACGGCACCCGCCGTGGACGACCTCATCGCCCGGGCACGCGCGGGCACGCAGGACAATCCGCTCTACGTCATCGCCATCGGCGCTATCAGCAACGTCGCCTCCGCCCTTCTGAAGGCACCCGATATCATCGACCGTATCGTCGTGGTCTGGCTCGGCGGCCATGCGCTGGAATGGCCCGACACCATCGAATTCAACCTCAAGCAGGATGTCGGCGGTGCGCAGGTGCTGCTCGACAGCGGCGTGCCGCTCGTGCTGGTGCCGTGCAGGGGCGTCACCTCGCGCCTCCACAGCACCGTGCCGGAGATCGAGCGCTACGTCGAACCGCATGGCAGCATCGGCGCATTCCTCGCGATGCGGTTCAAGGAGTATTCGTCCGACCACATGGGCTGGGCCAAGGAGATCTGGGACATGGCGCCGGTCGGCTGGCTGCTGAACCCCATGTGGGCGCCGAGCGTGATCATCCCCGCTCCGGTCCTCACGGACCAGATGACGTGGAGCATCGACCGCAGGCGGCATCCGATCCGCTACGTGACCTACGTGGATCGCAACCCGATCCTGAAGGACTTCTTCCTGAAGCTGCGGGATTTCACCGCGTCGAAAGTGCCGTAGGGTGGGCAAAGCGACTTGTCCGCCGTAGCTCGAAGAGCGAAGGCGGAAGCGCGCCCACCATAGCGTGCCGAGACGGCGGAGAGATGGTGGGCACGGCGCGCTGCGCCTTTGCCCACCCTACCCGCCCTACTCCGTCCTCCGCAGGAACGCCCCGAACGCGCGCGGGCCGTCGCCGGTCTTGACCTCGCCGATCACCTTCAGTTCGGTGGTGTCGATGATATCGAGCGTGTTGCTCTCCCAGCAGGCCACGATGATGCGCTTGCCGTCGGCCGTTGCATTGATGCCTTCGGGGTAGTCGCCGACATTGATGCGCTTCACCGGCTTCAGCGTCGCCAGATCGAACACACTGACGGTGCCGCCATACTGGTCCGTGACGAAGCCGCGCCCCTGCGCCAGCGCCACCGCATAGGGCCGCATCCCGACCGGCACGCGGCCGATCTCGGACCCAGTGGCGATGTCGATCACGGAGATGTTGTTGGAGCCGACATTGGCGGTGTAGGCGCGTTTTCCATCGGTATCGATGGTGACGCCGAACGGGCGCGTGCCGACCTTGATGACCGCCTTCCGCGCGCGCGTCGCCGTGTCCACCACCGAGACGCTGTCGTCGTCGCGGTCCGCCGAGAGCAGCAGCTTGCCGTCAGGCGTTACCGCAAGGCCCGACGGCGAGGCGCCGACCGCGATGCTGGCCCTGACGCTGCGGCTCGCCGCGTCGATCACCCGCACCGCCGCGGCGTACCAGTCGGCGACATAGACGGTGCGGCCGTCGGGCGCCACGGCAATGCCGAGCGGGCCGCCGCCCACCTCGATCCGCCCCGCAACCTGCCGCGTTGCCGCGTCCACCACCGTCACCGCCTTGGCATCCGGGCTGGTGACATAGGCAAAGCGGCCGTCGGCGCTGACGGCGATACCCGCCGGCTTGCCGCCGATCGGGATGGTTGCCACCGCACGTGCGGTGGCAAGGTCCACGACCATCAGATCGTCGCTGAGCTGGTTGGTGACGAAGGCCTCCTCGGCGGACGCGCTGCCGAGGCAGGTAAGGCTGGCGGCGAGCGCCGCCAGGACCAGCACGCGCACGGTCAGCTTCCGCTCTCGATCTTCTTCTTCAGTGCCTCGAGGCCGGCCTTGTAGAGCCCGCTCACCGCAGTCTTGGCGGCCTCGTCGCTCAGCTCCGGCGGCGGATCGTTGTTGGGAAAGCCGCGGTAGAACGCGCCGGCCCATTCCAGCGTCGCGCCCTTGCCGTCGGCGCTCGGCGTCACCGTCAGCGTCGAGGAATAGTTGGTAACCGGCAGCACCTTCACGTCCACGGCGGTGATCCGGTAGGAATAGGTCATGGCGGCCGCGTCGAACTTGTAGAGCTCCTCGTCCACGGTCGCCCCGCCGGTCAGGGTCAGCCGCCGCGTCGCGCCGATCTCGTTGCCCTTCTCGCCCTCGGTCTTGGTGACGGGCGGGAGCCAGCTCATGTCCTGGAAATTGCCGATCACCGCCCACACCTTGGCCGGGGCTGCGTTGATCTCGATGGATTCGCGCACCTTCTGCCGGGTCGGCCCGTGTGCCCAAACCGGCTCAAACGCGGCCGTCAGAGCCATCCCCGCCACCGCCAGCGCCGCCACCCCGGCGACCGCCGTTCCGCTTCTCATCCTCATACCGTTTCCTCACTCCTGGAGCTGCGCGACTTGAGGCGCGCTGCGATCATCGTAGCGCATTTTCGGGCCGTGGGGAGACCGGTTCGTGGCACGGCTGTGGCGGGGATCGCTCCCGCATCCACGCCATCCCTTGCGTTGCCCGACGGGCAAAACACACAAGGCCGGGGTCAATCCGTTCCGATCAAAACAATTCGCTTTACGCGAATTCGGAAATGTCGCATGTTTCGGCCATCCCAGCCCGGTCCGAGGGGCGTATCGCGATCGTCACGACACGCGGGAGGGGACGTGGTGGACGCAGGCGGCGTCGGCGCGAAGCTGGTTTGCAGGGCGGCTCGCGCCGTGAGCAACGACCCGCGCGCACACGACCGGTGCAGCCTGCGTACGGCAAAATCGTGTGGTCCTGGCATCCGGGGTCTGTGTGCCAAGTCTTGCGGTGACACGTGCTGCCCGACCGGGCGGGCGCGTCAGCCATCCGCAAGGCGACGGGGGCAATAGTGCATCGCTCCCTGGGGAGATCACGACATAAGCCGTAAAACCACTGCGCAGGGAAGGCCGGATGTTCGGCTTCACCTGTATGCCGCTGTGCATCTGCTTCCAGCGCATTTCGCGCACAGCGGACCGCGGGTGCCAGCCGGCACCCGGCCTTCCCTGCGCCCTCGGCACTTTCGAGGGCGGTGACGACAGCAAGGCTCGGGCAGTTCATGCCGCGGGGCCGCGAAGGTGTGTTCGCGATTCAGATGCGAGTGGAAAAACAATGCGCGTGCCTCATTGAAGCGGCAGACGTCCCCCAATCATTCCGCCAGCGTCGCCTCCACGAAGCCCCGCGGGTCGTCACAAAACTCCCGCATCAGCCGGTAATGGTCGGTCTCCTCCACCGTCACCGGCTCCAGCCCGTATTTCCCGAGCCGCAGCAGCTTCGCATTGGGATAGGCCATCAGCATCGGCGAATGGGTCGCCATGATGACCTGGCAGATGCGGGAGTCGTCCATGCGTCGCAAGAGCTTCAGGAATTCGATCTGACGCGCCGGCGACAGCGCCGATTCCGGCTCGTCGAAGATGAAGATGCCCTGGCGCTGGCAGCGCTCTTCGAAGAAGCGCAGAAAACCTTCGCCATGGGAATGCGACAGAAAATCGGGTCCGACCTGGCCGGCATCACGTGCGGCCTTGTCGAGATATCGCGCCACCGAGAAAAAACTCTCGGCGCGGAAAAACCAGCCGTTGGTGATCTTCGGCAGCCAGCTTGCGCGCAACGCCTTGGAAAGCTGGCCACCCATCTTCTCCCGCGCGTCGGAATGATCGACCGGCATGTAGCCCTTGCCGCCACCGGCATCGTCGTAGCCGGCAAGCGCCGCGATACCCTCGAGGATCGTCGACTTCCCGGTGCCATTCTCTCCGACGATGATCGTGATGGCGGCGTCGAAGCTGAGCTCGAAATCATCCGGGAAGATGGGCAGGCAAAACGGATAAGCCTCGCGATCGTGAACCTGCGACGGATCGAGCCAGATCCGCTTCAGATACGGCGCCGGCAGGTTGATCGTGCGATTGCTTCTTCGGCTCATGCCCGGCTTCCAACCCGCTCCGGTCGATATTTCGGCCGGAACATATCAGGAACACAATCTTCGCGAAAGCTGCATCTGAGAAACATACAGCAACAAAACTCGGCACGCGTCACTTGGACACAAACTAAAACTTAAGATTGTATTCTAGAATCGCCTTAAGAAGACGTTGCTGTGAGACAATCTGTTGGCATGAGGCCAGCCCCCACCTCGCGACCCGGCAATGATTGACGGACGTCCAGGACCGTAAGAAGCCGCGAGGAATGCGCGATGGTATCAACGTATTTCAGCTACAACTACATTTCGCACCATCTCAAGCAATCCCTGACGCGGGTCGAACAGCAGACCGACGTCGCGCGAGAGGCCGCCTATTACAAGGCCAACATCGGCAAGGTGAAGACCGTCGATGATCTCATGAAGGATTATCGCCTGTATCATTACGCACTGAAGGCGTATGGCCTGGAAGACATGGCCTACGCCAAGGCTTTCATGAGAAAGGTGCTGGAGAGCGACCTCTCCGACGCAAAGAGCTTTGTCAACAAGCTGGTCGACAAGCGTTACCGGGAGTTTGCCGCGGCATTTTCCTTCAACGGCACTGCGACGCCGGTTGCGCAATCGGAGAACCAGACCGACGAGACGATCGGTCTGTACACGGCAACCAAGAAGAGCCAGGTCGACGCACTTGCGGACGATACGAAATACTACAGCGCCCAGATCGGCAGCATCAGCAGTGCTGATCAGCTGCTGAACAACGATCGTCTCCGCAACTATGTCTATTCGGCATTCGGGATCGATCAAAGCAAGTGGCCGCCCGACACGATAAGCCAGGTCCTGCGCAGCGACCCATCCGATCCGAACAGCTACGTCAACACCGCCTTCGCGTCTCAGTTGACCGGCCTCAACGCCCAGCTCGCTCAAGCCAAATCGGACGTGAGCGCCACCAATACGAAGATCGCCGACTACACGGCCCAACTCTCGCAACCGGGCGCCGACGTGGCTCAGTTGAACGTCCAGATCCTGGTCGAAAAATATCACCTGGAGTCGTACACGAAGAGCATTTCCAGCCTCAACGACCAGATCGCGACGATAGGTGGCTTTGTAGACCTGGCCGGCGCGTTCGAGTTTTCGGCTGACGGGTCGCTGCCGTCGGGTGTGCCCGCGCAGACTGCTGCAAACGTCACGCTCACGACAAAGCGGTTCGACGACAGCAAGTCCGACGTCTATGCGGCGGCAAGTCCCCTGAATGAGGCCTTCGCAACCGTTCAATTCAGAAACGCGATCGGCAAGATCGATTCAGTCCAGGCGTTCGTATCGACTCCAGCCGTGTATGATTTTGCGCTGGGCGCCGTCGGCCTCGATCCTGCAGAGGTCTCGCAGGCCACCGTCAAGGCGGCCCTCGAAAGCGATCTCAGCGATCCCAAGAGCTTCGTCTATACGCTCAAGGACAACCGATACGTCGAGCTCGCGCGCGCCTTCAACTTCGACGCAAACGGCAATCTGACGACCCCCTTGGTGGCTCAGGACTCGGCAAAAGTCCTCCAGACCGCGAAGGACTACGTCATTGCAGTGCTGAAACAGGCAAGCCCTGAGCAGCAGAAAGCGGTTCGAGAACAGGCCCAGAAAGACGCGACGTCCTATCAGGAGGCCATCGCAGGCATCGACAGCGTTTCTGAGCTGCTTGCGAACCGGAAGATGGTCGATTTCATTCTCGTCGCCAAGGGCCTGGACCCCAAGAAGGTCAGCACCGAATATCTGAAGAAGATATTCGCGTCCGATCTGAATAATCCAAAGAGCTTCGCGAACACCGAGAGCGATCATCGCTTTGCCGAGATCGCGGCGTCGTTCAATTTCGACAGCAAGGACAATGTCGCGCGCCTTGCGATGGTTGGTCCTCAGAAGCAAGTCCAGCTGCGGGAAACACAGGCGAACTATCTCCAGCAAAGCCTCGAGCAGCAGCAGGGCGATACGAATCCCGGCGTGCGCCTGGCGCTCTATTTCCAGCGAAAGGCGGGGGAGATCACGTCCGCATACGACATCCTTGCCGACAAGGCTCTTTCGGAGGTGTTCAGGACCACCTTCAATTTGCCTGACTCGATGGCGGCGATGCCAATCGACCAGCAGGCCAAGTTCGTGGACAAATTCATGAAGATCAAAGATCTTTCCGATCCCGCGAAGGTCGAAAAGCTGCTGGGCCGTTTCTCCGCCATGTATGACGTCAAAAACGGCCAGAGCATCGGTCAGGGACAATCCCCCTTGCTCAATCTCTTTCAGGGATCCGGCTCGGGGCTAAGTGACTCTACGTACTTGGCCATTGCCAAGCTACGTTCTCACTGACGATCGCTCGCCGAGATTAGCTCAACACCTCGAGCACCAATTCCATGGTCATCAGCACGGGATTGTCGCCACGGATCAGACGCCCCTCCGCGATGCCGCCGGTGTAGTCGATCAGCGCGACATCGAGCGCCGCTTCGAGTGCACCCGAAGGGCCCGGTGCGATCGCCCCCGCAGTCACCGCAAGCTCCGTCGCAAACGGCTCGGTCACGCCGCCATGGGTGAAGCGGGCGCCGATGGTCGAGCCGACGCCGCCATGAATCTTCGCGCGCGCAATGCCGTGCTCGCGGCAAAAGCCTTCGAGGCAGAAAGCGAAGTCCTGGTTGGGGCGCAGCCGCAGCGCGAAGGCGCGGCTGGTCGTGCGCGCACCAGTGCTCGCAGCCGCAACCGGTCCGAACAGCTTGAAATTGGTCTCGGGATCGGGCTCGGCCGTGAACATCGCGCCGTCGAGGCCGAAGGCCTCGACCTCGAACGGCTCAGTCACGATCGTCTCGTCCGGCAGCATGTGGCCACCGCTTGCCTTGCCGTCTGCCTCGGTCCACAGCCCATGGCAATGAAAGAACGGCGCGCCGTCCCGCGTGCCGAGCGTCATGCGGCCGAGCTTCGTGCGCGTCACGCCCTCGGGCCGGAACGTCTCGCTGTAGAACGCGGCGTTCTCGCCGGTCTTCGACAGCGCCGGCATCACATAGGCAAACGGCCCGAGCGTGCCGCGGCCGAAGTTCAGCACGCCGCCGGCAAAACCTTCCGCCGCAAAGCCGCGGCGTGCGGCTTCCAGCAGCGGCACGCCTGCCTCAAGCATGAACGTGAAAGCGCGTCCCCTCGCCTCCACCCATTGGATGCGTTCTGCGCCAGGTGCGCCCGGCTGCTTGATGCTGCGCATGACCCTCGCTCAGCCTGTTTTCGTCTTGTCGAGGTCGAGCAATCCGCGCGCCTCGAGCTCGTCACGCACCATGCGCTTCGGCACCTTGCCATAACCGGACTTCGGCAGCGCCTCCCAGAAGAAGAACCGCTTCGGCATCTTGTAGCGCGGCACTTTTGGCGACAGGAACGCCGCCATCTCCGCTTCAGTCACGGCCGTCGCACCCTCGCGCGCAACACAGACGGCGACGCCGACCTCGCCCCAGGTCGCATCGGGCACGCCGAGCACGGCAACCTCGCCGACCGCGGGATGCGTCAATATCTTCTCCTCGATCTCGCGCGGATAGATGTTGGAGCCGCCGGAGATGTACATGTCGGAAGCACGGCCGGTGATGTAGACGAACCCCTCCTCGTCCATGTGGCCGAGATCGCCGGTGCGGAACCAGCCGTTGCGGAACGCCTTCGCATTGGCTTCGGGGTTGTCGTAATAGCCGGCGAGCACCGCAGGACCGATTACGCAGATCTCGCCGCTCTGGTTCGCCCCGAGCTCGCGGCCCTCGTCGTCCTGGATCGAGACCTGCATACCGGTGCGCTCGAAGCCGCAAGTGCCGATCTTCGCATGCGGGCCGTCCTCGGGGTCGTGCAGCGCCGCCGGCAGCACGGTGATGTTGCCGGTGACCTCGCCCAATCCAAAATACTGCACGATGACCTTGCCGAGCTTCTTCAGCGCAGCCTTCTGGTCCTCGCGATACATCGGCGCGCCAGCATAGATCACGTGACGCAGCGAGGAGTGATCGTATTTGTCCGCGGCGGGATGCTCGACCATCATCTTCAGGATCGTCGGCACGGTGAAGAGATTGCTGACCCGATGCTTTTCGATCAGGCGGAACGCCTCGTCGATGTCGAATTTCTCGGTCGGCAGCAGCACGGTGCGTACACCGCGCGCGGTCTGCACCAGCTGATGCACGCCGGCGCCATGCGAGAGCGGCGCCACTACCAGCGAGGCATCGTCCTCGGTGACACCAGGCGTCAGGTCGGCGAGATGGTTGGTGACGACAAAGCCCATCTGGCCGTGGGTCAGCACCGCGGCCTTGGAGCGGCCCGTGGTGCCGGAGGTAAAGAAGAACCAGCAGGGATCGTCGTGCTCGACAGCGACGTTCTCGACCGCGTGCCCCGCATGCGATGCGATGGCATCTGCAACCGACGCCTCGCCGAACGCGCCCTTGCCGTCAATGCTCCAGGTGAACGCGAGCGCACCGCCGCTCACGGCCGCCGCGTGCTCGGGAAAATCGACGTGGCACAGAAACGCCTTCGCGCCGGAGGCCTGGGCGAGGTAGGAGACCTCGTCCGGCATCAGGCGGAAATTGGGGGGCACCCAGACCGCACCGAGCCTAAACGCTGCGAACATCGAGAAGAACATCTCATCGCCATTCTTGGAATGGACGAGGATGCGGTCGCCCTTCGCGATGCCGCGCGCGGCGAGCGCCGCCGCCAGTGCCGAGACCTGGGCGTCGATCTCGCGCCAGGTCCAGGACCTGTCACCCCAGACGAAACCGGGACGCGATCCATGCCGCCGCGCATTCTGGGTCAGCATGTGAGCGAGATTCATGACGCGGCGGGACATGCGCAGGGGCTGCATGGGGCTTCCTCTTCGACTGCGGACGGCGCGCAAGCCGCCCGCTCCTTGCTGCCCATTTATCGCCAACGCCCGCACCCCCGCAAGGCCGCCGGCCGCGCACCTGCTCTACGGCTGCTTGAACGCGAACGGCGTCGCCGTGATCGTCTTCTCCTTGACGCAGGCCTGCGCGCCAAAACCGCTGCAATAGCTGCCATGCAGATCGAACCGGATGGTGCGCGCGGCGCCGCGCTTCACCGGCGACGTCACGATCTTGTAGCTGCGGACATAGCCGTCGAACACGGGGCGCACGCTGCCATCCGGCAGCGTCACCAGGATGTCCATGACGCAGCCGCCGGTTCCGCAATAAGTGGTCTCGCGCTCCCCGCATTTTGTGTCGCGGAAATCGACGATGTAGTCGTCGCGGCCGTCACCGGTCAGGTCGATCCGGCGCACCGTGTCCGGCGCAAAGGTTACCGCGCCACCGTCCTGGCTGTCGCACTCCTCGTTGGCGTAGCGCAGCGCCTTCTGCACACCGGCTGGATAGTCGGCCGGGTTGAATGGTCTTGCGTCGTCGGCGCGCGCAGCGGTGACGAGCAGAGCGAGCAGGAGGATGAAACAGCGCATGCGCATTGGTCGTCGGCGATGCCGCAGTCGTTCAGGGATTTTTAAACATGATCGGCGCAACCTCAGCCAGTTCTCGCGTACAGAGTGCCGCATCATGGTCAAAGCGCCCGCCTTCCTCCTGTTGTCGCTGGCGCTTGCCGGATGTGCCGTCGCGCCGCAGGCGCATCTCGCTTCCGATCCGGCCTTCAGGCCTGCCCGCTTTGCCTGGGATGGTGCGGGCGAAGATCCCAATGAGCAGCGCCCCGCCTCGGGGCCATCGCGAACAACGCGATCCGCCGCGGTATCCGAGCGCAACAGTTCGCAAGCCGGACTTCAGCCCTATTCGAAGGAATGGTGGCAGGCGCAGGACGGTATCGAGGCCGAGCAGGACGCCAGGATCAACCGCGCCCTCGTCATCTGCCAGGGCTGCGTCCGCCAACAGCCGAGCGAGGACACGCGCGTGGCCAAGGCCGCGGACTGAAACACACCGGATTGAAGCGGCCGAGCCAGGCCGGGAGACCGCCGCGCCGGAGCCGGTGGGCAACGAGCCGGTCACGCGCGCCGACACGGATCGGCGCGATCATGCGCGAAGATCAACCGCCATTGATGAACGGCGATGCGCTGCGCCCTGCGCGATGTCTCGTTTTCAAACAACTATCGCCAAAAAACGCGGAAAAACGCGACATTTGCCTCGCAGGACGGCGGTCGCGCTCCGGTTGCATGTGCCGCGCGCAGGCTTGTTCCGGCGCAAGCTTCACGCTAGTTAATCGCTGCTTAATGCATTTGTTTGGCTGGCCCGGCGGCTGGCTCCCTGGTGGATATGCGCCGTTTCGGCGTGGAATGTGGTGAGTATGGGAAGAGTTGTTTTCATTGATTCCCGCGTTTCCGACATCGATGCCTTGCTGGACGGGCTGGCCCCGGACGAACAGGCCTTTGTCCTCAACGGCGCCAGCGACGGCTTCGCCCAGATCGCAACCATCCTCAAGAACAACGGCCTGACCGGGCTCGCGTCGATCTCGATCGTCGGTCACGGCGCTCCGGGCGAGATTGAGATCGGCTCATCCGTCATCCACGACGCGGACCTCGCGAACGATGCCGCCGCACTCTCCGCGATCGGCGCCTCGCTCGCATCCGACGGAGCTCTCGCCCTCTATGCCTGCGACACGGCCGCGGGCGCGACCGGAAGCCAGTTCATCTCCGACCTCTCCGCCTATGCCGGCGGCGTCACCGTCGACGCGGCGACGCATGTGATCGGCAATGCCGATCCCGCAAGCTGGACGCTCGACGTCTCGACCACCCCGGCAGCGGCTGCCGTTAGCGCGCCCTTCGCGGAGCAGGCGCTTGCAAATTTCAGCACGACGCTCGGCATCATCGGCCTGACCCCCGGCACGTCAGCGACGTTCCACGGCGGTGGCGCCG
Organism: Bradyrhizobium sp. 1200_D9_N1_1; assembly: GCF_052075915.1. NCBI lineage: Bacteria > Pseudomonadati > Pseudomonadota > Alphaproteobacteria > Hyphomicrobiales > Nitrobacteraceae > Bradyrhizobium > Bradyrhizobium sp. 1200_D9_N1_1. The sequence continues at coordinate 4,755,143 of NZ_CP197226.1, read as the reverse complement.
CCGTGTCCATCGCACCGAACCTGATCGTAACGGACAGCGCCTCCTCAACACTCTCATCGGCCGTGGTGAGTCTCGTCGGCTTCGTCGCGGGCGACACGCTGAACTTCACGGACCAGAACAACATTCACGGCAGCTACGACGCCGCGCACGGCATCCTCACCCTGAGCGGGAGCGATACGGTCGCCGACTATCAGGATGCGCTGCGCTCGATCACCTACAGTTTTTCGGGGAACGGCGATCCGACCGGCGGCGGCACGCACCAGGTTCGCGATATTACCTGGCAGGTGTCGGACGGGACGAACACGAACATCACGGCATCCCCGATCAACAACGATCAGCCCTCACTCGGGCTGACCCAGCTGATCCCGCTTCAAGGCACCTATCCCTCGCATGGAGACGGCACGTCCGATCCCGGCACCATCGATCTCGGGTCCATCAGGACCTTCGCCGGAAGCCTTGCTCCCAACCACACGGCGCTTGCCAGCGGGCAGCTGCTGTCGATCGCCCAGAACACCGCCCTGTTCTCGCTGTTCGGCACGACCTATGGCGGCAACGGACAGACGACCTTCGAGCTACCCAACCTCCAGGCCAAGCTCACGGTCGGCTCCGAGAACAGCGCGAATTTTTCGCTCGGAGCCAACTACGGCACGGACACGGTCACGCTGGGGACCCAGAATTTGCCCTCGGGCTTCGGCGCGGGGCAGGCTCTCACCAACGACCAGCCTTCGCTGACCATCAACTATCTCATCAACACCGGCGGACCGGGCGCGAGCTCAGCCTCGAACTGGCTCGACGTAGCCGGCGAAATTGTCCCGTTTCTCAGCAATTTTGCGCCGGCAGGATATCTGCTGGCGGCTGGCCAGGTGCTGAACATCGCCGACTATCCGAACCTCTATAACGCCATCGGGACGACGTATGGCGGCGATGGTGTCACGACGTTCGCGCTGCCGGACCTCACCGGCCGCACCATCATCGGGGTCGGAACGAACTCGATCGGCGATTTCCAACTTGGCACGGTCATCGGCCAGGACACGACCACGCTCTCAACGTCGAACCTGCCCCATCCAGTCGGGGCTTCAGCCGACTTCAGCAACTACCAGCCTTCCATCGCTCTGCACTATCTGATCTCTCTCGAAGGAATATTTCCCTCCCAGAGCGGCTCGTACTCGGACTCCGCTCCATGGGTCGGCGAGATCATTTCCTACGCCGGAAACGGCACGGACCTCGACTATATGCTGGCGCACGGCTGGGCCGAGTGCCAGGGCCAGCTACTGTCGATCTCACAGAACCAGGTCCTGTTTGCGCTCATCGGAACGACCTATGGCGGCGACGGCCAGTCCACCTTCGCCCTCCCGGACCTGACCGGTCGCGCCGTCGCGAGCGTGGGCACGAACTCCCAGGGCAATCAGGTCGAGCTCGGCGGGCAATACGGCACCGCCTCCACAACGCTCATCTCGAGCGAGGTGCCTCTGACGGCGAGCGTGCTCGGCATCGTCCATACCGCGCCGACCGTCACCGCAGGTGCCAGCCTGAACTATCCGGTCGGCAGTGCGGCAGCCCTGCTCGACAGCACGTTGATCGTCGCCGACCCCGACAGTGGCGGCAATCTGACCGGCGCGACCATCAAGATTGCCAGCGGCTTCGTCAGCGGCGATGCGTTGAGCTTCATCAGCCAGAACAACATCACCGGCAGTTACAACGCCGCAACCGGCCTGCTCACGCTGAGCGGCACCGACACGCTCGATCATTACCAGACCGTACTGGAATCGATCGCGTTCAGCGCCCCCGGATCGACCGCGCCCGGCTCCCGGACCATCGAATGGACCGTGACCGACGGCTCCTCCAGCAACGGGACCAGCAACACCGCGACCAGCACGGTCAATCTGCTCCACGTTCCGCTCGTCAGCTCGGTCACGGCGGCGACGACGGGCAATGCGACCGATCTCAATGCCGGCAAGGTCGTCACCATTACGGTGGCCTTCACCGACCCGGTGAATGTCACCGGCGCGCCAGAGTTCCAGCTCAGCGACAATGTGATCGCGACCTATCAAGGCGGCAGCGGCGGCACCGCGCTGACGTTCAGCTACACGGTGCAGGCCGGCGACAGCAGCAGTGATCTGCAGGTGCAGAACCTTCTCCTGAACGGCGGCACCATCAAGGACGGCTCGGGCAACGATGCCGTGCTGGCCGGCACAGCCACCGACCTGCACCTGACGATCGACACCGCCGCACCTGTGGTCTCGTCGATCAATTCCGCCGGCAGCAATCCGAGCAACGCGACCAGCGATACCTTCACCGTCACCTTCTCCGAAATCGTGAGCGCGGTCGACGCGAGTGACTTCACTATCGTCACCGGCGGGTCCGTCTCATATGGCGGGATGGTCGTGCTGCCCTTCAGCGGCAGCGTCTATACGGTGACGGTCACCGGCGTCACGGGCGATGGCACGCTCGGCCTCAAGCTCAACGCGTCCGGCACCGGCATCGTCGATCGCGCCGGCAATGCCATATTTGCCGGCTTCGCCGGACAGACCTACACGATCGATCACACCGCTCCGACCGTGACGTCGATTGCCGCGTCGGGCGCCAGCCCGAACAACGCCGGCACCGAACAGTTCACGGTGACCTTCTCGGAGAGCGTCAGCGGCCTGACCGCCACCGATTTCACCCTGACCACGACCAACACACCGGGTGGTATCGCCCTCTCCACCACCGGCATCAGCCAGATCACCTCCGCCGACGGGAAGACCTACACGGTGACTGTCGGCGGCGTCACCGGCGACGGCACCGTGCGCCTCGATTTCAAGAGCGGCTCGAGCGGCGTCACCGACACTGCCGGCAATGGCGCCAGCGCGGGCTTCTCGAGCGGCGACGTCTACACCATTCGACATACCGCTCCGAGCGTTTCGTCGATCGTCGCGAACGGCTCGAACCCGAACAATGCCGGAAGCGATCAGTTCACGGTGACGTTCTCGGAAGACGTCACCGGCGTCGATGCGAGCGACTTCACGGCGACCCGCACCGGCAGTGTCACCGACACCGGCATCGTCCTGACGCCCGTCAGCGGCAACGTCTATACCGTGACCGTCAACGGCGTGACCGGCGACGGCACGCTGCGCCTCGACCTGAACGCTTCAGGCACCGGCATTGCCGATGCCGCCGGCAACGCCGTGGCGAACGGATTCACCGGCGGCGACGTCTACACCGTTCAGCATACGGCCCCGGCCGTGACGTCGGTGAGCGTGCCCGCGAACGGTACCTACGTCGCCGGTCAGAATCTCGACTTCACGGTCAATTTCAGCGAGGCGGTGTCGGTGACGGGCACCCCGGAAGTCGCGATCATGCTCGACACCGGTGGCCTCGTCGACGCCCAATATGTCGGCCAAGGCAGCGCCTCCTCGCTGACCTTCCGCTACACAGTGGCTGCCGGCGAGAGCGATGCCAATGGCGTCGCGCTCGGCAGTGCGATCGTTCTCAATGGCGGCACGATCAAGGACGCGGTCGGCAACGCCGCCGTGCTCACGCTGAACAATGTCGGCTCGACCGCCGGCGTTCGGGTGGATTCGATCGCGCCGACGGTGATGTCGATCGCGACCTCGGGCGCGGGCATCGTCGCAGGCAGCGGCGATCTCAACGCCGGCCATAGCGTCATCCTGACGCTCAATCTCAGCGAAGCGGTCAACGTCGATCTGACCGGCGGCACGCCGACCATGCAGCTCAACGATGGCGGCGTCGCGACCTATGCGGGCGGCAGCGGCAGCAGCGCGCTGACCTTCAGCTATCTCGTGGCTGCGGGTGAGAACGCGAGCGATCTTTCGGTCAACCAGATCCTGCTCAATGCAGGGACCATCCGCGACCTCGCCGGAAACGATCTCACCTTGCCGGGCGGCACCGTCAACCCCGCCGGGATCTTGCAGATCGACACGCACGCGCCGGATATCGTCGCCGTCAGCGCATCGCCCGCGAGCGGCGCGGTCGGAGCCGGCCAGTCTGTCACGATCACGGTCGCCCTCGCCGAAGCCGTGACCTTGTCGGGCGGTGCGCCCACCCTCTCGCTCAACGATAACGGCATCGCCACCTTCGATGCGGCTGCGACCGCGGCCTTGCATGATTCCAGCAAGCTCGTGTTCAACTACACGGTGGGAGCCGGCGACACGCTCACATCTGCGCTGGCGGTCACGGGCATAGATCTGCACGGCGGAGCGATCGGCGACCTCGCCGGCAACGCCGCCAATCTCGGCAATATCGCCACGACATTCACCGGACTTGCCGTGATCGATTCACTCGTCACGGCGCACGCAGACAACAACCGTGTCGTCGCCGGCCAGACCGTCACCGCCGATGCCGCGCACGGCCTGCTCGCCAACGACACCGACACCAACCCCGCCGATCACGTCGTGGTCAGCGCCGTCAACGGGCTCGCCGGCGCCGTCGATCACAGCATCGCAGGCGCCTATGGCAGCCTCACGGTGCATGCCGACGGCAGCTATTCCTACGCTGCCAGCGGCGGCGTCACCGGCGTCGCCTACGACAACTTCACCTACACCGCGAGCAACGGCCATGCGGCGCCCTCGACATCGACGCTGACCGTCCAGGTGATCGGCGGCAACCAGAACTTCGTGTTCGTTCCCGCCGGCGGATCCGCCACCACCGGTTATGGCAATACCGTCCTCGACGGCAGCGCCGGCGGCGCCACCATCACGGCCGCCTCGACCTTCAACGCCCACGAGATCCTGATCGGCGGCCCCGGCGACACGCTGATTGCCGGCAATTACGGCCGGGATACGTTCGTGTTCGCCGGCGATTTCGGTCACAACACCATCAACAACTTCCATACGGCCCTGGACGACATTCAGCTGCAGGCATCGCAGTTCGGAAGTCTCGCCAACGTCTTCGCGGACCTGCATCAGGTTGGGGCGGACACCGTGCTCACGCTCGACGCTACTCACGTGGTCACCATCACCAACACCGCGTTGGCAAGCCTGACCTCGGCCAATTTCCATCTGGTTTGAGTGCGATCCAGCCTGAAGGCGCTCCGATCCCGACCCGGAGTTGCCAATTGGTCACAGCGTTCAGCCGCCATGTAGCGTAAAATCACGTCGGAATCGGGGAATTGGGCCAATGAAGAATTTCGAGAAACTTGTGCTTGCGGGCGTCGTGGCTGTCGGGGCGGCTTGGGGGACGGCACATGCCGCGGATCTTGCCCCGACCTATAAAATGCCGGTGAAGGCGATCGCCCCGGTTCAGACCTGGAATGGCTTCTATGTCGGCGGCAATGTCGGCTACGACTGGAGCACGGGCTCCACGGGTATTTCCGTCCTGTCGACCGATCCGGCACTGGCGGCCCCGCTCGCCGCGCTGGTTGCGGCCGGTTCATTTCCGACCGCGCTGTCGCCGTCGGCGAAAGGCGTGATCGGCGGCGTCCAGGCCGGCTACAATTGGCAGGTCGCCCCGCAATGGCTGGTCGGCCTCGAGGCCGACTTCCAGGGCGCGGACGTCAAGGGCACGACCACCCAGGCGCTCGCACCGGTCGGCTTCGATGCCACCTCGACGACGGTCAGCAAGGGCATCGACTGGTTCGGCACCGTGCGTGGCCGGGTCGGCGTGCTGGTAGCGCCGCAATGGCTGCTCTACGGCACCGGCGGCTTCGCCTATGGCCGCACCAAATCCTCGTTCAGCACCACCGACGTGACCGGCGGATGCATCGTGGGCGCGACCATCTGCGCCAGCGGCGCCTCCTCGGGGACGAGCACCGGCTGGACCGCCGGCGCCGGCACCGAAGTGATGTTCGCGCCGAACTGGAGCTTCAAGGCCGAGTACCTTTACGTCGACCTTGGCCGGCGGACGCTGAACGTCGCCTCCTCCACCGTTCCGGCCATCGTGTTCACGACATCGACCCCGTTCCGCGAGCAGATCGCCCGGGTCGGCGTCAACTATCATTTCTCGGCCGGCCCCGTCGTCGCCAAATACTGATCAAGACGCCCTGGGTCCGCCGACCCCGTGCACGCATGGCCGAGGCCGATCAGAGCCGCTCTGATCGGCCTTCGCGTTTGAACCTGCCGGGCGCAATCAAGCTCTACTGACGTGCGCACCCCAACCAGGACACTCCATGCTCACCCGTCGCAGCCTCATCGCTACTGTCCTCCTCGCCGGCGTCGGCCCCGCCCTCGCCCAGGCTCCCGCAACCAGTGAACCGCTCGCTATTCTGACTGCGATCTACACCCGCGCCGCCAAGGGCAAGGGCGATGGCGGCGGCGCCTTCATCATCGAGAACAAGGCGGCCAAGGCCAAATATCTCTCCAAGGCCCTGGTCGCGCTATGGGCCAAGGCCGATGCGCATACGCCCAAGGGCGACGTCGGACCGGTCGATTTCGATCCCGTCACCAACTCGCAGGAACCTGACGTGAAGTCGTTCAAGGTTGACGCCGAGAAGATGGAGGCCGACAAGGCGATACTTGCGGTGACCATCACCGGGCACCGCAACGACCGCAAACCCGCCGACCTGATCGTGCGTTACGACTTCGTGCGCGAGGCTGGGAGCTGGCGGATCGACGACATCAAGGGCTCCTCCGACGGCGAAGCCTGGTCGATCCGCAAGATGCTGACAGACTCGCTGAAGAGCTGACCGGAGACGACATGAGCGACGTCATCGACAACAAGGCCCATCACCGTTTCGAGCTGGAGGCGGAGGGATATCTTGCGACCGAACATTACAAGCTCGACGGCAACGTCATCACGTTCGAGCACACGGACGTACCGAAGGAGCTGGGCGGCAAGGGCGTCGGCTCGAAACTAGTGCAAGGCGCGCTCGATCAGGTCCGCGCCGCCGGCTTGAAGCTGATCCCGCAATGCCCGTTCGTGAAGGCGTGGATCGAGAAGCACCCGGACTATGCGGATCTGGTGAAGAGATGACCGAGCAGGCCCACCGATCGCGCGGCGGGCCTGCCGAAATCCGCAGCCTATTGCCCATGCTTCAGCAAATCCTGGTCACTCATGTCCCAGTCCTGCCACAACTGGAGTACGCCGAGGATCACCGCCACTGCGCCCAGACTGGTGTGGTAGATCCGGAGAAAACCTTCGCCGGAATAGCCAAGCACCAGGGGCGAGACAATGAGCCACAGCCCGACCAGGATGGTCGCCACCTCCTGCCAGCGCTGCAAGGCGACATATTCGAGCTGGCTGAGGCCAAATACGACGAGGCCGACTGCGACCGTGTTCAGGACCATCGTGTCGTGTCCGGCAATCCCCGAGCTATCCTGGATGGGGAACCACGGCGACGCAGCAATCAGCGCACCGAGCAGCATCCCGCACCAGTCTTCCCATGTTCGATGAGTATTCAAGAAACCAAAGTCCGACATCGTAACCTCCTGCAAAAGAGGCATACGTCTGCGGCTGGCGATCACGACACTCCGAATGTCTAGCGACCGTGCCGGCCGCATTCGGGCGTATGTCCTCTCAAGGACGTGGGAACCGCGGTGGAACTCGCAAGAGCGACACTGAGGATTTTTTGCGGTCGCCACGTGACGTCCAACGGGTCAAGAATTCACACCGGCTACAGCGCCCCAAGCTTTCGCAGTGCATCATGCGCGACGGGCAGTCCGGGCCGCAACTCCAGCGCCTTCCGGAAATCTGCAATCGCGCCCTGCTTGTCGCCGAGCCGCAAGCGGGCCTGCCCGCGGTTGCTCCATGAGAACACGTCGGACGGATCGTATTGCAGCGCCTTGTCGTAGTCGGCGAGGCCGCCCTTGTTGTCGCCCTGGAAGAGACGGATCATGCCGCGATTGCGCCAGCCGCGCGCATCTGTCGGAGCGATGCGGATCGCGTCGCCATAGTCGGCGGCGGCGCGGTCGAGCTGCTCGTTGTCGCGATACACGTTGCCGCGGTCGATATAGGCGAGCAGATCGGGCGCAAGCTTGATCCGCATGGTGTGGTCGGCGAGCGCATGCGCCGTGTCGTGCTTGCGGGCGTAGACGAAGCCCCGATTGGCGTAGGCGGTGGCATAGTTGGGATCGCGCTTGATCGCCGCGTCAAAATCCGCAATGGCACCGTCGAGGTCGCCCTTGTTGAAGCGCGACTCGCCGCGATTGCTGTAGGCGAGGGCCAGCGACGGATCGAGCTTGATAGCCTCGTCGTAATCGGCGATGGCGCGATCATAGTCGCGCTTGAAGCTGTAGACGCGGCCGCGGTTGTTGTAGGCGCAGGCGTAGGCCGGATCGAGCCTGACCGCCTCGTCGAGATCGGACAGCGCGGCATCGAGCTCGCGTTTCTCGGTGAGGCCATGGCCGCGGTTGCAATAGGCGCCGGCGAGCCTGCGGCCGGTCTCGCTCTTCGTCTCAATGACGCTCGAGCAGGCCGTGACCCGTTCGTCCGGCGTGCTCGTCAATCCGACGCAGGCGTCCCAGGCCGGACCGCCTTCGGCCGACGCCGGCGCTGGCGCCGTCGAGGCGAGCGCAGCGAGCAACGCCATGATGCTGAGCGGGACGCGCATTTTCCGGGTATCTCCCCTGCGGCAACCTCCCTTGGTCGCACCTTGGCAAGGGCGGGTTCAGGCGCCTAGATCAGAGCGCAGACATCGCTTCGGAAGGATTACGCATGGCGGCATCGGTACGCGACAACAAAGACAGGAGCCGCTTCGAGCTCGATGTCGGCAGTGACATCGCCTTCGCCAATTACCGGCTGACGCCGTCGGCGGTGATCATCACCCATACCGAGACGCCGCGCGCGCTGCGCGGCCGCGGCATAGCCTCCGAGCTGGTCAAGGGCGCGCTGGATCTGATCCGCCGCGACGGCAGGAAGGTGATCGCCGGTTGCGGCTTCGTCGTCGACTATCTTGACAAGCATCCGGAGGACGCGGACCTCGTCGCCTGAATCAAAAGGGCCCGCGCGAACGCGGGCCCCGAGCAACGACCGAGCGATCGGTCAGTGCTTGATCTCAGGCGGCAGCTTGCCGCCATTGGCAGCGAGCTTGGACATCACCTGCTTGTGCAGCCAGACGTTCATGCTCGCGGAATCGTTGGTGTCGCCGCTGTAGCCGAGCTCCCGGGCGAGATCCTTGCGCGCGGCGAGGCTTGAGTCGATGTCGAGCGCCTTCATGAGATCGACGATCGAGGTGCGCCATTCCAGCTTCTCGCCCTTGTGCGCGGCGACCGCCTTGTCGACGATGGCGGCGACGTCGACGGACGCCATGGGCGCGGCTGCCGGCGCCGATGCGCCCGGCGCGGCCCCTGCGGGGGCACCGGCCGGCGCTGCGCCACCGGCAGGCGCGGCGGAAGCCGGTTGGCTACCGAAGATCGCGCTCATGATTTTCCCGAAAATGCTCATGTCTTCTCCCCGAAAAGGATCCGTTGGAAGGGCCTTGAGTGGCACTTATAGACGAAGTTTCTGCGTTGCGCCCGCGGATCATGCGAACCGACAACCAGCATCAGCTTATCTGCGGCGAAATGACGGCCGAATGACATCGTCGAGGTTGCGGTGCGGCATCGAATCTCACCCAAGCGTGAGGGACAGGACTCGGAATTGAGAGTACGGTTTCCGTTCAGCTCGCGATGCCTTCCGGAATTCGCGCCTGGTTGGGATCGCGATCATCCAAGAAAAGCGGCCGCTTGCGCCGTTTGCCGGCGCCGGATGCGGCCGCATGGCAAGGGAGCTAGCGACCATGGCCACACTTTACCAGGGCAATGTCCCCACAATGGCCCCGCCCGCTGATGCGGCGGGACCAATCATCCGGACGATCCAACTGTCCGACCTGCATGATGCGCTGAGGCGCGGCTGGGAGGATTTCAAGGCGGTTCCGAGCCACGCCATTATTCTCTGCGTGATCTACCCGGTGCTGGGCCTCGTGCTCGCCCGCGTGGTGATGGGCTATTCGGTGCTGCCGCTGTTGTTTCCGCTGGCTGCGGGCTTCGCGTTGATCGGGCCGTTCGCTGCCTTGGGTCTCTACGAGCTCTCGAGCCGGCGCGAACGCCATGAAGAGGCCAGCGCCTGGGATGCCATGGAGGTGCTGCGCTCGCCTTCGTTCGGGGCCATGCTCGGTCTTGGCACATTGCTGCTCGCCCTGTTCGTGACCTGGGTTGCAACCGCACAGGCGATTTATGTCGCAGCCTTCGGCTATGAGGGCGTGACCGGGATCTCGGACTTCATTACGCGCGTGCTGACGACCCGGCAGGGCTGGTGGCTGATCGTGGTCGGCTGCGGCACCGGCTTCCTGTTCGCGCTCGCCGCGCTCTGCATCAGCGCCGTGTCGTTCCCCCTGATGCTCGACCGCCATGCCGGCGCGTTCGATGCCATGGTCACCTCGCTGCGCGTTGTCGCCAGGAACCCGGTGCCGATGGCGGCCTGGGGCCTGATCGTGGCGGTGCTGCTGGCGCTCGGCACGATCCCGGCGTTCCTCGGCCTCGCCGTGGTGATCCCCCTGCTCGGCCATGCCACCTGGCATCTCTACCGCAAGGTGATCGTTTCCGATCCCGGTGCCCGGCCTGTGCCGCCTCCGCCGCATCGTCCGCGCAAGCCCGCCGCCGACTTCCCCGCCAACCTCTTCCCGTGGCGGAATCGGACAGACGCCTAACGATCTCGTGACATCCGGTCCTGCCCGGCTCCGGGCGGGACCGGCCCCCGTCATGCGCCTTGCTTTGGCCGCGGTTCCGACCGAGATTGCACCTCGCCGGTCAGATCACTTCACGGAATCCATTTCATCTGATGACCCCGACGATTTCTCGTCTCGCTCTCGCAGCCTTAGCCCTCACCACGTCAATCCTCTCCGCCCAGCCAGCGCTCGCCGCCGTTGCCTGCGGCTCGGGCAATTTCGACGCATGGCTTGCTGACTTCAAGACCGACGCCGCGGCCAAAGGCATCTCACAGCAGGCCATTGCTGCCGGGCTCGCCGGCGTGACGCTCGATCAGAGCGTGCTCAACCGCGACCGCTCGCAAAAGGTCTTCACCCAGACCTTCGAGGAGTTTTCCGGCCGCATGGTGCCGCCGCGCATGACGCGCGGTTCCAACATGATGAAGCAATACGGCTCGGTGCTGTCCCGCATCGAGCAGACCTACGGCGTCCCAGGCGAGGTGCTCGTCGCGATCTGGGGCCTGGAAACCGATTTCGGCGTCAACACCGGCAAGTTCGCAACCATCCGCTCGCTGGCGACGCTGGCCTATGACTGCCGGCGCGCCGAGCAGTTCCGCGGCGAACTGATGGATGCGCTGCGCATCGTCCAGCGCGGCGATCTCGCACCCGCCGACATGAAGGGCGCCTGGGCGGGCGAGCTCGGCCAGACCCAGTTCATGCCCTCGTCCTGGATGAAATACGCCGTCGATTTCGACGGCAACGGCAAGCGCGATCTCCTGCACAACGCGCCCGACGTGCTCGCCTCCACCGCCAATTACCTCGCCGGCTATGGCTGGCAGCGTGGCAAGGATTGGCAGCCGGGAAGCCCGAATTTCGCGGTGCTACAGCAGTGGAACAAGAGCGAGGTCTATTCCAAGACCGTCGCCTATTTCGCCACCCAGCTCGCGCGCGCCCCTTAAGATCCCCTGATAAAAGCGTAGGGCCGATCGCCCGGCGACCGGCCCTCTCTTGAAGCGTTTACTTGCCCATGGTGGCGTGCATCGCCTTGTTCAGATGCGCGCCGCACGCACCCATTTTGCCGTTGAGCAGCGAGTCCTGCGCCGCCGCGATCTCCTTCTGCGCGACGAACTTGCTGTCGCCGTCGGCCATGTTCTCGATCGCGGTCTCCGTCTTCTCCAGATTGGATCCGCTGCAGCCGCCCATGGCGTGCTTGGCGGCCTGGGCCGGCGCGACGGCGAACGCGACGGCAGCAATGGCGATAACCCCGAGTAACTTCGTCATGATGTTACTTTCCTTCTCTTCTTCTTGGGACAGACCCAGCGACATTGCCGGAATCTGCGACACGACTTTGCTGCCGACGCGGCAACTTGCCGCAATAAATTCCCCGCGAGAATTGCGTGATGTTGCGCGCCGCGCAGAGCCGCATGCGGAAATTCTGATTTTCATTACAACCTTGTAATCAAGCGCTCACACCCTTGGCGTGTGTGCACCGCATCAACGGCGGACGCACTCGACTTCCGGCGATCGGCCCTCGATACCCGGCTTCGCCGCAAGCCGTTCGGCGGCTCCAGTGGGGCAGGATCGAGCGAATCGCCGCTCCCATCCCCCGGCGTCGGCGGACTCCGTCAGGCCGGCGTAAACCACAAATGATATGAATATTTATTCATTTCTACATCATCTCGCTTCATGCGATTCGCGCATGCGGGACTTGGGCTTACAAGCTGCCGCATCGCCTTGCTGGTCACCGGAATGCAACATATTTCGATCATCACGGGAACCGCAGGGGTCGGCATAAACCCGTGATCTCACGGAGATTTATTGCAATCTACAACGGCTGGCGCCCAGCTCTTGGGCGGGACTGCCAAGAGGTTAATCGCCCCTTACCGATGCCATGCGTCCTTCGCTTAGCTGCATCGCAACATCGGAACTTTCGCAGTGCACCACTCTCACCTATATTCATTTCAACGATGACGCCCGGGCAAGGGCTGAATCGAACTACAGGAGACTACCAATGCTGCTCTCGCTCATCCGCATGATCCAGGCCTTCCGGGACTATCAGCGCAATGTTGCCGAGCTGTCCCAGCTCAGCGATCGCGAACTGGCCGACATCGGCCTCGATCGCTCGGACATCCCGCGCGTTGCCGCCGGTCAGTATCAGGGCTGATATCCTTCAGCCCTTCACCGGACGAACCGATAGCGCCCGCCTCGTGCGGGCGTTGTCGTTTCTGATGGCAGAAAACTCGATCTCGGCGATTCCACTGACCGCCGAAAAGCGCTACCTGTCCGCCCCATGACAGGACCCCATTCCAATATTGTGCATGTGATCGGCGCGGGCCTTGCCGGCTCGGAGGCAGCCTGGCAGGTCGCCAAAGCCGGCGTGCCCGTGATGCTGCACGAGATGCGGCCGGACCGCATGACCGAGGCGCACCGCACCGACGGGCTCGCCGAGCTCGTCTGCTCCAATTCGTTCCGCTCGGACGACGCCGCCAACAACGCCGTCGGCCTGCTCCATGCGGAGATGCGCCGCCTCGGTTCGCTGATCATGCGCGCGGCCGATGCCAACCAGGTTCCCGCCGGCGGTGCGCTGGCGGTCGATCGCGACGGTTTTTCGGCGGCCGTCACCAAGGCGCTGAACGACCACCCCCTGATCGAGATCGCCCGTGGCGAGATCGCAGGCCTTCCGCCGGCCGACTGGGGCAACGTCATCGTTGCGACCGGGCCCCTCACCTCCGCACCGCTGGCCGATGCCATCCGCGAACTGACCGACGAGAACGCGCTCGCCTTCTTCGACGCGATCGCGCCGATCGTGCACCGCGAATCCATCGACATGTCGGTGGCCTGGTTCCAGTCTCGCTATGACAAGGTCGGCCCCGGCGGCAACGGCGCCGACTACATCAACTGCCCGATGACCAAGGAGCAGTATGAGGGCTTCGTCGCCGCGCTGATCGCCGGCGAGAAGACCGAGTTCAAGGAGTGGGAGACCAACACGCCCTATTTCGACGGCTGCCTGCCGATCGAGGTGATGGCGGAGCGCGGCCCCGAGACGCTGCGCCATGGTCCGATGAAGCCGGTCGGCCTCACCAATCCGCACGATCCGACAACGAAGGCCTACGCGATCGTGCAGCTGCGCCAGGACAACAAGCTCGGCACGCTCTACAACATCGTCGGCTTCCAGACGAAGCTGAAATACGGCGAACAGCAGCGCATCTTCCGCACCATTCCCGGGCTGGAGAAGGCCGAGTTCGCCCGCCTCGGCGGCCTGCATCGCAACACCTTCCTCAACTCGCCAAAGCTGCTCGACGGCCAGCTGCGGCTGCGTGCGCAACCGCGGCTGCGCTTTGCCGGACAGATGACGGGCTGCGAGGGCTATGTGGAGTCGGCCAGCGTCGGCCTGATCGCCGGCCTTTACGCAGCAGCCGATGCCCGCGGCGAGACGCTGGCGAGCCCGCCTGCCACGACGGCGCTGGGATCGCTGCTCGGACACATCACCGGCGGCCATATCGAGACCATCGAGCCCGGCACGCGCTCGTTCCAGCCGATGAACATCAATTTCGGCCTGTTCCCGCCGCTTGCAAGCGCTCCGACGAAAAAGCCCGACGGCACGCGCCTGCGCGGCAACGAGAAGACGGTGGCCAAGAAGCAGGCGATGAGTGCACTGGCGCTTGCCGATCTCGATCGCTGGATCGCCGATCATTTGCGCATCGCCGCAGCAGCGTGAGTTGTCGATGAGCCTCCCCAAAGACGACGCCGCGACGCTCTCGGCGCGCTGGACCGAGGGCGTGCTGCTCAAGCGCGACGTGTTCTCGACCGTCGAGCGCGGCCGCTTTCGTGCCGACACCGGCGAGGTCGATGCGGTGCTGCGCCGGCTCGACGAGGTGCCGTGGTGGTCGTTCCTGCTGGCCCGCCATCTGTTCGCGCGCGAGAAGCATGCGCTCGCCCTCGCCAAGGGCCTGAACGTCGGTCCCGAGCTGCTGTGGGCCGGACGCCGGGCGCTGGTGCGCGGCTTCGTCGACGGCGTCGCGCTGCATCTGGCAAAACCGCATGGCGACCTCGCCTATTTCCGCTCGGCCAAGGCGGCGCTGCGCCGGCTGCGCCGCGCCGGCATCTGCCACAACGATCTTGCCAAGGAGCAGAACTGGCTGGTCGGCCGCGACGGCCGCGCCTATGTGACCGACTTCCAGCTCGCCGCCTGCTTTGCGCGCCGCGGCCGGCTGTATCGCATCCTCGCTTATGAAGACCTCCGGCACCTGCTCAAGCACAAGCGCTCCTACGCGCCCGAGGCGCTGACGCCGCGCGAGCGCAAGATCCTGGCGAAGAAATCATTTGCCGCGAGCCTGTGGCTCGCCACCGGCAAGAAGGTCTACCGGGCGATCACGCGCGGCCTGTTCAATTTCACCGATCGCGAGGGCGGTGGGCGCCGCCTCGTCAACGACGCGCCGGTGCTGGCGGAGCTGATCCGCAAGAATCCCGCCGTGCGCGACACCGCCATCGTCGCCTTTGCCGACCGCCGCTCCGGCGTCGGGCTCTATGCCTTCGTCGAAGCCGATCAGGCCACGCTCGAAGGCCAGATCCGCAACGAGCTCACGGCCGCCAAGGGTCCGAAACCACCGGAACACATCCAGGTGGTGCATGCACTGCCGCGCGACACCAGTGGCAAGCCGCGCACCGAGATCCTGCAACTGGTCGCCATGAACCAGCTCGACCTGATCGAGCCGATGATGAAGAACGACCAGGACCGCGCTTTCCTCAAGGACATTCTGGAGCAGCGCAAAAACCTGCGCGACCGCTTCAATTTCGAGGCGGACCTGCCCGCGGGCTGACGGAAGCAATGCGCCTTGAAGCGTCCACATTGGCGATAGAGAAGCAGTCGGATAACGCAGGCGTGGCGGGGTCATGAGCACTCGGGGGACGATGAGGCATCGCGTGGTCGGCGGCATGATCGCCGGCCTTCTGCTGTTGGCAGCGACGCCCGCAATGGCCGAAACCCCGGCCGAGCTGATCTCCAGCTTCCGCCTCAAGCACGGTGAAGTTCGCGTCGTCCGCGATTCAACCCTCGACCGCATCGCCATGGACCAGGCGCGCGCGATGGCGGCGAAGGACGACCTCAGCCACGACGCTCTCGGACCGTTCAACCGCCGCGTCGCACCGGCCGGCGCGGGGCGCGCCGCCGAGAACATCGCCTATGGCTACGACAATTTCGAGAAGACGCTCGGACAGTGGATCGACTCGTCCGGACACCGTAAGAACCTGTTGCTGCACAACGCCTCCCGCGTCGGCATCGCCAGCGCCAAGAATGCCAGCGGCAAGCGAACCTATTGGGCCATGGTGATCGCAGGCGACTACGAGCCGAAGGGCAAGGGCAAAGGCAAGAAGGACGGGGAGCCGCTGGTTGCCGTGAAGCGCGAGGCCGCGCCCGCGAAGAAGCCAAAATCCAGCGAGTGCCACATCAAGCTGCTCAGCCTCTGCATCTGAGACGACACGCTGCGCGGCAACCACTGTTGCGTGCGCTCCTCCGGCCGGCCAATATGCCATGCCGCTGTCTTGGACCAATTCGAGGCGATCAATGGCCAAAAAATACACCGCTCAATGCGCCTGTGGCGCCATCAAGTTCGAATTCGACACCGATCCGTCCTTCATCGCCAATTGTCATTGCAACGACTACAAGCGCGCCTCGGGCGGCGAGATGGCAACTTTCTTTGCCGTGCCGGAGGATGACTTCACGCTGCTCAGCGGCAAGCCGAAGGCCTTTCACTACGTCGCGAACTCCGGCAAAGGCCTCGACCGCAACTTCTGCCCCGAATGCGGCTCGCGGGTGTTCACCTCGAACCTCGACAGCTTCCCCAAAACGGTCTTCGTTCAGTTGGGAAGCCTCGACCGGCCCGACCTGGTCGCACCGAAGCTCGAGATGTTCACCAAACGTCGCCTGTCGTGGAATACCCCGCTCCACCTGCCGCAGTTCGAACAGATGCCGCATTGACGCGGCCAAAGCGCGAGAGCCCCGTTTGATCGACATCGACCAAATACGCATCGACACACCGGCCGCTGAGCGGATCGCCTATCTGCACAACGCAGGCGCGGCGCTCATGCCGACGCCCGTCGTCGCGGCGATGAAGGAGCATATCGACCTCGAGAGCGAGATCGGGGGCTATGCCGCCGCCGACCGCGAGGCGCGCCGGCTTGATTCAGTCTACAGCTCGGTAGGCCGCCTGCTGAATGCCGCGCCCGATGAGATCGCGCTTCTGGAGAACGCGACGGTCGCCTGGCAGATGGCGTTCTATGCGCTTGCGTTTCGCAAGGGCGATCGCATCCTGACCGCCGAGGCCGAATACGCCGCCAACTATGTCGCCTTTCTTCAGGTCGCCAGGAGAACGGGCGCGGTTATCGAGGTCGTGCCGAGCAATGCCAGCGGCGAGCTCGACATCCACGCGCTCGAACGCATGATCGACGAGCGCGTGAAGCTCATCGCCATCACCTGGGTTCCGACCAACGGCGGGCTGGTCAATCCCGCGGCGGCCGTCGGCAAGATCGCGCGGGCGCACGGCATCCCCTATCTGCTCGACGCCTGCCAGGCGGTCGGCCAGATGGCCGTCGACGTCGAAGCCATCGGCTGTGACATGCTGTCGGCAACGGGGCGCAAATTCCTGCGTGGCCCGCGCGGCACCGGGTTTCTCTACGTTCGCCGAGCTCTGCTGCAACGGCTCGAGCCGCCGATGATCGACCACTTCGCGGCGCCCTGGGTCTCGCGCAATCAATATCGGCTCCGTGACGATGCGCGCCGTTTCGAGACCTGGGAGAACAATTACGCAGCGCGGCTCGGGCTCGGCGCTGCCGTCGACTACGCGCTCGAGATCGGCATGGGCCCGATCGAGCAGCGCTGCCGCCTGCTGGCGGACCGCCTTCGGGGCGGCCTCGCTTCCGTTCGCGGCATCACCATTCGCGACCTCGGACGCACACCAGGCGCCATCGTCAGCTTCACGATGGACGGGTATGAGGCGGACGCGATTGTCAGTGGTGCCGCTGCCGCCGGCATCACCATCGGTGCTTCACATCCGTCGAGCACCCGCATCGACGCCGAGATCCGGGCGCTGCCGCCGCTCGTGCGCGCCTCCCCGCATTATTACAACACCGAAGCCGAGATCGACCGGCTGATCGGCCACCTCGCGGGCCTGACGCCGCGATAGCGGACGGCCGCGCCGCTCAGGTGCAGCGCGCGCTCAAGCCGGAAGCACTGAGCCTCGCCATGACCTCGTCGAGATGGGCGCTGTCGCGGGTCTCGATCACGAGTTGCAGTAGCGTCGCCTTGGCCGGCAGGTCGGAGAAGGTCCGCTGATGCGAGACCTCGATGATGTTGGCGCCAGCCTCGGCCAGCAGCGCAGCCACCGCCGCCAGCTGCCCGGGCCGGTCAGGAATGTCGAGGGACAACTGGGTCAACCGTCCCTCGCGCGCCAGTTCGCGGGTCAGGACGGAGGCGATCAACCGCGTGTCGATATTGCCGCCGCTCAGCACCAGGCCGACCTTCTGGCCGGCAAAGCGGGACGGGTCGGACATCAGCGCGGCAAGGCCGGCGGCGCCGGCGCCCTCGACGACCGTCTTCTCGATCGAGATCAGGGTCGCGACCGCGCGCTCGAGCTCGGCCTCGTTGACCAGCGCGATGTCGTCGACGAGGCGCCGGACGATTTCAGTCGTGATCTTGCCGGGCGACTTCACCGCGATGCCCTCGGCGAGCGTATCGCCGCGCGCCGGCAGATTGCCGTCATGGATGGCGTTGTACATCGAGGGATAGAGCCAGGCCTCGACGCCAAGAATCCGCAGCGATGGCTTGATCGATTTCGCGGCAATGCCGATCCCGCTGATCAGGCCGCCACCGCCGATCGGGACAACCAGCGTGTCGAGCTCCGGCACCGCCTTCAACATCTCCAGCCCGACGGTGCCCTGCCCCGCGATCACAAGCGGATCGTCGTAAGGGTGGACGAAGATCATGCCGTGAGCTTCACCGTGGCTGCGCGCAAACGCGGCCGCCTCCTCCAGCGTCGCGCCCGTCACCACCACCTCCGCGCCGTGGTGCTTCGTGTTCTCGATCTTCACCATGGGCGTGCCGACCGGCATCACGATGGTGGCGGGAATGCCGAGCCGCCTGGCGTGATAGGCGACGCCCTGCGCGTGGTTGCCCGCCGACATGGCGATGACGCCGCGCATACGCTCCTCCGGCGTCAGCGCGGTGAGGCGGTTGAGCGCGCCGCGCTCCTTGAACGAGGAGGTGAACTGGAGGTTCTCGAATTTGAGCCAGATGTCACAGCCGCAGATGTTGCTCAGCGTGCGGCTGTAGCTGCAGGGCGTCTCGACGACGGCACCGCGGATGGTCTCGGCGGCTGCCTGAATGTCACCAGGCGCGACCGGAAGGCCGCTGAGATCGGAGGACGTGGTTTGGGACAAGTCAGCCATGGGACAGCATAGAGCATTTGCCCGGCTCGGGCGACAAGCCAACCGCTATTTGGTAAATTCCCGGGAACGTGAAGCCCGCCAGAGCGTCCACAGCGTGCGCAGCCGCGACGAAGGCTGCGGCGCAAACGGATTGCGTCCCGGACGCGCCAGGCGCTTGAGGTCGGCCTGCGCCTGGCTCAGCGGCAGGAACGCCGGCCGCACCGACGACGGCGCCTGCGCCAGCAGCGACGAGGCTGTCGTCGCATGCTGCCGGGCCTCACCCGCAAGCTGCTCGAGCACCGCATGGAGGTTGGGCGTCTGCCTGCTGGCGAACACATCCTCCATGTTGCAATTGTGGCTCGCCAGCACCTGCTGCGGCAGGAACAATTGCCGGTGCGCGGCATCGCGCGGCAGGTTGACGATGACCTGCACGATGCCCTGCGCCAGCCCGGCATGACGGGCAAGGTGCTCGACCGCCTCCGACGGCGGCCCCATGATCCGTGCCGCGAGCATGAACAGCGCCGATGAAGTCGCGGCCAGATAGCCTTCCAGCGCCGCCATGGTCGGCATCGGATCGTTGTAGAGATCGAACTGATGCTCGTCGGCGAGCAGCGACAACGGCTCGACCGGCAGGTCGAAATCGCGGATCGCGCGCAGCAGCTCGGCCGCGACCGGATTGCCCTCGGCGCTGCCATGGACATGGCCGGCAAGCATGTCGGTCCACCATTGCAGGCGGATCTCGCCGGGCAAGGGCTGGCTCACCTGGTCGCGGACCCGGACGATCTCGACATTGAAGGCATAGAGCGCGAGCAGCGCACGGCGCTCGGCGGCGGGCGCGAACAGGGTCGCGACATAGCGCGGAAAATCGTGGCTGCGCACGAGATCGGCGCAGAAGGCGACGGAATCGGGCGAAGATGCAGCGCTGCTCATGGCACGGCGATCAGCGCGGCCGCAACGCGGCGCCGTTCGCCGATCATGATGTTGTAGGTGCGCACGGCCGGGCCGGTCTGCATCGTGTCCAGCACCACCCTCACCGCCTTCAGAGCCTGCCGCAGCGCCGGCGGCGGCAGCCAGACCCCGGTTCCGGTGCCAATCAGGAGCGTATCGATGCTGTTGGCGGCCGCGAAGACCCGATCCAGCGAATAGCGGTCGATCTTCGCGGGGTCCGTCACATCCCAGGCCCAGATCGCGTCAGGCAGGCAGAGCAGCGATCCCCGATGCGACATGCCGGCAAAGGCGAAGCCGCCCTTGCCATAGGCCTCGATCGGCGCCGAGCGCGGGAAATGCGGTGCGTTGGGATCGCCGGCCATGAGGTTCGTCCGAATGGGCTTACTGCCCTCGCAAACGCGTGCGAGGGCGTGCGGTTCGGATCATGCCTTGTTTTTCTTCGCCGGCGTAGCCGTATCCGGCGCATCTTCGCGATGCTCGCCGACGCCGAGATAGATCAGGATCGGCGCCGCGATGAAGATCGAGGTGTAGGTGCCG
Source organism: Bradyrhizobium sp. 1200_D9_N1_1 (assembly GCF_052075915.1). Classification (NCBI taxonomy): domain Bacteria; kingdom Pseudomonadati; phylum Pseudomonadota; class Alphaproteobacteria; order Hyphomicrobiales; family Nitrobacteraceae; genus Bradyrhizobium; species Bradyrhizobium sp. 1200_D9_N1_1. The sequence goes on along the minus strand of NZ_CP197226.1, from coordinate 4,734,679 downwards.
ACCAGCACCACGCCGAACATCATCACCGCGGTGAAGCTGTGGATGGCGTGACCGCCGAACAGCAGCAGCGCGAGCAGCGCCAGCGTCACCGTGACGTGGGTGATGATCGAGCGCGACAGCGTCGAGTTGATGGACTCGTTGAGCAGCTGCGGCATCGGCATCTTCTTGTAGCGCCGCAGCATTTCACGGATACGGTCGTAGATGACGACCGTGTCGTTGAGCGAATAGCCCAGAATGGTCAGAAGCGCGGCGATGCTGGTCAGGTCGAAATCGACCTGACTGATCGACATGAAGCCGATCGTCAGCACGATGTCGTGCACGTTGGCGATCATGGCGCCCAGCGCGAACTGCCATTCGAAGCGGAACCAGAGATAGATCAGGATCGCGACGATCGCGAGCATCAGGCCGAGCATGCCGTAGGCCAAGAGCTCGCCGGCGACGCGCGGACCGAGCACCTCGACGCGGCGGTACTCGATGGAATCGCCGAGCGCGGTACGGACCTTCTGCACGGCCTCCTGCTGGGCGGTATCGCCGCCCGGCTGCTCCGCGACGCGGATCAGGACGTTCTCGGGCCCGCCGAACTGCTGGAGCTGGACCTCGCCCAGACGCAAGCCATCCAGCGTCGTGCGCATCGCCGCGATGTCGGCGGCGCCGGACTTGGCCCGCACCTCCAGCAACGTGCCGCCCTTGAAGTCGATACCGAGGTTCAGGCCGTGGGTGAAGAACAGCGTGATGGCGACGATCGACAGCGCCGCCGAGATCGGGAAGCTGATGCGGCGGAATCGCGTGAAGTCGAAATGCGTGTTGTCCGGGACGATGCGCAACGACGGCAGCAAGCCGAGGGCCGCGACCACGGTGAGAATAGTAATGAGGACGCCGAGCCCGATGAGAACGGTGTGATTCACAATCAGGCTCCTAGATCGGCACGCTCTGCGGCCGCTTCCACCGCACCCACCCGGCGACGATCAGCCGGGTCAGGGTGAAGGCGGTGAACACCGTGGTGATGATGCCGATACCGAGCGTCACGGCGAAGCCGCGCACCGGGCCGGTGCCGATGTAGAACAGCACCGCGGCGGCAATGAAGGTGGTGATGTTGGAATCGAGGATGGTCGCGAGCGCCCGCTTGAAGCCGGCGTCGATCGCCGAGATCGCGTTACGGCCGCCGCGCAGCTCCTCGCGGATGCGCTCGTAGATCAGCACGTTGGAGTCCACGGCGATGCCGACGGTGAGCACGATGCCGGCGATGCCGGGCAGCGTCAGCGTGGCGTTGAGCAGCGACAGCAGGCCGAAGATCATGGCGACGTTGATGGCCACCGCGATGTTGGCGAACACCCCGAACAGCCGATAGGTCACGAGCATGAAGATGATGACCAGGATCGAGCCGACGTAAGCCGCAAGCTCGCCCTTCTCGATCGAGTCCTGGCCAAGGCCCGGACCGACGGTGCGCTCCTCGACCACGGTGAGCGGCGCCGGCAGCGCGCCGGCGCGCAGGAGGATCGCGAGATCGTTGGCCGATTGCACGGTGAAATTGCCGGAGATCTGGCCCTGACCGCCGGTGATCGGCTCGCGGATGACAGGCGCCGAGATCACCTTGTTGTCGAGGACGATCGCAAACGGCAGCCCCACGTTTTCCTGCGTGGCTTGCGAGAACTTGCGCGCGCCCGACGTGTTGAACTTGAAGCTGACGACCGGCTCACCCGTGCGCTGGTCGAAGCTCGCCTGGGCATCGGTCAGGTCGCCGCCGGCGACCAGCACCTGCTTCTTGACCACGTAAGGTGTGGGCGGTGGCGAGGCGCTCATCAGCAGATCGGATTCCGGCGGCAACCTGCCCTGCTGCGCCTGATCCGGCGGCACGGAGGTGTCGACCATGCGGAATTCCATCTTCGCGGTCTTGCCCAGCAGTTCCTTCAGGCGGGTCGGGTCCTGAAGACCGGGGACCTGCACCAGGATGCGGTCGTTGCCCTGGCGCTGGATGACGGGCTCGACGGTGCCGAGCTCGTTGACGCGGCGCTCGACGATCTGGATCGATTGCTCGATGGTCTTGCGCATGCGGTCGAGCATCGCGGCCTGCGGGATGCTCAGGCGGATAACGCCGCCACCGGCATCGGTCACTTCAAGGTCGCGTTGACCGCTGGAGCCCATCAGACCGCCGAGCGGCTGGGCCAATTCGCGCAGCTTGGCGAGCGCCGGCTGCACATCGGTTTCCTTGGTGATGCGAACCTCGGCCGCGTCGTTGCGCACGGTGACGCCGCCGGTGAAGCCGATCTTGGCATCGCGCAGCGTCCGGCGAACGTCGTCGCGGACCTGGTCCAGCCTCTCCTTCTTCACATAGTTGGAATCGACCTCAAGCAGCAGATAGGAGCCGCCCTGGAGGTCGAGGCCGAGCACGAGCCGGCGCTGCGCCCAGGCCGGCCAGGTCTTGACCTGTGCCTCGGGGAAGAAGTTCGGGACCGCGCAGAGGCACACGATCAGCGCCGTCAGGATAATCCCCAGCGCCCTCCACCGCGTGAAATACAACATCGACTGGACCTGTCAGATCAGGAGACTTGAGATGCTCGCGGAAGCGTTCACTTCGACGCGGCGTCGTCCTTGGCGGCTTCCTTCGCGCTATCCTTGGATTCCTTCGCCGGCTCGCCCTTGGCGCGCACGCCGGAGATCATCTGGCGCATCTGCCGGACGCGGACGCCGTCGGAAATCTCGAACTCGATCTGGTCGTCATCGACGACCTTGGTGACCTTGCCGACGAGGCCGCCCGAGGTCACGACGGTGTCGCCGCGACGGATGTTCTTCACGAGGTCGGCGTGGTCACGGACCTTCTTCTGCTGCGGACGCAGAATCAGGAAGTACATAATCACGAAGATCAGGGCGAACGGCAGCAGCGACATCAACATGCTGTTGGTGTCGCCGGCGCCCGCGGCCTGGGCATACGCAGGGGTAATCAGCATTCGGACGATCCTTGTGACAACGGGGAAAGCCGGTCAGGCCCTCAAAGGCGACCGGCTCGGTCAAATTCGCGCGGACTATAGCGGCCACCGCCCCAATTGCAACGCTGCCAGACCGTCCTTTTGGTCACCTTGCGGCGCGCCGTCAGGCCCGATAAGGCTGCATTCTCAGGAACTTCGGACATGCCCAAAAAACCAAGCAAAAGCCCGGCCGGCAAAGGCCCCCGTACCCCTGCCAGGAAGCCTGCCCGCGTCGCGGCAAAACGCCCCACGGCAGCCTCCAAAGCAGTCTCCAAGGCGATCTCCAAGGCAGCGCCTGACCTCAACCAGGAGCGGATCGTCCTCGCCCTCGAGACCATTGCGGCGCACCTCTCCGCCCAGGGCAAGCCGGCGGCCGAACCCGAGTCGTTCGACCGGGCGGATGCCTATGTCTGGCATCCGGACGGCCGTCTCTCGGCGGTGCCGCGGGTCAGCCGCGTCGAGCTGTTCCTCCTCAAGGGCGTCGACCGGATGCGCGACATCCTGATGGAGAACACCGAGCGCTTCGCAGGCGGCCTACCCGCCAACAACGCCCTGCTCTGGGGCGCGCGCGGCATGGGCAAGTCGTCGCTGGTCAAGGCCGCGCATGCCAGCATCAATGCGGACCGCAAACCGGCCGACAAGCTGAAGCTGATCGAGATTCACCGCGAGGACATCGAGACTTTGCCCGCGCTGATGGAGCAGTTGCGCGCCTCGTCCTTCCGCTTCATCGTGTTCTGCGACGACCTCTCCTTCGACGGCAATGACGCCTCGTACAAGTCGCTCAAGGCCGTGCTCGAAGGCGGCATCGAGGGCCGGCCCGAGAACGTCATCCTCTACGCCACCTCCAACCGCCGCCATCTGCTCGCGCGCGAGATGATCGAGAACGAGCGCTCGACCGCGATCAATCCCGGCGAAGCGGTCGAGGAAAAGGTGTCGCTGTCGGATCGCTTCGGCCTCTGGCTCGGCTTCCACCGATGCAGCCAGGACGAATATCTCGCCATGGTGCGCGGCTATTGCAGCCATTTCGACATAAAGGTCGATGATGAGGCGCTGGAGCGCGAGGCGCTGGAATGGTCGACCACGCGCGGCTCGCGCTCGGGCCGTGTCGCCTGGCAATTCGTGCAGGAGCTTGCGGGACGACTGGGCGTGAAGCTCACGGCGCAGTAGCGGTCGGATCGTAACCCACTTACGGCTGTCTTTCCCCGAAGGCGGGGAATCAAGGGCGCGTGCGCATAAAAACCGGTTATGGCGGCGTGTAGGGATCTGGGGTGCCAAGTTTGATTGGAGGGTACTTCTTGAAGCTCGCTTCCAGTTCTCCGATGATTCTCACTGCGGGATCGGCGACCCAGGAGTTTTGCGCGGCAACATCACGCTCCTCCTTCCGGTCGGTCAGTAGATTGATGACTCTCGGCAAGGGCAATTTCTGCGGCGTGGCGTACATAGTTTCCTGCCAGATCAAATGGACTTTCCAGTTTCGCCATTTGACGGCTGACAGCCGGTCGGCCACGTAGGCGGGGAACCCTTCGCGGTTAGAGGCCTCCTGCTTGCCCAAAAAGAAATCTAGCTGATCCACGCCGTCAATCGCGCGATCCGTAGGGACCTCTGCGCCCCCGACCCGCGCAAGCGTCGTGAAGAGGTCGACGGTGTGAACGATTTCGTTGCTGATGCGGCCCGCCGGCACCTTGCCGGGCCAGCGAATGATGAACGGTGCCCGCAGTGAACCTTCCATCGCCGTGAAGTAAGTTCCGCGCCAAGGTCCGTTGTCACCCTCCCAGGGGTTGGTTGCCTCCGGGCCATTGTCGCTGGCGAATATCACAAGCGTGTCGTTTTCGATTCCTGCTTGCTTGATGGCATCGAGGATTTGCCCGGTGCGGTAGTCCATTTCGGCCAGGCAATCGGCCCAATCGCCGTTGCCGGTTCTACCCGCGAACTCAAGATTTGGAAGCGTCGGCATGTGAACGTGCGCGAACGGGACGTAGGCATAGAACGGCTTGCCTGAGCTCGCGTTGCGCTTGATGAACTCCACCGCACGGCTGGTGATCTCCGCGTCCATGGTGCGGCGGCGATCCTCATCCAGCACGGCGACCTGTCGAGGTTTATCGCCCTTGCGTGCTTCATAGATATGTTGAGGGTGAACGACTTTCGCATTCCAACCCTGCCTGTTTCCGACCGACGGCCACATGCTTCGTGTCTCGTCCAGGGACGGCCACATCGCCTCGTCATACGTGCGCGGGATGCCATACCACTCGTCGAAGCCCTGATTGGTCGGCATCCGGTCTTCGGCGCTGCCGAGATGCCATTTGCCCCACATCCCGGTCGCGTAGCCCTGCCCCGACAACAGCTCCGCGGTCGTGATCTCCCACTGTGTTAATCCGTCGGGGATGCCGCCGATCGGAACTTCGTACGTTCCGGAGCGGATGGCAAAGCGTCCTGTAAGCAGGGCCGATCGGGACGGCGTACACTGCGCTTCAACATTGAAGTTGAGGAGGCGGGTGCCCTCACCGGCGAGCGCGTCAATACGTGGCGTGGGCGCGCCGCGGAGGATACCGCCGCCATATACGCCCAACTCGCCGTAGCCCAGATTATCCGCGAGGATGACGACAATATTGGGATTCTTAGGTTGCTGCGCTGCGGCAGGCGCGCTCGCAATCGCTATGGCGGCCACTGATGCCAACGAACCGAGCCAGATGGTTTTGCTCTTCGGCATTTTTTGCCCTCAGATCAATAGGCCACCTTCCGACCAAGCTCGGCACCAATTCCCTACGTGCCGCTAGAGCCGGTTGCCGGTTTGTGCCTTTCTCCAGTTGATCCCCTACTTCGTCACCCTGTGCCGGGTCGGCGCAACGGTGCTTTCAGGTGCGGCGGGCGAAATCGCAAAGGTCAGCCAGGTATTCCAGCCCGACGGCCGGTTCGCCGCCTCGAATTCGCCATATCCCTTTATGTTCAGATATCCCTGCATGCCGCCGATCGGAAAAAGATAGCCGAACTGCGGACCGATGCCGAAAACTCGCGACCTGAATCCGCCAAGGGCCGGCAGTCCGCCGGTATCGTTGGAGACCTGCTGATAGGCATAGCCGACCAGACCTACGAAGGCCTGCTTTGAGAGAAATTTCGACGCGCCCCAATCGAAGTGGAAATCGACGCCGCTCTGAACCAGCGTGTCCGGGTTCTTGAAGTTGTATGTGAAGCCGCCGACGCCGGAGAATTCATATCCCGTCATCGGGTTGAGGTAAGTGTAACCCCCGCCTGCGTCGATGGCGCCATGACCGATACCGATGTTGGAGAGGCGGCTGGGTTCATAGGCGCCGACTGGAATGTCGCCGGTCACATAGGTCATGTAGTTGTGGACGCCGTCGTGCCACTTCATCGAGACCATGGGATAGAGGTCGCCGAACCCGGTGAGCGAGTCCGATATGCTTCCCGTGCGGGTCGCCGAAATCGGACCGAACCCAGTCGTCAGCGTGCCGTCAAGGGTCGTGCTGTTTCGGCCGTAAACGCCCATGACACCGACGGACAATTGCCCGCCGAGGACCGGCGTCGCGAACGTATACGTCGGAGCCAGAAACAGCAGGTCTGGCGGCGCTTTGAGATTTACGTTCAAGTTGACATTGACGTTCGGAGAGAAGCGGCCAATCTGAACTTCTCGGGCCGCTGCGGCAGCACCGGAGGCGGACACACTGGTGTGGTAATAGATCGTCCCGAGGGACCAGCCTGGGGCGGTGGGTGCCGCTGCCAGACTGCCGAACAGCCCCGGGACCCAGAACGAGATGCCGCTCTCGTCGGCGCTCGCGATTTGCGGCGAAAACGTGAGAGCTGCAACCACAACCGCGCTGAGCAGGGTCGGTTGAGAGGCACCCGCAAATTCCAACGTGGGCTTCATCTGCAATCTCCTAGCGGTTCGACGGATGCATCGAGATTTGGCGGTCGCGAACCCACCTTCCGTTTTAAGACCTGGTCCCGTCATCAGGCCTAAGCCTATCTCGAGACCGAAGGAATCGGAGTTTCGTCTACGGGCTGTAAGTAAGGCATGCTCCGGACCCGATGTCCGTTGTGAATTGGCCACATCTAAAAATATAGTCGGGTGCTATGCCAACGGCGTGCATTGAGCTTAATGGCTGGCTGCGCACTGCATTCGCGCAACCGTGGGTCTTACGATTTCACCTCTAATCAAACGAAAAGATACTCTTCCAGTCGTTCTTCATGTCCACAACGGTCCACCTGTTCAGCGCTGCAGCATCGAGAGCGACATCGAGCTTGCCGAAATGTGATTGGCGATCGTAGGCATATTCGCGTTCCGCATCGGTATGGTGGACGATCAGGCCGAACCGCGCGCCACTGGTACCGAGCGTCGCCCATTGCAGCATTTCGAGGTCGCCATCGGAGTTGCCGAAGGCGGCGATCGGACGCCGGCCGATGTGGCTATTGATCCCGATCGGTTTGCCGGCCTTGTCGTCGATGAAATCGATATCCGGCAAGCGAAATAGAACCGGCGTGCTGTCGCGCATCTCATACCGGGTCTTGATTGACGATCCGACGACCTGCTCGGGAGGCACGCCATAAATCGCCTCGGTCCATGGTCGCATGAATTCGACGCCGCCACCTGACACGATGAAGGTCTTGAAGCCGTTGGTGCGGAGGTAAGCGAGCAGTTCGAGCATAGGCTGATAGACAAGTTCGGTATACGGACGCTTGAAACGGCCATCACGCGCGGTCGCAAGCCAGTCTGTGACGATCTTCTCAAACTCCGCCGTCGTCATGCCGGCGTGAGTTACCGCCAGCAGCTCGGCCACGCCCTTCTCCCCGAAAGCTGCGAGCGCCTTCAAGTCGCCATTCAGCACTGCCGCGAAGGGCTGCTTGTCCTTCCATTCCGGATGCATAGGCGCAAGGACCTTCACGCGATCCAGCGCAAACGCCAGTTGTACATACATCGGCTGTTCGATCCAAAGCGTGCCGTCGTTGTCGAAGGTTGCGATGCGTTGATCGGGGGGCACGAAATAGGGTCCACCGTTCTCCGTGACCCGTGCGACGAAGTCGACGATCGAGGCTTTCGTCGGGCCCTCGTTCCAGGACGGCAGAGGACCGGCTTGCGTCTGGGCCATGGCGGACGTGGAACGCAGAGCGGCAGATAGAAACGGAAGCATCGCCAGAGACGAGAGCAGTGCGCGCCGGTCAAGGCGTGATCGCGTGATCTGTTTCATTGTCGATCCGTTTCGATCGTGCGGTCCCTACTGGCCAACATTGAAGCGGCCACAAGCGAAACTTCCGCTCAGCAGCAGATCGCGGCGTTTCATTCCGCCGTCCGATTACGGCGGAACGTCGTGGGATTCTTCTGGCGGACGCTTGTTACTCATGACGTGCTCCTCCTGTTTGCTCGCGATTCCGTTGGCGGGCGCCCTATGTCGGGCGCCCGCATCAAGCATCCGAGCTACTGGCTCGGGTGCCCCTGACCCTTCTTGAGCTGTTCCATGACCTGATCCAGGTTGTAGCTCGCGGGATCCTGAAGGGGTGGGAACTCCTTGTAGGATTCCAGCTCCTTCAGCCACAGCACCTGCCCGATGGGCAGCAGGTTCCAGTCGTATATGTAAGCCGTGACCGGCCCGGCGAGCGCGCCGCTGAACCAGAAACTCGCCTTTTTCTCATCGCCCCACGACGTCTCGAATGGATCGCGCTTGAGGTTAACCATGCCGGCTGCGAACTGGGTCTGGACTCCCGGCGAGAGGAAGCCCGTCGCGGTTTCGGGCGCGATCGCGAAATACATCTTCCAATTCTTGTAGCGCACCGCCGACGGGTGGCTGCTGGAATAGTAGAAGAAGGTATCGCGCGCCGACTTCTCCGAACGTCCCGAGAGGTACTCGGTCTGGTCGAAGCCATCGAGCCTGGTCTTGACGATGCCCGGATAGGCGCCGGCCATGATCCGCTTGTTCAGCGCATCGCCCTTGGCTCCGCCGGCGATATTGACAAGCGTGGGCAGCCAGTCGAGCGACGCGAAGATGTCGTTCTTGACCGTTCCAGGTTTGATGACACCCGGCCAGCGAATGACACACGGAGCGCGCATGCCGCCTTCCCAGGTGTTCATCTTCGAGCCCTTGAACGGGGTCGTGCCGCCGTCCGGGTAGGTGAACGTCTCGGCGCCGTTGTCGGTGGTGAACACGACGATCGTATTGTCGAGTTGGCCCATGTCCTGGAGCTTCTTCAGCACGTAGCCAATGTTGTCATCCATCTGCTTCATGCCGGCTTCGTTGACGCCCCAGTCCTTGCCACCCGGTTCGCCGACCATTGCCATGTACTTGTCGTTAAGCACGGTCGTCACATGCATGCGCGCCGGGTTGTACCAGACGAAGAAAGGCTTGCCCGTCGTCTTCGGGTCGTTGCGATCGATGAAGTCGATGACCTTGGCCGAGATTTCCTCGTCGACACCCTTCGATCGCTCGAGCGTCAGCGGGCCCTGGTCGATGCACTGCTGAGTCCTGGATGTACCATCCGACTTGCACGACAGGACGTTGCGCGGAGGCGTCAGGCAAACCGTCGTTAGCGGATCGACCGCGCCCGGTACTTCCGGGATACCGGGGATCGGCGTATTCTTGCATGGCGGGGCAACCGTCTGCTGGGTCGGGGACTTGTTGATGTCCGGGAAGCTCACGCCCTGCATCGCATCGAGGTGATATAGGTAGCCCCAGTATTCCTGGAAGCCATGCGCGGTCGGCAGCGCGTCGGTGTGGTCGCCGAGATGGTTCTTGCCGAACTCGCCGGTGTTGTAGCCGAGATCGAGCAGGAATTTCGCGATGGACGGGGTGCCGGGCCGCAGATAGGACGGGCTGCCGGGCAGTTGCGGAGGTATCATCCCGGTGCGCAGCGGATTCATGCCGGTGAAAAAGGCATTGCGGCCGGCCGTGCAGCTCTGCTCGGCGTAATAGTGCATGAAGATCGCGCCTTCGTTGCCGATGCGATCGATGTTGGGCGTTTCCCCGACCATCAGGCCGCGGTGGTAGATGCTCGGCTGCATCCAGCCGATGTCGTCGCCCATGATGAAGAGGATATTGGGTTTCTGTGCCGGCTGTGCGGTTGCCGGCGTGCTGGTCGGCCCGGACAGCGACATCAACATCGTCGCGCCAAGCAGCGATGCGCAGGACCGCTTGTGCCAACCAGGTGTCTTGCGTGACTTGTCGGGCAATATAGTACTCAACATGGTTACGCTCTCCTGTTTAATATGCGTCAGCGGCTCCTCGCCTGACGCACCGAAAGCCGAGATGACTCGTGGAAGTATCGATCGGCTCCGCATGCCGCGCAGCCGGCCGGTAGCGTCGGCAGTAATTCGGCGCGCACAAATGCGAGCCGCCTTTGATGACCTTTCGTGGAATCTTGACGTTGGTCGTTCTGGGGTCGTAGCTATCGGCCTCACGGCCGCCGCGCGGGTTCTCTGGAATGCAACAGGCTTTTGCAGCGTCGGCTTCATGCCGAGGCGAGTACCAGTCGGACGTCCACTCCCAGACGTTGCCGATCATATCGTGCAGCCCGTATCCGTTCGGCGGGAATGCGGTGACCGGCGAAGTCCGTTCGTATCCATCGTCCCTGGTGTTTTGGCGCGGAAATTCGCCCTGCCAGGTGTTGGCCATGTGGCGGCCGTCCGGCGCAAAAACATCTCCCCACGCGAACTCGGCGCCATCCAGCCCGCCGCGCGCCGCAAATTCCCATTCCGCTTCGGTCGGCAAATCCTTGCCAGCCCATCTTGCGTAGGCGAGCGCATCGCTGAAGGCCACATGCACCACGGGATGATCGTCCAGCCCACGGATGTCGCTGCCCGGCCCGTAGGGATGTCGCCAGTCCGCGCCCTTGGCGAAGGTCCACCACTGGCTGAAGTCCCGGAGACTGACCGGGTGCGCGGGCGGAGAGAACACCAGCGAGCCCGCGTAGATCATATGCGGGAGCATTCCGGGATAGTCCTTTGGATCGGGCGTGATCTCGGCAACGGTGACGTGGCCGGTAGCCTTGGCGAACGCCTTGAATTGCCGGTTCGTCACTGGATGGCAATCCATCCAGAACGCATCCACGGTGACGCGGTGAACCGGCGCTTCCTCCGGATAGTGCCGATCCGAACCCATGCGAAACGTGCCGCCCGGCACGTACAGCATCCCCTCACCTGCTGGTTGCTGGTACGATTGTCCGGAATCAGGCGACGATTTCGTATCAGCCAGCTTCATGCCGGTCTCCGCCCCGTGTGTCGTTGGCCTGCGCTGCTACGGAGGGGGAACGCCCGACTTCCAGGTTGATCTAGATCAAAGGGGCCCGGTCGGGTCATTCACGACGGCGCTGGATCGCCAGCAAGCCCTGCCATGTCCGCTGCGCCATCAAAACCGAAGCAGATTCAGAACATTAGGACATCGCACCGGCAGCCATCGGCTACTTTGTATGGGGTTGTTCTTCGATAATTTGATCGTCCGGTCACAAAAGCCTCAGGCCGAACCTGATCTCATTCTCTTTAGCGGCCTCGCGACCAACGCGTTCCAGGCTCCGACACCGGACCCTCGAATCATACGCGACGAACTCAGCGATTTTGAATGGTTCGGGATTCAGAGAGCTTGCCGGAAAAGAAGGAGCAAGCACAAACATTCCGCCGGAGCGAAATCGCATGAACGCGATCTGCTTCCGGCATTCGCCAAATTTTTTAATCCGAATTTTGCTGCGTGCTGATCTACGCCACAGTTCACGGCAGCGTCTCGGCCTAGCGACTGCTGTCTATGCAATACTGGATCGCCCGCTTTCGCGGGCAATGGCAGTTTCCTTGTGGCGATGGCCTGCCCTACTCCTCAGGCCCTACGCCTCACGCCCCGTTCAGGAATTGAAGCGGGTCAACCGGACTCGATCCCTTGCGGATCTCGAAGTGGAGCTGCGGCGACGCCACCTCTCCGGATTGACCCGACTTGGCAATGACCTGACCGCGCTTGATGGTATCGCCGCGCTTCACCAACAGCTCACTCGCATGGGCATATGCGGTGACGTAGCCGTTGGAGTGCCGAACCAGGACCAGATTGCCGTAACCTTTCAGCTCGTTGCCGGAATAGGCGACGACGCCGTCTTCAGCCGCCTTGACCGGCGTCCCCTCGGGCACAGCGAGATTGATGCCGTCGTTGGACTTGCCGTTGGTCTTGGCGCCGTAGGTCGTGACCACCTTGCCGCGCACCGGCCAGCGGAAAGTCGGCAGCGCGCTGGTGGTCTCCGCAGCTTTCGCAGGTGCCTCGACAGCCTTCTCTTCGACATTGGCGGTGGCCTGCGCCAGGCGCGCGCTCTGCACCGGCGCGGCGACAGCGGCCATCTTGGTGGCAGGCGCCGGAGCGGCCGCAACCGGCTGGAGTGTACCGGCGACCGGGGCTGCCCCGACTGGCGCAGCAACAGGTGCAGCGACGGCGGCGGTCTTCGCGCCGGGAACGGTCAGCTTGGTGCCGAGCTTGAGCTTCGCCGACGGATCGAGGCCGTTGGCGCGGGCCAGTTCAGCCGCCGAGATGTGATTCTTGCGGGCGATGCTGGCGAGCGTGTCGCCGCGGTTGACGAAGTGCATGCTCGGCGGCGCGGCGACGGCCGCAACCGGCTTCGCCGCCGGCGCCGCGGCGACGGGAGCCATCGCCGGCGCGGGTGCAGCCGCGGTCGCGCCCGGATGCGGGATGATCAGCTGCTGGCCTGGCGAGAGCGCACGTGGCCCCTTGTAGCCATTGGCGGCGAGGATCGCCTGCGGCGTGACGTGATAACGCTTGGCCAGCACGTCGAGCGTGTCGCTGGTGCCGACGATGATCTTGGTCCCGCCGGCCGGCTGGGCGGCCGCGACCGAGCGCGACGGCACGGTGGCCGTGGTCTCCAGATGCGGCTGCGCCGGGGGCGCGTAGGACCCGACGCCCCGCCCGCCACCGGACATCCCGCCGCCTGCCGCAACCGGATAGGATTGCGGCGCGGACACCGCCGGCGGCGGCAAGGGCTGCGACTGGTAATAACCGGGCTGCGTCTGCGGCCGCGAATATTGCGGCAACTCACGCTGCGGCGGCGGTGCCTGCTGCACCGAACCGGTCTGATCGGAGGCAAAAGGATTGGAGAAGTTCGACTGGGACAGCCGCGACGACATGTCGGCGCTGCACCCAGCGAAGCTGAAGGAGATCAGCGCCAGCACCGCGACCTGCGGTACGCGGCGCGAGTAAAGCAACTCGGCGACGACAGACATGGTTACTCACTCGTACGCAACAGAACTGGTCTTTTAAGTAAACACGCGCCGAGTAAATAACGGCTTAACCCTCCCAATAAGATGTTGGCCGCACAGCCAATCCGGAAATCTACAGCTCCCGCGCCACGCCGGGCAGTGCCGGCACGAAACGGACCTCGACGAGTTCCTTGCGGTCGATCCCGGTCGCGCTGCGGGTCAGACGGATCAGCGTCTGCACCCCCTGATGCGGGCCGACGGGCGCGATCAGGATGCCGCCCACCTCGAGCCGATCGACCAGGTTCTCCGGAATCTGCTCCATGGCGGCGGTGACGATAATGCGGTCGAACGGGCCGATATTGGCAGGCAGGTTGAGACCGTCGCCCAGCATCACCTCGACATTGTGATAGTCGAGCTTCTCAAGTCTGGCGCGTGCTGCGTCCGCGAGTTTGCGGTAGCGCTCGACCGTCAGCACCTGGCCTGCGAGCCGCGACAGCACGGCGGCCTGATAGCCGGAGCCCGTGCCGATCTCGAGCACGCGGTGCTGCTTCTGGAGCTGGAGCTGCTCGGTCATGTAGGCGACGACGAAGGGCTGGCTGATGGTCTGCCCGCACGCGATCGGCAGCGCGCTATCGCGATAGGCCACGTCGCGATCGGCCTCGTCGACGAACAGCTCGCGCGGCACCTCCTCCATGGTTCGCAGCACCGCCTGATCGCTGATGCCCCGACGCCTCAGCGTGAGCTGAAACATCATCTTTTCCGGCGGGTGCTGATGGGAGGTCATTGCTGCCAGTGTTGTCTCGTCAGGGTCCGGATCATCGCTTGCGGAGCTCAAGGGCTGGGGCAAGAATCCTGTTCCGGCTCAGGAACTCATGATAGCCTTTCGCCGAGGCATTTGACCACAAATTGGCTTGCAGCGGACTGGCTACGAAGGCCATTTTCAGGTGTCCGTTGGCCGAAACGCGCATTGCGTCGATTCGCGTTATCTGCGAACGTTTTCTTGATTGGGCAAGGACTCACCGACAATGACCGCGACAGGGCTTTCCGGCCGCTCTGTATTTCTCGTCGAAGACGAGGTGATGATCAGGATGATGGTCGCGGACATGCTGGAAGAGCTCGGCTACAAGGTCGCAGCTGAAGCCGGCGATATCCCCGAAGCGATGCGGCTCGCCGAAGCCACCCAGTTCGACATCGCCATCCTCGACGTCAACGTCAACGGCAAGGTGATCTCCCCGGTCGCCGACCTGATCAAGGCGAAGGGCTGCCCGTTCATCTTCGCCACCGGCTACGGCTCCTCCGGCCTGCCCGAGCAGTATCGCGACCGGCCCGCGCTCCAGAAGCCGTTCCAGCTCGATGCGCTCGGCAGGACCATCGAGGCCGCCCTTCGCGGCGACTAGCCGCTACTTCAGGGCCGCACCCAGTGCTTCGGAAAACGCTTCGTTGGTGCGGTCGAGCCTGAGCGGCGTGACCGAGACATAGCGCTCGCGCAGCGCCGCCAGATCAGTGCCCTCGGCGGGCGTATCCATCATCGCCGCGCGCTCGAAGCCGATCCAGAAATAGGGATTGTTGCGGCCGTCCCTGCGCTCGTCGATCCTGAGGAAGCCGAGATTGCGCTTGCCCTGGCGGGTGACGCGAATGCCGAGCACATCCTCAGGCGCGCAGGACGGGAAGTTGACGTTGATGACGGTCTCCTTCGGGATGCCGGCGGCCATCACCTTGCGCAGGATGTCGGGGCCGAACGTGCGCGCGGTGTCCCACGGCGGCCGCTCGCGGGTCTCGACGCTGAACTCCTGCGACAGCGCGAACGACGGCAGCCCCAGGATGGTGCCCTCCAGCGCGCCGGCGATGGTGCCGGAATAGACGACGTCCTCGGCGACGTTGCGGCCCTTGTTGACGCCCGACAGCACGAGATCGGGCGGCTTGGTGCCCAGGATATGGCGCGCGCCCATGATGACGCAGTCGGTCGGGGTGCCACGCACGGCGAAGTGCCGCGGCCCGACCTCGCGCAGGCGCAAGGGATCGTTCAGCGACAGCGAATGCGACACGCCGGACTGGTCGAGCTCGGGCGCCACCACCCAGACGTCGTCGGACAATGCCCGCGCGATCTCCTCCACGACCTTGAGGCCGGGAGCGTGAATGCCGTCGTCATTGGTGCAGAGAATGCGCATGCGAAAGGTCGATTCCTGAAGGGGTCTGAGCCGTCTTATCCGGCTGGGACCGATCAGGCAAACCGGCCACCGCGCAGATCTCATCTGTGATCCCGCTTATTGCCGCAGCGCAGCACGCGGCCGGCTTCGGTTCCCGACGCTTGCTTCCGGATGCCGCCCACCTGTTCGAGCCCGGTGCCCGTACAAGGCTAGCGGCGGATGCGCCATTGCGGCAGGAAGCGTGCGAGTCTGCCTTCGGCATACAACTTCATCGCCGGTACGACCGGACTGACAACCGGAGTCTCAATCACGCCGAGCGCCTCCAGCTCTGCAACGATCGGATCCGGCGCCGGCGTCTGCGGAAAACGCTCGCGTGCCACTGTCAGCGCCTTGTCGAAATCCGCAGCATTGACGCCGGGCTTGGCTCGCCGGCTCTGCACGAGATCCTCGTCCCAGAGCCGCGCGATCTCGATGTCGAGCACACCGCGCAGGCGCTGATCGACGGCCTGGATGCCGCAACCCGTCACCGCCCATTGTCTGCCAACCCAGAAGATGTCGCGGTGCAAGGCCATGAACGGTGGGTTCGCATTGACGGGTGGCCGTCAGGATAACCGCCCGCCTGATCTTCGCAACCAAACGTTTCTGCGTTTCAGCGAGCAATACGCCTCAGTCGCGCGAGATCACCTTCAATCCACCCATGTACGGCTGGAGCACGCTGGGGACCGCAATCGAGCCGTCCTCCTGCTGATAAGTCTCCATCACGGCGATCAGCGCGCGGCCGACCGCAGTGCCGGAGCCGTTCAGCGTATGCACGAAGCGCGGCTTGCCGTCCGGCCCGCGCGAGCGCGCATCCATGCGGCGCGCCTGGAAGTCGCCGCAGACCGAGCAGCTCGATATCTCGCGGAACATACCGCCGTCGCCCTGCCCGGGCATCCAGACCTCGATGTCATAGGTTTTTTGCGACGAAAAGCCCATGTCTCCTGCGCAGAGCGTCATCACGCGATAATGCAGGTCGAGCTTCTGCAACACCTGCTCGGCGCAGGACAGCATCCGCTCCAGCTCGTCCTTGCTCGCTTCCGGCGTCGTGATCGAGACCAGCTCGACCTTGGTGAACTGATGCTGGCGGATCATGCCGCGGGTGTCGCGCCCGGCAGCGCCCGCCTCAGCACGGAAGCACGGCGTCAGCGCGGTGAGCCGCATCGGCAGTTGCTTCTCGTCGAGGATGGATTCGCGCGCGAGGTTGGTCAGCGAGACTTCCGCCGTCGGGATGAGACCGAGGCGCTCTGTCTTCAGCCGCTCATGGTCGGGTGAGGCGAGCAGTTCGCCCTTGATCGCCCAGAACTGATCGTCCTCGAACTTCGGCAGCTGTCCGGTGCCGAACATCACCTCGTTGCGCACCAGCAGCGGCGGGTTGATCTCGGTGTAGCCGTGCTCGGTCGTGTGCAGGTCGAGCATGAACTGGCCGATCGCGCGCTCGAGGCGCGCGAGCCCCTTCTTCAGCACGACGAAGCGCGCGCCGGAGAGTTTTGCCGCCGCCTCGAAATCCATGTAGCCGAGCGCGTTGCCGAGATCGTCATGCAGCTTCGGCGCGAAGCCGTAGTTGCGCTTGTTGCCGAACACATGGTGCTGCACGTTGCCGTGCTCGTCGACACCGTCAGGCACTTCATCGAACGGAATGTTCGGGATCGCGGACAGCTCTTTCGTCAATTCTTCGTCGGCTGCCTTCGCGGCCGCCTCGAGCTGCGGCATCGTGGTCTTGAGCTCGGCGACTTCGGCCATCAGCGTGGCCGCGCGCGCCTCGTCCTTGGCCTTCTTGGCGTCGCCGATTTCCTTGGAGGCTGCATTGCGCCGTGCCTGCGCCTGCTCGGAGGCCAGGATCGCTGCGCGCCGCCTCTCGTCGATCGCGAGCAGCGAGGCCGACAACGGCTTCAGGCCACGCCGGGCGAGACCGGCGTCGAAGGCTTGCGGATTGTCGCGGATCGATTTGATGTCGTGCATGGCCGTGGTCCTGGATCAGCGCGTAAACCTACAACGGCAAACGTTGCAAGTTTGCATTGGCGCGCTTCCCCCTAGCACAGCTGTCATCGCCCGCGAAAGCGGGCGATCCAGTATTCCAGAGCCGACCGTGATTCCTCGACAGGCCGCGGCGTACTGGATTCCCCGCTCCAGTGCGCAATTGCGCACAAGGCGGGGAATGACACCGCGTCCCTACTCTGCCGGATTGGCCGGCGTCGACACGTCGGTGCCGGCCGCGGCCTGCGCGGCCGCCGCCTTCTTCTCCACCATCGCCACCGCGATGATCGAGCCCTCGTAGAGCGCCAGCAAGGGGATCGCGAGCGAGCACTGGCTCAGCACGTCCGGCGGGGTCAGCACGGCCGCGATCACGAAGGCGATCACGATGAAATAGCGGCGCTTCTCGCGCAGCATCTTCGAGGTGACGATGCCGATGCGACCGAGCAGCGTCAGGATCACCGGAAGCTGGAAGGCGATGCCGAAGGCGAAGATCAGCGACATCATCAGCGACAGGTATTCGCCGACCTTGGGCAGCAGCTGGATCTGGGCGGTCTCGTCGCTGCCGGCCTGCTGCATGCCAAGCGAGAAGCGGACCAGCATCGGCAGCACGACGAAATAAACCAGCGCCGCACCCAGCACGAAGAAGAACGGGGTCGCGACCAGATAGGGCAAGAAGGCCTGCTTCTCGTGCTTGTAGAGCCCGGGCGCGACGAACTTGTAGATCTGCGTCGCCACGATCGGGAACGAGATGAAGCCGGCGCCGAACAGCGCGAGCTTGAGCTGCGTGATGAAATATTCCAGCAGCGCCGTGTAGATGAATTTCGAATTCTCGGGTCCTGCGACCCACACGAAGGGCCAGACCAGCACGTTGTAGATCTGCTTGGCGAAGAAGAAGCAGAAGATGAAGGCCACGCCAAAGCCGAGCAGCGCCTTGATCAGCCGCGAGCGCAGCTCGATCAAATGGTCCATCAGCGGGGCTTTGCTGGCCTCGATATCGGCGTCGCTCATGACGCTTTGGCGTCCTTGATCGCTTCGGATGGCGCGGTGTCTTGCGCAACGACCGGCGCCTGCTCGACCTCACGGGTGATGGCGAGCGGCTCGTTCACCGCGGCATGGGCTTCCGCTTCCACGAAGGTTTCCGGCGTTGGGGCTTCCGGGGTTGTTGGAGTCGTCAGCGCCTCACTTGAGGTCGCCGGCGCTTCGATGGCAGTTGTTGAGGACGTCTCGGCTGGCTTGTCGAGCGCATCGACGCGAAGCGCGTCGCTGACGTCCTTCTGGAGCGAGGTCATCAGATTGTTTCCGGCAAAGCCGGAGGCGGCTTCCTTGACCTCGTCGAAGCTCTTCTTGAGGTCGGCCATCTCGGCCTCGCGCATCGCCTCCTGGAATTGGCCCTGGAATTCGGCGGCCATCTTGCGGGCCTTGCCCATCCACTGCCCGACCATGCGCAGAACGCCCGGCAGCTCTTTCGGGCCGATGGCGATCAAGGCCACGACCCCGATCAGGACCAGTTCACTCCACCCGATGTCGAACATGAGGTCTTCCGTTCACGCCAGCAGCAAGCCGGCCCAATCCCTCGCGCGCAGGATCGGGGCCGCTACCCGCGTCTCGCGTGCTCTCTGGCTCAGACGGCCTTGCTGCCGACGTCGGAGCGTGCCGCGGTCGGCGCGGCATTGTGCTCGATGGACTTGGCCGGCTCAGGCTTGTCAGCGGGCTTGTCGTCGTCCTGCATGCCCTTCTTGAACGCCTTGATGCCCTGCGCCACGTCGCCCATCAGATCCGAAATCTTCCCGCGGCCGAACAGCAGCAGGACCACTGCGATCACCAAGATCCAGTGCCAAATGCTGAGTGAACCCATCCTGCAACCCTCCAAACGCGCATGGCCGGGGACCCGGCCGATCTTCACCGGAACGTAGGCTCCGCAGGCCTCAAAAACAAGGACCAGCCGGCGCCAATTCGCTGTTGGCGCTACGTAATCTTGCTAGTGTTAACCGGTCGCAGGGGGCCCGTAATTGGCCGGGAGGTTAGTCCTCGCTGCCGCCCTCGCCGCCCTCATTGCCACCTTCCGGCGGGCTCTCGGGCTCAACCGCAGGTGCCAGCGCGAGATCGAGGTCCTCGCCCGGTTCCAGCGGATCCTCGTCTTCGCGCAATTGCGGGTCATCGGACGGCGTCGGCACGCTGAATCCGGTCGGCAGGCGCGAATCCAGCAGGCCCGTGCCCTTCAGCTCTTCCAGGCCCGGCAGATCGCCCAGCTGTTCCAGGGTGAACTGCGACAGGAAGTCCTCGGTGGTTCCGAAGGTCAAGGGACGGCCCGGCGTCTTGCGCCGGCCGCGCGGCTTGATCCAGCCGGTCTCCAGCAGCACGTCGAGCGTGCCCTTCGAGGTGACGACGCCGCGGATCTCCTCGATCTCGGCGCGCGTCACAGGCTGGTGATAGGCGATGATCGCCAGCACCTCGATCGCCGCGCGCGACAGGCGGCGGGTCTCGGTGCTCTCCCGCGTCATCAGCCAGGCGAGATCGCCGGCGGTGCGGAAGGTCCATTTGTTGGCGACGCGCACGAGGTTCACGCCACGCGAGGCATAATCAGCCTGCAACTGCTCGAGCGCGGCCTTGACGTCCACGCCATCGGGCATGCGCTTGGCCAGCGTCGCGGTATCCAGCGGCTCGCTCGACGCAAACAGCAGCGCTTCCAGCAGCCGCAGTTCTTCAGGACGCGCCTGGGATTCGTTCTCCATCGGCTCGGCCTCGTCTACCCGCACTTCAGCCAGGCTTGCCATGGCAGATTCTCCTTCTTGCACTTAAGCGACCGGCGCATCGGGCGCGGGAGCTGCGTCAGGGACCGGTTTGGGACGCCCCTTCCGGAAATAGATCGGCGCAAACGCCTCTTTCTGGTTCAGCTCGAGCTGACCTTCGCGCACCAGCTCCAGCGCGGCGGCGAAGCTCGAGGCGAACACCGTGGCACGCTGCGTCGGATCGGCGACGTGCCGGATCAGGAAGTCGTCGAGCACGCCCCAGTCATCCTGTTCGCTGATGCTGCCGACCAGCCGCTCCAGCGTGGCGCGCGCCTCGGCGAGCGACCACACCGTACGCTTGGCCAGATGCACGCTCGCCAACACGCGCGACTGGCGCTGCGAGGCATAGGCGGTGAGCAGGTCGTACAGCGTCGCGGTGTATTTCGGATGCTTGATCTCGGCGATCTGTTCGGGCTCGCCGCGCGGGAAGATATCGCGCTGCAATTGCGGCCGGTTCATCAGCCGGTTGGCGGCTTCACGAATGGCTTCCAGCCGGCGCAGGCGGTTGGCAAGCGCGGTCGCCATCTCTTCGGCGCTCGGCCCTTCCGCGCTCGGCGGCTCCGGCAGCAGCAGGCGCGACTTCAGGAAGGCGAGCCACGCGGCCATCACGAGGTAGTCGGCGGCGAGCTCGAGCCGGATCTTTCGCGCGGCTTCGATGAAGTGGAGATACTGGTCGGCCAGCGCCAGGATCGAGATCTTGGCGAGATCGACCTTCTGCTGCCGCGCCAACGCGAGCAGGAGGTCGAGCGGGCCTTCATAGCCCTCGACGTCCACCACCAACGCCGGCTCACCCTCGGCGAGCTCTGCGGGCCGCCCGGTTTCAAACGATAGGATTTCTGCGGTCATGCGGATGCCGTGTTTGCCCGTGCGATCAATGCGTCCAGTTCGGCGCGTGCGGCCGCCCGGTCGAATGGCTGCGGCGCCTTGCGCGCCGCGAGCGCGGCTGTCGCCCGCTCCAGCGCCTTGCCGGACAGTTCAGGCGTCTGGCCGGCGACCTCGCGCATCTCCTCGATGTTGCCGTTGCAATGCAGAGCCATGTCGCAGCCGGCCGCGAAGATGGCGCGGGTCCGATCGGCAATGCTTCCCGCCAGCGCGTTCATCGACACGTCATCACTCATTAACAAACCCTGGAACCCGATTGCGCCGCGAATCACCTGAGCAATCATTGTCGCAGATGTCGTCGCCGGATGGGCGGGGTCGACCGCGCTAAACACAACATGTGCAGTCATGGCCATCGGCAGGTCCGCCAGCGGCTTGAACGCCGCGAAGTCGGTCCGCTCCAGCTCGTCCCTGGGCGTGTCGACGGTCGGCAGCTGGAAATGGGTATCGGCGGTGGCGCGGCCGTGGCCGGGAATGTGCTTGAGGACCGGCAGCACGCCACCCTGCTCCAGGCCCTCGGTCACCGCGCGCGCGATCGCCGCGACCTTGCCAGGTTCGGTGCCATAGGCCCGGTTCCCGATGACGGCATCCGCGCCCTGAACCGGCACGTCAGCCAGCGGCAAGCAATCCACGGTAATGCCGAGATCGGCGAGATCGGCCGCGATCAGCCGCGCGCTGAGGCGTGCCGCGGTGAGCCCGAGCGCCGAATCACTGTCGTACAGATTCGCGAATACGGCGCCCGGCGGATAGACGGGCCAGTGCGGCGGACCCAGCCGCTGCACCCGTCCACCCTCCTGATCGATCAGGACGGGGGCGTCGGGTGCGTTCGCAACCGCGCGCAATTCTGCAACCAATGCAGCAACTTGAGCCGGCGTGGCGATATTGCGCTTGAAGAGGATGAAGCCCCATGGGCGCTCGGCACGGATAAACTCCCGCTCGGCGGCGGTCAGTTCCGTTCCGGATACGCCGGTAATGAAGGCCCGCGTGCTCATAAGGGCCGATTAACCCTGCCCCGCGAGGGGGTCAAGGAAACGGCCGTTAATTCCTCTGGACGAAGCAGGCCGACAAGCCTGCGGACTTCAGGCTGTTGCAAGCCTGCGTCGCTTCCTCGGCTGAGCCATAGGGCCCCGCGAAGGCGCGATAGACGATGCCCTTGCCCTTGTCGGTGAGATCGACCCGCTTGATCACCGGCGAGCGCGATCCGAGCACGCTGCCGTACTTGCTCTGAAGCACCCGGTACGACGCGGCGGCGCTGTCCTCGCTCTGCTGCGAGGAGACCTGCACAATGTAGCCGCTGCCGCCACTGCTGGCGGGCGCGATCTGCGTCGGATTGGTCGCAGCCATCCGTTGCGGCGGCTCGGCTGCGGGCGCCGATTGCGGTGCCAGCGAGAGCGGCTGGTTGGCGCTGGCATTGGCCGAGGTCGGCGGCGTGCGCGGCCCGGGCGGCGCAGCGACCGGCTTCGGCGGAGTAGCCGACTTGGCAGCAGCGGCCGATTGCGGCGTGGCGCTATCGGTCTGATCGCCCCTCACGGCCACGGTCCGGATCGTGCGCGGCGAATTGTTCGGCAGCGTACCGTTGCTCGGAATCGGACCGGCGCTCGGCGGCGGGATCGTGGACGGCGACACGCTCGCCACCGGCGGCGGGTTCGCATTCGGGTTCAGCGGCGGGAACACCACGCGGGGACCGCCCGCCTTGGCGTTGACGTCAACAGGCGCTTCCTCGCGCGGCACGATCTTCTCGGCGCCATCGCCGCTGACCATGCGATCGGGCACCTTGGCCGAGGAATCCGTCGGCGCGGGCACGATCTTGGTCGGCGTGTTGTCGGCCTTGATGATCGGCGGCTCGCCGCTGCGGGGCGAGCCGACATAGGTCTTGTAGGCGAAGGCCGCGCCAGTGCCGACCACGGCGAGCGCCAGGATTGCCGCAACTGTCATCATGCCGCCGCGCTGCTTCTTCGGCTCGTCGAGATCGGCCTCGGGATAGTCGCTCTGGAATGCGTAGGGATCGTCCGGATAGGCCGGATCGCGCTGATAGTCCTGCTCACCCGCCTCCAGCTTGCCGTAGAGCGCATCGTCATAGCGCGACGGATCGGGCTGCGCGTATGGCTCCTGGTAGGCCTGCTCCTGCTGATAGGCTTGATCCTGCTGATAAGCCGGAGCCTGATGAGGCTGATCTTGATAAGCGTGGTCCTGATAGGCCTGCGGCTGATGGAAATCAGGCTCGGGCGCGGTCGGCTGGGCTGAATAGCGATGCAACGGATGAACCGGGTTCACGGAGACGGGGTAGTCAGGCTCCGGCGCGGGTGCCGGCTGCGGCTGCACGTTGGCGCGCCGCATCCATGAGGGCGGCCCGGGCGGAGCCGACGGCGCCTGCGCGGCATAGTCCTGCTGGTCATCGTCCTGACGATAGTCGTCTTCCTGATAGCTGTGGGCGGGCGCCGGTGCGGCCGGCGGGCGCGCGGTGGGCCGCCCCTGCGCTGCAAATGGATCGGTCTGTCCGATCAGACGGGCGAGCTCGGCCAAGGGATCATTTTCCGCCTTCCCATGCTGATCGCCGCCGCGACCATAGTCATCGGAAGGAAACGGTCTGTCCTGATATCGTTCGGCCATCGTGATGATGCGTCCCTTCGGGAAAGCCGCGCGCCCCCTCGACCAAGGCACGGCTTTCGACCCACAAGGCTTTCAACCAAGTCTAAGCGGTCCGGCTTCTGCCGGTTACCCCCGAATTCCCCTTAAGTAGTTCGCCCCAAACTACCGCATCTCGTCCGGGGCATGGACGCCGAGGATGGCGAGGCCCGATGCCAGGACCGAGACGACGCCCTGGACCATGGCCAGTCGCGCCTTTGTAAGATCTGCATCATTATTGATAATGAAGCGTAAATAGGGCAAATCGCGCCCCTTCGTCCAAAGTGCGTGAAATTCGCTCGCTAAGTCATAGAGATAAAAGGCAATCCGGTGCGGCTCATGGGCCGCGGCGGCGGCTTCCAGCATCCGCGGATAAATTGCGAGACGCTTGAGAAGGTCGAGCTCCACCGGGTCCGACAGCCGCTCCACCGCCGACTCACTGAGCCAGGCGATGCGCTTGGCGGTATCATCCGGCAGGTCCGGGAACACCTCAGCCCGTGCGTTGCGGAAGATCGAGTGACCGCGGGCGTGGCCGTACTGGACGTAGAACACCGGGTTGTCGCGCGACTGTTCCATGACCTTGGCGAGGTCGAAGTCGAGCACCGCGTCGTTCTTGCGATAGAGCATCATGAAGCGGACGGCGTCCTGGCCGACTTCATCCACCACCTCACGCAAGGTGACGAAGTCCCCGCTCCGCTTCGACATTTTCACCGGCTCGCCGTTGCGCAGCAGCTTCACGAGCTGGACGATCTTGACGTCGAGCGCGCCCTTGCCCGAGGTCGTCGCCTTCACCGCCGCCTGCATGCGCTTGATGTAGCCGCCATGGTCGGCGCCCCAGACGTCGATCATCTCCGCAAAACCACGGTCGAACTTGTTCTTGTGGTAGGCGATGTCGGAGGCGAAGTAGGTATAGGAATTGTCCGACTTGATCAGCGGACGATCGACGTCGTCGCCATAGGCGGTCGCCTTGAACAGCAACTGCTCGCGATCTTCCCAATCCTCGACCGGCGCCCCCTTCGGCGGCGGCAGGCGGCCTTCGTAGATGTCGCCCTTGGCCTTCAGGAAATCGATGGTCTCGGCAACCTTGTTGTTGCCGCTCTCGATCAGCGAGCGCTCCGAGAAGAACACGTCGTGACGGATGTTGAGGGCGGCGAGATCGTCCTTGATCTCGTCCATCATCATCGCGATCGCCTTGGCGCGCACGGTCGGAAGCCATTCGGCTTCCGTCATCGCGCGCAACTTGTCGCCGTGTTCCTTCGCCAGCGCCTGCCCGACCGGCTTCAGATAGTCGCCGGGATAGAGGCCTTCCGGGATGGCGCCGATGTCCTCGCCGAGCGCCTCGCGATACCTCAGGAACGCGGAGCGTGCGAGCACGTCGACCTGGGCGCCGGCATCGTTGATGTAATATTCGCGGGTGACGTCGTGGCCGCCGAACTGGAGCAGGCTCGCGAGCGCGTCGCCGAACACGGCGCCGCGGCAATGACCGACATGCATCGGTCCGGTCGGATTGGCCGAGACGTATTCGACATTGACCTTCGAGCCGCCGCGGACGCGGCCGTAATCGGCGCCCTCGCGCAGCACCGTCCGCAGCGCTTCTGCCCAGGCGGCAGGCTTCAGCGTCAGGTTGATGAAGCCGGGGCCGGCGACATCGACCTTGGCGATCAGCGCGTCCGCGCGCAGCCGCTCGGCGATCTGCTCGGCGAGATCGCGGGGCTTCGCCTTTGCCTCTTTCGCAAGCACCATGGCGGCGTTGGTCGCCATGTCGCCATGGGAGGCATCGCGCGGCGGCTCGACCACCACGCGCGAGAAATCGATGCCCTCGGGCCAGCTGGCATCCGCCGCGAGCGCGCGGCAGGCGGCGTGCACGCGTGCGAGCACGTCAGCGAACAGGTGCAGGGATGAGGATGTGTCGCGCATGGCCGCCGCCTAACGCAAATCCGGGGTCGAGTCAAAGAGCCGCTGGTGCTCGGTCAGGGCGAAACGGTCGGTCATTCCGGCAATGAAATTGCCGATCCGCCGGGCCCGGTCGCCCTCATTGTCCGCCTCCGCCCCCGTGAGCCATTCCGGCGGCAGCTCGGCCGGCGATTTCAGGTATTTCGCGAACAGGTCGAACAGGATCTGTTCGGCCTCCCCCATCACCCGCATCACCCGCTTGTGACGGTACATGTGCTGGTAGAGGAAGCGCTTGATGGCGGCCTCCTCCTCGGCGACGTCAGCGGGGAACGCGATCAGCGCCCGGCTCTGTTGGCGCACGTCCTGGGCCGATTGCGGCTTGGTGGCGGCAAGGTTCTTCTGCGCCTCCGCAAACACCGCACCGATCAGATGCGAGATCAGCTCGCGCACCAGCTCGGCGCCGCGCCTGACATCTTCGAGATCGGGATAATGCGCTGAGGTTTCGGCGATGATCGCAGCTGTGAGCGGCATCGCCTTGAGATCGTCGAGGTCGAACAGGCCGGCACGCAGGCCGTCGTCGATGTCGTGGGCGTCATAGGCGATGTCGTCGGCGATCGCGGCGACCTGCGCCTCCAGCGAGGCGAAGCTCCACAATTCAAGATCGTAGACCTTGATGTAGTCGGCGATGCCGACGGGAATGCCATGCTCGCGATAGTGTCCGACCGGCGCACCGCTGCGATCGGTCAGAGGGCCGTTGTGCTTGACGATTCCCTCCAGCGACTCCCAGGTCAGGTTCAGCCCGTCGAATTCGGGGTAGCGGTGCTCCAGCGCCGCGACGACGCGCAAGGCCTGGGCGTTGTGGTCGAAGCCGCCAAATTCCTTCAGGCAGGCATCCAGCGCCCGCTCCCCGGCGTGCCCGAACGGCGGATGGCCGAGATCGTGCGCGAGCGCCAGGGTTTCCGTGAGGTCCTCGTCGAGCCCGAGCTGCCGGGCCAGCGCGCGAGCGATCTGCGCCACCTCCAGCGAATGGGTCAGCCGGGTGCGGTAGTGGTCGCCCTCGTGGAACACGAACACCTGGGTCTTGTACTTCAGGCGGCGGAACGCGGTTGAGTGGATCACCCGGTCGCAATCCCGGCGGAACGGGCTGCGGGTCCGGCTCGGCGGCTCGGCGACCAGCCGGCCGCGGCTGCGATCGGGGTCGCAGGCATAGGGCGCGTGGGGGGCTGCCATTCCGACGGACACGGCGAATTTAGTCCCTATCCATTTGATTCTGCGTATGGTGGCACTTAACTATGCCGGACGCGGGATACCAAATGAATTGGGCGAGTAACCTTGGTATGACGCCACCGACGATCGGAGACCTGAGATGACGACTGCCGTGACCATCAGTGACCGGGCCGCACGCCGGATTGGGGAGATCCTCAAGGGCGAAGGGTCAGGCGCGATGCTGCGCATCTCGGTCGAGGGCGGCGGCTGTTCCGGCTTTCAGTACAAGTTCGACATCGACCGCGACCGCACCGACGACGATCTCGTGATCGAGCAGGACAATGCGGTGGTGCTGGTCGATTCCGCCTCCCAGCCTTTCCTGGCGGGATCGCAGGTCGATTTCGTGGACGACCTGATCGGCGCCTCGTTCCGCGTCAACAATCCCAACGCGACGGCGTCCTGCGGCTGCGGGACCAGCTTCTCGATCTGAGCGCTTACGCGCCGGTGATCTGCCTTTCTTCCTCTGTCCACTCGACCTCGACCGGCATCAGCTCCGGCTGAAGCGGCGCGTCGTCCGATGCCACGTGGTTCAGCGCCCGCAGCAACGCCGCGACCAGCGCGGGCTTGCGCAGCGGCTTTGCCAAAAAGTCCGACATGCCCGCCTCGCGGCAGATCTTGACGTCTTCGGGGAAGGCGTTGGCGGTGAGCGCGATGATCGGCAGGGCCTCGAAGCGGCCGCCTTGCGCGCGGATCGCCCGGGTTGCGGCAAGGCCGTCCATGTCGGGCATGCGCACGTCCATCAGAACGACATCGTAGTCCCCCTCCGAGGCCGCCGCGACGGCCTCGACGCCGTCGGTGACGACGCGCAGCTCGACATCGAAGGCACCGAGCATCTTGCTCACGACCAGGCGGTTGACGGCATCGTCCTCGGCGACCAGCACCTTCAGTGGTCGGTCGAGCTCGGCGATATGCGCCTTGAGCTCGTCGGCCTCGTCGCGGCCGGCCGCCTGGTCGGATGCCGGCGCCTGGCTCCAGGGCAGCACCAGCGTGAAGCGGAAGGTCGAGCCCTCGCCCGGCGTCGAGGTGACGCCGATCGTGCCGCCCATCTGCTCGATGATGCGCCGGGAGATCGCGAGCCCCAGCCCGGTGCCGCCGAAGCGGCGGCTGATCGAGGCGTCGGCCTGGGCGAAATCGCTGAAGAGCAGGCCGAGTTTTTCGGGCGCGATGCCGATGCCGCTGTCCTTGACGGTCCATTCGACGGTCGCCAGCAGGTCGCGCCGCGTCTGGCAGGTGGCCGAGATCGTCACCTCGCCTTCGTCGGTGAACTTCACCGCGTTGGACGCGAGGTTGAGCAGCACCTGGCGGATGCGCGCGACGTCGCCGCGCAGCGTCGGCGGCAGGTTCGGATCGAGCTCGACCTTGACCGTGAGCCCCTTGCTCTTGGCGCTCGCGCGCACGACGGTCGCGACCGTCTCGACCAGCGCATGCGGTGCGAAGTCGATCGCCTCGAATGCGAAGCGGCCGGCCTCCAGCTTGGACAGATCGAGGATGTCGTTGAGGATGCGCTGCAGGTTGTCGCCGGACTCGCGGATCGTGGCGACGGCCTCGCGCTGCTCCGGATCGAGCCTGGTCTCGAGCAGCATGCTGGCGAGCCCGAGCACGCCGTTCATGGGCGTACGGATCTCATGGCTCATCACGGCGAGGAAGTCGGACTTGGCGCGGCTCTCGGCCTCGGCCTTTTCCGCGCGCCAGCGCTCGGTCACGTCGCGGCCGAAGCCGCGATAGCCGAGGAACTGGCCGTCGCGGTCGTAGGCCGGCTTCGCCGTGAACGACCACAGCCGCGCCTCGCCGCCGGCAACGACCTTGAGGTTCATTTCGTGCAGCGGCTCGGCATGTTCCATCAGGCCGACGATGTTGTAGGCCGCGCTCTTGTCCTCGGGGCAGAGCATGTCGAGCACGTCGGCGAAATGCGAGCCCTTCAGCAATGGAAGCGGCAGCTGCGCCACATCGGCGAAGCGCTCGGGCACGTCGACCAGGTGTCCCTCGGCGTCGGTCTGCCACAGCCAGTCGCTGGCGTTCTCCTGGAAATCCTTCAGCAGCAGCGAGATGATCTCGGTCTGACGCTCGAGCTCGAGCTGCGCCTTGAGATTGCCGAGGAACAGGTTGCCTTGCGAGACGATGTTGCGCGCCATGAAGAACGCGAACAGCAGCAGGAACCCCGCGGTCACCAGATACGGCCCGGCGCCGCACAATAGCAGCGCGCCGGCGCAGCCGACCGTCATGGTGGCGAGATAGACGAGGCCGGCGCGCGGGAAGGTCGAGAGCGTGAAGGCGCCGCCGGACATCATGCCGACCATCAGGCAGGCCAGGATCAGCTGGCTGGTCGGCTCGATGTGGCTGAACAGCGCGAGTGGCAGCGTGCCCCAGATCGCGGCGAGGAAGAAGGCCTGCCGCAGCATGTGCCGTGCGGCGCGGGGCGAAGCCTCCTGCGGCGGGTTCCGATACGACCGCCGCCACGAACGTACCGCGAGCGAGGCGGTGGCGGCGAGCGTCAGGCCCCAGATCGCGAGGAAGTCGTTCCAGCCCCTGCCCCAAAACAGGATCAGCACGATGGCGACGTTGAGCATGGTGACGGCCATTGTCACCGGGATCAGCCGCGTCACCGCGTCGATCTGCTTGGCGCGGATCCGGCCCAGCTCGCGCTCGCTGAGATCGGCGGTCAGGCCGTCCTCGATCTCGAAGCCGCCGAGCCAGTACAGGAACGCGCCGACCAGTCCGTCGCGCGGCTCAGCCTGTTGTGAAGTTTCGACCCGCCATCCCATCCGTGGAACCTTTTCCGTATCAATGGCCTGCGGTCCGCTTAAGCCGGGTTAATTTTGTGGGAGATTTTGCGGCGTCCTTGACGGAGGCGTTTGCATTTTGTTCTAACGGGTGCCCCTGCCCGGAGCCGTCGAAATGCCCATCAGAGTAGCCACCTGGAACGTCAACTCGGTCCGGCAGCGGATCGACCTGCTCCTGACCTGGCTGAAGGAGTGCCAGCCGGACATCGTCTGCCTCCAGGAGATCAAATGCGTCGATGAGGCCTTCCCGCGCCTGGAGATCGAGGCGCTCGGCTACAACGTGGTCACGCACGGGCAGAAGACGTTCAACGGCGTCGCCCTGCTCTCGAAGCTCCGCTTCGACGAGACCAAGTCGGGGCTGGCCGGCGACGACGAGGACGCGCATGCTCGCTTCCTCGAGGGCGTGGTGACGCTCAAGCACGGGGTGCTGCGCATCGCCTGCCTCTATCTGCCCAACGGCAACCCGGTCGGGACCGAGAAATATCCCTATAAGCTCAAATGGATGTCGCGACTTCTTGAATATTCGAAGGAGCGCCTCAAGACCGAGGAGCCGCTAATCCTCGCAGGTGACTTCAACGTCATCCCGCATGCCCGCGACGTCCACAATCCGGCGGCATGGACCGAGGACGCCCTGTTCAAGACGGAGACGCGGGAGAGCTTTCAGTCGCTGCTCGGCCTCGGCCTGACCGATGCCTTGCGGGCCGTCACCGACGAGCCGGGCCTCTACACCTTCTGGGACTACCAGGCCGGCGCCTGGCAGAAGAACCATGGCCTGCGCATCGACCACCTGCTGCTGTCGCCGCAGGCCAGCGACCGGCTCGCCAATGTCGGCATCGACAGCTATGTGCGGGCTTGGGAGAAGCCGTCGGACCACGTGCCGGTATGGGCGGATCTGGATCTCGAGGCGGCGTAACGCCGCCTCTTCGGGATCACTCCCGGCGGCCCTGCACCCACTGTTCCAGCATTTGCAGGCACATGGCGCGGTCGTCGTCCGAGGCTTTCGCGAAGGCGCGATTGTAGCTTTCCTTGATCCAGGTCTCTTCGCTGCCGGCGCTGTCGCGCGCCAGCGTCAGCCACATCAGGCCGCGGGCGGCCTGCCGCGGCAGGCGATCGCCGTTGAACAGCATCTGGCCGAGCAGCGCCTGCGCCTCGTGCTGGCCCTTCTGCGCGGCGAGCCCGAGCCAGCGCGCGCCATAGCGGAAATCCTCGCGCGAGGCGTCCGGCGTCTTCAGATACAGCCGGGCGAGATCGTACTGCGCGTCCGCATTGCCGAAATAGGAGGCCGCATAGGAGAACATCTCCCGCGCCCGGTCCTGGTCCGGCTTGATCTTCGAATTCGGGATGCCGCTGAGGTAGTAGCGGCCGAGCGCGACGAAGGCATTGGCCACGATCTGCGCCTGAGGCGCCGAGGGACTGTCCTCCGCATGCGCGTTGGCGATCCGGCTGAAATATTCGAAGGCGCGCACGTCGTCCTGGGCCACGCCGTCGCCATTGGCGTACATGCGGCCAAGTTTCCACTGCGCGATCGGATGGCCGCCCTCGGCAGCATATTGCAGGGCGCTGAGCGAGGTTTCCTGGGTCGCCGGCGACACCTTGCTGCGCACCGCACCCGCGGCCCCCGGCAAGGTGGTCACGACAGGGATGGTCGCGTCCTTCTGGTTGACCGGCGCGCCCTCGAAGGCGAGCGCCGGCACGGCCAGCGCACTGACCCCTAACACAAACGCAACAATGGCACGCCTAGATGTCCGCATAGCACTGTTTCTCGTGCGCACCGCCCGGATGGGTGACCGCCCCCCCGACCGCTGGTCCAACCTGCTGAGCATATTTCCAGAGCGCGCCCGTCGTGTGGTTAGTCGCGCGAGCGCTCCATTTGGTCTTGCGCTGGGCAAGCTCCTGGTCGCTCAATTTTACGTTAAGGGTGCCGGCGACCGCGTCGATCTCGATGATGTCGCCATCCTCGAGCAGCCCGATCGGGCCGCCGATGGCGGCTTCCGGCCCGACATGGCCGATGCAGAAGCCGCGGGTGGCGCCGGAGAAGCGGCCGTCAGTGATGAGCGCGATCTTGCCGCCCATGCCCTGCCCGGTCAGCGCCGCGGTGGTCTGGAGCATTTCCCGCATGCCGGGGCCGCCCTTGGGGCCCTCGTAGCGGATCACGATGACTTCGCCTTCGCGGTATGTGCGGTTCTGGACGGCCTCGAAGGCGTCCTCTTCCCGGTCGAAGCAGCGTGCCGGACCGGTAAACCTCAGGTTGGACATTCCCGCGACTTTCACGATCGCACCTTCTGGCGCCAAATTGCCCTTCAGACCCACCACACCACCGGTGACGGTGATCGGCTTGTCTGCCGGGTGCACCACATCCTGGTGCGGATTCCACTTCACGCTCTTGAGGTTTTCGGCGATCGTTCGACCGGTGACCGTAATGCAGTCGCCGTGGAGAAATCCGTTGTCGAGCAGCGTCTTCATCAGAAGCGGGATGCCACCTACTTCAAACATGTCTTTGGCGACATAACGGCCGCCCGGCTTCAAATCCGCGACATATGGTGTCTTTTTGAAGATTTCGGCGACGTCGAATAAGTCAAACTTGATGCCGCACTCGTGCGCGATCGCCGGCAGGTGCAGCGCAGCATTGGTCGAGCCGCCGGAGGCCGCGACCACGGCGGCCGCATTCTCCAGCGCCTTGCGGGTGACGATGTCGCGCGGCCGGATGTTCTGGTCGATCAGCTCCATCACCTTCTCGCCCGCGGTCATGCAGAAGGCGTCGCGGATTTCATACGGTGCCGGAGCACCGGCCGAGTAAGGCAGCGCAAGGCCGATGGCTTCCGAGACGGTCGCCATGGTGTTGGCCGTGAACTGCGCGCCGCAGGCACCCGCCGAGGGGCACGCCACGCGCTCGATCTCGTCGAGATCCTCGTCCGACATGGCGCCGACCGAGTGCTTGCCGACGGCCTCGAACATGTCCTGCACGGTGACCTGCTGCCCGCGGAAGTTGCCGGGCAGGATCGAGCCGCCATAGATGAAGATCGAGGGCACGTTGAGGCGAACCATCGCCATCATCATGCCCGGCAGCGACTTGTCGCAGCCGGCAAGGCCGACGAGGGCGTCATAGGCATGGCCGCGGACGGTCAGCTCGACGGAATCGGCGATGCATTCGCGCGACGGCAGCGAGGAGCGCATGCCGTCATGGCCCATGGCGATGCCGTCGGTCACGGTGATGGTGCAGAATTCGCGGGGTGTGCCGCCGGCATGCGCGACGCCCTTCTTCACCGCCTGCGCCTGGCGCATCAAAGCGATGTTGCAGGGCGCGGCCTCGTTCCAGCAGGAGGCGACGCCGACGAAGGGCTGGTGGATCTGCTCCGTCGTCAGACCCATGGCGTAGAAGTAGGAGCGATGGGGCGCGCGCGCAGGGCCTTCCGTCACGTGACGGCTCGGCAGCCTCTGCTTGATGTTGGTCTTTGCGTTCATCGCAAACCAGTTTCCCCGGCCAACCCTTTCAGACCCGAAAAATCAGACCCAAGATTTGAATCGACCTTGGGATTTCCCGTTCGCCTCGAGGACCGCCGCTGCCCCTAAAACATTCGAGCAATTTTATTCATGTTCGGGTGTGGCTAAAAAGCGGCGGTGATGCGAACGGCTGACGATGAGGGCTTAATCCGGAAGGAGTGTTGCGTGGATGGCACATTCGTTACCGGGAAGACACGGATCGGCCTACTGGGATACCCCCGCGAAGATGACAATCCACAACCTGAGATTTCCAGGCGGGTATGACGCGCCCGATCACGCACCACACCTTGGAGTGAGTCGCTGTCGACATCACCAAGCCCGCCATCCCCGGCAGTGGACACGCACTCTCCACATGGTCGTGGCGAGCGCAGCGAAGCAGTCCAGAGTCTTTCCGCTGACGGATTCTGGATTGCTTCGCTGCGCTCGCAATGACGGAGCGAGATGCATCGGCGTCATCCTCCAACTCGCATCGTAAATCGCAGACACGCCTTCGCATCCTCGCGGCGGATTTCGCCCGAGCTTTGCTTGATCGCTCCACCCTCTCAATCGAGAGGGCGCAGGGAAGGCCGGGTGCCCGACGGCACCCGCGGTCTGCTGCGCGAAAGCACGCGCAGAGAAACCGCACAGCAGCATACAGGTGTAGCCAATCACTCGGCCTTCCCTGCGCAGTGGTTGGACGGCTTATGCCGTGCTCTCCCGGGAGCCGAGTTCGTTCTGGCCTCCCTCACTCTCGCGAAAGTCGCCGACATCGCGCCGGTTGACGCGACTGCCGCATCCGCAAGAGCTTGACCGTAGCAACGACGGCCAGGACCACACGGTTTTGCCGTACGCACGGCCCGCCATTTCGCCGCAGTTTTCCCAGCCCTGTCGACGGAGCCGGAAACTTACAGGCGAGACGAACCTGACAGCGTCGCTCATCCAGCACGAAGTCTCGGGCTCACGGAGAGCAATCCGCCCTGCCCTTAACTCTCGCGCCCGACGCTGCCGCGTCCACCGCAAGCCCGGCTCGCGAAACGTGACGACACAAGATCGCCCCTCAAGGATGAGCCGGGATGGGCGACACATACGTCAATTCCGAATTTCGGCAAAGTGGAATATTTTTGCGCAAGCGGATTGACCGACCGCGGGGGTGTTTTGCCCGTCGGGCAACGCAAGATCTCGTAGCCTGGATTTCGCTGCGCTCCATCCGGGGCTTTCAGAGGGCCGCTCAGGCCGACATCGCGCCCTTGCGCCCGAACGGATCGACCAGGCGGACGATCTCGCAGGCGGCGACGAGGCCGGCGAGCCAGACGGCGCCGGTCAGTCCAATCCGCGCCACGATGGCCGCGGTGAAGGCGCCCGCTCCGCCGAGGACCGGCGTCGCAGCGAGCAGCACGAGCTCATAGGCCGCGTAGGCGAGGACGAATGCGATCGCCAGCATCAGGGGCGTGCGGCCATGCGCCAGCGCACGGAGCGCGGCGGACGAGGCCGCGGTCGCGACGAGTGCAGCAGCGCCAATGACAAAGCCCCAGGCGATCGTGCTCCCGGCAACGGGATAGTGCAGCACGCCGAAGCCGATGCTCTGGTTCACGAGCCACGCGCCGCTGACGACGAGCAGTGCCGGCCGCAGCGGCAACATCGCGGCCGCGACGACCGCGAAGGCCGCAAAGGGCGTTGCGCAGGCGAGCGCAAGACTTGCGAGCGCGCATGACACCGCCAGCAGCGCAAAGCAGAACATCGGTGCAAGGCGCGGCGCGACCGGATGGAGCCGGAAACGGTCGGCGTGAGGCGGCAGGATGCTGAGAGCCATGAGTAATCTCCTTCTTTTCGAATTCTAGTCCATTCGGGAGCCTATGACAGCCCCCGTCGCGATCAGAGCCTTGATCAGAATTTGGCGCCGGCCTTGAGCAGATAGGTGCGGCCCGGCAGCGGATAGGCACTGAAGCGGCCGTCCGTGAAGGTGCTTGCGATCGCATAGTCGTAGTAGAGCGCGTTCAGCACGTTGTTGACGCTCAAAGACCAGAAGTAGCGCTCGTACTGACCGCTGAGCTTGAGATCGATCGTGCCATTGGCTGGGATCGGCCGCTGTGTTCCCGCCTGGTCATTGTCCATGCGCCGCTCGCTCCAGAAGCGCGCGGTGGCGTCGAGCACCACATAGTTCTGCCAGATGTTCCAAGTGACGCCTGCACTCGCGGTGTAGCGCGACACCAGCGGCACGTCGTTGCCGGCCCAGACGCCCTCGCGAAACACGGCCCTTGTATAGGCCATGCCGGAGCGCAGGAGCAGAGAGTCGTTGACGCGATAGGACAGACTGGTCTCCGAGCCGTAACGGCGGGTCGGATCGAGGTTGGTGTTGTAGAACAGGATCGGACTGAAGTGGATCTCGTTGGCGAGGTCCATCAGATAGAGGCTGCTCTGCAATTGCAGCCCGCCTCCCTTGATGCGCAGCCCGCCCTCGACATCCTGCGAGGTCTGGGTCTTGAGCCGGAAGGTCTGCGGCAGCGGATTGAAGAAGGGGTCGAATGAAGGGCCCGACGACACACGCTCATCGACATCCGGCGTGCGGAATGCGCGCGCAGCGCGGCCGAACAGCGAGACGATGTCATTGAGGCGATGCTCGCCCCCGAGGTGCAGCGCGTATTGGGTCTCGTCGCTCCTGAGCGGGAGCGCGCCGATGTCGGTGTTGAACGGAGCGGCGACGTCAAAATGATCGCGCGCCGAGAGACTGACGCTCTGCACCCGCACGCCATAGGAGACGTCCGTCGTCGGCGCCACACCCAATGTGTGCTGAAAATAGCCCGCAACCGTCTGCTGCCTGAGATCGTAATTGTGCCAGGGCGCAAGCCCCTGGCCGGCGCCGCGGTTCTGCTGAAAGCTCGCATCGTAATAATCGAGGCCGGTCAGCAGTTGCGACGGCATCCCCAGCAGCAAGCCCTTCACGCTGAGCCGCGGCGTGATCGACCATGTCGTCAGATCGGCATCGACATAGGTGGACGTGAACAACGCGGGAACCGGCGCTGGGCCGGAGAAGAACGCGCTCTGCTGCTTCTTGTCGCGCACACCGCCGTCCACGATGAGATCGATGCCGTTGGCCAGGGTCTTCGTGAAGCCGGCCGTCGCGCTGAAGCCCTGCTGGTTGGCGTAGTTGAAGGGTGTGCTGGTGCCCCGTCGGTTGGTCGCGAGCTCGTCGACGCCGATGGACGGATCGACGGTGCGGCCGCCCGGCAATCGCAGCTCCTGATTGTCGCCGGTAACGGTGACGAAAGCAGTCAGGTCTGATGTCGTGTAGTTCAGGTTGCCGACGCCATTCTCCTGGACAAGGCGATTGTTGTCGCGGTAGCCGTCTGTCTTGACGGCATTGCCGTAGAACGAGGTCGACCACGGACCGGAATTGAGCGACGTCGAGACATTGCCAAGCCTGGTGTCGAACGAGCCGAAGCCGGCCTCGATGCGCGCGGCAACGGGCGGCCCGCCGACGCCGTTCCTGGTGATGATGTTGATCACGCCGCCGACCGCATTGTCCCCATAGAGCACCGCGCCGGCATTGCCGCGCGTGATCTCGATACGCTCAATGGAATTGAGCGGGACAGTGGAGAGGTCCACCTGCGCGATGTCGATGTCGTTCAGCCGCCGCCCGTTGATCAGCACCAGCGAATTGGCAGTGGCAAACGCGCCGAAGCCGCGCAGGTCGACGCTGGTCTTCGCGCCGATCTGGCCGCCATAGAGCGTCGTGATCTGGGCACCCGGGACTTGCGTCGCGATGATCTCGGCAAGCGTCTGCGAGGGCGCATGTGCGATATCCGCGGCCGTGATGACGGTCGCGGCGGCCCCGACGATGCCTCCGTTGCCGGCGACCGCCTCGCCGCCGGAGCCGGACGAGCCGGCGCCATTGCCTGCCGGCGCTCCGCTCGGGGCTCGCAGCCTCGCCGTGTCGCCATCGCCGATCGCCCTGGCGCGTGTGCGGTTCTGATCGTCGGGCCTGGTCACTTCGACCGGCGGCAGCTGCTCGGCGGCGGCTTGCTGCGCGAAAGCTGTGGGGAGATCGATCGCATGGAGGAAAACGGCAGCAACGATGCCGGCGCGAAGGCGCCTGGCGGCAGAGACAATACGGGACACAGTTGTAACCTCGGCATGACGTCAGTGGCACGTCACAGCGAACGAGGCTTTACGGCGGAGCAATCGATTGCTCCGGTGAAGCTAATGCCTGTACTCCCCGACCGACATCTTCGCGTGTGACCACGGCTGACGGCAGGTCTCCTGGCTCGCGGGTCGTTACCTTACGTCGCCTTCCCAGGACCGAGATTCCCAGTGGCATATGACGAAAGATTCACCGCTTACAGTTGCGGGGGCAGCCGTGGCGTTGGGACAATCCCGGCATTGGGACAATCTCGCACCACGTTCCCTTTTGATCTCCGTGCGGAGAACCGTCACCGATCAATCTACGAGGCGGCCGTACGGAGAGTCAATCGACCGGTTGAACGATGAGCTGCAAACGCGAGGCAAACACAATCAGTCAGGCTTCCGCACCGCGCGCGTCGTGACCACCGCCCGCTCACCGGCATCGACAAGCTGGCCGATGCCGGTTCGGCCCGCGAGCGCGCAGCGGACGATGTTCTCGGCGACCGACCTGCGGAACCCATGATCCTCGCCCCTGGGCCGATTGCGGCAAATCCGATCCAGCGCCAGCTTCATGTTGATCCGTGTACGGGTGTCGAAATGCGCGCTGATCATTCGCCCGGCCTCGATACGTGATGTTGGGGCGGAAACGTCCGACGATCGCCCGGGTTCCGAAACGGGATCGCGCAATAGAGCGGCCGGCTACGCCCGCCCTCTCTGGCGCTGTGCCTGAGCCCAGGCCACCGTGACGTCGCGCGGCGGGATGTCGATGCGCCGGATCGGCGTCAATCCGCCCGAGGCGGAGATGATCGCGGTCTCCTCGCGGCGACAGCGCGGACACACGAAGCGGACCTCGCTCGGGGACGTCGACCAGCTCGAGCGTTTGACGTTGGCCGCCATCGGCCACGCGTCGCACTGCGAGCACGACACCAGAAACCGGCCGGGATCGAGCATACCCATTCCATGCGACTCCGCGTCCTGCCTGCTCCTACCAATGATTATGTCAGGTGAATCGTTCCGGTGCCCCGACACCGTCAACCCCTCAATGCCCAAGGGGCCGGCGATCCCGGCCCTCAAGCTTCTGCAAACCGCTGGCCGCTCAGTGCGCGCCCTTGAGCGTGCAGGACGTGGTGCAGGTGACCGTGTTGCCATGGTCGCACGCCTTGCAGGCGGCCACGCATTGGTTCATGTCGCGGGGGTTGTAGGAGCTGTAGTTCCGCACCGGGCAGGCTGCGGTCGAGCCGGTGATGTCCTGCTCCTGATTGCAGGCCGCCGCCATGAGCGCGAGAATGAGGACCGCAAGCAGACGCATGGGATTGTACACGCTGCATTGCAGCGAGTCCCGGCATTCCCACTGCGAGCCATCGCGAATCGCGACGCTCGCTCCCATCAAAGTCAAAGGATGCGTGCCAAATGTTAAGAACGGATTGCAGCCGCCTTCAGGCCGCAGCGCTGGTCGCGACCGCAGCCCGCGTCTCGCGCGCAAGCTGATAATAGTGCTCGGCGAGCTTGAGATAGAATTCGCGCTTGGTGCTGTCGGTGGCGAGCTTGGCGATCAGCTCGCATTCGGCCGTGAGCGTCTCGAACCGTTCCAGCCTGTCCTCAAGTTCTGTCATCGGCGTGTCCCCATCAAACGCCTCAAGGACGATCAACCTAAGCCTGGGAAATAGGTCACGGCGAACATCGTTATCGAGTAGAAACAATTTTTCCCGCGGCGGCTTACTTCTGCTCCAGCCGCCAGGCACCGTCCCACCTCTCGTCCGGCGGATTGACCTCGAACTGCGCGATGCGGGCGAGCAGCGCGCGCGAGGGACCGTCGCCGGGGACGGCTTCGAGCGCCGCGTTGAAGGCGGCGCGGGCCTCGTCGAAGCGGCGGGCGCGATAGGCGGCAAGACCTTCGGCATAGTGCGTGCGCAAGCCGTCCTGCGCGGCGGTGAGCACGCCGGCCCTCGCCATCACCTCGAAGATCGCCTGCGGCGCGCTCTGGCCGGCGACCGCGAGACGATCGATCTCGCGCAATTCGAGGCGCTCACCGACCGCATCCGCCGTCGCCTGCGAGATCAGGATGCGGGTGCCGTAGACCTTGTTGACGGCCTCGAGCCGCGAAGCGAGGTTCACGGCATCGCCCATCACGGTGAAGCTCATCATCAGCTCGGAGCCGATGCTGCCGGTGAGGACCTCGCCGGTGGCGATGCCGATGCGCAGGTCGCAGGGCACGGGCATGGCGCGGATGCCGAGCAGATCGGGCAATTGCTTCTGCAGCGCGGGCACCTGGTCGGTCATGTCGATGGCGGCACAGCCGGCAAGGAGTGCCGGCTCATCCTCCTCGATGAAGGGCGGGCCCCAATAGGCCATGATGGCATCGCCGATATATTTGTCGATGACGCCGCGATTGCTCCTGATCGGGGCCGACATCACCGTAAAATAGTGGTTCATCACCTTGACGAGGCCGCGCGGGGTCATGCCCTCACTCATCGAGGTGAAGCCGCTCATGTCGCAGAACATGATGGTCATCACCCGGCGCTGGCCGTCGATGGCGACCTCGGGCCGTTCGATCAGGCCCTGCACCACCTTGGGATCGATGTAGCGGCCAAACGTCTCGCGGATGCGCTCGTTGTGGCGCAACTGCTCGATCATGCGGTTGAAGGCGGCCGCGAGCTCGCCGATCTCGTCCTGGGTCGAGACGGCGATGGTCTTGTCGAACCGCCCGGCCTCGACCTCGCGGGTGCCGGCCAGCAACAACCGCACCGGCCGCGTGATGCCGCCGGACACCAGCAGAGCGAAGGCAAATCCGACGATCGCGGCGAGCAGGGTCACGATGCCCGACACGATGATGGCCTGGCGCTGGTGGCTCATCACCTGCGATGTCGAAGCGAAGACCTGTGTCAGCATGTCGGCGCGGATCGCATCGAACTTCCGATTGAACTGGTCGCGGATGGCGTCGATATGTTCCAGCGTGCCGCGGGCTTCTGCCATCTGCTTGGCGTCGACCTGCTTGAGCAGCTTTGCGTGGTCCTCGTTCAGGTCGCGGCGCAGCTCGGTGACGGCAGTCTCGATGCGGATCTCGATCCGCGCCAGCGCGGCATTGTCGGACGGCGTCCTCGGGTCGTCGATGATCGCGTTGATGAGCTTGCGTGCGCCCTCGGCCTCCTCCTCGATCTTGCGGTCCGCTTCCTCGAACTCGCGCAGGCGCGCCGCATAGGCCTCCTCGTCCGAGGACGCCTGCATCTTCATCATGACCATGCGCCGCAGCGCCACCGACCGCTCCAGCGAGCGGATATTGGCGCGCGCCAGATCGCCATAGGCCGGGATGTAGCGGTTGGTCAGCTCGTCCAGGAGGACGCCGACCTGGCTCGACATCACCATCGACAGGATCGAGGTGACCAGCATCAGGACGATCAATCCGAGGGCGATGCCGACGATCTTGCGTCGGATCGACTGGTTGAAAATCGGCATAGGTGCGGGGCAAAGGCTGAAAGGACGGGTCAGGGAACTCAATACACCGGATTTCAGCCCGGGAATACGCGCAATCTGGCCCTTCACGGCGCCCTGGACCGTGCGCAACCGTCGCCGGAGCCTTATTCGTTAACAAAGGTTAAAGGGCCTATTCTATTCCCCGTTGCAAGAGTTCCCGCCTTCCATCCGTATTTTGCCGCATTGTTGCGACAGCGTGACAAATGCGAAACGATGCCGTGGCATCGTTTTCGGCGTCACTTTGATTCTCGAGCCGCATGTCGTCGCGGACTTTGGTTTGTACTGGTTTCGCAGGGGGGACCACGGAATGAACCAGTGCCTACGCTCGCTCGCGTGTGTCGTTGCCGTGGCCGCCTTGGCTCTCCTTCCGACGGAGCTGGCGGCGAAAAGCAGTCACAAACCGTCCGCGTCGAAGAAGACGCATGAGGCGAAAGCCGGCAAGCAGCGCCACGCCGCGGCGAAATCGCGCCATGGCAAGCACGCCGAGGCGAAGCGCAAGCCGAAGAAGCAGGACGACGAGCCGTCAGACAAGCCGGCAGCGCCGCCGCTGACCGGCGACCTCGCCGCGCTGAAGGACGCGATCGATCTCGCGCGCAAGGGCAAGACCGATGACGCGAGCGCGGCGCGCGACCGCATCGCTGATCCCGCCGGGCAGAAGCTCGCCGACTGGTTCATGCTGCGCCATTCCGAGAGTACCGCGAATTTCAAGCGCTATGCCGCCTTCCTCGCCGCCAATCCTGACTGGCCGAGCAGCGCGCTTTTGCGCCGGCGCGCCGAGGCGCGGCTGTGGCAGGAGAAGACCGACGCGGCCACCGTGCACAAATTCACCATGGACCGCCCGAGCAGCGCCAAGGGCAAGTTCGCGCTCGCCCGCGTGCTGCTCACTGAAGGCGACAGCGACAGGGCCGCGCGGCTCGTCCGCGAGGCCTGGCGCACGGACGAATTGTCGGAGCGCAGCGAGGAAGATTCCTACGAGGCGTTCCGCGATCTCCTCACCGCGGACGACCACCGCGCCCGCATGGACAAGCGGCTCGGCGCCAAGGACTATGCCGGCGCAAGGCGCGCGGCAAAACGGCTCGGCGAGGATGCGCTCGCGATCGTCAAGGCCTGCGCCGCCGTCACCGGCAAGGCCAACAAGGCCAAGGACTATCTCGATGACGTTTCGACCGAGGCGCGCCGCGATCTCGGCTATGTGCTGTGCCGCGCGCAATGGCATCTCCAGAAG
This sequence comes from Bradyrhizobium sp. 1200_D9_N1_1, assembly GCF_052075915.1. NCBI lineage: Bacteria > Pseudomonadati > Pseudomonadota > Alphaproteobacteria > Hyphomicrobiales > Nitrobacteraceae > Bradyrhizobium > Bradyrhizobium sp. 1200_D9_N1_1. The sequence goes on along the minus strand of NZ_CP197226.1, from coordinate 4,692,849 downwards.
GACCGCATCGACGATGCGGCCGAGGTGATTTTGGCCGCCGCACCCGACGCCATGGCGGCGCAGGACACCGACGCCTGGTGGCGCGAGCGCCGTTTGCTCGCGCGAAAACTGCTCGACCAGGGCAAGTTCAAGACCGCTTACGACGTGGTGCGAGCGGCGGCCGTGCCGGCGATGGAGGTCTACCGCGTCGACTACCACTTCATGTGCGGCTGGATCGCGCTGCGCTATCTCGACGATCCCAGGACGGCGATGATGCACTTCGCCGCGATCGACGAAGGCTCGGCCAATCCACTCGCGCTGTCGCGCGCCCATTACTGGCGCGGCCGTGCCGCGGAAGCGATGGGGGCGCCGGCCGATGCGCGCCAGAGCTATCAAGCGGCGGCGCGCTACCCGACCGCCTATTACGGTCAGCTCGCCCGCGCCAAGCTCGGCCTCGACCGCATCGAGCTGCGCCCGCCCTCGCCCGTGCTCGCCGCAGCCGACCCGCAAGCCCTGGACGAGCGCGTGCGCGCGGCCGACATGCTCTATGGCATCGGCGAGCGCGACACGGTGTTCTACTACGCCGAGGATCTTGCCAAGGAGAGCACCGACGTCGCCGCGCTCGAAGGCCTCGGCGAGCTGGCCGGACAGCGCAACGATGCCCGCGTGATGCTGGAGGTGGGCAAGTCGGCGCTGGCGCGCGGGCTCGCGCTCGACCATTACGCCTTCCCGACCATCGGCATCCCCGAGCACAAGCAGGTCGCACCCGCGATCGAGACCAGCGTGATCTATTCGGTGGCGCGCACCGAAAGCTCGTTCGACCAGCGCGACAGGTCGGCTGCCAACGCGGTCGGGCTGATGCAGGTGACGCCGGAAGCGGGCCGCGACACCGCAAAGCGCTTCGGCCTGACCTATGACTGGGACAGGATGGTCTCCGATCCCGTCTACAACACGCAGATGGGGGCGGCCGAGCTCAGCGCGCTGCTGTCGGAATATCGCGGCAACCAGATCATGACGTTCGCCGGCTACAATGCCGGCCGCGGCCGCGTGCGCGAATGGGTGCAGGCGCGCGGCGACCCCAGGGATCCCAAGGTCGATCCGGTCGACTGGGTCGAGCGCATCCCGCTGTCGGAGACGCGCAATTACGTCCAGCGTGTGATCGAGAACGTGCTGGTCTACCGCGCGCGGTTCGAGAGCAGCGGCATGGTCGCCGCGAAATCCGAGCAGCGCGTCACGACACAGGAAGTGAGCGCGGCACCAACGGTATCGGCCGCAGCCCCCTCGCCCTAGCCTCGCGACCGCCGGGGCTGGACGCGGCGCGGGGCTTGACGCGGTGACTGCGGCCGACGACTCTGCGCGGCCTGCGTCGTTCAGCTAGCCGTCACCTCCTTCCGTGGTCAGAAGGTCGTGGGCGCGCAGATATGCCTCGGTCAGCGAGCGCGAGAGCGCGCCCATCTGCATCATCCAGCTCCAGCTCGAGATCGCCGCCAGCACCGCGATCACCTCGAGCGAGCTGCGGTAGGGCCACAGCAGTTCCATGGCGGTCTGCTGATCTCGACGGTAGCAATCCTGGTCGCAATAACGCTCTTGCTTGGACACGTGCCGGACGTAGCTCGAACCCAGCGGCCGGGCGCACGCGCTGCAGACGGCGCCGTGGCAGGGACGCTCCTGATTGACGAGCATGAATCGCAATGCCGTGTCCTCTCCTGCCGGCAGGCGTACCCGCCGATGCGTCTCGTTCGCCTGTCTGCTCAAGATGCCGCGCGCGTACGTTCCTCGATCAACGGTGCCCTTTCGTGCTGAAGCGCGTAGCATTCGTAGCCGCAGTAGGGCAGCAGCGTCCTGACATCGCGCAAGTAGCTGCCGCTGATCTCCTCGCAGCACCATAGGCAGAACGTCTTGCGGAAAGGGGTTCGGCCGTTCACCAGTATGAACCTCACGTGGCACCTCCGAGCGCGAAGCAGTAGACCGTGTCGACCAGAGACGCGGACGGCGGCGGGGCGCAAAGATGGTTGCGGCCGTCGGGATTATCCCTGTTTCGTTCCACCTTCTGGGACGGAATGAGGATGTACTTCCCGTCTTCCCGGCGCCGTGCGTAGATCCTGCCTTCGACGTACCGTACCTCTGTCGGATAGCAATCCGCGCTGTTGCAGCAACTCAGCACCGGATTGTCGGGCATGTGCCAGTTCGAATAGAACTTCTCGTGCAGGAGCTGATCCTGGGGCGGATGATGACGATGCGCACCATCCTGTCCAAACTCCTCGGCCTCCACGCCGGTCATCGACGGAAGCGACAGCGCGATCGTCAAGAGGAGCTTGCAAGCACGGTTCAGCACACAGCCTCCCGTTCAGAATTGCGGAATTCACGCCGCCTGAAATCGAAACAACCATCGGCGGTCGCGCTCGCGGCGCGCCCTGAAGCGATCGAGACACTTTCTGGAGCACAGCGGCGTTCGCCAGGAATAATATCGGATCAGGCCAAACTTGCCGTTGCAGACAGCGCAGCCCTTTACATCATGACCGCGCTCGGAGTGTTCAGGCCTATCGCACATCATGCTCTCCTCCTGTCTCTCATGATCGTGGCTGCGCTCGTACGCTGGTGCACGGCCATCCACGCTCGTTTTCTGAAAATGCGGCCTCTCAATCACGACCCGCCAATCATGCGGCAACTCGGGGCAACGGACGCAGAGCTTGGTTCTATGAGCAGCACATCGCGCAATTCGCTGGCTTGTGCCTTGCACATCGCGTCCCCTCGATTGGTCGTGAGATTAGTCCGCACGCAACGGACCGCTCAATTGTACGGAGGTAAATGTGCGCTATGATTAGGAATGCGCGAGCTATACGTAGGTTTGTCCCGTAGTTTTCCGGCCCTTCGCCTTCAATTAGACGAGGCAAAGCCAGCTGGCTGCACGGCAACCGCGAGTTTCGGTGGGCGGATTCCACTTTAGTCGGAAGGAATTGCTCCCCTTGTTGCAAAGTGCTCTACTTGCTTTGGCCTCAGCGAGCCGGGACGCCTGCGATGATGCCTGGCCAGATCGCGAAATTTGGGAATTCGGCAGCACAACTCCTGCTCGGCGGCCTTGCCGCGCTTCGATCGTTCGGCAACGGCGAGAAGGACGCGTCCGCGGTCGCAGATGACTCGCAGCAAGACACCGCCGATCTACGCGACGCCGTGAAGCAGTGGCGTGAGGTATTCGAGCACAATCCGGTCATGTATTTCATGGTCGATCCGGCCGGAACAGTGCTCAACGTCAATACGTTCGGCGCCGCACAACTGGGCTACACGCCGGCCGAGCTGATTGGCCAGTCCGTGCTCAACGTCTTCTTCGAGGAGGACCACGACGCCGTCCGTCGATGCGTAGCGTTGTGCCTGGAAACCCTGGACCAGTCGCATACCTGGGAGATTCGCAAGTTCCGGAAGGACGGCTCAGTCCTTTGGGTCCGTGAGAACGCCAAGGCGATGCTGCGCGGCGATGGAACGCCGATCGTGCTGGTCGCCTGCGAAAATATCACCCAGCGCAAGGAAGCGGAGGATGCGCTGCGGCAGAGCGAAGCCTACCTCGCAGAGGCGCAGGAACTGAGCCGCACCGGCAGCTTCGGCCTGGACGTCGCGACAGGCGCGATCGTCTGGTCAAGGCAAACCTTTCGCATCTTCCAGTGCGACCCGGCGGTGAAGCCGACCTTGGATTTCGTCTTCCAGCGCATCCATCCGGAAGATCGCGATGCGGTCAGCAGGACGCTCGATCGGGCCGCCCGACGAGCAGAGGATTTCGACCATGAGTATCGCCTGCTGATGCCGGATGGATCAATCAAATATCTCCATTCCGTGGCGCGCGCGCTGAGACACGGATCCGGGTGCATCGAGCTTGTCGGGGGCGTCACTGATGTCACGGTTGCAAAGGAGGCCGAACAGCGGCTGCGTCGCAGCGAGGCCTATCTGGCCGAGGCCCAGCGGCTCAGCCATACAAGCAGCTGGGCCTGGGATGTGCGCCGTCAGGAGTTTGCATACCGTTCGGCTGAACTCTACCGCCTGTTCGGATTTGAGCCGAACCAGATCGATGTACCGGCACGGGCTTTCCAGGAACGCATCCTCCCCGAGGATTTCCAGCGGATCATCGAGGTGGAACGTCAGGCCCTCCGGCGAAGGAAGCCCTTCGAAATTGACTTTCGCATTGCGCGCCCGGACGGCTCGATACGACGAGTTCATACCGAGGGACATCCCGTCGTCGGCAGCGACGGCGAAGTGACGGAAATTATCGGTACCCACGTGGACGTCACCGAGCAGGTCGCCGCAAAAGAAGCACTTCAAAGGGCATTTGACGAGCTCAAGGCATCCGAGCAGCGATTCCGCGACTATGCTGAAACCGCATCGGACTGGTTTTGGGAGACCGGGCCGGATCACCGTATCACGAAGATATCGGAACACTCCGATCCGGCCAGTGCTGCGCCGACGGCCTTGATCGGCCTGACGCGGTGGGACATTCCGCCCGATGCCGAGCTCGAGCCCGGAAAGTGGGAGCAGCATCGCGCGACGCTCGACGCCCACCTCCCGTTCCGCGATCTGGTTTACCGCGGCAGGGATCGCAACGGCTCTCCAATTTACGTGCGCACCAGCGGCAAGCCCTTGCATGACGCGGACGGTCATTTTCTCGGCTATCGAGGCGTCAGCAGCGATGTAACGGCGGCGATCCGCGCGGAGCAGGCTGAAGATGCGCTGCGCAAGGCACAAGCCGAGCTCGCCCATGTCACGCGCGTCACGACGCTTGGCGAACTTACCGCCTCGATTGCCCACGAAATCACCCAGCCTCTTGCCGCCGTGATCTCCAATGCGGACGCCTGCATCGCCTGGCTCGATCGCGAACCCGCCGACTTGAAGGCCGCGCGCCGTTCCGCAGAATGGATTGTCGAGGACGCCAATCGGGCCAGCGAGGTGATCCGCCGGATCAGGGCGCTCGCGAAGAAAACCGAGATCGAAGTGGTTTCACTCGACATCAACCAAGTCGTCCGGGAGGCGGTGGCGCTCGTTCGGCGCGAGCTCGCGACCCATGGGGTGTCGGTGCGAATGGAGTTGGCGTCCGACCTGCCGAGGATTTGCGGCGACCGGATCCAGCTCCAGCAGGTGCTGATCAACCTAGTGATGAACGGCATCGAAGCCATGCAAGCCAATGTCGACCACCCGCGCGAACTGGCGATCCGCTCGAGCCTGACGGACGACGACGATGACGACCGCCTGCTCCTCACCGTGACGGATCGCGGTGTCGGCCTCGGCAAAGACGTAAAGGAGCGCATCTTCACCCCCTTCTTCACGACGAAGTCGGGCGGTCTGGGGATGGGACTCTCGATCTGCCGATCGATCATCGAGGCTCACGCGGGCCGGCTTTCGGCCTTTCAAAATGAGGGGAGCGGTGCAACATTCCAGATCGCCCTGCCCTTGCCGCACAAGGACACGTCGTGACCGACAATGCCAAGCAGGCCCAGGCGAGCGCAGGTGACCCGATCGTCCGGATCGTCGATGATGATCCGTCGATGCGCCGCGCGCTGACCAATCTCTTTCAATCGGTCGGCCTTAAGGTCGAGGCCTTCAGTTCGGCGGCGGAGATCATGGAAGCCCAACCGCCTGCGGTCCCCAGTTGCCTCGTGCTCGACATCCGTCTGCCAGGATCGAGCGGCCTCGACCTCCAGGCGGACCTCGCCAAGGCCAATATTCACACGCCCATTATCTTCATCACCGGTCATGGCGATATTCCCATGACCGTGAGAGCCATGAAGAGCGGTGCCGTCGATTTTCTGACCAAGCCGGTGCGCGACCAGGACATGCTGGATGCGGTGCAGGCAGCGATCGAACGGGATCGCAGGCGGCGCGATGCCGAGAAGTCGATCTCGGGCGTGCGATCCCGTTTCGAGGGGCTGACAGCGCGCGAGCGCGACGTGCTCGCCCTGGTTGCATCCGGCCTGATGAACAAACAGGTCGCCGCCGAACTTGGATTGGCCGAGATCACCGTGAAGATCTATCGCGGGCAGATCATGCGGAAAATGGGGGCGAAGTCATTGGCCGATCTCGTCAGAATGACCGACGCGCTCGGAATCCCGCGCAACAGGGGTCACCTGCAAACCTAAGTATGCTTTCCAATCCCGCTCCGGGGGCCCACTTTCCGTAAGCGGCTGAACCGTGCCCGGCGGCTCCCCGTTCAGGAGCGATCATATTGTCAGTGCCCTCGATCATTTCCGTCATTGATGATGATCCCTCCGTTCGCCTTGCGACGAACAACCTCCTGACGTCGCGCGGATACACGGTCTACACCTTTGGTTCCGCTCACGAATTTCTTCAATCCGCCGAACTGGACACGACCTCCTGCGTAATCGCCGACGTGCAGATGTTGGCCATGAGCGGTGTCGAGCTGTTGACGCATATGCGCAGCCTCGGGCGCATCACGCCCTTCATCTTCATGACGGCTTTTCCCGACGAGGCCGTGCGCGACCGCGCGCTGAAGGCCGGCGCGACCTGCTTTCTCGCGAAGCCGTTTTCCACGCCGAAGCTGCTTCAATGTCTGGAGGCGGCCCTCACGGGGGCGGATGAAGCCAAGTTGTAACGCGGCCGCGCCTGCCCCTCAGGCCGCGGCTACTCGTCGTCGTGGCGACATACGAAGCGGCAAGGTGCTCTAATCCACCTTGATATTCGCCGCCTTGATGATTGGCCACCATTTTGCGATCTCCGCCTTCTGGCGGGTGCCGAGGGCTTCAGGGGTGAGCTGATCCTGCGGCGTCATCTCCAGGCCCTGGCTTTCGAGCTGCTTCTTCACGGCGGGATCGTTCAGGGCCTCCACGGCGGCGGCGTTGAGCTTGGTCACGATCTCCTTCGGCGTGCCCTTCGGCACCCACATCCCCGACCACAGCGTCATGTGGAAGCCTTTCAGGCCCGCCTCCTCCGCGGTCGGGATGTCCGGCGCCGAGGACAGGCGCTTGTCGTCGGTGACGGCGTAGGCACGGATGGTGCCGGCGCGGACCTGGTTGATGGAGTTGGAGGTCTGGTCGACGATGACGTCGATCTGGCCCGCGATGAGATCGTTCAGCGCGGGCGCAGTGCCGCGATACGGCACGTATTGCAGCTTGATGCCGCTGACACTCTCGAAATAGACCCCGGCGATGTGGCTGCCGGAGCCCGCACCGGCCGTGCCGGCGGTTGCCGCCGACGGCCGCGACTTGAGCCAGTCCAAAAGCTCTTTCAGCGACGTCGCCGGGACCGCGTTCTTGCTGACGACGATCATCGGGTTGCTCGGCAACAGCACCACCGGTTCGAGATCGGCAACGAGATCGTAGTTGAGCTTGTAGACCGCGCCGTTGGCCACATGGGTGCCGAGATGGCCAAACGAGATGGTGTAGCCGTCTGCCGGCGAATGCACGGCGCGACCGACGCCGATCGAACCGCCGGCGCCGGTGACGTTCTCGATCACCAGGGGCTGGCCGAGCGTCGTCCGCATCCGTTCGGCGAGCACGCGCGCCATCGCATCCGACGGGCCGCCGGCCGCGAAGGGAACGATGATGGTGATAGGATGCGAGGGATAGTCGTCGGCGCGCGCAGCGCCGGTGAGAGCGAGAATGCCGATCAGCCCGGCCCAGACGGCCTTCGTCATTGTGTTCTCCCCAGCAATGTCATTGTTGTTTTTCTTTACCTCGCCCCGCTTGCGGGGATAGGTCGAATTGCGAAGCAAATGGGTCAGCGGGAGCCTCCGCGAGCCCATCTGCCACCGTGTTCGCGCGGAAGCAGGCCTCTCACCCCAACCCTCCCAGCGCGAGCGAAGCTCGTCGCGCCCCCGTAAGAACGGGGAGAGGGAGAGATTTCTAGAACTGCGAGAAATCGATCGGCTTATGACGATCGAGCGTGCGGGTGACCGGCGGCAGCGGGTATTTCAGGCCGGTCGCGCAGTTGAACAACATCACGCGGTCGGTCTTGCTGACGCGGCCGTCGGCAAGGCTTTCCTTGTAAGCGGCGTAGGTCGCGGCGCCCTCGGGGCACAACAAAAGCCCCTCCTCGCGCGCGACCTCGTTCAGCGCCGCCGAGATCTTGTCGTCGTCGACCGCGATGGCAAAGCCTTTGCTCTCGCGCACCGCGCGCAGGATCAGGAAATCGCCGATCGCCTGCGGCACGCGGATGCCGGACGCGATTGTGTGGGCGTCCTCCCAGCGCGTCGCATGCTCGGTGCCGGCATCGAAGGCGCGCACCATCGGCGCGCACCCGGAGGCTTGCACCGCGACCATGCGCGGGCGCTTCGAACCGATGAAGCCGATCTTCTCGAGCTCGTCAAAGGCCTTCCACATGCCGATCAGGCCAGTGCCGCCGCCAGTCGGATAGAAGATCACGTCGGGCACGTCCCAGCCGAGCTGTTCGGCGAGCTCGAGGCCCATCGTCTTCTTGCCTTCGATACGGTACGGCTCCTTCAAGGTGGAGGTGTCGAACCAGCCGACCTTCGCGTTGCCCTCGCCGACGATCTTGCCGCAATCGTCGATATAGCCGTTGACGCGGTAGACGGTCGCGCCCTGCAGCTCGATCTCGCTGACGTTCACCTCGGGCGTATCGGCCGGGCAGAAGATCGTGGTCTTGATGCCGCAGGACGTCGCGTAAGCCGCGAGCGCCGCACCGGCATTGCCGTTGGTCGGCATCGCCATGTGCTTGATGCCGAGCGCCTTGCCCATCGACACCGCCATCACGAGGCCACGCGCCTTGAACGAGCCGGTCGGCAGGCGCCCCTCGTCCTTCACGATGATCTCGCCGCCGCCGAGCTTTTTCCCGAGCTTCGGCAGCCGGATCAGCGGCGTCGTGACTTCGCCGAGCGAGACGATGTCCTTGCATTTGCGCACCGGCAGCAGCTCGCGGTAGCGCCACATGTCGGCGGGGCGTTCCTTGAGCGCATCCTTGGTCAGCGCCTTCCTCACGCCGGCGAGGTCGTAGCGCACCAAGAGCGGCTTGCCGGCCTTGGAGAGATTGTGGACCTGGTCGGCGGCATAATGATCGCCTTCCATCGCGCATTCGAGATGGGTGACAAAGGTCGGGCGTTCGATGGTGAGGTTGTCGTTGTCGTGCATGGGTTGGCCCTCTTCTTGTTCTGTTCCGTTCATTACGTGATCCGTCACCTTGAGGCGCGAGCCATGCGGCGCATCGCGCCGTATGGTGAGCCTCGAAGGGCGACGAGACCGGCTGCATCTCGGCCGCTCATCCTTCGAGGCTCGGCCAACGGTGCTCCGCACCGCCGACCTCACACCTCAGGATGACGGGACTGCTCAGAGCGCCCCCGACGCCGCAGTCCCCCTTCCCTCAAATATTCAACACTCGCCCATAAGCATCCAGCACGGCTTCCTTCATCATCTCCGACAGCGTCGGATGCGGGAACACGGTGTGCATCAGCTCTTCTTCCGTCGTCTCCAGATTCATGGCGACGACATAGCCCTGGATCAGCTCGGTGACCTCCGCGCCGACCATGTGGGCGCCGAGGAGCTGACCGGTCTTCTTGTCGAAGATCACCTTGACCAGGCCCTGGTCCTCGCCCAGCGCAATCGCCTTGCCGTTGCCGACGAAGGGGAAGCGGCCGACGCGGATCTCGCGGCCGTTCTCCTTGGCCTTGGCTTCGGTGAGGCCGACCGAGGCGACCTGCGGCTGGCAATAGGTGCAGCCCGGGATCAGGTTCTTGTCCATGGGATGCGGATGCAGGCCCTTGATCGCCTCGACGCAGATCACGCCTTCATGCTCGGCCTTGTGCGCCAGCATCGGGGGGCCCGCGACGTCGCCAATGGCGTAGATGCCGGGGACGTTGGTCTTGCCGTAACCGTCGATCACGATGCAGCCGCGATCGGTTTTGACACCGAGCTTTTCGAGGCCGAGGCTCTCGATGTTGCCAACGACGCCGACCGCCGAGATCACGCGCTCGAACTCGGTGGTCACAGGCTTGCCCTTGCCGTCGTCGATGGTGGCGACGACGCTGTCGGCCTTCTTCTCGAGCTTCGTCACCTTGGTCGAGGACAGGATCTTGATGCCCTGCTTTTCGAAACGCTTGCGCGCAAGGCCGGCGATCTCGGCGTCCTCGACCGGCAGGATCTGCGGCAGCACCTCGACCACGGTGACGTCAGAGCCCATGGTGTGGAAGAACGAGGCGAATTCGATGCCGATCGCGCCGGAGCCGACGACCAGCAGCGACTTCGGCATCCGCTCCGGCACCATCGCCTCGAAATAGGTCCAGATCAGCTTCTTGTCGGGCTCGAGCCCCGGCAGCACGCGCGGCCGCGCGCCGGTCGCGACGATGATGTGCTTGGCCTGGTAGGTCCCCTCGCCCAGCGCGCCCTTCGGCGCTTCGACGTCGGACTTCTTCACGGTGACCTTGCCGGGCGCGTCGATCGAGGCAGCGCCCCAGATTACGGTCACCTTTTTCTTCTTCATCAGGAAGCCGACGCCGTCATTCAGCCGCTTCGAGACGCCACGCGAACGCTGCACCACAGCCTTCGGGTCGAACGAGACCTTCTCGGCCGACAGGCCGTAATCCTTGGCGTGCTGCATGTAGTGATAGATCTCGGCGGAGCGCAGCAGCGCCTTGGTCGGGATGCAGCCCCAGTTCAGGCAGATGCCGCCGAGGTAGGACTTTTCGACGATCGCGACCTTGAAGCCGAGCTGGGCGGCGCGGATCGCGGTGACATAGCCGCCGGGACCGGAGCCGATGATGATGATGTCGAAGGATGTATCGGCCATGGCGGCTCCCGTTCAACTCAAGCGGTCGTTGCGCCGCGGGCGCGGCGATTGAGGATGTAAGTTCTGATCAGCCATTCCGCGAGGATGACCGCCGCCATGACGGCGATGATCACCAGCGCAATGGGTCTCCAGATGTCGCGCGACAGTCTCTCTCCGGCAAAGAAGGCAGATTCAATGATGTCGCGGCCGATCGGGCTGAGCGTCAACACCAGCGAGATCACCATTGAGATCCAGGGCCAGCGCGTCCGCATGCGCCATCTCAGACCATCATCATGACCGGATTTTCGATGAGCTGCTTGAACGCGCCGATCAGCTCGGCGCCGAGCGCGCCGTCGATGGCGCGGTGATCGCACGACAAGGTCACGCTCATCATGTGCGCGATCTCGATCTTGCCATTCCGCACCACGGGCCGTTCTTCGCTGGTGCCGACCGCGAGGATGGTGGCATGCGGCGGGTTGATCACGGCGGTGAAGTGGCTGATGCCGTACATGCCGAGGTTGGACACGGCGGTGGTGCCGCCCTGGTATTCCTCGGGCTTGAGCTTGCGCGAGCGGGCGCGCGCGGCAAAGTCCTTCATCTCGTTGGAGATGGTGGAGAGCGTCTTGGTCTCCGCTTTCCGGATGATCGGCGTGATCAGGCCACCGGGCATCGCCACGGCAACGCCGACGTCGGAATGGTGATGCTTGACCATGCCGCTTTCGGTCCAGCTCACATTGCAGTTCGGGATCTTCTGGAGCGCGACCGCCATCGCCTTGATGACGAAGTCGTTGACCGAGATCTTGTAGAGCGGCTTCTTCTCCTTGTCCTTGGGAGCCGCCGCATTGATCTCCTCGCGCGCGGCGAGCAGCTTGCCGATGTCGCAGTCGATGGTGAGGTAGAAATGCGGGACGTTCTGGATCGACGCAGTCAGGCGCTGCGCGATCGTGCGGCGCATGCCGTCGTGCGGGACGATGTCGTAGGAGCCGGGCTCGAACAGCGACAGGATCTGCTTGTCCGACATGGTCGGCGCGATCGAGGGCGCGGATGACGGCGCCGCGGCGGGCGCCTTGAGGCCCTTGCCGGACTTGGCCTGCTCGACGTCGCGGGCGACGACGCGGCCGTGCGGGCCGGTGCCTGTCACCATCGACACGTCGATGCCGGCGTCCTTGGCCAGACGTCGCGCCAGCGGCGATGAGAACACGCGGCCGCCATGGCCGTTGCTCTGAGCAGCCGGTGCGGCAGCCTGCGGCGCGGGTGCGGCGGCGGGCGGCGGTGCAGCCTTGGGCGCAGCAGGTGCTGTCGCGGGAGCTGGCGCAGCAGCGGGAGCATCCGTGGCTTTCGGCGGCGCGGCGGAGGCGCTGGGCTTGGCGGCACCAGCGGCCTTCACATCCTCGCCCTCACCGGCCAGCACGGCGATGACGTCGTTGACCGGGACGTCCTGCGTGCCTTCGGGCACCAGGATCTTGGCGATCGTGCCCTCGTCGATGGCCTCGACCTCCATGGTCGCCTTGTCGGTCTCGATCTCGGCGATGACATCGCCGGATTTGACCTTGTCGCCTTCCTTCTTCAGCCACTTGGCGAGGTTGCCCTTCTCCATCGTCGGCGAGAGAGCGGGCATCAGGATGTTGATGGGCATGCTGACCTCAAGAAGAACTTTGCAAAACGTCGTCTCCGACAGCGAAGACGAACAGACCAGGTTTAGTTGCCGATGTCGCCCTGCCAGAGGCGCTCATTGGCAGGGATGGAACGCCAATTCTTCATCATGGTGATGGAGCGGTCGTCGGCAAGGTCGATCCAGGGGATGCCGAACTTGTCGAGGATGTCCTTGGAGCCCGGAAAGGTGACGGATTCCCCGATCACCACCAGCTTCACCTTGAACAATGCGAGCGCGCCGGCACACATCGAGCATGGCGACAGCGTGGTGTACATGATGGTGTCGTGGAATGTGATCGCGCCGGCCTCGCGCAGGCAGCTCATCTCGCCGTGCAGGATCACGTTGTTCTCCTGCACGCGGTTGTTGTGACCGCGGGCGATGATCTGGTTGTCGCGCGTCAGCACGGCGCCGATCGGCAGGCCGCCCTGCGCGATCGAGGCCTCCGCTTCGCGGATCGCCTCCAGCATGAAATCGAAGTGATAGGATTCGATCGCCACTGTCAGTGCCCCTTCCCGCGCGGCGTCGTGGTGCCGGTGTCCGTGGGACGCTCGATCTCGGCCTGGAACATCTCGAGGATCCGGCTCAACGCGTCCTCCTCGGTATATTCGCTCTCGCGCGCATAGGCGCGCGCGGCGTGACGGGCAAGATCGACGAGCAAGAGGCCCCACATGTCGGGTTCCTCGAAGGCGCGCTGGAACGCCATCGACAGCCCGCCGTCCAGCACGAACACGCGCAGGATCTCGACCGCGTCCTCGCGGGTCACGACGTCGGGTGGCAGTGGCTGCTCCTTCGGGCCCGCCATGGTCTACCTGTAGCAGACGGCTTTGGCGGCCTCGACGACTTCCGCCGCCGACGGCAGCGCGAGCTTCTCCAGATTCGCGGCATAGGGCATCGGCACGTCCTTGCCGGAGACGCGCGCAACAGGCGCGTCCAGATAGTCGAAGGCGTTCTCCATGATCCGTGCGGCGATCTCGGCGCCGACGCCGCTCTGGGCCCAGCCCTCTTCCACCGTGACGGCGCGCCCCGTCTTCTTGACCGAGTTGACGATGGTCTCGGTGTCCATCGGGCGCAGCGTGCGCAGGTCGATCACCTCGGCCTCGATGCCGTCCTTGGCGAGCTCGTCGGCGGCCTTGAGCGCATAGGTCATGCCGTTCGACCAGGAGATGATTGTGACGTGGCTTCCGGAGCGCACGATGCGCGCCTTGCCGATCGGGATCACGAAGTCGTCGAGCTTTGGCACTTCGCCGGTGTGGCCGTAGAGCACCTCGTTCTCGAGGAAGATCACCGGATTGGGATCGCGGATCGCGGCCTTGAGCAGGCCCTTGTAATCCGCAGCCGAGAACGGCGCGACGACCTTGAGACCCGGAACGTTCGAATACCAGGATGAATAGTCCTGGCTGTGCTGCGCGGCGACGCGCGCGGCGGCGCCGTTCGGGCCGCGGAACACGATCGAGCACCCCATCTGGCCGCCGGACATATAGAGCGTCTTGGCAGCGGAGTTGATGATCTGGTCGATCGCCTGCATCGCGAAGTTGAAGGTCATGAACTCGACGACCGGCTTCAGCCCGGTCATCGCGGCGCCGACGCCGATGCCGGCAAAGCCGTGCTCGGTGATCGGCGTGTCGATCACGCGCTTGGCGCCGAATTCCTGGAGCAGGCCCTGGGTGACCTTGTAGGCGCCCTGATACTCGGCAACCTCTTCGCCCATCACGAAGACGTCGGCGTCGCGGCGCATCTCTTCGGCCATGGCATCGCGCAGCGCTTCGCGGATGGTCTGCGTCACCATCTCGGTGCCCGCGGGCACTTCCGGATCGGGCTCGGCGGCGGCTTGCGGTGCGGACGGCGCAGCCCTGGGCGCGGGTGCCTCGGCCTTTGCGGCGGCAGGGGCTGCGGATTCGGCGGCCTTCGGCTGCGGGGCCGGCGCGGGCGCCTTTGCGAGATCAGCGGCGCTCTCACCGTCGGCAAGAATCGTCGCGATCGGCGTGTTGACGGCGACGTCGGCGGTGCCTTCGGGGATCAGGATCTTGCCGAGCGTGCCCTCGTCGGTCGCCTCGACCTCCATGGTCGCCTTGTCGGTCTCGATCTCGGCGATGACATCGCCGGACTTGATGGCCTCACCCTCTTTTTTCAGCCATTTGGCGAGGTTGCCCTTTTCCATCGTGGGCGACAACGCGGGCATCAGCACTTGAATTGGCATATCGGCTCCAAAAGAAAGCTTGCGCGCGTTCAGCGGTAAACGTCGGTCCAGAGCTCGGCGGCATCCGGCTCGGGATCATGCTGGGCAAAGTCGGCAGACGCGTTGACGATATCGCGCACCTCGGCGTCGATCGCCTTGAGATCGGCCTCGCTGACCTTGGCGGTCAACAGGCGGTTGCGCACCTGCTCGATCGGGTCCTGATCGTGGCGGACCTTCTCGACCTCCTCGCGCGTGCGGTATTTTGCAGGGTCGGACATCGAGTGGCCGCGATAGCGGTAGGTCTGCATTTCCAGGATCATCGGCCCCTTGCCGGCGCGGCACCAGGCGGCGGCCTCGTCGCCCGCAGCCTTCACCGCACGGACGTCCATGCCGTCGACTTGCAGGCCGGGGATGTTGAAGGACGCGCCGCGCTTGGAGAAGTCCTGCTGCGCGGAAGCGCGCGAGACCGCGGTGCCCATGGCGTAGCGGTTGTTCTCGATGACATAGATCACCGGCAGCTTCCAGAGCTCCGCCATGTTGAAGCTCTCATAGACCTGGCCCTGGTTGGCCGCGCCGTCGCCGAAATAGGTGACGCTGACATTGCCGTTGCCGCGATAGTTGTTGGCGAAGGCCAGACCCGTGCCGAGCGAGACCTGGGCACCGACAATGCCGTGGCCGCCGTAAAAGTGCTTCTCCTTGCTGAACATGTGCATGGAGCCGCCCTTGCCCTTGGAATAGCCGCCGCGGCGTCCCGTGAGCTCGGCCATGACGCCGTTGGCGTCCATGCCGGTCGCGAGCATGTGACCGTGGTCGCGATAGCCGGTGATGACCTGATCGCCCTCCTTGAGAGCCATCTGCATGCCGACCACCACGGCCTCCTGGCCGATATAGAGGTGGCAGAAGCCGCCGATCGCGCCCATGCCGTAGAGCTGGCCGGCCTTTTCCTCGAACCTGCGGATCAGGAGCATGTCGCGGAGCGCCTTGAGCTCCTGCTCCCTGGTGAATTCCGGGGGCGAACCGCCGTTGGTCTTGTCCTGTGGAGCGCTTGCGGCGGCTTTCTTGGGTGCGGCCATGGGAATTCCGGGTCAGAGAAAACTTTCGTCCTCTCTAACCCAAGTCAAACACCCTTGGAAAGCACCGCGGCGGCATGACACGACATTCATTATGCCGCACTGCAACGTGATCGAAATATTGGAAAATCTTTGGCGCTGATCAGGCAACAAATCTAACGCCGTGCGGGCCAGGTCCCGTTTACCGGAACGAGCGGCGCCAGAACGGCGCCGCCCGCTCCTGTTCCGATCAGAAGAAGCCGAGCTTCTTCGGGCTGTAGCTGACCAGGAGATTCTTGGTCTGCTGGTAGTGATCGAGCATCATCTTGTGGGTCTCGCGGCCGACGCCCGACTGCTTGTAGCCGCCGAACGCCGCATGCGCGGGATAGGCATGGTAGCAATTGGTCCAGACCCGGCCGGCCTGGATCGCCCGGCCGAAGCGGTAGCAGCGGTTGGCATCGCGGCTCCAGACACCGGCGCCGAGACCGTAGAGCGTGTCGTTGGCGATCGCGAGCGCTTCGTCGTCGGTCTTGAAGGTCGTGACCGAGACGACGGGACCAAAGATCTCCTCCTGGAAGATTCGCATCTTGTTATGGCCCTCGAACACGGTCGGCTGGACGTAGAAGCCGCCGGAAAGATCGCCGCCGAGCTCGGCACGACCGCCGCCGGCCAGCACCTTGGCGCCCTCCTGCTTGCCGATGTCGATATAGGAGAGGATCTTGGCGAGCTGCTCACCCGAGGCCTGTGCACCGATCATGGTGTCGGCCGCACGCGGGTCGCCCTGCTTGATCGCGGCGACGCGCTTCAGCGCCCGCTCCATGAAGCGGTCATAGATGTCGGCGTGCACCAGCGCCCGGCTCGGACAGGTGCAGACCTCGCCCTGGTTCAGCGCGAACATGACGAAGCCTTCGATCGCCTTGTCGAAGAAGTCATCGTCCTCGGCGGTGACGTCCTTGAAGAAGATGTTCGGCGACTTGCCGCCGAGCTCCAGCGTGACCGGGATCAGGTTCTGGCTGGCATATTGCATGATCAGCCGGCCCGTCGAGGTCTCGCCGGTGAAGGCGATCTTGGCGATGCGCGGGCTCGAGGCCAGCGGCTTGCCGGCTTCGAGGCCAAAGCCGTTGACGATGTTGAGGACGCCGGGCGGCAGCAGGTCGCCGATGATCTCGGCCCAGACCATGATCGAGGCCGGGGTCTGCTCGGCGGGCTTGAGCACGACGCAATTGCCGGCGGCGAGCGCAGGCGCGAGCTTCCAGCAGGCCATCAGCAGCGGGAAGTTCCAGGGGATGATCTGGCCGACCACACCGAGCGGCTCGTGGAAATGATAGGCGATGGTATCGTGATCGATCTCGCCGATCGAGCCTTCCTGGGCGCGGACGACGCCGGCGAAATAGCGGAAGTGGTCGATGGCGAGCGGGATGTCGGCG
The DNA here is from genome assembly GCF_052075915.1 of Bradyrhizobium sp. 1200_D9_N1_1. Lineage (NCBI taxonomy): Bacteria > Pseudomonadati > Pseudomonadota > Alphaproteobacteria > Hyphomicrobiales > Nitrobacteraceae > Bradyrhizobium > Bradyrhizobium sp. 1200_D9_N1_1. Next base: position 4,675,854 of record NZ_CP197226.1, on the reverse strand, counting down.
GCGCGGGTCTCGCGGATCGGCTTGCCGTTGTCCCAGGTCTCGGCGATCGCGAGGCGCTCGAGATTCTCTTCCATGCGGTCGGCGATCTTGTTCAGGATCGCGGCGCGCTCGGCGACGCTGGTGCTCCCCCAACCGGCCTTGGCGGCATGCGCCGCGTCGAGCGCAGCTTCGACGTCCTGCGCGTCGGAGCGTGCGATCTTGCAGACGATCTGTCCGTTCACCGGCGAGGCATTGTCGAAATATTTGCCCGAGATCGGCGCGACGAACTTGCCGCCGATGAAGTTGTCGTAGCGTTCGGCGAAGGGAACTTTGGTGACGCTGAGGAATTCCACCTTGTTCATTGATCACTCCCGATGTTTGCTGTTTGCGCAATTCGTCGCTGATCGCGACTTGCGCCGACGATGATGCGGGAGGCGATTTCTGTCAGCCCTGATAGGAGCGATGGAGGAGCGGACCTGTCGCAGTTCTGCGACAGGTCCGGGGTGAGGCAGGTGCAAGATCGAGGGCTCGCGGCTTCCACATCGTCACTGCGAGCGCAGCGAAGCAATCCAGAGTCCCTCCGCGGAAAGATTCTGGATTGCTTCGCTGCGCTCGCAATGACGGCTGAAAGGACAGTGGCCCTCAGTGGTTCAGCTCGAACCGCTTGAGCTTCCTGTGCAGGGTTGCGCGGCTGACGCCGAGGGCTTTGGCGGCCGCCGAAACATTGCCGCCCGCGCGGAGCAGCGCCCGCTGCACCACCGCGCGCTGACCGCCGGCGAGGTGGTCGCGCGCCGTATCGCCGCCGAGAAGATCGGCCGCGGGCACTGGCCGCAACGCCCGGCCTGGCGCGAGCCCAAGTCCCACCCGGGCGGAGCGTGTCGCGCCGATCACGAGATCGTCCGCATCGACCGCAACGAGGCCCCCGCACTGTCCGTCCGCAGCCGGCGTCAGCACGATGCGGGCATGGGCGAAAGCCCGGCGGAACAAGTCGGCCTCGATGCGCTTTGCCGCCTCGCCTGCCGCGAGCGCAATCAGATTGGAAAACGCATCGGTCCGGTCGGCGCGGCAGGAGGAGACGTCGAGCACGCCGGCAAACGCCGCCTCGTGGTCGTAGATCGGTACGGCGGTGCAGCTCAACAGCGTGTTGCGCGTGAAGAAGTGCTGGTCGCGGTCGATCGTCAGCGGCCGCTGCTCGACGACGCAGGTGCCGATGCCATTGGTGCCCTCGCGCTCCTCGCTCCAGAGCGCGCCGGTCCACAAACCCCAGGATTGGAAGGTGGTGTCGTCCGCCGGCGTGCCGCGACGATCCACCGGTACCCCCTCGCCGTCGGCCAGCAGCACGCAGCAGCCGGCCGCGCCAACCGCTTGGTAGAGCCGGTCCATCGCGCCTCGTGCAGCGGCGAGCAGCGGTGCGATCCGCTCGCGCGCCTCGCGGAGTTCCGCGTCGGTCAGCCGCTGGGGCAGGCCCCGGCCGGAGGGGTCGAGATGATGCAGTCGGGACGAACGGCGCCAGGAGGCCACGAGCGCGGAGCGAGCCGCCTGGCCTGATGCAATAGCGGCTTCGACACGAGCCGCGTGATGCTGGGGCATTGACCCATTCATCACCGTTTCCTCCGGGTGGCAATCTACGGCGTGCCGGCGCGGCCTGATTGATCTCTGTCAATCCTGGGGAGCAGCGCGCCGCACAAGCCATGCCCCCGCCGGCGCCGCTACGTCAAGGCGGCAAGGCAACTGCGGTCTTGCGACCTTTGCAGGAGGCGGCCGGACCCGGCGCCGGCTTTCGATACCAGTTTCGAAACCCGCGCAGGCGCTAGTTCGGCGGGATCATCCGAACGAGATCGCGCGGATTGACATAGTCGAGCTGGAAACGTGCCCGCTCGTCCAGCATGTCTGGATCGATCCTCGCCGAACGCAGCAGCGAGACTCGCTGCTCGCTCCTGGCGCGCTCGCGCTTGAGCTGGGCCAGCTCGCTCGTCAGCGCGATGATCTCCTGGTCGAGTTCCTGGCGGGCGTTGAGGCCGTATTTGCCGGTATAGGCGTTGACGCCGAAATAGCCGACGATGGCAGCCGCCATCGCATAGAGGGCAAGACCGGTCAGGATCGATTTGAGGCGCGCGCGGGAGACCATCTTGGGAAGATGGGGCAGCTTGGTTAAGGGAGCGCTAATCTTGGCAAACTGTCATTCCGGGGCGATGCGCAGCATCGAACCCGGAATCTCGAGGTTCCGGGTTCGGCTCTTCGAGCCGCCCCCGGAATGACAAGGTTGTTCAGCCTCAGCCGTGATGCTTGGCCACGTGGGCCGTGAAGGCGTCGATATAGGCCTGGAGCACGGTCTTGAGCGCGTCCTTGGCGAGGTTACCCTCGGCATCGAAGGCGTCGCCAACCGCGTTCAGGTAGGTCTCGGGCTGCTGCATGATCGGGCCGGCAATGCCCGGCAGGATGTTCTGGAGCGTCTTGGCCGCGCTGACGCCGCCGAGCGGGCCCGGCGAGTTCGAGATGATGCCGACCGGCTTGCCGTTGAACGAGCTCTTGCCATAGGGGCGCGAGGCGACGTCGATGGCATTCTTGAGGACGCCCGGGATGGCGCGATTGTATTCCGGGGTGACGAACAGGACACCGTCCGATTTCTGGAGCTTTTCGCGGAAGGCCAGCCAGTCCGCGGGCGGCGCGCCCTCGAGGTCCTGGTTGAAAAAGGAGATGCCCGCCGGCGTGATGACCTCGAGCTTGAGAGAGGCCGGCGCGAGCTTGGCGAGCGCATTGGCGATCTTCAGCGAAAAACTGTCCTTGCGCAGGCTGCCGGCGATCACGACGATATTGTAGGCCATGGAGTGTCCTCAGAACTTGAGCGGGAGTGCCGGGCGGCACTTAAGCGATCCGGACCAATGGATGCAAGTGCATGAACCGGTCCGATTTGGAAACATTGAGTTTCTGAAACCGTCGTCCCAAACAATCAGGCCGCCAAGCGGCGGCCCGATCTTTCGCACAAACGTCCACCGATCAGATCGTCGGATTCCAGGCCGACGGGATCAGGCGATATTTGGCGCCGTCCTTCTCGACGTGGCCGACCGAGGGGAAGGTGAAGTGGAAGCCGATCACCGTCGCCTTCTCGGCCGCCGCCATGTCGTAGAATTTGTGGCGCGTCTGCTGCGCCAACGCGGCATCGGTGTCGAACACCACGTGCCAGTCCGGATTGCGCAGGAAGAACTCCGGAATGTTGGTGACATCGGACTGGATCAGCACCTTGGCATCGCCGGATGCAACCGCAAACGAGGTGTGGCCGGGCGTATGGCCGGGCGTCGCGATCGATGTGATGCCGGGCGCGACCTCCTTGCCCCACTCGTACTTGGTGACCTTGGATTCGAGGCCGGCGAAGGTCTTCTTCACGTTGGCGAAGTAGTTCTTCATCATCGCGTTGGACTCTGCCTTGGCGGCGTTGTCCTCGCTGGTCCAGAACTCCCAGTCCTTGCCCGGCACCATGATCTCCGCATTCGGGAACGCGAGCGCGCCGTCGGCGAGGCGAATGCCGTTGGTGTGATCGGGATGCAGATGCGAGAGCAGCACGACGTCGATGCTCTTGGAATCGACGCCGGCGGCCGCGAGGTTTTGCAGGGTGCGGCCGACCGCGCCCTTGCTGGGCTCGAGATTGGCGGCGCCGTTGCCGGCATCGATCAGGACGAGCTTGGAGCCGGTGTTGATGAGCTGCGGATTGAACGGCACCGTGACCATGCCCTTCGGCATGTAGGCCGCCTCGCCGGCCGCGAGCGCCTCGTCCTTGGGCGCGTTGACGACGAACTTGTCCGGCATCGGGAAGGTGCGCGCGCCGTCGTTGATCGAGGTACACTCAAGGCTGCCGACCTTGTAGCGGTAGAAGCCCGGCGCCTGCGTCCCGCTTGGCGGCACTGAGGCACGAGCAGTGATCGGTCCGAGCCCGGTAACGGCAGCCGCGCCCACAGCGGCCGCGCCCGCCAGCAAGTGGCGGCGATTCAGATCAGTCATGGAAGTGTCCCCTTCTTTGCTTGCGGTTGTCCCGCTTTCAATAGCGGCGGAATAATCCCCCGCTTCGCTCAGAAGGCAAGACCTTCCTTCGGTGAGGTGCCGTCGCAGATCACGATAATTTATTTGGGGCGTTGGGGAATTTTTCGCCCGTGGCCTGTCCACGCCAGTACCGCTTCGGTGCACGGCCGTAGACTCGTTTGAAGGCATGTCCGAACGCGCTCTCCGACGAGTATCCCAGCTGTGCGGCGGTTGCCGAAACGGTCGCTCCACGTCGTAGCTGATCGCGTGCAAGCCGCATGCGCCATCGAAGAGGGTAGTCGAGCGGCGCCTGCCCCACCAGCGACTTAAACCGCTTAGAAAACGCGGATCGCGACATGGCGATCGCGTCGGCCAATGCTTCCAGGGTCCAGGGGTGAGCGGCGTTTTCGTGCATCAGCCTGATTGCCTTGCCGATCCTGGCATCGACCAGCGCGTTGATCCATCCCAAACCCTCGCCGGCACTCTGATCCAGCGCCGCGCGGAGCACCTGGACGAGCAGGACGTCGGCAAGCCTGTCGGTGAGTACGGCCGCTCCGATTCCCGTCCCCCTGATTTCAAGGTCGAGAATCCCGAGCGTGGAATGAATGATGGGGGCCGACGGGCTGCGCGACGGTATGAGCAGAAAGCGAGGAAGCGCATCGAGCAGCAATCCGGCGTCCGACGCTTCGAAACCGAAACTGCCGGCAAGCAGAACGGTATCGCTGCCCGCGTGACGCGCGACATCCGACTGCTTCCAATCGAACGCCGCTATGCCGTCTTCGGGAGCAAGGCGTTGGTCGTTGGCCAGAACATAGGCTGGTGCATTGGCCAGAAGAAAGCAGTCGCCGGTGACAAGCCGATGATGGGCTTCGTCACCGAAATCGATCCAGCAATCACCTCGGATGACCGCGCCGAACTTCAGGGCGGATTTGGCCGGGAACCGATACGACCAATTGCCGCCCGCCTCGAACCTCGTGCAACGCGCAGCGCGAACGTTCAGGAGCGAGAAGACCTGAGACAGCGGGTCCGAGGTGTTGCCCGAGGTCTCGTGCCTATCCGGGGGTGTGTCCAAAGCTTGATCCGATCTCGACGATTTTCGAGCACTTCGAGCATAGATCATCCTCGCTTTCGATGCGAAGTTCATCGCAACGAATTGCATGGAACATCTATGACGGGCATCGCAGGCAAAGTCATCGCCATCACGGGCGCCAGCAGCGGAATAGGCGCAGCCGCCGCCCGGCATCTCGCGGAACGTGGCGCCATCGTGGTCCTCGGCGCACGGCGCGCCGACCGGCTGGAGATGCTGGCCGCGAGCATCGCGTCAAAGGGCGGAAAGGCGTCGTACCTCGTCACCGACGTCAGGCAACGCGAGGATGTCGCCGGGCTCGTCGGACTGGCAACGGATCGATACGGGAAGCTGGACGTCCTGATCAACAATGCGGGGATTGCCCCGATTTCGCTCCTGGACGATCTGAGGGTCGACGACTGGGACGACATGATCGACGTGAACGTGAAGGGCGTGCTCTACGGGATCGCCGCGGCCCTGCCCGTGTTCCGTCGTCAGGGCTTCGGCCATTTCGTCAACACCCTGTCGACCGCCGGCCTCAAGATCGTTCCGACAATGGCCGTCTATGCGGGGTCCAAGAATGCCGTCAGGGCGATTTCCGAAGGACTTCGTCAGGAGGTCGGCCCGTCCCTTCGCGTGACGACCATCTCACCCGGTTATGTCGACACCGAACTGCCGTCCTCCATGACGGATTCCGCGTTACGGGAGCAAGGACAGGCAAGCATGAAGGCGATGGCCATTCCGGCGAGCGCAATCGCGGAGGCGATGGCCTTCGCGATAGCGCAGCCGGATAGCGTGGACGTCGGCGAGATCGTTATTCGCCCCACGGCTCAGGCATAAATTCGATCAGGCCTGGACGCCATCGCTCGTCACGACTTATTCGGGTTGATGAGGAATTTTTCGCCGGTGGCCCGTTTGGCGTAGACCGCGATGTTGGCGGGATCGAGCGCCTCGGGAAGCGAGACCACCTTGGTGTAGTGGCTGGCGAAGGTCGTCTTCAATTCGTTCACGACGCGCTGGCGCAGCCGTCCGATGTCGGCCGGACCGATCTTCTGGAGGAACGGGGTCAGCAGCCAACCGCCGACGCCCCAGGCCATGCCGAAGCCGCGCGGCAGTTCGATCGGGCGGATATCGAGCGCGCCGTAGACATAGACCTGCTTGTGCACGCTGGAGCCGTAGCGGCTGTATTCCTTGGCGGTCTTGTTGATCGCGATTTCCATGCAGTTGAGGATGTCGCCGGCAAGCTTGCCGCCGCCGATGGCGTCGAAGGCAATTGTGGCGCCGGTCTCGACCAGCGCGGCCGTGAGATCGTCGAGGAAGCTCGGCACGCTGGAATCGACGACGTATTTGGCACCGATCTTGTTCAGGATCTCCGCCTGCTCCTTGCTGCGCACGATGTTGACGAGCGGAATGCCGTCCTTGATGCAGATCTTGTTCAGCATCTGCCCGAGATTGGAGGCGGCAGCGGTATGCACCAGCGCCTTGTGGCCTTCGCGCCGCATCGTCTCGGTCATGCCGAGCGCGGTGAGCGGATTGACGAACCAGGACGCGCCCTCCGCCGCCGTCGTGCCGTCAGGCAATGGCTGGCAGTCCCTCGCCTTCAGGGTCCGGTATTGCGAGTACATGGCGCCGCCGATCATCGCGACCGTCTTGCCCATCAGCGCCTTCGCGGCATCCGACGAGCCGGTCTTGATGACGACGCCGGCACCTTCATTGCCGACCGGCAGGGATTGGTCGAGCCGCGCGCCCATCGCGCGCATCGCACCGTCAGGCACTTTCGCGGTGATGACGGGCGCCTGCTTTGTGCCAGAGAGCTTCGCCGTGCTCATGTCGGCCGCGCCGACGAGCAGACCGAGATCGGACGGGTTGATCGGCGCCGCCTCGACGCGGACGACCACCTCGTCCTCGGCGGGCTCGGGGGTCGGCACGTCGAGAAGCGAGATTTCCAGCTCGCCGCTCTTCTTGATCAGCGAACGCAGTTGCAGTCCGGTTTCGCCATCGCTCATGTCGATCCTCCCTTGATGCAGGAGCGTCAGCGAGGCCTTGGGCCCTCGACCAACTCATGGCCTCAGGCCCAGGCATTGCAGCGCGACGCGCCCGGATAGGCGGCCTCCTTACCAAGTTCCGGCTCGCCGCGCAGCAACTGATTGAACAGGAAGCCTAGCCGACGGGAACGGCGGATTCGCGCTGCAGGATGTGCGGCTGGCTGCGCGGATGCAGATGCTGAAGTCCGATCGGCATGTCCTGCCCCAGCGGACGGGGGCCGCCGAGATCGACATCCGTCGAATACGCAAATGCATTGGTCGGCGACAGCCCCGATACCTTGAAGCATAGCCGCGCCTCCGGCAGACCGCCGCCGTAATCCTTGGGCGGTGCATATTCAACCGAAAGCCACACGATGTTGAAGCAGGCCGGACTGAGGAGCCCGATCATCCATTCGCCGGTGAAGGCCTCTGGCGTCACGTAGGTCCAGGCGTGCGGGTTGCTGCCAAGGCTCCAAAGTCCGAAGCCGGGCAAAACCGTAGCTCCGTCGGGCCCGCCAGTGACCCTGAGGTAGAGCTGAATCCATTCGGCTCCCAGCGAGAACGTGAAGACATAGGTCTTCCCGGTCATCACGGCATTGCTGCTCATGTCGCTGATGTACAGTGGCTGGTAGATGCCGGCCTGGTAAGTGTAGCCGTAGGTCGTCGGGACCATTCCCTGGGCGCCGAACGCGGTGCCGTTTCCGGACCAGTATTGCTTGCCCGGCTTCCACGGCGGCGGAGGTTCGTTGGGCGGCCCGTAGGCAAGCGCTCCGGCCGTCACCTTCAGTCCGTTCACCGCGCCGCTGCTGATGTACGATGCGTTGTTGTCGAGGTTGAGGCCGACAGTAAGCCTGCCTTTGGTCTGCAAGGTCGGATCCGAGAGTGCGGGCATGAAAATATCCTCTGATGAAACAGCCTGGGTGAAAATCAGTTTGCGAAATTCGAGCAGTATGAGCGTCCCTCCGGACGCGCGGCCCGTGACCTAGGCCGAGCCCATCGAGACGCGCCTTGCAGTCAGCGTCGTCCCTTGCTCCGAATCGATGATCTCCTTGCCGTGGACGATCTTGGCGATTCCGGCGCTGACGTCGCTGACGATATCCACGACGCCGAGGAAAATGCGGGCATCGAGCGGATCAAGCGTGTGCTTGGCGGGCTTTGCGATCGCCGACAATGGTCCGGCGGCGCCGGCAACCCATTCCGACACCCGCGCCGTGCCTGCACTTTCCTTCTCGAAGAGCATCCATGCATTCATCGCCAAGGACAGGATGCCGCCGGCACTCAGTGCGCAAGATCCCGGGAACGAGCCGCGCGGACCATCCTTGAACTTGTGGGCGATGGCCCACAAGAACTTGAACGCGATATTGCCGAACCCGGACAGCCAGGCCGCCGAGGTGGCCTTGTTGACCGGCGTGTCGAACGCAAGCCTTGCGAACGGGCCTCCGGGCCAGGCGAGAAACTGGATCAAGGTCGGGCCGAGAATCACGACGGCCAGCGCTTGCCAGGCAGGGGGGTTGTCGAACAATCCGACATCGAGCCCGACGTCGGCGACGCACCAGACCGTCGCCTGAACGAGGCCGGACAGGATCAGCAGAACGCCGATCTCCTTCTTGCTCGACGCAACGCCCTGCTCGGCTTGTTCGAGCGAGAACGGAGAATCCTCGAAGATGATGCGATAGAGCGTGGTCGCAACGAAAGCGCAGAGCAGCGAGCCGAGGCCGACGACGGTCAGATCCTCCGAAGACCCCGGGTTGATCAGATCGTAGAGCGCCTGAATGACGAAGTTATTGATGGAGGCGCCGAACACTGCGGTGTTGAGCGCGACGAGATCCTTGGCGAAGAAGTTCAAAACGGATTGAACCAGTCCATCGAGGACGCGCAGAACGGCCAGGATCAGGTCTTTCACCTCGCCGAGGATCGTGGCGAGCAGCACCTTGCCGAACTCCGACGTGCTGGTTGCCAGCGCCCGCAAGCGTTTCATGCTTGCCTGGATGAGCTTCGCGATCTCGGTGGCGAATGTCGACTGGACCCGCGAGATGAGAGCCATCGCATCCTGCACCATCGCCGACGGGATATTGATGCCAAGGCTGATGAGGCTGCCGAACGAAACCTTGTCCATCAGCCAGTTGGCGACGCTTGCGCTGTCCTCGATGATTTCGAGAAACGTGCTCACGCCGGACGGCGCATCCATCCCGTCATCCGCATCGATCTTGCCGAGATCCTTCTCGATCCCCGCAAAGGCCTGCTTGACGGTACCTTCCATGGTCTCAAAGAAGCTGTGACTGACCTTGCCGCCGTCGGCGGCAAAGCCTGCGAGCGAAACCAGACCCTGGCTGAATATCCGCTCGAACTTCCGCTTGGTGGCCCAGATGTCCTTGCGCGCATCGCTCAACAGCCAGGCAAAGAAATTGTAGAGCCCGACGAAGAACGTCTTGACCGCGTTGAAGACGGTTTCCACGAAGCGGAACGCGCTTTCCACGGTGTCGACGATGCCGTTCCAGACGATCTTGAGCTTGTCCGCCACCGAGTTGATGGCGAGTTCGAAACCGGAGGCGATCGGCTTGATGACGTAGTCGTACACCGCATCGACCGCGGTCTCGAACGCATTGCCGATCGCCTCGATCGCGTCCTCGAAGAAGTCGAGGAGTCCAAAATCCGGACTGGTGCGCAACGCCGCGATCTCGGCGATGGCGGCGTCCGCCTCCGCATCGGTGAGAGTCTTGAAGACGGCCCGCCCGCCGGCAACGGTGAAGCGAAAGGGTTGCCGGGGCTGCGCGCGCATCGGCAGCGGCAGCCGAAGGTCGTCCCTGGCATTGATGCGCGCCCGCACCAACGCAACCGGCCCGTCATGGATGTTGGCCATCGCTTCCGTGACGGCCAGCCGGATTTGATCGGCATCGCCGGCGAACTCGCTCGGCACGAGCTGCTTGACCTGGGCTGTCGTGATGTTGCGCAGCCGTTCCTGCACATCATAATTGGGCGTCACCGCGAAATCGCCGCCGTCCATCATCAGGTCCGGCAGCCTGGCGCTCAGCCCCACGGCATTCAGCGACCGCGTCTCCGTCGTGACCCGCAGGCGGCCGGACGCATCGGTCGTGAACGTCAGGGCCCGCGCCGGACCAAGGGTCACGACCTGCCCGGCGATCGAGGCGCTCATGATCTCGGTCGATTTCAGCGCGACCTTGGCGTTGGAAAGGGTCACGCCATTCGCGTCATAGAAAGTCAGCGTCGTCGAATAGGTCTTCTGCTCGACGAGCTTGCGGGTCAGCGGCGGATACTGAATCGGCTCCTGATTCCAGCCGCCCTTGCTGCCGTCAGGCGAAGCCGGATCGTCCGGCGGACTCTGCCACATCCGCATCAGGCCCTTTGTGGGCACGTAACCAACCAGCTCCGCATCGCCCTCCGTCCCCCGCGCAGTCAGGATGTTCCTCAGGCGAAGGAAGAAGTCGAATTTGGTGTCCGACGGCGGCGTCGCGATGAATTGCAGCGAGCCGCTGTCATCGAGCGCAAACAGCGCCAATGGATTGGCGCCGGCGCTCGCAACCGCCAGAGCGGTCGCCTTGATCGTGGAATCCACGACCACGAAGCCGGCGTCCGGATTGCCACCGTCGAGATACTGGATCTGCGGCCGATCGGTCATGTCACCGGGATCGGCAATGAACACCGCCGAATTGTTGTCCGCCTGCGAACCAACGGCCAGCGAGCGGAATACGATGTTCGCCGCCAGCAATGTTGCGGTTGCCGTGAAGGGAGCCGCCACGGTGAACAGATCCAGCGCGACGGGCGTCGCCTCGGCGGTGTTCGCGAACAAGAGACAATCGATGTCCTCGACGGTGCAGCTCTCGATGATGGTCTGGTCGGTATCGGCGATGTACTGCCAGCTCGGAGCGGCCGAATCCCAGCCGATGCGCCACAGGCTGGACTGGCCGTTGGACCCCGGCGAGGGGCTGAGCAACGCGAACAGCTCGAGCTTGCCCGCGATTGCAAAGGCCGCAAGCTTGCTGGCCTGCATGAACACAGGCACCGAGCCGTCCGGTGCGATCGGCTGCGGCGCGCTCCAGCTTCCCCCGCTCTGGCGCGTCATGACATAAACATCGGGCGCCGCCGCATTCGAGCCGACGGCAAAGACCGTGAACCTGCCGCTGGCATCGATGCCGCCGACAACCTGGCTCGGCTGAAGGGTGGCATCGACCACCTCCTCGCTCCAGCCCGTATCGCTGTCAGGGTCCCGGCGCAGCGACATGATGTTGCCGGTCGCTCCGAGGTAAAGCAGGCTGTAACTGCCGTCGGCCTGTTGTATCGCCGTCAGATCCGTCTCGCCGGTCAGATCGGTGGCGTAGACGTAGTCGTCCATCAATTGACCGCTGGCCTGAACGGTAACGGTTCCATCCGTGCTGACGGCTCGGGTTGCTCGCAATCTGGTCATTTTGGCGCTCCGCGTTGGGCGAGGCAAAGCACCGGCGCTTCCGCGCCTGACGCGCGCGGAACGTCAAATTGCTAGAAAATGAAATAAAGAAAGAGCCTCACCTTTAAGGTGTATGAGCACATCACGACAACCATCCGGCGTCAACGCGCATGCGACTGAGCGTCGATCAAGCTAACGTGACGCCGGAGAATTGGCTCGGCGAGGCGCGTTAGGCCAGCGCCTTCAGTGCCGCCTTGCCGCCATAGAGCGCCTGCTTGCCGAGCTGCTGCTCGATGCGCAGGAGCTGGTTGTACTTGGCGGTGCGATCGGAACGCGCAAGGGAGCCGGTCTTGATCTGACCGCAATTGGTGGCGACCGCGAGGTCGGCGATGGTGGAATCCTCGGTCTCGCCGGAGCGGTGCGACATCACGGAGGTGTAGCCCGCCTTGTGCGCCATCTCGACGGCGGCCAGCGTCTCGGTCAGCGTGCCGATCTGGTTGACCTTGATCAGGATCGAGTTGGCCCGGCCCGCCTTGATGCCTTCGGCGAGGCGCTTGACGTTGGTGACGAACAGATCGTCGCCGACGAGCTGGCACTTCTTGCCGATGAGGTCGGTGAGCTCCTTCCAGCCGTCCATGTCGTCTTCCGACATGCCGTCCTCGATGGTCACGATCGGATAGCGCGCAACGAGGTCGGCAAGGTACTTGGCCTGCTCGGAGATCGAACGGGTCTTGCCCTCGCCTTCATAGACGTACTTGCCGTCCTTGAAGAACTCGGTCGAGGCGCAGTCGAGGCCGATCACGATGTCACTGCCCGCCTTGAAGCCGGCCTTGCCGATCGCGTTCATGACGAATTCGAGCGCGGCGTCCGCTGACGGCAGGTTCGGGGCAAAGCCGCCCTCGTCGCCGACATTGGTATTGTGGCCGGCCTTCTTCAGCTCCGACTTCAGCGTGTGGAAAACCTCCGCGCCGTAACGCAGGCCCTCGGCGAAGCTCGACGCGCCGACCGGCAGGATCATGAACTCCTGGAAGTCGATCGGGTTGTCGGCATGCACACCGCCATTGATGATGTTCATCATCGGCACCGGCAGCAGTCGCGCCGAGGTGCCGCCGACGTAACGGTAGAGCGGCATGTCGAGCGAGTTCGCAGCCGCCTTGGCGCAGGCGAGCGACACGCCGAGGATGGCATTGGCACCAAGGCGGCTCTTGTTCGGGGTGCCGTCGAGGTCGATCATGATCTGGTCGATCTGGGCCTGCTGCTCGACATCGAGGCCGCTCAAGGCCTCGAAGATCTCGCCATTGACGGCGCCGACCGCCTTGGTGACGCCCTTGCCGAGATAGCGGGCCTTGTCGCCATCGCGCAGTTCCACCGCCTCGTGGGCGCCGGTGGAGGCGCCTGATGGCACCGCGGCGCGGCCGAGCGCGCCATCTTCCAGCACGACGTCGACCTCGACGGTGGGATTGCCACGGCTGTCGAGGATTTCGCGGCCGATGATGTCGATGATGGCGGTCATGATGTTGCACTTCCGTTCGTTAGGTTTGATCGGTTCGCCGCGGGTCTTACACGGAGCGCAAGCAAATGTGAACGCTTGGACGGCGAGCTTCGACTGACGCGTGAATTCCCCAAGACTAAGCTTGAGAACACTGGGTCTGCGCGTCCATCCTCAATCCTAGACAGTCGGGGTAACGCCATGAATCGCCGCCAGTTTCTTGCTTCCAGCGCCGCCCTCCTCGCCGTTCGCCCATCTTTTGCGCAGGAGGGCCCGTTCCGGACAAAATATTTCCCCATCAATGCCGGGATCGGCCTGCACGACCTCGCGCCAGCCCCCGACGGCACGGTCTGGTTCACCGCGCAGGGCAAGGGCATGCTCGGCAGGCTCGATCCGAAGGATGGCACCTTCAAGACCGTCAGCCTTGGCCAGGGCGCCGCGCCGCACGGCGTGACGATCGGTCCCGATGGCGCGCCCTGGATCACCGAGGGCGGCCAGAACGCGATCGCGCGGGTCGATCCCGGCGATCTCAAGGTCACGCTGTTCCGCCTGCCGGAGAAATTCGCCTCCGCCAATCTCAATACCGGCGTGTTCGACAAGGACGGCACCTACTGGTTCACCGGACAGTCCGGCTATTACGGCCGGCTCAAGCCGAAGTCTGGCGAGATGGACGTGTTCCGGGCGCCCAAGGGCGTCGGCCCCTACGGCATCACCGTGACGCCCAAGGGCGACGTCTGGTACGCCTCGCTCGCCGGCAGCTATATCGCGAAGATCGATCTTGCGACCGGCAACGCCAATGTGGCCGAGCCGCCAACGCCGAGCCAGGGATCGCGGCGCGTCTGGTCGGATTCGAAGAGCCGGATCTGGGTCAGCGAATGGAACAGCGGCCATGTCTCGGTGCACGATCCCGCTGACGGTTCCTGGAAGACCTGGAAGCTGCCGGGCGAGCGCCCCCGCACCTACGCCGTCTATGTCGACGACAAGGACAAGGTCTGGCTGACCGATTTTTCCGCCAATGCCATCGTCCGCTTCGATCCCATGACCGAAAAATTCAACGTCTTCACCAGCGACAAGCCGAATGCCAATGTCCGCCAGCTCGACGGCAGGCCGGGCGAGCTCTGGGGCTGCGAGTCCGGCAACGACCGCATCGTCATGATCCAGACAATCGCGACCGGTTGACGGCAGCTTCAATTGCGTCCATCCCGGCATCCGCAAAAGGATGTGACGACGATGGCGAAAAAATCCCTCCAGCTCGGCCGCGCGGTCGAATGGCCGCACACCCCGGAAGAAGCCCAGCTCGACCGCGTGCCCAATCCGCAAAAGGGCACCGACTATCTGGTGCGCTTCACCGTGCCGGAATTCACCTCGCTGTGCCCGGTCACAGGACAACCGGATTTCGCGCATCTGATGATCGACTACGCACCCGGCCCATGGCTGCTGGAGTCGAAATCGCTGAAACTCTACATCGCGAGCTTCCGCAATCACGGCGCCTTCCACGAGGATTGCACCGTGATGATCGGCAAGCGCATCGCCTCGGAGATCAAACCGAAATGGCTCCGCATCGGCGGCTACTGGTATCCGCGCGGCGGCATCCCGATCGACGTGTTCTGGCAGACCGGCCGCGTGCCGAAGGGCCTGTGGGTGCCGGAGCAAGGCGTCGCGCCCTATCGCGGGCGGGGCTAGCTGGAGACCAACGACGATGAAATCGACATCAGACAAATTTCGCGGCCTTGTCCTGAACCTTTCCTTGGGCCTTCTGGGCGTCCTGTGGCTGACCGGCGCGTCCGACGCGGCCGAGGTCCGGGTGATGATTTCCGGCGGTCTGACAGCGGCCTATCAGGCGCTCGTGCCGGAGTTCGAGAAAGCCACCGGCAACAAGGTGCTGACCGCGTTCGGGCCTTCGATGGGCACCACCACCAATGCGATCCCGGTCCGGCTGGAGCGGGGCGAGCCGGCCGATGTCCTGATCATGGTGGGCTATGCCCTCAACGACCTCGCCAGCAAGGGCAAGGTCGTTGCCGGCAGTCAGGTCGATCTGACCAGATCGCCGATCGGGATTGCCGTCAAGTCGGGCGCGCCGAAGCCGGACATCAGCTCGGTGGAAGCCGTCAAGCGTGCGCTGCTGGCGGCGAAGACGATCGCCTATTCGGACAGCGCCAGCGGCGTCTACGTCTCGACCGAGATGTTCGACAAGCTTGGCATTGCCGATGTCATGAAGGACAAGGCGCGCAAGATTCCGGCCACGCCGGTCGGCGAGATCGTCGCGCATGGCGAGGCCGAACTGGGCTTTCAGCAGATCAGCGAATTGAAGCCGGTGAAGGGCATCGATATCGTCGGACCGCTGCCGAGCGAATTGCAGAAGATCACGATCTTCTCAGCCGGCATCGCGACCGTTTCGAAGGAGCCCGAGGCTGGCCGGGCCTTGATCAAGTTCCTCGCCTCCCCCGCTGCTCGCGACACGATCATTGCGAGCGGCATGGAGCCGATCGCTGCCGGTGGAGCGAATTAGGCCCGGCCTCCTAATACGCGCTCAGCAGGTCGACCTTGGCATTGGCCGCCACCAGCCGCCGCGCCAGGATTGCGGCGAGGTTGCGCATGATCTTCAGCGCGGTCTCCGGGTGCAACCGGCGGTAATCGGCAAAGCTGTCGAGCGGCAGTTCGAGGCAGGCAACGGGCGTATCGGCAAACACGTCGGCGCTGCGGGTTCGCTCCAGGATCGCCATCTCACCGAACTCCATGCCGGGACCGAGCGAGGCCAGCCGAACGCCGCTCCGCAGCTTCACGCTGACCATGCCGCTCTGGAGGAAGAACAGCGAATTGGCGGGCGCGCCGGCGGCGATGACGCGCTGGCCGGCCGTGTAGTGCCGCGTGGTCGAGAGTTTGACGATGGCGGCGATCTCGTCGGTGTCGAGCTCGGCCAGCAAGGCCTGCTCGCCGAGATGCACGCTCTCCTTCACGTCGGTGAAGCCGCCGAAGCGATAGATCACCTGGTCCTCGGCCCATTCGATGGCATCGTCGAGCAGCGCGAAGCGGCGCAGCCGGCGTGGATCCCCCGTGCGCGCGGCGATCGCGGCCCAGACCGCGGAGGCCTCCTCGAGGCCGGACAGAATCGTGGTGACGTTGGCATTGCCGAGCGCCGTCAGCGTCTCGCCCAGAAGCTCCGCACCGGCCGCGGTGATGTCGGGCACGCGGCGGAAATCGATGATCAACAGCGGCGCGTTCGGCGGCTCACTGGTCAGTCTTCGCGTGACGTAATCGATGGTGCCGAAATTCAGCGCGCCGACGAGCTCGACGATGCGGATGTCGCTGTGACGCTCGTCGAGAATCTGCTGCTCGTGCGGCTGGCGGCTGCGGCGCGAGGAGATGCCGTAGACGTCGTAATCCGCCATGACGCTGGTGCGGACGTCAGCATTGCGGTTGAGCATGTGCAGGTCAAACCGCGCCGACAGTGCCTCGCAGACTTTCAAGCCGCGCACGCTGTTGAAGTGATTGTCGAGCAGCGGCGAGAAGGTGCCCAGTCCCAGTTGCGAGGGCAGCGCCGCGACGATGCCGCCGCCGACGCCGCTCTTGGCGGGGATGCCGACGCGATAGGTCCACTCGCCGGCATAGTCGTACATGCCCGAGCTCGTCATCACCGACAGCGTGCGGGCGACGATGTGCGGCGTGATCACCTGCGCGCCCGTCACCGGATTGATGCCGCGATTGGCGAGAGTTGCCGCCATCACCGCCAGATCGCGCGCCGTCACCAGGATCGCGCATTGGCGGAAATAGACGTCGAGCACCGCGTCGACGTCATCCGGCAGCACCGCGTAATTGCGGAGCAGCCACGCGATCGCGCGGTTGCGGTTGCCGGTCGCGGTCTCCGAGGCATGCACGGCCTCGTCGACGCCGAGCTCGCGCCCGGCGAACTCGCTGAGTTTTGAGCGGACACGCTCGAAAGCACCCTTGCCGTCCACCTCGTAGATCAGGCCCGAGCAGGCAATCGCACCGGCATTGACCATCGGGTTGAAGGGACGGTTGTCGTTGGTGAGCCGGATCGAATTGAAGGCTTCGCCGCTCGGCTCGACGCCGATGGTGGCCGAGACGCGCTCCTCGCCCACCGTCTCCAGCGCCAGCGCGAACACGAAGGCCTTCGAGACCGACTGGATCGTGAACGGCACCGCGCTGTCGCCGACCTCGTAGACATGGCCGTCGATGGTGACGAGCGCGATGCCGAAATGATCGGGGTTGGCGCGCTTCAGCTCGGGAATGTAATCGGCAAGCTCGCCCGAACTGTCGCCCCTGAACTCCTCGTGGCAATCGGTCAGGAAACGCCGCAGTGGCGGCCTGGTGGGATATCCGGCCGACCGGGTCGCGCCGGCTACGCTGGGCAAACGGATGGGCTGGGTGTCCACGGTCTCACACCTCGGTTTGCCCAGAATAAAAGCAATTCGTGTGCCATGTATACGGAGCCGACGGTGTCGTGGTGGGGCGATCCCCCTTAAGGACCGAATAAAATCTCAGCGCGCGTCGGCTGGTGCACGCGGCTTGAGCAGCCGAGCACAGACGATGCCGAGGACCACCATGATCGCGGCGCTCACAAACAGCGTCGGCACCTTGCCGGCGTGTTGCAGGCCGAAGCCGTAGGCGAGCGGCCCGACCGTCTGTCCCATGAAGAAGAAGAACGAATGCAGCGACAGCGCGGTGGCGCGCGCCTCGACCGAGAGCTCGCTGGCGAACACCTGGAGGCAGCCATGGGCGATGTAGAAGCCCCAGCCCATGACGATGAGATTCAGCGCCTGCACCTCCCAGCGCGGACCGAAGGCCACGGCGACGAGCTGCGAGGCCACCAGCGTCATGCCCGCGATCATCATTCCCTTCATGCCGAGCCACGGCAGCAGGCGCGACACCGTCAGCGTGTAGAACAGGCCGCCGACCGCGAAGCCCGCGATGACGATGCCGGCGATCGAGAGCGAGGTCTGGCCGAGCTCGAACAGGAACGAGGCGATATAGGGAAACAGGCCGAGCACGCAGCAGCCTTCGACGAACACGGCCGAGTAGCACACATAGGCGTTGGGGTTGGTGAAGATGGTGCGATAGCCGGCCTTCAGCGCCGACAGGCTCGTCTTCGGCGGATGCTTGACCTTGGCGCCGCGAAAGCCGGCGGCAACCGCGATCGATGCAACGATCACGAGCACGCCGAGCACCGCCAGCACGCCGCGCCAGCCGAGGAAATCGCCGATCAGGCCGGAGGCCGAGGCACCGAGCAGATTGCCGGTCATGGCGCCGGCGAGCGTGCGGCTGATCGCGACCTGCCGCTTCTCCGGACCGACCAGATCGCTGGTCAGGCTGAGCGCCACCGGAAACACGCCGCCCGAGCCGATGCCGGCAAGGATGCGGGTCGCAAACAGAACCGAAAACGAGGTCGAGAGCGCGCCGAGAATATTGGCAAGCCCGAGCAGCGCGAGGCAGCCGATCATCAGCCGCGTCTTGCCGAACAGATCGGCGGCGGCGCCGACGATCGGCTGGATGATCGAGAAGGTGAAAGCGAACACCGCGGCAAAGCCCGCGGCGGTCGCGATGCTGACGCCAAAATCCTCGGCGACGTGCGGCAGCACCGGGTCGAGCGCACGCGCCGACAACGCCGCGGCGAAGCTGGCGCCGGAGATGACGTAGAGCGCGGCCGGCAGACCGTGATCGTGCGGCCGCGCCTCGCCTTGCTGCATCAGCGCGGGTTCTTTGCGAGCGCGTCGAACGCCATCAGCCTGCGGATCAGACCCTCGAACTCGCGCAACGGCACCATGTTGGGGCCGTCGGAAGGCGCGCTATCGGGATCGGGATGGGTCTCGATGAAGACGCCGGCGACACCGACCGCGACCGCCGCCCGCGCCAGCACCGGCACGAATTCGCGCTCGCCGCCGGAGGACGTCCCCTTCCCGCCCGGCTGCTGCACCGAATGGGTGGCGTCGAAGATCACGGGCGCACCGGTGGTGCGCGCCAGGATCGGCAGCGCGCGCATGTCGGAAACCAGCGTGTTGTAGCCGAAGGAGGCGCCGCGCTCGGTGACGAGCACATTCGGATTGTTCGCGCTCGTGATCTTGGTGACGACGTTCGCCATGTCCCAGGGCGCCAGGAACTGGCCCTTCTTGACGTTGACGACCTTGCCGGTCGCGGCCGCCGCCAGCAGCAGATCGGTCTGCCGGCACAGGAAGGCCGGGATCTGCAGGATGTCCACGGCCTGCGCCACCTCGGCGCATTGCGTGGCTTCGTGCACGTCGGTCAGCACCGGCAGGCCGAGCGAGGAGCGGATCTCGGCGAAGATCGGCAGCGACTGCGCGAGCCCGAGTCCGCGCGCCGCCGACGCGCTGGTGCGGTTGGCCTTGTCGAACGAGGTCTTGTAGACGAGACCGATGTTCAGCCGCGCGGCGATCTCCTTCAGCGCGGAGGCCACCTCCAGCGCATGCTGGCGGCTTTCGAGCTGGCAAGGCCCGGCAATGATCGAAATCGGCAGATCATTGCCGAATTTGACCCTGCCAATGGTGACGACCGGCGCCGCTGACGTCGAAGAGCTCAAGGCAAATCCCTCGTTTCGGCGCGACCATAGCCGCCATCGGGGTCGGATCAACCCCAATCGGCCCAGGCCGTCCGAATATCAGGGTTGCGCCGAAGTTCCGCGGGCGCCGCCGGCGCTATTTCACCGCCGAAAAGGCGGTCGGCGTCAGGAGCTGGCTGACGATATTGCCGACGATCTGGCCGTCCGCCTCCGACTTCGACCGCGCCTCGAGCCAGTCCGGATCGGTCACGAACGCGCCCCACTTCTTCTCGCGCTCGGCGAGCGACTCCCAGGCGAGGAAATAGGTCAGCTCCTGGCTGGATTCACCGATCAGCGTGGTGAAGAATCCAGCCTGGCGGATGCCGTGCTTCTCCCACAGCTTCAGCGTCGCCGTCTCGAACCGCTTCAAGAGCGCCGGCAAGCGGCCGGGCACGCAGCGGTAGACGCGCATTTCGTAGATCATTCTTGCTTCCTCCCAGAACAGGTCCGCCGCTTATAACGGCCGGCCATAACCGTGTCTTGAGCCCTGCGCGGCCGCCCCTGTGGCGTTTCGCGCATGGCTCGGCGGTCTTCGGTAACGCATCAAGTCCGGCTCCCGCAATGCTGCCGCAATGATCGGGCCGCTAGAATGGCTTTAGTTGAAGCCTAGGTGCCGGATCATGCGGATTTTGCTCGTCGAGGATGAGGCGGAGATGGCGGGCGCGCTGGCGTCGGCGCTAAAGCGCTACGACATGGTGGTAGACCATGCCCCTACCCTTGCCGACGCTGAAGAGGCCATTTCCGCCGACGTCCATGTCGCGGTCCTGCTCGACCGCCAGCTCCCCGACGGCGACGGCCTTGCACTGATTCCGAAGCTCCGGGCGCGCGCCGACGGCGTGCCGATCATCGTCCTGACCGCGCGCGGCGAGCTCGCCGACCGGATCGCCGGGCTCGACAGCGGCGCCGACGATTATCTGGCCAAGCCGTTCGCGGTCGAGGAGCTGCTGGCGCGCCTGCGCGCCGTGATGCGGCGCCCCGCTGGACTTACGCCGGATGTCATCCGCGCGGGCCGCCTCGCCTTCGATGTCGGCCATCGCGAGGCGAGCATCGACGGCCAGCCGTTCGAGCTGCCGCGTCGCGAGCTGTTGGTGCTCGAGGCGCTGATCCGCCGCATCGGCCGCACCGTGATACGCTCGGCGCTGGAAGAGGCCGTCTACAATTTCGACGACGAGATCCAGTCGAACGCGCTGGACACGCATATCTCGCGGCTACGCCGCAAGCTCGCCGAGGCGGATGCCGGCATCGAGATCCACGGCATTCGCGGCGTCGGCTATCTCCTGAAGAAGCTGCCATGAGCAGGCACGACGATCCCTACTGCCTGCGCTCGCGCCTGAGCTGGCGCCTGCTCTCGCTCCAGGCCGTGCTGCTCCTGGCCCTGGTTGCCGTCGTCGTCGGAGCGCTGTGCGCGTCAGGACTTGTGCTCGCCGAGCGCGACGAGGATCGCGTGATCGACGTCGTGCAGCACGCACTGACGCGCGACGCACAGGGCGGCCTGACCGTGCGGCCGACGCCCGAGCTCAGACAATTGCGTAGCGAGACACCAGACCTCTGGTTCCTGGTCCGCGACCGGCAGGGACATTCGCTCGCCGAAGGTGCCGTGCCGGCTGAATTCGCCGCGATCGGCGGCGGCCTCGACCAGATCAGCCAGGCGCGGCTCGGCTGGCAGCTGTTCGAGGACGATCCGCGCAAGCCGGCGGCGCGGCTGAAGCGGGTCGATACCGAGGCCGGCAATGTGCAGGTCATCACGGCGACACAGGGCCGGCTGACCGGCGCCAAGGCGCTGGTCATGACATCGCTTGCGTTCCTCGGCATCGCCCTGCCAGGCCTCCTTCTGATGGGAACCGCGACCTTCATCGCGACACCGATGATCGTGCGGCGCGCCTTCAGAGGACTTGATACGACCGCGGACCAGGCGCGTCGCATCGACATCCATCAGCGCGGCGCGCGCCTGTCGGTGGAGAGAATTCCGCTGGAGGTCGTACCGCTCGTGACTGCGGTCAATGACGCGCTGGCGCGGCTCGACCAGGGCTATGCCCGCCACAAGCGTTTCGTCGCCGACGCCGCGCACGAGCTGCGCACGCCGATCGCGATCCTCAACACGCGCCTGGAGTCGCTTGCCCCGGGGCCGGACAAGACCCGGCTGCTGGAAGATGCCGCGCGGCTGGCGACGCTTGCCGAGCAGTTGCTGGACATTCAGCGGCTCGACCGCTGCGGCCATCCTTTCGCGCGCGTCGACCTTGTCCGGGTCGCGCAAGGCGCGGCTGCCGACCTCGCGCCGCTGGCGATTGCCGGCGGCTACGAGCTGGCGCTCGATGCACCCACGACGCCGATCGAGACGATCGGTGACGCGGCCGCGTTGGAACGCGCGCTGACCAACCTCGTGCAAAATGCGATTCAGCACGGCCCTCGCCGCGGCACCATCGGCATTCGCGTCAGCAGACCCGCGAGCATCGAAGTCACGGACGAAGGTCCCGGCATTCCCGTCGGACAACGCGAGCAGATCTTCGAGCCGTTCTACCGGCTGACGCCGCTCGATCGCGGTGCCGGCCTCGGCCTCAACATGGTGCGCGAGATCGTGCAGCTGCATGGCGGCCACGTCTCGGTCACGGACGGGCCGGACGGCGGCGCCTGTTTCAGAATAACGCTGCGCCCAATCCCGCAGGATTGATTCAATCCGCGTGCGCCTCTCACAGCGCAATGCTGTCGCAATGCACGGCCGTGACACTGCATCCGCCTCACTTCTGATCTTTCGAGGTGCAACCAAGATGCCGGAGTGCGCATGCCCAACGATTTCCTCTCCTTCTTCCTGTCCTGGATGTCGGCCCCGCGTCGGGTCGGCGCGATCGCGCCGTCAGGCGCGGCGCTCGCCGATCTGATCACCCGCGAGATCACGGCATCGACCGGTCCGATCCTCGAGCTCGGCCCCGGCACCGGGGCATTCACCTACAACCTCCTGAAACGCGGCGTCCGCCAGCAGGACCTCACGCTGATCGAATACGGCTCCGACTTCATGAAGCTCCTGCAAGTGCGCTTTCCCAACGCGCGCGTCTTGTGGATGGATGCGGGGCGGCTGACGACGGAGCGCCTCTATGACGGCGCGCCCGTCGGCGCGGTCGTGAGCGGGCTGCCGCTGCTCAACATGTCGACGCGCAAGGTCATCTCGATCGTCAGCGGCGCGTTCAGCTATGTCCGCCCCGGCGGCGCATTCTACCAGTTCACCTACGGCATGAGCTGCCCGGTGCCGCGGCCGATTCTCGATCGGCTGGGCTTACGCGCCACGCTGGTCGATCGCGCCCTGCTGAACATGCCGCCCGCCGCCGTCTACAAGCTGACACGGCGGCCGCAGATGAAGCTCGTCACGGGATCGCTTGCGCCGGCCCCCTCGACGCGAGTCGCCTTGGAGCCGATCCATCACGCGCGCGACTACTCCGCCGCGCGCTGAGCCATCAGACCAGCCGGCTCTGCACCATCGCCGCCTGAATGAAGGAGGCGAAGAGAGGATGCGGCTCAAAAGGCCGCGACTTCAGTTCGGGATGGAACTGGACGCCGATGAACCAGGGATGATCCTCGTATTCGACGATCTCCGGCAGGACGCCGTCGGGCGACAGCCCGGAGAATTTCAGGCCGTGCTGCTCGAGGCGATCCTTGTAGGCGGTGTTCACCTCGTAGCGGTGGCGGTGGCGCTCGGAAATCTCGGTCGCGCCGCCATAGACCTGCGAGACTCGGCTGCCGCGGTTGAGTGCCGCGGGATAGGCGCCGAGCCGCATCGTGCCGCCGAGATCGCCGGCCTGCGAGCGCTTCTCGAGTTCGTTGCCGCGGAGCCATTCCGTCATCAGGCCGACCAAGGGCTCCTTGGTCGGGCCGAATTCGGTGGAGTTGGCGTCTTCGATGCCGACGAGATTGCGCGCGGCCTCGATCACCGCCATCTGCATGCCAAAGCAGATGCCGAAATACGGCACGTCGCGCTCGCGCGCGAACTGCGCCGCGCGGATCTTGCCTTCCGCGCCGCGCTGGCCGAAGCCGCCGGGCACCAGGATGCCGTTGACGTGCTCGAGGAACGGCGCGGGATCTTCCTTCTCGAAGATCTCGCTCTCGATCCAGTCGAGATTGACCTTCACCTTGTTGGCGATGCCGCCGTGTGAGAGCGCCTCGATCAGCGACTTATACGCATCCTTCATGCCGGTGTATTTGCCGACGATGGCGATGGTGACGTTGCCTTCGGGATTGCGGACGCGCTCGTTGATCTGCTGCCAGCTCCGCAGCTCTGGCGGAATCCGCGAGGCGATGCCGAAGGCGGCGAGCACCTCGTCGTCGAGGCCCGCATTGTGGTAGGCCTCAGGGACAGCATAGATGTTGTCGACGTCGCGCGCTTCGATCACCGCGCTTTCACGGACGTTGCAGAACAGCCCGAGCTTGCGGCGCTCTTCCTTCGGGATCTCGCGGTCGGTTCGGCAGAGCAGGATGTCCGGCTGGATGCCGATCGAACGCAGCTCCTTCACCGAGTGCTGCGTCGGCTTCGTCTTCAATTCGCCTGCGCTCGGAATGTAGGGCAGTAGCGTGAGATGGATGTAGACGGCATGATCGCGCGGCAGATCGTTCTTGAGCTGGCGGATCGCCTCGAAGAACGGCAGGCCCTCGATGTCGCCGACGGTGCCGCCGATCTCGACCAGCACGAAGTCGTAGTCGTCATTGCCGTCGAGGACGAATTCCTTGATGGCGTTGGTGACGTGCGGAACCACCTGGATGGTCGCGCCGAGATAATCGCCGCGGCGCTCCTTGGTGATGATGTCCTGGTAGATGCGCCCCGTCGTGATGTTGTCGGCCTTGGTCGCCGGCCGCCCGGTGAAGCGCTCGTAGTGACCGAGATCGAGATCGGTCTCCGCGCCGTCATCGGTCACGAACACTTCGCCGTGCTGATACGGCGACATCGTTCCGGGATCGAGGTTGAGATAGGGGTCGAGCTTACGGAGGCGGACCTTGTAGCCCCGGGCCTGCAACAGCGCACCGAGTGCCGCTGAAGCCAAACCCTTGCCGAGCGAAGAAACCACGCCGCCGGTGATGAATATGTACCGCGCCATGGGACTTAACCTCTAATCCCTCGAATTCGATTCGCCAAAGCGATTCGTATTCCGCCCCAAAGATTTTGCGGGCCTGTGGGTGAGCCAGAACTAAGAATGGTAACAGAGCCTTGATGGGGATTGTTGACGCAGGACGGTAGAAGCCGCCCTGCATGGCCCCCCTGCTTTATTGCGAGCGAGGCACCTGCGGGCCGCTCGGCGCTGCCGGAGCCTGCTGCTGCTCGTCGGCCTTCTTCAGCGAATCCAGGATGCCGCCCGAGGTCGGCGGCGCAATCGGCGATCCGCCGGCCGGCTGGCCCTGCGATGCCGGCTGGCCAATGATCGACGAAGGCGCGCGGTTGTAGCCGGCGTACCAGGACAGGAACAGGCTGGTCACGAAGAAGCCGGCGGCGAGGATCGCGGTCGTCCGCGACAGAAGATTCGCGGTGCCGCGGCTCGACATGAAGCCCGCGCCTCCGCCCATGCCGAGGCCGCCGCCTTCCGACTTCTGGAGCAGGACGGCGCCGATCATGACGGCGACGATCATGAGATGGATGACGATGACAACAGTCTGCATAGTGCCCTTCCGTCACAAGCCGACAGCGCCGAGACGGCGGCCGATCGCGCTTCGCGGGTTTTCCTGAAGTTGCGCGGTGTTACACGATCGGAAACGGCATTGCCACCCCCGATCGGGTCCGGACCAACGGTTTGGGTTAGCTAGGGGCAGCCCTTGGCGATCGCAAGGAAATCGGCCGCCTTGAGGCTGGCGCCGCCGACCAGAGCTCCGTTGACGTTCTTCACGGCCATCAGCTCGGCCGCGTTCGAGGGCTTGACCGAACCGCCATAGAGGATCCGCATCTTCGCCCCGTCCACGCTAAACCGGGAGGTCAGGAACTCCCGGATAAACCCATGAATCTGCTCGACATCCTGGACTGTGGGGGTCAGGCCGGTGCCGATTGCCCAGACGGGCTCATAGGCCACGACCAGGTTGGCCGCGGTAGAGCCGTCCGGCAGCGAGCCGTCGAGCTGGCCGCGCAGGATGTCCAGGGTCTGGCCGGCATCGCGCTGGGCTTGCGTCTCGCCGATGCAGACGATCGCCGTCACCCCGGCCCGCCAGGCGGCTTCCGCCTTCTGCCGCACCAAAGCATCGCCCTCGCCATGGTCGGCGCGGCGCTCGGAATGGCCGACGATGATGGCGGTCGCGCCCGCATTCGCGAGCATTTCGGCGGCGATATCGCCGGTATGGGCGCCGGAGGCCTTGGGGTGGCAATCCTGGGCCCCAACCGCGACCTTCTTGCCGCGCGCCTTGTCGGCAAAGGCCGCGATCAGGGTCGCCGGCGGGCAGACCAGCAGATCGGCCTTGGTGGCCACGTCTGCCGCGCCATTGAGCATGGCGTCGAATTCGGCAGCGGAGGCCTTCAGGCCGTTCATTTTCCAGTTGCCGGCGATCAGCGGTCGGATGGCGTCGGTCATGTCAATTTCCAGCAAAATGAGGTTTGTGCATGCGCTAGCAGAGGTGCTGCGGCAGTTCCAGAGACCTAAGGGCTTTTAACCGCAGCTTCGCGAGGCCGCGTGACCTGAGGTTGCGGGGGGAAAGCCGCCACTTTATGATGATCTATCAATTTGGTGACGCGCTTTTGCGGAATCTGCATTAAGACGCGCTCCCGTTCCCCTCCTGCCAAACAAGTTGGACCAAATGCTTCGAGGAATGCGCAAGGCCTCATCAAACTGGCTCGGCAAGACCATTATGGCCGTGGTGATGGGCGTGTTGATCATCAGTTTCGGCATTTGGGGCATCGCCGACATCTTCCGCGGCTTCGGACAGTCCACGGTGGCCAAGATCGGCCGAACCGAGATTTCGCTGAACGAGTTCCGCCAGATCTATACCGACCGCCTGCAACAGATCAGCCGCCAGTTCGGCCGTCCGCTGACGCCTGATCAGGCCCGCGCCTTCGGCCTCGACCGTCAGGTGCTCCAGCAGACGATCGCGGAAGCCGCCCTCGACGAAGAGGCGCGCCGGCTCGGGCTCGGCCAGTCTGACGACCAGATCCGCCAGGTCATCATGAACGACCCCAACTTCAAGGGCGTCGGCGGCAGCTTCGATGCGAACCGCTTCCAGGCCGTGATCCGCAACTTCGGCTATACCGAGCAGCGCTACGTGTCCGAGCAGCGCAAGGTGTCGCTGCGGCGGCAGCTCACCGGCACGATCGGCGCGGGTCTCGAGCCGCCGAAGGCGATGATCGACGTGCTGACGCGCTTCCAGAACGAGCAGCGCGCCATTGAGTTCGCACGGCTCGACGCCGCGCAGGCAGGTACCATCGATGCGCCCTCGCCCGAGGCGCTCGCCGCCTATTTCGAGGATCACAAGGTCCAGTTCCGCGCGCCCGAATATCGCAAGATCGCCTTCGTCGTGATCTCGCCGGAAGAGATCGGCAAGTGGAGCGAAGTCTCCGACGAGGACGCGAAGAAACTGTTCGACCAGCGCAAGGACCGGCTCGGCACGCCCGAGAAGCGCCAGATCCACCAGATCGTGTTTCCCAACGCGGCCGAGGCGCAGACCGCGCGCGAGCGCCTCGCCGGCGGAATGTCGTTCGAGGATCTCGGCAAGGAGCGCGGACTGAGCGCATCCGACGTCGATCTCGGGCTCGTGACCAAATCGTCGCTCGACCCGGCGGTTGGCGATGCCGCCTTCGCGCTCCCCGCAGGTGAAATCAGCCAGCCGATCCAAGGCCGTCTCGGCACCGCGATCGTCAAGGTCGACAAGATCGAGCCGGGCGTCGAGGCGAACTACGCCAGCCTCGTCGGCGACATCAAGCGCGAGATCGCCACCGAGCGCGCGCGCGTCAAGGTCGCCGATCTCCGCGACAAGATGGAAGACGAGCGCGGTGGCGGCGCCAGCGTGATCGACGCGGCGCAGAAGCTCGGCCTCACCGCCGTCACCATCGACGCCGTCGACCGCTCCGGCCGCGCCCCGAACGGCCAGCCGGTCGCCAACATCCCGCCGGGCCTCGACGTGGTATCGCAGGCCTTCAATACCGACGTCGGCGTCGACAATGACGCGATCTCGTTCAAGGGCGGCTACGTCTGGTACGACGTGCTCGCTATCACGCCCTCGCGCGATCGCAACCTCGACGAGGTCCGCGACCAGGTCGAGGCGCGCTGGCGCCAGGACCAGATCGCGACCAAGCTGAAGGCCAAGGCCACCGAGATGGTGCAGAAGCTCGAAGCGGGCGGCAAGCTTGCCGATGAAGCCGCCGCGGTCGGCGCCAAGGTCGAGACCGCGACCGGCTTCAAGCGCGACGACTCGCCCGCCGGCGTGCCCGCGACCGTCGTTGCGGCCGCCTTCCGCACCGCCAAGGACGGCGTCGGACAGACGCCCGTGAGCGGCGGCAGCGAGGTGATCGTCTTCCGCGTCACCGACATCGTCGATCCCACGGTCGACGCCGCCTCCGACGCGGTGAAGAAGCTGAAGGAGAGCCTCGACCGGGCGCAGACCGAGGAGCAGGTCGCTTCCTACGTCAACAAGCTTGAAACCGACATCGGGACCACCATTAATCAGGCCGCCTTCGCGCAGGTGACCGGCGCGAACCAGTGAGTTGAAAGCACGCGATGGACGACCTGAAATCGATCATTGGAAAAGTGGCGACCGGTGCCAGCCTGTCGCGTGACGAAGCGGCTTCCGCCTTCGACGCCATGATGTCGGGCGAAGCCACGCCCTCGCAGATGGGTGGCCTCTTGATGGCGCTGCGGGTGCGCGGCGAGACCGTTGACGAGATCACCGGCGCGGTCGCGGCGATGCGCTCCAAGATGCTGACCGTGACGGCACCGCCGGACGCCGTCGACATCGTCGGCACCGGCGGCGACGGCTCCGGCTCGGTCAACGTCTCGACCTGCGCCTCATTCATCGTCTCGGGTGCCGGAGTGCCGGTGGCCAAGCACGGCAACCGCGCGCTGTCGTCGCGCTCGGGCGCCGCCGACGTGCTGGCTTCGCTCGGGGTGAGGATCGACCTCAGGCCGGAGCAGGTCGGGCGCTGCGTGCGCGAATGCGGCATCGGCTTCATGTTCGCCCCTGCCCATCATCCCGCGATGAAGAATGTCGGCCCGACCCGGGTCGAGCTCGCCACCCGCACGATCTTCAACCTGCTCGGCCCGTTGTCCAATCCGGCCGGTGTGAAGCGGCAGATGGTCGGCGTGTTCTCGCGGCAATGGGTGCAGCCGCTGGCGCAGGTGCTCAAGAACCTCGGCTCTGAATCCGCCTGGGTGGTGCACGGCTCCGACGGCCTCGACGAAATCACCCTCACCGGCCCGACTTTCGTATCCTCGCTCCACAATGGGGAGATCAGGAACTTCGAGGTGACGCCGGAGGAGGCGGGACTGCCGCGCTGCGAGCCCGGTGCGCTCAAGGGCGGTGACGCCGACGCCAATGCGATTGCGCTGCAAAGCGTGCTCAACGGCAAGCCGAGCGCCTACCGCGACGTGGCGCTGATGAACGCGGCCGCCGCGCTGGTCGTGGCCGGGCGTGCCAAGGACCTCAAGGAGGGCGTCGCGCTCGGCGCGAAATCGCTCGACAGCGGCGCAGCGAACGCGCGACTGAAGCATCTGATCGCGGTCTCCAACGGCTGAGCCTGACATGTCGGACATCCTGACCAAGATCGAGACGTACAAGCGCGAAGAGATCGCCGCCGCCAAGCGCGCGCAGCCGCTCTCCGTCGTCGAAGCAACGGCCAAGGCGCAAGGAGCACCGCGCGGCTTCCTGCGCGCCATCAAGGCCAAGCACACCAATGGCGACTTCGCGCTGATCGCCGAGGTCAAGAAGGCCTCGCCGTCGAAGGGGCTGATCCGCGCCGATTTCGATCCGCCACAGCTCGCCAAGGCCTATGAGGCGGGCGGCGCCGCCTGCCTTTCGGTGCTGACGGACACGCCGTCGTTCCAGGGCCATCTCGACTTCATGGTGGCCGCGCGTGCGGCGACGTCACTGCCGGTGCTGCGCAAGGACTTCATGTTCGACGCCTATCAGGTGGTCGAAGCCCGCGCGCATGGCGCCGACTGCATCCTGATCATCATGGCCGCGCTCGACGACGCCACCGCCAAGGACCTGGAAGACACAGCTATCGCCTTTGGCATGGATGTGCTGATCGAGATCCATGACCGCGCCGAGCTCGACCGCGCGCTCAAGCTGCGCTCGCCGATGATCGGCGTCAACAACCGCAACCTGCGCACCTTCGAGACCACGCTCGCGACCAGCGAAGCGTTGGCGCCGCTGATCCCCGGGGACCGGCTGATGGTCGGCGAGAGCGGCATCTTCACGCCCGCAGACCTCGCCCGGCTCGAGCGCGTCGGCATGTCGACCTTCCTGGTCGGCGAGAGCCTGATGCGGCAGGCCGACGTGACCGCCGCCACGCGTACGCTGCTCGCGCGCGAGACGACAGCCCGCGCGACCGGTACGCGCTGACATGGCGCGCAAGCCGTCCAAGACAAGGCCGTCAAAAGCGAAGTCCGGCCCTGCCCTCACCCATATCGGCGCCACCGGCGAGGCACGGATGGTGGACGTCTCGGACAAGCCCGCGACCGAACGGCTTGCGGTCGCGGAAGGCCGCGTCCTCATGACAAGGGCAACGCTGGACCTGATCGTCTCGGGCAATGCCAAGAAGGGCGACGTGCTCGGCACCGCGCGCATCGCCGGCATCATGGCCGCCAAGCGCACCTCGGAGCTGATCCCGCTCTGCCATCCGCTCGCGCTGTCGAAGGTCACGGTCGATATCGAGCCCGACGCGAAGCTGCCGGGCTGCCTCGTCCGTGCCAGCGTGAAGGTGACGGGCCCGACCGGCGTCGAGATGGAGGCGCTCACGGCCGTGTCCGTCGCCTGCCTCACCATCTACGACATGATCAAGGCGGTCGAGCGCGGCGTGCGCATCGAGGGCATCCATCTCGTCGAGAAGCTCGGCGGCAAGTCCGGCCACTACCGCGCCTGAGCGCGCGGTTCTCACTTCAGCGAAGTGCTGATCGATCCGAATTTCGTGTTGAGCTTGCTGCCCATGCCGTTCACGACGGTGATGACCGCAAGCGCGATGCCGGCTGCAATGAGCCCGTATTCGATCGCGGTCGCGCCACGCTCGTCGGCGAGGAAGTTCTTCAAGGTGTTTTTCATCGTCGCGCCCTCTCTGTATCGTTGGCATGCGTGTTCGCAAATCACGTGCCAACGCCGGCTTGAGGATCGTCAGCATGTTAGATGGTTAAGCCTTGGTTGATCATCGTGCGGCCGGCAGGAATTGACCGGCATCGCAGGATCCTTGCGGCAATTCCTGCACGTCCTGCATCCCGCGTATCGATTGCTTTTGCCTGTGGGCATTCATGTCGCATTAACCGCGCTTCCTAACTTCGCCTCCACACCGTTCCCGTAAACCAACGGATGTTTTGAGGATCAAGAATTGATCCTGGCGTGTGCGCGGCAACGATCCACATGATGACGAAATACGGCAGTCGCCTCTTTGACCAGGTCTTCGTGCGCAGCGGGCCGATCCGCTGGCTGGTCGTTGGCGGCACGCTGCTGATCGCCGCGATCGCCGTCGGCGCGGTCCTGATGGCGCAGAACTTCCGCGAGCGCGCGCTGCGCAACTCCGGCCGCGAGCTCGAAAACACCGTGCTGATGCTCGCCCATCATTTCGACCAGCAATTGCAGGATTTCGCGGTCATCCAGAAGGATTTTGTCGACCACGTTCGCACGATCGGCATTGCCAGCGCGGAAGACTATCGCAAGCGCCTTTCCGGCCAGGACATCCACCGCCTGCTGCGCTCGAAGATCGAGGCGCTTCCCTACATGGGCGGCGTCAACGTCATCGACGCCGAAGGCAATCTCATCAACTCGTCGACGGCGTGGCCGGCTCCGAAGGTCAACGTCGCCGACCGCGCCTATTTCCGCGCCTTCCGATATGCCCCCGATGCGCCCGACGTCCTGATCGAGCCGGTGCACAGCCGCATCTCGGGCGCCTGGACCATCCTGATCGTCCGCAAGATCGTCGGCCCGAACGGCGAGTTCATGGGCGTGGTCGGACGCGGCATCGAGCCGGCCAATTTCGAGAAATTCTTCGAGTCCGTTGTGCTCGGCGAAGGCGCGACCATCTCGATGCTGCATCGTGACGGCACGCTGCTCGCCCGCTACCCGCATTCCGGCGAATTGATGGGGCGGAACTTCAGGAACGGCCCGTTCTCGCAGCAGCGAGTGTTCGGCCTCGACCATTTTGCCGGACGCTTCGTCAGCCCCGTCGACGGCGAGGACCGCCTGATCGCCTCGCACGCCCTGCCCCACTTCCCGATCCTGATGATGGCCACCACGACGCGCGCGGCGGCCCTGACGGACTGGCGCGAGCAGATCGGCATCCTGATCTCGGTCGCCGCCTCTTCTGCGCTCGCCATCGCCGGCGTGCTGATCGCGATCGTGCGCAAGCTTCTGGAGCAGCACCGCCTCTCGCGGGAACGGCTGACGCTGGAAAAGCAGCGTCTCGACCGCGCCGTCAACAACATGACCCAGGGCCTGCTGCTGTTCGACGCCGAGCAGCGGCTCGTGGTGTGCAACCAACGCTATATCGAGATGTACGGCCTGTCGCCCGAGGTGGTGAAGCCCGGCTCCAGCTTCCATGACATCATCGCCCACCGTAGCGCGACCGGCTCGTTCACCGGCGACGTCGACGGCTATGTCGCGCGCGTGCTGGGCGACATCCACGCGCGCAACTCCATGGTGGTCGACACCGCCGACGGGCGCTCGATCCACATCCTCAACGAGCCGCTCGCGGACGGCGGCTGGGTGGCGACGCACGAGGACATCACCGAGCGCCGGCGCATCGAGGAGCGCATCACCCACCTCGCCCATTATGACGCGCTGACCGACCTGCCCAACCGCGCCATGTTCCACGAGCATCTGCGCCAGGAGCTGGCCGCCATCACCGACGGCGAAGCGATCGCGGTGCATTACATCGACATCGACGAGTTCAAGGGCGTCAACGACGCGCTCGGCCACCTCGTCGGCGACGAGCTCCTGAAATCGGTCGCAACGAGCCTCAGCCGCTGCGCGGGCCCGGCGGATTTCGTGGCGCGGCTTGGCGGCGACGAATTTGCCATCGTGCAGGGCGCGGTGACGTCGCCGGACCAGGTCAACGATCTCGTCGCCCGGGTCTTCCAGGCCATCCGCGCTCCCTTCGACTGCATGGGCCATCATCTCACCACCGACGCCAGCATCGGCATCGCGCTGGCGCCGGGACACGGCACGGTGCTGGATCAAATCCTGAAGAACGCGGACCTGGCGATGTACGCCGCCAAATCCGCCGGACGCCGCACCTATCGCTTCTTCGAGCCGGAGATGGACGCCAAGGTCCGCGAGCGGCGGCAGCTCGAGATCGACCTGCGCCACGCCATCGCCCAAGGGGGGCTCGAAGGCGGCCTCGAGGTCTATTACCAGCCCTGCCTCGGCCTGAAGGACGACCGCATCACCGGCTGCGAGGCACTGGTGCGCTGGCGCCATCCCGAGCGCGGCATGGTCTCGCCGGCCGAGTTCATCCCGATCGCGGAGGATACCGGCCTGATCAACGAGATCGGCGAATGGGTGCTGGCCACCGCCTGCCGCGACGCCGCAAGCTGGCCCGACGATATCCGCCTCGCCGTCAACGTCTCGCCGGTGCAGTTCAAGAGCGGCACGCTGGCGCTGAAGATCATGGCGGCGCTCGCCGCCTCCAATTTTCCGGCCAGCCGGCTCGAGCTCGAGATCACCGAGGCGGTGCTGATCCGCGACGACGACACCGCGCTGGCGATCCTGCACCAGCTCCGCGCCATCGGCGTGCGCATCGCGCTCGACGATTTCGGCACCGGCTACTCCTCGCTGAGCTACCTGCACCGCTTCCCGTTCGACAAGATCAAGATCGACCGCTGCTTCGTCAACGACATCGCCGGTCCCGACGGCTCCGCCAGCATCGTCCAGGCCGTCGTCAATCTGGCGGCCGCCCGCCGCATGACCACCACCGCCGAGGGCGTCGAGACCGAGGAGCAGCAGCGCCTGCTCCGCACGCTCGGCTGCTCCGAAATGCAGGGGTATCTGTTCAGCGCCGCAAAGCCGGCGGACAAGGTGCTGGAGCTGTTCGCACTGCATCGCAGCCGGCTCGCCCAGCGCGGCGGCAACGCGAGTCGCCGCCGCGAGGCAGGCTAGGTCGGACCTCGGTTATCAGCGCAGCGGCATTCCCAGAAGCTTTCCTCCAAACACACAACGCAGGTCTGCTCCAGACGCACCTTCAGGGCGTGCCGGGCGCGATGAAGGCGGACGGTCAGGTTGTTGACGGTCACGCCCAGATCGGCCGCAACCAGCTCCCGCGGCTCACCGGCGAGATCCACCCTTCGGATGACTTCGGCATGCTCCGGCTTCAGCAGGGACAGGTGGGTATGAAGACACTCGCAGACCGCGGCATTCGCAGCGGAATCCTGATCGGCTGCAAGACGGTCGTTGAGCTCATGCGGAAAAGGCATCTCGCGAGTCCTGCTCCTTGATGCCTGGCGGTGAAAGTCTGCGATGGACGTGGCCAGAACCCTGCTCAGCCAGCCTCGAACCGAGTCCGCATCACGAATATCGCCGGATCGCTCCAGTGCACGCAACATGAACGCCTGGAGCACCTCCTCCGCTTCCGCCTTCCCGCCAAAGCGCCGCTGCAGATAATTGCGAAGGCGATCGTAGCTGCCGACGAGGGCAGCACGAACGACTGCCTCCTGCACTTCCAGGGAGCCGGCTGTCAGCATCGGCAGATTCTCGTTCGGCGATTTCATGACCCATCGTCCTTGCATGACATTCGGTAGATCGCTTCGTTGGAGCGGGAACGCGACGGCGCGGCTGCCATCAGCCGGTGCGGCAGCCTCCCGAACAGGGGGCGCGAGCGATCGCTGCGACAGCGGCGCTCACGTGGCGACCTCTGTTTCCGCAAACCGGCGATCGCTCTTTCGGCGTTCTTCCTCTCAGCACGCAGCGTGCGGGAACAGCACCGAGGCCGGCGCCGTCACTCCGCCGCGTGTGAGGTCCTGGCGCGCATCGTCGTCATCCGCATGGCAACGTGCCTCTCGCAGACGAGTCGATCCGCGCTCGCACCTGGAGCGACGCAGTCCGGGTTTCAGGAGCTATCTCAGGCGATGGGGGGCCGGTAGTGGCGACGGAACGTGCCTTCGTCGCCGATCACGTCAGGCTGCGCTTCGCAGCGCGAGCGCGGCACGACGAACTCCGCAACGGCCGGAGCTTGCGGCCACACGGCGCTGAAGCAAAGCACCGAGCCGCAGCAGGTCGCATGCCGCTCGCCGGGCCGGTCATGGTCGTCGTCGTCGCAATCCCCGGCCATCGCAACGTCATGCGAATGTACTGCCGATCCGCCAGCGTGATCGTGCTCATGCGCATCTCCAGGCTGATCGCTCGGATGGTCGCACTGCATCACTACGTCGAGGGAGATCGAGATCGCGAGGGACGGCGTCATCGACGCGAGCAGGTAAGCGATGGCGACAAGCCATCCCCACCATCTTCGCCTTGGCTTTCGCAAGCCAATCATCCCTGCACCTGCTGTCCCGACCGGAAACATATAGCTCTGGTTGCAGTGACGGCCAACAGAAAACGACGCTCGCGGCTTCGACATTGCAAGAACGGCGATGAGAGTCGTGCGCCGTGCCAGATGCGGCGCGGAAATCAGCTCCCGATTTCTTTCGTCGAGCCCTGTAATATATTGCACCCCTCTCCGTCGCGCGACCGAATCCGTCAATGGTGCTTCATCCAGCCGACGCCTTTGATGTCGTTGAACGAGTCGGTTCTGTGACACAGAAAGCATTGATCGACCGATGCGTGCTCCTGTCCCGTGATCATCCGATCCATCATGACGAAGTGGCCCATGTAGTGGCTCGGCGGCGCCTGATGGCATTGGGCGCAGTCCCTCGAAGTCGGCGAGGGGTGCAGGAAACCGGCGATCTTCCAGGACACGAGCCCATGGCAATCCGCGCAGTCCCGTCCGAGCAATTCGCGGTGCGGCTCCCGGTTGCTGTGGCAGCTGGCACAGTCGAGCGCAGCCTTTTCCCGCCGTTCTGACTTTGGCCGGCCGAGAAACTCCTTCAGGTCCGCAGTCAGTTGATCGGCTGCGGACCGGTCGAACAACTTCGTGCCGGAGCCGGCCGCCGCGACTTGCAGCAGTGCCGCGTGGTCCATCCTGATCGGCCGCAACTCGCCCATGTGCTCGAGATGGCAGCCGGAACATTGAGTGCCCGCCGCGGCATGAAACGCCGTCGACTGCTTGGCGAGATCCGCGGCGGAAGGCGCGTGACAGGAGATACAGGCCGCTGCGTCGACGCCCCTGACCGGCGTGTGGCAGCTCTCGCATCTGTCGGACAGAAAAGCGTGCTTCCCGGACAGCGGCCCGGGCATCACAAATCTCGTCCAGCCCGGGACTAGCTCGGAGCTGCCCCGATAGAGAGCGATCGATACGACGGCCGCGCTTGCGACGGCCAGTGTCGCGACCACGGCGTAGAGCACGCCCCTGATCGTCACGCCAGCCACCGCAGCCCGTAATAGACCTCGGCCGCCACATGCACCGCCAGCAGCGCATACATGACGATCGCCGCCATGACATGCAGCCCGATCCACTTCAGGAAGATCTTCTTGATTGCTTCGCTGGATCCGATAGCCGATTCGAGATCGGAAATACCATCGACGAGTTGCAGCAGGGGCACATTCGGCAACGTCGATGCAGGCACGGCGTCCCCCTCACGGACCACACGATCGGGCGACGACATCGCCGACGCAATGTGCTCATAGGCCGACCTCAAGGTCGCCAGATGCGATTGCTGCTGGCGCAGCTCCATCGCGGTTTGCGGCAGGTAGTACCGCCCGACAAATCCGGTGACGACAACGATCAGCATGCTGGTCACCAGGGCAATCCCAAGCGGACTTTGAAACTTGTGACCGGTATGCAGAAGCGCGAAGAATGCTGCGACGATTCCGGCATAGGCGTGAAACGCCAGGAGCGTCGGCATCGACACGCCTCGCGTGACCAGGACCTTCAAACCCACGCTGTATTTCGTCATCGGATACACGAGAAGGAGAACCATCAGCACGGCCGCACCGGCCCCGAGGACAAAGCCCGCCAGGCTTCCTGCGAACCGGCTGTCGGAGTGCAGCAGGAAAGCCGGCACCAGCAGCAACAGGGCCGCCAGAACGACGTCGGCGATCAGGCGCTCTCTCCCATCCATCATGTCAGGCCTCGACGACCAGATCTCCGACCGATCTCGCCTGGCAGGCCAGGATGAGACCGTTCGCCTTATCGTCTGCGGTCAAGGCGTCCTGGACCTCCATCGTGACGTTTCCTTGCAACAGATGCGTCTTGCAGACGCCGCAGACCCCGACCCGACAGGAATAATCGATCGAAACGCCCGCGCTCTCGGCCACCTCCAGGACGCTCTTGTCCGGAGGCAGCGCCACAACCTTATCGGATGTCGCAAAGCGAATGGTGGCTGTTGCAGGACCGACTGTCGCAGCCCCTCGATTGCTCGCCTCGGCGGCCGGCATTTGCGCTTCGGCCGCGACCTTGCCGGGAGGTGGAACGGCGCCGCGGGCCGGCCCAAAGGCCTCCGTCTTGATCTGCTCGCGCGGCACGCCGAGCCCGATCAACGTCTTTCTGAGCGCGTCCATCATTCCGGGCGGACCGCACAGGTGAACGCGTCGTCTGGCGAGATCGGGCACAGCCTGCGTCAGGAACTCGGCCGTGATCTGCCCCTCGCTTCCCATCCACGACGTGCCCGCGGCCCGCACCATCGTGGCCGCGACGTGCAGATTGCTCATCCTGCGCTGAAGATATTCCAGCTCGTCCCGGAAAATGAATTGCTCGGTCGTCTGCGCGCCATAGACGAGGTAGATCTGGCCGGGCCATGCAATATCCGAGAGATACCGGATCGCCGCCATCAGCGGCGTGATACCGACCCCGCCACCGATCAGGACGACGCTGTCGGCTTCCACGCCCGTGAATGTAAAGGCGCCTGAGGGGCCCGCCACTTCAACGAGGTCTCCCTCCTTCAGGTGGCCATGCATGTAGTCGGACAGAAGCCCGCCGTCTTCGCGCTTGATCGTGGTCTCGACATAGGCGGTCTGGGCGGCGGACGATGCGATCGTGTAGGAACGCCTGACGGCCTGTCCGTCGATCTCGATGGCATAGGTCAGGAACTGTCCCGGCAGGAATGCAAACGGAATCGCGCCGCCGTCTGGTGCTTGCAGACGGAAGGTCTTCACGTTCGGTGTCTCCTGATAGATCGCGCAGATCCTCAGCTTGCCCTTCCAGGAGCGGCTCGCCTCAACCCGCCGCGGATGGCGATCTGTCTCCTGGGAGGATGTCGCCTCGGGCTTGTCGTTCGGCACGCCGGCGGCCGGCGGGGACACGAGGGGCGCGGCAGCAGCCGGAGCGACCGCAGCGCGCGTCAGCCGGTCGACCAGCGCGTTCGCCCGGCGCATGCGCGCGAGGTAGACGGCAAGCATCGCGAGCGAGAACAGCACCAGCAGCGCCATGGTCGTGACGTGAAACCAGGAGACCCCTGGCGTGCCGTCATCCGCATCCATGGCGCCGCGCTGAGGCAGGAGGTTCATCTGCGATTTGAACCAGGCCTGTGCGATTTGCTGCGGCGGCTTGCCCTCGTGCAGCGAGCGCAGCGCGACCACGCCACTCTGGACGGCGTTCAGGGATTCGCGAAGCCGACGCGCCGCCTGATCCGCGGCAACGATGTCGCTCCCGGCAATGGCGTGCCGCAGATCCATCTCAGCACCCGCCAAGCGATCGGTCTCCGCGCTGATCCGCTCGCGCGCCTGGATCTCCAGATTGCTCCGCTGTTCGGCGGACAGCGACGGCATCTCCATCAATGCCGGATAAAACTCCTTGCGCGGCCGGCCCATCATGCCGTCCATTCCGCCCATCATCCCCGGCGTGGCGCCGCCGGGCGGCGCGCCGGCCGCACCGCCTGCGGAGCCGGACGCTGCGGGATGATGTGCGGCGTGGTCGTCCTCTGCCTGCGCCAGCTCCCAACCCTGAGCGACCTGCCCTGTCGGATGCGCGCGGCCGAGGCCGAAGTCCGATGCGAGCGCGGCATTCGCCACAAGCTGGCTCGTGAGGACGACGAGCGCAGACAGGCCGGCTCGACATCGAAGGGGCAGACCGAACATGATCTCGCTCTCGATTCCAGCGCTCAGAACGACGCAATCAGAGGCAGCAGGATCGTGTCTGCGGTCTGTTTCTGGCTCTCGTTCAACGACGCGTAGAGCCGCGTGAAGGCCACGCGAGCCGCCTTGAGCGCCTCCAGGCGCTCGGACAGGTGCCGCTCGTAATGCTCCAGACGGTCCGCGCTTCCCAGCCTGTCATCCATCGCGAGCATCTTGCGCGCATCCAGCAGGTGCTGCCGGCTCGACCGCAAGGCATCCGCCACATTATTCCAATCGGCAACCTGCTTGTCGCTGATCTGCAATTCCGCCTTCAGAAATGCGATCCGCCCTTCGAGCCGCTCGGTCACGTCCGCCGGGCCACTCATCGCGCCGTTGCTGCCAGACGAACTCATCTGGCCGCGCATCATCTTCTCCATCATTTGCATCATCTGCATCATGCCGGAATTGTCCTGGCAGCCGGCGCCCTGGCAGTCCCGCATCTGGCCTTGCGGCGGCATCTTCATCTTGTCGTCGTTCATCTGACCGCCGCTCATGTTCTGCGGCTGACCCGATGGCTGTCCCGTATTCATCTTGCCGCTGGAATCCGACGGTGCGGGCATCTTCGACATCTTGTCGTCGTCCATCATCGCGACGCGAGTCAGATCGGTTGCAGCGACTGCGGACGACAGTCCACCCGGACCCAGCACGAGGGCGGCAAGGGCGGCTGCGCTCACGACAAATTTCTTCGGACGATTCATGGTCATTCTCCAGGGTTTGATTCGGATGGTCGTCTGCTCATCGATTTCGGCGATGAGGGCAGCGAGGTGCGGGTCAGGCCATATAGACGCGACGCGCCGGAAACTCTTACGCACGGAGGTGTCAAAGGCCGCTGCGTGCTGCATCGCTCACCTCCCTGTCATGCCTTCGCCACGGCCATCGCCCCTCGATTTCAATCTGGAGCGAGAAGCTCAGGAAGGTGCGGATCACGATGATCAAGGCCAGGATGCCGAGCCGGTCGAACGACGGCACGATCGCGACCATTCCGATGATGTCGGCGGCAATCAGGAATTCGAGGCCAAGCAGGATGCCGCGACCGAGGTTCGCGCGATAGGAACGAAATGCGTCTGCAGGCGCACCGCGCCGCATCTCGTTCAACGACCAGACCGTTGCGGCAACCACGCCGCACACGATCACCACCACGCCAAGCAGCTCGATCGTCGATGCGGTCCAGTGCAGGCCATGCAGGATGACGCCCTGCACGTCCTCGGTGAAAACCAACTCGGAAGTTATCATTCGCCCGCCTCCCCGCCCTGCCCGGACGAGCGGCTTCTGTCCACGCCCTTCGACCAGGTCCGGTAGTAGGCAACGCCCGTCATGATCCAGAGGCCCGCGGCTCCAACGATGAGCTGAGCCGGGATTCCCTCCGATCCAAAATCAAGCAGGAAATGCGCGATGAACGAAAGGAAGAGACCGACGCAGAACACGGGCAAGGATTGCTGGCCACATCGAATCAACGGCTGCAGGAAAGGAGACTTCAGTCCCGGCCAATCGATCGGAACGAGCGAGACGACGATGAGCACCAGGCTCGCCAGATGAACGACCCGATAGGGGCTGAGATTGGTCTTGTCGTTCGGTACGAAGACGGCGACGAGTCCCTCGGGGAGGTAGCCCCTGAGCTCGGGAATTCGCTCGGCCAGTGTCATCACAAGCGCGAAGAGCAGAAAGCCGCCGCTCATGACAAGGAGCGTGCGGGACGACAGCAGCCAGCGACTTGCGGTCGCCCCTCCCAATGCCAGCCAGGCCCCGAATACGAAGAGCAGTTGCCAGGTAAACGGATTGAAATACCAGACCCCGGCCGGATAGGCGGGCAAGTTCCAGCCGTAATGGCGGGCGGCCAGATAGAGACCGAACGAGCTGATCATCACCGCGTTCCGCCATCGCAACATGAACCAGAGCACGACGGGAAACGCAGCCATCAGCACGATGTAGAGCGGCAGGACGTCGAGATTGAGCGGCTTGAACTTGAGGACCAGGCCTTGCGAGAGCGTCTCGACGGGAAAGTCCATCAGCGGCGCGACGTTGAACTGATCCATCAGGTGAAGGTCGTCGAACCTGTGCGCGAGGTAATGCACGGCGGTGAGATAGACGAAGAACAGCAGAAGGTGGGCGACATAGAGCTGCCATACTCGCCGCAGCAGCCGGGTTGCCCCGATGACGAAGCCACGCTCCATCATCATGGTGCCGAACACGAACGTCGCGGTGTAGCCGGAGATCAACACGAACAGATCGGCGCCGTCGCTGAAGCCGTAATTGCGCGTCGTGAACCAGACCAGCACCGAATTCGGAATGTGTCCGAGGAAGATCAGCCAGTTCGCCAGACCGCGAAACAAATC
Organism: Bradyrhizobium sp. 1200_D9_N1_1; assembly: GCF_052075915.1. Lineage (NCBI taxonomy): Bacteria > Pseudomonadati > Pseudomonadota > Alphaproteobacteria > Hyphomicrobiales > Nitrobacteraceae > Bradyrhizobium > Bradyrhizobium sp. 1200_D9_N1_1. Next base: position 4,634,680 of record NZ_CP197226.1, on the reverse strand, counting down.
CAGCCGGACATCGCGCCGGGGCTTGGCCAGCACCGATCTGATCGTGATCGTCTCCCAGAGCCGGCGGCGCAGCAGAAATGCAACTTGCAGCGGCCGACCGGCCACCTGGATCGTCTCGTCAATCAAGAGCGTGCTTCCCATTCTCGCGCGATGTTTGCGGATCGCAACCGCGCCGCGATGCTCTATCCACTCGCGAGCCGGCACGCTAGGTCGCGTCGTTGATGCCCTTTTGACGGACATCAAACTCGAGCGATGCACCGGCCAAATCTTTTTTTCGCGCGGTCTTGTAATGAGTTGAGACGCCTCTCGTCCTCAAGTCATTCGATCGACATCGGCTTCTTTCCAGCACCGCCTCTTACCGGCACTGCAAGTGATCGAGGGCACGACATGAAGCCATCGAATTCGCGAGATCGATGCAATTTTTTTCTGTAAGAAGATCGATGCTTCCCGTCGCCTGCTGCAACTCGACGATCCACGCATCGGCGCACGCAAGTGCGCGCGTCGACATTTGATTTTGCTCAACCTAGACAATCGCGCTCCGGGTTTGGTTGCCTCTCAGTCAAGCCACCGGGACTTGATTGACACCAACTCGACAAGTTCAAACAGGAGAAACCAGAATGAGTCACCGCAAGCTGATCGTCGCTGCCGCGATCATGTCGCTCGTCGCGTTGCCCGCCTTGGCGCAGACGAGCACGACCAACACCACCGATGAGAAGAACGGCCACCACTATTCGGGCGGGCCCAAGACCGAGGTCCCGCACCACATGGGCAAGAAAGAGAGCGATGGCGGATCGACCAGCGGATCGGGCGGCAGCCACCATTACGGCGGCGGACCGAAGACGGAAGTCCCGCATCACATGGGCCCGAAGAAGGAGCAATGACGATCGCGCTGTGATCTCGCGGCTTGCGAGCCGCGGGATCACCGCGAGCCCTATGTCCTAAGCTCGCAATTGATCAGACCCGTCGACTGAGATTTGAACTGATTGTAAGACGAGGTCCGTTCAACTCGTTCCAGGAAAGAGCGCAAGATGGCTCAGATTTCCGGATATGTCGTGGTCACAGTTACCGGCTTGTCATCGGCCGGCACCGTCGCTGCGCCGGGCCTCAAGGTTGGAGATCGTGTCATCCAGGCCTCGTCACCCTCCCTCAATGGCAACGTGAACATCATCGAGGCCGTCGTTACGGTCGATGATCAATTGCAACAATTCACCGCTTTCGGTGCTTCGACAGCGGTCACATTCGAAATCCTGGCGCTCCGCCTTTGACACGCCAGCCTCAAAACGAATTCGCCCGGGAGCGGTCATCCGCTCCCGGGCGATTATCTGGACGTCGCAGGATTTAGTTCGGCACCGCAGCCTTCGGCGCGGGCTTGGCCGCGACCGCATTCGCGGTGACGCCATGCAGGAAGTCGTAGGCCGCGTGCAGGGCCTTGTCGTCCTCCTCTTTCGGCGGGACGTAGGACTGCGATCCGGTCTGCTCGGTGCCGTCGGCAGCCTGCAGGTGGCCGCGCATCTGGGACTCCGCCATGGTATCCATCCGGCCCTTCAGCTCGGGCGGCACGTCCTGGAGGATCTCGATGTCGGGCGCAATGCCCTGGGCCTGGATCGAGCGGCCGGACGGCGTGTAGTAGCGCGCCGTGGTCAGCGCCAGCGCGCCATTGCCGGCGCCGAGCGGAATGATGGTCTGCACCGAGCCCTTGCCGAACGAGCGCGTGCCGATGATCGTGGCACGCTTGTGGTCATGCAGCGCGCCGGCGACGATCTCCGAGGCCGAAGCCGAGCCGCCATTGACCAGAACCACCAGCGGCTTGCCCTTGGTGAGGTCGCCACCATGCGCGGTGAAGCGCTGGGTTTCCTCCGGATTGCGGCCGCGGGTCGAGACCACCTCGCCGCGCTGAAGGAACGCGCTCGACACCGACACGGCCTGGTCGAGCAAGCCGCCCGGATTGTTGCGCAGGTCCATCACATAGCCCGCGAGCTTCTCCTGCGGGATCTCCCTGGAGATCGCCGCGATCGCCTTCTTCAGGCCGTCGGTGGTCTGCTCGTTGAACGATGTGACGCGGATATAGCCGATGTCGCCATTCTCGACGTGGAAGCGAACCGGCCGCACATGGATGATCTCGCGGGTGATCGCGATGTCAAGCGGGGCGTCGGCGCCCTTGCGCACGATGGTGAGCTTGGTCTTGGTGTCGACCGGGCCCTTCATCTTGTTGACGGCCTGCTCGAGCGTCATGCCCTGCACGGCATCGCCATCGATCTTGCTGATGAGATCGCCGGACATGATGCCGGCCTTGGACGCCGGCGTGTCGTCGATCGGCGAGACGACCTTGACCAGGCCCTCCTCCATCGTGACCTCGATGCCGAGCCCGCCGAACTCGCCGGAGGTGGTCTCCTGCATCTCGGTCCAGGCCTTGTCGTTCATGTAGCGCGAATGCGGATCGAGCGAGGTCACCATGCCGGTGATCGCGCCTTCGATCAGCTTGGCGTTGTCGGGCTTCTCGACATAGCTCGCCTTCACGCGCTCGAAGACTTCGCCGAACAAGTTGAGCTGTGAATAGGCATCATCCGCGCCCGCTGCCGCCCGTGCCGCCCATACTCCGCCGTGCGGACTGGCTACCAGAAGGGTCAAACACGCTCCGGTGAGCGCGCCCAGGGGGAACAGCAGGGTTTTCCGCATGGATAGGCTGGCCTTTTTGCTTGGCGGTTCTCTTGGGCTTGGGAGGCGCCATGCAAATGGCGATCCAGCCCGCTTCTCACAATACCATTCTGGTTTCTTCAAGGCCGGGACGCCGCGCCGGCGGGTACACCGTAAAAATCCCTTCGCCCGGACCTAAACTTTTGGCAACGTTCCGAAACCGTTTCATGCAAAGCAGGAATCGGTCGATCGACCCGCGCCTCGCAGCTATGCGATTTTAGGATGGTTTTGGAGAGCCGGACGGGTTAGGCGATGAAACAAGGCTTCAAATTCTCGGGAGGATAATAATGAACGAAAAACCCCGCATCCAGCCGGAAAGGAACGTCGAACTCGGCGCCAGCAGCGAGCCGTTCCAGAATCTGCACGAATTCATCCGCAAAGCACGCGCCAACCTCAACCAGAATGCCTGGGACTATATCGTCGGCGCCGCCGAGACCGAGACCACGATGCGCCGCAACCGGATGGCGCTGGACGAGATCGCTTTTCGCCCGCGCGTGCTGCGCGACGTGCGCAAGGTCGATGGCTCCGTCGAGCAGTTCGGCCGCAGGATGCGCCTGCCGGTGGTGCTCGCCCCTGTCGGCGCGCTCGAGATCTTCGATCCGGATGGCGCCGCGAGCGTCGCGCGCGCCGCCGGCACCTTTGGGGCGGCGCACATGCTGAGCTCGGTGTCCGAGCCTGGCCTGGAGAAGACCGCCGCAGCCGCCCCCGACGCGCTGCGTCTCTACCAGCTCTACGTGCGCGGCGACGACGCCTTCGTCGCCGATGTCGTCAGCCGGGCCGAAAAGCACGCCTACGCCGCCTTCTGCCTGACCGTCGACACCGCCCATTACAGCCGTCGCGAACGTGACATCGCCAAGCGCTACGTTCGCGAGAGCCGCCTGCGCGCCACCGGCGGCGATTTCCAGAAAGGCCTGGAATGGCGGACCGTGAAGATGATCAAGGACAAGTTCAAGATTCCGCTGATCCTGAAAGGTATCGCCACCGCCGAGGACGCCCTGATCGCGCTCGATCACGGCGTCGAATGGATCTACGTCTCCAACCATGGCGGCCGCCAGCTCGATCACGGCCGCGGCGCCATGCATGTGCTGCCTGAGATCGTCGAGGCCGTGAAGGGCCGCGCCAAGATCATGGTCGATGGCGGCTTCGGCCGCGGCACCGACATCGTCAAGGCGATCGCGGCGGGCGCCGACCTCGTCGGCATCGGCCGGTTGCAATGCTGGGCGCTGGCGGCGGCCGGCGAAGCCGGCGTGACGCGGATGCTGGAGCTTCTGGAGGACGAGGTGCTGCGCTGCCTCGGCCTGTTGGGCGCCACCTCGTTCGCCGAGGTCAACAAGTCCTGCCTGCATCCGGCCACCGCGACGAACACGCCGAGCGTGTTCAGCGCGTTCCCGCTGTTCGACCACGAACCTTACCGGTACTGATCCGAAAGGACGCAATGACCTCGCTCTCTCCCGGCAGCGCGGATGCGCTTCTGTTCGACCTCGGGCGCGTCGTGCTCGACATCGATTTCTCCAAGGCGATCGCCTGCTGGGCGGGACACGCCGGCTGCAAGCCGGAGGCGATCATTGCCCGCTATGTGCGCGACAGCGAGGCGTATCGGCTGCACGAGGTCGGCAAGATCAGCGACGAGGAGTATTTCGCCTCGCTACGCGCCTCGCTCGGGATCGGCATCTCGGATGCGCAATTCCTCGAGGGCTGGAACGCGATCTTCGCGGGTGAGATGCCCGATGTCGCGGAGCTGTTGCCGCGTGCGGCGAAGCAGATGCCGCTCTACGCCTTCTCCAACACCAACCGGCCGCATGTCGACCATTTCTCGAAGGAATACGCCGACCTGCTCGGCCATTTCCGCGAGCTGTACCTGTCGTCCAGCATCGGCCTGCGCAAGCCGGACGCGGCGGCGTTCGACCATGTCGTGGCGGCCATCGGTGTGCCCGCCAGGCGCATCGTGTTCTTCGACGACCTCGCCGAAAACGTCGAGGGAGCGCGGGCGCGCGGATTGACCGCGGTGCATGTGACCTCGCCCCGCGATGTCGGCGACGCGCTCGAGGCGCTGGGAATCTGATCGAGACGCATCGGCCGGCGGGTGAAACCGGGGAGCTCCCGGAACCGATCTGGCCGAGATGAGGAACCAAATCGCTTTGTACATTTTTATACAGAGTTCCGGGAACGGAATGCCCGCTTCCGGACTCTTGAGTCCGTTGGGACTTCTACAGACGGACGTATCATCGTGTTGGGCAAGACCTACCTCACCAAACAAGCCTCTCTTCTGCTCGAATTCGCCAGAACGACTTCGGATTCTGACCTCTCCGCCAAGCTGATCAGCAAGGCCGCCGACCTGAAATCCCAGGCCGATCCGCTGCCCGACAAGGATCAAGGCCCCAAGCCCCCTGACGTGGCTCCCGACGTGGCGCCGGACCTCCGTCCGGACCGCCAGACCGGTCGTTGACCGATGCTGGCCGTGGCTCCCGTCATTGTCGTCCTTGCCATGGCCACGCTCGTTCCCGTCTTTCTCGTCCGTCAGATCATGCCGCGGCAGAGCTGACGGTCCCTCATGACTGGACGGATCAAGCAGGATAAATCCTGATCCGGTCCCATTTTGCTTCATCGCCCGCGCTCGGCTAGAACTCTTGCCGCCCATTCGTCCAGACTTTCCGAGCAGGAGTTTCGCCGTGGCCTTGATGCCGGTTTCTGACGCGCTCGCCGCGGTGCTGGCCGGCGCGGAGCCGCTGCCTGAAGAGATGATTCCCCTCGACGAGGCCTACCACCGCGTGCTCGCGCGCGACGTCGCGGCGCGGCGTACCCAGCCGCCCGAGGCGATGTCGGCCATGGACGGCTACGCCGTGCGCGCAGCCGATGCGGCCAGGGTCGACGCGCAGCTCACCATGATCGGCGAGGTCGCGGCGGGCCGGCCGTTCGCGGGAGCGGTCAGCGCCGGCGAAGCGGTGCGAATCTTCACCGGCGGCGTCGTTCCCGCCGGAGCGGACGCGGTCGTGATCCAGGAGGATACGGTCGCCGAGGGCAAGCGCATCACAATCAAGGAAGCCGCTATCGCCGGTCGGCACATCCGGCCCGCCGGCGTCGACTTCCGCGAGGGCGACGTGCTCCTGCGCAAGGGAACCCGGCTCACCGAGCGCGACCTCGCGCTCGCCGCCGGGATGAACCATCCAGACCTGCCCATCCGCCGCCGTCCGAAGGTCGCGATCCTCGCCACCGGCGACGAGCTGGTGATGCCGGGCACCACGCCGGGCCCCGGCCAGATCGTCTATTCCAACGGCTATGCCCTGCACGCCCTCGCCCGCCAGGAGGGCGCAGATACCATCGACCTCGGCGTTGCCGCCGATACGCTGGAGGCCACCACAGCCGGCATCCGCCGTGCCCGAGAGAGCGGCGCCGACATCCTGATCACGATCGGCGGCGCCTCGGTCGGCGACCACGATCTGGTCCAGCAGGCGCTGAAGGCCGAAGGCATTGCGATGGCGTTCTGGAAGATCGCGATGCGGCCGGGCAAGCCGATGATGCACGGCCGGCTAGGGGCGATGGGGGTGATCGGCCTGCCCGGCAATCCCGTGTCGTCCTATGTGTGCGGCTTCCTGTTCATGGTGCCGTTGATTCGCGCCCTGTCGGGCCGCGCCGTGATTCACCATCGTCGCGAGCGCGCCGTGCTCGGCCGCGATGTTGGCGCCAATGACCAGCGCGAGGACTATCTTCGTGCGCGCCTGGAGCGGCGCGACGACGGCATGCTTGTCGCCCTTCCCGTCAATCATCAGGATTCCTCGCTGCTTGCGAATCTCGCTGCGGCGCAGGCACTTCTCGTGCGCGCGCCGTTCGCGCCGAAGGCCGAGGCAGGCGCGCCTTGCGAGGTGCTGCGACTGCCCGCCTGAACGCACTGGTCCTGCGCGTTCCGCGAACTTTGTCGCGTTCACGGTAAATTAAGCAGTTGCGGAACACATATCGAACATATAGTGTCCGTTCATGATTTGTTTCGAGCATCTGGCGGCTCGCCGCTGAATTCACCGTCTCGGAATCGAACGACATCAACCGGGGGATTTGGTCGAGATGTTAACGCGCAAACAATACGAGCTTCTGCGATTCATCAGCGAGCGTTTGAAGGAAAGCGGTGTGCCGCCCTCCTTCGACGAGATGAAGGACGCGCTCGACCTGCGCTCGAAGTCGGGCATCCATCGCCTGATCACCGCACTGGAGGAGCGCGGCTTCATCCGGCGCCTGCCCAACCGGGCCCGCGCGATCGAGGTGATCAAGCTGCCCGAGCTGCAGGCCGCCGCTGGCAACCGCCGTGGCTTCACGCCGAGCGTCATCGAGGGCAATCTCGGCAAGGTGCGAGCGAGCTCCAGCGCGGACGAGGGCGAACGCCCCGTTGCGGTGCCGGTGATGGGCCGCATCGCGGCCGGCACGCCGATCGAAGCGTTGCAGACCCGCAGCCACACCATCAGCGTACCGCCCGACATGCTCGGCTCGGGCGAGCACTACGCGCTCGAAGTGCGCGGCGACTCGATGGTCGAAGCCGGCATCCTCGACGGCGACATGGCGCTGATCCAGCGCAATGAGAGCGCCGACACCGGCGACATCGTGGTGGCGCTGATCGACGACGAGGAAGCGACGCTGAAGCGCTTCCGCCGCCGCGGCGCCTCGATCGCGCTCGAGCCCGCCAATGCGGCCTATGAGGTCCGCATCCTGCCGCCCAACCGGGTGAAGATTCAGGGCAAGCTGATCGGCCTGTACCGGAAGTACTGAGTGTGATCCGGACTGGAGGGCCGCGTTAGCGCAAAGTGCGCAGCGGTTTTCCCTCGCGACAAGCGCAGGACGCGCTTGCGCGGAGATCATGCTCAAGCAATCACCTAAAGCGCGCCCCGCCGGTTGGCGACCCGCGCGTTGACGATTGGAGCGGACGATTGTCCGCTCCGGCTGGATAGTCTTTCTGGTTTTGCTCAGATTATCCGGCCCCCCGCTAGCGCTACATCCTCGCCACGCCGCACGAAGCCCTCATCGCTTCGTGGCCCTGGAGAGCGAGGAGACAATCAATGCGCAAGATCGTTTTGAGCACCGTCACGGTGGCGCTGTTCGTAGCATCCGCGTCGCAAGCCTTCGCCGCACAGTCGCACCATGTCCGCAAGGCAACGCAGACGACGAGCGAGCAATTGCGCAATGCCCGCAACGCCGTCGCGCAGCCGTCGCAACCCGCCTGGCAATATTCGGGCTGGTCGGCACCTGCTGGTCGCTGACGGAGACGCACGCCAAATGCACGGAAGCGGTTTTTGTTCCTGAGGCATTTGAAAAAGATATTGTGATGGCAGCCTGCGGACCCAAGCCGCAGATTTGCCTACAACCAAGAAGACGCTAACATGCTTCCACTCTGATAGAGGCCAGTGCCTCCGAAGGAGGCGCGGGTCGCTATCCCTGAATGAGGAGCACCCGATGTGTGACTACAGCCTGCATGCCGTCGCGACGCGTCCCGCACAAGTCGGCGAGACGATCGTCACGACCACCTTCCGCGGCACCTCGACGCGCGGCTTCGCCTCCGAGGCCGACATGTCCGTCGCGGTCTGCCTGCTGCCGGGAACGGAGCTCGCCTTCGCCGACAACGTCCGCTACGACAATCGCTGGATCTGGACGCGCACCATCAACTCCCGCGTCGGCAAGTTCGGCAAGATCGATCCGCACATTCCCGATCGCCATCATGACGCGATCGAATTCCCCGACGGCAAATACGTACTCGTGACGCAACTCGTCGAAGGCCAGCGCGCGACCGTGCTGCAATTGCCGGTGACCCAGCCGGCCGGCGAGCGTGAACACAAGCCGGAGATCATCGCTGACAGGCCGACGATCACACGCCTGCCGATCGGCTGATGTACCTCCCCCCGGCGCAGAGGTCGGGGCCGGGATTGAAATTGCCATCGCCGGCCGTGGCCGGCGAGATGGTATGATTTGCGTCTTCCGGAATCTTCCGCCGAGATCAGGCTCGCACCTGCCCATCGCACGAAGTTTGCGCGGCCCTGCCTGAATTTTGAACGTCCGTTCCGCGGCCAGATCGCCGATGCTGTCAAAGGCTTGAGGCGGCGGACACGTTCGATGAAAACCTTCATTCGCGTCGTTGAACTCTGGGTGCCGGACCGGACGCGTATGCGGCTGGAATTCGGCGGCGGCCTCTACGGCGAAGGGCTGTCTGCGTTCAAGGCCGTGAGCGAGGACTTGCGCTTCGGATACGACGAGGGCCTTCCCGGCAAGGCCTGGGCCAGCGGCCATCCCGTGATCCTCACTAAATTCGCCAACTCCTATTTCAAGCGGACCGACCAGGCGCTCGCGGCCGGCCTCACCTGCGGCGTGGCGGTCCCGGTGTTTTCAGGCGAGTTTTTGCAGGCCGTCATGGTGCTGTTCTGCGGCGACGACGAGGCGCATGTCGGCGCGATCGAGCTCTGGCACAATGATCCCGATAGCTCCCACGAGATGGGGCTCGTCGACGGCTACTATGGCACCGCCGACATGTTCGAATTCAACTCCCGCCACACCAGGTTTCCCCGCGGCTTCGGTCTGCCCGGACGCACCTGGAAAGCGGGCCTGCCGCTGATCATCAAGGACCTGCACAACGCCAGGAGTTTTCTGCGCTGGGAAGACGCCGCCGAGGTCGGGATCAATCTCGGCGTCGGCGTGCCCTATCGGACCGGCACCGACCAGACCTGGGTGCTGACTTTCCTGTCCGCACAGGCGACGCCGATTGCGCGACGCTTCGAGATCTGGGTGCCGAACGAGGCCCGTTCGGCACTGGTCTTTCGCGCCGGCGATTGCAGCGCGCAGACAGACCTTGCCGCGCTCTATGCGGACAAATCCATCGCCAGGGGCGACGGCAGCATCGGCGGAGCCTGGGCCACCGGAATGCCCGCGCTCAACGACGATCTCGGGCACGACGGCTCGGCCGCAGCCGCGGAGGCCCGCGCAATCGGACTGAGCCAGATGGTGGCCCTGCCGGTAATCGGGAGTGCCGGGCTCGAAGCCGTGCTGGCCTGGTACCTATAGCCCGTCCGCTCAATCCTCGGCCTGCAGGTCGGCCTCGGACGGCGTCGCGTCCCGGTTACGGGGGGCCGCCGCCTGCGGCGCAAGGCTCGCGCTGAAATCGCCCTCGCCGGCGGTCGCCGGCGACCACGGACGATCGGTGCCTCTCGCTTTCACCGCCTGAACCGCAAAGCCGTCGCCACGCCGTGTCAGCGCGAGCGCGCCTTGCGCGGCGAGTCGCTGCCGGTCGACCACCATCGCCACACAATCCGCTGGCGCCGGCCGCGCCGTCACCACCAGCGCAGCGCGGCTGCAATCATCCGCCAGAGCGTCGATGCGCAAGGCCAGCGCGACCAGGCGCCCGTCGGCGAGCGGCGTCACGCAGCCGGCCTCGTCGCACGACACGCCGGCGGCGAGCGAGGGACTACCGGCATCGCGCGGATCGGCGTCGGCAGCCAACCACTCCTTCAGCAGAAAGCCGTCCTTGTTCGCCCGGATCATTTGCAGGTGCCCGTCCCTGCCCCGCACCGCGACACTCTGGCCGTCCCCGGCGATCAGAATATCCGGCTGCCGGTCTGCCAGCCCCCAGAGGATCGCGACCAACAGCACCAGCGCGCCTGACCAGCGTAAGGGCGTGCGCAGCAGGCCCATCACGATGATCCCGAGGCTCGCCGCGATCAGCGGCGCAATGCCGAACGCCGGGATGCGGCCGACCGCGCCCGGCAGCGCGGCCACCCAGCGCGAGACCGCGACCATCCAGTCGATGCCGATCCCCATCAGCCACCAGAACACGCCGTCGAGCCCGAACGGCGCCGCGAGCAATCCGAGCAGTCCCGCCGGCATCACCAGCGCCGACACCACCGGCATCGCCCCGAGGTTGGCAAGCACGCCGAACGGGGTGACGCGGTGGAAGTGGAAGGCGGCATAGGGCGTGGTCGCAAGCCCCGCGATCAGCGAGGCCAGAAACAGCATCGCGATCTCGCGGCCGCCCCACATCGCGATGCGCGCGGTCGCCGAATGATCGGGCGAAGCGAACAGGTTCGGCATGCCGATCTGCACCAGCGCAACCAGCCCCAGCGTTGCCGCAAACGACATCTGGAAGCTCGGATGCACCAGCGCTTCGGGCGCGACCGCGAGCACGATCAACGCGGCCACGGCCAGCGTGCGGAAGGTGATGGCGCGTCGGTCGACCATGACGGCGATCAGCACCACGGCGGTCATGAAGAACGAGCGTTGCGTCGCGACCTCCGCGCCCGAGAGCAGCAGATAGAATGCGGCGGCCACCAGCGCCGCAGCCGCCGACCATTTCTTGATGGGGAAGCCGACCGCCAGTCCCGGAATCAGAGCGAGCAGCGCGCGGACCGCGAAGAACACGACGCCGGCGACCACCGCCATGTGGTAACCGGAGATCGAGAGCACATGGCCCAGCCCTGAAATGAACATGGCATCGTTGACGGGCGTGGTGATCGCGTCGCGCCGCCCCGTCAGCAGCGCCGTCGCGATCGCGCGATTGTCGCCTTCGAGCGTTGCCCGGACGCGCGCGTCGATCGCATCGCGCAGGCCCTGCATGAAGGCGGCATAGCGCAGCCGCAAGCCACCGGCATCGGGCGGCACCGCAGCCGCGATCGCCCCCATCACGAAGCCGGAGGCGCCGATGCCCTGGAAAAACATGTCGCGCGAGAAATCGTAGCTGCCGGGGCGCACCGGCGAAATCGGCGGCATCAGCCGCGCCTTCAACTGCACGAAGCTGCCGACCTCCGGCGCAGTCCCCTTGCGCACCGAGAGGCGCACGCGCTCCAGCTTCACCTCGCTCCGCTGCGCCTCCATCGCGGCGACACGCAGCACGAAACGGTCGGTGCGCTCGCGGATGTCGCGCGTCTCGACGAAGCCCGACAACGCCACCGAATAGAGCGGTTTTGCGAGAACGGTGTGAGCAATGCGCGCCGTCTTCCAGGTCGCCACGGCAAAACCGGCCGCAATCGCCGCGATCATGATCGCGGGGGCGAACAGCCGGCTCCGCCGCAACAGGACGGCGCCAAGCATGAGCGCGGCCGCGATCGCGGCAACGACCCACAGCACCGGCTCGTGATCGGCGGTAAAGTAGAGTGCGATGCCGCTGCCGAAGGCGACCGGCACCCACGGCAACAGCCGCCCGGCGCCGGCCTCCGCGCGCATCCATGCGCGCAGCGCCTCGACGAGTGCGGGCCAGGCGCCAAAGCCCGCCGGCGCAAACCCGCCGGCCGGAGCAGCCCGGCCAACGGGCCAGGTCCCCGCAATCCCTTGGGACCGTGCTGGCCGGCCCGGCTCCGCCATTCCCTGCACCTTGCGATACGCGACGGAGGCCGAGGCTACCGGAACGTGCACGGCGGCGAATAGCGGTACAGATCAGGAACGAACTCGATCGAGCCCTACTTTTCCTCTTCCATCGTCACGGCGACATCCGCCTTGGCCGACAGCCGGACCTTGTTGCCCTCGACGCCGGCGACGAGGCCCTTGTCGATGAAGTGATGATGGCCCCTGTGGCTGCCCTCGCCGCTGTCCTTCTTGGTCAGCTTGATCCGATGGCCCTCGACCTTGTCGACGGTGCCGATGTGGACGCCGTCGGCACCGATGACTTCCATATGCTCTGCAATGTTCTGCATGGCGGGCTCCTCGTTGGGGACCCACACAACGCCCGAGAGGTCCTTTCCGTTCATTCGTGACACGACCGCCCGGCGCGATGGGCGACCGTTCTGTCTCTGGACGGGGCAGCCTGGGTTCGGGTCGATTGAGCCGAAAGTCTCATAAGGGGCCGGCCTTGGCAGGATTAAACTGCTCTCCACGCCTCCCCCGCACAGACGGGCCAGGTCGTGACAGCTCGCGGTACCGAAGGCCGCCGAAGCTCTTCTCAGGTGGTTCAAGGTTCCTCTGAGACCAGGCGTTGCGGACGCAACTCGCAATTCTCGCCTGTAGCGTCGCACACCAAACGCACTCCGCGAGCGAACTGGCGCTGAAATGCGCGAGGAGTGGGTTTGAATTTGATAGGAGCAGCACATGGCAGTTCAAGTACCGCACGATTTCCGCCGCGTGATCGTTGCTGCATCGGTGGGAAACGTCATCGAATGGTATGATTTCTATATCTTTGGCAGCCTGGCCGCCGTTCTGTCGGTCAAGTTCTTCGAGCAATCCCACCCGGTTGCAGCCCTCCTCAGCACCATCGCTCTGTTCACTGCGGGCTTCCTGATCCGCCCCCTGGGAGCCTTCCTCTTTGGATGGATGGGTGACAGGGTCGGACGAAAATATACATTCCTCATCACGCTGAGCGGAATGGGACTGGGTACGGGAGCAATCGGGTTGATCCCGACCTACCAGTCCATCGGTCTAACGGCGGCGTTCGTTCTGTTCGGCTTGCGCATGATCCAGGGTCTGTGCCTGGGCGGCGAATATGGCGGCGCCATCACCTATGTCGCGGAGCATGTGCCGGACGACAAGCGCGGCTACTACACCGGCTGGCTACAGACCTCTCCGACTCTCGGCATCGTGGTGTCGCTGGCCGTGATCGTCCTGACACGGACCTGGTTCGGCAATCAGGTCTTCGACGAATGGGCCTGGCGCGTTCCGTTCCTGGTGTCTTTCCTGCTGGTGGCCATCGCGATCTACATTCGGCTCCAGCTCCAGGAGACGCCGATCTTCCAGGAGATCAGGGCCCGCGGCCAAATGACGACGAACCCGTGGAAGGAGGCCTTCCTCAGCTCCAACATCAAATACATCGGGATCGCGATCGTGGTCCTGATCGGACAGGGCGTGGTCTGGTACAGCGGCCAGTTCTGGGCGCTGTACTTCCTGCAGCAGGTCTCCAAGGTGGATGCGCTGACCTCGGCCTACATCGTGGGAGCCGCGCTGCTGATCGCAACGCCGAGCCTGATCTTCTTCGGCTGGCTGTCGGATCAGATCGGCCGCAAGCCGGTGATCCTGGGCGGCATGCTGCTCGCTGCGATCACGTACTATCCGCTCTATCTGTGGCTGGGAACGGTCACGCAGCCCGGCAACATCAACTATCCGACCGCGATCTTCATTATCTTCATCCTGGTTTGCTACGTCGGGATGGTGTACGGGCCGGTCGGCGCGTTTCTGGCGGAATTCTTCCCCGCCAGGATCAGGTACACGTCGGTCTCCGTGCCGTACCACATCGGCAACGGTTGGGGTGGCGGATTAGTGCCGTTCATCACCTCGGCGGCATTCGCCGCGACCGGCAGCATCGGCTACGCGCTGATCTACCCGATTGCGGTGCCTGCGGTGTGCTTCGTGCTTGCGGTCTTCCTGATGCCGGAGACTCGCAAGATCAGCATCTGGCAACCGATCGAGCCCAGAGCCGCATTGTAACGTAACCACCTCTCCTCCGGCCGCCAGCCGATGGCGGTCGGAGAGAAGCCGGCAACCTCTCGTCTCAGCCGGCGCGGTGAGGCCAGTGATCGTGCCACCAGGTGCTGAAGTCGCGATCGGTTATCAATTCCCAAGCAGCGAGCAAGATCACCAATAGGCCCGACAATACGCTGCTGACCGTGGCCGATACCGGCTCATAGCCAATGGACCAAGGCGCCAGCACCAGAGCCAAGCCCAGCAGCATTTCGCCCCACTCTTCCAGGTAGGACGGGACGACAAAGGCCTCCACGGCAAACAGCATGACGCCGAGCCCGAGTGCGATGGTGATCCAGACAGCAGCCCCGGATAAGCCGAGGACCAAGGACGACAGGACCAGCCACACGCCCACCAACAGGCTACCAGCGTCTTGCCAATGTTGGATGCGCATGATGCTCACCTCCCTTCTCGTATTGATGTGGGGGCGCGCCGATGAAGAATCATCCCTCCGACCTGCGCTGTGTTGCCGCGACCAGGAGCCGGCGCCCCGTCCGGCCGCCCATGCCCCGGAAAGGGCCCTTGCAAGTGCGGCGCACCAGGATGCAGACTATCGGCGCTTGACAGGTGTCAATGTCTGCCGTTCTCGGCCCACCCGGTTCGCGCCCAGAACAAGAGGGAGATGACGCCATGCGAGAAATGGAAATCCACGATTATGCGCGGCAGTTGCTGGAAGCCCATGGCCCGAAGGCCATTGCGGAGGCCGCTCAAAACGCCATCGACCTCGAGCAGAAGGGCGAGCTCGAATTGGCAAAAACCTGGCGGCACATCGAAGACGCGATGAAGCTGATGCGCGGGCCACATCAAAGCTGACTGCCGTCGCGCGAAGCTTGCCTGACTGCGGCGACAACGCCGAACGTGGACCACAGTCCGTCGCGAGCCGCCAGGTTGCGGCCGAACGGCTACGCGATCTCGGGACGCTGACCTGGGAGCGAAGCCATGGTTGCGAAATGTACGACAGCCGAAGACCTCGTGAAGGCGATCACGGACGAGAAAGTCCAGATGATCGATTTGCGGTTCACCGACCTGCCGGGGGTGTGGCAACATTTTTCCGTCCCCCCGAGCGCGGTGAATGCCGATGCACTCAATGAGGGCATTGGATTCGATGGCTCATCGATCCGAGGCTTCCAGGAGATCCAGGAAAGCGACATGCTGGTCGTCGCCGATCCGACGACGGCATTCGTCGACCCCTATAGTCCGGCCAAAACGCTGGTTCTCATCTGCAACATCCGCGACCCCGTGACCGGCCAGTCCTACAGCCGGGATGCCCGCTACATCGCCCAGAAAGCCGAAATCCACCTTAAGGGCACCGGGCGCGCCGATACGAGCTATTTCGGCCCGGAAGCGGAGTTCTTCGTCTTCGACGAGGTGCGCTACGCACAGGGCATCAACTACGCCATGCACGCAGTCGACTCCAGCGAAGGCAGCTGGAACACCGGCTCTGAGGAAGGGCCGAACCTCGGCCACAAACCGCGCCCGAAGGAGGGATACTTTCCCGTTCCCCCGACCGACAGCATGCAGGCGCTACGCACCGAAATGGTGCTGACAATGGAATCTCTGGGGATCCAGATCGAGGCCCATCACCATGAAGTCGCAACCGGCGGCCAAAACGAGATCGACATGCGCTTCACCACCCTCACCCGGATGGCCGACAACCTGATGATCTACAAATACGTGGTGAAGAACACCGCGCATCAGCACGGCAAGACCGCGACATTCATGCCGAAGCCGCTGTTCGAGGACAACGCTTCGGGCATGCACGTTCACCAATCGCTCTGGAAGGGTGAGACCAATCTGTTCTACGACAAAGGTGACTACGCCGAGTTGAGCCAGCTCGGCCGCTACTATATCGGCGGGCTATTGAGCCACGCCTGGGCGTTGTGCGGGCTTTGCGCCCCCACGACGAATTCCTATCGGCGTCTGGTGCCGGGCTATGAAGCTCCGATCAACCTCGTCTACTCCCAGCGCAATCGCTCCGCCTGCTGCCGGATTCCAATGTATTCGCCGAATCCGCGCGCCAAGCGCGTCGAGTTTCGTTCGCCGGATCCGTCCTGCAATCCCTACCTGGCCTTCGCGGCAATGCTGATGGCTGGCCTCGACGGTATCGACAAGCAGATCGACCCCGGCAGCCCGATCGACAAGAATCTCTACGACCTCCCGCCTACTGAGGCGAAGGAGGTGAAGTCCACGCCAGGATCGCTGGACCAGGCGCTCGACGCGCTCGAGCGCGATCACGCATTCCTGCTACGCGGCGACGTCTTCACCGCCGACGTGATCGAAACCTGGCTCGACTACAAGCGCAAGAAGGAGGTCGACCCGATCCGCCTGCGACCTCATCCCTACGAGTTCCATCTCTACTACGACATCTAGCGGGCGGCGACCGCGCACCTGGCGGAACGGGCGGAGCCCTCCGCTGCTAGATCATCGGGACCCTCGACGAGGCGTGGTGATTGACGATCTTCCAGTCGGCGTCCTCGCGCGTGATGACCCAGCTCATCTTGACGACGAGTTCCGGGCGTTCGCCCGCGAAATCGAACGACACGATCGCGGCCATGTTGATGATATCAGGACCGGCCTGCGCGGCCTGCACCTCGGAAAACGCAGCACTCGGCTTGCGCCATCGCGGCAGGCCATTGAAGTAATCGGCAACGCCGTCCCTGCCCCGATAGAGCTTCGGGTTAGAGCCGAAGAAGAACGCGCTCTTGGCATACAGCGACGACAGCGCGGCCGCATCGAGATTTGCGAAGCCGGCGCACCATTTCGCGATGATGGCGGAAACGATGGCGTCGGCCTCACTGCTCATGAGTGCCTCAACCTTTCGCGACTTCCTTCGCGAACGTGTCGCGCAGGCCGATGGTGCGTGAAAACACCGGCTTGCCGGGCGTCGAGTCCTTGTCGCGCACGAAATATCCCTGGCGCTCGAACTGCATCGGCTCGGTGGAATTGCTCTCCGCGACCGATGCCTCGACTCGGGCATTGCTGAGAATCTCCAGCGACTGCGGATTGAGATCGGCGGCAAAGTTCGAGGCGTCCGGGCTCGGGTTCGCGAACAGCTGGTTGTAGATGCGGATCTCCGCCGGCTTCGACGCTGCCGCCGACAGCCAGTGCATGGTCGCCTTGACCTTGCGGCCGTCGGGCGCATTGCCGCCCCTGGTCGCGGGATCGTAGGTGCAGCGCAGCTCCACCACCTCGCCGCTCTCGTTCTTGATCACGCCGGTGCATTTGACGAAATAGGCGTAGCGCAGCCGGACCTCGTTGCCGGGCGACAGGCGGAAGAACTTCTTGGGAGGGTTCTCCATGAAGTCGTCCTGCTCGATATAGAGCTCGCGGCCGAACGTGATCTTCCGCGTGCCGGCGGAGGGATCGTCCGGATGGTTGATCGCCTCGAGCTCCTCGGTCTGCCCTTCCGGATAGTTCTCGATCACGACCTTGAGCGGCTTCAGCACCGCCATGCGACGCTGCGCGGTGCGGTTCAGCTCCTCGCGGATGCAGAATTCGAGCATGCCGACATCGACCACGCTGTTGGCCTTGGCGACGCCGATGCGCTTGACGAATTCACGCAGCGCCGCCGGCGGCACACCGCGACGGCGCATGCCCGCCATGGTCGGCATGCGCGGATCGTCCCAACCCGCGACATGGCCCTCGCGCACGAGCTGGGTCAGCACGCGCTTCGAGAGCAGCGTGTAGGTCAGGTTCAGCCGCGCGAACTCGTACTGGTGCGGCTTCGACGGCACCGGCAGCTTCTCGATGAACCAGTCGTAGAGCGGCCGGTGGTCCTCGAACTCCAGCGTGCAGATCGAGTGCGTGATGCCCTCGATCGCGTCCGACTGGCCGTGGGCATAGTCGTAGCTCGGATAGATGCACCATGCGTTGCCGGTGCGCGGATGATGCGCATGCAGGATGCGGTACAGCACGGGATCGCGCAGATTGATGTTGCCCGCGGCCATGTCGATCTTGGCCCGCAGCACGCGCGCGCCGTTGGGGAATTCGCCCGCCTTCATGCGGCGGAACAGGTCGAGGTTCTCATCCACGCTGCGGTCGCGGAATGGCGAGTTCTTGCCGGGCTCGGTCAGCGTGCCGCGGGAGGTGCGGATCTCCTCCTGGGTCTGGTCGTCGACATAGGCGAGCCCGTCGCGGATCAGCGTCTCCGCCCATTCGTACAGGCGGTCGAAATAATCCGAGGCAAAGAACAGGTTCTTGCCCCAGTCGAAGCCGAGCCAGTGCACGTCGGCCTGGATGGAATCGATATATTCCTGCTCTTCCTTGACCGGATTGGTGTCGTCGAAACGCAGATGGCAGCGACCCGGAAACTCCTGGGCGATGCCGAAATTGAGCGCGATCGACTTGGCGTGGCCGATATGCAGGTAGCCGTTCGGCTCCGGCGGGAACCGGGTCACGATCTCCCTGTATTTGGCCTGATCGAGGTCGGCCTGGATGATGTCACGAATGAAATCGCGCCCAACCTCAGCTGCCACCGGTTCTGTCATTACGAAAATCCTGTAGGGAAATCAGCGGTCCTTCTGCCAAATTCGCGAGGCTGAGCCAAGAGCATAAGCAAGGCCTGGCAGGTCCGCCGTGGGCTTTAGTTATGCTCCGGTCCTGCTATACACCACCGCTTCCAATGCATAGGCCCTGCCAAGAATGACCGATTCCGTCGTCACCCGCTTTGCTCCCTCGCCGACCGGCTTCCTCCATATCGGGGGTGCCCGCACGGCGCTGTTCAACTGGCTCTATGCGAAGAAGCATGGCGGCAAGATGCTGCTCCGGATCGAGGACACCGACCGGGAGCGCTCTACGGAGGCGGCGATCGGCGCCATCCTCGACGGGTTGAAATGGCTCGAGCTCGGCTGGGACGGCGACGTCATCTACCAGTTCAGCCGCGCCGCCCGCCACCGCGAGGTCGCCGAGCAGCTGCTTGCCGACGGCAAGGCCTATCGCTGCTACGCCACCGCCGAGGAGCTCACCGCCATGCGTGAGAAGGCGCGCGCGGAGGGCCGCACTCGCCTCTATGACGGCATGTGGCGGGACCGCGACCCGGCCACGGCACCGAGCGACGTCAAGCCCACCATTCGCCTGCGCGCGCCGCAGACCGGCGAGACCGTGATCGAGGACCAGGTCCAGGGCCGCGTGGTCTGGCAGAACGAGAACCTCGACGACCTCGTCCTTTTGCGCGGCGATGGCAACCCGACCTACATGCTCGCGGTGGTCGTGGACGACCACGACATGGGCGTCACCCACGTCATCCGCGGCGACGACCATCTGATCAACGCCGCCCGCCAGAAGCAGATCCATGATGCGATGGGCTGGGCGCTGCCGAGCATGTCCCACATCCCCCTGATCCACGGCCCGGACGGCTCGAAGCTGTCGAAGCGCCACGGCGCGCTCGGCGTCGACGCCTACCGCGCCATGGGGTACCTGCCGGCCGCACTCCGCAACTACCTCGTGCGGCTCGGCTGGAGCCATGGCGACCAGGAGATCTTCTCGACCGAGGAGATGATCGCGGCGTTCGACCTCTCGAGCGTAGGCCGCGCCGCCGCTCGCTTCGACTTCGCCAAGCTCGAAAACCTCAACGGCCATTACATCCGCCACGCCGACGATCAATCACTCGTGAAGATGTTCGAGGATGTGCTGGACCACGTCGTGCCCAGCCGCGACGAGCTTAAGGCCAAGTTAAACGACACCACGCGCGCGCAGCTTCTCAAGGCCATGCCGGCCCTGAAGGAGCGCGCCAAGACGCTGATCGAGCTGATCGACAGCGCCTATTTCATCTTCGCCGACCGGCCCCTGGAGCTCGATCCCAAGGCGCAGGCGCTGCTGACGCCCGACAACCGCAAGCTGATCGGCCAGCTTCATTCCGCGCTGGAGAATGTCGAGACATGGAGCGGCGCCACGACGGAAGCCGCGCTGCGCGCCTTTGCCGAGGAAAATAGTCTCAAGCTTGGCGCGGTCGCCCAGCCGCTGCGGGCGGCGCTGACCGGACGGACCACGTCGCCTGGTATATTTGAGGTTTTGGACGTGCTGGGACGCCAGGAAAGTTTGGGTCGGCTTAAGGATCAGGCCAAGGACTAGGCAAGGACCAGGCTAGACGTAAGTCGAGCATGCGCGGCGCCATCTTGCAGCGCACACAGCAATAATATACCCATCTCCCCCGTACCTTCTGGAACATCCGGCCTGCCCCACCATGTTATTGGGGCCTTCCGGGTCCGGCCCGTTTCACCATACATCGGGGACCTACGATGGACGCAAAAGCAAGCAATAAGACCGCCACGCTGACGGTCGGAAACAAGAACTACGATCTCCCGATCCACAGCGGCAGCGTCGGGCCTGATGTCATCGATATCGGCAAGCTCTACGGCCAGTCGGGCCTGTTCACCTATGACCCGGGCTTCACCTCGACCGCGAGCTGCCAGTCCAAGATCACCTATATCGACGGCGACGCGGGCGTGCTGGAATACCGCGGCTATCCGATCGAGCAGCTCGCCGAGAACGGCGACTTCCTGGAGACCTGCTACCTCCTGCTCTACGGGAACCTGCCGACCGCCGCGCAGAAGAAGGATTTCGACGACCGCGTGATCCATCACACGATGGTGCACGAGCAGATGGCCCGCTTCTTCCAGGGCTTCCGCCGCGACGCCCATCCGATGGCCGTCATGGTGGCCTCCGTCGGCGCGCTCGCCGCGTTCTACCACGACTCCACCGACATCAACGACCCGAAGCAGCGCATGATCGCTTCCATGCGCATGATCGCGAAGATCCCGACGCTGGCGGCGATGGCCTACAAGTACACGATCGGCCAGCCCTTCGTGTATCCGAAGAACTCGCTGAAGTTCGCCGAGAACTTCCTGCACATGTGCTTCGCCGTGCCGTGCGAGGAGTACAAGATCAATCCGGTGCTGGCTGACGCGCTGGACAAGATCTTCATCCTGCACGCCGACCACGAGCAGAACGCCTCGACCTCGACGGTGCGCATCGCCGGCTCCTCCGGCGCCAACCCGTTCGCCTGCATCGCCGCCGGCATCGCCTGCCTCTGGGGCCCGGCCCACGGCGGCGCCAACGAAGCCGCGCTCGCGATGCTCGCCGAGATCGGTTCGGTCGACAAGATTCCGGAATTCATCGCCAAGGTGAAGGACAAGAACAGCGAAGTCCGCCTGATGGGCTTCGGTCATCGCGTCTACAAGAACTACGATCCGCGCGCCAAGATCATGCAGAAGATGTGTCACGCCGTGCTCAAGGAGACCGGCCATGGCGACGATCCGATGCTGAAGGTGGCGATGGAGCTCGAGAAGATCGCGCTCAGCGACCAGTACTTCATCGACCGCAAGCTGTACCCGAACGTCGACTTCTATTCGGGCATCACGCTGAAGGCGATGGGCTTCCCGGTCTCGATGTTCACCGTGCTGTTCGCGGTCGCCCGCACCGTCGGCTGGATCAGCCAGTGGAGCGAGATGATCGAGGATCCGCAGCAGAAGATTGGTCGTCCGCGCCAGCTCTACACCGGCGTCACCCGCCGCGACTACGTGGCGATCAAGGATCGCAAGTAAGTCTTCAGCCAGCACGGCTTTCGAAACGGCGCCATCTCACGATGGCGCCGTTTTTGTTTGGCAGGATACCGGGAACAGCGAGCATAGCGCAGGGCGAGCCGATGCGGATCACGAACCCGGTGGACGGATGGCTGCAGGTCGCGGCCTGTTCGCCGTTCCCCGATGCGGCCGGCGAGATGGTGCTTTATCCCCGGTGCGACATTGACGGGGTCGTCACCGCGGAGCGCGTCGCGGCGACCGCCGTGCGGTACAGCGCTTACGACGTTCCCAAGCCGAAATGGCCGCGCCCCGGGACGGTGCTTCCGGTCACCCTGGACCTCGCTGATCCCACACGGTTCAGGATCGAATGGGATTTGGTGCCGACCGAGCGAGACGCGTCCGAACGGCTCGCGGAGCATTTGCGCGGCGAGCAGCAGGCCGACACGCCAAGCCGCCGGCCGTTTCCCGGCATCTGGCGCGAGGTGGAGCACTCGGCATCGTCGCCCGGTCTGGTCAATGGCCTGACGCCTCAGCAGATGGAGATTGCGCTCGCCGGCGGCGCTGGAGCCCTGGGTTTAGTCCCGACCACGGCGAAGGTGTTAACCGCGCACGAGGTGCAACCGAGCAGCGCGCCGGGCGGGACGTGGGACATTACGGTCTCGGTGAGCGACCCGAGCGGCGGGCCGGGTTGGGAAGCAGTCACGCGCATGTCATTCAGCAGTTCAAGCCGCCGCGAAAGCCGCACCGCCGTCGGGGGCGAGTTGCCAGTCCTGGTCGACCCGGACAATCGCAACCGGATCGTCGTCGACGTCGCCCGTCTCTCCTGAGTGGTGTCGCTGCTCTGCGAATGCAGGTTGCGCTCATCAATCTTGTTGCCGCGCACAACAACAAGTCGGTGCCTCTCCCCCGCAAACGCTTGACAGTTGAAACGCTCCGCGCGCAAATTCTTACACTAAGTAAGAATGACGACAGGGATGGAAATGCCGGAGCAGCCGAGAAGTCGGCGGCAGACGCGGGCTGCCATTTTGACTCATCTGCTTCAGTCGGGCGGTTCGTTTCGCCCGCCTCTGGCCAAGGCCGTGCGCCTGTCGGAAGCGAGCCTGTCGCGCATCCTGTTTGATCTGAAGGCCGAAGGCCTGATCGAGGAGGTGCGGCGCCCTGCCCCTTACGTCGGCGGCCCGACGGGCCTGGTGTCGCTCGATGGTTCGGTGGCGCTTGCGGCCGTCGAGCTGACCGGCCAGTGGCTCAGCGTCGGCGTTGGGACCTTGTCGGGCGAGTTGCACTATACGGAGCGTGTGGCGCTACCGGCAAAGCCCACAGCCGAGTCTGTCGGCCGGGTGTTTCGCGAGGCGCTGACATTGCTGCGCGACTGGACGCGGCGCCGCCGCATCGCGCTTGCGCAGATCGGCGTCTCCATTCCGGGCCTCGGCCGACTGAGCATATCGACCAATCCGATCATCCCCTGCGACATCGCGCGCATCGGCGCCATGCTCGCCCAAATGTTTGCCGGCGTGCCGGTGGAGTTCACCAATTCGGTCGTCGCACACGCCACCTTTCACCGCTGCCGCAGGGAGAACTATCCGTTCAGCGGCGCGCATCTCTTCGTCTTCGTCGGCCAGGGCGTCGCAGGCACCTGGGTGGACGATCCGACCGAGGCCGATGCACTCCAGCCGGTCGAACTCGGCCACATGGTGTTCGGCACCGACGGACCGCGTTGCCGCTGCGGCCATCACGGTTGCGTCGAAGCCTATACGTCGCTTCCCGCCCTGGCCGAGCTCCTTGGTGTTTCCGAGGCCGAACTGCTTCAGCTAGGCAGCGATTGGGTGACCGCGGTCCCGCTCTCGGCGCGCGCGCGCCAGGAACTGCGGCGGCGGCTGTTCCGGCTCGGGCTCGCGATCGGCAACACGCTGAACGTCAAGCCATGCCGCGGCGTTGCAATCAGTGGCTGGCCGTCGCTCCTTGCGGAGGACGATCGAAAGGCGCTGGTCGACGGCGTCGACGCCAGCCTGCTCGGCGGCCCTGAGCATGCGCAGGTGTCGCTCGCTTTCGTGCCGCCCTCGAATGGCAATGATCCCAGGGCCGCGCTGGCGTTCGCTGCCTTCTGCCTCGCTTGCCGCGGCGGTATGCCGGCCGCATCGACGGAGGCCGCCTGAGATGCCCTGAAGCTGCGCGGCTGTCGCGCAAGAGAGTTCACACCGGGAGGAACTTGCCATGCCGATCACAACAACAAGGCGCCGTCTGCTCGCTGGGTCTGCTGCCGCGCTCGCGCTGCCGGCATTTGCCCGCGCGCAAGGCGCGGTCAAGCCGCGTTTGACCGCGATCTCGCAATGGTCCGCAGGCAGCGACGGCGCGGCGATCACCGCGCTCGGCAAGAAATTCGAGGAGAAAGGCGGGGTCTGGCAGCACTCGCCCGTCCCCGGGTTCACCACCGAGATGATGAACAAGCTGCGCGCTCAGATCATTGCCGGCGATCCGCCGGCATGCTCGCAGCTCAAGGGCCCCGAGATCGCGGCCTGGTCGAAGATCGCCCCGACCGTCGATCTCGACGCTGTCGTCGCTGCTGCAGGTTACGAGAAGGTCGTCGCGCCAGACCTCGCGAAATTGCACAAGCCGGGCGGCAAGTGGATCGCGCTGCCGTTGCAGATCTACAGCACCAACATGCTGTTCCTCTCCAGGCGCGCGATGGACAAGGCCAAGGCCGACAAGATCCCGGTCACCTGGGCCGACTTCAATGATCTCGCCGAAAAGATGAAATCAGGCGGCGTCGCATATCCCGTTGCCAATGGCGGCACCCGCCCCGACGATGGGCAGAAATTCGAGGCCGCTCTGGCGGGCATCAGTCCCATCGCATACCGCGCGGCCATCATGAATCTCGAGAAGAAAACTCTGGAGGGTCCCGAGATCAAGGCCGCGTTCGCACAGGTGCGCAAGATCGCCGACTGGATGGACCCCAACGTCGGCGCCCAACACTTTTCGACCAACCTGAAGCGCTTCATCGACGGCGACATGGGCATGATGATCATGGGCGGTTGGGCGCAGGGCGTATTGCGCAATGCCGGTTTCAAGCTCGAGGACTTCATCATCGCGCCAGGCCCCAGCGACAACGCCAAGCCGGTCTTCCTGTTGAATGCCGATGCCTTCATATTCTGGCAGCGCAAGGAGCCCGACCTACAAGCCGGCCAGACGCTGATGGCCCAGCTCGTCATGGATCCCGCGATCCAGACGATGTATTCGCAGATCACGGGATCGATCCCCGTGCGCACCGATGTCGATCTGTCCGGCGAAGGCTGGTCGGACGGTCAGCGGCGGACCGCAGCTGCTCTGAAAGATGCCATCGCCAGCAATCAGGCGGTCCTCAGCCTCGCGCACAATATGGCGCAGGAAAACGGGATGACCGCGGCGATGATCGATGTGATCACGGAGTACGTGAAGAACAAGACGATCAAGCCGGAGCAGGCGGCCACACGCCTCGCCGAGGCCGTCGAGGGCGCACGTTGACCAACGTCGTCTCGACAGGACTGGGCCGGCCGGCGGCCTCTGACGTGGTGCGCCGGCTGCCCGAAGTTCTGACGATCTGGGTGCCGCTGCTGTTGTCGGCTGCGCACCTCATTGCGTTTTCGCTGTGGACGATCTGGATATCGTTCACGCCATCCACTCTGGTCCCGGTCTCGGGCTGGGTGGGTTTGCGCAACTATTCCGCGGTTGCGGCATCGCGAAACTGGCAGATCGCCCTCGACAATCTGCTGCTCTTTGGCAGCGCCTTCGTGTTGCTGAGTCTGGCGACCGGCCTCATGCTTGCGATCCTGCTCGATCAGCGCATTCGCGGCGAGAACCTGCTGCGATCCATCTTCCTGTACCCCCTGGCGGTGTCGTTCGTGGTCACGGGCACGGTCTGGAGCTGGCTGCTCAACCCCGGCCTTGGAATCCAGAAGCTGGTCCACGACCTCGGCTGGACTTCCTTCCGGTTCGACTGGCTGATCGACCGCGACATGGCCATCTGGACCATTGTCATCGCTGCGATCTGGCAATCCTCGGGCTTTGCCATGGCGCTCTTCCTCGCCGGCCTCCGTTCCGTCGATGCCGACCTGATCAAGGCCGCGCAGATCGACGGCGCCGGACCGATCCGGATGTACCGCCGCGTCATCCTGCCGACGCTGTGGCCGATCACCATCACCGTCATCGTCATCCAGCTGCAGTTCGCGATTTCGACCTTCGACCTCGTCCGCGCGCTCACCAATGGCGGGCCTGGAATCGCGACGCAGCTTCCAGCGCTTGTCGTCTATGACCTAATGTTCCAGCGCAGCCTGCTCGGACGAGGAGCGGCGGCGGCAGTGCTCATGCTGCTCATTCTTCTCGCGGTGCTGCTGCCCTATGCAGCGTGGCGATATGTCCAGCGGCGGCGGGCGAACCATGCGTGACCGAACCTTCGCACCAAGCCGGATTTTGATCTATCTCGTCGTTTTCTTGATCGCGGTAGCATGGCTCGCGCCACTGGCTGTTGTCGTGCTGAATTCGCTCCGCAGCAACGAGGAGATCGCGCAGGGGTCGATGATCGGCTGGCCGCAACATCTGGCCTGGAGCAATTACGCCACCGCCTGGAGCGGCTTCTGCGTCGCCGAGACGTGCGCCGGCATCCGGCCATACGTGCTGAACTCCGCGCTCGTGACCGTTCCCGCGACGATCTTCTCCACCCTGCTTGGTGCGATCGCCGGTTACGCGGTTTCGCTCTGGCGCTTTCGCGGCGACAGCTGGATTTACGGTATCGTCACGCTCGGCATCTTCCTTCCGCAGCAGATGCGTTTGCTGCCCTGGACCATCGTGCTGCGCGATACCGGCCTGATGAACACGCTGACGGGCCTGGTCGTGATCCACACGATCCAGGGGCTTTCCTTCACCACCTTGTTCTGCCGCAACTACTACACTGCCATCCCGCAGGAGTTGATCAGAGCCGCGCGAATCGATGGCGCCGGGTTCTTTCGTATTTTCTGGCGCATCATCCTGCCGCTCTCGCCGCCTATCCTGGTCGTCACCGTGATCTGGCAGTTCACGCATATCTGGAACGAGTTTCTCTACGGCGTGACATTCACGACCGGTCAGCAGCAGCCGGTCACCGCCGCGCTGATCGCCCTGTCCGCCGCGGTCGCCGATATCCCGCAGCATGGCGTGCAAAGCGCCGCGGTGATGATCGCCGCTCTGCCGACCCTGCTGATCTATCTGATCGGCGGCAAGTACTTCGTACGCGGCCTGACCGCCGGAGCCGTGAAATGATGGAGCCGTCATGGCAGCGCTGAGCATCCGTGCCTTGTCCAAGCGCTACGCCAATCTGGAGGTGCTGAAGGGCATCGATCTCGATATCGAGAGCGGCGAGTTCACCGTGCTGGTGGGGCCGTCCGGCTGCGGCAAGTCCACGCTGCTCAACATCGTGGCCGGTCTCGATCGCCCGAGCGCGGGGACGATCGAGATCGGCGGACGCGTCGTCAACGACGTCCCGCCCAAAGACCGCGACATCGCCATGGTGTTCCAGTCCTACGCGCTCTATCCGTCCATGACGGTGCGCCAGAACATCACCTTCGGCATGGAATGCCGGCATGTGCCGAAGGCCGAGCAGGAGAAGGCACTGGCGAATGTGGCTCGCCTGCTCCAGATCGAACCCCTGCTCGGCCGCAAGCCGTCGCAGCTCTCCGGCGGCCAGCGTCAGCGCGTGGCGATGGGCCGGGCGCTGGTGCGCGATCCCCTGCTCTTCCTGTTCGACGAGCCGCTCTCCAATCTCGACGCAAAACTGCGCGTGGAGATGCGGATGGAGATCAAGCGCCTGCACCAGCGCATCGGCGCCACCATCGTCTATGTCACCCACGACCAGATCGAGGCAATGACGATGGCGACCCGGATCGCGGTGATGCATCGGGGCGTGGTGCAGCAGTTTGCCGACCCCGATACCGTGTATCGTTATCCCGCCAATCTGTTCGTCGCCCGCTTCATGGGCTCGCCGCCCATGAACACGATGCCCGCACGGCTCGATGCCGACGCCGACGGGCCGGTGGTCGTGATCGGCGCGGGACGCCCGGACGAGGTCCGTCTCCGCCTCCAGGGTTACGATGCCGCGGCGTCCTATGTCGGCCGCGAGGTGGTGCTCGGGATCAGGCCGGAATGCATCGCCGAGGGGGACCGCGTGTTCTCCGGTAGTACCGGCACACCGGTCGTCGTCACCGCGCCGGTCGAGATGGTCGAGCCCACCGGGGCCGAGACGATCGTCCTGCTGCGGCTTGGCGGCGAGCCCGCGCAGGCGCGCATCTCGCCCGACATCCGCCCCACGCCGGGCGCCGTGGCGCCGTTCGCGCTCGACACCCGCCGCATCTGCCTGTTCGACCCCGAGACGGAGCGACTGATCGCATGACCCAGACGAGCTATGCCGGCCTCGCGGACCGCGTGGTGCTGATCACCGGTGGCGCCAGCGGCATCGGTGCCGCCTTCGTGCGCGCCTTCGCCGCCCAGGGTGCCCGCGTCGCGTTCCTCGATATCGACGAAGCGGCCGGCGGATCGCTGGTTGAGGAGGTCGCGGCCGCGTCCGGCGCGGCACCACTTTTCGTGCGCTGCGACCTCCTGGACATCGACGCCTTGCGCGCCGCGATCGCGCAGGTCCGCGGATCGCTCGGCGATGCCGCGGTCCTCGTCAACAACGCCGCCAACGACCAGCGCCAGGTGCTGGCCGAGGTGACGCCATCCGAGTTCGACTGGATGATCGGCGTCAACCTCAAGCACGTCTTCTTCGCCGCACAAGCCGTCGTGCCGCAGATGCAGGCGCGCGGCGGCGGCTCGATCATCAACATGTCGTCGATCGCCTGGATGCGCGGCGGGCCGGCGCTGCCGGTCTACGCCGCGGCAAAGGCGGCGATCGTCGGCTTCACCAACTCACTGGCGCGGCTGGTCGGTCCCGACCGCATCCGCGTCAACGCCATTGCGCCTGGCATGGTGATCACCGAACGCCAGCGCCGGCTGTGGTATCCCGACGAGCAGACCATCGCCGAGATTCGCACGCGTCAGGCCATTCCCGATGCAGTGACGCCCGACGACATCGCCAACATGGCGCTGTATCTCGCCTCCGATGAGAGCCAGCGCATCACGCGTCAGTGTTTTCAGGTCGACGGCGGCTTGGGTTAGAGCGTGATCCGGAAGAGTATCGTAGGGTAGGCAAAGCAAAAGCGTGCCCACCTTCTCTCCGCCACCGAGAAAGGCACGGTGGGCACGCCTTCGCTTTGCCCACCCTACAAGGCCGTCGTCTACCGCCGCCCCTTACGCATGGTCGCCAGCACGATGTCGGCGGCGAGCACGCTCGGCGCTTTGTTGCCTGTGGACATGATGGTGTCGAGACGGGCGAAGGCTTCGACCTGCCGGCGGCGCATATCGCTGTCCGTGAGCACCTCTGACAGCGCCGGCGCGAGCTTCTCCGGCGTGCAGTCTTCCTGCAAAAACTCCGGAATGACATCCTCACCGATCACGAGATTGGCAAGGATCACCGAGGAGACGCGGATCGCGCGGCGCAGGATGAAGGCCTCGATGGCGCCGACGCGATAGGCCGTCACCATCGGAATGCCCGATAGCGCCAGTTCCAGCGTCACCGTGCCGGATTTCGCCAGCGCGGCGTGCGCGATCCGGAAGGCGGCGCGCTTCTCGGCCTCGCCGATCACGATCTGCGGCTTGACCGGCCAACTGGCGATGCCTTCGCGGACGGTGGCTTCGAGATGCGGCATGGTCGGCAGCATCAGTTCGAACGCGCGCCCCTCCGCCTGCAACCGGCCGAGCGCCGCGCCAAACACCTCGATATGATGCCGGATCTCGCTGCGCCGGCTGCCGGGCAGCACCAGCAGCACCGGCAGCTCACTGTTGCGGCGCTTCTGCTCCTCCGCATTCGGCCGCAGCGACCCCAATTGCTCGATCAAGGGATGGCCGACATAGCTGCATGGCGGCCCGCCGAGCTTGCGGTATTCCTCCGGCTCGAACGGCAACAGGCCGAGGACGTGATCGACATAGCCGAGCATGGTCCGCGCCCGTCCCGGCCGCCAGGCCCAGAGCTGCGGCGAGACGTAGTCGACGATCGGGATCGCAGGATTGCGCGCCCGCACGCGGCGCGCGACGCGATGGGTGAAATCGGGGCTGTCGATGATGACGAGCGCGTCGGGCACGGCCTCCAGCACGGCGTCCGCGGTCTCGCGGATCAAGCGCAGGATCTTCGGCAATTGCTGCACCACCGCGGCGAAACCGACGATCGACAGCTCCTCGATCGGGAACAGCGTCTCGAGCCCCTCGCGCGCCATGGTGCGGCCGCCGACGCCTTCGAACTGCACGCCGTCGCCGAGGCGCTGGCGCAGCACCTTCATCAAGGCGCTGCCGAGCCGGTCGCCGGATTCCTCCGTGGCGATCAGGAAGATCTTTCGCTTGGGATCGCGACCCTGCATCACGCCGGCAGGCCGATGATGAAGAGGTACTTTGCGTCGGCGAGCGCGATCATCGCCTGCGGCTCGGCGGCAATGGTGTTGCCGGCGATCACGGCGATGCCGGCAAGGCCGGCTCTCGCGACGCCCTCGATGGTGCGCGGGCCAATCGTCGGCAGGTCGAAACGCAGGTCCTGGCTGCTCTTCGGCGCCTTCACCAGCACGCCGCGGCCCGTCGCCGCGCGAATGCGGCCCTCCTCGCGCAGCCGCGCGACGCGCGCGAGCAGCGCGTCGGTGCCCTCGATATCCTCGACCGCCACCACATGGCCGTCGATCACCACGGCGGCCTGGCCGATGTCGAACGGCCCGAGCGCGGTCAGGACCGCGCGGCCGCGCTCGATGTCGGTCTTGCTGGTGTCGCTCGGCCAGGCGCGGCTGATGCAGCCCTCGGGCATCAAGAGGTCGGGCGCAACGTCCTTGATCCCGACCATGCGAAAGCCGCCTTGTTCGAGAATGCGCCCGACGCCCGACAGCAGATGATCGTCCCCGCCGCGAAAGGCACGGATGACATTGCCGAGCAACCGCAATGTCGTGAAGTCGAACCGGATCTCCGAGAGCGAAGGCCGCACCAAGGTGCCGATGAAGATGAGGTCGCGGCAGCCCTCCTCGCGGAACAGCCGCATCGCGCGCCCGAGCTGGCCGACTGAGATCCAGCGGTGGCGGAACTTTTCCACCTGCACCGGATCGCAGGCGCCGCGCAGCGGAAACAGCACCGGCGTGATGCCGCGCGTGGCGAGCGAGTCGGCAACCGCAAACGGCATGGCGCCGCCGCCGGCGACCACGCCGACGGGCGATGAAATCCCTGCCGCCGCCGATGTCATGTCCGCGGCCATCGCAGGTTCACTTCTCGATGGCGGGAAGACAGAGCGGACGCTTGCCCTTGCCGATGAAGCCGAGGATCTCGGCGATCGCCGGATCTTCGCCGGCCAGCGGCCTGGACGCTTCGAGCCGCTCGGCGAAGGTGCCTGGGCCGTGGAAGAGCTTCTGGTAGAACGCGCGCACGGTCGCAAGCCGCTGCTTGGTGAACTTGCGCCGCTTCATGCCGATCAGGTTGAGGCTCTCCAGCACCGCATATTGACCGTTGACCAGCCCATAAGGGATGACGTCGTCGCGTACGCCGCAGACCCCGCCGACCATGACATACGGGCCGATGCGCGTGAACTGATGCACGGCAGACAGGCCGCCTATATAGACGGCATCGCCGATCTCGCAATGGCCGCCGAGCGTCGCCGACGTCGCGAAGATCACGCTGTCGCCGACCATGCAGTCATGGCCGACATGGCTGTTGTTCATGAAGTAGCCGCCGCTGCCGACGCGCGTCAGCCCGCCGCCCTTGATGGTGCCGACGTTCATCGTCGCGCCTTCGCGGATGGTGCAGCCCGAGCCGATCTCGAGCCGGGTCGGCTCGCCCTTGTAGCTCAGATCCTGGGGCGCGCCGCCGAGCACCGCGAACGGCGAGATCACGCAGTTGTCGCCGACCGAGGTGTGGCCGATGACGGTGACCTGTCCGATCAGCTTGCAGTTCGCGCCGATCACGGCATTCGGGCCGATGATGCAATAGGGGCCGATCTCGGTACCCTCGCCGATCACGGCGCCGTCCTCGACCCGTGCGGTGGGATCAATCTTGCTCATCAAGCAATCTAACTCGTCAAGAAGGTCTGGTTATGTGTTGAAGTCGTTCGGTTTTCCGCTGGTTAGCCCGACTATGCCCGATCTGTCCAGTGACGTATGATCTCGACGTGTTTCACGTGCCGGATGAGGCGGCCTTCCCGGCCCATCAACACGTTCATGCGGAGCTTCAGCTATCGTGGTCAGGGCCCTGGCAATACTGCTCGCACAGCTCGCGGCCGCACCGGTCGTCTCCGAGACGGTCGAGACCGGCGGACACCGGCCCGTCGACCTCGCGACATTCGAATGCCGCGACATCACCCGCAGCACGGTGCTTCAGCGCGTCTGCTACGACCGCGCGCAGCAGGACCTGATCGTCGCGATCAACGGCGCGTATGACCGCTACTGCGGCGTTGATCCCGAAACGGTCGACAGCCTCCTGGGCGCGCCGTCCATGGGCCAGTTCTTCAACCGGAAGATCAGACGCGAGGCAGCGGGCAGCCGCTACGATTGCGGCGTATGAGCCCGTCCGCGGGGTCGTAAGCCACTCAGTCGGTCAGCATGGCGCCGACGTCGGCCTCGGCGACGACTTGGCCGTTGACCTTGGCATCGCCGTGAAACCACCACATGGTTTTGCGGCGGCCAAGCGAGCGCATGTGATACTCGATGGTATCGCCAGGGAGCACGGGCTTGCGGAACTTGCACTTGTCGATGGTGAGGAAATAGACCGCGCGCGGTTTCTCGGTGCCCTCGACCGACTTGATGCCGATCACGCCCGCCGTCTGCGCCATCGCCTCGATCATCATGACGCCGGGATAGACCGGGCGCTCGGGGAAATGCCCCTGGAAGGCCGGCTCGTTGAAGGTGACGTTCTTGATGCCGATGCCGCTGTAATCGGCGCGGATGTTGATCACGCGGTCGATCAGCAGCATCGGAAAGCGGTGCGGCAGCGTCTGGAGGATCGCGTTGATGTCCACCAGCTCGAACTTAATAGGAGATCCCTCCGTCATTCCCGTCCCTCGTCCTTCGGATCGGCCCTGCTGTCGCGTACCAGGCGCTCCACCGCGATAATTTCCTTGAACCACTGCTTGGTCGGCTTGGCGAAAAAACCACCCCAGCGTCCGTTCGGCGGGATGTCGTCCTTGACGCCGCTCATCGCAGTGACCTGGGCTCCGTCGCCGATCTTGAGGTGATTGTTGATGCCAACCTTTGCTCCCAGCGCCACATTGTCGCCGATGGTCAAACTGCCGGCCAGCCCGATCTGGGCCGCCAGCAGGCAATTCCGGCCGATCGTCACATTGTGGCCGATCTGGACCTGGTTGTCGATTTTGGTGCCCTCGCCGATCACGGTGTCGCGCAGGGACCCACGATCGATGGTGGTGCCAGCGCCGACCTCCACATTGTTCTGGATCAGCACGCGCCCGGTCTGCGGCACCTTCAGGTGCCCCTCAGGGCCGAAGAAGATGAAGCCGTAACCGTCCTGGCCGATCGAGCAGCCCGGATGGATCAGCACATCGTTGCCGATCAGCGCGCACTGGATGGCGGTGCGGGCGCCGACATTGCAGTCCCGGCCGATCTTGACGCCGGGGCCGATCACGGCGCCGACGCCGACCACCGTGCCGCTGCCGATCTCGACATCCGCACCGATGACCGCCAGGGGGTCGACGATCACGCCGTCCTCGAGCCGGGCCGTGGGATCGATGATGGCCGACGGCGCGATGCCGTCATTGCCGACCCAGGATTGCGGCCTCAGCGCGTCGCCATGCCATTCCCGCGCGATCCTGACGAAGGCGCGAAATGGCTGCGCCGCCCGCAGCACGGCGACGTGTGCGGGCACCTGGGCCTCGAAGCGCGGGCTGACCAGGCAGGCACCCGCTCTGGTCGCCTTGAGCTGATCGGCATATTTGAGGTTGTCGAAGAACGCCAGATGCATCGGGCCGGCTTCGTCGAGCGAGGCCAGGCCCGTGATGACGTGATCGCCCCTGGTGGGGTCGACCAGCAGCGCCTTTGTCAGCGTGGCAATATCGGCCAGCGCCGTCGCAGGCGGCTTTGTGAAGAAGGTCGGCTGCGCCATTCCACCCCGTCGCGGCCCGGCTTCGACATGAAGCGGCCAAACCGCATCATGCCTTTTCTCCCGGATTGAGCACGATCTTATTGGAGACCGGCCCCAAGGAAAACCCAAGGGAAACCCAAGGGGGCCGGATCATGCCCTGCTGATCGAATTAGAACGAGGTGCCGCCGCCGAACCGGAACTCCTGCGTGCGGTCATACTTGCCCTTGCTGAGCGGCACGGCATAGTCGAAGCGCAGCGGTCCGAACGGCGACTGCCAGATCAGGCCGACACCGACCGACGAGCGGATCACCTTGCTGTCGTCGTACACGAGGCCGGTACAGGTGCCCGCCGTCGCCGGATTGATGGTGGACGGGATGCAGTTTGAGTTCCTTGTGGTGGTCGTCTCACCGGTCGCCGACCAAGTCGTCGGTCCCTGATAGTCGTACAGACCGCCGGCGTCAGCATAGACCGCGCCCTTCAGACCGACTTCCTTCGGCAGGAACCAGAACGGCATCTGCAATTCCATCGAAGCGCCCCAGTACTTGGTGCCGCCGAGCGCATCCTGCGTGCCAAAGGGGTTCAGGTCGCGCGGGCCGATGCCGTTCGGAGCAAAGCCGCGGACGAGGTTCGGGCCCATCTGGAAGTGGTCGAGCATCCGCAGATCGCTCCCCATCTTGGTCAGGATGCCGCTCTGAAGGCGCGCGACGGCGACGATGTCAGACACCAGCGGGGTGTAGTACTTCGCGTCGATAACGCTCTTCAGGTAGGTGACGTCGCCGCCGACGCCGGCGAAGTCCTGCCGGAAGTCGACGAGCAGACCGTCGGTGGGGTTCTTGTTGTTGTCCAGCGTGTTGTAGCTCAGAGAGTAGCCGAGCGCCGAGGTCAGGGTCTTGCCGTTGGCAAGCTCCTTGCGCACCGGCAGCGAGGCTTCGCCGTCGCTGTAGCAGCCGAGGCCGTTGGTCGAGCTCAAATCGATCGGCGGAACCTGCGACGCAGCGAAGGCCGGGCTCGGGTTGAACGCCGGGCCGGCGATGTTGTTACAGTTTGCCAGGTAGAACGGCAGCGTGATTTCCTGCCGATAGATCGAGTAGCGCAGCTGCAGCGCCAGATCTTCACGCAAGGAGAAGCCGAGGCGCGGCGAGAAGCCGAGCGTCTTGGTGCCGTAGGAGATGTAGCTGTTGGACTTCTGCTCACGCTGATAGAGGTCGAGGCCCAGCGCGACGCGGTAGTCGAGCAGATACGGCTCGACGAACGACAGCGAATAGCCGCGTGCGTACTGGCCATAGGTCACCGACGCCTTGGCGAACAGGCCGCGACCGAGCAGGTTGCGCTCGGAGACCGAGACTTCGGCAAGCGCGCCGTCGGTCGTGGAGTAACCGCCGGAGATCGAGAAGTCGCCGGTCGATTTTTCTTCCATGTCGACGATCAGGATGACGCGGTCGCTGGACGAGCCGGGCTCCGTCGTGATCTTCACGCTCTTGAAATAGTCGAGGTTCTTCAGGCGCCGCTCGGCACGATCGACCAGTGCGCGGTTGTAGGCATCGCCCTCGGAGATGTCGAACTCGCGGCGGATGACGTAGTCGCGCGTGCGGGTGTTGCCGCGCAGGTTGATGCGCTCGATATAGGTGCGCGGGCCCTCGTCGATGTTGAACACGACGGAGACGGTGTGCGCCTCGAAGTTGCGGTCGCCGCCGGGACGGACCACGGCGAAGGCATAGCCACGGCGCGAGGCCTCGATCTGCATCTCCTCGACCGACTTCTCGACCGATTCGACGTTGTAGAGCGAGCCGACATTGACGCGCGAATAGGCGCGCATCGAGTTCGGATCGAAGTTCGGGATGCTGGAACGGAAGTCGAGCGCGCCGACGCGGTATTGGGCGCCTTCCTCGATCTTGAAGGTGACGTTGAAGCCCTTCTTCTCCGGATCGTATTCGGTGAGCGCGGCCACGACCTGGACGTCGGCGAAGCCGTTCTTGAGGTAGAAGCGGCGGATCAGGTCGCGGTCGGCCTCGACGCGGTCGGGATCGTAGATGTCGCCGCTGGCAAGGAAGCTCAGCAGGTTCGATTCGCGCGTCTTGATGACGTCCCGCAGGCGGTAGGACGAGAACGCGACATTGCCGACGAACTCGATCGACTTGACGCCGGTCTTGGCGCCCTCCTCGATCGTGAAGATGAGATCGACGCGGTTGTTCGGCTGCTCGATGACCTCGGGCGTGACGCGGACGTCGTAGCGGCCGGAGCGGCGATAGATTTCGGCGATTCGCAGCGTGTCGGACTGCACCATGGCGCGGGAGAAGGTGCCGCGCGCCTTGGACTGGACTTCAGTGCCGAGTTGCTCGTCCTTGATCTTCTTGTTGCCCTCGAAGGCGATGCGACCGATCACCGGGTTTTCCACCACGGAGACGACGATCTGGCCACCGGCGCCGCGGTTGATCTTCACGTCCTGGAACAGGCCGGTCTCGATCAGCGCCTTGAGGCCGTCGTCGATGGCGCCCTGATCCAGGCGACCGCCCGGACCCGGCTTGAAATAGGAGCGGATCGTCTCCACCTCGACCCGGCGATTTCCTTCGACGGAAATCGACTGGACGGTCTGCGCAAGCGCAGACGAAGACACAAGAGCAGCCCCAATCGGGGCAACCACCGGCGCGCCGAACATGATCAGGGTGGCAAGCAAGCCCCCCCGGAGTCGCAGTCCAAACTTCATTGCGCAACGCGCCCTTATCATTCCGTGCCAGACCCAACCCCAACGCCGGTCCGGAGATTCCCCAAGTTCAGGCCGCTTGTAGCCAATTTCACCGACGCCGCAAACGGCCGAGCGCGCCGCAATTTCAATTTCATTCCAAGACGTTGCCTAACAGCAACGCCACAAAAAAGCCCCTATCAGGAAGCTGCCATCCGCAGGATGTCGTTGTAGGTCGCAAACACCATCAACATCAGCACCAAACCCAGCCCGATTCGGAACCCCATTTCCTGAGTCCGCTCGGACAGGGGCCGGCCGCGAACCACCTCCGCCGCATAGAACATAAGGTGACCGCCATCCAGCAGCGGGATCGGGAACAGGTTCAGCAGGCCGATCGACACCGACAGCACCGCGCAGAGGTTGATCACGAACTGGAACCCGGCGCTGGCCGCCTGCCCCGACATCTTCGCGATTCCGAGGACGCCGCTGACCTCGTTGGGGTTGCCGTTTCCGACAAACAGCGAGCCCAGGAACTTGAAGGTACTGGTGATGATGAACCAGACCTGCTCGACCCCGATCTTGAGCGCCTCACCGACCCCGACCGGTGCGGTCGAGGCCTCACCAGCCTGAGACTTGTGCTCGACGCCCAGCACGCCGAGGCGGTGGCTGTTGCCGAACGGATCCTTGCGCTCGAGCAGCGCCGGCGTCGCGGTCAGCGACACGATGGCGCCGTCGCGCTTCACCTGGAAGGCAAGCGCCGAACCGGCATTCATCGCCACGATCCGCTGCATGTCGGCAAAGCTCTCGATCGGCTTGCCGTCGATCTGGACGACGATGTCCCCGATCTTGAAGCCGGCCGCAGCCGCCGCGCCATCGGCGACGACGCCGTCGACGCGCGCGATCGTGCTCGGCTTGCCGTAATACAGGGCCATGCCGGCGAAGATCAGCGCGCCCAGAATGAAATTGGCGATCGGTCCGGCCGCGACGATGGCGGCGCGCGGGCCGACCTTCTTATGGTGGAAGCTGCCGGCGCGCTCCTCGGCCGTCATGGCCGCGAGCGTCTCGGCCGACGGCGTCGAAGCCTCGCTCTCGTCGCCGAAGAACTTGACGTAACCGCCGAGCGGGATCGCCGAGATCTTCCAGCGGGTGCCATGGCGGTCGTTGAAACCGACCAGCTCAGGCCCGAAGCCGAGCGAGAAGGTTAACACCCGAACGCCCGCCCAGCGCGCGACCAGAAAATGGCCGAGTTCATGGAAGAACACGACGATGGTCAGGACGAACAGGAAGGGAACTGCGTAGCCGAGGAGCCCATGGCTCAACGTATTGAAACTATGGACAAAAAAGTCGATCATCGAATTCCCTCATCCAGCGCCGCAAGGCCCTGGCCCCGAACCATCTAGGATGCCTTTAAGGCAATTTGAGGCAATAGGGCGGCAGCTCTATTTCGAGCAACATGGTCAACAGAGATTGCATCGTCGGCGGACGTCAGAGGCGTCTGGTTCCCGCCGCGGATCCAGTCCTCCAACGTCGCCTCCACCAGCCGGGCAATCGCGCCGAACCGGATCTTGCCGGCGATGAAGGCGGCGACCGCGACCTCGTTGGCGGCATTGTACACCGTGGTCGCCCCCTTCCCGGTCCGGAGCGAATCGTAAGCCAGCCGTAGTCCGGGGAACCGCTCGAAATCGGGCGCCTCGAAGGTCAGCTGGCCGATCTTGGCCAGATCGAGCTTGGCCGCCGGTCCCTTGATGCGGTCGGGCCAGCCGAGGCAGTGGGCGATCGGGGTGCGCATGTCGGGAGAGCCGAGCTGGGCCACGACCGAACGGTCGGAGAACTCGACCATGCCGTGGATGATCGACTGCGGATGAACAAGAACGTCGATCTCGTCGGGCGAGAGCGCGAACAGATAGGAGGCCTCGATCACCTCGAGCCCCTTGTTCATCATCGAGGCGGAATCGATCGTGATCTTCTGGCCCATGCTCCAGTTCGGATGCTTCAGCGCCTGGGCAAGCGTCGCCTGCTCGATGTCGGCAGGTTTCCAGGTCCGGAACGGACCGCCGGATGCCGTGATGATGACACGGACCAGCTCGTCGCGATTACCGGAGCCGAGCGCCTGGAACAGCGCATTATGCTCGGAATCGGCTGGCAGGATGCAGGCGCCGGCCTTCGCCGCGCGCTGCATGAAGAAATCGCCGGCGCAGACGAGGCATTCCTTGTTGGCAAGCGCGACATGCGCGCCGCGATCGACCGCGGCGAGCGCCGGCTTCAGTCCGGCGGCGCCGCTCACGGCAGCCATCACCCAATCGGCCGGACGCGCGCCGGCCTCGATCACCGCGCTTTCGCCGGCGCCGCATTCGGTGCTCGTGCCCGCAAGTGCAGCCTTGAGCTCGGCGAACTTGGAGGTGTCGGCGATCGCCACGAAGCGCGCCGAAAACTCCTTCGCGAGCTTCGCCAGCGCTTCGACATTGCCGTTCGCCGTCAGCGCCTCGACACGGTAGCGTTCGGGAGAGGCGCGCAGCAGATCCATCGTGCTGTCGCCGATCGAGCCGGTGGCACCGAGAACCGTGACGCTGCGGACGGCAGACGCCGCAGCCTTATTGTTACGCAATGGGACCGCGCTCATATCCTCACCAAACCACAAGACCGCTTCCGGCGCTATGCACACCATGGCGGAGAAAGCCGATAATCCATGCCGCCAGGATGGCGGCGACAAAACCGTCCAGACGGTCCAGTAGACCGCCATGGCCGGGAATTAAGTGACTGGAATCCTTGACACCGAAGCGCCGCTTCACCGCGGATTCGAAGAGATCGCCGAGCTGCGAGACCACCGACAGGACGGCGCTGACGAGCAGCAGTGGAACCGCCTTCCCGAGCCCGCAAGCCGCAAAGCCGGCAGCGACCGCAAGGCTGGCGGCAAAGCCGCCGAGCGCGCCGGCCCAGGTCTTCTTCGGGCTCACGCGCGGCCACAGCTTCGGTCCGCCAATGCCGCGGCCGGCGAAATAGCCGCCAATGTCGGTCACCCACACCACGAGCAGCACGAACATCAGCGCGGCAAAGCCGTTCACGAGATCCTGCCGTACCAGGATCGAGGCCAGCAGCGCCGCCGATGCATAGGCGAATCCGGCGGCCGCCCAGACGAACTTGCCTCGCGCGATCAGCGTCACGATGGCCCCGCCAACGAGGCCGGTGACGAT
Source organism: Bradyrhizobium sp. 1200_D9_N1_1 (assembly GCF_052075915.1). Classification (NCBI taxonomy): domain Bacteria; kingdom Pseudomonadati; phylum Pseudomonadota; class Alphaproteobacteria; order Hyphomicrobiales; family Nitrobacteraceae; genus Bradyrhizobium; species Bradyrhizobium sp. 1200_D9_N1_1. The sequence goes on along the minus strand of NZ_CP197226.1, from coordinate 4,595,045 downwards.
TGCGGTCTTGAGCGCGCCGAAGGCGACGCAGAAGCCCATGATGGCGAGGACGATCGTTCCGCACGCGGTCAGCGCAACGGACCCCGCGCCCACCACCATCAGCCATTCCGCGAACAGCCCGATCGACACCAGCGTGACGAGGAGCGCCCACAGCCAGCCGCCGGCATAAGCGAGCGCAATGGCAAGCGGCGCCAGCACCAGCGCTGCGAGGACCCGCATCACGAGATTGCTTGGGGCAGGCTTCGAGCCAGCCGGTACGGTCTCGGGTTCGCTCACGAGGCGGTTTTCGCGACCAGGCCGCCGAAACGGCGCTCGCGCCTGGCGAATTCGGCGATCGCGCCTTCCAGCGCCGCCTTGTCGAAATCCGGCCAGTGGATCGGCACGAACACGAGCTCGCTATAGGCCGCCTGCCACATCAGGAAGTTGGACAGGCGCTGCTCGCCGCTGGTGCGGATGATGAGATCGGGATCGGGAATGTCGGGCGCATCGAGATGCGCCCCAAGCGTCTCGGCGTCGATCGTGGCAGGATCGCGCCTGCCCTCCGCGACCTCGCGCGCGAGCTTCTGTGCCGCCTTCGCGATCTCCTGCCGCGAGCCGTAGTTGAAGGCGACGACGAGCGTGAGACGCGAATTGTCGCGCGTCAGTTCCTCGGCCTCGTTGAGCAGCGCGCAGATGTCGCTCTCGAGCCCGTCGCGCTCGCCGATGATGCGGACCTTGACGCCGTCGCGATGCAGGCTCGCGAGATCGTTGCGGATGAACCGCCTGAGCAGGCCGAACAGATCGCCGATCTCGCTCGCCGGACGCGACCAGTTCTCCGACGAGAACGAGAAGATGGTGAGATAGCGGATGCCGAGCTCGTGCGAGGCGCGCACCACGCGGCGCAAGGCCTCCACGCCGCGGCGATGACCTTCGGCCCGCGGCAAACCGCGCGCGGCGGCCCAACGCCCGTTGCCATCCATGATGATGGCGACGTGCGCAGGCGCGTCGGACCGATCGGGTCCTTCCGTTGCGGGCGCGGCGGCGTTGGACATGACGGCAGCCTCAGACGGTGAGGATTTCTTTTTCCTTGGCGGCCAGCAGCTGGTCGATCTCGGCGATCGTGCCGTCGGTCACCTTCTGGACCTCGTCGGCATGACGCTTCTGATCGTCCTCCGACATCTCGTGATTCTTCTCGAGCTTCTTCAGAACGTCGAGGCCGTCGCGGCGGACGTGACGCGCGGCGACCTTGGCGGCCTCCGCGTATTTGTGCGCGACCTTGACGAGCTCCTTGCGCCGCTCCTCGTTGAGCTCGGGGATGCGCAGGCGCAGCACCTGGCCCTCGGTCGCAGGCGACAGGCCGAGATTGGAATCGACGATCGCCTTCTCCACCGCCTTGACCATCGACTTGTCCCAGACCTGCACCGAGATCAGGCGCGGCTCGGGCACGCTGACGGTGGCGAGCTGGTTCAGCGGCATGTGGCTGCCATAGGCCTCGACCTGCACCGGATCGAGCATCGAGGCGGAGGCGCGGCCGGTGCGCAAGCCGCCAAGCTCGTGCTTGAGGGACTGGACGGCGCCTTGCATACGGCGCTTTACTTCGTTGAGGTCGAAATTTCCCGTGGGCATCACGTTTCTCCTTCAAAATCCCGGCGACCTCACCGCGCCCCTCCCTTCAGGGCGCGCCAGATGAGCCGTCAGCCGGCGACGATGGTACCGTGGCCGATGCCACGCAGAATCGCACCGATCGACCCCGGCTCCGCGATCGAGAACACGATGATAGGCAGCGACGTCTCGCGGGCAAGCGCGAAGGCGGTCGCGTCCATCACCTTGTAGCCGCCCTCGATCGCCTGCGAATGCGTCAGCCGGTCGAACCGCGTGGCGGTCGGATCCTTCTTCGGGTCGGCCGAGTAGACCCCGTCGACATTGGTCGCCTTCAGGACCGCCTGTGCGCCGATCTCGGCGGCGCGCAGCACCGCGGTCGTATCGGTGGTGAAGAACGGATTGCCGGTTCCGCCGCCGAGCAGCACGATCCGGCCCTCGGCGAGGTATTTGTGCGCCGCAGTCCGGGTGAACAGCTCGGAAATCTCGGGCATGACGAAGGCCGACAGCGTGCGCGCCGGCGTGCCCTTGCGCTCGATCGCCGCTTCCAGCGCGAGACAGTTCATCATGGTGGCGAGCATGCCCATGGTGTCGCCGGTCGGGCGCGAGACGCCGCGCGAGGACACCTCGACGCCGCGCACGATATTGCCGCCGCCGATCACGACCGCAACCTCGGTGCCGAGATGGCGGGCGGCGATCAGATCGTCCGCAACCCGATCGACGGTCGGCTGATCGATGCCAAAACCCTGCTGTCCCGCGAGATATTCGCCGGACAGCTTGATCACGACGCGACGATAGACCGGATCAGTCATGAGCACTTTTCCTTGTCCGGCCGCCGCTTCCGGCGGCACGCCGGAAGGAACGTTCCGGCGCTTACTTCTTGCCGCTGGCCGCAGCGACCTCGGCTGCGAAGTCGCTTTCCTGCTTCTCGATTCCCTCACCGAGAGCATAGCGCACAAAGCCCGCAATCTTCACAGCGCCGCCGACCTTGCCTTCGGCTTCCTTCACCGCCTGCGCCACCGACTTGCCGGTGTCGTGGATGAAGGCCTGCTCGAGCAGACAGACTTCCTTGTAGTAGGTCTTGAGGCCGGACTCGACGATCTTCTCGATCACGTTCTCCGGCTTGCCCTGCTGGCGATATTTGTCGGCGAGCACGTCCTTCTCGCGCTTGACGACCGCCGGATCGAGGCCGGACGGATCGAGCGCCAGCGGGTTGGCGGCGGCGACATGCATCGCGATCTGGCGGCCGAGCGCGGCAAGCTCGTCGGCCTTGCCCGGCGATTCCAGCGCCACGATCACGCCCATCTTGCCGGCACCGTCGATGACCGCACCGTGGACGTAGTGCGACACCACGCCCTGGCTCACTTCGAGCGAAGCTGCGCGGCGCAGCGTCATGTTCTCGCCGATGGTTGCGATCGCGTCATTGATCGCGGTTTCGATCGTGACGTCGCCGACCTTGGCGGCCTTGATCTTCTCGACATCGGCGCCGACGTCGAACGCAACCTGGGCGATCATCTTGACCAGGCCCTGGAACTGGCCGTTGCGCGCAACGAAGTCGGTCTCGGAGTTGACCTCGACCACGACGCCCTTGGTGCCCTTGGTGAGCGCGCCGATGAGGCCCTCGGCCGCGACGCGGCCCGACTTCTTGGCGGCCTTCGAAAGGCCCTTCTTGCGCAGCCAATCCTGCGCCGCTTCCATGTTGCCGTCGTTTTCGGTCAGTGCGGCCTTGCAGTCCATCATGCCCGCGCCGGTCGACTCGCGCAGGTCCTTGACCATCGCAGCTGTGATCGTTGCCATCGTTGAATATCCTTTGTGCCTGCCGGTTTGCCGCGGCGTGGCATCAAATTGCCCCGCCGCGGTCCATCTCAGGAATTCGCGTCAACTGAAATGGTGGCCGGAGTCTATCCGGCCAACCCATCACTCTTTTTGACTATTCCGCTTCCGCGGTCAGCGCCTTGGCCTTGGCCACCCAGGCATCCGCACGGCTCGGCAGACCGACTTCTTCGCCGATCGTGTGCGCGGTGTCGTGATCGAGCTCGGCGAGCTGCCAGAAGTGGAAGATGCCGAGGTCGTTGAACTTCTTCTCGATCGCGCCCGACACGCCCGGGAGCTTCTTGAGGTCGTCGGCGGTGCCGCGGGGACCAGCAAGGCCCTGGAAGCCGCTTGAGGAGGCCGCCGGCAGCTCTTCGGCGAGCGGACGGGCCGAAGCACCGATGTCGATGCCCGAATCGCCCTGGGCGCGCGAGATGCCGTCGATCGCCGCACGCGCGATCAGGTCGCAATAGAGCGAGATCGCGCGGCCGGCGTCGTCATTGCCCGGCACCACATAGGTGATGCCCTTCGGGTCCGAATTGGTGTCGACGATCGCGGCGACCGGGATGTTGAGGCGCTGGGCCTCCTGGATCGCGATGTCTTCCTTGTTGGTGTCGATCACGAAGATCAGGTCGGGCAGACCGCCCATGTCCTTGATGCCGCCGAGCGAGCGGTCGAGCTTGTCGCGCTCGCGCTGAAGCGTCAGGCGCTCCTTCTTCGTGTACGAATTGGCTTCGCCGCCCGCGAGCACGTCGTCGAGGTGACGCAGGCGCTTGATCGAAGCCGAGATCGTCTTCCAGTTGGTCAGCGTGCCGCCGAGCCAGCGCGAGTTGACGAAATACTGCGCGCAGCGCTTGGCCGCGTCCGCAACGCCGTCCTGTGCCTGGCGCTTGGTGCCGACGAACAGGATGCGGCCGCCCTTCGCAACCGTGTCGCTGACGGCCTGGAGGGCGTGGTGCAGCATCGGCACGGTCTGGGCGAGGTCGACGATGTGGATGTTGTTACGGGTGCCGAAAATGAACGGAGCCATTTTCGGATTCCAGCGGTGAGACTGGTGACCAAAGTGCACGCCAGCTTCCAAAAGCTGACGCATGGTGAAGTCGGGTAGCGCCATTGTTATAATTCTCCGGTTGGTTCCTCCGGAAGCGTGTGAGCAAAACGGAGCGTTGCGCCCCGGCTGCCACCGGACGGCCTTGTGAGCCATGCTTCCGTGTGAGATGGCGCGCTATATAGCGCGATTTCGGCCAGAAGCAAGGAAATAAGGGCCATTCGCGGGCGGTTTCGCCCGCGAATGGCCCCCCTTCCGTAAAGACCGCGCCAGGCTCTGGCGCTGGACTAGCGCTTGCCTAGCACTTGGGCTGGTTCGGCGGGCACTTCTTGGCCGCCGGCGGCGGGGCCGCTGGGCGGGGCGGAGGTGCAGCCGGACGCGGCGGAGGTGCAACGGCCACCCGAGGCGGCGGCGGGGGCGCCGGCCGGGCTACTGGCGGGGGCGGCGCGGGCCGAGCCATTGGCGGGGGCGCCGGACGCGCCACAGCCACCGGCGGAGCGGGGCGTGGCGGCGGAGGTGCAGCCCTCCGTGGCGGCGGCGCCGACACGCGCGGCGGAGGTGGCGGCGTGGGCCGCGCCACGGCCTGGGGCCGCGGGGGCGGTGCTGCTGGCTTGGCCGCCTGCGGCGGGGCCGGCGGGTGAGCCTGCGGCCTGATCGGCTCGTGCACTGCTGACGGAGGCGGCACGACCGGTTTTCCCGCGGCAGCAGGCGGCGGGCCGGCCGGCTCACGGGTTGCGGACTTGGCACGGTCGGCAGGCCCGGCCCCGGGCGGGGTCTGCGCGACTGGGGGCTTGGGCGGTTGGCCGGGCACAACGGCCGGATTTGTCGTGGTGGGCGCACCGGTGGTCGGAGCGGCGGCCGTTGGCGCACCAAGATGGGGCGGCGGCGTTGTGCCGGGCGCAGCCGTGGTCGGCGCCCCCGGATGCGTCGGCAGGGTCGTGCCGGGTGCAGTTGCCGTCGACGGCAAGGGCTTTCCGCCCGGCAGAGTCCCTGCTGCCCCTGCCGGCGGCGCCGGCGGCCCACCATGGGAGCCCGGAACCGGCAGCGTGTTGGCGGCAGGCAACCTGGTCTGCGGCGCGACGTTCGGTGCTGTACCTGGGAGGCCACCAGGTAGCGCACTTGGTCGCGCATTTGGCGCGACATTGGCCGGCGTCCCGGGAGGTATCCCGGGCCTCGCCGTCGGCTGGACCGTCGCGCTCAGCGGCATCGGCGCCTTGCCCTGCTGGATCAGAGCCGCGCGCTGCGTAGCGGCTTGCGGCAACATCGGTGCTACCGGGTTGGCGCGGCCGGCAATCGCCGGCGTCAGATTGCCAGGCCCGGTCCCTCCTCCTCCCCCACCCGCCGGCGGCGGGGCGGGAGGCCGGTTGATCACGGTGTTGATGACCGTGGTGTTATGGATGTTGTTGAAGATGATGTTGTTCGGCGGCGGCGCGACATAGACCGGCGGCCTGACGAACACCGGGATCGGCACGAACATCGGCTGCGGCAACACGAACAGGCCGACCACAGGCAGCGGCGGCTCGAGCACGACGAAATCCGACGGCGGCGGCGGCAGATAGTAGACCGGCGGCGGTGGTGGCGGCGCGAAGCCAAAATCGGGATCGCTGAAGTACAGCACGGGACGGTCGACATAGACCACCTCCTCCGGCGGCGGCGGCGGCACGTCATAGTCGATCATCGCGAAGCTCGGCGGCGGCTCGGCCGGCGCGGTGAGGATCGCGAGGCGACGGCGCGCATCGCCTGCATGCGGCCCGCGCGGATAGCGGCGCAGATACGACCAATAGGCTTCCGGCGTGTCGGTGCGATAAGTCCGCCGCCAGGTGATCGCCTCGCGGCGCGCCGCAACGATCGCCATCACGCGCTTGGACATCGGATCGGTCGGATAGGCCGCGAGAAATTCCTCATAGGCCGGCAGCGTGTCGCGCTCCAGCGCGGCGGCGTAGGCGTCTTGCACACCGAGATCGCGGATCGGCTTGTTGCGGATCGCGGCGACCTGGGCGGCCGAGGCCTCCGGCGGCGGCGCGTCGGGCCCGCGATCGAAGAATGAGAATGGCGCCGATATCTTCTGCTCGTTCCAGGGTACCTGCGCGCCCTTGGAGGCCTCGTTGACACGCAGGCGGACGCGATCGAACACGTCAGGCAGCGGCAGGCCGCCGGTGCGGATCATCTCCGCCAGCGACTGCGCATAGATGCCGTAGGGCCCCGGCTCCTCCGGCGCCACCGTGCCGGGCGCGGCATTGAAGGCGATCAGCATGTTCTGATCGGGCTCGACCAGCGCCAGCCCGCTCGCGATCGGCTGGCCGCCCTCGATGAAGGGCTGCGCCCGCGCCGCGTCGAGCACCACGATGTTGGCCTTGAGCGGAATCGCCGCAAGCTGGCGCGCATAGTCGCTGATGCGCAGGGCCTCGGTCGGGATGTCGGTGTCGCGGGTGATGTTGGAATCGACCGGGATGAAATAGTTCTCGCCGGCAAGCTGCACGCCGTAGCCGGCGAGATAGACCATCGCGACGGTGCCGGGGCCGGAGGCCTGCGCCTTCTGGATGAAATCGCGAAAGCTCTTGCGCAGCGTGTCGCCGTCGAGATCGCGCGCGCCGACGACGTCGAAGCCCGCCGCCTGCAGCGTCTGCGCGATCAGGCCGGCATCGTTCGCGGTCGTCGCCAGCGGCGACTTGGCATAGGCGCCGTTGCCGACCACGAGCGCGATTCGCTTTTCCTGCTGCTGCGCGCGCGCCGGCTCCAGCGCCCCCGCGGCAAGGAACAAGATCGGCAAGAGGAAACAGAGGAAGGCCTTGTGGGTCCCACGCATGGCTTGCTTGCCCGCTTTGTTGTTGAGCTGCCAACACGCATCAGACGCGCGGCTGGCTGAATGGCACTTGAACGAAAGGCCCGGATTGAGGCGGCGGCATGACGCAGGCCGCCGCCGAAAGGCGCCTGTCGTCCAGGCGCCTTTCGTCAGGCCCACGTCAGCTTCTCGACCGCCCGGCAACCGCGTTGCGGCAGTCTTGCTCAGCCTTGCGCGATCGGTCCTGCTCGCTCAGCCTGGCGCGATCAGCCTTGTGCGATCAGATCGACCGTTCCCGTCGTGAGCCGATAGATGCCACCCATCACCTTCAGCTTGCCCTGCTCCACGGCCGCATTGAGGATCGGTGCGGCCGACTTCAGCTTGGCGACGTTGTCGATCACGTTCTGCCGGGTCGCCTTGTCGAGCACGTCCCCGCCCTGCTGCATCGCAGCCTTGGCGGCGGGCGCGATCGCATCGATCAGCGAGGGGATGTGGCCGGGCGGCGAGGTGTTGTCCTTGATCGCCTTCAGCGTCGCATCGACCGCGCCGCAGCTGTCATGGCCGAGCACGAGGATCAGCGGCGCGCCGAGCACGGCAACGGCATATTCCATGCTGGCGATGGTCTCGGTGCCGGCAAAATTTCCGGCGACGCGGCAGACGAACAGGTCGCCGCGGCCGGTGTCGAAGGCATATTCAGGCGCGATGCGCGAGTCGGCGCAGCTCAGCACGGCCGCGAACGGGTTCTGGCCGCCGGCCAGCGCCTCGCGCTCATGCTTGAAATCGTGCCGCCGCGACACGCCTTCGACATAACGCGCATTGCCCTCCATCAGCCGCTTCAACGCCGCATCGGGCGCCAGCACGTTTTGCGGCTTGGGCGGCGCCTTGGCCTCCTTGGCGAAGGCTGTGCCGGCGAAGGCCAGGCCGATCGCGGAGACGGTGAAGTGGATGAGCGACCTCCGCGAAGGGCGGATGTGGGCGCCGCGAACACTTCCGCAATTCTCGCACATGCCTCGCTCCTGCCCATCGAGCCGCCGTCGTTGATGCAGCGGCAATCGTGCCGCGCATCTTACTCGACGGCTTGCAATTCAGCGAGCTTCGTTCGCGCGGTCGCCTCATCCAGCGCAACGAGCTCGGCGGGCCCGGGATTGGACTCGCCGGCCGTCGCGACGGAAACCACCGCAAGCCCGGCCAGCCCGCCAAGCACCGCCCCGCCCGTGGCGGCATCGTGCCTGGCACTGCTCTTGATGAGGTAGAAGTGCGTTCGGCCGGATTCCATCACGATCTCGCGCTTGGTGTCGCCGGGAAACATCAGCTCGGTCACCAGCACGTCGTGACGGCCGGCCGGACGATCGGCGTAGGCATATTTGCCGGCGAGCACCTTACCCATCGGCGCACCGTCGAGCTTCACCTCGCAGGCGCAAAACGCCATGCTGAGGCCGTTGCGCTTGTCCTGCAGGAACACCACGCGCGACTGCCCCGCGCGCGGAGGTCCGATCTTCTTTGACACGGATGCGAAGTCCGTTCCGACCTGATCGCTCACGCACCCCGCCAACATGACGCCAGCGGTCACCACCAACGCGCCCCATCGCAGCATCGCACACCCCAGTCCATTCCCCGGGTGTATGCTAGCCAAAATCAGCGCAGGGTTGCAACAACATCCGACGACCACTGCGTGGATCGCGCGGACAAGCCACCGGAAAGACGCGCCACCAACCTCAGCCTTGGGCCAGCAATTCGACGGTCCCTGTGCTCAGCCGATAGATGCCGCCGACCACCTTGAGCTTGCCCTGCTCGACTGCCGCATTGAGGATCGGCGCAGCCGATTTCAGCTTGGCCACGTTGTCGATGACATTCTGACGGATGGCATTGTCGAGCGCATTCCCGCTCTGCTGAGCAGCGGTCTTCACCGCCGGTGCGATCGCGGAGACCAGCGAAGGGATATGTCCCGGCAGCGGCTTGTCGTCCTTGAGCGACTTGATCGTCGCGTCGACGGCGCCGCAATTGTCGTGGCCGAGCACCAGGATCAGGGGCGTGCCGAGCACGGCGACGGTGTACTCCATGCTCGCAACGGTCTCATCGCCGGCAAAATTTCCGGCGACGCGGCACACGAACAGGTCTCCGCGTCCGCTGTCGAAGGCATATTCAGGCGCGATCCGCGAATCGGCGCAGCTCAGAACGGCAGCGTAGGGATTCTGACCGCCGACCAATGCCTCGCGCTCGTGCGCGAAGTCGTGACGGCGCGACACACCCGATACGTAGCGCGAATTGCCGTCCATCAGCCGTTTGAGCGCCGCATCGGGCGACAGCACGTTCTGAGGTTTCGGCGGCGCTTTCGCCTCCTTGGCCACCGCAGGCCCGCCAAACGCTGCCACCCCGAGCGCGGAGGCGGCGAAAAGCATCATCGAGCGTCGGGAGGGAGCAACCGATTGATGCAGATTTTCGGAGCATTTGTCACACATGATTCTTCTTCCTTGGTCTCGCGCCGGGAAACAACTGATAGCTGCGCGCGGCAGACTTCGAAACCAGGTGTGAACTTGATAGTTAAGCTTTGGTTTGCGGCGGCGCGTGCAACGTCAGAGCTGCTGCACGTCCACCACGCCCGCGACCGCCTTGATCGCGCCGGCGATCTGCGGCGAGACCTTGAAGCGGCCGGGCAGCTTCATCTCCACCTCGGTCTCGAGGTCGAGCATCATCACCAGCAAGACCTCGCCGTCGCCGTTGGAGCGCGGCGCAATCCCCGGGCTGCCGACCTTTGGCGCGGCGCCGTTCGAGGACGCCATCTCGGGGCCGGCGAGACGCTTGGCGATCGATTCCAGCGCCTTGGTGTCGCGCAGGAAGATGCGCAGGCCCTTCTGCGTCTTGGCCGCGGCATCGTCGAGCGGCTCGGCATGCAGCACGCGGGCGCGCACGTCTTCGCCCTGGAGCTCGGCGCCAAGCTGGAGCAGCACGGCCGCCCCCGGCTCGAGCACGTCGCGATATTGCGCAAGGCCTTCCGAGAACAGCACCGCCTCGAAGTGGCCCGTGGGATCGGAGAGCCCCATGATGCCCATCTTGTTGCCGGTCTTGGTGCGCCGTTCCATGCGCGAGACCACGGTGGCCGCGACCTTGCCGGCGGTGGCGCCGGTCTTCACCGCGCGCGAGAATTCCGCCCAGCTCTGCACCCGCAGGCGCTTCAGCACGGTGGCGTAATCGTCGAGCGGATGGCCGGACAGGAAGAAGCCGATCGCGTCGTATTCGCGGCGCAGCCGCTCGGCCGGCAGCCATGCCTCGATCTGCGGCAGCATGATGGTCGGCGCGTCCGCCGACATGCCGAACATGTCGTTCTGGCCGATGGTCGCGGCCTCATGCGCGCGCTGGCAGGCGGCGAGGATCGCGTCCGCGCCGGCGAAGACGCGCGCGCGGTTCGGCTCCAGCGTGTCGAAGGCGCCGGCGGCGGCGAGACTCTCGATGATGCGCTTGTTGATCGCACGCGGATTGACCCGCGCGGCGAAGTCGGCGAGCGAGGTGAACAGCCCGTTCTTGGTGCGCTCCTCGATGATCTGGTCGATCGCCTGGATGCCGACGCCCTTGAGCGCGGCGAGCGCGTAGTAGATGGTCTTCTCTCCGACCTCGAAGGTCGCACCCGACCGGTTGATGTTCGGCGGCTCGACCTTGATGCCGAGGCGCTGCGCCTCGGAGCGGAATTCGGAGAGCTTGTCGGTGTTGTTGAGATCGAGCGTCATCGACGCTGCGATGAACTCCACCGGATAATGCGCCTTCATGTAGGCGGTGTGGTAGGACACCAGCGCGTAAGCCGCCGCGTGGCTCTTGTTGAAGCCGTAGTCGGCGAACTTCGCCAGCAGCTCGAAGATGGTCTCGGCCTGCCCCTTCGGCACGCCGTTCTTCACCGCGCCGGCGACGAAGATGTCGCGCTGCTTGTCCATCTCGGCGCGGATCTTCTTGCCCATGGCGCGGCGCAGCAGGTCGGCGTCGCCGAGCGAATAGCCCGACATCACCTGCGCGATCTGCATCACCTGTTCCTGGTAGATGATGACGCCGAAGGTCTCCTTCAGGATCGGCTCCAGCACGGGATGCAGATATTCCGGCTCCTCGTCGCCGTGCTTGCGCGAGCAATAGGTCGGGATGTTCGCCATCGGGCCGGGGCGGTAGAGCGCCACCAGCGCGATGATGTCCTCGAAACGGTCGGGCCGCATGTCGACCAACGCGCGCCGCATGCCCTGGCTTTCAACCTGGAACACGCCGACCACCTCGCCGCGCGCCAGCATCTGGTAGCTTTCGGCATCGTCGATCGGCAGCGTCGCGAGATCGACATGGATGTCGCGCGGCTTGAGCAGCTTGCACGCGACGTCGAGCACGGTCAGCGTCTTCAGGCCGAGGAAGTCGAACTTGACGAGGCCCGCCGGCTCGACCCATTTCATGTTGAACTGGGTCACCGGCATGTCGGATTTGGGATCGCGGTAGAGCGGCACGAGCTCGCTCAGGGGGCGATCGCCGATCACGATGCCGGCGGCATGCGTCGAGGCGTGGCGCGTCAGGCCTTCGAGACGCTGGGCGATGTCGAAGGCGCGCGCCACCACCGGATCCTCGTCGCGGAACGCCTGGAGCTTCGGCTCGCTCTCGATCGCGGCGGCCAGCGTCACCGGCGCGGCCGGATTCTGCGGCACCAGTTTCGTCAGCTTGTCGACCTGGCCGTAAGGCATTTGCAGCACGCGGCCGACGTCGCGCAGCACGCCGCGCGCCTGCAGCGTACCGAAGGTGATGATCTGCGCGACCTGGTCGCGGCCGTAGCGCTGCTGCACGTACTGGATCACCTCGCCGCGGCGGTCCTGGCAGAAGTCGATGTCGAAGTCCGGCATCGAGACGCGTTCCGGGTTGAGGAAGCGCTCGAACAGCAGGCCGAACTTGATCGGGTCGAGATCGGTGATGGTCAGGGCCCAGGCGACCAGCGAGCCCGCGCCGGAGCCGCGGCCCGGCCCGACCGGAATGCCTTGCGACTTCGCCCATTTGATGAAGTCGGACACGATCAGGAAGTAGCCCGCGTACTTCATGCGCATGATGACGTCGAGCTCGAACGCCAGGCGCTTGCTGTAGTCCTCTTCCGTGGTGCCCTGCGACAGGCCGTGCACGCGCAGGCGGTTGGCGAGCCCCTCCTCCGCCTGCCGCTTCAACTCGGCGGCCTCGACCGCAGCGGCATCGGAGCTTGCGGCGGCGCCGACCGTGAAGAACGGCAGGATCGGCTTGCGCGTCATCGGGCGGAACGAGCAGCGCTCGGCGATCTCGACCGTCGAGGCCAGCGCCTCCGGAATGTCGGCGAACAGCACCGCCATCTCGGCGCGGGTCTTGAAGCGATGATCCGGCGTGAGCTGCACGCGATCGCTCTCGGCGATCAGCCGGCCGCCGGCGATACACAAAAGCGCATCGTGCGCCTCGTAATCGTCGGTCGCCGCGAAATATGGCTCGTTGGTCGCAACCAGCGGCAGCCCCTTGGCATAGGCGATGTCGATCAGGCCGCTTTCGACGCGCCGCTCCTTGTCGATGTTGTGTCGCTGCAACTCGATGTAGAGCCGGTCGCCGAACAGCGTGGCGAGACGCTCGCAGCGCGTCGCCGCGAGTTCGGCCATACCGCCGGCAAGCGCCAGCGAGATCGGCCCGTCAGGGCCGCCGGTGAGCGCAATCAGCCCCTCGGTCTCGCCGTCGAACCAGTCGAACTTGATGAACGGGGCATGGCTGTCGGGCGTCTCCAGGAACGCCCGCGAATTCAGCCGCATCAGGCTGCGATAGCCGCGCTCCTGCGCCGCCAGCAGCACCACGCGCGAGGGGCCAATGGCGTTGCGCGCGGTCGGATCCTGGTCGCCGAAGTCGATCGCGAGCTCGCAGCCGACGATCGGCTGGATGCCGGAGCCCGCCATCTTGTCGGAGAACTCCAGCGCACCGAACAGATTGTCGGTGTCGGTCAGCGCCAGGGCCGGCTGATGGTCCTTCTTGGCGAGCTCGGCGAGCTTGCCGATCTTGATCGAGCCCTTGAGCAGCGAATAGGCCGAGTGAACGTGAAGGTGGACAAATCCGGCGCTCGGCATGGTCGCGTGACGGCCTCTTGCAGATGGGATGGAACGGTCGCCGGCCCCAAGGGGATGCTGAGGGGATCATGGCGTATCCTGCACCCACCTCCCAGCCGCCTTTGCCGACTCGCCGCCCAATGGTGGGGCGTCGCCGCCGCAGAGTCCACGCCAGAGCGGCCGATCGGCCGCGTCGTCCCGCTTTTCCCCAGGCGCGCCGAGGAGTTCCCCAGCAACGGTTTTCCAAACCCTGGCCCTAGAGCTGCGGAATCACCTGCGCCCAGATTGCGATCATCCCGACGAACAGGGTGATCGATGCCAGTGCGGCGGCTTCTTCCACGAAAATCCTGAACATGGCCTGCTCCCTTGCTGGAACGTATGAAGAACATTGTTCTCATTTTGTTCTCAGGAGTCAAGCCGTCTGAACCGTCCCAAAAAGGAATGGTTAACTCACTGACTTCAAACAACAAAAAAGCCCCGGCCGATGGCCGGGGCTTTCGACAACCGCTCGAAGATGAGCGATTGGTATCAGTAGCGGCCGATGATCGGGCCACCGAACTTGTAGTTCAGGCGGACGAGGCCCATGTCGACGTCCTGACGGATGCGGTCGGTACCCGCGAGACCCGCGAAGGTGACGTCCTTGTCCTGCAGGAAGATGTGGTTGTACTCGACGCCAACCGACCAGTTCGGGGCGAAACCGTACTCGAGGCCGGCACCCACCGTGCCACCCCAACGGGTCTGGTCGTTCGACGACAGCAGCGCGCCCGAGGCCGTGCTGAAGACTTCGTACTTGGTGCCGGCCACAGCCGCACCGCCCTTGACGTAGATGAGCACGTTGTTCCAGGCATAGCCGACCTGACCGGTGATCAGACCGAACGAGTCGATCTTCGAACGGTTGCGAGTCGCGAACAGCGCGCTGACGTTGTCGCCCGAGAAGTCGGCCCAGTTGCCCTGGCCTTCCACGCCGAACACCCACTGGCCGGACTGCCAGCGATAGCCGATCTGGCCACCGACCGTGCCGCCGGTCGCATCGTGCGAACCTTCACGGCCACCGCCGACCAGATCCCAGGTCGAGTGCGCCGAACCGCCGCCGCCGTTGATGCCGATGTAGAAGCCGCTCCAGTCGTAGATCGCGGCGACCATCGCAGGCGCCTTGGTGTACGGCCGAGCCGCGAGATCAGCAGCCACCGCCGGTGCAGCCGCGCTCAGTGCGACGAGGCTCACAGCGGCCAGCAACAAATTCTTCTTCATTTGAATCCCGTTCCAGTTTTCTTCAGTAGGCCCCCGGGCCGTGGGCATGGTCATAACAGTGATCGGCGGAATTGCTGTAACCGCGACGCAACAGTTCGCTCCAAAGGGCCGCGCTTCATTAATGAAGATTTATCGGCGCGCGCTGGAAACCCTTTGAAACAAGAGTTTTCAGCAATTTCAATGTCGACTACACGAGATACACTGCGTACGCGCGTAACATCGTCGCGCGCACATTCGCGTGATTGGAGATTCGAGATGCGTGCATTATTCACCCTCCCCATTGTCGCCACATTTTCGCTCGCAATCGCCACATTCACGCTTGCGTTCATCGCGAGCACACCGGCGCGCGCGTTCGGAACCAGTCATGCGTTCTGCCTGACCGGCGATGAATGGCCGGGGCTGAGCAATTGCAGGTTCGACACCTACACGCAGTGTCAGGCGAGCGCATCGGGCCGCGCGCTGACCTGTATCGCGAACCCGTATTTCGGAGGGCAAAGCGATGATCCCTACGCGTATCAAAATCGTCCGCGCACGTTTGCGCCGGTTTCTTCCTGGCCGCGCTGAGATGCGCCGCGCTTGCCTCGCACTGGTTGCGTCCGGCACGCTGCTCGTCAGCGCGCCGGCGCGTGCGCAGACCTATGATCCCAGCCATCCCGTCTGCATGCAGATCTACGGCCAGGTGGGCTATTTCGACTGCCGCTACACCTCGCTCCAGCAGTGCAGATATCTCGCCGTCGGCCGCTCTGCGACATGCGTCGTGAACCCGTATTTCCCGCAGGAGCGGCCGAGGAGCCCTCGGAAGTCGAGCCGCGCCAATTAGGGCACGAACGAACGATCTATTGCCAGGGCGGCGCACCTAGTACCCACTTTTCTTGGAACGTGAGTCGTGATTCAAGGTCGGGATGATACCCGAAGCAAGAGAAGTCCACCTTTCGAGGAAAGATCGCAAGGTGCTTGAGGCGTGCTGTCGCTCACCGGTGACGTTGCAGCGCGATTTGAAGCGGGCGCGGATAGTTCTGTTGGCGGCGGATGGGCGCAGCACCCGGTCGATCGCCAAGGAAGTTGGGGTCCAGCCGCGGATTGTCAGCCTTTGGCGGCATCGCTATGCCGACCATGGCCTTGAAGGGCTGCAAGACAAGCCGCGGCCTGGCAAGCAGCCGATCTATACGAAGACGACCGACAAGCGGATTCTGAAGCTGCTGGATAAGCCGCCACCGCAAGGGTTTGCGCGCTGGACCGGCCCCCTGCTGGCCGAGGCGCTGGGCGATGTCGATGTCCAATATGTCTGGCGGTTCCTGCGCAGCCACAAGATTGACCTGGTGGCTCGCAAGTCCTGGTGCGAGAGCAACGACCCGAACTTTACGGCCAAAGCCGCCGATGTTGTCGGCCTCTATGTCGCGCCGCCGGCGAAGGCCATTGTGCTGTGCGTGGACGAGAAGCCCTCGATCCAGGCTTTGGAGCGAGCGCAGGGTTATCTGAAGTTGCCCAATGGCCGCGCCTTAACCGGCCAAAGCCACGATTACAAGCGGCATGGCACCACAACATTGTTTGCGGCGCTCGAAGTCGCCACCGGAAAGATCATCGCGACCCATTCAAAACGCCGGCGCCGCGTCGAGTTTCTCGATTTCATGAACAGCGTCACCGCGACTTTTCCGAACCGCAAGCTTCACGTCATCCTCGACAACCTCAACACCCATAAAAAGAACGAGGACTGGCTCAAGGCCCACCCCAACGTGCAATTTCATTTCACGCCGACAAGTGCGTCATGGCTCAATCAGGTCGAAGTATGGTTTTCCATCTTGCAGGGGCAGTCGCTCAGCGGCACCTCCTTCACGAGCCTCAAGCAGCTTCAGGAACACATCGATGCCTACGTCAACGCATACAACGACAGAGCCGAGCCCTTCGTCTGGACCAAGAAAAAGGTCCGTCAACGCCGTTTCAAAGGCCGCCGTATCACTCAGCTCTGATTCCGGGTACTAGTGACGGCGCGATCTCGATCGCGCCCGCCTCACCGCGCTGCGCGATGCCGTCACATTGCGACAGAGCTGCATCATCCAACGCGCGATGTGGTTCGCGCGCGGCGCGCCAATTATCCCATGCCGAGGTCTCGATCCCGGCGAGCGCGAGCAGATCGCGCGCGAGGTTGACGCGCGCAAAGAACAGACCGGTCGTCGTTCCGTGGCCAAGCTGCGCAGGATCGATGGCGCCGGTGCGGCATAGCTTCCATGCCTCGATGCCGGTGATGAACTCCGTACGAGGCACATCGATCGGCTCGAAATCGAACTTGAGGACATCGTGGTGCAATTCGTCGAGTTGAGCATCGACGAGGACCCAGCGTTGCTCATCCCGAGCCCAATATTCGCACACCCAATGATCGTCGTAGGGATTCCCGGCGAAGTACCTGCCGAAACCGCAGCGGACGCGGGCCGGCACGCCGTGATGGCGCAGAACACCACACAGCATCAATGAAAAGTCCCGGCACGTGCTCAAAACTCTCGCCTCGCCCGATCGGGCGACGGTCAGCGGCCTCTGGTCGATCGTCAGAAGTTGCTCCAGGCGCCGGGCCACAGGCAACGTGTCACGGCTTTGACCGGCGAAGGCCGCGGGGTTCAATCCCTGCCTCTCGATCCATGCTTCGTGGATCAGCAGGCCGTGCAGGGTGCGACACACGATTGCAACATCCGGCGGCAGGCCGCTGATCAACGCGGCGTAAGGACCGGGATCGGTGAGCGCGCTATGGCTGGCGTAGTCGGACGTCGCGGGTTCAATCATCGAGGCATTCCGGCAAGGATACGCAAATCCTATCAGCCTCCTGTTCCCGCACAACGACGTGATCTGCGTACCTGATGACCGTATGCGCGCGAGCGGTGGCACACCCAAATCGGGACACTGATATGCGGCCAGCCTTGCATCGCGTCTCCGGTGTTGACGCAGACCGCTCTCGGTTTAAGTACGACAGACAAATCTTGCAGGGGTGGCGACGTTCGCTGGGCTGGTTCCCGTTGACGCCACCAATGCAGGACACATGTCGATATCGCCTCAAGCGACCTCGCTCCGCGCGACCGCGGCCTCCGCGCCCCCTCACCTCGCCATCGTCCTGTTCTCGCTCGCGATGGGCGGCTTTGCGATCGGAACCACCGAATTCGCATCGATGAGCCTGCTGCCGTTCTTCGCCGCCGACCTTCGGGTCGACGAGCCGACCGCGGGACACGCGATCAGTGCCTACGCGCTCGGCGTGGTGCTGGGCGCACCGCTGATCGCCGTGCTTGGTGCGCGCTTCGCCCGGCGCACGCAGCTCCTGGCCCTGATGGCCGTGTTCGCGCTCGGCAATGCGCTCACCTCGCTTGCGCCGGGGTTTGGCTGGATGATCGCGGCCCGTTTTCTCGCAGGGCTGCCGCATGGCGCCTATTTCGGCATCGCCGCGCTGGTCGCAGCCTCGCTCGTTCCTCAACATCGCCGCTCGCGGGCGATCGGCCAGGTGATGCTCGGCCTGACTGGCGCCACGATCATCGGCGTGCCCCTGGCCAATCTGGTCGGCCAGACGGTCGGCTGGCGCGCCAGCTTCGGCCTCGTGTCGCTGCTGGCCCTGCTCACGGTCCTGCTTTGCGCCCTGTTCGCGCCGCGCGACCAGGCCGGCAGGTCGGACCCGCTGCGAGAGCTCGACGCCCTCAGAAGCGGCCGCGTCTGGATCACGCTGGCGATCGGCGCCATCGGCTTCGGCGGCATGTTCGCCGTCTATACCTACCTCGCAACGACATTGATCGAGGTCACCAAGGTCAGCCCCGCGGTGATTCCGTTCTTTCTCGCCGTGTTCGGCGTCGGCGCCACGCTCGGCAATCTGTTCGTGCCGCGCTTCGCGGACCGCGCCTTGATGCCGACGGCGGGCGTCATTCTCTTGTTCTCGGCGGTCGCGCTGCTGGTGTTTCCGCTTGCGGCCGGCAATCCCTGGCTGCTGGCGATCGACATCTTCGCGATCGGCGCCGGCGTCTCGCTCGGCGCCATCCTCCAGACCCGGCTGATGGACGTCGCGGGCGACGCGCAGGCGCTCGCCGCCGCGCTGAACCATTCGGCGTTCAACACCGCCAACGCGCTCGGCCCGTTCCTCGGCGGCCTTGCCATTCGCGAGGGGCTGGGCTGGACCTCCACCGGGCCCGTCGGCGCTGCACTCGCGCTTCTCGGCTTCCTGATCTGGATCGTCGCCTCTCGCGACGCCGGATCTGCGCCGGTCCAGATCACCTCAGAACTCGACGCTGCTCCGCTGAAGAACGCTGCCGCAAGACCGTCGCCACCGCTGGCGCCGGATGACCAGAGCCGTTCGGCTTCTCACAGGGATCCGGTGGCAGGTGACGCATGAGACGTCTCGGGCTCTGGCCTGGGCGGACTTAACCGGCCATCGTAACGATCAAAGGTCCGTGTCGAGTGGCGACGACGGTGTGCTCGTACTGCACGGTCGGCGCCTCGGGACTGCTGTAGAGCGTCCACGGATCATCGCCATTCTCTGCCCACTCGGCGGCCAAGGACAGGAACGGCTCGACGGTGAACACCAGGCCGTCGCTCATGATGCGGCGTTCGGAGGAATCGGGCCATGTTGCGATCTCTGTCGGCTCCTCATGGAGCGACAAGCCGACACCGTGACTGGCAAGGTTCCTGACAAGGCTGTAGCCGTTCTTCCGCGCAAAGGTCCCGATGGCTTGGCCGATGCCGGCGATCGGCTTGCCAGCCCCGACCTGCCGCAGGCCCGTCCACATGGCCCGCCGGCCATCCCTGCAAAGACGTTCGATCGCGCGGGTTACGGGCGGGACGGCGAACGAGGCTCCCGTATCCGCGAAGAGGCCGTTCTTCTCCGCTGAAACGTCGATGTTGACGAGGTCGCCACGCGCGATCCGTCGGTCACCGGGGATGCCATGAGCGATCTCCTCGTTCACGCTGATGCAGGTCGCCCCCGGGAAGGCATAGGCCAGCTCCGGAGCCGAACGTGCGCCGGCTGTCTCCAGGAATCTTCGTCCGATCTGGTCCAGCTCGGAGGTGGTCATGCCCGGTTCGAGCGCCTTCCCCATCGCCTCAAGGGTATTGGCGACGATGCGCCCGATCTCTTTCAGGCGCGTGAGGTCGTTGTCATCGGAGATTGTCATCTTGGGCGCTCTCGAAAGCCCGGACATAGCGCTTGCGAACTCGACTTGCAAACGTGCGAGCCCCGCGCGAATTCGTAGACCTCGCATGCGGAGCCGGATGAGGTTGCGTTCGTGGACGCAGAATAATCGGCGCTCCGACACGCCACCAAAGGTTGTGATCGCACCGATCTTCGGATAGCTTTCGCGTCTGTTTTCGCCGCGTGTGGTCCCGTCAGTTCATGCTCGCCCGTATTCTGCTCCTCGTGACCTTGCTGTCGATCCCGGGCGCTTTGCGTGCAGAAGGAACGCCGGCCGAGAAGGCCGGATTTGCATCCAGGCTGACGATCTATCTCGCCAAGGGAGCGCCCGACGCGTGCGGGCCGGGTTGCGACCGCTGGATTGCCATCGAGGGCCAGATCGATCAGGACGCCGCGCCGCGCATTCGCCGCTTCCTCGCCGGCGTCAAGGAGACGCAGCTTCCGATCTACCTTCATTCGCCCGGCGGCAACGTGGAGCAGTCCTACGTGATCGGGCGGTTGCTGCGCAGCCGCAAGGCAGTCGCCCGGGTTGGTCACACCACCGCGACCGCGTGCTCAGCGGGCACGCAGGTGGACGCCACCTGCCTGAAGGTGAAGAACGCGGGCGGCGAGGTCGAGGCAGAGCTCACCACGCGCAATGCGATGTGCAACTCGGCCTGCGGTTACCTGTTTCTCGGGGCGACATCCCGCGAGGTGGCGCCTGACGCGGCGCTGGCGGTCCATAACTCCAGGCTGGTCCTGCGCTTTCGTGGGGATCCGCCCCCGCAGGTGGTCGCCGAGGCGAGGCAGCGCCGCATAGCGAGCGCCGATCGCGACCGCACTGAGTTCATCGCGTCGATGGGGATCAGCCGTGAGCTCGACGCCCTCATCCGGACCGTGAAGTACGAGAACCTGCACGTGCTGACGCGCGCCGAGCTCTATCGTTTCGGAATCGACACCCGACCGCTTGCCGAGTCGATGTGGAAGCTGGAGAAGGAAGCGCGCCCGTTTGTCCGCAAGATCGCGGTCTTGAAGAAGGAGAACGGCGCTTCGTTCCGGATGATGGAGTGGCGCCTGTCTTGCGAAAGCAGGAAACGCGTGCCGCTGACGTTCGCGGGAGAAATCGACGAAGCAGCCACCGGCAAGAGCACGATCCTGGTGACGGCGGACGCCGGCACGGACAGGGAGGTCGGAGGGGCTCCGCTACGTTCCGGCAAGGTCGAGATCTGGCGCGGCAGCATCGACCCCGACATGGTCAAGGCGATCCTGGCGTCCCGCTCCCTGCATGTCCGCGAAACCATTTCGATGCCGGACGACAAGACGGACATGACGAAATTCGACATCGACTTGACGGGCCTGGCGTCGGTGTGGACACAGCTCAAATCATCCTGCGCTCTGTCGACGCTCAACCCGATAAGCCCTTGGCCAGCCACGCTGCCGAACGCCGGCACGACGCCTCCGGCCACGCCGTCGCCGTGAGCTCAGGCCTCGCGATGCATCAGCCTCTGCCCGTCACCGGCGTGTAGATCACGAGCTTCAGTGCGGGATCGTCATTGGCCTGGAAGCTGGTGTGCTCGAAATGCAGCACGCCGAGGGTCGGATGCGACATGGTCTTGAGGCCCGACGACGTGCTGCGGATCTCGTGGG
Source organism: Bradyrhizobium sp. 1200_D9_N1_1 (assembly GCF_052075915.1). Lineage (NCBI taxonomy): Bacteria > Pseudomonadati > Pseudomonadota > Alphaproteobacteria > Hyphomicrobiales > Nitrobacteraceae > Bradyrhizobium > Bradyrhizobium sp. 1200_D9_N1_1. The sequence continues at coordinate 4,573,743 of NZ_CP197226.1, read as the reverse complement.
CTTCCCACCATTTGACGAATTCCGGGCTGCCCTGCCGCAGCCGCGTCAGCAGTTCGGCGAACGCGGGATCGCCGGCCCAGACGTCGTGAGTGGCCCGGAACATCGCCACCATGCGCTTGGCCACGTCCGCCCAGCCCGCGCCGTAAGCCTTTCGCGTCTGCTTGTTGGTCATCACGAGGAGCAGCGTGTTGCGATCCTCCTCAGGCAATCGCCCAAACGCAAACACCTGCTCCGCGGCGGCGTTCCAGGCCAGCACGTCCCAGCGCCGTCCGACAATGTAGGCCGGCTGATTCAGGCTCTCGATCATCCGCAGGATCGGCGGCGGCACGATTTCGCGCGTGAAGGCGCGCTTGTCGCCGTCGCGCGCCAGCGCCTTCAGATGCGCATGCTCGGTCTTGCTGAGCCGTAGCGCGCGGGCCAGCGCGTCGACGGTGGTCACCGACGGGCTGACGGTGCGGCCCTGTTCGAGGCGAATGTACCAGTCGACACCGATGCCGGCGAGCTGGGCGACCTCCTCGCGGCGCAGGCCCGCGGTGCGCCGCCGCCTGCCCGCCGGGAGCCCGACGGTCTTCGGCGACAGCTTTTCGCGGCGGGACCTCAGGAAATCGCCGAATTCGACGCGGCGTGGGTCGGCCATGATGTCGCTCCCGCGATGGAGGGTCTAAAGGATACTAGGATAATACCAGGCCTTCTTGTCCCCTCCAAGGCGGCGCATATGAGTTTCACCCCACTTTGAGGTGAACATCATGAAAGCCGCCGTACTCAAATCCTTCGGAACGCCGCTGGTGATCGAGAATGCCCCCGAACCGGTGCTCGGCACCGGCGAGGTCATCGTCGACGTCGTCACCACGCGCGTGCTGTCCTACATGAACGAAGTCTTCAGCGGCGAACGCAACTATGCACTCGATTTGCCGATCATCCCGGGCCCGGGCGGCATCGGCCGGGTGCGCGCGATCGGCCCGGACGCAACGAAGCTCAAGATCGGCGACTGGGTGTTCTGCGACCCGACGGTGCGTTCGCGCGACGACGCGATCGCGCCCGACATCGCCCTGCAGGGATTAACGGCCGCCGGCGCCGGCGGCATGCTTCTGCAAAAGCATTTTCGCCATGGCTCGTTTGCCGAGCAAATGCGGGTGCCGACCGAGAACGTCAAACGCCTTGGCGCGATCACGTCCGAGGAAGCCGCACAATGGTGCGCGCTGGGGACACTGCTGGTGCCCTATGGCGGCCTCCTCGCCGCCAACCTGCAAGCAGGCGAAACCGTGCTGGTGAGTGGCGCCACCGGCAATTTCGGCAGCGCCGCCGTCTCTGTCGCGCTCGCGATGGGCGCAGCCTGCGTGGTCACGCCCGGGCGCAACGAGACGATTCTGGCCGACCTCGTCCGCCGTTTCGGCAGCCGTGTGAAGCCGGTCAAGCTCACAGGTAACGAGGACGACGACCGCGAGGCGATGAAGCGCGCCGCGCCGGGGCCGATCGACTGCGTGTTCGACATCATGCCGCCCTCGGTGAGTCCGACTGTGGTGCGCGCGGCGGTCATGACGGTGCGCGCCTATGGCCGCGTCGTGCTGATGGGCGGCGTCGGCATGGCCGGCGGCGCGGGCCTCGAGCTGCCCTACCCCTGGATCATGCGCAACTGCATCACCATCCACGGCGTCTGGATGTACCCGCCGGATGCGGCCAGCCGCCTGATCGCGCTGGTGCGATCAGGACTCCTGCGGCTTGACGAGTACAAGACGACGGCGTTCGACCTCGATCACGTCAATGAGGCGGTGGCACACGCCGCGGCCAATGGCGGGCCGTTCAGATTGACGGTGATCCGGCCGTAGAGCGCCATACACCGGGGCGATGCGCCGTCGCTGCCGTTTTGCTTGACCTGTCAAAGGGCTGCAAGGCGTCACCCCGATCGTAGCCGGCCAGGGCCGGCTACTGTGCATGGGGTTGTTTTCGCAGTTTTTTGTTATTCGAGCTCGACCACCTGGCCGTCCGACAGCGAGACCCGCCGGTCCATGCGGCCGGCGAGCTCCATGTTGTGGGTCGCGATTAGCATCGAGACCCGCGTCGCCTTGACGAGCTGCATCAGGGCCTGGAACACGTGGTCCGCCGTGTGCGGATCGAGGTTACCGGTCGGCTCGTCCGCAAACAGCACGCGCGGCGCATTCGCCACCGCGCGCGCGATCGCGACGCGCTGCTGCTCGCCGCCCGACAGCTCCGCCGGGCGATGGGTGATGCGGTCGCCGAGGCCGAGATAGCCCAGGATCTCCTTGGCGCGCTTGACGCTCTCGGACTTCTTCAGGCCGCGGATCATCTGCGGCAGCATGACGTTCTCCAGCGCCGAGAACTCCGGCAGCAGCCGGTGCGACTGGTAGACGAAGCCGATGTCGGTGCGGCGAAGCTGCGTGCGCTCGATGTCCGGAAGTTGCGAGGTCGGCGCGCCATTGACGTAGACCTCGCCGGAATCGGGCGCCTCCAGCAGCCCCGCGATGTGCAGCAGCGTCGACTTGCCCGAGCCCGACGGCGCCACCAGCGCGACCGACTGTCCGGCCCACAGCGCAAGCTTGGCGCCGTCCAGGATCGTCAGCGGTACCTCGCCCTGCAAGTACTGCCGCTTTATCTCGTGGAGATAAATGACCGGAACATCCTCAGCCCCCTGTTGCTGCTCCATCAGCCCCTCACTCGTACCGGAGCGCTTCGACGGGATCGAGGCGCGCGGCGCGCCACGACGGGTACAGCGTCGCCAGGAACGACAGCGTCAGCGCCATGATGACGACGGCCGTGGTCTCGCCGACGTCGATCTCGGCGGGCAGCTTCGACAGGAAATAGAGCTCCGGCGAGAACAGCTCGGTGCTGGTGAGCCAGGACAGGAATTGCCTGATGGATTCGATGTTGAGGCAGATCACGAGGCCGACGAAGAAGCCGACCAGCGTGCCGACCACGCCGATCGAGGCGCCCGTGATCAGGAAGATGCGCATGATCGAGCCTTGCGAGGCGCCCATGGTGCGCAGGATGGCGATGTCGCTGCCCTTGTCCTTCACCAGCATGATCAGGCCGGACACGATGTTGAGCGCCGCGACCAGCACGATCATGGTCAGGATCAGGAACATCACGTTGCGCTCGACCTGGAGCGCGTTGAAGAAGGTCGAGTTGCGCTGCCGCCAGTCGACCAGGAACACCGGCCGCGCCGCGGCTTCCGTCACCGCCTTGTTAAAGGCGACGATGCGATCGGGATTGGTGGTGAACACCTCGATCGAGGTGACGTCGTTGCTGCGGTTGAAATAGGCTTGCGCCTCCGCCAGCGGCATGAACACGAAGCCGAGATCGTATTCGGACATGCCGATCTCGAACACGGCGACGATCTTGTACGGCTTGATGCGCGGCGTCGTGCCCATCGGCGTCACCGCGCCCTTCGGCGCCACCAGCGTGATGCTGTCGCCGGCGTGCAGCGAGAGCTGGTCGGCGAGGCGCCGCCCGATCGCGACGCCCTGCCCGTCGTCGAAGCCTTCGAGCGAGCCCTGCTTGATGTTCTTGGCAATCGAGGTGAGGTTGTTGAGGTCGTCGGAGCGGATGCCGCGCACCAGCACGCCCGAGGCGTTCCACGGCGAGGACGCCAGCGCCTGGCCGTCCACCACCGGCGCGGCAAGCCGGATGCCCTGGACCTGGCTGATGCGGTCGGCGACGTCCTTCCAGTCTGTCAGCGGCGATTCCAACGGCTGGACCAGGATGTGACCGTTCAGCCCCAGGATCTTGTCGAGCAGTTCCTTGCGGAAGCCGTTCATCACCGCCATCACGATGATCAGCGTCGCCACGCCCAGCATGATGCCGAGGAAGGAGAACCCGGCGATGACCGAGATGAATCCCTCCTTACGGCGCGCCCGCAAGTAGCGCGCCGACAGCATCCACTCGAATGGCGCAAAAGGCGCGGTTTGCACGGTTTCGGTCATGGTTTCATCCATCGCTCGATAATCCCATGATTCGGGGTCAATTGTGGCCGGATTGGCGGCCGCGATATCGCGCGATGAACAATATTCAGCCGACCAGGCTTATCAGCCCACAAGTCTTGCGACCGCGTCCGCTGGCGACATGGTCTCGCGTGAGCCGTCGCTGCGCCGCTTGAGCTCGACCTTGCCGTCGGCGAGCCCCTTCGGCCCGATCATGATCTGCCAGGGAATGCCGATCAGGTCGGCGGCGGCGAATTTGGCGCCGGCACGCTGGTCGGTGTCGTCATAGAGCACGTCGACGCCCTTGGCCTGGAGCTCCGCATAGAGCTTCTCGCAGGCCGCATCCACCGCGGCATCGCCCTGCTTGAGGTTCAGCACCACCGCGCGGAACGGGGCGACGGCTTCCGGCCATTTGATGCCGGCGTCGTCATGGCAGGCCTCGATGATGGCGCCGAGCAGACGCGAGACGCCGACACCGTAGGAGCCGCCATGGATCGGCACGTCGACACCGTCGGGGCCGGCCACCATCGCCTTCATCGGCTCGGAATACTTCGTGCCGAAATAGAAGATCTGGCCGACCTCGATGCCGCGGGTGTTGAGCCGCTTGGCTTCCGGCACTTCCTGCTCGAAACGTGCGGCGTCGTGCACGTCCTCGGTCGCAGCGTAGACCGACGTCCATTGCTTGATGATCGGCGTGAGGTCGCTCTCATAGTCGACGTCCTCGCCCGGCACCGGCAGGTCCAGCACGTCGCGATTGATGAACACGCCGGATTCGCCGGTTTCGGCGAGCACAATGAATTCGTGGCTGAGATCGCCGCCGATCGGCCCGGTCTCGGCGCGCATCGGGATCGCCTTCAGCCCCATCCGCGCGAAGGTGCGCAGATATGCGACGAACATCTTGTTGTAGGCGACGCGCGCCGCCGCCTCGTTGAGATCGAAGGAATAGGCGTCCTTCATCAGGAATTCGCGGCCGCGCATCACGCCGAAGCGCGGACGCTGCTCGTCGCGGAATTTCCATTGGATATGATAGAGATTCAGCGGCAGGTTCTTGTAGGACTTCACATAGGCGCGGAAGATCTCGGTGATCATTTCCTCGTTGGTCGGCCCGTACAGCAGCTCGCGCTTGTGGCGATCGGCGATGCGCAGCATCTCCGGACCGTAGGCGTCGTAGCGGCCGCTCTCGCGCCAGAGGTCGGCGAGCTGGAGCGTCGGCATCAGAAGTTCCAGTGCGCCTGAGCGGTCCTGCTCCTCGCGCACGATCTGCTCGATCTTCTTCAGCACGCGGAAGCCGAGCGGCAGCCAGGCATAGATGCCGGCCGCCTCCTGCCGGATCATGCCGGCGCGCAGCATGAGCCGATGCGAGACGATCTCCGCCTCTTTCGGATTTTCCTTCAGGATGGGCAGAAAGAACCGCGACAACCGCATGGCAACACTCGGGGAATCAGTGAGGGGTTGCAGTGAAACCGGATTGGGAGCGAAAACACAAGACCGGGAATGAGGAAAAGCCGCTAACACGGCGGGATTCCTTGTCAATTTTCCGTCGACTTCAGGTTCTGCTTGAGCCGCAGCGGCGCCCCTTACGGCGTCACCTCAAGCTCGTCCTCGAGCGTGATCTTCTCGAAGTCGGTCACCAGCGCACCGATCCGCACATGCCAGCGGCCGGCAAAGGGCAGCTCGACCTTGCGCACATGCCAATAGCCATCCGGCCCGAGCGAGGCGTCCCGCTCCATCGGCTCGATACCGCGCTCGGGCAGGCTCAGGGTCAGCGTCACCTCCTTGGCCGCCAGCGGCGCCGCTTCACCGGTCATGAGCTGGAGCACGAAGTCATCGACACCGGCCTTGCCCGGCGAAACCAGGACCTGGAACATCGCCTTGTCGGTATGGATGTGGACCACCAAGGGCGTCTCCGGAACGATGGTCCGCGGCGGCGGCGTGAAGCGCCAGCCGGCGACAACGGCAAGGATCGCGAGTGCAATCGCGCCTTCCAGCAGGATCGAGCGCTTGAGCGCGGGCGTTCCTTTCTCGCCCCGGGCGAGGGCCGGCGTCAGCCGGAACCGATTCAGCGCGGCGAGCGCCAGCAATCCTGTGACCAACGCAAGCTTGGTCGAGAGAATCAGTCCGTAGCGGGTCTCGACCAGCGCTGCCGGCTTTTCGAGCTGAACGATCGCGAGTGCGAGGCCGGTCAAGGCCAGCACGCCGACCGCCAGCGCAGCGATGCGCGAAAAGCGGTTCACGACGGGAAGAGTCGCGATCGTCGGCTTCGACACCAGCGCGATGAGCGGCGCGAGAGCACCGATCCAGATGCTGACGCCGAGGCCGTGGAGAAAGATCGCCGGCCGGGTCAACGCCTCAGGCGGCGCCGTTGCAGCGTGCCCCGTCATCGCGAGCGACAGGCCGACGCCGACGAGCGCGATGCTCGCAAGAGCACGCGCATACCAAGCGCTGCGCAACGCCATCAAGGCAAGCAGCATCGCGCCAATGGCAACCAGCAGCGCGGGGCCGGCGCTGGTCGCGAATGCGACCTTCCAGGGAGCAGCCGTCGAGAGAGCCGCTGGCGGCAGCCCGAGGAGATCGAGGCCCAGCGCGCCAAGGGACGCCGTGGCACTCGGAATACCGATGGCGAGCGCTACGCGCGGAACGGTCATCCCGATCATCGACCACGCGATCCAGCGCGCAAAGAACACGCCGCCGACGCCGACGAACAGCCCGAGATAGAGACCGACCCGCGCCAGCCAGATCAGCGCGTTCAGCCCGCTATCCGTAGAGGTCGGAGGCTTCGTCGCCGTCGGCGTGCCAATCGAAAAGACCACCGATCCCGAGACGGGATGGCCGTCCTGCGAGATCACGCGATAGCTGACCACCGCCGTTCCCTGCGGCAGGTCCGGCGGCAGCGCGACCGAGATTGTCTCGCCCGATGCGCTGACGCTTGCGTCGTCCCGCGCCCTGCCCGCGCCGTCGATCAGCAGAATCGCGCCCGGCGTCACCGCCTCGTTGAAGCGCAGCTCCACCGCCTTCGGCGCCGTTTTCAGGATGCTGCCACTCGCCGGCTCGACCGAGACGAGCGCGGCATGCGCCGACGCGCCGGTCGCGAAGCCGACAATCAGGAGCAGCGTCGCGAGCGCGGCGAGAACGCGCATCAGGGTTTGGGCAACAGCTTTACACCAGGCGCGGGCGACTTGCCCTCGTGCGAATGCCCTGCCCCTTCCGCCGGAATTTCGATCCAGCGGCTGACGCCGGCCTCGCACTCCTGGACGACGGGGAAGTACAGGGTCGTGTTCGGCTTGAGCTTGTCGGTCAGCACCGTGTGCATGACGAACTCGTCATAATTCTTGTCCGGCAGCTTGCCGCCGGACCACGACACCTCCTTGACGCCCGAGGCGAGCTTGTTGCCGTGATAGTCGTACTCGCTGGCATATTGGCCCTCGACGACATCGACGCTCCAGCCCGCCTTCGGCATCGGCTTCACCGCGATCACCCCTTCGGGGATCTGGACGCGGATCTTCACCGTGGGCGAGCCCCCGCAGCCGTGCGGCACGGCGAAGACGGCCTTGTACGACGCCCCCACACTCGCCTGCTTGCCCTCGAGGAAGACGTGCGCATTTGCCGGCGCTGCCGCAAGCACGCCGAGAAGGATCAGCCAGGTTCGCTTCGACATATTCGGTCTCCCGAAGGTCCTGATCATGCTCGTCACATCTTCATTCCCGAATGGTCCGGCATTTCCTTCATCATGTGCCCGCCGTCGCCGGGCGCCTGCGCGCCGACGCCCTGCACGTCCAGGGAAACGGCGACCTTGCCGGCCTTCTCGAACTGAAGCGTCACCGGCACCTTGTCGCCCTGCTTGAACGGCCCCTTCAGCTCCTGGAGCATCAAATGATAGCCGCCGGGCGCGAACTTCACGGTCTTGCCCGGCTCGATCACGAGCCCCTTGTCCAGCTGGCGCATCTTCATCACGCCATTGTCCATCGCCATCTCGTGGACCTCTGCCTTGCCGGCGATATCGGCGGAAACGCTGACCAGCTTGTCCGCCACCGTGCCCTTGTTCTCGATGGTGAGATAGCCGCCCGCGACCTTGGCGCCGCCCGGCGTCGCCCGGCTCCACGCCTGCGAGATGACGAGATCGCCGGCCTTGACGTCGTCGGCCGACGCGGGTGCGGCGAACACGACGGCCGAGAGCGCCGCCAGTGCGAAGATGCGTGAGAGCTTGTTCATGTCGTTACCTTTCTTGTCGTCGTTAACATCGCCCCACCCTTCAGAACGTGTACTTGCCGGCGAGAACGAAGGTTCGCCCCGGGAACGGATGGAACAGGAAGTACTGCTCGTTGAAGAGATTATCGATGCCGAAGTCGAACGCGAAATTCTTCGTCGCGTTATAGTGCATCTTCAAGTCCACAACGAAAAAGTTATCGAACGCGCCGTAAACGTGGGAGATGCGATCGGTGTTGTCCAGCGTCGAGTACTGCTTGCCGCTGTAGCGGGCCGCGACCGTATAGGCCCAATTCTCATTCGGCCTGTAGGTGACACCGAACTTGGCGCGCCAGTCGGGCACGTAAGGCACGCGCTTGCCGACGACGGTGGTCGCGCCCTTCCAGCTCGGGTCGGAGATGATCCGCGAGTCGACGTAGGTCACGCTACCAAACACCTGCAAGCCCGCGATGAGAACGTTATCCTTGTCGGCAGACAATTCTACGCCCTGCATCCGGATCGCGGCGACGTTGCTGATCGCTGTCTGCACAGACTGCGCCCCACTTGCGTCGGTCACCGTGGTCGACTGTGAGATCAGTGCATTGTTGGTCCGCTCGCCGAATACCGTGAGCCGCACCCGACCATCCACCCAGCGCCGCTCAAGATTGAGCTCGCCGGTGAAATCCTGCTCCGGCGACAGCAGCGGATTGGCAAGATAGGTGACGCCGTTGACGGTGATGTTCTGATAGAGTTCGGTGACCGTCGGATAGCGGTACGCCTCACCGAAATTCGCCGTGATATTCCAGTCCTTGTTCGGATCGAACGACAGCGACGCCTTCGGCGAGAAGTTGGTCGAGGACAGCCCCGGTTGCCATGTCGGCACAACGGACGTGATGACACCGGCGCTGGTGGCCATGGTGTTGAGATTGAAGCCTTCAACTGCCTGCCAGCTCTCCAGCCGTCCGCCGAGTGTCAACTTGACAGTCGGGATGATCTTCCAGGCGTCCTGCACCCACAAAGCCCCAGTGCGCGTCTCGCCGACGCCGGTCGAATAGAGCTGGCCGTTGCCCGTCGATGGCGTGTTATACCAGACGCTCGAAGCATAGACCGGGTTTTCGAGCCGGTACCGGTCGCCGTGGATGCCAAAGCTGACCTCGTGCGCGCCGTCATAGCCCAGCGGACGCCAGATGCCCTTGGCGTCGGCGTTCTGCCAGTTGGTGCCATCCATCCGCGTCACCTTGCCGTTCAGGGAATAGCCAAGGCCCGGCGACGGCGAGACCGTATAGGGACTGACCTGGATGTCCTGGAGATAGTTGTAGCTCGAGGCCGCGAGGTCGAAGTCGAAGACACCCTTGGTATCGCTTTTGAGCGAGACGGCATTGCTCACATGGATCTGATCCCAGGTGTATTTGCTGTTGGCAAAGCTGCTGACGCCCCCGAAAGTCGGCAGACCCGTCACAGTCGACCTCAGATAGGTCTGCGGATCGGAGGTCTGGTGATTGTTCCAGATGCCGAACGAGTACGTCGCCTGCACCAGCGGCGTGATGTCGTAGGCGAGCCGCAGATTGCCCGAGGTCTGCTGCGAATGCGCCAGCGCGCCGGTGCCGACGACATTGGCGACACCACCTGCCTTGTTCTGGGCGGCGATCGTTCCCGTCGTGCCGGCAGGTCCCACCCCAAGCGTGGTGCCGAAGGTTGTGTAGCTCAACGGTTGCTGAAAACTGTCGAGGTAATTGGCGCTGACAAGCCAGGACAGCGCGCCGTCGCGATTACCCGCGGCCGCACTGGTCTGACTGGTCACGTAGGTGTCCTTGGTGCCGTACTGATTCCACGGCATCACCGAGACCGTTTCCTTGGCGACCGCAAACGGCTTGTCCGGCATTTTTGACGTGATCAGCAGCACGCCGCCAATCGAATTGCCGGGATAGGCGGCCGCGAACGGACCGTTGAGGTAATCGACCCGCCCGATCGCTTCCGGCGAGATCAGGTTCCATCTTGGCGAGGAGTTCGTGTTGTTGTTGCCGATCAGCGCCGAGATGAGGAGGTCATCGTAGTAGACCAGCGTGCGCGCACTGGAGTTCAGCCCCCAGCTTCGCGTCGCGAGCACCGCCTGATTGTCGCCGTCGTTCCGCTTTCGCACGAACAGGCTCGGCATGTATTTGACGGCGTCCTCGGGGTCCTTGAGGTTGATCGTCTCATCGACCTCCTTCGCCGTGACGCTGAAGGAGCGCTGCGGCAATTGATAGCGCGCCACGGCGGCCGGCGGATCCAGCGACGCTCGGGCGCTGGCCGCTCCCTGCTCGCTGGCAACAGCAGGAGCCGCGCGCTCGCCGGCGGGCTTTGCCGACCGGTTCCTGGCGGCAGCCGTATTAGCGGCCGGCTTGCGTGGCTTGGGCTTCACTGCAGCGGGCGCGTCGACGGTCACCGGCGGCAGCACTGCGCTGCTGCTTTGGGCGAAGGCTCCGCTCGACGACGCAAGCAGCGCGGCCTGAACGGCAACGACGCTCACGCCACGGCGGGCATGGCAACGTAACATGAGGCATTCCTGACGCCGGCTTTCTTCCCGGCTGTTCGACAGCATCAGTCGCCAGCGGACGGACCGCGGCGACACCGAGGGTCGTCAGGAAAATCGAGGAGGCGCGCGCGCCTGAGCACTTCCGTCCTTATGGACGGAAACAGCGGATGCGTCCGCCACGTGCCACGCCACACATTCGGCATGGCGGAAGGGAATGGCGAGCGCAACCTCTGGCGGCGAATCGAGCGACGCATTGGCCTGGGCCAGGCAGCAGAGCGCGCACGCAGCGCCATGCGCGGTTGGCGTGCCCGTCTGATCGTTCAGGCCGCCCTGTTCATTCGCACTGTGGCAGATGACGGCGGCCGACAGCGGATCGGCCACGGCCTGGCCGGCCGCCCAGCAGGCGGCGATCGGCGCCAGCACCTGCATCGCCAGGGCGAGCAGGACCAGGGGTAGGAATTTTTGCAGCCGTGCGCGCATCCGCCGAACCATTCGTTCGTGCGCTAACTAAACACCGCGCCGGGACCTGAGTCGAGGTCAGTTCCGCCGCCTTCTTGATCCAGCGCAAATTTGCCGAAAACCGTGGTCCGGGCGCCCCATCCGGGGGCGGGTCCGGCATTTGAGGCAGCCGATCCGCCCCGCCCATCCACAGATTTCTTATATTTGTCATATGCTTACATGGCTAAAAGCCCGATCGTTTCGTTAACTGCTCTTATTTTGAACAATCGTTGCCGAAAATGATGACAAGTGAGAAAAGTTGATCTAGCATCCCTCTTGCTCAGGCTGGCCGAGAGGTCGAAGTCTGGTGGTCCAAGTCTCGGGAGGAGCCCCTGGCGCGCAAAACGCAGCGTCGCCCCGTCAATCAAGAGCAAATCTTAGAATCGGGGATAATAGGGTCGACACAATTTTTGAGCGGGGCTAGGGCCCCGCTCTTTTTTTGTCTGCATGGCGCCTACGCTGATGACTATCTCCCCCAATCCGATCGAACAGAGCTTTGAACGCGCAGCCTCGCGCTGCGCGGATCTCACGCCGCTGGTCTACCGGCGTCTTTTCGACGAACACCCGGAAACGCGAGCGATGTTCCGCTCGCAAGGCAGCGAGCTCGTGAAGGGATCGATGCTTGCGCTGACGATCGAGGCGATCCTCGATTTCGCCGGGACGCGCAGCGGACATTTCCGGCTGATCGCCTGCGAAGTCGTCTCGCACGATGCCTATGGCACGCCGCGCGAGCTGTTCATCGCGTTCTTCGCGGTCATCAGGGATACCCTGCGCGACCTGCTCGGCGATGCATGGTCGGCCGAGATCGCGCAGGCCTGGGATACGTTGCTGACGGACATCGAGGCATACGTCACCGTTCCGGCCTGACGCTTTGCGCTGCACCACCACGGCTCGCCGCGACGTTGCGCGCAATCGCAGATTGGGTGGCGTGAACTCTTCGATTGTGAGACACTTTCCGCCTCGGTCGCGCAATCAATGACGCGCCGACGCCAAAATCTATGGGAGCGAGCGATGTCCGGGACGAAAGATTTCTCGACGACGAGGCGCGATCTTCTTCAGGCGGCAGCGACCGCCGGCGCCGCAACTGCCATCCTCGGCAGCATGGGCATAAACCCCGCATTGGCGGCCGAAGTCGGACGATCGGAGAAGCCGCTGAAGGCGGCGTTCTCCAACGCCGGCCTCCAGGCCACCTGGTGTGCGCAGGGCAAGCAGGCCGCGGAATTCTGGGGCAAGCTGTTCAACGTCGAAGTCACCTGGTTCGACGGCCAGCTCGATGCGGTGAAGCAGCGCGCCGCGATCGACAACATGGCCTCGCAGAAATGGGATTTCGTCGCGATCCAGGCCTTCGGCATCGGCACCCTCACCCAGCCCGTGCAGAAGATGATCGACGCCGGCACGCCCGTGATCGACATGGACACGCTGATTGCTCCGCTCGACCAGATCAACGTCCACTCCTTCCTCGCTCCCGACAACGAGTTCATGGGCGCCTCGGTGACGCAGGCGCTGTGCAACGCCATGGGCGGCAAGGGCAAGATCATCATGACGCAGGGCGCGCTCGGCCATACCGGCGCGCAGGGCCGCGCCAAGGGCTTCAACAACGTCGTCAAGCAATTTCCCGGCATCGAGGTGCTCGACACCCAGCCGGCCGATTGGGACGTCTCGAAGACCGCGCGCCTCTGGGAAACCTATCTGACGAAATATCCGCAGATCGACGCGGCGTTCTTCCACAATGACGACATGGCGCTGGCGGCTGCCAACATCATGAAGGCGCGGGGCCGCACCAACATCCTGATCGGCGGCGTCGACGCGATGCCGCCGGCAATCCAGGCGGTGAGCGAGGGCCGCATGTTCGCGACCGTGCGCAATCCGTCCTGCCGCATCCATGGCGGTGCGATCATCGCGGGCGTTTCCGCCGTCGTCGGCGGCGAGAAGAGCGGACAGGGCATCCCGAAGAACGTCGTCACCGACGGCCCGGTCGTGACCAAGGCCAACGCCGCCGGGATGCAGTGGATGCAGGATCACTTCCTGATCTGAGCCTCCAAGATCTGATCTGCAATGCGAGAGGATCGTTCGCCCATCCTGGAACTGCAAGGCATCACGAAGAGCTTCGGCGGCGTCGAGGCGCTTCGTGGTGTCGACTTCGCGCTTCATCCCGGCGAGATCCACGGTCTCGTCGGCGAGAACGGCGCCGGGAAAAGCACGCTGATGAAGATCATCGCCGGCGTGCACACCGAATTCTCCGGCCGTTTCCTGCTCGACGGGAAGGAGACCCATTTCCGCTCGACGCGCGACGCGCATGCGGCCGGCATCGCCATGGTGCACCAGGAGCTCTCTGTCGCGCCCGACCTCACGGTCGCGGAGAACGTCTTCCTCGGCAACCAACCGACCAACGCCCTCGGTCTGGTGCAGTGGCGGCGCATGGCGCGCGAGGCCGGCGAGCAGCTTGCCCGCTTCGGCATCGACGTCGATCCGATGAGCCGGCTCGGCGACCTCCCGATCGGGCTCCAGCAGCTGATCGAGATCGCCCGCGTGCTGTTCTCCGGCGCCCGCATCGTCATCCTGGACGAGCCGACCTCCGCCCTCTCCCCGCCCGAGGTCGAGCGGCTGTTCGCGACGCTCCGGCGCCTTCGCGAGGAAGGCACCGCAATCGTCTTCATCTCGCATTTCATCGAGGACATCTTGCTCGTGTCGGACACGGTGACCGTGTTCCGCAACGGACGGAAGATCGCGGAGACAGCGAGCGCGGCGACCAGCAAGGGCGCGCTGATCGAGGCCATGATCGGCCGCGGCGGCGAAGCGCTCGAGCATAGCTACACCGATGATCTGATGCTGCCGCAGCCGAGCGGCAGCTCGGTGGTGCTGAAGGTCGACCAGCTCTCGCTGGCGCGCAGCCTGAAGGACATCTCCTTCGAGGCGCGCGCCGGCGAGGTGCTCGGCATCTACGGCTTCATGGGTTGCGGACAGCAGGAGCTGTCGCGCATCCTGTTCGGCAAGCTGAAGCCGGACGGCGGCACGCTCGCCGTCGAGGGCAAACCCAAGACCTTCGCCAGCACGGCGGCTGCGCGCCGCGCGGGCGTCGCGCTGGTGCCGGAGAGCCGGCGCGACATGCTGTTTCACCAGGAGCCGGTCTACAAGAACATCTCGATCAGCATTCTGGATCGCATCTCGTCGCTGCTGCTCAAGCCGGCACAGGAGCGCGACATCGCCAGGCGCCAGGTCGAGCAATTGCAGATCAGGCCGCCGGTGGTCGGCCTCGATCTCGGCATGCTCTCCGGCGGCAACCAGCAGAAGGTCGCGCTGGCGAAATGGCTGACCTATCCGCCAAAGCTGCTGGTGCTGTGCGAGCCGACCCGCGGCATGGACGTCGGCGCCAAGAACGACGTCATCAACATCGTCCGTGACCTCCGCGCCAGGGGGCTCGCGATCATCGTGCTGTCGACCGAGCCGGAGACGGTGCTGTCGCTGGCCGACCGCATCCTCGTGCTCAAGCGCGGCGCACTGGTGCGGGAATTTTCGAACGAGCCGGTCAGCAAGGACCGCCTGCTGGAAGCGGCGTGACGGAGAAGCACCATGGCGAGCAGTGAGACGGCCTTTGCTGAAGCTCATCGGGCGCGCGGTCTGGCGCCCTTCCTGCGCTCGCAGATGCGCAACATCGCGCCGTTCCTGACGCTGATCTTCCTGTCCGCCTTCTTCGCCGTCGCCAGCCCCTCCTTCGCCACGCTCGACAATCTCGGCAACATCCTGACGCAGGTGTCGGTAACAGGCATCATCGCCGTCGGCCTCACCTTCGTGATCCTCTGCGCCGAGATCGACCTGTCGATCGCCAGCATCGCCAATGTCACCGGCATCGCGGTTGCCTATTTCACGCTGCAGGAGTCCTACGTCAACATCGCCAACATCCCCCTGCCCGGCGCGGTTGCGATCATCCTGTCGATCCTGCTCTGCGCCCTGCTCGGCCTCGTCAATGCGCTGGGCCTGACCGTGATCGGCATCCCCTCCTTCATCATGACCTTGGCGATGATGCAGATCGCGGCCGGCATCTCGGCGCTGCTGGTGCGCGGCCAGATCGCCTACAAGGTGCCCGGCCTGATCACGACGCTCGGCTCCGGATCGATCGGCGGCATCCCCTGGATCGTCATCGTCGCGGCCATCATGCTGCTCGGCGGCCATCTGGTGCTGACCTACACGCGCTTCGGCCGCTACGTCTACATGGTCGGCGGCAACCGCGAGGCCGCCGAATATTCCGGCCTCAACGTCAAGTTCATCCTCGGCGCGGTGATGGTGATCTCGGCGGTGTGCTCCGGCATCGGCGGCATGCTGGGCGTCGCCCATTTCGGCAGCGCGCAGCAGAACGAGTTCGACACCTATTTGCTCGACTCCATCGCCGCCGTCGTGGTCGGCGGCACCAGCCTGTTCGGCGGCCGCGGCGGCATCGGCAACACCATCGTCGGGCTCTTCGTCCTGGGGGTCCTGAATAACGGCCTCGACCACGTCAACATCGACAGCTTTTTGAAGATCCTGATCCGTGGCCTGATCCTGCTGGCGGCCTTGATCATCAACGTCTACGCCCAGCGGTTGAGGGAGAAGGCGGCGGAGTAGCCAGCCCTCAAAACAAAAAGCGCGAAAACAACCCCATGCACAGTAGACACTGTGAGGAAGTTCAGTCGCTTACCAAACTCGCGACTGCGCGAGTGCGACCGCACCGACATTTGACCCGTCGGGCAAAACAGGTGCAGGATGTCATCGTTGCAACTGGTACGTCCGTGCAGCTTTCCAAGACCGCAGGAACAATGATCCGTCATCCCCGCGCAACGGCGAAGCCGTTGTCGCTGGAGGTGCGAGGCAGGCGATGCGAAGGAATCGCACGCGGAGCCTCGAAGGATGAACGGCCGAGATGCAGCCGGGCCGTCGCCCTTCGAGGGCGGCTGAAGAAGCGGCCACCTCAGTGTGACGGTTCTACTCCGACGGCAGCCGCGAGAATCGGAAATTGCAGTGGCTCGCGCCGCCAGCCAAGGTTTGTGTCCTCTCCAGGCGGATGCCTCGCGTTGCATAGGCGTCGAAATCAAGTCCACAGATGTTCGGCAGGATGTCCTTGTCGCCATGGCGAGCCGCGAATTTGCAGAAGCCGCAAGCCTTGTAGTTGATGCCGAACTCGAAATTGTCATCCGGCCCCGGCTCGACGAAATCGTAAACGAAATCCTCCGGAAACTCTTCCTGATGGCTTTCAGTAACACTTCCTGCAGCCTGCGCGCGCAGCAAAGCCTGGTTCTCCGGCGACATGAACTGACGGCCCGAGGCGAGACGTTCCGTTTCGGGGTCGGTGAGCAATTGCGCCTTGTAGGTTTCCCGCTCGATCTCGCCGATCACGGCCAGCGGCACGCCGTGTCGCCGCAGCACCCGGCTGATGGCCATGAAGCCCATGAGACGCATGAAGAAATCGCTCATGCGGCTTGCCGCGCCCCCGACATAGGGCATTTGGGTGAGCACGATCTCGAATTCGTCCATCACCTCCCGTCTGATCCCGCCGATGTCGGTGAGATGCGCGCGCTCGCGCAACATCGGCTCGGCAAGGTCGAGTCGATTACGCATGGCGGCTTCCATTGCGCCCCGATGCGTCTCGTAGAAGGGATGGATGTTCTCGGCCATTGGGCACCTGACATAATTGGCTGTTTGCAAGGTCGGCGAAGCCGGCCTCATTCCGCAGCGATCGCCTCGATCTCCAGCAGCCATTTGCTGTCAACGGTCTCGACGATCACGACCGTGAGCGCAGGCCGGTGTTCGCCGAGCACCGTGCGGCGAATGGCGCGGTTGGGCACGACTTGATCCCGTTCGGTCAGGAACGTGGTGACCTTGACCAGATGCTCGACGCCAAGGCCCGCGGCGGCGAGCACCTCGATGACGTTGCGCCAGGCCTGCTCGCATTGCGCCTCGAAACCTTCGGGCACGGTGCCGTCGGATCTCTCGGGCACTTGGCCGCTGATGAACAAGAGGCGGCGATGCTGCGTCAGTTCAAGTCCCATGCTGTAACCGCCGGCGGGAGGGTGGACCGCTGCGGGATTGTGGCTGACGATTTGAGCTGAGGGCATGGGGTTTCTCCGGATTGCGGGCTGACCGTAACCGGCGACATCGCCTCGGCGCAAAGCATCATTCCTGCGGTTCAGCGCAAGAAAATCTATTGCAAGGCCACGGCCCATCGGTGTCAAACTGCGGCGCAATGACCTACGCCCTTCCCCCGCTCAACGCGCTCCGCGCCTTCGAGGCCGCCGCACGGCATCTCAGCTTCAAGCTCGCCGCCCACGAGCTACACGTGACACCCGCCGCCGTGGGGCAGCAGGTGAAGGCGCTGGAGGCACGCCTCGGCGTGCAGCTGTTCGAGCGGCTGCACAAGCAGCTCATCCTCACGGCGGCCGGTCAGGCCTATCTGCCCGGGGTCTCCGAAGGCTTTCGCCACATTGCGGAGGCGACTTCGCAATTGAAACCGTCAGGTACTGTGCTGCTACAACTGGGAGTCCATGGCAGCTTCGACCTGCGCCGCCTCGATCTGGCGGAGTTTCGCAGCGCGCATGCGGACATCGGTTTGCGGGTGCTGCAGCCCGCCGGCCTGCACGAATTGGTCGAGGGCAAGGTGGACCTGCTGATTGCCCGCGGCCTCAGCCGCCATCCGGGCTATCGCTGCGACCGGCTCAACGAGGGGTCGGGCCTCGGCGATTGGCTGATCGCGCCTGAAGGCACCGCGGATTGTCCCGAGATCGTCAGTTTTCGCGAATGGCTGCGCGCCCTGCCGGCCGAGAACCCGCTCGCAAACCGCCGCCCTCGCCTGGTCGGCATCAGCGGGAGCTGAGACGACCGTGAGGCATGGCTTGAGCCCTCGCCGCCAGGACGTTCGACACGTCGGGCAAAACACCGGCGCAATTCCATCACGGCGCCAATCCGTAGAGAGCGTCGAGCTCAGCGGAGCGGTTCGACCTTTGCCGCCATGTCGGGAACGCGCGAGATCCTGTACATGGCGTTGCTGCATTTCAGAACCCAAACGTCGCGATCAGGTCGAGACAACTTCGCATCCTTCCTTGCGCCGAGTGGCTTTTCGCAAGTGAAGCCTTGTGTGCGGATCTGGGCCGCCAGCATTCCCTGAATCGTTTCGGCCGGAAGTTGCTGCGCGCGCGCTTGCGGACCAGGAAGAATAAAAGCGATGGCAAACAGTAATGATCCAGATGCTCTGTGCATGATTTCAACCCTTGAAGCGGCCGCCCCGCGAGTTCGAATGTCGCACTATAGCAGAAACACCGGCGTTGTCCGCGCCCGACCCCCACCTTAGCGCGGCGTGCTCCGGTTCGCCTCCACGCCGGCCCATAACGCGACGAAGTAGAGGCACAAAATAACGACCAAGGCTGGTCCTCACTGGGCGGTTGTGCTAGCGTTCCATTCGCAACGAGCTTTCCAGAACTATCTATCATCGCCTCGTTGCAACGTTTCCACCACGCCTCGTTTCGATTTCCGAATACGCCGTCAGGCGTTTGATGCATTGCACATTGCCTCGCAATGGCGCGCCCAAGCACGAGTGTTTCAAGTCGTTCCGTAGTTTTTTGTACAAGGAATGATGTCATGCGTAACACAATACTGAATCAGATTTTCGGAATGCTCACCGTAACCGCGCCGTTGCGCGGGACCGAAACAGCGTTCGCCCAGAACGCGGCAGCCCCGCCTCCACCCTGTCATTGAGACGAACGAAGACGCGTGGGTCGAGGTCCCGGCGATATGATGTGGATCAACTGATCGAAAATTCGCCGGGCTCGACCGTCACGAGAGGCGAGACGATTCTGACGTTGGACAAGGAGAATTGAACGAAGCCGTAAATCCAAATCAATCATCAGCAGAGGAGGTTCGAGATGTTTCGAGGATTCCTGCCACTGACATTGTCTCTCTGCCTTGGTGCGGCGACGGCACCCGCAGCACTGGCTCAATCGGCGCCGCCGATCACCGAACAGGAGGCGCACGCCATCGCGGTCGACGCCTATGTTTACTTCTACTCCATCATGTCGATGGATGTATCCCGCAAGCAATTCACCAACGGCACGACCGATTTCAGGGGACCGATGAACACGTTCGTCAACGTGCCCGAATACCCGCCGGCGGATTTCAAAGGCGTGGTGCGGTCCAACTTCGATACGCTGTATTCCGCCTCCTGGCTCGACATGACCAAGGAGCCGGTTGTCATCTCAGCACCGGATACCGATGGGCGCTACTATCTGCTGCCGATGCTCGACATGTGGACGGACGTCTTCGCATCGCCGGGCTGGCGCACGACGGGTACCAAGGCCGGGACGTTCCTGGTGGCGCCGGCGAACTGGCGGCCGGATCTGCGCGACAGATTCGCCGAGGAGTTCAAGCTTCCAAAAGACACCCAGCGCATCGACGCGCCAACGCCCTACGTCTGGCTGATCGGCCGGACCAAGACGGACGGGCCGCCGGATTATGATGCGGTCCACAAGATCCAGGCCGGCTACAAGGTCACCCTGCTTTCCGAGTATGGCAAAACGCCCAGGCCGGTCGAATTCAAGCCGGACCCAAGCGTCGACATGAAGACGCCGCCAAAGACGCAGGTCGATACCATGACGGCGGGGGTGTATTTCGCCTATGCCGCGGAATTGCTGAAGCTGCATCCGCCTCACGTCACCGACGAACCGATCCTCGCGCAGATGAAGAAAATCGGCATCGAGCCCGGCAAGAGCTTTGACATCGGCAAGCTCGACCCGGCCGTGCAAAGGGCGCTGGAGACCGCACCCCAGGACGCACAGAAGCTGATGGCCTGGAAGGTGCCGACGCTGGCGCGGGTTGCCAACGGCTGGGGGATGAACACCGACACGATGGGTGTTTACGGCAACTACTACCTGAAGCGGGCCATTGTCGCGCAGCAGGGGCTTGGCGCCAACGTGGTCGAGGATGCCATCTATCCGCTCAATCTCGCCGACGACACCGGTAAGCCGCTCGATGGCGCGAACAAATACACCGTCACCTTCGAGAAGGGCGCCACGCCGCCTGTCAACGCGTTCTGGTCGATCACGCTCTACGATCAGGACGGCTTCCAGGTCGGCAACACGCTGAACCGTTTTGCGGTCTCCAGCTGGATGCCGTTCAAGTACAATGCGGATGGATCGCTCGACCTCTATTTCCAGAACGCGAGCCCCGGCAAGGAGCTCGAAGCCAACTGGCTTCCTGCACCGAAGGCGCCGTTCAATCTGACCATGCGCCTGTACGCGCCGAAGTCGGAAGCGCTGACCGGCAAATGGAATCCGCCGCCGGTTGTGAAGTCGCAAACAACGGTGGGCATTTCTGCCCAATAAAAGTTGGCGGCACGCCGGCGCTTCGGCGCCGGCGTCCGACCGCGCGAACGCGAAGCAGGCGGTGAAGGGTCAGCACTCCTTCCATAGTTCTCCAAGTACGAACATAGTTCCGCCCTCCTCGGCTGCGTTAAAAATCAACACCGAGCGGCTGGCAAGAAACAATCCTCGCAGGCCCAAGAACCGATGCGTTGAGTGTTCGCTCGCCGTAGCGCGGATCGCTCTCACGCGATTGCCATTGCATTTTGATACGGAGCATCAAATGAACTCCATGCTAGACGACAGGCTCGTGGAAGGGCAGATCGCAAGCTTGGAGGAGCAACTGTCGAACCTGGCACACGAAGCAGGAGTCAGTTCTTCGGCCGCGCCGATCAGCATCGAGCGGTCCCCCATCACCCTCGCAACGCTTCAGGCGGATTGGCGATATGTGGCTTCCGTCGGATTCCTGTTGGCGGCATCCCTTGGTGTGGTTGCCTGGTGGTGGTCATTCTCCGCTGATGCAGCAAAGATGCCTCCCTCCGACCCAGCACCTCTGGCTCGCGCCGCGCCGGAGGCGGTCGTGCCGAGCGCCGTTGTCCTGCGTTCCGAGTTGTCGCAGCAGTTTCAACCGATGGCGCGTGATCTCGCTGCCTTGAGCCAAACGGTCGAACAGCTTAAGGCGAGGCAGGAACAATTGATCCGCGACAATGAAAATCTGGCAAGCCAACTCAAAGTGAGTCGAGAGGAATCGGAGCGCAACAACGGCATCATCTTCCAGATCAAGGCCGATCAGATGCAAATGGCGCGCGAAAGCCAGACGCTCACCGAGCGGCTCAACGCAAGTCAGGACCAACTCGCCCGCGTCATCGCCAACGCTTCACAGCCAAAGGCAATCCCCGAAACGTCACCAACGACGAGCCCCGAAGAACCAAAGACGATGCCCGAAGCGTCACCAACGGTGAGCGCTGAAGAGCCCAAAGTGGTGCCTGACATACCGCTGCCACGTCCGCGGCAGTCGGCCAATGTCGTCCAAGCGCAAAGGCCGGCGCGAACCCCGGAGCGGCCCGAGGCCAAGAAGCCGCGACCGTCAATCTCATGGCCATGGTCAGCGCACTAAAGCGGGCATCGACGTTCCACAGAAATTGACGCTGCGAGCGCTGGCAGCCGGCGAACTTGGGATCCGGCAACGGACGCGCCCTCTATTCTAGGGATGTCCGCTTTCGGTCGAGGCCAATGCCGCCTGCCCCGTAATCTCGTCAGCCCGCCAGCACCGCACCGCGTGCCCGTCGGGACGCGTCTCCAGCGACGGACCGGGCTCCTGGCGGCACACGGCTTCGGCGTGACGACAGCGCGGGCTGAACGCGCATCCATTCGGCGGATTAAGCGGATTGGGAAGGTCGCCCCCTGTCGTCGCGAGCGGTGCGTGGCGCAGCGGATCGGGGATCGCGGCGATCAGGGCTTGCGTATAGGGGTGCGCCGGCCGCTCGAAGATCTCGCGCCAGTCGCCATTCTCCACGATACGGCCGAGATACATCACGGCGACGCGGTCGCTCATGTGCTCGACGACGCCGAGGTCGTGGCTGATCATGATGTAGGACAGGCCGAGCGTCTCCTTCAATTCCAGCAGCAGGTTGATGATCTGGGCGCGGATCGAGACATCGAGCGCCGACACCGGTTCGTCGCAGATGACGATCTTGGGATTGAGGATCAGGGCGCGCGCAATGCCGATGCGCTGGCGCTGGCCGCCGGAGAATTCATGCGGGTAGCGGCCCGCCTGTTCGGGGCGCAATCCCACATGCTTGAGCATGGTCGCGACGCGGTCTGCGATCTCGCTTGCGGCGGTGACGCCATGCACCCGCAGCGGATCTTCAAGCGTGCGACGAACGGTCTGGCGCGGGTTGAGCGAGGCGTACGGATCCTGGAAGACCATCTGCACGATGCGGGCCAGCGCCTTGCGATCGCCGGATTGCCTGTTCGTTACGACCTGTCCGTCCAGCACGATGCGGCCGCGCGTCGGCCCCAACAGACCAAGGATCGACAATGCGACCGTCGATTTGCCGGAGCCGGACTCGCCGACGAGGCCGAGACATTCGCCGCGCTTCAGCCTGAGATCGACACCGTCGACGGCACGGAGCAGCCGCCGGCCGCGGCCCAGCAAGCCGCCTCCCAGCGGAAAATGGACCGCGAGATCCTCGACGCTGAGAATGACATCGTCATCCGGCCTCGCCTCACCAGGCCTTTCTTGCGGTTCATGCATGGTGGTGACACCTCACCAGACCGCCCGCGTCCAGCCGTGTCGTCTCCGGCGCCGCGGTCCGGCAAATATCGGTCGCCCGCGCGCAACGCGGATTGAACCTGCAGCCATCAGGGAAAGCCGTGATCGCCGGCACGACGCCCGCGATCTCCTGGAGCCTGGTACGGCCAAGCGCCGCGCGGCTGCCCAGCCGCGGCAGCGAGTCGACCAGGCCTTGCGTATAGGGGTGCGAGGGCGCCCGGAAGATATCGGCCGAGCCGCGCTCCTCGACAATGCGGCCGGCATACATGACGGCAACGCGGCGACAGACATTGGCGACCAGGCCGAGATCGTGGCTGATCATCAGGATGGCCGTTCCTCGCTCGGCGCACAGATTCCGCATCAGCTCGATGATTTCGGCCTGCACGGTCACGTCGAGCGCGGTGGTCGGCTCGTCGGCGATCAGAAGGTCCGGACCGCATGCGAGCGCGATGGCGATCATCACGCGCTGTCGCATGCCCCCCGACAGCTGGTGCGGGTAATCCTTGACGCGTCGCTCGGGCGCGGGGACGCGGACGCTCGCCAGCGCCTCGACCGCCAGCCGGTCTGCTTCCCGCCAGCTCTTGCCCTGGTGCAGCACGAACATCTCGGCGATCTGCCGCCCCACAGGCGAGACCGGATTGAGCGCCGTCATCGGCTCCTGGAAGATCATGGCGATGCGATTGCCGCGCAGCTCCCGCTGCCTGGCCGCGGAAAGGTGCTGGATCTCCCGCCCCTCAAACCGGATGGCGCCGCCGCCGATCGACAGCGGCGGCCGCAACAGGCCGATCAAGGCGAGCGCCGTGATGCTCTTGCCGCAGCCGGATTCGCCGACCAGGCCGAACGTCTCGCCACGATCGATGCGGAACGAAATGCCCTCGGCCGCCGCAACGCGCCGCGATCCGTCGTCGAGATCGATGCGCAAATCCTCGACTTCGATCAGCGGCGTGCCCGTCATGTGCGCCGGCTCCGCGATTGCGGATCGAGAATGTCGCGCAGGCCGTCGCCGAGCAGGTTGAGGCCGAGCACCGTCAGGAAGATGGCAAGGCCCGGAAAGACCGAGAGCCACGGCGCCGTCGTGATCTGGTCGCGGGCTTCCGACAGCATGCTGCCCCAGCTCGGAAAAGGCGGACGGACGCCGAGGCCGAGGAACGAAAGGGCTGCTTCGGACAAGACCGCGCTGCCCATGCCAAGCGTGCCGATGACGATGATGGGGCCGAGCATGTTCGGCAAGAGCTGCGTGATCATGATGCGCAGATCGCCGTAACCGAGCACGGTTGCCGCCTGCACGTAGCCCTGGCTCCTCAGCGACAGCGCCGAGGCCCGCGCGATCCGGCAGGTGAAGGACCAGTTGGTCAGCCCGAGTGCGATGAGCAGGCTGGTCAGGCCTGGTCCAAGCACCGCCATGATGGCCAGCGCGAAGATCAGCGAGGGGATCGCGAGCATCAGATTGGTCAGTCCGTTGACGACATCGTCCCACCAGCCGCCCCAATAGCCGGCGCTCAGGCCCAGTGCCACGCCGATGACGCTGTTGATGAGCTGCGAGACGATGCCGACCGTCAGCGAGATGCGCGCGCCGTAGACGACGCGGGAATAGATGTCACGGCCCTGCCCGTCGGTCCCGAACCACCAGGTCCAGCTCGGGGGCTCTTCCGCATTCATCAAATTGGCGTCCAGGACGGGATCGGTGTGCGCCAGCCAGGGTGCGAGCAGGCCGACCAGGATCGCAAGCGCGAACAAGGCACCACCGATGACGAGATTGGCGCGGAGCTTCATGCGTATCTGATCCTGGGATCGATCACGCCGTACAGCAGGTCGATCAGCAGATTGATCGCGAGAAAGAACAGCACCACCACGAGGATGGAGCCCTGGACGGCGGGAATGTCGCGTTGCAGGACGCTGTCGACCAGCAGCGAGCCGATGCCCGGCCAGGAGAACAGTTTCTCGACGACGACCGCCTGCCCCATCAGCGCGCCGAATTGCAGGCCCATTGTCGTGAGAATCAGGACGAGCGCGTTGCGCATCACGTGCCACTTCACGACGCGCGTCTCGCTCATGCCCTTCGATCGCGCCGTGCGGACAAAGTCGGCGTGCATGATCTCGAGGACCGCCGCTCGCGTCGTCCGGGCCAGCAGCGCCATCGGCGAAACGCCGAGTGTCACGGCCGGCAGGATCAGATTTTTGAGGCCGCCATCGCCATAGCCAAAACTCGGCAGCCAGCCGAGCTTCAACGCGAACAGGTACATCAGCAGCAGTCCGAGCCAGAACTTGGCCATTGAAAGACCCGACACCGCCACGACCATCGCCGCGCTGTCGACGACACCACCAGGCCGCAACGCCGCGACGAAGCCGAGCGGCACGCCGATCGCGACCGCAAATGCCATGGACGCGAAGATCAATTGCAGGGTCGGCCCCATCCGCTTGGCAATCATGGTCGTGACCGGCTCGCGCGTCCGGAACGAGGTCCCGAAGTCACCGGTCGCGAGCTTCGCGATATAGGAGCCGAAGCGCAGGTAGACGGGCTCGTCGAGGCCGAGCTGCTTCTTCATGCGCGCCTCGACCTGCGGATCGCTGTCGTCGCTCATGGTCGAGACGATGCTGCCGGGAACGACGCTGAACAGCACGAAGACCAGCATCACCACGGCAAGCACGGTCGGAATGGTTTGCAGGAGGCGACGGATCAGGAAGGAGAGCATCGGCACTTTTCCTCGCTCCCTCCATCTGACGTCGCGATGGAGGGAGCGCGTGTCACTTCGCGGGCGAGGTCTCGTCGACCCAGAGGTCTTCGACGTTCTGATGGGTCAGCTCCGTCGCATTCAGCTGAACCCCCTTGAGCCACGGCTGCACCGCCATGACCGCCTTGTTGTAGTTGAAGAACCAGATCGGCGCCTCTTCGTAGAGCAGCGCATTGGCCTTTTGCAGCAGCTGGCCGCGCTTTGCGGCGTCGTCGGTCTGCCCGGCCTCGTCGATCAACTTGTCGAAATCGGCGTTCTTGAAGTTCATGTAGTTGCACGCCGATTGCGGCGTCGACGAGTGGAAGCATTTCAGCGCGGCCTGGGGATCCGGGCCGGTCTGCTGGGAATAGATGAAGGCCTGGTAGTCGCCGCTGCGAACCACCTCCGCCAGCACCGCCGTCTCGACCTGCTTGACCTTCGCCTTGATGCCCACCTTGTCCAGCATCGGGATGACGGCCGTGACGATCGGCAAACCCCAGCTCTCGTTCTGGCTGGTGGTCCATTCGAACTCGAAGCCTGAGGGATAGCCGGCCTCAGTCAGCAGCTGCTTGGCCTTGGCCGGATCGAAGGCGTAGGGCTTCATGGTCTTGTCGTAGAGCGGCGAGGTCAGCGGCAGCCAGCTGGTGGCGCGATAGGCCTTGTTCTTGACCAGCTTGTTGATGATCAGGTCGGTGTCGATCGCATAGTTGATCGCCTGCCTGACGCGCTTGTCGGCGAACGGCTTGAACGCGGTGTTCATCCCCATGTAGCGCGTGAAGACCTCGGCGACCTCGACGATGGTGCCCTTGAGGTCGGCGTCGGACTGGTAGGCGACATACTGCGCAGGTCCTAGCACCGAGGTGTCGATCTCCTTGTTGCGGAAGGCGACATCGCGCGCCGCGGCCTCGCCCATGACCGACACGATGACCTTGTCGGCGTAGGGCTTTCCGGGTTTGTAGAAGCGGTCCCACCGCTCCAGCACGATGCGCGATCCCGGCACGTGCTCGACGAACTTGAACGGTCCAAGACCGATCGGCTTCTGGATGAAGCTATCCTTCGCGGCCTCGTCGGCGGGATAGATCGAGGTCAGCGCGGTGAAGAAGTAGAAGCCCGGATCGACCTTCTCGGTCAGCTTCATCTCGAGGGTGAAGTCGTCGATCTTCTTCAGGCCGGAGATTTCCTTGGCCTGGCCCTTCTCGACCGCGGCGGCGCCCTCGATCACGCGGACAAAGCGCGCGCCGGGATAGGCCTTGGCGCCGTCCATGATGCGGTTGTAGGACCAGATGACGTCGTCGGCCGTCATCTTGCGGCCATTGTGGAAATAGGCGTCATCGCGCAGCTTGAAGGTGTGAACGAGGCCTCCGCCCGAGACCACGTCCTCCTTGGCAAGTTCCAGGACGGGTTTTCCTTCCGCGGAATTCCAGATGTAGAGCGACCGATGCAGCGCCTTGGCGTAGATCTCGTCCTGGGCGCGCTGCGTGGTGTGAATGTCCAGGCTGGTGAAGCTGGAACCGTAGGGCGCCGTCATCCGGATGGTTCCGCCTTTGCGCGGAGTCTGAGCCTCCACCGATCCGGCGAGCGCCAGTCCCAATCCAGCGACGATCGCCACAATCCTGAACATCATGTCCCCTCCGGCACCGCAGGCATATTCCAGTCACGGAGTTGACCACTCGCGGCACGTCGAGTGCAAGCTCCTCTTTTCGCCTTCGATGCCGCAGTTCCTTGCAACGCTTCGTTCGAGACGCCCGCCCGGGGGGCGAGCCCTCAGGCGAAGCCGTAGCTTGCGGCGACCCTCTCAACCCGTCGAGAATCGGAAGCGGAAACAACGATCTACGAGCGGTGAACGTCCGGCGTGATCGATGCGACCAAGCTCAGGACAAGGGCCTTCAGCCCAGTGATCTCGTCGAGATGGGAATCCGCACATGAAAAGCCGAACGCTCGGTGCTTTGCTTATCGGCGGACTGGTCGCCGCCACGGCCGTGCTGGCAAGCCCGGTCGCGGCCAGCCTCGGCCGGTACAGCGAGGCGGACAGCATCCGGTTCGGCTGGAGTCGCACCACCGGCGTGAACGACTATCTTGACGAAACGGGGTGGGCGGTCCGGGGCCATGACACCCCGGATAATTTCGTCGAACGACTGCTCAGCATCCCCGTCGGAGCGGTCGCACGGGGCGCAGGTGTAGGTTTCGAAGCCAGGGTTTCCCAGGGCACCGGTCTGCCACTGCCGGAGAGCTGGAGCATCGCTACGGCGAAGAATTCGCCGTTCATCACGTCGGTCTACGCCGAGACCCCGCGCGATCTCGCGGCGGTGCTCGGCTTCTATCGCGCCGAGCTCGGCAAGCGTGGCTGGATCGAGACGGTGGTCGAACCAGACCGGGCGGTGATCACCTTCACGACGCCCCGTGGACCGGTCCTGCTCCGGCTTTCCCGTCAGAACGACAGGACAATCGCCGAGCTTTCGCTGCGCAAGCCGGGTATCGCGAATGCCGGCCTCCTGCCGAGGCCGAGGCAGGCAAAGCTGATGCTCGGCAACGAGTCGGACGAGGAGGCGGTCATCACCGTCGCCGACCAGACCATCAAGCTGGCGGCGCACGCCGGCGAGAACTTGACGAACTCCGACGCTGCCGCAGCCGAAATGCCGGACAGTCAGAAGATCGATCTGCCGCCCGGCAAATACAAGGTCACGCTCAAGGTCGACGGCGGTGCGGCAGCGAGCCGGGAGTTCGAGGTCGCGGCCAACGAGACCTGGGGTCTGCTGGCCGGCACAGACGGCGTCCTGCTGCCGATGCGGCTTTATTGAAGCGCATCGGCC
Source organism: Bradyrhizobium sp. 1200_D9_N1_1 (assembly GCF_052075915.1). Taxonomy (NCBI): domain Bacteria; kingdom Pseudomonadati; phylum Pseudomonadota; class Alphaproteobacteria; order Hyphomicrobiales; family Nitrobacteraceae; genus Bradyrhizobium; species Bradyrhizobium sp. 1200_D9_N1_1. The sequence goes on along the minus strand of NZ_CP197226.1, from coordinate 4,545,500 downwards.
TCTAGCCGTTCGCAAACTCCGGCATCCAGTCGCGCAGCTTTCGCGCGGCGCCTGTGACGTCAGCGATCGTCCGAAACGCCCCCGTCTCCACCATCATCGCCCTCGCCAGCCGCACCGCGCGGGCCTCGCTGATCGCGCGCTTCTTCGGGTCTTCGATCAGCTCGAAATCGATGTTGTGGGCGAGACCGAAGATGCGGCGGATGATCTTGGCTGCGGCAAAGCCGACCGTTTCCGCGAACAGCCGCTGCATGTAGGCCTGCCGCTCCGCCTCGAGGCGCGCGGCGCCATTCTCGCCGGCGAAGAGCGAGGCCGGAAAGGCATCGCCGGCGGCATGGCTCCGCCAGAGGTCGAGGAATTTGCCGGCGAACGCGGTCCAGACCTGCTCGACCGTCTCCAGCACCCAGCCCTCGAACGCGGCCCGCTCGCCCGGCGCGCGCTCGTGACCGGCGGAGGCGAAATAGGCCATCAGCAGATTGGCGAGCACGGCGCCGACGTCGAACCCCATCGGTCCATAGAATGCGAATTCCGGGTCGATCACCCGCGTCTGGCTGCCCGTGACCATGATCGAGCCGGTGTGGAGATCACCGTGGAGCAGCGCCTCCGGGCTTGCCATGAACTTCAGCTTGAGGCGGGAGATCGCGACATGCAGGTCCATGTCGTCGCGCAACGAGGCGGCCAGGCCGTCGAGGTAAGGCGCGGTCCAGCGGTTCTGCTCGGCGATGCGGTAGGGATCGGTGAAGATCAGGTCCTCGGTGATCTTGCACAGCGCATGGTTGCCGGCGAACGCGGCGATGCCCTCTTTCTTCTCGGCCGCGGACAGCGCGAGGTCTGAGGTGAAGAACAGCGTGCGCGCCATGAAGGTGGTGATGTCGCCCGCGAAGCGCGGGTATTGCGTCGCCGCGACCAGCCCCTTGCGCATGATGATGTGGGGCTCGAGCAGCTCCATCACCGTCAGCGCCAGCTTCTCGTTGTGATGCAGCAGCGCCGGCACGAGACCGGGCGCGAGCTCGGCCTGCCGCGACAAAGCGAGATATTCGTAATGGGCCCGCGACAGCGGCAGCGGCCAGCTCTCGCCGACGAGACGGACATAGGGCAGCGCCTGCTTCACGGCGACGCCGCCGCGGTCGCCCTTGACGATAAAGACGAGATTGAGATTGCCGTCACCGACCTCGGTGATCTCCCAGGATGCGGGATCGCCGCCGAGCAGCGCCTTGAGGTCCGGAAGGCCCGCGAGATAGTCCCGCAGCGCCGCCTCATGCAGAATCCGATAGTCCCCTGCCCGGTCCCCGGTCATGACGATCCTACCCCATAAATATGGGCCGGATCGTTACTCCCGCTCCAGGAAGCTCGAGCCGATCCCGGCCTTTCTTTTGATCGGATCGTAATCGCAATAGACGCCGTCCGCCACCAGCGTGTAGCTGGCGCTGACGTTGTATTTATCCAGCTTGACCGAGTTCAGCCCGATCACCGAGGTGCTCTTGCCGCCGTTCCACTTGAACGGCGTCGAGCTCTTGGCCTGCTCGCAGGCCATCACGGCCTCGTTGAAGACATAGCCCTCGACGAACGCCTTCAGCGTTCGCACCTGGACGGCCATCTTCCACTCGAAATAGCCGATGGCACCAAGACCGGCGACGATCAGCACCAGAAGCGCAACGACGATCCTCTGAAAAGTCATTCGTTCCCCCAAAACAATATCGTCAGCAAAGAACGTCTAGAACGGCATGCCCATCAATTTCGACAGGCGTTCGATCGAGAGATAGCCGGCGTGATAGGCGGCAAGGCCCGCGCCGTAGATGATCGCCGAGATGATCGTGGTCCAGATCAGCTTGCGTCCCATCCGCGTCAGGATCGGCGCGCCGGGATCGGTGCCGGGCGCGCCCACGCCGTCCTCGTGCTGGCTGCGCACGCCGAACGGCAGCGTCAGGAACAGCGCGACCCACCAGATGACGAAGTAGATCGCGATCGCGGTCGATATCTGGATGGCCATGGGACGGCCTTACGCCTGCTCGATTTCGACCAGCGCGCCGGAAAAGTCCTTCGGGTGCAGGAACAGCACCGGCTTGCCGTGGGCGCCGATCTTCGGCACGCCGTCGCCGAGCACCCGGGCGCCCTCCTTCACCAAGGTGTCGCGCGAGGCGATGATGTCCACGACCTCGTAGCAGACATGATGGATGCCGCCGTCCGCGTTGCGCTCCAGGAACTTTGCGATCGGAGAAGCTTCGCCGAGCGGCTCGATGAACTCGATCTTGGTGTTGGGCAGCGTCGCGAACACGGTGGTGACGCCATGCTCGGGCAGCGCGACCGCCTCCGAGATCTGCGCCCCGAACGCGGCGCCGTAGATTTTTGCAGCCTTGACGGCATCCTTGGTCGCGATCGCGACATGGTTGAGCCGACCCAGCATGTTTCTCTCCCTCAGAGCACGATCCGGAAAAGCGTGAAGCGCCTTTCCGAAAAGACCATGCCTCAATCAGACTGTCAGCACATGTACCAGACAGGCGGGCTTTTTGCCCCAATGTTCGTTGATCACGGCCCGGACCGCGCGTCGCACCGACTCGGCCAGCGCGTCCGGATCGCGGCGGCGCGCTTTCGGCAGCCCCTCGATCGTGGACATCACGGCCTCGAAGACCAGGTCGTCAAAGGCCTCGCCCGCCCTGTTCTTCTCGGGAACGCCGACGAGATCGACCTCGGGTTCGTCGACAAGCTCGCCTTGCGCGGTCATGGCGATGGCGACGAAAGCGCAGCCGGAAAAGGCCATGCGGCGGCGTTCGACCACCGCGCGGGACTTGGAATCCTCCAGGATCGTGCCGTCCTTGTAGAGACGGCCCGAGGGCACCTCGCCGACGATGCCGGGATCGCCGGGACCGAGCTTGACGAGGTCGCCGTTGCGGCAGACCAGGACGCGCGGCACGCCGGCGGCGCGCGCGAGCTTGGCGTGCTCGTGCAGGTGCAGGGCCTCGCCATGGACGGGGATCAGGAGCTGCGGACGCACCCAGGCGATCATGTCGCGCAGCTCGTCGCGGCGGGGATGGCCGGAGACGTGGACCAGGGCGTCGCGATCGGTGATGACCTCGACGCCCTGGAGCACCAGGTTGTTGATGATCGAACCGACCGCCTTCTCGTTGCCGGGAATGGTGCGCGAGGAGAAGATCACGCAGTCGCCGCGGTTGAGCGTGATCTCCGGATGGTCGTCATTGGCGATGCGCGCCAGCGCCGCGCGGGCCTCGCCCTGGCTGCCGGTGCAGAGCGCCAGCACCTTGTCCTGCGGCAGATGGCCGTAGACGTCGATCGAGCGGAAGTTCTGCACCCCGTCGAGATAGCCGGTCTCGCGCGCGACCTGCGACACGCGGTCCATGGCGCGTCCGACCACGACGACCTCGCGATCGGCGGCCCGCGCCGCATCCGCCACCGCCTTGATGCGCGCGACGTTGGAGGCGAAGGTCGTCACGGCAACCCTGCCCTTGGCGGCCTTGACCAGCCCGGCGATGGTCCTGGCAACCTCGGCTTCGGAGGGCGAGCGGCCGTCGCGCACCGCGTTGGTGGAATCGCCGATCAGGGCGAGCACGCCCTCGTCGCCCAGTTCGCGCAGCCGCTTTTCGTCGGTCGGGCGGCCGATGATCGGGGTCGGGTCGATCTTCCAGTCGCCGGTGTGCAGCACGATGCCGGCTTCGGTATGGATGGCCAGCGCGTGCGACTCCGGTATCGAATGCGCGACCGGGATGAACTCGACGTTGAACGGGCCGATATCGACGCGCCCTCCCGACGGCACCACCGTCACCGGGATCTTCGGCGCGTTGCGCTCGGCGGCGCATTTGGCCTCGAACAGCGCGGCGCTGAACTGGGTCGCATAGATCGGGCATTTCAGCTTCGGCCAGAGGTCGATGATGGCGCCGAAATGGTCCTCATGGGCGTGGGTCAGCACCAGGCCCATCAGGTTCTTGCGTTCCTTCTCCAGGAAGCTGATGTCGGGCATGATCAGGTCGATGCCCGGCAGATGCTCCTCGTCGCCGAAGGAGACACCGAGATCGACCGCGAGCCACGCGCGCTGCTGGCGGTTGCCGAGGCCGTAGATCGACAGGTTCATGCCGATCTCGCCGACGCCGCCGAGCGGCGCAAAGACCAGTTCGTCAGGCTTCGCCATCACGCAGCTCCCACTGAGGCGGCCGAGCCGAAGAACACCTCGCCGGCCGCCACCGGCAGGCGTCGGCCGTCAGCAGTGCGGACGATCAGGCAACCGGCGTCGTCGATCGTGTCGAAAATGCCTTCGAGCGTCGTCGTTCCCGTGTTGATCGCAACCCTTTCGCCGAGACCTGCGGCCCGCTCCAACCAGAGCCTGCGGATCTCGGCAAAGCCGCGGCCATTGTCCCAGATGCCGCGGAACTCGACCCAGGCATCAGACAGAGCGGAAAACAGCTCCTCCGCGCTGATCTGGACGCCAAGCGCGGCCAGCGACACCGCGGGCGTCGGCGTGCCCTCCGGCGCGGCGACGACGTTGGTGCCGATGCCGACGACGACGGCGAGGCGGTCTCCGATGACTTCGGCCTCGAGCCCGATCCCGACGAGCTTCTTGCCGTCGGCAAGCACGTCGTTCGGCCATTTCAGTGCGTAGCGGGGACGGCCCTCGCCGAGGCGCAGCGCGGCCTCCAGGCTCACCTTCTCGAGGGCCGCCTCCTCCGCGAGCCCCGCCGCAAAGCCGAGCGTGGCCGCGACGGCTGGCGGAACAGTCATGACTTCGAGGATGCTGGCGGCAAGATTGCCGCGCGGCGCGATCCAGGCGCGCTGGCGCCGGCCGCGGCCGGCGGTCTGCTCCGATGTGACGAACCACATCGGGCCGGGTTCGCCGCCCCTGGCGTGCTCGATCGCTTCGGTATTGGTCGAGCCGGTCCGCTCGAAAGCCGCGAGCTTGTAGCCCGCCGAGAGTGCGCGAGGACCGAGCGCGAACCCCATCCTAGAACAGCGACTTTGCGGCGGCGGAGGCGACGCTCACCACCGGGCCCGCGAACAGCGCGAACAGGATGTTGAACAGGCCCGCGACCGCCAGCACCGTCTTCACCTCGACGCGCACCGGGTCGACCTGGCCGGCCGGCTCGTCGAAATACATCGTCTTGACGATGGCGAGATAGTAGTAGGCGCCCACCACGCTGGAGAGCACGCCGATCACGGCGAGCGTGAACAGGTTCGCCTTGATGGCCGCGACGAAGACGTACCATTTGGCGAAGAAGCCGGCGAGCGGCGGAATGCCGGCGAGCGAGAACAGCAGCATCGCGAACATGAAGGCGAGCAGCGGATTGGTACGCGAGAGACCGGCGAAATCGCTGATCTGCTCCACGGCCTGGCCGTTGCGCTTCATGGCGAGGATGATCGAGAACGAGCCGAGCGTCATCGCGACATAGATCACGATGTACATCAGGACGCCCTGCGCACCCTCGACGGTGCCGGAGGCAAGGCCGACCAGCGCAAAGCCCATGTGGCCGATCGAGGAATAGGCCATCAGGCGCTTGATGTTGCTCTGACCGATCGCGGCGAAGGAGCCGAGCGCCATCGAGGCGATCGCCACGAACACCAGGATCTGCTGCCACTGCGAGACGATGCCCGGGAAAGCGGTGAGCGTGACACGGGTGAAGACGGCGAGCGCGGCCACCTTCGGCGCCGAGGCGAAGAAGGCGGTGACCGGCGTCGGGGCGCCCTCGTAGACGTCGGGCGTCCACATGTGGAACGGCACGGCCGAGACCTTGAAGCAGAGCCCGGCGAGCAGGAAGACGAGACCGAAGACGAGGCCGACATTCGCGGTCGTCGCGGTTGCCGCGATGCCGGTGAAGCTGACCGTGCCGGTGAAGCCATAGACCAGCGAGGAGCCGTAGAGCAGCATGCCCGAGGACAGCGCGCCGAGCACGAAGTACTTCAGGCCGGCTTCGGTCGACTTGGCGTTGTCGCGGTTCGAGCTCGCCACGACGTAGAGCGCCAGCGACATCAATTCGAGGCCGAGATAGAGCGAGATCAGATCGCCGGCCGAGATCAGCACCATCATGCCGAGGGTCGAGAGCAGTACCAGGATGGCGTATTCGAAGATGCGGCGCGACGGGTCGGACAGGAACTCGGTCGACAGCACCAGCGTCACCGCCGAGCCGATCAGGGCCAGTATCTTCATGAAGCGGGCGAAGTCGTCGACGATGAAGCTGCCGCCGAAGGTCACCTGCTTGCCCGCGGGCAGCATGTATTCGAGCACGCCGACCACGATCAGGAGCAGGATCGCCAGCGTCGTGACCGTCTTTGTGGTCTCCTGCCCGCGATACGCGCCGAGCATCAGAAGCGCCATGGCGCCGACGGCGAGCACGAGTTCGGGCAGCACCGGCGCCAGTTGATAACCTGCAGTCTCAAAGCTCATGGCGATATCCTGACCTGCCCGATCAATGGAGCAGTGCGGCGGCCTTCACGGCCGTCACAGCGGTGTTGTAATTGTTGACGAGTTGCTGGACCGAGGCCTCCGACATGTCGAGCACCGGCTTCGGATAGATGCCGAACAGGATCGTCAGCGCGATCAGCGGGAACAGCGTCAGGCACTCCCGGAAGGTGAGATCCTTGATCGTCATGAGCGACGGCTTGACCAGCGTCCCGAACACGACCTTGCGGTAGAGCCAGAGCGCGTAGCACGCCGACAGGATCACGCCGGTCGAAGCGAAGAACGCGGTCGGGATTGAGGTCTTGAAGGTGCCGAGCAGCGTCATGAACTCGCCGACGAAGCCGGACGTGCCGGGCAGACCGACATTGGCCATGGTGAAGACCATGAAGGTCAGCGCGTAGAGCGGCATCCGGTTGACGAGGCCGCCATAGGCCGCGATCTCGCGGGTGTGCATGCGGTCGTAGACGATGCCGACGCAGAGGAACAGCGCGCCGGAGACGATGCCGTGCGAGATCATCTGGAACACGCCACCGGCGACGCCCTGCAAGGTGCCGGCGAAGATGCCCATGGTGACGAAGCCCATATGCGCCACTGAAGAGTACGCGATCAGCTTCTTCATGTCCTCCTGCATCAGCGCCACCAGCGAGGTGTATATGATGGCGATGACCGAGAGCGTGAAGATCAGCGGCGCGAAGTCGTGCGACGCGAGGGGGAACATCGGCAGCGAGAATCGCAGGAAGCCGTAGCCGCCCAACTTCAAGAGGATCGCGGCCAGGACCACCGAGCCGGCGGTCGGCGCCTCGACATGCGCATCGGGCAACCACGTGTGCACCGGCCACATCGGCATCTTCACCGCGAAGGATGCGAAGAAGGCGAGCCACGCCCAGGTCTGCAGCGACCGCGGCACGGCTGTGTGCATCAGGGTCGGGATGTCGGTGGTGGCGCCGTTCCAGTACAGCGCCATGATGGCGAGCAGCATCAGGACCGAGCCGAGCAGCGTGTAGAGGAAGAACTTGAACGACGCGTAGACCCGGCGCGGGCCGCCCCAGATGCCGATGATCAGGAACATCGGGATCAGGCCGCCTTCGAAGAACAGGTAGAACAGCACGAGATCGAGCGCGGCGAAGGTGCCGACCAAAAACGTTTCCAGGATCAGGAACGCCATCATGTATTCACGCACGCGGCTCGTGACCGATTTCCAGCTCGCGATGATGCAGATCGGCATCAACGCGGTGGTCAGGATCACGAAGGGCAGCGAAATGCCGTCCACGCCCATGTGGTAGGTGATGCCGGTGGCGAGCCAGTTCGCCTTCTCGACGAACTGGAAGTCCGCATTCGAAGGATCGAAGCGCATGACCAGGATCACCGACACAGCGAAGGTGATCAGCGTGGTCCACAGGGCGATCCAGCGCGAGTTGCGCCGCGCCGCCTCGTCGTCGCCGCGGGTGAGATAGACGATCAGCGCGCCGACCAGCGGCAGGAACGTGGTGACCGATAGAATGGGCCAGGTCGTCATTTACTGGCCTCCAAAGCCGAACATGAACCAAGTGATCAGGCCGGCGACGCCGATCAGCATGGCGAATGCATAGTGATAGAGATAGCCGGTCTGGATCTTCACGACGTTGCGGGTGACGTCCAGCACGCGGGCCGAGACGCCGTCGGGACCGAGGCCGTCGATGATGAAGCCGTCGCCCTTCTTCCAAAGCTGGTAGCCGATCCACTTCGCCGGACGGACGAAGATGACCTCGTACAGCTCGTCGAAGTACCATTTGTTGAGCAGAAACTGGTACAGCATCGGCTGCGTGTTCGCGAGCTCGACCGGCAGATACGGCCGGCGGATGTAGAACAGGTACGAGACCAGGAAGCCCAGCACCATCATCACCGTCGGCAGCAAGGCGATGGTCTCGGGGATGTGGTGCATCTCCTCGATGATGTGCGGGTTCATCTTCACGGACTCGCGGAAGAACTCCTCGACGCCGTGACCGGCGAACAGCTCCTTGAACGGGAAGCCCGCGACGATCGAGCCGACCGCGAGCACGCCGATCGGGATCAGGATCCAGAGCGGGGCCTCATGCGCGGCTTCATAGTGATGCTCGTCATGCGGCTCGCCATGGAAGGTCTTGAAGATCAGGCGCCAGGAGTAGAACGAGGTCAGGCCGGCGGCGACGACCGTCATCAGGAAGCCGTAGATCGCGAACGGATTGTGCGAGGCGTAGGCCGATTCGATGATCGCATCCTTGGAGAAGTAGCCGGCAGTGAGCGGGAAGCCGGTCAGGGCCAGCGTGCCGACCACCATCACCGCGTAGGTGTAGGGGATCTTCTTCCAGAGGCCGCCCATGTTGCGGATGTCCTGCTCGTGGTGCATCGCGTAGATCACCGAGCCGGAGCCCAAGAACAGCAGTGCCTTGAAGAAGGCGTGCGTGAACAGGTGGAACATGCCGACCGAATAGGCCCCTGCTCCCATCGCCACGAACATGTAGCCGAGCTGCGAACAGGTCGAGTAGGCAACGATGCGCTTGATGTCGTTCTGGACGAGGCCGATGGTCGCGGCGAAGAACGCCGTGGTGGCGCCGAAGAACATCACGACGGCCTGCGCGTTCGGGGCGAGCTCGAACAGCGGCGACAGGCGTGCCACCATGAACACGCCGGCGGTGACCATAGTCGCGGCGTGGATCAGCGCGGAGACCGGGGTCGGGCCTTCCATCGCGTCCGGCAACCAGGTGTGCAGCAGGAACTGCGCCGACTTGCCCATCGCGCCCATGAACAGCAGGAGGCACGTCAGGGTCAGCGCATCGGCGTGCCAGCCGAGGAAGTTGATGGTCTTGCCGGTGAGGCCGGGCGCGGCGTGGAAGATCGTCTCGAAATCGGTCGAGCCGACCAGCATGAAGATCGCGAAGATGCCGAGTGCGAAGCCGAAGTCGCCGACGCGGTTGACCACGAAGGCCTTGATGGCGGCGGCGTTCGCCGACGGCTTCTGGTACCAGAACCCGATCAGCAGGTAGCTGGCGAGACCCACGCCCTCCCAGCCGAAGAACAGCTGCACGAGGTTGTCCGCCGTCACCAGCATCAGCATGGCGAAGGTGAACAGCGAGAGATAGCCGAAGAAGCGCGGCCGGTACGGATCCTCGTCCATATAGCCGATGGAATAGAGGTGCACGAGCGAGGACACGGTCGTCACCACCACCAGCATCACGGCGGTGAGCGTGTCGACCCGCAGCGTCCAGTAGACCTGGAGGTCGCCGGAGAGGATCCACGGCAACAGCGGGATCCGCATGTCGTGGTGCATGAAGCCGACATCGACCAGCGTCATCCAGGACAGCACCGCCGACACGAACAGCAGTCCCGTCGTGATCAGCTCCGCCGCGCGCGAGCCTGCCGCTGCAGGCTCGACCGGTCCGTGGTCATCGTGAGCGTGATCGTCGTGGCCATGGTCGTCATGGGCCGCGGACGCATGCGCATCGCCGTGACCGTGGTCGCCGTGATGCTCGACCTCGTCGCCTGAGGGGTTGCGGGCATGAGCGCCGGCCAAGGCGATGAGCCCGGCCAGAATGGCGCCCAGCAGAGGCAGAAAAACGATTGCCTGAACCATGACTTACTCTTTCCGCATGATCTGGTCGGAAAACCGGTGTCCACTTTTCCGGATCATGCGCTCAGCCCTTCATCAGATTGACGTCCTCAACCGCGATCGAGCCGCGGTTGCGGAAATAGACCACCAGGATGGCGAGACCGATCGCAGCCTCAGCAGCAGCAACCGTCAGCACCAGAAGCGCGAAGACCTGGCCGACGATATCGCCGAGGAAGGTCGAGAACGCGACGAGGTTGATGTTGACCGAGAGCAGGATCAGCTCGATCGACATCAGGATGACGATGATGTTCTTGCGGTTCAGGAAGATGCCGAGGATCCCGAGTGTGAACAGGATCGCGCCGACCGCCAGATAGTGTCCGAGCCCGATCGTCATTTCACCCACTCCGCCGCATCGGCATCCGACAGCCCCTGCCCCGGCGCCACCTTGCGCATCGCCATCGCCATGTCGGGCGTGCGCGCGTTCTGAACGTTGATGTCCTGCCGCTTCACGCTCACCTTGTGCCTGAGCGTCAGCACGATGGCACCGATCATGGCGACCAGCAGCACCATGCCCGCGAGCTGGAAGTAGTAGACGTACTTCGTATAGAGCACGAGGCCGAGCGCCTCGGTGTTGGACACGTTGGTCGGGATCGCCGCCGTGATCGTCTTGGAGACGCCGGGGTTGATGACCCAGAAGCCGACGGTGAGCAGCAGCTCGAACAGGAAGATGCCGCCGATGACGAGGCCGACCGGCAGGTACTCGATGAAGCCCTCGCGCAGCTCGAGGAAGTCGACGTCGAGCATCATGATCACGAACAGGAACAGCACCGCGACCGCGCCGACATAGACGACGATCAGCATCATGCCGAGGAACTCGGCGCCCATCAGCACGAACAGGCCGGAGGCGTTGACGAAGGCCAGGATCAGGTACAGCACGGAGTGCACGGGATTGCGCGAGACAATCACCATCACCGCCGAGGCGACGCAGACGCCGGCGAAGAGATAGAAGAACAGCGCGGGAAGGATCATTGGACATTCCCCGTCATTCCGGGGCGCGGGCAAAGCCCGCGAACCCGGAATCTAGAGGTTGTGGCGCGAGATTCCGGGTTCGCGCTTTGCGCGCCCCGGAATGACGAGGAGGTGGCGGGAAGGATCATGCTCTCATCTCACCGGTACGGCGCATCGAGCTCGATCGCCTTCGCGATCTCGCGTTCCCAGCGGTCGCCGTTGGCGAGCAGCTTGGCCTTGTCATAGAACAGTTCCTCGCGGGTCTCGGTCGCGAACTCAAAGTTCGGACCTTCGACGATGGCGTCGACCGGACAGGCCTCCTGGCAGAGGCCGCAATAGATGCACTTCACCATGTCGATGTCGTAGCGCACGGTGCGGCGGGTGCCGTCGTTGCGGCGCGGACCGGCCTCGATGGTGATGGCCTGGGCCGGGCACACGGCCTCGCACAGCTTGCAGGCGATGCAGCGTTCCTCGCCGTTGGGATAGCGGCGCAGCGCGTGCTCGCCGCGGAAGCGCGGCGAGATCGGGCCCTTCTCGAACGGATAGTTCAGCGTCGGCTTCGGCTGGAAGAAATAACGCATGGCGAGGAAGAACGCCGAGACGAATTCCGACAGCAGAAGCGAGCGTGCAGTGGCGTTGATGTTGATACCCATGACGGCCCTCACTTCGGCGCGATGCCGGCGAAGTGCAGCACACCGGCCACCACGATCACCATCGCCAGCGACAGCGGCAGGAACACCTTCCAGCCGAGGCGCATCAGTTGATCGTAGCGGTAGCGGGGCACGATCGCCTTCGCCATCGCGAACAGGAAGAACATGAAGAAGACTTTGAGCGAGAACCAGATGATCCCCGGCACCCAGTTGAAGGGCGGCAGGTCCACCGGCGGCAGCCAGCCTCCGAGGAACAGGATCGTCGCCATCGCGCACATCGTGACGATCGCGACGTACTCGCCGAGCATGAACAGCAAATACGGCGTCGAGCCATACTCGACCATGAAGCCGGCGACGAGCTCGGATTCGGCTTCGACGAGGTCGAACGGCGGACGGTTGGTTTCCGCCAGCGCCGAGACGTAGAACACCACGAACATCGGGAACAGCGGCCAGACGTACCAGTTCAGGATGGTGAGCTGCGGCAGCCCGATCAGGCTGGCGAGGCCGCGGACATGCTGGGCCTCGACCACGGCCGACAGGTTCAGCGTGCCGGCGCAGAGCAGCACCGTGATGATGACGAAGCCGATCGAGACCTCGTAGGACACCATCTGCGCGGCCGAGCGCAGCGCGGCCAGGAACGGATACTTCGAGTTCGACGACCAGCCGGCCATGATGATGCCGTAGATCGACAGCGACGAGATCGCGAAGATGAAGAGGATGCCGACATTGATGTCGGAGATCACCCAGCCGAGATTGGTCGGGATCACCGCCCAGGCGGCAAGCGCGAGCACGCATGAGACCAAGGGAGCAAGGAGAAACACGCCCTTGTTGGCGCCGGCCGGGATGATCGGCTCCTTCAGCACGAACTTCAGAAGGTCGGCGAAGGACTGCAGCAGGCCCCAGGGGCCGACCACGTTCGGGCCGCGGCGGATCTGCACCGCCGCCCAGATCTTGCGGTCGGCGAGCAGGATATAGGCGATCGCGACCAGCAGGACGACGAGCACCAAGACGCTCTCCGCGACCATGATGATCAGCGGCCAGAGGAAACCGGTCCAGAATGCGCTTTCGAAGAATTCCATCAGATCACGCTCACTCCGCTGCGGTCAGCATCTGCCCGGAGGCAAGCCGCGAGCACTCCGCCATCACGGCGGACGCACGCGCGATTGGGTTGGTCAAATAGAAGTCGTCGACCAGGGGCTTGAACGGCGCCTTCTCGGGCGAACCGCCCTTGCCCGCCAGCCTCTTGATCTGGTCGGCGCTGCCCGCCTCGATCTGGTCGAGCCGGATCAGATGCGGCACCGCCTTGAAGATCGCCTGGCGCAGCGCGGCAAGCGAGTCGTAGCCCAGCTTCTTGCCGAGCGCTTCCGACAGCGCGCGGACGATCGCCCAGTCCTCGCGGGCTTCGCCCGGCGGGAACGCGGCACGTCCCGTCATCTGCACACGGCCCTCGGTGTTGACGTAGATCGCGGACTTCTCGGTGTAGGCCGCGGCCGGCAGGATCACGTCGGCGCGGTGCGCGCCGCGGTCGCCATGGGTGCCGATATAGACGACGAAGGTGCCGTCCGGCGCCTTGATCTCGTCGGCGCCGAGCAGGAACAGCAGGTCGAGCGTGCCGAAGGTCGTCATCTGCGCGGCGTTCAGGCCACCGGCCGCGGCGGAGAAGCCGATGTCGAGCGCGCCGACGCGCGAGGCGGTCTCGTGCAGCACGCCGAAACCGTTCCAGCCGTCCTTGACCGCGCCGACATCCATCGCGAGCTTGGCGGCGGCGGCCAGAATGGCGACGCCGTCGTGACGCGAGGCTGCGCCCGCGCCGACCAGGATGATCGGGTTCTTGGCGTTCTTCAGCACGTCCATGAAGGAGTGCTTGCCGGCCGCGAGCTCGCCGAGCGTCTCGGTGCCTGCGCCGAGATGATCGTAGTCATAGGTCAGGTCGGCCTTGGCGCCGATCACGCCGACCTTGAAGCCGCCGGAGCGCCAGCGCTTGCGGATGCGGGCGTTGAACACGGCCGCCTCCTTGCGCGGATTGGCGCCGATGATGAGCAGCGCATCCGCCTGCTCGACACCGACAAGCGTCGGATTGAAGATGTAGGAGCCGCGACCGAGCGCCGGATCGAAGGCGTCGCCGCCATGCACCGCGAGGTTGCTTGAGCCGTATTTGGCGAGCAGGTCCTTCAGCGCGAACATCTCCTCGACGCCGGCGAGGTCGCCGGCGATCGCGCCGATGCGCTTGCCGTCGCTGCGCGCCGCTTTCGCGGCGATCGCGGCAAAGGCCTCAGTCCAGCTCGCCGCGCGCAGCTTGCCGGCCTCGCGGATGTAGGGCCGGTCGAGGCGCTGGGTGCGCAGGCCATCGACGATGTGACGGGTCTTGTCGGAGATCCACTCCTCGTTCACGGCCTCGTTGATGCGCGGCAGCACGCGCATCACCTCGCGGCCGCGGGTGTCGACGCGGATCGCCGAGCCGACGCCGTCCATGACGTCGATCGACTGCGTCTTGCCGAGCTCCCACGGGCGGGCCGCAAAGGCATAGGGCTTCGAGGTCAGCGCGCCGACCGGGCAGATGTCGACGAGGTTACCCTGCAATTCCGACGTCAGCGCGTGCTGGAGATAGGTCGTGATCTCCATGTCCTCGCCGCGGCCGGTGGCGCCCATCTCAGGCGCGCCGGCGACTTCCGCCGAGAAGCGGACGCAGCGCGTGCACTGGATGCAGCGGTTCATCGAGGTCTTGACCAGCGCGCCGAGATATTTGTCCTCGACGGCGCGCTTGTTCTCGGCGAAGCGGCTGGTGTCGACACCATAGCCCATCGCCTGGTCCTGCAGGTCGCACTCGCCGCCCTGGTCGCAGATCGGGCAGTCCAGCGGATGGTTGATGAGAAGGAATTCCATCACGCCTTCGCGTGCCTTCTTCACCATCGGCGAACGGGTGGAGATTTCCGGCGGCTCGCCCTTGGGACCCGGACGGCAATCGCGCACGCCCCAGGCGCAGCTCGCGACCGGCTTCGGGCCGCCCTTCACTTCGACGAGGCACATCCGGCAATTGCCGGCGATCGACAGCCGCTCGTGATAGCAGAAGCGCGGAATCTCGGCGCCAGCGGCCTCGCACGCCTGAAGCAGCGTGTACTCGGCCGGAACATCGATCTCTTTGCCGTCGATGATGAGCTTGGTCATGTCTCTTACTCCGCCGCGACCATGTTCACGGGATCGCGGACGCCGATATCGTCGATGTCGGACTTATGCGAATACTGGTCGATGCGCGCTTCGATCTCATGACGGAAATGCGCGATCAGGCCCTGGATCGGCCAGGCGGCTGCGTCGCCGAGCGCGCAGATGGTGTGGCCTTCGACCTGCTTGGTGACCTCCAGCAGCATGTCGATCTCGCGCTTGTGGGCGCGGCCTTCGGCCATGCGGGTCAGGACGCGCCACATCCACCCCGTGCCCTCGCGGCACGGCGTGCACTGGCCACAGCTCTCATGCTTGTAGAAGTACGAGATGCGGGCGATGGCGCGGATCAAATCGGTGGACTTGTCCATCACGATCACGGCCGCGGTGCCGAGACCCGAGCGCAGCTTGCTCAGGCTGTCGAAATCCATCGGCGTATCGATGATCTGCTCGGCCGGCACCATGCGCACCGACGAGCCGCCGGGGATCACGGCCTTGAGGTTGTCCCAGCCGCCGCGGATGCCGCCGCAATGCTTCTCGATCAGCTCGCGGAACGGAATGCCCATGGCTTCTTCGACGTTGCAGGGCCGCTCGACATGGCCGGAGATGCAGAACAGCTTGGTGCCGACATTGTTCGGACGGCCGATGCCGGCGAACCACGCCGCGCCACGGCGCAGGATATCCGGCGCCACCGCGATCGACTCGACGTTGTTGACGGTGGTCGGGCAGCCGAACAGGCCGACATTCGCCGGGAACGGCGGCTTCAGGCGCGGCTGGCCCTTCTTGCCCTCGAGGCTTTCGAGCAGCGCGGTCTCCTCACCGCAGATATAGGCGCCGGCGCCGTGCGCGACGTAGATGTCGAACGGCCATCCGTTGACATTGTCCTTGCCGACCAGCTTGGCCTCGTAGGCCTGGTCGATCGCGGCCTGGAGATGCTCGCGCTCGCGGATGAACTCGCCGCGGACATAGATGTAGCAGGCATGCGCGTTCATCGCGCAGCTGGCGATCAGGCAGCCCTCGATCAGGAGATGCGGGTCGTGCCGCATGATCTCGCGATCCTTGCAGGTGCCGGGCTCGGATTCGTCGGCGTTGACGACGAGATAGCTCGGCCGGCCGTCGGTCGATTCCTTCGGCATGAAGGACCATTTCAGGCCGGTCGGGAAGCCGGCGCCGCCGCGGCCGCGCAGGCCCGAGGCCTTCATCTCGTTGATGATCCAGTCGCGGCCCTTGTCGATGATGTTCTTCGTACCATCCCAGGCGCCGCGGCGCCGCGCACCCTCGAGCCCCCAGTCATGGAGGCCGTAGAGGTTCTTGAAGATGCGGTCCTTGTCCTCGAGCATATCAGTGCTTTCCGATCAACGATTGGACTGCTTGTAGGCAAGTCCGGCGGCGCAGACGGCGAAGGTCAGCGCCCAGAGCAGGCTGGATTCCAGCGACGCGTTCAGGCTGAAACGCTGCAGCAGGAAGATGAAAATGGCCGCGACGGCGGCATGCATCGCGATGAAGCCCCACTTCTTCATGGCACCGCTCCCCTCCACTGCCGGCGACGAGAGATCACGCATCAGGTGATCTCCTTCAGCGTGGTCGGCCCGGTGATCGGCGCCGAGAACTGGCGGCCGTTCTGCGGACCGGGCTTCGGCGGATTGCCGGAGGCAAAGCCGTCGAGCACCTTGCCAAAGCTCTCCTTGGTCAGGTCCTCATAGGTGTCCTTGCCGATCAGCACCATCGGTGCATTCACGCAGGCGCCGAGACACTCGACCTCTTCCCAGCTGAAATTGCCGTCCTTGGAGAGATGGAAGGGCTCGTGATGGATGCGGTGCTCACAGACGTGGATCAGGTCCTCGGCGCCGCGCAGGCGGCATGGCGTGGTGCCGCAGACCTGGACGTGGGCCTTCTTGCCGACGGGGGCGAGCTGGAACATCGTGTAGAAGGTCGCGACCTCGAGCACGCGAATATAGGGCATGTCGAGCATGTCGGCGATGACGCGGATGGCGGCTTCCGACACCCAGCCGTCGTGCTGCTCCTGCGCGCGCCAGAGGATCGCGATGACCGCGGAGGCCTGGCGCCCGGCCGGATATTTCGCGATCTGCTGCTTGGCGAACGCAAGGTTCTCCTCCGTGAACGCAAAGCTCGCGGGCTGGACTTCCTTCGGTGCTAATCGGCGGACGGACATCTCTTATCTCTCACTGCATGCGGCGCGCGGTGTTGGCACTCAGGGTCTTGGCATTCAGGGCATCGATCCTGTCCTGCCAGAATGCGCTTGCGGTGCCGAAAACGTTGTAGCCGACGTGGGTCGAGACCTTGATGCGGTCGAGGATCGACAGCTCCTTCACGGTCTCCATCCGGTTGCTGCGCGGATCGAACACGATCAGCGTCAGCGGGGTCTGTTCGAGGATAAAGCGCGACACCGCGTGGCTGCGGTCGCTGCCGTGCTCCTCGCACATGATGACGCTGTCGGTCTCAAGCAGCCGGGCGCCGCCCTTGATCGCCTCGATCTCGACACCCTCGACGTCGAGCTTGATCAGGTACTTGCCGCTGGCCTCGACCTTGCCGTCGTCGATCAGATTGTCGAGCGCGATCACGGGCACGTCCTCGCCACCCGCCGACGGATCGCCGGCGATGCTGAAGGCTTCGTGCTTCGTGCCGGACAGCCGCGCAGTACCGCGGGCAGAGCCGATCGCGCATTTCATGGTTTCGAAGCGGCCACCGTTGATGCGGGCGTTGTTGGCAAGCTTCGGATAGTTCTGGCCCGACGGCTCGATCGCGATCGCCTTGTGCGAGCCGAACGGCCTGCTCGACACCAGCACCGACCAGTAGCCGTAGTTGGCGCCGCAATCGAGCAGCGTGTAGTCGACGTCGATGGAGTCGGCGAACAGGAGCTCCAGCTCGTCCTCATAGATATAGGAACGGTTGAGCAGCTTGCTCCAATAGCCGTCGCCATACGGGAATTCGAACACGGCGTCGGGATTGAGCTTGATCGCGATATTGCGCTCGGGCAGCGTTTTCCGCAGCAGGTTCGCGCAGGCGATATAGCCCATATGCGAGAAGTGCGACGAGATCTTCGATCCCGTCACCAGCGCCAAGGCAGCCGTCCGCTCCCACAGGTTGGCCCCTTCAAGGGCCCCCGAGGCGCGGTCAAACTGGATTGGCGCCTGCGCCATCACCGATCGACCTCACCGAACACGATGTCGAGCGAACCCAGGATCGCCGAGACGTCGGCGAGCAGATGGCCGCGGCAGATGTGGTCCATGGCCTGCAGATGGGCGAAGCCCGGCGCGCGGATCTTGCACTTGTAGGGCTTGTTGGTGCCGTCGGCGACGAGATAGACGCCGAACTCGCCCTTGGGCGCCTCGACCGCGGCATAGACCTCGCCGGCCGGCACGTGAACGCCTTCGGTGTAGAGCTTGAAGTGGTGGATCAGCGCTTCCATCGAGCGCTTCATCTCGCCACGGCGCGGCGGCGCAACCTTGTTGTCCTCGACGACGACGGGACCCTTGCCCTCGGGCGCGTTCAGCTTCTGGATGCACTGCCTCATGATGCGTACCGACTGGCGCATCTCTTCCATGCGGATCAGGTAGCGGTCGTAGCAGTCGCCGTTCTTGCCGATCGGAATGTCGAAATCCATCTCGGCGTAGCACTCATAGGGCTGCGACTTGCGCAGGTCCCAGGCCGCGCCGGAGCCGCGCACCATCACGCCCGAGAAACCCCACTCCCAGGCTTCCTTCAGCGGCACCACGCCGATATCGACATTGCGCTGCTTGAAGATGCGGTTGGCGGTGAGCAGGCGGTCGAGGTCGTCCACCACCTTCAGGAACGGATCGCACCAGGCCTCGATGTCGTCGACCAGCTTCTGCGGCAGGTCCTGATGCACGCCGCCGACGCGGAAGAAGGCCGCATGCATGCGGCTGCCCGAGGCGCGCTCGTAGAACACCATCAGCTTCTCGCGCTCTTCGAAACCCCACAGCGGCGGGGTCAGCGCGCCGACGTCCATCGCCTGCGTGGTGACGTTGAGCAGATGCGACAGGATGCGGCCGATCTCGCAATAGAGCACGCGGATCAGCTGGCCGCGGCGCGGCACCTCGATGCCGAGCAGCTTTTCCGCGGCGAGGCAGAAGGCGTGCTCCTGGTTCATCGGCGCGACGTAATCGAGGCGATCGAAATAAGGGATCGCCTGGAGATAGGTCTTCTGCTCGATCAGCTTCTCGGTGCCGCGGTGAAGCAGGCCGATATGCGGGTCGACGCGCGCGACGATTTCGCCGTCCAATTCGAGCACAAGACGCAACACACCATGGGCCGCCGGATGCTGCGGCCCAAAGTTGATGGTGAAGTTGCGGAGATTTTCAGGTTGCTCGTTCATGATCAGGCCTTCGGTCCCGCCTTCTCGTCACCGGGAAGCGGATAGTCCGCCCCTTCCCACGGCGAGAGGAAATCGAACTTGCGGAATTCCTGGTTGAGCCTGACAGGCTCGTACACCACCCGCTTCTCCTGGTCGTCGTAGCGGACCTCAACGAAGCCGGTGGTCGGAAAGTCCTTGCGCAGCGGATGGCCCTCGAAACCGTAATCGGTGAGGATGCGGCGCATGTCGGGATGGCCGACGAAGAACACGCCATAGAGGTCGTAGGCCTCGCGCTCGAACCAGTCGGCGCCGGGGAACACGTCGATCAGCGACGGCACCTGCGTGGTCTCGTCGGCCTGGGCCTTGAGCCGGATCCGTGTGTTCAGGGTCGGCGACATCAGATGGTAGACGACGTCGAAGCGCTTCTCGCGCGACGGGTAGTCCACCGCCGTGATGTCGGTGAAGTTGACGAAGCGGCAGTTCGGATCGTCACGGAGGTACTTGACCACCTCGACGATCCTGGCGGCCTCGACATCCACCGTGAGCTGGTTGAAGGCCACCGAATGACCGGTGGCCGCGCCCGGAAGCGCGCTAACGATCGTTTGCCCAAGGGCGTCGAGCTTGCCATCGTCCATGACGTAAAACCTTAGCGTTCGATGGTGCCGGTGCGCCGGATCTTCTTCTGAAGCAGCAGCACGCCGTAGAGCAGCGCTTCCGCCGTGGGCGGGCAGCCCGGCACGTAGATGTCGATCGGCACGATGCGGTCACAGCCGCGCACGACCGAGTAGGAATAGTGATAGTAGCCGCCGCCATTGGCGCACGACCCCATCGAGATGACGTAGCGCGGCTCGGGCATCTGGTCGTAGACCTTGCGCAGCGCCGGCGCCATCTTGTTGGTGAGCGTGCCCGCGACGATCATCACGTCGGACTGCCGCGGCGAGGCACGCGGCGCGAAGCCGAAACGCTCGACGTCGTAGCGCGGCATCGACACCTGCATCATCTCGACCGCGCAGCAGGCGAGACCGAAGGTCATCCACATCAGCGAGCCGGTGCGCGCCCAGGTGATGAGGTCGTCGGTCGCGGCGACGAAGAAACCCTTGTCGGACAGCTCCGAATTGACCTCAAGGAAGAACGGATCGTTGGCCCCGACCGGCTTGCCGGTCGACGGATCCAGAATGCCCTTGGGGGCCGGCGCGAGAACCGGACCTGTGGACGGTGCTGGGTTCAATCCCATTCCAGTGCCCCTTTCTTCCATTCATAGGCGAACCCGACCGTCAGCACGGCGAGGAACACCACCATGGACCAGAAGCCGGTCGCGCCAAGCTTGCCGAACGCCACCGCCCAAGGAAACAGGAACGCCACCTCGAGATCGAAGATGATGAAGAGGATGGCGACCAGGTAGAAGCGGACGTCGAATTTCATGCGGGCGTCGTCGAAGGCGTTGAAACCGCACTCATACGCCGACAGCTTTTCGGGGTCCGGCTGCTGGAACGCCACGATGAAAGGCGCGATCAGCAGCACGAGGCCGATGAGGCCCGCTACCCCTATGAAGACGACGAGTGGAAGATAGTTCTGTAGAATGCCGCTCATTGGCGAGCCCTTTTTCCCGCGACGTCGGGGGAGCCGCGGATTCGTCCCGATTTGGAATTATTCTGAGCCTTAGCGCAGTGCACCAATGGGCGCAAGACACGCTCTTTTTAGGCCCTTTGCCGCCCCCAGAACGGAGAAAATCCCGGAATCACCCCGCGGCTGGTATGGAGCAGATCGCCAAGCCCAGCAAGGGCGACCGCAGTTTTGTGCAGCGGCCGTACCGAGATTGCGGTGCACAGACCAAGGCAGCGCGGGCCGCATGGCATCCGGTCAAAATGCCCGGGTTTTCCGTGCGGCAGCGCACCCGGACCCAGGCAATGACCGTCGCGGAGGCCCTTACCGTCACCCAGGCGACATAGTGTTGGCGGCCGCGGCGGCAAGAGGACAGGTGCAGCAAGGACACGTATCAGGCGCGGATGGTCGGACGAGCCATGCATCGCGACGGGACCGGGGCTCGTCTGGCGAATGCGTCGGCGCAGACCCCGCCTCGGATCGACCGCGAGCGCGGCGTCGGCGACTTGCAGGACCGTCGCACGCGCCGCGCTCGCATGAGCTCCGGGCCGGGGGGCATAGCCCGGGAGCTCATCGATCTCCCGCTGGAAGATCAGCGGTCGTCCGGTCAGCAGAACAAGGGCATGGTCGAGCTCAGGCCGGTCGGAACCTCGATATGTGCAGCGTCAACATGCCGTGCGCTCGCCCGCCCTCACCACTTGTAGGAGACGCTGGCGGTCACGCGCCGGCGATCGCCGTAGAAGCACGACGTGGCCGAGGCACAGCTCGCGACATAGATCTTGTCGGTCAGGTTGATCACGTTGAGTGCCGTGCGCCAGTTCTGCCATTCGTAGTGGAGCGCGAGGTCGCCGAGCACGACCGCGGGAACTTCAAGCGTGTTGGCGGTGTCGGCCCAGGAGGAGCCGATGTAGCGCACGCCGCCGCCGAAGCCGAAGCCCTCGAGCGGTCCGTCCCTAAAGGTGTAGTCCGCCCAGCCCGACACCAGCAGCTCCGGCGTGTTGGTCGGCGTCTTGCCGACCAACGACGGATCGAGATCCTTGCTGTTGAACAGGTGATAAGCCGTGAAGGCGCCGATCAGCTTCAGCTCCTTGGTGGCGTTCGCTACCGCTTCGAGCTCGATGCCACGCGAGGTCACCTCGCCGGTCTGGTTCTGCAAGACCGGAACACTGCCCGGCAGTGTCGTCGCCACATTTTGACGGACCAGATCGAAGGCAGATACGGTGAAATAGCCGTCAAAGCCCTTCGGCGCGATCTTCACACCGATTTCGGCCTGCTTGCCGGTCTCCGGCAGGAACAGCTGGTTCTGTGCGTTGAGGCCGACGATCGGATTGTAGCTCGTCGAATAGGAGACGTAGGGCGCGATGCCGTTGTCGAAATTGTAGATCAGGCCGGCGCGCCCGCTGAACCTGCTGTCATCGCGGCTGCTGACCGTAGCCCCCGTGTCGCGGGCGTCTTGCGTCGTCGCGACCCAATCATTGCGGCCGCTCAAGACCAGCGTAAAATTGCCGAGCTTCATCTGGTCCTGGATGTAGGTGCCGGCCTGCTTCTGCGTGATCTGGAAGTTGCGGAACGGCGTGGTCGGCAACGGGGTTTCCGCCTGACCGTAGACCGGATTGAAGATGTTGATCGAGGACACGCCGAACCCGAAGGCCTGATAGTCATCGATCTGATAACCCTTCAGGTCGACCCCGAACAGCATCGTGTGCTTCACCGGACCGGTGTCGAAGCGATATTCGAGCTGGTTGTCGAGATCGCCCTGGTTGGCGGTGTTCTTCGCATACCAATTGTAGCGGTTGAGCGTGGCGGTTGCCTGATTGCCGTAGTCGTTGCCGACATAGCCACGATAGGTCACGTCGACATGGGCAAACCGCGCATTCTGCCGGAATGTCAGATCGTCGGTGAGATTGCGCTCGAACTGGTAGCCGAGCATCTCCTGCTCGCGCGTGAACTTGTCGACGCTGGGATCGCCGGCAAAGAAGCTGGTCGGGATCTTGCCGAACGAGGCATTGGTGACCGTCCCGACATAGGGCAGGAAGTTGATGCCGCGGGTTTCCTGCCGGGAAGCGGATGCCAGCACCGTAAACGTCGTGTCGGCATCCGGCTTCCAGGTCACGGACGGTGCGATGAAGTAGTTGTTGTCGGGCGTGAAATTGACCTGCGTCGGGCCGTTCTGGACCTGGCCGACGACGCGGTAGAACAGCTTGCCGTTCTGCGCTTGCGTCGCGACCGGCCCGCCGACATCGAAGCCGACATAGGCGTTGCCGAAATTGTTGACGCCGGTCTCGACATAGCGGATCGGCTCGGCCGGCGGCAGCTTGCTGATGACGTTGACGATGCCGCTCGGGCTCGATCCGCCGTAGAGCACCGCTGACGGGCCGCGCAGCACCTCGACGCGCTCCATGTTCGGCGTCTGGAGCTTCCAGCTCGCATAGGACGTGTAGAACAGCTGCATGCCGTCGAGGAACAGCCCGACGTCGTCGGACTTGAAGCCGCGGATCAGCCACCAATCGTTGCGCGTATCCGCGCCGAAGGTCCCTGCCCGCACGCCGGCGGTGTAGCGCAGCACCTCGTCGAGCTTGTTCGCCTTCTGGTCGCGGATCTGCTCCGCACTGATGACGGACACCGACTGCGGCGTCTCCATGATCGGCGTGTCGGTTTTGGTGCCTGACGCACTGCGGCCGGCGACGTAGCCGCGCACGGGGCCGCGCGGCGTCTCGACGAAGCCGGCGTTGCGCTGCGGCTGCGGTTTGCTTCTATTCGCTGCCTGCACTGACCGCCGCGGTGCGCTACGCACGGCCGACGCGGGTGCGCGGCGGCGCGCCTCCGGCGCCGTGACGGTCACCGACGGCAGGTTCTGAGCGCCACTCTGCATAGACGATTGTGCAAGCGATGCCTGCGGCACCAAGACCCAAGCGGATGCGGTCGCCAACACGGCCGACCGCAGCATTCCAAGACTGTTCAACGCGCCACCCCAAAGCTGCATGTTCGATGCGTCATGCCGTCGTGTCCCGACACGGCATGCGTTTGCAGTGACGCTTATGTGAGGGTGCGCGATTTCCCTAATTGAAAACTTCTTAGAGAGACTCTTAGAAGCGATCCAACATTTCCAGGGATTGCCGAGACATCAGCGCGAATTTTTTTCGGCCTCGAGCATCTCGGCGGCAATCGCCGTGAGCTGATCGACCTGGCGCAGCAGCGTGTCGAACTCGGCTTCGCTCAGCGATTCAAGCAGGCGCCGATTGCGGTCCTGCGCGCCTTCGACGATCACGTCATGCGCGGCGAGACCCGCCGCGGTGAGCGAGACCAGCACCTCGCGACTGTCCTTCGGGTTGGCCGATTTCGCGATCAGCTTGCGCGAGACGAGTTCCGCAAGCGCGCGGCTGATCTGTCCCTTGTCCTGGCCGACCGCTTCGGCGAGCCGCGCGACGCTCATCGGCGGCCGCCGGCCGAGCGAGGCGACCAGACCGAACTCGACCGAGGACAATCCAGCGAGGCGCTTGTAGCGCAGGATGGCGCCGCGCTTGAGCAGATTGGCCAGCACCATCAGCCGCGACGACAGCATCACGGTGATCGGCGCCGCCTCGCTCTCGCCCGCCTCGGGCGTCGTCCACCCATCCCTCGGTGTCTGGTTCATCGTTCACCTGTGCCAAGAAAGCGGTGACCTGCCAAGTCCAAGTCCGAAGCAAGTGCCGGGCTCAAGTCCCAAGCTTGAGGCAGGCCGCCTCCTACCTCATCCGAATGCGACCAAGCGGCACTTGGAAGATCGTTGACATTGTCATCGAATTATTTTTCACTGCGACAAAGGCACAAAAAAGGCCTGGCCAGCACGGCCCACAGCGGGAGGACCAGCATGACGATCACCCAGCGGGATCGCGATCTCGGCACGGCCTATGCGATGAAACCGGCGCAGACGCGCACCGAGCTAACCTCGGTCGTGCGCGGCACGCCAATGGGCGAACTGCTCCGCCGCTACTGGCACCCGGTCGGGCTGATCGGTGATGCCACCGACACCCCGAAGAAGGTGCGGGCGCTGGGCGAGGATCTGGTGCTATTCCGCGACAAGCATGGCCGCGCCGGCCTCTTGCACGCGCGATGCTGCCATCGCGGCACCACGCTCTATTATGGCAAGGTCGAGGAGGACGGAATCCGCTGCTGCTATCACGGCTGGAAGTTCGACACCGAGGGCCACTGCCTGGAGCAGCCCTGCGAGCCCGACGGCGGCCAGTTCAAGGACAAGGTGCGCCAGCCCTGGTACCCGGTCGAAGAGCGCTACGGACTGATCTTCGCCTATATGGGCCCGGCCGAGAAACGCCCCGTGCTGCCGCGCTATGAGTGCCTCGAAAACATGGACGACGGCGAGTTCGTCGAGGCCGACGATTCCTCGATCGGCGGCGGCGGGCCGGCAGTCATTCCCTGCAACTGGCTGCAGCATTTCGAGAACGTGGTCGATCCCTATCACGTGCCGGTGCTGCACGGCTCGTTCTCGGGCCCGCAATTCACTGACATGATGGCCTCGATGCCGGAGGTGAAGTTCGACAAGACGCCGCGCGGGATCGCCGTGCGTTCGATCCGCAGGCAGGATGACGGCAAGGTGTTCTATCGCGTCACCGAAGCCGCCCTCCCCACCTTGCGCGTCGTGCCCAATCCGCGCGTGGCGCAGTTCGCCCGCGTCGAGTCGATCGGCTGGACACTGCCGATCGACGACACCTCGTTCCGCATCTACGTTGCCGGTCGCGTCAGGACATCAGGCGACATCGGCCGGATGCGCTCCAAGTTCAACGGAAAATTCTGGTGGGACATGACCGAGGCCGAGCACCAGCAATTCCCTGGTGATTACGAAGCCCAGGTCGGCCAGGGCCCGTTGACCGTTCACTCCGAGGAGCATTTCGGCCAGAGCGACCGCGGCATCCTGATGATCCGGCGCATGCTGAGCGAGCAACTGGAGGCGATGGAGGCAGATCGCGACCCGATCGGCGTGTCGTTCGATGTGGGCGCGGCGCCGGTCGAATTCGAAGCGGGGAATTACATCCGCGACGCGTGAAGCGGCCAGCTCCAATAAGGGCTGGACCGACAACGACAACAAAGACAAAATTGGGGGGATGCGATGGTCGATGTGACGTCACAAGTGTCGGTGCAAACGACTGCCGCGGCAAAGCCCTCGGCGCGGCGCTATTACGTGCTGGGGCTGCTCACCGTCATCTACGCGCTGAACTTCCTCGACCGCACGATCTTCAACGTCCTGATCGAGCCGATCAAGAAGGAGTTTGCCCTCAGCGACACCATGATGGGCCTGCTCGCAGGCTTCGGCTTCGCGCTGTTCTACTCCCTGCTCGGCATCCCCATCGCGCGCGCCGCCGACCGGCTCAACCGGCGCAACATCGTGGCCGTGGCCTTCGCGTTCTGGAGCGCGATGACGGCGCTGTGCGGCGCGGCCTCGAGCGTGACCTCGCTGGCGCTGGCGCGCATCGGCGTCGGCATCGGCGAATCCGCGGGCTCGCCCGTCTCGCAGTCGATCGTCGCCGATCTCTTTGCCAAGAACGAACGCCCGCGCGCGCTCGGCATCTACGCCATCGGCACTTATCTCGGCGTCTTCCTCGGCTATTTCGTCGGCGGCTACGTCAACCAGCACTATGGCTGGCGGATGGCCTTCTACGTCGCCGGCCTGCCGGGCATCCTGCTCGCGGCTATCCTGTGGCTGACGATCTCGGAGCCGAAGCGCGGCGCGATGCAGGAGAGCTTCGT
This sequence comes from Bradyrhizobium sp. 1200_D9_N1_1, assembly GCF_052075915.1. Taxonomy (NCBI): domain Bacteria; kingdom Pseudomonadati; phylum Pseudomonadota; class Alphaproteobacteria; order Hyphomicrobiales; family Nitrobacteraceae; genus Bradyrhizobium; species Bradyrhizobium sp. 1200_D9_N1_1. The sequence continues at coordinate 4,519,044 of NZ_CP197226.1, read as the reverse complement.
GCCCGAGCCGCTCGGCCCGACGCTGCGCTTCCTCGCCTCGCAGCGGAGCTTCATCATCGTGCTGATCGGCTTCTGCCTCACCACCTACACCAACTACGCGACCGCGGCGTGGATCCCCCCGTTCCTCGCGCGCGTGCACCACCTGTCGAGCGCCGAGATCGGCACCTATGCCGGCACCTTCAAGGGGCTCGCCGGAATGGCCGGCACCCTGCTCGGCGGCTTCGTGGTGGCGCAAGTGAGCCGCGGCGACGACCGCTGGAAGCTCTGGGCGCCCGCGATCACCTCAGGTCTCGCCGGTCCGGTGTTCGCGCTGTGCATGCTGACGCAGGATTTCGCGATGATGGTCGCGATGCTGGCGCTGACCTCGTTCCTGGTCGGCTTCCATCTCGGGCCGATCTTCGCGATCGCGCAGACCGTGGCAAAGCCGAGCATGCGCGCGCTGGCCTCCGCCCTGATCGCGCTCACCGCCACCTGCTTCGGCCAGGGCGTCGGCCCGCTGGCCGTCGGCATGGTCAACGATGCCCTCAAAGGCAGCTATGGCGCGGACGCCGTGCGTTATTCCCTGCTCTCGGCGGCGGTCACGACCACGTTGGGCGCCCTGCTGTTCGTCTGGGCGGCCTGCACCATCCGGGACGATATCGGCCGGGCCGCCGCCTGAGGGCGCCGCCTCGCCGCAAGCGCGGCGAAACCAACCGGGCTTATTAATGAAACCATTTTGCGGAACCCGCGAAACCATCCGGAAACAGATGGTCCTTAAGACATGAGCCCATAGACGGCGGCAAAGCCCGTCGGGAGGCTCAGATGAACCACTCAATTCACTCTGCTGATCGTGCGACCCACCTGAAGATCGTGGTGGTGGCGCTGGTTGCCGGCATTGCAGTGGCCGGTTTCGGGATTGCTGCCCGTACCAACGCCGATTACGGCCAGACCGCCCAGTCCACCCAGATGATCAAGGCCGGCAAGCCTGTGGCGATCACCAGCGCGGGCACGTCGGAGATTCGCTGACGGCGAAAAGGTTCGATTTGACCCCCAACCGGCCGCCCTCGGGCGGCCTTTTGATTTTCAGCCGTCGACTGAAGGTGGCCTGCCAAGCCTTTGAAATGTCAAGGGTGTATTCTATAGCTCGACGAGCCGGCAGACTGCGCCAAAGTCAGTCGGCCCGGTAGCTGCCGCAGCAATGCTTGAATTTCTGCCCCGAGCCGCAGGGACAGGGATCATTCCGGCCGGCATCGGCCTGCCCGTAGCGCAGCCGGTTCAATATCTTGCTGTTCTGTTCGAGGATCATCTTGCGGCGCGCCTCCTGCACCTCGATGACCGCCGCATTGTCGCCGGTATCCCAGAACGCCTGCGGCTTCAGGTGGGCGAGCTTGCCGCTGACATAGACGGGGTAAAACCAGCCGAGCGTTCCGTCGCGCAGGCGCTGCAGCGTCGTCAGGTCGTAGAGGAAGAAACCTGCCTCCAGCAGCGTCGCGTTGATGTCCTGGAAGTCGTCGATGTCGGCCTCGCACACGACGACGCTGCAATTTTCGAGCACGTAACGCGCGCCCTTCAGCGCGGCCTTTTCGGCGCCCTGCACGTCGAGCTTGAGCAGGAACGGCGGCTCGAGCGACAGTTCCTTGACCAGCGCATCGAGTGTCGTCGCCGGCACCTTGACCTTGCTCTTGATCAGGTCGTTGAGCCGCGCCCAGTAGAGATCGCCCGCCGGGCGCACGGACGACCAGTAGGGATGCACCGACTCGGTGATCTCGATCTCACCCTCATGGTCGGTGATGGCGCAGATCCGATAGTGCCCGCCAAGCACCTCCTTGATGGCCTTCAGGGAGTTCTCATAGATCCGGTTGGCATCAATGTTGAGCGGCACCGCACCACCGAGCCGTGACAGGTGGTTAAGAACGAAATGCCCATCGGCACAGCCAAGGTCGATCACGGCCCCGTACCGCACGCCCTTGGCGAACAAATTTTGCAGCGTTGCGCTGAAATCGGCTGCCTGCATTGGATTGATCCGAATGAGAGCGGTTTGACCGGTCGTCGGCGGTCTGGCGGGTTGCACAATGTGTTGCACACCGCTTGTTGCGGGCAAGATCGGAAACACGAAAAAATCGAAAATAACGACCACCCGCTCGCCGATCGTCGCATACGCGCTTTGCTCCGCTGGCGGTTTGCCAGGGAGGGTTTCTATTCAGCGATTAAGTTATTGATTTCCGCCATAAAATGGCGCGAGAGACGGGGCTCGAACCCGCGACCTCCGGCGTGACAGGCCGGCGCTCTAACCAACTGAGCTACTCCCGCGTGGCGCACAGATGTCCGCGGAACGAGGGGGGACTTAAAGGCCGGGCTTGGTGAAGTCAAGGACGTTGCATCCACAGCCTGAAGGAGCGGATATCCGCCGGTGGCGCGCAGGAACGTGACCCGGCCGCGCCGGGCGGCGTAGTCAGTCCGGTCCCGAATCGTCTACGCCTCCGGGAACCTGCGGGGTCCGGGGGCGGTCTCCCCAGCCACCGGCAAGAATCGAGGAGGCCAGACATGGCGAAGAAGGCAGCCGCTCCCGCCACCATCACCCTCAAGCACCTCGCCGCCGACATCGCGGAAAGCCAGGACCTGTCGAAGAAGCACGCCGAGGCCGTCCTCACCGACATGGTCGAGCTGATCGCCAAGCACCTGAAGAAGGGCGACCGCGTCCGGATCGTGGGGCTGGGCATCCTCCAGGTCCGCAAGCGCGCGGCCCGCACCGGCCGCAATCCCGCCACAGGCGAGCCCATCCACATCAAGGCCAGCAAGAAGGTCGCCTTCCGCCCGGTCAAGGAACTGAAAGAGGCGATCTGAGGTGACTGTTCGTTAAGCCTGATCGAAGCTCGTTCCGGCCGCAACGTGGCCCGCTTTTCTGATATACCGCCTGCTCCCCCTGACCCCCGGCGGTTTGACCAGAAATGTCCTCACTCATCTTCACGCATACCGTGACCGAGCGCTTCCTGCGCTACGTCACCATCGACACCCAGTCCGATCCGGAATCCCCCAGCTCGCCCTCGACCGAGAAGCAGAAAGACCTCGGCCGCGTCCTCGTCACCGAGCTGAAGGCAATGGGCGTCGCCGACGCCCATCTCGACGACTACGGCTACGTTTACGCAACGATCCCGGCCAACACCGACAAGAAGGTGCCGGTGATCTGCTTCTGCTCGCACATGGACACCTCGCCCGACGTCACCGGCAAGGACGTGAAACCGCAGGTCGTGAAGAACTATCGCGGCGGCGACATCACCCTGCCGGGCGATACCAGCCAGGTGATCCGCTTCGCCGAGCATCCCGCGCTGAAGAACCAGATCGGCAACGACATCATCACCACCGACGGCACCACGCTGCTGGGCGCCGACAACAAGGCCGGCGTCGCCGAGATCATGGATGCCGCGCATTTCTTCATCTACAACCCCGATGCGAAGCACGGCACCCTCAAGATCCTGTTCACGCCGGACGAGGAAATCGGCCGCGGCGTCGACAATGTCGACATCAAGAAGCTTGGCGCCGATTTCGGCTACACCATGGACGGCGAGACCGCGGGCTCCGTCGAGGACGAGACCTTCTCGGCTGATGGTGCCACCATCACCATCAACGGCGTCAGTGCCCATCCGGGCTATGCCAAGGGCAAGATGGAGCACGCGATCAAGATCGCAGCCGCCATCGTCGAGCGACTCCCGAAGGAAGGCTGTTCGCCCGAGACGACGTCAGGCAAGCAGGGCTTCCTGCATCCAATCGGCATCGACGGTGCGCTCGAGCAGGCAACGCTCTCCTTCATCGTGCGCGACTTCACCGAGGAAGGGCTGAAGGAGAAGGAGGTCCTGCTCGAGAACATCGTCAAGGATGTGATGAAGGACTATCCGCGCTCGACCTACAAGTTCGAGGTCAAGGAGCAGTATCGCAACATGAAGCAGGTGATCGACCGTCACCCGCACATTCTCGAATACGCCATCGAGGCGATCCGCCGCGCCGGCCTGCGCCCGATGCGCACCGCGATCCGCGGCGGCACCGACGGCTCGCGCCTGTCCTTCATGGGCCTGCCCTGCCCCAACATCTTCGCGGGCGAGCACGCGTTCCATTCGCGCCTGGAATGGGTCAGCCGGCAGGACATGGAAAAGGCGGTGCAGACGATCGTGCACCTCGCCATGATCTGGGAGGAGAAAGCGTAGGCGCGCGGCTAATCTCGGCGCGCGAAATAATTCCAAGCCCTAGGGAACGTTGGCGATCCAAGTCCCAAGGACGAAGATTGTGAGCACAAAGGCCTTAGCCGGTCAGCCCCGGGCTGGGGCCTTTTCGCGTCTCGATTGCGCCCGGGACCAGCCTGCCCCTCAGGCGGTCGCAGCAGCTTGGCCGCCGCGATACTCCGCCCACGCTTGCCGCAGGATCTGCAAAGATGAGGTGAGGAAAATTCCCGCCATCACGGCGGCAACAGCGAGATCAGGCCATGCCGTTCCGGTACCGAATACGCCAACGGCAGCAATCATCACAATGACGTTGCCGACCGCGTCATTGCGCGAGCAGAGCCATACCGACCGCACGTTGGCGTCGCCGTCCTTGTAGCGCGCGAGCAGGAGAACCGAGGTCAGATTCGCCGCCAGCGCGGCCAGGCTCATCGCTCCCATCAGCTCCGCACGGGGAAGCCCCAGGATCAGGGTCTGATAGACCGTTGATCCGAACACCCAGGCTGCCATCGCGCTGAGCGACACCCCCTTGAACAGTGCGGCGGTGGCCCGTGTCTTGAGGCTCGCGCCGATGACCGAAAGGCTCAAGCCGTAGGTGACTGTATCGGCCAGGAAGTCGAGAGCGTCGGCCTTGAGAGCCTGCGAGCCGGCCAAGTGGCCCGCCACCATTTCGCTCACGAACATCGCCGCGTTGATGGCGATGACGGTCCACAATATGCGCTTGTATCGTGGATCAAGCCCGTCGAAGACCGGAACACCTGCCGAGCAGCAGTCGGCGCAGCCCGACGTGGCGACCTCCTCCACGCGGGGTTTGGCGGCCTTCTCGCAGCACGCGTCGTGTGAGCAGCAGGACTCTTCAGGCACTCCAGGCTCCCTCCGGCGTCCCATTTTACCATGCGCCTGTAACGATGGCGATCTTCCAGGCGCGGTTCCACAATTGCCTCGGCCTCTAGTCCCTACGAACGAAGTCATCCCAATCCGCGTTGCGGACCACTCGATCGACCCCTCGCACCGTTTGCCTTGGAGGAGGAAAATGAGAACCTTGCGAACTGACTGTAACCAAGTCGGCAATACGAGCGAACTATAGCCATGTGGGTATGACGACCACGGAAACCGAGCTCAAGGCACTCATGCTTGCCAGCCAGGATGGCGATGCTGCGGCGCATCGCATGCTGCTTGAGCGGCTGAGCCGCCATTTGCGCGCCTATTACAAGGGCAAGTTCGCGAAAATAGGCCGAGGCGTGGCGGAGGCCGAGGATCTGGTTCAGGAGGCCGTGCTGGCGATCCACCTCCAGCGACACACCTACGATCCGCAGGAGCTGTTAACGCCCTGGGTGCACGCGATCGCGCGCTACAAGCTGATCGATTTTCTCCGCCGAAACCGGGCCTCGGTTACCGACGTGCCGATCGACGAGGCGGGCGACGTCATTGCCAATGACGATAACCTCAGCGCCGAGAGCAGCTTCGATCTCAGGCGGTTGCTCAAACACCTGCCGGAAAAGATGCAATGCGCGATCGAGGCCGTGAAACTCGACGGGCTGAGCGTCGCTGAAGCGGCACAGCGCTGCCACATCTCGGAATCGGGCGTGAAGGTCAATATTCACCGCGGGCTGAAGACCCTGGCGGCGTTGATCGCACAGAGGACGCAAACATGAAGACGGACGAGCTGATCAGCGCGCTCAGCGCGGGTGTCGAACCGGTCAACCGGCGACAGGTCAACCGCAGCGTCGGCACTGCGCTTGTGGTTGGAATGGCCGTTGCAATCGGAGTCACGTTCTTGGCACTCGGTGTCCGCACCGACCTGACCACGCCACGCACCCTGATTTTTCTGTTCCTGAAGATCGCATTCGCGTTCGGCACCACAGGCGCGGCGGCGGTCTATCTGGCACGGCTGGCGCGGCCTGGCGGGGAACGAAGGGTATCCCCGGGCCTCGCCGCACTGCCCTTTGTGGCGATCCTCCTGCTTGCCGGCATCAGCCTTGGGCAGGCGCCGAGCTCGCACTGGGACAGGATGGTGATGGGCGATCAATGGCTCGAATGCCTCATCTCGATTCCGATCATCGCGATTGTCCCGTTTGCCGTCGTCATCTGGGCTGTGCGACAGGCGGCTCCGACCAATCTGGTCCGTACCGGCGCCTTCAGCGGGCTCGTCGCAGGTGGCATGAGCGCGATGGCCTATGCGCTTCACTGCACCGACGACTCGCTGCCCTTCGTCGCGCTCTGGTATGGCGGTACGATCGTGCTGTGCACCCTCGCAGGCGCATTGTTGGGACCCCGGCTGCTGCGCTGGTGAGAGGCTGCACTCACGTCGGCGTGAGCCTGTAACCGACTCGCGGATGGCTCCGAACTCCTCAGAAGAAGCGCAACAGAGGCGCTTCCGCGAAAATCATGGAGCCGGAACTATGTTGACGAAGAGCCTTCTCGCACTCACGCTTCTCTTGGCCGTCTCGGCCAGCGCCCATGCGGGCTCGACCATTTCCGACAGGAGCTATTGGCCGAATGAGGCCAGGCAAACCTCGCAATCCAGAACGTTTGTCCTACCTCAAGGCCCGTATTCCGCGTTGGCCTATGATCGACAAGCGCCTGAGCTGCCCGCCACCGCACCGGCGGGCGGCGCATCCGGATGGCGTTATCAGGGAGGCCCCAAATCCCATTAGGATTGCGCAATAACATGGTACTCCGCGATCGCTCGAAACGGTTAACCACCAGCGCTCCCTGCTCTCACACTTGTGAACCGGGGGACTTTCCAGTGTTGCCACCGTGTGAGAGTGTCGCGCAATGATGGCTTGTCGCATCCTCAGGCTCGTGCTCGCGGTCCTCGTGACCGCGGGGCTGATGGTTGCGCCGCTGGTGACACCAGCAGCGGCGGAGCCTCTGATGGCTAGCGACATGCAGATGACCGGCGCACAGGACATGTCGGCGGACATGCCGTGCTGCCCCGACGAGCAGAACAGCAAGCAATGCCAGGACTGCCCGCTCCTCGCGATCTGCATGCTGAAGGCGTTGCAGGCAGGACGTGTCGTCGCGACCGCCATCCGCTATGCGCGTCCTCTCGCGCTGCTTCGGCCGCTCGATGATGCCATCGGCGACGGCCTCACCCGCCCACCTCCGGATCATCCCCCTCGATCGATCGTCTGACAGGCGCTCCGCCGCCTGGTGAACATGCGTGCCGCAATCGGCGCGCATGGCTGCATACCGTCTCGCGACGCGTCACGTCGTTGCGTGCGACTCCATCAGACCCGTCGAGGAAATTGAAATCATGACAACGTCCCACGTCGCGCGCGCCGCCATGGCCGCGCTGATCGCCACCGCGTTTGCGACCTCCGCACGCGCCGAAATCAAGAACTATGAATTCCAGCTCATGCAGCCGACCGTCAAGGCCGGCGCCGATCGCATCGTGACGGTACGGCTGGTCAACAAGACCTCCGGCAAGACCGTGCCGGATGCCGTGGTCTTCGCCAGCCGGCTCGACATGGCGCCCGACGGCATGCAGGAGATGGCCACCAAGGTCACGCCGATGCCGGGCACCGAGCCCGGCACCTACCGTTTCAAGGCCACCTTCGGCATGGCCGGGCGCTGGCAGCTCTCGCTTGGCGCCAAGGTGCAGGGCGAAAGCGGCACGGTCGAAAACAAGCTCGTCGTCACGGCCGAGCAATGAGCAAGAGCCGCCTCATCGGCACTACCGCTGCGCTTGTCGCAGCGGTAGGCGCCGCGCTGTTTGCCGGCAGCTTTTTGCCGGCGAATGGCGATCCGATTTTGTCCGCAGCGAATGCGGCGGATACGGCCGCCCCGCTCTATTATCAGGATCCGGACGGCAAGCCGCTCTATTCGCCGACGCCGAAGAAGACCGAGGACGGCCGCGACTACGTCGCCGTACCGGCGCCGTCCGATGCCGACGAGCCTAAAGGCGAGCACAAGGCCGATCGCAAGATCAAATATTACCGCAACCCGATGGGCCTGCCCGACACCTCACCAGTGCCGAAGAAGGATTCGATGGGGATGGATTACATCGCCGTCTATGACGGCGACGACAGCGACGACGGTTCGGTCAAGCTGTCGCCCGGCAAAATCCAGCGCAGCGGCGTCAAATCGGAGCCTGCCGAACTACGGCGGCTGCGGACGCTGGTGCGCGCGCCCGGCACTATCCAGCTCGACGAACGCCGGATCTCGGTCATCGCCATGCGCGCCGAGAGTTTTGTGCAGAAGGTTGCCGACGTCACCACCGGAAGCCGCGTGACCAAGGGGCAGTCGCTGATGGAGATCTACAGTCCGGCCGTATCGTCCGCAGCGGCCGAATATCTCGCGACCATCACCTCGAAGACGACCGCGGGCATCGAACCCTACGGCCGGGGCTCGCGGCAGCGGCTGGTCAATCTCGATGTCCCCGAACCCGTCATCGCCGAGATGGAGAAGAGCCATGCGGTGCCGATCACCATCCAATGGTCGTCGCCGCGTGACGGCATCGTGCTCCAGCGCAACGCCATCGACGGCATGCGCGCCCAGCCCGGCGACATCCTGTTTCGCATCGCCGATATCTCGCTGGTGTGGGCCAATGTCGACGTCGCCGAGCGCGACCTCGGCGGCATTGCCGTCGGCCAGCCCGTGACGGTGCGGGCGCGCAGCTATCCCGGTCGGGATTTTGGCGGCCGGATCAGCGTCATCTATCCGCAGCTGAACAAGGAAACGCGCACAGCGCGGATACGGATCGAACTCGCCAACGACGATCTCGCGCTGCTTCCCGACATGTATGTCGATGCCGCGATCGATACCGGCAATCCGGCGCCGGTGCTCAGCGTGGCCGAAAGCGCGGTGCTCGACACCGGCAGCCGGCAGGCCGTCCTGGTCGACAAGGGACAGGGCCGCTTCGAGCCGCGCGAGGTCAAGCTCGGGCGGCGGGGCGACGGCTATGTCGAGATCCGCGACGGGCTTGCCGAGGGCGACGTCATCGTCACCTCCGCCAACTTCCTGATCGATGCCGAGAGCAACCTCAAGGCGGCCCTCAAAGGACTCGCCGAAGGCGGCAACGCCCAAGGCACTAACGCGCAAGGCACTGATGCGCACGGCGGCCACGCGATGGGAGGCAAGCCATGATCGCGCGCATCATCGCCTGGTCGGCACGCAACCTGCTGCTGGTCCTGTTCGGCACCGGCTTTGCCGCCGCGGCCGGCCTCTATGCCTTGCTCCATCTGCCGCTGGACGCCATTCCAGACCTCTCCGACACCCAGGTCATCGTCTACACCGAATATCAGGGCCAGGCGCCCCAGGTGATCGAGGATCAGGTCACCTATCCCCTCACCACTGCGATGCTGACGGTGCCAAGGTCGAAGGTGGTGCGCGGCTTCTCCTTCTTCGGCGTCTCCTTCGTCTACGTCATCTTCGAGGACGGTACCGACATCTACTGGGCCCGTTCGCGCGTGCTCGAATTCCTCAACGGCGCCGCGTCGCGGCTGCCCGCCGGCGTCACGCCCACGATCGGGCCCGACGCCACCGGCGTCGGCTGGGTCTACCAATATGCGGTGATGTCCAAGGAATTGAACCTTGCTGAGACGCGGACGATCCAGGACTGGAATCTGAAGTTTGCGCTCGCCAAGGCGGAAGGCGTGGCGGAGATCGCGAGCATCGGCGGCTTCGTGCGGCAATACAACGTCATCCTCGATCCGCAGCGCATGCGCGACCTCGGCATCACCATGCAGAAGATGCGCGATGCCATCCGCGCCAGCAATGCCGACGTCGGCGGCCGCACCGTCGAGCTTTCCGAGTTCGAATATGTCATTCGCGGCAAGGGCTATCTGAAAAGCGTCGACGACATCGGCAACATCGTGCTGAAGACCGACAACGGAACGCCGGTCAAGCTGCGCGACGTCGCCCGCGTCGAGCTCGGACCGGACGAGCGGCGCGGCATCGCCGAGCTCAACGGCGAGGGCGAGGTGGCGAGCGGCATCGTGCTGCAGCGCTTCGGCATGAACGCACTCGACGTAATCGAGGGCGTCAAGAAGCGATTCAGGGAGATCGCAACCAGCCTGCCGAAATCGGTCGAGATCGTTCCGGTCTACGACCGCTCCAACCTGATCAAGGCCGCGATCGAGACGCTCCGGCATACGCTGCTCGAGGAGAGCATCGTGGTGGCGCTGGTCTGCATCGTGTTCCTGCTGCATGTCCGCAGCGCGCTGGTTGCCATCCTGATGCTCCCCGTCGGGGTGCTGATGGCGTTCGGGGCGATGAAGCTGCTCGGGATCGGCTCCAACATCATGAGCCTCGGCGGCATCGCGATCGCGATCGGCGCCATGATCGACGCGGCGATCGTCATGATCGAGAACGCGCACAAGCATCTCGAGCGCGCCGCGCCCGGCCATTCGCGGGTGGCGATCCTGATCGAGGCCGCCGCCGAGGTCGGCCCGGCGCTGTTCTTCAGCCTGCTGATCATCACCGTCTCGTTCATGCCGATCTTCACCCTGGAATCGCAGGAGGGCCGGCTGTTCAGCCCGCTCGCCTTCACCAAGACCTTCGCGATGGCGGCGGCGGCGCTGCTGTCGGTCACGCTGGTGCCGGCGCTGATGGTGATCTTCGTCCGCGGCAGGATCATCCCGGAGCACAAGAACCCGATCAACCGCTTCCTGATCTGGATCTACCGGCCGGTGATATCAGGCGTGCTGCGGGCGCGGATCCCAGTGATCTTGCTCGCACTTGGCGTGCTCGCCGCCTCGATCTGGCCGGCAGGCCGGCTCGGCTCCGAGTTCATGCCGAATCTCAACGAAGGCACCCTGCTCTACATGCCGACGACGCTTCCCGGCATTTCCGTGACCAAGGCGGCCGAGCTGATGCAGACCCAGGACCGCATCATCCGCTCGTTTCCGGAAGTCGCCTCGGTCTACGGCAAGGCCGGTCGTGCGGCAACCGCGACCGATCCGGCGCCGTCGGAGATGTTCGAGACCATCGTCGACCTCAAGCCGAAGGAGCAGTGGCGCGCCGGCGTGACGATCGACAGCCTGATCGCCGAGATGGACAAGGCGCTGCAGTTTCCGGGCGTCTCCAACGCCTGGACCATGCCGATCAAGGCGCGCATCGACATGCTCTCGACCGGCATCCGCACCCCCGTTGGCATCAAGGTCATGGGCACCGATCTCGCCGGGATCGACAAGGTGGCCCGGCAGATCGAGCAGGTGCTCAAGGCGGTGCCCGGCACCTCCTCGGCCTATGCCGAGCGGAGCCTCGGCGGCTACTATCTCGAGATCACGCCGGACCGCGAGGCGCTGTCGCGTTACGGCATCATGGTGCAGGACGTGCAGGACACGATTGCGACCGCGCTCGGCGGCCAGACGGTGACGACGACCGTCGAGGGCCGGCAGCGCTTCACCGTCAACATGCGCTATCCGCGCGACCTGCGCGACAATCCGAAGGCGATCGCCAGCGACATCCTGGTGCCGATGCCGGGCGGCGGCGCCGTCCCGCTCGGCGAGGTCGCAAGCGTCACGCCGGCGCGCGGGCCGACCTCGATCCGGACCGAGAACGGCCAGCTCGCCACCTACATCTATGTCGACATCCGCGACCGTGACCTCGGCGGCTATGTCGCCGATGCGAGGGCTGCGGTGCAGGCGAGCGTCCAGTTCCCATCAGGCTACTATGTGGTCTGGAGCGGGCAATACGAATATCTGGAACGCGCCACCGCGCGGCTGAAGATCGTGGTGCCGGTAACGCTGCTGATCATCTTCCTGCTGCTCTACCTCAACTTCCGCTCGATCACCGAGACCATGATCGTGATGCTCTCCCTGCCCTTCGCCCTCGTCGGTGGCCTGTGGCTGATGTGGTGGCTCGGCTTCAATCTCTCGGTCGCGGTCGCCGTCGGCTTCATCGCGCTCGCGGGCGTGGCGGCCGAGACCGGCGTGGTGATGCTGATCTATCTCAACCACGCCCTTGCCGAGACCGAAGCGCGCTGCGCGCGCGCCGGCCGTGTCCTGACTCGCGACGATCTCGACAAGGCAATCATGGAAGGTGCGGTCGAGCGCGTCCGCCCGAAGATGATGACGGTGGTTGCGATCATGGCCGGCCTGCTGCCGATCATGTGGAGCAGCGGGACGGGATCGGAGATCATGCAGCGGATCGCCGTGCCCATGATCGGCGGCATGATCTCGTCGACGCTGCTGACGCTGATCGTGATCCCCGCAATCTTCGGCCTGGTGAAGGGCTTCGGGCTCCGTACGGGCGATGGGGCTGTCGCGTCGGAGCAAATTCCGGAGGCCGCCGAATGAGCTCGTAATCCCCCGGAATGTTGCGCCCCGGTCGCACTCGCATCATGAGGTGCGGCTGCGACGTTGAGTTCCCCACACGTAACACTATTGCGGGTCGACACTGTTCCCGCTGCCATGCTAGGCCAGCCGAACCGACAGCGAGAGTGAATTCGTGGTCCTGAATCGCCGACCCTTCAGACGGAGCACCACGCGCCATTGGCGCGGGCTCGTGGCTGTGTTCGTCGCGGTCATGTATCTGCTCTCGGGCGCGCTCCACGGGGCCCACGACATCGATGTGACCAGCCCGTCCGGCGGCTCCGAGATCGCGGCGATGCTCGACCACGGCGCGGCCGGCCATGGCGATCATAAGGCGCTTGCCGGCCATCACTGCCACGGCTGCTTCTCCATCGCTGTCGTGCAACCGGTGCAGCCGGAAGCCGCGGCCGATGTAATGGCAGCGCCGGTCCCGCAGCGGCAGCCGGCGCTCGCCGGCATCGCGCCCGATACGGCATCCCCGCCCCCCAAGCACCTGACCTGAACGGATCAGCCGGGCGCCCCATCGCGCCCATCGGTTCTCCTTCACAGGTTCTGTTCATGTTTTGCAGGCGACTGGCTGCGCGCATCGCGTGCGCGCTGGCTATTCTCATCAGCCCACCCCTGGTGCTGACGTCACACGCCCAGACGCTGACCATGCGCGCGGCGCTCTCGCGCGCGCTGGCCGCGAGCCCGCGCCTGACGGCGGCGGAGCGCGACGTCGGCATCGCCACCGGTCAGCGCATCCAGGCCGGCGCGCTCCTCAATCCGGAACTGTCCTATGAACAGGACAATTCATTCGGGTCGGGCATCTATCGCGGCACGAAATCGGCCGAGACCACGCTCCAGATCAGCCAGGCCTTCGAGCTGTTCGGCAAGCGGGACGCCAGGATCGCGGCCGGACAGGCCGGCATCGAGGTCGCCGCGATCCAGCGCAAGGCCGTCAGGCTGGAAGTGCTGTCGGAGACGGCGATCGCCTTCCTCAGCGTACTCGGCGCGCAGCGGCGGATCCAGATCCTGGACGAGCAGATCGCCGCGATCGACCGGCTGACGCCGCTGCTCCGCCGCCGCGTGGAAGCCGGCGCCTCCTCTCCGGCCGAGACCGGCCGCGCCGAGGTCGCCTCCGCCCTGGTGAAGGCCGACCGCGAGCGATTCAAGGCGACGCTGGCAAGCGCCCGGCGCGAGCTCGCGGTGCTGATGGGCGACCGAGCTGCGAAGTTCGGCGAGGTCTCCGGCCGGCTCGACACCACGGGGCGCCCGCCGACGTTCCAGTCGGTGGTCGCCGCCATCGATGCCAATCCGCAATTGGTGCGCTGGACGGCGGTCTTTGCCCAGCGCAATGCCGAACTATTGATGGCGCGGCTCAAGCCCTATCCGGACGTGCGGATCGCGGCCGGCTGGCGCCATTTCAACGAAACCAATGACGATGCGGCGCGCCTCACCGTCTCGGTGCCGATACCCGTGTTCGACCAGAACCAGGGCAACATCCTCTCCGCGCAGGAAAGCCTCGCCAAGACCGGGGCCGAGCGCGAGGCCAACCGCAACACGCTGATCGTGATTGCCGGCCGTGCCTATGACTCGCTCCAGGGCTCGCTGCGCGAGCTCGCGGTGCTGCGCGAGACCGCCATCCCCAAGGCCACCGAGGCCTCGGAGGCGATCTCGCAAGGCTACGGCCAGGGCCGCTTCACCCTGCTCGAAGTGCTCGATGCGCAAGCGAGCGTCACCCAGGCGCGACTGCGCGAGCAGGAGGCGCTGCAGAACTTCCACGCCGGCGTCGCCACCATCGAAGGCCTCGTCGGCAATCCCTTTGCGCTGGCCCGGGAGAGCGCGCGATGAAGACATCCTCCACCATCCTCGTCGCGATCGTGACCGCAGCGCTCGGTGCCTACGGCTACGCCATGCTTGCAGCGCCCAAGGTCGCACCCGCGGAGCATGTCGAGCGTTCCGAACAGAAGAAGCCGAACGACCATGTCGAGCAGGACGAGCACGGCGCCGACCGCATCCGCATCTCCGACGTCAAGCTCGCGGCCGCCGGCGTGACGCTGGCGGAAGCCGCGGGCGCCACGCTGACCGACACGCTGGCCTTCAACGGCATCCTGCGCGCCAATCAGGAAGCCGTGGTGCAGGTGACGCCGCGCTTTCCGGGCGTCGCCAAGTCGATCCAGAAGCGCATCGGCGACAAGGTCGCCAGGGACGATCTGCTCGCCGCGATCGAGAGCAACCAGAGCCTCACGGTCTACGAGCTCAAGGCGCCGATCGCCGGCACCATCATCGAGCGGCAGATCTCGCTCGGCGAATACGCCTCCGAGCAGAAACCGGCCTTCGTCGTCGCCGACCTCTCCAGCATCTGGGTCGACCTGTCGATCTACCGGCAGGACCTCCGGCGCGTCCGCCTCAACGACGAGGTGCTGATCGACCCCGACGACGGCCGCGGCGAGATCAAGGGCGCGATCTCCTACATGGCGCCGATCGGCTCGAGCGAGACCCAGACCGCGCTGGCGCGCGTGGTGCTGCCAAATCCCGACGGCCGGCTCCGCCCCGGCCTGTTCGTCACGGCGCGGCTGATCCTCGCCGCACGCAACGTCGCAGTTGCCGTGCGGCGAAGTGCGATCCAGACGCTGGAGAACAAAACCATCGTGTTCGTCCGCGAGGACGGCGACAAAATCGAGGCACGTCCGGTCGAGCTCGGCGACTCCGATCCGAAATTCGTTGAGATCCGCGCAGGCCTTTTGGCCGGCGAGCGCTACGTCGCCGAGAACAGTTTTGTGGTCAAGGCGGAGATGGGCAAGGGAGACGCCGACCATGATTGACGCCCTCCTCGCCTTCTCCATTCGTCAACGATGGCTCGTGGTTCTGTTCGCGCTCGTCGCCGGCGGCTTCGGCGCCTGGAATTTCACCCGCCTGCCGATCGACGCGGTGCCCGACGTCACCAACGTCCAGGTCCAGATCAACACGCGCGCGCCGGGCCTGTCGCCGCTCGAAGCGGAGCAGCGCATCACCTTCCCGATCGAGACCGCGATGGGCGGCCTGCCCAGGCTCGACTACACCCGCTCGATCTCGCGCTACGGCCTGAGCCAGGTCACCGTCGTGTTCCAGGACGGCACCAACATCTATTTCGCGCGCCAGCTCGTCAACGAGCGCATCCAGCAGGCAAAGGACCTGCTGCCTGCAGGCACCGAGGTCGCAATGGGGCCGATCTCGACCGGGCTCGGCGAGATCTATGTCTACTCGGTCGAGGCCAAGGCCGGCGCGAAGTCACCGACCGGCGCCGAGTTCACGCCGACGGAACTGCGCACCATCCAGGACTGGATCATCAAGCCGCAACTGCGCACCATCCCCGGCGTGATCGAGGTCAACTCGATCGGCGGCTATGAGCGGCAATTCCACGTACTGCCGATCCCCGGCCGGCTGATGGCCTACAAGCTCGGCTTCCGCGACATCATGACGGCGCTGGCCGCCAACAACGCCAATGTCGGCGCCGGCTATATCGAGCGCAACGGCGAGCAATATCTCGTCCGCGCACCCGGCCAGGTCGCCAATATCGAGGACATCAGGGACATCGTGATCGGCTCGCGCGGCGGCGTGCCGGTGCGCATCCGCGACGTCGCCGACGTCCAGGAAGGCCAGGACCTGCGCTCGGGCGCCGCGACCACCAACGGCAACGAAACCGTCCTCGGCACCGCCATGCTGCTGATCGGCGAGAACAGCCGCACCGTGGCCCAGCGCGTCAAGGCGAGGCTCACGGAGATCGCGAAATCGCTTCCCGACGGCGTGATCGCGCGCGCCGTCTACGACCGCACGCATCTGGTGGAAGCGACCATCCAGACCGTCGAGAAGAACCTCGTCGAAGGCGCGGCGCTAGTGATCGCAGTGCTGTTCCTGATCCTCGGCAACATCCGCGCCGCACTGATCACGGCCTGCGTCATCCCGCTGTCGATGCTGTTCACGATATCAGGCATGGTCGAGAGCAAGGTCAGCGCCAATCTGATGAGCCTCGGCGCAATCGACTTCGGCATCATCGTCGACGGCGCGGTCATCATCGTCGAAAACTGCCTGCGGCTGCTCGCTGCCGAGCAGCACCGGCGCGGCCGGCTGCTGTCGCTCGAGGAACGGATGGAGACGATCCGCGCCGGCAGCAGCGAGGTCATCAAGCCGAGCCTGTTCGGCACGCTCATCATCGCCGTGGTCTACCTGCCGGTCCTGACCCTGACGGGGACCGAAGGCAAGATGTTCACGCCGATGGCCCTGACCGTGCTGATGGCGCTCGCGGGCGCGGCGCTGTTGTCGATCACCTTCGTCCCGGCCGCGGTGGCGATCTTCGTCACCGGCAGGGTCTCGGAGACGGAAAACCTCTTCATGCGGACCGCCAAGCGGTTCTATGTGCCGCTGCTCGACCGCGCCATCCGCTACCGCGGCAGCGTCGCGTTTGGCGCCGTCCTGATCGTCGCCGGCAGCGTCTTCGCCGCGACACGCATGGGCGGCGAATTCATCCCGAGCCTCGACGAGGGCGACATCACCATCGAGACCATCCGGATTCCCGGCACCAGCCTGACCCAGAGCGTCGACATGCAGATTCGGCTGGAGAAGGCGGTCAAGCAAGTGCCGGAGGTCGCGACCATCTTCTCCAAGGTCGGTACCGCCGAGATCGCCAACGACCCGATGCCGCCGAACGCCGCCGACACCTATGTCACGCTCAAGCCGCGCGAGGAATGGCCCGATCCCGCCAAGCCGAAGAACGAGGTGATCGAGGAGATCGAACGCGCCGCCAACACCCTGCCCGGCACCGCCTATGGCATGACCCAGCCGATCCAGATGCGCTTCAACGAGCTCATCGCCGGCATCCGCAGCGACGTCGGCGTCAAGATTTTCGGCGACGATCTCGACGTGCTCGCCGGCATCGCCCAGCAGGTCAACGGCGTGGTCCGCGGCATCGAGGGCGCCGCCGACGTCAAGACCGAGCAGGTCGCGGGCCTGCCGATCCTCACCGTCAAGCTCGATCGCCAGGCGCTGTCGCGCTATGGCCTCAGCCTCAGCGAGGTGCAGAACCTCGTCGAGATCGCGATCGGCGGAAAGCCGGTCGGCAAGCTGTTCGAAGGCGATCGCCGCTTCGACATCGTGGTCCGGCTGCCGGAAAGCCTGCGTGCCGACCCGGACACGATCAAGTCGCTGCCGATCCCGCTGCCGCCGGGCGAAGACGTCGCGGCCGTCACGAAGACCGCCTGGCCGGGGACATCGGGAACGACGCCGCGCTACGTGCCCCTCTCTTCCGTTGCGGCAATCGAGATCGCGCCGGGTCCCAACCAGATCAGCCGCGAGAACGGCAAGCGCCGCGTCGTGGTGATGGCCAACGTTCGCGGGCGCGATTTGCGCTCCTTCGTCGCCGAGACGCAAGCCGCCGTCGCGGAGAAGGTCAAGCTGCCGCCGGGCTACTGGATCGGCTGGGGCGGGCAGTTCGAGCAGCTGGTCTCGGCCACCAAGCGGCTGACCATCGTGGTGCCGGTGGCGCTGCTGCTGGTGTTCCTGCTGCTGTTCATGGGCATGGGATCGGCGGCGGATGCGGCGCTCGTGTTCTCCGGCGTGCCGCTGGCTCTGACGGGCGGCGTCGCGGCGCTCTTGCTGCGCGGCATCCCGCTGTCCATCAGCGCCGGCGTCGGCTTCATCGCGTTGTCGGGCGTCGCCGTGCTCAACGGCCTCGTCATCATCGCCTTCATCGAGCGGCTGCGCAGCGAGGGACGATCCGTTGCGGAGGCCGTGCGGGAGGGCGCGCTGACCCGGCTGCGCCCGGTGCTGATGACCGCGCTGGTCGCCTCGCTCGGCTTCGTGCCGATGGCGCTCGCCACCGGCGCCGGCGCCGAGGTGCAGCGGCCGCTCGCAACCGTGGTGATTGGCGGCATCATCTCCTCGACCGTGCTGACGCTCCTGGTGCTACCGGCGCTCTACATGCTGTTCCGGCGTGACGTGGCAAGCGAAACGCCTAGAATGGCGACTGATTTGGCGGCGTCCAGGGAGGTCTAGGTTTGGGCAGCCACGACCACGGCCATCACCATCATGACCATGCAGGTCACGGGCATGATCACGACCACGGTCATGATCATGGCCATGGTCGTGGTCTTGGCCACGCGCATGTCCATGCGCCCGCCAGTTTCGGCAAGGCCTTCGCGATCGGCATTTCGCTCAACACTGCGCTGGTCGTGGCCGAGGCGGTCTATGGCTATATCGGCAACTCCACCGCCCTGCTCGCGGACGCCGGCCACAATCTCTCCGACGTGCTCGGCCTGGTCGTGGCGTGGGGCGCCGCAATCGCGGCGCGGCGCGCGCCGAGCGGACGCTTCACCTACGGCCTGCGTGCCTCGACCATCCTGGCGGCACTGGCCAATGCCGTGTTCCTGCTGGTCGCGACCGGCGCGATCGGCTGGGAGGCGATTTTACGCCTGCGCGAGCCGGAGCCGGTCGCGGGGGTGACCGTGATGGTGGTCGCCGGCATCGGCATCCTCGTCAACGGTTTCACCGCCATGCTGTTCGCGAGCGGTCGCAAGGACGACATCAACATCGAGGGCGCCTATCTGCACATGGCCGCCGACGCCGCCGTCTCGCTCGGCGTCGTCGTCTCGGCGGCGCTGATCATCTGGACCGGCTGGCTTTGGCTCGACCCCGTCACCAGCCTCGTCATCTGCGCCGCCATTCTCTGGAGCACGACCAGCCTGCTCCGCGGCTCCATCGACATGTCGATGGCGGCCGCCCCCAAGGGCACCGACCTCGCCGCGATCAGGGCGCTCCTGCTGGCGCGCCCGGGTGTGTCCGCGATCCACGATCTGCACGTCTGGCCGATCTCGACCACCGAGACGGCGCTGACCTGCCATCTCGTCATGCCCGCAGGTAGCGGCGATGCGTTCCTGATGGAGACCGCGCAGATGCTGAAGGCGTCCTTCCGCATCGGCCACACCACGCTTCAGGTCGAGACGCATCCGGATAATGGCTGTGCGCTGGCGCCGGATGACGTGGTGTGAAGAGGCATTTGCTCAGCTTCAACTGCGCACAACGGCGTCGAGCAGCGAGCGCTACGACGCCTTCGCCGTCACGATCCAGATCGCGCCCTGAAGTGCCACCGACTGTCCCTTCAAAAACGGCGCGAGCATTTCGCGGATCGAGGCCTTAGCGGCCTCATACGTCTCCGGCGGATGCCCTTGCAGCGCACGGCTGGCCGGGCCGATCTGGAGCGCGCCGTCGACGGCGGCCTCGAGTCCACCGCCGATGGCGATATCCATCGCGAGATTGTGCGGCTCCATCGCCACATCGACGAAGCCCGCCCCTTTCAGGATGCGCATCACGCGCTCTTCGGATGCGAAGGCGAACGGGCCCGGCTCCTCCGGCCCGACCGGCGGCATTTTGGGCACGTGCTTGTAGACCGCCATCAGCGGCGCCATCATCCACGGGTTCTCCTTCGGCTCACGCCAACAGGCGAAGGCGAGCCGCCCGGACGGCTTCAGCGCGCGACGAAGGTTGGTGAAGGACGCAATGGGATCGGCGAAGAACATCACGCCGAAGCGCGAGGCCAGGAGGTCAAAGCTCGCCGGCTCGAACGGATGTACCGTCGCATCCGCCAGCACGAAATCGAGCGGCAGGCCCTTTGGCGCCAGCGCACGCGCCTGCGACAACATGGGGTCGGAGACATCGAGGCCGAGCGCGAAGCCGTTTGGCGCCACCGCCTTCGCAAATGCCACCGTCGTTGCGCCGGAGCCGCAGCCGACGTCGATCACGCGCTCGCCCGGCTTCGGCCCGGCGCGATCGATCAGGACATCCGCGATCGGCCCGAGCAACCTCTCCTGCACCGCATGTCGATCGGCCCAGCGTTGCCCGCTGGGGCCGTTCCAATAGGCGATCTGGTCGACATTCTGCTCGTGTCCGCTGGGTTGCTGCATCGGGACCTCATCGCGCACTCACGCGCCGTTCAGCCCATATCACGAACCGAAGTTGCGGCCCATTCAAATTGAAGGTCGGACGGGCACCGCTTGGATGCTTGTGCCTGGAGCCTACGAATTCGGCCAGGGCAGTTGGGCCTTGAGCTTCTCGCCAAGCAACTCCTCGCCGCAGGCGCTCAGATGATCGGGATCGCTGAACGTCAGACAATCGCCGGTCAGCAGGAAATACTGATCGACCTTGAGCACGTCGTAGAATGACAGATACTTGAAGGTCTGTGGCCCTTCGGCGACTTCCTTGGCAATCTCGGCGTCCAGCGCCTTGAAATGATGGAGCGAGACGGGATTCATCCTGAACGCGTCCCTTGCGATTGACGGCGGATCGCGGAAGTTGACCCGTGCTTCGACAAAGGGACCGAGCCACACGATCTTCGCCAGCGGCGCGATCGTCCGCAGATAGTTGATCGTGAAGGCGACCTTCTCGTAATTGATGAGATATCCCGTCTTCCACTCGAACAGGTGGTGGTTTTCCGAATTGCCTTCCAGGTCGGTCAGAAGGTGAGCTCCCGACACGTTGAAGACGATCCCGCGCACGGAAGCTCCGTTGCGCTCGAGGAAGCCCTTGAGCCTGGAATACGGACAGGCATCGCTGTCGTTCCACGCACGGCAGCCTTCGTCGACCAGACCGACGACGAACTCGCCGGGGCTCGCCTTGGCCACCGCATTGTAGACGTTCTCGCCGTGGGAATCGCCGACGACCATGGTTGCCGGGCCAAACTTCTCGGCACAGGATCGAAACCGCGCCTCGAACGCCTCGTCCGGACGGGGAGACCAGAACTGGCAGCCACGGTCGATCAGCCGGGCCTTGATATCGCGCAAGCCATATTGCTTGATGAGCGCATAGGCCCGCTGGGTCGCCATGTCGTTGCGGGCGAGATAGCTGTTCTCGAGCCCGCCGGTGAAGATGCCGACCAGGCCGAGGCCGGCCAGTCCCGCGGAGGCAGCACCGCAATAGGCGAACACCTCGTTCCGGGTGAGCCGCTTGCGGTCGCGCGCCGGGCGCTCGACCAGCACGTAGGTCAGGTAGGCCAGGAGCAGCGCAATCGCCGAAAGGCCGATGAAGACCGGGATATTGGCCTCATAGATCGCGCCGAGCCGCGCAAACGCAAACACGGGCTGATGCCAGAGATAGGCGCTGTAGCTGATCAGGCCGATGCCAACGAGGCCGCGCGTCGCAACGATGCGGCCCGATAGCGTATCGGGTCGCAGGAACACGATCGCCAGCGCCGTGCCGAGTGTCGGCGGCAACGTGTAAACGCCGGGATAGGGAATGTTGTGATAGGTGAAGATCGGAATCGCGATCAATGCAAGACCGAGCAACGCAAGCGGCTCGGCGAGCCGGCGCGGCAGGCGCCGCGCTTCGGTCTCGATGCGGCACAGCGGCAGCAGCGCACCGATCAAAAGCTCCCAATACCTTGCCGGCAGGAGGTAGAAGGTCGCTGCCGTCGCGTGACGCGATCCCCAAACAGCGAGAGCGAAGCTCAGTACAGCGGTCGCGACAAACAACGCGATGGCGTGACGTCGACCGAGCTTGAGCAACAAGAACAGCGCGATCGGAAAGACCAGATAGAACTGCTCTTCGACCGCAAGGCTCCAAGTATGGACGAGTGGCTTGAGCTCGGTCGGCCCGTCGAAATATCCGCTTTGCGACCAGAAGAAGAAGTTCGAAACGAAACCGCAGACCGAGAGCAGGCTCCTGGCGAACTCCTCGAGATCGCGCGGGCTCAGCGAATAGATGGCGAACGGAATGCTCGCAAGGCAGACCAGGAACAAGGGCGGCAGAATGCGCCGGGCGCGCCGCTCGTAGAAGCCGACGAAGCTGAAGCCGCCATTTTCATATTCGTCGAGGATGATCGACGTGATCAGATAGCCGCTGATCACGAAGAAGACGTCGACTCCGACAAAGCCGCCCGAGAATCCGGGAACCCCGGCATGATAGAGAATGACAGGCAGGACCGCGATCGCTCGCAGGCCGTCGATCTCCGGTCGGTAGGGCAGCTTGGTCGGCATATGGCCGGCGTCGGATCCAGGTGGTGCTTGGCAGGGCAGCCGCTCTACGCGTCCCAGTTCGGGCCGATATGCCCGACGCGAAGACCGGCCGCAAGCACAAGATGCAGCCGGAACCGATGGCCGTCGGCTCGGTGCTGCCCGCTCGGCCCGTTCCAATTGACGAGGCAGTACCGAAAAACGCGTTGGTGGGCGGTCACGGATTCGAACCGCGGACCCTCTCGGTGTAAACGAGATGCTCTAACCAGCTGAGCTAACCGCCCTCGCCGCCTCTTTATCCCTACCCGCCCTCGGTGAGCAAGTACGGAACATCAATCCTGCGGCCTCCCCGGCAGCCCCGGCACGGCGTCGATCCACACTGCCGCCGACTGGCACCAGATCTGTCGGCTGGGCCTCAGAGCGTCGCGCTGGCGGATGCTGCCCCAGCGGATGCCCCAGTCGTCGGCCTGGTCGCCCTCGCCGCTGGTGAACAGCGGGGAACCACAGTCGGCGCAAAAATGCTGGAAGCGCATCCGGCCGTTGTCGCCGCGCTTGCCGTAGATTTTTGGCGTGCCGCCGGTGAGCTTGACGTCGCCGGCGGAACAGATCGCGGTGACCCGGAACGGTGATCCCGTCAGCGTCTGGCAGTCCTGGCAATGGCAGACCGAGACCGCCTCGGGGTCGATCTCGGCTTCAAAGGTGATCTGCCCGCAATGGCATTGCCCGTCGATCTGCATCGCCCTCGTTCCCTTGCATCAAAGCAAAAACGGCGCCCGAAGGCGCCGTTTTATCATCTTTCGCTGGAGCTCAGTGAGCGGTCAGGCCGCCAGCGGCTTCGTCGCCGTCCGGCTTCACCGTCACCTTGGTGTCCTCTTCCCAGACGATCGGCACCGGTTTCTTCACCAGCGCCCTGGCGACGACGTCGTCGAGACGGGAGACCGGGATGATCTCCATGCCGCCCTTGATCGCATCGGAAATCTCCGTGAGATCCTTGGCGTTGTCCTCGGGGATCAGCACCGTCTTGATGCCGCCGCGGGCAGCAGCCAGCAGCTTCTCCTTCAGACCGCCGATCGGCAGCACGCGGCCGCGCAGCGTGATCTCGCCGGTCATCGCGACATCGTGGCGGACCGGGATTCCGGTCATGACCGAGATGATCGCGGTGGCCATCGCCACGCCCGCCGACGGACCATCCTTCGGCGTCGCACCTTCCGGCACGTGCACGTGGATGTCGCGCCGGTCGAACAGCGGCGGCTCGATCCCGTAGACGATCGCGCGCGAGCGGACGTAGGACGCCGCCGCCGAGATCGATTCCTTCATCACGTCGCGCAGGTTGCCCGTGACCGTCATCTTGCCCTTGCCCGGCATCATGACGCCTTCGATGGTCAGCAGCTCGCCGCCGACATCGGTCCAGGCAAGGCCGGTGACGATGCCGACCTGCGGCTCGCTCTCGATCTCGCCGAAGCGGTACTTCGGCACACCCAGAAGCTCTTCGAGAGACTTCTCCGTGACCTTGACCGACTTCTTCTTGGAGATCATCAGCTCCTTCACCGCCTTGCGGGCGAGTGTGGAGAGCTCGCGCTCCAGGTTACGCACGCCCGCTTCGCGGGTGTAGCGGCGGATCAGCAGCAGCAGCGCGTCGTCGTCGATCGAGAACTCCTTGGAGTCCAGGCCGTGCTTGGACACCGCGTTCGGGATCAGGTGCTTGCGCGCGATCTCGACCTTCTCGTTCTCGGTGTAGCCCGCGATCCGGATGATCTCCATGCGGTCCATCAACGGTCCCGGAATATTGAGCGTATTCGCGGTCGTGATGAACATCACGTTGGACAGATCGTAGTCGACCTCGAGATAGTGGTCGTTGAAGGTCCCGTTCTGCTCGGGGTCGAGGACCTCGAGCAAAGCCGAGGACGGATCACCGCGGAAGTCGGCGCCCATCTTGTCGATCTCGTCCAGCAGGAACAGCGGATTGGACGACTTGGCTTTCCGCATCGACTGGATGATCTTGCCGGGCATCGAGCCGATATAGGTGCGGCGGTGACCGCGGATCTCGGCCTCGTCGCGCACGCCGCCGAGCGAGACGCGCACGAACTCGCGTCCGGTCGCCTTCGCGATCGACTTGCCGAGCGAGGTCTTGCCGACGCCGGGAGGTCCGACGAGGCACAGGATCGGTCCCGTCAGCTTGTTGGCGCGCGACTGCACCGCGAGATACTCGACGATACGTTCCTTGACCTTCTCCAGACCGTAGTGATCGGAGTCCAGGATGGCCTGCGCCGATTCCAGGTCCTTCTTGACCTTGGACTTCTTGTTCCACGGGATCGACAGCAGCCAATCCAGGTAGTTGCGCACGACGGTCGCTTCCGCGGACATCGGCGACATCTGGCGCAGCTTCTTCAATTCGTGCTGCGCCTTCTCGCGCGCTTCCTTGGAGAGCTTGGTCTTGGAGATCTTCTCTTCGAGATCGGCGAGCTCGTCGCGACCGTCGTCGTCGCCGAGTTCCTTCTGGATCGCCTTCATCTGCTCGTTGAGATAATACTCGCGCTGGGTCTTCTCCATCTGGCGCTTGACGCGCGAGCGGATGCGCTTCTCGACCTGGAGCACCGAGATCTCGCTCTCCATCAGGCCCAGCACCTTTTCGAGGCGCGTGGTGACCGACAGCGTCTCCAGGATGCCCTGGCGATCCGCGATCTTGACGGCGAGATGGGAGGCGACCGTGTCGGCGAGCTTGGCGAAATCGGTGATCGCCTGCACCACGCCGACGACCTCGGCCGAGATCTTCTTGTTGAGCTTCACATAGCTCTCGAAGTCGGACACGACCGAGCGTGCCAGCGCTTCCGCCTCGACCGACTTCGCATCGGTATCGGCGAGCGCAATCGCGGTCGCTTCATAGTAGTCGGCGCGATCGGTGTATTTTTGCACGCGCGCACGCTCGAGCCCTTCGACCAGCACCTTCACGGTGCCGTCGGGAAGCTTCAAGAGCTGGAGCACGCTGGCAAGCGTACCGGTCTCGTAAATCGCATCGGGCGCCGGATCATCGTCGGACGCGTTCTTCTGCGTCGCGAGCATGATCAGCGCGTCGTTCTTCATCACCTCTTCGAGCGCGCGGATCGACTTCTCGCGGCCGACGAAGAGCGGCACGATCATGTGCGGGAAGACGACGATGTCGCGCAAGGGAAGCACGGGATAAGCGTGCGTTTCGCCATGGACGATGGTTGGCCTGGGTTTTGGATTAGTCATGGCCTTTTCCTTTTGCTTTGCCCCCTTGCACGCAGCCCGCCATGCTCATGCGCAACCGCCACAAGGTGCCGAGGTGATCCACAAAACCAGTCTACCATTCCAAGGGTGGACCGGGCTTGCCGGATCGGAACTGAGGCGAATCTTGAAGAGAATTCACGCTCGCCGCCGACATTAGGTGGCTATCGACCGGGGGGGTGTCAAGTCATTGAAAAACGCGCGCCATCAGGCGCTTACGCACACGGGTAAGCGACGCTAACTCGGCTGCGGAGATACATTCCGCAGCCGTCACTTCTCAGGACGATTGGAGCGTTCCAGCGCCGCAAATCAGGCGCTGGCGTTCTCGACGGCGCGATCGGATCGATCGGCGTAGATGTAGAGCGGACGGGCCGTGCCTTCCACGACTTCGCGGGAAATCACGACTTCTTCCACACCTTCCAGACCCGGCAGGTCGAACATGGTCTCGAGCAGGATCGCCTCGAGGATCGAACGCAGGCCACGGGCGCCGGTCTTGCGCTCGATCGCCTTGCGGGCGACCGCGCCAAGCGCCTCGTCGGCAAAGGTCAGCTCGATGTTCTCCATCTCGAACAGGCGCTGGTACTGCTTCACAAGCGCGTTCTTCGGCTCGGTCAGGATCTTCTTCAGCGAGGTCTCGTCCAGATCCTCGAGCGTCGCCACCACAGGCAGACGGCCGACGAACTCGGGGATGAGACCATACTTCAGGAGATCCTCAGGCTCGACGTGACGGAAGATCTCGCCGGTACGGCGGTCCTCCGGCGCGAGCACCTGGGCGCCGAAGCCGATCGAGGTCGACCGTCCGCGTGCCGAGATGATCTTCTCGAGGCCGGCGAAGGCGCCGCCGCAGATGAACAGGATGTTGGTGGTATCCACCTGCAGGAACTCCTGCTGCGGATGCTTGCGGCCGCCCTGCGGCGGGACCGAAGCCACCGTGCCTTCCATGATCTTCAAGAGCGCCTGCTGCACGCCCTCACCCGACACGTCGCGCGTGATCGAGGGATTGTCGGACTTGCGGCTGATCTTGTCGATTTCGTCGATGTAGACGATGCCGCGCTGGGCGCGCTCGACATTGTAGTCGGCGGCCTGGAGCAGCTTCAGGATGATGTTCTCGACGTCCTCACCGACATAGCCGGCTTCGGTCAGCGTCGTTGCGTCCGCCATCGTGAAGGGCACGTCCAGGATGCGGGCGAGCGTCTGCGCGAGCAGCGTCTTGCCCGAACCGGTCGGACCGATCAGCAGGATGTTCGACTTCGCGAGCTCGACGTCGTTGTGCTTGGTCTGGTGGTTGAGGCGCTTGTAGTGGTTGTGCACCGCGACCGACAGGACCTTCTTCGCGTGGCTCTGGCCGATCACGTAATCGTCCAGCACCTTGCAGATTTCCTTCGGCGTCGGAATGCCGTCGCGCGACTTGACCAGCGAGGACTTGTTCTCCTCGCGGATGATGTCCATGCAAAGCTCGACGCACTCGTCGCAGATGAAGACCGTGGGACCCGCGATCAGTTTGCGGACTTCGTGCTGGCTCTTGCCGCAGAACGAGCAATATAGCGTGTTCTTGGAGTCGCTCGTGCCGACCTTACTCATTCATGTCTCCGTCCGCGGTTCGATCCCGTTCCGCTCGATCGCTCCATCCCGACACACCGGTCGGTATGAAGTTCAAATAGAGCAAATTCCGTACCAAAAAAGACCCTACGCGCTACATCCCGTGCGAATCACGGTCACTCGATTCTCCCGCGATCATAGCGGATCATTCGTAGCCAACCATGCTGTCACCCGACTATCAAGAATTCGCTAATCGGGGGTCGCCGGCTACCCGTGACAATACCGTGATTTCAGGTCTTGGCACGGGCGAAGTGATCGAAATCACCCCGGCGTTGCTGGATTGCCACGAAAAACAAGCACGAAAGCGGAACTTTCTGCCTGTCGCAGGGCGCAAAACGGCGTTTTGCAGCGCGCACACGAGTCCTAAACGTGAACGCTCCCCTGAAGGTACCCGGGCGCCCCCAAGGGACGCCGCTACCGACCGGTAGTGCTACTGGGTCTTCGCCGCGGCCGGCTCTTCGGCGCGCTTGTCGATGACCCTGTCGACCAGGCCGAACTCCTTGGCGTCGTTGGCGGTCAGGAACTTGTCGCGTTCCAGCGCGTCCTCGATCGTCTTGTAGGTCTGGCCGGTATGCTTCACGTAGATCTCGTTGAGCCGCTTCTTCAGGTTCAGGATTTCCTGCGCGTGCAGCATGATGTCGGTGGCTTGGCCCTGGAAGCCGCCGGAGGGCTGGTGCACCATGATGCGCGCGTTCGGCAGCGAGAAGCGCATGTCCTTCTCGCCGGCGGCGAGCAGCAGCGAGCCCATCGAGGCCGCCTGCCCCGTGCACAGCGTCGAGACCGGCGGGCGGATGAACTGCATGGTGTCGTAGATCGCAAGGCCCGACGTCACCACGCCGCCCGGCGAGTTGATGTACATCGAGATTTCCTTCTTCGGATTTTCCGCTTCGAGGAACAACAGCTGCGCGACGACCAGCGTCGACATGCCGTCCTCGACCGGACCGGTCAGGAAAATGATGCGCTCTTTCAGCAGGCGCGAGAAAATGTCGTAGGCGCGCTCGCCACGGTTGGTCTGCTCGACCACCATGGGCACGAGGTTCATGTAGGTTTCAACCGGATCGCGCATGAGTCACCTAGGGTTTTCGGAGGCGGACATCGCCACTCTTGGCTGCCAGTTTGGCTGGATTTGCCGGAAGGCCGATGGACGCCCGTGATGCAGGAAGTTGGTAGCGGTAGAAGTTTGGGTACAGGGTGTACCGACAGATATAGCCCAATTCGCGCCAGACAAGTGCGGAGCGAATTAAGGCTTAATCCGCCGGGCACTTGAAGCTGATTCTCGCAAGAAGGCCCAGCCAGCCACATGGCTAGCCGGGCCCTTCCGCTGATCATCCTTAATAGAAGACTGTCTCAAAGCCTTCAGGCCGCGGTCTTTTCCGCCTCATCGTCCTTGTAGAGGTCCTCGCGCGAAACCTTCTTCTCGGTCACGTTGGCGAGCTCGAGGATGAAGTCGACGACCTTGTCCTCATAGATCGGCGCACGAAGCTGGGCCAGCGCCTGGGCGTTGCTGCGGTAATAGTCCCAGACTTCCTTCTCGCGGCCGGGCATCTGGCGGGCCCGCTCGATCACGGCGCGGCCGACCTCGTCGTCGGTCACGGTGATCTTGTTCTTCTCGCCGATCTCGGAGAGCACGAGGCCGAGGCGCACGCGGCGGTCGGCGATCTTGCGGTACTCTTCCTTGGCGGCATCTTCGGTGGTGTCCTCGTCGGCAAAGGTCTTGCCGGCCGAGTCCATCTCGGCCTTGACCGAGTTCCACATCAGATTGAACTCCTCGTCGACGAGCGAGGGCGGCGCCTCGAAGCGATGCGCCTCGTCGAGACGGTCGAGCAGCGCGCGCTTGACGCGCTGGCGCGTCGCACCGGCGAACTCGGCAACCAGACGCTCGCGCGCGGCTTCCTTCAGCTTGTCCAGCGATTCGAGGCCGAGCGTCTTGGCGAACTCGTCATCGATCGCAATGTCCTGCGGCGCTTCGATCGAGGTCGCGGTGGTCTCGAACTCGGCCGGCTGGCCGGCGAGCTTGTCGTTCATGTAGTTCTTGGGGAACGACACTTTCAGCGTGCGCGTCTCGCCCGCGCCGATGCCGGTGAGCTGCTCCTCGAAGCCGGGGATGAAGGTGTTGGAGCCGATGACGACCTGGATGCCCTCGCCGGTGCCGCCCTCGAAGACTTCGCCGTTGATGGTGCCCTTGAAGTTGATGGTGACGCGGTCGCCCGACTCGGCCTTGGCCCCGTCGGCCTTCGCGGCATAGCCGCGGTTGGTGTCGGCGATGCGCTTGATCGCCTCGTCGACGTCGGCGTCGGTAACGTCAGCCACGGGCTTCTCGACCTGGAAGGTCTTGAAGTCGGCGAGCGCGATCGACGGCACCACCTCGATCGCAACCGTGTAGGTCAGATCGGTCTTGCCGCTCAGCAGCTCCTCGACCTCGGCCTGCTCGCTCGGCATCGTGATCTTCGGCTCGGTCGCGAGGCGGAAGCCGCGCTCGGAGAACAGCTGCGTGTTGGTGTCGCGGATGGTCTGGTCGATGGTCTCGGCCATCACCGAGCGGCCATAGACCTTCTTCAGATGAGCGACCGGCACCTTGCCGGGACGGAAGCCGTTGATGCGGACCTTGTCCTTGAGGTCGACGAGCTTGGCGCCGGCCTTGGCGTCGAGATCAGACGCGGGAACGCTGATCTTGAACTCGTGCTTCAAACCTTCCGAGAGGGTTTCTGTGACCTGCATGGCGTCCAATCTTCTTCTCGTTCGGCCCCGGCACGCATGCGTCGGGACGCTGTCATTAATCGATCCAACGCGAGGCAAACGCCTCAACGCCGGTGGTTCATCAGAGCCCTGCTCCAGACGGAAAACATCCGCACGAAGCGAGGCCCTTCGGTAATCCGTGCAAACGCTGAAAGCGCTTGGTGCGGGCGGAGGGACTCGAACCCCCACAACTTTCGTCACTGGAACCTAAATCCAGCGCGTCTACCAGTTCCGCCACGCCCGCGTGAATTTGCATCAAGACCGGCCGCGATGCCGCGGGCGGCCGGGCTTATAGCATGCGCCTGACTGTTCGCAGCAAAAAAATGGCCTGATGGAGGCAGGCTTCAAGTAGGCACGATGGCTGGACTTATCCAGCGCGGCGTGGTCCGGATCGGGCCATGAAACCGCGGATCTTTCACCCGAGCCGACGCGAGGTTCT
The DNA here is from genome assembly GCF_052075915.1 of Bradyrhizobium sp. 1200_D9_N1_1. NCBI lineage: Bacteria > Pseudomonadati > Pseudomonadota > Alphaproteobacteria > Hyphomicrobiales > Nitrobacteraceae > Bradyrhizobium > Bradyrhizobium sp. 1200_D9_N1_1. The sequence continues at coordinate 4,488,614 of NZ_CP197226.1, read as the reverse complement.
GGTTGGCCTCGGAGCCTCGGCTGCGGGGCTGATGGCCGGCGGCGCAGGTCCGTCCGTGACCGCCCAGATCGCCCTTCAGGCGAGGCCGGCAACGCTGGCTCTGAAGCCGGGGCAGCCGCCCACACCAATCTGGGAGCTGGCCGCCGTAAGCCATACCAGGGGCGTCCATCTCAAGCGCGGCGACCGCTGCGAGGTGGTATTCCGCAACGACCTGCCTGTGCCGCTTGCCCCAGTCTGGTACGGCCTCAACGGCCCGGCTGCGGCGGACCCGCTGCGAGGGCGCGCGCCGACGGCGCCGGACGCGACTGAAACTTCAATTATTTCAATACCAAACGCCGGAACCCTGCTGACCGACTTTCGCCTCTTCGAGGACGGCCTGAAGCAGCCGGCGCGGCCGCTTCCGATCATCGCGGAGGAGACGAGCCGCATCGCCGTCGATCGTGACGAGGTCCTGCTGATCGAGGAATGGCGCCTGCGGCCGGATGGGACCGCGCTGCCCCCGGGCCGCGACCCCAAGGACGCGACCCCGCTCTATACAATCAACGGGCAGACTTCATGCGAGCTCGCAGCCGCCGCCAATGAGCGGCTGCGGCTGCGCTTTATCAATGGCTCCCAACGCACTGTCCTCGCAATCAAATTGGAAAATCACGACGTCCGCGTGATGGCCCTGGACGGACAGCCGGCCGAGCCGTTCCCGGCCCGCAATGGCGCCCTGGTGCTGGCCCCGGGCGGACGGGCCGACGCCTTTGTGGACGCAGCCACATCGGCCCAATTTCTGCTGCATGACGGCAAGGAGGCCCGCCCGATCGGAAACCTCTCGATCTCCGGCAGACTGGAGCGGCGCGCGCCGCTGTTGCCGCCACAACCGCTCCCTGCGAATGCCCTGCCCGACCAGCTCGATCTCAAAGGCGCCCTGCGGTTCGATGTCGCGCTCGGTGCACCCGATACCGGTTGGACGCGGCCTGCGGATTTCTCCACCTCGTCGGCGCCGGCCTTCCGCACCAGGACCGGCCGCACCGTCGTGCTGACCCTCAAGAACCCCGCGCCCCTCACCGCCGTGTTCCACCTGCACGGCCATCCCTTCCGCCTGCTCGACAAGCTCGACGACGGCTGGAAGCCCTATTGGCTCGACACGCTCGCGATCGAGTCCGGCCAGACCCAGCGCATCGCGTTCGCGGCGACCTCGCCCGGACGTTGGCTGATCGAATCCGTCGTGACCGACTGGGCCGCGCCGCGGCTGGTGCGCTGGTACGCGGTGGAGTGAGGTTTCGTAGGATGGGTAGAGCGCAGCGAAACCCACCGCCACCGTGCCGAGGTTTGAGATGATGGGTTTCGCTGCGCTCTACCCATCCTACCCGCCGTAGCGAGCAGCTCAGTACTCGATCCCCAGTGCATTATAGATCCGCCGGTGCACGGCCGGCAGGGTCTCGGTCAGGTCCTCCGCGATCAGCCCCGGCCCCGCCTCGCTTGCCGCCTCGCCATGCATCCACACGCCGATGCTGGCGGCTTCGAAGGCCGGCACGCCCTGCGCCAGGAGCCCCGCGATGATGCCGGAGAGCACGTCGCCCGCACCCGCCGTGGCGAGCCAGGGCGGCGCATTGGCGGCGATGGTGGCGCGGCCGTCCGGCGCGGCGATGGTGGTATCCGGCCCCTTCAGCAGCACCACGGCGCCGGAGCGTTCGGCGGCGGCGCGGACGCGCTCGAGCTTGGAACGGCCGGGGTGCTTGTTGCTGAGATCGGAGAACAGGCGCGGAAACTCGCCCTCGTGCGGCGTCAGCACCACCGCATTGTCGTGCGAGGCCTTGATCGATTCGAACAGGCGCTCGGGATTCGCGGCAAAGCTCGTCAGCGCATCCGCGTCCAGCACCAGATGCCGCTGCGCGCCAAGCGCGGTGTGGACGAAATCGCAGGTGCGATCGCCAACGCCTGTACCGGGGCCGATGATGCAGGTGTTGTAGCGCTTGTCGCCGAGCAACTCGCCGAACTCGATCGCGGTGTCGACGGGGCGAACCATCACCGCGGTCAGCGCGGCCGCATTGATCGCGAGCGCATCGCGCGGGCTCGCCAGCGTCACCAGGCCCGCGCCGGCCCGCAACGCGCCGCGCGCGGCGAGCCGCGCCGCGCCGGTCGCGGCTGCATCGCCCGAGACCGCCAGCACATGCCCTCGCGCATATTTGTGGCCGTCGATCCGCGGCACCGGAAAGGCCGCGCCCCAGAAATCCGGGTCGTTCTCGAAGGTCTGCGGCCTGATCTCGTCAAGCACCTGTGCGTCGATACCGATGTCGGCAACGCGCACGCGGCCGCAATGCATCCGCCCCGGCAGCAGCAGGTGCGCCGGCTTCTTGCGGAAGAAGGTGACGGTCTCGGTGGCGTTGACCGCAGCGCCCAGCACGGCGGCGCTGGTGCCGTTGATGCCGCTCGGCAGATCGACCGCGAGCACCAAGGCACCATTGGCGTTGACGGCCTCGATCATCGCGCGCGCCTCGCCGTCAACGGGGCGGCTGAGGCCCGCACCGAACAGCGCGTCGATGATCAGCGCGGGCTTTCCGATCGCCTGCGGATTGAACGGGAGCACCGGGTGCTTCCAGCCGCGCGCGGCGGAGGCCGCGTCGCCCTGGAGCTGGTCGCGCTCGCACATCAGGATCACCGAGACCTCGCGCCCCTGGGCGGCGAGCTCGGCGGCTGCGACAAAACCGTCGCCGCCATTGTTGCCGGGGCCGGCCACGATCAGGATCGGCCCCTCCTCCACCAGCGCGTTGGCGGCCTCGGCGACCGCCTGGCCCGCGCTCAGCATCAGCTTGAAGCCGGGCGTGCCGGCCGCGATCGAGAGCTGGTCGGCGCGCTGCATTTCGGCGTTGGTCAGAACTTCCATGCCACTTCCCTGTACAAACGCCTCTTCAACAGGCATCTTCTGTGCCGATCCGACCGCCGGAACGCCGATTTGCCCACAGATTGAACCGTTTGCCTATTTCGTAGTCTTCGGTATTTTGGGCCGGTCGGCTCCACCTATCAGAGATGCTCGTTAAAAGGCTGATAACGCTCCAATAATCAGGGCATTTGCAACTTGGCATAGACCCTGCTTTCGAGGAAGCCGCTTCGGTTCGTCGTGCTCACTGACATCTATCAGGGTGTGGCCGGCCGTTGGTGCCGGGCTGGTCAGGGATCCCGGCATAGCGAAGACAAGATCGTGCGTGAGAAAAGCGCATCCTGACGAAGACGTTGCTATTTGATCGAAATGCCGGGAGGCGCGCAGTGAAGAAAATCGAAGCCATCATCAAGCCGTTCAAGCTCGACGAGGTGAAGGAAGCGCTTCAGGAAGTCGGCCTTCAGGGCATCACCGTCACCGAGGCCAAGGGCTTTGGCCGGCAGAAGGGACACGCCGAGCTTTACCGCGGCGCAGAATACATCGTCGACTTCCTGCCCAAGGTGAAGATCGAGATCGTGATCGGCGACGATCTGGTCGAGCGCGCCATCGACGCGATCCGCCGCGCTGCGCAGACCGGTCGCATCGGTGACGGCAAGATTTTCGTCTCCAACATCGAAGAGGCGATCCGCATCCGAACCGGCGAATCCGGGCTGGACGCTATCTGAGCCGGGTGCTATCCCGCATTTTGCGACACTCTGACAAGAAATAAGGCTGCTTCGGCGGCCCGAATTCGTTTGTGCGGTCGCGCGCGAACTCGCCAAAAGCGAGAATAATCCTGCTCATCTGGAAACCGACCCGCAGAGCCAAAAGGGGTATGCATGAAGACCGCCAAAGACGTCCTGAAATCGATCAAGGACAACGACGTCAAGTACGTCGACCTGCGCTTCACCGATCCGCGCGGCAAGTGGCAGCATGTGACGTTCGACGTCAGCATGATCGATGAAGACATATTTGCCGAAGGGACGATGTTCGACGGCTCCTCGATCGCCGGCTGGAAGGCGATCAACGAGTCCGACATGTGCCTGATGCCGGATCCGGTGACCGCGACGATCGATCCGTTCTTCGCCGAGACCACCATGGTCATCACCTGTGACGTGCTCGAGCCGACCACCGGCGAGCCCTACAACCGCGACCCCCGCGGCATCGCCAAGAAGGCCGAGGCGATGGTGAAGTCGATGGGCGTCGGCGACACCGTCTTCGTCGGTCCCGAAGCCGAGTTCTTCGTGTTCGACGACGTGCGCTTTTCCTCCAGCCCCTACAACACCGGCTTCAGGCTCGACTCCTCGGAGCTGCCGACCAACACCGACACCGAATATGAAGGCGGCAATCTCGGCCACCGCGTCCGCACCAAGGGCGGCTACTTCCCGGTCCCGCCGCAGGACTCGGTGCAGGACATGCGCTCGGAAATGCTCGGCGCCATGGCCAAGATGGGCGTCAAGGTCGAGAAGCATCACCACGAGGTCGCCTCCGCCCAGCACGAGCTCGGCATGAAGTTCGACACGCTGACGCTGATGGCCGACCATCTGCAGATCTACAAATACTGCATCCACCAGGTCGCCCACATCTACGGCAAGACCGCCACCTTCATGCCGAAGCCGGTCTATGGCGACAACGGCTCGGGCATGCACGTGCACCAGTCGATCTGGAAGGACGGCAAGCCGGTGTTCGCCGGCAACAAATACGCCGACCTGTCGGAGACCTGCCTCCACTACATCGGCGGCATCATCAAGCACGCCAAGGCGATCAACGCCTTCACCAACCCCTCGACCAACTCCTACAAGCGTCTGGTCCCGGGCTATGAGGCTCCCGTGCTGCTCGCCTATTCCGCGCGCAACCGGTCGGCCTCCTGCCGCATCCCCTACACCGCTTCGCCGAAGGCCAAGCGTGTCGAGGTGCGCTTCCCGGATCCGCTCGCCAATCCCTATCTCGGCTTCGCCGCGATGCTGATGGCCGGCCTCGACGGCATCAAGAACAAGATCGATCCGGGTCCGGCGATGGACAAGGACCTCTACGACCTGCCGAAGGAAGAGCTGAAGCAGATCCCGACGGTGTGCGGCAGCTTGCGCGAGGCGCTCGAGAACCTCGACAAGGACCGCGCCTTCCTCAAGGCCGGCGGCGTGTTCGACGACGACTTCATCGACAGCTACATCGAGCTGAAGATGACCGAAGTCGAGCGCTTCGAAATGACCCCGCACCCGGTCGAGTTCGACATGTACTATTCGGGCTAAGCGGCCCGAACTGTCTGCGACAAGCAAAAGGCGCTCCGCGAGGGGCGCCTTTTCGTTTTGGGGCGCCTCGTCGCCGATCCAGTCACCATGTCGCTGTAAAAGCCCGCTGCAGCTCGGCCGGAGCCGTGACGCCGCTCGCGATCAGCAATTGGGTGAGAACGCGTGCCTTCTGGGGATTGAGGTCCTCGGACACGACGAAGCCATTCTTGTCATCGTCGACCTCGACATTGCGGGTGACGAAGCCAGACCGAACCCGCGTGGAACGGACGACGAGGATCCCTTTCTTCGCGGCCGCTTCGAGCGCATCGAGCGCCGGCTTCGACGTATTGCCGTCACCGACACCGGCCAGCACGATGCCTTTGGCGCCGTGGGAAATGGCGTCCTCGATCGGAACGGCGTCCATGTTGGCATGCGAGTAGACGATCTCGACCCGCGGCAATTGCTCGCCTGCCGGGAGCTGATAGGCCGCGCGCTTGAGACCGGCAGCCTGGGCCATGAAACGGATGCCGCCCGCGGTGTCGACATAGCCGATCGGCCCGCCGTTGGGAGAATTGAACGTCTCGATGCTCGTGGTGTTGGTCTTGGTGACCGAGCGTGCTCCCTCGATCTTGTCGTTCAGCACGGCCATGACGCCGCGCCCGCGGGATCGGGGATCGGCGGCCACCTGGACCGCTTCGTACAGATTGCCGGGGCCATCCGCGCTGACGGCTGAAGCCGGACGCATCGAGCCGACGATGACCACCGGCTTGTCGCCACGCACCACATTGTCGAGAAAGAACGCCGTCTCCTCGAGCGTATCCGTGCCGTGGGTCACGATGACGCCGTCGGCCTCGTTCTTGTCGAAGGCCTCCTGAATGCGACGGGCCAGCGCAAACCAGACCTTGTCGTTCATGTCCTGGGATCCGATCGACGAAATCTGTTCGGCGTTCAGCTTTGCCAGCTTGTCCAGACCCGGCACCGACTGCATCAATTGCTCGCCCGTGATCTGGCCCGATTTGTACGCACCGGTCGCACGCGCGTCAGCCTGGCCTGCGATGGTGCCTCCCGTCGCAAGCACGAGAATGCGCGGCAGGCCTCCGGCCGAAGCGTCCTTGCCCGGCTCTGCAGCGTGCGCCGCTGCGCCGATGCCGCCGGACCAGAGCGCAAAAGACAGCAGTGGAATGGCAAGCATGGATGTTCGACGTTGGCGACAGCTGGCTGGGCTGGCGGTAGGCTTCGTCATCGAATTGTCCTCCCATTCAAGTAGGGATCGACATTCGATACGCCCATTGAGGCCGAAGATGGGTCAGCCTGCTGCTTTCCCTATGGGTTGTCCCGCCGCGGCATAAAATGATCGAGCAAACCCGTCGGTAGCGGAAAGACGACGGTCGACGACCGTTCGCCCGCGATGTCGTGCAGGGCCGCGAAGTAACGTAGCTGCATCGCCTGCGGCTCCTGCGCGAGAATCCGGCCGGCCTCGACGAGCTTTTCGGCGGCCTGCTGCTCGCCCATCGCGTTGATCACCTTGGCGCGCCGCAACCGTTCCGCTTCGGCCTGCTTGGCGATCGCGCGCACCATGGTTTCGTTGAGATCGATGTCCTTGATCTCGATCCCGGTGACCTTGATGCCCCAGACGTCGGTCTGCTTGTCGAGGATCTCCTGGATGTCGGCGTTCAACCTGTCGCGTTCGGCAAGCATCTCGTCGAGCTCGTGCTTGCCGAGCACCGAGCGTAACGTGGTCTGCGCGAGCTGGCTGGTGGCGGCCATGTAATCGCCGACCTTGATGATGGCCCGCTCGGGATCGACGATGCGGAAATACAGAACGGCGTTGACCTTGACGGAGACGTTGTCCCGCGAAATCACGTCCTGGGGCGGGACGACCTGCACCATCACCCGTAGATCGACCTTTACCAATTGCTGCACGACCGGAATGAGGATGATGAGGCCCGGGCCCTTCACGCCGGTAAAGCGACCGAGCGTAAAGACGACGCCACGCTCGTATTCACGCAGGATTCGAATAGCCTGGGAGAGGAACATGATGACAAGCAACGCGAGCGCCGCATAGGTCAGATATTCCAGCATCATGATGGATCTCCCTCGCCTGTTCGGGCTGGTGCGCGCCGTATCAGCAGCGTCAGGTCGACGACGTTTGCGACTTCGACCGTCTCTCCGGGCTTGAACGTTTCGGCGCCGCGCGCCTGCCAGCGCTCGCCATGGGCGAAGACATGACCTTCGCTCCCACGCCAGTCGAGAACCTCGGCGGGCAAGCCTCGCATGGCCTGCGCGCCGACCCGTTCAGGAGCGTTGGCGGCACGCCGCAGCGAACCAAGCACGACGAGCGCAAAGCCGGTGAACACAGTTGCAGCGATGCCGATTACCCACCACGACAGGTGGTAGCCGGGCGCCTCGACCCTGAAAAGCATCAGCGCTCCCAGCACGAAAGCGACGATCCCTCCGAGACCGATCACCACCGTCGGATTGAAGGCTTCGACAGTGAGAAGCACTATGCCGACCAGCATCAGGGCAAGCCCGGCATAGTTGATTGGCAGCAAATTGAGCGCATAGAGGCCGATCAACAGGCAGATCGCGCCGACGACTCCCGGAGCGACGGCTCCGGGAGACATGAACTCGAAGATCAGGCCGTAGATGCCGACCATCAGGAGAATGAACGCCACATTCGGATCGGTGATGACCGCCAGGAAGCGGGATATCCATCCGGGGTCGATGGCTTCAACGACCGCATCCTTCGTCGCGAGGCGTTGCGTTTTGCCGCCTGCAACCTCCACCACGCGGCCATCGAGTTGCCTCAGCAATTCGGCCTGATCGCGCGCGACGAGATCGATGGCATGGGCCTCTAGCGCGCCGTTGGCAGAGAGAGTGGCGGCCTCACGGACCGCTTTCTCCGCCCAGTCCACATTGCGGTTGCGCAGCTCCGCAAGGCTACGGATGAAAGCAACCGCATCATTGGTCACCTTTGCCGTCATCGCATCCTTGGGCTGATCCTTCTCGCTCTGCTGGTCACCGTCCTTCTTGTCCTTGCCGCCCTTGTCCGGTGTACCGCTCGGCAGACCCGGCAGCGGTCCGCCAATCTGCACCGGCGTTGCTGCACCAATATTGGTGCCCGACGCCATCGCCGCGATGTGGGTCGCATAAAGGATATAGGTCCCCGCGCTCGCCGCGTGGGCGCCGGAGGGAGCGACGTAACCGACGACAGGGACGGGCGAGGCCAGCACATCCGCAACGATCTCGCGCATGCTGGAATTGAGTCCGCCGGGAGTGTTGATTCTCAGAAGCACGACCTCGGCGCGCCGTTCGCTTGCGTGGGCCAAGGCCTCCTTCACGTAACTGGCCGACGCGGGGCCAATGGCCCCGTCGATCGAAACAATCAGTGCAAGACGGCCGTTCTCCTCTGCTGAACTGGGAAGGAGGCAGCAGATCAAAGCCACGACGCCAATCGCCGTAACGAGGGCCGCCTTCATGGTCTGCACGGCAGGACTCCCTTGCAGAACATATGGTGTTCGTCTCTTGAAGCTCAATGCAGCCGTGTGCAGGCCCTTGTCTGATTGTGCGATGCAATGGAAATCGCCCCGCGGATCGGTTGAGCACAGGGCGGTGGCGGACCATGCCTTGGGGACCATGCCTTGGGCTGATCCGCCCGTGCACTTGGCGGCTACGGCCTCGCGATCCGCACCCCGTCCGCTCCGATCGCGCCGAACGTACTCGCGATGATCTCGCTCGTCGGCTGCATGCCGCCGAGCGACCAGTGCGAAGGTTCCTGCTCCTCGATCCTGACCCAGACGTTGCGGCGGAAGTCCGGACTGCCCTGCCCTTCGACCTCGACCAGGAGGTCGGTGACGCGTTCGAGCAGCGTTTTCTTCTGCGCGGCGTCCAGGATGCCGCGGACGGTGGATATGGTGACGTAAGGCATGTCTCTCTCCAATCATGTCGTGTGACGACAGAGCGAATTTGGACCCGGTGCCCCGGGCAGGGCAGTGGCGGATCAGCCAGAGATCGGGCAATTTCCGCCACGCATCGCTGGCGCCGATCGGTTAGGGTCGCCAGTGGCTGGCAGGAGATCCCATGAAGCTCGCAGTTCTGGCGCTGGAAGGTTGCATGCATTCGGCGATCTCAGGCGTCGCCGACGTCCTGTCGCTCGCCAATCACGTCATGCAGCAGAGCGGCGAAAAATCCCGCTTCACCTGGCAGACGCTGTCGCTCGACGGCAAGGCGGTGCGCGCCGGCGGCGGCCAGACGGTCGCAGTCGACGGCGCGATCGGCAAGCGCGCCGGCTTCGACGCGATCCTCGTCCCCGGCAACCTCGTCGATCACGTCACGGCCGAGCGCCTGCGGCCGCAATACGTCCGTGCCGGCGCCTGGCTGCGGCAGCAGCACGCCAACGGCCGGCTGATCGGCGCCTTTTGCAGCGGCGTCTTCCTGCTTGCGGGAGCGGGCCTGCTCGACAACCGCCGCGCCACCATCACCTGGTGGCTGCAAAGCGAGCTTCGGCAGCGCCATCCCGCGATCGACCTCGCCCCGGACGCCGTCATCACCAGCGCGGACCGCGTCGTCTGCGCCGCCGGCCCGATGTCGTGGGTCGACCTCCTGCTCAGGCTGATCGAGATGGTCGACGGCAAGCAGATCGCAAAACTGTGCGCGGACTACGTCGTCATCGACACCGCACAGCGCACCCAATCGATCTTCATGCCCGTGGGCTACCTGCTCTCGCAGGACCCGCTGCTGACCAGGGCCGACCTGCTGGTTCGTCGCACCGGCAAGAGCCCGATGACGGTCAAGCGCCTTGCCGGCGCGCTCGGCCTCAGCGAGCGCACGCTGAACCGGAAGTTTCAGGAGCTCACGCACGAGCCGCCACAAGCCTTCATCATGCGCCGCCGCGTCGAGCACGCGCGCACGCTGCTGGAGACGACGACGCAGCCGATCAAGATCATCGCGCGCACGACAGGGTATGAAGACGAGAGCAGCTTTCGCAAGGCGTTCCGCAAGCTGACGTTGATGTCGCCTCAGGCGTATCGCGCGCGGCGGATGGAGCGGACGGCGTAACCGCTGACCAAGGGTGTTCGACCCAGCTTAGCGCCTTGCTCGCCCGGCAAATCCACAACTGCGGTGACAGTGCACTTAACTCTGCTCCAGCCGACGCCGCGAGCAGATCGCGGCCGAGCAATACCGTAATACGCAGTAATCGAACTCGTCTCAGAAAGATGCAGCCATCCTCGCGCGAGAAACAGGTCGCGCCATGAGGTGGATCAACGAGTTGGCGCGACTTTTCTGATGTAATGATGTTTGAAGAGTTGACCCGCGCCACCGGATCGAAGCCGAAGGGAGGCGACATTGACGAGTTCCCCTGACCGATACGGTACTGTTCCCCAGTTCCTCCACTGGGCGACGGTAGTTCTGGTGATCGTTGCGTGGACGCTCGGCATATTTGGCGATGACTTGCCCAAGGGTGGCGCGCGCGAGACAGGCCTGCTTGTTCATGTTTCCGCCGGCCTGTTGATCTTGGCCGCATTGATCATGCGGCTGGTGTGGAGGGCGGCCGTTCCGCCGCCACCTCCTGAGCCAAACGAATTCCGCAGATGGCTTGGCGCCTTCGCCGACCCATCCGCCCGTCTTTTTCATTATACGCTCTACGCCTTGCTCGTTGTCGTTCCGGTCGCCGGGATCGTTACGCAGTTTGCGCGTGGCGAGGCGTTGCCGCTGCTCGGCATCTACGAAATATCATCGCCATGGATACGAGATAGAGCCTTCGCGCACTCGGTCAAGGAGATCCACGAAATTGCGGCCCACGCGCTTGTATTCGTCGCGTTCTTTCATGCTGGCGCAGCTCTGATCCATCATATCGTTTTTCGCGACAATACGTTGAACCGCATGCTACCTCGCAGCAAATGATGGCGTACCACGGGTACCGCAACATCCTCGGCGAGTGATGCAACGATCGAGGCGGCGGCGGACCAACGTGCTATTTCTGGACCTTTGTGGCGCCGCATGAACCGTGGGCGCTGGTTCGCGACCGGCTCATCCAGGAAATCAAGCGGCGCCCCCTGCCCATCATATTGATTTGCCTCAAGCCGAACCCGGACTGGATCGGCATCGTTGTGATTTCGGATCAACGTCGGAGGAACAGCTGCCCTGAACCATCCCGCGTTCGCTCAGACGGCATCTGATCACGAGGCCCATCATCCGGGATCGGACCAAGCAGCGGCACCCGCGCAAACGACGCCCCCCGCAAGCCCGTCCGGAGAGCGACAAGGCATGATGGGTGGTGGAGACATGATGGGTCGCGCGATGAAGGGGCGCAGCAGGATGGGCGTGGACGCGATGGGGCCTCCCATAATGTTCCGCATGATGTTTGCGCTTATGGACTCCGACGGCGACGGAGCCATCTCGTCGGCAGAGTTTCAGGCAGCCCACGAGCGAATTTTCAAGGCAATGGACAGCAATAAGGATGGCAAACTCACGCCGGAAGAGATGCAAGCGTTCCTACAAACCAGAAGATAGGCTGACTATCCGCCAAACGAGCTATCCCCCAGCAGGACCTCCGAGCAGCGTGGGTCCCGGATCGGCGCTTCGCTTGTCCGGGACACGAACGTGATCTACGCCGTCGCGCGCTGCCGCTCCACCAGCGCTGCGCCAAACGCCTCGAACAGCTTCCGGTTGATCGGATTGCGCTGGGGATCGTATTCGGCGTGCCATTGCACGCCGAGCGCAAAGGTCGGGGCTTCCGCGATGCGGATGGCCTCGATGGTGCCGTCCTCGGCGACACCTTCGATCAGCACGCGCTTGCCGGGATCGAGGATGCCCTGGCCGTGCAGAGAATTGACCCGGATCCTCTCACAGCCCAGCAGCCGTGCGAACGCCCCGCCCGGCGTGAGGTCGACATCGTGGCGGTCGGCGAACACCACGGTCGGATCGGGGTGGATCTCGCCGTTCTCGAGCCGGGGCATGCGATGGTTCATGCGACCCGGGATCTCGCGGATCTCGGGGTGCAGCGAGCCGCCGAAGGCGACGTTCATCTCCTGGAGGCCGCGGCAGATGCCGAACAGCGGGATGCCGCGCGCAACGCAGGCGACGGAAAGCGCCAGCGCCACCTCGTCGCGGTGGATGTCGTAGGGCTCGTGCTTCTCGCAAGGGTCTACGTTGAAGCGGGTCGGATGGACATTGGCGCGGGCGCCCGTGAGGACGATGCCGTCGACGGTATCGAGCAGCGCACCGATGTCGGTGATGTCGGGCGAGCCCGCAAACATCACCGGCAGGCCGCCGGAGACCTCGGCCACCGCACGCAAATTGCGCTCGCCGACCATCTGGACCTGAAATCGATTTTCGACGCGATGGGCGTTCCCGATCACGCCGACGACCGGCTTTCTCATCTTCCGTTTCCGACCTCCCCCGTAAGAAGATTCTCCAAACATGCCCTTCCGATGGAACAAATTCAACCGAAGGGATTGCGGGACGGCAATGCTATTTTCGCGCCTTTGGCGCCGCGTCGGCCCACTTTCGCGCCCCGGCGTCGGCCAAAGCAGGCCCGCCGAGGCGTCAAACCGGTGCATAGCCTCGGCTTGATCCCAGGTAAGATTTGGCGAAAGAGTGCGCTCTGCGGCCTTCCCAAAAGGAGACGACGTGACAATTTCCCGAGATGAACGACCCCGGACCCGCAGCGACCTGGCCTGGGCCATCTCGGTCGGCGGCATCAGCGTCGTGCTGGTCACGGCGCTGCTCGCCTTCACCTGGTATTTTGCCGCCACCCTGCTCCTGATCTTCACCGGCATGCTGCTCGGCGTCGGCCTCAACGCGCTGACCAATGCACTCGGCCGCCGCGTGCACCTGCCGCACACAATGCGGCTTGCGATCGTCTGCATCGCGCTGGCCCTGATGCTCGCAGGCGTCGCCTATCTCGGCGGCGCCACCATCGCCGAACAGGCCTCGCTGCTCAGCAAGACCATCAGGTCGCAGATCACCAACGTGAAGTCCTTTCTCGACACCCACGGTATCGACACCAGCTTCTTCGATTTCGGCAACGCCGCACCCGCCGCCTCCACCGATGCAGGGTCGACGCCCACCCCAAACACGGCCCCGCGCGGCAATTTGCCGGGTGCAGGCGCCCTCGCGTCCAGCGGCGGGGCGATCGTGAGCCAGACCTTCAAGCTGCTGCTTGGCACCATCAGCGCCGTCGGCAACATCTTCATCGTGCTGTTTCTCGGGCTGGCCTTCGCTGCCCAGCCCAGCGTCTATCACGACGGCCTGCTGTTCCTCGTGCCGGCCAGGCACCGCACGCGGGCTACGCTCATCGTCGACCGCATCAGCGAGACGCTGGAGCGCTGGCTGATCGCGCAGATCATCGTCATGCTGGCAGTCGGCGTGGTGACCTGGATCGGGCTCGCCATCATCGGTATCCCCGGGTCGTTCATCCTGGGAATCCAGGCCGGCCTCCTCGCCTTCATCCCGACCGTCGGCGCCATCATCGCCGGCGTCGTCGTGGTGCTGGCGAGTCTCGCCTCGGGCTGGATCCCGGCGCTATCCGCACTGATCCTGTTTCTCGGCGTGCATGCGATGGAGAGCTACGTGCTGACGCCGCTGCTCCAGCGGCAGGCGCTGGACATTCCGCCGGCCACGCTGTTCGCGTTCCAGATCCTGCTCGGCGTCGTCTTTGGAATCTGGGGCCTGGCGCTGGCGCTGCCACTGGTCGCCATCGCCAAGGTCATGATCGACCATTTCAAGACCTATGAGGCGCCGCCTCTGGCGGAGGCGGCTTGAGGCGGCTCAGGTCGTCAGCACAGTCTCGGTGTGCTCGACCTCCGGGGGCGCAGCAAAATACTGGCCGACGAGGCTGCGCCATTCGGCGAAGTTCTCGGAGCCGCGGAAATCGACGGTGTGGTTCTCCAGCGTCGCCCACTTCACCATCAGGCGATAGCGCTGCGGCTTCTCGATCGATTTGTGCAGCTCGAAGCCGTGAAAGCCCTTGGAGCGGCCGAACGCGGCCTTGGCCTTGGCGACAGCGGCCTCGAAATCCTTCTCGCTGCCCGGCTTGACGTCGATTTGCGCGATCTCGGTGATCATCGGCTTCCACCCTTCTTGTTTGACGGGCGTGTCTACCGCACCCCGCCCAAAAGAAAAAGGCGCCGAAACGGCGCCCTGGCTGGCCGGAAACTGCAGGTCTCTCAGGCGAACAGCAGGACGGTGCCTGCCACGATGAGCGCGCAACCGACGAACAGCGCGAGCGGCCAATAGCTGCGGCGCTGCTGCGTGTAGCGTCCCTGGGCACGGCGCTCGGTGATCAGCGCCGTCTCATATTCCTCCGCGGTCGAGAACAGACAGGCGAAGCCGCCTCGCGCCGAGGCGGCTTGAGCTTCGAGCGACATCAGGGCGGCCTGCGGGGTCTGTCGACGGATCGATTCCATGACCGGAATGGTAGGGATCGAATGGTAAACAAGGAATTACCCCAGGGCCCTTTGCCTCAAGCCGTGGCCGGACGCGCCTGCGGCGCGCCGATCCGCGCGGCGCTCTGGCGGCGCCAGTTCTCCAGCGACAGCGGCAGCTCCTCCGCGGCCTCGACGCGGTTACGGCCGCCGCGCTTGGCCTGGTAGAGTGCAGTGTCGGCCGAGGCCAGCAGCACCTCGAGCTCGGTACCGGCCGGACCGCCGGCGACGCCAATGCTGACGGTGGTGTCGACCGGGCCCTCATCGACCACGACGCCGGAGGTCTCGAAGGCTTCGCGCACGCGCTCGGCGACCAGCACGCCCTCCTCCAGCGAACACGGCAGCAACGCCGCGAATTCCTCGCCGCCGATGCGGCCCGACATGTCGGTGATGCGCAGATTGCTGACGACCACGGTCGAGAACAGTTTCAGCATCTCGTCGCCGGCGGGATGGCCGAAGCGGTCGTTGATCGACTTGAAGTGGTCGATGTCGAAGATCATCACGGTCACGGGACGCCCGGCCTTGGCCTCGCGCTCGATCACGCGGCCGCAGGCTTCCGAGAAGCCGCGGCGGTTGAGCATGCCGGTCAGGGGATCGGTGGATGCGGCGGTCCGGTGCGCGGTGACGGCGCGCTCCGACACCAGCATGAAGATCACGAACACGGTGCCGACGGCATAGAGCACGAGCTCGACCGCGAACACGGTGACCCAGATGCTGCTGGAGAAGCCGGCATCGTGCGGGCGCAGGAAGCTGCCGAGCAGGATCGGCAGCATCAGCACGCAGCCGTGCATCACCGGCACCACGAAGGCCGGCCAGCGCCGTTGCAGGCTCTTGCGCCGCTCGACCCAGAGCTCGCTTGCGGTCAGCGCGGCATAGACCGAGACGATGCCGGCGCCGATGATCATGCGCAGCATGGACGCCGCGGGATCGAGCAGCGTCACGGCGGCGGCCCATGCGAGCGCGCCGAGCACGAGGCCGGGCCAGTTCGGCTTGCGACCGTGGAAGACGCGCGCAGCATTCCACACCATGCCGCAGGCGACGAAGCCGACGGCATTTAACGCCAGATAGAGATGCGGCCCCAGCCTGTCGCCGGCCGCCGTCCACAATGCGACCGAGGCCGCGCCGAGGAGATAGGCGGTGCCCCACCATTTCAGCGCAGGACTGTTCTCCTGCCTGCCGAAGAACACCATCATGGCGCCGAGCAGTGCGGCGACCATGGTGGCAACCAAATAGAGCGTGATGCTATCGAGCGACATCATGTCGGCCCCCTTGAAAACATAGCAGTTACGCGACCGGCCCAGCCGATTTGCGCGCCCTTCCAAAGGCGACGCTAAGTTCCCGCGGGTTCCATTCAGGT
Organism: Bradyrhizobium sp. 1200_D9_N1_1; assembly: GCF_052075915.1. Lineage (NCBI taxonomy): Bacteria > Pseudomonadati > Pseudomonadota > Alphaproteobacteria > Hyphomicrobiales > Nitrobacteraceae > Bradyrhizobium > Bradyrhizobium sp. 1200_D9_N1_1. Next base: position 4,472,696 of record NZ_CP197226.1, on the reverse strand, counting down.
TTTCACGCGGCCCCAACTTTTCGGGAAACACGTCGTCAATTTGCATACAAACGAACAACAAAAAGGGCGCTGAAATCAGCGCCCTTTTGCATCTCATTGAAGCCGCTTTCGCGGCGAATGTGACCGAAGCGATTAACGCTTCGAGAACTGGAAGGACCGGCGGGCCTTGGCCTTGCCGTACTTCTTGCGCTCGACCACGCGGCTGTCGCGGGTGAGGAAGCCGCCCTTCTTGAGCACGGTGCGCAGCTCCGGCTCGAAATAGGTGAGCGCCTTGGAGATGCCGTGACGGACGGCGCCGGCCTGGCCGGACAGACCGCCGCCGGCGACGGTGCAGATCACGTCGTACTGGCCGGAACGCTGGGCCACGGAGAACGGCTGCTCGATCATCATGCGCAGCACGGGACGCGCGAAATAGACCTCGACCTCACGCGAATTGACCGTGACCTTGCCGGCACCCGGCTTGATCCAGACACGGGCGACCGCGTCCTTGCGCTTGCCGGTGGCATAGGCGCGGTTGAACTTGTCGACCTTCTTCTCGTGCTTGGGCGCGTCGGGCGCGGCCGCCGTCTTGAGCTGCGAGAGCTGGTCGAGCGACTGAATGGATTCGGCCATGTTATGCGGCCCTCGTGTTCTTGCGGTTCAACTTGGCGATGTCGATCTTCTCGGGCTGCTGCGCCTCGTGCGGATGATCGGCCCCGCCGTAGACGCGGAGGTTACCCATCTGCACGCGACCGAGCGGACCACGCGGAATCATGCGCTCGACGGCCTTCTCGAGCACGCGCTCGGGATGCTTGCCCTCGAGGATCTGGCGCGCGGTGCGCTCCTTGACGTGGCCGACATAGCCGGTGTGCTTGTAGTAGGTCTTCTGCTCGCGCTTGCGACCGGTGAGGACCGCATGCTGCGCGTTGATGATGATGACGTTGTCGCCGCAATCAACGTGCGGGGTGTAGGTCGGGAGGTGCTTGCCGCGCAGGCGCATGGCGACGATGGTGGCGAGACGGCCGACGACCAGACCCTTGGCGTCGATCAGCACCCACTTCTTCGTCACCTCAGCCGGCTTTGCCGAAAAGGTTTTCATATCGGAGTTTCCGTGGACGGGAGATATCGGCGCGAACACCGCACCGGACTGCGCGGTTTTCTAGAGAAGAGACGCGCAACGGTCAATGCCCGAAGACGGAAATTACGCTCGTAAAATCAACAGCTTAAAAATATGGTGCTATATTACCTGCAAAAAGCTCAAACATTTGGAATGGAATAGGTCGAGGTGACATGGGCGATCGGATCGGGCGAGGTGCCGGACAAGAGGTTCACTTCCCCGACCGCCAGGCGCTTGCCGAGCTTGAGCAGCCGCGCCTCGGCCAGAACGTCCTGGCCGGGCTGGCCCTTGCGCAGGAAGTTGATGTTGAGATTGGTGGTGACCGCGAGCCCGATCGGCCCGATCGCGGACAGAAGCACCACGTACATCGCGAAATCGGCGAGCGCCATCAGCGTCGGGCCGGACACGGTTCCGCCCGGCCGCAGCATCCTTTCGCTGTAGCGCTGGCGCAAAAGGCAGGTCTGGCCGTCCGCGCTCTCGATCGTGATGTCGCCGCCACTGAAGGCCTGGGGAAACTCGTCACGGAGAAACTGCTCGACCTCCGCCACGCTCATTTTCGCTAACGCCATGCCACCCCCACCCTCGCTTCAGGTCCGCTGTTACATTAGGTTATCTGCATCATCCAATTGCAATAATCCAACTGGAAACGCTTCGATGTCCGTCCAGCCCGCCCGCCCCCCCTTCCCGGAACCGCCGATCCTGCTGCGGGAGATCGTCGGCACCGTCGCCGTGCTCACGCTGAACCGCCCCGCCGCGCGCAACAGCCTGTCGGAGGCGATGATCGGCCAGCTGCATGCGAGCTTCAACGCAATTGCCGAGGACAAGCGCATCCGCGCCGCCGTCATCGCCGCCAACGGTCCGGCCTTCTCCGCCGGCCACGATATGAAGGAATTGACCGCGCGCCGCAGCGACCCCGATCGCGGCCGCGCATATTTCGCCGAGATGATGAACGCCTGTAGCGCGATGATGCAGGCGATCGTGCACCTGCCAAAGCCCGTGATCGCCGCCGTCCAGGGCATCGCGACCGCCGCCGGCTGCCAGCTCGTCGCAAGCTGCGATCTCGCGGTCGCCTCGGAGGACGCGAAGTTCGCCACGCCCGGCGTCGACATCGGCCTGTTCTGCTCGACGCCGATGGTGGCGCTGTCGCGCAACGTTCCGCGCAAACAGGCGATGGAGATGCTGCTGACGGGCGAGCCTGTCACGGCCGACCGCGCCCGCGAGATCGGCCTCGTCAATCGCGTCGTGACAGCGGGTACCGAGCGCGGCGCCGCGATTGCGCTGGCGGAACAGGTCGCGCTGAAATCCGCCTACACGGTCAAGCTCGGCAAGGAGGCGTTCTATCGCCAGGCCGAGATGAGCCTTGCGGACGCCTATCGCTATGCGGCAGAGGTGATGACCGAGAACATGATGGCGCGCGACGCCGAGGAAGGCATCGGCGCCTTCATCGAGAAGCGCGCGCCGACGTGGCGGGATGAATAGCGACGTTTCACGCACCGTCATTCCGGGCGATGCGGAGCATCGAACTATGGTGCGCAATTGCGCACCTGAGAATCTCGAGATTCCGAGTTCGGCTCTGCGAGCCGCCCCGGAATGACGAACGAAAGAAAAAGATGAACCACGACGCCTATCCCGACAATTACATCCGCGCCATCCTCAATAGCGTGAAGTCGATCGCGATGGTCGGCGCCTCGCCGGTCAATGTGCGGCCGAGCTATTTCGCGTTCAAATATCTGGCGCAGCGCGGCTATGACATGATTCCGGTCAATCCCGGCCATGTCGGCAAGGAGCTGCTCGGAAAACCCTTCGTCGCCTCGATGTCCGACATCGGCCGTCCCGTCGACATGATCGACATCTTTCGCAACTCCAGCCACATCATGCCCGTGGTCGAGGAAGCCCTGGCGCTCGATCCGCTGCCGAAGGTGATCTGGATGCAGCTCGGCGCGCGTGACGACGTCGCGGCGGCGAAGGCCGAAGCGGTCGGTATCAAGGTCGTGATGAACCGCTGCCCAAAGATCGAATATGGCCGCTTGTCGTCCGAGATCTCCTGGATGGGCGTCAATTCGCGCACGCTCAGCTCCAAGCGCGCGCCGGCGCCGACGCAAGGCATGCGGCTATCCCTCAATCGGATGAGTGTCGGCGGTGGCGATACCGCGGCATCCGATCGTGCCGCCAAAAACAAGAGCGAGCAAAGCTGACGCAATTGCGAACGATTCTTTTCGCGAACGCGACAATACGCAGAACGATCGTTCCGATGTGAAGCCGCGCCTTGACGGCAGCAGCGGCGCCGATCAGCATGCCGCGCGATTTCAGACCACAAGAACAGGACGCCCTCAATGAGCGATCGCCTTCCGGGATTTTCAACCCTCGCCGTGCATGCCGGTGCACAGCCCGACCCCACGACCGGTGCGCGCGCGACGCCGATTTATCAAACGACCTCTTTCGTCTTCAACGACGCCGACCACGCCGCCTCGCTGTTCGGATTGCAGGCGTTCGGCAACATCTATACCCGCATCGGCAACCCAACCAACGCGGTGCTGGAAGAACGCGTCGCTGCGCTCGAAGGCGGCACGGCGGCGCTGGCCGTTGCCTCCGGCCACGCCGCGCAGGTCGTGGTGTTGCAGCAATTGCTCCAGCCCGGCGACGAGTTCATCGCCGCGCGAAAGCTCTATGGCGGCTCGATCAACCAGTTCACGCATGCGTTCAAGAGCTTCGGCTGGAACGTGGTGTGGGCCGATTCCGACGACATCGCCAGCTTCGAGCGCGCCGTCACCCCGCGCACCAAGGCGATCTTCATCGAGTCCATCGCCAACCCCGGCGGCAGCATCACCGACATCGAGGCGGTCTCGACGGTGGCGCGCAAGGCGGGCGTGCCGCTGATCGTCGACAACACGCTGGCCTCGCCCTACCTGATCCGCCCGATCGATCACGGTGCCGACATCGTCGTGCACTCGCTGACGAAGTTTCTGGGCGGCCACGGCAATTCGCTCGGCGGCATCATCGTCGATGCCGGCACGTTCGACTGGTCGACCGGCGGCAAATATCCGATGCTGTCGGAGCCGCGGCCGGAATATCACGGCATCCGCCTCCAGGAGACCTTTGGCAATTTCGCCTTCGCGATTGCCTGCCGCGTGCTGGGCTTGCGCGACCTCGGGCCGGCGCTGTCGCCGTTCAACGCCTTCATGATCCTGACCGGCATCGAGACGCTGCCGCTGCGCATGCAGAAGCACTGCGACAACGCCAAGGCGGTCGCCGAATTCCTCGCCGGCCATCCGGCGGTGGCCTCGGTGAGCTACGCGGGCCTTGCCAGCGACAAGTACAACCGGCTTGCGCGCAAATACGCGCCAAAGGGCGCAGGCGCCGTGTTCACCTTCAGCCTGAAGGGCGGCTATGACGCCGGCGTCAGCCTGGTGTCGAAACTGCAGTTGTTCTCGCATCTGGCCAATGTCGGCGACACCCGCTCGCTGGTGATCCATCCGGCCTCGACCACGCACAGCCAGCTCGACGACGCCGCCAAGGTGAAGTCCGGCGCCGGCCCCGACGTGGTGCGGCTCTCGATCGGCATCGAGGACAAGGAAGACCTGATCGCCGATCTGGAACAGGCGCTGGGGGCTTAGTTGCCCGTCGTTCCGAGGCGGTGCGAAGCACCGAACCCGGAACCTCGACGTCATTTGCTCATCTCTGGATTCCGGGTTCGGTCCTACCGGACCGCCCCGGAATGACGGACGGCGCATGGTGGCGGCGCCGCCCCCCTCAGTTAACAGTCATTAACCATATCTGCCGCATACATCGTCTTTGGATCGCCCTTTGATTCGGAGCCGACGATGCTGCGCTGGATGGTGCCTGCCCTTGCGGCGATGCTGACGCTCTCAAGCGCGCTCGCCGCCGACCTTCCGGCCACGCCGAAGCGGCGGGCCGCCGTGCCGCCGCAGGAGGCGCCAACGGTCTATGTCGAGACCGATCCGGATGCGCTGATCTCGCCGGCCTATGGCATCGGCAGCTACGTCCGCAATCTGCCGGGCACGCCGCTGCTGCCCGGCTCTCACACGCTGCCGGGCTATTATGGCCGCCCCTGGGACTACGACTATCAGGGCCCGTATTACGGCGGGAAGCAGGTCGACTATTTCTGGCGCCTGCCCTACGCGTGCGGCGTCTACGGCTATTGCTGATCAGCCGGGCTGATGGTGATCAGCCGGGCTGACTGACCGGGACCACGCGCGGCTGCGTCTCGGCAGATTGCCGCGAGGCCAGCCGTTCCGTCTGCATCACCGCGAGCGTCAAGACCGCGATCGCGACTGCCTGATGCGCGAGCGCAAGCCCGATCGGCACCTGGTTGAGCAGCGTGAGAATGCCGAGCACCGCTTGCAGGCTCACCGCAGCAAACAGCCAGAGCGCGCCGCTCGCAGCGAGACCCGCGCGCGAGCGCACCGCGTCGAACGCATGCAGCGCCGCCAACACGAACAGCGCATAGGCCGTCATGCGGTGCTCGAACTGCACCGTCAGCACATTGTCGAACATGTTGCGCCACCACGGCGTCTCGAACCACAGCCGCTCGGCGGAGGGAATGAGCGCGCCGTCGATCTCAGGCCAGGTGTTGTAGGCGCGGCCCGCGCGCAGGCCCGCGACCAATGCACCGAGATAGATCTGCACGAAGGTCACGACAAGCAGCAGCGCACTCGTGAACCGCAGCCGCGCGGGCGCGGCGATCTGCGCCCGCTCCTTGAGCCGCCGCACCGTCCAGACGATGCCGGCGAAGATCAGCAGCGCGAGCACCAGATGCGTCGCCAGCCGATATTGCGACACCTCGACCCGCTCCGAGAGACCCGAGGCCACCATCCACCAGCCGACCGCGCCTTGAAGCCCGCCGAGCGCGAACAGCAGCCACAGCCTGCGCTTCAACTCACGGGACAAGCCCCCGCGCCACAGGAAGAAAAGAAACGGCAACAGATAAGCGACGCCGATGAAGCGGCCGAGCAACCGGTGGCTCCACTCCCACCAGAAAATCTCCTTGAACTCGGACAGGCTCATGCCCGCGTTGAGCTCGCGATATTGCGGGATCTTCTTGTAGGCCTCGAACGCCTCGGTCCACTGCGCCGCCGAGAGCGGCGGCAGGCTGCCCGTCACTGGCTTCCATTCGACGATCGAGAGGCCGGATTCCGTCAGCCGCGTCGCGCCGCCGACCAGCACCATCAGCGCGATCAGCGCGGCCACGGAAATCAGCCACCAGCGCACGGCGCGATACGGCTCGGACGGGGCGGAAATCGTCGTCATTTCAGGGCGAAACCAAACCTTGTAGCTAAGAGACTTGAACCAGGAGGCTTGAACCGGACTGCGTGCCCCTTATAGTCCCCCGCTTCCGCAGCGCAAGTTGCGCAAGAGACCGCGACATTCCGTCATGACGATCCGCACCCGCAAGTTCCTCGGCGCCATCCTGCTCCTGGTGCTGGCCACCGTCTGGGCCCTGCTCGGCATGGCGGCGGCGCAGATGCCGTGGATCGCCGAATCCGGCTGGCGGCAGGCGATCTACTACGTGGTGGTCGGCATGGGCTGGGTGCTGCCGGCGATGCCGATCGTGAGCTGGATGCAGCGGCCCGATCGGGCCAAGCCCACCTAACGCTTCTACGTAACGCTCCTACGTCGCGCGGCCGGTCGGTTTCACCGGCGCAAAGGCGACACCCGACGCCAGCACGCGCAGCATGCGCAGCGAGCGCACCCGGCCATCCCAGGAAATGCGCGGCAGCGCGCGCAGATTGGTTCGCCCTTCCGCATCCACGATGCCTGGTATCGCCGACACCGCGCTGGTAAAGCCCGCCTCCTCCGCCATCACCACGTGGCTGCGCCGGAACGAGGCGCGATCGCCGAACGGAAAAGCGAGATGCCTGATCTCGCGGTGGAAGGCCGCTTCCGCAACCACCTTGCCCATCGTCATCTCACGCAGCGCCGCACTGTCCTTCATGTTGGCGAGAACGGGATAGTTCACGGTCGCGCTGCCGATCGTGACGAGCGGATCGGCCGCGAGCTTCGCCAGATCCTCCCAATCCATCGACGCTTCGCGCGAGAGCGCAGCCAGGTCGATCCGGTAGCGCGTGCAGAGATCGGCGATCGCAGCCGACACATCCGCCGGAGGCAGCGAGCGCAGCCAGCTCTCGAGGAACGAGAACAGCGCCCGCTTCTCGGCATTGCCAGTGACGGTGAAGCGCTGCTCCTTCTCGCCCATCATCAGGCTGATGCGACTCTCGCGCGCGATCACCTGCTCGAGCCCGAGCCACCAGGCCTCTCCGACCCCGTCGGGAAACGCGGTGGGCACATAGATCGTGAACGGTACGGCGTGGCGGGCCAGCACCGGGTAGGCGAACGTGATCAGATCTTTGCTGGCGCCGTCGAAGGTGAGCGCCGCGAAGCGCCGCTTCTCCGGCAGCGTCACCGCACGCCGGCAAACCTCGTCCATGCCGAGGATGTCGTACCTCCAGCGCTTCAGCGCCCGAATGGCACGGTCGAGGAATTGCGGCGTGATCTCGTTCTCGCGCAGCGGCTGAAATCCGCCGCGCCGCCGCGGCCGCACGTGCTGAAAGCGCAGGATGGCGCCGGCTCCACGACTGCGCAGCGCGGCCTGGCCGGTGAACCAGGTCAGCTCATGGCGCAGCCGTTCCAGCCATCTGTCGTCGGATGCCAATATCCCACCTTCGCGCTCGCCGGCGGCCCGTTCCCTCGCCTATTGTCATTACCCTTTGTTGACATTTCTTTGCAAAGGTCGGCCACAGGCCGAATTACGCATATTTTTGATTTCTCGACAGGTTTCGCGAATGACCATGGCTGCGGCGATGCAAAGCCGGACGGCAGAAGCGCCAGCGCGGTCGAAAGCGAGCCGTATCGCGCAGGTCGACATCGTCACCGATCTCAATCAGGCCGAGCCGGTCTGGCGCGCCCTCGAGGAGAGCGGCCACCTCTTCACGCCCTACCAGCGCTTCGACCTGCTCAGCCCCTGGCAGCGGCTGGTCGGCGGCTGCGAGGGCGCGCGCCCCTTCATCGTGATCGCCCGCGACGCCGAACATGCGCCGCTCCTGCTGCTGCCGCTCTCGCTGCGCCAAGGTCACGGGGTGCGCACGGCCTGCTTCATGGGCGGCAAGCATACGACCTTCAACATGGGACTGTGGAACGCCGAGTTCGCGGCACAGGCCGTCGCCGCCGATCTCGATGCACTGCTCGCGCCGCTGCGCGAGCATGTCGACGTGCTCTCGCTGACGCAGCAGCCGCTGCGCTGGAACGATCAGCAGAACCCGTTCGCGGCTCTCCCGCGGCAGAGTGCGATCAACGGCTGCCCGCTGCTGGTGATGGAGCCGGGCGGCCCGCCCGCGTCGCGGATCAGCAACTCCTTCCGCCGCCGCCTCAAGAGCAAGGAGAAGAAGCTCCAGGCGCTCGCCGGCTATCGTTATCACCTCGCCACCAACGACGCCGACGTCACCCGCCTGCTCGACTGGTTCTTCCGCGTCAAGCCGGTGCGGATGGCCGAACAGAAACTGCCCAACGTCTTCGCCGAGCCGGGCGTCGAACAGTTCGTCCGCAGCGCCTGCCTGGCGCCGCGCGGCGACGGCCGTGTCATCGACATCCACGCGCTCGAATGCGACGACGAGGTGATCGCGATCTTCGCCGGCGTCGCCGACGGCCAGCGCTTCTCGATGATGTTCAACACCTACACCATGTCCGAGCACGCCCGCTACAGCCCGGGCCTGATCCTGATGCGCTACATCATCGACCGCTACGCCGAGCGCGGCTACCGCTCGCTCGACCTCGGCATCGGCTCGGACGACTACAAGCGGATGTTCTGCAAGGACGACGAGGACATCTTTGACAGCTTCGTGCCGCTGACCTCGCGCGGCAAGCTTGCGGCGATGGCGATGTCCTCGCTCAGCCACGGCAAGCGGCTGGTGAAGCAGAACCAGATGCTGTTCGATCTGGCGCAGCGGCTGCGGCGCGCGTTCGGGTAGACTTCGTAGTAACGTAGGGTGGGCAAAGCGAAGCGTGCCCACCACCTCTGCCGCAATCGTTGAAAGGCGGTGGGCACGGCGCAAGTGCGCCTTTGCCCACCCTACGATTCCGAACTCGTGGAGAGTGACCCTTCACCCGTCTCACCCGGCTTCGCTTTCGCGAAGCCACCCTCTCCCACACGGGGAGAGGGTAAAATCTACTAAGCCGCGACCACGCGCGGTCCCATCTCGCGTGCATCCGACGGCTGGACCGGCCTGCTCAGCATCGTCACCTCGCTGAAGCCGACGGCCTTGAGCTGCTCGCTCATCAGCCTGCGCGCATCCGGCTCCATTGACGCATCGGGCACCACGACGGCGCGGGCATTGGCGGTCAGCAATTCTGCCGGCAGGTCGGAGGCGCTGCCGGCGTCGAGCAGCACGTGGTCGTAGGCGCGAAGCAAGGCGTCGATCGCGAGCGTCACGCGCGGCGATTGCAGCAGGCTGCGATCGAAGCCGGGACGACCAGCCATGACCAGATGCAGCCGCGACAGCTTGTCCCTTGTGATCACCTGCGCAAACGAGGCTTCGCCCTGCATCAGCTCGGCAAGGCCGGGCGCCGAGGCATCGACGGACACCGCGGCAATCGTCGGCGAGGACGCGGCGAGATCGACCACGACCACCCGCGCATCGCGCGCCAGGTGCCGGGCCAGCGTCAGCGCCGACAGCGTGACGGCTTCGCCTGGCGCGGTGCCGAGCACCGTGATCTTCTTTGCCGCCGCGGCGCGCAGCCTGTCGGCCAGATGCTCGATCTCGGCAAACTCGGAGACATCGGCATCGGCCGTCATCTCCGGCTGAAGCGGCGCGGGCTCGTCCATGACCGGTTCGACCACCGGCTCGACCATCGGCCGGACGAATGGTTCTTGACGCACCGCCGCCTGTGCCTGCGGCTGCGCCGGAGCAAAGACAGCCGCCGCGCGCGGCGCGGTCTGGCGCAATAGCTCGCCGGTGACGACGACACCGGACGAGAGCAGCAACGTCGCGATGGTTGCGATCAGCACGATCGGAAGCTTCTTCGGATAGGCCGGCGTGTTCGAGACGACGGCGCGCGAGATGATGCGGCCTTCCGCCGGCGCCGTATCGATGCTCTCGCGGGTGCTCGCTTCGCGGTACTTGCCAAGATACGTTTCCAGCAAGTCGCGCTGCGCCTTGGCCTCGCGCTCGAGCGCGCGGAGCTGGACGTCCTGGCCGTTGGTCGAGGTCGCCTGCTTCTTGAGCTGCTCGAGGCTCGTGGTCAGGCCGTCGACCCGGCCACCGGCGATGCGCGCATCGCTTTCGAGCGAGCGGGAGATCTTGGCCGCTTCGTCGCGAATCTGGTTGTCGAGGTCGCCGAGCTGCGCCTTCAGCTCCTTGATCCGCGGGTGATTGCCGAGCAGCGTGGACGACTGTTCGGCGAGCTGCGCCCGCAGCGTGACCCGCTGCTCGGACAGCCGCCGCATCAATTCGGAGTTCACCACCTCGGACGCCTCGATCGGCTTGCCGCTCTGAAGCATCTCCTTGATCAGCCGCGCCTTGGATTCCGCATCTGCCCTCATCGAGCGCGCGTTGTTGAGCTGGGTATTGACCTCGCCCATCTGCTGGTTCGACAGCGTCGTGTTGTTGGTGCCGACGAACAGCGACGACTTGGAGCGGAAGTCCTCGACCTTGGCTTCGGCGTCGGAAACCTTCTTGCGCAGATTCTCGATCTCGCCCGCGAGCCATTGGCTGGCATTGCGCGCCTGGTCCTGGCGCGCATTCTGCTGAAGCACGAGATAGCCGTCGGCGATCGAATTGGCGACGCGCACGGCGAGATCCGGGTCAGCCGACTGGAATTCGATCACGATCACGCGCGACTTGTCGACGGCATAGGCCTGGAGGCGATCGTAATAGGCGTCGAGCACCCGCTCTTCCGGCGTCATCGAGAACGGATCGCGGCCGATGCCGACCAGCGCCGCAAGCGACTTCAGCGGCGAAATGCCTTGCAGCACCGGATCGAATTCGGGCCGCTCCGCAAGCTTGTTCTTCTTGATGATCTCGCGCGCGAGATCGCGCGACAGCACGAGCTGTACCTGGCTGGTGACAGCCTCGGGGTCGAGCGCCTGCCGCTCCTCGGTGCTGCGGTCGCTGCTCGGACGCAGGAATACGTTCTCGCGACCATCGATCAGGATGCGCGACTCGGACTTGTAGCGCGGCGTCACGAGATTGACGGCGGCGACGGACGCGACCAGCGCCAGCACCGTCGGCACGATGATCCAGCCGCGCTTGCGGGCGAGCGCGCCACCGAGCGCGTGCAGATCGATGTCGCCGGATTCACCGGACGCCTGCCTGGTGACAGCAGGCGCAGGCCTTGCTTCGACCTTGGGCGTGGCTTCGGGCTTGGCTTCGGGCTTGGCTTCGGCTTTGGACTTCGAAACAGCCCGCTCGACCACCGCCTTGTCCTTGCCGGCACGCCAGAACGCTAAACGCATCGAACACTCCCGCAGGGCAACGCCACCAAGCTACCTCAACCGGGGCGATTACACTCCATTAAGGTTGCCGCTGGGTTAATCGCGTTAATCCCGCGATGGGCACACGCGCGCCCGTCACCGTTTGTTAACCACGAGGCCTCTTAATCCGTCTCGATATTTCGGAAATTGTTCGGCATTCGCCGTCGAGCGCTGGTTCAGATCATGCCCCCCTCTCCCGACCGGCCGCTTCGCATCCTGCACGCCGTGCGCGCCCCCGTGGGCGGCATCTTCCGCCACATCCTCGACGTCGCCAACGGCCAGGTCGATCGCGGCCACCATGTCGGGATTCTCGCCGACCGCCTCACCGGCGGCGAGCGCGCCGACAAGGCGCTGGCCGAGCTCGCGCCGCGACTGAAGCTCGGCGTGCACCGCATGGCGATCCGCCGCGAGCCGTCGCCAGACGATTTCCTGGTGTGGCTTCGGATGCGGCGCCTGATCGCGGAGCTCAAGCCCGATGTCATGCACGGCCACGGCGCCAAGGCCGGCGCGTTCATTCGCATGCGGCGGCGCTCCGATGACACCATCCGCATCTACACGCCCCATGGCGGCTCGCTGCACTATCCGCTTAACACGTTGAAGGGCGAGTTCTATGCGCGGCTCGAACGCTCGCTGATGGACTCGACGGACCTGTTCCTGTTCGAGAGCGCGTTTGCCCGCGACACCTATCAGCGCATCGTCGGCACACCCAAGGGCGTGGTGCATTGCGTCTTCAATGGCGTGACGCCGGAGGAATTCGAGCCTGTTGTCACCACCGAGGATGCCACCGACCTCTGCTATGTCGGCGAGTTCAGGCACATCAAGGGCGCGGATCTGCTGGTCGATGCCGTGGCGCGCCTGCACGAAGGCGGCAAGAAGGTCACCCTCACGCTCGGCGGCGACGGCGAGGAGACGGCAGCGCTGAAGGCGCAGGTCGAGAGGCTCGGCCTCTCCGGCGCGATCCGCTTCATCGGCCACGTCAAAGCACGCTACGGCTTCTCCAAAGGGCGGCTGCTGGTCGTTCCCTCGCGCGGCGATTCCATGCCCTATGTGGTGATCGAGGCGGGCGCGGCCGGCATTCCCATGATCGCCGCGCGCGTCGGCGGCATTCCGGAAATCTTCGGCACGGAGAGCCCGGCCCTGTTCGCGGCAAGCAACGCCGAGGCGATGGCGGAAGCGATTGCGGCCGCACTCGACGATCCGCAGGCGACAGCGCAGCGCGCATCCTCCTTACGCGAGCGCATCTCCGCGCATTTTTCCCAGCAGGCGATGGTTGACGGCGTGATCGCGGGTTATCGCGACGCATTTGCCAATCATTAACCACCCTTAAGGTCGCTTTAGAGATTCTTCCGATTTGTCCGATAATCGAGGTGCCGGGGGATGCTCGCCCGGGGTGCAAGGCTGCGCCACGGGTTTTTGGAATGGACGTGGACGCCCGTGGAACCGCTCAACGCACGCTCGATGCTCGATGCCGCGACCAGTGCCGCGGCCAAGCCGGCTGACCAGCCCTTTGTGGAGCGCCGCCGCCGGCTCTCGCCCGCTGCACTCGACGTCGTCAACCAGAAGGTCGCCCGCGCCTATTCGCCGATCGTGATCACCGGCATCGTACGCCTTGCGGACTTCGCGCTGCTGAGCCTCGTCGGCATCGCGGTCTATGTCGGCTACGTCATGCCGCTTTCCGGCTTCAGCTGGGTATATCCGGCGGAGATCCTCGCCGTCGCGGTCGCCGCCGTGGTCTGCTTCCAGGCCGCCGACATCTATCAGGTGCAGCTGTTCCGCGGTCAACTCCGGCAGATGACGCGGATGATCTCGTCCTGGTCATTCGTTTTCCTGCTCTTCATCGGCATCTCCTTCTTCGCCAAGTTCGGCAGCGAAATATCGCGGCTGTGGCTTGCCGCCTTCTACTTCATCGGGCTCGCAGCGCTCATCGCCGAGCGCCTGGTGCTGCGCTCGCTGGTGCGCGCCTGGGGGCGCGAGGGCCGGCTCGACCGCCGGACCATCATCGTCGGCTCCGACAGTAACGGCGAGCAACTGGTGGAGGCACTGAAGGCGCAGGACGATTCCGACATCCACGTGCTCGGCGTGTTCGACGACCGCAACGACAGCCGGGCGCTGGACACCTGCGCCGGCGCGCGCAAGCTCGGCAAGGTCGACGATATCGTCGAGTTCGCCCGCCGCACCCGCGTCGATCTCGTGCTGTTCGCGCTGCCGATCTCGGCGGAAACGCGCATCCTGGAGATGCTGAAGAAGCTCTGGGTGCTGCCGGTCGACATCCGCCTGTCCGCCCACACCAACAAGCTGCGCTTCCGTCCCCGCTCCTATTCCTATCTCGGCGAAGTGCCGACGCTCGACGTGTTCGAGGCGCCGATCACCGACTGGGACCTCGTGATGAAATGGCTGTTCGACCGTGTCGTCGGCGGCCTCGCGCTGCTCGCAGCCCTGCCGGTGATGGGACTGGTGGCGCTGGCGGTGAAGCTCGACAGCCCCGGCCCGGTGCTGTTCCGCCAGAAGCGCTTCGGCTTCAACAACGAGCGCATCGACGTCTACAAGTTCCGCTCGATGTACCATCACCAGGCGGATCCGACGGCCTCGAAGGTCGTGACCAAGAACGATCCACGCGTAACCCGCGTCGGCCGCTTCATCCGCAAGACCAGCCTCGACGAGCTGCCGCAGCTCTTCAACGTGGTCTTCTCCGGCAACCTCTCCCTGGTCGGCCCGCGCCCGCATGCGGTGCAGGGCAAGCTCCAGAGCCGCCTGTTCGACGAGGCCGTCGACGGCTATTTCGCCCGCCACCGCGTCAAGCCCGGCATTTCCGGCTGGGCCCAGATCAACGGCTGGCGCGGCGAGATCGACAATGAAGAGAAGATCCAGAAGCGCGTCGAGTTCGACCTCTACTACATCGAGAACTGGTCGGTGCTGTTCGACCTCGTCATTCTCCTGAAAACGCCGATCTCGCTGCTGACCAAGAACGAGAACGCGTATTGAGTTGTTTGCGTCAAGAACGCGCTGTCATCGCCCGGCTTGACCGGGCGATCCAGTAAACGCCGACGGCGAACGTCGCCACTGACGGCGCGGAGTACTGGATGCCCCGCCCCCGTGCGCAAGCGCGCACTAGGCGGGGCATGACGGCGGAAGTTGTGTGTACGAGTAGCGTGAGCGTGTGATGGCGTATGCGGCGACAGCCGGGGAGATGAATGCAGCGGTTCGCGCTGCGCCCGGCGTGCTGGCCCTCCAGCGCGCGCTGGTGTGGCTGGTCGGCGCCTCCGGCGCCATCGTCTTCATCGAACCCAGCCCCTACGAGATCGTGACGCTGCTCGCCACCGTCACCTTCTTCGCCACCGGCCTGCGCCTGCGACTCGCGCTGATGCCGCTGCTGCTGATGCTGGTCCTGCTCAATGTCGGCTACACCATCAGCGCGATCCCGCTGTTCGATCAGCCCGAGGTGGTGAGCTGGATCGCAACCTCCTGGTACATGGCGGTGACCGTGGTGTTCTTCGCCACGATCACGTCCGAGGACACCGCGGCCCGGCTCGATATGCTCCGCCGCGGCCTCGTGGTCGGCGCGATGATTGCCTCGCTGTCGGCGGTCGCCGGCTACTTCCACCTGATTCCCGGCGGAGACGACCTCCTCACGCTCTACGGGCGCGCGCGCGGCACGTTCAAGGACCCGAACGTGCTCGGCGCCTTCCTGATCCTGCCGGCGCTGTTCGCGCTCCAGAGCGTGGTCTCGGACAAGCTGGCTAAGGCCTTCCGCAACGTCATCGCCTTCGGCATCATGTCGCTGGCGATCCTGCTCGCCTTCTCCCGCGCCGCCTGGGGCGGACTGGTGCTGACCTCAGCCTTCATGCTGGCGCTGATGGTGCTGACCAGCCGCACCAACGCGCAGCGCTCGCGCATCGTCGTCATGGCGATCGTCGCCGCGGTGCTGGGCGTTGCGCTGATCGCGGTGCTGCTGTCGTTCGATTCCACCGCCGAGATGTTCAAGCAGCGCGCCAGCTTCGACCAGAGCTATGACGAGGGCCGCTTCGGCCGGTTCGGCCGGCACATCCTGGGTGCGGAGATGGCGCTCGATCTGCCATTCGGGATCGGCCCCCTGCAATTCCACCGTTTCTTCCCCGAGGACACCCACAACTCCTATCTCAACGCCTTCATGTCGGGCGGCTGGCTGTCCGGCGTGTGCTATCCCGCGCTGGTCTTCACCACGGTGATCACGGGCTTCCGGCACATCTTCGTCCGCGTGCCCTGGCAGCGCGCCTATCTCGCCGTGTTTTCAGCCTTCGTCGGCACCGTCGGCGAAAGCTTCGTGATCGACACCGACCACTGGCGGCACTTCTGGATGATGCTGGGCGCGATGTGGGGCATGATCGCGGCTGCCCAAGTCTATAAGACTAGGGCTGGCGACGAAGCTTCTTCAGCTTGAGATCGGGACGCTTCTCCGGCGGCGTGTCGAGAAGGCTCTTCAGCGCTTCAGTGGCGGCAAGCACGCCCTTGTAGCCCTCCGTCGCGAAGCGCAGCAAAAGACGCAGCTCCTCGTCGGAATAGGCGCCGAAGACCTTCTCCATCGCCTGCTGCATCGGCACGTAGAACTGGCCGATCTTCATCGCCGCCTCCGGCACGACCGCGATGAAGACCTTGCGGCGGTCTTTCTCGTCCCGTTCGCGGCGCACGAGGCCAGCCTTCTCGAGCCGGTCGATCACGCCGGTGATGGCGCCCGTCGTGAGGCCTGTCACCTCGGCGAGCCGGCCCGCGGTGACGCGTCCCTCGAGATAGAGGATGTCCATGCATTCGAGGTCGGAATTGGCAATTCCGGCAACGTTCGCAACGGTCTGGCCATAAAGCACGCCCTGCGCGGACGACCGGCGCATCGCTTCCTCGAGCTCCTGCAACAGCGCCGCGCGCGCCTTCGTCCTTGACAAGGCCGACCTCATATCTTAGTCGATATATATCTTAGTCACTAAGAGATTTAGCGACCGTAATTTCTCCTAGCACCACGGAAACGTCGGGAGCAAGCCATGTCCAACCGTCCCCGCAAGGCCCTGATCATCGGCGCCGGCATCGCCGGGCCCGTCGCCGCCATCCTGCTCCGCCGCGCCGGCATCGAGTCCGCGATCTACGAGGCCTGGCCCTATTCGAAGGGCATCGGCGGCGGCCTTCAGATCGCGCCGAACGGCATGCATGTGATGGACGAGATCGGGCTTTCGAACGAGCTGATCAGCCGCGGATCGGTCGCGGAGGCCTTCGACTTCTATTCGCAGGAAGGCCGAAAGCTCGGCTCGATCAACCGCGACATGCAGCGCCGCTTCGGCCAGCCCGCGGTGAACGTCTGCCGCGCCACGCTGAACGAAATGCTGATCGACAAGGCCTGGTGCGCCTGCGTCTCGCTCTATTTCGAGAAGCGCCTGATCAAGATCGAGGACCGCGGCGACCAGCCGATCATCGCCTACTTTGCCGACGGCACCACCGCCGAAGGCGACTTCCTGATCGGCGCAGACGGCGTGCATTCAATCACGCGACGCCAGGTGGTGCCGGACGGACCCCGGCCCTTCGACACCGGCCTGATCGGCTTCGGCGGCTTCGTGCCGCACGCCGTGCTCGACGGCAGGCCGATCGGCCGGCACGTCGAGACCACGTTCGGCCAGAGCGGCTTCTTCGGCTACGGCTATTGCAGCCCGGATCCGAACGACGGCGTGATGTGGTGGAGCACGCAGCCCGCGCACGGCATGGACGCGGCGATGTTCCGCGCGCTCGATGCGGCGACACTGAAGCAGCATCTGCGCGGCTTCCATCGCGGCTGGCACGATCCGATCCCCGACATCATCGAGGCGGCCGAGAACATCGTGGTCACCGACACGCTCGATGTCGCGACCTTGCCGACCTGGTCGCGCAAGCGCTCGCTGCTGATCGGCGACGCCGCGCATGCGACCAGCCCCCATGCCGGCCAGGGCGCCTCGCTCGCGCTGGAGGACGCGATGCGGCTCGCGCGCCTGATGCAGGACGGACAGGAGCTCGGCACCACCTTCCAGGCCTTCGAAGCCGAGCGCCGCCCGCGCACGGAAAAGACCGTCGCCATGGCCCGCCGCAACGGCAACAGCAAGCGCGAGTTCAGCGCCACCGGCGCGTGGATGCGCAATCAGATGCTGAAATGGCTGTTGCCGCTGGGCTCGAAGAGCATGGAGTTCATGTACGCGTATGATGCGCGGGCGGTGTAGCGCCGAACACGGTGTCATCGCCCGCGAAGGCGGGCGATCCAGTATTCCAGAGACAGCGATAAGATACGGAGAAGCCGCGGCGTACTGGATGCCCCGCCTTCGCGGGGCATGACAGCGTCTGTGATGCGGCCCTATCCCTCCACCTCGAACGTCAGCCCAGCGTGGTCCTGCAGCCGCTTGATCAGCCTGTGCTGCATCGCCGCGCCCGGGGTCCAGAAGCCGGCAGCGACGTCCGGCGTGTCGCGCAGCATGCAGATCGCACATTCCGAGATCATCTTGGACGTCGAGCCGTAGCCGGGATCGCGGTCGCCGGTGACGCCGGCGCGGACCATGCGGCCGTCAGGCGCGATCGCGACATAGAGCAGATTGAACAGACCGTTCTCCCGCTCTTCCTTCGACGGCCCCTCACCCGGTTTCGGCGCCTTCGGACCGGTCTTTTCGGCGTTGACGGCCATCACGCGCTTCGCATTGGCCTCGCCCTTCTCGCCGGGACCGGTCAACACCATCTCGTCGTAGACGAACTCCTGGCCGTAAGGGAATCCCATCAGCATGTTGGAGCGATGGACGTTGCGCGTGTTGATCAGCGCCATCATGAACGGCGCGGCCCAGGATTGCAGATCCTCCTCGAACGCCGCCTTGTTGCCTTTCGGCTGCTTTGGTCCGGCAAACCCGGGCGTCAGCGCGAAGTGGTCGTTGAGAATGGCGACAAGGCTGAGATCTTTTGCGACAGCATCGAAGGTCGCTTTCGCACTCGCCGCGGTGCCACCCGACAGCGTCCCGCGCATGTCGCGCACGCGGCCCTTCACGCGCGCAGCCGCTGCGCCGAACACGCGCTTGGCTTCCTCCTGGACGAAGAACGTACCGAGCTCGAACGGCACGGAATCATAGCCGCAGGAGAACACGATGCGCGCGCCGCTCGCCTTGGCCGCCGCCTCGTACTTGTCGATCATCTGCCGCATCCAGACGGGCTCGCCGCAGAGGTCGAAGTAATCCGTGCCGCCAGCGACGCAGGCCGCGAGCAGCTCTTCGCCATAGATTTGATACGGACCGACCGTCGTGATCACCGACTTGGTCTGCGCGACCATTGCCTTCAGCGAGGCGGCATCGGACGCATCTGCCACGATCAGCGGCGTATCCGCGGGCGCGCCGATCGCCTCGCGCACCGATTTCAGCTTGTCGAGGCTGCGGCCCGCCATCGCCCATTTCAGCGCCTTGTCGTCTTTGTAGTGCGCCGCCAGATATTCGGCGACGAGCTGGCCGGTGAAACCGGTCGCACCGTAGACGACGATGTCGAATTTCGCAGAGCTCATGACTGGCCTTTACTTTTTCGCGTAACTCACGCCCATGCCGGCACGGACGTCGCTTTGAATGCCATAGGGCGGAATCGGATAGCGAAGGCCGTTCTTCGCCAGCGCCTTCATGCCCAGGATCGCCTTGGCGAGATGCGAGGGCTTCAGGGCCATCAGCATCTCCTCGTCCGGCACGCCGCCATAGCGCCGTTCGGCATAGCATGGCAAGGACAGGCTGGGCTCCCCGGTCTTGAGCGCCCGCCCCCACGAATCCGCGCAAGCGGTCTCCCCGACCACGCCCCATTCGAACTTCTTGTAGCCGGTATATTGCAGCCCGTTGATCAGGATGATCATCTGCCCGGGCGTCGCATAGACGAGGCAGATGTCGGGCGGATCGAGCCGGCCGCTGGCGAGCGGGCTGACCGCGAGCGCCTGATAGTGCCCGAACGGCACCACGTCCAGCGCCTCCTGGCGCTTGCGCGCGTCCTCCGCCGTGCCGTGCCAGACCCCGACGTAATTTTCGCCGGCGAGCCATTTGTCGTCCTGGGGGCTAAGGCCAATCACCGCGCGGCACTGGCTACCTACGAGATCGTCGGCGGTGATGCCGACGGTCCACCCCAGACGCGCGGCCATGCTGACGACCTGGTCGGTGGTGTGGATCGCGTTCGGCCGCCGGATTTTCGGGATCGCTTCCATGTCCGCGGCGCGTGCGAACAGCTTCATGCCGATCACCGTGGTCTTCAGCCGCAACAGGCTGTTGAGATCGGCGACGAGGCCGGCAAAATCGATGTTTTCAGCGCTCTGCTGCTGCATGGCGTCCTCCGGGCCGGCGATCGTGCGCCGGTGCTGTGTTCTTGTTTTGCGCCTCTCGTTCTAGTCCTTGCCCGGCCCCGGAAGCAACTCGCCGGTCCGGCCCATGACACGGTAAGTCAACAGGCCGATCCATTCGCGCATGGCGACGTCGGTCCTGCCGAGCCCCTCCTTGCCGATATGGGTGAACGCGAAGAGATCGTCACGCCCGCCCATTCGCCAGTCCACCGGATAGGCCTCGACGTCAAATCCGGCCTTGTGAAAGATCCCCATCGCGCGCGGCATGTGGAAAGCCGACGTCACCAGGAGCCAGCGCTCGCCCGGCTTCGGCGACACCAATTGCTTGGTGAAGACCGCATTCTCCCAGGTGTTGCGCGAGTCCCGCTCGACGATCAGGCGCTCCTTCGGGATCCCGAGGCTTTCCAGGATCGGCGCGGAGTAGTCGGCCTCCTTCGCATCGGTGGAGACGAGGTTCGCCGAGCCGCCGGTGAAGACGATGCGCGCATTCGGAAAGCGGCGCGCGAGCTCGGCCGGTGCCAGCATGCGATCGGCTGCGGACGCGACCACCGGCGTGCGATGCGCGGCCGACAGATCGGTGTCGACGGAGCCGCCGAGCACGATGATTCCGTCGGGCGCGCCCCGCGACGGGTCCCACTTCGGAAAGCGCGACTCCAGCGGATAAAGCAGGAGGTTGCCCAGCGGCGAGAACGCGGCGAGCGCCAGCAGGACCAGCGTGGTCACCGCAAGCTTGCGGCCGAGCGCCGCAAAGCGCGTCAGCATCAGCACCAGCGACAGGATTCCGAGCTCGACCAGAAGATTGATCGGCAGCAGCGCCGTGCCGAGGGTCTTGGAAAGAACGAAATACAGGGGGAGCCTCGCTGGAATGATCGGGTCATGCGCGGGCTTGACCGGCCCGTCCATCTTAAATCTTCTTGAAAGAGGATCGATCGCCCGGTCAAGCCCGGGCACAGCAGTTCAAACCGAACGGACGGCCGCAAATGACCCATCATCACCTGCATTCAAGCCCCGAAACCTGCCATTGGGGCTTCTTCGAAGCCGCGCTCGAGCCCGTCCTCACGGTCAAGAGCGGCGACGAGGTGACGGTCGACACCATCAGCGGCAGCCCGGACGTGCTGCCCGACCGCGACAAATTTCACATTCCGCCGGAGATGCACGAGGTCCACGCGAAGAGTGAGCGCATGCTGCCCGGCCACATCCTCACCGGACCGATCGCGGTCGAGGGGGCCGAACCCGGCGACGTGCTCGCGGTCGAGATCCTCGACGTCCAGCTCCGGCAGGACTGGGGCTGGAATCTGATCAGGCCGCTGTCCGGCACCCTGCCCGACGATTTCCACGAGACGCGCATCCTCAACATCCCGCTGGATCGGACGCGAATGGTCGGCCGCATGCCCTGGGGCCTCGACCTGCCGCTGAAGCCGTTCTTCGGCGTGATGGGCGTTTCGCCGCCGCCGGCCTGGGGCCGTATCTCCTCGCTGGTCCCGCGCGCCATGGGCGGCAATCTCGACAACAAGGAGCTCGGCGCCGGTGCGACACTGTACCTGCCGGTGTTCGTCCCGGGGGCGCTGTTCTCCTGCGGCGACGGCCATGGCGTGCAGGGCGACGGCGAGGTATGCGTCACCGCGATCGAGACCGCGCTCCAGGGCCGCTTCCGCCTGACGCTGCGCAAGGACCTCAGGCTCGACTATCCCCGTGCCGAGACGCCGACGCACTACATGACCATGGCGATGGACCCCGATCTCGACCAGTGCGTGGTGCGCGCGCTGCGCGACATGATCGCGCTGCTCGGCGAGACGCGTAACCTGTCGCGCGAGGACGCCTACACGCTGTGCAGCCTGGCGGCCGATCTACGGGTGACCCAGACCGTCAACGGCTCCAAGGGCATCCATTGCATGATCGAAAAGGCGATCGTGCACGGCTGAGCCGCCGGCGCCTTCCCTGACCCGTTGACGCCACGCCGCCGCCCGGTCTGCCGCGCGGCGCGCCGCGCCGTGCCCAATTTCTCAAGCGATTCCAATGAGCTGAAACGCCGATTCAGTCCGGATTTGACTTCCGGCCCCGAACCTAAATAGAGTCTTAATCGTTACTTTTATGTACCCGAGTAAGAGGCTAGCGTTCGGGCCATGGCCACCGAAAAAGCCGAGACTGACCGCATTCCCGTAACCTTGGCGCTCTCGACCATCACCTATCTGGAAAAACTGGTGAGACAGGGCACCCACGGCACCAGCGTTCCCGGCGTCGCACGGACATTGATCGAGGAAGGCATCCGTCTCGCCATCAAGGACGGGCTTTTGTCGATTCGCGACAATGGCAGGACGTGAGCGCGCGCCGGGCGTGAGGCGGACGGATCTCGAGAGGCGGATGGCCGACATCTGCAACCTGGGACCGTTACAAATGCCTGTTCTCTCACCAACCTGGACTGACGAACGAATTGAACTTCTGAAGCAACATTTCGAGGCCGGCCTCTCCTGCCGCGAGATCGCCGCCGACATCGGCGTCAGCCGCAACGCGGTGATCGGCAAGCTGTCCCGGCTCAATCTGACGCGCAGCCGCGCGGTCGAAGACCGCAGGCTCGAGCGGAGCCTTGCGCCGCCGCGTACGAGGAGAGCCGTGCCGCGGCTGCAATACGAGATGCTCGCCACCATCTACGGCGAGACCGACGCGCCCGTGGTCGCCGGTCCAATCGACGACGCCAATCGCTGCTCGCTGCTGGAGCTGTCCGAGAACCGCTGCCGCTGGCCGATCTCGACGCCGGGTGAAGACGATTTCTGCTTCTGCGGCAATACTGCGCCCGACGGCCAGTCGTATTGCGCCGGCCACAGCCGCCTCGCCTACCGGCCGAACTCGCGCGCCCGCATGATGCGCGGCTGAGGCCGCACGTCCCAAAAACGAAAAACCTCCGGCGGGGCATCACCGGAGGTTTCTGGAGGCTTAGCGTGAAGCTAAGAGCCGCAACTTTCGTATTTGGCTGAAAGCTATATAGCTTAGTAACTCAGGTAAGTAAATAAGTTTGAGGCGATCGAATCGCATGGCTCGTCTTCGTCGCCTGCACAGGCTGCCGGATTTTCCGAAGGCCCAGCAGAAAGCCCCGGCGGTGTCCCGCCGGGGCTGCGTCAGATCCGAAAGCCCTGAAGCTTACCAGTTGCGCTGGGCGCGCAGCAGCAGGCTGTAGGTGTCCTGATCCTTCAGCTCATAGGTTGCCGCAGGCTTGGCAACGCCCGTGAGCGCCGGGGTCGTGATCACGCCCGAGTACTTCTGGTCGAGATGGCTGTAGGTGAAGTCAGCCGAGAAGGTCAGGTTCTTCACCGGCGTCCAGCGGGTGATGACGCCGACCTGGCCGATGTTGAAGTCCGGATTGCAGGTGCCGGTCAGGGTGGCGAACGCGGCGCTGCCGCAGATCAGGCCCTTGGCCGTGCCGCTGTAGTTGACCGCAGCCCACGCGCCGTAGAGCGCCGTGTTCCAGTACGGGCTCCAGTTGTGGGTGTAGGCACCACGGAAGCCGTAGGTCTTGGTCAGCTCGAGGCCGCCGCCCGGACCGAACACCGCGTCAGACACGCCGGCAAAGCCGATGCTCTGATACGCCGCGTTGGAGCTGCCGAACATCGAGTAGCTGGTCGCGGCCAGCTCCTGGAAGTTGTAGCGGCTCGCACCGTCGGTATAGACGCCCGAGAGGTTGATCACGTCGCCGGCGCCGGTCGGGATGTTCTTGATCTGGAGAGCGAGCTGAACGGCCCAGCCCCACTTGTCTTCCGGATGGCCGGTGACTTCGCTCGCGCCGTAGTAGCCGACATGGTTGTCGTGCGCGGCGACCGACGCCTGGAACAGGCCCCAAGCCTGATCGACGCGGACCATGCCCACGAGGTCGGGAGCCCGGGTGCCGCCGAGATCGTTCGAGCCGTAGGCTCCGCCGAGGACGCCGGTCGTGGACATGCCGGCGGTGTTCCAGATGTTGGTCTGGAAGACCTGGGTCTGGTCCTGCGCCGAGAACGCGGCTGTCACACCCTGGCCGAAATCGGCCGTGTAGGTGAACTGGGTAACACCGTTGGTGGTGCCGCTACCGCCGACCAATTGGTCGAAGTTGTTGCCGGGATAGTTGATCCAGGGCGCGTCGAACTGCGACACCGCCTTACCCATCGTGAAGCCGGCGAACTGGATGAACGCGTAGTAGACGCCGAGGGCGCCGCCCGAGAGGTTGCCGTCGGTGCCGTTGACGTTGCCGCCGCCCGAGCCCGTGAGACCGGTCCCCGCGGCATTGAGGCCGATCGTGCCGCTGTACTGGGTCGCGCCCGTGCCCGAACCGGTGCCGCCATAGTTGCCGGTCGTCCAGGTGAAGACCGCATCGAAATAGGTGCGGACGACGCCGTATTCCGTTGCGGTGCGCGTGTCGATGTTGAGATCTTCACGAGCGCGCATCGAGTAGTAGTTGGTCAGCCGGTTGTTGGCCGCGAACACGCCGTTGTACTGGGCACTGTAGTTGCCGCCGGCATTGAGCGCCACTTCGGCACGCAGATAGCCGCCGAGCTTGATGCAGGTGTCGCTGCCCGGGATGTAGTAGAAGCCCGCGCCATAGAGCGTGCAGATCTTGACGTACTCGACCGCCTTGGCCTTGACCGGAAGATCGGCCGCCTGGGCTCCACCGACGGCGATCAGACCCGCCGCAGTGCCGAGCAAAAGGCTCTTCACCACTTTCATATAAAACCTCCAAGTTGCTCATTTTACGGAGACCGGACCGTGAGGCCCCCCAGATCCCCGTCTTTTCAAATCCGCTCGGCCGCTTTGCGCTTTCGGACACACCCGCATTCGACGCGAGGGACGTGAGCGAACCACCTGCAACGGGACGATCGAGTACCCCCCACCGTCGCGCACCACTATGCCTGCGCCATTACACTAATTAAAATAGTTTATTTGGTAAGCTTTGTAGTTTCACTAAACCTGTGCCCCGGGCGCCACACCCGGGCGGACCAAATATGCTGACCTGCTCATCTTTGTAATTTTAGTGACAAAATTACCCTGCTCTGCACTTGCGTCAGAGCAGGCTTGCGTGGACTATGGCCTTCCACGAACACTGGCCTGAAGAATCAGTTCACGGGAGTGACGCTGTGTCCGCGACGAGGAAAGAAGGAGCGCGCCTGCGCCCCATCGGCAACCTGGATCTCATCAGGCGCTTCACCTGGGAGATATCGTCGATCAACATGTATCTAGAGGAGCTGCGTCAGTTCTGGGCGAGGACGCTCGGCATCAGCGGCCCGCAATGGCTGATCCTGATGGCGATCTCCGACCTCGACAAGGACGACGGCGTACCGGTCAACGTGGTCTCCAAGTTGCTCCACGTCGATCCCTCGTTCGTCACCACCCAGTCCAAGCTGCTCGAGAAGAAGGGCCTGCTCCGCCGGCGGCCCTCGCCGATCGACGCCCGGGTCGTGCGGCTGTCACTGGTCGACAAGACCCAGAAGCACATCGCGAGCCTCAACGAGCAGTACAAGACGATTCGCGAGTTCGTCTTCCAGGAGTTCGACGAGAACGAGCTGACGGAATTCACCACCAAGCTCGCGACGCTCAAGAACCGGCTCGAAAAGGCCTGCGTCAGGATATCGCTCGACTTCTGAGACGCGAGGCCGCGCTCAGCTCCGCCGACCGGCGGCGCCGAGCCGCGATTCCAGCCAGTCGAAGATGTATTCGTTGGCGAGACTCGGATTGTCCGCATGGGCCTGCGCCGCGCCGGTCTCCGCCGCGGTGAACACCTTCAACACGATATCGGAGCTGCCGAGCCGGGATTTCTGGACGATCTGACGCGCCCGGTCGGCCTTGAGCCAGCCATCCTCGCCGAGCGTGATCAGCACCGGACAGTCGGCACTGGAGGCCATCAGCGGCGCATGCGGCACCGGGACGATGCTGAGGTCGCTCATCGCGAAGCGGCTGGCGAAGAACGATCGTTCGTGCAGATCCCACAGGCCGCCATCGCAGACGGCGGCGGCGAGCCGCGGCTCCTGCAACACCGCGCGCGCCACGAATGAGGATCCCCACCCGTCCGCCACGATGGCGACGCGATCGAAATCGACGTCGCCGCGCGTTTCCAGATAATCCATGACGCTCGCGATCGAGCTCTCGAGATCGCGGCGCTGCAGGAGTGTATCGGTATAATCGTCGCGCTGGTCGCCGAGCAGGTCCAGCGCGAGCATCGACAGTCCGCGCTCGCGCGCATGCGGTGCGAGCTTGAACAGGAATTCCTCCTTGCGGTGTCCCGGCTCGCCGATGCAGATCACGGTCGGCGCCCGTCCGCCCGCCGACGCCGCAGGCAGGAAGTAGCCCTGCAACGCATGATCGTCGACCCAGGGAATTGTCACGACCTCGCCGGCCGGTGCGCGCGCCGTGAGGTAGCGGCGGGCGCATTCCTGCATCGCCAGCACCGCAACCCAGCGCCGCTCGTCGGCCTGATCGAGCGGCATTGCCGCTGCACCGTAGTAGTTCAACGCCCGCAGCCAGTTGCGCTGCGCGGTCGCCATGTGGCCCTCCGCGAACGCGGCCCCGGCGCGGTGCCGGTTGGCCTGCGCAAGCCGCTTCCACTCGCGGTGCCAGGATTGCTCGTCGCCCCGCTTGAGCTGCCGCGCGATCATCAGGCATTCCGCGATCGTGGCGCCGCCCTCCTGGGCTGCGGTCAGGAGCCGCGTGAATTCAGCGGAGATGTCCTCTCTCTCCGGGCAAAGGGACCAGTCGTCGGAGAGGCATGCGGGTATCATCGGAGCTACGCTCTATCATCGCGTTACCCCTGATTCACTAAACTATTTTGGTTCGCCAACCAAGCCGCCGTGCGCGCCATTACAGGTGTTTGAGATCACCATCGCTTGAACGATTATTGAACGATGCGCCGCGCCGCATGCGTGACATTCCAATTCGTCATGAGGCCGCGAATATTGGCAAGAGCTGGCACGTCAAATGACCTGCGCACCTCTTGCCATGATGATCATCATACCCATATCCGCGCCTCGCTGGTCACAACAGCGAAGTAGACTCAGCCGAGCCGCCAGCCGACCTCCTGCGTAAAGCTCTCGTAGAAGGCGCGGTCATAGGCCTGCTCGGGCGTCGCGCGCACGCGCTCGTCGAGGCGTTTGGCGTCCTCGCCCACGAGGATGCGCCAGCGCTCCGCCTTGACCCCGTCGAGGATGATCTTCGCGGCCCGCGCAGCCGTCGTCGGAGCATCCTCCAGGAAGCTGCGGGCCCGCTCGGCGAACGCCGCCTGGATGTCCTCGTCCGACATCTTGTCGGCATCCGGCACGCCGGCCGCGACCATGCGCTTGCGGGTCAGCGCGACCTCGTCGGCGTTGAGCCGCTCCGACCCGTCCGCGCTCTGCACCTTGCGCGAATTGGAGACGATCGAGGTGCCGATATGGCCGGGCATCACCACCGAGCATTTGACGTGCGGGGCATGCAGGCGGAGGTCGTTGATCAGCGCTTCGGTAAATCCCTTCACCGCAAACTTGGCCGAGCTGTAGGCGGTGTGCGCCTGTCCCATGCCGATCGAGGCCCAGAAGCCGTTGACGCTCGCGGTGTTGACGATGTGGGCCTCGTCCGCCGCCACCAGCATCGGCAGGAAGGTGCGCACGCCGAGATAGACCCCGCCCCAGCAGATGTTGAAGGTGCGCTCCCACTGCTCGCGCGTGTTGGTGAACAGGCTGCCGCCGCCACCGATGCCGGCATTGTTGAACAGCAGATGAATCTTGTCGGTCTTCTGCTGCTCGGCGAGCTCGTCGCGAAAGCGCTTCAGGTGATCCTCGATCGCGACATCGGCAACATGCGTCGTGACGCGCAGGCCCTGCGGCAGCTTCTCGACCTCGCAGAGCCGCTTGGTCTCGGCCATTGCGGCCTCCGAGACGTCGCACATTGCGACATTGCAGCCTTCGGCCACGAGCTGTCGCGCGAGCTCGCGTCCCATTCCCGTGCCGCCGCCGGTGATGACCGCGATCTTTCCTGCAAAATCCTTCATGGGACTTTCGGCCCCTCCCTTGTCGGTATGTTTCTTCAGAGCATGATCCGGACCCGGAGGGCCGCGTTAGCGCAAAGTGTGAAGCGGTTTTCCGAAGAGATCATGCTCAAACAATAACCTAAAGCGCGATGACGATTCATCCCAATCTCATCGCGCTTTAGCGCCGCTCATCGCAGCGCGCGCAAAATGTAGCAGCGCCGCATCCGCAGGTAAAAGCGGATCGGCGCTGCCACCTTCGCCATCGTTATTTCGGCGGACGGACTATTCGGCCGCTTCGACGCACGGCCCGTTCAACGCACCGAGCGCCTCCTCGTTCGGCTCGAACAAATAGTGCACCGGCGTGACCTGGAGCGCGGCGACATTCATGTCGCGAACCAGCTTGCCGCGGCGGATCGCATCGCGCGTGGAGTCCACGAGGATGCCGGCGATCACGGGAATGCGCCCCTTCCCGCCTCGACCGTCGCGGCCATCAGGTCGCGATATTCCTCGTGATCGAGCGTGCGCCCCTCGCCGGTCGAACCGCCGGCGGCGACGCCGTGTGCGCCGGCGCCGATCATCCAGTCGACCTGGGGCGCCACGAGCCCAAAGTCGATCTCGCCGTCTTTCCGGAACGGCGTCGTCATCGGCGGGATCACGCCGGTCGGACGTACCTTCATGTTCTGCCCTCGCGTTTCCATAACCCTTGTGGCGGTCCCGCTCTTTTGACGAGTATCCGCCCGCTTCGAAGCCTATTGGCTGTGCAAGCCCTGTGAAGGGCCGCCCGCGCGGCGCAGCCCCGCAGAATCCAACATTCCTGTGATCACCCCCTCCGGTTCCCGTATTTGTCCGGCTTCGGGTTAGGGGCATTTTTTTTACAATCCGAATCATCAAATGGGGGTGGACGCTGGGTCGAGTCGGCCAGGTCAGCGTGTTGTTTGTGTCACAGGCTCTGGCACTCCGCTTGCATCCTCTTCGTGGTCAGAAACTACCGATGAGGTGACAGGAATGTTCGTGACCGTCGTTGCCGTGCTCTGCCGGCTTGGT
The DNA here is from genome assembly GCF_052075915.1 of Bradyrhizobium sp. 1200_D9_N1_1. Classification (NCBI taxonomy): domain Bacteria; kingdom Pseudomonadati; phylum Pseudomonadota; class Alphaproteobacteria; order Hyphomicrobiales; family Nitrobacteraceae; genus Bradyrhizobium; species Bradyrhizobium sp. 1200_D9_N1_1. The sequence continues at coordinate 4,443,790 of NZ_CP197226.1, read as the reverse complement.
GCATCTGCCTCGGGCGCTTGCGTCGAGGAAATCGTGACCGACAGCAACATGACGCCCGAAATGTCGATGATGCAGTGTGCAATCGGCGCACAGGCACCCTTGGCGAAGTGGATGGGCGAGCATCCGATCTATCACGCCAACTGGCGCCTCGAGCGCTACAAATGCGTGCCGGGTCACTACGAGATCAAGGGCCACGCCTAAGGCCCCGCAAAACTACTGATATCAAGACGACTGAGGAAACGCCCCGGGGGCCACCTTTCTCCTCTGCGCGGGCACCGCTGGCGCCAGACCCATCGCGGCGGCGCGCTTTGTGACTATCGTCACGCTCTTCCCTCAAGCAATCGCACGCAAGATGATCGCGCGCGCCTTTCGCCCCTCCGGCGTCGGCATCAGCGCATAATTGTGCGGCTGGTTGCGGAGCAGATGCAGCTCGACCGGCACACCAACCGCCCTCGCCCGCTCCGCAAGATCGACGCTGTCGGGGTAGAGCAGATCGCGAGTCCCTGCGAAGATCGTCATTGGCGGCAGCGAACGGAACGCGCCGTTGAGCGGGCTGACGAAGGGATGGCCGACATCGAGCTCGCCGGCATAGAGGCGCCCCGCCTCGAGTATCCCCGGAATGTCCTGCATCGGATCGCGCGCCGCGATCTCGACCTGCTCCGGACGGCTGACCGACGCATCCGCGGCGGGCGAGATCAGCACCATCAGGTTCGGCTGCCGATGTCCGCGATCACGCAGCCACTGGCAGGCGGCGAGCGCCAGGCCCGCGCCGGCCGAATTGCCGACCACCGTGACCTTTGCAGGCCCGGCATCTTCCAGCAGCATCCGCAACAGCTCGGCCGTCGCCGGCACGACGTCCTTCGCGGTGACGCGCGGCGCGAGCGGATAGATCGGCACGACGCAAACGACGCGCGCCTCGCGCGTCATCTGACCAATGAGCCGCCAATGCGCCGGCACGATCTCGTTGATGAAGCCACCGCCATGCAGGAACATGACGTAGTTGCAGCCCTCATGGCCGGAAGACGGCGCGGTGTAATAGACCGGCCATCCGCCCATCCTGGTCAGCGTCACCTCGACACCGCGGCCGAGCCCCGTCGGCTCATGCGAGGCCGGCTGCAAGGCGCGCTTGTGCACATGCGCCTGCACCGCCTCGGCGGATGCGAGCTGCTTCTTGAACGGAAGCAGCCTGAGCAGCACGTTGAAGCAACGGCTCTGCAAGCTCGGCGCGGGATCACGCTGCGGCGGCGCATCTAGCGCGCGGCCGCCAGGGCAAATCTGCAACGCCGACACGATCTTCGCAACGCTCATTGGCCACCTCCCCTCCGGGCTCTCCCGACGCGGCGGCAAAGACGCTTGCCGACCCGTCGCCACTTGCGGATATAATGCGAGCATTCACTCGCTTTTCCTACTCGCATTCGGACCGCTGGCCCATGGCGCGCAAACCACCGACAAAACCCCGGAAAAACGCCTCCCAGAAGAGGTCCCGCGCCACCGTCGACGCACTGGTCGAGGCAACCGCTCGCATTCTGGTCCGCGAAGGTTTTGAGAAGGCGAGCACCAACCGGATCGCCGAAGTCGCCGGCGTCAGCGTCGGCTCGCTCTACCAATATTTTCCGGGCAAGGAGGCCCTCGTCGCCGCCGTGATCGACCGCCACAACGAGGAGATCATGGGCATCGTCCGCTCAGCGCTGACCGAGGTCGCCGACATGCCGATCGAGAAGGCGGTGCGAAAACTCGTGAGCGTCGCGATCGAGGCCCACCGCATCGATCCGAAACTCCATCGGGTGCTCGCCGAGCAGATCCCGCGCACCGGCCAGCTCAAGGACGTCGAGGCCTTCAACCGCGAGGTCCACACCCTCGTCCGCGCCTATCTCGAAAGCCGCCGCAACGAGATGCGCAAGATCGACCCGGCCCTTGCCACCTTCATCTGCGTCAGCGCCATCGAGGCCGTCGCGCACAACACGGTGCTGAACCACGCCGAGATGCTGTCGGAGAAGACGGTGCGGACGCTGGTGGACGAGACGACGAGGATGGTGGTGGGGTATTTGAGGTAGGTGGAACGACGTCTGGAGAGTGGACGCCTACAAGAACGTTGGAAAGCTAGGACTGAGCATAGGAGAGAACTCCGCTCCAACCTTTCGCTCCGCGAAGCTTGGGGAATTAAAAAAGGACGCGAAGACCGCCCTGTACCACTCTACCGCATCAGCCGGCGGCAATGCGTCATCAGCCACTACCGGTTGCGCGCCTCAGTCGTCCCAGACGCGCTTGCCGCAGCCGCATTCGAACATGCGAGTAATGGCTCCGCTCTCAGAGTCCACCACCGCTCGGACAAGCTTCATTTTCTTGCCGCAGATGCGGCACGTTCTGGTTGAGTTGTCCTCGACAACGCAAATCTTCTCAGCACGGAATATTTCCATGAGTCGCGCCCCCCGTCTGAGGTGACCTGGTGGAGATTGCAAACTGACTGAAGCAGGGAAAGTAGAAGAACTGCGTAACGAGCCCCTGCGGGCAGTTTGCGACTGTCCAGGAAGCGAATCAAGACGCGCCGGCTATTCTGACGACCCCTTTTGGGTACCTCATCAGGATGGCCCGAGTGCCGGAACGGAGCGATCCGTTAATCCTCATCAGAGCTGGGTCTGATGTAATCCCTATGCAAAACGGTTGGTCGTTGGGCACCATCGAACAGAACGGTGATGCCGGTTGTACGTTGGCCTAGGGCGACAACGACGCCAACCTTGTCAGCCAGGTCTGGGCAACGAATTTTTCCGATTTCGCTGAGCTTAAAACGCGCGCCGACTTCAATCCTATTTGTTCTCAAATCCATGGTTGCGCCTCGCAAAGAGACCGATCGAAATGAAACAGAGTGGTGGCAAAGTTCCTCAAAAATACCGGTGACTATGGCGACTCATTGTTTCAAGAGTATTTCGTAATTCGAGAATTAGACAGCGTCGCAGACAGGTGCTTGGAGCAACAACTGGTAACCCCGTAAGGCCGCCTCGGTTGGCGGGAAGATTGAAAGCAACCTCGGCAAGCTCCCCGCCCCTGTCTGGTGGTCTAGGCCGTCGAGCGGGGAGCTGCCGCGCCAGCCCCGCACCAAAACAAGCTAAAAACGTGCCAGACGCAGAGCGCGCGTTTGCCGCTAGGAAGGTGGGCGTTGGCGCATTGGGCGCATTGCGATTGCTGTTCCGGGTCAGATCTGACGCGATGGGCCAAGAAGAGAGGTGCGATCTAACCGCTCGTCGCAGCGCGATAGAAGGCTTCTACCTTCCTCAGGTCTTTTGAGTGAGTGCCCTCTCGATCCGTTCTTGTTTTCGAATCAACGCCGGCCGGTCGCACCGACCGAATAGCTTCCTTGACATTGTCCGGTCCGAGGCCACCAGCAAGTATGACCGGGGTGCGAACACTCTCCACTATCGTTCGACTGATGCTCCAGTCGTGCGTCACCCCTTGCGCGCCGATTTGCACATCACCTGTCCGATGACTGTCGAGCAGGATCCAATCGACAACCCCATCATAAGCTTGCGCCACGCCTACTGCCTCAGGTCCCGTGACAGGTACGCTGCGCATGAATTTGGTCTTCGGCAGGGACTTTCGCAGCGCCACGACAAGATCAGGCGTAAGCAATTCGCTGGATGCGCCAAGATGAACAATGGGCGGATCAAGCTCTCTCGCCATCCGTTCGATAAGAGCGACATCCGCCGAAAGGAACAGCGCGGAAACTACGGACGGCGCCCGCACCATCTTCATAACCGCTAACGCCTTCTGAACCGGAAGCTCCCGGGGGAAGGCTCCATCGCCGACGAGCACGCCGACATGATCCACGCCGATTACCGATATCGCCTCGGCTTCCGCAGGTGTCGCGACTTCGTAAATTTGCGTCAGCATTGTCTTACACGCTGCCACCACTCAGTTGAGTAGACAGGATGGGCTGGTCCTGGGTCAACGGCCGTTTTGGGTCAATCGCGTCGGTCGGGCGCTCGGCTAACCGCTTCCGATCGCGATCGTCCTTGCTGGCGACGCGCTCCCTGGCGCGAAAAGAATAGGCCGGGCGGCGGGCGTGGTGTCAGCGAGTGCCGGCGGGATCCCTGCAAGCAACGATGTCGCGGGGAGATTTTCGACCCGCGACCTCCGGCGGAGAGAATACTGCGAGGTACCCTCCGTCCCCTTCGAGCTTATATGTGGCGACCTCGCGATAGCCGACGGCGGTCAATTCGCAGCGCAGGAGCTCAATTGGCGTGCCATGCTTCGACGTCGGAAGCTCAAGGTCGACAATTCCGACCCGTGCACCCTGCTTCAAGGCGGGCGCGAGATTGTAGAGGAAGGCATAGGGTTGGGCTATCTCGTGATACATGTGCACGAGGATTGCGGCATCCAGCGAGGAAGCGGGCAGACGCGGGTCGTGTGGTTCGCCGAGCGCGAATTGCACGTTCGTCAACTTCAGGAGTTTTGTTCGCCTGGCGAGTTCTATGAGGTAATCCCGCGTGACGTCCTGTGCAACGACAGAGCCGGCGGGTGCGACGAGGTACGAGAGTCTAACCGTGTGGTAGCCACTGCCCGCACCAATGTCGCCGACTGTCATGCCAGGTTTCAGTTCAAGAACACGTGCGATCTGGCCGGCCTCATTGAGAGCGTCGCGGTGCTCTTCGGAGGCGCGGCGTGGGCTGACAATCCGTGCGACAGGGCGCTGCGGTGAGGGAAACTCGTTTGCAGCGACTCCGGGGGGAGCCAGATAACCTATGTCAGCGGCATATGCGCGAGTTGCAGCAAACGCCACAAGTAGCGTCGCTGCCGCTGTCGCGATGTTCCACACCCTACAGCACCTGGCTCACCAACCAGAGCGCGATCGAGCAGCAGAGCGCAATTCCAAGGTACGGCAATGCAATTGTCATCGGTTCCTCACTGACGAATTCCGATGCTGAAACGCTAGCGAGATTCGCATATTCGCAGCCGCGTGACTATCCCGTTCGCATGCACCGCGCGTTCGAGTTCTGCCTGGCCACCGCCGCCAAGGCGGTGCCTGATGGCCCCGACTGAAATCAAAGATGACGCCTACCGCTTGCGCGTCGAGCGCAACGGCAAGACCGCCCGGCTATTCACCCGCAACGGCCACGACCGGACCACGCGCTTCTTCTGGATCGTCCAAGCCGCGTTGAAGAACCGCGAGCAGCAATTCGTCATCGACGGCGGGGCTGTGGTGCACGGCGTCGACGGCGTGTCCGACTTCAACGCGCAGCATTCGCGCTGGCACGACAACGAGGTGCAGCTCTACGCATTCGACGTTCTCGCGCTCGGCGGCGAAGATTTGCGCCAGCTGCCGCCGAGTCTGCGCAAGGCAATGTGGTCTCACATATTCCACGGGCCCGGATACTCTTGGCACTCTCGACATCATACGCACGCTAACGTGCGTTTAGTTCCACTCAACCATCTGTAAACGTTGAGAATTTCGGCCAACCTTTGGCAACGAGTGTGGCACGCGGGCTACAGCAATTATCAACCATCGACTTACTCTTTGTCAGGCAGGTGGGCGAACGCGCCAATTCATTGAACTCGTTACTCTGGGGAGATACTCGCATGAAGAAGGTTCTTGCGGCTGCGGCCGGAACATTGGCTCTCGCTCTGGCGGCTCCCGCCAGTGCGGCGGATCTGGCCGCCCGGCCGTACACCAAGGCCCCGGCGCCGATGGTCGCCGCCATCTACGACTGGAGCGGCTTCTACATTGGTATCAACGGTGGCGGCGGCTCCGCGCACAGCTGCTGGGACTTTGTCACGCCAGTTACCGGCACCCTCGTCGGTGAAGGCTGTCACAACGCGACTGGCGGCACGATCGGTGGTCAGGTCGGCTATCGCTGGCAGTCAGCAAGTTGGGTGTTCGGTCTTGAAGGCCAGGGCAACTGGGCCGACTTCTCCGGCGACAACATCAGCCTCCTGTTCCCGGGTAGCGCTCTGGTCACGGGCGACCGCAATCGGTCACGGATCGATTCCTTCGGTCTCATCACGGGTCAGGTGGGCTACGCCTGGAACAGCGTTCTGCTCTACGTGAAGGGTGGCGCGGCTGTGGTCGGCGATAAGTTTGACATCTACGCTGCTCCCGGCACTCCCGGTGCTGGCACATTGCTAGCCTCAGGTCGCGACACGCGCTGGGGGGCCACAGTTGGCGCCGGCCTTGAGTTTGGCTTTGCGCCGAACTGGTCGGTCGGTGTTGAGTACGATCACATCTTCCTCGGCCATCAGACGAGAGACCTCACGGTCCCTGGGACCGGGTTGTTATTTCAGACTAATCGCATCAGCCAAGATGTCGATATGGGTCTCGTGCGCCTGAACTATCGGTTCGGCGGCCCTCTCGTCGCGAGGTACTGATTAGCATTATGCAAACGAACAAGGCCGGCTCTTTGAGCCGGCCTTGTGCGTTGGGAGGCTCGAGTGACGAAGACCTACCGACCAGTCACACCTTCGCAGCTCGCCGATGAGCTGAACCAAGCATTCGCCTCGGCCGAACCTCACACAATCTCCAGGGCGATCGGACAGGCCCTCAAAGATTTCAACATTTCAGAAATCTCGAAAAAGGCCGAGCTGCAGCGTACGAGCATTTATCGTGCTTTCGGCAACGAACAGCTTCCGAATTTTTCTACCGTCCTGGGGGTACTCACGGCTATGGGCTTGCAGCTGAAGGTAGCCCCCAAACGCGGCGGGCATGCGAGCTTCTGATCCGCCAGATACGCCTCTGAGCTTTTTTTGTGCCTATACGTGGCGATGCAGTCCCCAAAACGCGATCAGCAGGAGAGCTGCGGCCCCAATTCCCAGCAATAGGAGAATGGCTTCCAGCATGACGAATCAAGCTCCGCCCGCCCCTTTGGAAGGATACACCTTGCCGGGTTTAGTCACCAAGGCCCGCCAGCGTGAACCGGCGGGCCTCCTGTTGAATTCGGCGACCTCCGAGATCATCGGGAACATGATGCGCAGCGCGCGGTCATTGCGCGACGATGGAGAGGCCGGCGTTCCTGGGGCAGCGCCTTGTCGCCGCCGAGGATCAGAACGACAAGCTTTGCCGCAGCGGGTACGGCTTGCAGTTATCGTCCCGGCAGAGCCGTGAGCTCTCGGGGCGGCTTGATGCGCCAGAACGGATATGCCGCCAGTTCTTTCGAATGCTGCGCGAACATATCGACCCGTCTGCTTGTAAATTCCGTAATGACGCCGAAAAATTCAGTTGGTGACCTGATCGTCGCAAGTCTAAGGCCGAATTCAAAAGCAAATTGCGCGTTGGCCCCGGCTATCTCAAGAAGCTTCGCTTGATACGCCTGTATGTTTGCCGTCGCTAAAGCAAAGCCTTTCGTTGGATCGCTATCCGTCATTCTCTGACTGAGGTCACCTGGTAAGGTATCCACCCGAGGCTCAATGATAGAAACCTCGTGTTTAGGATCATCATGAAGCTCAGGAGGCGGTTCGACCGAGACTGCCGCAGCAGAGTGAAGTAAATTCTCTTTCGGGCTTCTAACAATGGCCTGCTTGTTCCGTTGGGCCCGCGCGGCCATTTTCGGATTGCGGGCGCGCTTTGGCGCTGTCGCCGGTTTGCGTTTGCTCATCTGACGCTCCACGAAAATGGGGGTGCGACCAAAACGGTCATTTCTGAAAGGACAACAGGCTTTGTGACGTAGCGTTCCAAACCCGTGCATCGTTGGAGTCCCGCATCAATCGCACGTTCTACGAGGTCGACGATGATTTTGGGTAGCAACTCCAACCAACAAACGTCTAACTGGCGATCTTCCTGACCCATGCTCAACGGCGTCAGTCTGAGAACAAGCCAGACTATCCACCGAGCGAATGCTCGAGGAAGAAGCGCAGCATTTCCCTCGTCGCATCCGGTCCTTGCGGATCAGTGTAGGACCCGGCGGGGCTGCCGCCTGACCACGCGTGTCCGGCGCCGTCGATGTTCCAGTGTTCGGATATCGCCCGACCGGCCCCGTCAATCAGGACGGTGCGAGTATAGGCATGGCCGTGGGGTACGCGTCCGCGAAGTACCTTCGTCGTCGGTCTCGTTGCCCCGGCGGACTGCTCGATAATCTGATCGCCATTCTTTGGATGCACCGTAGTGTCACGATCGCCATGGAAAACGATGGTCGGCACAGAAGTTATGCCGTCCGCAATTGCCCTGGAGCCGCCTCCCTGCCGCATGGCCACGAACGCGGAGGGGAGATCGCTCGCGGCTCCACACGCGAGGCCTGAATGAATACCGACGGCCGCGTACAGGTCGCTATACGTTGCGCCCATGATGGCGGCGGCGGCCCCGCCGGCCGACAGACCCGCGACGTATACGCGCTTCGGATCGATCACATGGTCGCGCATGATCTGGCGGGTAATGCCGGCGATCATCGAGGGCTCGCCCCCGCCGCGGCGCTGGTCGCCCGTGCGAAACCAGTTCCAGCACTTCGCCTGGTTGGCTCCGCTCGGCTGCTCAGGATAGACCACGAAGCAATTCTGCTCTTCCGCCAGGAAATTCATCCGGGTACCGGCCGCGAAATCGTCCGGCGACTGGGTGCAGCCGTGAAGCATGACGATCAGGGGAAGCCGTTGTCCCTGACAGCGGCTTGGGATGAACAGCTTGTAGGTCCGGCTTCCCGCGGCGTTACTGAAGGTACCGGCGATAAACCGTGTGCCCTCGGGCACGATGTCCGATGGGGACAGAGGGGCGCGCTTGATCGGACTGCGCAGGCCGAGTCCGGAAAAATCCCGCATGCCGTCGAGCGGTAAGGAGTGTCTGCGTCCCTGAGCAGAGCGGGCCGGCGCAATCTGCGGAGCTTTCCGCTCCTCGACGACGTCGGCCGTGGCGTCGATGGTAAGCGGATCGAGCCGCGGGAGCCGAGCCTGAGAGGCGCTGCGAGACTCCGGTCTTAGAGCGCGACCGCCCTGGAGCATGCGCTGCAGCAGCGCGGTGGCCTTGACCAGTTGGCCGGCACGCGTGAGGCGGGTTGCTTCGCGGACTATGTCTTGATTCAGCATCGTTCACCTCGTTCTGTCGGCGAGTGCGGCCTTGACCGCGGGAGTGGCGTGAAGGGCCCCCAGCACCGAGACCGACGCGATTGTGGCGCGAGCCAACTCGGGAGTGACGTCCTGGGCGATGGTGGCTAAGCCCAAAACATTGATCTGCAGCATCTCGCCGGCGCGCCGCGCCGCTTCGAGATCCTCGCGAGTGTAGTTGCGCAGCCCGAGGTCCAACTTCTTCCGGGCCGTGGACTGTCTGACGACCTCTACGTGTCGCTCGAGCTGGTTCCGGATTGCTGTCCGGATGAAATCGGTCCGGTTCGAATAAAATCCTTCCTGCACCATAAGATCGACGTGACCGAGGTCGACATAGCCAAGGTTGATCGTGATCTTCTCAGTGTCGGGGGCCTTGGGTCGCAGCTCGTGCACATTAGCGGGCATAGCGAAACATCCATCTACCATCCCCTTGGATGGCTTATGGATGTTATCTAGATGCTCCCGGGCGCCTTTCAAGGGATGGAGCCATCCAATGACCTGCATGAGCCGCTCGCGCAGGCGGGCCGTCTCACGTCGAGGGCGGTCGCCGCATCGCGGAGGGCCAGACAAATTCCTGGCGAAACGCGCCTCTCCGATCATCGCAAGCCCAATGGCCAGCTCGTTCAAAGGCTTCAAACGGAAACAGGCTCGTCGTGCTCCCACGCCGGGGGCAAACCAAAATCGAGAGCACCGTCCGGTACCTGGGAATTGAAGTCGACGATGCACTCGCAATTGCAGAGCAGGTCGACGTCTAAACTAACTGGGCAGAGCGGACATGCTCTGCCCCTCATTTGCAGCCGGCTTCGGGCCAACTGCGGCCATTCCTAACGAGGCTGCAATGTCTGCGTGGACGCGGCAGGTGACGTAAACAAGGAGACAAAAGAACAAGCGTACAACGACGCGAACGTGGTCGCGATTATGCGGATCGCGGACCTGAAGGCTTAAGGCTTCGTTTCATCAGCAGGAAAGATCCATTGTAGGAGCAGATGGCACACGGGACGACGCGCCATCCGCGGGCAGCCGATCACCTGGTTCCGTGGATGAACGTTTGCATCTCCTCTAACGTAAGCTTGCCATCTTTATTGCTGTCCATTGCCTTGAAAATTCGTTCGTGAGCTGCCTGAAACTCCTGCAGTGAGATGGTCCCATCGCCGTCGGCGTCCATCAGAGCGAACATCATACGCATCATAAAAGGTGGTCCCATCGCGCCTCCACCCATCATGCTGCGCCCCATCATATGTCCCATCATGCCGCCGCCCGGCATGCTTCCGTGTCCCGTCGTACCCACGCCTTCCTGGCCCATGGGATGCGATTGCGATTGCATTTGTTGCTGATCTGGTTGCGGTGTCATTTGGCTCTGTGCAAAGGCACCGAACGTGCCATACGATAGAATGAGAGCGGATATCGTGAGTTGTAGAACGCGCGTATACATTTCGAACCTCCTCCGAAAAGCTGCGGTCACCCCAAAGAGCCAAATCGAAGGCGCTTCGCGCCGTCAATTGCTACTCGGCCGGACTGTGTCGCTTACACTCTCACGCCCATGTGACTAGATAACGTGACGGCGATCCCACGCGGTGCAACCAGAAGAAAGCCGCTCTCGACCACTGCCGAGTATTTTATCTTTATCTCAATAGGAATGCGGCACGACCGTTTGTGGCCCGCCGCTATAAAAATGCTGACGCTTGGGCTTTGGTGCGACTGCGGAAGGTGCCATTGCGAATGCGCTGCTCGCGGTTGTCATACGTGTGGCATGAGGAATGTTTGTTTTTGGGCCGCCCTGATAGGTGTGCCGATCCACGGTTTGCGCAATGCTGGACACCATCAGGAGTGGCATGACGAGCGCTACTGCGAGAACGTATTTGATTGTCATGATCTTCTCCCAGCTTAGCTGACAGCAGAGGAAGCGGACCACTAAAGCCGTAAAGCGCCATGATGCAGATCAATAGGTCAGCGGCGCTGTTTGAGATGCGCCAATCGGTCCTATGTCGTTCCAAGTGCGCAAGAGAAGACCGCATCGACAGATCATCCTGCTTGATCGCGTGCCAATCTCATTTGTGTTACAGCCGCCGCGCGATAGCTTCCGCAGAATTTGGTTGAAAGTCCGCTCGTCGTTCGACGTTCTCGCGCTCGGCGGCGAAGATCTGCGCCGGGGAGAAGACAACTCCGCTCCCGAAGTCGCGCGCCCAGCCCCCTGCGACGCAACGCATGAAGCAGCTGTCGTAGATACTCCTCCATCCGACGGGCTGCCACGATGACATCATGCCCTTGTTTTGCCCGACGGGTCAAACCGATTCGGAAAAACATGATTCGCCAACAGCTTCGCTACTGTGCATGGGGTTGTTTTCGGCATTTTAGTTTGCCGCCCCCCGACGCGGCCACCCGCCATCGATCGCACATGCGTCACCGGCGGGAGCCGGCTCCACGCCGCCCCTCAATCCACCCGACAGATGAGTTGGAAAAAATGGTCGGAGCGAGAGGATTTGAACCTCCGACCCCTAGTCTCCCAGACATGCGAGCTTGGAGGTAATTTTCTTTGACTTATCATTTACTTATGCCCGCTTTCTGCTGCGGCTCCGGTGCTTTTTCAGGTGGTGCAGCGCTCCTGGCGCGAGCGGCCATTCGCTCCCGAAGTAGCTCCTGCGCGCAGGCCTCGACGGTGTCGGCGACATCAGCGTCGAGCACCGCCGCGTAGGTGTTGGCTGTGGTTTCGTAGTCGGCATGGTCGAGCGCCGTCTGGAGCGCCTTCATGCCATGGGCGGTCGGGTTCCGTTTGATGAAACCAATGGCGAAGTCATGCCTAATGTCGTGCCACCGGAAGCGATCCTCGCCGGCCACCGGGATGCCAGCCTCTTTGCGAATGTTAGTCCAAATCCGCCGTAGGCCGTCTCTGGTGAACGGATAGCGCTGGCCTTTGATGATCCTCTCCTCGCCGTCCTTGCGTCTGACTGTGGTTGTGCGCTGCGCCACGTAGGTGAACACGAACTTCGAGTGGTGCCCCTCCAGCGACTTCAGGATCGCCCGGATGGCCGGCGTGATTCTGATCGTGACCAGCGCGCCGCCCTTTCCGTAACGCAGGATAATGTCGCGGTCCCATTTTACGTGAGACCATTGTAGTGTCAGGCACTCAGCCTTGCGTTTACCGGTCATACGGCTGAACAGGATTAACGGCTCGGCGTCGATCCGGCTCCCGACCGCCTCATTAAGGCCCGTGCGTTCCTTGTCCGACAGCGCCCGCGGGCGGGGCTTTTGCTCGACGAGCCAGAACTGCTCGTTCTTGAAGTTCGGCGGCGTCTCCAGCTTGACGCCGGAGTTTTTAAGGTATGTGAACAACTTCTTCAGTTGCTCCGTGGTGTCGTTGACGGTGAACGGCGAGATCAGCTTGGTGTTCGGACCGGGCTCGCGATGGATCCACTTGCCGTCCTTGTTACGACGCCATTCGCCGACGTGGTGATTACGGCGCCAATTGACCAGCTTGAATACGTCAGCGTCGCTGATCGTATCCATCGAGCGGTTTGCCCCGAAGAAGAAAATCAGGAGGGAAATCTTGATCGCCGTGATCGAAGCCCCTTCCCCGGCATGGTGGTTACCCACATCGCGCATGTAACGCCCGGCGACGTGGTCGAGCGCGAGAGACTCTTCCGACGCCTTCGCCTTACTTAGCTGGTCACGGAGCTCCTTCTCTATCTCGACCGCTCGGCGCCGTGCTTCGATCTTCGATGCTGCTCCTGTTGATCGAGAAAACTTACGACCTGAGATCCAGATATCGCACTGGTAAAATGGGCTTTTCGGGTCTTTGTAGACGGTGGACATTGCACTTTTGCCCCTGCCTGCAGGCGGCGTGTGTTGAAGGCTCGGATTTCATCGGGATCGAACCGCAGCCTTGGACGCACCGAGCCTAGGCCAACATTGATAGCACCCAGCAGACCGGCGGCCACCAGCTTGAGCACATGCCTAGAAGTGACCTTAAGGTGGGCAGCAGTTTCGGCAGTGGTCCAGAGATGCAACATCAGGCCCCTTGGCCCGCGTCGTCTGGCGCTGATCGCTGCTCGGCAACCATGGCAGCGCGTATGATCATGACAATCGTCGAGTTCATCGTAGCCATGTTGCGCTCGGCCTGCGTCTGGACGAACGCGCGGACCTCGATGGGCAGCCGTACCGGCATTTGAACGATTTCTGGCCTTGGCATAGGCTCACAGGAGGTCCGTTGCGATACCTCTCTGATATACGCAAATCAGATCCAATTAAAAGATATAAGTATCTGATATCACTTGTCTTTTTGCACCAAATTGGTGCAGTCAGCTGTGGTTGCAAATCGACAATTATCGCAACGAAATCAGCGTCTTGCATGAGCAGCGGACCTGCAACAGCATGCCAGCCTTGGCAAGGGGGGGCACCTCACGTACAAAACACACACAATATCAAATAGATAAGCCCACCTTCGTGACGAGAAAAAATTTACTCGCCCCTAGATTGCATCGGATCAAAATAGAAAGTTGAGCGCATAAGGCCATCGGGCAGCGGGCCCCACCCGTGGACTGACTACCCAATTTCTTGAGCATCGTAGAATCAGGATTGAGGTCCAAGATCGCTGGCAAGAGGAGCCTTAGTCCAGTGTTCCTCAGCCAACCATCTCAGTGAATGCAAAGGCTGTTGTCTGCAGAGGGCCTACAACTCACACAATAGCCCCGTAACGCATTGGTTCGAATTTGAGCCCGTTAGGGTTTGTCCGCGAGAGCACCGCGGAACGCGGATTCGCTTTCTCTGCCCGTGGAGAGCGGGGCGTTTTTATTGAGAGCCGTTTGGCGTTGCCCTCGGCCGGAGTGTTGCTCGCCCGCAGGCCCGCTCGGCGCCGCCGCAGGTACACTTGCGCGGTATTATAGCGCAAACGCCACAAGCCTAACGGCCTGTCCGTTCGCACCTAATGCCGTTCATTCTTGAAAGGAATGAATGATGCGTGGGGTCCGATATTTTGCTCTATGTGGCGTCGTTGCCATAGCGGTGGAGACGGGCGTATTCGACCAATATTTGATGACCGCTCACAATGCTGACTGCCCCCATTTTAGTGAAGAGGACGTCAATGTTGACGCCATTATACCGATGGCAGAAGCGAGAGTGTCTGATCTCACCGAAACCATCGTCGTAGATGATGATGCCCCAGATGTAGATGAAGAGTCGGTTGTACTTTCCAAATTCGCTCCGGTCGAATTTGATTGTCTTGCCGCCTTGCGTCATCGCGATCCCGGGCGACAGAGAAATGTCACCCTCAGCGGCACTTTCATCGATGGGGAAATCATTGAATCGGTCGCTCTCATTCAAGGCATGGGTGATAACCCATCTGACTTTTTTTGCTGGCAGATTGCCGACGTTGCGAATGGTTATGTTGGGGTGGCACGAATATGCGCCGCCGGACGCAACTATCCCGGCGGGTTCAGCAGTGAGATAGGCGCGTTGCAGAATGCGAGTATCGCGAGCTTGGGTATTAGTGCCCTTCGCGGTCACAACCCAGAGTCCAATTGTGGAGACAGCGAGAACGCCCGTAAAAACGACAAGCCAAAGAGTGAAATAGGCCGTGGGGTCCTCTTGGGCCTTTTCCCAAAACCTGTTCTTGCTTTCCTTCTCGGAGGTATGATCGTCGGGCTGATGATTGTTGGGGGAGTTTTGCTGTTGGGGTGAGTACAAAAAGCCCCAGACAACGCTACCGCCCAGCGCGAAACCCATCACGGCCGCGAATAGCGACCAGATTAGCCATTGGTGACGCACTCAACCTCCAGCTCCTTAGATTTCCTCCAATGCTACCCCTTCGAGTTCTAGGGCTGCAACACACGCAAGAAAGAATGTTGCGGGGAAAGTCCCTCGCGCCAACTTATTGGTGATTGAGGCCTCTGTTTCCTTTAGCCCATGCTTCCTGAGCCGCTTGGCTAGCTCGGCATAGGTAACTTCGCCGTCCCTCAGCTTGTGCTTCAAGAATGCTGCCTTCCCATGGGGAGGCCCCGACGCGCCCATGGTGTCGTTACTCGAATGTGGGTGAACCATGCGCGCACGAATACAGAGATTTCAGGCGATTTACGCCCTAGCCAAGCAGGCGGGCCAACCGCCGCAAATTTGCTTCTGGGATGCTTTCCGAAGCCTATTTCGGCCGCTCTAGGTCGTCCCGCGCAGCCAGTTGCCACCTCGCTGGATTGGCCTCGCCAGATCGCTCGATGCCTCTCCCCTCGTTGTTCTTGAGGCTGTGCTGAATGCCCAGCGCGATGCTCTGCACATCGTCGCCGGTGGCGTCCTGAACGCCATGGGCGGCAAGAACCGCCTTCGCCAGTTCCGTGGTGGTCATCGGCTCCGTGGCCGCCCTAAGCACGTCCACGGCCCTTTTATATAGAGTGCCCCTTTTGAACCACTTGTTCGGCTTCCGCCGCTTCACGGCGATACCAGCCAGGTTGTAGTTCGGGTCCAGCATTTTGATGACGGCTTCCACTTGCCGCATCTGCTCACTCATCTCATCGCACTTCTGCCGGTTCTCAAGGATGGCCCCGCCTAGCTCGGCATGAAGCCGTTCAAGGGTGAAGATGGCCGGGCGCGTGTACGGGTTCTGCGTCGGTCTACGTCGCGCCATGCTGATCTCCTTTGCGGTGGAGATGGGCGCGACCGTTCAAAGTTCTTGTGGCGTTTGCGCCATAATACCGCACTTGCGCGACACCTAGCCGCAGCATAGCAAGCTGCGCGTCGAAGCGTCTGGTGGCATTGGCGGCGATGAAGTCCTGCAGCAAGGACGGGTGACCTTGGCGTCGGTGTCAGTTGCGCGCTGCGCCAGCCCGTCTACGACCTCGGACGTGGCGTCCCGCGAACGGGCCTGTTGGGAAGGGGGAAGAATAGGCGAGTGGATCAGTGCAGCCCCAAGATCACCGCGAGCGCTGCGACTCCGGCAACGACGATGCTGCCGAGCCTGATCGTCAGGCTACTCTTGAGGTTTTCGAGGGCGCGGCTGATATCGGCCTTGGTCACCAGTTCGTGCATGACTAAGTCCCTTCTGCGTAGGGGTTGGCGACCTTAAGTGGAACACCCGCGTCCTGCAAATGCTTCGAGAATGTACGTTATCCGGATGTACTCCCCGCCTCGCGAGCTACGCCACTGGGGTTTCTCGGCACGATTGCCGCCGCCATGGGGCGGAGGAGGATATCCGAAGCTAAGCTCGTCATGACGGAAGATCACTTCCGGGAATGTCATGGGACTGCGCTCAAGGCGCCACGACAGCCAGACCGCGCCCCGGCGCTCAGAAGGCGCGCCGGAGCTGGTCCCCCAGAAGAGCCGCAGGCAAGGCTGCGGACTCTGCAACCACTTCTTGGGGAAAAAAGCGCGATTGTCCCCAACCGATTATCGAAGTTTGAGCTCTCCTTTAGTTTTGCCCCAAATGAGCTACGACCGCCAAAAGGCGCCGCATCCGACAACATCCTTGCCCAACGCGATCCATTGAGCCGACGCAATCCCGATTTACCAATCGGTTCCGCTTCGGCCCATGCCCAAAGATGACCAGGCACGACAGCGGTGGGTTTCGAATTAGGTGCGACTCTTCTTTTGAGGGAGCAGCAACTGGTCAGGGGTGGTCTTTAACGCACGCGCCAAGCGAGCCAGGACCACAACCGTGCAGTTGCGGGTGCCCCGCTCTACTTGGCTGATATAGGTCCGGTCGAGGCCCGCCTCCATAGCTAGATCCTCTTGCGACCACCCCAAGCCCTTGCGGGCCTTACGCACAGCCACTGCCACTACGTCCACGATGCCCGTTTCATCTTCCATTCCGGAAGCAGGCCGACGTGTCGATTATCGGTCTACGGACTATGAGTCTCATTTTTCGCTTGGAATATGTTGACTATCGTCTACAATTGCAGCGACTGATTCAGAGAAATGCAGAAATCCTTAACACCGATTGTATCGTGACCGAGTCGCCAAAGAACGAGATCATCGAGGCCACTTGCCGCATCTACTCCCCCACACACCCAGTCGCGTCCGAAGCGCGCCTGCGCGCTGGGAGGAACAGTATTCGTACGCGCGACAGTCGCCTCAACACCGCTCCACCTTCAAATTCGATCAGGTATTATCGTCGGCGCGCCGGCATGACCCTTGAGGACGTCGCTAAGAACGTGGGCGTCTCGCGCGAAACGATCCGCAAGCTTGAGGAGCGCGATACCTGGCTCGATACCGATCGCACCGCGCAGATCGCGCGCGCCCTCAATGTTCCTAAGGAAGTTCTCGGTTTTAGTTACGCGGCGGATGCCTACGGCTGGGCCGCGAAGCCCTTGCTCGTCGTAGGATCGATCACACCCAACGATGAGATTTCGTTCGGGCAAACCGGCCGCCGCGTTGCCGGCGGCCCCCACCTGCCACCCGGCTCGGTCGCGCTCAACATCAGGCACGGAAAAATGCGCGGATGGCTACTCGTTTATCGCGAAGACAGGTTGGAGCCCATGAGCAGTGACGTTCTGATCCGCCAAGGCTCGAACGAGAATTTCATCTCTCATCTGACCGACGGAACCACTTGGTGGAGGCACATCACGCCTGCGGCCAAGCATAACCTTTTTCACCTCAACTCGCGGCATGTAGATCCACTCAATGACGTTGAAATTGAATGGGTCGCCCAAATCGTAGGTATTGAAGCAGAGCCGTTCGAACTGCCGACTCCGGAGCAGCTCGACGTCGACCTGCGCCTGGCCACCGTTCCCCGCGGCTAGGTGTACCTGCAAATCACTATGGCTGGAGGTCGAGGTCATGCTTACGAAAGGCTCTCGACGCACCAAATCAATCCCGAGCAGACAATGGGCCGAAACCGCAAGAGTGCTCTCGATCCCGACCGTTACCTGAGAGCTGGCCCCGCAAATTCGGACAGTAGCTTGAGTGGATTTTCTGCCTGACAGCGGCGAGGATTCTTGCTGCGAATCAGGAGCGAAGATGACGAAGAAGAGCCGCCGGACGCATTCTCCGGCATTCAAGGCGAAGGTTGCTTTGGCTGCGGTCAAAGGAGACAAGACACTGGCGGAGCTGGCGCAACTGTTTGATGTTCATCCGAACCAGATCACGATCTGGAAAAACCAGCTCCTGGAAGGCGCCGCCGGCGTGTTTGGGCATGACAAGACATCGGCCGAGACGCCGGTCGATTTGAAGGCGTTACATGCCAAGATCGGCGAGCTGGCGTTGGAAAACGATTTTTTGTCCGGCGCGCTCACCAAGGCGGGCCTGCTGAGCGCAAAGCGATGATCGACCGCGGTCATGATCTTTCTATCGTGCGCCAGGCGAAGGTCCTGAAGCTGGCTCGCAGCACGGTCTACTATGAACCTCGGCCAGTTTCGGCCGAGGACCTTGCCTTGATGCGTCGGCTCGATGAGCTGCATCTCGATTATCCCTTCGCGGGAGCGCGTATGCTGCGATCGTTGCTGCGGCGGGAGGGGGTATACGCCGGTCGCCGCCACATCGCGACGCTGATGAAGCGCATGGGGATCGAGGCGGTCTATCGTCGCCCGAACACGAGCAAGCCGGCTCCGGGTCACAAGATCTACCCGTACCTGTTGCGCGGATTGAAGATCGAGCGGCCCGACCATGCGTGGGCAATGGACATCACCTACATTCCGATGCGGCGTGGCTTCGTCTATCTCGCGGCGGTCGTCGATGTGTTCAGCCGACGGGTCCTGGCCCATCGCGTCTCGATCACAATGGAGGCGGCCTTCTGCGTCCAAGCGGTCCAGGAGGCGTTGGCGAAGCACGGCAGGCCCGAGATTTTCAACACGGATCAGGGCAGCCAGTTCACCAGCCTCGAGTTCACCGATGTGCTGCTGGACGCGAAGATCGCCATCAGCATGGACGGCAAGGGCGCCTGGCGCGACAACGTGTTTGTCGAGCGGCTCTGGCGCACGGTCAAATACGAAGAAGTTTATCTCCGCGCCTACGACAGCGTGTCCGAGGCGCGAGCGTCAATTGCCAAGTATCTGGCCTTCTACAATCAGGGACGCCCTCACTCGAGCCTTGACGGGCGCACGCCCGACGAGGCTTACTTCGGCACGCAAGCTATGGTGATGGCCGCATGACCGTCGCCGACGATTTTGTCGTCGCTCTGGTCGGGCTACGCCCTCCCGACGCAACGACAAAATCGTAAAGCCCCGCGTTCAGCATAACCCGGCAGGAATCCACTTAAATCCAGCGGGGCGCTGTCCAAACAACCGGGGCCAGCTCTCCTGCTCTGCCTGAAAGGCAACTATTTTTATCGTCGCCGGATACCAACAGAGGTTCAGAAGGTCGACGAACGAGGGCACACGATCAAACTTTCCCTCAAAACTAACAACGGTGCACTGGCTCGAGTCCTTCGCGACATGTACGAGACGGCCGACAACGAGCTGTGGGGATTCATGATAGCCGGGGGTGACGCCCAGTTCGCTCGCGAGCGATATCAATCGGCCGTGCGACGAGCCAAGGCCATTGGCGTTCTCTGCCAACCGATCATGAAAGGCCTTGCAAATAGGCGGTCACCGCTATCAGCCCGCCGACGTCCGGAGAGAAAAACCTAACCATTTGGGCGCAGAAGACCAACACCAAAGGAAATAGAGGCATATTGCGTGACGAGCCGAGAACGAGAAGGCGAACCGTTCGTGCCCAGATTGATTAGCCAAAATGCGGACCGCGACATCGATATCGCTCGGACTAAACAACAGGTAGCGCGACAACTTGCCAATGTAGCCGCAGCATTCCTGCGCACTATGGCGGGAAGCCCGTCAGCCGCACCGATAATGCAGAGTGTTCTAGACCTGGTCGATGCTCAAAGGCGGCTCGCATCTCTTACCGGTTGCTTCCTCGACCATGAGGAAGAAAAACAAGCACTCCGCCTTATGGAAGCCCAGCGTCCTTCCAGGGATTGCGATAGCCCACCATTCTGGACGATCTTCTTATACGAGCCCCAAAAACCTAGTATTACCTTAGTGCATCGACCTTTACGTTCGGACGTACCGCGCCAACTGCTTCATCAAGCTGATTGCTCTGCGCTCGTATCCGGCGGTCGCGACGGCTGTCTCAGTAAATTCTGGGGCATATAAGCTGCGATAAATTTCGAAGATCTGAACAGGATCCGTTATGTGATGACCATCGGTCGTCGAGTCCCCATAATTCGCCCAGTTTATGTTGCGCGGCCTCTGTACCCCACTGAATTTCGGAAGGAGGTAATTTACAGTAAGCGTTACACCATCCTCCGTCTTAAACGACCCTGAACTAATATTGCTCGCAGGCTCCATGACGTCGTGTACGAAGTCCAATCGCACCACCTTCTCATCTCGAAGGTACTTACGAGGCACTCGTAACAAACCCTCACGCATTCCCGCAGCCAATTCCACGTACGCCCTCGGTTCACCGGCGGTGTAGGCAATCAGGGCCGGTCGTCGCATCTTGACGAGCGAACCATAAGCATCTTCGATTTCGCAGACGATTGTGACGGTGTCCGAATAATCCTCTTTGGCGGCATTGAGGAGCCTCTCGATTTCGACCAACATGCCTTCAGGATCGACGCGAGTAACCGCAGGGCGTCCACGCAGCTTCGCAGCGCGAACTAATTCCTTCGCATTGTTAATGGCTCTTTGCCATCCCTTCGTTTGCCTCGAAAAATCCGAGAAAACGTTCAATTGCTCGGTGACGGGATAGATAACAACCGGAGAGAGATTAAGTCCAACATCGTGTTGGATAGCAAAGTCAATGTTATCTGCGAGCTCTGACATGTTCGACTTGCAGACAATCATTCCCACTGAATAGATCCGGCTGGGAGCGTCATAAGTATCAAGCAGTCGTTTGAAATTGCTCCAAACCCTGTCGAACTTCGCACCTGCCCGAATCTGTTCGAAGGTCGCCGGGTTGAAGCTGTCGATCGAAACAGACGCGTTTATCCGGGGAAATTTGGCGAGCTTCAGAGCTTCCTCAGGCGTGATCATGGTGCCATTCGATGTGAAGCCAAATGCGAGGTTGGGGTTGTCAGCAGTCTCGAAGCCGTCAATGAAGGAGCGGAACTTCTTGATCAGATAGGGCTCTCCACCATGCCAAATGAACTGCGTCAAATACGGCACCTTGGCTAACACGGAGGGAACCGTTTCAGGCCGGTGTTGCACCTTGGTGACTCGAACGACGTTTTGACTACAGCTCGGGCAATCAATATTGCAGTCCGCCGTAGAAATCAGCGAGATCATACTGGGTTCGGCAAAGATTTCGGCATTGCCAGCTTCATACTCGCTATAGGCAGCCTTCAAATTGCGCCCTGACGTCGATTCAGCGACCAGCCCGCTGATCGCAACGCGCGACTGATCATGAACGAGTTCATAGGTCCGCCCGGACGCAATGGGATCAGCGTTGTCGGAGGATGAGAAGTAGAGCCACCCCTTCCAAACCGAGTATCGGCCTCTACCGATCTTGCGAATGTCCTCGTGCAGCGCATTCCCACCAGAAAGCGGCTTGCCGTCCTCCAAAAGCTTGACCGCGTCGTCGGCACCCCCGATTTTCGCGAGGAAGGCTTCCGGAATTTTGGTAAGGTAGCAAAAGCCGGATTCGTGGGCATACTCGACAGGCCAGCTGAAACCTGGAAACGTCCCAGTTGATCGGTAGGCGAGGCAATTGCCGCATGGGTGCCCCTCTAGCTGCCCCGAGGCAACCTTCTTTCGCAAATCGTTATACGCTTCCCCATGCCAAATCTCATCCAGTGAGTTGGCATTGGAGTTGCCAAGCGGTTTCCCGAAATTCCCGTAGCCAGACCAATAGCAACACGGCACGACCTCGCCAGTGAGATCGATGATCATTTGTTGCCATGGGTAAGCACAGCGCGTCATCAGAATCCTCTAGGCTATGGACTGAAGCGCTCGACTGAGCGGCCGGTCTACCTGCCAGCGTCTACTTTTGCTTGAACCCTCTTTACGTTCTCCCGTCAAGGATGAACGCAACCGGAACAACAACGAGGCCCCCTGGCAATGCAATCAAGCGGTTGGCTCCTCGTAAAGAGCCAAAGTTTCTTCAACCATTCGTTCAAGGCCGAATCGCGCCCTAACGAAATCAGGGCCTACGGTGGCTTGACCTCGACTAATCCTTCCGGCCAGCACGCTCACGATAGCGTCGGCTAACGCAGCTGCCATCCCGTGCTTCCCAACCTTATCCTCCCTCACAAGTAGACCCATCTCCCCATCGATCATCGTCTCTGGAACGCCACCAGCGTCTGTCGCGACGACCGGTACACCAAGACTGCCTGCCTCGAGCAGAACATTTGGAGTTCCCTCGATCGAGGAGGTCAGCAGTAGGACGTCGAGCGCCGCGATCGCGACTCGCGCTTCACTCGTGTTTCCAGGCATAAGGAGGCGGTCCTTAAACCCCGCGCGTGTGGAGGCCTTCAGAATTTGGTTCCGCATAGTGCCCTCGCCAAATACTACGAACCGCGTGTTGGGAATTTTTCGGTGTACATTAACTGCGGCCTCCAGCCAAAGCAGAGGCCGCTTTTCCTCCTGGAGGCGAAACATCCCTCCCACGAGGAACTCCCCCGGAAGCAGCCCAATTTTTTTCCGGAATGCCGCGATTTCCTCGGCTGACGGGACGACGAAAGCTTGGGTCGAGATTCCATTCCGTACAACACGGATTGCACTGGTCTGGATGGAGAGCCATTCTGCGTAGCTCCGGGCTCCCGCCGCGCTGTTGTTGGTTAGCAGTACGGATCCGTGCTCTACAAGAACTCGATAGGCTGCTCTCATGTAGGGCCGCGCGTGGCTAAAGTGCTCCGGATGAAGATTTCGGCCGCTTGCGATGATCCGCGGTGTGCCGACGGCGAGCGCCGCGAACGCCGCGCCGATACCGGGCGCATCCTGGAACCCATGCACGACGTCCGGGCGGGCTGCATGCAGTTCAGCAGCAAGACGAATGATGTCGCCCCTGACATCAAGGGGCGCCCACTTCAAACTTTCTCGGAATGCGTCAAAATGGCTTTGTCCGCTTACTTCGATCAGACGGCGCGCTGCATTCGCCAGAGGCATTGCATTTCGGACCACCAGCCGCTCTAGGCCAGCCACCTCATCGAGAAAGAACCGCAATTCGCGCCGCTCTTCACTCCGCAGTGTCAAGACCAACACCGCCCGGTTCCGGGCGGCTAGTTCACGCGCGAGGTTGACAATCTGACGCTCAGCCCCACCCGCTAACAGGGACTCACCAACAATAGCGATCGAAAGCGGCGTCGCGTATCGACTGTTCGTGCACGACGGCGCGGACAGCAAAGTCGGGAGTGCAACCGGCGCATCCAACATACGCGCCTCGATACGGCGTACCAGCCAACGACCAGCATGACCGGCCAAGTGGTGCAGGCGCGCAGGCAACACCCGTCGAAGATGCGGCCGCACGATTTGCAAATGACCTGCTAATTGCCTGACACGCAACGGACGACTCCTGGGCGGCTCAACCTGGCAGTCCTATCACCTGCGCGGCGGTGCCGTACAGGCACTCAGGACGAAAGGGAGCTTCCAGAAAGGCACCGGACATGGACAGCATGGTCAGGTCGCGGTCCATCCGAAGCCACTGATCAGTCTCCCGACCAACTTTAGGCACCGCTATCAAGTTAGCCGAGCTTCGACTTTTTGACCATTTGGCCCCCCAGCGGACCGGTCTAGCCTTGTACTGGATGGTCAAGCGAGATATCGGCTGTGGAGAGCGAGACCGGCTCTATTCCCTCATGGATTGCAATGTTATCTCGCTTTTCTGGGGTTGAAGGATGATGACGGAGAGAACTTCATGATCGCGGCGCGCATCTTCAGTCCCATCGGGACCCTGCTGGCGCTGCGCGACGGCCTATTAACCATTCGCCACAACGGAGGACTTGTCCTCCACATGACGATTCGTGAACTCCATGACCGGTACGCGGGACAGATCCTCGGAATTGCTTGGACTATCGGCACGCCATTGCTGGCCATGGCGACCTACGTCTTTGCCTTTACCTTCATCTTTCAACAAAGGCTTGGAGTAGACGATTCGGGAAATGGCTATACCGCCTATGTGCTCGGAGGCTTGGTGCCTTGGTTGGCCATGACCGATGTGCTCTCCCGAGCGCCGGGTGCCGTATCGGGAAACGCGAGCCTCGTTAAGCAAATCGTTTTCCCATCAGAGGTGCTCCCGCTGCGGGTGGCACTCGCAAGTATTCCCCAGCTCCTAGTCGGCCTCGCAGTCGTTCTTGTGATCTCTGCACTTGCGGGGCGGTTGCACCCTCATGCCATCGTTTTGCTTCCAGCCGCCCTTGTCATCTATGTGCTCACAATGGCTGGGCTCGCCTATATCCTCGCGGCGATCGGAGTATTCGTCAAGGACGTCCGCGAGATCGTGACGTTCGCAACCTCGATTGGACTTTTCCTCCATCCGGTCCTCTATTCGCCGGCCTCGACTCCGAAATGGCTCTTGCCGATTTTCTATGCCAGTCCGGCAAGCCATCTCGTTTGGTGCTTTCGCGACGTGTTGATCGAGGACCGCATCACGCATCCCTGGTCATGGCTTGTTGCCAGCGTCTTTTCGGTCTTCGTTTTTGCAACGGGTTGGCGCTTCTTCCGCATGCTTCAGCCCAGCTTCGGAAATGCAATCTGACCATGGATAAGACCGCAATCGGGACGCCCGCAGCCGTTCGCGTTTCGGGACTCGGCAAGACTTACCGCGTGTGGCGCCGTCCATCGGACATGCTGCTAGAGGCACTGGCCTTTAGGCGCCGTCACACGGAATTTCAGGCTCTCAGTGATATTTCCTTCGAGCTGCCGCCAGGCTCGGTTACTGGCATCATGGGTCGCAATGGCGCGGGCAAGAGCACGCTGCTGCGGATCGTGGCAGGTACGCTCGATGCCACGGCAGGGACCGTAGATGTTAGGGGACGAATCGCAGCGATCCTAGAGCTCGGGACAGGCTTCTCACCGGAATACACCGCAAGGGAGAATATCTACCTGGGTGGAATGTGCCTCGGCCTGAAGCACCGCGACATCGAGAAGCGGTTCGATGAAATCGTGGCCTTCGCGGAAGTCGGCGATTTCATCGACCAGCCGTTTCGGACATTCTCCAGCGGAATGCAGGCTCGCCTCACCTTCGCCGTAGCGACCTGCGTCGATCCAAGCATTCTTATCATCGACGAGGCACTCGC
This sequence comes from Bradyrhizobium sp. 1200_D9_N1_1, assembly GCF_052075915.1. Taxonomy (NCBI): domain Bacteria; kingdom Pseudomonadati; phylum Pseudomonadota; class Alphaproteobacteria; order Hyphomicrobiales; family Nitrobacteraceae; genus Bradyrhizobium; species Bradyrhizobium sp. 1200_D9_N1_1. The sequence goes on along the minus strand of NZ_CP197226.1, from coordinate 4,418,634 downwards.
CGTCGGCGACGCGCGCTTTCAGGTAAAATCGTTCGACCGTGTGCGCGACTTCAAGCGTCGCGGCAAGGCTATCCTGCTGGTCAGCCATGACACAAACCAGATCGCCTCGATCTGCGATAGGGCCATCCTGCTGGAGAAAGGGCGTATTATCGCCGACGGTCCACCGCAGAAGGTATGCAACATCTACCACGAGATGCTGTTTGCCCCGAAGCAGACGGTCTCGCTGCCTGAGGGTCCCGCGGCATCGATCGATGAACGCCGCGAACACGAGAGGCACGGAACCGGAGACGACGCTTCCCGTGCGTCCCTGCCCCCGCCTGCGGAAACGGTGGAGACAGTCCTTCTCGAAGCTGGGTCCGACGGTTGGTTCACTCCGCCGGCAGGTGAGGCCGGTCCTGCCGAACACCGTTATGGCGACCACTTGGCACAGATCGAGGCCATTGCGATAACGGACCTTGATGGACGACCGATCAGTCGCGTCAAGAGCCTCGGAACATATCACCTCGCTTGCCGGATCAAGGCCAACGCCGACGTAGGTCCCCTCGTATTTGGATGGCTCGTCCGGGACAAGCGCGGTCTCGACCTGTTCGGCTGGGACATGCAGACCGGCAATTGCGAGCCGATTCCACCGATGAGGGCCGGCGAAATGCTGAAGGTCGTTATCCGCTTTCAAGCCAATCTGGGAGCCGGCAGCTTTTTTGTCACTGCAGCAGTCGCCGATACCAACCAGCACAAACATGACGTTCGTTTCGAGGCACTTGAAATGCTAGTTGAAGGCTCCTCCGACATCTACGCGACCTCCGTCGCCAATCTCGGGCCGAGACTCGTTGAAGCGTCTCTCCAGGCCCAAATCGCCGATGAAAAATCGCGTTGAGTTAATTGATCGCAGATCGCGGCGTCTCCGTCACACACCCGGAACAGTTCGCACCTGATGACCTCTGTTCAGAACCGGAAGTAGATGAAGGTCTGCGGCTGGTCGCTGTTGATGATCGCGATCGCGATGATCAACAGCGAATAGACAAGAGCCCTCGCATGCAGCGGCGCCGAGAGGAAAACCTCGCGCAGCGGAACGGCCTGGGCAACGAACTGCCAGATCCAGGCCGCCGCCATGCCTACGAAAACCAGCGCCTCGCCAAAGGTCAGAACGCCCGCAGGACCGAAAAACATGGTAACGACGAGCTGCTCCGCGGCCGCAACGCTATCGGCCCGGAAGGGTATCCAGGTCATCACGATGAGCTGGAATACGAAGAAATTCATTAGGATCCGCCGACTCAACGACGTCTTCGTTTTAAGCGGAATACCCCCAGTCACGGCGCGCTCGACCGATAGCAGCACTCCGTGCAACCCGCCCCAGACTGTCATTCGGCCTGCAATATTGACCCCCTGAGCCGGGGGATCGGCGTCCAAAATTGACCCCCTACAGATTGGTCTGTTGCGCTGCCTGCTTTGGAACGAAGCAGGTGGTGGGGGATGCTGATCGTGGAGACGATTGCCCGGATCCGGCGCGAGCATTTCATCAAGGGCAAGACGATCAAGGAGATTGCCCGTGACCTGAAGGTGTCGCGGAACACGGTCCGGAAGGTGCTGAGGTCGGGGGAGACCTCCTTCGAGTACGAGCGGCAAGTGCAGCCGCGGCCAAAGCTGGGACGATGGGCAGTAGAGCTTGAGGGGCTGCTGGCGGCGAACGCGGCTAAATCGGCTCGTGAACAGCTGACGTTGATCCGGATCTTCGAAGAGCTGCGCGGCCGCGGCTATGGCGGCGGTTACGATGCGGTGCGGCGCTACGCCAGACGGTGGAGCGAGGAACGCGGGCAATCGACCGCGGCCGCTTATGTCCCGCTGAGCTTTGCCCCAGGCGAAGCCTACCAGTTCGACTGGAGCCACGAGGTGGTCTTGCTGAGCGGCACCACGGTGATGGTGAAGGCCGCCCATGTCCGGCTCTGTCACAGCCGCATGCTGTTCGTGCGGGCCTATCCGCGCGAGACCCAGGAGATGGTGTTCGACGCCCACGACCGGGCGTTCGCGCTGTTCAAGGGCACCTGCAGCCGCGGCATCTACGACAACATGAAGACCGCGGTCGAGACCATCTTCGTCGGCAAGGACCGTCGCTACAATCGCCGCTTCCTGCAGATGTGCAGCCACTATCTGGTCGACCCGGTGGCTTGTACGCCGGCCTCGGGCTGGGAGAAGGGGCAGGTCGAGAACCAGGTTGGGCTGGTCCGGGAACGCTTCTTCACGCCGCGGCTGCGGTTCAAGACGTTGGACGAGTTAAGCTCGTCGTTTCGCAAGACGGCTTCGGCAATGTCGAGATGTCGGGCCTTCTCGGAGGCGTGGCGCGTCGAGATCGAACGCCGTATGCAGAGCAAGGATCGAGACCTGATGCCGCCGAAGTGCTTGCTGTGCCCGATCGCGTATCCCGACACGGGTGTGGACGCGACAGAGGGAAAAATGACGGGCGATCACGTCATAATAGGGCTCGCGAGCCTTTCCTATTCGTTTCTACGCCAAGCGCTGCGAGACCGCTCCACGAGTACGACGTGCCTTCGGCGTCAGGCCGCGCGCGAAGCGCGCCAAACGGGGCGAGCGCGCGATCCGCCCTCTCCCGCGCCGCTACCGTCCGGGAAAGATGACCAGCCCCTGGCCGGTCGGAAGATGGATAATTTCCTCGTCCTTGTCAGCGAAGAACTGGTCCATGGCGGTACGTGCTCCCGGGCAGCTCGCGAATCCGTAGTCGTCGCACAGAATGATGCCGCCGGGGAGCATCCGTTGGTAAAAGAACGAGAGGCTCTCGCGCGTCGGCTGAAAGAGATCGACGTCGATGTGAACGAAGGCGAACCGGTCTGCCGCGACGTCGAGGAAGCGCTCGGGTATCCAGCCGGGATGCATGACGACGCGATCCGACCACTCGGCCAGGTTTGCACGAACCTCTTCGAGGCCCGACGCCATGTCGCCGGCCCGCCAATAAGAGCCGTCGACCGAAGAGGGGGCGGACAATCCGGAGAAAGAATCGAAAAGGTGCAGCTTGAGGTGCGGCGCTCCATGCAAGTGGAGCGCTTTTGCCGTGAGGTATGCCGTCGCGCCGCGATAGACACCGCATTCGGCAAACGCGCCTCCGAGCGATATGGCATGTCGCGCAAGCTGTGCCACGGTCCACCGGCGATCATAGGCCCGATAGTTTCCTTCGCTGAACCGTTCATAAATTGCGGCGAACTCCGGGTCCTCGAAATATGTGCGGCCGAACTCGCTGATTCTCGTGCTGGGCACCAGCAGATTGAACAGCCGCTCCGCCAGCTCGAAACGTTGATAATCGGTCTGGAGCGACGAAACGGCGTTGGACGCCTCGCGCAGCATGCGAGCTGCACCCTCGCCTTCGGGCTCGACCAAGAGTTCGTAGCGACGGCCGTTTTCGCTCGCCGAAGTGCCGTCTGACGACGAAAGATATAGCTGACGCCCCCAGTGCGAGAAGCGTCCCCCTCCGAGCGTCTCGATCTCGGAATGCAGGGCGTGTGCCGGTCCGAGCTCGAGTCCATCTTCAAACAGCCTCGCGGTCGACACGTTCGGCGTCATGACGCTGTCGCCCGCCGGAACGCCGTCAGGCAATTCCACAACCTGCCTGAATCCCACGGTCCGTTGAGGCGACGGAAGTCGCCAGAGGCGCGCGCGGCTGGTCATGCGATCGATCGAACCTCCGTCGGGGTCGCGTTAAAGCGCCGCAATCTCAATTCAGCGCAAGTCGTGCCGCCGTCGCCTGCGCGCCGTCCATCCACCGGCGCTTCCAGGCCTGGAACATGAGCACGCACCAAAGACGATATTGCCAATTGATCTGACCGGACAAATGCTGCTGCCAAGTTTCGCGGATAGGGACGGGATTCAGGATGCCGTCGGCCTCCATTCTCTTCGGATCAAGCAGATCCTCCGCCCATTCCCGCAACGGACCCCGCAGCCATTGGTCGATTGGCATCATGAAGCCGGTCTTGGGCCGGTCTATGAGGTTTCTCGGAACACGATCGTAGAGCACCTGGCGCAACAGCCATTTCGCCTCGCCGCCGCGCACAAGCATATGCTCCGGCAGACCCAGCGTGAACTCGACGACCCCCTGATCGAGGAGCGGCACGCGGGCCTCGAGGGCAACAGCCATGCTGGCCCGGTCTACCTTCACGAGGATGTCGTCGGGCAGATAGGTCAGCGTGTCGAGCATCTGGAAACGACGTATCGGCTTGGGGAGGTCGTCGCGGAGAGCACCGAACCAGATCGGATCGTCCTCGTGCAGCACGTCTCGTACAATCATCCCTGGATCCGGCCATTGTCCGACGATCCCCTGGAAGATGCGCTCCTCTGCACCTCGTGCCAGAAGATCGGCCAACCTCTTGGCTCTGCCGGCGAGCGGCGACTGTCCGTATCGTTTCGGCGTGAGTGGCTCGAGCGCTCGCCATACGGCGTTGGGCATATTTCGCAACGCGGCCATCGCTGCCGGCCGCAACGCGTGCGGTACCACCTTGGTCGCACCGAGGACTTCGTTCGCGATCCGGTAACGCGTGTATCCGGCCAGCAGCTCGTCGCCACCGTCTCCGGATAGAGCGACGGTGACGTGGCGCCGGGTCAGCTTGCACAAGAGGTAAGTCGGCACTTGCGACGCGTCCCCGAAGGGTTCGTCATAATAGTCCGGAATGAGCGGAATCGTTTCCACTGCATCGGATGGCGACACGATCAGTTGGTGATGGTCCGTCCCCAGATGACGCGCGATGGCCGCAGCGTGCTGCGATTCATCGTATTCGGCTTCCTGGAATCCAATCGAGAAGGTCCTCACGGGCCTGCTCGAGGCCTTCTGCATCGAGGCGACGATCGTGGAGCTGTCGATGCCGCCCGACAGGAAGGCTCCGAGCGGAACGTCCGACACCATGCGCCTGGCAACCGCTTCGTCGATCAACTCCTGAAGCCTGGTCTTGGCCTCATGATCCCCAAGCGACACCGGGGCGCGCTGCGCGGCAGCGGCCAGCTCGCGGATGTTCCAGTAGAGGCTTCTATCCGTAATTCGACCCTCGACAAAGTCGATGCGCTCGGCCGGCCTCAGGCACTCGACACCGGAATAGATCGAGCGTGGGGCAGGCACGTAGCCGAAGCGCATGAAGGCGGCAAGGCTCGTTCGATCGACCTCGGGTGACCACCCCGGCAGCGCGAAGAACGATTTCGGTTGCGAGCCAAAGAACAAGGCGCCATTCGATCTTCCAAAGTAGAGCGGTTTCTTGCCCATGCGGTCACGAATCAACGTGAGGCGCCGATGCACGCGGTCATAGTAGGCGATGGCAAACATGCCGTTCAGCCTCGGCAGCGTGGCGTCGATTCCCCACGCCTCGAACGCCTCCAGCATGACCTCAGTATCCGAGTGTCCCCGGAAGCGATGTCCTTTTGCTTCCAGCTCCCTGGCAATCTCGGCTGCGTTGTAAATCTCGCCGTTATACGCAATGACGGAGCGGCCGGAACTCGACACCATAGGTTGATGCCCGGCTTCACTCAGGTCGATGATCGCGAGCCGCCGGAAAGACAGGACGAGACCTGCGTCAGGCTCGTCGAGCACGCCCCAGTCATCCGGCCCGCGATGCTCTATCGCAAGTCCCATGGCACGAGCGATGCGCTTGCGCACGACCGGCGCAAAGCGACGATCCAGATCGATAAACCCAGCTAGTCCACACACGTCTGCGCTCTCTGCCGTTGTTGCCAGGGCACGGCTGTGCCCTCCGAATGGTTCGAAGACATCCCGGTCTAGTGGCCCGTTGCGGCTGGCTTCCCGGCGACGCGCGATTCCCGGCTCTTGATCTCGAATAGATGGCATGCGCTGCCGAGCACGCGCGAAAGCCTTTCGCGGCGTTCCAGGGTCCAGCGCGTGTTGAAGGTCATGTTTCCGGTATAGAACAGCCCCATGGGCTCATCCCTGATGATCTCAAACCCGTTGGCGTAGAAGTTCCGGCGCCACCAGCTCGGGTGGAAGATCCAGGTTTCGGAGATGATGTTGCCGCGCTCGCCGTGTCGGCGCTGGCCGAAGGGAGCCGCAAGGTGCCGGCCAGCCGGATGCCACGCGCCCGCCAGGCGTTTGATTTCCGCAAGAGAGAGAGGCCAGCGCGGCTTGAGCTGATCGCCGATGGTGCCAGCGTACTGGACCGCCGTCGGGAACGCGGAGAGTGTCGTCCAGAACCGCCAGGCATGCGTAGGCAGAACGTGCAGGGCATATCCGGTCGGCTTAAGGACGCGCTTGATCTCACTGTGCATCTGGACGAGATCAGGCACATGTTCGAGCACGTTGGACGAAAACACGACATCGAAGCTCGCATCCGGGAATGGAATGCGCCGGCCGTCGAAATCGACGATCGGAAACATCCGATCCTGTGCGTAGTTCGAGCTTGGAATCTCGATGGCCTCGACCTGAAACCCGCGACGCTTGAGCTCCACCGCCTGCTGCCCGGTGCCCGCTCCGACTTCAAGAACCCGAGCGCCAGCCGGCCGCAGATGCCCGGCGATCTTCTCAATCTCGGCGGACCGAAGAACGTTAAGGTGATCAACTGAGAACATAATTATCGTGACCCGAACTAGCCCTTGTTGATACTATAAACGTCGAGCGTTTCAGCGAGCATTCGCTCCATTCCGAACCGCTCGAGGACAAACCTCGGGCCAGCGTCGCGGACCCGGCAGCACCAAGCCCGATCCGCCAGCGCCCGCACCGCTTTGGCTGCAAGATCATCAGGGTCGGCGGAACTGGCTACAAACCCAGTGACGCCCTCGTCGATCGTCTCGCGCGTGCCTCCCGCATCGGCGGCAACCACTGGCACGCCGACAAGGCTGGCTTCAAGCACTACGTTCGGCGTGCCCTCGAACTCGGACGTCAGCAGGAACAAGTCCATGACTGCAAGCCCGAGCGCTGCATTCGCGACAGTGCCAGGCAAGTGCAGCCTGTCAGCGAAGCCCTTCTCCCGAGCGTAAGCAAAGACTTCGTCCTTCATGGGACCAGTGCCAAACACCACAAATTGGTAATCGGGCCGCTGGGCCGCGATGCGGCCGGCCGTCTCGATCCATAGAAGCGGCCTCTTCTCGGGATAGAAGCGAAAAATCGATCCGATGACAGGGCGACCTTCCGCCAGGCCGACGCTCGACTTAAACTCGCGCACCGTCTCTTCTGGCGGTAAACATATCTCCGTCGCGTCAATGCCGTTCCGAATGATCCGGTATCGATGGACCGGCAGGCCGAGCCACTGGGCATAATCGCGAGCGCCCGCCTCGCTGTTGTTGAGCATGACGATCTCTGCACACCGGGCAAGCTCCCGGTAGCCATCAGCCATGTATGGACGATGGTAGGCAAAGCGCTTCGCCGCCATATTGCGACTGGACACGATTATTCGCGGCACGCCGACCATACGAGCCGCGAACCCCGCGGAAATCGAAAGCGCATCCTGCCAAACGTGCACAACCGATGGCTTGAGTTGGGCAAAGTCACCAGCGAACATGAGGATCTCCTCCTGCACGTCGACGGGAAGCCATGCGATCGTTTCTCGGATCCGGCGCTCAAGCCCGGGGCACATCCGTGTAAGATGGCTACGCGACTGCTTCAGATCGATGACATTCCGGATCTCACCCGGGAAATCCGCAAGTGACGACTTGTAGAAATCATAGTCGGAGCTGTAGCCGAGGCGTACGCATAGCAAATGGGGGGCGCGGCCCTGCCGCTCGGCCAGACCACGCAGCGTATTTACGACCTGTCGTTCGACGCCGCCCCACGCGAGCGCATTGTTGCAGAGGACAATTGGACCGTTCTTGAATGCCGATTGAAGGAATGCGGGCTGAAAGCTCGATAGCAAGCAATGCCGGCTGTCGAACAAGGGCTTGTCGCTGCGCGCAAGAGCGCTTTCCATCGCTAGAGCGTGCCTTGACAAGCGAGCTTTCATCGAGCGAGGCAAAATGGTCCGCGCTGTTGGCAGGACAGCGCTCGCAGTCGAAAAGACTGCCACCCGGGCAAAGCGTCCCAACCTCGAACCTTTCGAGGGAAGTGCTGCGATCGCCACATAGCGTCGGCCGTTGTGGCGCGGGTCCTGGCCGTCCGAGCTTGAGAACAGCAAGTCACGCCCCCAATGCGAGAACCGGCCCTCACCCAGCGTAGCGATCTCCTCGTGCAATGCGTGGGCGGGGCCAAGCGATACGCCGTCTTCGAATAGCTCCAGCGTCGAGCGGGACGGTTGATGCTCGTCATCTCCCGCGGCAAAGGTCCGCGGCAGCGCGATCCGGCAACGCTGGCCTTCCACGATCTGGATCGCATCGGGCCGCAGTTCCCAGACCAGCATCGAGGCGTCCCCCGCCCCTAAACGCTCGTCCAAATTCGCCGTCCGCACCGGCACGGCTTCTGCGATCGCCACATAGCGTCGGCCGTTGTGGCGCGGGTCCTGGCCGTCCGAGCTTGAGAACAGCAAGTCACGCCCCCAATGCGAGAACCGGCCCTCACCCAGCGTAGCGATCTCCTCGTGCAATGCGTGGGCGGGGCCAAGCGATACGCCGTCTTCGAATAGCTCCAGCGTCGAGCGGGACGGTTGATGCTCGTCATCTCCCGCGGCAAAGGTCCGCGGCAGCGCGATCCGGCAACGCTGGCCTTCCACGATCTGGATCGCATCGGGCCGCAGTTCCCAGACCAGCATCGAGGCGTCCCCCGCCCCTAAACGCTCGTCCAAATTCGCCGTCCGCACCGGCACGGCTTCTGCGATCGCCACATAGCGTCGGCCGTTGTGGCGCGGGTCCTGGCCGTCCGAGCTCGAGAACAGCAAGTCACGCCCCCAATGCGAGAACCGGCCTTCACCCAGCGTAGCGATCTCCTCGTGCAATGCGTGGGCGGGGCCAAGCGATACGCCGTCTTCGAATAGCTCCAGCGTCGAGCGGGACGGTTGATGCTCGTCATCTCCCGCGGCAAAGGTCCGCGGCAGCGCGATCCGGCAACGCTGGCCTTCCACGATCTGGATCGCATCGGGCCGCAGTTCCCAGACCAGCATCGAGGCGTCCCCCGCCCCTAAACGCTCGTCCAAATTCGCCGTCCGCACCGGCACGGCTGCTGCGATCGCCACATAGCGTCGGCCGTTGTGGCGCGGGTCCTGGCCGTCCGAGCTTGAGAACAGCAAGTCACGCCCCCAATGCGAGAACCGGCCTTCACCCAGCGTAGCGATCTCCTCGTGCAATGCGTGGGCGGGGCCAAGCGATACGCCGTCTTCGAATAGCTCCAGCGTCGAGCGGGACGGTTGATGCTCGTCATCTCCCGCGGCAAAGGTCCGCGGCAGCGCGATCCGGCAACGCTGGCCTTCCACGATCTGGATCGCATCGGGCCGCAGTTCCCAGACCAGCATCGAGGCGTCCCCCGCCCCTAAACGCTCGTCCAAATTCGCCGTCCGCACCGGCACGGCTGCTGCGATCGCCACATAGCGTCGGCCGTTGTGGCGCGGGTCCTGGCCGTCCGAGCTTGAGAACAGCAAGTCACGCCCCCAATGCGAGAACCGGCCCTCACCCAGCGTAGCGATCTCCTTGTGCAATGCGTGGGCGGGGCCAAGCGATACGCCGTCTTCGAATAGCTCCAGCGTCGAGCGGGACGGTTGATGCTCGTCATCTCCCGCGGCAAAGGTCCGCGGCAGCGCGATCCGGCAACGCTGGCCTTCCACGATCTGGATCGCATCGGGCCGCAGTTCCCAGACCAGCATCGAGGCGTCCCCCGCCCCTAAACGCTCGTCCAAATTCGCCGTCCGCACCGGCACGGCTTCTGCGATCGCCACATAGCGTCGGCCGTTGTGGCGCGGGTCCTGGCCGTCCGAGCTCGAGAACAGCAAGTCACGCCCCCAATGCGAGAACCGGCCCTCACCCAGTCGGGCCACGTCGACATGAGCAGAATGTGCTGGCCCCAGTTCTCTGCCATCCTCGAACAGTCTCAGCATTGATCTATCGGAGCACTCCTGGTCATCTCCCAGCGCAAAACGGGGAGATAACTGTAGATGGAAGGAGTTCATTTCAACGTGCCTCGCATCATCCGCGGCGAGTTCAAGCGTCTCGTAAAAGCGCTTTCCGGACACGCGCATCGCGGAAGTAAATGATCGGGCAGCCTGAGGCGGTGTCGCGATCCGACGTTCAAAATCCGACAGAACACGCGGCGAAACAATCGCGTCGCCAGCCCTGTGAGCAACCGCAATTAGATTGCGTGCATTGGACCCCGCATAATGTCGCGAGGAACCGAGTATCTCCTCCAGCTCAGGAGAGCGCCCGTGCTCCGCTCCGGCAAGATCCACCTCATAAAGGACATCCACCTCAAATCCATGCTTTCGTAGGAACGAATCAAGTTCCGACGAGGAGAAGCGGCGCATATGTTGCCATCGATGAAAGAGCAGATCCCCGAAAGGAGAGTAGACTATCGCTCGATCAAGATCCTCCGAATTGGGGACCGAGAAAATAACGCGCCCTCCTGGTTTTAGGGCTGCGGCAAGAGAGGCAAAAAACCTTGGCAGGCTTTCCTCAAGCACATGCTCGATCACCTCACAGGCAACTATCGCATCAAAGCTACTATTGTGGTTTTGATCCAACCGATCGATATGGCCGAGATAGGCAGGGAAATGAGCGAGCCTAGCCTTGAGTTGTCGAGCGCGCTCCTGCGCGGGCTCGAGTGTCGCAACTGCATAATTTGATTCAGCCAGGATTTCGGCCATGTGGCCTGCCCCAGCCCCTATATCGAGGTGACGTCCGCCCGGTACGAGCCACGGCTCAATCCCGCGCAGGAGCACCCGCCCCAACACCTTACCAAAGCTCAAATCGTCAAGGGCTGTACCGGCAATCCGCGACCAGAAGTTCGCGACGCTCGTATCACTCCACTTCCAACTCTCCATTGCCGGTTCGGGTACGGCCGCCAAATTGCGACGCCTTTCGAGCCACTCATTTACCCTTCTGAGGGCGACAGCATCCCGATGAGGAATCAACGCGAGCTGCGCGATTGCGAAAAGGGTTGTCCCAGCGCCGATATGGGCATAAGCGGCCTTGGCAAACTCGGGATCAACTTTAGTATGATGCACGAGCGCGCATTCTTCGAGCTCCACCTCAAGAGTCGCAACCGTCTTAAGACCTGCCCAGGCAAGGAAATCACAGAGCGATACCCGATCGAAGGATCGAACTCGTTGGCCACAATGAAAGATTATGCCCGTCTTCGGACACGCGACTTCGTTCTGCTCGAGCCGCTCATCATTCTGCACTGCCACCACAACGTGACCACCGGGGACTACGGCTAGGCGCAGCATCTCCAGGAACGGCTCAACTTCTTCCTCAAGAAGACATTCGGCGAGTCCAACGGACACAACGACATCAAAAAGAGGCTCGGCGACGCTTGGAATCGACCCTAACCACTTATCAGGCAACTTGGCTCCGGCAGCCGATCTGACCCAACCGCCAATGTCAGCTCGCGCTACGGAATATCCAACTTTCAACAACGCTTCCGCGAGCGCAGAATCGCGGTCGCCAACCAGGAGCACGCGCGCGCTCACCGGGAATCGACGGACCAGCAGGTCAGCGATCAACTTAGCCGCGCGAGATGGCCAGCGAGACGCCTCCAAGTCACGAGCGTAACAAGCCGTCCAGAAGGTCTCGACACTTTCAGCGGTCCAAACCGATTTGTCCGCCCCCTTTGAAATCAAACGATCCATAGTTGCAATTTACCCCAGGACCGGTTATTCCATTCTACACGCAGGGGCAAGAGCAACTCCAATCTTCAACTAGGAACTGTCAGAGTTCTGATCGCTAAGTCTTGGGGGGCTTAGTGCGCATTGTGCACGTCATTACTGGCCTTGGATTCGGTGGTGCTGAGGCGAGCCTTTGTTCACTGATCGAAGAGAGCCACAATAAGAATAACAAGCTTAAGCATATTGTCGTATCAGTCTTGTCCGGCGGACCGCTTCGACCGAGGTTAGAACAAGTTGGAGCGCAAGTTATCGAACTTTCCGGTGAGAGAGGGGCGGCCGGCCTTCTTGCACTACGCCGACTTGCGTCCGCCATCGCTCAGGCCAAACCTGATGTTGTTCATGCTTGGATGTATCACGCAAACGTCGCCACCGCGGTCTTGCGGCGCCTCAATTATTTCAAATGCCCGCTAGTTTGGTCAATTCGACAATCTATCGACGATCCAACTCTTGATCGTCGATTGACGCGAGCGATCATTAGTTTCGGCGCGTGGATTTCAAGCTCCTCCGATCTGATCGTCTATAATTCATTTGATTCTGCGCTCACCCACATGGCGCGAGGCTACTCCCCTGACCAATACGCGGTAATTCATAACGGGGTAAACTGCGATCGCTTTAGGCCTCGATCAGACGCTGGAGCCACACTTCGCGCGCAACTCGCTCTAGCGCCGGACGCCTTCCTTGTTGGCCGCATCGCCCGCTATGCGCGAATGAAGGACTTTGAAACTCTCATCGTCGCCTTCGGGAAAGTCAGGAGGTCGATCCCGCAGGCATGCCTTCTATTAGTCGGAGACGAAATCGAAGGAAACATTGAGCTTCAGTCGCTTTGCCGAAACAGCGGGGCTTCAGATCACATTCATTTCATGGGCCCTCGGCTCGATATCGAGATGGTCTATCCAGCGCTGGACGTAATGGTGTCATCGTCTCGCTCCAACGAAGGCTTCCCCAACGTTGTCGGCGAGGCTTTAGCAAGCGGTACCCTTGTTGCAGCTAGTACATCAGGCGACGGCGCGCTGATACAGGGTGCTCATGAAGTCGTTCCGCCCCAAGACAGCACGGCGCTGAGTGAGGCCATCATAAAGCTAGGACGTCTCGACGCGCGTGAAAAGTCGTTGTGCGCGCGCAATGGACGCAAGTTCATTATGGAGAACTTCTCACTTGAACAATGCTACGAAAGTTATCGCGAACTCTACTACCGATTGGCTGTGAAGCGCCCTATCGATGATGACCGTAACCCTGACTTCAATCGTACGTAGAAATGAGTGGAATTTGCGCCGTGACTCCGAGAGTACAACTTGAGAAGCCGGCCTCAAGCCGGACAAGACGAATAGCATTTCTCGCCAACGACACGTCCTTCTTCTTCCGGCACTTTATCCCAGCTATAGAGGCCGCTGCGGCCGACCAAGCCAGAATATTTGCGCTGCTCCCAACGACGCCTGACAATCGGGTGCGTAGCCGCTACAAGGGATCAATGGACGTTCTTGAGACGCCCCAGATGCAAAGGAAAAACCCTTCCTGGGCCTTCGCGAGAAAGGTCTTGGCGATTGTTGCGATCTTGCGCCACGTTAAACCCGATATCGTCGTGGGCTACTCGATCCGTTCGATCATCGCACTTACCATTGCATTCCCACTGCTAAGCGCGAAACGGTACGTCTTCGTTGTAACTGGGCTCGGAACAACGGATATCGCGAGGGATCAAAAGTCTCGACTGTTCCGAGCCATCTTCTACCTGCTCATGAGGTGCGCCAACCGCTCTTCTAAAGTTTGGTTCATTTTCGAGAATCAATCAGACGCCACCCGAATCGGCATTCTTCCTACAGCGAGACTTCGCCATCTCAACCTGATGGGAGCCGGGGTTGATCCAGATGAGTTTCGTCCGGAATCAAAGCCACAAACTCCACCACTGCGGCTTGCGACCGTCGGGCGCTTGGTTTGGTCGAAAGGAACAGACCTTGCCGCCGATGCCGTCTCGTCCCTAGTCGAGGAAGGCTATGAGATATCGTTGGATATTTATGGCAGCCCCGATCCAGCGAACCCGCTCCCCGTCAAGGAATCCACTATTGACGAATGGATCAACAACCATCCTGGCGTGCGCTATCGCGGATATGTGGACGATGTACCCCGGATCTGGCGCGAGCACCACGTCGGGATCTTTCCCACCCGTGGGGGGGAAGGACTTCCTCGCGCGCTGCTTGAGGCAGCGGCGAGCGGCGTGCCGACAGTTGTCACGTGTGTTCCCGGTTGCGAAGATTTCGTGCGCGATGGGATAGAGGGCTTTATCGTCCAGCCCGACTCGGTTGAAGAACTCAAGGCAGCTATCAAGAAGTTCGTTCACGACCCTCTATTGATCACGAAGTTGGGGCAGGCAAGCCGGGACCGTGTGTTGCAAACCGCGACAAACGAGATTGTTAAGCGACAATACACATCAATTTTCAGCTTAGAACATAGTGATAACTAAGTTGCCTAGCGACGGCGTAAGACTAGATGACCAGCAAGCCCTTTTCGCAATCAGGCCCTTCCGAAGGACCACGATGGCTGGACCGATTGCAGTCCGACCGGGCCTCCAGAATATTCTCAGCGCTTGCCGATTTCTTCGCCGCGTTGATCGCGGCGTCTCTTCCATGGTCGACGACTACAACTGCAATCTTGGTCGGCCTGTGGTTGCTCGTTGTTACGCCGACAATCAGCTGGCCTGACTACTTCCGCTGCCTGACTAAGCCAGCTTTTGCATTACCGTTTGCGTTCCTTCTCCTCAGTCTGCTTGGTGTCTTCTGGGCCGACGCAGAATGGGCAGACCGGCTACACGCCATTAAGCCAATTGCAAAACTAATTATCATTCCACCACTTCTCTATCATTTCTCACGATCGGAACGGGCCTCTTGGGTAGCTGTGGCCTTCCTAATTTCTTGCGCGCTCCTTGCGGCGCTCTCTTGGGCAACGTTGTTTGACCCAAGTTGGAAGCTTGCTGCCACAGCGTCAGAAGGCGTCCCAGTCAAAAACTACATTGACCAAAGCCAAGAATTTACCTTGTGCGCATTTGCGCTCGCGCTTCCTGCGCTGAACTTCTGGCGCGCTCACCGTTTGGCTGCCGCCGCCGCTTGCATTGCGTTGATTTTGTTCTTCGTCACGAACATGATTTACGTTGCCACCGCCCGCACTGCACTTATCTGCACGCCCGTTTTGTTGGGCCTATTTGCATGGCGCTATCTGAGCCGGAACGCCTCCCTGCTTCTGCTTGCAGCCGCACTTGTAATGGGCGCGATCGCATGGACAACGTCGCCCTATCTGCGCCAGCGGATCATCAACGTCTCCGTCGAATACAAAAACGAACAACAAGATTTGAATCAAGCTTCTACCGCCCGCCGCTTGACCTACTGGCGAAAATCCATCGCGTCCTTCATTGAATCGCCTTTGTTCGGCCATGGCACGGGCTCGATCAAGCGTCAGTTCGAACATGCGGCATCTGAACAAAGCAGCCTGGATGCTGAAGTCGTCAGCAATCCGCACAATCAGACGCTTTACGTCGCCATTCAGTGGGGAGTCCTAGGGATTGTCCTGCTCTACAGTATGTGGCTTACACATATGAAGCTTTTTATGAGAAGAGATACTGCTGCTTGGATTGGTCTTGTCGTCGTCGTGCAGAACATGACAAGTTCACTCTTCAACTCTCACTTGACGGACTTCCACGAAGGTTGGATCTACGTGCTCGGGGTTGGCGCCGTTGGCGGGCTCGCATTGCGTGGAATCACCGACGCTTCATGTGCAAATCGCGGCGGCACGGGAAAGTGCCATGGGCCGTCGGCTTTACCAAGACCATCTTAAACCTCCCCTATGGCTCTTCATGGGCGTGCTCGCTGTCGGCATGGTCATGAGAATCTTGAAGTTTGCGCCGCATTTCGAGAGGATCTTCGAATGGTTCTTGCGTTGTCTAGCTTGCGAACTGGATAGCTGTGGATTCGCCTTCGAACGATTGGCCAACAAGGAGCCACGCCTCACCCGATGATCCTTTCGTCGCCGCACGACCACACGCGCAAGGGAGAGCGGAGCCGGTGATCCGGGTCTTGCGCGTCGTCGGTATTTTGGCGCAAACGCCTCAAGAACTTTGAAAGGAGATTACATGGCGCGATATAAACCCGTACACCCGACCGGCCATCTTCCCCCTTGAGCGCTTCATGCCGAGCTAGGTGGGGCCATCCTTGAAAGCCGGCACAAGTACTATGAGCTGAGCGAGCAGATGCGGCAGGTGAGTCGAGCAACTACCCTTGCCAAGGATGCAAACGAACACATCGCCTCTGTCAGTTACCAAGAATCGTGTTCAGTTCGACAAATTTGAATTGAGCGATCACGGACAGTGACGCCCGATTGAAGCATGCCATCCGCAGGTCCGCTTGGTAAGATCCTAGCCTCCTTCTCGGCGCCATGATTATGTTTTCTCGAAACGGCATTCGTCCACGACTCCCGCCTATAGATTTGGATTGATCACGCACTACTGAGCAGGTGTCGCGACGCGGTCCCTTACGAACGGTTCAGACATGCTCATACTCACTGTCGAAAGGAAATGGTGACGACTGTGGAAGACCTTGTTGGCTATTTGCGAGCATCCCTAGACGCGTTCCGGGAATGGCCGCCCGACTCGTCTTTCCTTCGCGGATACAAGTATGCGCATCAACTTTGGTTAAAGATGATCGAACAAGCCCGTTGCGCAAATGTACTGATCGAGGGGCACCTTGCTGAAGTCAGTAAGAAGTACGATCCGGATTTCTGTAGCGGCTTCGAGAGCGTGATCTAGGACGTGCACGAGAATCTTCAGCCAAACTGACCTCGGCCTCTGCGCCGATCAACCGCCTGAAAAAGGATGCACCCAAGCTGGCCGGGGCCGCGCGACACACACCTCGTGGGTTTTGCAGAGAACCCTTCCCGGTGGGGTAGCTATGCGCAGCCGACCGAATCGGATGTCATTGCCGACGATGCGCTTCTCGGTTATTCGGCCAACTTGTCCTCCCCTTAGGTTTTGACTCTTTACGCCACTGCCGGAACTATAGCCGATATGCCGCTTGGCTGCCGCACAGGTGAAACCGAGGCACAGCTATCAAAGAGGGCTGCCGGCGCTTGTTTCGTGGGGCTGGCCAAGGGCGGCGTACCCGCGATTGAGCTTGTTCAGATCGCCAGCGACGAGCCCGAGGCACGCGCAGCGATCGTCGCAGGAAGGGTTTTGCCAAGACCCTCGATGGTGACGTCGAGGATCAACCCCCATCCCGGTTCCCGCCTACTGGCGACTATCGCCAGGCCGTCGCGGGCGCGCCGGCCGCCTGGAAGGCTCTGATCGTGGGCCCGGTGTCGGAGGCACGTTGAGCAGCTCGCTCCTGGACGGCCGGTGCCGCGGCGGAAATCTCAATTTTATGTGGGGTCTTGCCTAGAGGTCGCGGGCACAAGCAGGGGGACGCAGTTTGGGGGACATTCGCCAAGGGACATCGAGGGGACATTGGGACAAAAGGGACAAAGGGCACACCACGGCCCGCCAAGGTCGGATTTCGATTTAAAAAAATTTGCGGCCTCGCATGACAGGCTCGCCATTTCATCAACCGAGCCAGTTGGCTCATCGCGTGCGGCTGCCCTTCATCCGCACCCCGTTGGTGCGGGACATCATCAAGATCGAGGCGGGTCGTTCAAAGCAGAATTGCGGTCAGCGTGACAATGGCGAGGACAATCCCGTCCTTCCGAAGGAGGTCACCGATAGCCGATGCCCGCGCCATGGCCCGGTGACCTGTGACGCCGGTGCCAGCAGGTGCATATGCTGCCGCACGTAACCGTGTGACGGTTCACGTTCGCGCCGTGTCATCGGCGCGCGGCGTGCGCGCCTGATCAGCGAGGCGAATGCCCCGGCAAGTTCTTTGAGCCCATCTGGCGGCGTGTTGCTTATTAGCGATCTCTTTTCATGCCGGCGGCGGGCTCGATGCGTGCCAAGGCGGCGTAGCTCCAGCGTAGTCGCCTCCGGAACGATGATGTCGCTTTCGCCGAGGTCGATCACATGCTGGGCGCCGTCGCGCTTGAGCTCTCGGCGATCGACGATCGGAGTCGAGCACATACCAGTGGGGACAGCTGCGCTATGTAAAACAGGTGTGTCCGCCCTATAGGTGCACCCAAATTGAACCAAGTTTAGGGACAGTCGACCGGGGACATCGCAGGGACATTCGGGACAAGACGGCCGCGGGAAATGTCTCCGAGCGAGCGTTTGACGCCCGCCATGACGACCAGATCGGCGCGCGTCGAGCCCGCCGAACGAAGTCGGCAAAAGCCTCAGCAAACTTCTTGAGGCCATCTGGAGGCACTTTGTTCGCGGCAGGATCCCCTTCACCCCGGCGGTAGGCTCGATGCCCACCTAGGCGGCGGCACCAAGCCGACGCCATCCAGGACGATGACATCGCCCTCCCCAATGTCTTCGACTAGGTACTCGGCGCCATCGCGCTTGATGCGCTCGGCGGTCTGATAGATTCCACCCATCGATGCCCCCTTGTCGCAAGTCCGTCGCTCATCTATCCGAAGAAGGTGGAACGACGCACTTGCGACACTCGCGAGAGCTTGCTCTGCGGCCGCCTTCTTACGCCTCCGCTCCCACGTACGCCGGCAGATGCCGTCGGCCAGCCAGGGCTGCGTTTGAGAGAGGCTATTGGCCTCATACTGGGCTCGAGGAACGGCGCCGTTTGACCGACGCTTCTCCCGCTTCTCCAGGCGCTGCTTTTGCTGCTTGCGCAGCTTTGCGAGCTCCTTTCGTCCGGCCCGGTCAACATCATAGCTGCCGATCGTCGTCGCTTTCTGACGGAGACGTTCCTCGTAGGAGAAGCGAAAGGTCTCACCGACGATGTCGTCCGGTATCAGCTTGGCAGGTCTTGCTAAGGCCTCCTCGACCAAAGCGTAGATTTCCTGTTCGCCTGCGCTGGGTGCGAACCGATCGCACCACAAACTGAAGACATCGACGATGTGAGCGAGCGTAGATTTGCCGCGTTCGGCTGCGATCACGCGAAAACAGTTCGCGACCGGCCAAAGGTACAGATCGGCATCATCCGTTGCTGGCACGCAGCCGTGGCGCTCGGAGATTGCGCGCTCCAGCTCGCGAAGACGTTTGCGCGCGCGGCTAAATTGTCTGTGATTCTTGCGCGGATTCGCGCGTCGTTGTATGTTTACTTTGCTTTTCACTGGCTTGACCACGATGAATGGCGTGGAGATGCGGGGGTGGTGCCTCGCTCTCGGAATTTCAGAAGCCCCGTCGGTTGCTCCCGGCGGGGTTTTCGTTTGTCAGGGTGGTCTTGGTGCGCGCGAGCGCGCAGGCCCCTTGGGGGTAGGTTGCTTGTGGGCGGAGCGGGTCGTGAGCGTCGCGGGAGAACGGTCACCGAACAGGACAGTGACGCTCCGGTGGAGTCTCCGGTGGTCTATGTGACGATTTCCGGGGTTTTGCCGCTTTTCGTTCGCTAAATCGTCCTCCCGGACCAGCGCGGGGCAACACAAAAACGATAGCAAGATCAACGGGGTAAAATGGTCGGAGCGAGAGGATTTGAACCTCCGACCCCTAGTCTCCCAGACGAAGGTGATACCGTAACAGAGCATAACGATACTGAACGTCCTACCCGCATCAAACGGCTGTTTTTCATTGATTTTTGACGTTTTAGAGCGCATGTTATCAACGCAGGGTAACAGCCGCTAACGGCATCGAGACGTTACCCCACAGCACCTTGGGGTAACGGCATGGCTAAGACTAGGGCGCTATCCAGCCTCGCAATCGAGCAGCTTAAGCCGCGCGCGGTGCGCTACGAGAAATCCGACGGCGGCGCCGCCGGCCTGTTTCTGGTGGTGCACCCCTCTGGCATCAAATCCTGGGTCTTTCGCTTCCGCTCGCCGGTCGAGCGCGACGATGTCGGCCAGCGCGCGCCCAAGAAGCTCACCCTCGGGCCGCTGGCGCTCACACCCTCCCCGGCTCAACCGCAAGTCGGTCACCCCCTGACGCCCGGCCAAGCCCGTATGTTGGCCACGGCCGCCGCGGAGGACGTCCGGCGCGGGATCGACCCGACGCATGTGCGCCGCCAGGAAAAGGCGGAGGCCAAGCGGGAGGCGGTCCGCGACGACACGATCGACGCTGCCATGATCGAGTTCCTGAAGCGGTATAAAGGCCGCAAGCGCCAAGGGCTCCGGGAATCGACTCGCCTGCTCACGGCCCACTATTTCGGCCTGAAGCCAGATCCCGAGAATCCGGGCGAATGGGAAAAGACCGGGAACGGCGTGCTCGGCAAATGGTCAGGCCGCACGCTCGCCTCTATCGCCAAGCACGACGCGATCACGCTGCTCGACGCTCTTGTCGACTCCGGCCGCGGCGTGACAGCCAACCGCACACTGACCAATCTCAAGACGTTCTTCGATTGGTGCGTCGATCGCGACATGCGCGAGTCCTCGCCAGTCGCCTCCCTTGACGCTTTTGCCCATGAAACCGAGCGCGAGCGCAAGCTGACGGCCGCCGAACTGGTTGCTGCCTGGAAAGTCGCCGACCGGGAGGGCTACCCTTTCGGACGCCTCGTCCAATCCTTGATCCTGCTCGGGCAACGACGCGACGAGCTGCGCGAGCTGCCGCGGTCAGAACTGGACCTTCGCGGCGCTCCGATCGTGCTCGACGATGGCGGTCGATGGTGTGAGCCGTTATGGACAATCCCGAAAGAGCGAACGAAAAACGGGCGCGAACACCTCGTCCCGCTGAGCCCGCAGGCCGCCGATCTGCTGAAATCCCTTCCCACCATCAAAGGAAAGGGCCTTCTCTTTACGACGACCGGCGAAACGCCGATCAGCGGGTTATCGAAGGCCAAGAAGCGCTTTGACGAAGCGATGCTTGCGGAACTGCGCAAGACCGATCCGGACGCCACCATAGAGCCTTGGACACTGCACGATCTCCGCCGGACGTTCTATTCCGGCCTACAGGCGCTTGGGTTCTCAATCGAGATCGCAGAGGCCTGCGTCAACCATTCGTCAGGCAGCATCCGCGGTGTGGCCAGGGTCTACGCGAGACACAAGTACCTGCGCGAAAAGACGCAGGCGTTCACCGCTTGGGCGCGATATGTGGACGATCTGGTGAACAACCGACCGGCGAGCAACGTGATCGCTTTTCAGAGGGAGCCGGCATGAGCAAGCGACGCGCAGGACGCCCCCCGCAAAACATCATCGTGCCGCACCCTCTAAAGGGCGACGAGTGGTTACAGGTCGGGAAGTACGACAAGCACTGGCCGGCAGCGAACAGGTATTGGATCCTCGTGCGCGAAGGCGCGTCTCGCGCTGCCGCACTGGAGAAGGCTGCAGCCGAATTCGAAGTTAAAGAGAATAGCTTAGCCGAGTGGTTGCGACGGGCGCGCAAGCGCGGACCAATTGGTCACTACGAAGGCGGCCCTGACGATAATTAACTGCTGCTAAATCGAGAAATAGCTGTCGGCGCATTCCATCACGGATCGTGCGATTTTGTGACCAACAAATGAGGTCACGATGTCCGCTGACGATCCCAACGCCCTGATCCCCACGTCGCAGCTCCGCGCCCGTTACGGCAACGTGAGCCATATGTGGGTTGAGCGTCGTCTGAAAGACGATCCCGACTTCCCTCGCCCGCTCTATATCGCAAAGCGTCGCTTTTGGCGTCTCGGTGAACTCGCCGCTTGGGAGCGCAGCATCGTCGCGCGTCGTCAGCCCATCGCCGCTTGATGTTGACAATCAACATAAACGCAAATCCGCAACATAGGTCATCACCCAAATGAACGAACCTTATTTTTCCATACTCAAAGATCAGGCCGCAGGCATCCCGAACGTCACTGTGCGCACCGCGTTCGACCGCCTCATCGAACTGCATCGGGACCTCATGGCGACCACCGCCAAAGTCCGCGGCAACACGGATCTCAGCGCGCAGGGCAGAACCAAGAAAGCCCGCGATGAGGCAAAAACGATCTCTTGGAAAGTGATCCGCGCCAAGGCGTTCGCGTCGCGGCTCAATGAGCGGATCGACGAGAAGCGCGCCAAGCTCGAACTGCCCGCGATCGACAAGACCGACGCAGCCGGCGCGGTGCTCCGCAGCCAGGTTCGTGACCGCCTGCCGAAGTCCGCGAAGGAACTCAAGGCGTTGGTTCCGACTATGTCGCTGCTCTATTTGCAGACGCTTCTCGAAGCGCCTGAACTCGTCGGCGCGGATCGCGAGATCGCCGAAGCGGCGCGCACCCGGGCAATCAACATTGTCCACCCCGGCAAGCTCGACGAGTTGGAGCGCGAACGCGCCGCCGTGCAGCTCCTGACCAACGCAACGGCCGCGGCTGCCGACGCTATGCGCGATCTCGCCGAGCTGCCGAATGTGCACGCGCTCAACGACTTCCTGAACCAGAGCGTTCCAGATCAACGCCACATCCAAGCTGACGTCGAGCGGGAAACCGAACTCGCCGCGGCGTAACCAGTCAACCTGACAAAGAGGACATTCCAAATGATCAAGAAACTCGACGCGGACTCCGCGGCAAAGCAGGTGACCGAAGCATTGCAGCCGGTTAGCGATTTCCGCGTTGTCCAGCCCACCGATCCCCGCCAAGCACCGCCGGTTAAGCAGCCTCTGCCGGGGCCGCTTGAGCAAGCGCTCGGCATCAACCAGCCTTGGAAAAAGCCGGGCAATCCGTGAAGGCCGAAACATGCAGTATTTTGAAAGCAGCTTAACTCGCCGCCGGCAGGACGTTCCGCAGACCGTCAATGCCGGTGACTCAGTTTCCATCGAACTGCTCCAAGGAGAGCGTGTCGTAGTCTATTCGAGGTCAAGCAACGACACCGGCGAACTCGCTGTTGATTCGATGGGTCAAAGCTTCGCCGCACAGCAGATCCCCGTCCCCGCGAACGGCCAAGCGTCCTTAGGACCCGTCCCCGACAAAGGCCGGGTCGTCGTGAGAGTCACCGCCAAGACTGGCTATATGCAGGTGTCGGTATCATGACAAAAATCGGCGAAGTAAAGAACTGGAACGACGACCGCGGGTTCGGATTCCTGCGCGTCGACGGGCACGACATTTTTTGCCACGCTTCGGCGCTTCCGCGCGGCACGACCAGGCTCGAAGTTGGCACGCATGTGGGATTTGACATCGGAATCAACGAGCGAACCGGCAAGCCTATGGCTACCAAGGTCAGGCTGGTTTGATGACCGACGCACTCAAAGAGATCATTCGCGACTTCGAAACCGAGCTGCTACGCGGTGTCCGCAGCGTGACGGCTGAACGAGCAACCGAGCTGCACCTTCCTCTGGACAAGATCGAAGTCCATTAAGGGCGCGCGCCGCAATTTCATAACGGTCATGGGGCGCGTTTATTTCGCCTTAGGCAGATCGCCGGCGGTCCGCACCAGGCGGTCCGCCTTTACCAGCACGCGATCATCAGCCGGCTGCGGTCGCAGTGAAAAGCTGATCGCGACAAAAGCGACGCAGAGCACTATGCCCGCCGCCATAGCGCGCATGTAGGCCGGCCTATCGGCATTGTAAAACGAGGGCGGGCCGCTCCTCATCGCCTGCCGCGCGAATTCAGCCGGGGAGCGCTTTTGCAGCTGTTCAGCTTCGAGATGCTCGATGGAAAGTACACGGTAGTGAGCCGCCATCTCACGATAGTGTTGTCGTGAGGAACGATCGATCGCCCTCTCAGCGCGCTTTTCAAACGCGCGGGCGCGGTCGGCAAGTTCTGTTGCCTTTGACATCGGGCACCTCATTATAAGGCGATCCGCTGGACACCAATCGATTGGTCGGCCGACGCGTCTATTCGGTTCAACGCAATTGGCGACCCGCCGGTTCGCGCTGGCGGGCCTATGTGTTAGCGTCTTGGAGTGCCGCGCCGATCGTGCGGAACGTCGCGGCACCGGCCGCAGGAGCTGTCATAGGCGGCGCCTGCGGCCTTTGTTCTCGTCGGAATGCTCTCGTGCGGACTTGATGTCCGTCTTTGGGCGGCGACCCCTTGATCCAGAACTTCAGCCGGCTACCGCGGTAGGGTTGATCGCTGTGCGCGTGATCAAAAACTGAACGATCAGGAAAGTCTGGCCGCCGATTCCGGGGCTATCAGTAACCTCAACGCGCCAGTTAAGGTCCTGCCAAAACGGTCCATCTGGTTCCTCGTTGAGAATTTGGCGGATCAATTCGATCGCCGCTTTTTGCGCTGCGTCGATATCTGGAAGGTCTAGCCCGACGTCATCGAACACGGAAATGCCGCCGTGAGCGTGGAAGAAGAAGCGGGTCATCCGCACGACTCCCCTGCAATGGACCGCAGCGAGAGCGCCCGATCTCACTCCGCCAATGTGGATGCCCAGATCAATAGGCCGACGGTGGAACCCGGACGGCGGCTCTTTTGAGGGAGATGAATACCCTTAATGGGTAGGATTCTGGTCAGAACCCGAGCCGGCGGACTTCGCCTGGTCGAAGCGCATCTGATTTCACGCGCAGGCGGTGCTGCAAGAGCCTCGTGTTGTGCCCGTCGCCGACGACCCGCGCGACCGCTTCGGCCGCCTTCTCAGGCTCGACCGCTGCAACCCAGTATGACCTTTCCCCGGCGGGCGAGATGACCACGATTATGGGTAAGCGGACCATCATCAAAAAATTCCGCACTATGCTCGTCGGCGGTTGTGCCGCTAGTCCCTAAAAGATACGCCGCCGGAGCTCCGAAATACGCCGTCTCGGCGGCGCCCTGTTTCAATCTGGGCCTGTGAAATCCCCAGCAGCTAAGCATCAGCAAGGGCAGTGCCAGAGACGCTTGCAAAGGTGTATCTTTCAGCAACGGCGGAGCTTGATTCGTCATGCTGGAAGCCATTCTCCTTTTACTGGGAATTGGGGCGGCGGCTCTTGTGCTGATCGCCTTTTGGGGACTGCATCGCCACGTATAACGGGCTACGCCCCTTAAATGCCTGGCGGGGTCAGGGCGAGCTGGGGCTAGCGAGTGCCCTTGGGGAAGGGCACCGGGAAAACTTGGCAATACACAACCAACGTTCCTATCCCCAGGGAAAGGTTTTTCGAACCCGCCGGATCACACTGGCGGGCCTTTGTGCTAGCACCCCGGCGCGCCGCGTCGATCGTGCGTAACGTCGCGGTGCCGGCCGCGGGAGCTGTCTAGAGACGGCGCCTGCGGCCGATATTCCGGGAGCCGCGCTCAGTCAGCCGCCGTTCATCATCCCGGCTGCAAGCTTTTCCCATGGAGACGCGCGAGGAGATTTTGACCCGGCTCGCAGCAGGGTTGGATGGCCTGGGGATGGAGCAAGGGTTAAGAGTCGGAGAGCGAT
The DNA here is from genome assembly GCF_052075915.1 of Bradyrhizobium sp. 1200_D9_N1_1. Lineage (NCBI taxonomy): Bacteria > Pseudomonadati > Pseudomonadota > Alphaproteobacteria > Hyphomicrobiales > Nitrobacteraceae > Bradyrhizobium > Bradyrhizobium sp. 1200_D9_N1_1. Next base: position 4,393,615 of record NZ_CP197226.1, on the reverse strand, counting down.
ACGTCGAACGCGCATTCGGCGGGACAGGTGCTATCGCCATTGCGGAGGCCGAAGCTTTCGCTCGCGCCCATGGCTGCGCATTCCAGTACAATCGGATCACGCGAGAGGGGATGTTCTCTCGATCCTATCCGCCCGGCGGTCGCGCGTAACCTCTGCGATGGCGATGAAGGGTCACTGCTGGCGGGCCTAGCACTCCCGGCGCTCTAGTCCGCAATTGGATCGGCAGCCGGGAGCATCGGGGCTGGAATGCAAGCCCGTGCCATGTTCGCGCTCTAACTGCAATCTCGAGCTTGGCGAGCCGGTATTTTCACGGAATCCATTTTCGGAACGGGGTGCTTTATTGAAAGAACACCGGCGATTTAAGTACCGATTTCTACTTTGTCCGGGATGGCCGCAGTGGGGCTGGAACCACGCTGCGGCTTTTCCCATTGGACCGCGTCACAAATCACGCGGTTCAGGCTGGCGGGTTAGTCCACTGGAGCGATCGTGCGGCCGCAGGCGCTGCTCTGCGGCCGGCGCCTTTTCGCGGAAAGATGGCCTGCTTTATTCTTGAGCAACCATGAGGTGTATTTACGGGCGGAACACGCCACTATATATTACCGAAATTTCCCGGTCTTGGCACGATTTGCATAGACGCCAATTCCAACCGGACGCATGCTTACCCGTCTAGATTGTGGAGGGTGCATCGTGATCGAGCGACTTATTCAGACGGGCATTGTCGCGGTAGGCGCCATCAACACCGGCCTAATCGTCTGGCTGATCCTGACGTTGTAAGGCCGCCAACTGAGGCGGCCTCTTATTGATCCCTCTTCAGCTTACGCCCGCCCCAATGCGGCTCTTTTCCCTTGGGGTTGAACCCCGGGACGTAGTGTCGGTTCAGCGCCCGCATGATGCCGATCCGGGCGAAAATCGTCGGGCCGCCACGCTCGAGCACCAGGAGCAAAGCCTCCATCGCTGCCAGCCATTCCGGCGCATCGTGCTCCTTCTTCGGTAGCCCGGCGATGTACTCGCCAGCATCGCGGAGCGTGGCCAAAGTGCGATCGCCTATCCTGATCGGATCCTCGAAAGGCCGCCGCCAGCCTGTCTTCATCCGGTGTGCTTCACACTGTCCGCGATTGCGCGTTCAACTTCTGACGCGAGAACCGTCAGGTGATCGGCCAGCCTCGTGAAAAGCTCTCGTTTCTTCGGGTCAGTCGCCAGATCGCGGATGAGAGCGCACTCGGCCGCCTCTGTGCGGAGCTTTTCCAACTGAGCCTGCATGTCTTTCATTGCAGCTACTCCGTTCCCAGACGGGAACCGTATAGCCAAGGTGCGGAAGCGAACAGAGCTGATTGCCGAATTTTCCTAGGATGAGTGGGCCGGACCTGCGCAAGGTCCGAGCACCTCCAGCGGCCCCGGCCCATGCCCCCCAAAAGCCTCCGCGGCCGGGGCCGTCTTTAAACGTCGGCGCAGTGGGGCCCGCCGGTTCACCCGCGCTGGCCTAACTCATCCGATGCTGTGGTTCTTGGCGTGCAGCCTGGTCGGGTCCCCGGTGATCTGCTCGACATAGTCGCCGATCGCGTCGATCAGTCGACGCGTGTAGCCAGCCGTCCGTTCCCTGATCAGGTAGCTGCGAAGCCGATCCAATTCGACCAACTCAGCCTCGACCGCTTTAACCCGCGCTTCCGCGTCGCGCTGGCGCCGCCTTTCCTCGTGCCAGGCGTTCGCGGCCGCTCGGTTCTCTGCTTGGGTCATGGATCAGAGAATAAGCAAATCCGGTCGTATGACCATTCGCTGGATATTGTCGGCGAGCGGACGCCCCGACACAGCCGATTGGTCAAGATCACTAGTAAAAGCAGCAGCCTTCGTTGACGGTCAACATGCAGTGTTGACAAATTCCATTAATCCGAAATATCTGTTGCCGCCGCCTCTCGTTTGTGGTTCCATGCTTGCGGGGAATCACACAGGGGCTTGCATCACCATGATTCAGACGATCCGCGCGAGCTATCCTGGCGCCGTTGCGCTGCGCACTATTGCCGACTTGGATATTTACGAGACCGCCGTCGAGAAATTCGCTGGCGGCGGAAGCCGTGTCGAACTCATGATTGCGCTTGTGGGGCTTGGCGTTCCGGCCAACCAGATCCGCGCGATCGCGGCCTATCCTGGTAAATGGCTGCCGGCGATCTGTTGTGAATGATCATAGCGCCAACACGCGCAAGGAGGATCATGTGACGTATACCATCGGATGCCGATACACCGACTACGACAAAAAGGCCTTCATCATCGAGAAGGAAACCGCCGCCGAGGCTCTCGCTACGGCCGAAAACCTCGAAAGGAGCGATGTCCGGATCGAGTACGTCGACACTCCCGAGCACGGACGCCTCGATATGTGGGGCTTTCGAAAGCTGTACAAAACTGCGACGACCTGAGACGTTAAGCGACGATTAAGGGAATCGAGCGCATCATTGAACTGTCGACGAACCTGCCAAAGGCTTGATTGCCTGCGGCGGGATTTTTTGCGTTCAACACGGAGTAATTCCCATGCTGACAGTCGAGGAGTTCTGCCGGCGGTATCGTATCCACCGGGCCACGTTTTACCGGCGGTGCGCGGAAGGCAAAGGGCCGCGCGTCGTGAAGATCGGGAAATGCACCCGCATCAGTGAGGCTGCCGCGGCCGACTGGCTGGCGGCACACGAGTCAACCGTGACCGGTGCGTTATGACCGAGCTAAACCAAGCCTGTGAGCATGCCTATACCCTGCTCCGAGAGCACATCGAACGCTATCGTCAGGAAATCGTTGTCGAGCCGATGGCGTGGCGGACGCGCTGCAAGGAGCTGGTCGAAAATCTCGACTGGCTTGAGTTCTGCCGGAGCCATCCGCTCCCTTGGTCACCCAAGCAGCTTCCGCCGCCGACCGGTTGGCCGACATAACGAAACGGCCCCGGATCAAGATTGATCGCAGGGCCGCGGAACGTCTCGGTAAATTGCTTGGCGGCCTTTACCTAGCACGTTTCGCGTTTTTTGCAATCAGATTTTGGTTTCGGAGCTCCAAAGCAAGGAGTCCCCGACGATGTTAACGAACGAGATTGAAATTGTTCTATCGCCCGCTGGTGAAGCCGCGCTCACGCGGATGATGGCGGCCAAGCGCGAAAACGGATCGCCATCGGCACGGCACTTTGCCAAGCGCAAGCGCGCACATCGGCCGACACCCACCGAACGGCCGCACCGCCCCGATTGGTGGGACGCACCGTCCAAGCCAATCAAATTCACCAAATCGTTGAAGCACGTCCGGGCAGAGATCGATGCCGCCGTGGTCACACAGCGCGCGCTCGCCGACACCGCGAAGGCGCAGTGGCTGGCGTTCAACGGACAGGCGACACAAGAGCAGGTCGACGCCTGGAATTCCAAATATGGAAAAATCTACATCCCCAACTTCGCGGAGTTGCAGCCTGTGACGATCGTCCCTTTCCCGAAACAGCCCGCACCCACCAACTTGATTCAGTCGTCGGGCCAATTCGTCCGCGATTTTGTGCCGCCTGATTATGTCGTCGACCGGATCTTTCAGCGGCGGTTTTGCTACTCGATGACCGCCAAGACAGGGGGCGGCAAGACCGCAGCGGCCATGCGTCTCGCCGCACACGTAGCGACGGGACGTTCGATCGGGAACATCGAAGTGGAAAGGGGCACGGTGATTTACGCGGCCGGCGAGAACCCGACGGACGTGCAGGCGCGGTGGCTCGGCGTGACCCAAGAGATGGGAATCGACCCGGAGACCGTGGACGTGCATTTCATCAACGGTGTGGTGAAGATTTCGGAGAACGTCGCGAACATCGAAGCCGAGGTGGCAGCGAAGAAACTGCAACCCACCCTGGTCATCGTCGACACGGTCGCCGCGTATTTCGAGGGCGACGACGATAACGATAACGTTCAGATGGGCAACTATGCGCGATTGCTGCGCTCCATGACGAACCTGCCCGGCGGGCCGTGCGTGCTCGCTCTGGCGCATCCGACCAAGCGCGCGGCCGATGACGACCTGATCCCAAAGGGCGGCGGGGCGTTTCTAAATGAGGTTGACGGCAACGTGGCGCTGCGGCGGAACGGCCAAGTGATCGCCTTCGAAGCCCTCGGCAAGTTCCGCGGCCCTTCGTTCGAGCCGGTCCATTTCGAGTTGGTGACCGTGCAGCACCCTAAGCTACGGGACACCAAGGGGCGTGCCATTCCGACCGTCGTTGCGCGACCGGTCTCGGATATCGGCATCGTGGAGCGTGAGCGGGCGAACGAGCGGGACGAGGATGCGTTACTGAAGGCCATCGATCAGCATCCGCGCAAAAGCCGCCGCGATGTCGGCAAGCTGCTCGGGATGAGCGACAGCCGCGTGTACCGGCTCGCGCAAAAGCTGGAGCAACAAAAGCTAATTCGCACAGAGCGCAGCGGTTGGACGTTGACCGGGGCCGGCGAGCGGGAGCTTAACGCCATGGATTCGCGTGGTTCAGCCCTGAACCAGCCACCGCTTCCGCCAGCACGATTTCCAGGTGCAAATTGAGCGAACCAAGGGGCGAACCAAAACCGAACCAAGAGAGGCAAAAACCTCTTGGATATCAAGCTGGTTCACCTGAACCACTCCATGAACCACGGACGATACGATGGGGGGCATTTATGCCCCATCATCGTCTGGTTCGGTTCACCCATATCCCTATAGGTGAACCAGTGAACCAACGAACGCTAGTCAACGTGGAAGTGAACTGGAAAATGATCAGTCCATTCCGTTTAGTGGACTTTTATCTCCGCTTGCGTGAGGTCGCGATTGGGAGTGGAGACGGATATTGATCTAACGGCGTCACGCAAGATGCCGAATCCGGATATGGAACCGTGTAAGCTATTTGAGTGATAGTCGGAGAACCGGCGTGAGGACCGTACGCCACTTCGCTGTCATGAGGTCGAACAGTGATACTCTCTAAGTTACCCTTTAGACCATAATAGAAGACTTGAACTGATTTAAAGTGGTGATGGTTGCGAAGCAGATAAGGACCGCCGCCAGTGTTAACGATCTCGATCGCGCTGGCAGCGTCGGTAATATTGATCGGAGGGTTACAAACGGACCCTTCCCAATGAACAGAGAATCTTTGGGTATAGCCGTTCTCGACCTTGCACCCGAGTTGGACGGTCGCGTCTGGGCCCACCGAGACGTTCTTGAAGTCTCTACTGGCGTAGCCGGGAGCGCGCTGTTCTACGCAATACTTAACGTTCGTCGCAGATGCAGTACTATTTTTTATACCCAGCATGGGATTTCCGTTACTGCACGAGCCTACGACTCTTATTTCTTGAGTCGCTATCGAATTGCCACATACCTGCGCATTGGCACACTCAAAACAGATCATAGAAAACAAAAGCACACCCACAATCTTCCCGAGCATAATTCAGCCTCTCCCTGCCGACTGTGGCCAGCATGCTGTAATTTGCGGATGCAATCTAGTGCCATAAATGTACCCGGCCGCTTTCGAGCCCGTTCTTAAATCCGCGCGCTCTTTCTCACCGTTTCGCGCTACTTCACCCGCTCAAGTTGACGCGCTTTAGTTCTACTGACTAGTGCTCCGTTACGCAGTGTTACGCTAATTGCAGCACTTTAGGTGATTCACGGATTCTTTGGTATGCTGGGGTAAACATCAGGGTATCGAAACGCGAATCCGCGTGGCCAAATCGCAGGTGAGTTGAGTAATGGGCAAGACCGGCCCGAAGTGTAGCGTCTGCAATTCCAAGCACCGCCACCAGATCGAAATTGGACTTGCGCACGGCATCGCGCACAATGCCCTCGCCCGCCGCTTCAACTTGAGCGCTGATGCGGTCGGCCGGCACGCTGCCAACCATGTCAGCCCGGCAATGCGTGCGGCGATCCTGACCGCACAGAAGCCCACCGAGCTCGATCTAGACGCGTTGCAGGCAAGTGAGCAGGAAGGCTTGCTGTCCCAGCTCGTGCACCAGCGCGCCCGCTTGCAACAGCATGTGTCCACGGCGATCGACTTCGGCGACATCAAAGCGGCCATCAGCGCCGAAGGGGCGATCACCGCCAACCTGGCCCTCGTCGGCAAGCTCTTGGGCATGATCGTGCAGCGCCATGACGTGCGCTCAACATCGCTCCTGATCAGCGCCGATTACCTGGCTATGCGCCAGGCGATCGTCACCGCCCTGCGTCCCTTCCCTGAGGCTGCCCGCGCCGTCGGTGCGGCCCTCCACCGTATGGAGAAGGACGCGGCCGCTGCGATCACGGAGCGCGCCGGCAAGCCGCACTTGCTCATCGAGGCTACCCCGAACACTCTGCCGCCCTGCCCGGTGCCGGCCCCATGCTGATGGCCGCTGACATGGCCCGCGCGCTGGATCCGGCCCTGCTCGCCCGCGATGCGGATATCGAGCTTGACGACTGGCAGGCCGACTTCGTGCGCTCTACCGCCTCGCAGATCGCTATGCTGATCCCTCGGCAGCACGGCAAGACCGAATCCGCGGTCATGAAGGCTCTTTCGGTCGCCACCACCGAGCCAGAAAGCCTGATCCTGATTGTCTCGCCAGCGCAGCGCCTGTCCGACGAGTTCGTGCGCCGCGCCCGCCTGGCGTATGGCCGCATCCCGAACGCGCCGGCCTTGGTCGGTGACGCCGCGCGGCGCATCGAGCTTGAGAACAAGGCTCGCATTCTCGCCCTACCCGGCGACAACGATGGCGACACGCTCCGCGGCCTGGCCAACGTCCGCATGGCGATCATCGACGAGACCTCCCGGTGCTCCGACGCGCTGATCACGGCCGTTCGCCCGATGCTGGCCACCAACGCCAACGGCCAATTGATCTATCTCTCGACCCCCGCCGGCAAGCGCGGCGTCTTCTATGAGACGTGGCGGTCGGGCGATCCCGACTGGCACCGCATCCACGTCAAGCTGGGGTCGTGCCCCCGCATCACGCCAGAATTCCTCGCACGCGAGCGCAAGAACTTGGGCGAGACCAAATTCCGCGAGGAGTACCTTTGCCAATTCCTCGACACCGAAGACGCCGCGTTCTCGACATCGATCATTGACGCAATGTTCACCAATGAGGTTCGGCCGCTATGGATGTGATCACGACCGCTGATGGCTGGCGTAGCATCTACGCCCGTCCGGTCGACCGCTGGTTCGTCGGCGTCGACCTTGGTCAGAGCACTGACCCTACCGCAATCAGCGTCATGAACCATCGAGTGTTACCGCTCGACGGATGGGACATGATCGAAAAGACGCAGACGCGCCGACAGAAAAAGGTTGTGCATTTCGACGTGCGCCATCTGGAGCGCCTGCCGCTCGGCATGTCGTACCCGCAACAGATTCAGCGCGTGGTCAACCTGTTGGCTCGCCCGCCGTTGAACGCGCTGCGGCCCAAGCTGGTAATCGACGAAACCGGTGTCGGTCGACCCGTCGGCGATATGTTCGATGCTGCCGGCCTTTGGCCAAGTCGGATCACAATCACGGCCGGTCTTGAGGCGACACAGCATGGCGGCAAGTCCTGGCACGTGCCCAAGGGCTTGCTGATCTCGAACCTTGAAGCGCATTCGCACAGTGGAGAACTGCGCATCGCGGCGGCCGCCAACGATGCCGCGGCGCTCAAGGAAGAACTGAAGGACTTCAAACGGAAGATTTCTGAGGCTGGCCGCACGACCTACGCGGCGCGCGTCGGCGCTCATGACGACTTGGTGTTGTCAGTCGCCATAACGCTATGGATGGCGACGCAGGGACCGGAGATGAGCGTCAACGAGTTGTTGGTCTAGCGTTTACCCCATGTGGCTGGTCCGGATCGCTGATTCCGCTGTGCCAGATCATGGCGAATTTCTCGCGTTTTTCCGCAGGCAGCATCCGTGCATTTCCAAACTTCACGCTGCCCATGCATGTCCACGTGATCGAGACGCCACGACCGTGCGCCGCAAAATGGGCAGACATCTCCCGGTCGCTTACCGTTCAGTTGAGATTCCAGCTCGGCGACCTTGGCTTCGAGTGCTTTCGTTCGATCCGGTATCGTTCCAAGCTCCTTCCAAAGAGGAACGTCGTTAAGCCACTTTCGAACGTCATCTAAAACACCCATCGCAAAGTCCTCTCAACTCGTCAGGTCTTCAAATATCTTTTTCCAGCTCTCGACTGCGCTCCCATCGAACCTTGTGGGACTAGCCAAAGCTCTTTTTTTAACCTCCCGCGAAAGCGATACCTTCCAGCCGTCGTTGAGGCCAACAGATTGAGATTTAGCCCAAGCTTGTATCTGGGGTACGATTGGTGCGCCCGGTTTAGCTACGTCGGCGAACGGTACGTCGGCCTTGCGTTCCCATCTGTCCACAACTTCGACCATAAAAGGGAATGGAATCAAATCTTCGATCTCCGATTCCGCAAACGAGACGTATTTTTCAGTCTGAAGGATCCGCCCCTTCTCGGCTTGATACAGCCCGTTTTTTAGATCTTGCGCCATCTTCTTGCCTGCCGAGTCACTGTCTAACAAGACAAGCGGCAGCTTTTCATCAGTACTTGCCAGGATGCTAGCGATGGCCTTCGCGTTGCCGGCGCCGTGACAGGGCGGAAAGACAATTTCGCGCTTCGGCGCAATCGATCCATTTGCGACCAGAATTGTCTTCATCATTGTGAGGTAATGCTGATCAGACGGCCCTTCCACGATGACGGGCTGACAACCATACAGAATGCTCTCCGCGACGTTCATATTCAGCGAAGAGTAGATCGCATAGGTAGCTCCTAAACTTCGTGGATCCTCGCTCCCTCGACGGAGGTCTGATGAGGCCTTTGTAGACCCGTCGTCCGCGACGAAAACCTTCCGGACGCGGTCTAGCATGTCCGCCTCAACCAGGAATGGGGAATGCGTGGTGTAGATTAATTGATTTGTGCCTGCCAAGTTATCGAAGAATGCTGACAGGTCTCGTTGTGCAAGGGGATGCAATGAAAGGCCCGGTTCGTCCAGAAGCAGAATAGCGTTCCGGTGATCGGCAGCGCTTTCTACTAAGAAAATCAGGTAAAAACTTAAAAACCACTGCAGCCCGCTGCTGCGGTCTTCAAGCTCGATGCGCTCGGGGCGTTTGGAATCGCTAACCCAAATACGGAAGTGATCTCCGTCAGCCTGGAAATCAAACGTGTAATCGCCCTGCTTCCACCAGGCGCGGAATTCTCGGGTCAACTCGGTGCCCGCAGAATTCAGAAGAATGGTGCGCTCTCTTTTCTTTGTTGCGATCTCAGCGATCTCGTCTTCGGACGGCTTCCGATTTGCCTCTTTGAAATCCCGCCCGAGTTCAAGAATCTCTTCCGGCTGTAGTCTTACGAACTTGAAGAGGACGCGAAGTGTCCGCGCCTTGGCCGCCTCTTTCACTCCCAGGTCAGTTCGCTTGAGATTTTCCACGACGTGAGGCAGGTAGATTTCGGAGTCTAAATTTCCGTAATTTGAATAGTAGACGAACCTAGGAACATTTTTCCAGACGAGGTCGTGCACGCCTTCGACTAGATGCGGAGACGGCTTCTGCAGATCATCTTGGATGTGCTGCAGATCCTCAATGAGCCGCTTCATTCTCGGGACGATCGTACTTGTTGGTGCGACCGACTCAGGAACGGAGGCTGTCAGTGATGAAACCAGACTGCCAATATCTTTGCCTGATTGCTTTTCCTTGGATTCAATCGCTTGTTCAGCCTCTTGAATTGCACTCAACAAGGTGGAGTGCAGGCTTGTTTCCTTCTGTCGAGGCGTTGCAACTGACAAATCTTGCCTTGCGGCCGCTATCAGCGAAGACACTCCGCTGGTATCGATCTCTCGAACCGGATCATGCTTGGGAAATCTCACGTCCGTTGTGTTCGCAAAACTTCGCCCAACTTGGACAACGTCGAGCTTCTCCGGGGAAACGCCAGTCATCTCGGCAAGCCTTGTGACGAGATTCGGCGGAAGCTCGAATTCAGCGACAATAAAGCGGTAGTATTCAGGGTCATCACGAACCGCGCCGAAGTACCCCTTAGGATAATCCGAAGTTGGAACGATTTCTCCTTCTCGGGCGGGATTTAACTTCCAAAGGGGAAGCAACAAGTTGGTTTTACCCGACTCGTTCACCCCTATGAGAGCCGTGACCCGCTCTACATCAATCCATCCGCTGTCCCTGACGGATCGATAATCCGAGACCTTAAATCGAATGAGCTTCACGGCAATTCTCCACCATCAGGCAAAAAGCTGGAATCATTGGCTTATGGTGCCATGGTGAGCTTTTAGTCGGGCAATTTGCAGCGAGGCTCTCCCGCTATCCACAGTTGCAATGCGGTGGACGGCGCGGGACGATCGCGTTACCCTATCCGTTACCCTTGGGAAAATCCGGATGCCCTGGAATCCGGCTAAGTGTTGGTCGGAGCGAGAGGATTTGAACCTCCGACCCCTAGTCTCCCAGACTAGTGCGCTAACCGGGCTGCGCCACGCTCCGAACGTCGTTCCATTAGCTAGGATCGCCGCTTTGCGCAAGGCGAGGTCGCAGCATTTTGGTATCGCGATCTGATTGGCTCCGAGCCCAGAGCCCCCCGGAACTGCCCGCAAAGCTGGCCGATGCCGCCCTAGCCGTCCTTCAGCGCCTGATCCAGCATCTCCCGGCAGGCGACGAGGTCGGCGAGTGCCCGTCCTAGCCGCTCCCGGTCCAGCGCGCTGGGACCGGCGGGCGCGGCGGGGGTGCCGCCCTTGCGGAAGGTGGTGAGGATTTCCTCGTCGTCGACCTCCGTGAAGCGGAAGTCGATGCCGTCCTCTTCGTCGCTCTGGTAGTCGTCATCGTCGGCGTCGGCGACGCCCTTGATCGGTGCCTCGTCGTCCGGCTCCATCAGGCTTGCGCCGATGGCGTCCTCGATGGCTCCGAACGAGACCGCGGCCGCGCCGTCGGCGAGGCCCTGTACCGATTTGACGCCGTGCTCCTTCAGGATCCGCTGCACCCCGCGGATGGTGTAGCCCTCCCCGTAGAGGAGCCGGCGGATGCCCTTGAGCAGGTCGACGTCGTCGGGGCGGTAGTAGCGGCGGCCGCCGCTGCGCTTCATCGGCTTGATCTGGGAGAACCGGGTCTCCCAGAACCGCAGCACGTGCTGCGGAATGTCGAGTTCCTGCGCTACTTCGCTGATGGTTCGGAACGCATCCGGCGCCTTGTCCAAATGCCAAATCCTTATCCGAAAGGCGATTATGCCTCGGGTTGAACCTTGCTGCCGTCGCCGTTGGTACGGTGCTGGGCGTTGATCCGCTGCTTCAGGATCGCCGACGGCTTGAACACCATGACCCGGCGCGGCGAGATCGGCACCTCGGTGCCGGTCTTCGGGTTGCGGCCGATGCGCTGACCCTTCTTGCGGACCATGAAGGAACCGAACGACGACAGCTTCACCGTCTCGCCCTTCTCAAGGCAGTCGGTGATCTCCTTCAGCACGAGTTCCACGAAGGCGGACGATTCCGTGCGCGACAGGCCGACCTTCTGGTAGACGGCTTCGCACAGATCAACACGCGTTACGGTTTTACTTGTATCGGTCATCGCCCTGCCCCACATCACGGCGAACAATTGTTGTCTGAAATTATGAGGTTACGATACGCCGGTCAACAGCGCTCATCAATGCAGAAGCATCGATAATCGCCGCTGATTCCGGCAAAATTTTATCGACTGTGGCTCTACCAGCGCACCAGCGCCGAGCCCCAGGTGAAGCCGCCGCCCATGGCCTCGAGCAGAATCAGGTCGCCGCGCTTGATGCGGCCGTCCTTGCGCGCCACCGCCAGCGCCAGCGGGATCGAGGCCGCCGACGTGTTGCCGTGACGGTCCACCGTCAGCACCACCTTCTCCGGCGCGATGTGCAGCTTGTGCGCGGAGGCGTCGATGATTCGCTTGTTGGCCTGGTGCGGCACGAACCAGTCGATGCTGTCGGCATTGAGCCCGGTCGCCTCGAAGGCATCGACGATCACGTCGGTGATCATGCCGACCGCGTGCTTGAAAACCTCGCGGCCCTCCATGCGCAGATGGCCGACGGTCTGGGTCGAGGACGGGCCGCCGTCGACGAACAGCTTTGCCTTGTGGCGGCCGTCGGAGCGCAGATGCGTGGTGACGACACCGCGGTCGGTCGCGGCACTGCCCGGCTGCTCCTGGGCCTCCAGCACGACCGCGCCGGCGCCGTCGCCGAACAGCACGCAGGTGCCGCGGTCGTTCCAGTCGAGGATGCGCGAGAAGGTCTCGGCGCCGATCACCAGCGCGCGCTTGAAGGCGCCGGTGCGCAGGAAATTGTCGGCAGTGGCGAGCGCGAACACGAAGCCCGAGCACACCGCCTGCAGATCGAAGGCCGCGCCGTGGTTGATGCCGAGCCCGTGCTGCACGGCGACCGCCGTCGCGGGGAAGGTGTTGTCAGGCGTCGAGGTCGCCAGCACGATCAGGTCGATCGACTGCGCGTCCACGCCGGCATCGGTGAGCGCGGCCTGCGCGGCCTTGATCGCCAAGTGCGAGGTGAACTCGCCCTCGGCCGCAATGTGCCGCTCGCGAATGCCGGTACGCTGGACGATCCACTCGTCGGACGTGTCGATACGCGCCGCCAATTGGGCGTTGGTCACCACCTGCTCCGGCAGGTAAGAGCCGCAGCCCAGCACGACCGAACGAATTTTGGTCACGAAACAGCCTCCTGCGCGGCCTGCACGGAATTGAGTGCACCACCCTCGCGGTTGAGCATCTGATTGATCTTGTTCAGGAGATCGTAGTGAGCCATCTCATAGCCAACATCGATCGCATAGGCAAAGCCTTCGGCGCTGGTTCCGCCGTGGCTTTTAACCACCAGTCCGTTGAGCCCCAGGAACACGCCGCCATTGGACTTGTTGGGGTCCATCTTGTCCCGCAGGGCCTGGAAGGCGCTGCGCGCAAAGAGATAGCCGAGCTTGGACAGCCAGCTCCGCTGCATCTCGTTGCGGAGTAATTCCGCCATCTGCCGTGCGGTTCCCTCGGCAGCCTTGAGCGCGATGTTGCCGCTGAAACCTTCGGCGACGATGACGTCGGCCAGCCCCTTGCCGATGCCGTCGCCCTCGACGAAGCCGATATAGTCGAGTTCCGGCAGGTTCCTCGCCCGCAGGATTTCACTGGCTTCGCGGATCTCCTCGTGCCCCTTGATCTCCTCGGCCCCGATGTTGAGCAGGCCGACCGTGGGGCGCGGCTTGTTGAACAGGACGCTTGCCATCGCCGCGCCCATGACGGCCAGCGACACCAGATGGTGCGCGTCGCCGCCGATGGTGGCGCCGAGGTCGAGCACGACGGACTCGCCGCGCTTGGTCGGCCATATCCCCGTGATCGCCGGGCGGTCGATGCCCGGCAGCGTGCGCAGGTGGAAGCGCGACATTGCCATCAGCGCGCCGGTATTGCCGGCGGAGACCGCGACATCCGCCTCGCCCTTCTTCACCGCATCGATGGCAAGCCACATCGAGGAGGTCCTGCGGCCACGGCGCAGCGCCTGGCTCGGCTTGTCCGAGCCACTGACGGCGACGTCGGTATGGACGATCCTGGAAGCAGCCTTGAGCGCGGGGTGCTTCTCGAGCTCGGGCTCGATCCTGGCGCGGTCGCCAACCAGCAGGAATTCGGTCGCGCTATGCCTCTGAAGCGAGATGGCGGCGCCTGGAATGACCACGGCGGGGCCGACATCGCCTCCCATGGCGTCAAGCGCGATGCGAACCTTGCTTAGCATAAAAGTCCTGGAAACCTGGTCTGGTGCGGTCTTCAACGAGCGGGGGCCGCGAAATGGGTTCGCCACGGACGTGGCGGCGGCCAAGCGCCACGCCGCGCCCGGACCGGGGCGCGACAATAGCGTTTTGTTATCCCGAAACAACCTCTTGCCCCCAGCCTTTTGCATTCGGGGCGATCCGGCGGCAAACCAGAAGATTCGCAAGAAATATATGGAAATCAGATAGATAAATCAGGTTTTCAAACCACTCCCGCAAAGGCCTCGCGCTGCCTGGCAAGCGGTCTTACGGGGAATCGGCAGCTATTGGCCTTTCTTCTTGTCCTGAAGCGCCTTCAGCGCTGCGAAAGGATGGTCCGACGGGTCGAGGGCGACGACCTCCGCCTCGAACACGACCCCCGGCTTGCGCGGATAGGGGTCGATCGCCAGGAACAGGGCATCGGTGGCGAGCCGGCCGAGGTCGATGATGCCATTGATGATGGTCTCCGGCGGGTCGATGACCTCCGGTGGCTCCTCGTCGTCCTGGCCCTCCTCGATCAGGTCGGACAGGCGGCGTGCCTCGGCCTCGGGGGCAAACGTCAGGTCCACCTCCTCCTCGATCTCGTTCTCGATCGGATCGAGCGAGACCACGCAGGTCTGGCCGACCCGGGCGCGGACGTGGCCCGTGACCTGGACCCGGCCGCCGCTTTTCGGCACGACGTCGAAGCTGGCGTTAGCGGACAGGATCTCCCGCACGCCCGCGACCTCGGCCATGACCTGCCGTTCGGCGGCCGACGCCTCGATCTCGCGGTGCAGGCCGGTGTCGGGAATCTGCGCAACGATGACGGGGGACCGCCAGGGATCGGGTCCAGTATTCGGTCGGCTCATGGCGTGACATCCTCGGGAAGCGCCGGGGGAAAGTTGAAGGCCGCGCGCAGCAGCGCGGCCTCGCCGGTCCGGCCGAGATCGGCGTCCGTGGCCCGCGCGTAGGCCGCGAGCCGCTCCGCCTGGTCCATGCCGGACCCATTCAAGATATTCTTGCAGATCGCCGCCGCCAGCGCCTCACCGCCGCCTTCGACCGCCTGATCGTAGGCCTGCACCCGGCCGTAAAAGGCCTCGCCGAAGGCCCGCATCCGCTTTGGCACGGTCTGGTCGCCCACCCCCATCTCGCGCAGATTGTCGTCCATGTCCTCGCAGAAGCGGTCGAACAGCGCCTGCGACAGCTCCGTGGCGCCCTGGACCGTGCGCAGGCGCCGCAGCAGCAGCCAGAAATGGAGCAGCAACAGGTCGAAACGCCCGTTAACCGTATCGGGCACGCCCAAGTCGCGGTAAAATATGGGTTCTCGCGCCTGCGTCACGATCATGCCATAGATGGCTTCAATGGTGCCCGGCGGGGCTAGCCGGGGTTTCCTGAAGTGATTGAACGGCCAAAGCATTGTGGTTTCCGCAAGCGGGCGCGCGCGTGTTGCATTCAGAGCCTCAGCCCGGTACTTCAGCGCCTCGCGCGACGCAAGGGGACGGAATCAGTTCCGCTATGACGATAACGAACCAGACGAGCCCGCGCGCAGACACGCGGCGCGGCCTTCATGCACGCTGGCGCGGCCTGCGCATGGCTGCCGCTGCGGCCTTGGTCGGCGTGGCGCTCGCGGGCTGCACCGGCGAGCAGTTCCAGAAGGGCTACATCCTGCCGCCCGGCGCGCTGGAGCAGATTCCGATCGGCGCGAGCCAGGACCAGGTGCTGATCGTGATGGGCACGCCCTCCACGGTCGCGACCCTCGACGGCGAGGTCTTCTACTACATCTCGCAGCGCTCGGAGCGGATGGTCGCCTTCATGAACCAGAGGGTGGTCGATCAACGCGTGATCGCGATCTATTTCGACAAGAATCGGCGCGTGCGCCGGCTGGCGAATTACGGCCTCCAGGACGGCAAGATCTTCGACTTCATCAGCCGCACCACGCCGACATCGGGCCAGGAGATGAGCTACCTCACGCCGCTGTTCAAGCTGCTCAGCTTTAACTGAGCCTTCAGCCTGCGGCGTCGTGCCGCCCTCCGCGCGGCACTTACCGGCGCGTGCGACTTGCCGTCGCGCGCCGGGTTCCATACGCTCCCTGCAAAACAAGAAGCTGGGAGTGGATTCGTGCCGAAAACCTTGTTGTCCCGCCGCCGCGTGCTCACCGGCGCTGCCGGCCTGTCGGCTGCAGCGATCCTGCCGCGGTCGAGCCTGGCGGACTGGAAACCCACCGAAAACGTCCGCCTCGTCGTGCCGGCTGCGGCCGGCGGTTCGACTGATGTCATGGGCCGGCTCCTGGCCGCCCATCTGCAAACCGCCTGGGGCCAGTCGGCCGTCGTGGAAAACCGCTCCGGCGGCGGCGGCACGATCGGCACCGCCGAGGTGGTTCGCGCCAAGCCGGACGGCCACACCATCCTGATTGGCAACCCCGGGCCGAACGCGATCGCCTACAGCATCTTCAAGAACCTCACCTACAAGCCGGACCAGCTCCAGCCGGTCTCCAACATGATCCGGATCCCGAACATCGTGTCGGCGCATCCGAAGACCGGCATCAAGTCGGTCGCCGAGCTGATCGCCTATCTCAAGGCCAATCCGGACAAGCTCAGCTATGCCTCCTCCGGCGTCGGCCAGAGCCCTCACCTCACCGGCGCCTGGTTCTTGCAGCTCACCGGGCTGAAGATGACGCACATCCCGTTCCGCGGCGCCGGGCCCGCGCTCCAGGCCGCGCTCGCCGGCGACATCCAGATCCTGTTCGACAACCTCTATCCGAGCCTGCCGCAGGTCCAGAACGGCACGCTCACCGGCCTCTGCGTGACGACCGCCGAGCGCAGCGACCTCGCGCCGAACCTGCCGACCATGCGCGAGAGCGCACCGGAGCTGGCCAATTTCGACGTCTCGTCGTGGTTCTCGGTGTTCCTGCCGAAAGGCGTCCCCGCCGGGGTGCTCGAAGCGCTCAATCTCCAGGTGAAGGCGATGCTGGAGCGCGACGACATCAAGAAGAACATCGCCGCCATGGGCGCCCGCGCCGACTACGGCACGCCGCAGCAGTTCGCCGACTTCGTGGACGCCGAGACGAAGAAGTTCGCCGGCATCATCCAGAAGGAAGGTTTGCAGATGGATGTGCAGTAGGCGGGCTCGCTTGCGGCGCAGGAGATTTGAACCAGTTGAAGGCGATGAGGACGGCCGCCGCCAGCGCGACCGCCAGCATTGTACGCGCACCGGATTGCCGGCCACCGGCTTGCACCCTGCCGCAAGTCGGACAGACCGTGTCGGCCATCAGCATGTCGCAGCCGCACCGGATACACTTGGTCGTCTCGACCTTCATGGCGACGGTCCCCCGTAAAGCGGACAACAAAAAACCCGCGGTTTGCACCGCGGGTTTGTCGTTTGTAGCGCGCGACAGGTTCAGTGCGCCAGGATCGCCAGCAGCAGCAAAGCCACGATGTTCGTGATCTTGATCATCGGGTTCACCGCGGGTCCCGCCGTGTCCTTGTAGGGATCGCCGACGGTGTCGCCGGTCACCGCTGACTTGTGGGCATCACTGCCCTTGCCGCCGTAGTGACCGTCCTCGATGTACTTCTTGGCGTTGTCCCAGGCGCCGCCGCCGGAGGTCATGGAGATCGCGACGAACAGGCCCGTCACGATCACGCCGAGCAGCATCGCGCCGACCGCCGAGAACGCCGCCGACTTGCCGGTCGCACCGCCTCCGGCGATCGCGTAGATCAGGAAGTAGACGACGATCGGCGACAACACCGGCAGCAGCGAGGGGATGATCATCTCCTTGATCGCCGCCTTGGTCAGCAGGTCGACCGCCTTGCCGTAGTCCGGCTTGTCGGTGCCCTGCATGATACCCGGCTTCTCGCGGAACTGACGCCGCACCTCCTCGACGATCGCGCTCGCCGCACGGCCCACGGCCGTCATGCCCATCGCGCCGAACAGATACGGCAGCAGACCACCGAACAGGAGGCCCACCACCACATAGGGATTGTTCAGCGAGAAGTCGGGATTGACGCCGGCGAAGTAGGTGTGATGCGCGGAATCCGCAACGAAGAACTTGAGGTCCTGGTTGTAGGCCGCGAACAGCACGAGCGCGCCGAGACCGGCCGAACCGATCGCGTAACCCTTGGTGACCGCCTTGGTGGTGTTGCCGACGGCGTCGAGCGCATCGGTCGACTTGCGCACCTCCTTCGGCAGGCCCGCCATCTCGGCGATGCCGCCGGCGTTGTCCGTCACCGGACCGAAGGCGTCGAGCGCGACGATCATGCCGGCCAGCGCCAGCATGGTGGCCGTCGCGATCGCGATGCCGAACAGGCCGGCAAGGCTGTAAGTGACGAGGATGCCGGCGATGATGACGATCGCAGGCAGCGCGGTCGCCTCCATCGAGATCGCAAGGCCCTGGATCACGTTGGTGCCGTGGCCGGTCACCGACGCAGCCGCAATCGACTTCACCGGACGATAGTCGGTGCCGGTGTAGTATTCGGTGATCCAGATGATCAGCGCGGTGACGATCAGGCCGACGACGCCGCATTCGAACAGCGACATGCCGGTATAATCGACGCCGTCGAGCTTGCCGAAGCCGATCAGCGTGTAGATCACCACGGCAATGCCGATCAGCGACAGCACGCCGGTTGCGATCAGGCCCTTGTAGAGCGCGCCCATGATCGACTGGCTCGGCCCGAGCTTGACGAAGAAGGTGCCGATGATCGAGGTGATGATGCAGATGCCGCCAATGGCGAGCGGCAGCGTCATCATGCTCATGAGGATCGGCGTCTTGGCGAAGAAGATCGCCGCGAGCACCATGGTGGCGACCGCGGTCACCGCATAGGTCTCGAACAGGTCGGCGGCCATGCCGGCGCAGTCGCCCACGTTGTCGCCGACGTTGTCGGCAATGGTCGCCGGGTTGCGCGGATCGTCCTCGGGAATGCCGGCCTCGACCTTGCCGACGAGGTCGCCGCCGACGTCCGCACCCTTGGTGAAGATGCCGCCGCCGAGACGGGCGAAGATCGAGATCAGCGAGGCGCCGAAGCCGAGCGCCACCATGGCGTCGACGACGACGCGGCTGTCAGGCGCGAGCTTCAGCGAATAGACCAGGAAGCCGAAATAGAGGGTCACGCCGAGCAGCGCGAGACCCGCCACCAGCATGCCGGTGATCGCGCCCGCCTTGAAGGCGAGCTCGAGGCCGCCGGCGAGCGACGTGGTCGCCGCCTGGGCGGTGCGCACATTGGCGCGAACCGAGACGTTCATGCCGATGAAGCCGGCCGCCCCCGACAGGATGGCGCCGATGGCAAAACCGATCGCGACATAGAACCCGAGGAAATAGACAAGCAGCACGAAGATGACGATGCCGACGATACCGATCGTGGTGTACTGGCGCCGCAGATAGGCCTGTGCGCCTTCGCGCACCGCAGCTGCGATCTCCTGCATGCGCGGCGACCCCGCATCCGCGCTCAACACCGAAGACGTCGCCCAAATCGCGTAGACGACGGAAAGCACTCCGCA
This sequence comes from Bradyrhizobium sp. 1200_D9_N1_1, assembly GCF_052075915.1. Taxonomy (NCBI): domain Bacteria; kingdom Pseudomonadati; phylum Pseudomonadota; class Alphaproteobacteria; order Hyphomicrobiales; family Nitrobacteraceae; genus Bradyrhizobium; species Bradyrhizobium sp. 1200_D9_N1_1. The sequence continues at coordinate 4,374,455 of NZ_CP197226.1, read as the reverse complement.
GAGCACTATCAACCATAATGCTGTCATGTGATTTTTTGCCTCAGATCCTTGATGTGTCCCCGGCGCCTTTTATTGTCCGTCGTGCGGTGCGGCGCCTTGATTTCGAACAAGGCCGCCCCCTTTCCCGAAGGGGCGGCCTCAGTCGGTCGCGAGCTTGCCAAAATCAACTTGATGGTGCAACGCCGGAAGCGGCCGAAAAAGCCGATCTCGGCAAGTATTTAGGCCAAGTCCTGAGCAAGTCCTGAGCTCCAAGTCCTCAGCCCATCGCCCGAACGCCGCGATTTGGAGCAATTCCTAGAAGTGGCTGTAGGACAGCCGCTTCAAAGCCAATTCCTGGCCCTGGCCGTCCAGGAAGCGCGGCCGCGCGCTCCCTGCGACGATCATGCCGATCGCCGTGACCGCAACGCCAGCGGCCCGCCCCGCGGCAATCAGCGCATCGCTTTGCGCCGGCGGCACCGTGCACAGCACCTCGTAATCGTCGCCCCCGGCAAGCAGCGTCTCGACGCAAACGGCGTTGCGCACGATCAGGCCCGCCGCGGCGGCCGAGAGCGGCACGTTCGCCACGTCCACAGAGGCCGAGACGCCCGACGCCGCGCAGAGTTTTGTCAGGTCGCCGGCGAGCCCGTCGGAGACGTCCATCGCAGCCGACGCATGATCCCTCACCGCGCGCGCCAGCACGTTGCGTGGCTGCGGGATGCGATAGCGCGAGACCAGAGCTTCCCTTGCGGCAGGATCGGACGCCAGCGCCGCAGCCGCAGCGCCGCCCGTGAGCACGTCAAGTCCGAGCGCGGCATCGCCGATCGTGCCTGTCACCAGGATACGGTCGCCTGGCCGCGCCCCGGTGCGGCCGACCATCCGACCCCGCGGCACACGGCCGAAGGCGGTGATCGAGATCATTTGCGGCCCCGGCGTCGACACCGTGTCGCCGCCGAGCAGCGGGCACGCGAAGGTTTTCGCATCCTCGCCCAGCGCATCCGCGAACGGCCCGAGCCAGGCGTCCTCCTTGCTCCGCAGCGCCAGCGTCAGCACGAAGCCGGCCGGCACGGCGCCCTTGGCGGCGAGATCGGACAGGTTCACCCGCAGCGCCTTGCGCGCGATGGTGTCGGGTGGGTCGGTGGCAAGATAGTGCACACCCTCGATCACGGCATCGGTGGTGACGACGATGTCGTCGCCGGACGAGGACAGGACCGCGGCATCGTCGACCAGCCCGAACGCACCGGGATCGGTCGCCAGCGGCTTGAAATAGCGCGCGATGAGGGAGTCTTCGGCGGAGTTTTCCGGTGCGTTGGTCATCGGCGCTAGCCCCAAACTCCACTGTCATCGCCCGGCTTGACCGGGCGATCCAGTACGCCGAGACGCCCGATTTCAATAACCGCTGCCGCGGCGTACTGGATCACCCGCCCCAGTGCGCAACTGCGCACAAGGCGGGGGATGACAGCGGAATATGTGTTTACCCTCGCCCGAACTCGTCACCGCGAAACTGACGGCCGATCTGGTCGAGCACCGCATTCACCATGCCGGTCTCCTCGCGATCGACGAAGGCATTGGCAACGTCGACATATTCGGAGACCACGACGCGGCCCGGCACGTCCTTGCGATGCTGGAGCTCATAGGCCCCGGCCCGCAGCACCGCGCGCAGGATCGCCTCGATCCGCTTCAATGGCCAGCCCTTCGACAGCGCCTCGTCGATCAGGGGGTCGAGCTTCTTCTGGTCGCGCACGACGCCGGAGACGACGTCGCGGAAGAACGCGGCTTCGGCCGGCAGGTAGGTGTCGCCCTCGACCTCGTTGCCGAGCCAGTGGCTCTCGAACTCGGCGAAGATGTCGTTGATGCCGGCGCCGGCGATATCCATCTGGTACAGCGCCTGGACGGCCGCGAGCCGCGCCGCACCGCGCCGGTTCGCCTTCTTCTCCGTAAGCCCCGCCGGCTTCTTGTTGTTGTCGGCCATGGCTCAGGCCCGCGCCAGGCGGCGCTTGATGCGCAGCATCGCAAGCGCAGCGCGCGCGGCATCGCCGCCCTTGTTGAGCTCGCTGGCGCGCGCCCGCGCCCAGGCCTGCGCCTCGGTGTTGACGGTGAGAATGCCGTTGCCGAGCGGGAGCTTTCGCGAAACCGCAAGGTCCATCAGCGCTCGGGAGGATTCCTGCGAGACGATCTCGAAATGGATGGTGTCGCCGCGGATCACGCAGCCGAGCGCGATCACCGCATCGTAGGGCTTGCCGTTGGCCGCCGCGGCATCGACCGCAATGGCCACCGCCGCCGGGATCTCCAGCGCGCCGGGAACCGTGATGACGTCATGCGTCAGGCCGGCGGCCTTCAGCTCGGCCACTGCGCCGTCCAGTAGCGCATCCTGGAGATCGTCATAGAACCGCGCCTCGACAATCAGCGCACGCGCGCCGGAAATGTCGGTCTGGTCCTTCAAGGGTGCGCGCCGCGCGTCTGCCATCGTTCAATCCGTTTCACAGGGGTCGGCGCTATGTAGTCGCCGAACGCATGTAAGCCAAGTTTTAAACTGTCATTCCGGGGCGCGGAGCGAACCCGGAATCTCGAGATTCCGGGTTCGGTCCTACGGACCGCCCCGGAATGACCGGCTGCGCCGGTCACTTCATTTCCGTCAGCCGCGCCGCGTAGCGGGCCATCAGGTCGACCTCGATATTGACCTCGGCCCCCGCCTTCCAGCCGCCGATCGTCGTGACGGTCAGCGTGTGCGGGATAATCAGCACCGAAAAGGTCACGTCCGCAACCGTATTGACCGTCAGCGAGACGCCGTCGAGCGTAATCGAGCCCTTGGTGGCGATGAACCGCGCCAGCTCGCGCGTCGTGGAGAGCACGAACCGCGCCATGTCGGGCAGGTCCTCGCGGCTGACGATGGTCGCGATCCCGTCGGCGTGACCGGCGACGATATGGCCGCCGAGCTCATCGCCGATCTTGAGCGCGCGTTCGAGATTGAGCCTGGTGCCCACCCTCCAGTGCTTCGCCGTCGTGAGCGCCAGCGTCTCGGCGGCCGCATCGACGTCGAACCAGGCCTTGCCGCCCGCGACACCTGAAGCGACGACCGTCAGGCAGACGCCGTTGCAGGCGATCGAGGCGCCATCGGCAATGGTGGTCTGATCGTAGCTGCAGGCGATGCGCAGCCGGTGCAACTGGCCCTGCGCCGTTGGCGTGAAGCTGACGATCTCGCCGAGATCGGTGACAATGCCGGTGAACATGTTAGGCGCGCTCGTAGATGGTGAGAGTATCCTTGTCGAATGTCTCGCTAGCATGAACCTTGTAGGCCTGCGACTGCGTGATTTTCGACAGGGGCAATGCATCGAGCGCATCGACGCCGCTGCTGCCGACCTCTTCCGCGCCGCGGAACAGCCAGATCTCGTCGACGAGATCGGCCGCCACGAACGAAGCCGCAACGCGGCTGCCGCCCTCGACCATCAGCCGCGAAATGCCCTTCTCGGCCAGCACATGCAGCACTGCCGGCAGATCGAGCCCGGAGGCGTTTCCCGGCGGTACGCGGATGATCTGCGCGCCGGCTGCTCCAAGCCGCGTGGCGGCCGCAGCCTCGGCAAGTTCAGAGCCCACCACCCACAGCGGCGTCTCGCGCGCGGAGCGCACGAGCTGGCTCGCCGCGGACATGCGCAGGCTCTGGTCGAGGACAACGCGCACCGGCGAACGCGCAGCCATGCCGGGCAGGCGGCAGGTGAGAAGCGGATCATCCGCCAGCACCGTGCCGATGCCGACCAGGATGGCATCGCTCTGCGCGCGGAGCAGATGGACGCGATTGCGCACAGCTTCGCCCGTGATCGCGACCGGCTTGCCGCCGGCGGCGCCGATCTTGCCGTCGGGCGAGACTGCGAGCTTCAGGATCACATGTGGGCGCCTGTCGCGGATGCGGCGGAAATGCCCGGCGTGGTCGAACGCAGCCTCCGCCGCGCAGAGACCCACGTCCACCGTGATGCCGGCCGCACGCAGACGGGCATGGCCCTGGCCTGCGACTTCAGGATTGGGATCCTCGATCGCCGCCACCACGCGCTTGATGCCGGCCGCAATCACCGCATCGGCACAAGGCGGCGATTTGCCGAAATGCGAGCACGGCTCCAGCGTGACGTAGAGCGTGGCCCCGCGCGCCGCCTCACCGGCACGCCGCAAGGCCTCGGGCTCGCCATGCGGACGTCCGCCGGGCTGCGTCCAGCCGCGGCCGACGATGACGCCGTCTTTCACGATGACGGCGCCGACGGCCGGATTGGGCCAGGTCCGCCCCTGCCCGCGCCGGCCGAGCGCCAGCGCAAGCTGCATGAAGCGGCGATCGGCGTCCTTGGATTCGCGGATCTTCTGCGCGAACTGATCCTCCAGGATGCGGAAGATCATTTGCGGATCGCGGCGAGCCGCGCTTCCTCCTCACCGGAGAGCTCGCCGAGCACGTCGGCGAAATCCTTGGCCTCACGGAAATTGCGGTAGACCGAGGCGAAGCGCACATAGGCGACGTCGTCGAGCGTGCGCAGATGCTCCATCACGGTCTCGCCGATCACCTCGGAGGAGATCTCGGCTTCGCCCCCGGTCTCGAGCTCGCGCACGATGGTGGAGACCATCTTCTCCACCCGCTCCGGCTCGACCTGCCGCTTGCGAAGTGAGATCTGCACCGAGCGCATCAGCTTGTCGCGGTCGAACGGCACACGGCGGCCGTTGCGCTTGATCACCGTGAGCTCGCGCAGCTGCACGCGCTCGAAGGTGGTGAAGCGGAAATTGCAGGCGACGCACACGCGCCGCCTGCGGATCACGGACGAGTCCTCGGTCGGACGCGAGTCCTTTACCTGCGTATCGAGACTGTTGCAGTTCGGGCAGCGCATCCGCTTGGCCTAGCCTTACTGATAGATCGGGAACCGGTCGGTGAGCGCCTTGACCCGTTCCTTGATCGCGGCTTCCACCAGCGGCGCCTTGCCGTCGTCGGACTGCGCGATCGCGTTGAGAACCTCGGCGATCATGCCGCCGACCTGCTGGAATTCAGCGACGCCGAAACCGCGGGTCGTAGCCGCCGGGGTGCCGAGACGCAGACCCGAGGTCACGAAGGGCTTTTCGGGGTCGAAGGGAATGCCGTTCTTGTTGCAGGTGATGGCTGCGCGGACCAGCGCCTTCTCCGAGACGTTGCCCTTCAGGCCCTTCGGCCTGAGGTCGACCAGCATCAGATGGTTGTCGGTACCGCCGGACACAATATCGAACCCGTGGCTCTTCATCGCCTCGGCCAGCGCTTTGGCGTTCTCGACGACGTTCTTCGCATAGACCTTGAAGTCCGGACGCAGCGCCTCGCCGAAGGCGACCGCCTTCGCCGCGATCACATGCATCAGGGGGCCGCCCTGCAGGCCCGGGAAGATCGCCGAGTTGAGCTTCTTGGCGAGTGTCTCGTCGTTAGAGAGGATCAGGCCGCCGCGCGGACCGCGCAGCGACTTGTGCGTCGTCGTTGTGGTGACGTGCGCATACGGCACCGGCGAGGCATGCACGCCGCCGGCGACGAGGCCGGCGAAGTGGGCCATGTCGACCAGGAGGTAAGCGCCGACACTGTCCGCGATCTCGCGGAAACGCTTGAAGTCCCAGGCGCGCGAATAGGCCGAGCCGCCGGCGACGATCAGCTTCGGCTTGATCTCCTCGGCCTGCTTCTGGACCGCGTCCATGTCGATGATCTGGTCCTCGCGGCGCACGGTATAGTGCGCGGCCTTGAACCACTTGCCGCTCATGTTGACGGGCGAGCCATGGGTGAGATGGCCGCCGGCCGCGAGGTCGAGGCCCATGAAGGTGTCGCCGGGCTGGAGCAGCGCCAGGAACACCGCCTGGTTCATCTGGCTGCCGGAGTTCGGCTGGACGTTGGCGAAGCCAGCGCCAAACAGCTTCTTGGCGCGGTCGATCGCGAGGTTCTCGGCGACGTCGACCCACTCACAACCGCCATAGTAACGCGCGCCCGGATAACCTTCCGCATATTTGTTGGTCATCACCGAACCCTGCGCTTCCAGCACGGCACGGCTGACGATGTTCTCGGAGGCGATCAGCTCGACCTCATGGCGCTGCCGGCCGAGCTCGCCCTTGATGGCGGCTGCGATTTCCGGGTCGGCCTGGTCGAGCGAGGCGGTGAAAAACGAATCGGGCGCGGAGGCGGTTTTGGCTGAGGTCATCTTGCGAATATCTCCACCGCCGCAGCCTTTTGGCGGGCTACGGGCGGGTCTGGTGTGGCGATCGGAAGCGGCGAGCGCGATCTACCACATCGCCCGCCCCCGGCCAAGTAGTTGCGGGTCGGGCCTGATATTTATGCAAGATATGGTGGGGATTGAAGGATCCGGACGCTGGAGCGGTTCGCTGGAACCGCCCCGTTCCGATGATGCCTGAAGGGGCCGTTTTGGACCTTAAGGTCCTGCCGGCCGATGAGAGCCGCCCCTCCCCCCTAGAGCCCAGTATACCCGGCCTTCACGGGGTCCACGCTGCCGTCGAGCTGGCGCAGATAGGTCAGGCCGCAGACCGTCAACCTGTGCGGGTCCTTCTCACCCGCTTCAATCAGCGTGTTGAGGTAGTTCGTCACCTTGGCGCGTGCCTCCTCGCTGGCCGCCGCCGTGCGATTGGCGAGCAGGTCATAAGTCTGCATGATGCGGTCGATGGCAGCGTCCATGGCACCCTCTGGTTCTCTGGAATGTCGGGAGTTTTGATCAGGCAACCGCGCGGGCCTCGGACTGCGTCTCGAACCTGGCGATCGCCTTGTTGGCGAGCCTGATCTTGTTGAATTCGCCGTGCTGGAGCAGCTTGATGATGATCTCGAGCAGGTGTTCGTTGGTGACGAGCGTGTCGGGAATCGCACCGGATCGGCGGAGGTAATTCGCGGCGATGGCATAGGCATCACTCACGAGTTGGACGTTCATGACCTGCAGCCCGCGCCCGACCAGCATCGCATCCTCCGAATCCAGAGAACTAACGGCGATACCGGGCTCCGGTTCCACCCGATCGGCGAATTTTCTCGCAACTGCAAAATGACAAAACGCACCGGTCCGGGAGAAACCGGGCCGGTGCGCTTGGGGAAGTCAGGCACGTTCGGGAGGCTTGCCGGTCTTGTTGCGGGTCGGCTTGGCCATGATCCCTTGGAAACTCAGAGCCGATACAGGATCTGGTCGGTCCAGAACCGCTCGAGACGGTGCAGCGACTTGTTGAGGGTCGAGAATTCCTCGCCCGAGATGCCGCCGACCTGCTCGACCGTCTTGACGTGCTTCTGGTAGAGCGAGTCGACGATACGGCGGACTTCCTGGCCCTGCGGCGTCAGGCGGATGCGCACCGAGCGGCGATCGACGCGCGAGCGCTGGTGATCGAGGAAGCCGAGCTCGACGAGCTTCTTCAGATTGTAGGAGACGTTGGAGCCGAGATAGTAGCCGCGCGTGCGCAGCTCGCCCGCGGTCAGCTCCTTGTCGCCGATGTTGTAGAGCAGGAGCGCCTGCACCGAGTTGATGTCGGCGCGACCGCGGCGATCGAACTCGTCCTTGATGACGTCGAGGAGCCGGCGATGCAGCCGCTCCACCAGAGTCAAAGCTTCCAGATAGAGCGACTGCACCGAACCCTGCTGGCCGGAGACGCGCTCTGCGGTATCTGCCGCAGTTGCGACGGCTTTCATCATGACACTTCCCCTGTTGTCGTTTTTATCGACACTTATTCGACGAAACTTGTGTCCCGTCTGATAGGTGCAACTTAAGGGGCTCGTTTGAAGATCGGCTTAAATAAGAGAATAAAGAGATCATGAATTTAAGACAGTGAATTGCGGATTAAGCCTGTGCCACAAGGGCTTTTCGCAACCCTCTGTTGACCCTCGCAAGGTCCTGTTCACCCTCCGTCCGCCCCGGTTGTCGCATTCCAGAACAGCCCCGCCCCGTTTCGAAACGCGCGCGTAAGAGCTGTGGCGGACCAGGCTAGGTTAGCGAAAACTTACTTCGAATTTTAGGCAACCAGCGGTCAACCAAGCGCCGAACTCTGCTCTCGTGTCCCGGAGCTGAACAGATCGTTGGATGGGTAGAGCGAAGCGAAACCCATCGATGCGGGCGCACGTCGGTGATGGCTTTCGCTGCGCTCTACCCATCCTACAAGAGTCCTGCATCCGCCCTACGGCGGCCGTTCGCGCGCGGCCATCCAGGCGAGCGCCAGATAAGCGGCGAGCATGAAGACCTCGACGCCGACCACGACCAGGCTGCCGCCGTAGATTCCCGGGAACATCAGCTCGATCACCGCCATCGACACCACGGTCGTCAGCCACACCACCGCGCCCCAGGGCGTTGCGAGCCACAGCCCGACGGCGGCGACGAGCTCGATCACGGCGAAGTAGACGGTCGCGGCCTGCCAGGCCATCGACTGGTTCTCGAACGCCTCGTCCTCGCCGCCGACGAAGCCGGTCACCTGCGCCCAATGATAGAGGCCCTTGAGGATCGAGAGCACCGCCATCACCCGCAGGAACAGCACGAGCCGGCGCGTCCAGACATTGTCGTCGGACTCCGAGCGCTCCGACGAGATCGCCGCCACCGACATTGCATTGTCTCTGGCATTGTCTCTGGCGGCGTCCCTGGCGTTGGCGCTGTCGCGGGCCGCATCGCGGGTGGAGATCTCGGACATGGCTCCCTTCTGGCTGTTTCGCCCCGCAAAATCAATCGGCTGCCATCCCTTGCGGCAGGTCAAGCCGCGGTGACGGGAACCATGCGAGCTGGTATAAGAATAATTCCAGCCGGAGGAAGAGTGATGGCGATCAAATACGGGCGTCCGATCGAATTGCGCGAGGTTTCGCGCCGGGATGGCGCGGCAGCCTCCCCTGCCCTCGATCTGGCCATCCGTCCGCGCCGCAACCGCAAGGCCGAGTGGGCCCGGCGGATGGTGCGCGAGAACGTGCTCACCACCGACGATCTGATCTGGCCGCTGTTCCTGATCGACGGCAACAACAAGCGCGAGCAGATCGCCTCGATGCCGGGCGTCGAGCGCCTCAGCGTCGACCAGGCCGTGCGCGAGGCCGAGCGCGCGATGAAGCTCACGATCCCCTGCATCGCGCTGTTTCCCTACACCGACCCGTCCCTGCGCGACGAGGAAGGCTCGGAGGCCTGCAACCCGAACAATCTGGTCTGCCAGGCGGTACGCGCGATCAAGAAGGAATTTCCGGAGATCGGCGTCCTCTGCGACGTCGCGCTCGATCCCTTCACCAGCCACGGCCATGACGGCCTGATCGCGGACGGCGCGATCCTGAACGACGAGACGGTCGCCGTGCTGGTGCGCCAGGCCCTGGTGCAGGCCGAAGCCGGCTGCGACATCATCGCGCCCTCCGACATGATGGACGGCCGCGTCGCCGCGATCCGCGAGGGACTGGACCAGGCAGGGCTCATCGACGTGCAGATCATGGCCTATGCGGCCAAATACGCCTCCGCCTTCTACGGCCCGTTCCGGGACGCCATCGGCTCGGCCAAGACGCTGACCGGCGACAAGCGCACCTACCAGATGGACAGCGCCAACACCGACGAGGCGCTGCGCGAGGTCGAGCTCGACATCTCCGAGGGCGCCGACATGGTGATGGTGAAGCCGGGCATGCCCTATCTCGACGTGGTCCGCCGCGTGAAGGACACCTTTGCGATGCCGACCTTCGCCTACCAGGTGTCCGGTGAATACGCGATGATCGCGGCGGCCGCGGGCAACGGCTGGCTCGACGGCGACCGCGCGATGATGGAGAGCCTGCTCGCCTTCAAGCGCGCCGGCGCGGATGGCGTGCTGAGCTACTTTGCCCCGAAGGCGGCGGAGAAGCTGCGGACGCAGGGGTAAGGTCATTGTCGTCCTGGCGATGGCCGGGACCCATACCGCGTGATCCATCGATGGCGGGCGGTATTCGTACCAGCGAAGGAATCAAACTTCTGGTCTTCGCCAAACTCTTCCTGGGGTAATGGGTCCTGGCTTTCGCCAGGACGACGCTTGGGTTCGCGGTTGCAGCTCGTCCCTCCCGCCCCCTCGCCCCCGAATCGCCGGAATATTTCGGCTTGTTAATCCCGACGCCCTTGGCACGCGGACGGCCTGTTCCCATGTCCTGCCACGGAAGTTTCCCATCTGGAGGATGGACCATGTCGTATTCGGACTCGGGCAATTCAGGACCCCAGGCAGGCGCCTGGCGCAATGACGGCGGGGTGCAACCGCACGCTTACGATCCATATCTGCACCCGGAACTGTTCCGCGGCGTCGCGACGCGGCGGGTGTTCGCCTTCCTGATCGACATGGTCGTGATCGCGGTGCCGGTCATCCTCGGCTACCTCTTCATCGCCTTGTTCGGCGTGGTCACGCTCGGTATCGGCTGGGCGCTGTTCTGGCTGGCCTGGCCGGCGTCCGTGATCTGGGCCATCGTCTATTACGGCGCCTGCATCGGCGGTCCGTCGTCGGCGACGATCGGCATGCGGGTGATGGACCTGGAGTTGCGCACCTGGTACGGCGCTCCTGGCTATTTCGTGCTCGGCGCCACCCATGCCGTATTGTTCTGGGTGACAGTTTCGTTCCTGTCGCCGTTCGTGGTCCTGGTCGGCCTGTTCAACGGCCGCCGGCGCCTTTTGCATGACTTCGTGCTCGGAACGGTCGTGATCAACAACTCGGTCCGCGCACCCCTGCCCCAGGGCGCCAGAACCTACTGATCAAGAACCTATCAACCAGGACCGGCTAAGCTGAGTGATCTGACCTGCCGAGCAGACCAATTGACCGAGGGCTTCCGTAGCGCGATGCTGACACCCGTTTTGGAGGCCCACGACGTCCCTTGACCCAGCACTCGCGCGACACCCCCCAATTTTACCTTACGGCGCCTTCTCCCTGCCCGTATCTGCCGGGCCGGCATGAGCGCAAGGTGTTCACGCACCTCGTGGGTGACCGCGCGGGCGACCTCAACGACCTCCTGACCCATGGCGGCTTCCGCCGCAGCCAGTCGATCGCCTATCGGCCCGCCTGCGACCAGTGCCGCGCCTGCGTGTCGGTCCGGGTCATCGCCAACGAGTTCCGCCCGTCCCGCAACTTCCGCAAGGTGATAGCGCGTAACGCCGACATCATCGGCGAGCAGCGCAGTGCGGTCCCGACTTCCGAGCAATATTCGGTATTCCGTGCCTATCTCGACGCTCGCCACCGCCACGGCGGCATGGCCGACATGACCGTGCTCGACTACGCCATGATGGTCGAGGACAGCCATGTCGAGACCCGCATCATCGAGTACCGCAAGCGCGGCCCCGACAGCGGTATCACCGGCCGCGGCGAGGAGCTGATCGCGGTTGCGCTCACCGACGTGCTCAGCGACGGCCTGTCGATGGTCTATTCCTTCTTCGAGCCGAGCCAGGTCAGCCGCTCGATGGGCACCTTCATGATCCTCGACCACATCGCCCGCGCCCGTCGGCAAGGGTTGCCCTATGTCTATCTCGGCTACTGGATCGAGGGCTCGAAGAAGATGGACTACAAGGCCCGCTTCCTGCCGCAGCAGCGCCTCGCTCCGTCGGGCTGGCTGCGCATCGACGCGCAAGGGGATGCGGCGTCAGAGCCGCAGGACTAAGCCCTCCGCCGTCTTCCCTCTCAGGAGGCCGCTTCAACCTGACGCGACGGGGCAGGCTTTGCACCGGCGCGACCTCCGGCGATGAACTGAAGCGCCGCGATCCCCGGCAAGAAGTAGTAACCGCCTCCGAGCGCCTGCGTGAACGAGGCCAGCGTCACTTCGCTGCCGCTCGGCAATCCCGGAATGGTGAACGTCTTCGGGACAGGCGACGAACCCACGACAGGATCGTCCTGGCCTTCAAGAGTCCCGAACCGGGGGTTTTGCACCCAGCGCTGGTGGATGAACTCGAACTGGCGCTCGATATCGGCATTGCACGCGATAAAGAACAAGCCATCGCACGACGTGCCGCTTTCGGTCGTCTCACGATAGGGCCGTCCACGGCGGAGCAACCTGTGCAGCTTGGATGATTTGATGCTCGATGGCACATCGATGCCAAGGGAATCGCGCGGATTGGACCGGCGGACATGAGCTCCCTGGGGGCAAACGAAGCCGTTTGCGTCCTGGACTCGATAGCGGAAGGCGTCCGCCGCCGAATCCGACCCCAGAGGTCCCTGCCATCCGAGCGGCATGCCGTCCATCCGACGCCCCATCATTTTTTCGCAGATCGCCCGGCCATTCGCTGCCTTGAACCGCTCGAACGCATCGACATCCTGCGCGATCTGCCGCACGGCCAGGTAGCTTCCGTTCAGCGTGAAGCGGGCACTGGACTGCGGCCACTCCTTCACGTTGGGACAGTAGGTGAGTTCGTCATATTCGTTGCGATAGCCAAGAATGAATTCTCCGGGCTCGACGACACGATCCTCATAGAGGTCGCCGGCATCGCGCTTGGCCTGCTTCAGCGCGGCCCCCCCCTCTTCCCTGAGGCCGCGGATCACGGGTTGAGCGAGGCCGTCGCGGAACCCGAACGGCTCGCGCAGTTTGCCATCTTCCTCTTTCTTGAACGAGCAAGGATTGTTTTCAACGGTCCTGACGATGAATGCATCCGGATCGGGATCCTCCATTCGCGATTTTTCGTCGAGCACCCACCATTGCGCAACGAGGATGTGAACGGTTTGGCGGCCGTCGGGGTCTTCAACATCCGACCAGCGCCATTGATCACGCCCAGCGTCCCTCAACAGCTCTTTGCGCAATGCGCTTCCCATGCCACTGCTGAAAGCAGTCGGAAACGGATGCGTTTCCGCCTCGGTACAGCCAAGCTTCTTCAGCCCTGAAAAACTGAAGGCGACCGCCACGGCCTCGCTGATCGACTCTTCCGGTTTCTTCCTGCCCGTCCCGACACGCTTGGCGCTGACGACCAAACCGCTGTCGACGAGTTTCGCGAGCCAGGCCCGGGCCTGATCCACGCGGCCTTCGCGGATCGTGAGCAACCAGAAGCGGCTGCTCTTGAGCCAGCCGAAGCCGCTCTTCAGCATGCCCTGGATGTCGTCGCTTTGCTCGGAGAGAAGCGGTGCGTGCTTCATGTCTCGATCGCCCTCATGATCAGGTCGTCGTTCTTCTCGTTGCGCTCGCCGAACAGGGCGTCGCGCAGTCCGGTCGCAAGATTGATCTGCTCGATCGTCCTGTTGCACGCGTCGAAATGGTAGATGTGCGGGAGCATGCTGTCGCGCGCGTAGGACTTGAATTTCAGCTCGCACTTCACACCACGGAAGATGACAAAGCGCGTCGGCGGGAAGCTGCGCGGCGCGGCAATGCCAGGCTGACCGTCCACCGCCGGCGCGCGTGGACTGAGCTCCGTCCACCGCCAGGCCAGCGTGGTTCCGGTAGAAGCACCGTTGATGAAATCGTCGAGATAGCCGCCGAAATTGCCGTCATAGTTCGAGCAGAACAGAAAGCGGCGACCGTTGTCGATGATGTGCCAGTGACCGAAATGGATGCCCGGCGCATTTCCGAGCCACCCTTGCGTGAAAAACACCCGTCCGGCGAATGTCACGATACGCAGGGCCGTCCGGATGCACCACGCGCTCCACCCGTTCGGACGACGCACATCCGTAAGGCTGAACATGTGCTGGGTCTTACGGACCAGCTCCGCCTCGCATCTCTCGACCGACGGATGGATCTGCTGGGCACGCGGAACGTCGTCTTCGAGCGGATGGAAGAACTGCTCGCTCAGCTTCGTGAAGCGGCGATTGAGCCAATAGAACAGCGCACCGATGCAAAGCACCACGGCGATCACAGCGACGGCGATCCCGATGATCTCCAATCCGGTCAGCTTTGGTATCTTTGGTTCGACGATACGCGCCATATAGTCCGGAGCGAGCGCATAGGCCAGCGGCGCGAAAGTGTAGGCTATGGCGCACGCGGCTATGGCCAGCAGCAGCGGCACGCCGATGACCCAGCCACCGACATAGGTCGACAGCGATGAGAACGTCTCAGTCGGCCGGTCGAGCTCTTGCTGAACGCTGTTCAACCAGCGCCTCCATGACACGAATTGCGCAGGCAGCGGGACCAGGAACAGCCACACGAGAAATGCAATCACCGCGAACGCCAGAAAACCGTGTCCACTTATCGCCAGCAGACATTTGCTCGTCTTGCTGACAGCGTCCTCCACGGCCTGCACGATGGGACCCGGTTCGCCGAAGAACCAATTGTAGGCGCGCGGAAGTGCCGAGACGAGCCAGAGCGCGACAAACCACAGGACGATCGCCGCTACCGGATAGGCGAGCTTCGCGCCGATGCCGGCCCCCTTCCCGCGCCAGTAGGAACGCGGTGCAGGCGTGGCCGCCCACTCGAAGCGTGGGTCTGCGTATGCCCATCGCGCCAGTGCCAGCGCGAACGCGGTGCGATCATTGCCGTATTTGGATTTCAGCGTCCGCGCCTCGGCTCGCGTGCGCTCGAGCAGGTCCTGCTCCATCTTGATCTGCCGGACCGACCGGTCGCGGGCGCCGACGAAGGCGCCATCGGCGATGCTGTGCCACTGCATCAGCTTGTCCAGCAATTGCTGCTCGTGCTGCGCCGTGGGGACCGCAACGCCGGGAGCGACCATGGCACCGAACAGCGACCACATCGCGCCGCCGGGATGGTGGATGAGGCGATACAGCAGGTCGTACGGGCGCAGGCCCTCCTCGACCGCAAGCTCGAGCATCAGCGAGGGCCTTTGCTCCGCGGCATCGGCCACCGCCGGCAGGAGCCCGATCGAAGCGAAGTGAACCACCGCGACATCGCGCAAGAGGCTGTCCAGCGCATCCTGGAGTGATTGCGGGAGACCGCCTCCGCCGGGCCAGCCGGGCGCAACGATGCAGATCATCTGCTGCCGGACAATCTCGAGCATGGCTGTCTTCTCCGCGTGCTCAGGTGATACGCATGCGCATGCACAACATCAGCGGTCCGTCATACGCAATGGCCTTGCCTTCACCGCGCGCCAGTTGCAGCCGGGGCAAGGTGAGCAAGCCGATCAGCGCGCTTGTCAGGATATCCACCGCGTAGTCCCGGGCGGGACATTGGCGGTAGCCATAGCCGAACATGAGATACCGCAAGGCATCTTCGCTGCCCCAATCGCGGTTCGGGCAGAAGCGACCGCTTTGGGGCACCGCGCTGGGATCGAACAGGGCAGCGATCGACAACAGCGAGACCTTGCCGCCGCCCGGACATCCAGCGTTGCTTCGCGCGCCCGTCTCCATTTCCGTATCCCGCGGCACGTCGCGCGCCAGCAGCGGAAAAATCGGCCGGAAGCGCATGAGCTCGAGTACATGGTTGCGCACGGCCTTGCGAAAATCGGGGTCGGTCCAGACGCGGGACTCGCCGAGAGCCCTGGCCCGCGATCGCAGCTGTTCATAGACCTTCTGTCGTCCCAGCAGCTCTTGCATGACAAGGGCTCCCGACTGGACGGTGACCGGATGCGAGATCCAGGCAAGGCCTACCGCGTTTCGTTCAATGTCCTCGGAGGAGCTTTTGACGCCCCACGCAGCGCCGATGGGGCCGGTGACGCGATCGATGCGCGCCTGTAGCGCATCCCCACACGATTCCGCCCGCCGCCGGAGGTCGAGTGTCGCCAGGTTGCCGGCCAGCAGCTGCCCCGCGACGTATCGGATCTCAAGCATGTACTGTCGTTGCAAGCCTTCATCGACATCGCCTTGCGCAGCGTTGGTCGCCGACCCCGCAACCACGGCGCCTATCGCATCTCCAAACAGGGGTCTCATGGCGTGGAATACGACCCACATCAGGTAATCATCGATCAGATCGAATTCGGCCGCTCCGGGCTTGCTCAGGTCCTTGATCCGGCGCTGTGCCTCGGCATCGGAATCGGCTGGAACGTCCAGAGCCGCCAACCGCGCATGGACGAGATCCCGATCGGCCGAATAGGTCGGGCCGGGATCCATCCCGATGAGATAGTCTCCGGAGACCATGTTGGCCGCATGCGCCGTGTTGGAAAAGCTGCGCGTGCGCGTCAGCACGTCCTTGACGGCACTGGCGCGTGCCACCATGCCGAACAAGCCCCCCACCGAGGGCCAGCGCCGCAGCAGTGCGCCGAGCGCACGCAAGACGGTGATGTGGCGGTTGAGCCAGCAAAAGACACCATAGGAGAGACTGCGTGCTCCCGGCTGCAAGGCGTCGGGTTCATAAGTGGAGAGTTTCATGCTGCATGCCCATCCTTCCGCCAATCCGCGAGGGCCGCTGCGGCCCGCCTTTGATAGTGGGGCATGCCCAGGCGTTCCGCCGCCAGGGCGACTCGCTTGAAATGCGCTTCGGCCCCGGCCTGATCGCCGGCGTGCCGCAACGTTTCAGCGAGCTCGTACAGAGCTTCGGTCTGGTGCCCGTATTCTTCAGCGGCCTGCTCGACCGCCTTGCGTCCGACCGCGATCGCATCGTCCAGCCGTCGGAGCTTGCGATAGGCGACACCGAGGCTCACACGCATGAACGTCCGGCCGTAGGGGCCGGCCGCCTCGTAGATGCGATCGGCGAACCCTCTCTCCAGCATGGGCACCGCTTCGGCAGCCTTGCCGTTGCGTGCAAGCGCGCTGCCGAGAACGCCCATGCAAACGGAAAGCATGGTCGGCACGTTGTGCGTCAGGCACTGCTGCAGGTCCACGCGCATCATGCGTTCCGCCCGGTCGAGCTCGTCGTTCTCGATCCACATCTGCGATTGGACGGTATCGACCAGCAGACGGGAGTATGGGTGGTCGATGTTCGACAAGATCTCGTAGGCCTTGGCGCAGAAGGCGCTACCGGCTTCGCTGTCCCCGAGGCGCCAGAGCGTGCTGGCGTGAAACGCATACAGGTTGATGATGGGAATGGCGGCCCATCCGGGCTGAACGTAGTGCGCCGACAGTTCCGGGCCGTATTCGGACAGCAGGACGTTGCCTTCGACGGCCGCTTCCGCGTATCGCCCGAGGGCATGCAGATGCATCAGGCGCGTCTGATGCGCCGCCATCGTCATGTGGCGACGCTGTGCAAGGCGGGCCGCTTCCAGGCCCTGCGAGGCGTAGCGCAAGCCTTGCTCGAAACGACCGCGCATCCACAGAAACACCGCTGTCTCGGTCGAAACCGCCGCCCGTGCGCGCTGATCGTTCAGTTGCACGGCAATGGCTTCAGCCCTTTCCATGTTGCTGAAGATGTCGTCGATCTGCCCAAGGGCCATCATTGCCCCGATGGCTTCCAGACGAAGCGCAAGCTCCAGGGCTTGCGCAGTCGGGGCGCCGTCGACACGCCGTGCAGCCTGGATCCCCTTCTCGAACAATTGGAGGGCCTCCTGATTGGCCGAATGCGAGATGGCTCGTGCCATCGACTTGATGGCGAACTTCGCCGCCTGCTCCCATTCCTCGCCTTTGAAGGAATGATGCGCCAACACCGGCGCGGCATCGGCATCCGCGGCTCCCGGCTGCGCGTGGAGCGCCAGGAAGGCCTGTCGATGCAGCGCCTTGAGCCTGCTGCGCGTAAGCACCCCGAGCACGACGTCGCGCACCAGCGCGTGGCGGAACGCGAACGCCTGCGGCTCGAGCGACAGGCTCGTCTGCTCCGGACACGACAGGAGGCCGGACGCGACGCAAAGGGCGAGCAATTCTTCGGCGCGCGCGATGTCCACCGCCTGCATCGTGGCGATCAGGTCGCGCGTGATGGGATCGCCAAGAACGGCCGCAGCCTCGAGCGCAGACTTGGCGGCCTCGGGCAGCCTGTCGGTCCGCGCGCCGATGACCGCGGCGATCGAGCCCGGCACGCGCAGCTCTCCGAGAGGCCTCTGGAGGCGGTACGCTCCCGGCGTTCCCTCGAGCGATCCGTCATCGATGAGGGTGATGACCAGTTGCTCGAGGAAGAAGGGATTACCGTCGGCGCGGGCGACCAGCTCGTTCATGACGCCGAGCACGGATGGATCGTCCCCCAGCAGGGCACGCGCGAGCCTGAGCATCTGGCCGTCGTGCAGAGGCTCGATCATGCGCTCTACGAACCACGGCGCCTGCCGCCACTGGTGCTCGAAATCGGGCCGATAGCTGACGCAGACCAGAACCGGCAACTCCTGAAGCTTCGGAAGCAAGGCCTCGAACAACCTCCGGCTCTCGCGATCGGCCAGGAAAACGTCCTCGAGCACCAGCACGAACGGGCCAGACCGCGCGCGCCTGCGCACCAGCCACAGCAGTGCTTCGCCAATGCGGCGCCGTCGTTGTACCGGGTTCAGCGCCAGCCAGGCCTGATCGGGCGCCGCCAGCCCCAACAGGTCGCTGGCCGCCGCGAGATGTTCGGCGCCCTCGGCTGGCCATCCCTCGATCAAGGCCTGCCTGGCGGACTGCCGTACGTCCGTCACGTTCATTTGCACCAGCCCAACCAGGCTCGCGATCAGGTCCGCGGCGGCGCTGTAGGCGCGCGTGCTCGCATAGCCTCTCGCCTGCGAAACGCAGACGTCCATGCCCTCGCTTGCGAGGGCGGCCGTCCAGTCGGCAACCAAGCGGGACTTTCCGATCCCGGCATCGCCGCACAGCCCGATCGTTCGCATTCCACCCTTTCGAACGACCTCAAGGTCCCCTGCCAGGATCCGTAAGGAATCTTCGCGTCCGACCAGAGGCGCCCAGCGTTGCTTGCGCGTCAGCGGCGCCGCTGCCGAACTTTCGGTCTCGACCACGACCTCGTGGAGTTCGATCGGCTCGTCCAATCCCCGTATTTGCCGGGTCCCTACCGACCGCGTCTCGATCTGCTGGGCGACAAGCCGCTGCGTCGCGGCACTGACCAGAATGCCGCCGGGCGGTGCCATCTTTTCGAGCCGGGACGCAAGGTGAATCGTCTTGCCATCTGCTCCGTAGTGCGACCAATCGTATTGTCCGACAACCCCGACCAGCACCTCTCCCGAATTGATGCCGATGCGCAGCGTCGGACTTGCAACGCCTTGCACGTCATGGCCGGGAACGGTTGCTCTCTGCATCTTGAGGGCGGCAAGGCACGCACGTAAGGCGTGATCCTCCTGCGCCAGGGGCGCACCGAACAAGGCGACGAGCCCATCGCCGAGCAACTGGCTGACCGTGCCGCCATAGGTCTCGACCGCCTCGGCCAGTTGGTTCAGCGCCTTGCCGAGGTAGTTACGGGCTTCTTCGGGGTCGGAATGCTGCAGCAATGCGGTCGAGTCGCAGACATCGGCGAAAAGCACGCTGACGTGCTTATTCTCGGTCAGCATCTTTGATCGTAACGGCGGATGATCACGCAGCTGGACGACCTGTGCGCCCCGATCCTGGGTACCGGGCTCCACCACGCGACGCTTGAGATCCGCGCCGCATTGCGAGCAGAACCGATCTTCGCGGGCAACACGCGTTGAACACGTGGGACACCTGGTCACGGCAGCCCCCATTCATCAATGAATTTACCGAAACAACCGATGCTTCCTGGCCTGATCATCGTCCCCTCCCGGACGTGAACCCGCGCAGCGAAAAAACAAGCCGTCAATCAAAGCAATGAATCTAACCAACCATTCGCGTGCCGACCGGGCTCGCGCAGAACCGATAGATGTATCCGGAGAAAATGCGGTCGGCGCACTTTATCCGGCGCGGGCCGCCGATCATCCCGCGGGGAGTAAAATCAATCCTGAAACAAACAACATGACACTACGCCCTACAACACTCGTCCTAGTAGCAATTGGTGGGCAGTATACGCGCCCCGCATAAATTGAAAAGTGAGGCAGTTCACAAAATCGAGGTTCAGGCGTGTGCCCATCCGCCCTTTCGTGCTCTTGGGAAAATCAGGCCGCTAGCCCAAAATGCCACCGGGCGCGGCTGTTGTGGCCAGGCGGAGCAAGCGGCCGCCTCGGCTCACCCCAACAGCGTATCCGCCAGCAGCTTCAGATTCAAAACCACGATGACGCCCGCGACGATCCACGCGATCGCAGCGACGTACGGGGAAATCGCGAACTTGCCCATCTTGCGGCGATCGGAGACGAAGCGGACCAGCGGGATGACGGCGAAGGGCAGCTGCATCGACAGCACGACCTGACTGAACACCAAGAGATCGGCCGTGCCGCGCTCGCCGTAGATCGCCGTGACGATGATCACCGGAATGATCGCGATGCCGCGCGTGAGCAGGCGGCGCGCCCAGCTTGGCAGGCGCAGATCGAGAAAACCCTCCATCACGATCTGGCCTGCAAGCGTCGCGGTCACCGTCGAGTTGAGGCCCGAGGCCAGCAGCGCGATGGCAAACAGCGTCGAGGCGATACCGAGGCCGAGCAGCGGTGACAAGAGCTCGAAAGCCTGGCCGATCTCGGCGACGTCGGAATGGCCGCTCTTGTGGAAGGTTGCCGCGGCGACCACGAGGATCGCGGCGTTGATGAACAGCGCCAGCATCAGGGCGATGGTCGAGTCCGTCGTCGCCCATTTGATCGCCTCGCGCCGGCCTGTCTCGTTGCGCTCATAGGCGCGCGTCTGCACGATCGAGGAGTGCAGATAGAGATTATGCGGCATCACGGTGGCACCGATGATACCGATCGCGATGTAGAGCATCTCCGGATTGGTGAAGATCTCGCTCTTCGGCATGAAGCCATGCAGGACCTCCGCGACCGGCGGCGCCGCGGCCACGATCTGGACCGCGAAGCAAACCGCGATCACCGCGAGCAGCGCGATGACGAAGGCTTCCAGGAAACGGAAGCCGCGGTTCATCAATAGCAGCAGCAGGAAGGCATCGAGCGCGGCGATCAGCGCGCCGCCGATCAGGGGGATGCCGAACAGGAGCTTGAGCGCGATCGCCGTGCCGATGACCTCGGCGAGATCGCAGGCGATGATCGCCGCCTCGCAGGCGAGCCAGAGCAGGAAGTTCACCGCCGGCGAATAGGTCGCGCGGCAGGCCTGCGCGAGGTCGCGGTCCGTGACGATGCCGAGCCGCGCCGCCAGCGACTGGAGCAGGATCGCCATCAGGTTGGAGAGCAGGATGACCGAGAGCAGCGTGTAGCCGAACTTCGATCCGCCGGCGAGGTCGGTCGCCCAGTTGCCGGGATCCATGTAGCCGACCGAGACGAGATAGCCCGGACCGACGAAGGCGAGCAGCCGCCGCCACCACACCCCCGCCGTGGGGAGGGCGACGGAGGCATTCACCTCGGCCAGGCTTTTTGTGGTCGGCACGTCGGTGCGCCAGCCGGCGGCGTCGGTGGTTAAATCGGGCGATCGGGCATCCATGTGGTCAGAATACCGAAGTCGAAGCTTATTGCAACTCATTTGCAACTGCATCTGGCCGCATCGGTTCCCGGCACGGACCTGTTTTGCCCCGGGCCTGTCGGGAAGCGGGTGGGTTTGGCCGGTCTCGGGGGCGGATACTGGCGCCAATCCGACTCTGCAGGAAATGAGCCATGTCAAATCCGCCTCGCCTCCCCGACACCTTCAACCGCCTCGCCTGGTCCAATCTCGCGGCGCAATCGGCCGAGCAGATCGCGCTGGCCGCAGCCCCCATCGTCGCCGTGCTGACGCTCGGGGTCGCTGAAGGCCAGACCGGCCTATTGCAGACGGCGCTGACACTTCCGTTCGTGCTCTTCGCCATCCCGGCCGGCCTGCTCGCCGACCGCATCTCCCGCCGCGCTCTGATGGCGGGCGCCGAGGCGCTGCGGGCCGCAGCCCTCGCGGCGATCGTGCTGCTGCTTGCGCTCGGCGCCCTCAATCTGCCGCTGCTGGCCCTGCTCGGCTTCGCTGCCGTGTGCGGCACCGTCGTCTACAGCGTGGCCGCACCGGCCCTGGTGCCCTCGCTGGTGAGTTCGGACCTGTTGCCAGCCGCCAATGCCCGGATCGAGCTCGCGCGCACCATCGCCTTTGCCAGCGGGCCTGCGCTTGGTGGCGCGCTGGTCGGCTGGTGGGGCGCGAGCCTGGCTTTCGGCTTTGCCGCGGCGCTCTCGGCCATTGCCGTGGTGCTGCTCTCCGGCATCTACGAGCCCGCCCGCACGCCGGCGCCGCGGCGCCATCCGTTCCAGGACATCCGCGAAGGCGCAGCCTTCGTGTTTCACCATCCGCTGCTACGGCCGGTCTTCATCACCCAGTTCATCTTCAACACCGGCTGGTTCTTGCAGATCGCCGTGTTCGTGCCTTATGCCGTGCGCCATCTCGGGCTGACCGCCGCCGGCGTCGGCACGGTGCTGACGATGTACGGCGTCGGCATGGTGATCGGCGCGCTGCTCGCGACGCGCGTGATGCAGCGCGTCGCCTTCGGCACGGTTGTCGGCCTCGGCCCGGTCACCGGCTTCGCCGCCTCCTTGGTGATGGCGCTGACGGTGCTGGTCCCCTCGCCCTGGCTTGCGGCCTTGAGTTTCTTCCTGCTCGGCGTCGGGCCGATCCTGTGGGTGATCTCGACCACCACTCTGCGCCAGTCCGTGACGCCGCCGCGCCTGCTCGGCCGCGTCTCCGCCATCAACATCATGAGCTACGGCGCCCGCCCGCTCGGCTCGGCGTTGGGGGCAATCGTCGGCGGGCTCTGGAGCGCGGAGGCGTGCCTTTATCTCGCGGCGGCGGTGTTCGGCATGCAGGCGCTCGTGATCCTGCTGTCACCGGCCGCGTCACTCGACCGGCAGCCGGACATGGTGGGGGACGAAGTGGCGGTGAGGTGTTAGCTGCGTCGCGATTGCGGAAAGTGGCGCAGCATCCTCCTCGTCGTCCTGGCTTTCGCCAGGACGACGTAGGCGAGGGAGTGATGCCTAACTCGCCAGATACCGCTCATAGCTCCCCGTCACCGGCTCGCTGGCGTCAACCTCCGGATCGAGCGTGTAGAGGTCCTGCGCGCGGCCGATGCCGCGCAGCGCGTAGCGGCCGGTGGAGACGAGATAGCGGCGGCCGGCGGCATCGAGCCCCTTGTAGAACTCCGCCGACGCCAACAGCTCGCGATCGACCGAGCGGCTCATCGAGGCGATGCGGCTGACCTCGTTCACCGTCGGACCCACCACCGTGAAATCGAGCCGATCCTCGCTGCCGATATTGCCGTAGAAGACCTCTCCGACATGCAGCCCGATATAAGCCGACGTGGTGGGACGGCCGTCCGCCTCCCGCCGCTTGTTCAGCGCTGCGACGTTCTGGCGGAACAGATGCTCGGCGCGGAGCGCAGCACGTCGCGCATGCGCCATGTCCTCGCCGGTGAACATCGCGAGCACACCGTCACCGATCAGCTTCAGCACGTCGCCGCCGGCATCGTGGATCGCATCGATCACGGCCTGCGCATAGTCGTTGAGAAACGGGATGATCTCGTCGGGACCGATGCTCTCGCTGATCCCGGTCGAGCCGCGCAAATCCGAGTACCACAGCACTGCCTTGATGCGCTCGGTGACGCCGCGCGAGATGCGGCCGCCCAGCACCTGCTCGGAGGCGCCGCGGCCGAGATAGACGCGCCCGAGCGTGCGCGCGATATCGACCTGCTGCGCCGACTTGATCGCGAGCCCCAGCACCGGCACGAGATCGCGCAGGGACTCCAACTCGGCTTCGCTGAAGCCGCTGTCGCGGCGCGTGGTCCAGCAGGAATAGAGGCAATCCATCAGGCCGAGCGCGCCGTTCTCGCCGAAGCGGTGCACGAAAGCGAGATAATGCTTATGGCCCTTCTCGGCGAGTTCGCCGATCTGCGAGAAATCCAGCGACGGCGCGTCGGCGAGATCGATCACCATCTCGTCGTGGCCGTGCTCGAGCATGTGGAAGAACACCGAGCGGCGCCAGTGCTGGGCCGCATCGCCTTCGGCGGTCGAACCGTATTCGAACGCGTCGCTCTCGTTGCTCGCCCGGTCGCTCCAGCGGAAACCGCGGCCCTCATAGATCGGATGCAGCGTGTCGATGACGACGAGGGCGCGCGAGAGTTCCAGGCCCTCGGCGCGGCAGCGCTCGCAGAACCCGCGGAGCAGTTCGTTTTCGGGCAGGCCCGTGAGCCCCTGGCCGGTCAGCCAGTTCATCAGCGCGAGGCGCGAGGTCAATTGCATGCGCCATTATGCCGTGCATTCGTGACGAGCGAAAGGCGCAAGCCTCGCGCGAGCCATGCGCAAGGCTCCCGTCCCTTGCAGGTCGAATATGCCGCGATCACGGTTGACGCACTCGCTGCGCCGGCGGCAAATGCCGGCGATGATGACTTTGTCGGCCAGAATCGGAAGCACGCGCGGATGAGCCAGCGCCAGCTCCCGATCATCCTGGCGCTCGGCACCACGCAGACCCTGGCCTGGGCTTCCAGCTACTATCTGCCGGCCCTGCTCGCCGATCCCATGGCGCATGACCTTGGCGTCTCCTCCAACTGGATCTTTGGCGCGTTCTCGGCCTCGCTGGTGATCTCCGCGATGCTCGGCCCGCGGATCGGGCGGCAGATCGATCTCGTCGGCGGACGGCAGGTGCTGTCCGCCTCGAACCTGACCATGGCCGCCGGCCTCGTGCTCCTTGGGTTGTCGCAATCCGTTCTGGTGATGGCGGTCGCCTGGCTCGTACTCGGCATCGGCATGGCGATGGGGCTCTATGACGCCGCCTTCGCCGCGCTCGGCCGCATCTACGGCACCGAGGCGCGCAGGCCCATCACCGGCATCACGCTGATGGCGGGCTTCGCCTCCACCGTCGGCTGGCCGCTCACCGCCTGGGGCCTCGCCCATATCGGCTGGCGCGAGACCTGCTTTGCCTGGGCCGCCGCCAACATCCTGATCGGCCTGCCCCTCAACTTCTTCATGCTGCCGGCGATCAAGGGCGCCAAGCAGGCGGCGGCGACGGCCGCGAAGCCGCATGTGCCGCTCGACCGCACCATGATCCTGCTCGCCTTCGTCTTCGCCGCGGCCTGGACCGTCACCGGCGCGATGGCGGTGCATTTCCCGCGCATCGTGGAGGCAACCGGCGCGACCCATGTCGAGGCGATCGCGGCCGGCGCACTGATCGGTCCGGCGCAAGTGCTCGCGCGCATCCTCGAAGCGAGCGTTCTGAGCCGCTTTCATCCGCTGTGGTCGACGCGGCTGGCCTGCGTGACCCATCCGATTGGAGCTGCCGTCGTCGCCATCTTCGGCGGCGCCGCGGCGAGCGCGTTTGCGTTGCTGCACGGCTCGGGCAACGGCATCCTGACGATCGCCCGCGGCACGCTGCCGCTGTCGATCTTCGGGCCGAAGGATTTCGGCTACCGCCTCGGCATCATCGGCGCGCCGGCGCGGATGGCACAGGCGGTGGCGCCACTGGCGTTCGGCCTCCTCATCGACGTCATGGGCGCCAAGGTGCTGATGGTCTCCTCCGCGCTGAGCCTCTCGGCGCTGGCGGCGCTGTTCCTGATCCGCGCCGAGCGCCGGCCCGATTGACCGCACCGCCGCTTTCGCGCACAAGCGGGCCATGACCGAAGACAACAGCCCGCCCCGCACATTCAAGGGCCTCCTGCGCTGGGCGACCACGCCGCCGCAGGCCTGGGTCGTCTATCTCCTTGCCGTCATGCTGGTGTGGCTGCTGTCGTTCTATGCCGGCACGCTGAAGCCGAAGAAGACGCCGGAGGCGAGCCCTCCCGCAGCGACCGCGCCGCGCAGCTAGGCGGGCTTCGCCTCGCTGGTCGCAATCCAGATTCCGGCGAAGACGGCGAGCAGCCCGACCAGGAGATTTGCCGTGATCGGCTCGCCGATCAGCAGCGCTGCCAGCAAGGTCGCGGCGATCGGATTGACCGTCATGGTATTGGCGACCCGGGTCGGCGTCGCCCGCGCCATGACCCAGAGGATGAAGGCGAACGCACCGCCGCCGGCACCGAGATAGATGCCGGCGATCCACTGCGCCGTCGTGAAGTGATCGAGCGCCGCAAAGCTGCCTTTCACGAGCCCCGCCAGCACCAGCACGACGGCGCCCGCGCCCATGCCGACCGTGAGAAAGCCGAGCGCGCTCGATCGCTGCATCAGCGGGCGCGACAACACGTTGTAGTGTGGCAGCAAGCGGGTAGGAGAAGCTAGTCGTAGAACTCCGGAGCCATCTTCTGGCTGTCGCGCTGGGCCTTGTCGTGATTGATCCAGAGCTGCGCCTTCTCCCTGGAGAGCGTATCGGCGATCTTCTGCATCGAGGCCGCGCTCTGGTCCTTGTTGACGTTCATGCTGGGCACGCGGCGGTTATCCCAATTATCCCTGAAGTGCACGGCATCGCCGGACAGGATCACCGCACCGGTCTTCGGCAACTTCACCAGCAGCGACTGGTGTCCCGGCGTATGGCCGGGCGTCGACAGGATGGTCACGCTGCCATCGCCGAACACGTCCTTGTCACCCGCGAGCTGCTCGACGGGATGCGAAGGCTTGAAGCGCGGCTCGTTGTTGGCGCCGGGCCAGTCATATTCGGCCTTCTGCACGTAGAGCACGGCCTGCGGGAACAGCTCGACATTGCCGGAGTGGTCGGGATGGGTGTGGGAAACGGCCATCGCCTTGACGTCGTCGGGCTTGACGCCGAGCTGTTCGAGCTGGGCGGCAAGCGTCTTCGGCCGCCGCCAGGTCACGGCCTTGGGATCGGCGGGCACCAGCCCATTGGGCATGGCGGCGACGGAATCGGCGATGCCGGTGTCCCACAGGAACCAGCCCTTGGCATGCTTGACGAGATAGCAGCTGTCGACGAAGTCCATCGACTTGCCCTCGTTCAAACCGGGCGTCCAGCGCGAGATGTCGCCGGCGGTTCCCTCACCGCAATTGAGGACGTAGAGCCTTTCGACGCCGGGCTTTTCCGATTGGGCCATCGCTGCATGACTGAACAAGGCGAGAGCGGCGGCGGCAAAAGCAAGCTTGATCCTGGACGTCATCCTTGGTCCTCCTTGGCAAGCGTTTGGGAAGCTACAACCGAGGATCAACCCCGGCCGCGCCGCAGAATTCCGCTCCCGCCGATCACGTCAGTGCGGGCAGGTCTCGACCTCGACCGTGACGTGGCTGAGGCCCTTCAGCCCGGCGAGCCGCTTCTTGTAGACGGCCGGCTGCTTCGGCTTGTCCGACACCACGGACACCAGCACGGCACAATGGCCGGGGCCGACCTGCCAGAGATGCAGGTCGGTGACGCGATCCTCGCCGACCTCCATGCGTGCCCGGATCACCCGCTCCAGCTTCTCGTCGGCGCGCACGTCGAGCAGCACCGCGCCAGAGCTCTTGATCAGGCCGAACGCCCAGCTCGCGATCACGACGCTGCCGATCAGGCCGACGGCCGGATCGGCCCAGACCCATCCCGAATACATCGCCACCGCGAGCGCGCCGATCGCGAGTAACGAGGTCGCGGCATCCGCCATGACGTGGACATAGGCGGCGCGGAGATTGTTGTCGTGATGACGATGGTGGTGATGGTCATGATCGTCGTGTTCATCATGCGCATGGCCGTGGTCATGGCCGTGATGGTGATGATCGTGGCTGCCGCGCAGCAGCCACGCGCTGGCGAGGTTAACGCAAAGGCCGAGCGCAGCGACCGCGATCGCCTCGCCATAGACGATCGGCACCGGCGTGAAGAGCCGCAGCACGCTCTCATAGGCGATCTCGACCGCGATCAGGCCGAGGATGATCGCGCTGGAGAAGGCGGCGAGATCGCCGAACTTGCCGGTGCCGAAGGTGAAATGCGCATTGCCCAGGTGCCGGCGCGCGAAGCGGTAGGCGAACGCGGCAATGCCGAGCGCGGCTGCGTGCGTGCCCATGTGCCAGCCGTCGGCGAGCAGCGCCATCGAGCCGAACAGCGAGCCGGCGACGATCTCGCCGACCATCATGACCAGCGTCAGGACCACCACGAGCCAGGTGCGCCGCTCGTTCTCGTCGTGCTTCTCGCCCAGGAAAGCGTGGTCATGGGTCCATTGCTCGATGGAATGGGAATGCATCGGCTCAACTCTCCGGAAAACAGAATCCGCAAGGGGCCAATATAGGCCCCGGCAGCACATCTTTCTAACGCTCATTAGCGGCAAAACCGGCGGTTGACAGCTTGGCGCGGTTTCGTTGTAATGCGGCTCATGGGGATTTGAGCGATCTCCCCACGAGGCGACATGCCCAAGTATCGCGTCCCGTTTGGTTTATGCGAGGACGCATCATGTCTACATTCACGACCATATCATCCGATAAATTGGCGCGCCTGATCGGCACGGCCAACGCTCCTGTCCTGATCGACGTGCGGACCGAGGAGGACTTTGCCGCCGACCGGCGGCTGATCCCCGGCTCCATCAGGCTCAGCCACGAGAACGTTCCCGACTGGGGCGCCGCCTTCGCGGGCCGCTCCGTCATCGTCTCCTGCCTGCGCGGCGCCAAGCTTGCGCAGGGCACCGCGGCCTGGCTCCGCCAGCTTGGCGTTCAGGCCGAGACGCTCGACGGCGGTTTCGAGGGCTGGAAGGAGGCCAAGCTGCCGCTCCTCGACACCCGCAAGCTGCCGCCCCGCGACGCCAAGGGACGCACCGTCTGGGTGACCCGGGCGCGGCCGAAGGTCGACCGTATCGCCTGCCCCTGGCTGATCCGCCGCTTCGTCGATCCCAACGCGGTGTTCCTGTATGTGGCGCCGTCCGAAGTGGTCGCGGTCGGCGAGCGGTTCAATGCAGCCCCGTTCGACATCGAGAACGTGTTCTGGAGCCACCGCGGCGAGCTCTGCACCTTCGACGTCATGATCGAGGAGTTCGGGATCGCCACCCCGGCCCTGCTCCGGCTCGCAACGCTGGTGCGCGGCGCCGACACCGCGCGGCCTGATCTGGCGCCGGAGGCCCCCGGACTGCTCGCGGCGTCGCTCGGGCTGTCGCGGATGTATGACGACGACCTCGAACAGCTCGAGGCCGGCTTGCTGCTCTACGACGCCTTTTACCGCTGGTGCCGCGACGCCACGGCTGAGACCCACAACTGGCCGACCAACAAAGTGAAGGCGTAATGGATACCCGTAACGTTCAATCAGGAGCTGATGCCGGTCACGGCATCAGCTTCAATGAAGCTTTCCGCGTCTGGCTGCGCGTCGCCTGCCTGAGCTTTGGCGGGCCCGCGGGCCAGATCGCGGTGATGCACCGCATCCTGGTCGAAGAAAAGAAGTGGATCTCCGAAGGCCGCTTCCTGCATGCGCTGAACTACTGCATGCTGCTGCCGGGGCCGGAGGCGCAGCAGCTTGCGACCTATGTCGGCTGGCTGATGCATCGCACCGCCGGCGGGCTGATGGCGGGCGGGCTCTTCATCCTGCCCGGCATCATCGCCATCATGGCCCTCAGCTACATCTACGCGGCTTTCGGGAATGTCAGCTTCGTCGAGGCGCTGTTCTTCGGCCTGAAGGCCGCCGTGCTCGCCGTCGTCGTCGAGGCCGTGGTGCGCGTCGGCAAGCGCGCGCTGAAGAACCGCATCATGATCGCGCTCGCGGCTATCGCCTTCGTCGCGATCTTCTTCTTCGCAGTCCCCTTCCCGATCATCATCATCGCCGCCGGCCTGATCGGATATATCGGCGCCAGACAGGGCCGTCCGGAATTTGCTCCGGCCGGTCACGGTCATGGCGGCAGCAGCGCCGTGATCGACAGCATGCTCGGCGACGCCGTGCCCGATCACATCAAACCCGACACCGGCCGCGCGATCCGCGTGGGCGCGCTGTGGCTTGCGCTGTGGCTGGTGCCGGTAGTTGCCCTGCTCGCCGCGCTCGGCCAGGCCAACGTGTTCAGCCAGATCGCCCTGTTCTTCTCGAAGATGGCGCTCGTCACCTTCGGCGGCGCCTACGCGGTGCTGGCCTATGTCGCCCAGCAGGCGGTCGAGCATTATCACTGGCTGAAGCCGCACGAGATGCTCGACGGCCTCGGCATGGCCGAGACCACGCCGGGTCCGCTGATCATGGTGCTCCAGTTCGTGGGCTTCATGGCGGCCTATCGCGATCCAAGCGGCCTGTCGCCGATGCTGGCGGCAACGCTTGGCGGCCTGCTCGCGACCTGGGTCACGTTCACGCCCTGCTTCCTCTGGATCTTCGTCGGCGCCCCCTATATCGAGCGCCTGCGCGGCAACACCGGCCTTGCCGGCGCGCTCGGCGCGATCACTGCCGCCGTCGTCGGCGTGATCCTCAACCTCTCGATCTGGTTCGCGCTGCACACGCTGTTCCGCGAGACCGTACCGGTGCACGCCTTCCCGCTGAACTTCGACATGCCGGTGCTGACCAGCGTCGACATTCCAGCGCTCGTGCTGTCGGTCGCAGCCGCAACCGCGATCTTCCGCTTCAAGCTCGGCATGCTCACAGTGCTGGCGGGGAGCTGCGCCGCAGGCGTGGCGCTGCGGCTGGTGGGGGTGATCTAGGGCGTGTACGAGCAGCCTGGAAACGTCAAGGCATGAGCGACGCCGTGTAGGCGACCAGCGCGATCATGTCGTCGATGCCGAGGTTTTCAACAGCCGGTTTCATGACGTCGCTATTGGCGCCCTTCCGCGCGCCCGACTTGAAGTCGTAAAGCTGACGGAACATGTACGTGGGCGAACGGGCCGCAATCCCTGGCGCCACGGCAGTCCCTTTGAGGTCGGCACCATGACAGGCGGCGCACTGGACGCGGAGGTCGCTGCTCGCCGCCAACGCCCGCCCTTTCTTAATGCTGCCAACCGGGACATAGGCGATGAAACGAGCGCGCGAGTCCCGGCTGAGAAAGTGTTCCACGTTTTCCGGAATCTCGATGATGCGCTGGCCGATGGGCTCTTTCTCGCCGCCGTCCATCGGCGCCAGGAACAAGTCCCTGACATGTGTCTTCGGGACGGTGTCGGTCTCTACGACCGCAATGTTCGATCTCGGCTTGATTGACGCAAAATAGTTCGCAGCCTCCTTGAGTTCCTGATCGGTGATGGCCTTGGACGTCTTGATCATCAGGTCGGTGGCGACGCGGGGCACCGAATTCATGCGCAGGCCCGTCTTGAACTCCACCGTTTGCTGGATGATGTATTCCGCGGAGAAGCCAGACAGGCTGGCATTCTCAGGGCCGCCCGGTCCGTCTGCCCTGTGGCAGACGCCGCACGCGAACACGTCAGGCGTTCTCCCCTTTGCGACGATCTCAGGCATCGCCGGATGGTCTTCCGGGTGCCAGTCGGGAGCGGCGAACAGATCGCGCAGTTGCGTGAGCGTAAAACCGGCGGCGCTGTCGGGGACTCGCCGGATCGTACCGTCGTCGGGGGCGCGTTGGAAATTCGGCGGGTTTACCGGATAGGCCCATGCTGGCGGGCCGTCTTGGCCTTGTGCAGGCGCACCCGCTGAAGCAAGCGACGTCAGCGAAAGGGCGAAAAGCGCTGAAGAAATCCTCATGGCTAAGACCTCCATGCGCATCGGCGGACCTCGACCTTCGAAGCCGACAGCGTGAAGATCGGCCGCTCGCGAAGCAGTGCCGCAGAAATCTGCGGGCAGGCGTTCCTCCATTAGGCCCTCCCGGAAGCATTCAAGGACCGGGATAAGCTGGCGTCAATTAGGGATTTGGGTGCCTGGTCCGGTCTGGATCAACAGCAGACTTCGACACGGGGCGCCTCGAAGGGTCGCTAAGGGCCAGAAGGCGACATGTTCGCCGTCAATTGAAGGAGGCTTCGAACCGAGGCGGCCTTACTCCATGGAAAAAGCGCCGCCCGCTTAATCTGTGTCGCGGGCAGCGGCTTCCCAGCCCCGGGTGGGTTTGCAAAACCCCAGTGTGGCACGAATTGCATATCCGCATCGTCGCGTCTGAGCAAAATTGCTCACTCCCCGCGAGCCCTACCACTTCGGTTTTTTCTTATGCCAATTGGCAAGCTTGGCCTCTTCTTCCACCAGCAGGTTGCGAAGCGTCGGCTTGGCGCTCGGCCGCAGCCTTTTACGAGCCGACATGCAGCTTCATCGCGTCGACGGAAGCGACGGGCCAACAGGCGACATCCGAGAAGTCGGCCAACTCCGCCGATCTTATTTTGAATAGCGTTTCTCTTTGAGAGCTTGCTTGATCGCCCATTCGGCGGCAAAAACTGCCCCTGCACGATCACATGAAGTGCCAGTTTTCGGCGGGCGGCCTTCTCGCTCAAACGACCATTTCCAGCCAAAAGGATTGGCGGCTTGAACTATCGTGTATTCTATTTTTTGATATTGCATCGGTCGGCCAAATCATGTCGTTTTCGGCGGGTGCAATTCGCTTTTGGTCCATGCTTGAACTTCTGGGATCTGCATTGGGTCGATGTCATCGCACTTAATACACCGAAACTTGCGACCGCCTGTTTTGACGATCACGAAGTGCATCGGCTTGCCGCATTTCGGGCAGATCGGGCGCGGAGAGTTTTTGGGCATAGGGGCTCACGCTGAGTCGAGGGCGCGAGTCTTCTGCTCACAGTCATCGGTAGCCGGGCAGGCCGACGATAAAGCCACGCTACCTAACTATTGTGACGGCCGCATCAAGAAAGAATGGGACTACGTATTGTTACATAGGTTCTGGGGCAATCGGATCTGACGCGACTGTGCAACTCAAGCTTAAGCGTCCCTTTCATGTCTCAGTTGGGTCAAAAGCTGCCGTAGAGCACTGTATCGCGAAGGCTCCGCTAAGGGCCAGGAGCGGAATAACGCGCGGAAAAACAGCGGTGGCCTTACTCATCTGAATGAGATTGCAAACGGTCCTATTGCAAAAATCCAAAGACCGTATGCCATTTCATCGCCCTCTGGCCGAAAGCTCGTCACCTACGCCCCCGCCGACGATTGCCTGTCGGGCAATACAGCCGCGCCGCGTGATCTCACGACGTGTCAAGCTCCGGCCCCGAAAATATTCCACTTTACCGAAATTCGGATTTGTCGTACATGCGAAACACCCTGGCCTGAGACAAGGGGCGGATCGCGATCGTCACGAACCGCAGGCCGGGCAGCGATGGACGCGACGGCGTCGGGCGCGATCGGCATTGCAGGGCGGGACACCGTGAGCAATGGCTCTTGCGCATACGACCTGGCGCTGACAGCGTCTTCGCATGGCTTCGGGAGCGAGCACACGCCACCTCTCGGATTCCCAGCGAAGACGTGCGCGGACGGAGAAGTCGTGTGGTCCTGACGCCCGGGGTCTGTGCGTCAAGTCTTGCGGTGATGTTGCGGTCCGACCGGACGCGCGCATCAGCCATCCGTGAGGCGACGGGGGCAATAGTGCATCGCTCCCCGGGGAGAGCACGAAGGACACCGTTAAAACCATTCGCGCAGGGAAGGCCGGGCGATCCGGCGAGACCTGTAGTCCACCCCGTGTGCATTTTTTGTGGCGCACGGACTTGCGGGTGCCAGCCGGCGCCCGGCCTTCCCTGCGCCCTTGTCTCTGCGAGGACGCGCGAGAAGCAAAACTCGGGTGATATCCGCCGCGAGAATGCGAACGCTCGCCCGCTGTTTGAAACGTGTATTGGCACGACGGCAAGTCTAGCCCCACTCTCACTGTCATCGCCCGCGAAGGCGGGCGATCCAGTACTGCGCGGCGGACATTGTGCGAACCCACTGGTGCCTCGGAGTACTGGATGCCCCGCCTTCGCGGGGCATGACACCTGTATTGTGACAACTACCGCATCATCATCCGCGCGATCGCTTCCCCGATCACCACCGTCGTGAAGTGGGTGTTGGCCCGGCAGTCCGACGGCATGATCGATGCATCGGCGACGCGCAAGCCCGCGATGCCCTTCACCGTGCCATCAGGGTTGACGACGCCATCGGCGTCGTTGACGCCGCTCATGCGGCAGCTGCCGGCGGCGTGCTGGATGTCGCCGGTCTCACGGCGCAGCAGGGCGTCGAGTTCGTGATCCGGCAAGGCCGCGGCTTGCGGCAAGGTCAGATCCGTGTCGGTCAACCGGATCCAGTCGGCGATGCCGGAAAGCGCCGGCTGGGACGTAATCACCGCGAGCCGCTTCACCGCATCCATCATGCGCAGCATGTCCCGGGGATCGGCCAGCATGTTCTCCTCGACAACGGGATCGATACTGGGGTCGGTCGAGGCGAGCTTGAGCGTTCCGCGAGAATAGGCGTTGAACAGCCCGGCGCCGATCGCCCCGGGCACGCCGATGCCGCGATGGTTGAACGCAATCAGGATCATGTCGCGCTTGCCGCCATTGGCGAGGCCCGAGGAATAGGTCACGCAGCAATTGGTGTGGCGAGTGTCCGGATCGGTCGGCCGCAGGTTTTCGCGGAGCTGGATCGTGGCGCGAAACAGCGGGTGGTCGAAGAAGTGGCGGCCGACCGGCAGATCGCGCGCGACGGCGATCCCCATCGCCTTCAGTTCCTCGGCCGGGCCGATGCCCGAGCGCAGCAGGATCGCCGGACTGTGGATCGCGCCGGCGCACAGCACGATCTGGCGCGCACCGATGTCGCTCGTGCCCTGCCCCTCGATGAGGACGCGGACGCCGGTCGCGCGGCCGTCGCTGATCAGCACACGATCGACCAGCGCATGACCGCGGATCTCCAGATTGGCTCGGCCGCGCGCGGGCTCGAGATACCCCTCATTGGTCGTGATGCGGCGGCTGTCGCGGCTGTTGATGGGATAACAGGCGACACCCTCGCCGTCAGGGCCGTTGACGTCGGCGCACCAGGGATAGCCGCTGGCCAGCGCCGCATCGCGCAAGCCGCGATCGATCGGGCCCCATTTCTCAGGTGGCGCGCGATAGACCGGCAGCGGGCCGCCGCGTCCATGTCCCTCGGTGTGGCCGAATTCCATGTCGTCCTCGATCACCGAGAACAGCGGCATCACCTCTTTCGCCGACCAGCCGGTGCAACCATTGGCCGCCCATTCGTCGAAGGCGTCAGCAACGCCGCGGATCGCGATCTGGCCGTTCATCATCGACGAGCCGCCCAGCCCCTTGCCGCGCCAATAGAAGCGCGGCTCCTGCCCCGCCACGCGGCGCGTCAGCAGATCAGGCCACTGCCATTTTTCCTGGTACTCGCGCTTGTGGATGATCGGGATCGGATTGGGCGTCTTCACTTCCCACGGCGCTTCATCAGCGCGCCAGTCGAGACCCGCTTCGAGCAGCAGCACGCGCCTTGCGGGATCCTCGGAGAGCCGCGCCGCAACAGCGGCGCCGGCGGAGCCGCCGCCGACAACAATGACATCGTACATCGCGCTATTTCTCAACGTTCCAGAACACCGGGATGGCGGACGGTATCAGATTGCGCAGCGTCGCGCGATAAAGCGCCGGCTGGGCGAACTGGCCCCAGGGAATCCCGGGCGCCTGATCGTACATCACCGTCTGAATCTCGGCCGCGATTGTCTTGCGATCCTCCTCGGCAGGCGCCTTGGCGAAGGCTTCCATGAGTGGCGTGATGCGCGCATCGCATTGCCAGCCGGTGAAGTCGGCACAGTTGAACGCCACCATGACGTTGGTCAGCGGCGAGCCGAGATCGAAGCCGCCGGCGTGAACGCCATAGACGCTCCAGCCCTCCTTCTTGGCACGGCGCGCCAGCACGCTCGCCCAGTCCATCACCTGGAGATCGACGTTGAAGCCGGCCTGCTTCAGCCGCTCGGCCAGCACCTGCGCCGAGACGCGCGGGGCTTCGAGGTCGTTCGCC
Source organism: Bradyrhizobium sp. 1200_D9_N1_1 (assembly GCF_052075915.1). Classification (NCBI taxonomy): domain Bacteria; kingdom Pseudomonadati; phylum Pseudomonadota; class Alphaproteobacteria; order Hyphomicrobiales; family Nitrobacteraceae; genus Bradyrhizobium; species Bradyrhizobium sp. 1200_D9_N1_1. The sequence continues at coordinate 4,339,127 of NZ_CP197226.1, read as the reverse complement.
TCCATGACGATCACGGGCTCGCCGGCATATTTCGTCGCCTTCAGCGCGGCGCGCGCCGCTTCGATCGACGGCTTTGCGGCGGCTTCCGTGCCGGCCTTGCTGTCATAGGTGGTGCCGCAGGTGAAGAAGGTCGCGCAGGGCGTGGCGTATTTGGCATCGAGGCCGAGCGCATCCAGCACTTCGCGCTGGTCGACCAGCTTCCACAGCACGCGCCGGATCGCCGGATCGTCGAACGGTTTCGACGCCGCGTTGAGGCGGTAGGCGCCGGCGAACATGTTGCCGCCGGTGAAATTGAGCAGTTTCACGCGGGAGTTCTTCTCCAGCGTCGGCAGCAGATCGAACGGCGCGTACTGCATGAAATCGACTTCGCCGGCCTGGAGCGCGGAAGCCGCGGTCGCTCCGTCCGGAATGACGCGGATCTCGAGCGAGTCGACATTGACGCGCTTGCCGCCGGCGAGGAAGTCGGCGGGCTCGGGGCGCGGCACATAGTCGGCGAACTTCTTCAGGATCATGCGGTCGCCGGTGCGGTGATCGGCCTTGCTGTAGACGAACGGGCCGGAGCCGACGATCTCGGTGATGCGCTGGTCGCCGGGCGTCTTGGCAATGCGCTCGGGCATCATGAAGGCGACCGGGCTGACGGGGTTGCCGAGCGCGTCGATGACGAGGCCGGACGGCTCCTTCAGCGTCAGCACGAACGTCTTGGCGTCCGTCGGCTCAAGCGAGGCCGTGATCGCGAAGATGCGGCGGCCGAGCGCACTGCGGGTACCCCAGCGGCGCAGCGATGCGACGCAGTCGGCCGCCGTGACCGGCTGGCCGTCATGCCACTTCAAGCCGTCGCGCAGCGTGAAGCTGTAGGTCAAGCCATCGGGCGAGACCTTCCAGTCCTGCACCATCTGCGGTTTGATCTCGCCTTTGGAATCCTTCGCAAACAGCGTGTCGAACACCATGTAGCCGAACGTGCGCGAAATATAGGCCGTGGAGAAATGCGGATCGAGCGTGACGATCTCCGCCTCAAGCACCGCGACGAGATTGCCCGCTGCATGCGCGGGCCCGGCAACCAGCGCGAGGGCGAACAGCGCCGGAATGAATGACTTTGGCTTGAACATTGTTGCTTATTTGCCTTTTGACTTGTCGTTTGCAGTCGCCAGGAAAAAGCAATGTTCGTGCCCGATCAACGGAGGCACGTATGCGCTCACGGCTATCTGCCAAGCGTTTGCGGGCTACACCGTCGGTGTCATCGCCCGCGAAGGCGGGCGATCCAGTATTCCAGAGACGATTGTGGTTCGGCCGAGAGGCTGCGGCGTACTGGATGCCCCGCCTTCGCGGGGCATGACACGGCGTTGTAGCAGGCAGTCGCAGCCCCTACTCGATCCCCCGGCCGAACTTGTTCGATTTCGGGAAACCCTTCGGCGGCAGGCGGCCGGCGTCGGCGCGGGTGCCCTGCCACTCCGCGAGCTCCTTCATGGTCGCGGAGAATTCGCGGCCCGCGGAGTCCTTCCAGGTCAGGCCGGCCTTGGCGTCGAACACGACGACGTCGGAGAGACCGCCGTCCTTGTACTTCTGCAAGCGGACGCCGCGGCCGCGGGCCATCTCCGGGATCTGGTCGAGCGGGAACACCAGCATCTTGCGGTTCTCGCCGATGACCGCGACGGTGTCGCCGACCACCTCGGTGACCGTGCGTGCCTCGTTCGGCATGTCGACGTTGAGGACCTGCTTGCCCTTCTTGGTAGTGCCGACGCAATCGTCCTCGTTGACGACAAAGCCCTGACCCTCGTGGCTCGCGACCAGGAATTTGCGTCCACCCTTGTTGACGAACAGCGCGACGGGCGCCGCCTCCTGCTCGAGGTCGATGAACAGGCGGATCGGCTCGCCGTGACCGCGGCCGCCCGGAAGTTTCGCGACATCGAGCGAGTAGAACTTGCCGTTGGTGGCGAACAGCAGCAGCTTCGAGGTCGTCTCCGCGAAGAACGCGAAGCCGAGCCTGTCGTCCTGCTTGAAGGCAAGGCCCGAGAGATCCTCGACATGCCCCTTCATGGTGCGGATCCAGCCCTTGTCGGACACGACGACCGTCACCGGCTCGCGCTCGACGAAGGCCTCCTCGATCGCGGCGAGATCGTGCTCGGGCGCATCGGCAAAGGTGGTGCGGCGCTTGCCGAGCGGCGTCTTCGGCCCGAACATGTCGCGGACCTTGCCGACCTGCTCGCCGACCTTCTTCCACTGCTCGGCTTCCGAGGCGAGCACCGCATTGATGCCCTTGAGCTCGTTGCGGAGGTTCTTATCCTCGGTGCGGATCTCCATTTCCTCGAGCTTGCGCAACGAGCGGAGCCGCATGTTGAGGATGGCCTCAGCCTGCACCTCGGTGAGCTTGAACGCCTTCATCAGCGCCGGCTTCGGCTCATCCTCGGTGCGGATGATCTTGATCACCTTGTCGATGTTCAGATAGGCGATCAGGAAGCCGCCGAGAACTTCCAGTCGATGCTCGATCTGCGCCTTGCGGTAGTTGCTGCGCCGGATCAGGACGTCGCGCAGATGGTCGAGCCATTCGCGCAGGCACTCCGCGAGCCCCACGACCTTGGGGATGCGGCCCTTGATCAGCACGTTGAGGTTCAGCGGAATCTTGTTTTCCAGCTCGGTCAGCCGGAACAGCGATTCCATCATCAGCGCCGGATCGACGTTCTTCGACTTCGGCTCGATCACGATGCGGACGTCTTCGGCCGACTCGTCCCTGACATCGCCGACCAGCGGCAGCTTCTTCTGATCCTGAAGCTCGGCGATCTTCTCGATCAGGCGCGACTTCTGCACCAGAAAGGGGATCTCGGTGACGACGACGACCCAGGTGCCGCGTGCGCCCTCTTCCTGCTCCCACCTGGCGCGGACGCGGAACGAGCCGCGGCCGGTCGTGTAGGCCTCCGCGATCGCCTGCTTGGAATCGACGCAGATGCCGCCGGTCGGAAAGTCCGGGCCCTTCACCCACTTCAGCAGCGCCTTGGATTTCGCGTCGGGCTTCTCGATCAGATGCAGCGCCGCGTCGCAGAGCTCGGCGGCATTGTGCGGCGGGATCGAGGTCGCCATGCCGACCGCGATGCCCTGCGCGCCGTTGGCGAGCAGGTTCGGGAAGCCGCCGGGCAGGACGATCGGCTCCTTCGACTGGCCGTCGTAATTGGGACGGAATTCAACGCCGTCCTCGTCGATGCCCTCGAGCAGAAGCCGCGCGACATCGGTCATGCGCGCTTCGGTGTAGCGGTAGGCGGCGGGGTTATCGCCGTCGATATTGCCGAAATTGCCTTGGCCGTCGACCAGCGGGTAGCGCGAGGAGAAATCCTGCGCGAGCCGCACCATGGCGTCGTAGATCGCCTGGTCGCCATGCGGATGGAACGAGCCCATCACGTCGCCGACGATCTTGGCGGATTTCTTGAAGGCCGTGCCGGGGTCGAGCCTGAGCAGGCGCATGCCGTAGAGGATGCGCCGGTGCACCGGCTTCAGGCCATCGCGTGCGTCCGGCAGCGCGCGGTGCATGATGGTGGAGAGCGCATAGGCGAGATAGCGCTCTTCCAGCGCCTCACGCAGCGGCACCTCATGGATTTCGGCCGGTTCCGGCGGAATCAATCGTTTTCCCATGCCGCCCGGTTAAACCGTGGAAGCGAATCGGGCAAGGATGGATTGGTTCCCTGTGGGCGGCTTACTGCCCCGCCCAGCCGGCGGTCACGGTCTGGGTGGCCTGGCGATTTTGGGCCTGTGTGGTGGTCGGCGCGTTGGTCAGGCAGCGCCGGGCAGTCTCGATCTCTGCTTCCGTCGCGCCCTTGGACCGGGCCCATGCCTCTGCGGCTGCTGCCGAATATTTGGCTACATAGAACCTGACGACCGTGCAGGAGGCACGGCGAACCAGTCCTGTTTGCTCGCCTGCGAGGGCGTCCGGCGCCAGCGCAATCAGCGCTGCCGACACAATAAGTCCCTTAATCAGCATCAGGTTTATCCCCGGGTTGGAACCCCACGGGCCAATCCAGGAAACCCGATTTGGTTCCGGGACATGCCATCTGATCAGACAATACAGAGGCGCGCTGACGTCATGGCGCCGGGATCGCCGCCCTCGCCTGCTGCCGCGTCAAGGCATTGATGAAGCCGGCCCGCGCGTCGGAATGGACCTGCCCGCGCGGCTCCAGCACGTGGCGCAGCAGGAACAATCCGGTCAGCCGAAAACCGTCCTGAAGATCCTGGTCGGTGAGCTCGGTCGCGGTTTCGCCGTGGCGCAGGAACGGCGGCAGGCGCAGCAGCCGGTCGCGCCATGGCTCGCCCGCGCCGCGCGACACCGCGCCGCCGGATTTCGGCGAAACGTAGATAAGGTCCGTGGTCTCCCCGGTCACCGCGCAGTTGTCCAGCGCGAGCCCGAAGCCGAGCTCGGCGAGCATCGCCAGCTCGAAATGGATCACGTGTACGGCCGCGCTGCCGATGTCGTCGAAATCGTCGAGCGAATGTTCGAGCAGCCCGAATATCTCCTCGTGCGGATCGCGCTCGGGAAGGAGCCGCGCGATCGAGGCGAGATGGGTGACGCCGTAGACGCCGTGGGACGAGGCCAGCAGCGTGGCCGCACGCAGCTTCAGGCCCTCGACCGCGTAGGTGCCGAGATGCTCGTCGAGCCGCGCCCGCCACACCGCGCTAACGCTGTTGCCCGGTTGCAGCAAGGGCCGCATCCGCGAGCCGGCACCGCCGCGCACGAGACCGAGATGGCGGCCGTGCGCGCGCGTCAGCAGTTCGACGATGGCGCTGCTCTCGCCATGCCGCCGCACCCCCAGCACGATGCCTTCGTCGGTCCATTCCATTGAAGGGACTCTAGCATTTTGAGCGACCGTCGGGTGGCCAAAGCGAAGCGCGCCCACCAATTTTGATCCACCGCGATCGTGGTGGGCACGGCGCGCAAGGGCGCACCTTTACCCACCCTACGGCACCGCGCAAAACCTCACGCGTTGAACCAGCCCTGCGCGTCGCCGCTGAAGGAGAAATACAGGCCCATCGTGGTCAGCACGCAGGAGACGATCTCGATGGCGCTGTCGAGCTCCATGCCCTTCTCGCCGATGATCTGGCCGAGCGAGATCACCGACAGCACCAGGGCTGCGGCCAGCACCCAGCGCGGCCAGTTCTTGCGCCAATGCGCAGCCAGCCAGACGAAATAGACCAGCAGCAGGATCATGCCGCCGGCGAGCAGGGTCGCCGTCATGATCATCTGCTCGGTCATCTCGGCATTGGGCGTGCGGTCCTGCACCGCAACCGACAGCGCATCCAGCATCAACGACGCATAGAGCAGCGCTTCGAAGCGCCGGACGTTCGTGGGCACGCTCATCGGATACCGATCTGTTCTTGCTTATTCTTTGGGAAATTCCAGGCCCATCTCGCGATAGCGATCGGGATCGTCGCCCCAGTTCTCGCGCACCTTGACGAACAGGAACAGGTGCACCGGCACGCCGAGGATCTCGCTAATCTCCTTGCGCGAGTCCGCGCCGATCGACTTGATGGTGGCGCCGCCCTTGCCGAGCACGATCTTGCGCTGGCTTTCGCGCTCGACGAAGATCGTCTGCTCGATGCGCACCGACTTGTCCTTGCGCTCCTCCCACTTGTCGGTCTCGACCGTGGACTGGTAGGGCAATTCCTGGTGCAGCTTGCGATAGATCTTTTCGCGCGTGATCTCGGCCGCCAAGTGCCGCATCGGCGCGTCCGACATCTGGTCCTCGGGATAGAGGAACGGCCCCGGCGGCACCATCTCGGCAAGCGTCGAGCGGAGGTCGTCGACGCCGTCGCCGGAGATTGCCGCGATCATGAAGGTCTTGGCGAACGGCATGCGCTCGTTGGCCGCCTGCGCCAGCGCCAGCAGCTTCTCGCGCTGGACCAGGTCGACCTTGTTGATCACCAGGATCTTGTCGTGATTGACGCTTGCCGCCTTGGCGAGGATCGCCTCGGCCTCCTCGTCGATGCCGGTCTTGGCGTCGAGCAGCACGCAGACGAGATCAGCGTCGTGCGCCCCGCTCCAGGCGGTCGAGACCATGGCGCGGTCGAGCCTGCGCTTCGGCGAGAAGATGCCGGGCGTGTCGACCAGGATGATCTGCGCGTTGTTCTCGATGACGATGCCGCGGATCAGCGCGCGCGTGGTCTGCACCTTGCGCGAGACGATCGTGACCTTGGCGCCGACCAGCGCGTTGACCAGCGTGGACTTGCCGACATTCGGTGCGCCGATCAGCGCAACGAAGCCGCAGCGCGTCGCGGCGGGCGCCTCGCCGCTTGCTTCAACCGTCATTGCCGCCGCCAACACCTTCACGTTCGATCATCACCGAGGCCGCCACCTTCTCTGCCGCGCGCTTGCTGCCGCCGATACCTTCCGCCGGCGCCAGTCCCGGCAGGTCCACCGCGACGCGGAACTGCGGATCGTGATGCGGGCCGGTGCGCTCGACCTCGCGGTAAACAGGCGTCGGCAGGCCCTTCCCCTGCGCCCATTCCTGGAGCACGGTCTTGGGATCGCGCAACGGACGCCGCGGCTTGTGCATGCGCTCGGTCCAGTTGCGCTTGACGAATTCGGCCGCCGCCGCATGGCCGCCGTCGAGGAAGATGGCGCCGATCACGGCTTCGCAGATGTCGCCGAGCACGCTCTTGCGCAGGCGGGCGTCGGCGCTGGGGCCGACCGAACCGAGCTTGATGTCGTCGAGCAGCCCGAGCGACTTGGCGACGTCGGCACAGCTCTCCTTGCGCACGAGTTCGGCAAGGCGCTTGGACAGCTCGCCTTCGTCGGCGTTCGGGAAGGCGTGGTAGAGCATGTCGGACACGACGAGCCCGAGCACGTGGTCGCCGAGGAATTCCAGCCGCTGATAGCTGTCGCCGCGCTTGCGCCCGGATTTCAGCGCCGAGACATGCGTGATCCCCTGCATCAGCAGGTTCGGGTCGGCGAAGCTGTGGCCGATGCGCGCCTCAAGCGCCGCGTTCGCATCCGTGCCCTTGGCCTTGCTGCTCCGCGCCCGCTTCTTCTTGGCAGGCGTCTTGGTCACAGCTTCGCCGTCAGGAGCGGCTTGCGCTTCGGTCGGCTGGGTCGTGATGTCCTTGGCTTCGTCTTTCATCGGACGATTTTGAAGAAGCGATTCCAGCGCACCGCCCACGGCCAGCGCCAGAACATCCAGGCATGCTCGCCTTCGGCGATGGAGAAGAAGATCATCTGGGCTCGGCCGATCAAATTCTCCTGCGGCACGTAGCCGACCTGGCCGAGGAAGCGGCTGTCGGTGGAATTGTCGCGATTGTCGCCCATCATGAAGAAATGGCCGGCCGGCACGGTGTAGACGTTGGTGGTGTCCATGTAGCCGTTGTCGGCGCAGTCCAGCGTCTCATAGGACACGCCGTTCGGCAGCGTTTCCTTCCAGCGCTTCACCCGGGAGATGCCGCCGCCTTCGGAGCCGCACGGATCCTCGCCGACATATTCGCTCATGCGCTGCCGCTCGACCGGGGTGTCGTTGATGTAGAGCAGCCCGTCCTTCATCTGGACGCGGTCGCCGGGAAGCCCGATCACGCGCTTGATGTAGTCGGTGGAATCGTCCTTCGGCAAGCGAAACACGACGATGTCGCCGCGGTTCGGGTCCGAGCCCCAGAGCCGCCCCGAGAACAGCGGCGGCGAGAACGGGATCGAGTAGTGGCTATAGCCGTAGGAATATTTCGAGACGAACAGATAGTCGCCGACCAGCAGCGTCGCCTTCATCGAGCCGGACGGGATGTTGAAGGGCTGGAACAGAAAGGTGCGGATCACGAGCGCGATCAGGAGAGCGTGGATCACGACCCGGATCGTTTCGCCGACGCCGCTTTCAGTTTTCGTTCCCGAAGTCACGCTCATTGCTCTCTCAATTCCGGCCGGCGGTCACAGAGCGCCCTCCTCCCGCGAACAGCCCATCGCTTCGCGGCCCAAGGAGATTGTCCTGATTCTGATAATGAGGGCCAATTCCGGCGTAAAGCCGAATTCGCCCAGCCTGATTTGCGTCCGCGGACTTTTAGACGGTTGTCGGAGGCCACGCAATCAAGGATCGCATCAAAACTGCATAAGATATTGATTCTTAACAAGAATTATAAAATGACCTGGGAACGGTCAGGACTTGGCCAGCGGAACGGCCGAAATGATGACGAAGGCCTGTGCGAGCGGCCAGTCATCGGTAATCGACACGTCGATCCGCGCCTCGAAGCCATCCGGCGTCAGGGCCTGGAGCCGGGCCAGAGCGCCGCCGGTCAGCTGCATGGTCGGCCGTCCACCCGGCAGGTTGACCACCCCCATGTCGCGCCACCAGACGCCGCGCCTGATCCCGGTGCCGAGCGCCTTCGAGCAGGCCTCCTTGGCGGCAAAGCGCTTGGCGTAGGTCGCCACCACCATCTTCTCGTTCTTGGCGCGCCGCTCCGCCTTGGCCCGCTCGGCCGCGGTGAAGATGCGGTCGAGAAAGCGTTCGCCATGGCGCTCGATCACCTTGCCGACGCGGGTGATGTCGATCAGGTCGGAGCCGATGCCGATGATCATGCCCGGCTCCGGCCGCGGTCCATCGCAGCGCGCATGCTGCGCACCGTCTCGGCGAGACCGACGAACAGCGCCTCGCCGATCATGTAGTAGCCGATATTGAGCTCCATGATGTCGGGCAGAGCTGCGATCGTCTCCGCCGTCGCATAGTCGAGCCCGTGGCCGGCGTGAACCTCCAGCCCCGCGTCCTTCGCCAGCTTCGCACCCGCCACGATCCGCTTCCACTCTGCGTCGGCCTTCTCGGTGTGGCCGTCGACGACGGCATCGCACCAGGCGCCGGTGTGGATCTCGATCACGGGCGCGCGCAGCCGCGCCGCCATCTCGATCTGCGCGGGGTCCGCGGCGATGAACAGCGAGACGCGGATTCCGGCATCGTTCAGCCGGGCGATGTAGGGCGCGAGCGCATTGTGCTGGCCGACGACATCCAGTCCGCCCTCGGTCGTCACCTCCTGCCGGCGCTCCGGCACGAGGCACACCGCGTGCGGCCTGGTGGCGAGCGAGATGCGCATCATGTCGTCGGTCGCCGCCATCTCGAAATTGAGCGGCTTGGAGATCTCGGCCTTCAGCCGCGCCATGTCCTCGTCGCGGATATGGCGGCGATCCTCGCGCAGATGCGCGGTGATGCCGTCGGCGCCGGCCTCGATCGCCAGCAGGGCGGCGCGCACCGGATCGGGATTGCGGCCGCCGCGCGCGTTACGCAGGGTCGCGACATGGTCGACATTGACGCCGAGGCGGAGCGGAGAAGCGGGCATTGCAAGGCTCACAAATTCGAAGGACAGGCGAATACGAAAGACGCCTATCCATTAACACGTTCGACGCGGGCGACGACCGCCTTCGCGCGCAACTGGGCCAGGATCGCGCTCAGGTGCTTCAGGTCGTAGACTTCGAGATCGATCGTCGTCTCCGTGAAGTCCGGAGAGCGGCGCTGCATGCTGATGTTGTCGATGTTGCCGTCGTGCTCGGCGATCACGGTCGCGATCTGCGCGAGCGCGCCGGGCTCGTTGACGTTCTCGACCCTGATGCGGGCCGGGAAGCGCTGCGGCGCGGTGTCCTCGATGTCCCAGCGCACGTCGAGCCAGCGCTCGGGCTCCTCCTCGAAATCCTTCAGCGCCGGCGCCTGGATCGGGTAGATGGTGATGCCCTCGCCCGGCGTGACGATGCCGACGATGCGGTCGCCGGGTACCGCGCCGCCGTTCGGCGCGAACTTCACCGGCAGGTCGGAATTGATGCCGCGGATCGGGATCGCGACCGGGGTTCGCGGCGGCTCGGAGACCACCTTCTCCTTGAGCTTGGCGGCGAGCCCCTTCTTGATGCCGTAGCGGGCGACGCGCTCCTCCTTGTAGTCGGGATACATCGCTCGCGCGACGTGGGAGGCCTTGATCTCGCCGCGCCCCACAGCCGCCATGACGTCCTCGATCGAGGTGCGCGCAAGCCGCGGCAGCGCACCCTTGAGCTTGTCGTCGGCGTATTCGATCTTGGCGCGCTCGAACAGGCGCTCGACGATGCGCCGGCCGAGACCGACATATTGGTCGCGCACGGCGGTGCGCGTGGCGCGGCGGATCGCGGCGCGCGCCTTGCCGGTGACCGCGAGCGTCTCCCAGGCGGACGGCGGCGCCGATTGCGCCTCCGAGGTCAGCACCTCGACCTCGTCGCCGTTCTGGAGCTCCGAGGACAGCGGCGAAAACTTGCCGTTGATCTTGCAGCCCACCGCGCTGTTGCCGACGTCGGTATGCACCGCATAGGCAAAGTCGATGACGTTGGCGTGGCGCGGCAGCGCGATCAGCTTGCCCTTCGGGGTGAAGCAGAACACCTGGTCGTGGAACAGCTCGAGCTTGGTGTGCTCGAGGAATTCCTCGGGGTTGGCACTCTCCGAGAGGATTCCGACGGTGTGCCGCAGCCAGGCGAACGCGTTGGATTCGCGCTTGAGGAATTCGGTCGGCGAGCCCGCGCCTTCCTTGTAGAACACGTGCGCGGCGATACCGCGCTCGGCGATCTGGTCCATCGCCTCGGTACGGATCTGGAGCTCGGCGCGCTGGTTGCCCGGACCGATCACGGTGGTGTGGATCGAGCGGTAGTCGTTCTGCTTCGGCGTCGAGATGTAGTCCTTGAAACGCCCCGGCACGACCGGCCAGGTGGTGTGGACGATGCCGAGCGCGCGGTAGCAGGCCTCGATGTCGTTCACGACGACGCGGAAGCCGAAGATGTCGGACAATTGCTCGAAGCCGACCGATTTGCGCTCCATCTTGGTCCAGATCGAGAACGGCTTCTTGCGGCGGCCATAAACCCGCGCGCCAAGGCCGCGGTGGCGCAGATTGTTGGAGAGCTGGGCCTCGATCTCGCCGATCAGATTGCGGTTGCGCTCGGCGAGCGCGTCGAGCCGCTGCATCACCACCGAATAGGCCTCGGGGTCGAGCGTGCGGAAGGACAGGTCCTCAAGCTCCTCGCGCATTTCCTGCATGCCCATGCGGCCCGCGAGCGGCGCGTAGATGTCGAGGGTCTCCTCGGCAATGCGCCTGCGCGATTCCGGCGGCACGAATTCCAGCGTGCGCATGTTGTGCAGGCGGTCGGCGAGCTTCACCAGGAGAACGCGAACATCGTCGGCAATCGCCAGCAACAATTTGCGCAGGTTCTCGGCCTGCTTGGCCTCGCGCGACACCAGCTCCAGCCGCTTCAGCTTGGTCAGGCCCTCGACCAGCGCGCCGATCTCGGGTCCGAAGATCTGGTCGATCTCGGCCCGCGTCGCTTCGGTGTCCTCGATCGTGTCGTGCAGCAGCGCGGCCACGATGGTGGCGTCGTCGAGCTTCAGGTCGGTGAGAATCGCCGCCACTTCGAGCGGATGCGAGAAATACGGATCGCCCGAGGCCCGCGTCTGCGAGCCGTGCGCCTTCATGGCGTAGACATAGGCGCGGTTCAGCAGATCTTCGTTGGTGTTGGGATTGTAGGACCTGACGCGCTCGACGAGGTCATATTGACGCATCATGCGCGCACGCGGCTTGGCCGGGCGCGCCACCGGCGCAGTCGGGGCCACGGCAACCGATTCGGTTGCGGCCTGCATCTGCGTTGATCTGCGGCGTCGATACACCATGCCGTCCTGCCTTCAAACGGACCTCAAGGCGGCCCGTTGTATACATCTTAGCTCCGATCCGACGCGCGTCCGATCAATTCGGTGACAGGTGCGCGGCGCGAACCGGCAACACTATGGTAACCACGAAAACGCCAACAAAAGCAAAGGCCCGAACGCAGGTTCGGGCCTCTGATAAGATCACAAGAATTCGGCGATTGCGACGGGACGATCTACTCGTCTTCCTCGGGCTGCTCTTCCGGCGGCGCGAGGCCTTCGAGGCCCTTCAGGAGCTCCTCTTCGGTCATGCGCTCAACGGCAACTTCGGTATCGTCCGCATCGACGCTGGCGCCGGCGGAACCGATCAGCGGCACCGTATCCGGCTCGGGCTCGTCGACCTCGACGAACTTCTGGAGCGAGTGCACCAGCTCCTCGCGGAGGTCCTCCGGCGAGATGGTCGTGTCGGCAATTTCACGCAAAGACACAACAGGGTTCTTGTCGTTATCGCGGTCAACCGTTAGTTGTGAACCCGACGAAATCATGCGGGCACGGTGGGCGGCCAGCAGGACCAGGTCAAACCGGTTATCGACCTTGTCGATGCAATCTTCTACGGTGACGCGAGCCATGGACTGTCGCTCCGTTGTGGGTGGGACGAAATATGTGGATGATTGGGGCTAGTTATAGGGGCCAAGACAATTTCGCAAGGCCAATTTGTGATTTGGCCTCGCCAAATGGCTCTGCTACCCCCACATTGGGGCTGGGATGGGCGATTTCCAGGGCTGCCACCGAGGGCGGCCCCGGGTGTTTGAGAGTTCGCCATAACTATACCTTGATTGCCCCGACTTCTCCGGATTTGCGGTTTCGACGGGTTTCGGCGGCACTCTAGAACTGCGCGGCGTGCTGCCGCGCCAACAATAAACGATCAATCACGAGCACTTCGCGAGCAAACTGAATGTCACCTTCTCCTACCAACAAGATCGCGCTCTTCATCGACGGGGCCAATCTCTACGCGACGGCGAAAACACTGGGCTTCGACATCGACTACAAGCGCCTGCTGAAGGAGTTTCAGAGCCGCGGGACGCTGTTGCGGGCTTTCTACTACACCGCCATCATCGAGGATCAGGAGTACTCCTCGATCCGCCCGCTGATCGACTGGCTGGACTACAACGGCTACACCGTCGTCACCAAGGCGACCAAGGAGTTCATCGACGCCTCCGGCCGCCGCAAGGTCAAGGGCAACATGGACATCGAGCTCGCCGTGGACGCGATGGAGCTCGCCGAGCACATCGACCAGATGGTGCTGTTCTCCGGTGACGGCGACTTCCGCTCCCTGGTCGAGGCCGTCCAGCGCCGCGGCGTGCGGGTCACGGTGGTCTCGACCATCGCCAGCCAGCCGCCGATGATCGCCGACGAGCTGCGCCGCCAGGCCGACGTCTTCACCGACCTCGTCGAGCTGCAATCCAAGCTCGGCCGCGACCCGTCCGAACGCCCCGCGCCGCGCGATCGTGGCGAGCGCGAGGCCCGCCACCACGCCCCGCAATTCCTCCAGCGCGCGACCACGATGGCCCCGAGGGGCGATGACGACTTTGAGGAGTGAGGCGGCCCGGTCAGGCCGCCAGCCCCCCACCCTCGTCCCCGACCGTGACTGTCCGCTCTGTCCGCGCCTGGTCGCCTTTCGCGAGGCGAATCGCGCGCGCGAGCCGTCGTGGCATAACGCCCCGGTCGCCCCCTTCGGGGACGTCAAGGCGCGTCTCCTGATCGTCGGCCTCGCGCCGGGCATGCAGGGCGCCAACCGCACCGGCCGTCCCTTCACCGGCGACTATGCCGGCGACCTGCTCTACGCCACGCTGCTCGAATACGGCTTTGCCAAGGGCGCCTATCAGGCGCGGCCCGATGACGGGCTGAAGCTGGTCGACTGCCGCATCGCCAATGCGGTGCATTGCGTTCCGCCGCAGAACAAGCCGCTGCCCGCCGAGATCAACACCTGCCGCCAGTTTCTCGCGGCGAATCTGGCGACGATGCCGAACCTGCGCGCGATCGTCGCGCTCGGGCGGATTGCGCACGACACCGTGCTCAAGCCGCTGAATCTGAAGGGCTCGCAAGCCCCTTTCGGCCACGGCGCGGTGCACCAGGCCGGCGCGTTCAGGCTCTACGACAGCTATCACTGCTCGCGTTACAACACGAACACCGGCGTGCTGACGCCGGACATGTTCCGGTCCGTGTTCTCGAAGGTGAAGGCCGACCTCGACTAGCCCTTGGACTAGTCTTTGACGGGATTGGCCTTCAGCCAGTCCAGGACATCGCCGGCGTTCCGGTCGGGCGGAAACACCGGATAGAACACCTTCGTGATCTTGGCGTCGTCGATGATCAGCGCGAGGCGCTTGATCAGCATCAGACCTGCGACCTCCATGGTCGGCAGTTTGAGGGCGCGCGCTAGCGCCAGCTTCTCGTCCGACAGCACCGGAAACGGCAGATGCAGGCGCGAGGCCATCTCGGTCTGGTATTCGTTGCTCTGGGTCGAGAGGCCGAACACGTGGGCGGCGCCGGCGGCCTTCAGCTCGGCAAACAGATCGCGAAACGCGCAGGTCTGCGGCGTGCAGCCGCGCGCGCCCGGGATCATGTCCCAATCGTCGACCAGCGAGATCTTGCCAGGCTCGCCGGTGCGGGGATAGGCGAACACCACGGTTCGGCCGGGGAGCGCCGACAGCATCACTGATGTGTCGTCGGTCGCGAGCAGGCCGATCGCGGGCAGCGTCATGCCCGGCAGATGCGCGGCGCCGCCATCATCGGCCGGCGCCGGAATCTGGCTCCAGTCGACCTCGAGCAGGTTCTTCTGATTCATCCCGCTATCCCCTCGCCCGCAGCAGGCGCCCCTTCTCCCGGCTCCAGTCGCGCTTCTTCTCGGTCTCGCGCTTGTCGTGCAGCTTCTTGCCCTTTGCAACCGCCAGCTGCAGCTTGGCGCGGCCGCGCTCGTTGAAGTAGAGCTTGAGCGGGATCAGCGTCATGCCCTCGCGGTCCACCGCGCCGATCAGCTTGTTGATCTGCCGGCGATGGAGCAGCAGCTTTCGCGGCCGTTTGGGCTCGTGGTTGAAGCGGTTGCCCTGGAGGTATTCGGGAATGGTGGCGTTGATCAGCCAGATCTCGCCGTTCTTCGAATCGGCGTAGGATTCCGCGATCGTGCTCTTGCCGTTGCGGATCGACTTGACCTCGGTGCCGGTCAGCGCAATGCCCGCCTCGATCGTATCCTCGATCGCATAGTTGAAGCGGGCCTTGCGATTTTCCGCCATGACCTTGATCGGTCGTTCGTTCTTATCGGCCATGGCAGACAAACCTGAGTGAGATACGCGCGAACGCTAACAGTTTGGACGAAGCGTACGCGTCAAGACTTCTTGAGGAGATCGCGGATCTCGGTCAGCAGCTCGACCTCGGCCGACGGCTTCGGCGGAGCGGCCGGTGCCGCCTCTTCCTTGCGCTTCAGGGTGTTGATGGCGCGGATCACCAGGAACAGCACGAAGGCAATGATGATGAAGTTGATCGTCAGCGTGAGGAAGCTGCCCCAAGCCAAGACCGCGCCTTGCTTTTTAGCATCCGCTAAGTTGGTGGCGGTGACCGCCTTCGACAAGGGGGTGAAGTAGTTCGAGAAGTCGAGGCCGCCGGTGACTGCGCCGATCAACGGCATGATCACGTCGCCGACCAGCGAAGTGACGATGGCGCCGAAGGCCGCGCCGATGATGACGCCGACCGCGAGATCGACGACGTTGCCCTTCATGGCGAATTCGCGGAACTCCTTGAGCATCCGCCTGCCCTTTTCATCGACCCCGCTCATGAAAGGCTCCCCGGAAAGGTTACCGCGTCAGTTGATCAGGCCAGCGTGAACCATGGCGCTGCGCACGGCAACGCGCGTCGGCTCGGTCACCGGCACCATCGGCAGCCGCAGCGTCTCGTCAAGCTTGCCGAGCAGCGACATCGCGTACTTGATCGGCGCCGGATTGCTCTCGATGAAGAGGTTGTTGTGCAGCGGCATCAGCTTGTCGTGCAGCTTCAGCGCGGTGGCGTGATCGCCCTTCTGCCAGGCGGTGTGGAACTCCGAGCACAGGCGCGGTGCGACGTTCGAGGTCACCGAGATGCAGCCGTGGCCGCCATGGGCCATGTAGCCGAGGATGGTCGCATCCTCGCCCGAGAGCTGGTTGAAGTCCTCGCCCATCGCGGCACGCTGCTGCGACACGCGGACCATGCTGGCGGTGGCGTCCTTGACGCCGGCGATGTTCTTCAGCTCCCACAGCCGCTTCATGGTGTCGACCGACATGTCGATCACCGAGCGCGGCGGGATGTTGTAAATGATGATTGGAATCCCGATCGCATCGTTGATCGCCTTGAAGTGCTGGTACATCCCTTCCTGGGTCGGCTTGTTGTAGTAAGGCGTCACCACCAGCACGGCGTCCGCGCCCGCCTTCTCGGCGTGCTGGGCCAGCTCGATCGCCTCCTTGGTCGAGTTGGAGCCGGCACCGGCAACCACGGGCACGCGGCCCTTGGCCTCCTCGATGCACCACTCGACGACCTTCTTGTGCTCGTCATGGCTGAGCGTCGGGCTCTCGCCTGTCGTGCCGACCGGGACCAGTCCGTTGGTGCCCTCGGAAATCTGCCAGTTGACCAGGGAGCGGAACGCTGCCTCGTCGAGCGAGCCGTTCTTGAACGGCGTGACCAAGGCGGTGAACGACCCCCGGAATTTCGTCTTGGCTGCCATGGACTTCCTCCGTACGCGGCGAGTTTTGAGAGCAAGCCCCATTCATATCGGGTCTATCCCGCCGGTAAAAGGGCCGCTCCCGTGCGACGCACCGTTTAGGCCGCGATTTTGCCGCGGTGATGGTGCAAACCCGCCCGAGGTAAGCGGCTGTTGGTATTTTGTCCGCATATTCAATCAAATTCAGCTAGATCTTGAGCCACTTGACTGATTCGGGGCGACGAAACGCCGTGACCTCATTTCCTCGTGCCACATGGCGATCCACCGGTCTGGTCGTGTGCCTGATGGCAGGGCTGTCTGTCGGCTGCGCCGCCTGGGCCAAGTCCAATGAGACACCTGCGGAAGGGGCCAAGGACACTGCGAAGCCAGCCGCCAAGGACGCCGCGAAGGGATCCGGCAAAGGATCGGCCAAGGAAACAGCTAAGGAAACCACCAAGGGAACCGGCAAGGACACAGCGAAGGGCGCAAGCAAGGGGGCGGCTGGCGCCCCGGCCAAGGATGCCGCGAAGAAACCAGCCCAGAATGCCGGCAAGGACGCTGGCAAGGAACCCGCCAAGGACCCCGCCAAGAACAAGCCCAAGCCTGCGGCAGCGGCGCCGGCGCCAAAATCGCAGCCGACCGCCACCGGCTCTCCCCCCAAAGCGGCACCCGCGCCGGCCGCAACGGCCACCGTCAGACCCGCTGCCCCTCCGGCCGCCAAACCGATCGCAGCTCCTGTGCTGGCGCCCGCGACCCGCCAGCACGCGGCACCTCGCAGGCCGGTGACGCCGGCCGCGATCGCTGCGACCTCGTCGACGTCGCAAGCCGACAAGGACACGCTGGAGAGCGTCATCGAACTCGTGCGCAAGCGCAAGGCGGGCGACGCCACCAACGCCGCCGCCACGATCTCGGATCCCGTCGCGCGAAAGCTCGCGGAATGGATCATCCTGCGCAGCGAGGACAATGGCGCGACCGTCGAGCGCTATCGCGCCTTCCTCTCCGCCAATCCGAGCTGGCCGTCGCAGACCTTCCTGCGCCGCCGCCTCGAGGCTGCGATGTGGGACGACAGGCGCGACGATTCAGTTGCGTGGTCGTGGTTCGAGAACGAATCCCCGGTGTCCGCGAAGGGCCGCTTCACGCTCGCCAAGGCGATGCTGGCGCGCGGCGACCGCGCCAATGCCGAGCGGCTGGTGCGCGAGGCCTGGCGCAGCGATCCGATGTCGGAGGACACCGAGAACAACGCGCTCGACCAGTTCGGCGCCCTGCTGACGCCGGGCGATCAGAAGGCGCGGATGGACACCCTGCTCTACGGCAGCGAAAACGAGGCCGCGCTGCGCGCCGCAAAACGCCTCGGCGCCGGCTATGTCGCGCTGGCCAAGGCCCGCATCGCCTCGGTCAAGAAGGCGCCGAACACGCGTGCCCTGCTCGAGGCCGTGCCGCGCGAGCTGCACAATGACCCCGGTTTCCTCTTCAGCAAGATCCAGCTGCTGCGCCGCGAGGAGAAGTTTGCCGAGGCCGCCCAGCTCATGCTGTCGGCGCCGAAGGATCCGAACCGGCTCTACAATCTCGACGAATGGTGGATCGAGCGGCGCCTGCTCGCGCGCAAGATGATCGACACCGAGGAGTTCCGCAGCGCCTATCTGATCGCGCGCGACGCGGCGCTGCCCTCGCGCGACATCTACAAGACCGAGCAGGAGTTCACGGCAGGCTGGATCGCGCTGCGCTTTCTCAACGATCCGGCGACCGCCACCCAGCATTTTGCCCGCATCGGCGTCGGCAGCGTCAATCCGACCACGCTGGCGCGCGCCGGCTATTGGCAGGGCCGCGCGGCGGAAGCGGCGGGCCGCCAGCAGGAGGCGCGCAACGCCTATGCGCGGGCTGCCGAACAATCCACGAGCTATTACGGCCAGCTCGCACGCGCAAAACTCGGCCTGCCGCAGATCGAGCTCAACAGCCAGCCGCGCGGGCGCGGCGCTGAACGGCTGGAGATCGTGCGCGCGGCGCAACTGCTCTACGAGCTCGACGAGCGCGAGATGGCCGTGCCCATGCTCGCCGACATGGGCGAGAACGGCGATCCCGAGGCGCTGACCGGCCTCGGCGAGCTGACCCAGCGCTACAGCGATGCGCGCGGCATGCTGCTGGTCGGCAAGGCCGCGCTCAACCGCGGCCTTCCGTTCGATTTTTACGCCTATCCCGTCAACGGCATTCCGCAATTCACGCCGATCGGCCCCGAGGTCGAGCGCAGCATCGTCTACGCCATCGCCCGGCAGGAGAGCGCGTTCAATCCCTCGGTGGTCTCGCCGGCGCAGGCCTACGGGCTGATGCAGGTGACGCCGGATGCCGCACGCTATGTCTGCAAGCGGCATGGCGCGACCTACGATCTGGGGCGGCTGAAGAACGATTCGGCCTACAACGCCACGCTCGGCTCGGCCGAGCTCGGTGGGCTGCTCGAGGATTATCGCGGCTCCTACATCATGACGTTTGCCGCCTACAATGCCGGCCGCGGCAGCGTGAAGAAGTGGGTCGACCGCTACGGCGATCCGCGCGATCCCAAGGTCGATGCGGTCGACTGGGTCGAGCTCATTCCGTTCTCCGAGACGCGCAATTACGTGCAGCGGATCATGGAGAACCTTCAGGTCTACCGCGCCCGCTTCGGCGGCGGCACGCGGTTGCAGATCGAGGCCGACCTGCGCCGCGGCGCCGGCAGCGTGGAATAGAGACGGCCCTCCTCTCGATTCGCTGGCGGGAGCATCGGTGGCGAGCGCCGGACATGCGTCGTCGTCCGGCTTGAGCCTTCGAGGACTATTCTCAAGGTCTGACCCGATCGTCAGGCGAGCCATCCCAATCCCGGAGGGCGCCGCGAGCTGCCGATGCCGCGCGTCAGACCGGCAGCTCGCGCCACTCCCGGGCTTGGGGTGCCCGTCGCCGCATATCCTACTTGCCAGCGTGCGACTGCATGGCCTTCTCTATCTGCTCCTTGACGGCTTCCAGGTTGAAGCTTGCACCCTTCTGCATCGGTGGGAACTCGATCGCCGTCTGGGCAAGCTTGGCGACCTCCTGCTGCACGAACTGGAACCGCCAGAACTCGTAAGCAAACCAGTTATAGAATGCCAGCGACCCCTGCGCGCCGTTAGGCAAGTTCGTACGCTCGAAGGGATCAAGGCGGATATTGGTGAGGATCGGCCAATCAACCTTGACCGTGCCGCCCAACCAGCCGCTCGGCTGATCGGTGAAGCGGTATTTGAAGTCGTCGATGCGCACCGCGCTCAGTGTGCCCTCCGTGAAATAGAAGATCGAGTGGCGAGCGGACGGGCCTTTTCCGGTAATCAGGTCCATCTGGTTGTACCCGTCGAGGTAGACCTTGTAGGTCTTGTCGCCGAGCTGCTTTCCTTTCTGCAACTCGCCGGCGATATTCGGATTGCCCGCTGCGGCGACGAAGGTCGGGAACCAGTCGAGTCCGGACATGATGCCGTTCTCGACCTTTCCCGCCGGCACCTTGCCCGGCCAACGGATCATGCAGGGCACGCGAAATCCACCTTCCATGGCCGTTCCCTTGCCGCCTGCAAATGGCGTCTGTCCGCCATCAGGCCAGGTGAAGTTCTCCGCGCCATTGTCGGTTGTGAACGCGACGATCGTGTTGTCGTCGAAGCCCTCGTCCTTGAGCTTCTTCATGACGGCGCCGACGATATCGTCGAGCTGGGCAAACCCGCCCTCGGAGACCGACCAGCCGTTTTCGGAGTTGCGCATGTTCTCGTATTTTTCCGAGAGGTGGGTGACGACGTGCATGCGCGTCGGGTTGAGCCAGACGAAGAACGGCTTGTTGTCCCGCTTGGCCTTGTCGATGAAGTCGAACGTGATCTTCAGGATTTCGTCATCCACCGTCTCCATCCGCTTTGGATAAAGCGGTCCGGAGTCCTCGATCTTTTGCTTGCCGATCTTGCCCCAGCGCGTCTGCACCGTCGGATCGTCGACGTTGGTCGCCCAGGAATGAACCATGTTGCGCGGACCGACGGTGGCCAGCAGCGATTGCGGGTAATTGCGGTGGGCCGGGTCCTCCATGGCGTCGAGGTGATAGAGGTAGCCAAAGAACTCGTCGAAGCCATGCATGGTCGGCAGGAATTCGTTGAGGTCGCCGAGGTGGTTCTTGCCGAACTGTCCCGTGGTGTACCCCATGGATTTCAGCGCGGTCGCAATGGTCGGCGCTTGCGCCGGCATGCCGATCGGGGAGCCTGCCTGGCCGACCGTGGTAAGCCCGGTACGGATCGGCAGCTCTCCGGTGATGAAGTTGGCGCGGCCCGCCGTGCAGCTGGCCTCGGCATAGTAGTCGGTGAAGCGCATGCCTTCCGCGGCGAGCTTGTCGAGGTTCGGTGTCCGGCTTGCCATGATGCCCTGGTGGTAGGCACCGATATTGAACCAGCCGATGTCGTCACCCATGATGAAGACGATGTTTGGCCGCTGGCCAGCCGCTGCTGGCGCCGGCGCCGGCTGCTGCGCTTGCGCAGGGCTCGTCAATCCGACGGCCGAGAGCGCCGAAGCGGCGACGAGAGAACTACCACTCAACAAGAGATCGCGGCGTTTCAATCCTCCGCCGATTGGTCCCGTGCTCATCTCAGGCTTTTCCGGAATCCGATCGTTACTCATGACGTGATCCTCTTCCTGGCGATGCACCTGAAGCCGACATGGCTTGCTGAGGTGTCGATCGGCTCGGCATGACGCGCGGCCGGACGATAGCGGCGGCAGTAGCTGGGAGCGCAAAGATGCGAGCCGCCTTTAAGCACCTTGCGTGGAATCCTGAGGTTCGGCTGACAAGAATCGTAGCTCGCGCCCTCGGGCCCGCCGCTAGGATTTTGCGGGATGCAGCAGACTTTCAGGGCGTCGGCTTCGTGCTTCTGCGAATACCAATCGGCCGTCCATTCCCAGACATTACCGATCATATCGTGCAGGCCGTAACCGTTGGCCGGGAATGCGGTGACGGGCGAAGTGCGTTCGAAGCCATCAGCCGCAAGATTCTGGTGCGGGAAATTGCCCTGCCAGGTGTTTGCCATATGCCTTCCGCGGGGGAATAGCTCGTCACCCCAGGCGAATTCCGCGCCGTCCAGTCCGCCGCGTGCGGCGAATTCCCATTCGGCCTCGGTCGGCAATTCCTTGCCGGCCCATTTGGCATAGGCTTCGACGTCGCGGTAGGCGACGTGGACGACCGGGTGGTCGTCGAGCCCGCTGATGTTGCTGCGCGGACCATAGGGACGGCGCCAGTTGGCGCCGAACTTGAACGTCCACCATTGCCCCCAGTTGTGCAAGTCTACAGCTCGCTTAGGCGGCGTGAAGACCAGTGACCCGGCCTTGAGCATGTGCGGCAGAGCGCCCGGATAGTCCTTCGCATCAGGTGTAATTTCGGCGAAAGTGACGTAGCCGGTCGCGTTCACGAATTTGCGGAATTGGCGGTTGGTGACCGGCGTGCGATCCATCCAGAATCCGTCAACGGTAACGAGATGGGCCGGCGCTTCCTCCGGATAATGCCGATCCGAACCCATGCGAAACGTGCCCCCCGGCACATAAAACATCCCCTCACCTGCTGGATCTTCGAACGATTGTCCGGAGCCAGACAACGATTTCGTATCAGCCAGATACATGACGACCCCCGGGGGCCATCGCATCAGCGGCCTGGTGGCACTCCTCCGGGTTGATCCAGATCAAAGGCCCGTTTCAGGGCCATAAGCAGACAGCGCAGGGAGTCGCTGCCGAGAGCATCGGTGGCAAGCGCCGGACATGCGCCGTCGTCCGGCTTGAGCAGCGGCCGCGACCTGAGGCGTGCACGCGACCGGTCACGGAAGCGACGCGCCGGCTCGGCCGACATTGCTGGGGCGCAAAGCCATGCACCAAAAGAAAAGCCCCGGCGGTTTCCCGCCGGGGCTCTCTGTCAGGTCGTTAGACCGAGATCACCAGTTGCGCTGAGCGCGGAGGAGCAGAACGAGCGAGTTCTGGTCCTTGACCTCGTAGGTCGCAGCCGGCTTGGCGGGAACAGCGGCCAGCCCCGCCGCAATTGTACCTGCGTACTTCTGGTCGACGTTGGTCCAGGCCAAGTCGGCCGAGAACGTCAGGTTCTTGACCGGCGTCCAGCGGGTGATGATACCCACCTGGCCGATATTGAAGTCGGGGTTACAACCCGTAAGACCAGGTTGCCCGACGGTGAGCAGGCCACCAGCGCCGCAGAGGAAGGTCTTGGCCCCCGAGCCGAACTGCGCCTGAGCGTAGGCACCGTAGATCGCGGTGTTCCAGTAGGGATCCCAGTTGTGCGTGTAAGCACCGCGGAAGCCCCAGGTCTTGATCGTCTCCTGCTGGCCACCCGTGACGAACACGGTGTCCGGAGCGGTGACAGCGGCGACGCTGCCGTAGGCGCCGGCGAGGCCCGAGCTGCCGTACATCACATACGTGCTGCCCGCGAGGTTCTGGAAGTTGTAGCGGGTCGCACCGTCGGTGTAGACGGCCGACACGTTGATCACGTCACCCGCACCGGTCGGGATGTTCTTGATCGACAGAGCGAGCTGAACCGCCCAGCCCCACTTGTCGTCGGGGTGACCAGTGACTTCGGACGGGCCGTAGTAACCGACGTGGTTGTCATGCGCAGCGACCGACGCCTGGAACAGACCCCAAGCCTGGTCGACACGAACCATACCGACGAGGTTCGGCGACCTGCTGCCGCCGATGGCATTGGCGCCGACAGCACCGCCGAAAATGCCAGCCGCAGTTGCGCCAGTCAGGTTGACGTTACCAGCCTGATAGTACGAGGTGGCGTCTTCAGCCGAGAACGCCGCCGTGATGCCCTGACCGAAGTCAGCGGTGTAGCTGAACTGGTTGACACCGGTGACCGTGCCCGAACCGCCGACGAGACCGTCGAAGTTGTTGCCCGGATAGTTGGTCCAGGGCGCGTCGAACTGCGACACCGCCTTACCCATGGTGAAGCCGGCGAACTGGATGAAGGCGTAGTACACACCGAGCGAACCGGCCGAGGTGTTACCGTCCGTGCCGTTCACCGAACCGCCGCCGGAGCCGAAGAGAGCCGGAGCAGCTGCACCGACGGGAGTGTTGATGGCGAGCGCACCGCTGTAGGCGGTGCCACCGGTGGCGCTGCCGGTGCCGACATAGTTGCCGGTCGTCCAGGAGAAGACGCCATCGAAGAAGGTGCGGACCACGCCGTACTCGGTCGCGGTGCGCGTGTCGATGTTGAGGTCTTCACGAGCGCGCATCGTGTAGTAGTTCGTCAGACGGTTGCGTGCACCGTTGGCGCCCTGGGTCGAGACGTTCTGGTTCAGGGTGAAGTCCGAGTTGGTGCCCAGCGCGACTTCAGCGCGCAGGTAACCACCCAGCTTGATGCAGGTGTCAGTGCCCGGGATGTAGTAGAATCCGGCACCGTACAGGGAGCAGATCTTCACGTATTCGACCGCTTTGGCCTTTACGGGGAGATCGGCTGCCTGTGCTCCGCCAACGGCGATCAGACCCGCCGCTGAACCGAGCAAAAGGCTCTTAACCAACTTCATGTTAAACCTCCAAGTTTGCTCTATAGGGAAGGTTCCGGATCCGCTGGGTGAAGACACCCTAAGGTTGGTTCCCTTGTCCCTTAACTCACCGCTTAGTCGCTTCGCGCCTTCGGACACACCCGCTGACCGCGAGGGACTTAAGCGAACCACCTAAAACGGGACGACCTCGGGATGCCCCCCTCCGTCGCTCAGTCACAATTACCGAACGTCCTTGCACACACAACAACAGAACGCTCCGGAACGGGCCTATGAAGCGCGTTTTCCGACGGGTGTTGCACAAATAACACGCAGATGTGATCGGATCGCCCCTGTAACATATTGTTTACATTGATGTTTTTTAAACGGTTCCATTTGCCTTCAAAGTTCCCCACATGAGGCACCGCTACAGGGAGTTCGTCTCCAACGAGGTTTCGGCGCCCTCGAATCGCGGAATCAGAAGAAGACTCAACGGGAAGACACAGCCTCCCCTCCGCGAGCGCATTCGGAAGGCGTCGGCACCAAGAGGGCATGGCATTTTCTTCGATAGAGATGAGTTGCGCCCCAAGTCGCATCACTAAGCGTTTTCGATGACTTGCGATTTTCGGGCTCGGGCGGGAGGGTACTCAGCCTCCTTGACGATGCAAAACCGGTGCGACGAGCCCGGCAGCGATCGCGCCCGTCATCAAAGCTCCGCCTAAATCGTTCCGCATCGGGGCAATGCGAGCCTGTCCAGTGGCACCACGCCTGATCCGGGTTGGGAAGAAGGTGATTGCCCTAGTGCTTCGACACCGACGGTTCCGGCCTGAAAAGCACCGTGTAATCGGCGATCAAGCGGAATTCTTGCTGCGTCGGGCGCACGTTCCCCTGTTGCCAAACGTTTGAGTATTGGGTCTTCAGTCGCAGGCCTTTCAGCGGCCCCTCGGTCGGCCGATACTGCAGCCATACATCCAGTTCTCGACGGTCGGGAATCGCGACATTGGTCACCGGATTCAGGGCTCCCCAACCCTGGCTGTACCAGGCACCGGTGCTCAGTCCGGGGAGCCCAAAGGCCGCGAAGTCGTAAGCGGCGCTGCCGCCGATCGCCTTCTCGCCGGCGTTGTCAAAGGACACTTGCTGCATGTCCGTATAGTTCGGTTTGGTCCCGAAAGGCGAATAGATCTTGGATTGGTTCCCTGTCGCAGACCCCGCGATGAAGAGCGTCCAGCCGGCATACGCCATCTGTGCCTTCGCAGAAGCCTGGTAGGTCTCGAAGGGACTGCCCGCCAGCAGGTTGTCGCCTACGCTCGTCTGCGCGATGACATTGCCGCCCAAGATGAAGTTGGGCATCCCCTTTGGCTGCCTGAAGTCATACTCCGCCTGACCGAAGCCGGAATTGATGAAGTTCTGGACGTTGTAATCCATAGCCGTCAACACGAGGCCAGGAATCGGGCGGAGCCTGAACATCCCAAATGGCGTGCCCTCCGTGCCGGTTCCGGCCAGCGCATTCGACATCGGAATGAAATCGTTTGAATCGCGCGGCTTGATATTCCAGATGTAACCGAGGGCGTAGTCGTAGAAGCGATCCTTGTCTGGCAACGATACAAGCGTCGCGGCCTCGAACGTGTTCGGTACCATCCGATTGTCTTGAGGATTGATCAATGGCGTATCGACCAACTGCCGTCCGCCACGGATTTCCTGGTCGCCGAGTTGGATGCGTCCATAGATCTGACCCAAAGTATTGATGTTGTTCTGGCCCGGCGCCAACAGCTTCGTACCGTCTTGATCGAGAGGACCAAAAAGCCTCTCCGATCCGTAGAAGGCGGCGTGAATGCCGAACAGGTCGCCAATCAGGCCGGTTCGGACCGCAAGCCAGCCGCCTGCGGCATAAGCTTGCGACTTGGTTCCGTCGAAATTGTCGCGGTTCATGTAATAGGTTCGCGCGACGTATTGTACGAGTGAATCGCGGAAGAACGCCGGCAACTCCTGAGCTCGGCGGTCCCAGTAGATTTCCTTCATGAACGGCTGAGCGGGAAACTTGTCCAATGTCCACGAGGACAGACGCTCGCGGTCGGCGATTTCATCTCGCGACGCAGGCAGCAGAAGCTCCTGGGCTGTTGCCGGCTGCGCAAGGCAGAACCAAATCGCGACGAGGCCGGCTGAAGCAACGAGGCGATTGCAGATCGCCCGAAACACGCGGTGCATACTTCCTTCTCCTGTCCCCGGGAGCGGATTCAACACACGCTGAGCGCGTACGACACCAGCACTTTGATTTGGATCAACACTCGGATTAATCTCTGCGCATCAACAAAACGGCGCCGGCTGTGGTAGCGCAATACTCCCGCGCCAAGCGGACCGACACGCACAGCAAACCGTCGCGCGGCATCGTCTGTCGAGCACAGCAATGGCGCTGGATCAGATATCGAACACACTTCGGTGCGAGCCCTGAGATCGCATCGCACCTCTCTTGTCGGCGCGACCCAAAGACATCTTCGCAGCTATCTCGTCTTGAGAAATGACCTTTGGTGCAATGTCCCCGACAACCTTGCGCAACGTGCCCTCGCCACTTCTATGCTCAAGCTCTGCAGTAAGACGCGAGCAACAAGGGGATTGCCACCGGCAAACGATCAGCCGGTTCGCATGAACCTGGCGCGATCTACATTGCACACCTGGTAAATTTAACGCTCATGTCGGAAATGTCGGGAAAGGAGCGGCTGATATTGTTGTCGTCAATAACTTTCAGGACGAATTTCATGTCCTGATTCATGATCGAGGTTGCGCATGCAGCCGAAATCTCGACGCTGCCTGCGTTTTCCTTTTTGGACTTGATCGTGCAGTTGGCCGACTTTCCTCGTATGCTGTTGCCCTCGATGATGAAGCCCGAGCCGTACAACTCCGACATCTCGGTGAAGGCGACGTGACTGCCTCGCTTGCTGAATACCTGACTGCACATGTCGGCTTCGCTCGCCCATGCTCCGGTGAGTTCTATGGCCGATGCCGGGCTGGAGGCCATCACGATCGCGACAGTA
Organism: Bradyrhizobium sp. 1200_D9_N1_1; assembly: GCF_052075915.1. NCBI lineage: Bacteria > Pseudomonadati > Pseudomonadota > Alphaproteobacteria > Hyphomicrobiales > Nitrobacteraceae > Bradyrhizobium > Bradyrhizobium sp. 1200_D9_N1_1. Next base: position 4,312,306 of record NZ_CP197226.1, on the reverse strand, counting down.
AGGACCTGAATGTTGCGAATATTGATCATGAAAAGAGCTCCATCGTGGAAGCGACCTCATTCGGCCGCGACATTGTCCGTTGAAATCTCGTTGGCTGGCAAAGCTTCGGGCTTCTTCTTTGCGCCCGGCCGCAATCGCTCTCGGATGGCCTGGAACATGACGTAAAGCGGAGGGATCGCGAAGATGCCCACGAACGAGGCCAGAATCATACCGCCGAAAACCGGGGTGCCTACGCCGCGTCGTGCAAGCTCCGAGGCGCCTGATGCGACCACGAGCGGATAGAGACCGAGGATGAAGGCAAACGACGTCATCATCACCGGGCGGAAGCGCAAGCGTGCTCCTTCCGCGGCTGCCTCGAGCAGCGGTATGCCATGCTCGCGCTTCTCCTTCGCGAACTCGACGATCAAAATGCCGTTCTTGGCGGCCAGTCCGATCAGCACGACCATCCCGATCTGCCCGTAGAGATCGAGTGTCAGGCCGCTGAGCAGGATTGCGCTGAACGAACCCAAAACCGCTATCGTAACCGACAACAAGACCGGGACCGGGATGGTCCAGCTTTCATAGAGTGCGACCAGGAAGAGATAGGCGAACAACACAGCGAAGCCGAGGATGATGCCGGTCTTTCCTTCGGCGCGCTTTTCCTGGAACGCTGTGTCCGTCCACTCGCCGGCGTAACCTTGTGGCAGTGTCCTGGCAGCAACGTCCTCAAACACCTTCAACGCTTGGCCGGACGACACGCCAGACGCCGGCGTGCCCTGAATTGTCACTGCGCGAAGATTGTTGTAGCGAATGATTGCAGGCGGCCCAAGCGCAACGCGCGTTTCGACGAGGCTGCGCAGCGGGATCATCTGTCCTTCCGCATTACGGACATTGATGCGGTAAATGTCCGTGATGGTCGAACGGTCGGCGGCGTCTGCCTGAACCTGGACCTGCCAAGTGCGGCCGTAAAGGTTCATGTTGTTGATGAAATAGCCGCCAAGCGACGCCTGCAAGGCCTGAAACACGTCCTTGAGCTGCACGCCGAGAATCTGGACCTTGTCGCGATCGATCTCCAGAAAGATCGAAGGATTGTCAGCGGAGAATGTGCTGAACACTCCCCTCAAGCGCGGCTCCGCGTTGGCCGCCACGACGAGGCCGCGAAGAGCCTGCGCGAGGGCTGCCGGATCGCCACCTCGCAGGTCTTCGAGGACATAGGTGAAGCCGCCTCCGGTGCCGAGGCCTACGATCGGCGGCGGGGCCAACGGCACGACGACGCCTCCTTCGATGGCACGAAGCTTCCCTCGCAACCGCGCGATGGTCTCGCGCGCGCCAAGCTCGCCTTTCTTGCGCTCCTCGAAAGGCTTGAAGGTGACCACCATGAAACCGGCGTTCGCTTGCGAGTAGCTGTCGATGAAATTCAGGCCGATGATGCTGGTATAGTCTTCAACGGCCGGATCCTGTTTGATGATGTCTTCGGCCCGACGCAGAACTTCTGAGGTGCGCCCGACCGAGGCGCCGCCGGGCAACTGGGCAATGATAAAAATGGCGCCCTGATCATCTTCGGGGACAAATCCCGTCGGAGTTTGCCTGGCAATGCCAAAGGTAGCGGCGCCGGCGACGGCGACCATGGCAATTCCGACTATCGAAAAATGGACGAGACGCGCGACGATGGCTCCGTATCCGTCCCGGACGCGGTCGATCGTTCGCATCGTCCATCCGATGAGCCCGCGTCTGGGACCATGATGAGGTCGCAGAAATACGGCGCAAAGCGCTGGCGACAGCGTGAGCGCATTGATCGCGGACAGCAGCATGGATACCGCAACCGTCACCGCGAACTGGCGAAACAGCTCGCCGGAAATCCCCGGTATGAACGCGATGGGAACAAACACCGATAGAAGGACGAGAGTGATCGCAATGATCGGCGCCGTAATCTCCCGCATCGCCTGCTTGGTCGCATCCGCGGGCGACAGTTCAGGCCGCTCCTCCATGACGCGTTCGACGTTTTCGACGACGACGATCGCATCGTCGACCACAATTCCGATGGCAAGCACGATGGCGAGCAGCGAGACGGTGTTTGCCGAGTATCCCACGGCGTTCAGCGCAATGAACGCGCCGATGAGGCTGACCGGAACCGCCAATGTCGGAATCAGCGTCGCTCGAACGCTGCCCAGAAACAGGAACACCACGATGACGACGAGAATGAACGCCTCGACCAGGGTCTTTTTGACCTCGTGCAGGGTATCGGTGACGAAGATCGTTGGATCGTAGGTCACCTTCCACGACAGGTCTTCGGGAAAGCGCTTCTCGAGCTCTGCAAGCTTCTTTCGAACTGCCGCGACCGTGTCGATCGCGTTGCCGCCCGGCGTTTGATAAACGACAATTGCCGCCGCGTTCTGTCCGTTGAACCTGGTATCGCGGTCGAGGTTGGCGGCGCCGAGTTCGACCTGGGCCACGTCGCGAAGCCTCAGGACCGATCCATCCGGATTGGTGCGGACGACGATATTCTCGAAGTCGGAGACGGAAGCGAGGCGGCCCTTCGTTTGAAGGTTCAGCTGCAATTGCTGATCATTGAAGATCGGACGCGCCCCGATCCGGCCTACGGCTGCCTGCACGTTTTGCGACTGGACGGCGTTGATGATATCGGCGGTCGTCAGGTCGAGGCCGGTCAGTCGATCGGTCTTGACCCATGCACGCATGGCGTAGTCCTGGGGCGCAAAAAGATAGGCATCCCCGACGCCGTTCGTGCTCTTGATCTGATCGAGAAGGTTGATGGTGGCATAATTCGATAGAAACAGCGGATCGTGCGTATGCTTGGGCGAGTACAGGGTCACGACCGCGAGAATGGCCGTCGATTTCTTCTTGACGCTGATACCCTGCTTCTGGACCTCCGACGGCAGCGACGACAGCGCGGTCTGCACGCGATTGTTGATGTTGACGGTATTGATGTCAGGATTGCTGCCGAGCTCGAAGGAGGCGGTCAGCGTGTAGCTTCCGTCGTCGCCGCTGGTGCTTTTCATGTAGATCATTTTGTCGACGCCAACCACCTGCGCCTCGATCGGCTGCGCGACGGTGGCGTCTACAATGGCGCCGCTGGCCCCGGGATATTGGGTGGTCACCGAGACCTGAGGCGGCACGATGTCCGGATATTGTGCCACCGGCATGGCGACAAACGAGATTGCGCCGGCGATGGTCGTCACGATTGCAATGACGATTGCAAGCCGCGGGCGGTCGACGAAAATCGCAGACAGCATGGCTCAGCTCCGGCTGGTGGAGGCTGGCTGAGCGTGTACGGGACTGCCGCCGCGAATCCCCTGAATTCCCTCCACGATGACCTGCTCGCCGCCCGTCAGGCCCTCCTCCACGATCACACCCGTGCCGCTGGTCCCGCCGAGTTTGACACGTCGGACCGCTGCTTTCCCGTCCTCCACGATCAAGACATAGATGCCCTCCTGATCCGAAATCAGCGCCGCTTGCGGGATGAGGAGCCTTTCCTGGGCGGAGCCGCTTTCCAGCCCAACTCTGACGAGCTGACCATCCACGAGCACGCCGTCGGGATTGGGAAATGATGCGCGTGCAAGAATCGTATCCGTGCCGCGGTCGACGATCACATTGACGAAATTGATCTTACCCGGCTGGCTGTAGGCAGTGCCGTCGGAGAAGAACACATAGGCCTTGATGCCGACGACATCGACGTCGCGGCCTTCCTTTTGCGCTGCAAGAAATTCCCTGACGCTGACCGGGAAGGAAACATAGATCGGATCTTGGCTTACGATGGTCGTCAAGATGCCGGTCTGTGGGCTTACCACGTTGCCTTTGGTGATATTCGTCTTGCCGATCTTGCCGGCGATCGGCGACGTAATTTCCGTATAATCCAGATTGATTTGCGCAGTTTTCAGATTGGCCTCGTCCACGAGCAGCGCACCTGCGGCCGCCTGGTCCGCAGCCAGCGCCTGGTCACGGGCCACCTGCGTGCCCGCCTGCTTTGCCAGCAATTCCTCGGCACGCTGCAGCTGCACCTCGCTCAGGGTCTTCGCTGCCTTGTCTTTATTCAGCACGCCTTGGGCCTGATCTACTGCGGCCTCGAACAGCCCTTTTTCGATTGAGTAAAGCGGCGCTCCTGCCTTGACCAGAGCGCCTTCCTGGAACGAGACCTTTTCAAGATATCCCGTGATCCGCGCCCGCACTTCCACTCGCTCGATCGCTTCGATGCGACCGACCAGATCGATCGTTCGTTTTACCGGCTTGCGCTCGGCGACGATTACGCCGACGGAGGCGGCGGCTGGCTGTTGAGCTTGCTGGGCACTGGCGGGCAGCAATTCGAATGATGGTGCAAATACCGCCAACAGGCAGAAAGCGGTCCGAAGCGTCGGCAGCTTCATCGGCGCCCAGGGCTGGGTGGCCGGGATTGCTCCGGTGGCGAGACGACGATTATCGCTACACATGTCCAGCTCCCGTCTAAACGGAACCGAAGTCTTGGGGGTCCTTGCGATGGAGAGGTTGATCTAGCGCAAGAGGACGGGCGCGCGTGGGCCGGCAGGCGCATCATGCTGGAGATTGATGGGCTGGGGCGGACCGCGTGCTGGCCCGGGCCGAACAGCTGCACGCAGAAAATCACGTATTTACATAGGCTTATCGAAGGCTGCGAACGCACGTCATTTATGTTCTGGCGGAAACGGCGAGACCCCAGTCGGGCTGCCGGCACGCATAAAGAATAAATTCACAAGTTATTTCAGTCACTTGAGCCAGAATGGCTCCAATCATCCGAGAATGGACTTCCCTGCTACAGGGCACCAGACGATTCGGATGCCGTGTCGGTTCGCCCCCCGAGCCCCCAAGCTGCTTCGTTTCGAAGATCGCTGGGAATATTCGAGCGCAAACACGCGCTTACAAATTGACCGGCCCAAGTAATTAGAGGCATAAGGCTCGCACCGGAGAGGTGGCCGAGTGGCTGAAGGCAACGCTTTGCTAAAGCGTCATACGGTCTCAAGCTGTATCGAGGGTTCGAATCCCTCCCTCTCCGCCACCCAGCAGCAGAATCAAGGCCTGCCGTTCTCTCACCTGAAAGCGATCGCCGCGCCGGAGAGAGCTTGGTGCAGGGATCCGCGCGGCTGAGCTCAGCCCGATTCTCGCTCTCCCTATATTATGTGTGTCCGCACCTAGCGGCCGGACCGCCAGATTCGCCAATGCGAGGGCGAAATCAGCACCGGCTCGTCGGCCCAGACGTTGAACCAGACGCCGGACCTGCGCCGGCATGGAAAGGTCCAGGGCACGATGCCCGTCTTGTGCGGCCGTCCGAGTTCCAGATCGCAATCGTCGGGCGCGATCTGAATCGGCAGCCATTGTCCATTCGTGTCGGCAGCGCTCATGCCGCGCGGGTCTAGGCGGCGTCACGACGAAGGAACTTGATTCAGCGCAACCAGGCACGCCCGTGGAAACACGGGGCCGGCTGCGATCCTCAGCTCGAAGCGTTTTCAAGCGAAGCGGATACCGGTTCGCGTCGGGAAAACATCTCAGAACAAGACACCAGAGCCCTGTTCCGATGCCATCGGAACAGAAATGGCTCTAGTAGGTGGAAACCCACGCCCTCGCGTCGCGCTGTGCGGCCGAGATCTCGGCGTCCGACATCTGTCCGGCAACTTCCTGGCGCAGCGCCACGGCGTCCTTGCGGCCCTTCAGGGCGGCGAGGTTGAACCATTTGTGCGCGGCGACGAGATCGACGAGGCCGGCGCGGCCGCTCGCCCAATAGATCCCGCGCTCGAACAGCACGTCCGACAGCGCGCTCGCGTCGATCGGCGTTGCGGTCTCCAGATCGAAAGTACCCTGAAACATAACGCATCCCCTGTTTTCTTATGCCGCCTCGTTCCCCCGAGCGCGGCTCCCGTCCAACTCTGATTTGCGTGATCCCTTCTGGGATCATGCGCTGCTCAACTCTTCCCCAAGTCTTCTTGCCCAGGCCGTTTGCCGGCTTGTTGGAAGCGATGATGGCGGGCAAATTTGAATGGCAGTTTAAGTATCGCGATGAAGCAGACGTAAACGCGCCTTGGCCGCGGCCGCGCACGGAATGCCAAAAGTCCCCATTTGACGGGCACTTCTGCGATTCGTCAGATTCGGTTTACCCTGCGATTTTCGGACAACGATAACCATCGCGCGCGGTGGCGGGGCGCTGTGGCGTACACTCCGCCACTTCCAGTCGTCACCCATGACCCGGCTACGCCAAGGCACTGCCGGGGCTTGCGGTCCTGGAACGCCGAAGCTTCAGCGAAGGCGGCAGGCGGGCGCCCCATCCATCGAGAAGCCGCGACGCACCGGGTCGCCGCCGGGCGATGGCACTGCAAATAGGGAAAACGGCGCCCGGACGTCGCGCAACGACAAAGCCGTAGCCCTCGCCTGCCCCGAGGCAGCGCTCAGCGGCAGCGCGGTCACGCCACGACCAGATCAGCAATGTATGGAAAGGGAATGCCGGCAATACCCCGGCCTCAGAGAACGAGGGCGTCGGCGAACACGTCAGGACCAGATTTCACGTTGACCCGAAGGCCGCTTGTGAAATTGCAGAACCGGAGAACCGGCACCGCACCGAACGAAGAAAACTCGTTTCTTCTGCCGGACCGCGAAAAGAGCGATCCGACCGTTGACCTGATGTCTCGCCGACACCCTCTATCGTCGACCAGAACCTCTGGGAGGCGCTGATGACGTGCCGGCTCTCTGGGAGCCGGCAACTTCAGAAGTCGAAGTTACTTCTTCTTCTTCGCGACCTTGCGGGTCTTCTTCGCAGTCTTCTTCACTGCGCTCTTCGCCTTCTTCGCCTTCTTCGCTTTCTTGGCCATGTTGCCCTCCGATGTGTGAGATGGCTTTAATCGCTGCATGCAGTCGGGGATCGAATGCACACTCATCCCGAATACACCAACACGACGAAAAAAACAGCTTCTCGCTTAAAGAAGTGTTGACGCAGCAAGGCGCGTGCGCTTGGCGAGCGCGATGCAAGCACACTGCATGACGTGTTCGTCCGATCGCGGAGAGTGGGCGCATCATCGATGTTTGCGAGAGTAATGATTGCAAGAAAACACTATGCAGAAAGTATTTTCCTGCACTCACGCATTGCGCGTGATCGACGCGATGACGCGCGTCGCGACGCGCAGGATGGCCCCGCGAAGGCGTTTCGCGGACTCTGAGTCGCAGTTTTTGGCAACGAAAATATTTTCATGCTTAACGGCGCGAGCGCTCGTCGGAGCCCGTGCAAGCCGCCGTTTTGCGCGAATCGCGTGACGGCGATTCGGTCGCCGCATCGCAGTCGTCGGGATGAAGATTGCCGCCGAGGACGCGCGCGAGCGTCGCATCGCGAACCCATAGCGAGGTGACGAAACATGTCCGTCACCTCGTCCGAACGCGTGAGGCTAGATGCCGAGCTTGGACTTGAGCAGCTCGTTGACGCTTTGCGGGTTGGCCTTGCCGCCTGACGCCTTCATCACCTGGCCGACGAACCAGCCGAGCGACTGCGGCTTGTCCTTGACCTGCGCGGCCTTGTCGGGATTGGCCGCGATGATGTCGTCGACCACCTTCTCGATCGCCGAGAGGTCGGTGACCTGCTTCATGCCGCGGCTTTCGACCAGTGCGCGGGGATCGCCGCCCTCCTGCCAGACGATCTCGAACAGATCCTTGGCGATCTTGCCGGAGATCGTGCCCTCGCCGATCAGATCGATGATCGCAGCCAGCTGCTCGGCGGTGACGGGAGAGCCCGTAATATCCCGGCCTTCCTTGTTGAGACGGCCGAACAGCTCGTTGATTACCCAGTTCGCCGCCATCTTGCCGTCGCGCGCGCGGTCGCCGAGCTTGTCGAGCACGGTCTCGTAGAACACCGCGCTCTCGCGCTCGGCGACCAGCACGCTCGCGTCGTAAGCTGACAGGCCGAAATCGGCGACGAAGCGCGTCTTCTTCTGGTCCGGCAGCTCGGGCAGCTTCGCCTTCAGCTCGTCGACGAACTCCTGGCTGAACTCCAGCGGCAGCAGGTCGGGATCGGGGAAGTAGCGGTAGTCGTGCGCCTCTTCCTTCGACCGCATCGACCGCGTCTCGCCCTTGTCGGGGTCGAACCGGCGCGTCTCTTGCTCGATCTGCCCACCGTCCTCGAGGATCTCGATCTGGCGCCGCGCTTCATACTCGATCGCCTGGCCGATGAAGTTGATCGAGTTCATGTTCTTGATTTCGCAGCGGGTGCCGAGCGGCCCGCCGGGCTTGCGCACGGAGACGTTGACGTCGGCGCGCAGATTTCCCTTCTCCATGTCGCCGTCACAGGTGCCGAGGTAGCGCATGATCGAGCGCAGCTTGGTGACATAGGCCTTGGCCTGCTCGGCGTCGCGGATGTCCGGTTTTGAGACAATCTCCATCAGCGCCACGCCACAGCGGTTGAAGTCGATGAGGGACAGCGACGGCGACTGGTCGTGCAGCATTTTGCCGGGATCCTGCTCGATATGCAGGCGCTCGATGCCGACGGTGACACTGCGGCCGCCGTCGAGCTCGACCAGCACCTCGCCTTCGCCCACCACCGGCGACTTGTACTGGCTGATCTGGTAGCCCTGCGGCAGGTCCGGATAGAAATAGTTTTTGCGATCGAACACCGAACGCAGATTGATCTTTGCGTTGAGACCAAGCCCGGTCCGGACAGCCTGCCTGACGCATTCCTCGTTGATGACGGGCAGCATGCCCGGCATCGCAACATCGACCAGCGACACGTGGCTGTTCGGCTCGCCGCCGAACGCGGTGGACGCGCCCGAGAACAGCTTTGAGTTCGACGTCACCTGGGCGTGGATCTCCATGCCGATGACCATCTCCCAATCGCCGGTGGCGCCTTTGAGAAGCTTGTGCGTGGCCGTGCTCATGTCTTGCTCCCGAGCAGCGTGACAGCGATCCGCTGCCACTCCGCTTCCAATGAATCCTTTGCCGCGACCTGTCCGGCCTGGCGATACCAGTAGCCGGCATTGCCGAGATCGCCTTCGACGCGGTGCAGATAGGCGTGCACCCAGGCCGCCTCGCGGCTGCTCTCGTCCTGAACGATCTTGTGCGCCCGGTCCCAGTCGCCCTTGGCGGCCCACCAGAGACCTGTGAGCGGCGCGTTCAGGTCCGGCGCCGGCGCCGCGCCGTCGAGGCTCGCGATGAACGCTGCGACATTCACCACCACCTCGCGGGCGTGAAGCGGCCGGCGGCCTGCTCGATCACTTCGCCGAGCGAGAACAGCGTCTCCTCGTCGAAGGGACGGCCGATCAGTTGCAGGCCGAGCGGCAGGCCCTGTGCGTCCTTGCCGGCGGGCACGGCGATGCCGGGCAGCCCCGCCATGTTCACCGTCACCGTGAAGATGTCGTTGAGATACATCTCGACCGGGTCGGCGCCGCCCTTCTCGCCGATGCCGAAGGCCGCCGACGGCGTCGCAGGCGTCAGGATCGCGTTGACGCCCTTGGCGAAGCAATCCTCGAAATCCTTCTTGATCAGCGTGCGGACCTTCTGGGCGCGCAGATAATAGGCATCGTAATAGCCGGCCGAGAGCACATAGGTGCCGATCATGACGCGGCGGCGCACCTCCGCGCCAAAACCTTCGGCGCGGGTGTTCTCGTACAGCTCGATGATGTTCTTGCCCTGCTCGCGCAGGCCGTAGCGCACGCCGTCATAGCGCGCGAGGTTGGAGGACGCCTCCGCCGGCGCCACGATGTAATAGGCCGGCAGCGCGTACTTCGTGTGCGGCAGCGACACCTCGACGAGCTCGGCGCCGGCGGCCTTGAGCCACGCCGCGCCCTCGCTCCACAGCTTCTCGATCTCGGCCGGCATGCCGTCGAGACGGTACTCCTTGGGGATGCCGATCCTGATGCCCTTCACGGACTTGCCGATCGCGGCCTCATAGTCCGGCACGGGAATATCGACGGACGTCGTGTCCTTCGGATCGTGGCCGGCCATCGAGCGCAGCAGCATCGCGCTGTCGCGCACGCTGCGCGCGATCGGACCTGCCTGGTCGAGCGAGGAGGCAAAGGCGACGATGCCCCAGCGCGAGCAGCGGCCATAGGTCGGCTTGATGCCGACGGTCGCGGTGAACGCCGCCGGCTGGCGGATCGAGCCGCCGGTGTCGGTCGCGGTCGCGCCCATGCACAGCAGCGCCGCCACGGCCGAGGCCGAGCCGCCGGACGAGCCGCCCGGCACCAGCGTGGTGTTGGAGCCTTCACGCCGCCAGGGATTGCCGACGGGACCGAAGCACGAGGTCTCGTTCGCCGAGCCCATCGCGAACTCGTCATTGTTGAGCTTGCCGAGCATCACCGCGCCGTCGCGCCAGAGCTGCGAGGTCACGGTGGACTCGTAGGTTGGCACGAAATTGCCGAGGATCTTCGAGCAGGCCGTGGTGCGCACGCCCTTGGTCGCGAACAGGTCCTTGATGCCGAGCGGGATGCCGGCGAGCGGGCCGGCATCGCCCTTGGCGATCTTGCCATCCGCCTCGCGCGCCATATCGCGCGCGCGGTCCGGCGTCTCCATCACGAAGGCATTGAGCACGCGCGCGGCTTCGATCGCGGACAGATGCGCGTCGGTCAGCTCGAGTGACGTGAAAGTCTTGGCCGCGAGACCCTTACGGGCCTCGGCGAGCGTCAGCGATGTCAAATCGGTCATTTATTGATCGGGCTGCAGAAGAATGGAGACAGGGTCTTGTCGTTGGCCGGGTCGTCTTTCTTGGCGGCCGCTTTCGCAGCCGCCTCGATCTCGTCGAGCACGGCATTGACGGCGACATTGGGGTCGGCAGCCTTGCCCTGCCGCTCCATCTTGTCGAGATAGTTCATATAGGCCTGGTAGGCCTTCTCATCGTCGCAAAGCAGGCACATCGGACCACGTCCTAAAAATTACTCGACGACCTTCGGCACCAGGAAGAAGTGGCCTTCGGTCGCGGGCGCGTTGGCAACGATATCGTCCGCGATCTCGCCGTCATTGACCACGTCCTGCCGCTTCTTCATCTGCATCGGGGTGACCGAGGTCATGGCCTCCACGCCCTCGACATTGACCTCCGAGAGCTGCTCGACGAAGGCGAGCATGGCGTTGAGCTCGCCCTGCAGATGCGGAACCTCGCCCTCGGAAACCGCGATGCGCGCCAGATGCGCGATGCGGCGGACGGTAGCGGCGTCGACGGACATTATATAAGGCCTCTCACGGCAAAACCTATGTGCCGTATAGCAGAGGCCGGTTTTGCGCCGCAACCGGGGCTTCCCGCCTATCCAGCGAGCGCCTTCATGCGGGCCAGGGCCGATTTGGCCAGATCCCGGGTCAATTCGGCGGCAGGGAGCTCACGGCCGAGGGCGATGGCCTGGCCGGCCCAGAGATTGGTGAAATCCACCCTGCCCTGCTTTTCGGCGGCGGCCTTGAGCGGCCCCAGCGCGGTCGCCGCATGGGGAAACGGCGGTGCATCCGGCGAGATCGGCCCGGCCTCGCGCATCAGGCGGTTCTGCACCCCGCGCGCCGGCCGGCCGGTCATGACATTGGTGATGACGGTGGAATCGTCCCGCCCCTCGGCCAGCGCAGCGCGGCCCGCCGCACTCACCTTGGATTCCGGGCAACGCAGATAGGCGCTGCCGATCTGCACGCCGGAGGCGCCGAGCGCGAAGGCGGCGGCGATGCCGCGCCCGTCGGCGATGCCACCAGCCGCGATGACCGGCACCTTCACGGCATCGGCGACCTGCGGCACCAGCGCGAAGGTGCCGGGCTGCTCGGCGATCTTGTCGGTCAGGAACATGCCGCGATGGCCGCCGGCCTCGGCGCCTTGCGCGATCACGGCGTCGGCGCCGTGCCGCTCGAGCCAGACGGCTTCCTTCACCGTCGTGGCGGACGAGATGACGAGAGAGCCGGCCGCCTTGACGCGCTTGAGCAGCTCCTGCTCCGGCAGGCCGAAATGGAAGCTGACGACGTCCGGCTTCAGCTCCTCGACGACTTCGCAAAAGGCCGCATCGAACGGAGCCCGGTTCGCGGCGCTAATGGGCGCCGCCGGATCGAGGCCATGCTCCCGGTAGTAACCGGCGAGCCGCTGCTTCCAGCGCGCTTCGGCCTCCGGCGTGAGATCGACCGGCGTGTGACAGAAGAAGTTCATGTTGACCGGCGCCTTCACGCGCTGGCGGATGAGACCAACCTGTTCGCGCGCCTTCTCCGCCGATAGCATCGCGCAGGGCAGCGACCCCAGCGCCCCGCCTTGCGCGGCGGCGATCACCAGCTCCGCATCCATCACGCCGGCCATCGGCGCCAGCACGATCGGGAATTCGGTCTTGAAGAGGTCGATCAGTCGACGGTCAGGCCACATGGTGTGTCTCTCTCAGTTCAGGCGACGGACGCGACGGAGTTACGCCGTCCGGCAAGCGACTGCTCCGCCTCGGTCGCAATCCGCTCGACGATCTCGGCCGCCGGCGGAATATCATGGATCAGTCCGACCGCCTCGCCCGCGATCACGGCGGCGACATCGAAATTGTCGGCCGCTTTCGCCACCGCATAGTCCGCCGCGACTGCGGCGACATTCTGCATCATCTCGACCTCGCGGCCGATCCAGCGCCTGGCGTGGTCGTTGAGCAGACACCTTCCCGTGAAGGGCGCCGGCCAGACATTGTTGCGCGACAGGTCGAAGATGATGCCGCGCACGGTCGAGCCGCTGCTCGCCGCGCAAATGCGCCGCTTGGCCTCCTCGGCGCCGTCGGCTTCCTGGCTCGCATAGAAGCGCGTGCCGAGCAGCACGCCGCTCGCGCCCAGCATCATCATGGCGGCGAGACCGCGCCCATCTGCGATGCCGCCGGCCGCGACGACGGGCACGCGGCCCGCGGCGAGATCGACCACGGCGGGCACGAGATCGACGGTCGTCCGTGACGCGCCGTGACCGCCCGCCTCCGTGCCCTGCGCGATCAGGATATCGGCGCCGGCATCGAGCGCCTGCCGCGCCATCGCCTCGTCCTGCACCTGGCAGATCAGGCGCGCGCCCGCGGATCTGATCTTCGGTACGAACGGCGCAGGATCGCCGAAGGACAGCATGATCGCCGACGGCTTTGCGGCGACCGCGATGTCGAGCAGCTCGGGCCGCTTGGCGAGGCTCCAGGTGATGAAGCCGATCCCGAACGGCGCACGCAGACCGGAGAGCTTCGCGGTCTCCCGCTCCAGCCACGCCCGCTCGCCATAGCCGCCGCCCAGAATGCCGAAGCCTCCCGCGCGGCTAACAGCCGCCACCAGACGGCTGCCCGCGACGACATCCATCGGCGCCAGCAGGATGGGATGCCTGATCTCCAGCAAGCTCGTCAGCGGCGTCGCAATGGGCATGGCTTCTCCCCGATCTGGACAGTGAGACTAAGCGCGACTAGCATTCTCGAAAAATGAATTGTTGCGAACGCTGCCATCACAAAAGCGAAACGACGCCATGGAACTCAGCGATATCCAGACCTTCGCCGCCGTCGCGCGTACCGGCGGTATCACTCGCGCCGCCGAGGAGCTCAACACGGTGCAATCAAACGTCACCCAGCGCGTGAAGGCGCTGGAGGCGGAGATCGGCACGCCGCTGTTCGAGCGCCACAGCCGCGGCATGACGCTGACCGGCGCCGGCAAACGCCTCCTGCCCTACGCGCAACGGATGGCCGCGCTATCGCGCGAGGCCGTGCTCGCCGCACGCGACGATGGCGAGCCGAAAGGGCCGCTGGCGATCGGTTCGATGGAAACGACAGCCGCCGTGCGTCTGCCGCCGCTGCTGGCCGATTTCCACCGCCGCTTCCCGGCCGTGCGCCTCTCCTTGCGCACGGCAACAACGGCCGACCTCGTTGCTGGCGTGCTCGAAGGCACGCTCGACGGCGCCTTCGTCGCAGGTCCCATCGCGCATGCCGACCTCACGGCGACGAGCGCCTTCCGCGAAGAGCTGGTGCTGGTCAGCGCGCGGCGCTGGAGCTCGCTAGCCGAGCTGCGTGCCGGCACGCCGGAATCCGGTCCAACGGCGCTGGTGTTCCGCACCGGCTGCACCTATCGCCAGCGGCTCGAGCAGATCTTCGTCGAGTTCGGCTGGCCGTCGGCCGCACGGTTTGAGCTCGGCACGCTCGACGGCATGATCGGCTGCGTCGCCGCCGACATGGGCGTGACGCTGCTCCCGCGCGCCGTGGTCGAGCGCAGCGCGATGAACGGCAGCGTGTCGATCCACCCGCTGAGCGCCTCGCACGCGCGCGTCGAGACACTCTTCATCCAGCGCAGTGCCGGACATCAGTACAGCGCGCTGCAAGGCTTTGCCGCCTGCCTGAAGAAGGACGACGACGTCATCGCGGCCTGAGATACCAGCGCCGGAGCGCCACCACGGCCCAGATCGCCTCGACCAGCCCGAACGGCCAGGCGCCCTGCAGGAAGCCGTAGGCCGAGCCGAGCGCGCAGGACATCGCGAACAGCAGCACGAACCAGTGGCTGCGGTCCTCCATCGCATAGCAGACCAGCATCGCGGTGACGGCAAACAGGCCGAATAGTGTCAGCGCATCCATGTTCCGGGTTCACTCCACGGCGTGACGCGTGATATGCGCTGATGCCATGCCGGCTCTTATCCTGCCCCTGGTCGATGCTGCAACCCACTGGCCCGAACGCGGCGGGCTGGTTGGCCTTGATCTGGGCACCAAGACGATCGGCGTCGCCGTGTCGAACCCGGACCGGCGGTTGGCGACCGGCGTCGAGACCATTCAGCGCAAGGCGTTCAAGCAGGACGCCGCCCGGCTGCTCGCGATCGCCGCTGAGCGCAAGGTCGTCGGCTTCGTGCTTGGCCTGCCCATCAACATGGACGGCAGCGAGGGCCCGCGCGCGCAATCGACCCGCGCCTTCGCCCGCAACCTCGCCAATCTCACCACGCTCCCCATCGGCCTCTGGGACGAGCGCCTCTCGACCGCAGCGGTCGAACGCGAGCTGATCGGCATGGATGTCAGCCGCGCCAAACGCGCCGAGGTGATCGACGAGCACGCCGCGATCTTCATCCTGCAAGGGGCGCTCGACCGCCTCGCGAACTTGCGCACCGGAAACGGCTGACCCCCATGGCCGTCGTGATCGCGGCGCTGCTGCCGGTCTTCATCCTCATCGTGCTCGGCGTCGTGCTGAAGCGCAGCCTGATGCGGCTGGACACGCAATGGCACGGGCTGGAGCGGCTGACCTATTTCGTGCTGTTTCCGATGCTGCTGATCCAGACGCTGGTGAAGGCCGACCTTTCCAAGGTGCCGGTCGCCGGCGTCGGCGGCGCGCTCTTGCTGTCGGCGCTGGCGATGTCGCTGCTGTGCCTCGCGCTGCGCCCGGCCCTGTCGCGGCTCGAGATTGACGGGCCGGCCTTCACCTCGATCTTCCAGGGCGCGACGCGCTGGCAGACCTATGTGGCGCTCTCCGTCTCCGCCAACATGTTCGGCGATGTCGGGCTGGCGCTGGCTTCGGTCGCGATGGTCGCGATCATCCCGCTGGTCAACGTGTTCAGCGTCGCCGTGCTCGCGCACTATGCATCGCCGGAGAAACAGTCCGCCCGCGCGATCGTCATGACGGTGATCCGAAATCCCCTGATCTGGGCCTGCGCAATCGGGCTCTTCATCAACGTCGTCCACCTGCCGCTGCCGAAGATCTGGCATGAGGTTGCGGACGCGCTGAGCCGGTCATCCCTGGCGATCGGCCTGCTCGTGACCGGTGCGGGCCTGCATCTCGAAGGCCTCCTGCGTCCCAGCCTGAGCGCGACGATCGGCGTCGCCTTCAAGCTGGTCCTGATGCCCGTGCTCGCGCTGGGGCTTGCGGCCTGGTTCGGGCTATCGGGCAACAGTCTGGCAATCGTCGCGATCTGCGCGGCGGTGCCGACCTCACCCAGCGCCTATGTGCTGGCCCGGCAGATGGGTGGCGATGCGCCGCTGCTGGCGCAGATCATCACGCTGCAGACCATCCTGGCGGCCATCACGATGCCGGTTGCGATCGCGCTGGTGGCCTGAAACTCGTCGTTGTGGGCGCCTCCCTCTCCCCATCATTGCGAGGAGCTCGCGACAAGATTGCGAAGCAATTTTGCGCTGATGCGACGAAGCAATCCAGAATCCCTCCGCGGAAAGATTCCGGATTGCTTCGCTTGCGCTCGCAATGACGGAATGTGGGGCAACCGCCGTCAGCCCCCCAGCCACATCGTCAGCACCACCGCCGTCATGTTGTTCAGCGCGTGCAGCACGATCGTGAGCCAAAGCGAATTGGCGCGATAGCGCATGTAGCCGAACCACAGGCCGATGGTGAAGACCTCGGCGAGGAAGTACAGGTCGTATTGCAGATGCACGACCGTCCACACCAGCGACGACAGGATGATCGCGCCGGGCACGCGCAGGAAGCTCGCCGACCAGCCGCGAAAGAGGAAGCCGCGCGCCAGCACCTCTTCCGACATCGGCGCCGCCACGCTGAAGGCGATCAGCAGCAACAGGGCCGCGCCCTTGTCACGGCCCGATTTCAACAGATCGGTCATGAAGCCCGGCGTCGCCTCGCGGCCGAGGCTCCGCGACACCGTCTCCCAGGCCAGCACCAGCAGGATGAGACCGACCGCGCCGAACAGGAGCTGCATCCAGGACGGCCAGCGCAGCGCGAGATAGTCGACGAAGGAGGCCTTCTTGATACGGATGGCGAGCCACACCGCGAGGAGTGTCGCCGGCAGGCCCATGATGACCGACAGCGCGAGCGCCGCCGGCTCGCGGCCGACCGACTGGATCGAGGCCATGTCGATCGGAAGGCCGCGCAGCGCGGCCAGCAGCAGGATCGCCCCGACCTGGCCGACGAACATCGCGACGAAGATGAGAAGGCCCCACAGCGCCGTACCGAGGAACCTCCAGACGCGCGGCGCGTGATCCGCGGGCGTCATGGTCAGTGGCGGATGCTCGGGATTGAGGGAATCCATCAGGAGGCTTTCGTTGAGATTGCCGTCATTCCGGGGCGCCCGAAGGGCGAACCCGGAATCTCGAGATTCTCAGGTGCGCAAGGGCGCACCGTAGTTCGATGCTTCGCATCGCCCCGGAATGACGGCAAAAAAGAAGCAAAAAGCTCACGGCAGCGCCCTCTCCAGCAGCGCGCGCACGTCGCCGCTCTCCAGCTCGACCGCGCCGTACATGCTGGCGTGGGTTGTGGCGAGGCGCGTGGCCGCGAACAGTTCAGCATGACGCGGCGACACGCCGTTCAGCGCGGCGGCCGCGGCAAGCAGCGCCAGCTTCTCGACCGCGAGCCGCGCGACGCGCTCGCCGTCGGCGCGGCGGAAGGTCTTGCCGATGAACGCGACCGCCTCGCCTGCGCCCGGCAAACCCTTGGTCTCGGCGGCAAGCGATTGCAGCACCGCCATCGCCGCCTCCGGCTCGCGCGACAGTGCGCGCAGCACGTCGAGGCACATCACGTTGCCCGAGCCTTCCCAGATCGCGTTGACCGGCGACTCCCGATAGTGGCGTGCCAGGATGCCGTCCTCGACATAGCCGTTGCCGCCGAGGCACTCCATCGCCTCGTAGAGGAAGCTAGGCGCGCTCTTGCAGGTCCAGTATTTGATCGCGGGCGTCAGCAGCCGCATATAGGCGGCCTCCGCCGCATCGTGCGGGGTGCGGTCGAAGGCGCGGCAGAGCCGCATCACCAGGGCGACGCTCGCCTCCACATGCAGCGCCATGTCCGACAGCACCGCCTGCATCAAGGGCTGATCGGCGAGATGCTTCTGGAACACGCTGCGGTGACGCGCATGATGCAGCGCATGCGCGAGCCCCGAGCGCATCAGGCCGGTGGAGGCGATCGCGCAATCCTGCCGCGTCAGCTGCACCATCTGGATGATGGTGCGGATGCCCTTGCCCGCCTCGCCGACCGCTTGCGCATATGCGCCGGCGAACTCGACCTCGGACGACGCATTGGAGCGGTTGCCGAGCTTGTCCTTCAAGCGCTGGAACTGGATCGCGTTGACGGACCCGTCGGGCGCAAAGCGCGGCATGAAGAAGCAGGTCAGCCCCTCGTCGGCCTGCGCCAGCACCAGGAACGCGTCGCACATCGGCGCCGACATGAACCATTTGTGGCCGGTGATGCGATAGGCGTCGCCGTCACGCACCGCGCGCGTCATGTTGGCGCGCACATCGGTGCCACCCTGCTTCTCGGTCATGCCGATGCCGAGCGTCATGCCGCGCTTGCCCCACCACGGCGCAAACGTCGGGTCGTAGCTCTTCGTCGCCAGCACCGGCATCACGCGCGCCAGCAGATCCGGCTGCGTCGCCAGCGCGGCGACGGAGGCGCGCGTCATCGTGATTGGACAGAGATGGCCGGTCTCGACCTGCGAGGCGATGTAGAATTTTGCGGCGCGGATGACCTCGGCGGCATCGCCCGCCGGCTTCCCGTCCGCCGTCCAGGTCGAATTGTGCACGCCGGCATGCGCGCTGTGCGCCATCAGCTCGTGATAGGCGGGATGAAACTCGACCTGGTCGCGGCGATTGCCCTTGGCGTCGAAGGTGCGCAGCTTGGGCGTGTTCTCATTCGCCACGCGCCCGCGATCGGCCATCGCGGCAGAGCCCCAGTGCTTGCCGAATTCGGACAGCTCCCGCTCCGCCTTAGCGCCGCCATTGGCCTTGACCGCCTCGACCAGCGGCCGGTCCACGGCGAACAGATCGACATCCCAAAACAGCGGCGACTGGTTGAAGACCTCGTGGGTTGCGAAGCTGGGCTGAGTCATCTTGTTTCCCCGGCGCGGAATCAGTTCCGCCGCGGCTGGATCGGGAAATCATAGGCCGCCCCGCCTGCCCCCGGCAGCGAAAAATGCCACCACTCCTTCGAATAGTTCACAAAGCCTTGCTTGGCCATCGCAGCCATCAGCCGCTTGCGCCAGGCGCGCTGGTCCGGCGTAATCGACGGTGCTGCGGTATGGCCCTTCGTATCCGTGCAGTCGTAGCCGGTGCCCATGTCCACGCTGCCCTCCGGCGGCCGCGCCTCGACCGACGCCGTGCAGTCGGCATAGGTTTTCGACGGGTCGTATTTGCCGGAATTGTCGGCCTTGAGATCGACCAAGGTGAGATCGAGCGCCGCCCCCGTCGAATGCTGCGAGCGGCTCGCGATGTAGCCGAGGCGAAACAGCTCGGTCTTGGCAATCCTGGGATTGTAGCGCCGCTCGGCGGCGGTCTCGCGGCCGTTCTGCGACCACGCGACCATATCGAGCGAGGCCCGCGCCGGCCGGTAGCAGTCGAACATCTTGAGCGACAGGTTCTGTGCGGCGAGGTCCTGCTGGACCGCCTTCAACCGCAGCCCCACCTCCCGCTTCACCACGCACTCGCCGGCGCCGTAGCCGGCGAGCGGACGGCCGACGAAATTGTTCGATGTGGCGTAGCGGATGTCCTGGATGATGCCGGGATCGATGTCGCGCAAATAGACGAAGCCGCCGGGGAGCGATTGGGCGTGGGCGGACGAGATTGAAGCGATCGCTAAAAGTGCGATCAAAATTGATTTGGCTGAGCGCATCCAAACTTCCCTGTCATTCCGGGGCGATGCGACAGGACCGCGAAGCGCGGCCTGGAGCATCGAACCCGGAATCTCGAGATTCCGGGTCTGGCGCTTGCGCGCCATCCCGGAATGACGGTGTACCAGACTCCTCAGGGGATAACTCCCCGCCCCGGCATTGGCCCTTGCCCCCCCAGCCATCCCCGCCTATAGCTCTCGTTTTAATGACATCGAAATCGACCTTCGTCCTCGGCCACCGGCATTTGCTGGGCATCGAGGGCCTTTCCGCGGCCGACATCACCGGCCTCCTCGACCTGTCCGAAGAATATGTCGAGCTCAACCGCCAGGTTGACAAGAAGCGCACCGTCCTGCGTGGACGGACGCAGGTGAACCTCTTCTTCGAGGCCTCCACCCGGACCCAATCCTCGTTCGAGCTCGCCGGCAAACGGCTTGGCGCCGACGTCATGAACATGTCGGTGTCTTCCTCGTCCATCAAGAAGGGCGAGACGCTGGTCGACACCGCGATGACGCTCAATGCCATGCACCCGGACATCCTGGTGGTCCGGCATCACGCGTCAGGCGCGGTGGAACTGCTGGCCCGCAAGGTTGACGGTTCCGTGATCAATGCCGGCGACGGCGCGCACGAGCATCCGACGCAGGCGCTGCTCGACGCCCTGACCATCCGCCGCAACAAGGGCCGGATCGAGGGCCTCGTCGTCGCGATCTGCGGCGACGTGCTGCATTCGCGTGTGGCCCGTTCCAACATCATCCTGCTCAACACCATGGGTGCCCGCGTCCGCGTCGTCGGCCCCTCCACGCTGCTGCCGCCCGGCATCGAGCGGATGGGCGTCGAGGTTGCGCGCGACATGCGCGAGGGGCTCAACGGCGCCGACATCGTCATGATGCTGCGGCTCCAGCGCGAGCGCATGAACGGCTCCTTCGTGCCGTCGACCTCCGAATATTTCAACTATTTCGGGCTGGACCAGAAAAAGCTTGGCTATGCCAAGCCAGACGCTCTCGTCATGCATCCCGGCCCGATGAACCGCGGCGTCGAGATCGACACCGCGGTCGCCGACGGCGCGCAATCGCTGATCCGCGAACAGGTCGAGATGGGCGTGGCGGTGCGCATGGCCGTGCTCGAAGCGCTCGCCCGCAACTTGCCGAACGCGTGATGCTCATGCTGACTGACCGCCGTCCCATCCTGCTCGCCAACGCCCGCGTCGTCGATCCCTCCAGGGATTTCGACGGCCCCGGCGATGTCCTGATTGCCGACGGCATCATCCGCGAGACCCGCCGCGGCATCGGCGCTGCCGGCGTCCCCGAGGGCACCGACGTCGTCAACTGCGCCGGCAAAATCGTGGCCCCGGGCCTGATCGACATGAAAGCTTTCGTCGGCGAACCCGGCTTCAGCCATCGCGAGACCTTCGCGTCCGCGAGCCAGGCGGCCGCGACCGGCGGCATCACCACCATCATCTGCCAGCCCGATACGGAGCCCGTCATCGACAATTCGGCGACGGTGGACTTCGTGATGCGCCGCGCCCGCGACACCGCGATCGTCAACATCCAGCCGATGGCGGCGCTGACCAAGGGGATGCGCGGCGAGGAGATGACCGAGTTCGGCCTGTTGAAGGCCGCGGGCGCCATCGCCTTCAGCGACGGCGACAGGAGCGTCACCAACGCCCAAGTGATGCGCCGGGCCCTGACTTACGCGCGCGATTTCGACGCGCTGATCGTGCATCACACCGAAGATCCCGATCTCGTCGGCGAAGGCGTGATGAACGAGGGCGAGTTCGCCTCGCGGCTCGGCCTGATGGGCATTCCGAACGCAGCGGAAGCCGTGATGCTGGAACGCGACATGCGCCTCGTCGCGCTGACCGGTGGCCGCTATCACGCCGCCTCGCTGTCCTGCATCGACTCGCTCGACATCCTCAAGCGCGCCCGCGACGCCGGGCTCGCCGTCAGCGCCTCGGTCTCGATCAACCATCTTGCGCTGAACGAGAACGATATCGGGCCCTACCGGTCGTTCCTGAAGCTGTCGCCGCCGCTGCGCACCGAGGACGACCGCCGCGCGCTGGTCGCAGCCGTCGCCTCCGGCCTCATCGACGTCATCATGTCCGACCACAATCCGCAGGACGTCGAGGTCAAGCGCCTGCCGTTCGCGGAAGCAGCTCCCGGCGCCGTGGGGCTCGAGACCATGCTGCCCGCCGGCCTGCGGCTGATGCACAATGGCGAGCTGGACCTGAAGACGCTGATCCAGGCGATGTCGACCCGGCCGGCCGAGATTCTGGGCCTGCCCGGTGGAACCCTGCGCGCAGGCAGCCCGGCGGATGTGATCGTGATCGACCCCGACGTCCCCTGGGTGGTCGATCCCGCCGAGCTCAAATCGCCCTGCAAGAACACCCCGTTCGACGAAGCCCGCTTTACAGGCCGCGTGGTGCGCACCATTGTCGGTGGACGGACGGTCTTCGAGCATGTCTAGGGTGACGGTTTTGGGTGTCGCCCTGCACCGCGACAGCGGATCGGGACAGGATCATGCGTGGCGTCGCAGTTCAGCATGGCGATGCGGTCAAGGGATTTGCAGCCATGGGTCTTGAAGCATTTTTGCCGGTGGCGCTCGTCATCGGCTACCTCCTCGGCTCGATTCCGTTCGGGCTGGTCCTGACCAGGCTCGCCGGCACGCAAGATATCCGCTCGATCGGCTCCGGCAGCATCGGCGCCACCAACGTGCTGCGCACCGGACGCAAGAGCCTTGCTGCGGGCACCCTCTTGCTCGATGCGCTGAAGGGCACCGTGGCGGTCGTGATCGCCGGCTACATCGCCGGCCCCAATGCTGCGATGGCGGCAGGCCTCGGCGCCTTCCTCGGCCATCTCTTCCCGGTCTGGCTCAAATTCAAGGGCGGCAAGGGTGTTGCGGTCTATATCGGCATCCTGCTCGGCCTGTTCTGGCCGGCCGCGGTGGTGTTCTGCCTGCTCTGGTTGGCGACCGCCTTCACCACGCGCTATTCCTCGCTCTCGGCGCTGGTGGCCTCCTTCATCACGCCGATGTTCCTGTGGTGGTTCGGCCACCTCGCTTTGTCTGCGCTGTTCGCCGTGCTGACGCTGCTGCTGTTCTACGCGCATCGCGAGAACATCAAGCGGCTGCAATCGGGCAAGGAAAGCCGGATCGGCGAGAAGGCCTAGAGCGTTTTCGAGCGAAGTGGATACCGGTTCGCGTCAAGAAAGCGCGTCAAAACAAAATCCAACGCCGGGAAAAAGTACGGATACCGCCGCGCTCCTTCCGCATTATACGCCAAATCCTGTTCGCAACTCGAAAGCCAATCGTGGCCAGAGTGGCGAACGAGTTCCATGCCTGTCATCCTGACAGCGCAAAAGGCGTTACGCGGTTGCTCAGAATGAGCGAGAAGATTGTCGGCGCGCATATCGACGGTGGTTCGCAGGGTGCGGCGCGCACTGCGGCGAGCCGACTGCTGTCCATGACGGACATCTGGTCCGATGCGCCCTCGCCGCCTCCTGTCCCCGAGCCGGCTCCCGTTGCACCGCCACCTGCGCCCGCCCCCGTGGCACAAATTGCCGCGCCCATCGAGGCCGTGACCGCGGCTGCACCTGTCGTGCGCGATCAGGTCCGCCCCGATCAATGGCCACCGCGAAGACTCTCGCTGGCGCTTCAGGGCGGCGGCACCTTTGCCGCCTTCACCTGGGGCGTGCTGGAGCGGCTCCTGGAAGAGCCCGATATCGAGATCGACACCATCAGCGGCGCCAGCGCCGGCGCCGTCAATGCGCTGCTGCTCGCTTGCGGCCTCGCTGAGGGCGGCCGTGAGGCTGCGCGCGCGCGGCTGAACCGGTTCTGGGTCCGCCTGATGCACGAGGCCTCGTTCCGCTCGCTGATGCTGGTCGGCGGCTTTTCGCCGGCGGGAAGCTCGGTCGCGTTCGGGCCGACGCTGCGCTCCGGCCAGTTCGATCCGTTCGATCTCGATCCGCTGCGGCAAGCGCTGTCGCGCGACATCAATTTCGCGGCGCTGCGCGCGGCGAAGTCGCCAAAGCTCCTGATCGCGGCGACGCGGATCCGCGACGGGCAGCAGCAGATCTTTCGCAACGACGCCATCACGACCGACGTCGCGCTGGCCTCCACCTGCCCGCCTTTGGTCCACTGCGCCGTCGAGATCGAGGGCGAAGCCTATTGGGACGGCGGCTTCGGCGGCAATCCGCCATTGCTGAAGCTGGCGCAGGAGACGGCGGCGACCGATATGCTGCTGGTCCAGCTCACCCCGTCCCGCGACAGCTACGTGCCGATCACGCTCGCCGCCATCGACCGCCGGCTCGACCAGATCACCGCAAACGCCGCGCTCAATGCCGAGGTTGCGGCGATCGCATGGGCGCAATCGCACGCCGCATGTTCGCTGCGGCTGTCCAGGATCGCGGCGGAAGACTCCGTTGAAGGCCTGGCGCAGCGTAGCTCGGCCGATCTCGGCCGCGGCTTCATCCGCCTGTTGCACCGGAGCGGCCGCGAGGCGGCCGAGCGATGGCTCGGGCAAGGTGCGATGATCAGTGCAGCTCCGCCTGCATCCGACCAGCGCACCGCTTCCGCAGAACCCGCGCTAGCCTGATTTCGCCAGCGCATCCTCCAGGAACCACGCCGTCGCAAGCGCATGTGCGTCGTTGCCGAAGCGCGCGATCACCTGCACGCCGATCGGCAGGCCACCGACCTTCAGCACCGGCACGTTGACGCAAGGATTGCCCATCAGCGTCCAGAGCCGGTTGTAGCGAGGGTCGCCGGTGCTCGCGAGAGCCTTGGCCGGCGCGGTGCCCGGCGCCGAATAGGTCAAGAGCACGTCGACGCCCTCGAACACTTCGCCAAGCTCGCGGCGGCCACGGCGGCCGATCCGGCGCGCCTCGTCATATTCCTTCGGCGTGAGCCCGACCGTCGCATCGAGACTGGCGCGCAGCATCGGCGCGATCTCGTCGTGATGCTCGGAAAACTCCCAGGCGAGCGCGCGATGCGCCTCGAAATCCTGGATGATGGGATGGATGCGCCAGGCCTCATGCACCGCCTCGGGCAGATCGATGGCCTGAACACTGGCCCCGGCCCGCTCGGCCGCCTTGATCGCGGCTTGCAGGCCCTGCTCGGCCGCCGGCTCGACAGCGCCGGCGAACTCCTGCCTGACCACGCCGATGCGCGGTGCCTTGGCCGGGACGATGCCGGAGAATTCGCTGCGGCCGGTCATCGCCAGCAGTCCGCGCGCGAGATCCTCCGCGCGCGCGCCGAACAGGCCGACCGTGTCGAGCGCCCACGAATAGCACTTCACGCCGACCGTCGGCAGCATGCGGAACGACGGCTTGATCGCGGCCGTCCCGCAATAGGCGGCGGGCCGGATCACCGAGCCGCCGGTCTGGGTGCCCAGCGCCAGCGGGATCATGCCGGCGCCGACCGCCGCCGCCGAGCCCGAGGACGAGCCGCCCGGGGAATGGCCGGTATTGTGCGGATTGAGCGTCGCCGTCGGATCGCGCGAGGCGAACGCCGTGGTGGTGGTCTTGCCGATGATGGTGGCCCCCGCCCGCTTCAGCATCATCACGACAGGCGCGTCGCTGCGCGGCTGCCAGCCGCGATAGATCTCCGAGCCCATCTCGGTCGGCATATTGGCCGTGTCGATGATGTCCTTGATGCCGACGGCGATACCGCGCAGCGGGCCGGAGGCTTGCGCTCTTGCCGACTTGTCGTGGCGGACGAAGGCATGGACCTCCTTCTCCCGCGCCTCGATCGCCGCGTGCGACTGGGCGATGGCTGCGTTAGGCGACAGCTCGCCCGTTTCGATGCGGCGCTGGAGGTCGGCGAGTGAGATCATGGCAATACCCTTCTTATTGGGATCGCTTTTAGCATTGCGCCGAGGTCGCGCAAGCGCACACCCCTGTTGCCCACGCCCTCAGGTTGTTCCATGTTACGCCTGCAAGGAGACGCCGTGGACGCCATCAACCCCAGCGTGGAGCTGACCGAGACCGAGCGGATCGACCGCCTGCGGCTGATCCGCTCCGACAATGTCGGGCCGCGCACCTTCCGCTCGCTGGTCGATCATTTCGGCAGCGCGCGTGCTGCGCTGGAGCGGTTGCCGGATCTGGCACGCCGCGGCGGCGCGGCGCGGTCGGGGCGCATCTGTAGCGCGGACGAGGCCAAGGCCGAGCTCGCCGCCAGCCGCAAATTCGGCATCGCCTGGCTCGCGCCCGGCGAGGACGGCTATCCGGCGCGGCTCTCGACGCTCGACGACGCCCCGCCGCTGCTCGCGGTACGCGGCGACACGACAACCTTGATGCGGCCGATGATCGCGATCGTCGGCTCGCGCAATGCCTCCGGCGCTGGGCTGAAATTTGCTGGTCAGCTCGCGCGTGAGCTTGGCGAAGCCGGCTTCATCATCATCTCAGGGCTCGCCCGCGGCGTCGACCAGGCCGCGCATCGCACCAGCGTCGAGAGCGGCACGATCGCCGTTCTCGCCGGCGGCCATGACTGCATCTATCCGCCCGAGCACGGCGATTTGCTCACGTCGATCCTCGATCACGCGGGCGCGGCGATCTCCGAGATGCCGCTCGGCCACGAGCCGCGCGCCCGCGACTTCCCCCGCCGCAACCGGCTGATCTCGGGCGCCTCGCTCGGCGTGGTCGTGGTGGAGGCCGCCCACCGCTCGGGCTCGCTGATCACCGCGCGCATGGCGGCCGAACAGGGCCGCGAGGTGTTCGCGGTGCCGGGCTCGCCGCTCGATCCGCGCGCCGCCGGCACCAATGATCTGATCAAGCAGGGCGCAACGCTCGTCACCGAAGCTGCCGACGTCATCAACGCTGTCGCACCGATCATGGAGCGGCCGCTGGTGATTCCTGCGCGCGAGCCCGACAGCGGGCCGTTCGAGAGCGATCCGCAGACGCACGACCGCGATCAGATCACCGGCCTGCTCGGCCCCGTGCCGATCGGCCTCGACGACCTCGTGCGGATGTCCGGTGCCTCGCCGGCGATCGTGCGCACCGTGCTGCTGGAGCTCGAGCTCGCCGGCCGGCTCGAACGCCACGGCGGCGGATTGGTGTCGCTGCTTTAGTTCTCGCCGCGCTTGTCGAACCGCGTACGTGCGGCCTCGATCTGCGCCAGATGCTCCATCGCCCACTTGCCGAGCGCCTCCACGGGCCGCGACAGGCCGCGGCCGAGATCGGTCAGCTCATAGTCCACGCGCGGCGGAATGGTCGGGAAGATCGTGCGCGTGACGAGGCCGTCGCGCTCCAGCCCGCGCAACGTCAAGGTCAGCATCCGCTGCGAGATGCCGTTGATCATGCGCTTCAGCTCGTTGAAGCGCTTCGGTCCGTCGCCGAGCATCATGATGACGAACACGCTCCATTTGTCGCCGACGCGGGACAGCACGGAGGCGACCCCGCGGCAGTCCGCATGGTTGGGATCGGGCCTTTGATCCGGCCTTGGCGAAGCAGGCAGATCGATGTGCGCAGGTTTCAAAGATGTGTCCATGGCTCAAAAAAGTGCGTTCTTGCGGGGATTTCGATGGTCACTCATGTAGTGCGGGTTACAAATCTATACCATGGGTGACCTCAATGAAACTCCTCCATATCGACTCCAGCGTGCTCGGCCCCCACTCCGTCAGCCGGCAGGTTTCCGCCGCCATCGTCGACCGTCTCCGCCAGGCGACGCCCTCACTCGAGGTCGTCTATCGCGATCTGACCCAGACCCCGCTCGCCCACCTCTCCGGCTCGCATCTGGCGGCCGCGCAAGGCGCGCCTGCGCCGGCGGAACTCGGACCCGACCTTGCCGCGAGCGCGGCCGTGCTGAACGAGTTCCTCGCTGCCGACGTGGTCGTGATCGGCGCGCCCATGTACAATTTCACCATCCCGAGCCAGCTCAAGGCCTGGATCGACCGCATCCTGGTGGCGGGGAAGACATTTCAATACGGCGCCAATGGACCTCAGGGCCTTGCCGGCGCAAAGCGCGTGATCGTGGCGATCTCGCGCGGCGGCTATTACGGCGCGGACATGCCGACTGCCGCTGGCGAGCATCTCGAAACCTATCTGCGCTGGGTGTTCGGCTTCATCGGCATCACCGATCCCGAGTTCATCTCCGCCGACGGCATCCAGGTCGGGCCGGATCATCGTGAGAAAGCGCTGGCCGGCGCACTTCAGGCGGCCACCAGCCTTCAGGCGGCGTGAGGCTCACGCCGACCGCAACAGCCGCTGCCGGATTCCGGCGGCGGCTGACAGATCGCACCGGCTAAAACCAGGCGCCCTGCATGCCCAGGATGACGGCCACGAGCGAAACGAACAGGCCGATGCCGGAGAAAACAGCCACCCCGATGAGCTCCGATTTGTCGGAGCGTCTGGCGGGAATGGCGGAGCGTTCGGTGAAAATGCGCGGTGTTGAAATCGACGAAAAAATACGAGCTGCCTTTGGCATGACGGGCTCCCTGAAAATGAGTCTTATGACCCCCTGCCCGTAAAAGGGTCTTGGCAGCTTGCGGCAAGGTTCAACCTGATCACGCAAGGTTCAGAAAATACATCCCGCGGGACGAGGGAACCGGCCGGCGCAACCGATGTGGCCGCGCCGACCGATTCAATTTGCACTTGATTTGATCAGCCACGATAGATCGGTGCGCCGCTCGGAGCGGCGACCGCGCCGCCATCGACGAAGATCTC
Source organism: Bradyrhizobium sp. 1200_D9_N1_1 (assembly GCF_052075915.1). Lineage (NCBI taxonomy): Bacteria > Pseudomonadati > Pseudomonadota > Alphaproteobacteria > Hyphomicrobiales > Nitrobacteraceae > Bradyrhizobium > Bradyrhizobium sp. 1200_D9_N1_1. The sequence goes on along the minus strand of NZ_CP197226.1, from coordinate 4,284,223 downwards.
CTGGCCTTGAATATGCGCGGAATCATCGGAGGCGAGGAACAGCACCGTCTTCGAGATGTGATCGGGTTCACCAATGCGGCCGAGCGGCGTCGACAGCGCGATGCGCTTCTCGAACGCCTTCTCGGCTTCAGGCGTTGCGATCGCAGCGCCCCAGATCGGCGTGCGGATCGCGCCCGGCGCGACGACGTTGACGCGGATGCCGCGCGGCGACAGCTCCGAGGCCATGATCCGCGCCATCGCCCGCACGCCGGCCTTCGCCGCGCCGTAAGCCGAATAGCCGGGAATGCCGAGCACCGAGATCACCGAGCCGTTGAGGATGATCGAGGCATTGTCGTTCAGATGGGGCAGCGCCGACTGAACCGTGAAGAACACGCCGGTGAGGTTCGTGCTGATCACCTTCTCAAAGACCTCCAGCGTCGCCGCACCGAGCGGCGTGCTGCCGGGAATACCGGCATTGGCGAACACGATGTCGAACTTGCCGAACTTCTCGGCGCCCTGCCTGATTGCAGCTTCGGTGGCCGCGATGTCGGTGGCATCGGCGACGACGGCAAGCGCGTTCGGGCCGAGCTCTTTCGCGGCAGCCGCCAGCGTTTCCTTGTTGCGCCCGGTGATCACCACCTTGGCACCCTCGGCCACGAACAGCTTTGCAGTCGCAAGGCCGATGCCGCCGTTGCCGCCCGTAATCAATGCCGTCTTGTTCTTCAGTCTCACGTTCGCCTCCAGTGGTTTCATAATGAAACTACGTTGCCATCTAGGGCATTTGGTTTTATGATGCAACCACACAAGCGCGTGATCGCCTCCGGAATCGGGCGAACGCGAAAGGACCAGGACGATGGTGAAACGAACCAGCTTCGAGGGCGATACCTGCCCGATCGCACGCTCGCTGGAGGCGATCGGCGACTGGTGGTCGCTCTTGATTATCCGCGAGGCGCTGTTCGGCCTGCGCCGCTTCGGCGAGTTTCAGAGCAAGCTCGGCATGGCGAAGAACATTCTGGCCGCGCGGCTGCGCGCGCTGGTCGATCACGACATTCTGGAGACCGCCCCCGCCTCCGACGGCAGCGCCTATTCTGAATATTTGCTGACGCTGAAGGGCCGCGGCACCTTCCCGATCCTGGTCGCGCTGCGGCAATGGAGCGAGGAATTCGACGACCACCCCGAGCAGATCGCGACCATCCTGGTCGATCGCGAGAAAGGCCGCCCGGTGCGCAAGCTGGAGCTGCGCGCGGAGGACGGGCGCCTGCTCAGCCAGGCGGACACGACAGTGAAGCCGCGACCGGCGCTGCGGCGGCGCGCAACAGGATGACATCGCGTACGATCTCTCCTCATGGTCGTCCCGGCGAAGGCCGGGACCCATAACCACAGGGAGCGGTTAGGCGAAGACTCGTGGTTCGGAATTGGCCCCCCGCTCAGATCGATAGACCTCGCGGTATGGGTCCCGGCCTTCGCCGGGACGACATGAGAACCTCACGACAGCTTGCGCTTGGTGCGCAGCCGCAGATGCTCGTCGGCCTCCAGCTGCGTCATGCCTAAGAGATAATGCAGCACGTCGAGCCTGTGGCGCTCGGCGAGCTTGCGCAACACCGCCACCTGCTCGGCGATGAAGGCAACCGCCTCATCGGCCCCGCCTTCCCCCGGTTCCTCGTGGCGCGAGCCTTCCCGCGCGCCTGATGCGGCGCGCGCCCGTTTCTTTCCTGGCCTAGTCACCAGACCCCACCCCGAATCCATGCCCCACGGGAACATTACGCCCACATCGACCGCAACTCCAAGGTGGTATTTTGCAACTTTCTCGATATGAAACTTTTCCCATCGCGGCGGCTTTCTACACCCCTCGATTTGACAGCGACGGCCTCACCACCCATGTTCGGTTCGAAACGGCCGACCCGAATCTCGTCGAATTCGGCCTAGAATTTCCCCATAAGTTACTGGAACTACATGAATATCGTCATTGTGGAGTCGCCGGCGAAAGCCAAGACGATCAACAAGTATTTGGGCTCGTCCTATGAGGTTCTGGCCTCGTTCGGCCATGTCCGCGACCTCCCGGCGAAGAACGGTTCCGTCGATCCGGACGCCAATTTCAAGATGATCTGGGAGGTCGACCCCAAGGCGGCCGGCCGGCTCAACGATATCGCCAAGTCTCTGAAGAACGCCGACCGCCTGATTCTCGCCACCGACCCTGATCGCGAGGGCGAGGCCATCTCCTGGCACGTGCTGGAGGTGTTGAAGGAAAAGCGCGCTCTCAAGGATCAGAAGATCGAGCGCGTGGTGTTCAACGCCATCACCAAGCAGGCCGTCACCGACGCGATGAAGCATCCGCGCCAGATCGACGGCGCGCTGGTCGACGCCTATATGGCGCGCCGCGCGCTGGACTATCTGGTCGGCTTCACCCTCTCCCCCGTGCTGTGGCGCAAGCTGCCGGGCGCCCGCTCGGCCGGCCGCGTGCAGTCGGTGGCGCTGCGCCTCGTCTGCGACCGCGAGCTCGAGATCGAGAAGTTCGTCGCCCGCGAATACTGGTCGCTGGTCGCGACCCTGCTCACCCCGCGCGGCGATGCGTTCGAGGCGCGTCTCGTCGGCGCCGACGGCAAGAAGATCCAGCGCCTCGACATCGGCACCGGCGCGGAAGCCGAAAACTTCAAGAAGGCGCTGGAAGCCGCCGCCTACGCGGTCACCGCGGTCGATGCAAAACCCGCCCGACGCAATCCGCAGGCCCCCTTCACCACCTCCACGCTGCAGCAGGAAGCCAGCCGCAAATACGGCTTTGCGCCCGCGCACACGATGCGCATCGCCCAGCGCCTCTATGAAGGCATCGACATCGGCGGCGAGACCACCGGACTCATTACTTATATGCGTACCGACGGCGTGCAGATCGATCCGTCCGCGATCACCCAGGCGCGCAAGGTGATCGGCGAGGATTACGGCAACGCCTACGTGCCGGAGGCCCCGCGCCAGTACCAGGCCAAGGCCAAGAACGCCCAGGAAGCGCACGAAGCGATCCGCCCGACCGACATGTCCCGCCGCCCGGACAGCATGAGCCGCAAGCTCGATTCCGATCAGGCGCGGCTCTACGAGCTGATCTGGAAGCGCACCATCGCGAGCCAGATGGAAGCGGCCGAGCTCGAGCGCACCACCGTCGACATCACGGCGAAGGCCGGCGGCCGTACGCTGGAGCTGCGCGCCACCGGCCAGGTCGTCAAGTTCGACGGCTTCCTCGCGCTCTACCAGGAAGGCCGCGACGACGAGGAAGACGAGGATTCCCGCCGCCTGCCCGCGATGAGCGCCGGCGACGGCCTGAAGCGGCAGTCGCTCGCCGTCACCCAGCACTTCACCGAGCCGCCGCCGCGCTTCTCCGAGGCCTCGCTGGTCAAGCGCATGGAGGAGCTCGGCATCGGCCGGCCCTCGACCTATGCCTCGATCCTCCAGGTCCTGAAGGACCGCGGCTACGTCAAGCTGGAGAAGAAGCGCCTGCACGGCGAGGACAAGGGCCGCGTCGTGGTCGCGTTCCTCGAAAGCTTCTTCAGCCGCTACGTCGAATACGACTTCACCGCCAACCTGGAAGAGCAGCTCGATCGCATCTCCAACAACGAGATCTCCTGGCAGCAGGTGCTGAAGGATTTCTGGAACGGCTTCATCGGCGCCGTCGACGAGATCAAGGATTTGCGCGTGGCGCAGGTGCTGGACGTGCTCGACGACATGCTCGGACAACACATCTATCCGCCCCGCGCCGACGGCGGCGACATCAGGCAGTGCCCGAGCTGCGGCAACGGCCGGCTCAATCTCAAGGCCGGCAAGTTCGGCGCCTTCGTCGGCTGCTCGAACTATCCGGAGTGCCGCTACACCCGTCAGCTCGCCGCCGACAGCGAGGCGACGGCCGACCGTTCGCTCGGCCAGGATCCCGACACCGGTCGCGACGTCTGGGTCAAGGCTGGCCGCTTCGGCCCGTACATCCAGCTCGGCGAGCAGAAGGATTATGAGGAAGGCGAGAAGCCGAAGCGCGCGGGCATCCCGAAGGGCACCTCGCCCGGCGACGTCGAGCTCGAGCTTGCGCTGAAGCTGTTGTCGCTGCCGCGCGAGATCGGCAAGCATCCGGAGACCGGTCAGCCGATCACCGCCGGCCTCGGCCGCTTCGGGCCGTTCGTGAAGCACGAGAAGACCTATGCCAGCCTCGAGGCCGGCGACGAGGTCTTCGACATCGGCCTCAACCGCGCCGTGACGCTGATCGCGGAAAAGGTCGCCAAGGGCCCGAGCCGCCGCTTCGGCGCCGACCCCGGCAAGGCGATCGGCGATCATCCGACGCTCGGCACCGTCACCGTGAAGAGCGGCCGTTACGGCGCCTATGTCACCGCCGGCGGCGTCAACGCGACGATCCCGGCCGAGTTCGAAAAGGACACCGTCACGCTGCCGCAGGCGATCGCACTGATTGACGAGCGCGCGGCCAAGGGTGGCGGCAAGACCAAGGCGAAGAAGGCGGCGAAGCCGGCCAAGGCCAAGAAGGCTGCGGCGAAGGCCGCCGGCGGCGATGACGCCGCGCCCAAACCCAAGAAACCGGCCGCGAAGAAAGCCGCAACCAAATCCGAATCCACCAGCAAGGCGCGCGCCGCCGTGTCGTCGACTGCAAAGACGTCGCCGACCAAGGCCGCCGCCACCAAGAATCCTGCAAACACTCCGGCCAAGAAGAGTGCCGGCAAGAATTAGAGGTTAAGTGAAACGCAAGAATGACCGTGGCTTTCCCGACAGGCAAGCCATCGTCGCCTTCATCAAGGCAAATCAGGGAAACGTCGGCACCCGCGAAATTGCGCGCGAGTTCGGCCTGAAGAACGCCGATCGCGTCGAGCTCAAGCGCATGCTGCGCGAGCTCGCCGACGACGGGACCATCAAGAAGAAGCGCCACAAGGTCTCGGAACCGGACACCCTGCCGTCGACGCTGGTCGCCGACATCACCGGCCGCGACTCCGATGGCGAGCTGATCGCCTCCCCCACCGAATGGGACGAGGTCGAAAGCGGCGAACCGCCAAAAATCCTCATCGTCATGCCGCGCCGGCCGAAGCCCGGCACCGCCGCCGGCGTCGGCGACCGCGCCCTGCTGCGCGTCGAGCGCATCGACGAGACCGAAGGCCCGGCCTATCGCGGCCACATCATCAAGGTCTTCGACAAGGCCAAGAGCCGCATCCTCGGCGTGTTCCGCAGTCTGCCCGAAGGCGGCGGACGGCTCGTTCCCGTCGACAAGAAATCTGCCGACCGCGAGCTGAACATTGCCGCGGCCGACACGCAGGGCGCCCAGGACGGCGACCTCGTCAGCGTCGACATCGTCCGCTCACGCGCCTTTGGCCTCGCCTCAGGCCGCGTGAAGGAGAAGCTCGGCTCGGTCAAGTCGGAGAAGGCGATCAGCCTGATCGCGATCTACGCGCACGACATTCCCCTGCAATTCCGCCCCGCGGCAGAGCGTGAAGCCGAAGCGGCGGAGCCGGCGAACCTGAAGGGGCGCGAGGACTGGCGCGACGTCCCGCTCGTCACCATCGATCCGCCCGATGCGAAAGATCATGACGACGCGGTCCATGCGCAGGCCGACGACGATCCCAACAACAAGGGCGGCTTCATCGTCAACGTCGCCATTGCCGACGTGAGCTTCTACGTGCGGCCGGGCACCGCGCTCGACCGCGATGCGCTCGACCGCGGCAACTCGGTCTATTTCCCCGACCGCGTCGTGCCGATGCTGCCGGAGCGCATCTCCAACAATCTCTGCTCGCTGGTGCCGGGCGAGCCGCGCGGCGCGCTGGCGGTGCGCATGGTGATCGGCCCGGACGGCCGCAAGCGCTCGCATACGTTCCACCGCATCCTGATGCGCTCGGCGGCGAAGCTGAACTACGCACAGGCGCAGGCCGCGATCGACGGCCGGCCTGACGACACCACCGGCCCCCTGCTCGATCCGATCCTGAGGCCGCTCTACACCGCCTATGCCTGCGTCAAGCGCGCAAGAGACGAGCGCGATCCGCTCAATCTCGATCTGCCCGAGCGCAAGATCCTCTTGAAGAGCGATGGCACGGTCGATCGCGTCATCGTTCCCGAGCGTCTCGATGCGCACAAGCTGATCGAGGAGTTCATGATCCTCGCCAACGTCGCTGCCGCGGAAATGCTCGAGAAGAAGTCGCTGCCGCTGATCTACCGCGTGCACGACGAGCCGACGCTGGAGAAGGTCCACGCGCTCGCGGAGTTTCTGGAGACGCTCGACGTTCCCTTCGCCAAATCAGGCGCGCTGCGCCCGGCCCTGTTCAACCGCGTGCTGGCCCAGCTCGAGGGCCACGACCACTTCCCGCTGGTGAGCGAAGTCGTGCTCCGCGCCCAGGCGCAGGCCGAATATTCCGCTGAGAATTACGGTCATTTCGGCCTGAACCTGCGCCGCTACGCGCATTTCACCTCGCCGATCCGCCGCTATGCCGACCTCGTCGTGCACCGCGCGCTGGTCCGCGCGCTCGGCCTTGGCGAAGGTGCGCTGCCCGACACCGAGACACCGGAAACGCTCGGCGAGGTCGCAGCCCACATCTCGGTGACCGAGCGGCGCGCGATGAAGGCGGAGCGCGAGACCGTGGACCGGCTGATCGCGCACCATCTCGCCGACCGCATCGGCTCCAGCTTCCAGGGCCGCGTTTCCGGCGTCACGCGCGCCGGCCTGTTCGTCAAGCTGAGCGAGACCGGCGCCGACGGCCTGATCCCGATCCGATCCCTTGGCACGGAATATTTCAACTATGACGAGAGCCGCCATGCCCTCGTCGGCACGCGCAGCGGCGCCATGCATCAGCTGGGTGACGTGGTCGACGTCCGTCTGATAGAAGCAGCTCCGATCGCGGGCGCGCTGCGCTTCGAGCTGCTGTCGTCAAGCGGCGAGACCGCGCCGCAGGGCCGCAGGGCATCCGGTCGGCAACGCCGCCCCTCGTTCAAGGCGCATCCCGGACGCAGTCCGGCGAAGAAGCACAAGCCGGCGAAGCCGAAGAAGCCCGGCAAGGGCAAGAAGAACAAGGGCAAAGGCCAGAAGGGCAAGGCATGGTGACGATGAGCACGGCCCCGAAAATCTGGACGCGCGAGACCGGCCTCGTCGAGAAGCGCGATGTCTGGACGGCAATGAAGCGCGGCTTTCGCGGCCGCTGCCCGCGTTGCGGCGAAGGAAAACTGTTCCGCGCCTTCCTGAAGACCGCTGATCATTGCTCGGCGTGCGGCCTCGACTTCACGCCGCATCGCGCCGACGATTTGCCCGCCTATCTCGTCATCGTCATCGTCGGCCACATCGTGGTGCCCGGCATCCTCTGGATCGAGACCAACTACACGACGCCGGTCTGGCTCAGCTTCGCGGCCTACCTGCCCTTCACGTTCTTCGCCTCGCTCGCGCTGCTCCAGCCGGTCAAGGGCGCCGTGGTCGGATTGCAATGGGCTCTGCGCATGCACGGCTTTGACGACAACCCTCCGGATGGTATTCCGCCGGTGTAAGCAATAAGCAAGAAGCGGTTTGGGTGAGGACATGACGGACACGTTGCAGGCAGCCGAGAAGGCAAAGATCCACGAGGGCAAGGAAGCCGACCATCATCCCTATTTCCGCCCGAAGGATGCGGCGACACTGATCCTGGTCGATCGCAGCGGCGCCGTTCCGAAAGTCCTGGTCGGCAAGCGCCACGACAAGGTGGTGTTCATGCCCGGCAAGTTCGTCTTCCCCGGCGGCCGCGTCGACAAGGCCGACTACCGTGTGCCGTGTGCGGCCCCCATCACCTCCGAGCTGGAAGCCAACCTCGCCAAGGGCAGCCCGAAGACGCCGGCCTCACGCGCAAAATCGCTGGCGATCGCCGCGATCCGCGAGGCCTGCGAGGAGACCGGCCTCTGCCTCGGGCGCAAGGCCGAGGGGAAAGCGCCCAAGCTCGACAGCGCCTGGAAGCCGTTTGCGGATGCGGGCCTGCTGCCCGACCCCTCAGGCCTGTTCCTGATCGCGCGCGCCATCACCCCGCCCGGTCGCGTCAAGCGGTTCGACACGCGCTTCTTCACCGCGGATGCCTCCGCGATCACCCATCGCGTCGAGGGCGTGATCCATGCGGATGCGGAGCTGGTCGAGCTGGTCTGGGTCGAACTCGGCTCGAAGCCGCTCGCCGATCTGCATCCGATGACGCGCAACGTGCTCAACGAGCTCGACACGCGCCTTGCCACCGGCCCGCTCCGCCACGACGCGCCGGTGCCGTTCTTCCATTTCTACGGCGGCAAGATGCAGAAGGATATTTTGAGCTGACTGCTCACCTCTCCCGTAGGGAGAAATGAACCGGGCTAAGCCGATCGAGTATTCTTATCATGCGTCGTCGCTATCCGGCTCGGTGCCGACATAGTCGCGCGCCGGCAGCTTGAGGACGCGGCCGATCTCGCCCGCGAGCTTGTCCGCCTCCTCGCGCCTGGTGAAGCTCATCAGGTTGATCGGCTCGGTGCCCTTGTTGCCGCAGAGATTGACGTCATAGGTCGTCAGATCCGCATCGTAGTCGTCGGTGATGCTGATGAAATGATAGTCGGCGAGATTGCGATGCCTGCGAATGTTCAGCGGGCCGAACTGGCTGGTGATGACGATCTGGCGCAGCGTCTCGTTGAGCACGACGAAATAGCGGAAGGTGAGCAGGATCAGGCCGGGGATGCCGACGAGCAGCCCGAGGCCGGTGAACACCAGCACCGGCACGAGATCATCGGCGAGCCGGCCGAAGCCGGAGAAATCCTGGCGCAGGCCGAGCGCGACATTCCACAGCAGATAACCGCTGGCCGCCAGTAGCGGCAACGACAGCAGCCGGCCAACCCAGGGCATCGCCCGGTCGATACGGACCATGCCGCCATCCACTGTCATCGCGCCTGCCATTGATGGTCTCCTCACGAGGTCATGGCTTTGGTCGGAGCGAGCAGCGGATTGGTTCGATGGGCGGCCCACTCCCTCACCGCCATTCCGGGGCTGGCCGCTGACGCGGCGCCCCGGAATGACGGGATTGTGCTGAGTGGATCGCGAAATACGAAAAATTCTTCCCGCCTCCCCCAATGGCGGAGTTGCCACTCATGCCTATGTCTTTCCCCAACGACACCCAGAACGGATACGGGGCGATGGCACAACGGCAACTCAAGCTTGGCGCGTTCATGCGCCCGATCAGCATCCACACCGGCGCCTGGCGCTATCCGGGGGCCTGGCCGGACGCCAATTTCAATTTCGGCCACATCAAGACGCTGATCAGGAAGCTCGAGGCCGGCAAGTTCGACGCCTTCTTCATGGCCGATCACCTCGCCGTGCTGAACATGCCGATCAACGCGCTCAAGCGCAGCCACACCGTGACGTCGTTCGAGCCGTTCACGCTGCTGTCGGCGCTCTCGGCCGTCACCGAGCGGATCGGCCTGATCGCGACCGGCTCGACCACCTTTGACGAGCCCTATCACGTCGCGCGCCGCTTCGCCTCGCTCGACCATCTCAGCGGCGGCCGCGCGGGCTGGAACATCGTCACCACCTCGAACCCGGACGCCGCGCTGAATTTCGGGCTCGAAGATCACATGGAGCACGCCGAGCGCTACAAGCGCGCCCGCGAGTTCTACGACGTCGTCACCGGCCTGTGGGATTCCTTCGCCGACGATGCCTTCGTGCGCGATGTCGAGAGCGGGCTGTTCTTCGAGCCCTCGAAGATGCACACGCTCGACCACAACGGCAAATACCTGAAGGTGCGCGGCCCCCTCAACATCGCCCGCCCGGTGCAGGGCTGGCCGGTGATCGTGCAGGCCGGTGCCTCCGAAGACGGCAGGCAGCTTGCGGCCGAGACGGCGGAGGCCGTGTTCACCGGCGGCGGCAGCCTCGCCGACGGGCAAAAGCTCTACGCCGATATCAAGGGCCGCATGGCGAAGGTCGGCCGCGACCCTGAACATCTCAAGATCCTGCCCGGCGCCTTCGTCGTGGTCGGCGACAGCGTCGATGAAGCCAAGGAGAAGCGCGCGCTGCTCGACAGCCGCGTGCATTACGACAGCGCCATCGCCTCGCTCTCCGTCATCCTCGGCACCGATGCGTCGGGCTTCGACCCGGACGGGCCTCTGCCGGAGATCCCCGAGACCAACGCCAGCAAGAGCGGCAGGCAGCGCATGGTGGACCTCGCCGCCCGCGAAAAGCTCACCGTCCGCCAGCTCGCCCAGCGCGTCGGCGGCTATGGCGGGCTGGCCTTTGTCGGAACGCCTAAGACCATCGCCGACCAGATGGAGGAATGGCTGGTCGGGCGCGGCTCCGACGGCTTCAACATCATGTTCCCGTTCCTGCCCGCCGGCCTCGACGATTTCGTCGACAAGGTGGTCCCGGAGCTCCAGCGGCGCGGGATTTTCCGCAAAGAGTATGAAGGGGCCACTTTGAGGGAGAATCTGGGCCTGCCGCGGCCGAAAAACCGTTTCTTCGAGGCGTAATGGGCCCGATTTGGGTGGTTTTCAGGGTGTAAAACCTTGACATCAGGCGGTTTCTGGCTAGGTTGCCGGCCAACGCGGGCCGTTTGGCCGGCTCCAGATTCCCTTCATTTCTGAGGTTCTGAACATGGCCAAAGCGGTCACCATCAAGGTCAAGCTCGTGTCCTCGGCCGACACCGGCTTCTACTACGTCGCCAAGAAGAATTCGCGCACCATGACCGACAAGCTGGTCAAGAAGAAGTACGACCCGGTCGCGCGCAAGCACGTCGAATTCCGCGAAGCCAAGATCAAGTAAGAAGATCAAGTAAGATCGCGGGATACGCTACGGACTTTTGACGGGGCCTCATGGCCCCGTTTTTATTTTGTCTGTCGTGTCCCGGGCGCGCGGCAACGCGCGGGCGCTGTGGCGCTGGGTCCGGAGCGCGAGACTGAAGCTGACGCGCTACTCCTTCTCCACGCCGTCATTGCGAGGAGCTCGCGACAAAATTGCGGAGCAATCCAGTCGTTCTGCAGAGGCACCCTGGATTGCCTCGCGGAGCCTGTCATCGCGCCGCGCTTTGCGCGGCCGGTGGCTCGCAATGACGGCGCGAGCATTCCGCGTTCTGCATGGCTGCCATCTCGGCCGCGGGCCACCGGCAGACATCCGCTCAACCCTCGGTTGCCCGATCCGGAATGTATGTTACCGTGCACTTACCGGAACGGCATTTCCGTCCCGGATTTGGGAAGGACATGGTCATGAGATTGTCATCAAGCCTTGTCGTGCCTTCAACTGTCGCTGTCTTGTCAACCGTCCTGGTGTGCGGTCCCGCCGCGTCGCAGATCCCGACCGGCTCCGCCGCCACACTTCCCCCCGTCACGGTCGATGCACCGAAGCAATTGACGAAGCCACCGGCGCCGCAGCGGGCGGCAAACACCGGGGCATCATCGCGCCGGACTGCGTCAACCGTTCAAACGTCATCGTCAACCGCACGGACGCCTTCGTATGCACCGGGTTCAGTGATGGGGAGGCCAGCCTGGAGAAAGTCGCCAGCAGCTGCAACGGGGGCTGTGCATCAAGTTTCCCACACGGCAAGGAGCCCTGGATTGGCTGTAGCGAGTCGGGCGGCAACATAGATTATGGACCTTTCTCGCCAACGTGCCGAGACACCATCACCCATACGTCCTACGAGAATTGCGTCGAGACGAAGGTGTTCCTGGGCGAGAATCGAAACAGAGCCCACTGGTTCTGCAGCAGCCTGGCCGCCGGCAACAGGTTTAAGGTCGCAGAACTCAAGCGGTCGGGGCGTCCGCGCTAGTCCCGTCCGCTTGAACTCAGCCCCGGATGTCGGCCCGCGCTTGCCGCGGGTCGCCACGTTGAAGCCGTCCGATTCCAACGTTGGCGCCAGCAGTCGGCGCCAACGGCCGTCTCCATCACGAGTTCGTCCTGCCGACCAGGGACGCCAACAGGCGGCCGGCAGCTGCCAGATCTGCCGTCTCCAGGCCTTCCGTGAATTGCTCGAACACGGGCCTTAACAGCCCGCAGGCATCGTCAGGTTGCCCTCGACCCGCCAACAGCGCAGCCAGATCGATTGCGGTGCGTAACTCCCAGGCGGGCGCGCCTTGGCGACGGCTCAATTCGAGCGACTGCTTGAACCAGCGTTCCGCATCGTCAACCCGGGTCGGCATAGCCAGGACGGCGCATCCCCTGACACGCAACGCTTCTGGCATGAAGAAGAGATCTCCATTCTCCTCGGCCCGGCTGATCGTGTCGTCGACCAATCTTATGGCTTCGCCGACCTGTTCGATTGCGAGGAGCCCTTGCGCCAGGAGAATGTTGAACTCCGTGTTGCGCACCTCGTAGTGCATCGCGTGGCAGTGCTTCAGGCAACCGCGAAGTGTGTCGACGCCGCCCCTTGCATCGCCACGACGGATCGCGAGGATGCCTTTGTACCCGTAGCCAACATGAAGATAGGGGCCCAGGGAATGGGACCGGGCATGCGCCACCAGGCGGTCAGCATGTGCTTCGGCGCTTGCGAGATCGCCGTTCCAGACGAATACGTCCGGAGCCCAGGCAAGAGCGACAGCAAGCGATGCGGGATTGGTGCTGGATTCCGCGTCTTTGATTGTCTCGCGCGCGCGGACCGCGGCCTTGGTGGGATGCCCCTGCACCCATAGGCCCCGCGCAAGGCCGAGGCCAACCAGGATACGGTCATCGAACCCAAGATAGGCCCGCTGGGCGTGCGACCAATGCTGGAGCGCAGCCTCGAGCTCCGACCGGGCGCTGCCGTGCTCACCGATGAAGTGGAGCGCCCTGCCCACGGCCGATTGGGCCAGGGCCATCGCGTGAGGGTCCTCGGCGGCCCCGGCAACCGTCCGCGCGCGCCTTGCATGATCCAGCGCAGTCTTGAATTCGCCGTCGCGCGTGCAGAACATCGACAGCGTGCCGAGAATTCCAACTTGGCTGAGCACGTTGCCGCCTGCCTCCGCAATCGCGAGGCTTCGGTCCAACGCCGCACGCGCTGCGTCGCTCGGCCCGTTCATGTGCATTGACGCAACCCCGAGGTTTGCCTGGAGCTGCATCTCCTCCGGTTCGCCGCGGGTCCTGCCTTCCAGCGCGACGATTGCGTGCTGCGACCAGCGATAGCATTCGGACAACAGCGACATCGCCAAAAGGACAGGCGCTGCGGCTGCCGCCAGCTTGATCCCGATTTCGGGATCGCCGCCCTCGCCAAAACACCATTCCAACGCCGCCCGGACATTGTTGAGGTCGGCAAGGTGCGCCTCCCTTTCAGCGCCGCTCGACAACGCTGCCCATTCCCTTCCCGCCTGCTCCGACCAGCGCCGAAAGTAGTTTGCGTGGCGCACGGCCAGATCGGCAACCTCCGGATCGGTGATTTCCGTCCCGAGAATGTAAGTGCGCGTCGTATCAAGCAGCCGATAGCGCATCATGGCTCCGATCGGGCGGGTCGTAACCATCGACTTGGCAATGAGGCTGTCGATCGCGCCAAGGACGGCGGTCTGGTCGACGTTGACGCTTGTGACCACCGCGAGCATTGCGTCCAGCGTGAAATGTCCGACGAACACGGCCAGCCGGCGAAGTACCAGCCGCTCGACGCTGGAAAGCAACCGGTAGCTCCAGTCCAGCGTTGCCTGCAAAGTCTTATGACGCGGCGGCGCGGTGCGCGAACCCAGCCACAACAAGGTCAAGCGCTGGTCGAGCAGAGCCGCCGTATCGCGCAATCCATAGGCCTCGACGCGCCTTGCTGCCAGCTCTATGGCCAATGCCACGCCGTCCAGCTTCCGGCAGATACCGACCACGATTGGCGCGTCTGCATCGTCGAGATCCAACCGGGCGCCGCTCGCCGCTGCGCGTTCGACGAACAGCTGCGTAGCTGGGAACGATCGCGCAATTGCCGCCGTTGGCATCGCGTCGTCTGGCGGGCATGCCAACGGCTCCAGTCGATAGATCTGCTCCCCATCAACCTGTAGCGCTTCTCTGCTGGTCGCGAGTATGTGGACTTGCGGGGTCTCTCTGAAGACGCACGACGCGAAGGTCGCTACCGACTCGATCAGATGTTCGCAGGTGTCGAGGATCAACAGGACCCGCTTGTCCCGAAGATAGGCGATCAGGTTCGGCGTAGCGTCGTCCGATCGCACCGATAGTCCCAGCATGGATGCGACGGTACTCGTCACCAGCCGTGAATCGCTCAACATGCTCAGATCGACAAACAGCACCGCGCCCCCGAATGCCTCAATCAGGTGGTGCCCGAGCGCGGTCGCGAGCGTGGTCTTGCCGACGCCTCCGAGGCCGACCACCGTGACGAAGCGCGCCACTTCCAGTTGGGCGGCGACCCTTTGCAGATCATCTTCCCGGTCGATCAATCCTGCGGGACGGACAGGCAGGTTGGCGTTTCGAAAGCTCTCAGCGGCAGCTGATGCCGCCTCGGGCTCCCCGAGCGACCGTGAGACTGGCGCTACGAAGCAGTAGCCTCGACCGGCCACGGTCGTTATGTATCGCGCGCCGTCTTTTCCGTCGCCGAGCATCTTGCGCAGGCTGGCCATTTGACCGCGCAGGCTGCCCTCTTCGACCGTGACGTTGGGCCAGACCAGCGACAGAAGGTCTTTCTTGCTGATGACTTCATTCGGCGTGGAGACAAGAGCGGTCAAAATTTCGTAGGCGCGTGCGCCCAAGTCGACGGGAACTCCGTCTTTGGTGAGCAACCGTTCGCTTGCAGTCAGGCGAAACGGCCCGAACGACAGGACTTCCTTGCCGTGCGTCGTCATTGGAACCGTCGCATTGTGCCCATGCTCCGGACCACATTTTAGGCCAAGGTCCCGCGTCAGGCCAACGGTCGGGAAATTGCCGTGCAGTCCTCACACTACCAAGGGGAAGGACTGACGCCCCCTAACAACATTTCACAACGCATGACGGGCCATTCGCGACGGTTGGGCTTAGCTTGTTCGCCATCGGATAGGACGGCGCACGACAATGTCGAGCACAAGCCCATGAACAAAACCATCTTGCACGATCCCTTGGCGGCTCTGTTCTCGCCGGCGGCGCACCCGAGGGACGTTCCGGTTCCCGAGCTCCGCCCGGCCGATGTGGAGATGGCGCGGGTCCTCAAGACCGCGCCAATTCGTATGGCCTCCGATCCGTTGGGCGGCGCCATCGCCCATTGGAAACATGGCGCCCTGCATGACGTCGTTGAACCCATGGCCAATCATGTCGTCATGACTTACCCGTGCGGCGTGCAGCGACTTGAGCGGCGCGCCGGCAAGTCGGTCGCGATCGGAACGGCCCGTTCCGGCGTGGTGACGATCATTCCGGCGGGCTCAAGCGCCCGATGGGACATTGCCGGGGACATCAATGTCGTTCAGCTCTACCTCCCCCACACGACGCTCGATCGTGTTGCCCGGGAAGCCCGCGCGGCTGCACCTGGCGACCTCATGGAGCGAACGGGGCATCCCGATCCCATCACATCCCGCCTGCTGCTGAGTGCAGCGGATGCACTGGACGGCAATGCGGCCCTGGATGCCTTGTTCAGACATCAACTGACAGATCTCCTGGCCACCCGCATCTTGGCCGCGCACGTCGGTTCGCCTACCGCGATCCAGGCACTGATCGGCGGGCTGTCGCCAACAGCCCTCCGCCGCGCGATCGATCGCCTGCGCTCGGAGAGCGATTCCGATGTCTCTCTCGCGATGCTTGCTTCGGATGCCGGCCTGTCACGCTTCCATTTCTGTCGTGCCTTCAAGGAAAGCACAGGGCTCTCGCCGCATGCCTGGCTCCGCCAGTACCGACTCGAGCAAGCCATGAACATGCTGCGCGATACTGACGATTCGGTCGTCTCGATCGCAGCGGCGCTCGGGTACGCCTCCCAAACCGCCTTTGCCGCGGCGTTCAGAAAACTCGCCGGCGTGACACCGAGCGACTGGCGGCGACGTCTCCGTTAAGCAGCAATCGCCCTGCAGGCGCTGCAATCGGCTGCGCAGCTACAGCTCATTTCCGTGAGATCCTCAGAGGCGCCGAACCGACAGCCCCTCGGCTTGCGCCGTTGTGTCGGCTTCGGGTTGCGAGCGGCGACATCCGCATCCCCCCAAACCGTCGCTCACGAGTCCCCGCCCCGGCTACGCCGTCCGCAGCACCGGCGGCTGCGACGGCCGGATCAGCGCGAACGCCACCTGCACGATGCCGCCGGCAAGACCGAGCGCGACGCCGATGCGCCAGGCCATGGTGTAGGAGCCGAGCGCGTCGTAGAGCACCCCTCCGCCGTAGGCGCCGAGGAAGCTGCCGATCTGGTGGCTCATGAAGGCGAGGCCCTGGATCATCGCCTGCCAGCGCAGGCCGAACATCTCGGCGACCGCGCCTGCCACCAGCGGCCCTACTCCCATCCACAGGAAGCCCATGATGGCGCCGAACAGCAGCGTCGAGAACGACGTCGCCGGCAGCATGAAGTACCAGGCGAGCGCCAGCGAGCGCAGGATGTAGATGCCCCCTAACAGCGCGAGCTTATTCCAGCGCTGGCCGGCCCAGCCGAAGAACAGCGAGCCCAGCACGTTGAAGCCGCCGATCATGCCGAGCGTCTGCGCGCTCAGCATCGGATCGAGGCCGCAGATCGCGAGGTAGGACGGCAGGTGCGTCGTGAGAAACACGAGCTGCATGCCGCAGACGAGATAGGCGCAGGTCATCACCGCGAAGGAGGCGTTGCCGAACGCGGCCGTCGCCACCGATGCGGCCGTGGCGTCGCCGATGTCGTCGGCGGCCGGCTTCGGCAGCGGGACCTTGTCGACACGCCCCGCATACCAGGCCGCAGGGATCATCAGCACCGACATGATGACGAAGCCGGCGAGCCCGATGCGCCAGCCAAAGCCTTCGTTGAGCAACTGCCCGATCGGCGCGGACAGCAGCGCGCCGAGCGAGCCCGCGCCGGAGACGATGCCGAGCACGGTGGACCGGACGGTCTCGGGCACAGCGCGCGCGGCCACCGACATCGCGATCGCCGCCGCGGTGCAGGCGAGCGAGGTGCCGATCAGCACGCCGGCGCCGATCATGATGCTGACGAGCCCGCCCGCGGTCGCCATCAGAATGAGGCCTGCGATGTACATCAGCGAGCCGACGATCATGATCGGGCGGAAGCCGTAGCGCACCGTCATCGCGCCGGCGAGCGGCTGGAGAAAGCCCCAGGCGAGGTTCTGCACGGCGAGCGCCAGCGTGAAATCCGAGATCGAAATGTGGATGCCGTGAGTCAGCGGCTGCATGAAGATGCCGAGGCTCTGCCGCAACCCCATGCTTAGCGTCAGCATGATCGAGGCGCCGATCAGGATGGGCAATGTCGGCCGCAGGACCTGCAACAGGGGCATGTTTCTTCTCCCTCGTGGGCGCGGCGCGAGCGCCGACGTCTGCAATATCAGTTGATTTTAGTTACACAGACCTGTGTACTTAGGCTATGAAAAGGTGCACGCTGTCAAGCGAACAGGACGCGCGCTGCTGCATGGCTCCCCCGACGACCCCACAGACGATGAAGGAGCGGATCCTCGAGACCGCCGACAAGCTGTTCTATCTGCAAGGCATTCGCGCCATCGGCGTCGACACCATCGCGGCCGAGATCGGCATCTCCAAGCGCACGCTGTACAACCACTTCCCCTCCAAGGACGCGCTGATCGCGGCTTACCTCGAGCGCCGTTTCGTAGCTCCGCGCCCCTCCGACAAGCCGCCGGCCGAGCAGATCCTCGCCACCTTCGATTCGCTGGAGCGCCGTTTTGCGGCGAAGGATTTTCGCGGCTGCCCGTTCGTGAATGCGGTGGCCGAGCTCGGCCCAAAGGACCGCGCGGTGAGGAAGATCGCGGTCGCCTTCAAGGAAAGCCGCCGCGTCTGGTTTCGCGAGCGGCTCAACGAGCTCGGTGTTGCCGATGCGGACGCGCTGGCAACTCAGCTCGTGTTGCTCGTCGACGGCTCCATCGCCCAGGACCTCGTGCGCGACGACCCCGCGATGGCGCGTGCCGCGAAGGAAGCGGCGAAGGTGCTGCTGCGGAATGCCGGGGTGGATGTGGGGGATGGTGCGAAGCCGACAAAGGGACGCAAGCCCGCGCCACAATAAACACTGTCGTCCCGGCGAAGGCCGGGACCCATAACCACAGGCAAATGTTTGGCGAAGACTCGGAGTTACCTGCTCGCACCACAACCCCTCCCTGGGGTTATGGGTCCCGGCCTCCGCCGGGACGACACTGAGTATGTGGCCGCAGTATTTGTCCCACTACCCGACGATACCAATATGCCCCTGTTTTGCCCGACGGGTCAAATGGCGCCGCTGCAGGCGCAAGCCTGTTTGCTACCCGCATAAGCCCTTGATCCGGCTAGCGCCGGCTACTGTGCATAGGGTTGTTTTCGCGACTTTTGTGCGAGCCGCCCTCACGCCGCCTGCGAGACCACGCGATTGCGGCCGTCGTGCTTGGCGCGATACAGCGCGGTATCGGCGCGCTTGAGGACGTCGGCGACCGCCTCACCCTTCTGCTCCAGCGTTGTGAGGCCGATCGAGATCGTGACCTCGATGCGCTTGGTGCCCTTGTGGATCGCGAACGGCTCGCCCGCGATCGAGCGGCGCAGGCGCTCGGCGACCATGCCGGCAACGTGGAGATCGGTCTCCGGCATCACGATGACGAACTCCTCGCCGCCATAGCGGCAGGCGAGATCAATGCCGCGGATCGACTTGCGCACGCGCACCGCGAATTCGCGCAGCACGTCGTCGCCGGCATCGTGGCCGTAATTGTCGTTGATCGACTTGAAATAGTCGATGTCCAGGATCATCAGCGCGAGCGGCTTGCCGCGGGTTGCGGCCTGCTCGGCGAGCGTCGCCAGATGGCTCTCCATGTAGCGGCGATTGTGCAGGCCGGTGAGCGCGTCGGTGATCGCCATCTCGATCGAATTCTGCACGTTGTCGCGCAGATGATCGGTGTAGCGGCGGCGGCGGATCTGGGTGCGGGCGCGCGCCAGCAGCTCGGTCTTGTCGATCGGTCGCAGCAGGTAGTCGTTGACGCCGATCTCGAGGCCGCGGAGCAGCCGCGTCGAATTCTCGGGGTCCGCGATCGCCAGGATCGGCACGTGGCGCGTGCGCTCCAGCGAGCGCGCCTGGCTGCACAGCCTGAGGCCATCGAAATTGTTGAGGTCGAGCGAGACGATCAGCAGGTCGTAATTGCCCTCGGCGGCGTGGAACAGCGCTTCGGTCGGGTTCGGCTCGACATCGACGGTGTGCTCGGCGGCGAGCAGGCTCGCCAGCCGCTCATAGGAGGACTGGCGGTCGTCGACCAGCAGGATGCGGCCGCCCTTGCCGGTGTCGGCGACCGCAGTGCGCTCCGGCGCCTGCATGCCGATCTCGAGCGAGGTGATGGCGCGCATGCGCAGCTCGTCGGTCATCATCTTCAGCCGCGTCAGCGAGCGCACGCGTGCGATCAGCACGACGTCGGAGACGGGTTTGGTCAGGAAATCGTCGGCGCCCGCTTCCAGCCCGCGGTTGCGGTCGGACGGGCTGTCGAGCGCCGTCACCATCACGACGGGGATGTGGTGCGTCGCCGGATCGGTCTTCAGACGGCGGCAGACCTCGAAGCCGTCCATGTCGGGCATCATCACGTCGAGCAGGATGATGTCGCATTCGGCGCGGCGGGAGATCGCCAGCGCCTCGGTGCCGTTCGAGGCGGTCATCACGTCGAAATATTCGGCGGAAAGCCGGGCCTCGAGGAGTTTGACGTTGGCAGGAACGTCATCGACAACCAGGATACGCGCGGACACTTTGAACTCACTTCCTATCCGATAAAACGCCGGACCGTCTCAATGAACTTGCCGACCGAAATCGGCTTGGACAAATAGGCTTCGCAGCCGCCCTCGCGGATGCGCTCTTCGTCGCCCTTCATCGCGAAGGCCGTGACCGCGACGACGGGAATGGAGCGCAACTCCGGATCGTCCTTGATCCAGCGCGTCACCTCCAGGCCCGAGACCTGCGGCAATTGGATATCCATCAGCACGAGGTCGGGCCGCATTTTCCGAACGAGATCCAGCGCCTCGTAGCCGTTGCTGGTGCCCGTGGTCTGGTAACCGTGCGCCTCCAACAGGTCGCGGAAGAGCTTCATGTTGAGCTCGTTGTCTTCCACGATCAGGACGGTCTTAGCCATCCCGTCCTCCTGATTGGCACGAAGCCCGATACATGTGACGCCTCAGGCGCCGCTCCCCGGCGCTT
Organism: Bradyrhizobium sp. 1200_D9_N1_1; assembly: GCF_052075915.1. Lineage (NCBI taxonomy): Bacteria > Pseudomonadati > Pseudomonadota > Alphaproteobacteria > Hyphomicrobiales > Nitrobacteraceae > Bradyrhizobium > Bradyrhizobium sp. 1200_D9_N1_1. The sequence goes on along the minus strand of NZ_CP197226.1, from coordinate 4,264,094 downwards.
CGAAAACTGGATTCAAACTAGCCTCAGATTCGCTCTAGTTTCGTTAAACCCGAGGGGCCACTTTCTGCGATGTGGTTTCCAGTTGCTTGTCGGGCGTCGCAAGACTCAGGCGCGAGACTCGGGCATATTCCAAAGTAGACACTGAAAGTTAACGGAAAGGCAAACTGGGCCCTTGAAAAAGCCTGTTCACAACCCCCGCGAAGTCGCTGAAATCGTTGCGATTCAGGCATTGTCCTTTGTCGCGGGCGAGCCCGAGCGGCTGGGCCTGTTCCTGGCCGAGACAGGTGTCGGCCCGGAGACCCTTCGGAACGCCGCCTCGGACCCCAATTTCCTCCTCAGCGTACTCGATTTCGTGCTGCGCGATGACGCGACCGTGAAGGCCTTTGCCACGGCCTCGGAGCTGCATCCGACCAACGTTGCCGCGGCGCGGCAGGTGCTGGGCGACGCGCTCGGCGACCGGACCTGGGAGCGCGACGTGCCGTGACCGTCTCCGACCCGGCCGGGCCCCGCTGCTTCTGCCGGGATTGCCTGGTCGATCTGGATATGGGCGTGCGGCGCTGCTCGGCTTGCGGTTCCCCTCGCCTCGTCCGCCACCGCGCGCTCTCGAGCCTGACCATCGCCCATATCGACTGCGACGCCTTCTATGCGACAGTCGAGAAGCGCGACAATCCTGACATCGCCGACAAGCCCGTCATCATCGGCGGGGGCAAGCGCGGCGTCGTGTCGGCCGCCTGCTACATCGCACGCACCTATGGCGTGCGCTCGGCGATGCCGATGTTCAAGGCGCTCGATGCCTGCCCGCACGCGATCGTGATCCGTCCCGACATGGCGAAATACGTCCGCGTCGGCCGCGAGGTACGCCAGGCCATGCAGGCGCTGACGCCGCTGGTCGAGCCGCTCTCGATCGACGAGGCCTTCCTCGATCTCTCCGGCACCGAGCGGGTCCACGGCATGATCCCGGCCAAGGTGCTGGCGCGGTTTGCGCGCAACATCGAGCGCGACATCGGCATCAGCGTCTCGGTCGGCCTCTCCTGCAACAAGTTCCTGGCCAAGATCGCCTCCGACCTCGACAAGCCGCGCGGCTTTGCCGCACTCGATCAGGAGGAAGCGCGTTTGATGCTGGCTTCGAGGCCGGTCGGCTTCATCTTCGGCGTCGGTCCTGCGACGCAGGAACGCCTGGTGCAGCGCGGCTTCCGCATCATCGCCGATCTTCAGAAGGCCGACGAGATCGAGATGATGCGGCAATTTCCGAGCGACGGCCGCCGGCTGTGGCGGCTTGCCCGCGGCATCGACGACCGCCGCGTCGAGCCCGATCGGGGCGCCAAGACGATTTCCAGCGAAACCACCTTCGAGACCGACATCCGCGATTTCGCGACGCTGGAGAAGATTCTCTGGCGGCTCTGCGAGAAGACGTCGTCGCGGCTGAAGAGCAGCGAGCTTGCCGGCTCGACCGTCACGCTGAAGCTGAAGACCGCCGACTTCCGCCAGCGCACGCGCTCGCAGTCGATCGCAGCGCCAACGCAGCTCGCCGCAAAGATCTTTTCGATCTGCCGCGAGATGCTGGCCAAGGAGATCGACGGTACCGCCTTCCGCCTGATGGGCGCCGGCGTCAGCGCACTGCGCGAAGGCTCGCCCGCCGACGACACCGACATGCTCGACCGCCGCGCCGCCCACGCCGAGCGCGCGGTGGACAGTCTGCGCAAGAAGTTCGGCAACTCCGCCGTCATTCGTGGCATCGCGTATGATGGTCCCGAAACAGGACAGCAGGAGTGATCGAGTCCTGCTCAATTCAGTCGCGTTCGAAGATCCGCGCACCCGGATAGACGCGCCGGGCATACTGAACGACCAACTGCCGATCCTGAGTCTCCAGGAACGGAGTTCGGATCTGACAAGACCCGACGACGAGGTGCCACAGGCCGTTGAGCTTTCGAATGATGACGTTCATTTGAGCTTCCTCGCAGTGACCCGAGTGGACTCAAATTGTAAGAATCTCCCGCCGTCGCTCAATTGTACCAGCGTAAGGTCAGCGTATGAGAAGGATTGCAAGAGATATACAAAGGTATGTTGACCGTGACTCCAACGGCTTCCGGCGCCGATAGCTTCGCAAGGGCTCAAACGATCCCGCCCGCCCAGGAGCTGGCACCGTGACAGGCGAACGCGACCTCAGCGTGCTGTTGAAAAACATGAAGCCGGAGATGCAGCCCGGCGCCTTCGTGTTTTGCACGATCCCGCCCAACGAGCCCATTCCCGCAGCGGTCAACCCACTGCTGACGTTCCGCGAGCAGGAAGGAACGACGCTGGTGATCCCACGCGAAGAAGCCGAGGCATCAGGCTTACGCTACGCGTTTGCATCGCGCCCGATCACCCTGACGGTTCACTCCGCACTCGATGCGGTGGGCTTTCTGGCGGCTATCACGGCGCGACTGGCCGAAGCCGGCATCAGCGTGAATGCCGTTTCGGCCTTCCACCACGACCATCTCTTTGTGGCTGTCGACCAGGCCGATGAGGCGATGGCCGTTCTGCGGGAGATGTCCAAAGCGAAGCACTCGTAGCCCGGGTGGAGCGAAGCGCAATCCGGGCTACGGGATTCACGAACACAGCGGAAGTAGGTTGTCCCGCGTCAAAGGCGCGAGTTTGACAGCTCCGGGCGTGGACGGATCGAGCCAGAGAATCTCCTCGATCTCGGCTCCCGGAGCGACCGGATGCGCAATGACGATGCGGAATACTTCCGCATCGACCTGCCGGCCCGGCTCATTCGCGGCAGGCGCAGTGTATCGCCCGACATAGGTCATCTCGCTCGGATCGATATCGATCCCGAGCTCCTCCGACAATTCGCGCCTCAGCGCGTCCTGCGGATGCTCGCCGATCTCGATCTTTCCTCCGGGCTGCATGAAGCTTTCGGTAGCCTTCTTCCTGACCAGCAGGACGCGCCCATCGCTCCTGCTCATCAAGGCAGCAGCGATCCGAATGGAATTCTGCAAAGTCATTCCGTCCGCACCTCAATCCGCGACCGCCACCGCCTCGATCTCGATCAGCCATTCCGGCGCGGCGAGCGCGGAGACACCGACGAGGGTGGAGGCCGGCGGCTCCATGCCTTCGAAGAAGGCGGAGCGGGCCTTGCCGATGATCGGGCGCAGTTCCGGCTTGTAGTTCACCACGAAGGTCGTGATCTTGACGATGTTGGCGTAGCTCGCGCCGGCAGCTTTCAGCGCCAGGCCGAGATTCTGCATCACCTGCGTCGTCTGCGCGGCGATATCGCCCTCGCCGACGATCCGCCCCTCCTCGTCGGTCGAGACCTGGCCCGAGATGTAGATCGTCCGCGCGCCCGTGGCGGTGACGACGTGGGAATAGGCCGGATTGTGGTGCAGGCCGCTGGGGCGGAGATGGTCGAGCTTGGGCATGGAGCTGGCTCCCGGAGGTTTGTGGTTGGGAGAGAGCGTAGCGGGAGAGGGAGCTGAGGGCCAGCCCGTCATTGCGAGGAGCTCTTGCGACGAAGCAATCCAGAATCGTTCCTCTAAGAGATTCTGGATTGCTTCGCTGCGCTCGCAATGACGACACGGAGTGAGAGCCGACAAACAACTCTCGCCGTCCTTCCGGGGCGGTCCGCAGGACCGAACCCGGAATCTCGAGATTCTCAGGTGCGCAATTGCGCACCATAGTTCTCGCTTCGCGAGCCCCGGAATGACGATCGACGTTCAATTACAGGGCTTGCTGTCCTTGACGTCGAACTTGCCCATCGCGCCCGAGATGACGAAATCATTGTAATCGAGCACGAGCTGGCGCGAGACGCCGTTCTCATAGAGCTCGAATGCCATTGCATAGATCGGCGTCTGCTCGCCTTCCTTCTGCTGGGCGTCGCGGTCGAAATAGCTGACGGTGACGGGCCAGCGCTTGAGCGATTTCATGTGCTCGTCCGTGGTGGACGGATCGGTCGAGGAGGCACGGTCGGCGGGGATCGGCTGGCCGATCACGGTCAGCGTGTTGTAGACCTTCTGGCCGTCGTCGGAGCCGTCATAGACGGACAGCTCGAGCAGCGACTTGCCGTCCTTGGCGGCGGCGATGATGCGCTGGATCTGCTCGGTCGGGAACACGATCTTGCCGTCGAGCGTAAAGCTCTTCGGCGCCGGCAGCTTGAGCTTGACGTTGATGTGGTCGCCGTCGCGCTCGGCCGAGCCGTCGACCCGGCCGGCGTCGGCCTCGTTCATCCGCGTCTCGATCTTGAAACGGTAGCTTTTTCCCGCGGCGTCCTCCCAGGAGTTGGAGCGGAGGTCGCTGAGCGTGATCTTGCCCTCGCCGCTGTCGAGCTCGGAGACCTGGCGGAATTCGGAGGTGTAGCCCTCGCAGGAGCTTCCGGTGAAATTGTAGAGGATGCGGCCGCGCGCGCTGTTGACCGAATTGGAGCGCGACTTGACGAGGCTGAGGTCATAGAGCGCCTGATGCGCGAGGAACGGACCGTTGGCGGCCAGCGCCCCGCCGCCGGGGCCACAAGCGGCCGCCGCGAGCGCCATCACACCGAGCGAAGTCCGGAAAAGGTGCATCATGTCTGTTCCTTGAAGATGCGTCCTTGGGAAGCGCAGATTCGACATTTTAATGACCGTTCCATTGCGTCGCAACTGAGGCCGTTTCACGTAAAGTTGCGGCCCTCGCCCTGAACCTCCTGCCCTGCCTCAACAAAACGCAGCCCGCCGGGGTTGCTTGCATGTGGCGGCACGATGGGCGAAACAGGGCGCGCCCGGGCCGCCGATGGGACGCGCCCGGGGTGGATGATTTTTGGACAACGAGGTCGAAGATGGCGGGCACGGTCGAGCAGAAACTGGCGGAACAGGGCATCAAGCTGCACGAGGCGCCCACCCCCGTGGCCAACTACGTGCCGTTCGTGCGCACCGGCAATCTGCTGTTCGTCTCCGGCCAAGTCTGCTTCGATCCCGCGGGCAAGCTGATCGCCAAGGGGAAGCTGGGTGCCGGCGTCTCGATCGAAGAAGGTGCCGCGGCCGCGCGCGGCTGCGCCGTCAACCTGCTGGCCCAGGTCAAGGCGGCCCTCGGCGACCTCGACAAGGTCGTGCGCGTGGTACGCCTCGGCGGCTTCATCAACTCGGCGCCGGACTTCCTGGACGGGCCGAAGGTGCTCAACGGAGCCTCCGACCTGATGGTTGCCACCTTCGGTGACAAGGGCCGCCATGCCCGCACCACCGTCGGCGTCGCCTCACTCCCCGCGGATGCGGCTGTGGAGGTCGAGGGTGTGTTCGAGGTCACCTGACCCGAATGCGCGCCCCTGATTGGCTGACAGCCCGGCCGGTCGCCCATCGCGGCCTGCACGACATTTCCCGCGGAATCGTCGAGAACATGCCGGGCGCGGTCCAGGCTGCGATCGCAGGCAATTTCTCGATCGAGGTCGACATCCAGCTCTCGGCCGACGGCGAGGCCATGGTCCATCACGACCATGCGCTCGGCCGCCTCACCGAGGCCACCGGCGAGGTGATCGAGAGGACCGCGGCGGAGCTGAGGGCGATCAGGTTCAAGGACACGGACGAGCGGATGATGTCGCTGTCCGACCTCTGCGCCATGGTTGGCGGCCGGGTGCCGCTGGTGATTGAGGTGAAGAGCCATTTTGACGGCGACCGCAAGCTGGTGAAGCGGATGGCCGAGGTGCTGGCGTCCTATCAGGGCCCCGCGGTCGGCATGTCCTTCGATCCCGACCAGGTGCTGGCGCTGCGCGAGCTGCTGCCCTCCCGCCCGCGCGGCATCGTCGCGCAGCGGAGCTATGAAGACGAGTACTGGGCCAAGCTGACCGAGGCGCAGCGCGACAGCATGCTGTACCTGCGCCACGGCTTCCAGACCCAGCCGCATTTCGTCGCCTTCAAGGTCGACCACCTCCCGGCACCCGCCCCCTGGATCGCCCGCAATGTGTTCGGCTGCGCCCTGCTCGGCTGGACCGTCCGCACGCCCGAGCAGCGGACGCGGGTCGGGCAGTATGCGGACCAGATGATCTTTGAGGGGTTCGTGCCGTAGCCCTAGGGTCGTCCTGGCGAAAGCCAGGACCCATTACCCCAGGGAGGAGTCGTGGCCCGAAGCTGCAACTCCGAGTCATCGCCAAACCAAATTCCGTGGGTATGGGTCCTGGCTATCGCCAGGACGACTCGGGATAGATCTTTGCACAATCGCTGATACCGCGTTTGCATCTACACCTCAGTTCCCGCCCTCTTGAAGTCGCTGCTGCAATGCACGATCTTGGGCACGATGGCATCAACCGAAATCACGCTCGAGGCCGTACCGTCCATTGGCGAAGTGTCGCCCGAAGATTGGGACGCCTGCGCAAATCCCGGCAAGGCTCTTATCGAAAAGGCTTGCAACGGGCATGGCAAGGGATCCTCATCCGGGCTTCCAGGCGATTCGGCCGGTCTCTTAAAGCCTGCCTATAACCCGTTCGTCTCGCACGCGTTTCTCTCCGCCGTCGAGAAATCGGGTTCGGCCACGATCCGCACCGGATGGGGACCCCGGCATCTGATCGCCAAGATCGACGGCCGCGTTGCCGGCGTCGTGCCCTGCTATCTGAAATCGCATTCGCAGGGCGAATACGTCTTCGACCGCGGCTGGGCTGACGCCTACGAGCGGGCCGGCGGGCGCTACTATCCCAAACTCCAGGTCTCGGTTCCCTTCACCCCGGCGACCGGGCCGCGGCTGCTGGTCCGCGACGGTGTCGACCGCGAGCGCATCATGGAGGCATTGGCGAGCGGGCTGGTGGCGCTGTGCGGGGTCAGCAAGGCTTCCTCGGTGCACGTCACCTTCGCGCGGGAGGCGGAGTGGAAGCTGCTCGCCGGGCACGGCTTCCTCCAGCGCACCGACCAGCAGTTCCACTGGCACAACGAGGGTTTTGCGAGCTTCGACGACTTCCTCGCCACCCTGAACTCGCGCCACCGCAAATCGATCAAGCGCGAACGCCGCGACGCGCTCGCGTCCGGCATCACGATCCACTGGCTCACCGGAAAAGACATCACCGAGGAGGCCTGGGACGCCTTCTTCGAATTCTACATGGAGACCGGCTCGCGCAAATGGGGCCGTCCGTATCTGACGCGCGAGTTCTTCTCGCTGATCGGCGAGACCATGAGCGAGGACGTGCTGCTGGTGATGGCGCGCCGCAATGGCCGCTGGATCGCGGGCGCGATCAACTTCATCGGCTCGGACACGCTGTTCGGCCGCAACTGGGGCGCGGTCGAGCATCATCCGTTCCTGCATTTCGAGGTCTGCTACTATCAGGCGATCGATTTCGCGATCACCCGCGGCCTCACACACGTCGAGGCCGGCGCGCAAGGCGAGCACAAGATCGCGCGCGGCTACCTGCCGAAGACGACCCATTCCGCCCACTTCATTGCCGATCCGGGCCTGCGCCGCGCCATCGACGATTACCTCAAGCGCGAGCGCGCCTATGTCGCCGAGGCCGGACGGGAGTTGGCCGAGCTCGGCCCGTTCCGGAAAGGCGCCGACGAGGCGCCTTGACGGTTCGATGCGGCTGGTGACAGTAAGCGCAAAATTCCGAGGAGCCGCCGAGGAGCTGCCATGACCGCCTACGACACCAACAACATCTTCGCAAAGATCCTGCGCGGCGAGTTTCCCTGCCACAAGGTCTATGAGGACGAGCATGTCTTCGCCTTCCTCGACATCATGCCGCGGGTGCCGGGCCATACGCTGGTGATCCCGAAGGCCCCTGCCCGCAACATCCTCGACATCAAGCCCGACGACTACGCCCATGTCGCTCGCGGCGCGCACAGGATCTCCGCCGCGGCGATGAAGGCGTTCAAGGCCGACGGCATCACCGTGCAACAGTTCAACGAGCCAGCCGGCGGACAGGTGGTGTTTCACCTGCACATGCACGTCTTGCCGCGCCACGACGGGGTGGCGATGCTGCCGCCCGCGAGCCGTAAGGAAGACGTCAAGGTGCTGGAAGAGAACGCGACCAAGCTGATCGCGGCGCTGAAGGCGGGCTGACTTTCTCCACATCGTCATTCCGGGGCGCGCCTCTTGGCGCGAGCCCGGAATCCATTTCACGACGATCTCTGCGGCCCGATGGATTCCGGGCTCGACGCTTCGCATCGCCCCGGAATGACGACTACTCCGTCTGGAAATCCCCGGCTTGCGGCGCGGCCAGCGGCGTGAACTCGCAGCGGTCAGGCTTGATGTCGATCAGCGGCGTGTTGTCGAGACAATCGAGCCCGCGCACCAGAATGGCATTGCCCTCGATGCCGACCAGCTTGACGATCGAGGTGCCGATCGGGTTGGGCCTGACCGGCGAGCGCAGCGAGAACGTGCCGCGGGTCTTCTCGTTGTTCTTCGGGCTTTGCAGGATGATGTCGCGGCGCGACTTGTCGAGCCAGTAGAGCACTTCGAGATTGCTGTAGAAGTCGACGCCCTTGATGGCCGGCACGAACGGCTCGAAGATCTCGAGGCGGCAGATCGGGCCGTCGTGCCGCCCCTGCCGCGGCGTCTCCAGCCGCGACGTCCAGGGCGTGCGGATGCGGCCGATGAAGACGAGGCCGGCATCCTCTGCGGGCGGCAGCTCGATGGCGACCTCGCCCTCGCGGAGCTCGTTTTCGCGAACCATATTTCCAGTTCCTTGCTGTTCGCGAAGGTTTTAGCCCAACCACCACGTGCCGGCCAGCATGAAGACTTCGCCCGTGACAACGCCCGCGAAGATCGAACGGCGGGTCAGCAGGAAGACAACGAGGCCGGCGCCGACCGCGCCGTAGCGCAGGACATCGGGCACGCTTGCCAATGCGCCCGGCGGCTCGACCACAATCTGGGCGATAACGCCGGCCAGGATCGCGGTGGCGACCGCCCTCACCCAGACCAGCAGTTCGGAACCCTCGTCGATGCCGCCGCCGAACCACAGGCCCAGCATGCGCCAGATCTGGTTGGGCACGACGCCGGCGACGAACAGGACTGCGAGCGCATGCCAGTCGCCGACGAGCTGTGCGAAACTCATGCGCGCACCTCCCGCCACCAATGCACGCCGTAGGCGATCGATCCGGCCACCACGCCGCTGACGAGGATGTCGAGGCCGGAGTTCATCTTCGCCGCCAGCGGGTAGAGCAGAATCCCGAGCGCCAGCGCGACCACGTCGGCGACCTCGCGGCTGTTGCGCGCGGTCGAGAACAGGAAGGACAGCGGCGTCAGCAGCAGGATCGCGGCGCCAAGCGTCTGCGTCAGGTTGGCGGCGAGGAAATAGCCGACCGTGTTGGCGGTGAGGCACACCGAGACCAGGCCACAGCCGAGCCCGTGGACAAAGGCGATGCGCCGCTCGCGCGGCACCTGCGGCAGGAAGCGGTGGCATTCGACCCAGAGCGTCACGGCGGTGAGATGCGCGGCGAAGACCAGCTCGCGCCGTTTCGTCTTCGGCGTGCGCATCAGCGGTAGCACCGAGACCACCATCGGAAACAGGCGGATCGCGCTGACCGTCACCGCGATCGCCGATTGGATGACGGTCGCGCCCGAGCCGAGCGTCGTGATCAGAATGATCTGCGCGGGGCCTGCCCAGACGAACAGCGTCGAGCAGAGCGCCCAGAGCAGGCTGAAATGAGTGTCGTGGGCGAGCGCGCCGATGCCGAGATAGGTCACGAACAGCACGATGGTGAGGATCGTCTGCGTGATCGAGCGCAGCCCCCACGCAAAGGCGCGCCAGGGACTTTGCCATTGAGGTGAATCGAGCGGAGGAAGCGCCACGGGACGGCCGGCTGGGGTTGCGGAATCGTGCCTGCATAACGGGCAATGCGGCGGTCCGCGTCAAGGAACCGCGCGGCGGAGCTGGCATGCGCACGGCCAACACCCGCCGCCGTCATTCCGGGGCGCGACGAAGTCGCGAGCTATGATGCGCAATTGCGCATCTGAGAATCCATCAGGCCGCGGAGATTGTTGAACAATGGATTCCGGGTTCGCGCCAAGGGGCGCGCCCCGGAATGACGAGTGGGGTCCTACCCGCTCACACCGCGGTTCTTCAGCACGAAGCAGGCGCCGCCAGCCTTGCGGATGCGGTTGCAGAGATCATCCGCCTCGCTGCGCGTATCCGCGCCGATGCGCACCTGGTAGAACGCGCGCGTACCGCGGCTGCGCATCACCGAACTCAGCAGGCTCGGATCGCGCTCGCCGATCACCGCGCTCAGCCGCGTGACGGCACGGGAATACATCGCCAATGCCCTGTTGCGGTCGAAGCCGGCGGCGAGCTGCACGCCCCAGATCTTCGCGGCGGCCAGCTCTACATGCTGCTCGAGCTCGGCGACGAACGGATTCGGCGCGCGCTTCAACAGGGCCATGAGATCGCGGCAGCTCGTCGGCGGCGCGCTCGGCGGGCCCTTGCCGGTACCGCCGGCCTTCGCCCAGGCATCCACCGTCGCACCGGTGATGGCATAGACGTAATTGCGGGTCTGCTCCGGCATCGGGCCGGTACCGGCCAGCCATTCCTGGACGCGGCGCGGGCCGGCATTGTAGGCGGCGGCCGCCAGGCCGAGATTGCCGAACTGATTGCGCAACTCGTTCAAGAATTCGGCCGACTTCGGCAAGGCCTGAACCGGATTGAACGGGTCAAGCAGCCCACGCTCGCTCGCGGTGCCCGGCATGAACTGCGCGATCCCCTGCGCATGCTCGCCGCTACGGGTCATCGGACCCACCGCATCGGCCTGGAAGCGGCTCTCCTGCCAGATCACGCGGGCGAAGAATTCCAGCGGCAGGTTGGCGTCCCGCGCGGCCGCCTCGACGATCAGGCAGATGGACTCCCGCGTGTCGCTCTCGCGCGCATCCGCTGGCTTCTGCGGCGGCGTCGCCGGCTCCTCGACGCTCGGCACCGCGACGTCGGTCCCCGCGGGCGAGTTGTCCCCTGCCGCGACCTCTGTCGCAGAGGTCAGCAGCACGGCAACGGCGAGTGATGCAATTCTCGCCAACGCTGCCCAAGCATCGCTGTGGCGCACGCCGGCGCGGCATGCGAGAAGCTGATCCGCCATCTTGTGGCATCGTGCCATGGTTCGACGAGTTGCCAGTATATGCTGCCTGCCCTGCTTCTCCCAATGCGTTCCCCCGCCAAACGGATCCGCGCGATCCTTGCCCTCGCCGCCCTGGTCCTGTCCGCCGCGCCGGCCATAGCGCAGGTCAACTGGCGGATGACCACGGAATATCCGCAAAACAACATTTCCGGGATTGGCCTCACCACTTTCGCCGACCGCGTCGCGGTGCGCACTAACGGTTTCGTGACCGTGGCCAACGCCTTCGACAACGAGCTCAAGATCAATTCGGGCGAGATGCCGCGCGCGGCGCTGGACGGCCGGATCGCCGGCGGCGATGCCTTTGCGGGCGCACTGTCCGGCCTCGACCCGGTGCTCGCCCTTTCTACCCTGCCCTTCCTGGTGCAATCGGTCGACGTCGCTCGCGCCACCAATGCGCGGGCACGCCCACTCTACGAAAAGGCGTTCGCCGCCCGCGGTCTCAAGCTGCTCTATCTGACGATCTGGCCGGCGACGGGCCTCTGGTCGGATCATGCGCTCGCAGGCGCCGACGATCTGCCAAAGCTGAACCTGCGGGCCTATGACGCCAGTTCCAGCGCGGTGATGCGCGCGGCCGGGGCCAATGCGCAGTTCCTGCCGATGGACAAAGCGCTCGCCGGATTGAAGGAGCACGAGCTGAACGCGTTCCTCACCTCCGGCGACGGCGGCGCGGGACGCAAGCTCTGGGACTTCCTGCCGCATTTCACGGCCATCAACTATGCGATGCCGATCTCGATCGCCTTCGTCCGCAGCGAGGCGTTCGCGGAGCTGTCCGAGCCGATGCAGCGCGAGGTGATGGCGGCTGCGGCCGAGACCGAGCAGAGCCAGTTCGCGCTGCTGGCCCATCGCACGACCGAGAATTATGCGCGCATGCGCGACAACGGCGTCAACATCGCCGAGCCCGCACCGCCGTCCCTCGTCACCGCACTCCGCAACGCCGCGACGGACGCGATCGCCACCTGGGAGACCCAGGCCGGCGCGGATGCGGCGGCGATCGTCGAATGGGCGAGACAGCAATAAGGGGTCGCAGCCATCGGCATGCGACCGCTCCCCTGCGACGAGATGTCGGCTGATTTCCCGTTGCGCTGCCTCAGTTCTTGACGGGCACCAGGCTTTCGCCGCTGATGGCGCGGTCGAGGGCGTCGATCAGCGCCTGAATCTCGACGAACTTGTTGCGCGCCCGCTCGGCCGTGTCGCGCACAAAGGGAGCGGCCAGCACTTTCGCATGTGCGTCTCTGTCCTCGATCATGCGATCGCGGGCCTTCTTCAGGGTTTCAAGTCGCTCGCTCATGTAGGCTCCTCTGAAAAATATCTTCTCGATCGCAACCAGGGACTTTAGTCGAAGCCGGCCGGAAGCTCGCCTTTCCGGAAAAACACCGTCGGCTCATCGTCATAGTCACCCATTTCGGCATCGCCGCTGGACGAGAACGCAACGACGCCGAGCTTGCTCAAGGCCAGTCTCTCCGCCGTTCGCAGCGCGCCGCTCTCCGATTTGCAGACGATCGGAGAGTCGGCCTTGAGATTCCCGCCCTTGCCGGCATTGAACGCCTGCACGACGTAGGTTGTTTGGCGAACCATGACGGCTCCTCTGACCCTGTTGGCAAACGGAAGTGACGTCAACGACTGCGAACGCTCAGCGTCGCATCGCATCCATGAGCGCGGAAATCCTGATCGTTGCGAAACTGGAGAAGGTGTCCGACACGGCATATGGCAGGATGATCTGGTCATTGTGCCTCATCGCGCCGCAGGTATAGACGACGTTGGGGACATACCCTTCGCGCTCGGACGGTTCAGGCCGCAACAGCGGCTCGCTCGAACGCGCCAGCACCCTGGATGGATCGTGCTTGTCGAGCAGCGCCGCTCCGATCGAGTATTTCCGGATAGGGCCGACACCATGCGTCAGCAGCAGCCAGCCTTCGTCGAGTTCGATCGGCGACCCACAATTGCCGATCTGGACGAACTCCCAGGGAAACTGCGGTTTCAGAAGGGCCCGGCCGCCTTCCCATGTGGAGAGGTCGTCCGAATAGACCAGATACAGGTTCTCATTGTCCTGTCGCGCGATCATGGCATAGCTGCCGCCGATCTTGCGCGGGAACAGCGCCATGCCCTTGTTGTGGGCCGCAGCGCCCCGCAAAGGCGTCAGTCGAAACGACATGAAATCGCTGGTCTCGATCAATTCGGACCGGATCGCCCGCCCGCTGTAGGCCGTGTAGGTCGCGTAATAGGTCTTCCGATCGCCGTCGCTGAATTGGACAAAGCGCGCATCCTCGATGCCGTTCGATTGGGATTCGGTCACGGGAAAGATGACACGCTCGCTGAGATCTTCCTCGGGCCTGAACGTCAGCTCGACCCGGTCGCCGTCCGGGCCGGATGCGCGATGGCTGATCCGCGGGACCGAGGCAAGGCGAGCCGTCGGATCGACGGTCAGGCTCCCGTCAGCCGCGATCGTTCCGGTTCGAAACGTCAGCGACGACACATGCCCTTCGCCGATCGCCCGGAGACTGAGGATGAAGCGTTTGCCGCCCTCCGGGCTACCGGATTGATCGGGGTGCGGTACGATGCTCGGATTGAACAAGGCTGAGGCCTCGAACGAATACTCGCTGAGAAAATAGGCGCCGATCAGCTGGCGCTGGGCTTTCGAGAAGATACCATGCGTTGCGAAAGCATCCTCCATATCGTCGGCGCGGGCCTCGAACCTCTCCAGGAGGTTCCGATGTCGGCCCTCGAAATTATCGAGGACGTCCGCGAGCTGGGCCGCAACGGCTTCCGAATTAAGTGCGAGAACCCGCTCGACGATATGATTTGCGCGCATCTTGTCGGTCGGATTGAGATCGCGCGGTTCGGTCGCCGGCTTGAACGGCCGCACGATGACCCGCGCTGGATCGGGGCGCAGATGAAGTCCCTGCCGGTTCAGGAAGGAAGGTTGTGACACGGTATCCTCGGCTCGCTGGATAAGAGGGTGAAGTTCAGGCGCCAACGGCGCGCAACGCGATCGGCCTTGTCAGGCTCGCGTTGACGCGCGCAAGCTGACGCATCTCGGCAAGGCCGAGGAGATAGCAAACGACCGACTCGCCCCCGCGGTTTTCGTTGGCGCGATCGGGGTGCAAGCCATCGCGGCAACTGCCGGTGAGCGGATCGACCAGCGCCACCGAGAGATCATTGCTGCCGAGAAACCAGGCGAAGGCTCGCGTTGCCATGGCCTTCCATTCGGCATCGCCATCCGCACGCCACGCCGTGAGGCAGGCCGCAATCGTCGCCGTTGCTTCCACCGGCTGCTGGTCGAAGGCACGGGGATGCTGCCGCTGCTCGCCGAAGCCAGAGGTGCCGACCGGCCGGAATTGACCTGCCGCGGTCGTCTGTTGCGTCATGAGCCAGCGCAACGACCGCAATCCCGCATCGATATATTGAGGCGTTTGCGTCGCCATGCCCGCGAGCATCAGGGCCTGCGGCAATCGCGCGTTGTCATAGGCCAGCCCCTCCTCGAACCACACCCAGTCCGGCGTCTCCACCGACGCCAGACAGGACATCAACCTGTCGGCAAGGGAATGCCGGACTTCCCTGGCATGGAGATCGTCCGGCGCCACGGAGCAGTAGGCGTCCAAACCCAGCAGCATGAAGGCCCACGCGCGGGGCGAACGAAAGCTCTCCGCGATCGACAATGCCTGCGCGAACAAGGCCGCAGCCCACCGGCGCCGCGCCGGGCTCGCGTCCGTGCGCGCCGCCTCACCCAAGGCCCAGAGGGTTCGCCCGTGACTGTCCTCGGAGCCCCTGTCTTCAAGCCAGGTGCGATTGAAGCCCATGAAGTTGCGAAACTGCCCGGTGTCGGGGTTCCACGCGTGCTGCACAAAGGCGGCAAAGCGGGCCGTCAGGACCTCCGACAGCGGTTGCTCGCCCGGATTGTTGAGGGCGCAGGCCAGCAGCAACGCCCTGGCGTTGTCGTCGACGCAATAGCCGTGTGCGCGATCGGGCACCGAGTGCACCGCATGCTGGAGCAGGCCGACATCGTCGCACATCGACAGGAAGTGGCCGATCTGCATATCCGGCGGCGCGGGGCCACGCAGTCCCGGCAAGCCCATGTCGGAGCGCGCAAACACCCTGGGCCGGTGACCGTGCCGTGCCGTCTCGAAGACCGACATGTAACGCTCGGCCGTGCATTCCCACGTCATCATTCGGCTCGCGGCATAGGCGCGCCGAGACATCGCCTGCCGTCGCACGTCGTCGGTGAGCAAGTTTGCGATTTCGCCGCCGATCGCGGCGGCATCGCCGAACGGCACCAGGACTCCGCATCCCTCAGTGAGCAACTCGCGGGCGTGCCAGTAAGGCGTCGAGACCACCGGCTTCCCCAGTCCAAAGCTGTAGGCCAGGGTTCCCGACGTCATCTGGGCCTCGTTGAGATAGGGCGTGACATAGACGTCGCACATCGAAATGAATTCGAGCAACGTGGCCAGATCGACGAACCGATCGAGGAACACCACGTGATCCTGGATGCCAAGTTCACGCACCCGCTCCATCAGGCCCTCGCGATAGGCCTCGCCCTGGTCTCGAACCAGATTCGGGTGCGTTGCGCCGAGCACGACGTAGACTGCGTCCGTGCAGCGCTTCATGATCGACGGCATGGCGTCGATCATGACCTCGATGCCCTTGTTGGGCGATAGCAGGCCGAAGGTCAGAATGACCGACTTTCCCGCAAATCCGAGCCTGGCTTTCGCTGCGTCGGACCCGACGAATGCGACATCGGGAATGCCGTGCGCAATTACCTCGATCTTGTCGTCCGGCACCAGGTAGACGTCACGCAACAGCTCCCGGCCCTTGTTGGCCATCACCACGACCTTCGACGACGCGTCGACGATACGCTCCACGACGGCGCGTTGCTTGGCCGTCGGACGCGCCAGCACGGTATGGAACGTCGTCACGACCGGCATGGTGAGGCGCGACAACAGCACCAGGATATGGGCGCCGGCCTCACCGCCGAAAATCCCGAATTCGTGCTGGAGGCACACGATGTCGAACCGGCCGGCATTGAGGAAATCAGCGGCGCGCATGTAGTCGTCGATATGGCCGTCCTTGATCTGAAAAGCGACCGCCGGAGGATAGTCGTAGGCCTGACCGGGATCGGTCATCGCCACGATGCTGGTCTCCAGATCCGCACGCGACATCGAGATCGCCTTGTGCAAGTCGGTCGTGAAGGTTGCAATTCCGCATCGGCGAGGCAGCGAGTTGCCGATGACGGCGATACGGTGGAGCGGCGTCATGTCGGTACCTCGATG
The DNA here is from genome assembly GCF_052075915.1 of Bradyrhizobium sp. 1200_D9_N1_1. Classification (NCBI taxonomy): domain Bacteria; kingdom Pseudomonadati; phylum Pseudomonadota; class Alphaproteobacteria; order Hyphomicrobiales; family Nitrobacteraceae; genus Bradyrhizobium; species Bradyrhizobium sp. 1200_D9_N1_1. The sequence goes on along the minus strand of NZ_CP197226.1, from coordinate 4,247,806 downwards.
ATTTCACTTGATGTCGGCGCCTGGGCGGCGGCGGAATTTTTCGTCAGTCCCGTACAATCCTGCAGCAAGGATGCGATGGGATCCGGTCCCGGATAGGCGAGCAGGATGCTCATCCCGCTCGGGCCAATGTCGATGCCGGCGCTGTCGGCCTCAATGAAGATGGCCTCTCCGACGGTCACGTTCGCCCGTCCGATGCGCCCCTTCCCGTCGATGACGAGGAGCCAGGCTTCCAGATCGGTATCGAGCTCCCAATGCGAATTGGCTTGAAGATCGATCCGCTCGAGAACGAAAGGCGAGCTCGCGACGAGAACCGTACGACCGTCGGTGAGACGCCGCGGAGGCAATTGCGTTGGCGACGGCCGGGCATCGGAGGCGGCCACGGCACTGTCCTCATGCAGCTCGCGCTGCCGGCCAAAATCGAACAGACGGAACGTCGTATCGCTCTGCTGCTGAATCTCGGCGAGCACGATATTGGCGCCGATGGCGTGGATCGTGCCGCCGGGAACGAAGATGACGTCGCCTGGCGCGGCAGGACGCCATTGCACTTGGCCCGCAATCGAGCCGTCCCTGATTGCCGCGCGCAATGCCTGCGGCGTGAGTTTCCGCTTCAACCCCAGCGCAACCCGCGCGCCCGGCGGCGCCGACAGGATGTACCACGCCTCGGTCTTCCCGTTCGGCAAGCCGATGGCGTGTGCGAATTCGTCATTCGGGTGAACCTGGATCGACAAGGGCTGGCTGGTGAACAGCAGCTTGAGCAGGAGCGCCGGGCTGGGCGCACGCTTGTCGATACGCCCAAGCCGCAACTCACCGACCGGATCAGCCGAAGCGTCGATGCTGCTCCAGGGACGCAGATCGACGCGGCCCCAGGGTTTGCGGGCGATCTCGACGGCGGCATGCTCGATGGTCATCCTGACCGGCTCAAGCCAGCCGATGGAATGCCGGCGGCAACGGCTCGCGCACGAGCTCGCTCAGATCAAGGGCCTCACCACTTTCCTCAATGTCCGAGACCAGAACCTCGACAAACGGGTGTTGGCGGTTGAGCGTGACTCCAAGCTGGTACTTTGCACTGACGATGCGCTCGATCGACGCAAGATTCAGTTTGCCGAGCGCATTGTACTGACCACGGAACAGGCTTTGTTTGCCGACACGATGCGCGACCGAGGCGACCCAGATATCCATCACCTTGCGGCCAATGAACGCCTCGACCGGCTCAGCGCCATCCCGCGCGCTCAGTCGCAGCCCGTCCATGGTATGTGGCCCGTCATCGACGCCAAATTGTGTAAGTGACATGACAGATCCTCCCGTTAATGGCGCTTGTTCACGCCGTCAGCCCGCTGCCACGCCCGCGCTGCCTGGTTACAAGCCTCAACAACCGCGACAGATATTCTTCAGCTTCGCCGCGGTTCGAGCCTCTTCCGCAACGAATGGATCCTTGTATGGGGCCCGAGATATGTCGATTTCCACGGCAATGGACTTCTTCACCTTCGGAGGAAACGCGGCGTCGTAACAGGCGAGCCGTCCGCTCGTGCTTTCGATCTCGCGGCAGTCAGATTCACCGGCGATAGCGCCTTGCGCGAATGCGCCGAGCGTCAATACGACAAGGAGCGTTTTCATCCAGATACCTTTCCGGGGCGGCGTTCACACGAGGCATTCTCTTGCGATGGACCCGGGCGCGCCATGTGACGAACCGCAGGCGTCACCTCATGCCTCGAACTGGTCGAACTCATCGGAGAGCAGAATCCGGCCTTGCGGTGTGCATATCCGCACGTCGAGATAGCCTTCCTGCAACAGCTCCCTCGCCTTCTTCAAAGCGGCAGCCGTTGTGGTGCGACCCAAGCTGACGTAGCCGCTTTGATCGCGCGCGCTCACCAGATATTGCAGTGGCGTCCTATCCACGCAGAAAAGCCGCCGCAGCCACCAGAAGCAGTAGAAACATCGGGACGATCACTGGCGGCACGATCCAGTCGGCCAGACGAAATCGAGGCATGCACGCTCTTCCTCGTTCGGCGGGAGCGCTCGTGACCCTCAGTCACCGATGGAAGCCGTGGGAAGGGCGGTGATGACGCGACTCTACGCTTACGTCCCGCCAATAGCGAGCTTTATAACGGGGCGCGACTTCAGCGAACGCGATTTCGACGGACCAACCATTTCGAATTGTCTGAAATGCCGCGACAACAAGACGGCTGGCGGCGCCGGATCCGAGATTGCTCCTGATTCCTCGCCAAATCTGTCCGCGAGCGCCGCCTTCCTGAACCTCTCCGCAGCCTGTGCCGACCGACGCATACCGGGGGATTGCATTGTCCGGAACAAGCTCAGCGCCGCCAGGCATTATTCAGCTTGGTCGCGCTGCATTCTGATCGTCGAATGCGCACGACGGCATGATGCAGGGTCTTGACTTGAGGCCTGATCCAATTAGCAACGGGCGGCAGTCTCCACGCCGGTTCCGCATTGATGATGACAATCTATTTCGATCTCGACGGCACCCTGACTAACCCGAAGCCTGGGATCACCCGCTCGATCCAATATGCGCTTGAGCGCTTGAACCTTGCGGTGCCGAGCGAGGACAAGCTGACCTGGTGCATCGGGCCTCCGCTGCATGCCAGCCTGAAAAAGCTGACGGGCACCGACGAGCTCGCCGACCGGGCGCTGCTGCTCTATCGTGAGCGCTTTGCCGATATCGGCCTGTTCGAAAACGAGGCCTATGCCGGCATCACGGACACCTTGGCGACGCTGGCCGCGACAACACCGCGCATGTTCGTCGCCACCAGCAAGCCCGCGGTCTACGCCACGCGCATCGTCGATCATTTCGGCCTGAAGCCCTATTTCGAACGCGTGTTCGGCTCCGAGCTCGACGGCACACGCGTCGACAAGCGCGACCTGCTCCGCTACGCCCTCGACGAAGCCAGGGTCGATCCCACCAGTGCGATCATGATCGGCGACCGCAGCCATGACGTGGTCGGCGCCCGGACCAACGGCATGACCGCGATCGGCGTGCTCTATGGCTATGGCAGCGAGGCCGAGCTGCGGGACGCCGGCGCGCATCACATCTGTGCCGCGCATCCGGACTTGCTCGGCCATTGCCTGGCGTAGGACGCCCATCCCGGTCCGCCATCACCGCAAGCCTTCGTCCTGAGCGAAGGCAGCGCTCGGCAATTCCAGATTGTCTTGGTTGGCAGCCTGCATCAGGCTGGCACGCATGAGGACTCACGCCACGACAAGCGGATCCGAGCTGTTGCTGGGCATGATCGCGATCCGGCTCGCGGCGCTGGTCGTGGTGGGCTGGAGCCTTGCGTTCCTGCCGCGGCAGGCGCGCACCGTTGAGCTCGCCTGCACGCCCTCTGTCGCAGCAGCAATCAAGACGCAGGCTTCAGTGGAAACCGTCGGCCCGCGCGTCGTCGATGCCGCGTTCGACGACATGCTTCGGCACGACTAGAGCGTTCCCGAGCAAGGCCGGTATGTGACTGCGCGATAGGACAAGGCGCTCGCTTGCGCTAACTTCGGCGCCAAGGCCGCATCGATCAACCAGCGGCCAGCCGAGGAGCATATCGATGGAATACCGACGCTTGGGCCGGTCAGGCCTCATGGTGCCCGCTCTGAGTCTTGGAACCGGCACCTTCGGCGGCGTCGGCCGCCTCGCTGCGTGGGGCACCACGGACGCGAGCGAAGCCCGCCGCCTTCTCGATATCTGTCTCGAGGCCGGCGTGTCGATGTTCGACACCGCCGACGTCTATTCGCTCGGCGAGTCCGAGCGTGTTCTCGGCGAAGCCATCAAGGGCCGCCGCGACAAGGTTTTGGTCTCGACCAAGGCGACGTTCCGCTTCGGCGACGGGCCCAACGATATCGGCTCGTCACGGCAGCATCTGCTCGCGGCCATCGACGGCTCGCTCGCCCGGCTCGGCACCGACTACATCGACCTGTTCCAGCTCCATGGCTTCGACGCCTTCACCCCGCCTGAAGAGGTGCTCGCCACCCTCGACGTGCTCGTGCGCGCCGGCAAGATCCGCTATGTCGGCGTTTCGAACTTTTCAGGCTGGCACCTGATGAAGTCGCTCTCCGTCGCCGACAAGCACGGCTTCCCGCGCTACGTCGCCAATCAGACCTACTATTCATTGATCGGCCGCGACTATGAGTGGGAGCTGATGCCGCTCGGCCTCGACCAGGGGATCGGCGCCGTGGTCTGGTCGCCGCTCGGATGGGGACGCCTCACTGGAAAGATCCGCCGGGGGCAGCCGAAGCCCGAGGTCAGCCGCCTGCCCAAGACTGCCGATTTCGGCCCGCCCGTGCCGGACGAGCACGTCTATCGTGTGGTCGACGCGATCGACGAGGTCGCCAGGGAGACGGGAAAGAGCGTCTCGCAGATTGCGCTGAACTGGCTGCTCCAGCGTCCGACGGTCTCGACGCTGATCATCGGCGCGCGCAACGAGACGCAGCTGCGCGAAAATCTCGGCGCGGTCGGCTGGTCGTTGACCAAGGACCAGATCGCAAAGCTCGATGCCGCGAGCAAGGTGACGCTGCCCTATCCCTACTGGCACCAGCGCACGACCTTCACCGACCGCAATCCGCCGGCGGTGTAGCGCGCCCGGGCTTGAGCTGCATCAAGCCCGCTCGCGTCGGCCGTGGCATCGTACGGTCCTCGCGAGGCTTCCGATGCGCCGATTTGCCATGAAGGCCCTGTTTACGGCCCTCACTTTCAGAAAGGGTGAGAGAGAGAGGATCGATTGGGATCGCCGCATTCTGATCTTCTCGACAGTGGTAACGATCGTTTTGATCGCACTCTACGTCTGGGGCAAGGCAAACTCGCGCTGAGAATGACGGGGAATGCTCGATGAAGAGGTTCGTGCCGGCCCTGCTGGCCGTTGCCGTGCTATGGAGCACCGGCAGTCAAGCCATGGACTTCGAGCAGCGGCACGCTGAAGCACTGTTGCAGCGGATGTGCTCGCGGTGTCACGCGGTCGGGAAGACCGGCACGAGCCCGAACAAGGTGGCGCCGCCGTTTCGCCGCCTCGGCGAGAACAAGCTCTACGATCCCGATTTCATGCAGCGCCTTCAGGACGGCTACAGCAGCATTCACCGCTTCATGCCGACGTTTCGATTCGGCCGCGACGACGCCGAGGCCGTGGTAAACTACCTCAGAGCGATTCAGGAGCCGCAGAAGCCGAAATAGCCATCGGCTTTGGCTGGAACCATCCCGGGTCGGCTCAAGTTGCGAACGAGCAACTGCGCCTCAACCGAACACGATTACCATGTCGTCCGCCCCAACAGTGCATGCCGACGGCCTGCCGCAGCCCCAGCGCAACCAGGCGATCCTGACCATTGCGCTCGGCATCATCATGGCGGTGGTCGACAGCGCCATCGCCAACGTCGCGCTGCCGACGATCGCGACCGACCTCGACGCGAGCCCGGCCTTCTCGATCTGGATCGTCAACGGCTACCAGCTCGCGATCACCATCTCGCTGCTGCCTCTGGCTTCGCTCGGCGAGATCGTCGGTTATCGCCGCGTCTATCTGGTCGGGCTCGTGCTGTTCACGCTCGCATCCGCCTTCTGCGCGCTGGCGCATACGCTGCCGCTGCTGACGGTCGCACGCATCGTCCAGGGCTTTGGCGCGGCCGGCATCATGAGCGTCAACGCGGCGCTGGTGCGCTTCACCTATCCGCGCAGTCTGCTCGGCCGCGGCATCGGGCTCAATGCGCTTGTCGTCGCTTGCTCGGCCGCGGTCGGCCCGACGCTCGCGGCCGGAATCCTCGCGGTCGGAAGCTGGCCCTGGCTGTTCGCCATCAACGTCCCGCTCGGCGCGGTGACGCTGGTGCTCGGCCTGCGCAGCCTGCCGCACACCAAGCCCGCGAGCCATTCCTTCGACTGGCAGAGCGCTGGTCTCTCCGCGATCACCTTTGGCGTCGGCATTGCCGCGATCGACAGTGTCGGCCATGGCGAGGCCGCGCTCACCTGCCTCGTCCAGTTCGCCATCGCTCTCGTCGCCGGTGCGCTGCTGATCTACCGCGAGACACACATGGCCTCGCCGCTGCTGCCGGTCGACCTCTTGCGCATCCCGGTGTTCGCACTGTCGATCGCGACCTCGATCGCATCGTTCTGCGGGCAGATGCTGGCCTTCGTCGCGATCCCGTTCTATCTCCAGAGCCGCTTCGGCTATTCCGCCGTGCATATGGGCCTCTTGATCACGCCGTGGCCGATCGCCATCGCCTTCGCGGCCCCCCTCGCCGGCCGCCTGGTCGAGCATTATCCGGCGGGCCTGCTCGGCGGCATCGGGCTCACGCTGTTCGCCTGCGGGCTCGGCGCGCTCGCCCTCCTGCCCGCCGCGCCAACGCCGCTCGACGTGATCTGGCGGATGGCGCTGGCCGGCGCCGGCTTCGGCCTGTTCCAGACCCCCAACAACCGCACCATGATCGCAGCCGCCCCGCGCGAGCGCGCCGGCGGCGCCAGCGGCATGCTGGGCACGGCGCGGCTGCTCGGCCAGACCACGGGCGCGGCGCTGGTGGCGCTGTTCCTCGGCCTCTATCCACTTGACGGAACCCGAGTCGCGCTCCTCGCTGGCGTCGGATTTGCGCTCTGCGGCGCGGTCCTGAGCATGCTGCGGCTCTCGCCCGCAGGCGCGCGCGGCGCCGAGCATGTCCGCGTGCAGGACGACCAGCGCCTGCGCGGCGAATAGGACCGGCCCACGCCCAGGTCCGCGCTCCTTCTCCACACAACCGGTGCGTGGCTTAACTATCTGGACCAATGACGTATTGCCCTCCCGCTCCGGTTGCGGTTCACTGCGGCCGGGACAAGGGGCATTTCATGCGATCATTTGGAATTGTGGCGCTCAGCGTCATGCTGGGCGGCTGCGCGTCCGTCACGCGCGGCACGACCGAGAATATCAGCATTTCATCGACACCTTCAGGCGTTGAAGCCGTCGTCAGCGGAATGGAGGTTCCGACCACCTGTACGACGCCCTGCTCCGTGGTCGTCAAGCGGAACGCCGACATCTCCATCACCTTCCAGAAGGACGGCTACGAGCCGCAGATCGTGCCGCTCAGCCGCGACATACAGACCGGCGGCGCCGCCGGCTTTGCCGGCAATCTCTTGCTGGGCGGTGTCGTCGGCATGGGGGTCGATGCCGCGACGGGCGCGGCAACCGATCACAAGCCGAATCCGGTCATCGTCACGATGCAGCCGTCCGCTCCCGCCCGCGCACGGCCACCCGCGCCGAAGAAACCGCGGCCGCCTGCGGCACCTGCGCCTGACACCGGCACTTAAAGCCCCGCACTGCGGCACAAACAAAAAGGCCGGCTGAACAGCCGGCCTTTTCGATTTCATCACGCGCCGATCAAGCCTTGACCAGCGGCCCCTTGGAGGTCGGCCCCTTCGAGCCGCCGGGGCCGCCCGGCTTGGGCTTGCCCGGCGGGCGCTTGCGGGCGCCGGGCAGCTTTTCCTGCTTCGGCGTGACCGGGCCTTCGACGAACTCGAAGCCGATCTTCTCCTTGGTCTCGTCGGCCTCGTCCTTGACCAGGACGACGCGGACGTGGCCACCGCTCTTGAGCTTGCCGAACAGCACCTCGTCGGCCAGCGGCTTCTTGATGTGCTCCTGGATCACGCGGGCCATCGGCCGCGCGCCCATCTGCTCGTCATAGCCGTGCTGAACCAGCCAGGCCTTGGCGGGCTCGGACAGCTCGATGGTGACGTCGCGGTCGCCGAGCTGAGCCTCGAGCTGGAGCACGAACTTCTCGACCACCGTGCCGATCACCTCGACGCTAAGATGGCTGAACGAGACGATGGCATCGAGGCGGTTGCGGAATTCCGGCGCGAACTGCCGGTTGATCGCCTCGTGGTCGTCGCCTTCCCGCTTCGAGCGGGTGAAGCCAAACGCCTGCTTGGCCAGATCCGAAGCACCCGCATTCGTGGTCATGATCAGGATCACGTTGCGGAAATTGACCTGCTTGCCGTTGTGGTCGGTGAGCCGGCCGTGATCCATGATCTGGAGCAGCACGTTGTAGAGGTCGGGATGTGCCTTCTCGATCTCGTCGAGCAGCACCACGCAATGCGGATGCTGGTCGACGCCGTCGGTGAGCAGGCCGCCCTGGTCGAAGCCGACATAGCCCGGAGGCGCGCCGATCAGGCGCGACACGGTATGCCGCTCCATGTATTCGGACATGTCGAAGCGCAGCAGCTCGACGCCGAGCGACGCCGCGAGCTGCTTTGCGACCTCGGTCTTGCCGACGCCGGTGGGCCCGGAGAACAGGTAGCAGCCGATTGGCTTCTCCGGCTCGCGCAGGCCGGCACGCGCCAGCTTGATCGAAGCGGCGAGCGACTCGATCGCCTTGTCCTGGCCGAACACGGTGCGCTTCAGCGTCTGCTCGAGATGCTTGAGCACCTCGGCATCGTCCTTCGACACGCTCTTGGGCGGGATCCGCGCCATCGAGGCGATCGTGGTTTCGATCTCCTTGATGCCGATGGTCTTCTTGCGCTTGTTCTCGGCGACCAGCATCTGCGCCGCACCGGATTCGTCGATCACGTCGATCGCCTTGTCGGGCAGCTTGCGGTCGTGGATGTAGCGCGAGGAGAGCTGGACCGCAGCCTCGATCGCCTCATTGGTGTACTTCAGCCGGTGGTAGTCCTCGAAATACGGCTTGAGGCCCTTGAGGATCGCGATCGCGTCCTCCACCGTCGGCTCGTTGATGTCGATCTTCTGGAAGCGCCGCACCAGCGCGCGGTCCTTCTCGAAGTGCTGGCGGTATTCCTTGTAGGTGGTCGAGCCCATGCAACGGATCGTGCCCGAGGCAAGCGCCGGCTTGAGCAGGTTCGAGGCATCCATCGCCCCGCCCGACGTCGCGCCCGCACCGATCACGGTGTGGATCTCGTCGATGAACAGGATGGCGTTGGGATGCGCCTCGAGCTCCTTCAGCACCTGCTTCAGGCGCTCCTCGAAGTCGCCGCGATAGCGCGTGCCCGCAAGCAGCGTACCCATGTCCAGCGAGAACACGGTGGCAGCCGCCAGCACCTCGGGCACCTCGCTGTCGACGATGCGCTTGGCGAGGCCCTCCGCGATCGCGGTCTTGCCGACGCCGGCTTCGCCCACGAACAGCGGGTTGTTCTTCTGCCGGCGGCACAGCACCTGGATCGCGCGGTTGATCTCGGAATTGCGTCCGATCACCGGATCGATCTTGCCGTCGCGCGCCTTCTTGTTGAGGTTGACGCAATAGGTCTCGAGCGCTTCGCCCTTCTTCTTGGCGTCGTCGCTGCCCTTGGTCTCGGTCTCCTCGTCGACGCCGCGCACGGGGCGGGCCTCGGAGACGCCCGGCCGCTTGGCGATGCCGTGGCTGATGTAGTTGACGGCGTCGTAGCGCGTCATGTCCTGCTCTTGCAGGAAGTACGCGGCGTGGCTCTCGCGCTCGGCGAAGATCGCGATCAGCACGTTGGCACCGGTCACCTCTTCGCGACCGGAGGATTGCACGTGGATCACCGCGCGCTGGATCACGCGCTGGAAACCGGCGGTCGGCTTGGCATCGTCGGCGCCATCCGTCACCAGGTTCTCGAATTCGGTCTCAAGATAGTTGACGAGGCTCGTGCGGAGCTTGTCGAGATCGACGCTACAGGCGCGCATGACGGCGGCTGCATCGGAGTCGTCGATCAGGGAGAGCAAGAGATGCTCGAGCGTCGCGTATTGGTGATGACGCTCGTTTGCGATCGCCAGCGCACGATGCAGGGATTGTTCAAGGCTTTGAGAAAAAGTCGGCATTCGCGTCCTCTATGGCCCCCACCATCATGATCGTCCTCGCCCGGTCAGGCAACAACAACCTTTGTCACATATAGTTATACAAGACCGCGGCGAAAGACCGGTTCCGCGACTCGGCAGCTAGCCGCCTGCGGTATTTTTCGATGCAAAACCCGTTCCGATTTTGGCGGGATCGGCGCCGGTGCAGAATTCCGTAGTTTTGCCGGCTGCGATGGAGATCGCGCGCAGGCATCACGCGGCGATCACACTGCGACATACACAAGAGCCGGCTACGAACGCGCCGTGGGGTGACTTATTTCTTTTCCATCACGCATTGCAGCGGATGCTGGTGCTTGCGGGCGAAGTCCATCACCTGCGTCACCTTGGTTTCGGCGATCTCGTAGGTGAACACGCCACACTCGCCGATACCGTGATGATGGACGTGCAGCATGATCTTGGTCGCCGCCTCGACGTCCTTCTGGAAGAACTTCTCCAGCACGTGGACCACGAACTCCATCGGCGTGTAGTCGTCGTTCAGGATCAGAACGCGATACAGGTTCGGCCGCTTGGTCTTCGGCTTGACCTTGGTGATGACGGAGGTGTTCGGACCCGTCGGGCTGCCGGAACGGTTCTCGTCGTTGCTCATCCGGGGAGCGCGGGCGGCGGCGGCCGCAGACAGGTCAAGGCTGGAAGTCAATTGCGACATGGCTCAGGCGTTCAAATTCCCCACGGAAGCGTATGACGGCCCGCCGCGCGGCCCCGCCTTTCGGAGCTTCGCACTGGCGCACCGCGTTATTGGATCGCCGCTTCCAACCGGTCCGGTCCAAACCAGATCGATTGCAGGAATATGGGCTTGCCCCCGCCTCGCCGCAAGCGCGCAAAAGTCCGGCTATGGCGGGCCCGATTCCCGATCCGGGCGATCCTGACCAAGGTTAATCAATCCGGACCGGTTTGACAAAAATTTCCGCCGCGCCGGTCCAGAACAGGTTGACCAGGAACCTAGCCGTTAACGCGACCACGACGGTTTCGCGCGGGATCGTCTCCGGTCTTCTACGGTACCTGCTGTTCAATCGCTTGGCGCGAAATCGGGCAAAATCGCAAATTTCTAGGACGGCCGTGCTTCGTCCGCCCTGCCCTGTGTCAGCCGCATCGCTCGACGCGTCCGGCACCATCATCACCTCGCAGATCAGCAGCAAGGCGCGGACCCAATTCAACGCGCTGTTCATTCGTGCTGTGCGCATCGAGCGGGTGAGCATCCGATCCACACCATGCAGGCGAACACCGGCAGCGCCCTGCCCCCAAGCGTGCTGCAATATCGCGCGAGCAGCACCGGCAAATTCTGCTTGGTCACGCCGGCGACCCGACCGCGCGCTGGGACGGATCCGTCGCGACAACAAAAAAGCCCGGCTGGTTCAGCCGGGCTTCTTGCTTCCAGGATGTCCGGGAAAAGTTAGTTGGCGGCCGGGGTGAACTTCGACACGATGGTCTCGACCGGCTTGAACGCCTGCTTGGCGAGGTCGCTGTAGAGGCCGGCAATCTTCTGCGATTCCGCGACGAAGGTCTCGTAGGCGGAACGGGCGAAGTCGGTCTGCGCTTCCATCGCCTTGTCCAGCGACTTCACGCCGGAAAGCTTCTCGACGAAGGACTTGGTGTCTTCGAAAGATTTCTTGGTGTAGTCGCCGTAGGCGCTGGCGATTGCCTGGAGGCCGTGCTGCACCGAGGTCGCGGAGGCGACGCACTGCTCGAACTGCTCTTTCCCGTAGCTCTGAAAGTCTTCAACCTTGAACATTTCGGAATCCTTTTTCCCTGGCTCGCGTCGGGAAGCCCCGGCTCCCTGACTCTGCCCACAATTAGTGCAACGCACAAAAAAGTCAAGAATCTTGTGCGTCGCACAAAAACTAGATCCAAACCGAAGAGATTCCCGGGGTTTCCCGCAAGGGTTCCTTAAGCTTTTGGAAACCGCGGACCCCTACCTTGATTCCCTGGACGTGTTCAGCTTCCGCAAGCGGTCAAAAGCCGTTTGAGAACATCACCTTAGCCAGAATAGCGGCTCAGGTCCAACGTCCCCCGCGGCGAACACCAGCGGAGGGGCAGCCTGGGCAGGTAATGATCCCGGGTCCATTGGGCACAATTTCGCCTCACGGGCCGGTGATCAAGTCAGAAACGGGGACGGGGTTTCATGCTTCGTAAAAACTTGTCTTCCTCGCGCTTGGCGCGGGTCGGGGTTTTCGGGCTTCTTACGGTCACCACCGCGGTCATCTTCACCACCGATGCCGCCGAGGCGCGGCGTCACCGCCGCCACTACGCGCACCACCGGGTGCAGCGCGACGTGTCCGAGAGCTCCAGCCCGAAATTCGCGTCGATCATCGTCGACGGCAATTCCGGCTCCGTGCTCCAGGCAACGAGCCCCGACGGGATTCGCCATCCGGCGTCGCTGACCAAGATCATGACGCTCTATCTGCTGTTCGAGCGTCTCGAGTCCGGCAAGATGAAGCTCGACACCGAGATGCCGGTGTCGCAGCACGCCGCCGATCAGGATCCGACCAAGCTGAACCTGCGTGCCGGTCAGACCATCCGTGTCGAGGACGCGATCAAGGGTCTCGTCACCCGCTCCGCCAACGACGCAGCCGTGGTGATCGCGGAAGCGATCGCCGGCGACGAGGACGACTTCGCCCAGATGATGACGCGCAAGGCGCGTTCGCTCGGCATGTCCAAGACGGTCTACCGGAACGCCAACGGCCTTCCCAACGACGAGCAGGTCACGACCGCGCGCGATCAGGCCACGCTCGGCCGCGCCATCCAGGAGCGCTTCCCGCGCTACTACCGCTATTTCGCGACCTCGACGTTCAACTGGCGCGGCCAGTCGATCCGGAACCATAACCACCTGCTCGGCAGCGTCGAGGGCGTGGACGGCATCAAGACCGGCTACACCCGCGCCTCCGGCTTCAACCTCGTGACCTCGATGCGCCGCGGCAACCGCCACCTGATCGGCGTGGTGCTGGGCGGCCGCAGCGGCGGTTCGCGCGACGCCATCATGCGCAACCTGCTCGCGGAGAACCTCGACAAGGGCGCGACCAGCCACACCGTCGCCGCGGTTACCGAGCGTAGCGGCGCTGACGCCGCTGCCGAGGTCGCCGATGCGTCGGATACCCCGGCCCGCACCGCTCCGCAGGTCCAGGCCGCGGCCGCCCCTGCTCCCGAAGCAGCCCCGTCGCGTCTCGCCTCGCGCCTGTCCACGCTTGCGGCCGCCACCGCCGCAATGCCGCCCGCTCAGCCCAAGCCTGAAGCTCGGCCGACTGAATCCAAGATCGAGCCCGCGCCGCTCACCAATGGCGTGATCTCCAGCCAGCCGCTCTCGATCATCCCGGGCTCGTCCGAACCGATGAAGCCGGTCCGGGTCAAGACGGTGCAGGTCAAGGCCGGCACCGTGAAGGTCGCCTCCGCCGCCCCGTCGCAGGTCGCGCCGCAGATTACCAACACGGTTGCCTCCCGCTCCGACGTCGCGGAAACCTCCGGCGCCGTCGTCGCCCGGGCCGATCTGATCAACAAGCCCGAGATCCAGAGCCAACCGGAAGCGCCGAAGGCGGAAGTCGCCCGCACCGAGCTGCCACGCCAGCCGGCCGGCTTCGGCACCGGCAACGGCGTCCTCGGCGTGCTGCCGGCTGCGACCGCCGCCGCGCCCGCCCCGGTCGCTCCGAAGCTCGCCTCCGCCGACCCGGCGCCGCAGCCGATCCAGATGAGCGCCACCACCAAGCCGGTCGTCACGCACAGCGGCTGGATCGTCCAGGTCGGCGCGCTCGAGAGCGAGAACGAAGCCCAGCAGCGCATCGACGCAGCGCGCAGCTCGGCCCGCGGCCTGCTCAGCAAGGCCGATCCGTTCACCGAGCCTGTCGTCGCCAAGGACAATCGCAAGCTCTACCGCGCCCGCTTCGCCGGGCTCGAGCGGGATCAGGCCGAAGCCGTCTGCCGCGCCCTGAAGCGCGCCGACATCTCCTGCATCACCGTCCGCAACTGATCTCCCGCACCGTTCCGAAAAATGCCCGCGCCTTGCGCGGGCATTTTTGTTTTCGGCATGCGGCCAGCCAAAGTCGGTTCCGCGACAACCTCTCGTCAACGTTTTACGGTTAAATTTTTACTCAAGAGATCGGCCACGCCGAAATGGCGGGCATCGGGGCGACGACAGACAGAGCCAACGGAGATCACGCGGTACGGGCGTTTGTAGCGTAGTGCCGGAGTTAGCCGTTATGCGTGCGAAGCAGAGTATCCTTGGCCTCGTTTACCCGGGCAGCGAGATACGTCGAGCCCCCCTGGTCGGGATGGAGTTTCTTCATCAGGGACTTGTGGGCCCGGCTGATGTCGTCGCGCCCCGCTCCCGGCTGCAAGCCAAGGATCTGATAGGCCTCCTCCGTCGTCATTTTGCCGCTCGCCGCCGTGCGGCGCTGCCCCCCTGCCGCATCGCCCTGCGCGTTCTGACGCCAGGCGGGAAACCTGCGGTCCAGATAGCTTTCAAGTAAGGCCACGCTCTCGGCGTCGAACGCCGGGACCATCGCCAGCAGGCCGGCGAGATCGAACTCGTCGAGATCGCGCCCGGCGTGAGGCCCGGCAACGATCTGGCCTCCGAGTCGGCCGGAATCGTGATCGAGCCGCATGTCGAGGAATTGCGAGCGCACGCGCGAGGCCTGCCCGGGCGCAGGCGCCGCACCGCCACCGAACAGCCCGCCGATATTGCCGAAGCCGGCGTTCGTCAACGGCGTCCAGCCGAGCAGCCCGGCGCCGAAAATCCCGAGCGGGATCGCGACGGCCAGCTCGCCCCGCAAGCCCGTGAAGGCTGCGACCGCCAGCGCGACCACGCCGCCGCCGAACTTGATGGTGCGCGCCAGCACCGCCGGGTTGGCGGCGCGGAACATCTGAAGCAGCAGATACAGCGTGATAACGGCGACAGCGCCAGCGATCAGGGTCATGGGCGGAATATAGGCGCCCTGTTGTCAAAAAGCATGGCGTCCTTTCGCCCGTCGGCAATTGGCAGATGACATGGAACGCTGGCTTGCCCGATAGTCCGGCGCGACGATTGAGGGAGACAATGCGTAGCGGATTCAAGCCGCCGATCGTGCCGGCCGCCTTCTTCGGCATCGTGCTTGGCCTTGCCGGCCTCGGCAATGCCTGGCGCGCCGCGCATCAGGTCTGGCATTTGCCGGCGATCGTCGGCGAGATCCTGCTCGCGCTCGCCTCCATCGTCTGGGCGCTGCTGCTCGTTCTCTTCATCCTGCGCTGGATCCTCGCGCGCGCCGAGTCGCTCAGTGAAGCCCATCATCCGGTACAATGCTGCTTTATTGGTCTCGCCGGCGTCTCCACCATGCTGATCGCGATCGCGGCGGAGCCCTACTCGCACCTTGCCGCCGAGATCCTGTTCGGCCTTGGCGCGGCGTTCACGCTCGGCTTCGCGCTGTGGCGGACGGGGTTGTTGTGGCGCGGCAATCGCGATCACACCGCGACGACACCGGTCCTGTATCTGCCGACCGTTGCCGGCGGCTTCGTCACCGCGGCGGTTTCTTCGGTGCTCGGCTACCCAGATTGGGGACAGCTTGCCTTCGGCATCGCGCTGTTTTCCTGGCTCGCAATTGAATCCGTGCTGCTACATCGGCTCTACACGGTCGCGACACTTCCAGTCGCACTGCGGCCGACGCTCGGCATCCAGCTGGCGCCGCCCGCGGTCGGTGCCGTCGCCTATCTCGCGATCAATGGCGGCGTGCCCGACATGGTCGCGCATGTCCTCGTCGGCTACGGACTGATGATGGCGCTGCTGCTGCTTCGCCTGCTGCCGTGGATCATGGAGCAGCCGTTCTCGGTGTCGTACTGGGGCTTCACCTTCGGCGCCACCGCGCTTGCGATCGCACCGATCCGCATGGCCGGCCACGGCGACACCGGTGCGATCGCGCTGCTCGCGCCATGGCTGTTCGGAGCCGCCAACATCGTGGTCGGATTGATCGCGCTGGGCACGCTGCGCCTGATCCTGCAGGGACGCCTGCTGCCGCCGGTCGCAGCGCCGCTGCCAACGCAAGCCGCGCCAGCGTAACCTGCTACTTCATCTGGCCGATCAACTGGGCCGCACCGCTCGCGCTCTTGGCCAATTTCAGCAGCGCCTCGCGCCCGCCGGCGGCATAGGCCGCGGCCGCCCGCAACAGCTCGCGCAGCTGTGCCGCCGCGCCGGGATCAAAACGGCACCAGGCGCCGCCGGTCAGGCGCGCGATCTCGCGAAACGCCTGCTCGGCCACCGGGTCATGGCCTTCCTGGAACACGAAGACGGGCACCTTGAGCATACCGAGTTCGCCGGCCTTGGCGCAGAGCTCGTCAACCTTCTCCTCCATCGCATCGCCGACGAAGACCACGGCCCGCACGCCCGATGCGACCGCCTCGCGCCGCGCCTCGCTCAGCACCTTGCCGATCTGGGTGTCGCCGCCGCGGCAATCGATCTTGCTCATCAGCGTTGCGAGCCTGGCGCTGTCGGAGATCCACCCCGTGGCACGGCACTCGTTGAAGCCGCGATAGTAGACCAGCCGGATGTCGAGACTGCCGAGCGCCGCGGTCTCGCGAAACATGTCGGCCTGGAGCGCGCAGGCCATGTCCCAGGTCGGCTGCCGGCTCATCGTCGCATCCAGCGCGAAGATCAGCCGGCCTTTCGCGCCGGGAGCATGCGGTGACAGCGCACGCGCCTTGGCGACAAAGGCGGCGATATCGTCCGAGGTCGACGTCCCGGCCTGCGGCACCGCGCCGCCTGCTTGCGGCGAGACGGCATCGCGGCCGCGCGGTTTGATGGGTTCGCCCGACATCCCTTGGCCCTGCGTGAACGGCTAATGTGGTTAGCGCGTGCAGCCCGGTCAATGTGCAAAGCCTCCGCGGGCGAGCGCCAGCGGAGGCTTTGAAAGTCGTTTCTGACTATGACGAAACCTCAGCTCTTGGCAGGCGCCATCAGAGCGACCGGACCGGGCTCGAGAATCTTGGGTGGAGACGATTGCGTATCGACCGGCCCTACCTCGCTGTCAGTCGCGCTCAGGAATTTGTCGAGCATGCCTTGGATCGAGTTCTTGGCCACATCCGGACCGGTGTCGCGCATGTCGTTGTGCTGGAATTCGGTCTTCACGACCTGGATGCCGGCCTTCTCGCATTCCTCGTCGCTCGGGATCACGCCCGCATCGGTCTTGAACTGCGGATCGGTGGAGCGGAACGACAGGATCTTGAACTTGCCGGCGGTCACGAATGGCACGCGCAGATTGTCCAGCGTGACGACCTTCTTGACCTCATCCGGATACTGCTTGGCGAAGTACATCGTGATGTCGCCGCCCATGGAGTGGCCGACCATCGTCACCTTCTCGTAGTCGGCGTTGGGCTGAACCTTCTTCATCTCCTGCATCGCCAGGTGGATATTGGCCACGCCGCGCAGGATCTGCGGCAACCGGCCGACATAGAGCTCGCCGGGCTTGGTCACCATCGGAGGATCGGTCGGCAAATCATGCTGCGGGCTCACGACGAGGTAGCCGCGCGCAGCGAAAATGTTGGCAAGGAAGCCGTACTCGGTGTTCTTGACGGTGTTGCCATGGTTGATCACGGCGACAGGCATCGTGATCATGCCGGCATTGGCCTGCATTTCCTTGTCGCGACGGATCGCGATATCGACGGGCACGGGACGGTTGTCGCGCGAAGCGTCGTAGAAGGTGATGGTCTCGTGCCTGATGGCCCACTTGCTCGCCGTGAAATAGGCGATGCCGCAGAGGGCACTGACCGAAACCAGAACGGCAATTCCACGCTTCATTTTCGTCCTCAGCCTCAGGCTCTTGCGGCCTGAATCCCTGTTGAAAATCGTGTTCTTCCGGGGCTCTTCGGCCCCTGGTCGCCTATTCGCTAATATATGTCACAGCCGCGTGACAGGAAGGCCAAATATTGTGAACTGGCAGCCCTTTCATTGTGCGCCGCACACGTTTCTTGGGCATCCTCCTCTCATACGGCTACGTCAGGGTGCAGATCACCATCCGATGCAACCGGTCTCGATTGGGTTCAATTTCGCAGTAAACGTAGAGTGAAAACGGCCGAGGGCGGGCTCAGTTCCTGGGGGGGACCGGCTTATCAGGCCGCTGACAGTAGCGATATACCGCTAAATCAGGCGCCGAGGATGTCGTGGACCTCGAGCGGCTTGTCGACCTGGCTGAACCACTCGGCGCGGTTGGCCGCGCGGCGGCGGCCGCGCTCGTCGAGCGGCAGCTTGAGCTGGCGGAGCAGGCTCGTCACCTCTTCCCGCGCGGTGAGATGGCCGAGATTGGGCCGCATGCCGAGCGTCGCCTCGTCGATCTCGTCGAGCGCAGTGAGGCCGCGCGGGAAGAATTCGCGGTAGACGACGCGCTCGGCGAAACCGTCGATGTAGCGGAAGCCGAGCCGCAGCGACAAATCCTTCAAGCCGTCGGCGACAAGCTGCTTGTTGCGGGAGCCGAGCATGGACAGGCGGTTGCGCACCACGATCCAGTCGGTGCTCGAGCCGTCGAGCTGGCGACGCTTGCGCCTGACATCCCGCACCATCTCGGCATAGTGGCTCTCGCCGGTGACCGCATAGTTGGCGGGGTCGACGGTGCCGAGCACGTCGAAATCGAGGAAGCTGTCGTTGATCGGCGTGACCAGCGTGTCGGCCATCGAATGGGCGAGCCGCATCAGGTAGCTGTCGGTGCCGGGCGTATCGATGACGATGAAATCGAAACTGCTCTCGACCGCAGAGACCGCCTCCATGAACTGCTGGAACTCGGAGTTCTCGTTCTCGGCAATCTGCATGGTCTCGCCGAGCTTGATGCAGCGATGCACCGGCAGCTCGAGATCGAGCTTGGTGCGACGGGCCCAGGCGGCGCGGTTGTTGATGTAGTGGGTGAAGCTTTGCTGGCGGCAGTCGAGGTCGATGGTGGCAACGCGCTGACCGGCCTTCAGGAGCGCGACCGCGATGTGCAAGGCAGTGGTCGATTTGCCGGAGCCGCCCTTCTCGTTGCCCAGCACAACGACGTGCGCCGAGCCGGATTGGCCTTGGCTAGCCTGCACAAGCATGGTGATCCTCAACACCCCTAAGCAATATCTTCAAGTTGGCCGCGTCTGCGGTCAAGTGAAATGCGTGACAGGATAGCGAAATCACAGTGCGTTAGTCTTCATCATGATTTGCGTCGCCGCCCCGCGTCTGTGATTCAGCCCACAATGTCGCGACGTCGTGCGCGGCATTGCGCGGGATGCTGTGCCGCATCCGGATGCATGGCGTCCACGATCGCTGCTTGTTAAGGTTAGCCGGCTGCACGCCGCGCCCCACCCATCCCCAAGCCCCCTGAGTCCTGATGTCACGAAGCCCTCTGATCGCCCGCACGGTCCCTGCGCTCCGACGCGCCGCCGACAATCTTCGCAAGCGAAAGGCCACGATCGCGCTGGTCCCGACCATGGGGGCGCTCCATGACGGGCATGTGTCGCTGGTGCGCCTCGCCAAGCGGCGCGCCAGCCGCGTCGTAGTCTCGATCTTCGTCAACCCGACTCAATTCGCCCCGACCGAGGATTTCGGCGCCTATCCCCGAACCTGGAAGGCCGACATCGCCAAGCTCGCGGCCGAGGACGTCGACATCGTCTGGCACCCGGGCGTCGAGGCCATGTATCCGGAGGGCTTTGCTACCCGAATCGTGCCGGAGGGTCCGGCCCTGGCCGGCCTCGAGGATCGCTTCCGGCCCCACTTTTTCGGTGGCGTCGCCACCGTCGTCGGCAAGCTGTTCACGCAATGCCGGCCGGACTTTGCGATCTTCGGCGAGAAAGACTTTCAGCAATTGCGGGTGGTGACGCAGATGGCGCGGGACCTCGATCTCGGCGTCAAGGTGATCGGCTCCCGCACCGTGCGCGAGCGCGACGGGCTCGCGATGTCATCGCGCAACGTCTATCTCTCACCGCAGGAGCGGCAGACCGCGACCACGCTCTACCGCGCCATGAAGGACAGCGCCGGCCGCATCCGCGCCGGCGAGGCCATCGCGCCGGCGATGGCGCGCGGCGCCGCGACCATCAAGGCGGCCGGCTTCGTGCTCGACTATTTCGAGGCCCGCCACGCCGAGACGCTGGCACAGGTCACCTCGCGCAAGGACGGCCCCTTGCGGATCCTGGTCGCAGCCAAGCTCGGCACGACCCGGCTGATCGACAATATCGAGGTCTAGAGCAATCCGAGATCGCGCAGCTCGCGCCGCATCGGCTCCGGCATCGCCGCGATCGTGCCGGCGGCGGACTTGCCGAGATCGGGCGGTACGGAATCGTCCGCGAGATAGCGCCAGCCCTGGAACGGGCGCATCGGCCGCGGCGAGACCGGGATCACCTTCGGCTGCATCACGATCCGGCAGCGCCCGATGCCGTCCTTGTCGCGGAACGGCTCGATGCCGATGATCTTTTCGCGCGCGGCGATCTCGCCCTTGATGACCCAATAGAGCGACCCGCCCGAGAGGATCTCGGCGTCGCGCTTGGGCACCATTCGGGTGATGTGGATGTGATGTTGCGGCAGACCCTTCTTCTTGGCGGTCTGCATCCGTTCGGCCACCCACTCCTTCAATTCCTTGACGGAGTCGCAGCCGACGGCGAGCTTGATCAGATGGAGTGGCATGCCCCAGCATTAGCGGGCCGGCCGCAGGTTTTCAAAGCCGAACTATTCGTTATCCGCAGCCGCGGGAGCCGCAGCAGCCGGCGGCGGTGCCAGCGGAACCGGTGCAGCTGCCGGTGCGCGCGCAGCCTTCGGCGCCGGCGGCTTCTTCGCGGCCGGTGCCGCAGGCGCTGCGGCCTGCGCCGAGGTCGTGGCCGGCGCGCGCGGAGCCGGCGCTGCGTTCGCGGCCGGCGCGGCCTGGCGCGCCGTCGCTGTAGGCGGTTCCGGATTCATGATGCTCACCGGCGGCGTCGACGAGGCGCTTGGGAATTCAGCGTTGGTCGGCTTGCCCGTCGGCATCGACGGCGGCAGCGCGGCGAGCGCACCTGCGGCCGGTGCTGCCGCCGCGGGCGCGTTCCAGGTGGGCGCATAGCGTGCGACCAGCATGTCGTAGAGATGGGACTCCATGTTGGCGGCGACCTGCTGCTGATCGGTCAGCGAGCGGAAGGCGGCGCAATCGAACCGGGTGCAGCCGTCGCGGGCGATCAGCACCTGCGCGACGAGGCCGTAGCGATCGCGCTCCAGCGCCTTGCGCAGCACCTTCATGTCCAGCGTCAGGCTCTTGTCGACGGTCGCGGCGTCGCCGAGCGCGGTCAGCCGGTCGATCCTGGCGGCGGTGTAGGAGACGGCCGCGGCCGCCGCATCCGGCGAACCGAACAGCGCCTTCTCGCAGCCAATGGCCACGGCATCGCCGGCAAGATCGTCAAGGCAGGACAGTGCCGGCAGGCTCGCGGTAACAACGCCCTGCGCGCGCGCCTCGGCCGGAGCGGCCTGCCCGTCCGGTCCATAGAGGTGCGCCGTGGCAGCCACCGCGATGGCAATGGCAAGCAGCGTGATGACGGTCAGCGCACCGTTGGCAACCGATCTCTCGGCGCGCAGCAGCGTGATCATGAGGATCAATCCGAAGAAGCCCGCAGCCGCCAGCGTCATCCACATCGGGACGGCCGGCGAGCGCCAGATTTGGTCGAGCGACGAGGCCCATGCCCAGTTCATGCGCGACGTCCCCTCACGCGAGCAAAGAGCGAATGGTCAAAGCGAGCACCGTGAGCCGGCAACTGCCCCCGACCCACCTTGTGAAGGTGAAGCGGGCCTTTTGACGGCGAGCGCAGGAAATTCGTCCGCGACATCAACGGGCGGCGGTGCCTCAGGAGAGCGCGAGCTGGCTTTCCTTGGCGACCCGTTCGAAGGCTTCAGTCGAGCTCTTGATCCGGTACTGGCAGTCGTCACCTTCCGTCGGCAACAGGCGGATGATCTCATACGAGCCGCTGGCAGCCGGGCGCGCGACGTTGCTGGCCGTGAACAATACGCGCGTTCCAACGGGGAATTTGTGCTTCAACACCCTCTCCATTACTCAAACAACGCCTGCCTCGCCCATGGTCCCACTGCGATGGCCGGCCGGAAACCCAGCCGTTATATAGCACGCATGCGGCGTTTTTGGCCAGCCTCATGCGAGCATGGCAAACACACCAATCTTGAAGTCTTTTCAGGACGATAACGGGAACAGCGGGCCACGCTAATACCGCTGGAACCGGGCCTCAGGCGGTATGGGGCAGATGACCCTGCGGGCTGGCCTGGTCCACCGCCTTGGGCAGCTCCTGGGCCAGGATCTGGCCCAGCTGGTCAAGCGGGATGTTGTAGCGCGCAGCCAGCTGGCGGACGGTGTCGTTGCCGAGCACCGCGCGGAGCTGGTCGGCCGAGATCGGCAGGTTCTGGCCGTTGCCGAGCCAGGATTTGACCTGGTCACCGAACCCGGCCTGCTGAAGCTTGGCCACGATCGCGCTGAGGCCGCCCTGATTGTTGCTGCCGAGCACCTCGCTCAAGACGGCCGGCAGCACGGCGGCGCCGAGCTGGCCGAGCGCGCTGCGGAGCGCGGGGTTGTTTTCCAGCGAGTCCAGGATTCCCATGGCGTGCCCTCTTCCAAGCCGCAACTCGGTACGATTGAGCGCCGCCGGCTGGTGTATCGTCAAGCGGCGCCCGATCACATTCGCGGGTTACGCGTCCTCGAACTTCGCGATGACAAGCGTCTCGGCAAGCCCCTCGCGGGTCCATTCCTGGAATGCCGGCAGCGCCATCATCGTCTCCATGTAGGCCTTGGTATCCGGTGCCACCTCGATCGCGTAGGTGCGGAAGCGGTGCACGACCGGCGCGTACATCGCGTCCGCCGCGCCAAAGCGGCCGAACAGGAACGGTCCCCTGGCACCATGACGCGCCCGGCACTCGCGCCAGATCTCCTCGATGCGCGCAACGTTGGCCTTCGCATCGGCCGACAGCGCCACGGGGCGGATCGGCCGGTGCAGGTTCATGCCGCATTCGCTGCGCAAGGCGACAAAGCCGGAATGCATCTCGGCGCACACCGAACGGGCATGGGCGCGGGCCGCGGCATCATCGGGCCACAGCTTCACTTCCGGGTAGCGCTCGGCGATGTATTCGATGATGCTAAGCGAATCCCACACCGTGGTCTCGCCGTCGACCAGCACGGGCACCTTGCCGGCGCGGCTGAAGGACAGGATCTGCTCCTTGTCCGCGGGGTTATCCGTGTAGAGCGGGATCAGGGTCTCCACGAACGGGATGTCGTTGGCGCGCAGCGCGAGCCAGGGCCGCATCGACCATGACGAGTAGTTCTTGTTGCCGATGGCAAGTTTTAGTGCAGCCATGTCCACTGGTCCTTCCCAAGTCCTCTGGATGCGGCTGCTTTTAGCGCCATCGCCTGCCGTCAATCAATCGTTGCTGCGCCCGGCCTTGCGTGGCAATCGTTGCGATGCTCGCGAGGAGAGAGACATGAGCAGGCATTGGGTCGACATCACCGCCGTCGGCTTCTTCATCGTCGAATGGCTGGTCTATGCCCTGACCCTGGAACACTCGGCCTATGGCCGCGACAGCCTGTCGGCGCGCATGAACCGCTATCGCGAGGTCTGGGTGCGCCGGCTGCTCGACCGCGAGACGCGCATGGTCGACATGCAGATCATGGCCTCGCTCCAGAACGGCACCGCCTTCTTCGCCTCCACCAGCCTCATCGCACTCGGCGGCGCGCTGGCGCTGCTGCATGCGACCAACGACGCCATCACGATCCTGAGCAAGCTGCCGACCGACCTCAGCACCTCGCCCGCAATGTGGGAGCTGAAATGCGTCGGTCTCGTGCTGATCTGCGTCTACGCCTTCTTCAAGTTCGCCTGGGCCTATCGCCTGTTCAACTATGTCGCCATCCTGTTCGGCGGCATGCCGCCGGCATCCCAGCGCGACACGCCTGCGGCCGAAGCCCATGTCATCCGCACCACGCGCCTGTTCGAATCCGCCGGCCGTCATTTCAACCGCGGCCAGCGCGCCTTCTTCTTCGCGCTCGGCTATCTCGGCTGGTTCGTCAGCCCCTGGGTGCTGTTCGTGACCACGGCGGCCGTGGTGATCGTGACATGGCGCCGGCAATTCGCCTCGAGCGCATGGTCGGCGATGGCGCCGGAGATGGTGGATGGCGAGACGATGAGGAAGCGCGGTCATTGACCCCAACTCTCTCCACGTCGTCATTGCGAGCGCAGCGAAGCAATCCAGAGTCTTTCCGCGGAGGGATTCTGGATTGCTTCGCTGCGCTCGCAATGACGGAGCAAGGGGCGGCATCGCCATTCTCCAATCCGCATCTCAATTTGCAGACACGCCTTCACATCCTCGCGGCGTAATTCGCCCGAGCTTTGCTTCGTCGCTCTGCTCTCTTGAGCCAAGAGGGCGCAGGGAAGGCCGGGTGCTGATCTAGCACCCGCGGTCCGCTGCGCGAAAAGCACACGCAGGAAGAACCGCACAGCAGCATACAGGTGTAGCCAATCACTCGGCCTTCCCTGCGCAGTGGTTGGACGGCTTATGCCGTGCTCTCCCGGGAGCCGAGTTCCTGCTGGCCTCCCTCACTCTCGCGAAAGTCGCCGGCACCACGCCGGTTGACGTGAATGCCGCATCCGCAAGAGCTTGACCGTAGCAACGACGGCCAGGACCACACGGTTTTGCCGTACGCACGGCCCGCCATTTCGCCGCAGTTTTTCCAGCCCTGTCGACGGAGCCGAAAACTTACAGGCGAGACGAACCTGGCAGCGCCGCTCATCCGGCACGAAGTCTTGGGCTCACGGAGAGCAATCCGCCCTGCCCACGCCTCTCGCGCCCGACGCTGCCGCGTCCACCGCAAGCCCGGCTCGCGACACATGACGACCACACGATCGCCCCTCAAGGATGAGCCGGGATGGGCGACAAATACGATAAATCCGAATTTCGGTAAAGTGGAATATTTTCGGGAAAGAGGCTTGACTGCATTCGCGGTGTCTTGCCCGTCGGGTAATGGCTTGTTCTGGATGCCATTGAGAAACACAACGACGAGATCGTCGCCAGTGAACAGTCAGTGCGCGCTTCCATAGCGCCGCCGGCACTTCACCCAAGGTTGCAGGCAGCAGTTCGATGCGCTATAGGCGCGGCATTGAGAATACTCAAAGCATAATTCCGGGGGCGAAATGAACAAGCTGATGATCGCGGTTGCCGTAACCATTCTCGGAGCATCAACGGCCAAGGCGGCTCCACTTTACGAATGCGGCGGCGACCCGGCCTGCCAGGCCAAGCGCGACAGCATGTCTCGCGCCACATATGAGCGAAACATCAACCAGTGCCTCGCCTCGGCGGGCGCGACGCGCGAGCAGTGGCGAGCTCACGCAGTGCCGAAGCCCGCCGCCGACAAGGTCCGCGCCTGTCTCGCCGCGCGCGGATAGCCGCGAGGCAACTTATCCCCCGCCGAAATCCTGCGGCGTGAACGGCAGGTCCAACACCTTCCATTCCTCGTATTTGTCGGCCGGCAGCATCTTGTACGGCTGACAGGCCTGGAGCGCGCTCGTCGCCGACTTCACGATGGCCACGCCCTTCGCGGATGGCGGGGCTTCGATCAGGATCGGCGGGCGCGCCAGCGTGCCGTCGGTGGCGAACACCGCGCGCAGCTTGATGCGCACCGGGTCGGTCGGCGCGACACCGGCCGGCAGTTTTGCGCAGCTCCTGAGGCGCCGACGAAGCTCGGCAATGACCTCGGGCGGCAGCTTGGCTCCGATGGAATCCTTGGCATCGCCGCCGTCATCCCTCGGCGCGTCTTTCGGCTCGACCGGCAGTTCCGGCGGCAGGCCCAGCATCACGCCGTATTTGACGGTGACGTCGGGCTCGGGGGCCTGATAGGCCGGAGGCGCGGCCTGCGGCTGCGGCACCGCTTGCGAGGGCTGCGGCGCGGGCTGAGGTTGCGACTGCGGCAGCGGCTGTTGCGGCGGCAACTGCGACGGCTGTGGTTGCGGTTGCTGGGGCTGCTGCGGCTGCGCGGTGGCCTCACGTTGCTTCGGCGTCTGTGAGGGTTGCGGCTGCGGCTGTTTCTGCTGCGTCGGCTGCTCCGGTTCGGGCGACGCTTTCTGCTGCGATGATTGCGAGGCAGCCTGCTGCTTGGCGTCCGGCTTCGCCGCTGCATCCGCCTTGTCGGTGACGTCCAGCTTCGGCAGTCTCAGCTCGGGGGTCGGGGTCGGCTCCGGCGCTTTCTCCTTTGCGGCCTCCTCCGCCTTCGTCTCCTGCTCCTTGACCTGCTCCGGCGTGACGATGTCGACCGCAACAGCTTCGGGCGGCGCGGCATGGAACGGATGGACCTCGCTGATCACGATGATCAGCGCCACCAGCGTCAGATGCGCGATCGCCGACGCCGCAATGTCCGTCCGTATGATCTTCCGCAGTTCCATCGCCCGGTCTTGGGTTGCCGCCCTGCTCCTAAAGCGCGATGAGGTTAGGATCAACCGTCATCCCGCTTTAGGCTCTTGTTCGAGCATGATCTTATCGGAAAACCGCTTCGCACTTTTCCGGATCATGCTGGGCATACGGCAGCCCGCCCTCAATCCCATTTTGGCGCGAAGCCAAAGTCGGTCAGGCGGCCCTTGGGATTGGCCAGCGCGGCGATCCGGGCCATCTCGTCGTCGGAGAGCTCGAAATCGAAGATCTCGATGTTCTCCGACAGACGCTCGATGCGCGAGGTGCGCGGGATCGCTGCGACGTTCTGCTGCACGAGCCAGCGCAGGCAGACCTGCGCCGGCGTCTTGCGATGCGCCCGCCCGATCCCGGCGAGCGTCTGGTCGGTCTTGATACGCCCCCTGGCGATCGGGCTGTAGGCGACCAGCGCGAGCCCATGCTGGTCGCAGGCCGCCCTCACCTTGGCCTGGTCCAGATAAGGGTGAAATTCGACCTGGTTGCAGACGAGCGGCTCCGGCGACAGCGCGACCGCCTGCTCGATCAGCGCCACCGTGAAATTGGAGACGCCGATGTGACGCGTCAGGCCCATTTGCCTGGCATGCGACAGCGCGCCCAGCGTCTCCGCCAGCGGCACGTGCGAATTGGGCCAGTGCAGCAGCAACAGATCGACGGAGGGAAGCCGCAGCCGCGCAAGGCTCTCCTTCACCGACCGTTCGAGGTCGTTGGGCGCGAAATGGTTGGTCCAGACCTTGGTGGTGAGGAAGACGTCGTCGCGGCGCACGCCGGAGGCGCGCACGCCATCGCCGACCTCGCGCTCATTGTCGTAGACCTGTGCGGTGTCGATGTGGCGGTAGCCGAGCCGCAGCGCCTGCTCGACCACGCGCGCGCATGGCCGCCCGCTCAACTCCCAGGTCCCGAGCCCGATCGCCGGGATCCTTGCGCCATTGGCCTCGACGAACAGCATGAGGAATCCTCTCTGTTGCGGTCGCCCCAAATACCATCAGGCATCATTATGGACCGGGTCCGGGAGGCTGCCAACGGAGGCCGCTGCAACCGGGCCGGTTATTCAGCGCAATGCTAATGGGAGGTTCGCGTCATGCTTTGGCAAGCGCCTGGAACACGGTGTCGGGCGCATGCGCGATCACGGCAAGCAGCGCGCGGGCCGGTCCCCGCGGGGCGCGCTTGCCCTGCTCCCAGTTGCGGATGGTCTCGACGGGAACGCCGAGCTTGGCGGCGAACTCCATCTGGGTCAGGCAGGCGCGGCGGCGCAGGTCGCGCACCGCGAGCGAGCCGGTGTCGGCCGGCGCGGCATTGGCCGTGGGCTGGACCGGAAATTCCTGCCCGTCCCGCAACTCGACGATCCGTCCGTCCGCCTTCAGCCGCAACCGCATGTTCATTCCCCAGGCCCGGGCGATGATGCGTCAGGTCGCTTAAGTTCGGATTAAAGATGATGGCGGGCCGTCACTCCGGGGCGTGCGGAGCGCGAGCCCGGAATGACGGAGCGAAGACGAGAGCTACCTCAACCCGAACCACAAGGTCGCAATCCCGAGGAAGGAGAAGAACCCGACCACATCGGTCACCGTCGTCACGAACGTCCCTGACGCCACCGCCGGATCGGCCCGGACACGTTCGAGCGCCATCGGGATCAGGATGCCGCCGAGCGCGC
The DNA here is from genome assembly GCF_052075915.1 of Bradyrhizobium sp. 1200_D9_N1_1. Classification (NCBI taxonomy): domain Bacteria; kingdom Pseudomonadati; phylum Pseudomonadota; class Alphaproteobacteria; order Hyphomicrobiales; family Nitrobacteraceae; genus Bradyrhizobium; species Bradyrhizobium sp. 1200_D9_N1_1. The sequence goes on along the minus strand of NZ_CP197226.1, from coordinate 4,220,025 downwards.
CGGCGACGAGGTTGCAGATGATCGCAAGCCCGATGACGATGCCGAGGCCGGGGATCTTGAACCAGGCCACCGCGGCAATGCCCGTGATCACGGCGAAGGCCAGGCCGTTGACGAGGCCTACCAGGCCTTCGCGCATCACCACGCGCCAGGCATTGGAGGAGCCGAGCTCGCGGGTCGCGAGCGCCCTCACCGCGACCGTCATGGTCTGGGTCGCGGCGTTGCCGCCCTGGCTCGCCACGATCGGTGCGAGCACCGCAAGCGCCACCATCTTTTCCAGCTGGCCCTCGAACAGGCCGAGCACGGAGGACGCCAGGAAGGCGGTGGCGAGATTGACCAGCAGCCAATTGAACCGCGCCCGGGCAATGGTGAACACGGTGTCCGACAGCTCTTCGTCGCTGGTGACGCCGCCGAGCGCCTTGAGGTCTTCGTCCGCCTCTTCCTCGATGACGTCGACGACGTCGTCCACGGTGATGACGCCGACCAGGCGATCCTGGGTGTCGAGCACGGGAGCTGCGACGAGATTGTACTTGCCGAACATGCGCGCCACCTCCTCCTGGTCCTCCAGGACGGAGACGCGACGGCGATTCTCGTCGGTCAGCTCGGCAAGCGCCACCGGGCGGCGGGCGCGGAGCAGCACGTCGAGCGAGATCGCGCCCTGCCAGTGCTGGTCCTTGTCGACGACATAGATCTCGTAGAAGCGGTCGGGCAGATCCGGCGTCTCGCGCATGTAGTCGATCGCCTGCCCCACGGTGAAATCCTGGGGCACGGCGATGAACTCGGTCTGCATCCGGCGGCCGGCGGAATTTTCCGGATACAGCAGGCTGCGCTCGAGCGCGACGCGCTCCCGCATGGGCAGCTTCTCGAGGATCTCCTCCTGCTCGGCCTCGTCGAGGGTCTCCAGCAGCTCGACCGCATCGTCGGATTCGAGCTCGCGGACGCCTTCCGCGACCGTCTCCGGCGGCAGCTCATCGAGGATCTCCTCGCGGACGCTCTCGTCGACTTCGTTCAGCGCCGAAAAGTCGAAGTCGCGGCCCGTGAGCTCGACCAGGCGGACGCGGTCGTCGGGCTCCAATGCGCCGATGAGATCGCCGAGATCGGCCTCGTGCAGCTCGGCAACGCAGGCGCGCAGCGCAGCGCTGTCGCCGGCCTCGATCGCACGGGCAATTTCCTCGACGAATTCATGACGAATTTCGCCGTCTTCATTGCGCATCGGCACGTGGTCGAGTACCGAGGCCGCAGCGGATGGAGCACCGTCCATATGTTCATCCATGGTGCGCCTCGCCGTTTGACAGGTTGGTGGTCTGAGCTGATGGTTCAGGCAATACCCACAAGGCAACTCCGAGCGCAATGGCAAAGATGCTTCGGCTGAAATGGACATCGATGTCGGCGGGCGCGGTGCTCGCGGCCCTCGCCGGCATCGCCTCGACTGAAGCCGCCGAGTGCCCGCGCAAGGATGCGCTCGGCACCTCGCGCATTCTGAGCGTCGACGCCAGGACCACGCCGCGCGTGGGCTTGAAGAGCTTTCCGCAGACGCTGCCGCTCGCCGATCACGAGGTCGTGCTGACCTTCGACGACGGCCCCTATCCGCCGACGACATCGAAGGTGCTGGCGGCGCTGGCGCAGGAATGCGCGCGCGCGACCTTCTTCCTGATCGGCCTGCACGCCTCCGAACACCCTGACGTGGTCAAGCGCATCGCGCGCGAGGGCCACACCATCGGCCATCACACCTGGTCGCACCCATTCATGGCGCGGATCCCGCTCGACAAGGCCAAGGCCGAGATCGACCGCGGCATCGCCGCCGACGAGATGGCGCTGCACGGGACCTCGACCACGACGCCCTCGACGCCGTTCTTCCGCTTCCCCTATTTCGAGGCGACGCAAGCCGAGCTCGACCTGCTCCAGTCGCGCGGCATCGTCGTGTTCGGCGCCGACCTCTGGGCCAGCGACTGGAACGAGATGACGCCGGAGCAGGAACTGAAGCTGATCGCCGAGCGGCTCGCCGCGGCCGGCAAGGGTATCATCCTCTTCCACGATCCCAAGGCGCGCACGGCCGCGATCATGCCGGCCTTCCTGCGGTATCTGAGGGAGAACGGCTACCGGGTGGTTCACGTCGTCCCGGCGGGCGCAGCGCAGAAGAATGCCGATACGCGCTGATGCCGGAATGTCACGCCGTCGCAAAATGGGGTGATTTAGGGCCTATTAACACTCTGTTCATGCTACGCCGTGCAAGTATTGAAGCGGACTCGTCGTGGGGAAGGTTCTTGTGCCTGAACCGTTTCCTGATGTCTCCGACCTACTATGGCGACAATCGCGTATGAGGGCAGACGGGATTCATGATCGGAAGTAGCGTTGTTGTTCGGACGCGATCGTGGATCGTCCTTTGTTTGGGCTTGCTGACCGTTGGCGCACCGGCGGCCCTTGCAGCCGACTGTCCCGGCCACCCGGACGCGCTCGGGACCTCCCGCACCCTCGTGGTCGATCCGCACGAGCATCCGCGCATCGGCACGATGCAGTACCGCGAAACGCTGCCGCTGAAGGACCACGAGGTCGTCCTGACCTTCGACGACGGTCCGCTGCCGAAATATTCCAACCAGGTGCTCCAGATCCTCGCCGACGAGTGCATCAAGGCGACCTTCTTCATCATCGGCGGCCAGGCCAAGGCGAACCCGGAAGGGGTGCGCAAGCTTGTCGCGGCGGGCCACACCGTCGGCACGCACAGCATGAACCATCCGCTGACGTTCGACCGGATGGGAATCGAAAAATTCGAGCCCGAGATCAACGGCGGCATCGAGTGGACTTCGGCCGCGATGACCGATCCGTCCAAGCTCGCGCCGTTCTTCCGCATTCCCGGCCTGATGCGCGCCGAGGGCGTCGAGAACTATCTGATCTCGCGCGGCATCCAGGTCTGGAGCGCCGATTTCCCCGCCGACGACTGGCGGCACGTGTCGTCCGACCGCGTCTACCAGCTCGCGATCCAGCGGCTGGAGGCCAAGGGCAAGGGCATCCTGCTGCTGCACGACATCCAGGCCCGCACGGTGGCGGCGCTGCCCAAGATCATCCGCGATCTCAAGGCGCGCGGTTATCGCATCGTGCATGTGGTGCCCGCAACCGCGGACCGCCCGGCGACGCCGACCACGCCGGTGGAATGGCTGCTGCATCCGCCGACCGAGACCGTGCCGATCGCGCGCTGGCCGGCCGTGCCGAACTTCGTATTCACGCAGACCCAGACGCTTCCGGCGCCCTCGCTTGCCGATCTCAATGGGCAGACCGGGCATCAGCCGCTGCTGCCGCGCCGGACCATGGCGCAGGCGAACGTCGCCGCCACCCTGCCCGTGCCCGACCGCGATCTCTTCGCGATTCCCGAGGGCTCGATCGAGGTCTTGCTGTCCACGACGCTGTCGCGGCGGGCCGCGACACGGCTGGCGATGGCGGCCGAGACGCCCCGTGCGGCCACGAGCAAGGCTGCCAAGTCGCAGGCGCGCCGCACCGCCCAAGCGGCACACGGCGCACCGAAGCATGCCGCGCAGGCCAAGGGCACGGCCCCCAGGAGCGCTGCCCCCAAGAACGCTGCTCCCAAGAGCACTGCGCAGAACGCCGCGCCGCGTCCGACCCGCGTGGCCAGCCTGAAGAAGCGCGCGCAGTAAGCTCTACTGCCGCATGATGTTGGCGACGCAGAGCAGCACGATCAGCGCCAGGAAGAACAGGTCCATATAGGACTTGAGCTCGCCGTCGCGGCGCAGCCGCGCAACGTCGGTCACGATCTGCTTGCGCGTCGAGGTTCCGCCAGCGCCATCGTTGATCGGGGCCTGAAGGCGCTTGGTCTCGGCTTCGAGCTTCTCGATCTTCTGGAAGAAGTAGAACGCACGCAGCGTCGAGGCCGCGCGCATGCCGGTGTAGACCAGCACCAGGATCGCGACGATCGCCCGGTTTTGATATTTCTCCAGGAAGTTGAGGCTGAAATAGACCATCGCCATGAACGCGAAATTGGTCACGAAGCGGTAGACGAAGCTTAGAAAGACCATGCTGGCTCCAGCCCAGAGAGATGCGCGCAACCGGATCGTGCTGCGCGTTCAGCGATTATGGGACACAGGCCGGAACAGCCGGCCCGAATGCCGCGCGGGCCCGTCTACGCCAACTTCGTTTCAACAAAGATACCATCGCCCTCAACTCGCCGCCTTTTAGCCACGCGCGGCCATAATGCAAGCCGGGCCACGACGGCCGGCCTGTTCCGCACACGGATGTCCGCAACGCTCAATGGCGATCTGGCGGGAGTCGCGATAGACTGCGGCTCGCCGCCATATGTGGGGTCTGCCGATGCCGAAGAAGGGAATCACGGGCCACGACGACTGGGTTCTGACCGAAGCTCTCGCGACGGCGCTGGTCGCGCTGGAGCAGCTTGAGCCAAAGCACCAGCCGAACGCGCATATGGACGACATCCGCAAGATGCTTGCGAACGGCAAGGAGCCGGCGGCGGTGAGCCTGCACCTCGCCCAGGCCAAATGCCGCCTGTTTCCCGATCTCGACCCGCTGGAGATCTACCGCGAATACGGCATCGGCGAGGAATATGGCTGAGAGTGGCGGATCATCACCCTACTCCCGCCCGCATCGTGTCCGACATCGGACGAGCTGCACAGCGCGTCCTCGACGATGACGACCCTGAAGCCGAGATCGACAGCGCTCAGGACCGTGGACAGGGCGCAGACGTCCGTCTCCGCCCGGATGTCGGCAACTTCCGACGCGCTGTCCTCGTCGTCCTCCACCTTCAAACGCATGGCCGCGCGACGGCACGCGGCGAGCACATCGGCTGTCATGCGCGTCCGACAGCCGTCGTTCCGCGGTCATCCGCGGTGGGCGAAGCCCCGCGCCATCAGCGCGCTCCATCACGCCGGCGAATCGCGGGATCGATTGACGGTGTCAGCGATCGGACCGGTCACGCGACGGCCCGACCGACGCAAGCGGCGCGCGGAAGAGGACCGGCGTGATGCCAGTCCCGGGTCTACATCAGAAAAACTTCAGGGATTTCAAAGCCAAGTTCGGCCTTGTGGTGCGCTCGGAGGGACTCGAACCCCCACGATTTTACTCACTGCCACCTCAAGGCAGCGCGTCTACCAGTTCCGCCACGAGCGCTTTGGGGATGCCGGCCTGAGGCTTGAGGGCCGGCCGGATCAACGGCGCCGATCTAACAAATCCATCAGAGGGGTACAAGCCTGCAAAAGCCCAGAATTCCACAAGCTTGGCAGGAAAGTTCCGGCCCCTCCCCGCAGGATCGGCATTTACCGCATGCCCGGGCCGCTACGGCGTGCCCAGGCCGCTACCGCGTGCCCGGCGTGCGTGGCAGCATCTGCTTGACCTCGACCGCGATCCGGTTGCGGTCGACCAGCACGACGCCGGAGGCGACCGGCAGGTTGTTGGCCAAAACCTTGACCTCGTCGGCCTCGGTTGCGTCCAGCTCGATGATGGCGCCGCGGGAAAGACGTAATACCTGATGGATCGGCATGGTGGTCGTCCCGAGGACGACCATGAGATCCACGGTGACTTTATCGAGAGTGGGCACTGTCGGGACCGCCGCAACTTGAGACTGGCATTTGCGCCTGCAATCATCACCACGTTATGGTTAGCCAATGGTTAATTCGCCTCAAAACCCCCGCCAAGATCAGCGTCAAGACCTCGATCTGACGTCGTTTTCCGCCACAGGCGGCGAGCCCGTCGAGTGGCGGATTTCGGACGCGCCGGTGCCCTATCCGGAGGCTGTAGCCGCCATGGAGGCGCGGGTTGCCGCGATCGCGGCCGGCGAGGCCCCCGAGCTGGTCTGGCTGCTCGAACACCCCCCGCTCTACACCTCCGGCACCTCGGGCAAGGATTCGGACCTGCTCGATCCCCGATTCCCGACCTTCGCCACCGGGCGCGGCGGGCAGCTCACCTATCACGGGCCCGGCCAGCGGGTGGCCTACATCATGCTCGACCTCAAGCGCCGCCGGCCTGATGTCCGGGCCTATGTCGCGAGCCTGGAGGAGCTGATCCTGAAGACGCTCGCCGCCTACAACGTCCGCGGCGAACGGCGCGAGGACCGGGTCGGCGTCTGGGTGAAACGGCCTGACAAGGGATCGGAGCACGAGGACAAGATCGCCGCGATCGGCGTCCGGCTGAAGCGCTGGGTCTCGTTCCACGGCATCGCCATCAATGTCGAGCCGGAGCTGTCGCATTTCGCAGGGATCGTGCCCTGCGGCGTCGCCGATCCCCGCTACGGCGTCACCTCGCTGGTCGATCTCGGCCAGCTCGTGACGATGGCCGATGTCGATGTTGCGCTTCGGCAGGCGTTCGAAGAGCTGTTCGGACCGACCCGCGCGCTGGTGCCGGAAGCGGCCGCCTGACATTTTCCTGTTCGAGCCTGACCGCGCGAGTTCTCCGCTCGTAATGGAATCGGCTATGCTTGTTTCAGGTGCCGCCCACGCCTCCCCCCTCCGCCGGGAAAGCAGACCTCATGCCGGGCGAGTTGATTATCGGCCGACTGTTCGAGCGCCAGGCATAAGGAGGGGTTGCGATCCATGCTCGCAATGGGAGGTTTTGACGATGAGACTCTCTGCACCCATCTATCATCTGAAGCGCGAGGCGAAGCGCCTGTCCCGCGAGGAAGGCATTCCGCTCCACCACGCGCTTGACCGCATCGCCACAACGGAAGGGTTTTCCGCCTGGAGCATGCTTGCGGCAAAAGCCGCCGCGATGACGCCGGCCAATCGGCTGTTCCCGCAATTCCGGCCGGGTGACCTGGTGCTGGTCGGGGCGCGCCCCGGTCAGGGCAAGACGCTGATGAGCCTCGAACTTGCCGTGGAGGCGATGAAGTCGGGCCATCGCGCCGCGTTCTTCTCGCTCGAATACACCGGGAAGGATGTGCTGGATCGCCTTCGCGCGATCGGCGTCGATCCCGCGCAATTCGCTGACATGTTCGAGGTCGATTGCTCGGACGCGATCAGCGCCGATTACGTTGTCAAGCAGATGGCCGCAGCACCCCGCGGCACGGTCGTGGTGATCGACTATCTGCAACTGCTCGACCAGAGGCGAGAAAACCCTGATCTGACCGTTCAGGTGCGCGCGCTGAAATCGTTCGCGCGCGACAAGGGGCTGATCGTCGTCTTCATCTCGCAGATCGACCGGTCCTATGATCCCTCAGTCAAGCCGTGCCCCGACCTCGACGATGTCCGCCTGCCGAACCCGCTGGACCTGAAGCTGTTCGACAAGACGTGCTTCCTGAACAATTCCGAGGTTCAGTTCCGCGCGGCGAGCTGATGGCTTCAGGCCGCGGGTGAGATGGTTCACCCGCGGCCTGCAACATCATGCCGCCTTCAGCGCAACCTCGAGCTTGCCGGCGATGTAGCGGCGCTCCTGGGTCAGGCCGCCAAAGCCGTAGGCGTCGCCCTTGACCTCGTCGACATGCAGGTAGGTCTCGGGGTGCAGCGGGCCCAGGATCTCGGCCATGCGCTTGAACATCGCGGCGAGATAGGCGGCCTTCTCGTCCTTGGTGTTGGTGCCTTCGCTGACGTGGATGTCGATCCAGTAGCTGGCAAGCTTCTGCTCGGCGAGCGACCTGCCGCCGGCGAACCAGTCGCCGGCATCGACGGACTTCACGATGATGGCGGTCACCTTGGGATCCTTGTGCAGGATCTTTGCGGTGAGTTCGGACACGGCGCTGGCGATGTCGGCCTTCAGCGACGGCGACTGGCGGGACGTGGTGTAGGACACGGTGATCAAGGGCATGGTCGTTCTCCTCAAGATGCCGCACTGGCGTTGCGCGGTGGTGATGAGAAGCTAGACCTCCCCGCGTCATTTTGGTATCTTATCTATATTGATACCAGTGATAACTAATCATAATGACAGCCACCCTCGACATCGCCACCATCAAGGCCTTCCTGCTGGTCGCCGACCTCCAGAGCTTTACCCGCGCCGCGGAAGCGCTCGGCACCACCCAGGCCGCCGTCAGCCTCAAGCTGCAGCGGCTGGAGACGTTGCTCGGCAAACGCCTCGTCGAGCGCTCGCCGCGCGCGGTCCGGCTCACCGCCGACGGCGCCGCGTTCCTCGATCTCGCCCGTACGCTGATGGAAGCGCATGACCGCGCGCTGTCCGGCGATACATCGACTGCACAATCCCTCTCGCTCGGCATCTCCGACCATGCTGCGGGCCCCGAACTGGTGCCACTGCTCGAACGGCTGCACGCGATGTCCGCGAACCTCACGCTCGCCGTCACCATCGGCTTCTCGCGCGAGATGCAGGACGCCTATGACGCGGGCGAGCTGGATGCGGTGATCGTCCGCCAGGAAGGCAGCCGCCGCGGCGGCGAAAAACTCGCCGAGGACGAGTTTTGCTGGTTCGCTGCACGACGCTTCACCCTGCCGAAGGGTGAGCCGCTGCCGCTCGCGACGCTCGCCCCGCCTTGCGGCGTTCGCGCCATTGCGGTCCGCGCGCTCGACAGGGCCGGCCTCGCCTGGCGCGAACGTTTTGTCGGAGGCGGCGTCACCGCAGTGGTCGCTGCCGCGCTTGCCGGACTTGCCATCGCGCCGCTGGCGCGGCGGATCGCGCCTCCCGGGCTGATCGACATCGGGCCCACGCACAAGCTGCCGAAACTCGGCAGCTCGAAGGTGATGCTGCATTCGAAGGTCAGCGATCCCGCGAAGCTGGCGGCGCTGCGGGCGGTGGCGGCGACGTTCAAGAGCGTCGCCGCCTGACATCCCATCGCCTCACAAGATGGCCTCGAACGCGCTGCGCAGCGTCTCGTGCCGGAACACAAAACCGCGGCTCAGCGCCTTGTTCGGCAGCACGCGCTGACCGCCGAGCAGGAGCTCGTCGGCAAAGCCGCCGCCGATCCGGCGCAGCAGGCCGCCGGGGATGCGGAACACCGCGGGCCGATGCAGGCGGCGGCCGAGCTCCTCGGTGAACTTTGCGTTGGTGACCGGGATCGGCGCGGTGGCGTTGACGGGCCCAGTGAGATCGGGCGTCGCGATCACATAGGCGATCAGCCGGATCAGATCGTCGCGCTCGATCCAGGACATCCACTGCCGCCCGGTGCCGAGCGGCCCGCCAAGGCCGAACTCGAACGGCGTCAGCATGCGCGTGATGAAGCCTCCTTCCGTGCCGAGCACGAGGCCGATGCGCAGATAGACCACGCGCACGCCAAGCTCCTCCGCCGGCCGCGCCGCCTGCTCCCACGCCGCGCACAGTTCGTGGCTGAAGCAGGCATGCGACTTCGCCGACTCCGTCAGCACCTGGTCGGCCCACAGGCCGTACCAGCCGATCGCGGAGCCGCTGACGAGCACGTCGGGCTTGTGGTCGAGCCGCGCGATCAGCTTGACGACCTCGCCGGTCATGTCGATGCGAGACTTCAGTATCTCTGCGCGTTTCGCCTCGGTCCAAAGGCCGTTGCCGATCGGCTCGCCGGCGAGATTGACGATGGCGTCGATACGCATGTCCGAGGCGAGCTGATCGAGGCTGGTGATCAGCGTCACCGGCGGCGGCAGCAGCTCGGCCTTCGCCGGGTTGCGAATGAGCGCGATGACGTGATGCCCTGCCGCGCTGAGGCTCGCCGCGAGGCGGCTGCCGATGAAGCCGGTGGCACCTGTGATCAGCACGGTCTTGCGCCCGGGGAGCTTTTCGACGAGCCCGTACGCCGGCACGCTCGTCATGCGGCCGAGCCGGCGCACCGCCGCAAAATCCCTGATCCCGCAGAGCGCTGCGCCGACCGCACAGGCGGTCGCTGCGATGCTGAGCAGACCTTGATACACGACGGTCACGCCGAACGGCCGCATCGCCCAGTCGATCAGGACCGGCAGCAGCAGGACGAGAATGGCGCCGTAGTTGATCGCAAGCAGCGTGTGATTGATGCGCTCGCTCGGCGGCAATTTCCGGCTCAGATCCTCCTCGACGAAATCCATCAGCGTGATGACGACCTCGGCGACCAGCACCGCGACGATCGAGAGCGCCAGCAGGCCATGAACCTCGAGCCAGCCGAGCACGAGGAACAACAGCGCGTAGAGCATGTTGCGGACGCCGTGCAGCTTCAGCTCGAAGCGCTGCGACGGACGCCAGGCCAGGCGCTCGGTGAATTCGTGGTGATAGAAGGTGTCGAACACGCCCATCGCGATCTGGACGGCGATGAGGATCCACAACAGCGGCGTCATGATACGGCCTCCCTGAAGGTGGCGGACTGGTGGATCAGCGCACCGTAACGCGGGTGACTGAGATCGAGGGTGAAGCGGAAGGCGCCCTCGCCGAGATCGCGATGCGTCACCGTGAGGTCGCCCGGCGTCAGCCATCGCGGCAACGGAATCCACAGGCTTCCGAGCTGGAGCCCGTAAGCGGCGCTGCGGAAGGTCAGCACCTGGTCCTCGACCGCGATGCGCAGCGCCATCGAGAGGCCGAAGCCGACATATTCCTCGAGCCCGGTCGGACCGGCGAAGCGCTTTGCGGAATGGATCACCTGCGGAAAGCCGCGCTTGCGCGCGCAGATGCGCGTCCAGGTCTGGCCGCCGCTGGCGCCGTCCTCGGTGACGGTGACGATCATCGGCACGCCGGTGTCGCGGCCGGTCGGCAATGGCCCGCCGATCAGGCGTACGAGCTGCGCGAGCCACCAGCCGATGTCGCTGAAAGCGACCTCGTCGACGACGCCGACATAAACGACGCTGTCGCCGTCAGCGACGCGCTTGGAAAAGCGCCGCCAGGTCGCGAGCGGCAGGCGGCCCCAATCCTCGTCCGACAGCAACGCACGGAAGCGGCGGTCGTCGAGCAATTTGGCGTGAGTGGGAAGAGATGCGCTGGAACCTGATAATCGAGCCGACGTCATCGCACCCTCCCCGACGCTATTTGACCTTGCCCAGCGGCAGCAGGTTGACGACCTTCTCGCCAAGCCGCATCAGGGCGACCAGCCGCGGCCGCGGCACCTTCAGCATCTGCATGAACCAGTGGTCGGCGAGCTCGGTGAAGGCGAGCATCTCCTTCAGCCGTTTGCTCGCGACCGGATTGATGGTCGGATCGTCGGCGGCATCGGACACGCAGGCCCGGAGCGCTACGATCGCTGGATCGAGCTCCCGCTCCTTGCGCCGCGCCGCGATCCGGGCCGCAACCTCCCAGATGTCGGTCTCGGCTTCGAAATGATCGCGGCGGTCGCCGAGGATCGGCACCCGCCGGATCAGGCTCCAGGCCAGCAGCTCCTTGATCGAGTTGGAGACGTTGGAGCGCGCCATGCCGAGCGTGTCGGCGATGTCCTCGGCGGTCATCGGCGCTTCCGCCAGATAGAGCAGTCCGTGGATCTGGCTGACCGAGCGGTTGACGCCCCATTCGTCGCCCATGTCGCCCCAATGCAGGATGAAGCGCTCGACGGCGGCAGGGAGTTTCTTCTTTCCGGTCGTTTCTGTCATAACAGAAATATCTGACGGATGAGATTGACTGTCAAGTGCTCCCCGACGGCCCGTCCCCCTGCATACCGTCCGCTGCATTTGCCTAAAAACTTCCCAGAGGCCAGGAACCAAACGACTTATTCAGCGTTTGCACGGGTCGAGGCAGGGTGTCCGAAATGGTTAGAAAGTCCAATCAGCAGAGAGACTTGTTCGAGAGCGAACGCAGTTTCCGGCTGTTGGTCGAAGGGGTTGCCGACTACGCCCTGTACATGCTCGATCCCAAGGGGATCATCACGAGCTGGAATATCGGTGGCGAGCGCATCAAGGGCTATTCGCCCCAGGAGATCGTCGGCCAGCATTTTTCGCGTTTCTACACCGAGACCGACCGGGCCAACGGCAAGCCCGCCCGCGCCCTCGGCATCGCCCGCGACAAGGGCCGCTACGAGGAGGAAGGCTGGCGCGTCCGCAAGGACGGTACCTTCTTCTGGGCGAGCGTCGTGATCGACCCGATCTACGAGGACGGCGAGCTCATCGGCTTCGCGAAGATCACGCGCGACATCACCGAGCGACGCAACACGGAGCTCAAGCTCGAGGCGATGCAGAAGCAGCTTGCCGAATCCCAGAAGTTCGACGCGCTCGGCCAGCTCACCGGCGGCGTCGCCCACGATTTCAACAATCTCCTGATGATCATCAGCGGCAGCCTTCACACCCTGAAGCGGGGCGCCGACGACGGTGCCAAGCTCCAGCGCGCGATCTCGGCGATCGAGACTGCGACCCGGCGCGGCGCCGCGCTGACCAACCAGCTCCTCACCTTCGCGCGGCGACAGAGCGTCAACCCGCAGGCGATCGATCTTGCCGAGCGCATCGGGGCGATCCGCGAGGTGCTCGAGGCCGGCGTCGGCAGCGCCGTGCGCCTCGCCTTCGACATCGCCCGCGAGGTCTGGCCGATCAGAACCGACGTCTCGGAGTTCGAGACCGCGCTGCTCAATCTCGTCATCAATGCCCGCGATGCGATGCCCGACGGCGGCACGGTGACGATCCGCGCCCGCAACGTCGTGCTGGACGAAGCTCCGCTCGCCGGCGAGTTCGTGGCGATCGACGTCGCCGACACCGGGCTCGGCATTCCCGCCGACGTCGTCGACAAGATTTTCGAGCCGTTCTTCACCACCAAGCCGATCGGCAAGGGCACCGGTCTCGGCCTGTCCCAGGTGCACGGCTTTGCGCACCAGGCCGACGGCACGGTGAAGGTCGCAAGCGAGCTCGGCAAGGGCACGACTTTCAGCATCCTGCTGCCGCGCGGACGGGATGTGCCGGCGCGGGAAACGGCGGAAGCGGTGCCGTTCCGCGGCGCCGGCACGGTGCTGCTGGTCGAGGACAATCCGGATGTCGCCATCGTCAGCATCGGTCTGCTGGAGCAGCTCGGCTACCGCGTTCGCCGCGTCCCCGACGCGGAATCCGCGCTGCGCGAGCTCGAGCAAAACGGCGTCGATTTCGTCTTTTCGGACATCGTGATGCCCGGCAAGATGGACGGCCTCACCCTCGCCCATCATCTGCGCCTGATCCGCCCCGGCCTGCCGATCCTGCTCGCCACCGGCTACAGCGAGGCCGCCGCCGACGTGCGCGGCGATTTCCCGATCCTGCGCAAGCCCTACGAGATCCACGAGCTGAGCGAAGCAATCGCGAAGCTGCCGAGGTGATCTTCACCTCTCCCCGCTTGCGGGGAGAGGTCGAATTCGATCGCAGATCGAATTCGGGTGAGGGGGTACAGGTCACTCGACGACCACTCGTGTTGAGAGAGGCTCCTCACCCCAACCCTCTCCCCGTAAGAACGGGGTGAGGGAGCACACCATCTGTGTGGAACGAGGTGTAGCTCTCAAACCGTCGGCAACACCGAGAACTTCTCCCCTGCCCTGCGCAGGTTCAGCTCATCCGCACCGGCCGTCTCGCTGGTGACACTGTCGACGCGCGAGGATGGCGGACCATGGCGGCATAGCGCGACCATGTCGGCGACGTGGTTCGGCGCGCCCGCGAACAACGCTTCGACGCTGCCGTCGCGGCGGTTGCGGACCCAGCCTTCGAGGCCGCTCGCGGTGGCCTGGTATTCGACCCAGGCACGATAGCCGACGCCCTGCACGCGGCCGCGGATCATGACCTGGAGGATCGCCCGGCTCATTTCTTGAATCCGAGCACATCGGCGCCGCGCGCCTTCGTCTCGGCCTCGCGCATGACACGGCTGGTCAATTCCGCGGACGCCAATCCCTTGAGCGCTTTGGGCGGCGCGCCTTCGCGCAGCGCCTTCAGCGTATCGTGGACGGCCTGCGTCGCGGCCGCGATCGGCGCATGGCCCTGGAGCGCGATGCGCACGCGCTGGCCGGCGAGATAATCGGGCGCATTCAATTCTTCCGGCGCGCCGCCGAGCACGATCGGCAGATGCGTCGCGGCTGCGACTGCTTCAAGCTCGGCACGCGACTTGATGCCGGTGAAGAACAGCGCATCCACGCCGGTCGCCTCGTACGCCTGCGCGCGGCGGATCGTATCGTCGAGCGAGGTGATCGCGGCAGCTCCAGTGCGGCCCATGATGACGAGCGTGGGATCGCTGCGGCCGCTGAGCGCCGCCTTCATCTTGCCGACGCCCTCCTCCAGCGAGATCAATTGCGTCTTCGCTTCACCGAAGGCGGCCGGCAGCAGCGTGTCCTCGATGGTGAGACCGGCCGCACCCGCCGTCTCCAGCTCCTGCACGGTGCGGCGCACGTTGAGCGCATTGCCATAGCCGTGATCGGCATCGACCAGCACCGGCAGCGCGGACGCGCGCGACATCCGCCGCATCTGCTCGGCGAGCTCGGTGAGCGTGATCAGCGTGATATCGGGGTCGCCGAGCACGGCGAGCGAGGCCACCGAACCGCCGAACATGCCGAGCGGAAAGCCGAGATCCTCGGCGATGCGGATCGAGATGGCGTCGTAGACCGAGCCGGGATGGATGCAGCCCGGACCCGACAGGATCGATCGCAGTTTTTCGCGGCGGGAACGAAAGGCCATGGTCGCCTCACTCTCAATTCCTCATCCTGAGGAGCGCGCTCTTGCGCGCGTCTCGAAGGATGAAGGCCCGGCTGGTGGCCTCGCCCTTCGAGACGCCGCGCAAGCGCGGCTCCTCAGGGTGAGGGTCGACTGTTGTGCTCCGGAGTGCTTACGCAAACTCCAAAATCAGTGCGTCCACCGCGAGCGTCGCACCGGCGCTGGCGTGGATCTTCTTCACGGTGCCGTCCTGCTCGGCGCGGAGCACGTTCTGCATCTTCATGGCTTCGACCACCGCGAGCGTCTCGCCGGCCTTGACCTCCTGCCCTTCCGTCACCGCGATCGAGACGATGAGCCCGGGCATCGGGCAGAGCAGCTTCTTGCCGGTGTCGGAGGCCGTATTCACAGGCATCAGCCGCGCCGAGGCGGCCTCCGCCTCGGTCCAGACATAGACCGGCACCTCGACGCCCTGATGCGCGAGGCGGATGCCGTTGGCGATCGGCCGGGCCTGCACCGCGACGAAATGGCCGTCGATGGTGCCCTGCCAGACCGGATCGCCCGGCTTCCACGGCGACTGCAATAGATGCACGTGGCCGGCCTTGCCCTCGGCATCGACGAAGCGCACCGCGATCGCCTCGCCCTCGCGACCGACCTCGAGCGAAATCTCCTGGCGGTCGAGCCAGACCGCGCGGCGGCGCTCACGCTGCACGACGCGGCCACCAAGCTGACCGGAAATCTGACGCTTGCGTTCACCCAGCACGTGGTCGATGGCGGCGCCGACCGCGGCGATCCGCCGGGCGACCTCGCCTTCGGGCACGCGCACCGCAAAGCCCTTGGGGAATTCCTCGGCGATGAAGCCGGTCGAGAGCCGGCCCTCGCGCCAGCGCGGATGATGCATCAGCGCCGACAGGAACGGGATGTTGTGACGGATGCCGTCGACATAGAACGAGTCCAGCGCGGTCGCCTGTGCCTCGATCGCGGCCGCGCGCGACGGCGCGTGGGTGACGAGCTTGGCGATCATCGGATCGTAATGGATCGAGATCTCGCCGCCTTCCTGCACGCCGGTGTCGTTGCGGATGGTGATGCCGTCCTGGCTCGCTTCCGCCGGCGGACGATATTTCACCAGGCGCCCGATCGAGGGCAGGAAGTTGCGGAACGGGTCTTCGGCGTAGAGGCGGGATTCCACGGCCCACCCGGTCAGCGTGACGTCCTTCTGCGCAAGGCCGAGCTTCTCGCCTGCGGCGACGCGGATCATCTGCTCGACGAGGTCGATGCCGGTGACGAGCTCGGTGACGGGATGCTCGACCTGGAGGCGCGTGTTCATCTCCAGGAAGTAGAAGCTCTTGTCCTGGCCTGCGACGAACTCGACGGTGCCGGCGGAATCATAGTTCACGGCCTTGGCCAGCGCGACCGCCTGCTCGCCCATCTTGCGGCGGGTGGCCTCGTCGAGCAGCGGCGACGGCGCTTCCTCGATGACCTTCTGGTTGCGGCGCTGGATCGAGCATTCGCGCTCGCCGAGATAGATGACGTTGCCGTGCTTGTCGCCCAGCACCTGGATCTCGATGTGGCGGGGATCGACGATGAACTTCTCGACGAAGACGCGGTCGTCGCCGAACGAGGCCTTGGCCTCGGCCTTGGCGAGGTTGAAGCCTTCGGCGACCTCGCTCTTCGAATTCGCGATGCGCATGCCCTTGCCGCCGCCGCCGGCGGAGGCCTTGATCATCACGGGGTAGCCGATCTCGTCGGCGATGCGGACCGCGTGCTTGTCGTCCTCGATGACGCCGAGATGGCCCGGCACGGTCGAGACCTTGGCCTTGGCGGCCGCCTTCTTGGATTCGATCTTGTCGCCCATCGCGGCGATCGCGCCCGGGTTCGGGCCGATGAAAACGAGGCCGGCCGCCTCCAGTGCGCGTGGGAACGCCTCGCGCTCGGACAGGAAGCCGTAGCCGGGATGCACGGCCTGTGCGCCCGTCTTGCGGCAGGCCTCCACGATCTTCTCGATCACCAGATAGCTCTCGGCCGCAGCCGGCGGGCCGATCAGCACGGCCTCGTCGGCCATCTCGACATGGAGGGCATCGCGGTCGGCCTCGGAATAGACCGCGACCGTTTCAATTCCCATCCGGCGGGCAGTCTTGATGACCCGGCAGGCGATTTCGCCGCGATTGGCGATCAGGATGCGTTTGAACATGCTTTTCTTGAGTCTCGACCTTGGGCGGGACCCTTCCCCGACCGTTGGGGCCTCTGGGATGGGCCGTGTGACCCCCGTGGTACATTAAAATAGGCCGGAGGCAACGGTCTAAATCCGGCCCCTCTGGTGTACCAGCGCAAGACCGAAACGGGCTTGGGCAACGGGCTTGGCGCGCCCCGGGATGGGCCTACGGCTTTCCGGCCCTGGCCGCGTCCCGCAACAGGGCGTGAATGAAGTCGAGTTTGGCGACCACCGCCTGCGACAGGATGAACGGATAGAGGTCGCGCATGCCCATGGCGCGGTTGACGCTGTTCATGGCGAAGGTGAAGGGCAGCCATGCGTCGACCAGCGTCTGGACGCCACGTGCCTCGTAGGGGTTGAACCGGAGCCGCGTCGACAACTCTCCGTCACGATCGACCCGCGGCCGCACCTCCATACCGAACTCGGAGGCCATCTCCAGGGTGTCGACGATGTGGAGGTAGTGCGCCCAGGTTTCGGCGAAATCCTCCCAGGGGTGTGTCGTGGCGTAGGCCGAGACATAGCTCTGCTGCCAGTCCGGCGGCGCGCCTTCGGCATAATGGCGCTGCAAGGCCTGGCCGTAATCGGCCGAATCGTCGCCGAAGACGGCGCGGCATGCGTCGAGCTTGCCACCCTCGCGGACCAGCACGTCCCAGAAATAGTGTCCGACCTCGTGACGGAAATGCCCGAGCAGCGTCCGGTAGGGCTCGCCCATCTCCAGCCTGCGCCGCTCGCGCTCGATGCCGTCGGTTTCAGTGAGCGCGATCGTGATCAGGCCGTTGTCATGGCCGGTCATGATCCTCTGTCCGCTGTTCGGATCGTCGGCGAGGAAGTTGAAGATCAGGCCGCGCTCGGGATTGTCCTGCCGGTTCTGGAGCGGCAGCTTCCAGCGGATCAGGGAATAGAACAGCCGGTGTTTCGCCACCTCCAGCTCGCGCCAGCCGGCGAGCTGAGCCGGATCGGAGAGATCGGGCACCATGCCGTTGTGACGGCAGGCGCGACAATATCCGTTGGTATCGCCCGGATCCGTCAGCCAGTTGCAGGCATCGTACTCGGCATTGCGGCACAGCATCCGTCCCCTGCCCTTATCGGCCAGCGTCGTCCAGGACACCGCCTGAGCCTCGCCGTCCGGCTCGAGCGCCGACATCGTCTCCTTCTCCGGGAGGAAGGCGACGCGGTGACCGCAGCGTCCGCAGGCGCGGTTCTCGAAATAGAGGACGTTGCCGCAGGACTGGCAGACAAAGAGCTTCAAGATTTAGCCTCTTCGAAAACGGAGTTTTATGAATGAGCGTTATGGCGCCTCGCAAAGACGCGTCCGCAGACGCATCGTTCCA
This sequence comes from Bradyrhizobium sp. 1200_D9_N1_1, assembly GCF_052075915.1. Lineage (NCBI taxonomy): Bacteria > Pseudomonadati > Pseudomonadota > Alphaproteobacteria > Hyphomicrobiales > Nitrobacteraceae > Bradyrhizobium > Bradyrhizobium sp. 1200_D9_N1_1. The sequence continues at coordinate 4,202,092 of NZ_CP197226.1, read as the reverse complement.
ATCTTCGGAACAAATAGCCAGCCCCGCCGTTAGCCGACCGGACTTTTCCGCGTTCAGGCTGGCCGCGGGCCTTTCCGACAATCTATCCCCTTTGAGCAATGGCTATCACGCTTTGTCTGTGTGAATATTGGTCCGGCACGTGCGCACACGCATCACAACGGCCGACGCCTTGAACGATCCTTTGCCAGAGACAATCGCCGCCGAAAGGCTGCGCCAGCACCTCGAAGATGTCGCGCGCGAGCGCGACAATGCCTATCGCGCGCTCCAGGAGCGCGAGGCCGAGCTCGCGCGCATCCAGCGCATCGGCAAGGTCGGCGGCCTCGAGGTCGACTTCCGCGAGGGCTTCAAGAACCGCCGCTCGCCGGAATATCTGATGATCCACGGCCTGCCCCCCGAGGCCGCCGACGAATCGCACGAGGACTGGGTCAACCGCATCCATCCCGATGATCGCGACGCCGCGGTGAAACACTTCTTCGATGTGCTGGCTGAGACCAGCGAGGATTATACCGCCGAATACCGCATCATCCGTCCGAGCGACGGCGAGACCCGCTGGATCCGCGTCGTCGCCAAGATCGAGCGTGACAGCAACGGGCGCGCCATCCGTCTCGTCGGCGCCCATATCGACATCACCGACCAGATGCTCGCTCGTGAGACGCTGCGCGAAAGCGAGGAGCGGTTTCGGCTGATCGCCGACAGCGCGCCGGTGCCGATCTGGGTCACAAAACTCGACCGCAAGCGCTCCTTCGCCAACCAGGCCTATGTCGACTTCGTCGGCCTGCCCTACGAGGAGGCCATCGATTTCGACTGGCGCAAGGTGCTGCATCCGGACGACCTGCCGCATGTGCTCCAGCAATCCGTCCAGGGTGAAGCGTCGCTAAAACCCTTCGTGCTGGAAGCGCGCTACAAGAACGCCAGCGGCGAATGGCGCTGGCTGCGCTCCGAATCCCAGCCGCGCTGGGATCCGACCGGCAAGCATATCGGCTTCATCGGCGTCGCCCACGATATCACCGCCGCCAAACAGGCCGAGATCGAGCTGCGGCGGCTCAACGAGACGCTGGAAGAGCGCATCGTCGAGCGTACCGCCGAGCTCGAATCCAACGAGGCCCGCCTGCGCGCGATCCTGGAGACCAGCAACCAGTATCAGGGGCTGGTCAACCTCGAGGGCGAATTGCTCTACGCCAACAAGACCGCGCTCGCCGGCATCCGCACCGAGGCGCGGGACGTCATCGGCCAGCCGTTCTGGGACACGCCGTGGTTCACGGAGACCCCGGGCATGAGCAACGTCGCGCGCGAGGCCTTCGAGACCGTGCTGAGGGGCGAAGCGGTGCGGATGGAGATGCGGCTGCGCCTGCCGATCGGCGAGCGCGATTTCGAGTTCGGCATGCGCCCCGTGCTCGACCGCCACGGCAACATCACGGGCGCGGTGCCGGAACTGGTCGACATCACCGAGCGCCGCCGCGGCGAGGAAGCGCTGCGGCAGTCGCAGAAGATGGAGGCGATCGGCCAGCTCACCGGCGGCGTCGCCCACGACTTCAACAACCTCCTGACCATCATCCGCTCGGCGACCGACTTCCTGCGCCGGCGCGAACTGCCGGAGGAGCGGCGCCGCCGCTATGTCGACGCCATCTCCGACACCGTCGAGCGCGCCTCGAAGCTGACCGCGCAGCTTCTGGCCTTCGCGCGACGGCAGCCGCTGAAGCCGCAGATCTTCAATGTCGGCAGCCAGGTCGAGGGCGTGGCGCAACTGGTCCGCCCGCTGGTCGGCGGCCGCATCGAGATCAGCGTCGAGGTTCATGACACGGATTGCTTCACCGTCGCCGACGTCGCGCAGTTCGAGGCCGCTTTGATCAACCTCGCCATCAACGCCCGCGACGCCATGGACGACGAAGGCCGCCTCACCATCGCGGTGCGCAAGGTGCAGGGCATCCCGAGCCTGCGCGCGCAATCGGCGCGTGGCGGCGACTATGTCGCGATCTCGGTCGCGGATACCGGCAGCGGCATCGCGCCGGAAAACATCGACGCCATCTTCGAGCCGTTCTTCACGACCAAGGAGGTCGGCAAGGGCACCGGCCTCGGCCTCAGCCAGGCGTTCGGCTTCGCCAAGCAGTCCGAAGGCGACATCGCGGTGATGAGCACGCCTGGCAAAGGCGCGACCTTCACGATCTACCTTCCGCAGGCGCAGAGCCCGGCCGCCGACGACGAAGCCGCAGCGCGGACCAGCGAGGCCGCGACCACCGGGCGCGGCTACCGCGTGCTCGTGGTCGAGGACAATGACGACGTCGGCCAGTTCTCGACCGAACTGCTGGAGGATCTCGGCTATGTTGTCCGGCGCGTTGCCAACGCCAGTGCGGCGCTCGCGATCCTCGGCGAGAACGAATTCGCCGTCGACCTCGTCTTCTCCGACGTCATCATGCCCGGCATGAACGGCGTCGAGCTCGCCGGCATCATCCGCGAGCGCTATCCGGGCCTGCCCGTCGTGCTCACCAGCGGCTACAGCAACGTGCTCGCCGAAAACGCTCATCGCGGCTTCGAACTGATCCAGAAACCATATTCGGTGGAATCGCTGTCGCGCATCCTGCGCAAGGCGATCACCGAAAAGCTGTCGGTGGCGCGGTGAATGTTATAGTTGCACAAAGCTCCCACAGACTCCGTCGTTGCGAGCGCAGCGAAGCAATCCAGGCTGCCTCCGCGGAAAGACGCTGGATTGCTTCGCTGCGCTCGTAATGACGGCGCTGGCGCCCCGTCCCAAAGCAACGGAACTTGACGACATGAAACCCGCCCTCCTCTCCGCCTGGCAGACCTGGGCGCTGCTGTCCGCTTGCTTCGCCGCACTGACCGCGATCTTCGCCAAGGTCGGCGTCGAGAACATCAATCCGGATCTGGCGACCTTCATCCGCACCATCGTGGTGCTGCTCGCCTTTTCGGTACTGCTGTTCTTCACCGGGCAATTCGCCGTGCCCTCGGCGATCTCGTCCAGGACCTGGCTGTTCCTGGTGCTGTCGGGGCTCGCGACCGGCGCATCCTGGCTGTGCTATTTTCGCGCGCTGAAGCTTGGCCCCGCCACGCTGGTGGCGCCGATCGACAAGCTCAGCGTCGTTCTGGTTGCTCTCTTCGCGTTCGCCTTCCTCGGCGAGCGTCCGACAGCGCAGGGCTGGACCGGCATCGCCATGATCGGCGCCGGCGCGGTGCTGCTCGCGGTGAAGTTTTGACGCGGAACAAAGCTGCCGTGACATCCGTTGCTGCCGGGGCGCTTCTCGCCTCGATCGAGAGACTGATGTCGAGCCGAGATCCCGAACAGGCAAGGCAGGCCGGGCACGCGCTGGATGCGGCCAACTTCTTTCTCGCCGACGTCCGCGACGGGCTTGGGCCCTATCTTGCCGTCTATCTCCTCACCGAGCAGCACTGGGACGAGGCGCGCATCGGCCTCGTGATGTCGATTGCCACAGTCGCGGGTATCGTGGCGCAGACACCGGCCGGCGCGCTGGTCGATGCGACCCGGGCGAAGCGGCTGGTGATGGTTGTCGCCGCGATCATGGTGACGCTTGCATCGCTGTCGCTGCCGTTGTTCCCCGGCTTCGTGCCGGTCGCAATCTCGCAAGGCATCGCGCAGGCCGCCGCCGTGGTCTTTCCACCGGCGATCGCCGCCGTCTCGCTCGGCATCTTCGGCCACGCCGCTTTCACCCGGCGGATCGGCCGCAACGAAACTTTCAACCATGCCGGCAACGCGGTCGCGGCGGGTCTTGCCGGCCTCTCCGCCTATTGGTTTGGCCCGACCGTGGTGTTCTACCTTCTCAGCGCCATGGCAATCGCAAGCCTTGTCAGCATCCTTGCGATCCCCGAACGGGCCATCGACCACGACCTCGCCCGCGGGCTGCACGACGCCGATACACGGAGCGAACAGCCGTCAGGCCTCGCGGTGCTCCTCACCTGTCGCCCTTTGCTCGTCTTCGCGATCTGTGTCCTGCTCTTCCATCTCTCCAACGCGGCAATGCTGCCGCTGGTCGGCCAGAAGCTCGCGCTCCAGGACAAGAACATGGGCACCAGCCTGATGTCGGCCTGCATCGTCGCAGCCCAAGTGGTGATGGTGCTGTTCGCGATGCTGGTCGGCGCCAGGGCCGACCGCTGGGGCCACAAGCGCTTCTTCCTCGCTGCGCTGCTGATACTGCCCATTCGAGGAGAGCTCTACACGCTCTCCGACAATCCGTTCTGGCTGGTGGGCGTGCAGCTTCTCGACGGTGTCGGCGCCGGTATCTTCGGGGCGATCTTCCCCGTCATTGTCGCCGACCTCATGCGCAACACCGGACGTTTCAACGTCGCGCAGGGCGCGGTCATCACCGCCCAGAGCATCGGCGCGGCGCTGTCGACGACGCTTGCGGGCCTCGTCGTGGTCGGTGCGGGCTACAGCGCGGCGTTCATCACGCTCGGCGCGGTCGCTGCGATCGGCGCGATCGTCTGCCTTGTCGCCTTGCCCGAGACGCGGCATGGAACCTTGCCGCCGCTGGGGAAGACAGCGCCGCCGACATCAGCTATCGCTGCCGAATGAGCCGACCAAACCTCAAGGACTGAACGTGCCGTCTGACGCCATCTGGGCCTGGAGCATCATCGTCGCCGCGACCGCCGGCGTCATCATCCGTCCCTTCCGCCTCCCCGAAGCGATCTGGGCCGTGATCGGCGCTGGCGCCCTCGTGCTGCTCGGCTTGCTGCCGTGGCAGGATGCGCTTCTCGGCATTGGGAAGGGCGTCGATGTCTATCTCTTCCTGATTGGCATGATGCTGATCGCCGAACTGGCGCGGCTCGAGGGCCTGTTCGACTATCTCGCCGCGCTCGCGGTGGAATATGCAGACGGATCGCCGCAGCGGCTGTTTTTGCTGATCTATCTCGTCGGCACCCTTGTCACCGTGCTGCTCTCCAACGATGCCACCGCGATCGTGCTGACACCCGCCGTCTATGCCGCGACGCGCGCGGCCGGCGCCAAGCCGCTGCCCTATCTGTTCGTCTGCGCCTTCATCGCGAATGCCGCAAGCTTCGTGCTACCGATCTCCAACCCGGCCAACCTCGTCGTGTTCGGCGCGCGCATGCCGCATTTGACCGAATGGCTGCGCCTGTTCGCCCTGCCCTCGGCAGCCTCGATCCTGCTCACCTATGTCGTTCTGCGCCTGACCCAGCACCGCGCGCTGAAGGAAGAGACCATCGCGCGCAGCGTGCCGCATCCGAAGCTCAGCCGCGGCGGCAAGCTCACAGCCGTGGGCATCATCGCGATCGGAATCGTGCTGGTCACGGCCTCCGCGCTCGACAGGCAACTCGGCTTGCCGACCTTCATCTGCGGCGTGGCGACGTCCGCGATCGTGCTGCTGATCAGCCAGCAGTCACCTTTGCCTGTGCTGCGCGGCGTGCCCTGGAGCGTGCTGCCGCTGGTCGGCGGGCTCTTCGTCCTGGTGGAAGCGCTGGTGAAGACCGGCGTGATCGGGCAGCTCAGCGCGCTGCTGCACCAAGCGGTCGCGCAATCGATCCCGAAAGCTGCCTGGAGCGTCGGCATCGCGACCGCATTCGCCACCAATGTCGCCAACAATCTTCCGGTCGGCCTCGTCGCCGGCTCGGTCGCCGCCAGCGATCATTTGCCCGCGCCCGTCGTCAGCGCCATCCTGATCGGCGTCGACCTCGGCCCCAATCTGTCGGTAACAGGGTCGCTCGCCACCATCCTCTGGCTGGTCGCGCTGCGGCGGGAGAAGATCGAGGTTGGCGCCTGGCCGTTCCTCAAGCTGGGTCTGCTGGTGACGCCGCCCGCTTTGGTCGCCGCGCTGGCTGCCGCGATCAGGTAGTCGCGGCCGAACCCGCCGACCAATCAAGTGCAATTGTTTGCGGTGCATCAATGCCGGCGGGGCTACCGCGGCTAGAGTTCACTTGTCGCGCGATACATGCCGCGGCAAGGAAGGTTCATCATGCAGATTCAATCAAAGGCGCTGCCGCAGCGCTTTTCCCTGCGTCGCGAAATCCGGAGCTTCATCGCGCCCGCTGAAGGCCGCGGGGAGACATCCCATCCCCTGCTCGTCTTCTCCGTCGTGGCGCTGCTGGCCCTGTTCGCCATCGTGGAAATCGACCTGCACGCCGCCCAGCTTCAGGCCATCGGCCTGCTCAGCCATGGGACCGGGATCGATCCCGTCTTCCTGAGCCCGTAGCTGGAAAAGCCCGATCGCGGCCATAACGGCCGCGACCGGGCAGCGCATCCTCAGTCGTTCTCGTAGCCGTACACTTCCGGCAGGATGAAGATGGCGGCGAGCAATCCGATCAGCGGGAAGATCGCGACCATCAGCGTTGCATTCGCCTGCCCGATCGCAGCGAATACCGTCGGGAACAGGAAGATCGCCAGGAACGACGGCAGCTTCACGAACATGTAGGCGAAGCCGCTGGCGGTGCCGCGGTACTTCGGCTTGGCGACCATGGTCGGGATCGTCATGCAGTTCGACGCATCCCAATAATGGCCCCACAGCATCGCGGCGGCCGCGAACGGCAGCAGGATCTTGTTGTCGGTGTAAAGCGCGAAGGCCGCGACCAGCAACGAGGCCATCACGATCGAGAAGCCGGCGATCGCGATGCCGCGGTGGCCGATCTTCGGCGTCAACAGCGGCCCGACCCACCCGGACAGAGCGGCGAAGGAGAACAGCGCCATCGTCACCAGATTGATGCCGAGCACGCTCGACACACCGACCATCACGAACAGCACGGGCAGGTAGAACGCAAAGGTCGAGAACTCGCTCGCCTGGGTGAAACAAGCGATCCAGCCGTAGACCGTGGCGCGCCAGCGGATCGGATCCTTCTTGAGGTCGGCGAGGAACGCACGCGTGCTGGTCTTCGGAACCACCACATCCTGGTCCGGCAGCATGTCGAGATTGTCGTTGAACATCTCGCGCGCGACCTGCTTGGCCTCGCGGTAGCGTCCCTTCTGCACCAGCCACACCGCCGTCTCCGGCACGTCATGACGCATGATCAGGATGATCAGCGCCGGCACCGCGCCAAGGCCGAGCGTCACGCGCCACAGCATCTCGTGCTGCATGTCGATCAGCAGGAAGATCACGATGACGCCGATGGTGAGCACTTCACCGACTGCGAACATGAACTGCCAGCGGTTGCCCATGACCTCGCGCTCACCCTTGGCCATGGATTCCATGATGTAGGTGTAGCCGGTCGAGATATCGGAGCCGAGCGGAATGCCGAGCAGGAAGCGGATCACGACGAGCCAACCGACGGTCGGCACGAAAGCCTGCGCCAGCGCCAGCACGATGAACAGCACCATCGTCACCAGGAACATGACGCGGCGGCCGATCTTGTCGGAGAGCCAGCCGCCGAGCAGCGCGCCGATCAACGCGCCGCCCTGCGTACCGGCGGCGGCAAGACCCAGCATCAGCGGATCGGGATTGTACTGCTCCTTGATGAAGATCAGCACGAAGGCGATCGAATAGAGATCCCAGGCCTCGACGAGGATCGAGGCCATCATCAGCCAGCCGACCTTGTTACCCTTGGGACTGTAGTTCGTGATCAGGTAGCGGACCGCGGCTTCGCTCGCGGTCGGTTGTGGCATCGCCATCGTCGACATTCTTCTTCCTTTCTCCAGAACTCTTTACGCGCCGAGCAGCGGCTCGATGCTGCAATCGAGCAGGCGCGGGTCGATCCCCGTCTCCATGCCCGTGAACATCTCGCCCATGTAGTCGATCAGTGCATCGCTCGCCTTCACGGCGTCATCGACGCGGCGATTGGCGACGGCAGTGAGAATGGCGAGATGATGGTCGATCGTGCCGGAAAGATCGGCCTGGCCCGGCATGAAGCGGTGGTGGATGTAGCCGATGCGGCGGTACAGCGTGTGCAGCGGCCGCAGCGTATGCACCAGGAACGGCTCGCCGGCCGCCTCCAGCACCAGCCCATCGATGCGGCGGTCGATGTGGTTGAATTCGTCGAGGGTCAGGGTGGCGCGGCGCTCGCGCAGCAGGCGCTCGATGTGCAGCGCCTGATTACGGTGCGACAGGCTGGCGCGATCGGCCGCGAGCCGGACGACAAAGCGCTCCATGTCACGGCGCAAGGCCAGCAGCATCCGCTCGCGCGCAAGATCGATCGGCGCGATGTGCAGGCCGTGGCGCGGACGGATGATGATGAGCGTGTCGGCGGACAGACGATTGACGGCGTGATGCACCGGTGTGCGACCGAAGCCGGTGATGTGCTGCAATTCCAGCATCGTCATGAATTGTCCGGGCTTGAGCTCACAGTGGACGAGGAGCTCTTCGATCCTCTGGTACGCCAGCTCGAAGAAGTTGAGCCGGTTGCGCCGGGAGGGCTTGCCCTCGCCGTCGTCCTCGTTTCTCACCACCTCGAGCGCGCGCTTGCGCCGTGCCATGTCGTCCTCCTGTCAGCCGCGCTCTCATTGCTGGGTGGCGCCCTATTTGTGGCACCCTTAAAACATGTTGTGATATATTACAAGCAGGCGTAAGACTTCGGCGCGACCTGCGGCATGCTGCAGTGCGAAATGAGACTTCAGGCGCGAGGCGCCTGTGATGGGAGGATTGTTGCCGTGAAGATCACGTCGATCGAGACGCTGCGCACCGAGGAATTTTCCAACGTCATCTGGGTGCGCGTCCACACCGACACGGGCATGATCGGTCTCGGCGAAACCTTCTATGGCGCGGGCGCGGTCGAAGCGCAGATCCACGATACGTTCGCCGGCCGACTGCTCGGCCGCAATCCCCTGCACATCGAAGCGATCCACCGCGACATGCTGAACCTGCCGATGGCGCAATCCTCGACCGGTGTCGAGTATCGCGCCGCTTCAGCGATCGACATCGCGCTGTGGGATCTGTTCGGCAAGGTCTGCAATCAGCCGGTACACCAGATGCTCGGCGGCCTCTGCCGCGACAAGCAGCGCATCTACAACACCTGCGCCGGCACGCAATATGTCCGCTCCACCAATATCAGCCCGGTCGCGAACTGGAATCTCGGTGCCTCCAAGGGTCCCTATGAGGACCTCGACGGCTTCATGCACCACGCCGACGCGCTCGCCGAAAGCCTTCTGGAGAGCGGCATCTCCGCAATGAAGATCTGGCCGTTCGATCCGGCGGCCCAGGAGAACAAGGGGCTCTACATCACCGCTGCGCAGATGAAACGGGCGATCGAGCCGTTCGAGAAGATCCGCAAGGCCGTCGGCGACAAGATGGAGATCATGGTCGAGCTCCATTCGCTGTGGAACCTGCCGACCGCCAAGCAGATCGCGCGCGCGCTCGAGCCCTACAAGCCGACCTGGTACGAAGACCCGATCCGCATGAACTCGCCGCAGGCGCTCGCCGAATATGCGCGCTCGACCGACGTCTGGGTCTGCGCCAGCGAGACGCTGGGCTCGCGCTTCCCCTACAAGGACATGCTCGACCGCGACGCCATGCATGTGGTGATGGCGGATCTGTGCTGGACCGGCGGCCTCACCGAGGGCCGCAAGATCGCCGCGATGGCCGAAACCTATCACCGGCCTTTTGCTCCTCATGATTGCATCGGCCCGATCGGCTTCATCGCCGCCATCCACATGTCGTTCAGCCAGCCCAACACGCTGATCCAGGAATCGGTGCGCGCCTTCTACAAGGGCTGGTACAATGAGCTCGTCACCACGATGCCTGTTATCAAGGACGGCTATGTCTTCCCGATGGAAGGCCCCGGCCTTGGCGTGGACCTGCTGCCGGCGGTATTCGACCGCAGCGATCTCACCGTGCGCCGCTCCAACGTCTGAGGATTTCTTGAGATGAGCACCGCCCTTTTCGACCTTTCCGGCCGCACCGCACTCGTGACCGGCTCCTCCCGCGGGCTGGGCCGCGCCATCGCCGAGGGCATGGCCAAGGCCGGCGCCAAGATCATTATCAACGGCGTCGATCCCAAGCGCGTCGAGCAGGCCGTCGCCGAATTTCGTACCGCCGGCCACCAGGCGGAAGGTGCTGCGTTCAACGTCACCGACGAACCGGCGATCGTCGCGGCGTTCAATGACTTCGACAAGAAGGGCATTGAGGTCGACATTCTCGTCAACAATGCCGGCATCCAGCACCGCAAGCCGCTGGTCGAGTTCACCACCGACGAATGGCGCAAGGTGATCGAGACTGACCTGACCAGCGCCTTCGTGATCGGCCGCGAGGCCGGCAAGCGCATGATCCCGCGCAAGCGCGGCAAGATCATCAATATCGGCTCGCTCGGCAGCGAGCTCGCACGTCCCACCATCGCGCCCTACACGGCCGCGAAGGGCGGCATCAAGAACCTGACCCGCTCGATGGCGGTGGAATGGGCCCAGCACGGCATCCAGGCCAATGCGATCGGCCCCGGCTACATGCTGACCGACATGAACGAGGCGCTGGTCAACAACACCGATTTCAACAACTGGCTGATGGGCCGCATCCCCTCCAAGCGCTGGGGCAGACCGGACGAGCTGGTCGGCGCGGCGATCTTCCTGGCGTCGGACGCCTCCACTTACGTCAACGGCCAGATCATCTATGTCGACGGCGGCATGATCGCCGCGATGTGATCGCGAAACGCTAAGGGAAAGAGACCATGCGCGCCGTCGTCATTCACGCCCCGAAAGACCTGCGGATCGACAGCTATCCCGATCCGGCACCCGGCCCGGGCGAGGTCCGCGTCAAGATCGCCAATGGCGGCATCTGCGGCTCCGACCTGCACTACTACCATCACGGCGGCTTCGGCGTCGTGCGCATCCAGCAGCCCATGGCGCTGGGCCATGAGATCGCCGGCGTGGTCGCGGCCGTCGGTGACGGCGTCACCAGCGTGAAGCCCGGCACGCGCGTCGCCGTCAATCCGAGCAAGCCGTGCGGCCAGTGCCTGCATTGCCAGGAGGGCATGCGCAACCAGTGCCTCGACATGCGCTTCCTCGGCAGCGCGATGCGCTTTCCCCATGTGCAGGGCGGCTTTCGCGAGTTCCTCACGATCGACGCGACGCAGGCCGTGCCGATCGCGGATAAGCTGTCGCTGGCCGAGGCCGCGGTCGCCGAGCCGCTCGCGGTTTGCCTGCATGCCGGCAAGCAGGCCGGCCCCCTGCTCGGCAAGCGCGTGCTGATCACCGGCTGCGGCCCGATCGGTGCACTGATGATCCTGGTCTCGCGTTTCGGCGGGGCGTCCGAGATCGTGGTGACCGATGTCGCCGACGCGCCGCTGGCAGTGGCCAGAAAGCTCGGCGCCACTCACGCCATCAACGTCGCGACCCATGCCACCGCGCTCGATCCCTGGCGCGCCGGCAAGGGCGTGTTCGATACGCTGTTCGAGGCTTCCGGCAACCAGGCTGCGCTCCGCACGGCGCTCGACGTGCTCAGGCCCGGCGCCACGCTGGTGCAGCTCGGCCTCGGCGGCGAGATGACGCTGCCGATCAACTCCATCGTCGCCAAGGAATTGCAGCTCCGCGGCACCTTCCGCTTCGATCCCGAGTTCGAGCTCGCGGTGCGCCTGATGGGCGAAGGCCTGATCGACGTCAAGCCGCTGATCACGGCCACCATGCCGTTCGAGAACGCGGTCGCCGCCTTCGAGCTTGCCAGCGACCGTTCGCAGTCGATGAAGGTGCAGCTGTCGTTCTAGGGCTTTGCCTGGCTCTCGATCAGCCGGTCGCTGACCAGCCGTACGGCGCCGCGCTTCCAAGAATAGTCCGCGCCCATGCGCAGGCCGCTGTCACCGCGCGCCAGCACCGCCCCGGTCCTGGCATCGCGGAGCTGGAAGCCGAGCGTGTATTCGGTGCGGCTGACCCGCCGCACCACGCCGATCAGCGACTGGTCCGCGCCGAGCTTTTGCGCAATCGCGGCCTCGCAGCCGCCACAGTCGCGCAAGGCACGCGCCTTCACCGCCTCGCCGCTGATATCGACGATACGGTAGCGGCCGGACTGGCCCAGGGCCTCACGCACGCTGCCGGTGACCTCGGCCAGGTATGACGCATCCGAAGCGGCCGAGGCGCCCGCCGAAGCTGCGGTCGTGTCCTCGAGCTCGAAATCGAACACCGCCAGCGCGACCGGCGCCGGCGTGCTGAGCGCGGCCATCACCTCGCGGGAGACAAAAATCTCGGCGCGCTCCCAGGATTCATCATTGTCGCCGCGGAAGGTGTAGAGCTTGTCCATCACGAGCCTCTTCGCGCCGACGTCGATCACGGCGACCTTGGCCCATTGCACCAGCGTGCTCGTCTTCTGGATGCCGCCGATAACCTTGAACGCCGCACCGTCCTGGGCCGATGGTGCCAGCCGGTAGCGACCATCCGCGCCGATATCCCGCCTGAGCGCCGCCATGAACGCCGACAGCCGCCGCTCATGGGCGGCGGTCTGGTTGGCCGGCTCGGCCGACGTATCGGTATAGCTGAAATCGTCCATGGCAACGCCGATGGCCGCCCCGGCACCGGCTGGCGAATAGGCCGCCGGGAGGACGACAAGGAGAAAAGCAGAGCAGATCAACCGGGACAGGTGCATGAGCGGGCCTCGTGTGACGGAGCGGCGCGAAAATCTGGATGGCCGCCTCTCGCCATGCAACCGTGCCCGTCCCGGCGAACGCCGGGAAATTTTCACGACGTTGCACTGCGGTAGAGCACAGCGCTTTCCGCCGCTTGCGTTCTGCCGTTTAATGCGCAGGCGACAAACCCGTTCGCGCCAGGTGCCTGCCGATGTGGAACCGCCCGAGATTCGATCTCAAGGTCCGTCTGACGTTGCGCGTGGCCGCAATATCGGCCGCCTGCTTCGCCGTGATCTCCGCCTATTTCCTTGTCACGGCCGACCGCGAGGCGCATGCGCGCATCGACGGTATCGCCGCCATCGTGGCGAAGTCGCTGGAGCTGCAACAGGGCAAGGTCCAGTGGGTGGCGAACCCGCGCTCGGACTTCCCCAACCTCGACCCCGTATCGGCCTATGTGATGACGCCCGGCCTGTGCCTGGCATTCCGTGGCACGAGCGGCGAGATACTCCAGCGGTTCTGCAGTGGCGCGCCTACTCCGGCAAACCCGCCGCCGCAGGTCTTCGCGGCCTTCTATCGCAGCCTGTTCGACCCCGGCCGTGAGGCAGCGCGGCCAGTGATCGTGCGCGGAGCGAAGCTCGGCGAGACCGTGGTCTCGGTCGATCCGGCCGTGCAGACGGCGGAGGCCTGGCACGAGGCCGGCCGCCTGATGATCGCGCTTGCGATCGCACTGCCGCTGCTCTGCGCGCTGGTCTATGCGGCACTGGCGCGGGCGCTGCGCCCCACCCGCATGATCCGCACCGGCCTCGAGCGGATCGCCGCCAATGACCTCACCGCGCGGCTGCCGCCGTTCGACCTCGCCGAGCTCTCCGCCATCCGCGACGTCTTCAACCATCTCGCCGAAAGCCTCGACACCGCGCTTGCCGAGCGCAGCGAGCTGACGCGAAAGCTGATCGCGCTCCAGGACGAGGAGCGCCGCCATCTCGCGCGCGAGCTGCACGACGAGTTCGGCCAGTCACTGGCCGCCATCCGCGCGCTCGCCGCATCCGCCCGCCAGACCGCCGTGCAGGACTGCCCTTCCCTGCTGTCCGAGTGCGACGGCATCGCGCGGACCGCAACCGGCATGATGGAGATGCTGCGCGGCACGCTGTTCAGGCTGCGTCCGCCCGATGTCGAAGAGCTCGGGCTGGTCGCCAGCCTCGAAGGCCTGGTCGCCGGCTGGAACGGACGCAGCCGCGGCGAAACGCGGTTTGCGATCCGCTTCGACGGCGCCTTCGAGACCCTGCCGGCCGCGATCAGCGCCAGCCTCTATCGCATCGTGCAGGAGGCTCTCACCAACGCCGCCAAGCATGCCGGCGCAACCAAGGTGAGCCTGGAATTGACGATGCGTGCCGACGAGATCGCGCTTGCGATCGACGACGACGGACGGTCGAGCGATCCCGCCGCGAAATCCGGAATGGGCCTGCTCGGCATGCGCGAGCGCGTCGCGGCTCTGCGTGGCAAATTGAGCTTCGAGGCCGGACCGCATGGCGGCACCGCGCTGCGCGTCACCATCCCTGTTGCGGCCGATCGGCCGGTGCTGGAGCGGGCGGCATGAGCGCGGGCGATGCGACCATTCTGCTGGTCGACGACCATTCCGTCGTCCGCGAAGGCTATCGCTCGGTGCTGCAGAAGCAGCCGGGCCTGCGCGTCGTCGCCGAAGCCGCCGACGGCGCGGAGGCCTACCGTCTCTTCAAATCCGAGGCGCCCGACCTCGTCATCATGGATCTGAGCATGCCCGGCATCGGCGGCATCGAGGCTGTCAGGCGGATCAGGCAGTGGGACAAGGGCGCGAGAATCCTCGTCTTCACCATGCACCAGAATGCGGGCTTTGCCGTGCAGGCGATCCGCGCCGGCGCGAGGGGCTATGTCACCAAGACCAGTCCGCCCGAAACGCTGGTGCGCGCGGTGATGGACGTGCTCGCCGGCAGGATCGCCATCAGCCCCGACATCGACCACGAACTCGCACTGAGCCGCATCAGCGGCGAGAGCTCGGCTGCCGACGTCCTCACGCCGCGCGAGTTCGAGGTGCTGCGGCTGCTGCTGGCCGAGGAGTCGACGGAGGAGATCGCCGAGACGCTCCACGTCAGCCCGAAGACGGTGGCAAACCTGCATTCGCTGATCAAGGACAAGCTCGGCGTCGACTCCGACATCGAGCTGGTCCGCCTGGCGCTGCGTCAGGGACTGTTGACGCAGGTCGATCTCGGCAAGGCTTGATCGCCGCTTGCGATATCCCGCTTGGCGGCGGATCATTCGCGCGCGACCACCGCGTCCAGCCATGCGCAGTTCAGCGGCGGCACACGCGGGTCGGCGACGCGCACGCCGCGGGCCGCGGCGTCCAGCCTCATGTCGCGCAGGCGCTTGCGCTGCTCCTCCGGCATGTTGAGCCGCTCGTGGCCCCATAGCGACGGGCCGTCAAAGGTCTCGTGCGGCTGCCAGGTCTCGGGATCGATGACGCGGCCGCCCCAGCCATATTCGATGAAGAAGCCCGAGGGCGTATTCACGTAGAACGAGGTCATGTGGTCGTTGGTGTGCCGCCCCAGCGTATAGGCAATACGGCCGTCATCCAGCTGCGCGAGGTCGTAGCCCTGCCCGACATCGTCGAGGCTGCCGAGCTCGACCATGAAATGATGCAGCGCCTTCCGTCCGGAGCCTACCATCGCAAAGCTGTGGTGGCGGCCGTTGACGTGGAAGAAATAGAGCCCATAGGGCTTGAGCCCGAAATCGGAGACCTGGAAGCCGAGCACGTCGCGGTAGAACGGCAACAGCGGCTCGACGTCCTCGACGTTCAGCACCACGTGCCCCATGCCGAGCGCGCCGGTACGAAAACCCGAGATCGGCCGCCCGGGCTGGAAGGGCTCGCTCGCAAGCTCCGGCTTGCAGAAGGCCTCAAGCCGGTTGCCGGCGGGATCGGCGAACGTGATCAGCTCGGCCACATGGCGTTCGTCGGCGAGCGCGCGCGAGCCGCGCGTCACCTTCACGCTGTGGCTTTCCAGCCGCCCGGCTAACTGATCGAGCTCAGCGGTTGAGGGAACTTCCCATCCCATCACCGCCAACCCGGCATCGCTGCTGCCGTCGACGATCAGCCGCTGCTTGCGATCGTCCATGCGGAAGGCGCGCATCTTGCCGCCGCGATCGACCTGCTGCATGCCGAGCAGCCGGGTTGCCATTTGGCCCCACTGATCGAGCTGGGATGAATTGATCCGGACATAGCCGAGCGCGGTGATTTCCATCGACGTCCTCCCGAGGGCATCGCACCCGCCGCACTGCGGCGAACTTGATACCGGCCGCGCACGCTCCTACGGTGGCGTCCGCAATCGCTTCTCGTTTGCGATGACGATAGTCGCGGAGCGAAACGGCACAAGGGAGGAAATGCGAAGTGTCCAAGGAGCGGACGCGGACCGGAGCGCCGCGGCAGTCGGAGGGCGTCCGCGCCTTCAAGCGTGGGCTGGACGTGCTGCACGAGGTCAACCGGTCCGGCGGCATCCGCGCGGGCGACGTCGCCCGCGCACTCGACCTGCCTCGCCCGACCGTCTATCGCCTGCTCGAGACGTTGGAGGAACTTGGCTATGTCGCCCGCAGCGCCAGCGACGACCGCTTTCGCGTGACCCGGCGCGCGCTCAGTCTCGGCGACGGCTACGATCCCGGCGTGGTGATCTGCCAGGCGGCGGCGCCTTATCTCGCCGAGCTCAGCAAGAACCTCGTCTGGCCGGTCGATCTCTCGACTTACGAGAACGCCGCGATGGTGGTGCAGGAAACCACGCACTCCCGCAGCCCGCTCTCGATCGACCGCGGCATGATCGGCAAGCGCCTGCCGATGTTGCGGACGTCCGCGGGCCGCGCCTATCTCGCCGCCTGTCCTGCGCGCGAGCGCAACCTGATCGTCAATCATCTGCGCCGCATCGACGAGGCCGACGACCGCCCCTTCCTCGACGAAGGCCGCCTCGACCGCATGATCGCCGAGACGCAAGCCCGCGGCTACGCCATCCGCAGCGAGGGCGAGTACAATCCCAAGACGGCCTCGATCGCGGTCCCCATCGTGCGCAACGGCGCCGTGTTCGGCTGCATCTCCATCATCTGGATCCGCTCGGCCCTCGGAATTGAAGAAGCGGTGGCGCAATTTGCGGGACAGCTTCAGGAAACGGCATCGGCCATCCCGGTCGAGGTCTAGCGGGGTCCGTCCGCTGGGCGGACACTTGGCGCGACGGCATTGATGCTGCGGCGCGGCTTGGGGAAGAGATAGCCCCATGCAACATAAGTCCATCCCCGAAGAGTTTGATGTCGTGATCGTCGGCAGCGGCCCGGTTGGCGCCACGTTGGCCAATCTGCTCGGACTGTGCGGCATGCGGACGCTGGTACTGGAGCGCGAGGCGCGGACCTATCACCTGCCGCGCGCGGTGCATTTCGACGACGAATGCATGCGCGTGTTCCAGACCATCGGCCTCGCCGACGCGATCCTGCCGCATGTCATCCTCAGCCCCGGGATGCTCTTTCTCGACGCCGGCGGCCGGATGCTGCTGGACTGGTCGCGCCCGCAGACGCTCACGCCGATGGGATGGAATCTCAGCTATCGCTTCCACCAGCCCGATCTGGAGGACGTGCTGATCCATGGCCTTGCGCGCTGGCCGCATGTCACCCTGCGCAACCGCTGCGACGTGTTCGCGCTGGATCAGGACGAGACTGGCGTGCGCGTCCGCTACGAGGATCTTGCCAACGGGACGCTTGGTGAAGTCCGTGCCGGCTATGTGGTCGGCTGCGACGGTGCCCGCTCTCTGGTGCGCCGCTTCATCGGCTCCGGCATGGACGATCTCGGCTTTCACGAGCGCTGGCTGGTGATCGACGTGCTGCTCAAGCGCGACCGCGATGACCTCGGCGACTACAGCATCCAGCACTGCGACCCCCGGCGGCCGGCGACCTATGTCCGCGGCACCGGCACCCGGCGGCGCTGGGAGATCACGGTGTTGCCGGACGAGGATTCGCAAGATGTGGCGCAGCCGGCCAAGGTCTGGGAACTGCTGTCGCGCTGGATCACGCCCGACGACGCCGAGATCGAGCGCGCCGCTGTCTATACTTTTCATTCCGTGATCGCGCAGCAATGGCGGGGCGGACGGCTGCTGCTCGCGGGCGATTCCGCACACCAGACCCCACCCTTCCTCGGACAGGGCATGTGCGCCGGCATCCGCGATGCCGCCAACCTTGCCTGGAAACTCGGCGCGATCATCCGCGACGGCGCCGCGCCTGATCTGCTGGAGACCTATCAGAGCGAGCGCCAGCCGCATGTGCGGGAGTTCATCGAGCTCGCCATTCGCCTTGGCGGCATCATCAACACCAAAGCGATCGAGGCCGGCCTTGCCGCCGGCGAAGCGCGCGACAACGCGCCCGTGAAACTCGAGGTGAAAAAGCCCCTGCTCGGCCCCGGGCTCGCGCTCGGCGGCCTGCCGCTGGCCGGGCATCTCGCACCGCAGTTCGAGTTGAACGACGGTCGCCGCAGCGATGACCGGACCGGCTACAGCCATGTGCTGCTTGTCGAGAGCGCGGCCGCGCTGCCATCGCATCTTGCCCCGTCGCCGGCCAGGATCGCAATCCTGACCGGCGACGAAGCCCAGGGCGTCGGGCACTGGCTGCGTGAGCACGGCATCATCGCCGCGCTGGTCCGTCCCGACCGCTATGTGGGTGGCACGGCCCGCAACGATTCCGAGTTCGAACGACTCGTCGCCGCCGTTACTCCCCCAACCCGCGTGCCGTCCGCGGCCTGACCGAACCCGCTTTCCAAGGACACTCTCATGAAGCTGCTCTCTTTCATCGTCGACAGCCGCGCCTCTTTCGGGGCCGTCAAGGACAACGGCGTCGTCGATCTCGGCGCGCGCATGGCAGGCTGCACGACACTGCGGCAGCTGCTTGAAGCCGGTCGCGTCGCCGAGGCGGCAAAGCTCGTCGCGTCCGCCGCGCCCGATCATGCCCTCGACAAGGTCAGCTTCGCGCCCGTCATCCCCGATCCCGGCAAGATCATCTGCGTCGGGCTGAACTATCGCGACCATGTCGCTGAAACCGGACGTATCGTCACCGAGAAGCCCGCACTCTTCGTTCGCTTCCCCTGCAGCCAGGTCGGCCATCTCCAGCCGATCGTGAAGCCGAAGGTCAGCGACGATTTCGACTATGAGGGCGAGCTTGCGCTCGTCATCGGCAAGCAAGGCCGGCACATCCCCGCAAACCGCGCGCTCGACCACATCGCCGGCTATTCCTGCTACAACGAAGGCAGCGTCCGCGACTGGCAGCGCCACACCAGCCAGTTCCTCTCCGGCAAGACCTTTGCCGAAAGCGGCAGCTTCGGCCCATGGCTGGTGACGGCGGACGAAATTCCCGATCCGTCAAAGCTGACCTTGCAGACCCGGCTCAACGGCACGGTGGTGCAGGACACCACCACCGATCTCCTGATCACCGCCATCCCCGGGCTGATCGCCTACATCTCGACGATCTGCCCGCTGGTCCCCGGCGACGTCATCGTCACGGGCACGCCCGGCGGCGTCGGCGCAAAGCGCACGCCGCCGTTGTGGATGCGCCCCGGCGACACCGTCGAGGTCGAGATCTCCGGCATCGGAACCTTGCGCAACAAGGTCATCGCCGAACCGGAGTGACCGCCAACGTCGCTCAATCAAAACGACAACAAAATCAGGAAACGCCATGGCCACTCACCGCACGACCTCCGCCGCTATCCTGCTGATCACGCTGGCGCTCGCAGGCACCGCCGCACGCGCCGAGATCAAAGGCGACGCCATCCGGATCGGCGTCCTCACCGACATGAACGGGATTTTCGCCACCGCCATGGGTCCGGGCTCGGTCGAGGCGGCGCGAATGGCGGCGGAGGAGTTCGGCGGCAAGATCAAAGGCAAGCCCATCGAGATTTTGCAGGCCGATCACCAGAACAAGCCGGACCTTGCAGGCTCACTCGCGCGAAAATGGTTCAGCGACGGCGTGCAGGCGATCGCGGACGGTGGCAGCTCGGGCGCGGCGCTCGCGGTGCAGGAGCTGGTGCGCGGCAACGGCAGGATCTTCCTCGTCTCCGGCGCCGGCGCCAACCAGCTCACGGATGAGGCCTGCGCGCCGACCAGCGTGCAATGGACCCAGGACGCCTACTCCACCGCGACTGCCGTGGTCTCCGGCATCATGCAGACCAGCAAGGAGCCTTGGTTCTTCATCACCGGCGACTACGCCTTCGGCCATTCGATCGAGGCGACCGCGCGCGCCCGCATCACCGAGCTTGGCGGCAAGGTTGCTGGCAGCGTTAAAGCCCAGCTCGGCACGCCCGACTACAGCTCGTTCCTGCTCCAGGCGCAGTCCTCGGGCGCAAAGGTCCTGGCGATCAACGTCGCCGGCGACAACGCCACCGCGATCAAGCAGGCCGAAGAATTCGGGCTCGCCGCGCAGGGCATGAAGATCGTGCCGATGTCGTTCCAGAATGTCGACATCGAAGCGGTCGGCCTGAAGGCCACGCGCGGCGACCTTATCGTGACCTCGTTCTTCGAGGATATCTCGCCGGCGGCGCGGAAATTTTCCGATGCGTTCTATGCGCGCCGCAAGGCGATGCCCTCACAGATCCAGGCCGGGGTCTATTCCGCCGTACGCCACTATCTGCAGGCCATCAAGGACACCGATACGGACGACAGCGCGATCGTGATGACCAAGATGAAGGCGACGCCAGTGTCGGATGCCTACACCACCAACGGCCGCATCCGCGAGGACCAGCGCATGGTGCACGATCTCTATCTGGTCCAGGTCAAGACGCCGGAAGAGTCGAAAGGCCCGTGGGATTTCGTCAAGCTGGTCGCGACGATCCCGCCCGACCAGGCCTTCCGCCCGCTCGACCGCAGCAAGTGCAGCCTGGTCGGCAAGTAAAGCGTTTTCAAGCGAAGTGGATACCGGTTCGCGTTAAGAAAACGCGTCAAAATAGGAATCAACCCTCAAGCGAGATAGCGCGTCAGATAGCCTTCCATCGCGTAGAGCGCGCAGAGCGCCAGGCTCGACCACACCGCGGCGCTGAAATACAGGAACATCCAGGTCAGCTCGCCCTTCCAGTGCGCGATGTCGTGGGTCACCACCCAGCGCGTCGAGACGTCATGCAGGCCTTCGAGGAAGCCCAGGAACCTGCCGCCCTCGGCATGCCCTGCCCGCCAGCGGCTGAGATACATCGGCACGTCGACGGTGACGAGGAAGGCGAGGAAGCAGGCGATGCCGACGATGCCGGCGATCAGAGCCCAGCGCACCACGCCCTGGAATTCCGGCATCAGGCGGCACAGCGCGATGCCGGCGAGGAAGAAGGTCACCGCCCACAGCGAATTCTCGATCGCGTTGTAGAGATAGTTGGTGGTCACGACCGCGTACCACGAGAAACACTCCGCGATGATGATCACGGGCACGATCACCCACGCGATGTTCACGGCCGTCTCGGCACCCGTCATGGTGCCGAGCTGATGCAGGATCACCGCCCATTGCGCGGCGAAGCAGACTTCGGCCACCGTCGCGACCGAGCGGCCGACAAAGACGCTCGAGAGCCAGGTGTCGAACAGGCAGATGCGCTGCACGTCGGCGCGCGGCAGGAACGAGCGGAAGGCGCAGCCGAACACATACCCCGCGCAGAGCAGGAACATCAGCCCGATGTCGGAGCCGCCGCCGACGCTGCCCGCAACCGTCGGGTAGAACTCGCGATACAGCATGAACCAGACGAGGATGTTGGCGCTGCTGACGAGCGTGAGCGACCCCCACCACCACGCGAGGGGATTTGACCGCGCCTGCCACTGCAACATGAATCGCTCCGCTGTAATCGATGTGACATCTATTCGTAATAATCCTGTCACAGGACGCCATGGAATCACGACAAAAATCTGTGTGCAGCTCGGCTCGCGCGCGTCTTTTTTGCCCGCGGTAACGACGGAGGGTGTATCCACATATCGGACGGAAGAGGCAAAATTGTCGAATCTATTGGACAAGCCAGCGGAGCGGGTCCATTAAATCTCCCATGGCTCGAACCGCGTCCAAACCGCCTCCCGCCTCCTCATCCGCGGCCGCAGTGCTGGCTTCGAGCGCGGATGACGCCGCGTTCGCGACGACGCTGGCAAAGGGCCTCGTGGTGCTCGAGGCGTTCAAGGCCGGAACGACGCAGCTCGGCAACATGGAGCTGTCGACGCTGACGGGGCTTCCGCGGCCGACGGTGGCACGGCTGACGCATACGCTCGCCGAGCTCGGCTACCTCCGCTACGACGCCGAACGTGCGAAATACCGCGTCGGGGCACGCGCCCTGCGGATGGCGCATCCGCTGCTTGCCGACATGCAGTTCCGCCAGGTCGCGCGCCCGATGATGATGGAGCTGGCGCAGAGCGTGCGCGGCACGGTCTCGATCGGCCTGCTGGATGGCACGTCGATGATCTATGTCGAGACCGCGCGCTCCGGCGATGTCGGCCCGCACGTCCCCGACATCGGCATGCCCATTCCCGTGGTGATGACGGCAATGGGTCGCGCCGCGGCCGCGACCTTGCCGCCGGCCGATGCAGCGCTGCTCGAACAGCAGATCGCAAGCGAGGATGCCGAGCTGTGGTCGGCCTTTCGCGACAGATATCGCGCCGGCCTTGCACAATGCGCCAGCCGCGGCTTCTGCACCTGCTGGGGCGAGTACATGGCCTCGATCCACGCCGTCGCCGCGCCGCTGTTTCATGCAGATGAGACGAGGCGGTCGTTCTCCATCAATTGCGGCATTCCGGCGTTCCGGCTCCAGCCCGGCCAATTGGAGGCCGAGATCGGCCCGCGCATCGCCGCCCTCGCCGACAGTATCCGCGCCATCGTCGGCGCGGCAGGGCCGGCGGCCGAGACACAAAAGCAAAACAAGAAGAGGGCCAGGAAATGAACAAGACAACTGGCGCTCCACCACCGGGAGGCCAACATGACCGTCACACGCCGAACATTGCTGGGCACCCTCGCCCTTGCCCTGTCCGGGCTTCCAGTCTCCGCGCGCGCTGAGGACGTTTGGCCGTCGCACATGGTGCGGCTGATCTCGCCCTACGGGCCCGGCGGCTCCAACGACATCTCGCTGCGTCTGCTCGCCGAAGAGTTCGGCCGCAGCCTGCACCAGCAATTCATCGTCGAGAACAAGCCGGGCGCCGGCACGCGCATTGCGAACGATCTCGTCGCGCATGCGCCGGGCGACGGCTACACCATTCTCTATGTCGCGGCCCCCTATGCAACCGCCGAGGCGCTGTTCGGCAAGCTGACCTATGATCGCAAGGATCTTCGGCCGGTCGCGATGGCGGTGATCGCGCCGCTGTTCCTGATCATCAGCGCGGACGCGCCGTTCAAGACGCTGCCGGACCTGATCGCCTACGGCAAATCGAAGCCGGACGGACTGACCTTCGCCTCACCCGGCGCCGGCTCGCAGCCGCATCTTGCCGGCGAGCTCCTGTTCAGGGATGCCGGCGTCAAGGGTCTCAACATCCCGTTCCGCGGTGACGCGGCGTCCTACACCGAGCTGCTCGCCGGCCGCGTCGATGCCACGCTGACCGCACTCCCGACGGCGCTGCCCTACATCCAGAGCGGCAAGTTCGCCGTGCTCGGCGTCGCCTCCAGCGAGCGCAGCCCGCTCTATCCGCAGGCGCCGACGCTGCGCGAGCAAGGCTTTCCCAACGTGATCGCCGCCGGCTGGTTCGGCTTCATGGCGCCCGCCGCAACGCCGCAGCCGATCGTCGACAAGCTGCAGACCGAAGTCTCGCGCGTGCTCGCCGACCCCGCCGTGAAGGACAAGCTCACCGCCCAGGGCCTGGAAGTGCGCACCGGCACCGCCGCCGAATTCGGCCAGTTCATCGACAGCGAGACCCAGAGGTGGACCGGATTGATCCGCGAGGCCGGGCTGAAGGGGGAGTGACAGCCGAGGTGGACGAGTGAGGGGCGCCATCGACCTCCTCTCGTCATGGCCAGGCTTGTCCCGGCCATCCACGCCTGACCGCGCGGCACGAAGAACGTGGATGCCCGGGCCTTCGCCTCGCCGGAGCGGCTTCGGCCGCGCAGGCGGGACAAGCCCGGGCATGACGACTGACGGTGCAGCTACCTCTTCAACGCGCCCACATAAGCCGCGAGCTTGTCCAGCGTCTGGTAGCCGTATTCGACGGCGCCGAAACTGATCATGCCATCGCGCTGCTCCGTGCTCGAGGCCAGTTGCCGCATCATCAGCACGGTCTTGCCGTTGCTCTGCTCGGCGAAGGTGATGGTGAAGCGAAACATGCCGGGATCGTCGTCCTGGTCGACGCCATGGTCCATCTCCATCAAGGACGGCCGCTCAATGCGCCGAAAGCGCATGCGGTTCGGATAGACGGTGCCGTCGGGGCCGATCATGTTGAAGCGCCAGACGCCGCCAACCCGCACGTCGATCTCGAAGGTCTCGATCTTGAAACCCTTGGGTCCGAACCATTGCGGCAGATGTTTTGGGTCGGACCACGCCTCGAACACCAGATCGCGCGGCGCGTCGATCACGCGCGACATCACGATCTCGCGGTCGAGCGACCATTGCGACAAAGCGGGATTGGCAGAATTCGTCATCACTCAGAACCTTTCCGTTTGGTTGTTCGGGACGGCCGCTTGGCGGCCGCCCTCTCCTTCTCTTTCTTGAGCTTCATCACGTAAGCCTCGAACCGGTCGAGGCGCGCCTCCCAGATCGCGCGCTGCTGCTGGAACCAGTCCTCCGCGCCGACGAGCGCGTCCGGGCTGAGGCGGCAGGTGCGCACGCGGCCGGATTTCTCCGACAGGACGAGCCCGCTCGTCTCCAGCACATGGACGTGCTTCATGAAGCTCGGCAGCGCCATGTCGAAGGGATCCGCGAGCTCGCCGACGGATGCCTCGCCCATGCAGAGCCGCATCACGATCGCCCGCCGTGTCGGGTCGGCGAGCGCGGAAAAAATCTGGTCCAGTCGAGATAATTGGTTAGCCATGAAGCTAACTATAGACCCGTCGCGAACCCGCGTCAATATTTGTTAGCCGACAAGCTAAGTAAAATCCGCCGTCGAGGCGGCCGTGCGCTGGATAGGCGGCTAGAAGGTTCGCTACGGAACTTCCAACGCGCGATTGTGAATTGAGGCGGGACGCGGTTTGCAGGTACGACTGGCGCCGGGGGCGTCGGCAATCTGTTCATCAAGCGCGTGTCCTCTCTTGTCACCTTACGATCTCTTTCGATCAGCCGGCGCGGCTTCGCCAAGGCGGCCCTGCTTCCGCTCGCAATCGGCCTCATCAGGCCGCGCGAGGCGGCTGCGGATTCCGACATGATCGCGCAGATGCGCGACATCGTCGCCAATGAGCTGGCGCCGACCGCGACGCCGGACCAACCGGGCGGCCTCGCCGCCGCGCTCTATGCCGGCCGTCATGTCGAGTTCTTCAACTACGGCTTTGCCGACGACACCACACGACGGCCGGTCACGTCGGACACGTTGTTCAACCTCGGCTCGCTGCGCAAGCCGTTCGAGGCGACGCTGGTCGCGCTCGGCACGCTCCGGGGCGAGCTGCGGCTCGACGACCGCCTGCCGAAATACCTGCCCGAGCTCACCAGCGACTCTATCCGCCGCGTCACCGTCGGCGAACTCGTCACACACACGTCGGGACTGCTGCTGCCGACCGACCACCCGCCCTGGCCGAACGAGGAGTTCTCGCGCGCACAGTTCATCGAGATGCTCAACGCCTGGAGACCGCAGTCTGGCGAGGCGCCCGGCAAGCAGCGCATCTACAGCCATGCCGGCTATGTGCTGCTCCAGCTCGTGCTCGAACGCTGTTACGGCACGCCGATCGCAACCCAGCTCGAACAGCGCATCTTCAGGCCGCTCGGTATGACCGCGACCTCGGTGCCCGAACGCGGCGAGGACAACCGTGCCGTCATGGATGCAGCGTGGATGCAGCGGGTCGTCCAGGGCTATTCGGATCAGGGCATGGCCATCGGCCCGCCCGGCAACCAGCAGAGCTATTTCGATTTCCCCGGCACTGGCCAGATATTCTCTTCGCCGCGGGATCTTTCAACCTTCGTTGCGGCCTGCGTCGATGGCCACTCGGTCGACCCGCATTTGCGCGAGGCGCTGAGGATGACGCAGCACGAGATCTTCCGCGTCGACGAGAAATTCGGGCAAGGCATGGCGTGGGAGACGGTGCGTCTTCCCGAGGCCACCGTCGTCGACAAGCCGGGCGGCCTCAACAACGCCTCCGGCTATCTCGGCCTCGTGCCGGCGCGGCGGATCGGCATCGTGCTGCTGGCCAATCGCGGCGAATATCCGCACGAGATCGCGCGCTACAGGATCCTGCCCGCGCTGGCGAAGCTCGTGGCCTCGCACTGAAGCCGGCCCTCGAAACAGAAAGCCCCGGCTGAGCCGGGGCTTTCCAAGCCAGATTCGGAACGGGATGAAGCTCAGTATCTGGCGACGACAGGTCCGCCGAACTTGTAGTTCACGCCGACGCGCACGATGTTCGACTTGAGGTCGACCGAGTGGGTGTAGACGTTGCTCGGGAATGCGATGGCCGGCACGAATGCAGCTAGGTTGTTGCTGGTCGCGCTGGCGCGCCCGAGATCGACATAGAGATATTCGGCCTTGAGCGACCAGCCGCCGCCGAACGCATATTCGGTGCCCACGCCCGCGGTCCAGCCGAGACGCGTGTCGCGGATCGCGCTCGACTCGGTTGCTCCCGCAAACGTGTCGGTGAAGTTGAAATTGCCCTTGACCTCCGCGATCGCGGCGCCGCCCGTGGCGTAGAGCAGCCAGGTCGGAGCGGCCAGGAAGCCGATACGGCCGCGGATGGTCGCGAGCCAGTCGGCCGAGACCGACGACGACACCGTAAAGCCGGTCGGCGCGCAGCACGGATAAAGCGCCGAACCGGTCGCACTGCCCTTGAAGCCGAAATAGTTGATGTCGCCTTCGAGGCCGAGCACGGCATGGTTGACCTGCCAGTTGTAGCCGGCGGTGAAGCCGCCGGTCACGCTGGAGCTGTTGATGCCCTGGGCGCCGACCGTGTTGATGGCGGGAACGCTGCTGGCGGCGAAATAGCCCGTCGGAGAAAACACGGTCGAGGTGCTGGGATCGGAGCTGCCCCACTGCCCGCCGACATTGCCGCCGACGTAAAATCCGGTCCAGTTGTAAGCCGGCGCCATCATCGGCGCCTTGGTGTAATGCGCCGCGAGGTCGGCCGCCTGCACCGATGCGGTGCCCAAAACAACCGAAGCGACCGCCAGCAAAAACTTCTTCATTCTAGTCTCCTTGCCCACGCGATCAGCTCGCGTTTCGAATGCGCGCGGGCGGAAGGCATCCGGCGCAGATCGGGCATAGGCCGCCGGCCCCATGCCGTCTTGGGCTGCGGCGAAGTTCATAGGGACTGTGACGTAGTGTGCGCCCCACGTCGTGCGAACGGACGAGGAGTGTGACCCAAGAGCCACGCCTCGCCCTTCATCCGTGGCGCGCTACGCGCGCCGGTGTCGCATCACGACAAGGCGGCGCGAGCGCGATTCGAATCTTCCGGCGTCAGACCGAACGCGTCAGCCCACCGTCCACACGGATGTTCTGGCCGGTGATGTAGGCCGCGCCGTCGGACGCCAGGAACGCGATCGTCGCCGCGATCTCCTCGACCTTGCCGTAGCGCTTCATCGGCACGCTGTCGCGGCGCGCATCTAGCTGCGGCAGGCTGTCGATCCAGCCCGGCAGAACGTTGTTCATGCGGATGTTGTCGGCGGCATGGGTGTCGGTGAAGATTTTGGTGAAGGCGGCAAGGCCCGCGCGGAACACCGCCGAGGTCGGAAACATCGCGCTCGGCTCGAATGCCCAGGCGGTCGAGATATTGATGATGGCGCCAGCCTTCTGTGCCTGCATCACCGGCGTCACCAACCGGGTCGGCCGGATCACGTTGAGCAGATATGTATCGAGGCCGGTGTGCCACTGCTCGTCGGTAATCTCCGTGATCGGCGCGCGCGGTCCGTGGCCCGCACTGTTGACGAGCACGTCGATACGCCCCCACTTCGCCATCGCGCCGTCGACGAGACGCTTCAGATCGTCATTCGACTTGTTGGAGCCGGTGATGCCCAAGCCGCCGAGCTCGGCCGCCAGCGCCTCGCCCTTGCCGGAGGACGACAGGATCGCGACGCGGAAGCCGTCGGCCGCAAGCCGCCGCGCAGCCCCTGCCCCCATGCCGCTGCCGCCGGCGGTGACGAGTGCGACTTTCTCTGCTGCCATGACTGATCATCCCTGTCTTGAGGCGAGCCGCGGGCCCGGCCTATCATGAGGCCTTCTACCGCCAGACTTGCCGGCAGGTCCAGTCGAAGGCATCCGTCATGAGCGATTTGCAGATCCGCAATTTGCGGCCCGAGGAGATCTCGATCGCCGTCGACTGGGCCGCGGCAGAGGGCTGGAATCCGGGCCTCTCCGACGCCGCCTGCTTCGCCATCCCCGACGCGCAAGCTTTCTTCGTCGGCGAGATCGACGGCGAGCCGGTCGCGACCGTCTCCTGCGTCAACTACGACGACCGCTTCGCCTTTCTCGGCTTCTACATCGTGCGTGAAAGTTTTCGCGGTTCCGGCCACGGCCTGCGCATCTGGAACGCGGCGATCGCGCATGCGCGCCCTCGCGTGATCGGCCTCGACGGCGTCGTCGCGCAGCAGGACAACTACAGAAAGTCCGGTTTCCAGCTTGCCTACGCCAATATCCGCTATGGCGGCATCGTCGCCGCGCCGCCGGGGCCGCCCACTGACCTCGTCGCACTCGACACGATCCCGTTCGCGCTCGTCGAAGCCGACGACGCCACGGTGTTCCCAGCGCCGCGCAGCGCCTTCCTGCGCGCCTGGATCAACACATCAGGACATGTCGGCCGCGCGCTGCTGCGTGATGGCAAGCTTGCCGCATGGGGCGTGATCCGCCGGTGCCGGAGCGGCCACAAGATCGGCCCGCTCGTCGCCGATGATCGCGCCGCCGCGGAGAAGGTCGTGCAGGCGTTGCTGGCGAGTGCGGGCGGCGGCGAAGTCTTCCTCGATGTCCCCGCCGTCAATCGCGAGGCCATCGCGCTCGCGGAACAGCTCGGCCTCAAGCCGGTGTTCGAGACGGCGCGGATGTACACGGGGCCGATCGCGCCGCTGCGGATCGACCGCGTCTTCGGCGTGACCAGCTTTGAGCTGGGCTAGTAGCAGCGCATGATGTTGACGGTGTGCTCGCCGCCGCCGCGGCCGGGCACCGTCACCTGCTCCGTCGGGCAGCTCGGCACGTAGGGCCGGTCGGACGGCACCACGTTCGGCGGGAAGCGATGCGTCCAGTCCCAGGGAACGTCATAGGTATAGGTGTAGCGCACGTCGTTGGAGAGCGGCTGCCCGGCGTCGGCGAAGGGCTGGCCGTAGCCTGCGCCATCGTAGAAGAACCCGCCGCCGCCCGGCCAATAGACCCACGGCGTGTTGCGGCCGCGGAACCGGGCACCCGGCGCGATCGGCGGACGCATTGCCGCAGTCGGCGGCGCCGCAGCCAGCCCATGCGCAGCAACGCCGCCGGGCCTTGAAAAACTGTCGCTTGAAGAAAGGAGCAGCGCGGCTGCGCTGAGCGAGGCGAGCAGCGCCCCATATGATCTGGACATCATGATACGCACCAACTCGTTTGGCTTCGGCGGCTCCCCACCACACGCTAGGCCGGGCTGTCGCCCAGCCGCAAACGTATAATTAATTGTTGGTTAAGACACGGGATTAACGGGGAACAAGGTGCGGCAGAACGCCCGGAAGTCCCGGCCTGTTTCAGCGACGTCGTTCCAGCCAACGCGGGTGGCCCGTCGTCCTTTCAGGGACGATGGGCCTCTCTGCGTCAGCAGGACGTGTCAGTGGTCTTGCTGGTGCTTGCGCAGCCAATCGAGCATGTCCTGCGCATTTCCGGTGCCCTGCGTCACGATCGCGGTGTTTCCGCCGCTGCGCCGGTACACCGTGGTGCGCCCGGGCTCTTTCTCGATCCTGACCTCGGCCTGCGCGGGATCGCCGCTTTGCGTGATCGCCGCCGTCCCGTTTTCGTCCTGAACCACCGTGGTGTGACCGTCGCCGGCCCCGGCCGGCGCCATCGCAACCACGCTCATGAATCCTATTCCGGATGCGAGCAGGA
This sequence comes from Bradyrhizobium sp. 1200_D9_N1_1, assembly GCF_052075915.1. Taxonomy (NCBI): domain Bacteria; kingdom Pseudomonadati; phylum Pseudomonadota; class Alphaproteobacteria; order Hyphomicrobiales; family Nitrobacteraceae; genus Bradyrhizobium; species Bradyrhizobium sp. 1200_D9_N1_1. The sequence goes on along the minus strand of NZ_CP197226.1, from coordinate 4,172,489 downwards.
GCAACCTCATGTCATCCCTCCATCATCGGCCGAACTGGAAGATCGCCAGCCAGTTGAAACGTCCGAACTGCCTCACCGCTCCCGAGTTCATGTCACCGATCTGAAGCAGGAGCGCATTGGTGGAATTGCCGATCTGGGTGATGTCGGCGGTGTTGCTGAGGCCGGACTGACCGACCGCCGAGTTGGTGGTGCCGCCCATCTGGATCACGTTGGCATAGTTGCGCGTGCCGTTCTGGATGATGGTCGCATCCACCGTTCCCGATCCGCCGATCTGGATCACCCGCGCGATATTGACGCGGCTGTTCTCCTCGATCGTGACAGGCTGAACGTCGTTGCCGAATTGCACGATCGTCTCGATGCTCACGTTCGGGTTCGTCACGCTGCGCTGGATGGATCCGGCCGACGCCTGCGTCGCCGCGCCGATGGCGGCAAGCAACGCCGCCACGGCCAGAACCCGCTTCGAGACCTCTCTGCCGCTCCGCATCGCGCTTCCCCGCTGGTTCCCGACGCCGATGAGTTCGCGCGTCTTTACGGACCGGTCTGGACGATCGTCGACGTATTGACCGTGCTGAACTGCGCCACCGTGCCCGTGTTCATGGCGCCGAGCTGCGACACGAGACTGGTCGCCGACTGGCCGGTCTGGCCGACGAAGGCGAAATTGTTCATCCCGGCCTGCCCGATCGACGCCGAATTCGTCCCGCCGAATTGGAGGACGCCCGTGGCATTGTTGGTGCCGTTCTGGACAACGGTCGCGCTGGTGCTGCCGCCGACCATGAACACGCCCGCCATGTTGAGCTGACTGTTCTGGTTCAGCACGACCGGCGGTCCGCCGACCGACACGATGGTCTTGATGTCGGCGGTCTGGGCGCCGGCTGATCCGGCGCCGGCGCAGCACAAGGCGAACATCGCGGCGCAGCTGCTTGCCAAGAGGCGTTTCGAGAGACGTTTCATGACGTGCCTCACCACTTCAGAATTGCTCACGGGGTCTGCTGGAGAATCGTCGAGCCGTTCAGGATGCCGAGCTGCCCGACGCCGGCCGTATTGTTCGCGCCGATCTGGCCGATCAGGCTCGAATTGGAGCCGCCGATCTGACCGGTCAGCGCCGTGTTGGAGGCCGTCGCCGTGGTGCCGCCCTGCCCGGTCACCGCGGTGTTGACGGTGAGGAGCGAGCCCGTCTGCAAGGTGGTCGCCGTATTGGTCGCACCGAACTGCAACGTCGTGGCGTTGTTGCTGGTCGAGCCCGTCTGCGAGATGAAGGAGCTGTTGGTCGTGCCGAACTGCAGCACGCTGGCCGAGTTGCCGGCCTGGGCATCGACGGTGGTCAGTGCACTGAGCGCGATGGCCGTCGCAACGAGATAGGTGATCCGCATGTCATGTTCCTCCGCGAGAATTGGCCGGACGCGCCGTGACGCATCCGGCCGACGAGATGGTTCAGTGCGCCGTCTGCGAGACGGTGCTCGTGTTGATGCCGAAGCTGAGCTGGCCGACGCTGGCGGAGTTGTTCTGGAGCGCGGGCGGCCCGAACGAATTCTGGGTGATCGCGCTGCCGTTGTTGCCGAAGGCCACCTGGCCGGTGGTCGCCGAGTTCTGCACGCCGGCCTGGTTCACAGTGCTGACGTTGTTGAGCGACGGCGAGCTGGTGCCCTGCATGGTGGACGCACCGTTCAGGATGCCGATCTGGGTCGTCGACGAACTGTCATTGGTGAGGCCGTTCTGCGTGACGCTCGAACCGTTCACCAAGCCGACCTGCACCGTGGTCGAAGTATTGGCGGCCTGGGCCGCGGAAGACAGAGCGAGCACGGCAACGGAAGCAAAAAACAATTTGCGCATGGAGTATCCCTTTCTGGCCAAGTTGTCTGACTGGTTTCGGATGCTGGTCCTGAATGCGACCGACATCGTGGGATGACTCTGAACCGATCGCAGCGATCGCGACAGACTGCAGTTCATGCTAATCGGTACGGACTAGACGAAGCGCTGAATGTCGCCACGCGCAGCCTCAGATTTGCGGCTGTCCTGCACCGGCGCGCGTCGTCTCCGCTTCGCGTCCCATGCTGTCGATCAGCCGCGCCACCTCGATCGGCGAACGCAACTCGAGCTTTCGCATCATCCGGGCGCGATGGACCTTCACCGTCACTTCGCTCACGCCAAGCCTCGCCGCGATCTGCTTGGCGACAAGCCCCTCGGCCATCAGCAGCATGATCTCGCGCTCCCTCGCCGTCAGCGTCTCGATGCGCAGCCGGGCCTCGCGCACGGCGTATTCGCGTTCCATCCGCCTGCGGTCGCGCTCGATGCCATGCCTGATCGCATCGAGGATCTCCTGCTCGCGAAAGGGTTTTGGTAGAAACTCGACCGCGCCGCGCTTCATCGCCTCGACCGAGACACGGACGTCTGAGTGGCCGCTGATGAAGACGATCGGAATCGGCACGCCCGTCTCGGCGAGCCGGCGCTGCAGCTCGAGACCGGTCGGCGAGGTCCCGGGAAAGCGAACGTCGAGCACGAGGCACGAAGGCCCGCCGGAAAGTCTCTCCGCGAGAAATTCGTCGGTCGACGCAAACAATCTCACCTGGTGTCCGGTCTCCTCGCAGAGACTTCCAATCGCAGTTCGAATCTGAACCTCGTCGTCAACGACGTAAACGGTGGCTTGACCTGAGCTCATGGCAGACGGACTCCCCGGCTTGGGGCTCGATGAGCAAGCAGCGAGCCATCCATTCTTCTTGCAAGCGAGAACAAGGTGCTTGGTTGAATTCGCGGGGATCGAACGAATGGCGTCGGTCCACCGGTTCGACGTCTTAGGGCCAACACTCCGTGAAGACGAGTGAAGGCGTTCACATATCGGGCTTCGTGATTGCAGAGATTCGATCTCGCCACCGGCGGCATCACGGCGAGGCGCGTTATCGCGAATGAAGCAATCCGACGTCGTCGCCGCGGTATCGCCGACTGCGTCATGGCGTCGCCACCCATACGCCGACTTGAACGCCGGCGACTGGCCGCATCGGCCAGATCATACGGGACGTTCAGTCAGCCTATCGAGTTCGATACCGCGCGCAACCTTTGGCATACGCCGGGTATACATTTCACGCAAATCACGAAAAGTCGCACCCCCGCACTTTACTTCTGGATCGCTCAGCGCACCCGACCGTCGCCCCGGCAACGACGACATACTGACGATCGATATTGCTTCTGACAATTTACAACCATAGCGCGATCTCGCTCCGCGCCGCCAACGAAGCCATTTCAAGCAGGCGAGTTTTTGATATGCGATTTGTGCCAATTATTGCCGTGCTTGGAACTGCATGCGGCCTTGCCGCGGTCTTCGCCGCGGAGCCGGCCGTCATCGCCGGCGCCGCCGGGAGCGCGGCAGACACGGCGGCTCACGCCTACGACTCGACGAAACGGCTGCTCGTGCCCGGCGGGCGCGAAGCTTCGGCCTTCGGGTCGGATGCGCCGATGTTCCGCTATGCCGCGATCCAGCGCGGCAGCATCGAGCAGACCGTCACCGTCACCGGCGCGCTGCAGCCGGTCAAGACGATCGAGGTCGGTTCCCAGCTGTCCGGGCAGCTCGCCCGGGTCTATGTCGACTTCAACGACACCGTCGCCAAGGACCAGCCGCTCGCCCTGATCGATCCGCGCAGCTTCGCGGCCAAGGTCGACGAAGCCAGGGCTTCCCTGGCGGTCGCCAATTCCCTGGTCGACATCGCGCGCGCCAAGCTCGATCGCGCCAGGATCGATCTGCAGAACGCCAGGGGCAGCCGGGACGTGCTCGCCGCCAAGCTCGAGAGCGCGCAAGCCGTCAAGGCCTCGGCGCAGAGGACCCTGCAGCGCAAGCTGGCGCTGCAGTCGCAGAACGTGGTGGCGACGACGACGGTCGACGACGCGCAGACCGAGTTCACGGCACGGCTGGCCCAGGAGCGCGAGGCCGAGGTCCTGATGTCGCTCAATTCCTACTCCGTGGACGGCGCGCAGGCCGACGTCCGCCGGATCGAGGCCGAGCTGCAACAGGCCCGAATGGCGGTGCCGGAGAAGGCGGCCGTTCTCGCCGCGGCCCAGGCCGATCTCGACCGCACCGTGATCCGCTCGCCGATCGACGGCGTCGTCGTCGGCAGGTTCGTCAACGAGGGCCAGACGCTCGCGGTCGGCCTGGAGTCGCGCACCACCTTCGTGGTCGCCCACCGGCTGGAAGACATGGAGATTCACGCCCAGGTCGACGAGGCCGATATCGGCCGCATCGCCTCCGGCCAGCGCGCCCATTTCACGGTGGATGCCTACCCCGACCGCCGCTTCGAGGCCGTGGTGCGGCAGGTGCGCAAGGCGCCGCAGAACCAGCAGCACGTCGTCACCTACACCGTCGTGCTGTCGACCTCCAACCTCGACGGCGCGCTGCTGCCCGGCATGACTGCCCTGGTGAAGATCGTGATCGAGCGGCAGGACGACGTGCTGAAGGTGCCGCTCGCCGCGCTGCGTTTCCAGCCGTCCGGCACACGTCCGGACCCGACCACCGCGCACAGCGGCGTGTGGGTGCGCACTGCCGGCGGCTCGCTCCGGCGTATTGCGGTGACGGTCGGCGCCTCCGGCACCGAACAGGTCGCACTCAAGAGCGGCGACCTCGTCGAAGGCAGCCAGGTCGCCGTCGGCCAGGCCATCCGGCCGGCAGGCATGGAGTTTCTCGGAATCAGGTTCGGATCATGACCGCCCCCCTGCCCCTCATCAGTCTCCGGTCCGTATCCAGGACCTATCGCACCGACGGGGTCGCAGTGGCCGCGGTGCGCAACGTCAGCTTCGACATCGCACAGGGCGAGATCGTCGCCGTGATGGGACCGTCGGGCTCCGGCAAGTCGACGCTGATGAACATGATCGGGCTGCTCGACCTGCCGAGCGAAGGCGAGGTCCATCTCGAGGGAGCCAATGTCGCCGGGCTCTCGGAAGATCGCCGGTCGTCCCTGCGCGCCCGCAGCATCGGCTTCGTGTTCCAGTCCTACAATCTGCTCGCACGCCATAATGCGATCGAGAACGTCGCACTGCCGCTGGTCTATTGCGGCATCGGTCGCAAGGACCGCCTGGCGCGAGCCGAAGCGAGCCTTCAGGCCGTCGGCATGCTGCACCGGGCTCATCACTTTCCGCGGCAGCTCTCGGGCGGCGAGCAGCAGCGCGTCGCGATCGCGCGTGCACTGATCGCCTCCCCGCTGATCGTGCTCGCCGACGAGCCGACCGGCGCGCTCGACAGCCGCACCGGCGCCGAAATCCTGGCGCTGTTCGCCGCGCTCAACCGGACCGGCCAGACCATCGTGATGATCACGCACGACCCCGGCATCGCGACGCGGTGCCGGCGCACGATCCGCCTGCACGACGGCGAGCTCGTCAGCGACGAGACGGTGGCCCCGCTGCTGCCGAAACGGAGCGCTGTGTCATGACGATGCTCCAGGGCTTTCAGATCGCCCTGCACGCCTTGCGGCTCAATCCATTGCGCAGCTTCCTCACCATGCTCGGCATCGTGATCGGCGTCGCCTCGATCGTGACGGTGTTTGCGATCGGGTCCGGCGCGCAGCTTCGCCTCCAGGAGCAGATCCGCTCGATCGGCGCCAACGTGCTGATGATCACGCCGGGCGCGGTCTATCAGGGTGGCGTGCGGCTCAAGGACGGCAGCAAGCTGACGATGACCGAGAGCGACGTGCAGGCCATCATCGAGCAGATTCCGGAGATCCAGGCCGCGGCCGGCTCGATCGCCGGAACGGCGCAGGTCATCCACGAGAGCAAGAACTGGAATACGACCATCAACGGCACGACGACCGGTCACTTCATGGTGCGCGACTGGCAGCTCGCGGCCGGGCGCTATTTCTCCGGCACCGAAGAGACCGGCGCAGGCAAGGTCGTGATCCTCGGCAGCACCGTCGCGCGCGAGCTGTTCGCGCCCGGCGACGATCCGATCGGCGCCCAGATCCGGATCATGAAGGTGCCGCTCGAAGTGATCGGCGTGCTCGATCGCAAGGGCCCGGCGCAGGACGACGTCGCTTTCGTCCCCCTCACCACGGCCAAGCTGCGCTTCCTTGGCAGCGCGAGCAACATCAACCGGGATTCGGTCGCCTACATCATCGCCAAGGTGGCCGCGGACGGCCAGATGGCGGGCGCGCGATCGGAGATCGAAAACCTGCTGCGGCAGCGCCACCGTATCCCCGCCGGCCAGGAGGACGACTTCAAGGTCCAGGATCCGGCCGCCGCCATGGAAGCGCAGCAGGGCGCGATCCGCACCGTGGCGCTCCTGCTCGTCGCCATCGCCTCGGTCTCGCTGCTCGTCGGCGGCATCAGCATCATGAATGTCATGATCGTGTCGGTTACCGAGCGCACGCGGGAGATCGGAATCCGCCGCGCGCTTGGCGGCCGGATGCGGGACATCAGACTCCAGTTCCTCTGCGAGGCACTCGTCCTCTGCCTGCTCGGCGGCGCCATCGGGGTTGCCGGCGGCATCACACTCTCGATGACCGTCGCCCGTATGGCCGGATGGATCACCTCGATCGACGGCGAGGCGATCGGCCTTGCCCTCGTCTTCTCGATCGCGACCGGCCTGATCTTCGGTTTCTACCCCGCCCACAAGGCATCCAGGCTGAGCCCGATCGAGGCGCTCAAGACGGAGTGAGAAGATGCCGGGGGGCTGCCACGTCAACCAGAAGACCAGGGAGGAGCCAGTCATGAGCCCGGATCCGAAGGATTCGATTACACCGACGCCGCGCGAACGTGAGCTGATGATGTTGATCGCGCGAGGCATGCAGAACAAGAACATCGCCTACGAGCTCAAGATCTCGGAGAACACGGTGCGGGCGCATATCGGCAACATCATGCGCAAGTACCGTCTCCAGAACCGGACCCAGATCGCGATCATCTATGCGCTCAAGACGGCCCCGCTCTCGCTGCGGCGCGATCGGACCAGGAGCGGAGCCGCCCCGGCGTCCGTCAAGCCGGCACAGGCCCTCGCGCAGACTCCGCGGGTGACGACCGCGCCGGAATAAGTGTCCCGGCCACAACCCCTTGTGCACCCCGTCGGGCAAGACATCCAAGACCGGGGTCAAGCGACCGGCATCGAAATAATTCTATTTATTAGAATTCTGATTTTTGTTAGATATTATTCACTCCGGCCCAAGGAAGAGGGGCGTATCGCGATCGTCACGACACGCGGGCCGGGCAGCGGTGGACGCAGGCTTCACTGGCGCGAAGGCTTCGCAGGGCGGAGAGCCGTGAGCGAAAAGCGTCGCGCGCACGACCGGTGCAGCTTGCGTACGGCAAAATCGTGTGGTCCTGACGCCCGGGGTCTGTGCGTCAAGTCTTGCGGTGATGTTGCGGCCCGACCGGGCACGCGCATCAGCCATCCGCAGGGCGACGGGGGCAATAGTGCATCGCTCCCCGGGGAGCTCACGACATAAGCCGTTCCAACCATCCGCGCAGGGAAGGCCGGGATGCTCCGGTTGCCCTGTTTCCCGCTGTGCATTGTAGCGCAACCTGCCCTTGGCATAGCGGTCAATGGGAGCCAGCCGGCTCCCGGCCTTCCCTGCGCCCTCTTTCATTGATGAGGGTGAAGTGACAAAGCAGAACTCGGGCGAAACAAGCCGCGAGAATGCGGAGGGGTGTCTGCGGGGTTGTAGGATGGGTAGAGCGAAGCGAAACCCATCACCTTTCGTCTACGGGGAAGCATGATGGGTTTCGCAAGTGCTCTACCCATCCTACGAGCTGCGTCGCGTCCGGGACACGAGGGGGTTGCCGTCCCCCTCCCCATCCCTCTTGCACTAGTAACAGGCCTTGTAACAAAACTGTCATCCAGCAAAACTAAACGAAGGCCGGGGCCGCGGTCGCGGCCTTGCCGCCTCACCGTTAGGAGAGATTTGATGCGCCGTTCACTGGTGTTGCTGTCCGCCGGACTGACAGTGCTGTCCACCGGACTTTCCGCTGGACTTGCCTCCGCCCAAAACAACACCCCCCGCAACCTCATCCTGTTCATCCCGGACGGGCTGCGCGCGCTGAAGGTCACCCCTGAAACGGCGCCCGCGATGGCCGAGGTCCGCGACAAGGGTGTCAACTTCAAGAATCCGCATTCCCTCTTCCCGACCTTCACCATGGCCAACGGCTCGGCGATGTCGACCGGCCACTATCTCGGCGACACCGGCGTGTTCTCCAACACGATCTGGACCAACTACACCTCCGTCCCCGCCGGTGACACCGTGGTCCCCTTCATCGAGAACGACGCCGTGCTCGGCGACATCGACGAGCATTTCAAGGGCGACTATCTCAACGAAGAGACCATTCTGAAAATGGCCCGCGACAAGGGGCTGAGCACGGCGGCGATCGGCAAGGTCGGGCCGACCTACCAGTTCGACCACACCGACAAGCCCGAGAAGCCCGGCCTGCATTCGGTCGTGTTCGACGACTCAACCGGCGGCAAGAACGGCGTGGCGCTGTCGGACGAGGTGAAGGCGGCGCTGACCAAGGCCGGCCTGCCCCTTGCGACGCCCCCGCGCGGCGACAACAGCAAGGCCGGCGATGCCAAGACGCCCGGCACCACCGTCGCCAATGTCGCGCAGCAGGCCTATTTCGCCGACGTCGCCGCCAAGGTGGTGCTGCCGATGTTCAAGGCGCGCAACAAGCCGTTCGTCCTGGTGTTCTGGTCGCGCGACCCTGACGGCAGCCAGCACAACACCGGCGACAGCCTCAACCAGATCATGCCCGGCATCAACGGGCCGACCTCGATGGCCGGCATCAGGAACGCCGACAACAACCTCGCCCAGCTCCGCAAGGCGCTCGACGAGCTCGGGCTCGCCGCCTCGACCAACATCATCATCTCGGCCGACCACGGCTTCTCGACGATCTCCAAGGAGAGCAAGACCAGCCCGTCGGCCAAGGTCAGCTATGACGACACGCCGAAGGACTTCCTGCCGATGGGCTTTTTGGCGCTCGACCTTGCAAAAGCGCTCGATCTGCCGCTGTTCGACCCCAACGACAAGAATGCGAAGGTCGAGGGCAACAAGCATCCCAAGGCCGGCAACGGCGTGCTCGGCAAGGATCCGGAGAAGCCCGACCTCGTCGTCGCCACCAATGGCGGCTCGGACCTGGTCTACCTGCCGAGCAAGGACAAGAAGCTCGCGGCGAAAACGATCAAGGCCCTGCTCGAGCAGGATTACGTCTCCGGCCTGTTCGTCGAGGACTCGCTCGGCCGCTTCCCCGGCACGCTGCCGCTGTCGAGCCTCAACCTGCGCGGCAAGTCGGCGACGCCGACGCCCTCGATCGTCGTCAACTTCCGCTCCTATGCCAGCGATTGCGGCGAGGCGCCGACCAACTGCTCGGTGCAGGTCGCCGACACCGTGCTGCGCCAGGGCCAGGGCATGCATGGCAGCTTCAGCCGCGGCGACACCATGAACTTCATGGCCGCGATCGGACCGGATTTCAAAGCCGGCTATGTCAGCCTGATCCCGGTCAGCAATGCCGACGTCGGCATGACGGCCGCCCAGCTGATGGGCCTGCGCGGCGCACACAACGGCGGCCTGATCGGCCGCGTGATGTCGGAGGCCCTGCCCAACGGCATCGTGCCGAAGGCATTCAAGGGCGTCGAGAAGTCGAAGATGTCCGAGAACGGCCTTCAGACCGTGCTCAACCTCCAGCGCGTCGGCAGCCAGCGCTATTTCGACGCCGCCGGCTTCCCGGGCCGCACGCTCGGACTCGAGCCGGACGCCGGCAAACAAAAAACGGCGGGGAAATAACCCCGCCGCTTGTTCGCGTCTTCAAGAGACGCAAATTTACATGCCGATGTCGAACACCTTCGGCAATTGGCCCGCCAGAGGCAGCGCGGTGGCGCCCAGGAAGGTCGCCACCATCGCCATCAGGCGACGATTGTTCTGGCGCTTGCCGCGCATCTGGCCGGCGATCCACTCCAGCATCTCGCTGTTGACCTTGGAGGCATAGGACGGCGCCCAGCTCTCGATCTCGGTGTCGGCCGACAGCGCGACGCTGCGCGGCGGCACCTTCAGGCCCGAGGCGCTTGCGGCGTAGTGAGCCACGGCCTTGGCAAGCAGGTCGTCGAACCGGCCGCCGTCGGTGCGCTCGGTCGCGGCCTCGTTGATCTCGAACAGCGCCTCGGCTTCGGCGCGGCTGACCGGCTGGTCGTTGACGGCGGTGGCGGTCAGGATGCGCGTGCACCAGGCGGTGTCATCGGCATCGAGCGAGCGGGAGAAGTGCACCCGGCCCTTGGTGGTCGGGCCTTCGCCCGTGATCACGCCGTCGCGCACGATGGAGAGAGCATGAGCCGCGGTATCGCGGCAGGACGGTTCGAGGGACGGCGACTCAACAGACTTAGGCGCAGCGGCAGACATAGTTCACTTCCAGATTTCTTCTGACCGACCAGCATTTTCATGCGGGCGTAAAGGGGTGGTTAATGATTCGATACGGGGATCGCGACTTTTCTCAATGGTTGCCGATTAGTCGCTATGAGGACCATTTCGGTTCCGGAGAGCGTCGGGCGGGCGTGATGCGGGTCATAAAAGGCTTTATCGGGGCAATCGAGACCGTGAGGCCCGGTGGAGATGTTTCGCCGCAGGTGCCGCTGTAACAGAAAAGTGCTAGGAGATCGGCTCTTCAGAGAAGGAATTCACATTTTACTTCAAGCGGTTCAGTCAACGTTCACTTAGCCTCGCCAAGCCCCTATACTGACGGCGACGGCCAGAGACAAATTCTCAAGCAAATTCAATGTGATGAGGTAGAACCATGACACTTCCGATCGGCACCACCGCCCCCGACTTCGAAGCTGAGACGACCGAAGGGAAGATCAAGTTCCACGATTGGATCGGCAACAGCTGGGCACTGCTGTTCTCGCACCCCAAGGACTTCACGCCGGTTTGTACGACCGAGCTCGGCGCACTGGCCAAGCTGAAGCCGGAATTCGACAAGCGCGGCGTCAAGCTGATGGGCCTCTCGGTCGATCCGGTCGATCGCCACGCGAAGTGGTCTGAGGACATCAAGGAGACGCAAGGGGCGGCTCCGAACTATCCGATGATCGGCGACACCGACTTCAACGTCTCCAAGCTCTACGAGATGCTGCCGGCCTCGACCTCGGGCGATCCCCTCACCCGCACGCCGGCCGACAACCAGACGGTCCGCAACGTCTTCATCATCGGGCCGGACAAGAAGATCAAGCTGGTGCTGGTCTATCCGATGACGACGGGGCGGAACTTCCAGGAGATCCTGCGCGTCGTCGACTCGCTCCAGCTCACCGCCAAGCATCGCGTCGCGACCCCGGCCGACTGGACGCAGGGCGAGGACGTGATCATCGCAGGCTCGGTCTCCAACGACGAGGCCAAGACGATCTACCCGCAGGGCTGGAAAGAGCCGAAGCCCTACATCCGGATCGTGCCGCAGCCTAAGTGACTTTTGGCGGTCGCGAATAGCGACCGCTAAAAGTCATCCCGGGATGGTCCGAAGGACCAGACCCGGGATCTCGAGATTCCGGGCTCGGTGCTGACGCACCGCCCCGGAATGACCGCGTTGGAGCCCTACGCCGCGTGAACGCGCTCGAGGAAGCCGTCGACCTCGGCCTTCAGATGCAGGCTCTCGCCCGACAGCGCCTGCGCGGAGGCAAACATCCGGCTCGACGTCTCGCCGGTCTCGCTTGCGCCCTTGGCGGCGTGACGGACGTTGACGGCGACCTCGGCCGTACCTGAGACCGCGGCGCGAACGCTGGCCACGATGTTGTGGGTCGCGCTCTTCTGCTGCTCGACCGCAGCCGAGATCGAGCCGGCGATGCCGCTGATGCGCTCGATGGTCTGGCTGATCGCCCTGATGGCGGCGACCGATTCCTCGGTCGCAAGCTGCATGCTGGCGATCTGGTTCGAGATCTCGTCGGTCGCCTTGGCGGTCTGGCCGGCGAGCGTCTTGACCTCCTGAGCCACGACCGCAAAGCCGCGGCCGGCATCGCCGGCACGCGCGGCCTCGATGGTGGCGTTCAGCGCCAGGAGGTTGGTCTGCTCGGCGATCGAGGTGATCAGCTTGACGACGTCGCCGATGCGCGTGCCCGCCTCGGAGAGCTGCGCGATGCGCTGGTCGGTGACCTCGGCCTGCCTCACCGCCTCGGCGGAGATCTCGTTCGATTCCTGCACTCTCCGGGTGATCTCGGAGATCGACTGGCTCAGCTCGTCGGAGGCTGACGCCGCCGAACGCACGTGCTCGGAGGCGTCCTCGGACGCCCCGGCCGACTGTGCGGACAGATCGGCGGTCGAGCGTGCGGTGTCGGTCAATTGCCGCGCCACCCGCTCGAACTCGCCTGACGACGTCAGCACCTTGTCGAGGATGCCGCCGACGCTGCCGCGGAACTGCTCGACGAAGTTGCGCAGGTCGGCCTTGCGCTGCTCGACTGCGGCAGCCGAAGCCGCCGCCTGCTCGCTGCGCATGCGGGCGCGCTCCAGCGAATTGCTCTTGAACACCGCGACGGTGCGGGCGATCTCGCCGATCTCGTCGGCGCGATCCTCGCAATCGATCTCGACATCGCTCTGGCCGTTCGCCAGCGCCGTGAGCGAGCGCGTGACCGAGGTCAACGGCCGGGTGACACGGCGGACGATCAGCAGGGTGAGGATTAGAACCAGCAGCGCGGCGAGCCCGGCGGCGGCGGCCATGCTCGAGATCGCCTGGGTCAGCATTGTCTCGAACTGGGCCATCGGGATGCCGACGTAGAGAATGCCGGCGACCTTGCCGGTCGCGTCCGCGACCGGGAAATAGGCGGTCATGAAGGACTTGCCGAACAGCACGGCCGGGCCCTTGTAGGCCTCGCCACGGCGCAAGCCGGCCTGCGCCGGATGATCGGCGGCAAGCTGGGTGCCGACGGCGCGGTCGCCATTCTCCTTCTTCACATTGGTCGAGCGGCGGACGAACTGCCCGCTCGCCTCGTCGAACACGAACAGGGTTGCGTTGCCCCCGACATAGGACACCGCGCGGTCGACGATGGCGTGATCCCTAAATTCGGGCATCTTGGGGATCTCGGCGCGCGCGACCGCGCCATCCCGCACAGTGATCTTGGCGTCGGGCACGATCTCGGCAAAGGCCAGCGCCAGCGTGCGCAGATTGACCTCGATGTCGCGCAGCGCGCGGTCATTGAAGGCGTTGGTCAGCGACCAATAGCCGGCGCCAACCACGAGCGCCGTGTTTACGGCGATCAGCAGCACGGCGCACAGGACGGCCTTGGTGCCAAGTTTGAACTGCGGCAGGAACTTCGCCGTCGAAAGGCTGGACATGAATGGAATGACCCCCGTAATTCCTGCATAATCGTGCAAGGGGCTTACGGCCGCATTAACGGCGGTTCACGCCGCCCCATGCTTTACAAATTGTAAACGAGGACGCCCTGACCACACCAAGCGCGCCGCCTATCGTCGTCTGGTTCCGCGATGACCTCCGCCTGTCCGATCACCCCGCCCTCCATGCCGCCGCCAAGACCGGTGCGCCGGTGGTTTGCCTCTACGTACTCGACGACACAGCCGGCCGGGCACCCGGCGGCGCGGCGCGCTGGTGGCTGGCACAGTCGCTGCGGGCGCTCGGCGCCGAGATCGCAGCGCGGGGCGGATCGCTGATCCTGCGCAAGGGGCCCGCAGCCAAGGTGATCCCCGAAGTGGCGCGCGAAAGCGGCGCCCGCGCCGTCTACTGGAACGGGATCGCGCAAGCGCCGCATCAGGCAGTTGAGAGGCAGCTCGAAGCGACACTGGCAAAGCTCGGCGTGGAGTCGCAAAGCTTCCCCGGAGACTTGATCGCCCCACCTTCGGCGATCCGCAACAAAGAAGGCCGGGGCCTGCGCGTGTTCACGCCGTTCTGGCGGCGCGTGCTGTCGCTCGGCGATCCGCCAAAACCCCTGCCCGCGCCGAAGCAGCTGCGCCCGGGTCCGAAGATCGCGCGCGACAGGCTGGAGAGTTGGACGCTCGCGCCGACCAAGCCCGATTGGGCGGGCGGCCTGCGCGAGAGCTGGATGCCGGGCGAAGCCTCGGCCCGCGCGCGCCTGCGCGACTTCCTCAAGACGATCGCGCGCGGCTATGCCGGCGACCGCGACCGCCCGGACCGGGTGGGCACGTCAGGCCTGTCGCCGCATTTGCGGTTCGGCGAGCTCAGCCCGCGGCAGGTCTGGCACGCCGCGCGCTTCGCCGCGGCCGAGGATGCGGCGCTCGGGCCCGGCATCGAGAAGTTCCTGAGCGAGCTCGGCTGGCGCGAATTCTGCCGCCACCTCCTCCACGACCACCCCGACCTCGCCACCGAAAACCTGCAAACGAACTTCGACGGCTTCCCCTGGAAGCGCGACACCAAGGCGCTCGCCGCCTGGCAGCGGGGCCGCACCGGCTACCCGATCGTCGATGCCGGCCTGCGCGAGCTCTGGCACACTGGCGTGATGCACAACCGGGTACGGATGGTGGCGGCGTCCTTCCTGGTCAAGCACCTCCTGATCGACTGGCGCGATGGCGAGGCCTGGTTCTGGGACACGCTGGTCGATGCGGATGCCGGCAGTAATCCCGCCAACTGGCAGTGGGTCGCGGGCTGCGGCGCCGATGCTGCGCCCTATTTCCGCGTGTTCAATCCGCAGCTGCAGGGCGAGAAGTTCGATCCCGATGGAACCTATGTCCGGCGCTGGGTGCCGGAGCTGCAAGGACTGCCGGCGAAGCTGATCCACCAGCCCTGGCAGGCGACGCCGATCGAGCTGGCGAGCGCCGGCGTCACGCTCGGCAAGACCTATCCGCAGCCGATCGTCGATCACGCCCGGGGACGCGAGCGCGCGCTCTCCGCCTACGCAAAGATCCGCAAAGGTTGAGGGTTGCTTTGACACAATTTTGAAACCCGCTATCGTCATCGCTCCATACAAACCGTGGGGGACGATATGGACGACGATAAGCCGATCACCGAACAGGCAATGGAGACGATCACCACCGCCGTGGATGCGACCAAGGACGCCGCAGTCACGGCCGTCAAGAAGGTCAGGAAAGCCGCCAAGAAGGTCGCGAAAAAAGTAGCGCCGAAGAAGGCCAAGAAGGCTTCCAAGAAGATGGCCAAGAAGACTTCGAAGAAGGCCGCAAAGAAGTCGTCGAAAAAGGCGGCCAAGAAGACCGCGAAGAAGGCCGTGAAGAAATCCGCGAAGAAGGCCGCCAAGAAGAAAAAGAAGGCCAAGAAGTCCAAGCGCTGATCGCGCTCCCGAGAGCAGACACGAACAAGCCTTCGGGTGCGGACGCGCCCCCGGAGGCTTCTCCCCGCAATAGCCTATCCTCGCCGCTTGGCTGCGCGCCGCCCCGGATGATGGACCCCTCGCGGGTCGCGAAATTCGCTGCGATGGCCGCGCCGGTCCTCCTTGGCAAAGCGCCGCCGTTTCTCGGGCGAGCCGAACTGCTTGATCACCCGCCTGCCGTTGACCTTCTTGATGACGTAGCCGCCCTCGGTCATCGAGAACGGCTCCTTCAGCGTTCCCTTGTGGTCGAACTTGGTGCCGCGCGGATGCTCAAACGGCTCGAACCAGGACGGATAGACGAAGTTCGACATCTCGAAGCCGCCGACGCGGAAGGAGTCCTCCTCGACGGCGTCGCAGACCTCATAGGCGTATTGCGTGTTCCTATTCTTGTCGGCCCAGAGATTGGCCATGGGGTCGAGCACCATCTCGAACAGCTCGTGCGAGGCCGCGACGCTGACGGGCTCCTCGCCCAGCGCCTTGACGAAGATCTTCGAAATCGGCTGGCCGCGATGCGTCAGCTCATGGCGCCCGAGCAGCCCCTCATGCGAGGCGTCGTCGAAATAGACGAGCTGCCAATCGGTGGGCTTCGGCCTTTTCGTGACATAAAGGTCGACCGGATAGCCCCACACCGGCAGGAAATGCTTGTCGTAACATTTCTGGAGCGCCGCGGTGAGCTGGCTCATCATGCGGCCGCTGATCGTTTCCTCCGCGTAGTTGATGCAGGCAATCCGGACCGGCTTCAGGGACCGGCCGAGCAGCGCACGTCTCGCCTTCTTCATGGAGGTCACCGCGTGAAAGGGAAGCTGAAATGCGGCCAGCCTAACACGGCGCGCCGCGCACGTCAGGGATGTATGCCGTCGCCTCGCCCCGTCAGCCTAGACGCGCCGGTTGACCACGAACACCGCGGCCGCGCACATCGCCATGCCGGCAATCGCCATCGCATCGAGCTTCTCGTCGAACAGTGCGTAAGCCATCAGCGCGGTCACGGCGGGAACGAGATAGAACAGGCTCGCGACCGACGTCGCCGCGGCGTGGCGGATCAGCCAGTACAACAGCCCGATCGATCCGATCGAGAGCGCTACAGTGAGCCAGGCGAGCGCGAGCACGAACTCCCGCGTCCAGTGCACCACGCGATCCTCGAACAGGAAGGCGCCGATCGCGAAGAAGACGGTGACGGCCACATATTGCACGAAATTGCCGGCGCGCCAGTCGATGTGGTTGCAGTAACGGCGCTGATAGAGCGTGCCGAGTGTGATGCTGATCAGCGAGACCACCGAGGCAAGCCAGCCGAGCCCGGCTTCGCCGGTCATGGGACGGTTGTGCAGGATCAGCACCACGCCGCCGAGGCCGAGCACGAGCCCCGCCCATTGCAACGGCGTCACCTTCTCGCCCAGCCAGCGGTTGGCGATGGTCGAGGTCAGGATCGGCTGCAGGCCCGGAATCAGTGCGGAGAGCCCGGCCGGAATCGAATGCGCGATCGCGATCGCGGTGCCGCCGAGATAGAAGCCATGGACGAGGATGCCGGCAACCGCGCTGTGCGCGATGCCAATACGGTCGGGCCATTTCGGCCGCGCAATGCCTGCGATGATCGCCATCAGGCCGACCACGATCGCCATGCGGATGGCGAGATAGGTCAAGGGATCGGCGTTGCTGATGACGTATTTGGTGCCGATGAATCCGGTGCTCCAGAGCAGGACGAACAGGATCGGCGCGGCGCGTGCGGTCAGGGCTTCTTGATTATGGTTCATTGCCGCCCTCATTGCCCCATGGGGGCCGATGCGGCAATGCGAATTTCTCGCCTAGCGATGCTGCGCTGCGACGAGCGGCAGCGGCTCGGATCAGCCGCTCACCATTCTTCCGGACAGGGGTCGATGATCTTCCAGAGCTCGACGCCGTTCTTGATCTTCTTCATGTCGGTGGTGAGCCCGCCATTGCGGCGGATCCAGTCCTTCACCGTGTCAGGATAGTAGGACATCAGGTCGGACGTCCCCTCCGAACTGGTGACCTTGATGCCGAAGGTGAAGGCCTTGTCATAATAGGCCTGATGGAAGCCGAGGCTGGCGCGCGGCGTTACGCAGATCTTGTTCATCGGCACGATGCCGAGCACGAGCGTGCAGGCCGAATTGCAGATGCCGTCGATGATGACGCGCTCGCCCTTCTCGCGGACACGCTTGTACTTGGCCTTGTACTCCTCGACATAGCCGCCATGGTCGCGGGTAATGTGCAGCTCGGCCCGCGCCGGCGTGGCGGCGGCGAGGCAGAGCAACAGCAGGCTCAAAAGCGTGATGCGCATGGCGGCGGACGACGAAAGCCTTCAGGAATGGGACCGGCCTCGAAGGACCCCCAAAGGGCCGGCAACAGGATTCTAAACTGAATTCTCTTTGGTCATACTTGTGTGGGGAATTCGTTAAGCATCCCGAAAAGGCCAAAAATGGGCAGGGTCCGGCCGCACTTCCGGCAATTCTGTCACACCCACCCGGGAATCGGCGGGACTGGCCCCGTTTTCCGGCCGCCGGACAGGTGTCCTGGCGGCTTGAAATGGCTATAACCGGACGACCTATTCGCGCGGGTTCCGGAGAATCGAGATGAGCAAGTTGAAGCTTGTAGCCGCGGTTGCTGCCCTGTCGGCCGCAATCCTAGCCCCTGGTCTCGCGGAGGCGCGGGGACATCACCGGTACCACCGCTCCTACGTCAACCCGCTGCCCTACCCGATCAGCTATCTGCACAATTACGGCCCCGGCATCACCCCCGGCACCTTCGCCTATTACGACGGCCCTTCGACGAACCGCTGCTACCAGAGCGCGGCCGCCTATGTCGGCCAGGACCGCCGCCGGCACCCCTGCTTCTGAGGGGCGCCGGCGCGTCCGCTGCGGGCGTCCCTATCTGGCGGCGCCCGACAGCAGCAATTGCTTCTCGATCTCGTAGACCGGCAGCTTGACGAGGTCCTTGCCCACCTCGCCCTGAAGCGCCTTGCGCACGACGTCCGAATAATCGGCGCGGATCATGCCGAGCGCACGCGGCGAGGCCACCATGGTCAGGGCCGACGTTTCGCCCGAGCTGACCGCGGCGTCGAGCCGGCTGGCTAGGCCGCGCAGAAAGGCGCGCTCGGCCTCATCGTGCCAATCGGTCTGCTCGACCGAGCTGCGCGCACCGCCGGCTGCGCCATGCAATCGGCCCGGCGCATCGCTCCCTTGTGCGCTCGTCGGGGGATTGGGCTGCTCGTGCACCTCCCTGGTGTGCAGGTTCGGAAACATCTCGTCGCCGAGGTTTTCCAGAATGAGCGCCTTGCGCCCGTCGCACACGACCAACCAGTCACCCTTGTCGATTCTCATCTTGTCCATTGCACAGCTCCAAACAAACAGTGGGCCCCGGACCGATGCGGACGACCGACCGAACGCTCTTCGTATTCCACGAAGGGCGGCCCACGGCGACAAGACTAGGGAGGAAGCCTCGAAGATGAATTGCGCAGGATCAAGGTTAGTGGCGACGTCCCGCGATGCGGCCGCGAGGCAAGCACGGCATGGCCAGAGGCGCGGAGCTGCAGTAATCTGGCACAGCCGGATCAGGCCCGCGGCGGAGCGACTGAAGATTTGTTCATCAGCATTACATTTCGGTTCCGCCACAATTTGATCAGAACAACTTCGATATCCTGCATCGCGTAAGCGGAGGAAGACATTATGAATCTGAAGATTGGCCTCGTCGCCGCGTCCCTGTTCGGTGCCCTCGCGGCATCGCCGGCGGCGTCCGCCATGCCCATCGCGCCTGCACCTGCTGTCCCGCAGGTCTCCGACGTCGAGCAGGTCCGCATGGTCTGCGATGCTTGGGGGCGCTGTTTCTGGCGTCCGAACTATTATGGATATTACGGCCCGCGGCCGTACTACGGCCCCCGATATTATGGACCGCCGCGCTACTACGGCGGCTACGGCCCGCGCTATTATGGTTACGGCTATCGCCGCTGGTAACATTCGAAGGGGCCCTCGGGGCCCCTTCGCTTTTGCAAGATCGCGGATGGTCCACGCGCGCCTGTTCGGCCGGTCTGGAGCAATTCCAAAACTGATCTAGATCAAAGAGAAAAATTCGCCGCGCCGACATTCTGCGACGATGGCCGACCTGATTGTTTTTCGATGCCCCCAGACGGGCATGAATGTGCAGACGCATCTGGAGAAGCAGCAGATACCGGAGGGACGGAGCTTCGAGTCCTTCGTCTGCCCCGCCTGCACGCGCATCCATTTCATCGACCTCGCCTCCGGCCAACCGATGAACCGGGAACGTTGACGGTGACAATGATCTGACGGACGCCTTGGCATGATGTCCGCAATACTACGGCCCGGAATCCGGTTTACTGAAGCGCGATGTTTCGCCATTGATGGCGATGTACCGACGTTCATTTTATTGTCACATTGCAGCAGCCGGCCAGACGCATGTTCGACGCCTTCGCCCCGTCCTCCGCGCTTCAACTGATCGACTTTGCCGATGTCGATGCCTTTCGGCCGATCGAGTCGATGGAGGACGCTCGAAGCATTCCGCTCGACGTCCCGAACTTCGCGGCCGCTCGCGCCGTCGTCTCTCTGCCGGCGTGCCGCATCATCGTGATGAGATCGTTCGCGCGCATCCTCGACACCGCCTATCGCATGCCGGGCGGGATGGTGATCCTGTCGATGACCGACGACCTTCTGGTCAATTCCAAGGGAATGGATCTCGACGCGCGCTTCTTCGTTGCGCTCCGCGGCAACGACGAATGCCATTTCGTCGAACCCCGCACGAACTATCATGCGATGATCATCTTCTCTCCAGGCCTGAAAGACCGGGGCTGGTTCGATCATGCCGACGATTTGCGGGCCTATGTCGCGAACCGGCCGGCCCTGCTGCACACACGGCAACTCCTGCTCGACATCCTGCGAACCGCGTCGGTGCAGCCGCTCCTGTTCGAGACCACCGAGGCCGCCGCCCATCTCCAGGAAGGCCTGCTGCTCGCGCTCGACGATTTGTTTCGGATCGACGCGCGACCGGAGCGGAGCACCTCGGTCCAGGGCGGGCGGTCGGCCAAGCTCGTGCAGTGGATCGACGAATACGTCGCGGCCTATCCGACCGCTCCGATCTATACGGCCGACCTCGCCGGCGAGTTCGGCGTCTCGATTCGGACGCTCGGCGGCGCAGTCAGCAAGGTGCGCGGCATGAGCCTGCACCAGTACATCCGCCTGAAGAGACTGTGGGCGACACGCGCCCGACTGCTGAAAGGCGGCGGCGCCACCGTCGCCACCTGCGCACGTGCCCAGGGTTTCCATCACATGGGCGAGTTTGCCGCGGCCTACCGTGCGACCTTCCACGAGGCGCCCTCGGACACGCTGGCGCGGGGGCGGCAGATCGGACTTCCGGCAAGCTGACAACGCACGCCGTGCGACGCTGACCGGCATTGGCGCCAGTTCGGAACATATCCGGAACATCAAGACTGGCGCGCTCGGAAGGATTCGAACCTCCGACCCTCGGAATCGAAATCCGATGCTCTATCCAGCTGAGCTACGAGCGCCCTGGCCCGAATATCGGGCCGCAACCGAGAAGCGCCGGACCGTTGCTGGCGAGCCAGCGTACCGGGCGGCGTTCGGACGCGTTCGAATTAGCAGAGAGGCTGGCCAATAAAAAGCCCTTCCCGTCTCGTTTCGAGACGGGTCAGAGGCGCTCTCACCAGGTCGTGTTGAAGAGGCCGAAATGCGGCTGCTGGGCCACCATCATCGGCCGGCCGTATTGTGGCCCACCAAACTGTGGCCCACCATAATACTGCGGCGCCGGATGCGCCCTTGCGATCTTGCGCTTGGGCTGAGCCCGGGCCGGCGAAGCCGCCGGTATCTCCGCCTGGGCCTGGGCCGTCTTCCTGGCTGCAGCGGCATCGGCCTTCGAGCCCGGCGTAAACTGGGCGAAGGTCTCGCGGACCCGCGCCTTGGCCGACATCTCGGCGAGCGCCGCCGAGGCGGCATCCTGCACCGGCGGCTGAGGCGCAACGACAGCTGCGGCTGCGGTCTTCATCGCGGGCGGGGCAATCGTCGGCTGGGTGGTGTCGAGCACGACGCGCTCAGGCAGGTGCCGATCGGACCGGATCCGGATCAACGGCTGGTCATTGCTTGCGGTCGCGACGACTGGCGTCACGGGCGAGGCCGGCACAACGAAGTTCACCGCAAACAGCAGTGCGAGCAACGCTCCGCCGACAAACATGAAATACCGAAAGATGGGCATTGGCCGCGCTCCGCCCCCCGCAATCCCCGCGTGGGCACTCCGCCTTAACAGGCGATACTATAATTGGTTCCTGGCCCAGCCCTTTGGTTCAAATGGCAACCCCAGGTTTTTCTGCCAAGGCCCGGTAAGGGTAACTTTTCCGCTACCCGAAAATGCCGCCCTTTACGCGCGACGGGCTGCAACCAGCGAACACTTCGCCTGATCGGCATTGACGTTGACGTAGCCGACAGGGATGCGCGCAAAGGTCTTGCGGCTCTTCATGCTGACCGTGTCGGCCAGAACGCGGCTGCGGTCGGTGAGATGACTGCCGTCGCGCCGTGCGAACGCGCAAACGATCGCCAAATCCTTTACGGCATAGTCATTGTCATTTCGCAGCGTGAACGTCACCAGCGCCTTCGAGCCAAGGCCGCCGCGGCGCCAGGTCTGGGAGGAAATCCTGAGACGGTCGAGTTCTGCCGCAGCCTGGGCTTCGGACCCCGGCGTGACCGCAACTGCCGCATCGCCCGAAGGCGCCATCTCGACGGATGCCAACTCCGGCTTCACCGGTTCAGCGCTGTTGCCTTTGGAGAGCGGCAGCAGCATCCAGACGCCGCAGCCCACGATGATGGCGGCCAGCAGCCACAGAATGCTTCGGCCAAATGATACGCTCGCGACCGTCACGACCCGCGCCGTGCGCTCACCAATGGCGGCGAAGCGTCCCAACCCGACCCGCTCAAGCCCTGCGCTCATGGCTGCATCACCGATGGTGGCCGCAACAGGTTCGACGGCGGACGCGGCCACTGCTTACCTTAATCCCGGAGACGAACTAAGGTTCCCGCGCTTCAAGCGAGTCGGCAAGGACGGTGGCGATCACCCTCCGGGGCCGCTAACATGCGCCGCAATATCGAAAGACCCTGTTGGGAGAACATGAAATGCCAATCGCCGTCACCTGGGATCACGTCCATCTGCGCAGCCCCGATCCCGAGACCACGGCGGCTTGGCTGCGCGACATCCTCGGTGGCGAGATCGTGCGCGCGCCCGGACGGATCGACGTGAACCTCGGCGGCGCCAGGATCTTCATCGCCCCGCTCGAGGGCGACAACGCCGTCAGCCCGCCGCCGCCGCATCCGCACCAGGGCCTCGATCATTTCGGACTCACGGTGAAGGACATCGACGCCGTCGCGGCCGAGATCAAGGCCAAGGGCGTCACGTTCACGCGTGAGCCGACGACGATCCGGCCCGGCGTGCGCATCTGCTTCATCCGTGGCCCCGAAGGAATTTCCGTCGAGCTGCTCGAGCGCGACAAGAAATACACCTGACGCGGCGCACGCCACATCGGCCATCAGCGAGACCAGGCGGCGTGCCGCCTGGCGCAGCTAAGTCATGCTGCCGGGCATGAAGCAGCGGATGGTGACGCCCATATAGCCGTAGATCGGCCACACCATGGTACGCCCGACCCGGTTCGGCTCCGAGATCACGGCCTCCTCAGGCACGTCGACCCAGACGAGTTCCTGCTTCTGGCCCTCGAGCGCGTAGCCATAGCGCGGGACGCGGACACGATAGTGCCCGTCCTTGCTGTCCCAGTCGGTGTCCGAGAGCGCCGAGCCGTCGGCATCGGAGCAGCACGGCCCCTTGCCGCTTCGCAGGCCGTCGAACCAGGCCTTCAAATCCGCATTGGTGTTGACGAACTGGCCGCGGTCACGGGCATGCCCGAAGGGGGCTGCTAGCGCGATCAAGGCCGAGGCGCATGCCAGCTTCGTCACGCTTCGCCAGCGTACCGCGCTGCCTATCCGCCGTCGTTCGCTTTTGCAATTCGTGGGACGCGCACTGTACAGACGCGGCTGATCGCCGCCGGAATCGATCCAGTTGCTCACGTTTGTCTTGCTCCAGCACCCCGCGGCCAGTGCAACAATGGTTATGCATTTCGCGGGCCAACTTGATTCGCAACGACGGGCCTCGCCTCATGATGAGACCGTCATAACCGCGTCATAGACAAGCCGGGACAATTACGGTCCGCGCCACGGAATAGCTTGCCGGCCGGCAAACTGCCGCGTTGCGCGAGGGGATACGCTTTGGCATAAAAGCTCTACCGGTTACGCCATTGGGCGATGGTGGCCGGCCTGCGGGACGTTATGAAGAACGGCCTCTATTCGATCCACGTGAACCTGCTCGATGGTCGAGCCGGCAAGGGCAGCGGCGTGATTCTTTTCCGCGACGGCAAGATCCTTGGCGGCGATGCCTACCTCTATTACACCGGCAGCTACGTGGTGAAGGATGACCACTCCTTCAAAGGCGAGGTGCTGGTGCAGCGGCACACCTCACCGCGGGGCGACGACAATCCGCTGTTCGGCGGACCGGCGCCGGTCGGCATCGGCGTCAGTGGGACCTACACGGACACGCGCGCGGAGATGACGGGAACGGCGCTCGTCGGCAAGGCCAGCCTGATTTTCGGCGCTACTCTGCACAAGCTCGCCGAAGTCGACTAGCTATTCCGCAGCCTGCTCGAGCGGCGCCGTGCGCGGCAGGATAATCTGGATGCGCGTGCCCCCGCCCGGCTCGGAATCGAGATCGAGCCGGCCGCCGAGCCGGTTGGTGACGATGCTGTAGACGATGTGCAGCCCGAGTCCGGTGCCGCCCTGGTCGCGCCGCGTCGTGAAGAACGGATCGAAGGCGCGGCGGCGGACGTCGAGCGACATGCCGCAGCCGTTGTCGGAGAAGATGATCTCGACATTGTCCTTGCCGGACTCGCGCACCTGGATGTCGATGATCCCCGGACGCCCGTCGGGAAAGGCGTGCGCCACCGAATTGAGAAACAGGTTGGTCAGCACCTGCCCGTACGGGCCGGGATAGCTGTTCATGGTCAGGTTGGGCTGGCAATCGACGTTGAGCGTCAGATTGTGTTTGCGCAGGCCCGGCCGCAGGCTCATCACCACCTGCTCGGTGAGGTCGCCGAGGTCGAAGCTGCGCTGGTCCGAATAGTTGCGGTCGGCCGCGACCTGCTTGAACGACTGGATCAGCTCGGCGGCGCGGTTGAGATTGGAGACCAGCTGCGAGGATGCGTCGCGGCTGGTGTTGAGGAACTCGTTGAGCGTCGAGCGGCGGAGCTCGCCGCGCTCGACCTCGGACGTGAACATCGCGGTCTTGCGCTCCAGCGCGGAGGCGACCGTCAGGCTGATGCCGACGGGATTGTTGACCTCGTGAGCGACGCCGGCGACCAGCCGTCCGAGCGCGGCGAGCTTCTCCGCCTCGATCAGCGAGGCCTGGGTCTCGCGCAGATTGCGCAGCGCGGTCTCCGCCGATTCCTTGGCTTTGCGCATCTCCTGCTCGCCGCGCTTGCGCTCGCCGATGTCGAGCGCCACCGTGACGATCCGCTCGATCTCGCCCTCGGCATCGAGCAGCGGCAGCTTGTTGACAAGCCATTGGCGCATGTTGCCGGAGGCGTCCTTGTACTCCTCCTCGTAGAAGCCGAGCCCCTTACGGAGCCTCAGCACGCGCTTGTCGTTCTCGTCAGTCTTGGCCGCGCCGTAGCGCGACATCAGGTCCGCGGTGGTGCGGCCGAGCGCATCGCCAGGCTCGATGCCGAAGATGCCGGCCATGTAGCGGTTCATCAGCACATAGCGCAGGTCGCGGTCCTTGACGTTGATGACCGCGGGCACGGTATCGATGACCTGCTGGAGCAGGCGCCGGCCCTCGGCGATGGCGTCTTCCGCCCGCTTCTGGTCGGTGATGTCGCGCAGCGTGCCCTCGTAGCGGATGATCTTGCCCTGCTCGTCCCGCACGCCGGTCGCACTGTCGGAAAGCCAGAGGATGTCGCCGCTGCGCTGGCGCACCTGGTACTCGAACTCGCGCACCATGCCGTCGCGATGCATCAGCCGCTGATACTCGACGCGCGCCTCGGGGTGGACGTAGATTGTATGGGCGATGTCGTTGATGCTGTCGATGAGGTGCTGCGGGCTATCATAGCCCATCATCCGCGCCAGCGCCGGATTGGCGTTGAGGAGGTCGCCGGCCGGCGTCGTCACATAGATGCCGTCGACCGAGCCCTCGAACAGTTTCCGGTAGCTCTCTTCGGCGAGGCGCTGCTCGGTGAGCGCGCGCACCGCCGCCTCGCGCGCGGTGTCGGCTTCTTCCAGCGCGCGGCGGAACACTTCGGCGGCGCGTGCGATGTCGCCGATCTCGTTGTCGACGTCGGCGGACGGGATCGAAGTGTCTTTCTGGCCGGCCGCGAGCGCGCGAATCGATCGTGCGATCTGGGCCAGCGGACGCACCGTCCGCCGCACCACGAAGCCGGCCGCGAGGATGCCGATCAGCACGCCGATGCTGCCGAGCACGATGCTCTGCCACCGCGCCTCCGTGAGCGTGCGGGCGAAATCGCGCGACAGCACATGGCCGCGCCTTGCGCTGACCTCGCGCAGCAATTCGGTGACGCGGCCGATCAGCCGGCCCTCGGTGCCCAGCACCTCGCGGTCGATGTCGGCGATCTGCCGCTCCCGGACGGCGACCGCCATGATCGCCTCGGCGTAATCATTCACGGCCGTCCGGAGCTTGGCGTCGGCGATGTCCATCGTCCGCATGTTCTGCGCGGCCTGCTCGGCCGCGGAGGGATTACGCGCGAGCAGCCCGAGCGCGATCCGGCTCTGCGCCTCGGATAGGCGCGAGGCGAGCTCGCGGTCCGCGGTGCCGGAGACCGCCGCGTCGAACTGGTCGCGCAGCGGCGGCAGGCCGGCAAGCAGCTGGGCGCGGCGGTCGATCAGGGTGGAGATCCGCTCGAGGCCGTTGCGATAGGTCGCAAGGCGCTCGGTGACCCCGTCGATCATGTCCTGCTGCTCGGGCGCGAGCTCGATACGGGTCTTCTTCAGGATGTCGCTGAGCGTCGAGGCCGCCTCGCCCACCTGCTTGAACTGGATGCCGGCGCCGGGGTCGGTGACGAAGTCGCGCGCAGCAAGGCGCAATTCGTTCATGCGGCGGTCGATGTCCTCGGCAAGGTCGCCGACGCTCTGGAGCCGCTGCAATTCGGCGAAGGTCGTGTCGATGTGCCGGATCGCGATCACGCTCGCGGTCGAGGTGACGATGATCACCGCCAGCACCAGGATGAAGCTTCCGAACGTAAGCTGGCCGATGGACAGCGAGAAGATTCGCTTTTTCTCGGGGGGCGGCGTCAAGTCGGCGGACATTGGTGCGTTGAGGGACCGGGCTGTTGGAAGCCCAATATACGACGTATTGCACGCCCGGGGGAACCTGCCTCCCGCCTCGGAATATCCTTAATATCGTGGTTCTCGGCCCGTCCTCCTCGCCGGCTTTATGACGTTTTGACGCTCGCCTGCCGCCAGGCCGGGATCGTCATGGCGGCAACGCCGAGGACGACGCAGGCCAGCCCGATCCAGGCGGTCCGGCTCAGGGTTTCGCCGAGGAAGGCGACACTGATGGCGACCCCGATCGGCACGCGCAGATAAGCCTGCGCGGTGGTCCCGACCGAGCCCAGGGTCTGGATCAGGCGGAAATAGATCGCGAACGCCGCCGCGGTCGAGAACACCGCGAGCGCGAGCAGCGCCAGCACGGAACTCAGCGACGGCGATAGCGTCCAGGGCTGCTCGACAACCAGCGAGGCCGGGATCAGGACGGCCGCGCCCGCCAGCAGCGAGCCGGCGGCGGGCGCCATCGGGTCGAGGCCCCTGAAGCTGCGGCCGAAGATCGCGGCGCAGGCGTAACAGATGGTGGCGGCGACGATCGCCGCCTCCGCGATGAGGCCGCTGCCGATGTCGTGGACGGTATCGACGCCGACGATCAGCAGGATGCCGGCCATGCCGGCGACCACGCCGAACAGCTTTCGCGGTGTCGTCGCCTCGTGGCGGGTCACGACCGCCGTAAGCAGGAAGGTGAAGATCGGCCCGGCCGAGTTGAGGATGGTGGCGAGCGCGGCATCGACATGGCGTTCGCCCCAAGCGATCAGCGTCCAGGGGATGACGCTATTGAGCACGGCCTGGAACGCGAAGCGCTGCCAGGTCGCGGCATCCGTCGGCATTTTGATGCCGCGCGCCCGCATGACGATGAGCAGCAGCAGGCCGGCGATCGCGGTGCGCGCCGCGATCAGCGTGATCGGCGGAATGGTGGCGACGCCGAGCTTGATGAAGGTGTAGGAGCCGCCCCACAGCGTTGCGAGCGCGACGAGCAGCGCCAGCTCGACGGCGATGTTGGTGTCCTGCCGGTTGTCCATTGTGCGCTCCGTCCATTCCGCGATGGACGGAACCTAGCGCGCCCGCAAGCGCCAATACTTCGCTGCGTGTCGAAGTGTATCAGCCGACCGCGCCGACCTCGAACACCTCGCCGTCATAGCCGGCCTCGCGGGGGATGCGGAGCTGGCGGCCGGTCTCGGTCTTGGTCATGACCGGCATCACCGTGACGATGGACATGCCGCGGGCGTGCTCCAGCGCGGCATCCACGCTGCCCTGCTTGGCAAGCCGGATCAGGTTGCGCGTGGTCGGGAACGGCAGCTTGAAGCGGCCGCTCTCCCCGCCCTCCACCGCCTCGCGCGGCGACACCCAGATCGAGTCAGTCGACTCGCGGCCGTCATGCGCGCCGAGTTGGTCCGGGGGCGCTGCGGCCAGGAAGAACCAGGTGTCGAACCGCTTCGGCATGCCCTCGGGCGTGATCCAATGGGCGTAGGGCACGAGCGTGTCGAGCGCGAGCTGGAGGCCGTTGTCGGCAAGGATGCTGAGGAAGCTGATCTTGTGCTCGTTGAGCGCGACGCGATGCTTGTCGGCGAGTTCGCCGGCACGCCTGGCATCGATCGGCGTGCCCGAGTCCCTCGACCGCGCCAGCAGGATGCCGCTCTCTTCAAAGGTTTCGCGGATCGCGGCAATACGAAAACCGCGGTCCGCTTCACTCAGGCCCTCGCCGCCCGAATACAAGTCGGCGCGGGCGACAATCTCGTTGTCGCCGGCATCGACGCTGCCGCCCGGAAACACCAGCGCGCCCGAGTTGAACTCGATCTGATGATGGCGGACCATCATGAAGACCTCGATTTCCCTTGCTGCGCCATCGCGCAGCAGAAGGATCGTCGACGCCGGGCGTGATGCTGATGTCTCGGCCATTTACCTAACCTGCGGCGCTGGATTGCGGGCCAAGATTGGCGCGCTTGTCGACGCGGGCAACGCGCGACAGCAGATACTCGACCTCGGCCTTCGCCGTCGCCGTGATGGTGGCGCCCGGCTTGCGCTGCGCGCTGGAGGCGATGATACCGCGCTTCTGCAGCACGTATTTGCGCACAGCAAGGCCGGCCCCCGGCTGCTGCTCGTAACGGATCAGCGGCAGATGCGCGTCGAACAGATCATGCGCCGCATCGCGCTTGCCGGCCTTGGAGAGGTTCACGACGTCGATCAGAAGCTCGGGGAAGGCATAGCCGGTCATGGCGCCGTCGGCGCCGCGCTCCATCTCGAAATCCAGGAACGTGCCGCCATTGCCGCAGAGGATCGAGAGCGGGCGAAGCGAGCCGTCTTTCTGGAAGTTGCGCAGCGTCGTGATCTTCTCGAGGCCCGGCCAGTCCTCGTGCTTGAGCATCACGCAGTTCGGATTGTCCATGACGATCTTGCGGATCACCGCCGGCGTGAACACCACCTGCAAGGTCAGGGGATAGTCCTGGAGCACCCAGGGCACGTCGGGGCCGATGGCTTCCGCCGCCTGCTTGAAATAGCCGACGATCTGGTCGTCGGTGCGAAGCGAGGGCGGCGGCGCGATCATCACGCCGGCCGCGCCCGCGTCCATCGAGGCCTTCGCCAGCGAACGCATGGTGGCAAAGCCCGGCGCGGAGACGCCGACGATCACCTGCATCTTCTTGGCGCGTTTGACGAAGCGAACCGCGACCTGCTCGGCCTCGGCGGCATCGAGCTTCGGCGCCTCACCGAGGATGCCCAGCACCGTGACGCCATCGCAGCCGACCTCCTCGTAGAAATCCGTCAGGCGGTCGATCGAGCGCTCGTCGATCCGGCCGTCGTCGTGGAACGGCGTCGGCGCGATTGCGAAGGTGCCCTTGGCGTCGGCGGTCAGTTTCATCAGTCTCTCTCTTTCTCTGTCATTCCGGGGCGCGCGCAGCGCGAACCCGGAATCTCGAGGTTCCGGGTTCGGCTCTTCGAGCCGCCCCGGAACGACAACAACGGCTAAAACCGCCGCGCCCCCATCTTGATCTGCTCCTCGGAGAAGAAGATCTCCTTGGCATGATCGACGATGTCCTGAGCATTCCAGCCCGAGTGCGGCGGTTTCCAGCCTTCCATTTCCATCATCCGCATTTCGCGCACGCCGCGGGGCCCGGACACGCCCAGCACCTTGCCGGTCTGGTCGCCCGACAAGTCGCTGACCATGTATAGCACGGCCGGCGCGATGCCGTCCGGCCCCAGCGCCGCCGAGGGGTTCTCCTTATAGCGGGGCAGGTCTGCGGTCATGCGGGTCAGGGCGCCCGGGGCCAGCGTCCAGATCCGGATGTTGTACTTGCGGCCCTCGATCGCCAGCACGTTGGACAGGCCCCAGATGCCGCCCTTGGCCGCGCCGTAATTGGTCTGCCCGAAATTGCCGATCAGCCCTGATGTCGAGGAGGTGTTGACGATGACGCCGCCGCCGTTTTCCCGCATCCAGCGAAACACCGGCATGGTGCAACAAAAGGTACCCTTCAGGTGCACCTTGATGACCTTGTCCCAGTCGGCCTCGGACGCCTTGGCGAAGGTCTGGTCGCGCAAGATGCCGGCATTGTTGACGAGGATGTCGGCGCGGCCGAAATGCTTGATGGCGTCGTCGAACACCGACTGGCCGCCCTCCATGGTGGAGATGTCGGCGCCGTTGGCGACCGCCTTGCCGCCTTCCGCCTTGATCGCGTCCACCACAAGCTGCGCCATCGACTTGTCGGCGCCGGAGCCGTCGCGGGGGCCACCGAGGTCGTTGACGACGACGGATGCCCCTTCCCGCGCGAACAGTTTCGCGTAGGCCTCACCGAGCCCGCCGCCCGCACCGGTGATCAGCGCGACCTTGCCGTCGAGTAGTCCCATGGTGGCTTCTCCCTGTTTTATTATCGTCATTCCGGGGCAGCGCGCAGCGCTAAACCCGGAATCCGGAGGTTGTAGCTCGAGATTCCGGGTTCGCGCTTCGCGCGCCCCGGAATGACGGAGGCAGCTAACCCAGCACCGTCTTGCCGTTCTTGATCACGGTGACGCCGCGTGACTTCACCTTGGCTTCGAACGAGATCGTGTTGCCGTCCTTCCAGAGGTCCATGGTCACGGTCTCGCCGGGATAGACCGGGGATGAGAACCGCGCGACGTGCTGGCGGAAGGCGGAGGCGTCGTAATCGGCATAAGTCTGGAGCACGCCGCGGCAGGTGATGCCGTAGGTGCACATGCCGTGCAGGATCGGGCGCGGGAAGCCGGCCTTCTTCGCAAACTCAGGATCTGAATGCAGCGGGTTGCGGTCGCCGCAGAGCCGATAGACCAGCGCCTGGTCGGGACGCGTGACGATGTCGATCGTCTTGTCGGGCGCGCGCGCCGGGATCTTGTGCGGATCGGGCTGGGTCAGGTTCGGCCCGCCAAAGCCGCCGTCGCCGCGAGCGAAGCGCGAGGCGACCAGCGTCGCCAGCTTCTCGCCCTTCTCGTTCTTCAGCACGGTCTGGTGGCTGATGACGACGCCCTTGTCCTTGCCCTTGTCGTAGACCTCGAGCACGGAGGAATCGGCGGTGATGTTCGCGGCCACCGGCAGCGGCTGGTGAAAGGTGATGTCGCGCTCGCCATCGACCACCATCACGCGGTTGAGGTTCATCTCGCCCGGCCCCGAGCCCCACGCCGCGACGGAAGCAAAGGTCGGCACCACCTTCAGCGGCCGCGGCGTGAACGTGCCCTCGTTGACGAAGGCGAGTTCGTTCTCGTCCATCGGATCGGCACCGAGCCCGATGCCGTAGGCGTAGAGCATCACCTCGCGGTCGGTGTAGGCGTATTTCTGGCCGAGGTTTTTCAGGCCTTTGAGTTCTTCATATCTGGCGGACATTTTTCGGTTTCCTCCCGGCATTCTTAGCGAGCAGCGGCGCTCGTTAATGTGCCCTCTCCCCTTGTGGGAGAGGCCACGAGAACCGTGCGGTAAACTCGTTTGGGTGAGGGGTTAGCTCCGCATCGAAAGTCTTTCCGCGGAGCGATACCCCTCATCCGGCGCTTCGCGCCACCTTCCCCCACAAGGGGGGAAGGAAGAATTCGTAGGATGGGTAGAGCGCCTCAGGCCGGCGTGAAGAACGGCAGCGGTGCGCCGTCGGTCGGCTTGAACACCACTCTCACCTTCTGGCCGATCTTCAGCTTCTCGAGATCGCAATCGACGAAATTGGTCTGCACCGAGGGGCCTTCCTTCAGCGTGACGTAGCCGATGGCGTAAGGGCCGGTCGGCGACTTCCGCATCAAGCTCCAGGTGTAGATCGTGCCCTCGCCCGAAGCCTCCTCCCACACCGTCTTGTCGGAGTAGCAGAACGGGCAGATCGAGCGCGGGAAGTAGTGCGCTTCGCCGCACGCGGTGCAGCGCTTGATCATGAACTTGCCCTGCTTGGCTGCGTCCCAGAACGCGGCGGTCTCGGGGTTCGTCACCGGGGCCGGATACTTCTTCGCTTCACTCATTACACGCGCTCCAGAATGGCCGTCGAGGCGGCGTGGCGAACGCCCAGAAGGCCGCCGGTGCCGTGGGCGATGGCGAGGTCGCAATTCTTGACCTGCACCTTCGGATGCGCTTCGCCGCGCAGCTGCCTGACGGCCTCGATGATCTTGGTCATGCCGCCGCGGTTGACGGGATGGTTGCTGCAGAGGCCGCCGCCGTCGGTGTTGAACGGCAGCTTGCCGACGCCCGAGATCAGATTGCCGTCGGCGACAAACTTGCCGCCCTCGCCCTTCTTGCAGAAGCCGAGGTCCTCGAGCTGCATCAAGACGGTGATGGTGAAGCTGTCGTAGATCGAGGCGTATTTGATGTCCTTCGGCGTGATGCCGGCTTCCTCGAACGCACGCGGGCCGGACCAGATGCCCGCGGAGTATGTGAGATCGAGATCCTTGCCGCCGCGCGGTCCCTTCATCGCCTCGCCATGGCCGATCAGCTTGACCAGCGGCTTCTTCAGGCTCCTGGCGATCTCGGGCGTGGTCACGATCAGCGCGCCGCCGCCGTCGGAGACGACGCAGCAATCCATGCGATGCAAGGGATCGGAGATCATCGGCGAGTTCAAGACGTCCTCGACCGTGACGACGTCTTTGAGCATTGCATGCGGATTGTATTGCGCGTGGTGCGAGGCCGCGACCTTGATCCAGGCGAGCTGCTCGCTGGTGGTGCCATAGTCGTGCATGTGGCGCATGGCACACATGCCATAGGCATTATGCGTAGTCGCGCCGTAAGCGGACTCGAAATCGGCTTCCGCGCCGGCCGCGCGCGGCGGCATCACGCCGGTGCGCGGCTTGCCGGCCAGCGTGATCAGCGCGATCGAGCACTTGCCCGCCGCGATCGCTTCCGCGGCATGACCGAGATGGATGATGTAGGAACAGCCGCCGGTCTCGGTGGAATCGACGTGGCGGAGCTTTTTGGTGTTGAGGCCGAGATAGTCGACCATCGGCCAGGCGCCGCCGGGCGCGTCGCCCGCGCAGAAATAGCCGTCGACATCGTCCTTGCTGAGCCCGGCATCCTCGATCGCGCCCTTGGCGACCTCGGCGTGGAGCTGGGCGGTGGATTTGTCCGGCGCATGCCGGGTCGGGTGTTCGTAGATCCCGGCAATGTAGGCCTTGCCCTTGATGGTCAAAACAGAGGTCTCCGCTCGCGTTTCTTATTGCCCCGTTTTTCTGAACCGCACTGGCCCTGTTGGCAAGCGCGGAAATATTCCGTCGGGCGAGAGGGCAGCAGGTGGGCGCAAGTGGGCGATATTGCCCCGCCGTCGATCACAGCCCCGTCAATGGTGGATCTCTAGAACAATGATCGGCATCGGCGCCGTGCCGCTCCAAGCGGTCGCGACGTAGCAGTAACTGTCAGGATAGTCGTCGAGACTGAAGCAATCAGCGTCCCGGGCTATCAGCCGCCCCTTCACCTCGGTCTTCCAGAACGAAAAGCGGTCGGCGGCCGATATCCATCGCAACGGCTTTCCAACGTCCGCGACCACGAAACTCGCACCGTCCCGCAGAAGCAGCTCGATCTCAGCCGCGCCCACTCTTTGGTCAGGCCGGACATCCAACAGACCTTCGCTGTTCCAAAGCTCGGTAAGCGGCAGGCACGTCACGATGCGCCAAGCAAAATCCATATTCGACCACAGGTCCATTTCAGCGCGGACAGCCTCACGTCGCCGCTCCAGCCAGGCAGAATCCTAAAGGTGTTTTGCCCGACGGCACAAGCGATTTTCGTTTTAACGAAAGAACCCGTTGTACGAAAACAACCCCATGCACAGTAGAACGGCGATTGATATCAAACAGGAAATCGCGAGGGGGATCTGCCTAACCCACCCGACGTCCCTCTCCTGCGATCAAGCCGCGCTCGGACGCGCGCGATAGCGGAACGCGGTCACCGCGGCCAGGATCAGGCCGAAGACGAGAAAGACCGCGCCGCCCTTCACGCCAAAACTGTTCTGGTATTGGGCTTCGGCCGCGTCGTCGACGATCAGAGGCCGCGCATCCGGGCTGCCTGAGAGATAGCGGATCCTGGTCTGCCTGACCGTCTGGACGCCGTTCCGCGTGATCTGCCGCCAGAAGGCCGGGCTGATGTGGGTCGGCCCGTAGCTTTGCTGTTGTCCGCTCTTGTCGGTCCACGCCAGGGTAACGAGATAGCTCGGCGCGTCGCCGGCTTTTTTCACTTCACCGTAGGCACGCGTAATATCGGCGGTGGCCTCATCGCCGTGGTCGAGGATCTCCTTCAACGTGCTTTGCTCGAAATAGGAGGTCACCAGCATGTAGCCGCCGAATGGAAGCATCACAGCGGCCAAGATCCCGAGGATGAAAGGAAAGGGCCGCCGCGATCCGGCGGCGATTGCGGTACTCCCCGCCCCGCTTCGACGCGCCGACCATGCCTGCCATCCGATCACGAGCACCAGGATCACGGCGCAGATACCTGCTCCCGCCGCCATAAATCTGGACGTGGACCGGATATGGCTCAGATGATCGTCGATATCCTCGACGATCACCGGAAGCGATGAATCATCGTCAACGGCCTGAATGGGGACCGTCAGGAGCTTGAGCTGATTGCCAACCGTGATGCGCGCCGCATAGGCGGCGCTGACCGCGATGCCCTTGCGCTCGCGCTGAACGCCGTCCTTTCCGATCCATTGCAATCCGATCGACAGATTTTCGTCGACATAGCGGGGCCAGAACCCGTCGAACACGAACGGAAATCGCGTCGAGACGACTTCAGCGGACGTGATCTTGCCCGTGGTGCCGTAGCCATCACGCATGACACGTTCGATATCATGCTGATTCCAGTACATCCCCAAGGCCGCCAATACGCCAACGGCGACCAATACAATCAAGACACCGCGCAATGACATCGATCGTCGCTCCGCATAGCGCACGACCGCATCACCCGCCGCGCGCCACTATCGCAAGTTGCTGATATCGCGCGGTCACAACCCTTGTCAAACGTAGGTCTTGTAGGGTGGGCAAAGCGAAGTGTGCCCACCTCTTCTGACTCAATCCTGGTGAGGTGGTGGGCACGGCGCTTCGCGCCTTTGCCCACCCTACGGGACTTGCCCTACTCCGCCGCGATCTGCCGTGGCGCGGGCGGCGGGCTCGCCAAGTCCGCGGCGAGCTGGGCGTAGCGGGCCTTGGCGTCAGCGACGGCCTTCTCCTTCACCGGGCCGTAGCCGCGGATGCGGTCGGGCAGCGAGAGCAACTCGACCGCGGTGTCGATCGTGAGCGGCGACAACAGGCCGAGCACGGTGGCGACGTCCTTCTCGTAGCCGGCGATCAGGTCGCGCTCGAGCTTGCGGTCGGCGCTGCGGCCGAAGATGTCGAGCGGCGTGCCGCGCAGGAACTTGAACTTCGCCAGCACGCGGAAGACCTTCAGCATCCACGGGCCGAAGGCGCGCTTCTTCGGGCGGCCCAGGGCATCGACGCTGCGGCTAAGGATCGGCGGCGCGAGATTGAAGCTGAACTTGAAATCGCCCTCGAACTGGTCGCGGAGCTGCTGCTCGAAGGCGCCGTCGGTGAAGAGGCGCGCGACTTCGTATTCGTCCTTGTAGGCCAGCAGCTTGGCGTAGTTCACCGCGACCGCGCGCGGCAGCGCGTCGTCATAACCGCCCTGCCTCGCGGCATCGCGAACCCTATCGACCAGCTTGCGATAGCGTTTTGCCAGGCGGCCATTCTGATAGGCGGTCAGATGCTTGGCGCGATGCTCGACGATCTCGTCGAGCGTCATCGCATCCAGCGTCTTGGGTGCGACGACCTCGCCCGCTCCCTTCAGCATGCCCGCAAGACGCTCGGGATCGGCGACCGCGAGGCGGCCGAGGCGGAAGGCTTCCTTGTTCATCTTGATCGCGACGCCGTTGACCTCGATGGCCTGCTCGATCGACTCCGCCGCCAGCGGGAAGAGCCCCTTCTGATAGGCGTAGCCCATCATCATCATGTTGGTGGCGATGCTGTCACCGAGCAGCTGCTCGGCGGGCTTGGTGAAGTCGAAGAAGACGGAGTCCTTGTGCAGCGCCGTCTCCAGCAATCCGTTCAGCTTGCGGGTCTGGAAGTTGAAATCGCGGTTGAGGACGAAGTCGGCGGTGGGAATGACGTGGCTGTTGATGATGCCGCGGGTTCGGCTGCTGTCGCACAGCGAGATGGTGTCCTTGGCGACCGCGACCACCTCGTCGGCGGCGAGGACGAGATCGGCCGTGCCGGTGACGATGCGCGAGCACGTGACCTCGGCCGGATGGTCGGACAGGCGGACATGGCTCAGCACCGCCCCGCCCTTCTGCGCGAGGCCCGACATGTCGAGGATCATCGAGGCCTTGCCCTCGATGTGGGCGGCCATGCCGAGCAGCGCGCCGATGGTGAGCACGCCGGTGCCGCCGACACCGCCGACGGCGATGTTGTAGGGCTTGTCGAGCGTCGGGCGCGAGGCCGGCTCGGGCAGCGCGCCGATCTCTTCAAGCTCGGCCGGCGCACGGTGGCGCGGCGCGCCGCCGTCGACGGTGACGAAGGACGGGCAGAAGCCCTTCACGCAGGAATAGTCCTTGTTGCAGGACGACTGGTTGATGGCGCGCTTGCGGCCGAACTCGGTCTCCAGCGGCTCGACCGAGATGCAGTTCGACTGCACCGAGCAGTCGCCGCAGCCTTCGCAGACGGCCGGGTTGATCATGACGCGCCGCGCCGGATCCTCCATCAGGCCGCGCTTGCGGCGGCGGCGCTTTTCGGCGGCGCAGGTCTGCACGAACACGATCGCCGAGGTGCCCTTGTACTCGCGGCACATCTTCATGACGTTGTCGAGTTCGTCGCGGTGATACTTCTTCACGCCGGGCGCGATGGTGTCGGCGGGATAGGTGTCGGGCGCCTCCGAGACCAGATAGATCTCGCGGATGCCCTCGGCATGGAGCTGGAAGGTGATCTGCTGCGGCGAGAGATCGCCGTCATGGCGCTGGCCGCCGGTCATGGCCACCGCGTCGTTGTAGAGGATCTTGTAGGTGATGTTGGTCTTGGAGGCGACCGCCTGACGGATGGCGAGCAGACCGGAGTGGAAATAGGTGCCGTCGCCGAGGTTGGCGAAGATGTGGTTCTCGTTGGTGAAGGGCGCGATGCCGACCCACGGCACGCCCTCGCCGCCCATATGCGTGAACGTCTCGGTCGAACGGTCCATCCACAGCGCCATGAAGTGACAGCCGATGCCGGCAAGCGCGCGGCTGCCTTCGGGGACCTTGGTCGAGGTGTTGTGGGGACAGCCGGAGCAGAAATACGGGGTGCGGGAGACAGGCGCGGTCGCCTGCATCTGGGTGGCCTGGCGGCCGTTGAACCAGTCGGCCTTGACGCGGAGCATCTCCGCGATCTCTGGGTTGAGATTAAGTCGGAGAAGGCGCTCGGTGATCGAGGTCGCAAGCGAGGCGACGCTGAGCTCGGCGGCAAAGGTCAGGAAGCGCTTGTCGTGCTCGTCCATCTTGCCGACGATGCGCGGGCGGACGTCGTCGCGCCAGTTGAACAGCTCCTGCTTGACCTGGTTCTCGACGATCTCGCGCCGCTCTTCGATGATGAAAATCTCTTCGAGCCCGACCGCGAACTGGCGCACGCCTTCCGGCTCCAGCGGCCAGGGCATGCCGATCTTGTAGAGACGGAGACCGATCTTGGCGGCGACCTCCTCGGTGACCCCGAGCTCGCGCAGCGCCTGCCGCACGTCCTCATAGCTCTTGCCTGAGGCCATGATGCCGAAGCGCGCGTTCGGCGAATCCATGGTGACGCGGTTGACCCTGTTGGCGCGCGCGAAGGCG
Source organism: Bradyrhizobium sp. 1200_D9_N1_1 (assembly GCF_052075915.1). Lineage (NCBI taxonomy): Bacteria > Pseudomonadati > Pseudomonadota > Alphaproteobacteria > Hyphomicrobiales > Nitrobacteraceae > Bradyrhizobium > Bradyrhizobium sp. 1200_D9_N1_1. Next base: position 4,134,645 of record NZ_CP197226.1, on the reverse strand, counting down.
ATCGCGGCAAAGCCCTTGTAGTCCTGGAGGCGGCGGTCCTGCTCGAAGCGGTCGTCGGGCCAGCGCAGATTGAGGCCGCCGGGCGGCAGCTCGAAATCGGGCGGGATGATGAAGGGCTTCATCTCGTCGGTGAGGTCGATCTCGGCGGTGGTCTCCACCGTCTCCGTGATCACCTTCATGCCGACCCAGCAGCCCGAGTAGCGCGACATCGCGATCCCGAGCAGGCCCATCTCGATCATCTCGTGGATGCTGGACGGGTAGAGATACGGCATCAGCGCCGACATGAAGGCGTGGTCGGACTGATGCGGGACGGTCGAGGATTTTGCGCCGTGGTCGTCGCCGGCCAGACACAGCACACCGCCGTTCTTGGCCGAGCCCGCGGCATTGCCGTGGCGGAACACGTCGCCGCAGCGATCGACGCCGGGGCCCTTGCCGTACCAGATGCCGACCACACCGTCATACTTGGCGCCGGGCGAGAGATTGAGCTGCTGCGAGCCCCAGACGGCGGTCGCGGCCAGGTCCTCGTTCACGCCGGGCTGGAACTTGATGTTGTACTGCTCGAGATGCTTTCGCGCCGCAAAGAGCTGCTGGTCATAGCCGCCGAGCGGCGAGCCGCGATAGCCGGAGATGAAGCCCGCGGTATTGAGGCCATTGGCGCGGTCGCGCCGGATCTGGGCCATGGGCAGGCGAACCAGGGCCTGGATGCCCGTGGTGAAGACGTGTCCGGTGTCCTGGGTGTATTTTTGATCGAGACTGATCGGACCCTGGTTGATTCCCATGCTGTCCTCTTTCCACGCCCTGTTCAGGTCTTTGTCACTCAACGTCGCTTAAGCCGTTGCCTGCCCGTTGTTTTTAGCTAGGGCGCGCCGACCATCTCCGCCACTCTATGTCGGATATTTAACGCTCCGCACCACAAATCTGGACCAAAGCGAGCGCCAGGTAAAAATCGCAATTTCGTGGCTGCAAAGGCATCAGGCATTTTCAATTTGTGTCACCATACCCCCGCCGTCGCGAAATGAATTGATGCCCCCGTCACGCAGGCGACGTCGATTGGTCGCAGGAAAGGCTCTCGATGCGGACGATTCTGGCTGGCCTGGCTGTGGGTTTGGCGTTGTGCAGTGCGGTTGCAGGCGCGGCCCTGGCCGCCGAGCCGTCGCCGGAGCTGATCGCCTATGGCAAGACGCTGGTCGAGGCCGGCGACTGCGCGGGCTGCCACACCGCCGATCCGGCCAAGCCGTTCGCGGGCGGAAAGCGCATCGACACGCCCTTCGGCGCGATCTATGCGCCGAACCTGACGCCCGACCGAGACACCGGCATCGGCGCCTGGGCGGATGCCGATTTCACCCGCGCCCTCCGCTATGGCGTCGCGCCCGACGGCTCGAACTACTATCCGGCCTTCCCCTATCCCTACTTCACGAAGATGACGAAGGACGACACGCTGGCGATCCGGGCCTATCTCGGCACGCTCGCGCCCGTCGTGAGCCGCAACAAGCCGCCGGAGCTGCGCTGGCCGTTCGGTTACCGCGGCCTGATGCGGATCTGGAATGCCATGTATTTCAAGCCGGGCCTGTTCGAGCCGGACCAGAGCCAGAGCGCGGCGTGGAATCGCGGCGGCTATCTCGTCACCGGGCTCGGCCATTGCGGCGCCTGCCATACGCCGAAGAACTATTTTGGCGCGGACAAGCAGGCGCAGGCATTCGCCGGCAACGAGATCGGCGGCTGGTACGCCCCAAGGCTCGATGGCGCGCCGCGCACCGGGCTGAAGTCGTGGAGCGTGGAGGACATCGCCGAATATCTGCAGAGCGGCCGCAATGCCAAGAGCCATGCCGACGGGCTGATGGCGGAGGTGGTGGTCAACTCGACCTCGAAGATGAGTGACGCCGATGCGCGCGCGATCGCGGTCTACCTGAAGGGCCTGCCGCCGGCGCGGCGCGAGACGATCGTGACGCCGCCTGACGATGCCGAGATGAAGGCCGGCCAGGCGGTCTATGCCAAGCTCTGCATCGCCTGCCACGAAGCCGACGGCACGGGAGCGCCGCGCATCTATCCGCCGCTGCCCGCCAACGCGCTGCTGCAATCGGTCAATCCGTCCTCGACGTTGCGCATCATCCTCGACGGCGCCCACACCGTGACCACGCCGCGCGCGCCCAACACCGGCGAGATGCCGGCCTATGCCAAGCAATTGTCCGACGGGGAGATCGCGGCGGTGACGAACTACATCCGCAATTCCTGGGGCAATTCGGGCCCGCTGGTGACGCCGGCGCAGGTGGCGAAGGCGCGGAAGCAACCGTAGCCAGCTCTCTCTCCCGTCATTGCGAGCGCAGCGAAGCAATCCAGAGTCCCTCCGCGGAAAGATCCTGGATTGCTTCGCGAGGTGGATAGAGCTACCGCTCATCCCCCGTGAACACGAATTTCGGCATCTCCCATTTGTAGCGCACCGCGAGCAGGCGGAAGCTGATGCCGAGGATGAAGGTCAGGATCGTCCAGAGCTCGGCGTTGAGATTGAGGCCGAAGGCCGTCGCGTAGAACAGCCCCGTCACCACGGAGACGCTGGCGTAGAGCTCGGAGCGAAACAAGAGCGGCACGTCGTTGCAGAGCACGTCGCGCAACACGCCGCCGGCGCAGCCCGTCACCATGCCCGAGACGATGACGATCGGCAGCGAGACATCCATCTGCCAGGCGATGTCGCAGCCGGTCATGGTGAAGACGACGAGGCCGATGGCATCGAGCACGATGAAGGCGAGCTGAAGCCGGTGCACGAGGCGCGCGAACAGGATGGTCAGCAGCGCGGCAGCGCCAGGGAGCACGAGATAGATCGGGTTCGCGACCCAGGCGAGCGGATAGTGGCCGAGAAACAGGTCGCGCAGCGTGCCGCCGCCGAGCGCGGTAATGCTGCCGAGCATGCAGACGCCGACATAGTCCATGCTGCGCCGCCCCGCAGCAAGCGCCGCGGTCATGCCCTGCGCCGTCAAGGCAACAAACGCCAGAAGATGCAGCACGCTATCGCTCGGCGGCAGGCTCCACATCGCTTTGTTCCCTTATTCCCCCCGTGGAACTTACGTCCGCGGTTCCAGGATGAACAAGGGGTCCATCCGGAATGAGCAGGTTCCCGATTCCCGACGCGGGGGCAACATGCGACGAAAGCATCAGAGGGGGCGGAACAGAATCTCGCATCTATGGGTTGTCCAGCCGCCATAATCGAGGAGACCCAATCGATGGCTGACGACCGTTTTCCCAACGATCCGTATCGCCCGAATCTCGCCGATGATGAGTATCTCCGTGCGGCGCGACGGGATGCCGACCTTCAGGTCGACCCCGAGCTGGGCGAAGGCCCCGCCTCCAGCGGCAAGGTCGCACTGTTTGCCGTGGCTGTCGCCCTGGTGCTGGGTGCCGTGTTCTACGGCTTGAACAACACGACCACGGGCAACCAGGCGAGCAACGAGCCGGCGAAGCAGACGGCCCAGCAGGCTCCGCCGGCCAATCCAGCGGCGCCTCCCGGCATGCGCGACGTGACGCCGCGCAACAACACCGCGCCGGGCGTGACCACGGGTGCTGCGCCGAGCAAGCCGGCCGCGCCGGATCCGGCCGCACCGTCTGACGGCGGCAAGTCGCAGTAACTTCGCGAATGTCATCGCGTAATGCACAACTGTCGTCGCCCGGCTCGACCGGGCGATCCAGTACTCCGAGACGGTCGTGGTTGAATAGATAAACTGCGGCGTACTGGATGCCCCGCCCCCGTGCGCAATTGCGCACTAGGCGGGGCATGACACCGAGAGGATGAAAGAGCGGCGGGATCTCACATCCCGCCGCCTCTCGTTTGGCTCTAGCTGAACATCTTGTTGAGCTCGCCGCCGGGATAGCCGCTGCCGAGCTCGGTGAAGGTCCCCTTCTCGGCCATCTCCTTTGCCGCGCGCATGAAGCCGCCCCACGCGGCGCGGGCGAGCGAGCCGCCGACGCTGATCCGGCGCACGCCGAGATCTTCGGCCTCCTGCAAGGACAAGCCGGAACCGCCGATCAAGAGGTTGAACGGCTTTGGTGCGACAGCCTTGACCACCGCGGCAATGTCCTCGCGGCTCTTCAGGCCCGGCGCGTAGAGGCAGTCGGCGCCGGCGTCGGCGTAGGCGGTCAGCCGGTCGATGACGAGCTTGAGATCGGTCACGCCCCATAGATAGGCCTCGCAGCGGCCGACCAGCAGCGTGCCGCTGTCGCCGATCGCCTTGCGCGAGGCCATGATGCGCTCGACCGCGAGCGCGCGATCGTAGAGCGGCCTGTCCTTGTCGCCGGTGGAATCCTCGATCGACAGGCCGGCGACGCCGGTACGCACACAGCGCTCGACATTGTCAGCGACCTTGTCCGGCTCGACCGCAAAGCCGCCTTCGAAATCCGCATTCACGGGAATGTCGACCGCCGAGCTCAATGCTGCCAGATGCTGACAGACGTCCTCGACGGTGACGTGGTTGTCGGCCTTGCCGATGGTCCACGCAAAGCCTGCGCTCGATGACGCAATCGCCTTGAAACCGAGATGCTGCAACGCCTTGGCGCTGCCGACATCGACCGGATTGGGCAGAATGAAGCAGCCGCTCTCGTGCATCTTCCTGAAGGTCGCGCGCTTGTCCGCGGTCGTCACGTGCATGTTTCTCTCCCTTGTTGGCCGCGCAGACATAGGCACGCATTCAGGGCAGCGCTAGTGCGCGCCCGAACGCGCTAGTGCGCATCGTGCGCGGCGCGACTGTCCTTCGGCGCCTCGTCGCGATCGTTCATGCCGTAGTCCCTGATGACGCTGGCGATGCGCAGATGATAGTCGGCAAAGATCTGCGCCCTGCCCTTGGCCTGGGTGCGCCGGTGCTCCATCGTGTTACGCCAGGCCTGCACGGCTGCCTCATCCCGCCAGAACGACACCGACAGGATCTTGCCTTTCTCGGTCAGGCTCTCGAAGCGCTCGACCGAGATGAAGCCGTCGATGGTTTGCAGGATCGGCTTCAGATCGGCTGCAAGGTCGAAATAGGTCTGGCGATGCTCGGGCTTGGGCCAGACCTCGAAGATCACGGCGATCATCGGCGTCTCCTGCTGACGGTGTCGTGGCCTACAATACCACCTTGCGCAGGAAGGTGCGCTCTTCCGCGAGGATGAACTTGTGTTCCTCGGCGAAATGAAAGTTCGCCATGCCTTCCGCATCCTGGCGCAGCCGGGCGCGGTAGGCCTCGTAGGCGGCCAGGCTCTCGAAGGTGATCAGTGCGAAGGCGATGTTGTTGGTACCCTCGTGCGGCATGAAATAGCCGATCAGGTCGCCGCCGCATTTCGGAATGATAGTGAGCCAGCGCTTCGAGTATTCCTCGAACTGCGCGCGCTTGAACGGATCGAGCTGGTAGCGGATGAAGACGGTGACGGACATGTAAGACTCCTGTGTTTCCACCTCGTCATTGCGAGCGCAGCGAAGCAATCCAGGAATCTCTCCGCGGAGACAGCCTGGATTGCTTCGTCGCCAGTGCAAAATTGCTTCGCAATTTTGTCACGGGCTCCTCGCAATGACGACTTGGTGAGAGCCTACGCGCTTGTCCGACCGCAATGCTTCGGCTACCATCGAAGCATGAAATCAGGACCCGACATCGCCATGGTCGCTTCGCTGGTCGGCGACCCCGCCCGCGCCAACATGCTCACGGCGCTGATGAACGGACGCGCGCTGACCGCGAGCGAGCTCGCGCAGGAGGCCGGCATCACGCCGCAGACGGCGAGCTCGCACCTTTCGAAGCTCGAGGCCGGCGGGCTGGTCGAGCCGGAGAAGCAGGGCCGGCACCGCTACTACCGCCTCACCGACGACGACGTTGCCGGCGTGCTCGAAGGGCTTGCGGGCCTCGCCGCGCGCACCGGCCACATGCGCGTGCGCACGGGACCGAAGGATCCGGCGCTGCGGCGCGCGCGCATCTGCTACGATCATCTCGCCGGCGATCTCGGCGTGCAGATGCTCGACACCATGCGCGAGCGAAACCTGGTCAGGCAGAAGAAACAGGACATCGAGCTGACCGCCGAGGGCGAACGCTTTCTCGCCAAACATTTGCAGATCTCGCCCGGCATGCTCGCCCATCCGCGCCGGCCGGTGTGCAAGGCCTGCCTGGACTGGAGCGAGCGGCGCCACCATCTCGCCGGCACGCTCGGCGCCACCATGATGCAGCGCTTCACCGAGCTGAAATGGGCCGCGCGCGACGCCACGCCGGGCAGCCGCGTGGTGAATTTCACCCGCACCGGCGAGAAACAGTTTGCCGCGCTGTTCGGGAATGGGAAGGACTGATCACGCCGGAAGCGTGACGGCACACAATCGCGTGTTAGCTCTCACTCTCGTCATGGCCGGGCTTGACCCGGCTGTTCACAGGTTTACTGGCACCGTCATTCCGGGATGGTCCGAAGGACCAGACCCGGAATCTCGAGATTCCGGGTTCGCGTCTTCGACGCGCCCCGGAATGACGTTCTGCAAAAGCCAGAGAGCCCAATGATCCGCTTCCTCCCGGCCGCGCTTGCCGCCGCCCTCCTCGCCGCCCCTCTTGCCGCATACGCCGCCGACACCACACCACGCGAGCCTTACGGCATCGCGCTCGAAGGCTTCGCCTATCCCTATCCCGTGCACCTGCTGCCTGTTGTCAACGACGGCGAGCAGCTCAGCATGGCCTACATGGACGTGGCGCCTCAGCAACCGAACGGCCGCACCGTGGTGCTGCTGCACGGGCGCAATTTCCCGTCGAGCTACTGGGCGCCCGTCATCACGATGCTCAGTGAGGCCGGATTCCGCGTCGTGGTGCCGGACCAGATCGGCTTCGGCAAATCCTCCAAGCCGCAAGGCGAGCTGCATTTCGACACGCTGGCGCGCAACACCATCGCGCTGCTCGATCACCTCAAGATCGACAAGGCCGAGGTTGTCGCGCATTCGCTCGGCGGCATGCTGGGCGTGCGCATCGCCCGCGCTTATCCCGACAGGGTCGCCCACCTCGTGCTGACCGCGCCCATCGGGCTGGAGGACTACCGCCTCTACGTGCCGCCGACGCCGACCGAGAAGATGATCGAGAGCGAAGACAAGCTGACGGCCGAGGGCTATCGCAAGCAGCTCCAGACCAATTACGCGATCAAGCTGCCGCCGGATGCAATCACGCCGTTCATCGACGCCCGCTTCAACATCAAGGGCAGCCCCGACTATCCGCGCTGGCTGCGCGCCTTCGTGAGCTCCGGGCAGATGATCTATCGCGAGCCGGTCGCGCACGAGGTCGCGCTGATCACCGAGCCGACGCTGTTCATCATGGGCGCCGACGACCACAACGCACCGGGCCGGCCAAACGCACCGGAAGCGCTGCGCGCGAAGATGGGGCAGAACGCCGAGCTCGCGAAGGCGTTTGCTGCGAAGATGCCGAATGCGCGGGCCGAGGTGATCCCCGACACCGGCCATCTCGTCTTCCTGGAAGCGCCGGAGAAGTACCGGGAGCTGGTGCTCGGCTTTCTCGGCCGGTAGAGCGTTTTCGAGCGAAATGGATACCGGTTCGCGTAGCGTCAAAACAAAGAACCTGGAGGCCCGTTTCGATTCCATCGGAACGGGCCGCTGGCGCCATTGCTGTCGCCTGAAGCCGTATGCGGACAACGTTCATGCCGCATTCAGGTCATGATTGGCAGGTTTGGATCGCGACGTGTCGGCACGTTTCTCCCCAGATTTAACGTGTCGAATCGTGTCTTTTGATTCATTGTGCGCCGCAAGCGCGCTGCCCAAACATTCTGTCCCGAGGACGAGAAGGAAGTTCAAATGAAATATCTCTTCGCCGCCGTCATGCTCGCCAGCGCGGTCGTCGGTTTCAGCGAAGCGGCCAGCGCCGCCGGCGGTTGCGGCCCCGGCTGGTATCGCGGCCCCTATGGCGGCTGCCGTCCGATGGCCGGGCGCCCGCCGGTTGTCGTCGTGGCGCCCCGCCCCGCGCCGGTCGTAGTCGTGCGTCCGCGCGTGTGCCCCTATGGCTTCCGCTGGTACGCCGGCCGTTGCCGGCCGTTCTGATCTCGTCCTTTCGCATCGCGAATGGCCGCGCGGCGACAGCCTGCGCGGCCATTTTCTTTTCAGCGCTCTGCAGGACATCGGCTTGCAGGAGCGCCGAATCAAAACGGGGATCGCGAACCGCGATCCCCGTCCAGGCCTCGACGGCCGGGCGCTTACCAGTGGCGGCGATGCCAGCGCCGGCGACGCCAGCCCCAGTGGCGATGGCGCCAGCCCCAGTGATGGCCACGACCGTGCCAGTGCACCTGCTCGGGCTTGAGCTGCGCAGCTTCGTCACTGGTGGTGACGGCGGGATGAGCATCCGGATTGCCTTGCGGCATGCGGGGATCACCGAGCGGCTGCGGCGCCAGCGGCGCGGCCTGTGCGGCAGCGGTGAACGCGGCGGCTCCCGCCGCGGCACCGAATGCAAGTTTCAAAAAATTGCGGCGTTCCATGACATCTTCCTCTCAGGCACGCGTTGATGATGCCGAGCAAGTGTCGGGCCTGCGATATGAACTGCGGCTGAATCGTCCGTTCAGATTCGTTGCAAAGGCGACAGGAACTACTTCGCAAACTCCTGCGCCAGCACCAGCGTCTCGCGCGCCCGTTTCACGTCGGGCGAGTCGCGGTTGAAATCGGCGACGAGCTTTTTCAGCGCGTCACCTCTAAGCATCGCCGCGAGCTTGGCCTCGTCGTCGAACTGATACATGGCCTGATGCAGGGAGGGATCGTCCAGGCTCCAGAACCGCCAGGCCTTGCTGATGCCGAACGCCTTTACCGCGTCGGGCAGGTGCGCGGTCTCGTACCATCTGTCGAAGGCGGCACGCTTGCTGGCGTCGGTGACGGTGGCGCGGACGACGAAGAAGGCGGATGGCATCGACGTTTCCTCCTGTTGTTTTGGGGCAAGACTAACCGTCAAGTCGCCGGCGACAAAAACAGTTGACACCGATGTCGGAACGCACGTCCCTCGCCCGTCCTATGCCTTGAGCAGCACAGGGAGACACCGCATGGCCGACCTCACCCTCACCACTTTCGACTGGGTTCCCGAGATGCCCAGGGGTTTCGTGCGCGACCTCCGTGTGCGCTGGGCTCTCGAAGAGGCCGCGTTGCCGTACCGCGTCGCGAGCGTGCCGTTCGGCCCGCGGGACGCCGCGCATTTCGCGCACCAGCCCTTCGGCCAGGTGCCGTGGCTGACCGACGGCGACCTCTCGATCTTCGAGAGCGGCGCGATCCTGCTGCATCTGGGTGAGCTCAGCCCGGTATTGATGCCCACCGATCCGCGCGGCCGTAACGAGGCGACGACGTGGGTGTTCGCGGCGCTCAATTCGGTGGAGATGCCCGCCCTGCCCTGGACGATGTTCAAGTTCACCGGCAGTGACGATGGCTCACCTGCCGTGAAGTTCGTCGACGACTTCCTCAAGCTCCGCCTCAAGCACATGGAGCCGGTGCTCGCCGGCCGCAAATGGCTGGCGGGCTCCTTCTCCGTCGCCGACATCCTGATGTCGGACGTGCTGCGCGTCGTCGATCGCTTCGATGGGTTGGCGGCACATCCGGCTTGCCGCGACTACGTCGCGCGCGCCACGGGCCGCCCGGCCTTCGCCAAGGCCCGCGCCGACCAGATGGCGCATTTTGCTGCGGCGGATGAGGCACGCTAACGCAGACGGATTAGCGAAGCGCAATCCGCCAATGTCCGCCTCAACAAAATTGGTGGGTTACGCCCAGCGAACTGCGCTTCGCGCAGTCGCAAGGCTCACCCACCCTACGCGCTCAACCTGTTCCACCCTGGCTTCTAGTTCTGCGAACGCGTAAACGGGACAAACCGCACGAGGGCGACGGCGCGCGTCGTCGTCTTGCCAGGAGCGATTTTTTCGACGACCGTGAGCTGCTGGGTGCCGTAACCGGGGCCCACCGGCATGACGAGTCGGCCACCTACTTTAAGCTGCTCGATCAGCGGCGGCGGTGGCTCCCCGAGCGCGGCAGTCACGACGACTGCGTCAAAGGGACCACATTCGGGCCAGCCATCGTAGCCATCGCCAAGCCTGACGCTCACGTTGTCATACGCGAGGTCCCTTAGTGTTTTCGCGGCGGTCTCGGCCAATTGCGGGATGATCTCGATGCTGCAGACCTTTCGCGCGAGCTGCGCGAGGATGGCGGCCTGGTAGCCCGAACCGGTACCGACTTCGAGCACAACGTGATCGGGCGCGACCTCGGCCAACTGGGTCATCAAGGCCACAATGTACGGCTGCGATATGGTCTGGCCGAGGCCGATTGGTATCGGTCTATCGGCGTATGCGATAGAGCAAGATTGCTCAGGGATGAACAGGTGGCGTTTCGTTTGCGCCATGGCCTCAAGGACCTTCTCCGACAGGCCTTGCTGTCCCAAAACACCGGCAGCGGACCGGGCGTAGGCCCGGATGGCCTCGACCATGGCGGCGCGTTCGCGGACGCATTGTGCGTCCTGTGCGGTCGCTTCCCACGCGACGACACCCATGGCGACCACGAGCAGTGGCAAGACCTTCATGATCGTGCGCTCTCCAAGAGGGACACAATTCACGTCGACCGTTTGAGCGCTTACCCTGCGCGTAAGATCCGACCTCGCCCCGCATGCGAGGCGAGGTTTGCTTAAGCTCAGGTGCCCTCGAACTTGAACGACACGTTGAGTTTAGCGCGATAGGCCTCTACTTTTCCTTTGGCGTCCAGCTGAATATCGAGCTTGACGACCTCTGCGACACGAAGGTCACGAAGAGATTTTGCAGCCTGCTCGACCGCGTTGGCGGCGGCCTTTTCCCAGGAATCGTTGCTGGTGCCGATCAGTTCTATGACCTTGTAGACGCTCTCAGGCATATCGTCCTCCCGTTCGGTATGAAGCAGGAAGCAGGTGCTCCCTGCCACAGTCGAGCCTAGCACGATATCGGCGCTGAAAGGACGCCACGATCGCAGGGCGCACCAAGGTCCATCGAGACTAGGCTTTGGCTCGGTCCTCGCAGTCCTCCCAAGATCCAGCGCGCCCGCGACGGCCATTGCCCCGACGACGGCAATCAGAATGCCTGGCAGCCGCTTGTTGCTCTCGAGCAGAAGGATCACCGTCAGCGTGCCGAGCCCGAGCCCAAGGGCTACCCAGCTTGTCTTTCCTTCGGTGATTGCACCGGCGATCGCCCACAGGCTCCGCAGAGGTCCTTCGCTTTCGATCGTAAAGCCGAACAGCTTTGGCAGTTGACTGATCAATACGGTCAATGCAATTCCGTTCATGTAACCGTGGCGTATGGGCTTGGAGAGAAGTTCGGTTACAAAGCCCAGGCGTAGAATGCCTGCCAGAATACATGCCGTGCCGGAAACGATTGCCATCATGCCGGCCAAGGTTATGGCGCGCATGGGATCGCCACCCGACAATGGACCGACAACACCCACGATACAATGGCTGCCAGAGCCGAGTCTGGTCCCAGGACGAGGATGCGGCTTGGACCGAACAGCGCGTAAGCGAGGAGCGCTGTGATCGTTGCGTATGGACCCTGGATACCGGGCAAGCCCGACGCCTCCGCATAGGCAATGCCAACCGGGACCAGCATTGTCGCCAATACGAATCCAGCGAAGATATCGTGCGAATGCCACTTCCCTTGATATCGACGAAGGGTGCCAAGACCTGGTAACCAGCGGGTCCAATGATCCATTGCCCCCTCCCAACCCGGTCGGACTCGGCTCATTGAGCCCGCGCCGCAACAACGTCGCGGTAGCCCGTTAGCCCGTATTCCTGACCGCTTCAGCTAGCATGGCGTAAAGCTGGTGCTTGCTGAATTCCTTGGGCTGCTTGTTTGTTGTCTTCCGCGACACCTTCTTGGCTGCCGGTTGGGCACAGGCAACCAACAACGCCGGCTCTCGCTTCCGGACCGACCTTATCTTGGGTTTTGCTGTTGGCGGCTTGTGGCCACGCGTCAGGCCCAAGCGAGTTAGCCTGCCGCAGACAGCGTTACGGCTACACCCGAGACGGCGCGCGATCTGCGCGGCACTCTGTCCTTGGACCCAGAGTTTTTTGAGCAGCGCTACGTCTTTCGCATCCCAACTCATGGGAGATATTGTACGCCAACTGCCATCCACTTTTCTAGTCTTCGTCCGGCTCGCGTACGACCGCCGGTTCGTCGTCGTCCCCCTCCTCTTCTCCCTCCTCGTCCTCGTCCTCGTCCTCTTCATCGTCATCAGGATCCCGGGGCGGCATCTTGCTGCCCTTGATCACAAAGCGACTCCAATCCATCAAGCCGGTGGGAAATTCTTCGGGGATGTTTTGCTTCATGGTGTTGCTCCTCGGGTCTGGAGCTTGAGAGCGCCGGCGATTAATGTGCCGGGCATCTTGCGGTTGTGGGTTCGACGGTCTTGTCGATGCAGGCCCGCCGCTTCGGCTGCATCCAGCCACTACAGCTTGTAGCCGATCTTTCGCAGCAGGTCTTTCCGCCACGCAATGTCCTCGTCGGTTTCGACACCCAGCGGTGAGGCGCCATCCACCACCCCGAGCACGCCGCAGCCCTGCTCCGTTTGCGCGACGATCACTTGTGTGGGGTTGGCCGTCGCGCAGTAGATGCGGCAGACCTCCGGCGCCGCACGCACCGCAGCCAGCACGTTGACTGGAAAGAATCCGTCGCCCAGGAAGATCAGGAATGTATGGCCGGCGCCGATGGCCATTGCGTTGTCGCGTGCAAGCGCGATCGCGGCTTCGTCGTTCCCCGACCAGCGCACCAGCCGCTTGCCGGAGGCCTCGCAGAAGGCCAGCCCGAAGCGGATGCCCGGAACTGCGCCCACCAGCGCCTCATGGAGGTCTTCCACAGTCTTGATGAAATGCGACTGGCCGAAGATGAAGTTGGTTGCGTCCGGCTTGACGATCGGCACCACGGTGAGTTCCATGGCTGCACTCCTTCAAGGTCCCAACGCTGTTCATGGTAGGCCACCAGAAGGCAATTGCAAGCGGCCAGAGACAGCCGATTTCGCGCCGGAAGCCACTGGCAGCGAAGCAAGGGACGGGCGAAGCTGGGGCAGTGAACAAAGGTGCCGAACGGCCGGCGCGTCACACCAGCTTCATCGGCGCATCGGCAACCACGCGCAGGTCGATCCTGCCGATCAGCCGAGATCGAAGCGCCTCCGCATCACCGATCGCGCTCTCCGTCTGCCGCAACGTGCTGACATTCGAGCCAAGTGACACGATCCCGCCCAGCACCAGAGCGATTGATCCGAGCGCGGCGGTCTGACCTGTCCCAAACAGGCCGAGGATCGCGACCAACAGCAGCGCGCCCCCGCCGCCGATGGCGATCTTGGACGCGAGAATGTACTTCCGGCACCGCTCGGCAATCTCGGCGAGCCGCTCGATCCGATCTTCGATCTGTGAAATTTCGTCGGTCGGATCGTGTTCGGTCATCGGATCTTGATCGAGGATGCCAAATCAGTAGCGTAGCCAGTAGCCCGCATGAGCGAAGCGACATGCGGGACTCTTGAGTGGAAAACCGGATGTCGCTTCGCTCATCAGGCTACGAGATCTCACAACGGCAAATTGTCGTGCTTCTTCGCCGGCATTTCCACCTTCTTGTCCTTCAGCATCGCCAGCGCCCGCGCGATGCGCCTGCGGGTCGAGTGCGGCATGATGACGTCGTCGATGTAGCCGCGCTCCGCCGCAATGAACGGTGACAGGAAGCGGTCTTCGTATTCCTTCGTTCGCGCCGCGATCTTGTCGGGGTCGCCGATATCGCCGCGGAAGATGATCTCGACCGCGCCCTTGGCGCCCATCACGGCGATCTGGGCGGTCGGCCAGGCGTAGTTCATGTCGGCGCCGATTTCCTTGGACGCCATGACGTCGAAGGCGCCGCCATAGGCCTTGCGGGTGATGATGGTCACCAGCGGCACAGTGCACTGCGAATAGGCGAACAGCAGCTTTGCGCCGTGCTTGATCAGGCCGCCATATTCCTGCGCGGTGCCGGGCAAAAAGCCCGGGACGTCCACGAAGGTGACGATGGGAATATTGAAGGCGTCGCAGAAGCGGACGAAGCGTGCCGCCTTGCGCGAAGCGTCGCTGTCGAGCACGCCCGCCAGCACCATTGGCTGGTTGGCGACGAAGCCGACGGTGCGGCCGGCGATGCGGCCGAAGCCGGTGACGATGTTCTTGGCGAAGGCATCGGCGATCTCGAAGAAGTCGCCCTCGTCCACGACCTTCAGGATCAGTTCCTTCATGTCGTAGGGCTTGTTCGGATTGTCGGGGATCAGCGTGTCCAGCGACATGTCCACGCGGCCGATGTCGTCGAAGCTCGGCCATTCCGGCACGCCGTCGGTGTTGTTGGACGGCAGGAAGTCGATCAGGCGCCGCATCTGCAGAAGCGTCTCGACGTCGTTCTCGAAGGCGCCGTCGGCGATCGACGAGCGCGTGGCGTGCACCGAGGCGCCGCCGAGCTCCTCGGCGGTGACGACCTCGTTGGTGACGGTCTTCACGACGTCGGGGCCGGTGACGAACATGTAGCTGGTGTTCTTCACCATGAAGATGAAGTCGGTCATGGCCGGCGAATAGACGTCGCCGCCGGCGCAGGGACCCATGATGACGGAGATCTGCGGGATCACGCCGGAGGCCAGCACATTGCGGCGGAACACGTAGGAATAGCCGGCAAGCGCGGCGACGCCCTCCTGGATACGGGCACCGCCCGCGTCGTAGAGGCCGATGATGGGCGCCCGCGCCTTCATCGCCATGTCCTGGAGTTTTGTAATTTTCAGCGCATGGGTTTCAGAGAGCGACCCGCCGAACACCGTAAAATCCTTGGCAAAGACAAACGTCTTGCGGCCATTGACGGTGCCCCAGCCGGTGACGACGCCGTCGCCGGGCACCTTGGTCTTCTCCATGCCGAACTCGGTGGAGCGGTGCTCGACGAACATGTCGAACTCCTCGAACGATCCCTTGTCGAGCAGGAGCTCGATGCGCTCGCGCGCGGTCAGCTTGCCGCGGGCGTGCTGCGCCTCGATGCGCTTCTCCCCGCCGCCGAGCTTTGCGCCGGCACGACGATCTTCAAGGGCGTCCAGGATATGTTTCATTTGCTCCCGCCAGTTCTTAGCCTAAATGCGATTGCCGGGGGTTCTAACACGGCATTTTGCGGGCCGGGAAGCGGCTTTCGGGCCCGCAGGGCTGCCTTGCCGCAGCGGGAAAGCGCAAGGAATTACAGAGTTTTGCCTGGGAGGCGACGATGGACCAAGGAACGGCCGAGACCGGCACTGTGACGGGCGGTGTCAACATCCTGCTGCGGCTGGAGGGCCTGACGCTGTTTGCAGGCATGGTGGTGCTCTACTGGGCCTGGGACGGCTCCTGGCTCGTCTTTGCCCTGCTCTTTTTCGTCCCCGATCTGAGCTTCCTGGCATACCTCTCGGGCGCCAGGTTCGGCGCGCTGGTCTACAACGCCGCCCACAGCTACATGGCGCCGGTGGCGCTGCTGACGCTGGGCTTCGGCCTCGCCTCGCCGCTCACCTTATCCATCGCCTTGATCTGGCTGGCCCATATCGGCATAGACCGGGCGCTGGGCTATGGCCTGAAATATTCAGCCGGGTTCGGCTTTACCCATCTTGGGCGGATTGGCCGGCAGAAGGACGCCTGATCCCGCGCGCGACTTGGCGGCGGGAGGGTCGATTTTGTCCGTGCTGGTCGGTTGACCCGGCGCGGCGATTCAGGCTTGCTCCAGGCTTACGATCAGGCGCCGAATGTTGCGTGAGCCCAGTCGGTACGGCGGCGGTCCTCACGTCTGACTGCAAGCATCACCTCATGTCCGCGACGGTCGTCCCCCTGCCGCCGAACTCGTCGTCCGAAACCGTCGACTTCCTGCGGCGCATGGCCAGCATGGTGTCAGGGCGGAACGGCGAGATGCTGCTGCGTGCCGCAAGCCTGATCGAGTCCCTGACGCAGCGGGCGATGTCAGCCGAGCGGCTCTATCATCAGCAGCATGAAGAGAACAGACGCCATGTCGAGCTGCACGAGGCCGCCGAGCTTGCCTCCGACGCCATGGTCAGCCAGATCGAGGCGCTGCGGGCGCAGTTGACCGAGGTGACGGCGGCTGCGGCGGCCGAGCGTGCGGCGTTCGATGCCGAGCGCGGCAAGCTGCTCGGCCTGATGCAGGACGCGGAAAGCCACATCGGGAAGCTCAGCACCGAGCTGGAGACGCTGCGCGCCTCCGTCGACAGCTTCAACGAGACCGCGGTCTCCGTGCCGATCGAGGTGCTGCGGCTGGCGCGGACGCAGTTCGACTATCTCTCCAGCGGCTTTGCCAGAAGCGGCGACGTGATCTCGCAGGCCATGGGCGAGATCGGCGGCTTTGCCATCGACCAGGCGCTGACGACCAAGAAGACGGCCGACAAGGCCTAAGGCCGCCGCGCGCCAAATTGACAGCGCGCGGGCCTGTTGTTCTACTACAAAAAAAATCAGGGAGAATCCGATGCCGAGGGCATTCCGCGCCGCTGCCGCGCTCATCGCGCTTTGCGTCTCAGCCGCGTTCGCCAACGCGCAATCCCTTCCCAAGGAAGTCGCCACCCGCGCCGAGATCTACCCGATCCCCTCGCTCACCCTCTCCGACCAGCAATTTTTGAGCGGCGATGCGGCCGCCGGCAAGGTCGTGACGGTCGCGGGCGAATTCCGCGTCGCGCAGGGCAGTGGAAAACTCCCCGTCGTGGTGCTGATGCACGGCTCCAGCGGCGTCGGCGCTACCACGGAAGCCTGGGTCCACGCCTTCAACGC
Organism: Bradyrhizobium sp. 1200_D9_N1_1; assembly: GCF_052075915.1. Lineage (NCBI taxonomy): Bacteria > Pseudomonadati > Pseudomonadota > Alphaproteobacteria > Hyphomicrobiales > Nitrobacteraceae > Bradyrhizobium > Bradyrhizobium sp. 1200_D9_N1_1. The sequence continues at coordinate 4,117,915 of NZ_CP197226.1, read as the reverse complement.
CATGGGCATCTCGACCTTTGTGATCGACGGCTTTACCGGCCGCGGACTGACGGTGGTCGGACCGAACCAGGCCCTGCTCGGCCGGCTCAACCTGATCGTCGACATCTACCGCTCGCTCGAGATTCTGGCGAAGCATCCCCGCGTCGACCCCGACCGCATCGTGCTGATGGGCTTTTCGCGCGGCGGACAGGCAACGCTCTATGCGAGCCTCAACCGCTTCAACAAGCTCTGGAACAAGTCCGGCATCCAGTTCGCCGCCTACATCCCGTTCTATCCGGATTGCTCGACAAGCTACGTCGGCGATACCGAGGTCGCGGCGCGCCCGATCCGCATCTTCCACGGCACGCCTGATGACTACAACCCCGTGAAGAGCTGCAAGGCCTTCGTCGAGCGGCTCAAGGCCGCCGGGCGCGACGTGGTGCTGACCGAATACCCCGATAGCGCGCACGGCTTCGACAGCGGCCTGCTCGGCGCCACCACCGTGGCTGTCTCCGCCAACGCGCAGACCGTGCGCAATTGCCAGATCAAGGAAGGCGACGGCGGCGTGCTGATGAACGCCAGCACGCAAGCGCCCTTCACCTACAAGGATTCCTGCGTCGAGCTCAATCCGCATGTCGGCGGCAATCCCGCAACCGCCGTGGAGTCGCGCAAGGCTGTGGAGGAATTTTTGCAGGCGCTGTTCAGGCTGGGCTGAGAGGGTCTGGTCCGCACGCGATACCGTAGGGTGGGCAAAGCGAAGCGTGCCCACCAACTACAGGTGACCGTATCGAGAGATGGTGGGCACGGCGCTACGCGCCTTTGCCCACCCTACGGCATCGCTGCGCTCGCAATGCAGATCAGCGCGGTTGCGCTCAGACGGCGCCGATCTCGGCAAGGCAGGCTTGCGTCACCGGCATGCGCTCGCCGACGAGGCGCGGCTCGGTGCAATCCATGTTGAGCGCAAACACGGTGTGCGCCTCGCCCTTCTCGGCCCAGCCGACCATCCAGCCCAGCGACGGCTCGCCGCGCTCGGCGCCCAAAAGGCCGGACTTGGCGCGAATGACGCTGTCGCCGACCTTGGTCACCGGCAGGATGTCGGCGACGAGATCCTGGCTGCGTTTGGAAATCGGCAGCGCGCGGCGCCGCAGCCGGTCGACGAAATCGACCTGCTCGACCGGATCGATGCGCAAATTTCCGGTGAGCCAGAACTGGTCGATGCCGCCGCCAACGTCGCGATTGCCGTAGTCGAGCAGGTCGACGTATTTCTGCATGCGCTCCTGCCCGATGCGGCGCGCGATCTCCTGATAGACCGGCACCGCACTGACCGCGATGGCACTGCGCAGCGTGTGATCCTTGTTCCACGCTTCGATCGGCCGCTTCACGCCGTCCCAGGGGAACACGTCCTTGTCAGGATCGGCAACCACGCCGGTCTCCAGCGCTATCAGCGAGTTCGGAATCTTGAAGGTCGAGGCCGGCAGCTTCCCCTCGCCCGAGCGCTCCTTGTCGCTGGCGACGATCAGATAGTCCTCGACCTTGTAGCCGACGAAGGTGCCTGATGTGCCGAGATCGGTGAAGCGTTTTGCCAGGCTGTCGCGGATCTCATTGCGCGGCGGCGCGACATGGGCGAGCGCGCGCTGCGGCATGGTGGCGGCAGCAGTGAGAAGACCGAGAGTGGAACGGCGGGTAAGCAAGGGCGATGTCCGTTGAACTGAGAAATGCCACGCGACCATGCAGCCGCTATCGTGGTGAAACGATGACAGCGCGTCAGCGCCCCCGGCCCGACAGCCGCAGCACGAACACCAGCACTTCGGCGACGGCCTTGTAGAGATCCGGGGGGATCTCCTCGCCGAGCTCGACCTTGGACAACGCGCCGGCCAGGATCTCGTTCTCCTCGATGGGGATGTCGTTGGCCTTGGCAATCTCGACGATTTTTTCGCCGATCGTGCCTTTGCCCTTGGCGACGACGACAGGCGCGCCAGAGCCCTTCTCGTAGTGCAGCGCAATCGCGAGCTTGGACGGATCACTCATGTTGCGCGGTCCAGGAAGTGGCCGGCGCGGGCCGGCGCCGGCTGCGGCGGCGTGCCGTCGCGCACCACGATGTCGCCGGGCTTGAGCTCGGCCCTGGTCATCGCCTGGCTGAGCTCACCGATCCCGGCGCGGAGCTGTTGCGCGGTCGCCGGCCGCTCCGCCCACATCCGCACGAAGGTCTTGTCGCCGTTCAGCGTGATCAGCGCATGCACCGGGCCGGCCGGCTCGACATTGAGCGTGAAGCGCGCGCGCCAGGCGCGCTTGGTTGGATCGGTGGATTCGTTACCGCCGTCGCGCGAGATCTCGAACTGCGCCATGGCGGTGCCCTGCGGCGTCGCAAAGGGAATCTCGAAGTTCCACTGCGGCACGGCCGGATCGACGCGATGGCCGGAGGCATCGGTGCGATCGGGGAGCGAGGCGACCTGGAGCAAGGTCTGCCGCGCGATCGCGGCATCGGTGTCGTCGAGCAGACGGTGCACGGTCGCGGCCAGCGGCGTATCCGGCGCGAGCGACGGCGAGGCGATGGACTGCGGCGACGGCAGCGCGCCGCGGAACGGCGGTGGCGTCCCGCGCGCGGCGGCCTCGAAGATGTGGCCATCGGGCACCGCCTTGTTCGAGCCCGGCACGTTGCCGATCATGCGCGGCAGGTTTTGCGTGACCTCCTGCAGGAGGCTCGCAGCAAGGCCTGCGGACATGGTTCGCGGGCCCGCCGTCTGCGGCGTCTCGCCCGCCATGTCGGCCAGCACGGCGGCTGCGAGCGCAGCGCCGCGCGGCAGTTGCGTCGGCTGGGCGATCTCCGTATCGGGCGACGGGGATGCCGCTTGCGCGGCCGCGCCCGCCGCCTGAAGTGCGGATGCTGCGGTCTGCGGTGTGGTCGTGACGCTTGTCGGCGGCGCGGCGGCTTGCGCCGGTGCCTGCGGCACGCCGGTCTCGCGCGCGCCTGAGGTCGCGGCCAGCGTCTGGCGCAGCACCAGCAGCGCCGCCTTCAGGTCCGGCACGGCGCCTGGCGATGGCGTCGCGCCCGCGGCCAATGAGGCCTCGAGAAACAGGCCGGACTTCTGGAAGGCGGATTCGATATCGGGGCCGTCGAGCTGTGCATTGAGCGGCGTCTGCTGCGCGAGCACGTCCAGCACCGCCTGCTTCAATCCCGCCGGCAGATCGCTGCCGGTGACGACGGAGGCGAGATTGGCGAACAGCGGCGCCTGGCTGCCCTGCTTGCTCGCGGCCTCGGCCGAAGCCATTGTGACAGCAACCTGCTCCGATGGCGTCAAGGTGTTGCGGGCGGCGCTTGCGGACGGCGCGAGCGGCGGGCTCTCTACCAGCGAAGCCGCGGCCGGCGTCAGCGTGACCTGGTCGGCCGCCGCCTCGCCTGCGCCGTTGACGACGGCGAGCCGGATCGTGCCGTCGTTCTGCGACACCGCGAGCTGAAGATTTTGTCCGGGCGACAGCGCGACTTCCGACATCACGTCGAGGGAGAGGTTTGCGATCGCGATCCGCACCAGATTGTCGGCGAGCACGCTGACCACTCTGGCGTCGACGACGCTGCCGGCCTGAAGCACGAGATCGGGCGTCGCCGCATCAGCAACAGAGCTGGCGGCACTGACGGGAACGATCGAGCTTATCGGCGTCGGCATCTTGGGGGGCCCGGGGAACGCTGGTCCCACCCTAAGGCCACCGTCGTAAACCTCTCGTTAAGGACCTTTGACCGCAGGTGCCTTCACCGCGTCGAGAACCGCCACGGCAGCCTCGAAATCCCGCGCGCGGGCGGCCCGGCGTGCCGCAGCTTCCTCGTCCACGCCCCATTGGTCGGTGTTCCAGTCCTCGTCGACATGGGCGGCGGCCCAGACCTGGTCGGCCCCGCGCACGCCATGGGCCAGGGCCAGCGCCAGCAGGGCCGAGCCGGTCAGGGTCGTCACCACGTGGAGCGCCGCGACCGACCAGGCATCCCCGGGCAGTGCCGCGCGGGCGGCCCGAATGGCCTCGTCCGGCTGCTTCACATGCATGATGCCCTCGGACAGGATGAAATGCGCGCCCAGCGTCTCCGCGGCCCAGAACAGCACGGGGTCCCAATGCGTGGCCTCGCGGGCCACGAGCGCCTCGGGGTGACCAGCGCGATAGAACAGCAGGTCGGACTCGAAATATTTCGCAAGGTCGTCGCTGACGAGCTCGACGCGGTCGACCACGCCCTCGACCACGCTGTTGGCGATCCGCGTCAGCGGCATGGTCACGGGATCGATCGTCTCGCCCTGGGCCGCCCATTCGGCGGCGACCGCGTCGGCCAGCGCGCGCGAGGGGATCACGACCTGGCGGCCGGACGGCGTGCGGATCGGCCTGCCGTCGAGTGTGATGGCGAAGCCGCCTTCGGCCTCGGCGACGCCGGCCTCCTTGTAGAAGCGCTTGCGCTGCGGCGTGCGCGCGGACTGGCGGGCCGATTCCCGCGGATCGCGCGGAGACTGGCCCGCAGCTTCATCGAACAATTCACGCATCTTGGGTTTTCGGTCTCCGCGGCTGGATGCTAGGCTTTTAAGCTAAGACCTGTGGCCGATAAAGCGAGCGGCGGGCATGAGGGAACTTACGGGCATTGTCGCCCTATATGCGGGACTTGGACTGGCCGCGGCGGAGGCAGGCTTTCGTAGCCCGGAATCGCTGGTTCGCAATGTCTACGCCCATTACGGCCAGGGCGCGCCGGAACTGTCAAAAGGCCTGCCGCGGGATGGCGCCACCGCCCGGCAGTTCTTCGATTTCCCGCTGCGCAAGGCCTGGAGCACGCCGAGGGCCGAGCCCTATGATTTCCTGGTGCAGAGCCCGAGCTGGAAGCTTGGCCCGGTCGCGATCGCGGTGGCCCGCAGGCAATACGACAAGACCTATGTCGCGGCGAATTTCGACAATCACGGCCGCCGGGTGACGCTGAACTTCATCCTCGTCAACGGACCCGAGGGCTGGCTGATCACCGATGTCGAGAGCTCGCACGACAGCTTGCGGATGTTTCTGGAGCAGTTTCGGAATTGAGGGGGTAAGCCGCTCGCCAAACACCTGATGTCGTCCTGGCGAAGGCCAGGACCCATACCGCGTGATCTATCGATCGCGAGAGGTCGGAATACCGAACGAGGAGTCTTCGCCAAAACCCTCCTTGGGGTAATGGGTCCTGGCTTTCGCCAGGACGACGTCGCGGAAACTCCCTCGCCTACGGATTCACTATTCCTCAGGCGCGTTCTCGATCGGATCAAACCGGCTTGCATCGAGCCCGAGCAGATTCCACGACTGCTGCATGTGCGGCGGCAGCGGGGCGGTGGCGTCGATCACGCCGCCGCGCGGATGCGGAATGACGATGCGGCGCGCCAGCAGATGCAGCCGGTTTTGCAGGCCGCCTGGCAGTTGCCAGTTCTCGATGTTGAAATATTTGGGATCGCCGACGATGGGATGGCCGATATGCTCCATATGTGCGCGGAGCTGGTGGGTGCGGCCCGTCACCGGCTTCAGCGACACCCAGGTCAGCTTGTTGCCGGCGGTCTCGACCACGGCGTAATAGGTCACCGCGTGGCTGGCGCCCTCATCGCCGTGCTGGGCGATACGCATGATGGTGTCGTCCTCGCTCTCCTCTTTGGCGAGAAAGGTCGAGATGCGGCCCTGCTTCGGCTTCGGCAGCCCCGGCACCAGCGCCCAATAGACCTTTCGCGCCGACCGCGAGCGGAACGCGCCGGTCAGGTGCGAAGCAGCGAAACGGGTCTTCGCGATCAGGAGGCAGCCCGACGTGTCCTTGTCGATCCGGTGCACAAGCCGCGGCTTCTGCCCCTTGGAGTCGCGCATCACCTCCAGCATCTGGTCGATGTGCCGCGTCGTGCCGGAGCCGCCCTGCACCGCAAGCCCAAACGGCTTGTTCAGCACGAGGACGTCGTCGTCCTCGTAGATCGTCATCTCCTTCAGCGCCTTGAGCGTCTTCTGCGCAGCCTCCGAGAGCTCGCCGACGGCCTTCGGCGCGTCGAGCTTCAGCGGCGGGATGCGGACGCTCTGCCCCTCCTCCAGCCGGTCCTTGCTGTCGACGCGCTTGCCGTCCACGCGCAGCTCACCTTTGCGGACGACGCGCTGGATGTGAGAAAACGACAGGCCGGGAAAGCGCGCCTCGAGGAAGCGATCGACCCGCATGTTGTTCTCGTCGGCCGTCACCTTGACGGTCTGCACCTTGGTCGGCAGCAGCGCCTCGACCGGCTTCTCCGGCGCAGGCCTTTCCTGTGCAGCAGCCTTGGGCGCGCGGCGCTCGGGACGCTCCGCCGCAAAGCGCGGCGACTTCGTCCCCGGCTTGCCACCCGGCCGTGGTCCCGCTTTCTTTGCGGTGCGCGCCTTGAACGGACGCGAATCGTCGCGCTCGTCACGCGAACGGGGCTTTGGGTTCATTCTCTTGATGCGGCGGCTCATGGTTGCCTGCGTACCCCAAAAGCCGGCTCCCGTCACGGCGAAATGGCCGTTTCTAGCGCGAGCCGCCCCGCTCCTTCCGCAGCTTGGCCCAGTAATCCAGCCGCTTCCGGATCTCCCGCTCAAACCCGCGCTCGGGCGGATCGTAGAAGGTCTGGCGGCCCAGGGCTTCCGGGAAATAATCCTGGCCGGAGAAGGCGTCGGGGGCGTCGTGGTCGTATTCGTAGGCTGCGCCGTAGCCTTCCGATTTCATCAGCTTGGTCGGGGAATTGAGGATGTGCTTTGGCGGCAGCAGCGAGCCGGCCTGCTTTGCGGTCTGCATGGCGGCACCGAAGGCGGTGTAGACCGCGTTCGATTTCGGCGCAGTGGCGAGATAGACCACCGCTTGCGCGATAGCGAGCTCGCCTTCGGGATGGCCGAGGAAGTCGAAGGCGTCCTTGGCGGCATTGGCGATGACGAGCGCCTGCGGATCGGCAAGGCCGATGTCCTCGACCGCCATGCGCACGACGCGGCGGGCCAGGAATAGCGGGTCCTCGCCGGCATCGAGCATGCGCGCGAGATAATACAGCGCAGCGTCGGGATCGGAGCCGCGCACCGACTTATGCAGCGCCGAGATCAGGTTGTAATGGCCATCGGCCGACTTGTCATAGATCGGGGCGCGGCGCTGCAGGATGTCCTGCAACTGCGCGGCATTGAAAATCTCGTCAGCCCGTGCAGAGCGCCAAACCTCTTCGGCAAGCGTCAGCGAGGCCCTTCCATCGCCGTCGGCCATGCGCACCAGCACCGCGCGTGCTTCCGCATCGAGCGGCAGCTTCTTGCCCTCCACCTCTTCGGCATGCGCAAACAGCTTCTCGATCGCGGCAGCATCGAGCGAGCGAAACACCAGCACGCGCGCGCGCGACAGAAGCGCCGCGTTGAGCTCGAAGGACGGATTCTCGGTGGTGGCGCCGACCATCACCACCGTGCCGTCTTCCATCACGGGCAGAAACGAATCCTGCTGGGCGCGGTTGAAGCGGTGCACCTCGTCGACGAACAGCAGCGTGCCCTTGCCCATCTCGCGGCGGGCACGCGCTGCGTCGAATGCCTTCTTCAGGTCGGCGACGCCGGAGAACACGGCGGAGATCTGCTCGAAATGCAGGTCGGTCGCGTCCGCCAGCAGCCGCGCCACCGTGGTCTTGCCGGTGCCGGGCGGGCCCCAGAACACCAGCGAGCCGAGCGTGCGCGTCTCCAGCATGCGCGTCAGCGCGCCGTCGGGGCCGAGGATGTGATCCTGGCCGACGACCTCCGACAACGCGCGCGGGCGCAGCCGGTCCGGCAGCGGATGCGGAGCCTCGTGATCGAGCCCCGCCGCGGCAAAGAGAGTTGGCGTCTCCTGTGGTCGCTTCGGACTCATCCGCCCAGCGTGACGTTGATCTGTTGCCCGCCGCGCACCAGCGTGATGCGCCAGATCCGCGGGCGCTCACCCGCAGCCTTTTCGAGATCGCCGGTCTTGCTGATCTTCTGATTGTTGACAGCCAGGATGATGTCGCCCTTCTGGAAGCCGACATTCGCGGCCGCGCTGTCGCCGCCGAGATCGGCGATCACGACGCCTTCGGTGTCGGCGTCCAGATGCAGCTCGTCGGCAACCGCCGGCGTGATGGTCGAGACCTTCGCGCCCTGGAACGGCGAACGCGCAGTGATGACGAGCTCGTTGCGGCCGGCGTCGGGTGCGGTCTCCAGCGCGATCGCGAGCTTGAGCGGCTTGCCGCCGCGCTGCACGTCGATCTGCGCGGAACCGCCGAGTGGACGCGTCGCGAAGCGGTAGTCGAAGGCATTGGGATCATCCACGGTCTGGCCGTCGATCCCGGTGATGAGATCGGAGGATTTCAGGCCGGCCTTCGCTGCGGGACCGTTCGAGACCACGCTCGCGACCAGCGCGCCGGTCGGCGAACGCAAGCCGAGGCTTTCGGCGATCTCGGGCGTCACCGCCTGCAACTTCGCGCCGAGCCAGGGACGCTTCACCGCCTTGCCGCCGCCCTTGGCGGAAGCGACGACCACGCGCACCATGTTGGCGGGGATCGCAAAGCCGATGCCCTGCGAGCCGCCGGAGCGCGAATAGATCGCGGTGTTGATGCCGGCAAGCTTGCCGCTCATGTCAACCAGTGCACCGCCGGAATTGCCGGGATTGATCGCCGCATCGGTTTGGATGAAGAACTGGTAGTCGGTGATGCCGACCTGCGTGCGCGCCAGCGCCGAGATGATGCCGTGGGTCACGGTCTGGCCGACGCCGAAGGGGTTGCCGATCGCGAGCACGACGTCGCCGACCAGCAGCTCGTCGGAATTGGTGAAGTCGAGCGTTGGAAATTTCTCCTTGGTGTCCTTCAGGCGCAACACGGCGAGATCGGTGCGGGGATCCTTCAGCAGGATCTCGGCCTCGAACTCGCGCTTGTCCGACAGCGACACCTTGACCTGGTCCGCGCCCTCGATGACGTGGACATTGGTGACGACGAGGCCCGACGCATCGACGATGACGCCGGAGCCGAGCGAGCGCTGCATCTGCTCGGGCTGCTGGCCGGGCACGCCGAAGAAGCGGCGGAAGATGGGATCATCCAGCAGCGGATTGCGGTTCTGCACCACCTTGGCGGCATAGACGTTGACGACCGCCGGCTGCACCCGCTGCACGATCGGCGCATAGGACAGCCGCAGCTCGGCCGGCGACGACGGGGCCCGACGGTCCTGCGCCGCTGCCGGATTGAAGTGGGTCGAAAAGCCTATGCACAATGCCGTGACGACGGCGGTCCAGGTCGATCGAAACATTCCTACCTCTTGGAAAAGACGCCGGAATATAGGCGCGTTCGCCCCCCAATAGAAGGGCGCGGGATGGCAATATTCACCCCCCTTCCGGCGCCCGCCGCATACCGGCCCGGTGTGCGAAATGGCAATTTGCCCGGCGCTACGGATTGGCATGATACGCGTCATCTTGCATGGTGATGCAAGGCGGATTCGGTTGCGGCGAATTTGCATCAGTGGGAACCACGCAACCGGACGCAGCGTCGCGGGGCAGTCATCGATCCTTCCTAGGCTCTCCGTTCGCGACTTGGGGAAGTTCGTCAAACGATGGAGGCGTAACGTGAGCAGGACAAGAATTGCAGCCACGGCGATTGGTCTCGCCGGCGTGCTGGCGGCATCGCAAGCCCAGGCCCAATCGGCCAGCAACAGCGAACAGGAGATCGCACTCCTGAAGCAGCAGCTGAAGATGCTCGAGCAGAAGCTCGACAAGCTCCAGAGCCAGACCGCAGCGAACACCGCAGCGACGGCGAAAGCCAAAGCCGAGGCGAAGGCCGAAGCCAAGGCCGAAGCGCGCTCGGAGGCGAAAGCGGTCGTCGCCAATGCCAATGCGGCGATCCCGCTCAAGGGCCCGGCGCCGGCTTCCGGCGTCGTCGTGACGATGCCGAACAACCGGCCGACCATCTGCACGGCCGACGGAGCGAACTGCGTCGCGATCACGAGCCGCGTGCACTGGGATGTCGGCGGCTACGATTATCGTCCCAATACGGCAGGCACCGTGCCGCAGAAACTCGACAGCGGCGAGAACGTCCGTCGCGCACGCATCGGCGTCGTCGGCAAGTTCCTCGAAGACTGGAATTTTGCCCTGATCTACGACTTCGGCGGTTCGGCTGACGGCTTCGGCGGCACGGGGGCCGCCGGCGCTACTCCTGTCGGCTTCCTGCCCGGCGGTGGCACATCCGGCATCGAGAACGCGTATGTGAGCTACACCGGGCTGAAGCCTTTTGGCGGCAAGATGGCGATCGAGGCCGGCATCATGGACCTTGCCTGGACCCTCGATGAGTCCTCGAGCTCCAACGACATTCCCTTCATGGAGCGCGCCTCGGTCGGCGTGATCGCGCAAAATATCGCCGCCGGCGATTTCCGTTCTGCCGTCGGCGCCCGCTGGTACAACGACGTGTTCTGGGCCGGCGCGTACGTGACGGGTCCGACCACGGGTGCGATTCACTCAGCGTCGAGCGTCTCACCTCCGGGCACCAGCGAGCAGTACGGCGCGACGGCCCGCGTTGCGGGCCAGCTCGTCAGCGGCAAGGATTATTCGCTGCATCTCGGCGGCGACGCACAGTGGCTGATTCAGCCGCCGCGCAATCTGGTCGCCAACACGCAGACGCTCACGCTCAGCGACCGGCCTGAGCTGCGAATTGACCCTACGACACTGATCTCGACCGGTGCGATTGCCAATGTCGCGGGCGCGCAGGTTTATGGTGTCGAAGCCGCCGCGACCTATGGATCGCTGTTCCTCCAGGGCGAATACTACTGGTTCAACATCGATCGCAACGCGAACACCAGCGTGCCGTTAATCGGAGCGCCAAGCCTGAAATTCCAGGGCGGCTACGCGGAAGCGGCCTACGTCTTGACCGGGGAATCGCGCAAGTACAATCCAGCGAACGCCTCCTATGGCGGCGTGAAGCCCGATCATCCGTTCTCGCTCGATGGCGGTGGCTGGGGCGCCTGGGAGATCGCCGGCCGCTATTCCACTATGGATCTGAATAATCAGCTCGCGACTGCCGCCGGCATCGCCGGCGGACGCCAGACGGTCTACACGCTCGCGCTCAACTGGTACGTCAACGGCAATGTCCGCTTCATGCTGGACTACCTGCATGGCACGGTGTCGAAGCAAGCCTCGCCGGTCTCGACCGCCGACGTCGGCTCGAAGTTCGACGCGGTCGCGATGCGCACGCAGTTTGCGTTCTGACGCAATCTTGTCCGGGAGCGGCGCAGTCCGCTCCCGGACATTCACGCTGCTCGCTTCGGCTTCTTGACCGGTTCCGCCGCCTCGGGCGCCGGCGCGCAGGACAGCCGTTGCTGATGGCTCTCGCCCCACGCCTTCAGGATGTCGATCACCGGCCTGAGGCTCTCGCCGAGTTCGGAGAGGCAATACTCCACCCGCGGCGGCACTTCCGCATAAACCTTGCGGATGACGAGCTTGTCTTCCTCCAGCGCGCGAAGCTGTTTTGTCAGCATGCGCTGGGTGATGCCGGGCATCCGGCGGCGCAGTTCGCCGAAGCGCTGGGTGCCGTCCTGGAGGTGGTAGAGGATCACGCCCTTCCACTTGCCGTCGATCAGGTCCAGCGTCGCCTCGACCGAGCAGCCGGGACGCCGGGTAAAATCTCGCCGCTTCATGCGTGTTTTCCCAATAGTATCCAAACAGGGACTATATCCCCGAATTTACAGTACTTGCCAAACCGGGGCCAGCGGGACAGTTAGCAGGCCGGGCGCACGTCACAAGCTGCGCGCTATCTGATGGAGACAAGCCATGAAGGCCGTTGGCTACAAGAAATCGCTTCCGATCGAGGATCAGGACGCGCTGTTCGATTTCGAGACCGCAAAGCCCGAGCCCAAGGGGCGCGACATACGCGTCGCCGTGAAGGCGATCTCGGCCAATCCGGTCGACTACAAGGTGCGCAAGCGCGCCGCTCCGCCCGAGGGCGAGACGAAGATCTTGGGTTATGACGCAGCCGGCGTGGTCGACGCCGTCGGGCCCGAGGTCACGCTGTTCAAGCCGGGCGACGAGGTGTTTTACGCGGGCTCGATCCTGCTCCAGGGCACCAATGCGCAATTCCACCTGGTCGACGAACGCATCGTCGGCAACAAGCCGAAGAGCCTGTCGTTCGCGCAGGCCGCCGCCCTCCCCCTCACCTCCATCACCGCGTGGGAATTGCTGTTCGACCGCCTCGGCGCGGTGCCGGGCAAGAGCGTCGATCCGCGCACGCTGCTGATCACGGGCGGCGCCGGCGGCGTCGGCTCGATCCTGATCCAGCTCGCCCGCCGCCTCACGGGCCTCACGGTGCTCGCGACGGCGACGCGGCCGGAATCGCAAAAGTGGTGTCTCGATCTCGGCGCACATGCGGTGATCGACCACGGCAAGCCGATGAAGGAGCAGATCGAGAAGCTCAAGCTGCCGCCGGTGGCGCTGGTGGCGAGCCTCACCTTCACCGATCAGCACTACAAGAGCATCGCCGAGTTCATGGCGCCGCAAGGCCGGTTCGGCCTGATCGACGATCCGCCCGAGTTCACCATGAGCACGTTCAAGGGCAAGGCGATCTCGGTGCACTGGGAATCGATGTTCACGCGCTCCTCGTTCCAGACGCCTGACATGATCGCGCAGCATCATCTGCTCAATGACGTCGCCGACCTCATCGACAAGGGCGTGTTGCGCACCACGCTCGACCAGACCTTCGGCACGATCAACGCGACCAACCTCAAGCGCGCGCACGCGCTGCTCGAGAGCGGCAAGTCGCGCGGCAAGATCGTGCTGGAGGGGTGGTAGGCGAGCACAGCGCCGCTGCGTAGGGTGGGCAAAGGCGCGCTTGCGCCGTGCCCACCATCACGCAACGGGCGCAGAACGGTGGTGGGCACGCTTCGCTTTGCCCACCCTACGGCAGTTGCGCTTCTGGAGCGATGCCCTCGACGAACATCAACCGCCGCTCCAGCGCCGTCTGTCGCGGCTTCAACGCCTCGGCATATTCCACTGAGGCGTACCATTCGCGCGCGCGGGCCATCGTAGGAAACTCCACGATGATGATGGTCTTGGGCGGCGGGCCGCCCTCCACCACGTCGGCGGCACCGCCGCGCGCGAGGTAGCGGCCGCCATATTGCGCGATAGTCTGCGCCGCAAGCGCGCGATAGGCTTCCATCATCGCCTGATCGCGCACCTCGACCTCGGAGATCACATAAGCCGGCACGTGCGCAGCCTCAGGCAATCGTGTTGACGATACCACCCTCGGCCCGCAGCGCCGCGCCATTGGTCGCGGACGCTTCCTTCGACGCAACATAGACCACCATATTGGCGATCTCGTCGACGCTGGCGAAGCGCTGGATCAGCGAACTCGGGCGATGCTGCTTGACGAAATTGGCGGCGGCCTCATCCACCGACTGACCGTTTTGCTTCGCGAGATCCTTCACGAAGGTCTCGACACCCTCCGACATGGTCGGGCCCGGCAGCACGGAATTGACGGTGACGCCGGTGCCGCGGGTGAGCTGCGCCAGCCCGCGCGCGACCGAGAGCTGGGCGGTCTTGCTCATGCCGTAGTGAATCATCTCGACGGGAATGTTGAGGCCGGATTCCGAGGAGATGAAGACGATGCGGCCCCAGTTGCGCTTGAGCATGCCCTTCAGGTATGCGCGCGACAGCCGCACGCCGCTCATAACGTTGACCTCGAAGAAGCGGCTCCAGTCCTCGTCCGGAATATCGAAAAAGTCCTTCGGCTCGAAGATCCCGGCATTGTTGATGAGGATGTCGACCTCGGGCAGCGCGGACGCAAGCGCCTTGCAGCCCGCCGCCGTCGAGACGTCGGCGGCGATGCCGCGCACCTTGCCTCCCGCCGCTTCCAGCTTGCGCACGGCGGCCTCGACCTTGTCCTGGCCGCGCCCGTTGATCACGACGCTCGCACCGGAGGCGGCGAGACCTCTGGCAATGGCGTGGCCGATGCCAGCGGTCGAGCCGGTCACCAGTGCAGTTTTTCCGGAAAGGTCGATATTCATGTAGTATCTCCATCAGATCGATGATGGGAATATCGGACGCGGCGGATCGGGCCGCAATCGGCGCTCACCAATCAGTGAGACGCCGAGCACTTTTCCTGCGACAACGTAGACACCCCGCCTGAACCGCGGCTGGAACGATTATTGCTAAGCAGCACGGCGTCTCATGTGAACACGGAAGAACTATGCGATGAAGCGGACGGCTCTCACGATTTTTCTCGGACTGGTCGGCTTGATGGGCGGCAATTCGCTCGCGCCGGCTCAAACGGTCTATCCGGAGAAATCGTTGCAATTGATCGTCCCCTTCCCGCCGGGCGGCGCCTCCGACGTGGTCGCGCGCATCATCGGCGGCGAGCTGGAGACGCGGCTCGGCAAGCCCGTGATCATCATGAACCGTCCCGGGGGCGGCACCACGATCGCGGCCAAGGAAGTCGCACGTTCGGCGCCTGACGGCTACACCCTGTTCTTCAGCTCGAACTCGAGCTTCACGCTGCCGGCAGCCGTGAAGGAAAGCGTGCCTTACGACGCGGCCAAGGATTTCGAGCCGCTCGGCCAAGTCGGCAAGATCACGCTGGCGCTCGTCACTTACAAGGACAATCCCGTCAAGGACGTCGCTTCGCTCGTCGCCGAGGCGAAGGCCAATCCCGACAAGCTGTCGCTCGCATCCTTCGGCGTCGCGACCGTCTCGCATTTCGCCGGCGAGCTGTTCAAGTCGAGTGCCGGGGTCAAGATGGTCCACCTGCCCTACAAGGGCAGCGCACCGGCGATGAACGACCTCATCGGCAAGCACATCCAGTACCACGTCGACACCGTGATCGCCGTGAAGCCGCAGATCGAGGCGGGCACCGTCAAGGTGCTCGCGGTGTTCTCCGGCAAGCGCACGCCCTACCTGCCCGACGTGCCGACGCTTGCCGAGCTCGGCTACGCCGGCATCGACTTCGCGTCCTGGGGCGCGGTCGTCGCGCCCAAGGGGCTGCCGCCGGCCGTTCACGACAAGCTGACGGCGGCGCTGGAGGAGATCGTCAACAGCCCTTCCGTCATCGAGCGCTTCACCACGGTCGGCTTCGAACCGGGCTTCATGCGCTACAGCGATTGGGCAGGAGCCATCGGCAAGGAGACCGCCGAGATGAAGGAGATCGCGCAAAGGGCGGGGATCAAGGAAGAATAGTCGCGCTGATCTTCGCGAGCCCCAAAAACAAAAGCGGCGCCCGAGGGCGCCGCTTTCAATTTCGTACCTGCTGAAACGGCTTACGCCGCCTCGGCTTCCTTCTCCTGCACCGGACCGGAGTCCTGGCCCTTGGCATCGACGTCGCGATCGACGAACTCGATCACGGCCATCGCGGCGTTGTCGCCGTAGCGGAAGCCGGCCTTGATGATGCGGGTGTAGCCGCCCTGGCGGTCCTTGTAGCGGGTCGCGAGCACGTCGAAGAGCTTCTTGACCTGATCCTTGTCGCGCATCTCGGAGATCGCCTGGCGGCGCATGGCCAGCCCGCCCTTCTTGCCGAGGGTGACGAGCTTCTCGACGATCGGACGGAGCTCCTTGGCCTTCGGCAGCGTGGTGACGATCTGCTCGTGCTTGATCAGCGCGGCCGCCATGTTGGCGAACATCGCCCTGCGGTGTTCGGCCGTGCGGTTGAGCTTCCGATGAACCTTGCCGTGACGCATGTAACTATTCCTTACGTTAAAACTGCCGCGACGGTTCGTCGGACATGTTGCTCAGGTGGGCTGCCTGCGTTCGCCCAGTAAAAATCGTGGCCGGAAATCTCCGGCCACGACGGTGGATTGGATCAGTAGTGATCCTCGAAGCGCTTGGCGAGCTCGTCGATGTTCTCCGGCGGCCAGCCCGGCACTTCCATGCCGAGATGCAGACCCATCTGAGCCAGCACTTCCTTGATCTCGTTCAGCGACTTGCGGCCGAAGTTCGGGGTGCGGAGCATTTCCGCCTCGCTCTTCTGCACGAGGTCGCCGATGTAGACGATGTTGTCGTTCTTCAAGCAGTTGGCCGAACGCACCGACAGCTCGAGCTCGTCCACCTTCTTGAGGAAGGCCGGGTTGAAGGCGAGGTCCGGGATGATCTCCTGGGCGACTTCCTTGCGCGGCTCTTCGAAGTTGACGAACACGTTGAGCTGATCCTGGAGGATGCGGGCGGCGTAAGCCACCGAGTCATCCGGCGAGATCGCGCCGTTGGTCTCGATCGTCATGGTCAGCTTGTCGTAGTCGAGGATCTGGCCCTCGCGGGTGTTCTCGACCTTGTAGGAGACCTTGCGGACCGGCGAGTACAGGCTGTCGACCGGGATCAGGCCGATCGGCGCATCCTCGGGACGGTTGCGCTCGGCGGGCACGTAGCCCTTGCCGGTCGCGACGGTGAACTCCATGCGAATCTCCGCGCCCTCGTCGAGGGTGCAGATCTGGAGGTCCGGATTGAGCACGACGACGTCGCCGACGGTCTGGATGTCGCCGGCGGTGACGACGCCCGGGCCCTGCTTCTTCACGACCATGCGCTTGGGGCCTTCGCCCTGCATCTTGATCGAGATGTCCTTGATGTTGAGCACGATGTCGGTGACGTCCTCACGGACGCCAGCGATCGAGGAGAACTCGTGCAGCACGCCGTCGATGTGCACCGACTGCACCGCCGCGCCCTGGAGCGAGGAGAGCAGGATGCGGCGCAGCGCGTTGCCGAGGGTCTGGCCGAAGCCGCGCTCGAGCGGCTCGGCGACGATGGTCGCAAAACGGGCCGGATCGCTGCCGGGCGTGACCTGGAGCTTGTTCGGCCGAATCAGTTCTTGCCAATTTTTCTGGATCGTCACTGTTTCACCCATACAGGCCAGTCGAACTGCCGTTGCAGACACTGGCGTTGGAGAAAGGCCACAGGTCGCACCTGCGGCTTCTTGCAAAGTCATTGCGGGCGCCGATGCGCCCGCAACCTCGTATCAAACGCGCCGACGCTTGCGGGGACGGCAACCGTTGTGCGGGATCGTGGTCACGTCGCGGATCGAGGTGACGGTGAAGCCGGCGGCCTGGAGCGCGCGCAGCGCCGATTCGCGGCCCGAACCGGGACCGGCGACTTCGACTTCCAGCGTGCGCATGCCGTGCTCCTGCGCCTTCTTCGACACGTCCTCGGCGGCAACCTGCGCCGCGTACGGGGTCGACTTGCGCGAGCCCTTGAAGCCCATCGTGCCGGCGGAGGACCAGGCAATCGTGTTGCCCTGCGCGTCGGTGATGGTGATGGTCGTGTTGTTGAACGACGAGTTCACGTGCGCAACGCCGGAGGCGATGTTCTTGCGTTCACGACGGCGAACGCGGGTGGCTTCCTTGCCCATTGAGTACCTTTCCTGGAGATCTCAAACGCCGCCGTAGTGCCAGCGGCTACACCTGTGGAACGAAAGGCGCGTGGCGAACGGGTTATCCCCGGTTCGCCACACGCCGCGATTGGATGCGAAAACTTACTTCTTCTTGCCGGCGATGGCCTTGGCCGGGCCCTTGCGCGTCCGCGCATTGGTGTGGGTACGCTGACCGCGCACCGGCAGACCGCGACGATGACGCAGGCCGCGATAGCAGCCGAGGTCCATCAGACGCTTGATGTTGATGCCGACCTCACGACGCAGGTCACCCTCGACGAGATAGTCGCGGTCGATGACTTCGCGGATCTGAAGCACTTCGGCGTCGCTGAGCTGACTGACGCGACGATCCACCGGGATCTTCACCTTCTCCAGAATCTCACCGGCGATCTTCTGACCGATGCCATGGATGTACTGGAGCGCGATCAGCACGCGCTTGTTGGTGGGAATGTTCACGCCGGCAATACGGGCCACGGCCTTCTCTCCTGTTGCCGGTCCTCGTCAGGACCAGGCTTTAAGTGCTTGTGTTCTCGGGCAGGTGTTCACAAACGCGAACACGACGCCCACCCCCGGTCTTCCTGGGGCCCGGCATCGTCTGAAACTATCCGACTTGGATGCGGGGCTTATTAAGGGATTCCGGGGGCTTTCGTCAACCGCCGCTAGCGCTTGGCTCGCTTTTTCGTGACCTTTTTTGCGGCCTTTTTGGCACCCTTTTTGACAGCCTTCCCGGCGGTCTTTTTGGCAGCCTTCTTTACCGTCTTCTTCGCGGTCTTCTTGACCGCCTTCTTGGCGCCCTTCGCGGCCTTCTTGGCCGCCTTTTTAGCGGATTTGGCGGGTTTTTTGGCCGTTTTCGCCGACTTCTTGGCTGTTTTGGCCTTGGCCGCCCCCTTCTTGGCCGGCGCTGCCTTGGCCGCGCTCTTGGAAGTTCCCTTGGCAGTTCCCTTGCCATGCGTCTTGGGCTCGACTGCCCCGAGCGCCAGGAGCTGGCGGTGAACCGCACGGGTGACCTCGTCGATGGCCATCATGCCATCGATGGTCGAGAGCTTCCGCCGCTCGGAATAGTAGTGAATCAGCGGCTCCGTCTGGCTGCGGTAGCTGGCAAGCCGCTTGGTCAGGACCTCGGGGGTGTCGTCGAGGCGAACCTCCTCACCGCGCTCCCGCATCTGGGCGACTCGGGTCTCGACGCGACTCAGCAGCGCGCTTTCGTTGACGCGGAGCTCGATCACTGCATCGAGCTTGAGGTGCTTCTGCCTCAGCAGCTCATCGAGCGCCTCGGCCTGCGGCACGGTGCGCGGGAAACCGTCGAGGATGAAACCGTTCTTGGCGTCCGGCTGGTCGATCCGGTCGGAGATGATTCCGACCACGACGTCGTCGGGTACGAGGCCGCCGCTGGCCATGATCTCCTTGGCCTTCAGACCGACCGGCGTTCCCGCCGCCACGGCCGCACGCAGCATCTCGCCGGTCGAGAGCTGGACGATACCATAGCGCTCCACCAGCAGCTGCGCCTGGGTCCCTTTGCCCGACCCCGGCGGTCCCAGAAGTATAATTCTCATCGGCGTACGCCCCCCCGGATTGGTGAGCGATACGTCGCGCACCTGTGTTTGAAGATCAAGAACAGTGCAAACCATAATCGGCGCCGCACCGCTACCCATATCATAGGGGAGCGAATACCCGGTCGCCAAGAAGGCCTTTGAAATCAGGGATTGCATCGCGCTGAGAGCAGCTCCGCCGATGCGATCGAACGGCTGGCTGGTCGTCTCTGCGGGCGCCGCGCGTTGCTCTCGCGCGGGCGAATCGGCGGCGCAGTCGCGCCGCCTTCAGAGGACGCCGCGCTTAGCGGCGGCGACCGCGCAGCTTCGACTTCCGGATCAGGCCCTCGTACTGATGGGCCAGCAGATAGCCCTGCACCTGCGCCACCGTGTCCATGGTCACGCTGACCACGATCAGCAGCGAGGTACCGCCGAAGTAGAACGGCACCGAGGCGTAGGAGATCAGGATCTCGGGGATCAAGCAGACGATCGCCAGATAGATCGCGCCGAGCACGGTGATGCGCGACAGCACGTAGTCGATGTATTCCGCGGTGCGCTCGCCGGGGCGAATGCCCGGAATGAAGCCGCCGTGCTTCTTCAGATTGTCCGCGGTCTCGGTCGGGTTAAACACGATCGCGGTGTAGAAGAACGCGAAGAACACGATCAGCGCGAGATACATGATCAGGAACAGCGGACGGCCGTGGCCGAGCTGGGTGGTGATCCACTGGAACCATTCCGGCCCGCTGCCCGCATTGAAGTTCGCAACCGTGGTCGGCAGCAACAAGAGCGAAGACGCGAAGATCGGCGGAATCACGCCCGAGGTGTTGAGCTTGAGCGGCAGATGCGAGGACTGACCCTCGAACATCTTGTTGCCGACCTGGCGCTTCGGATACTGGATCAGCAGGCGGCGCTGCGCGCGCTCCATGAACACGATGAAGGCGATCACGGCGACCGCCATGATGATGACGACCAGGATCAGGCCGGTCGACATCGCACCCTGACGGCCGAGCTCGAGCATGTTGGCGAGCGCCGCGGGCAGCTCGGCGACGATGCCGGAGAGAATAATCAGCGAGATGCCGTTGCCGATGCCGCGCGAGGTGATCTGCTCGCCCAGCCACATCAGGAACATGGTGCCGCCGGTCAGCGTGATCGCCGTGGACAGGCGGAAGAACATGCCGGGGTCGCTGACGACGTTGCCGGCACCCTCAAGGCCCACCGCGATGCCGTAGGACTGGAACGCCGCCAGGATGACGGTCAGATAGCGGGTGTACTGGTTCAGCGTCTTGCGGCCGGCCTCGCCTTCCTTCTTCAGCGCCTCGAGCTGCGGCGAGACGGTGGTCAGGAGCTGGATGATGATCGAGGCCGAGATGTACGGCATGATGTTCAGCGCAAAGATCGCCATGCGGTGGATGCCGCCGCCGGCGAACATGTTGAACATGCCGAGGATGCCGCCCGCCTGGGAGCGGAACACCTGCTCCCAAATGTTGGGATCGATGCCCGGCAACGGGATGTAGGTCCCCAGCCGATAAACGAGCAATGCGCCCAGGGTGAACCAGATGCGCTTCTTCAGTTCGTCAGCCTTGGCAAACGCACCGAAATTGAGGTTGGCTGCCAGTTGTTCCGCTGCTGAGGCCATCTTGGACTTTCTCCCGCCGCCTGTTGCGCCGTCATGCCCGCGGCCGGGCTACTTTAGCGGACGCCGGACATTATCTGGGGCTCGGCATCGATAAGTCCACGTCCCGCATGCGTAAAGGCCCGCGAGCCGCGGGCCAATGACGCAGTTGTTACGCCGCCTCGCCTTCTTCCTTGGCAGGGGCGAGGATCTTCACCGAGCCGCCCGCCTTCTCGACCGCGGCAATCGCGGTCTTGGTGGCGCCGTGCACCTCTATGTTGAGCTTGGACTTGAGCTCGCCACGGCCGAGCAGCCGCAGGCCGCCCTTGGCGCGGCGCAGCACGCCGCCCTTCACCAGGGCCTCGACGTTCACGACGCTGCCGGCGTCGATCTTCTTGGCATCGACCGCTTCCTGGAGCCGGTCGAGATTGATCTCGGCGAACTCGACGCGGAAGATGTTGTTGAAGCCGCGCTTGGGCAGACGGCGATGCATCGGCATCTGGCCGCCTTCGAAACCCTTGATGCGCACGCCCGAACGCGCGGTCTGGCCCTTGCCGCCGCGGCCCGACTGCTTGCCCTTGCCCGAACCGATGCCGCGGCCGACGCGCATACGCTTTTTGCGCGAGCCGGCGTTGTCGGCGATATCGCTGAGCTTCATCGCCCTTCTCCTTGTGTCTTGCGCATGATCTTCACCGAAAACCGGCACCCGCTTTTCGGGATCATGCGCCTTTGCTTACTTCTCGTCGACGATGCGGACGAGATGGTGAACCTTCTCGATCATGCCGCGCACGGCCGGAGTGTCCGGCAGTTCGCTGGTGCGGCCGATCTTGTTGAGCTTGAGCCCGATCAGCGTCGAACGCTGCGAGTGATGGCGGCGGATCGCGCTGCCGGTCTGCTCGAGCTTGATCGTCTTTGCGGCCTTGGCCATTTGATCTACTCCGAAAAGCTTCCGTTAGTCGGCAGCCGCCTCGGCATCGCCGCCGATACGGCGCGACTGGAGGGTGGACACCTTGATATTGCGGCGGGCTGCGACCGAACGCGGCGAATCCTGGTGCTTCAGCGCGTCGAAGGTCGCGCGCACCATGTTGTACGGGTTCGAAGAGCCGATCGACTTCGCCACCACGTCCTGGACGCCAAGCGTCTCGAACACGGCGCGCATCGGGCCGCCGGCGATGATGCCGGTACCGGCCGGAGCGGCACGCAGGTAGACACGGCCCGCGCCATGACGGCCGGCGATGTCGTGATGCAGCGTGCGGCCCTCGCGCAGCGACACGCGGGTCAGGTTGCGCTTGGCGGACTCGGTTGCCTTGCGGATCGCCTCAGGCACTTCGCGCGCCTTGCCGTGACCGAAGCCGGCGCGGCCCTTCTGGTCGCCGATCACGACCAGCGCTGCGAAACCGAAGCGCTTGCCGCCCTTGACGACCTTGGCCACGCGGTTGATGTGGACGAGCTTGTCGACGAACTCGCTGTCGCGCTCCTCGCGCTCCTTGCGTTCGCGTCCGCCGCCGCGTTGATCGCGTCCACCACGTTGTTCGCGTTCTGCCATTTTTCCAATCCTTCAGAGGCTTACGCCTCAATCCTCAAATTCTGTTAGAAGCTCAGCCCGCTCTCACGCGCCGCATCGGCAAGAGCCTTGACGCGCCCGTGATAGAGATAGCTGCCGCGATCGAACACGACTTCCTTGACGCCCTTCTCGGCGGCGCGCTCGGCCAGCAGCTTGCCGACCGCCTTCGCCGCATCGATGTCGGCGCCGGTCTTGCCGCCGTCGCGCATCGACTTCTCGAGCGAGGAGGCGGAGGCCAGCGTCTCGCCCTTCAGATCGTCGATGACCTGGGCGTAGATGTGCTTGGACGAGCGGAACACCGACAGACGCGGACGGCCACCACCGGAGCGGCGCAGCTTCAGCCGCACACTCCGCTTGCGCCGGGCATTCGTAACCTTGGCTTTCGACATGACCGGCTCCGTTACTTCTTCTTGCCTTCCTTGCGGAAGATGAATTCGCCAACATACTTCACGCCCTTGCCCTTGTAGGGCTCCGGCGGGCGGTATGAGCGGATTTCGGCCGCGACCTGGCCGACGCGTTGAATGTCGCTGCCCGTCACCGTGATTTCGGTCGGCTTCGGCACCGTGATCGTGATCCCTTCGGGGATCGTGTAGATCACGTCGTGGCTGTAGCCGAGCGCGAGCTGCAGGTTCTTGCCCTGCATCGCGGCGCGGTAGCCGACGCCGGTGATCTCGAGCTTCTTCTCGAAGCCCTTGGTGACGCCTTCGACCAGATTCGCGACCTGGGCGCGAGCGGTACCGTACAGGGCCCGCGCGCGGTTGGTCTCGACCCGCGGGTTCACCTTGATCTGGCCGCTCTCGAGCTTCACCTCGACGTCGTCATGGACGACGAACTGAAGCTGGCCCTTGGGCCCCTTCATCTTGACGGTCTGCCCGTCGACGGTCGCGGTAACACCCGACGGAACCGGCACAGGCCTTTTGCCAACACGTGACATGGATCAAAAATCCTTCTCAGAACACCGTGAAGAGGACTTCACCGCCCACATTCGCGTCGCGCGCGCTGTGGTCGGCCATGATCCCCTTCGGCGTCGACAACACCGAAATGCCGAGCCCGTTGTTGACCCGCGGCAGGTTCTTCACCGAGGCGTAAACACGACGCCCGGGCTTGGAAACACGTTCGATCTCGCGGATGACGGGCTCGCCGTCGAAATACTTCAGCTCGATCTCGATCTCGCTGCGGCCCGAGGAGTGCTCGACCGTGGCATAGCCGCGGATGTAGCCCTCGCTCTTGAGCACCTCGAGCACGTTCTCGCGCATCCGCGAGCCCGGCGTGGAGACCTTGGTCTTGGAGCGCATCTGCGCGTTGCGGATGCGGGTGATCAGATCGCTGATTGGATCGTGCGTAGACATCTAAACGACCCTCCTTACCAGCTCGACTTCACGAGGCCCGGGACCATGCCCTTGGAGCCAAGTTCGCGCAGCGCGATACGGGACAGCTTGTTCTTGCGGTAGTTCGAGCGCGGACGCCCCGACAGCTCGCAACGAAGACGCACGCGGGTCGCCGACGAATTGCGCGGCATCTCGGCGAGCTTCAGGGTCGCGGCGAACCGCTCCTCCATCGGCAACGTCTTGTCGGCGATGATCGCCTTCAACCGCTCGCGCTTCGGGGCGGCGTTCTTCACCATCCGCTTGCGCCGGTTGTTCTTCTCGATTGAACTCTTCTTTGCCATGCTTGGCTCCTGGGTATCCGCGTTTGAGAGGCTTTAGGTCAGCGTCTCACTGCCGGAACGGGAAATTGAAAGCGGTCAACAAGGCCCTCGCCTCTTCGTCGGTCTTGGCCGTGGTGCAGACGGTGATGTCCATACCGCGGGCTTCCGTGACCTTGTCGAAGTCGATCTCGGGGAAAATGATGTGCTCCTTGATGCCGAGCGAGTAGTTGCCGCGGCCGTCGAAGCTCTTCGGGTTCAGGCCGCGGAAGTCGCGGACGCGCGGCAGCGCGACCGTGACCAGGCGGTCGATGAACTCGTACATGCGAGCCTTGCGCAGCGTGACCTTACAGCCGATCGGCTGGTTCTCACGCAGCTTGAAGGTCGCGATCGCGATGCGCGAATAGGTCACGATTGCCTTCTGGCCGGCGATCTGGGTCAGCTCGGCAGCGGCGGTCTCGGCCTTCTTGCGATCGTTGACGGAATCGCCAACGCCCATGTTCAGCACGACCTTGTCCAGGCGCGGAACCTGCATGACGTTCTCGTAACCGAACTTCTCGGTCATCGCCGTGCGGATCTTCGCATCGTATTCCGCGCGCAGGCGCGGCGTGTAAGCAGCCTCAGCCATCGATCTCAGCTCCCGAGCTCTTGGCGATGCGGACCTTCTTGCCGTCCGCCAGAATCTTGAATCCGACGCGGGTCGGCTTTCCGTCCTTGCCGACATACGCGATGTTGGACAGTTGGATCGGCGCCTCTTTCGAGATGATGCCGCCCTCCTGGGCCTGCGTCTGCTTCTGGTGACGCTTGACCATGTTGATGCCGCGCACGAGCGCCGTACCGGCGTCGGGGCGAACCTCGAACACTTCGCCGGTGCGACCCTTGTCGCGACCGGTCAGCACGACGACCTTGTCGCCCTTGCGGATCTTCGCAGCCATCACAGCACCTCCGGCGCGAGGGAAATGATCTTCATGTGATTCTTGGCGCGCAGCTCGCGCGGCACGGGCCCGAAGATACGGGTGCCGACCGGCTCGGACTGGTTGTTGATCAGCACGGCGGCGTTGCGGTCGAAGCGGATGACCGAACCGTCGGCGCGGCGGATGTCCTTGCGGACGCGCACCACGACGGCCTTCATCACGTCGCCCTTCTTCACCTTGCCACGCGGAATCGCTTCCTTGATCGAGACGACGATGATGTCGCCGATCGTGGCGTAGCGGCGCTTGGAGCCCCCGAGCACCTTGATACACATGACACGGCGTGCGCCAGAATTGTCGGCCACGTCGAGGTTGGTCTGCATCTGAATCATTGATGCACCTCGTCCTCTTCTCTCTTGCGCCAGCCCAGCCGGCGCTCAACATTTCCCTGAAGACAGTCGGCTAAAGCCAACAGATCAGGCGCTTTTCTTGTGTTCGCCCCGGATCACGACCCAGCGCTTCAACTTCGAAATCGGCTTCGATTCCTCGATCCAAACCATGTCGCCCGGCTTGAACTCGTTGTTCTCGTCGTGCGCGTGGTAGTTCTTCGAACGGCGGATCGTCTTCTTGTAGATCGGGTGCGTGAAGCGGCGATCGACGCGCACAACGACCGTCTTGGCTGTCTTGTCGCTGACGACCACGCCCTGCAAAGTACGTTTCGGCATCTTCGTAAGCCTCTTACTTCTTCTTCGCGCGCGTCTGCGCGGCGACGGTCTTGATCCGGGCGATGTCGCGGCGAGCCTCGCGCAGGCGCGAGGTGTTCTCGAGCTGCCCGGTGGCGCGCTGGAAGCGCAGGTTGAAGCGCTCCTTCTTCAGGTTCAGGATGGCGTCATCCTGCTGGTCGGGGCTCATCGCGCGGATGTCTTCGATCTTCATCTGGGCCATGGCCATTACTCCGCAATGCGCTCGACGAAGCGCGTCTTGATCGGCAGCTTGGCGGCCGCCAGGGTCAGCGCCTCACGCGCCGTCTGGGTGTTGACGCCGTCGATCTCGAACAGCACCCGGCCCGGCTTGACGCGCGCCACCCACAGTTCCGGCGAACCCTTGCCGGAACCCATGCGGACTTCGGCCGGCTTCTTCGACACCGGAAGGTCGGGGAACACGCGGATCCAGACGCGGCCGGCGCGCTTCATGTGACGGGTCAGCGCGCGGCGAGCGGCTTCGATCTGGCGCGCGGTGACGCGCTCAGGCTCGGTCGCCTTCAGGCCGTACTGGCCGAACGCCAACGTCGCGCCCGAAGACGCAACGCCGTGGATGCGGCCCTTATGCGCCTTCCGGAACTTCGTTTTCTTAGGTTGCATCATGGCTTTAAGCCCTCAAATTCCTGTGCTGGCTCAGACCGCAGCGTTGTCGCGGCGCTGACGGCCACCACGATCACCACCGCCGCCGGTCTCGCCTTCGGCCATTCTCTTGTCCTGGGCCATCGGATCGTGCTCGAGGATCTCGCCCTTGAAGATCCAGACCTTGACGCCGCAGGTGCCGAAGGTCGTGAACGCGGTCGCAACGCCGTAGTCGATGTCGGCGCGCAGCGTGTGCAGCGGCACGCGACCTTCGCGGTACCACTCCATGCGCGCGATTTCCGCACCGCCCAGACGTCCCGAGCAGTTGATGCGGATGCCTTCCGCGCCGAGACGCATCGCCGACTGCACGGCGCGCTTCATGGCACGGCGGAACGCCACGCGGCGCTCCAGCTGCTGCGCGATCGACTCGGCCACCAGCGTCGCATCGAGCTCCGGCTTGCGGATCTCGACGATGTTGATGACGACATCGGACGAGGTGATGTCCGCGACCCGCTTGCGCAGCTTGTCGATGTCGGCGCCCTTCTTGCCGATCACCACGCCCGGACGGGCCGAGTGGATGGTGACGCGGCACTTCTTGTGCGGACGCTCGATCACGATGCGGGCGACGGCCGCCTGCTTGAGCTCCTTGTGCAGGATCTCACGGATCTTGACGTCCTCGTGCAGCAGCTTGCCGTATTCCTGCTTGCCGGCGAACCAGCGGGAATCCCAGGTCCGGTTGATGCCGAGACGCAGACCGATCGGATTGATCTTTTGACCCATCGTTTTCTCCTGCGACCCTTAAGCCGCTGCTGCTTCGGCTTCGACCTGACGAACAATGATCGTCAGCTGCGAAAATGGTTTGTAGACACGGCCCGAGCGGCCACGGCCGCGGGCGGCAAAGCGCTTCATCACGAGGCCGTTGCCGACGAAAGCCTGCGCCACGACGAGATCGTCAACATCGAGGTCGTGGTTGTTCTCGGCATTGGCGATAGCCGATTCCAGGCACTTCTTCACGTCAACCGCGATCCGCTTGCGCGAAAACTGCAGGTCGGCGAGCGCAGCAGCCGCCTTCCGGCCGCGAATGAGCTGGGCGACCAGGTTGAGCTTCTGCGGGCTCACCCGCAGCATCCGGGCGACCGCCTTGGCCTCGTTCTCGGCGAGGCTCCGTTCGCGCTTAGGTTTGCTCATCGTTTAATCCTCAAGCCTTCTTGGCTTTCTTGTCACCGGAGTGGCCATGGAAGGTCCGGGTCGGCGAGAACTCGCCGAACTTGTGACCGACCATTTCCTCGTTGACGGCCACCGGCACGTGCTTCTGACCGTTGTAGACGCCGAAGGTCAGACCGACGAACTGCGGCAGGATCGTCGAACGACGGCTCCAGATCTTGATGACGTCGTGACGGCCGGACGCGCGCGCGGCATCTGCCTTCTTGAGCAGAGAACCCTCGACGAACGGGCCTTTCCAGACTGAACGAACCATGTCCGGCGTTCC
The DNA here is from genome assembly GCF_052075915.1 of Bradyrhizobium sp. 1200_D9_N1_1. Lineage (NCBI taxonomy): Bacteria > Pseudomonadati > Pseudomonadota > Alphaproteobacteria > Hyphomicrobiales > Nitrobacteraceae > Bradyrhizobium > Bradyrhizobium sp. 1200_D9_N1_1. Next base: position 4,090,543 of record NZ_CP197226.1, on the reverse strand, counting down.
TTACTTCTTCCGCTTGTGGCGGCTTAGGAGAATGAATTTGTTGGTCGACTTGTTGGAGCGGGTCTTCTTGCCCTTGGTCGGCTTGCCCCACGGAGTAACCGGGTGGCGACCGCCCGAGGTACGACCTTCACCACCGCCGTGCGGATGGTCGATCGGGTTCATCGAAACACCGCGGTTGTGCGGCTTGCGACCCAGCCAACGGTTGCGGCCGGCCTTGCCGATCGAGGTGTTCATGTGATCAGGGTTCGACACCGCGCCGATCGTGCCGCGGCAACGGCCGTGCACCAGGCGCTGCTCACCCGAGTTCAGGCGGATGATGACGTAGTCCTGGTCGCGACCGACGAGCTGGGCGTAGGTGCCCGCGGAACGGGCGAGCTGGCCGCCCTTCCCGATCTTGACCTCGATGTTGTGGATGATCGTGCCGACCGGCATGTTGCCGAGCGGCATGACGTTGCCCGGCTTCACGTCGACATAGTTGCCGGCCACCACGGAATCGCCGACCGCAAGGCGCTGCGGCGCCAGGATATAGGCCTGGGTGCCGTCTTCGTACTTGACCAGTGCGATGAACGCAGTGCGGTTCGGATCGTATTCCAGCCGCTCGACGGTCGCGGGCGCATCGACCTTGTCGCGCTTGAAGTCGACGATGCGCAGGGTCTGCTTGTGACCGCCGCCGCGGAAGCGCACGGTGATGCGACCGGTATTGTTGCGACCGCCGGAGGAATGCTTGCCTTCGGTGAGCGCCTTGACCGGCTTGCCCTTGTACAGGGCCGAACGATCGACCATGACCAGCTGGCGCTGGCCCGGCGTCGTGGGATTGAATGTCTTCAGTGCCATCGTCGTACGACCTTACAGACCGGTGGTGACGTCGATCCGGTGACCCTCTTCGAGGGTCACGATCGCGCGCTTGGTGTTCGACTGCGAGCCGAGGTTGCCGCGGAAGACCTTGGTCTTGCCCTTGCGGACCAGCGTGTTGACGCTCTTGACCTTGACGTCGAACAGCTTCTCGATCGCTTCCTTGATCTGCGGCTTGGTCGCCTTCGCGGCCACCTTGAACAGGACCTTGTTGTGCTCGGACGCCAGCGTCGCCTTTTCGGTGACGACCGGAGCAACGATCACGTCGTAGTGGCGAGGCTCAATGTTCTTCGTCATTTGAAGCGCGCCTCCAGCGCATCGATGGCGGCCTTGGTCAGAACGAGCTTCTGACGGCGCAGGATGTCATAGACGTTGATGCCCTGGATCGGCAGCACGTCCATGTTCGGGATGTTGCGAGCCGCGGCGGCAAAGCCGTTGTTGAGCTCGGCGCCGTCGATGATCAGCGCGTTGGTCAAGCCCAGACCCGAGAAGTGACCGAGCAGCGCCTTGGTCTTGGCGGCTTCCAGCGCGGCCTTGTCGATCACCAGCAGATCACCGTCCTTGGCCTTGGCCGACAGCGCATGCTTGAGAGCCAGCGCGCGGACCTTCTTCGGCAGGTCGGTGGCGTGCGAACGCACCACCGGACCGAAGGCGCGGCCACCGCCCCGGAACTGCGGCACGCGGGCCGAGCCGTGACGAGCACCGCCGGTGCCCTTCTGCTTGTACATCTTCTTGCCGGTGCGCCAGATCTCGGCGCGGCCCTTGGCCTTGTGGGTGCCGGCCTGACGCTTGTTGAGCTGCCACTGCACGCAACGCGCAATGATGTCCTGGCGCGGCTCGAGGCCGAAAATGGCGTCGGAAAGCTGGACCGAGCCGGCTTCCTTACCTTCGAGGGTGGTGACCTTCAATTCCATCTCACGCACCCTCCTGCTGGGCCGCAGCCTCGGCTTCGCCACCCGCAACCTTGAACTTGCCGGGCTTCGGAGCTTCCTTCGGCAGCGGCTTCTTGACGGCGTCGCGCACGCGGATCCAGCCGCCCTTGGAGCCGGGAACGGCGCCTTCGACGAGGATCAGGCCGCGCTCGACATCCAGCTGAACGACTCGAAGGTTGAGCGTGGTGATGCGGTCGACACCCATGTGGCCGGGCATCTTCTTGTTCTTCCAGGTCTTGCCGGGATCCTGACGACCACCGGTCGAACCGATCGAACGGTGCGAGATCGACACACCGTGCGTGGCGCGCAGACCGCCGAAGTTCCAACGCTTCATGCCGCCGGCGAAGCCCTTACCGACCGAGGTGCCGGTGACGTCGACGAACTGGCCGACGACGAAATGATCGGCCTGGATCTCGGCGCCGACCGGGATCATGGCATCCGCGGTGACGCGGAATTCCTCGACCCGGCGCTTCGGCTCGACCTTGGCGACCGCGAACTGGCCGCGCTCCGCCTTGGGCATGTAAACGGTCTTGCGGCTGCCAGAACCGAGCTGGAGCGCGACGTAACCGTTCTTCTCTTCGGTACGGTGGCCTACGACCTGGCAATTGCCGAGCTTCAGCACGGTCACGGGGATATGTTCGCCGGCCTCCGTGAAGACCCGCGTCATCCCGACCTTTTGTGCGATCACTCCGGAGCGCATCGGCTTGCTTCCTGTTCTTTCTGTCCGCTTACGCGAACGGGATCCAAAAATCTTAGAGCTTGATCTCGACGTCGACACCGGCGGCCAGATCGAGCTTCATCAAAGCATCGACGGTCTGCGGGGTCGGATCGACGATGTCGAGCAGGCGCTTGTGAGTGCGCATCTCGAACTGTTCGCGGCTCTTCTTGTCGACGTGGGGCGAACGGTTGACGGTGAACTTCTCGATGCGGGTGGGCAGCGGAATGGGTCCGCGGACCTGCGCGCCGGTGCGCTTCGCCGTGTTCACGATCTCGCGGGTCGACGTATCGAGGATACGATGGTCGAACGCCTTGAGACGGATACGAATGTTTTGGCCGTTCATTGCCGTGGTCTCTCTTCAGTGGGTGGCGAATAGCGAATAGCGAATGTCACCATTCGCTACTCGCCGATCCCTATTCTCGTATTACTCGATGATCGAGGCGACGACGCCGGCGCCGACGGTACGACCGCCCTCGCGGATCGCGAAGCGGAGCTTCTCTTCCATCGCGATCGGCACAATCAGGTGCACTTCCATCGCGATGTTGTCGCCCGGCATCACCATCTCGGTACCTTCCGGCAGATGCACGACACCGGTCACGTCGGTGGTGCGGAAGTAGAACTGCGGACGGTAGTTGGTGAAGAACGGGGTGTGGCGACCGCCCTCTTCCTTGGTGAGGATGTAGGCCTCAGCCTTGAACTTGGTGTGCGGCTTGACCGAACCCGGCTTCGCCAGCACCTGGCCGCGCTCGACGTCCTCGCGCTTGGTGCCGCGGAGCAGAGCGCCGATGTTGTCGCCGGCCTGGCCCTGATCGAGCAGCTTGCGGAACATTTCGACGCCGGTGACGGTGGTCTTCTGGGTCGCACGCAGACCGACGATCTCGATTTCCTCGCCGACCTTGACGATGCCGCGCTCGACACGGCCGGTCACCACGGTGCCGCGGCCCGAGATCGAGAACACGTCTTCAACCGGCATCAGGAACGGCTGGTCGATCGGACGCTCCGGCTGCGGGATGTACTCGTCGACGTTGCGCATCAGCTCGAGGATGGCGTCGTGGCCGAGCTTCTTGTCCGAATCTTCGAGAGCGGCGAGCGCCGAGCCCTTGATGATCGGGATCTTGTCGCCCGGGAATTCGTACTTCGAGAGCAGTTCGCGGACTTCGAGCTCGACGAGCTCGAGCAGCTCGGGATCGTCGACCATGTCGCACTTGTTGAGGAACACGACGAGCGCGGGCACGCCGACCTGGCGGGCGAGCAGGATGTGCTCGCGGGTCTGCGGCATCGGGCCGTCAGCGGCCGACACGACCAGGATCGCACCGTCCATCTGGGCGGCGCCGGTGATCATGTTCTTCACGTAGTCGGCGTGGCCGGGGCAGTCGACGTGGGCGTAGTGGCGGTTCTTGGTCTCGTACTCGACGTGCGCGGTCGAGATCGTGATGCCGCGCGCCTTCTCTTCCGGCGCCTTGTCGATCTGGTCGTACGCGGTGAACGTCGCACCGCCGGTCTCGGCGAGGATCTTGGTGATCGCCGCGGTCAGCGACGTCTTGCCATGGTCGACGTGACCGATGGTGCCGATGTTGCAGTGCGGCTTGTTACGTTCAAACTTTGCTTTGGCCATTTGACTCTCCGTTCAATCGTCAGCTTGAGACCGACGACAATCAGGCAAACTTCTTTTGGACTTCTGCCGACACGTTGGCCGGCGCTTCTGCGTAGTGATCGAACTGCATGGTGAAGGTTGCGCGACCCTGGCTCATCGAGCGCAGGTTATTCACGTAACCGAACATGTTCATGAGCGGCACCATCGCGTTGATGACGTTGGCGTTGCCGCGCATGTCTTGACCCTGGATCTGACCGCGCCGGGAATTCAGGTCGCCGATGACCGAGCCGGTATAGTCTTCCGGGGTCACCACTTCGACCTTCATGATCGGCTCGAGCAGCACGGACTTGCCCTTCTGCAAGGCTTCGCGGAATGCCGCGCGCGATGCGATTTCGAAGGCGAGCGCCGACGAGTCGACGTCGTGGTACTTGCCGTCAACGAGCTGAACCTTGACGTCGACCACGGGGAAGCCCGCAACGACACCCGAGCTCATCACGCTGTTGAGGCCCTTTTCGACGCCGGGGATGTATTCCTTCGGAACCGCACCGCCAACGATCTTGGACTCGAACTCATAGCCCTTGCCGGGCTCGTTCGGCTCGACCACGATCGACACTTCCGCGAACTGACCGGTACCGCCGGTCTGCTTCTTGTGGGTGTACTTGACCTCGGCCTTCTTGGTGACGCGCTCACGGAAAGCAACCTGCGGCGCGCCGATGTTGGCGTCGACCTTGTAGGTGCGCTTGAGGATGTCGACCTTGATGTCGAGATGGAGTTCGCCCATGCCCTTGAGGATGGTCTGGCCGGACTCCTGGTCGGTCGACACGCGGAAGGACGGATCCTCCGCCGCGAGCTTGGCCAGCGCCACGCCCAGCTTTTCCTGGTCGGCCTTGGACTTCGGCTCGATCGCGATCTCGATGACCGGCTCGGGGAATTCCATCTTCTCCAGGATCACCTGCTTGTCGGGATCGCACAGCGTGTCACCGGTGCGCGCTTCCTTCAGGCCGGCCAGGGCGACGATGTCGCCGGCATAGGCTTCCTTGATGTCTTCGCGGTTGTTCGCATGCATCAGCAGCATGCGCCCGATGCGCTCCTTCTTCTCGCGGGTCGAGTTCACGACGCCGGTGCCGCTCTGCAGAATGCCGGAGTAGATGCGGCAGAAGGTGATGGTGCCGACGAACGGGTCGTCCATGATCTTGAACGCGAGCAGCGCGAGCGGCTCCTTGTCGTCGGCCTTGCGCACGACCTCGTTGCCGCGGTCGTCGGTGCCCTTGATCGCGGGCACGTCGATCGGCGACGGCAGGTAGTCGACGACGGCGTCGAGCAGCGGCTGCACGCCCTTGTTCTTGAAGGCCGAGCCGCACAGCACGGGATAGAACGCGCCGGTCAGCACCGCCTTGCGGATCAGGCGCTTCAGGGTCGCTTCGTCCGGCTCGTTGCCGTCGAGGAAGGCGGCCAATGCGTCGTCGTCGAGCTCGACGGCGGCTTCCACCATCTTCTCGCGGTATTCCTTGGCCTGCTCGACGAGGTCTTCCGGGATGTCGACGTAGTCGAACTTGGCGCCGAGCGATTCATCGTTCCAGACGATGCCCTTCATCTTCACGAGGTCGACGAGACCCTTGAAGTTGTTCTCGGCACCGATCGGAAGCTGGATCGCGATCGGCTTGGCGCCGAGGCGGTCAACGATGTCGGCCAGACACTTGAAGAAGTCGGCGCCGGTCTTGTCCATCTTGTTGGCGAAGACGATGCGCGGAACCTTGTACTTGTCGCCCTGGCGCCAGACGGTCTCGGTCTGGGGCTCGACGCCCTGGTTCGAGTCCAGCACGCAAACGGCGCCGTCGAGCACGCGCAGCGAACGCTCGACTTCGATGGTGAAGTCGACGTGGCCGGGAGTGTCGATGATGTTCAGGCGCTTGCCGGCCCAGAAGGCGGTGGTCGCAGCCGAGGTGATCGTGATGCCACGCTCCTGCTCCTGCTCCATCCAGTCCATCGTCGCGGCACCTTCGTGCACTTCGCCGATCTTATGGCTCTTGCCGGTGTAATAGAGGATGCGCTCGGTCGTCGTGGTCTTGCCGGCGTCGATATGCGCCATGATACCGAAATTACGGTAGTCCTCGATGGCATGTTGGCGGGGCATAGGTCGTTCCTTGCGAGTCCGAGTGTGTCGCCGTTACCAGCGATAGTGCGAGAAGGCGCGGTTGGCTTCCGCCATCCGGTGCACGTCTTCACGCTTCTTGACGGCGTTCCCCCGGTTATTCGATGCGTCCAAGAGCTCCGCCGAGAGCCGCTCGGTCATCGTCTTCTCGTTGCGCTCGCGCGCGGCCGAGATCAGCCAGCGAATGCCCAGGGCCTGCCGGCGGGTCGAACGAACCTCGACCGGAACCTGGTAGGTCGCGCCGCCGACGCGGCGGGAGCGAACCTCGATCGTCGGCATGACGTTCTCGAGCGCCTGCTCGAACACGCCGAGCGGGTTCTGCTTGGTCTTGGTTTCGATGATACCGAGTGCACCGTAGACGATGCCTTCGGCGACCGACTTCTTGCCGGCGTACATCACCGAGTTCATGAACTTCGTGATCACGATGTTCCCGAACTTCGGATCCGGGAGAACTTCGCGCTTTTCCGCTGAGTGGCGACGAGACATGGACGTGGTTCCCGCTTACTTCGGACGCTTGGCGCCGTACTTCGAACGACGCTGCTTACGGTTCTTGACGCCCTGGGTATCCAGAACGCCGCGGAGGATGTGGTAGCGCACGCCGGGCAAGTCCTTGACGCGGCCGCCGCGGATCATGACCACCGAGTGCTCCTGGAGGTTATGGCCCTCGCCGGGGATGTAGCCGATCACCTCGAAGCCGTTGGTCAGGCGCACCTTGGCAACCTTACGAAGCGCCGAGTTCGGCTTCTTCGGGGTCGTGGTGTAGACGCGGGTGCAAACACCACGCTTCTGAGGCGACTGCTGCAGCGCCGGCACCTTCTTGCGCGACTTCTGCACTTCCCGCGGTTGAGCGATCAGCTGGTTGATCGTCGGCATCCTGGCCTTACCCTTTGTTCTGCCGCGGCCCCTTCCGGGCCCGCTGTCTTGCCGCGGCCCGTTGCCGGAACCGCAAATTCGTTTCGAGCCACCCGCTCGATGGGCCCGCCTTCCGCGGAACAATCCGCACAAAGCGAAATTGCGCCAACCGCTCCATCACCGAGCGGAAAGCGTTACGACGCCACAGAGGACCGCAGTTTCCGGGTCAATCAGCGTAAAGCTGTGGCCCGCGCACCGAGGTCATGCATCCGAATTCGATCTCAAGAGAACAAGCTCAAGAGAACTAGAATCGCACTGGCATTGCCTAGCTATGATCGACAGCGTTTGAGCGGCATTCGTCGAGGTTGGTGCCCGTCTTCAACGACCCCTTGTGGATCTAATCCTTGGGGATCAACGGGTGGCCCGTTCCGACGTTGGCGATGCTCACCGCCTGTCGTTAAGTGAGGCGCTTTCTATAAGTGGGAATCGATCAAGTCAAGGCGAAACGACAGTCACAAAGCGCTTCTCGCGCCTATGGAATTCGCCCGTTTGCCGCCCTCACCGCGCTTCCACGATGTGGGAACGACGAGCCCATTCCGCTAGCCCTAGATCCATTTGTGCCCGGGTGAAATATACTTTTATAACCCGCGCTAAGGCTTTTTTTCCTGTTGATGCGTCAAACTGCCGCCTTCGGCGGGGATTGGCGCCATGCGGTACACCGACATTGCCATTATCGGCGGGGGATTGTCCGGCTCAACCGCCGCCGCAATGCTCGGCCGCGCCGGCATTTCGACGGTGCTGATCGATCCGCATGAGAGCTATCCGGCGGACTTTCGAGTCGAAAAACTCAGCGGTCACGTGCAAGTCGAGCGATTCCTGAAGACCGGAATCGCAGAATCAGTGCTGCGCCGCGCGACCTTCGCCGGTGAGAACTGGATCGCCCGATTCGGCCGCCTGCTCGACAAGGCGCCGAGCCGGCAGTTCAACATCCTCTACGATTCGCTGGTCAACGCCGTCCGCGACGAAATCCCCGCCACCGTCGAGCGCGTCTGCGTCAAGGCCCTGGCGGTCGAGACCAGTCCGGAGCGGCAGAGGATCACGCTCGCCAACGGCGAGACGATCTCGGCCCGCCTGGTCGTGCTCGCCAACGGCCTGAACGTCGGCCTGCGCCACCAGCTCGGCATCGCCCGCAAGGTCGTCAGCGCCTGCCATTCGATCTCGATCGGGTTCGACGTGATGCCGGCAGGTCGGAATTCGTTCGACTTCCCGGCGCTGACCTATTTCTCGGAGCGGCCGAGCGACCGCACCCCCTACATCTCGCTGTTTCCGGTCGGCACGCGGATGCGCGCCAATCTGTTCGTCTACCGAAGCTTCGACGATCCCTGGCTGCGCGAGCTGCGCCGTGCACCCGCTGAGACGCTGGACGCCACCCTGCCCCGGCTCAAGCGCATCACCGGCGCGTTCGACATCCCCGGTGAGCTGAAGGTCCGCCCGGTCGATCTCTACGTGAACGACCCTCGCGGTCAGCCCGGAATCGTGCTGGTCGGGGATGCCTTCGCGACCTCGTGCCCCGTCGCCGGCACCGGCTGCGACAAGGTCTTCACCGACGTCGAGCGGCTCTGCAACGTCTACATCCCGCAGTGGCTTTCCTCCGACGGGATGAATGCGGCCAAGATCGCCGGCTTCTACGCCGATCCGGTCAAGCAAGCTTGCGATCAATGGTCGGCGGCGAAGGCGTTCGACTTCCGCTCAGTCTCGATCGCGACGAGCCCTTACTGGACGGCGCAGCGCTGGGCGCGCTTCATCGCCTGGTCGGCTCAAGGGCTGCTGCGGCCGCTTGGAGGAGCGTTCCATCTGGAGCCGAACTTCCTCGGTCACTCCTCCTCGTCGTCCTCGTCCTCATCACCCTCGAGGTCGTCTTCATCCTCGTCATCGTCGCTGTCGTCGTCGGCCTGAGCCACAGCGCCATGCGGCTGGTGGATCTGGTCGTTCCACAGCTTGCGATAGGTACCGTTCCTGGCGAGCAGCTCGGCATGCGACCCGCGCTCGATCGCCCTGCCCCCTGAAATCACGATGATCTCGTCCATCTCGACCACCGAGGTCAGGCGGTGGGTCGACCAGATCATGGTGCGGCCCTTGGCGACCTTGAGCAGCGTGCGGTTGATCGCGGCCTCCGTGGTCTGGTCGAGCGCCGAGGTGGCTTCGTCCAGCAGCAGCACGGACGGGTTGCGGATGATCGCGCGCGCGATCGCGATGCGCTGGCGCTGGCCGCCCGACAGAGTATCGCCGCGCTCGCCGACCGGCGTGTCGTAGCGTTGCGGCAGGCTCATGATGTAGCGATGGATCTCGGCCTTCTTGGCCGCCTCCTCCACCTCCGCGTCGGTCGCGCCCTCCTTGCCGAGCCGGATGTTCTCGCGGATCGACATGTTGAACAGCATGTTCTCCTGGAACACTACCGCCATGCTCCGGCGTAGCGAATCCAGCGTCACCTTGCGGACGTCGACGCCGTCGATGGTGACGCGCCCCTCGTCGGGCACGTAGAGCCGCAGGATCAGGTTGAGCAGCGTGCTCTTGCCGGAGCCCGAGGGGCCGACGATGGCGATGCTCTTGCCGACATTGAGCTTGAGGCTGAGATTGTCCAGCACCGGCGTCTGGCTGCCTTCGTACTGGAAGGTGACGCGGTCGAAGGTGATGTCGTGGGTAATGCGCGGCAGATCGGGCGCGCCGGCACGATCGGCCCCGCGCGTCGGCTCGTCGAGCAGCTCCTGGATGTGCCGGATCGCGGCGGCCGAGGAGATCGACACCGGGATGAAATGCATCACATGGGCGATGTTGTAGGAGACCTCCCAGAACGCGCTCTCGAAGGTGACGAAGGTGCCGATGGTGATCTGGCCCTTGGTCGCCAGATACGCACCGATTGCCAGCACAACGAGATGCAGGAGCAGCACCGAGATGGTGACCGTCCGCTCCACCATGGTCGACAGGAACGCGGCTGAGGCGATCCTGTTGCGGGTTTCGTCGTTGCGGAAGGTAAAGAAGCCGAACATCCGGCGTTGCAGGCTGAACGCCTTGATCACGGCCTGCGCCGCCACGTTCTCCTGCACCATGCCGAGCAGCGCGGATTCATTGAGCTTCTGCTCGTAATTGGCCTGCACCGCCTTCGGCGTGAGCATGCGCGGCCCGATCAGCGTGATCGGAAAGACCAAGAGCGCGACCACCGCGAGCTGCCAGTTCAGGAACACCATCAGGATGATGCCGGCGAACAACTCCAGGAACGGCAGCGCCGCGCTGTTGGCGAAGGTCTTGACCGAGCCCTCGAAGGCCGCGAGGTCGACGGAAAAGCGCGACAGGATCTCGCCGCGCTTGGTGCGGCCGAAATAGGCCGCCGGCAGGTCCTGGACGTGCTCGAACAGGTGCTTGCGGACGTCGGAGATGATGCAGGCCGCGAGCCGCGCATCCCAGCGCTCATACCAGACCGCCACGATCGAGGTGAAGATGCCGGCGGCCGCGAGCACGCCGAGGATCTTGTACAGCGCCTGGAAATCCTCCTCGCCGAGCGCGTCGTCGATCAGGAACTTCAGGCTGAGCGGCATGATGACGTTGAACAGCGTCTCGACGACGACGCCGAACGCCACGAACGACAGCATCCGCTTGTAGTTGGCCAGATAGGGCTTGACGAAACCCAGGATGGTGGCGAGCGCGCCGGCGGCCTCGCGCGCGGTAAAGACGACGAGGTCCTCGTCCTCGTCGTCGTCATCGAGCTCCAGCTCGTCATCCTCCTCGCCTTCGTCGTCCTCGTCGTCTTCGAGGTCCGGCTTGGCGGTGGGGGCAAGCTTGTCGAGCTCGGCCGCCTCTTCCACGGGGGGCTTCTGTTTGTCGGGAGAAGGAGGCTTGGACGCCATGAAACCAACGGATGCTGACGGCCGGCATGACCGCAGAGAAAGCAGGAAATAGCGGCAACCGCTATTGCACTGATTCTATGCGATCAGAATGAATTCGGCAAAGCAATTGGCGAATCCGGTCCGATCCTTGCGGCTAGTCGTCGTCCTCGTTTTCGACCTTGTCGAAGAAGGAATAGCGCAGACTGTCGGCGTCGGCGTACCACTGGCCCGGCCCCTTGTTAGCGGCGAGCGTCGCCTCCCAGAGCGCATCGGTGCAGTCCTTGCGGTGCATCGACAGATCGAAGCCATTGCCGAAGAACAGTTCGGACCATTCCCACCAGGTACCGAGCTTCTTGACCCCGCGCAGGAGGTCGTAGCGGTCGATCACGGCCGAGGCCATGTCCGAGGTGATCGAGCCGAACACGAGGCCGGTCTTGACGACGCGGTTGAGCTCGCGGATCGCGCGGACCACCTGCTTCGGGGAAACGTGGCAAAGACTGGTCTCGAACACGAAGTCGAAGGCGCCGTCCTTGAACGGCATGTCGGTGATCGAGCCGAGCTTGTTGTATTTCTTCAGCGCCTTGGGCGTTTTGGCGTGGATGGCGCGGTTGTTCTCGATGCCGAAGGCATCGATGCCGCGCTCGCGCAGCGCGCCGACCAGCTCGCCACTGGCCGAGCCCGCGATCAGCAGCTTCGCGCCCTTGGCCTTGCCCCAGACGATACCGATCAGCTTGGTGAGGTAATCGGGATCGGTGAAATGGCGCCATGCCTCGCTATAGGGGCCGAGGCCGCGATAGTTCTCGAAATAGTCGCGATCGATCCTGTCGGAGAGCGGCTTGTCGTCCTGCGCGCGCTCGCGGCGCAGGCGCATCATCTCGGTGAGGATAATGTCGGTCGCCGCGTCCGAGGAGTCGAGCAAGCCGTTCAGCGTCGAGTCGAACAGATAGTCGCCGACCACGACGATGCCGGGATGCTCCTTCGGCTCGGGCCGGTGGTTGGTCATGACGTCGCGCACCGGCAGGCCGCCGGGAATCGCGTTCACCGACGACAGCCAGCGGTGGATCTTGCCTTCCATGAAATGCGCGCGCGCATCGCCGAGCGAGGCCGGCAGCGATTTCAGCGCGGCGTCGATCAACTCCTGGTCCGACAGGTTGGCGAAGGCCAGCGCGTCGGAGCCGGGAATGAGCCAGTTCAACACGCCGTGCTTGCCGACGTCGTGGCGCGCGCCCTCATTGTAGACGCAGCAACCGCCGAAGGCCTCCGACATGAACCAGGCGCCGGCAATCTTGTCGCCCCAGAACGGCGTGTCGAACAGGATCGAGACGCGCAGATAATGCGCCGGACGGTCGAAATACGAGACGTGCTTGACCATCGACTTGCGGAGCTGCTCGCCTTCCCAGCCCATGGTCGCGAGCCAGGAATGCGGCAGGCAGACCAGCACGAGATCGAAATCGCGCGTCTCCGGCCCCTTGCCGTTCATCATCTTGAGCTGGTAGCGGCCGGTCGGCGCCTTGCCGACGGCGAGCACGCGGTGATTGAGCTGGATGTCGGCATTGACCTCCGACTGCAGGCACTCGATCAACTGCTCGTTGCCGTTCTGGATCGAATAGAGGCCGATATAGCCGTCGACATCCATCAGGTAGTTCTTGAGCGCGTTGAGGCCATTGGTGTTGTGGCTCTCGGTCGCGATGTCGGAGCGCGCCATCACCTTGAAGAAGCGCTTTGCGGTCTCGTCCTCGACCTCCTCGTCGAGCACCTGCTCGGCGGTCTTGTAGGCCCAGGGATTCTCGTTGTCGTGCGCGCCGACGCCCTCGTAATATTCGATCGGCGACATCGCCTCGGTGCAGCGCTTGCGGAACGCCTCGATCGCGGCCGCGGTCTTGGCGCCATATTTGCGGCGCATGCCCGGCACGTCGTTCAGCAGCTCGCCGCCGAACTGCACCTGCTCGGCATCCATCGGAATGGTCTGAAGCCCGAAATGCTGGATCAGCTCGCGCAGCGGATCCGGACCGGTCATCGAGTAGTCGTAGATCTCGGCAACGCCGGCCTCGTACATCGCCGGCGCCGAATCGAATTTGCGGGTGACGATCTTGCCGCCGAGCCGATCGGACGCCTCGTAGATGGTGACGCGGCAGAGGTCGCCGAGCTTACGCTTCAGATACCAGGCGCTCATCAGCCCGCCGGGGCCGCCGCCTACGATTGCGAGATCAAGCATGTGAGTTCCGTGGTCTCCGGCCCTGCCCCCGTCACGGGACCACCGGTCTAAACTCCCCTAGCAGAAGCGCTTTTACGCCTGAAGGAAAGATGAACAAAGGTTGATCCTGCACCGCAACAGGGAAACAAAGCAGCAAAAAGGCCGGCTTGCGCCGGCCTTTTCATTGTCCTCGGTATTCCTACGGATGAACGATCATTCCGCAGGCGGCAGCGCAGGAAGCTCCGCTTCCGGCGCCGGCGACACGACGGCCGCCTGCTTCTCGCGCTCGTCCAGGATCAGCTTGTCGCGCTTCATCGCGACTTCGCGGATCTTGGCCATGGAGGCGCCGGTGCCCGCCGGGATCAACCGGCCGACGATGACGTTCTCCTTGAGGCCTTCGAGCGGATCGACCTTGCCGTTGACCGCCGCTTCCGTGAGGACGCGGGTGGTCTCCTGGAACGAGGCCGCCGAGAAGAAGGAGCGGGTCTGGAGGCTCGCCTTGGTGATGCCGAGCAAAACCGGCGTACCCGTGGCGATCTTCTTGCCCTCTTCCTTGGCCTTCTCGTTGAGCGCGTCGAACTCGATCTTGTCGACCTGCTCGCCGGAGATCATGTCCGTGTCGCCCTGGTCGGTGACTTCCACCTTCTGGAGCATCTGACGGACAATCACCTCGATGTGCTTGTCGTTGATGAGCACGCCCTGGAGCCGGTAGACCTCCTGGATCTCGTTGACCAGATAGGCCGCGAGTTCCTCGATGCCCTTGACCGCCAGGATGTCGTGCGGCGCCGGGTTGCCTTCCACGATGAAGTCGCCCTTTTCGACGACGTCGCCGTCCTGAAGGTGGATGTGCTTGCCCTTCGGGATCAGGTACTCGCGCGGTTCGTCGGTCTTGTCCATCGGCTCGATCGAGATGCGACGCTTGTTCTTGTAGTCGCGCCCGAACCGGATGGTGCCCGCGATTTCGGCGATGATCGCCGCATCCTTCGGACGACGTGCCTCGAACAGTTCCGCCACCCGCGGCAGACCGCCGGTGATGTCACGCGTCTTGGCGCTTTCGGTCGAGACACGGGCGAGGATGTCGCCCGGCGCAACCTTGGCCCCGATATCGACCGAGAGAATGGCGTCGACCGACAGCATGTAGCGGGCATCGCCGCCACGGGCGAGCTTGAGCACCTTGCCGTCCTTGCCCTTGACCACGATGGCCGGACGCAGGTCCGAGCCGCCGCGGGTCGAGCGCCAGTCGATGACCACGCGCTTGGCAATGCCGGTGGCTTCGTCGAGCGTTTCCGAGATCGACTGCCCCTCGACCAGATCCTCGAAGCCGATGGTACCTTCGACTTCGGTGAGCAGCGGACGGGTGTAGGGATCCCACTCGACGATGCGCTGGCCACGCTTGACCATGTCACCCTCGTCGACGTGCAGGCGCGAGCCGTACTGGATACGGTGCGTCGCGCGCTCGGTGCCGTCGGCATCGACGATCGCCACCACCATGTTGCGCACCATCGCGATCAGGTGGCCTTCGCTGTTGCGGGCGATGGCCTTGTTCCGGATCACGATCTTGCCGTCGAAGTTGGATTCGACGAACGACTGCTCGTTGAGCTGCGCCGCACCACCGATGTGGAAGGTGCGCATGGTGAGCTGGGTGCCCGGCTCGCCGATCGACTGCGCCGCGATGACGCCGACCGCTTCGCCGTGGTTGACCGGCGTGCCGCGGGCGAGGTCGCGGCCGTAGCACTTGCCGCAGATGCCGTTGACGAGTTCGCAGGTCAGTGCCGAGCGGATCTTCACCTCCTGGACGCCACCCTGGTGGATGGCATCGAGGTGGCTCTCTTCCATCAGCGTACCGCGCTTGATGATCACCTTGCCCGAGCTGTCACGCACGTCTTCGCAGGCCGTGCGTCCGAGGATGCGCGAGCCGAGCGAAGCGACCACGGTGCCGGCATCGACGATGGCGCGCATCTTGATGCCGAGCTTGGTGCCGCAGTCGTCCTGCGTGATGATGCAGTCCTGCGCAACGTCGACGAGACGACGGGTCAGGTAGCCCGAGTTCGCGGTCTTCAACGCGGTGTCCGCGAGGCCCTTGCGGGCGCCGTGGGTCGAGTTGAAGTACTCGAGCACCGAGAGGCCTTCCTTGAAGTTCGAGATGATCGGCGTCTCGATGATCTCACCCGACGGCTTGGCCATCAGGCCGCGCATGCCGGCGAGCTGGCGCATCTGGGCCGGCGAACCGCGGGCGCCGGAGTGAGCCATCATGTAGATCGAGTTGATGTCGGCATCGGCTCCGCTCGCCGTCTTCTTGGTGGCGGAGATCTCCTTCATCATCGCCTTGGCGATTTCTTCCGTGGCCTTCGACCAGGCGTCGACGACCTTGTTGTACTTCTCGCCATGGGTGATCAGGCCGTCGTTGTACTGCTGCTCGAAGTCCTTCGCCAGCGTACGGGTGGTGTCGACGATCTTCCACTTGCCGTGCGGCACGACCATGTCGTCCTTGCCGAACGAGATGCCGGCCTTGAACGCGTTGTAGAAGCCGAGCGCCATGATGCGGTCGCAGAAGATCACCGTCTCCTTTTGGCCGCAGTGACGATAGACCTGGTCGATCACACCCGAGATCTCGCGCTTGGTCATCAGCTTGTTGATGATCTCGTACGAAATCCGCGGGTTCTTCGGCAGCAGGTTGCCGAGCATGACGCGGCCCGCGGTGGTCTCGATCCAGCGCGTCGAGACCTTGCCGGTCTCGTCCATGCCCTGCCACCGGTACTTGATCTTGGTGTGGAGGTGGATGACCTTCGCGTGCAGCGCGTGCTCGAGCTCGGCCATGTCGCCGAAGATCTTGCCCTCGCCGGGCAGGCCTTCGCGCATGATCGAGACGTAGTAGAGACCGAGCACGATGTCCTGCGACGGCACGATGATCGGCTGGCCGTTCGCGGGATGCAGGATGTTGTTGGTCGACATCATCAGGACGCGCGCTTCCAGCTGCGCTTCAAGCGACAGCGGAACGTGCACGGCCATCTGGTCGCCGTCGAAGTCGGCGTTGAACGCGGCGCAGACCAGCGGATGCAGCTGGATCGCCTTGCCCTCGATCAGCACGGGCTCGAACGCCTGAATGCCGAGACGATGCAGCGTCGGCGCGCGGTTGAGCAGCACCGGATGCTCGCGGATCACCTCGTCCAGGATGTCCCAGACCTCGGGCCGCTCCTTCTCGACCAGCTTCTTGGCCTGCTTCACGGTGGTGGACAGGCCCTTGGCGTCAAGCCGCGAATAGATGAACGGCTTGAACAGCTCGAGCGCCATCTTCTTCGGCAGGCCGCACTGATGCAGGCGCAGCTCGGGACCGACCACGATCACCGAACGGCCCGAATAGTCGACGCGCTTGCCGAGCAGGTTCTGGCGGAAGCGGCCCTGCTTGCCCTTGAGCATGTCGGCGAGCGACTTCAGCGGGCGCTTGTTGGCGCCCGTGATGACGCGGCCGCGGCGGCCGTTGTCGAACAGAGCATCGACCGCTTCCTGAAGCATGCGCTTCTCGTTGCGGATGATGATGTCGGGCGCGCGCAGCTCCATCAGCCGCTTCAAGCGGTTGTTGCGGTTGATGACGCGGCGGTAGAGGTCGTTGAGGTCCGAGGTCGCGAAGCGGCCGCCGTCCAGCGGCACCAGCGGACGCAGGTCCGGCGGGATCACCGGAACCACGGTCATGATCATCCATTCCGGCTTGTTGCCGGAGTGGCGGAACGCTTCGACGATCTTCAGGCGCTTGGCGAGCTTCTTGTGCTTGATGTCGGAGTCGGTCTCCTGCATCTCGACGCGCAAGGAGGCCTCGAGCTTCTCGAGGTCCATGCCCTTGAGCAGCTCGCGGATCGCTTCGGCGCCGATCATGGCGGTGAAGGAATCCTGGCCGTACTCGTCCTGCGCCTTCAGATACTCGTCTTCCGACAGCAGCTGACGGTCCTTCAGCGCGGTGAGGCCCGGCTCCAGCACGACGTAGTATTCGAAGTAGAGGATCCGCTCGAGATCCTTCAGCGTCATGTCGAGCAGGAGGCCGATGCGCGAGGGCAGCGACTTCAGGAACCAGATGTGGGCGACCGGGGCTGCGAGCTCGATATGGCCCATGCGCTCGCGCCGCACGCGCGACAGCGTGACCTCGACCGAGCACTTCTCGCAGATGATGCCCTTGTACTTCATGCGCTTGTACTTGCCGCACAAGCACTCGTAGTCCTTGATCGGCCCGAAGATGCGGGCGCAGAACAGGCCGTCGCGCTCGGGCTTGAAGGTACGGTAGTTGATGGTCTCCGGCTTCTTGATCTCGCCGTAGGACCAGGACAGAATCTTCTCTGGAGACGCGATCGAGATCCGGATCTGGTCGAAGACCTGAGCCGGAGTCGTCGGATTGAAGAGATTCATAATTTCTTGGTTCATCGTCTTCTCCTCGCGTGCCGGTCGCCTCCGGCCGCAAATTCGAAAATCACTCAAGCGGGGCGCCCTGCCCTCAAGGCATTGGGAAGGGGCACCGATGCCCGGCCGCTAAAGGCCGGGCATGAAAGGTCGAATTACTCGGCCGCTTCCGACGTCGGCGCCGGTCCCATCTTGGAGTTGTGCAGGTCGACGTTGAGGCCGAGCGAGCGCATTTCCTTGACCAGCACGTTGAACGATTCCGGAATACCGGCCTCGAACGTGTCGTCGCCGCGCACGATCGCCTCGTACACCTTGGTGCGGCCGGCGACGTCGTCCGACTTCACCGTCAGCATCTCCTGGAGCGTGTACGCCGCGCCGTAAGCCTCGAGCGCCCACACCTCCATTTCGCCGAAGCGCTGGCCGCCGAACTGCGCCTTGCCGCCCAGCGGTTGCTGGGTAACGAGCGAGTACGGACCGATCGAACGCGCATGGATCTTGTCGTCGACCAGATGGTGCAGCTTGAGCATGTAGATGTAGCCCACCGTCACCTTGCGATCGAACGGATCGCCGGTGCGGCCGTCATAGACGGTCGACTGACCCGAAGCGTCGAGACCGGCAAGCTTCAGCATCTCCTCGATGTCGGCTTCCTTGGCGCCGTCGAACACCGGCGTCGCGATCGGCACGCCGCGGCTCAGATTGTGGCCGAGCTCGATCAGTTCGTTGTCGTTGAGCGACTTGATCGTCTCGTCCTCGCCGTAGACCTTCTTCAAGGTTTCCTTCAGCGGCTTGATGTCCTGCTTCGACAGGTAGGCATCGACCGTCTGGCCGATACGCTTGCCGAGGCCGGCGCAGGCCCAGCCGAGATGGGTCTCGAGGATCTGTCCGACGTTCATGCGCGAGGGCACGCCGAGCGGATTGAGCACGATGTCGGCATGCGTGCCGTCTTCGAGGAACGGCATGTCCTCGATCGGCACGATCTTCGACACCACGCCCTTGTTGCCGTGGCGGCCGGCCATCTTGTCGCCGGGCTGGATCTTGCGCTTCACCGCGACGAAGACCTTGACCATCTTCATCACGCCGGGCGGCAATTCGTCACCGCGCTGAAGCTTCTCGACCTTGTCGAGGAAGCGCTGCTCGAGCCCCTTCTTCGACTCGTCGTACTGCTTCCGCATGGCCTCGATCTCGGCCATCAGCTTGTCGTTCGGCGACGCGAACAGCCACCACTGCGACTTCGGGTACTCCTCGAGCACCGCACGGGTGATCTTGGTGTCCTTCTTGAAGCCCTTCGGACCCGCAATGCCCTGCCGCCCCTCAAGGAGCTCGGCAAGACGGTTGTAGACGTTGCGGTCCAGGATCGCCTGCTCGTCGTCGCGGTCCTTGGCCAGACGCTCGATCTCTTCCCGCTCGATCGCCAGCGCACGCTCGTCCTTGTCGACGCCGTGACGGTTGAACACGCGCACTTCCACGATCGTGCCCTGCACGCCCGGAGGAACGCGCAGCGAGGTGTCGCGAACGTCGGAGGCCTTCTCGCCGAAGATGGCGCGCAGGAGCTTTTCTTCCGGCGTCATCGGGCTTTCGCCCTTCGGCGTGATCTTGCCGACCAGGATGTCGCCGGCGCGCACTTCGGCGCCGATGTAGACGATACCGGCTTCGTCGAGGTTCTTGAGCGCTTCTTCCGAGACGTTCGGAATGTCGCGGGTGATTTCCTCAGGCCCGAGCTTGGTGTCGCGGGCCATCACCTCGAACTCCTCGATGTGGATCGAGGTGAAGACGTCTTCCTTCACGATCCGCTCGGAGAGCAGGATCGAGTCTTCGAAGTTGTAGCCGTTCCACGGCATGAACGCGACCAGCACGTTCCGGCCGAGCGCGAGCTCGCCGAGATCGGTCGACGGACCGTCCGCGATGATGTCGCCCTTCTTGACGATGTCGCCGACCTTCACCAGCGGACGCTGGTTGATGCAGGTCGACTGGTTGGAGCGCTGGTACTTCATCAGCCGGTAGATATCGACGCCCGACTTGGTCGGATCGAGATCTTCGGTGGCGCGGATCACGACGCGGGTGGCGTCGATCTGGTCGATCACGCCCGAGCGGCGCGCCGCGATCGCGGCGCCCGAGTCACGGGCAACGACGCCTTCCATGCCGGTGCCGACGAACGGCGCCTCGGCGCGAACCAGCGGCACCGCCTGGCGCTGCATGTTCGAGCCCATCAGCGCGCGGTTGGCGTCGTCGTTCTCGAGGAACGGGATCAACGCCGCGGCGACCGAAACGAGCTGCTTCGGCGACACGTCCATGTAGTCGACCTTGTCCGGCGTCACCGGCAAGACTTCGCCGGCGTGACGGCAGACCACGAGGTCTTCGGTGAAGCGGCCCTTCGGGTCGAGCGGCACGTTGGCCTGCGCGACCGTGTAGCGGCCCTCCTCCATCGCCGAGAGGTACACGACCTCGTCGGTGACGCGGCCGTCCTTGACCTTGCGGTACGGCGTCTCGACGAAGCCGTACTTGTTCACGCGCGCGAAGGTCGCGAGCGAGTTGATCAGGCCGATGTTCGGACCTTCCGGCGTCTCGATCGGGCAGATGCGGCCGTAATGCGTCGGATGCACGTCGCGCACCTCGAAGCCGGCGCGCTCGCGGGTCAGACCGCCCGGTCCAAGCGCCGACAGGCGGCGCTTGTGGGTGATCTCCGACAGCGGGTTGGTCTGGTCCATGAACTGCGAAAGCTGCGAGGAGCCGAAGAACTCGCGCACCGCGGCAGCCGCGGGCTTCGCGTTGATCAGGTCCTGCGGCATGACCGTGTCGATGTCGACCGAGGACATGCGCTCCTTGATCGCGCGCTCCATACGCAGCAGGCCGATGCGGTACTGGTTCTCCATGAGCTCGCCGACCGAACGCACACGGCGGTTGCCGAGATGGTCGATGTCGTCGATCTCGCCCTTGCCGTCGCGAAGGTCCACCAGCGTCTTGATGACGGAGAGGATGTCTTCCTTGCGCAGCGTGCGCTGGGTGTCCGGCGCATCGAGGTCGAGGCGCATGTTCATCTTGACGCGGCCGACTGCGGAGAGGTCATAGCGCTCGGCGTCGAAGAACAGCGACTGGAACATGGCCTGCGCCGAATCCAGCGTCGGCGGCTCGCCCGGACGCATCACGCGGTAGATGTCGAACAGCGCGTCCTCGCGCGTCATGTTCTTGTCGGCCGAGAGCGTGTTGCGGATGTAGGCGCCGACATTGACGTGGTCGATGTCGAGCAGCGGCAGTTCCTTGTAGCCCTGCTCGTTGAGGGCCTTCATGTTCTTGTCGGTGATCTCCTCGCCGGCCTCGGCGTGGATCTCGCCGGTCTTCGGATTGACGAGATCCTCGGCGAGGTAGTTGCCGACGAGCTCCTCATCCGACAGGCGCAGCGCCTTCAGCCCCTTCTCCTGGAGCTGGCGGGCGGCACGGACGGTGAGCTTCTTGCCGGCCTCGAGCACGACCTTGCCGGTGTCGGCGTCGATCAGGTCGTTGATGGTCGAGTAGCCGCGGAAACGGTTGGCGTCGAACGGAACGCGCCAGCCTTCCTTGGTCCGCTTGTAGAGGATCTTCTTGTAGAACGTGGACAGGATCGCCTCGCCGTCAAGGCCGAGCGCGAACATCAGCGACGTCACCGGAATCTTGCGGCGACGGTCGATACGCGCATAGACGATGTCCTTGGCGTCGAACTCGATGTCGAGCCAGGAGCCGCGATACGGGATCACGCGGGCGGCGAACAGCAGCTTGCCCGACGAATGGGTCTTGCCCTTGTCGTGGTCGAAGAACACGCCGGGCGAACGGTGCATCTGCGAGACGATGACGCGCTCGGTGCCGTTGACGATGAAGGTGCCGTTCATCGTCATGAGCGGGATGTCGCCCATGTAGACGTCCTGCTCCTTGATGTCCTTGACCGACTTAGCGCCGGTTTCCTCGTCGATATCGAATACGATGAGGCGCAGCGTCACCTTGAGGGGCGCCGCGAAGGTCATGCCGCGCTGGCGGCACTCGTCGACGTCATACTTCGGCTGCTCGAACTCGTAGCGGACGAATTCCAGCATCGAGGTGCCCGAGAAGTCGGAGATCGGAAACACCGAGCGGAACACCGCCTGCAGACCCTCGTCGAGACGCCCGCCTTGGGGTTCGTCGACCATCAGGAACTGATCATAGGACGCCTTTTGAACCTCGATGAGGTTCGGCATCTCGGCGACTTCCTTGATGTGTCCGAAGAACTTGCGAACGCGTTTGCGACCGGTGAATGTCTGCTGCGCCATCGTGGCCTCTCATTTCGTCGCCCGCTCTGGGCGCGCCGTCCAGGACGCAGCTGCCGCCGCTCCCCGGGTTGAATTTTTCGAACCCGTTTTGGGGACCAAAAATCCAGTTTCAGGCCGTCATGTCCTGAATCCGTTCTTCAGACCTTCAAAACGCAAAACGACGCGCGGGGCGCATAGGCACGCCCGCCCGTCACAACGATTGTCTTCACGGACTGCAAAAGCCCGAAATAGCCTGCTCTCCCAACGGCTTACAGGGAAATCCCGCATCCCTGCCCACCGCGCTTTCGTGCTGCCGACCCGATATGGGGCGACAATAGTGCAGATTCGAGGGGTAAACCCTCAAATCCCCACACTTTTTCGTGTTCGGCCCGCGTCGGGACGTTCCGTCGCACGCCTTTTGCATCCGGCCCACCCTCGCGATGGTGGACCAAGATCCCGGGCTTAGCTGATGCTCGCCCGGGATCTCGCGCCAGTAAGCGTTGCTTACTTGAGCTCGACCTTCGCGCCAGCCTTCTCGAGCTGGACCTTGATCTTCTCGGCTTCGTCCTTGTTCACGCCTTCCTTGACAGGCTTCGGCGCGCCCTCGACGAGGTCCTTTGCTTCCTTCAGGCCGAGGCCGGTGATGGCGCGAACTTCCTTGATGACCTCGATCTTCTTCTCGCCGGCGCTGGCGAGGACGACCGTGAACTCGGTCTTCTCTTCCGCCGGAGCGGCGGCAGCGCCACCACCAGCCGGGCCGGCCACGGCGACAGCCGCGGCAGCCGAAACGCCCCACTTCTCTTCGAGGAGCTTCGCGAGTTCGGCAGCTTCGAGCACGGTGAGGCTCGAGAGGTCGTCAACGATCTTCTGCAAGTCAGCCATTGTTCAGTTTCCTTACGTGTAAGTCTGGTTCGGGTTTGAGTTTTGCGAAGGGCGTCAGGCCGCTTCGCCCTTTGAGGCATGAGCCTGGATGACACGCGCGAGCTTGCCCGCGGGCGCGTTGGCGAGCTGAGCGAGCTTGGTCGCCGGGGCCACAATCAGGCCGACGATCTTGCCGCGCAGTTCGTCAAGCGACGGCAGCGAGGCAAGCGCCTTCACGCCGTCGACATTCAGGACGGTCTTCCCCATCGAGCCGCCGACGATGACGAACTTTTCGTTCGCCTTGGCGAATTCGATGGCGACCTTTGGCGCCGCTACCGGATCGTTCGAAGTGGCGATCACGGTCGGTCCCTTCAGCATGGGGCCGATGGCAACGACGTCAGTGCCTTCAAGAGCAATTTTGGCGAGACGGTTCTTCGAGACCTTCACCGAGGCACCCGCCTGCTTCATCTGCTGGCGCAGCTTCTGCATCTGGGCGACGGTGAGGCCGGAATATTGAGCAACGACCGCGACGCTCGTGGTCTTGAAGACCCCATTGAGCTGTTCGACCGCTTCTTTTTTTGCCGCTCGTTCCACAGCAAGCTCTTTCCGGTTGGCGGTCATCGCGAAAGCGGGACCGCCGGGTTGCACCCATCGTCCCGCCCAAACCTGAACCTCAGGGGGCAAACCCTTCGGACACGCCGGGCAAGACGACAATTCAAAGCCTGCCCTCCGGGAGCCCGCTAGAGCCCACGGCGTGTCGAGGTCCGAACCAGACCCGTTCCGCAAGCCAGCCCTTAAAGCTGGATGCGAAGTGAAATCCGGTCTTCACCCGTCTATGCAGGCCACGCGATTAAGCCGTTGAGAAATCGAAATTTCCCGCGGGCGCCTGCAGTCTTGGACAGGACAAGGTCAGCCGGCGAACCGCCCGACCCCTGCCCGCATTCCACCAACCGACGGGTTTTCCTTCCTTTTCCGGCAAATCCTTGCGGACGTCCTGAAAAGGAATGATCTCCTGTCTTGTCGGGTTTTCGGAATGCGTGCACGAACGCGCCAGCCGAGGCCGGCACGTCCGGAGGCGGTTCTTTAACCGCTCCGGGCCTGCTTGCCAAGAGCAAAATTCACACCAGTTCCAATCCGTTGCCGCGGGCGCTTGACCCGGGCTGACAAGGGCCGATTCAGGCCTATTTGACCGCGTAAGGCAGCGGCTTGCCCGCGAAGAACGCGCCAAAGTTCGCCAGCACGCAATTCTGCATGGCGACGTGCGATTCCAGGGTGTGGCCGCCGATATGCGGGGCGAGCACCACGTTGGGCAGCGCGGTCAGTGCATCGGGCGCGTGCGGCTCCTTCTCGAAGACGTCGAGGCCGGCGCCGGCGATGGTCTTGTCGGTCAGCGCCGCAACCAGGGCCTTCTCGTCGATGACGGAGCCACGGGAGATATTGACGACATAGCCGTCGGCGCCCAGGCGCTTCAGGATATCGGCATTGACGACGTGCTGGGTCTCGGCCCCCGCCCGGACCGCGATCATCAGCACGCTGCACCAGTCGGCGAGCGCCTCCAGCGTCGGGAAATATTGATAGACCAGATCGTATTTGCTGCGGCTGAAATAGCCGACCTCGCTCTCGAAGGCGGCGCAGCGCGCGGCGATCTTGCGGCCGATCTCGCCCATGCCGTAGACGCCGATACGGCGGCCAGGCATGCCGGCCTGCGGACGCATCATCGGCGAGGGCTTTGACGCGGCCCAATCGCCATTGCGGACATACTGGTCGGCGACCAGGATCCGCCGCGTCGTCGCCAGCATCAGGGTCATCGCGATATCGGCAACCGAGGCCGCATTCGCCCCCGGGCTGTGGCCGACCGCGATGTCGCGCGCGGCGGCCGCTTTCAGGTCGACGCCATCATAGCCGGTGCCGTAACAGACGATGGCGCCGAGATTCGGAAACAGGTCCATCGCCTCGGCCCCGAGCGGGGTGCCGCCCGCAGTCAGCATCGCGCGAATGCCGCCGAGCTCGTCCGCCGAAAACACCTCCCGCACGGGCTTGCCGCCGGTGTCGAGCAGCTCGAACCGCTCGGCGAAGCGCGCCATCATCGTCTTGGGGAAGCGCGAGTAGATGAGGACCTTGTCAGCCATTGTTCTTGTTTCCAGTGAACGCCGCCACAAACGAAGAGGGGCGGAATCGGTTGCCCAATTCCGCCCCTCGCCTCGTGCAATTTCCAAACCTCTAGCCGAGGCAAACCTTAGCCGAGAATGGTGCCCGGCTCGACCTTCACGCCGGGGCCCATCGTCGAGGACACCGCAACGCGCTGGATGTAGGTCCCCTTGGAACCGGCCGGCTTCGCCTTGGAGACAGCGTCAGCCAGGGCCTTGATGTTCTCGACCAGCTTCTCCTCGGAGAACGAGGCCTTGCCGACGCCGGCCTGCAGGATGCCGGCCTTCTCGACGCGGAACTCGACCGAGCCGCCCTTGGCACCCTTCACCGCACCGGTGACGTCCATGGTCACGGTACCGATCTTCGGGTTCGGCATCAGGCCGCGCGGGCCCAGCACCTTACCGAGACGGCCGACCAGCGGCATCATGTCGGGGGTGGCGATACAGCGGTCGAAATCGATCGAGCCGTTCTGCACCTTCTCGACCAGGTCTTCGGCGCCGACGACGTCGGCACCTGCCGCCTTGGCCTCATCGGCCTTGGCGCCACGGGCGAACACGCCGACGCGCAGCGTACGGCCGGTGCCGTTCGGCAGGGTTACGACGCCACGGACCATCTGGTCGGCGTGACGGGGATCGACGCCGAGATTGATCGCGACCTCGATGGTCTCGTCGAACTTCGCCTTCGCGCGTTCCTTGACCATCTTGATGGCTTCCGCGAGCGGGTAAAGCTTTTCGCGGTCAACACCTTCGCGGGCTTTGTTCAAACGCTTTCCGATTGCCATGACCGCTTACCCCGCCACTTCCAGACCCATCGAACGGGCAGAGCCCTCGACCATCTTCATGGCCGATTCGATGGTGTCGCAATTCAGGTCCTTCATCTTCTTCTCGGCGATCTCGCGCACCTGCGCCTTGGTCACCTTGCCGGCCTTGTCGCGGCCCGGCGCCTTCGAGCCGGACTGGATCTTGGCGGCCTGCTTGAGGAAGTAGGACATCGGCGGCGTCTTCATCTCGAAGGTGAAGGAACGGTCCGCATAGATGGTGATGATCACCGGGATCGGGGTGTTCTTCTCTTCCTTCTGGGTCTGGGCGTTGAACGCCTTGCAGAACTCCATGATGTTGAGACCGCGCTGACCAAGCGCGGGACCGATCGGGGGCGAAGGATTCGCCGCACCGGCCGGGACCTGAAGCTTCAGGTATCCGGTCACTTTCTTTGCCATGTATCACTCCTGTTGTGCCGGCATGTCGCCGGCGGTTTCAGGTTCGTGGTCTGGGTCGGATGCGGCTGGCAACCGCCCTCTCCCTCCCACGGCCTCTCTTTGCGCGAAGCCTTCGGCTTCACGCGCGACCCGATCAGACCTTCTCGACCTGACCGAATTCCAGCTCGACCGGCGTAGCGCGGCCGAAGATCGACACCGCGACCTTCACGCGCGAGCGCGCCTCGTCGATTTCCTCGACCACACCCGAGAACGAGGCGAACGGGCCGTCGGCCACGCGCACGTTCTCGCCGATCTCGAACGACACCGACGCCTTCGGCCGTTCCACGCCTTCCTGCACCTGGTGCAGGATGCGCATGGCCTCGGCTTCCGAGATCGGCATCGGCTTGTTTTCCGCGCCGAGGAAGCCGGTCACCTTCGGCGTGTTCTTGATCAGATGAAACGCCTCGTCGGTCAGCTTCATCTTCACCAGCACGTAGCCCGGGAAGAACTTGCGCTCGGCGTCGATCTTGCGGCCGCGACGCACTTCCGTGACCTTCTCGGTCGGAACCAGCACCAGCTCGAACAGCTCCTCGAGCCCGCGCTGCTTGGCCTGCTCGCGGATCGATTCGGCGACCTTCTTCTCGAAGTTCGAATAGGCGTGGACGATGTACCAGCGCTTGTCGGACAATTGAGCGGTTGCTGTAGCCATCAGTGAATGCCCAAGAGGAAGGTAATGAGGTAACGGATGATCTGGTCGGCGGCGAAGAAGAAGATCGAGGCCACGGCGACCATGACGAACACCATGATGGTGGTGATCGTGGTCTCGCGACGGGTCGGCCAGGTGACCTTGGCGGTCTCCGAGCGCACTTCCTGCAAGAACTTGAACGGGCTGACTGCCATCGTTTGATGTCCAACGTCCGTCGACAGACGCGAATGAATTTCAGGGATCCGAACAGCCGCCGTTGGCCCAGCCCTCTGTCTCGAAGGATGAGCCGGAAACCGGGCTCGATTGTTCGGGGGATTTCAAAGCCGCGCCGGAGATCCGCGTCTAACGGGCCGGCTGCAGGTGGCGGGTATCTACTGCGAACGGGGCCAAACGTCAAGGTCACGGCTCACCCGTCCAGCGTCCCTCGTCCCCGGACGGCCTACGGCAGAGCCCATGCGAATCAACGGTTTACCGGGCCGGGTCGAGCGTCCTCCTGACGCTCGGACCGACCTCACCACCGCCTCACGCTGACGGCGCCCGCAGGAGGCGCGTCAATCGGCCCGGTCGACCATGGAAATGCCCGGCAACGGCACCACAAACTTTCCGCCGTCAGCGAAATAACCGGCATGCTTGGCCCGGATCGGGTCGACGTAGCGCCAGGCGAACACGACGACGAACGCCGGCTTGCGCTCGTAAAGGGCGGCGGGCGGCAGGATCGGGATGTCGTAGCCGGGGCCGGCCATCACGTTCCCCTTCTTGGGATCGTCATCCACCAGGAAGTCGATCTTGCCCTCCAGGCCGAACTGCGGAAGCAACGTCGTGGTGCCGACGGAGACGCCATAGCCGGCGACAGATTGACCGCGCGCATGGGCGGCATCGGCCATCGCGACCAACTCGTCGCGAATCGCCGCGATCCGCTTCACATAGGGCGCATAATAGGCCGGCTGATCGACGCCGAGCCGGTCTTCCTCGGCGATG
The DNA here is from genome assembly GCF_052075915.1 of Bradyrhizobium sp. 1200_D9_N1_1. Classification (NCBI taxonomy): domain Bacteria; kingdom Pseudomonadati; phylum Pseudomonadota; class Alphaproteobacteria; order Hyphomicrobiales; family Nitrobacteraceae; genus Bradyrhizobium; species Bradyrhizobium sp. 1200_D9_N1_1. The sequence continues at coordinate 4,062,841 of NZ_CP197226.1, read as the reverse complement.
AACCGCGCGACCTCCGCCGACGGCTTCTTCGCGCCGCCGGCGCGCTGCACCGTCACGCGGATCGAGCCACCCTTGGTCCAGATGTGCTGGACGTCGATCACTTCCATCCCGAGCCGCGCGAAGAAGCGCGTCAGCGGCTTGATGTTAAAATACGACAGATGCTCGTGATAGACGGTGTCGAGCAGGTTCTTCTCGGTGACGTCGACGCCGTATTGCGTTTCGAAGACGAACAACCCGTCCGGCGCAAGCACGTCACGGACCCCGATCACCAGCGGATCGAGATTATCGACATTCGCGATCATGTTGTTGGCGATCACGACGCTTGCCGCACCGTGGCTTTTCAGGATGCGGTGCCCGACAGCGTCGGTGAAGAAATCGCCGATGGTCTCGATGCCCGCCTCAGTCGCGCGCCGCGCGATGTCGACGGCGGGATCGACGCCCAGCACCCGCATGCCACGCTCCTTGAAGAAGCCGAGCAGCGATCCGTCGTTGCTGCCGAGTTCGACCACCAGCGAGCCCGGCGCGATTCCGAAGCGGCTGACGACGTCGCTGGCATAGCCTTCGAAATGCTGCCGCAGGCCGAGCGAGAGCGAGGTCGTGTAGACGTAGTTGCGGTACTGGACCTCCGGATTGCCGACATGGAGAATCTGGAGATGGCCGCAGTCCCTGCACAGATGCAGCGCCATCGGCACCGCGGCCCTGAAGACGGGATCGTCAACGCTGGCGTCCGGCACCTGGAAGTTCGGCGTGCCAATGGGCATGCCGGCCATCGGGACGACCAGCTCTTGCTTGTCCGAGTGACAGAGGCGGCAGGTATGACGGACGTAGAACAGGTTTTTCATCGTGGAACCGGAAAACGGAGAGATGCGCGCAGGTGGGGCAATCCCACCCTGTGAAGATCAGATGGACAGAACTGGTTCAAGCGGGTCAAGGGTGGCTCGATACCTCCTCGGCCTTCGCCAGCCCGTAGTTCGGTGATTCTTCCGCAGCCTTCGCCGCCTTGTCCGCGGAATACGAGCCGCGCTCCGGACTTGCCAGCCAGATCACGCCGCCTGCAAGACCGATGACCACGCTGACGGCACCCAGCAGGAGCGAAACCGACAGCGCCTCCTCGGAAGGAACGCCCGCAAGGCCAAGGCAGGCGACCATGGCCCCCTCGCGAATGCCCCAGCCGCTGATCGAGATCGGAACGGCCGTCAACAGCACCACCGGCGGAATCAGGATGCCGGCGTCCAGCACCGAGAGCTGCGCTCCGACGCCGCGCGCCAGGACGTAGCAGGCCGCTGCCGTCACGAGATGGATGAGGAGCGCCGATCCGAGCAGCAAACCGCGGCACTCGGATCGCACGAGAAGAAATCTGACGAGCGTTCCGAACCGGACGAAGCTTGCGATCGCGGGAAGCGCGATGAGACGCTTCGGCAGGCGATCGAGCGTCAACAGGACCACGGTGCCGGCGACACCTGCCAGCGTCAGCCCGCCGATCGCCAGGATCGCGGCCTCGTTGGACACGCGCGACATCAGGAGCGGCAATCCCGCCGCCATCAGCACGATCAGCCCGATCAACGCCGTGAAACGGTCTGCGGCAACCCCCTTGACCGCCTCCGGCCACTGCACGCCACGCTGGCGCAGCAGCCACATCCGAACCGCGTCACCGCCGACCGACGACGGCAGCACCTGATTGAACCAGAGGCTGATCATGAGGATTCGCCAGCCCGCGAACCAGTCCAGCGACACGCCGAGCGCACGCATGATCAGCTCCCACCGGCCGTTGAGCACGAAGGTCTGAAAGAAGATCAGCGCCAGCGCGAGAGCGAACAGGAAGGGGTCGACGGAGACGAGATGAGTCCGCAACCGGCCCAGATCGAGGCCGCGCGCGATATAGGCCAGCACCGCGATCGACAGCAACAGCTTCACCGAAAACAAAGCTGTCTGTTTAAAGCGCGACTGCATCCGATACCCGCCTCAGGACGCCGGGTATTCCGCGCGACCGATGACGAGGTCGATCGCGGCCATCATCCAGAACTGGTGCGTGGTCTCGACAATGTTGTAGCTGCGGCTGTCCACCCAGAAATTGACGTCGCCGAGATTACGCAGGGGATTGTCCGCATTCATGCCCGACATCGTGATCACATCGAGCTTCATCGAACGCGCCTGCGCGACCGCATTGAGAATGTTCTTCGAGCGCCCCGACGAACTGATCGCAACGAGGCAGTCGCCGGCGCGGGCGCTCAGCCGCACGGCGTGCGCGATCCAGTCCTCAAAACCGTAGTCGTTGGCGAGGCACGACATCATGCTTGCATCGCTGAAGCACAGCGCAGGCACCGACGCGTTCTTTGCGAGGTCGATCGCCAGATGCGAGGCGATGCCGGCCGAGCCGCCATTACCGATGAAGATGACTCGACCGCCCTGCTCGCGCGTGCGCAACCAGGCCGTGCGAGTGGCAGAGATGCCGGCAAAAACACCGTCGTCAATCGCCGTCGCGCGATGAAGGCGTCCGACGTAATCGTCGAGGAAAGCCTTGTGATCGGGATCGAGAGATTCGGCGGGCATGGCGTGACGGCTCGACTGCAACATGACGCCCTGATACCGGCTATTACTAGCGATTGCAAAGGTATAATACTTGCAAAAGTTGCGACCGACTGTTAGTCGGCTTCAGGGTTTCACTCAACATTGGCGACGCCCGCAGGGCATTCGCGCTACGGATGTTCCTATGAAATGCATCGTCACTGGCGGCGCCGGTTTCATCGGCAGTCACCTCGTTGATCGCCTCCTCGATGACGGCCACGAGGTGATCGCGCTCGACAATTTCGTCATCGGACGTTCCGAAAATCTGTCGTCGCGCGCCGATTCGAGCCGGCTGAAGATCGTCCGTGCCGACGTCACTGACCGCGAGTCGATCAGCCCGTATTTCTCCGGTATCGATTGGGTGTTTCACCTCGCGGCACTCGCCGACATCGTTCCCTCGATCGAATCGCCGATCCCGTATCACCGCGCCAATGTCGACGGCACGGTCAACGTTCTCGAGGCTGCGCGGGAGGCAGGCGTCAGCCGCTTCGTGTATGCGGCGTCGTCGTCCTGCTACGGCATCCCCGACATCTATCCGACGCCGGAGAGCGCCGAGATCCGGCCGATGTACCCCTACGCGCTCACCAAGAATCTCGGCGAGCAGTGCGTCATGCACTGGTGCCAGGTCTACAAGCTTCCGGCGGTGGCGCTCCGTCTGTTCAACGTGTTCGGGCCACGCCATCGCACCACGGGGACCTATGGTGCCGTGTTCGGCGTGTTCATGGCGCAGAAGCTCGCCGGCAAGCCTTTCACGGTGGTCGGCGACGGCGAGCAGACCCGCGATTTCACCTTCGTCAGCGATGTCGCCGACGCCTTCGTCACGGCAGCGCGTTCCGACGTCTCGCACGAGATCTTCAACGTCGGCTCGGACAACACCTACAGCGTCAACCGACTGGTCGAGTTGCTCGGCGGCGACAAGGTCCACATTCCCAAGCGCCCCGGCGAGCCCGATTGCACCTACGCCGACATCACCAAGATCAAGCGGGTCCTGAAGTGGACGCCGAAGGTGAAATTCGAGGACGGCGTCGCGACGATGCTGAAGTCGATGGACCAGTACAAGGACGCTCCCCTGTGGACGGTGGACAAGATTGCCGACGCCACCAAGGACTGGTTCAAATATCTCGGTGACGACAGCGATTCGGCGCCCGGTACCCCGCAGAAGGCAAGCTATTGAACAGGTTCGCCGGGTATCATTACCGCGAATCGATCAATTTCGGACCAGCCGGCTGAGGCCGGCCGGCGCTTTTGGGTAACTCACATGGGCAATTCTGCGACAGACAAGGCGGCCGTCCATCCGGCGCCGCACGAGAAGATCAAGACGATCGAGGAACTGGGAGCGGTCGCGCGCGCCGCGCAGGCCGAGGGCCGCACCGTTGCGCTCTGCCACGGCGTGTTCGATCTCGTGCATCTCGGCCACGTCCGGCACATCCTGGCGGCGCGCAACGAGGCCGACATCGTCATCGTGACCGTTACGGCCGACCGTTTTGTCAACAAGGGCCCCGGGCGGCCGATCTTCCCGGAGAACATGCGCGCCGAGATGCTGGCCGCGCTCGGCACGGTCGACTGGGTCGGCATCAACCAGACATCGAGCGCCGAGCCGATCCTCGATACCGTGCGCCCCGACATCTACGTGAAGGGTTCTGACTACGAAAACCCCGAGGATGACGTCACCGGCAAGATCGCCACCGAGCGAGAGGCCGTCGAACGTCATGGCGGTCGCATCGTCTTCACGCGCGACGTGACCTTCAGCTCGTCGTCGCTGATGAACCGCTACTTCGACATCTACGATCCCCCTCTGCGCGACTACCTCCAGAAGGTGCGCGAAGGCGGTGGCGCCGAACGACTGCTGAAGCTGATCGACAAGATCCAGGACATGCACGTCGTGCTGGTCGGCGACACCATCATCGACGAATACCAGTACGTCACGGCGCTCGGAAAGGCCTCGAAGGAAAACATCGTCGCCACCCTGCTCAAGAACGGCGAGCAATTTGCCGGCGGCGTCATCGCCGCGGCCAATCACGTGGCGAGCTTCTGCAAGTCGGTGGAGATCGTCACGACGCTGGGTGGCAACGACTACCCTGAAGAGTTCATCCGCGCCCATGTCCGCCCGAATGTCACGCTCACGCCGATCCGCGTTCAGGGCCGTCCGACGACCCGCAAATTGCGATACGTCGAGCTGGGCTATCTGCACAAGCTCTTCGAAGTCTACACCATGGACGACACGCCGCTCGACGAGACCGAGCGGAAGGAGATCGACCGCATCACCGCCGAGCGCGTTCGCGGCGGGGATGTGGTGATCGTCACCGACTTCGGTCACGGCATGATCGCACCCAGCACGATCGACACGCTGATCGCGAACTCCAGGTTCCTGGCGATCAACGCCCAGAGCAACAGCGGAAACCACGGCTACAATCTGATCACGAAGTATCCGCGCGCCGACTACATCTGCATCGACGCGCCGGAAGCGCGCCTGGCGGCCACCGACAAGTTCAACGACATCGCATCGGTGATCGAGAACGGCCTGCACCGCAAGATCGACTGCAACAACATGATCATCACGCACGGCTCCTTCGGCTGCTACCCCTTCTCGTCGAAGACGGGTGTCGCGCGTGTCCCCGCTTTCACCAAGACCGTCGTCGACACCGTCGGCGCGGGCGATGCCTTCCTGACGATCACGGCGCCGCTGGTTGCCGCCGGCGGCAATATCGAGGACGTCGCCTTCATCGGCAATGCCGCAGGCGCGATCAAGGTCGGCATCGTCGGTCACCGCAACTCGGTCGAAAAGGCCCCCCTGGTCAAGTTTGTCACCGCGTTGCTGAAATAGCGCAAAGAATTCTGGAGAACGACAGTGATTGATCAGAAATGGAACGTGATGGTCACCGGTGGCGCCGGCTATGTCGGCAGCGTGCTGGTTCCCCACTTGCTGGCCGCGGGCCACAAGGTCACCGTGCTCGACCTGTTCATGTATGGCGAATCCGTCTTCGACGCGGTTCGCAACAATCCGAATCTCCGGCTGATCAAGGGCGACATCCGCGATGAGGCCGCGATCAACGAGGCCCTGCGCGGCAACAACGCGGTGATCCACCTCGCCTGCATCTCCAACGACCCCTCGTTCGAGCTGGATCCGGCGCTCGGCAAGTCCATCAACTACGACTGCTTCCGGCCGATGGTGCGCGCCGCGAAGAAGGCCGGCATCAAGCGCTTCATCTACGCCTCCTCCTCGAGCGTCTACGGCATCAAGGACGAGGCCGAGGTGACCGAGGAGCTGTCCTGCGAGCCGCTCACGGACTACTCGAAGTTCAAGGCGATGTGCGAGACCGACCTTGCCGACGAGGCGGCGTCCGGGTTCGTCGCCTGCACCGTTCGTCCCGCCACCGTCTGCGGTTACGCACCGCGGCAGCGGCTCGACGTCGTCGTCAACATCCTGACCAATCTCGCGGTCAACACCGGCCGCATCCGCGTGTTCGGCGGAACGCAGCGCCGGCCCAACCTGCACATCGAGGACATGTCCGCGGCCTATCTGTTCCTGCTTCAGCAGGACGACGCGAAGATCGACGGAAAGACCTACAATATCGGCTACGAAAACCACTCGCTCATGAAGATCGCCGACATCGTGAAATCGGTGGTGGGCAACAACGTCGACATCGCGGTCGAGCCGACCGACGACCTGCGCTCCTACCATGTGTCCTCGGAGAAGATCCGCCGCGAACTCGGATTTGCGCCGACGCACACGATCGAACAAGCCGTGTCCGGACTGGTGGACGCCTTCAAGGCCGGCCGCCTGCCGAACTCGCTCAACGACCCCCGGTACTTCAACATCAAGATGATGCAGAATATCAGCCTGAAGTGAGCGGCGTGCGGATCGGCATCGATTTCGACAACACGATCATCTGCTACGACAAGGTCTTTGCCGCCGTCGCGCGTCAGCGCGGGCTGGTGCCCGAGGGCTGGGAGGGGCCGAAGACCGATGTGCGGGATCATCTGCGATCCCGCACTGGCGGCGAGCTCGCTTGGCAAGGGCTGCAAGGCTTCGTCTACGGCAATGGCATTGGCGGCGCCGAAATCTATCCGGGCGTGCGGGAATTCCTGGCGGCGTGCAGACAGGCTGGCGCGAAGGTGTACATCGTCAGCCACAAGACCCGATTCGGTCATCAGGATCCCGACCATACCGACCTGCGTGAAGCCGCGCGCGGCTGGCTGCGTGGTGCCGGCCTGATCGACGCTGCGGATGCGGCAGTGGCTGCCGGCGACGTTTATTTCGAGGACACGATGGCCGCCAAGGTCGAGCGACTCGTGAGCCTGGAGCTCGACATCTTCATCGACGATCTCGTTGAGGTCTTCGAGCAACCGCATTTTCCGAAGGGCACGCGATCGATCCTGTTCACGCGTTCGCAGCCTCCCCACCCCGAACACTGCAAGCCGATCGCGACATGGACCGGCATCCGCCACGAGGTGTTTGCGGAATGAGCGAGCCCGAGATCAGCGCGCCGGATGCAATGGCGATCGGCAGCCGCCTGGCCGGAGCGCGGGTCGCGGCCGCCCAACCGGCGCGGGCCGGCGGTAACAACAGGGTGTTTCGGCTGGAGATGGCGGAGGGACCGCCCCTCGCCCTCAAGCATTATCCGTCCGACGGGCGGGACCGCCTGGGACAGGAATATGACGCGCTGTCGTTTCTGTCGCGCCACGGCATCATGTCGACACCGCGCCCGATCGCGAAGGATTCGGGTGCGTTCTGCGCGCTGTATCAATGGTTCGACGGCGAAGCGGCGGTGCTGCGCCCTCAGGACGGCGATGCCGATCAACTGGCTGATTTCCTGATCGCGTTGCAGAAACTGCGCAACGCCGACGGCGCGCAAACTTTGCGGAACGCTTCGGCCAGCATCTTCTCGCCCGAGGAAGCCGTCGCCCAGTACGGGCAGCGCCTGGACGGACTGAGGCGCGCCTCGGATGATCATCCGGACCTGCGCGCGTTCATGGACGACAGCCTGGTTCCCAGCACTGCCATCGCGATTCGGCGGCTCCGCCAGCGCTATGCGGAACTCGGCCGGGATCCCGCAGCGGACCTTGCGCCCGCGCATCGCGCGTTGAGCCCGTCGGATTTCGGACTACACAATGCGCTGCGCGCCGCGGACGGCCGGCTGCGCTTCATCGACTTCGAATATTTCGGCTGGGACGATCCGGTCAAGCTGGTGTCGGACACCGCGATTCACCCCGGTAGCAATCTGCCTGAAGCCAAAGCAAATCGATTGACCGAACGCCTCGCGCAAGCCTTCGCGGCTAGGGATGACGCGTTTGCGATCCGCCTTGACGTACTGTATCCTCTGTTTGGAGCGATTTGGTGCCTGATTGTCCTGAATGCCTATTTGCCGGAAAGCCGCTCCCGGCGCGCCTTGGCTGCGCAAGGTGGCGACCTGACGGTCCGCCTCGCCGGTCAGCTCGACAAAGCCCGCCAGCTCCATCAAACGATTTGCCAACGTGATCCAGATCTCACCCCACGCTGAAGCCGCCCTCACCTGCACGCTCGACGAGCGCAGCCTTTACCTGCGCCGCCTGGTCCTCGGTTCTGTCCGTTCGGCGGGACGCGGACATGTCGGTCCGGCCCTGTCGCTGATCGAGATGGTCCGCGTGCTCTACGACGATGTGCTGCGGATCGATCCGAAGAACCCGCGCGATCCAAATCGCGACCGCGCGATTCTCAGCAAGGGACACGGTTGTCTGGCGCTCTACGCGCTCCTGGCCGATCGCGGCTTCTTCCCCCTGTCGGAGCTGGACGGCTTTTGCGGCCCGGACAGTATTCTGGGCGGACATCCCGAATACGGAATGGTGCCTGGGGTCGAGGCCTCGACTGGCGCGCTTGGACATGGTCTGTCGATCGGTGTCGGCCTTGCGCTCGCCGCACGCATGCGCGAACGCACTTACCGCACCTTCGTCCTGCTCGGCGACGGCGAGATCAACGAGGGATCGGTGTGGGAGGCGGCGATGGGCGCGGCCAAGCACGGGCTCGACAACCTCGTCGCGCTGATCGACTACAACAAGCTCCAGAGCTACGGGCCCACCGACTACGTGCTGCCGCTGGAGCCGCTTGCGGACAAGTGGCGCAGCTTCGGCTTTGCCGTGCAGGAGCTCAACGGCCACGACGTCGGCGCCCTGCGCACCGTCCTGAAGCAAGTCCCGCCCGTTGCGGGGAAACCCACCGCGATCATCTGCCATACCGTCAAGGGCAAGGGTCTGCCGGCCGCAGAATCCAACGCCGACTGGCATCACAAGAACAAGCTGACCGACAGCGAGCTCGACGCGATACGCGTTGCTGTCGGCGATTTTTGATCGGCACCCCATGCGCAACACCGCCATGAACATGGTCCACAAGCTCGCTGCGCGCGACGAGCGTGTGCTTTACATCGGCTCCGATCCCGGCGCGGGCACCTTGCGCGCGATGAGCAAGGAGTTTCCGAAGCGCCATCTGATCGAAGGCATCTCGGAAGCGCACATCATCGGCATGTCGGCTGGCCTCGCGATGGAAGGCTTCGTGCCCTACGTCAACACCATCGCGACATTCCTCACTCGCCGCTGCTACGAGCAGGTCGCCGTCGACCTCTGCCTGCACAATCTGCCGGTGCGGCTGATCGCCAATGGCGGCGGGCTCGTCTATGCGCCGCTCGGCCCCACCCACCAGGCGATCGAGGACATCGCCATCATGCGGGCGCTGCCCAACATGACGGTGGTCTGCCCGTGCGATGCCGACGAGGCGGCGCGGATGATGGAGCAGACCCTCGACTGGAAGGGACCGATCTACATCCGCCTGGGCAAGGGCGGCGATGCCATCGTCTCGAAGGCCGAGCACGGCTTTGAGATCGGCAAGGCCATCCTGATGCGGCCGCCGGGTGACGTCCTCATGGTGACCACCGGAATCATGCTTCAGCGGGCGCTGGCTGCAGCCGACCTGCTGGCGGCACAAGGCGTCCGCGCGGGCATCCTGCACATGCATACCGTCAAGCCGCTCGACACCGGGGCGCTGCTGCAAGCGATCCGCGGCATCAAGCTTGTGGCAACTCTCGAGGAGCATGTCCCGTCCGGCGGCCTCGGCAGCGCGGTCGCGGAGACGCTGATCGACAAGCTCGGGGCAGGCCTGCCGGCGATGCTGCGGCTGTCGCTGCCGGACAGCTTCATGCACAATTACGGCTCGCAGGACTCGCTGCTGAAGAAGCACGGGCTTTCCGCCGGCGCCATTGCCGCCTCGATCGAGCGCGCGCTTGCCGCCTCGCACACCGCCTCCCCTCAACTCCATTCCACCTGACGGGCCACATGTACGACGTTCGATATTCCTATCTGCTCGAGCAATTCTCCGATCCTGCCCCCATCCTGGCCGAGATCGGCCGGCTGGTCGCGACCGGGGACTTCACCCTTGGCAAGCCCGTTGCCGAATTCGAGAAGCGCTTTGCCGAGCTGATCGGCGTGCGCCACGCCATCGGCGTCGGATCGGGCACCGACGCGCTCAAACTGCCGCTCAAGGCGCTCGGCATTGGCCATGGCGATGAAGTCATCACCGCCGCCAATACGTTCATCGCGACCGTCGGCGCCATCGCGGAGACCGGGGCGAAGCCCGTGCTGGTCGACTGCGACGATTCGTTCTGCATGAACGTCGACTATGTCGAAGCCGCGATCACAGCGAAGACCAAGGCGATCATGCCGGTTCAGTTGACCGGCGAGGTCACCGACATGGGCAAGCTGATGGCGATCGCGCAGCGCCACAACATCCCCGTCGTCGAGGACGCCTGCCAGGGCATCCTGTCTGAGTTCGCGGGAAAGCGCTCCGGCACCCACGGCATCGCGGCCGGCTTTTCCCTGCACCCGCTCAAGAACCTGAACGTCTGGGGCGATGCCGGCGTCGTCGTCACCAATGACGACGGCATGAACGAGAAGCTCCGGCTCATCCGCAACCACGGCATGAAGAACCGCGACGAGATCGCGATCCTCGGCTGCAACTCGCGGCTCGATTCCTTGCAGGCCGTCGTCGGCAACTGGCTGATCGGCCAGACCAGCGAGATCACGCGGCGCCGGATCGAGAACGCGGCCTATTACGACGCAGGCCTCGCCGGCCTGCCCGGCCTGCGCGTGCCGCCGCGCCGGCCCAACGTGAAGCACGTCTATCACCTCTACATGGTGTTCGCCGAACGCCGCGACGAGCTTTACAAGTACTGCCTGGACAACGGCATCGAAGCCAAGATCCACTATCCGATCCCGCTGTATCAGCAGGAAGGCCTCAAGCATCTCGGTTACGCCCCGGGAACGTTCCCGGTTACCGACCGTCATGCCAAGGAAGTCATCAGCTTCCCGGTGGACCAGCACCTGACACGCGCGCAGCAGGACCGCGTCATCGAGACTGTTCGGAAGTTCTGCCATGGACGCTGACACCGGCCGCCGGCGCATCGGTTACGTCAACCTTCCGGCGCAATTCGAGGAAGAGCGCGCCGAGATCATGCAGGCGGTCGAGGGCGTGTTCCAGCGCGGCGATTTCATCGGCGGTGCGGCGGTCGGAAAGCTCGAAGAGGAATTGTCCGCCTATCTCGGCTCGCCGCATGTCGTGACGCTGAATTCCGGCACCGATGCGCTGATCCTCGCGATGAGGGCGCTCGACATCGGTCCCGGCGACGAGGTCATCACCCCGCCGAATTCGTTCGTGGCATCGACCGCCGCGATCATCGCAGTCGGCGCCTCGCCGGTCTTTGCGGACGTGCTGCCGGACCAGAACATCGATCCGGCCGCGGTCGAGGCCGCCGTCACGCCGCGGACCAAGGCGATCATGCCGGTGCACCTGACCGGGCGCATGGCCGACATGAACCCGCTGATGGCGATCGCAAGCAAACACGCCCTCGCCGTGATCGAGGATAGCGCGCAGGCCGTCGGCTCGACCTATGACGGGCGAATGAGCGGCACCATCGGAACCTTCGGCTGCTTCTCCGCGCATCCGCTGAAGAACCTCAATGCCGCGGGCGATGCCGGCTTCCTCGTCACCGCCGACGCCGAGCTTGCCGCGCGAATTCGCCGACTGCGTAATCACGGTCTGATCAACCGCAGCGACGTCCAGGAATGGGGCATCGTATCGCGGCTCGACACGCTGCAGGCCGAGCTGCTTCGCATTCGCCTGCGCAACCTGCCCTCGGTGATCGAGCGCCGGCGGCGCAACGCCGCGCAATACCGCGCCGAGCTCGCGGGCCTGCCGCTGTTCATTCCGCCCTGCCGCAACATCGAGTTCAACACCTTCCACACCTTCGTCGTGCAGACCGACCGTCGCAACGATTTCCAGAAATATCTTGCCGACAACGGCATCGAGACCGCGATCCATTATCCGGTCCCGATCCACCTGCAGCCGGCGGCAGCGCATCTGGGTCATGGTCGCGGCGCATTTCCGGTGACCGAGCAGCAGGCCGACCAGATCCTCACCCTTCCCATCAACCAGTTCCTCTCGGCCGCCGATATCAGCTATATCTGCGCGACCGCCCGGGAGTACTTCGCATGACGGATACGGACTTCCTCGAGGCCGATGAGCAGGCGCTGGCGCAGCGCTTCATCGACGATGGTTTTGTCACCACGCCGGCCGACGACCGCGCCGGGCTCGACCGCATCCAGCGGCGCGCCGCCGAACTCGCGGCGGACTATCTCAAGCTGCCGCACGGCAACGATCCCTATGCGATGCTCGACACCATCCACACGCGCGTGAACGTGGATGATCTCAACGGATTGCGGCTGCACGTCTTCAACGGCCTCAACGCCGAGCCCTGGTTCCGGCCGACCTATTTCCGTCTAGCGCGCTCGACGATCGAGACCATCGTCGGCAACGAGCTCTGCATGCAGCGCCGCGTCAATCTCAGCATCCAGCTTCCCGGCGACAGCTCATCGCTGCTCGCCACCCATTCCGACGTCTGGTCGGGGGACTCGCCGTTCGAGGTCGTGGTGTGGGTGCCGCTGGTCGACGTCCGCCGCACCAAGTCGATGTACCTGCTGCCGCCGTCCCTGAACGGCGAGATGCAGAACCGGATGGCCAGCCTGCGCAGCGCCGAGGAGCTGTACAAGACGATCAAGCCGCACGCGACCTTCATCGAGATCCCCTACGGCCACGTGATGCTGTTCAACCAGACCCTGATGCACGGCAATCGCATCAACGAGGAGCCCGGCACACGCTGGAGCATGAACTGCCGCTTCAAGAGCATCATGTCCCCCTACGCAGACAAGCGCTTCGGCGAATTCTTCGAACCGATCCTGCTGCGCCCGGCGACACGGGTCGGCATGCAATACAAGCTGCCCGGAGGCTTCCATGGCTGAGCGAGCCGGCCATCGCGGCTATATCGGCGCCCGCCCGCTGAACGGCAGCCGTACCCCGCAGCACGTCCAGAACATCGTGATCCGCGACTATGCCCGGCGGAAGAACCTGCACTATCTGCTCAGCGCCGCCGAGCACACCATGCCCGGCAGCTACATGGTGCTCGAGGATATCTTGGATGAGCTGCCGCGGCTGCGTGGCCTGATCCTTTACAGCATCTTCATGCTGCCGCCCGACGAGGCACGGCGGCGGGCGATCTACGACCGCGTGCTGCGCGAGGGCTGCGATCTGCACGCGGCCGTGGAGGAGATCACGCTCTCGTCGCAGAAAGACATCCAGGCCGTCGAGGACATCCTGCTCGTCAATAAATTCGCGACCATCCTGTGACGATGCCGCGGACCGGTTGACGATCATGACCGAGATCAACCTGCTCCAGCCGATGCACGCATCGACCAAGCGGGACTACGTTCAGCGCGTGCTCGAGCATGACAAGGCCGAATCCGCCGCCGTGGCGCGGCAATGGGGGCGCGACTATTGGGACGGCGACCGCCGTTACGGCTATGGCGGCTATCGCTACGACGGACGGTGGCGTCCGCTCGCCCAGACCCTGATCGACCGCTACGGCATCAAGCCGGGCATGAGCGTGCTCGATGTCGGTTGCGGCAAGGGCTATCTGCTCTACGAGTTCACCCAACTCGTCCCCGACCTCACGATCGCCGGCATCGATGTCTCCGAGTATGGCATCGCCAACGCCAAGGAGGACGTGCGGCCGCAGTTGAGGGTCGGCAGCGCCGTCGAGCTGCCCTACCCCGATCACTGCTTCGATCTCGTAGTGTCGCTCGGCGTGCTGCACAACCTTCCACTCGAGGACGTCTTCCGCGCGGTGTCGGAGATCGAGCGTGTCGGACGCGGCGCCTCGAAATATCTGATGGTGGAATCGTTCCGCAACGAGCGCGAGAAGGCAAATCTCCTCTACTGGCAACTCACCTGCCTGAGCTTCCATGGCCCGGACACATGGGCCTGGATCTACGATAAATGCGGCTATCGGGGCGACCATGGGTTCATCTTCTTCGAATGAGACGGCGCGTCCGCGCCCACCGACTTCGCTGCGCGCGCAAAATCCGGAAGTCTACTATTCGGACGACGCCATCGTCACGGCGGACGACGCCACGATCGCGGAGCTGAAGCGTATTGCCGCCGGCAACCCGCGCCTGCGCAGCCGGCTGTGCACGCATCCCGATCCCTCGTCCGGCCTGCATGAGATGCTGATCGTGCATCATCGCGAGGCCTATGTGCGGCCCCACAAGCATATTGGCAAACCTGAATCGTTTCACGTGATCGAGGGCACCGCGCAGGTCGTGATCTTCGAGGATGACGGCCGCATTCGCGACGTGCTCGAGATGGCGCCCTACGGCCAGGGCAAGCGCTGCTACTACCGGATGCCCGAACAGGTCTTCCACTCGATTCTGATCACCTCGGAGTGGCTGGTGTTTCACGAAACCACCGCCGGTCCCTTCGACCCCTCCCGCACGGCTTTTCCCGACTGGGCACCGGATGGCAGCGATGCCGCCGCGGTTCAGGACTATGTCGCGAAGACTGGCGTGCTCGCCGCGGAGCATCTGGCGGGACGTTAGATTTCGACTGATACCGCTACTCGACTATACCGCCTTGAACGTTCGAGGAAGACCTACCCGATGAAGCTGCCTACGTTACGCGCGACTTCAGAAAGATCGCATTGGGGACCGCCGACACGGCGGAAGCCACGCCGTACCCGCTTCCCTTCAATGGACTGCCGCGCGTCTTGCGGGACCTACCGACGACTGCTACCTGCATTGGTTGAGGACGCAACGGCCAGAGGGCTGCGCCGTGCACCCCGGGTTGGATGTATCCGGGACCATCTCATTGCGGGCCGCGCCGGTTTCATTGAACATCGCTTCGTCAGACCTGCCAAATGCGAGAACAACCAGTGACCGACCATTGCCGCCTCTGCCATTCGACCAACCTTCGACCGGTCATCGACCTCGGGCAGATGCCGATTGCGCATCGGCTCCGGCACAGCCGGAACGAGCAGGAGGAACGGTATCCGTTCGAGGTGCTCGCCTGCGGCGATTGCGGTCTGCCGCAGATCGTCAAGCCGATCGATCCCGACATCCTGTATCGCCAGTTCAACTACAATTTCAGCAGCTGGAAGCCTGAGCCGCACCAGGTCGACGAGCTCGATACCATCGCGAAATTCTCGAATCATCAATCCGTGTTCGAGATCGGCTGCAACGACGGCCTGTTCATGGACAAGCTTCGCGAGCGCGGCGCGAAGGTTTTGGTCGGCGTGGAGCCCAACCCGGTGTCGGGCAAGATCGCCCGCGAGCGCGGCATCAAGGTCTATGCCGACATGATCAGCCCTGCGATGTGTCACGACGCCGTGGCGCAGGCCGGCAAATTCGATCTCGTCGTCTCGCGCCAGGTGCTGGAGCACATTGTCGATTTCGAGAACTTTTTCGATTGCGTGAAGATCGCGCTCAGCGACGACGGGCTGCTGTTCATCGACGTGCCGGATTTCGCGCCGGGCTCGACGGCCGGCGACCTCTCAGTCCTCTGGGAGGAGCACGTCAGCTATTTCACCGAGCCGACCCTGGTCGCGCTGCTGGCGCGCCACGGCTTCGAGGCGGTGTCCGTGAAGAAATACAATTTCAGCGGCGGCACCCTCGCGATCGCGGCCCGCCGTGCGACGCGCGACGTGACGCCACCGCCCGCCCCCGCCGGCGTCGGCGAGAAATTCGGCCAGCGCGCGAGGGAGTATGGCGCCCGCCTGCGACCGATTCTCGCCAAGGCCCGCGCCAGCGGCGCCGAGATCGCCATCTACGGCGCGGGCTGCCGCGCCTGCACCTTCACCAATGCCCACGAACTTGCGGATCTCGTCGATCTCTCGGTCGACGATCAGAAGGAGCGTCAGGGACTGTTCCTGCCCGGCACCGGGATTCCGATCCGATCGCCCGAGGATCTCGCTGGCAAGTCCGAACCGCTCGTCTGCCTTCTTGCCGTGAACCAGGAGAACGAAGCCAAGGTCAGCAGCCGGCTGCGCGAAAACGTGAAGCGTCCGCTGCACATCGTCTCCATCTTCGCGCCCTCCGATATCTGGAGCGAGCTCGATCGCCTCGAGGCGGCCGCAGGGTCGCAGCATGGCTGACGACAAGCTCTTCAACTACTACGAACGCCAGGACATCCTGCCAACGTTCGGCAATTTCAAATCCTCTGCCGAACTCGCCGCCTACGCCGGCCAGCGTCGCGAGCTTTTTTCGGACAAGCTGGTGCTGCCTGCGCGGCTGTTCCGCGATGCGGAGGTTCTCGAATTCGGTCCTGATTCCGGTGAGAACGCCCTGGTGTTTGCCGGCTGGGGCGCGAACATGACGCTCGCCGAACCGAACCGGCATGCGCACCCGAAGATTGAGGCTTACTTCGCGCATTTCGGCCAGGCGGAACGTCTTCGCGAACTCGCATTATCCGACGTCGAGGGGTTTCGCAGCGACCGCCGTTTCGACGTCATCGACGCCGAAGGGTTCATCTACACGGTGCAGCCGAGCGAAAAATGGCTCGGCATCTTCCATCGGTTGCTCAATCCGGACGGTCACGCCGTCGTTTCCTATTACGAACGTTATGGCGGCTTCTTCGAGCTTGCACTCAAGGCGATCCATGCCGCCGGCAAGGTCTTGACGGGCCGCTCCGCGCTGGAGACGGCGAAGCTGCTGTTCGAGCCGAAGTGGAACAGCATTCCGCACACCCGCAGCTTCGAATCCTGGCTGATGGACGTGCTCGAGAATCCGTTCGTCCGGCACCGCTACTTCCTCGATGCGGAGGCCCTCTGTACGGCGGCGCATAAGCAGGGGTTCGACATCCATTCGGCATGGCCCGCCTATCGCGACAGCCTGGACGTCTACTGGCACAAGAAGGTCCTGTCGGCGGACGAGAAGCTGCGTCGCGCCACACGCCATCTCGACCGCAGCCGTCTGAGCTTCCTCGGGGGACGAAAGCTTTATCTGGTCGGCAAGGCCGACGCGGTGAGCGCGATCTCGGCTTCGATCGAAGCTCTGGTGCTCGATGTGGACAGGATGATCGACGAGCCCTTCGGCGACAGCCTGCCCCGCGTGATCACCAGCCTCGCCTCGTTACGCGAGATGATCCTGACGACGGACATTCTCGCCGACGATGCTTCCGACATCGAAGCCATCACCGCAACGCTCGACAGTTTCCATCGCATCTTCAGCGCGATCGGACGGCGCGATGCGTCCGCGATCGCCGCCCACACCCAGTTCGACCAGACGTTCATCAACACCTGGGGGCAGCCGGCGCATTTCCTCGTCGTCCGGAAGCGCATCGAGGGATCGTAGCAAGTGAGGCCAGGCATTGGCATCATCGGAACGGGCATGGTCGGCCAGATGTGCCACCTCGCCAATTTCGTCGCCAATCCCGCCTGCCGCGTCGTTGCGATTGCAGATCTCCGACCTGACCTGGCAACCGCCGCGGCGCAGAAATTCGGCATCTCGCGGGTCTACGGCACGCACCGGGAACTGCTCGCAGACAGCGGGGTATCCGCCGTCGTCGTCGTGACCAAGCGCCGCGCCACCGGCCCGATCGTGCTGGATGCGTTGAACAGCGGCCGGCACGTGCTGTCGGAGAAGCCGATGGCCTACACGACGGTTCAGGCCGCGTCGCTGGTCGAGGCTGCGCGGCGGCAGCGCCTCGTCTACAGCATCGGCTACATGAAGCGTCACGACGCCGGCGTAGCGCGCGCATTGGCCGAGCTGGCCCGTTTGCGCACAGACGGTTCGCTCGGATGCGTTGTCGGAGCAAGGGGCTGGTGCTTCGGCGGCGACACCGGCCGATCACACGACAATTTCGTCATGACCGGCGAAACCCGGCCGGACGGGCTCGAGCTCTGGCAGGATGGCCCCGATTGGATGCCGAGCGCGATGCGGCCCGGCTACGATAATTTTCTGAACGTGTTCAGCCATATCATCAATCTGGCGCGCTACCTGCTCGGATCGTCGCCGGCAGTCGCCGAAAGCACCGTCGAGATCGCGGGCGCGGCGCGCATAGCCCTCGACTTCGACGGCGTCGCGTGCGCGCTGGATCTGGTGAATGGATCCGAAGGTGCGTGGCGCGAGGGATTGACGATCGATTTCGAGCGGGGCGCATTGACCATCGAACTGCCCCCGCCCTTTGCCGAGCAGGAGGCGGAGGTCATTCTCGACCAAGGCGGACAACGCACGCGGCTGGTGCGCGAAGGGAGTTGGGCGTTTCGGCGTCAGGCCGACGCTTTCGTCGCCGATATTGTCGAACAAGGAACGCCCCTGGCGTCCGGCCAAGATTCGGTGGCCGACATCGCGCTCGCCGAGGCGATCTGGAAGCGGCAGGTCAGCGGCTAGGCATCGCATCCGCTTTCGGGCGATCGAGCGGCGTTATCCGCGCGATCGGCCCTGGCTTGATGGTGACCTCGGCAAGTTGACGCAGAAACTGCGATACGTCTCAGGCCAGAGTCAAATCGTCGATTCCTAGCGGTGCGGAATGGCGTCAAACTACTGCCTGTCGTGGGTGTGAAGAAGTGAGCCGCCGGTTGACGCTGGCGGGCCGGTTTTGCGCCGACGGGAATTAACTGATTTTCAACAATTCGTTGTGCGGCAGGGGCAGATTAACTAGAGTGGCGGCTGTTCAACATTCGTAGCGTCACGAGTCATGATTACGTACAAGCAGTACCATATCCAGCGATTTGAGCAGGGCCATAAGCGTTGGATTGCCCGTATCACGCGGACAGACGGCCAGAACATCCGCACCATCCTTCCGGCGTCTGAGCATTCCTATCTCGATACGAAGCCGGCCACGTCCGCCGAGGAGGCCGAGAAGCTCGCCAGGGAGGGGATCGACTTCGGCGGTGTTGTCTAGCGGGTCGCGAGAGTTTCATTCAGTCGCTCTATTGTGGGTTTCACCGGCGGGGATGCATCGCCGACGACGTCCCTTCGCTGCCGGCGTAGACGTGATGTCGGACAGGACGAGGCATGCCGCCATCGAAACGCGGCGCAGGCCAGAGTCAAGTTGTCAATCCCTTGGGCCCCGGAATGCGCGCGAGCTACTGCGCGTCGTGGGTGTGGACAAACCCGCCGGCGTGAACCGGCGGGCTTTACGTTTGGATAGTTGGGTGACGTTCCTGGGGGCCGACCTCGATGGCTTCGTCCGTTACCGTGTTGTAGACCCCCGCTCCGCTCAGGCCGAAGGACGTGCTTGCGCTCGATACCGCAACGCCCGCCTCGCCTCCGTCGATTCGAGGCGGCATGCCTCGTAGGGCGTATCGAGCATCTGGAGATCGGGCCGAAGCAACGCACTGCCTTGACGAAGGATGGCTTCCGGGAGTCTGATCGGCCGCACGGGGCGGCAACAGAACGACATCGACGAGCTCGCGCGCATGGAGCGGCGGTGCCGGGAATTGGCCGCCGGCGCCGCCTCCCTGGAGGAGCGCGATGCCCTGCTCGAACTGGCGGGAAGCTATCGAGCCGCTACCCAGGCGCCACCTACTTCGAAATTGCCGGTAGCGCGAGATCGCCAATTTTCTGCTAAGTCATTGAGATTGCTTGGCAGGAGTGGCAGGGCTCGAACCTGCGACCCCCGGTTTTGGAGACCGGTGCTCTACCAATTGAGCTACACTCCTACGGACCCTGCGTCGCCTTAGGATCACGGCCGCTTTCAAGCACAGGGGACGGCCGGATTGCAAGGGAGAAGCGCGCCCGCTTCGCTTGTTTGTGCCGCACCTTCTGGGCCACATTTCGCTCCCGACAATAATGTGCCCCCGGGAGTGACCATGACCGCGACAGCCGCCCTTAGCCCCGCAACCGCGCCGAAAACACCGCCTTTGCCCGAGGCCAAGCCCGAGACACTGGGCCTGTCGCGGCCGCGCCTCCAGGCGATGTCGGACGCCTTCAAGCGCGAGATCGACAAGGGCACCGTCCCCGGAATCACCGTGCTGGTGGCCCGCCGCGGCCAGGTCGGCTGGTTCGAGGCGCTGGGCCGCCAGAGCCCGGCCGTATCAACGCCGATGGCGCTTGATTCGATCTTCCGGATCTTCTCGATGACCAAGCCGATCGTCTCCGTCGCCGTCATGGCGCTGGTCGAGGACGGCCACCTCCTGCTCGGCGATCCCGTCGCCAAGTTCATTCCGGAATTTGCCGACCAGAAGGTCGGGATCGTCAGCGGTGGCAAGCTGGACCTGGTTCCGCCGAAGCGGCCGATGACGGTGCAGGACCTGCTCCGCCACACCTCTGGCCTCACCTACGAGCACCAGGGCGACGGGCCCGTGCACAAGATCTACCAGGACTCGCGGGTGCGCAGCCGCAAGATCACCAATGCCGAGCACGCCGCACTGGTGGCGAGCTTCCCGCTGGTCTGCCAACCCGGCGACGAGTTCAACTACAGCCGCTCCACCGACATCCTCGGCCGCATCATCGAGGTCGTCAGCGGCAAGTCGCTCGGCACCTTCCTCGCCGAACGCGTGCTTGCGCCGCTCCAGATGGCCGAGACCGGATTCTCGACATCCGAGGCCAATGCGGGCCGGCTCGCCGAACCGTTCGCGGCCGATCCCTGGACCGGC
Organism: Bradyrhizobium sp. 1200_D9_N1_1; assembly: GCF_052075915.1. Classification (NCBI taxonomy): domain Bacteria; kingdom Pseudomonadati; phylum Pseudomonadota; class Alphaproteobacteria; order Hyphomicrobiales; family Nitrobacteraceae; genus Bradyrhizobium; species Bradyrhizobium sp. 1200_D9_N1_1. Next base: position 4,042,328 of record NZ_CP197226.1, on the reverse strand, counting down.
GACAAGGTCGCGCTGTTCAACATGCTGGAGCAGCCGGTGATGGAATCCGGCGGCGGCGGCCTCGTCTCCACCACGATGGACTACGCCCGTTTCGCGCTGATGTTGCGCAACGGCGGCACGCTCGACGGCAACAGGATCATCGGCCGCAAGACGCTGGAGCTGATGGCCTCCGACCACCTCGGGCCCGAGGTGAAGACCAACGGCACCCTGCTCTCGCCCGGCCACGGCTTCGGCCTCGGCTTCGCCGTGCGCCGCGAGGCCGGAATCGCGCCCTTCCCCGGCAGCGTCGACCAGTATTTCTGGAGCGGCATTGCGGGAACGTTCTTCTGGATCGACCCGAAGGAGGATCTGCTCGCGGTGTTCATGAGCCAGGGCCCGGGCCAGCGCGACTACACGCGCACGCTGGTGCGGGATCTGGTTTACGCGGCGGTGGATTGACCTCAGATGCTGCTTGAATTGAACGATCGAGCGGCAAGCTCGGTGTAACCTCTCCCGCTTGCGGGAGAGGGAGCGCAGCATGTGCCGCGGCCACACCTCGGCCTGATCTCACAATTCAACTGATTGTCGCGCCGCCGTCGATCACCATGGTCTGGCCGGTCATGAAGTCGCCGGCCTTCGAGCCCAGGAACACCGCCGCGCCGGCGATCTCGTCGGGGATGCCGATGCGGAGCAGCGGCGAGCGCGAGGTCGAGGCCTTCAGGTTCTCCGGATTGTCCCACAGCGCCTTGGCGAAATCGGTCTTGATAAGGCCGGGCGCGATGCAGTTCACGCGGATGTTGTGCTTGCCGTATTCGCAGGCGAGGTTGCGCGCGAGCTGCATGTCGGCGGCCTTCGAGATCGCGTAGGCGCCGAGGATGGTCGAGCCTTTGAGGCCGCCGATCGAGGACACGATGATGATCGAGCCGTCCTTGCGCTCGATCATCTGCGGCACCACCATCGAGATCAGCCAGTTGTTGGCGACGATGTTGTTGTCGAGGATCTTGCGGAACTGATCGTCGGAGATGCCGGCGAGCGGACCGTAATACGGGTTCGACGCCGCGTTGCAGACCAGCACGTCGATCTTGCCGAACGCTCGATTGCTCTCGTCGATCAGGTTTTGCAGATTTTCCTTCGAGGAGATGTTGGCCGCGATCGCGACCGCGGTGCCCTTGTCGAACCTGTCGTTGATGCCCTTGGCTACCTGGTCGCAGACGTCGGCCTTGCGTGAGGAAATCACGACTTTGGCGCCGTGCTCGGCCATGCGTTCGGCGATCGCAAGCCCGATGCCGCGCGTCGAGCCTGTGATGACGGCGACTTTCCCCTTCATGTCGAACAAGGTCATGTTTCTCTCCCAGATTGATTTACGTATTCAGTGTCGTTCCGAGGCGATGCGAAGCATCGACCTATGGTGCGCGGTTGCGCACCTGAGAATCTCGAGATTCCGGGTCCGGTCCTGCGGACCGTCCCGGAATGACAGCTTGCTCAGGCGAGCTTCTTGACTTCCGGCCCCGCCAGCTGATGCATCGCCGCGTGCGCATCATCTGCGATCCACGGCTGCTGATTGACCATCGGCAGCCGCCAGACCGTGCGCTCGGGACTCGCAAAATAGTCGAGCCGCGTCACCGAGCAATTGTCGATGTCGAACGACAGCCCCCGCTCCGGTTGGCCGTCGAGCGCGAGCCCCAGCGCGGCCTTAATGGTGCCGCCATGCGCGACCGCGATGATGTCCTGCCCCGCCGCCTCCGTGTTGATCCGCTCGATGGTGCGGCGCGTGCGGTTGTAGAGATCCATGAAGCTTTCGCCGCCGGGCGCGGGCTCGTTGATGTCGGCGAACCAGCTCGTGCCGACCGGACGGCTGGCGATGAACTGGGCGCGGTTCATGCCCTGCCAACGGCCGAGATTCTGCTCGGCGAGGTCCGCTTCCCACGTCATGGACGCAGGCCTTGGAAAGCCGGCCGCCCAGATCGCTTCGGCCGTTTGATGCGTCCGCATCAGATTGCTCGAATACCAGACCGCCTTGCGTGGCAGCACCTTGGCGACAGCATTGAACACGTAGGTATCGCTGGTGTCGCAGGCGATGTCGCTCTGACCGTAGATATTGCCGCCGTCATTGCGCACCGGCGCGTGACGGACCCACCACCACCGTGTCGTGACCACATTCGGCTTGTCTGCGCCTGCCATCGAAACCCTTCCATCCCGTGTGATGTCGCTGTACGTCAGGTGTGAACGTGTCTCAAGACACTTTACCGTTTGAAATCTTGTTTGAAATTCCGTCGCGCGGCAAGCGTCGCGCACACGTCAAAGGGAGAAACGCATGGGCCGTCTGCAAGACAAATCCGTCATCATCACCGGCGCCGGCAGCGGCATCGGTCGCGCCGCAGCGCTGCTGTTCACCAGGGAAGGCGCCAGGCTGATTGCGGTCGATCGCACCGAGGCGGTGAAGGAGACCGTCGAGGAGGTGAAGAAGGCCGGCGGTGTCGCGGAAGCGATGGTCGCGGATGCGGGTTCCGAGAAGGACGTGATCGCCGTCATCGACAGGGCGGTGAAGACGCACGGCCGGCTCGACGTGATCTGGGCCAATGCCGGCGTCTCCGGCGGGCTCATCCCGCTCGGCGAGCAAACCGTGGAACACTGGCAGGAGGTGCTGCGCGTCAACCTGATCGGTCCGTTCCTCGCGGTGAAGCACGCGATGCCGCACATGGTGAAGCAGCAGTCCGGCGCAATCGTGCTGACGGCGTCGGTCGCCGGCCTCAAGGCCGGCGCCAGCGGTCATCCCTATGCCGCGAGCAAGGCCGGCGTGATCAGCCTGGTGCAGACCACGGCCTATTCGCTCTCCGGCACCGGCGTGCGCATCAACGCGGTCTGCCCCGGCCTGATCGAAACCGGCATGACGAAACCGATCTTCGACCGCGCCAAGGAGCGCGGCACCGCCGACAAGATCGGCCAGCTCAACCCGCTGAAGCGCCCCGGCCAGCCGCACGAGCTCGCGGCGATGGGATTGTTCCTGGCCAGCGACGAAGCCTCGTATGTCAACGGCCAGGCGTTCCCGGTGGACGGCGGTCTGACGGCGTCGATGCCGTATGCGGGCAAGCCGGTTTAGCAAAGTCGTTCTCTACGTTGATGATGGCCGGGCGAGCCGGCCATTTTCGGACCGGCGTTTTGCGCGAGACCGCGGCAACACCCTCGCTGTCGTCCTGGCGCAAGCCAGGACCCATAGCCGCCGAACTTGGTTGCTGCGAACGCTGGTGGCCACATCGCGCTTCGGCAACGCTGACCGGGGTGCGGAGGGATTCTGGATTGCTTCGCTGCGCTCGCAATGACGGAGTGTGGGAGACGGCGTCGCTCTTTCAACTCGCATTCCCATCGCAGACACACCTTCACCCTCTCGCGGCCTGTTTCGCCCGAGCTTTGCTTCGTCGCGTCACGCCCAATGAAAGAGGGCGCAGGGAAGACCGGGAGCCGGCTGGCTCCCATTGACCGCCATGCGAGGTGCAGATTGCGCTACGATGCACAGCGGGGAAACAGGGCAACCGAGACATCCCGGCCTTCCCTGCGCAGTGGTTGGAACAGCTTATGTCGTGCTCTCCCCGGGGAGCGATGCACTATTGCCCCCGTCGCCCTGCGGATGGCTGACGCGCGCGGTCCGGTCGGGCCGCACACATCACCGCAGGACTTGGCGCACAGACCCCGGGCGCCAGGACGACACGATTTGGCCGTACGCCGATCACACCGGTCGTGCGCGCGATGGTTTCGCTCACGGCTCTCCGCCCTGCGATGCCTTTCGCGCCGATGTGACCCACGTCCACCGCCGCCCGGCCCGCGTTCGTGACGATCGCGATACGCCCCTCTTCCCTGGGCCGGAGTGAGGCGACACATACGCCGTTTCCGAATTTCGGTAAAGTGGAATATTTTAGACGATGGGCGTTGACCGCCATCTTGCGTGTCTTGCCCGAGAGGCAACGCAAGGTCTTGTGGCCCGGATGGCGCCGGCGGCCCGCCTTATTCCGGTGGGATCGTCCCGGCCTGCTCGCGCAGCGATTTCGGCGTGACGTTATAGGCGGCGCGAAACGCGCGGTAGAAGCTCGAGACGTCGAGAAAGCCGCAGCGGAACGCAATGTCCGCGACCGACAGATCGGCGTAGACGGGATCGAGCAGATGAACGCGGGCCCGCCGCAGCCGCGCCGCCATCACCACCTGCGAGAAGCTCTCGCCGGCCTTCGCCAGCATGTGCTGCACGGTGCGCGAGGGCATGCCGAGCCGCCGAGCCACCCGCTCGAGGCTGACCTCGGGATCGAACGCCTGCTTGCTGATCGTCTGCCGAACCAAGGCGAGCCGCGCGCGGTAGACGGCCTCCTCACCGTCCACTCCCTGCACGCCGTCCCTGGCGCCGAGCCAGCGGCCAGTGAGCTTGATCAGGTGCTGCGTCGCCTCCGCGGCGCCGCCTTCGTCCAGCCCCGCCCCGTTCGCGATCAACAGCCGCGCATAGCCGGTCAGGAGCTGATAGTCGGCACCGGTGCAATCGAGCGGGCGGCAGGCCAGGTCGACCGGGGACAAGCCCCACTCCCTGAAGATCGCGTTCGGCAATTTCAGGCTGATGCAATGGCCGTTGTTCGGGGCAATGGCCTGTGTGCTCGCGTCCAGTACGAGCAGCCCCGCCTGTCCCGGCTGGACATCGATCTCGCGCCCGAGCTGGCGGCCGATATGAGTTGTCGCGCCGATGTTGAAGCTCAGATAGACATGGTCCTCGTCGTCGCGGTTGATGTGCTTTTTGGTCCGCGCGCCGATAAAGGAGGAGCTGAACATCTCCCCCAGCGCGACCGTCTCGTTCATGAGGAATTTGTGCGTCCCGATGATGCGGGCATCCCCCTCGGAAAACCCCATGTCCATGCCGGTGACGATCTGCTCGAAACACACGGCCCACACGCGAGCGCGAATGGCGGGATCGGTAATGCCGTCAAGCACAGTCGTATCGAAAATCAGGCTCTGAAAGACCGACATCCCCCCGCCCCACAGTTGCAAACGAAAAAATAACACGGAAGAAGAACGGCGCATCTTCCGGCAATAATTTGCAATAGACGCAATGTGGTTGCGTGCCAAGCGGTAGAGGCGGACCGGTCGGGGCGATAATTTCGTCAGCCACAAATCATTGCAGTCGCAGGCCTCGGCCCGATGCAGCACGACATTCGCATCGCGATAGCGTGCCGCAACGAGGACGACGCCCCTGCTGCGGGCATGGGCGAGAGCGACATGATGTTGAATTGGGCGGGGCTGACAGCGTATCGATCAACCGAGGATCGCAGGTGGCGCGCATCCAATGCCCGAGGCCGATCCTGCCCGGTCCGCATTGTGCGCCTGGTCGCGGTCTTTGCTTTGTCAGCGCTTTGTCTGCTGTCCGGAAAACGGCCGGCGACAGCGCAGTTCGTCTGCGCCACGTCCGGCGGTGCGACGATGGGCGCCTCCGCGGGCGGTCTCGCCAGCACCAACTTCGCCTGTGGACCGAACGCCAACGCCTTTGGCCTCGTTAGCGCCAATTTCGCCGCCGGCGTCAACTCCGACGCCAGCGGAGACGCCAGCTCGAACTTCGCCGCGGGCGTGAATGCAAGCGCGACCGGCGACAACAGCAACAACGTCGCAATCGGCAACGGCGCCAGCGCCGCCGGCGATTCCGGCACGAGCGTGGCGACCGGCTTCGGCGCCAACGCCGCCGGGATCGGCGGAAAGAACGTCGCCACGGGCGACCATGCCAATGCCAGCGGCAACAATGGGACCAACATCGCAATCGGCGTGAACGCCGCTGCCAATGGCAACAACTTGAGCAATACGGCCGTGGGTTCCAATTCAATCGCCACCGGTACGAATTCGTCGGCGTTCGGCGCCAATGCCCACGCGTTCGGCAGTCAGAGCAGCGCATTTGGCCTCGGCAACACCGCCAACGGCGGCAACAGTGCCGCGCTCGGCACCAACAACACCGCCACCGGCAACAACAGCGCCGCCGTAGGCTCGACCAACGCCGTCAACGGCGACGGCAGTGGGGCCCTCGGCTCCGGCAACGCCATCAACGGCACCAACTACGCGGCCGTCGGCTCCAACAACGTCGTCGCCGGCAACAACGGCGCGGTTGTCGGCTCCGGCAACGGCGTCACCGGCGACAACACCGCGGCCTTCGGCTCCAGTATCGGCATCGCCGGCGGCAACAACGCGGCTGTCGGCTCCTTCAGCACCGTCACCGGCAGCAACAGCGCGGCTGTTGGCTCCTTCAACAACGTCAGCGGCAATAACAGCGGCGCCTTTGGCACCGGACAGAACGTCCGCGGTAACGGCACGTTCGCCATCGGCGATCCCAACATCGTCAACGGCAACAACAGTTTGGTGTTCGGCGACAACAACACGGTGAACGGGTCCAATGTGGCGGGTCGCGGCGACAACATCCAGCTGGTCGGCTCGAACAACACCATTGCGGCAACGTCCAGCGCCGCCGGCTCCTCCGTGTTCGGCAGCGGCAACACCGTCAACGCCACCAATGCCGTGGTGATGGGCAACAACAGCACCGTCTCCGGCGCGTCCTCTGTCGCGATCGGCAATGGCACGGGCGCTACCGGCATCAACACGATCGCGATGGGCACCGGCGCCGGCGCGAATTTCGACAACTCGGTCGCGATCGGCAGCGGCGCGACCACGACGCGGAGCAACCAGGTCGCAGTCGGCACCGCCAGCAGCACCTACACGATGAGCGGCATCACCTCGGCTGCGAGCAAGGCGGCGCAGTCGGGACCGACACAGCTCGTCACATCGGACGCGGCCGGCAATCTGGCGACCACCTCGCTGGCTGGCCTCGGACTTGCCTCCGCCGGCGACATCAACGGAATCAACTCCCAACTGGCCGCCCTCAACGGCCGCGTCGACAACCTGACACGGGAGTCGCGCGGCGGCGTGGCGTTGGCGCTCGCGGCGTCCAGCCTGCAATTCGATCCTCGCCCCGGCAAGATCTCGGTCTCCGGCGGCTTCGGCAATTTCCAGGGACAATCCGGCCTCGCGGTCGGCCTCGGCTATTCCTATTCGGACGCCATGCGCTTCAACGCGGCATTCACGGCCGCACAGCAAGGCGCCATCGGCGTCAGGGCCGGCGCGTCGTGGACGCTGAACTGAGGATGATGTTACCGACCGATCTTGCGGGCCGCGACAACTTCGCGTGTCCGGATGTTGCCGGACGGTGACAGATTCCGTTTGATCGAACCGCTAGTGTCGTTGGGCTCGGTTGGTCTGAGGAATAGCGATGCATGTTTTTATTGGCTCGGGTGTGGGAGCCCGACCTGGATCGATGGGATTCGGCGCGCGTGTCGGGGTCAGGCCCGGATGGTGAGGCTGGGTTGGGCCGTGCGCTCGCGGAAATATCTCGGCCTCGCTTTGGGCGTGGTGATCGCCTTGTCGCCGATCGTGATGAACCCGATCAGCGCCGAGGACGACAAGGCCGCCGCCAAACAGCCACAGCTTCCCGTCAGCGCCGAGCAGGCGCTGTACCTGATCCGCTCGACGCTGCTGACGCTGAACGATGCCAACCGCTCCGGCAACTATTCGGTGCTGCGCGATCTCGCCGCGCCCGACTTCCAGGCCAGGAACAGCGCCGCCGACCTCGCGCTGGGATTCACCGACCTGCGGCGGCGGAATTTCGACCTGTTCTCGGTGGCGCTTGCCGCGCCGCAGCTCTCGACGCCGCCTTATCTCGATCCCAACAAGATGCTGCGGCTGACAGGGTTCTTTCCGACCCGCCCGCTCCAGATCAATTTCGACCTCACCTTCCAGAACGTTGCCAACCAGTGGCGGCCCTACGGCATTTCGGTTGCGACACCGCAGGCGCCGCCGGAAACCGCCGCGGCGCCGGCGCCCGCGCCGGCCAAGAAGAACGCGACCCAGAAGAACTGAGCGCATTCGGACGGCCGAGCGGGCTCGCCCCCTGCCCGGCGGGTTTGCACGTCGTGCCGTTCCGTTGGTATGGTTCGTGCAGGCGGCAGAGCCGACCACGATCCCTCCCATCACATGATCCCGAGAATGCTGGACACAAGACCCGACCGGATTCGCAAGCTCCTCGCCGACCTCGTCGGCTTCGACACCATCAGCGACCGCACCAACCTGCCCCTGATCGCCCATATCGAAAGCTATCTCGCGGCGCTCGGCGTCGGCTTTGAGCGCATCGTCGACGAGACCGGACAGAAAGCCTCGCTGTGGGTCACGATCGGGCCGGAGGACCGCCCGGGCCTCGTGCTGTCGGGCCATACCGACGTCGTTCCGGTCGTGGGCCAGGACTGGAGCCACGATCCGTTCAAGCTGGTCGAGCGCGACGGCAGGCTCTACGGCCGCGGCACCACCGACATGAAGGGTTTTGTCGCGGTGTGCCTCGCCATGGTGCCTGACATGGTGGAGGCCAGGCTCAAGACGCCGATTCACCTGGCGATCTCCTATGACGAGGAGATCGGCTGTGTCGGCGTGCGGCCGATGCTCGGCGAGGTCGCCAGGAAGAAGGTCAGGCCGCTCGGCGCTTTCATCGGCGAACCGACGCAGATGCAGGTCATCATCGGCCACAAGGGCAAGCACGGCGTGCGCGCCACCTTCCGCGGTCTTGCCCGCCACTCCTCGATCGCGCCCGACGGCGTCAATGCGATCGAATATGCCGCCGAACTGATCGTCGAGATCCGCCGCCGCGCCGTGCTGCTCGCTGGCAAGAAATCGACCGACAGCCTCTACGACGTGCCGCACTCGACGCTGCTCACCAGCATCGTGCATGGCGGCGCCGCGCTGAACATCGTGCCCGATACCTGCACGGTGGATTTCGAATGCCGCGGCATCGGCATCACCGAGTCGCGCGAGGTGACGGATGCGATCGTCGCCTGGGCCAAGGCCGAGATCGAGCCGGCGATGAAGGCGCGGCATCCGGAATGCGGCATCGATTTCGAGGAGATCCTCGACTATCCCGCGCTCGACACCGCCGCCGATGCGACAATCGTCACGCTGGCCAAGAGCCTCGCGGGGCGCAACGACCACGCCAAGGTCGCCTTCGGCACCGAGGCGAGCCTGTTTGCCAGCATGGCCGGTATCCCCTCGGTCGTGATCGGCCCCGGCGCGATCGCACAGGCGCACACGCCGGATGAGTTCGTGGAGATGTCGGAGCTGTTGAAATGCGCGGGGTTCGTCGAGAAGCTGATCGCGCATTGCGCGAAGGGGTAAGGCTTCTCTTCGTCATTGCGAGCGAAGCGAAGCAATCCAGAGTCGTTCCGCCGGGGCAGTCGCCGTAGGGTGGGCAAAGCGAAGCGTGCCCACCATTGTTACCACGTCGCCGAGAGGTGGTGGGCCCAGCGCTACGCGCTTTTGCTCACCCTACGAAACTACACACGATGGTCCGCCCATGGTTACTGCCAAACTGAGATTTCTGCACAGTCCTGACGCGGATCCGCTTGAGGCGTTCTCGCCGAGCGGGCCTTTTGGAATCCTGGTAATGGCTATCGTCGGTCCCGCCGATGGACCAGGACAAGAGTCCTTTGACTTTATGCTCTGCACGCCCGACTGGTTCAGTTCGAACATGGAGGATGACCTCACGATCGGACGGCACCATGTCTTCGTGAAGCAATACGACTATCCTCGGCTCCAAGCGTTCGTCGAAGCCTATTGTGCTGAATGCTCGGGAACCTCCTGGAAGGAAGTGGCAGAAAAACTGAGCCGCCTCGGAAAATGGGAGTTCGAAGACTACATTTCCTAGTCACCGAGAGCGGGTAAAGCGACTTACTCACCCAGCTGTCATGCCCCGGCTTGACCGGAGCATCGGGTACGCCGCGGCCTCTCGGTTCAACCACGACCGCCTCTGGAATACTGGATTGCCCACCTTCGCGGGCAATGACGTTAGAGAGTGTGGGGACGGCGTATAGCCCGCATGAGCGAAGCGACATGCGGGACCACTGTCCCGGATATCGCTGCGCTCATCCGGGCTACGGGAGCGCACCGCGCCTCAGCGCTCCTGCAACGCCAGCCGCACGCCGACGGCGCAGTAGATGGTCCCAACCACCTTGCCCTGCCACTTCACGACGGCCGGATGGCGGCGCAGGAAATTGCCGAGACGACCGGCACCCACGGCGAACACGACGGTGCTCAACAGGCCGAGCAGCACGAAGACGATGCCGAGGACCGCAAGCTGAAGCGCGGTCGCGCCGTGTTCCGGCCGGACGAATTGCGGCAGGAACGCCAGGAAGAACAGCGCGGTCTTGGGATTGAGCACCTCGGTCAGCACGGCCTCGCGGAATGCGCGACCTGCGCTGATCGTGGGCGCTCCGCCATTCAGCTCGATCGGTGCCTTGTCGAGCATGGCGCGAATGCCGAGATAGATCAGGAACGCGGCCCCAGCATATTTGACGATGCTGAACAGGAGCGCCGAAGTGGCGATGATCGCCGACAGGCCGACGATCGCCATGCTGGTGTGAATCACGTCACCCGCCGCAATCCCCGCGCCCGTCGCGATACCCACCTTCGTTCCGGAGCTTGCGGCCCGCGCCATGGTGAGGAGCGTGGCCGGACCGGGAATGAAGACGAAGCCGAGCACGATGAGGATGTAGGCGATGAGGGTGGTGTGGTCGATCATGTCGCGAGCTTACGTCACCGCAACCTCGCTGTCATGCCCTGGCTTGACCGCGGCATCCAGTACGCCGCGGCGGCTCGGTTCAGGCACTGCCGGCTCTGGAATACCGGATTGCCCGCCCCAGTGCGCAATTGCGCACAAGGCGGGCAATGACGCGGAGCGTGTAGAGGAATGTGAAAAAAAGCGCGGCCATCGACCGCGCCTTCATAGTTCCTCAAACCGCCCCCGCCTTCTGCGCGTATTCCCATGACGCCTGCGACAGCGGCACGGTGCGCTTGGCGGATTCAAGCGCCTTGGCGTTGGCGGCGGTGCCGTCGCGGATGCGCCCCGCAATACCTTGCGTGATGCCGGCGAGACGGAACAGGTTGTAGGAGAAGTACCAGTTGAGATCGGGCACGCTCATCCCGGTCGCGTTGCAGTAGATCTGCGCGGCCTCCTCCAGGCTCGGTATGTTCAGCGCCTTGAGATCGACGCCCTGCAGGCCCGGCATGATCCACTGCATGAGCAGATAGGTGAAGTCGGCCATGGGATCGCCGAGCGTCGACAGCTCCCAATCCAGCACGGCCTGCACACGCGGTTCCGTCGCGTGGAAAATCATGTTGTCGAGGCGATAGTCGCCGTGGACGATCGAGACGCGCGCCTGTTCCGGCACGGTCTTCGGCAGCCATTCGGCGACCTTCTCGAACTCCGGAATGTGCTGGGTCTCGGACGCGCGATACTGCTTGGTCCAGCGATCGATCTGCCGCGCGAAATAATTGCCGGGCTTGCCGAACTCGCCGAGGCCGATCGCGACGGGATCAAACATGTGGAGCTTGGCCAGCGTCTCAATCTTGCTGGTGAAGATTTTTCGGCGGTCCTCCGGCGTCTGGCTCGGCAGCGCCGGATCCCAGAACACCCGGCCGTCCTCCATCGACATGATGTAGAAGGCGGCACCGATGACGCCGTCGTCCTGGCACAGCGCATAGGCATGCGCGACCGGAAAGCCCTGTTTTCCAAGCGCCGCGATCACGCGGTACTCGCGGTCGACCGCATGCGCCGACGGCAGGAGTTTGCCGAACGGCTTTCGGCGCATCACGTAGGAGCGCTTCGGCGTGTTCAGCCGGTAGGTCGGGTTGGACTGGCCGCCCTTGAACTGGAGGACGACCAGCGGGCCCTCATAGCCCTCGACGTTGTCGCGCAACCAAGCTTCCAGTCGCATCTCGTCGAAACGATGACGCTCCTCGACCGGCTTGGTGCCCGAGAACTCTTCGTCTTTCCTGACGCCGTCGGCCACGATGACGCTCCCTCAATTCTTTTGTCCGTCATTCCGGGGCGCCTCGAAGAGGCGAACCCGGAATCTCGAGATTCCGGGTCGGGTCCTTCGGACCATCCCGGAATGACGGCGTGGAGAGCGACTTGTGCCCTCCCCCATTTTAGTGCGTGGAAGAGTTTGCATACTTCCGAACTTCAAGTCTGGCAATGGCGCGGTTGTGCACCTCGTCCGGACCGTCAGCGAGACGGAGCGTGCGGATGTGGGCGTAGTCCTTGGCAAGGCCGGCCTCGTCGGAGACACCGGCGCCGCCAAAGGCCTGGATCGCCTGATCGATGATCTTCAGCGCCATGTTGGGGCCTGCGACCTTGATCATGGCGATCTCGAGCTGCGCCGCCTTGTTGCCGACCTTATCCATCATGTCGGCGGCCTTGAGGCACAGCAGACGGTTCATCTCGATGTCGGTGCGCGCCTCGCCGATGCGCTGCTCCCACACCGAATGCTCGATGATCTTCTTGCCGAACGCGGTGCGCGAGGAGAGCCGCTTCACCATCTTCTCCAGCGCCTCCTCGGCCTTGCCGATGGTGCGCATGCAGTGATGGATGCGGCCGGGGCCAAGGCGGCCCTGCGCGATCTCGAAGCCGCGGCCTTCGCCGAGCAGGATGTTCTCCTTCGGCACCCGCACATTGTCGAGCAGCACCTGGGCGTGGCCGTGCGGCGCGTCGTCGAAGCCGAAGACGGGGAGCATCTTCTCGACCTTGATGCCTGGCGTGTCGAGCGGAACCAGGATCTGCGACTGCTGCTGGTGCTTGGCGGCCTTCGGATCGGTCTTGCCCATCAGGATCGCGATCTTGCAGCGGGGATCGCCGACGCCGGACGACCACCATTTGCGGCCGTTGATGACGTAGTGATCGCCGTCCTTCTCGATGCGGGTCTCGATGTTGGTGGCATCGGACGAGGCCACAGCCGGTTCCGTCATCAGGAACGCCGAGCGGATCTCGCCGTCCATCAGCGGCCGCAGCCATTTCCGCTTCTGCTCCTTGGTGGCATAGCGGATGAACACTTCCATGTTGCCGGTGTCGGGCGCGGAACAGTTGAACACTTCCGAGGCCCAGGTGACGCGGCCCATCTCTTCCGAAAGCAGCGCGTATTCGAGATTGGTCAATCCCGCGCCGCGGAATTCATCGTCCTCATGCTCGGACGGAGGCATGAACATGTTCCAGAGGCCTTCGGCCTTCGCCTTCTTCTTGAGGTCCTCCAGGATCGGGATCACCTTCCAGCGCTCGCCGTTGCGATCCTGCTCGTCATAGACCGGCACCGCGGGACGTACGTGCTTGGCCATGAAGGACCGCACGCGGTCGAGCCATTCCTTCTGCTTGGGGGACAGGTCGAAATCCATGGGACGCTCCTCGTTTTCTCTCGTTCGAACCGGTTTTGCGCCGGACTGTCCTCCCGCTGCATGCGGCCCGCAAGCGCGAATGCGCGGATTGCGAAGCGCACAGGAACCAGATCGCAGTTGCGAACGAGTCCCGATTGCGGATTGACTTTTCCCGGCCTTCAAACGATAGTTTCATACAACTGTTTGAATTGCAACTCCCTCGGCCCTTCGCGCCCACTCGTCATTCCGGGGCGACGCGAAGCGTCGAACCCGGAATCCAGAAGTTGCGGCGCGAGATTCCGGGTTCGCGACGATGTCGCGCCCCGGAATGACGGGATAAAGAGTCATGGCCAGCGATCATACGAGGTCTGCCATTCTCGCCGCCGCCGAACGGCTTTATGCCGATCGCGGCTTCGGCGACGTGACGCTGCGCGACATCGTCGCGGAGGCCAATGTCAACCTCGCGGCGGTGAACTATCACTTCGGATCGAAGGACGAATTGATCGCGGAACTGTTCGTCTCCCGCTCGATCGCCACCAACCGCGAGCGCCTGCGCGAATTGAAGGCGGCGGAAGAAGAAGGCGGCGGCCGCGCGCCGATCGAGGTGATCCTGCGCGCCCTCGTCGGCCCGACCTTGCGCGGCTGCCTCGGCCCTGAGAACCAGCGCTCGACGGCGGCGCGCTTCATGATCCGCGCCTCGATCGAATCCGTGCCGCCAATCCGCCGCATCAAGAACCGCGAGATCGACCATCTGCGCAAATTCGCCGGCGCGATGCGAAGATCCCTGCCCGATCGCAGCGACGTCGACATCTACTGGGGCCTCAACTTCGCGCTCGCCATGGCCCACCACACCATCCGCGAGAGCGAGCGGCTGACGAAACTGTCGGAAGGCAAATGCGACCTCGACGACGTCGAGGACGTGGTTGCGCGCGTGGTCAGCGTGGCGACTATGGCGCTGACGGCGAGAAAGGCGGAAACGAAGGCCCCGGCACGCGCGCTCGCGAGAGACGCGCGCTAGCCTTCACATCATCGCGATGCAGTCGATCTCGACGTCGAAGGGGGCGAACCATTCCGGCGTGCAGACGAAGATCCGCGCCGGCGGATCGACCGGGAAATAGCGCGCATAGACCGCGTTGAACGCGGCGAAGTGCTTCGTCGAGGTGCAGTAAACGTTGCACTTCATGACGTTGTCGAGGGAGGCGCCGGCCGTCTCCAGGCACAGCTTCATCTGCTCCATGATGAGCTCGCTCTGCCGCTCGATCGGCGCGGAGGCGATCTCGCCGGTTTCAGGATCGAATGGCGGCAGCCCGGCGACGAAGATCATGTTGCCGGCGCGCGTCACCGGCGAGGTCGGCGCTTTCCAGCGGTCGAGAAACGACGAGATCGGTTCGACGCGGAGCGCTTCGCGTTTCATGGCGGCCACCTTCGGTTCGAGCGAGACTGGCGCCTTGCTACATTATATTGCAGCCGGCATGTTTCGCTTCTGATCGAAGTGTGGTCGTAGCGGGGTCAGGCCCGCTGCGGCATCTCCTCGGCCTCTTCCTTGGCCAGCAGCAGCAGCATCTCGATACCCATCTCACCTTCCTGCGGCGAGCGGATGAACTTTATTTCGTCGGCGCTTTGCCGCAGCGCGGCAATGATAGCGACGGCCTGATTGGCGGTTGCCGCCTCGGTCGCCAGAACGGCCTTCTGGTTCTTGGACTGAAACCCGATCGTATAGGACATGCACTTCCCCTCCCGGAACTCGCAGGGAGATCGAATCAGAGTCGCGCGCGGAGCGGAAGCCTGTGTAAGTACGGACCGGGTTTATCTGGGGATTGCGCGCAAGCCTCACGCAAGGCCAGCAAGCGTCACGCTGCGGTCACTTTTGGTTCGACGGCGCTCAGCCGAGCCCAAGCATCGCACGCGCCTCCGCCGCAGTTGCGACGCTCGCACCCAGGCTCTTCAGGATGCCTGCGGCATGCGCAACCAGCTCGGCGTTGGACTTCGCCAGCACGCCCTTGGACAGATAGAGATTGTCCTCCATGCCGACGCGGACGTGGCCGCCCAGCAGATACGCCTGCGCCACCATCGGGAATTCGGCGCGACCGATGCCGAAGCCTGACCAGACCGCGCCCGGCGGCAGCAGGCTGCGGGCGTAAAACATCGTCTCCGGCGTCGCCGAGAAGCCGTATTTGACCCCGAGCACGAGCGAGAACAGGCCCGGCCCCTTCAGCGTGCCGTCGGCGAACATATCGCGCGCCAGGTGGCAGTCGCCGGAATCGAACAGCTCGATCTCCGGCAGCACGCCGGCCGCCTTCATGCGCTCGGCCATGATACGGACGTTGCGCGGCGTGTTGATCACGACCTCGCCGCCGGAGTTCATGGTGTTGAGGTCGAGCGTGCAGATGTCGGGCTTGAGCAGCTCGACATGCTCGACGCGCTTTTCGGGAGGAAGCAGCGTGGTGCCTGCAGCGGCGATGCGGGGATCCTCGATTGAAGGCACAAAGCGTCCGCCCGGGCCGGTCGTGAGATTGATGACGAGGTTCTTGTTGCGGGCGCGGATTTTTTCCACCACCTCGCGATAGAGGTCGATCGCCATCGACGGCCGACCGGTCGCGGGATCGCGCACGTGGATATGGGCGATGGCGGCACCGGCGTCAGCTGCCTCCAGTGCAGATGTCGCGATCTGCTCGGGCGTGATCGGCAGATACGGCGACTGCTCGGGCTTGGTCAGGTTGCCGGTGATGGCGCAGGTGATGATGGTTTTGCCGGTCATGAAATCAGATAATGCCCTGCTGCTTCAGCGCTTCGATCTTCCCGGCATCATAGCCGAGCTTGCCGCCGAGCACCTCCTTTGTGTGCTCGCCGAGCAGCGGCGGGGCGCGGTAGTTCTTGATCGGGGTCTCCGAGAAGGTCAGCGCGTTGCGGATCAACGACAGCTCCGGCTCGAACTTGTGCTCGGTCTTCACCCGCATGCCGCGCGACTGGACGTGCGGATCGGAAAATACCTGCTCGAAATTGTTGATCGGACCTGACGGCACGCCGGCCTCCTCCAGCCTGTCGAGCCAGTAGGCCACCGGCTGCTTCAGGAACAGGCCGGCGAAGATCGCCATGATCTCCTTGCCGTGCACGACGCGGTCGTTGTTCTTGATGAAGCGCTTATCGTTGGCGAGCTCGGGCTCGCCGAGCACCGCACAGGTGCGCTGAAACTGACCGTCATTGCCGACCACCAGCATCAGCTCGCCGTCGGTGCAGCGGAACACGCCGGCCGGCATGCCACCATTGCCCCAGGTGCCGCGGCGCGGCGGCGTCTTGCCGTTGACGAGGTAGATCTGGAGCCAATGGCTGAGCGAGGCAATCACGGTGTCGAGCAGGCAGACGTCGAGATGCTGTCCGACACCGCCATTGGCGTCGCGATGGTAGAGCGCCGAGAGAATGCCGATCGAGGAATTCATGCCGGTCATGTAATCGACGATCGACGGGCCGACCTTCATCGGGCCCTCGCCCGGCTCGCCGTCGATATGGCCGGTGACGCTCATCAGGCCGCCCATTGCCTGCAGGATGGCGTCATAGCCGGCGCGCGGCGCGTACGGGCCGGTCTGGCCGAAGCCGGTCACCGAGCAATAGATGATTCCGGGGTTGATCGCCTTGATGGTCTCGTAGTCGAGGCCGTAGCGCTTGAGATCGCCGACCTTGTAGTTCTCCATGAAGACGTCGACGTCCTTGGCAAGCTCGCGAATGATCGCCTGGCCCTCGGGCTTGGCGATGTTGACCGTGACCGACTTCTTGTTGCGGTTGGCGCACAAGTAGAACGAGTTGTTGTTGTTCGCCTTGCCCTCGGGGTCGGTCAGATAAGGCGGGCCGAAGGCACGCGCGTCGTCGCCGGTGCCCGGCCGCTCGATCTTGATGACCTCCGCACCGAGATCGCCCAGCATCTGGGCCGACAGGGGCCCGGCGAGCACGCGGGTAAGGTCAAGGATCTTGATGCCTGAGAGCGGCAAGGCCGACATGTCGGTTTCCTCCGGGGAACTGGTGTTGGCGCGGCGGCCCGAGTGCTGAGGTTCGGCCGTGACTGCGCTCCCTGCGGATACACCATTTTCGGGCCTTGAGCACTGCACTCCGGGCATACGGCCATCCCTGCGCCGGCGGCCGGACCGGCCATCGAGAGCGAATTCCGCGCCGTGAATATTGCCTCAGGTTACGGCAGCCGCAGCCACCTGCGGCCGGCGGCGGCCGAGCAGGACCAGGATCAGCACGGTCGCGCAGGAAAACACCAGCGTCAGGCCCAGCGCGCCGCGGCTGCCGAACTGGGTGAGCAGAGCTGCAAGGAGCGGCGGCGAGATCGCGGAAGCGAGATTGAGCGGCAGCGCGATCATCGACATCGCCTTGGCGAACTCGGCCTGGTCGTAGAAGACGAGCGGAATCGTCGCTCGCGCCACCGCCATGGCACCGCTGCCCGCGCCATAGAGCAGGATGAAGGCTGCGACCGCCCAGGTCGCCCCCTCGCTCAGCATCAGCAGCAGCATGGCGACGGGGAGCGCCGTGCCGGCGACAAGCCCGGTCGTGATTCCGTCCCATCGTCCCCCGCCGAGGAAGTCCAGCCCGCGGGCGCTGACCTGGATCACGCCGAGCATCGAACCGAAGGCGATGGCCTGGGCCGGCGCCAGCCCTTCCGCCCGCAGCAGCTCGATGAGCACGGCGCCGAGACCAAAATTCACGAAGGCGTTCAGCGTGATCGCGATGACAACGAGATTGAAGGTGCTTCGCGGAATCGCGGGCGCATCGGAAGGTCTTGCAGCCGAGCCGCCGTCGTCCTTCATGATATTCCGGCGCGGCGCACCAAAGGCATAGAGCGGAAGCGAGACCAGGATCAGCATGGCGGCGTAGACGAGGCAGGTGCCCCGCCAGCCGAAATGGCCGCTGAGAAACGAGGTGGTCGGCCAGAAGATGCTGCTGGAGAGGCCCGTCACCAGCATCAGCGCGCCGATGGCATTCTTGGCCTGGCGCCCGGCGACCTCGTTGAGCATGATATATGCACCGGTCGACAGCGTGGCGCTGCCGCCCATGCCGAGAATAACCCAGGCCACGAAATAGAGCAGCGGCTCGCGCGCAAAATACAGAACGACATAGCCCGGCACGGCAACGACGGTGCCCACCATCATCACCTTGCGTGCACCGTGCCGCGCAAACGCCTTGGCGAGCCAGGGCGCGCACAGCCCCATGGTGACATAAAGCGTGGAGGTGCCCGCAAACACCATCGGCAGACTCATGCCGAGATCGGCCGCAAGGTCGCGGCCGACGATCGGCGGAAGGCCGATCGTTCCCCATCCGATGAGCTGGGTGATTGCAAGCACCAGCAGGACCCCGATGAGCCTGCCGTCAGATTTCAAGAACCGCATTCCAAACGTCGCCTGCCCGGCAGGCGCAGATCGCGCCTGTGGCACCCGTCTTACCCGGAGACTCAGCGCACGGGAACGCCGGCCGCCGAATGGCAGAAGGCAGCCGGGAGCATGTCAGGCGGAGGCAGAAGCCCCTACCCCGGGAGCCCGAGCAGGGATCGCGCCTCGGCAGCGGTCGCGACGCGCCGGCCGTGGCGCGTGACAGCCTCGCAGGCGATGGTCACGAGCTCCGCGTTGCTGGCGGCGAGGCGTGTCTTGTCGACCCTGATATTGTCCTCGAGCCCGGTGCGAACCGCGTCGGCGCCGCGCGCGAGCGCCCAGCCCATGACCTCGGCTTGGTGGCGCCCGATCCCGGCCGCGGTCCACGTCGCTTTCGGGATCAGCCGCCTGAGCTCTCCCAGGAGGATATCGAGGACATGCTCATCCGCCGGCATCGCGTTCTTGACGCCCATGACGAACTGCACGTGCGGACGAGGGTCGATCAGCCCCGCCTCGATCAGGCGGCGGGCGCCATGCAGATGCGACAAATCGAAGATCTCGATCTCCGGCCGGATGCCACCTTCCTTCATGCTGGTGGCGAGGGTCTCGACCAGGGCAGCGCTGTTCTCGTAGACAATCGTCGGAAAGTTCACCGATCCCGTGGACAGCGAGGCCATGTCCGGCCTCAGATAGAGCGACGATCCCCGCGCCGAGGGATCGCGGCCCCGCCCGCCGGTCGAGAACTGAACGATCATCCCTGGGCAGTGCTTCCTGATGCCTTCCTGCACCAGGGCAAAACGCTCCGGGTCGGAGGACGGCGTCTCGTCATCGTTGCGAACATGGATATGGGCAAGCGTGGCGCCGGCCTCGAAGGCTTGTTGCGTCGACTCGATCTGCTCGGACGGCGAGATCGGCACCGCGGGATTGTCCTTCTTGCGCGGAACGGAGCCGGTGATAGCGACGGCAACGACAACGGGGTTCATCCTGCAACCTCATGATGATCGCGCTCACGCGCACATATTCTGGATCGGCAGCCACACAGTGCTGCGAAACCCTGCCGCTGCGACAATCATCGATCGCAGCGGCAATCGCCTCATACCATAACCGTACCCGTCAGGTCGGAACTGCGGCAGCCCCGCTCGCCGCTCCCGCACGCTGCCGCTCATAGTCTGCGCGCGCCATCGGAACGGCTTCGGGATTACCGAGATCCTCAATGTTGATCCGGTAGGTCTCCCGGGCCGTGACGGCCGCCAGCGCGGCGATGATCGTGATGCCGAAGGCGATCGCCCCCACCGTCAACGGAATGTTGGCCGAGCCGGGAGGCGCCACGGTCGCAAACAAAGCGGGAAGCAACGCGGTGATGGTCGTGCCGATGTTCTGCGAGATCGCCATTGCCGACACACGGGTGCGCGTCGGAAAGAGCTCCGGGTAGAAACTCGGGAAGATCGCGTTGTAGCCCTGGTAGACGACGCCCCACATCAGGAGGGACAGCAGGATCGCCAGCGGCACATTCCGGATGCTGATGGCATAGAGATAGCCGAAGGCGAGCAAGCCGGAGAGCAGCGCGCCCACGATGATCGGAGGCTTGCGGCCGACCTTGTCGGAGAGATGGCCGACGAAGGGAATGACGAACACGGCCAGCATGTTTCCGAGCACTGGGATCCAGAGATAGACGTCCTTGGCAAAGCCGATGCCATAGGCGGGCTGGACCGCGTAGGCCGCACCGAAGATGGTCGCAACGACGGGGATGACGTTCATCAGAGCCATGCAGATGACCCTGAGCATGTCGCGCCAGCTCAGCTTGATGGCCTGGACAATGGGCGCCCGCGGCGTTTCTCCCAGCTCGCCCTCGCGGGCAAAGGCGGGGGTTTCGTCGACTTCGCGGCGAATGATGTAGCCTGCGACGATGACGAAGAAGCTGAGCAGGAAGGGAATCCGCCAGCCCCAGCTATTGAAGGCGTCGGTCGGCATATAGGCCGCCAGCGGCAGGAAGACCGCGGCCGCGAGAATTTGTCCGGCCTGCACGCCCTGAAGGGCGAAGCTTGCATAGAAGCCGCGCCGGCCGAACGGCGCATGCTCCAGGATCATCGAGCTTGCGCCGGAGATCTCACCGGCCACGGCAAATCCCTGCACGAGGCGAAGGATGACGAGCAGGATCGGCGCCAGGATGCCGACTTGCTGATAGGTCGGCAGGATACCCACCGCCATCGTCGAGATGCCCATCAGGAACATGCAGACGATGAGAACAGTCTTGCGGCCATGGGTGTCGCCCCAATGTCCGAGGACGAAGGCGCCGATCGGCCGGGCCACGTATCCAACACCATAGGTCGCCAGCGATGCGACGATGGCGACGGTGGGATTGTCCGACGGAAAGAAGATCTGCGGGAAGATCAGCGACGCAGCGGTCGCGTAGATGAAGAAGTCATAATATTCGAGAGCCGACCCGATCCAGCCGCTGGCAGCAGCCTTCCTCGACTGACTCATGTGGTGCATCGCGCGAGTCGTGACCATTTCAAAATTCCTCCCTGGTTTTCTGGCGTCCCGTTGGCGG
Organism: Bradyrhizobium sp. 1200_D9_N1_1; assembly: GCF_052075915.1. NCBI lineage: Bacteria > Pseudomonadati > Pseudomonadota > Alphaproteobacteria > Hyphomicrobiales > Nitrobacteraceae > Bradyrhizobium > Bradyrhizobium sp. 1200_D9_N1_1. Next base: position 4,021,193 of record NZ_CP197226.1, on the reverse strand, counting down.
GCTTCGTTGAAAATTGGGCAGCAATCTCCGGGCGTTCTGCGAAGCTTCGCGAGCGCTGGTCACTGCCGATGGGTGTCTGATTGATCGCGACAATAGGCTTTCGCTGGGCTAACACAATTACCCAGTTATGCGATAAACCTAACATGATGTTATTTGCGTCGGAGCGCGAACGTCGGGCAGCGGGCTCGCGGACCGCGGCTCGGCATGCCGCCGCGGGAGAGCATCGTCACCGGCTCGCTTGCGATCGCCAGCAGCTTTGGTCAGCCCTCCCCGCCAACTCGCCCCCCGCTGAACAATTGCGCATCCGCTCGCTGATGTCGGAAAACGGCGCCATCTTCAGCGGCGGCGTCGAAGCCGACCGCCTCTATTCCAATGCGGGTGCCGAGGTCACGATCGGAATTGCCGCGCGGCGCGGGCGATTGATCGTTTGATGCGGCGCGCAAGAGGCCCACCACACTGACGATGCTAGCTCCCGAGGTCAGCCTCGCCGTCTTCGCGGCCGGGCGCACTGACATGGACCTCGTGCCCCTGCCGGAGTGCCAGCGAGGCGGCGGCCACGGCCGCTTCGAACGCCGATTCCTTGGTCGCATATTTGCCGTTGACGTTGCCGTCGTGCAGCACACCCCATTGGTCCCGGACCGGCACGATGGCGTATTGAGCAAGGCCCATTGTCCAAATCCTGTCGCTGCCCGGGTTGCGGCCGCGCGCGAGTTAGCCGTCACCCCCTCCGACCAGCCAACTCGTGCTTGCGGTGAAGGTTCCCATGGGGATTTGTTCTGATCTCCCCCTGCATCGAACAACGCGGGCGAGCAGTCGCTGGATTATTGCGCAGCTAGCTGCGCGGCTTGATACGCCGCATAGGCGCGCTTCAGGCCGTCCTCGAGCGAGGTAGTCGCGCGCCAGCCGAGTCCTGCAAGGCGGCTGACGTCGAGCAGCTTGCGCGGCGTACCGTCGGGCCGCGAGGTGTCGAAAGAGATCTCGCCGCTGTAACCAACGACCTCGGCAACGACGCGCGCGAATTCGGCGATGGTGATGTCCTCGCCGGTGCCGATGTTGATCAGCCCGGCACCGGAATACGTCTTCATCAGGTGCACGCAGGCATCCGCCATGTCGTCGACATAGAGGAACTCGCGCCGCGGCGTGCCGGTGCCCCACACGACGACGCCCTTGGCGCCCGAAACCTTCGCCTCGTGGAAGCGGCGGATCAGCGCGGCGACGACGTGGCTCATCTCAGGGTGATAATTGTCGCCGGGGCCGTAGAGGTTGGTCGGCATCACGCTGATGAAGTCGCATCCATATTGGCTGCGGTAGGCCTCCGCCATCTTGATGCCGGCGATTTTTGCAATTGCATAGGGCTCGTTGGTCGGCTCCAGCGGGCCGGTCAGCACGGACTCCTCGCGCAAGGGCTGCGGGGCCAATTTGGGATAGATGCAGGAGGAGCCGAGGAACATCAGCTTCTCGGCGCCGTTCCGATGCGCGGCGTGGATCACGTTGGCCGCGATCGCGATGTTGTCGTAGATGAACTCGGCGCGCAGCGTGTTGTTGGCGACGATGCCGCCGACTTTCGCCGCCGCGAGGAACACGACCTGCGGCCGCACCTTTGCGAACCAGTCGAACACGGCGGCCTGGTTGCAGAGATCGACCTCGCGACGGTCCGCGGTGACGAGCTTGACATCCTCTCCTGCGAGCCGGCGCACCAGCGCGCTGCCGACCATGCCGCGATGGCCGGCGACGTAGACGCTTCTGCCCTTCAGCTCAAACGGAGCGTTTGTCATGGGCAGCGTCCCGTTTCGCCTGTGCCAGATCGCTCGCCATCATCTCCTCGACAAGCTGGGCAAAGCTCCGCTTCGGCTTCCAGCCGAGCACCTCGCGCGCCTTGCTGGCATCACCGATGAGGAGATCGACCTCGGTCGGGCGGAAATAGGTCGGATCGATCTTCACCACCGTCTTGCCGCTCTTGGCATCGACACCGGTCTCCTCGACGCCTGCGCCACGCCAGGCGATGCGCCGGCCGACCTGCGCGAACGACAATTCGACCATCTCCCGCACCGAGCGCGTCTCACCGGTGGCGAGAACGAAGTCGTCGGGCTTGTCGGCCTGGAGGATCATGTGCATGCCCTCGACGTAGTCCTTGGCATGCCCCCAGTCGCGCTTGGCCTCGAGATTGCCGAGATAGAGCGTGTCCTCCAATCCCACCTCGATGCGGGCGACGCCGCGCGTGATCTTGCGCGTGACAAAAGTCTCGCCGCGGATCGGGCTCTCGTGGTTGAACAGGATTCCGTTGGACGCGAACATGCCGTAGGCCTCACGGTAGTTCACCGTGATCCAATAGCCGTAGAGCTTGGCGACGCCGTAAGGAGAGCGCGGATAGAACGGCGTCGTCTCCTTCTGCGGGATCTCCTGCACGAGACCGTAGAGCTCGGAGGTCGAGGCCTGGTAGAACCGTGTCTCCTTCTCCATGCCGAGGATGCGGATCGCTTCCAGCAGCCGCAGCACGCCGATCGCGTCGGCATTGGCTGTGTATTCCGGGCTCTCGAAGCTCACGGCGACGTGGCTCTGGGCGGCGAGATTGTAGATCTCAGTCGGCCGGATCTGCTGCACCAGGCGGATCAGATTGGTCGAGTCGGTCATGTCGCCGTAATGCATCAGGAACGGCACGTTGCCGACATGGGGATCCTGATAAAGGTGATCGACCCGCGCGGTGTTGAACGAAGACGAGCGCCGCTTGATGCCGTGCACGACATAGCCGAGCGACAGCAGATATTCGGCGAGGTAGGCGCCGTCCTGGCCGGTCACGCCGGTGATGAGAGCGATCCGTTCGGTCATAGCTATCCCGATCTCCTGGTACCCATTGGCGGGGCGGTCCGCGCGTCCATGGCCGTCGATGTGACGCCCTTCTTTGACAGAACGGCCGCCCCGGTCAACACGTACGGGACGCAATGGAGATTGAAGCGGGTGAAGCGCTCCGACTCAGAATCTCTTTCCCGTTTTTATACGTAATTCCAAGAAGTTACATCATCCCCAAGTTTCGTGTTGGACGTTCCAGCCGCGGCTCACACGTGTGCTGCGCAAGACGGCCGGCACCCATGACGCGGCGAGTCGGGGGCGCTCGCCGGCGCAGGTTCTGCTCAAACCGGCCATTGTCGATCGCTCGCGGCCTCTGTCCGGATAGCGCCGCACGCATGCCAAGGATGTCGAGCGCTTCACCCACCCAACACGCCGCTTTGAAGTTTCTTCATTCTGCGGCGATGCAGCCGGCGTCAATCGACGTCAGGGAAACCGCATTTCATGCTCGGCACGGATCCTCGAATGAACGGATTTCAGGACCTATTCGTCGTCCGAAGGCTTCACGCCGGCCCCCTCGCCTCGACGGAGCTTTCTGACGAATGCCGCGATCGCATCATAAGCTTGCAGCAACGGCGGGCTCAGAGAAAAGAAGGCGCCGAGCGCGACTGCAATAATCGCGTGACGAAGCGAAAAACCCTCGTCCTCTTCCAGCCGGCTTTTCGGATCGATCAATGCAGGCGACAGGCCGCTCTGTCCTCGCTCGCCATTCGACCTCCGCGACTTCCGCGGGGGGATCATGATCACGGCGAAGAGAACATTGATGAGCAGCCAAATGCCAAGAATAATGAGCAGAGTTCGCATCGAAAATCCGAAAAATATCAATCGAAAAAAAATCAGTCACGTCATTTCTGCGAATATTCGTTCACGCTTTCCGTCACAATCACTAGGTGCCTTGCCGGACGCAAGCAAAATGCGCGCCCTCCTCGCCTAAAGGACCGTGCAGTGTTACCAGCGCCGACGCTCTGCATCGGCGACACCTGCATGCAACGATGGCTGTGATGACAGGCGCCGAAGCCCGCCCGCGTGTCGGCCGCGACCTGTCCTCGCGCTGTGGCAGCGGACTCCTTCGGACGATCGGTTGAGCGTGAAGCCCGGTTTCTGTTCGCCAATACAGAATGGTCCGCTGGCGGAACAGTACGGGCATCGTGGATCGACAACAGGCTGAGAGGTAAAGCGGCACAGCGGAATCTTGCGCTTCGTCACACCCAGGTTTGGCGCCGCCCTCCACTCCGAAGATAGAGGTATTATTACACCTCCGCTCTGCCTCCGACGTGGCAGAAATGCGACAACCCGGTACAATTGCTCAATTTTCCCGCATTGCGCCTAGCTTGTCGGTTCAGTCCTTGCGAGACTTGAGGCAATTTCATGGGGGACCCCGCGACCGAATTTCGGAAACGGGCGGAGGTAAAATTGCTCAAGTACATTTTCGTTTTCACAGCATTGGCTCTGGTTCCATGCGGCGGCGCATTAGCCGAACCGTTCTCGATCAATGACGCGTTGAAACAGGCCGTACGTACCAACCCTGGAGTTGGTGAAGCCTCGGCCAACCGCCGCGCTACCGAGAGCGAGCTTCGCCAGACCCAGAGCACGCTGCTTCCGCAGGTTCGCGTGGAAGCGCGCTGGGGTCCCGAAAAATTCGACCAGAGCGCTGCCGTATCAACCGGCACCGCCCTGCCCGTCCCGATCGTCGGAAATGGCTCGTGGCGAAACGGATCGCAGGAATCCGTCGTCGTCCGGCAGATCTTGTTCGACGGCTTCGCCTCGATTCACGACATCTGGCGGCAGACGGCGCGCGTCAACGCAGCGGCTTTCCGCGTTCGCGAGCGGACCGAGTTGATCGCCCTGGACGCAGCGGAAGCCTATGTCGACGTCGTGCGCTATTTGCGGCTGGTCACGCTCAGCGAGCAGAACGTCGTCACCCACGAGAAGATCTTCAGCAACGTCAACACGCGCTTTTCCGGCGGACGCGCCGGTGAAGGCGATCTCGAGCAGGCCCGCGAACGGGTTGAAAATGCGCGTGCGACGCTCGCCGAATTCCGCCGGAGCCTGGAAGAGTCCCGCGCCAGATTCCGCAAGGTCGTCGGACTTGAACCCATCAATCTTCGCTTCCCGGGACCACTGGGCGGCTTGCCCACGACCCGCGACGAGGCCCTTGCCACCACGGTACGGTTCAACCCCACCATTCAGGCCGCGCAGGCCGACGCCGATGCGGCAAAGCATGCGTTTCGCGTGACGGACGGCGCTTTTGTTCCGACCTTCTCGCTCGAGGGCCGGGCGACGCACAACGACAACACCTACCCCTATCTTGGGGTTACTCACGACGACTACAGCGGCAAGGTTGTCATGTCCTGGGATGTCTTCCGCGGCGGTCAGGATGTCTGGCGGCGGTCGGAGATGTCCGAACGCTACGTCGAAAGTACCGCGCGGCATGCACGCCTTCAGCGCGATGCAATCGAATCCATCGACAAGGCCTGGGCAGCGCGGACGGTCACCGTGACACGAATCGCCGCGCTGACGCGGCAACTCGAGGCTGATCGCAAGACGATTGCGGCCTTCCAAAAGGAATATGAGCTTGGCCAGCGTTCGCTGATCGACCTCTTGAATGCCCAGAACCAGTATTTCAACGCATTGGTTTCGTTGACCTCGGCTCGTGGCGTCGTGGTATTCGCCGACTATCAACTTTTGGCGGCCATGGGCACGCTGCTTGAATATTTGAAATCTCCGCCGCCTGTTGACGCAGCGCCGGTGGATCTTGGGGTTTTCGGAACGCCCGACTACAAGGCGCCGACGCTCCGCGTGAAGCTGCCCCAGACCGGTTCCGAACCGCTGAACGTCCCGGTGCCTGCACCGGAACGAGTTCCCGCCCGTCTGGGCTACGCCAGCGAAGCGCCCGAACCTGATGCGTTCAAGGATAGATGGCCGACACGATCCAATCTGCCGACCATGGTGGGAGCATCCGAATGGATCACGCAGCAGCGAAGCACCGACGATCCGGTCATACTCAACACCTCTCCCGCTACCGCGTACGCGGCCGATAGAAAGCCGCACTGGCTAGCGACGGCATTCGAGCCGGTTCAGAGATAGGTCCAACTCCGCGAGCGCGTCCGTGATCGGCGAAAGGCGGTTCGAAGATTAACCTTTAGTTGCGCTTTTGCCGATTAACCAAATGATTTCGTGCGTTTTCCGCTATGCTGGAATGACGGTTCGCTTTTCGCTCCGCATCATTTCATTTTGGACATTCGCATTTGTTGTTTCGAGCATCCGAGTCAACGCACATGCATGGCCACTCCGTCGCGGAGCAAGCCGTTGCGTCTGAACCGAAGCAAGCGACGGGTCGCCTCGAAAGCGACGACCCACTTGCATCATCGCTCATTTTCCTGGCGTCGTACCACGGCCGTGCCGTTAGTCGCGAGGCATTGCTAGGCGGCCTGCCGATCCTCGACGGCCGGTTGTCAGTTCCCCTCTATGACCGTGCGGCTCAGCGCGCGGGCCTCCAGACCGAAGCCGTCAAGCGCGACATTGCCGATATTCCCGCGCTGGTGCTGCCGGCCGTCCTTATCATGAAGAATGGCACGACGCTGATCCTGCTGGAGTTCGACAAATCCGGAAGCAGTGTCAAAGTCCTCAATCCGTCCCTCAAGGCCGGCATCCCTGAGCTTCACGCGATCCAGACCATCTCGGCCGGCTACACCGGATACGCTTTCTTCGTCAGGGCTACGGTTGAGAGCAACGCACGCGCCGTCGCTGCCGGCGATCTGCCGCGAAGCCATTGGTTTTGGTCGGTGGTCAAGCTGCATTGGCGCGGCTACGGTCACATCGCGCTTGCAGCCTTCCTGATAAATATGCTCGCGCTGGCGACGCCCCTCTTCACCATGAGCGTCTACGACCGCGTTGTCCCCAATGGCGCGCTTCCTTCGCTGATCGCCCTGTCGATCGGAATGGGGTTGGCGATTGCGTTCGACTTCATCTTCCGGACGGTTCGCAGCCGCATGATCGATGTCACCGGCAAGACGATCGACGTCATCCTCGCTGCCAACATTTTCGAGCACGTGATGGGCGTGAAGATGGCGCAGCGTCCCGCGTCGGTGGGCATCCTCGCCAATCAGTTGCGCGACTTCGATTCGGTTCGCGAGTTCTTCACGTCCGGCAGCGTCGTATCCGCGACGGATCTGCTGTTCGCGATGCTGTTTGTCGGGATTCTCTTTGTCATCGCCGGGCCGCTGGCCTGGATACCTCTGGTGATGTTGCCGGTCATGCTCCTGATCGGCCTGGCATTGCAGCGCCCGCTGGACCGGGCCATGAAACGCCAGCAGGCTGAAGCTGCGGCACGTCATGGCGTGCTGGTCGAATCGCTGTCCGGCCTCGAGACGATACGCGCGACCGGCGCCGAAGCGCGCATGCAAACGGCCTGGGAACGATCGGTCGCGGCAACGGCCCGCTCGGGCGAAGACGTCCATTTCTGGGCCTCGCTCGCGCTGACGAGCGCCAATACGGCCCAACAGCTCACCAGCCTCGCCCTGATCGTCGTCGGCGTATTCCTGATACTCGACGGCAAGCTCACGGTCGGAGCGCTGGTCGCGGCAAACATGCTGGCGGGGCGCGTTCTGGCACCGATCGCCGGGATCGCTTCGGTGATCACGCGCGGAACGCAAACGCTGAGTTCGCTAAAGGCCATCGATCGCATTATGTCGCTGGAGCGCGAGCGATCCCCTGCGCGTGCCTATGTCTCTCGACAGATCCGTGAAGGCGCGATCGCTTTCGACGGCGTTAGCTTCACTTACCCCAACGCGCCCGGCAAGGCCCTCGACAAGGTATCCTTCAAGATCGAAGGCGGCGAGAAGGTCGGCATCATCGGACGCATTGGATCCGGCAAGACGACTGTGGGGCGGCTTCTGCTCGGCTTCTATGAGGCGCAGGAGGGCCGCATCCTCGTCGATGGTGTCGACTCGCGGCAATACGATCCGTCCGACCTGCGGTCCGGGGTTGGCTTTGCGATGCAGGACACCGAGCTGTTCTTCGGAAAGCTGCGCGACAACATCGCGCTGGGCAAACCCGAGGCAACCGACGAGGAAGTCCTGGCCGCGGCACGGCTGGCCGGCGTCGAGACGTTCGTCGCGGGCCATCCCATGGGCTACGACATGCCCATTTCGGAAGGCGGCCGGAGCCTCTCCGGCGGCCAGAAGCAGGCCATCGGCCTTGCGCGGGTGCTCATCAGGAAGCCGCGGATATTGTTTCTGGACGAACCGACAGCCCATTTCGACATTCGCAGCGAAGCCGAATTTCTCGAGCGCCTGAGGGCGTTGCGCGAAGAGCAGATCACCATTCTGATCTCGACGCATCGGCTCTCACTGCTGAATATGGTCGACCGCCTGCTGCTGTTCGACAACGGCCGACTGATCGCCGACGGCCCCCGCGACAAGGTTCTCGCGCTCCTGCAGGGCAAGCCGGCGCCATCGACGCCGAGCCAGACCCCGATGCCGGCGGCTGCCGAACAACCCGTCTCACCCATGGCCAGAACCAATGTCGTCTGATTTCGCGTTTGCCAACGATGTTCGGGCTGCCGCCGCGCTTCGTGCGCCGCGGACCTCCCGCATGCTGCTTGTAGCGTCCCTTGCCCTGTTCGCCACGTTCCTGACCTGGGCTCATTTCGCCGTGCTGGATGAAGTCAAGCGAGGCAACGGCCGCGTCGTACCCGCGCGCCAGATGCAGGTGGTGCAGTCGCTCGAAGGCGGGATCGTCGGCGATATCCTCGTCCAGGAGGGATCGATCGTCCAGCAGGGACAATCCCTGATGCGCATCGACGATACAAAGTTTGCATCCGAATTCGGCGAGATCAGGGAACGGCGGGCTGCGATGGCGGCCCGTGTCACCAGACTTGAGGCCGAAGCCAGGGGAAAGGGCGAGCTGATCTTTCCCGATCAGCTTGACCAGGTGGTGCCGTCGGCCGTGGCCACGGAAAGCAGCGTGTTCAAGATGCGCGCGCAGAAACTGGCGCAGGATGTCGACGTCCTGAACCAGCAGGTCGCCCGGCTCGGCGGCACGCTCAAATTGCTGGATCGGGAGCTGGCGTTGACGCGCAAGCTGTACGAGCAAAAGGTGGTGCCGGAAATCGAGATGTTGCGGCTCGACCGCCAGGCGACCGAGATGAGAGGACAACTCGCGGAGGCCCAATCCAAGATCGCGAGCACGGTCTCCTCCTTCCGCTCCCAGGCGGACGAAGATCTTGCGAAGTCCAAGGGCGACCTGGCCGTGCTCGATGAAAATATCAAATCGGCGCAGGACCGGGTCCGGCGAACCGACCTCAAGGCACCCGTGCACGGGATCGTCAACAAGTTGAACGTGACCACCGTGGGGGCAGTCGTGCAGCCCGGCGCCAATGTGATGGACATCGTCCCCCTCGACGACACGCTGCTGGTCGAAGGTCGCATCAAGCCCCAGGACATCGCCTTCATCCGGCCCGGCCAGGACGCCGTGGTGAAGATCTCGGCCTACGATTCCTCCGTCTACGGCTCGCTGAAGGGCAAGGTCGAGCGCATCAGCGCCGATACGATCGTCGACGACAAGGCCGAAAAGACCCCGGATCGCCAGGAGAGCTTCTACCGCGTCATGGTGCGGACAGAGAAGAACCACCTGGGCACGGAGCAGAAGCCGCTCCCGATCATTCCCGGCATGATCGCGACGGTCGAGGTGCTGACCGGCGAGAAATCGGTTCTCGATTATCTGGTGAGGCCGGCCCGCACACTGCGCGACGAAGCCCTGCGCGAGCGTTGAGGCCTCGACAAGGTTAACAGGGCGCAAAGGTCGCGGCGACAATTTGCCGGTCGCTCGAAGCGCGGGATTGACCGCCTTTGCGACAAGGCTGCCGCCCTCCCCCCGCTTTTAACCTCACCTAAGCGTCGCAGACCTCAGTCTCGATCCCATAACAGGATCGGGGCGTGGATCGACGCAATAGACGTTGACGACGCTCCCGGCGCAGGGGACGTCGTCTATGACACTGCATTGGGAATTGCAGCGCAAAGGCCTGTGCGCGCTCGGCGTGGGGCTGGTTGCATTGGTCGTTGCCGGCGTGACATCGCCCGCCCGGGCCGATGACGCCCTGGCTCGGGACGTCTTGACTCAAGACGCCCTGACTCAAGACGCCCTGGCTCAGGACGCCCAGGACACTCTCGCGCCCGGCATTGACGCGGCAACGCGTGCGCCGGCGACGTTCTTCCGCATCAACGACGTGCTGGCGAAGCTCGATGCCATGCGCGGCCGCGGGCCGAATGCCGTCCGTCTCGCGGCGCTGACACCTTCCAACATCGCGACCGACGCGGCCCCGGAGCCCAGGCCCGTGCCGGCGAAAGGCGACGAGCCGTTCGGCCTCTTCACCTTCCGCGCGCCCGAAGGCCTGTTGTGGCAGAAATGGCGGGGCCTCGAGACCAGGCTGGCCAGGGACGCAGAGACCCTGAAGCGGTGCGAGTCTGACGCCGCCAATTGCCCCTCGAACGCAGCGCAGTTCCTGCGATTGATCGGCGCCGCGAAAGCGAAATCGGGACGCGCAAGGCTCGACGAGGTCAATCGCGCGGTCAACATGGTCGTCCGCTACGTCAGCGACTATGCGCAGCACGGCGAAGCCGATCGCTGGAGCTCGCCGCTCGAGACCTTCGCCACGGCGAAGGGCGACTGCGAGGATTATGCGATCGCGAAATATGTCGCGCTCCGCGAAGCCGGATTTCCGCGCGAGGATCTGCGGCTCGTACTGGTCCGCGACCGCGCGGTGCGGCAGGACCACGCCGTGCTCGCCGCGCGCCTCGAGGGACAGTGGCTGGTGCTGGACAACCGGCGCTCCGAGCTGATCGAGGATTCAGGGGCGACGAACCTGGCCCCGCTGTTCGCCATCGACCACGCCGGCGTCCACCTGTTCGCCGCGCCCTACGCCCAGCGCCAGCTGGCCGGCCCCGCGGAAGCCGCACCCGCCGCCAGCGACGAAGCGACGGAATGGGGTAATGCGGACATCGCCGCCGGCAGCGCCTGGCCCGGCGCGCTCCCGCTGCTGATGTGAGCTTGTGCAGTAGAGGCGAAAGCGGCTCCGGTTGAGCCGCTTTCCGCTGTCGACTAGGCCTGCGCGGCGTGGTTCACCTGCAGGTCATTGTCGATGAACAGGCTTGCCGTCGCCGTCGCCACGGTCGAGCCTGTCGGAATCCACTGATGGAAGACCTGCCCGCCGGTGGAGGTGAAGGTGTTGGCCGACTCGGTCCACCCCCCGGCCCCCGTCGCAAGCTGCACATCGTCGCCGGCCGAACCGACAACGAAGAGCGAGTGAGCCGTCGCCGAAGTGCTGTTGGTCGCCTCAGTGATGGCGGTGACCTTGGCGATCGATAGCCCGTTGAGCTCGGTTCCGTAGAGCGAGCTTGCGAGCGGATCGTCGGTGATCAGGATCGATTCCAGATTGGTCAGGTTCGCCCCCGACAGATCGATTCCATAGAGATGGACGCCCCCCACCGTGTGGGCATTGCCAGCTGACAGCCCGTTGGCCGACGCACCGCTGATCTCCAGCGACGAGTTATAGATCGCTCCGTCATCGATGCGCAGAATATCGAAGCCGCTGCCGCCATCGATCGTGGTCGACGGGTGGTACACCAGAATGTCGTTGCCGGCTCCGCCGTTCTCCACGTTGCCCGGAGAACCCGCCGCATTGAGAAGGTCGGCATCATTGCTGCCCGACGCGGTCGCGCTCTTACCATCCACATACGTCATGTTGTAGGTGTTGGTATTGGCTGACGGATCCGAGATGCTGTCGTTGTTGGTGTGCGAGTCGTGTGAATCCGTGCCGGTCACGCCAGCGGCATTGTTCGTCGTCATGACCGCGGTGAAGCCGGCACTGACGCTGCCGCCGCTAATCCCGATCTGAGGGTGCCCAGACGCCTCGTCGATATGCGTGCCGTTGAGTGTGAAGTTGGTCACACCGATCTTTGAAGTGTCGAACGGGGCATCGAGCGAGACCAGGAAGTGGTCCGCTCCCGAGATGTTGAAACCGGCGTCCGAGGTGACGTTGCCCTGCTGGCCCTGCGCGTTGGTGATCACCAGTTGTGAGAAGGCGTCGAGCGGGTGCTCCTGGTCGACGAACGTCAGGATCATGTCCTGGGCGGTCTGGTTCGAGTTGGTGACGATCGTCCCGGACAGCAGCCGCGCAGCCGGGATACCGGTCGTATCGGTGAAGGCCGCCACGTTGTCTGTGGTGAGATCGGCATTGCTCGCGCCGACCCCACCGCCATGCAAAGTGGTCTCGGTGGCAGTCGCCGTGGCCGTGAAGTTCAGCGTGCTTGGCAGCGTGCCCGTCGCCGGCGCCGTCACCGCAAAGCTCAGATCGATCGTGGCGGTCTGGTTGGCGTTCGGATTGAGACCTGTATCCTGGGGGACGGCGATGTGGATGTCGCCCGTCGCCGAAGTGTAGGTGTAGCTGAACGTCGTGGCGACACCGTTGTAGGTGCCAGCGATCGTGCCGCTTGCCAGGAGGCCGGCCGTGAACCCGCTCTGGAGATGGATATCCAGCGTGTGGCTCTCCGATCCGTCGTGAACGTCGCCGAACGTCGCCTTGATTTGCAGCGCTCCGGTTTCGCCGTTGCTGAAGGCTGTATTGGAATCGCTGGGCGAGTCGGTCACGAAGATCATGTGCGTCTGGCCGGCGACCACGGTCGGCATGTCCGCGACGGCGTCGACATAGATGGTGCCCGCCGTACCCGCACTGGTGGCGCTGATCGCGCCCTGCGCGGCGGTGGCCGTCATCGTGATGCTCGCGTCCACGTCGGTGTTCAGTGGCGGCGTCATCGCCACCGAGACCGTCTCGACTGTGCCGGCCGCGGCGCCGCTGATGTTGAAGGTCAGCACGCCGCTACCGGAGTTGAAGGTTGCGGTCACAGTCGCACCGTTGACCGTGGCCGTGGACGTATCGACGCTCCAGCCCGTGAGGCCTGAAACGACGACCTGGGTGACATGCGAGCCGGCGCTGACGGGCGTAGCCGTGAACTGGAACACCTCCTGGGTGTCTTCCGGCAGGGCGACATTGTTGCCGACGGCAACGGTTGGCGCGTACACGACTGGCACCGAGGTCGTTCCGGTCGTCAGCAGCTGCTCGTATTCGCCGCCGCCGCTGAAGACTCCGGTGATGGAATCGGCGATCGACGCCTGATTTGTGATCTGCGCGTCGGTGTAGTTGGTCGTCACCGAACCGCTCGGCTGCCCGGCGAAGATCGTGACGTGCTCACCGTTGGCCAGGGTCAACACCAAATCGGTCTTTGGAGTGAATGGCGTCAGCCCGCTCGTCAGCGTCACCATGTAGGTGACCGAGCCGCCAAACTCGGAGATGCCGGCGGTGGACGTCGTCAAGGTGGCTGTAACGGGATCCTGGTCGTCGGTGATCGTCGTCGTCACCGTCGCCGGGTTGGTCACCAGGCTCTCGTACTCGCTGCCGCCGGTATGGCTGACAATGCTGTTCGTCACCGGGTGGGTGTCGATATAGACGTCGTCCTCGTTGACCGCGATCGTCGTCGAGCCGCTGGCCTGGCCCGCCTGCACGATGACGTGCTCGCCATTGGCCAGGGTGAAGTCCAGATTGCCGGTCGGCGTGAACGGGCTCAGCCCGCTCGTCAGCGTCACCGTATAGGTGATCGAGCCGCCGTCCTCGCTGGTCGACGGTGTCGCCGTCAGCGTCGCCGTCACCGGGTCGCTGTCGTCGGTGATCGTCGTCGTCACCGTCGCCGGGTTCGTCACCAGGCTCTCGTACTCGCTGCCGCCGGTATGGCTGACAATGCTGTTCGTCACCGGGTGGGTGTCGATATAGACGTCGTCCTCGTTGACCGCGATCGTCGTCGAGCCGCTGGCCTGGCCCGCCTGCACGATGACGTGCTCGCCATTGGCCAGGGTGAAGTCCAGATTGCCGGTCGGCGTGAACGGGCTCAGCCCGCTCGTCAGCGTCACCGTATAGGTGATCGAGCCGCCGTCCTCGCTGGTCGACGGTGTCGCCGTCAGCGTCGCCGTCACCGGGTCGCTGTCGTCGGTGATCGTCGTCGTCACCGTCGCTGGGTTGGTCACCAGGCTCTCGTACTCGCTGCCGCCGGTATGGCTGACAATGCTGTTCGTCACCGGGTGGGTGTCGATATAGACGTCGTCCTCGTTGACCGCGATCGTCGTCGAGCCGCTGGCCTGGCCCGCCTGCACGATGACGTGCTCGCCATTGGCCAGGGTGAAGTCCAGATTGCCGGTCGGCGTGAACGGGCTCAGCCCGCTCGTCAGCGTCACCGTATAGGTGATCGAGCCGCCGTCCTCGCTGGTCGACGGTGTCGCCGTCAGCGTCGCCGTCACCGGGTCGCTGTCGTCGGTGATCGTCGTCGTCACCGTCGCTGGGTTGGTCACCAGGCTCTCGTACTCGCTGCCGCCGGTATGGCTGACAATGCTGTTCGTCACCGGGTGGGTGTCGATATAGACGTCGTCCTCGTTGACCGCGATCGTCGTCGAGCCGCTGGCCTGGCCCGCCTGCACGATGACGTGCTCGCCATTGGCCAGGGTGAAGTCCAGATTGCCGGTCGGCGTGAACGGGCTCAGCCCGCTCGTCAGCGTCACCGTATAGGTGATCGAGCCGCCGTCCTCGCTGGTCGACGGTGTCGCCGTCAGCGTCGCCGTCACCGGGTCGCTGTCGTCGGTGATCGTCGTCGTCACCGTCGCCGGGTTCGTCACCAGGCTCTCGTACTCGCTGCCGCCGGTATGGCTGACAATGCTGTTCGTCACCGGGTGGGTGTCGATATAGACGTCGTCCTCGTTGACCGCGATCGTCGTCGAGCCGCTGGCCTGGCCCGCCTGCACGATGACGTGCTCGCCATTGGCCAGGGTGAAGTCCAGATTGCCGGTCGGCGTGAACGGGCTCAGCCCGCTCGTCAGCGTCACCGTATAGGTGATCGAGCCGCCGTCCTCGCTGGTCGACGGTGTCGCCGTCAGCGTCGCCGTCACCGGGTCGCTGTCGTCGGTGATCGTCGTCGTCACCGTCGCTGGGTTGGTCACCAGGCTCTCGTACTCGCTGCCGCCGGTATGGCTGACAATGCTGTTCGTCACCGGGTGGGTGTCGATATAGACGTCGTCCTCGTTGACCGCGATCGTCGTCGAGCCGCTGGCCTGGCCCGCCTGCACGATGACGTGCTCGCCATTGGCCAGGGTGAAGTCCAGATTGCCGGTCGGCGTGAACGGGCTCAGCCCGCTCGTCAGCGTCACCGTATAGGTGATCGAGCCGCCGTCCTCGCTGGTCGACGGTGTCGCCGTCAGCGTCGCCGTCACCGGGTCGCTGTCGTCGGTGATCGTCGTCGTCACCGTCGCTGGGTTGGTCACCAGGCTCTCGTACTCGCTGCCGCCGGTATGGCTGACAATGCTGTTCGTCACCGGGTGGGTGTCGATATAGACGTCGTCCTCGTTGACCGCGATCGTCGTCGAGCCGCTGGCCTGGCCCGCCTGCACGATGACGTGCTCGCCATTGGCCAGGGTGAAGTCCAGATTGCCGGTCGGCGTGAACGGGCTCAGCCCGCTCGTCAGCGTCACCGTATAGGTGATCGAGCCGCCGTCCTCGCTGGTCGACGGTGTCGCCGTCAGCGTCGCCGTCACCGGGTCGCTGTCGTCGGTGATCGTCGTCGTCACCGTCGCCGGGTTCGTCACCAGGCTCTCGTACTCGCTGCCGCCGGTATGGCTGACAATGCTGTTCGTCACCGGGTGGGTGTCGATATAGACGTCGTCCTCGTTGACCGCGATCGTCGTCGAGCCGCTGGCCTGGCCCGCCTGCACGATGACGTGCTCGCCATTGGCCAGGGTGAAGTCCAGATTGCCGGTCGGCGTGAACGGGCTCAGCCCGCTCGTCAGCGTCACCGTATAGGTGATCGAGCCGCCGTCCTCGCTGGTCGACGGTGTCGCCGTCAGCGTCGCCGTCACCGGGTCGCTGTCGTCGGTGATCGTCGTCGTCACCGTCGCCGGGTTCGTCACCAGGCTCTCGTACTCGCTGCCGCCGGTATGGCTGACAATGCTGTTCGTCACCGGGTGGGTGTCGATATAGACGTCGTCCTCGTTGACCGCGATCGTCGTCGAGCCGCTGGCCTGGCCCGCCTGCACGATGACGTGCTCGCCATTGGCCAGGGTGAAGTACAGATTGCTGGTCGGCGTGAACGGGCTCAGCCCGCTCGTCAGCGTCACCGTGTAGGTGATCGAGCCGCCGTCCTCGCTGGTCGACGGTGTCGCACTCAGCGTGGCCGTCACCGGATCGATCGTATCCTTGGTCGTAACGGTGGCATTGCCGTAGGTCGTGGTGTTCACCGCCTCGAAATTGCCGCCGGACGTGCCGGCGATCGAGACCGGGATGACCTGGCCGTCCACATAGACGTCTTCGCCCTGCGCCGGCTGCGGATCCGAGGTCGCCGTAAACTGACCGGGCGCAAAGGTGATGTCCACGCCGTTGTTCAGCGTCACCGTGAACGGCGTCAGCGAGGCGTAGTCCATGTGCGCCGTGTAGACGAACGTCTGGTTCTCGAACACCACGACGTTGTCCAGCGTCACGAAGTTGGTGGTGATCGTGTCGTTGACCGTCACCGTCGCCGTGTCGGTGGTGTCAAGGAGCTCATAATTGCCGCCGGTCGCGCCGGTGACCGAGACGGGATAGGTCTCGTGATCGACATAGGGGTCGTCGCCCTGCACCGCGAACGGCGTCGAGGTGCCCGTCGTCTGGCCATTAAGGATCGTGATTGTCGCGCCGTTGCTCAAGGTCAGCACGAGATTGCTGCCCTGCGGCGCATGGTCCACGCTGGCCGAGATCGTCGCCGTGCCGACGCCCTCGTTCACCGTCACGTCGTTCAACGTCACCTTGGTCGGGTCGATCGTGTCCTTGAACGTGACCGTGGCATTGCCGTAGGTCGTGGTGTTCACTGCCTCGAAATTGCCGCCGGACGTGCCGGCGATCGAGACCGGGATGACCTGGCCGTCCACATAGACGTCTTCGCCCTGCGCCGCCTGCGGAGCCGACATCGCGGTAAACTGACCGGGCGCAAAGGTGATGTTCACGCCATTGTTCAGCGTCACCGTGAACGACGTCAGCGAGGCGTAGTCCATGTGCGCCGTGTAGACGAACGTCTGGTTCTCGAACACCACGACGTTGTCCAGCGTCACGAAGTTGGTGGTGATCGTATCGTTGACCGTCACCGTCGACGTGTCGGTGGTGTCCAGGAGCTCATAATTGCCACCGACCGCACCGGTGACCGAGACAGGGTAGGTCTCGTGATCGACATAGGGGTCGTCGCCCTGCACCGCGAACGGCGTCGAGGTGCCCGTCGTCTGGCCATTAAGGATCGTGATCGTCGCGCCGTTGCTCAAGGTCAGCACAAGATTGCTGCCCTGCGGCGGATGATCCACGCTGGCCGAGATCGTCGCCGTGCCGACGCCCTCGTTCACCGTCACGTCGTTCAACGTCACCTTGGTCGGGTCGCTGTCGTCGGTGACCACGAACGATACCGTCGATGCCGACGTATCGCCGTCACCATCGGTCACGGTGTACGTGAAGTTCGCCGGCCCGCCGGTCTTGTAGACGTCGTCGGGCTGCGCAACGAACTTGTAGGCGCCGTCCGCGGTGACCTGGAGACTGCCATGGGCGAGCGCGATCGCCTGGGAATACCCGTCCACACCGAAGGACAAGTTCACCCCGTTGATCTCAGTGACGGTCGCGCCGTCAGCGCCCGGATCGAACTCGAGCTGTCCGGTGACCGGCGCGGAACCTTCGAGGACATCTTGCGGCGCTTCCGCAAATGCATGCGGACCATCGTCCTGGAAATTGATGTGAAGCCCGGCCGGCGAAACGGCATGGGCGGTGTCGCCATCACCGTCGGTCGCGGTGGCCGAGATGTACACGAGGCCGTTGGTGATCGAGACCTCGTCGTCATAGGCGGCGGGCGTCGAGCCATCGACATTGTGCGCGATCGCCGCGAACTGTGCGACCCACAGATGCCCGTCGGTGTCGACATAAAGCGCGAACACCTTCTCGCCGGTCTGGAGGTTGTTGCTGTCGACGCCCCAGACGATGTTCGGGTTGGCGGAATCCGTGAACAGGAAGATGTCGCGGTTGCCGACCGTGGTGTTCAGCCCGGAATCCTGGCCGGTGAACCCGCCACCGGTGGAATTCGTCAGTTGATAGGACACACCTCCGGCCGGGCCGGGTCCATCCGTGCCGAAATCGGGCGTCGTGAACAGAGTGTTGGCGGCGCCGGTCGACTCGGCGTAGCCGAGAACCGTACCGATCTGGGCGCCGGCAATCGCGGCTGTCAGCACGCTCGGAGCGGTCGAGGGATCGACGTCGTTCTCCGGGTTCGGGCCGGACTGCGGAGCGAATCCCGCGCTCTCGTCATGGGTGACGCTGAGCGTGGCGGGCGCGCACACCACGGACGAAATGCCGCTCACCGAGAACGGATGACCGACATTGAGCTCTTGCGAATCGTTCGGGTCGACCGGAAGGGTCGGCGCGCCGTTCGGCGTGCTCGAGAAGGCGACATTGTCGTAATTGGAAATGACGAGACGATTGAAATCGTTCGACGTGTCGACCGTGACGGTGGCACCCTCGTTCAGGCCGACGATGACGACGCCGACCAGCGTATTGCCGTCATACACCGGAATTTTGGTGTAGCTGGCATCCCCGGTCACGGTGACGTCGTTCAGCGTGATCGGCAGCGGATTGCCGTCATCGGTGAAGTCGTTGTTGTCATTGGCATTGAAGACCTGGACGAAAACCGTCGCCGTATTGCTCGGATTGCCCTGGATCTGGTGGATCGTGAACGAGGCCGCATCAACCTCATAGTGCCCATTATAGGCGAAGGTATTGGCAGGGAACGTGACATTGTTGACGAAGTCGAGCCGCAGTATCTCCGCAGCCAGGTCGTTGCCTCCGTGGACCTCGTGGCCCTCGATCGACTGGTTGCCGACGCCAATATCACTCCCTGTCGTGTTGATCGTGTTCGCGTTCGGGCTATTGCCCTGGCCGACGCCGGACATCAGCACGTCCTGATCGCTCGGACCATCGAGACCGCGCTCGTCGACGTTGCCCGCCTTGATGCCGACATAGCTGAGCGGCGTATCGACGCAATCCTGCGAAGCGGAGATCGTCGGACCAGAATCGTCGATCGAGACGATGGAATTGCTATGGTCGATGACAGTCGCGGTGGCCGATTTCGTGACATGGTCACCATCGCCGTCGGTCACCGTCACGGTCAGCTTCACGCCGACGCTCTGGCCGGCAATCGCCGTGAGCAACGAGATCGACTCGTCGAACAGCGAGGGATTCTCGGGCACCTGGGCCCCGGCAGGCTCCGACGCGTCGTGATCGATCGGCAGGAATTGATCGACCACGAGCTGTGCCGTGGCCGGATCGGTCGAATTCAGGGAGATACGCAGCACGACGAAATCATCGGCCGTGGACAGCGTATCATGACCGACGCGGCCGACGATCTGACCGCCCTCGATCGTCAGCCAGACGGTCCGATGCTCCTGCGACGTGCCTTCGAGCAGGCTATCCGCCAGCGCGGTCGCGACAAGGTTGGTCTTGATGCCGCCCGCCTCGGGCGCGCCCGTCAGGACGAGGCTGAGCGCGGACGTGACGGGATTGACCAGGGCGGGACCATCAGCCCCGTAATCGATCACCGCATTCGTGAACAACGGCGCCAGCAGCCCCGCGCCCGTCATCAGTTCGCCGATCTGAGCCGTCGAGGTCGCGTCCGTCGTGAACGTGACTGTGGCGTTGCCGGTGTCGTCGGCCGTTCCGTTCGGCGCTCCGCCGCCCGACTCGCCCTCGCCGATGTTGTATTGATCCGGCGGCGACCCGTCATGGCCGATCGTCTCGTCCAGATTCAGTGCGAGCGCGACAAGTTCCGGCGTGGTCACGCCGGTGCCGATGGTCAGCGCCGGACCGTCGTCGTTGAAGTGGATCTTGCTCGAAATATCCGCCGACGCGGACGCCGTGTCGCCATCGCCATCCTTGATGGTTACGACGGCGGAAATCGAGCCAGCAGTGAGCGAAACCTGATCGTTCGGATTGGACGAATCGGAGTGATGCAGCGAGAGATATTCGACCACCGACACCTTGCCGGAGAGCGGATCGATGGCCACGGCAAAGGCGGTGGTGCCGCTCAGCTCGGGATGCACGTTATCCGTACCCACCGTGCCGATCACCCGGCCGGCGCTGTCCAGCGACAACGAAATCGCCGTTCCGTCTGTCAACGTCACGCCGGAGTTTGAAGACTTCAGTTCGAGCGAATAGGTGATCGCCGCAGCCGGATCGGGTCCGTCGACGCCGAAGTACGGCAGGATGCTCAGGGCTGCGCCACTGCTGGTCGCGTAGGCGAGCGGTGTTCCGGGCTCATCCGGATCAACGCCGGGATTCTGCACGCCAGCAAAGATCTGCAGCGGGCCGGTAACGTCGTTCGCCTGGTTGCCCGGTGTCTCGTCCGCCGTCACCCCGAAATTGCGAGACAGCGTCGCCGCCACCAGCGGGCCGTCGTCTTCGAACTGGATACCACCGCCAATGTTGGCGGACGCCGAAGCGTGGTCGCCGTCGCCGTCGGTGACCGTCACGGTCGCCTTGACCTGGCCGAGGGCGCCTGCAAGCGAGACCGCCTCATCGATATCGCCGCCGATATCAGCGCTGTTATGTTGAAGCGAGACATACTGGACGACGGACACCTTGCCGTTCACCGGATCGATCGCAATCGCAAACGCGGCCGGATCGTTGGTGCTGGTCACGTCATTGCCGGGATCGCCCCCGTCGTAACGGCCGACGATCAGGCCGTTCTCGAGGAACAGGAAGATCTCTTTCCCTTCCGTCGTGGCGAGATTCGAATCGATCGGGCCGGTCGTGCTCTGACCCTGCGCGTCGGTCAGCGTCAGCGAGAAGAGCTGGGCGCCCGTCTTGGCCGCGCCGTCGGTGCCGAAATCCACATTGTCGATGGTGAGCGCGGCGACGTTGCTCTGCGCGTACCCGATCGGAAGGCCAAAGAGAACCTGCGGATCGTGTCCGGGATTGCTGACGCCGTTGAACACGGGCGTGAACAGAATGTCATTGTCGTCGCCGAACGGCGGGCTCTGCAGCAGCAGGGTCTCGTCGTGAACGACCTGGAAAGCCGAATTGGCGGAAACCGAGACCGCGGGGCCGTCGTCCTGGAAGCTGATGCTGGAGTCCTCGGTACCCACGATCTCGATCGTGGCCGAGGACGTCGCGGTATCATTGTCGCCGTCGGTGATGGTCGCGGTCAGCGTAATGCCGAGGCTCGCGCCTTCTCCGACCAGATTGAGGAACTGCGTCGAATCGAAATTGTTGAGGTCCGCGCCATGGTCGATCGCCATGTACTGGTCGACGACGAGCTGGCCTCCCGAGAGGCTGCCTGCGTTATCCAGCGTGATGCGGATCGCGACCGGGCCGTTCGGATCGTCGCCGACATGGCCCACGATCTCGGTGTCGCTGACCTTGAACAGATAGATCGTGTCGTCAGAATAGGTGTGGTTCGGGTCCGTCACCTTCAACGTGGTGGCGAAGCCGCCGTTCTCCGCTTCTTTGGCGCCCGAGAGCGCGAACGAATAGGCATAGTCGGTCGACTTCTCGCCGTCGGTGCCGGCAATCTTGGTGACGTCGAACAGCGCCTCCAGATCGCCCTTCAGCTCGCCTTCGCCGGCCACCGTCTTCAGCTCGCCGATCGGATTGGTGCCGGTCGGATCCGGGCCCGTGTTGCCTGAGACGTCGTCGACCGTTCCGTCAGGAAGACCGTTGGCGCCGCGATCGCCGCCGATCGATTCGTCGAGCGACAGTGTGGCTAGATGGGCCGAACCCTCCACCGGCTGATGCACGGTCACATCAATCGACGGGCCGTCATCCTGGAAGCCGATGCTTGACTGTTGGGGCCCCGCGATCTCGATCGTGGCCGAGGACGTCGCGGTATCATTGTCGCCGTCGGTGATGGTCGCGGTCAGCGTAATGCCGAGGCTCGCGCCTTCTCCGACCAGATTGAGGAACTGCGTCGAATCGAAATTGTTGAGGTCCGCGCCATGGTCGATCGCCATGTACTGGTCGACGACGAGCTGGCCTCCCGAGAGGCTGCCTGCGTTATCCAGCGTGATGCGAATCGCGACCGGGCCGTTCGGATCGTCGCCGACATGGCCCACGATCTCGGTGTCGCTGACCTTGAACAGATAGATCGTGTCGTCAGAATAGGTGTGGTTCGGGTCCGTCACCTTCAACGTGGTGGCGATGCCACCCTTCGATTCCTCCGAGAAGCCGGCGGCGTTGAGATTAAACGAATAGGCATAGTCGGTCGTCTTCTCGGTGTCCGTGCCGCCATCCTTGACGACATTGAACAGGGCTGCCAGATCGCCCGGGCTTTCGACATTGCCGACATCGGTCTTCATCGTGCCGATGGGATGGGTGCCGGTCGGATCCGGACTCGTATTGCCCGAGACGTCGTCGAACGTTCCGTCCGGGAAGCCGTTCGCGCCGCGGTCACTGGCGATCGATTCGTCTAGCGACAAGGTTGCAAGACGCGTGGGTCCTTCGCTTCCGTCAGCCACCGTCACCAGGATCGTCGGACCATCGTCGAGAAATGACACGCCGAGCGAGCCGGTCGACAGCGCAGTCGCCGTGTTGCCGGAGCCGTCCGTCACCGTCTGCTGCACGAAAACGACATGGCCAAGCTGCGCGCCTTCGCTCGTGTCGGGGGCGGACGCGGTGCCGTGCTTGATGGCTTCATACTGGGCCACGTCAAGCTTCAGGCTCGCAGGATCGAGGTAGAGCTGGAAGGCGACCGCACCGTTCGGATCGGCCACGCCGCCGGCGCCCTCACGTCCGACGACCAGATTGCCCTCGGTGAACAGGAAGATTTCATTGCCGGTGACCGTGGCCTGCAGACCGGAATCGACGCCGGCGAACGCCGCGCCGGTCGAGGTCGTCAGCGCATAGGCGATCGTTCCGGTCCCGCCGCTGCCGAAACCGGCGCTCGACGACGCGATCTCCGAAACGGCGCTTTGGGCCCATCCGATCAGTCCGACGGCGGAGAAGACTGCCGGCAGACCAGCACTGGGCTGATCGTTCGCGCCGTTCAGAATCTGTACATCGACGGTTTCATCGTGGATGACGATCGTATCCGAGAGCGTAAAGCCTGCACTCGGCGGAGTCGTTGCAGGCAGTCCGGCGAATGTCTCGGGATTGAGGGCGAAATTGCCGAGCTGTTCCTGCCCGAGCAGGTCCAACGGATTGCCGGCGTTTAGGGTATCGACCGCAGCATTGGAGAAGTTGGCGCCGCTTCCCTGGGCGTTGCCGTTGCCATCACCGGCTGCAGGCAGCACGGACTGGTCTGTGGTGATGGGGAAGAGGCTCGCGAATTCCTGCACGTTGACGTCGCGTCCGGGCGCCAGCTCGATGGACAGCAGGTGCTGATCGTCGTGTCGGGAATCGAAGACCGGATCGACCGTGATCGTCGATTTGTTGTCGAACAGAATGATCAGCTTCTCGCCGACATGGACGAGCGTGATCTTTTCGTTGGCTATCGCCGAAAAATCGAGCTTGACCTTCTGGTCATATCCGAGATGTACGACCACCGCCTGATCTGTTAGCGGCTTTGCCAGCGTGAAAGTTCGAACTGGAGTTGTGTTGGTAGGAATAGCCGTGCCGGTAGCCTGCGCTACCTGAAATTGTGCGTTCATTATCTGCCCCTGCCAAAACTCTATGCAGTTCAAATCAAGTCTTTAGAAAACAATCCGAAAAATTTCGCTATTAAGCTATTGTTAACCGAGGCGGGGGTCAACGAAATCAACTAGTTAACGAGGGGTTTTTGGTGCGCCGTGGTAAATTGGCTAATCGGGACACCGGGCGCCGAAAAGGCATTTAGATTGAGCATCTTGCAGCGAACTGACCGGGAAAACCCGGTAAGCGGGAGAGCACCAATGAGGGTATTATTGTCCGCAGGCATCGCAATGTTGTCTGGGTTCGTCGCACCAGCCTTGGCCGAGGACGCATTGTCTCCCGTCGAGCGAACGGTCAAATCCGCCCCCAATAAGGACACGCGGGTCGGCGTCTTCATAAACGTACTACCCGATTGCACGTCAGGTCCCCTGCCGACGATCCGCCTGGTCAATGCGCCCGCATCCGGGAAGGTGACGGTCAAGTCGGCGAAGGTGAAAGCCACCAACTACAAGTCATGCCTCGCGCTGGAAGTGCCCGCCTATGTCGCGTTCTACAGGTCGCAGCCCGACTTCATCGGCGACGACGTTCTGACCATCGAGGTCAAATATGCCGGCGGTCGGACGGAAATTCAGAAGATCACGATCAGCGTTGCCGGCCCCGGAGCGCAGCAGAAGATCTAGGCGCGCGACCTCTTCACGATGCTGATCAAGCCGCCGGCCGTGTTGCCATTCATTGCGGTTTGACGCTGTTAGGGATTTTTGCTCTGTTAGCCGGTGATTTTAAGAATCCATTGGGGGCAACGATGCGCAATTTGATGGCCAAGAGTCTCACTGCAGCCATTCTCATCGGAGGCGGCTTGGCCGCCAATCCCGGCGCAGCCACCGCCGCCGACATGGCCCTGCGGGCTTCACCGAGCGCGATCGGCAGCTGCTCGGAACTCGTCTTCACCTGCGAGAACGGCAGGCAATACCCCCTGTGCCCGATCGCGGTGTCCATTGCCGGTGAGGTTGTGACCGCATCGCTGCATACGAGCCACTCCGGCGGCGTGCATGTGCGCCTGGTCCCGATGGGAGTCGGATACCGCTATGCCGGTCCCGGCGTCTGGGTCGACGGCTTCCGCGGCAATGCCTTGCTCAATTTCGGCAAGCACAGCCAGATCGCCTGCACGATCGAGAACTACTGATCGATAGGACCGAGCGGCGCCTCCGCAAGGCGCCGTGCATCGGCCTCGCCCGTTAGCCCTTCGCGCGAACGGCCACCGCCCGCGCTCGCGGGTACATGTAAGCCTTGGGACGGACGTAGACCGGACAATAGTTGTCCCACTGGTATTGCTGCCAATTCCATTTCCAGCAGCCAGCCGCGATCTCGGGATCGGGATACCAGTTCAGCCGATACGGTTCATCACCGAAGGGGTACGGCCCCTGAGCGCTGACGGGCGATGCGTACAAGCAGCAGGCGGTTGCGATCGCAACAAAACATGACTTGTACATGACTTTCTCCGAATATGTCGGCATAGTGTCAAACTGGCAGGTCGGGATCAAGCTCGGAAACTTCGGTCGTCCCGGCATTCCCCTCCTCGGCAAGCGGCCAGACACGATATCACGAGGCCATTCGCCTGGTGCGTGGGCCTCTTTTGGAAATTGTTGACCGGACGCGTCGATCGCAAGCGCGTTCAGAGCATTGCATTCGAAGTGATTTGCCCACTCGCCCTACACACAAGCACTGTTCATGAAACAATCTATTTCCCTCAATGCCAAGCTTCGGTGGCCGGACGTCAAGGACCACTACGTCGTCATCTACGAGGGGCATGTGATCGGCAACGTACATCGGTCCGGAGACAGCTGGTCCTGGTCGATAAGCGTTCCCATGGGTTTGCCTGATTGGTCGGTCGGAAACGCTGCCAGTCTGCACGACGGCATCAAGGCACTCGGCAACGCTTGGGCCGGCATATTGAAGTCGACAAGCGCCGAGCGCCTGCAGCGGGCGTGGGATCTCGAACGAGCCGCGGAGACACGAAACACCGGTTTCGAATCCAACATCTAGTATCAAGTCGCCGCGAGCGTTTTGGGTTCTACAGGTGAACAAGGCGAACCTGCCCAACCACAGCGTTTATTCGCGGCCAGACGTCCTGTATAATACTCGCGAGGAGGGATCGCGATGAAGGCTTTCATCCTTGCCTGTGTTGCGACGATCGTAATCGCGGCGGCTGGAGTTGCCGTTCTCGACAGCATACAGCAACCCGTCGCAGAGGCCTTTGCGACGACAGGCGTGCGTCTCTAAGCAATGCTCCGTCAGCTCTATTCGGCTGCCGACGCAGCAGGGCGAGGCCGCGGCTGAGAATCGTTCGGTCCGCTCCGTGCCAACTCCTGGTCGAGCCACAGGCTATGGTGCTCGCGCGCCCAGTTGACATCCACCTCACCTGATCCCATCGCCTCGAAAGCCCCCTCCATCCCGATTGTGCCGATGTAGATGTGAGCGAGCATCGCGGCGATAAACAGCACGGCCACGACGGAGTGAACGATCTGGGCAATCTGCATGCCCTCGATTCCCGACACGTAGAATGGGAACATGAGCTGATACCCGGTCGCGGCGACGAGACCACCGCCGATCACAACAATCCAGTAGATCCCCTTTTGCCCCGCGTTGAAGCGGCGAGCCGGCGGATGATCGTGACCGATCAGGCCGCCGCCGCGCTTGATCCACTCCAGATCCACCTTGTTGGGGATATTGCCGCCGATCCACATCAGAAAGATCAGCACGACGCCAATCGTGAAGGGAAAGCTCAGGTAGTTGTGCGCGAATTTCGCCCATTGCGACCAATCGGAGAAGGCGTCAAATCCGATCAGCGGAAGCAGCAGCGGCCGCCCGAACGTGATGTTCAGCCCCGAGATCGCCAGGATAACGAAGCAGGTCGCGGTCATCCAGTGCACGAAGCGCTCAAAGGTGTTGAACCGTACGATGGTGCGGCCGGATCGTCCGCTTTCGAGGCGGATCATGCCGCGTGTCAAATAGAAGATCACCAGCACCGCCAGCATGCCGAGCACAGCAACGCCGCCGATCCACCGCAGCACAACGTTGCGGAATTCACGCCACTCGCGGCCAGCAGGTTGTATCAGCACGCTGGAGCGCTGGTCGGGGATGCTGACGCGTCCCTGGATCCGATCCATCTCCTGGAGCAACTGGCGCTCGTTGACCGAGCTCGCCGTCGGATTGATCTGCTGGGCCAGCGACGGTGCCGGAGCTGCCATGATCAACAGAAGCAACGCCCACGCGCCGATGGTTGGTCGAATGAACCTTGCAAATGAGGACATGGACTTCTCCTCGGCATCTGTGCCGCGTAGCCCGCGGCCTGCTTCAGGACTCGATCGTCTCGCGATAGGCGGTCTTCCAGCCCCACGCTCCTGAGCCGTAGCCGCGCTTCAGCACGCGCTCCTTATAGATCTGGGCGATGATCTCGCCGTCGCCGGCGAGCAGCGACTTGGTCGAGCACATCTCGGCACACAGCGGCAGCTTGCCCTCGGCCAGGCGGTTCGCACCGTATTTCTCGTATTCCTCCTTGCTGCCATCGGCCTCGGGTCCGCCGGCGCAATAGGTACATTTGTCCATTTTTCCGCGCGAGCCGAAATTGCCGACCTTCGGATATTGCGGCGCGCCAAACGGACAGGCGTAGAAGCAGTAGCCGCAGCCGATGCAGAGATCCTTGGAGTGCAGGACCACGCCATCGGCGGTGGTATAAAAACAGTTCACCGGGCACACTGCCGCGCACGGCGCATCCGTGCAGTGCATGCAAGCCATCGAGACCGATCGTTCGCCCGGCTTGCCATCGGCGATGGTGACGACCCTGCGGCGGTTGATGCCCCAGGGGACCTCGTGCTCGTTCTTGCAGGCCGTGACGCAGGCGTTGCACTCGATGCAACGGTCGGCGTCGCAGAGAAACTTCATACGTGCCATCGTCGTTGCTCCTTATGCCGCCGCGATCTGGCAGAGAGTGACCTTGGTTTCCTGCATGTTCGTCGCGGGATCGTATCCGTAGGTGGTGATCGTGTTGGCGCTTTCGCCGAGCACGATCGGGTCGGTGCCCTTCGGGTAGTTGCCGCGGAGATCCTTGCCGGCAAGCCAGCCACCGAAGTGGAAGGGCATCCAGGCAACGCCCTTGCCGACGCGCTCGGTGACGAGCGCCTTCATCCTCGCCCGGGAATTGTTCTCGGCACCCGTGACCCAGACCCAGCCGCCGTCCTTGACGCCGCGCTCGGCGGCGTCGGCAGGATTGATCTCGATGAACATGTCCTGCTGCAATTCGGCGAGCCACGGGTTGGTCCGGGTCTCCTCGCCGCCGCCCTCATATTCGACCAGGCGGCCAGACGACAGGATGAGCGGGAATTGTTTTGCAATTCCCTTCTCCACCGCAGCCTTCTGCACGGAGAAGCCGATATTGGGCATCCGGAACTGCTTGGCGTCGGGCAGCGTCGGGTATTTGGCGACGAGATCGACGCGCGGCGTGTAGATCGGCTCGCGGTGAACCGGGATGGGATCGGGCAAGCCGAAGGCATTCATGCGCGCCTTGCCGTTGCCATAGGGAACGCAGCCATGCGCCAGCGCGACGCGCTGGATGCCGCCCGACAGGTCGAGCGACCACGACACCGCGTCCGGAGTGGCGGGGTTGACCTTGTTGATCACGGCCATTTCCGCTTCGGTGAGCTCGGTGTCCCAGCCGAGCTTCTTCAGGCTCGCGAGCGTGAATTCCGGATAGCCGTCCTGGATGCCCGACCCCAGCGAGTACGAGCCGTCCGCGAGCAGGCTCACCTTACGCGTCGTGCCGTCCGGAAGCTTCTCCTCGCGCTCGATGCCGAACCGCGGCCGGAACGTGCCGCCGCCATCCATCACGTGCAGATTGGTATTGTAGAGCAGCGGCGTTCCGGGATGCTTGACCTCCGGTGATCCCCAGCATGGCCAGGGCAGGCCGTAATAGTCGCCGCCGACCTCGGGATCGTCCTTCGGCGCCCGCATCGTCAGCATGTCGAACTTCGCCTGGTTCTTCATGTGCGCCTTGAGGCGCTCGGGCGATTGCCCGCAATAGCCGGTCGACCAGCTGCCGCGGTTCATCTCGCGAAGTACATCCTCTGCTTCAGGAAGATTGTTCTCGACCTTGATCTTCTTGAACATCTGGTCGGCGAAGCCGAACTTCTTGGCCAGCAGGTAGATGATTTCGAGATCATCCTTCGACTCGAACACCGGCTTCACAATCTGCTCGCCCCATTGCAGCGAGCGGTTGGAGGCGACGCGCGAGCCCTTGCACTCAAATTGGGTGGCGACCGGGAGAATGTAGACACCATCCTTGCGTCCCGCCTCGACTGCGAGCGAGGCCCAGGTCGTCGGATGCGGATCGGCGATGACGAGCAGCTCCAGCGCCTTCAGGCCATTGAGGGATTCAGGGATACGGGTGATGCTGTTGGAGGCGTGTCCCTGCACGAACACCGCCTTCACATTGTCCTTCTGCGCGACCTGATCCTTCGGCAGCGTCACCGCCTCGAACCAGCGGGTCAGCGGGATGCCGGGGGTTTCCATGATCTGCTTGGAATCGAACCGCGACTTCAGGAAGTCGTAGTCGACCTCCCAAACCCGCGACCAGTGCTTCCAGGCGCCCTCGGCGAGGCCGTAGTAGAACGGCAGCGTGACGATATCGAGCCCAACGTCGGTCGCGCCCTGCACGTTGTCGTGGCCACGGAAAATGTTGGCTCCCATGCCCGCGCCGCCGACATTGCCGGTCATCAGCAGCAGGATGCAACTGGCACGCACGTTGGCGGTGCCGACGGTCTTCTGGGTCTGGCCCATGGCCCAGATCAGCGTGGCCGGCTTTTCGGTGGCAAACACCTTGGCGACGCGCTTGAGCTGCTCGCCGGGAATGCCGGTGACGCGCTCAACTTCTTCCGGATTCCACTTTTCCACCTCCTTGCGGAGATCGTCGAACCCGTAGACCCGCTGCCGGATGAACTCCTTGTCCTCCCAGCCGTTCTGGAGGATGTGCCACATCATGCCGTAAAGCACGGGGATGTCGGTGCCCGGCCGCATCCGCACATATTCCGTCGCGTGCGCGGCGGTGCGCGTCAGGCGCGGGTCGATGACGACGAAGTTGGCCTTTTGCAGTTCCTTGCCCTCGAGCAGGTGCTGCAGCGAGACCGGATGCGCCTCTGCCGGATTCCCGCCCAGGATGACCTGCGTCTTCGCATTGCGGATATCATTGAAGCTGTTGGTCATCGCGCCGTAGCCCCAGGTGTTGGCGACGCCGGTGACGGTGGTCGAATGGCAGATGCGGGCCTGGTGATCGGTATTGTTGGTTCCCCAGAATGCGCCAAGCTTGCGGAACAGGTAGGCGCCTTCATTGGTCATCTTGGCCGAGCCAAGCCAATAGACGGAATCGGGGCCCGACTTCTCACGTACGGATTGAAGCTTGTCGCCGATCTCGTTGATTGCGGTATCCCAGGACACGCGGGTCCACTGCCCTCCGACGAGCTTCATCGGATAGCGCAACCGTCGCTCGCTGTGCACGAGCTCGCGCACGGATGCGCCCTTGGCACAATGCGAGCCGCGATTGATCGGAGAATCCCAACTCGGTTCCTGGCCGATCCATACCCCGTTCAGGACCTCGGCAGTCACCGTGCACCCAACCGAGCAATGCGTGCAGACGCTCTTGCGGACGCTCGCACCCGCGGTGAGCGGACCGGCCATCGCCGCCTCCGCCTTGCGCACGCCGCCGACCGGCAGCGTGCCGAGCACGGCGAGCGCGCCACCGGCGAGACCGGATTTGCGCAAGAAGCTGCGGCGGTCGAGACCGCCGCCCTGCCCTGCAAGGGACTCGGCAACGGAACCATGGCGCAGGGAACGCTGGTTTGCTCGCTTGATCAGCACGGTCAACCTCCCTTGGCCGGATAACGATTGACGCGATAGAAAGCCTTGACGTGATCAGTTTCCTTGTAGCGCGCCTTGCGCTTCTCATCGTTGGTTTCGCTATCGGCCTGCGCGGACCCGACCAGCGGTGTCGCGAGCGTCGCGCCGGCGCCCAACGTGCCGGCGCCGACCTTGCGCAGGAAATCGCGACGCCCGACTGTGGCTTTCCTGTCTTCACTCATCGCATCTCTCCTGGACCCGCCGGTGCAGGTCAGTTGGCGAACGTGAATGCCTCCGCCTCGATCTCGATAAAGGCGCGACCGAGCGCGCCGACCGCACGATAGAAGACGGCGCTCTCCGCGCCCTCGATGTCGGCGAACAGCCGCCCTATCCAGGGCTCGACGTGTTTGACAAAGAATGCGCGCTGCGCCTCGAACGACGTAGGGAAGCGGCCTCCCGCGAAACCTGCCATGATCTCGCACAGGATGGCGGCGTGATCTTCCGGCTCCGAATTATTCGCGGCGCGCTCGATCCCGGACGCGGCGAGATCGGCGCGCAGGCGCGACAGCGGCCGTTCGTTGAGGAATCCGGTCAGATAGTAGGAGGCATAGGGCAAGAGCTCGCCGCGGCCGAGACCGACGAACAGATCGAAATATTCGCGTTCGACCTGCGTTGCGACTGCATTGGCGGCGGCCGCGGCCAGCCCAGCATGCGCGCGCCCGAGTGGCGTCGCATCACCGGTCAATGCGGCCAGTTGATCGAGCAGCCTTCTTGACGGTGCTGCGGACAAGAGCGTCGCGAGCAGCAGATATTCCTGCGCACGCGCCGCATCGACGGGTTCAATCAGCTCATTGGACACAAACGGCTCGCCGTACAGATCAGGCCGCAAGTCTTTGCGCGATACGCCGGTCGCCGCTTCGACCGCAATCACCCGTTGCGCGGGCACCTGGTTCCAGTTCGAAACGGAGGGTTGGCTAATGCCGATTTTGCGCGCAAGCCCAGCAACGCCGCCGGCGGCGTCAATGGCTCGCTCAAGGCCATCATCACGCACGTGGACCTCCCATCCAAGTCCCGGGTGCTGATTTTGCTTTTGCTACAAAGCGCTAGACGAAGCGTAATCCCGGCCCAGCGGAGGGTCAATCGCATCACATAGTCTGAGGCTATGGCCTTTCGTCGGGGAGCCCTAGCGGGGCAGCGCGCCGCCATGCGGGCGACGGGGAAGCGACAGGTGTTCGCTTGCAGTGCTTTCAGGGACCGTTAGTTGCGCTGCAGCAGGAACAGGTGCGGGCTTGGTGGGCGCAGCTTCTTCGGCGACGACCTCGACATTCGATCTCTCGGCCTGGCGCAATTCCCGCGAAGAATCCGTGACTTCAACCGGAGTCTCGGACAGCGTCTCGGCTGACTTGCTGAGGCCGCCGACGATTCTGTCCACGAGCGCGGCCAGTTCTGCTTCCGAACAATCCAGCGGACCAAAGCCCGGCATCGCGGTCGGATCGTTGAAGTCCCACGCGCTTTCGGCAAGCCCCACGAAGTCGCGAATGGCGGGATCAGCGCTCCAGGCGCGACGAAGCGCCGCACGCGTCAGCTCCTGCGGAATCCCTTTGCGCAAGAACGCCTTGATGTCGGTCGCCGACGTAATCAAGTCGATCGAAGGCAGGCTCGAGGGGGCGAACTCCGCTTCGTCATCCTTCGCGGCGGGCGGCAGTGCCGACTGCATGTCGTCGCGCTTTGCCGGATCCGATTGCGTCGGGTTCGCCTTTGCGTGCTGCTTGCGACGGGACCAGCGCGTCAGGAACCTATCCTCACTCATTCGTGTCCGCCTTCATGCTGCCGGCGCGCCAGCGCCTCCGGATCGGCCTGCCGCCGCTTCCGTTTGAAGAACTCCCGTTCGACGTGGTGCTCGGCAACGAAGCTTTCAATCTGCTCACGCAGCACGTCCGGCATGGGAACGGCCTCGACCAGATTCACAGCGGCCCCGGTGAACGCCTCGCCTTCCGCAGGATCGGCGGTGGCGGCAGCCACCGAATAGGGCCAGGTGCCTTCCGCAGGCGACAACACTGTCCAGATGCTCGGACAACCCGAAGCAAGATTGTCGCGATAGCGCGCCGTCTCGGAAATGTAGAGATCGACCATAGTGCTGCCGGCATAGAACAGCGTCGTCCCACCGCCCTCGTCACGGAGCACCGTCCAGGACTTTGTGTCCGGCTCGTCCGGCAGCACGGCGACGGCGCGCCAGACAAAGTCGGTCCACGGCGAGTCCGCCTTGTACCGTCCGACCACGATACCGACGGGGATGCGCACAAGCGGCAGCGCAGCCGGGCTCACGTTACCCTCTCCAGGTGCTTGATCGGCAGCCCCGTCAGCAAATTCTGCGGTTTCATCCGGAGCTTTTGATCGGAGCTCATCGACAGGATGAGATAGACGGGCTCTCCCTGCATCTCGTCTGCGACCGCACTCGTATCTGCAAACGTCAGGCGGAACAATGAAAGCACGCGGCCGGCGCTGCGGTCGTCGAGTTGCTCGCCATGCCAGAGGCGGTCGCCGAGCCTGGTCGCATCGGCGTCGAGCCCAACATACCAGGTGAGCCGCGCATCACGCAGTTCGCGCAGCGGCTCAATGCAGACGTCGATCCCGAGCAGATGGGAGATCCAGCGCGCCATCGCCTGCGCCAGCGCCCTCGGCCCGCGCCCGCCCGCGGTGAGATCGAAAGCCATGTCGAAATGGTCGCTTCGGTGCCAATAGTCGTCGGCGTTATCCTCGTTCAAGACGTCCAGCTCGGCATCGGTCACGGCCCCGAGCATCGACATCAGCGAGAGCACCGGGGTCGGGCTCTGCCCACCGACGACCTCCTCATCGCCGAGCAGCAAGGCCCGTTCATGCGGCAGGATGCGCTGTGGGCGGAAGAACAGCTCGGCGGCGCGCAGCACGAAAGGGTCATCGCAGCCATCCAGCGCATTGCGCAGGATGACATGCACGAGTTGATTGACGAACAGCGGCGGCAATCCGTTTCCCCCCGACCGGACGGTCGCAAGATAGGCGGCCTCCAGGGTCGGGTGCCGCACCAGGAGATCGCGAACGGCAAGCACGAACTGCCAGTTCTCCCGGGCATCCGCATCGACAATCGCTGCGATCTCGTCCGCACTGACCGCCCGGCGGGGAGCGGCCAGCAGCTCGCGGTGCAGCCGCCGCTCGACCGGGCATGCTTCTTCGTCCGGTGGAATCAGCTCGGGCCTGACGAAATAGACCTTCAGGAACTCGTCGGTGACGCAAAGCCCGCCGCCCGCCTCGCGATCGAGCAGATGGTGGCCGCATGCGATCCAGAAATCATTCATCGATGCTGCGGCTCCTGGCTCATATCGGCAAGCCTGACATTGCTGTCGGGTTCGACATCATCCTCGGCTTCCATGAACGAGAACGCCTTGCCGTGCCCCTGCCCTTGCCGCAGCTGCAGCCTGCGGAACGACTCGCGGACTTCGCCGTCGCTCACCGAGCGGTGGACGGCAATGAGCGAACTGATCGGATGCGTGCAGAGCGACCGCACGAAGGCGACCTCCTCTTCGGCGGCCGTCCGCGCGGTTGCCGGATCCGGCGCGCCGAAACGATCGATGAGTTGTCCGGCGAGGAGCTCGATCAGCGCCCGGCAATCGCTCTCCGTTGCCGGCACGATCTGCACCAGCGTCGACCAGCCCCAGGATTGCACCCCGAGGAAGCCGCTGCGGAACGCCGCGCGCGCCTTGCCGCTCAACGTCGCCGGATCCTGGTCGCAGAAGCGGAACGCGCCGGAGACGGCCCATTCGCCGGGCTCTGCCGCCGCGTCGAACACGAAGGTGTCGGAGGGATCGAGCGCGATGGCGCGCAGCAGTTTCACAGTCACGTCCTTGGCCCTCCGAGCTTCGAATCGAGCCAGGATGGCCTGGCGAGCGCCTTGACGAGCTCGCTCCGCTCAACCTTGCCGGTACCGACCTGGCGCGTGAGGAGATCGCCGCTCTCGTCGATGCTGAGGACGGTTCGCCGCTCACGGGGAACCCGGCTGAGATAATCGCGTGCGACGCTGTCAAAGCCATCGACCTGCCAACGATCGATCGCCCGCATCAGGTGCCGGGCAAAACTCTCGGTCACCTGCACGGCGCCCGCTTCGCCGAACCCCTCCTCATCCAGCGCGGACGCGAGCGGATGAACGCCGGGCCCCTGATCGGCCATTGCCACCGTCCGGATCATGGCGCCAAACACCAGCCACGCGGGCGGCTCATTCTCGCGCGCGGACGATGGCCACCCCATCCGCCCCCCGCCGACCAGCCCGCCGTCGATCTCGACGGAGCCGGGCCAGCCGATCGCAACCGTCTTGTTGGGCGGCGCATAGCCGCGAAGAGCGTCGGTCAGCGCGACCATGCCGGCGTAGAAGGCGCGCCGCGCGGTGCTCAAAGGTTCGCCTGGCTCGAGCACCACGGCGAATTCGGCGAGATCGAACCGCCCGACGCACACCAGCGTGCCGGCGCCGCACTTGGGTGCAATGCCGCAAGCGTGGGCAAAGGCGTCTCCGCTCTCCCGCAGCCGGACGAGCGTGAAGGGCGGCGGCAGCTGGATCGGTTCTACCAGGGAAACGTGGTTGATCGGGGTCGACCGCAAGGCCGTCCTCCACTTTCCTTTTCTTCCCAATAGTGAAAATCTATACGAGGTGCAGGAACGGCGCGAGTCCGTAAGTCGGCGCCGCACTGACGGAGGGATTCACCTGGAGCAGCCAGCGAAGACCGTCCTGATCTGCTCGTGTGAAGACACGATGCGCCTCGACACGGCTGCGATCCGGCGAGGATGCCCCAACTGCGAGATCAGAAGCTTTCGCCATCTCTGCGGCACGGAGCTCGATCATTTCCGCAACGCGGCAAAGGCCGATGGCCCGCTGACGGTGGCCTGCACGCAGCAGGCTGCGCAATTCACCCATGAGATCGGCGAACGCCCTGGCGGGATCACCTTCGTCAATATCCGCGAGACGGCGGGCTGGTCGCGCGACGGTGCGAATGCGGGCGCGAAGATGGCGGCGCTGCTTGCGGCAGCCGCAATTCCCGCACCGGACTTTCCGCTGGTCACATTGTCGAGTGACGGCATCATCCTGATCTATGGCCGCGACGAGGCCGCGATCGAAGCCGGGCGGCTGCTCGCAGACCATCTCGACGTCACGGTCATGCTCATGCAGCCGGCAGACGTTACGCCGCCTGCCGCGGCAGTGTTTCCGATCGTAAAAGGCAAGATCCGCAACGCGCGGGGACATTTTGGCGCATTCGAGCTCACGATCGACGACTACGCGCAACCGCGCCCCTCTTCGCGCGACCGCTTCGTGTTCGAGGCCCCGCGCAACGGGGCGACCTCGCGCTGCGATCTGGTGCTCGACCTCTCCGGCGAGCCACCGCTGTTTCCGGCGCACGACCTGCGGGACGGCTATCTCCGCGCCGATCCGAGAGATCCGGCGGCGGTGCTGCGCGCTGTGCTGGCCGCCCGCGACCTCGTCGGCAGTTTCGACAAGCCGAGATATGTCGACTTCACGCCCAGCCTCTGCGCGCATTCGCGCTCGAAGCTGACCGGATGCCATCGCTGCCTTGACTTATGCCCGACCGGCGCGATTACGCCGGACGGCGACCATGTCGCCGTCAACGCATACGTCTGCGCAGGTTGTGGGCAATGCGCGGCCGCCTGCCCCACGGGTGCTGCATCCTACGCGCTGCCGCCCGCCGACACCCAGTTGCAGATGCTTCGCACCATGTTGCTCGCCTATCGCGAAGCCGGCGGCACGCATCCGGTGCTGCTGCTGCATGACGGCGCGCACGGCACGCCGCTGATCGATGCGCTCGCCCGTCATGGCGACGGATTGCCAGCCAACGTGCTGCCCCTCGCCGTCAACGAGTTGACGCAGGTCGGCCTGGAGGCCGTTATCGGCGCATTCGCTTATGGCGCGGCGGCCGTGCGGTTTCTCCTGCGCGCCAAGCCGCGACACGGCGTGACCGGATTGCTGCAGACGATCGTCATGGCCGAGACCATTCTCGCCGGGCTCGGATTTGAGGGCCGACGCGTGGCCACGATCGAAACTGACGATCCCGACACGCTAGCTGACCAACTGACGGGGATTGGTCCGCTCGCCGGCCTCGAGAATCCTGCGACTTTCCGGACGGTCGGCAAGCGCGGCGACCTGTTTCGCTTTGGCCTGAGTGAATTGCATCGCCTCGCGCCCAGGCCGGTCGACGTGATCGCCTTGCCCGAGGGCGCACCGATCGGTGCGATCTCCGTTGACACCGGCGGTTGCACGCTATGCCTGGCCTGTGTTTCGGCCTGCCCGACCGGCGCGCTTCGCGCCGATCCCGAGCGTCCCGTCCTCAAATTCGTGGAGGACGCCTGCGTGCAGTGCGGTCTGTGCCAGAGCACCTGTCCCGAGAAGGTCATCACGCTCACCCCGCAGATCGACTTCCGGGCAAGGCGTGCCCAGGCGCAAGTGATCAAGGAAGAAGAACCGGCGCTGTGTGTCCGCTGCGGCACGCCCTTCGGCGTGAAGAGCACGATCGATCGGATCGCGACGAAGCTCGAGGGGCACCATTGGATGTATCCCACCGGGGACCGCCGGGCCGAGGCCTTGCGGATGTGCGCCGATTGCCGCGTCATTGTCATGAGCGAACAGCAGTTCGATCCGATCCAGGACGTTCCGGAACGCGCGCCACCGCGGACGACGGACGACTATCTGCGTCAACGCGAGAACAAGGACTAGCCGTATGCCTCGTTTCATGATGGTTTTTTGGACATGCCTCGTCATCACGGTGCTCGCTGGCACAGCCGTCGAGGCCGCCGCCCTCGCCAAGGCGGAAAAGGTCGCGCTCAAGCAGGCGATCGTCGCCTGCAAGGCCGAGGCAAAGGGCAAGAAGATCAAGTGGCTGTCACGCCGGACATACGTCAATCAGTGTGTCGTGACGGCGCTCAAGGAACGTCCCAGCGTCAACGTGGCTCGCATGCTCGAGGAGAACCCGGATCTGACGAATATTCCCGTGGAGCGATGGCCGGGCTATTAGGGCGTTGACATCAAGACCTTGCCGCCTTCGCTTGAAGACGCGCAAGGCGTTGCTGCGGGCTACTTCGACGTCGCACGCGCCAGAAAGTCCGTGAGCGCGCGGCGATCCTCGGCCGAGCCGATCCGCTGCTCCGGCATCTTGGTGCCGGGCGTGTAGGCGTTCGGCCCGATCTCGAACAGTTTTGACACGGTCTCCGGCGTCCAGACGATATCCATCGCCTTGAGCGCGTCGGTGAACCGATAGCCCGGCAGCGAGGCAATCTTCCGGCCGAAGAGCCCCGCAAGCGTCGGCCCGGCACGCTGTACCTCATTCTCCGACAATGTATGGCAGGCAACGCAGGCCCTGAACATTTCGGCGCCGTGATCGCCGACATAGGCAGCGAGCGGATCCGCCGGCGTGCCCAGCACGTTCGACCCGATCGCCGCGCCGGTCAGTGCATTCCAGCGCCTGATCTTGCCGTCAGCACCGCCCGTCAGGAGCGTCGCACCATCGGGCAGGAACGCGACCGACCAGACCGGCGCGCCGAGCCCGGCGAGCGTGCGCATCACGCTGCGCGCCTTGCGATCGACGATCGCAACGGTGCCGTCAATTGCCCCCGTGGCGATCAAAGCCCCGTCTTGCGAGATCGCCAGGGCCACGATCGGCCTGGCGCCAGCCATGACCTCGCCGTTCTCCTTGCCATCGGCGGTCATCATGCGCAGCTTCCCGTCTGCCGCGCCGGTGACGATTTCGCCATCGGGCGAGATGGCGACGGCATTCAGCGGCGCCGGCATCACAACGATCTCGGGGCTGCCGCCTGCCAAGGGCCAGATCCGCACCGTCAGATCGTAGCCAACGCTCACCAGCGATTTTCCATCGGGGGCAAAGGCCACACCGTTCACGCTTTGCGAGTGACCTTGCAGCACGCGCGTCCCACCATCGGACAGGGATGAAATCCGCACGGTGTGGTCCCACGAGGCCGACGCGAGCTTCGATGTATCGGGCGAGACGACGAGTCCGACAATGGGTCCCGTATGACCTTCGAGAACCTGGTCTGGCTGCAGCCCGCCCGCCGTCCAGATGGCAATCTGGCCGTCCGCACCAGCCGTTGCCATTCGTCCGTCTCCGAGGAAGGCAGCCGCGTTCACCGCACCCGAATGGAAGCGAAGGACCTGCTCGGCCGACTCGGTTGCCAGGGACCATCGGATCGCTGCCGTGTCGAAGCTCCCCGACAAAACCGTCTTACCATCGCTCGAAACGGCGATTGCGCGGACAGGCCCGCCGTGCCCCGCCAATTGCGCCTGCGCGGGCCGCAGTGGAAGAAGCAGCGATGCCGTCAGAAGGGCGGTGGCGAGACGCAAGGTCAAATCCATTGGCCGTCGGAGACACTCACAGCAAAGCACCCACCGTGCCATTTTGCCCGGCCTTTGCACCATGGCCAAATGCCGTCCCGTGACGTCCCGCGCTTCTTGCCGGCGATCGTTCTGTGGAGATCTTCCGTGGCGTGTCCGTGGCCGACTGGCCTGGCCTCTGGGCAAAAGCGCACCCATTTGATCCAGCTCAACGGGGGTAGCTCATATTCGGTTCCAGGTGCGACAAGCGGCGCCTTGATTGGCGATCGACGTGGTCGCAGTCTTGCGAAAGGCGCCTCAGAGAGCGAGGCCGGACATGCAAGTACACCCGAAAGCCTATCTGCAGCTCATCGCGCGGTTGTGGCACTTTCGCGCGTCGCCGCCGCGAAATCGCGATCCCGACAGCCAGGATGCGTCGGCACTGCTCGTCTACATCGCCGTCGTGTTAGCGCTGCTCTTGGCTGTCCTTGAAATCGATATCCACAGCGCGCAGCTTCAATCCCTGGGACTGCTCGGCGATCCCATCGGGATCAACCCGATTTTCATGGGTCCTTGAGACAGCGCCTGCGACAATTGCTGCGCTCGCGACCCGACCAGCCGCTGGCGCATAGCCGTTCGAGAACATACGAGCCGACCAAGACGTCCAGCTCGGCCACGATTGGTTGAGACGCGTCTACTCCTGTGTTCCCCTTGGAAACACAAGAGATCGATCTACGAAATCTTCAACCGGCAGTTTGCCTTGTTGCGCTTGTCCTTGCATCTCTTGCACCGGCACCCCTGCTACCGATGTGCGACTTACCGGTAATGGATGCGATCGCAGCATATTCGTCGCGGCCACGAAAACCGCGAACACGGCCAAGCCAGAGATCATCAGGAGCTTCACGCGAACCTCCGTTGGTTCTGAGAGAGTCGAAGCTCTGACTAGTGCAAGACTCGAAGTTCCCGTGTGAGATCTCTCACATCTCTCTTTCTCTTGATCATCTCTTGATCATCGCCGGGGCGGCTGTTCCTCGCTCCAGTCATCTGGTGCGCCGTGGAAGGACTGCTGACATTTGCGTTCAATAGGTCTTTCTTGACCTCTCGATGCACACGTCACGCAGCGGCCATGGCGCCTGATGTGCATGACGACGATGAAGCAAAGCAAGACGCGCAAGTGAAACGCGTCAAGCGCCGCGCAAGACAAGCGATAGGAAAGCGAACGTCTGTCAGAATGAGAATGCGCGACTTGTCAGAATGGAAAACTCTTGACGCGCTAAGCCATTGAAAACATTGGAGCGGGTGAAGGGAATCGAACCCTCGTATTCAGCTTGGAAGGGTTTCGGCGACTGAATACTTTCAAGGGCAATTCGGACAAAATGCAGCCTCGGACGCCTTTGAACCTTCAAGTACTTTTTGGGCCTGTCCGAACGCAGTTGGCAGACAAAGCAATGCGCGCGAAAATTCGACGGTTTCTGAGTGCGGGGCGCATAGATTAGCCTTTCGGCCCCGTGGCGGCTGGAAGAACCCCATAAGCGCGGTGCCCCCACCTAGCGCTCTCCCCTTGTGGGAGAGAGGAGCTGCGAAAAAGATTAGAATGATCAAATACTTGGCTGTTCGGTGTCTCTATAGTGTCCCGAACAGCTTAGGAGGCTTACACGGGCACATGGCACGGTAAGCGCTCCGACCCGCCTTCTAAGCCATGACCGCGACTGGCCGCAAAGGGGTTGTGGAAAGCTAATTTGGCAGCCCTTGATTGGCAAACAAGCGCCGGGCACCTTGTCGAGATGAACATTGATACTTGGGCCGTTGTGCTCGCAACAATAGTCGGCCCAGTCGCGGCCGTCTTCATTACGCGCTGGAATGATCAGCGACGAGAGGCTCGCAACAGACTGCTGCATGTCTACCGGGTGCTCATGGCCACTCGGCGCTCCAACGTGTCCCAAGATCATGTCGCCGCAATCAATCTCGTCGAAGTCGAGTTTCATGGAGTAAAACCTGTCATCGAAGCGTGGTCAGCTTATCTGACCCACCTCAATACTAAGGCGCAGACCGAGAGCGAAGAGCACGCCAAGGGCTGGAATGATCGCCGCTCGGAACTACTGGCCATCTTACTGGTGAAGATCGCGGCGCACCTAGGCATCACCAAGGGTGAGATTGAGATCCTCCATGGCGGATATGCCCCCCAAGCGTGGGCGGTGCGGGAAAACAAGCTGGATGCCGTGCAGGACTACGCGATCCGGCTCGCCGAGGGAAAGGCAGTTGTCCCGCTCACAGTCGTGCAGCAACCCCCGCCCAACAATCCATACCCTCCACCTCCGTGAAAGATTGAGTTATGGACGGCTTCTATGCTGCATATCTGACTGGTCGGGGCGGCAACACTGTGGTGCTGCTCGCAGTCAATTCTGGCTCGCTTGTCGGAGTTGATACCGGCGGCTTGCAATACGATGGTTCTGTCGAGCCAAGGGCTGATGGTGGCTTCAACTTTCATCTGAAGTACGTGATCCAGCCCGGCATCCAACTGATCACTGGCGTGGGCGGCGTTGCGACACCCACCCCGGTCTCGTTGAATTTTACCGTACCTGCGGATTTTGCCTCCGGCACCATCCTGACCATTCAAACGCCCTTTGGGCCGATAAACGCCAAGATGAGCAAGCTCAGAGATTTCGATTTCTCAGCTCCTCAAAGCTGATCTCTCCGCTCGCTCCTTCGTCCGCGATGGTGGCGCTGGCTTGGGATCAAAAACAAGGATGAGCTTATCGGTGATCTCGATCTCGAATTACAATGAAGCCTGATCTTCTCACAAGGCTGGGGAGCCTTAAGTGGAATGTCGTTAACAGCCGTCCCATTGCGGGAGTGCCTTGGTCCGCAATACGACGCATCGGTCATTCGCGCCTTCTTTCATTGACCATCGCAATACCGTTTCTTGGTTCCTTGCTCCTCTTCAATCAATACGTCGTCGATGTCCTAACCTTGTCCCCGGACTTGGTCCGACGTTGGGTGAACATTCCGGAAAGCGGAGCGGCTGAGGCGGCACGCCAGTTGACGCTATCTAGGCTCTATTATGTGTATTTCGGGCTGACATTTCTTGGCTTTGGATCAGCCCTGTTCACGCTGTTCTGCCCGCAAATGGTGAAGGACTATGCATCACCGACCGAATGCGTGCAGGCAGAAAGCGCGATAGTCACCCCCTCGCGCATCGCGCTAAGTGTGTCAGCGATCTCCACTCACTATTTGGTTTGGTCTGGCGACGATCCCTTAACGTACAAAATGTCGGATTTTGTGCGACGCGCAGGCTGGCCTATCGACTTCACCAATCTATGTTACGTAGCCATCTTGGAGGTGTTCAACGACGTGCCTCCAGCACTGTTTCCCGCTCGCGAAGAGAGCCCGCCAACCGAGAGCACGCAGTCAGATGACGCATCATCATTGAATCCTGATGAACCTTTCTACGACCTCGAAGGACGTCCCGATCCAATCGCAATTGCGCAGTCGTTGGTGTCTGGTCGCCGCCTAGTTCAATGGTTCGTCCGTGCTTTCGGCAAAGCGGCAGCTACTGAAGGGCATCGAAATGACATGCTTACCTTGCACTATATGGCTTTAGATCACAGCGAGCCGCGGCTTCGCCTCTTGGTTTGCTTGTTCTTTGCAATCGGATTTGCACTACTTGCTATCCCGACGGTTCTTACATTCGTGCGATTGGCGTCGCAC
This sequence comes from Bradyrhizobium sp. 1200_D9_N1_1, assembly GCF_052075915.1. Taxonomy (NCBI): domain Bacteria; kingdom Pseudomonadati; phylum Pseudomonadota; class Alphaproteobacteria; order Hyphomicrobiales; family Nitrobacteraceae; genus Bradyrhizobium; species Bradyrhizobium sp. 1200_D9_N1_1. The sequence goes on along the minus strand of NZ_CP197226.1, from coordinate 3,978,687 downwards.
ATGATACGTTAACTCAATCACGTAAGCGGCTGGCTTGGGCTGGACCGTGCAATCTCTCTATTCGATAACCAAGGCGCGATCTTCGCGTGCCTGGAGCATCAATTATGACCGCGCGCCAACTTCGCGACAGCTCGACGGAGCTTGATCTCGATGCACCGAGCGCAGATCACCTCGCTGTCCCCGGCCGGTGGCGCGAGAACGGTTAGCTCTTCTGGCGCGAACTCATCTTCGCAGTGATCGCATTGGGTGGCTTTGAGCATGCGTGCATTTGCTCATTCAGTTGTGGCGGAATTCGGTAAAAAGGCTGCAGGGTCCGGAATGACTAGAGCCCGAGGATCGCCGGTCTAACTTGGTGGTCTGGAAAACAAAAAGTCGCGCCTACAGAAATGGCGCGACCTTTCCCGACGCCAAACTCAATCAAGAATGAGGCTATCGATTACTGCTTCTCTTTGATGACAGTCGTGCTGCTGCTACTACCGACTGTCCCTTCCTCGCAGACTTTGGTCTGCTTGATGCGATCTTCGGCTTCCACGCGGCTCTTGAAAGCCAGCGGACCGATCTGCGTTACGACCTCCTTGTCCGCCGGACGCGTCGTGGTAACGGTGCATTCGCGGTTCGGACCCTGCACGACATAGTACTCATCGGCCAGTGCGGGGGCGGCGCATCCGATGATTAATGCGCCAGCAAGAAGTGGTGCCTTCATTGTCGCCTCTCTCTGTTCATGTGCTGCCGACCGGCGCGATCGAGAAACCGGCACGTGCTATCGCGCACGCGACCGCTCATGCTCCATCCAGTCGGCGGCTCTGTAACTCATTGCTGACTGCAAGAGTTCCGAAAGGCCATGACTGTAGTGAAGATAACAAGTGTGAGACTCAAGAGAGCGCTTCAGAATTCAATTCACGCGCCCTGGAACTCTCCGATTGCGTGTCGCGTCAAAGTACCAGAGTGGTAGAATACAAGAATTCGCACCAAACAGGGTGCATTCGTGAGTGCTGCAAGTACCGGCGACGCGCGAGCGATGAACATCTTGCGCGAACTGCACGAGGCCGAGACGGAGCTAGTCGGCAAGACTGTCGTTTTGACCGACGGCAAGGCTGGCACAATTGATCGCGTCTTCCTCGATGATGACCACGGACTCCGCATCTCGATCACGGGACATGAAGGTCGCTGGCCGATTTCGACGGTGAAACACATTGAGGGCTGATCGGCCGTGCGCCCGGTGGGGCGTCCCAGCAGCGCGCGCTCGACGACCTGCGATCAATCAGTGAATGGTCGACTTCCCTGGGTCTGCCGATTGATCGAGAGCTGTATTCTCCTCGGCCTCTCGCACTCGGCCTCGAAGGGTCTCAAGTTCGGCAAGCTGAAAAAGAAGCGCCTGAGCACGCAGGCACAGGACAACGCGGTTGTACGCCCGATTAGGTTTACTCATTGAACGCCCCCGATGTTTGTACAGTTGGCCGTGAGTCGGTTTTCATCACCGTGTTGCAGGCGTTTTCTCATCCGGCCGGATCAAGCGAGCTGATTGAGCTAGCGACGTTGCATTCCTGGAAGTGGGACGACAGCTCAAGCTCAGCCAAGTGTTCCCAGCATTCCGCGTCCGCGAGCAGTTTCCATTTGTTCATGCTGTTGTACGCGGCCTGTTGACGGCACAGCGAACCCATCGCGCGCAATCGTCGCACCTTTTCCACTGCGAAACCTCCTTCGGGCCTGTTCTTCGCAAGCCATTGTTTGTGTCGGATTGAAAGTCTCGCAGATTAAATTGACGGGTGATAGTCCGGTGTTTGACTGGTTCAAATGACAGCGCAATCGTCTGACCTTTTAACGGAGTCGTATTTTCAGCAAGCGCCTGATTGCATCCAATGCTTCGTTCCACGTTGGCCACGCTGGTCGAGGCGGCAAGCGTCGCCTGCGAGGGGGCATCGTGATCACAACAAACAAAACGTTGATCAGTAGCCATAGCCCAATAACTAGGAGGATAGTCCGCACGCGAACCTCCCGAAAAATTAACTAAATATAGGGCGCTCCACGTTTCCCGCGATTGCGAGCGCTGGCACCGCGCGGGACAACGATGACTGCTTTTGCTCTCATGAGAAGCACAGCCAGCCGATTGTCGGCCGTGCCGCCATGGCTGGAAATGCATCATGCAAGAGGCCACAAACTGAGACGGGCTTTACTTGCTCGTAAGCTGCAGGTGCGTTGCCGCTGCGCGGAGCCTTCGTCGCGAGCTGGCCAAGCAGAACTCACATCGTTTGCAGCAATATCATTCCGACGACGGTCACAAAGAAACCGATTGCCGTCATTGCGGCGAAGCACCGCTCTACGCTATCCATGAACGCAGCCCCTGCCAAAAAGATTAGTTCAGCTTTTTCGTAATGTAAGTGCGATTCCAACTGCTGAGTTGCTGGTACTTGCGCGACGAGTTTTGAGGGTGCCCCTCCGGCCAGGAAAGTAACCGAAAACGGTCATGCCGCCATACCGGGCGCCGATTGCGTGGTGTTCGCATTATCTCCGATTACTGGGAGCGGGAAGGAAGATGTGCACGACTGATCGCGCAGCGCATCGTTGGCCAAATGCTCCCAATACTCAGCTTCGGCGAGCAGTTTCCAACTTCTATCGGGGTGATGCGCGGCAGTCTCACGGCACAGCGATGCCATCGCGCGCAGGCGACTCGCAGTATTCACCTACTCCTCCCAACCCTTTTTGTTTTTCCACCCTATTTTCTATTTTTGCGTCGGAGTCATTATGATTATGGCGCAGAACTAATTTTACTCTCCGAAGCGCGATTCGGCTTTCGTTGCGGCTTCAAATCGCGCCTCGATCACAATCGGCGCAATCCAGTACATTCATTCAAAAGACCTGGAGCTTAGCTTGGGCGCTCGCGAATTCGATGGCAGGCAAAGAGCCGAAGTAACTTCCTGGGCGAAGGCCAAGGCGCCCACTTGGTTGGTCAGCTACGGCGACTCAATGTATCCCTCGCCACCATGAAATATGCTTCTGCTCGCCCCTTAGCCGACCCCGAAACCGCCGCCCGCACGCTGGTCGAGATCGCCAGCGGCATTCAACCCGTGCAGGACGGACGCGTCTTCATCGAGCTGATCAATGTGCCTTTCCTGAAACAGGGTGGCACCGGCGAACAATTCAGCGCCGCAGTCGCATTGGCGCAGGAGCGCGGCTGGTTGGAGCTGCATGAGAGCGGCACGTATGTGCGGCTACGCAGGCAAACATAAGTGATCTAGTTTGCGTTTACGTCCGGTCGCTTCCAGAGGATCGCCGATCTGGGGCGCATTCACGCGCTTAGTTTGGACGATCCAGATGTCCGCTCATCACTCAACAGCAGCACAAACAGCAGACATGGTTGAAGGTCGCCTATGGGCCAACAAAAGACGTGCGCGTCGAGGTTTAGAATGGTGACCAGCTCTATTCCTTGGCGGGCAGGCTTTGTTGCTTCCCAATAAACGTCGAGGGGACGCTCTGTTGTAGTAGCGCTTCGGATTTTGCGAGCGCTTCTCTAGCCCGCGCGAGCAATTCGGCTTCCCGCGTTGCCATACGAGAATGGCGAGTAAGCAATTCTAAGTTTTTGGAAGACTCGGACATAAGCCGCTCCCTCAATGTGCAGGCGGGAGCACTCTCGGTCTCTCAGCCACCGACGCCTACAGGGCAGAGCCTTGGCCGGTGATATCCGTAAACTACCACAAGTCGCTTCGGTTCAAAAGTGAACGTAGATTAGCCGCTGGTTCGGGACCGCCCGAAGAATAACTCATCTTACTCATTTGGCGTAAAGCAAGACTTCTGCCGCTATCCTGAGAATACTACAAGATCGGCGGGGTCTGCCCCGGCGAGCGAAGCCACTCGTCCCAAAGAGCAGCGGTATCGGCCCCGCGCGCCCTCTTGAGTAGTTCTTCTCTTTCTGGACCGGGAGGATGCGCACGAGCTTCCTCGCGGAGTTCACAAGCGAAATCGCTCAGCCGATCTTGCAGAGAAGTGGTCTGCTTGAAACGTCGACGCTTCTTGCTCATTTGGTGTCTCCGTTTGAAGAAATTATCACGCAGAGCAAATGGCCCCGCGATAACTTTAGTTAATTGGACAAGCGCATGTGGCGCGAGAAGCCCGCCATGGGTCACAAGCGGCGAAGCGCAGCCCTACGTCCGGTTACGGACCCTGGCTGTGTGAAAAGCCGCGAGTCGGTTACGATTCCTCCGTTTTCTGATGGAGGATACGGATGGGACGCTTCGTTGAAGGCGCGGACAGATCCCAGCTGACGCTCTTGCCGGAATGTCTGGAGGATTGGGTAGACGAGGGCAACGCGGTCCATGTGATCGACGTGTTTGTCGAGGCGCTCGACCTGCATGGAATGGGATTTGAGCGTGTGATCGCCAAGGAGACGGGCCGGCCTTCCTATCATCCAGCAGTCCTTCTGAAGCTTTACATCTACGGTTATCTCAATCGGGTGCAATCCAGTCGCCGCCTGGAACGTGAGGCGTGCCGCAATATCGAGGTGATGTGGCTGATCGGCCGCCTGGCTCCCGATCATAAGACGATCGCCGATTTCCGGAAGGACAATGGTGCGGCGCTTCGGAAGGTTTGTGCGAAGTTCGTTGCGCTATGCCGGCAAATGGGCCTGTTGCAGACCCCAAGCGTCGCAATCGATGGCAGCAAGTTCAAGGCAGTGAACAACCGCGATCGCAACTTCACACATGCCAAGATGGCGAGGCGGATGGCGCAGATCGAGGAAAGCGTCGGGCGATATCTGCGTCAACTGGATAGCGCCGATCGGCAGGAGCCATCGGAAGCGATCCGCATCAAGACAACGAGGATCAAGGAAAAGATCGCTCGACTGAAGCAGGAGATGAGCCGCCTGGAAGTGCTTGACGCGCAGATGCGCAACACGCCGGATCAACAGATATCGCTGACCGATCCGGATGCCCGTTCGATGACCACCAGCGGACGCGGATCGGGTGTCGTCGGCTACAATGTCCAGGTCGCGGTGGACACCGAACACCATCTGATTGTTACGCATGAGGTCATCAACGTCGGCAACGACCGTGGGCAGCTTGCTCGGATGTCGAAGCAAGCCAAAGAAGTGCTCGAAGTGGACAAACTCGAGGCGGTCGCCGACCGTGGCTACTTTGACGGAGAGGAGATATTGGCCTGCAAAGAGGCTGGTGTTGCAGTCACGCTGCCCAAGCCCATGACGTCGAACGCCAAGGCGGAGGGTCGGTTCGGCAAACAGGACTTCGCCTACCTGTCTGATGAGGACGTCTACCGCTGCCCGTCCGACCAACTGCTGCCCTATCGCTATACCAACATCGAGCATGGAATGACGCTGCGCCGTTACTGGTCGACAGCAGCGTGCCAAGGCTGCGCAATCAAGAGCCAATGTACGCCATCCAAGGAGCGCCGCATCACTCGTTGGGAGCATGAACATGTAGTCGAGGAGGTCCAGAGACGGCTCGATTCCAATCCCAAAGCCATGCGGACGCGGCGCGAGACGGTCGAGCATCCCTTCGGCACGATCAAAGCCCGTATGGGTGCGACCCACTTCCTGATGAAGCGCTTACGGAATGTTGCCGCTGAGATGGCGCTGCATGTTCTCGCTTATAACCTCACGCGGGTGATGAACATCGTCGGCAAACCGCGCCTGATTGCAGCCATCCGCGCCGTCTGAAGGCCGGAAAGTACGTCCAAAAGCGCAATACCGCCTCGCGATACCCGCTTTGGCCGTCATTGGGCGATCCGACGCGAGAACCTCAGCCGCCTGCAGTGATTGGCGACCCACGGCCGCGTGCCGACCATCCGTTTGCACACAGCCAAGGGCGATAGCCGACAAGCATCGAAAGTCCGTTTAAGCGCATCGCGGCGGACCTACAGCCCAAAGCCTTGAGGTCTTGCGTTTCCAGCGCGCCATCGCTCCTAGCGATCGGGACGGCAGGCTCTCACACCTTGATGCAGCAAAGCCCCTCGGGCCAGCCTTGGCCCCTAGGGGCTGGAGCATGTGCGAGGCCAAGGCGGTCCGACGGCTGGCGCCTCCAGGAGCGCCATGCAATTGGAGGCTAGTCCCAGTCGGCAAGATTGCTGTGTTCACTTGTGACCCGAGGCAGGTATTTGTAATGTTCCTGCACCGGAACATCGAGGCCGCAGATGCAAGACATGCAGGCTCGGTTGGAGAAGCTTAGGCGAGACGCTGCTGAGTGCGCCCTCATCCGCGACTTGGCAACTGATCCCAAGAAGCGCGAGTTGTTTGCCAGATTGGCCGATCACCTTGACGTGCTCGCATCGGCGGTGGAGCAGGCTATCAGGGAGAGCGGCGGCAGCGAAATCTCTCCTGATCTGCCGCCGAGGCCGTAGCGCCGGCCCCAACGTTTTTAAATGTGTCCCTTTCGCCGGTCCAATCTCGCAATCAAAGCCGCGAATGCCTATTTTTCCCGCATGGGTTCATTTGAGTTTTGCCTGCCGACCAAGGGCACTACGGTCCCGGACGGCGCCGATTGGCTGCATGAAGTCAAGTATGACGGTTACCGCCTCCGCTTGGAGCGCGACGGCGACCGCGTGCGCCTGATCACGCGTGGCGGCTACAATTGGGCGAACCGTTATCCGTGGATCGTGGAGGCCGCACGTAAGGTCCGCCAGAAGCAATTCGTGCTCGACGGCGAAGCGGTTGTGCTAGGCGTCGATGGCATTTCAGATTTCAACGCGCTGCACTCGCGCAAGCACGATCACGAAGTGCAGTTCTGCGCCTTCGATATTCTCGCCGAAGGCGGTAACGACCTCCGCATGCTCCCGCTGTCGATGCGGAAGACGAACTTGGAGCGCCTGCTGGCGCGGCGTCCCGAGGGCGTCTTCATCAATCCTTTTGAACGGGGCGAGCTTGGGCCTGATTTGTTTCGAGCGGCCTGCAAGCTAGGTCTTGAAGGGCTGGTATCGAAACGGCGGGACCGGCCGTATCAGTCCGGGCGGAGCAAGTACTGGGTTAAAGTGAAGAACCGGCAGCATCCGGCGATGGAGCGCGAGCTGTGAGCAGAGCGGCAGGTCCGATCTGCAACTAACAGCGGGCCTCAACGGCCGATTGGACCACTTCGCCTTGGGGCCACTACCTGGCAACGGCATCTCGCATCTCTATTCGATCACCTCGTCGGCACGGGCGAGCAATGAGGCAGGTATTTCGAGGCCAAGCGCCTTTGCGGCCTTGAGGTTTATCACCAGATCGAACTTGGTCGGCTGCTCGACCGGCAGATCGGCAGGCTTGGTGCCTTTGAGAATTTTATCGACGTAGTCGCCTGCACGCCGGAGCAGGTCGGTTATATCGGCGCCGTATGAAACCAAACCGCCATTGATGGCGAACAGTCGGAAGACGTAGACCGCGGGCAGACGATGCTCCGCCGCCAGCGCGGTAACTCGTGCGACGTTGTTAACGGTCAATTCGCTGCCAAGAGGAATAATTGCATCGGCGTGCTGGGCCGCGGCGGAGGTAAAGGCAATGTCGAGTTCCTCCACCGTGGTCGCCTCCAGTACCTGGAAAGTCACGCCCAGCTTCCGAGTAGTTTCGGGCAACTCCTCGGCTACGAACAACCCGTGATCTGCATTGCTCGGGTTGACCAAGATCGCAATTTTTGAGGCGGCAGGGACGATCTCCCGCAGGATTTGTATCCTTTTGCTGACGATATTTCCCGGTACGATGGATGCCAGACCCGTTATGTTGCCGCCGGGATGCGACAGGCTTTGGACGAGGCCAAGCCGCACGGGGTCGGCCACAGCGGCGAAAACAATCGGAATGCTGGCAGTTGCCGATTTCAGGGCTAAGGCTTCCGGCGCGCTCGGGCCAACGAGCACATCGGGCTTGAGCGCGACAAGCTCGTTCGCTAGAGGCGCTACGCGCGCGGCGTGCCCCTCGGCCGACCGGTAATCAACGATCAGGTTCTTCCCTTCGATCCAGCCATGATCGCGCAGGCTGTCCTGCCACACCTTGAAGTTTGGCAAGTACAGGGGCGCAGTATCAAGATAACCAATCCGGCGAGGCGGCCCCTGTGCCCACGAATGCCGTGGCGAAACAAGCAGTGCCGCAGTACTCGCTATCAAATTCCGCCGGTACATTCGATCCTCATCAAGGCTTGAGGACGACCGGCGGAGACTAACATGTCTCGATGGCAGTCGCACCCAAGGCGCGAATGCTCCAACGCAAGTGCGGAGGACAGCTTCGGGTCAAAACGCGAAGAACTCAGATTGAGCAAATCTGGTCCGCTCTGGCTCGACGAGCGGACTACCGACCCGGCCTTAGTTCAACTTACGCCGGAGCTTCTGGATGATCTCCCGCAGCTCGGCGGCATACTCCTCGATGATGCGCCGCGCCTCGTTCAGCCGTGATGGCTTGGCTTCCTTACCCTCGGTCTGCTTGTCAGGTTCGGGCATGGCCCGATGGTCCGGCATGGAGGTGCGCGCTGCTTGAGATAGATCAAGGAAGGTGCCTCACATTCCTCGGCAAGAGCCACGGCATCAGTAACGCCGCGCATGTGAATACGCCGCGCATGTGAATTCGATCATCCTTTGGCAAGGAGATTACAGATCGGGTCGCTTCGACCGACCAAGTCGAAGGGGCCGTTGCGGCGGTGGCCTTAGTTCATCCGTTGCCCTAGCTTTTTATCGAAGACTGAGCGACGGAGTTGCCGAGGATGCCCCTTACCTCTGATCCATCTGGCGAGTTGATGCCGCGAACAATGAAGCGTTGTTCTTTGCGATGTTTGCGGGCGACGACCGCATCGATTGCAGAGTGGATTTAGCCGCCCTGCGGGATCGGGCTGCGGCAGACGGGTCCAGCCCAAACGACGTTGTCGAAACCTTCAAGAGACATCGCTCGACGATCGAGCGGATCGCAAGCGAACAATACGACACCGGCGCAACGATGCCCGTTGTGCGAACGCATCAGCTTACGCCGCGCGGTAGTTCGGCACGGCGGAGCGAACCCGGTCTCCTTGTTGGTCCTGATAATTGATCTAGCCTTTATTCGTAGCTCTCTGGCCGCGACAGCTCTGCGCTCAGCCCGCCTTTCGGCTTCGCACGTGCGAGAAACAGGAACATCGCAATGCTGGTCCGCGTTAGGGAGCACCAGAATACGTCGTTGGAGGCCGCCCGATGAACAAAGCAATGCTGAACAGACCAATCGCGTGCGCCGCCCTAGTGCTCGCCCTGGCCATTGTTCCTGCTACGGCTCAGCAGGCTGGACGAACGCAGGTCGGCACGCTCACCTGCAACATATCGCCGGGCGTTGGCATGATTGTCGCTGGACAGCGGCAACTGAGCTGCGTCTACGCATCGGCGAGAGGCAGGGCGCGCGAGGCTTATGAAGGCACCGTCAGTACGCTTGGGCTCGACATCGGCGCCACGTCCGGCGGCAAGCTGACTTGGGCCGTTTTTGCACCGACTACACTGCGCCGGGCGGCATTGGCAGGAACCTATGCCGGTGCGTCCGCCGGTGGCACGGTCGGCGCCGGAGTGGGTGCCAACCTCCTGATCGGCGGCTCCGACCGCACGGTCGCTTTGCAGCCACTATCCGTTCAGGGTCAGACAGGCGTGAACATTACAGCGGGCGTATCCAGCATGGAGTTGCGGCCAGCGACCGCGCCTGCGCGTCGCAAGGCCCAGTGACGACATCAGCGCCCGCGCGGAATCCCATTTGGCTATCCGGACAAGCCACTGAGTCAGAGCCGCCGCAACAACCGATGACGCCGCCACCGTCGCCATCCATTCGGTGCTTTTGCTGCCGTTCCTGACGACGTGCGAGGGACGCGTCTAGTGTCGTTCCGTCGATTGGGCCGTCGTCGCACCGAACGCGCGGGTGGCGACTTCCTGCGTTGCCCACATGCGCCACTCTTCGAGATCACCGGCATAGCGCAGCATCGATTCGCGAAATGCCGCATCATCGACGCTCATGCCTTTGTCGAGCAGCAGGTAATTTCCATGCTTGACCAATGCCTCGTTCCGACGATCGATTAACAATTGCAGTGCCTCTTCGAACGTCATTTCGAGCCTCCGCGCTTAACTGCCAGTTTCCAAAATCCGCCTTCACCCGGCCGGACGCCTGTGTTTTCCGTCTCGGCATGCCAAACCGAACCCGCATGGGTGACGAAGGAGCCCGGCGGATACGTTCGCCATGCATCCCAAATGCCCAGGTAGCGCAGCGCCGGGCGCGACTCGAGTTCCTTGATCCGGGCTTTCAGCGGCGCGGTCGCTTTCAGCACGAATTCGCCGATCACCGGTGCCAGCGATTTGACGAGGCCTTCGATCTCGGCTCGCTGCTGTGGCGAAACCTTAGCCTCGATCGCACGGCGCTCTTCCGGAGTTGGGACGTTCATGGCATGTGCCTCGTGTCTGCTGGCCGGCCATGCCGTGCTTCGTAGGCAAGCTGCAACCGCGCCTGTTCTCGAACCAGTGTGCGCGCAGCCAAAACGTTCTCGGCCTTGTCGCGATGCCACAACAGTTCGCGGATGCGCCTTTCCAGCCGAGCAATCGGAATCAGATCGTCGATTTCGGGCGAAAGCCGAACCACCCGGCACCCTGCCTTTATTGCGGCAATCCGCCGCCCATATTCCAGATCGCTCGCTGTCAACCTGACGACCATGTGTGTCGGCCCTCAACTTTGAAGTTGATCTCTACAATAGCAGATCGGCCAACCCCCGCCTAGGAATTTGGTCCTAGTGCGCGCGGACCAGCCCGTGCGGTCCGACGCCCCCAAGGCTTTGAATTCCGGCACACCCCCCGGTCGTGGTCAGTGGATCGTGAGCACGCCCAGCAAGGCCGCTGCCTCGCGCGCTCGCGCCATCTGCGGTTGAGGCGTTTTTTGCGCGCCGTCTCACTAGTCACTGCTGCTCCAGAGTTGGCTGATCTCGCGCCGGGCCACCGTTATCCGGCGCAGCTTGCAACGCTTCTTTGGGCATCGCAGCAAGGATCGCTTTGAAGGTCTCGATGCCACCCTTCAGGCTATCCTCGAAATCGGCGCCGTCCTGGCCAGCAATGGCTAGGTATTCCCAGAACACAGCCGGGGTGACGATCGTGTGTTCCCCGAACAGCTCCAGCTCCCAGTCCTCGTAGCTGGTACAATAAGAAACCGCCTCGATCTTCCACAGCAATTCGCGCGCTGCCTTAAGCGCGGGACGCTCCTTGAAAATGCGGCGCAGCTCTTTCTCGGATGGACGCTTTTTCATTTCCATATTCCAGGCTCCTTTTGTGCTCAAGACGCGGCCGCGCAGCTCAACCACGTCGCGCCGCCGATACCTTCTTCTGCATTCTCCCCCTTTGGTCTCACACTCCTCCGCCTCTCTAAAGAGAGGCGGATGTGAGTGAGATTGTGAGACCAGATAAGGCAATCTCACATCTCCTTGGATGTGAGACGATGTGAGGTGCTGTGAGATGTGAGACGCGGTGAAGACCGTTTCGAGCTAAACGACGGGCCACACGAAGTCCTCCCAAATTCCGATCTTGCCGAGTTTCTGAAGTTTCAGATGGATACGTTGAAACTGCTGGTAAGGGTTGCCTTCAGGATTGATGACCCCTCGCGCGGCCAGCCGATTGCGCCAGGTCGTTAGGGTGACGCCTTTGACGCCGGGCGGGACGTGCACGTTGTTTGGGGGCGGCGCGGTCTCATCATCCGCGATGCAGTTGAATAGCTCGCTCAGGGAGACCTGCTGCTTGTCCGACAGCTTGCCTTCGCCAGTGTCCGGGCTGCTCACGTCCTGCCTGGCTATGATTGCTACAGTCTCAACCTCACCGTCATCATCGACATGGCCGGTGTCGGCCGCTTCAAGCAGGAACTGGGCAATCACTCGCTCGGGCTGGTCATTGGCGTCGGTCACCTTGGCAGTTTTGGCCGCGGCATCGCCCGTGATCTGGATCATCAGATCGACATCACCAAGGTGGGCGTTGCTGCCACGCGCGCCCTTGCTCGGGTCCTTGCCAGTATGACCGACACACGCGATGTGGATATCAATCAGCTCTTGCACCCGGCGCAGGTTGGCTGCAATGCGGTTCTGGTCCTTGGCTGAGTTCTCATCCCCGCCACCGGCAGCAACGCCCTTGGAGTAGGTATCGATCACGACCAGCCCCACCGCGCAGCCCATGTGCTGCTCGGCCTCGCGCACGGTCGCAACGATGGTGTTGACGCATTCAGGGGCGAGCAGATCAATGATCTTGCGAGCCACCGCAATCGGCAGGCCCTTGTAACCGTCACGGATTGCATATGCGTCGAGGCGGCGCTGATAGAGGTCGCCGCGCTCCAGTGCGAGGATCACGACGCCGCAGGGGCCGCTGGCGAGATGGCCGCGCCAATCCTTCCCGGCGGCGCAGTGGACGGCGATCTCGGTCATCAATGCCGACTTGCCACGCTTAGGCGGTGCGATCAGCGCCGAGGTGTCGCCCCTGTTGACGAAGCCTTTCAGGATCGGGCGCTTCTTGGCATTCGCGGGAAATGCTCCGAAGTAGCTCAGGGGCAATGCTCCGCCGGTGCGTTTGCGCCCGCTTTTCTCGTCTGGACCGTTTGCCTCGCCAGGACCATGGCTCCGCTCAGCTTCGTCAGCTTCATCGGAATTGGCTTTGTCAGACTGATCACCAGCCTCATCGGTCCGGGCGTCCCTCGGGTCGGCCTTGGCTTCGGTCCCATCTTCGGCGTGCGCCCCTTGCCGCCTGACCCATCCATTGTCGGCCGCCATTTTGAAGATCGTCCCCGCGCCGATGTCGGTAGGCGGCGACCTAAACAGCTTTGTCCACTTTTCCTGCGTGGTCTTCGCGTCGTACTTGCTGGATTTGCGTGACCACTCGTCGAAAGCCTCGAATGCAACGCGGGAGCCTTTGGTGGCGCGCCAAGCCGCCATGGCGACGCGGTTCCAGTCGTCCCAGTCGAGATCAGCGTTGGGGATGTGCTTTAAAGCGGACGCAATCAGCTCAGGGGTAGCCTCAAGCGCCCGATCAGCAAAGGGGTCGCTGAACGCAGATGACTGCGTGTAACTGTAGGTGTGCTGGTCAAACGTATCTCCGCCATGGTTGGACGCACCGTCGCGTTGAGAGCCGCTCAACCCGATAAGCCGGAGCAGTTCGTCAGCGCCGTAGGTCCGCGCATCCGTGATCTTGCGGAATGTCGTTGTCTGGACGACATACCCTCGCTCCGACTTTTTCGGCGTCGGATAGTTTACCGAGCCTGCAAGGCGCATGAGGTGGCATGGATCGCTGACCTTATCAGTCCCTAGCAAATGCTGGAGCGCCTCATTGATCTGCTTCTGCTGTGAGGCATCTCGGATGTCGGCGATCCTGAAATACAACTGCGCCCGTGTCCACGGAATGCTGCCGGTGGTAACGACGAAGGCGGGTTTGATACCGCGCTGCTGGAGCAGCGCTTCGACACGCTCGGCGTCGCCCTCGCGATCAAAATCGACCCAGGCGACAGCCGACGCTAGATATCTGTCGCTCTTAACCCGCCTCATCGGCGGGTCTCGATCAAACTGAAGCAAAACTGGAATGATATAGACGTTGTACCCTAAGCTGCTCCGTTTAGCGGCGAACTTGGCGAGATCACTTAATTCGGTAGCCAAGCAAACTTGTGCGTCATCCACATTGCCGCTGTTCGGATGGCTGTAGGCGTACTGGATATATGCGCCAGGGTGCGAGTGAACGAACGCTGGATCAAAAAGCGCATAAACGTGCTCATTTATATCATTCAGGTTCGGCGTCGGGGCTTCTGTTTGCGCGTTCATCGATTCAAACCATTACTTCGCCGATTGGCATACTGTGGCGTGCTGCTCGTAACTGGCTCCCAAAGCCAGCACGGTCTCAGTCGATCTCATGCCGGACCTCCGCAAATGCCTCAACCGCGCCGTCGATGAAACCGGCGATGTATTCGTTCGAGGTGTTGTTCTCTTCGCCGAAGCAAATCTCGTGGACTTCACCGGGATCAATCTGTTCGTAGGGGTCGATCGCTGCCCGGAGAGTTTCAAACGGCTGCGAACGAAGGCAGGTCTCGTCGGCCAATCGTTTAAGCCATTCGTATTCAGCATCGCGTTCGGCCCATAACCGCCCGGCCTGTGCTCCGCGCGTCGTGTCCGCTGCTTCAGCTTCGCGTTTCGATGCGCGAAGCCGATCAATCATGGCTCGACCAAATCGATCGCTTGCTGGGCCTTCAGTGTCATCTCTGTGCGGTGCCATTCTGTGTTTGCATCCTGCTTGTGGGCGCAGTTCTCCACCACCGAAGCAGCGAGTTTGCTGTCAGCGTGCTGTAAAGGACGATTGTTTGACTGCTATTCGGCGTTCGCTCTTTCGAAAGCCGCCTATGAAAATAACTTGAACAGCGAAGTGGTCAAGACGCCTACACGGCGCGAGATTCGTGCATCAGTGGCCACCATGGCCACTTCTGCCCACCATGGGCAGAAGTGTCCATGGTGGACAGAAAAACTTCAGGCCAATCAATCGTCAACAACTGACGGATGTAATTTCTTGTGAGACAAGAAATTCAAAAAAAAATTTTTCGGCCTCAGTTATAGAAGTCGTTTTGGCTTGGCTTCGCCGGGACTGCTCTTCCTAAATCTTCCTGCTGAGAGGCCACGTGTGCGCTGATTGTCGGAACGCGTTTTGCGCCAAAGAACTACGTCTCCGCCTCGCGCTCGCGCTCCCATTCGGCGATCGCTGTCGCAGAGATAATCACGCGGCGGCCCAGGCGCATCTCGCGCGGGCTTTTCCCCTCCTTGCGCAGCTTGCGATAGAAGCCCTCCGAGAAGCCATACGAAGCGCGGAACTCTGCGATGGAAAAGCCCATGCGCGGAATGTCGGCGGTGGCTTCGGCGTCTTCATTAACTGGGTTGCTCGAAACACAGTCCTCGATCTGAATTGCATTTACCCGCTTCGCCAACAGTCAAAGCGATTTCGGATGTTGCGCGGCTTCGAATATGTTATTAACGGGCTATTAAAGAGCTGCGCCAACGTGATTTGCACATGAACATCGTGGTGTTGAAGAGGGAGTTGGCTGCTGAACTGTTTGGTCAGGCAGCGGACATGTCCGCAAGTGCTCCTGCCGATCAGCCGGACCTGTGCGAGGGCGTCAACGCGGTGGCGCAGGCGCATTCGCTCGGCTTCGATTGCGCCTGGGTGACGCGCAAGCGCGGCGGCTATGCCGACACGTGGCGCGCGCGGCACGATGAGGGCTGCGAGATCATTGCGATGGCACTTATCAAGGATCGTGTGCCGGTGTTTTGACCGGCAAACATTTTTCGATTGGGCCACATGCTTGCTCAGGAGGCGTAACGAAGTTGTCATGACGTGAGCGGCCAAATGCGGATTTCCCTCCGCCCGGTCCCACTGACCTTGGGCGCAGGAGTCAAATGATACCGTCGAATGACATGATGTCGGTCCCCGCATCCACTCGACAATGTACGTCGGGAGAAGCCGACATTGTATTAGGTTGTGAGAGGATCACCATGGATGGCCGTGACGACGCCTGGCGTGCGTTCATCGAGTTCAGCAAGCGGGGATTTGTCCCCGGCGATGACCGTGAGCGTTGGGATATCGAAACGTTTCCGCCGAAGCAGAAGCGCACGCGCAAGCGCCGGATGACGCTCGCTCGCGCGATGCAGCAGGCGAATGACGCTGGAGTTGCAGTGAGCAGCGCGACCGTCAATGCAGACGGCAGCGTCACGTTGACTTTTGGCAAGTCCGCGACAACGCACACCATCGAAGAAACTTCTGAGGATTTGCGGAGGCTCCTGTGAAGCCGCCTCGTTCCGCCCTGCCCCTGCCCCGCTACGTCGAGCGCAAGCCGCTCAAAAGTGGCGGGTGGGGCTATTTCTTTCACGTGCCATCTTGGGCGCGCAAGGCGGGCTGCACCATCGAGAATGCGCCGCTCGGCACCGACTACGGTGCTGCGGTGTCACGGGCCGAAACAATTCTCTTGCCTACCTTCGATGCGTGGCGAACGGCCGGTGTCGCCGCCCCGACATCGTCTGCCATCGCGATTGGAACGCTCGATTGGATGTTTGCCGAATACCGCGCTGATCGGCGCTACACCAAACTCGGCCCCAAATCGAAACGCAATCACGAAGTCGGCTTCAAGTTGGTCGGCGGCTACATTTTGAAGGATGGCAAGCGGCTGGGCGAGAAGCGGCTGTCGGCCATCGACACTGCGTTGACCGATGATCTTTATGAGAAGCTGCTGATCCTCAAGATCACTGACGCCAAGGGCCGCGTGGTCGAACGCGAGCGCCGTACCACCGTCAATCATGCGATGAAGTCCTGTCGCCGCGCTTGGAACGTCGTTTCTCGTCGCCATCCCGGCAAGCTGCCACTAGTTAATCCGTTCGCGCAAATGGGTCTGCGGTCATCCAATCGCGAGACGCCGACGGCGACCTATGAAGAATTGTTGGCCTTCCGCGCCAAGGCCGTCGAACTTGGCTTGCCCTCGCTCGCCACCGCCGCGCTGATTGGCTGGGAATGGTTGCAGCGGGAGACTGACATCTTCGCGACGTTCGAGGTTTCGCACTATCGCCCGAAAGAGCGCCCAAACATGGTGCGCGTGGTGGACGAGAAAACGAAGCAGGAAGGCTGGATACCTCTGCTCGACGATGCGGGGGCGCTGCTCTACCCCGAACTGACCGCCGAGCTTGACGCCATCAAGCGCGACCGCATCGGGGGCCTGATGCTCTGTCGTGATTGGGGTAATCGCGGACCTTGGCCCACGTGGCCTAAGCCGGATCAGCCGGATTTCACTCACCTCAGCCGGAAGGTGAAGGAGATCATCCGGTCGGCGAAGTTGCGCGACCAGTTGTCGTTCACATCATTCCGGCACGGCGGCTTCACGGAGGGCGGCGACGCCGAACTAACCGACCGCGAGATGCTGGCGCAGGGCCGCCACACGACTGTCAAGGTGCTGCCAAAGTACACCAAGCGCACTACGCGCCAGATCGTCAACGGCGCGAAGAAGCGCCGCGCGGCTCGAACAAAAGACGGCCATTTGTCCGAATGAGCATCAGGCCGCTTGTCCGAACGAAGCACCGACCACGCTGTAAGTGCCTGAAATGCTTGGAGCGGGTGAAGGGAATCGAACCCTCGTATTCAGCTTGGAAGGCTGCTGCTCTACCATTGAGCTACACCCGCATCTCGCGTTCCCCTAACACGGCCGCGCGGCGGCCTCAACTGCCCCGGATCGGTCTTTCCCGCTTCGCGAAGGGCTTGTTCCCGGCCGCCCGCCCCACCTCTTAACGACGCGGGTATTTCGCCCTATATTGGAGTCTCCCGAAACCAACGAAAGGAGGTGATCCAGTGTCTTATCTCAAGCGCTGTCACCTCGCTGGGATCGCCCGCTAAGCTTTGAACAAGGCTTGGCATCGGGGCGCTCTCAGCCCTGGACCAGCGAGCACAAAATCGGGCGCGACGGGGCCTCCCCGCCGCGCCTTTTTCGTGGGCGGGCGCCGCTCAGGCGGCCGGCTCGCCCGCAAGCACCTCGCGGATCTTCTGCGACAGCTCCGACTTCCGGTATGGCTTCTGAAGCAGCGCCACGCCAGGATCGAGATGTCCTTCGTGGACGATGGTGTTGTCGGTATAGCCGGAGGTGTAGAGCACCCTCGCCCCCGGCCGCCGGAGCCGGACGGCTTCGGCCAGTTCCCGCCCGTTCATGCCGCCGGGCATGATGATGTCCGTGAACAGCAGGTCGAAACTGGCGCCCTGGTCGACCAGCGCGAGGGCGGCTGCGCCGTCGCCGGCCACGAGCGTGCGATAGCCGAGGCTCCCGAGCTGGGCGATGACATAGCCCTGCACCAGCGGATCGTCCTCGACCACGAGTATCGTCTCGTGCCCGCGCGCCGCGGCGGCCGCCTGAGCCGGTCCCGTCCTGGTTGCCGCCTCGCCCTCCGATCGTGGCAGGAACAACCGCATCACCGTGCCTTGTCCCTCCTCGCTCTCGATCGCGACGGTGCCGCCGGTCTGGCGGGCAAAGCCGTAGACCATGCTCAGCCCGAGCCCAGTGCCGCGGCCGACCCCCTTGGTGGTGAAGAACGGCTCGAACACGCGCTCGCGGATGTCGGCCGGGATGCCGTGGCCGGTATCGGTCACCGCAATCATCACGAAGGCGCCGCGCATGATGTCGCCGTCGCTGCGCACGCCGTCAAGCTCCCGGTTCGCGGTCTCGAGCGTGAGCCTGCCGCCGTCCGGCATCGCGTCACGCGCGTTGACGGCGAGATTGACGATCGCGGACGAGAGCTGCGACGGATCCGCCATCGCGGACCAGGCGTCGTCCGCGAGCCGGGTCACGATCTCGATATGCTCGCCCAGGATCGGCTTCAGCAGCTTCGCCGTCTCGACCACGAGAGCGTTGACGTCGATCTCGCGCGGCTCCAGCGGCTGGCGGCGCGCGAAGGTCAGCAGCTGCGAGGTAATCTCGGCGCCACGCGCGGCCGCATCGTCGATGAGCTGCGCGATCGCGGCGAACTGGGGCCTGTCCGCAAGCCCTTCCTGGATGATCTCGATGGTGCCGGTGATGACGGTGAGCACGTTGTTGAAGTCGTGCGCGACGCCGCCGGTGAGCTGGCCGATCGCGTCCATCTTCTGGGATTGGCGAAGCCGTTCCTCGGTCTCGTGCTGCTCAGTGAGGTCGGTGGCGGAGCCGCGATAACCCATGAAGCGTCCGTCGGCCGCGAATACCGGCTGGCCGTTGACGCTGAAATGGCGCACGCGTCCGGTCATATCGCGGCCGCGATACTCGAACTTCCGGAACGGCTCGTGGCGATCCAGCACCGCCATGTGCGCGCGCCATTTCTCCGGCTCGGCGTCGTGGTCGAAGGCGGCATCGGTGCGGCGCTTGCCGATCAGCGCCTTATGGTCCATGCCGAAGGCCCCTGCGCGGTCGGATATGTAGGTGAACCGATGATCCGGCCCGGTCTCCCAGAACCAGTCGGACGCGGTCTCGGCATAGTCACGGAAGCGCTGCTCGCTCGCGCGCGCGTCGCCTTCGGCGCGCTGGCGGATTTTCAGGTCGCCCTCGAGATTCGTATTGGCCTCGCGCAGCTCGCCATAGGCCCGCTCGAGATTGGCGCACATGGCGTTGAAGGCGTCGATCACCTTGTCCAGTTCGTCCGCATCGTAGGGCGGCCGGCGCTCCAGGTGCAAAGGCGGCGGCGGCCGCACCAGGCTGTACTTGCTGACGAAGTCGGCGATGGCGACAAGGTGCCGCGTCACCAGGAGATGGAACATGTAGATGATGAACAGCGAGACGAGGAACGTCTTCGCCGCCTGGCTTGCCAGGATGATCAGGGCACGGTGCAGCAATTGCTGATAGACCTCGCTCAGCGTCGCCTCGACATGGAGCACGCCGATCGGGCGCGCGGCGCCCTGCACGGAGTAGTTCAGCGGGTAATCGCGCGTGACGATCGAACGGGTGTTCGGCTCGCCGACCGCGACACGGACCGGATTGGGGCGATCAGCGATCTCGCGCACCTCGGCGGCGCGGATGTCGGGCAGCCGCAGGATGCCGTCGAGCTGGAGCTTGAGCTGGTTTTGGTCGAGATTCCACAGGCTTTCGCCGAGGCTGCCGGTGGTGCTGCGGCCGATCTCGTCGAGCCGCGTCTCGATGACGCCGACCTCGCGGTCATAGTCGAGATAGAGCTGAAGCGCGGTCAGCATCAGCGTGACGATTGAGGAGAACAGCAGCACGGCGGCCAGGAGGCGCGGCCCGACGCCGCTGCGCGACCAGTTGAAAATCCGCGACAGCAACGCTCCGATCATCGCCGGCGCAAACGCGGCGCCGATCCCGCTCAAATCCTGCTTCGCGGCCGCCGGGGCAACGGCGCGGCCGCGCTTGGAATCCTCGTCGCCTGCGTTGCCCATGCACCACGTCCCCGGAATGGCGGCATCCTGCTCCGGCCGGCAGCGGTCGCGAGCAATTCGATCGTTGAGACTTTCCCCTCCACGCGATGCGCGTGGCGATTCCTGTCGGCCCATGGGCGGCTTGAGGTCGGCGGGGTCATATCTTGCGCCCAGCAGCAGGATTCCGGCGCAAACTATCACTTCGCGTGCTAGAATAACATCGGTTAAAGTCCGGAGTCGCCTGCATGGCGGCGAGTGATGGCCGTTGCGGCTGGCGCGCAGGCGCGCGCCACTCCCGGTAGATCGCGCGGGCCTCCGAATCCAGTGGTAGCAAGGCACGACCAAGGAGACGCGTGATGTGGCGGATGGCCATCGCCTGCCTGTCGTTGCTCGCAGCCGGTCCAACGCAGGCGCAGGAGCTGATCCGGCTGGCGCGCATCGCGGACATCCCCGATCAATATGTCGGCGGCGAGATGCTGCGGGCCGTCTACGCCAAGCTCAACATCAGGCTCGAATTCGAGGACGTCCCCGGCAAGCGGGCACTCGCGCTGTCGAGCGCCGGCGAGGTCGACGGCGAAATCCAGCGGATCGGAACGCTCTCGCGCGACTACCCGACGCTGATCCAGGTCACGCCGGCGATCAACTACATCGAGCCCACGGTGTTCACGACGAAACTGCGTTTCGACGTCGCCGGCTGGAATTCGATCAGGGACTACAACATCGGCATCGTCCGCGGCGTCGGCTCATCGGAGGCCGGCACCCGCGACATGGCCCGTGTCACGGCGACCACCAGCCTCGAGAACATGATCCAGATGCTCGATGCCGACCGTTTCGACGTGATGGTCACCGACCTCTTCAGTGGACTCGTCGCGGTGAGGAAGCTCAATCTCCAGGCCAGGATCTACCCGCTCTCCCCGCCGCTCGAGCGCATCCACATCTACCACTACCTGCACGAACGTCATCGCGATCTGGTGCCGAAGGTCGGCAAGGTGATCGCGCAGATGGAGGCGAGCGGCGAGCTGGCGGCGCTGCGTGAGGCCCTCGTCAAGCAGGTCCTGAGCGCACCGTAACAACGCCGCTCAGGTCGCGCGAAGCCGTTCGCGTAACGCCACAGCGGCGATCAGCACGCCAACACACCAGGCCAAGACCGCCCGGTGAGGCTCCTCGCCAAGCAGCACTGTGAAGATGCTCGCGAGCAGGCATGGCGCGATCGCCTTGCTGCTCCGGCTCGCCAGCGAGACCAGGAACGGCAGCGCGGCAACCGATATTTGCAGGACACCCATCAGCGGAGACCGGTCTCGCCCAAAGCTTCAGAAAAGGCTTCAGAAGCCACAGACATTGACCGCGCGCGGGCGTTTGCCGCGGCGGCTCTCCACGATGCGTTCGCCGCCGTTCTCGGCCGAGCTGCCGTAATAGCGGTGATGACCGCTCTGGTCGTGCAAATCGGCGGGCTCCGATTGTGCCGCCCGCCGTGCGTCGCAGATGATCTTGATGGTGTGACCCGACATTGCCGCCTCCGATGGCCTTCCGTGTTCTTGTGGCCATCAGTCGCCTCGGCTTTGGGCAGCGTTCACACCGCAAGGCGGTAATCGGGTTTCAGGACGGTTTCGTCGAGGCCTGCACGACGCAATATTCTGCGCTCGGGGATTGTCGGCGCGGGCCGTCGTGATACGTCCTTTGGACCCGCGCAGCAAAAAAACGAGGTGACGATGCTCTACGCCATCCTGGCCTATCACGTGGAAGACGAGATCTTGTCCTGGACTCCGGAGGAGGACGCCGCGGTCGTGGCCAAGGTCATCGAGGTTCAGGCGCCCCTCAGGGCAAGCGGACACCTTGGGCCGGCCGCCCGTCTGGACGAGACCCGAAAGGCCCGCACCTTGCGCGGCCCCGGCGCGGGCGTGGTGATGGACGGCCCGTTTGCCGAGACCAAGGAGCAGCTTCTGGGCTTCCACCTCGTGGAATACGACACGGATGACGAGGCGATCGCGGCGGCACGGAAGCTGCGTCAGGTCAATCCGAGTGCCGTCTACGAAATCCGCCCGGTCAAGCTTTATGTGCCGGCCGACGGGTTCGGCGCGACATAAGGGGAAGCGACCACCTTACGCATCCGGTTCGGCTTGCGCACTGTAGAAGCGCTGGATCAGCAGGCCGCCGAAGGCGATGAACCACACGAAGGGTGCGACGTGCGGCGCAAACGCCGCCACGATCGTGCCCGGGATGAACACGAGCAGCGGAAACAGCGATGCCATGATCTCATGGCGCCAGCCGCCCAGGATCGTCCACCACAGCCAGGCATTGAGGCCGGCGATCGCGGTTAGGTGCAAGCCGTAGAGCACGGCAACCGCGCTGCTCATGGCGTAGTTGGTATAGAGGCCGTTGGTCACCGGCAGCAGCACGATCGAGAGCAGGAAGAACAGGTTGAGGATCACCGCGCCGCGGCTGCCCACCGGCTGGCGCGCCAGCCGCCGGTGATGGCTGATCCAGAACACCCCGGCGATGATGAAGCTGAGCGCAAAGCCGGCAAGCTTGCCGGAATAGACATGGGCGAGATCGCTCCAGCCGGGTGCGCCGGTGAAGACGGCGGCCTTGGGCAGATCGTAGGCCAGGAGCGTCATGGCGACGCCGAAAATGGTGTTGCTGAGCGACTCCAGCCGCCGCATCTCGAACTGGTCGGGCTTGAGCTCGGTCATGCCGGGCGCGCTCTTCTCGGGCTGGAACCTTGGGCCGTCTTTTCCCTAGGTATTAAATAGGGTTCCGTCCAGCCGCATTGCGATTCGCGAGGAGATCGCCGAATCTCACGGTTTCACCGGGGCGATTCGTGGCAACATATCTGGACACGCTCAATGCGGAGCAGCGCCGCGCCGTCGAGCATGGCGTGGCCGATGGCGCGACCGTGGGCGCGCCCCTGCTCGTCATCGCCGGTGCCGGCTCCGGCAAGACCAACACGCTGGCCCATCGCGTCGCCCATTTGATCGTTGCGGGTGCCGATCCGCGCCGCATCCTGTTGATGACGTTCTCGCGCCGCGCCGCGGCCGAGATGGCCGGCCGCGTCGAGCGGATCGCCCGAAAGGTGCTCGGGGAGAACAACGCCGCGATCATGCGAGATGCGCTGACCTGGGCCGGCACGTTCCATGGCATCGGCGCGCGCCTCTTGCGCGAATATGCCGAGCGGATCGGCGTCGATCCCGCCTTCACCATCCACGACCGCGAGGATTCCGCCGACCTGATGAATTTGGTTCGGCACGAGCGCGGCCTGTCCAAGACCGAGAGCCGCTTTCCAGCCAAGGGCACGTGCCTGTCGATCTACTCCCGCTGCGTCAACGCCGAGATGGAGATCGAGAAGGTGCTGGGACAGCACTATCCCTGGTGCGTGGGCTGGGCCGCCGAGCTGAAGGGCCTGTTCGCGGCTTACGTCGAGGCCAAGCAGGCCCAGCACGTGCTCGATTACGACGACCTCCTGCTCTACTGGTCGCAGATGATGAGCGACGCGCTGATCGCCGAAGAGATCGGCGGCCGCTTCGATCACGTGCTGGTCGACGAATATCAGGACACCAACCGCCTGCAATCCTCGATCCTGCTGGCGCTGAAGCCCGACGGACGCGGCCTCACCGTGGTCGGCGACGATGCGCAGTCGATCTACTCGTTCCGCGCCGCCACCGTGCGCAACATCCTGGAGTTTCCGCAAAGCTTCTCGCCCCGCGCCGAGATGATCACGCTCGACCGCAACTACCGCTCGACGCAAGCCGTGCTGGCGGCGGCCAACGGCGTCATTGGCCTCGCGCGCGAGCGCTTCACCAAGAACCTCTGGACCGACCGCACCTCCGCGCAAAAACCGCAGCTCGTCACCGTGCACGACGAGGCCGACCAGGCGCGCTACATCGTCGAAGAGGTGCTGGCCAACCGCGAGCAAGGCGCGCTCTTGAAGCACCAGGCGGTGCTGTTCCGGACGTCCTCGCATTCGGGACCGCTGGAAATCGAGCTGACCCGCCGCAACATCCCGTTCGTGAAGTTCGGCGGGCTGAAGTTTCTCGACGCCGCGCACGTCAAGGATGTGCTGGCGCTACTGCGCTTCGCCGAAAACCCGCGCGACCGCGTTGCGGGCTTCCGCATCCTGCATCTGTTGCCCGGCATCGGCCCCGCAACCGCGCAGCGCGTGCTCGACCAGATGGCGGAGAGCGCCGATCCGCTTGCTGCACTCGGCCAGCTCCCGGTGCCGCCGCGCACCGGCGCGGACTGGACCGACTTCGTCCGCACGACCCAGAATCTGCGCTATTCGGAATGGCCGGCGGATCTCGAGCGCGTGCGGCTCTGGTACGAGCCGCATCTCGACCGCATCCACGAGGAGTCCGAGACGCGTCGCGCCGATCTGATGCAGCTCGAGCAGATCGCGAGCGGCTACGCCTCGCGCGAGAAGTTTTTGACCGAGCTCACGCTCGATCCGCCGGACGCGACCAGCGACAAATCCGGACCACCGCTCCGCGACGAGGACTATCTGATCCTCTCCACCATCCATTCCGCCAAGGGCCAGGAATGGAAGTCGGTATTCGTGCTCAACGTCGTCGACGGCTGCATGCCCTCCGATCTCGGTGCCGGCACCAGCGCCGAGCTCGAGGAGGAACGCCGCCTGCTCTATGTCGCGATGACGCGCGCCAAAGACGATCTCCATCTCGTCGTGCCGCAGCGCTTCTTCACCCACGGCCAAGCCGCCAAGGGCGACCGCCACGTCTACGCCTCGCGCACCCGCTTCATCCCGGAGCAGCTGGTCTATCTGTTCGAGCGCACCGCCTGGCCCAAAGCCGCCGCCGGCGGAGCCCGTACCGCGGCGCAAGGGCCGAAGATCGACATCGGCGCGCGCATGCGCGGGATGTGGCGGTAGGGCCGACTACGCGTTCAGCCTGTCGAACTGGACCTTGCCGGCCTTCAGCACCAGCGGAATGTGCTCGCCCTGGCCGAGCAGGCAAGCGACATCGCGCAGCGGATTGCCGTCGACCACCAGCAGGTCTGCGAGAGCCTCGGGTGCGATCCGGCCGAGCTTGCCCTCCATGCCGAGCACCTCGGCACCAATCACCGTGGCGCTGGCGATGACGGCGCGCGGGCCGAGAATCTCGGCGCGGATGCGGAATTCATCGCTCTGGAGACGCTGGGACGGCCCGAGCAAATCGCTGCCGAACCCCATCTTCACGCCGGCATCGCGATAGATCGCGAGCGACCGGAGACCCGCGTCGCGGACATCGGCGATCTTGGCGACGCTCTCCGGCGGCAGGCCATACTGCGCGCCCTCGTTGGCCAGCGCCTCATAGGTGACGAGCGTCGGCACCACATAGGCCCCCTTCTCGGCCATCAGGCGCGCGGTCGGCTCATCCACGAGATTGCCGTGCTCGATGGTGCGCACGCCGCAGCGAACCGCGCGCGCGATGGCGGCCGCGGTGTAGGCGTGGGCCAGCACATAGGTCTGGCGCCCGCGCGCCTCCTCGACGATGGCGCGGATCTCGTCCTCGGAGTAGCCGAAGGCGCCGACCGGATCGGTCGGCGAGGCAACGCCGCCGGAGGCCATGATCTTGATCTGGTCGGCGCCCATCTGGAGCTCCTCGCGCGCGGCCCTGCGCACGCCGTCGACGCCGTCGGCGACGCGCGCCAGTGCGCCGACCCGCACGCAGCACGGACATGGTGCGTCACTCGCCAGATAATCCGAGCGCGCCCGCATGTCGCCGTGGCCGCCGGTCTGGCTGAGCGCGCGGCCGGAGACGAACAGCCGCGGGCCGTCAGTGAGGCCGGTCTCGATCGCCTGCTTCAGCGCATGGCCGGCGCCGCCGGCATCGCGGACGGTGGTGAAGCCACGCCGCAGCATGCCGCGCAGCAGCAGGGTCGAGCGCAGCGTCACCAGCACATTCGGCATATGCACCTGCTGCGCCAGATTGAGCTCGACCGCCACCGCGTGCACATGCAGGTCGATCAGGCCGGGCATCAGCGTCTTGCCCTTCAGATCGATGGTGCGGTCGGCGGTGACCTGCAGCGGCCGGTCCGAGACCTCCTTGATCAAATTGTCTTCGACCAGCACGTGATGTCCGTCCATCAGGTCCGCCTGGAGCGGATCGAGCAGAGCGGCGTTCTTGAAGAGGATGCTGGGCATCGCGGGCGTCCTGTCAGAAGTGGGCCGGCGCAAGCAACGCCGGCAATGTGAGCTGGGCAAAGGGAAGGCACGCGGCGACATCATCCTCGCCGTACCAGCCCGCCTCATGAAGCAGATTGAGCGAGCCGAGCGTACGTCCGCGCCAGCGCACAGGCATGTTGAGCACGCTCTCGCAGCCGAGCGAGGCGATCAGCTCGTGGTCGGAGAACACCATGCGCAGATCGGCCTGGGTGCGGCCGATATAGGCCTCGCCCCGATCGAGCACGGCCTCGGTCCACGGGCCCGGCGCGAGGCGCTTGCGTCCGCCGGTCGGATATGGGCCGGGGAGATTGGAATAGATTCGCGCCGCTTCACCGCTGTCGCCGTCATAGGTCAGGATCGTGAACAGCTTGTGCCCGATCGCCGACTTCACGGCTTCGTCCAGCGCCACGAACAGCGCATCCGGCTGATCGACCCTGCCCTGCGCCGCCGCGACGGCACAGAGCAGCGGATCGGCCTGGCGTTTGGTCCGCGTCATGCAACTTCACCCGCCGCGATCTCTTCCAGCGAACGGCCGCGCGTCGGCACGCCCATCAGCACGACGGTCACCGCCCCGAGCAGCAGCACGGTGGTGGTGACGCCGAACACGCCGGCGAAGCCGAAATTGGGATAGAGATAGCCGACCAGGATCGGCGAGACGATCGCGCCGATGCGGCCGATCGCGGAGGCAAGGCCGGCACCGGTGGTCCTGACCGGCGTCGGAAACACCTCGGCCGTATAGGCATAGACGCCCGCATAGGTGCCGTTCATGAACAGGGACAGGAAGATTCCCGCCGCCATGATCTGCTGGTCGCTCTGCGCGAAGGCGAGCCCGAGCGCGCTGGCGCCGCCGAGCACCATGTAGGTCGCGATCGTCGCCTGCCGGCCGATACGCTCGTTGAAATACGCGGCGCTGAAATAGCCGGGAATTTGCGCGCAATAGATCGCGATCGAATAGGCGAAGCTCTTGGTGATGCTCATGCCGTTCTGGACCAGCAGGCCGGGGATCCAGACGAAGAACGAATAATAGCTGAAGGTGATCGCCAGCCACATGATCCAGGTCATGATCGTGATGCGCGCCTGCCGGCCTGCGAGGAGCGCGGCGAAATTGGCGAGCAGCGTTCCGGTCGTGCCCTGCGGTGCGACGGCTTCGACGACCGGCTGCGGCAGGACATGGCCCTGGCGCGCAAAGCCCGCCTCGATCGTGTCCAGCAAGGCTTCGGCTTCCTTCTCCCTGCCGCGGCTTTCGAGCCAGCGCGGCGATTCGGGCAAGGCCCTGCGCCACCACAACAGCATGACGACCGGCACCGCGGTGATGACCAGCACGATGCGCCAGCCGTTCTCATAGGCGGGCACGATGAAGTAGCCGAGCAGCGCCGCCGCAACGAAGCCGAAGGAGAAGAAGCCGGCCAGTGCGCCGGTGAAGCTGCCGCGGTAGCGCCGCGCGACGAACTCCGCGAGATAGGGCGCGATGATCGCGCTCTCCGCGCCGGTGCCCATGCCTGCGACGACGCGGGCGGCAAAGAAGGACGGCCATGTATCGACCATCGCGCTCACGATGGACGCCGCGCAATACAGCGCAAGCGCGGACATCATCACGGCGCGGCGGCCGATCAGGTCACCCAGCGTGCCCGCCAGCAACGCGCCGAACAGGAAGCCGATATAGGTGCTGCTGCCGAGCACGCCGATCTGCACGCTCGACAGATTCCACGCGGTACGCAGCACCGGCAGGATGAAGGCCAGCACCGCCGCATCCATCGCGTCGAACATGTAGCCGAGCCCGCCCATCAGCAGCAGATGCGTGTGGAAGCGTGCGAACGGAAGGCGCTCGATGCGCGCCGATATCATCGACATGAAAGTCCCCTCAGTCTGGCGGCCCGGCGCTCCGCGTGTCCCTGGGGGGAACCATAGACAAGGAGATATTATCGTCATAATTTATAATCATGATCTAATATATCACCATGGTGAATGTTCGTGTCGTTCCGTGCGCTCGACCTTAACCTCCTGAAAGTCTTCGAGGCGCTGATGACCGAGGGTAGCGTCACGCGCGCGGCGAGCGCGCTGACGATGACCCAGCCCGCGGTCAGCAATGCGCTGGCGCGGCTGCGCGACGCGCTCGGCGATCCCCTATTCGTGAGATCCGGCACCGGCATCCGTCCCACCCAGCGCGCCGTGGTGCTGTGGGAGCCGATCGGCGAGGCGCTGGAGAGCGTGCGTGGTGCGCTCGATGAGCAGGTGTTCGATCCCGGCCGCGCGCAGACCGAGTTCAGCCTGTCGATGTCGGACTACGTCTCCTCGCTCGTGATGCCGGACCTCCTCGGCCATCTCAGCAAGGTCGCGCCCAAGGCGCGGGTCCATACCGTCCCCAACACCATCCTGGAGATCGCCGACCAGCTCGAGGACAACAGGGTCGACTGCGTCATGAGCGTCTATGTCAACGAGGCGCAACAACCGGCCGCCATTCGCTCGCGCTCGCTGTGGACCGTCGACTATGCCTGCTTCATGCGGCGCGGCCATCCGCTCGCGGGCATGAAGCGGCTCAGCACGCGCACTTTCCTCAACGCGGGCCACGTCGATGTGAGCCTCGCGGGCAAGACCATGCCGTCCTACGACCTCTTTCTCGCCTCGCGCGGGCTGTCACGCAACCTGGTCGCGACCGTCAATCACTACAGCGCCGCCTACGAGGTCGTGCGCCAGTCCGACCTGATCGCCGTGCTGCCGAGCGACCTGCGTTCGCAATCAAGGCATGCGCCGTTGCTGCACGCCATGCCGCTTCCGCTTCAGGCGCCGCCGCGCATCGTCAGCCTGTTCTGGCACCAGCGCAACGACACCGTGCCGGCGCAGCGCTGGCTGCGCGAGACCCTGGTCGAGATGTTCGCCAGATCCGATTGAACCCGCCGGCGTGATGCAAAACCGGAAACCGTGCCTTTCCCGGAGCGGCATTGCCGAAGCGGCCTCCGCGCCCTAGCTGCACGGCGAGCCATTTCCTCCCACATGACGGGCGCCGCCTGCGTCCTGCAGAGACCCGATCGATGACCGCATCGCTTCAATTCGGACTGGATACCTTTGGCGACGTCACCAGGGACGCCGACGGCGCCATGCTTTCCCATGCGCGGGTGATCCGCAACGTCGTCGATGAGGCGGTGCTGGCCGACGAACTCGGCCTCGACTTCATTGGCCTCGGCGAACATCACCGTTCTGATTTTGCGATCTCCTCGCCCGAGACCGTGCTCGCCGCGATCGCATCGCGCACCAGGCGCATCCATCTCGGCTCGGCCGTGACGGTGTTGAGCTCGGACGATCCGATCCGCGTCTTCCAGCGCTTTGCCACGCTCGATGCGCTCTCCAACGGGCGCGCCGAGGTGATCCTCGGCCGCGGTTCCTTTACCGAATCCTTTCCGCTGTTCGGTTTCGACCTGCGTTCTTACGAAGCGCTGTTCGAGGAGAAGCTCGATCTGTTCGCGGCGCTGCTGTCGCAGAAGCCGGTGACATGGCACGGCAAGCTGCGCCCGCCACTGAAGGATCAGCAGGTCTATCCCCCTGTCGAGAACGGCCAGCTCAAAACCTGGATCGGTGTCGGCGGCAGCCCGCAATCCGTGGTCCGCGCGGCGCATTACGACCTGCCTTTGATGCTGGCGATCATCGGCGGCGATCCCACGCGCTTTGCGCCTTACGTCGATCTCTATCACCGCGCCTTCAAGGAATTCGGCCGCCCGGCCCAGCCGATCGGCGTGCACTCACCCGGCTATGTCGCGGAAACGGATGGAGAGGCGCGCGAGGAGCTCTGGCCCGACTACAAGGCCATGCGCGATCGCATCGGCAAGGAACGCGGCTGGCCGCCGATGGGCCGCGACGAATACGTGAGCGAAGCCGAGCACGGCTCGCTCTATGTCGGCTCGCCGGAAACCGTGGCGCGCAAGATCGCGACGACCGCGAAGACGCTCGGGATTTCACGGTTTCAGTTGAAATATTCGGCCGGCCCCCTGCCGCACGAGAAGCTGATGAAGAGTATCGAGCTTTATGGGCGCAAGGTGGTGCCGATGGTGCGGGAGATGATGGGGTGACTTACGCTCCGAGGCAGTCCGCCTACGCCCTCCGGGCTACGGCGTGACAGCCTTCGCTAGCTTCGCGTGACGATGATTTGGGCTGGCTTGCCCAGCCGTAGCTCGCGAAGCGAGCGAAGGCTGGTGGGGGAGGCAGGACTCGAACCTGCGAAGCCATGAGGCGGCTGATTTACAGTCAGGCATCTTGTGGTTTCGGCAACTACCGCCAAGCCCCACATGCGTCAAAAAATCTTATTCTAATCAATGATATAATCCTCTATTGGTAGCTGACGACATCCCAGGAAATACCGCTACAGCTAGGTATTTGTTGGGGCTTGGAGTGGGGCTCAGAAAGGGGGCGCTAATGAAAAAACCGCTGACTGCGTTGGCGATCGAACACGCAAAGCCGCGAGCGAAGCGCTACGCCCTGCCGGACGTGGGGCATCCCGGCCTGCGCGTGTTGGTGTATCCGTCTGGGGCGCGGACGTTCGTCTACAGGTTCCGACGTGGCGAGAAGGAAGACGCGCAAGACGTGACTGTCGTACTCGGTCCGGCCAGCGGTCCCGGCGCGCTTACGCTGGCGCAGGCCCGTGATGCGGCCGGCGACGCACGACGGCAACGTGCGATGGGTGCGGACCCCGCCGACCAGAAGCGCGCTACTCGCCGGGCAGAAGCTGCCCGGATTGCGGCCGAGGAGCAGGAAGCCCGACGCCGCGAGGATACGGTCGCGAACGTGCTGGCTCGCTACTACGCCGACCACGCCGATGGATTGAAGTCCGGCCAGGAGGTACGGCGGGTTCTCGACAGGGAACTGAAAGGCTGGGCCAAGAGGCGGGTGGATGACATCCGGCGCAGCGACGCAATCCGGGTACTCGACACGGTCAAGGCGCGTGCGCCGATCCAGTCGAAGCGGCTGCGAGCCTATGGGCGGCATTTCTTCCAATGGTGCATTACCAAGGAACTGGTCGAAAAGAACCCGTTCGACGGAACTGCGGTCGTCAAGGAAGTCCCTCGGGATCGAGTCCTCACTGATGATGAATTGCGGCTCGTGCTGCGGGCAATCGACCGCCTCGAATGGCCCCGGCGTCAATTCGTCCATCTGCTCTTGCTGTCGGCGCAGCGGTTGAACGAAGTCGGCGACATGGAATGGTCCGAACTCGACCTGATCGGCGAAGCGCCGACATGGACGCTCCCCGGCGCTCGCGCGAAGAACGGTCGAGCACACGCCGTTCCGCTCGCCCCAATCGCCGTTGAGATTCTGAGCACCATGGACCGAGTCAAGGACTCGCCGCGTGTGTTCGCGTCATTCTCTGCCGCCCATGCGAAAACACGCGTTGACGAAGTGATGCTTGAGATCGCGCGCGAGGATGCAGTGGCGCGCGGCGTTGATCCTGACGCGGTTACAATCGAGCCGTGGCGACTCCACGATCTTCGCCGCACTGCCGCCACCACCATGCCGCGACTGGGCGTAGACGTAGTGACGGTTGAACGGGTGCTGAACCATCAGATGCGCGGCGTGATGGCTGTTTATCAACGGCATTCGTTCGCTCAAGAGAAGCGCCACGCGCTCAACCTATGGGCGGATTTCCTCGCCAATCTCTCGGCGGCACGCGAATCGAATATTGTGAAGTTCAGGATGGGCGCGTGATCAATGGCGAAGCTGCCCACAAAGGCCGAACTTGAACTAACCACACTGACGGGAGTGTTCAACGTCAACAAGAATCCTGCGGCGGCTTGGGCCGCATATAGCTTGGCGCGACGGCACGGACTACCCGTGCCGGATGTGATCCAAGCTGAGGTTGATAGGTTTGCTAGCTGCATCGGAAAGGTTGCCGAACAAGCGATGCAGACCGAGTTGGGCGCACCGCCAATCCGTTTTCGGGCGGAAGAGTTGAGCCAAGCGTGGCGCAGCTCCGGCGGAGACAATCCCGTCGGATCGCTGCAAGGCGAATGGCGGGACTATAAGATTTTCCTAGCCGTTTACGAGCGCGTTGAGGGCGGCATGAAGGTTGGGGCCGCTCAAGCCGCCGTCGCGGCCGATAAGGGTGTTGGGGTCGGGGTTGAATCCATCAAGAAGATCTGGAAACGCTTGAAGCGTGACGCGTAGCGACACGGCGTCCATTGTTTTGGGGTAACGAGCGTCAGTCAATTTCTACCGCGATTTTCTAAGCCGCCGTTTGTACCTCTTGAGCCACCATCAAATCTCAGGAGGTACAAAATGAAACAACTGATTAAGTCCGAAACCGTGCGCGGCAAGCTCGACATGCCGCAGTCCACTTTCGAGCGACTGGTTAAGCTGCGGACGAGCAATTTTCCGACGCCAATCTACATCGGCCGTTCTCGTTTCTTCGATGCGGCAGAGATTGACGCATGGCTCGCGACTCGGTCGGCGGCCAACTCCAATGAACGCCCGGCGTAGGGCTGACCATGGACGACAACAACCCCAAAATTGGTTCGCCCGAATACCTGCGCCTGCTCGCAGACTGCCTCGGACGCAATGAAGAGGCCACGCTTGGCCCGACCGATCAGGCCTTGTGCAAGCAGGCGCTTCTCGACCGCGCCGACCTGATCGACGCCGGGCTCGCCTGATACATTCCAGTAACAAATATCAACGAAACGTTGCCACCGACGCGGCGTCTAGCTTCGCGTCGGTGTTTTTTTGCCTTGTGCAAGAGGATTTTCGGCGAGGGATACTCGAATAGACTCCTAACCACTCCTACGCGCGCCTAGCGTTATCCCTAACTAACCCGACCCCCTACGTGGAGAACCAAAATGCGAATTGAATTGAACGGTAAGACCTACATCGACCAGAAGGCATGCGCGGGAATTTTGTCTCGGACCGAGAAGTGCCTGGCAGCATGGCGCGTGCGCGGCTACGGGCCGGCATATCACCGAATTGGCGGCCGGGTGATGTTCTGTCTCGACGACGTCGTTTCGTTCATCAACGGCACGAAGGTCGATGCCGCGTAACCCAAAAGCGAAAACCCGCCCTGCTTGGGAGAGCAGGACGGGCTAGAAGGAAGCAACGATGACGAGCAAGATCATTAATAGCGCATTCAACGATGCCCCGAAGGGGCATTTGAACCCTCGATATCTCAAATCGTGCGCAGAGTACTTCGCGAAGAACCCTCAAGCGACCGTCAGAATCGTCGCGCGCCGTCGTCTCGGGCGCGATTGGGTGAATATGACGTTCTACGCCCGCGACGGCTTCGTTTTCGAGTTGCTTGGCGAGCAGATCGCAAAACTCGTTGCTGGCGCTCTTGGCTGCGGGACGCCCCTTGAACGCCTGACCGGCATTTATGAGTTGGTACGCTCGCAAGATTGCCGCCCCTCGCCCCCGCCTGCAACTTGGCGCTACACTCATGGGTGAATCTGCTTTCGCGACGACGGCCCCGGCGCTACTTGCCGCTGGCTTTTCGCCGATCCCGATCATGCCGAACAGCAAGTTGCCGGGCACCGATTCACCCATGAAAAACTGGCACGGTTGGCGTCGCAAAGTCCCGCCGCCGAACGTTATTGCCGGCTGGTCCCGCTATCCCGATTGCGGAATTGGTGTTTGCCTTGGGCGCGACTTGATCTGCATCGACATCGACTTCGAGCCCGCGATGGACGCGCTGCTCGCCATGCTGCCGCACTCGAACGTGCAGAAGAAGGGCCGCAAGGGGATCTCGCTCTTCTATCGCGGCAACACGGACGCCATTCGCTCGCGCAACTTCCGCACGCCCGAGCGCGTTGGCCTTGTCGATCTGCTCGCGGAAGGAAAGCAGACCGTGTTGCCGCCCTCTATCCATCCTGACACCGGCGAGCCTTACTATTGGTGGACCGATGACACGCTGCTCGACGTGCGCCTCGACCAACTGACCGAGTTGCCCGACGACATCGCCGAACGTATCGGCGAGGCGCTGAAGCCTTATGGCTATGATCCCCAGGCGGAACGGTTCGCACGGTCTCGCGAGACGCCCGCCACTCACTGTGCTGTGGACGCTGGAAGCTTTGACGCGGCGTCGGTGTTCCGCAAAGTAAATGATTTCGCGCTAGCGAACCTCGCCGCTTGGGTGCCGCATCTCGGTTTGCAGCGATGTCATCGCGCCGGCAGTGGCTTTAAGGCCGTCGCCGAATGGCGTTCGTCCGGCACCGGCCGGCCGCTCCAAGTGCGTGCTCTAAACTTGTCGTTCAAACCTGACGGCATTCGCGACTTCGGAGACGCGCGCGGATACACGCCTGTTGATGTCGTCATGGAAGCTCGCCGCTTGTCTGCGCCCGAAGCACTGGAATGGCTAGCCCTCCGTCTCGGAGTGACGCTTGGCGACCCTGAGGCGTCCGCGCTGGCGGATCGCATCATTGCAGCCGCGATGAAAAAGAAAGCCTGACAAATGGCCAAGATCACTATCTTCCCCGCACCGAAGCCCAGCCCGATCAACACCGTATCGCTGCGGGCCATCGGAGCGACCTCGCCGGAACCGCCGCAATGGCTGGTAAAAGGCATTCTCCCCCGTACCGGAGTTGCGCTGCTCTCCGGACAATACGCGGCGGGCAAGACCTTCGTTGGCGCTGACCTGTGTTTGTCGCTGGTGTTTGATCGAGAGTTTCTCGGGCGCCGTGTGCGCTCGGGCGGCGTCCTCTGGATTGCCGCTGAGGGTGGTGGCGAGATCGACTCGCGAGTTGAGGCGGCCCGCGCAGAGAAGTTTCAGGACGGCCACGCGGGTGAGATTCCGTTCTTTGTCGCCGAGCCCCCGGCCGGGTTGTCGCAGAACCACATTATCACCTGGCTTGAGCATGCCGTTGCTGAAGCATCGTGGGAGGCTGCCGGAAAATTCGGCGCAGATCTCCGTTTGGTTGTGATCGACACCCTTGCGGCGTGTTTCAACATCGCCGACGAAAACGACAACGCTGAAGCCGCGCGCCTGATGAAAGAATTAGCCCGAGTTGGCAACGCCAGCGACGTGCTGGTCATGCCGATTGCCCACCACGGGAAGAACGCCGAGACGGGCGTTCGCGGCGCTTCGGCATACGGTGCTGGAGCGGACGCTATCCTTTCCGTGCTTGGAGTCACTGATCCCTTGTCTGGCAAGACCTCTAAACGATCTTTGGCACTGACTAAGTCTCGGCGCGGCGGCACCGGTTCGCTGGGATCATTTGAAGTGCGGAACCATGTGCTCGGTCTCGACGAAGACGGCGACCCGATGACCGCCGGTTATATCGAGTTCTTGGAAAGTGCCGGAGAAGCCGCCTCGCAGGTAGTGGTGGCCAAGGTGAAGAGTAAGATTCCGCGCGACTTCAGCGAGGCGTTCAATGAGGCGCTGGCAGCCCGCGGGCAGGATTATAGAATCCCTGAAGGTCCGACCGTTACGGCGGTGAATGTCACCGAGGTGCGAAACCTCTTTTTGCGTCGATACATCACCGGCAACCCGGAAACCAAGCCCTCGGCAAAATACAAGGCCTTTGCCCGGGCGATTGAGGCCGCAAAGAACGAGAGCATGATTGCGGGCACCTCCCTTTCCTCAAACGTCGAGTTAATTTGGGCACTGCGGGATTGAGTGGACAAAGTGGACAGGTTGGACATTTGTCCACTTTGTCCAACGGTCCAACGTCTACCCCCACACCACCCCCAAAGGGGTGTGGGGAGTGGACAAAGTAGACAAGTGGACAAGACCCTTAGGGAGAATGTCCACTCTGTCCACTTTCGTTGAGGTCTTTGTTAGAGGTGTTGCAGGCCGCAAACGCTCGCCGTGCTTCAGGGCAGCGCAACGATCAATGAGCATTGGGACTTCCTGGGCACCGTGTCCGGCGTTGTCCAGGCGCGCTTCCCGCAACACTTCTACAGGGCAGTCGTCAATGCCTCGGCGCCCTGAAGGCCCATCGCGCGGGCTGGAGGGAAACACTCGCGAGAGACTTCTAGCGTCGTCACTGAGGGCGTCTCACCGAAACGTCCCGACCCCTGTCGAGCGCAGCAATGGCGAGTAGCATCTGCGCAAGTGCCGAAGTCCGCTTAAGACCCCCTTAGCCGACAAATTGGCGTTTCCGATTCTCCAAGCTCCGCTGAGTTGCCTTCCAAAATTGCAGTCGTTGTGTTTCTCTCTTTGGGTGATATCATTGCCTCTTTCCAACCCAAGGTGTAGCAATGGCCGTTCCGGTTCCTATCGATACACACATGCGGCTTGCTTCGATGCGCCAGATCCACTGCGCAATAGATCACTTGCATAGAGGCGATTACGAATGCGCCATCACCTTGGCTGGTGCCGCTGAAGGGATAATGCCGGACGCATGGAGACCGCACTTTCGCCAGAAGGTAAAGGCGTTTGCTAAGACAGCCGAAATTCAGGAAGTAGGCGGAGCAATTGGCGAGAATGACTATATCAACTGGCTGAAACACGGCAGCTTGAAGCGCGGAGGACCGCGATTTGAAACGGCGACTATTCCCGCCGAGGAGAGTCTTGTTGTGGTCTATCGTGCGATTACCAAATACAGCGCAGTGTACGATGATTTATCTCCGCAAATGTTGAGCTACCTGAGTTGGGCCAAGGTATGGTTGGCAACTGGAGTGAACGACAGGTAGCGGTTATGACCCGGGGGCCCAATTGGGGCCGGCATTTTTGGCACGCCGAATCTGCGATGTTACAATTTTGGAGACCTTACATGGCATTGAAACAGCCAATCCTGCTATTCTTGACACTGGTACTTACGTTCCTGAATCTCGCTCTACCAATCATCAATTTCACGGCAGGCGCAAAGGCCGAAGTAGCAGGTATGGACTGGTTCGAACTTGCAAAGGACGGTGATTTCAGACAGGCGGTCGGTTACGTAGTCAGCAAGTGTACAATAGACATGGATCAGCCGCCCGCCGTGTCCCCAAAAATACTTTGTGGCCGATAGGATTTTACGCGGGCGAGCGACGGGAGCGAGTTACATGAGCGAGCCTGATGATATCGAAGTGGCGCGCGACGCATATGCGCAGGTCCAGCCCCTTTACACGAGACTCGCCTCGGAAATTCGGGACATACTTGAAGTCAAACTCGCGGCGGCTAGGCTTACACCAGTCTCACTTACTTTCCGGACTAAGACGCCTGATAGCTTTGTGGCGAAGATTGGGCGCAAGAAGTATAGGAATCCGCTCTCGCAAATGATCGACCTCGCTGGCGTTCGCGTGGTCTCCGCCTATGAATCGGAGCTTGCTAAGATCACGGAAATCATTGAAGCGGTGTTCGATGTGCAGGACCGCATCGACAAAGCGCGTGATCTCGGCGTGGATAGGATGGGTTACAACGGCAAGGCATATGTTGTCAGACTGGGCGCCCGCTACGCCGGCGGACGATATGAAGGCATCACAGATATTAACTGCGAGATTCAGGTTCGGACGGTCCTGCAAGATGCTTGGGCGATCATCAATCACCAGCTTGTCTATAAGAACGAAGAGTCGACGCCCGAGCGACTGCGCAGGGATTTGAACAACGTTGCTTCCCTCCTAGAGATTGCGCAGGGGATATTTGACTCTGTTAGAGAAAAGAGGAACGCCTATGTCAGCGAGATCCAGCTAAAGGAAAATGATCAGTCGGCTTTCCTTGCCCAGCCGCTCGATTTCGACACGGTGATGGCGTATACGCGCTGGAAGTTTCCGGACCTCGATGCGTCTGTTAACCTGACGCAGATGTTGCTCAAAGATATCGACCTGAAGACCTATCCGACACTGCAGAAACTCGATGCAGTCGTGGATCATGCCCGCGCTGCGGTCGCAGCCTATCAGAAGGAAAATCCCGATTGGTTTAAGACCGGCACTGACTTCCTGACGAAGTCGCTGGGCTTCGTTGATCCGAAGTTCCGGGCAAAACACGGCTTTGCAACCAGGACGCGGGCTGCATTTGATAAATTTCAGAATTTAATCGCAAGATAGCGAGATAGCTGCAAAGCGGTGTGCGTGGCAGTATCGGGCCACGTCCTGATGTGGCCCCGATTCGGATGCGCGCTGAAAAAGCGCGCCACCTCCATGAACCATCCTTGAGGAAACGGACACCGTCTGCATCCGCGCCGGCAGAGACCGCCACCCGCTGGGGGGGAGCCCCTGGCGCCACGCACCGGCCCCCAGTCTTGGCTCTCCAAAAATTCATGATATCTAGGGTTTCGATCTTAGAGCGCGGGCACCATGCCATCCGTTTATGACGTACTAGACCAGTGGAAACTATTAGGGGAAAGCCAAAGTATAAGCACGCTTCGGCCGGCGGATTGGCGGCAGATAGATGCCGCACTGAGGCAGCTATACGATAGTGATTTCTCTGGTCGGCTCGGCTCTTCGTTCCTCGGTACTCATCTAACGACGAGGATCGCGGATGGAGCCGTTGGTCCTGAAGCTCTGGCCATGCCGGCGCTAGTTTTCGACTCGGTCTGGCTATTTGACCCGGTATATAGCCTGATTAGCGTCGCAGCGTCCGACGTATGGAATTTGCTGCCGGAGCGCAATATGCAGTTCTTTGGAAAAGGACCTCATATCTGGCGCGATTGGCGGCCACTTGGTCATCAAAAAAAATATGACCGTCATGAATTTCTCCTCAAAGAGCTTCCGCGCAGGCTACAGCGGCTTCGCGAACTCAGGCCGCTTCACGATGCAGGAGCGATTCGTTTCGTATCGTGGGAAGCGCTCTTGCTAAAGCATAAGGATGGATTGAAATCATCGATAGACGTCTTGCGAGCACCGTCATCCAAAATGCAGATGCATTACCCACAGAGCGAATACAACATTGGCGTGCGGCTCGATCCTATCAGAATCCAAGTTAAAGATGGGCTCAATTTGACGCCGGGAACGGATCTTCATATTGGTGACCGTACACCGATGTTGCTGTATGGCCTCGTGAATACGCTTGTTTCAACTCGCTGTGGTGCAGTTCTGCATCCAGAACTTCCTGGCGACGCCGATGTGTATGAGTTCGTTATGTCAGGTCTTAATTCCACGCCGAAAAAGGCACCAATAGCCGAGCAGATCGAGTTGCCGCAATTTTCACGGGCGGTCTGGGACGACATCTTAACGATACGAAAGGACTCTGAAGCTCTGGCCACAGTTCGCGAATTGATACAACTAGCTGCGAACTCGAACGAGGCGGCGGTAATCGGAGATGTTCGAACTCGACTAGAAGGTGCAGCCGAAAAACTTCGAGAGGAAAACGGACTTTTGCCGTTCTTTCGAAAAGGAAGTACGAAGCTCGGTTTCGATGCGGTGAAGGGATCTGCAAGCAGAGTCGCGGGAACCATGGCAACTGGCGCGGTGACAGGCGCTATCTCGGGCGGTCCCGCTGGTGCAGTTGTTGGTGCGGCTGCCGGGGGAATCGCGGGTGCTGGGTTGGATTTCTTATGGAATCTCGCCACACGGTCTTTCGACAAGGATTTCAAAGCCAAAGCAGAACGAGCGGAGCTTTTTGTTCGAATCGCTGAAAGGCTTCCTGCCTCCAACAGAGATTAAGGCCCTCAGTTGGGCTGCTTTCAGCCACGAGTCTAACCAAGCTAACGCATTGCAAGCGTTGTGGCACACACCGACTGACCACTTATGGCCCATCTGCGACAACAACATCCGCCATTGCGCCGCCGCCTGCTGAAGAGCGGACATGGACGAGCCTAGCAAGACCGCATTCTACCTCTTTGCGCACGCACCTGACGCGGGCTGCGCCATCTTGCAGACTGCAATGCTTTGGGTCCTCCCAGCGCCCCCATAGCATCGGGTGACGCGCGACCGCCCGATCCCGCTAGACATAGAATTTCAAAAGTGGGTTTCTGTTCTCGAATCGGTTGCAGGGGCAACGCGGGGGCGCTGCCCAAGGGAGACTACAATAGGCTGTAGCGGAATATCTCGGCGCCTGATCTTGGGTCAGTTTCAACCTCAGGATTTCCGCCGATGCCCGACGCTCTTCCGCTGTATCCCTCCGACTTCCGCGCCGCGCCGGTCGCGCCCCTGAACCGAAAGCGTCGCAAAAACCCGCGCACGGTCACGATGCCCGACAGGGTGGGTCCGCATGTGAAGCTGGTCTTCGCCGAAATGGCGCGGCAAAAGCTGCGCTATCTTGACGTGGCCGAACGTAGCGGCGTGCAGCACGCTACGCTGAAGGCGTGGAGAAAGAAAAATCGACCGGGTTTGGAGTCCGTTGAAGCCGTG
The DNA here is from genome assembly GCF_052075915.1 of Bradyrhizobium sp. 1200_D9_N1_1. Taxonomy (NCBI): domain Bacteria; kingdom Pseudomonadati; phylum Pseudomonadota; class Alphaproteobacteria; order Hyphomicrobiales; family Nitrobacteraceae; genus Bradyrhizobium; species Bradyrhizobium sp. 1200_D9_N1_1. The sequence goes on along the minus strand of NZ_CP197226.1, from coordinate 3,938,546 downwards.
CTGGCAACGCTTGGATACGGCCTTGTGCCGGTCCCCGCTCTCGAAGCGCTCCCGCCGGTACTCGCTGGCGAACTCACCGCGCTCGCTCTCAAGATGCGAGTGAACATCCCGCAGGCCTGGGCCGCACTGATCGATATCGGCGTCGAGCAAAAGCTTCTCCGCATGCGGGCAGACGAGCGCGGCGCCATTCTGGCCGAGCATGAAGCGCGCCTCGCTCGCATCCCCGCCAACGACAACCAGAAGCGCCGCCGTAAAGTGGCTTAAGGGATACCGAAACAGTCCCGACAGCCGCCCCTGATTTTCCCATACTGATCCCGTTGCTTGGTTCTCCTCCACACCAAGTAACGCCGGTCGTCAGCCTTGGCCGGTGCGTTTGGTAGCCAGATGCACCGGCCATTTTTTCAGATGGATGCCCATGTCTAAAGTTTTTCTCTCGCGCACCCAGGCCGCAAAGCAGATCGGCCGATGCGCGAAGACCCTCCGCAATCTGGCCAAGCGTGGCGATGGTCCCCCGTTTTTGTTGATCGGTGACCGACCTGCTTATCCGGCCGATCAGCTTCAAGTCTGGCTCGCAACCGGTGGAGATGCCGCATGACCCGCCGCGAGGAACTTATGCGCGCCGTGCAAGACGCGACCGCGACCTACGCTGCCGCAAAAGAGCGTCATACTTACGCACGCAAGATGGCCGCGCTCGGCATGGGCGCCGATGTATTCGGCACTTGCAATCTTGAGGCGCGCGCCTACTCGGAATGGCTCCGCGCGAGCGATGCTCTTCAGAATTATCGAGGCTGATACCAATGAATATGATCTCCAAGCTCTTCGCCCCCAAGTCCGCTATCACCTCCGCAACGATCCGCGCCGAGATCGAACGGGCTGAATCTGAAATCACTGCACATCGCGCCCAACTTGAGGGCGTCCTTGCTGGCATTGCCGTCATGAATGATAGCCAGCACGCGCAAGCTGAGGCCGACGCCGCAGCGATCAAGCGTGCAGTCATGCGACTTGAAGCCCGCGCCAATCATCTGACCGCCGAGCTTCCGAACGTGATCGCGGCTGAGGAAGCCGCCGCGAAGGTCGCCGCCGACGACGCATTGCGCCAGCGTGCGGAAGCCGCGCGGAAGGCGAACACCAAGGAAGCCGCCAAGCTGCTCGCGGACTACGCCGTCCACGCTGCTCGGGTTGCGGATGTGATCGCGAAGCTCGAAGCGCTCGACATCGAAACGACGGCCGTGAACGCCGCATTGCGATCCAATCCCGTCGCCGAGAACGTCGCGGGATACGGCGAAATCCACCGAAGGAGTCCCGACCGCCCGGCCGGCGAGCGACGCGCGGTGCGGAAGTGCTGGGTCTATCGTTACCCCGGCTCCCCGCGCAATACGGACAAGGCCAAGTTTCAGTACGAAGCGCCGCACGAAGTAGTTCGGCAGGCGGACATCGGCCGTGACGGCAAGGCAATCCCGGTTTCGGCAGTCCAGCACGACTACTATGGTCACGTGCTTACCATCATCCCCACTCTTGAAGATCGCGAGGTCGTTACGGAACGCGTGTCTTTCCGCCCCGGTCAGACCGAAGCGCCGCTGTCATCGGTCCGGCTCCCGCCTGCATTCTCCGGTGAGCCCTCCGTCTGGCCGCGAAAATATTAAAGGCATATCGCTTGCGTCTCGATTTACACCATCCCGCCCAATCGACGGGATGGCATGCGAGATACCCAATGCGAGATTGAGTGCGCGACGGTGACTTAGCTTACGACGATTTGATTTTAGACGGTCGAAACAACGTAGGCGCAAGAACCTGATGTCTGCATGTTCGCTAGTAGCGCCACAAAACGGAAGGTCTCTGAAGTCGCGGAAAGGCGAATAGAAGACATCCTACTTCCTTCGTGCCGCAAAGCTTTGTTCTGCCTATTTGCAACAAGGCTCGTCCTAAACTAGGGGTTGAAACATTATCAGCAAGGCCGCATCTTGTCGCAATATGGAGCGGACAGCATGTCGGACAAGATACCTCTCGGCCTAGACGGCGCGGTGATGGCTAAGATCGATTGGCAACTCGCACTCAAGCGGATTAGCCACGACCTTCGATCCGACTTCATTTACGCGCCCCACATCGGCTTCATCTACGCAAAGGCGGGCGATGAGCTGATCCAGGAAGTGAGGACCGCGTTATCCAAAGGCGCATACAGCCCCGGCCTGCCTATAACGATCGAAGTCCCAAAGTCGTTTCGCATTCAGGTCGCGGTGAACCCCGTGCGACTGGGGCCGAGCTTCTCGCGCCCAGGAAGCATTCTTCTTCCCCACGATCGGTTACTATATCAGGTTCTAGCTGACCAAGCAGCCCCTATCGTTCAGAAGAAGACAGACCATTCACGCTCGTTCAGCCACCAACTTGCGGCGCTCGATACTCCCGCGATGTTCATGCCTACTAGGACTTGCTGGAGCGCTTTGCAGAGCGCCCTAGCGAAGCATTCGCAGCACCAGGGGATCAAATACATCCTCAAGATCGACGTTGCCAACTATTTTGGCTCGATGAACCTTCACACGCTGATTAACGTGCTGAACGACTCCGGATACGCGAGTGAGCTATTGAACCGACTGGAGACACTTTTAACCAGCTATACAAGCAACCGTTCTTCGCGTGGGATACTGCAGGGAATGTCTCCATCAGACCTCTTCGGAAATTTCTACATGGAGCCCATTGATCGGTTCTTGAAGGACAATGGGGTGCTGGCAGCTCGTTATGTGGATGATTTGTACATTTTCATGGAGAGCGTCGAGGCTGCGGAGAGCTTGCTGCGACTGCTTATCCCTCGGCTCCGCAGCTATGATCTCGTACTGAATGAGGCGAAGTGCAAGATCATCCCGAAAAACCAACTCCATTCCGAAGAGCCGGACCTGCAGGAGCTATTCGACGAAGCCGTTGAGGAGATCCGTGAACAGCTGAACGACGATGACTTCGATGCCGATTACGGCTTTCAGTCTGAATGGGAAGAAGATGGCCAAGAGGAAGAGGACGAGGACGAGCTAAGTTTGGAGGCGACGAAACAGCTCTTCGATTCACTCGAAACATATCTCGGGCAAGAGGAGAACATCGAGCGTTTCTGCCTGCCCTTGCTTGCCAAAGCCGATTCAGACCACGCACTTCAGCATGTGCTGGAGTCATTCAAAAAACGGCCATCGATGGCCCAGATATATGCGTCGTACGTTGCCAAGTTCCTGAAACACCAGAGCGTTCTCAATGCCCTTCTGTCCCTGCTGGCGGATTCGGAGCTGACCGACTGGCAGAAGATGTGGATTCTTGCTGCGCTCTCTCAATCGGACAAGTACGATGATGCGTCCGTTAAGATCGCGCTGGACATCCTTCAGGATGCTAATCGGCACGAGACACTCCGGGCAGTAGCGGCGATATTCGTCGGTCGATACGGGGATCATTCCCGACGGATCACCTTGCAGAGCGCATATAGTACCTCATCCCCCTACATTCAAAGCGCCATCTACTTCTCGTCGCGCAAATGGCCGAAAGTAGAAAGGCAGAATGCAAGGACGAACTGGGGGAACCACGGATCACTAAACAAGCTTCTAACGGCCGCAATGGAGAAGAAGTAGGGCTTTCGCCTACGAGCTTGAACAAAGCCGGCCGAAAGTCACTTCCTAAGTCCGTCAATCAACGCACGCCCGTTTCGATGATAGCTGTCGATGGCCTCTTGGTAACGGCAATCTGTCTGAGCAAAAACTAATTGGATACCCTCGGCGACCCTGAGCGTGGCTTTCACCAGAGTCCACAATTCGTGCAGTAAAGCGCGGTTCTCTTTCTGAAATCCGACCGTAACGTGCCCGAGCTTCTTGTTACGCAAATGACGAATCCTATCCAACGACTCGCTGTTGCTTTTTAAGGTGTCCCACCGCTCTCTCAAAGACCGCATGTTTGATGCCGCATCTGGAACCATACTCGCGCGTGCAAGTACCTTAGCTCGCCACAGCCGATCTTTTGCAATCAAAGCCTCGCAAAAGCTCGGATCATCCAGGGCCTTCAATACTAACGAGATATTGGCATCATCACGCCTTTTACTCTCTTCGCAAAGCGCGCAAACGCGAAAAGCGACCATGCGGATCAGGTCACCTTGAATGACCCCGACAGCCTGAGACGGTCCGCCAGACTCAACACGCCCTTGCCCAAGGGCGTCGTTCATGCCGTGAAAAACCCCATACGACGCCGCTAAATCCAGCGAAGCGAGGTGGATTTCCGTGACCATCTCGGAAAGAGTTTCCATTTGGGCACCTTTTGTTGTCAACGCTCTGACCACTGCTGCGATGTTTCGCGTTTGCCTGCCACACCGGCCCTAAACAACCTGAAATCACCGTGCGCGGAAGCAACATCTATCGCAAGAACAAAGGTGCCGGCAATTCCCCTACGCGTCCCCTAATCATGTCGCGGCACGCGATAAAGCCCTCATTGCGGTCGTGTATGTAGCCAAGGAACTATTGCTCACATCTGGCACAGTTTACACGCAAGGTACGCGCTGGTGAGACCGACATTCCCATGGCCGTATGGAGTCCAGCCAGAAATGCCCACGCGCGGCCTATGGCGCGAACGGCGCACTATCTAGTCGGCCCTGTCCCAGCACGATCACAGTGCAATTCTGTTGGGCACGTGTGATTGCGTTATAGAGCAATCTGCGCAAATGCTCCGGGCCGCCTTTAACGGTATGCGGCCAGAGTACGACAACGTTCGGAAACTCTCGGTTCTTGGCACGTTGGATCGTCATGGCAAGATGGCCGCGCCGTTGCTGAAACCCGAGACGCGTGCGGTTGCGAACGGCCTCTCGCACCAACTCGATGACTTGCGCTGCGGTGAACTCGGTTTGTCCGTGTGCCTTGCGCAAGCGATCCATACGACTGATCGCCCGCGCAATAGCAGCGTGTTCGGCCAGCGGCGTCAAAAGAGTGCGAAGGTCGGCGCAAGACGCCGCTTCCGGCAACACGGTGTCGGCCAGCAATGCGTCGGCTTCCTCATTGTCATCGCGGTCCCAGACGTGGGGATATGGACCGAAGGTCGCGCCACTTTTCTTATACGTTTGCTGCTTGGTTTTGACGGTATTGAGTGCGGCACGGATGATCTCGTTGCTCGCGTGCGGGGTAAGAATAGCAACTTGGCCTTTATGCTGATTGAACTCGTTAGCAATCACCCATGCTAGAAGCCCGGAATTTTTGTTCCTGACCGATGCTTCCAAGAGCCGAAAGCCTACACCACTCCAAATCGTCCTGTTGTTGAACGTCTTTGCGGCCAGAACAGACTTGATCTCCCGTCCCTCGCGCACGGCCAGCGCGGCGGCCAGAAGGCCCTCCTGTTTGGTGCGCCGCGGCTGTGTGAGGCGGTGGGTTCGCCCCGCTCCTTCAAGCCAGCTCATAAGAGGCGCGGTGTCGCGCCCGTTGTGAAGACACTGAAACGCGTCCGCCGCTGCTACGATCCGGCAGGTTTGCGAAAGCCCCTGAAGGACACGCATACGGTGCTCATCGAGGTCCTGCGCCTCGTCCACCAAGATCAGCGGGAAGCCTCTTGCCACCCATTGTCGAACCGTGTCGATTTCCAGCAGACTCGCCGCTAAAAAGCACGGCCCGTCAAATTCATTCAAGGCGACCGCCAGTTCCCGCATCGTCGGCGTAATCAGACTCCGGCGGCGCGCGGCAAGTGTTCGGGCAAATACATCAAAAGTCTGACATTCAAAACGCCTGCGAAAAGCCGGGTTCTCGCCAAGACGCGCATCCAGACGGCGCCGCGCGCCGTTCATAAAGGTGAGCGCCAAGAGCTTGTTCCCAACGCCGAGTGCACCATCCTGAACAAGTTCTGCTGCCTTGCCCACAAGATTGTGCGTCTTGCCCGTCCCGGCTGCACCTTCGAAGAAATCGAACGTCATGGCGGCGTAAAACAAAAAACGTGCATGTCGGGGGTCGAATCCGCTTGCAAGCGCGTGAATTGCACCTCGTTCGCATTCATCGGATTGCGCAACACCTTACAGAGGGCATTAAGTAACTGCGCGGCACGCTCTCGGCAGGCTGCGTTAGCCATGAGCGTGATAGCGGCGCTCTCATGGGTCGGCGCGTAGGATTTTCTAGCCAGCAAATGGGCGGTGAGCGCCTGACGGTCAGCAAACGGTGTTCCTAGCACTAGTCCAAGCGCGGCTAGCGTCGCCGCCTCATCAGCGCTTGCGATCCACGAAACGATATGCTCCATCGCCCAGCCGTCGGGCCAGAACACAACACAACGCGGGGGTGGACTACTAGCTTTCACAGCATCGAAATACGTACGCCCATCACTGTCCCCATCAACGAGAACACACGGATGCGCATGTACGGCACTAACGACCGCGAATGTATCGGCAATCTTGGCGTCTATAGTCGGCACTACGCCGATGAATGTGGAGAGGTCTGACGCACCTCCTGCGTCCTGCCAGCCCTGATGCAATTCAAGCGCAGTTTGCAGAGCCTCAAGCCACGCTACATCCGAAACCCCTTCGGGAATCAAGACGCATTCGTGCATGAGTGCAGCCACTAGTTTTTGCCGCCAAGCGTAGAGCAAATGTTGCTGGTGATTGGTCGGCTGCGCTGGCACGGTGTCCATCAATGGCTTGGCATTTAAGACACCTGCACGGGTTTCAACGAACAGCGTGTCCTGGGCCGGAAACATCGCAGCCACTATCGGAGAATGCGTTGTGATGACCGTTTGATCACAAAGCGCATTGAGGCGGTTGACCAGCCGCTTTTGCTGCGAAGGCTGGATATGCAATTCCGGCTCTTCTACGGCCAACACAAATGACTTGCCCGTTTCCGCGCGAGCCTTGCCGAACTGCATGAGCAGAAGAAGGCTTTGTAGAGAAACAAGACCCGTGCCGTGTCGTTGCGAGGGGAGAGTTGGCCCTTCCCCATGTGCGAAGTGGGGCACGACGCTTTCGAGAACAGAAACGCTATCAGTGGCCGTCAAACGTAATTGCAGCTTTGGCGCACTTGCCATCAGTCCGCGCAGTTCGTCATTGGCGTCGTTGACGATCTCGAAAAGCCCTGGCTGGTCTTCAAGCCGCGCGTCCTGGGGTGGTGTCCAGAGGCGCTGGCGTTCCGTGCGCACAGCCTGGGCGGGCATGTCCCCCCGCGTTGCCACCACGCGGCGGAACAACTCCGAGGAAAACGAAATCCAACGATCCCATGTGCGCGAAGCCGGAACCAGAAAGAACCCCAACTCCTGCAACACCTTGGTATGTACGGTGCGCAAGTGCGCGTCTTCGGCGAATGGGTCGCCAAGCGCAACTTCGTCATCTACGAAGAAGCGGACGCCTTCTGCTTCGAGTTCGTCCAGATCGAACCGCGCGGCAAACCCAATCTGCACGGCTAGGTCAGTATGCTGCTTATCCGCTGCAGCGCTTAACGTCTTGGCGTTGGGATTGTACCATTTCTCGACGCCGCGCTCAGGACTGAACCAAGAGGAATGGTGGTGAGGGTCATTGGGTGCAAAACCCGTTACGGTAGCGACGCACAGGATTCGCGCAGTTGCATTCGGCGCGCTGCCGTAAAAATCGTGTTCGGTTAAGCGGCGCACAAGGCGATCGCGCCCGAAGAGCAATGCCAAGGCCTCTATGATAGTGGTCTTGCCGCTATTGTTCGGACCGACAAGAACGGCATGACGGCCCAGCGCAATGTCCGCTGAACGCACCCCTCGAAAGCCGGAGATCTTCAAGCGGACAATATGCATTTTAGCCCCCGAATCTTCAACACCTGAATCTCGACGCCTGCCTAATCCCCTGAACTGCCTGTCCGTTCGCGTTCCTGACCGTGCTCTCCACAGATAGGCGCATTGCGCCTTCTCACGTCCGCCAAGGATGAAGCTATCATCCTTGCCGCCAGCGTTAACTTCGGCCTTCTATCCCCATGAGGCGCAATGCATCTCGCATAAAATCTACCGGGCTATTCGACAGATCGGCGAGCTCTTTGATCTTGAGGCCCTCCGAGTCCCATTGATCCACCTGCGCCTTCTGGCGTCGATATCGATGAAAGCGTTCCCAGATGAACGCCAGCATTCCCGCCCAGCACAATTGAGTGACGTGGGGATACGCCTTCGTAATGTTATCGCTTCGATCGCGCCCCACCGCCACAAGACGAATACGAAGCGCGGCGCTCCGGTGGGAGCCCGCCCGATAGATATCTGCCGCCGCAGCTTCGATCCGGCCGGATGGTAGGCATCCGATCGCTGCCAGTACCCGATGGACGTTCTGCCGATCAGCTCGAGTCCACGGACCATTCAAGGTGCAAGGTTGATTTGTCTTCACTTCTGCAATGACGATATCGATCAGATCGTCAGAGAGCGCGAGCTTCTGTACGTCGTCCGCCATGATGTCGTTCGGATCATCGAATAGGCGCTCGGCACGAAAGGGGAAACGAACCGCCAGCAGATCGGCGTCAGTCCGCTGGCCGCCACGCCCTTCGGGGTGAACCACAAAGTTCTCAATCTGGAAAAACCCATTCAATCGGAGATACCAATAGGCCACCTTCTCAGGATCGAGGCGGTTCATTTCGGGGCGCGCCGGCGCGCGGCTCATTCCGCCGCCTCCAGTTTGCGATCATCGGTCGGCGCCAGCGCTTCGGCCAGCAGCGCGTCGAGCAAGCGTCGGCGGGTGGCGGCCGTAGCGGTGAGGCACGCCTCTAGACGGTCGCAGAGCGCCACCAGCGAATCGACCTTGGCGACGATGCGGTGTTGTTCCGCGAGTGGTGGGAGGGGCAGAGGCATCGTGGCGACTGACTTCGTGTTGAAGTGTGTGAGAGCCACGCCGACCGACCCTGCTTCAACGTGCAATGCTGCCAATGAGTTCAGATAAAAACATAGAAAAGTCGGCAGAACGCATTGAGGGCGCTGAACCACAACCAGATCAGAACAGTTTGCTTCCGGAATTGTCTCCGGGATAACGCAGGCCGTCCCTACGTTGCCCGATCTCACGACGACAACATCGCCTGGCACCAAAGCTGACTTGATTATCTTCTTATGAAAGTGCGGCGAGATATAAATCAGCCCTTCTTCTCGAAACCGGTTGGCGCGAACATTCTGGCTTCGAAGAAAGGGGATACCAATATCGACGTATTGGTCCTTCATCGGTCCGACGTATCCAACAGTCACCCGTTCACACGTGTCGGCGATCCGGGTCCACGCCCAACCGACTGGAGCCTTAAACATCTGCCCACGTGCGTCGGACATGCCCGCTGTCCAATCGCGTCCCCTCTGTCCCTTCGACTTTTGAGCTAAAAGTTTATCAAGCAGTTCCGACGCTGGTTCGTCTTTCGGGTCCTGCGGTACCAGCTTTCCGAAAACTGCGAGCTTGAGGATGGTTTGGCGCAGTTGCTGGATCTGGTCGGGGCGTGTGGTGAGGGCGGGCAGCGCGTCGAGCGCAAAGCGGGCATCGGCCTGGAAGGTTTCGGAATCTGGTGCGCTGAGGCGGGTGAGACTCGCCGCCTCCAGCCGATCGCGCACGCTCTCACGGTCTCCCCGCGCCGCCTCCAGCCGATCGCACAAACGCATCAACTCATCGAACTTGACCACGATGCGGCGCTGCTCGGCGAGTGGTGGAAGGGCGATCAAAAGGGCTTCGAGTTTGCCTTTCGTAATATGTTGAAGACCAACACCCCCGTGCGCCTTGGCAATCATTTCGTCCAGACGGCCATTGATCGCCAAGCGCAGGTAGAGTGGATCAAAGGCATTGAGGCGGAAATCGCATCGAAAGATGTGCTGGTTTAATACCGCTTCGCCACGTTCCCAGATGAAAGCCCCGAATGAGGTGCCGGGCGTACCTGACCAGCTTATTAGAAACGCGCCGTCGTTGATTAAGAACCGATCTCGTACCATCGTCGGATCGCAATAGTTAAACGGCGCGTCGGGCCGATTAAGATTTTGAATCCGAACAATTTTGATGCCAGACGGTTTCCAATCGGTCGGCTTGAAAGCCATGCCATTAATTAGCTCAAGATGGTCTCCAATCCGTACCCAGAGCCAATTGGCGGGAAGATCGTACTCGGGATCTGACGTTTCGTTGTTGTCCGTTCGGCTTTCTTTAAATGACGCTTGCGGTCGACCTTTGTCAGACCGCCTCAGCAATTCCGACGCCGGCTCGTCGCCCGCATCTTGCGGTACGAGTTTGCCGCGCACGGCCAGATCCAGAACGAAGCGGCGCAGGCGGGCGATCGCGTCGGGCGCGTCGGCGATCTCGTGATAGTGCGCCAACAGGCGTTCAGCGTTCATCGCGCCAGCGCCTCGGCGAGGATCACCTTTAATTGGTCGCGCAATGCACCCGTCTCAGCCTCTGCGGCGGCGAGTTCCGCCAATAGCGCTTCTGGGTCTCCATGATCATCTGCCACGGCATGCGGATTCTTGATGTCGAGATTATAGCCGCGCGCTTTCACCTCGTCAGCTGTCACGCGCCATGCCTGCGGAGTTTCCTCGCGGCCCTTCCGCTCCTTGCCACCCCACCAATCGATACAATCTCTGAAATGCTCCAGTCGGATTGGCTTGGTCATGGAATAGGCCTTTTGGCCTTCGGGCACGCGGTGTTCGTAGAACCAGATGTCCTTAGTCGGCGTGCCCTTCTCGAAAAATAAGAGATTGGTACCAATCGAGGCATAGGGCTTGAACACGGAGTTGGGTAGGCGAACGATGGTGTGGAGGTTGCATTCCTCCATCAGATGTTCCTTGAGCCGCGTCTTCACGCCCTCACCAAACAGTGTGCCGTCGGGCAGCACCACAGCGGCGCGGCCATCTGCCTTGAGCAGGCGCACGATCAGGGCGAGGAACAGATCGGCCGTTTCCTTGGTGCGGAACGTCGGGAAGTTGTTCTCAATGCCGTCTTCCTCGCGGCCGCCGAACGGCGGATTGGTGAGCACAATGTCAACGCGCTCATCCTTGCTCCATGAAATCAGCGGCCGGGCCAAGGTGTTGTCGTGGCGCACGAAGCTCGGGTCCTCGACGCCATGCAGCAGCATATTGGTGACGCAGAGCATGTGTGGAAGTTGCTTTTTCTCTACCGCTCGCAATGCGCCGTGCATCTTTTCGCGCTGCTTGGGCGTTTTGACGTAGTTCTTCTCCATGTGACGGATAGCACAGGTTAGGAAGCCGCCAGTGCCGCAGGCGGGATCGAACAGGATTTCACCGGGATGTGGGTCAATTCGGTCGGCCATGAAGGCGGTGACGGCGCGTGGTGTATAATATTCGCCAGCGTTGCCCGCCGATTGCAGATCGTTGAGCAGTTGCTCGTAGAACTCGCCGAAATGCCTTCGCTCGTCGAGATTGTTGAAGTCTACTTCATTGATCTTGTTAACGACCTGCCGGATGAGGTGGCCGGACTTCATGTAATTGTAGGCGTCCTCGAACACGTCACGCACCACGCGGCGACGGTCGCCCGGCTTGCCGGTGAGTTTCAGCTCTTTCAGCGCCGGAAACAGCTCGTCATTGATGAAACTCAGCAGCGGCTCACCGGTCATACCCTCGGGGTCCGCCGCCCAGCTGCGCCACCGATATTGCTTCTGGATTGGCGAGCGGTAGCCGTCTCTCGTCAGTTCGAGTTCCTGATCCTGATCGTCAATGATCTTAAGGAAGAACATCCAGGTGAGCTGGCTGATGCGCTGTGCATCTCCATCGACGCCCACGTCCTGGCGCATAATGTCTTGAATCGATTTGACGGTGGTACGGACGATCATTGCCTACGCGGTCTCCTGATACAGTGCGGCCTGCATTTCGTGGACGGCCTTTTCGAAGCCCTCGCGGCCGCCGAACACGTTGATGAGTTGAACAACGCTGCCCATCGCGGTGAAGGGCGTCACCTTCAGCACGTTGGCATCATCGAGATTGAGTACGCCCTCGTCGCGGTACTTTTCAAGCAAGGCATCGAGCACGGCGCGGGCCTGTGGACCGTATTTGGTGAACACGTCGCGCTTCTTGATGTTCTCGGCCCGCTCGCGGCGCGTCAGCGGCCTCTTATCAAAGGCGACATGGCAGATCAGATCGAAAGGGTCAAGATTCTTGCCGAGTTCGTCCGCAATGGCGTCGAGCGCCAGGCCCTCGGCTTCAAGTTCCTCGATGATCACCTGTTTCCTTTCCGCCGATTTCCAACGCTTAAGGAAATCGTCGAGGCTGGCGAAATGCTTCTTCAGCGCAGTCTTGGTAAAATCGCGCAAAGTTTCCGTAACGAGCTTGCCATTCTCGTCGAGGTATTCGACGCGCTCGGCGATGATGCGCGCACCAACCCCATCGACATAAATTTTGCGGATCGAATCACCAGGCGGCAGCTGCAAGTCCGGCTGATCGACGACGGTTTCGTCTTCGTCTGGCGTGGGCGGGATTGTGTCGTCACCGGTTGTCGGCGTTGCGTCGGGTGGGATGATCGGATCGCCTTCACCCCGCTCATAAATTGGTACATCGCCATCGAAATCCGGGTCGGCAAAATGGCTTGTCGCGCCGCGAAAGTCGATCAACGTGAAGTAAAACTTCTTCATATCCTCATGAACGCGGGTGCCGCGCCCGACGATCTGTTTGAACTCGGTCATCGAGCCCACCGCGCGATCAAGGACAATCAGGCGACAGGTCTGCGCATCCACGCCAGTCGATAGCAGTCGCGACGTCGTGACCAAAACGGGATATTTCGATTCCGGGTCGATAAAATTGCCGATCTGTTCCTGGCCTTCCTTGTCGCTCCCGGTAATGCGCATGACATAGCGTTGGTTCTCGGCGACCAGATCGGAGTTTTCGTTGACGAGGGCTTGGCGCATCCGCGCCGCGTGCTCCTCGTCGACGCAGAAAATGATGGTTTTCTGAAAGCGGTCACCGCTATCCTTGAGAAATTCGGTGATCTTTTTCGCCGTCAGCACCGTGCGGTCGTCGAGCACGATGTTGCGGTCGAAATCCTTGGCGTTGTAAATCCGGTCCTCGATCACGTTGCCTTCGCGGTCGAGTTGGCCGAGTTCGGGGCGATAGCCTTCCACGTCGCGGTCGATGTGAACCTTAATGACTTTGTAGGGCGCAAGAAAGCCGTCGCTAATCCCCTGCTTCAGCGAATAGGTGTAGATCGGCTCGCCAAAATAGTCTGTGTTGGAAACATATTCGGTTTCCTTCGGAGTGGCGGTCATGCCGATCTGCGTCGCGCCGGAAAAATGGTCGAGAATTTCCCGCCATGCAGAATCCTCGGCGGCACTGCCACGATGACATTCGTCAATCACGATCAGATCGAAAAAGCCGGGCGAGAACTCGCGATAGAGTTTTTGGTGTTCCTCCGGCCCCGTAATCGCTTGATAAAGACCGAGATAGACCTCGAAGGCGGTGTCGATGCGGCGTTTCTTGTCGAGTGCCAGGGGCAGGTCTTCTTTGGTGCCGTCCTGCCGCTCGATGGTTTTGGCGTTGGTCGATAGCTTTGCCATCGCCCCGCCGAACGGGCGGAAGTCGTTCACCATCGTCTGGTCGATCAGCACGTTGCGGTCGGCGAGGAACAGGATACGTTTCTTGCGGCCTGCTTTCCACAGACGCCAAATGATCTGAAAGGCGGTTCTGGTTTTCCCGCTCCCTGTAGCCATCACGAGCAAAACACGGTTTGCTCCTTTCGCTATGGCCTCGATGGTGCGATTGACTGCGGTGACTTGGTAGTAGCGTTTGGCCTCGCCGCTGCCGTCGTCGTAATAGTCCTGAAGCACGATCTGTTCAGCTTCGGAGCTGATGCCCTTCCAGACGCGATAGCGCGTCCACAGATCGGCTGGTGAAGGGAAGGCATCGAGCCCAAGGTTCGCCTCGATCGGCAGGCTCTGGCCGGTGCGGTCGTGGAAGACGAAGCCGTCGCCGTTTGAGGCGAACACGAACGGGATGTCGAGCGTCGCGGCATAGTCGAGACCCTGCTGGATGCCGTCGCCGACGCTGTGGTTGTTGTCCTTCGCTTCAATCAGCGCCAGCGGGATGTTCGGCTTGTAGTAGAGGATGTAGTCAGCGCGCTTGGCCTTCCCACGGGTGACGAGTTTGCCGCGCACGATGATGCGGCCTTTGGTAAAGCCGACCTCCTCGCGGATTTGCAGTATTTCGTCCCAGCCAGCGTCGCGTAGCGCTGGCGTGATGTACTTCGTGCAAATATCTCGTTCGCTTAATGAGCGTTTGTCCATTGGTGGCAAGCTTTGTTGCGGCGCGAGGCGCGACAGGCGAATGCAATTTCAGGAAATGACTTGCCCCCGACCTCTCGCACCCCTCAATGAGCGAAAGTTGAGCATGAAACAACTTCATGCTGAAGCCCCCCCGCGACTGTCCTGCACTAGACAGTATGGATGATGCAGCGACTCGCCGTCGCCCTCGAGACCCACATCTGGGCTGGCGCATTCGCTCTTAGTCGAGGATCGCCTCGCGCGCGGAGCGATCTTAGTTCAACAATAAGTGGGGCTTGGAGTGGGGCTTGGAAGAAGGATTCTGATGGAGACGCTCTTCAGCGCCAGCTAGAAAATCGAAAATTTCCTAGTATTTTCAAGATGGTGGGGGAGGCAGGACTCGAACCTGCGAAGCCATGAGGCGGCTGATTTACAGTCAGCTCCCTTTGCCACTCGGGACACTCCCCCGCTCGACGGCAGCACAATCGGGCCGGACCTTGCCGGCGGACCGAAGACGGCCATGGAACGTGAAGGCCGCGACAGCCCGGATGGGGGCGCGACCGGGCGCGTTTATGGGCGAAGCGGTGGGGCAAAGTCAACCGAGGCGAACAGCTAAAATCGCCCTCGGAGGCGCTCAAATTGCCATATTCCGGGACCCGTGACACAAGCGAGCCCATGAAGGATCGAAAATTCACCTCCAAGGGCTCCCGCGGCGGGGCTAAGCCCTTCAACAGGCCCGGGAAATCGGCCGGCCGGCCGGCCTGGCGCGACCGTGATTCGGCACCCGACGGGCCGGTCATCCTCTATGGCTGGCACAGCGTCACCATGGCGCTGCAAAACCCGGCGCGGCGGATCCGCAAGCTGACGCTGACCGAGAACGCCGCAAGGCGCCTCGCCGAAGAGAATATCGAGACGCGCGTCACGCCCGAGATCGTCCGGCCCCAGGAGATCGACCGCCTGCTGTCGCCCGACGCCGTGCATCAGGGCCTGCTCGCCGAGGCCGATCCCCTGCTCTCACCCGACATCGAGACCTTGACGCCGGAGGGCATGGTGCTGGTGCTCGACCAGATCACCGATCCGCACAATGTCGGCGCCATCCTACGCTCCGCCGCGGCCTTCGCGGTGAAGGCGATCGTCACCACCGCGCGCCACAGCCCGGAAGCGACCGGCGTGCTCGCGAAAGCCGCCTCCGGCGCGCTCGAGCTGGTGCCCGTCGTGACGGTGCAAAACCTCGCCCGCGCGCTGACCGCGCTGAACGAGCGCGGCTTCCAGACCGTCGGGCTCGACAGCGAAGGCAGCGAGGACCTCTCAAACGTCGCACTGCGCGAACCGCTGGCGCTCGTGCTCGGTGCGGAAGGAAAAGGCCTGCGGCAATTGACGCGCGAGACCTGCAGCGTCGTGGCGCGGCTCGACATGCCCGGCGAGATCAAGAGCCTCAACGTCTCCAACGCAGCCGCGCTCTCGCTCTATGTCGGTGCGAGCCGGCTCGGGCTGATGAAGCGGTAGCTGCGGCCGCGGACGCAACTACGCTCCCTCGCCCCGCAAGCGAAGAGACACAAACAAGAAACGCCCGTCCGCATGACGCGGACGGGCGCTTCGAAAAACTCAACCGATCAAGTGATCAGTAGTAGCGGCGCAGCACGCGGTGGCCGCCATAGTACGGCGCGGGCGCGTGGCGATGGGCGTAACCATAGCGCGGGCCGTAGCCGTAATGCACGCGCGGCAGATAGCCGTAGCGCGGGCCATAGCCGTAGCGATACGGACGGTAGTACGGGCGGTGATAGGGATAGGCGGCGGCGCGATAGCCATAACCATAGTTGGCGGGGGCGACGACCGCGTCCTCACGATAGGTCGGATACGGCGCGAAGGCGCCCGGGCCGGTGTAGGTCGGGCCCTGGTTGACGTAGTAATACTGCGTGGTCGGCTCGGCGAGACGCTCATAGGCGCCATAGCCATAGCCGTAACCACCGCAACCGGTGTTGCAGCCGGAATAGACGGGCGCAACCGGCTGGCACGGATTGAAGCCGCAAGCCGCGGCCGGCGCGGCCCCGACGAACATCACGGCAGCCGCCGCGACCAGTCCCGAAATCATCTGACGCATTACTCTCTCCTGTTGATTTCCGTATCTCGGATTTTTGACGTTTCTTAACCCGGCGGCTTGCCGGGCACCTCGGCACGCGGCCGGGGCCGACGATGCTGCGGATTCACATTGATCTCCGGCGCCAGGATCACCGGCGGCGGATCGGCGGGCACGTCCATCTGCGGCGGCAGCGGCGCCGATTGCGCGCCCCAGCTCTGGTGGTAGCTCTCGGCCGGCTTCGGCAATCTGCGGTTCGCGGGCGGCTCGACCTCGAGCCGGCCGTAGCCGGGCCGCAGGCCCAGTGTCGGATAATAATGGCCGACGTCGTCGGGCTGCCGCTCGGCGATATAGCGTCCGCCATAGATCGTCGGCTGCACCTGGACGTTCTTGCCGAGGCCCCAGACACCTTCGACGACGCTATAGGACGCGTCGATGCCATTGATGATGATCGGCACGCCGGGGCGGCCGGGCACGACGATATCGAAGCCGCCGCCGGCAAACGCCGTCGCGGGCAGTCCGATCAGAAAGGCTGCGAGCGCCAGAGCGCGCATGGTGGGATCCCGGTTGTCTGGAACACAACCTAACCGATCGCGGCACAGAGAGGGTTAAGGCCGGCTCACCAAATGCCGGTAAGCCTAACGCGCAAGGGGCGCGGGCCGCTCAAATGCCGCAAGCTGCGCTAGCGAAGCGTTAACGCGGCGCAAGCTCGCGGCAGGTGCCGGAGCGAGCAAGGTTGCGTGGCACAAACTTCACATCCTGGGCGGGCTCACGTCGATGTGACCTCACAGGCGAGAATCCGCGGAACGACTGCCAGAGGTCGCACTTAGCACAGGTCTCAACAACATGGAGAAAATGCCATGACGAGCCTGAAGCTTCTTGGCTTGGCCGCGATCGTCGCGTCCACGCTGGCAACACCGGCCTTCGCGCAAGCGACAGTCGACAATTCGGGCCGCTGCACGGGGCTCTTCCAGGATCCCAATTGCCAGAATCTCGGTCCCGGCAATGCGACCGCCGACCGCGCCTATCGCCGCCGGCACATGGCCCGCGGCCAAGTGAATCCGAATGATGGAACACAATCGGGCTTCTGGCCGCTCGATACCGCGGGCGCGGTGGCTGGTGCGGCAGTCGGCACCGCCGCAACGATTGCGGCTGCACCGTTCCAGGGCTGGGGCAATTCCTACGCGCGCTATGACAGCGGCGGCCCCGCCTGGTACGGCAACTGGGACGCCTACGCAGCCCGCAACGGCATCGTGTGCAGACCCGGCACATGGTTCAAGGGCGAAGACGGACGGCGGCACCTCTGCCAGTAAGGCCCCGGCCATCAGGCTGAAAGCTTGCAGGCGGCCCGACGGGCCGCCTGTTTCTTGCCGGCGAAACGCCACTGCCAGGTTCTGGCACTTTCCGACCAAGTCTGATATTGCGACGCCCGAGCGGGCGGACAACTCCGGCACATGCCGAGCCCTGCCCCGCGTCGCCGGCTTAGCTCAGCGGTAGAGCAGCGGTTTTGTAAACCGAAGGTCGGGGGTTCAATCCCCTCAGCCGGCACCAGCGCTCGAGGCGGGAGCACTCAGTCCGAATTCTTCTGCGCGCTGCTCTGCTGGAAATGCTGGGCGCCGGTGATTTCCACCCAGGCATGTTTCGACTGCTCGAAAACCGATCTGATCGGTGCCGGATAGTTTGGATCCGCGATGGCGCCAACGGCGACGCCGATCATCGCAGGCAGATTGTCGGGTTTCCACCAGACCGTTGAACCGCAGTCGGGACAAAAATAGTTGCGGACCTTGCCGCCGCTTGCGGCTGTGCGGACGTATTCCTTCGACGCGCCTGAGATCGTGACGGCCTCTGCCGGATAGAAGGCACCGACACCGAACGGCGCGCCTGTTCGCCGCTGGCAGTCAATGCAATGGCAGGCAGCGACGAGGCTTGATGGCCCCGGAAGCGACAGCGCAAGAGCGCCGCAATTACATCGGGCGTCGATCATCGAAATTCCTTCCTCTGGGTTGGCCGGCGGGTCCTGCGGCCCGGATGGAGTGGAGCGCAATACGGGACGGTGTTCCCGCATTCCGCTGCTTGGAGCGCGCTACGAAAGAGCTGTGCCCGTGTTTGAGATGCGAGTTGGATTGACCATGACTTCTCATCTTGCTCCGTCACTGCGAGCGCAGCGAAGCAATCCAGACTGTCATCGCGGAAAGACTTTGCGGTTGTTTCGCTACGCTCGCGATGACGAGTTGGTGGAGCGATGCACCTATGCTCGCCCTCACTCCTTCCCGACCTCGAACGCCAGCAGCACGTTGCCGGCCACGCCGCTCCACTGGCCGTAGCCGGAATTGGTGTAGAGCATGCCGCCGGCGATGACCGGCCCGGGGCCGTCGATCGCGCCGCCATGGGCGGGGACGCCGTTCACGGCCGTATAGTCTCGCGCGGTATCGAACTCCCACAGCAGCTTGCCATCGGCTGTGGCGTAGGCGCGCAGGAAGCCGCTGACGCCGCCGGAGAACACGACGCCGGGGATCAGGCTGACCGCCGCCGACAGCGCGGGGCTGCATTGGAGGCGATCGCCGCAGGCGACGGGAGGCACTTCCATCGCAATTTTCCCGCTGGCGAGATCGAGACCGAACAGGCCTCCACCTTGGGTGGAATCCAGCCGCCGCGTGCCATCGTGCAGGAAACGCACGTCGGAGTTCGCGACGTAGATGCGGTCCTGATCGGCGGCCGAGCCCCATTCGCTGCCGCCGAGCGCACCGCCCTTCCCGATCCGCGTCTGCCACAGGATCTTGCCGCCATCATCCGGGTCGAGCGCATGCACGACACCGGACTTCTGCGCGATGGCAAGAACACGCCTGCCATCGCGCAAGGTCACGAGGATCGGCGACTGGCCGAAATCGTGATCGGGGCCGTGCTCGTCAGGACAATTGGTCCTGTCCGCGCCGTAGCATGCCACGATGAAGGCGTCCTTCGGGGTCGCCTGCTGCTTCCAGAGCAGCTTTCCGGTCGCAAGCTCGAACGCGAGGATCGCATCGGCGGTTGCGGCCGGCGGATTCGAGTAGGAATTGCTGGTCGCGACGTAGACGGCGTTGCGCTTCGGATCGACCGTCGGTGCCGACCACACCGCGGCGCCGGACGGGCCGAACAGCTGCGTGCCTTTCGTATTCTTGCCGGTCGGATGCGGCACTTCCGGGATCGTGTAGGCCTGCCACACCGGCTTGCCGGTCACAACCTCCAGCGCCACCACGCTGCCGCGGAATGTGCAGCATTCGTAACTGGCTTGCGAGCCGGCGGCCTCCTCGAGCGAGGACACCGGGACGTAGAGCACGCCGGAGTGCAGCGTCGGCGCGCCTGTGATGCGCGCGGCCGGATGCTCCTCGACCTTCGTTTTCCAGATCAGTGCACCGGTCAGCGCGTTCACGGCATAGGCATTGGCGCGCAAGTCACCGAAGAAGATCACGAACTGATCGGTGCCGGGAAGCGGCGCGAAGCTGATCGCTGCGCGCACCGCGGCATCGGTCGCGAATGTCCACAGCGTGCAGCCGCTTCGCGCATCGAGCGCGTGCACCTTGCGGTCGGTGCCGCCGATGAACAGCAGGCCGCCCATGATCGTCGGCGGCGCAAAGGACACCGAGGCGCCGGGAAAGGCGTAAGCCCATTTCAGCCGCAGGCGCGGCACCTCTTCCGCGGTCAGCCCCGCCATGTCGGCCGGCTGGAAGCGGCTGTTGCCAGCGTCGACGCCCCACCCGTTCCAGCGTGGACCGTCAAGCGGCTCTGGAAAGCCGCGGACCTGCGTGCAGCGTCCTTCCGCATCGGCTGCGACGCCGCCGGTCGCAGTCTTGCCAGTGACGAAGGAAGCAATCGCGCGGCGTTCCTCGTCGCTGCGCTCCTTCGCCATCGCTGCCATGCTGCCGGTGGTCAGTGTCCCCAGCACATGATCGAACGACATTCCCTGCATGGCGCTACGGCCCGGCACACGGCTTTGGGCATCGCCGCCATCGTGACATTGCGCGCAGTGGCTTGCGTAGAGCGCAGCGCCCTCCTGCTGCGCCAGCGCCGGCGCGCAGCACCAGATCAGCATGGCGGCAATCGCAACACTCGGTCTCATGGCGTGCTCCGGAATCGTCACCGCAACGCGAGATGGCTTCATGCAACCCAAAGTGTAGCGCGACGGCATTCGCGGAGGCAACGGGCGTCCCGCGTGCGTCCGTCACATCCCCGTGGCAATGCGGATGCGATCGGGCAATTCATCCAGCCGCCAGAGCCCGAGGCTCTTGTCGCGCCAGCCACCGCCGCCCTCCTCGCAGCGCTCGTTGATCAGTTCGCGCGGCGCCGGCCAGTTGAACGGCGCCGTCGCCATGTTCAGCGCGCGCCAGTCGCCGTCCTCGCAGTCGCGATTTGCATCCCATTCGGGAAACGTCGTGACCAGCAGGAAGCGCGCGCCGCTCGCACGAAAGTTCGTGACGGCGCGAGCGATGTTATCGAAGCTCAAATGAACCAAGCAGTCACGGCACAGGATCAGGTCGACGGCCGGCAGCGCATCGCGCGTGATGTCTGCAATGAGAAAGCGGCCGGACAATTCACCGCGCGCCACACGCTCTTTGTTGGCCTCGATCAGCGACGGCACGATGTCGATGCCGGTGTAGTCGAGATCGAGCTTCATGCGGCCGATCCAGCCCGCATCGCCGCAGGGCGCATCCAGCAGCGAGCGCGCGCCGAGCCGTTGCAGCAGTGCAGGAAGCACGTCCCGGATCGCGGCGGTGGCGGGATCCTCCGAGCCGAGGCCCGAGACCGAGCTGGCCGCGCCCCACAGGTTCGTCTTCTCGATCCGCTCGAACCGCGCGGCGAGATCGAGGCCCGCAAAATTCTCGCGGTCGGCAGCAAAGCGTTCGCGGGCGAGCACGGGCGGACGGTTGGGGATCATCGGACGCTTCCAAATCCAGATTCCATCGCGAGCGCAGTCTACACGCGAAACGTCGCGTCAGAAATCACAGGCCTTTCCACTCAAGCCGGCTTCTGCCACTCCATCATGTGAAAGTAGGGTCACCCGGCGATGAAGGTCGTTTCTGCGGGGGTCGCCGCTTGTGGGCTCCGGTTCGACAAACAGTCGCAGCTGGAGGCCGTGGTCGAGCAGCAGCGTCATGTAGGTGCCGAGCGGACGATGCCAGTTCTGGAGCCGGATGCCGCGCCAGCTCAGCCAGATCGGGCGCTCGTCCATGTAGTGATCGATGGCGAAGCGCATCTCGCCCTTGCGGTCACGTGCCCAGCCGTCGGGCTGGCCCGCGGTGTTGAAGCTGGTCAGATTGGCGATGAGCAGCGTGCCGCCCGGCCGGAGCGCCCCCACCATCTTCGCGATCGCCGTACCGAGATCGGGAATGTCAATCAGGCTGAGATAGCTGACCACCAGATCGAAACACGCATCGATATCCATCGTCTCGGCACGACCGAGCCGATAATCCCCGCGGGGGTCGAGCTCCCTAGCGCGCGCGAGTAGCGCCTCGGTCGGATCGATGCCGGTGGTGCGGATGCCGGCGCGCTGCATGATGCGGCAGAAGCGTCCCTCCCCGCAGCCGACGTCGAGCGCATTGCGGAAACCGCGGCCCTCGATCCGCGCGCGCATCGGCGCATCCAGCACGAAGCGGCGGCCGTAGTCGCCGTCCTCACCCTGCTCGATGATCCAGGCGGCCGCGGACGCGGCCCAGCCGTCGTCGACATCGTCGGTCATGGGCTGCCTTCGAAGGGGCGCGGACGCCGAACGCCGCGGGGACGGCTACTGATCACAGATTGGATCAGAATTCAACATCAGGTAGCATGCGCACCCGATGCGCCCTACCACGCCCAAAGAGAAGGCCAGGATCGCCGCCGGCGCGATTACGGCCGTCGTCATGACGGCCATGCTGTTCGTCATCGCGCTAGCGTTGCTGCTGCCGCAATAGAGACTCTTGGCGCGGCGGATGCCGCCGCGCGGACTCAGGCGGCACGCACCGTCCGGAGGAATTTTCCGACTTCGTCCTTCAGCCGGTTGCTGTCGGTCGCCAGCATCTTTGCGGTCGAGAGCACCTGCAAGGAGGCCGAGCCGGTTTCGGCCGCGCCGCGCTGCACGTCGGTGACGTTCGAGGAGATCTGCTGGGTGCCGTGGGCGGCCTGCTGCACGTTGCGCGAGATCTCCTGAGTCGCGGCGCCCTGCTCCTCGACCGCCGCGGGAATGGTCGAGGACACTTCCGAGAGCCGCTCGATCGTCGCGGAGATGTCGCGGATCGCGTTCACCGATTCCTGGGTCGCGGTCTGGATGCCGGAAATCTGCAGGCTGATCTCGTTGACCGAGCAGGACAGCTCTTCCGTGGCGGTAGCAACCGACTGCACGGACCATGTCGCGGCGACGCTGCTCGGCCGCCTGCTTCTCGGCTTCGGCCTGCGCCGCCTTGAGCCGCTCCACTTCGAGTCCGTTGGACTTGAACTCTTCGACCGTCCTGGCCACGTCGCCGATCTGGTGCGGAACCAAGCACGTACGTCGCTCGTTCTTGCCCCATGCGGATCAGGGCAGACCATCGAGACATATTCTTGCTGGGGGCGGTGACGCTGTGCTGCGTCGTCGTAGCCGGCGCTCTTGCGCTGTACGAGCCCGTCTTTGGACAGGCTCCGGAGAGGCAGGTCGCCGACAGCAGGCCGGTCGAGGCCGCAGCCCCGGCGGCGGTCCGGGTGGTCGGTGCGCCCTTCGTGCCCAACGTCAACCCGCGCGAGCGATAGCACTCACCTCTGGGATGTGCCCTTCGGAGACGTGCCCTCGCCCTCCCCGGGCTGGCCATGGGCCCGCGCCAATTCCTCGGCGAACGCGATCACCTCCGCCCGCTTGTCGGGCGGCAGCGACAGGAACGCGCGAACGAGCCTCAATCCTTCGGCTTCATCCGCCTGCTCTTTTCCGGCATCCATCCGCCCACTGTCGGGCGACCGGGAAAAATATGCAATCCCTCGGAGGATATCTTCTTGATTCGTCCCTCGAGCTTTGGTGGAGTACCCCTAACGGGGGTGGCCCATGAAGTGGATCCGAGAGCGCGACGCACTGATCGCGCAGACACTGGCCTTCGTCCAATCGGTAACCGGCAAGAAGGATGACCTCCATCCGCCGGAAAGCCCGCCTGCTGCATTCGCGGTGACCACGGAAATCGTGACCGTGCAGGCCATCGCGATCGAAACCGACCCGCCACCGGCCGTATCTCCGCCCGCCCCTCAAGCTCGGCCCGTCCAGGTCCCGCCGCCCCGCACGGGTGGCGATTTCCGTACCGAGATGCAGGCCAGGATCGCAAATTTCCGCAAGCATCAGGAGCGGTTCGAGCGCGAGCGCGAGGAATATTGTGCGGCGACCCTGACAAAAGTCCGCGCCGCCATCCGCGACGCCGGCCCTCCTCCACCGGCCGCCAAGTAAGGCAGGCCGTCCGTCTGGGGACCTACAGCCAGGACCAAACCAGCCAAAGATTGGCTGCGCAGGCGCCGAGCAGCGCCACCGTCAGCGGCAGGAGCATGTGCCCGCAGGAGGTTTTCAGGTCGCTCGTCATGGCCGAAAACATCCGCTGATTCCGGCCGGAGAGTCCCAGGGATTCTTTTTTTGGAGATTCAGGACTCGTTTACGACTCAAGGACCCCGGGGCACCGCGATCACGGCGCCGTGATCAGCCGCCGGCCGGAACCCCTCGCCATTGAAGTCGTTAACGCGCTTTCCGGGAGCGGGAAGAATGCCCTACGCCCTGTTTTGCAACGATGCCCAGATCAGCAAGGCCTATCCTGATGAGTCCGACGTCTGGAAATTGGCGCAGCGGAGCGGTCTCGTCGTGGATGTCAGCGCCGACGACAACCGTGCCGGGCCGCGGCGTGTGCTCGACAACGACTACGAGATTAAGCCCTGCCGGGCAGCGCAGGGCGAGGACCCCGCCACGAACAAGGCGGAGGCCGAGCGCCAGTCCAGGATAGAGCTTCAGTTGAATTTGTGAGGTCGGGCCGGAAGCCGGGGTTCAGGGCGTCGCGGTCGCCAGCGATGCCTGCTCGCCGGCCAGCGCCACGCAGGCCTTGCGGCGGTGCAGCCCGCGGATCGCGCCGGTGACCTTCAACACCTTGCCGGACGGACAGGACGCGTCCTTGACGAAGGCCACCTCGTAAGGTGCCAGCATCAGAGGCTCGGATTTGAGGATTGTTTGAGCAGTGCACGGCCCGCCGACGAAGCACACGAGCACCGCTGCCGACACCAAGATACGCATGACCGTCGTCCCACCAGCCCGATAATTCTCATATAACGCGTTCCGGAGCGCGAGTTCCGTAAGCGGCAAAAATTATTTTTGCTTTACGCCAGCCCCATGACACGCGTGAGAAGGCGCGCGCCGGAATGTTTGCTTGCAAATGACGCGCCAGATGGTTCACGCAAAGCAAAGAACCGGCCGCCAGCACGGGCCGGCACACGAGAAAAGGCCGGCGGGAGCCGGCCTTTGTCGGAGCTGGGATTGCCGCTGGCGGGTCAGTAGCGCGAGGCTGACGGACCACCCCAGCCGAAGCGGTAGTTCACACCGACCTTGACGGTATGCTCGTCCTCCCGGCCGCGGACGCCGACGATGTCGGCCGGCCCGGAGGTGAAGGTGGTGCTGCCGAAATTGTAGTACTGGTACTCGGCCTTGGCCGACCAGCTCGGCGCGAACATGTATTCGAGGCCGGCACCGACGGTGTAGCCGTCCTTGTTGTTACCGGTGGCGGTGAAGCCCTGCGGCACGCCGGCGACGTTGACGCCAAGGCCGCCATTGCGCCAGGCGTAACCACCCTTGGCGTAGACCAGCGCCGGACCCCAGGTGTAGCCGATCCGGCCAGTCACCGACCCGAGCTGGTCGGTATTGGACGTCACCTGCGTTCCCAGCGGGAACGTGACACCGTTGTTGTTGGTCGGCAGCCAGGAATACTGGGCCTCGACACCGACGACCCAATTGGGCGCGAACTGGTAGTCGAAGCCACCCTGCACACCGCCGAGGAAGCGGGCGTCGCTCGACTGGAAGCTGCTGTCGCCGGCGAACGCGCCGCCGACATGGCCGCCGATGTAGAACCCGGTCCAGTTGTAGATCACCTGCGGCGGCGTATAGGCCGGTGCCTTGGTATAGGCGTGCGGCTGCATGTCGGCCGCTGCGGCCGGCGCGGCCAGCGCAAGCAGAGCGACTGCGCCCAGCAAGATCGTTTTCATGATCATCCCCGTTCTTTCAAATTCGACACTCAGGAAACAACGTGGCGTGAATTAGGTTGCTTCGCGGCGATGCCGGAACGTTGATCGTTCGCTACTGTGACGGGGTGGCAACATCGCGATTTTGTTCCGTCACGTTGCCCTGCACCGGCTGTTTTGTCGCCTGCGCAAGGCTTGCCGTAACAATCTGTCGCAAGGCGAACCCGCCCCGTTCAAAGCTCGCCAAAATGTGATCCAGCGGCTCCGGCGACTGCAGTCCTAGCACCAGCCGATGAAGGCGGGCTTTGCGCTACCGCATCATCTTTTCCAGTTCCGGAAAGGGTGCGTAAACCGCACCGGTACAGAGCTCGCTGGCGCGATCGAGGACACGGTCGGCCCGTCCGTTGACGAAGACGACGACGCGCTCGCGCATGCCCTTGTAGCTGCCGTCGGTCTCGCGGGGCGTGAAGCGCAGGCAGCTCACGTAGAACTGCCGGCCGCCGAGCTCGCGCAACACCGGCTCGGCCATGCCGGCCTCGCGCACGCCGACCGGATTGTTCAGATAGGCGCGCATCAGGGCGAGCGTGTCACCGCGGAAATTGTCGGGAAAAGGCTGAGGACCTCCAGCCTGGGTCCCATCCATCAGGGTTGGACGGTCACCGTCGCTGCCGAAACACGCTGCGAGCGCCAGCGGCAATGCCAGGATCAATAGCAGGCTCACCGCACGTTTCGCCAATCGCCCCACAGGTCACGCTCTCCGCTCGCTCAGACTCGGAGATGTTCTAGCCCCAAGGTTGCACGAAGGGAATTCGCTTGCAGGCGCACCGGCCCGCCGCCGGTGCCTTGCGCTTTCGCGCAAGGCACCAAGACAGCGGACCGGGCCTGAATTCCGCACGCGGCGGCGGGGCAATGCCAGGGATGCCGCCGCGCGGGATCAGTCGTTAGCTGCGCTTCTCGGTCGTCACCGGCTTGGTCGCGTCCGGCTGCGCCTTCAGCGACTTCTTGGCCGACAGATGCTTGTGGTGATGGCGATGCGTCCGCACGGTCTTGTGCTCGTCGGGCGTGACCGCGGCGTTCGCATTCATCGTCTTCGACTTGGTGTCGACCTTGGCGTCCGCCTTGACGTCGGCGGCCTTGGTGTCGGCCTTGACGCCGGCATCCGGTTTCGCGGCGGTGTTCGACACCTTGGTCTGGCTCTGGTCCGCCTTGATCACCGGCGCGGTCGTGGTGGTCTTGTCGGCCTCGGCGGCGAAGGCCGGGGCTGCGATCACGGAAGCTGCGAGCAAGGCTGCGGAAATGGTCTTCAACATGGTTGATCTCCTCTTGGAAGGATCTTCAGGCGGGCGCCCTCTCGCCAACCCTTCGATCGTAGGTGGGAGCCTAGGCCTCGCGCGCTGAACCCAGTCTGAAGCCGGTTGCAGGCTTCCGTTCATCTGGATGACAAGTTTGTCATCTGCCCAGAGGCGAATAGATCGTGCGAAGCGGGAATGTTTTCGCCCGTTGGGTGTTCCGGTCTTCGGGCAATCGTGTAGGATCGCCACGTTCCATACGGGAGAACTTAGATGCGCAAACTCTCAATGCTTCTGCTGCCGGGGCTCGTTTCCATGACGCTCGCAGCCGGGCCGGTGCTGACCAGCGCCTATGCCGCGGGGAGCGACGAGCCCTCGTCGCCGCCGAAGTCGGACACTTCGACCAAGAAGGGCAAGAAGAAGAGCTCGTCCGTCAGCGATCCGAAATTCCTTGCTGCCTATCGCACCGCCTACACCACGATCTACGACAATCATGACTACACCGGCGCGATCGATCAGTTGAAGTCGCTCAAGCGCGACGACGTCGCCGACGTTGCCAATCTGATCGGCTATTCCTATCGCAAGCTCGGCGACTACCAGTCGTCGAAGGTCTATTACGAGCTGGCGCTGAAGGACGATCCGAACCACGTCCGCACCTGGCAGTATTACGGCCTCTGGCAGCTCGAGCAGGGCAACCGCGAGCAGGCGCAGTATCACCTGAACAAGATCGCCTCGCTCGCCGGCACCGACAGCTCCGAGTATCGCTCGCTTGCCGCGGCGCTGGACAAGCCGACCGGCGCGACGCTCGTCTACTAAGCCATCCCGTTTCCGAACGACGCGAACCGGCACAACCTAGGGGTTGTGCCGGTTCTGCTTTCTCGGCTAGCCTCGCGCACCAATCCTCCCCTCGCAAATCGGTGCGCAATGGACACGTGGCTGCGATCCGCGATCGACTACATCAGCTCCTGGATCGAATTCCAGCAGACGACAATCCAGCAGCCTGGTGTGATCGTCGCCTTCGTCAATCGCGGCGATGTCGTTGCCGAGCACGCCTTCGGCCTCGCCAATCTCGACACCGGCGAGAAGCTCACGCCGCGCCACCGCTGCCGCATCGCCTCGCACTCCAAGAGTTTTACCTCGGCTGGCATCATGAAGCTGCGCGAGCAGCGCAAGCTCCGACTCGACGATTCCGTTGGGCAGTATGTCGGCGGCCTGCATCCGCGCGTCGCCGAGACCACGATCGCGCAACTGCTCTCGCACAGCGCCGGGCTGACGCGCGACGGCGCCGATTCCGGCCAGTTCATCGATCGTCGTCCGTATCTGAACGCGGACGAGTTGCTCGCGGAGCTGAAGCTACCGACCGCGATCGAGCCCGGCACGCGCTTCAAATATTCCAATCACGGCTTTGGCCTGCTCGGTCTCGTGATCGAAGCGGTGACGAAGCAGCCCTACACCGCCTGGATCAAGCGCGAGATCATCGAACCCGCGGGTTTGCGCGAGACCGAGCCGGACGCGCCGCTCCCCAAAGGTGCGGCGTTCGCACGCGGTCACACGCGAAAAGTGCCGCTGGGCGAGCGCTGCGTGATCCCCGGCGACAATCCCACACACGCGATGGCGTCCGCCACGGGCTTCGCCGCCACCGCCGCCGATACGGCGCGTTTCTTCGCGCAGCTCGCGCCCAACGCAAGAAAGAGCGTGCTGTCGGTCGCCAGCCGCCGCGAGATGACACGACATCATTGGCGTATCCCGCAGAGTTTCGAGGCCTATTACGGCTTGGGCATCGGCGCCGGCAAGCTCGACGGCTGGGACTGGGTCGGCCATGGCGGTCACTTCCAGGGCTATATCTCGCGGACCTGCGCCATTCCCGCCTGCGAGCTCGCGATCAGCATCATCAGCAACTCCATCGACGGCGCTGCGCCGTTCTGGATGGACGGCGCGATGCAGATCCTGCGAACGTTCAAGACCCGCGGCGCACCCGACCGGCGCGTACGCGACTGGACCGGCCGCTGGTGGACGATCTGGGGCGCGACTGACCTCGTGCCGATGGGCGACCGTGTGCTCATCGCCAACCCGCAGTTCAACAATCCGTTCATGGATGCCGGCGAGATCGAGGTGACCGGCCGCGATACCGGCAGGATTGCCGCCGCCGCCGGCCATTCAAGTCATGGCGAGCCGGTGCGCCGCGTCCGCGATGCTCGCGGCAAGGTCAGCGACATCTGGCTCGCCGGCGCCAACGTCAAGCCTGCGAGCGTCGTCGCCCGCGAGATCGCGCGCCAATATCCACCGCGCAAGCGTCGGCCTACTCCCTGATCAATCCCTCGACCTCGCCACGAAGCGCCTGCCGCGAGCCGTCGCGCGAATAGAACATGTGGCCGCCGGGATAGACGACGAACTTGATCCGCTGCGTCGCGAAGGCCGGCAACTGGTCGAGCACCCGCTTGGATCCGTAATAGGGCGTGGC
The DNA here is from genome assembly GCF_052075915.1 of Bradyrhizobium sp. 1200_D9_N1_1. Classification (NCBI taxonomy): domain Bacteria; kingdom Pseudomonadati; phylum Pseudomonadota; class Alphaproteobacteria; order Hyphomicrobiales; family Nitrobacteraceae; genus Bradyrhizobium; species Bradyrhizobium sp. 1200_D9_N1_1. The sequence continues at coordinate 3,909,413 of NZ_CP197226.1, read as the reverse complement.
GAGATCGAACAGGCCATGCGCGACCAGCACGTTCAGCTTCGCGTCGGCGGCGAGGACCTGCCGCAGATCCGACACCGACTGCGGCGGGTTGATGCCGCGGCCGAAATCCCACTGCCCCTCGACGGCGCCGTTGAGGACTTCATAGGAGCCGTCCGGCCGCCAGTTGAGCTTGCGTGTCAGGACGTCCACCGCGGCGCTCGTCAACGGCGCCTGGAGCGCGTCGCCCGAGGGATCGCCGAAACGCGAATTGCCCGAATCCGGATAGGGATCGAGGCCGCGGACAGAGGCATCGTAGCGTCCCGTCACCTTGCCGTTCTTGCGGTCGAACTCGCGGCGGAATTCACCGATGTCGAAGCGGCCGGCGAGCCTGCGGCTCACCGCCCGGTCGATGCCGGTGAGCTCGGCGACCTTGTCGGCAAGGCGATTGGTGGCCTCCCTGTCGGCCTCGCCCTTGACGAGGTCGGCCAGGAATTCGCCGCGCGCGTAAGCCTCGACGTCGGCGAGATCGGCGCGCTTGACGGGTCCTTTCGCCTCGCGCGCCACCGCCACATAGCTCGGCAGCGTTGCGACATATTGCAGGAGGCTGGTGCCGGTGAACTCTCGGAAGTCGAGCAGCGGCGACACCAGGATCAATCCCCTGACGCCGACGCCGTGCTGGATCTGCAGCTGGCGCACCACCTTCGGCCCGCGAATGCCGCCATAACTCTCGCCTGCAACGTATTTCGGCGAGACCAGCCGGTCATGCCTCTCGAGCCAGCGGCGGATCACCAGCGCGATCGCATTGACGTCACCGTCGACGGAATAGAAGGACTTGCGCGCGTCCTCGCCGGTCGCAACGAACCGGCTGTAGCCGGTGCCGACGGGATCGATGAAGACGAGATCGGTGAAATCAAGCCAGGTCTCCGCGTTCGGCTTCACCTCGGGCGAGGCCGATGGCGAAAGGGCTTCGCCATCGAGCGGCAGCCGCCACGGGCCCGCAGCGCCGAACTGCAGCCATGCCGAGGACGCGCCGGGTCCGCCGTTGAACAGGAACGTCACGGGACGCGTCGCGCGGTCTGAACCGTCGAGCTCATAGGATGTGTAGGCGATGTCGGCCAGCGGCTCGCCCTTGCCATCGAAAACGCGGATCGAGCCGGCGGTTGCGGCGAAGTTGAGCGTGCGACCGGGCAGATCGAGCGTCTGCTTCGTGGTCGAATCCGAGGGAAGACGGTGCGGCTCGGCGGCCGACGGCGAAGCTTGCGGCGCGCTTTGCGTGCCGCCGCCGCGTCCGCCTTTCTGTCCGGCCGGCGCCGCCGTCTCAGATCGCGGCTGCGGCGGATCGTCCGCACGCGCAAGGCCCGCAAGCGCGAAGGCCGACACCGCCAGCACCAGGATCGCGCGGCTCGGCAAACTCGTGGTCATGATCGTTCTCCCTGCCGGCTGTGAGCGCCCGGCGAGGCCAAAAGCCTAGCGCAAAATTGCGACGGTTTGGGGGATTGTGGACTCGAGGGCGCCCAAGGAGGCCGATCGGGCTCGAAACGACCCGGTTTCGTCCCGAATCGGCAGCCGCCCGTTTGCCTTGAAGGGCGGTCATCCTCGACAATGCAGGCCCGGGTGTATAGACGAGCCCGGCGGAACTTACTCGAGCCAGCGGCCCTGCCCGGAAGCCATGACCAAGCCAGCGCGCTACGACCGGATCGCCTTCGTCGCCAGCCCGAGCAGCGAGGCGCAGGCCGCCTTCGGCCAGCTCACCAGCGACTATGGCAATTGCGACCCGAACGAAGCCGACATCGTGGTCGCGCTCGGCGGCGACGGGTTGATGCTCCAGACGCTGCACCAGAACATGCACACGGGAAAGCCGATCTACGGCATGCACCGCGGCACGGTCGGCTTCCTGATGAACGAATACTCGACGCACGATTTGCGTGCGCGGCTCGAGGCGGCACAGGAGTCCGAGATCAATCCGCTGCTGATGCGCGCGACCGACGTCAACGACCGCGTCCACCTGCACCACGCTATCAACGAGGTCGCGCTGTTCCGTCAGACCTACCAGGCGGCACGCTTGCGGATCCTGATCGACGAGCGCGAGCGGATGCCCGAGCTGATCGCCGACGGCATCATGGTGGCGACGCCGGCAGGCTCGACCGCCTACAACCTGTCCGCCCAGGGACCGATCCTGCCGATCAACGCCGCGCTGCTGGCGCTGACCCCGATCAGCGCCTTCCGCCCCCGCCGCTGGCGCGGCGCGCTGCTGCCCAACACGGCCTATGTCGTGATCGAGGTGCTGGAGGGCGACAAGCGCCCCGTCGCCGCGGTCGCCGACCACGATGAGGTGCGCGACGTCCGCCGCGTCGAGGTGCTGTCCGACAAGACCATCTCGATGCGCATGCTGTTCGACCCCGGCCACAGCCTGGAAGAGCGTATTTTGCGCGAGCAGTTCGGGTACTGAGCCCCCTGCCCGGCGCCTTGACCGGCGCTTTGGGACGCCCGGTCGCAACCCTTCGTTAACCCCCGCCACGATATGGTTAACGAAGGTTGACCGCTCTGGCCCAGGCGTCATGTTCCGCATCGATTTCAACAAGCTGCGCTTCCTCGTCTGCGACGACAATCCGCACATGCGCCGCATCCTGCGGACGCTGCTGCATTCCTTCGGCGCGCGCGAAGTTTACGAGGCCGAGGACGGCGCCACGGCGCTGGAAATGTACAGCCACTACGTGCCCGACATCGTCATCACCGACTGGGCGATGCCGATCTTCGACGGGCTCGAGCTCGCGCAGATGATCCGGCAGCCGGAATCCAAGGGCAATCCTTACGCGCCGATCATCATGCTGACCGGCCATTCCGAGAAGCGCCGCGTCACGGTCGCGCGCGATGCCGGCGTCACCGAATTCCTGGCCAAGCCGATCTCGGCCAAGGGGCTCTATCAGCGCATCCTCAACGTGGTCGCCAATCCCCGGCCCTTCATCAAGACCAAGACCTATTTCGGTCCGGACCGGCGCCGCAACACCAACTCCGCCTATATGGGCCCTGAGCGCCGTGTCGGCGAAAAGCACGAGGTGCTGCAGCAGCCCTCGCTGCTCGACAAGGCCCGCTCCTCCATCTAGCGCAACGTCTCACGCGAGGCAGGTATCATGGCGAAGAACAGCGCAAAGGACATCGAGGTCACGGCCTTCGCCACGCATCAAATCATCACGCAGCCCAATCCGCTGCGCAGGGTTCTGCGTCGTGTCGAAGAAAAGGACCTGGACGACCCGGTCAGCCGCGCCGAGCAGGCGCTCGCCGGCCTCGCCGGCGAGTTCAAGGACTGGATGACGACAGAGGTCAACCGCCTGTCCGCCGCCTACGTCGCCATCCGCCATGACGGTTTCACCAAGGACAGGCGCGACGAGCTGTTCCGCGCCGCGCACGACATCAAGGGCGACGCTGCGACATTCGGCTATCCGGCCGCGGCGGGAGTCGCCGAGAGCCTGTGCCGCGTCATCGAGCACGCGCCCGATCTCGAAAGGGTGCCGGCCGAGCTGTTCACGCACCACATCAACGCCATCCTGGCCATCGTGCACGAGAACACCAAGCTCGACAGCATCAGCGTCTCCGCCGAGCTCAGCCGGCGCCTGCGCAAGGTCGCCGACGACTACCTCGCCGACGTCAACCGCGACCGCCCCGAGCACCTTGAGGTGATCCTGGCGCCGAGCATCGTGCCGGCGGAGTAAACACTCTCGCGTCTTGTCATTGCGAGCGCAGCGAAGCAATGACAGAGCCTCAGGCTGCTCCATCGACACGACCAGAACGTAGGGTGGGCAAAGCGAAGCGTACCCACCAATCAACATGAGCTGCGTGGAGAGATGGTGGGCACCGCGCTACGCGCCTTTGCCCACCCTACGGCGTCTCGTTACGCCGCGATCAGATCGTCATAAACCGGATCGACCGTGTCGTCCGCGACCAGCTCGTCGCAGAACAGCCTTGCCTCTTCGCGCGCAGACTCGGTGGCGAAGCGGCGGAGCAGGACCATCAGCGGCTCGGTGGCGCCGCGGTCGGTCTCGCAATGGGTGAGCACGCGCTCGACCATGCGCCGGCGCAGCCGCACCGCGCCGTCGTCGCTGTCGACGAAGCCCTGCTCGTGGCAGGCATCGAGCGCCACCTGGAACGCCGCAAACGTCGCCTCGGGAAGCCCGGCGCGGCGGAGCAGCGCGTGCAGGCTGTTGCCGCCGCGGTCGTGCAGCAGCGCGGTGACGCGCGCCAGCGGCAAATCGGCGAGTTCAGCCAGCGCGGCGTCGAACAGGTCGAGATTGCTCGACAGCAGCGCGCGCAGGATCAGGCCCGCGGTCAGCTGGCCGGTGACGCGCAAATGATGTACCAGCCCCTGCATGTCCTCGCCGCGCGAGCGCGCCGCGATGTTGATGGTGGAGCGGTCGCGCGCCTCGATGGTGATGCGGTCGGCGCGATCGGCACTCAGCCAGTTCCGCGCGACGACGAATTGCGCCAGCGTCTCCGAGAGCTTTGCCACCAGCGCCGCGCGCGTTACGGCCGGCAGATCCTCCAGCACCAGCATCGCCTCGCGGATCGCGGCGAGATGGCCGTGACGGTCGACGATGCGGTTCCAGGAGAACGGCGCGAGTTCGGCGTGGGGATTCTCGATCAGCTCGAGCGCAGCCGCTGCACAGCCGACTTCGGCGATGGCAGCGCAGACCGACACCGGCAGCGCGATGCGGCGCGCGACCGCGCACTGCACCTCATCATTGCCGGTTGCGACGATGTCGACGAGATCGGCATCGATCAGCAGCGGAGAATGCTCGAGCACGGGCAGCGCGACGGTCGGCTGGTCCGCCGACAGCGCCCGCACGATCGCCGCCGGGGCATCCGTGCTGCGCGCAAAGGCCTCCGCCATCGCCTGCCGCACCAGCGGCGAGGGATCGTCGAGCAGCATCAGAAGCGCGCCTTCGGCGGCGACGCGATCGTCATGGGACAAGTCTGAGATCAGCCAGGCCCGGGCCAGTGCCCGTGTTGCCTCGGCCCGCTCGCCGGCGGGCGCCGTCCTGATCCAATTGATGAACTGCCGAACAATCATGCTGCTTCCGGCTTACACAACAAACGAAAATGGTGACGGCTCGTCACCTGCAACACAAAATAAACCACGACGCTTAACAAAGCGTTCACCATAACTGGCTGGTTTTATTGACGTTTTGTTAAGGGAACCAAGGCGGCCTGTTGACGTGCCCCGGACGCGAAAGGCGAAATGTCAGCTCGAGAACGTGCCGCTGCGATCGCTGAAGAGATCGAGCGGCTGCGGCGGCCGCACATCCGGCGTCGCCGATGCGACCGAGGTCGCGGGCGCGACCGAGGTGAGCGAGGCGTTGTTGCCCCACAATTTCTGCACGGTCGTCGAGACCGGCTGCGTGGCATCGCCGGGCTGATAGATTGAACGGAAGGCCGGCGCGACCGGTGCATTGTCCGCGACTGTCGTCGAGGATGTCGCGCTCACCGGCGTCACGCCGCGCGCATCCGGAAAGGTCTGGAGATAAGCGGCGTTGTCGATCACCGGCGTGGTGGGCAGCACGGCATTTACACTCGCGACCTGCGTCGTCGACGGCGTGCCGCCATACATCGCCATCGCGCTGCGCGTGGTCTTCGAATTTGCCGCGCTCGCATAGCGCGCGTCCAGCACCGAATAGACTTCGGAGACGCTGCGGGCGCGGCCATCCCTGGCGTAGAAGATCGAACGGTTGGCGGATGCCGCGTTGGGAAACAGCCGCGCGCCGACCGCTTGCGGATTGTCCTCGGCATTGGCGATCAGTTTTGCGGCGCCGCCGACGCCCATGAAATGCGCCATGTAGAGCTCGCTGTCGGACGGCCTGCGGCCGAGCAGACCGGTGAGCTTGAAGCTGTTCGACTGCGTCAGCGCCGCCGCCATGCTCGAGGCAGCCTCCGGGTCGTCGCGCAGCTTCATGATCGACCGCTTCATGGCGAGATCGTCAACAGTGTAGGAGCCCGACGAGGTCCTGGTGATGGCGTCGGCGTAGTTGCCATAGCCGAGCTGGGTCCCCGCCTCCTTCACCGTGCCGAGCCAGGTCTGGTCGATGAACTGGTAAAGCCCGTGCGCGGACGATGTCGTGGCCCCCGCCGTCGGATCGAAATCCGATTCCATCTTTGCGGTGGTCAGCATGTATTGGAAGCTGACGCCACTGACGTTCGAGGCCTGCTTGATCGCACCGGCGACACGCGCCCGCGACGGATCGAGAACCGCCGTCTGAGAGGCACTGGAATTGTCGACCGACATGATGAAGTGCCCGCCCCGCGCGGCGTTGAGCGACGCCGGCAATTCGGCGTCCTGTCGTCTCACCGTGAGACAGGTATGGTTAATGCGGGGTTAATTCCGACCTCTCCGTCATTCCGGGGCGCGCGTAGCGCGAGCCCGGAATCCATCGAGCCATGCGTGATGCCTAACAATGGATTCCGGGTTCGGCTCTTCGAGCCGCCCCGGAATGACGGAGTGCTACTTCTTATAGACGTCGCTGGGATCGAACAGCCGCTCGGCGTCGGTGAAGACCAGTTTCGCTCCCCCGTCCTCGGCCTCGACCTTGCGGTAGAAGCAGGACCGGCGGCCGGTGTGGCAGGCCGCGCCGATCTGCTCGACGCGGATCCAGACCGCGTCTTGGTCGCAATCGGTGCGCATCTCGACCACGCGCTGGGTCTGACCCGATGTCTCACCTTTGCGCCACAAGGCATTGCGCGAGCGGCTGAAGTACCAGGCCTCGCCGGTCGCAATCGTCCTGCGCAGCGCCTCGTCGTTCATGTGGGCGACCATGAGCACGTCGCCGGTGGCAACGTCGGTCGCCACGCAGGTCACGAGGCCGCTTGCGTCGAAGCGCGGCTGGAAGGATAGCCCTTCCTCGATCTCATGGGAGTGATCGGACACAGGAACCTCGCCAGTCAACTCGCGAGGTCAGCGCGTGCCTCGCACCAGGGACAGGAAACGGGCCTGCTCCGCCGGATTGTCGCGGAACATGCCGGTAAAGCGGCTGGTGAACGTGGAAGCGCCATGCTTGGCGACGCCGCGCACCGACATGCAGGTATGCTCGGCCTCGATCAGCACGGCAACGCCGCGGGGCTTCAGGACCTCGTCGATGGCCGCGGCAATCTGCGCCGTCAGATGCTCCTGGGTCTGGAGCCTGCGGGCGAAGATATCCGTCAGGCGGGCAAGCTTCGACAGGCCGACGACGCGCTCCACCGGCGTATAGGCGATGTGCGCCTTGCCGTAGAACGGCATCATGTGGTGCTCGCACTGCGAGGTGAACTCGATATCGCGCACCAGCACGAAGTCGTCATAGCCGGCGGTCTCGCCAAAGGTGCGGTCGAGCACCTCGGCCGGGCATTGGTGGTAGCCCTGATAGAGCTCGTCGAAGGCCTCGACCACGCGGCGCGGCGTGTCCAAGAGACCCTCGCGCTCGGTGTTCTCGCCGATATAGGCGAGCAGCGTCTTCACCGCCGCTTCCGCTTGCGCGCGCGCGGGGCGCGGCTGGTCGGCGCGGACGGCGGCCGCGAGGAATTCGGCAGGGTCAAGCTCGGCCGGGCGGCCCTCGGGCTGCCGGTCGGAGGGCTTGCTCGGGCGGATGGATTTGATCGTAGCGTCCATATCGACTCCGTTCGACGGCCTTGCGGCCGGAGTGTCACCGGCAGACGGGGCGGCAAGCCGCCGGACGCCTGAAGACTAAAGTTTTGGCGAAAAAGGTCCGCAATCTCTCACGTCGCCCGCGTGGTCCTGGATCACCACTGCCGGGCCGCTGGACTGTTTTTCCACCCGTTCCGACCCTATATAGGACCCTGGACGGCGCCCGCCAAGGCCGATCCGGTGCGGAAGTGTTGGACTCCATCACATGCTGAACGACATTTATAACAAGCGGATCATCGAGTTGGCCGGGAATATTCCGCGCCTCGGGCGGCTGTCCGCCCCCGATGCCACCGCGACTGCCCACTCCAAATTGTGCGGCTCGACCGTGAAGGTCGATCTCAAGATGGACGGCGACACCGTCACCGACTTCGCCCATGACGTGAAGGCCTGTGCGCTGGGACAGGCCTCCTCATCCATCATGGCAAGTCACGTCGTCGGCTCGACTGCGAGTGAACTCCGGGAGTTACGCGAAACCGTTCGCAAGATGCTCAAGGAGAACGGCGCGCCTCCTGAAGGCAAATGGGAAGAGATCAAGTTCCTCGAGCCGGTGCGCGACTACAAGGCGCGACATGCCTCGACGCTCCTGACCTTCGATGCCGTCGTCGATGCCATCGGTCAGATCGAGGCCAAGGCGAAGCAGCCGGCAACGGCGCAGGGCTGAACCGCCCGCGTCATTCCGGGGCGTCGCAAAGCGACGATCCCGGAATCCGGAGATTACAGCGCGAGATTCCAGGTTCGCGCTACGCGCGCCCCGGAATGACTGCCAAGATTTAAGATCCTACTTCGGCGAGGCCGCGCTCGGCGTCGCCACCCCACCCGTCGGCACCACGGCTTCCGCCGTCTTGGTCGACTTGGCCGGCTGCTCCGGTTCCACACCGAACCTGGCCTGCGTCTTCGGCGCCAGCTCCGCCATGGCCGGCGCTGTGACGTCCACATGCGGCAGCACGTCGGCCACCAGATCCGTCGTCACGAGATTGGTGAGCTTGAGCTCTCCGGTGTCCAGCTCATGCAGATCTTCCCAGGGCGGGACGCTGAGCGCGAGCGACAAAAGATCGCCGGCGCCGCCCATGTCGAAGGTGTATTTGGCGAGCCGGCCGATGTCGCGTTCCACGATCATCAGGTCCTGCGCGCTGTAGCTCGCCGCCTTGGCATCGTCGGCGCGATCGCCCATCCAGATCTGGTGGACGCGGACATGGGCGGCGTCCGGCACGTAGCGCTTCTTGCCGGCCAGCAGCAGGAACACGCACATGGATTCGCAATAGGCCTCGGGCGCGACCGCCGGACGGGCCGACTGCCCGCCGCGGTTCTGAACGCTGATACCGACCGTGGTCAAAAGCCCGAGATTGCGGAAGCGCCTGCCGAGCGTGATCGCGTCGTTGACGGAACCACCGCTGGAATCGAGCACGACAGTGGCGCCGCCGAGCTGGCGCCCGCGCGAAAATTCCTCGAAATCCTTGGGCGTATCGGCGGTAATGATGCCAACCGCACTGACCCAGCCGCGGCAGTTCGGCTCGCAGGCGACCCAGCTGAACTTCATCGGCAGCTTGCGCTCTTCGAGGGCCGCGCCAGCGTGAGCCTTGGTGCCGGTCGTAGCGACAGCTCCGGTCAGGGCGATGCCGAATGCGGCGGCCCCAAGCACCAACCAGCCGCGACGATCAAGGGAGTTCAGAAGTCTCAATCTGGTTCCTTCCCCAAGCCCCAAAGGTCCCCCAACAATCCCCGGTAGCGCCCTCTGAGTCCATCATACAGGCGTATGTTTCTACACGCGGGCGTCATAAAAATGGTATCCGGGCGAATACAGATCGTCCACAGGTACTTGCTGCACTGCTCCCAAAAAGCACGTAAAATATGGCGCGCAAACAACAGCTTGCTGTTCCCTGCTCGGGAACCGCGCAACACCTCGCTTAACGTCGCAGCAAAGCGCACATGAAGCATTCAGCCTGCGAGCATTGTTCCACTCCCGTCGAGGGCGCGCTTCGCCTCCCGCGCAGATTCGGTCGCGCGCTGATCTGGCTCTACCGCCATACACTCTCGCCGCTGGTCGGCTACAATTGCCGGCATCTGCCGACCTGCTCCGTCTACGGCGACGAGGCGATCGAACGTTTCGGGCTCTGGGCGGGTGGCTGGATGACGCTCGCGCGCCTGCTTCGCTGCAATCCGTTCGGCACGTCGGGCATCGACAACGTGCCCCTCGCCGCGCCGCAAGACGCACGCTGGTATCTGCCCTGGCGCTACGGCCGCTGGCGCGGCGTCAACGCACCCTAAGTTTGTTGCGGTGCTTGCGCATCGCTGCCCTAAGTGGAACCGGAACTTTCTCCTCGCGTTGTTTTGATGCTCCCGCGGGAGGAAACAACAATGCGCTGGAAAATCAGCCCTCATCTTCACTTCAGACTTGGTCCGCATCCCAAATTCAGTCCAAGGGGGCACGATCCAAGAACAATCGATGTGCTCGCCATGGTCGCCCTGCTGGCGCTCGTGCTCGGCTCCGGCTGGTATCTGGCGACAAGCTTGGCCACGCCGCCCAGCAACACGGCGTTCATCGTGCCGAGCCAGAGCGTGCACTGGTAGCTCAGAGATCCAGCACCAGCCGCTCCGCGTCTGATCCGGCGACGCAAACCATGAGATAGCGCTCGCGCTCATATGGCGACAGGATGCGGTCGCGGTGCACGGGCTTGCCCTCGATCCATCCGACCTTGCAGGCGCCGCAGATGCCCCCGCAGCAGGAGGTTGCGATGTCGATGCCTCCTTCCTGCAACGCGGCCAGCATGGTCTGGCCGGCGCGGACCTGGATCTCGGCGCCCGAGCGCGCCAGTGACAGCGTGAAGGGCTTTGTGTCCGGATCGATGACCGGCGGCGGCGCGACGAAACGCTCGATATGGACATTGGCGGCTGGCCAGCCTGCGGTGACCTGCTCGAAATCCTCAGTCATGCCTTCCGGCCCGCAACAGGCGACCAGCGTGTCCGCCCCGCCCTCCCCGATGAGCGCAGCGAGATCAGGACGCCCGGCCCGGGACGTGCAGTGCACGACGACACGGCCCGCTTCGATCAGTGGCGCGAGATGCGCGGCGAGCGGTACCTCCTCGCGCACGATCAGATGCAGCACGAAGCCGGCATCGCCCGTCTGCACGAGGTGCCGCGCCATCGACAGGAACGGCGTCACGCCGATGCCGCCCGCGATGAACACATGGCGCGCAATGCCTGCACCGGGATCGAGCCCGCCGCGCGGCAACGAGACGCCGATCACGTCGCCAATACAGACCTCATCGTGAAGCGCGCGCGAACCGCCACGCCCATCAGCCTCACGCTTGACCGCAACAACATAGCGCGCATTGTCGGCGGGCTCGTTGCACAGTGAGTAGGTGCGGACAAGTCCGTTCGGCAGATGCAGGTCGATATGCGCGCCGGGCTTGAAGGGCGGCAGCTCCCAGCGATCGGGGTCGGCCAGCGTGAACAGTTTTGTGCCTGCCCCCGCCTCCTCGATGCCGGTGACGATCGTCTTGATCGTCGTGATCGGACGCACCTTCATGCCGCGTTCCGCACGGTATCGCCGACCTTGACGATGCCGCCTTGCAGGATCTTGCAGTTCAGGCCGGAGCGATTGATGAGGGGATCGAAGATCGCCTTGCCGGTGATCTCCTCGATATGCCGGCACGGCACCGACAGCCGGGTTGCTTCCAGCAGGGTTTCCCCGAGCCAGAAGCGGCGGCCGACCAGATGGTTCAGCGGCACGCCTTCGACCGTGACGTTGCGCCGATGCTCCTCCGGGCCGAGCTCGATGCCGGCATCACGCTTGAGCGCGACCAGCGTCTCGAGCTCGAACAGGGTGACCTGCCGGCCTTCTTCCGGCTTGTGCGAATAAAAACCCTCCTCGTTGCCGATCATGTAGCGGTCGCCCCCGATCCCCCGGCCTGCGACGAGCGTGATCGTTTCCACTGCGCGCATCGGCAGGAACGCACGCGGGGCAAGATGGAGGAAGCGCACCACGCCGGTCCAGCCGAGCTGCGTTGTCGTCTGCGCCGAGCCGGCGCTGATGGTGTCGAGCATGACAAAATCCTTGTGAGAGGCGTTGGCGCGCCGCCGGCAGCGGCGCGCCGCGGGATCAGGTCAGTTCCTTGTTCGCCATTTCCGGCGCGAACGTGGTCGCAGTTGCCGTGATGGCCGCGCAGGCGATCAGCAGTAGCGAGACCGGCCAGGTTGCGCCGCCGCTCCACGCCATCAGCGACGCCGCGATCAGCGGCGTCAACCCGCCGCTCAGGGCCGCGCCGACCTGAAATCCGAGCGAGGCGCCGCTGTAACGCAGCCGCGCGGAGAACAGCTCGGAGTACCAGGGCGCGCCGATGCCGAACATCACCATCTGGCCGAAGGTGATCGCGACCACGATGGTGCAGATGACGACGGCGGGATCGCGGGTGTTGAGCAGCCAGAACAGCGGAAAGGCAAACAGCGCCGAGAACAGGCAGCTCGCATAGAACATCGTCTTGCGGCCGACGAGGTCGGACAGCCAGCCGAACAAGGGAATGGCGAGCAGCGCGACCAGCGATGCGGCGAACGCGCCGTTCAGCACCACCGTGCGCGACAGGCCGAGATTGGCCGTGGCGTAGGACATCACGAACACCCCGCCGATGCTGGCATAGGCGATCTCGGAGATCTTCAGACCAACCGCAGTGAAGAACGGCCTGCGGTGATGCCTGAAGATCTCGACCAGCGGCATGCTTGCGACGTCCTTCTTGGCCTGGACCTGACGGAAGGCCGCGGTCTCTTCCATGTTGAGGCGGATGTAGAGCCCGACGCCGACCAGGAGGATCGAGATCAGGAACGGAATGCGCCAGCCGTAAGCCATGAAGTCGCTTTCCGGCAGGCTCGCCACCAGCGCAAACATGCCGATCGCGGCGAGATTGCCGATGGGATTGCCGACCTGCACCATGCTGCCGAGCAGGCCGCGGCGGTGGGTCGGGCAGTTCTCCACCACCATCAGCACCGCCCCGCCCCACTCGCCGCCGAGGCCGATGCCCTGGAGGAAACGCAGGCCGATCAGGAGCAGCGGCGCGGCGATGCCGATCTGCTGATAGGTCGGAAGCAAGCCGATCAGGAAGGTGCCGATGCCCATCACCATGATCGTGATCGCGAGCATCGCCTTGCGGCCGACCCGGTCGCCGTAATGACCGAAGATCGCAGCGCCCAGCGGCCGCGCCAAAAAGCCGACCGCGTAGGTGCCGAAGGCGGCGATGGTGGCGAGCGTGGGATTGCCGGCCGCGAAGAAGACCTTGTTGAACACCAGCGCGGTCGCCGTGCCGTAGATGAGGAAATCGTACCATTCGACCGCGGTGCCGATCACGCTCGACCACACGATCCGTCGCAAGCTCGCCGCCTCGTCCGGCGCTACGCTCAGGGTTACGTCGTCTGCCACGGTCATCGATCTCTCCAAAAGGTACCGGCGCCTGGGAAAGCAGTTGGTTCTGTCGCGGAGCCCATCGGCAGCCGCGGCGGTAAAATCGATCATGTTTACTAATGGAAATCAACGGCACGGAATGCGGCAAATGCCGCCGATCGCGGCAGAGCGCATCAATTGCACCATTATTCGGCTGATTTTCGCGATATACCAGCTCGCCTGCCCACAATATCCGCGGCGCTGCTCGAAATTTCTGCGCGATAGTTTTCCTTTGGAATACACCTGCACGTCCCCCGGAACTGCCCTGCGCGCGCCACCGGGCTGGCAGTTCGGCAGCATCTGATGCAAAAGAAGCATCAGCAGTTCAGGAGACTCATGCGTGCTTGACGTCAGCAAAGCGACAGCGGTCGGGGCCAATATCCGCCAGGCGCGGATTGCCAAGGGCCTGACGCTGGACCAGCTTGCCAGGCAGAGCGACCTCACGCGCGGCTACATTTCGCTGGTCGAGCGCAACCTCAAGATCCCTTCGCTCGCCGCGCTGCTGCGGATGGCCGCCGCCCTCGAGGTCAACGTCGCGAACTTCTTCGACCCGAACGCCGAGCCCGCGCCGCGCTACACGCTGTTCCGCCGCGAAGGCGGCAATGTCCCGCTGTTCCAGGACACCTTTGGCGTGGTGCCGCTGGCAACCGGCCGCACCCGCAAGATGATGGAGCCGTTCCTCCTCAGCCCGCCGCACAAATCGGCGACGCGCGCCTCGCATGCCGGCGAGGAGCTGCTCTTCGTGATCAACGGGAAAATTGCGATCAAGCTCGACGGCGAAGAGCTCGTCCTCGGCAAGGGCGATTGTCTGTATTTTTCGGGCGAGACGCCGCACGAGGTCCGGAGCCTCGGCCGGCAGAAGGCGGAGGTTCTGGTCGTTGTCGCTCAGAACGCGACGACGTAACCCCGGACTTCGGCAAATAGCCTAGCGGAACCAGAAGAAACGCCCGGACGGCGGGACGGATTCGGGCGGACGCGGCCGCTTCGGGCGCGGTGGCTTTGGCGTCGGTTCAGCGGACGAGGTGGTCTCCGCCCCCGGCGCGGTGTCGCTTCCCGGCACCTTCACCGACAGCAGCAGATTCGATTCATGCGTGCGCCAGCGATAACCGACGCCGAAATCGATCGGCTGGGCCCGCGCGAACAGTTCGGCATAGCGCTCCTGGTAACGGCCGGGGAATTCGGCGATCGGTCCGAGGTAGCGGCCGAACGGGAAGAACCGCCATTGCCGCGCATTGTAGTTCGCGAGCGGAATGCCGGAATCGTCCTGGATGATGGTGGCGCTGTTGGCCAGTAGCCAGTCGCGGACGACGGTGAAGTTGCCAGAGTGCAAGAGATAGGACGCGCTCTTGAGCAGGCTGTTGCCGGGCCCGAGCGTCTCGCAGAACTTCAGGAATCCAGCCGCGCGCGCGCCGGGATTGGAGAGATCGGTGGAGAAATAATACAGCGTGCGCACTTCGCCATCGCTGCCGGCGAAGGTGATGCGGACGCCGCGCGTCGCGTTCGGTCCCGGATTGTCGTTGCCCGCGTGAATCCCGCCCTTGTCGTCGAGCGCAATCATCTCGACGTTGCGGATGGTCTTGCCGGAGCGGGCGAGGAAGACATAGAGGATCGGCAAGGTGCCGTTGACCTGGTTGGCGTGCAGGTCGACCTTCATCTGCTTGGTGATGAAGAAGGAGAAACTCAGGATCGAGCCGAGCGAGCGTTCGACATTGTAGAGCGCGGCGCCGACCGAACCGCGCGGCAGCCGCGTCAGGTCGGGCACGGCGCCAACCGGCTCCAGCGCACCGAGCACGTAGGTGCTGGCCTTGGAATAGAAGGCGTCGGCGTAGAGGAAGTCCGGGCCGCTGAACATGTAGAACATGGTCGGCCTGGGCGCGGCCAGGTTGACGTCGGACCAGGTGCGGATCTTCGAGAGTTGCCGCTGCTCGAGCTGGGCAAAGGCGCCGTCGAAGAATTTTGCGTGATGCTGCCAGGACGGGTCTCTGGTCAGCGCCACCAGCGGCGAGTCCGCCGATGGCTGCATGCCCGCAAGGAAACGCGCGGTGTCGTCGAAGGTGACGTCGGCGGCCCGCACGGACGAGACGGCCGCAGCCAGGAGGGCAACAGCGACGGCCGCAATTCTCAAGGGTCGAAACATGTCTATTCGCGATTGTGTGACGTGCCAGCGGCGACCGGCCGCCTGCGGAAAACAGCATAAATCAACAGGCCCGAGAGCATGACGAGCATCCCCGACAGCGACTGCACCGGCCGCTCGGTCAAGAGGTAGTACATCATGAACGCGGTCACGAGCAGGAAAACGAGGGGGGTGAAGGGGTATCCCCAGGCGCGATAGGGCCGCGGCAGGTCAGGATCGGTGATGCGCAGCTTGATCACGCCGGCGACCGTGAAGAACGAGCAGAACAAGAGCGCGAACTGGATGAAGTCGAGCACCGCCTCGAAACTGCGCGTGAACAGCAGCAGGGTCGCGACCGCGAGCTGAAACAGGATGGCATAGGCCGGCGCGCCGCTCGTCGACTTGCGCGAGAACACGCGCAGCGCCGGAATGTCCTCCCCCATCGTCATCATCACGCGCGGACCGATCCACATCATCGCGCTGATCGAGGAGATCAGGCCGACGCAGATCATGGCGCCGACGATCCGGCCGCCTAGGCTGCCGAAGATGGCGCTGCCGGCGACACTGGCGACATCGAGCTGGCCGGCGAGCGCGCCGACCGGCGTGGAGTAGAGAAACACCGCATTCAATGCGACATACAGCACGAGCACGATCAGCGTGCCCGCGAGCAGCGCGCGCGGCAGGTTCTGCTGCGGCATGTTCATCTCGCCGATGATATAGGTCGCCGCATTCCAGCCCGAGAACGAGTACATCACGAAGACGAGGCCGATCGCGAAGGGCGCGCTGACGATATGCGCGAGGTCGCCCGGCTGCGGCGTGAAGGCGATCGGCTGCGGCACGCCGATGATGAAGCAGGCGACCAGGAAGGCGACGATCAGCACGACCTTCAGGATGGTCGAGATCAGCTGGAAGGTCGAGGAGTGCCTGACGCCGGTCAGTTGCACGAGCGAGACCAGCCACACCACGCCGATGGCGAGCGGGATCGGCGGCAGGTCGGGGACGACCGACTTGGCATATTCGCCGAAGGCCATCGCGGCGAGTGCAACCGGCGCGGCAAAGCCGACCGTCGCCGAGACCCAGCCGGCGAGAAAGCCGAAGGCGGGATGATAGGCACGACCGAGGAAATTGTATTCGCCGCTCGAGCGCGGAAACATCGCGCCGAGCTCGCTGTAGGAGAACACCCCGCACAGTGCGACGATGCCGCCGACGCTCCACAGCAGCAGGATCGAGAAGCCGGACGGGATGTCCTTGACCTGGAAGCCGAGGCTGGTGAAGACGCCGACCCCGATCATGTCGGCAACGACGATGGCGGTTGCGACCAGAACGGAGACACCCGCCCCTCTTCCGGTCAACCGGCCAGTCCAGGGCGCAGTACCCGCATCTGATGCCGTCATCGGGGTCCTTAACCTCAGGCCTCACGTCTCGTGGGAAGCATCGTGCAGTTTGATCCAGTCAATTCAAGCAGGGTTAACAAGGGTTAAATGAGGCAAGGGAAATAGGTATCAAGGCACCTTCTTAGCACGGTCCTAGGCGATAAAGCTGCGCAAACACCGGAGAATCCCGTTTCCGATCCCCACAATCACGACACGATTGCGTGGTCCTTTTGAGCGTTCCGGATGTGGGGAAGTTTCTCCGGACACTTAACGTCACCTAAACGCCAGTCGGCTCAATTATCTCAAGATTGCCGCTGGGCTTGTGGTCATGACTTGGGGTCATGGGTGGATGGTCGGGGCCGTTCCGAAAACGAGAGCTGACATTCGTGCCGATCGGACGCCGTCCGATCGGCGCGGTCGTGCGCTCCGGATCGGCCTGATCTCAGCCTTGGTGCCGCTGTCGCTCACGCTGGTTCAATGCGGCCAAGCGCCCAATCCGACGGCGCTCGCAGCCAACTCGCAGGCCAATGTCCAGGTCGTCGCCAAGACCAATCCGCAAGTTGCGAGCGGCGACACGTTCGAGGATCGCTTCCCTGCCCCGCAGTTCAAGGAGCGCTTCCCCTCGGTGGGCGAGAGCTTCCTGCAACGGCAGATGTCGGACTTCTCGCCCAAGCGCGCCGTACAGCAGCAGCCGCAGCCGGCACCCTACAAGGTCGCTTCGCTCGCACCGCAGGCGCCCTACCAGCGTCCGCCCCGCGAAGACCTGACGACGCTCGTCAGCATGAAGTCGTCGGCCTTCCCCTATTTCGGCAACAACCCTGCCTCCGACGCGCCGTTCCTCAACATCTCCAAGGGTGACCGCCGCGGCCACCGCAGCTATTCGGGGCGCGTCTACTGGCAGGACGAGACCTACAGCGACAGCCGCGTGCTGGTGCACGTCCCCGAGCATTTCGACGTCCGCAAGCCGGGCGTGATCGTGGTGTTCTTCCACGGCAACGGCGCGACGCTGGAGCGCGATGTGCGCGACCGGCAGCTGGTGCCGCAGCAGATCACCGATTCCGGCGCCAATGCCATCCTGCTTGCGCCGCAGATGGCCGTCGACGCCGCCGATTCCAGTGCCGGAAAATTCTGGCAGGCGGGCGGCCTCAAGCGCTTCATGGATGAATCGGCCAGCCACCTCGCCCACCTCACCGGCGATCCCAACGGCGCGCGCGCCTTCGCCAACATGCCGATCGTCATCGTCGGCTATAGCGGCGGCTTCCTGCCGACGGCCTGGAGCCTCGAGGTCGGGGGCATCAGCGACCGCGTCCGCGGCGTCGTGCTGCTCGACGCCGTCTATGGCGAAATGGACAAGTTCGCCTCCTGGATCGCGAGCCACCGCTCGGGCTTCTTCGTCAGCTCCTACACTCACTACACGGCGCGGCGCGACCGCGAGCTGATGAGCATGCTCAGGCAGAAGGGCATCAGCGTCTCCGAGGACATGGACGGCCCCTTGCGTCCCGGCAGCGTGGTGTTCGTCGAAACCGGTGACGGCATCACCCATCGCGACTACGTGAACCGCGCGTGGACGCAGTATCCGCTCAAGGACGTGCTGGTGAAGATGTCGGCGACACCGGCGCTGGCGCTGACGCGCGTGGCGGCGACCACTCCATCGGCATCGAACCGATAGTCCCGATATTGCGCCAGCCGGTATTTCCGTGCGCTGCCTGCAATTCTCTCAAGCCATGATCAAAATGTGATGTTGATGGCCGACATCCCCGTGAGCCACCGGATTGTTTCCGCTGGCAACGATCATAGTTTGCCGGCCAAGTTGGATTTGGAATTTCTGCGGGGACAGGTCGTGCGTCAGGGACTGTACAAGGTCGACTTCCACACGGTTCACGGAACCGGGTGCGGTGTCGTCTATGTGGTGGATGGCAAAATGCGCGGCGGCAATTCCGCCTTCGCCTTCATGGGCACCTATACGGGCGAAGGCGACGCGATCAAGGTCAAGATCTCGACCCAGCGCTACAACGACGACCCGTCCTTCAAGGGGCTGTTCGGCATCGACCGGATCACGCTGACGCTCACCGGCCGCGAGGACGGCGACGCGGCGGAATTCGAAGGCAACGCGCTGCAAGCGCCGGGCGTTGCCTTCAGGGCTGTGCTGAGCCGGATCAGCGACTAGCCGTCCGGCGTCTTGACCTTAGGTCTTGGGCAGCTTCGGAATGCTCTCGGCAAAACCGTTGAAGCAGGCCAGCCGCTCGTCCTCTTCCTTGAAGAAACGGCAATCGGCGTAGCCCTTGGCCTTCGCCGGCTTCGGCTTCGGCGCCGGCGGGATCACCGCGTCGTAGCAATTGAGGCGGTCCTTGGTGCCGTCATCGAGATCGAGGCAGGCCTGGAGCCGTGCGGCGATCGATTGCGGCTTGCCCTTCGGCGCTGCGGCCGGTTTGGCCGCTGCCTCCTTGGTCCCCGCTTTGGTCCCCTTGGGCTTGACCTGCACCAAGGGCTTGTCCCCCACCATCGGTGGCTTGTCGGCTTGCGCAAACGCGGAGGCTGAATAGAGCACCGCGGCAACCGCCAGAATCATCCTCATCTCAGTCAACTCTCTTTGGTCCCCATGACCGGCCTTCTAGCGCTCCCGCGCGCGGTTTGCCAAGCACCTTGCACGCACGAAAACGCCGGTTCAGGCGGCGGCAGCCGGCCCGGGCCGGGTCAGGATCACCAGCACCAGCGCCAGCACGACGAAGCCGACCGCAACGAAGCCGAGTGGGTGCAGGAGCTCGTGGGCGAACAGCAGCCCGCCGATGGCGGAGCCGACCGCCTGGCCGATATAGAGGACGGAGGTGTTGAGCGCGACGGTGGCGGACGCAAGCGGCGGCGCGGTCGCGACCAGCCGCACCTGCTGCATCGAATTGGTCGAGGCAAAGCCGAGGCCCCAGATCGCGACGGCACCTGCCATCAGGACGAACGTGCCGGCGCCGAGCGCCCAGCCCGCAATGCCCGCAAGCAGCAGGCAGGTGAACAGCAGCGAGGTGCGATAGGGACCCCAGGTATCGACGATGCGGGTCGCGATCACGACGCCGAGGAAACCGCAGAGGCCGTAGATGCCGAACACCATGCCGATTGCGTCCGGCCCCGCCCCGGTCAGCTTCTTGAGCAGCGGGCCCATGAAGGTGAACACCACGAACTGCCCGGACATTTGCAGCATGGTGATCGCAAGCAGCAGCAGAACCGTCCTGTCGCGGCCGACCGCGCTCCAGGTCTTCAGGTCCACCGGCGTGCCCTTCAGTCCGGCAGGCAGGCGCAGCAGCAACAACAAGAAGCTGATGCAGCCGAGCGCGCCGATCCCGCCATAGGCCGCGCGCCAGCCGTAGCGGCTGGCCATGAAGGTGATCAGCGGCAGGCCGACGGCGGCCGCCAGCGACCAGCCGAGAAAGATATAGGCAATCGTGCTGCCGCGCCGCTCCGCCGGCACGATCAGCGCCGCCGTGCCGGCCGCCTGCGGCGTATAGAGCGCGCCGACCGCGAGCATCACCAGGCGGATGACGAGGAGGCTCGCATAGTCGGGCGCGAACGCCGAGGCGAGATTGCCGAAGGCGAGCACCGCCAGCGTGGCCGCAAGCAGCGTCCGCCGTTCGATGCGGCTCGTGAGCCAGGCCGTCAGCGGCGAACCGATGCACAGCGTGATCGCGCCGAAGGTGATCAGGAGCCCGGCCGCGTGAATGCTGATGCCGAGCCCCGCCGACAATTCCGGCAGCATCCCCGCCGGCGCCAGCACCGAGCAGCCGGTGACGAGATTGCCGAGCATGAGGGCGGTTGGCGCGAAACGGCCGGCGGCGGGGGATTTTTGCATGCAACTGCATGTAGAGCCGGCTTGCCGCCTGTTAAAGGCCGCTGCCCGAAATAGTTGGTGCAAGGCCGCAGCTTTTGCGTGCCACTTTCTTGGAAATGCCGGATTGCGCAGGCCGAATCGCCTGATATATCGCTCGTTCCCGCTTACCTGCGCTCGTTCGCAGGAGTGAGCTTCAGGAGAAAAGCAATGACCGACCAGCCCAAATCCGAATCCGGCTTCCAGTACAGCCTCTCGAATCTGAAGCCCGTGACCCCCGCAGCCAAAGTCACCCTCACCTTCCCCGACGGCGCCCGGCGCGAATACGACAAGAGCATCACCGGCCTCGAGATCGCCAAGGGCATCTCGCCGTCGCTGGCCAAGCGCACGGTCGCGATGGCGCTCGACGGCGTGGTCGCCGACCTCGACGATCCCATCGAAGCCGATGCCAAGATCGAGCTGATCAACCGCGACGATCCGCGCGCGCTGGAGCTGATCCGCCACGACTGCGCGCACGTGCTCGCCGAAGCCGTGCAGACGCTGTGGCCGGGCACCCAGGTCACCATCGGTCCGGTGATCGAGAACGGCTTCTATTACGACTTCTTCCGCAACGAGCCGTTCACGCCGGAAGACTTTGCCGCGATCGAGAAGAAGATGCGCGAGATCATCGCGCGCGACAAACCCTTCACGAAAGAGGTTTGGGATCGCGAAAAGACCAAGCAGGTGTTCCGCGACAAGGGCGAGGCGTTCAAGGTCGAGCTGGTCGACGCCATTCCCGGCAACGAGCCGATCAAGATCTACTACCAGGGCGACTGGTTCGATCTGTGCCGCGGCCCGCACATGACCTCGACCGGCAAGGTCGGCAATGCCTTCAAGCTGATGAAGGTGGCCGGCGCCTATTGGCGCGGCGATTCCAACAACCCGATGCTGACCCGCATCTACGGCACCGCCTTCGCCAAGCAAGAGGACCTCGACGCCTACCTCAAGCAGATCGAGGAGGCCGAAAAGCGCGACCATCGCAAGCTCGGGCGCGAGCTCGACCTCTTCCATTTCCAGGAGGAAGGTCCGGGCGTCGTGTTCTGGCATCCGAAGGGCTGGACCATCTTCCAGCAGCTGATCGCCTATATGCGCCGCCGCCTGACCGGCGACTACAGCGAGGTCAATGCGCCGCAGATCCTCGACAAGGTTTTGTGGGAGACCTCGGGCCATTGGGGCTGGTACCGCGAAAACATGTTCGCGGCGCAGTCGGCCGGCGACGAGGCCGAGGACAAGCGCTGGTTCGCTCTGAAACCGATGAACTGCCCGGGCCATGTGCAGATCTTCAAGCACGGCCTGAAGAGCTACCGCGACCTGCCCTTGCGGCTCGCCGAGTTCGGCGTGGTGCATCGCTATGAGCCATCCGGCGCCATGCACGGCCTGATGCGCGTGCGCGGCTTCACCCAGGACGATGCGCACATCTTCTGCACCGAGGACCAGCTCGCCGAGGAATGCCTGAAGATCAACGATCTCATCCTGTCGACTTACGCGGATTTCGGCTTCACCGGCGATCTCACCGTGAAACTGTCGACCCGGCCCGACAAGCGCGTCGGGACGGATGCGATGTGGGATCACGCCGAGCGCGTGATGGCGACGGTGCTGCGCGAGATCCAGTCGCAGAACAACCACATCAAGACCGAGATCAACCCGGGCGAAGGCGCGTTCTACGGGCCGAAGTTCGAATATGTGCTGCGCGACGCCATCGGCCGCGACTGGCAGTGCGGCACCACGCAGGTGGACTTCAACCTGCCGGAGCGGTTCGGTGCGTTCTACATCGACCATGACGGCGGCAAGAAACCGCCGGTGATGGTGCATCGCGCGATCTGCGGCTCGATGGAGCGCTATATCGGCATCCTGATCGAGCACTATGCCGGCAATTTCCCGCTCTGGCTCTCGCCGGTGCAGGCCGTGGTCACGACCATCACCTCCGAAGGCGACGAGTACGCCAAGCAGGTCCTGGAGCAGGCCCGGCGCGCGGGGCTTCGGGTCGAGATCGACCTGCGCAACGAGAAGATCAACTACAAGGTCCGCGAGCACTCGCTGGCCAAGATCCCGGCACTGCTCGTGGTCGGCAAGAAGGAGGCCGAGACGCATTCGGTCTCCGTCCGCCGGCTCGGCAGCGACGGCCAGAAGGTGATGACGACCGCCGAGGCGATCGCCGCCTTGGTCGAGGAAGCGACCCCGCCCGATGTCGTGCGGGCACGGGGCATCGTTTAGAACCTGCCACTGAACTTGACTAACAGGGCGCGCCTACCGGCGCGCTCTGCGCGTCTGCGCAGCAAGGTGGCCGCCTCAGAGCGCGATACCAGCCCGACTTCCGGAGCACTACCCCATGAATTGGGGATACCGACGTACCGGGCTCCGCGCGAACATTGGTCATGTTTGGTGAACTCGATACGAATTTGCGAGCCGAGGCCGAGGCGGCCGGGTTTCGGCGGCCGGCTTCAGGTGCCGTCGTCGCCCTTGTCATGTTCGCACTCGGGTTCATTGTCTTTCCCGAAGCTGTCTACGCCGAAACCTGCCTGCTCGATTCCGGCAGTGGCAGCGCGCCCGTTGCCGATTCATTCGCTTGTGGCAACGCTGCATCCGCTTCGGCTTCCAGCAGTACGGCAGTGGGGAACCATGCAGATGCCGCGGGAGCCTATAGTGTCGCGGTCGGTTTTCTGAGTAGTGCGTCGCAAAGCCACGCCACCGCGGTCGGAGCGACGAGCAATGCCAGCGGAACGGATTCGACGGTGGTAGGCTACGGAAGCGAGGCGACAGCAGCGCAGACTTCCGCCTTCGGCTCCTACAGCAGCGCGACCGCCCAGCAAGCCTCGGCTTTCGGTAATTCGAGCACGGCGAGCGGGACACAGTCCTCCGCCTTCGGCGCTTCAAGCACAGCGACTGGCGTAGCCTCCGTCGCCGTTGGCTACGCCGCGAGCGCCAGTGGTGACTACGCCATTGCGTTCGGCCGGCAGAGTCAGGCAACGATGCAGAGCGCGCTGGCGATCGGGCAGAGCGCCGAGGCAACCGGAGCGGACAGCGTCGCACTCGGCTCGGATGCGCTTGCCGACAATTCAGGCGCAATCGCAATCGGCAGTTCCGCCCAAGCCCATCTCGCCGGAACCGCTGTCGGACGGACGGCGCACGCCTATGGCGACTACAGTACGGCCGTCGGGCAAGCCGCGGCGGCAACCGGCCAGGGGAGTTCGGCCTACGGCTACACAAGTGTCGCGGGCGCCACAGCTGCGTCGGCATTTGGCTGGAACGCGCGCGCCAACGCCGTGGACTCGACCGCTCTTGGTTTCAATACAAATGTTTCAGCGGCGGCAATTTCGGGCGTCGCCATCGGTGAAGGTGCGCAAACGACTGCATCCAACGCGGTTGCGCTCGGTTCCAAGTCCGTCGCCAATGTCGCAAACACGATCTCGGTCGGCTCGGCCGGCAAAGAGCGCAGGATCGTCAATGTCGCCGCCGGCACGCTGTCTTCCACCAGCACCGATGTCGTCAATGGCGGCCAGCTCTACACTGCAAACCAGAGGGTCGCCGCAGCATTCGGCACAACGCTCGATGCCGGCGGACAGATGGTTGCGCCGAGCTACATGATCCAGGGCGTCTCCTACAACAACGTCGGCAGCGCGTTCTCTGCCGTGAACGCTGCGCTAAGCAGCACGGCGACCAGCATCAGCAACTTGCAGACGCAGATCGACAACGGGTCGATCGGCCTCGTGCAGCAGAATTCGTCGACTAAGGTCATCGGTATCGGCAGCAGCACGGATGGCACCGTGGTCGACGTGTCGGGCACATCGGGCAACCGCACCGTGACTGGCGTCGCCGCGGGCGCCGTTGACGCGACCAGCACCGACGCCGTCAACGGCAGCCAGCTCTACGCCACGAACCAGACCGTTGCCTCGCTGAGTGCGACGGTGGCCGGCATCGCCGGGACAACTCAGTACACCAAGGTCAACAGCGCTGGCGCAGCGGCCAACGCCTCCGGTACCGATGCGATCGCGATCGGCGGCAATGCGCAGGCCACCCAGTCCGGCTCGATCGCAATTGGGTTGAATTCCGCCTCGACCGGCACCAATGCGATTGCGATCGGCACCGGTGCGGTAGCAACCGGTTCGGTAGCCGTCGGCGCAGCAGCCTCCGCAGGCAATGGCGGCGCGGCCTTCGGCGACGGTGCGGTTGCGACGGGCTCGAACTCGGCCGCGTTGGGCACCAATGCCTCGGCAACCGCGGCCAACTCAGTGGCGATCGGCACAGGCTCGACCAACACCGTCGCCAACACCGTGTCGTTCGGCTCGGCCGGCAATGAGCGCCGCCTCACCAATGTCGCCGCCGGCGTCAACCAGACCGATGCAGTCAATGTCGGCCAGCTCCAGTTGGCTGTCGCAGGCTTCCAGTCGCAGATCGGCAGCCTGCAAAGCGAGATCACCGCCAACCAGCAGGAGGCCCGGCGCGGCATCGTCGCCGCGGTGTCAGCCGCACCGGTGCTGATGCCGTCGGCGCGTGGCAGGACCACAGTCGCAGTGAACGCCGGATATTATCGCGGCCAATCCGGCGTGGGCATCGGCATCTCACATCGCCTGGACTGGACGACGCCGACGGTGCTGTTTGGCGGCTATTCCAATGGCGGTGGAAGCGAGCATATCGGCCGCGCCGGTATGGCGGTCGAGTTCTGACGTTGGTGCCGCAGATGAAGCTTCCCTTCCCGGCCTTCGTGCTGGCCGCAGTCGTGCTCGGCTCCCCCCCTGTCGTCGCGCAACAGCCGCAACAACCGCCGCCGCAACAATTCCAGCCATCGGGCGAATGGGCCAAGCTTCCGCGCATGCAATTGGAACGGCAATTCGCCGGCCCGCTCCAGGATACGGTGGTCCAGCGCTTGCGCGATCCGGTCGACGGCACCATCTGCTATGTGTATCTGCCGATCTCGGCGCCGCACTCGCCGACGACGGCAACGGGTTTCGTACAATACGGCCCGAACGGCATCGGTAGCATCAACTGTATGCCGGGCACGCCAGCTGTCGCTGCGCCGACGAGGCACAAATAGGCCCCGATCACAATCGGTCTAAATGAGCCTGTTCAGTCTCGTGGCCGGCAGGATCGCATGCTATGCGGTGCCCAATTGGTTCCATGAGAGAGACGCCCGTGCCCGACGCCATCGAACTCCTGAAGACCCGCCGCTCGGTCAAGCCGCGCGAGATGACCGGGCCCGGCCCTTCGGAGGCCGAGCTCGAGACGATCCTCACCATCGGCGCGCGCGTGCCGGATCACGGCAAGCTCGCGCCCTGGCGCTTCATCATTTTCGAAGGCGATGCGCGCCAGCGTGCCGGCGAGGTGATTGCGAAGGTCTTTGCGCGGAAGAATCCGGGCGCGCCGGCGGCCGATGTCGAGATCGAGCGGAAACGGCTCACCGATGCCCCGCTCGTGATCGGCATCGTCAGCTTCACCAGGCCGCATCCGAAGGTACCGGCCTTCGAGCAGGAACTGTCGGCGGGCGCCAGCGCCATGAACATCGTCACGGCCGCGACCGCGCTCGGCTACGGCGCATGCTGGCTGACCGGCTGGTTCTCGTTCGACCGCGACGTGCTCGAAGGCCTCGGCCTCAAGCCGGACGAAAAGCTCGCCGGCTTCATCCACATCGGCACGCCGACCAAGCCGAGCGAGGACCGTCCGCGACCGTTCCTTTCGGAAATCGTGACACGATTTTGATCGATGACATGTTGACGCCCTGAATATCTTGCGGCTTTGATCCCGGCGAGGGAGGGAGCCCAGATGAAGCGGCGTGAATTTCTGGTCGGAGCCGCGCTGCTCGCCGGCACCATGGCGCGAAGCCGGGCCGCCGATATCCCTGCACCTGCGCCCGAAGGGCTCGACCGCATCACGGCGTTCTTCGACAACGAGGTGACGAGCGGCCGGTTGCCGGGCGCCGTGATCATGGTCCAGCAGCACGGCAAGCCGGTCTATCTGAAGACATTCGGCGTGCGCGACGTCAGGACGGGCCTCGCCATGACGCCGGATACGATCTTCGCCATCCACTCGATGACGAAGCCGATCACCTGCCTCGGCGCGATGATGCTGATCGACGAGGGCAAGCTTGCGCTTACCGATCCCGCATCGAAATACGTCCCCCTCTTCGCCGGCACCAAGGTGGGACTGGAGGTCACCGAGCCGGACGGCAAGCTGGAGCTGGACCTCGTGCCCCCGGTCCGTCCCGTCAACATCGAGGATCTGCTGCGACACACCTCGGGCATCAGCTACGATTATATCGGCGGCAAATGGGTCGAGCAGGCCTACAAGGCTGCCAACATTTTCGAGGATCCCTTCGACAACAGGAAATTCGCCGATCGCATCGCAAAATTGCCGCTGGCACGGCAGCCGGGAACGCTGTGGCGCTATGGCCATTCCACCGACGTGCTCGGCGCAATCATCGAGATCATCTCGGGCCAGACCCTGTACGACTTCCTGAAGCAGCGCATCCTCGACCCGCTCGGCATGAGCAGCACCAAGTTTGCACTCGCGACGGAAGACGAACTGGCTCGGATGGCGCGGCCGCTGCCGAACGATTACATCCTGCTCGCCGCCGAGCGCGACCGGCTCGACCATCCCGAATGGCAGTCCGGCGGTGGCGGCCTGCTCTCGACCATCAACGACTATCAGCGCTTCTCGCAGATGCTGCTCAACCGCGGTGAGTTCGAGGGCAGGCGTTACCTCAGCCCGGCCGCCTTCAAGGCCATGACGACCGATCACGTCGGTCCCGGCTCCGGCGTCGGACGCGACTATTTCTATTTCCCGGGTGACGGCTTCGGCTATGGCTACGGCCTTGCGGTGCGCACCGATCCCGGCAACGCAAAACCGCCGCCGCCGGGCTCGATCGGCGAGTTGAAATGGGACAGTGGCAGCGGCACCTATTTCGGCGTCGATCCCAAGCTCGACATGGTCTACCTGATGATGCAGCAGACCCAGAACGAACGCAGCCGCATCACGCCCGCCTTCAAGGCGCTGGTCTACGACTGCTTTCCACCCGCGTTACGCCGCCCGTGAGGCGCGCTGGCCGAAATCGGCCAGCAGCTTTTCGATCTCGGCGGCGGGCCGCGCCGCGCTGAACAGAAAGCCCTGCACCTCGTTGCAGCCTTCGGCGCGCAGCCAGTCGAGCTGGTCCTCGGTCTCGACGCCCTCCGCAGTCGTGGTGATGTTGAGGCTGCGGCCGAGCCCCGAGATCGCACGCACGATCGCGACGCAATCGGGCCGCTGCGCCAGGTCCTTGACGAAGGAGCGGTCGATCTTGATCTTGTCGAAGGGGAAGCTGCGGAGATAGCTGAGGCTGGAATAGCCGGTGCCGAAATCATCCATGGAGATGCCGACGCCGAACTCGCGCAGCTGATGCAGAATCGCGAGATTGGCATCGGTCTCGGCCAGGAAGATCGACTCGGTGATCTCCAGTTCGAGCCGCTTCGGCGACAGGCCGGACTGCGCCAGCGCCGAGATCACGACCTGCACCAGGTTGCGGCTGCGGAATTGCGCCGGCGACAGATTGACCGCGACCTTGACGTCGACGGGCCATTTCACCGCCTCGGCGCAGGCCTCGCGCAGCACCCATTCGCCGAGCTGGGTGATCAGGCCGATGTCCTCGGCGACCGGGATAAACTCCGCCGGCGAGATCATGCCCTTGTCGGGGTGACGCCAGCGCAGCAGCGACTCGAAGCCGGAGATGCGGTCGGAGGCGATCGACACCAGCGGCTGATAGTGCAGCTCGAACTCGCCGTTGGCGAAGGCGCGGCGCAGATCGAGCTCCATGTCGCGGCGCTTCTGCGCCTGGAGGTCCATCTCGCGCTCGAAGAAATGGTGCACGCCGCCGCCGTCGGACTTGGCCCGGTACAGCGCCATGTCGGCGTTGCGCATCAACTCCTCCGACGTCACGCCGTCGCCGGGCGACAGCGCGATTCCGATGCTGGCGCCGATCACCATCTCCTGGCCGTCGATCTCGTAGGGCGCCTTCAGCATGTCGATCAACAGGGTCGCGCAGGCGCTGGCCTCGTTCGGCGAGACGTCGGCCGCCAGGATCACGGCGAACTCGTCGCCGCCGAGCCGGGCTGCGAGATTGGCGCCGCGGACCGCGGTGGTCAGGCGCTCGGCGACCTCCTTCAACAGGCGGTCGCCCGCCGGATGCCCGAAGGAATCGTTGATGTTCTTGAACAGGTCGAGATCGATGTAGAGCACGCCGACCCGCTTTCCGCCGGCCTGGTCGAGCGCCTGCTTCAGGCGCTGCTGGAAATATTCGCGGTTCGGCAGGTCGGTGAGCCCGTCGTGGTGCGCCATGTGGGCGATGCGCGCCTCGGCTTTGCGCCGTTCGGTGATGTCGACCACCGCGACCAGATAGCCGTCGCGGTCGTCGAAGGCCACGCGACGGCCGAAGGTGAGCACCTCGATCTCGCTGCCGTCGGCACGCAGGTGCCGCCAGTTGCGCGAGGAATGATAGGTGTCGCCGACACGATCGAGCGCTTCGGCGTGGCTGTCCCACTCCTCCTCCGGCCAGATCTCGTGCAGCTTCATGCGCAGGAAGGCGGCACGGCTGTAGCCGTAATGCTGGACCGCGGCATCGTTGACGCCGAGGAACTGCTTGGTCTCGGCGTCGAACACCCACATCGGCATCGGGTTGTTGTCGAACAGCAGCCGGAACGAGGCGTCGCGCCGCTTCAACGCGGTGACGTCGGAGATCGTCAGCGAGAGCACGTCGGCGAAGGCGGTGGCGCTGAGCCGGAGATGCCGGCCATCGTGCTCGATCTCGAGCTGTTCGCCGCGGCCGCCGCGGACGGCCTTGAGCAGGAATTCCATGATGTCGGACGCAGCCAGCAGGGTGTTGCCCTCGCCGATCCGGCGCCACAGCAGGCCGGCACTCGCGACCTTCAGCAGCGTGGCGGCGCTCTGGTTGTGATGCACGATCTGGAGATCGAACGGCTTGCCGCCGGCATCGCGCAGCGTCGCCAGCGAGATCACCGCGTCGTCGGTCGAGGCGAAAATCGCATCCAGCAGATTGTATTGCGTGCCGCGCTCGTTGACATAGGCGCCGACCAGCGTCGCGCCCCAGCGCGAGGCGGTCGGCAGCGCCAGCACATCGTAGGTCCTGACCATGCCGTCGCGCACGCAATGCGCGCTCGCCTGGTGCGGCCGTCCGTTCGCAAGCGCGCTCGCCGCCGCTTCCGACAGCGCCGTGGCGCAATCGGGCGAGAGCTCGGCGACGGGGATGTCCCAGCGCTCCTCGCCGAGCCATTTCTGCACGTAGCGTCCGCTGCGCAATAGCTCGAGCGCACCGTCGTTCTTCAGCAGTGCGATATGGTCGGCGAGCCGGCCGAGGCTGCCGAGCATCACGTCCTCGTAGCGCGGCAGCCGTTCGCCCGGCTTCAACGCGGCGCGCCATTTGCGCTGAAGCACCGGGATGTCGTCAAACATTTCGGCGGCCGGTTTTCCCGGCATCTTCTTCGCGGCACTCATCGCAGTCCCCAACGCACTTTCCGAGCGCATCCAATGCAGGTGCACTTAACGGCGTGTAAAGAGCGCGCGGGTGCGCGTTCCATTCGGCGATTATGACAGTTTTAAGTCAGGCGTTGGTTAGTAGCCGTTAGAGACTATGACGGTTTTGTTTTTGCGGGCTGCGCGATGAGATGGCGATAGCGTCGCGCCACTCTCAGTGTCGTCCTGGCGAAAGCCAGGACCCATACCGACCGAACTTGGTTGCTGCGAACGCTGGTGGCCACATCGCGTTTCGGCAACGCCGACATCACCACCGTCATTGCGAGCGCAGTGTTCAGCCCGGGCACATAGCTTACACCTGTTCGGGGAGATGGTTGACACTTTTGGGGTTACGTAGATCGATCGTTTCGATCTGGTGAGCGGCAAAGAATATTCCAAACTTTCCCTCAGCACTGAGCTGACGAATGGCGAGTTTCTCACCACGGAAGGCTTGCGGGACTTTCCAGAGCCGTCCCTTGAAGCTGACATAGGCCTTCGTGGTGGAGACGGAACGGACGATCTCGCCCTCGTCGTACTCCACCGTTGGAAGGCGATCCGGCATGAGGCGCTGGCTTGGTCGATAACGGCTTGCGGGCACATCGAAGCCCAATGCCTCGTGCGGCCGATCTAGATTGTAGACGGCTCGCCATTGGTCGAATGCCCGCTGGACATCGGCAAGGTCCCGGTAGCGCTTGAAGGCGAGAACCTCGGCCTTCAGGCTGCGATGGAACCGTTCGTTCTTGCCTCGGCTCTGGGGATGATAGGGCCGGCTGTGGATCGTGCGGACGCCGAGCTTGAGAAGCCACACCGTCAGCGTGGTCCAGGGGTCTTCAAGGGTGAAGCCCCAGGGGCCGCCATTGTCGACGAACATCGCATCCGGCAGTCCGTAGCGATGGAACGTCGCCTCAAGATGTCCTCGTACCGTCGAGCCTCGTTCGTTGTCACAGGCTGCCAGGCATAAGGAAAAGCGCGAGTGATCGTCTAGCGTCGTCAGTGGATGACAAGACACGCCGTTCTCCAGCGCACTGTGCCCCTTGAAGTCCATTTGCCAAAGCTGGTTGGGCGCATCCTTCTCAAAGCGAGTATAGGGCTGTCCAGGCGTGCCCGCGGGCTCCTTCACACGATCGTAACGGCGTAAAATTTCGTGCACGGTCGATATCGCGGGAGTGGCTTGCCGATTGCGCTTCAGGCGATGCGCGAGCTTGCGCGCACCCCAGGCCGGGTGCGCATCTCGCAGCTCGACAATCTGCTGCTCGGTCGCAGCAGCTGTACGCTCCGGACTGTGATGAGGTCGTCGCGACCGGTCTGCCAACGTCGCATCGCCCGCTTCGTACCGCTGGATCCACTTGTAGCCGGTCTGGGCGCTGATGCCGAACTGCCGGCACAGCTTCCGCCGGTTCACTCCCTCCTGCTTGGCAAGCATCACAAACTCTCGCCGTTGATCCATGACAGACACCTCGCGCCACGGCATCGCTCGCCCCCTTGTTTGACGAATCGAGCCGATTTTGACGTGTCAACCATGTCCCCGAACACCCGTCAGTCATGTCTCCGGGCTAAACAGCAGCGAAGCAATCCAGACTGTCACCGCGGAGGGATTCTGGATTGCTTCGCTGCGCTCGCAATGACGGAGTGTGGGTGACAGCGTCGCTCTTTCAACTCGCATTCCCATCGCAGACACACCTTCACCCTCTCGCGACTCATCTCGCCCGAGCTTTGCTTCGTCACGTCGCCCTCAGATGAAAGAGGGCGCAGGGAAGGCCGGGAGCCGGTTGGCTCCCATTGACCGCCATGCGAGAAGCGGATTGCGCTACGATGCACAGCGGGTAACAGGGCAACCGGAGACATCCCGGCCTTCCCTGCGCAGTGGTTGGAACGGCTTATGTCGTGCTCTCCCCGGGGAGCGATGCACTATTGCCCCCGTCGCCCTGCGGATGGCTGACGCGCGCGGTCCGGTCGGGCCGCACACATCACCGCAGAACTTGGCGCACAGACCCCGGGCGCCAGGACGACACGATTTGGCCGTACGCCGATCACACCGGTCGTGCGCGCGATGGTTTCGCTCACGGTTGCCCGCCCTGCGATGCCTTTCGCGCCGATGTGACCCACGTCCACCGCCGCCCGGCCCGCGTTCGTGACGATCGCGATACGCCCCTCTTCCTTGGGCCGGAGTGAGGCGACACATACGCCGTTTCCGAATTTCGGTAAAGTGGAATATTTTCGACGATGGGCGTTGACCGGCATCTTGCGTGTCTTGCCCGACGGGCAACGCAAGGTCTTGTAGCCCGGGTGAGCTAAGCGACATCCGGGATTCTCGATCACCACCGGTCCCGGGTATCGCTTCGCTCACCCTGGCTACGAGACCATCACCCCGCCAGCCGCTCGATCACAAGGTCGAGCATCGCGCGCAGGCGGCCAAGGCGCTTGAGGTCGCGGTGATAGCCGACGAAGGTGTCGCGACCGGGCGGCGTCGAGCCGATGTCGAGCGCGACGAGGCGGCGGTCGCGGTCGCCGAGCGGACGCGGCAGCACGGCCAATCCACCGCCGCCGGCGCAGAGTTCGGCCTGCGCCTGGCGGTTATTGCTGCGCGAGGCGATTTCCGCCCTCGGCAGCACGCGCTTCAGCCACACTGCATCGGGCATGTCGGCGAATTCTGCGTTCATGGTGACGACGCGGACGCCGCTGCCGTCGCCGGCGCGCGGCGGCTTGCTGCCCTTCTTGTCGTAAAGCGCGTAGGGAATGTGAAGCAGCTTTCGCGAGATCACCTCGGGTTCACTGAACGGCTTGATGCGGAAGACGAGATCGGCCTCGCGGCGCGGCAGGCTGTAGAGGCGCGCGTCGGTCAGGAGCTCGACAGTCACCTTGGGGTGACGCTTGCCGAAGGCCGCGATCACCGGCGAGAGCATCACCGTCCCGAACCAGTCCGACGACGAGAGGCGCAGCAAGCCGTCGAGCTGCGTCTTCGCGCCGGTCGCATGCCGCTCCAATGCGAGCGCCTCCTCCTCGATCCGCTCGGCATGCCGCAGCACGGCGGTGCCCTCGTCGGTGAGGACAAAGCCGTCGGCGGTGCGCTGGAACAGTGTCTGGCCAAGCGCCGTCTCGAGCGCGCGAAGCCGCCGGCCCATCGTCGGCTGGGTCTGACCGATCTTTCGCGCGGCAGCGCCGAGCGTACCCTCGCGGGCAATCGCGAGGAAGATGCGCAGATCGCTCCAGTCCATCAAAACCATCCCATACATAAATGCACGACAACCGTACATCTTCGTTTCTTTCCATGCAAAAAATAATGGGCATATTGGAGGCCGACAACGGAGCAAGACGATCATGACTGGACACTCGACCATGCGCGCAAGCGTCCTGGAGGCGTACAACGCACCGCCGCGCGTCTCACAGATTTCCACGCCGGAGCTTGGCACCAATCAGGTGCTGGTCCGGGTGCGCGCGAGCGGGATCAATCCGCTCGACACCAAGATCCATGCCGGCGCGGCGGCGCATGCGCGCCATCCATTGCCTGCTATTCTCGGCCTTGATCTCGCCGGCGTCATCGAACGCACCGGGCGCGACGTCACGCGATTCAAGCCGGGCGACGAGGTCTACGGCATGACCGGAGGCGTCGGTGGTGTGCCGGGATCGCTCGCCGAATTCGCGAGCGTCGATGCCGATCTGCTGGCAACCAAGCCCGCCAATCTCAGCATGCGCGAGGCGGCCGCCCTGCCCCTGATCTTCATCACGGCCTGGGAAGGCCTGATCGACCGCGCCTCGCTGAAGGCCGGCCAGAAGGTGTTGATCCATGGCGGTGCGGGCGGCGTCGGCCATGTCGCGATCCAGATCGCGCATGCGTTCGAAGGAAACGTGTTCGCGACGGGCTCAGCGTCGCAGCGCGCCACGATAGAGGGCTTTGGCGCCGTCTTCATCGACCGCGACATCGCGGTTGAGACTTACGTTGCGCAGCACGCCGGCGGGCGCGGCTTCGACATCGTCTACGACACCGTTGGCGGCAAGGTGCTCGATGCCTCCTTCGCAGCCGTGCGCCGCTTCGGTCATGTCGTGAGCGCGCTCGGCTGGGGCACGCATGCGCTGGCACCGCTGTCGTTCCGCGCTGCCACCTATTCCGGCGTGTTCACACTGCTGCCGCTGCTGACAGGCGAAGGTCGCGCGCATCACGGGGAGATCATGAGCGAGGCAACACGCCTGGTGGAGGCCGGCAAGCTCGTGCCCCTGCTCGATGCAAGGCACTTCACGCTGGAGAGCGTTGGCGACGCCTACGCACTGATCAGGGATCGTGCTGCGAAGGGCAAGCTGGTCGTTGACGTCTGAGGTCGGGCTCGTAGCCCGGATGGAGCGCGCGTGTCCGGGCCACGGAACGACGGTCGCGCTAGTCCTCGCTGGACGCGGCCGAGCGGTTGCGCAAATAGGCCTGCGACAACAGGAAGAACAATGCGCGCTCGCCATGATATTTGGCGGACGGCCGGGTGCGCTCGAAGCCGTCGGCAAACACCTTGCCGGACTGGTCGCACACCTGCCATCGCCAGCCAAACCGCTTACGCCTGGTGAGGATCACTTCGAACATACCGACGGGCTTGGTCCCTGCTCCTGCCGGTCTCGCAAGCGCGCACGCCTGCTCCGGCCTCCCCCATTAGACGGATGCCCGACATATAACGCAGCAGGATGGAAAGAGAATAAAATTGATTATCGGAAATGCGTATCTTGCACCGGCTGTGACGAAGTCGCGACGCCCGTGGAATAAGCCGATGTTTGCGGTGTTTTGCGGCCGCTCGGGCGCCTGATAGCGCTGACAGAGGTATTCAAATCAGAACACAGGACGAGGACGCCCGGTAAGCGAACGCTCACCGGGCGTTCATGCACGATGTCAGCGGCCGACTCGCGCCTGGAGATGCGCTGGATAGCGATCGCCCTGCACCGCCACCTTGGCCAGCACGGCCGCGATGGCAGCGAGATCCGCATCCGACAGCGTCACCGCAGCCGCGCCGACATTCTCCTCGAGCCGGTGCAGCTTGGTGGTGCCGGGGATCGGCACGATCCACGGCTTCTGCGCCAGCAACCAGGCGAGCGCGATCTGCGCCGGCGTCACTTTCTTCGCTGTTGCGATCTCGCCGAGCAGATCGACCAGCGTCTGGTTCGATTTTCGTGCGCTGGATGAGAAGCGCGGTACGATGTTGCGGAAGTCGCTCTTGTCGAACGTCGTGCTCTCGGTGATCGCGCCGGTCAGGAAGCCCTTGCCGAGCGGGCTGAAGGGAACGAAGCCGATGCCGAGCTCTTCCAGCGTCGGCAGGATCTCCTGCTCCGGCTCGCGCCACCACAGCGAATATTCGCTTTGCAATGCGGTCACGGGCTGCACCGCATGGGCGCGGCGGATCGTCTGCGCGCCCGCCTCCGACATGCCGAAATGCAGGACCTTGCCGTCGCGGATCAGGTCCTTCACCGCGCCCGCGGTGTCCTCGACCGGCACGTCGGGATCGACGCGGTGCTGATAGAACAGGTCGATGCGGTCGGTCTTCAGCCGCTTCAAGGCGGCCTCCGCCACCGCCTTGACGTTGGCGGGCCGGCTGTCGAGCCCGTCTTCGACCTTGCCGCCCTTGAAGCCGAACTTGGTGGCGATCACGACCTTGTCGCGGAATGGCGCCAGCGCCTCGCCCAAAAGCTCCTCGTTGACGAAGGGGCCGTAGGCCTCGGCGGTGTCGAAGAAGGTCACGCCGCGCTCGAAGGCGGTCCTGATCAGCGCGATCGCCTGCGAGGTCTCCGTCGCCGGACCATAGCCGTAGCTCAGTCCCATGCAGCCGAGGCCAAGCGCCGAGACCTCCAGACCACTCTTGCCCAGTTTACGCATCCGCATCGCAGCTCTCCTTGAAATCACGTTCGGCTGCGAATTTAGGTCGCGCGCGAGCCTGCGATTAGGTGATAAAACCGGCATGTACTCATGATCCGGATTCATGAATGGCCCGCACCAACGTCAACGACCTCCTCGCCTTCCTCGCGGTCGCCCGCGAGCGCAGCTTCACCCGCGCGGCCGCCCAGCTCGGCGTGTCGCAATCCGCGCTCAGCCACACCGTGCGCGCGCTGGAGGAGCGGCTCGGCCTGCGGCTGCTCACCCGCACCACCCGCAGCGTCGCACCGACGGAAGCCGGCGAGCGCCTGCTGCGCAATATCGGACCGCGCTTTGCGGAGATCGACGCGGAGCTGTCGGCGCTGACCGCGCTGCGCGAGACGCCGGCCGGCACCGTCCGGATCACCACCGGCGAGCACGCGGCACAGACCATCCTGTGGCCGACGCTCGCCAGGCTGTTGCCGCGGTATCCAGATATCAAGGTCGAGCTCGTCGTCGACTACGGCCTCACCGACATCGTCGCCGAGCGTTACGAT
The DNA here is from genome assembly GCF_052075915.1 of Bradyrhizobium sp. 1200_D9_N1_1. NCBI lineage: Bacteria > Pseudomonadati > Pseudomonadota > Alphaproteobacteria > Hyphomicrobiales > Nitrobacteraceae > Bradyrhizobium > Bradyrhizobium sp. 1200_D9_N1_1. The sequence goes on along the minus strand of NZ_CP197226.1, from coordinate 3,873,137 downwards.
GCCGGCGTGCGGCTCGGCGAGCAGGTCGCCAAGGACATGATCGCGGTGCGGATCGGGCCGGAGATGCGCATGGCGGTCGTGGGCTCACCTGCCTATTTCACCGCACGGGGCAAGCCGAAGCGGCCGCAGGATCTCACCGAGCACAACTGCATCAACCTCCGCCTGCCGACCTATGGTGGGCTCTATGCCTGGGAGTTCGAGAAGCGCGGCCACGCCATGAAGGTGCGGGTCGACGGCCAGCTCGTGTTCAACACCGGCCTGCTCAGGATGAATGCCGCGCTGGCGGGGCTTGGTCTTGCCTATATTCCGGAAGATCTGGTGAAGCGGGAGATCGCCGACGGGCGGCTGATCCGCGTGCTCGCCGACTGGTGCGCGCCGTTCGCGGGCTATCACCTTTATTACCCGAGCCGGCGGCAGCCGACGCCAGCGTTTGCCGTGCTGGTGGAGGCGTTGAGGTATCGGAAGTGAGGGGCCGCGCAGACGGTGTGCTCTCCCCGCAAGCGGGGAGAGGCGAAGTCGCCGCACCGGTCGGGCTAACTAGCGCGCGACGACTTCCACTTCGCCGTCGACGCCGTTGACGACGTTGAAGCCGCGCTCGTAGACCTTGCCCTCGTTCTTGGCGATGGCGCGGTATTCGCCTTCGGAGAGCACGACGCGCGGGAAGGCGCCGATCGACTCCTTGATGACGTCGCCGCCGGGGGTCAACACCGACCAGGCGGTGTTGGCGAGGGCCTCGCCGCCCCTGTCGCTGACGAGCTTGAGCGTGATGACTGCGGCGCGATGGGTGATGGTGACGTCTGTGAGCTTGCCGGCCTGGACGCGAATGTCCGAGCGCACCACCGAGTTGGCATCGCCATAGTTGGAGATGATGTAGTAGGTGCCCTCCGGCAGCAGCACGACGTCGCCGGCCGCGACGTTCGGCACCAGCGAGGCGCGCTCGCCGGACTCGAACTGGCTGCCCTTGTAGATCGCGAACGAGATCTGGTTCTGCGGGATGCGGCTGGTGCCGACGCGGCCTTCGATGCGCAGGCCGCCTGCCGGCAGCACGAAGGATTCGCGGTCGGTCTCGGCCTTCAGGCTGACGGTGCGCACCGCGCTGACGAGCCCGAAGGCGACGTGCACGACGTAATTGCCGGGCGGCAGCACGATGTTGGGCGTCGCGTTGCGGTCCTCCCGGATCAGCTTGAACGTGCCGTTCTCGTCGGGACGGTCGGCGAAGACACGCCAGACCAGGCCGCTGGTGATCGGGGCCGAGTCCTTGCCGTATTTCGCGGTCAGCGACAGCACACCCTGTCCCGGCGCCGCCGCATTGAGCGGCGCGGCCGGCGGCACGGTCGTGACCGCGGGTGGCGGCATGCTGGGGGAAATCGGCTGGGTCAGGGTCGGCGGCAGGCTGGGGGGAGCCGCCCCCGGCCCGGAGGGCGGCGCCAGGCTGACGGCGCCGCCGGGGTCGGGCACCGATGCGGGGGGCACCGGCGGCGGCCGATCGGAGAAAAGCTGCGCCTGGGCAACACCTTGGCCCAGGATGACGAGGCACGCGGCAAGGATCAGCGCCGGCAGCAGCGATACGCTGCGCCGCCATCCGATGATGCCGTCACCCCCGATAGTCATGCCACCTGCTTTTCACCGAAAACGCGGCAAATTCAAGCCTCTGAAGCCCCAGGAAATACGGCCCCGCCACGGTTTGATGGAACCTGGTTGACGCCTGCGTGATTAGACAGGAGGCAACCGCCCCTCGCCATACTCCTGCCCAGCGCCCTTTCCAAAGCGGCATAAACCATGCTTCGCCCCGGTTCTGGCGCACAGCAGGTGCTATGCCTAGTCTGGTGGTGCGGCTGGCCACGCGTAGGAGAGTTTTGGTGCTGGACAGATTGAAGGGCCGCGGCGCGAATGGCTCGAACAGCGAGAAGATCGGCCTCGGCAGCATCCGCCGGCCGGTCATTGGCCTTGCCCTTGGCGGCGGCGCAGCGCGGGGCTTCGCCCACATCGGCATCATCAGGACCCTGCTCGCCAACGGTATCGTGCCCGATGTCGTGGTCGGCACCTCGATTGGCGCCGTGGTCGGCGGCCTCTACGCGTCCGGCAAGCTCGATACGCTGGAGGAATGGGGCCGCGGTCTGCAAGGCATGCGCAACATCCTTGGTTATCTGGACATCCGCCTCAACGGCTCCGGTCTGATCGGCGGCGAGAAGCTGGCGACCCGGCTCGAGGCAGCGTGCGGCCAGACCTTGATCGAGGACCTTCCGATCAAGTTCGCCGCCGTCGCGACCGAGGTTCGCACCGGCCACGAGATCTGGCTGACACGCGGCCGCGTGGTCGACGCGATGCGCGCCTCCTACGCCCTGCCCGGCATCTTCTCACCCGTGCTGATCGGCGATCGCTGGCTGGTCGACGGCGCGCTGGTGAATCCGGTGCCGGTCTCCGCCGCCCGCGCGCTCGGCGCTGAAATCGTCATCGCTGCAAATCTTTCCAGCGACATCTTCACCTATTCGACGACGGTCTATTCGCACGGCGCGGCACCCGGACCGGCCGCACCTGCGGCCGAAGAGACGACGCCAAAACGGCGCTTCCCGAGATTCTTCTCGCCTGAGAAGACGGTGAAGCGCGAGTTCTTCGGCGGCGGGGACCGGCCCGGCCTCTCCTCGGTGATGGTCGATGCCTTCAACATCATGCAGGACCGCATCACCCGCGCCCGCCTCGCCGGCGATCCTCCGGACCTGCTGATCACGCCGCGGGTCGGCCAGTTCGGCTGGTTCGACTTCCACCGCACCGACGACCTCATCGCATTGGGCACCCGCGCCGCCGAGCGTGCGCTGGACTCGATCCAGGAGGCGATCCACGCGCTGGCGCCGCCGCCCGAGGGCGCGGCGCCCAAAGCCGGCGAGTGACGGCGGTCAGGCCGTCTTGATGTAGTCGCGCAGAGCTTCCTGCTCGGACTCGTATTCCTGGACACGGCGCTTGACGATGTCGCCGATCGAGATCAGGCCGACGACCTTGCCGTTGTCGATCACCGGCAGATGGCGGAACTTGCCTGTCGTCATCGTCTCCATGAGCTCGGCGACCGTGTCGGTCTCCTTGCAGGTCACGACCTTGCGGGTCATGACCTGGGAGACCGGCTCGTCCAGCGCGCCGGCGCCGCGCTCGCCGATCACGCGCACGATGTCGCGCTCGGACAGGATGCCTTCCAGCCGGCTCTGGTTCATCACCAGCACCGCACCGATCTTCTTCTCACCGAGCAGCTTTATCGCGGCGGCCAGCTTGGCGTCGGGCTCGACGCTCATGATCTGGTGGCCCTTGGTGTTGAGAATGGAACGTACCGTCATTGTCGCCTCCCTGAATCGGAGCCGTCCGCCTTTTGGCAGTCGGGACTTGTTCCTCGAGTCTTCAACTAACAGTTTCAGCGCCGGTTTCACGCTCAGGCGCTTTACGAAGCAAAGCCGCTACCCGCTTGTCGCTTCGGAACATTCTTCACGCGAATGATGGATGAATTCGGGCCGCGCCGCAAGCGCCGCTTCAAATACGGTCTGAAACGTCCTGTGATGACGCATCCGCAGCATCGCTTCGCACGCGCGGTACCGGATCGAACAGCGCGAACAGCAACAGGCCGGCGAAGAAGCCGCCGATATGCGCCTGCCAGGCGACGCTCGTGGTCTCGGCATCGACCCCGATCGCACCGACGCCGAAGATGATGTTGACGCCGAACCACACCGCGAGGAAGCCGACCACCCGCCCGTCGCGCAGCGCGCGCGACAGCGGCAGGGCTGGAACCTTTGCGGCGGTATCGGCGTCCGAACGGCTGAACGACAGGAAGCTGCCGCGGACGAAGGCAAAGCGGATCGCCGCCGCCATCGCGCCCGACACCGAGGCCGAAGCGCCGATCATCGGCGCCACCGCATGCTCATGGGTGACGAGATGGGCGAGCGCGCCGGCCGCCGCCGTCACCGCGAGAAAGAGGAAGAACCTGATCGCGCCAAAACGCCGCGCCAGCGCGCTGCCGAACGGCAGCAGCCACAGCACGTTGAAGCCGAGATGGGTCAGATTGGCGTGCAGCAGCGAATAGGTGACGAAGCTCCAGACCTTGGCGCCGGCGCCGCCCGGGATCTGCAGGTTGAGCAGCGAGGAATCGTAGCGCTTCGGGATGAAGCCGAAGACATCGATAGTCCAGTTCTCCAGTTCCGGCGGCAGCAGCACCCGCAGATGGATCAGCGCCAGCAGGACGATATAGGCGGTCAGCGCGAACGGCAGCGTCAGGATCGGCTCGCGCGGAGCCGCCTCAACAAGGGCCGGCACGTCCGGCTGAGCATCGTGCGAATCTTGCGGGGAATCCAAGGCGGCTTCGCTTTCAGGCGCAATCGGAGCGATACGCTTGGAGATAGTCGCCTTTGCCGGCCTCGCGCAAGTGCACAAAAGGAAATCGTGAAGAGGGCTCGTCTCGAACCGAGCGAGGCACTGGGTCCCGGCTCAGCAGTGCATCGCTAAGGCGCTGCCCTGCGTCCGGGACACGGAGCCTTAGCGATCCGGACCGATCTCGTGTCCCGGACAAGGTGCGGCACGAAGTGACGCGCCGCCGAGCCGGGACCCAGATTGGCAGCGGGTTCGAATTGCACAACTTTAGGTAGCTGCAACGATCTGCCTCACGCCCATGCAAACCGCCTTCTTCGTCTATATCCTCGCGAGCAAACGAAACGGCCTGCGCTGCGTCCGGGGCACGAGAGAGTGTGCCTGAAAAAGGAAAAGGCAGGGCCCTGGGAAAGCCCTGCCTGTCCGTGTCGGACTTCCGGTACCCCCAGGGATTAAGGTGTATCCCCACCCCTCCCCGCGGCCCGTGACCAAACTGTTTGACGCCTGTGTACAGGCCCCGCCGAGAACCTGGAGAAAAGCGGCGAGGCTTGCGACCGCGGTCACCATAGCGGGGCTGCGGGACACGCAAAGCGCATAGTTAATTTAACGTTAACAACGCAAAGACCGGCTTAACAGGCGTGAAAACGCCCCTGCGGCATGGACGCTGCAAATCCCCTCCTGCACAACAACAGAAGGGATCGCGGGTGCACTGAAGCGGGACAGGTCTGTCCCACATGGTGTGGTCCCGGGGTAAGCGTTCAGTCATGAAACATCCGTCGAGCCGCGCATTCTTCGCGTATTGGGACAAGAAGCGCGGCGCGGCGCGGGCCCCCGACCGGGCCGACATCGACCCGGCCGCAGTCCGCGGCCTGCTCGGTGACATCTTCGTGCTGTCCTGCGAACAGAACCTCGGGTTTCCGTTCCGCGTCGCCGGCACGCGCGTCTGTGCGCTCGCCGGGCTCGACCTCAAGGACCAGAGCTTTGCGGCGCTGTTCACTGAGGCCAGCCGCAGCGAGATCGGGGAGATCACGACTGTCGTCGCCGACGAGACGCTCGGCGCCATCGCCGGCGTCACCGCCGCGCGCGAGGACGGCAGCAAGGCGCATCTCGAACTGTTGCTGCTGCCTTTCAACGCCCGACCGCACACCCCCGTGAGCGTGACCGGCGTGCTCGCCCCCTTCGACGACGAATGCGGCGCGCTTGGCCCGTTCACCCTCACCTCCTGGCGCTATCTGCACCAGCCGGAGAAGCTACTGCCGCGCGCCATCCGCAAATTGCAGATCGCACGCGGACTGATGGTGTATGAGGGGTTGCGGTAGGAGCAGCCCTCGTGTCGCGCGCGCAGTCTTTGCAAACGGCCGACCAAGTTTTCAGCGCGCGAGTCGATTGAAGGTCAGACCGCGTCGGCGCGCGGCGCGCGATCCGTTATTGGAACCTTACCTGCCGAAGTGCGTTTGTCCACTTGCCGTGGCAAGTGTCGGCGCGGCAACGCGGCTCGGCCGGTGACGATGCTTTCGCCCGCCGCCGAGCCTCCGTCGAGGGGCTACTCCCGTGATGGAGCGCGCGACAAGAGTTGGTAATCGCCTGTTAGCTGCGTTACCGCCGGCCGACTTCGCTTTGCTTGCACCGCATTTACGGAAAGTACCGCTCCTGCACGACGCAGTGCTCGTTCGATCGGGCGACCGGATCGAGCACCTTTACTTCCCCTGCAGCGGCGCGATCGCCCTCATCATGGAGTTGCCGAACGGACAGACGGCCGCAACCGCGGTGATCGGCAACGACGGCGCCGTCGGACTCATGACGGCGCTCGGCCCCGTCCGATCTCCCCTGACGGCGGTTGTCCGCGTGGCCGGGACCGCACTGCAGATCTCACCCGCGCGATTTCAAGCGGCGCTCGAACGCAGTCCCGCCATCGCAAACGCGGTTCAGATTGTCACCAGGGCGATGATGACGCAATTCCTGCACGTCGCGGCCTGCAACGCGCTGCACTCCGTCGAAGCGCGCCTCGCCCGCTGGCTGCTTCACATTCACGACCGGACGGATGGCGGTGACATCCTGCCCCTGACCCAGGAGACGCTGTCGGAACTGCTCGGCGTCCGGCGCACCACGGTCACGCACGTCGTGAGCGCACTGCGAGCATCAAGGGCCATCAAATCCAATCGGCGCGGCCAGCTCGAGATCGACAGGCAACGGCTCGAGGTCGTCGCTTGCGAATGCTACAAGGTGATGAGCCGCAGGATCGATCGGATCGTGTCGCAGGATGCGGTAAGGCTCCTTCACGCCGCGCCGGCGCGGAATGGCTGCCCGCCCCCGGACTTCCCGTTCGCCAAGACCGACTCGTAGACCCAGGCCTCCCTGGCGAACCACTCGTGCGTCGCCGCGCACATCCGGCAATAGGTGCGCGAGAAAAAGACCGCGCTGCAGCGAAACTTGTCGCTATCCACCTCGATGCCTGTCGGAATAGCGCTCCCCGTTTCCGGGCACTTGATCATCACCATACCCATCCCTGATTTCCCTCCAGCTTGGCATCACCTCACGGCGAGGCTGGCCGCCATCGGCTGGACGGCGTCTCTTCTCGCGAAGACGCTCGTCCAGCCGATCCACGTGGCCAGTAGCTTCGATTCAAGCAGCCCTATGCAGAACCCGGTTGAAGCTGTTCTTGATCGGCTCGGCCGTCTCGGTCGCGACCTTCTGGGCCAGATCCCAAAGCTCCCGATTCTGGGCGGAAGCCGCTTCAAAGGTCTTGCGACCGTGGGCGGTGGAGAGGTTCACGAGGTCCGCAAACGACCTCGCATCCGCAAGCTGGGAGAAGAATTCCAGCGCGGAGCTGGTATTGGCGTTGGATATTTCGATGACCTTGGTGCCGTAATCGGCGGAACGCTTGGCACTGGTCGAACAGGCGTCGCAGAGTGCCGCGGTAATCTCCTCGGACGTCACCTTCATCTGCTCGAAATTTGCCTTGGCCCGTGTCGCGGCCGGCGCGGCGAGATCGCCGAAGATCGCCTGGATGTTGAAAAACGGCATGTCGAACTTGAGCTTTGTATTTCCGTTCGCCGTCCCATTCAGCGGAGCGGCTTTCGTCTCGACTTTCATATCGGCATCACTCACGGGCTTTCATCCTTTCAAGCGAAACTAGATGATGGATTGAAGACTCCCCGACGCGTCCAGGTGCGTGCTGCAACGGGACGCCACTGCCCCTACTTTCACGATGGTGGGATGCTGCTGCGGATATTCCGCTCTCGCCCCCTGCCGGAGCCAACTATGGCCGACGACAATCGACGCTTCGGTTCGCTTTCGGACTCTCGCTTTGAATTTATTCGAATATTGCGACGAAGCGGCGCAGCGAGAATCCTGCGCCCTTAAAGTTGCGGCAATTGCATGCGCCAACTTCAGATCAGCGCCGGCGAGCTATTCAGAGGCGTCGATCCCCGGAGCCGTTTGAGCCGGAATGTTCTACCGCCTGCGCAGCCGGCAAGTTGGCCTGCAACGGACCCTGTGCGACAAATTGGCCGGTCTACGCGGGCTGATGGTGTATGAAGGGCTGCGGTAGATTTCGTTTCGACGCGAGCGAGCGCCACAATCTCGATGCAGCCTCTCTCACCTGGACGAAGCAGCCATGCCCGACATCATCAATTTCGGTACGCTCGAGCTCCGCTTCCTGCACAGCAAGGACGACACCGGCGGCAGCGTCGACATCTTCGAAATGACGTTGCAGCCGAATGCGCGGATGCCGATCCCGCACTATCACGACCGCTGGGACGAAACGATCTACGGGCTGTCCGGCGTCTCGACCTGGACGATCGACGGCCAGCAGACCGATGTTGGCCCCGGAGCCTCAGTCTTCATCAAGCGCGGCATCGTGCACGGCTTTACCAACCGTTCGGCGGGGCCTGCGACATGCTTGTGCATCCTGAGCCCCGGGGTGCTGGGACCGCAATATTTCACCGAGATGGCAGCGCTCCTGTCGGCCGGCGCGCCACCCGATCCCGTGAAGATGAAAGAGACAATGCTGCGCTACGGACTGGTGCCGGCGCCGGCTGCGTGAGCCAAGCTCGCCGGCGAATGGAAATGACCGAGCATCATGCGATCTCGTCGGTCCAGACCTTGAAGCTGACCAGCTCGTTCGGGCCGAAGGTCTGCGTGATCGGAACGTCGCAGGCATCGCGCCCCTGAGCGATCAGGACGCGGCCCTGCCGCGGCACGTTGTTGCGCGGGTCGAAAGTGTGCCAGCGCCCGCCGATGAAGGCCTCGAACCAGCCGGCGAAATCGCCCACCGCCCAAGGCTGCGGCGTGCCGACGTCGCTCAGATAGCCGGTACAATACCGTGCGGGAATGTTCATGCAGCGGCAGAACGCAATGGCGAGGTGGGCATAGTCGCGGCAGACGCCCTTGCCCTCCTGGTATGCCTCCCACGCCGTCTTGGTCGCGCGCGCATGCTCGTAGCCGAAAGCTATGTGGCAGTGAACGAAATCGCAGATCGCCTGCACCCGCGCCCACCCCGGAGGCGTCTTCTCGAACAGCTTCCAGGCGATCTCCGAGAGCCGGTCGGTCTCGCAGTAGCGGCTGCCGAGCAGATAAACCAGCGTATCGGAAGGCAGCTCCTCGATCCTGTGCTGAACCGCCGACGCAACCACCGGATCTGGCAGGCCGCTGTCGCGAACCACGCCATCTGCTGCAAGGCGCATGCGACCGGCCGGCGCGACCATGCGGCTGCACCAATTGCCGAACATGTCCCGATAGGGCGTGATCTCGACCGCAGGCGTGGTGGTCAGGAAGTCCGGCACGATGACATCGGAGGCGCGCGTGAAATGCGTGCCCAGCACCATGATCATCGGAGTCGGTTGCGGGAAATCGTAGAGCATTTCGAATCCGACACGGAATTTCATTCGAAATGCCTTTTTGCTGGGTGTCAGCTCGAAATGGCGATGAATCCGCCGATTACAAGGCATGCAGGCGAACTTGCGCGTGCTCCGCGCCATCATTGCAGTTCGCGCACGGGCTGGCGAGTTCGTTTTGACAGCTTCACCGGCGCGGCCCGCGCGGCTAAGCTGTGCGCTCCAAAAGGATTTGATCTATGGGAAGAGCATGCTGACCGGAAGTTGCCTGTGCGGCGCCGTTGCGTATGAAGTGGATGCGGAGCCCTCGCCCTTCGTGCATTGCCATTGCCAGACCTGCCGCAAGACGCACGGCTCGGCGTTTTCCAGCGTGATGCCGGTGCCACGCGCGGCGTTCCGGTGGGTGCGCGGCGACGAGCTGCTCGCCGCGTTCGAGTCCTCGCCCGGCAAATTCCGCCGCTTCTGCACCCGCTGCGGCTCGCACATCATGGCGGAACGGATCGCGCAGCCGAACGTGCTGTTGCGCATGGGATGCCTGGATACGCCGGTCGCGGGCCCCGCGCGCGCTCACATCTGGCGCTCGGACGCGGCAAGCTGGTACGACCCCAAGGACGCGACGCCGGAACTGCCGGAAGCGGCCGCCAGCCCTCCCCCGGCGCGATAGAGTCCCTCGCGCGACACGCCGCCTGCGCTATCGGGCCGGACATCGCCTGCCACGGCGATCCCCGGCCCGTGCTGTCAATCGCTCACGGCATCGCCAGATGCCAGGCGCCGTTGAGGAAACCGTCGCCGGTGATGTCGCCGGGCTTGGTATCCTTGGCGAAAGTATAGAGCGGCTTGCCCTTGTAGGCCCATTGCCTGGAGCCGTCGTCGCGCGTGATGATGGTGTAGCCGTCGCCGGCGGCATCGCTGGCCTCGGCCTTCAGCACCGGCCAGTTCGTCGCACACGGACCGTTGCAGGCCGACTTGCCGTCCGCGTCCTTGTCGAAGGTGTAGAGCGTCATGCCCTTGGCGTCAGTGAGCACGCTGCCCTTGTCGGTCTTGCCGGTTTTCGTCGGCGGCGCGGCGAACGCGGCGGGAATGATTGCGAGCGACACGGCGAGCGTGAGCGCGAGGCGGATCGGGGATGTCGTCATGATCTCTCCTGTCATGCAATTGGCTTGCATGGGTAGGACGCCGCGCGAGCCGTCGTATTCCTTTGAGCGCGGCAAAGAAATTTTTCGCTGCACGCATCATTGCGCCGGAATAAACTGGAATGAGTGAGACGGACCGACATGAGCAAGCTGCATTGGCGTCCCGCGCACGCCTCCGACCTGCCCGCGATTGGCGCGATCGCAGCGCGCATCCATCCTGGTCTGCCTGAACGCCTCGAGGTGTTCGCGGAGAAGATGCGGCTCTATCCCGATGGCTGCCGTGTGCTCATCGCGGACGACGAGATCGCCGGCTACGGGATATCGCATCCCTGGCGTCGGCACCGGATTCCGCCGCTCGATGGATTCCTCGAACGACTGCCCGATGACGCGGACTGCCTCTACGTGCACGACGTCGCCGTGCTGCCGGATCATCGTGGCGGCATAGCGCGTGCCTATGTCGAAACGATCGAGAACCTGGCGCGCGCGTCGGGCATCGCGGCTCTCGCGCTGGTCTCGGTCTACGCCACGCGGCCGCTGTGGGAACGTTTCGGCTTTCGGCCCGTCACGGCGGATGCGGAGCTGCGCGCAAAGCTCGAATCCTACGGCGCCAGCGCGACCTACATGCTCCGCGATCTCACGGAGCGGTCGAGCGCCGGCACATGAGCTCGCCGTCCGATTCCCCGCTCACGCGGGCGTGAAGCCACCGGCTCGAACCGGTTTCGATCAGCTTCCGTCGAAGGTTCGTGCGAGCCGTTCCGGTCTCGCCGACCCGAGGCTGGAGAATTTAATGAGACTCTCATTGTCGAAAGTTGCTTTCATTGCATGCGTTGCGGCGACCGCGTTCACGGCGACCAGCGCCAACGCGGTGCAGTTGCGGACCTATGGCTGCGACACGGCCTTCTTCGAGGGCTGCGCCGGCTTTGTCGAAGTGCCGCAGCAGCAGGCCGGACGACGCGTCGTTCGCCTCACTCACGATACCTCGCCGATCTACATGAAGCAGACCGACCCTCGCTACAATTCGGCGATGCGTGATGCCGGCGGCGGTGGTGGTGGCGGAGGCGGCGGCGGTGGTGGCGGCGGCCGCTAAGCCCACCCGATCTTGCGGGAACGCCGCTGGTTCGTGCCAGCGGCGTTCATTCGTTCCGGCCAGGACACGCGGGGTATTTCAGCCCCGATGCTTCTTCTTTGCCTTCTTTCCGGGCGCGCCCTTCACAGGCCACGCAGTGACCGCAGGCGGCTGTCCGGCGTGGCCGGGCTTGTTCTTATGCTTCTTTTTCTTCCCGAAAGCAGGAGCATCGTCGAATTTCGGCCCGCGCTCGCCGAAAGCCTTGCTGCGCGGCTTGAATCCCGCCTCGCGCGGGCGATCGTCGCGACGTTCACGATGATCACTGTCACCGCTCTCGCGCCGAGGCGGCTTTGACCGCTCTTCCGAAGGCGCTTGCCGCTGCGGCGCATCCGCCATCGGCTCGAGGCGGATATTGTCTTCCTTGTCCGGACGCTTGATCTTGGCAGCGAAGGAGTCCGCGACCCGCTCGGAAATTTCGAACTCGGTTGTCGTGTCCATGATCTTGATGGCGCCGATGTCGCCCTTGTCGATGCCGCCACGACGGCAAATCATTGGCAACAGCCAGCGTGCTTCCGCATTCTTTCTTCGTCCGATGTTGGCCCGGAACCAGACGCTACCCTCCGCCATGCCGTGCTTCGACGACGATTTCCCCGATTTGGGGCGGGCTCTTTCGGGGCGATCATCGCCGCCCTGGGCCCGGACATTGTCGCGACCGCGATCGTCACGCGGCCGGCCAGCCCGCTCGCCGGGATCGATGATGTCTTCTGGCGACGGGAGCCGCGCGCGATAGAGCCGCGCCAGCGCCGCGGCGATATCCTCGGGCGACCGTTCGGCCAATAGCGCCTGCGCCAGCACCAGATCGTCGGCGGTCGTCTCCTCGGTGAAGAGCACGTCCTTCATGCGCTCGTGATCGAGCTTGCGAATCTCGTCCGCCTGGGGTGCCGTTCCCCAGACCGCGTCGATGCCTGAGAGATTGAGCAGCAGCTCCGCACGCCGCCGCCGTGCGGGCGGCACCAGCAGGACACTCGTGCCCTTTCGCCCCGCACGGCCGGTACGGCCCGAGCGATGCTGCATGACTTCGGCGTCGTTGGGCAGATCGGCCTGAATGACGAGGTCAAGGCTCGGCAGGTCGATGCCGCGGGCGGCGACGTCGGTTGCCACGCAGACGCGGGCACGCCCGTCCCTAAGCGACTGGAGCGCCAGGGTCCGCTCGTTCTGCGTCAATTCGCCCGATAGCGCGACGACGGAGAAGCCGCGCTCCAGCAGTGCCGCCTGCAAATGCCGGACGGCATCGCGCGTGCTGCAGAACACCAGGGCACTCGGCGCCTCGAAGAAGCGCAGCACGTTGACCACCGCGTGCTCGACATCGGCGGGAGCGATCCGGATCGCGCGATACTCGATATCGGCGTGACCGCCTTCGTCGCCCGCGACCTCGATCCGGAACGCCTGCTGCTGATATTGCTTGGCCAGCGCGACGATGCCGCGCGGAAAGGTCGCCGAGAACAACAGGGTGCGGCGCGTCTCCGGCGTGGTCTCGAGGATGAACTCCATGTCCTCGCGAAAGCCGAGATTGAGCATCTCGTCGGCCTCGTCGAGGACGACGGCCTTCAATTCGGAGATGTCGAGACGGCCGCGGCGCAAATGATCGCACAGCCGGCCCGGCGTGCCGACGACGATGTGCGCGCCGGCCGCCAGCTCGCGCTGCTCGCGCCGCGGATCCATGCCGCCGACACAGGAGACGACGCGCCCGTCAGCATGCTCGTACAGCCAGGCCAGTTCGCGCTGAACCTGCAAGGCAAGCTCGCGGGTCGGCGCCACGATCAGGGCGAGCGGCGCGCCCGCCCGCTCGAACCGCTCGATACCGTCAAGCAGATCCTTGGCCAGGGCCAGTCCGTAAGCGAGGGTCTTGCCGGAGCCGGTCTGGGCCGAGACCAGGAGGTCGCGGCCTGCGGCCTCCTCGGTGAGCACGGCGAGCTGAACGGGGGTCGGACGGTCGTAGTTGCGCTCGGCCAAAGCTCGGGCGAGCGGCGGACTCATGGTCGGGAATGACACGGGATAAACCTTGGTTGGTCCAGGCGCGGAACGTCGAGCCGCGCGACCTGAAGCTGCGTGCTCGGCAAATGGTCCGGCCGCACGCGTGGTGATTTGATTTGGACGCTCTTTACGCCAAGCGCGGGCAAATCACCATGCCTATGACGCATGGCTTTGGCGACATCGCGAATAAGCTTACCGGCGGCCCGACCTACTACATGCAGCGTTTCCGGTCCGTTTTGCTGCATATAGTGAGCTTTTGCTCCAAAGCGGCTGATTTTCGCGGCCGCCTCGCTTAAATTGTGCGCGATTGGACGTGCTGGGAATGCGCGCATGATCTCTTCCGTCAAACGCACCTGCGGCGATTGCACGCTCTGCTGCAAGGTGATGGCCATCGAAGCGCTGGCCAAGCCCGCGAATGCCTGGTGCCGGCATTGCAAGCCCGGCCGCGGCTGCGCGATCTACGCCGAGCGGCCGGCCGAATGCGAGAACTTCGCCTGCCTGTGGCTGGTCAACGATCTCCTCGACGAGCGCTGGAAGCCGAGCCGGTCGAAGCTGGTCCTGACCACGTCCGAGGATGGTATCGAAGTCCGATCCGACCCGGGCTTTCCCGACGCCTGGCGCAAGCAGCCCTACGCCGACGACATCCGCGCATGGGCCGTCGAAGGCGAGACCAGCAACATGACGGTGGTCGTGATCGTCGGCCAGCGCATGATCCTCGTCACGCCGGATCGCGAATTCGATCTCGGCGTCGTGGGGCCCGATGAGCGGATCGTGCGGGAGCTGGAGGGCACGAAGGTGGTGGGTGCGGCGGTGGTGAAGGAAAGCGAGATCGATACGGGGAGCGGCGCCCCGCCGACTTAGCCGGCGCCCCTTGGATCTCGCCAGCCAGGATCACGCGATTGACCGGATGCAAGTCTTGTCGCGCCCGCCACTTGATCCCAAATCGTGCCTCACGAGAGAGCAACGGGTGAAACATGACCGACAGCATATCGCTTGCCGACAAGCTCGCGACCTTTGGGGATTATTGGTCTCCGCGCACGATTACGACCTTCAACGATTGCGACGTGATGGTGGTGAAGGTGAAGGGCGAATTCACCTGGCACAAGCACGACGACACCGACGATTTCTTTCTCGTCTTGAAGGGCAATCTGGACATCGAATTGCAGGATCGCACGGTGACGCTCGGTCCGGGTGAGCTCTACGTCGTGCCCAAAGGTGTCGAGCATCGCCCGGTGGCGCGCGAGGAGGTTCACCTGATGCTGATCGAGCCGACCGGCACGCCGAACACGGGCGACAAGGCAACCGCCGCGGCGCGCAAACTCGCGTAGCGAGCAACGCGCCTGGCGCGACCTTAATCCCTGGAGGTCGCCAGTTTGCTGAAGCTGCCGACCAGCTTGGCTCTTGCGCGCGCAACGATGTTCTTGGCCGCGCGGGCCAGGGCTCGGATGGCGCGCCAGGCTTCGGTCGCCTGCAGCCACGCCTTCGCCGCGGCGTATTTTCCGTACGTCCAGGCAAAAGCGGGAATTCGCATCAGCTTGTCGCGCGTGAGATGAAACAGGCGCTCGACCAGCACCAGCTTGAGCAATTCGCCGACAATGAAAGTCACGGCACCGCTCAGGACCTGACCGGTTGCGGCGAGGTACGCAGCAACCGGCTTGACCGGCTCCAGAAGAACGACGGGCACGGAGAACAAGGCGAGCGACGGATAAGGCGGCAGCGATTTGATCCAGGCGCGCAATCGCCTGAATTCGAAATGCCGCCCGATCCAGCGCCCAATCGGCCTCGCCACGGCCATGAAGACCGCATCCACCAGGAAGTAGATCGCAGCCAGGATGTAAGTGACAGGTTTCAGGATTTGCTTCACGGCACCTCTCCCGCGAAGTGAAAGTCGGAACTTGGGCCTAAGTTTCACCTCTGCGTGGATAGTTCGGGGATATCGGATGGAACTTTTGGGGCATCGCTCCTGCTCAGATCTCCGCGTAGCCTCCAATAGATTGCCGTCTGGGTCGCGGAAGCAGGAAATCCCCGCCAAGGCCCGGGATATCGCTTCGCTCATCCGAGCTACAGATCTTCACTCCACCAGTTCCGGCCACGGCACGATCGTCGACTTCACCGTCTTCATCGCCATCGCATCCCTCACCGCCTGCGCGACGCCCTCTTCCGTGAACGGGTAAATCGTCTGCATCTTCAGCCAGGGGTATTTGCCCGCCGTGCGGTAGAGCATGTCCACGCCGAGCGGCAGGTCGTTGCCGGTAAAGCCCCAGGAGCCGAGCACGTTGAGGTCCTTGGTGCAGATGCGATGCCATGAGGTCTCGATCGAGCCGGCATCGGTGAACTGGCCCATCTCGACATAGGTGCCGCCGTCGCGCAGCATCTCGATGCCTTCGGGGCCGGCGGTCGGATGGCCCGAGCAGTCCATCACGAGATCGGCGCCGAAGCCGCCGACGATCTCGCGCACGTGCGCGATGCGCTCTTGCGGTGACTTCAGCTCGTCGATATTCACCGTCGCCTCCGCGCCGAACTCACGCGCGAGCTTGAGCCGCGGCTCCTCCGGCGCGCCGACGCAGATCACCCGCCCTGCCCCCATCTCTTTTGCGGCCGCGACTGCGAGAATGCCGATCGGGCCGGAGCCCTGGATCACCACCGTGTCGCCCCAGGAAAAACCGCCGGCACGGCTGGCGCGGTTGAAGGCGCGGATGCAGGAAGTCAGCGGCTCCGACAGCGCGCCCAGCCGCAACGACATGTCGTCGGGCAGCTTGTAAATCTTGGTGCCCGGCAGCATGTCGAGGTCGACATAGACATATTCGGCCCAGCCGCCCCACATGTGCGGCGCCTTGTCGAAGCCGAGATAGCGGCCGTAATAGACCGGCGTCAGGCACTTGTTGGCGGTCTGCGGATAATGGATGCAGTAATAGCAGCGGCCGCACGGCATCAGCGGCGGGATCATCACCTTCGAGCCGACGGTCAACGGCTTGCTCATGAAGTCTTCGGTGAACTCGTCGCCGCATTCGACGATGATTCCACCGAGCTCATGGCCCAGCGTGAACGGCCAGGGCAGCGGCTTCGGCCAGTGTCCCTTGAGGATGTGCAGGTCGGTGCCGCAGACCCCGCAGGCGCCGATCTTGATCAGCGCAGCCTTGCGGCCGACCTTCGGCCACGGCACGGTGCGGATCACAGGCTCCGAGCCCGGTCCTGCGTGGGTGCAGACGCGGATGTGCTCCATGGTGTGTCCTCGATGCCCGTCTGTTATGATTGATTGGCGCGGGCTGAGGCAAAGCGTATGTGAGATGCGCAGTCGTGCCAAGCGCAAGTCTCGCAGCCCGCATGAGCAAAGCGACACGCGGGAGCAGCGGACCCGGATTTCGCCGCGCTCCATCCAGGCTACAGCGCCTGCCTGCCACAAGCTCAACCGTCATCCCCGCGCAACCGCAAAGCGGTTGTCGCTGGAGGTGCGAGCCTTGCGACGCGTCTGCGTCGCAAGGAGAAGCCTCGAAGGATGACGGTGGTGCTTGTGGCCGCAGTGCATGGCTGATCTCCAAGCACACCCAAGTGT
Organism: Bradyrhizobium sp. 1200_D9_N1_1; assembly: GCF_052075915.1. Lineage (NCBI taxonomy): Bacteria > Pseudomonadati > Pseudomonadota > Alphaproteobacteria > Hyphomicrobiales > Nitrobacteraceae > Bradyrhizobium > Bradyrhizobium sp. 1200_D9_N1_1. The sequence goes on along the minus strand of NZ_CP197226.1, from coordinate 3,856,175 downwards.
CTTGAGCGGTCGGCGCCGACCGTGTAGGGACGACTTAAGTCCCACCCAGGTGCCCCTTGAACCCCCTTCCCCAAAATCCCGTGGTCGCGTCCGGTTCGTTCGCGGCGATGAAGTCCGTGCCTTATCGTCTCCAGTTCATCGCCTACGTGCTGGCGATGATGGCCGACAATATCGAGCACGTGATCAGCTACTGGGTGGTGTTCCAGAAATTCCATTCGCCGACGCTGGGAGGCTTTGCCGTGCTGTCGCACTGGCTGCCGTTCCTGTTGTTCTCCGTCGCCGTCGGCGGGCTCGCCGACCGGTTCGATCCGCGCCGCATCATCCAGTGCGGCATGCTGCTGTTCATCGTGGCATCGAGCGGCTGGGGCTTCTTCTTCATCACCGACAGCATCCAGATGTGGCACGCGATGCTGCTGCTGGTGATCCACGGCTGCGCCGGCGTGTTGTGGCAGACGCCGAACCAGCTGCTGCTCTACGACCTCGTCGGCCCGGCCGATCTTCCGAGCGCGGTGCGGCTGAACGCGATGGCGCGCTATCTCGGCATTTTGGTGGGCCCGGCGGTCGGCGGCGTCATCATGCTGACGCTCGGCACCTCGCACGGCATCATCTTCAACACGCTGTTCTACCTGCCGATGCTGATCTGGCTGTTCTGGGCGCCGGTCCGCGACAAGAGCGTCGCGGTACGGCGCTTCGCCGTGCGCGGTCTCGCCGACATCGTGCTGACGATGCGCGCCATCGGCACCCAGCCGGTGTTGACGGCGATGACGTGGCTCGCCGGCCTCACCTCCTTCATGATCGGCAACGCCTATCACGCCCAGATGCCGGGCTTTGCCGGCGATCTCGGCCATGGCGATCCCGGCGTGTCCTACAGCGTGCTGCTCGCGGCCGACGCCGCCGGCGCGCTGCTCGCCGGCATCGCGCTGGAATCCTGGGGGCGGTTGAAGGGCACGCCGCGCACCGCGATCATGCTGGCGATGCTGTGGAGCGCCGCGCTGCTCGGCTTCGCCGCGGTGCGGATCTATCCCATCGCGATCGTGCTGCTGTTCTTTGCGGGGTTCTTCGAACTGTCCTTCAACACCATGGCGCAGGCGCTGGTGCAGCTGAACGCGCCGCCCGACATCCGCGGCCGCGTCGTCGGCCTTTATAATATGGCCGGGCTCGGGATGCGGGCCTTCAGCGGCATCACCGTCGGGCTGTTCGGCGCGGCGATCGGCATTCACTGGTCGCTCGGCCTCTCGGCCGCGGTGCTGCTGGCGCTGCTGCTGTGGCTGTATCGGCGGGGGGCAAGGCAGGCCTGACCGGCCGCCCTCGACCCCGGTCGCGCTGACGGTGGCCGGCCTGCCCGCCCCTGATGAGGCTTTTCGCGCGTATTGCGTGCGTCCAACATCGCTGCACCCGATCCTAACGCGGCATTAACCCTATGCACCTTAGGGTCGTCCCGGACTCCGCCAGGCGGGGGGTCGGGTTGTGAAAATGGCGTTGGCGAACAAAAAATTTCTTCCGGCCGCCGAGGAACGTCGGCGTTTCCAGCGGGTCAAGGTGCACCTGCTCGGCCGCTACATGCTGCCGGACCGCCGGGAATTCCCTTGCCAGGTGATCAACATGTCGCCGGGCGGCCTCGCTTTGCTCGCCCCCGGCATCGGCAATGTCGGCGACCGCGTGGTCGCCTATCTCGACCATATCGGCCGCGTCGAGGGCAAGATCACCCGTATCATCGACAATGGCTTCGCCATGACGATCGGGGCGACGCCCAGGAAGCGCGACAAGCTCGCCGCCCAGCTCACCTGGCTCGCCAACCGCGACATCCTCAACCTGCCGGAGGATCGCCGCCACGACCGTATCGTGCCGCGCAACCCGATCGCGGTGCTGACGCTCGAGGACGGCACCAAGATGACCTGCCGTATCATCGACCTGTCGCTGTCGGGCGCGGCCATCGCCGCCGAGAACCGCCCGCCACTGAAATCGATCGTGCTGCTCGGCCGGGTCCAGGGCCGCGTGGTCCGGAACCTCGAAGACGGCTTCGCGCTGGAGTTCATGCACGAGCAGCCGATCGAGACACTCGAAGAGAGCGTTACCGCGCGGTAAAGCGAAAGCGCGCCAAAACCACTGATTTTCCAGCCTCAAAGGCGGCCTCCGCGATGCGGACGCCGCCTTTTTCGTGCGCGGGGACGGGTCTGCGCGGGTTAACGCGGGACCCCTTTGCGCCTCGGAACGGCCGTTCCGCCAGCGTTTCCGCGTTAATCGATAAAACTTGAATCAATTGCAGTCATTTCAAATTTTATTCGAATTCGATTCAAGTATAGATCGAATTCGCCGCTTGTTTTACTTGCATTCGTCTCGACTTGACTTGGCTGACTTAGCGGCAACGCAAAAGCTCCGTGCGAAATGTGGTCCCAACAAGAAACGGGGGCCGCAATGTTTGATTTCAGGGGACAGGGGAAGAGGCTGGCGATCGCCGCCATGCTCTTCGGAATCAGCGCGACAGTGCAGGCCGGTGAGAACCGTCTGCTCTACGCGAGCCTCGGCGACACCACGCGTGCGCCGATCGGCTGGGTCGAGTTCTGTGCGGACAATGCCGCTCAGTGCCAGGGCGGGCCGACGCAGCCGCGCGACATCGTGATGTCGCAGACCGCATGGCGCGACCTCGTCAAGGTCAATCGCTGGGTCAACGAGACCGTCAAGCCTTTGACCGACCAGGAGCACTGGGGCGTGATCGAGAAGTGGTCGCTGCCATCGGACGGTTACGGCGACTGTGAAGACTACGTGCTGTTGAAGCGCAAGATGCTGATGGATGCCGGCTGGCCTCGCGAGGCGCTGCTCATCACCGTCGTGCGCGACAAGAAGGGCGAAGGGCACGCGGTGCTGACGGTGAAGACCGACAAGGGCGAGTTCGTTCTCGACAATCAGAACGAGAACGTCGTTGCCTGGACGGAGACCGGCTACCGCTTCGTCAAGCGCCAGTCGCAGAGCGATCCCAATGTCTGGGTCTCGCTCGGCGATACCCGGCCGGCGGTCTCCACCGCCAGCGCCAGGGACTAGCAGTCAGGAACAAGCGAGTTACGCGACCCGGTCACATCCCCACCCCTCCCCGTCCCAGACCGGTTCGCGCGCGGCCAGCCATCCCCCAATGGCTGGCCGCAACTTTTTTGGGAAACAGTTTTCAGCGCGGAACGATATTCTTGTAGACCTTGCCGCCCTTCATGATCACGACGAAATTCTTCGCGGGATCTTCAACGAGGGTGATGTTGTCGAGCGGATTGCCGTCGACCAGCAGGAGATCGGCGAGCGCGCCCTCCTCGACCACGCCGAGCTTGCCGGGATAGGGATTTCGCGGACCCGACAGGCTCAGCAATTCGGCATTGGCCGACGTCGCCATGGCCAGCGCTTCGGCCGGCGTGTACCAGCGCGTCAGTGCGGCCAGCATCGAGCCCTGTCTGTCCGCCAATGCCTTCGAGAACAGGACGTCGGTGCCGAACGCGGTCTTGATGCCGTACTTTTTCGCCAGCGCATAGACGCGGTCGGTGCCGGTGACCACCTGCCGCATCTTGTCCTGCTCCGCAGGTCCGAGCGCGGCAGCCATGGACATATCCAGGAACGGCTGGGTGCTGAGCCAGATGCCCTTCTCCGCGATCAGCTTCGCGCTCGCCTCGTCCATGAGATGACCGTGCTCGATGCATCTCACGCCGGCTGCGATCGAGCGCTGGATCGCGACCGGCGTATAGGCGTGCGTGGCGACATAGGTGCCCCAATTGTCGGCGGCTTCGACCGCCGCGCGCAGCTCGGGCTCGGTGAAGGTGGAGACGTCGAGCGGACTGAAGGGCGACGCGACGCCGCCGCCCGCCGTGAGCTTGACCTGCGAGGCGCCCTGCATGAGCTGCTCGCGCGCGCGAACACGCACCTCGTCGGGACTGTCGGCGACCATGCTGCCGCCGACCTGCTCCATGCGGCTGAGCATGCCGCCGATGGTTCGCGGCAGATCGGAGAGCTGCCGGAAGTCGCCATGGCCGCTGGTGATGGTGATGATGGCACCGGAGGGATAGATGCGCGGACCGGCGACGAGGTCCTCGTCGATCGCCCGCTTGAGGCCGAAACTGGGCCCGCCCATGTCGCGCACCGTGGTGAAGCCGCGCATCAGCGTCGCGGTCGCCTCGCTCGCGGCGAGCAGATTGTTGTAGCCGACGTCGCCGAGGGCCGCGGCCGGCGTCGGACGGACCAGCATCGCGTGCCAATGCGCGTCGATCAGCCCCGGCATCAGCACCCGGCCGCCGCCGTCGATTGCCTGGGCGTCAGCCGTGATGTTCGCGGTCGATATCTTCTCGATCTTCGTGTTCCTGACGAGAACATTGGACGCGGCGGAGAGCGCACCGCTCTTTCCGTCGAATATCCGGACGTTGCGGAACAGAACGGCGGAGTCCTGTTGGGCCCGCGTTTGCGACCAGAGACAGAGGCTCGTTCCAACCGACATGAGCAGTGCGGCGACTCTGAAGAGTCCGGCCGGCGTGGTCAAATCCCGCATATCCAATCTCCACGCAGATACGCCGCTGCGCAGTTCTGGCCGCAAGTTGCCGGAGCGAAAATCAGCCAGCCGCGCGGTGTGCGATGTTATCTGCGGATTGATGCCCGCAAACCGCATCGAGTCAATTTGCAACCACAGGAGATTATGCAAATCAGCCATACGACGCGATGAGCGACCTGCCCGGCGTTAGGCTCTACAGACAATGGGTAAGCGCGACTGCCGCACATGCGTCGAACTCAAATCAAAACGCGAATATCCGACCAGGCGCGTGATCAACGACAGATTGCAACGTCTTCGCTCAGGAGTACGATCCTGCGCGATCTACGCGACTGCGGGCACTTGGCAGGGGGATTTTTGGCAGAGGGGATTTTGCAGCATCTCAAATGACGAGGCGTAACATGGTGACACAAACGAGTGACGGACACGTCCTGCTGGTCAAGAAGCTCGGCGGACTCTTCGCAATCATCATCGGATGCCTGCTGACCGCGGTCGGCGTGACCTTTGAATCCAGCGGCACGACATTCGTCGGCGTCCTCTTCCTGGTGCTTGGCGCTGGTTTGCTCGTGCTGAAGATCGTCAGGCGAAACGAAGGATCTTCGCTGCCATAGAAGACCGTGCGGCTCGCTTAGGTGCCCAGCACATCCGCGAGCCGCGTCTCGTCGGCGGCGGGATCCTTCAGGAACAGCTCGGCTTCGATCTCGTTCAGATGCGACAGCATCTGCGCGCGGGCAGCCTGCTTGTCGCGCTTGCGGATCGCCGCGACGATCCCGGCGTGGTGATCGGTGCCGCAGGCCGGCGTGTCGTGGCGGCGATAGAGCAGGATGATCAGCGAGGAGCGCGCGATTAGCTCCTTGAGGAAGCCGAGATAGATGCTGTGGCCACTCATCTCGGCGACGAGCTTGTGAAATTCGCCGGAGAGGCGGACCGAGGCGCGCGCGTCGCCGCGCAGTTCCGCCTCGCGCTCTTCAGTGAGATGTCGGCCGAGGCGCTCGAGCCATGCCGGCGACGCCGCCTCACACGCGTGGTCGACGATGGTGGGCTCGATCAGGCGGCGCGCCTCGAACACTTCGCGCGCGTCGGCGGGCGTCGGGCGCGCGACGAAGGCGCCGCGGTTCTTCTCGATGTTGACGATGCCCTCATGCGCGAGCTGCTGGAGCGCGGTGCGGACCAGCGTGCGGCTCGCGCCGTAGATCTCGCCGATCTCGTCCTCGCCGAGCTTCGTGCCCGGCAGCAGACGATGCTCGAGGATCGCCGCGGTCACGCCCTCCCTGATCCGGCTGACGCGATCGCTCGCGTCTGGCGCATCGGATTTCTGGCGGGTCTTGGCGGCCATCGGTTCGAGGGGCTTGGGTTTGAGGGCTCGATCGGCGACGTTCGGCCCCGCATGGTAGTCGACCAGCTGTATCCAATCACAGGCGAAACTTTATACAATCCGAGCACATTTTGTGTGCATATTACTGCCGACCCGGCGAGCCGCGCCGCTGCGCCGGATTCGATCTAACGACCTGACTCCACTGCACAGTTTTGGAATTCGGCAGTCTCCGGGCGGTTGGCACGGACCTTGCGGAGAAAGCCGGAGCATCGCCCTCCCAGCGGACACGCCATGGCCACTCCTGCCGCTCTCGAACTGGTCGCCGTCACCAAGCGCTACGACACGACGCTGGCGGTCGACGACGTCAACCTCAAGATCCCGGCCGGCACCTATTGCTGCCTGCTCGGCCCCTCCGGCTGCGGCAAGACCTCGACCCTGCGCATGATCGCAGGCCATGAGGCGGTCAGCGGGGGTGATATCATCCTTGGTGCGCAGAACGTCACCGATCTCGAGCCCGCCAAGCGCGGCACCGCGATGATGTTCCAGTCCTACGCGCTGTTTCCGCATCTGACCGTGCTCGACAACGTGGCATTCGCCCTGAAAATGCGCGGGATCGACCGGGCGACGCGGCACAAGCGTGCCGGCGAACTGCTCGAGCTGGTGGCCATGACCCCCTATGCGGCCCGGCTGCCGGCGCAACTCTCCGGCGGCCAGCAGCAGCGTGTCGCGCTCGCCCGCGCGCTGATCACCGAGCCGCAGATCCTGTTGCTCGACGAGCCGCTCTCCGCGCTCGATCCGTTCCTGCGGGTGAAGATGCGCGGCGAGCTGAAGCGGCTGCAGCGCGAGCTCGGCATCAGCTTCATTCAGGTCACCCACGGCCAGGAAGAGGCGATGGCGCTCGCCGACCACATCGTGGTGATGAACCACGGCAAGATCGAGCAGCAGGGCACCGCCCGCGACATCTTCCACCATCCCCGCACCGAATTCGTGGCGCGCTTCATCGGCGGCCACAACGTCCTCAGCGACGCCGGCAACCTCATCGCCGTGCGCGCCGATCAGCTCGGCATCGTGCCGTTCGCCGACGGTGCGTACGGCGCGCCGGCGCTGCTGACCCAGACCGAGTACCAGGGCTCCTACATCGCCGTCTCGCTCACGCTCGACGACGGCACCGCCCTGTTCTCCCACCTCCCCGAGGCTGCCTTCGACGTTCACCCGTTCCGACCGGGCGATCGCGTGCTGGCCACCTGGGATCCCGCCAAGGCGCAGCGCCTGCAATAGCGCCGATCGATCACTGGAATGCGCAACAGAGGAGTGACTGATATGACCGAGACCACCAGGACAAAGGGCGTCAGCCGCCGCACGCTGCTCAAGGGCACCGCGGGTCTCGCCGGCCTTGCCGCCGGCTCCGGCGCCATCACCGGCTTTCCCTATGTGAAGTCGGCCGATGCGAAAGTGCTGCGCTATCTCGGCACCGCCGTGAACGAGGGTGACGACATCTCCAAGCAGTGCCTGAAAGACACCGGCATCAAGATCGAATACATCACCGCGACCACCGACGACGTCACCAAGCGCGTGATGACCCAGCCGAACTCCTTCGACGTGCTGGACACCGAATATTTCTCGCTGAAGAAGCTGGTGCCGTCCGGCAACATCCTTGCCCTCGACGCCAGGAAGATCAAGGAGTTCGACAACATCACGCCGGTCTTCACCAAGGGCCAGACGCCCGGCGGCAAGAAGATCGGCAACCAGGGCACCGCGCCCTGGAAGGTGCTCTATCTCGAAGGCAAGGACTCCAAGAAGTTCGCCACCTCGGCGACCGAGTTCGTCACGCTGATCCCCACCGTCTACAACGCCGACACGCTCGGCATCCGTCCCGACCTGATCAAGCGGCCGATCAGCTCCTGGTCCGAGCTGCTCAATCCCGAATTCAAGGGCAAGGCGTCGATCCTCAACATCCCCTCGATCGGCATCATGGACGCCGCGATGGTCGTCGAAGCCACCGGCAAGTACAAATATGCCGACAAGGGCAACATGACCAAGGAAGAGATCGATCTCACCATGAAGGTGATGACCGAGGCCAAGAAGGCCGGTCAGTTCCGCGCCTTCTGGAAGGACTTCAACGAGAGCGTCAATTTGATGGCCTCGGGTGAAACCGTGATCCAGTCAATGTGGTCGCCGGCAGTCACGAAGGTGCGCTCGATGGGCATCCCCTGCACCTTCCAGCCGCTCAAGGAGGGCTATCGCTCCTGGGCCTCGGGCTTCTGCGTCTCCAAGGGCGTGTCGGGTGCGAAGCTCGAATGGGCCTACGAGTTCGTGAACTGGTTCCTGTCCGGCTATGCCGGCGCCTATCTCAACCGCCAGGGCTACTACTCCGCCGTGCTCTCCACCGCGAAGGCGCATATGGAGCCCTACGAATGGGCCTACTGGATGGAAGGCAAGCCGGCCGAGAAGGACATCAAGGCGCCCGACGGCTCGCTGCTGGAGAAGGCCGGCGCGGTGCGCGACGGCGGCTCCTACGAGGACCGCATGGGCGGCGTCGCCTGCTGGAACGCGGTGATGGACGAGAACGACTACATGGTCCGCAAGTGGAACGAGTTCATCGCGGCGTAATTGATGGACACGTCAGAGGACATCCTGCAACAGGCGTCCCCGGGATTGATCCCGGGGTCGGGCACAGCGCGCGCCGCGAAAGTGACGCGCCTGTCGCCGTCCTTCATCTCCTGGCTCCAGGCCGGGCCGATGATGCTGGTGTTCCTCGCCTTCTTCCTGATCCCGCTGGTATTCGTCGTCATCGTCTCGTTCTGGGACTACAACGAATACCAGTTGCTGCCGGCCTTCTCGGGCCGCGGCTACACCGACACGTTCGAAGGCTGCATCGCGCAGCTCCCCGATCTCTGCACGATCGGCAAGACCTATCTGATGACGCTGAAGCTGTGCTTCCTGGTCTGGGCCATCACGCTGTTCATCGGCTTCTGGGTCGCCTACTTCCTCGCCTTCCACGTCAAGTCCAAGACCTGGCAGATGGGATTGTCGCTGCTCTGCACGATCCCGTTCTGGACCTCCAACGTGATCCGCATGATCGCGTGGATTCCGCTGCTCGGCCGCAACGGCCTCGTCAATTCCGGCCTCGTCAAGACAGGTCTAATCAACCAGCCGCTGGAATGGCTGCTGTTCTCCGAGTTCTCGGTCGTGCTGGCACTGGTGCACCTCTTCACCTTCTTCATGGTGGTTCCGATCTTCAATTCGATGGTGCGCATCGACAAGTCGCTGATCGAGGCCGCCTATGACGCCGGCGCCACCGGCTTCCAGACGCTCGTGAACGTCGTCATTCCGCTCGCCAAGCCCGGCATCGTGATCGGCTCGATCTTCGTCATCACCATCGTGATGGGCGATTTCATCACCATCGGCGTGATGGGCGGCCAGCAGATTGCGGCGGCCGGGAAGATCATCGAGACGCGGGTGAACGCACTGCAGTTCCCCGCGGCAGCGGCCAACGCCGTCATCCTGCTCGCGATCACCTTCCTGATCATCACCATGATGTCGCGCATCGTCGACATCAAGAAGGAGCTCTGAGCATGAAGGAAGGACGCCCGCGCTCTTTCTACGTGCTCGCGATCTTCTTCGCGGCCTATGTGCTGTTTCTCTACGGCCCGATGATCGCGATCTACGTGCTGTCGTTCCAGGGGCCGCAGGGCGGCCTCACCTTCCCGATGAACGGGGTGTCGACCTTCTGGATCGCGAAATTATTCCAGGGCACCGGCATCGTCGATCTCGGCGCGGCTTTCCGCCGCTCACTGCTGCTCGGTCTCATCGTGATGATCGTCACCGTCGTGCTGTCCGTCGCAGCCGGTATGGCCTTCCGCCGCAGGTTCAAGGCGCAAAGCATCCTGTTCTACTCGGCGATCGCGAGCCTCATCGTTCCCTCGATCATCACCTCGCTCGGCATCTCGCTTGAATTCCGCATCATCGACGATCTGATCAAGGCGCATTGGAACGAGAATTTCGAGACCTCGATGGGCCTGCTCACCTCCGGGCTCGGCGCGCATCTGACCTGGACGCTGCCGTTCGGGCTTCTCATCATGTTCGCGATCTTCAACCGCTTCGACCCCAGGCTCGAGGAAGCCGCGCGCGATCTCGGTGCGACGCCGTGGCAGGCGTTCCGTCATGTCGTGCTGCCGATCATCCTGCCCTCCGTGATCGGCATTGGCCTGTTCGGCTTCACGCTGTCCTGGGACGAGCTCGCGCGCTCCAGCCAGGCGATCGGGGCGGTGAACACTCTGCCGCTCGATCTCCAGGGCCTCACCACCACCGTGACGAACCCCGACATCTACGCGCTCGGCACCGTGATCTCCGCCGTCTCGTTCACGGTGATCACGCTTGCGCTCGGCACCATCCACGTGCTGAACAAGCGGCAGGCGGCCAAGGGCTCGGACGCCGGCAAGGGGCTGGTCTGATCTGATGCGACTTCACGTCGTCAATCCTAACACCACCGCGTCGATGACGGCGAAGATCGCCGCTGCGGCGCGCAGCGTCGCCCTGCCCGGCACCGAGATCGACGCGCGCCAGCCGACGATGGGCCCGGTCTCGATCGAGGGCTTTTACGACGAGGCCTTCGCCGTGCCCGGCATGCTCGGCTGCATCCGCGAGGCCGACCGAGACGGCGCGGACGCGCACATCATCGCCTGTTTCGACGACACCGGCCTCGACGCGGCACGCGCGGTGGCGAAGGCGCCGGTGATCGGCATCGGCGAAGCGGGCTTTCACATGGCGAGCCTGATCGCGGCGCGCTTTGCCGTGGTGACGACGCTCGGTGTCTCCATCGTGCCGATCGAGCACAATCTGACGAAGTACGGTCTCGCCGGGCGCTGCGCCCGCGTCCGCGCCGCCGAGGTGCCGGTGCTCGCGCTCGAAGAGCGCAACGCCGATGCGCTCGCAAAGATCTCCGCGGAGATCACGGCCGCGATCCGCGACGACCGTGCGGAGGCTGTCGTGCTCGGCTGCGCCGGCATGGCGGATCTCGCCGCTGAGCTCGCCGCTACGCACGGCCTGCCCGTGGTCGACGGCGTCGCCGCCGCCGTGACGTTGGCGGAAGCGCTGGTGCGACTCGGCCTGAAGACGTCCCGGCTCGGGCCCTACGCTGCGCCACGATTGAAGACCTATTCCGGGCCGTTTTCGCCGTTTCAGCCCTGATCGCTGCTTCCGGCGGGGGCCTTGGGAGGTCTCAAGGCCAGAAGATCGCTGGTTTTTCGCCCTCAGCCTCTTTTTGGTCCCATTTGTTGCCGAACTGTTACGTTTTCGGGACATCCCGGCGGCCCTTTGGCTGCCGGTCTTCGCCACTCACCAAGTTTCAATTTGGGTTTTGTCAGCGATGATCGATCTCGCACAGGACACACCGTCCAACACCCTGCTTCGCCTCGGCGCCCAGCCCATCGCGCTGACCGCCGCCGCCCTTCTCCTGTTGATCGCCGGTGTGACTTCGATCGCGATCTGGCGCGCCTATACCGGCGCTGCGCCGGAGGCCGACAGGGTGGTTGCGTCACGGCAGCTCCAGGCCCGCACCGCCCAGGCCTCCGAGCAGCTGGTCGAGAAGACCAAGGGGCTGGAGGCAACCCAGCAGGAATCGATCGACCAGCTCCAGGTCGTGCAGGACCAGCTCCAGACCGTGAAGCGGCTGCTCGCAGCTCAACAGGCCGATACCAAGCGCCTGTCGGAGCAGGTGGCGACCCTGAACGAGTCCATCGACGGCCTGCGCCAGTCCTTTGCCAGCGCCCGCGCCACCGAGGCCGAAACGCCGTCGGTTACCCGCAGGAAACCGGCACGCCACCGCGTCCATGCCAGCGCGCGCAAGCGCTCGCGCGGTTGAGCGGATCACGGTCTGCGGGTTTAATTTTCTCCATTTGTGAACTGGATCACATTTGCCCGTATGATTCCACGCCATGCTCTCCGCTACCGGATGGCGTGAGCCGATTTCAATATCCGGGGCTGGCAAGGTCGTTGACGGTATACTGCGTCAACGACCTTGTTTTTTAGCAGGCTGGCAGGTCTTCCCGCCTCACTCGCAGACGTCGACGCGCCGGTATCGCCATCCCGAAGGCGTCATCACGCGCTTGCGCACGACATAGCAGCCGCCATAGCCGCCGTTATCGTAGCCGGTACCATAATAATACGGGTCGCCGTAATAGGGGTAGCCATAGCCGTAATAGCCGCCGTAGTAGCCGGCACCGGCAATGCCCGCGCCGATGGCGAGGCCGGGCCAGAAGCCGCCGCCGTGCCAATGGCCGCCATGGCCCCATCCGCCACCGCCATGGCCCCAGCCGCCACCACCGTGGCCCCAGCCGCCGCCATGGCCCCAGCCGCCATGTCCAAAACCGCCGCCCGCCTGGGCCGCCTGCGGCGCCGAGAGCCCGACCGCCGCGACGGTCAGCGCCGCCATCATCATCTTCCGTAGCATCTACTCGATCCTCCGCGTGGACACGCTCCACGCTTCAACGCAGGATCAAGCTAATGCTATCGGGGCACTCGTGACAGCCATCCTGACTCACTTCCGCGCGAGCATCAGCGGCCGCGGCAGATGCTCTTCATCTTCTTGTCGAGCAGACGGTCCGGACCACGACCGTTCCGGAACAAATGCCGTCACATCAGCTTGAAACGAGGAGGCAGGCCCGATCATGCGCAAACTGATCGCGTTCGACGAGGACACGTTCGACAAGCTCAAGCAGCTGGGACGCGACCGGATGGCGACGTTCCAAGAGCTTGCGGATGAAGCCTTCGCCGACCTACTGAAGAAGCATGGCATCCCCATCGATCTCCGGGACGCGTTGCGCAAGAGCGCCAGGCTCGGCGCCGAACCGGACAAGCCGGCCGCGCGTCCGAAGTCCGGAAAGGCCAAATCACGATGACCGATCGCGATCCATTTGCAGAAGGCGAGCGCGCCGCGCGCGACAACATCCCGGCCGAGGCCAATCCGTACTCGGACGGCAGCGACGAACATGCGCTCTGGGCTGCGGGGCACGAGAAGGGCGCAGGCGCGATGGAAGCGCGCGAGTCAGAAGGAAGCTGAATTCACCCGATCCGCTTCAGGCCCTTCGTGAAGCGAGGTCCGTTGGCGACGTAGAACTTCGCCGCGCTTCCCATCCTCTGCACCTGGGCATCGTCGAGCGTGCGCATCACGCGCGCGGGCGAGCCGATGATCAGGGAGCGTTCGGGAAACTCCTTGCCCTCGGTGATGACGGAACCGGCGCCGACGATGCTATTGCGGCCGATCGTCGCGCCGTTCATCACGATCGAACCCATGCCGATCAGCGCACCCTCCTCGATCGTGCAGCCGTGCAGGATGACGTTGTGGCCGACGGTGCAGTTCTTGCCGATGACAAGCGGAAAGCCGAGATCGGTGTGGCAGGTCGAGCCGTCCTGCACGTTGGCGCCCTCGCCGATCTCGATCCATTCATTGTCGCCGCGCAGCACCGCGCCGAACCAGACGCTCGCCCCCGGCTTCAGGCGCACGCGGCCGATCACGGTTGCGGTCTCCGCGATGAAATAGTTGCCGTCGGCGGGAAGATCGGGCGCCTGCCCGTCGAGCTCGTAGATCGCCATGGAGGTCTCCTGTCACGCTGAGACTGGCATAGCGAAACGGCGGCGCGGAGGCAAAGGGCCACCCGCACCGGCAGCCCTGCAAAGCGTCAGCCCAGGACGCCGGTCGCCCGCAGCGTCATCAGGAAGAAGGTGCCGCTCATCATGCTCCAGAAGCCGGCGATGACGGTCGCCATCATCACGAATTCGAGGCGGCGGCTTTCCAGCCGCATGCCGCGCAGCGTGTTGCGCATGATGATGAAGGGTGCGGCGAACACCAGGAACGGCACCGCCGCGAAGGTCTTCGGGGCCACGCCGTCCTGCAACAGGCCGAAGCCGGCGGGCCGCTGCGCGACCGCCTGGTATCCGTTCACGAGTGCGCCAGCGAGCGCGAAACCGATGCCAATCGAGAAGAAGGAATTGAGAGCTTCAGGTGTCATCGGAACGGTCCGCCCTTACGCAACGCCGGAGCTTTCCTGTGACAAATAGTGCCGGTTAACGCTACATTATCCTTAAGGGAAGGTTAACGCCGCCGGCCATCCGGCGCAGGGCCCTCCCCCTTTCCCCGCAGCCGGGGAACGCTCCGCGAAATCGCCGCCGCATGGCATATTCGCCGCTGATTCGTCGGCCATCGGCCGACCACGAGCCCACGCGCGCTAGTCATGACGGTGTTTTCGGCAGCCTCCCCTCGGTCCCCCCGGACGCGCACCCGGGCGCATATCGTCCCGATCGTGCTCGGCGGCGCGGCGGCGGTGTGCGCCGTCGCGCTCGTCGCATATCTGTTGTGGCCGACCTGGGGCACCAGCGGCGCCAACGCCCCCGACAAGCTGCCGGTGAGCGTCGGCGGCACGCTGTTCAACCTGCCGACGACGGCGATCCGGATGAAGATCCAGCGGCACTCGGGGCCGCAGGAGCGCATCGATCTCGACTTCCTCTATCCCTCGCTGGAGCCGCCCGGCACGCCGAAGCACGTCAGCGCCGACACGGTGGATGCGGCATTGCTGCCGATCGACCGCATCTTCCTGTCGATCGCGGCGCATCACGATGCGCTCTCGCCCGAGCAGCGGACCGCCACGATCTATCCGCGCTATCTCGAGCCGGGCGCGACGATGCCCGAGGACGGGCTGACGATGCGGATGTTCCGCGCCGACACACCTTACGGCAGCGAGGATCTCTATTCTGCCGCAAGCCCCGCGCTGACCGCACGCTGCACGCGCGATGCGGCGACCCCGGGCATGTGCCTCTCCGAGCGCCGCGTCGGCGGCGCCGACCTCACCTTCCGCTTTCCGCGCAGCTGGCTGTCGCAGTGGCGCGACGCGGCGGACGCGATGGACCGGCTGACGGCGCAGTTGCGCGGGCCGAAGAGCTGAGCGCGACCTCTACGCCCGTGGCGAGACCAGTTTGCCGGGACGGGCTTGGGGGCCTCCCGATAAAAAATGTCGAAAACAACCCCATGCACAGTAGCCAAACATCGGCAGCATAGAGCGTTTTCGTATTTTTCGAAGTCGCGCTTGACCCGTCGGGCAAGACAGGGGCATGATGTCAGCATGGGGTAACCGATTGAACGATGCCGCCACACATCTCCCACCCGGTGCCCAACTGCTGGGGCGCGAATGGCTCGGCTTCGACGAGAGCGGGCATGCGCTGATCCGCTTCCAGGCTCAGCCCGCATTCACCAACAGGCATGGGACCATCCAGGGCGGATTCCTTGCGGCGATGCTGGACTCCGCCACCGGGATCTGCGCGCTCGCAGCGCTATCCCCTGACCAGACTGTGATCACGCGGAGCCTGGACACGCTTCCTGAAGCCCGCAACGGTCGGACCGATCACGGCGCGGGCACGGGTCATCGAGCGGACGGAGCGCGACATGGTCGTGCAAGCCGACCTCGTCGATGCAGAGGACATCACTGTCGCTGATGCCACGGCGCGGCTGCGCATTCTTACAAGGAAATAGAATGAGGGGTCGCGGTGTGCGCGGCCCCATTGAGCGACAAGATCGCCGCGCTATTCCTGATCGACGAGATCGTCCTCGAGGATCGCCATCTGAAACTGGAACGAGCGATCGTCGTCCTCGTCGTCGACGAACAGCACGCCGATGAACTCCTCGCCGATATAGACTTCGGCGGAATCGTCCTTCTTCGGCCGCGGCACGACGCGGATCTTGGGATTGCCGAATACGCGTTTCAGATACGCGTCGAGCTTCCTTACTTCCTTGACGTCCACGGCAAGTCTCCAATCGAAATCTGGGTTGGCGGGGTTTTAGGCCGAGACGCGACGAACCGCCAGCATGAATTGCCAAAGAATTTGGGGACGGACAGGGCCGGAGAATCCGGCCCCTCTTCTTGAGCTCAAAGCCCCATCGCGTTGATCATCTGATCCATGGTGCGCGACGGCTCGGCGCAGCCGGCCTCGCCGACGATCTTGGCGGGCACGCCCGCGACCGTGACGTTGTGCGGCACGGGCTTGACCACGACCGAGCCCGCCGCGATGCGCGCGCAATGGCCGATCTCGATGTTGCCGAGGATTTTCGCGCCCGCGCCGATCAGCACGCCATGGCGAATCTTCGGATGACGGTCCTCGTTCTCCTTGCCGGTGCCGCCGAGCGTGACGCCGTGCAGGATCGAGACGTCGTCCTCGATCACCGCCGTCTCGCCGCAGACGAAGCCGGTGGCATGGTCGAGGAAGATGCCGCGGCCGATGCGCGCGGCGGGATTGATGTCGGTCTGGAACACCGCAGAGGCGCGGCTCTGGAGATAATACGCGAAATCCTTGCGGCCCTTCAGCCAGAGCCAGTGCGCAAGGCGATGGGTCTGGATCGCGTGGAAGCCCTTGAAGTAGAGCAACGGATCGATGAAGCGGGAGGTCGCGGGATCGCGATCGTAGACGGCGACGAGGTCGGCGCGGAAGGCGTTGCCGAGATCGGGATCGTCGCGCAGCGCCTCGTCATAGGTCTGGCGCACGAGATCGCCCGACAGCGCGGAATGATCGAGCCGGTCGGCGAGACGATGGATCACCGAATCCTCGAGACGGCTGTGATGCAGCACCGTCGAATAGATGAAGGTCGCAAGCTCCGGCTCGCGATGGACGATGTCCTCCGCTTCGCTCCGGATCCGGTCCCAGATCGGATCGAGGGATGCGAGCTTTCCTCCCGGATTGACCTGATGCACTGCCATGGGATCTGCTCTTTCGAATGGGCTCGTTTTGTTGGTTCTATAGCACAGTCTAGGCGACAAAGTCCTGACGGGCTTGCCTGAGAGTGAACAGCACCTTGCCCCGCGAAAGCCGCCAACGCGTTGAAACACAACAATTTCTTCTGACGCCCCCAGGCGGCAAGGTCGGCTAAAAGTGGTCAGGGTTTTGCCAAATTCAAGCCGGGCAGCGTCAAACTATTGGTGAATTCGCTCCCACCCCTTATTGCAGGCATGGTCCGGACGACGACGGAGCGGATTTGACCACCACCACCGATCATTTGCGCGCGCGCCCCGCGGGCTCGTTCTGGGTGCGGCTCGCCGCTCTGGCCCTACCCCTCCTGATGATCGCGCCGGCGTTCTGGAACGGCTATCCGCTGTTGCAGTGGGATACCGGCGGCTATCTGGCGCGCTGGTACGAGGGCTATCTCGTCCCCAGCCGGTCCACCGTGTTCGGCCTCTATCTCCACTCCGGCGAAAGCTTCGGCTTCTGGATCAACCTCGCGATCCAGTCGCTGGCGACGCTGTGGCTGTTGCAGCTCAGCTTGCGCGTCCTCGGCCTGTTGCAGACGTTCCGCTTCGTCGCGATCAGCCTGCTCCTGATCCTGTCGACCGCGCTGCCCTGGCTGGCCAGCATGCTGCTCACGGACATCTTCGCGGGACTGTCGGTGCTGTCGCTGTTCCTTCTCGTCGTCGGAGCCCAGCGCACGTCGCCGCACGAAAAAATCGCGCTGTTCGTCTTCACCGCCTTTGCCGCCGCAACCCACAGCGCCACACTCGGCGTGCTGCTCGGACTCTGCCTCGCCGGCTGGATGGCGCGGCCATTCGTGGGCCGCAGGCTTCCGCTCGCCGGACTGGCGCAGGCGAGCATGACCATCGTCGCGGGCGGCCTGATGCTGGTCTCGGCGAACCATGCGCTGTCGGGCAAATGGGCCTGGACGCCGGGCGGCTACGGCGTCGCCTTCGGCCGCATGATGCAGGACGGCATCGTCGCGCGCTATCTCAACGACCACTGCCCGCGCGAGAGCTTCAAGCTCTGTCCCTATCGGAACGAATTGCCGGCGACCGCCGACGAATTCCTGTGGGGCAAGAGCGTGTTCAACGCGCTCGGCCGGTTTGAGGGCATGAACGACGAGATGAGCTATATCGTCGTGCACTCGCTCGCCGACTATCCGGCCTGGCAGGCCGGCGCCGCAATGCGAGCGGTGGGCCAGCAATTGCTGCACGTGGCGACCGGCGAAGGCACCAGCGGCTGGATCCCGCACACCTACGGCATCATCGAGCGCTACATCCCCGCACAGATCGCGCCGATGCGCGCGGCGCGGCAACAGCAATGGGATGTCAATTTCGACTACGTCAACTGGCTGCATGTTCCCGTCGCGCTGGCCTCGATGCTGGCGCTGGTCGGGTTGCTCGCGCATGCGCTGGCGCGCCGCCGGCTCGACGATCTGACGTTGCTGGCGGCGACGGTGACGCTCGCGCTGCTCGGCAACGCCTTCATCTGCGCCGTCATCTCCGGTCCGCACGACCGCTACGGCGCGCGCATGGTGTGGGTTGCGACCTTCGTGGTGCTGATGGCGCTGGCGCGCGCGTTCGGCGACGAGGAACCTAAAGGCTCAGCCGCGGCGTGAGAGAAAATCGAGCACGCCGGTCTTGTAGGCCTTGTCGCCGACCGCGCGCATGTGATCGCGGCCCGGAATGTCGAGCACTTCCGAGCCCGGAATGATGGCGCCGAGCGCGCTGGCCGAGCCAGCGACGTCGTCGGTAGAGCCGACCGCGATCAGCACGGGCACGTCGATGCGTGCAGCTTCGCCCCTGGTCATGAGGTCGCGCGTGCCGCGCAGGCAGGCGGCGAGCGCCCTCCGATCAGAGCGGGTCTGATCGGCAAACGCGCGGAAGGTGCGCCCCACGGGATCGGAGACGTCGTCGAGCGCGGGGGCTTCCAGCGCCTTCGCGACATTCTCGCCGGGCCCGGTGCCCTCGATCAGGCCGCCGATGCCGATGCCGCCGAGGATCGCCGAGCGCAGGCGCTGCGGCTCGTTCAGGGAGAGCCACGCCGTCATCCGCCCACCCATCGAATAGCCCATGATGTCGGCCTGCGGGATGGCGAGATGGTCCATCAGCGCGAGCACGTCGCCGGCCATGGTCGGAATCGAGTATTGCGCGGGCTCGTAGAGCTTTGCGCTTTCGCCGTGGCCGCGATTGTCGAGTGCGATGACACGGCGGCCGTTCTTGCGCAGCTCCGAGACCCAGGTCGGATAGACCCAGTTCACGTTCTTGCTGGAGGCAAAGCCGTGCACCAGGATGATCGGATCGCCCTCGCCTTCGTCGAGATAGGCAATTTCAACGGCGCCGTTGTGAAAGCTCGGCATCAGATATTCCGCGGTCTTGAGGGGAAGGGTTGATTTTAGGCCGGACCGGCCGCAACTGCCAGAGCGGCTTCGGCGGCGATCTGCGCCCGGCGAAGCCGCCGCGCCCGTCTGCGATCGCACCAAGCCTGCGTCAGGCGCTCGGTGGTGGCCTTGATCGAAGACAACAGGCCGAACAGCGTCAGCGCCGCACCGAACAGCCAGAGCGCAAGATCGAACGCGCCGCCGACGAGCAGCAGCGCGCCGCGGCCCAAGAGCTTCATGATCGCGCGGGTCTTGCTGCCCTGCGCTTCGGCAAGCCGCGCCGCGCGCGCGACGTCCTTGGGGCCCTCGGCGATACGCAAGCTGTCCATCGCGCCGCGCGTGCCGGTCTTCTCGGCAACGCGCGTGACGTCCTTGCCGAGCCGGACCAGGGCACCTGCCTTCTCGGCACGGAACGCGGCCTTGATCGCGCTCACGGTCTGGCCCGGCCGCAGCACCGAGCCGGACGCCACCGCGTTCTGGAGCATCGGCGTGTCGACAACCTCGCGCGCGGACCGGCCGGCCCAGGCCGCGAGGCCCTCGCCGAGCCGCCCGACTTTCCGCGCATCCTTCACCAGCGTCAGGCCGGCGCGCACGGGCGCGGCGCCGCCGATGGACACATAGGTTGCCGCCGTCACCGCAAGGCCGGCGGCTGCAAGGCCCAGCACCAGGCGGTCGGTGTCCTCGCCCATGGCGAGGTGCTTGCCCTCGCGCACGACGTCCCTGACGTCGCCGATCACGAAGAGATCGCCGGCCACGGTTCCGGACAGGCTTGCGACATCGTCGGCGCTGCCGGTGACGAGACCGGTCGCGAAGCGCCTGGCGAAATGCGAGGTGGAGTTTTCGTCCTTGACCGCATCGCTCACCCTGGCGAGGAGGTCGTCGGGCAGCGCGATGTTGCGGTCACGCGCCAGCGCAACAAAACTGTCGGCGAGATCGGCATCGCCGGCGGCGAGCGCGGCCTCGATATTGTCCTGAACCAGGCGGTCGTTCTGTCGCAGTACGGCGTCGAGCTTCAGCTCGGACAGCGCGGCCGGATCATCCTGGGCGGCGAGAATCGCGCCGGCCTCGCGGGCGTGCGGCGCGACCTGCGCGAGCATGAAGCTGCATGCCGCGATGCCGGTCAACGCTGTGCTGATTCGCAGCCACTTCATGCCAAGAGCCCGGATGTTCCCAGATCGTTTGCGCCCGAAGGTTGATCTTTTGCCGCAATTCCACTCGTCCACAGACATAGTATGCCAAAATTGCGACACAACGTCCCCGACGAAAGAAGGGCTTCTCTCAGGCCGCAAGATTGTGTCGAATTTGCATGAGCAAATGAGCATGGGGCAGTTGCGAACCTTTCGGTTCCGCCGGGCTAGCAATCATCTGCACCCGCCAGTATGGTCCGCGGCGCCTCAAAGATGCCGCGTCAGTTGTGATTGTGTCTGCCGCCACTGCCACTCCAGGATGAGTTACGATGTCCGACCATGTCGTCCCGCACTTCCATAACGATGCCGGTGTTCCCGTCATCGAGATCGGCTCGCAAGAGTTCATGTGCGTGGGCGCCAACCCTCCGTTCGATCATCCTCACGTCTTCCTCGACCTCGGCAACGACAACGAGATCATCTGCCCCTACTGCTCGACGCTGTACCGCTTCGCGGCCGACCTGAAGGCCGGCGAAGCCCGTCCGCCGGAATGCGTTCTGAAGGACAAGGTGGCCTGACCGCGTCCACCGGTCAGGGGTGGCGCTCTCCCGAACGATTGTCATTGCCGGAGCCGGAATCGGTGGACTGACGGCCGCGCTTGCGCTGGCCGCCCGGGGCTTCCGTATCGTCGTGCTGGAAAAAGCCGAGCGCCTCGAGGAAGTCGGTGCGGGCCTGCAACTCTCCCCCAATGCGAGCCGCGTGCTGGTCGGGCTCGGCCTGACCGAACGGCTCAAACTGCGTGCCGTCGTCCCGGAGGCGGTCTCGATCATGAGCGCGCGGGCGGGCGGCGAACTGCTGCGCATGCCGCTCGGCGAAGCGGCCTCGGTGCGCGCCGGCGCACCCTATTGGGTAGTGCACCGTGCCGACCTGCAATCCGCGCTCGCCGGCGCGGTCTCCGACCATCCCGACATCGACCTGAAGCTAGGTGCGACCTTCGAAGACGTCGCGCCTCATGCCAAGGGGCTGACCGTCGTCCATCGCAGCGGCACGATCCGCCGCAGCGATCTCGCCAGCGCGCTGATCGGCGCCGACGGCATCTGGTCGACGGTACGCCAGCATCTGTTTCCCGAGATCCAGCCGCGCTTCTCCGGGCTGATCGCCTGGCGCGGCACACTCGACGCCACGCAGCTGCCGAAGGACTACACCGCGCGCCGGGTCCAGCTCTGGATGGGCCCGAACGCCCACCTCGTCGCCTATCCGATCGCGGGCGGACGACAGATCAACGTGGTCGCGGTGCTGCCTGGCACCTGGAACAGGCCGGGCTGGAGCACGCCCGGCGATCCGCGCGAGGTGATGGATGCGTTCGCCGCGCCGCGCTGGCCGTCGCAGGCGCGGATGATGCTCGCCGCAGTCGATAGCTGGCGCAAATGGGCGCTGTTCGGCGTGCCCGACGGCTGCCCCTGGAGCAAAGGCCCGGTCGCGCTGCTCGGCGACGCCGTGCATGCGATGCTGCCGTTCGCCGCGCAAGGCGCCGGCATGGCGATCGAGGATGCCGCCGTGCTGGCACAGCATCTGAGCCCCGAGACTGCCGAGAGCACGGACGGCATCGTCGCAGCGCTGAAACAATATGGCCGTGCACGCCAGGCGCGCGTGCGACGGGTGCAGCGGACCGCACGGCAGCAGGGCCGCATCTATCATTTCAGCGGACCGCTCGCGATTGCGCGCGATGTTGCGATCCGGGCGCTCGGCCCGGAGCGCATGCTGGCGCGGCAGGACTGGATCTACGGCTGGCGCCCCTGATGCGAAGCGCTGCAGGCGCGGCGCTTCAGCGGACCGCTTTCCCGGATTTCGGCGCAGGCTTGGCGGCAGCCGCAGGCGCAGCAGCCGGTGCCGGCTCGGGCGGCGTTTCGCGGCACCTGTTGCGGCGCCAGGCCTCTTCGGCCAGCTGCGCCTGACCACGCACCGCGACGTACTCGTTGCGATAGGCGAGTTCGGCCACGACGGCGCCGCCGGCGCCGGTCTGCGCCTTGTCCATCAGCCTCTGCAAGTCCGCGGTGCGGCTGGCGAGCCCCTTGCGCTCGGACTCGAGCTGCTTGCAATCATACAGATCGTATCTTGCCGGATCGGCAAACGCCGGAGCGACCGTCTCGCTCATGCTCGCGCAGCCGGACAGCGCGCCGCCCGCGAGCAGCACGAAAAGCGCGCCGCAAAAGCGCAGGCGATGGGAAAGCGAAGCAACCATGCCGGATGAATAGTCCCCGTGGATTGAGAATGCCTAAAGCAGCAACAGATGTCCGGATTGAGGCTTTGCCTTGTGCGGCCGGCTCGCTTAAGGAAGAACCACCCACCCGGCCCGCGAAGCGCCAATTCCAAACGGCCGAAGGTGGACTTAAGTGTTTGATCTCGTTGGATCAAGCGGGCATGGCGGAATTGGTAGACGCAAGGGACTTAAAATCCCTCGGTGCGCAAGCGCTGTGCCGGTTCGACCCCGGCTGCCCGCACCACGAGAGTTGACGGCGCGAGGACGGCGGATGGCGCCGTCTGCAATCGCATCGCTTTCGTCCCGGTACGCTGACGTCATTTCGAGTCCCGGCGTAACTCAGACGGCGACATTCCGCTCGACCCTGAGCTCCCTGAACACCTTCGTGACCGGCAGGTGAAGCGGCAAATCCGTGTTGGTGTGGTGCCAGCTGAACGGGCACGACTTCTCGATCGAGATTCCCGGCGTCGAGTTGAGCGCGCCGAAGCCATCGATCGTGCCCATCACGTCGACGATCTTCTTGTACCGGGGCGGCATCGCGACCGCCGCAGACACCGTGACAATCCAGAACTTGTCGTCGGGAATGGTCTGTTCGATCGCCGGCTGCTCCCTCAGCTCGTACAGCGCTTCCGAGACCACGAGGTTGCCCTTGGAGTGTCCGGTCACCAGCGAAAAGCTGAAGCGATCATCGGCCAGCAAAGCCATGACCGTCCTTGTATCCAGGCTGACGCGGCCGAGTTCGAGCGGTGATGTCGGCGGACTGACGGTCTCGGGCCGGTTCAGCGCCCGGCTGACGTCGTCCAGCTCCTCGAACTGATGGCGCAGGCGGTTGAGCGTGCCGAACCAGAACCAGCCACCGAGCGCCTCGGTCAGGAGATCGGCAAGCCCGTAGCCCGACACCACGGCAGCAGCCGACACGCCAAACGCGTCGGCGACATTCCGTGCGAAGGCCGCCGCCCCCAGCGCCGAACTGCCGACGCCGGCCACCGCCAGGATACGGACATCGGCGCCGCCAGCATTGGCGAAGTCTTCCACGGTGTTGCAGAGCTTGAGCGATCCGGCGCCGGATGGCGGGACGATCAGGATCGCGCCCTCGCGCGCGAGCCAAGGCGCAGTCTCGTGGGCCTCCTCTTGGGTCACCTTGCCGATGTCGTAGAAGATTCCGTCGAGCACCGCGTTTCTGCGGCGAAACGACTCCAGGGCGGCCTCGCGCAACGGCGTCCGGGACTCGAAGATCTCCTCGAAGCTGTTGCGGCCGAGCTGGGCCGTCGCGAGCGAGCGTTGCGTAGAGAGCATCACGGTTCTCCGCGGCCATTCCGGCGACGGATACCGTAGCAAGAATCCTGCCACCTTGGGTGGTATCGCCGCGCCGCTTCGTCAGGCTGTTGACCGAACGCCTTCCAGGCGGCGTGGCCGGTGCAACGGCGCTCGCGCCCCAGCCGACCTGTCCCGGAGCGACGGCGGGCCTCACCAAGCCTTGTCCGCTCCCGCTCCGCCTGACAGCCATCTCAAAACATGGGTTGTGCGCCGCAGCATGGACAATACATAAAGCCTTCCAATCAGAGGTGAGCTTCTTGTCCGACGTCAATGCCGACAGCTGGGTGTCCTCGGGACACCGGCCCATGGGTTTTCCCGAATTCGTCATCGTGATCGCGTCCATCATGGCGCTGAATCCGCTTGCGATGGACATGATGCTGCCGGCGCTGCCCAATATCGGGACCGCCTTCAAGATTCCCGTCGCCAACCATCTCCAGCTCGTGCTGTCGACCTTCCTGATCGGCTTCGGCGTGGGTCAGTTCGTCATGGGTCCGTTGTCGGACCGTTTCGGCCGTCGCCCGGTGTTGCTCGGCGGCATGGCGGTCTATGCGGTGGCGAGCGTGCTGGCGGTTGCCGCGCCCTCGTTCGAGACGCTGCTGCTGGCACGCGCGCTGCAAGGGCTCGGCACCTCGGCAACGCGCGTGATCGCGACCTCGATCGTGCGCGACTGCTATGTCGGCCGCCGCATGGCGAGCGTGATGTCGCTTGCCATGATGGTGTTCATCGCGGTGCCCGTGATCGCGCCGTCGTTCGGACAGGCGGTGCTGCTCGTCACGCAATGGCGCGGCATCTTCGTCGTGCTGATGCTGTACGGCCTGCTCGCGCTCGCATGGTCCGTGCTGCGGCTGCCCGAAACCCTCCCTCAGTCAGAACGCAGGTCGCTGGCGCCCGCCGACGTGCTCTCGGCGTTCCGGCAGACCCTGACCAATCGCCAGACCATCGGCTATGCGACGGCCGCCGGCAGCGTCATCGGCGCACTCTTCGCCTATGTGTTCTCGGCCCAACAGGTCTTCACCGGCGTCTATCACCTCGGCCACTACTTCCCGCTCGCCTTCGCTGCGATCGCGGCCGGCACCGCCATTGCCGGCTTCCTCAATGCGAGGCTGGTCGGGCGGCTCGGCATGCGCGTGATCTCGCACGGCGCCCTGACGCTCTATGCCGTGGTCGCCAGCGTCATGCTGGTCACCGAAATCCTGAACATGCTGCCGCTTGCCCTGTTCATGGCACTGTCGGCGCTGATGATGTTCTCGTTCGGCATGATGGTCGCCAACTTCACCGCGCTCGCCATGGAGCCGCAGGGCCATATCGCCGGTACCGCCTCCTCGCTCTACGGCTCGATCACGACGCTGATCGGCATCGCGGTCGGCATGGCGATCGGGCAGAGCTTTGACGGCACGCTGCTGCCGTTCTCGGTCGGCTTCTTCCTGTCGACGCTGGCTGCGCTCGCGATCGTGCTGGTGGTGGAGAAGGGCCGGCTGTTCAAGCCGCATCATCGCCCCACCGCATGAGGAACTTCCGGCCGGCCTCGATGTTGTAGTGCAGCAATTCGAGAGGCCGCCGCCATGGAACCGGAACACCGCGAAGACCCCACCCCGGATCGGCCTGATACGGGGCGTTCCGAGCCAAACGCCGAGCAGGCTGCGTTCAACGCGCCTTTCGCAAGCGAAGGCCTCGAGCGGCTGCGCGACAGCCATTGCTGAGCGCGCAGCCTATTCCGTCGGACGCCGGCTCGCACTGAAATCATTTGCGCTGCTCTCGGGCGCGGCGCTGCTTCCGCGCGGCGGCACCATCAGCACGACCACCTCCCGCGTGAGACCGGGCCGGCCCCAAAGCGTGGCCTGCACGGTGAATTCACGCCTGACGAACTGTCCGGCGCCCGAGGACACCCGTTCCATCCAACGGTT
The DNA here is from genome assembly GCF_052075915.1 of Bradyrhizobium sp. 1200_D9_N1_1. Taxonomy (NCBI): domain Bacteria; kingdom Pseudomonadati; phylum Pseudomonadota; class Alphaproteobacteria; order Hyphomicrobiales; family Nitrobacteraceae; genus Bradyrhizobium; species Bradyrhizobium sp. 1200_D9_N1_1. The sequence continues at coordinate 3,830,592 of NZ_CP197226.1, read as the reverse complement.
GCAATAGTCCTGGCCGCGGAAACAGAGCGCGGCCCAGCCGCGATCCAGCGTCCTCTTGCGCGGCAAACCCCAAATGTATTGATACGCGAGCGGCCGTGCATAATAGGGATGATCGGGGCTATAGAATGCCGCCGCAAAAGCCAGCGCATCATCGCCGCTCACGGCGCTCAGCGGCTCGCCGGTCAGCTCGCGCCACTCGCGCGTCAATTCGCCGGCCGCCTGCGCGTAGAAGTTCCGGCCCTCTTCGTAGCCGTGATTGTTGCGATAGACGGCATGGATCGGGGCCGCGACCAGGACGGCGGCGAGCGCGACGCCGGCCGCGGTCACCGCGAGGTTGACGGTGTAGAACCGCTCGATCGGATAGCGCGTGCCGCAGACCACGAGAATGACGAACAGGAACAGCCCCTGCAACGCCCACAGCGACGGCAGATCCGTCCCCACCACCAGCGACGTCAGGACCGGCAGCACGATCGTGCCGATCGCAATGTAGAAGAGAAGCCGCAGGCCCGGACTCATTGCCATGAAGTCGGCCGGAAACTGCTTCAGCCGCGTGCCGGCGATGAGCATCCAGAGCACGGCCGACACGCTCATGGCCGCAACCAACCCCAACAGGAAATTCTTCGCCTCACCGAGCGAGCTCACAGCGCTGCCGTTGGCGTGAGCCAGCGCATAGGTGAAGGCCGACGCGCCCGTCGTCGCGAGCCAGTAGAGGTGCGGCGACAGCGCCGCGAGCCCGACGGCGACCGAGATCCAGGGCGAAGCCGAGGTGAAATAGGCGCGCCGCGCCGGATGCGCCAGCGCGGCAAAGGCGAAGCTCGCGACGAGAAAGATCGAATAATATTTGCCGACCATCGCGAGCGCCGTCGTGCATCCCACAGCGACCGCCCACAGCTTGCCGCGCGTCTCGAATGCGCGCAGGAAGCACCAGGTCGCCAGCGGCCAGGTCGCGAGCAGCACCGCATTGGCGTTGAAGCGCTGGGCGTGGAATTGATAGGCCGGCGTCAGCATCAACAGCAGCAGCACCAGGATGCGCTTGTGCCCGGTCACGAACTGCCGCGAGATCAGATCGACGAAGAACAGCGCAAGCCCGGCATTGGCCATCGCCAACAGTTGCAGCGACCCGTCACTGAGCGGAAAGACGAAGGTCCATGCCGCCGCGACCCACCCCATCAACGGCGGATGCTTGTGATAGCCCCAGGCAAAGTTCCGTCCGAGCGTCCAGGCCTCGAGCGTATCGGGGTGCAGGCCGCCGCCGGCATAGGCGATGGCCAGATAGAGCGTCCAGATCGCAACGAAGCAGGCGATGAGAAGCGGCACGGCCCAGCCCGCTTCGACGCCGTCGAGCCAGCGCAGGAAGGGCCGGCGCCATCGCGCCGGCGCGCGATCGGACCGTTCGGCCATCGCCTGGAATGCAAAATCGACTGGCACAGGAATCAATTGGGACACGGAAAGTGATGCGCGAAGACGGCACATCTATTTCAGGTTGGAAACAAATAGCAATGATTGGAAACTGGAAGAGTTAAAGGCTCCACGGTCGTCTCGAGCCGGCAAACGACAACGGCGCCGCTGGTGACAGCGGCGCCGCGTGATGATCCGGACGAAAGGCGGAAGGACCCGCCCGCCTACTCCGACTTGTCGACGTTCCAGAACAGGGGCGTTGCGGGGCCGTCGAGCACACCGCTCAGCGATTTGCGCCAGCCGCTCGGCAGCAGATACTGCCCCAGCGGAACGTAGATCACCTGCTCATAGGCTTCCTTCTGGATGTCGGCGGCGATCTTCTTCTGCTCGTCGACCGACGGCGCGCGGACGAAAGCATCCTTGAGCTGCTCGATCTTGGGGTCTTCCGCCCAGCCGAACCAGCCGCCCTTCTTGCCCTGGCCGCCGATCGAGAGATTGGCGATCGGGTTGGAGACGTCGGCCGCGACCCAGTTGGTGAAGAACATGTTCCAGCCGCCCTCCTTCGGAGGCTTCTGGCTGGCGCGGCGGCTCACCACCGTCTGCCAGTCGGTCGCTTGCAGATCGACCTTGAAGCCGGCCTCGCGCAGCAACTGGGCCGCAACGATCGGCTGCGCCTTGAGCGTCGTGACGTCGCCGGGCGCCATCACCACGACCGGAGTGCCGTCATAGCCGGACTCGGCGAGCGCCTTCTTGGCTTCCGCCATGCCATTGCCCTTCACCAGGGTCTCGGCGCCGACGTCGGTCGCGAGCGGGGTATCGCACACGAAGAACGCGCCGCAGACCTTCTGATATTTGGCGTTGCCGACGAGCGCATCGAGAACGTCCTTCTGGTTCATCGCCAGAAAGGCAGCACGGCGCACCTTCACGTTGTCGAACGGCGGATACAGGAAGTTCATCCGGCCGAGCGTCTGGAAGCCGAACTTGTTCGAGACCTCGATCGTGATCTCCTTGTTCGCTTCCAGCACCGGCAGCATGTCGTACGGCAGGTTCTCCACGAAGTCGATGTCGCCCGACTGCAGCGCGTTCACCGCGGTCTGCGAGTCCGGCATCGTGATCCACTCGACGCGGTCGACCTTCACCACCTTGCCGCCGGAGGTCCAGCTCGCCGGCTCCTTGCGCGGCACGTAATCGGTGTTCTTGACGTAGACAGCCTTCACGCCGGGCTGGAATTCCGACTGCACGAACTTGAACGGGCCCGAGCCGATCTGCTCGGGGATCTGCTTGTCCGGCGGCGTCTCGGCGAGGCGCTTCGGCATCATGAAGGCGACGCGCGAGGACGGCTTGCCGATGGAGTCGAGCACGAGGCCGTAGGGCTCCTTCAGCTTCAACGTGATGGTCTTGGCGTCGGTCGCCTCGAGGCTCGCGGTGAAGTCCATGAGCTTCTGGCCCATGCCGTCGACCGCGCCCCAGCGCTTCAGCGAGGCAACGCAGTCTTCCGCGGTCACCGGCGTGCCGTCATGCCACTTCAGGCCGTCGCGCAGTGTAAAGGTGTAGGTGAGCTTGTCGTCGGAGATCTTCCAGTCCGCCATCTGCGGCTGGATCTTGAAGTTCGAATCGGTGGCCACCAGCGTGTCGTAAACCATGTAGCCGTGGTCACGCGTGATATAGGCCGTGGTGAAGATCGGATCGATGATGCGCAGATCGGAATGCATTACCGCGGTGAGGGTCTTGCCGGCTGCAAGCACTGGCGAGGCCAGCGCGGTCGAGAGCGCGACGACCGACAGCGCAAGTTTGGAGGCGAACGCGCGAGGCGCCCGGCGCATGAAGTGGAACATAGAAAGTTTCTCCTGACGTGAAACTGTTCAAAGGCAGGTTATTGGTTGGGCATTCGGTTCGTTCTTTGGGCGAACTAACCTCATGCAATGCCTTTATCTTTTCGAGACTTGCAGACAGTGCCGAGCGCGTCAATCCGGTTTCGCTGCAGGCCCAGGCGGCGCGCGCACGGGCTCCCCAAAGATCGGTTTGGCTCTACAACGCTCTCCGCTTGTCCTGCCCCGCGCCGATGCAATGCGCGTTCCATCTTTCGAAGCTTGAGAGACATTACGATGAATCCAGCCAATCTTCCCTTCGATTCCGAGGCGATGCTCGAGGGCCTGCGCGGATGGGTGGAATGCGAAAGCCCGACCTGGGACGCGGGCGCCGTGAACCGCATGCTCGATATCGCAGCGCGGGATATGGCAATCATGGGTGCGACGATCGAACGCATCGCCGGCCGCCAGGGCTTTGGCGGCGTGATCCGTGCGCGCTTTCCCCATCCGAAGCAGGGCGAGCCCGGCATCCTGATCGCCGGACACATGGATACCGTCCACCCGGTCGGCACCATCGAGAAGCTGAAATGGCGGCGTGAGGGCAGCAAGTGCTACGGCCCCGGCATCTGCGACATGAAGGGCGGCAACTATCTCTCGCTGGAAGCGATCCGGCAGCTGGCGCGCGCCTCCTTCACCACGCCGCTGCCGATCACCGTGCTGTTCACGCCGGACGAGGAGGTCGGCACGCCCTCGACACGCGACATCATCGAGGCCGAGGCTGCGCGCAACAAATACGTGCTGGTGCCCGAGCCCGGCCGTGCCGACAACGGCGTCACCACCGGACGTTACGCGATCGCGCGATTCAATCTCGAGGCGACCGGCCGGCCGAGCCACGCCGGCTCGACATTGTCGGCGGGCCGCTCGGCGATTCGCGAGATGGCGCGGCAAATCCTCGCCATCGATGCGATGACGACGGAGGACTGCACCTTCTCGGTCGGCGTCGTGCATGGCGGACAATGGGTTAATTGCGTTGCTACGATCGCCACCGGCGAAGCGCTTTCGATGGCCAAGCGCCAGGCCGATCTCGATCGCGGCGTCGAGCGGATGCTGGCGCTGTCAGGCACAACCAATGATGTTGCGTTCAAGGTGACGCGTGGCGTCACCCGGCCCGTGTGGGAACCCGATGCCGGCACCATGGCGCTGTACGAAAAGGCGCGCGACATCGCCAGATCGCTCGGCGCCGAGCTGCCGCATGCGAGCTCGGGCGGCGGCTCGGACGGCAACTTTACCGGCGCGATGGGCATCCCGACGCTCGACGGCCTGGGCGTGCGCGGCGGCAATGTCCACACGCTCGAAGAGTATATCGAAGTCGAGAGCCTGGTCGAACGCGGCCGCCTGATGGCAGGACTGCTGGCCACGCTGGAGTGATTAGATTGTCATTCCGGGGCGCGTCGAGAGACGCGAACCCGGAATCTCGAGGTTCGATGCTGGCGTATCGCCCCGGAATGACGCCGCAAGAAAATACTGGCCGCACTGCAAAACCTGTGGCCCTGATGGCACGGGAATTGCTCAAATGTTAGGCTGATGGCAGAACAGGCTACAACCGCTGCCGCCGATTTGACTCTAATCTGACGGATTCAACTTGCTCGGATATCTCCTTCGCCGAATCTTCGCCGCCGTGCCCGTGATGGGCGTCGTCGCGCTGTTCGTCTTCCTCCTGCTCCGCCTCACCCCCGGCGATCCCGCCGCGATCCTCGCCGGCGACAACGCGACGCCGGAACGGCTGGAGCGCATCCGGACCTCACTCGGCCTCAACGAGCCCCTGATCGTGCAGTTCATCACCTGGGTGAACAAGCTGCTGCACGGCGATCTCGGGACGTCGCTGATCTCCAACCTGCCGGTGATGAAGATGATCGGCCAGCGCGTCGAGCCGTCGATCTCGATCGCGCTGTCGACCATCATCCTCGCCGTCATCGTCGCGGTCCCCCTGGGGGTGATCGCGGCGTGGAAGCACGGCACCTGGATCGACCGTTTCGTGATGGGTCTCTCGGTGCTCGGCTTCTCGGTCCCGGTGTTCGTGGTCGGCTATGTCCTGATCGAGGTCTTCGCGATCGACCTGCGCTGGGTGCCGGTGCAGGGCTTCAAGAGCATCTCGAACGGCTTCGGTCCGTTCTTCGAGCGCATGATCCTGCCGACCTGCGCGCTCTCCTTCATCTACATCGCGCTGATCGCGCGCATGACGCGCGCGGCGATGCTCGACGTGCTCGGCGAGGACTATGTCCGCACCGCGCGCGCCAAGGGCATCAACGAAGTCGCCGTGATGATGCGCCATGCGCTGCGCAACGCCGCCGTGCCGGTGATTACCGTCATCGGCACCGGCTTTGCGCTTCTGATCTCCGGCGTCGTCGTCACCGAGAGCGTATTCAACATCCCCGGCATCGGCCGCCTCACCGTGGATGCGGTGCTGGCGCGCGACTATCCGGTGATCCAGGCGATGATCCTGCTGACCTCGCTGATCTATGTCGTCGTCAATCTTCTCATCGACGTCGCCTACACCCTGCTCGATCCGCGGATCCGGTACTGAGGCAAGGATAAGGACAAAAATGTCGGTCGATACCCTTCCCCAGTCGTCCATTCCGATCACGTCGCCGCTGCGGCCGCGCTTCGGATTCCTCACCTCGACGCCGATCATCGCCACGGCGACGGTCCTGCTCGCGCTGATCGTGCTGATCTCGATTCTGGCGCCGCTGATCGCGCCGCACGATCCGATCCAGCTCGCGCCGTCGCAACGATTGAAGCCGACCTCGGCGCAATTCCTGCTCGGCACCGACGCCTACGGACGCGACCTGCTGTCGCGCGTCATCTATGGCGGCCGCATCTCGCTGCTGATCGGTGTTGGCTCGGCGATCCTGTCGATCGTCATCGGGCTGGCGATCGGCCTCGTCTCCGGCTTCTTCAAGCTGGTCGATTCCGTCCTGATGCGGGTCATGGACGGCCTGATGGCGATGCCGAGCATCCTGCTCGCGATCGCCGTGGTGTCGCTGTCCGGTGCCAGCATCTGGACCGTGCTGATCGCGATCACGATCCCCGAAGTTCCGCGCGTCGCACGCCTGGTGCGCTCGGTCGTGCTGTCGGCGCGCGAAGAGCCCTACGTCGAGGCGGCGATCTCGGTCGGCTCATCCCTGCCGAAGATCATGTGGCGGCACTTGATGCCTAACACGATCGCGCCCCTGATCGTGCAGGGCAGTTACGTCTGCGCCTCCGCGATCCTCACCGAGGCGATCCTCTCCTTCCTCGGCGCCGGCATCTCGCCAGAGACGCCGACCTGGGGCAACATCATGGCCGAGGGCCGCCAGTACTTCCAGATCAAGCCGTCGCTGATCTTCTGGCCGGGCCTTCTGCTCTCGATCGCCATTCTCAGCATCAACCTGATTGGCGACGCCGCCCGCGACGCCCTCGATCCCCGCATGAAGCAGCGGGAGGGGAAGTGATGACCAAGAGTTCAGTCATTCCGGGGCGCGACGAAGTCGCTTGCCCGGAATCCATTTCACCTCTTGTACTGCGGCCCGATGGATTCTCAGGTGCGCAATTGCGCACCTTAGTTCGCACTAGCGCGCGCCCCGGAATGACGAGCGAAAGTTTTGCGGCATGACCAACCCTGTTCTCGACATCAACAACCTCGTCGTTTCCGTCGGCAAGAAGCCGAAGGCGGCGAACATCATCGACGGCATCTCGATCCAGGTGCGCGAACGCGAGACGCTGTGTCTCGTCGGCGAAAGCGGCTCGGGCAAGTCGGTGACCTCGCTGACCACGATGGGCCTGCTGCCGAAGGGCACGCTGGTGCCCACCGCCGGCAGCGTCAAGCTGGTCGGCGAAGAGCTGCTCACCGCGACCGACCGCCGGCTGCGCCAGCTCCGCGCGACGCAGATGGCGATGATCTTCCAGGAGCCAATGACCGCGCTCAATCCGGTCGTGCCGGTCGGCCGGCAGATCGACGAAGTGCTGCGCGCGCACACCAATCTCGATGCCAGGGCACGGAAGAAGCGCATCCTCGACATGATGGAGCAGGTGCGCCTGCCCCAGGTCGAGCGCATCTTCGCCTCCTACCCGCACCGCCTCTCCGGCGGCCAGCGCCAGCGCATCATGATCGCGATGGCGCTGGTGCTCGAGCCGAAGCTGCTCATTGCCGACGAGCCGACCACCGCACTCGACGTCACCACGCAGAAGCAGATCCTGACCCTGATCCGTGACCTCCAGCGCGATCACGGCACGGCCGTGCTGTTCATCACCCACGACATGGGCGTGGTGGCGGAAATCGCCGACCGTGTCGCCGTGATGCGGCAGGGTCGCCTCGTCGAGACCGGTCAGCTCGACGCCGTGCTGCGCAATCCGACCATGGAATACACCCGCAACCTGCTCTCGGCGGTGCCGAGCCTCGTGCCGCGCGCGGCGCGGCCCGAGACCAAGGAACCGGTGGTGCTGGAGGCCAACGACCTCAGCAAGGTCTATAAGGAGCGCGCCTTCTTCGGCAAAGGCCGCGAGGTCGTCGCCGCCGACAAGGTGACGCTGACGCTGCGCAAGGGCCGTACGCTCGGCATCGTCGGCGAGAGCGGCTCGGGCAAGTCCACGGTGGCACGCTGCATCGTGCGCCTGATCGACCCGACCTCCGGCGGCGTGCGCCTGTCCGGTCGCGAGATCTCCGACATCTCGCGTCGCCTGCTCCAGCCGCACCGGCAGAAGATCCAGATCGTGTTCCAGGATCCCTATCGCTCGCTCAACCCGCGCATCACGGTGGGCGAGAGCATCGCGGAAGGCCCGATCAATTACGGCGTCGCGCATGCCGACGCGATGAAGCGCGCCCGCGAGCTGCTCGAGCTGGTCGGCCTGCCGGCCGATGCGGTGTCGCGCTATCCCCACCAGTTCTCCGGCGGCCAGCGCCAGCGCATCGCGATTGCGCGTGCGCTCGCGCTCGATCCGGACGTGCTGGTCGCGGACGAAGCGGTCTCCGCGCTCGACGTCTCGGTGCAGGCCCAGGTGCTGGAACTGCTCGACGAGATCCAGAAGCGGCTCGGCATCGCGATCCTGTTCATCACCCACGATCTGCGCGTCGCCGCGCAAATCTGCGACGAGGTCGTGGTGATGCAGCACGGCCGCGTCGTCGAACAGGGCCCCGCCGCCGAGGTGCTGACGCATCCGAAGGAGGCCTACACCAGGGCCCTGCTGGAGGCAGCCCCCGGCCGCGGCTGGGACTTTGCGAACTTCCGGCCGGTGTCGGAGGGCTTGGTGGCGACGGCGTAACTCCACTCTCTCCTCGTCATTCCGGGGCATCGCGAGGCGATGAGCCCGGAATCCATCAGGCCGCAGACTCTGTCGCATGATGGATTCCGGGCTCGCGCACGTTGCGCGCCCCGGAATGACTGCGGAGCAGCATTCCCAAAACGATCTGACCCTATGCACGGCGCGATTGCTTCTCACCTTGCTCTCGCCGCAAGGGCAAGGCTAACGTCGAAGGCTAACGCGCGCACTTTCAATCGCCTGGACTTGAATTGATGACACGTATCGCGGTCGGCGGCTTCCTGCACGAGACCAACACCTTCGCTCCGACGAAGGCGACGTTTGCGGACTTCCAGCATGGCGGCGGCTGGCCGGCGATGACTGAAGGTGCCGACGTGCTGAAGGTGATGCGCCGCATCAATGTCGGACTCGCCGGTTTCGTCGACAGCGCCGAAGCCAACGGCTGGGAACTCATTCCGACCATCGCCTGCGGCGCGAGCCCCTCCGCACATGTCACCAAGGATGCGTTCGAGCGCATCGTGAGGGTGATGGTTGACGGCATCGCGGCCGCGGGCCCGATCGACGCCGTCTATCTCGACCTGCACGGCGCGATGGTGACGGAGCATCTCGACGACGGCGAAGGCGAAATCCTGGCACGGGTACGCCGCGTCATCGGCGAGGATGTTCCGCTCGTCACAAGCCTCGATCTTCACGCCAACGTCACGCCCGCGATGATCGGGCATGCCGACGCGCTGATCGCCTACCGCACCTATCCGCATGTCGACATGGCCGAGACGGGCCGCGCCTCGGCGCGACATCTCGCGCTGCTGTTGAAGACCAAGCAGCGCTTTGCGAAAGCCTTCCGGCAACTGCCGTTCCTGATCCCGATCAGCTGGCAGTGCACCAACGACCAGCCGACCAAGGGCATCTACGAGAAGCTCGCCGCGCTCGAGAGCGACAGGGTTCCGACGCTGTCCTTCGCGCCGGGCTTCCCCGCCGCCGACTTCCGCGATTGCGGGCCGAGCGTGTTCGCCTATGGCAAGACGCAAGCCGACGCCGATCGCGCCGCGGATGCGATCGTCAAGCTGATCGAAAGCCACGAGGACGATTTCGACGGCAAGATCTGGTCGCCCGACGACGGCGTGCGCCATGCGATGGAACTCGCGAAGGGCGCCAGCAAGCCGATCATCATCGCCGACACCCAGGACAATCCCGGCGCCGGCGGCGATTCCGACACCACCGGCATGCTGCGCGCGCTGGTGCGCAACAAGGCCAGCGCCGCGACCGGCGCGATCTACGATCCGGAATCGGCCAAGGCCGCCCATGCGGCCGGTGTCGGCGCCACGGTGACGCTGTCGCTCGGCGGCAAGTCCGGCATTCCAGGCGACGAGCCCTATCGCGAGACCTTCGTCGTCGAAAAATTGTCCGACGGCCGCTTCATTGCGCCAGGCCCCTATTACGGCGGCCGCGAGATGGAGATGGGTCCTTCCGCGGCCCTGCGCATCGGCGACGTTCGTGTCGTCGTCTCCTCGCACAAGGCGCAGCTCGCCGATCAGGCGATGTACCGCTATGTCGGCATCGAGCCGACCGAACAGAAGATCCTGGTCAACAAGAGCTCGGTCCACTTCCGCGCCGATTTCGAGCCGATCGCGGAACAGCTGATGATCTGCGCCGCCCCCGGCGCGATGCCGGCCGATACCGCCTCCCTGCCCTGGACGAAGCTGCGCCCGGGCATTCGCATCAAGCCGAACGGCCCCGTTTTCAATCCTCCTTCACGCTAACCGGACAGGACACATGCCCACGATCGACCGCATCGACGGCTATGCCGACGAACTCACCGCTATCAGGCGCGACCTCCACGCCCATCCCGAGATCGGCTTCGAGGAAGTGCGCACTTCCGGCATCGTTGCCGACAAGCTGAAGGGCTGGGGCATCGAGGTGCATCGCGGCCTCGGCGGCACCGGCGTGATCGGCGTCATCAAGGGCAAGGGGTCGAGCGGCAAGCGCATCGGCCTGCGCGCCGACATGGACGCGCTGCCGATGGAAGAGAACACCAATCTGAAATGGAGCTCGAAAATCCCCGGCCGCTTCCACGGCTGCGGCCATGACGGCCACACCACCATGCTGCTCGGCACCGCGCGCTATCTCGCCGAGACCAGGAACTTCGACGGCACCGTGCACCTGATCTTCCAGCCTGCCGAGGAAGGCCTCGGCGGCGCCCGCGCGATGATCAAGGACGGGCTGTTCGAGAAGTTTCCGTGCGACGAGCTCTACGGCCTGCACAACGCGCCCGACCTCAACCACGGCGAGATCGCGATCCTGCCCGGTCCGGCGATGGCCAGCGCCGACTTCTTCGACCTCCGCATCACCGGCTATGGCGCGCATGGCGCAATGCCCGAACGCTCCAAGGACGCGGTGATCATCGCGACCACGCTGGCGCAGGCGATCCAGACCATCGTCAGCCGCAACGTCGAGCCGCTGCAGGCTGCGGTGGTGTCGATCACCCAGATCCATGCGGGCTCCGCCTACAACGTCATTCCCGGCGACGCGCATCTTTGCGGCACCATCCGCACCTTCTCGAAAGAAGTCCGCACCCTGGTCAGCGAACGCATCCGCACCATCTGCGCCGGCATCGCGAGCGCCTATCAGTGCGCGATCGACGTCGACATCCGCGACACCTTCAACGTGCTGGTCAACCAGGTCGAGCAGTCCAAGGTGGTCGAGGAGGTGGCGCGCACCGTCGTCGACCCGGCCAAGGTGATCACCCGCACCCAGCCGAAGATGGGCAGCGAGGATTTTGCCGACATGCTGGAGACCATTCCCGGCGCCTATTTCTGGGTCGGCCATGACGGCTCGGTGCCGGTGCACAATCCCGGTTTTGTGCTCGACGACAAGATCCTGCCGATCGGCGCCAGCATGTTCGCCCGCATCATCGAAACGCGCATGCCGGTCGTTTAGCAATGCATAGAAAGAGCGTCGAAGAGGCGGTCACCTCGCTGCACGATCTCTCCGCGGTCGATCTGATCGCGGGCTATCGCGCCAAGCAATTCTCGCCGAGCGAGGTGCTGGAGGACGTGCTCACGCACGTCGCCGCGTGGGAGCCGCACCTCAAGGCGCTCTATGCGTTCGACCCCGACGGCGCGCGCGAGGCCGCAAAGGCCTCGACCGCGCGCTGGACCGGCGGCGAGCCGTCCGGCCCGCTCGACGGCGTGCCTGTCACCGTAAAGGACAACATCGCGACCAAGGGCGTGCCGGTGCCGCTGGGGGCGGCCAGCGTCAAGCTCGTGCCGGCCGAGAAGGACGCCCCGCCCGCCGCGCGGCTGCGCGAGGCCGGCGCGATCATCTTCGCCAAGACCACCATGCCCGACTACGGCATGCTGTCCTCCGGGCTCTCCAGCTTCCACGCGCTCGCGCGCAATCCCTGGGACCTCAGCAAGAACCCCGGCGGCTCCAGCGCCGGCGCAGGCGCCGCCGCGGCGGCCGGCTACGGCCCGCTGCATCTCGGCACCGATATCGGCGGCTCGGTGCGCCTGCCCGCGGGCTGGTGCGGCCTCGTCGGATTGAAGCCGAGCTTCGGCCGCGTACCGATCGACCCCACCTATGTCGGCCGCGTCGCCGGCCCCATGACCCGCACGGTTGACGATTGCGCGCTGATGATGAGCGCGATCGCAAAGCCCGACCGGCGCGACGGCATGAGTCTGCCTGCCGAACCCCTCAACTGGAAAGGGCCGGAGAAGTCTCCGCGCAAATTGCGGATCGGCCTGATGCTCGATGCCGGCGTCGGGCTGCCGGCAGAACGGCCGGTCCGTGACGTTGCCGTGAAAGCCGCAAAGGCGTTCGAATCCGCAGGCAGCGTCGTCACCGAGGTCGACGGCATTTTGACCCGCGAGATGCTCGACGGCCTCGACAATTTCTGGCGCGCGCGGATGTGGGACGATCTGTCCAAGCTGACGCCGGCCGAGCAGGCAAAGGTGCTGCCCTACATCTTCAAATGGGGCGCATCCGGTGCAAAGCTCTCGGGTGTGGATGTCATCCGCGGCTTCAACCAGACCATGGCGATCCGCGCCGCGGCGTCAAAGCTGTTCTGCGAGCTCGACTACGTGATTTCGCCGACCGCGCCGAACGTGAACTATCCGGCCGACTGGGCGTCGCCGACCAACGATCCCATGAGGCCGTTCGAGCACATCGCCTATACCGTGCCGTGGAATATGTCGGAGAACCCTGCGGTCTCCCTCAACGGCGGCTTCGACGCCAACGGCTTTCCCATCGGCGTGCAGATCGTCGGCCGCCGCTTCGACGACATCGGCGTGCTCGGCATGGCCAAGGCCTTCGAGGGCTTGCGCGGCCCGCAGCGGCCCTGGCCGAAGCCGCCGGCACGCTGAATATCCTCCGTCATTCCGGGGCGTCGCGAAGCGACGAGCCCGGAATCCATAACCACCATCGTGAGTATGGATTCCGGGCTCGCGCCAAGAGGCGCGCCCCGGAATGACGTGCTACAGAGAGAATAAGAAACAAAGGAAGGAAATAACCCATGGCTTATGAGACGATCAAATACGAGGTCGCCGAGCAGATCCTCACCATCACGCTGAACCGGCCCGACAAGCTCAACGCCTTCAACGCGCAGATGCAAGCAGAGCTGATCGACGCGTTCGATGCCGCGGACAAGGACGACAACGTCCGCGCCATCATCGTCACCGGCTCCGGCCGTGGTTTTTGCGCAGGCGCGGACCTCTCTTCCGGCGCCGACACGTTTGATCGCGACGCGCGGCGCGGTCCCGTCAAGCGCCTCGCCGACGGCAAGGTCGATTACAGCGATCCGCAGGTGCGCGACGGCGGCGGCCAGGTGACCTTGCGTATTTTCAAATGCCTCAAGCCCGTGATTGCCGCGGTGAACGGCCCTGCCGTCGGCATCGGCGTCACCATGCAGCTCGCGATGGACATCCGCATTGCCTCCGACGCCGCCCGCTTCGGCTTCGTGTTCTCCCAGCGCGGCATCGTGCCCGAGGCCGCCTCGAGCTGGTTCCTGCCGCGCATCGTCGGCATCTCGCAGGCGCTGGAATGGTGCTATTCGGGCCGCGTCTTCCCGGCGCAGGAAGCGCTTGCTGGGCGTCTCGTCAGCAAGGTGGTGCCGCCGGATGATCTCTTGCCGACCGCCCGCGCGCTCGCCAAGGAATTCGCGGCGAAAACCGCGCCGGTATCGGTGGCGCTGATCCGGCAGATGATGTGGCGCATGATGGGTGCGGACGATCCGATGGAAGCCCACAAGGTCGACAGCCGTGGCATCTACGCCCGCGGCCGCTCGGACGACGTCAAGGAGGGTGTGGTGTCGTTCCTGGAGAAGCGCCCGGCGCAGTTCAAGAACAAGGTGTCGAGCGACATGCCGGATTATTTCCCGTGGTGGACGGAGCGGGAGTATAAGTGACGCGAAGCTCGTAGGGTGGGCAAAGCGAAGCGTGCCCACCGTTCCGGCTTCGATCAGCGAAAAGGTGGTGGGCACGGCGCAAGAGGCGCCTTTGCCCACCCTACGGCACCGTCACTCCATCACCAGCGCCACGCGACCGATCGCCTTGCGGTCGATCAGCAACCGCATCGCCTTCGCGTAATCCCCAAGCGGCAGGCGGTGCGAGACGTTGGGGCGCAGCTTGCCTTCCTCCGCCCACTGAAGCAGCGCCTTCAGGCGCACCTCGCCGAGCGTGGGATTTTTCCGCACGGCCTCGCCGGCGCGCACGCCGAGCACACTGGCGCCCTTGATCAGCAAGAGATTGGTCTTGGCCGAGCCGATGCCGCCGGTGAAGCCGATCACCAGCAGCCGCGCGCCCCAGGCGATGCAGCGCATCGAATTCTCGAACACCTCGCCGCCGACCGGATCGAACACCACGTCGGCGCCGCGGCCGTCGGTGATGCGCTTGACGGCATCGCGAAACGGCTCGCGGTCGTAACGCACGAGATGATCGGCGCCGCGTGCCTTGGCAATCGCAAGCTTCTCGTCGCTGGAGGCGGTCGCGATCACGGTCGCGCCCAGCATCTTGCCGATCTCGACGGCGGCAAGGCCGACGCCGCCACCGGCGCCATGCACGAGCAGCACTTCTCCGGGCTCGACGCGGCCGCGGTCGATCAGTGCGTGATAGGCGGTGCCGTGACCGGCGAGATAGGTCGCAGCCTCCGCGTAATCGAAGGTGGACGGCATCGGCGTGAGCTGCGACGGCGCGACGACCGCTTCATCGGTGAAAGCACCGTGGCGCATCTTCACGATCACCTTGTCGCCGACGGCAACGCCCCTCGCCTCCACGCCGACCTCGGTCACATCGCCTGCCGCTTCCATGCCGGGCGTGAAGGGCAGCTCCGGCTTGAGCTGATATTCCCCGGCCGCCATCAGCACGTCGGGAAAATTCAGCCCGGCGGCGCGGATCGCGACGCGCACCTCGCCCGGCTTCAGGGCACGCGAGGGAAACTCTTCCAGCAGCAAGCTTTCGGGCGCGCCGAACTCGCGGCAGACGACAGCGCGCACCATCAGGCCGCGCTCGCCCTGCGGCGCTTGAGCGCCTCGCGGATCAGCGGCAGGCGGTCATTGCCGAAATACATGTCGGTCTTATCGACGAAGATGGTCGGCGAGCCGAAGCCGCCGCGCGCGACGACCTCTTCGGTGTTGGCCTTGAGCTGGTCCTTGATCCCCTGGTCCGAAATGCCTGCAAAGAATTTCTGCTCATCGATGCCAACCGTCCTGCAGATCTCGGCGAGCACCGTGTCCTGCGAGATGTCCTTGTCGCCGCTCCAATAGGTCTCGAACACGGCGGTCGCGAACGGTACCATATCCCGACCCAGCCAGATGCAGCCGCGCATCGCCTTGACGCTGTTCACCGGAAACACCGTCGGCGGCATCTTGATCGACAGGCCGGCCGAGCGCGCCCAATCCTGGAGATCCTTCTTCATGTAGCGCGCCTTCAGCGGCACCGGCTTTTCCCGCTGCGCGTAGACGCTCGGGTTGACCGTGTTGAAGATGCCGCCGACCAGGATCGGCCGCCAGGCGATCTCCACGCCGAGCTCCTTGGCCAGCGGCTGGATGTTGTGAAAGGCGAGATAGGTCCAGGGGCTGGAACAGTCGAAGAAGAATTCGATCATGGCGTTTCCTTTGCTCTTGTCATTCCGGGGCGCGCCCTCTTGGGCGCGAACCCGGAATCCATTCCACCGGTTTTATTGCGACCCGATGGATTCTCAGGTGCGCAATTGCGCACCTTAGCTCGGCGCTTCGCGCCACCCCGGATGACGGGTGCAGCCTACTTCTTTCCCAACACTTCCTTCGCACGCTGGCCGAACATGATCTTGCGTGATTCCTCGTCGAACGGCTCTTTCACGAACTTGCCGATCGCGAGCCCCGCCTGCACCGGCGGCCTGGCGCGGACCTCGGCGTACCATCGCTTCACGTTCGGATAGTCCTCTAACGTAAAGCCCTGCGCCTTGTGGGTCATGGTCCAGGGGAAGCAGGCGATGTCGGCGATGGAATAGTCGCCGGCGACATAGGCGCCGGTCTTGGCCAACTGCCGGTCGAGCACGCCGTAGAGCCGCGCCGCCTCGTCGCGGTAGCGCTCGATCGCGTAAGGGATCTTCTCGGCCGCATAGAGCGCGAAGTGGCCGTGCTGGCCGAGCATGGGCCCGAGCCCCGCCATCTGCCACATCACCCACTGGATGGTGGTGGAGCGGCCGCGCAAATCTCCGGCCAGGAAACGGCCGGTCTTCTCTGCCAGATAGATCAGGATCGCGCCGGTCTCGAAGGCCGAGAAAGGTGCGCCGCCATCGGCGGGTTCGTGATCGACGATCGCGGGAATACGGTTGTTCGGACTGATCGCGAGAAACTCGGGGTTGAACTGCTCGCCCGCGCGGATGTTGACGGGCTTCACGCGATAGGGGAGCCCGAGTTCCTCCAGCATGATCGAGATTTTCCAGCCGTTCGGCGTCGGCGCATAATAGAGATCGATCATCGCCTTCCCTGTCGTCGCCGCTGGAATAGAGAGCGACTTTTGTCGTTCTGTACCTCGACGTTAAGACATGGCAGGAAGAGGCGCAACATAACCTGCCGGGAGAGCCGCCATGCTGTTTCCAACCACGATCGCCGGCTCCTTGCCGAAGCCCGAATGGCTCGCCGAGCCCAACATGCTCTGGGCGCCCTGGAAGTCGCAAGGCGATGAGCTGCTCCGCGCCAAGCGGGACGCGACACTGATCTGGCTGAAGATCCAGGAGGACGCCGGCATCGACATCGTCACCGAGGGCGAGCAGGCCCGCCAGCATTTCGTGCACGGTTTCCTGGAGAAGATCGACGGCATCGATTTCGCCCACAAGGTCGAGATGGGCATCCGCAAGGACCGCTACAAGGCGATGGTGCCGCAGGTGGTCGCGCCGCTCCGGCTCAAGGGCCGCGTCCATGCCTTTGAGGCGCGCGTGGCGCGCACGCACACGAAGAAGAAGCTGAAATTCACCCTGCCCGGCCCGATGACCATCATCGATACGATTGCCGATCGCTACTATGGCGACCGCGTCAAGATGGCCTTTGCGTTCGCCGAGCTGCTCAACGAGGAAGCCAAGGCACTCCAGGCCGACGGCGTCGATCTCGTACAGTTCGACGAGCCTGCCTTCAACGTCTACATGGACGAGGTCAACGACTGGGGCATCAAGGCGCTGGAGCGCGCCGCGCAGGGGCTGACCTGCGCCACCGCCGTGCACATCTGCTACGGCTACGGCATCAAGGCCAACACCGACTGGAAGGAGACGCTCGGCGCACAGTGGCGGCAGTACGAGCAGATCTTCCCCGCGATCGACGCGAGCCCGATCCAGCAGGTCGCGATCGAGTGCCGCAATTCCAAGGTGCCGCTCGACCTGCTGGCGCTGCTCAAGACCAAGATCGTGCAGGCCGGCGTGATCGACGTCGCCAGCGACACGGTGGAGACCGCCGAGGACGTCGTGAAGGTGATCGACGCGGTGTCGAAATTCGTGCCCAAGAGCAACATCATCGCCACCACCAATTGCGGCATGGCGCCGATGCGGCGCGAGATCGCCGAAGCCAAGCTGATGGCGCTCGGCGCAGGTGCCGCAATGGCGCGCGAGAAGCTGGGATGATGACGTAAGCCGCTGCGCTAGCTGCGCGCCGTCGGATGCAACGCAGGCCGATAGCCGGCGACGATTGCGCGCAGCGTAGAAGGCGGCGTCAGCAGCTTTGCATCGGCGAGCTCGCGGCTAACTGCCGCATAGCCTGCCGGCGACCACAACAGCGCCCTGCCCCGCGCCACCAGAAAACTCTCCTCGCCCTGCTGCACCATCGCGCCGTCGGGCAATTCTGCCAGCGACATCGGCAGCGCGTGCAGCTGCTTCCTGCCGCGATCAAGGCGCTCGCGATGCAGCGCGGCGTCGATCGCCTTCGCGCTGACGTCGCTTGCAGCATTCCCCGCTTCCCACGCTCTGCGAAAGCGCCTGGCATCGTCGCGGCGACAGAAGAAACACGGCCGATGGCCCGCGGCAAACGAGGTGGCTTCGTCGAGGAAGAACAGCTCGGTCCAGCTCCGGCGCGCCATCACCGGCCGCCGCCAGCCGCGGAATTCGCAGAGGCAAGTAATCCAGGCCGGCGACGACCAGCGCTTCTTCAGAAGCGTCTTCGTCGCGGGATCGTGGATGATGCCGCGATTGCCGGTGAACATCCCGCGATGCGGGGTGGCGATGATCTCGCCGGTCGGCGTGACGCGATTTTGCAGGGGCATGGGTGCGTGCCCGTTAAACTGACGTCATTCCGGGGCGGTCCGCAGGACCGAACCCGGAATCTCGAGATTCCCTGGTGCGCAATTGCGCACCATAGTTCGATGCCTTGCATCGCCCCGGAATGTCTCCGTCCCTCACGCCGCTCCGTCGCGGAGCGGCGGGTGATAGGACAGCGCGGTGTCCCAGGGGAAGAAGATCCAGGTGTCCTGCGACACCTCCGTGATGTAGGTGTCGACCAGCGGGCGCCCCTTCGGCTTGGCGTAGACCGTGGCGAAATGCGCATCGGGCAGCATCTCGCGCACCAGCTTGCCGGTCTTGCCGGTGTCGACGAGGTCGTCGACGATCAGGAGCCCCTTGCCGGTGCCGCCGCCGAGTTTCATCGCAGCTTCCGAGATGCCCTTGAGGACCTGAAGCTCGCCCTGCTTGTTGTGGTCGTAGCTGGCGATGCAGACCGTGTCGATCACGCGCACGCCGAGCTCGCGGGCCACGATCGCGGCCGGCACCAGGCCGCCGCGGGTAATCGCGATCACCGCGTGGAACGGACCGACCTCATTGAGCCGCCAGGTCAGCGCGCGGCAATCCCGGTGGAACTGGTCCCACGAGACCGGAAAGGCCTTGCCTGCCCGCTCCTGCGCGCTCAGTTCCGGTGCTTCACCGCCCATCATCCTCTCCTGCAAATCGTCGTCCGGCGGCCTTTCTGCTACCGGGTGATGTTCAATCCTGCCAGCATTTCCTTCACCGCGGCCATGGCTGCGGCGAGCTTATCCGCATCCCGCGAACGCACCACCAGATTGGTGTTCGGCTTCGAGTCCTCGTCCATGAAGGGATAGCTGCCGATGATGGTGTCGGGATGAGCGGCGGCGATCGCCCGCAGCGGGCTGCCGATGTCACCTTCCCGCGCATTGGCGCGGACCGATTCGGAGAGCATGCGCACGCCCGATTTCAGCTTGGGCGAGACGATGTCCATCATCGCCTGCATGATCGAGGGGACGCCCGCCATCACGATGACATTGCCGATCTTGAAGCCGGGCGCGAGGATGGTCGCGCTCTGGATCAGCTCGGCGCCGTCGGGGATGCGGGCCATGCGCAGGCGGGCCTCGTTGAGATCCTGCTCGCTCCAGCGCTCACGGAAACGAGCGACCACCTCCGGGTGATGGTCGATGCCGACGCCGAACGCCTTGGCGACGCTGTCGGCGGTGATGTCGTCATGGGTCGGCCCGATCCCGCCGGTGGTGAAGACATAGGTGTAGCGATGCCGCAGTGCATTCAATGCGGCGATGATGTCGTCCTCGTCGTCGGAGACGACCCGGACTTCCTTCAGGTCGATGCCGATATTGGTCAGGTATTCGGCAATGAAGCCGATATTCTTGTCCTTGGTCCGGCCGGACAGGATTTCGTCCCCAATGACCAGAATGCCCGCCGTGACGATCTCGCTCATGCCTTAAGTCCCTCACCTGTAGCGCCGACTTTGCCGAGGTAACGCGTTGAAGTCACGCGGTTTTGCTGCCGAAATAAGCAGTCCTCAGCCATTTTTTCAGGCAAGCCGCCGGCCATCCCCGGTAAATGCTGCCAGTCCATGCTTATCGCGCTGGCCCGCCCCTTGCTACCACCTGAAAGTCATGCACTCTTGCCGCATGGCCAGGACGTTGCGGTCTTCACCAAGGCCTGACGACCTGTCCAATGGCGCAACGCCTTGCGGGGACAAGTCGGGATCTATGGCAGTCGCGTTTGATGAAATGAACATTCCCGGCGGGGACCTTCGCCCCGCCTATCAGGAGCTGGCTCGCTGGCTCAAGGAGACGCCTCCCGAGGCGCTCGAATATCGCCGCCAGGAAGCTGAGCTCCTGTTCCGCCGGATCGGCATCACCTTCGCCGTCTACGGCGAATCCGAGTCGACCGAGCGCCTCATCCCCTTCGACGTGATCCCGCGGATCATGTCGGGCAAGGAATGGGCGCTGCTGGAGAAGGGCCTGAAGCAGCGCGTCCGCGCGCTCAACATGTTCCTGCGCGACATCTATCACGGCCGCGACATCCTCCGCGCCGAGGTCGTGCCCGACGATCTGATCTTCCAGAACCCGGTCTTCCGCCCCGAGATGAACGGCCAGCAGGTGCCGCACGACGTCTACGTGCACATCGCCGGCATCGACATCGTCCGGGTCGACGCCGAGGACTTCATCGTGCTGGAGGACAATGCGCGCACGCCCTCGGGCGTGTCCTACATGCTGGAAAACCGCGAGATCATGATGCGGCTGTTTCCGGATCTGTTCGCCCGCCACCGGGTGGCGCCGGTCGAGCGCTATCCGGACGAACTGCTCGCGGCCTTGCGTTCGGTCGCGCCGCAAGGCGCTTCGGGCGAGCCGACGGTCGCCCTGCTCACGCCGGGCGTCTACAACTCCGCCTATTACGAGCACTCGTTCCTTGCCGACAAGCTTGGCATCGAGCTGGTCGAGGGCCGCGACCTCATCATCAAGAACAACGAAGTGTTCATGCGGACGACCGAGGGGCTGAAACGGGTCGACGTGATTTATCGCCGCGTCGACGATGACTTCATCGACCCCCTCACCTTCCGCCCCGATTCCGTGCTCGGCGTGCCCGGGCTGATGTCGGCCTACGCGGCCGGCAACATCACCCTCGCTAATGCGGTCGGCACCGGCATCGCCGACGACAAGGCGATCTACTCCTACATGCCTGACATCGTGAAGTTCTATCTCGGCGAGGAGCCGATCCTGAAGAACGTGCCGACCTGGCGCTGCCGCGAGCCGAAGGACCTCGCCTATGTGCTGGACAACCTGAGTGAGCTCGTCGTCAAGGAAGTGCACGGCTCCGGCGGCTACGGCATGCTGATCGGCCCCGCCGCGACGAAAGCGACCATCGAAGCGTTCCGCGAGAAGCTCAAGCGCGAGCCGGAAGGCTTCATCGCGCAGCCGACGCTGGCGCTCTCGACCTGCCCGACTTGTACGGCCACCGGCCTTGCTCCGCGCCATGTCGACTTGCGGCCGTTCGTGCTGACCGGCAGCAAGAGCACTACGATCGTGCCGGGCGGACTCACACGCGTCGCGCTGAAGGAAGGCTCCCTGGTGGTGAATTCGAGCCAGGGCGGCGGCACCAAAGACACCTGGATTTTGGACGAGTAGTCAGATGCTGTCGCGTACCGCCGAAAACCTCTACTGGCTCGCCCGCTACGTCGAACGGGCCGAGTATCTCGCGCGCACCATCGATGCGACGCTGCGCGTCACCGCGCTTCCCGCTGCCTATATCGGCAAGACCAACGAATGGGACTCGGCGCTGCTGACCGCCGGCGTCGCCGCAAGCTTCTATCAGACCTATGAGGAAGCCAACGAGCACAACGTCGTCGAATACCTCTCGTTCTCGCCGAACAATCCGTCCTCGATCAGGAACTGCATCGAGGCGGCGCGGCTGAACTCGCGCTCGGTGCGCACCGCGCTCACCAGCGAGATGTGGGACACCATCAACTCGGCCTGGATCGAATTGCAGGAGGTCTGGAGCAAGGGCACCTCGACGCGCGAGGACCTCGCAAAATTCCTGCGCTTCGTACAGGAGACTTCGCTGCGCTTCGACGGTTCGGCCTACCGGACCATGCTGCGCAACGACGCCTACTGGTTCTCGCGGATGGGCGTGCATCTGGAACGCGCCGACAACACCGCGCGCATTCTCGACGTGAAGTACCACGTGCTGTTGCCCGAGGAAGAGCATGTCGGCGGCCCGCTCGACTTCTATCAGTGGAGCTCGATCCTGCGCTCGGTCTCGGCGCTGACCGCCTATCACTGGGTCTATCGCGAAACGCTGAAGCCCTGGTTGATTGCGGACTTGCTCATCCTCAACGACACGCTGCCGCGTTCGCTGGCCAGCTGCTACGGCAATCTCGTGCGCAACCTCGACCAGATCGGCGTCGCCTATGGCCGCCAGGGCCCGGCCCAGCGCCACGCCCGCGGCATCCGCAACCGGCTGGAACACAGCAATATGAACGACATTTTCCAGCATGGCGTGCATGAATTCATTCAGGAATTCATCGCGGACAATTCCAGGCTGGGCGAAATCATCACGAAGCAGTATTTGATCTGATACACGCCGTCATTCCGGGATGGTCCGAAGGACCAGACCCGGAATCTCGAGATTCTCAGGTGCGCAATTGCGCACCATAGTTCGGTGCTGTGCACCGCCCCGGAATGACGCCAGAACAACGGTCCACCATGCGCCTGCGAATCCAGCACACCACGACCTATCGCTACGAACCGCCGGCGACCAGCGTGATCCAGATCCTGCGCATGACGCCGTGCAGCCATGACGGGCAGTATGTGGCGGAATGGCAGATCGACGTCTCGACCGACACCAAGCTCGACACCCATGAGGACGCCTTCGGCAACGTCACCCATGTGCTGTCCTGCGGGCCCGTCGGCGATATCAAGATCACGGCCGAGGGCCTGATCGAAACCCACGACACCGGCGGCGTGCTGCGCGGCGCCGACGAGCGCTTTCCGGCCGGCATGTTCCTGCGCACCACCGACCTCACCTCCGTCAATCCGGCCATGGCCGCAGTCGCGCGCCAGTTGCGCAGCGAGGCCGAGAGCGACACGCTCGGGTTCCTGCACACGCTGATGAGCGAGATCGGCGACCACATGACGTTCGACGAGGATCCGACCAACAGCGGCACGTCGGCGGCGGAAGCCTTCACGCTCAAGCGCGGGGTCTGCCAGGACTACGCGCATATCTTCATCGCCTGCGCCCGCACCGGCGGGGTGCCGGCGCGCTTCGTCTCCGGCCACTTTTTGCGCTCGGACGGCACGGTGCACCAGGATGCCGGCCATGCCTGGGCGGAGGCCTATGTCCCCGATCTCGGCTGGGTCGGCTTCGATCCCGCCAACAGCATCTGCGCCACCGACGCCCATGTCCGCGTCGCGATCGGGCTCGACTATCTCGGCGCAGCCCCCGTGCGCGGCACCCGCTATGGCGGAGGCGCGGAGACGCTGTCGGTGGCGGTCAAGGTCGAGCAGGCCGGCCGCGGCGGGCAATCGCAGTCGCAGCGGCAGAGCTAAATCCGGCGAGATCGCGTCGCGAGACATCTGCGGCGTAATCAAGCCGCTACGTTACAGCTGTAATCCACGACCGCCGCGCTGAAACCGCCCCGTAGCACCATCTATTCAACGTCTGTCGCGATCCGTTTCCGCAACAGAGGTTGAACAGATGCAGCTTCACGAAAAAAACAAAAGCCATTCGGCGCCCCTGCGCGATCCCCACCAAGACATGCTGGTGGGCATCCGGGAGCTCGCTCCCGAGATCAAGGCACGTGCCGCCGAGATAGAAGCTGCACGCCGCATCCCGCCCGACCTGGTGGAGCGGCTGAGGTCGATCGGTCTCTTTCGGATGTTCGTGCCGCACAGCCATGGCGGGCTGGAGCTGGAGTTTCCGGCGGGACTGGAGGTCATCAAGACATTGGCCCGTCTCGACGGCTCGATCGGCTGGATCGCGGCTGTCGCCGGGGTCAGCAGCCTCTTCGTCGCCGCGTCGCCCCCGGAATTGTACAAGCGCGTCTACCAGGACGGACCTGATACGGCGATCTGCGGCTCATCCCAGCCGGGTGGAACGGCAGAGCGCGTGGCCGACGGCTACCGCGTCAAGGGCCGCTGGCCGTTCGCCAGCGGTTGCATGCATGCGGACTGGATCGGTGGAATCTGCTTTGTCACCGAAAATGGCAAACCGGTCCCCGGCCCGCAGGGCAAGCCACTGCTTCGCGCCGTTATGCTGCCGGCTCGCGACTGGGAGATCGAGGACACCTGGCACGTGGCGGGGCTCGAGGGCACCGGCAGCCATCACGTCACGCTGCGGGAGACGCTGGTTCCCGAGGCCAATTTCTTCGATCTCGATGCTGCCCCGCGCCAATCGGGTCCGCTCTATCGAGCATTGCGGCAATTGCTGCCGTTGGTGCACGGCGCATTTGTGGTAGGCATGGCCGAGAGCACCGTCGATGAACTGCTCGCGCTGGCCAATACCGGGAGGCAGCAATTGTATGCGGCTGTCCCGATGCGGGAGTCCGAGATATTCCAGTACGAACTCGGCCGGATCTCCGCCGAGCTCGGGGCCGCGCAGGCGATTCACGAGGTCCAGGCCGCCAGTCACTGGCGTCACGCGCTGGCCGGAACGTTGAATGACGAAGACCTTGTCGTCGAAGGGGCCCGATCGGCGGCCTGGCTCGCCACGACCTGCGTCGGCATCGCCGACGCCTGCTTTAGCCTGGCCGGAAGCAGTGCGGTCTACGACAGCTCGCCGCTGCAGCGGCGCCTGCGTGACCTTCACGTCGCAGCACAGCACGCCCACGCGCAGCAGCGGCAATATGTCGATGTCGGCAAGCTGGCCTTGCGCCGCTCAACTGAACATGCCGGCTGACCACGTGGGGCGTGCTACACTCGCAGGGTCAGATCAGACCCTGCGAGGCCCCCCATGGCGACTGTGAAACTGCTTTCGGACGATGAACTGTCGAGCGAGGCGCGCGCCGTTTTCGACGACATCCGCAAGGTGCGGCAGTCGGATTTCGTCAACAATTTTTGGCGCGCGCTGGCGCATGATCCGAAGACGCTGCGGCGGACCTGGGAGAGCATCAAGGAGGTGATGGCGCCGGGGGCGCTCGATCCCAAGGTCAAGGAAATGCTCTATGTCGCGGTTTCGGTGGCGCATGGCTGCAGCTATTGCATCCATTCGCACACCGCCGGCGCACGAGCCAAAGGCATGACCGAGGCCGAATATGGCGAGCTGCTCGCCATCGTCGGCATGGCTGCGGAGACGAACCGGCTGGTCACGGCGCTCGGCGTTCCCGTCGACGAGGCGTTTCTCGTCGGCGCCGCCGACTGAGGTCAGCCGTCGCGCCCGGGAATGACGACCTCATCCCGGGAATTGGGGTTGGAGCGGCCCCCGAAATTGGCTAGTAATTCCGCGCAAACGCGTTCGGGGACTGGAAATGACCTATTGTTGCGGAATCCTGGTTCGGGACGGTTTGGTGATGATCGCCGATACCCGCACCAATGCCGGTCTCGACAACGTCTCGACCTTCCGCAAGCTGCACATCTTCTCCAAGCCCGGCGACCGCATCATGGCGATCGCCAGCGCCGGCAACCTCGCCATCAGCCAGTCGGTGCTGTCCACGCTGACCGAAGGCCTCGAGGACCCCAATACGGGCGAGATCGAGACGCTGATGAACGCGCCGACCATGTTCCAGGCCGCCCAGCGCATCGGCCGGGCGATCCGGGCGGTGCATGCGACCGAAGGGCCCGCGCTGAAATCCGAGGACGTCTCGTTCGACGTCTCCTTCCTGTTCGGCGGCCAGATCAAGGGCGCGCGCATGCGCCTGTTCATGGTCTACACCGCCGGCAACTTCATCGAGTGCACCACCGACACGCCCTACTTGCAGATCGGCGAGCACAAATACGGCAAGCCGGTGCTCGACCGTGCCATGCATTACGACGTCGAGCTCTACGAGGCGCTGAAGACCGGCCTGATCTCGATGGACTCGACCATGCGCTCCAACCTCGGCGTCGGCCTGCCGATCGACGTGCTGGTGGTGCGCGCCGACGCCTGCGATGCCGATCTCAACCACCGCATCGAGGCGGGCGAGCCCTATTTCCACGATCTGCGCTCGCGCTGGTCGGCAGCCTTGCGCGCCGCGCACCAGAACATTCCGCGCCCGCCCTACAAGAACGAAAAAGAACCCAAAACCTGACAGCTTAGAGAAAAGGCAGGAAACGATGAGTGAAGCAAAAAAGATCGCAGTGGTGACGGGCGCCGGCACCGGTGTCGGCCGCGCGGCCGCGCTGGCGCTGATGAACACCGGCTTCACCGTGGTGCTCGTGGGGCGCCGCATGGAGATGCTCGAGGAAACGGCGAAGCTCGGTCCCGCGGGAAAAAGCCTCTGCGTCACCGCCGACATGACCAAGCCGGACCAGATCGCCGCGCTGTTTGACAAGGTGAAGGCGACCTATGGCCGCCTCGACGTGCTGTTCAACAATGCCGGCATGGGCGCGCCGGCGGTGAACTTCGAGGATCTCAGCCTCGAGCAGTGGCAGGCGGTGGTGAACACCAACCTCACCGGCCCGTTCCTGTGCACCCAGCACGCCTTCCGCATCATGAAGGACCAGACCCCGCGCGGCGGCCGCATCATCAACAACGGCTCGATCTCGGCGCATGCGCCGCGGCCGTTCTCGGCGGCCTACACCTCGACCAAGCACGCCATCACGGGCCTCACCAAGGCGAGCAATCTCGACGGGCGCATGTACGACATCGCGGTCGGCCAGGTCGACATCGGCAATGCGGCAACCCCGATGACCGATCGCATGGTCAACGGCCCCGGCGTGCTCCAGCCCGACGGCACCACCAAGCACGAGCCGCGCATGGACGCCAAAGCGGTCGGCGATGCCGTCGCCTACATGGCCGGCCTGCCGCTGGACGCCAACGTGCTGACCATGACGGTCATGGCGACCAAGATGCCGTTCGTCGGACGGGGCTAAGACCGTTACTGGTTCTTGCCCAGGGCTTCTGACACCAAATGAAGCCCGCGATCCTTGGCCGCGATCAACCGTCGTTGAAATGCGGCCAAGGTCGCTTCTTTGCTGTCGGGCGCAAGTTCGCTGGCCAGGGCAGCGAAGTGGCTATCGGCCTCGTCGAACCGGCCGAGACGCCGCAGCATCTCGCCGGTCAGAAGCCGATCGTCGAGGCGCGCTTCTGCGCTCCTGGTTGTGTCGGCAACGTCCACTGCCAGCCGCGCCAGCAGTTGAGTCGCATAGCGAGTGTAGCGTTCGCCGGTCGTGCCTTCCGCCATCAGGCGCCGGACGAGATCCTGAGCATCCTTGGCGGACAGGCCAGGTCTGTTCACCCGGCTCCGTTCGCCAAGCTCGGTTCGTCCCGCCTCCCACGTCGCCTGCAGCAGCAGACTGGATACTTCCTCGTGAGATGCGCCGGTGTGCTCCATGATCCAGGATGCGCGGTAATAAGGCGTCTCACTCCGGATGCCCTGAAACTCCGGTGACAGAATCAAAGGCCGAAGCCGCTCCAGCTCGTCGTCCTCGTACTTCGCCTTGACGAAGACAAATCCGTTGGTCGGGCAACTCGCGAGCGGCCAGGGGCTTTCAATCGCACCGACCGGCATCCAATCGAGCTGCTTGCCAAAGGACGTGCCGGAGTTCTGCGCGCTGTAGGTGAATTTGACGCCGTCGTAGGGACAGGTCATTTCGACGATGCTTCTGGTCATTGCATGAGCAGCGAAAGCGCCGCCGGCCAGAACGAGCCACGCCAGAACTAGCAGCCTTGATCGCCTGCCCATCTCCCCCTCTATCCTACGTGGAGACCGATCCCTCGGACTACCATGCCGTCCGGAATACGCCGTTCGTGTGGCGCCGCTGAAACGGGCCTCGCTCCTGCCTGACTCAAAAAGTGAAAAACAACCCCATGCACAGTAGGCGTCAAGGGGCGCCAGCAGGCGGTCAGCCGTGGGGGTGACGTGAACTAAAGCCCCGCGCTGCCTCCACAATCGTCATTGCGAGCGCAGCGAAGCAATCCAGACTGCCTCCGCGGTGAGATTCTGGATTGCTTCGTCGCAAGGGCTCCTCGCAATGACGTGGAGAGAGCGGAGTCTACTCCAGGCTCTCCACCCGCCGCAGGGTCGGAAACAGCTTCATCCAGAGCAGCGCCACCGCAATGGTGCAGACGCCGCCGAACACTGCCGCCGGCATGGCGCCGAGCAGCGCGGCTGCCACTCCGCTCTCGAACTGGCCGAGCTGGTTGGAGGCGTTGATGAAGAGGAAATTCACCGCGCCGACGCGGCCGCGCATCTCGTCGGGCGTTGAGAGCTGCACCAGCGAGAAGCGGATCACGACGCTGATCGTGTCGGCGGCGCCGAGGATCGCGAGCGACAGCACCGACAGCCACATCCATGACGACAGCGCGAACACGATGGTCGCGATGCCGAACACGATCACGGCCTGGAACATGCGCAGGCCCACATGCCGCGAGATGGCGTGGCGCGCCAGCATCATGGTCATCAGCAGTGCGCCGACTGCCGGCGCGGCGCGCAACACGCCGAGCCCGACCGGGCCGGTCTGGAGGATGTCGCGGGCATAGATCGGCAACAGCGCGGTGACGCCGCCGAACAGCACCGCGAACAGGTCGAGCGAGATGGTGCCGAGGATCGCCGGATTGCTCCGGATGAAGCGAACACCGGCGAAGATGTTGTCGGCGTCCGTGCCCTCCTTGGCGACCGCCTGCGGGCGCGGCCGGATGAAACCGGTCAGGATCATCCCGAGAATCCAGAACAGCAGCATCACGGCATAGGCAAGATGCGGCGCGACCGCGTAGGCAAAACCGCCGAGCGCGGGACCCGTGATGGTCGCGACCTGCCCCGCACCGCTCGCGACGGCCGTTGCCCGCTGGAGCGAGCCCTGCGGCGCGATCAGCGGCAGCAGCGCCGCGGTGGTCGGGCTTTCGAAGGCGCCGGCAATGCCGAGCACGAAGGTCGCGATGAAGATCTGCACTTCGCTGACTGCGCCGAGATAGGTGATGATTGCGAGATAGAGCGCGGTCGCGGCCTCCACGAGCTGGCAGAGCTGGACCACGCGCTTGCGCTCGAAGCGGTCGGCGGCGTGGCCGGCGACGAACACGAGCAGCGCGGTGGGCAGGAACTGCACGAGGCCGACCATGCCGAGGTCGAAGGCCGAGCCGGTGAGGTCGTAGATCTGCCAGCCGATCGCGACCGCCGCGATCTGGCTGGAAAAGCGCGACAGGCTGCGCGAGAGCAGGAAGAACAGGAAGGCGCGGTGGGAGAGGAGCACGCCGGCGCTGACCGGCGGATTTTCGGATATTGGCTGCTCTGGCATCGCCTTTTGGGTCACCCTCGGACCGCTCGCCCCCTTGACGTCGACATGCCCCCGCGTGACTGAGGCGGGCCGGCTTGTCAACAGCCGGGCGTTTCCCGCATGTCCCGGCATTGCGTTTGCAACGCACGCGCGGCCATAATCACAGAGGGTTTGGGGACATCATGCTGCGGCTGCAATCGGCACTCGGCATTTTCGCATTGCTGCTGATCGCGTGGGCGTTGGCAGAGAATCGCCGCGCGGTCTCGCTGCGCCAGGCGGCGATCGGCCTTGTCATGACCTTCGTCACCGCGGCCGTGCTCCTGAAGCTGCCGGCCGTCGCCCATGCCTTCGGCGCCATCAACGACGCGGTCGGCGCGATCTCGGCGGCCTCGCGCGCCGGCTCCTCCTTCGTGTTCGGCTATGTCGGCGGCGGTCCCCTGCCCTTCGACCTGAAGGTACCGGGCGCCGATTTCATCCTGGCGTTCCAGGCGCTGCCGATCGTGCTGGTGATGAGCGTGCTGACGACGCTGCTGTTCTATTGGCGGGTTCTGCCGCCGATCGTGCGCGGCATGGCCTGGCTGCTCGAACGCACGCTCGGCGTCGGCGGCGCGGTGGGCTTGTCGACCGCGGCCAACATCTTCCTCGGCATGGTCGAGGCGCCGCTGTTCGTGCGGCCGTATCTGGCACAGATGACACGCAGCGAATTGTTCCTGGTGATGACCGGCGGCATGGCCGGCATCGCCGGCACGGTGCTGGTGCTCTACGCCACGCTCCTTGCTCCCCTCATCCCCGACGCCGCCGCGCATTTCGTCATCGCCTCGGTGCTGGGCGCGCCGGCCGCGATCCTTGTGAGCCTGATCATGGTGCCGGAGACGTCGGACAAGCGCACCGGCGGCGCGCTGGAGGATCCCGAGATGGCGGTCTCCGGCACGATGGATGCGATCGTGAAGGGCACCGGCGCGGGGATTGAGCTGCTGATCAACATCATTGCGATGCTGCTGGTGCTGGTGGCGCTGGTCTACCTCGTCAACGCCATCCTCGGCCTGCTGCCGCACATCGGCGGCGCGGCGATCTCGTTGCAGCGCCTGCTGGGCCTTGTGATGGCGCCGGTGTGCTGGCTGATGGGATTGCCCTGGGATCAGGCGGTGACGGCCGGCAGCCTGATGGGCACCAAAACCGTGCTCAACGAACTGATCGCCTATGTCGACCTGTCGAAGCTCGCGCCGGAGGCGCTGGACGCACGCTCGCGCCTGATCATGCTCTACGCGATGTGCGGCTTCGCCAACTTCGCCAGCCTCGGCATCATGATCGGCGGCCTAGGGGTGATGGCGCCGGAGCGCCGCGAGGAGATCAACGCGCTCGGGCTGAAGTCGATCGTGTCGGGGACGCTGACGACGTGCTTGATGGGAGCGGTGGTGGGGGTGTTGGCGTAAGTCTCTCCACCGTCATTCCGGGGCGCGACGAAGTCGCGAGCCCGGAATCCATTTCGCCACGCGTGATGAGGTACGATGGATTCCGGGTTCGCGCCAAGAGGCGCGCCCCGGAATGACGAGAGAAGGGTGCAGCGTCTCCGACGGAGCGCCCTACGCCTTCAGCTCCACCGTCTTGAACTCCGCCGGCAAAATCACCTCCAGCAGTTCCACGTCGTCCGAGTAATCCAGGATCATGTGCTTGATCTTCGGCGGCTGGGTCCAGGCGCTGCCCTCCTTCATCAGCGTCTCGCCCTCGCCTTCCATGTAGGTCTTCACCCAGCCCTTGAGCACGTAGACCATCTGGAATTCGACGTCGTGGAAGTGAAGCTTCGAGACTTCTGCGGGATTGCAGGGGCCCTGCAGCCGGATCACGTGCGCTTGCGCGAGGCCGTGGCTTGCTTCGGCGATACCGAGGTCGCGGTACTTCGCGTAGGCGCGCAGGCCATCGGCCTTGAAGTCTTCCTCGCGGTGATGACTGATCGCGATGCGCTGCTTCGGACGTACGGGCTTCTTCGGAGAGGCTGTGCGCGCCTTCGCCTTGACCGCCTTGCGTGCCGAGGATCGCGCCGCGGCCTTGGTGCCGCTCCGCTTTTTCGCCGCGGCCTTCGTTGCGGGTCTTGATGCCTTTTGCTTGGCCATTGTCTGCCTCCCTGATCTGAGCCGCGCCCGCCGGATGGGTGCAACCGGACGGCAGATTAGCCAGTCCTGGACGAGGCAGCAATTGCAGGGCTTGGATCAGCAGCGCGATAATGGGATCGTTCGTAGCTTGTCCGAAGCTGTCGTCGCGAACGGCCGTCGTCTCGTATTCGTTCCCTCGCCGATTTAATCTCGCCGGGAGATTCTGGGGGATTGATTCATGAGCAACAGCGTAGGTCAGCGTGCATTTCAAAATGCCCGGCTTCAGAAGCGGCAGAAAGCCGATGTGCTGCCGTTGCTCGGGCAGGCCCTCCAGCTGCACAAGCAAGGGCTTCTCGCCCAGGCCCAGGCTGCCTACCGCCAGGTTCTGCAGCTGGCGCCCGACCAATTCATCGCGCTGCATATGCTCGGTAGCTTGGAGTCAGATACCAAAAACTATCAGCAGGCCGAAATTCTGCTGAGCCGGGCGGTTGCAGTGGATCCGCGATCTGCCGATGCTCACATGAGCCGAGGCGTCGCGCTGAACGGGCTACGACGTCACGGTGAGGCCTGTGAGAGCTATCGAAGGGCCCTCGCCTTGCGCCCCAACTTCGCCGTAGCCCTGTCCAATCTCGGTAACGCGAGCGTGACCCTCGATCTTCAGGAAGCGCTCGCATGCTTCGACAAGGCGCTCGCAATCGACGGAAACCTTGCCGAAGCCCACAACGGCCGGGGCTGGGTGCTCTGCCGTCTGCGCAATTATGACGAGGCCATCGCCAGCTTGAACCGCGCGCTAGCGATCAAGCCCGCCTATGCCTCGGCGCTGGCGAACCGCGCCCTCGCTTTGCAGGAGCTTCTGCGGATTGACGAAGCCATGGCGGATTGCAATCAGGCAATCGCCGTGGAGCCCAACGATATGAACGGGTGGCTCGGGCGCGCCAGTGTCTGGCTCCAGGTCCAGCACATGGCCGAAGCACTGCACGATAGCGAGAAAGCGATCGCTGTCGATCCCGATGCTGTTCAAGCTCACCTGGTACGGGGCATTTGTCTTGCCGCACTTGGGCGGGTCGACGAAGCCCTGGCCAGTTACGACAGAGCCCTTGAAATCGAGCCTGACTTCCCGAGCGCGATCTCCAACAAGATATTCACGCTCGATTTCGCGGCGGATGCCAGCGTCGAGCAGCATCAGCGAGCGCGGCAAGTCTGGTGGGAGCGGATCGGCGCGAAGTTCGCCTCAGAAGCGGCGAGACCGCACGACAACAGCCGCGATCCGGATCGCCCCCTGGTGCTCGGCTATGTCTCGTCGGATTTCAACGCGCATTCGGCCGCGTTCATATTCAAGCCGGTCCTGCAATACCGTGACCGGGCACAATTCGAGATCGTATGCTACTCTTGTTCGTCGAAAGTGGATGCGGCGACCGACGAATTTCAAAAGATCGCCGATCGCTGGCGCGACGCCTCGCAATGGAGCGACGATCGCCTCGCCGCCGAGATCCGCGCCGATGGCGTCGATATCCTGATCGATCTATCCGGCCACACCAAAGGAAACCGCCTCGGCGTGTTTGCGCGCAAGCCGGCGCCGATCCAGGCCCATGGCTGGGGTCACGGCACCGGCACCGGGCTGCCGACGATCGATTATCTGTTCTCCGACCCGGTCGCGATTCCTGCCGCGGTCCGGCATCTGTTTGCGGAAACCGTTGTCGACCTGCCGTGCTTTGTGACGCTGGAGCCGCTGCCGATCGAGCTTGCGCGGGCGTCAACGCCGGCGATCTCGAACGGCTTCGTCACATTCGGTGTCTTCAACCGCATCAGCAAGATTTCGGACCAGGCCGCGCAGGCCTGGTCCCGGATTCTCGAGCGGGTGCCGGGGTCACGACTGCTGATCAAGGATGTTGCGCTGGACGATCAACTGGTCCGCGACAATCTGCTGGCGAGGCTTGCAACTTGCGGAGTGCCGGCCGAACGCGTCGATCTGCTCGGAACCACCTTGCGAGTCGATCATCTGGCATCGTTCAATCGCGTCGATATTGCCCTCGACCCGTTCCCGCAGAATGGCGGCGTCAGCACGTTGGAAGCCTTGCAGATGGGCGTGCCCGTGGTGGCGAAGCTCGGGAACAGTCTGCCCAGCCGTGCCGCCGGCTCCATCCTCACCGCGCTTGGCCTGCCGGACTGGGTTACGGACAGCGAGGAGGCATATGTCGACATCGCGGTGAGCCGCGCGACTGAGATCGACGACCTCGACAAATTGCGCCGCGAGTTGCCCGGACAGGTCAGGGCTGCGCCCGCCTGCAACCCGGTCGCCTACGCGCAAGCGGCGGACGAGGCCTATCGCGCGATGTGGAAGCGCTATTGCAGCAGCGACGCCTGATCGCTGCGTCAATGCAGCCTGAACACGCCGTCCACCGCACGTAGCTCGGCCGGCTTGATCAGCTTGGAATGCGCGACGGTGACCGAATAGAGGGGACCGTCGAGCTTTTGCTGCCAGAACGCCAGGAAATCGGTCAGCGCCGGGAATTTCGGGAAGAGATCGTAGTTCTGCCAGACATAGGTCTGAAGCAGCGAAGGATGATCCGGCATCCGATAGAGAATTTCAGCCGTCGTCAGCCCGTAACCCAGCACCTGTTTCCGGAAGTCGTCGGAAACAACCCCAACCCGCGAGACCATGCCAACCTCCTTTGCAGGAGCGCATTCAGGGGTGGCTTGATCCGGTACGCTGCTTACGAGCCACCCGGTGGAGATGCGCTCACATGAGAGAAATGTGACGCAAACTGATAATCCATCTCAAGCCCAAAAGTTTAACAAGCTGTTGAAATTCAATGCGTTAGCAGCAGAGACGGCTCCGTGCTAATACGGTCCGGCGGACGGTTAACGATGGGAAAGAGATTCTGGCAGCCGGGCCTTCCGAGTGCTTATTTTTCTGCTAGAAGCCCTTGCCCCCGCAAAATTCCTGTCCTATTTCAGCCTCACCCGTGCTAGCACTCGCGGGCACAGACTGCTAACAATCTGAAATTATCAACCCGAGCAATTGCTTAGGAGGACTGCATGAAATTCCGTCCGCTTCACGACCGCGTCGTGGTCAAGCGCATCGACGCAGAAGAGAAGACCGCTGGCGGCATCATCATTCCCGACACTGCCAAGGAAAAGCCCTCCCAGGGCGAAGTCGTCGCCGTCGGCCCCGGTGGCCGCGACGAAGCCGGCAAGCTGATCCCGATCGACCTGAAGGTCGGCGACCGCGTGCTGTTCGGCAAGTGGTCCGGCACCGAGGTCAAGATCGACAGCGTCGATCTCTTGATCATGAAGGAAAGCGACATCATGGGCGTCCTCGACGTCCCCGCTTCCAAGAAGAAGGCGGCCTAAGAGCCCCCTCTCGCCCCCAGCCAACCTCAAGGAAAAATCCAGATGGCAGCTAAAGAAGTCAAATTCTCGGTTGATGCGCGCGACAAGATGCTGCGCGGCGTCGACATTCTCGCCAACGCGGTGAAGGTCACGCTCGGTCCGAAGGGCCGCAACGTCGTGCTCGACAAGTCGTTCGGCGCTCCCCGCATCACCAAGGACGGCGTCACCGTCGCCAAGGAGATCGAGCTCGAGGACAAGTTCGAGAACATGGGCGCGCAGATGGTGCGCGAAGTCGCCTCCAAGTCCGCTGATGCGGCCGGCGACGGCACCACCACCGCGACCGTGCTCGCCCAGGCGATCGTGCGCGAAGGCGCCAAGTCGGTTGCCGCCGGCATGAACCCGATGGACCTCAAGCGCGGTATCGACCTCGCGGTCGAAGCCGTCGTTGCGGACCTCGTCAAAAACTCCAAGAAGGTCACCTCGAACGACGAGATCGCCCAGGTCGGCACCATCTCGGCCAACGGCGACGCGGAGATCGGCAAGTTCCTGGCCGACGCCATGAAGAAGGTCGGCAACGAGGGTGTCATCACCGTCGAGGAAGCCAAGTCGCTCGAGACCGAGCTCGACGTCGTCGAGGGTATGCAGTTCGACCGCGGCTACATCTCGCCCTACTTCGTCACCAACGCCGACAAGATGCGCGTTGAGATGGACGACGCCTACATCCTCATCAACGAGAAGAAGCTCTCCTCGCTGAACGAGCTGCTGCCGCTGCTCGAGGCCGTGGTGCAGACCGGCAAGCCGCTGGTCATCGTCGCCGAGGACGTCGAGGGTGAAGCCCTCGCGACCCTGGTCGTGAACCGTCTGCGCGGTGGTCTGAAGGTCGCGGCCGTCAAGGCTCCGGGCTTCGGCGATCGCCGCAAGGCCATGCTGCAGGACATCGCGATCCTGACCGGCGGCCAGGCGATCTCGGAAGATCTCGGCATCAAGCTCGAGAACGTCACGCTCAACATGCTCGGTCGCGCCAAGAAGGTGATGATCGACAAGGAGAACACCACGATCGTCAACGGCGCCGGCAAGAAGGCCGACATCGAGGCGCGCGTGTCCCAGATCAAGGCGCAGATCGAGGAAACCACCTCGGACTACGACCGTGAGAAGCTCCAGGAGCGTCTCGCCAAGCTCGCTGGCGGCGTCGCGGTGATCCGCGTCGGCGGCGCGACCGAGGTCGAGGTGAAGGAGCGCAAGGATCGCGTTGATGACGCGATGCATGCGACCCGCGCGGCTGTGGAAGAAGGCATCGTCCCGGGCGGCGGCGTCGCTCTGCTCCGTGCTTCCGAGCAGCTCAAGGGCTTGCGCACCAAGAACGACGACCAGAAGACCGGCGTCGAGATCGTGCGCAAGGCGCTGTCGGCTCCCGCTCGCCAGATCGCGATCAACGCCGGTGAAGACGGCTCGGTGATCGTCGGCAAGATCCTGGAGAACAAGACGTACGCCTACGGCTTCGACTCCCAGACCGGCGAGTACGTCAACCTGGTCACCAAGGGCATCATCGACCCGACCAAGGTGGTCCGCACCGCGATCCAGAACGCAGCCTCGGTTGCGGCTCTGCTGATCACCACGGAAGCCATGGTCGCCGAGCTGCCCAAGAAGGGCGGCGCCGGCCCCGCAATGCCTCCGGGCGGCGGCATGGGCGGCATGGACTTCTAAGCGACGAAGTCGTCCCGGACGCGGTGCAGCGCGAAGCGATGCACCGCAGATCCGGGATCTCGCTCCACGAACACGAAACCCCGGCAGCGATGCCGGGGTTTTTGTTTGTGGCGCAACTCTCCCCACCCCGTCATTCCGGGGCGCGCGAAGCGCGAGCCCGGAATCCATAACCACGAACCTTAGTTGGCTATCCCGGAATAGAGATCATCCCAACTCGGGTTCTGCTCCTCGATCAAGCGCGTCTTCCAATCCCGACGCCACTTCTTGAGCTCCTTCTCGCGTGCGATGGCGCTCGCGGGGTCGTCGTAGATCTCGAACAAAACGAGCTTGTCGACGCCATACTTCGTCGTGAAGCCGGGGACGGCTTTGCTCCTGTGCTCGTAGACACGGCGCACGAGATCATTGGTCACGCCAATGCAGAGCGTGCCGTGCTTCCTGCTCGCGAGGATGTAGACGTAGTAGGCCATTCCATCCGCCTGGGGTTATGGATTCCGGGCTCGGCGCTTTGCGCCGCCCCGGAATGACCAAAGCTACCACACCTTCCCCATCCGCTCGCCTCGCAAGCGGCCGTCGGCGTCGAGCGACCAGAAGATCCGCGTCACCTTGCCGACGAGATGGTCCATCGGGACGAAGCCCATCGCCGACATCATGCGGCTGTCGGTGGAGTTGTCCCTGTTATCGCCGAGCGCGAAGAAATGGCCCGGCGGCACCGTGTAGACGCTGGTGTTGTCGAGGTAGCCATTGTCGACGCAATCGTAGGTCAGATAGCTCGCGCCGTTCGGCAGCGTCTCGCGCCAGCGCTTGATCTTCGTGCCGTCGTCGGTCCCGCAGACGGCCCCGCCCGCCACGCTCGCCAGCGCGACGCGGGTCACCGGCCTGTCGTTGAGGACGAGTTGCCCACCGCGCATCTGGACCCGGTCGCCCGGCAGCGCCACCACACGCTTGACGTAGTCCACCGAGGCGTCCTTCGCCGTGCGAAACACGACGACGTCGCCGTAGTCGGGATCGGCGGCAAAGAAACGGCCCGAGATCCAGGATGGCGCATAGGGAAACGAATAGCGGTCGTAGCCGTAGGCCGATTTTGCGGCGAAGACGTAGTCGCCGACCATCAGCGTCGGCGCCATCGAATTCGAGGGGATGTTGAACGGCTGGTACAGGAAGAAGCGAAACAGGAACGGCGGCGACCACAGCACCGGGACCAGCAGGATCAGGATGACGATCGCCTTCCATTCCCGCGATTGCGCCGAGGGGCGGATCGTTTGCTCAAGAGTGGTCATGGGCTTGCCCTGATCAAGACCGTGATCGTCATCGTGAGATTACGCAACCCTTGCGGGCGCGCAATCCCCTCGCAGGATTTTGGTCGCACGGGCCCGCTTGCGCGTTCACCGCAAGCGAGGACAACGCAGATATGAAGGGCCGCCCATGGGCGGCCCCTCTGCTTCACGCGCTCTCGGGCGCCTTCAGGCGCACGAGCCGGGTCAGGAGGGCATCGAGGCCCTCGCCGTTGCCGGCATGGAGGTCGATGCGGCCGACCTTCTCGACCAGCCGCTCCAGCGACTCCAGCTCCTTGAGCCGCAGCAGCAGGGGGTTCTCCTCCATCAGGCGGGCGGTGTTCAGGAGCGAACGCGTTGCCGCGGTCTCCTCCTGCCGGCGGATCAGGTTCGCCTTCGCGACCCGCTCCGCCTCCACCACCTTGTTCACCAGCTCCCGGATCTCGCCGGGCAGGATCACGTCCTTGACGCCGAGCTCGGTCACCTCGACGCCAGACTCCGCGATGCGTGCACGCACATAGTCGCGCAGCTCCGCATCCAGCGCCGCCTTCGCAGACAGCACCTCGTCCAGCGTCCGGCCGGCGACCGCCTCGCGGATCGCGAACTGCACCAGACGGTACAGCCACGCATCCACGTCGGGCACGGTCGCAACCGTGCGCTCGGGATCGACGATCCGGCGGAACGCCGTCAGCGTCACCCGCAGCGCGATGCGATCCTTGGTCAGCATCTCCTGCGCGGTGATCTCGACCGCCTGGGGCCGCAGGTCGAGGCGCTTCACCTCGATCTTGCGGCCGACGGTCCAGAAGGCGTGCCGGCCGGGCGCAAGCCGCTCCACGAGCCGGCCCTCGACGTAGAGCAGGCCCGCCTCGTGGTTCTCGACCACCGCTTCCATCACGACGGTCGAGCGGTTGCGCTCGATCATGGTCAGGTGCCGCGCGCTAACCTTGGGATCGGCGGACACATCGATGCGCTCGACATCGATGCGGGTCGCGACCTTCCAGTAGACACGCACCTGCCAGGGCGTCATCAGATGCACGGGCCGGCCGTCGAGGCTGACGATGGCAATCTCGTCCGCCTTGGTCTCGACCGCCTCGAACAGCTCGGCGGCGAGATCAGGCCGCGCGGCCTTCAGCACCGCGTAGCGATCCGCAGAGAATTCGCTGCGAACCACGTCGAGCACCTCGGCCTTCAGCTCGTGCAGGGGATCGAACAGCCGGTGCTTGCCGGGCGCGAGCACGCGCACGAGCTGCCCGTTGCGCGTCAGCAACGCACGCTCGCCATCCTTCACCGTCACGTTCAGCATCAGCAAATGCCAGGTCATGGCACGCCTCCTTCGTTTGCGCCCGGCCGGATGCCGGACAACAGGTTTCGTTTGCAAAGGACGTGAGGACGCGGACGACGCTTCCCGGGAAATCGGCGGGCCTAGGCTTGAGCTTGCGTGACGACGGGCGCACGCGCGCGATCGCTCGACGCGTGTCGAGCGGTCATGCGGAGCCACCCGGCATCGGCGCAAGCGGTATCTACCCGCGGCGCAAAGCCGGTCTCACAGTGTCTAGGTTCGGACGGAAAGCCTTTCGGCAAAACGGCCGGACTGCGACTGAAGCGCGCGTCCGGTCCTCGTCAGAGGTGTCAGTTTTTCAGGCTGACCCGGAGCGATGGAGCGGGAATCGAACCCGCGACAAGATGATTAACAGTCATCTGCTCTAACCAACTGAGCTATCCTTTGTGCAAGAGACCGGAATCGAACCGATGCCTTCGGGCGTTCAGCCCGACGCTCTCCATGAGCTACGTCCTGCGTTTCTCCTTCATTCGGCGGAACACGAAACCGGAAACCGGCCCGCACCAGTCGGGATCTCAGAGAGCCCGAACCCATGGCCTAGCGAAGGAGCGGGCTAATAGACGAGGCAGGTTCGGGTTGCAAGGGGGAAAGCTGAGATTTTTCGTCGCGCGTCTTGCGTTGTGACGCGATCGTCACACCGCGACGTGACGTCAACTGCGCGACATCTCCTGGAAACACGCCCTCACCCAGTCGATCGTCACGCGCGTTGCGGCGTCGCGCTTGAGGTGGTTTTGCACGAGCAGCCAGACGTCGCGCCGCTTCGGCAGCAGCGTGGCGCGCAGGCGGCGATCGCCGAGCAGGTCCGTGCAAACATGCTCCGGCAACACGCCGGCGGCCTGACGCGCGCGGATCAGGTTACGGATGACGCGAACGTTGTCGGTGACGCAGCGCGCGCGGGCTTGCTTCATTCGCAGGAATTGCATCTCGGGAATGGCACCGAGCTCGTCCGGATAGGCGCACAGCATCGGCTCGCCCTCGGTCGTAACAGGCTCGAAATAATAGAGCTTGACGTCGCCGAGCCTGGAGATCGCGAAGTCACCCTTGTCGGGTTTGCGCAGCCGGATGGCGAGATCGGCCTCCCAGCGCGAGAACTTGACGTTCTCGCTCGAGGTAAGGAATTGCAGCGTCAGGCCGGGATTGGCGCGCAGGAAGTCGCTCGCGCGCGGCGACAGCACCTCCTCGGCGACCGTGTTGGTGGAGGCGATGCGCAGGCGTCCCACCGGACCTGCCAGGCTCTCGCCGACGCGACCGATCTCGGCGGCATGTGCGGCCATCGCCTCGACATGCGCCAGCACCGCCTCGCAACTCCGCGTCGGCCTGCGGACGCCGTCGGCGGCCTCGAACAGGCGCAAACCGAGCGCACGCTCGATGCGCGACAGCCTGCGCCCGACCGTCGTCTCGTCGATGCGCAGCCGCGCGCTGGCGCCCGCGTAGGTGCCTTCGTCCCTGACGGCAGCGATGATGCGCAGATCGTCCCAGTTCATCGTTCGAGGTTATACCGGCCGGGCGCAGCCTGCAATATTGCAGCCACCCGCTGCAATATCCCTGCATATCGGCAGGCACTCCCGGGGCTATGTTCGCAGAGCCTTTTGCCCCGGAGATTTCCAAGACCATGACGACCGCAAAGACCCTGCTGCAGCTCGCCGGTGCCGATCTCAACCCGCCGCGCCTTGGCGACGCCGCGCTGGTGCTGATCGATATCCAGAACGAATATCTCGCAGGCCCTCTCGCGTTGCCCGACGCCCGCGCTGCGATCGCGCGGGCGGCTGCGCTCCTGGCGCGGGCACGCGAGAGCGGAGCCGCGATCATCCATATTGCCCATCGCGGCAAGGCCGGCAGCCTGTTCGATCGCGGCACCGAGCGCGGCGCCATCGTCGCCGAGCTGAGCCCCCGTGCCGGCGAACTGGTGATCGAGAAGGAGTTGCCGAACGCGTTTGCCGGCACCGATTTGCAGGCGCGCCTCGCCGCGACCGACAGGAAGAACATCGTACTGGCCGGCTTCATGACGCATATGTGCGTCAGCTCCACGGCGCGCGCCGCGCTCGACCTCGGCTTTCGTACGACCATCGACGCCGACGCCTGCGCCACGCGCGACCTGCCCGACGGCCGCGGCGGCACGCTGGACGCCCGGACCATCCACGAGGTTGCACTCGCCGAGCTATCCGACCGTTTCGCGATCATCGCGCGCGGCGATGCGCTGAAATAACGGAGCAACGCGATGCTGCAACTCTATTTCTCGCCGATGGCCTGCTCGCTCGCGAGCCGCATCGCGCTGATGGAAGCCGGCCTCGATGCGCACTATCATCAGGTGCATCTCTTGACGAAGAAGGTCGTGCACGACGACAGCGACTTCCACGGCGCCTCGCCGAAGGGCGCGGTGCCAGTCCTGGTCCTGGAGAACGGCGAACGGCTGACCGAGAGCGCGGCGGTGCTGCAATACATCGCCGATCTGAAGCCGGAGACGGGGCTCGCGCCGCGGTTCGCCGATCCCGATCGCTATCGCCTCCAGGAATGGCTGAGCTTCATCGGCGCCGAGATCCACAAGGCGTTCCTGTTTCCGACCTTCTGGTACAAGGACGACGGCTCGCTCGCCAAGCCGCGTGCACGCATCGCGCAGACATTGTCGGTACCTGCCGCGCACCTTGCGGGCCGCGAATTCCTCGTCGGCCACAGCTTCACCGTCGC
This sequence comes from Bradyrhizobium sp. 1200_D9_N1_1, assembly GCF_052075915.1. NCBI lineage: Bacteria > Pseudomonadati > Pseudomonadota > Alphaproteobacteria > Hyphomicrobiales > Nitrobacteraceae > Bradyrhizobium > Bradyrhizobium sp. 1200_D9_N1_1. The sequence goes on along the minus strand of NZ_CP197226.1, from coordinate 3,789,096 downwards.
GGATGCCCACCTCACCTGGGCCTTGCTGCTGCTGCGTCCCGCGGGGGTCGACGTCGCGCAATGGCCATCCCTGGCGGCCTATCTCGAACGCATGCAGGCGCGCCCCGCCGTGCGGGAGGCGATCGCAACCGAGATGGCGCTGCGCAAGACCGTGGCGGCGAACCTGGCGTGACAGGTTGTCACGGCCGGCAAATTTGACGGTTCCACAGCGAGGCCATTGATGCCGGCGCGGCATGCGCTAATCTGGAGGAATATTTTTCGATATTTCCCTGGAAGGCATTCATGCGTGCTCCTTCTGGAATTTTGCCTCGATTTTTCCTGGCCCTCCTCGCCTGCTGGCTGTGCCTGGGTCCCGCATCGGCGGAGACTAGGGTGGCGCTGGTGATCGGCAACGGCGCCTATGCCTCGACGGCGCAGCTTCCCAACCCGCCGCACGATGCCGAAGACGTAGCAAGCTCGCTCAGGCGCAGCGGTTTCGAGGTGCTGGAGGGCATCGACCTGCGCCAGGCCGACATGCAGGACCTGACCATCCGCTTCGCGCGCGCGGCGAGCCGGGCCGACGTCGCCATGTTCTACTACAGCGGCCATGCGATGCAGTACAACGGCGTGAACTACCTGATGCCTGTCGACGCCGTGCTGACTGATGAAGCCGACCTCAAGCGCTTCGTGCGGGTCGACGACATCGTGAACGACCTGCAACAGGCCAAGAACCTGCGCATCCTGGTGCTCGATTCCTGCCGCGACAATCCGCTGGCGGAAAGCCTCAAGCGCTCCGCGACTCGCGCCGCCTCGCTCGGACGCGGTCTGTCGAAGGTCGAAGCGCCGCGCGGCACGATCGTGTCGTTCTCGACGCAATCAGGGCAGGTCGCAGCCGATGGCACCGGTCGCAACAGCCCCTACACGACGGCGTTCCTGAAGCACATCGAGGAGCCGCAGGAGATCGGCGACGTATTTCGCGACATCAGCAGCGACGTCTATGACGCCAGCGGCAAGACCCAGCTGCCGGAGCTGTCGCTCTCGATCATCGGCAAGTTCTACCTGAACGGGCCGGTGGCGGTCACGGTCGCGCCGGCGGCCCCGCAAGCCGCGCCGCGGCCCGATCCCTGCGCCGCCGCGGAGGCCCATTGGAAGGCCGCGGATGGCATCGGTACGCTGGGTGCCTACGAAGACCATCTCGCCCGATTTCCGAATTGCATCTTCGCAACCCTCGCCAAGGCGCGAATTGAAGGCCTGAAACAGAAGACGGCGCTTGCGCCGGCGGCCGGCAACGCCCGAACCGGCGGCAGCAAGGACTTCGACGGCAACTGGGACGTGACGTTGAACTGCCAGGCGACCGGCAAGGCGCAGGGCTTCACCAGGCCTCTGTCCGCCACCGTTGCGAACGGCGTGTTCCACGCCGAGGCTCAGAGCCTGAACGGCGTCAACCGGCTGGAGATCGATGGTCAGATCCCGCCGGACGGCAAGACGACATTGAGCGCGCGCGGCACGACAGGGGCGAGCACTTACACCCTCAATAACCTGCCGCCCGGCTCGCCCTACGCCTTTACGGTCGATGCGCAGTTCGAACGCACCCGCGGCAGCGGCAAGCGCAACGAGGCGCGTGCCTGCAACCTGGTTTTCGTCAAACGCTGATCGTGCGATATCGCGCAGTGCAGGCGAAGGCGATCGGCCTCGATCCCGCAGCGGACTGACACCTCACGACAGGAAGAAGATCATGACGTCGCATGACAGGGCGAAGGTTTTGGCAGGAAAGACTGCGCTGGTGACCGGCGCGGGGCGCGGGCTCGGTCGCGCCTTTGCGGAGAAGCTTGCCGCGCTCGGCGCCGACGTCGCCATCCACGGCATGCGCGAGAACGGCCCGGCGGAATATGGCGAGGGTACCACCCTCACCGCGGTTGCCGCTGAGATCGGCCGGCAATTCGGTGTCCGCACCCGGCGCGTGCTCGGCGATCTCACCAAGGGTGAGAACATCGCGCGCGTGATAGCCGAGACAGAAGACGCGCTCGGGCCGATCGACATCCTGGTGCACAATGCCGGCGGCGATATCGCAGCCGCCGGCGGCAAGCCGGACCCGAACGACGCGGTGAATATCAAGGAGGCCGATGTGCGCGCGGTGCTGGAGCGCAATCTGCTCTCGACCATCCTGACCTGCCAGGCGGTCGCGCGCGGCATGATGGAGCGGCGCCGCGGCCGCATCGTCACGCTTGGCTCGGTCGCCGCCTTCAAGGGGCGCACCAACGGTGCGATCTATGCGGTGTCGAAGGCCGGCGTGACCCACTACACGCGATGCCTGGCCGACCAGCTCCGCCCCTACGACATCGCCGTCAACTGCATCGCACCGGGCGATACCCGCACCGGCCGCTTCCTCGGCACGCGCGCGGTGGACCCTGACCGGATGGTCGAGACCGGCACGCTCGACCGCATCGCGACCGTTGACGAGGTCGCGCGCGTCGTCGAATTCTTCGCCGGTCCCATGGGCGCGTTCGTCTCCGGCCAGGTCCTCAGGATCGACGGCGGCGGACAGTGCTGGCCGGGCTGAAGCGCGTCCACAACGCAGGACAAAGAAAAGGGCCGCTGCAAGCGGCCCTTTTCTCATCGGGAATGAACCGGGATCAATCGACCCGCGCCAGCACCGCGAGCTTGCGGATGCCCTTGTTGCGGTAGGCGTCGAGGAACGCGTAGTAGTCCTTGAACGACACGCAGCCGTTGGAGTCGCCGTTCGGCCCGAGCATGAAGGTGTGCGCGAGCAGGCCGTCGCGGCCGTAGATCGCGCTCTCGCCGCCGATCGGGGTCAGGCGCAGCGCCGGCACGCCGTGGAACAGCGCCTCGCGCGGCTTCAGCGTGTAGATGTGCGGCGGGGTCACGCCGCGCATGCGGACGCGCGAGGAACGGGGATCATCGAGATTGGAGCCGAGGCCGGAATGCGCCTCGAGCTTGGTGCCGTCGGGCAGATAAACCGTCTTGGCGGTGATGTCGTAGACCGCGGTGTCGCGCTCATAGGGCGCCGAACCGCCGAGCATGGGGTTCTGCTCCCTCGGCGCGATGGACGCGGTCACGCTGGCATCGGCCGAGGCATAGGCGAGCAGCCCGCCGGAGGACTCGCGCTTGCCCCAGAGCTTCTCGACCATCGACTGGCGCGGCCCGGTGATCGACATCACCGCGGCCTTGGCGCGGTCGGCGAATGATTTTGGCTTCGCCTCGGGCGCCGGCACGATCTCGGTCGGATCGGCCGAAGCCAGTTGCATCTGCGCATCCGGAGCGCGCTTGGCCTTGGCGGCATCGGCGATCTTTTCAGTGGCCTTGTCAGTGGCCTTGGCCGGGGCGGACGGCTTCAGCGCTTCGGCGACCTTCGCGATCACGCCCGGCTTCGCGGTGTCGGCGACCTTCGTCGCGGGAGCCTGAGCTACGGCACTCGCCGCATTGGATTCCACCCCTTGCGTCGCGGCCGCGGCAAAGCGCTCGTTGAACATCTCGCGCGAGATCGGCGCGGCGACCTGCAAGCGGTCCGGCAGGAGAGCGAAGGCTTCCTTGATGGCATCGCCCGCCTCGCGCAGCGCGACCTTGGGCGCGCGCTTGATCACGGGCTCGTCGTAACCGGCGCTGCCGACGGACGGGTAGACGCTGGCGGCGAAGATGTTGCTGTAGACGGTCCAGCCGGCGCCAAGCACGACGCAGCCGATCAAAGCGGCGCCAAGCACGTTTTTGGTGGTCATTTTCCGGGAAGGCTTCCGATGTGGATTCTTGCCAGGAATTTTGGACTTCCGTGCCGCGTTACTCTGCGCAGCGATACTCGTACTCATTCGCCTTGCGTCCAGGACGGTGTCACTCAGTCCCCCTTCGAAGTGCCGCTGCTGGTCAGGTTCCGGGAACAGCATCTCGCAGAGGGTCGGAGCGTCATTAAGGCGACTTTTAGTTAAATGCGGATTAAGTTCGGGCAGATATGGGGCAACTCGTTAATGCCGTCCCATTTCGAGAAAAAAGCCCGCAGAACTACGGACTTAGACGCTTCTGTTAACTATAATTCTCGGCTGGATCGGTGCGGTCAGCGGAGGTCTTTGACGGCCTCTCTAGGCGCATCCAACCAAGTCATTTTCGTGGTCTTCAATGCGGCCTGACCATAGCGGTGAAGCGTTGCGCGAGGCTGGTCGCGCTGGCCATCCCTCCGTCTTTCGGCGCACCGATGTCAGCGGAATGGCGGCAACGCCCACACACATCACACATCGCACTGAGCGCTCACGCAGCACGGCGCCGTGACCGAAAGTTGATCGCGCCGGTCTGGAAAAGGCCGCAGCGACGAAATAGCTGCCAGACCCGGGCACTTTTCAGCAGCCTCTGCGCGTGATACGGTACCGTATCAACATCGCCTTGAACTGTGCCACGCACGCAAACGGAGGCTGGCATGAGAGGGATCGCACGTGCCGGGTTTTTCGCCCTGGCGTGGTCGTCGTTGTTGACGGGATACGTGGCCGCGCAGCCCGCCAATGCGGGCTGCACGCCGTCGCCATCCGCCGCCGGCACGCAAACCTGGCGCTGCAACAACGGCATCACCATCGTTGCGGAAAACGGCGCCAGATTTGAACTTAAGGACGCCAACCGCGACGGACATATAGACTCCGTTGAGTTGAGCAGCAAAGCGCTGCTGGTCGAGGTTCCCAAAAAGCCCGGCGGCAATCCCTTCAAGGTGCTGACACCGCAGGCGATCGCCGCGGTGCGGGGCACCAAATGGGCCGTGGACGTCGCCGATGCAAAAACCTCGGTCTTCGTCGCCGACGGCCGTGTCGGCGTCAGCCGCAGGAGCCGCGGACGCGGCGTCGTTCTGGGCCCTGGCGAAGGCGTCGATGTCGAGGCAACCGGTCCATTGACCGTCAAGACATGGGGCCAGCCGCGCGTCGACGCGCTGATGGCAAGACTGGGTCAATAAGGCCCGGACGACAAAGCGAAGAAGATTGCAGTACGTAATGACTAGACGCGTTCAGATCCTGGTGGCACTCGTCCTCACCGCGCTGTGGGGTGCAGGCATCTATGCCGCTCACGCCAACGGCCATCTGCGCTTTCTCGACCACCTCGAAGCGACGCTGACCGACCTGCGGACGCAAATCCGCGGCGTGCAGGCTCCGCCCGATCTCGTCACCATCGTCGCGATCGACGACACCGTCGTCAAACGCGGCGGCAGCTATCCCCTGCCGCGCGCCGATCTCGCCCGGATCGTCGACACCATCGTGCAGTTCAAGCCGAAGGTCGTCGCGATCGACCTCCTGCTGGTCGACCGCAGCGCCGCGATCGGCGACGCCACGCTGGCCAACACGCTCGCCACCGGTCCCATGGTCCTCGCCGCCGCGGCGATCTTCCCGTCCGCCAGCGAGACCGTGGAGTCCAGCAGCCAGGGCCCCCTCGCCGTCCTGCCGCAAGCCGAGCGCTTCCTGCTGCCCTTGCCCGCATTTGCCGACCACGCCGAGGTTGGCGTCGTCAACGTCGCGACGGGACAGTCCGGCTCGCCGCTCTCGATACCGATGCTGTTCCGGACGCACGACAAGGTCGAGCTGTCGTTCCCCTTGCGGGTCGCGACCCGCGCGCTCGACAAGCCGCTGACGATCGCGCCGGATCATCTCATGCTCGGCGATCGCGCGGTGCCAACCGACACCGACTTCGCGCTGCCGATCACCTATTACGGCCCGCGCCGCACCATCCGCACCGTCAGCGCGCAGAGCATCTTCGACGGCACGCTCAGTCGCGCCGCCATCGAGAACCGCATCGTCGTGATCGGCGCCTCGGTCGCCGGCGGCGGTGATTTCTATCCGACGCCGTTCGATTCCCTCATGCCCGGCGTCGAGGTGATCTCGACCGCAATCACCCATCTCATCGCCGGCGACGGCATCGTGCGCGACCGCAAGGTGCATATCGCCGACGCGCTTGCCGCCATCCTGCTGCCGGTGCTGCTGGTGGGCTTGCTCGCCTGGCGGCGCAGCGCGCTCGGCATCATGGCGGCGGCGGCGGTGATGATCGCCTGGGCCGGGCTCAATCTGTTCGCGTTCACGCACGGGGTCTGGCTGAACGCCGCGACCACGCTTGCGGCCGCGGTTCCGCCCGTTGCGATCTTTGCCGGCGTGCAGCTATGGGCGGGAGGCCGCCGCACGCAGTATTTCGCCGCCAAGAGCAGGTCGCTTGCGCTCTTCCAGGCACCCGCCGTGCAGGAGTGGCTGGCGCGCGATCCGAACTTCCTGTCGAAGCCTGTCCGGCAGGACGCCGCCGTGGTCTTCATCGATCTCTCCGGCTTTACGGCGCTGAGCGAACGGACCGATCCGGACGCGCTCAGGGATCTCCTGAAGGCGTTTCACGCGTTGATCGACAAGGCGGCCGTCGATTGCGGCGGCATGGTCACCGGCTTTCTCGGCGACGGCGCCATGCTCCTGTTCGGACTGCCGCACGCCATGCCGGATGACGCGGCGCGTGCGCTGAAATGTTCGATCGACCTGCATCGCGGCGTCGAACGCTGGATCGCCTCGCTGCCCCCTGCGATCGGGGGTCAGCTCGGTTTCAAGATCGGCGCGCATTTCGGCCCGATCGTCGCCTCCCGTCTCGGCGAAAGCCACCAGCACATCACGGCGACCGGCGACACCGTCAACGTCGCAAGCCGGCTGATGGAGGTCGCCGCCCAGAACGATGCGCGGCTCGCGCTGACCGACACGCTGCTGGATGCCGCCGACTTCCACGGCACTCCCAACGGCGTCCTTACAGGCCCCCTGCTCACGCAGGTCCGCGGCCGCTCCGGCGTCGTGACCGTCTGGTTCTGGCGCGACCGGCACAGGCCCAGCCAGGCCACCGCCAAGGCCGAGATGATCGACTGAATAGCCACCGCTACCCGCCCAACACTTCGCCGGGACGACGGTGACTACCGCGCTTCCGGTGGCGGCGAGCGGTCCAGCACGTCGCCCTTGGCGCCTTCGAGCAGATCGATGCCGTAGGTCTCGATCACGAGCGGCCCGCGCTTGCGCTGCAATTGCGCAACCTGCGTCACCTGCGCAAAGAGATCGTTGACGGCGGGATGGCCGCCCTCACGCAGCTCATCGACATAGAGCAGCTTGCCGGCAAGCTGCTTTGGATCGGGCTCGGGCATGTTGACCCAGCGGATGCGCTGGTTCTGCTGCACCACGCAAGTGCCGCGCGGCAGATAGAAGGCGAGCCAGCCGGTGGTGCCGTAATCCGGCGCGAGCACGCATGTCGCACCGGTGCGGGCGCGCACGGCTTCGATCTCCGCGGCGAGTTCGCGCCAACCGACGCCGACGCTGCGCACGGTCGCGTCACGGCGATAGCCGGACAAGATGCCCGTGTTGGCTTGCACGATCAGGGCCGCAAACATCACGATGCCGGCGGGTGCAGCCCAGCGCAGGCAAAAATCGACAAGGCGCCGCGCACGCGGCTTCCACTGCACGAGGTTGGCGGCGGCCGCAGCCGCAATCACGAAGGGCGGGTAGACCGGCGCGAACCAGTTGGCCTCGACGCGCGCATGCAGCGAATGCCAGACGAAATAGGCGACAATGGTCCAGAACATCGTCTCGATCAGCACGCGCGAGGCCAGCGCGCCGGCCCGGCGCCAGGTCAGCGCGTGCAGCCCCATCGCACCGAGAATGAAGACCAGCGGGGTCGCGAACGCGATCTGGGTCGGGATCAGTTCGGCGATGAAGACGGGGCGGAAATCCTCGATCCTGGCGCGCCCGAGCTGCTTTGCGAACGAGACCCAATGATGATCCGCATTCCAGAGGATCACCGGCGAGAACAGCGCAAGGGCAACGAGGCCGCCGAGATAGGGCCAGGGCGAGAGGAACCAGCGCCTGAGCTTCGGCACGGCCGCGAGCCAGATCAGGATCGCCGGCCCGAAGAACATCGCGGTGTATTTCGACAGCAGCGCCGCACCGACGGCGGCACCGACCGCGAGCCACCAGACGCCGCGGCCGGTCTCCAGCACCTTGGCGAGGAAGAACAGCACGAAGCTGGAGGCGACCAGCAGCGGCGCATCGGGCGTGACGATCAGCGTGCCGACCGCGGCCAGCAGCGTCACGTTGAGCAGGATGGCACTGGTGGCCGCGACGCGGGCGCCCCCGAACAGGATCGCGGCCGAGCGATAGATCGCATAGCTCGTCGGCAGCGCGAGCAGGATCGAGACGAGGCGGACGCCGAGCTCGGTGTCGCCGGCGATCATGGTGCCGGCGCGGATGACATAGGCGACCATCGGCGGGTGGTCGTAATAGCCTCCGGCGAGGTTCTTCGACCACATCCAGTAGTAGGCTTCGTCGAAGGTGATCGGCGTGAAGGCGGCCGCGACGAGCCGCAGGGCCACCAGCGCGAGAATCACCAGCGCCGTGTTGCGGACAATCCGCGCGTCAGCCCCGCCCATACCGGTTTCCTTGGCGCGCTATTTCTTGCGCCAGACGAACAGTCCGGACATCGCGTAGTTCCACACCACGCCCATCAGGGCGCCGGCCAGGCCGGCCAGCCACCAGATCGGCTCCTGGTCGTAGACCGAGAAGGCGACGCCGACATTGGCGAGCAGGCCGACGCTGCACACGATGTAGAAAGCGATCAGGCCGCGCAGCAGCGCAAAGCCCTTCAGCCGCTGATCGCGATAGGTGAGGAAGTTGTTGAGGACGAAGTTGCTGGTCATGGCGACGACGGCGCCTGCCGCCTGCGCTTCCGCGAACGGCGCCTTGAACACGTGAAGCCCGATGAACAGCGTGGCCAGGTGCACCACGAGACCTATGCCGCCGACCATCGCGAACAGGATGAAGCGCAGCGAGAGGATGTCGTTGCTCAGCTTGGCCAGCACGAGGCCCAGGAAGTCGAGCGCGACCATGGAATCCAGCTTGCTCTCACCGTGCTGGCGGGCGCCGAAGGTGTAGGGAATCTCGACGGCCCGCAAGCTGCCATGCGCGGTCGCGACCAGGTCGAGCAGGATCTTGAAGCCATGCACCGAAAGTTTCGGCGCCAATTCCTCGAAACGATCGCGGCGGACCATGAAGAAGCCGCTCATGGGATCGGCGATCTCGACCCGCAGCATCTTCCTGGCGACCTCGGTCGCCAGCGCACTGGCGCCGGCGCGCTGCTTGTTGAAGCCTTCGCTCTTGTAGCCCTCGATGTAGCGGCTGCCGACCACCAGATCGGCCTCGTCGCTGGCGAGCAGCAGCAGCATCTTCGGCAGCTGCGTCTCGTCGTGCTGAAGGTCGGCGTCGATCACGGCGACAAAGGGTGCGCTGGAGGCCAGGATGCCTTCGATGCAGGCGCCGGACAGGCCGCGGCGGCCGATGCGGCGGACACAGCGCACGCGGCTGTCGCGCTGGGCCAGCGCGCGCACGACGTCCCAGGTGCCGTCGGGTGAATTGTCGTCGACGAACACGACCTCCCAGGCGACGCTGGCGAGCGTCGCCTCCAGGCGCCGGTAGAGCACCGTGACGTTGTCGCGCTCGTTGAAGGTCGGGACGATGACCGACAGTTCCGGCCCCTCTTGAGCCTGGGGCGGATTGTCGGGGCCCGGTCTGATCGCTTCATTCATGACGGCAGCGTATATCCGCCGCGTCCTGCGCTGCCAAGCCGGGGTTTCGAAGGGGAAGGGCCCAAATGGGCCCTAAAATGCCAACGACCCCGGAACGGCGGGCGCGCGTACATCCGGCGCAGCCTGAGCTATTCCAAGGTCGTCCCAGCAACGGAGATCGTAACTCAACGTTGCCGTTGACAACTAAGTGGGGACGGCAAAGCCGCTTTTCAAGGGGCAAAAGCACCCTTTTTCAGGCCGACGACTAGTTCGGGACTTCCTTGATCACCGGGCCGCGCGGCGCGGGCGCAGCGGGGGCTGCCGGCGCCATGGCCGCCGGGCCCGGATCGACCTTTGCCGGCTTGGGCGGCTTGCCGTACTGGCCGATCGGCCCGAGGACGACGGCGACCGCAAGCACGACCGCCGCGACGATCGCGCCCAAAATGCCACCCACCGACTCAGACGACATGGAAGCCCATCCCTGTTCCAGATGCGATCATTGATACCACGGATGAACGCGGAGCCGGAAGGGCCACGGGACCGCGACCGCTGTCGACCTATTTCTGCGGCGGCCTATGCTTGATGAAAGCCGTCACGATGTCCTTCTGCGCCGACTCCACCGCCCTGTTCGCGGTCGCGAGATGGGCGCCGGAATCGATGTTCGGATATTGCGTGGTGAGATAGTCGAGCAATGCCACCCGGTAATATTGCCGCTCCGACGGACAGGCGCCCGCAACCGAACGGCCAAAATCCTGTTCCGACAGGCCCTGATTGCTGTCGCGCGAATATTCCCGCGCCAGGCAATGCCAGTAATCGTCGCGGCCCTGCATGGCGAGCTTCTGCGCGCCCTTGGCGTCGTCGTCATCCGCCATGGCAGAATATGTGATGGCAGCAGATGTCATCATCATGAGCGCCGCCCCCAGCATCAGCATCCGCATCTTGTTCTCCTTCTGCGCAGATGATCTTGTCGGAAGCTTAGACGGGCCGCGGCAACTGGCCAATCACAACTCGTTTGACTAGGATGCCGGCCTCCCCTCCACGTCGATGCGAGATCCTTCCGTGGCCAAAACAAAAACCGTGTCCAAAAAATCCGGCAATATCTTCATCGGCGTCGGCGGCTGGACATTCGAGCCATGGCGCGGCGTGTTCTATCCGGAGAAGCTGACGCAGGCGAAGGAGCTGTCCTACGCGGCCTCGAAGCTGACCTCGATCGAGATCAACGGCACCTATTACGGCTCGCAGAAGCCGGAGAGCTTTCGCAAATGGGCGAGCGAGGTGCCTGAAGGTTTCGTGTTCTCGGTGAAGGGGCCGCGCTTCGCCACCAATCGCCGCGTGCTGGCCGAAGCCGGCGATTCCATCAAGCGCTTCTATGATTCCGGCGTGCTGGAACTCGGCGACCATCTCGGGCCGGTGCTGTGGCAGTTCGCGCCGACCAAGAAGTTCGACGGCGCCGATTTCGGCAAGTTCCTGGAGCTGCTGCCGCGCAAGCTCGACGGGCGCGCGCTGCGCCACGTGGTCGAGGTCCGCCACGACAGTTTCTGCACGCCCGACTTCGTCGCGCTGATCCGCGAATTCGAGACGCCGGTGGTGTTCGCCGAGCACGGCAAATATCCCGCCATCGCCGACGTTGCCGGCGATTTCGTCTACGCGCGGCTGCAGAAGGGCAATGACGAGATCAAGACCTGCTATCCGCCGAAGCAGCTCGATGCCTGGGCCCAGCGCTTCAAGGACTGGGCCGAAGGAAGCGAACCGGACGATCTGCCGAAGGTCGACAAGGCAAAGCCGAAGAAGGAGCCGCGCGACGTGTTCGCCTACGTCATCCACGAAGGCAAGGTGCGCGCACCGCACGGCGCCATGGAACTGATCGCGCGGGTGAGTTGAGGATTGTTCATGGCAAAGGCGAAGAAGCTCTTCACCATCGGCTATGAGCAGACGCCGCCCAAGGCCGTGCTCGACGAGTTGGAGCACGCCGGCGTCAAGCTCGTGGTCGACGTGCGCGCGGTGACGTCGTCGCGCCGGCCGGGTTTTTCCAAGAAGCAGTTGTCCGCCGGGCTCGACGAGCGCGGCATCGCCTATGTCCATCTCGCCGCGCTCGGCACGCCGAAGGAGGGGCGCCTTGCCGCGCGCAGCGGCCAGTACGACGTGCTGGAGAGGATCTATTCAAGGCACCTGAAGACGCCGCAGGCGAAGGAAGAGATGGACGAGCTCTCGGCCCTGGTGAAGAAGGCCGGCCCCGTCTGCCTGCTCTGCTACGAGCGCGACCACACCCACTGCCACCGCCAGATGATCGCGGAGATCATCGAGGAGCGTGATGGGGTGACGGTGAAGAATTTGGCGGGGCGGCAGATTTAGCTGCGCTGTCATTCCGGGGCGCGAAAAAGTCGCGAGCCCGGAATCCATCGGGCCGCAGAGCTAGTGGAGGAATGGATTCCGGGTTCGCGCTGCGCGCGCCCCGGAATGACGGGTTGATGGACCTACCCCTCCCCCACCAGCCTAAACGTCCCCTCCATCATCTGCACGCAGCTGCCGCCGACATGGGCGGAGACAATCTTGCCGTCCTGCTTGCGCACGCGCGTCAGGAGCAGGCTCGGACGGCCCATGTCGAAACCCTGGCCGATGGTGAGCTTCAACTCGCCATCGCGCGCGGGATCGAGATCGGCGAACAGCGCGGCGGCGGCGACCGTGGCGCTGCCGGTGGCGGGGTCCTCGATCAGGCCGCTGGCGCCGGGGAAGAACATCCGCGCCTGCCGCTCGCATGGCGCTTCCGCCGCCGGCACGTCGCGCGTGTAGAAATAGACCGAGAAGGCGCCATCGCGCGGCAACATCCGGCTGAACGCCGCAGCATCAGGCTTGGCCCGCCGCACAGCCTCACGCGACCCCACTTCCGCCACCACGAAGGGCGTTCCAACGCCGACGACCTGCGGGGCATGGCGATCGATCTTGATATCCTCCGCGGTCAGGGAGATGCAGGCCGCGACCTCTTCGGCGGAACATGTCGCGAGGCGGGCCAGCGGCTGCGGCGCGGTCAGCTCGGTGCTGACCACCCTGCCCTGCTCCCGTACGATCTCGACCGGCACGAGCCCCGCCTTCTCCTCGAACAGCAGGCGCGGCTTGGGCTCCCTTGCGATCGTCGCCAGCACGAAGGCGGTGCCGACATTGGGGTGACCGGCAAAGGGCAGCTCCCGCACCGGCGTGAAGATGCGCACCTCCGCATCGTTCGCCTTGTCGCGCGGCGGCAGCACGAAGGTCGTCTCGGAATAGTTGAACTCGGTCGCGATCGCCTGCATCTGCGTCGTCGACAAGCCGCCGGCATCGAGCACCACGGCGAGCTGGTTGCCGCCGAAGGCGCGGTCGGTGAACACGTCGACGGTGATGTAGCGGCGCTGCATCTTTGCTTTCCTCATGCAAATCGCAGCCGCGGGTCGGCTGCATCGCCGGCAGTCTACAAGCCGGCGACATCGTCCGTCATGCCCCAAAATTCGGAGCAATCGGAGCAATCGCGACAGGACGCTTCAGAAGCGGAAGAGTGGTCGCGGCGACACCAGCACTTGCGCGCGCTCGCTCTGATCAGTGATCAGCGTATCGAGAAACTGCCGGTTCTTTTCGTAACCCTGCGACGCCTCGTACTGCGTGTGCGGCCAGTCGCTGCCCCACAACAGGCGGTCGAGGCCGTAAGCGTTGCGCAGCAGCGGATAGGCTTGCTTCGCAAAGCTCTCGCCGGCCGCGCCATTGCGATACGGCGCCGAGATCTTGACCCAGACGTTCCGCGTCGCGCCGAGCTTCAGCACCGACTGAAAGCCGGGATCGGCGACACCGAGCTTTGGATCGGGCAGCGCGTAGTGATCGAGCACGACTGCAACGCCGAGATCCAGAAGCTGCGGCGCAAGCGCGGCGAGATCGGCCGCGTTGCGCTGGATTTCGACCTGCCAGCCCATCACTTTCACGCTCGCGAGCAACGCCTTCCATTCGCCGGCAGCGAGATCGGGCAAAGGCTGGCCGACGAGATTGAGGCGAATGCCGACGATTCCAGCGCGATCGAGCATGCGCAGCTCGTCCGCGCTAACAGCGGGATCGACGACGGCGATGCCGCGCAGGCGGCCGCCCGCCTCTTTCAGACATGCAACCAGATAGGAATTGTCGGTGCCGAGAAAGCTCGGCTGCACCAGCACGCCATTGGACATGCCGTTGCGGTCGAGCTGCTCCAGATAGAGCGACAGCGGCGCGTCGTAGTCCGGCGCATAGCGCCGGCCCGGTGCGAGCTTGAGGGCGCGGTGGAAGACATGGGCGTGGGTATCGATCGTCGGCAAGGCCGCCTCACTGCTGGCTGTGGTCGCGGCCAGCGTCACGAGCGAGCCGAGGCCCGCGCCAAACTGGCGGCGCGTCAGGCCGCGCTGGGACAATGTCATGGTGGCTCCTCCCCATCCCGCGTCAGGCGCGCGTCGCGGCGGTCTGTTCAAAGACCTTGCCGCGGGTTTCGGGCAGCAGCAGCACCGCGATCAGCACCAGCGAATAGGCGAAGGCCGCATCGATGCCGATCGCAGGTCCAAGCCCGATATGATCGCTGAGGAAGCCGACCAGGAACGGGAACGCGGCGGAGACGATCCGGCCGAAATTGTAGCAGAAGCCGACGCCGGTACCGCGCACGCCGGCCGGATAGAGCTCGCTGAACAGCGCCGCCATGCTGGCGGGGATGCCGGCGGAGAAGAAGCCGAGCGGGAAGCCGAGCACCAGCATCTGCCCATCGGTCAGCGGCGCGAAGATGTAGATCAGCACGGTGACGATGCAGGCGCTGGCGAAGAACGCGACATTGACCCGGCGACCGATGCGGTCGCTGATGATGCCGCTCGCCACGCAGCCGCAGAAGAAGGCGACGATGATGACGGCGAGATAGCCGCTGGAGCCCAGCACCGACAGATGCCGCACTTCGCGCAAGTAAGTCGGCAGGAAGGTGGTGAGCGCCGCGTAGCCGCCATGGGCGCCGATGCCGAACAGTCCGCCGATCAGCGTCGCGCGCAGCACATCGCGATGGAAGATGCCCGAGAGCGTCGCGAAGAACGGCGTCTTTTCGCTGGCGATGGCGCGCGGCGGCTCCTTCAATCCGCGGCGGATGAAGATGATGAGGAGCGCGGGCAACAGCCCGAGCGCGAACAGCAGCCGCCAGGCGATCTCAGTGGGTGCATAGGTGAAGACCAGCGCCGACAGCAGCACGGCTGCGCCCCAGCCCACGGCCCAGGCGCTCTGCACCGAGCCGAGCGCCTTGCCGCGATGTTCGGGGCGGATGATCTCGGCCATCAGCACCGCGCCGCAGGCCCATTCGGCGCCGAAGCCGAGGCCCTGGACCGCTTTCAGGATCAGGAGCTGGGTGTAGGTCATCGCGAATGCGCAGGCGAAGGTCGCGAGTGCGAAGGTCGCAACCGTGATCTGAAGCGCCTTGACGCGGCCGAAGCGGTCGCCGAGCGCACCGCCGAGCCAGCCGCCGAACGCGCCGAAGAACAGCGTGACCGAGCCGAGCAGGCCGGCATCGGCCTTGCTGATGCCGAACGCCGCGATCAGCGCGGGGATGGCAAGGCCGAACATCTGGACGTCGAGCGCATCCAGCGCCCAGCCGCCAAAGCTTGCCCAGAACGTGCGCCGCTCCAGCGGCGAGCTTTCGCTGTACCAGTTCGACATTTTTCCTACCCCTGTACTCGTTTATTGCTTGGTGTCGTTGAAGAGCCGCTTCACCTGATCTCGGCGTGGTAGCGGAAGCGGTTGGCCGGCCCGCGCGAACGGCGCCATTCGATCGGCCGCCGTTCGAGGTCGAGCGCGAGACGCTCGATGACAATCAGAGGCGCATGCGCCTCGAGCCGCAGCAGGCGTGCCTGCATCTCGTTGGCGGTCTCGACCGTCAGGATTTCCTCGGCGGAGACCACGACCTCGCCGCAGCGCTCCTCGTAGAGCGGATACAGGAGGTCGCCGAACTCGGCGGTGTCGATGTCGAGGATCGGCGCGAAGCGCGATTGCTGCAGCCAGATCTCTTCGGCGAGCAGCGGGACGTCGTCGATCAGGCGCAGGCGCGACAGGCTGATCACGGGCTCGCCGACCGGGATGCGGAGTGCGGATGCGACCGCCGATGTCGCCGGCACGCTCTTGCGCCGGATGATGCGGCTCTTCGGCACGCGCCGCTCGCCGCTCTCCGACTGGAAGCGAAAGAAGCGGAACAGCGAGGAGTTGAAGCGCGCGCGGCGCACGAAGGTGCCGCGGCCCTGCTGGCGCTCCAGCACGGCATCCGCGACGAGCTGGTCGATCGCCTTGCGCACGGTGCCGATGGCAACGCCGTAATGCGCAGCCAACTCGGCTTCCGACGGGATCGGCTCGCCCGGCCGCCATTCATTGCGGTTGATCCGCGCGGCGAGGTCGTCGCGCAGGCGCTGGTAGCGTGGCAGGCGGTCGTCGAGCGGCGCTGAATTCATATAGTCATATAGATGACTATATGACGAAGGAGTCAAGCACTACGAAAATACCGCCTACGGGAGGGGCGTCGCGGATGACGCGAAGCCGGGCTGGCGGACTTCACCAGCCCGGGTTCGTCTGCTGTGATCGTCAGTTCATCGTCGTCGTATTGGGCAGGCAAGGCGGTTGCTTGTAGGGCGCAGAGGCATAGGCGCCCACCGCCGGAGCCCTGACGCAGTCCGTCGTCACGTGGGTTGCGGCGCGCAGAGGAGCGGCGTCGCGAGCGGCAGCGGCCTGGGTTTGGTAGACGGCGGCGGCGATCAGGACGGCAGCAACAACGGGCAATCTGGTCATTGGTTTTCTCCGCATGACAAACGGAAACCGATGTTTCGGCTTCCAGAGTGCAGGAACGGAGAACGCGGCGCGATATTTCATCACGCGCCTTCAACGAAACGCGAGCGGTCTACCCGAGCTGAAACACCGCCACCTTCTGCTCGTAGCCGCGCACCTCGACTTCGCCGAGCGCGACAGCATCCTCGCCGTCATCGCCGAGCGCCTCGCGCACGGACGCCGAGATCAGCAGCTGCGAGCCGAACTCCTTGTTCAGCGCCTCCAGCCGCGAGGCAAAGTTCACGGTGTCGCCGATCACCGTGTACTCCTTGCGCCGGGGCGAACCGATATTGCCGGCGACGACCTCGCCGAAATGGATGCCGATGCCGATCCGCAGCGGCCAGCTCGTCTCCGCGTTAATGCGGTCCATCGCGGCCAGCATCTCGCGGCCCGCGGCGACCGCGCGGTGCGCGGCGTCGGAGGCCTCCAGCGGCGCGCCGAACAGCGCGAGGAAGCCGTCGCCGAGAAACTTGTTCACGATGCCGCCCTGGCGGTCGAGGATGTCGACCAGCACCGCGAAGGCGCCATCGAGCCGGTCGACCACCTCCTGCGGGGTGCGCGACTGCGCCCCGGCGGTGAAGCCGCGGAAATCGACGAACATCACCGCGACGCGGCGGAGGTCGCCGGCCGCGCTCGTCCCCTCCGCCATCAGCCGCTCCACCACCTGCGGCGAGACGTGCTGGCCGAACAGATTGGTGACCCGGTCGCGCGCGGTGGCAGCCGCAATGCTCGCGGCGAATTGCCGCCGCAGCTGCGCACCGACGGAGCCGGCGAGCACGCCGCAGACAAGAATGACCGTGCTGCGCACGGCGTGGAAGTAGATCAGGGGTTCACCGGCCTCGCTCGCCGAGTTGTAATATAGCGCGACGGCCAGGAGTTCGGCTGCGGCCACAAATCCCGTGAAGGTTGACAGCCAGAAGTCGAGCCGCAGCGTCGAAAGAATGATGAAGATGAAATAGACCAGCGGCAGCACGAAACCGAGCGCCTGGCTCGCACCCATGCTGCGGATCTGCAGGATCAGGATGATCGTCGGCAGCGACGTTTCGATAAAGGCGCCGACGTAGCGCCTGATCACCGGCAGGTCGCGATCGAGCTTGAGGTTTCGCCTGATCTGGCTGTGGATCCAGACTTCGAAGAGGATGAAACCTCCCAAGAGGATGTATTCGCGGACGAGGCCCTCCGTCCCGCGCCAGACCCGGTTCACCAGAGCGGGGTCGATCAGGAAGGTTGAGGTGAGGAACAAGATCATGACGCAGCCGGTGATGATCAGTGTCCGCACCCGCAACAGCTCGGTGCGCAGCACTTCCCGCGTCAGCTCGCGCTCGAAGTCCTCCGACAAGGCGGCGTGTTGCCGCGCTTTCCTGCTCGCAAACTTGACCATTCCATCCCCCAGTCATTCCGGGGCACGCTAGCGTGAACCCGGAATCTCGAGATTCCGGGTTCGCACGTCGTACGCCCCGGAATGACTCACAAGGACTAGTTTGCCTCAATCTAGCGTACGGCGGAAGCGCGTCACGGCGATGGTCATGGCGATCAGCATCAGGGCCGCCAGCGCCAGCGCGTCGAACCGCAGATTCTGCATGCTCGCCCCCTTCAGCATAATGGCGCGGACGATGCGCAAATAATGGGTCAGCGGCAAGGCCTCGCCGACATATTGCGCCCAGGCCGGCATGCCGGCGAACGGGAACATGAAGCCGGACAGCAGAATGCTCGGCAGGAAGAACATCATCGACATCTGCATGGCCTGGAGCTGGTTCTGCACGACGGTCGAGATCGTGTAGCCGATCGACAGGTTGGTGGTGATGAACAGCGTCGAGAGCAGCGCGAGCAGGAACAGATTGCCAAGCACGGGCACGCCGAACAGGCCGACGCCGATGCTGATGATCAGGAAGGCCTGGACGAAGCCGACCAGTACGTAAGGGATGATCTTGCCGAACATCACCTCGACCGGCTTGATCGGCATCGACAGCAGACTCTCCATGGTGCCGCGCTCGACCTCGCGCGTGACCGAGAGCGCGGTGAAGATCAGCATGGTCATGGTGAGGATGGTGCCGACGAGACCCGGCACGATGTTGAGGCTCGACGCTGCGGCCGGATTGTAGCGCGCATGCGCCCGGATCTCGAACGGCATCTCCGGGGGATTGCCGATATAGAGATCGTGCTTGAGCGCGGTCTGCACGACCATGCCGAGCGAGCCGATCGCCGAGCTCGCCGCGACCGGATCGGTGGCGTCGGCCGCGACCAGCAGCGCCGGCTTGTCGCCGCGCCGCACCGCCCGTTCGAATCCGCGCGGGATCTCGACGCCGAACAGGACCTTGCCCGATTTCAGCAGATTGTCGAAATCGTCGACGTCGTGCACCTCGTAGATGAAACGGAAATAGGCGGTGTTCTCCAGCGCCTTCAGGATCGAGCGGGTGAGATCGGAGTCCTCCTGGAGCAGCACGGCGCTCGGCAGATGGTGCGGCGTGGTGTTGATGGCATAGCCGAACAGCATGAGCTGCATCACCGGCAGCATCACGATCATCGCGAACGAGACGCGATCGCGCCTCAGCTGGATGAACTCCTTGATCAGCATCGCATAGGAGCGTCGCAGGAAGCCGAAGCGCTCGCGGATTTCGCGTGCGGGAGCCGGATGATCGACGGTGCTCATTGGAAATTGTCCTTGGAGCGGCTCATCAGTTCGATGAACACGTCTTCGAGCGAAGGATGCGAGCTCTGCCAGTGCAGGCCGCTCTTCTCGCGCCACGGCGCGATGCTGGCTTCGAGCGCGGCGACGTCGCGCCCCGAGACGTGCAACGAGGTGCCGAACGGTGCCACCATGTCGATTCCGGGCTTGCCGGTGAGCTCGGCGGTGATCCCGTTCAAATCCTCACCCGTCACGGTGTAGGTCGTCAGCGCGGATTTCGCGATCACCTCCTCCACCGTGCCGTGCGCGAGCAGATGGCCGTAGGCGATGTAGGCGATCTCGTGGCAGCGCTCGGCTTCGTCCATGTAGTGGGTGGACACCAGCACGGTGAGGCCGTCGGCGGCGAGCGCGTGGATCTCGTTCCAGAAATCGCGCCGCGCCTTGGGGTCGACGCCGGCGGTCGGCTCGTCCAGCAGCAGCAATTGCGGATTGGGCAGCGTGCAGGCACCTAACGCCAGCCGCTGCTTCCAGCCGCCGGAGAGTTCGCCAGCGAGCTGCTCCTCGCGCCCCGAGAGCCCGAGCCGCTTGATCATGTCGCGCGCCGCGTCGCGTGGATCGACAAGGCCATAGAGCCGTGCCACGAATTCGAGGTTCTCGCGCACCGAGAGGTCCTGGTACAGGCTGAAGCGCTGGGTCATGTAGCCGACCTGGCGCTTGATCTTTTCGGCATCGCGCCGGATGTCGTAGCCGAGGCACGT
Organism: Bradyrhizobium sp. 1200_D9_N1_1; assembly: GCF_052075915.1. Taxonomy (NCBI): domain Bacteria; kingdom Pseudomonadati; phylum Pseudomonadota; class Alphaproteobacteria; order Hyphomicrobiales; family Nitrobacteraceae; genus Bradyrhizobium; species Bradyrhizobium sp. 1200_D9_N1_1. Next base: position 3,769,367 of record NZ_CP197226.1, on the reverse strand, counting down.
CCCCTCGCCGCTGTCGGGCGTGAGCAGGCCGCAGAGGATGCGGATGGTGGTGGTCTTGCCCGAGCCGTTGGGACCGAGGAAGCCGTAGATCGAGCCGCGCTTCACCTGCATCGACAGATCGTGCACGACCTCGCGGCCGCCGAACGACTTCGTCAGGCCCTTGACGTCGATTGCGATCTCGTTGCCGCCGTTCATCGCTTGTCCGCCACCGGGGTTTTTGGATTGAGATAGACGTCGATCGGCTGCCCGACGCGCAAGGCATCGGGGCGCGAGGGCCGCGCCTGGATCAGGTAGACGAGCTTGTTGCGCTCATCGAGGCTGTAGATCACCGGCGGGGTGTATTCGGCCGAGGTCGCGATGAAATAGATCTTTGCGGTCAGGTCGGCCGCGCAATTGTCGCAGCCGATCCGCACCGTGTCGCCGATCGCAAGCTTGGGCAGCTCGGTCTCCGGCACGAAGAAGCGCAGCTTCATGTTGCCGGGCGGCATGATCGAGAGCACCGGCCGCTGCGCCGCCACCATCTCACCCTCGCGGAAATAAATCTGCTGGATGGTGCCGGCGACCGGCGCAAAGCCCCTGCGCCGCGCCATCCGCGTCTCCGATGTCGCCACCCGCGCTTCCGCCACGCGCAGGGCGGAGACGGCGGAATCGAGATTGGCCTGCGTGCCCGAACCGGTCTTGTTCAGCGAGGCCGCACGGTCATAGGTCTGCTGCGCGTTGGCCAGCGTCGCCTTGTTCTGGTTGAGATCGGCAAGCTGGAGATCGTCGTCGACGGAATAGAGGGCGTCGCCGACCTTGACCTCGTCACCCTCGCGGATGTTCAGCTTCGTCACGCGGCCGGCTTCGTCCGGGCTGACGAAGATCATGTCGGCCTCGACCCAGCCCTGGAAGCCGGGATCGCGCTTCTCCTTGCAAGCCGCCAGCGCGGTTGCGAGCAGGACGGCCAATGCAAATCTGAAAATTACTTGCGACGACCTCATGTCGTCCTCCGTTCGCCAAAAATCAAATCGAGATGGACGCGCAGCATGTCCCGCGCATCGAGCGGCGCGTGGCGCTCAAACAGGCTTTGCCAGATCACCGCGATCATCGCAGGCGCGATCAGGATCTGCGGATAGCGCGCAAGGTCCTTCTCGCGGATCTCGCCGCGGGCGATGCCAAGCTCGATCAGCGCGCGCATGGCGGCAACGCCGCGCGAGACCACCTCGCGGTAGTAGAAATCGGCGACCGAGGGAAAGCGCGGCCCCTCCGCCACGATCAGGCGCACGAGATCGCCGCGCCTGGTGCCGATCACCTCCTTGAGGAAGTTGCCGGCGAAGGCTTCGATGAGGTCGCGCACCGAGCCCACCGGCGGCGGCAACGTCGTCAGCCGCGCCACCACAGGCACGATCACGACGCGCACCAGCTCCTCGAACATCGATTCCTTGTCCTTGAAGTGCAGGTAGATCGTGCCCTTGGCGACGCCGGCACGTCTGGCGATGTCGTCGAGCCGCGTCGCGGCAAAGCCGCGCGCAATGAACTCCTCCATCGCCGCCTCCACGATCGCCGCACGCCGCTCCGCCGCGCGGGTGGCACGGTTCGAGGCGGGCGCGGCTTCGAGCATTTGGCTCCCAGCCTGGGCTGCAGATGCCGCGGCTGCTTTGGTGGGCTTCTTCGTCATAGTCAATTTATGACTGACTAGTCAGTCATAGTCAATTGTTGATGCCAGCCAGAGCGCGGCCGAATTAAATTAGCATTGACTAATGAATTAGCTCTCACTAATTTATCGCCATGATCGAAGCCGCCCCAAACCCCGTCACCACCGTGATGCGCGCCCTCGCCGATCCGACCCGCCGCGCCGTGTTCGAACGCGTCTTCGAGAGCAAGGAGATCAGCGTCGCCGAGCTGACGCGCGGCAGTGGCGTGACGCAAGGCGCGATCTCGCAACACCTGAAGTCGCTGAAGCAGGCCGGCCTCGTGGCCGAGCGCGCGGAGGGCCGCAACGTCTACTACCGCGCCGCGCCGCAAGGACTCGAGCCGCTGGTGACCTGGATGGATCATTACGGCGTCTTCTGGCGCGAGCGCTTCCAGAACCTGCGTGACCTCTTGAAGGAGATCGATCCGTGAGTGCTGCCGAGTTGAAAGCCGAGACCAAAGACATCGTCATCGACGAGGTGTTCCCTCACGTTGCGGAGACGATCTGGAAGGCGTTGACCAGCGCCCAGCTGATCGCGCGCTGGCTGATGCCGCCGACCGGTTTTGAAGCCGTCGAAGGCAAGGCCTTCACGTTCCAGACCACTCCGGGCGGCAACTGGGACGGCGTCATCCATTGCCGGGTTCTGGAGGTCGTGCCGAACCGGCGCCTTGTCTACGCCTGGAAGGGCGGCGATGAGCGCAACACCGGCTACGGCGCGCCGCTCGACACGGTCGTGACGTGGTCCCTCACCCCGGTCGAAGCCGGCACGCGGATCCGCCTGGTTCATGCCGGCTTCGTCCTGCCCAGAAACGAGTCGGCCTACACGGTGATGAGTGGCGGCTGGAAGAAGGTCGTCCGCCAGCTTGACGAGATCAGTGGCGAGTAAGGAGTTATCGCGATGGACAAGCCCTATACAGGTGGCTGCGCCTGCGGCGCGATCCGCTATTCGATTCTGGGGGAGCCCCTGTTCAGCAATCACTGCCAGTGCCGGGACTGCCAGCGGGAAAGCGGCAGCGGCCACGGCTCCTACGCGACCTTCGCGCGCGCCGGCGTCACCGTAACCGGCGAGGCGAAGCACTGGGACATGGTCGGCGACAGCGGCAACGTGAAGACGCGCGGCTTCTGCGCCCGGTGCGGCTTGCCGGTTTACCTGACCTTTGCGGCAATGCCCGACATCTTCACCATCCGCGCCGCAAGCCTCGACGAGCCCGCCCGCTACAAGCCGCAGGTGGTGACTTACGCCGCGCGCGGCCATCAATGGGATCGTCTCGATCCGGACTTGCCGAAGTTCGAAGGCATGCCGCCGGGGTAGGCAGCGAGAGAGCGACATCCCTTTGATACGAAAAGCATCGCCGCAAACTCGGTGCACCTCTCCCGCTTGCGGGGGAGGGAGCGCACCTCCTTCGCGGCAACGGCTCGTTTCACAACGCGCTAGCCAAAGTCCAGCACCATGCGGCCTTCGATCTTGCCGGCCTTCATCCGGTCGAAGACGTCGTTGATCTCAGCGAGCGGCACCTTTGTCACCTCGGCCTTGACCTTGCCGTCGGCGGCGAATGCGATGGCTTCGTCGAGATCGCGGCGGGTGCCGACGATGGAGCCGCGCACGGTGATGCGCTTGAGCACGACGTCGAAGATCGGCGTCGGGAATTCGCCCGGCGGCAGACCGACGAGGCTGACGGTGCCCTTCCGGCGCACCATCTTCAGCGCCTGGGCGAACGCGGCGGTCGAGACCGCCGTCACCAGCACGCCGTGCGCCCCTCCCCCGGTTACCGCCAACACCTTGTCCACGGCATCGGCCGCGAGCGCGTTGACGGCGAGGTCGGCGCCGGTCTCGCGCGCGAGCTCGAGCTTGTCGTCGGCGATATCGACGGCCGCGACCTTGAGGCCCATCGCCTTGGCATACTGGATCGCGACATGGCCGAGCCCGCCGACGCCCGAGATCACGACCCACTCGCCGGGCTTTGCCTCCGTCTCCTTCAAGCCCTTGTAGGTGGTGACGCCCGCGCACAGGATCGGCGCGATGCCCGCAAAATCGATCGTCGCCGGCAGTTTGGCGGCGAAGGCAGCCGAGGCGATGACATATTCGGCAAAGCCCCCGTTCACGCTGTAGCCGGTGTTGTGCTGGTGCTCGCACAGCGTCTCCCAGCCGGTCTCGCAATATTCACAGGACATGCAGGCATCGTGCAGCCAGGCGACGCCGACGGCATCGCCCACCTTCAGATTTTTCACGCCGGATCCGAGCGCGGCGACGATGCCGGCAACCTCATGGCCCGGGATGAAAGGCGGAACCGGCTTCACCGGCCAGTCGCCGGAGGCTGCGTGCAAATCGGTATGGCAGACGCCGCACGCCTTGACCTTGACCAGAACCTCGCCGGGTCCGGGCTGCGGCACCGGCACGTCCTCGATCACGAGCGGCTTGCCGAATTGTCTGACGATTGCGGCTTTCATGGTCGGCATCTGTCTGCTCCGTTTGAATGACGGAGGCAAACTAGCGGCACCGGGCGGCGCCCCCTTGATTGGAGTCAAACCGCACAAAGTTTACGCAAGGCTCGCGCGATCGTGACATCACGATGACGACGCGGCGCAACGTGCGGATCGCGTCAGCTATGGAACTTCAGCCCGTCGACGATCTTGTCGATCACCTTGCGCTCGGCGCGCATTGCGATCCCGACGAGATTGAGGTCCGCGCGTGCCACCGCCTTTACCGCTTCGCGATTGGCGGCATCATGCGTGGTCTTGAACATGTCCTCGGTGTAGACCGCCGACACCACGTTGCGGGTGAGCGCACGGTCGAGCGCGCGCGACAGTGCCGGACCTTCGGCGCCGTAGATCAGGATCGGCTGGCCGATCAGCGCGTGATATGTCGTGCCCGAGGCGTCCTCATAGGGTTCACGATGCATTCCGGAAAGGCGGCGGCGATGCCGCTGGTGAGGAAAGCCGCGACGTTGAGCTTCTGCCAGGCATGGAGATCGCTGCGGATCACCACGGCGATCTTGGTATCGAACTGCATACATGTCTCCACAAATCGTCATTCCGGGATGCGCCGTCAGGCGCAGACCCGGAATCTGGAGATTATCGCACGAGATTCCGGGTTCGTCGCTGCGCGACGCCCCGGAATGACGGAGGAGAATTCAACCCTTCGCGTCGCAGGCCCAGGCGCGGATCACGCATTCCTTGCCGCCGTATTTGTAGCATTCGCGCGTGGCGGCGTTGAGCGAGGCGGAGATCTTCGGCTTGACGGCATAGCCATAGGCACCGCAAGGATTGGACAGATCGACGGACATCGCCGCGCAGGCGCGCTTCATCGTCACCGTCGTGCAGTCGCCCTTGCACTGCTTCTGCGCCGCGGCGCGGGCCTCGTGCTCGGCGCCGTAATCGAAAGCCTGGCCATAGGCACCGCACTTGCCGACCGCAAACGCGCCGGCGGCGCGTGCATCCGTGATGTGGCGAGCGCCCGCGACACAAACAGACAACGCAAAGAAAAACATCGCGCAACGGCGCGCGACGACATTCGAAGCCATGGAAAAAACCCCTCCCCCCAAGGCAGGTGGAGTGAACTCTAAGCGCGGGACCGTTTCCAGATGGTGAACGAGTGGTTGAAAACCCGTGACGGACGCACGAGCGACCTCATACATCTTTTAGTTGTATTTGTGAAGCGCATCATTTAAAGTAGTTGACGCTCCAAGCAGAGAGCCGGAGGAAACAACCATGCGTCACTTCAACGGAATGCTCTTGGCGATGATTGCGTCGACGTCCCTGATCGGACCCCTGCCCGCATATGCGCAGTCGGTGAACTGGACCTGGACCAACCAGTATGGCTCGACCCTGGCCATCACCAGCTTCAACTCGAACACCGGCGCGATCACGGGCACCTACACCAACAACGCCGCAAACAGTTGCGACGAGGGCAAGCCGCAAGGTGTGACGGGTTGGCTGGCCTACGGCAACACCGGCACAGCGATCAGTTTCTCGGTGAACTTCCTCGGCTGCGGATCGACCACCGTCTGGACGGGGCAATTGAACAATGCGACGGGATTCCAGGGATTGTGGTATCTGTCCCTCGCCGAAGCCGTGGCGTGGAACGGCATCAGCGCGGGCGCCGACACGTTCACGTTCAGCAGCGGCGACAAGGCCCTCCTGACCAAGAGCGGCGTCGATCTGAAGGCCGGCAGCGAGAAGCTGTCGAACACCAAGAAGTAGGCGAGCGAAGCGAAACCGCTTCGTAGCGTGGGTTAGCGCAGCGTAACCCACCACGCTTCAACGAATGCGGGACCAAGTTGGTGGGGTACGCCCAGCGGACTGCGCTTGCGCGCAGCCGCAAGGCTAACCCACCCTACACACTATCCCCGTCTTGCCGCTTCCAGCGCCTGGGGCGTGTCGATGTCGAGGAACGCGCCCTCGCCGTCGACGGGCACTTCCGCAACCGCCTCGGTGTGCTTGGCGATCAGGTGGCGCGCGCCGACGTCGCCATCGAGCGTCATCAGCTCCCGGAAGAAGCGGCGCGACCACAGCACGGGGTTGCCGCGGCGGCCCTCGCTGACGGGCACGACGATGAGATTGCCGCGGTCCGGTGCGAAGCTGTCGATGAGACGGTCGATCAGGCCGGCATCGATCAGCGGCATGTCGCCGAGGCAAACCACGGCGCCGTCGCAAGCTTCGGGCACGGCCGCGATGCCGGCCTTGACCGAGCTCGCGATGCCGCCGGCGAAATCCGGATTGCGGACGAATTTCACCTTCAAGCCTTGCAGCGCCTGCTCGACCAGTTCGGTCTGATGGCCGGTGACGACGATCACCTCGGATGCCTTGGAGGCCAGCGCCTGCTCGGTCGCGATCCGCACCAGCTTCTTGCCGTCGAGCTCGGCGAGCAGCTTGTTCGGCCCACCCATGCGGGTCGAGCGCCCAGCCGCGAGCACGATGGCGGCGACCTGGCTGTTGCCCTCGATCTCGGGCCTCGCGCGCGGCTGCGGACGCGTGACGATCTCCATCAGGAGCCCGCCGACGCCCATGCCCATCAGCTCGGCGCGGGTCACCTTGATGCCGGCGAGCAGACGCATCAGCACCCAGTCAAACCCGTTCTCGACCGGCGAGCGCGCGCAGCCCGGCGCGCCCAGCACCGGCACGCCGTCGGCGCGGGCGATCAGCAGCAGATTGCCGGGATCGACCGGCATGCCGAAATGCTCGATCTCGCCGCCGATCCCGGTGACGGCCGCCGGGATCACGTCGCGGCGATCCGCGATCGCGGACGCCCCGAACACGATGACGAGCTCCGCGCCGAGCGCGAGCAATTCCTTGATCGCGGCCGACAGCGCGTGCTCGTCGTGCTGGACCCGTCGCTCCGCGATGATGCCGGCGCCGGCCGGCGCCAGCCGCTCGGCGGTGACGCGCAGCGTCTTGTCGATCACCTTGGAGGACAGGCCCGGCAGCAGCGTCGAGACCACGCCGACGCGCTTGATCACGTAGGGCGCGATCTTCAGGACGTCCCGGCCGGCCGCCTTCACCGCGGCGTCGCGCAAAGCGCCCTCGACGCCGAACGGGATGATCTTGACGGTGCCGACCATCTCCCCCTCGACCACCGGCTTGTAGGCGGTGAGCGTCGCAAAGGTGATGGCCTCGTCGATATTGTTGATGCGATCGACCGCGGCGCGGTCGATCACCAGCACGCCCGGGCATGCCGCGAACAGATTGGCGCGGCCGGTGAAGGCGCGCTCGACATGGATGCCCTCGCCGCCGACCGCGAGCGCGATGCTGGCGGCGGCGATATCCTCGGAGACGTCGCCCTCCTCCATCCGCACCACGACGACGTCCTTGATGCCGGCGCGCTCCAGCGCCTCGACCTCGGCGGGCCCGATCGTCGTGCCCTTCTTCAGCACCAGCGGTCCCTGGCGCAGGGTGTGGACGGTCACCCCGCCGATCGCATCCTTGGGGCTCGCCGGGCCGAATTTCATGCCGCTTCTTCTTTTTCTTTGGGTGGCAGCCGAAGCACCGCCGTGATCTCGGCCATGATCGACACCGCGATCTCCGACGGCGAGACGGCGCCGATCGCAAGGCCAATGGGCGCGTGGATGCGCGCGATGTCGCTGTCCTTGGCGCCCTGCGCCCGCAGCCGGTCGCCGCGCTTGGCATGGGTCTTCCGCGAGCCCAGCGCGCCGATATAGAAGCAGCCGCGCTCGAAGGCGTGCAGCAGCGCAGGATCGTCGATCTTGGGATCGTGCGTCACCGCGACGAAAGCCGTGTAGGCATCGACGTTGAGCGGCGGCAGCGCGGTGTCGGGCCATTCGGCCACCAGCGGAATGTCGGGGAAGCGCTCTGCGCTTGCAAAGGCCGTGCGCGGATCGACGACCGTGACGTCGTAACCGAGCGAGCGCGCCAGCGGCGCCAGCGCCTGACTGATATGGACCGCGCCGACGATGACGAGCTTTGCGGTCGGCGCGTAGACGTTGAGGAACAGCTTCTTGCCGCCGACCTCGACATTGGCGCTCTTGCCCATGCGAAGCTGTTTTTCGAGCTCGACGCGCAGCGGGTCTTTCGCAAAATCCTGCGCCTTGACCAGGCGCTGCTCGCCGCTCTCGGTGTCCGTCACCAGGATCGCCGGGCGGCGCGCGGCGCGCTCGGCATTGAGTTCGTGCAAAATCGCGAGCTTCACGGCTAGCCGACCTTCTCGACGAAGACACGGATGGTGCCGCCGCAGGACAGCCCGACATTCCAGGCGGTCTCGTCGGCGACGCCGAACTCCAGCATCTTGGGCTTGCCGCTCTCGATCACGTCCATGGCCTCGGTGACCACGGCGCCCTCGACGCAGCCGCCGGAGACCGAGCCTAAGAACGTGCCCTCGTCGTTGATGACGAGGCTCGAGCCCGCCGGGCGCGGCGCCGAGCCCCAGGTCTCGACGACTGTGGCGAGCGCGACGCCACGGCCGGCCTTCTGCCAGTCCTCCGCCGCCTTCAGAATGTCCTCGTCGCGATCGAGCATGGGGTAACCTCTCAAGCTGCGGAGCGGATCAGGCTGCGGTGATGCGGCGGCAGCGGCCGGGAGAGCGTCGTGATCAGCTCCTGGATCGAACTCAAATTATGTACCGGGCGGAATTCGTCAACGTGCGGAAGCATCATTTTGATGCCCTGCGCCTTGGCCTCGAAGCCGCCGAAGCGCAGCAGCGGGTTGAGCCAGATCAGCCGCCGGCAGGAGCGGTGCAGTCGGTCCATCTCGAAGGCGAGCCTGGAATCGGCCTCCCGCTCCAGCCCGTCGGAGATCAGGAGCACGATGGCGCCCTGGCTCAGGACCCGGCGCGCCCACAATTTGTTGAAGTTGTGCAGCGAGGCCGAGATCCGCGTGCCGCCGGCCCAATCCTCGACCGAGGCCGAGCAGCTCGCCAGCGCCTCGTCGGGATCGCGCTGGCGCAGCGCGCGGGTGACGTTGGTGAGGCGGGTGCCGAACAGGAACACCGAGACGCGCTTGCGCGCATCGCCGATGGCATGGAGGAAATGCAGGAACAGGCGGGTGTACTCGTTCATCGAACCCGAGATGTCGAGCAGCGCCACGATCGGCGCCGGTTTCTCGATCCGCCCCAGGCGATGAATGTCGATGATGTCGCCGCCGGTGCGCAATGACGCACGCAGCGTGCGGCGCAGATCGAGGCGCAGGCCACGGGAATCGGGCCGGTGCCGGCGCGTCAGGAGCTCGGCCTGCGGCAGCCGCATCCGCTCGACGGCGCGCAGGGCCTCGCTGATCTCCGCCGCGCTCATCTGGGCGAAATCCTTCTTCTGAAGGATTTCCTTGTCGGAGACCGACAGGCGCAGATCCTGCTCCTGGTGCTGCGGCGTCTCCGTCATGCGCGGCTGCGACATCGCTTCCTGCACGCGGCGCGCACCGGCCTGCGGCTTCTTCTTGGCCTGCTCCGGCAGCGGCACCGAATCCAGCATGTGCTTCCACTCCTCCGAGGCGCGGAAGAACAGGTTGAAGGCCTGCTTGAAGATCAGCGCATGCTCGTGGCGCTTGACGAAGATCGCCTCCAGCGTGGCAAAGACATCGGCGCGGTTGCCGATGTCGATCACCTGGAGCGCGCTCATGGCATCGATCACTGCGCCCGGCCCGACCGGCATGCCCGCAGAGCGCAACGCGCGGGCGAAGCCGACGATGTTGTCGGCGAACTGCTCGGTCTGCTCGGGCGCCAGGTGGTTGATGGCCATGGGTCGTATCCATCCCCTCGTCATTCCGGGGCGCGCCTCTTTGGCGCGAGCCCGGAATCCATTCATCCACGAACTCTGCGGCCCGATGGATTCCGGGTTCGCGCTACGCGCGCCCCGGAATGACGGGCGCAATTTGACGCGAGATCAATCCTCGCTCGTCGCTTCCTTCAGCACCTTCTGCAGGGTGTCGCCCTGCATGCGGGTGATGTCGTCCTGGTACTTGAGCAGCGCGCCCAGCGTGTCGCCGACCACCTGCGGGGTCAGCGAGCGGGCGTCGAGCTCGGACAGCGCGGTGGCCCAGTCGATGGTCTCGGCGACGCCCGGCGACTTGTAGAAGTCCTGGTTGCGCAGCGCCTGGACAAAGCGCACCACCTGCTGCGACAGCTTTGTGGAGATGCCGGGCACGCGCGTCTTGACGATCGCGAGCTCGCGCTCGGCGGCGGGATAGTCCACCCAGTGATAGAGGCAGCGCCGCTTCAGCGCGTCGTGGATCTCGCGGGTGCGGTTGGAGGTGATGATGACGATCGGCGGATACGGCGCCTTCACGGTGCCGAATTCGGGAATGGTCACCTGGAAGTCACTGAGGATTTCCAGGAGATAGGCTTCGAACGCCTCGTCGGCGCGGTCGAGCTCGTCGATCAGGAGCACCGGCGGACCCGCGACGTCAGGCTCCAGCGCCTGGAGCAGCGGCCGCTTGATCATGTAGCGGTCGGCGAAGATGTCGCTCGACAGTTGATCGCGATCGGTGTCGCCGGCGGCTTCCGCCATCCGGATCGCGATCATCTGCGCGGCGCTATTCCACTCGTACACGGCCGAGGAGACGTCGAGGCCTTCGTAGCACTGCAGGCGGATCAGCTTCCGCCCCAGCGCCGCCGACAGCACTTTTGCGATCTCGGTCTTGCCGACGCCGGCCTCGCCTTCGAGAAACAGCGGCCGGCCCATGCGCAGCGACAGATACGTCACCGTCGCCAGCGACCGCTCGGCGAGATAGCCGCGCGACGTCAGGAGTTCGAGCATCGCATCAACCGATGCCGGCAGGGCGGCTGAAGTCATGAAAGGCCAGTCTTGGTTACGCCCTCACCGGGGCAAGTCGTTGGGCCAGTTGGTGAGGCCCATCATTCCTTGGCATTGGCGGCGTCGACGGCCCGCCGCGTCAGCACCCCGATGAGGTGCGCGCGGTATTCGGCACTGCCGTGGATGTCGCTGTTGAGACCCTCGGCCGGCACCTCGATGCCATCAAGGGCTTTCGCCGAGAAGCGCTTCTTCAGGGCTTCCTCAAACGCGGTGACGCGGAACACGCCTTCGGAGCCGGCGCCGGTGACGGCAACGCGCACGTCCGACGGACGCCGCGCCACGAACACGCCGACCAGCGCGTAGCGCGAGGCCTGGTTGCGGAATTTGATGTAGGCGGCCTTCTTCGGCAGCGGGAACATCACCTTGGTGATGATCTCGTCGGCCTCGAGGGCCGTCGTGAACAGGCCCTGGAAATACTCCTCGGCCTTGAGGCGGCGCTTGTTGGTGACGATGGTCGCCCCGAGCGCAAGCACCGCGGCCGGATAGTCCGCGGTCGGATCGTTGTTGGCGAGCGAGCCGCCGATCGTGCCCTTGTGGCGCACGGCGGGATCGCCGATTCCGCCGGCAAGGCTCGCGAGCGCCGGGATCGCTTCGCCGACGACGGCGGAGGTCGCGACCTCGGCGTGCTTGGCGGTGGCGCCGATCACCAGCGAGCGGCCCTTCATCTCGATCGCGTTGAGCCCCTCGATGTGGGAGAGGTCGACCAGATGCGGAGGGCTCGCGAGGCGCTGCTTCATGACCGGAATCAGCGTGTGACCGCCGGCGATCACCTTGGCGTCTTCGTTCTTCACCAGGAGGTTGGCGGCCTGCCGAACGGTCCCGGGGCGATGATATTTGAATTCGTACATCTGAATGTCCTGATCGCGGGATGCGCGCGTGTCGATTTAGGCGAGGTCGGATTTCGCCATCGCCTTGGCGCCGGCGGAGATCGAGGCGACGATGTTCTGGTAGCCGGTGCAGCGGCAGAGATTGCCTTCCAGCTCCTCGCGGATGGTGTGGTCGTCGACCTCGTGCCCCTTGCGATGGACGATGTCGATCGCGGTCATGATCATGCCGGGCGTGCAGAAGCCGCACTGCAGGCCATGGTGCTCGCGGAAGGCTTCCTGCATCGGATGCAGCGGCGCGCCGTCGGCAGCCAGCCCCTCGATCGTCTTGACCTCGTGGCCGTCAGCCATCACGGCAAGCGTGGTGCAGGACTTCACGGCCTTGCCGTCGAGATGCACGACGCAGGCGCCGCACTGCGAGGTGTCGCAGCCGACATGGGTGCCGGTCAGCCGCAGATTCTCGCGCAGGAACTGCACCAGAAGCGTGCGGGGATCGACGTTGGCCGTCACAGGATTGCCGTTCACGATGAGGGAGATTTTCGCCATAAGCACTCTCTATCAGCGCCCCGACGGGTCCCGTCGAAGCGGTTCTTATAATTATTCCAACCCATCATATGGGCCATTATGCCCCGGGGCAACATCACCCCGGACGCAAGGCGCCATGCCGAAAGGCGATAGCCTTCAGCCCTGTACCGCCTTGGCGAAGTTCGCGAAAAACTCGTCGGCCAGCTTCTTGGCGGCGCCGTTGATGAGGCGTTGTCCGAGCTGCGCCAACTTGCCGCCGATCTGCGCCTCGACGTCGTAGGAGAGCAGCGTGCCGCCGTCCTTCTCCGCCAGCTTGACCACGGCGCCGCCCTTGGCAAAGCCCGCCACCCCGCCCTCGCCTTCGCCGGAGATCTTGTAGCCGTTCGGCGGATCGAGATCGGAGAGCGTCACCTTGCCCTTGAAGCGCGCCGACACCGGGCCGACCTTCATTTTCGCTGTGGCGCGAAAGCCGCCGTCGTCGGTCTTCTCCAGCTCCTCGCAGCCGGGGATGCAGGCCTTCAGCACCTCGGGATCGTTGAGCTTGGCCCACACAGCCTCGCGCGGCGCCGCAAGCTGGACTTCGCCGTTCATCGTCATGGCCATGGGGTGCCTCCCGGGATCGTGCAATTATAATGCTGTTCAAGTAACGCACGTAGGCCGCAAAGGAAAGGGCGGCCTCCGGCCACGTGCAATGCATATTCGCAACTGCAAAAAATCTTGCGCGGTCGGTTTTGGATTGGCACAGGCGGGCCATGATGGTTAGGTCCCGCGCAACATGAGCACAGCCCTCTCCCCCCTGCTTGCGCCGATGCTGTCGAGCGCCGCCATGCGCGCCGTCTGCGACGACCGGTCAACGCTCCAGAACATGCTCGATTTTGAGGCAGCCTTGGCGCGCGCCGAAGCCGCCACCGGCGTGATTCCCGCGGCCGCCGTGGGCCCGATCGAAGCCGCCTGCAAGGCGGATGCCTTTGACATCGCCGCGCTGGCCGAGGCCGCGACACGGTCCGGCAATCTCGCGATTCCCCTGGTCAAGGCGCTGACCGCCAACGTCGCGAAGGCCGATGCGGAGGCCGCACGCTACGTGCATTGGGGCGCGACCAGCCAGGACGTCATCGACACCGCGACCATGCTCACGCTGCGCGCCGCCATCGACGCGCTGGATGCCGACCTCAGCCGCGCCATCAAGGGTTTTGCCGCACTGGCGCGCAATCATCGCAACACCGCAATGGTGGCGCGGACCTGGCTCCAGCACGCGCTGCCGATGCCGTTCGGGCTCAAGGCCGCCGAATATGCCGCAAGTCTTGCCCGCGCCCGCTGCCGCCTCAGGCGGCTCTCCCGCGACGGCCTCGCGCTGCAATTCGGCGGCGCGGCCGGCACGCTCGCGGCCCTCGGCGACAAGGGGCTCGTCGTCGCGGAGCGACTGGCGCAAGAGCTCAACCTGCCGCTGCCGGAAGCACCCTGGCACACCCATCGCGACCGCATCGCGGAAGCCGCATCGGCCCTTGCGATTCTCGCCGGAAGCTGCGGCAAGATCGCGCGCGACGTCTCGCTGATGATGCAGACCGATGTCGCCGAGGCGTTCGAGCCGGCCGGCGAAGGCCGCGGCGGCTCCTCGACCATGCCGCACAAGCGCAACCCTGTCGCAGCCGCAAGCGCGCTGGGATGTGCCACCATGGCCCCGCAGCTCGCCGCGACGATTTTTGCCGCGCAGGTACAGGACCACGAGCGCAGCGCCGGCCCCTGGCATGCGGAATGGCCGACGCTGCCTCAACTGATGCTGGTCACTTCGGGCGCGCTCGCCGCCATCGTCGACATCGCCGAGGGCCTGGACGTCGATGCCGCGCGCATGCGCAGCAATCTCGATGCGACGCACGGGCTGATCATGGCCGAGGCGGTCACCTTTGCGCTGGCCGAGAGGATCGGCAAGAGCGATGCGCATCATCTCATCGAGGCCGCGAGCAAGCGCGCGGTCGCCGAGAAGAAGCATCTGCGCGAGGTTCTCGCGGCCGATTCGCAGGTCACAGCGCATCTTTCGCCGGAAAAAATTGCGGCATTGTTCGAGCCGATGGCCTATCAAGGGGCTTCCCAAGCCATGATCGACCGGCTGCTCGACAGCCTCGAGCGAGATTGATTGTTTGAGCATGATCCCTTCGGAAAACCGCTCCACACTTTTCCGGATCATGCTCCAGAACGGAGACGCCGCATGCCCATGATCGATGCCGACGGTTGCCTGATCAACGTCTCCGTCGAAGGCCGCGACGGCGGGCCGACCTTGATGCTGTCCAATTCGCTCGGCTGCACGCTTCAGATGTGGGAGCCGCAGATGAAGGCGCTGACGCAGGTGTTCCGCGTCATCCGCTATGACCGCCGCGGTCACGGCAAGTCGAACGTTCCCCCCGGCCCTTACACGATGGAGCGCTTCGGCCGCGACGTGCTGGCGATCCTCGACGATCTCAACATCGAGAAGGTGCATTGGTGCGGCCTGTCGATGGGCGGCATGGTGGGACAATGGCTGGGCGCGAATGCGCCGGAGCGCTTCGGCAAGCTCATCCTCGCCAACACCTCCTGCTACTATGCCGAGCCGACCAAATGGCTGGAACGCATCGATGCCGTGAAGAAGGGCGGCATCGCGGCGGTGGCCGATGCCGTGATCGCGGGCTGGCTCACCCAGGATTTCCGCGAGCGCGAGCCTGACATCACCGCCCGGATGAAAGCGATGCTGCTCGCCTCACCCGTGGAGGGCTATCTCGCCTGCTGCGAGGCGCTGTCGACGCTCGACCAGCGCGAGCTGCTGCCAAAGATCAAGAGCCCGACGCTGGTGATCGCCGGCCGCCACGACATGGCGACGCCGATCTCGGCGGGTGAACTGATCCGCTCGAAAATTCCCGGCGCCAACATGACCATCATCGACGCCGCCCATATTTCCAATGTCGAACAGCCGCACGCGTTCACCGATGCGGTGGTGGGGTTCCTGACGCAACGCTGATTGCGCCTGTCGTCATTCCGGAGCGATGCAAAGCATCGCCCCCGGAATCTCGATCGGCATTCACAACCTCGAGATTCCGGGTTCGCCTCTTCGAGGCGCCCCGGGATGACTGATCCGGAGAAACACCATGGACGACCAGAAGCGCCGCGATGCCGGCATGAACGTGCGCCGCAAGGTGCTGGGCAATGCCTGGGTCGACAAATCAGTCGCCAATCGCAATGCCTTCAACACCGATTTCCAGGATCTGATCACGCGCTACGCCTGGGGCGAGATCTGGACGCGGCCGCATTTCGACGAGCGCACACGGCGGGTGCTGGTCATCGGCACCATGGTCGCGCTCGGACAATGGGACGAATTCCGCCTGCATGTGCGCGCGGCGCTCGCCGAGGGCGGCTTCACGCCCGACGACATCAAGGAAATCCTGCTCCAGCAGGCGATCTATTGCGGCGTGCCGGCGGCGAACCACGCCGTCAAGGAGGCCTCAGCGATTGTGCAGGAGCTCGGCCTGCTCAAGACCTAGCGGCGCGGCGGCCTCGGCGCTCTTGGGTGCCGCCACAGGGCGCTCGATCACCATCACGATCGCAGCCCCCAGCAGCAGCAAGAGCTCGGTCGCGTGCAGCCGGAGCGCGTCCATCTCGCCGACCTTCGAGGCCATGACCATGCTCGCAAACGAGATCACGCTGCCGATCGCCAGCGCAATGCCGAGCGCCTCGTCACTACCGCCATTCCTGCGGACGCGGGGAATGCACAGCAGCGCGAGGTAGATCGCGAAGAACGCCACCACGGTCAGCCGTCCCAGCGCCAGCAGCCAGGCCGCGCGTACCGTGTCCATCCCCGCCATCTGGAGATGGTCGCTGAGGAACAGCGCGACAGCAACGCTCGGCCGCTCGTAGAGGCCGTGCACCGGCGCCACCATGATGTTGAAGGCGACGAGCGTCCAGGCGGGGATGAAATAGGCCGCCAGCAGCGCGCCGTTGACCGAGTCGATCCGCCAATTCCTGAACATGCCGCTTCCCGCTTCGCCTGCCACGCGCCTTCAATGGGAAGGCTTTGCCGGGAGCTAACTCGCATCAGTCCGTGGCGGCAATTTAAACCCTTTGTTTACCTTAACAGGGCACCCGCACACGTCGTCATTCCGGGATGGTGCGTCAGCACCAGACCCGGAATCTCGAGATTCCGGGCTCGGCTCTTCGAGCCGCCCCGGAATGACGCCAAGCAACGAAAAAAGGCCCCACCTTGCAGCGGGGCCCTTCTTCACTCCTGCTCACTCACTGGGCTCCCAAACTAGTTGTCCTGACCGCGCTGGCCACCATGCTGCTGGCCGGGCTTGTCACCCTGGCGCATCGGATCCTGCTGCTGCTGTCCGGGTTTCTGCCCACCGCCCTGCTGCTGCCCTGGCTGCTGACCTGGGCGCTGCTGGCCGGGGTTCTGAGTCTGCTGACCCGGATTCTGGTTCTGCTGCTTCGTCATCGGGGGGAACTCCCTTGTTGGACGTCAGAGGGAAGCTAACAACCGCCCTCGGATTTGGTTGCCACGCGGAACCCGGTTCCTCGCAGCTGCGGAACCGGGAGACGACATCCGGAACCAAATGAGTTCTGTACAAGCCGTTATGCCTAGGCCTGCCCAGTTGCGGCCGCCAGTTCCCTCCTGTTACAAAACGAGAAGAATGCTCAAGGGCTGCCGGGGCCCAAGAACTCTCTCGAAGAGCTCCCTTTGAGCCCGCGTCAAGTTTGGGTAACGGCAGCCTATGGATTATTTCGCCCAGCAGCTCATCAACGGCCTCGTGCTCGGCTCCATCTACGGCCTGATCGCGATCGGCTACACGATGGTCTACGGCATCGTCGGCATGATCAACTTCGCCCATGGCGACGTCTTCATGATCGGCGGCTTCATCGCCCTGATCACCTTCCTGATCCTGATCTCGCTCGGCGTGACCGCGATCCCGGTGATCCTGCTCGTCGTGCTGCTGGTCGCGATGGCGATCACGGCGCTCTATGGCTGGACCATCGAGCGCATCGCCTACCGGCCGCTGCGGCATTCCTTCCGTCTCGCCCCGATGCTGTCGGCGATCGGCATGTCGTTCGTGCTGACCAACTATTCGCAGGTGGCGCAAGGCGCCCGCGTCAAGCCGATCCCGCCCTTCATCACCGGCGGCTACACGCTGCATGAGAGCGCGGACGGCTTCGTCATCCAGCTCTCCAACATCCAGATCATGGTGGTCATCACAACCATCGTGCTGCTGGCGATCTTCACCTGGCTGGTGTCGCACACGCGGCTCGGGCGCGATATGCGCGCCTGCGAGCAGGACCAGACCATGGCGGCCCTGCTGGGCGTCGACGTCGACCGCACCATCTCCATGACCTTCGTGATCGGCGCCGCGCTCGCCGCGGTCGCGGGTTTCATGTACCTGCTCTATTACGGCCTGGTCGATTTCTTCATGGGCTTCGTCGCCGGCATCAAGGCCTTCACGGCAGCCGTGCTCGGCGGAATCGGCTCGCTGCCGGGCGCCATGCTCGGCGGCCTTGCGATCGGCCTGATCGAGACGTTCTGGTCGGCCTATTTCTCGGTCGAATACAAGGACGTCGCGGCATTCTCGATCCTGATCGTCGTGCTGATCTTCATGCCGACCGGCCTGCTCGGCCGTCCCGAAGTCGAAAAAGTCTGACGGACCGCCGCGTGACAGCCATTCCGCACGAGACCAAGCACGCAAGCCGCACCGCCGGCATCACCTATATCCTGAAGAAATCCCTGCTCAGTGCACTGGTCGCGCTGGTGCTGTTCTCACTGATGGTCGGCGTCCGGACCGAGGCCGGTTCCGACGGCCAGCTCACTTATTGGACGCGCTTCGGCGAGGTCGCAGCGCTTGTCGCCGCCGTGTTCGGCGGCTCGATCGTGATCGAGCTGCTCCGGCAATGGCTCGGCCCGACCGGCGCCGAGAAGCTGGTGCCGCCCGCAGTGCATCGCGGGATGTCGTTCGTCGGCCGCTACCTCGCGCCCGCGCTTTTGATCTTCACGCTGCTGGTGCCCGTCATCTTCTATAACCAGCGCTACATCCTCGACCTCGCGATCCTCGTGCTCACCTATGTCATGCTGGGCTGGGGATTGAACGTCGTGGTCGGCCTCGCCGGCCTGCTCGATCTCGGCTACGTCGCCTTCTATGCGGTCGGCGCCTATTCCTACGGCCTGCTCGCCACCAATTTCGGCTGGTCGTTCTGGATCTGCCTGCCGCTCGCCGGCATCCTCGCCGCGTTCTGGGGCGTGCTGCTCGGCTTTCCCGTGCTGCGGCTGCGCGGCGACTATCTCGCCATCGTGACGCTGGCCTTCGGCGAGATCATCCGCCTCGTCATCATCAACTGGCAGAGCCTGACCGGAGGCCCCAACGGCGTCTCCGGCATTCCCCGCCCCACCTTCTTCGGCATCCCGCTCGACAACAGCGACGACGGGCTCGCCGCCAAGCTCGGCATCGAGTACTCAGCGACCCACCGCATCGTCTTCCTATTCTATTTGATCCTGGCGCTCGCGCTGCTCACCAACTGGGTGACGATCCGTCTGCGCCGCCTGCCGATCGGCCGCGCCTGGGAGGCCTTGCGCGAGGACGAGGTCGCCTGCCGCGCGCTCGGCATCAACACCACGACCACCAAGCTTACCGCGTTCGCGACCGGCGCGATGTTCGGCGGCTTTGCCGGTGCGTTCTTCGCCACCCGCCAGGGCTTCATCAGCCCGGAATCCTTCACCTTCCAGGAATCGGCATTGGTGCTGGCCATCGTCGTGCTTGGCGGCATGGGCTCGCAACTCGGCGTGGCGCTCGCCGCGCTGGCCATGATCGGGGGCTTCGAGCTGTTCCGCAGCCTCGAGACCTACCGCATGCTGGTGTTCGGCATGGCCATGGTGCTGATCATGATCTGGCGGCCGCGCGGCCTGGTCGGCCATCGCGCGCCGACCGTGTATCTGACCAAGGCGCAGGCGATCTCCTCCGACCTCGTCAAGGAAGGGCACGGATGAGCGGCGACAAGATTCTCAACGTCGACCGGCTGACCATGCGCTTCGGCGGCATCGTTGCCGTGCAGGACCTGTCGCTCTCGGCCGAGCGCAAGAAGATCACCGCGCTGATCGGGCCGAACGGCGCCGGCAAGACCACGGTCTTCAACTGCATCACCGGCTTCTACAAGCCGAGCGGCGGCACCATTCGCCTCACCCATGACGATGGCCGGACGATCGCCCTGGAGCGGCTGAACGATTTCCGCATCGCCAAGCTGGCCAAGGTGGCGCGCACCTTCCAGAACATCCGCCTGTTTCCCGGCATGACCGCGCTGGAAAACCTGATGGTGGCGCAGCACAACGCCTTGATGCGGGCCTCCGGCCTCACCTTTCTCGGCCTGATCGGT
The DNA here is from genome assembly GCF_052075915.1 of Bradyrhizobium sp. 1200_D9_N1_1. Taxonomy (NCBI): domain Bacteria; kingdom Pseudomonadati; phylum Pseudomonadota; class Alphaproteobacteria; order Hyphomicrobiales; family Nitrobacteraceae; genus Bradyrhizobium; species Bradyrhizobium sp. 1200_D9_N1_1. Next base: position 3,749,718 of record NZ_CP197226.1, on the reverse strand, counting down.
GCGCCCGGCTATCGCGATGCCGAGAAGCGCGCGATCGATCTGGCCACCGACTGGCTCAGGCGGGTCAACCTGCTCGACCGCGCCGACGATGCCGCCGGCAATTTCGCCTATGGCGACCAGCGCCGGCTCGAGATCGCGCGCGCGATGTGCACCGAGCCCGCGCTTCTGTGCCTGGACGAGCCCGCCGCCGGCCTCAACGCGCGCGAGAGCGCCGCCTTGAGCGAGCTCCTGCTCTCGATCCGCAACGAGCTCGGCACCTCGATCCTGCTGATCGAGCACGACATGTCGGTGGTGATGGAAATCTCCGACCATATCGTGGTGATGGACCACGGCGTGAAGATCGCCGAAGGTTCGCCGCGCGCGGTCCGCGACGACCCCAAGGTGATCGCCGCCTATCTCGGCGCCGACGAGGAAGAAGCCGTGGCCGTGATGGAGAGCGGGTCGTGACTTCACCCACTCCCCTGCTCGCGATCCGCAGCCTTCGCGCCGCCTACGGCAAGATCGAGGCGCTGAAGGGCGTCGACGTCGAGATCAATGCCGGCGAGATCGTGGCGCTGATCGGCGCCAACGGCGCCGGCAAGTCGACGCTGATGATGACCATCTTCGGCAAGCCGCGGGCCCGTGCCGGCCAGATCCTGTACGAAGGCCGCGACATCACCGACGTGCCCACCCACGAGATCGCGCATTTGCGCATCGCGCAATCGCCGGAGGGACGGCGCATCTTCCCGCGCATGAGCGTGGCGGAAAACCTCCAGATGGGTGCCGATGCCACCGGATGCACCGATTCCGAGCGCGACGCGACGCTGGAACGCGTCTTCAATCTGTTTCCACGGCTGAAGGAACGCTACGCCCAGCGCGGCGGAACCCTGTCCGGCGGCGAGCAGCAGATGCTGGCGATCGGCCGCGCCTTGATGAGTCGTCCCCGCCTGCTCCTGCTCGACGAGCCCTCGCTCGGGCTCGCGCCGCTGATCGCGCGCCAGATTTTCGATGCGATCCGCACCCTGAACCGGCAGGACGGCCTGACCGTCCTGATCGTCGAGCAGAACGCCAACCATGCGCTCAAGCTCGCCCATCGCGGCTATGTCATGGTCAATGGCCTGATCACGCTGGCCGGGACCGGCGCCGAGTTGTTGCAGCGCCCCGAGATTCGCGCCGCCTATCTGGAAGGCGGCCGGCACGGCTGAGGCGGGCCATGTGCGGCCGAATGTGGCGAGATATCTCCGCCAATGCCCGTATTTTGCCGGTGACTTCTCCTCGAATTCATTCAAGAATGGCGCCGGTTTGGACCGGGCATGCCCGGCAACTTCCACAGGCGACCACCCGCGAGGTATCTCATGAAATCACTGAAGCTCATCGGTCTGGCATTCGGCGCGTCGATCGCGCTGTCGAGCGCGGCATTCGCGCAGGATGTCACCATCGCAGTCGCAGGCCCGATGACAGGCACAGAGTCCGCCTTCGGCCGCCAGATGAAGAACGGCGCCGAGATGGCCGTGGCTGATATCAACACCGCCGGCGGCATCAACGGCAAGAAGCTCTCGCTCAACGTCGAGGACGATGCCTGCGATCCCAAGCAGGCGCGCTCGATTGCGGAAAAGATCGCCGGCGCCAAGATCCCCTTCGTCGCCGGACACTACTGCTCGTCGTCGTCGATCCCGGCCTCGGAGGCCTATGCAGACGGCAACGTCCTCCAGATCACCCCAGCCTCGACCAACCCGCTCTTCACCGAGCGCAAGCTGTGGAACGTGGCGCGCGTCTGCGGCCGCGACGATCAGCAGGGCCTGATCGCGGCGCAGTACATCGCCAAGAACTACAAGGGCAAGAACATTGCGATCCTCAACGACAAGACCACCTACGGCAAGGGTCTTGCGGACGAGACCAAGAAGGCGCTCAACAAGGCCGGCATCACCGAGAAGATGTACGAGTCCTACAACAAGGGCGACAAGGACTTCAACGCGATCGTCTCGCGCCTGAAGCGCGACAACATCGATCTCGTCTATGTCGGCGGCTACCATCAGGAGAGCGGCCTGATCCTGCGCCAGATGCGCGACCAGGGTCTCAAGACAGTGCTGATGGCCGGCGACGCGCTCGCCGACAAGGAGTACGCCTCCATCACCGGCCCGGCCGGCGAAGGCACGCTGTTCACCTTCGGCCCCGATCCGCGCAACAAGCCGACCGCCAAGAAGATCGTCGATGCCTTCAAGGCCAAGAACATCGACCCCGAAGGCTACACGCTCTACACCTATGCGGCGATGCAGGTCTGGTCGCAGGCGGCCAAGAAGGCCGGCACCACCGACGCCAAGAAGGTGATGGAGGCGATGAAGGCCGGCAAGTGGGACACCGTGATCGGCCCGATCGAGTATGACGCCAAGGGCGACATCAAGCAGATCGACTACGTCGTCTACAAATGGGATGCCAAGGGCGGCTACGCCGAGATCAAAGGCAACGGCACCTAACGCGCTTGCCGGGCCCCAAGGCCGTTATCCAAGCATCATCACGCCCCGGCTTGCCCGGGGCGTTCTTCTTGGGCAAGCGTCCTGGACAAGGGTCAGACAGCTGCGGGCAGTTCGCCGCCCGCCGCGGCCTGGGCCTTCCGCAGCGCTTGCAGGAGATCGTTCGGCCGAAACGGCTTTTGCAGGCAGACCACGTTGGCAAGGTGAGGCGATTGTTCCATGAAATCCAGCGCCGTCATCCCGGACACCGCAATGATGGGGAGGCCCGGCGCACGCTCCCGCAGGCTCGCGATGACGTCGACGCCGCTGGTGTCGCCAAGGAAGATATCGACGATCGCCGCGTCAAACGGGCTTTCCGCGAAGGCTTTCAGCCCGGCCGCACCGCTTTCGGCCTCCGCGACCTCGAAGCGATGGACCCGAAGCACGATCGCGACCATCGCACGGACGTCCTTCTGGTCGTCGATGATGAGAACACGGGGCATAGGGAAGAACTCCCGGATATCGATCAAAATCGATGATTCAAACCTGGAACCCACTCCGGCGGGATGGCATTATGGCACCGTCCAGTAAAGCGCATCTTACCCGACCCCTATTCCGTGGTCCCACCAGAATTAAGTAATCTGTAACCTTCGGTTGAGTCGCGGTCGCAACAGTTCAAGATGTGCGCCCGTAACCCGCTACCATAGCGCCGGCCTGCGGGGATCCGAATGACGTCGATGAAAATGGCGAAGACCGGTCTGCGAGAGGTGGACGTGCCCGCGACGATCGACCGAAGCACATTCCTTTCGACCCTGCCGGCCACCTCGACCGACCGCACCGCCGCATTGGCGATCGTCGGCATATCAGCAATCCTGTTCGCATTGGCCGTCCCTTTCGCGGGTACCCCGCTCGTGCCCGTCCCGGCCTTTGTCGCGAGCTATCAATCGGCCCTCGCCGTAAGCGACATCGTCACCGCGGTGCTGCTGCTGTCGCAGTTTTCGGTCTTGCGGACCCGCGCGCTGCTGTGGCTCGCGAGCGGCTATCTGTTCACCGCCGCCGCGGCGCTGGTTCATGCCCTCACCTTCCCCGGACTGTTCACCCCGACCGGACTTTTCGGCGCGGGCGGGCAAACCACGGTCTGGCTCTACATGATCTGGCACGGCGGCTTCCCGGTGTTCGTGCTGGGCTATGCCTGGCTGAAGGAGGCCGACGGCGGCGCCAGGATCCGCGGCACGACAATCAGGGCGATCTGCGCCATCGTGTTCGGCGTCGCCGCCGCCATGGCCGTCTTCGCCTGGATCGTCACCGCCTGGCACGATCTGCTCCCGGTCCTGCTGCGCGACGGCCACTACATGCCGGCCATGATCGGCGTCGTATCCTTCGTATGGTCGCTCAGCTTTGCCGCCCTCGTCTCGCTCTGGTTCCGCAGGCCGCATTCGGTGATCGACGTCTGGCTCATGGTCGTGATGTGCGCCTGGCTGTTCGATATCGCACTCTCGGCGATCGTGAACGTCGCGCGCTTCGATCTCGGCTTCTACGTCGGCCGCCTCTACGGCCTCTGCGCGGCGACCTTCGTGCTCGCGGTGCTCCTGGTCGAGAATGTCCGCCTCCAGGCGCAGACCGCGAGCATGGTCGGCGCGCTGAAGCGCCGATCGGACGCCGAGCGCGACTATCACGCCGAGCGCGAGCGGCTGTTCACCGCCGTCGTCGAATCCTCCAACGACGCCATCATCACCAAGTCGCTCGACGGCACCATCACGACCTGGAACAGCGCGGCCGAGCGCGTCTTCGGCTACTCCGCCGACGAGGCGGTCGGCCGTTCCATCGACATCATCATGCCGGACGATCAGCGTGACGATGTCGCCGAGAATCTGGCCCGCACCCGCAACGGCGAGGTCATCGACCAGCAGGAGACCGTACGGCTGCACAAGAGCGGTCAACCCATCGACGTGGTGCTGAGCCAGGTCCCGCTGCGATCGACCGAGGGCAAGATCATCGGCGCGTCCAAGGTGGCCCGCGACGTCACCGAGCGGAAGCGAGCGGAGATGGCGCTCAATCGGGAGATCGAGGAGCGCCAGCGCATTTTCGAGACCTCGCAGGACCTGATCCTGGTCACCGATGGTTTCGGCAATTTCATCCAGGTCAGCCCCAGTGTGAAGGACATCCTCGGCTTCAGCCCGGACGACATGGTCGGGCACAGTGCGATCGAGTTCATCCACCCTGATGACCTCGAGAAGACGCGCAGCGAGATGCGCGCGGCCCGGCGCGGCGCGGTCAAGCGCAGCTTCGAGGCGCGCTACTATCACTACGATGGTCACGAGGTCACGCTGAACTGGATGGGCACCTGGTCCGAGCCGGTGCGGCGCCATTTCTTCATCGGCCGCGACCTCACCGAGAAGCAGGCCGCCGAAGCTCAGCTCCGGCAGGTCCAGAAGATGGATTCGATCGGCCAGTTGACCGGCGGCGTCGCCCACGACTTCAACAACGTGCTGACCGTCATCACCGGCACGATCGGTATTCTTGCGGATGCGGTCGCCGATCGTCCCGAACTCGCCGCCATCACCAAGCTGATCGACGACGCCGCCGAGCGCGGCGCGCAGCTGACCAAGCACCTGCTCGCCTTCGCCCGCAAGCAGCCGCTCCAGCCGCGCGAGATCGACGTCAATGCGCTGACGCTCGAGGCCGCCAAGCTGCTGCATCCGACGCTGGGCGAGCAGATCACCATCATGCCCCAGCTCACCGAGGATGCCTGGCCGACACTGGTCGATCCCGGCCAGCTCTCCACCGCGATCCTCAACCTCGCGCTGAACGCGCGCGATGCCATGCCCGACGGCGGCACCCTGGTGCTCGAGACCCGCAACGTCTTCCTCGACGACGGCTATGCCAGCATGAATCCCGACATCGTTGCCGGCAATTACGTGATGATCGCGGTCAGCGACACCGGCACTGGAATTCCGGCCGATCTGATCGAGCGGGTGTTCGATCCGTTTTTCACGACCAAGGAGGTCGGCAAGGGCACCGGCCTCGGGCTCAGCATGGTGTTCGGCTTCGTCAAGCAGTCCGGCGGCCACATCAAGATCTACAGCGAGGAAGGCCACGGCACGAGCGTGAAGATCTACCTGCCGCGCTCCACCGGCGTGCAGGAGACCGAGTTCGAGGCGCTTCAGAACGCGCCCGTCGCCGGCGGCAGCGAGAAGATCCTGATCGTCGAGGACGACGCTCTGGTACGGCAATATGTCGTGACCCAGATCAAGAGCCTCGGCTACGCCGCGCTCGAAGCCGCCAACGCGGCCGACGCCCTCACCATCATCGACGCCGACAAGGACATCGACCTGCTCTTCACCGACGTCATCATGCCGGGCGCCATGAACGGCCGCCAGCTCGCCGATGAAGCGGCCCGCCGCCGCCCCGATCTGAAGACGCTGTTCACCTCGGGCTACACCGAGAACGCCATCGTCCATCACGGCCGGCTCGACTCCGGCGTGCTGCTGCTGGCCAAGCCCTACCGCAAGTCCGAGCTGGCCAAGATGCTCAGAACGGCGCTCGCCAGTTGAGCCTGCGGCATCTCTGCGCTATCGCAGAAGCGAACTCCTCATCAGCGCGCGAGGCCACCTTGAAAAATCTGCTGACCGACATCGCCGGCGTCCGCGTCGGCCATGCCGAGGATGCCAAAGTCGCCTCCGGCACGACCGCGATCATTTTCGATTCCCCCGCGGTCGCGGCGATCGACGTCCGCGGTGGCGGCCCCGGCACGCGCGAGGACGCACTGCTCGATCTCGCCAATACCGTCGAACGCGTCGACGCGATCGCGCTGTCGGGCGGCTCCGCCTTCGGCCTCGATACCGGCGGCGGCGTGCAGGCCTGGCTCGCCGAGCAGGGCCGCGGCCACCGGGTTCGCGAAGCGCTGATCCCGATCGTGCCGGGCGCGATCCTGTTCGATCTCCTCAACGGCGGCGACAAGGCATGGGGACGCTTCTCGCCCTATCGCGACCTCGGCTACGCCGCGGCAGCAGCCGCCGGCACGGACTTTGCAATCGGCAGCGTCGGCGCGGGCTTAGGTGCCACCACCGCGACGTTCAAGGGCGGGCTCGGCTCAGCCTCGGCGGTGACGCCTGATGGCGTCAAGGTCGCGGCGATCGTCGCCGTCAATGCAGTGGGCAGCGTCACCGTCGGCAACGGGCCGTGGTTCTGGGCGGCGCCGTTCGAGGTGGACGGCGAATACGGCGGACGCGGCCTGCCTGACAAGTTCACCGACGACATGCTGCGCATGCGCATCAAGGGCGGTCCCGCCGCGAGCGCGCGCGAAAATACCACGATCGGGGCCGTCGTCACCGACGCGGTGCTGACCAAGCCCCAGGCCAAGCGGCTGGCGATGATCGCCCACACCGGCTTCGCCCGCGCCATCTATCCGGTGCATGCACCGACCGACGGCGACGTGCTGTACGCGGCTGCGACCTGCGAGAAGCCGATCGAGCCGCTGGTCGGCCTCACCGAGCTCGGCACCGTCGCCGCCAACGTGGTCGCGCGCGCAATCGCACGCGGCGTGTATTGCGCAACCGCGCTGCCGTTCGGCGGCGCGCAGCCGGCATGGCGGGACCGGTTTGGTGGGTAGTTGAACGCCCGTCACATCAGGTGTCATAGCCCGGCGAAGACCGGGCGATCCAGTATTCCAGAGACGGTTGTGATTGAACCGAAAGGCCGCGGCGTACTGGATGCCCCGCTTTCGCGGGGCATGACAGCGCAATTTGGCGAGAGAGCGCTCTTAGCTCACACGCTCATCGACATCGACGAGCCGGCGGTCGCTGAGGCGCCTTGCCCCTGCCCGCCTTGCCGCTGCATCAACTGCGCGAACAGATCGTAAGCCGAATTAGGGGAGCTGGAGGCGCCCGGGACCGTCGTCGACATCTTGAAGCCGTCGGCATAGGTGACGGTGGTGGTGGTCGAGCCGTCGGCGGCGGTCGTCGTGGTCGAGGTCGATCCGCCGCTCGGCTTCGAGGAGGAATCCGATCCCTCGCCGGAGCCGCTGGCACCGTGGGCATGGCCGCGATGGCCGCTCTTCAGCGCCTTCGACATCTCGTCGAGGTTGACACTGCCGTCGGAATTCGAATCCAGCTTCGAGAACACGTCATCGGCCTGCGCCAGATTGGTGCCGCCGGCTCCCAGCGCTTTCTCGAATTCGGACTTGGTGATCTTGCCGTCGCCGTCCGCATCGATCTGCGAGAACAGGTCCTTCAGCGCAGCGTCCCGGCGGGTCGAGGACGACGAGTTCGACGAGGTCGAGGTCGTCGCGCTGCTGGTGCCGTCCGACGATTGGCTTTGCGCGGCGATCAGCGCGCTCATCGTCTCCGGCGCGATCTGCGAGCAATTGCCCGAGTTGGCCGACGAGGTCGCGCCGCTGCTCGTGCTGTTGCTGCCGCTGTCGATCGCGAACGGATTGGTCGGCGCGCTTTGCGATGATCCCGTCTTCTGTGTCGAGGACGACGATTTCGGGTTTGTCAGCGACTGGATCGCGTCGAGCGCCGTCGAGACGGCGCCAAGAGCAAACAGCATTGCACAACTCCAACCGATGCGGCATGCCGCGGTCAATGTTCCGGGGAGGAAGTCAGCAAGCGCCGTGCCAGCGCGAAAAGCTCAATGAATTCCGCTTCCAGCGCACCTGGCGCGGCCCGGCAATATCGGCAATTCGTGCCGGTGACGGCAGAAATTTCCGCCCACAGGCAGCGCGCCTGTCCTGCATTGCCCGCCACGGAGGCCCATGTTAGGCGAGACCCATTCCTCTTCCGGCCGCCACGGGAAACAGCGCCATGACCCAAGCCTTCACCCCCCGCCCCCTGGCAATCGCCCCCTCGATCCTGGCCTCGGATTTCTCCAGGCTCGGCGAAGAGGTGCGTGCGGTGGACGCCGCCGGTGCCGACTGGATCCATCTCGACGTGATGGACGGGCACTTCGTCCCGAACATTTCCTATGGCCCCGACGTCATCAAGGCGATGCGCCCGCATACCAAGAAGGTCTTCGACGCGCACCTGATGATCTCGCCCTGCGATCCCTATCTCGAGGCCTTTGCCAAAGCCGGCTGCGACCACATCACGGTCCATGCGGAAGCAGGTCCCCATCTGCACCGCTCGCTCCAGGCGATCCGCGCGCTCGGCAAGAAGGCGGGCGTCTCGCTCAATCCGGGTACGCCCATCGGCGTACTCGAATACGTCATCGACCTGGTCGACCTCGTGCTGGTGATGTCGGTCAATCCCGGCTTCGGCGGCCAGGCCTTCATTCCCTCCGCGATCGGCAAGATCCGCGACATCCGCGCGATGACGGCGGGTCGTCCGATCGACATCGAGGTCGACGGCGGGGTCGGTCCCGACGTCGCGGGCGCGCTGGCCGCTGCCGGCGCCAACGCCTTCGTCGCCGGCACCTCCGTGTTCAGGGGCGGCACGCAGGACGCCTACAAGAACAATATTGCCGCGATCCGCAATGCCGCCGCAGGCGCCCGCGGCGAAGCGATCTGAGCCGCATCGGACTCTGCACGAGCGGCGAAAACCTGCGGCTCTTACGGGTGCCGCAGCGCGCGATGCCTAAAATTGCAACTGCGACCCGTACTCATCCGGGCTTCACTGATTCGCGCAAATCACCGCTACTGGCTCCTGCCTGCTTTTGACGGGAGCACATCATGACGACGACCCTGGTTTGGACTGGCGTGGCGTTGTGGCTTGGTTTCAGTGCATTTGTGGTGTTTGGCCCAACGGTCGGACCGGAGAAGGTTGCGGCCCGTTCCGCTCGCGTCCATCGCCTTCATCGCCGGGGCTGACGTCCATGCAGATCGCGGTCGTAAAATGTCAGCCGAAGCGCAGGTGCCGGATTCCGCGTCGCCCGCATCCGAGCCTCGATTATTTCTTCGGCCGCCTCGAGCGCGCCGACGGCGCTTTGGATGACGATGCCGAGCTCGACAATTCGGAGCGCGACCATTCGTTTCCCTCGCAGCGCCAACACTGAGAACCTCTTTTCCGGATCGAATCCATGAAACCGCATTGCCCGAACTGCCTGAAGGAAATGACCAAGGCATCAGCGTCGCGTAACCTGTTCAATTGCGAGCCCTGCCGCGAGATCATCCAGTATTTCGGCGGCAGCGCGGATCACGGCGAGCCCGGTCCGCAATTCTCCTGGCCCATCCGCCGCAGGCGCACCGGCCATACCGCCCACGCGGCCTGATCTCTTCTCGGCGACGCCGGGCGCGCCTATCCCGCCGCCTCGCCGGCATCGGCCTCATCACCCGCCATTCGCGGCGGCCGCACCACGGTGACGGTGCAGGCCGCTTCCGCGGCCACCTTGGCCGAGACGCTGCCGAGCAGCGTGCGCCTGAATGAGCCCTGCCGCGCCCCGATGATGACGTGGTCGACGTGGTTGACCTCGGCGAATTCCAGGATCGCAGCGGCCGGATCGACCGCCTCCAGCACATGAGCCGACAGCCGGCTCTCGTCCAGCTTCAGCGGCGTGGCCCAATGCCGGAGCGCCACCAGCCGGTCGATATGCTTGTTGGAGCCCTGCTCGTCCAGCGTCCGGTCGATCGCGATACGGTTGAGCTTCAGGACGTTGAGGCAGGCAAGCCGCGCCGAGGGCAGCGTGGCGAGAATGCGCTCGGTGGTGACGCGCAGCGCCTCGTTCAGCTCGGGCGCGCCTTCCGCCGTGTCGAGCGCGACCGCGAGGATCGGGCTCGATGCGATCTGGGCTGCGACATCCGATTTCGCGCGCGGCTGCATGACGCCCTGGTTGAAGCGGCGCCGCCAGGCGACGCCGAGGGGGTCGCGCTTCATCCGTTCCGAGCGTGTCGTGAGCCTGACCTGGTCCGGATGGGTCAGATCGAAGGCGAGCTGGGACGCGGTCGGATAGCGCCGCACCGGCTCGATCTCGAGACAGCGCAACACCACCTCCTGGAGCCAGGACGGGTAGTCGGCGCGCAGTGCGCGCGGCGGATGCGGATCGCGCCACAGCCGGCGCCGCATCGCGCGCAGCGTCTCGCCCTCGCCGAACGGCCGCTCGCCGGTCGTGAAGAAATAGAGCAGCACGCCGAGCGAGAACAGGTCGCTGCGCGGATCGTCGCGCACGCCCAGGAGCCGCTCGGGCGCCATGTAGGGCGCGGTGCCGTAAGGCAGGCGGAACTCCTCCTGCAGGAGATCGGGCAGATGGTTGTGGTGCGACAGGCCGTAGTCGATCAGCACCGCCTCGCCGCTCTCGCGGAACATGATGCTGCTCGGCTTGATGTCGTGATGGATCACGTTCTGCCGATGCAGATCGGCGAGCGCGGTCGCGATCTTCGCGACCAGCAGCCGCGCCTCCTCGTATGGCAGCGGCAGGTCGGCCAGCCGCTTGTAGAGCGTGGTCCCTGCGATGCGCTCGATCACGACATAGGCCTGGTGGGCGAAATCGCCGGTGCCGAAACACGAGGGCACGTGCGGGCCCGCGAGCCGCGGCAGGATCATCATCTCCATCTCGAAGGAGACGATCGCGGCGGGGTCCTCACCCTCCGACACCCGCGGAATCTTCATCAGCAGCGGGACGTCGATGCCGGGATGGGTGACCGTCCACAGCGTCGCCATGCCGCCGGCATGGACGCATTCGCCGATGGTGTAGCCGTCGATCTCCGCGCCTGATTTGACCAGGGGTTTCGGCATCGGCCTCTAGCGTCCCTGCGACAGCCGGTCGGCGAGCCAGGGCGGCAGGCCGTTCTCGCGGATCTTGTTCGCCGCGCTCGCGATGTCATAGGGCACGCGGCAATAGGTGATCTGGCACGAGACCGTGTCGAACAGCACGAAGGATGCGGACGGATCGCTGTCGCGGGGCTGGCCGACCGAGCCGAGCACGGCGAGCCATTGCCGTCCACGCAGAAGCTGCACCGGGACGTCGGTCTTCGGCACAAAGCTCGTCATCTTCGCCGTCACCGACATCGAATAGAGCGCCGGACGGTGAATGTGACCACAGAACGTGACATGGGCGGGCGTCGCGATCAGGCTCTTGGCGGCATCCGCCGTCGAGCGGACGTAGTGCCAGCGCTGGGGACTGGAGGCTTCCGAATGCACGAACAGCCGGTCGCTGTCCGCCACCAGCATCGGCAATTCGGCCAGGAACCGGCGCTGCGCAGCATCAAGCCGGCCGCGGGTCCATTCGATCGCGATCTGCGCCTCGGCATTCATGGTCTCGGCCGAGGAATTGACCGCCTGGTCGTGATTGCCGCGCACGGCCACGGCGCCCCCGGCGACGAGCTCCATCGCGGTATCCACGACCCATTCCGGATCGGCGCCATAGCCGACGAAGTCGCCGAGCAGGATGAACCGCTCTGCGCCCTTCGCACGGGCAACCTTCAGGCAAGCCTCGAACGCCTGCCGGTTGCCGTGGATATCCGAAAAGACAGCGAGAAGCACGCACCCTCCACCCTCAGGTTCTTATCGAAAGCCGATAAGGCCAAATTGAGGGACGTCAAGAAGATGCGCCAGCGCGGGGCCGTTTTCCAGCGTGCCCCCGCCGCGATGGTCAAGGGTCTATTGCTCGTCCTTCGGCGGCATCCGGGGCGGCGGCAGCGGCGTGAATACCGCGCCCTGCGCACCGGCCGGCGGGGCGTTGAACTCGCCGGTCGAGGAATCGCCCCCGCTGGTCTCGAGGATGGTCTTGGGCGTCACATACTCCCGGACCATGTCGATCAGGCTGCCCTCGCCACCGCCGAAATCCGCGGCGCGGCCGCCCTGCGGATGCCCGGCCGCGATCTCGTTCTGCGCCGCGTGGGTCTTGTTGGCCAGCCGGTCGTCATAGGGCACGCGGAAGGCCCGGGGGATGCCGCTCGGACGATTGTCCTCGTCGAGCTGCTCGACCCAGAGATAGATCGAGCCTGGATCGCCCTCCAGCGAATGCGGCTCGACGATGCGGGCCTGTAGTAGCTTGAAGGCAGCAGGCAGCCGGTCGGCGCTGGCCCAGCCGAGCAGCCCGCGCATTTCGGTGAAGCTGACGACGTAGAAAGCGCTGGTCACGACCACCGCGACCGCCTTCAGCGCCCAGTGCAGCCGCGCATAGACCAGCACGACCAGCAGCAGCGCGCCGATGACGGCATAGGCGACCGACAGCGTGAGGATGACCGTCTGCAGGTTACTCACGGCGTATCCTCACACCGGTCTTCGCATCGACGTCGGCGCCGTTGCGCCAGCTGCTGCGGAACGTCTCCAGCAGCGATTTCGGCCGCTGGTCCACATTGACGACCTTGCCTTCCGCATCGAGCCGGAACCGCACCGCGGTCTTCTCGTCGCCGGTGTGGTCGAGCGTGAACTTGTTGTCGAAGATGACCTGCGCGGTCGGATTGAGCTTCTGCACCTTCACATTGGCCGTCACAGGCTCGCCGGTCGTGGCCACGAAGTGGGAGACGTTGACGGTGTATTCGCCGGCAACGATGCCGCGCACGGTGACGATCTCCTCGCGGATGGGCGAAGCGATCTTCTTGCCGTTGACGATGATGAAATCGTTGGCCCCGCCGCGATCGTCGCGGTCGAGCGTGAGGAAGCCGGCCTCGCGATGGCGATACCAGGCGATGTTGCCGGCCGGATCCTGCACGAACAGGTCGAGATCGTCAGGGTGATTGTCCGGCCAGTCCAGCGTGATCATGAACTCGGCCTTGGAGTCGATCTTGCCGTCCTTCGCATCCGGCGAGACCGCAAGCAGCGCCAGGAAGAACAGGAACGCGATCACCTGGAGCGCCTTGAACAGCATCACGCCCAGGGGATCGAACGGCTCCTCGCGCGGATAGAGACCGAAATCATCCATCATGACGGGATTCCGGCGCCCTTGCGTTCCAGCACCGGCGTCACGTACGTCTCGGTCAGCACCACCGCATCCGAGAACACCCGCTGGGTCGCGGCGTCCAGCATGTAGTACTGGATGCGGACCAGGATCGAGCCGACGAGGCCCGCCAGCGTCGTGTACATTGCAACCGCCATGCCGTCGCTCATCAGCCCCATCGAGGACCGCATCGCGACCTTGTCGGCGGCATCCAGCCCGGCGATCGGCGCCAGCATGATGATGAAGCCGATGATGGTACCGAGCAGGCCGAGCTTCATCAGCGTGTCCGAGACGAAGGCGCCGAAGCCGTTGGAGCCGCGCAGGCGGTCGGCCAGCGTCCGCAGCAGCAGCGTCTGGTCAACCGGCCGGTAATCCTGCGCGGCGGCCTTGGTGACCAGGCTGTCGATATGATCGCGCACCAGTCCGCGCGGCAGAGCCGTCGCGCTCGCATCGAGCAGCTTGCTGCCGCCGGGCGCCGCGAGCGCCGCCCTGCAGCGCCGCGCCGCCGCCCCCTCCCGCGCGATCGCCCGCGTGCGCAGGAAGCAATGGCCGCAGGTGAGGACATAGAGCAGCGCGATCACGCTGGAAATGTAGGTCCGGTCCGAGGTCAGCATCAGGTGGATCAGGCCGAAGCGCCACAACAGCACGACGGCGAAGATCGACAGCCCGGTGAAGATCATCCAGAACAGGAGCGCGCTGCGCTCGGATGGGTCGGCAGCAGACCCTGCGATCGGTCCAATCGTCATCGAACTCATGCTGCACCGCTCCCGGCTTGCAGGGACTGTCCTGCAACGATTCCACCCCGATTAGATCAAAGCCGCCACGCCCGGTCCAAAGACCCATGCCCAATCCGGCTTGGGAAATTTGCCCGAGCTGCAATCCGGCCCAAACCCTGCGATTGGCAAGGCGCGGCGGCGTTGTTAGGCTGACCTTACCAAACTTTGGGGTGATCGCATGCGCCTCGTGCTTCAGCTTGTCGCCCGTCTGCTTCTCATTGTGGCGCTCTGCCTGGGCGCGGCGACCGTATGGGCCACGTTCGAGGCCTATCGCAGCGTCGACCGGTCGACTGCGGCCTCGGCGCAGCGGGTCGCGCAGGCACTTCAGGCGCTGTACTGGCACGAGCTGTTGCTGCGCAGCAGCAGGGCGCGCGAACATCTGCTGCCGGTTCCGGAGTGGCGCACGCTGGACACGATGAAACTGATCTCGCCCGGCGTCTGCGTCGAGTTCCAGCCCGCCGTCGCATTCGAAAAGCCGCTATGCGGCCAGAGCGAGGGGCTAGGCAAGATGCCGCCGCGCTGGTTCGCATCGATCGTCCCGACCTTCCTCGGCAGCCACACCGAGGTGGTGCGGCCGGTCAGTCCGCGCGCCGCAGCCGCCGGCACGGTGGTTGCGACGCCCGATGCCGCGGCCGCGATCTCGCTCGCCTGGGAATACATCCTCAACGTCATCGACGTCGCGCTGCTGATGGCGGCGGCAATTGCGCTGCTGGCGTCGCTTGCGATCGCGCATACGCTGGCGCCGGCACGCGCGATCGTCACCGCGCTCCAGCGCATGGCGCGCGGCCATTATCGCACCAAACTGCCGCGCTTCCGCTCCATGGAGCTTGCTATGATCGGGGGCGCCGTCGGCGAGCTCGGCACCCGGCTGGAAGAAGCCACGGAACAGCGCGCGGCACTGACGCGGCGGCTGATCGAGATCCGCGACGACGAACGCCGCGCCCTCGCCCGCGAGCTGCACGACGAATTCGGGCAAAACCTCGCGGCCATCCTCGCTTTCGCCGACACCATCGAGACGGCGAGCGCGAAGCAGAACAGGGAAGACGGCATCGCGCAGGACGCAAGGATGATCTCGCAGGCGACCCATCATCTGATGGCCTCACTGCGCGATGCGCTGAAGCGGCTGCGCAATCCCCTGCCCGAGGAGCTCGGGCTGGAGGCGAGCCTCGTCAATCTCGTCGACAGCTGGCGCTCGCAGAGCGCGGCGCGGCCGACCATCCAGCTCGATCTCAGGGGCGATCTCACCGACATCAGCGGCCCGGCCGCCACCACCGCCTATCGCGTCGCCCAGGAATGCCTGACCAATGCGCTGCGCCACGGCGCGGCACGCGAGATATCGTTGCGCGTCGAGCGGCGCGCCGGCGAGGACGACGCGCTGCTGATCCGGGTCGAGGACGACGGCGGCGGCGATGCG
The DNA here is from genome assembly GCF_052075915.1 of Bradyrhizobium sp. 1200_D9_N1_1. Lineage (NCBI taxonomy): Bacteria > Pseudomonadati > Pseudomonadota > Alphaproteobacteria > Hyphomicrobiales > Nitrobacteraceae > Bradyrhizobium > Bradyrhizobium sp. 1200_D9_N1_1. The sequence goes on along the minus strand of NZ_CP197226.1, from coordinate 3,734,287 downwards.
GAACGCGTGGCGCGGTCGGCGGGCTTCGGCCTCACCGGCATCCGCGAGCGCGTCGCAGCCGCCGGCGGGTCGCTGTCGATCCTGCCGGCCAGAGGCGGCCTCAGCGTCGCCGCCACCATTCCGCTCGCCGCGTGAGGCCGAGATGAGCGAGGTTGCGGCAACAGGCATCTCCGTGCTGCTGGTCGACGACCACCCCATCGTCCGGCAGGGCTACCGGCGGGTGCTGGAAAGCCAGGGTGACCTCCATGTCGTGGCGGAAGCCGACAACGCCGCGGATGCCTACGGCGCCTTCAAGGCGCACGATCCTGATGTCGTCGTGCTCGATATCTCGATGCCCGGCGCCAGCGGGCTGGAGGCGATCCGCAACATCCGCGCCCGCAGCCCGCGGGCGCGGATCCTCGTCTTCACCATGCACAACGAGGCCGTGCTGGTGAAGGCCGCCTTCAGCGCCGGTGCCTCCGGCTTCGTCACCAAGAGCAGCGAGCCGTCCGCGGTCGTGAATGCAATCCGCAGCGTCGCCCGCGGCGAGCGCGCCATGAGTGACGACATCGCGCATATCCTGGCCGACGACAGCCTGTCGCCGACCGGCTCAGTGCTGGACCAACTGGGCGAACGCGAGATCGAGATCCTGCGCCAGTTCGCCGGCGGCGCCACCACCGAGCAGATCGCGACGCATCTCAATCTCAGCGTCAAGACGGTGCAGAATTATCACTATCTGATCAAGACCAAGACCGGCGCGCGCACCGATGCACAGCTCGTGCGGCTGGCGGCGAGTTGCGGGCTGACGAAGATCTAGCAGCGGGGCTGCCGGATTCCTCAAGCGACGTGTTGTTCTTGAATCTGCTGAGCGGGATGGAACGGAGGCCATCCAGCTCCGGTTAGTAGTAGTGGAGGAATCGCCATGAGTAAGGCTCATCACAAGGCAATCGACCATCCCCCGATCATCACCGTAGGCGAGCTTATCGACGAACTCTGCCGCTTGCCCGATACGGCCGTCGTCCACTTCCACTGCCCCATGCTCGAACAGGAACTGACATTCTACCGGCTTCGAAAGCGGTCAAAGGATGTCGTCGAAATCGCGGTCAATGCATATCCGGAGAGCCCGGCGGTCGTTCCAGCAGCCAACGGCGCGCTTCACCCGCGCAGGCACGCAACTGCCTCGCCCTCCGTTCGCGAGGGCGCGCTTCTTCACAAGGCAAGAGGGTGAGTTAGGCGTCGCGGTCTATGCCGCCTTCAACCCGCGCAGCAGCAGCGCGAGCGTTGCATCGACGCGCGCGGGCAGATCGGCGTCCTTCCACTCGTCGGCATGGGCCGGATGGTGGAAGCGGACGGTGGCATCGAAGATCGCGCGCGCGGTGGCCTTGACGTCGTCCACAGCGAATACGCCCTGCTTCACGCCGTCGGTCAGGATCGCCGCGATCTGGTCGATCATGGTGTCCTTGTGACATTTGACGGCTGCGCAGGCCTCGCGCGCCAGCGTGAGATAGGTCTCGAACATCTCGGGATCGTCGAGCACACGCGAACGCTTGGCGGCGAACAGCGTGCGCAGCCAGCGGTCGAGCCGCACCGGCGCGGGCCCTTCCTCCCTGGCGATCTGGAGCAACGGCGCGTCGATACGGTCAAGCCAGCGCTTGGCAACGGCCTCGCGCAGCGAGGCCTTGCTCGGAAAATGGCGATAGACGCTGCCGTGGCTCACATCGAGCGCACGGGCAACGTCGACCACGGTGGCCTTGGCAAGCCCGTAACGCCTGAGCACGTCCTCGGTGACTTCGAGGATCCGCTCCGGCGTCAAGACAACGGCTTCATTCATGCCAGCACCATGTTCCCGCTCGGGGTTCATTTATCCGGCGATGGCGCTGCTTCCGAAGCGCCCTTGCCGGTCGTTCGGAATGCTCTCGCCTCAATGAGGCAGTTTTGCAGCCTGCGCCGCGATCTGGCGCGCCACCAGTAAATTGAGCCAATGCCCAATCGTCCCGGTCAAATTGATGATTTCGGTCGTCATTGTCGTAAGTCTCCATTCGTCCACGGTCCCCTCTCTTCAATTTCGTCCCTCGATCCGTATTTGTTTCGGACCTCAGGGCCTCCGGGGGTAGCCGCGGGACGCCCAATCGGAGCGTCCGGGAACGGATATACACGTCTCGCTGACAGATTTCAATATCTGTCAGTCAATGATCCGTGATTGACAGTTACTTTTTTTGCCCCCCGCCCGGCGGGCGGGTCCGGTGGTCATCCCCCGTTACCTTGCCTCCGCCGTTTGTTTCGCCCTCCCCGCTCTGTTAAATCACGGCGTAAAAAACATTTTGGCCGGTGCCGCCCATCAGGGCCGCCCGCCCACCTTTGCTGGAGCCGTCAGATGATCCCCCGCTATACCCGTCCGGAAATGGCCTCGATCTGGGAGCCGCAGACCCGGTTCAAGATCTGGTTCGAGATCGAGGCTCATGCGGCGGACGCCCTGGCCGAGCTCGGGACCATCCCCAAAGAGGCGGCCAGGACGGTCTGGGCGAAGGCTGAGAACGCCACCTTCGACGTCGCCCGCATCGACGAGATCGAGCGCGAGACCAAGCACGACGTCATCGCCTTCCTCACCCACCTCGCCGAGATCGTCGGCCCGGAGGCGCGCTTCGTCCACCAGGGCATGACCTCTTCCGACGTGCTCGACACCTGCCTCAACGTCCAGCTCACCCGCGCCGCCGACCTGCTGCTCGCCGATCTCGACAAGGTGCTGGCGGCGCTGAAGAAGCGCGCCTTCGAGCACAAGATGACGCCGACCATCGGCCGCAGCCATGGCATCCACGCCGAGCCCGTGACCTTCGGCCTCAAGCTCGCCTATGCCTACGCCGAATTCTCGCGCGCCAAGGAACGCCTGATCGCGGCGCGGAAGGAGGTCGCGACCTGCGCTATCTCCGGTGCCGTCGGCACTTTCGCGCAGATCGATCCGCGGGTCGAAGAGCACGTTGCAAAAGCCATGGGTCTCGTGCCCGAGCCGATCTCGACCCAGGTGATCCCGCGCGACCGCCACGCGATGTATTTCTCGACCCTTGGCGTGATCGCCTCCTCGGTCGAGCGCATCGCGGTCGAGATCCGCCACATGCAGCGCACCGAGGTGCTGGAGGCCGAAGAGTTCTTCTCCGAGGGACAGAAGGGCTCTTCCGCCATGCCGCACAAGCGCAACCCGGTGCTGTCCGAAAACCTCACCGGCCTCTCCCGCATGGTGCGCGCCTATGTGACGCCGGCCTTGGAAAACGTCGTGCTCTGGCACGAGCGCGACATCTCGCACTCCTCCGCCGAGCGCATGATGGGTCCGGACGCGACCGTGACGCTCGACTTCGCGCTGGTGCGCCTTGCCGGCCTGATCGACAAGCTGCTGGTCTATCCCGCCAACATGCAGAAGAATCTCGACCGCCTCGGCGGCCTCGTGCATTCGCAGCGCGTGCTCCTGGCGCTGACGCAGAAGGGCGCGAGCCGCGAGGACGCCTACAAGCTGGTGCAGCGCAACGCCATGCCGGTCTGGCGCGGCGAAGGCGACTTCCTCCAGCTCCTGAAGCAGGACGCCGAGGTGAAGAAATATCTCACCGACGCCGAGATCGAGGAACAGTTCGACCTCGGCTACCACCTCAAGCACGTCGACACGATCTTCAAGCGCGTGTTCGGCGAGAGCTGATTATTCTCGTCATTCCGGGGCACGCAAAGCGTGAACCCGGAAGCTCGCGCGACGACCTCCAGATTCCGGGTTCGATGCTACGCATCGCCCCGGAATGACGAGAGAACCCAAAAGAAACGGATCCCCCTCATGCCCATCGTCAACCGCATCGCCGCCCTCTCCGACGAAATGGCCGCCTGGCGCCATGACTTCCACGAGAACCCGGAGTTGCTCTACGAGGTCCACCGTACAGCCGGCATCGTCGCCGATCGCTTGCGCGAGTTCGGCTGCGACGAGGTGGTGACGGGCATCGGCCGCACCGGCGTCGTCGGCGTGATCCGCGGCCGCAAATCGGCCTCCGGCAAGACCATCGGCCTGCGCGCCGACATGGACGCGCTGCCGATCACGGAAACCTCGGGCGTGCCATATGCCTCCAAGGTCCCCGGCAAGATGCACGCCTGCGGCCATGACGGTCACACCGCGATGCTGCTGGGCGCCGCAAAATATCTCGCCGAGACCCGCAATTTCGACGGCACCGCGATCGTGATCTTCCAGCCCGCCGAGGAAGGCGGCGGCGGCGGCAAGGCCATGGTCGAGGACGGCCTGATGACGCGCTGGAACATCCAGGAGGTCTACGGCATGCACAACATGCCGGGCCTGCCCGAAGGCCATTTCGCCACCACGCCCGGCGCGATGCTCGCCTCCTCCGACAACATCCAGATCACGGTCCATGGCAAGGGCGGTCACGCCGGCGCGGGTCCGCACAAATCGGTCGACAGCGTGCTGATCGGCTCGCAGATCGTCAATGCGCTGCAATCGATCGTCGCGCGCAACATCGATCCGCTCAAATCCGCCGTCATCTCGATCACGCAATTCCACTCCGGCACCGCCTTCAACATCATCCCGGAGGTCGCAGAGCTCGGCGGCACCGTGCGCACGCTCGATCCCGAGGTGCGCGATCTGGTCGAACGCCGCATCGGCGAGGTCGCAGAGAGCGTCGCGCGCGCCTATGGCGGCTCGGCGGAGACGAAATACACACGGATGTACCCGGTGACGATGAACCATGCGCGCGAGGCCGGGATTGCCGCCGACGTCGCCCGCGACATCGTCGGCGCCGAGCGCGTCAACGACAAGTTCATCCCGATGATGGGCGCCGAGGACTTCTCCTTCATGCTCGAAGCGCGTCCCGGCGCCATGGTGCTGGTCGGCATGGGCGACGGCAACGAATGCCACCACCCGTCCTATGTCTTCAACGACAACATCCTCGGCCACGGCGCCTCGTTCTGGGTGCGCCTGATCGAGACGAGGATGCCGGCGGGTTAGGGCCGGCTTCGCGGCAGGCAACATTCGCGCAAAGGACCGGGCTGCGCGGAGCCCGTCATCGGGCCGCAGAGCGTTGCCCCGTCGGCTCATCCGCCTCCAGCAGGCGAGACACGGTCTCGTCTGACGCGAGAGGCAGGGTGAACTGAAAGAAGGCGCCCCGCGGCTCGTTTGCACCGGCCCACATCCGCCCGCCATGTGCCTCGATGATCGAGCGGCAGATGGCGAGACCCATCCCCATGCCCGTGGGCTTGGTGGTGTAGAACGCTTCGAACAGGCGGTCCACGTTCTTCGGATCCAGCCCCGGACCGGAATCCCGCAAGGTGACGTGGACGCCGTCCGATGCATCCCGACCGGTGCTGATCACCAACTCCCGTCCCCCCTCGCCGACCGCGGCCATCGCCTCGATCGCGTTGACGATCAGGTTGAGCACCACTTGCTGAAGTTGAACCCGATCGGCCTGAACCGGCGGCAAGCCCTCGGCAAATTGCGTTCGTACCGACACGCCGTTCTTGAACGCTTCGCTGCGTGTCAGCGCGATAACCTCAAGCACCGCCTGGTTGATCTCCAGCGTCTCCTTTTGCGGGGGCGCGTTCCTGATCAGCGCCCGGATCCGGCCGATGATATCGCCGGCTCGCATGCCGTCCTTTGTGATCCAGTCGAGCGTCTGTCGAACCCGCTCCAGATTTGGCGGTTGAGCCTCCAACCAATTCGACCCGGCCTCGGCGTTCGCCACGATCGCGGCGATCGGCTGGTTGACTTCGTGGGCGATCGAAGCGGTGAGTTGCCCCATCGTGGTGACGCGATTGGCGTGCGCGAGCTCCATCAGCGCTTCACGGTAGCGCCGCTCGTGTTCGCGGCCTTCGGCTTCCGCGCGCTTGAGCGGCGTCAGATCGAGGACAAAGCCGACGCCATTCTCCGTACCTGCTCCGAACATGGTCCCGCCGATCAGCACCGGCACACGGCTTCCGTCCTTCCGCACATACTCCTTCTCGAATGGCTGGGCCGTCCCGACCCGCTTCAGTTCCGCCACGGTTTGCACGTCGCGGGCGCGCCATTCCGGCGGCGTGAGGTCGGTCCGATGCAGGCGCCCTGCGTTGAGATCTTCCCGGTCGTATCCCACGATGCGCAGGAATGCATCGTTGGCCTCGAGAATGCGCCCCTCGACTTCCCAGATGATGATGCCGATGATGTTGGCATCGAACAGGCGTCTGATCTTGATATCCCGTGCTGCAAGATCACTCTGGAGCTGGATGTTCTCCTCGGTCGCCTCTCTCCGCCGCTTCGCTTCGAGCCGCGCGAGCGCCAGCGCCGCTGCGGCCAGCGCGACGACGAGGACAACGGCGCCGGCGATCAGCCAGGTCCAGCGTTGCTCGAATGCTTCGGCGCGCGCCTCCCGGCCAGCGAGCCGAAAGCGCTCGTGATCCACCATCTGGTCGATTTGCGAGCGGATCTCGTCCATGCTGCGGATCATTGCCAGCGCGGCGAGCCCGGAGGTGCCGGCCGTCTTCAGCAGCTCGTCGATCTCGCGCAGCGTGGCTGTAACGGTCAGCGCCAGATGTCCGGCCCGAAGGCCCTGCAACGGATCGTCCGCGACCAACATCTGCAGCGCCTGAGCCTCCCGCCGCACGCTTTCGTCGGAGACGCCGTAGGCCTTGAGATAGGCGGGGTCGAGGGTCATGAGATACCCGCGCCTTTCAGTCTCCAGTTCCGCGACGATCGCCCGCAGCCGATCGAGCGTTTCGAGGACCTGGCGGCTATGTTCGATGAAGTGATGAGCTGCTTGCCGCTCCTGCCAATATTGCAGGCCGAGGAAGCTGGTCGCGGCAAACAGGGTCACAAGCACTGCGACCGCAAGGATCAGCGGACGAGCAAACCATCGCAGAGGCAGGGCCCGAACAGGAACGGACATTGGCCGTGGGTCTTCGATGCTCGTGTGACCGCGCGTGTTCTGGTGCCGACGCCAGAGCATGATAGGACAATAGCACGGATAGGGAGGTCGGGAACCCGACATTCATCGGATACGCCGGGCGTGAGGGCCGTGATGTCGCAGGGCTGCGGCCCCGTGCGTGTGCTATGGATGAATGCCCTTGGTCGATTCAAGGAGCATCATCATGGCACAGGGTGAAAACTCACTGAGCCATCCGGCGAGCCGGCGCAGTTTCATCAAGGGACTGGGGGCGGCTGGCGCGAGCCTGACCGCGCTGCCGCGCTGGAGCTTTGCCGAGGATACCGCTGCGGCTTACGCCAACGCCGCGATCGACTGGAAGCAATTTACGGGACAGACGATCGCGCTTTCGGGCGCGATCCATCCGTGGTCGAATGCGATCACGCCGCTGTTGCCGGAGTTCACCATACTCACCGGCATCAACGTCACCATCGATTTCCAGCTGGAGACCAGCTACCTCGGCGCGCTGCCGATCAGGCTCGCTCGCGGCAGTAGCACGCCCGACGTCTTCATGTTCACGACCTATGGCCAGGGTATCTCGAACGGATGGGTGGAGCCGCTGAACGGGTATTATTCCCAGAGGTCGCTGACCGACCCCGCCTGGTATGACGAGAGCGACCTGCTCAAGACGGCCCGAGCCTTCCCGCTGTGGTCGGACGGCGAACGGTACGCCGTCCCGATTACCTCGGAGGCAATGACCCTGTTCATCAACAGCGATGCGCTGGCGGCCAAGGACCTGCCGGTTCCCCAGACTTTTGAGGAGTTGCTCGTCACCGCCAAGGCGGTCAAGACCAACGGGATGTCGGGGATCGCGATGCGGGCTCAGGCCAGCGGCAATTCCTCCCCACCGGCCATGGGCTTCCTGTTCTCCTACGGCGGGGCCATGGTCGAGCACAACAGGGTCGCTTTCGCGAGCCCGGAGGGGATCGCGGCCGTCGAGATGTACGGACAGCTGCTCGGTCAGGCCGGGCCCGCCGGCGTCGGCAGCTACGAATGGTACCACGTGCTGGACGACTTCCTGCAGGGGCGGACGGCCATGGCGATCGACAGCAGCAACTTCGCGACCGACATCTCCAATCCCGCGAAAAGCCGCGTCGCCAACCAGGCCGGGTTTGCAACCTTTCCGCATCTCGCCGGTCGCGGACCCGTCCCCTTCATGTCCCACTGGCAGGCGTGCATCAATTCCAGATCTCGAAACAAGCGGGCGGCTTTCCTGTTCCTGCTCTGGGCGACGAGCAAGGCGACCTCGCTGCGGACCGCCGCAGCGGGGCTGGCGACGACACGCGTGTCGGCCTGGTCGAGCGAGGGCTTCAAGAAGGCGTTCGGCCCGCAGGCCGCCGAGGCGGCGCTGACAAACTTGCAGAATGCCGACGTCGACCGCGCCAAGGCAGTTCTTTTCCATCCGCAATCGAGACTGATCCTGGACGCCTTCATGATCGGCGTGAATGAAGTGGTCAACGGCGCGAAATCGGCGAAGGATGCGATGACGGGCGCTGCCGAAAGGGCCAATGCGGCGATCCGAGGGTAGCCACCTCATCCCTGATATTGCAGCACGTGCATGCCGGCGTTCCAATCGCTGACGAACATCAACCCGTCGGGCCGGACATAGGCGTCGCAGGTCTTGGCCGCCAGCGCGACATTCGGGCGAGGGTCGATCAGCTTCTTCGGTACCGGCGGCACCCAATACGCGATCTCCTTCGGCGCAAACGCGTCCTTGATATCGAACACCCTGACGCCGGCATTGTTGTACGTCGCGAAGATCGTCTCCTCGCTCTGGAAGGAGTCCGGGCGGTTCTCGTGCAGATTATGCGGACCGAACGTGCCCTTCGCACAGAAATCGCGATCGCGCGGGGTCGGCAGGGTTGCGATCGGCACCGGGTTTTGCGGCGCGCGCACGTCGAGAACGAATGTGTGGAACAGGCCTTTGGCGCATTGGTCCGCATTGGCTTCGTCCGCGACGATCGCGAGCTGCCGCTTCGGCAGAGGCAGCGGCGTATGCGTGCCGCCGGCAAACGGCGGCGACCAGTTGATGTGCGACAGCAGCTTTGGATTTGCGGGATCGCTGATGTCATGGATGGTGAAGCCGCCGTCGCGCCAGGCGGCATAGCCGCGATCGCCCGCCGTGATCATGTGATGGAGCGCAAAGCGCTTGCCCTTCGGCGTCGCCGGCTCGCCGGCCGCGCGGTTCATGCCCGGCAGCCACCATTTCGCGACAATCTCCGGCCTGGTGATGGTCTTGAGATCGACCACGCAAAGGATGTGGTCGGTGAACCCGTCGAGATGCGCCGACACATAGGCGTAGCGGCCGCCCGGCCACCACAGGCGGTTGATGCCGAAGCCGGCCATTTCGAGGAACGCGATCTCGCGCATCTCGCCCGGCTTCGAGATGTCGTGGATCGAGAGGCCGCAGCGGAATTTCTTGGCCTTGGTGATGCTGTCGACCAGCGTGTTCTCGAAATAGCCGCGCATGTTGTCGTAGGACTGCATCGCGACGATATTGGCGCCGTTCGCAAGCAGCAGCAGGTCTTCCGCCACCTGCAAATGGTGGGTGCGAGTGTATTGTCCCGCAGTGAAGAAATTGACCGGCTTCAACGTACGCGGATCGGATGCGTCCAGGATCGTCACGCCGTCGCTGAACATGTGCCCGACATAGACGTGCTGCCGGTTGAACATCACCTGCACGCTGTCGGGTCGTCCGCCTATGTCGCTATAGGAGACGTGCTTGATGCCCTTGCCGATACCCTCGGGCGGAATGTCCGCCTCAGATGCCCATGCCGGCCCCGACCATCCGGATAGTGCGGCGGCTCCGAACACGGCCGACAATTGCTGAAGGTGACTGCGGCGAGAGAGTTCAAGCATCGGTTTCCCCCATTTTTTTGGGGATGATGCTCGCCTGCGACGAGGCATGCAAGCCTCGTGTCGTCCGCCCTCATCCACACGCGCGCGTTTCGCGCCGGAACATGAACGGACCGCGACGACGATCCGGCGGGGGTCTAATTACATATCTCGGTTCGTACCATGACGCCGGTGTTGCTCTTCACATAATCCATGTGACAGCCCTTTGCGACCGGTCGGCAGCCGGCGCCGTTGCAGACCATCTGGCCAGAGGCTTGTGACTTTGGTGCCGTTGACTCGGTATTTCTGCGGTCGCTATCGCGCCTCCTGGAATCCTCGCGCGTCGCCACCGGCTTCTTCTCTTGAATCTTCTCGCATTCGTTGTCATCGCCGACGCGATAGCCGGCGCGGCAGGCGATCTTCGCGCATCGATCGCCGTCGGCTTTGAAGCCGAAATTACACACCAGCGGGCAGACGCGGCCCGGCTTTGCTTTTAACGCATCGAGTGCGTCAACACTTGCAAGCTTCGCGTCGAACTGGGTGCCGGCATATTTGTTGAACAGCGTCAGCGAGCGCTGCGTTGCGGCGTTCCAGTCGCCGTCGGGGGCGGTCGAAAGACAGCCGACGCGGCGCAGTTCGCTCTGCACGGATTTCGCGAGATCGCCGGGCGGCGGGGCGCTTGGCGGCGGCGACAGCGCGGCGACCTTCCTGCTTTCGGCATCAGCCGCCTGCTTGTCCGCGGCCTGCTTCGCTGCCGCCTCAGCCGCCGCCTTCTCCATCGCCCGCTTCTCCGCGAGCGACTTGGCCGCGGCAGCTTCCGCCGCCTTTCGATCTCGTTCGGCCGCCTCCGCCTTGGCCTGCTCGATCTGCTTGGCCTTCTCGGCCGCAATCCTCGCGTCTTCCGCGGCTTTGGCAGCGGCGGCAGCTTTCTCCAGTTCGGCCTTCTGGGCTCGTTCGGTCGCGAGCCTCGCCTTCTCCTGTTCGGCCAGACGCGCCTTCTCGGTCGCCAGCGTGCGATCCTCCTCGGCGGCAATCTTCTTCAACTGCACGCGGGCGAGGTTGGCGTAGAAGCCGTCCGGATAGGTCTGGAGGAATGCTTCCCAAGCTTCGCGCAGGCCGGCCTGAAGGGCAAGCTCGTAGTCCTTGCGCACGCTGTCCTGCGGGTTTGCCTGCGGACCGGCTGCGGCGGCCGGCCTTGCCGGCACCAGCGGCACGTCGCTGCCGCCCAGCGAGCCATAGACATACGGCTCCTGCTTGTTGCCGGTCTTCCTCAAGACGTCGTCACGGACAAACCCGAACGCCTTGCGCAGGTCGAGCCCGGGCTTCGGCAGGTGATCGGTCAGCGCGACCGCGAACGGGCTGTTCCGGGAGTCACCATCCGACGCCGTCGACCCCGCCTTGGCCGCAAACGCGATCATCGTGTTCGGACTGGTCGGCTCGACCTTGGCAAGCCCGCCACCAATCGCGCGCGAGGCCATGGTGCGTTTCATCGTCTTGGCAAAAGGGTTGTCGCGGCAGGCATCGAGGATGACGAGACGGAGTTGTTTGGCCGGTTCGACCGCATACAGCGCGCGGTCGAGTGCGATCGTCTCGTCGAGGACATCGCCATCGGTTTCAAGCATGGCATCGGTCGGAACGAGATAGTTGCTGCCGTCGAGCTCGATGCCGTGGCCCGCATAGTAGATCACCGCCATGTCGGCGTCGCGTGTCCTGGCCGCGAACTCGCGCAGCGATCGCCGCATTTCGCTGGCATTGAGGTCCAGTCTGATCTCGACCGTATCGAAACCCGCATTCCTGAACATGCCGCCGACCAGCCCGGCGTCGTTCACCGGGTTCGCGAGCCTGGGCGCGTTCTTGTAGGCGGAATTGCCGATGACGAGCGCAACGCGCTTGTCGGCGAGCGCGGGCGCGCTGGCGACGAGAGATGCAAAAACCAGTGTTAGAAAAAGTCGATTGATGCGCACGAAAAATCACCTACGGCCTTGACGCACCGGCCTAATTGCAGACCTCTGCCACATTCCCTTGACCGACCGCCCCAACCGCTCCCCCCGTTCCCCATGAACCGGTTGCGGCCACGAGCCTGCATCCGGACCGCACCGGACGACAGCCACTTGAGCCACAATAGATCTGGCCCGGTGATCGGGCTTGCGGGCTTGTGGGCGCGGCCTCCCTCTGTTGACGGTCGCTGTCTCGCTTCCTCGAATCCTCGCGCGTCGTCACCGGCTTCTTCTCAGGTATCTTCTCGCACTCGTTGTCGTCACCGACGCGGTAGCCGGCGCGGCAAGTGATCTTCACGCATTGATCGCCATCCGCTTTGGAGCCGAAATTGCACACGAGCGGGCAGACCCGGCCTGCCTTTGCCTTCAGCGCGTCGAGTGCGTCGACACTGACAAGCTTCACGTCGAACTGGGTACCGGCATATTTGTTGAACAGCGTCAGCGAGCGCTGCGAGGTGGCGCTCCAGTCGCCATCGGCAGCGGCGGACAGGCAGCCGACGCGGCGCAACTCGCTTTGCACGGATTTTGCCAGATCGGCGGCCGACAATGTGGATGCTGGCGCGGGCGAAAGGGCGGCAACTTTTTGCTCCGCCTCTGGTATCTGACGATCAGCCGTCGGCTTAGCGGGCTGCTCCGCCTTCTCGGCGGCCTGTTTGGCGGCGAGCTCGGCCTTCGCCTTCTCCGCGGCCTGCTTCTCGGCCAGTGCTTTCGCGGCTGCTGCCTCGGCGACCTTGCGCTGCTGCTCGGCGGCCTCGGCCCGCGCCTGCTCGATCTGCTTCTGCTTCTCTGCGGCAACCCGCGCCTCTTCGGCGGCCCTGGCCGCCGCGACCGCCTTCTCCTGCTCGGCCTTCTGGGCGCGCTCGGCAATGAGCCTTGTCTTCTCCTGCTCCGCCGCCTTGGCCTTTTGCTCGGCCGCCGCGCGCGTCTCTTCGGCGGCGATCTTGTTCAACTGGCCCTTGGCAAGGTTGGAATAGAATCCGTCGGGATATTGCGCCAGAAACGCTTCCCAGCCATCACGCGTGGCGAGCTGGAGCGCGAGCTCGTAGTCCCTGCGCACGGCATCCTGCGGATTGGCCTGTGGACCGGTCGCAATCGGGCGCGTCGGGACCAGCGGCACGTCGTCGCCGCCGAGCGAGCCGTAGACATAGGGCTCCTGCTTGTAGCCGGTGCTCTTGAGCACGTCGTCGCGCACGAAGCCGAAGGCCTTGCGCAGGTCGAGGCCCGGCTTCGGCAGGTGCTCGACCAGCGCGACCGCGAACGGGCTGTTCTTGGAGTCACCGTCGGATGCGGTCGAACCCGCCTTGGCCGCAAAGGCGATCATGGTGTTGGGGCTGGTCGGCTCGACCTTGGCCAGGCCGCGTCCGATCGCGCGCGAGGCCAGCGTGCGCTGCATGGTCTTTGAGAAGGGGTTGTCGCGGCAGGCGTCGAGGATGATGAGACGGAGCTGCTTGGCCGGCTCGACCGCGAACAGCGCACGCTCGACCGGGATAGTCTCGTCGAGAACGTCGCCATCGGTCTCCAGTGTCGCATCCGTCGGAATGAGATAGTTGTTGCCGTCGAGCTCGATGCCGTGGCCGGCATAGTAGATCACCGCCATGTCCGCGTCGCGCGCCCTGCCGGCGAACTCTCGCAGCATGCGCCGCATCTCGCTGGCGCTGAGATCAAGCCTGACGTCCACGGAATCGAAGCCGGCTTTCTTGAACATGCCGCCAACCAAGGTGGCATCGTTCACGGGATTGCCGAGCTTCGGCGCGCTCTTGTAGGCGGAATTACCAATGATGAGCGCGACCCGCCGGTCGGCATGCGCCGGTCCGCAGGCTAGGCCCATCGCAAATATCAACAAAGCAAATAGCCGAAGCGGAATCACTTTGCGTCCCCCCGGATGCAATTCCATGAGACTATTCGGAGTATGGCCGAATGCCAATTCTTCCATATGTGACATTAGTCACACAGGGGCTCGAACGACCTTCATGATCGAGCGGGGGAGCGTCGCCCTTCCGGCGCGGTCAGACCGACGCCGGGCTGCGTTTGGGCCTGCTACACCTGCACCACCTCGTGCCGCATCACGAACGGCGCGAGCAGGGTGTGCACCTCGCCCGCGACCGCCTCGCGCTGGTCGGCCGGCAGGCCCGCCAGCGTCACGGTGGCGATCGAGCCGTGGCTGCCATGAGCGCCGACCCTGACCTTGCAGTCGATGCCGCGCGCAGCGAGCGGCGCCAGCACCTTCGTGAACACGCGCTCGGCCGCGTCCCAGCGCAGCTGCGGCTTGAACACCTTGCCGACGCCGGTGACCGGCATCGGATCGATCGGGATGACCTGCACCGGCACGGCGGCGCGCTCCGGCGTGCGCTCGCGCACCCACGCCTCAAGCTCGCCCGGCTCGACCTTGGCACCCGGTTTCAACTGCACGTAACCGACCGGCAGTTCGCCGGCATAGGCGTCGGGCTGGCCGACCACCGCGGCGAAGCCAACGGCGGGATGGCGGAACATGATCTCCTCGATCGGCGCCGGATCGATGTTGTGGCCGCCGCGGATGACGAGATCCTTGGCGCGACCGGTGATCCAGAGATAGCCGTCGGCGTCCAGCCGGCCGAGATCGCCGGAATTGACCCAGACCTCGTCGACGAAGGCGCCCTTGTTGTGCTCGTCGTTGAGATAGCCGCCGAACACGCCGGGCCCCGCCATGATCACGACACCGATCTCGTCCGGCGCGCAGTCGCGGATCAGGCGGCCGTCGGCATCGAGCTGCACGATGCGCACGCGCGCATAGGGCATGGGCAGGCCGACCGAACCGAGCCGGATCGGCCGTGACGGATAAGCGAGCGTGTGCACGCTCGAGGTCTCGGTCATGCCGTAGACTTCGACCACCGGCAGCTTCAGTTTGTCCTGGATCGCCGAGCCGACGGCGACGGGGATCGCCGAGCCGCCGCCGGCAGCATATTTCAGGCTGGAGATGTCGGCATTGCCCGGCGGCACCGCCAGCGTTGCGGCGAGCACCGTCGGCACGCTCGACAGCGCCTCGGGCTTGAAGCGCTCGACGAGCCCCCAGATGTTCTTCACCGCATTCGGATTGCGCCAGCCGCTCGGCGACAGCACGACCAGCGAGCCGCCGCTCGACAGCGTCAGCAGCACCTGCGTCAGCGATCCGCCGACGTGAAACAGCGGCATGCCGAACAACAGGTTGGCACCGGGCCTCGACTTCAGCAGCAGGTTGAGCGCCCAGGCCTGGTAGACCTGGTTGGCATGGGTGTGCCGCACCAGCTTCGGCGTACCGGTGGTGCCGCCGGTATGGAAATAAGCGGCGATATCGCTGCCGAGAATCTTGCGTCCGCTGATCAGCCGGTCGGACGGCTGCTGCGCGATCAAATCGTTGAAAGCAAACACGCCGTTCGCCGGGTCGCCGCCACCGAACACCTGCACGATCGCCTTGAGATGCTTGAGCTGCGGGCGGATCTGCTCGACCTTCTGCCAGATGTCGGTGCCGGGCATCGGCCCGAGCGCCACCAGGATCTTCGTGTTCGCGGCCTCCAGGATTTCCGCGATCTGGTGCGACTCGAGCAGCGGATTGACGGGGTTGGCGATGCCGGCGGCTTCCGCGCCGAACAGCGTCACGAAGGCGTCGGGCACCAGCGGCAGCATGAAGCTGATGACGTCGCCCTTCTCCGCGCCGAGCGCGTGAAACATGTTGGCGGCCTGCGTGACGCGCGCCACGAAGTCGCGGTACGTGACCACAACCGGCGTATCGGCCGGATCGGCGTTTTGCAGGAACTGGATCGCTGCGCCGTCGGGATTGCGCGCAGCACCTAGCTTGATCGCGTCATAGGTGCTCTCGGCCGCGACGCGATCCGCGTAGGGGACCTGCTCGAAGGCCCGGACCTCTTCGTCAGTCGCCAGGTCCGGATAGTCGTTGCCAATCAGCCGATCGAGCGCGTGGATGCCCGCCATGGAATTCCGTCCTCCCTCAGGTGCATTTCCCCGCCTCCTGTCTTTTGACATTTTGGTCGGCGAGGCCTCGACCGATGGCCGGTCGAGCGCCAACACAATGAGGGATGATTTGCCGTTCGTCCATTGCCTAACGGCTGCAGCGACAGGGCTCATCCGGACGGAATTTGAACCTCCGCGCCCGATCCGGGGACCAAGAACATGCACAGGATTCGCCTGCCAGCGTCCTGCCGCAAGACTTGAGGTCATCATGACTATGCCCCTGCGGGATCGCATCGGACGGCTTACTATTGCGCTCGCCATCGCAGCGGCGATCGCGCTGCCCCGCGCGGGGCTCGCCGAGGACGGCCAGCTCGACAAGATGCGCGCCAAGATCACGGCCTTCATCGCGGACAAGATGGAGAAGCTGGGCGGCTCGCGCATCATCTACAAGGTGGACACCGACGGCTTGCGCGAGAGCGTCGTCACGGATTTGCGCGACGACGTCTACAAGACATTGCGCGAGGGCAAGATCGCCTTTTCCGGTCTTGCGATCCGCGACGGCGGCGTCGAATTGAAGATCGTGGACGCCAAGGGCCGCGAAGAGCTGAAGCGCAAGCTCGCCTCAGCCGCGGAGGGATTGCCATCGCATGCGCTCGCCATGATCGACGGCGGCGACGGACTGGTCCGGCTCGCGCCCACCGATGCAGCATCCGCCGCGCGGCTGCGCGATCTCGTCGAAGACGCCATCGCCATGATCGAGCAGCGCCTCAAGGATGCCGGCATCAGGCTCGCCAGCGTCCAGCCTGACGGCACGGACCGCATCCGGATCTTCCTGCCCGGCATGATGGAGCCCGAGCAGGTGACCAGAATCTTCGCCACCAAGGTCAAGGTCAGCCTCCGCCTGGTCGACCTCTCGATGCCGGCGGAGCAGGCCCAATCCGGTGCGCCGCCCGCGGGCACGGAAGTCCTGCTCGGTTTCAAGGACAAGCAGCCCTATCTGGTTGCCAAGGAGAGCGCGCTCGACGGCGACGACATCAGCTATGCCGGTCCCGGCTTTGCGAGCGGCACGAAGGACCCGATCGCCTCGTTCCGCTTCAACGGCCGCGGCACGCGGCGCTTCGCCCACATCACCTCAGAGAACGTCGGAAGACCCTTCGCTATCGTGCTCGACGACAAGGTGATCTCCGCTCCCGTGATCCGCGAGCCCATCACCGGCGGCTCGGGCCAGATCTCCGGCAATTTCACCCTGGAGGAAGCAAGCAGCGTCGCCATGATGCTGCGCGCCGGCTCGCTGCCGGGGCACCTCGGCCTGGTCGAGCAGCAGGTGATCCAGCCCGCCAGCAAGCCGTAAGGCGAAGATCGCCTCACGCCCCCCTCGTCGGGGGCCTCAGGTCGGTCAACGGCGCCGAAGTCCGCACCCCGGGGCCGAATCACAGGCCCGCCACGGCGATACGCGCAACCAACGGGCAATTGCCGAAACGCACGATCAGGCTAAAATTTGCCTCTTGCGGCATGACGGCCGAAGGCTCCATTCAAGCGGTCGTCATTCGATTTCGGCTATACGAATACCGACCAGGACTGAAGGCCTTACGCGGGGTTAGTACCATGCCGTCCGGCAGCGCAGACATTTCGTCGATCCTCGACCGCATTCTCGATGCGGCGACGGACAACCTCAGGATCGCGAAGATCCTGGTCCAGATGGGCCTCGATCCCAACAACGTCACCTACGACGCGATCTTCAATCGGATGCTGGAGATCTTTGTCCAAAACATCACCCTGGCCAATCTGTTCGCCGCGGTCGGCGCCGGCTTCTTCGTCGCCACCCTCCTGATGCGGACCATGGTGCCCCTGCGCGTCGCCAACATGGTCGGCTGTGCATTCTTCGCCGTGTTCGGCGCGCTCTCCGCCAACGTCTCGACCTTCCTGCTCTATCTGCTGCTGCTTCCGATCAACGCTCTTCGCCTGCGGCAGATGCTCAAGCTGGTCAAGAAGGCGCGACATGCTGCCGAAGGCGACATGTCGATCGAGTGGCTCAAGCCGTTCATGACCGAGCGCAAATATCGCCGCGGCGACACGCTGTTCAAACTGGGCGATCCGGCCAAGGAGATGCTCCTTACGGTCACCGGAAAATTCCTGGTCAAGGAGATCAATGTCGAGATCGGGCCCGGAGCTCTCATGGGAGAGCTCGGCTTCCTGACACCGGACAACCGGCGCACCGGAACGATCGAATGCGTCGAAGACGGCCAGGTGCTGACGATCACCTATGACCGCCTGCTCGAGATCTATTTTCAGGACCCGCAGTTCGGCTATTACTTCCTGGTGCTGACCAGCCAGCGCCTGCTGCAAAACATCGATCGCTTGCAGAAGCAGCTCGCCACGGAACGGGCGGCGACGACGAACAGGATCGCGTGACCGCCGCTCAGCTCAGCAGCAGCGCCATGCCGGGATCGCCCTTCTCCATCGCGCGCCGGTAGGCCGGCCGCGCACCGATGCGGCCGAGATATTTCACCACGTTCGGACAACGCTGGAGATCATAGGGCTGGAAGTAGCGCATCGTGGTCAGCGAAAAGCCCATCATGATGTCGGCGGTGGTGAAGGTGTTGCCGGCGAGATATTCGGCGTCACGAACCCGCGCGTCGACCAGATCGAAGGCGCGGTCGACGCGCCCTCTGGTCGCGACCAGCATCGGATTGTCCTCGGCGGGCCTGAGCCGGTTCAGGATCATCAAGCGGCCCATGCCGGCTTGCAGCGTGCCGTTGGCGAAGTGAAACCAGTACAAAAACTGCGCGAAATCAGGGTCGTCCGGGCGGAGCACGAGGCGCCCATTGCCGTATCTGGCCATGATGTAATCGACGATCGCGCCGGATTCGGCGAGCACGAGATCGCCGTCGGTGATGACGGGCGCCGCTCCGATCGGGTGCAGCGCCTTGTAGTCGGGAGGCGCCAGCATGGTGACGGAATCCCGAGCGTAGCGCTTGAGCTCATAGGGGATTTCGAGCTCCTCGCACAGCCAGACGATGCGCTCGGACTGCGACTTGCCGAGATGATGGACGGTGAGCATGGCGCCTCCTGCGGCCGTGGGATGGATCGTGATGCCGCATCATAGCATCGCCGTCACCCTTCGAGGCTCCGCTTGCGATGCGTGCGCATCGCAAGCCTCGCGCCTCCAGCGACAACCGCTTCGCGGTTGCGCGGGGATGACGAGATTGCGAGCAACGCGTTTGGGAAAGCCCTACCCCGCCTCGTCCGCCACCATCCGCGTCACGACACGGTCGCGGCGGATGAAGTGGTGCCAGAGAGCGGCGACGACGTGAACCGCGATCAGGGCGAGCAGCACATAGGCAAAGAGGATGTGGCGGTCCTCATAGGCGTTCGCCGCCGCACGGTCGGGAGAAGTGAATTGCGGCACGTGAAACAGGCCGAAGAAGTCCGAATAATCGGGCGCGTGCGCGCCGGAATGCGCCCAGCCGAGCATGACGACCACGATCACGGCGAGATACAGCGCACCATGGCTGATGCGGGCGGCCAGCCTCTGCCAGGGCTGGCTGTCGGCCGGCAACGCCGGCGTCGGGTTGACGACGCGCCAGACCAGGCGCAGCACCGTGAGCAGCAGGATCACATAGCCGATATCGGCATGGATCGAGCGGTAGAAGAAACGGTCGGGCCGCGCCGGGATGTGGTTCATCCACCAGCCGAAGCCGATCATACCGATGATCGTCAGCGCCAAAATCCAGTGCAGCCAGCGGGAAACGCTGCCCCAGCCGTTACTGGTGTTTCTGATCATGTCGGCTCCCCGGAATTCTGCGGATATGTCCCCGTCCGCAGTGCAACACCCGTGCTGATAGCGGGAACATGCGGCAATCGCGAAATTGAATCGTTCAAAATTGGCCCCAGGTGCCACCGCCGCAAAACCGCCCCAAAAACCGAATGGTAACCAAGACGCTTTAAGGTAACGACGTGACCAATTCCCCGACGATCCTGGTGTTCGATTCCGGCCTTGGCGGGCTCACGGTGCTCCGTGAGGTCGTGGCCACGCGCCCGGACGCGCATTACGTCTACGTCGCCGACGACGCCTTCTTCCCCTACGGCCACCACAGCGAGGACGAGATCATCGCCCGCGTCGTGCCGCTGATGGGGGAGCTGATCGGCACCCATGATCCGGACCTCGTCGTCATCGCCTGCAACACGGCGTCCACCCTGGTCCTATCGCACCTGCGCGCCGCTTATTCCCTGCCCTTCGTCGGCACGGTGCCGGCGATCAAGCCGGCCTGTGCGCAGTCGAAGAGCCGGCGCGTCTCGGTGCTCGGCACCAAGGGCACGGTGAAGCGCGAATACACCAAGGCGCTGATCCGCGACTTCGCGCAGGGATGCGAGGTGACGCTGGTCGGCTCGCCCGAGCTCGCCTCGCTCGCCGAACGCGCGCTCGGCGGCCATCCGATCAGCGACGACGACATCCTCGCCGAGCTCACCCCCTGCTTCGTCGGCGATGCCACCGACGCAGGCGCGCGTACCGACACGGTGGTGCTGGCCTGCACGCATTATCCGCTCCTGCTCGACCGGCTGACCAGGCTCGCGCCCTGGCCGGTGGACTGGATCGACCCGGCACCCGCCATCGCCCGCCGCGTATCGGATCTGCTCGGCCCGGCTATCGGCGGCATCATGCAGTCCGGCGCCGAGATGATCTTCACCTCGAACCGTGTGCATGACCTTTCGGCCACGCTGACGCCGTTCTTCGGCGGCCGCGCGCTGGCCTGACTTTCCGCGCCAACGACGCGCTGCTAGGCTTCGCCGTCGTCATCTCCGCGCAGGTTTTCTCATGTCGGTCCAGACCACGCCGCTCAACCGTCTCCGCCAATTGTGGCGCGAGGGCCGCCCCGCCTTCGGCGCCATCGCGACCATCCCGAGCGTGCAGACCGTGCAGATCATGGCGCGCTCGCTCGACTGGATCATCGTCGATCTCGAGCACGGGCCGATCGGCCTCACCGAAGCGCATGCGATGATCGCCGCCACGACCGGCACGCCGTGCACGCCGCTGGTGCGGATCGCGGCGAACGAACCGTGGCTTGCGAAAGCGCCGATGGACATCGGCGCCTTCGGCATCAATTTTCCGATGATCACGAACCGCAGCGAGGCGGAGAAAGCGGTGCGCAGCGTACGCTATCCGCCGCGCGGCGATCGTCTCTGGGGTCCCTTCCACGCGCCATTCCGCTGGGGCCAGTCGATGCCGGACTACATGGCCGGCGCCGACGACGAGATGATCTGCATGATCACCATCGAGCATGTCGACGCCGTCAACCGCATCGACGAGATCATGGCCACGCCTGGCATCGACGTCGCGGTGATCGGCCCCGGCGATCTCGCCACCTCCATCAACAAGCGCGGCCAGATGGACGATCCGGAGCTCTTGGAGCTGGTCGCGCGCGCCGAGGCCGGCATCCTCAAAAGCGGCGTGCCGATCGGCGGCGTCGCCCGCACCGCCGACCAGGCCAACGCCCTGGTCGACCGTGGCTACCGCGCCATCGCGCTCGGCTTCGACTGGTCGCTGTTCCAGCGCGGCATCATGGCGGCGTTCGAGGGCATCAGGCGCTGAACAGGCCGATTGCCACCTTGCCGGGAACTGCCGCGCTGCTAGGGTCGGCCCTTCCAGGGAGGAAATAATGCTCAAAAAGACTTTGCTCGCTCTGTCCTTCGCAGGCCTTGCCTTTGCGGCCTTCGCCCAGCAGCCCGCCATCAAGCGCACCCCACTCCAGAAGACCGATTTCCCGGACGGCTACACGACCCTGACCGCCATCGCCGAAGTGCCGCCCGGCGGCGCCGCTGGCCGTCACACCCATCCCGGGATCGAGACCGGCTATGTGCTGGAAGGCGAGGCCGATCTCCTCGTCGAAGGCCAGCCTGACAAGCACCTGAAGGTCGGCGATTCCTATCTGATCCCGGCCGGCGTCGTCCACGACGCCAAGACCCACGGCGATAAATCATTGAAAATCATTGGTATTTACGTCTACGACAAGACCAAGCCGCTGGCGACGCCAGCCCCCTGATGCGGCGAACCGACCGACCCTAAGCGGGTTGGTTCGTGCTAGAGCACGCGGCGAGCGGGCGACCCGCTCGCTGCACATATTTTAGTCCGCAGGAACCGAAAGACCGATGCGCGGGACGCCCAAGACCATTTCGCTGCCGCGCCGCCTGATCTGCGACCTGATGCGCGCGTCGATGGACGTGCCCTTCGTCTCGCTGTCCCGTTCGCTCAATATCCGCCCCCTGCTGGAGGCGCGCTCGGGCGCGATGGCGCCCGCCGGCTGGGCTGCGATGTTCGTCAAGGCCTTCGCCCTGGTCGCCAGGGACGAGCCGATTCTGCGCACGGTCTACGCCAAATGGCCCTGGCCGATGCTCTACGAGCTGCCGAAGAGTGTCGCGCTGGTGGCTATCGCGCGGGTCGAGGACGGCGAGGAATGCGTGCTGCCGCAGCGAATCGCAGCCCCGGAGGCTCTTTCCCTGGCCGCGGTCGATGCCGAGATCCGGCGCGGCAAGACGGCGCCGATCAACGACGTTCCCATGTTCCGCAAGATCATGCGGGCGACCCGCCTGCCGCTGCCGCTGCGGCGGCTGTCCTGGGCCATCGGGCTCAATTTCGGCCGGCAGCGGGGCAACTGGTTCGGCAGCTTCGCGGTGAGCTCGGTGGCCGCCTATGGCGGCGGCGAGCTGCACCCCGTCACGCCCGGCCCCTTCATCGTCAGCTATGGGGTGGTCGAGCCCGACCAGACCATCCATGTCGTGATCCGCTGGGACCACCGGGTCACCGACGCCGCCCCCATCGCCCGGATCCTGACCCGGCTGGAACAGGTCCTGAACACTGAAATCGCTGCCGAATTGCGGGCGGCCGGCCCGAAGCCGATCCGGGTGGTCGGGACGTGACCGCGCAGCGGTCATCCCGGGGCGGTGCGATAGCACCGAGCCCCGGATCTCGAGATTCTCAGGTGCGCAATTGCGCACCATAGTTCGGTGCTTCGCTCCCCCCGGAATGACGGCTAAAGAATTGACAGCGAACCCCAAACTCCCCTAAAAGCCGCCTGCTCGCGGGCCGATTTCGGCCCGCGAAGCGTTTCGCGACCCGTGGTCCTCTCCCTTAAGCTTTGGGGATCGGACCTGTCGGTGCCGGGCTTTGGCCTGTCACACAGGAGGGCGCGTTTCCTCAAACCATGCAACCGAAGAGGACGCGATGACTAAGCGCAGTGAGGCGAAGTACAAGATCGATCGCCGTATGGGCCAGAACATCTGGGGCCGCCCGAAGAGCCCCGTGAACCGCCGCGAGTACGGCCCCGGCCAGCACGGCCAGCGCCGCAAGGGCAAGCTCTCCGACTTCGGCGTGCAGCTGCGCGCCAAGCAGAAGCTGAAGGGCTATTACGCCAACATTTCCGAGCGCCAGTTCCACGGCATCTATGTCGAGGCGAGCCGCCTCAAGGGTGACACCGGCGAGAACCTGATCGGCCTCCTGGAGCGTCGTCTCGACGCGGTCGTGTACCGCGCCAAGTTCGTCTCGACGATCTTCGCCGCGCGCCAGTTCATCAACCACGGCCACATCAAGGTGAACGGCCGCAAGGTCAACATCTCGAGCTACCAGCTCAAGGTCGGCGACGTGGTCGAGGTCAAGGAAGCCTCCAAGCAGCTCGCCCACGTGCTCGAAGCCAGCCAGCTCCCCGAGCGCGACACCCCCGACTATCTCGACGTCGACCACGGCAAGATGACCGCGAAGTACATTCGCATCCCCGGCCTCTCCGACGTGCCGTTCCCGGTGCAAATGGAGCCGCATCTGGTCGTCGAATTCTATTCGCGCTGATAACGCGGCACACCAACGTTCAAAGGCCCCGGTTTTCCGGGGCCTTTTTGTTTGGTAGCATGCCATCGATGTCTCGGATGGCCGGCCAGTTCGCCAACACTCTGCCTTCGGCAATGCTGACTGAAGCGGCGATTCGAGCGTGGGCGGCCCTCTCCCGCGACCAGCAGGTCTGCCGATATCGGGGGCTGTTCGCTCATCCCGATTGCAATATGTTCACAGCGGACACGCCAGACGACATCCTTCTTGCCGCGCGACACCGCGTCGCTCAACGTTCCCGTGGCTGAGCACACGTCATCGGGCCCTGCCCAAACGATGCACGCAGTACGTCGCAATTGTTCGACTAGAGGAAATGACGAGACCAGCCATGCTCTACACCCCTGCCCCGATCGATCCCAAGGCGCCGCCGGTGCGCATCAATCTGCTGTCGGACACCCAGACCAAGCCGACGGCTGCGATGCGCGAGGCGATGGCGCGCGCCGAGGTCGGCGACGAGCAGGTCGGCGACGATCCGACCGTGAACGCGCTGTGCGAGCGCGTTGCGGATCTGCTCGGCAAGGAGGCCGCCGTGTACATGCCCTCGGGCACGATGTGCAACGTCACCGCGACGCTGGTGCATTGCCGGCCCGGCGACGAGATTCTCGCGCACGAGACCGCGCACATCATCGCCCGTGAGGGCGGCGCGCATGCCGCGATCGGCGGCTTCCAGGTTACGCAGCTCAAGGGCCCCGACGGCCAGTTCACGCCGGAGACGTTCCGGAAAGCTCTGCACCCGCGCACGCGCTACCAGCCGCCGCAGACCGTCGTCAGCGTCGAGCAGACCGCCAATATCGGCGGCGGCACGATCTGGAAGAAGGCCGCACTCGACGAGATCGTCGAGATCGCCAGGCAGCACGGCCTCGTCACCCACATGGACGGCGCGCGGCTGCTCAACGCCACGGTGGCGAGCGGCATCTCTCCGCGCGACATGACCGCTGGCTGGGATTCGGCCTGGATCGACTTCTCCAAGGGCCTGGGCGCGCCGATCGGCGGCGTGCTCGCCGGCTCGCGCGCCTTCATCGACGCGGTCTGGCAGTGGAAGCAGCGCCTCGGCGGCTCGATGCGGCAGGCCGGAATCTGCGCCGCCGCCTGCATCTACGCCCTCGACCATCACGTCGATCGCCTTGCCGACGATCATGCCCATGCGCGCGCACTCGCCCGCGGACTGTCGCAGATCGCAGGCATCGAGGTGCAGGAGCCCGAGACCAACCTCGTGTTCTTCAAGCCCGATGGCGCCGGCGTCCCCGGCGACAAGATGGTCGCCGCACTGCGCCAGCGCGGCGTGACGCTCGCGATGATGGACGGCCGCATCCGCGCCTGCACGCATCTCGACGTCAATGCGAGCCAGATCGAGGAAACGATCGGATACGTGCGCGAGATCGTGCGCGGGGCGTAAGTCCCGTAGCCCGCGATCAGCGCCCCATCGCCTGATAGATCAGCGTCTTCAGCGCCAGCTGGATCCGGCCGCGCTGCGACGGGGTCTGCACCATGAATATCCCGAACAGATCGTCTTCGGGATCGATGAAGAAGAAGGTGCCGCCGACGCCGTCCCAGCGATATTCGCCGAGTGGCCATGACGTACCCGCCGGCACGGACGTGCGCACCGCAAAGCCGAGGCCGTAGCCGGAGGACGCGCCCGGATAATAGTTCTGGTCGCGCGCGATTCTGGTCTCCGATCCGATATGGTCCGACGCCATCAGCGCAATGGTCTCGGGCTTGAGATAGCGCCGGCCGTCATAGGTGCCGCCGTTCAGCAGCATCTGCGCGAAACGGGCGTAGTCGCCGACGGTGCCAACCATCCCGCCACCGCCCGACTCCCAGGTCGCCGGCCGCCTGATATCGCGGACCTGCGTCGTCGGATTGATGTTGCGGTCCTCCGGCATCGGCTCGGCAATGCGAGGAAACTTGGCGGGATCGGCGACGAAGAATGCCGTCTCGGTCATGCCGAGCGGACCCAGCAGCCG
This sequence comes from Bradyrhizobium sp. 1200_D9_N1_1, assembly GCF_052075915.1. NCBI lineage: Bacteria > Pseudomonadati > Pseudomonadota > Alphaproteobacteria > Hyphomicrobiales > Nitrobacteraceae > Bradyrhizobium > Bradyrhizobium sp. 1200_D9_N1_1. The sequence goes on along the minus strand of NZ_CP197226.1, from coordinate 3,708,786 downwards.
CTCCCTCTCGAACTGGAGCAGCGTCTTTCCCGAGATCACCTCGACGACGCGTCCGAGCACGTCGGTGGAAAAGCCGTAATCCCACACCGTGCCCGGCTGCTCGACCAGCGGCAGCGTGGCGATCTTCGCGGCGAAGTCGGCATTGCTGAGATTGCGGTTGAAGAGCTTCGCCTCGGCATAGAGCTCGCGCACCGCGCCGCCGCCGTAATAGCCATAAGGCAGTCCGGAGGTGTGACGCATCAGATCCTTGATCGTCACCGGACGATCGAGCGGCTCCAGCGCCAGCCCGACCTTGCCGTCCTCGGCTCTCTTTTCGACGCCGACCTTCATGCCGGCAAAGGCCGGAATGTATTTTGAAACGGGATCGTCGAGCGCGAGCTTGCCCTCCTCGACCAGCATCATCGCCATCACGGAGGTGATCGGCTTCGACATCGAATAGAGGCGGAAGATCGTGTCCGCGCTCATCGAGATCTCGGTCGCGACGTCGCGGACGCCAAAATTCTCGTAATAGACCGGCTTGCCGTGCTGCTGGAGCAGCAGGATCGCGCCGGGTATCTTGCCGGTCGCGACCTCGTTGCGGATGTAGTCGGAGACTTTTGCCAAGCCTTCAGGCGAGAGGCTGTGCGCGGGGCGCCCCTCGTAGCCTGCTCTCGCGCTGACCACACCGACCAGAACGACGAGCGCCGCGATCAGCGCGCGGCGCCCGGTCATGTCACTTCTCCATGGCTTCATAAACCAACTGCTTCAGTGTCCGCTGCACGCGCTGGCGCTCGGTCGGGGTCTGCTCCAGCAGCACGAAGAACATGTCCTGCTTGGGGTCGACCACGAAATAGCAACCCGAGGCGCCGTCCCACTTCAATTCCCCGAGATCGCCGGGCGGCGGCGGCTTGGCATTGCCGGGGTCGGTGCGGACCGCAAGGCCGAGGCCGAAGCCAAAACCGTCGCCGGGGAAGTAGAAATAGTCGCGGTCCACGCCGGAGCCCGGGCCGACCTGATCGGTCGTCATCAGCTTGAACGTCTCGGGCTTGAGAATGGTCTTGCCGTCGAGGCTGCCGCCATTGAGCAGCATCTGCGCAAAGCGCTCGTAATCGGCCATGGTCGTCACCATGCCGCCGCTGGCGAACTGGATCTTCTTGACCACCGTCGGATCGTTGATGCGGCCGACCCGGAAATCGGCATCGTTCGGCACCGGCTGCGCCAGAAGCTTCTGCTTCTCGGGGGCCGTGACGAAGAAGCCGGTATCGACCATGCCGAGCGGATCGAGCAGTTTCTCCCGCATGATGTCTGTCAGCGGTTTGCCCGCCGCGATCTCCATCACGCGCGCCAGGATGTCGGTGGAGTGGCCGTATTGCCAGAGCGCGCCCGGCTGGTTGTGCAGCGGCAGTTTCGCGATGCGCTCGGCGAACTCGGCGAGGTCGAAATCGCCGGCATAGATGTTGGCGTCGCGATAGGCCTTGCGGACCAGGCTGTCGCCATAGAAGCCATAGGTGATGCCGGAGGTATGGCGCATCAAATCGAGCACCGTGATCGGCCGCGTGAGCGGCACCAGTTCGAGCGACTTGGTGCCGTCGTCGGCCTTCTTCTCGACGCCGACCTTCACATTGGCGAAGGACGGGATGTATTTCGAGACAGGATCGTCGAGCTTGATCTTGCCGTCCTCGATCAGTCGCACCGCGACGACGGACGTGATCGCCTTGCTCATCGAGAACAGGCGGAAAATCGTCTTGTCGGTGATCGGCGCCTTGCTGACCACGTCCTGCACGCCGAAGGCTTCGTGATAGACCGGCTTGCCGTGCTGCTGGATCAGCACGGTTGCGCCGGCGATCTTGCCGGTCGCGACCTCGTTCTTGAAGAACTCGCTGACCTTGGCGAGCTTGTCCTGATTGAAATGCGCGCCGGCCGGAATCTCGTAGGTGCCCTCTGCCCGTGCGAACGACATCGCGCCAAGCGACATCAGCGCGCCGCAGGCGAGCGCACGCAGTCCAGACTGTGAAATCATATCCCCTCCCCGGAACATGGCTGGACGGAGTGTACTGACCGCGTCATCAGGCACAAGGGCTGCTGTGTCGTGCTAGCGCCTCGGCATGGAGCCTGGCGCTCGGCTCGGCGAAGCAGCAGAACACCACGCGCGCAACGGATGGCGCGGCAGGGAGCGCCTCGACCGTCGTGCGCACGGCGATCTCCGCCGCCCGGTCGGCGGGAAAGCGGAAAATGCCGGTCGAAATCGCGGGAAATGCCACCGAGGTCAGCTTGTGCTTCCCGCACAGCTCCATCGAACGGCGATAGCAGGAGGCGAGCAGACCGTCTTCGTCCAGCGTGCCGCCATTCCAGACCGGACCAACGGTGTGGATCACGTGCGCGGCCTTGAGCCGATAGCCCATGGTGAACTTGGCGTTGCCCGTCTTGCAGCCGTGGAGCATCCGGCATTCGGCGACCAGATCGGGCCCGGCGGCCCGATGGATCGCCCCATCGACGCCGCCCCCGCCAAGGAGCGACGTGTTGGCGGCGTTGACGATGGCGTCAACGCTCAGTGTGGTGATGTCAGCGACAATGACCTCGAACTCCGCGCCACCAATCCGGCGCGTCAGCTGGGTCACGTATTAGGCCGCAACCGCGACGCCCTTCTCGGAGAGGAGCTGCTGCAATTCGCCGGCCTGGAACATCTCGCGGACAATGTCGCAGCCGCCGACGAATTCGCCCTTTACATAGAGCTGTGGAATGGTCGGCCAGTTCGAGAAGGTCTTGATGCCGTTGCGCAGTTCTGCGGATTCGAGGACGTTGAGGCCCTTATAGCCAACGCCGAGGTGGTCGAGGATCTGCACGACCTGGCCGGAGAAACCGCACTGCGGAAATTGCGGCGTGCCCTTCATGAACAGAACCACGTCGTTCGACTTCACTTCGTTGGCGATGAATTCCTCGATGCTCATATCCATGTCCTTCTGGGGCGGAGCCCTCAACAACCACTCCGGGCCGGCTCAGCCGATTTAACCCGATACCTTCCTATATATGTAGCCCAAACCGTTGTGCATCCAAAGTAAAATGGGGGGAAAAGGCCCTGGGCGAGCGGCCTGGGCAGGCCCGAAGCCATTGCATGATGACACGAATATCATCACCGGGGAGGACTTTCATACCGTAACGGAGCCCCTATCTAGGACGAACCTTGGTTTTGGAACCGGGCAACGCCAACAACGTTCTCTTGTCCTGTCTGGAGAAAAACGTGACGAAACAAGCTTCCGCTACGGCCCCCGCCCCGCTTTCGTCACCGTCCTCCGCCCCAGGCAAGCTCGCCCAGCGGCTTCAGGACGCCTTTCTCGCCGTCCGCAACGAGACCGAGCGCCGGGCCGCGCCGCTGTCGCCCGAGGACCAGCAGATCCAGTCCATGCCGGATGCGAGCCCCGCGAAATGGCACCGGGCCCACACCACCTGGTTCTGGGAGCAGTTTTTGCTCGGCGAGCATCGCCCGGGCTATCAGCCCTTCCACCCGGATTTCGCCTTCCTGTTCAATTCCTATTACGTCAGCGCCGGCCCCCGTCATGCCCGGAATCACCGCGGAGACATCACCCGGCCCGGTGCCAGCGAGGTCGGCGCCTATCGCAGATACGTTGATGCGGCGGTCGTCAAATTCTTCCGCGAGGCCGGTGAGGACAAGCTCCGTGCCATCGCGCCACTGGTCGAGGTCGGGCTCAATCACGAGCAGCAGCATCAGGAATTGATGTTCACCGACATCCTGCACGCCTTTGCGCAGAATCCGGTCTATCCGGCCTACGATCCGGACTGGCGCTTTCCATCCGCGACGCGCACCGGCGATGACTGGTTGATCCTCAACGAAGGCATCCACACCGTCGGCCATGTCGACGACAGTTTTCATTTCGACAATGAGAAGCCGGCGCATCGCGCCCTCGTCGGCCCGCTCAAGATCGCACGCAATCTCGTCACCAATGGCGAATGGCTCGCCTTCATGCGCGACGGTGGCTACGCGAACGCAACGCTGTGGCTGATGGACGGCTTCGCTGTGGTCAGCAAGGAAGACTGGCAGGCGCCGGGCCATTGGCGCGAGGTCGATGGCGCCTGGCAGGTGATGACGCTCGCCGGCCTCAAGCCGGTCGATCCCGACGCGCCGGTCTGCCACGTCAGCTACTACGAGGCCGACGCGTTCGCGCGCTGGGCCGGAAAACATCTGCCGACCGAGATGGAGTGGGAGGTCGCAGCGCGCGCCGGCCAACTCAACGATGCCTTCGGCATCGTCTGGCAGTGGACACGGTCGTCCTACTCGCCCTACCCCGGCTACCGCGCCATCGAAGGCGCGCTCGGCGAATACAACGGCAAGTTCATGGTCAACCAGCTGGTGCTGCGCGGCTCCTCGCTTGCAACCCCGGAGGGGCATAGCCGTATTACTTATCGCAACTTCTTCTATCCGCACCACCGCTGGCAATTCACGGGACTGCGGCTCGCCGATTACAACTAGTTCTCATCCGACGATCAATGCGCGCCGGACAGCGCGTTCAGGAGAGTATCATGAATGTGCACGCCAGCGCTTTGGCCGAAGCCCATCTTCCCGACGAGCAGACCACCGCTTTCGCCCGCGAGGCCATCGAGGACCTCTCGCAGCAGCCGAAAAAGCTGTCGCCGAAATACTTCTACGACGCGACCGGCTCGGAGCTGTTCGAGGCGATCACGCGTCTGCCGGAATATTATCCGACGCGCACCGAGCTATCGATCCTGAAGGAGCGCGGCAGCGAGATCGCAAAGATCATTCCGGAGCATGCGGCGCTGGTCGAGTTCGGCGCCGGCGCGACCACGAAGGTCCGCCTGCTGCTGAACCACTGCCAATTCGCCGCCTATGTCCCCGTCGATATCTCCGGCGACTTCTTGAACGCGCAGGCGAACGGCCTGAAGCGGGACTTCCCCTCGCTCGGCATCTATCCGGTGGCGGCCGACTTCACCACGCCGTTCGAGCTGCCAAAGGCGGTCGCATCGATGCCCAAGGTCGGCTTCTTCCCGGGCTCGACCATCGGCAATTTCGAGCCGCATGAGGCGCAGGCTTTTCTGAAGAGCGCGCGCCAGATCCTGGGCAAGGGCGCGCAGATGATCATCGGCGCCGACCTCGAGAAGGACGAGCGCGTGCTCCACGACGCCTACAACGATGCGGCCGGCGTCACCGCGCGCTTCAACCTCAATGTGCTGGTGCGGATCAACCGCGAGCTCGGCGGCAATTTCGACCTCTCCGCCTTCACCCATCGCGCCATCTACAATCGCGAGCGGCACCGCATCGAGATGCACCTGATCAGCAAGAAGAACCAGACCGTGCGCCTGCTCGGCACCAGCTTCTCGTTCCGCCCCGGTGAGAGCATCCACACCGAAAACAGCTACAAATACAGCCTCGAGCGCTTCGCTGCGCTGGCCCACGGCGCCGGCTGGCGGGTGCGCGAGAGCTGGACGGATGCGGCGAAGATGTTCTCGGTGCATGCGCTGCAGGTTGCGGATTAAACGCTCTCACCGCTTCCCCCGGACAGCCGGCCTGAGGGCCTATTCAATATAAGCGGTTTCCCTGCGGCGCATCCTTCGAGACGCCCGCCTTCGGGCGGGCTCCTCAGGATGAGGACGGAGTGCGCGGCAGCAGTTTCGAGGAGCACCGAGGCCGATTAGCCTCATCCTGAGGAGATCGCGGAGCGGTCGTCTCGAAGGACGAGGCGCGCGCTCGGACCGCTCCGCGAGGCCATGTACGATGCCCTCCGGCCGGCCGAGTTTCAATGCTCCTCGGCCTCTTCGGTCTTCGACCCCAGCGACACCGACTCCCATACGGCGACGACGATCATGATCACGGTCGTCGCAACCGACAGCCATAACGGCGAGAGCTCCGCCGCGAACCACCACAGCGCCGCGAGCAGGATGATGCCGATACCGTGCGAGAGCTGGAGGAAGCCGCGGATCGCGTGCTTGAACAGGATGGTGCCGACCAGGAACACCAGCGGGCCGCCGATCGTGCTCACGATGGTGCGGACGTCGGAATGGCCGGTCGGATGCTTCAGCACTAGTTCGTCCGACACCGCGGTCAGGATGATGCCGGCGACGATCGGCATGTGCAGATAGGTGTAGGCGAGCCGCGCCAGCCGGCCGGATTCTGCGGATTTCGAGATGCGCTCGGAGCCGGCCTCGGCGCCCTTGTGGAAATAGATCCACCACATCGCGATGGCGCCGGTGAGCGCCGAGACGAAGGCCAGGATGTTGTCCGCGGTCCACTCCAACTCGGCAAAGGTCGCGCCGTTGACGACGACGGCCTCGCCGAGCGCGATGATGATGAAGCCGGCGCAGCGCTCGGCCATGTGGCCGCCCTCGACGGCCCAGGCTTCGACCGAGGAGAATCCCAGCTTCGGCACCCAGAATCGCACGGCGGGCGAGACGTATTCGATCGCCAGGGCCACGATCCAGAACCATAGCCTCTCCTCCCCGTGCGCGAGGCCGCCGAGAATCCAGAAGATCGCGGAGCCGGAGAGCCAGACCAGGATGCGGATCGCGTTGTGCCGCACTTCCGTGCGGTGGCGCGGGGTTGCGAACAGCCAGAACGCGGTACGTCCGACCTGCATGGTTGCGTAGGCGATCGCGAACCAGAGACCGCGGCCATCGAAGGCGGTCGGGATCGTCGTCGACAGCACGAGGCCGCCCAGCATCATCAGGAAGATCAGGATTCGGACCGGCGTCAGATCGGGATTGAGCCAGTTGGTGACCCAGGCGGTGTAGACCCACACCCACCACACCGCCAGGAACAGCAGCGTGACCTCGACCGCGCCGAGCGGCGTGAAATGGTGCAGCAGCGTGTGCGACACCTGCGTGACGGCAAAGACGAAGACGAGATCGAAGAACAGCTCGGCATTGGTGACGCGGCTGGGCTGGTTCGGCAGGATGACGCGAAACATCGCGCCGCGCGGATTGTCCGCAGCCATCATCGGTCCCCGCTGCGATCAGGTCAGGTGCCGGGTACCCCGGTTTGCAGCGCCAGCGCATGCAGCACGCCGCCCATCTGGCCGCGCAGGGACTGATAGACGATCTGGTGCTGCTGGACGCGGGACTTGCCGCGGAAGGATTCCGAGATCACGGTCGCGGCATAGTGGTCGCCATCGCCGGCGAGGTCACGGATCGTCACCTCGGCATCGGGGATCGCTGCCTTGATCATCGCCTCGATATCGTGGGCGTCCATGGGCATTCGGGTCTTGCTCCTTATCTCGGCTGAGATCAGCCTCGTCGTCGAATCGCTGCCGGGGTCCCCGGACCGGCAGGGCCAAACTTAGCGTGAACGGCCTTCTACGTCACGCACTCAGGCACTATATCCCTGATCCCATCAGGATAAAGGCACGACAAAGTGCCGCGCGCGGCAGATTGATCGAAAAGGCGTGAAATCATGAAGCTTCCAGGGCCCGACCACCCCATCACCATCACCCCAAACCCGAAGCGCGTCCGCGTCACGGCGGGCGACATCGTGATCGCCGAGACCAGCAAGGCGCTGACGCTGAAGGAGGCCAAATATCCGGCGGTGCAATATGTACCGCGACAGGATGCCAACATGACGCTGCTGGAGCGCACCGACCGTGTCACCCATTGCCCCTACAAGGGCGACGCGAGCTATTACAGCATCAAGGCCGACGGCAAGACGCTCGACAACGCGATCTGGACCTATGAAACGCCCTTCCCCGCGATGACGGAGATTTCCGGCCACCTCGCCTTCTATCCGGACAAGGTGAAGATCGAGGAAGTGGGGTAGTCTGGAGGCGGCGTCATTCCGGGGCGCGTCGCAGACGCGAACCCGGAATCTCGAGATTCCGGGTTCGGTCCTGCGGACCGCCCCGGAATGACATATCTAGCTACGCCCTGAAGATCGTGAGCCCCAATATCAGCAGCACCAGGAAGATCACGACGAAGACGTAGAACAGGAAGCGGGCGATGTCGGCGGAGGCGGCCGAGATGCCGGTGAAGCCGAGCACGCCAGCCACGATCGAGACCAAGAGAAAGATCAGCGCCCATTTCAGGATCGTCATCGCCAACTCCGACTTGGGCGCCGCACCGCGGCCCTCCAATGCGCGGATGCTAACTTCGCTGCACGGAACTGGTTCCTAACGGCACAGCAGGGTCAAGGCGCAGCACAGACTGCCCTTGCTGAATCGGGTTCCCGGCGGCACAGTCTGGCCGGGACAGGAGCAAGACCGGGGCGGCCATGATGACGATGTCACATTCAGCGACGATCGGTGCAGAGGCTCACGCCGCGCCGAAGAGCAAGACGCGCAATGTGTCGCTCGATCGCGCCCGCACCTTCCTGACACTGGTGGTGCTGCTGCATCACGCGGTGATCCCCTATACTTATTTCGGTCATACCGATCCGAAGTACTTCTTCGGCTTCGACATGATCGTGCTCGCCACCGACAGTTTCTTCATGGCGATGTTCTTCTTCCTGTCGGGACTGTTCGCCTGGTCTGGTATCGCCCGGAAGGGAGCGCGGAGCTATTTGGCAGATCGCCTGCTTCGGCTGGGCTTACCCTTCGCGATCTGCGCCCTTACGGTCATTCCGCTCGCCTATTACGCGATCTCCCTGCGGCACCATCCCGAGATCGGCTTTTCGGAGTTCTGGTGGAATATGGTCACGAAGGGCCCGTGGCCGAGCGGGCCGATCTGGTTCCTTTGGGTCTTGTTCGCCTTCGACCTGGTTGCCTGCCTGTTGCACCGGCTGTCGCCCAATCTGCTCGATCCGATCAATCGCCTCTCGCTATATGGTCGCCGTCGGCCCGCCGTGTTCTTCGCGCTTATGCTTGCCGTCACCGCGGCGTTCTACATTCCCGGGCGGGTTCACTTCGGAGCAGGCAGTTGGTTCGAGTTCGGGCCGTTCTCGGTCCAGCACGGGCGCGTGATGCTCTACGCGACCTATTTCTTTTTCGGTGCCGGCATCGGCGTTGCGCAAATGGATCGCGGGCTGCTCGCTGCAGACGGCCGGATGGCGAGGGTCAGCTGGGACTGGATGGTACTGGCGATCGTTCCCTATTGCCTCTTGTGGGTGCTGATCTTCATCAAGCGCGAAATCCTGGGCAACCCGTCGCCGTTGCCGGACTGGTATGAAGCGCTCTATGCCATCTGCTTCACTGTCTTCAGCGTCGCCATCATGTTTCTGATCCTGGCCTTTTTCCAGAGGTTCAAGCAATCAGGCTCAGCCAAGCTGCTCGATCCAATGCAGAGCGACGCGTACGGCATGTTCCTGGTGCACTATCCGATCGCACTGTGGCTGCAATACTGGCTGTTCGACTATGACCTGCCGGCGATCGTCAAGGCCACGCTCGGGTTTGTACTGACAGTCGCGGCGAGCTGGGCGCTGACGCGAGCGTTGCGGCAGATCCCGGGCGCGACGAAGGTGCTTTGAGGAAACGGCACCGGCCTCCTATCGTCATTCCGAGCGCAGCGAAGCAATCCATCTCACCGCAGGCAGCAGTGTGGATTGCTTCGTCGCCTCGCTCCTCGCAAGGACGGGGAGATGGCGTCGCTAGGCCGCTTTCCCGCCCATATACTCCGGCAGCCAGCGCTCGAACGAGGTGCGCAGCTTATCGATCGTTACCGGCGCTTCGCCGGCGATCGCGATCGCATCGCCCCCGGTGGTGCCGATCCGCACGCAGGGCACCTCGCAGCCGCGCATCTTGGCGAGCACGCGGCCGGCCTCCGTTTCCGGCACGGTGACGAGATAGCGCGCCTGGTCCTCGCCGAACCAATAGGCCTGCGACACGAGCGCGGTCGGTGCCGCCAGCAGCTTTGCGCCGATGCCGCTCGCCATCGCCATCTCGGCGAGCGCGATCAGGAGGCCGCCGTCCGAGAGGTCGTGCACGGCGGTCGCGGTGCCCGCATGGATCATGCCGCGCACGCAGTCGCCGTTGCGCTTCTCGGCAGCGAGGTCGACCGGCGGCGGCGCGCCCTCCTCGCGACCGCAGATGTCGCGCAGGTACACCGACTGGCCGAGCCAGCCATGGGTCTCGCCGATCAAGAGGATCGCCTCGCCCTCGGCCTTGAAGGCGAGCGAAGCGGACTTGGTGAAATCGTCGAGCAGACCGACGCCGCCGATCGAGGGCGTCGGCAGGATCGCGCGGCCGTTGGTCTCGTTGTAGAGCGAGACGTTGCCGGAGACGACCGGGAAGTCCAGCGTGCGGCAGGCTTCCGAGATGCCCTTCAGGCAGCCGACGAACTGGCCCATGATCTCGGGCCGTTCAGGATTGCCGAAATTGAGATTGTCGGTGATCGCGAGCGGCTTGCCGCCGACCGCGGTGATGTTGCGCCAGGCCTCCGCCACCGCCTGCTTGCCGCCCTCGAACGGATCGGCCTCGCAATAGCGCGGCGTGACGTCGACGGTCAGCGCCAGGCCCTTCGGGCCGTCCTGCACGCGCACCACGGCGGCATCGCCGCCGGGGCGCTGCATGGTGTTGCCGAGGATGACGTGGTCGTACTGCTCCCAGACCCAGCGCTTAGAGCACATGTCGGGCGTGCCGATCAGCTTCTCCAGCGCGCTACCTACGCCCATCGGTGCCATCACCTCGCGCGCGTGCACGACCGGCAGCGCGGCGGAGGGGACATGCGGCCGGTCATAGAGCGGCGCCTCGTCGCCGAGCTCCTTGATCGGCAGGTCGGCCATGACGTCGCCGCCATGCTTGACCACGAAACGCTTGCTCGGCGTGGTGTAGCCGACCACGGCGAAGTCGAGGCCCCATTTCTTGAAGATGGCCTCGGCTTCCTTCTCCTTCTCGGGCTTGAGCACCATGAGCATGCGCTCCTGGCTCTCCGAGAGCATCATCTCGTAGGCGCTCATGCCGGTCTCGCGGGTCGGCACCGCGTCGAGATCGAGATCGACGCCGAGGTCGCCCTTGGCGCCCATCTCGACAGCCGAACAGGTCAGGCCCGCCGCGCCCATGTCCTGGATCGCGATGACGCAGCCCTTCTCCATGATCTCGAGGCACGCCTCGAGCAAAAGCTTCTCGGCGAAGGGATCGCCGACCTGCACGGTCGGGCGCTTCTCCTCGGACTTGTCGTCGAACTCGGCCGAGGCCATCGAGGCGCCGTGGATGCCGTCGCGCCCTGTCTTGGAGCCGAGATAGACGATCGGCATGTTCACGCCGGAGGCGGCCGCATAGAAGATCTTGTCGGCATCGGCGAGGCCCACGGCCATCGCGTTGACGAGGATGTTGCCGTCATAACGGGTGTGGAAACGGACCTGGCCGCCGACCGTCGGCACGCCGAAGGAATTGCCGTAGCCGCCGACGCCGGCGACGACGCCGGAGACGAGGTGCCGGGTCTTGGCATGCTCGGGCGCGCCGAAGCTCAGCGCATTGAGGCAGGCGATCGGCCGTGCGCCCATCGTGAAGACGTCGCGCAGGATGCCGCCGACGCCGGTGGTCGCGCCCTGGTAGGGCTCGATGTAGCTCGGGTGGTTGTGGCTCTCCATCTTGAAGACCACGGCCTGGCCGTCGCCGATGTCGATCACGCCGGCATTCTCGCCTGGGCCCTGGATCACCCAGGGCGCCTTGGTCGGCAATCCGCGCAGATGGATGCGCGAGGATTTGTACGAGCAGTGCTCGTTCCACATCGCCGAGAAGATGCCGAGCTCGGTGAAGGTCGGCTCCCGCCCGATCAGCTTCAGGATGCGCTCGTACTCGTCGGGCTTGAGCCCGTGGGCGGCAACCAGTTCGGGGGTGATCTTGGGTTCGTTCTTCATGGATTCGGGGCTTTCGACGGCGCTTTGCCGTTCTTAGGAAGATCGGGGCCTCGCGAAAAGCCCTTTATGGCGCATTTTCCCACTGTCCCACGTTTTGCGGCCGAGGGGTGCGGGAACGGGAATTGCACGGCGCGGACGGATCGGATTTAAGGGCTGAAGACCCGCAATTGAAGGCCCATTTCCTTGCACGAATTGACCAAAACGGCTGCTCCGCCCCGCCCCGAGCTGCATGTCGCGACCGAGGGTGAGTTCAAGGGCTGGCAGACCTGGATCAGGGACAGCTTTGAGAACCATATCGGCCCCTTCTGGCACCGCCTGGAAGCGGACGGCAGCGTCCGCTGCGCCTTCCGGGTCGAAAAGAAGCACCTGAACGGCTCCGGCAACGTCCATGGCGGCTGCTTCATGGCCTTCGCCGACTACTGCCTGTTCGCGATCGGCCGGAACGCGCTGAACGGCCGCGGCGTGACGGTCAATTTCGCCTGCGAGTTCCTGGATGCCGGGCATGAGGGCGAGCTGATCGAGTGCACCGGCGAGGTCACCCGCGCCGGTGGTTCGCTGATCTTCCTGCGCGGTCAGATGGCCTCCGGCGAGCGCCTTCTGTTCACCTTTTCCGGGACGATCAAGCGGGCCAAGCGGAAGTCGCTCCCTCAGCCAAACGCATAGCTCGACGCCTTCCCTTTTGGCGCGCCCTCGCCCAGACTTGGGCCAAGCGCTGTTGCGCCGGGGAGCCAGAACAAGGTGCCGCAGAGCACATCGCCGAGGGGTCGCGCAGCGGCCTCCGCAGCATCGCCATTGCCATCCATGCCAGCCAAAGGGGCGCGCAGCTGGCGCGACTATGCGCTGCTCTTCGCGCTCGCCTGCTGCTGGAGCTCCACCTATCCGCTGGCCAAGCTCGCGCTGGACACCATTCCGCCCATCACCTTCATCTCGGCGCGTTCACTGATCGCGGCCGCCTTCCTGTTCGCGATCCTGTGGATGCGCGGCGTCAGGATCCCGACCGACGCGAAGGCCTGGAAGCTGTTCGCAACCCAGCAGCTGATCAACTCGACCTTCCCGTTCCTGGTCATCACCTGGTCGCAGCAATATGTGCCGGCGTCCAACACGGTGGTGCTGGCCTCGACCACGCCGATCTTCGCCTTCCTGATCACCTCGCTGATCACGCGGCACGAGCCGGCCACGCTGTTGAAGCTCGCGGGCGCGATCCTCGGCCTCGCCGGCACCGTCGCCATCGTCGGCCTCGATGCGCTCGGCGGCTTCGGCCGCGAGATCGTCGCGGAGATCGCGATCCTGCTCGCCACCATCTCCTTTGCCTGCGCGACGATCTTCGGCCTCCGGCTATCCGACTACGACCCGATGGTGGTGGCGGCCGGCTCGCTGCTGTTCGGCGGCCTCATCCTGCTCCCGCCCTCGCTGATCATCGACCAGCCCTGGACGCTGCACCCGACGTTTCAGGCGATCGTCGCCACCATCGTCATGGGCATCGTCTCCAGCGCGTTGGGGTTGATGCTGTTCTACGTCTGCCTCGGCCGGCTCGGCACGCTTACCACGAACGCGCAAGGCTATTTGCGCATCCCGATCGGCGTCGGCCTTTCCGTGCTGCTGCTCGGCGAAAGCGTGCCCTCGAACCTGGCGCTGGGCCTGCTGCTGGTCATGGCCGGCGTCGCCGCGATGACGGTGCCGGCGGAGCGGCTGAAGCTGCGCTAGCGCGAGGCGCTATTGCTTGGCGTCGTCCGCCAGCATCTTCCGGTATTTCTCGACGTCGCGCGTCACCAGTTGCTGAAGCAGCTCCGGCGTATGCTCGTTGTCGTCGGGCGCGACGGTCGACAGGTCGGCAAAGCGCTTCTTCACCGCATCGGTCTCGACCGCGGTGCGCGCCGCCGCATTCAGCCTGGCGATAACGGCCGGCGGCGTGCCCTTGGGCGCGAACAGGCCGTTCCAGCCCTGCGCCTCGAACTCCGGCAGCCCGGCTTCAGACGACGTCGGCAGGTCCGGCAACGTCGCGAGCCGTACGGTCGAGCCGACCACGAGTCCCCTCACCAGCTTCTCGTTGATCGACTGCGAGACCGAGGCCGCCGCGTCGCAGACGCCGTCGATCTGGCTGCCGATCGCATCGGTCAGCGCAGGGGCTGCGCCGCGATAGCCGACCAGCGTCGCGTCGATCCCGGCGGCGGTGACGAAGCTCTTGCAGATCAAATAGTTCGAGGAGCCGACGCCGGCATGGCCGAGATTGATCTTGGCCGGATTGGCCTTGGCGTAGGCGATGAACTCCTTGAGATCCTTCGCCGGAAAATCCTTGCGCAGCGCGATGATGCCGAACGTCTTCGCCACCATCGCGATCGGCACGAAGGAGTCCGGCGTGAACGGCAGCTTCGGATAGATCGTGTAGGTCGCGGCATTGGTGCCGGCATTGCCGATCGCAATCGTGTAGCCGTCGGGCTCGGCGCGTGAGGCGCGCGCCAGCGCGGTCGAACCGCCGGCACCCGCAACGTTCTCGATCACGATGGTCTGGCCGAGCGCGACGCTCATTTGCTCGGCGACGGTGCGCGCGATCACGTCCGAGGTGCCGCCGGCCGCGAACGGCACGATCATGGTGATCGGACGCTTGGGGAAATCCTGGGCGAACGCGGCCGTAGCGAACGCAGCGACGGCGGCAGCGACCGACAGCCGCTTCAACACGGGTGAAATCACGCGGCCTTTTCCAGATGCTGGGCGAGGCCGGCGAACAGGCCGCGGCCGTCAGTGCAGCCCATGATGTCTTCGACGTGGTTTTCCGGATGCGGCATCATGCCGAGCACATTGCCCTTGTCGTTGACGATGCCGGCGATCGAATGCGCCGCGCCGTTGATGTTGGCGGCCTCGTCGACCACGCCCTCGGCCGAGCAATAGCGGTAGAGCACCCGCCCCTCGCCTTCGAGCCGCTTGATGGTCTCTTCGTCCGCCTCGTAATTGCCCTCGCCATGGGCGACGGGCACGCGGATCACCTGGCCGGCATTGTAGCCACGGGTGAACGGCGTGTCGGAACGCTCGACGCGCAGATGCACGTCGCGGCAGATGAATTTCAGCCGCGCATTGCGCATCAAGACGCCGGGCAGCAGGCCGGACTCGCAGAGGATCTGAAAGCCGTTGCAGACGCCGAGCACGAGGCCGCCCTTCGCCGCATAGTCGCGCACAGCATCCATCACCGGCGCACGCGCGGCGATTGCGCCACAGCGCAGGTAATCGCCATAGGAGAAGCCGCCGGGCACGACCACGAGATCGGTGCCCGCAGGCAGCGACGTCTCGGCGTGCCAGACCATCGCGGGCTCGCTGCCGGAGATCAGCCTCAGCGCGCGCGCCATGTCGCGCTCGCGGTTGATTCCGGGAAAGACGAGGATGGCGGCTTTCATGGCAGGGGTTCCGACGGTGACGGGAATCGGGCTGGCCAAAGGGCCAATTCGTGCAGAGACATAGCCATTTGACGGGGATTTTACCAGTGCTAGCCTCGCCGGACGGCCTTGTACACAGGCCATAGCCACGGCGCTTTTGCCTGACGATTTTGCCCGGGATTGCAGCCATGAACGTCCCGTCGCTGCCTGCATCCTCCTCCCAGCCGGTGTCCACCGAGGGCGTCGTCGCCGCGGGTGCCTATGTCGACGGCCGGCGCGTCGCCAACATCGCCATCAGCGAGGCCTCGAGCTGGCGGGCCAAGCCCGGCCACGTGGTCTGGATCGGGCTGCACGAGCCGGACACGGCCCTGCTCGGCGCCGTGCAGAAGCAGTTCGACCTGCACGATCTCGCGATCGAGGACGCCGCCCACGCCCACCAGCGGCCCAAGATCGAGCAATACGGCGAGGCCCTGTTCATCGTGGCGCGGACGGCGCAGCTGATCGAGGGCCGGATCGCCTTCGGCGAGACGCACATTTTCGTCGGCGAAGGCTATCTGGTCTCGGTGCGCCATGGCGCCTCGACCTCCTACACGCCGGTACGCGAGCGCTGCGAAAGCTGCCCGCGGGCGCTCGCGCGCGGCGAGGACTACATCCTCTACGCCATCCTCGATTTCATCGTCGACAACTACTCGCCGGTGCTCGAGAGCATCCACGACGAGGTCGAGGGCATCGAGGACGACGTGCTCTCCAAGCCGATCAGCAAGGCGCAGATCGAGCGGCTCTACATGCTGCGCCGCGACCTGCTGCGGCTCAGGAATGCGATCGGCCCGCTGGTGGAGGTCTGCCGCCGGCTGGAGCATGACGAGTTGGCGATGGTGCGCGCGACAATGCAACCGCTGTTCCGCGACGTCACCGACCACGTCAGGAACATCCAGGAGCGCATCGATTCCATGCGCGAGGTGCTGGCCTTCGCCTTCGAAGCGAGCCTGCTGGTGGGCCAGGCGCAGGAGACGGCGGTCTCCAAGAAGCTCGCCTCGTGGCTCGCGATCCTGGCCGTCCCGACCGCAGTCGCCGGCATCTACGGGATGAACTTCAAGTACATCCCGGAGCTGCAGCTGGAATACGGCTACTTCATCGTGCTGGGATTGATGGCGCTCGCCTGCCTCGGGTTGTACTGGCGCTTCCGCCGCGTCGGGTGGCTGTGAGCGCGAACGTACACGACCAATGTAGCTCCTCATCCTGAGGAGCGCGCCCCCTGCGCGCATCTCGAAGGATGAAGGCCAAGGTGCGAGAGCCGGGCCTGCATGGTTCGAGACGGCGCTTGCGCGCCCCCTCACCATGGGGTTTGCAACCAGGCTAAACGATCTCCACCCGATAGTTCTCGATCACGGTATTCGCCAGCAGCTTGTCGGCGGCCTCCTTCAGCGCCGCCTCCGCCTTGGCCTTGTCGGCGCCGGCGAGCTCGATGTCGAACACCTTGCCCTGGCGGACGCTGGCGACGCCATCGACGCCGAGCGACTTCAGCGCGCCTTCGATGGCCTTGCCTTGCGGATCGAGGATGCCCCTTTTCAAGGTAACGGTGACACGTGCCTTCACGTCGAAAACCCCTTTAGCTCTTCACCAGCACCGGGCCGGAGCCCGCCGGACGCTCGTTCTCCATGAGGATGCCGAGGCGCTTTGCAACTTCGGTATAGGCCTCCAGCAGCCCGCCGAGATCCCGGCGGAAACGATCCTTGTCGAGCTTCTCGTTCGACTTGATGTCCCACAGGCGGCAGGAATCCGGCGAGATCTCGTCGGCGACGATGATCCGCATCATCTCGTTCTCGAACAGCCGCCCGCACTCCATCTTGAAGTCGACGAGGCGGATGCCGATGCCGAGGAAGAGGCCGGTGAGGAAGTCGTTGACGCGGATGGCGAGCGCCATGATGTCGTCGATCTCCTGGGGCGTCGCCCAGCCGAAGGCGGTGATGTGCTCTTCCGACACCATGGGGTCGTTGAGCTGGTCGTTCTTGTAGTAGAATTCGATGATCGAACGGGGCAGCTGCGTGCCCTCCTCGATGCCGAGGCGCTGCGACAGCGAGCCGGCGGCAACGTTCCGCACCACCACTTCCAGCGGCACGATCTCGACCTCGCGAATCAACTGTTCGCGCATGTTGAGGCGGCGGATGAAGTGGGTCGGCACCCCGATGTCGTTGAGGTGCTGAAACAGGTACTCCGAGATCCGGTTGTTGAGGACACCCTTGCCCTCGATCACCTGATGCTTTTTCGCATTGAACGCGGTGGCGTCATCCTTGAAGTGCTGGATCAGGGTACCGGGCTCCGGGCCTTCGTAAAGAACCTTTGCCTTGCCTTCATAAATGCGACGCCGACGGCTCATTGGGATGTACCGTGTTTTGTTGAAATCCATGAATTTGGTGTGCTCCGGTTGACTAGGATTACGACCCACAGCGGAGCTGCCGTGAACGGCCGGGAACCCGTAGAAACAGAACGGGAACCAAGCCTTTAGGCAACCTATCCGATTGGCTGTCCGAGCACAATCGATCCGGCCGTCCGGCACCAACTTATACCGTTTTGCCTGCGGCTTAACGGCTCGTTGTTTTGCCGATTCGTGCTCCTTATCTAGGCATGCGCCGGGGCTCTCGCAACGAGGGCCGCCGGGTCCAGTCAGCAGGGAATTGGAAAAGGCATGAGCGAGATCAACAAGCGCGAGGAAGGCTTTGAGAAGAAGTTTGCCCTCGACGAGGAGCAGAAGTTCAAGGCGGAGGCCCGCCGCAACCGGCTGCTCGGGCTGTGGGCCGCGGAAAAGCTCGGCATATCAGGGGAAGCCGCCACGGCCTACGCCAAGGAGGTGGTCGCGGCCGATTTCGAGGAAGCTGGCGACGCCGACGTCCTGCGCAAGCTCATGGCCGATTTCGCCACCAAGAGCGTCGTCGTCACCGAGCAGGCGATTCGCGCCAAGATGAGCGAGTTGCTCGCTGTGGCCGCGGCCGAGGTGAAGGCGGGGAAGTAGCGCCGCGCGCGTCCCACACTCGCAGTCATTCCGGGGCGGTCCGTGAGGACCGAACCCGGAATCTCGAGATTCCGGGTCCGATGCTTCGCATCGTCCCGGCATGACGGAGCGGGAGGTCACCCCTCCTTGAAGCCGTACTCCGGCACGTTGCCGCTGGCGCCGTAATATTTGTACGGCAGGAACTTGCCGCTCATGGTGATCTTGACGCGGTCGCCCTTGGGGTTGGCGACGCGCTCGATCCCCATGTCGAAGTCGATCGCCGACATGATGCCGTCGCCGAATTCCTCCTCGATCAGCGCCTTCCAGGCCGGGCCGTTCACCATCACCATCTCGTAGAAGCGGTAGATCAAGGGATCGGTCGGCGGCATCGGCGTGCCAGTGCCGCGCATCGGCACCTCGTTGAGCATCGCGGTCTCGGCCTTCGACAGGCCGAACAGCTCGCCGGCGTTGGCGGCCTGGGGTTTCGTCAGTTTCATCTGGCCGAGGATCGCGCCGACGATCAGCACCTCCGCATAGCCGCCGATCTGCTCGCAAATGTATTTCCAGCTCCAGCCCTTCTCGCGCTTGATGTCGAGCAGCTTCTCGGTGAGGTCTTCGCGTTTCATGTCAGGATCTCCTTTTTAGGCAGTGAGTCCGGGACTGGTCCCGGGTGTCCAAGTCTGTCGTTGCTCTTCGCCGCCAGTTGCGACCGTCAGTCCGGGCTTGCCGATATGCACCACGGGCACGTTGCGCGGATCGTGATCGGGCTTCTCGGCCGCGAATGTCTTGCTGCGCGTCACCAGGAAATCGATGATGTGGTTGCGCAGCGCATAGTACAGAGGATGGCGATGCAGATCGGTGCGGCCGCGATCCTTCGGCAGCGGATTTTCAACGACCTCGGCCAGCACCGCGCCGGGCCCGTTGGTCATCAGGAAGATCTTGTCGGCGAGATAGATCGCCTCGTCCACGTCGTGGGTGATCATGAACGCGGTCTGCCCGGTCTCCAGACAGATGCGCCGCACCTCGTCCTGAAGCGTGCCGCGCGTCAGCGCGTCCAGCGCCGAGAACGGCTCGTCCATCAGCATCATTTTCGGCGTGATCGAGAGCGCACGGGCAATACCGACGCGCTGCTTCATGCCGCCGGAGAGTTCCGAGGGACGCTTGTGCTCCGAACCCGTCAGGCCCACGAGATCGATGAAGGTTTGCGCATGCGCCTTGACCTTCGCCCGATCCCAGCTCCGCCATTTCGAGCTCACGGCATAGGCGACGTTGCCGAGCACGGTGCGCCAGGGCAGCAGCGCGTGGCTCTGGAAGATCACGGCGCGGTCGAGGCTGGTGCCCGAGATCGCCTGCCCGTCCACGATAACCGCACCCTCGCTCGGCGCATCGAGGCCGGCGAGAATGTTGAGCACGGTGGTCTTGCCGCAGCCGGAATGGCCGATCACGCAGCAGAACTCGCCCCGCGGCATCGACAGCCAGAGATTCTCGAACACGGTGGTCGTGGCACCGCCCGCACCCGGATAGCGTTTTGCGATGCCTTCGATGGAGATGAATTTGTCGGTCATCGGCCCCTACTCCGGAAACGTGACCATGCGCGTGAAGCGCGCGAGGATCTGGTCGAGCAGCATGCCGACAATCCCGATCAAGAGGATCGCGATGATGACGTTGGTGATCGAGAGGTTGTTCCACTCGTTCCAGACGAAATAGCCGATGCCGGTGCCGCCGACGAGCATTTCGGCCGCGACGATCACGAGCCAGGCGATGCCGATGGAGATGCGCATGCCGGTCAGGATCGTCGGCGCCGCTGCGGGCAGGATCACCGTGAAGGCGCGCCTGATGGTGCCGACCTCGAGCGTGCGCGCGACGTTGATCCATTCCTTGCGCACGCTGGCAACGCCAAACACGGTATTGAGCAGCATCGGCCAGATCGAGCAGATGAAGATCACGAAGATCGCCGAGATCGAGGAATCCTTGATGGTGTAGAGCGCCAGCGGCATCCAGGCGAGCGGCGAGATCGGCTTCAAGACCTGGATGAAGGGGTCGAGCGCCTTGCTCAGCAACGGCGACATGCCGATCAAAAAGCCGAGTGGAATGGCGACGAGCACGGCGAGCAGATAACCGGTGCCGACCCGCGCGATCGAATAGGCAAGCTGGATGCCGAGCCCCTTGTCGTTGGGCCCGTTGTCGTAGAACGGCCGCTTTAGGTGCTCCCACAGCTTGGCGCCGACATCGAGCGGCCCGGGCATGGCGGATTTGCCCTGCGTCGCAGTCAGGCCCATCAGCTTGGCATATTCCGGACTCATCGTCGCGACCGGCGCGGTCGAGCGCGTGGCGAGATGCCAGATGCCGAGGAACGCGGCCAGCAGCACGATCGAGACGAGGCCGGCGCGGAGGCGGAGGTTGGTGCTCATCGCGCAAGACCTCTCCACGCGTCGTCCCGGCGAAGGCCGGGACCCATACCGCGGAATCTATCGATCGCGTCCGGTAGAAGTACCGAACGACTAGTCTTCGCCAAACTTCTCCCTGGGGTTATGGGTCCCGGCCTTCGCCGGGACGACGAGAGAGCGCCCCTCATCACGACGCCTTCCTGATCTTGAAGCTCGCGAGGTAATCCTCGGGCTTTGCCGGATCGAAAGTCTTGCCCATCACCGCGAACGACTTGTAGGCGGTTGCCGGCGGCGACAGGCCCATCTCGGTCATCAGCTTCTTGGTATCCGTCGCCAGATACACCTGCTCGGCCACCGCCTTGTAGTCGACGTCGCCCTTGATCTGGCCCCAGCGCTTCATCTGCGTCAGCATCCACACCGCAAACGACTGCCAGGGGAACGGATCGAAATCGACGCGCTTGGCGTCGGTCTTCACGCCGCCGAGGCCGTCGGCATAGGTGCCGGTCAGGACCTGCTCCAGCACCGTGACCGGCGCGTTGATGTAGTTGGCGGGCGCGATAGCCTCCGCGATCTGCTTGCGGTTCTCCGCCTTCGACGCATAGGCGGTGGCATCGACGATGGCGCGCGTCAGCGCGGCAAAGCTGTTCGGCGCCGTGGCGATGAATTCGCGGCTGGCGGCAAAGCTGCAGCAGGGATGGCCGTCCCAGATCTCCTTCGAGAGCAGGTGCATGAAGCCGACGCCGTCATAGATCGCGCGCTGGCAAATGTTGTCGGGCGCGAGGAAGCCGTCGATGTTGTCGGCGCGGAGGTTCGCGACCATCTCCGGCGGCGGCACCGAGCGCAGCTGCACGTCGGTATCGGGGTCGAGCCCGTGCTCGGCGAGATAGTAGCGCAGCAGATAATTGTGCATGGAGTAGTCGAAGGGGATCGCGAACTTGAGGCCCTTCCAGTCCTTCGGATCGCGCTTGTCCTTGTGCTTGGTCGCCAGCACGATGCCCTGCCCGTTGATGTTCTCGATCGCGGGGACAGCAAATGGAATCGCATTGGCGCCAAGCCCCAGCGAGATCGCGATCGGCATCGGCGCCAGCATGTGCGCGGCGTCGTATTCCTTGTTGATGGTCTTGTCGCGGATCACGGCCCAGCCGGCGGTCTTGACCACTTCGACGTTGAGGCCGTGCTTGGCATAGAAGCCCATCGGCGCCGCCATGATGATCGGCGTGGCGCAGGTGATCGGAATGAAGCCGACCTTGAGGTCCTTCTTCTCCGGCGTGCCGGCCTGCGCGAAGACCTCGGTCGCGGTCTGAAGCGGGAAGAACTGCGACAGCGCCGCCAGTGCCGTGGACGCACCGACCGATTTCAGGAAGGCGCGCCGCGCCACATCCTGCGGAAACATCGCGCGCATCACGGCGGAGGCGACGACGCCCTCGTAGCGCTTCTCCTCGCTCTCGATCTGCGCGCAGCGCATCGCCGTGGCCTGCTCGTGCTCCGCCGCGGATTGATGCTGGCCACAGGCACAGCCGGCTCGAAGGTTGCGATCGGGATCAAACGGATTGTCGAACGTGGACATCGGACCTCCTGCGCGTCATTGCAGGAGCAATTACGCAAGGAGCATGCCACCACCTTTCGGCCGTCCAGTGCCTTGATGACGCAGCACTTTTGGTCACGCTTTGCTGCTACGAGAATTCGTGATACACGATAATTCGTAGTTCAATTACGAGATTTCGTGATGGCAACGACGCCAATGCTCGTTTCCGATGATACCGCCGAGGCGATCGATCCGCGCGTCGCCGCGTTCGAGTCCTCGGTCGAGGCCACGCTGCTGGTCGACCCCTATGCCGACCAGATCATCGATGCCAATCCGGCCGCCTGCGCCCTGCTCGGCTACGACCGCGCGCTGCTGCGGCAGACCAGGGCGAGCACCCTCCACGCCGGCGAACTTCCGGCCCTGACCGTGTTCACCCAGGCCGTGCTGCACAAGGGCGCCTACTGGACCACGGCGCTCACCCCTCGCCATGCCACCGGACAAAATCTCCGACTGGAATATGCCGGCTGCGTGCTGCCCCATGACGGCCGCACGCTGGTGCAGCTCACCCTGACCGATCTCGACGCGCGCCGGCGCCGCAATGTCGATGCCGCCGCCGAAGACCACATGCGCAGCGGCATCTCGACCTGGCAGCGGGTCGAGCGGGTGTTCCAGGACATCGAGCGCGAGAACCAGCTGATCCTGCGCGCCGCTGGCGAGGGCATCTATGGCGTGAACGCGGAAGGCAAGACCACCTTCGTCAATCCCGCGGCCGAACGCATGCTGGGCTGGACCGCCGAGGAGCTGGTCGGCAAGGAGATCCACCCGATCGTGCACCACACCCATCACGATGGCCGGCACTATCACAACCATGACTGTCCGATCTACGCGGCGTTCCGCGACGGCGCCGTGCATCAGGTCGACGGCGAGGTGTTTTGGCGCAAGGACGGCTCGCCGGCCTGGGTCGAATACACCTCCACCCCGATCCGCGACCGCGGCGTCGTGGTCGGCGCCGTCGTGGTGTTTCGCGACGTCAGCCAGCGCCGCGAGGCCGACGAGAAGCTGCACGCCGCGCTCACCGAGGTCGACCGCCTGCGTGAGCGGCTCGAGCTCGAGAACGCCTATCTCCAGGAAGAAATCCGCATCGAGACCAACCCGCGCGGCATCATCGGCCAGAGCGAGGCGATCCAGAAGACGCTGCGCCAGGTCAAGCTGGTGGCGCCGACCACCGCGGCGGTGATGATCACCGGCGAGTCCGGCACCGGCAAGGAGTTGATCGCCCGCGCCATCCACGAGGATTCCACCCGCAGCGACCGGCCGCTGATCCGCGTCAACTGCGCCGCGATCCCGCGCGAATTGTTCGAGAGCGAGTTCTTCGGCCATGTCCGCGGCGCCTTCACCGGCGCGACGCGCGACCGCATCGGCCGGTTCGAGCTCGCCGACGGCGGCACGCTGTTCCTCGACGAGGTCGGCGAGATCCCGCTCGAATTGCAAGGCAAGCTGCTGCGCGTGTTGCAGGAAGGCAATTTCGAGCGCGTCGGCCAGGAGCGCACCCGCGCGGTCGACGTCCGCGTCATCGCCGCGACCAACCGCGACCTCAAGCAGGAGGTCCAGCGCGGACGTTTTCGCGAGGACCTCTATTTCCGCCTCAACGTGTTTCCGATCGAGACGGTGCCCTTGCGCGAGCGGCGCGAGGACATTCCCCTGCTCGCCCAGCATTTTCTGACGCGCGAGGGCAAGGCGCTGAAATCGAATTTGCGCCTGTCGGAAGGCGATGCGCGGCGGCTCACGCGCTACGACTGGCCCGGCAATGTCCGCGAATTGCAGAACGTGATCGAGCGCGCCGCGATCCTGTCGCAGAACGGCCGCCTGCGCATCGACCTGCCGGATCCATCCGGCGCGCCAGCTCCGACCGGCACCGCGCGCCAGAAGGCCGACGCGCGGCCCGCGGTGATGACGTCAGCGGAGATGCGCGACCACGAGCGCGCCAATATTCTCGCCGCGCTCGAGGCCTGCGCCGGAAAAGTCTTCGGCCCCGGCGGCGCGGCGGAGATGCTTGATATCAAGCCGACCACGCTGGCCTCGCGGATCAAGGCGCTCGGGATCGCGCCCCGTCCGCGGGCCTTCGGTTAGCGACGCTCACGCCGCCTTGATCGTGACCTCGGATGCGATCGGCAGCCCCTGCTCGATCGGCAGCGACGGATCGCGCGACCATTCGTTCCAGGAGCCGAAATACATCCGCACGTCCTTCACGCCGGCGTTCTTCAGCGCCAGGAACGTGTTCGAGGCCCGCGCCCCCTTGAAGCAGTAGAGATAGACCGGCGTGGTCGTCGAGATGCCGACGGTGGCGCATTCCGCCAGGATCTCGTCCTTGGACTTGAAGCGCGGGCCTTCGGCGGTCGGCTTCATCATACGATACCATTCCAGCCACACCGCGCCGGGGATGCGGCCCTTGCGCGGGCAGAAATCCTTTCCATAAGGAGACGAGCTGTCGCCGATCCACTCGTCGACATCGCGCACGTCGAGGATGGCGATGCCGGGCTTGCCGACGGCGCCAAGCATCGTCTTCGCATCGATCAGGATCTCGCCCGCCTCAGGCACGATCGCGAACGACGCCTTCGCCGGCGTCGGCACGTCCTTCGTCACCGGGAAGCCCGCGGCCGACCACGCATCGAAGCCGCCATGCAGCACCTTCACCTTGGGATAGCCGAGCATGGTGAGCAGGTAATAGCCGCGGCAGGACTGGCCGAAGCCCGAGTTCATCGACTGCTCATAGATCACGGCCGTCTCCTTGCCGGAGAGACCGGCGGCGCCGAACGCGTCGGCGAATTTCGTCTTCAGTTCAGTCATGCCCTCAGGCGTCGAGGTCGCGAGGAACGTGAAAATCTCATGCACGTTGACGGCGCCCGGCAGGTGGCCTGCGGCATAGGCATCGGGGTTGCGGGTGTCGATGACGACACACGGCTCTAGCTTCAAGAGATCGGCGAGTTCGACGGCAGTGATCAGAACGTCAGTCATGGCAGCCTCTCCGTTGAGGTTGGGGGTCTTCGGGTGGACTCGCAAAGATCAGGAATCGGCAAGCATCTTGCGCAACTGCTTGGTGGCGGGCGTGACGATCGCGACGAAATAGGCCTCGCGCAGGCGGCGCTGCGCGCGGTGGCTTTTGAGGTAACCGCGCGCGCCACAATGCAGCATCGCCGCATGCGCCGCCGCGACGCTGGCTTCGCCGGCGCGCAGGCGGAGCGCGATCACCTTGCGCCAATAGGTCTCCTCCTCGTTGTAGGGATCGCGCGCCAGCGCCATGGTCTCGGCCTCGAGCTCGGCGGCGAGGTCACCGAAATGCACCGGCTGCTGCGGCAAATAGCGGTTGATGTGCCCGAGGGGACCGCCGACCTCGTCCATGATGTTGATGCAGTCCCGGATGAGGCCGAGCGCCATGCCGGCCTGGAGCAGGATGAAGCCGGCGCGGATCTTCTTGACGAAGGGCGCGGCGGGATCGGCGAGGATCAGTTCGTCCGGCACGAACGCGTCGCGGAACTGCACGCCGTAGGTGCCGGTGCCGTCCATGGCGAGGAACGGCTTGCATGGCGTGAGTGTGATCGCAGGGTCCGAGCAATCGGCCAGAAACATCACAGTCCCGGGCTCGCCACTTGCGATGCCCTGATCGTCCTCGCACTGGAAGATGGTGCCGAAATAATGATCGGGGCCGAGATTGGAGACCCAGGGCAGCGCGCCGCGGACGATGTAGCCGCCCTCGACCTTCCGCCCTTTCAGCTTGAGCTTCTCGATGCCGAAGAAGCTCTTCATCGGATTGGAGAGCCCGGTGCCGCCGAGCACCCGGCCGGTCGAGAAGGCATCGCCGAAGCGCCTCGCGAGCTTCATATTGGTCGAGTTGGCGGCGTACCAGACCAGCGTGTTCTGGCACCAGGCCATGAACGCCGTAGCGCCGCAGACCTCGCCGATCGCCGCCATCGCCTGGATGGCGCAGCGCAAATCCGCGGGACCTTCGTGCGGCATATGACTGCCCCACGCGCCGACCGCGCCGAATTCGCGCAGCACCTCGGCCGGATAGACCGAGCCGTCGTCGATACCGGCGGCGAGCGGCGCGAGCTGCTCGCGCGCGATCCGCGCCACCTCGCCTGCAATGGACGGTGCGGGTTGATCCAAAACGTCGACCCGCGATAAAGCCAGTGAACCCATGATCGCCTCCCGCACCTTGTCCTGTTGCCGTCAGCCTAGATGCCGACCTCGAGATTGACCGGACGGGTGAAGGTGTTGGCGACAGGCGACCATTTCTTCACATGGGCGACCAGCGCGTTGATCTCGTCCTGCGAGATGCCCTCGCACTCCATGTCGACCTTGACGCGCACGTCGGTGAAGCCAACGGGCTTGTCGGAGACATCGCCGGTGCCCCACACGGCCGTGATGTTGAGGTCGCCCTCGAGCTCGAGCTCGAGCTTGTTGACGATCCAGCCGCGATGCACGGCGTTGGCGTGCAGGCCGACCGCAAGGCAGGAGCCGAGCGCGGCGAGCGAGGCTTCCGACGGATTGGGCGCGGTATCGTCACCCAGAAGGCCCGGCGGCTCGTCGACGATGTAGGGCTGCAGATTGCGGATGTAGTTGGCGTGGCGGAATTTTCCTTCCGCGACCGTCTTGCATTTCAAGGTCTTGACGACCTTCGGATTGGCCTTGCCGCTCGCGATCAGTTGCTCGAGGCCATTCTTGTCGATGGGCGCGAGGCAACCCGTCAGCACGGTCTTTTGAACGACGGCAGTCATCAGTTTTCTCCCTGGCAGCCGAGGAAATCGGCAGGATACCGAACGGTCTGTTTCCTTGCATGGAGCGTGCCAGAGGCGGCCAAAAACAAAAGGCGAAGCATTGGAGCCGCTTAGCCGGCGCTGCCTGCGGATTGATCAGCCGCCCCATGCCCAAAGGCGATGCAGATGGGTTGCGCTTTGCGAATCTTTTCAGCGCGGAACAGATGCGGCTTGCTGATGCGGCGTCGCTGCGGGTAAGTTTGGACTCATGGCAAAGACGTCATCGAAGAAGAACTCGCCCCACGCCGGTGCCGGCGAAGACGAATCCGCGCGCGGGCGCCTCTTGAGCGCCGCGACGCATCTGTTCTGCAAGAACGGCATCAACGCCACCGGCATCGACGCGATCATCGAGGAAGCCGGCACGGCCAAGACCACGCTCTATAAATTGTTCGGCTCCAAGACCAACCTCGTCAACGCGGTGCTGGAGAGCGAAGGCAAGCAGTGGCGCGAATGGTTCATCGGCGCCATGGAGCAAGGCGGCGGCGACGCGCAGGCAAAACTCACGCGCATCTTCCCCGCGCTGAAGAGCTGGTTCGCCGAGGAACGCTTCTACGGCTGCCCCTTCATCAACGCCGTCGGCGAGCACGACAAGGACGCAAAACAATTCCGCAACATCGCGCTGAAGCACAAGAAGATCGTGCTCGGCCACATCGAGAAGCTCGCCGGCGAGCTCGGCTCGAGCGAGCCGGCAGTGCTCGCGCACCAGCTCGGCCTCATCATCGACGGCGCGATCGTCGCAGCGATGATCTCGCGCGACCCGGGCGTGGCGGATACGGCCGCGCTCACGGCCGGCCCCCTGCTCGGCCAGTCCAGAACGAAGAAGAAGCGCGCCGCGGATCAGTTAGAGGCGGTGTAAGCCTCGCCATGATCCCGTAGGGTGCGCAAAAGGCGCAAAGCGCTGCGCCCACCAGATCTTCTCGACCTTGTTGATCGAGATGGTGGGCACGCTTCGCTTTGCCCACCCTACAATGTCCGTTTCATAAATCCCCGGATCGCCGCCAGCACCGGCTGCTGATCGCCGGCAAAGAACCAGTGATCGTTGCCGTCGAGCTCGACGAACTCCGCGCCGCTGATCCGGCTCGCGATGTCGCGGCCGGCCGCGATCCGCACCGCCCGGTCGCCCCGCCGGTGCAACACGAGCGTCGGCACGGCGATCTGCGCCAGGAGATGCCGCACGTCGGCGTCGCGAAACGCCTCCAGCACCGCGGAGATGCCGCCGGGACTCGAGGCCGCGCGCAGCAGCCCCGCCCACCAGGCGCGCGCCTGGGCATCACGAGCCAGGCTCGGCGCAAAAGTTTCGATCCCGACCGGACCGCCCCATTGCGCGACGAGCTGCTGGCGCCAGGCGTCATACTGGCTGGCGCGCAGCGCATGCGGATAGTCCTGCGACCAGCAGCCCTTGGCCAGGGCGCCGAACAGGATGAGCCCGGCCACGAGGCGCGGCTCATCGACCGCAAATTTGATGCAGGCCGGCCCGCACTCGGATGCGCCGAACAGCACGACGCGGCGCGCATTCGCCGCGCGCAGGACAGTGCCGATATCCTCCGCGGTGACGTCGATGCCAGGGGCCGATCCGACCCGGTCGGACAGCCCGATGCCGCGACGATCGAACACGATCAGCCGCCCGAGCTTCATCAACGACGCCAGAAACGTCCGGCTCGCGGGATGCTCCCAGGCGCGCTCCACATGCGACACGAAGCCGGGCATGACCAGGATATCGAGCGGGCCGCTGCCATAGGTCTGATACGCCAGATGCACGCCGGCGCCCTTCACATAGCGTGTCGTCGGAACGGCAAGCGCTGCCGCCGCGGGACTCATCAGCGCCTCGGTCTCGGCTTCCGGCGCAACCCCGAGCTCGCCGCGCAGCCGCTGCGTCAGTGCCGCGTGGTGCCGCTCGGCCGCGCTTCGGTCGCTGGCCAGCAGCAAGCTGCGGATCAGATGGCGGCCATAGACTTCGCTGAGCGGATCGAGCTCGACCAGGCGTCCCGCGTGCACTGTGGCGGCAAAATGCTCGCCCGCGGCGTTCTTGTCCTGCACCAGCCGCTCCAGCGCGTTCATGAGCCGCCCCCGCAGCGCCTCCCGGCGGAAGAACGCCCAATCGTCGAATTCGGGACAGTCGTCCAGCGCGAAGCCGGCGAGGAAGTCACTCCGGTAGATCCGGCAGGCCTGCTCAAAGTCGCCGCGGTCGCAGGCGCTCTCGAACAGATGCGTATCGACTTTCAGCGCGATCGCGGGTGACCATCGCACGCTGGCGCGATCAGTCTCGAAAACCGGCTGGCCGAGCGTCTGCTCGATGCGGTGAAGCAGCCGCCGCAATCGCGCACGTCCGGTCTCGCCGGGGCTCTCGGGCCACAACAGCGTGGCCACGACGTCCCGCGCCACAGCACCCTTGGCCTCCGCGACATAGACCAGCAGCGCAAGACCCTTGCGTAAGGCCAGCTTGATCGGGCGGTCGTCGGCATGGACCTCGGGGAAGCCAAATGTTCTCAGCGAGAAGGCCGTCATGGAAATCCTCCCTCCCCGGCCGGGGGACGCTCAGGGGACGGTCCAGCGATATCAGTCGGGTCAGATCGAGCCCGCTCGCCGGTGAGCGATTGAGGCTCCTGCATGCGGCACTGCCGCCGTCCGCACAATAGGAAAAAACATGTTCGCGCGCCTCGCAATCCTGCTCTACGCCATCGTGAGCTATGCCGTATTCACGGTCTCATTTCTCTACGCCCTCGGTTTCGTCGGCAATTATGTCGTGCCGAAGTCGATTGACGTCGGCAGCCCCACGAACTTGGGCGAGGCCATCCTCGTCAACCTGCTGCTGATGAGCCTGTTTGCTATCCAGCACAGCGTCATGGCGCGCCCGGCCTTCAAACGATGGTGGGCCAAATTCCTTCCCCTGGCCTGCCAGCGCAGCACCTACGTGCTGCTCTCCAGCCTGATCCTCCTGCTGCTGTTCTGGCAGTGGCGTCCGATCCCGACGCCGGTCTGGCAAACGAGCGGAATAGCGGCCTGGTTGCTGATCGGCGTGCATTGGCTCGGCTGGCTGATCGCGTTTGCCTCGACCCACATGATCGACCATTTCGATCTGTTCGGTCTGCGTCAGGCTTTCGTCGCGTTCCGCGGGACCGAGATATCAGGTCAATCCTTCAGGACGCCGCTGCTCTACAAGATCGTGCGGCATCCGCTCATGCTCGGCTTCCTGCTCGCGTTCTGGGCGACGCCCGCGATGACCGCCGGCCACTTGCTGTTCGCGCTCGCGAACACGGCCTACATCCTGGTCGCGTTGCAGTTCGAGGAGCGGGATCTGATCGCCGAGTTCGGCGCGACCTACCAGGACTATCGCCGCCGCGTTCCCATGCTGGTGCCGCGCCTTTTCGCCCGCCGCCGGACGGACGATCGGAAATCGCCTCGTCCCGTTGGAGCACCCCGATGAAAGCGGTTCTGTGCAGCTCGTTCACCGGCCCTGCGGACTTGCGCCTCAGCGAGATCGACGAGCCGAGGCCCGCCGGCGACGAGATTCTCATCGACGTCCACGCGGCGTCCGTGAGCTTCATGGACCAGTTAATGGTCTCGGGCCTTTACCAGATGCGGCCGCCGACCCCCTTCGTGCCCGGCACGGAAGCATCCGGCATCGTCGTCGCGGTCGGCGACAAGGTCACGGCATTCGCCCCGGGCGATCGGGTGGCGTGCAGCAGCTGGACCGGCGGCTACGCCGAACGGATGACCGCGAAGGAATCGAAGAGCGTGCGTCTGCCCGATGGCGTCGCGTTCGAAGCGGCAGCGACGGTGCTGCACAATTACGGCACGGCCTATTATGCGCTGGTCGAGCGCGCACGGGCGCAAGCCGGCGAAACCGTGTTCATCACCGGCGCTGCCGGCGGCGTTGGACTAGCCGCCGTGGACCTCGGCCGCCATTTCGGCCTACGCGTCGTCGCCGGTGTCGGCTCCGATGACAAGGCCGCCCTGGTGCGCGGTTACGGCGCCAGCGAAATCGTCAACTATCGCGGCGAAGACCTGCGCGACCGGATCAAGTCGATCACATCGGGACAAGGCATCGACGTCGGCTTCGACAATATCGGCGGCGCGGTCTTCGAGCAGATGGCGCGGCTGATGAAATGGGGCGGACGGCTGCTGCCGATCGGCTTCGCCAGCGGCGAGATTCCACAGGTCCCGATGAACCTGCCGCTCCTGAAAAACTATTCCATCATCGGCGTCTTCGTCGGCGCCTGGGCGGAGAGGTTTTCCGCGGAGGCCGCGCGCATGAACGTCACGCTGATGCAATTGCTGGCCGACGGACGAATCCGCCCGCATATCGACCGTGTCCTCCCTTTGGAGGAGGCCGGGGACGCCATGCGCGCCGTGGCCAATCGCACGGTTCAGGGACGAATTGTCCTCAAGATCAGGTAGAGTGTGCCGACGAGGAAGAGAGAACAAGACTGATGACCTGGATCATCATCGACAAGCGCTATTGCGGTCCGCCGAACTCCGGCAACGGCGGCTATGTCTGCGGCCGGCTGGCACGGCACATTCCCGGCGCTGCGGAGGTGACGCTGCGCGCACCGCCGCCGCTGGACAGGCCGCTCGATGCGGTCGCGACCGACGACGGCACATGGGAGCTCCGCGATGGCGCCAAGCTCGTCGCGACCGGGCGGCCGACAAATGTCGAACTGGCGCGGCTGGAGAAAGCCAGCTTCGAGGAGGCCCGCGCCGCCAAGCTGCGGACGCCGGTCAAGCCGCACGAGCACCCGTTGCCGACATGCTTCGTGTGCGGACCCGCACGGGTGAAAGGAGACGGCCTTCGCATTTTCGCCGGACCGCTCGGGCGTGATGCGCGAAATGCCGTTCTCGCGGCGAGCTGGATACCGGATCCGAATCTGGCCGCCGAGGATGGCCTTGTCGCGAGCGAATTTCTCTGGTCGGCGCTCGATTGTCCCACCGGCTATGCCTGCAACTACAATCAGGAGAGCGACAGCTTCGACCAGGCCCCGCTCCTGCTGGGACGGATGTCGGCGCGGATCGAGGCCCGGCCGCGCCCCGGCGACCGCTGCGTCATCACGGCCTGGCCGACCGGCCGCGATGGCCGCAAGCGCACGGCCGAGGCCGCAGTGCATGATGAAACCGGGAGGTTGCTGGCCGTGGCGCGGGCAACATGGATTGCGGTGGAGCGCGAGGTGCAGCTGGGGTGCGGATGATGCTCGGCGGGCGACGGCAGAAGCCCCCGCCCCATACCTTTTCAAGTGCAAGAGCGCCGCGGCGATGAGCTGACTTCGGCCAACCAAGCGCAATGCGACCAAACCACGCCGAACGGCCCGTGGCGGGTGTAAGCGGCTCTTCCGAGGCTGTTCACACCTCAATCGGGCATTTTTAACTGCCGCAACCTGTGTTACTCTGCCGGCCGTCCGGGCTCGGACGGCGGCTTCCGCCGCGCGGTGCGATTGCTTCGAAAATCACTTTGGTGCGCTCGCGGCTGCAGTTTCGAAATGCGCCGCCTGCAAAAATATAGTGCTTATGCGATAGGAGTGCCTGATGCGTCTTGCCCCAGCCTCTCTGCTGTTTTCGACCAGCCTGTTCGGATTTTTCCTACTGTGCGACAGTTCGGCGCCGGCGAACCCAACCTACGTCTGTCCCATGGCATCCGCCGCGCTTGAAGATGACACGCTGTACGCATTCGACGGTCGAACGATGACCCCAGTCATTTCCGCGAGTGAGTTCGAGGCCCCCCAGCGAAAGTGGACAACTCTCTATTTCGTCGTCAAGACGGCCGGCGATGACCGGGCCGGTGCGATCGTGATAAAGACGGCGAGGCTTGGACCGCAACTGACCTCCGACCGGCCGGACTATGGCCGCGTCTTGTTGCGACGATCCGGCGTCGGCTCGAATTGTGGAAGCCAGCGTTCATATTTGAACAGCGTTTCAACGCTCGCATACGAGGCCTATCACGACCTGGGTTACGATCGCGGCGAGATCCTGGAGCGCCCGGACGGGAGCGACACTGGCCTCACTACTTTGCAACACTTCCATACTGGCTACGACGCAACGGACTATGCTTCTCGTGACCAGAAATGCAGGCGAACGGATGACAAAAAGCGTTACGATGGAAGCTACGAAGCGCGAAGTAACCGCTCACAATTTTCGTTTGTGACAGATATCGTCGACCACGGCATCAGCGGCGCGGCTTCGCAAGCGGCCTCGGGGGGCTTTCGGTGGGTCGCGTCCCTGATTGTTCCTCCAGCTTCTGCCAACAGAGAAAATTTGCGGGAGCGTCGGGTTGAGATCAAGCCCTATCAGACAGTTGCCGGCATCGCTTGCGTACCCTTCCGGATCAGCCCACGAGGCACCGCGCAGGTGATCCGAGTTAACGATCTCGATCGCAGGAAACAGGTTGGGTTCGACTTCGGCAGAGTGAAGGAAATCCGGCTAGGTCCGACAACCGGAGGGGAGCCTTAGAAGCGCCGGCTGCGCGACTCATCAACCAGCGGGCGCGCTCGGAGCCGGAGCAGCAAAAGGCGGGGCCCCCGTCAACCGCCGAACGAAGTCGTCTGCTGTGGCAGCGGCATCCAACCCAAATGCACTTGCCATCATTTCAACGCTGGACCAGCCCAGGTCTCGATATGCCTCGAACTGGGCCGAGTCGAAAAACTGATCGACAGTGGATTGATTCGGGAAATCAGGATATTTGGCCTTGTACCCTTTGGTGGAAAAGCTGAGCTGCTTGATCATTCCCGATTTCAGATAAACGAATGTTCCGGTCTTCGCTTGGTCCGCAATCCCGGCACGGTGCTCGGCAGGATAATCGATCGAGGCCACGAAGTAGGATTTCTTCGCGAACTTCGCGCCGGCCGGATAGCCCATGTCCCCTGCGGGCGCGATGCTATCTGCCTCTGCCTCGATCTTGATGATGACACCAAAATCTTCGCGCACTCGCTGACATACCGAGGCGAGGGCCGACATTGCCGTTGACGGGTCCTCCTCCGAGTCGAGCACGATCACCACATCGCAGCGCCTCCGGATGAGCTCGTAGGCTCCCAGATTGTCGAAGTGCCCTCCGTCGCTCAGCTCGAGAAAATCGCTGTCGCGCTGATAGCCGGACCGAAACACCCCGTACTTGAGGCCCGGCGAGAAATAGTTCGGCGTTCCCCGAGATGCGCCGGGAGCGCCAATCCAAAGGCCGAGGCGGAGATTGAAGAGCATCATGACGGTCGAGATCAACCGATCACGCGTGATGCCGGTCCCGATAAAACCGGCATTCGCGTTGGCAGCGGCGCCCGAGGCTGCCATGGCAGAGGCGAGCGTCATTGGACCATGCCGCTTGCCGTGGTCCGATGTCGAAAGCCATCCCGTTGTAAAACTCCCGACATAACACGGGCTCAACAGAAAACTGGCTCCGCCGCGAAGCGCAACCGTCTGATCGAGGTCGTTGACCAGAATGACGTTGGTGTTGATCAGTGGATAAGGAAGCGGACTGGTCTGTTTGGGTGGCCATATCGCCGCCAACGGCAACCGGTCCGCATCGCTATAATTTGGCGCATCCGCCGCCTTTTGCTCAATCGTCGGCATGAAGGCTTCCATCAGGCGGTCGCGATAGAAGCGATGCAGACCGAGGTAGTTGACGTTGCTCCACCATCCAAAGGCAACTGAAAACACCAGGAGCGCAGCGAAAAACTCGCGGCAATATTGTGCCTGGTCTGCGGTGAGATGTTGCGGCTGGATTAGAAATCTCGCTCCAGCATAAGCGATCACGAGTATGAGATAGAGAAAGGCACCGGCCGCCAAAGTGGCCGCGACGCGGGTGGCAAGAGAGGGCGCGAGCCGCTGCGCCTGCACGAAGTGACCATAAAGACCGGAAAGAAATCCGCTGGCGACGGTGAAGATTCCGATCAGCGCCTTTCCCCCGGTTGGATAGCTCTTGGTGGAATCCGCGATTGCCTCGAACACAAAGGGAAGAGATCCGAACGTGAGGCACGCGATCAGGGTGGGAAACCACACCGTCGCGGCCAACTCGTATTTGCGCCGCACCGCATAGTTGACGCCGAACTCCAGTATCCCTGAAAGCTGCAGAATGCCGACAATAATCGCGCACGCGCCGAACAGACCGAATCCGGCGGTCGCAATCAACAGCGCCGAAGTGACGGGATCGACAGTAGCCAGATCGAAACGTGCTCCGAAGTGACCGAACGTGAAGTAGGAGACCAGCAGCCCGGCGATGCCGACGGCGGCACAACGCCCGGCCCGGGCGATGCGGTCACCGCGGTTTTCCGTGGTCTCGGGAGGAATGAGGATCGAGATGATCGCAAGGAATATCGTCCCGATCAGCGCAATCGCCAGAAGCAACACAATGGCGAAAATGAAGACACCGGCAAACGCCGAAACGCAGATGCCGATCCATGGCAACGACAGGGTCATGGCTTCCAGTTTTGGGACGGTTAGCTCTCCCATGGTCCCGTACGATTCGTAGAAGGCGTGAAAGCCGGTGGCCACGAATACGACCAGCATGAACGCGATCGCCAGTGGCAGCCAGAAGAAAACGCTGATCAGAAACGTGCGAAGCAGAACCGCGATTCCCGACCAGATCGAGATGCCGCCGCCTGGCGCGAGAAAGCTGGCGTGCCAGCGCAAATACTTCAGGCTCTCATTTTCACTCGCAAGAGATTGCGTTTGCTCGCTGCCATAGGGAAAGTTTGCGCCCGCGTCGGTGTCGGGATCGTCATGCCATTTCCACTGCACCGCCGACGCGGCATATCCGCCGCCGGACACGCTCGATATGTAGTCGAAATGCTTGAGCAAGCCGCTGTTGGCAAATCTTTGCAATGCACCGAGACAGAACGTCGCCGAGCGAATGCCTCCCCCTGACAGCGCGAGCCCAATCCAGGGGCCGGTTACAGCTCTCTTCCGGCCCACGGCCACAGCAGCGCGTTCATCCTGCAAAACGGCGGCTTCGTGCTGCCGCGCGATCGCTGTGGCCCCCGCCTGCGTCAAGCTCCTTTTTCGAAAAAACACAAGCGCCCCCACAACCAGCGAATGAGGTGAACAAGCCCGACAATCTTAGCCGCTTGTCCGTGGACGGAAAGGCAAAAGCTGGATTTCGGAACAGTTCAGCCCGCTGAGGCATGGGCCGTGGTGGATAAGTCTTGGGTACTTCAGGTCTTGGACATCATGGACTGGAGAACCGTAAGGCCGCTCTCCAGATCCCGCTCCACATCCGCCGCCCGGATCTCCAGCACGCGATAGTCGCGCGCCTCGAGCCACGTCCGCCGTCCCGCCCGGTCCGCCGCGATGGTCTCGCCCTCGCCCGGGTTCACCAACTCGATCGCGATCCGGTGCGGGAACGAGACGAAGTCCGGGATGTGGCGGCCGACCGGGGTCTGGCGCTTGAACTGGCCTGCGAAGCGGCGGTCGCGGGTCAGGGCCTGCCAGAGCAGGCGCTCGGCGTCGGTCGGGTTGCGGCGGAGCAGGCGGGCGAGCCCGCGCACGGTCGAGCCGCTGTCGGGGACACCGCCGCCCTGGCCGTGCTCGGCCAAGAGCGCGCGCAGGCGGGTTGCCTGCTCGCCGTCGAGCACGCCGCCCTTGGCCGGGCCCTTGCGCCCCTCCGCGATCGCCATGACGACGCCATGGAGGGTGTGCATGTCCTGCTTGGTCGGCTCCATCCGGCTGAAGATGTTGCGCAGGTTGACCAGCATGGTGTCGCGCTTCTCGGCCGGCCGCAGGAACTCGACCTTGTCGAGCTCGCGCACGAGATTGTCGAAGAAGGCCTGCATCTGGTGCTGCGAGGCGCGCTCGGAGCGCTCCGGCATGGCGTGTGGCAGCTCGCCGGATGTCGCCAGCTTGAACCATTCATAGCCGATCAGCAGCACGGCCTGGGCGAGGTTGAGCGAGGCGAAGCCCGGATTGACCGGGAAGGTGATGATGCGGTTGGCGAGGCCGACCTCCTCGTTGGTCAGCCCCCAGCGCTCGCGGCCGAACAGGATACCGGCCTTGCCCCCGGTCGCGACGTGTCCGGAGATCTCGGCCGCTGCGGCTTCCGGACCCACCACCGGCTTGGCCTGGTCATGGGGGCGCGCCGTGGTGGCGAACAGCAGGTCGAGATCGGCGACGGCCTCACCGACCGTGTCGAACAATTCGACCTTTTCCAGAATATAGTCGGCGCCGGCGGCGGCGCGCTGGGCGGCGATGTTGGGCCAGCCGTCGCGGGGTTTGACGATGCGCAAGCGGCTCAGGGCGAAGTTGCCCATGGCGCGCGCGGCCATGCCGATGTTTTCGCCAAGCTGCGGCTCGACCAGGATCACGATCGGACCGTCGAGGGAAAGACCCGCCTTGCTCTTGTCAGTCCCCGACATTTCGTTTCGCTTTCACTCTTCGTCTCAAGGCCTTGGCAAGGCGCTCTCAGGAATTGATTCAAGGCCCATCGCCAGCCGGCGCGCCCTGCCCGCCTGTCGTTTGCCTGTCCTGACGAAATTCTCAAGGGAAATAACGACTTGGATTCGACTTTTGAATCTCTTCTGAAGCCTCAGGCCGGCCCTCGCCGGCGGGCCGCTCCCCGCCCCCCATCTGGGGAAGCTGGATGAGCTAAAAGTGCATAATCCCTTGGCTTTCGCCCGCCGCGCGGCGGTGCTAAGAGGCGGCGGATATTCCCGTGGCGCGCCAATAGCGCCGTTCCCAAGAGGCTTCCCCGATCATGGCAAAAATCAAGGTATCCAATCCCGTCGTCGAACTCGATGGCGACGAGATGACCCGGATCATCTGGCAGTACATCAAGGACAAGCTGATCACCCCGTTCCTGGATGTCGAGCTGATGTATTTCGACCTGGGGATGGAATACCGCGACCACACCAACGATCAGGTGACCATCGACGCCGCCGAAGCGATCAAGAAGGTCGGCGTCGGCGTCAAGTGCGCCACCATCACCCCTGATGAGGCCCG
This sequence comes from Bradyrhizobium sp. 1200_D9_N1_1, assembly GCF_052075915.1. NCBI lineage: Bacteria > Pseudomonadati > Pseudomonadota > Alphaproteobacteria > Hyphomicrobiales > Nitrobacteraceae > Bradyrhizobium > Bradyrhizobium sp. 1200_D9_N1_1. The sequence continues at coordinate 3,671,070 of NZ_CP197226.1, read as the reverse complement.
GGTGAAGGAGTTCAACCTCAAGCAGATGTGGAAGTCGCCGAACGGCACCATCCGCAACATCCTCGGCGGCGTGATCTTCCGCGAGCCGATCATCTGCAAGAACGTGCCGCGCCTGGTTCCCGGCTGGACCAAGCCGATCATCATCGGCCGCCACGCCTATGGCGACCAGTACCGCGCCACCGATTTCAAGTTCCCGGGCAAGGGCACCCTGTCGATGAAGTTCGTCGGCGAGGACGGCACCGTGATCGAGAAGGAAGTGTTCAAGGCCCCCGGCGCCGGCGTCGCCATGGAGATGTACAATCTCGACGACTCCATCATCGACTTCGCCCGCGCCTCGCTGAACTACGGCCTGCTGCGCAACTACCCGGTCTATCTCTCGACCAAGAACACCATCCTCAAGGTCTATGACGGTCGCTTCAAGGACATCTTCCAGGACATCTACGACCGCGAGTTCAAGAAGGAATTCGAGGCCAAGGGCCTGACCTACGAGCACCGCCTGATCGACGACATGGTGGCCTCGGCGCTGAAATGGTCCGGCGGCTATGTCTGGGCCTGCAAGAACTACGACGGCGACGTGCAGTCCGACACGGTCGCGCAGGGCTACGGCTCGCTCGGCCTGATGACCTCGGTGCTGCTCACCCCGGACGGCAAGACCGTGGAAGCGGAAGCCGCCCACGGCACGGTGACCCGCCACTACCGCGAGCACCAGAAGGGCAAGGAGACCTCGACCAACTCGATCGCGTCGATCTTCGCCTGGACCCGTGGCCTCGCCCACCGCGCCAAGCTCGACAACAACGCCGAGCTCGCCAAGTTCGCGAACACCCTCGAGAAGGTCTGCGTCGACACCGTCGAGGCCGGCTACATGACCAAGGACCTCGCGCTGCTGGTCGGCGCCGACCAGCGCTGGCTCTCGACCACCGGCTTCCTCGACAAAGTCGCGGAGAACCTCACCAAGGCGATGGCGGCGTAAGCCGACCGCAATTTCGCCCGACTGGGCCGGACATCATCACGGGCCGCGCCTTTGAGCGCGGCCCGTTCGTTTTTTAACCCTTTGCGGAGACCACCATGTTCAGCAAGCTTGCCGCCCCCACCCTGATGCTCGCGGCCCTGATCGGGCCGGCGGGAGCTGCGGAGCCGCTTCCCGAGGCCATCGCCGCACCGGGCGAGACCGTCGTGCTGAGCGTCCACGCCGAGGGCGCGCAGGTCTATGAGTGCAAGGCCGGCGCTGAGGGCAAGCTCGCCTGGGCCTTCCGCGAGCCGATCGCCACGCTGCTCTCCGAAGGCAAGACCGTAGGGCGCCACTATGCCGGGCCGAGCTGGGAGCTTGCCGACAGCAGCGCCGTGGTCGGCAAGGCCATCGGCAACGCGCCCGGCGCCACCGCCGCCGATATCCCCTGGCTGAAGCTGGAGGTCGCCTCCCGCCGCGGCAGCGGCGTCCTGACGCCGGTCACCACCGTCCAGCGCATCAACACCCATGGCGGCAAGCTCGAGGGGTCTTGCGACAAGGCCGGCGAGTTCAAAAGCGCGCCGTACTCGGCGGACTATGTTTTCCTGAAGAAGGGCTGACCGCTCAGCGGTCGGTGCCCTCGCGCTCGGCCTGGGCCAGTTCCGCCGCAGCGAGATCGCCGGTCTCTTCCAGCCGCGCCTTCGCGGTCTTGTGGACGTGGGCCGCGAGCGTCGGCATGCGCTCGATCAGGGCGTGGAAATCCTGGGCGTCGAGCACCAGCAGGCGCGTCTTGCGCGTCGCCGTCACCGTGCCGCTGCGCTTGGTCTTGTGCAGCAGCGCGATCTCGCCGAAGAAGGTGCCGTCGGTGAGCCGCACATTCTGGGTCGGCAGCGCGATCTCGACCTCGCCGGCGGTGATGAAATACATCGACGTGGCGGCATCCCCTCGCCGCACCAAAATCTCGCCCTGCTCGATGGTGCGCGCGCGCAAGAGCCGCATAATGTCGGCGATCTCCGAGGCCGACAAATGCGAGAACAGCGGCACCCGCGCCAGCATGCCCCAGGTGACGACGAAGTCGCGCCGCTTCACCTCTTCCGCGAAGGCGGTCGAGATGATCGCGACCGGCAGCGCGATCATGGCAAAGCCTGAGATGATCGCGAACACCGAGACGAACTTGCCGAGCGCCGTCACCGGCACGACGTCGCCATAGCCGACGGTGCCGAGCGTCACGATCGCCCACCACATCGCCTGCGGGATGGTGCCGAGCTTGTCCGGCTGCACGTCGCGCTCGATGGCGTAGAGCAGCGAGGCGAAGGTCAGGACCACGCCGATCAGGATGACGATGCAGCCGATCAGCGCCCGCCGCTCGGCGTGCACGGCGGCGAGCAGCGAGCGCATTGCCGGCGAATAGCGGATCAGCTTGAAGAACGGCAGCACGCCGAGCGCCGCCAGCGTCGCATGCCGGCCCGTGGCGAGCACGATTGCCGCGGGCAGGAACGCCATGAGGTCGATGATGCCGAGCGCGGAGAAGGCATAAGAGAGCCGGTCGGACAGCGCGGACGCCTTGCGCTGGGTGTGTCCGGCGACCGTCCACAGCCGCGCGGCATATTCCAGCGCGAACACGATCACGGCGAAGACCTTAATCGCCGAGAACAGCGTGCCGAACTGCGCGTCCAGATCCGGCACCGAGGCGAGGACCATCGCGACCACGTCGAGCACGATGACGCCGATGATCAGCTGGATGAAGCGCGACCCGACCGAATAGGCCAGCGGATCGTGCTCCAGCAATTCGTAGAGGCGATCCCTTAAATTGGGGTCGCGAAGCCCACGTCCTCGCGGAATGAGGCCCACGGCCTCACGCGCCCGCCATGGCTTTTTCGATCGCCGCGAGCGCCTCGGGCGCCCTGGCCCCATCGGGGCCACCGGCCTGCGCCATGTCGGGCCGGCCGCCGCCGCCCTTGCCGCCGAGCGCTTCGGAGGCGACACGCACGAGGTTCACGGCGTTGAAGCGCGCGGTGAGATCGGCGGTGACGCCCACCACGATGCCGGCCTTGCCGTCCCCGGTGACGCCGACGATGGCGACCACGCCGGAGCCGATCTGCTTCTTGCCGTCGTCGGCGAGGCTCTTGAGATCCTTCATCTCGATGCCCTCGACCGCACGCGCCATCAGCTTGACGTCGCCGACCTCGCGCACGCCCGAGGCTGCGCCGTTGCTGCTCGCCGCACCGCCGCCCATTGCGAGCTTCTTGCGGGCGTCGGAAAGCTCGCGCTCGAGCTTCTTGCGCTCCTCCATCAGCGCGGTGATGCGCGCCGGCACGTCGTCGATCGAGGTGCGCAGCTCGTTCGCCGCGGTCTTCGCCAGCGCCATGGTGTCGTTGGCGTGCTTGCGCGCGTAGTTGCCGGTCAGCGCCTCGATGCGGCGCACGCCCGAGGCGACCGCGCTCTCACCGGTCAGCGTGATCAGGCCGATGTCGCCGGTGCGCCGCACATGGGTGCCGCCGCAGAGCTCGACCGACCAGCCGAGCGCGTTGGCGCCGCGTTCGCGCGCGGTCCTGCCCATCGAGACGACGCGGACCTCGTCGCCGTATTTCTCGCCGAACAGCGCGCGCGCCCCGGCCTCACGCGCTTCATCGACACCCATCACGCGCGTGGTGACCTCGTCGTTCTCCAGCACCACGTCGTTGGCGATGTCCTCGACGCGGGCAAGCTCCTCCGCCGTGATCGGCTTCGGATGCACGAAGTCGAAGCGCAGCCGGTCGGGCGCGACCATCGAGCCGCGCTGGGCGATGTGGTCGCCGAGCACCTGCCGCAGCGCCTCGTGAATGAGATGCGTCGCCGAGTGATGGGCGCGGATCGAGGAGCGGCGCGAATGATCGACCTCGAGCTGCAGCGCGGTGCCGAGCTTCAGCTCGCCGCTCTCGACCGTGCCGACGTGGACGAAGAGATCGCCGAGCTTCTTCTGCGTGTCGGTGACGCGGAACTTGATGCCGCCCTCGCCGGTCAAAACACCGGTGTCGCCGACCTGGCCGCCGGACTCCGCGTAGAACGGTGTCTGGTTCAGCACCAGCGCGCCGGTCTCGCCGGCCTTGAGGCTGGCGACTTCCTGGCCGTCCTTGACCAGCGCGGAGACCACGCCTTCGGCACTCTCGGTCTCGTAGCCGAGGAATTCGGTGGCGCCGAGCTTCTCGCGCAGCGGGAACCAGATCGCTTCGGAAGCCGCCTCGCCCGAGCCCTTCCAGGACTCGCGCGCCTTGGCTTTCTGGCGCTCCATCGCATCGGTGAAGGCGGACTGGTCCACGCCGATGCCGCGCGACTTCAGCGCGTCCTGCGTCAGGTCGAGCGGGAAGCCGTAGGTGTCGTAGAGCGTGAAGGCGACGTCGCCGTCGAACATGTCGCCCTTTTTCAACGAAGCGCTCTTCTCGTCGAGGATGGCGAGGCCGCGCGTCAGCGTCTTGCGGAAACGGGTCTCTTCCAGCCGCAGCGTTTCCTCGATCAGCTTCTCCGCGCGCATCAGCTCGGGATAGGCCTGGCCCATCTCGCGGACCAGCGCCCAGACCAGCCGATGCATCAGCGGCTCTTTCGCACCCAGCAGCTGCGCATGGCGCATCGCGCGGCGCATGATCCGGCGCAGCACGTAGCCGCGGCCTTCATTGGAGGGCAGCACGCCGTCGGAGACGAGGAAGGCCGAGGAGCGTAAGTGGTCGGCGATGACGCGGAACGAGGCCACGGTCTGCTCGTTCGGCCCGCTGCCGAGCGCGGAGGCCGTCGCGTCGATCAAGTGACGGAACAGGTCGGTCTCGAACACGCTGTCGACGCCCTGCATGATGCAGGCCATGCGCTCGAGGCCCATGCCGGTGTCGATCGAGGGACGCGGCAGATCCACGCGCTCCTCCTTCGTCACCTGCTCGTACTGCATGAACACGAGATTCCAGAATTCGAGGAAGCGGTCGCCGTCCTCTTCCGGCGAGCCCGGAGGTCCGCCCCAGATGTGCTCGCCGCGATCGATGAAGATCTCCGAGCACGGGCCGCACGGCCCGGTGTCGCCCATCGCCCAGAAATTGTCCGAGGTCGGGATGCGGATGATGCGGTCGTCGGAGAAGCCCGCGATCTTCTTCCACAGCCCATGCGCCTCGTCGTCGGTGTGGTAGACGGTGACGAGCAGCTTGTCCTTGTTGAGCCCAAAGTCCTTCGTGATCAGCGTCCAGGCCAGCTCGATCGCGCGCTCCTTGAAGTAGTCGCCGAACGAGAAGTTGCCGAGCATCTCGAAGAAGGTGAGATGGCGCGCGGTGTAGCCGACATTGTCGAGGTCGTTGTGCTTGCCGCCGGCGCGCACGCATTTCTGCGAGGTGGTGGCGCGCTGATAGGGCCGCTTCTCGACGCCGGTGAAGACGTTCTTGAACTGCACCATGCCGGCATTGGTGAACATCAACGTGGGGTCGTTGCGCGGCACCAGTGGCGAGGACGGCACGATCTCGTGGCCGTTCTCGGCAAAGAAGTTCAGAAAGGTCGACCTGATCTCGTTGACGCCGCTCATGTTCATCCAATCGGGTGTGTTCGGACCCGCGACCGCCGTCCAAACCGGAAATTAAGGCTGATATCTGCGGGTCAAAGCGCTTTTAGACAAGGCCAGCTTCGCTGTCCAGAAACTGTGCAGAGAGATCAGAGGGTTGCCGCAGGCGCTCAATCCCGTTGCAATCCCGTTGAAAGACGCAAAGGCCGCGTTGACAGGCTTGGCTGGCCTGTGGTCTGTACCCATCTGTATCGTACGGCCACGTCGGGAGAGACCGGCTTTAGGCAGCCGGCGCCGAAGGAGCAACCGCCCCGGAAACTCTCAGGCAAAAGGACCGCGTGGCTTTGACAGCATCTGGAAAGAGGCGCCGACGAGCTTGAGGCTCGGACAGCGTCCGCCGACGGGATAATACTCTCAGGCACAGCGACAGATGGGGCTTCGACTGGTTGGCTCGGGGAATCGTCCCCGGGGAACCGCCGAGGGCCCCTGTGATGCTAGCTCACGACCAAGACTCCCTGAAACGTACGCCCCTCTACGACCTTCATGTGTCCCTCGGGGGCAAGATGGTGCCGTTCGCGGGCTATGACATGCCCGTGCAGTACCCCGCTGGCGTGCTGAAGGAACACCTCCATACCCGCAGCCAGGCCGGCCTGTTCGACGTCTCCCACATGGGCCAGATCGCGCTGCGGCCGAAATCCGGCAGGGTCGAGGACGCCGCCCGCGCGCTGGAACGGCTGGTGCCGCAGGATATCGTCGCGATTGCGCCGGGGCGGCAGCGCTACGCCCAGTTCACCAATGCCGATGGCGGCATTCTCGACGACCTGATGGTCGCCAATTTCGGCGACCACCTGTTCCTGGTCGTCAACGCCGCCTGCAAGGCAGAGGACGAGGCGCATCTGCGCGCGCATCTCTCGGACGACTGCGTCATCGATTCGCTGGCCGACCGCGCGCTGATCGCGCTGCAGGGTCCGAAGGCGGAAGCGGTGCTGGCGAAATTCTGTGCAGAGGCGCCGTCCATGAAGTTCATGGACGCCGGTCCGCATGAGGTCGCCGGCATCAAGTGCTTCGTCTCGCGCTCCGGCTACACCGGCGAGGACGGGTTCGAGATTTCGGTTCCCGCTGCGGACGCCGAGCGTCTGGCCAAAACGCTGCTGGAAAACCCCGACGTGATGCCGATCGGGCTCGGCGCCCGCGACAGCCTGCGGCTGGAAGGCGGGCTCTGCCTCTACGGCCACGACATCGACACCGCCACCACGCCGGTCGAGGCCGCGCTGGAATGGTCGGTGCAGAAGAGCCGCCGCAGCGGCGGCGCGCGCGCGGGTGGTTTCCCCGGCGCCGAGAAGATTCTCGCTCATTTCGACCAGGGTGCGGCCCGCCGCCGCGTCGGCCTGCGCGCGCAAGGCCGCGCGCCGGTGCGCGAGGGCGCGCTGCTGTTTGCTGATAGCGCATCCGCCGAGCCGATCGGACAAGTCACATCGGGCGGCTTCGGCCCGAGCCTGAACGCGCCGGTCGCGATGGGTTACGTGCCCACCGCATCGAGCGCGCTCGGCACGAGCCTGTTCGCCGAGGTGCGCGGCCAGCGGCTGCCGCTCACGGTCGCCGCCATGCCCTTCGTGAAAAACACCTACAAACGCTGAGGACTTCAGAAATGACCACGACGCTGTACACCTCCGACCATGAATGGCTCGCCATCGAGGGCGATGTCGCCACCGTCGGGATCACCGACTACGCGCAGTCGCAGCTCGGCGACGTCGTGTTCATCGAGCTGCCCAAGCTCGGCCGCGCGCTGAAGAAGGCGGAAGCCGCCGCCGTGGTGGAGTCCGTGAAGGCCGCCTCCGACGTCTACGCGCCTGTGACGGGCGAGGTGCTCGAGACCAACGATGCGCTCGCCGCCGAGCCGGCGCTGGTGAACTCGGATGCACAAGGCAAGGCCTGGTTCTTCAAGATCAAGATTGCCGACAAGAGCGAACTCGGCGGCCTCATGGATGAAGCCGCCTACAAGGCCCACACGGCGTGAGATGAAGCGAACTCTGACCTCACATTCGGTGTCATCACCCGCGAAGGCGGGTGATCCAGTACGCCGCGGCCCATCGGCTCAATCACGAACGCCTGCGTTTACTGGATCGTCCGCCTTCGCGGACGATGACAGCGACAGATGACCTAAAGCGAGGACCCATGATGACCGCGCACCGCAAATCCAACGGCGACACCACCAATTTCGCTCGCCGCCACATCGGCCCGTCGGCGCGCGACGTCGCCGCGATGCTGGAGACCGTCGGCGCCAAAAGCGTCGACGCGCTGATGGCGGAGACGCTGCCGGCCTCGATCCGGCAGGCCGCCCCGCTCGATCTCGGCAAGCCGCTGAGCGAGACCGAGGCGATCGCGCATATGGGCGAGCTCGCTGCCCAAAACCAGGTCTTCACCTCGCTGATCGGCCAAGGCTATTCCGGCACGATCCTGCCCGCGGTGATCCAGCGCAACATCCTGGAGAATCCGGCCTGGTACACGGCCTACACGCCCTACCAGCCCGAGATCAGCCAGGGCCGGCTGGAGGCGCTGTTCAACTTCCAGACCATGATCTGCGACCTCACCGGGCTCGACGTCGCCAACGCCTCGCTGCTCGACGAGGCCACCGCGGCCGCCGAGGCGATGGCGCTGGCGGAGCGGCACTCGCGGGTCGAAGCAAAGGCCTTCTTCGTCGACAAGGACGTGCATCCGCAGACGCTGGCGGTGATGCGCACCCGCGCCGAGCCGCTGGGTTGGAATTTGATCGTCGGCGATCCCCTCACCGATCTCGACAAGGCCGACGTGCTCGGCGCGCTGCTGCAATATCCGGGCTCATCGGGCGAGTTGCGCGACCTCAGGCCCGCGATCGCGGCGTTGAAGGCCAAGGGCGCACTTGCGATCGTTGCCGCCGACCTGCTGGCCCTGACACTGCTCGCCTCGCCCGGCGAGCTCGGTGCCGACATCGCGATCGGTTCGGCGCAGCGTTTCGGCGTGCCGATGGGCTATGGCGGACCGCACGCGGCCTATATGGCGGTGCGCGATGCGCTGAAGCGCTCGCTGCCCGGCCGCATCGTCGGCCTCTCCGTGGATTCGCGCGGGATGCCGGCCTACCGCCTCGCGCTGCAGACCCGCGAGCAGCACATCCGCCGCGAGAAGGCGACCTCCAACATCTGCACCGCGCAGGTGCTGCTCGCCGTGATCGCCGCGATGTATGCGGTCTATCACGGCCCCGAGGGGCTTTCGCAGATCGCACGCCAGGTGCATCGCCGCGCCGCCGTGCTCGCCGCGGGCCTGCGTAAGCTCGGCTTTGCGCCGCAATCGGAAACCTTCTTCGACACGCTCAGCGTCGATGCCGGCGCCAAACGCGCCGAGATCGTCGCGCGCGCGGCGGCCGAGAAGATCAATCTCGGCGTCGGTGAAACCGCACTGCGCATCGCGCTCGACGAGACCACCACGCCCGCGACCGTCGAGGCGGTCTGGCGCGCCTTCGGCGGCCAGCTCGCTTACGCCGAGTTGGACGCGACCACGCGCGAGGCGCTGCCGGAGGCGCTGAAGCGCACGACCGCGTTCCTCACCCACCCGGTGTTCCACGCGCATCGCTCGGAGACCGAGATGCTGCGCTACATGCGCAAGCTCAGCGACCGCGACCTCGCGCTCGACCGCGCCATGATCCCGCTCGGCTCCTGCACGATGAAGCTGAACGCGACCACCGAGATGATGCCGCTGACCTGGCCGGAATTCGGCAGCCTGCACCCGTTCGCCCCGCGCGAGCAGGCCAAGGGCTATCACGCGCTGTTCGCGCGGCTGGAGAAGTGGCTGTGCGACATCACCGGCTATGACGCGATCTCGCTGCAGCCGAATTCCGGCGCGCAAGGCGAGTACGCCGGCCTTCTGGCCATCCGCGGCTATCACGCCGCGCGCGGCGAGAGCCACCGCAAGATCTGCCTGATCCCCTCCTCCGCCCACGGCACCAACCCGGCCTCGGCCGCGATGGTCGGCATGGACGTGGTGGTGGTTGCCTGCGAGAAGAACGGCGACGTCGACGTCAACGATCTCCGCGCCAAGGCCGACAAGCATGCGAATGACCTCGCCGCGGTCATGATCACCTATCCCTCGACCCACGGCGTGTTCGAGGAGCACATAAGCGAGATCTGCGACATCGTCCACGGCCATGGCGGCCAAGTGTATCTCGACGGCGCCAACCTCAACGCGCAGGTCGGCCTGTCCCGGCCCGGCGATTACGGCGCCGACGTCAGCCACCTCAACCTGCACAAGACCTTCTGCATCCCGCATGGCGGCGGCGGCCCGGGCATGGGCCCGATCGGCGTGAAGGCGCATCTCGCGCCGTTCCTGCCGGGCCATCCGGCGACGCGAGGCGACGCACCGGTCGGCCCGGTCTCGGCCGCACCGTTCGGCTCGGCCTCGATCCTGACCATCTCCTACATCTACATCCTGATGATGGGCGGCGAAGGCCTGAAGCGCGCCACCGAGATCGCGATCCTCAACGCCAACTACGTGGCAGCGCGGCTCGATGCGCATTTCCCGGTGCTCTACAAGAACGCGAAGGGTCGCGTCGCGCATGAATGCATCGTCGATCCCAGGCCGCTGAAGACGACCAGCGGCGTCACCGTCGACGACATCGCAAAACGCCTGATCGACTACGGCTTCCACGCGCCGACCATGAGCTTCCCGGTGCCGGGCACGCTGATGATCGAGCCGACCGAATCGGAATCCAAGGCGGAGCTGGATCGCTTCTGCGACGCCATGATCGCGATCCGGAAGGAGATCGCCGAGGTCGAGGCCGGCCGCTTCAAGATCGAGGCCTCGCCCTTGCGCCACGCCCCGCACACCGTGCACGACATCGCCGACGATGCGTGGGCCCGCGCCTATAGCCGTGCCGAGGGCTGCTTCCCCGACGGCGTCTCGCGCACCGACAAATACTGGAGCCCGGTCGGACGCGTCGACAACGTCTATGGCGACCGCAACCTGGTGTGCTCGTGCCCGCCGGTGAGCGACTACGCGGAAGCGGCGGAGTAAGACGCGACGGAAGTTTCGTAGGGTGGGCAAAGCAGAGCGTGCCCACCACATTTGTGCACGTTGAGATATGGTGGGCACGGCTCTCGCGCGCCTTTGCCCACCCTACGGCTCTGCCCTCTACCCATCCTACAACCTAGCTCAAGGCGCCACCAGCGAACGACTTTGCGCGTCCCAGCGCCAGAGCCGTTCGTTGGTCAGAAGCGTGCCGCCCCACCAGCGCCGGATCGGATTGTGGCTGCGGAAATCTTCCCGGCCTGCAAGCACCGCCTTGCCGAACTCCGTCAGCAGCGGCCGGCTCCGCCGATAGGCGGCGTTGCGACCTCGCGCATCGTGCGGGGCGAGGGTTGCGAGTTTCGAATCGAGACCCGCGACCGCCGGCATCGGACCGGACGCGAGCCCTTCGAGCAAAGGGCCGAGCTCCCACTGGTCGAACACGCGCGTTTCGAGCAGCCCGCCCGGCTGAAACAGCTCCTTGGTACGGTTGTGTCCCCTCGCAATCAATTCGAGAAGCCGCGCTTCCGTCGCACCCAGTCCGGTGATTGGTGACGGCAGTTCTGCCAGCAATTCTTCCATCGCCGGCTTCAGGAAGGGTAGCCTGGGGAAATCCCTGCCGAGCAATCCGGAACAGAACTCCGGCGTTGGCGCCCGGTAGGCCTCCCAAGCCATGCGGGCGACCTCGAAGTCGCGCTCCGTCACATCGAGCGCCCGCACGGTACGCTCGCGAAGCCCCGCGACGTCTGCTCCGAGCAAATCGAAATCGACCAGTCGCAATTTCAGGCGCTCGGCCATGTAGGGTTCGGCGCGGAGATAATCGAGGATCCAGACCAACTGCAATTGATTGTTCGGGCTGGGATCAAACCACAGCTCGATGAGCTCGACGCCATAGGTCTCGCAGAACCAAACCAGCGGGAGCTCCTTGTGCGCGAGACCAGTGTCGGGAGACCGGGCAACAAGATCGGACCAACGCACCTCCGGATCGCCTCTGAAAGAGCCTCCCGTGAGATAGGTCTGGAGGTGATGCGACGTCGGCAGCGGCCCCGACACGAACCGAAAGATGAGCGGAACAACCATGTCGGCGCGGTCCGCGTAGGTGAGACCGACGCCGGACGAACTGGTCAGGATCATACGCTTCATCGTCGATGCGCCCGCCCCCACGCAAAACGAAACGGGCCCCGAAGACGTCGGCAACTCAACGTCCTCAGTGCCCGCTCCTCGCGAAAAACTCTCCGCGTTAAGACTTACTCGTCCGCCGGCTCCTCGCCGTCGGCGTCGCGCTCAGGGGTGCCGGCCAGAATCTGCTCGGCGATCAGGCCGGAGTTCTGGCGGATCGCGGTCTCGATCTTGGCGGTGATGTCGGGGTTGGCCTTCAGGAACGCTTTCGAGTTCTCGCGGCCCTGGCCGAGGCGCTGGCTGTCATAGGAGAACCAGGCGCCGGACTTTTCGACGATGCCGGCCTTGACGCCGAGATCGAGGATCTCGCCCATCTTGGAAACGCCCTCGCCGTACATGATGTCGAACTCGACCTGCTTGAAGGGCGGCGCCAGCTTGTTCTTCACCACCTTGACGCGCGTGGTGTTGCCGACCACTTCGTCGCGCTCCTTGATCGCGCCGATGCGGCGGATGTCGAGGCGGACGGAGGCGTAGAACTTCAGCGCGTTGCCGCCGGTGGTGGTCTCCGGTGAGCCATACATCACACCGATCTTCATGCGGATCTGGTTGATGAAGATCACCATGGTGTGGGACTTGTTGATGGAGGCCGTCAGCTTGCGCAGCGCCTGGCTCATCAACCGCGCTTGAAGTCCCGGCAGCGCATCGCCCATCTCGCCCTCGAGCTCGGCCTTCGGCACCAGCGCCGCGACCGAATCGACCACCAGAACGTCCACCGCACCCGAGCGCACCAGCGTGTCGCAGATTTCCAGCGCCTGCTCGCCGGTGTCCGGCTGCGAAATCAGCAGCTCGTCGATGTTGACGCCCAGCTTGCGCGCATAGACCGGGTCGAGCGCGTGCTCGGCGTCGATGAAGGCACAGATGCCGCCCTTCTTCTGCGCTTCCGCCACCGTGTGCAGCGCCAGCGTGGTCTTGCCCGAGGATTCCGGCCCGTAGATTTCCACGACGCGCCCCTTCGGCAGGCCGCCGATGCCGAGCGCAATGTCGAGCCCGAGGGAACCGGAGGACACCGCCTCGACGTCCATCGACCGATCGTTCTTGCCGAGCTTCATCACCGAGCCCTTGCCGAACTGGCGCTCGATCTGGGAGAGCGCGGCGGCCAGAGCTTTACTCTTGTCCATGGAAGATCCTTCGACGATACGCAGGGCAGTTGCGGACATTGGGTCGTGCTCCTTATGGCGAGGATTCGCTAGGGGGACAAACGATTGGCGAGGCGGGCCGGCGATAAAAGCAATGTACCCCATTTGTTCCTAGTTCGCAATATGTTCTTTTGCGGATTTCGGTACTGTCCGTATTTAACCCCCAGTGTCCTAAGCTGAATTCGGAAATGTCCTAATTTGTTCTTGATCGGACACAACCTGTTCATGCGCGTATTGGATTAACTCGTTATGGGTGTAGCGTATAAGGGCCGGGGCGTTCCGCCAGAAGAACACCCTGACCACCAGAAGAACACCCTGAAACGTTCACTTTGGAACAGAAGGCAGGCTGACTGCATATTAAGCTCGCAAGAACTCAAACCCTGCGGTTAGGACCCGTAAAGACCAAGACGAGGTTGTGTCATGAGGCAGCGCCGTCGTTTCACGCAAACCGTCCCTCTTGAGGAGCGACTTTCCGAAGAAGCGAAACGTCTCCGCGAACGGGCCAAAGCCCTCCCCCATGGTCCTCAACGAGAGGACCTCCTGCGCAAAGCCCGCCAAGCCGAGATCGGCTCGCACATGAGCGAGTGGCTCACATCGCCGGGGCTTCAACCGCCAAAGCCAGCGTAGGCGCAAAGCACGCCTCAGGTATCGAGTTGCCCGGCATAGATCCGGATTCGTCCCGGCGTGGTCATTCGCAGCCTGCCCTGAAGAAAGACCATGTAGCCTAGCGCGATCAATCGGGCGCGATGTTTGGCAGGGATCGCAGGCGCAGCGCTATTTGCAGCCGCATGACCGACCGCGAGCAAAGAGGCGAACTCTTCATGGGTGAGCTTTTTCGCTTTTGCGGTCATAACCTCAGCATGAACCGCTTCGGCGATCCTGCATGTTCGGTTTTGCTCAGATCCCTGGAAATAAATAAATAAAGGCCGCCTCAGTTGGCGGCCAGTAGCCCTGTTTGTCGGCGGCTCCTTCGCTGATCCCCAGTGTCCCAGGCTGAATGACGTTGGGGTCCTTCTGGAGTTCGATCGGCATTAAACCGAATTGGGTCCTGATTCCCCCTCCGCGGGTGTCCTTCTCCGGCACAATGAACCTTGGCATGGCGTGTGCAGACGAAGGATTACCGGGGTTTTGCATCATCCCCCCTGGGGCTGGAAAGCCGCCGCCCGCGCCATATTTGAGCGGGCGGCGTTTTTATTTGCGGACAGCAAAAGGCCCCAACTCAAGGGGAACGGGGAGCTGGGGCCAAGGTACTGGGCCAGCCAAGGCTACCGCCGGCCCAGGCGCATCAACATGCACCAGGGCGCCATCCCCGGGCGATGGGGCAATCGGCTTAGTCAGGATTTGCAAGCGAGTGCCCAACATGCAGCGGCCCCGCCTCGCTGGATGCGCGGTGGGGCCGCCTGCTCTCCGGACTGGGGCTGGATCCGTCCGGTGGGCCAATTCAGCCTATGCCCGTTAGCGGGAAGTCGTGACTGCTCAAAAGGGGCATCCCTCGGGTGTCCCAATTCGGTATTGCGGGTGTCCCAATTGGACAGCACCCGGATTTTGGTGCTGGCAGGAGCGGCAAGGAACCGTCCAAGCCTCTCGCCTCGAATTAAGGCCGTGGCAGTGGCCGGTCTCAGCGGCCGGTTTGAAGATCGCGGAGGCTGATTTGCTTTCGTTGACTTTTCCCGAGGTGGTCAAGATTGACCATGTGTCCGGTACCGGACATGTCAGACTGTGCCGTCACCGCGCGCCCCCTGGCTTTGATCGGTGATGAGAACGCCACCAGCGCTCCCGTCTCCTCCGGAAAGGAGCAGCGCCATGCAGCGACGCCATGTCAAGCACACCACGTCCCTTGAAGAGCGCCTTGCCGAACAAGCGCAACGACTTCATGCGGAAGCCAGATCGCTTCCACCAGGCATCGAGCGTGAGCGTACAATCCGCAAAGCCCGGCAAGCCGAGATCGGCGCTCACATCAGCGAGTGGCTGAGATCGCCCGGACTGCAACCGCCGGATTGAAGGCTGCAACCAACTGGCAGCCAACTCATTGTCCCCCATCACCGGCCGGGGCTCTGCCGTAGGCGCCGGTGACTGAGAGAGATGCGCGCTCCCGCCTGCATTCTGGAGAGCGCCTGCGATGGCCATCTATTACTTCGACCTGCGCGACGGGGACGAGATTGTTCCCGACGAAGAAGGACTCGAATTGCGAGACCTGCTCGCGGTGCAGGAAGAAGCCGCCCGCGCGCTCGCCGGCCTCTCGTGGGACTCCGTGCAAAACTTCAAAGGCGCGCAAAGTCACAGGATGTCGATTGAAGTCAGGGACACCCATGGCCCTGTGATGCAGGTCAGGTTCGTCTTCGATATCAGCAGGCGGCAATGAGACCGCTTCGGTTGGAGGCCTCTCGGTGAGGCTCTCAGAACTTGCGCATCAACGCCTCTGATTCCGATCTCGCAGCGCCCTTCTTCGACTGAAGCTGACGTGCATCAAAGACGCATGAGCAGGGCGCCGTCATGCTTCCGCAATCTTGCGGCATCGAACCTTTTCGCGGTCTGCGGCTTCTCTGGATTGGACCGCAACAGTGGGGATCTCGGTCATGACGGAAAACACGCACCAGGATGCAACCAGGCGCAATCGCCTGCTGGAGGCGGCGCATGAGGAGATGGTCAAGTTCGAGCGGAAGGAAAACGAGTTCCGCAAGAAGGACCGCCAGGAGCGTGCCGCCGAGCTCCATTTGCCCCTGGACGTGATCAAGGTTCATTAGCGACCGGCTTTGGAGCCGACCAGGCGCGCCGGCGAAGTGACAGGCAGCGCCCGCCTCAGGGACGATCGCATGCTACAGGTACCTAAATACTACCGCCAAATCATTGATCGAACAGCAAAATCCCCGGCCCAGCTACTGTGCATGGGGTTGTTTTCCAATTTCTTGAAAGACAGTGCCAGCCGCCGGCGCATGCCGGCCTGGCCCCGCTGCCATCTCCCCACCCGCGCATGCCGGCCGGACCTACATCAGCGCCAGCAGCCCGATGCCGATCACCAGCACGACGAAGCCAATCGCCGTCGCGGCGGCGAACGACCGCTCTACGTTATCCATGATGCCACCCCGTTGCCGGCGTGCCACGTTTCCCCCATGGCAGCACCGGACCTTGCGGAATCTCGCTTGCGGCTGTGGCTCGAGTGTTGCGATCGGGTGACCAAATTGGGACCGGTGCGGGGCCAGTCTGCGGCTCTCTCCCGCGCGGGCCTCGATGCGGCCGTCAGGCACCCGTAAGCCTGATCGCCTAATGTCGTCCCGCCCGGTGGACCAACACCGGGCCTCCATACCCAACCGACGACCCCGCTCACCACCGAGCGGGGTTTTCTGTTTGCGGGCATGGGTGGGCGCCGGCCAGGATTCGATTCGCGGACTTGTCAGGCTGTCGTAAGCTCAGCCCGCTAGGGTCGTCCGGCTTATGGTGTTGCAGCCCAGCACCTCAGCCTCCAATAACCTCTGACCCGCCTGGCTCTCCCCGGGCGGGTTTTTTTCATGCCGGCCGGTTCACGAACCCCTCTCCTCCCGCGTCAGCCGCAGCGAGAAGGCGCGGATCGCGGGCGCCGCCAGCAGCACCACGGGCAGCATCGCGGCCCATGCAATCAGCCATGACACCATCCAGTGCCGGGCGAACAGCATCGCGCCGTCAGCGGGCAGGCTGGCGATCCCCGCCGCGATCAGCGAGGTCAGTCCGGACTGGAGGACACCGAAGACGAAATGACTATAGCGGCGGGGAATGCCGAGCATGACGCGCCCATGTTGCTTGCCGTCACGAGGCCAAGCAAGGCACATGCGGGGGCCCGCATCGCGGCGGGCCTGGACTCTTCCCGTTCGATCGGGATCGTCAGTCAGTGCCGCGCGTTGGACAGCGGCGCGCCCCGCATCGGCTCGGTGCGATCGGAGCAGCACGACAATCCTTCGAAGCGCCAGAAGGTGACGAGGCTGGCCTCGCCGCACTCTTCGCAGACGAGCGTCTCGTCACCGAGCATGAAGCGGCCGCGCCTGAATGTCGGGGACGACGCCGGATGCCGGCAATGCGGACAGACCAGCGAGAACTTCCGTACACCCCAACGTAACGCAAGACGCCTCAGCCAGTTCACGCGGTCCTCTTCGCTGACGGCGTGCTCGTGCCGTGCTTCGATGTCAGCACAGCATAGGTGCCCGGCACGCAAAAGTGGAAATGCTTCAAGCGCACATGCTCGCTTCGAATAGCCGCGCCCGCACAGTTGCGGTTCCTCACATCTGCGATGGAGCGCAGGATGTCTCGCCACTCCCGCGTTCAACCTGACATGTCGCCTGCGGCCATCGACGCGAAGATTCCCGGCGCTGAGTCCTGGAGCAACCGATCGTTAACCGATGACCATCGAATGGCCCCGTGGTTCTCCGACCATGAACAGAGTTCCTGAGCCGCGCACAGCTGCATCAGCGCAGCGGGCGATGGACTTGCACCGCTTGGCGGGCTGGCATCTTTCGGAATGCGATTTCGTTTGCTTCGGAGCGCGCGCGCTTTCGAAATTTCCGTGAACTGTCCAAGGCTTAACAGCGGATTTTGCTTGTCCCGGGAATATAATCACGCTCACCATGTTAGAGTGATCGAAGGTGAATCGTGGGGAGGTAACCATGAATCACAGGGGCATCGAGTTCACCGTCGCCAAGACGGCCATTCCTGGAATCTGGCAATGGCAGTTCCGAATCGGCGAGCAGGTCAAGACCGGCAAGACCGAGACCAAGATCGACCAGCTGGCGATCCGGCGGGTGCAGCTGCGCATCGATCGGGAACTGAAGGCCATCGGGCGCAAGACAGCCTGAACAACACGGCCTGAACCGGACGCACCAGATCGGCGGCGCCCCGGCGCATCCCGTAGCCGCCCGGAATTGATCTGCCTGTGGTTTGGGATTGCACTGCGCGCCACGGCCTTGGGGGCGGGGCCGTCACGCGATCGGGCCAGCCATGCCGCTCTATTTCTTTCGAATCCGAAACGGCCGCTATTCCGGCTGTGCGGACCAGGCGTCGGAATTTGCCGATCGCGATTTGGCCTGGAAGGAGATGACCAGCGCCTGCGCCGACATGGCCGCTGGCATCGCCCGCAAGCTCCAGGAAAACTCCGAATGGCACATGGAGCTCCTGGACGAGGCCAAGGAGCCGGTGTTCCGCATCCGCATCGTCGCCGAGACGCTCGACTAGACGCGGACCTCAATCGGCGCTGGGCAGCCGCCGCATGGTGAATTCGATGTCGCCGCCGGGCAGCTCGCGCCAGGTCTCGACCGCGCTCATATAGCCGGCCTTGGGGTAGCGGGCGAAGAAAGCCTGCGCCCTCGCCCGCGCCGCCGCGCGCGGCAGCGTGAAAGTCTCGCGCAGATAGCCGTCGCCGGTGCGCTCGCCCGGCTTGCCGCCGATCCTGCGCCGGCGCGCCATCCGCTCGGCGAGATCTCGCGGACGATCGGCCATGACCTGTCCTCCTCTACGCAACACCTGCCAATAATGTAGGGAGCGGGCCGGACGATGAGGAGTCCCGGCCGAAAGGCGCATGCCGCCTCCGGCCGCCAGCTTCAGTTGGCGGCCGTGCCGGTCTTGGTCTTCTTCGGCGCGCCGGTGGTTGCGGCGGACGCCTTCGGCGCAGCCTGCTTCGGCGGATCGGAGCGCATGCCGCCCCAGGGGTCGTTGGACGCCTTGGCGTCCGGAATCTTCTTCAGCGTTTCCTTGTAGGCCTTGTCACGCTCGGCTTCCGCGGCCTTCTCCTCCGGGGTCTTGCCCGGGCCCTCCTGCAGCAAATTGAGATTGGGCATTTGCGCGTAGGCCGGTCCCGCCAGCACGGCCAGCAGCACCGCCGCCATACGGAAAAGCTTCATCTTTGACTCCTTAGACCATTCATGGAAGCGCGGATCGCCCGTGCCTTGTCATCCTTGCGCGGCCGCTGAGGGGCCGCAGGAACCGCTACGATCGGCACGATTTCGGCGCGTGCAGCCAGTCGTCCCAGATCGGGCCGCACCTGGTGCACCCGTTCAGCGCCAGACCAAGCGCAATCAGACAAAAGACGAGGACATACCGACGCAACATAACCCACCCTTACCCAACCAAGGCATCATATCGGGCGAAGTCGGGCATTTTCAAGCCGACCGGAACGGCATCAGACCGGGTGACTTTGCCGCGCCGATCCGCGCAGAATGGCCGAAACATCCGGCAACAATGGAGGACACGACAGCAATGCCATCGCAGCCAGAAGCCGAGTTCGGCATCACCGAGGCCAGACGCATCCTCGGCGAGGTCTTTGCACCCTGGGTCCAGGATCTCAACCTGTCGGTCGAGCGCATCGAGCACGCGCAGCCCGCGGATGTGACGGACTGGCAGCCAGGCGCGCTGCTCCGGATGGCGTTTTCGGAGCGGCTGTGCCGGAACGGCGGCGTGGTCTGTGGCCAGGCGCTGATGGCCCTCGCCGACACCGCGATGGTGATCGCAATCCTCGCCGCCAATCGCGGCTACCGTCCGATGACGACGGTCGACCAGACCACGCATTTCATGCGCGCCGCCACCTCGTCGGACGTGCTCGCAGACGCCCGCGTGGTGCGGCTCGGGCGCACCATGAGCTTTGGCCGCGTCACGCTGCTCTCGGCCGCCGACAACAAGCCGGTGGCGATGGTGTCGAGCGCGTTCGCGATGTTGCCGGGATGAGCCCCACGAAAAATGAAGAGAGCCGCGTGAACGCAAGGCGCATCGCGGCTCTCCATCACGTTCGCATCGAAGCGAGAGGCCGAAGCGCGATTGCGTCCGCACTTCAGTCCGCTTCAAGAGTTACTTGCCGAGGATCTCGTCCGCTGCGGTGACGACGCTGACGGTCGGATTCTTTCCGCAATAGGCACCGAACTTCTTGGCGTTCTCGATGAACACCTCGGTGTCGATGATCGCGTTGTCCTCGTCGCCCTTGTACCAGCCGTCCATCCAGGTCAGCACGACCGCGATGTTGTCTTCGCCGCTCTCGAGGAATTGCTTGCAGGTCATGGTCGAGAGGTCCCACTTGACGGCGTGGGCGGGCATCGACGACAGCGAGAGCGCTGCGGCGAACAGGATCGAAAGCATGGTCTTCATCGGAATCTCCATCGGCGCGTAAGGCCACAAAGGAAAGGCTTGTGAGGAAAGTCGTCGGGACGTGACTGACCGCTTCAACGTCGTAAACGAAGTCTGAAGCGCTGTGCAAATAGCGCCAGTATTGAGTTTAGTTCAACGTAATTTCTATGCACTACTTCACAATCATCATTGTGGATTAACGCAGATGACCGAGAAGCGTGCAGCCCAACGTTACCGTGTTTTCAAGGGTGGAACGATCACCTTTGAAAACAACGGCATCGCGTGCACCGTGCGAAACATGTCCGCGGGCGGCGTGGCGATCGACCTCGAGACCCCCGTCACATTGCCGCAATCGTTCACACTCTCGATCGCGCGCGAGAATTTCGTGCGGACTTGCCGCCCCGTATGGCGCAGCGACAGGCGCGTCGGTCTCGCTTTCGTGCAATAGCGCGCACGATTGTGAACGACTGTTCGTATCGCATCCACAATGCGGTTATGAGTGCCTGCTACGATGGCAGCGGCGCAAGGCGCAGGCCCGCCATCGCGCGTGCGATCGCCGGCGATGCCGCAAACTCTTGCACTGGGACGTTCGAGATCATCGGCGGCGCC
The DNA here is from genome assembly GCF_052075915.1 of Bradyrhizobium sp. 1200_D9_N1_1. Lineage (NCBI taxonomy): Bacteria > Pseudomonadati > Pseudomonadota > Alphaproteobacteria > Hyphomicrobiales > Nitrobacteraceae > Bradyrhizobium > Bradyrhizobium sp. 1200_D9_N1_1. The sequence continues at coordinate 3,650,582 of NZ_CP197226.1, read as the reverse complement.
GAGCGCCGGAGAATCCTGCCGGCCGTCAGATCGACTGCGACCATCTCGCTCTCGACCGGCCAGATCGGCTCGCCGGTGTCGCGGTCGAGCACGACGACAAGACCCTGCCTGGTCGGCCGGATCACGGCGTCGCGCCGACTGTCGCCAGTATCGAGGCGTGCCCGCTATCGTTCGGGCGCTTGTCGCCCCATCGCCACCCCGACGCTTCTCACGCGTTGCCCGGCCGCGACGACGGCAAGAACAGCGCGATGCGAGCGGTCAAACGGCACAGGCGTGTCGCCAGTGCCCATCGCGCTCATTTGGGCTTCTTGGCAGGTTCAGGCGGACGGGCTCCGCTCCACGGATCGTACTTCTCCTTGGGCTCCGGAATGCGCTCAAGCGCGGCCTTGTAGGCCTTCTCGTCGACCTTGGGCTTGTTGTCCGTCTTCTGGGCGCCTTCGTTCGGCTGGCGTCTGCCGCCACCCATCTGCGCCTGCGCCGAGGCAACCGTCAGCGCCAGCACCGCCGCCGCTATGACCAAAATCCTCATTGGTGCAATCCCCCTCGTCTGGGATACAAACTAGCCCGCAATCCCGTAATAGCAAATGCCGGGGGTTCCAGGCCTTCAGCAAATCTTGATCGGCCGGGATTTTGCCAGATCGCATTCGTGCCTATCTGTTGGCCCGCAGGGGGACCTTCACGGATGTTGCGGATCATTGCTCATGCGGCGCTGCTGGCCGGCGCGCTCGCGCTCGGTGCCTGCGGCTTTGCCGACAGCCGCGCGCCGGTGCCCGAGTTCATGCGCATGAAGGAAACCGAGCAGCCACCGCCCGAGCCGCCCCCCGACGTCAAGCGCGTGGTGCGCGAGCAGATCGATGTCGTCTTCGTCAACACGTCCTATCCGCGCGAGGTGCACGTCGCCCCGCCGCATCGTGAGGTGCGAGGACCCGGCTGGACGGCCTGCGTCCGCGCGCAGCTCACCTCCGCAACCGGCTCCGCGCTCGGTGCCCAGACCTACATCGTGACCATCAGCGGCGGAAAGGTCGTCGATCGCCGGCGCGCAGAAGCCGACGACATCTGCGGGACCGAGACCTACGAGCCGATCTAGGAACAAGCGGCGCCGTCAGCTCTGTGTAAGGTGGAATATCCTGAGGGCATCCGAGACCCGATCGGCGTTTCCGCTCGCTCAAGCTGCATCATGAAGAGCAATCGCGATACCGGCAGTTGAGGGTGAATGTCATTTGGACGTGCGCCGTTAAGGCCGGCTTGGACGATCATGGCGGCCGTCGGCATCCAGTAGCGCTTCAGCCTCCCCCAGAAAGGAAATCGGCAAACGGCTCCAAGCAATCATGATGATTCGCCGGATTGATGGGTTTCGCCCCCGGGAACATTGCCGACGTGCCAAATCCAGTTCCGGGAAAATCCTGCATTTGGGCCGGAACGATCGCCGCCTCCCATTCTTGTTACCGCAGTGGGCAGTTTCGGAGGAGGATATGATGCGGACATTTTCGATTGCACTGCTGGCGGGCGTCGCGGCCCTCGCTGCGGCGAGCGGCGCGAAGGCTGCCGACATCTACACGACCAGCGAATACGTCAACCCCGATCTCATTCAGGAAGTCCGGCTCGTCTGCGATGACGCCGGCAATTGCTATCGTACCCGCGGCGGGGCGCGCGTGATCGTGCGCGACTCCTACAACACCATGCCGCGCGAGCGCTATTATGAGCGCCGCACCTATCGCGACTGGGACGACGGCCCGCGAGGCGGCGTCGGCATTCGCGCGCCCGGTGTCAGCGTGGGCGTCGGTGTCGGCGGCGACCGCTGGTAATCATTAGAACCAAGACGGATGGGACCGGACGAGGCAACTCGCCCGGTCCCATCACATATGATTGCATCCGGTCACAGGCGTCAGGCGGCAACCGATTGCTGCTGAAATTGCTCGTAGGCTGCGATCGCATCGGCGGCGTACATCAGCGACGGCCCGCCGCCCATATAGACCGCCATGCCGAGCGTCTCCTCGATCTCCTCGCGCGTTGCACCGAGCTTGACGAGGGCCTCGGTGTGAAAGCCGATGCAGCCGTCGCAATGCGCGGCGACGCCGAGCGCCAGCGCCATCAGCTCTTTGGTCTTCTTGTCCAGCGCGCCGTCACGCGTCGCGGCCTGGGCCAGCGCGGCAAATCCCTTCATGGTGTCGGGAATGTCACTCCGCAGCTTGCGCAGATTGGCGGAGATATTCCGGGTGATATCAACGTAGTTCTTGTCCATCAAATCCTCGCTAGCTGGATTTAGTTGTCGTGGAAGCCGCCTTGTGCGGCGTGCGCAGGGCGACGTAGATCGCAGGGATGACGAGCACGGTGAGCAGCGTCGAGGACGCGAGCCCGAAGAGAAGCGAGATCGCCAATCCCTGGAAGATCGGATCGAGCAGGATGGTCGCGGCGCCGATCATGGCGGCAAGTGCGGTCAGCAAGATCGGCTTGAAACGAACGGCGCCGGCTTCAAGCACGACCTCACGAAGCGACTTGCCTTCCCCGCCACTGTGCCGGATGAAATCGACAAGCAGAATCGAGTTGCGCACGATGATGCCGGCAAGCGCGATGAAGCCGATCATCGAGGTGGCCGTGAACGGCGCGCCCAGCAGCCAATGTCCCACCAGGATGCCGATCAGCGTCAGCGGGATCGGCGTCAGGATCACGAGCGGCAGGCGGAAGCTCTTGAACTGAGCGACGACCAGCACGTAAATGCCGAGAATGGCTGCACCGAAGGCGGCACCCATATCGCGGAACGTCACCCATGTGATCTCCCATTCGCCGTCCCACAGCAAAGTGGGACGGGATTCATCGGTCGGCTGACCGTGCAGGCTGATCGCAGGCTTCGGCAGATTGCCCCAATCATGCGCATCCACGCGATCCGCAACAGCCAGCATGCCGTAGAGTGGCGCTTCAAAACGCCCGGCAAGCTCAGCCATCACCATGTCGGCGAAGCGCCCGTCGCGGCGGAAGATCGTCGGCGAGCCCTCCTCCATGGTCGCCTTCACGACCTGGCCCAGCTCGACGACCGTCTTGCTGCCGGGCAGCGTGTTGGCCGGCACCGGTGTCGAGGCCAGTGCCTCGTCCCAGACCAAGTGGCGCTTGCCGAGATGCACCGCGATCTCGATCGGGTTGCGATCCTCGCCACGATGCGAGTAGCCGATCGAGATGCCGCCGAACAATGCCTGGATCGTGTCATAGACATCGCGCTGCTCGACGCCGAAAAACTCGAGCCGGTCCTGGTCGATCGACAGCCGCAGCCGCGGCCGCTTCTCGCCGATGGAATCGTCCACATCGACGATGAAGGGGACCTCGGCAAAGACCTTCTTCAGCTCGGCCGTCACAGCGCGGCGCGTCGCGGCGTCGGGACCGTAGATTTCGGCCAACAGCGTCGCCAGCACCGGCGGCCCGGGCGGCACTTCGACCACCTTGATGCTGGTGCCCTTCGGGATGTCAAGCGCCTTCAGCCTTTGCCGCAGCTCCAGAGCGATATCATGGCTTGCCCGATTGCGCTCGCCGCGGGCGGCCAGGTTAACCTGCAGCTCGCCCATCTCTGGCTTTTCGCGCAGATAATAGTGCCGCACCAGGCCGTTGAAATTGAACGGCGCCGGCGTGCCGGCATAGGATTGTAGCGAGGTGGCCTCCGGCAATTGCCGCGCGATCTCCGCCGCGCCGAACAGCGTGCGCTCGGTCGCCTCCAGGCTCGCCCCTTCCGGAAGGTCGACCACAACGGCGATTTCCGACTTGTTGTCGAACGGCAGCAGCTTCACCGTGACCGACTTGGTCGCGAACAGCATCATTGACAGCAGAGTCGCTATGCCGACGCCGAGCAGGAAGATCCAGGCGGCGCGCTTACTCCGAACGATGGGAGTGGCAAAGCGCCGATAGAGCCGCCCCAGCCGCCCTTCCTGGTGGCCGGCCTCGATCCCTGCAGCCTCAGTTCTCGGCGCCAGCTTGAGCATGAGCCAGGGTGCTACGACCATCGCGACAAAGAAGGAGAACAGCATCGCCGCCGAGGCATTCGCCGGGATCGGCGCCATGTAAGGGCCCATCAATCCAGAGACGAACAGCATGGGCAACAGCGCAGCGACCACCGTGAGCGTGGCAACGATAGTCGGGTTACCGACCTCCGCCACCGCCTCGATCGTCGCCTGCAATCTCGGCCGGCCGTCGCGCATGCCCCAATGCCTCGCGATATTCTCAACCACGACGATGGCGTCATCGACCAGGATGCCGATCGAGAAGATCAGCGCGAACAGACTGACCCGGTTGATGGTGTAACCCATCAGGTTGGCCGCGAACATCGTGAGCAGGATGGTCGTCGGAATGACGACGAAGGTCACAACCGCCTCGCGCCATCCGATCGCGATCGCAATCAGCACCACGATCGAGACCGTGGCGAGCCCAAGGTGGAATAGGAGTTCGTTGGCCTTCTCGTTGGCAGTCTCGCCATAGTCGCGCGTCACCGTTACCTGAACGTCGTCGGGAATGAGGCGCCCCTTCAATCCCTCGAGGCGCCGGCCGATGTCGGCCGAGACCACGACTGCATTGGCGCCGGCGCGCTTGGCGAGCGCCAGGCTGACCGCGGGTACACGCGTCCACTGCCCCTTCTCGTCGCGCGCGTCGTTCCAGACCCGATGCTCGGCCGTATTTGGTCCGATGATGACGGAAGCGACGTCCTTGACATAGACCGGCCGACCGTCGCGCGTCGAGATCAAGAGCAATCCAATGTCGGGAATGCCCGCGAGCGTCTGGCCGGCCGCGACATTGCGCACGACGCCGGCATCGCGGACCTGGCCAGCCAGGAACGAGCGATTGGCGTCCTTCACCTTGGCCACGAGCTGCTGCAGGGTGACGCCGAACAGCGACAATTTTTCCGGATCTGGCTCGACCCTGATCTGCTGCGCCGCGCCGCCAGAGATGTAGGTCAGTCCGATGCTGTCGATCTTTATGAGCTCCGAGCGCAGCTTGTCGGCGAGCTCGAACAGGTCCTTGTCCGTCCAGCGCCCGGCCGCCTCTGGCTTCGGCGCCAGTGTCAATACCGTCACCGCGACATCATTGATGCCACGACCGACGATCAGCGGTTCGGGGATGCCGACTGGGATGCGATCGATATTGGCGCGGATCTTCTCATGGACGCGGAGGATCGCATCCTCCGACTTCGTTCCGACCAGGAACCGCGCGGTGACCATCACGCGGTCGTCCTCGGTCTGGCTGTAGACATGCTCGACGCCGTCGATGCCCTTGACGATCGCTTCCAGCGGCTTCGTGACGAGTTCAACTGCGTCGGGACCGCGCAAGCCATCGGCATTGACGCGGATATCGACCATTGGCACGCTGATCTGCGGCTCTTCCTCACGCGGGATCACCACTACGGCGATGAGGCCGACCACGAGCGCCGCGAGCAGGAACAACGGTGTCAACGGCGAGGCGATCGTCGCCTTGGTAAGCCGGCCCGAGAGTCCGAGATTCACGGCCGCACCAATTGGTCGCCGGCACGGATGCCGGACAGGATCTCAAGCCCATCGGGAAGCGCGGGCGTCGGCAGCTCGCGACCGCGCTGCACCGGCACGTCGACAACCCCGCCCGCCTTCTGAAGCCGCACGTAGTCGATCCCGAACCGGGTCGTCACGTAGCCTGCCGGAATGACGAATGCCTGCCGCAGGCCGCCGGAGATCCACACCCGCAGCCGATCCCCGACGAAGTATTCGCCGAGACCCTGGACGCTGGCGTCTGCAATGACACGACCTTCCTCGATCTGCGGATAGACGAGATCGATGACGCCCCATTTGGACGCATCCTCACCAAGCTCGGCGCCGTCGACCCGAATCCTGTCGCCGGCCTTGAGCAGACGCGCGTGCCGCTCCGGCACCCGCAACCGCAACTTGAAGTGCTGCTGCGCGACGGTGACGATCGCGTCGCCGGACATCACCACAGAGCCGACAGTCACGAGCTTTCTCAACACCCGGCCACCGGAAGGCGCCAGCACCTGACCCTCGCTGAGCTGCTGCGCGATCACGGCGCGCTCGGCGGTCTTCGCGCGCAGCCCGTTCTCGGCGACGTTCAGCGCGGTCCTCGCCTCGTCAAGCTTGACGCGCGGGAGGGTGCCGCGTTCGACAAGGCCTTCGATCCGCGAGAAATCGATCTGCGCCTGATTGGCTTGAGCCTGGAGCGCCTCGATCTGCGCATCGAGGGCCTTCATCTGAAGGGCCAGCTTCTCGTCACCAATGATCGCGATCGCCTGGCCGGCAGTAACAGGATCCCCTTCCCTGACATTGAGCTGGACCACAATTCCGCCGATACGTCCGCGCGCGGGCACCACGCTGACACTCTCCACCGTTGCAAACACGGCCTTTTCGTCTGCGACGGGGTGCTGTGTCACGGTGAACGCTTCCGCAGCGGCGAGACCGGTCTGCAGGGCGGTGGCCGCAAGAACCGCCAACAATCCTAGGAGTCGCATGGGGCGTGTCCGGGCGATCATGGAACCATTACACCGCGGCGCGGTGTCCTTGTGTGTGATTTCGTTCAGCTTTATCGGGGTCGCGCGTTGATCTTGCTCAACGCGCCGCAACTTGAGCGCTCGTAGATTTCACTTCGACCTTGCGGACTTGGGTGCACAAAACACCTGATAGAGCGTCTTCAGGATCTCGCGGGCCGGCTCGCTCGCGATCGAATAGAAAATCGTCTGCGCGTCGCGACGTGATGACACAAGGCCATCCTTGCGGAGGAGCGCAAGATGCTGAGAGACCGTGGAGTCTCGCAGGTTCAGGAACTCGGCGAGTTCGCCGACCGAGCGCTCACCCTCGATGAGCTGGCAGATGATGAGAAGCCGGTGGCGGTTGGAAAGCGCCTTCAACAGGTCGCTCGCCTGGTCGGCCGCCCGCTCCATGGTTTCGCTATCTATTTTCATACTTGCGTATATACGAATTTATGAATATCTTGTCAAGCGTCGCGGCAGAACAGCCAGGCCCAACTGGCGGAGCCGTTTATCCAGCGGAGGTAACCCATGGCGGAAGTTGTCGTAATTGGAGCCGGTCTTAGCGGGACGCTGATGGCCTATGAATTGCTGCCCCAGCTCGGAAAGGACGATCGTCTGAGCGTGATCTCGCAGGGCGCTATCTATCACTTCGTCCCATCGAACCCCTGGGTCGCGGTCGGCTGGCGAAAGCGCGATGAGATCGAGATCGATCTCGTTGACATCATGAAGCGCAAGGGCGTGCGGCTGCTGACGCAGGGCGCCAAGCGCCTGCACCCGACCGAGAACCGCGTCGAACTCGGCGATGGCACGTCGATCAACTACGACTATCTGGTCGTCGCGACGGGGCCCGAGCTTGCCTTCGACGAGATTCCCGGCCTGGGCCCGCAAGGCCACACGCAATCAATCTGCCACGTCGATCACGCCTCGCACGCCAAGGACGCATTCGAAAAGCTCGCAGCCCGTCCCGGCCCGGTCGTGATCGGCGCGGTCCAAGGGGCCTCCTGCTTCGGCCCGGCGTACGAATTCCTGTTCATCCTGGAAACCGAGTTGCGCCGGCGCAAGCTACGCGATCAAGTCCCCATGACGTTCGTCACCTCGGAGCCCTATGTCGGCCACCTCGGCCTGGACGGCGTCGGCGACACCAAGGGCCTTCTCGAAGGCGAGATGCGCGAGAAGCACGTCAAGTGGATTACCAACGCACGCGTCAAGGGCGTCGAGGCGGGCAAGATGGTCGTCGAAGAGCTCGGCGAGGGCGGCGCGGTGTACAAGACACACGAGCTGCCCTTTGCATATTCCATGATGCTGCCCGCGTTCCGCGGCGTCGAGGCGGTTCGCGGCATCGACAAGCTGACCAACCCGCGCGGCTTCGTAATAGTCGACAAGCACCAGCGCAACCCCGCCTTCCCAAATGTCTTTGCCGTCGGCGTCTGCGTGGCAATCGCGCCGGTCGGTGCAACGCCGGTGTCGGTAGGCGTGCCGAAAACCGGCTTCATGATCGAATCCATGGTGACCGCGACCGCGCTGAATATCGGCGCCCTGCTCCGGGGCAGGGAGCCGAGCGCCCAGCCGACCTGGAATGCGATCTGCCTTGCCGATTTCGGCGATTCCGGCGTCGCCTTCCTGGCGCAACCGCAGATTCCGCCGCGTAATGTCAACTGGTCGTCCAAGGGCGAGTGGGTGCACTACGCCAAGGTCGCCTTCGAGAAGTATTTCCTCCGCAAGATGCGACGCGGCGAGAGCGAACCGTTCTATGAACGCTTCCTGCTCGACAAGCTGAACATCGCCAAGATCAAGGAGGTCCGGACGGGCACATGAGCGAGACACGCCAGATCGTCTGTGGGCATTGCGGGCGGACCAACCGCCTGCCAGCCGAGCGTACGCCGGAAGGCGCGCGCTGCGGCGCCTGCCACCAGCCGATGTTTACCGGCCATCCCATCGAGGTGGACGAGGAAGCCTTTGGACGTCATGTCGTCAACAGCGACATTCCCGTTCTGGTCGACGTCTGGGCGCCCTGGTGCGGGCCATGCCGCGCCATGGCGCCGATGTTCGAACGCGCCGCGCAGCAACTGGAGCCGCAGATCCGGCTGTTGAAGCTCAATTCGGACAACGCTCCTGCGTTGTCGTCGCGCCTCAACATCACCGGCATCCCGACCTTGCTGCTGATGCGCGGCGGACGCGAGATCGCCCGCCACGCCGGCGCGATGGATGCACGCAGCATTGTGGCTTGGACCCAAGCCAGCCTGACCCGTTCGTAACGCCAACATAGTCAAAGAGGAGCATGCCATGAATGTCGACAAAGCCGTTCTCGCCTTCGCAGGTTTCGTCGTCCTGCTTGGACTCGCACTGGGCACCTACGTGAATGCGTACTGGTATCTGCTGACGGCGTTCGCCGGGCTGAACATGCTGCAGGCCTCGTTCACGGGCTTCTGCCCCGCTGCGATCGTGTTCAAGAAGCTCGGCCTGAGCAGCGGCTGCGCGTTCTCCTGAGCGCGACGCGGCGAAGACAGCCCAATTCCACGGAGACAGTCCATGACCTATCACTTCTCGAAAACGGTCGACCTGCCGTTCGACGCAGCGGTTGCGGCCACGACCGCAGCGCTGAAGCACCATGGCTTCGGCGTGCTCACCCAAATCGACGTCAAGGATACCCTGAACAAGAAACTCGGGGCCGAGTTTCGACCCTACCTCATCCTCGGAGCATGCAATCCCAAGCTCGCCTATGAGGCGCTGACCCTCGAGGACAAGATCGGTACGATGCTTCCCTGCAACGTCGTAGTTCAGCAGCGGGAGGGCGGCAAGGTCGAGATTTCGGCAGTGGATCCCGTCGCCTCGATGGCGGCGATCGAGAATCCGAAGCTCGGCGCCGTCGCCGGACAGGTTCGCGAGTTGCTGAAGCAAGTCGTCGCCGAGATTGCGTGAAACCATTCGCAGATTGCAGAGGCCGACCATGAGCGACGACACCTTCATCGAGGGACCTCTCTACGAGAAGCGGAAGAAGGTCTATCCGCAATCCGTCCAGGGCCCTTTCCGCCGCATCAAATGGGCGATCCTCTGCGTCACGCTCGGGACCTACTATCTCCTGCCCTTCGTGCGCTGGAATCGCGGACCCGGCCTGCCGGACCAGGCGGTGCTGATCGACCTTCCGCATCGGCGCTTCTACTTCTTCTTCATCGAGCTGTGGCCGCAGGAGGTCTACTATTTCACCGGGCTCTTGATCATCGCGGCGATGACGCTGTTTTTGATGAACGCGGTCGCCGGCCGGCTGTGGTGCGGCTACATGTGCCCGCAGACGGTGTGGACCGACCTGTTCTACGCGGTCGAGCGCTGGGTCGAGGGCGACCGGCGCGAGCGCATGCAGGGCGACAAGCGCTACTGGACGTTCGATCACATCCGGAAGGTCGTGCTGAAGCACTTTCTCTGGATCATGATCGCCTGGTGGACCGGCGGCGCCTGGGTGCTGTATTTTTCCGACGCGCCGACGCTGGTGAAGGAGCTCGCTACCTTCCAGGCCCCGTTCATCGCCTATCTCTGGATCGGCATCCTCACCGCCACGACCTATGTCTTTGCCGGTCACGCCCGCGAGCAGATGTGCATCTACATGTGTCCGTGGCCGCGCATCCAGGCGGCGCTGACCGACGAATGGGCGCTCAACGTCACCTATCGCCGCGACCGCGGCGAGCCGCGCATGTCGGTGAAGAAGGCGGACGCGGCCCGCGCGCATGGCGATCGCGCCGGTGACTGCGTCGATTGCCATCAGTGCATAAATGTCTGCCCGACCGGCGTCGACATCCGCAACGGAATCCAACTCGGCTGCATCCAGTGCGGCCTGTGCATCGACGCCTGCGACAACGTGATGCGCGAGATCGGCCGGCCCGCCGGCCTGATCGGCTACGATACCGACATCAACATGCAGCGCCGGCGCGAGGGCAAGGCGCCGCTCTACCGCATCATCCGTCCGCGCACGCTGACCTATGCCGCGGCCATCGCCATCGTCGGCGGCATCATGCTCTATGCCCTCGCGACGCGTACGACGATGGACGTCAACGTGCTGCATGAGCGCAATCCCCTCTTCGTCCAGCTCTCGGATGGCGGGGTGCGCAACGACTACACCGTCCGTATCCTCAACAAGGGCGCGCAGCGATCGTTTGCGCTCGAGGTCTCCGGCCTGCCCGGCGCCACCGTTCGCGTCGCCGGCATCGAAGCCGGCTCCGACGGCAAGCCCGTCATCGAGGTCGGGCAGGATCAGACCCGCGAGGTCAGGCTGTCGGTGCAGGTCGGCCCCGGCGACCTGCCGAAGACCTCCCGCGACGTCGGCATCGCCATCACCGACACCGCCGGTGGCGGACGCGCAAGCGCCCGCGATCATTTCGTGCCGGGCGAGCAGTAGCTCCCACATGCCATGGCGCATCCGGCGGCTGCCGCCGGATGCTGAACGAGACGTTAACACTACCGCTCGAATTGAAGCGGTATCCCAACGGGATTTTCCAATCTTTGCGCTAAGGACGACCGCGTAACCCGGGCTCAGCCCGCGTGAACGGGGACGACGGGACGTGGTCGACATCGCGCACCAGGCAGCGATCAATCCGGCATCGGCAAAGCATGCCACGACGACGCGCGCGCTCGTCCCGCTTGATGCAATTGAAGCCGGCCAATGGCGCGCGCTCGCGCAGCGGGCGGTCGAGCCGAACGGATATTACCTGCCCGCCTGGGAACTCGCCGTCAGCGCGACCGCGCGCGGCCGCACGGGGGCCTCGGCACTGCCCGCATTCGACGGATCTTCGACGCGACTGATCGGGCTGATGCCGGTGATCTCGCTGTGGCGGGCATGGAAGATTCCCCTGCCCGCGTTGGTGAGCGCGCATCCCTATGGCACGCTGTGCAGCCCGCTGATCGACCGCGACGCGCCGATCGAGGCGGCGACGCGTCTGCTGCAGCAGGCGCGAGAGACCGGCGCGCATGCGCTCGTGCTGAACGACGTCGCGCTCGACGGCGCGGCCATGGCGTCGCTCAAACAGGCTCTCAATCGCGACGGCCTGAAGCCGCGTGTTCTCAGCTCCTACATCCGCGCCAGCCTCGATGCGACGCAGGACGGCGAGACGCTGCTGCGCGAAGCGCTCGGCGCCAGGAAGCTCAAGGAGCTGCGTCGCCAGCGCCATCGTCTCGAAGAGCACGGCCCCGTCGTGTTCGAGGTCGCGCGCCGGCCTGACGAGATCGGGCCCGCACTCGAAACATTCTTGCAGCTCGAAGCCAGCGGCTGGAAGGGCAAGCGCGGCACCGCGCTGATCCAGCATGCGGGCGATGCGACCTTCATCCGCCGCGCGGTGCCGGCGCTGGCAGAGACTGCGCAGTGCGAGATCGTCATGCTGCGCGCCGGCACGATTCCGGTCGCCGCCGGCATCGTGCTGCGCCATCAGGACCGCGCCTTCTTCTTCAAGCTCGGCATCGACGAACGCTTTGCAAGATATTCGCCGGGCGTGCAGCTCACGCTCGACCTCACCCGTCATTTCTGCGCCAACCCCGCCATCGCCACCGCGGATTCCACCGCGAGCGCCGACCACCCCATGATCAACCCGATCTGGCGCGGGCGCTTTGCGATCGGTGACGTGCTGATTCCGCTGCGGCGGAACGATCCGGTCGTGCCGCTCGTTCACGCAGCACTGGTCGGTCTCAACGCCGCGCACGAGGCCGCGCGACGCGTGGTCCGCCGCCTCCGCAAATAAGCGAAACCTACTCCGCCGCCTGCGCGTTGATCTCCGCCGAGACCTGGCGGATGGCGCGGGCGAGCAGGTTCGGGTCCTGCGCGCCGGAGACGGCGTATTTCTGCGCGAAGACATAGGTCGGCACGCCGGAGATGCCCTTCTCGGAGGCTTCCTGCGCGTCGGCCGAGACGCGCGCGACGTCCTCGTCGGTGGCAAGGCGCTTGCGCACGTCGTCGGCATCGAGGCCGACGTCAGCGGCCGCCTGCACCAGCACGTTCACGTCGGTGAGGTCGCCGCCATCGCGGAAGTACAGCTCCATCAGCCGCTGCTTCATCTCGGGCGCCTTGCCGATCGCTTCGGCCCACAGGATCAGCCGGTGACAGTCGGTCGTATTGGGCTGACGTGCGACCAGCTCCGGCTTGTAGACGAGGCCCTCCTCGCTCGCAGCCGCGACGACGCGCCCCGCAATGCCCTTATAGGCCTCGACCGAGCCGAACTTCTGGGTGAGATAGGCCTCGCGGCTGATGCCCTCGCGCGGCACCCACGGATTGAGGAAAAAGGGGCGGAAATTCAGCTTGACCGGAACGTCGGGCACGAGCGCCAGCGCGCTTTCGATGCGATGCTTGCCGATATAGCACCACGGGCACACCACGTCGGAGACGACGTCGATCTGGAGCGGTTTCAGCGTGCTCATGTCAGGCGCCTCCTTCGGGCACTTTAAGGGTTCGCCCAAAGATAGGCCGAACCCGGCCCGAGGCAAGAGCGCTATGTCATAGCTGCTGCCATCTGCTTCAGCCGCTCCGCGGTACGCTCGTCGGCCGGAAAGAACGTCTCCAGCGCAAGCTCCGACAGGGTGATGTCCACGGGCGTGCCGAACACCATGGTGGTGGAGAAGAAACTTAGTATCTCGCCGTTGTGGCGCAGCTTGAAGGGGATGGCGACATTGTCGCTCGACAGCGGCGCCGATCGTGCCGGGATCGGGTAGCTCTTCAGGTCGTTGTAGAGCTTGATCAGCTCCGGATCGGCCGTTGCCTCGCATTGCCGGTGCAGCCGCTCCAGCAGATGCCCGCACCACTCCGCGAGATTGACCGTGCGCGGCGCCAGCGCCTCGGGATGAAACGCGAGCCTCAGCACGTTGAACGGCTGGCCGAGCAGCCGCTGCGGAATGCCGTCGAGGAGCGGCGCCACCATGCGGTTTGCGGAGGCCAGGTTCCAGTGCCGGTCCACCGCGAGCGCCGGATTGGGCTCGTGTGCCTTGAGGACGAGGTCGATCGCCTGGCGGGCTGATTTCAAGGCAGGATCCTCCAGCGCGCGCTGCGGAAACGCCGGCGCAAAGCCGGCGGCGACCAGCAGCACGTTGCGTTCGCGCAAGGGCACGTCGAGACGTTCGGCGAGCCTCAGCACCATGTCGCGCGAGGGCGCGGCGCGGCCGGTCTCGACGAAGCTCAGATGCCGTGCGGAAATCTCCGCCTCGCCCGCCAGATCGAGCTGGCTCATGCGGCGGCGCTGACGCCATTCGCGCAAATGGTCGCCGATATGGATCGGCTGGCTGCGTTCGGCGTGCGCCGTGGATGCATGTGCGTTCATGGTCGAAAACCTAGCACGCGGATTTCAGCCCTTCCATTACCCGCGAGGTAATCGAATTGGCGCTTGAGTTCCTGAAATCGCTGGATTGCCGACGAGCGTCGATGTCCGCGCAATGGTCATGCAAGACCATTGCCGGGCATTTCCTGGGCCGTCTTCCGGCGCGCCCACAGTGGCCTCGGACGCGCAGCCTGCACCGTCCGAGCGCCACCGGCCGATAAGTCCCGCGACAGATGCAGAATGGCTACTGCGACCGATCCGACGTCCACCCCTTGTACTCGGCGACATTGTCCCGGGTCACAAGCTTCGACGGCAGAAGCTCGACGGTCGATGCCGGCTTCTGACCATTGAGAATACCGACACCGACCTGCACGGCGCGCCGCGCCATGAAGAACGGATCCTGTGACGCGGAAGCCTGGATCTGCAGCGATGCGGGATCCTTCAGCGCGGCCTCGATGTCGGGCGCGCCGTCCACCGCGGTGATGACGATGCCGGTGCGGTTTTGCTGGCGCGCTGCGAGGTCGGTGCCGATCGCCTGCGGATCGTTGATGGCGAAGATGGCATCGATCTTGGGGAAGCGGGTCAGGTAACCCTGCGCAACGGTGAGGCCGCCCTCGCGCGAGCCCTTGCCGTCCTGATCGTTGGACAACACCTTGATGCCGGGATTCTTCGAGAAGACGTTCTTGCAGCCGACAACGCGGTCGATCACGGCGGAAACCTGCGGCCCGTTCTCGATGATGACGTCGCCCTTGCCTCCCAGCTTGTCGACGATGTACTGGCAGGAAATCTCGCCGGCCTGGACGTTGTTCGTGGTCACGGTGGCATCGGCGCCTTCGGCCGCGGTGTCGACCGCGACGACGACGATACCCGCCGCCTGTGCCTTCTTGATTGCCGGTCCGATCGCCTTGGGGTCGCCGGGGTTCAACAGGATCAGGTCGACGCCGGCGGCGATGAAATTGTCGATCTGGGTGACCTGCTTGCCGAGGTCGTATTCGAAGCCGACCGTGGTGACCTTCACATTGGGATTGGCCTTCTTGGCCTCGAACTCGGCGCCCTTCGACAGCGCGACGAAGAACGGGTTGCCCAGCGAGCCGAGCGAAACGCCGATCGACTTGAGCTCCTTGGCGAAGGACGGCGCGGTGCTTAGGGCAAGCACCGTCGCGGCGCCGGCAAGCGTGATCGTCTTCAACATTGGCTTCCTCCCTGGTCTGTCTTCATCTCCGGCACGGCTGACCAGTTGCCGTACCGGAATCTCACATCGAACCACCCGCGCTCAGCTGCGCGCCGCACCTTTCAGGTTCTGGCCGAGCCCCTTAGGTTCTGGCCGAGCCTTGCAACCGATAGCGGTCCAGCGCCACGGCGCCGATGATCACCAGGCCCTTGATCACATATTGCCAAATGTCCGAGACGCCGGTGAGGATCAGGCCGTTCGAAAGCACCGCGATGATCAGCGCGCCGACCAGCGTGCCCCAGATCGAGCCGATACCGCCGACGAACGAGGTGCCGCCGAGGATCACGGCGGTGATGGCGTCGAGTTCATAGGACTGGCCGAGTTGAAGACCGTTGGCCGCATAGAGCCGCGCCGCCTGCATGGCGCCGCCAAGTCCGGCCAGCAGCCCCGACGCGCCGTAGACGAAGATCAGCACGGCCCAGACCTTGATGCCGGCAAGCCGCGCCGCGCTCTCGTTGCCGCCCACCGCGTAGATGTGCACGCCGAGCACGGTCCGGCGCAGCACCAGCCACGAGACGAGGATGACGAGCAAAGCGATCACCGAGAGCCACGGGATCGAAGCAACGCCCGGAACGAGCGTCAGCGAGCCGTTGCCGATGAAGGCGTAGGGAATGGAAGGATTGAACACCGTGGTGTCGGCGCCGAGCAGCCGCGCCAGACCGCGCACGGCGGTGAGCGAGCCCAGCGTCACGATGAACGGCGGCAGGCGCAACAGCGCGATCAGCGCGCCATTGACGACACCGAAGCCGAGGCCGGTGAGAACGGCGGCCGGCAGCCACAGCGCCCCGAGCTCCGGCAGTTTCGAGATCGTCAGGCCGGCCATCGCGGACGCCGCCAGGATCGAGCCGACCGAGAGATCGATGCCGCCGGTCAGGATGACGAAGGTCATGCCCGCGGCAAGCACGGTGTTGACGGCGGCCTGCTGCAACACGATGCCGAGATTCTGTCCGGTGAAGAAACGGCCATCCGACAGGTAGTGAAAGCCGGCGCATAGCAGCAGCAGCACCGGCAGCATGCCGGCCGCGCGGATCAGAAGCCTGATGCGCTGACGCCTGGTCTCCTGGGCGGCGGCCAGGCCGTTTGCCGTGGCGGCCTTCGCCTGCGTCGATCCGTTATCAGGCATCGAGATGCTCCATCCCCGTAGCAAGTGCCATGATATCCTCCTGATTGAGTGGCGCCGTCTCGGTTCGGCTGACCTCGCCTGCGATATGTCCCGACCGCATCACGATGACGCGGTCGCAGATGCCGATGATCTCAGGCAGGTCGGACGAGATGACGAGGATCGCGGTACCGGCCTTGGCGAGATTGTCGATGATCGAATAGATTTCCGACTTGGCGCCGACATCGACGCCGCGCGTCGGCTCGTCGAGGATCAGGATCTTTGGCGCGATGGCGAGAAGCCGCGACAAGAGCACCTTCTGCTGGTTGCCGCCGGACAGGCCCCCGGCCGGCACGCCGACATTAGCCGCACGGATGCTGAGCCCCGCGAAGGCCCTGTCGGCGCGCTCGCGCGCCTTGTCACCATCCAGGAACCAGCCAAGCTTCGCATCGCGCCCGAGCACCGCGAGATTGATGTTGTCCAGGCATGACATGTCGAGAAACAGGCCGAGTGCCTTCCTGTCCTCCGTCAGATAGGCGATGCCGGCCTCGAGCGCCTCGCCGGGCGTGCGGATGTCGATCGGGCGGCCTTCGAGTTCGAGACGGCCCGACGTTTTTGCCGCCGCGCCGATGATGAGATGCGCAAGCTCCGTGCGTCCGGCACCGATCAGGCCGGCAAGCCCCACTACCTCGCCGGCATGCACGGTGAGCGAGCAGCCCTTGACGCGCTGGCCGTCAGACATGTCGATCGCACTGAGCACGGGGTGTCCCCGCCCCGCCTCCGGGTCATGGTCCTTCTTGTAGAAAGAGGAGACGTCGCGCCCCACCATCAGCCGCACGATGGTATCGGCCCGGATTTCCGGCTTGTCGAGCGAGCCCACGAGACGGCCGTCGCGCAAGACGGTGACGCGGTCGCCGAGCGCGTAGACCTCGTCCATGCGATGCGAGATGTAGATGATGGCGAGCCCCTCGGCGCGGAGCTGACGGATCAGCGCGAACAGCCGTTCGCTCTCGCCGGCCGACAGCGCGGTGGTCGGCTCGTCCATGATCAGGATTTTCGACCTCGCGTGCAGCGCACGCGCGATCTCGACGAGCTGGCGCTGGCCCATCGACAGATGCGCCACCAATGTCGATGGCTGGAAGTCCGCGCCCAGCCGTTCCAGGATGGGGCCGACGCCCTGGCGCATGGCGCCGCGCGCCAGCAGGCCCGAGCGCGAGATCTCGCGGCCGAGATAAATATTCTCCGCGACGCTGAGATTGGGAGCCAAAGACAGCTCCTGATAGATGATGGAGATGCCCGCGGCGCGGCCGCCGAGCGGGCCTTCGATCCGCACCGGCCTGCCTTCGATGCGGATCTCTCCACCCGGATCGGGCCGGTAGGCGCCTGACAATATCTTCATCAGAGTCGATTTGCCGGCGCCATTCTCGCCCATCAGGGCATGGATTTCGCCGGGATAGACGGTGAGATCGACGGCACGCAGCGCCTTGATGCCGAAGAAGCTTTTCGAGACCCCGCGCATCTCGAGGATCGGATCGTTCATCGTGCCTCCCGACGCACAATGCGTTTCCCACCCGCGTCTCGTTTTCTCAGCGCGGTTCGCGCATTAAACAAAACGCCGCGGCACAGGGCAATACCGAACCGACGGGAAAGCGAAATCGAAACGGCGCTAGCGGCGTGGCCGATACAGTTCGCGCCAGGCGGGAAGCCGATCGGCATAGGCATCGACGAGCACGCGATCAGGCTCGAACGTCTCGATGCGTCGCGGCGGCGTGCAGACGGCGTCGATTGCCTCACCCGTGACAGCAAGACGCCCTAATCTTGCCGCACCGAACGCCGCTCCGGTTTCACCGTCGGCAAAGCGATGGATCGGAACATTCAGAACGCTTGCCAGCACCGACAGCCAGAACCGGGACCGTGAACCGCCTCCGATGGCATCGGCTTCCGCGACCGTAATGCCGGCATCCGCGAGCACGTCCCGGCAATCTGCCAGCGCGAAGGCAACGCCCTCGAGCGCGGCCTGCACGATCGCCTCGCGATCGGTGCCGTGGCTCAAGCCATCGAGCATGCCGCGCACGGCGGGATCGTCGTGCGGTGTCCGCTCACCCGCCAGGTAAGGCAGGAAGCTCACCGGCGAGGGCATCTGCGGGCGCGACCCAAGCGGTGCCAGCAATTCCGCCTCGGCAATGCCGAACAAGCGCGAGATCCAGGCAAGACAGGAGGCCGCCGAGAGAATCGCGCCGGCCTGAATCCACATTGCGGGGATGGCGTGGCAGAACGTATGCACCCCGCGATCCGGGTTGGCGGCGATCCTGCTCGTCGGCGCCAGCAAGGCGCCCGAGGTTCCCAGCGAGATGAACGCGGTTCCCGCCCTGATCGCGCCAATGCCGACGGCCCCCGCCGGATTGTCACCGGCACCGCCCGCGAAGCTCGGCCGTCTGACCATGCCCCAGCGTTGCGCGAGCTCGCTGCGCAATGTTGCCGCGGGCGCGCAGCCCTCGACCAGTCGCGGCATGTGATCGCGCGACAGGCCGGTCGCGGCCAGTGCTGCATCCGACCAGTCCCTGCGCGCGGCGTCGAGCCACAGCGAGCCCGATGCGTCCGAGACATCCTCGACGGCTTCGCCCGTCAGGACCAGGCGCAAATAGGCCTTCGGAAGCAGGACGCGTTTCGTCGCTGCAAAAACCTCGGGCTCGTGCGTCGCAATCCAGAGCAGCTTCGGCGCGGTGAATCCGGGCATCGCCTTGTTGCCCGTCGTCGCACGCAAGGCGGGCCAGCGTTGCTCCAGGATGCGGCACTCGGCGACGGACCGCCCGTCGTTCCAGAGGATGCAAGGCCGCAGGGGTCTTGCGCTCGCGTCAAGCAGCGTGGCGCCATGCATCTGGCCCGACAGTCCGATGCCTTCGACCACGGCCAACGCGCCGGCATGCGTCGCCTTCAAGGCATCCAGCGTGGCGAAGGTCGCCTCGACCCACTGCGCGGGATCCTGCTCGGAGTAGCCGGGCCGCGGCGAAGTGGTCGCGAGCGGCCGGCTTTCGCTGGCAATCACGCGCTGCGCGGAGTCGACGAGAACGGTCTTGACCGCCGAGGTGCCGAGATCGATGCCGAGATACATGGATGCGTACAATTGCCGACGCCGGATGGACGACGGCGATCGGATGGCCCAATCAATCCAAGAAGCCTCATCGCGTCAAGGCAGGCTCTGACATTCGTCGATCTGCGGCCCGAAAGAGGGGCAGAGCCGCCCTGCTTACCTGCGAGGTAATCGAATTCGGCGTCGCCGCGGCGCATCTTCCCTAGCACAGGAGATGGCCATGATCGCGCTGCTGTTCTACCGGACCGTTGCAGACCACCTTGTTCCCTGGGCCATGGCGCTCGCCACCCGCATGCTGGCGCGCAGCCTCAACATGCCCGAGCCGCTGGTGCATTCGACCGGCGACTATGTGGTCGCACAGGTGCTCGCCTTCGAGCACGGCGTCGGCAGGAGCCTCTGCCCGTTCCGCATCGCCCACCTGCTCCGCGCCTGGTGGCGCGGACTGCGCTGAATTCCACCCCAAGATTCCACCCCCAAGCCCAACCCAAGCAAGGAGACCTACGATGATTGACGCATCCACCTTCCTGCGCCGCGCCCTGCTCGCCGACGTGATCTTCAGCGGCGCGGCCGCCCATGGCTTCACTTTCGGCGCAGGCGCCTTCGCCACGTTGTTCAACCTGCCCGAAGCGCTGCTGCGCGAGACCGGCCTGTTCCTGATCGCCTACACCGCGCTGGTCGGCTGGCTTGCCGCGCGCGCCGCGGTGCCGAAGCAGCTCGTCCTGCTCGTTGTGGTCGGCAACGCGGCCTGGACGGTCGGCAGCATCGCGCTGCTGCTCTCGGGCGCGGTCTCGCCGAACATCGCGGGCGAGCTCATGGTCGTGGCCCAGGCGATCGCCACCGGTGTGTTCGCCGAGCTGCAATATGTGGGATTGCGGAAGAGCGGGCGCGTCGTGGCGGCGTGAGGCCGCATCCGCTGCTGTCGTCGCGCGGTTTAGCCGGGCGACCCAGTATTCCAGAGACGCCTGAGGGATACGGAGAAGCCGCGGCGTACTGGATGCCCCGCTTTCGCGGGGCATGACACCGCGATGAACGGCTACGCCCGCGCGCTGCCGTTGGCCTTGCCGACGGCGTGGCCGTTGAGCTTCTTCTTTTTGACGGCCTTGGCGCCTGCCTTCTTGGCCTTGGCTTCCGTGCGCGCCTTCACCTTGGCGCGTTCGGCCCGCTCCTCGGCGCGCAGCTTCTTGCGCTTGGTCTCGCAGGAGGCGCATTTGCAGCCGATCGGCTTCAGATAGGCTTTGAAGTAGTCGGTGCCGTAATCGTAGTTGATCTCGTCGCCCGGCTCGATGTTCTTGATGGCGCGGATGAAGACCTTGCGCTCGCGCGGGCGAACGTCGGACTCGGCGTTGGGCCGGCAGGAATGGTTGATGTAGCGGGCGAGGTTCTTGCGCACCGAGCCGTCGATGGTCCAGCGGCCGTTGAGCTCGAACAGATATTTGTTCTCGATCTCGTCGTGCGCAGGGATCCGCGAGTCCAGGATCGGTCCGAAATAACGGATGATCCGGGTCCCCTTCTTGATCGGTTTGGTGGCGAAGAGGCCGAGCCCGGTCTTGGAGCGGCCGACGCGATAAGGTTTGTTCGACGAAATGGCTGGCATGATCTGGAGAACGAGGACGCGAACAAGGCCGGACGGGCCCAAGCGAAGCCGCTCTTCTAGAACGATTCCGCGCCGCTGTCAGGTCTCAGGTAGGCCTGTTTGAACCTTGCCCACAATCAAGACGTCTGATGGTACGGAGTTCCCGATGCATCAAAGCCTCATGATGACCCGCATCACCACAACGTGCCTGGCCGTGTTGCTGATGTGCACCGTCCTTGGTGGCGCAAACGCCCAATCCGTGGGCAGCACGTACACTTCGACGGCGCCCAAGGACTGCCGCCAGCTCGGAAAGCCCAGCGAGCTCGACGGCAGCACGACGCGTATGTGTCCCGGCAAAGATGGCCTGATGGTGCTGATCGCCGAGGACGATCTTCGCGAGATCGTCTCGGTCGGGCGCAATCGCAAGGAAGCGGCCGAGGAACCGGCGGCCAAGATCTGGTTCGCCCCGTTCAATTCATCCGAGACCACCGTCGAGTGGCGCGCCGCCGGCCAAAAGCCGTTTGCGATCATCCAGCGCTGGCACATCGCCGACGGCACCGATCCCGACAAGCAGGGGCGGCCGAACACCAAGGCCATGCTGGTCGTCACGCGGCTGCCGCCGGGCCCGGTCTGCCATGTCGCCTATGTCGATGCGATCGCCAACCCGAACGCCAATGAGCTCGCGCGCAAGGCCGCGGACGATTTCGCCCGCGGCTTCACCTGCGGCAAGGACGAGGTGAAGGTCATCGGCACGCGCGGCCGCGCCGTCGAGCTCGCGACGATGCGGTAGGGGCTGCGCCCGATCGAAGGCGCTATGTCGGCAACTTCGCTGTAATCGGCGCCGTCAGCATCACCTCAAGCAGCCGTTCGGCCGTCGTCCCCTCGGGCAGCCGCTCCAAAATATCCTTGAGCCGTCCGTCGAGCAGCAGGGTGGTGAAGCCGTGCACCATCGACCAGGCGCGCGCGATCGCGGCGCCCTGGTCGAGCGTCAGCGCGTCGCCGCTGATCTGCTCCTGCCGCATCGCGCCGATGGCGTTGGCAAGTCCGGCGAAGGAGGCTTCGGCAGCCTCGTGCAGCGAGGGCCTGGAATAGTCGAGCCGCTCGGTGCGGAACATGATGCCGTACATGCCGGGATGGGCCTGCGCATAGGCGACATAGGCTTTCGGCCGCGCCAGCGCGCGCGCGAGCGGCGTGGTCGCGGTGTCGCAGGCTGACGCCATCGCCGCGTTGAACTGGCGGAAGCCGACGGCCGCGAGCTCGCTGAGAAGGCCGGTGAGATCGCCGAAATGATGGGTCGGCGCAGCATGCGATACACCCGCCTCGCGCGCCACCGCGCGCAACGTCAGGCCCGCAAGCCCGTCGCGCTCCAGCACCCGTTCGGCGGCCTGGAGCAGCGCCTCGCGCAGCGCGCCGTGATGATACGGCGCCTCCGTCTTCGCACTCGCCGCACGGCGCACCGGGCGCGATGCCGCGGTCGACGTCGTTCTTCTGGGGGCACGCGAGCTTCGCGCCATTTCGCCTTTGGTGTCGGTCTTGGCCATTTGCAAGCTATATGACGCAATATTGACAGTGTAAAGATTTCACTTGACCAGAACTGCCGACGCGGCTAATTGATCTTTACGATGTAAAGATAAGGGGGCACGCCGTGCAGCACGACGCCATCGCCGAGCGCCGCAACAATATCGCGCCGATTCCATTCGAGGCCGACGCGCCCTTCCTCAAGATCATCGGCGAATTGCCGCGCGAGCTGAACGGCACGCTCTTTCGCAACGGGCCCAATCCGCAATTCGACGCGCCCGGCGCGCACTGGTTCGTCGGCGACGGCATGCTGCACGCCTTCCACCTCGAGAATGGCCGCGCCAGCTACCGCAACCGCTGGGTCCGCACGCCGAAATGGCTCGCCGAGCACGACGCGGGCCGCGCTTTGTTCGGCGGCTTCGGCCGCAAGCTGCCGGATGCCCCGGCTGATCTCACCGACGGCGGCGTCGCCAACACCAACATCATCTTCCACGCCGGCAAGCTGCTGGCGCTGGAAGAAGCGCATCTGCCGACCGAGATCGAGCCGGGCACGCTGGCCACGCGCGGCTATCACAATTATCGGGGCCGCATCGCCGGCAGCTTCACGGCGCATCCGAAGGTCGATCCCGTCACCGGCGAGATGCTGTTCTTCGGTTACAACGCCGCGGGACCGCTGACGCCTGCCCTCTCCTACGGATCGATCGATGCCGCCGGCAAGGCGACGCGGTTCGAACGTTTCGAGGCGCCCTATGCCAGCATGGTGCACGACTTCATCGTCACCGCGAACCATGTGCTGTTTCCGATCCTTCCCATCGCCGGCAGCATGGAGCGCGCGATGAGCGGACGGCCGCCCTATGCCTGGGAGCCGGACAAGGGCGCCTATGTCGGCGTGATGAAGCGCAACGGCACGGCCAAGGACATCGTCTGGTTCCGCGGTGAAGCCTGCTACGTCTTCCACATCATGAATGCCTGGGAGGAAGGCAACCGCATCGTCGCCGACGTCATGCAGTTCGAGGAAGCGCCGCTGTTTCCGCATCCCGACGGCCGGCCGACGGATCCGGAAAAATCGCGCGCCCGCCATTGCCGCTGGACCTTCGATCTCTCGGGGAATACCGATCGCTTCCAGCAGACGTATCTGGACGACCTCACCGGCGAATTCCCGCGCATCGACGATCGCCGCGCCGGGCTGAAGAGCCGTCACGGCTGGTACGCCTGCGCCAATCCGAAACTGCCGATGTTCGGCGCGCTGTCCGGCATCGTCCATGTCGACGGCAACGGCAAACGGCTCGGCCATTATCTGCTGCCGGCCGGCGACACCATCTCCGAGCCGGTCTTCGTCGAGCGATCGAGCGATGCAGCCGAAGGCGACGGCTGGCTGCTCGCCGTGGTGTGGCGCGCGCGGGAGAACCGCAGCGACCTCGCCGTGTTCAATGCCACCGACATCGAGGCCGGCCCCGCCGCATTGGTGCAACTCGGCCACCGCGTGCCCGACGGCTTTCACGGCAATTGGGTGGGAGCGGCATAGCCGTCATTCCGGGGTGCGACGAAGTCGCGAACCCGGAATCCATTTCACCGCGTGCTCTGCGGCTCGACGGATCCTCAAACACGCAATTGCGCACCGCAGCTCGACGCTTCGCGTGCCCCGGAATGACGGAAAGAGGAATTTCCCATGCACATGCCCTCGATCACCGCCGACTGTCTCGCCGTCCTCGCCCTGGCCTGCGCCGCGCTCGCACTCTGGATGACCTGGCTGTGGCGGGGAAGCCATGGCACCTTCAACGGCGGCATCTTGCTCTCCGCCGGCTTCATGACCGGCTGCGCGCTGCCGCTCCTGCCCTGGGCGGAATTGGCCACGGAGGCATCGGACCAAGTCGTTGCAGGCCTTCATCTTTTGGAGGCCGCCTACGTGATTTTGACACTGTAAAGATATTGCTTGACCCACGCGCGCGCCTGAAGTAGGAATCTTTCCATTGTAAAGATCGGCTCGACCGAGGCGACCCATGACAATTTTCCTGATCCTCGCGCCCTACGGCGCCTACACTTTCCTGATGCTGGTGACGTCGGCCACGGTCAGCGTGTTCGCGGCCTCCGCGATCTGCCTCGCCACCGTGGCCATCGACGTGGCGCAGGGCCGCTCGGTGAAGATCCTGGCTGCGGGCTCGGCGATCGAGTTCGCCGCGATCGGCCTCTACCTCGCGCTGCTCGACCCCACGCTCGGCACGCTCGGCATCAAGCTGTCGGTCGATGTCGGCATCTTCGTCATCTCGCTCGGCTCGATGCTGGTCCGCCGTCCCTTCACCCTGCAATATGCGATTGAATCGGTCCCGGCCGAGACCGCGGCGATGCCCGGCTTTCTCTATGCCAATTACGTCATCACCGGCGCTTGGACCGCGGCGGCGCTGCTGATGGCGGCCGCCAATCTCGTGCTGCTCTACGTCCCCGGCCTGCCGCTCTGGTCGAGCCTTGCGGTCGCCTTCGCCGCCCGCAACAGCGCGATCTACTTCACAAAATGGTATCCCGAGTATCGCCAGATCAAGTACGGTACGCCGGCCGCCGCGCTGCCCAACGCCCGCTGAACAGGATCGACGATGAAGGACGTATTCGCCCGCCTCGCCTCCGACTTCCTCTCCGCCATCGTCTTCCTTGTCGTCTACCTCATCACCGACAACGTCGTCCTGGCAACGTCGGTGGCGATTGCCGGTGCGATCGCGCAGGTGATCTACGCCCGCGTCAAGGGGCAGCAGCTCAACTACATGACCTATGCAAGCCTCGCGCTCGTCGTCGTGCTGGGCACGGTCACGCTACTGACCAATGATCCCCGCTTCATGCTGGCAAAGCCCTCGATCGCGCATTTCGCGATCGGCGCCATCATGCTCAAGCGCGGCTGGATGCTGCGCTACATGCCGCCGATCGTCGCTGAGACCGTTCCGGAATATGTCACCGCTGCGGGCTATGCCTGGGCGGCGCTGATGTTCGTGATCGGCGCCGGCATGATCGCGGTCGCCGCTACGGGCGATCTGAAGCTGTGGGCGTTCTACATCACGGTGGTCGCGGGCGGCGCCAAGATCCTCGCCTTTGCCGTGCAGTATGTCGTGCTCCGGCTCATCGTCACCAGCCGCCGGCGCGCCGCGGCCCGCGCCTAAATGCCTCCAATGCAGCGTTAGGCAGGCGCGCCGAGTTGGGTTATAGGCTCGCTCAGGACTGGCCGCGGATCGTCGCGGCCCGCCGGGATTTGTTCGGGAGACGGGAATGGCCGTAGACGGCAACTGGAATCTGACCATGACGACGCCGATGGGCGAGCGCAACTCGACGCTCAGCCTGAAGGCCGCGGGCGGCACGCTCACGGGCGCGCAGGTTGCGGAAGGTAACTCCGCCGAGATCTTCGACGGCAGCGTCTCTGGCGACAACGTCTCCTGGAAAGTCTCGATCGACAAACCGATGCCGCTCACGCTCGAATTCAGCGGCACCGTCTCCGGCGACAGCATCAGCGGCGAGATGGGCATCGGCCCGATGGGCAGCTTCCCGTTCACGGGCGCGCGGGCGTAAGGCCACGCAGCCATGCGCGTGCTCCGTTTCATCGCGGCGGCGATGCTGTGCGTCGTCACACAAGCAGCGCGCGCGGATGACACCGAACCGGCGTGGCGCGCAAGCGCGCTCGCCATGGTGCCGGCGGGCTTTGTGGCCGGCACCGCCTATCGGACCGACGGCTCGACCGGTTACCTCGCCGTTTATCCCGCGACATCGAATGATCCGAAGACGCCCGCAAGCGTGTTCGCCGCACGCCAGGCGCTCGTGGTCACACTGACGCCGGATGCGACGCGCGCCGTCTCAGCCGAGCTGAAGCCGCGCACCGGGCCGGACCCGGACAACGACGACACCGATTTCGCAAAACTGCACGCCGATCTCGCCGCCAAGCGTTCGTCGCTGCTCGACGGCACCGAGCCCTGCGATCTCGGCGCCTGGTCGATCGACAAGGACCCGAGCGGTCTCAACGTGCGCGCCGAGCCGTCAGTGAAGGCGCGCGTGCTCGGCACGCTGCCGCCGCCCTACCGGCTCAAGCTCGGTGGCAGCGAGAACACGCCCGACGGCGGCTGGCTGACCGAATTCCGCATCATCGGATTCAAGGACGGCTGGTTTCTGATCGAAGGCGCCAAGCCGCCGGGCAAGGACTACGAGGACGACAAGAGATATCCGCGCAGCGCGCCAAAGCCCTATGCCGGGCGCGGCTGGGTAGCCTCCAACAAGGTCGGCGCCGCCTATGCCAACGGCGCCACGCGCATGGGCGGGCTGTTCCAGGCGCCGTTCGTCGATGCCACATGGATGCCGGCCCAGCGCGAGCTCGGCGGCGCGATCGATACCGACGGCGGCCCCAAGCGCCTGCTCGCTTGCAGCGGTCTCTGGGGCCTCGTCGAGAGCCACGACGGCGTCCGCGGCTGGTGGCGCGCGCTGTGCTCCAACCAGGTCACGAATTGCAGTTGAACTCTTCCCCCTCGCTGCGCTTGCGGGGACGCGACGAGCTTCGCTCGCGCTGAGAGGGTTGAAGTGAGGGGGAGTCTCCGCGAGGACGGTGACAGTTGGACTCGTGGAGAGTCCCCCTCACCCGGACTTTGCGCGACGCGCAAAGTCCGACCTCTCCCCGCAA
Organism: Bradyrhizobium sp. 1200_D9_N1_1; assembly: GCF_052075915.1. NCBI lineage: Bacteria > Pseudomonadati > Pseudomonadota > Alphaproteobacteria > Hyphomicrobiales > Nitrobacteraceae > Bradyrhizobium > Bradyrhizobium sp. 1200_D9_N1_1. The sequence continues at coordinate 3,623,664 of NZ_CP197226.1, read as the reverse complement.
GCGGGGAGAGGTGAAGAGCTAGCCCAGATTCAACTCCTTGAAGAAGTCGTTCCCCTTGTCATCGATGATGATGAACGCCGGGAAATCCACGACTTCGATGCGCCAGATCGCTTCCATGCCGAGCTCGGGATATTCGAGCACCTCGACCTTCTTGATGCAGTGCTCGGCGAGGTTCGCCGCGGCGCCGCCGATCGAGCCGAGATAGAAGCCGCCATATTTCTTGCAGGCCTCGCGCACGGCCGGCGCGCGGTTGCCCTTGGCCACCATCACCATGGAGCCGCCCGCGGCCTGGAACTGGTCCACGAAGGAATCCATGCGGCCCGCGGTGGTCGGACCGAACGCTCCGGAGGCGTAGCCCTCGGGCGTCTTGGCGGGACCGGCATAGTAGACCGGATGGTTCTTGAAATAGTCCGGCAGCGGCTCGCCCTTCTCCAGCCGCTCGCGCAGCTTGGCATGGGCGGAATCGCGCGCCACGATCATGGTGCCGGTCATCGAGACCCGCGTCTTGATCGGGTATTTCGAGAACGTCGCCAGGATGTCCTTCATCGGCTGGTTGAGGTCGATCTTGACGACCTCGCCGCCGAGCGCCTCTTCGACCTGCGGCAGATATTGCGCCGGGTTGTGCTCGAGCTCCTCGAGATAGACGCCGTCCCTGGTGATCTTGCCGAGCACCTGGCGATCGGCCGAGCAGGACACGCCGAGCCCGATCGGGAGCGAGGCGCCATGGCGCGGCATGCGGATCACGCGGACGTCGTGGCAGAAATACTTGCCTCCGAACTGAGCGCCGACGCCGAGCGACTGCGTCATCTTGTGGATTTCCTTTTCCATCTCGACGTCGCGGAAGGCGTTGCCGTCGGGCGAGCCGTGGGTCGGCAGCGCGTCGAGATAGCGGGCCGACGCAAGCTTCACCGTCTTCATGCAGAGCTCGGCCGAAGTGCCGCCGATCACGATGGCGAGGTGATAGGGCGGGCACGCCGCGGTGCCGAGCGTGAGGATCTTTTCCTTCAGGAACGCGAGCAGGCGGTCCTTGGTCAGGACGGAAGGCGTCGCCTGGAACAGGAAGCTCTTGTTGGCGGAGCCGCCGCCCTTCGCCATGAACATGAACTTGTAGGCGTCGTCGCCCTCGGCGTAGATCTCGCACTGCGCCGGCATGTTGTTGGCGGTGTTCTTCTCCTCGTACATCGAGAGCGGCGCGACCTGCGAGTAGCGCAGGTTGCGGCGCAGGTACGCATCGCGCGCGCCTTCCGACAGCGCCGCCTCGTCGTCACCGTCGGTGATGACGTTGCAGCCCTTCTTGCCCATGATGATCGCGGTGCCGGTGTCCTGGCACATCGGCAGCACGCCGCCGGCCGCGATGTTGGCGTTCTTCAAGAAGTCGAGCGCGACGAACTTGTCGTTCGGGCTCGCCTCGCCGTCCTCCAGGATCGCGCGGAGCTGCTTCAAATGGCCGGGGCGCAGGTAATGGTTGATGTCGCCGAAAGCCGCCTCCGACAGCGCCCGCAGCGCCTCGCGCGACACCACCAGCATGTCCTTGCCCAGGACCTTCTCGACCCGGACGCCCTCGGACGAAATCTTCTTGTAGGGCGTCTCGTCCTTGCCCAGCGGGAACAGCGGGGTGTGCTTGTAGGGCGGAACGGGCTTTGCGGGGTCGGGGAAGGCGGTGGGAGCGTTCATGGAGCGAATCTCGGGGTTTTGGAGCCCTCGCGCGGGCCCCTGGCATAGAAGCGTTCTAAGCTTTTTTGCCGTAAAGGGAAGGCGTTCCGGCGCGATCGGGGCATCCCGATTCGACGTCATGACGGTCCTTTTTCGGTCACCGTCGGCCGGACGCAGGTGGCGATGATCGTGCCCGGCAGGCCTTGCGTCCACCCCTTGCGCTCGGCGCGCGACGAAGGTTGAATGCGCGCCCTAAGGGGCTTTTCATCATGATTTTCGAACCGAACGTCCGCGGCGCGATCCTGGTCGCCGCCGCCATCACCGGCCTTGTGACCCTCGCCTCGCCTGCCCGCGCGGACCAGTGCGATGACATCGCAAAGCAGCTTGCGAGCGGCATCGACAGGCTGAAGGTCAACTTCAAGGCCGCCAACATCATCTACCTCACCCACCCGGCGGCGAAGGAGCTCTCGCTCGGTTGCCGCGCGCAGGGGCAAAACTATTCCAACGAGCTCTATGCCAAGGGCGATCGCAAGCCGACGCCGCAGTTCTATGACCTCGTCGCGTCCGCGGCCGCGATCATCTTCACGGTGCCGAAGGACGACACCGCCAAAGGCGCAACGCGCTGCCTGAAGCGCATGGGCCTGCTCCGCGGCGACAAGGTGTCGATGCGCTTCAAGCGCCTCAACATGGATTGCTCGCGCACCAAGACGGAAGCCTCGATCGCGATCACGCGTCCGAAGGACGAGTAGGCCGGCGCGTCTGCCGCAGGCCTCGCGCTTTCCGCAGGCGCGACTCGCGTGTGTCGTAACGTCGCCCGCTGCATACTCCGTCATTGCGAGTCCCTCCGCGGAGACAGACTGGATTGCTTCGCTGCGCTCGCAATGACGGATGAGAGAGTTGGCGCCCGTTGAAATTGCACAATGACAGGCGCGAAGACGCCTCCCACCGCACCAGATCCCTCGCATTTTAACGATTGGCTTGAGGGAAATTTCCCTCCTCGCAGGACAGACTCAATTGTTTCCATGTGTGAGGATTTGTGGATGAGCGTTTCTACCGTTGCGCCGCCGCCGATCGCGATCGTGGTCCCGAGCTACGACACGACCAAGCAGCAGGACGATCAGGCCAAGACTGAGGATACCGACCCGACCTACAAGCCGCAGCCGCCCGTGCCGCTGCCGCCGGGTCAGGGCACGCGGATCGATCAGCTCGCCTGATCCGGCCTGCCGAAGTTGAAGCGCCCGATCCGGTCGATCGGGCTTTTCGCGTGTCCGGCCGCATCTTTGCCGGATAGCCGGGTCAATATGGCGCGGGATTGCCCCGGGACCTGCGCGCATGATCGCACGGCTCTTGTTGCAGAACACGGTCTTCGTCGTCGCGACGGGCGCGCTGCTGTTCGCGTCCGCCGGCACGCTGCAGTGGCCCGGCGCCTGGGTGATGCTGATCGCCTCCGCGCTACTCGGCCCGCTCTGCGGCTGGTGGCTCTACCGGCTTGATCCGGCGCTGCTCGCCGAGCGTCTCCGTCCGGTCATCCAGAAAGACCAGCCGCCCGCCGACAAGGCGTTCATCGCCGTGTTCGTGCTCGCGATACTGGCCTGGCTGGTCGCGATGGGCCTCGACCGGCGCCAGCTTGCCTCCGGCATGCCGCTCGCTTTGCAGGTCCTCGGCCTCGTGCTGTTCCTCGCCTCGACGCTGTTCACGATGTGGGTGTTCCGCGAAAACTCGTTCGCCGCGCCGGTGGTGAAGCTGCAAGCCGAACGCGCGCAGCACGTGATCTCGACGGGGCCCTACGCGCATGTGCGCCATCCCATGTACAGCGGCATGATCCTGTTCTTCGCCGGCGTCCCGCTGCTGCTGGGCTCGTGGTGGGGTCTTGCGATGGAGCCGCTCTTCCTCGCGCTGCTAGCAGTCCGAATCCGCATCGAGGAGCGCACGCTGCGCGAGGGCCTGCCGGGCTATGCCGACTATGCGATGCGGGTGCGCTACCGTCTGCTACCCGGCGTGTGGTGAGCGCGCATCTCTGTCCCGTGCAACTCCAGGGAAAAGCGCCTGCCCTCCTCCGATCGACTGACGTCGCCGCAACCGAAGCCCGCTAGAGGGAGCCCGCACCCACGTGAACGGGAGACGCGACGATGTTCTGCAAGCCCCCCTGCCCTGACGAGCATGACCTCGCTCCCGCCCCTGATGATTCAAACGATCGATCTGGTCCGGAGCGTTCACAGATGCTCGGGAGCCACGACGCGTTCGGGCGATTGATCGCGCCCGAAACGGCCGGTCCGGAACGGGGGCTGCCGCCAGCCTCCCTCCGGACCGGCTAACTATCGAGCTCCTTGTAGCGCCGGAAGATGCCCTGCTCGTTGAAGGCAATGCGACGCTCGCTCGCAAGGTAGGCCTTGATGTTCGGTCGCGCGGCGACGCGGTCGTGCAGGCCGACGAGGCCCGGTATGTCTGCCTCGAACGCCTTCATGCGCCTGGGGAAGGCATAGCGCAGCCCGGCGACGATCTGGAACAGCGAGAGGTCGACATAGGTCAGCCGGCGGCCGGTGACGTAAGTGCCGCCATTGCCGGCGAGCAGCTGTTCGAAATAGCCGAGATATTTCGGCACGCGCTCGCTCCAGAACTCGGCCGTGCGCTTCTTCGCCGCAGGCCGCGCGTCCTCGTAATAGAGCGAGGGCCCAAGTGGATGATGGGTGTCGTGAACCTCCAGCACGAGGTCGGTGATGGTGAGCTGGAGCTGGTGCACCCAGAGTTTGCCTGCTTCCGTCTTCGGCGCGAGGGCATGGCGGGCGCCGAGATAGAGCAGGATGTTGGCGGTCTGGCCGATGACGAGCTTGCCGGCTTTGAGGAATGGCGGCGCGAAGGGCGGCGTGCCCTCATGCGCGTCCATCATCTTCATCATCGCGGCCGTTCCGCGCGCGCCGCGCGCAACGTCGACGTAGGCCGCACCCGCCTCCTCCAGCGCCAGCCGCACATATTCGCCGCGGCCCTGAATCTCGGGCCAGTAGTAGAGCTCGTATTTCATGGAAACAGTCCGTGATTGCGTTGCGGCAAGTGTAGCACGCAACCACGAACTCGATAACGGTGGACGGTGTTCCGCGCCTCAATTCGCCGCGAAGCAATACAGCAGCCCGTCGCCACCCGTGCTCTTCAAATCGGCCTGCGAGCAGCCGCCATCGGGACCGCGCGAGGGGTGCGAGCTGTTCCACGATTTCGACGGCTCGTCGTCACGCAGGCCCCGCCGGTCGGCATGGCCGACGACCGCAGTACCTTGCGTGCTGGACGACCAGTTCTTGCAGGTCTTGTCGTCGCCGGCGGCAAATGCAGTGCCGTCGGGTTGCGTCCCCGTGAGAATGTCGTGGCGGTTCGGCGTATCGCCGACTCCGTTGGAGACCTCACCCTTCTCGCTGAGCGCCGTCTGCTTGGTCAGGTTGTTGGCGGGGCCATGAAGCTCGGCAACATCCTTGGCGATGACCGCGCCCTTCGCATTCTGCCACGGCCCCTTGCCGATGCGGTCGCGCGCGTTGACGGCCGGCTTGCCGTCGGCGGCCTGGGTCGAGAGATAGGCGCGCCAGGTTTTGGCGCCGGCGCCGACGGCCTGAGCGAGCTTCTGGCAGTGCGCATCGGCCCCTTCCAGGCCGCCGAGATCGGCACCCTTGCCCGGCCCGCTCGAGGTCACGAAGAAGGTCATATCGGCTGACTGCGCCAGCACCGATGGACTTGCGAAGACCGCGAGCGCAGCGCCTGCTGGTACGATGACCCTGGCAATAAAGTTCATCCTATCCTCCCGTTTGGTCCTGCGATTGCTCTTGGCTGGCCCGTCTTTGACCCTCTGACACGAACCCGTCACGACGGACATTATTCCGGCCGCCCACCGCGCGTCACCTCGAGCGGAGGCGCGGGACCGGCCGCCCCCGAAGGCCGTGTCGATTAATTGCTTCCCGGGACCGTAGCGCCGGGTGAGCATGCCAGCACGGGCCGATCCTCAAGCGATCGCCCAGGGGAGGACGCGGGAGTCCGTTGCGGAGCCGTTCAGGGCGGCATCCGCGATCATATCGGGGCTGCCGCCGGGCGCGGCGCGAGGGGAGATCGTCATGCACTGGAACACCGTCCGCCCAATTGCGGCAATTGCCGGCTATGCCGCGCTTTGCTGCGTTGCCATCGGTCCGGGCTGCGCCTCGGCCGCGGAATTGCTCAAAGCCCGGCTGGCGCAGAACCTCGGACCGATCTCCGGCCTTGCGATCGTCGCCAAATCGAAGGGGATTTTCGAAAAGAACGGACTGGACATCACGGTCTCGAACTTCACGTCCGGCAAGCAGTGCCTGGACACCGTGATCGGGGGCGGCGCCGACATCGCGACGACGGCGGAGGCGCCGGTCACCGCTTCGGCGATGGCAAACCAACCCATCGCCTTCGTCGCCGGCATGGAATATTCCGACCTCAAGACGGTCGTCGCGGCCAAGGCCGGCGTCAAGACCAAGGCAGAGCTTCGCGGCAAGCGAATCGGATTCACGGCCGGCACAGGCAGCGAGGTCTACACGGCGACGTTGCTGAAGTCGGCGGGATTGACGCCCAAGGATGTCACCCTCGTCAACCTGCGGCCGCAGGAAATGCTGCCGGCACTGGCAGCCGGAAGCATCGACGCGATCGACACTTGGGAACCCCACATCGCCAACGCGAAGAAGGCCCTGGGCGAAGCCGTCGCTGAGCTCGATACAACGGGCACCTACTCCGAGACGTTCAACATCGTCGTCATGAGGACCTATCTGGATGCCAACCCTGCGGTGGTCGAGAAGTTCATCGCCGCACTGATCGATGCCGAGGTCTGGATGAAGGCACATCAGGACGAAGCGATCACGGTGGTGGCGGACGCGGTCGGCATGAAGCGGGACGACCTCGCTCCCATCTGGGCCGACTATGTCTACCGGGTGCGTCTCGACGATCGGCTGATCGAGATTCTCAAGACTCACTCCGCATGGCGCCTCGAGAGCGGCAACCATCCTCCGGGAGCGGCGATGCCCGACTTCAGCAAGGTCGTCGTCGCCGAGCCACTGAAGAAGGTCGACCCCGCACGCGTCACCCTCTCGTGGAAATAGGCACCCGCACAGCCATGCAGGACGGCACTTCAGCACGACAGGAGATTGCTCTCCGGACCGACGGTCGCGGTCGGCGGCCGGATTCAGCCCGTCTTCGCCGCCTCAACATTCTGATCGGGGCGCTTTCGCTTCCCTTGTTCGTCGGCCTTTGGGAACTGGTCTCTCGTTCCGGGGCCGTCAACATGGTGCTGTTTCCGCCGCCGACGGTGGTTGCTGCGGCGGTCCTCGAGTGGATACGAAGCGGACAGTTCCTTGGCGATCTGCTGGCCAGCCTCTTTCGCGTCACCACGGGGTTCATCGTGGGCGGCGCGCTCGGCATCCTGCTCGGCATCCTCACCGGCCAATTCCCTGTCATCTCGAGCTTGCTCTCCCCGCTATTCCATATCCTGCGGCCAATTCCGCCGATTGCCTTCGTGCCGATCGTCATCCTCTGGTTCGGCCTGTCGGAAGCGGGAAAACTGTTCCTCGTCGTATGGGGCGTGTTCTTCACGGTTTGGCTTTCGACCCACATCGGCGTGCAGAAGGTCGACCGCGGCCTGATTCGGGCGGCGTTGATGCTCGGCACGCCACGGCGGCAGATGCTGCAGGAGATCGTGCTGCTGGGCGCGCTTCCCTACATCGTGGTCGGGTTGCGCACCGCCGTCAGCATCTCCTTCTACACGCTTGTCGCGGCCGAACTTGCCGGCGCTTTCGCCGGCATTGTCTACAGGATCGAGATTGCGCAGCAGAATTTGCAAACGGGCCAGGTCATGGGCGGGCTCGCAGCGCTCGGGTTGATTTCGTTCATTGCCGACCGGCTGTTTTCGGCGCTTGCAGAACGTACCGTCTGGTGGCGCTGATGTCGGGACCTCGATCGATCATGAAACTGGCTCTGGCAAGCTCGCCCGCCTCCGTCGAATCGGCGCGGAAACAACCGGCCATTCAAGTCTCAAGCCTGAGCATCGTATTTGACACCAATCGCGGGCAGACCATCGCGGTGGATCGCGTTTCCTTTGACGTGGCACCTGGCGAGTTCGTTTGCATCGTCGGGCCCTCCGGCTGCGGCAAGTCGACGGTGCTCAATACGATCGCCGGACTGGAAGTGCCGTTTGAAGGCGACATCCTGGTCGAGGGCTCGCGTGTCTACGGCCCGCGCCCCGATGTCGGCATGGTGTTCCAGCAGCCGCATCTTTTCCCCTGGAAGTCTGTCCGCAGGAACATCGCCCACGGCCCCAGGATGCTTGGGAAGTCCAGGACGGAAGCGAATGCCATCGCCGACGATCTGATCGCGATGATCGGTCTCAAGCGTTTCGCCGACGCCTATCCGAACACGCTGTCCGGCGGCATGCAACAGCGCGTGGCGATCGCGCGAGCGTTGGCCAATCAGCCCCGCGTGTTGCTGATGGACGAGCCCTTCGGAGCCCTCGACGCCCAGACCCGGGCGGTGATGCAAGACAATCTGCTGGAGCTGCGCGACCGGATCAAGGCGACGATCGTGTTCGTCACCCATGACATCGATGAAGCCATCGTGCTGGCCGACCGCGTTCTCATCATGAGCGCGGGACCCGGCCGCATCCTGCGCGAAGTCGCGGTCAAGCTGCCGCGCCCGCGGTCGAGTGCCGTCATGGTCGAGCCAACCTATCTTTCCCTCAAGAAGGATTGTCTCGACGTCATCCGCGCAGAAGGGCTGCGGGCGTTCAATCAGTCGGACGCGAGCTGATCGCCCAGAACTCGGAAATCGAGCAGCAGCCGGCAGCGCGCTGGCATGGTTCTTGAATAATCGATGCCGGGTCTCACAGTGGAGCCGGCGATGCACAGGGCGAATAGCGCGATAGCGGCAGGCGTGATGCTGGCCGAGTCGGACAATCTCGTCAGGCCGCTGCCCGGCTTGCTGGACGGTCTCAGCCGGGCCGATTGCAATCGGCTGCGTGCGATCGGACGCGAGAAGGCCCTGGAAGCCGGCCAACTCGTTTGGTCTCAGGGCGACACACAGGCCGGGATCTACCTGATCAGCGAGGGACGCATCCGCAGCTACTATGCGGCGCCGTCGGGGCGCGAGGTCACGCTCGCCTACTGGTTTCCCGGCAACTTCGTCGGCGGCCCCGATATATTCGGAACGGGCCCGCACATGTGGACATCGGTTGCGGCCGAACGCAGCCGGTTGACGTTCATGCCCGGACCGGCGCTGCGGCGGCTTGCGCTCGAATCGCCGACGATCGCCGTCGCCTTGCTGGATGCCCTGGCATTCAAGGCGCGATGCTATTCGGCGATGGCCCAGATGCTCGGGACGCGCTCGGTGACCGAGCGGCTGCACAGCCTGTTGATCTTCCTGTCGCACGTCTACGGCGTGAAGCGCGGCGGCGAGATCGTCGTCGGGATGCCGTTTACCCACGGCGATCTCGCCAATCTCATCGGCTCCACCCGCCAATGGGTAACAGTACAACTCGCGCGGCTCCAGGAGGAAGGCGTGATCAGGTACGACAGATCCGTGATTTCGATCCTGGATCTTTCGACGCTCGGGCAAGGGATGGAATAATATCCGCCCTTCAGCCGCCAGACTTCAATTCGAAAGCCGCTCGGCCTGCACTGGCCTCGAACCGCCGCGCCAGTCCGATCAGCGCGCGATCATGCCAGGCCGGCGCCAGCAGGGTCACGCCCATGGGCATGCCGTTCGGCAATGTCGCGTTCGGAACCGCCACGCCGCAGAGATCGAGCAGATTGGCGAAGTACGAGTAGTAGCCGAGGCGATTGTTGAGCGTGATCGGATCGCGATCCATCTCCTCCAGCGTGAACGGCCGCGGTGCGGTCGGGACCACCAGCGCATCGATACCCGCAAAGATCGCCTCGGCGTCGCGGCGAAGTCGGTGCAACCGGTGAATGGCACCAAACGTGTCGATCGCTGAATAGCCGGCGGCTGAGCCCAGCACGGTCCTCGTGACGTCAAGCAGGGAGCCGGAATCGATGTCCATCAGCGAAGCGATGGCCGAGTGCCGCTCCGCGACCCAGGGCCCGCTGAACATCAACTCCCCGGCCTGGCGGAACGGGGCGAAGTCCACCTCGATCGCCGTTCCTCCGATCTGCGTGAAACGCTCGCAGGCGCGCTCATAGAGCTCGCCGCATTCCGGCATGCCGAAGCATTCGAGATCGGCGGACGCGATGCGGCCGAACCGGAACGATGGCACCGTCCCTGTGGCGAAAGAAAAGGCCCTGGGCACGCGGCTGTAGGGATCTTCGAAATCGAACCCCTCGATAATTTCGATGATCGCCTCGCCGTCGCTGACGGTATTGCAGAACACCGAGACGCAATCGATCGTCGGGCAATTCGGCACCAGCCCGCGTGATGACACCAGCCCAACGGTCGGCTTGATTCCGACGATGTTGTTGAAGCCGGCAGGTATGCGGCCGGATCCGCCGGTATCGGTGCCGAGCGCGAACGCGACATGCCCGGCCGCCACGGCGACCGCGGACCCGGAACTGGAGCCGCCCGAAACATAGCGCGCGTCGGCAACCGACGCGCAGGGGCCATAGGGCGAACGCGCGCCGGACAGGCCTGTGGCGAACTGGTCGAGATTGGTCTTTCCGAGACAAATTGCGCCGGCCGCGGTGAGGCGTTCGACGCTGTGCGCGGAATGCCAGGGCGTGTAGCTGAACGCCGGGCATGCGGCGGTGGTCGGCATTCCCTCGACGTCGATATTGTCCTTCACACCGAAGGGAATGCCGAGCAGCGGAAGATTTTCGCCCGTCCGCGCGCGCGCCACCAGCTTGCGGCATTCTTCCAGCGCCTCCTCCCGCGGGCGGAGATAGATCCAGCAATTGCGCTCGCGCTCGGCCTCGATCCGGTCGTACGCCGTTTCGATCGCCTCCAGCGCCGATGACGAATTCCTGGCGATGGTTTCGTGATTTGTCCTGGAGCGCGCGACAGACTGACTCACCGAATATCTCCTTCGCTGACCGGCAGGCGCGAAATTGCGGGAGCAGCGCGCGGGCAACAAGCAATTAAGTGCTTCGCCCAAATGGTCGGCCGGATCGGGGATAAATGCGGCTCAAAGAAAAAGGCGCCGTGCCGAAGCACGACGCCCTGATTGTTCAATTCGCTCGCGATCAGTTGGTCTGCTGGATCGCCGACAATTCCCAGGTGCCGCCCGGGCGTCGGGCGAAGGTCCAGACTTCGGTGACCTCACCCGGCTGCTCGCTGCCGGCAACCACAGCGCCGGTGTTGCGGTCAAGCGTCTTGTCGGTGAGCGCGAAGCGCAGCGCCACCGTGGCGTAGTCGGTCTCGCCCTCGCGCCAGGCTTCCGCGAGGTCGCCCTGCAACAGCTTCACGTTCGTGACCTTGTTGACGACGTTGCGCGCGCGGTTCTGGCCGAGGTCCTGCTCGAAATAGGAGACCATTTCCGGCGTCGCGAGCGTGTGCAGCTTGGCCACGTCCTCGTTCGACCATGCGGTCTGGACATCGCCGAGCAGGCGCTCGAACGCCTCATAGTCGACCGGCTTGATCTCGAGCGGCGCGTTGTTGGCGCCGAAACCGAAGCCGCCGAGACCGCCACCGAGGCCGCTGCGATAGCTCGTCTGCGGTCCCGGACCGCTACCTGCATCAGCGTTGGCATAGGCCGCCTGCGGCGTGTGGCGGCGCTGCCACCACGACATCGCCAGCCGCACCACGAACACCACGAGCACGATCTGGATGATCAGGCCCAGGATCGACGACAGGCCGCCGAGGCCGCCGAACAGGCCGCCGCCGAACAGCATGCCCAAGAGGCCTGCGCCGAGGAAGCCGGCCGCAAGGCCGCCCAGGAAACCGCCGCCGCGGCCGAACAGGCCGCCGCGCGCGGGCGCGGTCGCGGCCGAATTCATGCCTGCGCCCGGCTGGGTGTAGGTGCGGTTGAACTGCGAGGTCGAGCCCGGCGCGGTCGTGGTTGACGGCGGCGCCGAATAGGTCCGCGAGCCGCGCGAACCCGACGACATGCCGCCACCGACGCGCGCGTCGGCGGACGAGATCGCCAGCGCTGTCGGCAGCGCAAGCGCCAGCACGACGGCGATCGTCTTGAAGAGACTGCGGGAGCGTTGCGAGAAATTCATGTTCGTTTCCCAAATCCCCGGCATGGGGACGTGCCCCTAAGATGGGCAGCCGGAGCGAAAAGTGAAGCCGGTTTCGGAACTTGTAGCTGCGGCCCTCAGTCGCGGGGATGTGGCAAAAGCCCATATTTGGCGGGGGTTTGGCCGGGCCGCGCGCGAAGGGCCATGGTCGCCCGTTACCGGCGGCCTTTAGGGCTAAAATTCCGCTTTTTCCTCGTCATTGAGCCCTTGCGACAAGGCAATCCAGTCTGGTTCCGCGGAGACAGTCTGGATTGCTTCGCCACGTTCGCAATGACGGTGTTGGGACAATTGCGCGCGGTCTCCTCGATGTCGTCCTGGCGAACGCCAGGACCCATTATCCCAAGAAGCGGTTTGGCGAAGACTGGTCGTTCCGGATTGGCCCCGCGCGCAATCGATGGATCACGCGGTATGGGTCCTGACGTTCGCCAGGACGACGGCGGAGATTGCCGCGCGGTGTGTGCATCCCACGCGCAGCGCTCACCCCTGCTTCGTCATCGTCTCCTTCACCGCCGCCACGAGCTGGCTGAGCGTGAACGGCTTTGGCAGGAAGTCGAACTGCTGGCCCTCGGGCAAGCTCTTCTCGAACGCGTCCTCGGCGTAGCCGGAGACGAAGATGAACTTGATATCAGGGTTCTTCTCGCGCATCGCCTTCAGCAGCGTCGGGCCGTCCATCTCCGGCATCACCACGTCGGAGACGACGAGATCGATCGCACCGCTCTGCTCCTCCAGCATCTCCATGGCCTCGACGCCGTTCTCGGCCTCGACCACGGTGTAGCCGCGCGAGCGCAGGCCGCGTGCGTTGAGGGCGCGCAGGCCTTCTTCATCCTCGACGAGAAGGATCGTGCCTTGTCCGGTCAGATCGGTGCGCGGCTTCGCTTCGGCCGTGGCGGGAACGGCTTCCTTCGCGGCGCCATTGGCCGTGCTGACCACTGCCGCGGGCTGCTCGACCTGCACTTCCGGCTCGGCATGGTGGCGCGGCAGGAAGATGTGGAACGAGGTACCCTGCCCCGGCTCGGAGTCGACATAGATGAAGCCGCCGGTCTGCTTGACGATGCCGTAGACGGTGGAGAGGCCGAGGCCGGTGCCCTTGCCGACTTCCTTGGTCGAGAAGAACGGCTCGAAGATCTTGTCGCGGATGTCGGCGGGGATGCCGGTGCCGGTGTCGGCGACCTCGATCCGCACATAGTCCGCCGCCGGCATGCCCTTGTAGGCGAGCTTGCCCGCATCCTCGGTGGCGACGTTGGCGGTGCGGATGATCAGCTTGCCGCCGTCGGGCATGGCGTCGCGGGCGTTCACCGCGAGGTTGACGATCACCTGCTCGAACTGGGAAACGTCGACCTTCACCGGCCAGAGGTCGCGGCCGTGGATCAGGTCGAGCTTGACCTTCTCGCCGATCAGCCGGCGCAGCAGCATGGTGAGGTCGGAAAGCGCATCGCCGAGATCCAGCACCTGCGGGCGCAGCGTCTGCCGCCGCGAGAACGCCAGCAGCTGCCGCACCAGCGTCGCGGCGCGCGTCGCGTTCTGCTTGATCTGCATGATGTCCTGGAACGACGGATCGGTCGGCTTGTGCGCGTTCAGCAGGAAGTCGTTCGCCATCATGATGGCGGACAGCACGTTGTTGAAGTCGTGGGCGATGCCGCCGGCGAGCTGGCCGACCGTCTCCATCTTCTGCGACTGGTTGATCTGGTTCTCCAGCGCGCGCCGCTCGGTGGTCTCGAGCATGTGCACGATGGCGGCTTCAGCGTCGTTCTCGGCAGCGTCGACCGGCGTGACGAAGAACTGGCCCCAGCGCTCCTTGGTTCCTTCCAGCGCCACCTCGACCGGCGCGATGTCGGCCTTGCCTTCCGCGGCCTGGTTGATGGCCGTGATCACCAGGTGGCGGTCACGTGAATTGATGGCGCGGAAGATCGACTTGCTGGCGCTGTCGAGGCCGAGGCCCTGCGCGAGCTTGGCGTAGCGCGCGTTCGCGCGCACGACGTTGCCGCCGCGGTCGACGGTGGCGATCGCCATCGGCGTGTGGTCGAAGAAGCGCATGAAACGCACTTCGGCGGCACGGTCCGGATCGCTGCGCTCGTCGCGGGCGCGGCTGATCACGAGCGTGCGCGACGGCCCCGGCGCGCCGTCGGCGCCGAAGGCGAGCTTGTGATAGAGCCGCACCGGCATGGTCTTGCCGGTGCGCATGCGCAGGTCGATGTCGAAGACCTCGGTCTTCACCTCGCCCGGCACGGCCACGATGGAGCTGAGCAGCGAAGCGCCGTCGCCGGAGACGATGTCGGCGAGCTTCAGCCCGCCCGAGCCGATCTCGGCGAGGTCGTAATCGAGCCAGTTCGCCAGCGTCGCGTTGACGTAAGCGAGCTCGCCGGCCGGATTGACCGAGAAGAAGCCGCAAGGCGCGTGATCGAGATATTCGATCGCATGCTGGAGCTCCTGGAACACGTCCTCCTGGCGCTCGCGGTCGCGGGTGATGTCGGCGATCGACCACACCGCGTATTTCGCCTCGCGCTTTCCGGTGCCGAGCGGGCGCACCCGCATGCGCAGCCAGCGGCCCTGGCTGCCGTCGTGGCCGGAGATGCGCACCTCTTCCTGCTGCCGCTTGCCTTCCCGGGCGGCCTTCAGCAGACGGAACACGGCTTCGGAGACGTCGGGATTGCCGATGAAGACGCGCTCGACGGGGCGCACGTCCTGCGGGCTCGTGGCACCGGTCAGCGTCAGATAGGCCGCGTTGGAATAGACCACATGGCCGCGCGGATCGGTCACGGCCAGCCCGTCGAAGCCATGATCGGCGATACGACCCACGACTGGATCGTCGAGACTGCGGTCGGCGAAGCGGATGATGCCGGCGGCGAAGGCGAACAGGTTGAACAGGCCGACCATCGCCAGCACGGCGAGGATTCCTAGGATATAGGGCTGCGCCTGCGCGCGGCCGAGCGTCATCAGCCCGACGGCGACCGCGACCAGGCCGGCGGCCACCAACAGCACCAGCGCAATGCTGCCCGAGCGCGGCGAAGGCTCGTGCGCCGCAACGGGCTCGCGTGTGAGGTCGTGGTCGGTCTCAGCAGTCATATCGAGCTGGCGCAGCCTGTCGGCAGAGAATCAACGCGCTGCGGCGCGCGTGGGGTCCTCCCTGCCTGAATCGGACCCGCAGGCGCAAGGGCAGCAAGGGCGAAAGGTACGCTGATTCCCAGATTACGGCCATTTCCGGTACTTTTCGGGTATTTTATCCCCGCCCGGCGCCGAATCCGCGCTTCAGCCGCATGACGTAGCCGATGACCTCGGCGACCGCATGGTAGTGCTCGGTCGGGATTTCCTGGTCGATCTCGACGGTGGCGTAGAGCGCGCGGGCGAGCGGCACGTTCTCGACGATGGGGATGTCGTGCTCGCGCGCGATCTCCCTGATCTTGAAGGCGAGATTGTCGACGCCCTTGGCGACGCAGATCGGTGCCTGCATGCCGCGCTCGTAGGACAGCGCCACCGAAAAGTGGGTCGGGTTGGTGATGATCACGGAGGCCTTGGGAACCGCCGCCATCATGCGCTTCTTGGCGCGCTGCTGCCGCAGCTGCCTGATCTTGCCCTTGATGTGCGGGTCGCCTTCGGACTGCTTGAACTCTTCCTTGATCTCCTGGAGCGACATCTTCTGCCGCTGGAACCAGCTTCGGTACTGGAAGAAGTAGTCGCCTATGGCGATGATCGCGAGCGCCGCGACCACCGCGCCGAGCAGGTGAATGGTCAAGCTGGTGGTGGCGCCGAGCATGGCGGCCGGATCGAGCCTGACCATCGCCTCCATGCGATGCCGCTCCGGCCACAGGATCGTGCCCATGACCACGCCGAGCACGATCAGCTTGCCGAGGCCTTTCAGGAAGTTCGCGGCCGCCTGCTTGCCGAAGATGCGCTTGAAACCGGCCGCGGGCGAGAGCTTGCTGAATTTGGGCTTGAGGGATTCGGCCGACCAGACCAGGCGGTGCTGGAGCATGTTGCCGGCAACGGCCGCCAGCACCAGCATCAGCAGGGGCACGCCAATCGCCGCGAGCACGGCGAATTCGATCTGCTGCAGCAGCGCCAGCAGGGCCCGGCCGTCGGTCTTGATCATCCAGGAATTGGCGAGCAGGTTGCGCATCGGCGTCACCAGCCCGCTGCCCACCGAGCCCGAGAAGGTCGAGACCACGAGCGTGCCGCCCGCGATCATGAACCAGGTGTTGATCTCCTGGCTCTTGGCGACATCGCCGCGTTCGAGCGCCTCGTCGAGGCGTTTTTGCGTCGGGTCTTCTGTTTGACTCTCTGGATCGTTGTCTTCCGCCATCGATCACCTACTTGAGCGGCATCATCTGGTGCATGACACCGATGAAATAGTCCAGAAAGGTGCCCATCATCGCCGTGAGCACCACGGCGAGCACCAGGAAGCCAGCGAAGATCGACAGCGGCACGCCGACGAAATAGACCTGCATCTGCGGCATTAGCCGCGCCAGCACCCCGAGCCCAATGTTGAAGACGAGGCCGAACACCAGGAACGGTCCGGAGAGCTGCAGGCCGAGGCGGAACGCGGCGGCGAAGGCGCGCGTTGCAAGCGAGGCGACGTCGCCGCTCGACACGGTCTCGCCCGGCGAGAAGATCGCATAGCTGTCGTTCAGCGCCGCGATCACCAGATGATGGCTGTCGGTGGCGAACAGCAGCGTCACCCCGAGCATGGTCAGGAAGTTGCCGACCAGCACGCCCTGCTGTCCCTGCGTCGGATCGACCGAGGTGACGAAGCCGAGCCCCATCTGCTGCGCGATCACGGAACCCGCAACCTGGAGCGCCGACAGCGTCACGCGCGCGGTTGCCCCCAGCACGATGCCGATCGCGATCTCATGCAACATCAGCACCAGAAGCGGCGCCAGCGAGCCCATGTCGACGTGATAGGCGCTGCGATGCAGCGGCAGGATGATCAGCGTGAGCAGGAGCGCGATCGACAGCTTCACCCGCGTCGGGATGTTGGTCTCGCCCAGGCCCGGCAACAGCATCACCATCGCGCCGACCCGGGCGAAGACGAGCATGAAGGCCGCCGCAAGCGCCGGCAGCAGCGAGACGTCGATGCGCATAATCTACGCATCTTGCCTCAGCCGCCGATGATTCGCGACGATATCCGCAGCATGTGGGCGTGGAGCGAGTCGGCCATGAACGGCAGCGCCAACAGCATTGTGGCGAAGATGGCCAGAATCTTCGGCACGTAGATCAGCGTCTGCTCCTGGATCTGCGTCAGCGCCTGGAACAGCGACACGATCACGCCGACCACAAGGCCGACCACCATCAGGGGCGACGACACGATCACGATCGTCCAGATCGCATCGCGCGCGACGTCGAGGGTCTCGGGTCCGGTCATTTTCGATTTCTCACTTTGAATTGTTTGTCGTCATTCCGGGGCTCGCGAAGCGAGAACCCGGAATCTCGGGATTCCGGGTTCGGTGCTTCGCACCGCCCCGGAATGACGTGCCTAAAAATCAGATCGGCATCTTCATGATGTCTTCATACGCCGAGATCACGCGGTCGCGGACCGAGACCAGCGTGGAGACGGCAACGTCGGTGTCAGCGACCGCCGTCACCACGTCCATCACGTTGGCCTTGCCGGCGGCCATCGCCACGGTCTGCGCGTCGGATTTGCGCCCGGACTCCATGACGCTGCCGACGGCGTCCTTCAGGAGCGAGGCGAAGGACTGCCCGCTTGCTTCGCTGCCCTTGCCGGCGCCGCTGTTCTCCAGCACGCGGGCAAGGTTGGCATAGGCGTTGGCGGCGATTGTCGGTGATGCCATGGCTCAAATGTCCTGTTCAGCTCTTGAGGATGTCGAGCGTGCGCTGGATCATCCGGCGCGTCGCACTGATGATGTTGAGATTGGCCTCGTAGGACCGCTGCGCGTCGCGCATGTCGGTCATCTCGACCACCGAGTTCACGTTGGGATATTTGACGTTGCCGGTCGCATCGGCGGCCGGATTGTTCGGTTCGTATTTGGTGCGGAAGTTCGACTGGTCCGGCTTGATCCTGCCGAGGGTGACGACCTGCGCGTCGAGCGTGCGGTCGAGCGCGGAGGAGAAGGTCGGCACCTTGCGCCGGTAGGGATCGCCGCCTGCGGTCTGCGACGTCGAATCCGCGTTCGCGATGTTCTCTGAGATCACCCGCATGCGCCCGGCCTGCGCGCGCAGGCCGGAGGTCGCGATCGCCATCGAGCGGGCAAAGTCGCTGCTGTCATTGGCCATGATGCGCCTCCTCTAGCTCTTCTGTTCCGGGATCATGCTCTAGCCCTTGCCGATCGCGGTCTTGAGCAGACGCAGGCTTTTCGAATAGAGCGAGGTCGCCGCCGCGTAATCCATCTGGTTGCTGGCGGCCTTCATCATCTCCTCTTCGAGATTGACGGCGTTGCCCGCAGGGCGGGTCTCGAAGCCGGCATTCCTGTTCTGGTCGAAACCCGAGGCCGCGCCCGATGGCGTCATATGAGACGCGCTGGTGACGGTCATAGCCAGCGGGCCCATCGACCCCGTGACCGCGCCAGCCCTGTCGAGCTTCGGCTCGACCAGGTCGCGCGGCCGGAATTTGGGCGTGTCGGAATTGGAGACGTTCTCGGACAGGACGCGCTGGCGTTCCTGATGCCACTGCATCTTGGTGCGAAGCGCCGACAGCACCGGGAGGTCGTTGATGGACATCGTCGCGGCTCCTTCCGCCTCTTCCGGACCCAGGGTCCGAAGCTAGGCAGAATTTGCCGCCTGTATGGTTAACAGGTGGTTAAGGATGTCACAGATGCATGTCCCGGGCCGGGACACGGATTCGTTCCCCCGTGATTCTACGCCTCCAAAAGTGGCATTAACCCAACCGCTTGGCGGCGCATGCACAGGCCAAGAAGTCGTTTTGGATCGGGCGATTCATAGGTTATTAAGAGTTGGGGACGGCAAAACTTGCCGTGGGACGTTAAGAGATCGCAGTTTGGGGCATCGTAGGCCGGTGGTTGGCGCGTCTGACCATTGGCACGAGAAGAGCGCCATTTCTCGGGGACAAGTATGCAAGGCAGCCCTATCACCTTCATCGTCGCGTTCATCGTCGTTCTGGCGTTGATCGGCGTCGCTGCATGGCTGGTTCGCCGATTCGCCAGCAGCCGGCTCGGCGCCAACACCCAGCGCGGCCGGATGCCCCGGCTCGCCGTGATCGATGCTGCCGCCGTCGACGGCCGGCGCCGCCTGGTGCTGGTCCGGCGCGACAATGTCGAACACCTCCTGATGATCGGCGGCCCGACCGACATCGTCGTCGAGCCCAACATCGTGCGCGCCGCGCCCGGCCGCGACCAGCTTCCGCAGCGTCCCAACGCCGCCGAACCGCCGCGCCTTGCCCCGATGCCCGATGCCGGCAGCTGGGCCGACGAAGTGCCGCGGCCCGAGATGCTCGATCATCCCGAGCCGCAAATGCCCGAGCCGCCGCCGCGGCCCGCGCGCCCGTCCTTCGCCGACGAAGTCCGCCGGCCCGCGCCCGCACTGGCCGAACGCCGCAGCGAGCCGCCGCTGGCGGGCTTTCCGCCCGAGCCGATCGCGCCGCGTCCCGAGCGCGAGCCGCGGCCTGAGCCGCTGCCGCTACCACCGCGCGTTGCCCGCAGCGAGCCGCCGCTGATGCCGCGTCCGCCGCGCCAAAGCGAGCCGGCGAAGGTGCCGCCCGTGCGCGCCGAGCGCGCGGTTGCGCCGCCGCCTCCGCCCGTGCCGCAGGCTCCGCCCGTTCCGCCGCCGCCCCCCGCTCCTGCTGCGCCCTCAAGCGCCGAACAGAATCTGGCCGAAATGGCGCAGCGGTTAGAGGCTGCGCTGCGCCGCCCGGCCGGCGAGACGGTCGCGCCTCCGGTTGCGCCGGAGCCGCCGGCCGCTCCCCCGCGCGCCGCACGCAGCGAACCGCCGGCACCCCCGGCCCCGCCGCCGAAGCCTGCCCCGGAAAAGACCAGCTTTGAGAATCTCGAAGACGAGATGGCCTCCCTGCTCGGCCGTCCGAAGCCGTCTTCGTGAGGCTGCCGGCCCTCCCGCGTAGAGTTCTTTTTCTTTCTGTCCTGATCGGCGCGGCTTCGCTCGCAAGCCTGGCGCATGCGCAGGACATCAGCATCAATCTCGGCGGCCAGGGCGGCGGCGTCACCGAGCGCGCGATTCAGCTCATCGCGCTGCTCACGGTGCTGTCGATCGCGCCGTCGATCCTGATCATGATGACGTCGTTCACGCGCATCGTGGTCGTGCTGTCGCTCCTGCGCACCGCGATGGGCACGGCGACCGCGCCGCCGAACTCGGTGATCATCGCGCTCGCGATGTTCCTCACCTTCTTCGTGATGGGGCCGGTCCTGCAAAAATCCTACGACGAAGGCATCCGTCCGCTCGTCGCCAACCAGATCGGCGTCGAGGATGCGCTCCAGCGCGCCTCGGTCCCGTTGCGCGGCTTCATGCAGAAGAACGTGCGCGAGAAGGATCTCAAGCTGTTCCTCGACCTCTCCGGCGAGCCGCCGCCGGCCACCCCCGACGAGCTCGCGCTCCGCATCCTCATCCCCGCCTTCATGATCTCCGAGCTGAAGCGCGCCTTCGAGATCGGCTTCCTGCTGTTCCTGCCCTTCCTGATCATCGACCTCGTCGTCGCCTCCGTGCTGATGTCGATGGGCATGATGATGCTGCCGCCGGCAACGATATCGCTGCCGTTCAAGCTGATCTTCTTCGTTCTGGTCGACGGCTGGTCGCTGGTGGCTGGGAGCTTGGTGCAGAGCTACGGGGGATGAGGCGACAGCCGTCCTCAGGCGACGAAGCCGGACCTGTCTCGCGTCGCGAGATTGCTACCGCGTCATCTTGATCTGCCGCAGGGCGGGGATCTTCGGCAGCGAGCCGGTGTGGTCGGTCTCTTCCTTGGCCTGCGGCCCGGATGGCGCGCGGGCGGTGGCGTCGGGGAAGCGTTGCTTCATCTCGCGCAGGAAGCCGTCGAGCGTGTCGACGCTCGCAGCCAGCTTGGCGATCTCGGCGAATTCGGCGCTGGAGGCCGCGGCCGGCTTGCTGGCGATGTCGAAGGCGACACGGTCGGCGCTCTCGCTCATCAGCGGCGCGTATTTCTCGCGAAAGCGCGACAGGCCGATCGAATCGTCGGCGAGCGCGTAGCCGACGGCGGCGCGGATGATGTCGCTCTTCTCCACCGCATTGAGCGGCTTGAAGTCGCGGAAGCGCTCGCCGTAATAGAGCTCGATCTGCTCGGCGGACTCGCGCCAGCGCCGCGCCGCCCAGAAGATGTCGGAGCGCAGGCGGAGCACCTCGCGTCCGGAGACGTTGGAGACGATGTCGAGCGCGAGATCGTGCCGGCCGACGTCGCTCTGCGCCCGCGCCTCCAGCAGCAGACGCTGCTGCCTGAGCTCGCCGGAGAGATCGCTGATGCGGCTCGCGCGCAGCGCCGAGATCGCCATGTCCGGCCTGCGGTTGGCGAGATAGATCATGGAAAGACGCGCGGCGACCTGGGCACGCGCGGCGCCTTCGAGACGGTGGTCGACCTGGTATTGCAAGAGCTCGGCGGCCTGGTCGAGCAGATCGATCGAGGCGAGACGGTCGGCGAGACGGCGGATCAGCTCGTCGCCGCGGCGGCCGATCGGCGTCAGCTCGCGGAACTCGTAGAACATCCCGAGCGCCTCGACCGGCGGCAACTCGTCACCCTTGGGCCCCAGGAAGATCTGCGTGAACAGGTCGGAGGCGAGATCCTGCGCCTGGCGCGAGGCTTCCGCGTTCGGCTGCAGCTTCGTCGCGGTGCGCGCCGCCGTGAGCGCGTCCCGGTAGCGCCCGTTCTCGGCATACATCTGCGACAGCATCTGGAGCGTCTTGACCTCGATCGCGTCGCCGCGCCAGGTCATCGACAGCGTCTCGAGCTCGCGCAGCGCGTCTTCCTTGCTGATCTCGTCGCGCTTCTGCCGCAACGCGACCTCGAGCTGCTTGGCTTCGGCCGCAGCCGGCCGGTCGCTCGAGGCGACCGCGAACTTGTAGTCGTCGAGCGCATCCTTGTCGTGGCCGAGCGCCTCGGCGAGCCTGCCGCGCAAAACGGCGAAGCCGGGCGCAGCCTCGGGCGATACGCCGACGATCTCGAGCTCGCTGCGTCGCTTGGAGGCGCCGGCATAGTCCTTCACCTCGAGCGAGGCGCGCATCGCGTCCATCGTCACGATGCGCTGGATGTCGAGCGGCAGCGAGGCGATCGCGAATTCGACGTTCTTGAACTTCTCGCGCGCGTCCGCCCATTTGCCCTGGCGCGCATGGGCGAGCGCCTTCCAGAGCTGGGAGTCGTGGCTGTTGCCGATCACGGGATTGGCGAGGTCCTTCAGGCCCTGCGCCGGCCGGCCGATCAGGATGCTCGCGATCGCGTGCATGATCAGCGCGCCGCTCTCCTCCTTATTGAGCGGATCGCTCAGCATCAATTCGGTCACGGCCTTGGCCTCGTGATACATCGCGCGTGACATGTAGAACTGCGCGAGGTCGAGCCGCGGCAGCGAGCGCAGCGCAGGCTCGACGGCCGAGATCGCCATGATCAGATCGCTCTGGCGCGTTATGAAGTTTTCCGACTGCCCCTTGCGCCAGGCTTCGGGGCTGAAGATCGGGCGCACCGCGGTCGGGGCGCGCTCGGCGGAGATGTCGACCGGCGACAACGTCAGTCCGCCCTTCTTGCCGAGAATGACCTTGTCGGATCCGACCTCGACGCCGACCTCGTCGGAGTTCGGCCGGATCGCGATGCCATGGGCGGATTCCAGCAGCGAGAGATCGACGAGGTCCTGACGCTTGATGAAGCCGCGCACCGGCCGCTGCGCGGTGACGACATAGAGCATGTCGCCGGCGTCGGGATCGGTGAGCTTGTGCAGCAGGCCCGGATTGGCGAAGGGAATCGCGATGTTGGCGAGCGCGGGATCGGTGATGTTGCGCGACATCATCAGCGGCAGCGGCGTCGCCTGGATCTTGTCGGCGAGCGTCAGCAGCCAGTTGGTCTCCTTGCCGACCTCCTCGCTCGTCAGCGAGTAGACCAGCGGCCGGGTGAGACGGATGCGTACCGCCTGCCCCTTGTCGAGGGGGATGCGGCCGACCTCGCCGATCATCGCCCCGCCCTTGGTCCGGATCGCCTCGACGTCGATCGGCTTCGGCGTGTCGAACACCAGCCAGACGGTATCGCCGCGGCGGAACGCCGCCGCAGGCGTTGTGACCTGAAGCGGGAACGTCACGCGCAAGCCGTCGCTGTCGCGGCGCGCATCGACGCTTGGTGCGGCCGGCTGCGGCGCGGCCGGCGCCTCGGCGGGCGCAGCTTTGGCTGCTTCCTTGACCGGCTCCTTCGCCGCTTCCTTCACGACCTCCTTGGGCGCCTCGACCATTGCCGGCTTGGCAGCCGCGGCCGGAGCTTCGGCAACAGGCGGGGTCGGCTTCGCGGCTTCCTTCGTCGCTTCCTTCGCCGCTTCCTTGGGCGCTTCCGCAGCGTGCGCAGCTTCGGCCGCGGGAGCCGCCGCCGGTTTCGGCGCTTCGGCGGCGGGCATCGCGGCGGGCGCTTCCGGCTTCACTTCGGGCTTGATATCGATCTTGGCTTCGCGCGCGATCGTCTCGGAGGTCGGCGGTGCGATCTCGCGATGGGCGTCCTTCTTCTCGGCCGCCGGCTTTTCCGCGGCCGGTGCCGGTCCATGGCCTTGGCTGGCAGGCTTGGCCTGCGCAATCGCGGCCTCCGGCGTCGCAGCCGCCTTGCCCTTGTCCGGCTGGAAGGAGACGTCAACGACGTAGTTCTTCTCGTCACGGAAGGAGTGCACGTCGGAATCGCCGATCAGCGCGATCTCGACATTGGTCTGGTCGATGTCGGCCTTCTGCTTGATCGAGGCGACGTTCGGCGGCGCGGCGACCACCGCGTCGGCGAGGTCGAAACTGAGGTTGGCGTTGAAGGCGAGCGTGAGCTTCTGCTCGTTGAGCACGGAAGACACGCCGACGCCGTCGGGCATCTCGAACACGAAGCGTACGAAGGTCGGCTGCACCGAAGCGCGCACACGGATCTGCGGACGCTTCCTGGTCTCGGCTGCGGCGCGCTGCGCACGCAGCGCCCGTTCGGCGACGCGCGCACGCTCGGCGAGTTCCTTGACCACGTCCATGGGCAGGCTCGGCGGCGGCCCCTTCCAGCCCTCGGGCAAGAGGTCGATGAAGGTGCGCTCGCCGGCATTCATGGTGTTGACGGTGACGCGCCGCGCCAGCGACAGGCGGATGGCGCCGCCGTCGGGATCGCGGCGGGCGGAGTTGACGTAGTCGGGCGCCCCCTCCGGAACCCGGTCGACGGGCACGTCGACCGGCCGGTCGAAACGGATGATGAGAATGGAGCCGGCCGTCGTGACCTCGGAGGGAACATCCTCGCCGAGCCTGATCACGAGACGCGCGAAGCCGCCGGCGGCCGAAAAACTGGCCTCGCCCCGGATCGGGTCCGCCCCAGCCGGGCTTGCGGCGATCAGGCCGACCAAGAGGATGGTTGCCAGCGCAGGTGCGTTGCGGACATGACGCGACACCCCCCACGCCAGGGCGCGGGCTCGCGACACAAATCCAGCGGCAGCCTTCTGCGCCATTGGCGGCATTTCTTCCGGTTCGACGACCCATACCGGCACATGGCGCCGGCACATGGCGTCGAATGTAGGTTTTGCCAATTAAGGACTTGTTAATGCTGTAATGGCGACTTGATCCGGCTCAGCGCGTCGCGACGCCTCGCGTGTGGGCTTAGGCGTTCGCGCTCCAAATCTGGAGAGCAAGTGGTTAAGGAGACGTTAACACCACGTCGTCACCGGCGCCGGGCGGGACCGGCGCGGCCCGGGCCGCAGCCTGCCGTCTCGACAAAATCCTCCACGATGATCGACGAGCCAGATCCAGTCGTGAACTCAGTCGCGACCGACGCCATAATGCGCGAACTCGTCGCCGATGTTGCCCTGAATCGTCTTTGCAGCCGAAATGTCGGAATCTCCGCCAATTGCGTCGCCCTGCTTCAGCTTGGCAAGCCCGCGGCCAAAAAGCGCGCTCGCCAATTCCGGGGCGGCTCGCAAGGCAGAATTGTAGTCGGCGATCGCCGCACCGAACTCACCCATCTTCAGGTGAATCAGCCCGCGCGAGTCGTACACGGCAGCACTGGTCGATCCGGATTGAAGCGCTCTGTCGCAGTCCTCCAGCGCGGCCTGCCAGGCACCAAGCACCGCCCGGGTCCAGCATCGTCCGCTCCGTGCGGCCTGCGAATCCGGCTGGAGACGAATAGCCTCGTCGTAGTCATGCGCCGCGCGCTGGTGGTCATTCTTCTTCAGATAGGCTCCGGCGCGGTTGACGAAGGCAGCGACATAGTCGGGATCGAGCTTGATCGCATCATCAAAGGCTTCGATCGCGAGCTCATACTCGCCTTTCCTCAAGTAAGCCACACCGCGGTTGTTGAAGGCCTTTGCGTATGTCGGCTTGAGCGCGATCGACTGATCGAAATCGCGGATGGCTTTGTCGTAGTCGCCCTTTGCGGTGTAGGCATTGCCGCGATTGTTATAGGCGATAGCCAGAGCTGCTGTCGTACCCTGACTCGCCTCTATGAAAGCCGTGCAGGCATCGATCCGGACATCGAGCGGGGTGGCACCCACCCCGTTGCACGGTTCAATATGACTGAGATAGTTGGTCTTCACCTTGGAATTCTGGGCCGCGACTGGCAAGCCAATCAACAGCAGGACGCCAAGCGCCACTCCGCTTTTTGCGACGGACGATCTTGGTTCCATGTCAGGCCCCCGTCCCCTGAGATCTGGCGATTGCGCGGAGGCTAGAACCAGCGTTAGCACCCGCGGCAGATGTTCAGATTGAGCTTGTGCTCGGCCCTTTGCTCGGGTCGCGGCGCCCCCGTGCCGCCGGACTTCTTCAGATATTTGTTCTTGCCCTCTTCGATAAGAGTGGAAAACCTGGTGGTTCCGTCATCTGAGATTTCGACATGAGGTGTCGTGCCTCGAACGCCCATCGTGGCGACCGGCGTTTCGATCCTCATGTCGCCGGTCTTCGCAACCTGGCCGGCAACAAAGACGAACGTCCCCTTGGTCAGGTTGAAGCTCGTCGAATTGGACTTTCCAGCCGGCTCGTAGACATATTCGTCCAATTTCATGCGGGCGTTGCTCGACAAGTTGAACGAAGTTCCGTCCACGAAGTTGATGCCGACCCGACTGTCGGCATCGGTTCGAACCACATCGCCCAAATAGACCGGATCGCCAATCTTGGTCTGGATGGATTCGCCCGGGACTTTTGCCTGGACAATGACAGCTCCCACATGCTCGATGATGACCGAGCCCTCGGCTGCCACAACTTTCCCGATTGGCTTTGACGACGAATCCAGGACGGCCCGCCGCGGAGAATCGCTCTGCGCCTGGACTGGGTGGGGTGACGAGGCGGCCAGCGCAAGGGCGATACCTGTCACGAGAACAGTCGCTGCGTGAGTGCGCATGGCTCACCCCTTTTTTAAGATGTTGTTTTGAGCATCCGAACGGCTCCGACGGTGTCGGCACCACCGGGCATCATGGCAGACCAGCGGCAACAAACCACGACAGGCAAACTGGTTATTCCGGATTAATCCGAACGGCTGATCGCCGTGCCCGAAAGAGCCACTATCCGTGCCGGGCAATTTCAACGAGCTTTTCCCCCGTGCCGTCAGGCGAAGCGACAGCAATTCTGCCGTGACTGGCCTGGGCGGAATTCTCGGAAACAACGACCTTCAGCGGGCCTGGCCAAGGTTGCCGGCGCAAAATTGCTCCCGATCGCGTGACGCGGCAAGCCAGCAAAGCTACGGCGATGTCTGAGGTCGACGCTGGGCAATCGAGGTCGAACAATGTCCGTCACGCCCGCTGGAAGGCCCGGGGACGAGCGCGAAGCCGCTGCGATCAGGCGTCACCGAGTGAACGCGGCCAAGAGCGGCCCTCTTGATGGACCCGTTGCGCAGATTCGCGAGCGGGCCTCTGCCGGCGGCTTCGGGATGCTGTCGCTCACGGCAATGCTCTTCTCGATGATCAAACAGGTCAAGGCCGCAGACCCGAACGTAACGTTCCTGGATGACGACGCCATTACTTACAAGGACCTTGCGCACGGTGCATACGAGCTTGTGACCAAGGAGCCGATCCCGCGGCACATCATCGTCGAGGATCCCGGCGAAACGATCGTCGTCAAAAAGGTCGGCTCCTCGGTCAGCGTGAACCAGGTCACGAACACGGCTGCTCGCATGGAGGAGTTGCGGGCGGCACAGCAGGACGCGCTTGCCAATCTGGAAGGGCGAGACCCCCACGGGTCGGGCACACCTCCTTTCGTCAAATCCCAGCCGCTACAGCCGATCAATTTCATTCCGCCCGAGGCTCCCGCGGCGCAAGATTTGCTGGCGCCTGTCTCACCGTTTTTCCTCCCTCCGCCTCTGATCATACATCCGCCGCCGACGCTGAACACCGGAGCCGGCCCGGCCGAACTCGATACCGTGGTGTTTGACACATTCACGGCGACGAGCGGGACGTTCACCGCAAGCAGCAGCAACACTGATGCCACACTGACCTTCGGTATCAGCGGCGGCACCAACGGCAACACGGTGTTGGGCGGGGTGACGTATGATGTATCGCAAACCGGCCCCTATGGCACCCTTTACCTCAACAGCGGGAGCGGCGCCTACACCTTCGTCCCAAACAGTGATGCGATCAATGCGCTGAAGGCGCCAACGACCACAAGCTTCATTATCACAGTGGCGGATGGCTCGCTCTTGGTCAGTCAGCCCTTCCCGATCACCCTCAACGGCGTCGAAGATGCGGCCATCATTTCCGGTACGACGACCGGCTCAGCGATCGCGGCCGGTGGCGTGGTCAATGCCTCGCCCGGCACGCTGATCGCGACCGGAGCGCTTACTGATACCGATCCCGACGACCCGCCCAATACCTTTACGGCGATCGGCTCGCCGGCCGCGAGCAAGTACGGCACCTTCACGATGACAACGGCCGGCGTGTGGACCTATACGCTCGACAAGGCCAACAGTCAGGTGCAAGCACTCCATGTAGGCGACAGTCTGACCGACAGCTTCACGGTGACCAGCATCGACGGCACCGCGCAGGTGGTCACGATCACCATCCACGGCCCGTTGGTTGAGGTGAGCGGAACGACCCCGTCGCTGACGCTGAGCGAGACGCATCTGACGGCAACCTCCCTGGACGACAACATCGCTGGCTCGGCGCCGGACGCGGCGCGGACGACGACGTCAGGCGACTTCTCGACGGCGTTCACCTCGGTTCAGGGGGCGAACGGTGCGACGATCAGCTACGCGCTGTCGATCACCGGTGGCAACGGCACGACATCGGGCCTGATCGACTCGCACACCGGCCAGGCCGACGTGCTGGTCCTGAACGGCAACACCATCGAAGGCCATGTTGGCACTACCGGCGGGACGCTGGCATTCACCATCACGCTTGATCCGACGACGGGGCTCGTGACCTTCACCGAATTCCGCGCGGTGACGGAGCCTTCCGGCACCAACCCGGACGGCGGGGAAGGCGTGTCGCTGACCGAAGGGACTGTGACCCTGTCGGCGACGATCACCGAAAAGGACGGCAACTTCCAGACCGCGAGCCGTGATCTCGGCAGCCGGCTGATCATCACCGACGACGGCCCGACGATTGCGGCGACGGGGACGGCTCCGTCGTTGACGCTGAGCGAGACGCATCTGACAGCTACGGCGCTGGACGACAGCATCGCCGGCTCGACGCCGGACGCGACGCTGACGACGACGTCAGGCAACTTCTCGACAGCGTTCACGTCGATCCAGGGGGCGGACGGTGCGACGATCGGCTATGCGCTGTCTGTCACCGGCGGCAACGGCATGGCGTCGGGTCTGCTCGACTCGCACACTGGCCAGGCCGATGTGCTGGTGCAAAAAGGCAATACCATTGAAGGCCATGTTGGCACCGTCGGCGGCACGCTGGCGTTCACTATCACGCTCGATCCGGCGACAGGAATCGTGACCTTCACCGAGTACCGTGCGGTGACGCAGCCTTTCGGTACCAACCCCGACGCCGGGGAAGGCGTCTCGCTGACCGCCGGGATTGTGAACCTGACGGCGACAATCACTGACAAGGACGGTGACTTCCAGACGGCGAGCCTTGATCTCGGCAGCCGGCTGACCATCACCGACGACGGCCCGACGATTGGAGGTTTTGGCATCGCAACCATCGTCGCCAAGGACGATCAAGTTGCGAACGGCACCTACAACGTGAGCTTCGGTGCGGATGGCGAGGGCGCGATGCGCGTGGCCGTCCACAATGGCACTGTTAATGGGTACGATCTGGCGACAACGGATCTGGGCGGCGGCATCACGTCGGTACACGTGACCGGGAATGGTGATGACTACACCTTCTATTATACGACCAAGGCGGTGAGCGGCGGCGTGGAGCTGGATGCGTTCTTCACCGATACAAGCGGGACGCTGAGCGATCCATACTTTAGGCTGCTGATCAATCCAGACGGAACCTACACGTTTGACATCGAGACCGTCGGCTTCTTGCAGCAGACGACGGTGACCGGCTCCGATTTCGGAGCATCCGGCAGTGGCCAGCCGTCACTCACCGCTCCGGACGGTCTGCTCGTCATCACCGGCGATTTCAATGGTGCCCCTGCTGACGTCAAAGCGTCGAGCAACGGCATCGCGGTCGGCGACACCGGACTGCAAATGGATCAACACGAAACCTTGAATCTGGCCTTCACGCCGGTGCAAACGGACGTCAGTTTCGCGCTGACGCAGTGGCAAGGAAACGGAGCTGCGGACGTCGTCTTCAAGGTCTTTGATGGCACCAACGACATCCACGACTTCAGCATAAACATTCCAAAGCCATCGGGTGACGCCCACGTCGTGGTGAAAGAGACTTCGAATCTCGCGCTTGTAAACACTTACTCGTTTGATGGCGCAACTTCGACCTATACGCTCTACGTTGGATCGGAATTCAACCGAATAGAGGTGTCGTACGATCACGCGGTAGCCGGCAACGCTACGTTTACCGTCAACAACATCACATACAGCGAGGGATCCAGGATCCCCAGCACCGATCTGCTGTTTGACGTGACGGCCGTCGACCGTGACGGCGATGCGTCAACGACCGGCCTGCAAGTAGACCTTCTGGGCAGCACTAACGTTGCGAGTGGTGTCACCTTGAGCGATCCCCCACAGCCGGTGACGACTGCCGTCAACGGCACCAACGATGGGGCCACTCTCTCCGGGACCGCGACCGGCTCCATGATCGAGGCTGCGGGCGGCGCGCCTGGCACGCCGACCGCTTCCGGTGCGCTCACCAACACCGACGTCAATCTGCCCAACACTTTCACAGCGGTGCGCTCGCCGACGACGAGCGACGGCGGCTACGGTATGTTCACGATGACCGCGGCGGGCCTGTGGACCTACACGCTGGACAACAACAATAGTGTGGTGCAGGCGCTCGATGTTGGCGACACGCCGACCGACACGTTCACCGTGACCAGCATCGACGGGACGACGCAGGTCGTGACCATCGCCGCCCATGGCGCCGGCGACGCCCCCAACGGTTTCGATAACCTGGCCGCTGGACCGGCCGTGACGAGCGATCCTCCCTTCGCCCCTGTGACTCACGGAAGTGAAACCATCGCGGCCAGTGGCGATGTGGGCCAGATCATCTCCACGGGCGCCGGCAAAGATACCGTCAACGGCACTGGCCAGGCTGACATTCTTCATGGCGGCTCCGGCAACGACACGATCAAAGGCAATGACGGCGATGACACGACGCACGGTGGCGCGGGAATCGATGCGGTCAACGGCAACAAGGGCAATGAAGCGATCATCGGCGGATTTGGCGCCGACCAATTGACCGGCGGCACCGGGAACGACCGTTTCGTCCATTTGTCCGCGGCGGATTCCAAGGCCGGCCAGTTCGGCACCATCACCGATCTCAACCCGGGATCCGACAAGATCGACTTGACGGCTCTCGGCGGGCTTGGCTTCGTTCTCCTGGCCTTGAGCTCGGCAAGCACGTCCGTGCCGGCTCACACGATCGCCTGGCTCTACGACAGCGCGGCCAATGAAACGATCGTGTATGTCAATCCGAGCGACCAGACCCTGCACATTGGCGATTCCGGCCTGATCGAAATCCATCTGCAGGGCATTGCGACCATCGACGCGTCGGATTTCACCCTGACGCCGGCGGCGGCAGCCGTGCTGGCGGCCGGCAGCGACCCGCTTGATCTCAGCGCAACGACACAAAGCGACGCCACCGCCGTGACGACGACCAGTTCGTCCGAGACCACACTCAGCGACGGCACGCTCCTCGCTGACTGGAACGCGACGGACAGATCAACCGACCAGGCCCACAGCGTCTTTGCCAGTTCGGACCAGTTTGCATGGACCGAACATCCCAGCTTCGCCAGCTCAGACGGGGTGCAGCCGCACGCTGCAGAGATTACCAGCAGTGACGCGGTAACGCCCGCACCGAGCGGGCTGTCCACGATCTTGCACGACGAGGCCGCACCGACGGCGACCAGCTTTGTCTTCGATCAGCTAACGCTGCCCGACAGCACCGATACGACGATCGGAAACAATGCCGCGATCGCCGGAAGTGCCCCCATGCCTGAGATTGCTTTCGCGGCGCTCCAAGATGCGGCCGAACAGCTCGCCCGGCACGGGCGTACGCTGGAGAAGGGCAACGAGGACCACGGTGCATCGGCTCCAGACAGCGCCCACAATGCTGCTCATGCCCACGGCGGCGCCAGTCATTCGCTTCCAAGCGAGGCAGCCGGACAGCACGATGCGCCGAAGCACGGCCCGGTGGATGTCGATCCGCCCTCTGCCGGTCATGCAGCGCACGGCTCTGCGCCTGCCGGTTCGCACCAGGTCGGCGACTCCTTTGACTTCAAGGATGGCGCTTCGCATGGCCAGGGTCCGGAGCACGGCGTCCAATTGGATGATCCCTCAGACCCGTCCGGTCATCACGAGCACGCCGGGAAAGCCCACGAATCCGAGGCGGCGTCAATGCACGAACTGTCCCCGTCGCATATTGATCCGGCTCACGGGGCAGGCACAACTGGCGCTCACGTGCTGCACGATCTGATCGTGTGACGCACACAAGGCGACCGTCTCTTCAGTGTTGCGGTCCCGCGCAATCCGGCGCGGAGGAGTTCTCTCGCTTGAGACCAGCGTCATCTTCAGCGTCGCCATCTTCCCCCTGCGGCGGCCATGCATGCTGATGGTCTAGCGCGGATGTCCAGGCGAACGTCATCGCCGCGATGAGCAGCCGATTGACGGCTTCGATTGCGCGTTCTGCTACGGACGAGTAGTTCATAGCTTCCTCCCGCGCTGCGGATTGCGAATGGCGGGAGCCTAGGACGAACTCTGCGGCGCCACTGTACTCCACTTCACATTTGTACGCGTCAACTCATCGCAGCCTCAGAAGATGCCTCTTGCTTCGGCTGCATCCGCAACGCGAGTCGACGTGCCTCGTGCGGCAAGGACGTCAAACTCGCGGCGATCACCCCACTCCCCGGCGCATTTGATCTGCGTGCTCGGTTGCCGAACAGGCGCGCACAACCTCAGGGGTGTTGCGGTCCATCAACGACTCTGAATCAGATGTGATCATTGCGATGCGAATTCGATTGGTCAACTTTTTGGGGGAGCAATCAATGAGCGAAGAAGCCAACTGCATTGTATGTAGCCAGGCAAGAGCGGTCGTAGCCGTCTTTCCAATCGCGCGGGGTTATGCACTGAAGGTATACGAGTGCTCCTGCTGCCACAGCACCCTTCATCTCGTGACTCGAATGACGAAGGCTGCGCTGATCAAGCAGCACTGCGAGACCCTCCTTCCCGTCGAGAAACCGCTGAGCTCGGCAGGTCGCAGGGTTCAGCAGCGGTTCGCGAGCTAGACACGCAAGGCGTCTAGCCGCGTGCAGGCCGAACGACCGCGCGATTGCGCGCAGGTTGCCGTAACGCGCCGCGGCTCTCGAGCCCTCAATTCGGCTTTTGCGTCGGCTTGCCGTCGATCTTGGGCAGGTCGCCGGCCGAGGCGGATTGATCGCCGCCGCCATTAGCCCGGCGGGCCATTTCGACGGTCAGCCGCTCGGCGGCCTCCGGTGACATCAGCCCCAGGATGTCCGACATCTTTCGCGGCGCGATGGCCGAGGCGATCTCGATCAGCACGCCCATCTCGAGGCGGTCGAACACCCGCGCGGCGTCCTTCGGCTTCATGCCCTCATACATGGTGACGAGGCCCTTCATGCGCTGGGCTTCGGCGGCCTTCTGCTCGGCCTGGGTCGCCGAGATGCGGGATTCCACCGCCTTCATCTCCTCGACCTTGTTCTCGATGCGCTTCTCGGCCGATTTCAGCAGGCTCTCGCGGATGTCGATCTCGCGCTGGCGGGCCTCGATCTCCTGGCGGCGCGACTGCAACCGCTCCAGGATCGCGCGCTCCGAGGCCGAGACCTGCGGCTGGGCTTCCTCCACCTTGACCACGGTGCCTTCGGCCTTGGTCTCGGGCGCGGCCGGCTTCGGCGCCTCCTTCGGCGCGCCATGGGTCGAGCCGGTGATGTCGGGGTCTTCCCGTCCCGTCGGAAAGTTCAGATTCTCCTGCGCCCAGGACTTTTTGGCCTGGTTTGGCTGGTAGTCGAAGACATAGCCGCCATTTATCACGAGGCCCGCGACCTTGAGCGTGGCGAGACCTGCGACGGCAACCAGGACGACCGGTATGACGCGGATGTTGCGAAAGGACTTCATACCCCTGACTTCATGCGGCAAGGCCGTTGGATCGTCGGCGCTCGGAGAAGGCTTCGGCCGCAGCCGCCACCGCCTTCGCCGACGAGGGCTTGGCCACCGGCACGGCAACCGGTTCCGGGTTGGTCACGGGGCGCGCGGCGATCGCGATCTTGGACAGGCGCCGCACCACGTTGTCGGCTTCGCCCAGCTGCTTGTAGAGCTGGTCCGACATCTGGGTCGCCGCCGCGAGCTGGCTGCCGAGGTTCTCGTTGACGTCGCGCACGGCGAGCTTCAGCCCGCCGATCGCGCGCTCGGCGATCTCGGTCGCGGTGATCAGCTCGGCGATGACCGCCTTCAGCGAATGCTCGTCCGCCTTCAGCCGCGTCAGCCGCTTGTTCAGCAGGATGCAGTAGCCGATCGTGAGCATCAGCAAGATAGCCACCAGCGTCTCGATCGCCATTCCAAGGGAGTGGTTCATGGGGCCTCCATCATCTTGTTCTGCTCGTCCACCTTCTCGAACATCGCAAGTGTCGTACTTGGCTTGCGCAGGGGTTTCGTCACCCTGATCGCGACGCGGTCGCCGACCCGGCCCATGCGTCCTTCGGTGATTGTGACGTCGCCGCAGCGCACGGTGACGTTGGCATCCGCGCGCATGTCCAGCGGCAGCGTGTCGCCGACCTTCAGCCGCATCAGCTGCTTGAGCGGGATGTCGGCCTCGTAGAGCACGGCATCGACGGAGATCTCGGCCTGGCCGATCTCGGTGGCGAAATGGCCTTCCCAGACCGGGTCGCGGCCGAACTTTTCACCCATGAACATCTGGAGCAGGACGCCCCGGATCGGTTCGATGGTCGCGTAAGGCAGCAAGAGCTCGATATTGCCGCCGCGGTCTTCCATGTCGATGCGCAGGCGCACCAGGATCGCGGCGTTGGCGGGACGGCTGATCGCGGCGAAGCGCGGGTTGGTCTCGAGCCGGTCGATCGTGAAGGTCACCGGCGACAGCGGGCGGAACGCCTGCTCGGCGTCGGCCAGCACCACCTCGACAAGCCGCTTGACCAGCTCGGTCTCGATCGTGGTGTAGGGCCGGCCCTCGATGCGGAGCTGGCTGGTGCCGCGGCGGCCGCCGAGCAGCACGTCGATCATCGAGTAGATCAGGTTGGAATCGACCGTCGCCATGCCGAAATTGTCCCACTCCTCGGCCTTGAACACCGAGAGCACGGCCGGCAGCGGGATCGAGTTCATGTAGTCGCCGAAGCGCACCGAGGTGATGCGGTCGAGCGAGACTTCGACGTTGTCGGAGGTGAAATTGCGCAAAGACGTCGTCAACAGCCGCACCAGGCGGTCGAAGACGATTTCGAGCATCGGCAGACGCTCGTAGGAGACCATCGCCGAATCGATGATCGCGCGAATGCCGGAATGGTCGTCGAGCGTGACGTCGCCGACGGTGAAGCCGAGGAGGTTGTCGATCTCCTCCTGCGACAGCACCCGCTCGCCGGAGTTCTTGCCGGAGCCGAGGTCGCGGCTGCCGTCCTCGACCATGGCCGCCCATTGCAGGGCCATGGTCTCGGAGAGTTCGTTTTCGGCAGCGGCCTTCGCGGCCTCCGCGGGATCCTCGGAATCGAGCGAAGCCTCCCATTGGGCGGCAATCGCATCCTGGTCCATCTGCTCGTTGCCGGCCATGACGCTAGCCCACTACCTTCCCTGAGCCGTCACTGGATCACGACTTCCTTGAACAGCACCGCGCTGACCTGG
The DNA here is from genome assembly GCF_052075915.1 of Bradyrhizobium sp. 1200_D9_N1_1. Taxonomy (NCBI): domain Bacteria; kingdom Pseudomonadati; phylum Pseudomonadota; class Alphaproteobacteria; order Hyphomicrobiales; family Nitrobacteraceae; genus Bradyrhizobium; species Bradyrhizobium sp. 1200_D9_N1_1. Next base: position 3,588,369 of record NZ_CP197226.1, on the reverse strand, counting down.
ACCGGCGCGACCGCCGCGTTGACACGCTTGGTCAGCTCTTCCTTGAGGCGGAAGATGCCGGCGGAGCCGTTGAGGTCGGAGGAGCGCAGCTCGCGCACATAGGTCTGGAAGATGTCGGTGACGCGCGGCATCGCCGGCTTGATCGCCTCGATCTGCTTTTCTTCCTTCAGCTCCAGCACGATCTTCAGCTTCAGATATTGCACGCGCTCGCCCGGAGCGCCGGCGAGGTTGACCATCATGTCGGGCACCTCGACGAAGGCCGGCGGCTTCGGCGGGGGCGCCGCCTCGGCATGGTGCTCGTCGTCGCTGTGGCGGAAGAAGAAGAACCAGGTCGCCGCGCCGCCGCCGAGGACGGCGAGCAGACCGACGGCCATGATGATGAGCTTGAGCTTGTTCTTCGGGGGAGCGGCTTCCGCGCCTTCGGCGGCTGCGCCGCCTTCCGCTTCATTCTCTGCCATGGTCGCCCGGCTCGCTCATCTCTTATAGGAATCGAAAGAGCGAAGCCCCCTGGCAGACAATGACGCGATACAAATGCCCCAGCGCAATGCGCTCCTCTTGCACGCAAACGCTACGGTAATAATGGTTAACGGAACCTTTCGATTGGGCCGCCACTAGGAAAAATCTGCCGGGCAAACATGGCTAACAGAACCTTTCTGCCGCCCTCCCGCGCCCTCGAAAAATCAGCAAGACATTGATATTTAACAATTTTCCGCGTTGGCACGGCTTTCGCTGAGAAAGAGCCGAGACCCGGGGGTTTGGGAGAACCTGACGGTCTCGTTCACGGGGTCCGCCAACGCGCTTGGGAGAGCGAGGAGGCAGATCTCACTCAGGGGAGATATTCCGATGCAGAACGCGCTTCTGATCGGCTTGTCACGGCAGATGACGTTGGAACGGCAGATGGATGTCATCGCCAACAACGTCGCCAATGCCAACACCAACGGCTTCAAGGCCGACCATTCGCTGTTCGAGGAGTTTCTCAACTCGAACGCGCGTGAGGACAATTTCGTCGGTTCCGACCGCCGGGTCTCCTATGTGCAGGACCGCGGCACCTTCCGCGACGTCGGCCAGGGGCCGATGGAGGCGACCAACAACCCGCTCGACATGGCGATCAACGGCAACGCCTTTTTCGCCGTGCAGGCCAATGGCGCCGAGCGTTACACCCGCGACGGCAAGTTCACGCTCAGCAGCACTGGCCAGCTCGTCACCTCCGACGGCAACCTCGTGCTCGGCACCGCCGGCCCGATCACCTTCCAGCCGACCGACCACGACATCAATATCGCCCCCGACGGCACCGTCACGGTGCTCGAGGGCACGGCCAAGACCGACTCGATCCGCGGCAAGATCCGCATGGTGACCTTCGACGATCCGGCCAAGCTCACCAAGCTCGGCGCCAACCTCTACAGCGCCGGCTCGGCCAACCAGCAGGTCGACACCAAGTCCACCGTGCAACAGGGCTACATCGAGAAGTCGAACGTCAACTCGGTCGGCGAGATGAGCCGCATGGTCGAAGTCATGCGCAGCTACACCGCCATCGCCAATCTGCTCCAGCAGCAGAGCGACCTCCACAAATCGGCGATCGAGAAGCTCGCCGACGTTCCGGCCTGATTAGGGGATCACTGACATGCAAGCGCTCCACACCGCTGCGACCGGAATGGCGGCCCAGGAACTCAACGTCCAGGTCATCTCCAACAACATCGCGAACCTGCGCACCACCGGCTTCAAGAAGCAGACCGCAGCGTTCCAGGACCTGATCTACGAGCACGTCCGCCGCGTCGGCGCGCAGGCCTCGGACCAGGGCACCATCGTGCCTGTCGGCGTCGACATCGGCGGCGGCGTCAAGACCGTCGGCACGCCGCGCAGCATGACGCAGGGCACGCTGTCGCAGACCGGCAACGACCTCGACCTCGCGATCTCGGGCGAAGGCTTCTTCAAGATCCTGATGCCGGACGGCACCTTCCAGTACACCCGCGACGGCACCTTCCAGATGGACAACCAGGGCCGCGTCGTCACCGCGCAGGGCAACCCGGTGCAACCGACCATCACCATCCCGAACAACGCCTCCGGCCTCACCGTCAACGAGCAGGGCCAGGTCTCGGTGACGCTGCCGGGTTCCTCGACGTCGGCCGTTCAGGGCCAGCTCGGCCTGACCCGCTTCATCAACAAGGCGGGCCTCCAGCCCGTCGGCAACAATCAGTTCACCGAGACGCCCTCTTCCGGCCCGCCGCAGGACGGCACCGCGAACACCGAAGGCTACGGCAAGATCACGCAGGGCAGCCTGGAGCAGGCCAATGTCGACGTCGTCTCGGAGATGAGCGACCTGATCGCCGCGCAGCGCGCCTACGAGATGAACGCCAAGGTCATCAGCGCCGCCGACCAGATGATGCAATCGACCACGGCGCTGTTCCGCTGAGGCAATGACGATGATCCGCACCACCCTCGCCACGATCTCCGCTCTCCTGCTGCTGGCACTGCCGGCGCAGGCCGCCGACGACGTCATCGCGGCGCCGACGCTGCGCGCGAGCGTCACCGTGACCTCCGACGTGGTGCGGGTCGGCGATCTCATCGACAATGCCGGCTCGGCCGCGCTGATCCCGGTCTACCGCTCGCCCGATCTCGGCACCACCGGCGCGCTGCCGGTCGCGCATGTCCTGTCGGTGTTGCGCGCAAAGCAGGTGATCGGCGTGATGACCGGCGACATCAGGGAAGTCCAGGTCACCCGCCTCGCCCGCACCCTCGCCAACAAGGACCTCGAAAACGCGGTGGCTTCCGCGCTCGAGCGCCGCTTCGGCCTTGGCGATGCCGCCAACATCACCGTCACCTTCGACCGCGGCGTCGCCGACATGCGGCTGGACGCCTCCAACACCGGCGCGCTCCAGCCGGTCGCGACGCGTTACGACGCCCGCGGCGGCCGTTTCGACATCGCCTTCGAGATCAACAACGACAACAATCCGGCGCCGACCAAGCTGCGCTTCACCGGCACCGCGATCGAGACCGTGGAAGTGGCCGTGCTGACGCGCGACATCGACCGCGCCGACCTCCTGAAATCCTCCGACGTCACGCTGGAGCGCCGGCCCAAGGCCGAGGTCACCGGCGAGGCCGCCTCGCGCGACCGCACCATCGGCATGCAGCTGCGCCGGCCGATGCGGGCGGGCACGCCGATCCGCGTCGCGGACATCGTCAAGCCCGACTTCGTGCAGCGCGACCAGAACGTCACCATCATCTACCAGGTGCCCGGCCTCTACCTCACCACGCGCGGCAAGGCGATCGAGAGCGGCGCCGAGGGCGACACCGTCAGCGTGCTCAACCTGCAATCCAAGCGCACGCTGACCGGCGTCGTCACCGGCCGCGGCCAGATCACGGTCCAGGGCGCGAGCCAGTCGCCGCCGATGGCGCCTGCAGTCGAGCGGACCTCCTCGCTCAAGCGTGACGAGGTGCCTGCCCCTGCGGCTGCGGCCGCAGCGCTCGCCCAAAGCCTGATCCAGGCCCCCACGTCTCCGGCCCAGATCGCACAAGCCCAGATCCCGCAAGCCCGCGTCTCGCAAGCTCCAGCCAAGTCAGAGTAAGTCATGTCCCCGTTCAGTTCGGCTTTCCGTCCTCGTCGCATCGCGATCTCTGCCCTGCTGCTGGCCATTGGCGCGCTGGCAAGCGGCTGCTCCTCGATCGACCGCCTGTCGCAGATCGGCGAGCAACCGAAACTGTCCGCGATCGACAATCCGACGGCGCAGCCCGGCTACAAGCCGGTGCAGATGCCGATGCCGAAGCCGGAAGTCGCCTCCTACAATCCGAACTCGCTGTGGCGCAGCGGCAGCCGCGCCTTCTTCAAGGACCAGCGCGCTCACCAGATCGGCGACCTGCTCACCGTGACCGTGAACATCACCGACAAGGCCAACATCGCCAACGAAACCCAGCGCAGCCGCACCGCCAAGGAAGATTCGGGAATTACCGACTTTATCGGCAGCCAGACGGTCACGCAGCCGCTCAAGGTCCTGCCCGGCCGCCTTCTCACCACCGACTCGACATCCTCCGCCGACGGCAAGGGTTCGGTCAATCGCCAGGAAGCGTTGCAGACCAACGTCGCCGCGGTGGTCACGCAGGTGCTGCCGAACGGCAACCTCGTGGTCGAAGGCAAGCAGGAGATCCGGGTCAACTACGAGATCCGCGAGCTCGTGGTCGCCGGCATCGTCCGCCCCGAAGACATCCAGAGCGACAACACCATCGACTCCAGCAAGATCGCGCAGGCCCGCATCGCCTATGGCGGCCGCGGCCAGATCATGGACGTGCAGCAGCCGCGCTACGGCCAGCAGGTCATGGACGTGCTGCTGCCCTTCTAAGCCTCTTTAGGAGCTCCCACATCGTGTTCGCGAACCTAGGCGCGAACGACGATGTACTACGCGGCCCTCGCTAGCTCCCCTGGCGAGGGCCGCATGTATTTTGCGATGGTGCGCCACGCTCAACCAGGCCGGTCGTACAATGATAGCGACGCAGTTGCCCCAAACTCCGTCATTGCGAGCGTAGCGAAGCAATCCAGAAATGCGCCCGCGGAAGGATTCTGGATTGCTTCGTCGCAAGAGCTCCTCGCAATGACGGAGAAGCGCGGTTGCGCCCCTCACTTGAACTCCGCCTCCACCACGCCCAGCCCGTCCAGCTCCATCCGCACCTTGTCGCCGGCCTTCAGCCACAGCGTCTTCACCAGGCTCCCGGTGAGCACGAGCTGCCCCGCGTGAAGACCCTTGCCCTCGGCGGCGAGATGGTTGGCGAGCCAGGCGAGCGCGTTGTGGGGGTGGCCGAGCACGTCGGCGCCGGTGCCGTTGCCGACCTCCTCGCCGTTGACGATGGCGCGGCCTTTGACCGCCTTCAGGTCCGGCACCGACGAGCGCGGAACCGACGGCCCCAGCACGCAGCCGGCGGCGAAGAAATCGTCGGCGATCAGCGTCGGCGCGCCCATCGTCTCCCACTTCACATAGCGGTCGTCGACGATCTCGATCGCGGGATGATAGGCGTCGACGGCCTCGCCGACCCATTCGGCCGTGAACGGCGCCTCGCCGGCGGCAAGGTCACGCTGGAGCCGCACCGCGATCTCGCATTCGACGCCGACCCGGACATATTTGGAAGCCGCGAGCTTCACCCCGCTATCGTGCACGCCCTTCTGGAACACGCCGCCGGCGCAGGGATGCGGGATGCCGATATAGTCCTGCATCACCTGGCTGGTGCAGCCGATCTTGTAGCCGACGAGCGGCCCGGCATGCGGCAGCAGGAGATCATGCAGCGCACGCTGGACCTGGTAGCCCTCGGCCTCGTCGGCTGGCGGAACCTCGAGCGCCGCAAGCGGCGCATGGTTGCGGCGCGCCAGCGCGATCGCCTTTGCGGCTTCGAGAATGTTGTCCATCGGCGCCGCCTCCCACGCTACGCATTCGAGGGCGGCACTTCAGCATCCCCGCTGCGGCCTGACAAGCGCGGCCCAAAGGACGGTCCTAAGGTCGGCCAAACAGCGGCTTCATGCCCTGACCAGGCCAAGCCGGATCAGGCTCTCGGCCGTCGCGAGGATCGCCTCATCGTTGGAACGCGGCTGCCAGCCGAGCAGCGACCGTGCCTTGGCGCTGGTGGAATGCCGCACCCTTCCGAGCATCGGCACGACCGCACGCAGCAGCGGAATCCGGTTGGCGGCCAGGCGCACCAGCCAGTCCGGCGCCTGGAGCCGTGGAACCCGGCGTGCCCTCGGTCCGAGTTCCCGCCGCAGCACCCTGGCGATATCGAGGATCGACATCGCCTCGCCGGAGACCGCGATGAAGCGCTCGCCTTTCGCCTCAGGCGCGGTCATCGCCCGCAGATGCAGGTCGGCCACGTCGCGCACGTCAACCACGCCGAAATAGACCCGCGGCACCGCCGGCATGGCGCCGTCGAGCAGCGATTTGACGATCTCGATCGAGCCGGAGAAGTCCGGCCCCAGCACGGGACCGAAAATGCCGGCGGGGTTCACGACCGAGAGCTCGAGCCCACCGCCTTCGCGCGCCACGAAATCCCAGGCCGCCCGCTCGGCCAGCGTCTTGGATTTGATGTAAGCCTGCACGTCGGCACCTCCGAGATTGGTCCAGTCGGTCTCGTCGAACGGTTTTTCCCGCGGCTTGTGGCCATACCCGATCGCACCCAGCGACGAGGTGATCACCACGCGCCTGACGCCGGCCTCGCGCGCGGCCCGCAGCACCCGCAGCGTGCCGTCGCGCGCCGGGATGATCATCTCGTCCTCATCCTTAGGAAGACTGGTCGAGAGCGGCGAGGCAACATGGAGAACGTAGTCGCAGCCCGCGACGGCCTCACGCCACCCCTCGTCCCGGACGAGGTCGGCGGTGAAGAAGGACAGGCTCTCGGGCGATGCCGCCCCGCCCTCGCGCAGCATGGCCAGCACGTCGGCCTGCCGCTCCGGCCGGCGCACCGTCGTCCGCACCGTGTGGCCGGCGGCCAGAAGTTGCAGGACGACGTGGATGCCGACGAAACCCGACCCGCCCGTGACCAGAACAATGCTCATTGCCAAATTCCCCTCGTTGCACGGACCGGCGAATTGGTTCCATCAAGGCCCTGCTCAAGGCGGCATCTGGTCACTATGTGCTTGCGAACAAGTAGAATGGATTTCGAGACCGGTATGGAAAACCTGACCAGTGCCTGCGACGGCGACTGCGATTGCAGCCCCGACCCTGCCCTGCTCGCCGACTTCAAGCGGGCCATCCACGCGCTCGGCGGCAAGTGGAAGCTGGAGATCCTGTTCGCGCTGATGAACGGCGCGGTCCGTTTCGGCGCATTACGGCGATCGATCGGCGGCATCACCCAGCACATGCTGACCACGCAGCTGCGCGAGCTCGAGCAGGACGGACTGGTGTCGCGAACCGTCTTCGCGGAGAAGCCCTTGAGGGTCGAGTACGAGCTGACGGATGCGGCCTACGGCCTGTTGCCGGCGTTTAAGGAAATATTGAGCTGGTCCAGGCTTTATGGGGCCGCGCGCCTCGTGGCGTCGCACCAGGCCTGATTGCAGCGATGCTTGATGCAGCTGGATCGGTGTCTCAGCGTTCGAGTCGATCCCGTTGATGCGACTCGCAAAATCTCCCGCACCTGAAGTGAAGGCTGTTTCTCATCCGAACTCACGTGAGCTCGGAGGATGTGACTCTAGCTCATTGATCGCGATTCATTTTTCGCGATTGCGGTCGCGCGTTGAAGCGCGACGGCAAGCGACGGGCAATATCCTGACCGCGGCGCGAAATGGCGCCTTGCGTCCATATGCCTCCACATTAACACCGAGTCTCCTAAACCATTGAACTTGCTTGATGTCGCCACAAGTGAACGAGCCGGCTTTGACTCTAGGAACAGGACGATCAGCAGCTTCGGACGATAAGATCGAGTCGCCCGGTGCAACCCATTGAAATCCTTACTTCCGGAGGGCTGGCTTGCGGAGACGCGCATTTCCCCATGTGCACCATTTCGATACCCGGGAGCGCGCCTACGTGCACGATCAGGGAACCTAGCGCTTTAGTTCCCCGATTAAGGCGGCCAGGCGTGCATCGTTGGGCACCAGCTGCGCCAGCCGCTCGGCATATTGGAGCGCGGCCGCCTTGTCCCCCTTCTCTCGGCTGAACGAAATCCCTGCCGAGAGCAGATCGAGATTGTTGGGATGGGTACGGAGGCTCTCTTTCAGGACCGCCAGGGCATCGTCCCGACGACCGGCGGAATGGAGCCCGACTGCGTAGACATAGGCGTAGCGGGCCTGCTGGGGATCAAGGACGGCCGCCTGCCGCAATTCATCGAGCGCCGCTTCATTGCGTTTCTGGCGCACCAGCGCTAGGCCGAGCGCGTGATGGAGCGCAGCGTCCTGCGCCGATGCCACTACAGCCCCACGCAGGACCTGCTCGCCGTCATTGTCCCGTCCGAGCTCTCGGTATAGGTCGGACAGGTTGATGGCGGCGCCGGCGAACGAAGGATCGAGCCGGAGCGCGGCCCGAAACTCGATCTCCGCCTGGCCCACATTAGCCTGGCGCGCGAAGAAGCTGCCGAGGGCGGTCCGCGCATCCGGCCGATCGGCGTTCAGCCTCTGCGCGGCCACGAACTCGGCCGCAGCCCGCGCGAATTTGTCCCGATCGGCCGCCGGCTGGCGAGCCGGAGGCACGGCCGCGAGCAGCTCGGCAGCGCGGATGCGCACGCCACGAACCGGATCGCCAAGTTGGGACGAGGCGAGCGGCCAAAGTTGATCGATCGCCGCTCCTTCCAATCCATCGAGCGCTCCGAGCCTCACGACCGGATCCGGATCGGAAAGGCCGCGGCGGATCAAACCGAGATCGGGCGCCTGGAGCTCGGCCAGCGCACTGGCGCGGACGAAGCCCGGTGCGTCGCCCGATCTGGCGATCGCCGCCAGCAGTGCTTGTCCGTCGGCGGCTTCGCTCCAGGCCGCATGGAATGCGGGCGCATAGGTCTGATAGCCCTGTCGCTGCGGTCCGAACCAGGTTTCGACCTGCTGCGCGGCCCATGCGGAGGACCGGTCGCGGTGGCAATCGTTGCACGCATTCGGGGTCCCTAGCTGCACCGACAGGTCCGGGCGGGGGATGCGGAATCCATGGTCGTGGCGGCGGTCGACGACCATGTAGCGGCGCTCCGGCATGTGACAGGCGGCGCAGCTTGGCGGCGGCGAGACATCGGCGTGGTGCCGGTGGGTGGGCGATTCATACCGGGCGGGTGCGTGGCACTGCGCGCAGACGACATCGCCGGGCGCCTTCAAGGATGCACTGTGCGGGTCGTGGCAATCGCTGCAGGTCACGCCCTTGGCGAACATCTTGCTCTGCTTGAACGGGGCGTAGTTATAGGTCTCCTCATCGTCGAGCATCTGGCCGTCGGCATGGAAGCGCTGCCGGTCGAGCAACGAGACCCGGTGAGTTTCTGAGAGCGGCCGTCCTGGCGTCCAGCCTTCCGAAAGCTGGCCGCGGCGCGCATGGCAGCGTCCGCAGGTCTCGACCTCCTTGCGCAGCGCCGGCGCGGGCACGCTACGTACCGGACTCGATGTCCCGGTGTCAGCCGACCAGGTGATGCCCGTGCGCTCATCGAACCTGACGAGGAGGCCGTTGTCGCCCTCGCGGGCTGCGGACTTCCGGTGCGCCCAGGCAACATGCCGCGACCCAGCGCCGTGGCAAGCCTCGCAGCCGACGCGGATCTCCGAGAACGTGGTCGCGAAGCTGTTCTTGTCCGGATCATAGTTCTTGTGCACGTCGGTCGAGTGGCACTCGGCGCACATGAAATTCCAGTTCTGGTTCAGCTTCGTCCAGTGCAGGGGATCGGCACGCGTGACGGCGCCCTCGGGATAAAGATGAAACCAGCGCTGGCCGCCCTGCTCTTTTGGCCGAGTATCCCAGGCAATCGACAGGGCCTGGATCCGACCGTCTGGAAACTCGATCAGATATTGCTGCAGCGGGTCGATGCCGAGCGTGTACTTCGCTTCGAAGACGGCGAGCTTGCCGTCGGCCCCGTCGGTCTCGACGAGGAATTTGTCGTCCTTACGAAAGAAGCGCGAGCGTGTGCCTGCGTAGTCGATGGTCGCATCGTTGAAGTCGCCGCGCACGGTCTGTGCGGTCGCATGATCCATGGCGTGGCGGTGCTGGGAGCCTTGCCAAAGCTTCGCTTCCGTCGCGTGGCAGCCGCTACAGGTCTGGCTGCCGACGAAGCTCGGCGCCGCCGCCGCGTGCGGCTCGATCGGAGAATCCGGTCGCGCGAAAAAGTAGAGCGCGCCGGCAGCCACAAGAGCCAACAGGCCGAAACCGATCGCCGGTCCGAGGCCGCGCTTCCGTGAGACGGGTTGAGGCCGTTGCGGCGCCTCGGGCGACAACGCCCGCTTCGCGCTCGCCTGGATCCGACGCTTGCGGTTCTTTCCGAAGCCTTTTGCCACGTCCGCCTGCCGATTCGAGTGCCTTACCTTGCATGCGCGGTCTTGGTCGGGAAAGAAGTTTGACGTGCCGTCGCATTATCGAATCGGCTCGACCTTGGCCGCCATGTCCGGCGCGCGGCTGATCCTGTAGGTCGCGTTGCTGCACTTGAGCACCCAAACCCCGTGATCGGGCTTTGATCGTCGCCGGTCGACGGTTGTACTGAGCGCCTTGTCACAGACGAAGCCTTGCGAGCGGATCTGTACCGCGAGCATGGACTGCAAGGTTTCCTGAACGGTCTCGGCACGGGAAGTCGTCGATCCAACCATCGTGCCTGCCAGCACCAGCAAACTGAGTGTCTTGTACATGTCGCTTTCCAATATCACGAGGGACCTGCAGTCGTGCAGGAACAACCGTCAAGCTCTAGTTCAACCGCTAAATCGAGAAGTCCTCGCCGTCTCCCAGTCTCTCATTCCACGCCATGAGCGACCGAGGAGGAAGAAGAATATCGCGTGCAGCGCGACCGCCGGCCACAGCAGTATGCCCGTCAACTGGCCCCGATGCCAACATAAGCAAGGTAGATCGCCGCCAGCACGTTGTAGAGCAGCAGCGCACGATTGGATGACGCAAGGCTGCTCGCAGTGGCCGATGGCCAGGTAGCGAGCGTCAATCCTAGTAAAGCAAATCATGTGAAGTCTATTATGCCGCGGGACCGCCCGAGGCGGCCCCGCGGCATACGGCATCACTGCTTGACGCATTCCTGGACGAACTTGATACGCTCCACCATGCCGAGATCCTTCGCCTCTGCCTGCTTGCGGCAGCCTTCGCGCTTGTCGATCCGCAACTGGATCTTGTCGACGAGGCTCAGGCCGACGGTGCCGACTTGCGGCTCGGCGGAGGCCGTCTTGCCGGGATCGACCGAAGGGCCATCGCCAGCCGCGCGCGCGGCCTCCTGCAACCGCTTGACGTCGTCCGGGCTCAGCTTCGGCCGGTCGATGTCCAGCGTGAGCTTGTTGAGCTTGCCGGTAAAGGCGAACGGCGTCTGATAGTCGTTGTCGTCAACCGGGGTGCCGGTGTCGGAGCCGATGTCGAACGCCTCGTCCCATTGCAGGATGAAAGGAAGCGTATGCTCCATCTTTTCCGTCGCCACGACGTTCCCGTCGACCTTCAGCGTTCCCGTGCCGCCCTGTCCGATGCCGGTGTAGTTCCCGAACACCATGGTGCCCGCACCGAGACCATCATACTTGAATGCGAACTCGATCACGTGCTTGCCGGGCGTCAGTTCGGCGCCCTCCCAGCGCACTCGCTTGAGATCGACTAGGTTCCAGGTGAAGACGGGCTTGTTCTTCAGGACATAGAATCCGTAGCCGCCGAAACGGCCGCCCTGGGTCACCAGCATACCCTCGGCGCCGCCCTCGGGAATCTCCACGTCGGCCTTGAAGACATAGGACGCGTTGAGCAGGCTAGGCGCATCGCCGTTCGGCAATCCGGTCATCGGACGCGACCAGGCAAAGCTGGTGCGGCCGGCACTGAGGCTCGGGCGCGGCGTGATCATACGAGTCGCTACCGACGAGTCGAGCGGCAGCACCTGGTATTTGTCCGCCTCCTTCCAGAACAGTGCCTGAAGCTCCTTCAGCTTGTCCGGATATTTGGCCGCGACGTCGTCATACTGCGTCCAGTCGTTGCGCAGATCGTACAGCTCCCAGGGATAGTCGCCGGGAGCCGGCAGCTTGGCAACAGTCACCCACGGCGGCCGCAAGACCTTGGTGCTGGCGATCCAGCCGTCGTTGTAGATGGCGCGATCGGCGAACATCTCGAAGTATTGCGTCGTGTGCGTCGTCGGCGCGTTCGTGTTCTTGGCATCGAACGTGTACATCATGCTGACACCCTCGATCGGGCTTTGCTTGATGCCGTCGACGATGTCCGGCTGCTTGATCTGCGCGGCCTCAAGAATGGTCGGCACGATGTCGATGACGTGATGGAATTGGGCGCGGATGCCGCCCTTGTCCTTGATGACGTCAGGCCAGGAGATTGCCATCCCCTGGCGCGTGCCACCGAAGTGCGAGACGATCTGCTTGGTCCATGAGAACGGCGTGTCGAATGCCCAGGCCCAGCCGATCGACATGTGGTTGTAGGTGCGGTCGGTGCCCCAGACGTCGTAGAAATATTTGAGCTGATCTTCGACCGATGGAGTAATTTGGTTGAACATCGCCACTTCGTTCGGCGTGCCGGTCGGCTGGCCCTCCGCGCTGGTGCCGTTGTCGCCCTCGATGTAGATGACCAGGGTGTTGTCGAGCTTGCCGAGGTCATCGATCGACTGGATCACCCGGCCGATCTCGTCGTCAGCATAGGCGACGAAGGCGGCGAACACGTCCGCCTGGCGGATGAACAGCTTCTTCTCGTCAGCCGAAAGCTGGTCCCATTCCTTGATCAGGTCTTTCGGCCATGGGGTCATCTTCGCATTCTGCGGAATGACGCCGAGTCGCTTCTGGTTCTCGAAGATCGTGTCGCGCAGCTTGTTCCAGCCCTGGTCGAACAGATGCAGGTCGCTGATCTTCTTGACCCACTCCTTGGTCGGATGGTGCGGGGCATGCGTCGCGCCGGGCGCGAACTTGATGAAGAACGGCGTATCGGGCGCCAGCGCATTCATGCGGTTGACGTAGTCAATCGCTTCATCGGCCATCGCCGTCATCAGGTTCCAGCCGGGCTTGCCGACATAGGGATGGATCGGCGTCGTGTTGCGGACGAGGTTGCCGGGCTCCCATTGATTGGTGTCGCCGCCCATGAAGCCGTAGAAATATTCAAAGCCCATGCCGGTCGGCCATTGGTCGAACGGGCCGGCCTGGCTCGACTGATATTCGGGCGTGTTGTGGTTCTTGCCGAACCAGGCCGTGTGATAGCCGTTGTCGGTCAGGATGCGGCCGATCGTGGCCTTGTCCTTGGTGATGATGCTGTCATAGCCGGGATAGCCGGTGGCCTGCTCGGCGATCACACCGTAGCCGACCGAGTGATGATTGCGTCCCGTGATCAGCGCCGCGCGCGTCGGCGAACACAGCGCCGTCGAATGGAAGTTGGTGTAGCGCAACCCGTTCTGCGCGATGCGGTCGAGCGCCGGCGTTGGTATCACCCCGCCGAACGTGCTTGGCACGCCATAGCCGGCATCGTCGGTGATGATTAGCAGGACGTTCGGTGCGCCTTTCGGCGGCACCACACGCGACGGCCAATAGGGTTTTGAGTCCTTGGCATCGCGTTCGATCTTGCCGCCGAACTTTTGAGGCGGCGGCGGAAGCTGATCGCCGGGAATGGTGATGGTTGCGGCCGGCGAGCCCGGCGCAGGCGTGGTCGTTTGCGTTTGCTGTCCGATTGCGGGCGCTGACAAAGCTGACGTCAGGATCAGCACGGCAAAGGTCTTGCGAAAATTCATTGCAAAATTCCTCCGTGAGGCGTGCACGCGAGAGCTGCCATTTGAAGCGCAGCGAAGTTCGCGGGCGTTGATTCAAATCAAGAAGGCCACGGCGATCTGTTCGCTTGCAGGCCGGTGGATGCGCAAGCGTGACGAGGTTCATCTGCTTTCTTGTGCAAGGGAGTGGGTCGAGTGGCCGAGGGCGCCATCGTCGCTTCTTGTGCGGCAGGCAAGATCGACGAAACCGGGTGCGAAGATACCGCCGCCCGCAAACGTTAGTGTCCTTTCAGTTACACTACGGTATGAACCGTCGCGGCTACCACGATTGAGGTATGGCACCGCGCGACGCACTTGTTAGGTTGCGGCCCATTCTGTGCTCAATCTCGATGTTGGGCTGCTTCGTGGATCACCGGGGGGCACCATGAGAATGACGAAAGCCTTTGTCGCCATCGCGTTTGCCGCCATTGCGTCTGCGCCGACAATCGCCTCGGCCGACGAAGGCGGCGTCAGCTTCTGGTTGCCTGGATTCTTCGGCAGCCTCGCGGCCGCCCCCGCCCAGGCGCCGGGCTGGTCGGTGACCTCGATCTATTGGCACGATTCGGTTTCCGCCGGTGGCGACGTGGCGCGCGCACGCGAGATCGAAATCGGTCGCATCCCTGCGAACGTGACCGCCAACGTCAGCGCCAATCTCAATGCCAAACTGAATCTCGGCCTTTTAGTCGGGACGTACACCTTTGCGACCCCGGTGCTGGGCGCCCAGGCGTCGGCCAGCCTGATGGGAATCTACGGCTCCAATTCCACGTCGCTGGCGGGATCGCTCACCGGGACGGTGACGGGACCTGGCGGCGGCACATTCCCGTTCTCGCGCTTCGACAGCATCGACAGCTCGCTCACGGCGTTCGGAGATTTGTACCCGACGTTCATGCTGAAATGGAACGCCGGGGTGAACAACTTCATGACCTATGTCACCGGGGACATCCCGGCCGGAGCCTATCAATCGACCCGCCTCGCCAACATCGGCATCGGGCACGGCGCGATCGACGCCGGCGGCGGCTACACGTATTTCAACCCGCAGACGGGACATGAATTGTCTGCGGTGCTCGGATTCACCTACAATTTTAAGAATACCGACACGCAATATCAGAATGGCGTCGACATGCACCTCGACTGGGGCGCGTCGCAATTCCTGACCAAGCAGTGGCAGGTCGGCATGGTGGGCTACCTCTATCAGCAGATCGGCTGCGACAGCGGCTCCGGCGATCGTGTCGGCTGCTTCCGGTCGCGGGTGGCCGGCGTCGGCCCGCAGGTCGGTTACATTTTCCCGGTCGGAGACATGCAGGGATACCTGAATCTCAAGGCCTACGGCGAATTCGCCAATGAAAATCGGCCCGCGGGCTGGAACCTGTGGCTGACGTTCAATCTGTCGCCCGCGGCGGCAACCCCGACCACGACGCCGAAGCGGATGATCACGAAGTAATTGCGGCAAGGGTTCGTTCTTGAAGCGAACGTCGGGTCTTCCGCAAAGTGTCAGCAGACGGAACGTAGGATCCGCTCATCGTCTCACCAGCCGGCGGGTTTCCGGATCGCGAGCGAAGCCTAGCTCACGAATGAACTGGGAAAAGCAGGTATAGGCGACCTTGATCTTCTCTCGCTCCATGAAGTCCTTGTGCAGCGCGTACGTGCTGCGGGCGGAATCTTCCTCGATCAACTCAGTGATGCTCTCGGCGTGCGGATCCAGTTTTCCCGCAGGCTTGATCCGGCCGGAGGCTTCGAACGCCTTCATCCATTTCGCGACGGTCGTGGGGTTCACGCCCATGCGCTGGGCGACGTGGTGCGGGGTCAATCCGCTTCTGACCCCGGCGATCGCCTGTTCCTTGTCCTGCAGCGAGATCCTGTGCTTCTGCCGAGGCTGTATGACGACCTCTTCAAGAGGTTTCGGCTGCAGGTGGAGCACGGATTCGAATTGGAGGCGGTCGTAAACTTTGGCGCTCTTGCCTCTCAAGGTGGCGACCGGCTGGACCCCGACGGTCTTGAGCCACCGGTTCAACTGCGCGCCCTGACCGAAGACGCTGCGCCGGATCATCTCGGGGCCGAAGACGTATCGGCTTGCCACCTGCTCGACTTCCGCGCGGGAGAACATGGCGAAGTGCCCTTCTCTCTTCGTCAGGAATCCTTGTTTGCCCAGAAGCCAGACGATGGTCTCGTCGACGCCGAGAAGCTGGGCCGCTTGGTCGCGGGTCAGCCACGATTCCTTGCCGCCGGGATCGGTCGGCCCGCCGACGCGTTCGAGGAAGCGACCGAGCTCGGCCTTGTCGACGGTGACGGCGTATCGCCAGTCGCGACCGAACGGCTTTTTGGAATAGATCCGTAACGCGCCCGTCGTGATTCCTTCGACGATGTCCGCCCAGGGTGCTGCGCGCCCGGATCTGCGGACGGCGACGATGAGCTTGACCCGCCGTCCGCTTTCGCCGTCTGGCTGCGCCCGCTCGCGGATCGCGATCAGGAGGGCCTTCGCCGAGGTCTCCCGATAATACCTGCGCCCGCGGAGCATCGCGGCCACTCCTCCTTCGGCGGGCTCGATCAGCGCACGCCTGGCGAGCTCCTCGATCGCGACGTCGGGAATGCGCAGGAAGGCCCTCACCCCCCGGACGAGGACGCAGTCCTTGTATGCCGCCGCAAGGGGCGCGACCTCGGCGATCTTCATGAGGACCGGCGACAGTTCGCCGCCGGCGCGGCGGACCTCGACGGCGCCGCTCTCGGACAGGCGACCGAGCGCATGTTTCGAGAGGCCGAGCTCGGATGAGAGCGCGTCCATGGTCAGCCAGGCTCCGGCCGGCACGTCCGCCAGGCGCGGCACGCTGCGGCGGACGAAGCCGTCGTCCCGGGTGCGGGCGAGGTCGCGGGCGATGGCGTCATTGGCGAAGCTCCGGACGGCGGGGCTGAGATGCCGGTCAAGCGGCATGGCGGCCAAGGGCCCGAGCTCCTTGTAGAGCCCGTGCGAAGCCGTCCTCTCGTCGGCGGAAAGGCGCATCCTGGCGGTCAGGGCGGCAAATCCGTCCTCCCCGCCGATCAGGGCCCGCCCGGCTGCCCCGAGCATGTCCGGGGTGATGGCGGCGAAATCAGGCGCGCGCAGCGGCCGGCCTGCGTCGGTCATCTTGGTGGACGCTTCGGGGCGCAGCGCGCTGGCCATGCACATGGCGGCCTCGAACAGGTCGCCGTTGGTCGCGCCGGCGAGCTCGGCGGGGACGAGGCCCATGACTGCCCGGCGGCGCTCCGGATCCGGATGCACCAGGTTTGCGACGAACAGGACCGCCTCCGGATCCGCGATATGAAGAAGCGGCTGCGGATGGTCGCGCAGGTCGGTCGAGGGATAGCCGTCGGCATCGGTGCAGTGGTCGCACTTCGTGGGCCCTCGCATGAAGACCCATCCGAACCGGCGTCCGCACACCGGGCAGGTTTCGAGCAGCGGCTCGTTGTTCTCGGGGTCGAAGCCGAAGGCGCGTATTTCCCAGCGGGCCTGGTGGACAGGCCGCACGGCCAGGGCGCGAGGGGAGACGCGGCGGTAGCGGGATTCCCAATATTGGGAGCGGATCGTGGTGCCGAAGAACTCCATCGTGGCCGAGCTGCCGTGGTCGCGCCGGTACCACCGTTGCCTCACCTCCTCCGGATCGAGCTTGAACAGGGCAGCGATGCCTGCGACCGCTTCCTCGGTGAGCTTCGATGCGTTCGGCGTCGCATTGGGATCCGGATGGAAGCCGGCCATCCGGAATGCGTGCCGCACGTTCCGGATCATCGTGTTCTGGAGCGCCCTGTCCATGTAGCCGAGCAGGCTTTCGTCGGCGAAGATCGCCGGCATCTTGGCGACGAACGGCCGGACGGCGGGGTCCCTGGACATGGTCAGGCGGCCGCCGGCTTCGACATCTCGCGGATGATCTCCAGCGTCGTCGGGCGGGGGTTGGAGACGAACGGATCGAAGATTTCGATCGGCTCGCCGTTCTCGTCGACCTGCTCGCGCTTCCAGGCCCAGAACGCCTGTTTGATGTCGTCCCAAGAGATGACGCGGCGTCCGTCGCGCTGCGAGATGCGCAAAGCGCCCATCAGGATGCGGCTGACGATCCCGGAGATGCCTTGCGACATGTCGTAGACCATTGCCCGACTGCGGACGTCGTCGATCAGCCCGATGGGTTCGTCGATGATTCCGTCCCTCACCATCTGCCGGTCGATGCGTCCGACGAACTTGTAGAAGTAGTGGTAGTGGTCGGGACGGCGGAGATCGACCGGTTCGAGCGAGACGCCCCCGAACTTGCGGTTGTTGAGCTCGCCGCTCATTTCGAAGAACAGTTCGGCGTCGGACGTGCCCATCACGACGATGGCGAACAAGCCGTCGTTGACGAGCGATTTGAAGTGCGATGCGATGGTCTCCGCCCACTCGCGCTTGTTCTTCGTGCCCAGCGGAGTATGGGCTTCGTCGAGCACCACGACGTAGGTGCCGGCCGCGCGGGCGACCTTGCGGATCGACCTCGTCACGATGTCCTGTTCGTAGCGGTCGGCGAACTGACGGGCGAGCACTTCCTTCGCCTGCGGATCGCCGAACGCTTCGAGGATCAGGGCCTGCAGCGCCTTCATGGTCCTGGTATTGGACCTGCATTTGACGACGAGCACCGGCGTGCCGGGATAATCCCGCTTGAGGTTCTGCGCCACGCGCAGGATGGACGTCGTCTTGGTCGATCCGCTCGGGCCGATGATCGGCATGACCAGCAGTTCGTCGTAGTTGAAAGTCTGTCCGGGCGCGGGATCGGCATCGTCCGATGAGAGGTCGTCCGCCATCAACGCCTTGGTTTCCGCGACGAGTTCGCGGATGTACCGTTCGATCATGTCGAGACGGCTGTTTTCGACCACCATCCGCTTCAGCTTGGCCCTGAGTGCGGCCTGTTCGGCGAACCGGCCGCGATCCTCCTGTTTCATGGTCGTTCACTCCTCGTCGAGATACTTGTCGATGTCTTCGCGACTCGCCCGCTCCCCCGCGGCCGGCTCCTTCGTCCGGGGCGCGGGCTTCGGAGCGGCGGCCTTGCGCGCGCGTTCCTTCGCGTGCTCGACGGCCTGCTCGGCGCGTTCTTCGGTGGCGTCCTGTGCCTTCTCGCGCAGCTTGCGGGCGGCCTTCGCCTGGCCCTTTGTTCCGGCGCCGCGCCCCTTGGGCTGGAAGTATTCTTCCTCCTCGCGTTCATAGGCAGCGACCTGCTGCGGGATCGGGGTGGCGCGCTCCATGCCGCTCGGCGTCGACGGCGCGGTGGCGAACACCACCTGCGAGGCCTCCACCGCCAGCGGGGGCGACTTCACCGTCACCAACTGGTCGAACGGAGCCTGCTGCTGAGCGAGTCCGCGGATCGCGTCCTTCGATTCCCGCAGCGGCAGCAGCCCCGCGATCTTTTCCCACTTCGCGCGCAGCTTGTTGCGCGCGACCCACTTCTCCTCGTCGGTCCGGAAGCGGAGGCTGTTCTTCTTCGCGTATTCCCGGATCTGCTCTGCGTGCCAGAAGGAGAGCGGGATCGGGAGCTCGCGGCGCGGGTCGCGCTGAGCGCCGTCGATCTTGACGCCATAGACGAACTTGCGGTCGCGATTTGGCAAGGTCTCCCAGCGCGGCGGCTTCTCCGCATCGTTCCAGATCCGGACGCAGGATGCATTGAGGTCGTCGAATCTGATCTTGGCCCAGCAACGGGCGCTGCCGACGCGGGAATGCGACTGGTCGCGCCGCTTGGCACGCGCGGACATTGGGCCGAGAATCCGGCTGACGACGGCCGCGTCGAGGAAGGTTTGATGACGAAACCTGACGCCTTTACGCGTGAGACGCACCGTCGCGGTCCTTCCGAGCAGAGCGTCCAGACTGTGGTTGTCCGAGATGATGCGACGCGTCTTGAGCAAGCGTTTCCATGCGGAAGCTGGCGTCTCGCCGAGCGTCGAGTGCTCTTCGAGATGATACGTCTGGATCGCTTCGTGGATAAGCTCGTCGAGCATCCCCAATGAGATGGTCGCCTCCTTCCGCGGTTCGTGATCGACGAGGCGCGCCTCGCTCGGACCGAACGGGACGGCGCCGGGGATCTTGTGGAATAATTTCTGGTTCAAGGTTTTGAAAAACCTTTCGCCGATAGCCTTATAGGTGGGCCGCCGGACCGGCGACCAGATCGGCTCGATGCCGATGTCGCGCAGCGAATCCTGGAACGAAGGGCTTTTGAATTCCCACGCGCTGTCGACGAGCAAGATTCCGGGGAGACCCCAGCCGTCCCACGCGTCCGGTTCGTAGCCGATATCCGGAAACACATGTCTGACGTAGGATTTGGATCGGACGACGCGCTTGAGAGTCGTGATCACGCTGTAGATGGACGCATCTTCGTAGCTGATGAGATAGCCGAGGATCACCCGCGTGCAGACGTCGATCGCAACCGTCAGCGTCGGCCGGCGCAGCGGCAGGCCGGTCGCCGTGTCGAGGACCGTCCAGGCGTCGGCCCGCGTATGGTCCATGATGACGATCTCGAGCGGCGTGTCGGCCGTCGGGCTGTCCTTGATGCCGGCGAACTTCATCGTCGCTTCGTGGACGCTGTACTTCCTGGCCCAGTTCTCGCGGTTGATCGTCTTGTTGATGCGTCGGCGGATCGTCTCCGGTCGGCGCGGATATTTGTCGATCTCCGCCTCTCCGGCCTCTCGCCTGCGGGCGTTCTCCGCGGCGATCTTGGCCCGGAAAAATGCATGGGCGTCGTCGAAGGTGCGGGGCCGCAGCGCCCAATAGAAGGCGATGGTTTCGAGAAAGGCGTTGTCCACGAAGCGACCGAAGCGCTTGCGCGGGGTCTTGCCGCGGCGCGACCGGAACAGTCGGAGCGGCCTGTTGCCGGGCTCCCCGCACTTCGTGATCGCTTCGTAGAGGCGCTCCGGTTTGACCGGCCAGTCGAGATGGGCGGGCCGGCCCCTCTTCGCCTCGAGGATGAATTTCGCGAGTCCTTTCTTGCCGAGCGTCGCGCCCGGCGTGTTGTCCCAGCGACGGACGAACCACTGAAACGTCAGAGCCCTGACCGCGTCGGGCGAGTGCTCCTCGTTCGGACCGAACTCGGCGTTGTCGTTGCACGACTGCGGCCGGCCGTCCTTGCAAAGGAAGAGGTCGATCCTGCTTGCTGTGCCGAGATCGAGCATCTCGACGAGCTGCTGCTCGGTGAGAGGAAAGCGTCGTTTTGTGCTTTCCTTCACGAACCACAACGTTCCGTCTTCGAACCATTCCTCGTCGAAGCGAGCAGGTCCGTCCGGCATATTAAAGCGGGCGCCAACTTTGAGATCGAGAGTGGTCACGGCTAGGTCCCCGCTGTCCGCTTGCGCGAGCCGACCGTGGGGTCGGGCTTGGTAACGGCGCTGTCGTTGAGGATGCGGCGGCGAGGATCGACGGCGACTCGACGGGTGCACATCATGGCGCGCAGGATCGCGGTCGCACAATCAAGTGGAACGCGCGCCGCTTCCGCCACAATCTCTTCGGCCTTCCCGAGCGCGATCTCGCTTTCAACGTGGAATGCTTCCTCGATCGCGAGCACGGCCGGGCGAACGATGAGCGAGAAACGGTCCGAGCAGACCATCTTTGCGTTCGAGTAGACCGGGTCGACCTCGATTTCCTCTTCCGCGATGGCGACGCGGAAACGCCAGCCGATCGCCTTGTAGACGGCCGCGGCGCCGGCCAGTTTCTCGAGGTAGTCCGGATCTTCCAGTTCCTCCTCGATCTTCTTCACCTCCACGATCTCGGTGGTGCCGTCGGCGTAGTCGACCCGGACGTCGGGAAAGTAAACAAGCGGCCGCGGGCCGCCCGCCATCATCTCGAGGCGATGGGGCTGCGCAAGGAAGCGCTGGACTTTCGGATCCACCTCGCAACACCTGAAAAGATGCCGCTCGGCATAGGACTCCCAAGGAAGAGCGCGCCTGGACTTCCGCGACGTCCAGCGGCCGACGGGTTTCGAGTGCGCGGCCTCCACGAAAGTCCGGATCGGCCTGAATCCTTCCGCTTGCACGATGACGGCTTTCGCGGGCGCGAGGATTTCGGCGCGCAGGCTGATGTCGCTCATCGGCCTGCGCTCCCGATCTTTCCGGCCTTGCGCGCGGGCCTGGCGGAATCGAAGATCCGCTTGAGCTCGGCACCGCTCATGTAGCGGGAGCTTTTCATAGCCTGCGCGATGGCGATGACGGCGCCTAGATGCTCGGCGACGATCGCGTCGGCCCGCTTCTGCAGCCGCCGCAGGTCCTCTTCCACCAGCCGGCGCAGATGCGGATCGCAGCGGGCCGCTTCCACGGCCTCCTGCGGGGTACCGTGAAAGAACATCTCGTCGGCGACGCAGTAGGACAGCCGCAACGCCGAGATGACCTTGGTGGCGAGCCCGACGTCGGACTGCTCGTCGCCGCCGGCGCCGATGGAGCAGTCGCCGTAAAGCGCCATCTCCGCCGCCCGCCCACCGAGCGTCATGGTGACGCCGTCCTCGAGGGTGCTGCGGGTCGCGAGGCTTCCTTCGGGGACTTCGATCAGCGTACGGTTCGACGGCCCGACGCGGGCGCCGATCGCGCAATGACGGACCCGTCCGTAGGAAAGCGCCAGCGCCAGCACGACGTGGCCGGCTTCATGCGCGAAGACGCGGTCGTCGACGGCTGCTCCGTCGCCGAGCAGCGCCGACTTGAGATCGGCAGCTTCGAGCGGCCGCCCGGCCCGGCGCGCGATGGCCCGCCCCTCGCGCACCGTCGCCATGACTTCCGCGGCCGTGGCCCGTCCCATCAACTGGGCGACCTCTAGGAGATCGCTATCGCCGACCTCGCCGTTCACCTGGAATTTCAGCATGGAAAGGATGCCGGGCGCAGTTGCCGGCCCCAGCACGACCATGCGCTCCAGCCTTCCCGGACGCAGCAGGGCATCGTCCAGCGCCGACGGCCTGTTGGTCGCCGAGATCACGATGACGCCGGTGCGACTCGACGAGATCCCGCTATCCAGCCTCAGGAGCACCTCGGCCAGGATCGCAGACCAAAAGTCTGAATTGCGGCCGGTCGAAGCTCGGCTCGGGAGCGCATCAACCTCGTCGAGCATGAGAATCGCGACGCCATGTGCGAGCGCCGCGGCCGCTGCGGCGTTGAAGGTCTTCCGGACTGCGCGGAGGCAATCATCCAAATATCCGGTTTTTCCGGCCAGAAACCACTCGGGCACACTGCTGTAGATGATGGGGCAGTTGCAAAGACGCGCGAGAGCCCGAGCCCAGACCGACTTGCCGGTGCCGGGTGGGCCCGCCACGCAGATTCCATGGGGTAGGTCTGCCCAGGACGCCTCCTGCTGCCGGTACAATTGGACCAATTCTGCGAGCTGCACGGACCATCGTTGTAGCTCGCCGTACTCGACCGCATGGGCGAGGTCCGGCAGCCGCTCATCGGACTGCTCCGTCAGCATTTTCGTGGCTTGCGACAGGCGATCGACAATGCGCTGACAGCCCTGGCCTGGCCGGAAGGCCGCGACGAGATGGTGAAAGCTCAAGCCTTGGCCGGTGCCTTCTTCGACTTCGACGGACTCGCCGGCAAAGCGTGCGATGGCCCTGCGCAGAACTTGGGCGTTCGGCGGCGCGATGCGGACGGTGAGATCGGCGGTCAGGCGCAGCGACTGCGGAACGTCGGTCTCACCGACGCAGACCGCCGCGACGCAGCGTCCCTCGCTCAGGTGGTCGGCCGCCTGGGACGAGAGGTCGGGTCTATAGGGCATCAAACCTGAGGTGCTGCGGCCAATCATCACCCAGCGCGGGCCGAAAGCAGACCGGAACGCGCGCTCCACCGGCTCGACCCAGTCCGGGCCGGGCACCTGCACGACCACCGCGAGCGCCTGGACATGGCGCAATTGCCGCCGGAGATTTCGCGGGATGGAGGCATCCAGGACGGCGCTCATGATCGCTGCACCTGCGGACACCGGCCCCTTTCGGCTTTTCGAGGACGTATTCTCGTCGTCATGCTCGCCATCGAGTTCGAATGCGGGCGGGACCGAAAGTACCGAGGGAGCCGAGCGTTCGTACTTGTCGCACACGCGCTCGACGGCGCGCCGGAATGCTTCGCGAGACAGCGGCCTTGGTCTTTCCGATGAACCTAGAGACTTCTGCTTTTTGCTCATTGTTCTTCACCTCTTGCGTCGTCACTGGGAGCCGGCGCGCAGAGGGCTAGACCGCCCGACAGCCGGCAAAGCTCCTCCGGCCGCCGAAAACAGGCGTTTCCGGCGTCGGTATTGATCGATGGATTGTGATGAAGAGCTGGTAGGCGCGCGCTTGCGTTCCCCGAGTGCAGGTGTTTTGCTCGGAGCCGCACTTTGCGGTGCACGCGCCTACCAGAGAGAGCGGCCGCTGATCACGTCCGCTCTCTCGCTCTCACTTTCCTCCGCGTATGCGGGTAATCCCTTCCGATCCTCCATTTCCTTCTGCGGGTAGACCGGGGGTAGACCGCCGACGGGCCAGTGGACATCCAGCAAGTGTCGGCTCGTCCGTGTCCCGCGGGTGAATTCCACAATTCCACGACCTCGCTCTCGCGAAAAGGCCCACCTGGTTCCGCAGGGACGATCGTAAGTTGAGACGATCCGTCCCGCATGACGTGGTCGGCGTTCTCCTCGACTCACGCTCCTCCAAATCGAATCCTTTCGCATCGACGGCGCCGACCGGCTTCGCGAAGCGCGATCCGAATCTCGGGACGAGGCCGCGAGATTTGAGTCCGTCGACGGTGCGCAAAGGACTCGCCCTGTGCGGATTCCGCTCCGCCCCGCGGATTTTGAATCCTTTCTCGCGCACTCCGAGTCGATTGCGTCATCGCAACCTGAACGGGGATTCTCAACTTGGCGTGAGCGGGCTTCTGCGGGGGCGCCTGATCCGATCCTTGGGCCCCGTTCGAGGGCGAAGGATTGCTGAGGATGGATTCCCGTGCCGTTCCGGTCGTCATGTCCGCGCCCTCACCATGCTGCCAGGCCCCAGCCGCTGCGAGATGAGGTCGATCTCGATCAGGTCGTCGCAGGCCATAGCCAAGACGGCGGGGGCCGGATCGTGGTCGGCCTGCGATCCTTCGAGCAGGCGCCCCAGCTCCATAGGGCCGTCGTCTCGCAGCGCCTGAAGGACGCGCATCCGAATGCCGACCGGCACCGCCCGCTCTTTGTAGCTCCAGACGAACGCGCAATTTCCGCGACGCGGCTGCGCCCGCAGCTCTTCCATAGTGACAGTCCTCACCTGCAGGCCGAGGTCGCGCAACGCCAGGCGGACGAGACCCTCCTCCTCCAGGTCGCGCAACTGGCGCGCGGGGACGACGTCGAGCAGATACCGGCCGAGTCCTGCTGGATGATCACGGCATCGATGGTCACTTCAGCGGCACCCACGATCGCTTTCGCTTGGTAGCCGATCGAGCGCACCGAAGGATCAAGCGTAGCCTGCACCAAGGCTTCGTGCAGCGCGGGGTGGCGCGCGCGGATGGCGCACGCCGTCTTCGCGGACGTGAAGAGATCGAAGCGGCGGAGCAACCGGCTGTCGGACATCGGTGGGCCTCCTTAGATCTCGATCACGAAATCGGGCCTGAAGAAAGGATTCTCCCAGGTGTCGCCGGGGACACCGTATGGGCCATACCCCTTCGAACACGACACCACCCGGGTCTGACCGATGAAAATGTCGGTCGTTTCGTGGGTGTGCCCGAAGATCCATGCCTGTGCGGGCCGCAATGCGCCCTTCTCGTCGGTTGCCGGCTGCGGGTGCATCAGTGCCGTCAGGTCCGACCGGAAGGCCGCGCCCAGCATCGTCTCGTCGCTGATCGCCTCGCCAGGCTGATTCGGCGCGATTCGGAAACCGATTTCCGGCATCGGCGCGTGGTGAGTGACCACCACGAATTTCTGGCTGTCGTCGCGGGCCTTGCGCAGCTCGGCCTCTAAAAAGGCGCGCGAGGCGATGTGCCTGGCGAGCGCATCGGCGGGCCTGAAGCGTCGCGTGTAGCCGTTCGTCCTGATCCGCTTGTAGTCGTTCATCCGGTCGCCGGCGACCATGAGCGCCCGCCGCTGGTCGCCGAATAGATTGAAGTCGGTCCAGCCGCAGCAGCCGCCGAACACGGTGTCGCCGATGGTGACCGTCCGGTTCTGCAGCACGTGCACGTGGGTGCCCTCGGCGGCGGCCATGGCCTTCTCGACGGTCCGATCGAGATCGACGCCGTAGCTCTCATGGTTGCCGTGGACGTAAACGACTGGCCGGTCCGTCAGTCGCTCGCGGATCCACTTCACGCCGCGTTCCATGCGCACGTGGAGATCGCCGGGAATGACGACGACGTCGTGGTCCGGACGTTGCGAGGGCGGCGGCAGGTCCCATCCCCGCGTCGCCTCCATGTGAAGATCGCCCAGGACCCAGAGCCGCATGTCAGCGATCCTCCCCCTTCGAATGGTCCTCTAGGAGCTGATAAGGCGATACCGTCGCTAGGCTGCGCTTCGACATCAGGCTTTCACCACGGTCTGCGGACCAAGAGGCGCATCTCGGAGACCGAGCTGCACAAGATTTTCGCAGGCGAGGACGCAAACTGCGGCAACAATGTCCCAACCCGGACCAATTCGGGCCTCGAGCTCGATGATGCGGTGGGGCCCCTGTTCGAGAGCCATCGAGAGCCTGAGCCTCTCGGAAAGCGACACGCTCTGGCCAGAGTAAGACCAGACTTTGCGTACGTTCGAGAACATGGGTTCGCGGAAAATGTCCTGTGCACTTCTCTCGAGCAACTGCAATCCGTGACGCTTAAGCACAAACTTTAGGTGCGCTTCGTCCTCTGCGTTAACTTCAGAGCGGGTTTCGTGGACGCGAAGGAGAAACGCGCCGCCTTGCGTCCGAAGAACAGCGCCCGCCAGCGAAACGGATGGACAGTCTACGCGAGGACCAGTCTGATATCGGATCTCACGCACCGAGGGATCCAACGAAGCCTGTTCCAACGCGTGCAGCTCAAGGACATCGCGCACCGGGATTCCAACTCGGCACTTTCCCGATCTGAAGATCGAAGGTCGAGCATCACGATGAGTAGATGTTGAGAACCGAACAACCATCATCACAATCCTGAGGAGTGTATTGAAAAACCCGGCTGCTCCCGAGGCGAACCACCGCGCGTCCGGTCGCATTTCCGTTTGAGCGCCTAACGCCCGGCGATGTACGGTTTACCGTACATTCTGTTTTTCGTCAAAACACTCTTCAGCTTTCCATTCGAGGCTATCGGAAGTTGTCAAACTGATGGGAATATCTTTGGAGGTAGGCTCAGCGATCGTGAACCAGCAACTCGGAGGCGTTCACATGGAGCGCAATCGCGATGCGCACTATCGTGTCGAGAGTGGGATTGGCCCCTCCTCGTTCGATCTCAATCACTGACGCGCGGCGGATACCCGCCTTGCTGGCCAAGTCGGCTTGCGTAAGCTCGAGGGAACGCCTGAGGTCTCTGACCTTCCGCCCGAGGGCGGCTCGGATCTCCTCTTGAGTTTTCGCTAAGGACTTAGACCCGGCCACGGCTTCCCCGAAAATCCTTGCCCTTTCGTGGAGCAGATGCGCCCGGCCAGGAAATGAAGACAATCAATGCCACGGCTCTGTCACGCGCACCACAGCGAAATCGCGATATTCAAGGATTCGAATGCGCTCACATCAAACTTGCGCAATTTGGCTCCTCCTTACGACGGCATATATTATACGTATTTTCCGAATAACGATACACCGGTAACATTTTGGGAGCGCTCCCTTTGATGAAGATCGCCTTTGATTTCACGCGCGCTCCCCCGCCCCATCGCTCATGAGCCGCACAAGAAGTGCGCGCATCATCGGAATCATATCGAAAGTGCGGAGTTGCAACCGCTTGCGAGCTACAGGCGTAGGGGGAGCATTCTTCGAGGTGTGGAGGCAAGGTGATCACGGCGTCGCGAGTGCGAGGAGCACGGTT
Source organism: Bradyrhizobium sp. 1200_D9_N1_1 (assembly GCF_052075915.1). NCBI lineage: Bacteria > Pseudomonadati > Pseudomonadota > Alphaproteobacteria > Hyphomicrobiales > Nitrobacteraceae > Bradyrhizobium > Bradyrhizobium sp. 1200_D9_N1_1. Next base: position 3,561,123 of record NZ_CP197226.1, on the reverse strand, counting down.
GGATGCAGGATCGTGCGGACCCGCACGCTCGCAAGCGGGTCTTCGACGTCGCCCGTCAGGGTTCTCCGCTCGGCTTCTCTCCGGAAGAGGCTGTCTGACCTCGGCTCTATCAAGGCTCTGGCGTCGCAAACAGCCGCTTTGGCAGCCACAACTGGTATCTGCCCCTTGGCACAAGCCACGCGTGCCGATACCCTCGCGCCGGGGCGACTCGCTGCGCTCCAAAATTTATTTCCAAGGTGATTCCGTTTTTTCTGCTCGCCTCCGATTAGCCCTTCATAAGGCGCCCTCACGAAGGAGACGGCCATGGCAAATTCGGGGGAGACCGATGACCCCAGCCACCTTGTGGCGGCGGACATCGCGGCACCCGCCCGTCCGACAAACGGCGCTGTGGAGTTAACCGGCGTACCGCCTCTCGTGAAATACAAGCGGCGCTCCGAGCTCACCGATGAGTTGCGCCGCTGGTACGCGTTGGAGGATGCGGCGCGACGCGACGAGCTCAGGCATGCCGCCGCCGGTGCGAAGCGATGGACCATCGAGGCACTCATGCACGCGGTCCGACAAGCGCACGCCAGCGGCGACCGTCGGTCCTATATTGAAGCTTTCAACGCCTTCGCTACGCGGGCCACGCCGCTGCTGATGCGTCAAGCCGTGAAGTACGACGCCGGCGAAGACGAAGACCATGCCCAGGACGTGCTGTTGCGAATCGCGAAGGAGGTTCAAGCCGGGAAGGCCGAGTACGCCGAGGTCAATTTTGCGCACTACGCCATGCGCAAGGCAATCGATGCTCACCGCCACAAGGATTCATCTATCGAAAGCAAGCGCGAGCGGGCCCAGCCGAGCTCCGCTAACGATGGCGATGAAAGCGATGCGGTGGATCCGCTCAATGAGATCGAAGATCGCATGGCGAGCCCCGAAGTGCAGGGTCTCTTGCGCCACGCGATCGGAAGACTTGAAGGTAAATTTCGCGACATCCTCATACAACGTTACATCGCCCGCCTGACGTACGAAGAGCTTGCCGAGCACTACGAGGTAGATGCGACCACCATCAGCAATTGGGTGCAGCAGGCCTTGAAAATCGCCGGGCGCCAGGGAGACAACGATGACGAAAATTGAGCCGCAACCGGACCTTGACGACGTGCTGACTGAGCTCGGGACGCTCGGCAAGCCTCCGACCGGTGACGGCCTCCGCATTTGGCTCGACCGGTATCCGGCATTCAGGAGCGAAATCATCCGGTATGTCACCGCCTGGATCGATGTCGAAACGCGCTCGGATTCGCCTGAGCCGGCGCCGGAAGCGGTCAACCGGGTCGTCAGCCGAACCATGAGCCGCGTGCAGCAGCTCCTCGATGAAGGCGATCGTCAGCAGACAATTCACGACCTTTCGGCCGAGATCACCAGGGCGGGGCATAGCCTTGAATCCTTCCAGCGCACGCTCGGAATCGACCAATCGATCTTGGCTTCGCTTGCCGCTCGGTTGGTCCGGCCCGCTACGATTCCGGCGCGTCTCGTGCGAGAGATTGCGGCAGCGCTGCACCGTCAGCTCGACGGCGTGCGAGAATTCTTCCGGTTGCCGCCGCAGATGGCGACCGCACACAAAGCGCGAAAGCGGCCGACCGCCAAGCAGGTCGACTTCGCCTACCTCGTCGAACATGCCGAATTACCCGAACCCGAGAAGAAGCAGTGGCTCTCGGAAGAGCCCGATCCCGTTTTGCAGGAATAGCGATGGACAGTTTCGGCGCCGTCAGGGCACTTGCCCGCGAGAAATATGCGTTGCTTCGCGCAAAGGCGGGCGGCAATGCCGCCGCTCTATTGCTCGCAGCGGCGCGCAAGGAGGCTGGCATCAAGGTACAAAGCCTGCCGCCCGACCATCCGCTGTTGGGTGGCGGAGACGGCGCGTTGCACCGCGCATCTAAGGCGATCTACATTTCCAACGAACTTTCGCCGGAAAGCGCGGCCTACGTCGAAGCGCATGAGTTCGGCCATTATTGGATCGAGACGCCGACCGACCCCGCGATCACGCCGCGCGGATCAGATCCGGGCGCTCCGGAAGAGGGCACATCGCTCGGCCTCAAGCGCGTCGAAGCTTATAGCCCCGAAGAACTGCGCGAGCGCCTCGCCAACGTTTTCGCTCGGGAGTTCCTGCTGCCGTGCCACGAGGCGCATAGGCTCTTCGTCGATCTGGAGCACTCAGCGCCAAGGATTGCTGAAGATCTGACGATCCCCCTGGGCCTTGTCCATCAGCAATTGGCCGCATCACTGCTTCTCCCGAATCCCCAGGCGACCGCCGCCGAAGAACCGATGCCCGCCGAGCGCCCGAGCCTTGATGACTCGCAGCGGGAGGCCGCGCATCATGAGGGCTCGCCCCTGCTGATCGAAGCAGGGCCCGGCACCGGCAAGACGCGAACCCTCATCGCTCGTCTTGAGTTTCTCGTTGGCAAAAAGCACCCGCCGGCGTCGATTCTTGCACTTACCTTCTCCAACAAGGCCGCCCGGGAAGTCCGCGAGCGGGTCACCTCCACGATGCCCGAGGCTGCCGCTGAAATCTGGACCGGTACTTTTCACGCTTTCGGCCTCGAACTACTTCGCAAATACGGTGAGCTAATTGGCATCGCCCAACCGGTCCGCCTTCTGGACCAAGCCGACATCTTGGCTCTTCTTGAAGAAGACCTTCTGGCGCTTGGACTCGACCACTACCTCCGTCTCCACGAGCCCTTATCCGACCTTCGCTTCGTACTCGGTGCCATAAGCCGCGCAAAAGATGAGGTGAAGTCTCCGGCCGACTATGCCGAGGCGGTCCGTCGCATGGCGGCCAGCGTGGCGAAAGGCGACGAAGAAGCGGAACTCAAGGTCTCCAAAGCACAAGAGGTGGCGCGCGTCTTCAAGCACTATGACGATAAGATGCGCGGGGCTGGCTGGGTCGACTTTGCCGATCTGATCAATCGACCGGTCGAGCTCTTGCGGGCGCGCCCAGAGGTACGCGATGAACTCCGGGGCCAGTATCAACACCTGCTCGTCGACGAATATCAGGACGTCAATCGCGCGAGCGCCTTGCTCGTAAAGGAGTTGGCGGGTGACGGCGAGCGGCTCTGGGTCGTCGGCGATGCGCGCCAATCAATCTACCGCTTCCGCGGCGCCGCGCCACAGAATGCGCTCGACTTCGAGAAGGATTATCCCAAGGGACAGCGTAAGCCCCTCACGGTGAACTACCGCTCACGCCAGCAGATCGTCGACACCTTCGACGGTTACGCCGGCCATATGCACGTTGGCGACATGAAGGCCGTGAAGCTCAATGCCTATCGCGGCCGGGGACCCGAAGCCGTCGACTGCAACGTCGCCTTGGACCGCGATGCCGAGATCCGGGGCATCGCGGATGCCATCATGAAACACCGCGCGAACGGCATCGACTTCCGGGAGCAAGCCGTGCTCTGCCGCGTGCACAGCAATCTTGAGCGGGTCGCGCTCGGTTTGGAGGCCGCCGGCGTGCCGGTCCTCTATCTCGGCGATCTTTTCGAGCGCCCCGAAGTGAGCGATCTTCTTTCGCTCGTCTCCTTCGTCGCCGAACCTCACCGTGGTGGCTTGCTTCGGGTCGCGGACCTCCCGCCCTACCGCACGTCGCTTGCCGACGTGCAGGCGTTCTTGGCCAACGCCCGTTATCACGAGAGGCGACCAGCCGAGGCGCTGGCGGATCTGGCAAACGTTCCAGGCCTGTCTCCGGACGGCAAAGCGAGCCTTGGCCGCCTGGCGGCCGACCTCAACGGCATCGGCTTCCGCACGGGACCCGGCGCGTTTCTATGTCATGTGCTCTTCGATCGCGGCATACTCCTGCGAAACTATCTCGGCGGCGACACCCCTGCCGATCAGCAGCGTCGCCTGGCGATTCATCAACTCATTCAGTTCGCGATCGAGAACAACAGCGGTGCGGGCGATCCAAAGCGCGCAATGCTGCAATGGATACGGCGACTTGAGGTATTCGGTGACGAGCGCGCGCTGCGCGAGCCACCTAACGCCGTCGACGGCATTGATGCGGTCCGTCTCATGACTGTCCATGCGAGCAAGGGTCTTGAGTTCAAGGTCGTGCATCTGCCGATGCTGGGTTCGGGCATGTTCCCGCTGCGGCGACAAGGCGACCGCTGTCCGCCGCCGGACGGCCTGCTTCCCACCTCGCCGATCACCGATCACGAGGAGGAGGAGGAGTGTCTATTCTACGTGGCGCTCTCGCGCGCCCGCGACCATCTTTCTCTATCTCGCGCGGAGCGCTATTCCGAGAAGCAGAGGTCCAATGCAGCGACGCCTTTTCTCCAGATCGCGCGTTTCCTCCCGCGCGAGCCGGACGGCGATCCGACTTGGGTCAAAAAATTGCCGCTGGCACCACCTGACGACCACCGCCCCGACCTCGCGCGAGACATGCCGGAGCACGATGGCCGCGACATCGAACTCTATATCGATTGCCCACGGCGCTATCTCTACCAACTCGTGCTCGGTCTCAGCGGCGGTCGCGACGACACGGCGTATGTCCGGTTCCACCGCGCTGTCTACCGCGTGCTCGATTGGCTGCGAGCACAGACCGGCTCCGTCGAGGCCGCGGCTCTCGCCGATGCGCTGGATGCGGCGTGGAACGACATAGGTCCGACCGGAGACCCGCTCGAGCCACTATACAAAACCTCGGCCACGAGCATCCTCGAGAACGCCAGGGGCCGTCAACGCGAATGCATCACGTTCGGGAGCACGGTGCCGCTCGAGCGTGGCGGCCGAACGATCAACGTGCCGATCGACGAGATCGACCGCAGCGGCGGACGTCTCGTCGTGCGGCGCGTTCGGACCGGGCGCGAGCCGTCGCGTCCCGATCAGCGTCATTTGCACGCGCTTATGCTCCAAGCGGTTCGTGACGCAATGGGCGGAAGCGCCACCTTCGAGGTGCAGTACCTCACGACGAACGAACCGTTTCCGGTCGCTCTCGACGGTGTCATGAAGGCGCGCCTCGCAGACACCGAAAACGCACTCGGTCGAATCGCGAAGGGCTTCTATCCGGCTCAGCCGAAGGACAAGGGCGAGAATTGTCCGCGCTGCCCACATTACTTCATCTGCGCGAGCGTTCCTTGCCGCCCCTAGCGATTCCGGTTTTTCGCGAAGTCTGCGACTTACCCTTTAGAGCGCAGGTTCTCAATCACGAGAGCCGCTTACTGAAAGGGTTGGTAGCATGAAGATCATTGACGTCCTGCTCCAGAGCCACGGGCTCGCCGACATCGCGGTCCTCGAGGCGAAGCCGGAAGAGACGCTCGCGGCAATCTTGTCCAAGATCGACTTGCCCGGCGAAAAGGAAGGCCGCCTCGTGTTCCTTGAAGATATCGACGGGGCCATCGACGGCCACGCCGTGATCGAGGAGCTGCTGCCGCTGCCGTCCGACGACGTCGCCACGGGTCCGCTGCGCGTGCACGTCTCGCATTGTCGCCATGTGGAGGTGTCGGTCCGCTTCAACGGCGAGACCGAGAAGCGTCCTTTCGCGCCCGGCGCCACCGTGGAACGCGTGAAGCGCTGGGCGGCTCGCCGCGCCTTTCACCTGTCACCGCGCGACGCCGCCGAGCACGTGCTCCAGATCAAGGACACGACCACGCGGCCGGACCGCGATGTACACGTCGGAACGCTCACGCAGCACCATACCTGCGCTGTCGCATTCGACCTCGTGCCCTGTCAGCGCGTGGAGGGATAAGTTGAGCACCTCCATGACCCCGGCAGAAGCGGTGTTCCGCGCACACCTCGCCGCCGGCCGCTATCGCAGCGGCGAGGCGGCGAGGCGGTGGCGCCTAGTCGCACACGCGTGGCCGCATGCCGAGTTTGCGGTCCGCGCACGCGACGGGCTGGAGTACGGGCTCCGCTTCGAACTCCACGACTACCCGCGCACGCCACCGACGGCGCGGCCGTGGGATCTTGACCTCGGCGGCCCGCTGGCCGCGAACAAGTGGCCGGCCGGGCAGAACCGTGTTTCGCTTGCGTTCAATCCCGACTGGAAGAACGGCGCATGCCTCTATCTGCCGTGCGACCGCGTATCCATTGAAGGGCACGCGAACTGGCACCAGCAGCATCCGAGCCTGATCTGGGATCCGGTGATCGGCATCGTGCACTACCTCCGCGTGGTGCATGACCTCCTGAACTCCGGCGACTACGGAGGTCGCCGTGCAGCCTGATCCGACCCTTCGCATGCGTCGCAACCTTTGGCTCGCTCTCGGTGCAGAACTGCACCGGCGCACCGAAGGACGGCACGAATCCGGCGCGTTTCTGCTCGGAACGCGCGCCGCAGCCGAACGTGAAGCGACCGCCCTCGTCTACTACGACGACCTCGACCCGCGCGCATATTCTACGGGAATTTGCGTGCTGCATGCCGATGCCTTCGGTCGGCTCTGGGACCGCTGCGCCGAGATGTCGCTGGTGGTGGTCGCGGACGCGCACGTGCATCCGCGGGGCGCCCGGCAGAGCTTGTCCGACCGCGACAACCCCATGATCGCACGACCTGGCCACCTTGCGCTCATACTGCCGCTATTGGCGCGGCCGCCGGTGCGCCGCTGGTCGATCGGTCTCTACGAATATCTAGGAGATCACCGCTGGCGCTCCCACGGAGGTCGTCAGGTTGACCGCGTACTCAAGATTGAGGATGAACAATGACGGGCCTTGAACAGATTGCCGATGAATTGCATCGCACGGCCAAGATCGCGCTCGACACCGGCGAGGTCGTGTCGATCGACGACGCGATGCGCATCTTCGCCGGCTATCAAGCGCAATTCGTTCTCGGCCCCGAGGTAGCCGACAGCGCCAGCCTGCAGGCGGCTATTCTCACCGCGGTAAACTGCGCCACGCGAACATTGCTGGGGGGCGTAACGGTCATCGGGGTGGACACGCCGTTGCGGGTCGCGCTGCCGCCCTTTGACAGTCTCATGGCCGCTCTGAAAGCATACGGTGCGAAGGTCGCTGAACGGCCTCAGATTGGCGTGCCGACGGCGGCTTTCGGCGCGCCTAACATCGATGATCTCGACCGGCTCGGTATTCGCGTCGTGCTGCGAGGATGGAGCGGTGGCGTCGTTCCGGCGGGGCAGAATGTTCCCGTATCGGCCGGTGCGGAAGTGACCCCGGCCGGGGTGCTCGCGGGGGCCCTAGCGGTCTCGGAGATATTCCAGCGCCTGCGCGGCCACCGGCTGGCGTGTCGCCGGACGATCGGGCTCAACCTCTGGCGTCCCGAACAGGATTGGCTCGGCGGCGGCGACGGGCCGGCCCTTGCTCGTTTGCCCTCATCCGCTTGGCTCGTCGGCCTTGGCAATCTCGGCCAGGCCTATCTCTGGACACTGGGACTTCTGCCCTATCGGTCCGGCGCGCTCGAGGTCGTGCTGCATGACTTCGACGTTATCGCAACGTCGAACGTTAGCACGTCGCTGCTTACGACGCCGAAGCTCGTCGGCCGTTACAAGTCGCGCGCGATGGCGGACTGGGCCGAAGAGCGCGGTTTCCGGACGTCGATCATTGAGCGCCGCTTCGCGAATGACTTTCGCGTGAGCCCGCGCGAACCGGTGGTCGCACTGATCGGGGTCGACAACGCGCTCGCGCGGCAAGCGATTGAGGATGTCGGATTCGAGCGCGTCATCGAGGCGGGCCTGGGCAAAGGCCCGCAGGACTATCTCGGCATCGACATGCACACTTTCCCCGGCGCGCGCGACGCGCGCTCGACTTGGCAGAGCACCGCGGCCGATGACGCAACCGTTTCTCAACCGGCCTATCGTTGTTTGCTTGAGAAGAGCGGCGACCAATGCGGAACCGTTCGCCTAGCGGGTCGGAGCATCGGCGCGCCATTTGTCGGTGCGATTGCCGCGACGCTCGTGATCGCCGAGTTCATGCGCCTCGCCATGGGTGCGCATCGGCACGAACTCATCTCGTGCCATTTGCGCGACCTCGGTAGCCGCACCATACTTAGCGGCGCGGCGTGGCTCCCCTGCAACCCAGGTACCATTTCGATCGTCGGCTGCGAAGATCGAGGATATCGCCAACCCTGCTCCCGCTGAACGTCCGACGCTTCCCAAGTGCGGTAAACTCCGCTGATTCGAAAAGATGCGAGTTGTTAGATGACTGCCTACCGTTTCGTCCATGCGGCGGATATCCACCTCGACTCGCCGCTGCGCTCGCTCGCGCTGCGGGATCGCGAACTGGCCGATTTCATCGGCAACGCCAGCCGGCAGGTCTTCGCGCGCATCATCGATCTCTGCCTCAATGAACGGGTACAAGCGCTCTTGCTCGCCGGCGATCTCTACGACGGCGATCAGACCTCGATGAAGACCGCGCGCTTTCTCGGCGAGCAACTTCGGCGCCTCGACGCTGCGGGCATCCGAATCTTCATCATCCGAGGCAACCATGACGCGTTGGCCAGGATCACGAAGGAGCTCGTCTTTCCGCCGAACGTGCATCTTTTCGGCGGACGTGCCGAAGCCGTCGAGGTAGAGCGGGACCGCGGAGAGCGATCGATCGTGATACACGGGCTCAGCTTCGCGAAACCGCACGCCCCCGAGGGGCTCCTCGCCAAGTACCGGCCACCGCTCCAGGACGCGATCAACATCGGAATGATGCATACCAGCCTGGGCGGTTCGCCCTCTCACGACGTGTATGCGCCATGCTCCACGAGCGACCTCCTCGCATCCGGCTTCCGCTATTGGGCGCTGGGGCACATCCACAAGCGATCGATGATCGAAGGACCTTGCGCCATCGTGATGCCCGGAATCCCGCAGGGACGGGACATCGGCGAAAGCGGACCCAAGTCCGTGACGTTGGCGAGCGTGCTAGACGACGGCTCCATTGCACTTGAAGAGCGGATCGTGAGCCTGGCCCAGTTCGAGCGGGTCGGACTCGATGCTTCCGGAACGGCAACTTGGCACGATCTGGTCGCGCGGCTCGATACGTCGCTTCAGGACGCTGCGACCCGATCCGTCAGCGATCATCTCGTCGTGCGGCTCGCGGTGTCCGGAACGACGCCGTTGGCGTGGAATATGAGACGGGACGCCGATCTCCTGCGGACCGAGGCCGAAACTCGCGCGAAATCGCTGGGCGACGTATGGATCGACAAACTCGAAATCGACTGCCGGCGCGCGCCAGCAGGCGCAACCGCGAGCACCGACCAACTAGATGCTCTTCGAAGGACGATGAACGACGAGGTCGTCGCGTCAGAAGGCTTCCGAACCGAGGCGACCGACACGGTCAAGGAGCTGCTGGCGCAGTTGCCGCCTGAGTGCCGGCGAACCATCGCTCCGGACGAGGCCGCCCTCGAGGATCTTGTCGCGCGGCTCGCGGGAGAGGGTGCGGAAGAGGTCCTGGCGCGCCTCTCGATCGGCGACTCGGACGGAGCGCGCTGATGCGCATCCGTAAACTCGGACTTCGTCGCTACGGCAAGTTCACGGACGCTTTCATCGACTTCGGTGAGCGGGTCGCGGGTTGCGCCGACCTGCACATCGTCTATGGACCGAACGAGGCCGGGAAATCCACCGCGATGTCGGCGTGCACGGATCTGATCTTCGGCATCCCAGCGCAGAGCAGGTTCAACTTCCTTCATCCCTACGCGGCCATGCGTATCGAAGCCGAAGTGGAGACCTCGGGCGGGACTCGCAGGTTCTGCCGCATCAAGCGTCCTCATAACAGCCTGCTGGACGAGGCCGACAATCCGGTTCCCGATACGCTGCTTCCCGGAGAACTGGGAGGCCTCGATCGCGGCGCCTACCACACCATGTTCTGTCTCGACGACGAGACCCTAGAGGCCGGTGGGGAAAGCATACTCGCCAGCAAGGGCGATCTCGGTCATCTGCTGTTTTCCGCAACCGCCGGTCTGGCCGATCTCAGCGCCCGTCTCGGGTCCGTGCAGGCGGAAGCGGAGGCGTTCTTCCGTCCAGGGAAGCGATCGGGAGGTCTCCTCGAGCTCAAGAAGAATCTGGCGGCTCTCAACGAGGAGCGAGAGCGCATAGATACCCTCGCTACCGAATACGCCCGCCTCGTGATCCAGCGCGACGACGCGGCCGCGGCCTACGCCGATGCCATCGCGCAACGTAGCCGCACGCAGGCACGGATGGATCAAGTGCAGAGCTTCATCAACGGCTTGCCGCGGTTGCGGAGCTTGCGCGTCCTCCGCACCGAACTGTCTCCGCTCGCACGGTTGCCCGTCGCACCGTCGTCGTGGGGGCGCGATCTTCCGGCGCTGACGAGCCGCCAGGCGGCCTTGGCGGTGCAGATGCGGTCGGCGACCGAGACAATAGTCGCTCTGCAGCGTGAGCTCGATGGGCTTGTCGTAAACGCCTCGACTTGCGCCCTGAACAGCCGCATGGAATTGCTGACGGACCTACGGGCACGGTACGTCACGGCGACGAAGGACCTTCCGGATCGTCGCCTCGCCCTTGGACTTGCCGAGCAGAAGATCGCGCATGTTTTGACGCTGCTCGATCGGGGGACCGAGCAGGATCCCGCGCGGCTCCTCCTCTCCACCGGCGTAACGGGAACTCTCCGAGACCTTATGGAGCGACGCTCTGGCGTCGAGGCGGCTCTTGCATCCGCCGAGGCCGAGTTCGCCAAAGCCGAGGGGGCGCTCGCGGAGGCCGAAGCGAGGTTATGTGAACACGGGGCGGGTCTGGACGATGCGACGACAGCCTTCCTGACAGCGACCATCGCGAGCGCCCGACAATCGGACGACGCGGCTCGGCTGCGGGAAGCCGACCGGTTGCGCCGCGAGCGTGCGGACGAATTCGCGGATCGCCTGCGCGAATTGTTTCCGTGGACCGGCGGCAGGGACGATCTATTCGCGGTTGTGGCGCCCGCGCCCGACCAGCTTCAACGTTGGGCATCGGCCGAAACGCAGCTTTCTCGCGAGATCGACGCTCGGCAGGTAGAATTCGAACGTATCGACACAGAAGCGAAGCGCCTCGAGGCGAAGATCGGGGCTCTCGGCGCCGCCACAGCCGTCGTCAGCGACCGAGAAACTGCGGAGGCCTGGTCCGCCCGCGAAGCCGCTTGGGCCGCGCACAAGAATGCGCTCGACGCAAGGACGGCCGCCGAGTTCGAGACCGCGATGCGGAAACTGGACCTGATGACGGAACAGCGATCTCGTCATGCCTCCGCAATCGCGGACCTCAATCGCGCGCTTCTGGACAGTGCCGATGTCCGCACGCGCCGGGAGCAGGTCCAGCGGCACCTGGAAGAGAGTCTCGCAAGACGTGCGACGTTGATCATGGACGTCGAAAAGGCGCTTCGCGCCATAGGTCACGGGCTGGACCACACGGTCGGTCTGAGCGGTTTGAATCTTTGGCTGCAGAAGCTAGACCGCGCGATCGGGGCCGAAGGAAAACTCGCGGCGGCCGAACGAGAATGGGAGCTAGTGCGGGACTCAGCCGCTTCTTCCTGCGAGCGCGTTGCCGAGACGCTCCACAGGTCGGGGGTGGAGCTTCCGCGGAGCGACGACCTAGCGGCGATGCTGTCCGCGGGACAAGCCGCTCTGGATCGCGCAGCGGGCGCCAAGAACCTACGAGCGATCCTCGAGGATCGAAAGCGGGACCTGAAGTTCCGCGAGACGCAGCTCGAGGGCGCGAGGATCGCAGACCGATCATGGAGCGAGGCTTGGCAAGAGGCTTGCGCAGCGTGCTGGCTGGGCGAGCGCGGCAGAGCGTCTACGACGGCGGTCGTGCGAGAAACGCTGGAGGCCCTTGCCGAATTGGGGTCGGCGCTGGAAAGGAAAGCAGAACTTGCCGATCGTATCGCTAAGATGCAGCGCGACCAAACCCAGTTCGAGGCCGAGGTGGAAGCGCTTGCTGGAGTGATCGGCCTCGCCGGAGGTCGCTCCGACGTTCTGGCGGTCTGCGAAGAAGTCGTGAACTCCGTCGCCTCCGCAACGAAGGCGCTGGACCGTCGGCAAGAACTCGAGGAGCGGCTCGGCACAGAGCAGGACAAGGCCCGTTCGCTCGAAAATGACGTGGCGGAGGTGCGAAGCCGAGCGGATCTCATGATGAAGCACTTCGATGTCGGTTCCCTTGCGGAAGTTGAAGGTTGTCTGCGCTCGCTCGAACGCAGGTCCGACCTCCAAACGCGTCTAGAGCAGACGCAGAGAGAGATAGTCGAGGTGATGAAGGTCGAAAAGATCGAGCAGGCCGAGGACGCGCTCGATGCGCTACAACAAGGTTCGCTGGAAAGTGAACTGATCGAACTGAAAGCTCGGTTCGAGGACGAGGACAGCCGAACCCGCGATCGCTTCGCCGCACTCGACAGGGCAGAAGCCGGCATAGCCGGGGTTGGCGGCGATGCGGCGGTGGCGGTCCTTGAATCCAAGCGACGCACGATATTGCTTACCATCGAAGAGCAGGCGCTCGAGTATCTCAAACTGAAGCTTGGGATGGCCGGCGCCGAGAGGGCCCTGCGCGCCTATCGCGAGCGTCATCGAAGTTCGATGATGGCACGGGCATCAGGGGCATTCGTGCTGATCAGCCGTGGCGCCTACTCCGGACTGGCCACTCAGCCCTCGAACGGCAGCGAACTGCTGATCGCCAAGGGATCCGACGGTGGGTCGAAGCTCGCTTCCGAGCTGTCGAAAGGAACGCGATTTCAGCTATACTTGGCCCTAAGGGTCGCCGGCTATCACGAGATCGCGCAAGCCCGCTCGCCAGCCCCCTTTCTTGCCGACGATATCATGGAGACATTCGACGACTTCCGGGCGGAGGAGGCCTTTCGGTTGCTCGCCGCGATGGCGCGCAGAGGTCAGGTAGTCTACTTCACCCATCACCGTCATCTCTGCGATATCGCGAAGGTCGTTGAGCCTTCCGTGAAGATCCACGTCCTAAAGACCGAGTCCCTTAGGGGGTGGGCCGTGTCTGTTCTCAGGGAGGCCGGCGCGATCCGCGAGTGCGAGGAGCATGGTTGGATGCAAGACCTCGGCGACCCGCATGCCCGCGAGCGAGCTTTGGATACCGCGCGTCGGGAGCCGCCGGCCGGTTTTTCCGACAGCGCAACCATGGCTCTGATCGAAGAGGTTCTGGACGATTTCGGCGACAGTTGCCCCGAGTGCAGCCGAGCATCGGGGTGATCATCCCTGTTCCGGCTATCCGGCGAGGCACGGTTCCGCCAAGTTATCGGAGGTTAGGACTTGCCGGCGCTGCGGCCGGACCGTCGAGATCCAAAAGGCCGATGCCATCCGGCTGTAGGGGCAGGTCGCGATCTGGCGAGGCTTGGGGCATCGGGGGGTCTCTTCGGTGGCGAGCCGCTCGTGTGGATCTTCCTCAGCGCGCCATCGGCAAGCGGCCGCTGCAGCCCCTTGGCTTGGTCCCGAGGCGCGCAGCCGCCGACGGTGTCTAACTTCTCGCGACTTGTCCGACCCGCGAAGCCGGAAGGCGCGAAATGAACGCTGTTTCATCTCGCAACCTGCCGACGATGTCGCAGACGCGTTCCAGGTATCGGCTCTTTTCGATGGGGTTCGTGCCTTGGCGTAGATAGCCCGGAATCTTGCCGAACCACTGGTCCGGATCGGTGATCCGCTGCCGAACGAACGTTTCGATCATGGCATCCCGCAGCAGCGATCTGTGCGATTCCCAGTCCGCGACTTCGACCGCGATTACGCCGTCGCGCAGACGCCGCAACGCCTCGAAACATTCCGCTTCCGAAAGGGCGCCATCTGCGAGCGGCCCGTCTGCATCCGGTTCGGCGAACGAGACGATGTGGGCGTTAGGCGGTCGGTGCTCGACCGGAAGGTCCTGAGCGGGCGTCGGCAAATCCTCGACGCGAGCTTCCGGCTCCGATCCCTTGGCGATGACGTAGTCGTCCTCGACGGCCGTCGGTCTGGCGCGCAGCGCCTCGAGCTTTGACGCGAGCCGATCGGTCTGCAGCGCCGGGTCGTCGAACCAATCGGTCGACCATACCCTGAGTATCTGCCAGCCTTTGTCGTTCAGAACCTCCTCTCTGAGCCGGTCGCGGTCCCGGGCGCTCTTGCTGCTGTGATACGCAGCTCCGTCGCATTCGATGCCGGCGAGGTAGCGTTCCGCAAAATCGGGATGGCGCACGCCGAGATCTATCTTGTAGCCCGACGCTCCCACCTGATAGTCGACGGTGAAGCCGCGCGCGCGGAGACGATCGGCGACCTCCGTCTCGAAGTCGCTGTCCGGCTCTCCGTCGCCCCCTGGATTCGTCGTCATCCTTCCCCGCGTTTCCGCGTATTCGAGGTACTTCTGAAGGACATGCACGCCTTCGGCGCTGTCCGACGTCGGTCTGACGTCGGAGGACGAGAAAGAGGTGAACAGGCCGATCCGCGTGCGCGCCCGCGAGAACAACACGTTCAGCCGGCGATGGCCTTGCTTGCGGTTGATGGGCCCGAAGCGCTGCTTCAGGACCGTGCTGCCCGGCTCGGGTCCGTAGGTCATCGATATGAATACGAAGTCGCGTTCGTCGCCCTGCACGTTTTCGAGGTTCTTGATGAAGAATTCTTCGCCCCTGCTGGCAACCTTCTCCCGATACTGCTCGACCAGGACATCGTCGGCGATCAGCCTGTTGAATTCTTCCTGTATGAGATCGCGCTGCTGGATGTTCAACGCGACGATGCCGAGCGAGGGGACTTCGTTTTCGTTCAGCGCCGCATGATGCCGCATGAAAGTGATCGCCTCTTCCGCGACCCGGCTCGCTTCGACGGGATTGCATCTGGCCTGGAACGTGCCCGTGACCCGAACCAGATCGATCGAGAAGGACGAGGGTTTCGACGCCGGAAAAGTGATCAGCTCGCGCTTGTAGAACCGCTCGTTGGAGAAGCGGATGAGGCTTTCGCATCGGCTGCGGTAATGCCACCGCAACGGGCGGCGAAGACCGAAGGTCTTTTGGCAGCTTTCGAGGATGGATTCGTCGTCGTAGTCGTCGAGGTCCTCGTCGTCGCCTCCCCCGTCTCCGGATCGCGCGAAGAAGTCCGTCGGGGGCAATTGCTTCTGGTCGCCCACGACCACGATCTGCTTCGACCTGAGCATCGCCCCGAGGGCGTCCTCCGATCGCATCTGAGAAGCTTCGTCGATGACGAGCATGTCGAAGGAAAGCGACCCTGCCTTCATGAACTTCGCGAGCGAGAGCGGCGACATCATGAAGCAAGGTTTGAGCGCCTGGACCGACTTGCCCGCTTGGGCCAGCAAGGTACGTACCGGAACGAAGCCTCTTTCCTTGCCGATCTCGTTGGCTATCAGGGCCATTTCGGTCCATGTTCGCCGTCTGCCGACGTTCGAGCCTGGTGAGGGCTTCTTCGTCATCAATTTCGCCTTGATGCGGATCCTATCGTCGCGGATCTTCGCCCGATCCTTCTCGGCGAATTGTCGCCTCCGCGCTTCCAGAGAGGCGCCGGTGTTGTTCTGAAGCGTTTGAGCCGACCGCCTGGCCAACGTCGCGCCGCGGCGCGAAATGGCACCTTCGAGCAGCTGCGGCAATCGGGAGGGAGCGATGCGTGCCGCGTCTGCCCGCTTCAGAAAATCGCCCAGACCGAGCTCTTCCAGTCCGCGTCGCTCGTGGCGCAAACCCAGGAATTCCGGCAATTCCTGCTTACGATCCAGAAGCGGCCGCAACTTCTCCGCGACCGAGGCCGGTTGGGCATCGTCAAGGTCGACGAAGCCGAACCCTGATCGCAGGGCCTGTATCTTGTCCGCGTACTGCCGAAGATACGGTGTCGCCTGTTCAGAGAGCAATGAAAGACGTTTGAATTCCTCCTCCGCGTCCGGCGAGCTCAGTTGTTGCAACAAAGACGACGCCGGGGCGACTTCTCTTAGAGTCTTGAGCCATTCGACGGCGACGGACATTTCGTCGACGCCGGCTTGCGCAGCGTCGAGGCGAGCCAGGTCGGCAGACAAGGGCGACTTCGCGAGTGCGTTGACTAAGGCCCGTCTATCGCTCTCGAGCTTCGCGGCCCCGGCAAGTTCCCGCACGGTGATGTCGAAAGTCTTGAGCAATCCGCGGGGATCGGCGGCAGCGACGCGTTCCATGCTCGCTATGCTGTCGGCCAGCATCGCCCCGGTGAGATTCACGAATCTTCCGACCAGACCGCCAGGCCTCGATGACACTTCGCGAACCAACGAAGCTGC
Source organism: Bradyrhizobium sp. 1200_D9_N1_1 (assembly GCF_052075915.1). Classification (NCBI taxonomy): domain Bacteria; kingdom Pseudomonadati; phylum Pseudomonadota; class Alphaproteobacteria; order Hyphomicrobiales; family Nitrobacteraceae; genus Bradyrhizobium; species Bradyrhizobium sp. 1200_D9_N1_1. Next base: position 3,545,032 of record NZ_CP197226.1, on the reverse strand, counting down.
TGCCGACTCGAAGCTCTGAAGACGCGGCGCGTCCTGGGCAGTAATCCCCATCAGGCGGGCAGCTATGTCGCCGCCGGCGTGGTCGGTGAGATATTTCCGCGCCCGGATGCCATACTCGATCATACGAAACTTGGTCTCCAGACCGAGCCAGCTCGCGCCGAGCAGGCTGGAGGCCTCGTCGTCCGATTCAAATTCTTCGAGCGCGTCGACATGACCGGCCAGGGCTACTAGCCGCGAGGAAGGATCCTGAGCTGCGGTCAGGCCCATGCGGGCAAGGAGCTCGTGGACCGGCTTGGTCCTGCCCTTCATCGCCTCGATGGCGAAGCCGACCTTGCCTTTCTTAAGCAGTTCGGAGGCGCTCCGCAGCGTGGCCGCCGTCGGCCAGGCCTGGTCGCCGTATACTGAGAGGCTGCGGCGCCACTCGGCCTCCTTCGCCAGGAGATCGTTCCAGCGCTTGAAGAGCCGGCCGAATGCGGCCTCGTCGATGCCCTGGTTCAAGAGCAGCGCCGGCCTATGTTCCGGCTGAATCTTCGCCCAAGCCACGATAGCCCTTGCGGCCGAGACGAACGTGTCTGTCGTGCATGCGCCGTCGAGACCGAAGAGTTCGAGCACTGGGCAGAACCGGTCGATGGCGTCCTTGAGACGTCGGTCGTTCTGGACGGTCTCGCTCGCTATCGAAATCAATTCGGACGGCGTGTTGTCCCGATAGATCTCCAACAATGGAAGCCTGCCGAGGGCGCTGGCCGTCATCAGCGTGTCGGCGCTCAACGTTCCGAAGGTCGGGTAGCTGGTCAGCTCCCGCTCCGTCTCGCGGAGGGTTCGTCGATCGTTCAAGTCTTTGCGAAGCTGATCCTGGTCCAGATGAGCGATGGCTGCGACCTTGGCGGGCGGAGGAGACTTTATCGCGCTTGCGATCCGCAAGGCCTCGTTCAACATGCTTAGCGACCGGACCCCTAGAGCGTTGCCCTGCAGGCAGGCGGACAAATGGGTGGCTGCTGTGGTGAGTTCGTACAGGACGGCGGGCAGTTCTTCGACATCGCCGCGTCCGACGTCCGAGAGCCCAGCACTTGCCCACGGCGAGTCGGCAGGATGCCCGAAGGTTTTCTCGAAATTGTCGCTCGCTTCGGCAAACCTGGCCAGACGCTCGTCGGCCTCTACGAGACGCTCGGAATCGCGCATGAGTTCGTCCGGAAACTGCATGCCTGCGAAAACGGCGGAGGCGTCTTGAGCTTCCGCTAGGCCGCGGATCGACCTCCAGATCAGGTCGAACGTCGTTTTTCCGCCCGGCTGGACCGCATGCAACGCCTGGAGGTATTTCGCGATCTCCGCACGATTCTCGTGGAGTGACCGGCCGGCATCCGCGGGCGGCGCTACGGGCGACATCTTCAGGCGTTCGGCCAGGCTCTCCAGAACGGCTCTCGGAGAAGCCTTTTCGGAGTGCAGTTCGAGGCAAAACCGTCCGAGATCGGCGCGCTCGAGCCTGCGTTTGACGACCTCGAGGGCGGCCTGCTTTTCCGCCACGAACAGGACCGTCTTATCCAACGCCAGTGCGTTTGCGATGATGTTCGAAATCGTTTGCGATTTTCCCGTGCCGGGCGGCCCCTGAATGACGAGGTTTTGGCCCTTCATCGCGTCGATCAGCGCGCTGTGCTGGGATGCGTCGGCGTCCTGTATGAGGAACGGCGCCACCGTCTCGAACTGCGCCTCGTCGATCGGGTAGTCGGAAGGATCGCCGAGCATGAGCGCCCCGTCGCCGCCCGAATTGTCGGTGCCTCGCAGGATGGCCCCAACCAACGAGTGGTCGACCGGATCCTGTACCCAGTTCTCAGGATTGAGGTCCGAATAGACGGCGAAGCGGCCGAAAGCGAAATGACCCAGGACCATCCAACGATGGATCTGCCACCGGTTCAATCCTTGGACCGCTTCCTTCACGCCTTCGAAATAATTTTCGATCGAAGCGACGCTCTCGTCTTCCCCGGTTTCGAACGAGGGCAGCTTGCGGTGAAACGCAGCATTGGTTTCTAGCAGCTTCTGCAGGCTCAGGTTCGTCTCGGCCGCGCCTTCGCTCGCCGCAAGCGAGTAGACGTTCTTGCCGTATTGCTTCTTGACCTCGACCTTGACCGGCAGCAGTAGGAGCGGCGCGAAGGCCTTCTTGTCCGATATGTCGGATTCGTACCACTCCAGGAATCCGAACGACAGGAACAGAGTCGAGATGCCCATTTCCTGCTCGGCAAGTCTCGCGTCCGCCACGAGCTTTCCCATGATCCGGTCCAGTTCGTCCGGAAACTTGAGCGTCTGAAGCGCGGCATCGCTGTGAGACGGTTTGGTTTTGGCGGGTCCGAGAGCGAAGTTCGGCTCGATGCCGATGCTTCGTGCGTGCTCCGCCCGGTTCAATTCGGCCCTTTTCGGCCTTGGTGCGAGCCCTAGCGTTTCCCGTACGCGATCCCGCAATTCCCGTTCGAGCTTCAGCAGTTCCGACTCGTCGTCGCGCCCGGAGCTTTCGAGCGCTTCCAGCTTCGTCAGATATTCGAGATTGGAGACTTTCGCATGGTCGAGAGCGGCGGCAAATTCCTCCGCCTTTTCTTCGGGAGGAGTGTCGTCCGGCTCTTGCAGAGCATCGATCCGGAGGGAGACTTCCTCCTTCACCAGCTTTCTGTAAGTTTCGTCGATGACCTCGTCGACGATCTGCAGGTGCCTCTTCGATCTGCTGCCCAAGCTGTAGTTCAGCATCCGGTTCTTTTTGGATAGATCGAGCAGCTTGAGCCGGAGTCGCCCGTACGCCTCGGTCAGCCGACCGTGTTCATCCAAAAGATCCATCCCGAAGGTACCCCCTACATCTCGAACGGAGTTCGAGCCCGCTGCCGCGCCGCCCTTGCGGTCTTCTCAGCCTGCTTTGACCTCTTCCGGACCTCGATAGGCGGCACTCGCGGCCGCCATCACATTCGAGGGTTGTCCTCAGAACTCAAGCTAACCAAGGCTGTAGGAGCATCGCAATAGCGTGCTGACTACAATACACGGCCAGGTTCTGCTGCGCCGGCGACCGAGCTGGGGTAGACGGCCGCCTCACCGAAATCCGACTCGACTCCTTTGTTCACGATATGTTCTAATTGGGCATGACCGACCGCTCCGCATCCTGGCGTATGCCGACCCGCAAGCAGATGGACGTGTTGGCCCGCCACGTCGGCAGAAACGCGCCTCCCGGGAGCGGATTGGCTCCGGACGACGACCTGCCGCCCGAATACTGGCAGGCGCTCCTGCACGACCCTCGCGTCGACCGAGCCAATTTAGCAGGCCGTCAGCCCGAGCGCTCGCTGCGGCTGGACCAAATTCCGAGGCACCTGCTGAGGGTGGGCTGCAGTCGCTGCGGAAGAGTGGTCGAGATCCAGAAAGTCGATGCCGTCCGCCTGCACGGTCCAGACGCGGCCTGGCGGGACGTCGGCCAGCGCCTGCTGGACAAAACCTGCACGAACCGGACCGGCCGCTATGAGGAAGACGGCTGCTGGCCGCAATTTGAGTAGGCGCCGGCGATGGCGCCGAAGCACCACCCGCCCCCCTTGTCCGGAGGCGACCGCAAGGCCCTTGCCAAAGAACTCGGTCGCGCTCGCGCTATGACTTCGATCCTGGCCGCGCAGTCCGCCGAGGCACGGGCGAAGGGCGAGGCCTTGATCCGCCAGGCCGACAAGCTCCTGTGCGAATCTTGGAACGAGCGGATTTGGAGCGACGGCGAGCCGATCGACCCGTCGCCGACGATCGATCAGGCTCTGAATGGTGGCTACCCATGGATCGAGATCGAGTGCTCCCGCTGCAGGACCAAGCGGGACGTCGACTTGGCCGCGCTGCCCCATCCGCCGACAACCTTCGTCCATGACTTGGCGAGCCGACTTCGCTGCAGCAAATGCGCCAAGGCTAATCGCCGGCCCGCTGCCACGCTGCTACAGTTGGCGCAGCGCCCTCGCCAGGCCGCTCCGGAGACCTGACGATGTGCAACCTCTACAGCATCACGACCAACCAGGCCGCGATCAGCGCGCTCTTCCGCGTCGTCAATCGGTACGTCGGCAACCTTGCGCCGATGCCCGGCGTCTTTCCGGACTATAAGGCGCCGATCGTGTGGAATGGCGCCGATGGCCGGGAGCTCGCGACCGCGCGCTGGGGCATGCCGTCGTCGTCGAAGGCGCTCATGGACGCGACGAAGAAGCGCGCAGAGAAACTGCAGGCCAAGGGCAAGGCCGTGGATTTCAAGGAATTGCTCCGGATGGAGCCCGACGGCGGCACGACCAACATCCGGAACGTGACGTCGAAGCATTGGACTCGCTGGCTAGGGCCGGAGCACCGCTGCGTCGTCCCCTTCAACTCGTTCAGCGAGTTCAATAAGGCCGAGGGCGGCGATATCTGGTTCGCGCTCGACGAGAGCCGTCCGCTCGTCTGCTTCGCCGGCATCTGGACCAACTGGACCTCGGTCCGGAAGGTCAAGGAAGGCGAGACCACCAACGACCTCTACGCGTTCCTGACGACGGAGACGAACGCGGAGGTCGGTGCAATCCATCCGAAGGCGATGCCGGTGATCTTGACGACGCCGGACGAGGTCGAGACCTGGATGACCGCGCCGGCCGACGAGGCCTTGAAGCTGCAGCGCCCGCTTCCGGACGGGACGCTTAAGATCGTTGCCCGCGGCGTCAAGGAAGATCAGGCCCTGACGCAATATGCATAAATAAAAAATAAATCGCATATTCCTCTTGCCTCAGGTCGATTTCTCGTTCATACAGACCATGCACAATGATTTGCATATTTGCATGGAGCTGAAATGGCCGAATTTACCAAGGAGCAGATGCTCGACGAGCTGCGGACGATCTTCCTGTTCGAAGCCGACCACGTCCTGATCAGTTCGGGCGCCGCCAAAGCGGCGGCGTTCATCGGCTTTCCGCCCGGCGACAAGGGCGAGTACGTCCACGAACCAGCCTCGAAGGTCGACCTTTCGCTGTTCGCCGACATCACGGCCTCGTTCGAGCGGGCCTACGAATTCGTGTTCAATCGCAGTCGCCTGAACACGTTCGGCGAGCACGAAGTGCAGGATCTCCAGGTCTTCATGGAAGGCACGCCTCGCGTCGGAGGCATCTCGTCGGGTGGCGAGATGCACCGGTTCATGACGCCGGAGGGCTGCTGCCGCGCCGTCGCGGACGCCGCTCTCGCCAGATGGAAGCTCGAATGGGCGGGCGACGAATCCGCGAAGTTCACGACCCGCGAGCTGGCCTTGCTCGCCAACATGAGCGAGGGCGCCGTGCGCATGGCGATCTCGGACAAGACCGAGGCACGTCTGAAGACCATTCCGGGATCGAAGCCGGTGGCGGTCGACTTCGCGGAAGCCAAGCGGTGGTTGTCCGGACGCCGCGGATTCGTGCCTTGGCCCGAGCGTGCTGCGGACGATCGCTTCCTGGCACGTGCGATCCGGGACGCCGAAACGCCGAAGGAGTTCGCGCGTCTCGTCGAAAGCATCGCAGGCGGCGGTGCCGCCGCTCGACTTGCGGCAGATCTGGGCTGGGCGGCGACGGATGTGCAGCCTTGGTTGGACGGGTCCTTCGACTTCGACGCCGATCGCGCCGGCCGGATCGCCAAGGCTCTGGATCTGGATGTCCCGTTGTTCGTCGGCAAGGCCCTAGAAGTCACCCTCCGCTCTTCGAAGGGAGGCTGCTGATGCATGCCGAGGCAATCAGCGATTTGCCGCTGACCGTGCATTCGCGGGCGCGCCTGCAGCAGCGCGCCATTCCGCCGCTCGTCGTCGACCTGTTGATGCAGTTCGGGTCGGCTTCGCGCGCCAACGGAGCGGAGCGGCTGATGTTCGACAAGACGGCAATCAAGCGGCTCCGCCATCACCTGGGCGGAGACCGCGGCTTGAAGCTCGTCGAGCGCTGGCTCGGCGTGTACGCGGTCGTCGGCGACAACGGTCTCCTGGTGACCGCCGCGCACAAGCAGGAACGCTTCCGGCGCCGCTGACAGGATCATCGCAACCAAGGGGGGCTCGAAATGGAAATCGCCGCCACATTCAAAAACGCCATCGCGAAATCCGGCAAAGACGCCGCGCCGCTGCTCATCGGCTCGGAGGGGCGCTACTCTCTCGAATACGTGCCGTTCGAGCACGTAAACACCGAGGCGCGGTTGGTGATCGTGGGCATCACGCCCGGACCGAAGCAGCGCGACGACGCCTACGTGGAGGCGAAGCTGCTGCTGCGCCGAGGACTGACAGACGAGGAAATCCTCCGCAGAACGAAGAAGCATGCGGCCTTCGGCGGACCGGCCATGCGTCCAAATCTCGAGCGCATGCTCGATGCGATGGGTGTCATGGACCTCGTCGCAGGCGGCCGGGCCGCCGAACTCTGGGCGGGCCGAGCCGATTTGCTTCACGCGACGTCGGTCGTCCCGCATGCGGCCTTCGTAGGCGGCAAGCCGTTCGCCGGATCGTTCGAGGAAATCCTGCGTGTCGAACTGCTGCGCCGTTGCTTCGAGCGGGACTTCCTGCCGACCTTGTCCCGCCTCGCCCGCGATGCGCACTACATCGCGCTCGGGCCGACGCCGTCCGCGGCGCTGTCGTTCGCCGCCGACAAGGGACTGATCGACCGAAGTCAGATACTCGGATGGTTGGCGCATCCGTCGAAGCGGGGCGGCAGCCAGGTTTCGGTCTATCTCGGCGAGAAGAAGATCTCGGAACTCGACCCGAAGGATCCCGTCCGACATCGCGCCGGTGCGCTCGTCGCCGCAGCGGAGGAATTGCGAAAGCGCTTGGGCGCAAGCCTCGAGGCGCGGGCGGTCGCATGAACCGATGCCGCGGCGCCTTTCCGCGCGAGGAGTTCTAGATCGAAGACCATGCGCTCGCCGTCCCCGATGGCGCCGATCATCATCGAGGGCCTCCTGTATGCGAACGGAACACGTGGACAAGCCGAAGCTCTGTCGATTGCGAATCCCTGACCCGTGCCAACCGCCCGGAACGAGCAGGAGGGCGGAAGGATTCGTCCAGGCAGGAGCGCTCTCGATGATGACGACGAAGGAACGACGACCGCCGATCCGGACGCTGCCCGGCTGGGCGATCTCCGTGCTGCAGGAGACCGGGTCATCCACGGGTGCGAGCAACACGGCCGAATGCAGGATCGTTCCGACCCGCACGCCGGGAGCGCGGCGTGGATATCGCACGGCAGCATCAGCCGTCCGGCGTTTCTCCGGAGGAGGCCGTGGCCGAGGTGCCCGATGTCCTGGATTCGATCGGCGACATCTGTCCGGAATGCGCACCCAAGCTATGATCCCGCAACGGCGGGAGGTGCGGGTTCCTCGGTGTCCACATAACGATCGAGAACCTGTTTGATGATCTTCCCGTCGTAAACCATGTACCTGCCTCGCCGAGCGTCGGTGATGATGCCGGCGAAGCCAACGTAGGCGAAGTTGCCGTCATCCAAGCCGATGAAGAAGACCGGTGCTCCACTGAAGCCATTCGGATCGTCTGGCTCCGCAGGATCGCGACGGTCTGGCACCATTGGACGTCGATTTTCCGTATCCATGAGCGCCGGTCCGTCCAACTGCAGGTAAACCCTCATCCAGCGCGCGACCACGTCCGCAGCCACGGCTACGTGCTCTTCATCGAAGACGATGTCGTAGGCGGCCTCATCAAGCGGATACCCGAACGTAAACATCAGCTTCAATCGATCGGGCGGACATGTGTCCAACGTACGCTCCAGGTCGAGCGACAGCGCTGCGCCCCTTATGTTGAACTCACCCCGCACATCTTCAAATTCGGCAAGGAACAGATCGCCGAAGTTCGCATGCTCTTCGGCTTTGAAGCTCAATTTGGTGATCCGATTGGGGTTCAACCCGTGAAGCTGCCCTTTGACGTCGCGGAACGTCAGCGTGAAATCCTCGCCACGCCTCTGCAGGGATCCTTTTCCGAATTGATGGCGAGTACAGAGGGCGAAATTCCGTCCACGGTACCTGAACACGAATGCAGAGCCGAACACCGCAAGATCAACAGGCCCCTCCTCGGAATGAACAAAAGCAGGCACACAAAAGCGCCTCAGCGCATCTGGCGCGCTTTTGAACGGCACCAGGACGCCGTTTATCTCGATAGCCAACTTCGCTGTTGCCGGCAGCATTCTGTCGCTCGATTTCAAACCAACTCCCATACGGCAATCGAGCAAAGGCAATCAAGCCGACTTCCGTTGGGGCCTCGCCGTCGTCTTCTTTGCCGCCAACCTTGCGCGTTACGAATTGCTCGGCGGCCGCAGCGGGCTCTCGGCCCAGCCGCGGGCGCCCGGATCATGGAGCGGGTCGATCCCGTCGCACTCTGCGCAAACATAGCGCTCCCGCCGGCCGTCTTCAGTCTCGTCCGCGACGCGCCTCATCGGGGCGCCGCAGACCGGACACGTCTTTCGCATCGCGTTCAGCATCGCCATGGCTGCGTCCCCTGCCGCCGAATTATTTATCCGGCGGTCGGCCCAGCACCTGCCCCTCGCCTTCGCTTAGGGCTAATGCCTGACCCTGGAGCCGACAGCCATCTTCACCGGCTCGCGAGACACCTGAAACTCCCCTTCGCCATCGAAGCGGAGGCCCATCGTGCCGAGCAGCGCCCGGCCGTGTTCGGCACTCACCGGATAGGCAGCCATCGGCTCCGGATCTTCCGGGAAGTCAGTGCCGACCACAGCGCGGGCGGCTTCGACGCTCAGCGTCTGGCTCGCGCCTTCGAAGAGGAGTTCGTCGGTCTCGGGATGCCAAACGCAAACCACCGTAGCGAGATATCGCATCAAGTTTCTCTTTCTGCCGCGGCCGCCGTCCACCGATCGTCGTCACGCCCCGTGCCTGGATGTCGAGCATTCCGTAGTGATGCCGCCGCGTTCTCCCGAGCCAACGAGGCATTTCAACGGCCCTTTGGGGACGGCGCCATCAACTCCGCGAAAGCGGCTAAAAGGGCGAACCGGATTCGCGCCTCGCGCGCTAATACCCGACCGCGGGGTCCGCGATGAAGAATAGCCCCACTGCGTTCTTCATCAGCAGAAAGTGGACCCGATCGAACTCGGCCTCGCTCTCCGTCTTGTCCTTCAGGCCATTGAGCAACGAAATCACCAACTCGCCCTGCTTCTGGCGGTCACCCGTCGGGTTCAGCATCCGTGCTACGATCATGAAGGTCGTCACCGCCTGTACCGTGGCCACCGAGACGGTGCCGTCCGGATTGTGCAGAACGGTGATTTCGGTTGCCAGCGGATCGTCGTTCTCCGATGCCGTGGTCACGAAAATCCGTTCGTTCACCTTGAAGCGGCACGCGGTCTTCACCATGGCGGCGCAGCCCAGGCTCGTGGCCCGCAGGTCAAAATTCATGGAAGCCGCCATCTCGTTGAACCTGAGATGAAAGTCGCCGGCGACGATTCCCAGCTTTGCGCTTTTGGCGCCGCCACCGAGCTCCTTCCGCTGAGAGAGCTCCGCGGCCCGCTGCCCGGCAATCGCCTCGCGGCGCGCCTTCTCCTGCACATCCACGCGACCTCTGATCTCCGCAAGCCGCTGCTCGGCCGCCTGTCGCGCTTGCCTGGCCGCCTCGGCCTCCTTCGCCACTTCGGCGATCTTCGGCTCCTCGACCTCGGCCCGCCGCAGCGCCTCCTCGGCGGCCTCACGGTCGCGCTTGGCCTGTTCCTGCAGCCGCTCTCGTTCCCGACGGGCACGATCTTCGGCGAGCCGACGAGCTTCCGCGGCCGCCTCCCTGTCACGCTCAGCCTGCTTCGCGAGCTGTTCCTGCTCCCGGAGGACCTGCTCCTCCGCAAGCTTGCGCTTCGCCTCCATCCCCGCCCGCTCGGCCGTCGCTTGGGCCCGCGCCGGTTCGATGAAGTTCCGCTTCAGGCGCGAAACCGTCTGCGAGATGTGCGCTTCGATCTTCTCGGGAGTCGGGTTTGCCGTACCGAGAGCGAATATCGCATTCCGTCGAACGCATGCCGAATAGACGCTCACGAATTCGTCGAGGTCTTCATCGGTCCATGCGTCCGCCGGACGCCCGAGGAAGGCTCTATCTCCCGGCCGCACGTAACCTTCCATGAGCTGCAACGGCCCGGGCTGGCAGCCGCCCTTGGAATCCAGCCACGACTGGACGTAGCCGGCGTCGGCGACGCCGGCTACGAAGAGCACGCCCAACGCCGCGCCCGACAAGATCATCAAATTCCGAAAGCTCATCCGAATCCCCGCACTTCCCGAGGCGAAGCCCAATCACGATTTGCGCGGGATGTCATCAGCTAGACGAATAGACGAGATCGAGGACGCCTTACGGATCGGACCCTTCGGGCCTTGCCTGCGCGAAGGCGCGGAACACACACGAACGGATCGGTGGCGGCGGCTCGCATTCGAGCCCACATCGATGACGACGAAAAAGGAAAAGCGAGACTCTGCGTCGTATCGTCAGGGTCCGGACGCAAAATGGCCGCAGACGCACGGCCTGCGGCCCACCGGAAAAATATGAACAGCGATGAAATGCGCCAGCCCCGGTGCTACAAGGACAAATAGCTCGTCCGCGCTTTTTTTGGATTCCGTGAATCTACGGATCACGGCGCTGCCATCACGGCGGCTCCAAGCTCGCGGTCACTCTCGTTGGTGCCCGAACCCGACGGCGCCCTGAAGATCGTCGCGACAGGCGAAAAGGAGGATCCCGCCTTTGACCGCCTAGGAGCCGCTGCGTGCAGGTCGGCGGAACACGTGGACAGCCGGAGCTACCGCGATCGCGAATCCCTGGCCCGTGCTAACCGCCCGGAACGAGCGGGCGGGCTGAAGGATTCGTCCCGGCAGGAGCGATCTCGATGCTGATGACGAAGGAACGACAACGGCCGGCGATCCGGACGCTGCGCGGGTGGGCGATCAACGTGCTGCAGGAGGCCGGCGCCATCCACGAATGCGAGGAGCACGGGTGGATGCGGGACCGGGCCGATCCGCATGCCCGCCAGCGTGCGCTCGATCTCGCCCGCCGGGAGCCGCCGCGGGGCGTCTCTCCGGAAGAGGCGCTCGCCGAGGTTCGCGACGTGCTGGACTCGATCGGCGATACCTGTCCCGACTGCCCGCCGGAATAGGCCGCGGCTTCAGCGACCGAGACGCTTCTCGACCCGCTTCCTGGAGCTTCTGACCTTCTTGACGGCCTTCTTCACCGCCGGAGCGGAACGGCCCGTCTTCTTCGCTTCGTACCGACCTCGTAGTCCTGCCCGCCGGCCACCCGAGCCCGGTCCTGCTTGCGCCCGCGCGCCGTCTTCTTCGCTGTCGCCATTTAGTCCTCCTTGCCGTTGAGTCGATGAAGGTCCAACGCGGCATAGGATTCACATGTTCCGGAACGAACGCAGCTGTGCCAGTTTGAATCACCGTTGGTGTTGCGTGGAGTTCGCGAGTGGCGTTGCCGCGAGGAAAACCGGCGATCGGTGTCAAGGCGCCTTTCCCGGGCTTCGTCGAACCGGCCCTGGCATCCTCGATCGAGAAGGTGCCGTCCGGAGCGCGGTGGATTCACGAAATCAAGTTTCGACGGCTACCGCGTCCAGGTCCACCTGGCCAACCAGGCGATCACGATCTTCACCCGGCGCGGGCACGACTGGACGAATCGCTTTCGCAAAGCGGCGGATGATGCCTGGCACATTAAGGCCGGATCGGCCATCATCGACGGCGAAATCGTGGTGCCGGCAGCAGACGGCAGCACCGACTTCTCCGTACTGCAGAACGAGCTCTAGGGCTCCTCGAAGAGCATCGTCCTGGTGGCGTTCGACCTGCTCTACCTGAACGGCCGCGACATCCGGAAGGAGCCGCTGCTCCGTCGCAAGGCCGAGCTCAAGAAGATCATCGCTGGCACCGACGTGCAATTCAGCGAAAGCTTTGAGATCGACGGGAAGGCGATGTTCGCGCACGCCTGCAAGCTCGGCCTCGAAGGCGTGGTTTCGAAGGTGCGCGACAGCGCTTATGCGAGCGGGCGCGGCAACGCTTGGGTCAAGAAGACGTGCGCCCAGCGGGAGACGCTGGCCATCGCCGGCTTCGCTCTCGACGAGGGCAAGTGGGACGGCATCTACCTTGGCCGGCGCAAGGGCGGCGACCTGGTCTACGCCGGCAAAGTCGACCACGGCTTCGACAAGGCTTCCGCCGCCGACCTGCAGAAGCGACTGAGACCCCTGATCCGGAAGACGCAGCCCTACGCCAAGCGCATTGCCCACAAGGGCGTCTGGGTCGAGCCAAAGCTGCTCGCCGAAATTGAGTACCGCGCAAAGTCTGCGGAAGGAAAGGTCCGCCACCCCTTTTTCAAGGGTTTGCGCGAAGATCTGTGATGTATTGACTTCGATTCGGTTCTGGAAGCGGACGACGGGATCAACGCAACGAGGTGGCGCCTCCCGGCCGGCCTCTAGCGGGCGGCGGCAGGGCAGGCGACGACAGCCATCGATCGATGCTGGCTGCCTTTTCGATGGCGCGATTTTTTGCTGCCGAAATCGGGATGGTTAATCCTTCGATGCCAGCCCAGAACTAGCCGGCGGCCGCGAAAAGATCCCACTTACCCGGCAGCCCCTTCAGCTCATACGAACCGCGTTCGCTGAACCGCAGTCCTGCACCCGCGACGAGGTCGGTCACTACGCGCGAGACCAGCACCTCGTCAGGGCCGGACTGGGACATGACGCGGGCCGCGGCATGGACCGCGATGCCGCCGATGTCGCCCCCTCTCATCTCGATCTCTCCGGTATGCAGACCCGCCCGCACCGGAAGACCGATCTGCCGGGCAGCATTGCTGAACGACAACGCGCAGCGGATAGCCCGGCCCGGCCCATCGAACGTCGCGAGCACCCCATCGCCGGTGGTCTTCACCAGATTGCCGCGATGTCGCTCGATCAACTGTCGGGCGAGCGCGTCATGCTGGTCCAGCCGGCTTCGCCACCGCTGGTCGCCGACCTCGGCTGCCTGCCGCGTCGAATCTACGATGTCCGTGAACATGACGGTCGCGAGGATGCGCTCCAGGTCGGCAGCTCCCGCATCGCGGTGGCCTGTCACGAACTCCTCGATATCGCCGACCACTGTCTCGGTATCGCCGGTCCAGAACGCGTGATCGCCGGTCGGATATTCGATGTACTTCGCGCCGGGGATTCCCGCCGCCATACGACGGCCCAGGGCGACCGGCACCTGCGCGTCCGTCGCCCGGTGCGGCGCCCGGACTGCTCGCCAGCTTCTCGAACTTGGCGATGCGCGCGACAGCCTCCGGATTGGAGGCGTCGCTCGCGAAGACGTTTCCCAGAAACGCTCCATTCCCCCAACGTTTCACAAGATTTGCCAGCCTTTCCTCGGCGGCCGACGGGGTCAGGTTGGGCGGAAAAAGATCGGCGACGCGAGCAAGCCCGCCGAACAGAACCAGGTGAGATACACGGTCCGGGTAGGTGGTCGCGAACAGAACGCTCATGGAGGCGCCCTCGGAGAATCCGACCAGCGCGGCACGCTGAGAGCCGACCGCATCCATGACCGCGCGGACATCATCAATACGCTCATCGAGAGAGGGTACGTCGGCCAGCCTGTCCGAGAGGCCCTGCCCTCTTTTGTCGAAGGCGATGACCCTGGAGAACTTGGCCAACCGGCGAAGAACCTGCGTGTAGCCCGGCAGCTCATGTTGATAGTCGATATGCGAGATGATGCCGGGGACCAGGACTATGTCGATCGGCCCGTTACCCATCACCTGGTAGGCGATGCTGAAATCGCCACTCTGCGCATATTGCGTCTCGGGCAATCCTAGTTCAGCCACGGCCAGCCCCGCTGCTCCCTGGTTCTGGCCGAACTATCGAGCATATCGCATAGAAGATCAACGGAGCTGTCGGATCTCCGCGTTCGATCAAAAGAGAGGGGACGGAAGCGGGCCCGTTCTAAGCGGACCTGCGTTGCGGCCGGGCCGACGCCTTCTTCGCCGCCGTCTCCTTCGGCTTTTTGCCCTCGATCGGCATCAGCATTTCCTTCTGGCCGCTCGACGCCTTGCGCGCGTTCTTGGCGGGCTTGCCGGCCTTCGCCGGCGCGGCCTCCTGGCCCACGCTTCGGCGCAGCGCCTCCATGAGATCGACGACGTTGCGGGCGGCGGGCCGCTCCTTCGGCGTGATCGGCTTGCCGGCGCGCTTCTGGTTGATGAGGTCGATCAGCGCGGTTTCGTAGTGGTCCTCGAATTTCTCCGGCTCGAACCGACCCGTCTTCTGGTTCACGATGTGCTTGGCGAGATCGAGCATGTCCTTCGTCAGCTTCACCTGCTGGATATCCTCGAAATACTCCTGCTCCGAACGTACTTCGTAGGGGTAGCGCAGCAGCGTGCCGACAAGTCCCTTGTCCAGCGGCTCGAGTGCGATGATGTGCTCGCGGTTGGTCAGCACGACCCTGCCGATCGCGATCTTGTCCATATCGCGGATGGTCTCGCGGATCACCGCGAAGGCGTCATGGCCGACCTTGCCGTCGGGACGCAGGTAGTAGGGGCGGATCAAGTATCTCGGGTCGATGTCCGCCTTGTCGACGAACTCGTCGATCTCGATCGTCCTGGTCGACTCCAGCGCGATCTCTTCGAGCTCCTCCTTGGTGACCTCGATGAACTGGTCCTTCTCGAGCTGATAGCCCTTGACGATGTCCTCGTTCGGCACCTCGTCGCCGGTGTCGGCGTCGACCTTCAGGTACTTGATGCGGTGGCCGGTCTGCCGGTTGAGCTGATTGAACGAGATCTTCTCGGACTCGGAGGTGGCCGGATAGAGCGCCACCGGACAGGTCACCAGGGACAGACGCAGGAAACCTTTCCAGTTGGCACGCGGGGCCATGTACGCAGAACTCCGTTGGGGAAGGCCTGGATTCAAGACGAACGGGCGGGGCCAGTTCCGACAAGGACACCTTCCCCGGCGAAGATTCATCCGCACGGACGGCCAGCGCCAGCGGAAATCCAGCGCACACCCGTTGACTCTCGTGGAACAAATCAAGAACATAGAGGCATGTCCGCCGCTGCCGAACCCGCCGCGCCCGCCGAGGGCGACCTTGAGATCGCCGCCGACCAGGCCATCGAGGCCTGCGGCGGAGACGTCCGGGAGGCGGTGAAGGCGCTGCTGGTGACCGTAAATTTTCTCGAGGCCGAGCTCGACGCGCTTCGGGCATCGGTCTCTACCGGCTATGCGCGAGGCCGGTTCGATCGGTCGCGCGATCGCAAGGAGTAACTGCGATGGACGTCACCTACTACGTCGCCCTGCCCTTCATGGCCGCCGACGACGGATTCGCCGCCGGCGAGGCGACCGAGTGCCTCTCGGCGAACGCCGCCGTGATGCGCGCCGAGGCGCTCTCGCGCAAGCCCGGCATCATGGGCGCGGTCGCCTTCTCGCGGACCGGCGACCCGTCGAGCGGCGAGTTCGGCGACGCCAAAGTGATCCGGAAGTTCGGCGAAGTGCCGGACGATCTCAGCGCCTTGTGACCTGCGGGTACGGCGGAGCGCAGACGCCTCAATCCCGGGCGCGAGTGCGCGCCCGATTTCGTGCTCCAGCGCGTCCAGCACTTCGACGCTTCCCTGTGCCCAATTGGGCTAGTTTTCCAGGGTAATCGAAACCTTTACGCCGAGACGCGTGAGGTAGCGGTAGAGGCGGTCGATGCTGTAGGTACCGAACCCTCCGTTGAGAAGTTCGGAAACTTTAGGCTGCGCCAGCCCCATGATTTCGCCGGCCTTTGCTTGCGTCAGCCCGCGGGCGTCAATCACATCGGAGAGTTTGCCGACGAGCGTGGACTTGAGCATCTCCTCATCTGGGTTCGGAAGCCCTAGATCGGCGAACACGTTACCGGATCCGATGGTCCAGTCGGATTCTTTCTTGCGCTCAGTGCGGTTCATGGTTCTTAGCCTTCTTTCGGTCTGTCTCCGCTTGCCCAAGCATCCAGCGCGCCCCCACGGCAGCGCTTTCGACAATCTACCTCCGAGCCCCCTCGAATACCGGTGCCGATTTCGTTCGGGCGCTACTTGGCCGGCGGGCGCAGCGGGCCGTCCGCCCACTTGCGGGCCGTCGGATCGTGCAGCGGGTCGTCGTCGCAATTGGTGCAAACGCGTAGCGCAAGCGCCTCTCGACGGCTTCGTCGGGCAAAGCCGTCATCGGCTTGCCGCATGCGGGCAGGCCTTCCTGACCGGATAGAGCACCGCCATCTGATTTCCCCTGCGATGGCCACTCTAGTTCCGGCAGCCTCGCCGGCACAAGCGGATCGCGCAAAGTTGTCCGAGACCGCCATGGCGCTCGCGCTGCTTGACTCCCCGGACACGGGCCACTCAACTCGCCGCAGCGATGTCGTGTGGGGTGCGTCATGGAGCAGGAGTTCTATCGGGGTCTCGCGCATCGGGTCCGGACTCTTGCCGAGAAGGCCGACCCGTTCACCAGGCGGCGCCTGCTGGAGCTGGCCAAGCGGTACGATGCGAAGGGCGGTCAGGAATCGCGACCCACGCCGCCCGAGCGTCCACTGCCCGCACCGCGCACCACGCCGCCGGCCTCGATCTTCTCCGGACCGGGCGAGGCCTGACCGGCCCTCGCAACGGAAGCCGCATCCCTGTCGGACGCATAGCCGTCAGGTCGTCGGCTCCTCTTCGAGCGGCACGTCGTCCTCGGTCAGCTTGGTCTCGATCCGCAGGCTGTTCAGCCTGGCGCTACGATGCCGAAACCGGGTGCCCCGCATCAGGACGAACTTGAACCGGCCGGCGATCAGCATCTGCAGGATCGGCGTCAGCGCGTCCCACGGGATTCCGATGTTGCCCAAGATGGCGTCCTCGGTGGCACTGAGCGACCCGAGCGCGATCGGCTTCAGGTCCTTGCGCCGCTCCTCTTCGAGGTCGGACGAAGGCAGCAGCGAGATCTCCGCCCTGTCGGTCTTCAGTCCCGCCGGCCGTAGCAGCCGCCCCTTGATCTGGAGATGGCGGAATTCGTGGTAGGGATCGATCGGCTGGCGCTCCATGTTGAGCGAAAACGAGTAGCCCCAGTCCCAACCGTCGATCTCGACGACGTAGTCGACGAACTCCTCCGGCAGCCGGCGCCGGCGCTCCTTCTTCGCAGGTCTCGTCGGCTTCGGCTCGGCGGTCATCCGCTTGGTCCGCGCTTCCTCGTCCGGCGCCAGGCTATCCGAGTCGGGCCCGGGCGTCGAAATCGGCTACGACGGCCCCGCACCCGCCGCCGCGACCTTGCGCAGCGTCGCGACCCACCTCTTCAGATCGGCGGCTCGGGTCTCGAACGCCGGACCGTCCATGCCGGCGAACTCGGCCCACCACCGCGACGCCTGCGGTTCGTAAAGCTGTTCGTCGAAGACCACCATGAACTGCGCTTGCACCGGCTCGTTCTCGCGCAGGCGGCCGCGCAGCACGGGGACGGCGCCTGCGGCCTCGGCCACCGCCCCTCTCCGCGAGGTATCGTTCTCGAGAGCCTCGTCGACTTTCTCCTCGATGAAATCGAGAAGGTCGAGGACGAATGCGGCGAAGTCGCTACGTCGGGGTGTCATTGCAGTTGCTCCGTTCGATGAAGGTACGGGACGGAGTAGCCGCCGAAGGTTTCACATGGGTCTCATTCGCAGTCGGCCTGCAAAGATTCTCGATTATCGGCGACCCCCATCCAGACCGGACCGGACCGGGACGAGTCGAAAACGCCGTGAATCGCCTGTTTTTCTGGTACCTCATGCAGCTGTCTTATGTCACACCGCTGTTGGACAGCCGAAATCCCGAGCACCGATGCTTCACGAGCCGACCGATCTGGCAGCGATGGCCCAGGCCTTGAGCCTGTCGCCCGACTACCGCGTGCTTCGTCGCCTCGTCGCCCGGCCGACGTACGTCCCAACCATCGGCCAAGAGGTCAGGACCGGCATTCTGCTCGACACCGAGACGACGGGCCTCGATCACGCCAAGGACGAGATTATTGAGCTCGGCATGGTCAAGTTCGACTACATGCAGGACGGGCGGATCGTCGGCGTCAGAGACACGTTTTCCGCCTTCAACGAGCCGAGTGCCCCGATTTCAGAGGAAGTGACAGCACTCACCGGCATCACCAACGAAATGGTTGCTGGCCACAAATTCGATGATGCCGCCGTAACGGCCTTCGCCGAAAGCGGGGTCATTACGATCGCGCATAACAGCGCTTTCGATAGGAGGTTCGCGGAGCGCTACTGGCCCGTGTTCGAGCACAAGGCCTGGGGCTGCAGCATGAGCGAGATCGACTGGCGCAAACATGGTTTCGCCGGATCGCAGCTCGGCTATCTGCTGCACGGCGCGGGCTTCTTCCATCAGGCGCACCGCGCCGTCGACGACTGCCACGCGCTGCTGGAAGTCCTCGCCTTCGAGCTTCCGACCACGGGCTCGACCGCGCTCGCGCTCCTGCTAGAGACCGCGCGCAAGGCGACCCTGCGGGTCTGGGCGGAGCAGACCGCGTTCGAGCTCAAGGATTCCTTGAAGCGCAGGGGCTATCGCTGGAACGACGGCAGCGACGGACGACCCAAGTCCTGGTTCATAGACGTCGACGAGACCGCTCTCGACGACGAGATCGCGTTCCTGCGGACGGAGATCTACATGCGGGACGTCGAGCCCAGCGTGCAGCGGTTGACCGCCTTCACTCGGTTCTCCGGGCGGATCTGAGCAGGCAAACCTCCGCCGTCAGGTAGCCAGGCATCCAAGTGCGCCGTATCAAGCCACCGGCACGCCGTAGTAGGCGTTCACGGAGCGCGTGGTGGCGGGGTCGCTCCAATTCCAACTGCTCTCGTCGGCATATTTGGGGGCGCCGCGGAGCTGGTCCTGGGTGATGCCGGTGACATAGCCGCCGAGGTTGGTGTCGTACTTCAGCGCCTGCCAGGGCAGCGGATAGTGATCGTCGCCGATGCCGAGCAGGCCGCCGAAGCTCAGCACCGCGTACGACACCTTGCCGCTGATCTTGTCGATCATGACGCGCTCGACGTAGCCGACCTTTTCGCCGTCGACCCCGTAGACATTCGTGCCCTCGACCTTGTCGCTTCCGATCAGGCTGAAGGTCTCGCGATCTTCCATGGTCATGTTGACCTCCCGGATGTTGTCTTCTGGAGTCAACGGGAGGACGATGGCCCCGTTCCTGGCTGAAAGCGTCGGTGGCCTTGTTCTGGATGAGCGGAGTTCGAGGATGGAGCTGGCCGAGCTGGAGCGCGAATTTTTGAGGAAGCTGCTCGGCGAATCCTGGGTCAGCCCGCCGATGTTCGACCATGAGATCGTGGCACGGCTGGTGGAGCTGGGTCTCGTGGAAACCGAGCCGCTTCCATCTGGCGATATCGAATACCGGATCACTGACGCGGGCCGAGCGGCGGCTACCGCGTAAACGTAGATCGGCAGATGCAGCAGGTCCTGAAGGGCATCGGCCGGTGATCAAAAGGGTGGAACGGAGGCAAGGCTGGGGCGGCATCGTCGGAGCTTGCACGGCACTAGGCCGCACACGCCTCAGGACCAGCCACGGGGAGTGCGGATCTTAGCGCCCTGTGATGGCGATCGCCGGACAAGGACGCCGACGGAATTCAGGCCTCCAGCCCCAGGCTCGCGCCACATCCTGAAGTTCGTTTTTGCTTCGCCCCCGCTGCGCCCTTCCGACGACCTTCTTCGGGTCGCATGATGACCTGTTCAAGCGCATCCAGCCGACCTATCGCGGGCGACCCTTCCAAACTACGCGCGGCCTTCGCGGATAAGGCGGCAACGGCCGAAATCTTGGTCTGCCGCGCAGCGTGGCTACGGAGAATGGAGTGGTAAATTTTCACGTAGTCCGATGCCATGCGACGGGAGGAGAACCGCTCCTCGAAGCGCATCCGGATCGCTTTCCGGTCCAACGCCAACAGCTCTGGAATGGCCTGCACCGCCTCATCGAGGCTTGAGACGATGCGCCCGGTCAGCCCGTCCTCGACGATCTCCGGGACCGATCCGCAGCGGAAGGCAAGCACCGGCGTTCCGCAGGCCATGGCCTCGATCATGACCAGCCCGAACGGCTCGGGCCAATCGATGGGGAAAAGCAATCCGGCCGCCCGGCCGAGAAACTCGGTCTTGGCGCTCTCGTTGATCTCGCCAACGAACTCGACGTCCGTCCCGTTCAAGAGTGGCGCGATGACCTGCTGGAAGTAGGCCTCGTCGACCTTATCAACCTTCGCCGCAATCTTAAGCGGCACGCCCGCAGCCCGCGCAATGGCAATGGCGCGGTCGGGCCGTTTCTCGGGCGAGATGCGACCAAGAAACGCAAGGTAGCCGCCCGCCGACGTCCAGGTCGACTTGTGAAGATCGACCGGGATGCCGTGATATACGGTTCCGACGAATTTCGCGCTGGGCAATGGCGCCCGTTGCGCGTTGGAGATGGAGATCAGCGGCATCTCCGAAAACCAGCGATAGAACGGCATGTGATCGGCAAGGTCCTGCCGGCCATGCAGCGTCGTCACTGCCCGTCCGGACTCCGATCGGAACAGAGGAAAGTGCAAGTAGTCGACGTGAAAGTGCAGGATGTCGAAATCGTCAGCGCGCTCCCGCACCTTGTCGAGCATCAGCGCGTGATGCGGGATCGGGTCGCGGGCGTCCGGATCGAGGCGCAACGCCCGGGGCACGCACGGAACGAGTTCGGCGGAGGTGATGGAATCGCCGCTGGCGAAAAGCGTGACCTGATGACCTTGCCTGATCAGCTCCTCGGTCAAATATGAAACGACCCGCTCCGTTCCGCCATACAGCCGTGGCGGGACGCTCTCGAAGAGCGGCGCAATCTGCGCGATCCTCATTCATTCCTCCCGTACAGCCAGTCACACCCGTTAAAGGCCGACGCCAGTTCAGTGGCCCCGAGCGCGGGGATGACCCGCGAGCCGTCGGTCTGGACGTGGCGCGCCTGCACGGGCTTCTTTCTGTCGATGCTCCAGGTCTTCGCATCCTGTTGCAACCGGCTCGTCCAGCGCTGCTCCAGACGGTCGATTACGTAACGGGGTAGACGGATATCTTCCATGGGATCCTCCTCACGCCGCCAGCACCCGCGACGTGGAAAACCGTCGCTTTGGCTTTCCGCCGGGCGGATTGCGCGGATTGCGTGGGCCGCCATCCAGATCGCATAATGCATCCAGGATGGCATCGATGCTGACAGGCGCCTTCAGTCCATGGGGCGCACGAAGCCCCGGACATGACGCAATCGCCGAAGCGTCGGAAGCCCAGGAGGCGAGGATCGCCCGCTTCTCGGCCAGCGAAAGCGACGGATGCCTAACCACGTCCTTGGGATGCTCGAAGACGGTGCCGGGGTGCAGGAGCGCTTGGAAGTCGAAGACGTTGTCGGTGGCGGTCGTCGGCCGCATGTTTTCCTCCCTTCGAAGACGAGTGGATGGACGGCCCGTAGACCGGGCCGCCGCAATACGTACTGGTTCAAGCCGCCCTGGATTCGAGCTTGTGCAGGTTGTCCGGCGTCGCTCCATTGATGGCGATCCGTCGCGGCTTCATGGCCTCGGGAATCTCCCGGACGAGTTCGATCTTGAGCAGACCGTTGTCGAAGGACGCGTTCTTGACCTGAACGTAGTCGGCCAGGTTGAACTGGCGCTTGAACGCGCGGGTCGAGATGCCGCGGTACATAAATTCGCGTTCAGTCTTGTCCGTCTTGTTGCCCTCGATCGTCACGACGTTCTGCTCGGCCGTCACCGAGATTTCGTCGGGAGAGAAGCCGGCCACCGCGAGCGAAATCTGGTAGCGATCGTCGCCGAGCCGTTCGATGTTGTAGGGCGGGTAATTGTCCTCGGTCGCGCGCTGGGCGGATTCAGCGAGGTCGAAAAGGCGGTCGAAACCGATGGTCGAACGCCAGAGCGGTGAGAAGTCGTAACTGCCATAGCCAGATCCTCCACGGAGCAAAATGGTTACGAGCGGCACCGGACACGACCGGTGCCCGTCTCTGGATTCGCCGAGCCCGTCAGGCGCCCGGAGAGCCGCCCTGCGGCGGCGACTCGAAAATTAGAGAAACCGAGTTTGGTTTCAAGGGAGGGCCGGAAAATTTTCAGCCATCCGGGGCCGTCTAGATAACGGGCTTCCGCAGTGCCACCAGGGCGGGGCTACATGAGGCCCGCTCCGAGTCTTTGCCCGTCGTCGGCCGACGCGGCGATGTTCGACTTTCCAGGAGCCTTCGTGTGGCATGACCGGTCCGTCGGCCGGTCGCTTCTCTGTCCTACACTCCTCTTGAAACAAAATCGCCCCATCCTAGTTTTTGTGCAGCCACGCGGGAGCGTGGCGCCGGATGCCTCTCGGGTCCGGCAGACGCCATCGGGCAGAATCCGATGTTGCTCCTATCCATATTGCTCAGAGGAGGATGTGGTTATGAGAACCTACGATCTATCACCCTTCTGGCGTTCGACCATCGGGTTCGACCGCCTCTTAAATCTGGTGAACGATACGGTAGACAACGGCGACACTTACCCGCCGTATGATATCGAGCGCACCAGCGAGGACCAGTACCGGATTTCGCTGGCGCTGGTCGGCTTCACCCCGGACGACGTGGCGATCACCGCAGAGCGCTCGACGCTCACGGTCGAAGGCCGCAAGACCGACGAGGATGAACGCGACTACCTGTATCGTGGAATCTCCGTCCGGCCCTTCCGGCGCGTATTCAACCTGGCCGACTACGTCCAGGTCAAGGACGCGACGTTCGAAGACGGCCTGCTCAGGATTGCCCTGACTCGGGAAATGCCGGAGGCGCTGAAGCCGCGTCAAATCGCGATCGACGTTGCCGGCAACGACCACCAGAGGAGCGATCGGACGCAGGCGGCCTGACACTGGCTGCTGCCCATCGAACCGCTGCGCGGCTAGGTCCGCGCTGCGGACTGCTGGCCCATTGACGACCAAACCCAAGAAAGGAGGACCACAATGGCACTACGCGAACTCATTCCGTGGAACAACGGCTCCCGCAATCTGCCTGCGCGACGCACCGAGGTAGACAACCCGTTTCTCTCGCTGCATCGCGAGATGAATCGGCTGTTCGACGACGTGTTTCGCGGCGTCGATATCGGCCAGTTCGCCCCGCCGGCGACAATGGGGTGGCCGAGCGTCGAGTTCAACGAGACCGACAAGGAAGTGAAAGTTATCGCCGAGCTTCCCGGCATCGAACAGAAAGACGTCGAGGTCGAACTTGCCGACGGCGTGCTGACGATCAGCGGCGAGAAGAAGAGCGAAACGAAAGACAAGGAGCGTCGCTTCAGCGAGCGCTACTACGGACGTTTCGAGCGGCGCATTCCCGTCGACGACGTCGACCAGGATAAAGTCGCCGCGTCCTTCAAGGACGGGATCCTCACCGTCACGCTGCCGAAGTCGCCTACGGAACAGCGGAAGGTGAAAAGGATCGCAATCAATGGAAAGTAAGACGAAGCGGACGGGAGCCCAGCTCCCGCCCGCCCGGCTCGAAGGAGGCGTTCATGAACGTCACGCCTTTATCGGCACATTCGGACTTTACGGCGCGCCGGCCCGTCCCGGAGCCGGTGGTGACGAAGTCGGTATTTCCGGCGGATGCGCAGGCCGTGATCTACAAGCCTACCCCCTCGCCGATGACTTCGGGACGTGCGCGCGCCCAGCGCTGGACGCTGCGTTTCGAGCGCCGCTCGGCCCCGTACATCGAACCCCTGATGGGTTGGACCGGCGACGACGATCCCCTCTCGCAGGTCGAACTTTCGTTCCCGTCCGCCGAAGCCGCCATCGCATATGCGCGCCGCCAAGGTCTGCAATACTCAGTGGAGGGCTTGCCGGCGCAGGGGGCGAAGCCGCGCCTGATTTCGGACAATCCCGACGTTGAGGGCCCAGCCGCCAGCCAGCAGCGCCGCCGGCGGCTGGAATGGATTGAGCGGACCCTTGGGCGGGAGGTGATCCGCCACG
The DNA here is from genome assembly GCF_052075915.1 of Bradyrhizobium sp. 1200_D9_N1_1. Taxonomy (NCBI): domain Bacteria; kingdom Pseudomonadati; phylum Pseudomonadota; class Alphaproteobacteria; order Hyphomicrobiales; family Nitrobacteraceae; genus Bradyrhizobium; species Bradyrhizobium sp. 1200_D9_N1_1. The sequence goes on along the minus strand of NZ_CP197226.1, from coordinate 3,521,193 downwards.
GGTTCGGGCCTGGGGCTGAACCTGCCGAGAGCTACGCGGATCCGCACCAGGTGCTGCTGGACAGCAATCTGTCGCCAACGCGAAAGCGCGACATCCTGCGGCGCTGGGCTCTTCATGCCTCTCAGATTGAGACGGAGCACTCGAAAGGCAACTTGCTGGCGACGCCTTCCCATCTCCAGGAGGTGATCGACGCGCTACTCGATCTCGAGGAGCCGCAGATTACGGAAGCATCCTTCGAGCATGTCGACAGAAAGGCAAGCTGACTTCGAGCGCAGGTGGTCGGCCCGCTCACGGCGGGGCGCCTAACTTGGCAAAGGCCTATCGCACTCAAGCGGACGTGTTGAAGGCTAAGCGAAAGCAGGAAAAGAAGCGACGACGACCCAGGCATCTGAAATTGGCCTTTGATCTTCAAGCCGCAGGATCGGCAACAATGGCGCGCTTTCTGATTACTCTCGGCATTGTAAGTCTAATGGCCGGCCTGCTGTGGCCTTATCTCAGCCGGATCGGTCTGGGTCGGTTGCCCGGCGACGTCGTGATCGAACGGGAGAGTATGACGTTCTATTTCCCTTTGATGACATGTTTGCTTTTGAGCGCAGTGCTCAGCCTGGTCTATTGGGTCCTGAACCGCTGAAGAGCGCAGCCCAAGCGGAGCTTGGTCTGGCCATGCGTGCACCTCGCCGGTGCTTCTGGCACCGCGCCTCAGTTTGCCTTCATCTGAAATTGGCGATCGAATGGTGCTTCGCCGGCGCCATCTCCAAAGGACTCGATGCAGCGACTTGCGGGCTTGGCGGCTCAATCTCCGCCGGTTTTGACCCGTCGGACGAACCCAGAATGTACAGGAGGCCGGCGACCAACATGAGACCTGCGCACAGCACCGCCAGACCAGCAGTCACCACGTCGCGATAGTCGTCCATGTTCGTCGTTCTTGGCGGGTTCTACATTCGCTGAAGCCTCAATCCGCAGTCAGCTCCGGAGCGAGGGCGATGAATGGAAGATCTCTTTCCAATTAACTGGTCGAGCCAAATCCGCCGTTCAAGACCGCGGTTGGCAGTCAGACGGCCGGGGTGACAAAAATTTTTAAAAGACCTCTTGAACGGCCGTTTTTCGGATCCTAGGTCGTTTTCGCCCGGGGGCCGGTTGCCCGGACCCGGTTTTTGGACATCGCTGAACTGACATGGAGGATGTGTATGCATTTCCGCCCGCTGCACGACCGCGTGCTTGTGCGCCGCATTGATGCCGAGGAAAAGACCGCCGGCGGCATCATCATTCCCGACACCGCAAAGGAGAAGCCGCAGGAAGGCGAGATCATCGCCGCGGGCTCCGGTGGCAGAAACGAGCAAGGCCAGTTGATCCCGATCGATGTCAAGCCGGGAGACCGCGTTTTGTTCGGCAAATGGTCGGGTACTGAAGTGAAGATCGACGGCCAGGACTACTTGATCATGAAGGAGAGCGATCTTCTGGGCGTGGTCGACAAGACCGGCTCGGTCAAAAAGGCCGCCTGAGCACAACTTGCGAAGCCGACAGTCATTGAGGAGAGAGGAGCAACGAACATGGCTGCCAAGGAAGTGAAATTCTCCACAGACGCCCGTGACCGGGTGTTGCGGGGAGTGGATACGCTGGCGAATGCGGTCAAGGTCACGCTCGGCCCCAAGGGGCGGAATGTCGTGATCGAGAAATCCTTCGGTGCGCCGCGCATCACCAAGGATGGCGTGACCGTCGCCAAGGAGATCGAACTGGAGGACAAGTTCGAGAACATGGGCGCGCAGATGGTGCGGGAGGTCGCCTCCAAGACGAGTGACCTCGCAGGCGACGGGACGACCACCGCGACCGTACTGGCCCAGGCCATCGTCAAGGAAGGCGCGAAATCCGTCGCCGCCGGCATGAACCCGATGGACCTCAAGCGCGGCATCGATCTGGCCGTAGAAGCCATCGTCAATGATTTGAAGGCGCACGCCAAGAAAGTCACCACCAACGAGGAGATCGCCCAGATCGCGACCATCTCGGCCAATGGCGATATTGAGATCGGCCGCTTTCTCGCCGACGCCATGCAGAAGGTCGGTAACGACGGGGTCATCACCGTCGAGGAGGCCAAGAGCCTCGATACCGAGCTCGAGGTGGTCGAAGGCATGCAGTTCGATCGCGGCTATGCGTCACCCTACTTCGTCACCAATGCCGAGAAGATGCGGGTCGAGTTCGAAGACCCCTACATCCTCATCCATGAGAAGAAGCTGTCGACCCTGCAGTCCATGCTGCCGCTGCTCGAAGCCGTCGTGCAGTCCGGCAAGCCGCTGCTCGTCGTTGCCGAGGATGTCGAAGGTGAAGCGCTCGCGACCCTCGTCGTCAACCGGCTGCGCGGCGGGTTGAAGGTCGCGGCCGTGAAGGCGCCCGGCTTCGGCGATCGCCGCAAAGCCATGCTGGAGGACATCGCGATCCTGACGGGTGGCCAGGCGATCTCGGAGGATCTCGGCATCAAGCTCGAGAACGTCACGCTCAAGATGCTCGGCCGCGCCAAGAAGGTCGTCATCGACAAGGAGAACACGACCATCGTCAACGGTGCGGGGTCCAAGAAGGACATCGAGGCCCGCGTCACCCAGATCAAGATGCAGATCGAGGAGACTACCTCCGACTACGATCGCGAGAAGTTGCAGGAGCGGCTTGCGAAGCTCGCCGGCGGCGTCGCGGTGATCCGCGTTGGTGGCGCGACCGAAGTCGAGGTCAAGGAACGCAAGGATCGCGTCGATGACGCGATGCACGCGACCAGGGCGGCAGTCGAGGAAGGCATCCTGCCCGGCGGCGGCGTCGCGCTGCTGCGCGGCCTGAAGGCGCTCGATGCCATCAAGACCGTGAATGCCGACCAGAAGGCCGGCGTCGACATCGTGCGCCGCGCGATCCAGGTGCCGGCGCGGCAGATTGTGCAGAACGCCGGCGAAGACGGCTCGCTGGTGGTCGGTAAGCTGCTGGAGAACTCCAGCTACAATTGGGGCTTCAATGCCGCCAGCGGCGAATACCAGGACCTGGCGAAGGCAGGCGTGATCGATCCCGCCAAGGTCGTTCGCACCGCGTTGCAGGATGCGGCTTCCGTCGCCGCGCTGCTGATCACGACGGAAGCGCTGATCGCCGAGAAGCCGAAGAAGTCCGAGCCGGCGCCCGCAGCGCCGCCGATGGACTTCTAGTCAAGATCGAGCCCGGCCGCCACCGGCCGGGCTCAACCACTAACCAAAAGAGAAAGGAACGCAAAGCACAAGGAGACCCAGATGAGCACACGCATGCAATCTCGATCGCGCAAGAGCGGGGCGACTGTAATGCATTGGCTCATGTTCGCCCTCAGCCTTCTCACGATCGCCTGGATCAGTTTTCGACCGATTGGAGGATGAGATGATCAGAGATCAAGCCATTGTCTCCGCTCATGCGGACCGCAAACAAGCCTTCGGACAGCGCGTGGTCCGCGGGATTCTAACGGCCTCGATGACAGCGGTCCTGGTCCTGCCGTCGCTGGCGGCTTGGGGGGTGGATGGCCCGCGCAGCAAGCCGGAGTCGGGGCAGGTTTTCGGGACGATCGCGCTGCCGCCGATCCCGTATCTGGATTCGATGCCCTGGTTGACGTGGGGCGCCGGCGTGAACACGTTGAAGGTCGACATGCTCCTTTCACCGATCCTGGACCCATCGGGAATCAAGCTTATGCCGGAAGACCGCAATAGGGAGAGACCAGCGATCGGCTAGTTTCATTCACTCACCGGGATGCGATCTCGACCGATTGCGCTGATCGCATCCCCCGGCCGGCTCCCCCCTCGCTATTCGATCATGTCGGACGTACTGACCAGCGTCCGGTTTCCGCCTGAGACGCTCGTATTTGAGCGGGCCGCCCCGATCCTTCGTGGTTGAGGGCCAACGCAGAGCAATCGAGCATTGCGGCGACTTCTCAAAGCACAGGATCTCGCTGCAGAACATCGCCAAAGGCTCACCCGGTTGGTCGAACTGGCCGAAGCGGAATTGCAGCGTTTACACGCCTGACGATCGAACTCAGTACGATATTGCCGCATCGCTTACCGACGCAGGGGCGTCTGGTAAGGCCCCTGAAGACCCCTCGATGGCTTTGCCTAATTTTGAAGACGTGCTCCGTGGCTCGGTAACATTGGGTTAGTTTTCGGACAAAAATTCTCCGCTCTCTACTTGAAACCGAAAGGCGATTTGCTAGTTTTCTGCTCGCCGCGACAAGCGGTCCGGGCGCCCTAGGGGCCCGGCGGAGACGGGCGCCGGAGGTGTCCGACGCCTGCTCGTACCCATCTTGCTCCTTGGAGGATTTGGCTATGAGGACTTACAACATCAGCCCCCTGTGGCGATCAACTATCGGCTTCGACCGCGTGTTCGATCTGGTCGACGCGGCCCGGCACACCGCCGGCGAAGCCAACTACCCACCCTGCAATGTAGAACGCCTGTCTGACGACCGGTATCGGATTTCGCTGGCTTTGGCCGGTTTCTCCCCCGATGAAATCACCGTGACGGCCGAACAGAGCGTGCTCACCATCGAAGGTCGCAAGGGCGAAAAAGGACGGCGGGACTTCGTCTATCGAGGCATCTCGTCGCGACCTTTCAAGCGGCAGTTCGGTCTGGCTGCCCACGTCCGGGTCGAGGGAGCACGGTTCGACAACGGCCTGCTGCAGATCGAGTTGGTTCGCGAGATTCCGGACGCCATGAAGCCTCGCCGGATCCCGATTGACAATCTGGCCGCATCCGACGTCCAGCAGATCGAGCGCGAAGCGGCCTGACGGCTTGGTTGTTCGACGGGCTCACCACAAGGCCGAGCCGCTTACCGGCCGCCGCACCTGTGCCGGCGTGTCCGTGCGCGTGCCCCTCGATCAAGCGAGATCGAGCCGGTCGATTGAGGCCCGATGAAACGAGTCCAATTCCTTAGCTCTAATGGGGGTTTGCAAGATGTTTAACAATGCCGCTCTACCTGCCCCGTCTGTCGACGCTGGGCTGTCGAAATATCTAGTCGAGATCCGTAAGTTTCCCTTGCTCACGCCCGAGCAGGAGCTCGCCTACGCAAGGCGCTGGCGCGAGCACCGGGATCGCGACGCAGCGTACCACCTGGTGACCAGTCATCTCAGGCTCGTCGCCAAGATAGCGATGCGCTATCGCGGTTACGGCCTCCCGATCGCGGAAATTGTCTCGGAAGGAAACATTGGCTTGATGCAGGCTGTGAGGCGGTTTGATCCGGATCGGGGCGTTCGCCTTGCCACCTATGCGATGTGGTGGATCAGGGCCTCCATCCAGGAGTACATCCTGCGGTCCTGGTCGCTGGTCAAGATCGCCGCGAGCGCCAGCCAGAAAAAGCTTTTCTTCAAACTGCGGAGGGCCAAAAGCGCGATCTCTGCGCTACAGGACGGCGATTTGCGTCCGGAGCAGGTCAGGCTAATTGCTGAGCGTCTCAAGGTGGCTGAACGAGACGTTGTCGCCATGGACCGCCGCCTGCGTGGAGACGCTTCCTTGAATGTACCGATCCACGACGAGGATGAGGGCGGACAAACGTTGGATTGGCTTGTCGATCCCGCGCCGACTTGTGAAATCACGTTGGCCGAGGAGCAGGAGGCCAAGCAGCGTCGTCTGGCCCTCGCTAACGCCCTCGCCAACCTCAACGCTCGCGAACGCAACATCTTCACCGCGCGCTGGCTGAACGAGGAGTCGACGACCCTTGAAGAACTTGCCGCGGAATATGGAGTATCCCGCGAACGGGTTCGCCAGATCGAGGAGCGAGCGTTTCAAAAGGTAAAGGCTGCGATGCTGACAAGTCGACATGAGGCCAATGGCCCGCCGTCTTCCCGCGCGAAAGAAATGAAGCAGGGGGTGGCGCGGGCCTAAGCCCGCAAAAAGATCACTGGACCGATCGCCATGTTTACTCCGTTGGTCATTCTTCTCGTGATGGCAAACACAGCCGCAGCGACTGGAGCAGTCGTTGTCGCCTTGCAGGCCGCGATGTTCGAGACAGGTTGTGCGGCTCGCCGGCGTTGACGGTGGAGGGAGCCGGCATCGCCAACACCGACTTGTCTTGACAACAGGTGGGATTGCGGGCGCAGCATGAGAGGCGGATCCCGTATCCTCTCCAATTCGCGGACGTCGAAAGCCAGACACGCGGTAGTTATGACTTGGTGAGGCCGGAAGGTGATCGCTCTTCGCGAGAATCCGGGCGACCGCGAGCAAAACCATATCGGCGGATTCCCCGGTCGCTGAAAATCGTTGATCGCCCACTTGAAATCGAATCGGCTTTTTCTAATTTTTAGCGTGCCGCGACAAGCGGTCCGGGCGCCCTTCGGGGGCCCGGCGGAGACGGGCGCCGGAGGTGTCCGACGCCTGCTCGTACCCATCTTGCTCAGTGGAGGATTTGGCTATGAGGACCACCTACGATTTCGCTCCCCTTTGGCGGTCGACCATCGGCTTTGACCGTCTGTTCGATCTTGTGGACGCCGCGCAACAGGCCGGCACGGAGGATAACTATCCCCCATGCAACGTCGAGCGACTGAGCGAAGACCGCTACCAGATTTCGCTGGCGGTGGCTGGCTTCTCGGCCGATGAAATCGCGATCACCGCAGAACAAAGCGTGTTGACGGTCGAAGGCCGGAAGTCGGAAAAACAGCAGCGCGAGTTCCTGTACCAGGGAATTTCGTCTCGGCCCTTTAAGCGGCAGTTCAATCTGGCGGACTATGTCCAGGTCAAGGGAGCCTCGTTCGACAACGGCTTGCTGCAGATCGAACTGGTGCGCGAGATCCCCGAGGCCATGAAGCCGCGCCGGATTTCGATCAGCGGTTCGTCCGCTTCGAACGTCCGGCAGATCGACGGCAAGGCGGCCTGACCGCCACGCAACGCGCACATCAGCGAAGAACAGACTTCCGCGGCGATTCGCGGCGGAAGTCGCCTGAATTGAGGAGAACACACCATGGGTATCAAGGACCTCATTCCGTGGAATAACGGCGGACGAGAGGTCGGCATTCACCGCGGAGCCGATGTGAATCCGTTTCTTACATTGCATCGCGAGATGAACCGGATGTTCGACGAGGTATTCCGCGGCTTTGATCTTGCGCCGTTCGGATCGAGCCGGGGACTGAGCGGGCTCGGCTGGCCCCAGATCGACATCGATGAAACGGACAAGGAGGTGCGCATCACCGCTGAGCTGCCCGGCCTGGAGGAGAAGGACGTCAGTCTCGAAATCGCGAATGGAGTTCTTTCGATCTCCGGCGAGAAAAAATCCGAATCGGAAGACAAGGCACGTCGTTTCAGCGAACGATACTACGGCCGATTCGAACGGCGTATCCCGCTGGAGGGCATCGACGAGGACAAAGTCTCGGCCGCGTTCAAGAACGGCGTCCTGACCATAACCGTGCCGAAATCCGCCGAAGCCAAAAATGTCCGCCGCATCGCGATCAATCGCAATGGCTGACACTTTCCAACGTCCGGGCGTGCGATCGTCGGGACGTTGGAATTCCCCCTCTACAAAACTCGTTTACTCACCATGTCGAAGAACTCATCAGTAATAAAGGATCGACGGTTCGCCGCTGTCTTGCTCCTTTGCGCCTCTATCGCGTGGTCGCCCGTGCTCGCACAGGTTCCGGACATCAGGGGCGGCCAAATCCCGACCCTTGCGCCTGTGGTAAGGGAAACCACCCCTTCGGTCGTCAACATTTCGGTGCACGCCCGGGTCAAGGAGGACAATCCGCTCTACCGCGATCCCGTCTTTCGAGAGTTTTTTGATCTTCCCAAGCAGCTTGAAAAGGAAGTCCAGGCAACCGGCTCGGGCGTAATCGTCGACGCCGAACGCGGCTATGTACTCACCGCCAATCACGTCGTTGCGCAGATCTCTAAGGCCCAAGTCACGACCAAAGACGGACGAAAGTTCGACGCGAAATTGGTTGGGCGTGACCCTGCAACCGACGTTGCCGTTCTTCAACTGCAAGGACTAAGAGGTAACCTCAAGGCCATCCCGTTGGGTGACAGCGATCGGATCGAGGTCGGTGATTTCGTGATCGCGATCGGGAACCCCTTCGGCTTGGGTCAGACCGTAACTTCGGGAATTGTCAGCGCCCTCGGCCGAACCGGCCTTGGCAAGCAAGGGTATGAGGACTTCATCCAGACCGACGCATCCATTAATCCCGGAAATTCGGGCGGCGCCCTGATTAACCTGAGGGGACAACTTGTCGGGATCAATACGGCGATCATTTCTCCGGGCGGGGGTAACGTCGGAATCGGATTCGCTGTGCCGATCAACATGGCCCGCCGCGTCATGGAGCAGCTTGTTCAATACGGCGAAGTTCGTCGCGGCCAGATCGGCATATCCATCCGCGATCTTGGAGTCGATCTTGCGGCCAAGGAGAGCTATCAAGGGGCGCTGATCGCGGAGATTGCCAGTGGTTCGCCGGCGGAGCAAGCGGGGCTGCAAAAGGGCGACATCGTGAAGGCTGTCGATGGCACGCCGATCCGGAGCGCGTCCCAGCTTCGCAATTTGATTGGCCTTACCCCAGTCGGTAGCCGCGTCGAGCTTCGGTTCGAACGCAATGGCGCTGCTCGCAGCGCGAGCGTCGAGGTGGGTCCAGCAAAAGCTGTGCCCGTGAGACGCACGGCCGATCAATGATAACGAATGGCGCGGCGACGGGTTTTCAAAGCAGTACGGCATGAGTACTCGGGGGAGATGTAGGTGGTCAAGGATCGCAAGAGTGAAGAAGAACTGCGCCAGATGATGCTGGCGGCCGCTCGCAAGCACGAAGAGTGCGGCGAGTTGGAGGATCTTTTCATATTTGGTCCTACGCCGCGCCCCGATGCAAATTGGGGCTTTGGGATCGCCGGAAAGGACAACAAGGTATCCGTGGCCTGTTATGCGCGCCTCGACCAGAGTGCCAGTGACCTGCAGGCTAAATACGAACTGCATCCGGTTAGGGCGAGCCGACGCGACATCGAAGCAAGGGTTTGGTCCCTGGTGCGTGACCATCCAACGCTCGGGGCGTCACTGTCGCGCACCGGAGGCGCTTACGAAGTCGCCACGTTCAGGGAACTGGAGGGTCGACCGAATTGGACAATGGAATGGCTCACTGATGATCGGCTGGCTAAAGCTGCCTTCGAACGGGTCGTCAGGTCCGTTCAAACGCAAATTGAGCTGGAATAAGCTGTTGCTCCTACGGTTTGAGGCGCTGGAGACCATTTGCCGGAAGCTCCCCGCGGCGTCGATCAAGAAACCCGCAAATACGTTGTCCAAGCGCTCCTGCGGGCCGCGAACGGCCATGCCAATCTGGGCGAGGTGGAGGCCGTCGCCCGGGAGGGCGTTGCGGGAAGCTGACGGCAAATCGGTGACGGACGACGCCTTCTTACGCTGGCCTGAGATGGGCTCCGTTACGAAGCCTTGGCCCTTGCCCGCGCTGCGACCAGATCGCGTCGACGCCGCTTCTGGTCCCGCTTGCGTCGGCCCGTCGCGACGGGGGATGCCGCCGGTGTCGCCGCAGGCGTCGAGGCATCGGTCGCCCGGATGGGAGGCTGCTCGGTAGCCGGCACGGCAACCGGCCGCGCCTCCATGATCTCGAGAACGGCGCGGCCTTTCTCGGTGATACGCCAGCCGCCGTCGAGCCTCTCGACGAGACCTTGCGAGAAGATGTCCAGCTCGGGCACGCGCGCAGCCAGCCGCTTGGTGCGTTCGGCCCAGTCACGTCCGCTGGTCGCCAGAATCGCCATGTCGCGCTTGAGGTCGGCCATGACGGCGAAGCCGTCCGGATAGCTCACCAGGATTTTCAGGACCGTGACCTGAAAATTCATCCCCGCCCCCTGCGCTCAGCGCCATATGGTTGGCGCCCAGGGCTTTGCGCCCGGCTCGCCTCAATCGTTCGTGGGAGATTTCGCCCTTCGTTGCGGCTTCCAAAATCTTCGAAGCGAGGTGCGCGCGCATCCCGATCTCGCACCCCGAGATGCTCTTGCAGACTTCATCGAGGACCGCACGCAAGAGTGCTGTGGTAGGCGCGTCGAACATTAGGCGACCTCCTACTTCGGAGGCGGCGGCTTGGGCATCGCCGACAGCAAACGAATCTTGAGCTTGCCGCCCTCGGTCACGTAGGTCGCCGTCCAGATACCTCCCGTCTCGATGGGCGCGCCGTTCTGATTTTTGCCTGCGAGGCGGTACGCCCCTATGGCAAGCGCCATGTCCGACCCCAGCGGCCATGCCTGGTCGACCGTGATCTCCTCGTGGTCGAACCCAGCCTTGAACGCGCCTTGGTAGAATTCCGCGATGTCGGAACGCGGACCGGCCGGATTGACGTGGATCCCGCCCGCCGCGAACAGGGCGGCAATTCCCGCACCGTCCTGCTTGTTGAAGCTTGCAGCATATTCCGAAGCGATCGCTTCGACCTTCTGCTTCGGATCACCGTCAGCGGCCATTGCTGACAGCGAAACGATCGCAACGAAGAGGCATGAGAAGCAGGCCCGCAGCATCGCAATTCCTCCCTGAAAATGGACATCAAAAAAGCTCGACCCAGAACAAGGATCAATTTGACATCAAATACGGATGGTCGGCAATCGTCGAGACCGCTGCGGTGCAGCATCAACGCCCATCCGTGGCGCCTCGATCTGGATTGGCGCTGGCACCAGGCCGCCCTCGACTTCGGCTGCATGCTCAGCATCAATCCGGACGCGCACTCGATCCCGGAGCTCGACCACATGCACTGGGGCGTCGAGATGACCCGCAAGGGCGGTGTCCCCGCCGCCAGGGTCTTGAACGCGATGCCTCTCTCGGACCTCACGCGCTACCTTCGGCAGAAGCGGCGCTCGCTCGCCCGGGCGGCCTGATGCAGCAGGCGCACGCGCTCTCGCTGGGGGGCACCGTGGTCGCGGTCGCCGCCGATCGCGGCCACCACTTCAGCAAGCCGCCTCAGGATCGGATCGTGCTGGTAGAGGGCCATGGTGTTGAATGCGATGCCCATGCCGGCCCGTTTGTCCGGCACCGCTATCTCGCCCGTCGCCGGCCTCGGCTTCCCAATCTGCGCCAGGTTCACCTGATCCGATCCGAGCTGTTCGCCTCGCTCTCGGAGGCTGGCTTCGAGGTCGCAGCGGGAGAGCTCGGCGAGAATATCACGACTGCCGGCCTGGACCTCGAGCTGCTGCCGCTCGGAACGCTCATCCAGCTCGGACCCGCGGCGATCGTAGAGCTGACCGGCCTCCGGACACCCTGCGTCCTCATCGACCGCTTCCGGACCGGCCTGAAACGGCAGGTGCTCTCGTCGGCGGAAACGGGCCCTCCATTCAAAAGTGGGGTGCTGGGCGTGGTTCGGGCCGGCGGACCGGTCGCGGCCGGCGACACCGCGCGGATTCTGCTCCCGTCCACCTCGGCTCGCGCCTTGCCGGCCTTGTAAGGACCTGGTGCACAACGCACCCCACCGCGGAATCGAAACACACTCGGTAGATCGGGCCGGCATGGCCGCAAACAAGGCGACGGCGGTACGCTTGGGGCTGGGGAGGCAATCGACAGTCCGGGACTAGCCAGGCCGCCGCGCCCAGCCGGCGCTTCTTCTTTGGTCTCGATGTCACCTCAAGAGGCGTTCGCTCTCGCGCGTTCGCGCGCCTCGCGACGACGTTCGCGCCGCCGCTTGGCACGGTCAACGGGCTGCCGCAGCGGACAGTTGTTCCCGCTCAGGTGCCGGACACGGAATACGACTCTCGCGGGCGCCTCCGGTCGTCTCGTCGCAACCAGATAAGAGCAGGCGGGGAATCTTCGGCTCGACGTCATTCCTGAGCCGCTTCGAAATCACCTGAAATTCGAGTCCTTGTCTGCCCCGTAAGGTGGTACACAGCGGTGGTCACAAAACTCGGCCGGGCGTTATAGGAATCCTTATTTTTCGGGGGGTTTTGCGCATCCGCGGCATCGGGGGAGAGAGTCCCACTTTCTCCGCCACTCCCGACCTCGGCAAGTGCTCGCTCGCGCCGACTGTTTGTGGAAGGACTCGACAGCAGCGACTTGTTGGCTTCGCCTTTCACCTCACACCGTGAAAGGCGTGCCTCACTCTAACGCTTCCAAATAAGTTGTGGCGCAGATGCAAGCGAATCCTTTCGGATGGACTCGTGATCTGAAACGACGTGTCGTCGATAGCCTATCTGCCTTTCGGTCCCAATCGAGTCCCTGATCGAGTCGAAGCGACGGCTCGTTTCACTCGTTCGCCGATTTCAACAGACTGCAAGCCGCGAACGAGGAACGATGCGCCTTCGAATAGCCTCGCACCAAGCTGCTCCGACGGCAGGCTCGCGAGAAACTATCGGGTCGACGCCCTTCGCGCAAAATGCTATCTTTTCAGGCCTAAACCCTTGTCTCTGAGAGAATCTTCGAGTCCCAGGTCGCATCCAGCGACCGGATGATGAGATCGCGTGAATGAATATTCGAACAAAGGCGGGTGGAGAGGATCCGCTTGTCGTAACGCAGTTCTACTACTCGCAGACGTTTCCGTATCTGATGTTCAAACATCACGCGGAAATTCGTCGGCGGCTCGTCGACGTTCCTCGCGAACTGCGACAACGGGAGTTGGCACCTCAGCTCATCCCGCTGGGCGAAGCCGCGGGCGATCAGGTGTGGCTCGTCTTCCGCGCGTATCTGGACAAAGTCGAGGCGGAGATCGCAGCGCTCGTTCGAGGTCACTCTCCTGGATTTTGGTTTCATCTCCATCGGCGTCTGCGCCCCATGCTCGCGGAGGCGCACGGGTTCAACAACGACGATGCCACCGTGATGTTGGTGCGCGGCATCGCCGAGCTCGCATACGCGAAGCACGGTGCGCTTAACAAAACCGATGACCTTGGTCCTGTCCGCCGGACGCGATTACAGACCCTACTCGACGGCGCCTGGTATGAAGCCATGGCCGAAGCGTATGGAGGGAAATTGAAGGCGAAGAAGGCCTACCAGGCTTTGCGCGAAACAGACCAGATCGTGATGACCGACTTCCGCCGGTCTGACTTGATAGACGTGTTCGCCATCGAGGGGCTTTGCTACGAATACTGGCGGGCATCGGCCGCGATGCGATGCATCGGCAAGGGATCGTTGATCAAGTGGGATCCTGCACTAGGGTCGCACCGCTACAAGGATAGCGTCGTCAACCCTCTCACGTTCGAGCTTCACGACGCGAGGAACGCCGAAACCTTTGGCTTTCATACGCGGCTTGGCACCTGGCTCGACGAAGAAAATGCCGGCGAGACTGAAGCCGAAGGTGGCGACACGATCAAGTTCGCCCAGTTGAAGCCGAACCCGAAGACGGAAGAGTATCCCGCCTGGAACAGCGTCGCGGGTCGCATCGGACGCGGGTACGGCGCCACCAACTTCGAGATCGGCACGTTCTCCTTGGCGCAGTTCCGAAAGGAGAATGCATTTATGGGCGAACCGTTCAGGCTGAAGTACGGGATCGATTTCGACGCGGTACTGTTCGCGGTGTGGGCTGCCGCGTTCTTTGGCACCTACGTCGGCATCACGATGCATCATTCGACGTGGGCGCAGCGCCGCGACCGGACGATGAACAACTTTACTAACCTGATGTTCCGCGGCTACACGATGGTCAGCTTCGACCTCGACGAATTCGCGAGTGAAGCGGTTTGGTTCGCAAAGCAACTAGGACACGAAAAGGTATTCACTGTCGAAGAGGTGCGCAAAGCCGTCGAGTTCATATCCTTGAGCGAAGAAGCTCAGAAGAACATTGGTCTCTGGAGTGGCGGTAAGCGCCCAATCCTTCTTCCATCGATGGGCAAGGTAATGATCGATCTGGCGGCGATCCTACCTGCCCTGCATACGATCTTCGTGGGTCTGCGCAAGGCGGCCGGCGGCGGCGAAAGCTTTGAGAACTCCGTACGCAGCGCGATCCGGGCTCGAGGACTTGACCTCTGCCTCGAAGGCGACCTCAAGTGGACAAGCGGCAATCCGCGCGAGGTCGACGCCGCCGTCCGGCTGAACGACCGGTTTATCTTGATCGAATGTTTCTCCTACGAGCTGCCTCTCGACTTCGAACTTGGAAAGCCGAGCGTCTTCGAGAAGAGAAAGAAGTTCATCCTGGAGAAGGTCGACCAGGCGCGGTCACTTGCAGACCGGGTCGCGAAGGAGCCAAAAGGCACAAACTTCGACGTGTCCTGGGCCAAATCGATCGAATGGCGTGTCGTGTCGCCATTCGTTGAGTTCGCGTGGCTGATCGACGAGCCACTTTACGACGAAGCGGGAATGCCGCGTGTTCTTCAAGTCCACGAGCTATTGGACCACCTGACAGATGGAAGGGTGCCGACCGAAGGCATGATCCCAATGATCAAGGAACTAAGAGGGGTCGAACTTCAAGGTAACTGGTACTGAAAGATCGACGCCCTGCACCGTCGCCCCTGCAGGTCCTGCTCGCGCTAATTCATTCTTAGCAAAAAATTCTTCGGCGCGCGCCCAACCGAGCGCGACCTAGAACGTTCCTCTAGGCGCGCGCCAACTGTCGGTTGAAGAGATGCCTTGGCACCAACCGACTCGTTCTTAATGCGCTACCGACTCGTTCTTTCGGTGGCGGCATAGTCCAAAAACAAAGAGCCGCATCGCTGCGGCTCTGACTCTATTCGTCGCGATAGACCTTCTCGCGTTTCTCGTGGCGCTCCTGCGCTTCCACCGAGAGTGTTGCGATGGGCCGGGCCTCGAGCCGTTTCAACGAGATCGGCTCGCCGGTGTCCTCGCAATAACCGTAGGTGTTGTCCTCGATACGCTGAAGCGCGGCGTCGATCTTGGCGATCAACTTGCGCTGGCGGTCGCGGGCGCGGAGTTCGATGGCGCGGTCGGTTTCGGACGATGCCCGATCAGCGAGATCGGGGTGGTTCACGTTCTCCTCCTGCAGGGCTTGCAGGGTGAGCTTGGACTCTTTGAGGATCTCATCCTTCCAGGCAAGGAGCTTCAACCGGAAGTACTCCTTCTGCCGGTCGTTCATGAAAGGCTCTTTTTCGGTCGGTCGGTAGTTTTTCAACTTTTCCAAGGGCGGCCTATCTGTCTAAGCAACGACTCGCAAACGGAACGGGGTCCGTTGAGCGGGGCGTTATATAGCGGCCTCCTGTGACAGACAATATTTCCCTGATCGCCCAGCCGGCGCCCCCAAGCCCTTGCACAGGAAGGTTTATCCGCAAGGGCCCGGGAGCGGCCGAAGGCCTAGTATCCGACCGTGAAACGCTGCCTCAAATGGGCCGGCCGCTCGACCTCGTCGGCAAGCGCAATGGCGTAGTCGGCGAAGCTGATCCAGCTCTTGCCGTTCGCATCTGCGAGAAGCTGATCGGTCCCGAGCCGGAACTTGGCCGTGCGCTCGCCCTCGACGAACAGCGCCGATGGCGAGATGAAGGTCCAGTTCAGTTCCTTTTCCTGCCGCAGCAGGTCGAGAAAGGCGGAGCCAGCCTCCGCCTCGGCCTTGTATTGGGCCGGAAAACCGGGAGTTGTGACCAGCTTCACGCCTGGTGCAACCTCCAGGCTGCCAGCCCCGCCAACGACGAGGTAGCGGCCGACCTTGGAGTCCTTGGCTGCCCCGATCAGCTTGAGCGCGTCGCTGGTCAGGAAGTGCACGGAACTCACGGCGACGTCGTGCCCGGCCCACAGCCTTGCGAGACCCGCCTGATCGAGCACATCCCCCTTGGTGGGTGTGACGTTCGGCAGGGCCGCGATCTTCTCGGGGTTCCGGGCGATGGCCGTGACGCTATGGCCGCGGCGGGACAGTTCCTTGGTGATCTCCGACCCGGCCCGGCCCGAGGCGCCGGCGACTGCGATTTTCATGGAAGGCTCCTTTGCTTCTGTGGTAACTAGCAGCGACTAGATATCTCAAAGAAAGCTGGTGTTAAGAGAGCACTTTGTGCTCACCTGATTACGCAGGAGTAACCGGCAAGCGAGCCGGCAAGCGACTTCAATGGATCGAGGACCCGAAGATGAAGCCCGACGTCTATGCAGCGAACTGCCCCACGCGCCAGATTCTCGATCGCGTCGGCGACAAATGGGCGGTGCTGATCCTCCTGCTGCTGCGCGAGGAGCCGATGCGCTTCAATCAGTTGCGTCGCACGATTGAAGGCATTTCGCAGAAGATGCTGAGCCAGGTTCTCAAATCGCTCGAACGCGACGGCCTGATCAAGCGCCGCGCCATCGCGACCGTACCGGTGACGGTGGAATATTCGATCACGCAGCTCGGGCTGACACTCGCCGCGGCCGTCGATCCGTTGCGCGATTGGGCCGAGCAGAACCTGAAGGACGTGCTCGCCGCCCAGCGCCGCTACGACGCGCAGAAGGAGGAGGAAGCGGCGTAAGCCCTTTCTCAAACGTACGCGGCGCGCTCACACGAAATTCCGCTGTCATGCCCCGGCTTGACCGGGGCATCCAGTACGCCGCGGCGTCTCGATTCAAAACTACTGTCTCTGGAATACTGGGTCGCCCGGTCAAGCCGGGCGACGACAGCCTGCCCGACTACGCCTGTCCCGCCTTCGCCAGCTCGACCTCGACGCGCAGCTCGATCTCGGAGAGCACGGAGTCCAGCCCGGGATCGCCCGAGGACGATTTCAGGTTCGCCGCAGCATCGCGCAGCCGCATCACGGTGGACGCGTCGAGATTGCCGGACAAGAGGCCCATCTTGAGATCGTCGAGCACGTCGAGCGCGGTCCTGCCGCGCGCGACCGAGCGCTTGCGGCGCTCGACCGGATCCTCCTCGATGCCTTGCAACGCGAGCAGGGCATCGATGTTGGCCGCTGCTTTCGGCGCCGCAGCCGCTCGCGTCTCCTGCGCCGACGAGGTGTCGGGCAAGACGAAGGTGCCGGAGCCCGTCCGCCTGGCCTGGCTGGCCGGCGTTCCAAGCGTGGTGCCGTTCGGTCCGTAGATGCGCATCGCAGCAATCCGGGTGATCGATGCCTCACCTTCGCTGTTTTATGGTTAACGGCGCGTAAACAGCCCGGCAAAATCTGCCGACGGGCGGCAGTTTCGCTCCTCAGGGACAACGCCCGCTGACACCGGTCGAAACAGATTTATTCAACCTATTCAGCGACCTACGCCCACTGCCCCGCGTTGGCACAGCACTCGCAAGGAAAGCGTCGGACCAGCTCGTCATGGGAGTGTCGAGGATGGTCCGAGATTTGAGGAGCCTCGGGGAGCAGAGGATGCCAGGCGTTCGTTGGGTGAGGATTGTTGGGGTGGCCTGCGCCGCGCTGTCAGCGCTGGCACTGTCGGTCACGTCCGCAAGCGCGACCTCGCGCATCAAGGACCTCGCCAATATCGAGGGCGTGCGGCAGAACCAGCTCATCGGCTACGGCCTCGTCGTCGGCCTCAACGGCACCGGCGACACGCTCAACAACATCCCCTTCACCAAGCAGTCGCTGCAAGCGATGCTCGAGCGCATGGGCGTCAACATCCGCGGCGCCACCATCCGCACCGGCAACGTCGCCGCCGTGATGGTGACAGGCAATCTGCCGGCCTTCGCCACCCAAGGCACGCGCATGGACGTCACCGTTTCCGCGCTCGGCGATGCCAAGAACCTCCAGGGCGGCACCCTGCTCGTCACGCCCCTCCTCGGCGCCGACGGCAACGTTTATGCGGTTGCGCAGGGTTCGCTCGCGATCTCCGGCTTCCAGGCCGAGGGCGAAGCGGCGAAGATCGTGCGCGGCGTTCCGACCGTGGGGCGCATCGCCAACGGCGCCATCATCGAGCGCGAGATCGAGTTCGCGCTCAACCGGCTGCCGAACGTGCGCCTGGCGCTCCGCAATGCCGACTTCACCACCGCCAAACGCATCGCGGCGGCTGTCAACGACTATCTCGGCGTCAAGACCGCCGAGCCGATCGATCCATCGACGGTGCAGCTTTCGATTCCGCCGGAGTTCAAGGGCAACGTCGTCGCCTTCCTCACCGAGATCGAGCAGCTCCAGGTCGACCCCGATCTCGCCGCCAAGATCGTCATCGACGAGCGCAGCGGCATCATCGTGATGGGCCGCGACGTTCGCGTCGCCACCGTCGCGGTGGCACAAGGCAACCTCACCGTCACGATCTCCGAAAGCCCGCAGGTGAGCCAGCCCAATCCGCTGTCCCGAGGGCGGACCGTGGTCGCACCGCGCAGCAGCGTCAGCGTCACCGAGGACGGCAGGAAGTTGGCACTCGTCAAGGATGGCGTCTCGCTCCAGCAGCTCGTCGACGGCCTCAACGGCCTCGGCATCGGCCCCCGCGACATGATCAGCATCCTCCAGGCGATCAAGGCCGCCGGCGCGATCGAAGCCGATATCGAGGTGATGTGATGCAGACGAGCATGATCAACACCCCGCGCGCCGCCGCCTCCTCGGCCTTCTCGGTGGAAAGCCGCAACGGCCGGCCCGACTTCGAGCTCGCCGCCGCGCTGCAAAAGGTCTCGCCGCAGCAGCAGGCCAAGGCGCAGAAGACCGCCACCGATTTCGAGGCGATGTTCCTCAACAGCATGTTCTCGCAGATGACCTCGGGCCTGAAGGGCGAAGGCCCGTTCGGCGACACGACGGGCACCGGCGTATGGCGCTCGATGCTGACCGAGCAGTATTCCAAGAACTTCGCCAAGGCCGGCGGCGTCGGCGTCGCCACCGAGGTCTACCGCACTCTCATCATGCAGCAGGCGAAAACCGTCCGCACGGCATAAGGTCAAACGAGATGAACCAGTTCACCGCCTCACGCCAGCCGATGCAAGCGCAGCGCCCGAACACCGCGCCCGGCAACGCCCAGGCGCGCAAGCTCGCCGAAGACCTGATGGATGCGATGAGCGCCCTGCTCGGACTGATCGAGCGTGAGACCGAACTCGTTCGCGCCGGCAACGTCCGCGAAGCGATGATGCTCGAGAGCAGGAAACAGGAGCTGTCGCGAAACTATGTCGGCGCCGTCAGCCAGTTGAAGGCCAACCAGGCCCAGCTCGCGAAATCGGCGCCCGAGCTGCTTTCGACGCTGCATCGGCATCACGATGCGTTCCGCGCGATGCTCCAGGTCAATCTCACCGTGCTCGCGACCGCGCACGCGGTCTCCGAGAGCGTCGTGCGCGGCGTCAATGCCGAGATCCAGAAGCGCAACGTGCCGAACACCTATACGGCCGCGGGACGCCGCGCCACTCCGGGCCCGCGCCACATCACCCCGCTCACCGTCAGCCGCTCGCTCTGAACGCGCAGAAAACAAGCGACAATTTTACGAAAAACCGCGCGGCGATATCGTCGCGCGGTTAGTCACGTTTCCTTACCGGGTCTTCAATCCTGGTGTTCCATGGTTGCGCATTGAGAGGGGTTGGGATTTGACTCGGACGAGGCAACCAGGAGGCTGCCATGAGTACAGATTTCAGCATCAGGCCGGTGGGGATACCGGCCCCCGCGCAGATCATAACGACGTCGAATGCGGCGGCGAACGAGGCCGTGCAAACCGATTTGCCGGTGAGCCAGACGGTCGCCGCGAGCGATACGAGCGCGCCCGTGCGCAATGATTTGCCGAACAGCGAGAACATCTCGCGGCAGGTGGTGTTCGACCAGGCCGCCGCATCCTTCGTCTTCCAGGTCGTCAACGACAGGACCGACGCCGTGGTCAATCAGTTCCCCGACGAAGCGATGCTGCGCCGGCGAGCTTATTTCCATGCAGAGGATCTGAAGTCCAAACCCTCGCGTCCGCTCAATACGGATGTCAGCGCCTGACGCTCAGGTATCGAGCGTGGCAACCGCGGTCTCGAGATAAGTCGAGTCCGTCGCAGGATCAGTGACGACGTTCTTGATCTGGGCCTTGCGCGCGTCAGTCAGCGTGAATTTGCTATTCCCGAAACGGAACGAGCCGTCTGGAAAGAACGTTCGGCTTATACGCGGTCGACAAAATGCTCATGATGTCGGCCACGACGGGCCTCCATCACGGCCGTCCGGACAGACCGGCAGCGATATTGCGATTGATCTCGATCAGCGGGCGGAAGTGATCGAACTGCGGGCTCATCTGCAGCGCCGCGGTCTGGCTCAGCACGAACACGCTGATGTTGGCGATCTTCTGGCGAACGTCAATCGGCTGCGGATTGTTGTCGCGCATCGCCTCGCTCAGGAAGATCGTCCAGAGCTTGCGGTTGAACATCAGCGCCTGCATGGTCTGCTCGCTGAGCGGATCGGCGTTGTTCACCGCATCCTGGAGCTTGTTGGCGGCCTTGAGCAGGGTCTGCGCCTCGATGTCGCGAGGAGATGCGGTGGTCGTTGCAACACGCGCGTAAGCCGAGGCAGCGGAATTCGACATCAATCACACCCTGGAGGTTACCTAGCCCGTTGAACGCGCTTAAGGATTTCTTTCCCAACCCTAGGCAGCACCGCTTAAGATTTGCTTACGTGTGCGCTTGGAAGCACTCCGGATAATTACGGGTCGCGGAGTTTCTTCGTCAGCGCAAAGCTAGATGCACGCACACACGCTGTAAACTTGCTTCGCGTGATGGGCATCAATCTCAGCTAATCCTGCCTTAGCGATCTCCGTAAAAAGAACGGCGGAGCGTTAGCCCCGCCGCGATATCTCGAGTAGCGGTCTTGCGCTGCGAAATTAGCGGAGCAGCTGCAGCACGCTCTGCTGCGACTGGTTGGCGAGCGACAGCGCGGAGACCGCGATCGACTGGCGGGTCGACAGCGCCTGGCTGTTGGCCGCTTCCTCATTGGTGTCGGCGAGCGTCAGGTTCGATGAGCCGGTCTGCAGCACGTTGATCAGGTTCTTGGAGAAGTCCTGACGCACCTGCACGATCGAGAGGTTCGAACCGAGCGCCGAACCTTCCGAGCGCAGCGTGCTCGAGGCCGCGTTCAGGCTGGTCAGCACCTTGTTGGTGGCGCCGTTGTCGATGAAGTCGACGCCGTTGACGAGGTTGCTGAGGCCGAGACCTGCCGCGTTGAACACCACGCCGTTGATGCCGAGCGTGGAGCTGCCGGTCTCGTTGAAGACGAGCTTCAGCGTGTCGCCGTTGAGCAGGTTGACGCCGTTGAACGAGGAGTCCTGCGACGTCGTGTCGATCTGCGCCAGAATGTTGTTGAACTGGTTGACCAGGTTCGAGCGCGCGGTCTGCGCGACGGGATCCTGGACCGGCGGCTGCGCGGTGGTGAAGGCCAGAATGCCGGTGATCGTGCCGCCGACCGTGCCGCCCGCAGCTGTCGAACCGAGCGTCGAGGAGGCATATTCATTGACGGTGGTCACCGTCAGCAAGCCATTGGCGTCGATCGTCGCCGTCAAATGGTTCGCCTGAAGCTGCGCGTTGAGCTGGTCGAGCGTCTTGACGGTGCCGTTGGTGCCGTCGCCGAAGGTGACGTTCACCGGCGTGCCGCCGTTGAAGGAGGTAAAGGTCAGGGTCTTGCCGCTGACACCGCCAACACCGGAGGTGCGCGCCGCGGTGAAGGCGGTCGCCGTTCCCGTGTTGCCGCTGAGGCCGAACGCGTGGAGCGCGTTGCCGGTGCCGGTGATCGACAAGTCGGCGTTGATGCCGGTGGAGAGCGCAAGTTGGCCGCTGCTGTTGACGGACGACGGGATCTGGCCCGCAGTGGTCGTCAGCGACGCCGCGCCGTTGAAGATGCTGGCGGTCTTGACGCCGGTGGCAAGGTCGATCGAGTTGAGCAGGTCGGTGAGCGTCGCGCTCTGGATATAGACGGTCGAGTTGCCGTTGCCGTCCGTGACGATGTTGCCGTTGACGCCACCCGAGGTCACGCTGGCCGCCGACTGTGGCGTCTGGGCGTTCTTGAAGGTGATGGTGTGACCATCGATGTTCAGCGTCGAGCCGTCCTGGACCAGGGTGCCGAGCGAGCCCGCGGTCGTCGACCGGTTCGCGGTCACGTTCGCATTGCCTGCGCCGGTCGCCGTGGTCAGACCGAGCTTATTGAGGAAATCAGCCTTGCCGGTCACGCTCAGATCGGCGCCGGTCGAGCTCTTCAGCGTGACCTGGCCGCCGCCCGAGATGGACGATGCCACCTGAAGCGTACCGATGGGACCGGTCGAACCGCTGACAGCGATGGCCGCCGCGCCTGCGCTGATCGTTGCGGTCTTGACGCCGCTGGCGAGGTCAATCGCGCTGAGGACGTCGTTGACGGTCGCCCTGGGCGCAACCGCGGTTCCCTCATAGACGATCGAGTTGCCATTGCCGTCGGTGGCGATGTGTCCACTGGCGTCGAGACCCCAGCCGGTCGGCTGCGTCGTCGGCGGGATACCGGTGCGGAAGGTGATGGTCTTGCCGTTCACCGTGATGGTGTCGCCGTCCGCGGGGGGCGCGCCGAAGGTGGTGGATGCCGTGGTGCCGAGCAGCGTGGCGGTACCTGACAGTACGGTGGTGCCGTCGGCGGCGGTCGCGGCAAAACCGACCGCCGAGCCGGCGTTCGAACCCAGTGAGGCGCCGAGCGCGGCAGTCCCCGTCACCGGGGTCACGCCACCGGCTGCACCGGTATAGAGCACGTTGCTGTTGGCGGTTGCGCTCGCGTAGGAGGTCGTTCCGCGCAGATCGGCGGGTGTCGCACCGGGAATCGTGGTGGAGACGTTCGATTTGGTGGAGTAACCGACCGTGGTCTGCAGCGCCTGATTGGCGATCGATTTCGCGCTGTCGATCAACTTTTGCAGCGAGGTGATGCCGGTGTTGGCGGCCTGGAGCACCTGCACACCGTTGTTGATGCCGTCGAGCAGGTTGCTGATGTCGCTCGCCCGGTTGTCCAACCCCTGCGCGGTGAAGAAGTTGGTGGGATTGTCGAGCGCCGTGTTGACCTTCTTGCCGGTTGACAGCCGCTCCTGCGTCGTGGCCAGCAAGTCGGCCGTCGACTGCAGCGACAACAGGTTCTGGCGAACTGACGCCGAGAGAACGATGTTGGACATTGGCGAGTCTTCCTCTTGAACCGGATACGAATCGGCCGCGCGGTCTCGAAAGCGGGCTTTGGTCCAGTTTTAGGAGGTGTCCTTTAAAGTATGGTTAACGCCGGTTTAAGCGATAGGGTTAATGGCGAATGAACGCCCCTGCCCGCCTCCGGACGCAAAAAAGCGGCGGGGCCAAGTGTCCCGCCGCCAGATTTTACTCAGTTATTTCAAATACTTGTTAGCGGAGCAGCTGGAGCACGCTCTGCTGCGACTGGTTGGCGAGCGACAGCGCGGAGACCGCGATCGACTGGCGGGTCGAGAGCGCCTGGCTGTTGGCCGCCTCGACGTTGGTGTCTGCCAGCGTCAGGTTGGACGAGCCGGTCTGCAGCACGTTGATCAGGTTCTTGTTGAAGTCCTGACGGATCTGCACCACCGAGAGGTTCGAGCCGAGGCTGGACGCCTCCGAGCGCAGCGTGCTCGACGCGGCGTTCAAATTGGTCAGCACCTTGTTGGCTGCGGCGTTGTCGATGAAGTCGACGCCGACGGTCAGCGCGGCGAGGCCCAGACCCTTGGAGTTGTAGGTCACGCCGGTGATGTTCAGGCTCGACTTGCCGGTCTCGTCGAACACCAGCTTGAGCTGATCGCCATTGAGCAGGTTGACACCGTTGAACGAGGAGTCCTGCGAGGTCGTGTCGATCTGGTTCAGGATGTTGTTGTACTGAGACACCAGGTTGGCACGGGCCGTCTGCGCAACGCCATCCTGGACGGGGTTGGAAGCCGTCGAGAACGTCAGTGCCGACGTCAGCGTGCCGCCGATCGCTCCGCCGGCGGTCGTCGAGCCGAGCGTCGAGGATGCGTAGTCGTTGGAGGCCGTGATGGTCAGCAGGCCGTTGGCGTCGATCGTCGCTGCCAGGTTATTGGCCTGAAGCTTGGTGTTGAGCTGATCGAGCGTCTTGACCGTACCGTTGGTGCCGTCGCCGAAGGTGACGTTGACCGCCGTGCCGCCGTTGAAGGAGGTGAAGGTCAAGGTCTTGCCGGCGATGCCGCCGATCCCGGAGGTGCGCGCCGCCGAGAACGCGGTCGCAGTCCCGGTGTTGCCGGCGAGGCCGAGCACGTTCAGCGCATTGCCGGTGCCGGTGATCGACAGGTCGGCATTGATGCCGGTCGAGAGCTTGAGCTGACCAGACGTATTGATCGTCGATGCAGCCTGCCCGACCGCGGTCGCGAGCGTGCCGCCACCGCTGCCGTTCAGCGAGAAGGTCTGCACGCCGGTGGCAAAGTCGATCGCTTTCAGCACGTCGGCAATGGTTCCGGTCTGCAGATAGACCGTCGAGTTGCCGTTGCCGTCGGTCAGGACATTGCCGCTGACACCGAAGCCGCTCGGAACTGCGGGGGCGTTGCTCGAGCCAG
Organism: Bradyrhizobium sp. 1200_D9_N1_1; assembly: GCF_052075915.1. Lineage (NCBI taxonomy): Bacteria > Pseudomonadati > Pseudomonadota > Alphaproteobacteria > Hyphomicrobiales > Nitrobacteraceae > Bradyrhizobium > Bradyrhizobium sp. 1200_D9_N1_1. Next base: position 3,496,997 of record NZ_CP197226.1, on the reverse strand, counting down.
GGACCGGCGCGTTCTTGAAGGTGATGACGTGGCCATCGACATTCAGCGACGAGCCATCTTGCAGCAGCGAGCCGAGTGAGGAGGCACTGGTCGTGCGGGTCGCAGTCACGGTGGCATTGCCACCACCCGTCGCCCCCGTCAGACCGAGCTCAAACAGGAAGTCGGCTTTGCCCGTCACGGACAGATCGGCACCGACCGAGCTCTTGAGCGTCACGACGCCCGCAGCGGCAGTCGACGGCGATGCGCCGGAGGCGGCACCGATGGTCGCAGCACCGGCGGAGATCGTCGCGGTCTTGACACCGCTGGCGAGGTCGACCGCGGCCAGAATGTCGCCCACGGTCGCCAGCGTCGAAGTCGTGGCGGTGTCACCGAGATAGATCGTGGTGTTGCCGCTGCCGTCGGTGACGAGATGACCGCTGACGCCCGAACCGGTCGGAACGGCGCTTGAAGCCGGCGCAGTGCCGGTGCGGAAGGTGATGGTCTTGCCGTTCACCGTCAACGTGTCGCCGTCGCTGGGAGCGGTGGTCAGCTTGCCGCTGGCGGTGGTGCCGAGCAGCGTGGTGGCCGACGAGATGCCGGTCGTACCGTCAGCCGCAAGACCCCCGGTGCCCGCGAACGAGCCCTGGCTCGCACCGAGAGTGGCGGACGAACCTGCCGCGGTGGTGCCGCCGGCCGTGCCGTTGTACAGCACGTTACTGCTCGCCGTCGCGCTGGCGAAGCTCGTCGTGCCGCGCAAATCGGCCGCCGTCGCACCCGCGATCGTGGTGGAGACGTTGGACTTGGTGGAGTAGCCGACGGTGGTCTGCAGCGCCTGATTGGCGATCGACTTCGCGGAGTCGATCAGCTTCTGCAGCGAGGTCAGGCCGGTGTTGGCCGCCTGCAGCACCTGCACGCCGTTGGCAATGCCATCAAGCAGGTTGTTGATGTCGCTGGCGCGGTTGTCGAGCGACTGCGCGGTGAAGAAGTTGGTGGGATTGTCCAGGGCCGAGTTGACGCTCTTGCCGGTCGACAGACGGTTCTGTGTGGTGGCGAGAAGATCAGCGGTGGACTGGAGAGACAGGAGGTTCTGACGAACCGACGCAGAGAGAACAATACCGGACATGACTCTTACCCTTCTGGCTTACGCGTCTTCGTTCGATCGCTTCTGGATCGAGTGACGGGGCCAGCGTGCCGTGACATGGCTAACAAAGGGTGAAACGAACATCGCCTGCATAAGCGCCGGTTCACCATAGGAGGGTGGGAAGCTCAGAGTGAGATGGCAATCAGCCTGAAATCATTGGCAATTTTTTGCGCTTACGTTCCATTAACCATAACCGCTGGTTACTTTTCGGAGTGTCGCCTGCCCTCTCAAAATCTCGAGCGATAAAAGAAAAACGGCGGGGCCGAAGCCCCGCCGCCGGATCTTGCCTGCGATGTCTGCCGCTTGTTAGCGGAGCAACTGCAGCACGCTCTGCTGCGACTGGTTGGCCAGCGACAGCGCGGAGACTGCGATCGACTGGCGGGTCGACAGCGCCTGGCTGTTGGCGGCCTCGACGTTGGTGTCGGCCAGGGTCAGGTTGGACGAGCCGGTCTGCAGCACGTTGATCAGGTTCTTGTTGAAGTCCTGACGAACCTGCACGATCGTCAGGTTCGAACCCAGAGCCGAAGCTTCCGAGCGCAGCGTGCTCGACGCCGAGTTCAGGTTGGTCAGCACCTTGTTGGTGGCAGCGTTGTCGATGAAGTCGACACCGCTGGTCAGCGCAGCAAGGCCGAGACCCTTGGAGTTGTAGGTCACGCCCGTGATGCTCAGGCTGGACTTTGCAGTCTCGTCGAACACCAGCTTGAGCTGATCGCCGTTCAAGAGGTTGACACCGTTGAACGAGGAGTCCTGCGCAGTCGAGTCGATCTGGTTCAGGATGTTGTTGTACTGGTTGACCAGGTTGGCACGAGAGGTCTGCGCAACCGTGTCCTGGACGGGGGTGGAAGCCGTCGAGAAGGTCAGCGCCGTCGTCAGCGTACCGCCGATCGCACCACCCGCGGCGCTCGAACCGATGGTCGAGGACGCGTAGTCGTTGGTGGTGGAAACCGTCAGCAGGCCGTTGGCGTCGATCGTCGCCGTCAGGTTGTTGGCCTGAAGCTTCGAGTTGAGCTGATCGAGCGTCTTAACCGTGCCGTTGGTGCCGTCGCCGAAGGTGACATTGACCGCCGTGCCGCCGTTGAAGGAGGAGAAGGTCAAGGTCTTGCCGGTGAGACCGCCGACACCCGAGGTGCGTGCCGCCGAGAATGCGGAGGCCGTGCCGGTGTTGCCGGCAAGTCCAAGCACGTTCAGCGCATTGCCGGTGCCGGTGATCGACAGGTCGGCGTTGACGCCGGTGGACAGCTTGAGCTGGCCGGAGGCGTTGATCGACGAGGCGATCTGACCGGTTGCGGGGCTCAGCGTCGCCGTACCGTTGGCCGCGATCGAGGAGGTCTGCACGCCGGTGGCAAGGTCGATTGCGTTCAGCACGTCGGCAACCGTGCCGGACTGCAGATAGACCGTCGAGTTGCCGGCGCCATCGGTCAGGACGTTGCCGCTGACACCGAAGCCGCTCGGGATCGCCGGAGCGTTGCTCGATCCCGGAACCGGGGCGTTCTTGAAGGTGATGACGTGGCCATCGACATTCAGCGAGGAGCCGTCCGAGATCAGCGTGCTCAGGGAGCCCGAACTGGTCGTGCGGGTCGCAGTCACCGTGACATTTCCGCCTCCCGTCGCACCCGTCAGACCGAGCTCCTTCAGGAAGTCAGCCTTGCCCGTCAGGGACAGATCGGCACCAGCCGAGCTCTTGAGCGTCACAACGCCCGCGGCGGCAGTCGACGGCGATGCGCCGGAGGCGGCACCGATGGTCGCAGCACCGGCGGAGATCGTCGCGGTCTTGACACCGCTGGCGAGGTCGATCGCGGCCAGAATGTCGCCCACGGTCGCCAGCGTCGAAGTCGTGGCGGTGTCACCGAGATAGATCGTGGTGTTGCCGCCGCCGTCGGTGACGAGATGACCGCTGACACCAGAACCGCTCGGAACGGCGCTCGAAGCCGGCGCAGTGCCGGAACGGAAGGTGATGGTCTTGCCGTTCACCGTCAGCGTGTCGCCATCGGTCGGAGCGGTGGTCAGCTTGCCGCTGGCGGTGGTGCCGAGCAGCGTGGTGGCCGACGAGATGCCGGTCGTACCGTCAGCCGCAAGACCCCCGGTGCCCGCGAACGAGCCCTGGCTCGCACCGAGCGTGGCGGACGAACCTGCCGCGGTGGTGCCGCCGGCCGTGCCGTTGTACAGCACATTGCCGAGCGCCGTCGCGCTGGCAAAGGACGTCGTGCCGCGCAAATCGGCCGCCGTCGCACCCGAGATGGTGGTGGAGACGTTGGACTTCGTGGAATAGCCGACGGTGGTCTGCAGCGCCTGGTTGGCGATCGACTTCGCGGAATCGATCAGCTTCTGCAGCGAGGTGATGCCGGTGTTGGCGGCCTGCAGCACCTGCACGCCGTTGGCAATGCCGTCGAGCAGATTGTTGATGTCGCTGGCGCGGTTGTCGAGCGACTGTGCGGTGAAGAAGTTGGTGGGATTGTCCAGGGCCGAGTTGACGCTCTTGCCGGTCGACAGGCGGCTCTGCGTGGTGGCGAGAAGATCAGCGGTGGACTGGAGGGAGAGCAGGTTCTGACGAACCGAGGAAGAGAGAACGATACCGGACATTGAGTGTTACCCTTCTGGTACGCAACGCAACAAAACTTCGATTAGGATTAATCGATGCTCGGGACGGTGAACGCGGAGGGCTAACAAAGCATGAAGCGTGTCGCGGCAGTCCTTGTCGGGATTCACCATATGGGCGATCGACGCAGCATCTGGCTTCGCCGTATCGTCATGATCGGATGATGCTTTTTGATACACCGATGAAGCGTTTGCCACTTGTCAACCATAACTCAGAGTGAGCAATTCGCTGTACCGGAATGCATCGCTTTCATCAGCCGAGCGGCAGTCTGATGCCGGCACAAAAGAAAGCGGCGGGGCCGAAGCCCCGCCGCCATATTGGTTTTGCGATGTCTGCCGCTTGTTAGCGGAGCAGCTGCAGCACGCTCTGCTGCGACTGGTTGGCCAGCGACAGCGCGGAGACCGCGATCGACTGGCGGGTCGACAGCGCCTGGCTGTTGGCCGCTTCGGTATTGGTGTCGGCCAGCGTCAGGTTGGACGAGCCGGTCTGCAGCACGTTGATCAGGCTCTTGTTGAAGTCCTGACGCACCTGCACCACGGACAGGTTCGAACCGAGCGCCGAAGCTTCCGAGCGCAGCGTGCTCGACGCGGCGTTCAGGTTGGTCAGCACCTTGTTGGTGGCAGCGTTGTCGATGAAGTCGACACCGCTGGTCAGCGCAGCAAGGCCGAGACCCTTGGAGTTGTAGGTCACGCCCGTGATGCTGAGGTTCGACTTGCCGGTCTCGTCGAACACCAGCTTGAGCTGATCGCCGTTCAAGAGGTTGACGCCGTTGAACGAGGAGTCCTGCGAGGTCGTGTCGATCTGGTTCAGGATGTTGTTGTACTGGTTGACGAGGTTGGCACGAGAGGTCTGCGCAACCGTGTCCTGGACGGGGGTGGAAGCCGTCGAGAAGGTCAGCGCCGTCGTCAGCGTACCGCCGATCGCACCACCCGCGGCGCTCGAACCGATGGTCGAGGACGCGTAGTCGTTGGTGGTGGAAACCGTCAGCAGGCCGTTGGCGTCGATCGTCGCCGTCAGGTTGTTGGCCTGAAGCGCGGAGTTGAGCTGATCGAGCGTCTTGACCGTGCCGTTGGTGCCGTCGCCGAAGGTGACGTTGACCGCCGTGCCGCCGTTGAAGGAGGAGAAGGTCAGGGTCTTGCCGCTGATGCCGCCGATGCCGGAGGTGCGAGCCGCGGTGAAGGCGGTTGCCGTGCCGGTGTTGCCGGCAAGTCCAAGCACGTTCAGCGCATTGCCGGTGCCGGTGATCGACAGGTCGGCGTTGACGCCGGTGGACAGCTTGAGCTGGCCGGAGGCGTTGATCGACGAGGCGATCTGACCGGTTGCGGGGCTCAGCGTCGCCGTGCCGTTGGCCGCGATCGAGGAGGTCTGCACGCCGGTGGCAAGGTCGATTGCGTTCAGCACGTCGGCAACCGTGCCGGACTGCAGATAGACCGTCGAGTTGCCGTTGCCGTCGGTCAGGACATTGCCACTGACACCGAAGCCGCTCGGGATCGCCGGAGCGTTGCTCGATCCCGGAACCGGGGCGTTCTTGAAGGTGATGACGTGGCCATCGACATTCAGCGAGGAGCCGTCCGAGATCAGCGTGCTCAGGGAGCCCGAACTGGTCGTGCGGGTCGCAGTCACCGTGACATTTCCGCCGCCCGTCGCACCCGTCAGACCGAGCTCCTTCAGGAAGTCAGCCTTGCCCGTCAGGGACAGATCGGCACCAGCCGAGCTCTTGAGCGTCACAACGCCCGCGGCGGCAGTCGACGGCGATGCGCCGGAGGCGGCACCGATGGTCGCAGCACCGGCGGAGATCGTCGCGGTCTTGACACCGCTGGCGAGGTCGATCGCGGCCAGAATGTCGCCCACGGTCGCCAGCGTCGAAGTCGTGGCGGTGTCACCGAGATAGATCGTGGTGTTGCCGCCGCCGTCGGTGACGAGATGACCGCTGACACCAGAACCGCTCGGAACGGCGCTCGAAGCCGGCGCAGTGCCGGAACGGAAGGTGATGGTCTTGCCGTTCACCGTCAGCGTGTCGCCATCGGTCGGAGCGGTGGTCAGCTTGCCGCTGGCGGTGGTGCCGAGCAGCGTGGTGGCCGACGAGATGCCGGTCGTACCGTCAGCCGCAAGACCCCCGGTGCCCGCGAACGAGCCCTGGCTTGCGCCGAGCGTGGCGGACGAACCTGCCGCGGTGGTGCCGCCGGCCGTGCCGTTGTACAGCACATTGCCGAGCGCCGTCGCGCTGGCAAAGGACGTCGTGCCGCGCAAATCGGCCGCGGTCGCACCGGAGATCGTGGCGGAGACGTTCGACTTGGTGGAGTAACCGACGGTCGTCTGCAGCGCCTGGTTGGCGATCGACTTGGCGCTGTCGATCAGCTTCTGCAGCGAGGTGATGCCGGTGTTGGCAGCCTGCAGCACCTGCACGCCGTTGGCGATGCCATCGAGCAGGTTGTTGATGTCGCTGGCGCGGTTGTCGAGCGACTGTGCCGTGAAGAAGTTGGTGGGATTGTCCAGGGCCGAGTTGACGCTCTTGCCGGTCGACAGACGGTTCTGCGTGGTGGCGAGGAGGTCGGCGGTGGACTGGAGGGAGAGGAGGTTCTGACGAACCGACGCGGAGAGGACGATGCCTGACATGACGCTGTTACCCTTCTGGTAAACGACGCTACTGTTACGCGTCTGCTTGGATCGAGATTGACCCAGCGACCGGCGGACCCTGGCGTCGAGACCTCTAACGAAACATGAAATGAAACCCGTGCTTTTGCCGAACGCCGCGTGATTCGGCCGGGGGAAGCCCCGCACGTCGCCGCGCCGCCGCACGGACATGGCGTTGGGAAGATTGAGTTTTTTCGCGCAAATGCGGGAGATTTACAGCTCGTTAACTAATTCCGAGCGAGAATCACGCCCTGATAAGCCGCAACGAGCGCTCGGTTACGAAAGCGTTGATGGAGAACAGGCATGGCTCTCAAGGTCGAGCTCAAACCGCACGAACGCATCATCGTCGGCAACTCGGTGATCACTAATACGGACCAGCGCGCCCGCCTCCTGATCGACGGCGAGAACGTGCCGATCCTGCGCGAGCGCGACATCCTCACGCCGGAGACCGCAAACACGCCCGCCAAGCTCGTCTATCTGGCCGTCCAGCTCATGTATATCTCGCCGGATCCGCAGACCCAGCACGGCACCTATTTCAACCTCGTGCGGGACATCGTCACAGCGGTGCCGAGCTCCTGGCCGATCATCGAAGCCATCAACAACAACATCCTGAACGGCGACCTCTACCGGGCGCTGAAGGATGCCCGCAAGCTGATCGCCTATGAGGAGAAGCTGCGAGGCCAGTACGAGGCCACGCATCCCAAGGCGGAAGCGGACAAGGACGACGTCAGCACCGCCGCCTGATCACGGCGTTCACGCGGCCGAGCCGCGCGAACGACAACGCTGCCCAACGACAACGGCCCCGGATCGCCTCCGGGGCCGTTGTCGTTTCGGCCATGCATCGATGCTACTGCGCCGCGAGCGGCGGCGCCTCGACCTCGATCACTCCCTCGCCAACCCGCCGTGCGCCAAAATCCAGCACGGCCGCAATCAGCGCATCGATGTCCGTCTCGTCGGTGCGGTGATTGACGATCGCGGCGCGGATCGCGAACTTGCCGTCCAGCGTGGTGCTCGATGGCGCAGCGATGCCGGATTCCTGGACATCAGCGACGATCTCGCGATTGACCGTATCATTGGCGCGGTAACGGAAGCAGACGATGTTGAGGTTCACCGGCGCCAGCAACTCCAGCCGCGGCTCGACCAGCACGCGCGCTTCCAGATATTTTGCCAGTGCGCAGCTTCGCGCGATCACCGTGCCCAGCCGGTCGGTGCCGAACGTCTTCAGCGTGAACCAGGTCTTCAGCGCGCGGAAGCCGCGCGACAGATCGGGGCCGAGATCGCAGGGCCAGACCGTGCCCGCCGCAAGCCCCCTCGCCTCGCGGCTCAGATAGGCCGCCGGCTGCCCAAAGGCCTGCCGGTGCTGCTCGCCGTCGCGCACCAGCAGGAAGCCGGCGTCGTAGGGCACCTGTCCCCATTTGTGGAAATCGAGCGCAATGGAATCCGCAAGCTCGATGCCGCCGAGCAGCGGCGCGAGCTCGGGCGCCAGGATCGCGAGCGCACCGAACGCGCCGTCGACGTGAAACCAGATTCCTTCCTCGCGGCACAGCTCCGCGACGGCCTTGAGGTCGTCGATCGCGCCGATATCGACCGTGCCTGCGGAGGCGACGACGAGGAACGGCTTGAAGCCAACCTCGCGATCGACGGCGATCTGCGCACGCAGCGCGGCGACATCGATGCGATGATCGGCATCGACGTCGATCTTGCGCAGCGCATCGGTGCCGAGACCGGCAATGTCCATCGCCCGCGAAATACAGCCATGCGCGGCACGCGACGTGTAGGCGGTGAGCAGCGCGCCGTCATTGCCGATGCCGTACTGCCGCGCCAGTGTACCGAGTGCGCTGGTACGCGCCACCAGCACCGCCATCAGATTGGCCATCGACGTGCCCGTGACGAAGATGCCGCTCGCACTCTCCGGGAAGGCGAACAGGCGGCGCATCCAGTCGACGATCTGGCGCTCGACCTCGATGGGCATGTGGTCGCGGCCGCCGAGATTGGCGTTGAGGCCAGCGGCGAGCATTTCCGCGAGCATGCCGACCGCAGTGCCGCCGCCATGCACCCAGCCCATGAAGCCGGGGTGGACGTTGCCGGTCGCATAGGGCGCGACATGCTCGACGAATTCGCGATAGACATCGGCGAGATCGCTTGCCTCGCGTGGCACGTCGGCCTTGAATGCCGCGCGGGCGTCATCGGGGATCGGCTGCCACACCGGACGCGCACGAATGTTGGCGATGCCGTCGATCGTCTCGTCCAGCATGCGATGGGCGAGCGCACGAAACGCGCTCCAGTCCTGCGGATCGAGCGAGGTGTCAGTGGCGGCGGCTTGCGTCTTGCGGACGATCTCGTTCATGCTGCACTCTCCTCGCCGGCCCTTGCGTGCCGCGACAGCATTGCCGTGAACGCGGCAAAGATCTTGCGCATCTGCGGCGGCTTGTATGGAAACACGGCCGGCGGATCCATGTTGTGCACGACGGCGGTGTTGTCGGCCTCGAACACCAGCAGCTCGCCGTCCTGATTCTCGGCGCAATCGACGATGAAATAGTCGAGGCCGACGCGCCGGCTCATCTCGTCGAGCGCGTTGCGATGACGCGCGGCAAATGCATGATCGAACTCGAGCATGAAGGCGGCTTCTTCAGCTCGCTTCTCTTCACTGAACGCCATGTAGGCGTTGAGATACCAGATGTCCCAGCGGTCGGCGATCGCCATGTGGCAGGCGTAGGGTTTGCCGTCGACCATGGTAAGACGGTATTTGCGGTAAAGCCCGTCGGGGCTCGCGTAGTTGACGAAGCGCGCGACGAAGAAGTCCTGCTCCTGCCGATCAGAGAGATAGGCCGCGAGCGCCGCAGCATCGTCGATCTTCGCGAGCCCGACACCGGCATGCGTGCCACGCGGCCGCACGATCATCGGAAAGTGCAGTTCGCTCACGATGTCCTTGCAGGCGATCTTCCCTTCCGAAAGATCCGACAATTGCGCGCGCGTCACATGGACGGTCGCGGGAATGTCGAGACGGGGAATGCCCGCCAACAGCCGGTACAGCTTGTCGCGATCGAGATTGCCGATGAGCTCGGGGCGATTGAGCAACGGCCGCGGCCAGTGCGGCGCGGCCCGTTCGATGACGGCGAGCGCCTCCCGGCATTCCTCGGAATCGGATGCGACCACGATGGCGACGTCGTGATCAGGCAATGTCTCCGGCAGGCCGACGCCTTTGACCACGTAGAGCGTCAACAGCTCGATGTCGGAGCCTTCGAGCAGAAACTCGATCGGCGTGTTGCCGCCCATGTCGATATCGGCCGCCAGCGCGAGCACGCGCAGGCGGGGCTTCGCAACCGCGCAAGGCGTACGAAACAATTGGTGGAAGGCGAGCACCTCGGTCTGGATCACGAGCCCGGCCTCCTTCTCGCCGAGGAGCTGGGCGATCAGCGACAGATCCAGGCCTTCGCCCGCCTCCGCCGTCCCTTCCGCGATCCGCGCCAGAAGCCGCTCGCGCAACGGATGCAGATCGCCGCCCTCGAAGGCCCGGCGCGTCAACTGCGCAAAGCCGATGCGGTCGGAATAGTCCGGCGCCGTCGCGCCGTTCGGCGCTGAAACAGGATGCAACATCTTAGACCTCGAACACAGGCTTTCCCGGCGCAGCCGCGGCACTGTCAAGCAGCAGCTCGATCTTCACCACAGCGTGGGCGATGCGATCGAGGATATGCTGCAAATTGCGTTGCGCTTGCGCGGCGTCCGCGGACCAGGATTCGGTGACGAGCCGCGCGCCGACGCACAGCCGCAGCGCGGCCTGCGGCTTGCCGTCCGGCTGGTCAAACCGTACTGGCTGGCCGACGAGGCAGCGTTGCGCGGCAACCTGCCGATCCGCCGCACTGCCGTCGATGTCGCCGTTCATGTCACGGGCCAGGGCGCGATGCACGGCGCCGGTCTCGGCGATGGAGACCGGCTTGCCGTCGCGCAGCAGCGTGAACGGAAAGATCGTGGCTTGCGCGAATTCCTCGTCGTCCGTCCCGGACATCCCGATCGCGGCCGGAACGGCCCGAAGCGACGGGGACAGCGCGATCATGCTGTCGATGCCGGCCGCGAGCTCGGCCAGCGCCTTGGCGCGGAATGCGCCGGGCACGGCATAGTAGCTGCCGATCTCGCTGAGCGCCGCCTCCCAGCGCAGCCATTGACCGAAATTCGGCCGGCGCTCGAAGCGCGAGCGCAGCCCCGTCCAGGCCTTCGGCCAGTCGCTGCGGCCGGCATAATCGAAGAAGCCCGGCGCGATCTCGCCGATCCGGCCGAGCGAGCGCGACAGGCCTTTCGGCACCAGCAGCGCACCGCTGAAGGCGGGGCCGCCGAAAAATTTCGAGCCTGTCATCAGCACCATATAGCCGCGGTCGAGATAGGCGCGCAGCCGGCGACGGCCGAGCCGCGCCTGACAGGCATCGACGACGATTTGGACCTTGCCGGGCCAGCGTCGCGCAATCTCGTCGAGGCAGGCCACGCTCGGCGCGCGCCAGCCGAGTTTTGAAGAATCCATGATCTGCAACAGAACGCGCCGACCTTGCGCGAGGCTGGTCTCGACCGCGCGCAGCACCGCTTCATCCGCATCCGGGCGCATCGCAATGCCGGGCGCCGTGTCGAGCAGCGGCACCGCGACGCTGTCGCCGGCGAGCCCCGCCACCGCACCGTCCTTGCGGACCGAAAAGCCGCTCGCCGTCATCGTGCTGAAATGGTGCCCGCGTGCGGTATGGGGCGTCCCGCTTCCGGTCTGATCAGTGCCGACCACGATCGTCACCGGAGAGGCGCCGAGCACCGCGCGTGCCAGAAACAGGGCGTGGAGCTGGGAGTCGGTGCCGGACGGCGAGAACACGACGTCGACGCGCGGCGAGACCTGGAGGTGTCCGCGCAGCTCTTCGCGCATGTCCTCGCAGCGCGCATCGAAGGCGACCTCGACCTCGTCGAACAGGCACTTGTGCATCAGCTCTTCGCGCGCCAGCGCAGCGCGGTCATAGGCCGATTGCGAGATCACCGACGCGGTCGAGGAGGCGAAATTCCAGATCTCCGGCTCCGGAGAGGCCGCGCAGCCATAGGCGTTGACGCGGTCCTTCGGATCGAGCGTCAGGCGCGGATCTCCGCCGCAGACCAGCAGCGTGTCGAGCGGCGTGAACAGATCGCGCAAGCGGTAGCGCGAGCCGCCGTCGGAGGCTCGCTCCAGGTCTGCCAGACGGGATGCGCCGACGCTCATCCCGAGAGGCTCACGCCGCATCGGCCGCCGCCGCGGGCGCCGGCGCGAATTGCGAGGCAATGTCGCCGTGGAACACCGATGGCCCAACATGGTCGAGCGAGCTCTGGATGTCGGCCCAGATCTCGCCGCCGATATCGGTCCAGCGCTTGCAAAAGGCGAAGTCCTCGGAGAGATACGTGCCGGTGGCCGGATCGATCATGCATTCGAACAGCGCGAACCGGTTCTGGCTCGCCGCCAGCGTATCGTGCGAGTGCTCGCGGAAGAATTGCAGGCCGGCGTAATTCGGATGGCGGCACATCGCCTCCAGCACGTGGCGCCGGATCATCAGGAAGCCGGTGCCGGCGTAGCGCACGCGGGTGAAGCCGTTGACCACGACGATGCGGTCGGGGTCCTCGATCTCGAGCACGTAGTCGAGCGAAGCCGCCGGCACGTCGGCGCGGCCCGCCTCGACCGCGCGTTTCGCCTTGTCCCAGTTGACCCGCTTGATCGGATAGCAGCCCGCGACGACGTCGGCGCCGCATTCGATCAGCCGGAATACCTGCTCCGGCTTGAAGCCGATATCGGCATCGATGAACAGGAAATGCGTCGCCTTGGGATCGTCCAGGAACATCGCGGCCAGGTTGGCCCGCGCGCGCGTGATCAGGGCGTCGCCGTCGCGCAGCAGCACCTTGAGCTCGAGATTGGACATACCGTGCACGGCGCGCTGGAGCGCGAAGATCGAGCTCGCATAGATGCTCGACACCTGCCCGCCGAAGCAAGGCGTTGCCACCACCAGCTGCATCTTGTCCGACATCGAAAGCCCCGCCCCGCTCCAATCCTCACCAAGAGGTAAACAGGCATGGTTAACGGCGCCTTAACGCATCCTTACAGGAACTTGACGAGCGAGAGCTGCGCCAGCTTCGAGGTCACCTGGTAGGAGGCCTGGAGCGCGTTCTGGAGCGCCAGAATCTCGCTCGCGACCTGGTCCGGCGGGGCCGATTCCGCCTGGTCGATGATGGTCTGGAGCTGCGCCTTGGCCTGGGTCTGGCGCGTGCTCGCGTCCTTCATCGTGTTCTGGGCCATCGCGATGTCGGTCTGGATGTCCTCGATACGCTGCTGGCCCGGCTGCTGGGTCAGCGCCTGCGTCACCCGCAGGCTCAGCGCCGAGACCTGCCCGCCCGAATACTGCCCGGTCGGCGAGGTCGAGAACGTCCCGAACACGGCGATCGCCTGCAACTGCCGCCGGATCGCATCCTCGTCGGCCTGCGCGCCATATTGCACCGTGACGGAATCGTCGACCCGCGCCATCGCGGTGGAGCGCGGCGAACCCGGCCCGTCATTGCCGAGATACCATTTCACCGTCGTGGCCGAGCCGTTCACCAGCGTCGTCGCCGAGCTCGCGGGCGAGGAGCCGACGCGCAGCGGCGGCTGCGTCGCGGTGACCGGCGTCGCGCTGAAACCGAGCGAACCCAGCGCCCCGGTATTCGAGCTCGTGATGTTCAGGGTCGCCGCATCGTCCGTGTTGATCGTGATCGAACCGCCGTGGATCGTCGAGGGCTTCGAAGTCCCCGTGATCTGATCGATCTTGCTCATCAGGGTCTGGATGCTGTCGCCGACATTGAGCTGGTTGCCGGTCGCGCCCGAGCTGACGAAAGTGAGCGTGGTTCCGTTGACGGTGATGGTGTCGCCGGCGACGAAGCCCGGCGAGATCGAATCCGAGGGGCTCGTGCCGGACAGCGCCGTTGCCCCACTGATCGGTGCGGGTGGAGCCGCCTGGTTGCTCTTCGGAGTACCGATCGCAGAGCTGGCCGTGTTGAAGAAATTGTCGCCGGCGGTCACGGCCGACGCTGCCACAAGCGAGGTGTTGGAAAGCTTCTTGATCGCGGTGTTCAGCGCGTTGTTGAGGTTCGCCGCGGTATTGTTCGGGTTAACCGGGACGCTTGCATCGATCGCAAAGCTGCCGAGCGGCGTCGGCGTCGCCGTCGACGCCGTCAGGTCGATCTGCTCGGTCGTACCATCAGGCAGCGTGAACTGGACGCTCAGCTTGTCGCCGTTGCTGGGATTGGTTCCGTTGAGATCGACGGAGAACGACACCGGCGAGCCGCTCGGGCCGGTGACGGTCGCGCCCGTCAACGTCGAGGAGACCGCCTTGATCTTGAGCCCGAACGGCGATCCCGCGACGTCCTCCGATACCTGCACCGAGCTTGGCGTCGGCTGCGTCTGCACCAGCCGGCCCATGCCGGTGGCGCCGAGATCGGCGGCCTGGCGCTCCGCCATGACGGCTTTGAAACCCGCCTGCGTCGTGGTCCCGTTGATGATGTCGCCGGCATCCGCGACCGACTGCGTGTTGACGGCGGTTCCGGAGAACAGATAGCGGTTGCCCGTCTGCGTGTTGAGCACGCCGACCATCGAGCCAAACTGGGCGGCAGCGGTGTTCTGCGCGACCGTCTGTCCGTTGACGTTGAGATCCTGCGCGGTGTTGGCGGAGCCCGTCTGCACCGTGTTGCGGATCTTGGTCAGCGACTGCAGCGCGGTATTGGCGAGGTTGATGCTGACGTTGACGTTGGTGATGGTGTCGGTATAGGCGGCGATGTTGGAGAGCTGCGCGCGCCCGGCGATCGCAAAGCCCTCGTTGGTGCCCATGCCGGAATAGTTCTGCGACAGCTTGCCGGTCGAGAGCTGCGTCGACAGGTCGGTGAGCTGCTGATTGATGTTGCGGATCTGCGAGCCGAGAACCGACGAGGAGTAGTTGATGCTGCTGATCGACATGTTTCAGAGCCCTGTTACTTGTTACACTTGAGCCTGGATCAACGTGTTCATCATGCTCTGCACCACCGACATCACGTGAGCGTTGGCGGCATAGGCATTCTGGAGCTGGATCAGGTTCGACATCTCCGAGTCCAGGTTGACGCTGGAGGTCGAGTTGAATTTCGCTTGCAGCGTCGAGACCACGACGCTCTGGCCCTGCTGGAGCTGGGTCGCCTGGGTCGCGGCGTTGCCCTGGATGCTCAGGAACTGCTGGAGGTAGTTCGAAACGCTGCCGGTGAAGGGCTGGTTGGCCGAGCCGAGGCCGGTCGTCGGCGAATAGGAGAACACCGCGTTGGTGAGCTGCGAATAAAGATAGTCCGAACGCGTGGTGTCGCCCGCGGGCGTCACCGGCGAGGTGTTGTAGACCGACAGCCGCGTGGGATCGCTGACCAGCTGCGTGTTCACCGCGATGCGCCCGGCAAGGCCGGTCATCTGCGAGCCTGATGCGGTGATCGCGCCGGTGTAGAGCGCCTGCCCGCCGTCGGTGAAAACCGCCAGTTGCGGGTTGCCCGAGGTCAACGACGAGATCGTCTTGCTGATCGAGGACGAGTTGACCTTGGCGAGGCCGGTGTTGTCGTCGGTCACCCGCAGCGTCGTGGCGGTTGCCGGCGACGGGGCGGCGGAGAACGACAGGTGCGAGCCCGACAGCGCGGTGTTGAGCGCCGAGGCGATCGCGCCCATGCCGCCGGAGAAGTTGACGCCGATCCGCATCGGATTGGCGTTGGTCGCATTCTGAAGCGGCAGCGCCGCCGGGTCGGTCACGTTGACGAGCGTGACCTGGCGCTGCGTGTTGGTCGTCGTGTCCGTGTAGGTGATGTTGACCGTGTTGCCCGGCGCCGCCCCGGCAAGGTCCATGTCGAACCCGGCCGGCGGGCCGGAGACGGTGCTGCCGGCCGTGGTCTTGTCGGACAGCGCGCTCGACATCGTGGCGGCGAGCTGGTCGATCTGGTTCTGCGCCTGCACCAGCGTCTGGTCGCGCAGCTTGAGGTCGGCCGCGATCTGGCCCGAGGAAACCACGTTGTTGGCGACGACGTCGACCTGCGAGCCGTTCGGAAGCCTGATGTTCAACGCGCCGACACCGGACTTGGCCGGATCCATGTTGTAGAGCGAGGTCGCCGACAGCGCGCCGGCAGACGCAAAAGTAAATTGCGAGGCGAGCCCGGCGCCGACGAGCTGGATGCCTGTCGTGGTGTAGATGTTGGCCTGGTTCGAGCCGTCGGTGGTGACGCGGACGTCGACATATTTCGACAGCGTGTTGATGGCCTGGTCGCGCTGGTCCATCAGCGTCGCGGCCGAGGGGTCGTTTGCCGACAGGCCCTGGAGCTTGGTGTTGATGTCGGCGATCTGCTGCATCGACGCGTTGGCCTGCTGCGCCGAGGTGCCGAGATCCTGCTCGACGTTGGAGCGCAGCGACTGGATGCCCTTGGTGGTGACGTTGAGCTGCTGCGCCAGCGCCTGCGCCGCGCCCAGCGCAACGGTCTGCGCCGACGACGCACCCGCGCTGGTCGACAGCGCCTGCAGCGCGGTGGTGAACTTGTTCAGCGCGGTTTCGAGCGTGCCGCTGTTGCCGGGCGTGCCATAGACACTCTGAAGCTGCTTCAGGATGTTGGCCATCTGGTCGGCGTAACCGCTGCCGCCGGTCTCGGTGCGCAGCTGGTTCAGCACGTAGCTGTCGAGCTCCCGGCTGACGCCGGTCGTCATCGCCGTCGAGCCGAAGTCGCCGGTGGTGACCTCGATCTGGTTCGGCGTCTGGACGACGTAACCCGGCGTCTGCGAGTTGGCGACGTTCGAGGAGACGATCGAGAGCGCGGCCTGGTTGGCACGCAGACCACTCATCGCACTGGCGAGGGCTGAACTCAAACCCATGTGTACTGCCGCCTTTGGTTACGTCACGCGCCGATCAGCGCAATACGTTCAGGAGGTCCTGCACCATCGAATTCGCGGTCGTGATCACCTTGGTGTTGGCCGAATAGGCCTGCTGGGTCACGATCAGCTTGGTGAATTCGTCGGCGATGTCCGTGTTGGAGCCTTCCAGCGACGAGCCGCTGATGGTGCCCGAAGCGCCATCGATTGCCGGTCCCGACTGTTCGGTCGCGGCATAGGCGCCGCCGTCGAGCGCCTTCAGGTAGTTGGTGCCGTTGAAGTGCGACAGCGATACCTGTGCGAGGTCAAGGTTCTGGCCGTTGGAGAAGGTTCCGACCACGAGGCCGTTGTTGTTGACGGCGACCGAGCGGAGCTGACCAGCGGCGTAGCCGTTCTGGGTGATGGTGTTGATGGTCACTGCGCCGCTGGTGCTGGCATATTGCGTCAGCCCGCCCGAGGAGATGTTGAAGGCGACCGAGCCGAGCGCCTGTCCGCCGACGCTGACATTGTTGATGGTGATGCCCGAACCGCTCGGCGAGGTCAGCGAGCCGTCGGCGGCGAAGGTGAAGGCCTGCCCGGTGTTGACCCAGCCGACCGTCGTGCCGGTCGCATTCGGATCGGTCTGGTAGAACAGGTTCCAGGTATCGGAATGACCCGTGCCCAGCGACGCGCTGTCGGTCTTGGCCCAGCGCAATTGCAGGTTCACCGGCGTGCCCGCGGCGTTGTAGGCGGTGACCGCACCGCCGCTGATCGATTCCTTGGTGAAGGTCGCGATGTCGTTGCCGATCACGCCGCCGGTGCCGGCGGTGCCGCCACCGTCGCGGTTCTTGGTGATGGTCGAGGTGAAGCCGAGCGCGGCGAAAGCCGCACTGTTGGAGCTGGACACCGACAGGTTGGAAACGGTGCCGGTGTTCAGCGTGATCACGCCGCCGGGGCTGATCGAAGACCCCGAGGCGCCGGAGAGCGCGTCGATCTTGCCGAGCAGGGTCGTGATGTTGTCGGTGATGTTGATCTGGTTCGGACCGGAGGCACCCGAGGCCATGAAAGTCAGCGTCTGGCCGTTGACGGTGATGGTGTCGGCGGGCGGGCCTGCCGAAAAGCCGGACGAGAGCACCTCGGCGCCGCCGGCGGTCGCGCTGCCGCTCAGCACCGTGGCGCCGGTGAGCGCGGGCGAGGACAGCACGTTGCCGCCGCGCGTCACGCTGCTGATGCCGAGCGCCGTGGCTGCCGTGCCGCTGCCGATCGACACGTCGGTGCCGGTGCCGGTCGAGATCTGGATGTTGCCGCTGGCGGAGAGCGAGGCCGTAACGCCGGCGCCGCCGGCGGTCTGGATCGCGTTCAGGATGCTGGCCACCGTGGCCGTCGTGCCTGCGCCGAGACCGATCGTGGTGTTGTTGCCGACCGTCGAGACGGTGGTACCACCGTTGAAGGTGATCGTGTTGCTGCCGTTGATCGTCAGGACCTGGCCGCTCAGCGCGGTGAGAATGCTGGAGGCGAGATGCGTGCCCACGGTGTTGTCAAGGGACGTGGAGGTCGAAGCCACTGCGGACGAGTTGTTCTGGAGCGGAACCGTGCCCGTCCCCGTCGTCGACGAATAGGCCGAGCGGATGTTGCCGGTGGCGGCTGCACCGGACACCGTCGCGCTGGTATAGGGCGCGGGCGGCGTGCCCACCGGCAGCGGGTTGGCCTGGAAGTCCGACGGGTTCAGGCCGCCAGCCGCCAGCAGCGTCTTGCTGGCTGCGGTCGAGCTCGCCGCCGTGTTCGGCTGGGTCGGCAGGTTCGCCGCGTACTGGATCGAAGTGGTCGCCTGCGCCGGAATGAAGTTGTTCTGGAATTTCAGGACCGTCGCCACGTTGCCCTGAGGGTTGCCGGTCTTCGGGTCGACCGTGACGCCCATCAGGTAGTAGCCGGCGCCGTTGACCAGATTGCCGTTGGAATTGAGCTGGAAGTCGCCGCGGCGGGTGTAGTAGGTGACGCCGCCGAACTGCGGCAGGTTGTCGACGACGCTAGTCGCCTTCTGGATCGAGAAGAAGCCGTCGCCGGTGATCGCCATGTTGGTCGCGACGGAGGAGGACGAGATCGTGCCCTGGGTGGTGATGGTCGCTTTCGCGTTGGCCGTCACACCGCCCGCGACCTGCTTGCTCGGGACCGAGGCGTCCGGGATGAGATCGACGAAGCTGGTCCCGATGCCCTTGTAACCGGTGGTGGATGAGTTCGCGATGTTGCCGGAAATGTTCTGAAGCGCGTAGGACTGCGCCTGCAGACCACCCACAGAGGTGTTCATTGCATCGAAGATACCCATAACTTTGTCTCCAAATCCGATCTCGGCGGCCGGTCGACCAGGGCCGCAGTCGGGAGAGACAGTCGCAAGGGCTATGCCAAGGCGGGTATTTCTATGAAATCAATGGCTTAAATGAATGGACCCCGGTCGGATGACCGGGGCACAATTGCCGGGCCGGCAACAATTGCCGGGGCATCGGGTCATTCCGGGGCGGTCCGTAGGACCGAACCCGGAATCTCGAGATTCCGGATTCGATGCTCACGCATCGCTCCGGAATGACTCCAGCGAGTGCTATGTCGCGGACGCGGCGGCCGGGTGGAAAACCAGCCCGAAACCGTCGATGCAGTAGCGCAATCCAGTGGGCTTCGGACCGTCGTCGAAGACGTGGCCGAGATGGCCGCCGCAGCGCCGGCAATGCACCTCGGTGCGGAGCATGCCGTAGGTGCGGTCCTCGGTCTTGCCGACATTGCCCTCGATCGGCTGATAGAAGCTCGGCCAACCGGTGCCGCTCTCGAACTTGGTGTCGGACGCAAACAGCGGCAGGTCGCAGCCGGCGCAGGCGAAAACGCCCTTGCGGTGCTCCTTGAGCAGCGGGCTGGAGCCCGGCCGCTCGGTGCCGTGATTGCGCAAAATCTCGTATTGCTGCGGCGTGAGCTGGGCACGCCATTCGGCCTCGGTCTTCGTGATCTCGAACGTTTCCGCGGCCTTCTCGCCGGCCTCGGCAGGTGTCCCTCTCAGCCAGCGGAAGGCGGAAAGGCCGAACAGGCCGGCGACAGTCGTTAGCAGGATGCGGCGGTCAAACATCTCATTCTCCGTGCGCGAGTCCACGCCCTGAGATACGGGTTCTAGCGGCCGACGTTACACGTCCAGGCGCGATTTTTCTCAACTTATTGCGAGACGCTGTCGTCGTGCGAGGCCGGTTCCAAGGCTTCAGTCGCGGGTTTCCGCGGCGGGGCCGGCCGCGGCCGTACACCCGGCGGCGGACGGCGCGGACCGGTGCCGGCAGCCCGGTTGGCTTCGGCCAGCCGCGCCTCGCGTTCCCTGTCCTTGACCCGCGCCCGCTCGCGGTAGCGGGCGAGCGTACCTGCGGCGGCGGAGCTCGTCCTGCCCCAGATCCCGACCACTTGACCCGCGACCCGTCCGGTCGCGCCGCCCGCCCAGACCAGCTCGAACGGCGAAAACAGCCGCCAGCGCTCGTCGCCCCACAGGATGCTGCGCGCGATCATCTGCCCGGCCATGGCCGAGGTGTTCATGCCCTGGCGGCCGAACCCGCTCGCCACCCACAGGCCTTTGCGCAACTGGCCGATCTGCGGCATGCCGTGCACGGTCTGGCCGGTCGCGCCGCCGAACATATCGGTGATCTCGACATTGCCGAACTGGGGGAAGATCGTCCGGATCCGCCGCCTGACGCTGCCTGCAAAGCGCTGCGGCCGTGCGGCCCAGGTGGTCTCCGGGCTCTCCCACATCAGCCGGTCGCCGTCGACGATACGGAAATGATCGACGCCGTCGGAATCCATCACCGATCCCTTGAAGGCGATGATCTCGTGCACGCGCTCGCCGAGTGGCGCGGTGATGCCGGCATAGCGCCAGACCGGCAGCAGCGTCTCCGACAGGCGCCTCAAGGGCGCGCCGAGATGGATGTTGCCGGCGAGCACGATGTGCGTCGCGCGCAGCCGCGCCGACGGCGTGACGATCCGCTTGCGGATGCCGGAATGGTCGATGCTGACCACCGGCGTATCCTCGAAGATGCGGGCGCCAGCCCGCCGCGCCAGCGCCGCAAGACCATGCACGTATTTGCGGCCGTCGACCTGGAATGCCCTCGGATAGTACACGCCGTGGAAGTAATGATCGGTCTTGAGCACCTCGCGGACGCGATCGACCTGCCAGCCCTCGACCTCGGTGTCGAAATCCTCGTGCAGCATCTGCAACCGGCTGATCAACCTGTCGCCGGTGTCGACGTTGGAGACCTCGAGCACGCCGTCGCTCGGGGCGATCCCCGGCATGTTCTCTTCGGTGGCGTTGGCGCGGACGAACTCGGCTCCCTCCTTCGACAGCGTCCACAATTCGCGCGCGTCCTCGAAGCCGATGCGCTCGATCAGCTCGGTGAGCGGCAGCGCAAAGCCCGGCATCACGGTGCCGAGCTGGTTGCCGGAGGCGTTCCAGCCGATATGGCGGCCCTCGAGCACCGCGACACTGGCCCCGAGCCGGGCCGCCTCCAGTGCAATGGAGAGCCCGGCAAGCCCTGCCCCGATCACGCAGATATCGGCGTCGAGATCGAACGACAGCCGCGCGCGCTCGCGAAAGCCGGCTTCTTCCTGGGACACGCTTGTGAAAGTCTCGCTCATATCGTTTTCTTAGAGCATGATCCGGAAAAGTGTGCAGCGGTTTTCCGAAAAGATCATGCTCAGAACAAAAATTTAAAGCGCGATGAGGGTTTGTCCAAATCTCATCGCGCTTTAAAGGACCGATCGGGCGCTTGTCACCTTGTCCTCAACCGGCGCCTGTAGATTATTCTGGACGTGCAACGATTCGAGAGTGCCATGCGCCGTTTGATGCTGCTGCGTCACGCCAAGACCGAGACTGACGCGCCGAGCGGCCGTGACCAGGATCGCCGGCTCGACGACCGCGGCCACAGGGATGCCGCCGAAATCGGCGACTGGATCGCCTCCCATCCCCCCTTCCCCGATACCGTGCTGGTGTCGCATGCCGTCCGCGCCCGGCAGACCTGGGACATCGCCTGGGCGACGATGAAGGGCCGCGTCCCCGCGCCTGAGGTCGAGGTCCTGCCGGAACTCTACGGCGCCGATCCCGCGCAGATCCTAAAATCCATTCGCACTGCAACCAACCCGGGCAACCCGAAGCGGCTGCTGCTGGTCGGTCACAATCCCGGCATGCACGAGATCGCCTTGATGCTGATGGGCGGCGGCGATCCGGCCGGCGCCAAGGCGCTCACCCACAACCTGCCCACCGCGGGGCTTGCGATCTTCGACTTTGACGTCAAGGATTGGGGGGACGTGGCCTACCGCCGCGGCAAGCTGGTGCTGTTCGTCAGCCCCAAGCTGCTTCGATCGGGATGAGACCCGCGGGTCTCGACCGGTTGATGCAGCTGATCGAGAGCTGACTGGAAGATTTGGAGGCGCAGATGTTCAAGTCCATCCTCGTGCCCATCGACCTCGCCGACACCGATCTCGCCAAGCCGGCGATCGCGACCGCGGCAACGCTGTCGCAGACCTGGAGCGGCACGGTGCGCCTGCTCAACGTGCTGCCGATGACGCCGGTGATGCTGGCAGAATACGTGCCGGCCGATTTCGACGAACAGCAGCGCCAGACCTCGGAGGAAGCGCTCGCCATCGTCGCGCGCGAATCCGGCATCGAGGCCTCCCACATCTCCAGCGTGGTCCGCCAGGGCGGCATCTACCACGAGATTCTGGAGGAAGCCGTGCACATGAAGGCCGATCTGATCGTGATGACCTCGCACCGGCCGGCGATGCGCACCTACTTCCTCGGCTCCAATGCCGGGCACGTGGTGCGCTACGCGAAGTGCTCGGTGCTGGTGGTCAGGCACTGAGGGCTGCTCCGTAGCCTGTTGTTCCGGGCTACAAGCCCTTGCGTTGCCCGTCGGGCAAAACACCCAAACGGCAGGTCAATTCCCGCCGCCCAAAATATTCCACTTTACCGAAATTCGGAAACGGCGTATGTGTCGCCTCACTCCGGCCCAAGGAAGAGGGGCGTATCGCGATCGTCACGAACGCGGGCCGGGCGGCGGTGGACGCTAGTTGCATCGGCGCGAAGGGTTTCGCAGGGCGGGCAACCGTGAGCGAGGACGTCGCGCGCACGACCGGTGTGATCGGCGTACGGCCAAATCGTGTCGTCCTGGCGCCCGGGGTCTGTGCGCCAAGTCTTGCGGTGATGTGTGCGGCCCGACCGGACCGCGCGCGTCAGCCATCCGCAAGGCGACGGGGGCAATAGTGCATCGCTCCCCGGGGAGAGCACGACATAAGCCGTTCCAACCACTGCGCAGGGAAGGCCGGGATGTCTCCGGTTGCCCTGTTTCCCGCTGTGCATCGTAGCGCAATCCGCTTCTCGCATGGCGGTCAATGGGAGCCAGCCGGCTCCCGGTCTTCCCTGCGCCCTCTTTCGTTGGGCGTGACGCGACGAAGCAAAGCTCGGGCGAAACAAGCCGCGAGGATGCGAAAGTGTGTCTGCGAGTGAGATATCAGTTGATAGAGCGATGCCCGTGCCCGCACTCCGTCATTGCGAGGTCACCGCGCCCAGATCTACCGGGCACGGCGGACGTCAAAGCACGTTACAGATACCGCGTCATCTCGGCTTTGAACTGCCCGTAGACCGCGTCCTCGATCTGGCTGCGCGTGATCCCGATGTCGCGCAGGGCGTGGTCGTCGAGTTCGCTCAGCGTCTTGACGGCGGAGCGGCGCTCCAGGCGGTCGAACAGCGCATGGATGGCGCTGGCGAGAGCGCGGAAAAATCCGCTCGACGAGGATGGGCGTAAACTCCGCCCGGCAGCTTGCGAGATCGTGGTCATTTTTCTTCTCCGGCCTATTGTCCACGCGGCGAAGCGGGCGCCGTTGGCGCAGACGCTGGAGCGCCTGCACCTCATTTGCCATAGGATTGCTCTCGCTCTCCTCAGCTCAACGCGGACCTTGATGGAACTTAAATGCTCCAGTACACTTCTCGGAGCAAGGAAAACATTGCTCTCGGTGCAATAATGTCCAAGTTCGAGTATGTGAAGCTTGCCGATGCCATTGCCTCGGATATCTCTAATGGCACGTTAAGGCCCGGCGACCGGCTGCCTCCGCAGCGCAATTTTGCCTATGACCGTGGCATTGCGGTCTCGACCGCGAGCCGGGTTTATACGGAATTGCTCCGCCGCGGCCTCGTGGTCGGCGAAGTCGGCCGCGGCACCTTCATCTCCGGCGACATCAGGCGCGAAGTCGAGGCGCTGAGCGAGCCGCGCGACGCGCGGATCGACTTCGAGGTCAATTATCCGTTATTGCCGCAGCAATGGGCCATGATCGCCAAGAGCCTTGCCGGGCTCGAGCGCGTCGACGCGCTGGAATCCGCGCTGCGCGTCTCGACCAGCACCGGCACCAAGAGCGCGCGCAATGCGGCGGCCGCCTATCTCGGGCGCAAGGACTTTGCGCCGCAGGCCGAGCAGATCATCTTCACCGCCAACGGCAAGCAGTCGCTCGCGGCCGCGCTCACAGCGCTCGTCCCCACCGGCGGCCGCTGCGGCGTCGAGGCGCTCACCTACCCTTACGTCAAGAGCATCGCGGCGCGGCTCGGCGTGACGCTGGTCCCGATTTCGATGGACGAGCATGGCGCGCGGCCCGACGCCATCCAGAAGGCGCATCGCGAGGCACACCTGTCGGCGCTCTATCTCCAGCCCATCATCCAGAACCCGCTCGGCGTCACCATGAACGCGACGCGGCGCGCCGACATCATGCGCGTCGCCGAGAAGCTCGATCTGACCATCATCGAGGACGCCGTCTACGGCTTCCTCGCCGACGACACGCCGCTGGCCGCGCTCGGGCCGGACCGCTGCATCGTGATCGACAGCCTGTCGAAGAAGGTCGCGCCGGGCCTTGCGCTCGGCATCCTCGTCACCCCGCCGCGTCTGCGCGAGAGCGTGATGAGCGCGGTTCGCACCGGCGGCTGGATCGCCTCCGGCCATGCGCTCGCATCCGGGCAGCGGCTGATGGCCGACGGCACCGTCGCCGAGCTGACGCGCCTGAAGCGCATCGACGCCGCGCGCCGCCAGCAGACCGCGGCCAGGCTGCTGGCCGGCTACCAGTTCGCCGCCGACCCGCGCTCCTATCATCTCTGGCTCACGCTACCGCCGCACTGGCGTTCGCAGACCTTCGTTGCCGCAGCCGCCAGGCGCGGCATCGCGCTGACGCCGTCCTCGACTTTTGCAATCGCGCATGGTCACGCGCCGAATGCGGTGCGTCTCGCGCTCGCCCCGCCCACGTTCGAGCAGCTAGATTCAGGCCTGCGCACGCTCGTCTCGCTGCTCGGCACCAAGGAAGAGGACTTTGACTCGACGGAGTAACCTGAGCGTTTTCGAGCGAAGTGGATACCGGTTCGCGTAAAGAAAACGCGTCAAAACTAGAATCTTGCCCGTCAGCCCTCCGGCCATTCCGCGATAAAGCCCCTCGCCTTGTACGGCTCGATCTTGTCCCATTCATGCAGGACACGACGGCGAAATTCGACATCGGTGTGCCAGAGCGCGCGCGGCGTCGCAAAGCTGTCGACGGTGAGCAGCATCTTCTCGACCTCGGGCCAGTGCCGGTGCAGCGTCATCGGGTAGCGACGCGCGGTCCAGGTGTTGCCGAGGCAGATCACGCTGCGGATATTTTGCAGCCCAAGCGCCGCGTCGATGACCGGCAGCGAGAAGATCACGTTCTCGCCGGTATTCGTCGCGCCATGCTCCTCGAGGATCCGGTCCGCCGGAATGCCCGCCGCGACCATCGCCGCCTTGATGATGGTGCACTCGGATTGCTCCGAGCCCGGCGTCACGCCGCCGCTGACAATCGACCAGCGGAACAAGCCCTCGCGCCACAGCCTTGCGGCGGTGTCGGCGCGGAGTGCGGTGTCCTCGCGGGTGCCGAACATGAACAAGAGGTCGGCCGGCCGGAGCGGCGTGTCGATCAGATGCGTGCGGTTGATCCTGGCGATCTCATCCGCCGCAGGCCGGCGCGTGCTGCAATCCATCGCTGACATGGCAGCACGATGCGACACCGGCACCGGGGCGCGAAGTCACGTTTGATTGCGGCCGATTGCAGCTAAGGCAACAAGGCCTTCGGCACGCGATCGAAGCTGTAGCTCTGCGGCTGGTTGCGCCGCACGAAGCCGCCGACCTGCCAGGCGAACAGCGCGGCAAAGCCGAGGATGAACAACGCGCCGGCGAAGGCGTCGATCATGAGCGCGCGGATCAGGAGCCCAGTCATCGCCACCGTCAGCACCGCCATGAACGCCAGCACCGCGGCATAGGTGTTGCGGCCGAGGCCTGCCGTCAGCACCGCGCGGCTGCCTGCTTTCGCCATCCGCGCATGGAGCTCGACGATGAAGTCGCGAAAGCCATTGTCCTGCGGCGCCATCAGCGCCGCAGTCTGCCAGCTCGTCGACAGGATCGCGATGCGGCCGCCACCGCTGCGGCTGACATCGGCGCGAAAGCGGTGCTGCTGCATCGACACCGGGCGGAACGACAACCGGATTGCGCTGATCTCGTCGTAGCGCCACAGGCCGGAACGGCCGCCGATGTGCCAGGACAGCCCCGCGTCGGTCAGCTCGAAACGATGCGCCGAGCCGATCAGCGACGCCTTGTAGGCATAGCTCGCGCCTGGGGCGCCCTGCGCGTCCGAAACCCGCATCTCGACAATCGATCCCGTCTGCAATCCCGACCGCGCAATCCGGTCTGCGACCCGCTTGCGCGGTCGCCCTCGCCCATCCTACAAGCGGGGCATGGCTGAGACGACCTTTTTTCCGCGCCGCCTGATTCTCGGGGCTGCCGTGATCTGCGGCGTGCTGCTCGCGCTCGCGGTGCACATGCTGGGCGCGCGCTACGGGCTCGACCTCGGCGGCCTCTGGCGCTCCGACACGCATGAGTTCATTCCGGCGGGCGCTGCGATCGCCTGGTGGCTGATCGCCACGGTCGGCTTTTCCGGCGGGTATTTCACGGCGACATTGATGCAGAGCGCCGCCCACGGCCAGATCCCGCAACGGATGCGGCAATTCCTGATCGCGGTCGGCGTGCTCCTGCTTGCGGGCGCCGGCCAGGTGGCCTCGGCCCCGAGCCCGATCCCGACGGTCTCGGGCGTGCTTGCCGGGCTCGCCGCGCTGTGCCTTGGCGCCGTGATGGCATTCTGCGGCGCGCATTTCGCGCTGCGCCGCGGCTAGCCTTTCTAGGCCGAGGCGCGCAGCCGCGGGCGCTCCAGCATCAACGCCACATCCGAGGCAGGCCGCGGCTTGCTGAACAGATAGCCCTGCGCCTGGGTGCAGCCCTCGCGCCTGAGCAGCTCGAGCTGCGCGTCGTTCTCGACACCTTCCGCGGTGGTCACGATGCCGAGGCTGCGGCCGAGCCCGGTCACGGCGCGGATGATCGCCATGGAATCCTCCCGCGTCGCGAGCTCCGACACGAAGGAGCGGTCGATCTTGATCTTGTCGAACGGGAAGCTGCGCAAATAGCTCAGCGACGAATAGCCGGTGCCGAAATCGTCGAGCGAGATCCGCACCCCCATGGCGCGCAGCTCGTGCAGGGTGGTCAGCGTCGCCTCGCTATTCTGAAGCAGCACGGATTCGGTGATCTCGAGCTCGAGCCGGCGCGCCGGCAGTCCCGAGACGGTCAGCGCCGCGGTCACGGATGCGATCAGGTTCGGATTCCTGAACTGCACCGGCGACAGGTTGACCGCGACATCGACATCGTCGGGCCAGGTGGCCGCGTCGGTGCAGGCGGAACGCAGCACGAATTCGCCGAGCTGGACGATGAGTCCGGTCTCCTCGGCCAGCGGAATGAAGTTGATGGGGGCGATCAGGCCGCGCTGCGGATGGTTCCAGCGCAGCAACGCCTCGAAGACGACGACGCGACCACTGGCGACGTCGCGGATCGGCTGATAGTACGGCTGGAACTCGTCGCGTTGCAGCGCTGCGCGGAGATCCATCTCCAACAGACGGCGCGCCTGTGCGCGCGCATCCATGCCGGTCTCGAAGAAGCGGTAGGTGCCGCGGCCGTCCGCCTTTGCGCGGTACAGCGCAAGGTCGGCGTTCTTCAGAAGCTCGTCCGCGTTGCTGCCGTCCTGCGGCGACAGCGAGATGCCGATCGAGACACCGATGACGATCTGATGGTCGTCGATCTCGTAAGGCGCCGAGATCACCTCGACGAGGCGGCCGGCAAGGCACCTCGCTGCGGCTTCCTCCGACCGTCCGATCTGGACCACTGCGAATTCGTCGCCGCCAAGCCGCGCCACCGTGTCGCTCTCGCCGACGGTGGCCTTCAGCCTGCGGCCGACCTCCTTGAGCAGCGCGTCGCCGATGGGATGGCCGAGCGAGTCGTTGATGTCCTTGAAGTGATCGAGATCGAGGCAGAGCACCGCGAGCTGGTCGCCCGAACCCGTCCGGCGCAGTCCCTGCTCGAGCTGCTCGTGGAACAGCACGCGGTTCGGCAGACCGGTCAGCGCGTCATGACGCGCCATGTGCGAGATCTTCGCCTGCGCCTCCAGCCATTCGGTGATGTCCTCGAAGGTCGCGACCCAGCCGCCGCCCTGCATCGGCTGGTTGACGACCCGGATGGAGCGGCCAAACCGGTTGACGACCTGGCTGGTCGTGCGGCCCTCGCGCGCGTCGACCACGAGGCGCGCAAAGAATTCATCCGCATCGCCCTGCCACTGGCCCTTGGCCTGCTCTTCCCGCAGCACGTCGACCAAGAGGCGGCCGGTCAGCGCGATATCGGTGCGACGAAGCATCGCCGCGTAGCGCTCGTTGAACAGCATGATCTTGCCGTCCGCGTCGAACATGCACAGCCCCTGCGACATGTTCTCGAGCGCGGTATCGAGCACGACCTGCTGGCGTCCCAATTCGCCCTTGGCGCGGCGGTCGAGCACAGCCGCTGCGAGCGCGATCGCGATGATCGCGACGGCCGCGCTGGCGGTAAGGACCGACAAGGAGGCCGGCGGGATCGACATGCCGCTGATGACGATCGAAGGATCCGGCGTCAGCTCCACGGCGCCCATGGCGGTGAAATGATGCGAGACGATGGCGACGGTCAGCAGCACCGTCGCACCGAGCGCATTCGCCACGCCGTCGCGCCGCCCCGCGACGACCAGCGCAAGCGATCCAAAGACGATACCGAGAACGATCGAGACCGCCACGGTGTCGGTCGCCCAGCCGATGCGCGCGGGAATCTCGAGCGCCATCATGCCGGTGTAATGCATTGCGGCAACGCCGCCGCCAACGACGGCGCCACCGAGCGCGACCGGAATCGTCCGCGTCGCTGACACCGAGATGCTCAGCCCGACGAAGGTGACCGCAATCGCGAAGATCAGCGACAGAACGGTCACGGGGATGTTGTAGGCGCCGCCGGCGCCCGGCCCGTAGGCCTGCATCGCAATGAAATGGGTTGCCCAGATGCCGCAGCCTGCGACGACGGCGTCCAGCGCGATCCACGATACGCGAGCACCGCCGCTTGCCGCACGCGCGCGCTGGAACAGGCTGATCGCCGCCGCGCTCGCGAGCAGGCACACTGCGCCGCCGAGTGCGACGAGGCGCCAGTCATGCTGGTCCGTGAGACAGTAAAGAACTTGATACATTGCCGGCCCCTATCCGACCCGCACTAGAGCGGGCAGAGATGGACAGTCGGTAACCGGCTATGTGCTGGGTTCGGCGATGGTGAACGGAAGATGTGTGCGTTTGCTCACATTGTTCATCTTCGCGAAGGCGCGCCGATCCCGATCACGGCGGCGGCGAGCAGCAGGACGGTGGCCGATACCACCAGCGATGCGTGCAGGCCGGTCATGAATGCACCTTTCGAGGCCACCAGCGAGCCGAACAGCGCAACGCCGAGCACGCTGCCGGTCTGCCGCGTCGCGTTCAGGACGCCCGCCGCGATGCCGGAGCGCGCCTTCTCGACGCTGCCCAGCAGGGTCGAGGTCAGCGGCGGCACCAGCAGCCCAAGTCCGCCGCTGATCGCGATCATCTGCGCGCAGATCATCCAATAGCTCGTATCAGCCTCGATCCAGATCAGGCCGAGACAGCCGAGCGCCGAGATAAAGGCGCCGACGACAATGGTCGGGCACGGACCGACGCGCTCGGCGAGGCGCGGCGCCAGCAGATTGACCGGGAGCACCGCGGCCATCATCGGCACGAAGGCAAGTCCGGTCCACCACGCCGACAGCCCGTTGATCCTCTGGAAGTACAGGCTGAGCACGAAGATCAGGCCGTAGATCGCGATGTTCACGAGCAGGCCGACGAGCGCGGTCAAGGTAAACAGCCGGTGACCGAACAGGGACAAGGGCAGCATCGGCTGCGCCGCGCGGCTCTCCCGCCAGACGAACAGCACGGCGAGGACGAGGGCTGAAGCGAAGGCCGCGAGCACGGCCGGATGGTCCCAGCCAAGCGCGCCGCCCTCGATGATCGCGCCGGCGAGCGCCCCCAGCGCGCCGATTGCCGTAAGCTGGCCGGGCAGATCGATCTCGCGCGAGGGCGCGCGCGTGGTCTCCGTCGCATAACGCCAGCTCAGCCAAAGGCCCATGAGGCCGATCGGAAGGTTGACGAGAAAGATCGCGCGCCACCCGACCAGCGTGATCAGCGCGCCGCCGACGAAGGGGCCCGCGGTCAGCGCTAGGCTCGCTCCGGCAGCCCAGATCGCGACGGCGCGGCCGCGCGCGCGGTCGTCGGCATAGGCATGATTGAGCAACGCCAGCGAATTCGGCACCAGGATCGCCGCCGCTAGGCCCTGGACCAGTCGTGCCGCGATCAGCACGATTGCATTGGGGGACGACGCACAGGCGAGCGAGGCCGCAGTGAAGATAGCGAACCCGGCCATGAAGACGCGCTTGGCGCCGATCCGGTCGCCGAGTGCGCCGGCCGTCAGGATGAAGGCGGCAAAGGCAATGGTATAGGCGCTGACGACCCATTGCAGCTCGGCGACACCGCCGCCGAGCGCCCTGCCCATCGCGTCGAGCGCGGTGTTGACGATGGTGACGTCCAGCTGCACCACGCCATAGCCGAGACTCATCGCGGCCAACGTCAGGGAGGTCGCAGGACGCGATGAGGCGCGCGGCGCGCCGGCTCCGTCGTCGAAGGCTTCGTATTTGATGGTGCTTGCTCGCATGCTGCCACCTCGGTTGCAGCCCCACGCGACATATAGGCTTCCGGCCTGCCGTCATGTTTCGACAATGGCCGAAGGATGGATGTGTGGCGAGCGTGCCCACCCGAAACTCGGCGTCGTCGCCCGCGCAGGCGGGGAATGACGACGGCCGTGGCAAGCAAGGGCAAAAGCGCCGCGCGAACCACCGCGCGGCGCTTTCCAGGCTACACCAGCGCTAGCTCGCCGCGCGCAGATTCACCTTGCTCTCGGCGAGCGCCGTGAGCTTCTTGTCGGTCGCCTTCTCTTCCTCGAGCGTCTTGGCGAGCACGGCGGCGCAGTCGCTCCGGCCGAGCTGCTTGGCCCAGGCGATCAGGCTGCCGTAACGCACGATCTCGTAATGCTCGGCGGCCTGCGCCGCATTGATCAGCGCAGCGTCCAGCACCGCCTTGTCGGCGACCTCGCCGGCGGTCTCGTCGGCCTCCTCGATGATGCCGTCGATCGCCGGGCAGTCGACCGCCTTCACCTGTGCGCCGTGCATCTTGAACACTTCCTCGAGCCGCTTGACGTGCTGCTTCGTTTCCTCGAGGTGCGTCAAAAAGCCCTTTTTCAGCTGCGGGTCGGTGGCCTTGTCGGCCATCTTCGGCAGCGCCTTGGTGAGCTGCTGCTCGGCATAGTAGATGTCCTGGAGCTGGTGCACGAACAGGTCGTTCATGGTCTTGATGTCTTTTGTGAACAGTCCCATCGTTCCGATCCTCTTGGGTTTCGGGAACACGGGGGCACCGGCTCGCACGAATAGCCGCATATTCCCGCCATGTTCGATTGCTGATGGGGCGCTAACGGGCACGCGGCATCGACGTTCCAAAAAAGCCGGCATCGCTTGCGCTGGAACAATGCCGCGGACGGCACGATATGAAAGCATGCCAATATACGAACGCGCGGGCCTGGCCGGTTTGGCGACTCATATGCTTAACGCGCGTCCGATGTGAACCACATATGACAAAAGTCGCCGGTTCGGCACAGAACCTATCCTTGTCAAGGGCTGCACAAGTCACCGTTTTTGTCTTAAATGAACTGGATCATGCCTAGCGATCGACGCCTGCCTTTGGCAACCATCGCGCCCGACTGGCCAATGCCTGGCCTTGTCGGTCTTGCCCCCTGCCGGGAGGATGAATGCACGGACTGCTGCCCGCGTTGAAACGCGGCTTCAAGAGATGGATTGGCTGGCGACGGCTCGGAATTGCCGCGAGCGTCTTCATCATCGCCTTCGCAATCACCACGCTGGTGCGGACCCTCAAAGGTATCGATACCGGCGTCATCCTGACCGCATTGACCGAGATTCCCCGCGGGAATATCGGGCTGGCGGCGATCTGCGTCTTCTTCGCGTTCTGTACGCTGACCTTCTACGATTTTTTTGCACTGCGAACGATCGGCAAGAAGCACGTGCCCTATCGCATTGCAGCGCTCTCCAGCTTCACGTCCTATTCGATCGGCCACAACATCGGCGCCACCGTCTTTACCGGCGGCGCGATCCGCTTCCGGATCTATTCGGATTACGGGCTGAACGCGATCGACGTCGCAAAGATCTGCTTCCTGTCGGGCCTGACCTTCTGGCTCGGTAACATCTTCGTGCTCTCGATCGGCATGGCCGTCCATCCCGATGCCGCCTCCTACATGGATCAGCTGCCCTCGTCGATCAACCGGCTGATCGCGCTCGGCGGCCTCGCCTCGATCGGCGCCTATCTGGTCTGGCTCTGCATGGGCGAGAAACGCCGCGAGCTCGGCCAGAAGGGCTGGAAGGTGGTGTTGCCTTCGGCGCCGCTGACGCTGGTGCAGATCCTGATCGGCGTGGTCGATCTCGGCTTCTGCGCCACGGCAATGTACCTCTTGATACCGGCCACTCCGCCGATCGACTTCCTGTCGCTGGCGGTCGTGTTCATCCTGGCGACGCTGCTCGGCTTTGCCAGCCATGCCCCCGGCTCGATCGGCGTATTCGATGCCGCCATGCTGGTGGCGCTGCCGGAATTCGGCCGCGAGCAGCTTCTGGCGACGCTGCTGGTGTTCCGCCTGCTCTATTTCGTGATCCCGT
This sequence comes from Bradyrhizobium sp. 1200_D9_N1_1, assembly GCF_052075915.1. Taxonomy (NCBI): domain Bacteria; kingdom Pseudomonadati; phylum Pseudomonadota; class Alphaproteobacteria; order Hyphomicrobiales; family Nitrobacteraceae; genus Bradyrhizobium; species Bradyrhizobium sp. 1200_D9_N1_1. The sequence continues at coordinate 3,464,588 of NZ_CP197226.1, read as the reverse complement.
TCGGCCTCGCCATCTCCATCATGGGCACGCGCGAGCTCTGGATGAACGTGGTCGAGCCCTGGCAGGAGCGACGGCGGCTGGCGGAGGCCTGCGCCCAGGCCAACCTGCCCAAGCAGGTGGCGGCAATGGAGCGCGAGCGGTCGCTGCGACAGGCCAGCAAGCGCTAGGGCGCTGGACGGCGCCCGCAAAAATCGTCAGACAAGGTTGCGGGCGGGGGGAGCAATCCTCTCTTATTTCCGCCTCAACTTTGCCGTTGAACACGCGGGCCATGATCCGACCATCTCTTCGCACCTTCTTCGCGGGCGCCCTGCTGCTTGCCGGGATTTTGACCGCTTTGCCGCCCGAGCGCGCAGTGGCGCAGGACGCCGGCGCCATGCAGATCAATTGGGAGGTGCGCAACCGCTTCCGCCTGTTCCGCGAGGAGCGCGACTTTCTGCTTCATGTGGAGAACGCGCGTAACCGCAGCATCCTCGCCGCCGAACAGTCGCTGGAGCTCCAGAGCGAGGGCCGCGGCTGGGCTCGCAACATGGTCAACCGGCTCTGCATCGACCTCCAGGGCCGGGTCAACCAGCCCTGCACCCGCGACAACGTCAAAGAGAATTACCTCACCCCGATCGACCATCCGGTGACCGTGCGCCTGACCGGCGCGGTGCCGGTCGGCGCCACCTGCGCCTGGTCGTTCGACGACGGCGACGGGCCGCAGACCTCGACCTTCGACTGTGCCGAGCCGGTCAATCTGCGCGTCCGCTACCTCCGGCAGACGGTCGCGAGCGTCGACGTCTCCTCCGGCTCCGATCCGACCCAGCGCGTTCAGACCGAGATCCAGGTCCGCGACATCTTCGTCGCCGGCCTCGGCGACAGCATCGCCTCGGGCGAAGGCAATCCCGACCGGCCGCTGGCGCTGTCGGACGAAGGTTTCTGCTTCCGCTCCTATCTCGGCACCGCCGGCGCGCAGTACTACCGGCCGAGCCGCGCCGGCTATAAAGGCGGCCGCGCCTGCGAGGCGCCGGATACGCTCGCCAACTGGCAGCGCTACGGCGCGCTCTGGTTCAACTCCCCCTGCCACCGCTCGCTCTACAGTTACCAGGCCCGCACCGCGCTGGCGCTCGCGGTGCGCTACACCCACATCGCGGTGACCTTTCTGCCGCTCGCCTGCACCGGCGCCAGCATCGGCGACGGGCTGCTCGGCTCGCAGCGCGCCCGCGAATGCGCGCCCAGCAAGAACGGCAATTGCCAGACCAGCGTGAACGCGCAGGTCGCCGAGCTTCGCGAGGCGATCACCGCGGCGAAGAAGCGCCAGCCGGACCGCACGCTCGATCTCGTGCTGCTCTCGGTCGGTGCCAATGATGTCTACTTCTCCGGTCTCGTCGCCGACGTCATCGTCGACACCGCGACCGAGCGCGCGCTGTTCCGCCGCTCCGGCGTGATGGCGAGCGTCGACGATTCCCGCGATGCGCTGGCGCGCGAGCTGCCGCAGAATTTCGTCAAGCTGCGCGAGGCGCTGAAGCCGCTGGTCGGCGGCGACCTCTCGCATGTGGTCTATGTCTCCTACGCCAATCCGGCGCTTGCCGATGGCGGCGTGCCCTGCCGCGGCGGCCGCGCCGGCTTCGACATTCATCCGTCCTTCAACGCCGATCCGCAGCGCCTCGCCCGCGTCTCGACCTTCGTCGACACCGAATTCCTGCCGCAGCTGAAGGGGCTCGCCACCTGCACCCGCGGCGCGCTGTGCCGCGATCCCGAAGCCGACCGCATGACCTTCGTCGATGCGCATCAGGCAGCGTTCGCCGATCACGGCTTCTGCGCGCATGCGGGCAACGATCCCGAATTCGACCGCACGTGTTTTGCCGAGAACGGCCAGAGCTTCAATCCCGATATCGTGAGCGCGGCGAGCCAGCCGATGCTGTGCGGCCGCGGCGCCTCCGAGTATCGCGCCTATCTGCCGCGCGCGCGCTGGATCCGCGACGCCAATGACAGCTACTTCGCCGCGATGACCTATCCGCAAGGCCTGCCGGCCGCGAGCCAGCCGACCGACATCCACGACGCCACCTGGGGCGTGCTCTCCGCCGTCTATGGCGGCGCCGTGCATCCAAGCGCCGAAGGCCACGCCGCGATGGCGGATGCGGCGCTGCCGGCCGCAAGCAGCGTGCTCGGGCTGGACGCAGTACCGCCGCCCGTGACGCGGGGACTGCTGCCGCAGCTGCTACCGAGCGCGCGGCAATAGAAGCAAGAGCGAGCGCTCTCCACACCGTCATTGCGAGCGCAGCGAAGCAATCCAGAGTCCATCCGCCGAAAGATTCTGGATTGCTTCGCTGCGCTCGCAATGACGCGCTGTGAGTACGAATACTATCTCCCCGAGTCGTCCTGGCTTTCGCCAGAACGACGATTGGGACGAGCGCGGTCTCCATCCTCACGATCGTTCCCTCCCACCTGCCGTTCCATCAATCCAAAAACGGCATCGATCGATACTCCCTTGAACTTGGACACTTTGCCGCGCGCGCCTCTAGGAGTCGTGGTGAGGAAACATTTCGAGTTCTAAGGAGGCGCGTGATGAGCGCAGTGGTGTCCGCAGCGGACGTGAGGAGGTCTCGCGTCAGGCTGTTCATCGTGACCATGTTGTTCCTGGTCACGACCGTCAACTACGCCGACCGCGCCACGCTCTCGATCGCGGGCCCCGCGCTCTCCAAGGAGCTGCATCTCGATCCCGTCGCGATGGGCTGGATCTTCTCGGCCTTCGGGTGGTCCTATGTGATCGCCCAAGTGCCGGGCGGCTGGCTGCTCGACCGCTGCGGCTCGCGCCTCGTCTATGCCTTCAGCATCATCGTCTGGTCGCTGTTCACGCTGATGCAGGGCTGGGTCGGCTTCCTCAGCGCCGGCGCTGCCATCGTCGTGCTGTTCGCACTCCGCCTCCTTGTCGGCGTCGCGGAAGCGCCGTCCTTCCCCGCCAATGCCCGCATCGTCGCCGCCTGGTTTCCCGGCAACGAGCGCGGCACCGCGTCCGCCTTCTTCAATTCGGGACAATATTTCGCGACCGTGATCTTCGCACCGCTGATGGGCTGGATCGCGCATGACTACGGCTGGCGCTACGTGTTCTTCGTGATGGGCGCGCTCGGCGTGATCATGGGTCTGGTCTGGATCAAGACCATCTACGGCCCGAAAGAGCACCCTGGGATCAACGAGGCGGAGTTCGACTACATCAAGGAGGGCGGCGCGCTGGTCGATCTCGACGCGCCCAAGGAAGAACGTGCGCCTCAGTCCGGCTCCGGGTGGGACCACATCCGCCAGCTGCTCTCCAACCGCATGATGCTCGGCGTCTATCTGGGCCAGTACTGCATCAACACGCTGACCTATTTCTTCCTGACCTGGTTCCCGGTCTACCTCGTCAAGGAGCGCGGCCTGTCGATCCTGCAAGCCGGCTTCGTCGCGACGCTGCCGGCGCTGTGCGGCTTCATCGGCGGTGTGCTCGGCGGCATCATCTCGGACGCGATCCTGCGCAGCACCGGTTCGCTGACCATGGCGCGCAAGATTCCGATCGTCGGCGGCATGCTGCTGTCGATGTCGATCATCGCCTGCAACTATGTCGACGGACATGCACTGGTGGTCGGCTTCATGGCGCTCGCCTTCTTCGGCAAGGGCATCGGCGCGCTCGGCTGGGCTGTCGTCTCCGACACCTCGCCGAAGGAAGCCGGCGGCGTCTCCGGCGGCCTGTTCAACACCTTCGGCAACCTCTCCTCGATCACCACCCCGATCGTGATCGGCTACATCCTGGCCGCGACCGGCTCCTTCAATGGCGCGCTGCTGTTCGTCGGCGCCAATGCGCTGGTCGCCGCGTTCGCCTATCTCGTCGTGGTGGGCAAGATCGAGCGGGTGGTGCTCAAACGTTCCTCCTGAGGGCTCCCGCGGGAGCTTGACCAGGCAACTCAACGGCGGCTCAAAAGCCGCCGTCTTTGTTTTGGGGATGATCGATGCTAGAAGTGCCGGGGAAACGCCTTATTCATCTAAGGCATGTATCGATGTTCGACCTCAACCAGCTCCGCTGTTTCGTCACGGTGGCGGAGGAACTGCATTTCGGCCGCGCCGCCGCGCGGCTGAACATGACCCAGCCGCCGTTGTCGCGGCAGATCCAGGTGCTCGAGCACATCATCGACGCGCCGCTGCTGGAGCGCACCAGCCGTTCGGTGCGCCTGACGCCGGCCGGCCGCAGCTTCCTGCCGGAGGCGCGCCGCATCCTGAAGCTTGCGGAAAGCGCCTCGCAGGTCGCCCGCCGCATCGCGCTGGGCAAGACCGGCTCGCTCAAGATCGGCTTTACGGCGGCGGCCGCCTACGGCTTCCTCCCCGAGCTGGTCGCGGCCTGCCGCGCCAAGCTGCCCGAAGTCGATTTCTCGCTGAAGGAGATGGTCTCCGGCGACCAGTTCGAGGCGCTCAGCTCCGGCCAGATCGACGCCGGCCTGCTCAGGCCGCCGATCGCGCGCCCCGAAGTGGCCAGCCGCCGCGTCGTCGCCGAGCCCCTGCTTGCCGCGATCCCGAAGAAGCATCCGCTGGCGAGCGCCGACAGCATCACCATCAAGGATTTCGACGACCAGCCGTTCGTGATGTACTCGCCCTATGAGAGCCGCTACTTCCACGATCTCCTGGTGGCGCTGTTCACCCGCGCCGACGTGCTGCCGCGCTATGTCCAGCATCTGAGCCAGATCCACTCGATCCTCGCCATGGTCCGGGCCGGCCTTGGCCTTGCCATCGTGCCGGCCGCGGCCGCAAGCCTGAAGATCTCCGACGTGCGGCTGCGGCCGCTCAAATTGCGCACGCGCGTCCCGGTCGAGCTGTTCATGGTCTGGCGCCGCGATGACGAGAATCCGCTGCTGTCGGCGCTGGTCAAAATCGCCGGTGAATTGTCCTCCGCGGAGACCATGGAAGATTGATGCTGATTTCGCATCGGTCGATATAGGCTTTGGCTTGGACGCGCATCGAACGGTCTCCTAAACCACGGCGCATGGACGCGCAGGCTTGCGTCCTCGACAACACGCAATTAGGGAGCCGCGCCCATGAGCAAGATGACCCCGCAGGAAATGGCCCAGACGATCGGATCGGGCCTCCTGTCCTTCCCCGTCACGCCGTTCAAGGCGGACTACTCCTTCGACGAGGCGACCTACCGCGCCAACATGGACTGGCTGTGCGGCTATGACGTCGCGGGCCTGTTCGCCGCAGGCGGCACCGGCGAGTTCTTCTCGCTGACGCCGACCGAGGTCCCGCAGATCGTCAAGATCGCCGTCGAGGAGACCAAGGGCCGCGTGCCCGTGCTCGCCGGCACCGGCTACGGCACGGCGATCGCCCGCGAGATCGCTGTTGGCGCCGAGAAGGCCGGCGCCGACGGCCTGTTGCTGCTGCCGCCCTATCTCACCCATTCCGAGCAGGACGGCCTTGCCGCCCATGTCGAGGCGGTCTGCGCCGCCGTGAAGATCGGCGTCATCGTCTACAACCGCGACAACGCCATCCTTCAGCCCGACACGCTCGCCCGTCTCGCCGAGCGCTGCCCGAACCTCGTCGGCTACAAGGACGGCATCGGCGACATCGAGCTGATGACCCGCGTCTACACCAAGCTCGGCGACCGCCTCACCTATATCGGCGGCCTGCCGACCGCGGAAACCTTCGCGCTGCCCTATCTCGACATGGGCGTGACGACCTACTCCTCGGCCGTGTTCAACTTCGTTCCGGAATTCGCGACCAACTTCTACGCCGCGGTGCGCAAGCGCGATCACGCCACGATCCATGCCGGGCTGAAGGATTTCATCCTGCCGCTGATCGCGATCCGCAACCGCAAGAAGGGCTATGCGGTCTCGATCATCAAGGCCGGCATGAAGGTGATCGGCCGCGACTCCGGCCCGGTCCGCCCGCCGCTGACCGATCTCACCGAGCAGGAGATTGCGGAGCTGACCGCGCTGGTCAAGAAGCTGCCCGCCATCCGATCGTCACAACAGGCTGCAGAATAACAAGACAACAGGGAGGAGCGTGCGATGGCCCAGACTGACATCTCCGGCGCGCCAGTCGCCGGCGCACCGGTCGTCACGGCGATGCAGGTGATCCCGGTCGCGGGCCGCGACAGCATGCTCCTCAACTTAAGCGGCGCGCACGCGCCGTTCTTCACCCGCAACATCGTCATCCTCACCGACAATGCCGGCCACACCGGCGTCGGCGAGGTGCCGGGCGGCCAGAAGATCTGGCAGACGCTCCAGGACGCGCGCGATCTCGTGATCGGCAAGACCGTCGGCGCGATGAACAACATCCTCGCCGACGTCCGCACCGCCTTCGCCGATCGTGACGCCGGCGGCCGCGGCAAGCAGACGTTCGACCTGCGCGTCATGATCCATGCGGTCACGGCGATCGAGTCCGCGCTGCTCGACCTGCTCGGTCAGCATCTCAACCTGCCGGTCGCCGCGCTGCTCGGCGAAGGCCAGCAGCGCAAGAGCGTCGAGACGCTCGGCTACCTCTTCTTCGTCGGCGATATCAGCAAGTCCAGGCTCGACTACGTCACGGGCGAGACCGGCAAGGCGGAGTGGTTCAACCTCCGCCATCAGGAGGCGATGACGCCGGAGACCGTGGTGCGGCTCGCGGAAGCCACCCACGATCATTACGGCTTCGCCGATTTCAAGCTCAAGGGCGGCGTGCTCCGCGGCGAGCAGGAGATCGAGGCCGTCACCGCGATCGCCAAGCGCTTCCCCAACGCGCGTGTCACGCTGGACCCGAACGGCGCCTGGTCGCTCGACGAGGCTGTCAGCCTCTGCAAGGACATGCACGGCATCCTCGCCTATGCCGAGGACCCCTGCGGCGCCGAGGCCGGCTTCTCCGGCCGCGAGATCATGGCCGAGTTCCGCCGCGCCACGGGTCTGCCCACAGCGACCAACATGATCGCCACCGACTGGCGCCAGCTCTCCCATGCGCTGCGTCTCGGCGCGGTGGACATTCCGCTGGCCGATCCCCACTTCTGGACCATGCAGGGCTCGGTGCGCGTGGCCCAGACCTGCCGCGACAACGGCCTGACCTGGGGCTCGCACTCCAACAACCATTTCGACATCTCGCTCGCGATGTTCACCCATGTCGGCGCCGCCGCCCCCGGCAAGGTCACCGCGATCGACACCCACTGGATCTGGCAGGATGGCCAGGCGCTGACCAGGGAGCCGCTCCGGATCAAGGGCGGCAAGATTGCGGTCCCCGACAGGCCGGGCCTGGGTATCGAAATCGACAGGGCGGCCATCGACGCCGCGCATGACCTCTACAAGCAGCATGGACTCGGCGCCCGCGATGACGCTATTGCCATGCAGGACCTGATCCCCGGCTGGACCTTCGACGACAAGCGTCCCTGCCTCGTTCGGTAAGAAACTTTCCCTGGAGGAATGATATGACTGCGATCCTGAAAAACTTCATCGGCGGCGAATGGGTCGACGGCTCCGGCGTCACCAGGAACATCAACCCCTCCAACACCAACGACCTCGTCGGCGAATACGCCAAGGCCGACAAGGCGCAGACCGAGAAGGCGATCGCGGCCGCCAAGGCCGCCTTCCCCGCCTGGGCGCAGTCGACCCCGCAGGTGCGCTACGACGCGCTGAACAAGATTTCTCTCGAAATCCTCTCCCGTAAGGAAGAGCTCGGCCGCCTGCTCGCCCGCGAGGAAGGCAAGACCCTGCCCGAAGGCATCGGCGAGGTCGCGCGTGCCGGCCAGATCTTTGCGTTCTTCGCCGGCGAAGCGCTGCGGCTGATCGGCGAGAAGGGCGCATCCGTCCGCCCCGGCCTCGACGTCGAGCTCACCCGCGAGCCGATGGGCGTCGTCGGCATGATCACGCCCTGGAATTTCCCGATCGCGATCCCGGCCTGGAAGATCGCGCCGGCGCTTTGCTACGGCAACACGGTCGTGTTCAAGCCTGCCGAGCTGGTGCCGGGCTCGGCGCATGCGCTGTCCGAGATCATCACCCGCTCCGGCATTCCGGCGGGTGTGTTCAACCTCGTCGTCGGCTCCGGCTCCGTGGTCGGCCAGACCCTGCTCGATCACCCCGACGTCGCCGCGATCTCCTTCACCGGCTCGGTGCAGACCGGCCGCAAGATCGCGCAGGCCTGCGTGCTGTCGAACCCGATGAAGAAATTCCAGCTCGAGATGGGCGGCAAGAATCCGCTGGTCGTGCTCGACGATGCGGACCTCAAGACCGCCGTCGAGGTCGCCGTCAACGGCTCCTACTTCTCGACTGGCCAGCGCTGCACCGCCTCCTCGCGTCTGATCGTCACCGAAGGCATCCATGACCGCTTCGTCGCCGCGATGGCCGAGCGCCTGAAGGGCCTGTCGGTGGACGACGCGCTCAAGGCCGGCGTGCATATCGGCCCCGTCGTCGACCAGAGCCAGCTCGACCAGGACCTGCGCTACATCAAGATCGGCCAGGACGAAGGCGCAAAGCTCGCCTTCGGCGGCGAGCTGCTCCAGCGCGAGACGCCCGGCCACTACCTCCAGCCGGCGCTGTTCACCGAAGCCAACAACAACATGCGCATTGCGCGCGAAGAGATCTTCGGCCCGGTCGCCGCCGTCATTCGCGCCAAGAACTACGAGGAAGCGCTCGCGATCTCGAACGACACCGAGTTCGGCCTCGCTTCCGGCATCTGCACCACCAGCCTGAAATACGCCTCGCACTACAAGCGCAACAGCGAGTCCGGCATGGTGATGGTCAACCTGCCGACCGCCGGCGTCGACTATCACGTGCCGTTCGGCGGCCGGAAGGGCTCGAGCTACGGCGCCCGCGAGCAGGGCTCCTATGCCCGCGAGTTCTACACGACGGTGAAGACCGCTTATACCTATCCGGGTTGAGACATCGTAGGGTGGGCAAAGCGAAGCGTGCCCACCACTTACGCTCGGTGTGAAGACGGTGGGCACGGCGCGTTGCGCCTTTGCCCACCCTACGATTTCGGAGGCAAGCGCAGATGGACCAGTCAGTCGCAGCGAAAGAGCAGCCCCGCTACATCAAGCTCAACGAGCGCGACAATGTCGCGATCGTGGTCAATGATTTCGGGCTTCCCGCCGGCTCCCGCTTCGCCTGCGGCCTGACACTGCGCGCCTTCGTGCCGCAGGGGCACAAGACGGCGCTGGTCGACATCGCGGAAGGCACACCGATCATCCGCTACGGCGAGGTGATCGGCTACGCGCTCTCGCCGATCCTGGCCGGCGAATGGGTGGATGAGGCGCGCATTCGCATGCCGGAGGCCCCTGCCCTCGACAAGCTGGAAATCTCGACCGCCGTGCCCGCTCCGCTGCCGCCGCTCGAAGGCTTCACCTTCGAGGGCTACCGCAATCCGGACGGCTCGGTCGGCACCAAGAGCATCCTCGGCATCTCCTCCTCCGTGCAATGCGTCAAGGGCACGATGGAATATGCGGTGAAGCGCATCCGCGCCGAGCTCTTGCCGAAATACCCGAACGTCGACGACGTCGTGCCGCTGACGCACGCCTATGGCTGCGGCGTCGCCATTAACGCGCCCGACGCGGTGGTGCCGATCCGCACGCTGCAGAACCTCGCGCTCAACCCCAATTTCGGCGGCGAAATTCTGGTCATCAGCCTCGGCTGCGAGAAGCTCGCGCCCGAGCGGCTGGTGCCGGAAGGCATCAGCGATGCCATCGTCCGCATGCAGGACGAAGCCTTCGACGGTTTTGGCGCGATCGTCGATGCGATCATGACACAGGCCGAAGCGCGCCTGAAGATTCTCAACAAGCGCACCCGCGAGACCTGCCCGGCCTCCGATCTCGTCATCGGCCTGCAATGCGGCGGCAGCGACGCGTTCTCCGGCGTCACCGCGAACCCCGCGGTCGGCTTTGCCGCCGACCTCCTAGTGCGCGCCGGCGCCACCGTGATGTTCTCGGAAGTCACCGAGGTGCGCGACGCGATTCAGCTCCTGACGCGACGCGCCATCAACGAGGATGTCGGGCGTGCCTTGGTGCGCGAGATGGCCTGGTACGATTCCTACCTAGCCCGCGGCGGCGCCGACCGCAGCGCCAACACCACGCCCGGCAACAAGAAGGGCGGCCTCGCCAACATCGTCGAGAAATCATTGGGCTCGATCGTGAAGTCCGGCTCGTCCGCGATCACCGGCGTGCTCTCGCCCGGCGAGAAGGCGACGCAGAAGGGCATGCTGTTCGCGGCAACGCCTGCCTCCGACTTCATCTGCGGCACGCTCCAGCTCGCCTCCGGCATGACCTTGCAGGTGTTCACCACCGGCCGCGGCACGCCCTACGGCCTTGCGGCAGCGCCTGTGATCAAGGTCGCGACCCGCAGCGAGCTCGCGCGGCGCTGGAAGGACCTGATCGACTTCGATTCAGGCAGCATCGCCACCGGCGAGAAGACCATCGAGGAATGCGGCTGGGACCTGTTCCGCCTGATCCTCGACGTCGCCTCCGGCCGCACAAAACCGTGGTCGGATCGCTGGGGCATCCACAACGACCTCACGCTGTTCAATCCGGCGCCGGTGACCTGAGAGTCACGGACTGTCGGTCAGGTGCATGTCGCCCAGCGTGATGGGCAGGCTGCGCGTGATGAGGTCCGCAATCGCCGCGCGCAGCCGTTCGCCCGAAGCCGAACCGCCGAACGTCTCGTCAACCGGCCCGCTCGGGCCGGCGAGCCGGAGGGTGCCGGTGTTGTCGAGCGGCGCAGCCGCCCGCTTCTCGATCACGTCGAATGACTTGCCGTCGATGACACGCACCTCGTACAGCGCGTGGATCAAACCGTAATCCGCAAGCAGCGTCCGGTATTCGGCGAGCCCGACACCCTCGACGTTGCGGCCGTTTCCAAGCTTCGATCTTGCCCTTGTGATGACGATGTACGCATCCAGCCCCTGTGGCGTGACATCGCTGCGAACCAGCTCCTTGAACGGATCGCTGCGCAGGAGATTGACGGGCGCGACCGCCGAATCCCTGATCGCGGCGAACGCGGCGCGCCTGTAGCTCACGGCCTGCACGCGGAAGCGTGGGCTCAGCAGCCTCGTCGCCTGCTGGACGATCATCTCGTCCAGCCCCCACGCGCTGATCGAGGTGCTTTGCCCGGTGTTGCCGAGCGCGGTCAGGCCGGCCTGCGTCAGGCTCATCTCCTCGCCGACGGCCGAGACGATGCCGACGGTCTTGATCGCCTGGAGCCGGCTCGCGCGCGTCTCGAACGCCGCGGCGGCACTGAGGACGACGGAAGTCACCGCAAGGGCGATCCATAGAACAACATGACGGCGCATGACGACTATCGAATCCTGAAGTCGAACGAATAGGACGCACCGAGGCCGATCGTGGTCTGGTTCGACGATCCACGCAGCCTCACCAGCGGACTGTCCGCGGCGTCGCCAAGCAGCTTCTCGTATTCGACATAGGCATGGACCTCCCACTGGGGATTGATGCGATAGGAGATCTGGCTGCCGAAGCCGACCGAGTGCGCACCGCCCCTGGCATCGTACGTCGGCAGTCCCGACGCCAGCGCCCGCGCCGCGTCGACGCCGAAATACGGCGCGGTCGCCTTGGTGCTCTTCCAGGTGAAGCGCGGGCCCGCCGAGATCGTGAGCCTTTGAATCAGCGGCACGATGACGTCGGCGGAAACGTCGGCCACCGTGCCGGTATGGCCACCCACGCCCTGACGCAGTTCGCTGCGCAGACGCAACCAGTCGACCGGATAGTATTCGACGAAGCCGCCGAGCTCGTATGCGGCCTTGACGTCGCCGAGACCTGTCAGCTCGGAATATTTGTCGCTCTTGCGCGACGAGACGTATTTGAACGCAGGCCCTGCGCGAAAATTGCCGACGTCGAGCAGCGCAATGCTGGCGCTGTCGCGGGGGCCGCGAAACTGGTCGAACGATCCGGCGCGGCGAATCGAGAAGATTGGAATCGGGCGGAATTTTCCGTTGTTCGACCCGACGAAGTCCGGCGTGTATTCGCCGCCGATGCCAACCATGACGGTCCAGTTGCCGGAGGGCGAGGGCAGCATCGGTACATCGAACGGCGGAGCCGGGAGCGTAAACGCGGTCTGCGCCGATGCAGACTGAGGGATCGCCATGATCGCGCCGAGTGCGGCAAGGAATACGCTCAGCAAGCTTTGCTGCGCGCGCGCGGCACGATCGAGAGCGGCTTCGTCAAGATGCTTCATTACTGGGCCCCGGACCGGCCCTGCTGGCCGGTCGACTGGTGTGGTCAGGAGCCCAGCATGTGATCCGGCAAAATTGCCCCAAGATTGCAACGGGCAACCGTCCCTGCGACATTCCGCGCGCCAGATGCGCCGCCGGATCAACATTGCCCGAACATTGCCCGGGCCACGTTCACGCTCCTAACTTTGACCGCGCGCGAAGTGAGCGCTCTCGTCCCTGCCTTTTATTCGCCAAGCTCGCTGCCTTAAAGGGAACCTCGCGCACGAACCGAACTGCCGGAATTCGGCCAGCGAGCGTCAAGGTCGGGGTTTTGTTGCCCCAGCAGAGTCAAGGACGACCCGCGTGCGCTCCCTCGTGATCGAAGACGAACCGCAGATCGGCGCCTATGTCAGCCGCCTGCTCGGGCAATTGCACGGCGTCGTCGACCTTGTCGGCTCGATTGCCGATGCCCGGCAGGCGCTGGACAACTTCAAATACGATCTCGCCATCGTCGACCGAATGCTGCCGGACGGCGATGCGCTCGAGGTGGTCACGGCGCTGAGCCGGTCGCCGGAACGCCCCGCCATCATCATGCTGACGTCCAAGGACGCCAAGGAGGATGTCGTCGACGGCCTCAACGGCGGCGCCGACGACTATCTCGGCAAGCCGTTCGAGCCGCAGGAGCTGATTGCGCGGGTGCGCGCCGTCTTGCGCCGGCCTCGCCTGCTCGCACCCGCGGTGCTGTCGCTCGGCAATGTCGAGCTGCATCTCGGCAGCAACGAGGCGGTGGTCGCCGACACCAAAATCCTGCTGCGGCGGCGCGAGGCGCTGATCCTCGGAGCGCTCCTCATGCGCCGCGACCGCGTCATCACCCGCTCCGCCCTGATCGAGGAGATCTACGGCTTCGACGACGAGATCGAATCCAACACGCTCGAAGCGCAGGTCTCGCGCCTCAGGAAGAAGCTGGCCGCGCTCGGCGGCGACGTCGAGATCCGCAGCATGCGCGGCATCGGCTACATCCTGCGGCTGGCAACGCCGCGATGACGTCGATCGCCCGGACCTTTGCGCTGTCGCTCGGCATCGCCGCGACGACGATTTTCCTGATCATGCTCGGCCTCTTCATCTGGCGCTATCCGATGGAGGAACGCGAGTTCAGGGCTTGCCGGGTCGTGGCCGCCGTTCTCGATCGCGCCACCATGGTCGAAGGGCAAAACCTGACGGTGCGCCCGACGCCCGCCCTCGAAGAGCTGAAGGCGGACAGCCCGAACCTCTGGTACGTCGTGTCCGCAGGCGACATGGTCAGCGAGTACGGCAGCGAACGCCGGCCGGCCCTCCCCTTCGCGTTTCCCTATCACGGGCCCGTCGGCTCATCGGTCTTCAGCACGCTCGACCAGAAGAGCACCTTCTGCCTCGCCGTCGTGCAAAGGGGTTCGCTGCAGCTCGCGATGATGGTCGGCGAGCCTCACGTCCGTTTCGCCCGGCTTGCAAGAAACTTTCTCATCCGCAGCGTCTTTTCGATCACGCTGCTGGCGCTGGCCTTTGCCGCGACCGTTGCCGTCGGCGCGGCGCTGGCCGCGCGTTTCGTCTCACGCGGTATCGAACGGGTGGCGCTTCGCGCGCTCGCAATCGACCCTGCAGCACCGCAAGGTCTGATCTCCCTGTGCGAGGTCCCTCGCGAGCTGAAGCCGCTGGTCGAGGCGCTGAACCGCGCCTTCGGCGAGATCGACGCCTATATCAGGATGCAGCGCCGCTTTCTCGGCAATGCTGCCCATCAGCTCCGCACGCCGCTCACACTGCTGCGCGCGAAGATCGACGACGTGCCCGATCCGGCACTGAAGGTCGAGCTGGTGCGGGATGTTCGCCGCCTCACCTCGCTGGTCTCCGCCATGCTCGACCTCGCGCGCCTGCAAAATCACGCGATCGAGAAGCGGCCGATCGATCTTGCGGAGATCACGCTGGACGTGCTGGCCGATTTCGGCCCCTCGGCGCTGGACGCCGGCATAGAGCTTGCGCTGGAGCGGGCCGACCAGGGACCGCTGCTGGTGCAGGGCGTGGACGCAGCCATTCGCAGCGCGCTCGCCAATCTCGTCGGCAACGCGCTCATCCACGCCCGTGGCGCGCGACGCATCACCGCCACGCTCGATCGCGGCAGCATCTCGATCCACGATGACGGCGCGGGCCTGCCCGACGATGCGGAGCACAAGCTGCTCGAGCCGTTTCAGACCGGCAACAGCGCGGGCGACGGCGCCGGCCTCGGCCTGTCGATCGTCCGCGAGATCATGGCCGCCCACGGCGGCGAGCTGGTCATCTCCTCCGAGCCCGGCCGCGGCACGACGATGCGCCTGTGCTTTCCCGAGGCCACAGCGACGACCAGATCCCGGCAGCTCGATCTGCAAACGCGCTAGCAAATCGCCTCGGCCTCCGTGAAACCGTCCGGAAACATTGGCGCGGAAAACTTCTTCCGCGTTTCGCGCCTGTCGCATCACGCAATCAAATAGAGCGCCGGCGGCGATCGAATGTTCGCACACCAGCGAACCTGTTGCGGCATCGATGCGACCAAACCTCCGATTGCCATCTTTCACGGAGATTTTCCAATGCGTGTTCTCTCGATGATTGCCATTGCCGGCGCGATGATTGCGAGCTCGGCCGGGGCGTTCGCCGGCGAGCTTCCTTCTTACGAAATCAAGTCGTTTCCGATCTCGGCAACGCAGGTGCAGGTGCTCGGCGGCGCCGGCGTCGAGGAGCAGTCGGCTTCGCCTGCGATGACCGTCGCCGGCATGCCCGCCTCGCCCGCGCAAGTCTCGGTGCTGTCGCCGCGGGTCAAACGGCTCGCGAGCGCCGGTTCGGCGAGCGAGGCGCGCTAAGCGTCCGTCACCGGACAACGATCGCATCGTTGAGCTGAAGTTTCCACAACGTCATGGCCGGGCTCGTCCCGGCCATGCACGTCTTGCCGAGGCCACTCAGAACGTGGATGCCCGGGACGAGCCCCCGGGCATGACGAACCTCTTCCGCGCCGTCAGGAGTTCGGCGCTCGCACGTTTCTACGTCATGCTGCCCGGCATGAAGCAGCGCACGCGCGGATGGCCGTCGATATAGTGCTTCCACACCATGGTGCGGCCGATCTTGTTCGGCTCGGTGATCACGGCACCGTCGGGCACGACCACCCATTCGTCGTCGAGATGCACACGGTAACGCCCCTTGTCGGATTCCCAATCGACATCGGCGACCACGTAGCCGTCGGCATCCGAGCAGCATTGTCCGTATTCGCTGCGCAGGCTCTCGAACCAGGGCTTGAGCGGCGAGTTGGCGTAGCGGCCGTCGTCGCGCGCCAGCGCCGAGGTCGCAAGCAGCGCCATCAGCCCCAGCGGCGCCGCCGCACATAGTCTGGCAAGTCGCATGTCGTCTTCCCGCAGATCGCAATCAGCGCCGCGAGGGATAGGCGCCGCCGTCGGCCCTCCGCACAGTGGCGGCAGGCGTGGAGACGGCGACTCGCTCCCCAGCGGCTTTGCGACAGCTATGCAAATCCGGCGCCAGCGCGCATTCCGGAGAACTACTGCTCGCACGGTGTTGCCCATGTCGGCACGCACGTCCTGCATGCTCCGGGTGCCGGCGATTTGTCGCGCATTTTCGAGGCTTTCCTTGTCGCACCTCAACGTGTACGAACGTGGCCGCGAAACCTATCGCATTTATTTAACCGGCTGTTTCGATTAGAGAAATCAGGTGACGGCGTGACTGGCATTGGACCGGCAGCGCTATGAGTTCGAGAGAGTTGCTCCCTGGCCAGCAGGACGCGACCGATTTGCCCGCAAACGAGGTGCAGTTTGCGCTGGTGATTTCGCGCATGCTGGAGACGGTGAAGGATGATCCGGAGTTCAGGCGGCAGCTCGTCTACGATCTTGCCCGCTACAAGCTCCAGGAGCAGTTCACCTACGCCGACGCCAAGAACATCGACCAGATGAAGCGGGCGCTCGAGGTCGCAATCGAGGAGGTCGAGAAGTTCTCGCGTGAAGAGGCGCCGCTGGAGCGGTTGCCGCAACATCAACTCACATCGTCGAAGGCGGGTGAGACAGGCGGCCCACTTCTGTCCGCCGACGCTCCCGTCCTGCGATCGGCGATCGAGACATCCAGGCGGCCTGCGATCTCAGGTCCGCTCTGGCCGGTGATGAAGCGTACGGGGGCCGTCCTGCTTGCCGCCGGCGCCATCGTTCTTCTCATCTCGCAGCGAGACCATATCGCCGCGCTGCGCCGGCTGGTTTCGTCCCAAGCCCAGGAGATCGCGCTGGTCCCGCCCAGACCGGAGACGACGATCACGGTCAGCAAGCCGGAAATGGTGACCGCCGTCGCACCGCCGTTGAAACCGACGCGCGTGCTTCCAGCCGACTACGGCGTCTACGCCTTGATCGACGACAAATCGCTGGCGGAGTTGAATGCGACCGGCGTCATGGCGCCGGACATGCGCGTCGCGATTTCACCGGAGTTCAAGAAGCCCGACCGGCCGCATCTGCCGAACGGCCGCGTCAAATTCATCGTGTTCCGCCGCGACGCCGCACACGCGATTCCCGAACGCGTCGAGGTTCGGGTCGTGGCGAAGATCGCCAGGGAGTTTTCGACCGACGCCGCAGGCAAGACGCTGAATGGCGGAGACGACGTCGGCGTCATCCGCAACTTCGCCTATCCGTTCCGGGTGTCACCGATTCCAGGGACACCCGAGATGCACGAGCTTCACACCGGCGATTCAGAGCTCGAACTTGCGCCCGGACATTACGTCCTGAGCCTGGGCACGCAGGCCTATTATTTCCAGGTCGACGGCGAGATCACCGATCCCCGGCAATGCCTCGAGCGGGTCGTTGCCGGCAACGGCACCTTCTATGCGCCGTGCAAGAAGGCGCGGACGTATTGACAATTCCGTAGCCCGGGTGAGCGCAGCGATATCAGGGACAAGTGGTCCCGCATATCCCTTCGCTCATGCGGGCGACAAGAGAATGCGGAAGCAACCTTACTGGATTGCTTCGCTACGCTCGCAATGACGAGATGAGGCGCGCACGTGCCACGCACTCAGCTGTCATCGCCCGCGAAGGCGGGCGATCCAGTACTCCGTGACGGACGTGATTGAATCGAGAGGCTGCGGCGTACTGGATTCCCCGCCTGCGCGGGGAATGACAGCGGCATGTGAAACAACGACTGTAGAGCCTACTGCTTCGGCGCCGGCGCCATCATTGCGCCGCCCTTCTTCGCCGCGGGCGCGGGTGCGGGCTTGGTCGCTGCGGCCTGTGCGGGCAGATATTTGGCAACGATGGCGGGATCGACCTGCGCGATGTTGGCGTCCGGCAGGCGCGTCCAGGTCTCGTCCTTGCCGAACAGGGAGATGCCGAGGAAGCCGCGCATGGTCAGGGTCTGGCCATCGGGGCTCACCGTCATCTTGGCCTTCCAGATATTGCCGTCGCGCGGATTGACCACGTTACCGCCATCATACTTCAACCCGTCGCGCTTCATGTCGCGGATGAAGGAAAGGCCTAGCACCGGCGCGTTCTTGCGATCGTCCGTGCACTTCGCACAGACCTCGTTCGGATCGTCGCCGGGCCGCGGGAACGTCTTGGCGATCACGCCTTCGAACACACCGTTGTGGTCGACGAAGAGGAACCATCCCACCGTCTTGCCGTCTTCGACCTTCTGCCAGAGCCCTGCGGCGGTTGGCTGGGCCGACGTCGCAACCGGGGCTTGCGCCGCAGCCGGGCTCACCGCGCCGAGCGACAGCGCGAGCGTGAGGAGCGAGAGCAGCCGAAAGCTGGGAAACGGATTCCGCATTATGATCACCTTGCTATTCCACGACTGGAATGGCCGCAGACTACGGCGATTTCGCGAACGGTTCCAGCACCAGAAACATGGGGCATCCTTCCCGCCCCGCTCGCGGTCAGCTGACCCCGAGCTTCTTTTGCAGGCTGGAGGACGAGGTCGTGTACTGGAACACGAGCCGCTTCTCCGGATAGACGTAGCGATGGGCTTTTTGCGACATCAGCGCGCCCTCGTGGAAGCCGCACAGGATCAGCTTGATCTTGCCGGGATAGGTGTTGATGTCGCCGATGGCGAAGATGCCTGATATGTTGGTCTCGAACGCGGATGTCTCGACCGGCACCAGATTGTTCTCCAGCGCAATGCCCCAGTTCGCGACCGGACCGAGCTTCATGGTCAGCCCGAAGAACGGCAGCATGGCGTCGCAGGCGATCTCGGTGACGTTGTTGTCGTTGCCCTTGATCGTCGCGCCGGTCAGCTTGCCGTCAGTGCCGGCGAGCGAAGTGACCTGGCCGAGCCGGAGATCCATCTTGCCGGCTGCGACCAGCGCGCGCATCTGCTCGACGCTGTGAGGGGCTGCGCGAAATTCGTCGCGACGGTGCAGAAGCGTGATGCGCTTGGCCACCGGATGCAGATTGAGCGTCCAGTCGAGCGCGGAATCGCCGCCGCCGACGATCAGCACGTTCTTGTCGCGGAACGTCTCCATCTTGCGCACGGCGTAATGCACCGAGGTGCCTTCATAGGCTTCGATGCCCGGCACCGGCGGACGCTTGGGCTGGAACGAGCCGCCGCCGGCCGCGATCACCAGCACCTTGCATTCGAACACCTTGCCGGCATCGGTGGTGCAGCGAAATGCGGGATCGCCGATCTTCTCCACCGTCTCGACCATCTCGCCGAGATGGAAGGTCGGATGGAACGGCTTGATCTGCTCCATCAGCGCGTCGGTGAGCCCCTGCCCCGAAACATGCGGAATGCCGGGAATGTCGTAGATCGGCTTTTCCGGATAGAGCTCGGCGCACTGGCCGCCGACCTTGTCGAGGATGTCGACGAAATGGGCCTTCATATCGAGAAGGCCGAGCTCGAAGGCGGCGAACAGACCGCAGGGGCCGGCGCCAATAATCAGCACATCGGTTTTGATCACGTCGCTCATGTCGTCTCTTTATCGTTATCGGTTGGACGGCGCCCTTTGGGCCGAGGTGACCCTGCCTGTCTAGCCAACGGGGATGGATCAGGGAAGGCATAAAAGCGGGAGCGCCCCGCAACCGCGCCCACTTGCCGGGTCAAAATAACTGGGCTGTAACGAGGCTGGATATGACGGAGATCAATCGGTGAACGCACCAAGCCGCCTCGATACGACGCCGCGCCTGGAGGACTACCCCTACCGCCTCAGCGACAACGTCCGCTTCGGCGATCTCGATCCCAACCAGCACGTCAACAACGCGGTCTATGCCACCTATTTCGAGACCGGCCGTGTCACCCTGATGAAGAGCCCGGACTACGGGCTGACGCCGCCGGGCCTCGCCTGGATCATGGTGCGGCTCGACATCCATTTCCGCGCCGAGCTGCACTGGCCGAACACGATCGAGCTCGGCCTCGGCGTGGTGAAACTGGGACGGACGTCAGTGACCTTCGAGCAGGTCGTGTTCTCGCAGGGAAAATGCATCGCCTCGGCGACGTCGGTCGGCGTCATGCTCGACGAGGCGACGCGGCGGCCGGCGCCGCTGGCCGCGGAGATCGTCGAGAAGCTCAGACCCTGGCACAAGCGCGGCATCGAGGTCGCGCCGCCTGGCACCTGATGCAGGGGGACGGTCGGATCAGGCCTGGCGTTCCGGCGTCGACACGACCAGCCCGTCGAGCTCGTCGGAGACCTTGATCTGGCAGGACAGGCGCGAGTTCGGGCGCACGTCGAAACCGAAGTCGAGCATGTCCTCTTCCATCGGCGTCGGGCTGCCGACCTTCTCGCGCCAGGCTTCGTCGACATAGACATGGCAGGTCGCGCAGGCACATGCGCCGCCGCATTCGGCCTCGATGCCGGGAATGCTGTTGCGGATGGCGGCTTCCATCACGGTTGCGCCGTTCTCGATTTCCACCGTACGGGTTTCGCCCTTGTGGTCGACAAAGTGAATCTTGGCCATGTGTGCTCGTGCTGCCGCGATGTTGGGAATGAAGGAGGGTCCGGGCTGTCCTATAACGGGTCGGTTAGCCCGGCGCCATAGCGTTTTGATGCGAGCTGGATCCCGGTTTGCGGGCAGAAAACGCGTCAAAACAAAAGACTAGAGACACCGCCGTTTGCGGGGGTCGCCGGCCTAGTGCTTCAGGATCGCCTCGATGGCGGCGCGGGCCTCGGCCACGGCCTCCTTCAGCGCGGCGAAGGCGTGGTGCCGGTCGTGGCCGGTCCGGATCGCGGTCTCCAGGTGAGCGGCGGCATCCGCTACCGCAAAGGCGCCGATTCCGCGGGCCGAGCCCTTGAGCTTGTGCGCGAGCGCGCCGGCCTCGGCCGGCAAATTGGTCATCGCGGCGAGCAGGCGAACCGCCTGCTCGGCGAACATTGCGAGCACTTCCTGCTCCAGCTCGGCGTCGCCGAGCGTCATGCGGGAGAGGTGGTCGAGATCGAGCGCGCTGTCGACGGGCGCAAGCGGGGGCGAGGGCATCCATTCCATCCGTTGCAGTTCAGGCGTCATGGCGCAGGACCCCGGCATCGCGCGACGGTTCCGCCGGTTCGGCGGTGCGGTTCCTCCCAGCCAAGCATGGAAGTGGTTAACGAAATGTTTGGGCCGCCTTACGTAAATCCGCCCGTTTATTGACGAAAAGTTGCCGCAATCGGCCGAGTCCGGTGGAGAATTGCATTTATTGCTAAGGCGTTACGGCCCGATCCTGTTAACGATGATTAAGATTGTCTTAATCGCGGGCATTTCATTCGCGACGCTCTGCCAATAGGATGTTGGAGAAATTGGCGGACAAGCCGTCCGGGTGGGGACGGCTGAAAGATCCGCGCAAGCGGCATGATCCGGTCTGTGGGCTTGCGTAGCGCGCGGGGCTCGCGGGGGGACGCGTACAAGTAACGAGGGCTCGGACTGAACATGGCGAACACTCCGAAAAAGGTCAAAGACCCGACAGAAGTTGCGCTTTCTGCGATCCAGGAAGCTCTGAACATCAGCGACACCGCTGCGGACACCAGCCGCAACGCCTCGATGCGCAACGAAACGGCGTCTTCGGTGGCGCCCCCGGAGCCCCCGATCTTTGACGAGCCGAGCTTCGAGCCGCGCCCTGCCGCGAACGAGCGGGCCACCGTGTTCGATACGATCGAGGAGCCGCGCTCGACGCGCCGCGCCGCCAATGACGACCGCGAGACCATCGGCCAGCTGCTCCAGGCGCTCCAGAAGGGCCGCCCTGCCCGCAGCGTCTATACCTTCGCCACCATCTTCGCCGGCGTCTGGCTCGCGGCCTGCGCCGCGCTGACCGTCGGCTTCCTGCCCTCGATCCAGGCCGCCATGGGCCAGAGCGGCGGCGTGCTCGTCATCGCCGGCCTGATCGCGATGTTCTTCGCGCCGATCATGCTGTTCTATTTCCTCGCGAGCCTGGTCTGGCGCGGCCAGGAAATGCGCATGATCGCACAGGCGATGGCGCAGGTTGCGATCCGCTTCTCCGAGCCGGAAGGCTCGGCCTCCGATTCCATGGTCACCGTCGGCCAGGCCATCCGCCGCGAGGTTGCGGCGATGGGCGACGGCATCGAGCGCGCGATCGCGCGCGCCGGCGAGCTCGAGACGCTGGTCGCCAACGAGGTCGCAGCGCTGGAGCGCGCCTACTCCGACAACGAGGTGCGTATCCGCGCCCTGCTCCAGGACATCGCGCATCAGCGCGACAACCTGGTCGGCCAGGCCGAGCAGGTCCGCAGCGCCATCTCCGGCGTGCAGATCGACCTGCGCCACGACATCGCGCTGATCTCGGACGCGATCGCCTCGCGCGTCGACGAGGTCGCCAAGAGCATCACCGGCGCTCTCGAAGAGCGCGGCGCCCACATCACCGGCGCCTTGAGCAATGCCGGCGACAACATGATCCTCGCGCTCGGCGAGCGCGGCGGCGACCTGCTCGACCGCCTCGAGGAAGCCAGCAACGAGACCACGCGCGCCGTGCTCGACGCCAGCGAGCGGCTGACCACCAGCCTCAACTTCAAGACCGGCCACGTCCACGACGAGTTCGTCGACCTCGCCGACCGCGTCCACGAGATGCTGAATGAGCGCATCGACCGCATCACCGGCGAGTTCGAGCAGCGCTCCGCCGCGATCGTCGACGGCATCTCCGAGCGCACCGAGCAGGTGCACGACAGCCTGAAGAATTCGTCGGACTCCCTGCTGCTCGAGCTCGAGCTGCGCTCCAACGACCTCTCTGCCAAGATCGACGATGCCGGCAACCGGCTCGCCAACCAGATCATGACCTCCGGCGACAAGGCGAGCGACGCGCTCGACGCCACCGTCAACACCCTGGTCGCCAAGGTCGTCAGCCAGACCGAGACCGCGCACGACTCGCTGTCGCTCCAGATGAGCGCGTTCGACGAACTGGTGAAGAACCAGGGCACCGAGCTGGTCGAGAAGTTCGCCCGCGATTCCGGCACGCTGGGCGCGCTGATCACCCGTCACATCTCCGAGTTCGACCGCACCGTGAAGACGTTCGGCGGCGAGGTCGTGGAGCGCATGGGCCAGCGCACGCAGGACATTGCCGAGACGCTGAAGACCTATGTCGACAATTTCGACACCCGCTTCACCTCGCACGGCGGCCGGATCACGGCCGTGCTAGACCAGCGCCTGATGCAGTTCGAGACCACGGTCGGCGAACGCGTCGCCAACCTCGATGACTCGCTGAACGGCAAGATCACCAGCCTCGACAGCACGATCGACGGCCACATCAAGACCTTCGACCAGCAGCTCGGCGGCCGCGTCACCGCGCTCGAACAGTCGTTCGACACCCGCGCGAGGTCCGTCACCGAGACCATCGACGGACGTCTCAACACGCTCGCCGCGTCACTGACCGACGGTGCCGCGCAGGCGATCCAGTCGATCGACTCCCGCCTCACCCATCTGACGACGTCGCTGACCGGAGGCGCCTCGCAGGCGCTCGAGTCCATCGACTCCCGCCTGACCAGCCTCACGACGACGCTGACCGACGGCGCATCCCAGACGATCCAGACGATCGATACGCGCCTGACGCACCTCACGACCACGCTCACCGGCGGCGCCTCGCAGGCGCTCGAATCCATCGACTCCCGCCTCACCTACCTGACCAGCGCAGTGACGAACGGCGCCTCGCAGGCCGTGCAGTCGATCGACTCGCGCCTCAGCCTCCTGACCTCGACCCTCACGGACGGCACCGCGCAGGCGATCGAGGCGGTCGACCGCCGCATCACCGGCGTCACCGAGATCATCGACGGTCGCAGCATGCACCTGACCGACACGGTCACGGCGCGCTTCCAGGACATCCACCAGGCCATCGAGACCAAGGTCGGCTCGGTCGCCAGCGACATCGACGTGCGCGTGGCGCAGTTCGAGGACCTGCTCGGCTCGCGCGTCGAGGCAGTCGCCGGCCGCATCGAGAGCAGCGGCCGCCAGGCCAGCGAGGACATGATGTCCCGCGCCGAGATGATCTCGACCGCGATCCGCTCGCATGTCGAGGACGCCGAGCGTTCGCTCACCAACCTCGTGGTCAACACCAGCGAGACCATCCAGACCGGGGCGCGCACGGCGCAGCAGTCGCTGATGACGGTCTCCTCCGACGTCAACGCCCAGCTCAAGATGACCTCCTCCGAGGTCGAGCGCGCGCTGACCGCGGTCGGCACCGGCGCCGCGAACTCGATCCTGACCAGCGCCCGCGAAGCGCAGTCGACGCTGGTTGCCGCCTCGGGCGATGCCTCCAACCAGATCAAGGGGCTCGCGGCCGACGTCGAACGCACGCTGTCGGCGGCCGGTTCTGCGACCGCAGCCTCGATCCTGGCCGGCGCCCGCGAGGTGCAGACCACGCTCGTCACCGCCTCCTCGGATGCCGCCACCCACGTCAAGACGCTCACCGCCGACGTGCAGCGCTCGCTGTCGCTGGCCGGCGCCACCACGGCGGAATCCATCACCGCCGGCGCCCGCGATGCGCAGAGCGCGCTGATCGCGGCCTCCAGCGAGACCGCCAACCAGATCAAGGCGCTGTCGTCGGACCTGCAGCGTTCGCTCTCGATGGCCGGCACCGCGACGGCCGAGACCATCACGACCGGCGCCCGCGAGGCGCAGAACACCCTGGTCACGGCGTCCTCGGATGCGGCGAGCCAGGTCAAGTCGCTCGCGGCCGAAGTGCACCGTTCGCTCTCGCAGGTCGGCCAGTCGACCGCCGAGACGATCACGACCAGCGCCCGCGACGCCCAGAGCACCCTGCTCGCGGTCTCGGCCGAACAGACCAGCCAGGTCCGTTCGCTCGCGGCCGAGATGCAGCGCGCGCTGGCGACCGCCGGCGGCGCCACCATCGAGGCGCTCACCAGCGGCGTGCGCGAGGCCCAGGGCACGCTGATCTCCGCTTCGACGGACGCGGCAGGCCAGATCAAGTCGCTGACCACGGACATCGAGCGCACGCTGACCGCGGTCGGCGCCGACACCGCCTCGACCATCCTCAACAGCGCGCGTGAGGCCCAGACCTCGCTGACCTCGACCTCGGCGGATGCCGCGAGCCAGATCCGCACGATCTCGACCGAGATCGAGCGCGCGCTGAGCGCGGCCACCGCGAACGCGACCAACGACATCCAGACCAGCGCGCTCAACGCCCAGAACGCGCTGATCTCCGCCTCCAACGAGGCGAGCTCGCGGGTCAAGTCGAGTTCGGCCGACGTCGAGCGCTCCGTGCTCGCCGCCAGCAGCAGCTTCGGCCAGGCCATGACCGGTAAGACCGACGAGATCGTCACCTATGTGCAGCAGCAGGCCGACCGTCTGTCGAACATGATCGACGCCAAGCGCGGCGCCCTGGTCGATGCGATCGGCTCCAAGACCAGCCAGCTCACGCTCGACATCGACCGCGTCACCTCGGACGCGCTGAAGTCGATCGAGACGCGCGGCCATGCGTTCTCGCAGACGATGATGGGCAACGGCTCCGAAGTCGCCCGCACCATCAATGCGGCGAGCGAGATGGCCACCGGCGCGGTCGGCAAGTCGCTCAAGGACCTCGAGCAGGCTTCGCGCGCGGCGATCGACCAGTCGCGCCAGGTCTCGATCGCGGCCGTCACCGAGATGCAGGAGACCAGCAAGATCCTGCGCACCGACACGGTCGCCCTGTTCGAGCGTCTGCGCGAAGGCAACATCCTCCTCCAGGAGGTGCTGACCGGTGCGCACGACAACCTCAACTCGCTCGAGCGGGCGCTGGTGACGCGTGTCGCCGACTTCGTCTCGGCGATGAACGACGTCACCTCGCGCAACGGCGCTGCGACGCAGAACCTGGAAGACCAGCTCAACGTCTTCAACACGAAGACCACGCGGGCGCTCCAGGATCTCGGCGAGCTGTCTACCCAGTTCGACGCGCACGGCAAGGCGCTCGTCGAAGCCGCCCAGGTCGTCGAGCTGAGCAACAAGAACACCACCGCCTCGCTCGCTGAACGCAAGCAGGCGCTGGAATCGCTCGTCACCACGATCGACCTGCGCACGGCCGATCTCGACCAGCGCCTGTCGCGCTTCACCGGCCTGCTCGATGAATCGCTGGCCGCGGCCGAAGAGCGCGCCCGCGACATCGCCCGCGTCGTCGCGGAGACCGCCGGCGCAGGTTCCGCCGCAATCACCCGCCAGTTCGAGGCGGTGCGCGCGGCCTCCGAGGAAGAGCACCGGCAGACCCTCGACGCCATGCACGACATCTACCGCCAGACCACGGACGAGGCGGATGCGATGTTCAAGCAGTCGACGGAGAAGTTCTCCAACCTCGTCTCCAGCATGAAGCAGATGGCCTTGGAGATGCACAACGAGCTCGAAGCCACCCGCAACGAGCTGCGCCGCGGCGTGCTCGAGATGCCGCAGGAGGCCGCCGAGAGCACTGCGCAGATGCGCAAGGTGATCGTCGACCAGATCGAGGCCCTCGCCGAGCTCAACCGCATCGTGGCCCAGCATGGCCGTGGCCTCGACGTCTCGACGGCGGGCCGCGCCAGCGTGCAGCGCCAGGAAGAGCCGTTGCTGGCGGCCGTCGGCGCTCGCAGCACCGAGACCCGCCTGCGCGACACCGGCAGCGCCTCGACGCTGCCGCCGCCGGACCTCGGCATGCCGGCCACTTCGCGCCGCACCGAAGCTCCGCCGGTTGCGCCGGCCGGCAACGACCAGGGC
Organism: Bradyrhizobium sp. 1200_D9_N1_1; assembly: GCF_052075915.1. Classification (NCBI taxonomy): domain Bacteria; kingdom Pseudomonadati; phylum Pseudomonadota; class Alphaproteobacteria; order Hyphomicrobiales; family Nitrobacteraceae; genus Bradyrhizobium; species Bradyrhizobium sp. 1200_D9_N1_1. The sequence continues at coordinate 3,438,357 of NZ_CP197226.1, read as the reverse complement.
CGCGACGGCTGGCTGTCGGACCTCTTGAACCGCACGGACGCCAACCAGGGCGCTCCGAACGGCCGCGAGGCCCCGCGCGGCCGCCAGCCTGCACCGGCTCCGCAGCCGCAGGCTCCGCAAGGTAGCAGCAATCCGCTGGAATCGCTGTCGCTCGACATCGGCCGGCTGATGGACCGCAACCTCGCCGCCGAGATGTGGGACCGCTACCAGCGCGGCGAGAACAAGGCCTTCACCAAGCGCCTCTACACGCCCGCCGGCCAGAAGGCCTTCGACGAGGTCGCCCGCAAGTATCGCGCCGACCGCAACTTCAAGGGCACGGTCGACCGCTATGTCGCTGAGTTCGAACGCCTGCTCGACGAAGTCGCCCGCGACGGCCGCGGCCCGCAGGAGCTGCGCAGCCACCTGACCTCGGAGACCGGCCTGGTGTACACGCTGCTCGCGCACGCGGCGGGACGGCTGGGGTAACACTCAAGCCAATCGCGAATAAAAAACGGAGGCCTCGCGGCCTCCGTTTTCGTTTGGATGTCCTGGGCTCAATTGCCGCCGGGCTGGCCGAACGACAGCCGCTCGGCCAGGACGGCGGCCTGCGTGCGTGAGCCGACGCCGAGCTTGCGCAGGATGGTCGAGACATGGCCCTTCACCGTCTGCTCGGCAATGTCGAGCTCGCCCGCGATCTGCTTGTTGAGCTTGCCCTCGACGATCATCGCGAGAATGCGGAGCTGCTGCGCCGACAGCGTGGCCATGCGCGCGGCCAGCTCGACATCGGCGCTCTGGATCGAGCCCCGTCCCCCGACATTGGGCGGCATCCAGATTTCACCGGCGAGGATTTTTGTGATCGCGTCGGCCATCTCCGGCAGGCTGAGCGATTTCGGGATATAGCCGGACGCGCCGTAGGCAATAGCGCGGCGGATCGTGGCGGCATCCTGCCGCGCCGAGATGATCGCGACCGGCACCGTCGGGAACTGCGCCGACAAGATGAACAGCGCGGCAAATCCCTGAATGCCCGGCATCGTCAGGTCCCACAGGATCAGGTCGATCTCGTCGGACTGGGATGACAGCACGCTCAGCGCCTCGTCGAGCGACTGGCAGGCGACGATGTCGAGATCGGGCAGCACGGTCGAAAGCGCGCTGCGCAAAGCGGCCTGTACCAGCGGGTGATCGTCACCGATGAGGATGCGCATGGTCACGCCGGGGAAGTCCTCTGTTTCGCTCCGAACTGCCGGCTCAGGGCTTCGCCGCCGAGGAAGCGCCGCAGCGCCGCCGGTTTGACCGGCTTCGACAGGATCGCGCAGCCGCGTGCCCCCGCCTCCTTGCGCACCGCCTCACTGCGATCGGCGGTGACGACCAGCGCGCGGACGTCGCGACCCGACTTCTGCCTGAGATCATCGAGAAAGTCCAAGCCGCTGCGGCCGCCATCGAGGTGATAATCGAGCAGCACGATATCCGGCGGACTGGCCGCGGCAGCGAGCATCGCTCCGTCAGCGTCCGCAGCGACCAGCACATGGTGCCCCCATCCGCCGAGCAGTGCCGTCAGGCCATCGAGAATGGTCACATCATTGTCGAGGCACAGGATCGTCATCGCGCGCTCGGCGGCCGCGGGCGCCGGGCTTGCCGGCTTGCGCTGAAGCGATGTCCCCGCGCCGCGCGCCAGCGGCACCGTGACGGCAAAGCCGGAACCGCGTCCCGGCCGCGATCGGACGTCGACGGCATGGCCCAGCAGCCGGGAGACACGATCCACGATCGCAAGGCCGAGGCCCAGGCCCTTCTCCGGTCCGGGCGCGAGACGCTGAAACTCCTCGAAGATCCGCTTCTGATCCTCCGCCGCGATCCCGACGCCGGTGTCCCACACTTCGATGCGCAGGTCGCCGCCGCGCCGCCGGCAGCCGAGCAGGATACGGCCCTTGGGCGTGTAGCGCAGCGCGTTCGACAGCAGGTTCTGGAGGATCCGCCGCAACAGATGCGGGTCGCTGCGCACCGCGAGCCCGCAATCGACGACGCGCAGGACAAGCCCGCGCTCCCGCGCCATCGCCGAGAACTCCACCTTCAGCTGCACGAGCAGATCCGCGATCGGGAATTCGAACGGCTCGGCACGAACGGCGCCGGCATCATAGGAGGAGATGTCGAGCAGCCTGTCGAGCACATGTTCGGTCGAACGTAGCGCCGTGATCGCGCTGCTCGCCAGGTTGCGCTCCTTGTCGACTCCGCCCGATGACGCGGAGATGTGCAGACTCTCGTCGAGCGCGGACAGGAACAACCGCGCCGCGTTCAGCGGTTGCAGCAGATCGTGGCTGGCCGCCGCCAGGAAGCGGGTCTTGCCGAGATTGGCCTGCTCGGCCTCCGCCTTGGCCCGCTCGAGCGCCTCGGTCCGCTCACGGACACGCAGCTCGAGATCCTCGTTGGCCCGCCGCAGGGCTTCCGCCGCGCGGTGACGCTCGGTTACGTCGGTATAGGTCGAGACGTAGCCGCCCTCCGCGATGCGATCGTAGACGATCTCGAGCACGGTGCCATCCGGCCGCTTGCGCTCGTACAGATAGGGCCAGCTCTGCGTGGCGACGTCACGATTGACCAGGAGTGCGGCGAATTCGGATGCGGCATATTCGCCGCGCTCGACGTTGAAGGCGATCAGGTCCGCCAGCGGGAGGCCGACACGCACGAAGTCCGGAGGCAGGTCCAACAGCGCGATGAAGCGGCCGTTCCAGGCCGTGATGTTGAAATCGGCATCGAACGCGCAGATGCCCTGCGGTACGCTTTCGAGCGTGCTCTGCAAAAGCGTGCGGTTGAAGCGCAACGCCTCGGAGGCCTCGTCCAGCATCGCCATCGCCTCCCGCCGCGACAGCGAGTGCCCTTCCAGCGAAGCTGCGATCACCACGCGCGCCGACGCCGCGCCGATTGCGCCGGCGAGAAGGTTCTCCGTGAATCGGATCGAGTCGAGATCGACGAGACCCGATGGGTCGAGACGCGGCCCGGTACCGGTCGTGCGGGAGGCGAGATAGCCGTCGAAAGCCGCCGAGCCCCGCTCCACGCCGACAAAACGCAGCGTCAGCGCGCGGAGATCGTCGAGGCGAACCACCACGCGCGAGGACAGCTTCGGGACCATCTCGCGGACGACGCCGTCGGCGAATGCGGCGGCCTGGTTGCGCTCGACGGTCGACTGCCGTCCGAGCGTCGAGAATGCCAGAAAACAGACGAGGTTGGCCGCAAGGCTCCACAGCGTCGCATGCGAGATCGGATCGAGCCCGTCGATACCGAACAGCGCGTTTGGCTTGAGCCAGGCGAGCTGCCATGGGCCCAGGCGAACGATCTCTCCGACCGCGGGCCAGAGCGGCGCGGCCGAGGGAAGCAGCAGCGTATAGGCCCAGATGCAGAATCCGGCCGCGATCCCGACCGACGCGCCGACCTTGTTGGCGCGCGGCCAGTACAAGCCACCGACGAATGCCGGTCCGAACTGTGCGACGGCGACGAACGACAACAGACCGATCACGGTCAACGGATAGGCCTGGTTGACCAGGCGGTGCGTCAGATAGGCGAGCAGCAGGATGCCGAGGATCGAGAGCCGGCGCACCGCCACCAGCACGGAGGTCATCGGCCGGCTCTGCGCACGCAGGCCGAAGAACCGCGAGCGCAGCAGCAGCGGCATGATGACATCGTTGCAGAGCATGGTGCTGAGCGCGACGGATGTCATGATCACCATGCCGGTGGCGGCCGACAGACCGCCCAGGAAGGCGATCAGGCTGACGGTGCTCGCGTCCGCCGCGATCGGCAGCGAGATGACGTAGGTGTCGGGGTCCATCATGGCGCCGAACCTGGTCAGCCCCGCCGCAGCGATCGGCAGGATCAGCAGGCTGAACAGCGCAAGATAGGCCGGATAGAGCCACGCCGCGGTGCGCGTATGCGCCGGCGCCTCGTTCTCGACCACGGCCACGTGAAATGCCTGCGGCAGGCACAGGAAGGCGATAGCCGAGATGATGATCGTCGAAGGCCAGACCGGCTGCATCGGGTCGAAGCTCAGGATTCCCGTCAGTTGCGGATCCGATTGAAACTGCGACAGCAGGGCGCCCGGCCCGCCGGACAGCCCGAACAGCACGAACAGCGCGACAATCAGGAACGCGATCAGCTTGACGACGCTCTCGAACGCGATCGCGAGCATCAGCCCGCGATGATGCTCGCTGGCGTGGACATGCCGGACGCCGAACACGATCGCGAACAGCGCCATCGAGGCGGCGACGCCGAATGCGGAGTCCTGCCAGAACCGCAGCGCCTCGCCGCCCGCCCGCTCCGGCTGGAGGATCAGATAATCGAAGCTCTTGCCGACGGCCTTGAGCTGAAGCGCGATATAGGGAAGCACGCCAAGCAGCGATGCGAGCGTCACGAAGGCCGCGAGTACCTGGCTCTTGCCGTAGCGCGCGGCGATGAAGTCCGAAACGGAGGTGACGTTCTGCGCCTTCGCGATCGCGATGACCTTGGACAGGAGCGTCTGGCCGAACAACAGCACCAGGGTCGGGCCGATGTAGATCGTGGCGAAGTCCAGTCCGCTGGTGGCGGCACGCCCGACCGATCCGTAGAAGCTCCAGGAGGTGTTGTAGACCGCAAGCGTCAGGCAATAGCTGATCGCGGCCGCCCAGGAATTTGGCGAGACCAGCGGCCCACCTGCGCTCCGCCGATCGCCCCACCAGGCCACCAGGAACAGCGTGGTCACATAGCCGGCAGCGACCGCAAGAACGAACCACGCCTGCAAGACATCCTCACCCGAGACCATCCGATCCGCCCCCGACGAGCGGCCGGAGCGCCGGGGCGGATACTAGAGCGTTTTCAATCGCATGGAAGGCTATTCATGCCGGAGGGATTGGCGGCCGGAGATCTCCGGCCGCCGGTGAGGCCAACCTCAGGCTGCCTCGCGGGACAGCCGCTCCTGCGGCATGCGCTTGAGCACCAGGTTGACCACGACGGCAACCACGATGTTGAGGGCGAGCGCCAACAGACCGGTGTAGATCGCAACCGGGCCAGCCCCGAGGTCAATGCCGTGCAGCGGCTTCAACCCGTCCGACCAGGCCAGCCACGATCCGCCTGCGAGGCCGACGGCCCAGCCGGCCAGGAGCGCGGTGCTCGAGAACCAGTTCAGATAGAGGCCGAACACCAGCGCCGGCAGCGTCTGGAGGATCCAGAGCCCCCCGAGCAGCTGCAGGTCGAGCGCGAACTGCGTCGGCATCAGCAGGATGGCGAGCAGCGCGCCGACCTTCACCAGCATGGAAGTGATCTTGGCGACCTTCGCCTCGCCCGACGGCGTCACCTTCGGATCGATCCACACCTTCCAGAAGTTGCGGGTGAACAGGTTGGCCGCGCCGATGCTCATCACGGCCGCCGGCACCAGCGCGCCGATGGCGATGGCGGCGAAGGCAAAGCCCGCGAACCAGCTCGGAAACAGCGTCTTGAACAGCGCGGGCACGACGTCGTTGTTGCTCGCGAGCTTCAGTCCCGCCGCATGTCCCATGTAACCCAGCAGCGCAAGCAGGCCGAGCAGCAGCGTATAGGCCGGAAGCAGCATCGCATTCTTGCGAATGGTGTTGCCGCCGGACGAGGCAAAGATGCCGGTCAGCGTGTGCGGGTACATGAAGGCGGCGAGCGCCGAGCCGAGCGCCAGCGAGGCGTAGGGCACGACCTGTGCCGGTGACAGCAGGATGCCGCCCGAGCCCTTGGCGGCGAATGCCGCATCCGCCGCGGTGAAGATCGCGCCGTAGCCGCCGAGCTTCGACGGCACGATCGCGATCGCGGCGATCACCACGATGTAGATCATGATGTCCTTGACGAAGGCGATCAGCGCCGGCGCGCGCAGGCCCGACGAATAGGTGTAGAGCGCCAGCACCAGGAAGGCGAGGACGAGCGGCACCTCGCCGCTCAGCCCCAGCGCCTTGATCGCCACCTCCATGCCGATGAGCTGGAGTGCGATGTAAGGCATCGTCGCAAGCACGCCCGTCGCCGCAACGGCGAGCTCGAGCCCACGCGAGCCGTAAGCACCGCGAACCACGTCGCCTGCGGTGACGTAGCCGCGCTCCTTGGCGACCTTCCACAACACCGGCATCACCGCGAATACGAAGGGATAGACGATGATGGTGTAGGGAAGCGCGAAAAAGCCGTAGGCGCCGACCGCATAGACCAGAGCCGGAACGGCGATCACCGTGTAGGCGGTGTAGAAGTCGCCGCCGACCAGGAACCAGGTGATCCAGGTCCCGAACTTGCGGCCGCCGAGGCCCCACTCGTCGAGATGGGCGAGCGTCTCTGGCTTGCGCCAGCGCGCTGCGACGAAGCCCATGCCGGTGACGAGGACGAACAGTGCGAGGAAAACGGCGAACGCCGCGCTATCGACATTAGTCAGCACGACGCACGCTCCTGTAGACGATGTAGGTGAGCAGCGAGGTCAGCGGCACCCAGGCGAGCTGGTACCAGTAGAAGAACGGGAAGCCGAGCAGCTGGGGCTCCCGGATATTGTAGAACGGCACGATCATCAGGCCGACGAACGGCAACAACAGCAATAGGCGTACCACGCGCTCTCCTCCCCTGTGAGTGAAACGACGCGCGTCCTTGGCGCGCGACTTGAGCGCGATATAGCTGACATCGCCGCCGGCCCCGCCCCCTACCTTGGCTCGGCCAGACCCCCATACTTTCGTATCGTCACCGGACTCTCGCCGTCCTGAGCAGCGCGCACGCCGCGGTCATCGCGCGACGCCGATGCGTGTCGCGCGTGAGACGAATGATGGACGGAGGGACCGCTACTGCCGCTTGCGCTCGCTCGCCGCCGGCTTCGGCGGCTCGGCTGGCGGCGGGGCGGCTGCCGGCGCGCTGTTGCTGGCGCCGAACAGCACGCGGGTCGGGTTGCGGTCGAAATTGTTCACGGCGCGGCTGATGTCGCCGAGGGTGCGGCGGCCGTCCGAGATCAGCAATCCGGAGCGCTTGTCGAAATCGTCGGCGAGTTCGCGGATCGACTTCACCGCCTGGAACAGCTCGCCGCCGTCCTTGCCGCCGGCGAGCGTGTTGAGGCCGAGCATGAGGCTGTCGGCCTTGAGCATCACGCCGTCGACCTTGGCCATCACGCCGTCGATCTTCTCGGAGTTGCGCGCGAGCGAGTTGGTGAATGTCTCGAGGTTCTTCAGCGAGTTCTTCACCGATTCCTGATTGTCGGCGACGATCTTGTTGATGTTCTGGAGCGTGCCGCGGATCGCCTCGGTGACGTCCTGGAGCTTGTTGGGATCGGCCGTCAGCGTCGGGATGCCGTCCTCGTCGAGCGGCGGCGGGGGCGCTGCCTCCTCGCCGCCCTTGAGCGAGATTGCGGCGACGCCCGTCAGGCCCTGGAATTCGAGGCCGACCAGGGTGTCCTTGCGGATCGGGGCGTTGTTCTCGACCATGGCGAGTGCGACAACCCGCCGCGGGTTATCGAGCTTCACCGAGACCACTTCACCCACCCGGATACCGTTGAAATTGACACTGCCGCCGTTGCGCAGGCCCGCCGCCGGGCCTTCGAACACCACGCGCAGGGGACTGCGCTGCTTGGTGGTGTGCAGCGACTGGAACCACAGCACGAAGCCGATCGCCGCGGCAATCACTGCCAGCGTGAACGATCCGATCAATACGTAATTCGCCCGCGTTTCCATCAGGTACTCCGGCTACCACTCAGCCCATGACCGCGCGGGCGCGCTTGCCATGGAAATATTGCCTCAGCCAGGGATGCTGCGAGGCCTGCATGTCGGCGATCGACCCTGCCGCAATGATCTTACCGTTCCCTAAAACGGCGATGCGGTCGCAAGCGGTGTAAAGGCTGTCGAGGTCGTGCGTTACCATGAAAACGGTCAGGCCCAAAGTGCGCTGGAGCGTCCTGACCAGCTCGTCGAAGTCGCCGGCGCCGATCGGGTCGAGGCCCGAGGTCGGCTCGTCGAGGAAAACGAGGTCCGGATCGAGCGAAAGCGCGCGTGCGAGCGCCACACGCTTGATCATGCCGCCCGAGAGCTCCGACGGGAAACGCTCGGCGACCTCGGGCTTCAGGCCCACCATGGTCAGCTTGGCCATGGTGATCTCGTCCATCAGCCGCTGCGAGACGCGCAAGTATTCGCGCATCGGGAACTGGATGTTCTGCCGCACGGTCAGCGAGGAGAACAGCGCGCCCTGCTGGAACAGCACGCCCCAGCGCCGCTCGACGTTGCGGCGCTGCGAGGTGTTGGAGGAATCGAGGTCGACGCCGAATACCTCGATGGAGCCTGCGACCTTCGGCACGAGGCCGATGATGGTGCGCGTCAGCACCGACTTGCCCGCGCCCGATGGGCCGACGAAGCCGAGGATCTCACCGCGCTTGACGTCGAGGTTGAGGCCGTCGAGCACGCGCGTCGCGCCGAACTGCACGGTGATGTCGCGGACGCGGATGATGGGATTTTGGATCCCGTTTTGAGTTTCCTGGGCCATCGTCACATCCCGATCGAGGCGAAGAAGATGGCGAACACGCCGTCCATGACGATGACGAAGAAGATGCCCTTCACCACCGACGCGGTGGTGTGCTGTCCCAGCGATTCCGCGCTGCCCTGCACGGCGAGCCCTTCGACGCAGGCGACGATGCCGATCACGGCGGCCATGACCGGCGCCTTGACGATGCCGACGATGAAATGGTCGATCGAGATGGCATCGCGCAGCCGAAGCAGGAAGGCTTCGGGATCGACGCCGCCATAGAGCCAGGCGACGAGCCCGCCACCATAGAGCGCGGCCATGGCGCCGAGGAAGGCGAGGATCGGCAGCGCCAGCACCAGGGCCAGCATGCGCGGCAGCACCAGCACCTCGATCGGGTCGAAGCCCATGGTGCGCAGCGCGTCGATCTCCTCGCGCATCTTCATCGAGCCGAGCTCGGCGGTGTAGGCGCTGCCCGAGCGGCCCGCGACCATGATGGCGACCAGGAGCACGCCGATCTCGCGCAGCACCAGCACGCCGAGCATGTCGACGACGAAGATGTCGGCGCCGAACCTGCGGAAATGGAAGATGCCCTGCTGGGCGATGATGCAGCCGATCAGGAAGGTGATCAGCACGATGATCGGCACCGCGCGCCAGCAGACCTGCTCCATGTGGTGCACGGTCGAGGTCAGGCGGAACGAGCGCGGATGGATCAGCACGCGGCCGCCCGCCGCGAGCACCGCGCCGAGCATGTCGATCAGGCCCGCAACCGTTCCGGCGACACCGGCCACGGCCCGACCGATCTGCTCCAACATGCCGGTGATGGTGATCGTGCCGGCGTCGACCACCGGCGTCGCCCTCACCCGCCGGACCTCGTCGACGAGGCTCGAATAATTGGCCGAGAGACCCGCGATCTGCGCCTCGACGGTGCTGCCCTGGGTCAGGCTGCGGCGCAGCCGCTCGATCAGCCACGCACCGAAGGTGTCGAGCTTGGCGACCTCGGAGACGTCGATGAAGATGCTCTGGGGGCTGCCGGCCAACTTCTCGGCATCCGCCACCATCCGCTCCAGGACCGGCGCGAAGCTCGCGGTCCAGGTTCCGGTGGCGCAGAGTGCCAGCGCATTGCCCTTCGCAATCCGTTCCAGCTTCGGATCGCTGCTCAAGATGTCCGCTCCCGTGCCGGGGCGGAGGAAATCAGATAGTTGCGCACGCGCCCTTACCCGGAGAAGGTATCCCCAACTGGTTAATGTTAGTTGCTAGAGGTAACTAGCAGGTTCAGATTTCGCCAGAGTTCAAAATGACTTCCAGCAAAGTTCCGGCACTTCGGGCGCGAATCGAGCGCTTTCCCATCGCCGGCAGTTTCACCATCAGCCGGGGTGCCAAGACCGAGGCCGTGACCGTTGTGGCCGAAGTGAGCCAGAACGGCCTCACCGGCCGCGGCGAATGCGTGCCCTATCCCCGCTATGGCGAGACCCCCGAGGCAACCCTGGCCGCCGTCCAGGCCATGCAGGCAGCCGTGGCAGGCGGTATCACCCGGCAGGCGCTGCAAGCCGCCATGCCGCCGGGCGCCGCCCGCAACGCGCTGGATTGCGCCCTGATCGACCTCGAGGCCAAGGCGGCGGGCCTGCGGGCCTGGAGCCTGCTGGACCGCCCGATCCCGGGCGAGCGTACCACCGCCTACACGATCTCGCTGGGCACCCCTGAAGCCATGGCCGCGGCAACCGCGAAAGCGGCGCACCGGCCGCTGCTCAAGATCAAGCTCGGCGGCGACGGCGACGACGCCCGCATCGCAGCGGTGCGCAAGGCCGCCCCAGAGTCCGAGCTGATCGTGGATGCCAACGAGTCCTGGACCGAGGCCAATCTGGAGCACAATCTCGCCGCCTGCGACGCCGTCGGCGTCACCCTGGTCGAGCAGCCGCTGCCGGCCGGGAAGGACGACGCGCTGGCGCGGATCAGGCGGCCGCTCGTGGTCTGCGCCGACGAGAGCGTGCACGACCGCAGCTCCCTCGCTCCCCTGCGCGAGCGCTACGACGCCGTGAACATCAAGCTCGACAAGACCGGCGGCCTCACCGAGGCGCTTGCGATGGCGGATGCGGCGCAGTCGCTCGGCTTCGAGATCATGATCGGCTGCATGGTCGCAACCTCGCTGTCGATGGCCCCCGCGATGCTGGTGACGCCGCAGGCGCGCTTCGTCGATCTCGACGGCCCGCTGCTGCTGGCGCGCGACCGCGATCACGGCCTGCGCTATGACGACAGCCTGGTCTATCCGCCCTCCCCCTCGCTGTGGGGATGAGCCTTGAGCCGGTGCCGCGCCGACCAGATGACAAGCGCGCCGGCCGCGGCCATCGCCGCCATCACGTAATACAGGCCCTCGCCGATGCGGGCGTAGATCGCGCCTGACGCGATCGAGGTCGTCGCGCCCAGCAGCCCGTTGCAGGCGGCGTAGTAGCCCTGCCCCCGCGCGATCTGATGCGACGGCACGCGCTGCACCAAGAGATTCATGGTGCCGACCATGGTCAGGCCGAAGGAGAGGCCGTGGCCGAGCTGCACGATCGCGAGCAGCGGCAGCGACGGCTCGCTGGCGGTGACGATCCAGCGCACCACGGCGCTCAGTCCCCCGATCACCATCAGCGAGGACGGATGCAGCGAGAAGCGCGGCGACAGCGCGAACACGACGATCTCGGCGATCACACCCAGCGTCCACAGCCCCGCGATCGTCAGCCCGCCGTAACCATGGAGCTGCCAGGTGATGGCCGAGAACGTGTAGAAGGCGATATGGCTGCTCTGGATCAGCGCCGCCGAGGCGATCACGGCCCAGAAGCCGGCATCGTGCAGCAGCGCCTTGCCGGCATGCGTCTCCGTCGTCCTCCGCCTGAGATCGTCGAGCGGCTGAAGCCGCAGGCTGGCGAGAACCGCAACGAGGGCCCACGCGACGATCACCCAGATCAGGTCGCGCGCCGCGATGCTGTCGACGAGATAGCCGCAGGCGAGCGAGCCGGCGGCGAACGCCGCCGAGCCCCACAACCGCAAGGGTCCGTAATCGAGTCCGTAACGGGCGACACCGCGCAGCGCATAGGCGTCGGTCAGCGGCATCGTCGGCGTCCACATCATGCAGGTCAGCGCGTAGATCAGGAACAGCGCCAGCGGCTGCTGCTGCAGGCCGACGGCCGCAAATCCGATCGCGGTCGCCAGCACCGACACCATGATGCCGGCGCGAATGGCATGTCGCTTTTCGGCGAAGGCCGCGACCTGCGGCAGCGTGGTGAAGCGCGTGATCGCCGGCAGCGCGTTGATGAGGCCGATCCAGGCCGCGTCGATACCGATCGCCTTCAGCCAAACCGGGAAGAAGGGCATATGCGTGCCCAGGACCGCGAAGAAGGCCGAGTAGAACAGGGCAAGGCTCACGGCGAATCGCCGCTTCACGGCGGCTTGCGTGGGGATTTGTGATTCGCCTGCCATCAAACCAATTGCGATTCGGTCGATATCGTGGTGATCGTTACAGTAACGCGCGGTGATTTGCGCGACGAGATTGTCATGGCCAACGAAGCATTCGCCCTCTCGCCCATGTCTGCCCGCGCGGCCGAGCCGAACGAGCAGGATTACGACGCGATCCGCGAAGCCTTCATGGAGACCGCGCGCGGCCGCTGGTTCCTCGGCGAATATGCCAAGCGCAACCGCAATGCCGACACGAGCATGGTGCTCGATGCGGTCGCCAAAATCGAAGAAACCCTTGCGGCACAGCGACAACCCGTCGTCGAGGACCGTCTGCCCGAGGCGCTGGTCGAGATCCGCCGAGCGATCCGGGAAGCCGAGACGATCGCGATCGCGGCGTTCGACCCCGCGGCGATCGAGGCGAGCCTTGCCCCGATCCCGCGCGGCGTGCGCATCATCAAGGAGATCTCCTGGCGCTGGCGCGAGATCGGCGCCGACGGGCGAATCTGCGACCTCATTGATTCGCAGCTCGCCTCGATCGAGGCCGCCTGCGGACAGGTTTCGACCCTCGACCCCCGCGTCGAGCTCAAGGCCGCATTCGATCTGCTCAGGGATCGGGTCGAGCAGCTCGATGCCGACGGCGACGCAACGCCGCAGGCGACGGCAGTGCGTTCCTCGGCAGCTCCGGTGCGGGAAGCACCGCCGTCCGTCGCAGAAGCTTCGCCTCTCGAGGCTGCGCCCGCCGCGATGGCGAGCGAAACCGCCGTGGCTTTTACGGAGACGCCGCAGGACATCACGGTGGCTGCCGAGCCCGAAGCCGCCGCTGAGACGGCCGGCGACGCTGAAGCGTTCGCAATTGCCGAGCAGGCAATGGATGCCGCCGTCGAGCCGGAGATTGCAGCCGAAAGCCCGATCGCGCTCGAAGATGCCGCCCCGGAAGACGCCGCTTTCGAAGAGCCCGCGTTCGCGGAAGTCGCCGACGAGTTTTCACTCGACGCCGCCGCGGAAGCCGAGGACGACGCCGTGCTCGCAGCCATCGCGCTGGAGATGGCCGCGCCCGATCCTGATTTCGACGAGATCATCGAGCCGGTCGAGATGGCAGCGGCCATTCCCGAGCCGATGATCGCGGAGGTCGCCGCGCCAATTGCTGCCGTGCTTCGGGAGCCGGCCGCGCCGGAACCCGCCGCCGCGCCGATCGCGGAGGCGCACGCAGAAGAAGCGCCGATCGCGATGGAATCGCTGGCGCGCCTTACCAATGCCATCGCGGAAGCCGCCGCCGAAGTGATGGAGCAACCCGCCCCGGCCATGGCGGCCACGGCCTCATTCGCAGCCGCGCCGACCGCGCCGCTGCCGATGCCCTCGCCCTTGTCGGCGTCCTTGTCCGAGTCCTCGCTTGGCGCCACCATCCTCGCCAGCGGCATCCTGCAAAAACCCCGCGCGCCCGCCAACGACCCGCTCGCGCCGATCCGCCGCATGACCCAGGCCGAGAAGATCGCGTTCTTCTCGTAAGGCGGGCGCACTGGCTCTATCGTCATCGCGAGCGCAGCGAAGCAACCCAGAGTCTTTCCGCGGCGACCGACAGGATTGCTACGCTCGCGATGACCGTACGATCAGCCCATCACCCGCAATTCCACACCGCGCCGATCGGTGTCCGCGTCCAGCACGGGCCAAAGCTGCCGCCATTGTAGCGGCCGCCGCCGAAGCCGGGGCGGCCGAAATAATGCCACTCGCCGTCCCAGCGATAATATTGGGGAACCGGATCGATGTACCAGTGGCGCCGGTCGTTGCGCGCAAGGCGGCGCATCGCGTCCTTCTGCTTGTAGAGCGGAATGCTGTTGCTCAGCGGCTGGCGATAGCCCGGCAGGAAGCCGTAGCCGTGCCAGACCGGCTTGGGGCGCTTTTGAGCGGGCTCGGCGGGCGCAACGGCCGGCAGCAGAGACAGGATGACAGCAACGAATAGACACATAAGGCGCGACATGGATCGACCATAGACAGCCGGTTGCGAGATGACCATTCAAATTCGAGTGCAGAACTGTTTGCAGCCATGCGCAGGATATCGCAGACGGGAATTGCGTCACACCCTGCGTGAGGAGCGGCGATCTGTTGATCGAACGCAAGGCGTCCGCTAACCGATCACGCCCTTGCGGATCAGGAAGCATCCATAGCCCCTGCTGTCCCCGACCTGCACGACGCCAAAGCCCGCCGCCGCCGCGCGATAGAAATCCGGACGCGCCAGCTTGCCGGGAGCGACAGTGCGGCCGGCGGCGCGCTCGATTTCCGCGAGCACCGCACGCTGCACGTCGGGCACGCTATTGGGATCGTCCACCGGCATCATCACGCGCACCGGATCGGGATCGAAATCGTCGAGCGGATAGACCGACATGATGGCGCGGGCGGCGGTCTCCATGCGCATGCCCGGCAGCTGGATCAGGCGCAGCGAGGATGTCGCAGCGGCGATACGCGTTGCCGGATGATTGGCGTCGACGAAAACGAGGTCGTCGCCATGGCCCATCGAGGCCAGGAGCCAGAGCAGGTCGGGCGTCAGGATCGGATCGATCGATTTCAGCATGTGACGGCATTTCCCCTGAAGGCTTGTCTTTCGCCGGCGAAACCGGTCATTCACCATAGCAGGTTCCAAGCGTGATTCAGATCACGCTGCCACCCATGGTGACAGGGATCACGGACCCCGGGCCCGAACGCGGCCAGGCTTCCTCGCAACCAATCTCGCATCGAGATCAGTGCCAGAGGAGCACGCCATGTTCCGCCTAAAGCCTTTCCTGATGACTGCAGGCCTCCTGGGAAGCCTGCTCGGCTTTGCCTGCGGGCCTGTTTCCGCGCAAGTCGCCCCGGTCGAGCCGACCCCCACCGCGCTGCAAGGCCCGGAGCAGCGGGTGGCGCTGGTGATCGGCAATTCGAACTACCAGAACGCGCCGCAGCTCCAAAACCCCGACAACGACGCCGAGTCGATGGCGAAGTTCCTGAATTCGGCCGGCTTCGAGGTGGTCGCCGCGACCGACCTCACGCAGAACGACATGCTCCGCGTGGTGCAGGACTTTTCCGCCAAAGTCTCCGCGCGCGGTCCGAACACGGTGGCGATGGTCTATTACGCCGGTCACGGCGTGCAGCTCGCCGGCGAGAACTATCTCGTTCCCGTGGACGCCAGGGTCTCAAGCCCGACCGAGCTCGTCAACAATTCGGTGCGTCTGGTCGACGTGATGTCGACGCTGGAGACGATCCCGAGCCGCATGCGCATCGTCATCCTCGATGCCTGCCGCAACAACCCCTTCCCCTCCGTGAACGATGCCGGCCGCGGCTTGGCAATCGTCGATGCGCCGAACGGCTCGATCGTGGGTTACTCGACCGCGCCGGGCGCCGAGGCGCTCGACGGCACCGGCGGCCACAGCCCCTACACCCAGGCCTTCCTGAGCGTCGCGCGCGAGCCCAACGTGCCGATCGAGCAGCTGTTCAAGCGCGTGCGCCTCGCAGTGAACCAGACCACCAGCGGCGCACAGATCCCGTGGGAAAGCTCCTCGCTGACGAGCGACTTCACCTTCTTCGGCGACACGGCTGTCGCCGCCAACCGCGCGCCGGTGAATGCGCCGGTCGTGCAGATGGCCTCCAACCTGCCGAGCCGCTCGACCCGCCAGGCCTATGACTACGTCGTGTCGGAGGGACGGCCGGAGTACTATCAGGAGTTCATCCAGATGTATCCGCACGACCCTCTGTGCGACCACATCCGCTGGCTGCTGAACAACCTCCTGCTCACGCAGGCCTGGCACAAGGCGGTGCTCGCGAACTCGCCGCTCGGCTACCAGACCTTCTACGACAGCTATGGCAACAGCCCCTACGCCGTGTCCGCGCTGAAGCTCGCAGCGCAGCCGAAGCTGATCCCGCTGATGCAGGCGACGAAGTTCCTGGCGCCGCAGAACATTGCGCCGACCTTCAAGATCGGCAATCTCGGCCAGCCCAAATACATGCCGCTGCAGCAGGGCAATGGCGGTGGTCAGATGAATGGAAATCTGCCGGTCGTGCAGAAGCCCGTGGACGGCAACGTCATCGGCAAGCTCGGCAATGGCGGCCAGGTCGTCAACCTGCCGGCGGGCAACAACCAGCCGAGCCAGCCGAACGGCACGCCCTCGCAGACCCCGGGCAAGATCGTCACCCTGCCTGCACCGACCAACACCACCAACAACAATGGCGGCATCGGCAAGATCGTGACGCTGCCCGCGACCAACAACACGCCGAACCCCGGCAATGGCACCGGCACCCCCGGCAAGATCGTGAGCATGCCGGTGAATGTCGGCAAGGCCGGTTCAACTGTCGAGACCAAGCCTGTCAATGTTCAGACGCAGAACAACCCGAGCCGCGTCAACAACGGCAACACCGGCATCGTGAAGCTCAACAACAACCCGGTGAACAAGGTGCAGGTCCAGAACACCCAGCAGAACAACCACCCGCAGTTCAATGCGACCAACCGCATGGTCAACAACGGCGGCAACAACTTCCGGCAGTCGATGAACCAGGCGCCCGCCATGGGCGGCGGCAACAATCACCGCGGCCTCATGCACTGATCGCGGCAAGCGAAACGACAAAAGGGCAGAGCGGAAACGCTCTGCCCCTTTGTCATGTTCGCGGCACGAACTCTACGGGCTGGCTAGACGCGCACCGCTGCGATAGTCAAAAA
Source organism: Bradyrhizobium sp. 1200_D9_N1_1 (assembly GCF_052075915.1). Classification (NCBI taxonomy): domain Bacteria; kingdom Pseudomonadati; phylum Pseudomonadota; class Alphaproteobacteria; order Hyphomicrobiales; family Nitrobacteraceae; genus Bradyrhizobium; species Bradyrhizobium sp. 1200_D9_N1_1. The sequence continues at coordinate 3,421,820 of NZ_CP197226.1, read as the reverse complement.
GGTACACCGACTGATTGAAATCGATAACCTCGATGCCACTAGCTAGGCACCTGAACCCTTCGGAGAAAGTGTCTGCGCCTGTCGCACTCCAAATCTCTTCGCCCGTCAGGGAAAGACGAGAAATCTGCAGCTCACCGTGGGATATGAGAGCTTCGTGAGCGCAATCCCAATAGACGCCGAAGCACGTCGCCGGATCAACGCGTCGTGACCATTCCCTCGAACCTGTCGCAAGGTCTAAGCAGACGACTTGATCACCCACCGCGAGATATAGATGGCGGTCCACTTCGATGGCAGAGTGTTGATGGACGCCAGAACACCCTCCACTGGCGCCAAAGACCGCGGACCACTTCCCGTCCGCGCGGACTCCGTGAACGGAGTTTAGATGAGCGTTATCAAGACGGATTTCCGTACCGTACTTTCGCAGATTGTCCGCGGAGCCAAACGAATACGTCGGCTCATCGACGATCTCTACCTGGCCCTCGCGGGTTTCAAGAACGATGCTACGTCGCAGTAGCAGACTCTCCAAAAATCAAGCCACCAGCTCGGCAAACAAATCCGCATCGACGTTGCCGCCGGAGAGCACGATGACGACGTTCTTGCCGGCGACGTCGAGACGTCCCGCAAGCAGCGCGGCAAGGCCGACGGCACCGCCCGGCTCCACCACCAGCTTCAGCTCGCGATAGGCGAACGCGACCGCCGCACCGACTTCCTTGTCGGATGCGGTGACGCCGCGCGCGAGCAGCTTGCTGTTGATCGCAAACGTCATCTCGCCGGGGATCAGCGCCATCAGCGCGTCGCAGATGGTGCGGCCTGCCGGCCCATGCGGCTCGCGATGGCCTGCAGTCAGCGAAATGCCGTGATCGTCGAACGCCTCCGGCTCGGCCACCACGATCTGCGCCAGCGGATATCGCGCCTTCACGGCGGTCGCGACGCCGGCGATCAGGCCGCCGCCGGAGGCCGGTGCCACCACGATGTCGGGGCTGAGGCCCAGCGCTGCCATGTCGTCCGCGATCTCGCGGCCGGCGGTGCCTTGGCCAGCGATCACGAAGGGATCGTCATACGGCCTGACCAGCGTCGCGCCGCGCTTCTCGGCGATGCCGCGCGAGATCGCCTCGCGGTCGTCGCGGTCGCGGTCGTACAGCACGACCTCGGCGCCGTAGGATTTAGTGCGCTCGCGCTTGGACAGCGGCGCGTCCGCGGGCATCACGATGGTCGCCTGCATGTCGAGGATCTTGGCCGCCGCCGCCACGCCCTGGGCGTGGTTGCCGGAAGAGAATGCCACGACGCCGCCGGCGCGCTTGTCCTGCGGGATCGAGGCGACCTTGTTGAAGGCGCCGCGGAACTTGAAGGAGCCGGTGCGCTGGAGCATCTCCGGCTTCAGGAACACTTTTGCGCCGACGCGCTCGTTGAGCACGGGAAAGGACAACAGCGGGGTGCGGATGGCGAAGGGGGCGATCACCCGCGCTGCGGCATCGATATCGGCAGGGCCGATCGGAAGGGGCTGTTCGGTCATGGCCGACCTTATCGCGGCGGATGAGGCCCGGGCAAGACACCTCCGCGCGAGGGTTTTTCTTCTTCAGGCGACGAAGCGTGGCTGCTCCGCCCCGTTCCGGCCCGGCAGCACCGCACCGACCGCCCTTATGCTGTCGATAAAGGCCCTCGCCGAGGCCTCCCAGGTGTAATTGGCGGCGAATTCGACGCAATCCTGCCGGGAGATGCTGAGCGCGGTGAAGCAGGCGCTGCGCAGATCATGATCGAGGGCCCCGACCGGTGCATCGCCGATCACGTCGCGGGGGCCCTTCACCGGGAAGGCCGCGACCGGCAGGCCGCTTGCGAGCGCTTCCAGCAGGACCAGGCCGAACGTGTCGGTCTTGCTGGGGAACACGAAGACGTCGGCGGCCGCGTAGATTTCCGCCAGCGCCTCGCCGTGCTTCTCGCCGAGGAAGATCGCGTCGGGATAGGCCTCTTCGAGCGAAGCCCGCGCCGGGCCGTCGCCGACGACCACCTTGGTGCCGGGCAGCTTGAGGTCGAGGAACGCCTCGAGATTCTTCTCCACCGCGACGCGGCCGACCGAGAGGAACACCGGAGCCGGCAGGCAGAGATCGATCGCGCGGGGATGGAACAAGTGCGTGTCGACACCGCGCGGCCAGAGCACGACATTGTCAAAGCCGCGCTCGGTCAGCTCGCGGGCGAGCGCCGGGGTCGCCGCCATCACGGCGCGGCTGGGCGCATGGAAGCGACGCAGCGCCCGCCAGATCAGCGAGCCCGGAACCGGCACACGGGCGCGGACATACTCAGGGAAGCGGGTGTGGAAGCTGGTCGTGAACGGCAGCTTGCGCTGGCGGCAATAGCGGCGGACCATCAGGCCGATCGGCCCTTCGGTCGCGATATGGATGCTGTCGGGACGGGCTTCCGCGATCAGCTTCGCGATTCGCGCCGGGCGCGGCATCGCGAGCCGCACGTCGCGATAGCTCGGCATCGCGAAGGTGCGGAACGATTGCGGCGTCAGGAACGTGAACTCGACGCCAAGACCTTCAATGCCAAGACCTTCAACGCTAAGCCCTTTGGCGGCGTCAGCAAGCTTGGTCAGCGTCCGAACCACACCGTTGACTTGCGGGTGCCAGGCGTCGGTCGCGACCAGGATGCGCATCAGGCAGCCCTTGCTGCCACTTGCGGCACCTGCGCGGGCTTCTGCAACTGATCCGCCCAGGTGATGATCTCGAAATGGCCGTCGTCGTGCTCGACCAGCGCGGTGCAGCTCTCCACCCAGTCGCCGCAGTTCATGTAGCGGATGCCGGCCTCGTCGCGGATCACGGCATAGTGGATGTGGCCGCAGATCACGCCGTCGGCGTCGTGACGGCGCGCTTCTGCGGCGAGCGCCTGCTCGAACGCGCCGATATAGTTGACGGCGTTCTTGACCTTCTGCTTGGCCCATTGCGACAGCGACCAATAGGGCACCTTGAACATGCGCCGGAAGAAGTTGACGAAGCGATTCATCTGGATCGCGAAGTCGTAGGCCTTGTCGCCGAGATGGGCGAGCCAGCGCGCGTTCTGCACCACGAGGTCGAAGATGTCGCCGTGGATGACGAGATAGCGCTTGCCGTCCACGCCGGTGTGGACGGTGTTCTCGACCACGTCGATGCCGCCGAAATGCGTGCCGTAATAGTTGCGCAGAAACTCGTCGTGATTGCCGGGGATGTAGATCACCTTGGCACCCTTGCGCGCCTTGCGCAAAAGCTTCTGCACGAGGTCGTTATGCGATTGCGGCCAGTGCCAGCTCGATTTCAGCGCCCAGCCGTCGACGATGTCGCCGACGAGATAGATCGTCTCGGCGTCATGGTAGCGCAGGAAGTCCAACAGAAGGTCGGCTTGTGAACCGCGGGCTCCGAGATGAACGTCGGAGATGAACAAGGTGCGAAAGCGCCTTTCAGGGCTTTCGTCACTCACATCGTAGCTTCCCATGCGACAGCCTGTAACAATATCCCGTGACAGGGGGATGACCGATTGAACCTTTGAGGCACCCTCAGATACGAATCAAACCTCGCCTCGCCCTCCCCGCGAATATCAGTCGCATGCGACAATCAGGCGACACGAAGCGGCCATGGCTGTCCGCAAAAGCCCGGTCCCCGTCGCCTTGTTGGTTAACGGCCGGGGCCGGCGCGCAGCTCGAAGCCGGCGTCAGTAAAATTTGTGGAAATGATGGATCGGCCCGTGGCCGTGGCCGACGCCGAAGCGGTCGGCAGCGGCAATCGCGGCGCTGATCCAGGCCTTGGCGTTGCGCACCGCCTGCTCGAGAGTCTCGCCCTTGGCGAGACCCGCTGCCACGGCGGAGGACAGCGAACAGCCGGTGCCATGGGTGTTTTTGGTCGCGACGCGGGGCGCGGCGAGCGCGATCGTGCTTTCGGACGTGACGAGATAGTCGATGCTCTCGGCGCCCTCGCCGTGTCCGCCCTTGATCAGGACCGCACGGCAGCCGAGCGCCAGCAGCCGGCGCCCCTGGCCTTCGATCCCGGCCTCGCTGGCCGCGGCGGGCTCGCCGAGGAGAGCTGCCGCCTCCGGCAGGTTCGGCGTGATCACCGAGGCCAGCGGCATCAGTCGCATGCGCAGGGCTTCCACGGCTTCGGACGCCAGCAGGCGGTCGCCCGATGTCGCGACCATCACGGGATCGAGCACCACATGGCGCGGCTTCCAGTGCGCCAGCGCGGCTGCGATCGCATCGATGCTGGCGGCCTGGGCCACCATGCCGATCTTCACCGCGCCGACGTCGAGATCGGAGAACACCGCATCGATCTGCGCGGTGACGAAATCAGCCGGCACCGCATGAATGCCGGTGACGCCGCGCGTGTTCTGCGCCGTCAGCGCCGTGATCGCGGAGGCGCCGTAGACGCCGAGCGCCGCGAAGGTCTTCAGATCCGCCTGGATGCCGGCGCCGCCGCTTGAATCGGAACCGGCAATGGTGAGAGCCACGGGCGTCGTCATCGCTGGATACATTGGTTTGAGAGGGACACCGCCATGCCTTGTCCTAGCGTGCCGCGGATGCGCCAGCAAGCCGGGCCGGCCGCGGGCGCCGCGACGAGCTAACCCATGCCGGTCCGGCCCCGGCGAATCAGCCGGATAAGGGCCCGGCCCGCCTTGTCGTCCCGCGAGTGTGCACATCCCGCGAAAATATGCCCTCGGCATAGCCCGGCCTTGGCGCCCATCCCGGTGAGTGAGACGTTTATTGGCGGATTCGTCCAGCGATGCCATGTTGCGGGCCGGCCCCGGCCGCAATCCTCTCGGGAAGCAATCACATGTTGGCCTACCTCGAACGTATCCTCGACTCCTCGATGCTCTCCCCGCACGGCATCTGCCTGCTCTGGGAGCCCGAGCTGATATGGCTGCATGTCGTTTCGGATGCCTGCATTGCGCTTGCGTATTTCTCGATCCCGTTTGCACTCGCGATCCTCGTCACCAAGCGGCGCGACCTCGAATTCGGGTGGGTCTTCTGGGCGTTCGCCGTCTTCATCATGGCGTGCGGCCTGACGCATGTGCTGTCGATCTACACGCTCTGGGTGCCCGTCTACGGCGTCGAGGGCATCGTCAAGGCGCTCACCGCCGTGGCGTCGGTCATCACCGCGGGAGCGCTCTGGCCGCTTCTGCCGAAGATCCTGACCATCCCCTCGCCGTTCGAGCTCCGGCAGGTCCGGGCCGCGCTCGAGGAGGAGGAGACCAAGAACCGGGATGCGGCCCAGCTCCTCGGCCAGGTCCGTGAAGCCCAGCGCGCGCTGCGCGAGAGCATGACGCGCCTCACCGCCGTGGTCGAGACCGCGGTCGACGGCGTCATCCTGTTCGACGCGCAAGCCCGCATTCTCCTGTTCAATCCCGCCTGCGAACGGTTGTTCGGCTATCGCGCCGACGAGGTCATGAATCTCGACATCGGTATGCTGATGTCCAATGAGGAGAGGCCCTCACCCACGGGTCATACGCTGCGCATCGCAACCGGGGAAGCCGCCGGTGTGCGCAAGGACGGATCGACCTTTCCGATGGATCTGTCGGTGGGCCAGGCGTGGCAGGACGGCGAGCTGATCTACGTCGGCATCGTCCACGACCTGACCACGCGCAAGCTGACCGAGCAGCAGCTCCAGCAGGCGCAGAAGATGGAGACGGTCGGCCAGCTCTCCGGCGGCATCGCCCACGACTTCAACAATCTGCTCACCGTCATCATCGGCAACGCGGAGTTTCTCAGCGAGCAGCTCAGGTCCCGTCCCGACCTCAGGCGCTTCGCCGACGACATCTGCCAGTCGGGCGAACGCGGCGCGGAGCTGACGCAGCGGCTGCTGGCGTTCAGCCGGCGCCAATTGCTGCAACCCCGCGCGATCGAGTGCCGCGAGCTCTTGACCTCCATGCACAAGCTGCTCAAGCGCACCTTGCGCGAAAACATCGAGATCACGACGGCGTTCGGCGCCGGCTCCATCCTCGCCTTCGCCGACCGCGCCCAGCTCGAATCCGCCGTGCTCAATCTCGCGCTCAACGCGCAGGACGCCATGCCGGCGGGCGGGCATCTCACCCTCAGCACCGAGCTCACCGCGATCGACGAGCACTATCGCGTCCAGCATCCGGAGGTGGAGTCCGGCAGCTACGCCCTGATCTCGATCACCGATGACGGCGAGGGCATGACGCCTGACGTCATCGAGCGCGCCTTCGAGCCGTTCTTCACCACCAAGGAGGTCGGCAAGGGCTCGGGCCTCGGCCTCAGCATGGTCTACGGCTTCGCCAAGCAATCAGGCGGACACGTCTCGATCTACAGCGAGCCGGGCCTCGGCACGACGGTCCGCATCTACCTGCCGCATGCCGGCGGCGAGCAGTCGCTCGCCGACATCGAGGCGCGCGAGGAGGCTGCGCCCCGGGGCCACGAAACGATCCTGGTCGCCGAGGACGATCCGTTCGTCCGCTCCTCCGTCACGCTGCGCGTGGAGGCGCTGGGATATCGCGTGGTCGCGGCCGTCAACGGCAAGGAGGCCTTGCAGCAGCTTCGCACCAACCCGGCCATCGACCTGTTGTTCACCGACATCGTGATGCCCGGCGGAATGAGCGGCTGGGAGCTCGCCGACCAGGCCCGGCGCATCCGGCCCGGACTCCCGGTCGTGTTCTCCTCCGGCTATGCCCTGGAGACCCTGGTCGAGCAGGGTCGCGCGCACGCGCAATCGATCGTCCTGACCAAGCCCTATCGCAATGCCGAGCTGGCCCGGCGGCTGAGGGAGGCGTTTGCCGGCGCGCCCCTGCCCTCCTAGAGGGCCTTGTAGAGGGGCTTGGCCAGGACCAATCCCTCGGGCAGCCGCGAGGCGGCAAGTTCGCTTGCCAAGCCCCCCCGGTTTTGGCCTATTAGCCGCCAGATATGCCTTCGGAGTGACTGCAATGGTTCCCTTTTTCGTCCAGATCAAATGCAAGCTCGGCCAGTCCTATACGGTCGCCAATGCGCTCGCCGAAGCCGAGATCGCCTCCGAGATCTACTCCACGGCCGGCCATTACGACCTGCTGGTGAAGTTCTACGTCGACAAGGACACCGACATCGGCCACTTCATCAACGAAAAGGTGCAGGTGCTGCCCGGCATCCAGGACACGCTCACCATCATCACCTTCAAGGCGTTCGGCGCGAGCTAGCCTCTAACCAGCATCCTTGCGTTTCGGGCGCGGCGGTCCGTCCACCGGCGGCAGCGACTTGAGGTAATCCGCCATCGCCGCAATGTCCTCATCCGACAATTGCGAGGTGTTCTTGATCACGCGCGCCATCGCGCCGCCGGCGCTGTCGCCCTCGGGCAATTCGCCGGTCTTCAGGAAATTGGCGATATCCTTCACGCTCCATTCGCCAATGCCCTTTTGCGTGATGTTCGGCACCCACCCCTCGCCTTCCGGATTGGGCCCGCCGGCGAAACGCTGCGCGGTGATGATGCCGCCGAGCAGATTGCGCGGGCTGTGACACTCCGCGCAATGGCCGAAGCCGTTGACGAGATAGGCGCCGCGATTCCATTGCGGCGAGTGCGTCGCGTCCGCGACGAACGGCCCGCTCTGCATGAACAGCAATTTCCAGATGCCGACATTGCGGCGGATGTTGAAGGGAAACGGCAGGTCGTGGTCGCGCACCCTGCCGGACACCGGCGGCAGCGTCTTCAGATAGGCGAAGAGATCGCGAACGTCCTCCACCTTAGCCAGATGATAGGACGTGTAGGGAAATGCCGGGAAGTAGTGCTGGCCCTCGGGCGACACGCCGCGCATCACGGCGCTGACGAATTCGGTCTCGCTCCAGCGCCCGATGCCGTCGGCGGCATCGGGGGAAATGTTGGGCACGTAGAACGTGCCGAATGGCGAGCCGAGCGCCAGGCCCCCGCCGAGCCGCAAGCGGTCGGGCTGGTTGGGCACGGCATGGCAGGAGGAGCATCCGCCGGCATTGAAGATCTCCTGCCCGTTGGCAAGATCCGGCGCCCGGGATGGCAACGGCACGGCCGATGCGGCCGGCGCCGTCAACCACCAATAGACGCCGAAGCCTGCAACGGCAGCGATCAGCATGACAAGAATTGTTCGTCGCAGCATCGAGGTATCCCATGGAGATCGGCCGAACTTACGGATTCGCCGGTGGCCGCTCCAGCCACGAATAATTTAGATGGTTTGAGCTTGATCCGGGAATAAACTCCTGCGCGCACTGTTTGCAAGTTGACCGCAATCAGACGTCAACAGGGAGAGACCCATGAACAAAGCAATTTTTGCCACGCTGGCACTCGGAGCTGCCGTCGCGTTCGCCGCCCCGGCCAGCGCGGAGAAACTGAAGGCGACGCTGGACGGCAAGTCCGAGGTGCCCGCCACCACCACCAGCGGCACCGGAACGGCCGATCTCGACTATGACGCCGCCAGCAAGAAGCTCTCCTGGAAGGTGACCTATTCCGGCCTCTCCGGCCCCGCCACCGCCGCTCATTTCCACGGGCCCGCCGAGGCCGGCAAGAACGCCGGCGTAGCGATCGCGATCCCGAATGCGACGTCGAGCCCGGTCGAGGGCTCTGCGATGCTGACCGACGCGCAGGCCGCCGATCTGCTGGCCGGCAAGCTCTACGTCAACATCCACACGGCGGCGAATCCGGGCGGCGAGATCCGCGGCCAGGTGACGAAGTAAGCGAAAACGCGGCTTCGTCGCGGAAAGGCCGGACGCAAGGAGGGAGCGTCCGGCCTTTTCGATTCGGGCGAGGACCTTAACGTGCGGTAATGTCCGGACCTCGTGCCTTGCCAGCCTCGCGCGTTCCGCCGTAAACTTCGGCCTCACCAATCTCCAGAGTGGCACCGTGCGGCTCGTTTCCAGCGTTCTCGATCGGCCCGGCGACGCCGGCATCAGAAGATCGGCGCGGGCGCCGTGGCACGTTGTGCCAGGCCTCGTCGCCGCCGGAGCGCTTCTTTGCTTCTCCGGACCGGTGCTCGCGCAGAGCGACATGGAAAAGCAAGCTCAATGCGAGCTGTCCGCAATCCGCGATACACGATCGCCCCTTGCCGTGCAGTACATCCGCTCCGCCTGCAACTGGCTCGTCGTCAACGGCGATTCCCTGTTGAACGCATCCAGCAAGGGCTATTACGTCTGCCTCGTGCGGCAGCTCTCGGGCGCGCAGAGCAACGAGGCTGCCGCGGCGATCATGTCGGCATGCCGCGCGTCCAATCCGCTTTGATCCCCCCGTTCAAGCCGCATTCAGCGCCTGCGCGAGGTCCGCGATCAGATCCGACGGGTTCTCGATGCCGATCGACAACCGGATCGTGGAATCGAGCACGCCGATCTTCTGGCGGATGTCGGCGGGAACGCCGGAATGGGTCATCGTCGCCGGCAGGCTGGCCAGCGACTCCGTGCCGCCGAGGCTCACCGCCAGCTTGAGGATTTGCAGCGCGTTGAGGAATTTGACCGCGGCCTCCTTGCCGCCGGCGATGTCGAACGAGAACGTCGATCCCGCCCCCAGGCACTGCCTCGCAAACACACGCCCCGCCGGCGATGCCTCCTCGTGATGACCGAGATAGTGGACCTTGGCCACCTTGGGATGATCGCGCAAATAAGCCGCCACGAGGCGCGCATTCGCATCGGCTTTTTCCATGCGCAGGCTCAGCGTCTCGAGCGAGCGGTTGATCATCCAGCAGGAATGCGGATCGAGCTGGGTGCCGATGGCGCCGCGCAGCGCCTTGATGCCCTTCATGATCGCCTTCGCGCCGAGCGCGGCGCCCGCGATCAGGTCGGAGTGACCGCCGACATATTTGGTCAGCGAGTACAGCGAAAGGTCCGCGCCATGCTCGATCGGCCGCTGAAACACCGGCCCGAGCAGCGTATTGTCGCAGGCGATGATCGGCGTATGCCCCTGGGCCTTTCCGATCGCGTCGGCGATGCGGCGGATCATCGCGACGTCGACGAGGCCATTGGTCGGGTTGGCCGGGGTCTCGATCAGGATCATCGAAACCCGGCCCTTGCCCATCGCCTCCTCCGAGGCCTGCTTGACCGCCGCCTCGTCGATGCCGTCGGCAAAGCCGATAGCGCCGATCGACAGGCGCGCAAGCGTGTTGGTCAGCAGGGTTTCCGTCCCGCCATAGAGCGGCTGGGAGTGCAGGATGACGTCGCCGGGGCGCACGAAGGCGAGGATCGTGGTTGCGATGGCCGCCATGCCGGAGGAGAACAGCGCGCAGCTCTCGGTGCGCTCATAGACCGCGAGCCTGTCCTCGACGATTTCGCTGTTGGGGTGGTTGAAGCGCGAATAGACCAGGCCCGCGCCCATCCCCTCCGGCGGCTCGCGCCGGCCGGCGACGTAGTCGAAGAAGTCCTGCCCGTCTTCGGCGGTCTTGAACACGAAGGTCGAGGTCAGGAACACCGGCGGCTTGATGGCGCCTTCCGACAGTTGCGGATCATAGCCATAGGTCAGCATCAGCGTTTCCGGATGCAGCATATGGTTGCCGATGTGGGTCTTCGACGGAAAGGGTTTTACCATGGCCAGTCTCGCTGTTGACTAGGATCCGCGCCGCGCGTTGGAACTCCAAACATCGTGAGGCAATCGGGAGCGAGATGCGCCGGCATCCAGCAGGTCGAATCAACGCCGCGGCGGCTCGACCGAAGATAACCACTCTGAGAACGATCCGTCAGGCCTTCGGAACAGAATTTGCTCCGGACACCACGCCCGGAACAGGAAAAGCCCGGCACATCTCGACGCACTCTGACCTGAGGCGCGCGACGACCACATCGTTGCCGTTCGCCTGCAAAGCCGCCGCAATGAACTCGCCGATACGACGCATTTCGGGTTCTGCCATGCCACGCGTAGTCGCCGCCGGTGTCCCAAGGCGAATACCGCTCGGCCTGAGCGGCGGGCGCGGATCGTCCGGAATCACTTGCTTGTTCGTGGTGATGGCTATGGCATCAAGCACATCCTCGGCTGCCCGCCCGTCCAGTCCGACGGACGCTGCCGTATCGACGACCATCATGTGATTGTCCGTTCCGTCCGTGACCAGCTTCATCCCGCGCTCCATCAGCGCTCCGGCAAGAACCTTCGCGTTGCGCAAGACCTGCCGCGCGTAAACCTTGAAATCCGGGGTCGCCGCCTTCTTGAGCGTCACGGCAATCCCGGCCACGACGTTCATGTGAGGTCCGCCCTGCAAACCGGGAAATACGGAAGCATCGATCCGAGCGGCATTTTCTTTCCGGCATAGGATGATCCCGCCCCGGGGGCCGCGCAGTGTCTTGTGGGATGTCGTCGTCATGACGTCGAAGCCGGCATCAAGCGGATTGCGCATGACATTCGCGGCAACCAATCCGCCATAGTGGCTCACGTCAGCCATCGTGAGCGCGCCAACTTCGTCGGCAATACTCTTGAATGCCGCATAGTCCAGGTCGCGCGGATAGGAGCTGTAACCGCACAACACCATCTTCGGACGCGCTTCACGCGCAATCGCGCGCAATTCGTCGAAATCTATCGCGCCGCCGTTTGACGGGGCCGTCTTGTAGCGAATGAAGTTGAACAAACGCCCCATGTGGGATACCGGCGCGCCGTGGGTGAGATGACCGCCATGGGACAGGTCCATGGCGAGAATGGTGTCGCCGGGCTCCAACAGGCCGAGATAGACGGCCTGATTCATCGGTGATCCGGAAAGAGGCTGAACGTTGGCGTGCTCAGCACGAAAAAGCGAGCAAGCCCGCTCGCGTGCGAGGCTCTCGATTTCGTCCGTATACTGCTGGCCGCCGTAGTATCTGCGTCCCGGATATCCCTCGGAATATTTATTGGTGAAGACCGATCCGAGCAGCTCAAGCACCTCCGGGTAGGTGTAATTCTCGGACGGAATCAGCTCGACGCCGTCCTGTTGGCGGCGCTCTTCCCCCACAAGGGCAGCGGCGATCTCTTGATCGTTGATGGACAGTTCGTTGCGAAATGACGGCATGCTCGGGCTCCTCAACACGCTGTTTTTCCAGCAGATTGGTTGCCCAGGCGATCGGCGTCGGAACCCTTCGCGCTTCACCGTGGTCGATTCCACGTTAGCTCGCCAGTCGCGCGATAGGACGAATGAGCACGGAGGCTCTTCGTGAAGTACAACCTAGCTGACCTGCGCACCTGCCGCAACTACCAGGTCCGGCAGGCCGTGCTGATTGAAGCAACGCTCGGAGCCGCATGAGCGAAGCGACATGCGGGGTCGCCTTCCCCGGATATCGCTGCGCTCATCCGGGCTACGAGGTCGAGCGTGGAAAAAATTCAGGTGGCTACTTCAACTTCAGCCGATACGTCTCGTGGCAGTCGGTGCAACGATCGTTGATCGCGGTATAGGCGGCCTTGAGGCTCGCGACGTCGGTGATCTTGCCCTTGACCTGCGCGATCGCCTTCTGCACCGGCGGGATCTTGGAGTCGAAATCGGCCTTGTTCTTCCAGACCTTCGGCGATGCCCCGTAGGTCGCGTTCACCACGTCCTGCTTGGGATTGACCTCGAAGGTCTTGGCGATCTTGGCGACGTCGGTCTCGAGATTGGCGATCGCCTCGTCGGCGGCCTTCTGGTCGTAGGGGATATCGCCCTTGGTCATCTTCAGGATGACCGTATAGAGGCTCTTGGCCTGCGAGCGCATCAGATTATCCTGTTGAACCGCGACCTCCTGCTGCGCCATCACGGCGCCCGCGCCCAATAGCAGGGTCGTCACGACAATCATCGTCCGTTTCATTGGTTAGTTTCTCCGACTCGCAGATGCCTTGGGATTGGACCCGCCACCCGCTTCACGGGAGTCGCGATCCATCCATGGATAGAACCCCGCGCGGGGCGTTTATTCCCGCGCGGCAGGATTGTGGCTTACAGGCTGTGACGGCGACGGTGCTCGCTGATGGCGATCCACACCCGTTCCGGGGTCGCCGGCATGTCGATGTGGTCGATCTTGTACTCGCGCCAGAGCCCGTCGACGATGGCGTTGACGACGGCCGGACAGGAGCCGATCGCGCCGGCCTCGCCCGCCCCCTTCACGCCCATGGGATTGGTCTTGCATGGAACGTTGGCGGTCTCGAACACGAAGTCCGGACCATCAGCCGCCCGCGGCAGCGCGTAGTCCATGAACGTCGCGGTGATCAGCTGGCCGTCACCGGCGCCGTAGACCACCTGCTCCATCAAGGCCTGGCCGATGCCCTGCATGGCGCCGCCATGCACCTGCCCGGCGAGCAGCAGCGGGTTGAGCGTCTTGCCGAAATCGTCGACGATCACGTAGTTGACGATCTTGATGATGCCGGTCGCCGGATCGATCTCGACCTCCGCGACATGGGTGCCGTTGGGATAGGTGCCGTCGGCGCTGGCGAAGGTGGCGCTGCCGTTCAGCTTCGACGGATCGGCGCCCGGCCGCTTGGCGAGATCGGCGAACGAGATCGAACGGTCGGTGCCGGCGATGCGCAGCACGCCCTCCGATATCTCGAGGTCGCCGGCGCTGGCTTCCAGCGCCTGCGCCGCGATCTCCTTCAGCTTCTGCCCGAGCTCGCGCGTGGCGCGCTCGACGCTGACGCCGCCTGACGGGATCGAAGCCGAGCCGCCGGTGCCGAGACCGGTCGCGATCTCGTCGGTATCGCCCTGACGGACGTGGACGCGCTCCGGCGCCACGCCGAACTGCTCGGCGACGATCTGCGCATAGGCGGTCTGGTGCCCCTGTCCGCTCGACTGCGTGCCGATCAGGACGGTGACGTCGCCATTGGGATCGAGGCGGACGTTGGCCGTCTCCTCACCCATCACGCCGCAAATCTCGACATAGCTCGCAAGGCCGATGCCGCGAATGAGCCCCTGCTTCTTGGCCGCCTTGGCGCGCTTGGGAAACTCCTTCCACTCGGCGATCTCCATGGCGCGCTTGAGATGCGCGGCGAAGTCGCCGGAATCATAGACCTTGCCCGTGGCCGTCTTGTACGGCAGCGCCTTTGGCTGGATGAAGTTCTTGCGGCGGATGGCGTCCGGCGTCATGTCGAGCTTGCGGGCGCAGGCATCGACGAGGCGCTCGATCACATAGGCCGCCTCGGGCCGGCCCGCGCCGCGATAGGCGTCGACCGGCACGCTGTGGGTGAAGATGGTGCGCACCCGGCAGTGGAAGGCCTGGATGTCGTAGAGCCCCGGCAGCATGCCGGCGCCGCCATGCGGGATATAGGGCCCGAAGGTCGACAGATACGCGCCCATGTCGCCCATCAAGTCGCAATCCATGGCGAGGAACTTGCCGTCTTCAGTCAGCGCCATCTTCGCGGTGGTGACGTTGTCGCGGCCCTGCGCGTCGCCCATGAAATGCTCGGAGCGGTCGGCTGCCCATTTCACCGCCTTCTTCAGTTGCCGCGCGGCAACCGCCATCAGGGCGTATTCGCGGTACGGAAACAGTTTTGTGCCGAAGCCGCCGCCGACGTCGGGGCAGATCACCCGCATCTTCTCGGTCGGGATGTTCAGCACGTTCTGGCAGAGGATGTCGCGCAGACGATGGCTGCCCTGGCTGCCGACCGTCAGCGTCAGATGGTCGCGCTTGGCGTCATATTCGCAGACCGCCGCGCGCGTCTCCATGAAGCTTGCGACCACGCGCGGATTGACGATGGCGATCTCGGCGACCGCATGCGCCTTGGCAAAGGCAGCTTCGGTCGCGGCTTTGTCACCAATCGAAACATCGAACAGCACGTTGCCGGCCTTGTCCGGCCAGACCTGCGGCGCGCCCTTCTTCACGGCGTTGACGACGCCGGTCACCGCCGGCAGCGGGCTCCATTTGACCTCGATCGCCTCGATCGCGTCGCGGGCCTGGTCGATGGTCTCGGCGACCACGAAGGCGATGGAATCGCCGACATGGCGCACTTCATCCTTCGCGAGGATCGGGTATGGCGGGCCGGTGAAGGGATCGGTCTCGAGATTGAACAGGCAGGGCAGATTGCCGAGATCCCCAACGTCGGCGGCGGTCAGGATCAGTGCGACGCCGGGCAGCGTACGGGCGCGGCTCGCATCGATGGTGTATTTAGCATGCGCGTGCGGCGAGCGCAGCATCAAGCAGCGGAGCGCAGCCTGCGGCGCGTAATCGTCGGTATAGCGGCCCTTGCCGCGGATGAGCGCGTCATCCTCCTTGCGCAGCACACTTTGGCCAACGCCGAACTTGATGGGAGCAGCCATTTTTTATCCCGTTCTCATGGTTGTTTTGCCGGCATATTGCCGTGGAAAAAGTGGCAAGGCAAATGGGTTTAGACAGGCACATGGGTCGCAGGCGGCGAAAGCGTCGCGCCCCCGTCACCATGGCGTCCAGATTGCGCCGCGAAACAAGGCCTCACCCTGAAGAGCCCGCCAAAAGCGGGCGCCCCCGAAGGATCGGTCGCGAAGACGCAGCCCACCAAGCCCTTTGACTTAGCTACATCCCACCGCGCCGCCACGGATCCATCGCGCGATCTCTCAGCTTGTCGAGAGCCCTTGCGGACGTGAAGTAGTCGATCTCGCCGCGCGTCAGGCCGATATCCATCAGCTCCCTGTCGCTCAGGTCGTGCAAGGCAACCCGTCGGCTCCGGGACTGCTCCCAAAACGCGCGACAGTAGCGCTTGAGCAGGCTCAAGACGGCAGAGGGGTCGAGGCGAAGCCTCGCGGCATCACCCCCCGTCTCGGAGGTGATGTTAGTCTGTTGCGGTGGCATGGGACGCTCCTGCTGTTGTGCCGGCAGGGAGCGTGGCCAAACAAAAGGCCCCGTCCGATGCCGGCGGGGCCTGGTGGAAAAGATGTCGTCGTCGAATTCCTAGCGCGCGACTCCTCCCACGGCCCAGCCGAAGCGGGTCATGTGCATCGAGTTGGTGTTGCGCACTGATTTGATCATGAGGCGACACTACCACGGCAATCGCATAAAATCAAGGGATGTGCGGAGGCTGTCTGCATCCTGGAGGCGAGCCCTTCGCGCTGCCACTTTCGGAGGCTGTGCGGCACTCTCTTGACCGCCTCGGCATTGCCAGATGGAAATGAGCCGGAACGATTGATACGGTGGCGCGATGTTCACTGACGCAGATATGGATCGAGCCGATTGGGATTTTCTGCAAAACGGAGCTGTTACGTTATTTTGGAATCCGGCCGTTCTCGGCGCAGCAAAAGAAGACCTAAGGCAACTGGGTTATGAAGTTGCCGAGGTTGCTTGCGACAATGGTCTGCCGAACTTTCTTATGCAGCTATCGGAGGTGCTCCATTGGAGGGAGCAATTCGGCTACGGTCCATGGCGAGGCAACCTAGACGCGCTGAATGATGGCTTCGGGGAGTATCCATTCGCCAATACTGGTCGAAGCGTTCTTGCTCTAGAAGGCTTTCACGGGCTCGTCTCGATTGACCGCGACTTTGCTCATGGGGTTCTAGACATCATTGAGTCGCGAGCGAGATATCATTTGCTCTTGGGCAAAGTCCTGATCTGCTTGGTTCAAACAGACGACAATCGATACTATTGCGCTCCAATCGGCTGCCGCAGCGCCAATTGGAATCGTCGCGAATGGCTTCATGCGGCTCGCGGTCTTTGAACCAATCTCCCGTAAAGGCTCAGCTTCGGCTGCTCAGTCACTGATGCCCGCTTATGGCTCCGCAGTCGACGCGCACTCTGGCTTGCCGCAGGTCTGCCCTTACAGGCGGAGCGGACGAACCTACCGATCTCGCCTAGCCGCGCACCAGCGACATCAGCCACTTGCGGCCGAACAGGATGAGGATCGCGAGCGCGTAGACGATCGTGCCTCCGACGGCGAGCAGAGCCAACGTCGCTTCGTCCCGGAAGGCATGCACGGAGGCAAGAGCGGCCGGGCTGAAGCGCGCGATCAGCCAGAAGGCTGCGGCGAGGATCAATCCGGTCAGCAGGAACTTCGCGAGCGACAGCAGCCACGCGCGGTCCAGCACCAGAAAGCCACGCCGCACGGCGAAGAACAGCACCAGCAAGAGATTGGTCCAGACGCCGACGGCGGTCGCCAGCGCGAGGCCGATCTGGGCGAGCGATCCCATCAGGGCGAGCTTCAGCGCGACGTTGACGGCGATGCCGGTCAGCGACGCCCGCACCGGCGTCGCGGTGTCCTTGCGCGCGTAGAAAGTCGCGACCGCGCTGCGGATCAGCACGAAGGGGATCAGGCCGATGGCGTAGGCGGCGAGCGTGCTGCCTGCGGCAACCGCATCGGCCTTCGAGAACGCGCCGCGGGCGAACAGCGCGCGCATGATCTCGTCGGGCACGGTGAGGAAGGCCGCGACGAACGGGATCGAGAACAGCAGCGTGAAGTCGAACGCGCGGCGTTGCGCCTTCATCGCGCCGTCATGGTCGTTGGCGGTGATGCGCCGCGACATCTCCGGCAGCAGCACCGTGCCGATGGCGATGCCGATGACGCCGATCGGCAGCTGGTTGAGACGGTCGGCATAATACAGCGCCGACAGCGCGCCCGCGGGCAGGAAGGTCGCGATGATGGTGTCGGCAAACAGCGCGACCTGCGTGCCCATCGAGCCCAGCGTCGCAGGCCCCAGCGCCTTGAAGAAGCCGCGGACGTCTTCGTCGAGCTTCAAGGGCGCAAAGCGCGGCAGGCCGCCATGGCGGGCGAGATCGCCGGCGAGCAGGAAATATTGCAGGAAGCCCGAGATCAGGACGCCCCAGGCCGCGGCGTGGCCCGCGGTCGGAAACCAGACGGCAACTGCCAGCGTCATCATCATCGCGACGTTGAGGAAGATCGACGCGGCCGCGGCGCTGGCAAAGCGCTGCATCACGTTGAGCATGCCGCCATAGAGCGTCACCAGCGTGATCAGCAGCAGATAGGGAAAGGTGATCCGGGTCAGCTCGATCGCAAGCTTGCGCTGCTCGGCATCCTCACTGAAGCCGGGCGCCAAAATGCTCATGGCCTGCGGCATGAACAGCCAGGCGGCGATGAGCAGCACGACTTGCGAAGCCAAGAGCAGCGTGAAGATGCGGTCGGCGAACAATTTGGCCGCCCCCTCCCCGCGCTCGCCATGGACATGCGCATAGGCCGGCACCCAGGCGGCGTTGAACGCGCCCTCGGCGAAGATCGCGCGGAAATGGTTCGGCAACCGCAGCGCCACGAAAAAGGCGTCGGCCACCGGGCCGGCGCCGAGGATCGCCGCGAGCATGATGTCGCGGGCAAATCCCGTCAGCCGCGAAAGCAGCGTGTAACCACCGACCGTGAAGATGCGTCCGAGCATGCGTCTGTTTTAGAGCATGGCGAGATCAGGTCTAGGTGCAAACCGCGGGGACGGTCTGCTCCCTCCCCCGCTCGCGGGGGAGGGTTGGGGAGAGGGTGTCTCAACAAGAAAGACTCCCCCAGAGGAGAGAACCCTCACCCGGCGCTTCGCGCCGACCTCTCCCGCGAGCGGGAGAGGTGAACCAAGATCAACCCGCAATCGCCCCGCGCACGGCGGCGATGATTCGCTCCTGGTCGGCTTCGGTCAGGTAGGCGTGCATCGGCAGGCTGATGACGTCCTGCGACAGGCTCTCGCAACCCGGCAACCCGCCCTCGGCGACCGGATACTGCTTGTAGGCGGTCTGCTGATGCATCGACTTGCCGTAATAGATCGCGGTCGGCACGCCCTGGGCCTTCAGCGCCGCGGCAAAGCCGTCACGGTCGGTCCCCTCGGGCAGGCGGATGGTGTACTGCGCCCAGACCGAGGTGTTGCCGGGGCTAAGGCGCGGCACGGTGACCACGTTGCTGAGCCCGCGCTCATAGCGTTCGGCAACCCGGTTGCGAGCAGCGATCTCGTCGTCAAAAATCTTCAGCTTCTCGATCAGGACCGCAGCCTGCATGGTGTCGAGCCGGCCGGTGAGGCCAAGACGGACGTTGTCGTATTTGTCGATGCCCTGCCCGTGCACGCGGATGCTGCGCAGCGTCGCCGCGAGTTCGTCGTCATCGGTGAAGATCGCGCCGCCGTCGCCAAAGCAGCCGAGCGGTTTTGCGGGGAAGAAGCTGGTGGCGGTAGCAAGCGCAAGGGTGCCGAGCTTGCGGCCCTTGTAGCTCGCGCCAAACCCCTGGGCGGCGTCGTCGAGCACGAACAGGCCTTCGGCCTTTGCGATCTCGGCGATGGCGTCGTGATCGGCGGGCTGGCCGAACAGGTCGACCGGAATGACCGCTGCCGGCTTGAGGCCGGCCTTGCGGGCGGACGCGATGCCGCGCTTGAGCGATTCCGGGCTCATGTTGAAGGTCGCCTCGTCCACGTCGACATAAACAGGCGTCGCGCCGGTCCGCGCCACCGGTGAGGCGGTCGCGATGAAGGTGAAGGACGGACACAGCACGGCATCGCCGGGCCCGACATTCTTCGCCATCATCACCATCAGGATCGCGTCGGTGCCGCTGGCGCAGCCGATGACGTGCTTGGCGCCGCAATAGGCCGCGAGCTGCTTCTCGAGCTCGGCGACCTCAGGGCCGTTGACGAACTGGCAATGGTCGAGCACGCGCTTGACGGCCGCATCGAGCGAGGCGCCGAGCCGGCGGCGCTGCGAGCCGACGTCGATGAAGGGAATGGGTTCGGACCGCAGATGCTGGTTCATGGCGCCTTGCTGATTGTCTTGCGAAGTTTGGGAAGCCGACATGGATGGAGATCAGCCGGCGACGCGGCGCGGACCCTTGCGGGCGGGCGACGTCGCGGCGGGACGCGACGGCGTCTCCAGGCACTGCGTGGCGATCTCGAGGCTGGCAACGCCCTCATCGCCCGTGACCGCCGGCGTCTCGCCGTGGCGTACGGCCTTGAGGAACGCGATCAGCTCGGCGCGCAGCGGCTCGTCATGGCCGACAGGCAGATGCCGCATCGAGTAGCTGCCGTCGGGCTTGAAGCCGAAGCACTCGGTGACCTGGCGCGTCAACAGATCGCCCATCACGTATTTGCCGCGGGTCGCGACCGTGACGCTGCGTGCCTTGAACGGCGTCAGCCAGTTGGTGTTGATGTGGGCGAGCACGCCGTTGGCGGTGCGGAACTGGAGCAGCGCGATGTCCTCGCGCTCGGCGACCGCGCTCGACAATTGCGGCTGCACCTCAACGATGTCGGATTCGGTGAACCAGCGGATCAGGTCGATGTCGTGCACGGCGAGGTCGATGACGACGCCGACATTGGACATGCGCGGCGGGAACGGACCGACGCGGGTGATCGCGATCGAGAGGATGTCCTCGCCCGCGATCGCCTGCTTGACCGCGGCGACCGCCGGATTGAAGCGCTCGACATGGCCGACCATCAGCGTGACGCCAGCCTTTTGCGCGGCGGCGACGATCTCGCGGCCTTCGGCGACCGTGGAGGCGATCGGCTTCTCGACCAGTACGTGGATGTTCTTGGCGATGCAGGCGAGCGCAACCTCGTGATGCAGATGGGTGGGCGCTGCGATGGTGACGGCATCGACGCCGGCGGCCAGGAGCTGGTCGAGCGTCTCGAAGCCCTGGCAGTTGGCAAGCTCGGTGGTGCGCGTCAGGTGCGTCGGCGAGGGATCGACCACGCCGACGAGGGTGACGCCGGGAAGACCCGCGAGCACGCGCGCATGGTTGCTGCCCATCACGCCCGCGCCCACGACACCGACGCGCAAGCCTGCTTTGGCAGGTGCTGACCCTTTGGAACTCATCTGAGCAAACCCCGATTCAACCGCAAATCCCCGGGCCGCTTCTAGCACGGGCGCCACATTTGTGGCGAATGCAGAGCTTCCGGCCCGGACACGATTTGATTCAAAAAGTTACACGTTCCCCGGGCCTTAAGCCGCTGAAAGATACTGCTCTTTCGGCCCGGGTCGCGTGATTCGGAGCCTGCTGGTTACGACCTTTGATAGTCGTCTTCAATCCGGATGATGTCGTCTTCCCCGAGATAGCTGCCGGTCTGGACCTCGATGAGTTCCAGCATGATTTTACCGGGATTCTCCATCCGGTGCACCGCGCCCATCGGGATGTAGATCGACTCGTTCTCGTGCACCGTCTTCACGGTCTCGTTGACGGTGACCCGCGCCGCGCCGCGAACCACGATCCAGTGCTCGGCACGGTGATGGTGCTTCTGCAGCGACAGCCGCCCGCCGGGCTTGACCACGATGCGCTTGACCTGGTGACGCTCGCCATTGTCCACCGACTGGTAGCTGCCCCAGGGCCGGTGCACCTTGAGATGCTCCTCGGTGACCTTCGGCGCGACCGCCTTGAGCTTGGTCACTAGGCGCTTCAGGCCGTTGGCATCCTTCTGGCGCGAGACCAGGACCGCATCGGCGGTCGCGACCACGACGAGATCGTCGACGCCTTCGAGCGCGACCAGCGCGGAATCGGTGGTGACGTTGCAGTTGCGCGAATCCTCGAACACGGCGGCGCCGTGCGCGGCGTTGCCCTGCGCGTCCTTCTCCGACAATTCCCACACCGCGTGCCACGAGCCGACGTCGGACCAGCCGCATGACACCGGCACGACGGCCGCGCGCGAGGTCTTCTCCATCACCGCGTAGTCGATCGAGATCGCCTTCGCCGAACCGAACGCCTCGGGCTCCAGCGTCACGAAGCCGAGATCGCGGCCGGCGTTGGTGACCGCATTGGAGACCGCCTCCACGCTCGCCGCATCGACCTTGCGGTATTCGTCGAGCAGGACGGTCGCCGGGAACATGAAGTTGCCGCTGTTCCACAGGTAGCCCGAATTGACGTAGTCGGCCGCCTTCACCGCGTCCGGCTTCTCGACGAAGCGTGCGACTGCGTGCACCTCACCGGAGATCACCTCGCCCAGGCTGATATAGCCGTATTCGGTCGCCGGCCGCTCCGGCTTGACGCCGAAGGTGACGATGCGCCCGGCGCTCGCGGCGGTGAGGCCTTCGCGGCAGGCCGCGACGAAGGCGGCCTTGTCCTGCACCACGTGGTCGGCGGCGAGCGCGAGCACGATCGCTTCACTGGCGCGGTTCTGCGCGAACACCGCGCCGGCGGCGATCGCAGGGCCGGAGTCGCGGCGCATCGGCTCGAGGATCACGTCGGCCTCGATGCCGATCTCGGCGAGCTGCTCCAGCACCATGAAGCGATAGGACGCATTGGTGATGACGATCGGACGATCGAACAGCGAGGCGTCCGAGACGCGCAGCAGCGTGTCCTGGAAGGTCGAGCGCGAACCGAACAGCGGCAGGAACTGCTTGGGGCGCACCTCGCGCGAGGCCGGCCACAGCCGCGTGCCGGCACCGCCGCACATGATCAGGGGGATAATGCGTTTGTCCATCGTCATCTCAAACCTTGAAGTAGTCCCGATACCAGGTGACAAAATTACGAACCCCGTGCTCGATCGGCGTTGACGGTGCAAAGCCGGTGTCGCGCATCAGGTCCTCGACATCCGCGAACGTTTCCAAAACGTCTCCCGGCTGCATCGGCAGCAATTCTTTGATCGCCGTCCGACCCAGCTCCTGCTCCAGAAGTCCGACGACATGCATCAGCTCCTCGGGGCGGTGGTTGCCGACATTGTAGACCTTAGACGGCGCATTTGCGGCAGCCGGGTCATCGGCGGGCACCCGATCGATCAGCTTGGACACGACACGGGTTACGTCGTCAATATAGGTGAAGTCGCGTCGCATCCTGCCATGGTTAAAGAGCCGGATCGGCATCCCCGCCATGATGGCGTTCACGAACAGAAACATGGCCATATCGGGCCGTCCCCACGGGCCGTATATGGTAAAGAATCGCAAGGCCGTGACCGGCAGCCGGTAGAGATGGCTGTAGGACTGCGCCATCACTTCGTTGGCCTTCTTGGTCGCGGCGTAGAAGCTCACCGGATGATCGGTCCGGTCCTGCACGGCAAATGGCAGTTTTGTGTTGGCGCCGTAAACGGAGGATGACGAGGCGTAGACCAGATGACGACAGCCGTTGTTGCGGCAGCCCTCCAGCACGTTGAGAAAGCCCTGGAGATTGGAATCGGCGTAAGCCTGCGGATGCTCGATCGAGTAGCGCACGCCGGCCTGGGCGGCCAGATGCACGACCTTGGCAAACGCGTGTTGTCCAAACAACGCCGCAATGGTCTCGCGGTCGGCCAGATCGGCCTTGACGAACGAGAAGCGGGAATCGCTGCGCAACAGCTCGAGCCGCGCCTGCTTCAGCGCCGGGTCGTAATAGCTGTTGAGATTGTCGAGCCCGATCACGGGCCGACCTTCGGCGAGCAGCTGCCGGGCGACGTGAAAGCCGATGAAGCCGGCGGCACCCGTGACCAAAATCGCCTGATCCATCATCCTGTTCCCAAGGGATCCCTAGCTCGATCACCTGCGGCGCTTCTTTAGCCGCCGCATCGAGGGGGTCGCAATAGCCCCGCCGCCCGCCATGACGGGTCGCGATAACCGCTCATGATAACCGCTATTGCAAGATCGGCGCCAAGACCATACCAAAGCGGCCTAATTCGGCGCCTCGCGTCGGGTTGCCTCAAATCTTCGCAAACCCTGTTCATGCGGGCGAGATGCGCCGAATCCTGCTGTCGACGGCCAAGATCCTGATTTCCGCAGCGCTGCTCTACCTGGCGCTGCGCAAGGTCGATCTGTCCGAACTTTTGTCGCGCTTCACCGTAACCAGCCTGTTCTGGATCGGCATCGCGATCGCCGTCACGTTCCTGCAAATCTTCGTCGGCGTGCTGCGCTGGCGCCAGATCAGCGCCGAATGCGGTGCGCCGCTCGAGCTCGGCCGGGCCATGCGCTACAACGTGATCGGATCCTTCTTCAACCAAACCCTGCCGTCCGCGATCGGCGGCGATGCGGTCCGGCTGTGGCTGGTCGCGCGCGCCGGCGCCGGATGGCGAGCGGCCACCTACTCCATCTTCGTCGATCGCGCGATCGGCCTCGTCGCACTCGCGATCCTCATCGTCGCGAGCCTGCCGTGGAGCTACACCCTCATCACCGATCCGCACGGACGCTCGGCATTGCTGCTCGTCGACCTTGCCGCGCTCGCGGGCGGCCTCGGCTTCCTGGTCTTCGGCGCGCTGAAATGGCAATGGCTGAAGAGGTGGTGGGCCACCCACCACATCCACGCCTGCGCGGTGATCGCGAACCGCGTGATCTTCAGCCGCAGGCGCGGACCGATCGTTGCGATCCTGTCGCTGACCGTGCATGGGCTCGCCGCCGTCGTCGCCTGGTGCGTCGTGCAGTCGATCGCCGCTCCGGTCCGCTTCAGCGACGTCTTCCTGCTCGTGCCGCCGGTGATGCTGATCACGATGATGCCGATCTCGATCGCCGGCTGGGGCCTGCGTGAAGCCACGATGGGCCTGGCGTTTGGCTTCGCGGGACTGGCCGCAAGCGAGGGCGTCAACGTCTCGCTGCTGTTCGGCGCCGTGTATTTCATCGTCGGCGCGATCGGCGGCCTGGTCTGGATCGTCAGCGCGGAGAAAGCCGCGCAAGGGTCGGCTCCGATCGGAGTGCCGGAGTGAACCCGGCCGCCGATACGCTCGCCGCCGTCCCCTCGCTGCTTGCCGTTGCGATCGCCGCGCTGGTGTCGGCCGTCATCACCTGGACCAGCCGTCCCCTGCTCCAGCGCTACGCACTGGCGCGGCCGAACGCGCGGTCCTCGCATCGCGTTCCGACTCCGCAGGGCGCGGGCATCGCGGTGATATCAGCGACGCTGCTGGTCGCATCGGCCTGGGCAGCCTGGGCAAATGTCGCGATCCCGCCGGCGCTGATCGCTGCGACGGTCCTGATCGCCCTGGTGGGATTTGCCGACGACATCGTCTCGCTGCCGGTGCTGGTTCGGCTCGTGCTGCAAGCCGCCGCCGTCGGAGCCGTCGTGTTCACCGCGCCCGAAACGGCGCGCATCGTCCCGGCGCTGCCGCTCGCGCTGGAGCGCGGCCTCGTCCTGCTCGCCGGAATCTGGTTCGTGAACCTCGTCAATTTCATGGACGGGCTCGACCTGATGACGGTCGTGGAAGTGGTGCCGATCACCGCGGCGCTGCTGCTGCTGGGATGGCTCGGCGACCTGTCCTGGCCCGCCGCCCTGCTCGCCACCACCCTGTGCGGCGCAACGCTCGGCTTTGCGCCGTTCAATCGTCCCGTCGCCAAGGTGTTTCTCGGCGATGTCGGCAGCCTGCCGATCGGCCTTCTGCTCGGCTGGTGCCTGCTGGAGCTCGCCTGGCACGGGCAGCCGGTCGCGGCGCTGCTGCTGCCGGCCTATTACCTCGCGGATGCCACCATCACGCTGTTTCGCCGCATCGTCCGCCGCGAACAATTCTGGTCGGCGCACCGCTCGCACTTTTACCAGCGCGCGACCGACCATGGCTTCAAGGTCCGGCGGGTGGTCGGCGAGGTGTTCGCGCTCAATCTCGTGCTGGCACTGCTGGCGATCCTCACCGTTCGCGCCGGTTCGATCACGGTCACGATCGCCTGCCTGCTCGCAGGCGCGATCGCCGTCGGCTTCGTCCTGCGGCGCTTCTCCCACCCTCAGGCGTCCTGAGCCGACAGCGCGAGCTGCAAGCCCCCGTCGAGGGAGACCTGCGGCTCCCAGCCGGACAAGTTCTGCACGGCCGGGAAGGCGCGGTGATTGCGAATCGCGGCAAAGGGCAGCCGCAGTTCCAGGCTCACCGCGCGCGTTAGCAGCGCGAAATTGCCCTTGGCGTCTGCGCCATAGATCAGCGGCGGCCTGATTCCCAAGATCTCATGTCGTTGGCGCGCTAGCGTCCTCAAGCCCGCCTCGGCGTGGCCTTGGACATGCCGTAGAGACCGCGCGGCGTCACAATGTCTTCTCGCTGAATGGGGTGCAGCCGTCATTGCTACGGCCGTGCACGAGCACCGTGCTGATGAAGATGAACTGGCGGACGCCGGCCATCGCCGCGCAGCGAGTCGGGTGCAGCGTGCCGGCAATGTTGATGTTGCGGATAGAGCTGGACCGAGTGCTTCTCCCGCTTGTGATGCACGTGCGCGGCGACTGCGTCGACGCCTTCGAGTGCGGTCTGCCAATGGGTTTCAGGACCGGTCGATTTGATCACGACCTCGTCGACGCTCCCCTTCCGGGCTGAGCACGGCACGGCGGACCGACCAGCCCTCGCGCGCTAGCGCCGCGGTTGTGCTAAGGTAAGGCGGCAACAATGCTGCCAACTATATGGTCAGGCAGCGGTGGACCCGAATTCCGGAACTGCATCCTTCAGGATGGTCCTGATGGTGGCGCGATCGTCGCGCGCGATCGCCTGCTCGAGCGCCGCAATCCACTTACGCAGCGTCTGCATCGGCGGCTCGTTCGGCTGCGCGGCCATGATGCCGGCGACGCCGATCTCGCGGGTCGGCTCCTCGGAGGCGAACAGGATCTCGTGCAGGCGCTCGCCGGGCCGCATGCCCGTGAATACGATCTCGATGTCGTAGCCGGGTTGGAGGCCGGAGAGACGGATCATGCGCTCGGCGAGATCGACGATCTTCACCGGCTGACCCATGTTGAGCACGTAGACCGAGACGTCCGAACGCTGCGTTCCGAACGCGTGCGCCGCCGCCGTAATGACGAGATCGCAGGCCTCGCGGATGGTCATGAAGTAGCGGACCATGTCGGGATGCGTCACCGTCACGGGGCCGCCGGCCTCGATCTGGGCCTTGAACTTCGGCACCACTGACCCGTTCGACGCGAGCACATTGCCGAACCGGACCGAGATAAGCCGCATCGGCGGCTTGGCGCCGCCGCTGCCTGCGGCGAGATCATGGTCGAGCGCCTGGCAGTACATCTCGGCGAAGCGCTTGGTCAGGCCGAGCATCGACACCGGCTCGATCGCCTTGTCGGTCGAGATCATCACCATGGCTTCGGCGCCGGCGTTGTGCGCGGCATCGGCAACGTTGATCGAGCCGAAGATGTTGGTCTTGACGCCCTCGCTCCAGTCGCGCTCCAGGATCGGCACGTGCTTGAGCGCTGCGGCGTGAAACACGATGTCCGGCTTGAACTCGGCCATCAGGCGCATGATGCGCTCGCGGTCGCGGATGTCGGCTATGCGCCCTTCGATCGCGGCAGCCGAGCCCTGCACGGCCAGCGCCTCCGTCACCGCGTAGAGCGCCGGCTCGGAATTTTCAACGATCAGGAGGCGCGCGGCGCCGAACGCGACGACGCGCTCGCAGATCTCGGAACCGATCGACCCGCCGCCGCCGGTGACGATCACTGCCTTGCCCCTGATCAGGGCTTCGAGCCGCGCATAGTCGATTGTCTCGCTCGGCCGCAGCAGCAGGTCCTCGACCGCGACGGCGGTGAGGCGCGGCGTATCGCCGCTCTCCAGCGACGGCATGCGGTTGACGATCACCCCTAACTTGCGCGCCCGCATCAGGATCGATTCCGGGTGCGCCTCCGGCTCGAACGCCGACGGCATCATGACGAGGCGCGCAATTGCCTTGTTGCGCTTGGCAAAGTCGCCGATGACGTCCTCGATATCATCGATGCCGCCCAGCACCGGAACGTTGCGGATGAGCTGCCCGCGATCCGAGCTTGACGGCGACAGCATGCCGACCGGCCAGATCCGCTTGGTCGCTCCGCTCTCGATGCCGCGGAGCAGCACCTCGGCATCCGCAGCGCGGCCGATCAGCAGCGTCGGCGCGGTATCCTGGGTCCTCGCGTGGCGCCGCACCCGCGTATAGCGGAAGTAGCGGTAAGTCACGCGCAACGCGCTGAGGAAGGAGATCTCAAGGAACCAGTAGAGGACGATCGTCACCTTGCCGAGGAAGAAGGCACCGCGCACATTGGGGGCGACGAAGATGTAGTCGAGCACCAGGAGGGCAACCGTCAGCACGCTCGCGACGCGGATGATGTTCAGCGCGTCGGGCAGCGAGATGAAGCGCCATTTCGTCGTGGTCAGGTTGAAGACGAAGAAGACGACCACGCTGAAGGCGAGGAAATAGGGCAGGATCTGGAACAGCAGCGGCAGGCGGTCGTAGAAGCCATCGCCGCCCTCGAAGCGCAGGTAGAATGCTGCGAACAGCGCCGCGGTGGTCGCCAGCAGGTCGTGGAGCGCGATCAGGAAATTGCGCAAGGTGAGATGCGAAAGACGCGTCATCCGCCGACCGATGAATATCCCGTTAGGTGCAACCTGACCGCGCTGATAGCTCATCTCGACAAGACTTGCCAGCCGCCCGGGCCGTTCAGGAACCAGCTTCTCCTACATTTGCGGCTGGCGGTTGAGCCCGGATCACCATGCCGGCGGCGACCCCGACGCCGATGACGTACATCCAGCCCTCGTGGAAGTCGAACAGATGGGAGTTGAACAGCGAGGTGAAGATATTCTGCACGACGACGAGCAGGCCGACCCAGCTGGCAAGCCCGTCGCCACGAAACAGGAGAAGATGGAGGATCCAGATCGCGTAGAGGACGACGACGCCGATGACACCCCATTGCACGGCGACGTTCAGCGTCTGGTTGTGCGGATTGCCGATCACCTCTGCGGAAGCCAGGTACTGTCCGCTGGGTGTCGCGGCGCGCTCGAACAATCCGCGCGTTGAACCCGTGCCGTGTCCCACGATCGGCGCCTCAACGAAGAAGCCGAGAGATTTGCGCCAGAACTCGAGCCGCAAGCCCGCCGAGGTCGGCTCGCCCTTCTCAACATAGCGCGTGTACTCGTCGGCAAACCTGTCGGCGGTCTTGCGCAATTGCGTCGAGGCCTGCCAGGCGAGAACGGCGCTGGCGAGCAGGATGGCGGGGATGATCGCGATGCCGCGCCCCTTCAGGTGAAGCAGCGCGAATACGCCGACCATGATCGGAACGGTGACGAGCGCGGTGCGCGACACCACCACGAAGGCCATGTTGACGAAGAAGCTCAGCGCCAGCGCCGCGAGCAGCCCGGCGAACCAGTAGCGCTTCTGGCGCAGCAGCATCACGATCGGATAGGCAAGCGCCACCGCGCAAAGCGTGAATTCCTGGCTCTGGTCGATGTAGTTCTTGACGAAGATGCCGCGCTCCATGGGGTCGGTCTTTAGCGCGAGGCTCGGGTAGAAAACGACCAGCCACGACATCACCGACAACAACCCGCAAGACACCAGGAAAGCGATGAACACCCATTGTCCGCGCCGCGAGCGCTCGAAATGATAGAGCAGGACCGGAAGCACGAGCAGCTTGACGGTCGGATTGACAGCATAGAAACGCGCGCCCCAGGCCGCGTCCGACCACAGCGTTCCCACCAGCGCGAGCAGAACCAGCGCGATCGGCGCAACGCAGATCGGACGCTTGAGCGATTGCACGAACGCACGGACGTCGAAGAACGGCACCATGCACAGCAGCATCAGGGCGTTGAAGATGCCCGCAAGCGACGTCGACCAGGGCAGCGAGGCCGCGGTGAGGATGGCGAACAGATCGACGGTCTCGCTCCAGGCCGCCGGGCTGCGCAGGCGCCGCCACAGCATCTGGCTCGCCGTCTCGCGGGCAAGTGCCGTCACTTCGTCCCTCCCCGGGCGCGATGCACCAGCGCCGTGGTGCTGAAACCCTGGAGGATGTCGACCAGCACGACCACCCCGCCGGCGGCCTCGACGACCTCATGGCCGACCACCTGCTCGCGGGTGTAGTCGCCGCCCTTCACCAGTGCAGCGGGCTTGATCCGGGTGATCAGGTCGATCGGCGTGTCCTCCTCGAAGATGACGACGAGATCGACCGCTTCGAGCGCGGCCAGCACCTCGGCACGGGCGCGCTCGTCCTGGACCGGACGGTCGGCGCCCTTCAGCCGCCGCACCGAGGCGTCGCTGTTGAGGCCAACGACCAGGCGGTCGCAGGCGCCGCGCGCCGCGGTCAGCACCTTGACGTGGCCGGGATGCAGGATGTCGAAGCAGCCATTGGTGAAACCGACCCGCAAGCCCTGCGTGCGCCATTCCGCGAGCTGCGCGTCGAGCGCCGCCGGCTCGAGCACGATCTTCTCCTCGGCCGCGAGATAGGCGTGCGGCAGGATCTTTCGCCGCAGCTCGGCCGTGCTCACAATGGCGGTGCCCAGCTTGCTGACGGCGACGGAAGCGGCGGCATTGGCCACGCGCAGCGCCGTGTCCCAGTCCGCGCCCGCCGCGAGCGAGACCGCGAGCGCGGCGGCGACGGTGTCACCGGCGCCGGAGACGTCGCGCACCTTCACCGGGACGGCCGGAACGTGAACGGCCGCGCCGTTGCGCGGCACCAGCGTCATGCCGTGCTCGCCTTGCGTGACCAGGATCGCCTCGCAATCGGCGAGCCGCATCACGTCCTCGCTGGCATCGACGATGCTCTGCGGCGTGTCGGCGCGGCTGCGGGTGGCTTCGGCAAATTCCTTGCGATTGGGCGTGAGCAGCGTCGCGCCGCGATAGATCGCCCAGTTCAGGCTCTTGGGATCGACGATCACCGGCTTGCCGAGCTTTCGTGCGGCGTCGATGGTGTGGCGGATCACCCGCGCCGTCAGCACGCCCTTGGCGTAGTCGGACAGCAGCACGATGTCGGCGCGCGCGATCTGCGGCAGGATCGCCTCGATCAGCTTCGCCTCGACCTCGTCGGAAGCAGGCTGCGCCTGCTCCCAATCCGCGCGCAGCATGTGGGTGGAGAAATGCTCGGAAACGAAGCGGACTTTTCGCGTGGTCGGCCGCGACGGGTCGCACACCAGCACGCTTTCGATGGCAGCCTGGTCGGCAAGCGCAGCCGCGAGCCGCTTGCCCGCATCGTCCTCGCCGACGAGGCCGACGAAGATGCAGCGCGCACCGAGCGAGGCGACATTGCGCGCGACGTTGCCGGCGCCGCCGATATGGATCTCGCTGCGCTGGGCAACGATGACCGGCGTCGGCGCTTCAGGCGAGATCCGCGACACCTCGCCATAGACGAACTCGTCCAGCATGATGTCGCCGATACAGAGCACCGTGCGGCCTGAGATCGTTTGCGCGAGGGCGTCGAAATCGAGAATGGGCGTCGGCATGATCCTGGAGCCTCAGCGGAAGCGGTCGGGCCGGTCGAGATAATCCCCGACATAGGCCTTCACCGCATCCTCGAGCGTCGTGAAGCCGCCGTTATAGCCGGCGCGGCAGAGGCGATCGACCTCGCTCTGGGTGAAGTATTGATAGTTGTTGCGGATCTGTTCGGGCATGTCGATATATTCGATGTTGGGCCTCGCCCCGAGCGCCGCATAGGCAGCCAGCATCAGATCCCTGAAGCTGCGCGCCTTGCCGGTGCCGACGTTGAACAGCCCGGACACCGAGGGCGTTGCCAGCAGCCACATGATGACGCGCACGACGTCGTCGACATAGATGAAATCGCGGCGCTGGTCGCCGTCGGCAATGCCTTCGCGATGCGACTTGAACAATTGCACGACGCGGCCCGCCTTGACGTCGTCGAAGCGCCGCGCCAGCACGCTCATCATCGAGCCCTTGTGGTACTCGTTGGGGCCGAACACGTTGAAGAATTTCAGGCCGGCCCATTGCGGCGGGAGCTTCTCGCCGCGCGCGACGCGCTCGGCAACAGCGAGATCGAACATGTGCTTGCTCCAGCCGTAGAGATTCATCGGCCGCAGTTTTTTCAGCGCAGGGACCGACGCGTCGTCGTCAAAGCCTGCCTCGCCGTCGCCATAGGTGGCGGCCGAGGAGGCGTAGATCAGCGGCACCGCATTCGCCGTGCACCAGTCGAGCAGGCGCATGGAGAGGCGGAAATTGGTTTCGAACACGAGGTCGCCGTCGGTCGCGGTGGTCGCGGAAATCGCCCCGAGATGGATCACGGCGTCGAGCCTGCGGCCCTTCAGCCAGTCGGGCAGCTCGGCCGGGGGGACGATATCCACAAGCTGGCGCTTGGCGAGATTGCGCCACTTGCCGTCGGTACCGAGGAAATCACAGACGGCGACGTCGCTGCGGCCGGCGTCGTTCAACGCAGCCACGACATTCGACCCGATAAAACCGGCTCCGCCGGTCACCAGCAACATTCCAACTACCCTGCCCGATGTTTGCGGCCCGATCCCTGCCGTAGCGCATCATTTGCCAAAGTGTAAGCATTTTGGGACCAGCGCTCTCCCGGCTTTACCTACCGGCCCGGAGCGGCTAACCGAACCGCCACATCAGCTCGCCTTCGGTCCTATTAACGAATGAACATAGATTCGCAACTTAGTGGAAGCGCAGATCGGAGCGACACCCGCCCGATCCTGATCGTTCCCTACATGTGGATCGGCGATTTCGTCCGGAATCACACCGTGGTGCGGGTCCTGAAGCAGCGCTGGCCGAACCGGCCGGTCGATCTGCTGACCACGTCCCTGTGCGCGCCGCTGGTCGATTACATGCCCGGCGTGCGCGCAGGGATCGTCTGGGACTTGCCGCGCAGCCGGCTCGCCGTCGGCCGCCAGCTCGGCCTGGCAAAGCTCCTGCGCGAGCGGAACTACGGCACGGCCCTGGTGCTGCCCCGGACCTGGAAGGCCGCCATCGCGCCCGCGCTGGCCGGCATCCCGGAGCGGGTCGGCTTCGTCGGCGAGTTCCGGTTCGGCCTCCTCAACCGCTGGCGCTGGGGCGAAAAAAAGCTGCCCCGCTTCATCGACAAGAACGCCGCCCTCGCCCAGCCCGACGGCGCGCCCCTGCCCCCGGAATGGCCGGTGCCGCAATTGCGGGTCCCGGCCGAGGACATCGTCCGTTGGCGGCAGGCCAATGGTCTCAGCGCCGGGGCAGCCGTGGCGCTTGCCCCCGGCTCGGTCGGCGTCTCAAAGCGCTGGACCTACTATCCGGAGGCCGCCCGCTTGCTGGTCGAGCGCGGCCTGGAGGTCTGGGTGGTCGGCGGGCCCGCCGAAAAGGGCCTCGCCCAGGAGATCGTCGCGGCCGGCGGCCCTGATGTCCGCGACCTCACCGGCACCGATTTGCGCAACGGCGTGCTGGCCATGGCGGCCGCCGGCGTCGCGATCTCCAACGATTCCGGCCTGATGCACATCGCGGCCGCGCTCGGCACGCCCACCATGGGCATCTTCGGCCCGACCAGCCCCTACCTCTGGGCCCCCCTCAACGGCCTTGCCGCGACCGTGGTCCAGGACAAGAGCGTGCTGTCCTGCCAGCCTTGCCAGAGCACCATATGCAGGATGAACGACCACCGCTGCATGCGGGATATCGCGGCGTCGGAGGTGGTGGCGATCGCGCAAAGGGTGCTGAGTGAGGCGGGCGCGCGCGTTACGACTTGAGGCCATTGGGGCTGCGCCGATGATGACATCCTGCCAGTGTCTTGCCCGACGAGTCAAATCGGCTTCGTAAAATCCGCAGCGCGGCGACCCCGCCGCCAAGCCATTGATTCTGCTGGCACCGGCTACTGTGCATGGGGTTGTTTTCGCGGTTTTTGTTTGGGGACGCGACAGCGGCGCCTCAGAGCAGCGGCCGATAGACCTCGCCGATCCGCGCCGCTTCGGCATCGAGACTGAACTTTGCGAGCACCCGCGCCCGTCCGCGCTCGCCCATCGCAGTGGCCGCAGTGACGTCCTGCATCAGCGGCTCGAGCGCCGCCGCGAGCGCATCGGCATCGCCCGTCGGGATCAGCACGCCCGTCACGCCATTCTCCACCACGAGCTCGGCCGCACCGGCGCGCGCGGCGACCAGCGCGCTGCCGGCCGCCATCGCCTCGATCAGCGTGAGGCCAAAGCCCTCGTTGCGCGAGGTGAAGGCGTAGATCGTCAGCCGCTGGTACCAGCGCTGCACCGCTTCGATCGGCAGCTCGCCGGTGATGACGATGCGCGACTGAAGGTTGGCTGCCTCGATGCGCTTCTTCAGGTCGTTCGCGAAGGGCGTCTGCTCGGGCGTGACCTGACCGACGATGACGGCGGTGAAATCCGGATAGCGCGGCAGCAACCGGCACATCGCATCGACGAACACGTCAGTACCCTTCTGCGCGCGCACCCGGCCAAAGCAGCCGATCGCGTAGCGGCCCGGCAGCGCGGCTTCCGCGAAGGCAGCCGTGCGATCGGTCGGCGGCGCATAGACGTCGGTGTCGACGCCATGCGGGATCACGGTGGCCTTCACCTTCAGGAACGAGGCCGAGATGTCCGAAGTCGCGATGATCGCGTCCATCCGCCGGATCAGCCATCGCGTGATCCAGCTGTGGTGCCGCTGCGCCGCCGAGGTGAAGACGAGTTTCAACGGCCAGCCGAGCGCGCGCAGCACGACGCCGGCGATCATCTCGTTGTTGCGGCGCGCATGCCAGATCAGAGGCGTCTTGCGGCGCCATAGCTTGAGGAAATCGGCACCGCTCAGGCGCGCGATCCCCTCCGGCGCGTCGGAGCCGAACCACGCCGCGCGATACAGTCTTGCCAGCCGCGGCGCCACCATCCGGTTGGTCGCGGTGACCCCGGAATAGCGCCTGTGCAGATTTGGCACGATCACTTGCAGATCGTCCGGGGGATTCGCCACGTCACGCTCCGTTTAGCGGACCCCCTATACGCAACATTAAGCATAGTGACCAGTTCAGCCGCGCCGAAACCCCCTCTTCACCGCGCAAACGTTAACTTGGCGCGTTGCTCGAAGACGGGTGAGATCAATGACTGTTCTAGTCACCGGCGGCGCCGGCTATATCGGAAGTCACACGGTCCTGGCGCTGGCGGAAGCCGGCGAGGACGTCGTCGTGATCGACGATCTCTCCACCGGTTTCTCCGCCTATCTGCCGGAGGGCGTGCCGCTGTTCATTGGCGATGCCGGCGACGAGAACCTGCTCGAGGGTGTGATCGCCCAGCACAACATCGAGAGCATCATCCATTTCGCCGGTTCGGTGGTCGTGCCGGATTCGATGCGCGATCCGCTCGGCTACTACCGCAACAACTTCATGACTGCGCGCAACCTGCTCAACGTCGCGGTCAAGCGCGGCATTGGCCGCTTCATCTTCTCCTCGACCGCCGCCGTCTACGGCGATCCGGACCAGGTGCCGGTGCCCGAGCACGCGCCGACGCGGCCGCTGTCGCCCTACGGCTCGTCCAAGCTGATGACCGAGATCATGCTGCACGACGTCGCCGCCGCCTACGGCATGCAGTACGTGACCTTGCGTTATTTCAACGTCGCGGGCGCCGATCCGCAGGCCCGCATCGGTCTAGCCACCGTCGGCGCCACGCATCTGCTCAAGATCGCAGTCGAGGCTGCGACTGGCCAGCGCGCCAAGATCGACGTGTTCGGCACCGACTATCCGACCCCGGACGGAAGCTGCATCCGGGACTTCATCCACGTCACGGACCTCTCGCAGGCGCACCGCTCGGCGCTGGCTTACCTGCGCAATGGCGGCGCCTCGACGACGCTGAATTGCGGCTATGGCCGCGGCTATTCGGTGCTGGAGACCATCGACGCGGTGCGCCGGGTGTCCGGGCGCAGCTTCGCCGTGCAATACGCCCCGCGCCGGCCCGGCGACATCATGACCATGGTCGCCGACACCAGCCGCATCCGCGGCCTGCTCGACTGGAAGCCGCAATATGACGACCTCGAGACCATCGCAGCCCATGCGCTGGCCTGGGAGGACAAGCTGTACCGCGAGCGCCATGGCGAGCTCCGCCACGCCGTCTCGGCCTAGATTCCATCCGGACGCAAGCCCTTAATTGGGCTTGAAAAACCCCGCTTTAGCGGGCACAGAGGCCCTTCGATCCCTGACGCGCGGGCAGGCTTTGTCCTGCGCCGTCAATGGACTACGGATGGCCCAGTTTCCAAAGAAAATCACCGACGATCCCTATACGGCCGCGGTCCTGATTCGCCGCCTGGTCACGGAACAGGGGATCGTCTATTGGCGGCGTTACCTTGCCGCCTTCGCGCTGATGGCGCTTGCCGCCGGATCGACCGCGGGCGCGACCTACGTGCTCGGCCAGGTCATCAACCAGGCCTATGTCGACAAGAACATCCCGGGCATCGCGATGTTCTCGGGCATCACGGTGATCCTGCTGTTCATCAAGGGCGTGGCGACCTACGGCCACATGGTGATCCTGACCAAGATCTCCAACGCGATCCTCGCCACCAACCAGCGCCAGCTGTTCGCCAAGCTGATGCGCGAGAGCATCGGTTTCTTCTCCGAGCGGCACTCCTCGGAATTCCTGGCGCGGCTGACGGCTGGCGCCAAGTCCATCACCGACGTGCTCAACATGCTGGTCAACGCCATCGGGCGTGACCTCTTGATGCTGCTCGCCATGATCGGCGTGATGGTGTGGCAGGACCCGCTGATGTCGTTCATCGGCCTCGTCGCAGTTCCGCCGGCGATGCTGGTGCTGCGCAAGTTGGTCAAGCGCATCAAGGGCCTCGCCTTCAACCAGTTCACCGGCACCGCCGACATCATGGAGACGATGCAGGAATCGCTGCAAGGCATCCGCACCGTCAAGGCCTTCACGCTCGAAGAGACCATGCAGAAGCGCATCGACGAGAACATCGCGATCGTCGAGCGCAACGCCAACAAGATGGCCCGCGTCGCCAACCGGTCGAATCCGCTGATGGAGATGCTCGGCGGCTTCGCGGTCGCCGGCTGTCTCCTTTACGGCGGCTACAGCGTGGTCGCGCTCAACGCCACGCCCGGCGCGTTCTTCTCCTTCATGACCGCCTTCCTGATGGCGACCGAGCCGGCCAAGCGGCTGGCGCGGCTCAACATCGACCTCAACAGCCAGCTCGTCGGCGCGCGCATGCTGCTGGAGGTCGTCGACAGCCCGGCGAGCGAGCACTCCGACGACGACAAGCCGGCGCTGAAGCTGTCGGACGCGCGGATCGAGCTGCGCGACGTCAGCTTTTCTTATCGCGCTGGCGAGACCGTCCTCAACCGCATGAGCTTCACCGCCGAGCCCGGCAAGGTCACCGCGCTGGTTGGCCCCTCCGGCGGCGGCAAGTCGACCGTGCTGGGGCTG
Organism: Bradyrhizobium sp. 1200_D9_N1_1; assembly: GCF_052075915.1. Taxonomy (NCBI): domain Bacteria; kingdom Pseudomonadati; phylum Pseudomonadota; class Alphaproteobacteria; order Hyphomicrobiales; family Nitrobacteraceae; genus Bradyrhizobium; species Bradyrhizobium sp. 1200_D9_N1_1. The sequence continues at coordinate 3,385,187 of NZ_CP197226.1, read as the reverse complement.
CTGTTGCGCTTCTACGAGGTGACGCAGGGCGACATCGTCATCGACGGCCAGTCGATCGGCGCGGTCTCGCGCAAGTCGCTGCGGGCTCAGACCGCCTATGTCGGCCAGGACGTCTATCTGTTCCGCGACACCATCCGCAACAACATCGCCTTCGGCAAGCCGGGCGCGACCGAAGACCAGATCATCGACGCCGCGAAAGCGGCCTGCGCGCATGATTTCATCATGAGCTTCCCGCTCGGCTACGACACGCCGGTCGGCGAGCACGGCACGCAGCTTTCGGGCGGTCAGCGCCAGCGCATCGCGGTCGCGCGCGCGCTGGTCAAGAACGCACCGATCATCCTGCTGGACGAAGCCACCGCCGCGCTCGATTCCGAGTCCGAGAAGCAGGTGCAGGAAGCGATCGAGCATCTCTGCCAGAACCGCACCACCATCGTGATCGCGCACCGCCTGCACACCATCATGCACGCAGATAGCATCCTGGTGGTCGAGGGCGGCGAGATCGTCGAGCGGGGCCGGCACGACGAGTTGCTGCGCCGCTCGGGCCGCTACGCCTCGTTCTTCCGGTTGCAACATCACGACGCCGGCACTCTGGCGCCGATCAGCGCAACCGCATAGAGTTCCCTTTACCCCAAGAGCAGCGAGACCGCTTCATGAACGCCGCCTCCTACGTCATCCCGCTTCCGCCCCAGGCTTCGCTTCCCGTCGTCGGTGAAAGCGGCCGCTATCCGGTGCGCCGCATCTGGTGCGTCGGCCGCAACTATCTCGAGCACATCCGCGAGATGGGCAATGACGAGCGCGCGCCGCCGTTCTTCTTCGCCAAGCACGCCGACATGCTGGTGCCCGATGGCGCCACCATCCCCTATCCGCCGCTAACCAAGGACCTGCATCACGAGGTCGAACTGATCGTCGCGATGAAGAGCGGCGGGCTGAACATTCCCGCCGACAAGGCGCTCGACCATGTCTACGGCTACGCCGTCGGCATCGACCTCACCCGCCGCGACCTCCAGATAGCCTCGCGCAAGAAGGAGCGTCCGTGGGAGATCGGCAAGTCGTTCGACTATTCCGCGCCCTGCTCCGCCGTGCAGCCGGCCGCGAAGATCGGCCATCCCGCCAAGGGCAAGATCTGGCTCACGGTCAACGGCAAGGAGGCGCAAAAGGGCGACCTCACCGAGCTGATCTGGAACGTGCCTGAAATCATCTGGCAGCTCTCGCAGCAGGTGAAGCTCGCCGCCGGCGACATCATCATGACGGGCACGCCGGCCGGCGTGTCGCAACTCCAGCCCGGCGACAAGCTCGAATGCGGCGTCGACGGCGTCGGCACCCTGAAGGTCTCGATCGGTCAGCCGGAATAGGCTGCACGACATCTCGAAATCGAAAAGGCCCCGGACATGTCCGGGGCCTTTTCTGTTCGGATCGCATCTACCGGGCCTTCACCGGCCGATTGGCGTGGCTCGCCTGCGGCACACCGCGATTGAGCGACATGTGGGAATGCACGCACAGCCAGCCGTCGGCGGTTTTGGAGAACACCATCGTCGCCCGGCCCGGACGCGGAAACGCGCTGCCGTCGGGATGATAGCCCGTGCTCGTCCACGGCGCGATCACGGTTGCCATCGCGCCGTCGGGGGATGCCAGAACCGAGGTCTGCTCGAGCACGAAACGGAAGTCGGCCGTCTTCGGCCAGACGTTGTCCCATTGCGTTGAGACCCATTGGTCGAGGCCCGGGATGACATCGTTGTGCGTGCCGAAAGCAAGCACCTCGGGATGAAACAGCGGCCTCGCCGAAGCGTAGTCGACCTCACGGACATAGCCCGCGAAGGTTTCCAGCCACTGGCGGAAGAATTGCACTATCTCGGTGTTCGCGGTCGGCAAGGGGACCATTCGCACCTCGGTTTACCGCAACGCCGACATCACGATCAGACCGAGGATCAGCGCCGTCAGCGAGTATTTCAGCGTGTAGTAGACGTTGCGGTTCCACTCCTTGACCTTGCGGCTGGCGAGATGGATCTCGTAAAGCTTGCCGAACACCTTGTTGAGCACGCCGACGCTTTCGCCGTCGACGTTCTGGGTCGCCGATGCCTTGACGATGTGATGGCTGACCCAGCGGTTGATCGCGGTCATGAAGCCGAACTTCATCGGGCGCTCGACGTCGCAGAACAGGATGATGCGATTGACGTCGGTCGCGTTCTCCGCGCTGTGGATGAAGGTCTCGTCGAACATGAAGGCCTCGCCGTCACGCCAGACGCATTCGACGCCATCGACCAGGATGCGGCACTTGTTCGAGTTCGGCGTGACGAGGCCGAGGTGATAGCGCAGCGAGCCGGCAAAGGGATCGCGGTGCGCGCCCAGCCTGCCGCCGGGCGGCAGCATCGCGAACATCGCGCCGTGCACGCTCGGAATCGAATTGAGCAGCTCCACCGTCTTCGGGCACAGCGTGCGCGCCGACGGCAGGAAGTCGTCGTACCATTTCAGGTAAAACCGCTTCCAGCCGCTCTTGAAAAACGAGTAGAAACCCCAGTCGTTGTTCTTGGCGGCTGCGCGGATGAAGCCTTCGTCGAACAGGCGCACGGCCTCGTCGCGGATGGTCTCCCAATTCTCGCTGAGCGGCTTGAGTTCGGGAAACTGCTCGACCGGGATCACCGGCTTGTTCGGCACCGCCGAGCCCGCATACATCAGCAAATTGTAGGGGGCGAGATAGGTCGAGTGATCGCCAAGCTGGCGCGCGAAGCGCAGCCGTTGCTTGCCGCGGAAGTGAACGTAGATTGTCGATGCCGCGAGTACATACAGAATGACGAGTTGCGGCGCAAAAAGCTGTTTCAGCATTTCCCCAGTTCCCGAGTGACCCAGCCGGGGACGTGATCTACTCCGAGCCGGCCCGAGCGGCAAGATATTCGCCGGTAGGTTGCAATCACGCTGGGGAGAGCGGGGGTACGGAACCTGGGGCTGAAACCGGCCGAAACGAGCCGAATTACGCCCGCGCCAGTGCCTGGAGACCCTTGAAGGTCAGGCGCTTGGGGTCGGTTACGCCGGCGAGATAGAGCCGGCGGATGAACGCGATGACGGCGTCGCGGTCGCAATCGGTCAGCGCGACGACGGCGTCGACCGCGATCTTCTGGGCTTCCATTGGGCTCACCTCGGCCTTGCGAGTAACCCCGGCCGAGACAGGCTAGGACTCATCCGTTAAATCCGCGTTAACCGTCAGGGCAGCATCGCCGATTCAGCCCGGCAGCCGTATACGCAAAACAACGCATTGCCGGGCGCGCAGCGGCTCAGCGCGCATTGATGCTCTTCTTCAGCAGCGCGAACTGCTTCTTCAGCCGAGGCACGGCAAAGTCGGTGAACGCCCGCACCTTGGGCACCGAGAGCCGCCCCTGCGGGCAGATCAAATGCGCGGGCATCTCCGGATCCCGGTCGGCGGCCAGTACGATCTCGAGCTCGCCGCGCGCGACCTGCTCGGCGACTTGGTACGAATACATCCGCGCGACGCCGCGCCCGGCGACCGCGGACGCCACGGCCGCATAGGTGCTGTTGACGACGAGCCGCGGCGTGAATTGAACCGTGCGGGCTGCCGACGAGCCCGCCTGTGGCGCGAAGGTCCAGGAATTGGGCAGATGCGCCATCGCCACGATCTGATGCTTGGCGAGATCGCCGGGCTCGGTGATGCGCGGATGCTGCTTCAGATAGCGGGGAGCAGCCACCACGACACGGCTGATCTCGCCGATCCGCATCGCCACCATCGCCGAATCCGCGAGATGGCCAATGCGAAGCGCGATGTCGACGCCCTCCTCGATCAGGTTGACCGCGCGGTCGAACAGCAGGAGCTTTGCCGACACGGTCGGATAGGCGTCGAGAAACGCATCGAGGATCGGCCGCAGCACCATCTCCCCCGAGACCACCGGCGCCGTGATCGTGAGCAGGCCACGAGGCGCCGCGCGCGGTCCGGCCGCGATGTCGTCGGCCTCCTCCAGCTCGGTGAGCACGCGGCGGCAGATCGCGACATAGCGCTCGCCTTCCTCGCTCAACTTGATCGACCGCGTCGTCCGGTGCAGCAGCTCGGCGCCGACCCGCTCCTCCAGGAAGGCGATGGCGCGGCTGACCGCCGCCGGCGAGCGGCCGAGCTTGCGCCCCGCGGCGGCGAGGCTGCCCTCGTCCACCGCAAGGACGAACACCTTCATCGCATCCAGACGATCCATACGCTTCCCGCCGCACCATCAAATTCCGGTGACAAGCTAGGCGTTCGCCCGTGCCGCGACAACCGCCGCCGCGGCCGATCCGGCATTCGTTCGCGCCGCGTAACAGTGTCTGCCGGACAACGTGTATTCGCAGCCGGGCCGCCGCGGCGTACCTCAGCGCCCAGGCCAGCAGCCGCTGGCACAGGTTCTGAAACCCAACAACAGGAGTCCGTCATGGGTATCGAGCAGAAGGTCGCCATCATCACCGGTGCATCGCAGGGCATCGGCGCCGCCCTGGTCCAGGGTTTTCGCGATCGCAATTATCGCGTCGTCGCAACGGCGCGCTCCATCAAGCCGTCGGGCGACGACGACGTCCTCGCCGTTCCCGGCGACATCGCCGACCGGGCCACCGCCGAGCGCGTGGTTTCGCAAGCCGTCGCCCGCTTCGGCCGCGTCGACACGCTGGTCAACAATGCCGGCATCTTCGTCGCAAAGCCGTTCACGCAGTACACCGCCGAGGACTACGCGGCGGTGATGGGCACCAACGTCGCCGGGTTCTTCAACATCACGCAGCTCGCCATCGCCGAGATGGAGAAGCAGGGTTCTGGCCATATCGTGCAGATCACGACGACCCTGGTCGATCACGCCAATTCCAACGTGCCCTCGGTGCTGGCCTCACTGAGCAAGGGCGGCCTCAACGCCGCGACCAAGTCGCTCGCGATCGAATACGCGAGGCGCGGCATCCGCGTGAACGCAGTGGCGCCCGGCGTCATCAGGTCGCCGATGCATCCGGTTTCGACGCATGCCGAGCTCAGCGCGCTGCATCCGGTCGGCCACATGGGCGAGATGTCCGACATCGTCGATGCCGTGCTCTATCTCGAGGGTGCGTCCTTCGTCACCGGCGAGATCCTGCATGTCGACGGCGGCCAGAGCGCCGGCCACTGAGCGCGAGAGGAGAGACACCATGCCCATCGTCACCATTCAAGTGACCCGCGAAGGAACGACGCCGGGCGCGGCGTCGCTCACGGCGGAAGAGAAGGCCGCGCTGATCAAGGGATCGAGCCAGCTCCTGCTCGACGTGCTCGGCAAGCCGCTCGATTCCACCTTCGTCGTGATCGAGGAAGTCGACACCGACAATTGGGGCTGGGGCGGCCTGCCCGTGCCCGAATTCCGGCGTCGCCGCGCCGCGCAGACTGGATGATCCGCGCGCGATCGAGCGCGCAGGAGGATGACATGACCAACGCAGATACGAAGCAGCACGCCCAGACCCGGCCGCATCAGCGGCCGGGATCGGAATCATGGCAGATTTGGCGATATGCGGTGGCGGGCTTGTCCGCCTCGCTGGTCGGACTTGGCCTCGCCCGCTTCTCCTACACGCCTCTGATCCCGGCGCTGATCGCGGCAAAGTGGTTCAGCGCGTCGGATGTCGTCTATCTCGGCGCGGCGAATCTTGCCGGTTACCTTGCGGGCGCACTCGCGGCCCGGGCCGTCGCCACCCGCGTCGGCGCGGTCGGCGCGTTGCGTGCGATGATGCTGCTCGCAACGCTCTCTTTCTTTGCCAGCTCCGCCCCGGTGTCGTTCTCCTGGTTCTTCGCCTGGCGCTTCCTGTCGGGTCTCACCGGCGGCGTCATCATGGTGCTGGCGGCGTCCGTCATCCTGCCGCACATTTCTGCCGCGAGGCGCGGCATCGTCGGCGGCGTGATCTTCGCGGGTGTCGGCCTTGGCGTCGCCGCGTCGGGCACGCTGGTGCCGCTGCTGCTGCAACAAGGCTTGCAGCAGAGCTGGTATGGTCTCGGCGCCCTCTCCGCCCTGCTCACCCTCGCAAGCTGGTGGAACTGGCCTGCGGAAACGAAGGCTAGTGCTGCGCCTTTGCATCACGCGAAGCACCACCATGCATCGACGGCGGCCCGCGCGCTGCTGGTCCAATACGGCCTCAACGCGGTGGCGCTGGTGCCGCACATGGTGTTCATCGTCGATTTCGTGGCGCGCGGGCTCGGCCAGGGCATTGCCGCGGGATCGCGCTACTGGGTGCTGTATGGTCTCGGCGCGATCGTCGGCCCGCTCGTCACCGGCCATCTTGGCGACCGGTCAGGCTTCGGTCCGGCGCTGCGCGCAGCCTTCCTGATCGAGGCGGCGGCCGTGCTGCTGCCGACCGTCAGCACCGCGCCGGTTTCGCTGATCGTGTCGAGCGTCGTGGTCGGCGGCTTCACGCCCGGCATCGTGCCGCTGGTGCTCGGACGAATCCACGAGCTAGTCCCGCACGCAACCGAGCAGCAGCGCGCGACATGGAGCCATGCCACCACCAGCTTTGCGCTGTTCCAGGCGGCCGCGGCTTACGGCTTCTCCTGGATCTATGCGCAGACCGGGGGCGACTATCTCGTGCTGTTCGGTTTAGGCGGCGGCGCAGCGGTCCTGGCGCTCGCGATTGATCTCGGCCTCGCACTGATCGTCCCGCGCAGATCCTGAGCGCGATGACGGCAGGCGAGCGGTGCTACCCGGCACCGGGCTTTGTCATGATTTGAGCAAGCGATCGCAGCAGCTCGGTTTGCTTCAGGACCAACTCACATTGCTGTCGCGCATGCGTGCTCGACAGCTCAACCAACTCCGCCAGGGTTCTCGCACGGCCCAACTCCCGCGCATACTCCAAGGTCGCGCCCGCATTGACTTTCATCAGTTCGAGCACGACGACGCGACACTCAGCCGCCGTTCCAATTGCCTCGATGAGGTGGCCTTCTCCGGCGGCGATTCCATTGGCCTCCGATGCCACATCGGCCAGCCGTGGCTTGGCGAGGTCCCTGGCATAATCCAGCGCAGCGTGAGCACCAGTCTTCATGCCGTCCAAAGCACGCGCCTGACAATCCTTGGCGATGTCCACGATGAGATCAATGGTGGTAGTGCCCGGAGGTTCAGGTCTTGCAGCGATGACGCCGGCCGCTTCTTGTACCGGAACAGTCATCGGAGCGGGCGCAGCTTGCGCGATCTGCGGCGCATCTTGCAGGACGGCGGAGACCGAGCCCGGCGGCATCGCCAAGCCCTCGTCGACGGCGCGGCTCACTTCGGCCGCCAGCTCCACCAGCGAGCGACGCCCGGCGCGTGCAACGTCAGCAGGCTGTCTTGAGCGCGGCTTGCCCATGATCATTCGACTCCACGATAAGGCGCTCCGAGATCCAACCCCACAGGGCCGCAATTTCCTCCGAGGCTTTTCCCTCCGGCGCGTACTCGGTTACGCCCAGCCCTGCCCCGAGCGCATCCTGGTGGTCGTTGCGCTGCCCAATGAAGGGGAGCGCAAGCAAGCCGAGCGAGTTGAGCGACGTGGCAGCTTCGCTCAACCGGCCCCCCCGTGTGGGCGCCTGATTGAGGATGAAGGCAAACCGGCGATCGAGCCTGCGGGTAGCGATCAGCGTTGGTATTGCGGCTTCGATATCGGCCGGGCTCGGACGAGCCGGGATGAGACAAAGATCGGCACTGGCAATGGCGCGCGTCGCCAAGGCATTGTTCGTGGCAGCTGTGTCGATGATTGCGAGCCAAACCCCTTCGGCCTTGAGGCGGGATATCACCGGCTCGATTTCGCTGGGATCGGTGACGCAATCGACGCGAGGATAGGGCTTCTCACGGCGCCCTTTCCATCTCGAGATCGTACCTTGCGCATCCGCCTCAATGAGAGCGACGCGCTCGCCGCGCTGCATCGCTGCCACCGCCAGCCCAACGGACAGCGTACTCTTGCCGCTTCCGCCTTTCTGCGTGACCAGAGCAAGGATGTACATGTTCCGCGTTCTCCTCAGGACGGCAACAACGTGGAACTCAGACACCGCCGGAAATAAACTTCTTGCAGCGCAAAAATTCTACCCCAAGTCGCGATTCGTCTCAAGCGATCGCGAGCCTCTCCCGGTAATTTACGTAGCAAGATCAGGAGTATTGCATCACACCGTCGTCGATCCGGCCGAAGCGCAAGGAGACGATGTCGAGGGCATAGTTCTGGTACAGCCGCCACGGCTGCTTCGAGCCCTGCTTCGGCATCTTGGCGACCGAGCGCTGCACGTAACCCGAGGTGAAATCGAGCGACGGCTGCGCGGTGATCGTCGGATCGTCATTGTGCGGCATGCACTGGCGGAAATTGTGCCGGTCCATGTAGTTGATGAGCCGGCAGACATATTCGCAGGTGAGATCGCATTTCAGCGTCCAGGACGCGTTGGTGTAGCCGAAAGCCGACGCCATGTTGGGCACGTCGGCATACATCATGCCCTTGTAAGTCAGCGTATTGGCGAAATCGACAGCGCGGCCGTCGACGCTGATCTCGAGACCGCCGACGACCTGGAGCACCAGCCCCGTCGCGGTGACGATGATATCGGCCGCGAGCTCCCGGCCGTCCTTCAGGCGGATCCCGTCGCGGGTAAAATTGTCGATCTCGCTCGTGACGACGGAAGCCCGCTGCTCGCGGATCGCCTTGAACAGGTCGCCATCCGGCACGAGGCACAGCCGCTGGTCCCAGGGATTGTAGCGCGGCGTGAAATGGGTCGCGACGTCGTAGTCCGGGCCGAGCGCCATCTGCACGCCTTTGAGAATGAGGTCCTTCACCTTCGCGGGCTTGCGCCGGCTGAGCTGGAAGAAGAACATCCCCCACATCACGTTGCGCCAGCGGATCAGATGATAGGCAAGCCGCGCCGGCAGGTTGCGGCGCAATTTGTTGGCGACGGGGTCCTGCGCCGGACGCGACACCACATAGGTCGGCGAGCGCTGGAGCATGGTGACCTGCGCCGCCTTCTTGGCGAGCTCCGGCACCAGCGTCACCGCGGTCGCGCCCGAGCCGATCACGACGACGCGCTTGCCAGCGTAGTCGATGTCCTCGGTCCATTTCTGCGGATGCACGATGCGGCCGGCGAAATCCGCCGCGCCCTTGAACTCCGGCGTATAGCCCGCCTCGTATTTGTAATAGCCCGAGCACATGAACAGGAAATTGCAGGTGAAGCGCACCAGCTCGGTCGCGCCCTCGCCCGTGATGCGCTCGGCCTCCACGGTCCAGCGCGCGTCCGGCGTCGACCACGCCGCACGCTTGACGCGATGGCGGAAGCGGATGTGCTTCGCGATGCCGTTCTCGGCCGCGGTTTCGCGCACATAGTTCAGGATCTGCGGCCCGTCGGCGATCGCCTTCGGATCAGTCCAAGGCTTGAACGAATAGCCGAGCGTGAACATGTCGCTGTCCGAACGGATGCCGGGATAGCGGAACAGATCCCAGGTGCCGCCGATGCAGTCGCGGCCCTCGAGAATGACGTAGCTCTTGCCCGGGCACTTCGCCTGAAGATGATAGCCCGCGCCGATGCCGGACAGGCCGGCACCGACGATCAGCACGTCGACATGTTCTTTGGCTTCGGCCATCGCGTTTCTCCCTCCACACAGGATGGGCGGCGCCGCGCCGAATCGCAACCGTCAGGTCGCTGCGGCGACTACGCAGGCCGTATCGAAATACTCGTAGAATTCGATCGCCTTGCCGTCCTTGAAGCGCCAGAAATCGAGCTTGGGCGTTTCGGCGAGTTTTCCGGTCCGCTTGTTGATCCAGGCGCAGGAGCCTCGCGCGACGACCGCGTCGCCCTGCGCCACGTATTCATTTATCGTGTAATGCTGCATGCTCCACTCGGACAGCAGCGTGTCGAAATAATCGCGGAGCTTCACGCTGTCGTGGTATTCCGTGGCAAATGCCAGCGGCTCGACGCCGCGCGGGATCGAGGCAAAGTTGATCTTCGGAGCAACGACGACGTCGAACCAATGGTCGACGCTACCTCCCTTGCTCTCGTTCCACCGGTGATAGGCGTCCTGCAAGATCTTGACGTTAGCGGCCTCGTTGGACATCGCACTTCCTCCACAATGCTTTCGGTGTCAGACAATATGTGCCGGGCAATGGGCCGCCCGCTGCGAAGGTGGCAGGCTTTTTCTGGCTCTACCTGAGAGCGTATCAGACGGGTGGGCAACAAAAAAGCCCCGGATCGCTCCGGGGCTTTGATGTTTCGATGAGGTCGGATCAGTAGCGGTAGTGATCGCTCTTGTACGGGCCTTCCTGCTTCACGCCGATATAGTCGGCCTGATCCTTGCGCAGCTCGGTGAGCTTGACGCCGATCTTGGCGAGGTGCAGGCGCGCGACCTTCTCGTCGAGGGTCTTCGGCAGCACGTAGACTTCCTTCTTGTACTTGCCGTCCTTGTTGTTGGCGAACAGCTCGATCTGCGCCAGCGTCTGGTTGGTGAAGGACGCCGACATCACGAAGGACGGATGCCCCATCGCGTTGCCGAGGTTCACGAGGCGCCCCTCCGACAGCATGATGATGCGGTGCTTGTCGGGGAATTCGATCTCGTCGACCTGCGGCTTGATGTTGGTCCACTTCAGGTTACGCAGACCCGCGATCTGGATCTCGTTGTCGAAGTGGCCGATGTTGCAGACGATGGCGCGATCCTTCATCGCGCGCATGTGCTCGATGGTGATGATGTCCTTGTTGCCGGTCGCGGTGACGAAGATGTCGGCGCGCGGGGCAGCGTCCTCCATGGTCACGACCTCGTAGCCTTCCATCGCGGCCTGGAGCGCGCAGATCGGATCGACTTCGGAGACCATCACGCGGCAGCCGGCCTGGCGCAGCGAGGCGGCCGAGCCCTTGCCGACGTCGCCGAAGCCCGCGACCATCGCGACCTTGCCCGACATCATCACGTCGGTGCCGCGGCGGATGCCGTCGACCAGCGATTCACGGCAGCCATAGAGGTTGTCGAACTTGGACTTGGTGACGCTGTCGTTGACGTTGATCGCCGGCCACAGCAGCGTGCCGGCCTTCTGCATGTCATAGAGACGATGCACGCCCGTGGTGGTCTCTTCGGAAACGCCCTTGATGCTCTTGGCGATCTCGGCGAAGTAGCCCTTCGGCTTTTCCTTGAGCTGCTTCTTCAGAAGCGCGAAGAAGACTTCCTCTTCCTCGGAGCCGGGCTTGTCGAGGAAGGCGGTGTCGCCGTTCTCGGCACGCAGACCGAGATGGACGTACATGGTGGCATCACCGCCGTCATCGAGGATCATGTTCGGATGACCGCCGCCGTGCCAGTCGAACAGCTTGGCGGTGTAGTCCCAGTATTCGGTCAGCGTCTCGCCCTTGACGGCGAAGACGGGAATGCCAGCGGCCGCGATCGCGGCGGCAGCGTGGTCCTGCGTCGAATAGATGTTGCAGGAGACCCAGCGAATGTCGGCGCCGAGTGCTGCCAGCGTCTCGATCAGCACCCCGGTCTGGATCGTCATGTGCAGCGAGCCGGCGATGCGCGCGCCCTTCAGCGGCTGCTTCGGGCCGAACTCCTCGCGGGTGGCCATCAGGCCGGGCATCTCGGTCTCGGCGAGCGAGAGTTCCTTGCGGCCGAAATCGGCGAGCGAAATGTCCTTGACGATGTAATCGGTGAAGCCGGGCTTCGCGTTCATAGGGGGTTCCTGTTTGTTTGACTCGTCATTCCGGGGCGCTCGCGAAAAGAGCGAACCCGGAATCCGGAGGATCGAGATTCCGGGTTCGCCGCTGTCGCGGCGCCCCGGAATGACGCAAGTGAACTAGAGCGCGCGCTTCAGCTGCTCGACGAGATCGGTCTTCTCCCAGGAGAAGCCGCCCTCGTTGTCGGGCGTGCGGCCGAAATGGCCGTAGGCCGAGGTGCGCGCGTAGATCGGGCGGTTGAGGTCGAGATGGCTGCGGATGCCGCGGGGCGTGAGATCCATCGCCTGCGCCGCCGCCTTCTCGAGCTGTTCCTCCGGCACTTTGCCGGTGCCGTGGGTGTCGATGTAGATCGACAGCGGCCGCGCCACGCCGATGGCATAGGCAAGCTGCAGCGTGCAGCGGTCGGCAAGACCGGCGGCAACGATGTTCTTGGCGACGTAGCGCGCGGCGTAGGCCGCAGAACGGTCGACCTTGGTCGGATCCTTGCCGGAGAACGCACCGCCGCCATGCGGGGCCGCGCCACCATAGGTGTCGACGATGATCTTGCGGCCGGTCAGGCCGGCGTCGCCGTCGGGACCGCCGATGTAGAACTTGCCGGTCGGGTTGATGTGCCAGATGGTCTTCGGCGTGATCCAGTCCTTCGGCAGCGCCTCGCGCACATAGGGCTCGACGATGTCGCGCACCTGGCTGGAGGTGAGGTCCGGCACCAGATGCTGGTGGGAGACCACGATCTCGCGCACGCCAACCGGCTTGCCGTTCTCGTACTGCACGGTGACCTGGCTCTTGGAATCCGGGCCCAGCACCTTCTCGCGGCCGGAGTGGCGCGCTTCGGAGATGAGGCGCAGGATCTTGTGGGCGTAGAAGATCGGCGCCGGCATCAAGTCAGGCGTCTCGTTGGTGGCGTAACCGAACATGATGCCCTGGTCGCCCGCGCCTTCTTCCTTGACCTCACCCGGCTGAAGCGCATCGACGCCCTGGGCGATGTCGGCCGACTGCGGATGCAGCAGAATCTCGATGTCGCAGGTCTTCCAGTGGAAACCTTCCTGCTCGTAGCCGATGTCCTTGATCGCGGCGCGCACGACGCCCTCGATCTGCTCGTTCGTGACGGACTTCGGGCCGCGGGTCTCGCCGGCGATCACGACCTTGTTGGTGGTCGCAAGCGTTTCGCAGGCGGCGCGGATTTGCCACGGGTCGATGCCGGCTTTCGGCCCCTCGCGGTAGAACAGATCGACGATTTCATCGGAGATCCGGTCGCAGACCTTGTCCGGATGGCCCTCGGACACGGACTCGCTGGTGAAGAGATAGGACGCGCGCATCAAGAAACCCCTTGTTCCGCCACTGCACGGCGGTTCGTTTGCGATGTTTACCTTTGGATTATGTCAATCACGCCGGCGCGAGATGACGTAGGATTCGTCAAGAAACCAGAGCCCGTTGTACTTTCTCAGCACGTCCCTGGCGGCATCCAGAGTGCGGCCGTTTTGAGTCATTTCTGCCAACCGGTCGTCCTCGATCTGAGCGACATACACCGCCGCATTCCACGCTGCAAAGGCCGTCGAGGTTCCGATAGTACCCGTCACCTCGTTGGGCAGCGCTTCCATATCATACCTGAAGATCGAGCGGTTGTCCGCGTAGGCATTAAAATTTAGGTCGCGGCCCAACGATCCGAGCTCGTACTTAACTGCGCGCAATAGCTCATGACGACTGACCGCGAAAGGATTTTCTCCGGGCCAGATTGCCTGGATCATTTCCATGCCCGGATCGTGACCATGGGAGTGAATACCGATCAGGCGCCCCCCCGGCCGCAATGCCCGCGCCAGAGGCGCAATGATCCGCTTTGCCCGGAAATTGACCGAGGACAGCGCACGGTATGGCTGGGATGCAATAACGAGGTCGAAATTGGCCTCGGTCTGGCCCGGCCGCGGAATGGTCGAATCCAGCAGGAACCGGTGATCCTCGCGATAGAGCACCAGGACGACCGGCCGCTCGTAGAGCGGCATGGCCGTGCGCGGGCTGATCGCGGCGCGCCAGTTCTGCTCCAGGAACGGCCGCAGCTCTGCGATCTGCTGCTCGAACTCGCCCGACGAGGCGCCACGTAGCGGAACCTCGTGCCAGACGGTGGCGGCCGCCGCTGCGGGCGATGCCGGCGTGAGCCAGGGCGCCTCCGAATAGAACATGTTGGTGAAGACGAACACCGACGCAGGATGCTCGAAAATGCGATCCGGCACCTTCTCCAGCGTCAGGCGCAGGTCCTCGAGACTGAGCTCCTTGCCGGCGACATAGAACGGCATGTGCGGAAAGCGCTGGTGCGTCGCGCGCAGCACCCGCGCCAGCACCGTGCCGTCGCCGACGCCGGCGTCGAACAGGCGCAGCGCCGGCGGGCGCGGATGGATGGCGGCCAGTTCCAGCGCAACCCGGTCCGCGATCACCCGCTTTTCGCTACAGGTGTGGACGAACAGCAGATATTTCTGCCGGTTCTCGAAGAAACGGAAATTACCACGCGGATCGCGCTTTTCCGGAGGCACCTGAAGGCCTCGTGGCGGCGGCACGCCGCCGGCCATCGACGCCGCCATATAGGCCTGGATCCGCTCCAGCGTGTCGATGGTGATGCGCTTTCCCTCGCGCAGGCGATGCACCAGCTTCCCATCGTTCACCGCGCGCCGGCCAAACGTCGATTCCGCCATATCCGCCTTGCGGCAGAACTCGGTGATCTGGCTCAGGATTTCGTCGTTTTTCATGAGTGGGAAGGTGGTGGGCAGCGATGTTGGGTCCCACCTCTTAGCAAAGTCTGCCCACCGGGGGAATACCCTCGCTTGCTTTACCCCAGGTCCAACGACGGGAGCGTGAACCCCGGCGTACCGCCGGGCAACAAACAAGCACTTCTCCTCTTACGGGACGACCGCCATGCGCCGCCTGCTCGTCGCGCTCTGCCTGCTCACCGTCGTGCTGGGGTCAACGTCGGCCCAGGCGCAGGCGCGCAACCAGCTCGGGCCGCTCTGCACCACCGAGACCACCCCGGCGGACAAGATGGTCGACGCCTGCACCAAGATCATCGCGCTGAAGGTGTTCAAGGGCGAACAGCTCGCGACCGTCTATTTCTGGCGCGCGGTGGGCTGGAACAAGAAGGGCGACTACGCCAAGGTCATCACTGATGCCACGGAGGCGATCCGGCTGCAGCCGAGCCAGGCGGTCTATAACCTCAGGGGCTCGGCCTATTACGACAAGGGCGACTACGACATCGCGATCGCCGATTTCGACGATGCGCTGAAGCTCGGACCTCCCAGCGGCATCATCTTCCACAATCGCGGCAACGCCTGGCGGGGCAAGCACGACTACACCAAGGCGATCGCCGACTACGACATGTCGATCAAAGCCGATCCGAAATCGGCGTTCTCGTTCCAGAACCGCGGCATCTCGAAAGAAGCACTCGGCGATCTCGACGGCGCCCTCGCCGACATCAACCAAGCGATCCGGCTCGACCCGACGCTGCCGCAGCCGCTGATCAACCGTACTTCGATCTGGCGCGCCAAGGGCGATCTCGATCGCGCCATCGCCGATGGCAGCGAGGCGATCCGGCTCGCCAAGGAAAAGCCGCCGGCCAACATCATGACGCCGCCGAACAGCGTGCTGATCTCGGGCTATACCCATCGCGCGATGGCCTATGAAGCGAAAGGCGACTACGCCCGCGCACGCGACGACTACAAGGCGACGCTGGCGATCGTGGCGTCGGACGCCGGCAGCAAGGCCAACCAGGCGACCGCAAAAGTGCGGCTGTCGCTGGTGAGCGATGCAGCTGTGCCGATCCCGCGCGATGCGCCCTCGCCCACGACGCAGCCGACAGCGGCCCCTGCCCCGCAGCAGACCGGCGCGGCATCCGCGCCCTCGCCTGCTCCGGCCGTGCGCGGCACGCGCATGGCGCTGATTATCGGCAACGGCGCCTATGCGCATGTGAAGGCGCTGCCCAATCCACCCAACGACGCCCGCGCTGTCGCCAAGAGCCTGCGCGACATCGGCTTCACCGTGTCGGAGGGCGTCGACCTCGACCGCGCAGCGATGCAGAAGATGACGCGCGACTTCCTGCGCGATGCGGCCCGGGCGCAAGTCGCCGTGGTCTACTATGCCGGCCATGGCGTGCAGGTGGACGGCCGCAACTATCTCATTCCCGTCGACGTCGAACTCAAGCCGGGCACGGCCATGACAGAGGCGATGATCGACATGGACACGATCATGGCCGGCCTCGACGATCAGGTCCGCACCAACATTTTGATTTTCGATGCCTGCCGCAACAACCCGATGGCACAGCAGGTGGCTTCAGCCTCTGCCAATCGCGGCATCGAGGGCGCCTCGGGCCTCGCAGCTCCGACGAGCCTCGGCGCCGGGGCGACACTCGGCGCCGGCACGCTGATCGCTTTCGCCACCGCACCGGGCCAGGTCGCGCTCGACGGCGACGGCGCCAACTCGCCGTTCTCCGCCGCGCTGTCCCGTCACATCGGCACGCCCGGGCTGGAGGTGCAGCAGATGCTCACGCGGGTGCGGGCGGAAGTGGTGTCGACTACGAAGAACAAGCAGGTGCCGTGGTCGAACTCGTCGCTGCTGGGTGAGGTTTACCTGGCGGAGAAGTGACGACGCGCTTGCGCGTCGTCATCCCGGGGTGGTGCGCAAGCACCAGACCCGGGATCTCGAGATCCTCAGGTGCGCAAGCGCGCACCATAGTTCGCGCTACGCGCGCCCCGGGATGACGCTGTGCCTCAGTTGCCCCACACTTCCTTCGCGATCTCCACCGCAAGGCTCAGCTTGGCCCACTGCTCTTCCTCGGAGAGGATGTTGCCTTCCTCGGTCGAGGCGAAGCCGCATTGCGGGGACAGTGCGAGCTGCTCAAGCGGCGCGAACTTGGCGGCCTCTTCCAGACGGCGCTTGATGTCGTCCTTCTTCTCGAGCTCACCGAACTTCGAGGTGATGACGCCGACCACGACGACCTTGTTGCCCTTGGGCAGGAAGCGCAGCGGCTCGAAACCGCCGGCGCGGTCGCTGTCGTACTCCAGGAAGTAGCCGTCGTAATTGGTGCCGGCGAGCATGGTCTCGGCCACCGGCTCGTAGCCGCCCGAGGAGATCCAGGTCGAGCGGAAATTGCCGCGGCAGACATGTGTCGTCACCACCATGTCGGCGGGCTTCTCGGCCAGCGCGTAGTTGATGATGCGCGCATAGATCTGCTGGAGACCATCCGGATTGTCGCCGCGCTCGCGCGCCTTCTGCAATTCGTCCGGCGAGCAGAGATAGGCCCACACGGTGTCGTCGAACTGGAGATAGCGGCAGCCGGCGTCATAGAACGCGTTCACGGCCTTCCGATAGGTCTTGCCGAGGTCCTCGTAGAAGGCATCGAGATCGGGATAGACGTCCTTGGAGATCGACTTGCGGCCACCGCGGAAGTGCAGCACCGCCGGCGAGGGGATCGTCATCTTGGCGGTGACGTGGGCCTGGTCGGCGCACTTCTTCAGGAAGCGGAAATGGTCCAGCATCGGGTGGTCGTCGGGGAAGTCGAGCTTGCTGATCACGCGGACCGCATCGTGACGGGTCTGCACGCCGGCGAACTGGATGCCGGTGTCGGGGTGAAACAGCTCGCAGCCGGTGAGCTTGGCCAGAAAGTCGAAATGCCACCAGGAGCGGCGGAATTCGCCGTCGGTCGCAAGCTTCAGCCCGACCGAGGCCTGCTTGTGCACGACCTTCTCGATCTCCATGTCCTCGATCTTGCGCAGATCGTCGGCCGAGATCTCTCCCTTCTCAAGCCTGGCGCGGGCTTCCTTGATCTTGGCGGGGCGCAGGAGGCTGCCGACCTCATCGGCACGGAAGGGGGCTTTGGTTCGCTGCATTCTTGAACTCCCGAGGATTTTTTAGTGGGCCGCCGCCCCTGCGACTCCGAGGTGGCGCTCCAGGACCGAGGGGTCGGCCTTCAGCGCGGCGCTCGGGGCGTCGTGGACGATCGTTCCGCGTTCCAATATCACAACACGGTCGGCGAGCCCCAGAATCTTTTGCGCATTCTGCTCGACGATGATCGAGCAGATGCCGCCGGCGCGGGTGATGGCCCCGATCGCCTTCAACAGCTCCTCGACGATGATGGGGGCAAGGCCCTCGGTCGGCTCGTCCAGCAGCAGGACCTTCGGGTTGAGGGTCAGCGCGCGGCCGATCGCCAGCATCTGCTGCTCGCCGCCGGAGAGCTGGTTGCCAAAATTGCCCCGCCGCTCCTTCAGCCGCGGAAACATCTCGTAGACCTTCTCGACCGTCCAGGGACCGGGCTGGGCCACCGCGGTCATGTTCTCCTCGACCGTGAGCGAGCGGAAGATATTGCGCTCCTGCGGCACCCAGCCGATGCCAGCGCGCGCCCGCTGGTCGGGTCGGAGTGTGGTGACATCCGTGCCGGCGAGCGCGACGGTGCCGGAGAAGCGGCGGGTGACGCCGACGATGGAGTTGATCAGCGTGGTCTTGCCGGTGCCGTTGCGTCCGAGCAGCGCCAGCACCTGCCCTTCGGCGAGGCGCAGGGACATCTTCGGCAACACCACCGCCTCGCCATAGCCCGCGCGCAAGGCTTCGATCTCGAGCAGGTCAGACATTGACCGCCTCCTCGCCGAGATAGACCGCCTTGACCTGCGGGTCGCGCGCAACCTGCTCGGGCGGGCCTTCTGTGAGCAGCGCGCCGGAGACCAGAACCGAAATCCGGTCGGCGAAGGAGAACACCAGATCCATGTCGTGCTCGATCAGCAGCACCGTGACGTCGCGCGGCAACGCGCCGACCACGGCGAGAATGTCGTGGCGCTCGCTCTCGGGCACGCCGGCGGCGGGCTCGTCGAGCAGCAGCACGCGCGGCTTGGCCGCGATCGCGACCGCGATCTCGAGCAGGCGCTGCTTGCCGTAAGGCAGGGTCACGGTCTCTTCGTTCATCACATCGAGAAGATGGAAGCGCGTCAGGAGATCGGCGATCTCGCCATTGACCTCGCTGCGCGTGCCCATCCGCCGCCACCAGTCGCCGCCATGGCCGAGGCGCTCGGAGACGGCAAGGCCGATGGTCTCGAGCGGGGTCAGGTCGGGATAGAGCTGGTTGATCTGGAACGTGCGCGACAGGCCGCGCAGCACGCGCTTGTGCACCGGCACGTCCGTGATGTCCTGGCCTTCCAGCAGGATGCGCCCGGAGTTCGGCTTCAGCACGCCGGTGAGCTGGTTGATGACAGTGGTCTTGCCGGCGCCGTTCGGGCCGATCAGCGCGTGGCGGGCGCCCTGCTCGATTCTGAGCGAGAGATCGCGGGTGACGCGCAGGCCGCCGAACTGCTTTTCGAGGTTCTGGGTTTCGAGCGCGATGGTCATGCGTCGCTCTCCGGCACGGCGACGACCGCTTTACGGCCCGCGACCTGCTTGATGATCAGGTTCGGCACATACAGCACGCAGCGATGCAGGCGCTGGCGGCCGACCAGCACAATCACGACCAGCACGAGGCCGATCCAGAACTGCCAGTATTGCGGGGTGATGGTGGAGAACAATTCCTGGAGCATACGGAACACCACCGCGCCGACCAGCCCGCCATAGAGATAGCCGGTGCCGCCGATGACGAGCACCAGCATCAGGTCGGCGGAGCGCTCGAAGGCGAACACGTCGAGCGAGGCGATCGCGGTGGTCTGGGTGAACAGCGCGCCTGCGATGCCGGCATAGAACGCCGCCAGCGTATAGATCGCGATCAGGCGGCGGTTGACGGGGATGCCGATCGCCGCGGCCCGCAGCGGATTGTTCTTGATCGCACGCAGCGACAGGCCGAACGGCGAATGCACGACGCGGCGGGCGAACAGGAACAACACGAACAGCACGGCCAATGAATAGAAGAAGCCGGCCTTGCCGAACATGTCGAACGGAATCTCGCCAAAGATCGGCTGCATCTCGATGCCCTGAAGGCCGTCGGTCCCGCCGGTGATGTTGGAGAAGCGCTCGGCGAGCGCCTCCAGCAGCAGCGCGATGCCGAGCGTCACCATCAGCCGGGTGAGATCGACGCCGCGGATCACGAGGAAGCTGGTGGCGAAGCCCAGCACCATCGCGGCAAGGCCGGCCACGATCAGCGCGAGCACGGGCTCGTTGATGATCCCGTGAAGAGCAAGCAGCCCCGACGCATAGGCACCGACGCCGAAGAAGGCGGCGTGGCCGAGCGAGACGATGCCGGCATAGCCGAGGATGAGATCGAGCGACATCGCAAACAGCGCCAGCCGCAGGATGTCGGTCATGATCAGATAGCGCGTGGGAAATGCAAAGCCGCAGGCCAGCACGATCAGCCAGAACGCGACTTCGCCATAGTGCCAGCGCGCATGCCGCTGGGCGTGATAACCGACGTCGGAGGAAGCGCTCATCGGCAAACTCAACGCGCGGCCGCGCGGCCGAACAGGCCGTTCGGGCGCCAGATCAGGATCACGATCATCATGGTGTAGATCACGAAGGGGCCCATCTTCGGCACGTAGTACTTGCCGGCGACGTCGCCGATGCCGAGCAGGAGCGAGGCCAGGAACGGGCCGGTGATCGAGGACGAGCCGCCGACGGTGACCACGATCAGGAAGTAGATCATGAACTTCAGCGGGAAATACGGGTCGAGGCCGAGGATCTCGGCGCTGAGCGCGCCACCGAGGCCGGCGAGCCCGCAACCGAATGCAAACGTGAAAGCGAACACCTGCGGCACGTTGATGCCGAGGCCGCTGGCGGCGCGCGGATCGTCAACGGCGGCGCGCAGCCGGCTGCCGAAACGGGTCTTGGCCAGCACCATCTGGAGCGCGATGGTGAGCAGGCCGCAGATCACGATGATCATCAGCCGGTAGCGGCCGATGCCGACGCCGAACAGGTCGAACTGGCCCTGGAGCGCGGCCGGCAGGTTGATGAAGACCCGCGACGAGCCCTGGATGTAGTCGACCGCCGCGACCGACATGAAGGTCAGGCCGATGGTGAACAGCACCTGGTCGAGATGGCTGCGCGTATAGAGATGGCGGTAGAGCGTACGCTCGAGCACGATGCCGATCGCCGCCGACGAGACGAAAGCGAGCGGCAGCGCGGCGAAGAACGGCCAGCCCATCCGGTTGACCAGCACCATGCAGACATAGCCGCCGGTCATGGCGAAGGCGCCGTGAGCGAGGTTGACGAAGTTCATCAGGCCGAGCGTGACCGCGAGCCCGCAAGCGAGCACGAACAGCAGCATGCCGTAGGCAACGCCATCGAACAGGTTGGTGAGGATAGAGGTCATCGTCTCAGCTTGGTGTTATCGGTCATGGCCGGGCAAAAGCACGAAGTGCGTCTTCAAACAAATGTCCCGGCCATCCACGTTCCTGTTTCGGCTCTCGCGTGGATGCACCGGTCAAGCCCGGGCATGACGAGAGCGGGGCGCGAGATCCCGGGCTCGCGCCAATGCGCGCCCCGGGATGACGCGCTTTCGCGCGTCACTTCTTGGTCTTGCCGAGGTCCTTGACGGCTTCGAAGGTCGCGAACTCGACGTTGTAGAGCTCGCCGTCGACCTTCTCGACCTTGCGGATGTAGATGTTCTGCACGATGTCGCGCGTCTCGGG
The DNA here is from genome assembly GCF_052075915.1 of Bradyrhizobium sp. 1200_D9_N1_1. Taxonomy (NCBI): domain Bacteria; kingdom Pseudomonadati; phylum Pseudomonadota; class Alphaproteobacteria; order Hyphomicrobiales; family Nitrobacteraceae; genus Bradyrhizobium; species Bradyrhizobium sp. 1200_D9_N1_1. Next base: position 3,364,007 of record NZ_CP197226.1, on the reverse strand, counting down.
GTCGATCGAGATCGGGCCGCGCGGGCTCTCCCACTTCTGGCCCTTCATCGCCTCGACCAGCTTGGTGCCGTCGGTGTCGCCACCGGTCTTCTTCAGCGCCTCGTAGATGAGGTGGATGCCGTCATAGCCGCTCACCGCCATGAAGCCCGGACGAGTGCCGAAGGCCTTCTTGTAGGCCGCGACAAAATCCTTGTTCATCGCGGACGGATGCGCCGCCGAATAAAGGTGCGCGGTGACCGTGCCGAGCACGGCATCGCCCATGTTGTTGAGGAGATCGTCGTCGGTGACGTCGCCCGGTCCGATCACCTTGATGCCGGCCTTGTCGAGGCCACGCTCGGCATACTGCTTCATGAAGTTGCCGCCCTGACCGGCCGGCACGAACACGAAGATTGCGTCGGGCTTGGCGTCCTTCATGCGCTGAAGGAACGGCGCGAAATCGGGATTCGCGAGCGGCGTCTTGACCTCTTCGACCACCTCACCGCCGCCGGCGGTGAAATTCTGCTTGAAGAAGTTCAGCGCGTCGTTGCCCGGCGCGTAGTCCGAGGTCAGCGTCGCCACCTTCTTGATGCCGTTCTTCACCGCCCAGTCGGCGATGATGGTCGAGGACTGCGCCAGGGTGAAGCTGGTGCGCACGATGTAGGGCGAGCGCTCGGTGATGATGGAGGTGCCGGCCGCCATCACGACTTCCGGAATCTTGGCCTGCGTTGCCAGCGGCGCGGCGGCGAGGGCTGCCGGCGTCACGCCGAAGCCGGCGATGAAATTGACCTTGTCGTTGACGATCAGCTCTTGCGCAGCGGTCTTGGTCTTGTCGGGAATCGCGGCGTCGTCCTTGAGGATGATCTCGATCTTCTTGCCAGCGACGGTGTCGCCCTTCTGCTGCATGTAGAGCTTGATCGCGTTCTCGATCTGCTTGCCGGTCGAGGCCTGGCCGCCGGTCATCGGCAGGATCAGGCCGACCTTGACGGTGTCCTCGGCCCTGGCCGGCGCGACGGCCACAAAGCCTGCGACGGCGGCCACCGCGGCTGCCCAAGAAAGTTGTTTGCGTTCGAACATCAGAGTGTCCCTCCCCTTGATTCCTGACCTCTTGTGCGGCGAACCGAGTGCCCGGTCCTTGCCTCACTCTAGCTCACGCGCGAGCCTTATCGCGCGCCACATGGCGTCCTTGGCGCCCCCCTTGTCAATCGGACGTTTGGCGACCATTCGGCGCAAGCCGAGCGTCCCGATTTCCGACGGCGGGGAGTGATGTCGCGGTTACGTCGAGGTGACCCGAACGCCCCGACCTTGGCTGCTTTTATTTGTACGATTGTACAAATAAAATGGACCTGTCAACGAAAAAGCCCCCTCGCCGGGCCAAGCCACGTTGTCGCGAGGCCGGCGCCGCAGTCTAGAAACGCGACGGGCCGCGTGGATGGAAGATTTCGTCTTTCTTTTGCAGAATTGGTACATCCGGGGCCTCGCGCCGGCTCCAACCCGGTAACTGATTACCTACCTCGAATAAGTCTATTTTACCTTGTTGAAGGCTACTCTCGCGGCGCCAGCCTGACCCGGCGTCCAACCAGACCGAACCAGCGCGCCCCCACAATGCCCAAGCCTTTCCGCTCCCTCCTGCCCCTCCTCGCGCTTGCCGTGGGGCTGTCCGGCTGCGGCACGGTCAATGAGAAGCTGTCGGCCGGCGTCGGCGATTACGTCCCGCAATGGGCCGGCGGCCTACCGGCCGACGCCCCGCCGCGGGCAGGCACGCCGCAATACGACGCCTACATGAAGGAGCGCGAGCGCAAGCGGCTGCTGCCGGCGGCCGATCGCGAGAAGGAAGAGCAGGCGCAGAAGGGCGCGACGGGCACTCCGTCGAGCGGCGCGGTGCGCTAGGTCGGTGCGCTCCCTCGCCCGCTTGCGGGGAGAGGGTTGGGGTGAGGGGGAGTCTCCACGGGGACGGTGACAGTTGGAGTCGCGGAGAGTCCCCCTCACCCGGATTGCATCGTCGATGCAATCCGACCTCTCCCCGCAAGCGGGGAGAGGTGAAACAACATCAATCCATAAACACCACGGTCTTGCGGCCGTTGGGGATGACGCGGTCGTCGAGATGGTAGCGGATCGCGCGCGCCAGCACGCGGCGCTCGATGTCGCGGCCCTTGCGGACGAGATCTTCGGGCGTGTCGCGGTGGCTGATGCGCTCGACGTCCTGGTCGATGATCGGGCCCTCGTCGAGATCGCGCGTGACGTAATGCGCGGTGGCGCCGATCAGCTTCACGCCGCGCTCATGGGCCTGGTGATAGGGTTTTGCGCCCTTGAAGCCGGGCAGGAACGAGTGGTGGATGTTGATGCAGCGCCCCGACAGTTTGGCCGACAGATCGTCCGACAGGATCTGCATGTAGCGCGCGAGCACGACGAGATCAGTTCCGGTCTTGGCGACGAGATCGAGGATCTGCGTCTCCTGCTCGCGCTTGCTCTCCTTGGTCACAGGCAGATGATGGAACGGGATGCCGCCGAAATCGAGCCCGGCATAGACCTCGCGCGGATGGTTGGAGACGATCGCGGTCGGGACCATCGGCAATTCGCCGGTGCGCCAGCGATAGAGGATGTCGACCAGGCAATGGTCGGACTTCGACACCAGCAACATCACCTTGCGATGCGCGGCGCGGTCGCGCATCTGCCACTCCATGCCGAAGCGCTCCGCGATCGCGGCAAAGCCGGTCTGGAGCGCGGTAAGCTCCACGGCGAGATCGGCCGCGGTGAACACCACCCGCATGAAGAACTTCTTGGTCTCGACGTCGTCGAACTGCTGGGCGTCGAGAATGTTCTGTCCGTTATGGGCCAGGAAGGTCGACACCGCCGAGACGATGCCGGGGCGATCCGGACAGGACAGGGTCAGGACATATTGGTGATCGGGCATGGCTCTTGATGAAGGTTTGGGCAAATGATGCGGAACAACTCGCGATTTGCGCCCTGCTCTATCACCGACCCCGCCCTTGCGCCAATCCCAAGACTTGCTTCTACGTAAAGTGCAGAGTCAGGATGAACGGACCATTGCGATTTGTACTGGAGCACGCCCATGGCCGACCGCTTGAACGGCTACCGCATCCTGATCCTGGAAACGCGCGAGGAGGCGCAGTTCTCAAAGCTCCTCGCCGAGCAAGGCGCCGATGTCGTGCAGTGCCCGATGTTCACCATCCACGATGCGCCGGACCCAGCCCCGGTCGAGGCCTGGATCCGCCGCGCCATCGACAGGCCCTTCGACGATCTCGTGCTGATGACCGGCGAAGGCCTGCGGCGGATCATGAAGCTCGCGCGGACCCGTGGTCTCGACCAGGCTCTGGTCGCGGCCCTCGCCAAATCGCGAAAATTCACCCGCGGGCCGAAGCCCGGCAAGGCGCTGCGCGAGATCTCGCTCGAGGCGCAGCAGACCACGGAGAAGCCGACCACCGAGGGCGTGATCGAGATGCTGGGCAAGCTCGACCTGAAGGGGCGGCGCCTCGGCCTCCAGCTTTATCCGGACAAGGACCACAGCACCCTGACCGGCGCACTCTCGGCGCAAGGCGCCGAGGTCGATACCGTGCTGCCCTATGTCTACGATTCAAAGGCGGCGGATGCCAACATCGTCGCCGCCATCGACGACATGGCGGAGGGACGGATCGATTCCATCGCGCTGACCAATCTCGGCCAGGTCCGCCGCCTGATCGAAGCCGCAAAGGCACATGGCAGCGAAGCGAAGTTGCGCGCAGGGTTGGAGCGGACGCTGATTGCGTCGGTGGGCCCTGCGGTGTCGGGGGAGCTCGCCGCGCATGGCCTGCGCACGGACATCGCACCGGCGGAAGATGCGTATTTCATGCGGCCGCTGATTTCGGCGATGGCCGCAGCGCTCGCCGAGAAACGGCCGAAGGTGGCGGGTTAATCACCAGGCGACGATGCCTAGCTTGCCACCTGCGAGGCGGCCGACATCAACTCCTGGGGGCTCGGAGCCCCGAACATGCGCTGGCCGCCTTCAGGAACCTCGGTAAAGGTCCAGCGCACGATCCCCTCGCGATCGAGCAGGAACTGGCCGAACAGCTGGCCCTGGCCGGTTGCCGCCATGCGCTGATCGGCCTCCATCATCTCGTAGCCGTCCTTGTTGTTGAGGTATTCGGCAGCCGCCAGCCGATTCATCGGCCCCGGCGTTTCGCCGGGCATATCGACCTGCATGCTCATGACGACGTCCATACCCACCTTGCGCGGCCACTCGGTCTCGTGGTCCGTAAACTCGAGATTGGGCAGGCCGAACGCGCGGTGCGAGACCCGCTCGGGGTCGGACGCGGCGAGCAGATTGGGCAAGGGATGATAGCGGAAGTAGAGCCGCGCGCGTTCGATGGGCGTGTTCACGACCGTGAGACTTTCGACGCCCTTGTCGCGCAGCGCTGCGCCAAGTTGCGCCTGTGCCGCGATATGGCGCCGACAGAACGGGCAGTGCAGCCCTCGAAACAAGCCGATCAATATCGGGCTATGCCCGCGAAAATCCTGGAGCGCGATCGTTCCATCGCGGGTGATGGCGTCCAGCACGACGTTCGGTGCGCGATCGCCCGGTTGAAGCGGTCCGTCGACATGAAGTTCTGACATGGTTGAACTCCTTCATATGACCTAGTCGAGAAACGGCAGTACGATCAGCCCGGCGGGATCAAGCCCGTGGCGGGCGCAGACATCATGGGCCAGCGCGAAATATCGGTCGGCCTCGGGCATGTGGCCTCGATCAAGGCTCAGCGTGGCGAGACCATCATAGCATGGAAAAAGCTGCTGCGGTTCGCCGGTTTCGTTCGCCACCTCGATTGCCTCGTTGTAGCAGAGGGCGGCCAGATCGGGGCGGAAATGGCATTGATGGATTTGCCCGAGCACGATCAAGGGCACGGCGAGATGCTCGCGCTGATCGAGCGCGCGGTCGATTTCGATCGCCTTTTCGGCAGCCGGCACCCCTTCTTCGGTACATCTGTCCGTGAAGGTGCAACAGGCAACGGCAAAATTGGCAAGAAGACGCGCCTGGAAGCCGAGATCCCCGATCCGACGCGCGACATCGAGTCCACGCCGGCAGACCTCCACGGCTTTCGCCGGGTCGACAATCGTGTAGAGCACACCGAGATTGGTGTAGCCGCGGCAGGCTACGTTGAGGAGGCCGGCTGTTTCGGCGGCTGCAACACTCTGCTCCACCTCGCGCACCGCCTCCTCGTGTCGTCCAAGCCGCGCCAGCGCAACCCCCTTGGTGTTGAGGGCCTCCGCAATGGCACGTGCCGCCTCGAGCCCTCCCTGCTTGTCCGCGTCCGCCGGTACGGACCGTGCATAGCCGAGCGCCTCGTCTGCCCATCTTGCGGCGGCCACGTGATCGCCCGTCCGAAACGCGAGACGGCCGCGCTCCTGCAAGAGATGCGCCCACTCGATGGGCGCGTCGATCCCTCCAAGCAGGTTGGCCGCCTCGGCGTAACGCGTCTCTGCCTTGATCCGCTTGCCGGCGTCCCACAGCAATCGGCCAAGCTTGCGAAGAATTCGCGCTTCGCTGATCCGGTCCTGTAGGGCGCGGTGCCCCTCCAACGCGCTCTGATAGTGCTCCTCGGCCGTATTCCGGCGGCCAGCCGCGCCACAGAGGTCCGCGATCCGCTCGTATAGGACCAGACGTTCCGGCTCCCGTTCGCCGCCGGCCAACAGCACGGCGAGGGCCTGCTGGTAGAGACGGATGGCATCGTCATTGGCATAGCTGGCGCGTGCGCGATCGCCTGCCGCGCGCAGATAGCGCGCGCCTTTCGGCTTGCTCGCGCTCAGACTGAAGTGATGTCCGAGCAGTATGAGATCTTCGAGGCGCTCGGGCTCATGGCCATACAGCCTCTCGAGCGCCCCACCAATCCGTCCATGAAGCTCGATCCGGCGCTGCAGAAGCAGGTTTTGATAGATCACGTCCTGAAGCATGGTTTGCGTGAAGCGGTAGGTCCGCAGCGAAATCGAATTCGAGCCCGCGATCTCCTCGACGATTTCCGCGTCGCACAGAAGTTCGAGCCCTGCTTCGACCCTTGCCGGCTCGGTTGCCGCCGCACCGAGAGCAGCCGCATCAAAACGCGGGCCGATCACTGCGGCCTCCTGTGCCAGGCGGCGCACCTGATGCGGCAACCGGTCGAGACGCGCCAGCAACAACGCCTGAATGCTTGCCGGAATATCGGCGGCGGCTTCATCCGACGTCATCCGCCACTGCACGCCGTCGCGCTCCAGGGTGCCGGCTTCGATCAGGCCGCGTATGATCTCCTCGAGGAAAAGCGGATTGCCGCCGGCGCGATCGAGGATTCGACTGAACAGACGTCCCGGTGGTTCACGCCAACCGTGACTGAAATAGGCCGCGAGCAGCCTTTGTCCGTCGGCGTCCCCAAGCGGGGGCAGCCGGAGGGTTGCGTGACTGATCCTGCTCGAACCGAACTGGTCCAGTTCCAGCATCGGCCGATGCGTAAACAACAGCATCAGCCGCGTCCGCTCCAGTCGGTCCATCAGGAAGCGCAACGCTTCAAGCGACACCGCATCGGCCCAATGCAGATCCTCGACGATGATCAGCAGTGGCGACAGTGCCAGGCGGCGTTCGAAGACGGTGCGGATCGCGAAGAATATCTGGCGGCGGAGCTGTTCGGGCTCGACATGCCTGAGCACGGCGTTGGGGTCGCCGAGGCCGAGTACGTGCAGATAGAGGGGCATCAGGCGGTCGGCCTCGTCAGTCGCGAGGCCAAGCTCCGACAGCGCTTCGGCGACCTTCGCCTCCGCCTCGGTGGCGCCCGCCTTCTGCGCGATGCCATAGGCGCTGCGCAGCACGGCGGCGAGTGTGCCGTAGGACTGTTCGCCGAGCGGCGAGCACGCCGCCTGCCGGATCGCCACGCCTGCGAATCGATCCTGATCGCGCATGCGGGCGACGAACTCCCTGACCAGGCGCGTCTTCCCGATGCCGGCCTCACCGACCAGCCGCACCAGTTGAGCCGCGCCGCCGCACGCGAGATCAAGGCTGCCGATCATGCGCGCAAGCTCGGCGTCGCGCCCGATCAACGGCGCATTGAGGCCCAGCGTGTCGAGACCTCGCGCCGCACGGGGCGTGTCGAGCGGCTCCTTCAGACGGTGGACCAGTACGCTGCCCATCTTGCCCTTGAGCGAGACCTCGCCAAGCGAGTCATAGGAGAACGCATGCCGCGTCAGACGGTGGGTCAACGGCCCGACCAGCACCTCGCCCGGAGCCGCCATCGATTGTAGTCGCTGGGCGGTATTCACCGTGTCGCCGGTCACCGAATAGGATTTGGCAACGCCCGCACCGAGCCCGCCCGCGACGACGTGCCCGGTGTTGATGCCGACATGGAGCAGCAGCGGTGAACCTGCATACGCCTTCGCGCGTTCGCTGAGGCGCGCCGTCCGGTCGATCATGTCGAGAGCAGCGCGCACCGCCCGCTCTGGGTCGTCCTCGTGCGCCGCTGGCGCACCAAACAGAGCAAGCAGCGCATCGCCGATGAATTTGTCCACGAAGCCGCCGAAGCTTTGCACCGCGGCCGTCAACTCCTCGAACAACCCGTTTTGAAGCGTCTGCATGACCTCGGGGTCGAGCCGCTCGCTCATCGCAGTGAAGCCGCTGAGGTCGGCAAACAGCACGGTGATGGTGCGGCGGTTCGCCTCGCTGTCGATCTTGTCCAACTGAGGTCGAAATGCGGCTTGAGCCTCCTCCGCCGGCGCGAGCGGCGGAGAGGAGGACCGGATCGGGAACGTCGTCGGGCTCGTCCGCGCCGATGCCTGCCCGCCTGTGGGGGTCTCAGAGACGAAGGCGCCGCATTTCGGGCAATAGGCGAAATCCGGCGCGCATGGAAAGCCGCAGCCAGGGCACACGTTCGGCTGCTTCGTGCCGCACTTCGGGCAGAAGGCAAAGCCGCTCTGGACCTCTAAACCACAGCAAGAGCAGTTCATGGGTCAAGACCTCGCGGAAGCCGCGATGGTGCAATCTCCTGGACCTGCCGGACGGGCCCAGGAACCGGGCAAGCATGGGCTCGTCGCACGGGAAGAGCAAGCGGTGGTCGGTTAACGGCCGCGCGCGCGGCCTCACCCCTCCCCGCAACCGGACCGTCTTTCGGTGCTGAGGATAGACACCCCCGGCGATCGTCGCCCGCACTTATCTCGGCCTCTCCGACGAGCTTTCGCGCAAGCCACACCGCCTCGCCATAGCGGTCTCCTTCGCGAGCGACGTAGTGCGCTGCATCAAGGCGAGCATGTCCTGCGGACCCGCCTGGGAAGGCGACACGACGACGCTCACGAGAAACAGCGCCCCCAGAAGCCGCGCGGCAAACCTTGTGGCGTTCGAGCGGGTTGGTATGCGGCAGCGCTGATTGACACGAGCAGTGTCAGCGCTACGTTGCCGGATTAGAAAGAACAAGAATAAGGGCAGGGAATCGCCGTGAAACCCGTCATTGCATCTTGAGCACATCCGCGCTCGCGCCATTCCGCATCCGCAACTATCGCTTCCAGTGGCCGTCCGACCTGCTCACCTCCTGGGCCTTCGAGATCGAAACGCTGGTGCTCGGCTGGTACATCCTGGTCGAGACCGGATCGGTGCTGCTGCTGACCATTCTCGCCTCGCTGCAATATGTGGGAACGCTGGTCGCACCGGTGCTCGGGATGATCGGCGACCGCATGGGTCATCGCGATCTCCTTGTCGTGCTGCGCCTCACCTATACGGCGCTCGCCTCGACCATCATGGTGCTGGCACTGACCGGCCGTCTGGCGCCACTCAACGTCATGATCATCGTTGCAATCATGGGCCTGATCCGCTCCTCCGATCTCGGCATTCGCAGCGCGCTGCTCGCCGACATCATGCCGGCCAAGCAGTTGGTGGGCGCGATCGGCCTGTCACGGACGACCCAGGACAGCGCCCGCATTGCCGGAGCGCTGACAGGCGCCGGCCTCTTCGCCGTGCTCGGCATTGGGTTGGTGTATGCGGCAGTCGCCAGCCTCTACCTCGTGGCCGCGATTCTCATGTCCTGCCTGACCCGACCGGAAAGGACCGTTGCCACGATGGACCTGCCGGCGAACAGCCGCGCCGTTTCAAAACTGCTCGACGAGCTGAAGGAAGGGATTGTCTACGCCTGGAATGGCCCCGGAATGGGCGCCGCGCTGTGTGTCGCCTTCCTCGCCAATCTCACCGCATTTCCCTTCACGGGCGGATTGCTGCCCTACATCGCGCGCGAAATCTTTCACACCGACCAGACCGGGCTCGGCTATCTCTCGGCCAGCTTCGCCGTCGGCTCGCTGATCGGCTCCATCACGCTCAGCCTGGTCGGCGGCCTGCGCATTGCCCGGCTTCTGATCGGCGCGACGCTGGCCTGGTACGCCATGCTGCTGGTGTTCGTCGAAATCAGGACCATGCCCGTCGCCATGGCCTGCCTCGCTCTCGCCGGCATCGCCCAGAGCATGTCGATGATATCGGCCGCCGTGATCCTGATGCGCACGGCGAGCGCGCATCTGCGCGGCCGTGTCATGGGCGTCCGCATGATGGTGATCTACGGCTTGCCGCTCGGATTGCTCGCGGCCGGCAGCCTGATCGACCTCATCGGCTACTCCGCGACGGGCTCGCTCTATGCCCTCTCGGGGTTCATCGCGATGGCGGCGATCGCGGTGCGCTGGCGCGCCGATCTCTGGCCCCTGCACGCCCCCGCCAATGCGCGATGACGGGGCGCCCTAGTCCCCGTACCCGCGCAGCCGCTCGATATCGAGGATGGTGACGCCGCCATATTCGAGTCGCAGCAGGCCCTCCTTCTCCAGCCGGTTCAGCGCGCGATTGGCGTTCTGGCGGGACATGCCGGAGAGCGCCCCGATCTCCTCCTGGGTGATCTCCAGATGCGCGGTCGATTCCGGATAGAGGATCGGGTTGAACAGCGAGGCGATGCCGCGCGCGAGGCGCGAGGTCGCATCGAGCGTACGGTTGACCTCGAGCATGCCGATGAACTGGCCGAGCCGCTCGTTGAGCTGGCGGACCAGGAAGCGGTTGAAGCCGACGCTGTTCTCGAACAGCCACATGAAGGCGCTGCGCTCCATCAGCGCGACACGGCTGTTGCGCAGCGCGACCACGTCGTAGCGGCGCGGCTCGTTCTTGAGCACGCTGCCCTCGCCGAACCAGGCCCCCGCAGTCAGCCCGGCAAGGCTCGCCTCCTTGCCGTCGCGCGACACCCCGCCCATCCGGGCAAGGCCAAAAACCATGCCGGCCCAATAGCCGAACGTGTCGCCGCGCATGAACACAGCCTCGCCGATGCCGTAGGACCGCTCCGTGATTCCGGCGCGAGCGACCTCGATCTCCGCTTGCGTGAGCTCGCGCGACCAAGCGGCGATGCGCTTCAGTTGATCCTCTGAAATCATGATCCCGAAGCCAGCCGCACCGTTTCGTCACTCCGCCCTTCTGTTGCACTGCAACACGACCGCATCGACCGCCATCCGACGAAAGATAAAGGCCGCCTCGCCTGAAAAACTTTGTCGCAGAATTGTCAGGCCGGAGACATTTCAAAATAGCGCTTTCCCCTATTGAGGGCCACCTCGGGCGATGCGGCTTTTGATCCCTAACGGGAGCGAGAGCCTCGCGGGTCCGGTCGAGACCAATAGCTGCATGGTCTGGCCGGCACGACCGTACTAGGATCGCCCGACAGGAACCGACGAAGAGCGCCACAGAAAGCGCCATCACCGGGGAGGGACTTGTTTGGTGGCTACCAGTCTTGAAGTGCGCGGCGTGTCTTTGCGGTTCGGCGGCGTCCGTGCGCTGACCGATGTCGGCTTCGCCATCAAGGAGGGCGAGCTATTCTCGATCATCGGCCCCAACGGGGCCGGCAAGACCTCGATCGTGAACTGTATTTCCGGCCGCTACAAGCCGACCGAGGGCCAGCTGTTCTATCAGGGCCGCGACATCACCGGCCTGACGCCGAACGCCCGCGCCTCACTCGGCATCGGCCGCACCTTCCAGAACCTAGCCCTGTTCCACCACATGAGCGTGCTCGACAACATCATGGTCGGCCGCCATCACCTGTTGAAGAACAATTTCCTCACGGGCTCGCTCTACTGGCTCACCGGCGCGCGCAAGGAAGAGCTCGCGCATCGCCGCAAGGTCGAGGAGATCATCGACTTCCTCGACCTCCAGTCGGTGCGGAAAGCGCAAGCCGGCACCCTCTCCTATGGCCTGCGCAAGCGCGTCGAGCTCGCCCGCGCCATGGCGCTGGAGCCGCGCCTCATCCTCCTCGACGAGCCGATGGCAGGCATGAACTTCGAGGAGAAGGAGGACATGGCCCGCTACATCGTCGATCTCAACGAGGAATTCGGGATGACGGTGGTGATGATCGAGCACGACATGGGCGTGGTGATGGACATCTCCCACCGCGTCATGGTGCTGGATTTCGGCCGCAAGATCGCCGAGGGCGATCCGGGTGCGGTGCTCGCCGATCCCCACGTCAGGCGCGCCTATCTCGGCGAGGAGGACGAGGTGCTGGTCGATCCGGACGATGCGCCGCCGGCGCAGGAGAGCGCGGCATGATGGATTATGCAGGCCGCGTCGCGCAGGCCGATACCTATCCCAAAATGCTCCGGCTCAACGCCAGGGAGCATGGCAACGAGATTGCGCTGCGCGAAAAGGATCTCGGGCTGTGGCGTGTCTTCACCTGGAACGATTACCAGACGCGCGTGCGCGATTTCGCGCTCGGCCTCGTCGAGCTCGGCCTTGGCCACAACGACGTCATCGGCATCATCGGCGACAACCGGCCGGACTGGGTCGCCGCGGAAATCGCCACCCACGCGATCGGCGGCCTGAGCCTCGGGCTCTACCGCGACGTACTGGACGAAGAGGCCTCCTATCTCCTCAATTACGGCGAGGCGCAGCTGGTCTTCGCCGAGGATGAGGAGCAGGTCGACAAGCTGCTCACCCTTGCCGACCGCGTGCCGCGGCTGAAGCACATCGTCTATTCCGACCCGCGCGGGATGCGGAAATATGACGATCCCAGGCTGCTGTCGGCAGAGAAATTCGCCGAACTCGGCCGCGCCCGCGCTGCGCGCGAGCCTGGGCTTTACGACAAGCTCGTCGACGCGACCAAGGGCGAGGATGTCGCGATCCTCTGCACCACGTCAGGCACCACCTCGCATCCAAAACTCGCAATGCTCGCCGCCGGCCGCGTGCTCGGCCATTGCGCGACCTATCTCACCTTCGATCCGAAGGGACCCGACGACGAATACGTCTCGGTGCTGCCGCTGCCGTGGATCATGGAGCAAGTCTATGTGCTCGGCAAAGGCCTCTTGTGCCGGATGAAGATCAACTTCGTCGAAGAGCCCGACACGATGATGAACGATCTGCGCGAGATCGCGCCGACCTTCGTGCTGTTCGCCCCGCGCGTCTGGGAATCCATCGCCGCCGACGTCCGCGCCAAGGTGATGGACGCCACGCCCTTCAAGCAGCGCCTGTTCGATATCGGGATGAAGTCGGGCCTGGCCGCGCTTGCCGACGGCAAGCGCTCGGGTTTTGCCGACGCCATCCTGTTTCGCGCGCTGCGCGACCGGCTCGGCTTCACCCGCCTGCGCTCGGCTGCGACGGGCGGCGCGGCGCTCGGGCCCGATACCTTCAAGTTCTTCCAGGCGATGGGCGTGCCGCTGCGCACGCTCTACGGCCAGACCGAACTGTTGGGGGCCTATACGCTGCATCCCGAGGGCAAGGTCGATCCTGACACGACGGGCGTGCCGATGGCCGACAGCGTCGAGATTCGCATCGACAATGCCGACGTCCACGGCGTCGGCGAGATCGTGGTGCGGCATCCCAACATGTTCCTCGGCTATTACAAGAACCCGGAGGCAAGCGTTGCCGACATCAAGGACGGCTGGATGCTGTCGGGCGATGCCGGCTATTTCAACTCCAACCGGCAGCTCGTCGTCATCGACCGCATCAAGGATCTCGCCGAGACCTCGCGCGGCGAGCGCTTCTCGCCGCAATTCATCGAGAACAAGCTGAAGTTCTCGCCCTATATCGCCGAAGCCGTGGTGCTCGGCGCGGGCCGCGACGCGCTCGCGGCGATGATCTGCATCCGCTACTCCATCATCTCGAAATGGGCGGAGAAGAACCGCCTCTCCTTCACGACCTACAGCGACCTCGCCTCGCGGCCCGAGGTTTACACGCTGCTCCAGAAGGAGGTCGAGACCGTCAACGCCACGCTGCCGCCGGCGCAACGCATCTCGCGCTTCCTGCTGCTCTACAAGGAGCTCGATGCCGATGACGGCGAACTCACCCGCACGCGAAAAGTGCGGCGCAGCGTCATCAACGAGAAATACGCCGGCATCATCGACGCGATCTACCGCGGCGATGCCGTCATCCCCGTCGACACCGTGATCCGCTTCCAGGACGGCACCACGCAGAGGGTGCGCACCGCGCTGCGGGTGGTGGATCTGGGCCGACCCGGGCAATTGGCGGAGGCGGCGGAGTGATGCAGTCGGTTACTCGGCGCGCCGCTGCCCTTCGCCTCTCCCCGCTTGCGGGGAGAGGCCGGAGCGCGTCAGCGATCCGGGTGAGGGGGAGCCTCCGCGAGGGCGGTGACAATCATCTCAAGGACGCCTGCCAGGTTGCGGGACACATCGTTGTTCCAGAAGCGCAAGATCCGATAGTTGCGGTCGGCAAGCCATTTGTCGCGAACGGCGTCACGCGGGTTGTCTGCATGCTGCCCACCATCCACCTCAATGATCAGGCGGGCTTCGCGGCAAATGAAGTCTACGGTGTACGGGCCGATCGGCTCTTGCCGGATGAACTTGTAGCCATTCAGCCTGCGGGCGCGCAGGCGATACCAGAGCGTACCCTCCGCGTCCGTCGAAGCGGCTCGCAGACTTCTGGCGCGCTCTGTCTTGGACTCATCAGCACCGCGCATGCGGAGACTCCCCCTCACCCGCCGCGCGTTCCGCGCGTCGGCCTCTCCCCGCAAGCGGGGAGAGGCGAAGGACAGCATATAACATGAACACCGCCTTCCTCATCCAGCTCCTGGTTAACGGCCTCGTGGTCGGCACGCTCTATGGCGTGGTCGCAATGTCATTCGTGCTGATCTACAAGGCGACGCAGGTCGTCAATTTCGCGCAAGGCGAGCTGCTGCTGGTCGGCGCCTGGGTGTGCTGGGCCCTGCTTGCGAAATACCAGGTGCCGTTCTGGATCGGCATGCCGATGACGCTGGTGTTCATGTTCGTGTTCGGCATCGCCATCCAGGTCCTGATCCTGCGGCCGATGATCGGCGAGCCCATCATCTCGGTGATCATGGTGACGATCGGCCTCTCGACGGTGCTCCAGGCCACGCTGAAATGGATGTTCGGCGTCAACCCGCAGCCGTTCCCGCGCGTGTTCGAGAGCCAGTCCGTCAGCTTGTTCGGGCTTCAGATCCAGACCGTCTATGTCATGAGCCTGGTGGTCTCGGTCGCCATGATGATCGGCATGGCCTGGTTCTTCCGCGCATCCAAATACGGCCTTGCGATGCGCGCCACCGCGTTCAACCAGCAGGTCGCGCAGTCGCTCGGCATTTCCGTGAAAAGCGTGTTCGCGATGGCCTGGGCGATCTCGGCAACGGTGTCAGCGGTCGCCGGTGTGGTGGTCGCCGTGGTGAACGGGGTGTCCTCGGGCCTCGCCGCCTACGGCATCAAGGTGTTTCCGGCGGCGATCCTCGGCGGGCTCGATTCCGTCGGCGGCGCCGTGCTCGGCGGCATCATCATCGGCTTGCTCGAGAACGTCGCGCAATATGTCGACAGCGAGTATCTGCACTGGGGCAATCTCTACGAGATCGCACCGTTCTACGTCCTCATCATCGTGCTGATGATCAAGCCCTACGGCTTGTTCGGCACCCACGACATCGAGCGGATCTGATCCATGGCCGGCCCTGCCCTCATCCCTGCTGGTGATTTCCGCACCTCCTATGCGGCCGACACCACGATCTTCCCGACGGCGACCAGCCGCAATTTTGCGATCGTAGGCGTGCTGCTGCTCTGCCTCGTGCCGCAATTCCTTGGCGGCTACTGGCTCAGCATTCTGATCCAGATCGGCATCTTCTCGATCGCGGCGCTCGGGTTGAACATCCTGGTCGGCTTCACCGGCCAGATCTCGATCGGGCATGCCGCCTTCTTCCTGCTCGGTGCCTTCACCTCGGCCTACATCTCCAACAATGCGCCGATCCCGGTGTTTTTCGCGATTCCGCTCGCAGGCGTCGTCACCGCGCTGGTCGGGCTGGTCTTCGGCATTCCGGCGGCGCGGCTGAAGGGCCTTTACCTCGTCATCGCGACGCTCGCCGCGCAATATATCCTGCTCGACTTCTTCTCGCGCGCCGAATGGTTCACCGGCGGCTCGGTGCCGGCCAGCGCCAATCCGTTCTCGATCTTTGGCTTCACGTTGCGCGGCGACAAGCAGTACTTCTACGTCGTGCTGGCCTATGTGCTGGCGAGCTACATCCTCGTCACCAATCTGATGCGCACGCGCGACGGCCGCGCGCTGGTGGCGATCCGCGACCATTATCTCTCCGCGGAGATCATGGGCATCAACCTCACCAAATACCGCACGCTGTCGTTCGGCCTCGCCGCCTTCTTCGCCGGCATCGCCGGCGCGCTCTATGCGCACTACCAGCTCGTGGTCTCCCAGGAAGGTTTCGGCATCGAGCGCTCGATCCTGTTCCTAGCGATGATCATCATCGGCGGCACCGGCTCTATCATGGGCACGCTGATGGGTACCGCCTTCGTGGTGCTGCTGCCGGAGTCGATGGAATTCCTCAGCATCTATTTGAAGGGCGGCGCGATCGACAAGGCGCTGTCGCTCAACAACAACATCACCTTCCTGCGCGAGATCGCGATCGGGGTGATCATCATCGCGTTCCTGATGTTCGAGCCTGACGGGCTCGCGCATCGCTGGCGGCAGATCAAGGCGTACTGGAAACTCTACCCGTTCTCGCATTGAGAACGGGCAACTTACTAACCAACGAATAAACAGGAGGAGGCAACCAATGAAGACAAAATCCCTTTTGAGCACTGCATCGCTCGCGCTGGTGATCGCCGCATTCTCGGCGAGCGCGCAGGCGCAGATCGCGATCGGGCATCTTGCCGACTATTCCGGCGGCACCTCCGACGTCGGCACGCCCTACGGCCAGGCGGTCGCCGACACCTTCGCCTGGGTCAACAAGAACGGCGGCGTCGGCGGCAAGCAGCTCAACGTCGACACCAACGACTACGGCTACCAGGTGCCGCGCGCGATCGCGCTCTACAAGAAATGGTCGGCTCCGGACAGCAAGGTCGCAGCGATCATGGGCTGGGGCACCGCCGACACCGAGGCGCTGACCGGCTTCCTCGCCCAGGACAAGATCCCCGATCTCTCCGGCTCCTATGCCGCCGCGCTGACCGATCCCGAAGGCGTCAGCGGCAAGGCCAAACCCGCTCCTTACAATTTCTTCTACGGCCCAAGCTATTCGGACTCGCTGCGCGCGATGCTGATGTGGGCGGCCGAGGACTGGAAGGCCAAGGGCAAGCCCGGCAAGCCGAAATTCGTGCACATGGGCGCCAACCATCCTTATCCGAACGCGCCGAAGGCCGCAGGCGAAGCCATGGCGCAGGAGCTCGGCTTCGAGGTGCTGCCGCCGCTGGTGTTCGCGCTCACACCGGGTGACTACAGCGCGCAGTGCCTGAGCCTGAAATCCTCCGGTGCCAACTACGCCTATCTCGGCAACACCGCGGCTTCCAACATCTCCGTCCTGAAGGCTTGCAAGACCGCCGGCGTCGAGATTCAGTTCCTCGGCAATGTCTGGGGCATGGACGAGAACGCCGCCAAGACCGCCGGAGACGCCGCCAACGGCGTGATCTTCCCGCTGCGCACCGCGGTGAGCTGGGGCGGCGATGCGCCCGGCATGAAGACGGTGATGGAGATCTCCAAGATATCCGACCCCACCGGCAAGGTCTACCGGCCCGTGCATTACGTCGCGGCGGTCTGCTCGGCGCTCTACATGAGGGAGGCGCTCGATTGGGCTGCCAAGAACGGCGGCGCCACCGGTGAGAACGTCGCCAAGGGCTTCTATCAGAAGAAGGATTGGGTGCCCGCCGGAATGGAAGGCGTCTGCAATCCCTCGACCTGGACCGACAAGGACCATCGCGGCACCCTGAAGGTCGATCTCTATCGCACCAAGATCTCGGGCGCGACCGACGGCGACCTCAACGATCTCATGGCCAAGGGCACGATCAAGCTCGAGAAGGTCAAGACCGTCGAGCTGCCGCGCAAACCGGAACTGCTGGGCTGGTGAGCCTCGCTGTTCCCCCACACACAACGGTCATCCCCCGCCTTGTGCGCAACGCGCACTGGAGCGGGGGATCCAGTACGCCGCGGCTTCTCAGTAATGCTTCGGTGTCTCTGGAATACTGGGTCGCCCGGTCAAGCCGGGCGACGACAGCGGAGTAACAAAGCATGACCGAAACCGCAGAAGCCGTTCGTCTCTCCCCCAGCATCGTGCCCGCGCCTCCCCTCCTCGCCGTGCGCAACATCGAGGTCGTCTATGACGACGTCATCCTGGTGCTGCGCGGCCTCAGCTTAGAGGTGCCCAAGGGAGCGATCGTGGCGCTGCTGGGCGCCAACGGCGCCGGCAAGTCGACGACACTGAAGGCGATCTCGGGGCTACTCAAGACCGAGGACGGCGAGGTCACGCGTGGCGAAATCCTGTTCGAAGGCGAGCGGATCAACGGCATCGACCCCGACAAGATCGTCCGCCGCGGCATCTTCCAGGTGATGGAGGGACGGCGCATCGTCGCCGACATGACCTCGCTGGAGAACCTCAGGCTGGGCGCGTTCACGCGACGGGACCGCGAGGTCGATGCCGACCTCGACATGGTCTTCAGCTACTTCCCGCGCCTGAAGGAGCGCACCGGTCTCGCCGGCTATCTCTCCGGCGGCGAGCAGCAGATGCTCGCGATCGGCCGCGCGCTGATGGCCCGCCCGAAGATGATCCTGATGGATGAACCCTCGATGGGCCTGTCGCCGCTGCTGGTGAAAGAGGTGTTCTCGATCATCCAGAAGATCAACCGCGACCTCGGCGTCACCATCCTCCTGGTGGAGCAGAACGCGCGCGCCGCGCTGTCGGTGGCGAGCCACGGCTACATCATGGAGCAGGGCAAGGTCGTGCTCGACGGCAGCGCCGACGAATTGCGCGACAACGAGGACGTCAAGGAATTCTATCTCGGCGGCGCCGGCGACCAGCGCAAGAGCTTCAAGAACCTCAAGAGCTTCAAGCGGCGCAAGCGGTGGCTATAGCGTTTTCAAGCGAAGTGGAAACCGGTTCGCGTGAAGAAAACGCTTCAAAGCAAGATGGCTCTAACCCAACACCTGCTCCGCTTCCGTGACCGCGCAGAGAACATGATAGAACGACGACGCAGGAATGGTGTCGATCAGCGATTTGCCGTCGCGATCGAACTGGTCGTACCAGCCGCCCCTCACGGGATGGCTGAGATAATGCCGTTCGAGCCGCGCCAGCGCCGCGCGCGCTTCGTCGGCCGCGCCGGTCTCGCCGGATTCGGCCTGCGCGATCCACGCCTTTGCGATCTCTGTCTGCGGCCACAGCCGGCGCGAGTGACGGCGGATGTTGCCGCTGTCGTCCCCCTCGTCGATCAGGCAGCCCGTCGCCTCGTCGCGATAGCGCAGCGCGGTCGCCAGCAGTTCCGCACGCCGCTGCCCGGTCGGGCAGCCCGTGATGCGCTCAAATCCCTTCAGCAGCCAGACCCACTCCGCCTGATGGCCAGGCTCGACGCTGACCGGCTCGATCTTCGACCAGTCCTCCTCGAAATACTCCGACAACACGTGCTTCTGCTTGTCGTAGAGGTTGGCGAGGAACAGCGCGAAGAACTCGCCGGCGCGATTCTGGAACGACAGATCGTGGGTCGCGTCGAAGCACGCGATCATCGCCTCGAACAGGTGCATGTGCGGGTTCTGCCGTCGCGGCAGCGAGACCGGCAGCCCCTCGTGCACGCCCCCATGCGGCGAACGGAGATGGCCGTCGAGGAAAGCGAGCAGCGCGTCGATCTCGGCTCGAACCTGCGCGTCCTGGTCGAGCGCGTAGACGGTCGCGAGAGCAAACAGGATGAAGGCGTGGTCGTAGGCATCGCGCCGGCCGTCCAGCACGGTCCCCTCCGGCGACAGCCGGTGCACGAAGCCCGGCCGGCCGTCGGGCGCTTTGGCTTTGACCAGCAGATGTTCCAGTCCCTTCAGCGCGATGGCACGCGCCTCAGGATACCAGCCCATCTGTGCCGCCTTGGCGTAGCAATAGATCTGGCGGGCCTGCACGAACACGCGCCGCGGCGCGGCTGTATCGGCGGTACCGTCGCGGTGCAGCCGGTCGATGAAGCTGCCCGTGGCCTGATCCCAGCCGACCGTCGACCACAGCGGCAGCGCCTCGTCGATCATGCGGCGCTTCAGGCGCGCGACGACGTCCGCAGCTTCATCCGCCGCAATGTTTCCCATGTCCTCCATCGGGTCCACTCCAAGCCTCACCAATGGCGGTCTGATACCCATGCCGGTGGCGGTGCGCAACGGATGCCAACACGGAAAGAACAGCCATGACCGCCCATTACGACGCCCGCGAGACGCGTGACCCGACAGCCCGCGAGGCCGATCTGTTCTCCCGCCTGCCGGAGATCCTGCGAGCCGCGATGGCCGCACCGGCCTACGCCGAGCGGTTGAGCGGTCTTGATCCCGCCTCCGTGACCTCCAGGACCGCGCTGGCGGGCCTGCCGGTGTTGCGCAAATCGGAACTGCCCGCTCTGCACAAGGCCTCTACGCCCTTCGGTGGCTTCGTGGCGGCGGCCCCCGGCTCATTTGCCCGCCTCTTCACCTCGCCCGGCCCCATCTTCGAGCCGGAGGGACGGCAGGCCGATCCCTGGCGCGGCGCAAGGGCGCTGTTCGCGGCCGGATTCCGGCCCGATGACATCGTCCTCAACACCTTCAGCTACCATCTCACCCCCGGCGGCTTCATCTTCGACGCGTCCGCGCGAGCGCTCGGCTGCGCCGTGATCCCGGCGGGCCCCGGCAATACCGAGCAGCAATTCGAGCTGATCGAGGCCTACCGCCCGGTTGGCTATAGCGGTACGCCGGACTTCCTCAAGATATTGCTCGATGCCGCAGCAAGCTCGGGCCGCGACGTCTCCTCGATCAAGTGCGCATTGGTTTCGGGTGCCGCGTTCCCGCCGTCGCTCCAGGCCGAGATCAAGGCGCGCGGCATCGACGCCTACCAGGCCTTTGGCACCGCCGATCTCGGCCTCATTGCGTTCGAGACCGGCGCGCGCGAGGGCATGGTCGTGAACGAGGACCTGATCCTGGAGATCGTCAAGCCCGGCACCGGCGATCCCGTGGCGCCCGGCGACGTCGGCGAGATCGTGGTGACGTCGCTCGACCCGCATCATCCCTGGATCCGTCTTGCGCTCGGCGACCTCACCGCCGCTGTGCCAGGGCCAAGCAAATGCGGACGCACCAATATGCGCATCAAGGGCTGGATGGGCCGTGCCGACCAGTCCACCAAGGTCAAGGGCATGTTCGTCCGTCCCGAGCAGATCGCTGAGATCGGCAAGCGTCATTCCTCCCTCGGAAGACTGCGCCTCGTCGTCACACGACAGGGCGAGACCGACGCGATGACGTTGAGAGCGGAAACGTCGACCGCGAGCGACGCGCTCCGCGAAGAGATCGCCGGTACTTTGCGCGCCGTGACGAAGCTCGGTGGCACCGTCGAACTGCTCAGCCCCGGCGTGCTGCCGAATGACGGCAAGGTGATCGCGGACGAACGGTGAGGAGACTTGCTTTGAAAACGCCTCCAGAGATGGTCCAGGATCGGCTCAACGGCGAAGTAGAGCGTACGACAGAGCGGGCGGACCTCCCAGCCGGCAACCAGGGGCCCCCAAGGAGCGTGAGAAGCGCCTACTCGACCCTAACATTCGTCGTCGCGCTGGGCGGTTTCGCCATTGCGATTTGGGTGCTCGGCAAACTTTGGCAGATCTTGCTCGCTCTCGGCGGCTGAACTCATTTATAAGATAACAAGAGCCGTGGCGACTTTGTGAGCCTTCGGAAGGCCCTGCCGAGCGTATCCTGCGTTCAGGTCCAGCGCACTGCCGGAACTTTGGTCAAAGGGGGGAGCCGGATCGGTGGGTCTTAACCAAATTTTAAGATCTACTGTGCGGCGGCATCCCTTCTGGGTAAAAGGGGGCAGCTTCAAAGTCAGTTGCGTTCAAGGGTCATGATTACGTACAAGCAGTACCACATCCAGCGAGTTGAGCACGGCCATAGGCGCTGGACTGCCCGTATCACGCGAGCCGATGGCCAGAACATCCGCACCATCTTACCGGCTTCCGAACGTCCCTACCTTGATACGAAGCCGGCCGCGTCCGCCGAGGAAGCCGAGGAGCTCGCCAAGGAAGGCATAGACTTCGGCGGAATGGTTTAGGCCGGCCGCGCCATCGATACGATGCTTCCGTAAGTTGCGCGCGAGAACTAGCCGCAGCGAAAAAATTGTTCAGGCCTCGTGAGGCCCAGTAGCCTTTGCGATTTTTCAAGAACGGCGGGAACGCTGCAGAAGTCATGCGCGTCGATACGGCCAATTGCCTTCCGATCTGTCGTCTGCAGTTCACAACGATACACCCCGCCTACCCAGCCACGCCAGCGCTGCGGAGCAAGCAGCTGAAAGCAAGGTAGTCCAAAGCCAGGGTCGTCCACGGACGGCGCTAATAGAGCGCAGATACAAGAATGCTCCGAGAAGCGTCCCGTAGTTCCTTCGAAATTCTCCATTGAGCTTAGCTATTTCCGGCAGATCGGAAGAAAAAGCCTTGCATTCCTTGGCCATAGGCTCGGCTCCATCTGAGGCTGGACGAGCATCCCAGAAACTACTGTTTTGCCCGACAATGCAAGCTTCCATTTCGGTTTTTCAGACGACCGAATGCACATGCAGAATCCGGCGCCAAGTATCGACGTGCCTACCTCAGGTTCGCATCCGGCCAGAGAGGACCCCTGTCGGCGGCGCTGTACGCAAATTCTGTCGCACCATTGGTTAGACGCACAAATGCCGATCGCGACACAGCAAGCGATGGGAGATGAAATTTTATCCTGTCATTGAACTCGGGCCCGCTATCAGCGTCTCCTGAACCGTCCCATCGACGCAACACGCACCGCGGTTTGAGCCCTCCGCTTGAGGTCCCGGTTCCACGAGCCACTCAGCTTGTGGTCCTCGTCAGTTGTTGAGCTTCACGCGTTTCAACCCTCGCCGCTGCCGGGATAGGGCAGCCTTCTCATAACGCTCCAAGCTCGACAGAAATCTCAATTGCTTTGGCTCAGCATCTTCAATCACGGACAAGATCAGAGCAAGCTTGAGGCTTCGCAAACGATCCCGACGAATCCTGGCCTGAGCCAGATCCTGAAGCACGATCTCCATCCCCGCGCCATTGAACTCCCCCGCAAAAGCCGCAGCGAACCTTGCGCAAGCAGAACCTGAGGCTTCCTCCCAGCGAGACAAACCATGCCGATAGGCGTTGCGGCTCGATACTGTTTTCCCAGCGTTTGTTCGCGGACCGGTACTCTTCGCTGCGTTTGCTCGATTGGCTTCGATTTGTCGCTTTGACGCCAACTTGCCTCCTCGATCCTCTACTCAGCGATCTAGCGATCCGTTGGTCGCGACTATCACGGACTCAGTCCTGCTTTCCCGCGCCTCCGGGATGCCGCCGTAACTGATCCGGAGGATGAGACCGATCCGCCAACAACTGGGCAATGAACGTATGGAGGTTTGCTCCACCAAACAAATAGGCCGCCATTCCGGCCGCTTGCGCCGCAGCAAGGTCGCTCTGCTTGTCGCCGATCATGAAGCTAGCATCGAGATCCACTGGGTACCGTTCAAGCAGGGCTCTAATCATCCCCGGCTGCGGCTTGCGGCAGTTGCAGAGGACACGGTATCGCTCGATCAGTCCATCGGGGTGATGTGGGCAGAACTCAAACGCATCGATATGCGCACCCACGACAGCAAGTTCACGCGACATCCAATCGTGCAAATTGCGAACGTGTCGTTCCTCATAAAACCCCCTCGCGATTCCTGATTGGTTCGTCACGACAAAGGCAAGATAACCGGCGTCATTGACTGCCTTTACGGCTTGTTGCGCTCCTTCTACCCACCGGATCTTGTCCGGATCAAAAGCATAGCCATCGTCCTCGTTGAGGACGCCATCGCGATCAAAAAACACTGCCGGACGCATCAAGCTCTTCAGCCCGCGCTGGAGGGATATTGCCGATCTTCCGACAATCGCTGCCCCATTTCAACAAGTCGCGGTCGGACAAGATCCTCCTCTGCGCCCGCGCCTTGCATCCAGCTGTTTGCTGTTGAAGCGTAAATTGGCTTCGTTTTGTCGCTTTGATGCTGGGCCGCCTCCCGTCACCCCCGCCCCAAACGCGTGAGAACAAGAGCCATTCTTCCCCCTAAAGGGAGCAACAATGTTGCTGCTGAAAGGACTGGCATTCCGGTGCGATTGGAGCGTTACTGAGTCGGCTGGCCTCCGCGAGTTTGGTCTTCTGGCTGATCAGACCAAGCTTGGCGCGCAGCCAGAGTTCGAACTCGTCGACGATCGGCGGCTCTTCTATTGGCGGACGGCGCGACGCTCGTCGGCGGTGCGGCCGCGGATCTCGGCTTCGATGACGTAGAGCCCGGCGATACGTTCGAGCGCCTCGCTGGCGATCGGTGCGGGACCGGCCGCGGCGAGTTCGTAGAAGCGCCGGCGCACATGGGACCAGCAGAACGCCAGTTCAACGTCACCGCGCTCGGCCAGGACCCGATAGCCGGCATAGCCGTCGACCTGGAGGATGCCGGCAAAACCCGCGAGGTGGACGATCGGCCGTTCGGCCTTGCGATCGGGGGCGTAGACATAGGCGACGGCGGGCGGGTCCGTGCCGCCCCAGGGCCGGTCGTCGCGGGCATAGGCCCAGAGCTGGCCGGTCTTGGTGCGGCCGCGTCCGGGATCGAGCACCGGGGCGGTGGTCTCGTCGGCAAATAGTTTTGTCGAATGCTTCAGCAGAACGAACCGGTCTCAAGCCGCTTGGCGAACAAGCACACACCCGTGCCGTCCCAATAGATCAGCTTCACCCGGTCGGCGCGCTTGGCGCGGAACACATACACGGCGCCGGAGAACGGATCGGCCTGGATGCTCTCACGCACCAGGGCCGCGAGCCCTTCGGCACCCGGCCTGGTCGCCACCATCACCCGCACCGCGCCCGTCGGTCCGATCACGTGCAGGTCTTCAGCGCATGGATCACGGCCGCAACCGTCACGGCATCCGCGCCGCGGCCGACCCGGACCGCGACGCCGTTGATCTCGAGCTCGATGATGCCGCTGTTCTCGGCGCCCTCGGGCGCCTTCCGGAGGCGTCGGCGCTGCCGCGGTGAGCACTCCGGCGGCATGGACGATGGGGTAACGACAGCGGGCACGAACGTCTGCGGCTCGGGAGCCACAGGGATCGCAACCGGCTGTCGCATTTGCCGGCGCCACGTAAACAGCTGTTGCGGCGACAATCCGTGCCGCCGCGCGACCTCCGATACCACGGCTCCCGGGGCCAGCGTCTCCTCGACGAACCGAGCCTTCTCGTCGGCCGAGAACTGCCGGCGTCGGCCGGTCTCGGTGATGACCTCGACCCGACGAACCGAGGTCCTAGGCTCAAGCATATGGTCAAGCTTAGACACAAGCCGATCTCCAATCAGAGATCGATCATTCCTCGCTCGACGCCTTCAATGGAAGATGGGGCCGAAACAGCGCTTACGTTACGGGGCCTCTAGCAGCCATCGAACCCCGGACCGCAGGACCGAAAAGAAGGCCGCCTGGCGGCGTCCTAAACTGGCCCCGGTGTTGCCACCTGAAAGCTCCGCCGATCTCCTGGACAGGCTCCTGAGCGAGCTGGCCCTACAGGAGGACCACGACGGACTGCTCTGAGGCGGACGCTCGGGTGCTCGAGGCCGCCTACCAAAGGAGGGTCGAGGATGCCCCTCTGCCCGACATCCATTCGGCGGACCAGCAGCCTGCGTCCTCCACACGCGTTCCATCCGATGAAGGCCTTACGACGGCATCCAGCGACACCGATGTGGCTGCTGCCCTCGCTCGGCGAGAGCAAGCCGGCCTCGCCTTTCCGAAAGAGCCGCCTCGAAGACGGAGCAAGGATCACCTGGCCTTCATCCGCAGCCAGGGGTGTCTCGTCTGCCAGAAGACCCCCGCCGACGCGCATCACCTTAAGTTCGCCCAGCCACGAACATTGGGACGCAAAGTCAGCGACGAGTTCACCGTCCCGCTTTGCCGATCCCATCATCAATCTCTGCACCGACACGGCAACGAAAGGGCCTGGTGGACCAACCTGCAAATTGCGCCCCTTCCTATCGCGAAGGAGCTTTGGGATGCCAGCCCTGTCCATGTGATAAACGGGGAAACGGTTGTTGCACCGCCCTCGCGTCCGCTATCGGAGGGGCAAGGTCAATGAATGGTCCTGTCGACCTCCGTAAATCGCAACAGGCGAGCGTCTTGCCGCCTCAATTCGAAGCGTTGTGTCCTCCGCCCCAACTGCTTCCTGGAGAAAGGATCGATCACTATCAGGCTCTTCAAACCGTGATCTTCCGCGACCTCAATCCTCAATCCGCCATCGAGTGGCTGCTCGCCATCGACATCGCAGAACTCTCTTGGGAGATGCAACGCTACCGGGTTTTGCGGCATAGGCTCTTGAACACCTATCGCCAAAAGGCGGTCGAGATGACGCTTCGCCGCGTCGATCTAGCTGGCATTGCTCCAGACTTTCAGGATGTAGCCGAAATCTACACCATCAATAACGCCCTGGATTGGCAAATGGATGCTTCGGCCGCGCACGATATCGAAGCCCGTCTCAGATCGCACGGCTTCGATCAGCACGCTATCAGCATGGAGGTTTACGTTCAGGCGCACGAGATCCTGACGCTATTTGAATCACTCCTGAACGGAGCGCGGCTTCGGCGCCTACTACTGATAAGAGAATTCAATGCTTCGCGGAACCCAGCCAGACGGCACCCAATCCGCGGTGCGCATCGAACCGCTTTGCAGCAGGGCGGAGCGTAAAGAAGGCCGTAAGCGATGACACCAATATAGACCTCCCGCGAAGTGATCGATGCAGACCAACGCGAGCGCCGCTCTGCTTTCGGGGACGAGGCAAACATCGCCAAGGCAATTTGAGTATTGCAGGATCTGATCGGATCGTATTTGAAGTAACAACCTTCAAACGATCACAGCTCCCTTGGACAGCTTACGATGGATTAAGCGAGAGTAACCGCTCTATCAGCCGAGCGACAGATATGCCGCGTACGCCTGTTTCAGACCGTCCGCGAGAGCGGTCTTCGCACGCCAGCCGAGCCCTTCGAGGCAACTGACGTCAAGTAGCTTGCGCGGCGTGCCGTCCGGCCTTGATGTGTCGAAAGCGATTTCACCCTTGTAGTCAATGACGTCTGCGACGAGCCGGGCGAACTCAGCAACGGCGATGTCCTTTCCGGTGCCGATATTGACCAGCCCGGCGCCGGAATAGGTCTTCATGAGGTACACGCAGGCATCTGCCATGTCGTCGACATAGAGGAACTCGCGCCGCGGCGTGCCGGTGCCCCAAACCTCGACGGTCTTTGCGCCCGACAGCTTGGCCTCATGAAAGCGGCGGATGAGCGCGGCAACGACGTGGCTCAATTCAGGATGATAATTGTCGCCGGGCCCGTAGAGGTTGGTCGGCATCACGCTGATGAAGTCGCTGCCATACTGGCTGCGATAGGCTTCCGCCATCTTTATGCCAGCGATCTTGGAAATGGCATAGGGCTCGTTGGTCGGCTCCAGCGGGCCCGTCAGCACCGAGTGTTCCCGCAGCGGCTGCGACGCCAGCTTGGGATAGATGCAGGACGAGCCGAGGAACATCAGCTTCTCGGCATGGTTCACATGCGCAGCATGGATCACATTGGTGGCCATCGCGATGTTGTCGTAGATGAACTCGGCGCGCAGCGTGTTGTTGGCGACGATCCCCCCGACCTTGGCGGCGGCGAGGAAGATCACTTGCGGCCGCACTTTCGCGAACCAGTCGAATACTTGCGCCTGGTTGCAGAGATCGAGCTCGCGACGCTCGACGGTGACGAGATTCACATCCTCCCGCGCCAGCCGGCGCACGATCGCGCTGCCGACCATGCCGCGATGGCCGGCGACGTAGACGCTTTTGCCCTTCAGCTCAAACGGTATGCTTGCCATGAGCTGCTTCCTGTTTCGCCTCGGCCAGATCGCCCGTCATCATCTCGTCGACGAGCTGCGCAAAAGTCCGCCTCGGCTTCCAGCCGAGCACCTTCTGGGCCTTGCTGGCATCGCCGACGAGCAGATCGACCTCGGTCGGGCGGAAATAGGTTGGATCGATCTTCACCACCGTCTTGCCGCTGATGGCATCGACGCCGGTCTCGTCGACGCCCTTCCCGCGCCATTCGATGCGGCGGCCGACATGGGCGAAGGACAGCTCCACCATCTCGCGCACCGAGCGCGTCTCGCCGGTGGCGAGTACGAAGTCGTCGGGCTTGTCGGCCTGCAGGATCATGTGCATGCCCTCAACGTAATCCCTGGCATGGCCCCAGTCGCGCTTAGCCTCGAGATTGCCGAGATAGAGCGTCTGCTCCAGCCCAACCTCGATCCGCGAGACGCCGCGGGTGATCTTGCGGGTGACGAAGGTCTCGCCGCGGATCGGGCTCTCGTGGTTGAACAGGATTCCGTTGGAAGCGAACATGCCGTAGGCTTCGCGGTAGTTCACCGTGATCCAGTAGCCGTAGAGCTTGGCGACGCCATAGGGCGAGCGCGGATAGAACGGCGTGGTCTCCTTCTGCGGGATCTCCTGCACGAGGCCGTAGAGCTCGGAAGTCGAGGCCTGGTAGAACCGCGTCTCTTTCTCCATGCCCAGGATGCGGATCGCCTCCAACAGGCGCAGCACGCCGACGGCATCGGCGTTAGCAGTGTATTCCGGGCTTTCGAAGCTGACGGCGACGTGGCTCTGGGCGGCGAGATTGTAGATCTCGGTCGGCCTTATCTGCTGCACCAAGCGAATCAGGTTGGTCGAATCCGTCATGTCACCGTAGTGCATCAGGAAAGGCACGTATCCGACATGCGGGTCTTTGTAGAGATGGTCCACGCGCGCGGTGTTGAAGGACGACGAGCGCCGCTTGATGCCGTGCACGGTATAGCCTAACGACAGCAGATACTCGGCGAGATAGGCCCCGTCCTGACCCGTCACGCCGGTGATTAAAGCGACTCGTTTGGTCATGGCCTACCTTGTTCCCGCGCATCTCAGATAAAACAGGCGCGACGAGGCGCCAGCGAAGCATGTTCACGCATGTCTTCTTGGACAGATCACCATTCGCACGTCAACCCCCTGGTCCCGGCGCCTGTCAAACGACTGCAAGCTGATCGGAAACGGTGACATGGCCAACCGACGGGACATTGGCCAGGTGGTCGCAGCCCGCCTTTCCCACTCGGCCTCCACACGACTTCAGTTCCTCAACCTGCTATGGATGCACAGTTCCTCGTTCGTCGTCCCGGCCTAGAGGTTGCGTGAACCGCCGCGTTGTACCTACTTCGATATACCTTGAATTGATGGCATTTGTGGTTCCGCTAACTCTCCCCATTCCGGACTAGATACTGGTTCGCAGCCGAGAGAAGATTGGTTACGGCAAGAGGATCGTGGCCGCACTAGCTGTAAGCAGCAAGTGAGTCTCGCCACCATCTAGATCACCCCGATCGAGCAGCGCACCGGTCACACCATCTTACCACCCTGCTTACCCCGCCTCCGGAGAGTTGATCTCCTCCGACCTGCTGGTCTGAGCCTCCAAGGCAGTCGAGGCGCGGCACCGGATGGGCTCGGCTGACCTATGCCCGCCGGTATGCCTTGTTCACATTGGATCTTGCCGGAGCGGCGATGGATGCGCCTGAGGTGGCCACAGCTGCGCCAGGAGCGAACGGAAGGCCTACGGTCATTTCTGAACCGGCCTCCGTCGAGCTCCTGGAACGGCTCCGGGGCGAGCTGGCCGCCCAGCAGGACAGTGACCGGTTACTTGCCTGGGCCAGGGTTGGCCTGCCGCTCAAGAACATTCTTCTGGAGGTCGACGCCCGTACCGTTGACGCGGCCTACAGAAGCGCATGTAGGAAGCTGTCCTCACCAATCTAGCCGAAGCAGACCAGCCGCCCGACCCAGTGAACGTTCCACTTATGGCCACCCAGCTTCCCGGCCCGGCATCCGACGAAGTTCACCCAGCTGATACTCAGCTTCAAAAGCGTGCCGAGCTCGCCATCCCAAAGGAGCCGCCCGCCGGCGAAGCAAGAGCCCTTGCTCATCCGCAGAAGGCTGCGTTGTTGTCTGCCTATCTTGGAAATCGAACGGGCAGTCGGAGTCGGCAACGTGAGCCGGCTCTTCATCGAATTGATCAACGGGCATTTCGACTTCGCGAGCTAGACTCCGTTGAGCCGTATTCATGAGCCGCTTCCGCATTTCATTTGACGACTTCAGCAAGCTGTTTGACCAACTCGGCCGAATAAACCTGCTGCCCCCAGCGGTTGAGATGCGTGAGGCTGGCGAAATATGCCGCAAACATTGTCGCCGGAGTGCCGAGAATGCGGTTACTTCCGATCCCAAGCGCGAGGGCAATTTCTAGTGCTCGCTCAGAGCGCTGGTCCACCGAACCCGGACCGGAAGTGTAGTCGGCCAAAGGCGAAACGACTAGATAGACCGGTGTTGATTGGGGCAGCTTTTGGACGGTCTCACCTAGTACCTAGAGGGCGTCTCGGTAGGCCTGATTGATGTTCAAATCGAATGCCGTGCCAGAGGGCGGCGTTGGAACCCCGACGGATAGCCCGTGAAGATTACCTTCGGCCTGATCCGCGAGATGGGCGTGCGCGGCGTCCTGGTCTACTGCCATTGTGGCCATGACGTTGCTCCGGCCGCCGACCGCTGTCCGGCTGTCCGAGGTCGAGCCGCGGCTCGTCTGTTGATCCTGGGATCGCGGTGCGAAACATCGCGGATGCGGTTTCCGACCAGTTGTCGAGCTTGCCGCTGAGTTTGCGGAAAAAGCGTTCCGGAAGACCCGCGCGTCCTGTGAGGCCCTGCAAAGCCCTGGCGTGCCGGAAGGAGTGAACATTGCCAACGCTATAAGGTTTGGCAAGACATCAATCGCTCAAGCATTTCAAGCGCCATCGCTCCCCGACATGGTGCCCTCCTCTTGCGTATGTCCAAACTACGGGCAATAAACCACGGAGGCGCCACACAAGCCGAAACCACAATGACTTAGCAATCCGAGTTGAGCAGCCCCAAGAGTTTCCTGTAAGTCGAAGGAAAAGCAATTGCGTTGCCCGGTCCTACCTCGGTCGAGTTGGCAACCTTTCTAAGGTGCACGACAGCTATAGAAGGAAACAGAAGTGCGTGATGAAATTAGGATTGGCGTCGTTGGACTCGGCTACGTCGGGCTACCGATTGCTGTTGCGTTCGCACGCGCGGGATTTCAAACTGTAGGCTTCGATATAAACCCGCAACGCATAGATGAGCTCGTCAGAGGTTACGACCGGACCAGGGAAGTTGAGTCAGGCGATCTCAAAGAAGCCGATGTGGTCTATTCGAACAACGTTCGGAGTCTAGCGGCGATAAACTTTTTCATCGTGACTGTTCCAACTCCCTTGGATCACGCCAAGCGGCCTGATCTTAGTATGTTGTTTAGCGCTTCGGAGTTGGTCGGCTCGGTGCTTTCCCGGGGCGATATCGTTGTTTACGAGTCAACTGTGTATCCTGGTGTCACGGAGAATGAATGTGCGCCCTATCTGGAGAAAGCATCCGGGTTGGTAGCAGGTAGAGATTTCTTTCTTGGCTACTCGCCTGAGCGGATAAATCCTGGCGATAAAGAGCATCGCTTCGAAAACATCGCCAAGATAGTTGCCGGTCAGAATAAAAAGACGCTGGAAACGATGACGCGGGTCTATGGCGCGGTCATTAACGCACCTATCCATGAAGCGCCAAACATCATGACCGCCGAAGCGGCAAAGGTCATTGAGAACACACAACGCGACTTGAACATCGCGTTGATCAACGAACTGTCGCTGATCTTTAAACGCCTTGGTATCGACACGGGCGACGTGCTGGCGGCCGCAAAAACAAAATGGAATTTCCTGCCCTTCTCGCCAGGCCTGGTCGGCGGGCACTGCATCGGCGTCGATCCGTACTATTTGACCCATATGGCAGAGCAGATCGGATACCACCCGGAAGTCATACTTGCAGGGCGCCGCGTAAACGATTCCATGAGTAAGTCCGTAGCTGACGAATGCGCTCGTGTGATGATGATGAAGAAACTTGGGCAGCCGCTGACAGTGACGATCTTGGGATTGGCATTCAAAGAGAACGTGCCTGACATACGAAACAGTCGCGTTGGAGATACGGTGAAAGAGCTTGAAAAATACGGGATCAACGTTCAGGTGCATGACCCCGTTGTAGATCGGCTCGAGGCAATGAAGGAATACGGCTTGAGTCTTTTTGAGTTTGATGATCTTGCCCCGGCCGATGCGGTGATCATTGCTGTCCCGCACAAGATCTTCAGTGAGTATGGATGGCGTCGCGTCTCCGGCTTGCTCAAGCTGGCCGATCAAGGCATTGTTTTCGATTTAAAGGGCATGTTGCCGCGGAGTGATGTGCCTAGCGGAGTCCATCTCTCCCGCCTTTGACGGATGAACTGGTTGACTGTCTGTGCAGTCTGAGATGGATATTGGACGTCTAATGCAGTTGGGGCGACTTGGAAAAAACTGCGTGCCTGTTTCTTTCTCTCCGGGAGAGCAGAGCCTGAATTGTTTGAGCCCGGAGAAGCGATCTTTCATTTTTTTGATAGTGCTTCTGCACCTCTTCTTCTTCTGGTTGCAGGGTGCGGTCATATGGGCGGATGCGTCAAGCTACATCAATATATCTGATGCGCTCTTAACCTCACAGCGTGGCGTCGGCATCATCACGGGGGAGCCCCTTTGGTGGCACAATTACGTCCCATTGGGCTTGCCGTTGCTTTGGAACGCCTTGACGTTGTTGCCTATCAAGCTGATCTGGCCTTGCCTTGCGGTCGGACAACATGCAATTGCCGCTTCTGCACTCGTCTATTGCACCCGATGCTTTTACTCTGCTTGGCCGTCAAGATGGTTTGCGGTTGCGGCGGTGGCGCTTTGTCTCATTCCATTCTATCAATCGATGCATAATGCGCTTTTGACGGAGTCGCTATCTTCGTCGTTTTTGCTGATATCCTTGGGAACATCGGTCGCTGCAATCAATAGCCGAAACATGAGCGCTCGAGCTTCGGTTCTCTTTTGCATTTGCATCTTCTTCGCAACTCAATTGAGAAGCACGGTAGCAGTATTCTGTCTTGGCATCGCTTGCGCGACGCTTATTCGGCAAGGCCGGCTGCTCTCCGGGTATCTTGCGGCATTCAGCTTGGTTTTCATCTTCGGCATTTTGCTTTTCCCGTCCATCAGAGCACTTGATGGAGGCGAGTTCATTTGGCCCCGACTGGGTCCGAGCAAGTTGTGGGCGGGGCTGTATGCAAATCCCAATCCGAGCCCGGAATTGACCGAGACATTTAGAAGCTACCAGTTGCCCCCCTCGATCAGTGCGGAAAGGCTGCTCAAGCAGGGAGCTTCGTTTGGCGACGTTACGACCGTCATGCGCTTCTGGATTGATGCCGGCGCCTCCAACACAGAAGGCATCGGCAGAATCGAGGACATGGGCCGGGCGCTGATTGCCGACGGCTATCGACCTCGACTGAACTCGATCGGCTACGGTCTTTCTTCGAGCGGTTTCAATTTTTATCTTTTAGCTCTTCCAGCCGACTATGAGATTTTCCGCGGCTTCAATGGCAGGAAGCTCTTTGCGCATGAACGTAATCACTATCTTTACCTGTCCTGGGTTCGGCCAAACGTTGGCGCCTTCGACAGTCAAATCGCCGAATTCTTTGAGAAGGATGGCAAGTCCGAACTTCATCGGCTATTTGCTGCATCGATGAAACCATACTTCAGAAGCCAGCCGACTTACCTTCATTTTATCATGGGGTTGGTCGCCTATATTCCGCTTGACCTCTTATTTCTTCTTTCATTAGCGGCATCGGCGGTTCTCCTGAGAAAGGACGTTCTGCTTGGCTCGATATTTCTCGGGATACCCCTGATCAATATCTACATCACGGGAAGCTCGTTGTTCGCGGACGTCCGCTATAGTTACGCTTTGCTCGGGACGTTTCTTTTTTCCATAGCAACTTGCGTTGCCCTTTTGCCTCTGCCTCCAAGCCCGGTTCTTCTTCAGATCTCCGCGATCGTTAAGAGGAACCTTTCATTCGCGAGGAAGGGGGTGGAATTGCGGAAATAGTCCAATTCCGACTGAAGGCGCTCGCTCGCTGGAGCCTTCGGGCATGACTCGAACACCGTGTACAGGCCGCCGATCGTCCGTTGCTCCACCCGCGCCATTTGGCGTACAACACTGAAGGACTCTAACTGGCTCTGGATGAACGTTCAGGGCGCCCCAAAGCAAAGTTATGCTCGGGGCCGGCTTTGGAAGCCAAGACCATATCGAGGGCACGAACCCTGAGTTCGTGAAGTCAAAGATGCCGACGCTGATAACCGGCGCAGCTGGTTTCATTGGATATCACACCGCCCACCGTCTGTTGGAGGCAGGTCACGACGTCGTTACGATCGATAATATTTGCGATTATTATGATGTGAATTTGAAAAGAGCCAGACTAAGCCGGCTTTCTGCCTTTCGGAATTTTCACTTTGTAGAAGCGAATATCGAAGATTGCGCCGCCGTTTCGGGCTTGTTTTCAAAGTTCAAGCCGGAGAAGGTCATCCATTTGGCGGCCCAGGCTGGCGTACGCTATTCGCTGGAAGCGCCACATGCTTACATCAACTCAAATATCATAGGCTTCTTGAACATATTGGAGGGCTGTCGCCACAACGGCGTCAAGCATCTCGTCTTTGCGTCGTCTTCGTCGGTATACGGCGCAAATACCAAGATGCCGTTTTCTGTCAGTCATAACGTTGATCATCCTCTCAGCCTCTACGCGGCGACCAAAAAATCCAATGAGCTAATGGCGCACTCGTATGCCCATTTATACAACCTGCCTGTAAGTGGATTGCGATTCTTCACCGTGTACGGTCCTTGGGGTCGGCCAGATATGGCTCTGTTTCTCTTTACGCGCAGTATTATTTCCGGAACCCCCATCGACGTATTCAACAACGGGCAGCATGAGCGAGACTTCACCTATATTGATGATATTGTCGAAGGCGTCGTTCGGGTTGCAGACAAGATTGCAACGCCCAGCGCGGTCCGAAATTACGAGGCGCCCGATCCGGCAACTTCATCGGCGCCCTACCGAATTTACAATATTGGGAACAGAAATCCGATTAAGCTGACTTCATTTATCGAGTGTATCGAGGCGAAAATCGGCAGGAAGGCCATTAAACGATTTCTTCCGATGCAGCCGGGCGACGTAGCCAGCACATATGCCGACGTTGATAGTCTCGTTGAAGCCGTTGAGTTTCAACCGAAGACCTCGATTGAAGAGGGAGTCGGGAAGTTCGTCGATTGGTATTTAAGCTACTACAAGCCCGACCAGTCCGCCTAACCACGTTGCGAGGGGCCGCCAGGAGTTTTCATCGTACCCCGGTCACACTCCAGCTGTAGCCGTGCCGGTGATGGGTACGAACGTTCGTGAAGCCGTTATTCTCCAACAGGCTCCGCGCCTCGTCTTCGTTATAATACTTGGCGTATGCTGGATTGAGCTGGTCATAGATCACCAGGCGTCGCTTATCTGGGGGCAGCCGGCGATAGACCTTTTGCAAATATTGGCGCATCGGAAGCGGCAGGATTCGCGAAGCCGCGGTGTACGACATCGCAATGAAGTCCAAGACGTGGCACAGAATGGCTAGCAGGCGATGCGGCATTCGCTTGGTGACGGCTCGCAAGGGCTCAAACAGCGCCAGGTATATGCCATTGCCTTCCCGACCGTAGAGCCAAATGAAAATCACGCCTCCCGGTCTTAGCGCGCATCTCGCCGCCTTGACGATCGGTGCGGGATCTTCGACGTGATGCAGCACGCCGATCGATACCACGAGGTCGAAATCACGATCCTGCGGAATGGCCGTCCCATCGCAGCGTATCACCTCGACCCGGCTGGCGCGATCCGCGGTGTTGGCAGCGACAACAGAGAAGGATTCCGAGGGCTCAAGTGCGGTCACGTGCGCGGCGCCCGCATCCAGCAGCATATTTACTATTCGGCCAGTACCGGATCCGATATCCGCAACAGTGCGTCCGCGCACATTGTCGAGGCTCAGTAGCGGCTCGCAGATATCGGCAAAGAGTCCGAGCGAGCCATAGTAGCCGGAATTGTCCGTGTAACGGGTCCATTGATCGCCGAAATCGGCAATCGTCCGCTGACCGACGTCCGACTTGGATGTTGCTGAATGCGAGGATGTCATTGCCCGTTTCCCGCTTCCGGCGCGCGCCGCGCTTTCTGGATCAGGTGCGCGTAGCCAGATAGAGATAGTTCATTCCATAGACAAACCGCTTTACCGAAACCTGCCTGAAGCCGGCTTGCTCAAGAAGCCGTAGCATCTCAGTCTTGTCTATTCCCATGACCTCGCCTTCGGCAACGTCGCGGTGCTTGTCTTCGCTGTACCACCAGATGGCATGTCCAACATCGCCGATCAGCCGCCCGATCATCGTCGCTACCAGCAAACCGCCGGGCTTGAGCACACGATGCGCTTCCTTCAGAGCACCGATCCGCTCAGGGATATGATTGAGGCATGCGACAAAGGCGACCGTATCGAAGCTTTCCGCTTCGAACGGAAGACTGTCCGAGGATGCGATCTTTAGTGTATCCCCGCCCCAATCGACGACATCGACGCCGACGCTGTCGTCCGCGCCGGCGTCATCCTTGCCTGAGCGGAGCAGCCTTTGTCGATAGAGACGTATCAGCGCATTGTCGCCGGCGCCGATGTCGAGAACCCGTCCCCTGAGCTGCGGCAACACGGCGGCATAGCGCTCGGCTCGCAGCGATGTCAGGTGCAGCCGCTCGTTCCGTGAATCTGGCAGCAGCACCATCCGCAGGGGGGCACCGGCTAGGTCCCAGGCCGACTGCAGCAGGCTCTTGCGCGGGGCGAGCGCCCAGTTGGGCGGGAGAGTTCCATCATGTGTCGTCGCATTGGGATTCATGGCTGAACCCGTGTCCCTTTCGCTATCAGGGGAGGCAATGGGCGATCATTTCACCGCCGGCGCGATCGCCTTCCCCCGCAACGCCTGCAGCAGCGGCCAGGCGAAAATCACTCCTGGGACACTGGCCGCCAGATTGCAAAGACCTATGCTCAAGCTGAGGGCGACCGCATCCGAGTCGACCAGAACGCCACTAGGCACGAGCAAAGCGGCGAACGCAATCTCGCGCGAGCCAAATCCAGCATAAAAGATCGGAACAACCTGCGAAAGATAGATGGCCGGCGTCGTCGTGAACGCGACCCAGAGCGGAATGCGCAAGCCGAGCCCGAGCCCGAGCAGCACCAGCATCGCTGCGAACAGGCCGGTGCTGACGGCCCCGAGGCCAAGCTGCCAGCCGAAGCTATGGCACGTCGCGATATGTCCCAAAAACCGTCGCGCGGCTTCTGCTGCGGACTTGAAGAACCGCACGTGCAAGGTCAAGCCGAAGGCTGCGACTCCGAGGAGCACGAGCAGCCCGCCAAAGGTCGCGGCCTGAGCCATGACGATCCGCCAGGGCCAGTGCATCGAGATCTGCAGCGGAAGCAACAGCAGTCCAAAAAGCGCAAATCCGGCCACCGCCAGTGAGCGATCTGCGATCACGCCCTCCACCGCCTTGCCGACCGGCATTTTTAGGAGCTTGCGCGAAACCAGCGCGCGCATGCCATCCGCCAGCGCGCCGAAGGGGACAAAATGCGCGCTGAAGAGCGTCAGGAGGTTGAGCTTGAGCAACGGGAAGTAATGCACCGGACCGTCAGGACAAAGGGTTTGAAGCACCGACCGATAGCGCAAGGTTCCGACTGCGATGCTCAGCAACATCAGCATCACGGCGGCGACGAAGAAGCCCGGCCGCATCGCCGACAATTGCCGCAACACCTGGCTCGAATCGACCGCGTATGACACCAGCCAGAGCAGCAACGAGGTCAATAGCAGCGGCGCGGCGGATCGGCCGACCTTCAAGGCATGGCTTCTCAAGACAGTCCCGGCGGTAATTTCGCTTCGCGGTCCTTTGCAAGCGGCAGCGCGCGATAGGGTGTGATGGTCTCGTATTGTACGAGCCGCATCTGGCTGAGCTGGTCGGCGATCAGCCCCAGCATGCCGATGAGAAGGCTGGCGAGCATCAGGAAGATGCCGAACGTGGGAAACCCTT
Organism: Bradyrhizobium sp. 1200_D9_N1_1; assembly: GCF_052075915.1. Taxonomy (NCBI): domain Bacteria; kingdom Pseudomonadati; phylum Pseudomonadota; class Alphaproteobacteria; order Hyphomicrobiales; family Nitrobacteraceae; genus Bradyrhizobium; species Bradyrhizobium sp. 1200_D9_N1_1. Next base: position 3,326,563 of record NZ_CP197226.1, on the reverse strand, counting down.
CGCCGTGCAGGATTGCCAGGGTCGCGCCGTAGACCGCGCCGATGCTGAACATTGCCAATGCGAAGGGCAGGAAAATCCGCATCGGGGCGAACATCATGATCACCCGCATCACCAGCAGCAGACTCGCAAAGCCCGCGCGGAGGGTGACCTTGCTGGTTCCGATGCGGGCGGCGAGCTCCACGGGATGGTATCCGATGGGATAACCACGCTCGAGCATCACCAGCAGGCTCGTCATCGACGCGCTGTAACCATTCGGAAGCAGCGGCAAATATCGACAGATCACCTCAGTGCGGAACACGCGAAGCCCGCAGTTCATGTCGCGACCGCCGCGGAACCCAAGCGACCGGGCGAGCATCAGGATCACCGCCTTGCCGACGCCGCGGACCGCGGAGGCGCCGCCCGATATTCGCTGGCCGATCACCGCCGCCAGACCACCCTGGCGAATGGCACCTATCATCGAAACCAGATCGCTGACGCGATGCTCGTTATCGGCGTCGAACCAGGCGACCAGCGGACGGCTGGCGTGGGCCATGCCGGTTTTCAACGCCGCTCCGTATCCCCGGTTGAAGCCATGCCGCATCAGGGTCACGTTCGGATATTTTTCGACAATCTCGGCGGTGCTGTCGGTCGAGCCATCATCGACGACGATGATCTCGGCGCCCGGCACAGCAAGCGAAAGCTGCTCCAGAGTCGGACCAATCCCGCCCGCTTCATTGAACGCCGGAATGACGACTGAAACGTCTTCGAACGGTCCCAAAATTGTTTCCTAAATTAGGCTCGGAAAGCACTGCTAGACATTGGCCGTTGTTCGCCACGTCGCCAAGGTCAGCAAGGTCCAGAGGGTGTAACTATAACGGGAATTTCCGTCAACGTGCTCTCGCCAGAGTCGCCGCACGGCATCCGGCTGCAGGAAGGGCGCCAGACAATCAGCCTCCCTGTCCAGCAGCCTTTCTCCAAGCGACCTCAGGCCATGGCGGAGATAGCTTGCCACCGGAATATTGAAGCCCTTTTTAGTCCCCTGTGTCAGGTCCTTTGGCAGACCGTGTCTCTCGAGATAGGCGCGCAGAATGCGCTTGTCCGGACCGCGAAGCGGGCTGATCACCGCCACGTCGAGGCCATTGGCGAATTCCATGATGCGCCGGTCGAGGAACGGCACCCGCACCTCAACGCCGTGCGCCATGCTCATCGAATCGGTCTTCATCAGCATATCGCCAGGAAGATAGTAACGCTGATCCGCTTCTAGGGCCCGGTCCGCCGCGGAGCCTTCGGTGCCGAGTGCCGCGGCATATTCGTCGAGGGCGTCAGCCTCGCGATCGACGTCCTTCATCCCGGTGCCATAGAGGGTATGGATCTGTTCGGGAAATAGATATCGCCGCCATTGCGGGTGTGGCCGCGCGCCGCCGTTCGCCATGCCGGCGAGCAATCGCGCGAATTTTTCCGCGGCTCCCACCTTGGCCTGGCTCGCCGCCGCTTTCGCAAACAGCGCGTCTGAAAGATGTCGCATCGCGAATTTCGGAAACAAAGGCCCCACGGCCGTTGCAAGGCGGGTGGCGCGATAGGTTTCATAGCCGGCGAAGAACTCGTCGGCGCCATCACCGGTCAGCAGGACGCGGACTTCCTGGCCGGCCTTCTGGCAAAGCGAATAAAATGCCAAAGCGCTCGAATCGGCCAGCTGGCCATCGACCTTGGCGACAACGTCCAGAAAGCGAACCTCGATATCTTCCCCGGTATCGATCGAAACAAAACGCTGGCGTAGATTGGTGTGCTTGGCGGTGACCGCGGCGAGTCCACTTTCGTCGAAGGCGGCTTCGCCGAAACTGGCGGTATAGGCCGACAGGTCCGAGCGACCAGGCAGCGCGGTGGCGATCAGCGCGCTGTCGATTCCGCCGCTCAACAACAGAGCGACCGGCACGTCGCTAATGAGCTGATCATCAACCACCTCGGGCCAGAGCTGGTCGAAACCGGAAAGGGCTTCTTCGAAGCTCATGATCTTGGTGTGCCGCTTGGGTTGCCAGAAATGTTCGACACGCCAACCGTTCCGGTCCGCGACGAGCGTGCTGCCGGGCGGAAGCGGCTCGATCCCGTCGATCAGGCTGCGCGCCGGTCCGGGATAGCCCTGCGCAAAGAACCGATGCAGGCTTTGCGGTGAAAGTTGCCGCGGCTGATCTTGCAGCGCCAGCAGAGCTTTGATCTCGCTTGCAAACCGCAACGACCGCCCAACGAAGGAAAAATAAAGGGGTTTGATCCCGATCGGATCTCTCGCCAGAATGAGGCGCTCGTTCTCCTGATCCCAAAGCGCAATCGCGTACATGCCTTCGAATTTCAGGAACGCGTTTTTGCCCCAGAGACGATAACTGGGAGCGATGACTTCGGTATCACAACTGGTGTGGAACCTGGCACCCGCTGTTTGGCCGAGTGCTCGCCGAAGTTCAACGTCGTTGTAGAGTTCGCCATTGTAGGAGACCGCGATCTTCGCACCTGGATCGATCATTGGTTGGGCGCCGGCGGGCGAGAGGTCCCGGATCGCGAGCCTGCGATGTCCAAGACCGACGTGGTCCTCGACCCAGATCCCGGAGCTGTCCGGGCCCCTGTGTGCCAGGGTTTCAGTCATTTGAACGATGGACTGACGGGCGATGGGTTCACCATCGAAATTTACGATACCGGTAATTCCGCACATTTCAATCGATCGCTTTCGCCCTGAAGCTGCAGCCCTTAGCATAGCGGCAAATGTACCGCTAGCGAGAGCAGGTGCGGGATCGGGAAGGATGCCGGGAGCGCCGCTCCCGCAAATCGGAATACACGATGCGATCACCGTGATTGGAGGGTTGGTACGAGAATAAACGAATTGGTATGGAGATAGACCGGAAGACCCGTAAAGCTGTCGAGAAGGGTAGAACCCAACCAGTGCGAGCCGCTATAACCGTGCCATGGCCTAGATCTCCATGCCCATCAAGGGAGCCTCGAATCGATCCTCAGACTGTAGTTAGAATGTGGGCGATTGCGGAAAGAGCCCCGCCAGCGTGAACCGGCGGCCTTTGATTTTGTGGGTAATCAAACGTCTGCGAGTCCGTCAACCTGCCCTTGGTGATAAGTGCTCTTGTATCGGAGGGAATCGGATGTTCAAGGAAAACTGGCGGGTAATTTTGGTGACGTTGCTTGCGGCAAACCTCGTCTTCATGGGCCTCCTAGAAATGCAGAGGCTCGCGATATGGCGGACCGAAGAAGCATATTTTAAGCAGATCCAGCAACCATCAACCGAACGATTTGACTTCTTGGCCAAGGAATTAGCTGAGGCCAAGAAGAGCGAAACAATGTATCTGGACCTGATCTACAGGGGATTGGCCGAATTGAATCTTCGCATGACCAAGGTAGAAAAAGCGACGGAAGAAATCCCGGCCAACGTCGCGGAAACAAGAGCAATTCGAGCCGACGTGGACGCGTTGAAAGCTACAGTAGAGCGAGCCGCCGCCGTTAAACCATAGTTGTCCAAAGGCGGGCGCTATCGGCTTTGAAACCCTGCCGATGGAGGTCGCTCATGCATCAGTCCAGTCAGCGTATCGGTGCGATTGCTGCCGCTTTGGCCAAGGCCTGGCCGATCCCGAGAAGACACTGACGCAAGGTAGCACAAGGTCTCATGGCGTTCAATAAATTGTCCTCAAGGAACCTGCTCAGATTGGTCAATTGCGGAGGCAGCTTCACTGGCAATCTCGGTCTTAGGCGATCGTCAGATGCGATTTAGCCCTTTCGAACCTTGCGATCGCTGATGGAACGTGGGATTTCACATGGAGGTCATTCTCTTAGGCAAGAGCCGTAGCACCGGTAGATCCGAAGTCCGAGACCAGTGAGCTAATGACGCGTCTTTCGCATCTCACCTCGCGCAATTTCCTGATTGCGCTCCACGACCTGCTGGCGACCGCGGCGGCGCTTTTCGCGGCCTTCTATGTGCGATTCGAGGGTGGCCCCGGCTTTTACGCCCGCTTGCCGCTGCTGTTCCAGATCCTCCCCTATTTTCTTGCCTTCAGCGTGGTCGTGTTCTTCATCTCCAACCTGACCACGACGAAATGGCGCTTCATCTCGCTGCCTGACGCGCTGAACATCATCCGGGTCGCGACCGTGCTGACGGTTGCCCTGCTCGTGCTCGACTACATCTTCGTCGCCCCCAACGTCCGCGGCGCCTTTTTCCTCGGCAAGATGACGATCGTCCTCTACTGGTTCCTCGAGGTCTCCTTCCTCAGCGCGCTGCGCATGACCTATCGTTACTTCCGTTATACGCGGGTGCGGCGGCATGCGAGGACCGATGAAGCCGCCCCGACGCTGCTGATCGGCCGGGCCGCGGATGCGGAGGTGCTGTTGCGCGGCATCGAAAGCGGGGCGATCAAGCGCATCTGGCCGGTCGGCGTATTGTCGCCGTCGCTTGCGGACCGGGGCCAGTTCATCCGCAACGTGCCGGTGCTGGGCGGCCTCGACGATGTCGAGGACGTCATCGCGGACTTCGCCAAGCGCAACAAGCCGATCATCCGCATCATCATGACACCGTCGGCGTTCGAGCCGGAGGCGCATCCGGAGTCGATCCTGATGCGGGCGCGCAAGCTCGGCGTGATCGTCAACCGGATGCCTTCGCTCGAGAGCGGCGATACGCCGCGACTCACGGCCGTCGCGGTCGAGGACCTCCTGCTGCGGCCGAGCGAGAACATCGACTATGCGCGGCTCGAAGCCCTGATCAGGGGCAAGGCGGTGATCGTCACCGGCGGCGGCGGCTCGATCGGTTCGGAGATCTGCGAGCGCGTCGTCGCCTTCGGCGCCGCGCGTCTGCTGATCGTGGAAAATTCCGAACCGGCGCTCTACGCGATCACCGAAGCTCTCACCTGCAAGGCAGCCGAGGTTGAAGGGCGGATTGCCGACATTCGCGACCGCGAGCGCATCATGCGCCTGATGACCGAGTTCAGGCCGGACATCGTGTTCCACGCCGCTGCGCTCAAGCACGTGCCGATCCTCGAGCGCGACTGGAGCGAGGGCGTCAAGACCAACATTTTCGGCTCCATCAATGTGGCGGATGCCGCCGTTGCCGCCGGCGCGGAAGCCATGGTGATGATCTCGACCGACAAGGCGATCGAGCCGGTGTCGATGCTCGGCCTGACCAAACGGTTTGCCGAGATGTACTGCCAGGCGCTGGATCACGACCTCGCGGCGGCGGCGCGCGGCGCCAAGTCGCCGATGCGGCTGATCTCGGTCCGGTTTGGTAACGTGCTGGCCTCGAACGGCTCGGTGGTGCCGAAATTCAAGGCGCAGATCGAGGCCGGCGGCCCGGTGACGGTGACGCATCCCGATATGGTCCGTTACTTCATGACCATCCGCGAAGCCTGTGATCTCGTCATCACCGCGGCCACCCACGCGCTCGGAACGCCGCGTCCCGACGTCTCGGTCTACGTGCTCAACATGGGCCAGCCGGTCAAGATCGTCGATCTCGCCGAGCGTATGATCCGCCTCTCCGGCCTGCAACCCGGCTACGACATCGAGATCGTGTTCACCGGCATGCGGCCGGGCGAGCGGCTGCATGAAATCCTGTTCGCCTCCGAGGAGCCGACCGGCGAGATCGGCGTGGCGGGCATTATGGCCGCGCAGCCGAAGGAGCCGCCGATGCTGACGGTGCGCAAATGGATCGCGGCGCTCGAGCAGGCCGTCGCGCGCGAGGATCGCGCGACCATCAGGGCCATCCTGAGGGATGCGGTGCCGGAATTCGGGTCGACCGCGGCCTGACCATGCAGCCTCGAGGCAAGATCGTCGTAGCGAGCCAGCATTATCCACCGGACACCAGCACGACGGCCGTAATCATGGCTGAGATAGCCTGCCGTCTCGCCGCCGAGCACGAGGTCGTCGTGCTCTCGGGCTGGCCGGGCGCATTGTCGGCTTCGCAGACCAGTCCCGGCAGGCCGCGCGTCGTCGCAATCAAGAACCACATGGCAGGCAAGGCGGCGCTGGTGCGGCGTGCGGTGTCGGAGCTCATGTTCGCGGCGCGCACGTTCTTCGCATTGATACGGCAGCTGAGGCGAGGGGACGTCGTGCTCACGGTCACCGCGCCGTTCATGCTGCCCTACGCGGTGGCCGCGGCAGCCAGGCTCAGGGGCGCGCGCTCGGCGCTGATCATGCACGACCTCTTTCCGGACGTCTTGGTGATGGCGGGCCTGCTGAAGCCCGGCTCGTTCGTGACGCGGACGATGCGGGCCGCCAACGGCCTGATGTTCCGCGCGCTCAATGTGGTCATCACCATCGGTCGCGATGCGGAGCGGCCGCTGCTGAGCTATTCCGGAATGACGCGGAACAAGATCCGCTTCATCCCGAACTGGGCGACGCTGGTGCCCGGCGCCCGCCCGATCACACCGGAGAATCCGTTCCGCAAGGCACTGTCGGCGCGCTTCGTCGTCGGCCTGTCGGGCAATCTCGGCTTCACCCATGATCCGGAGATCGTGTTCGAGGCGGCGCGCCTCTTGAAGGATCAGTCGGAGATTCATTTTCTGCTTTCCGGCTGGGGCATCGGCTTCGAGCAGTTGAAGCAGTTGCAGGCTGAGGCGAAGCTCACCAATGTCACCTTCGTGGCGCGGGTCGAGGATGCCGAGCTCGAAGCATTCCTGGCGGCGGCCAATCTCTGGATCATTCCATACCGGAAGGACGTTGCGGGGGTGTCGGTGCCGAGCCGGTTCTATAATCTGCTGGCGGTTGGCCGTCCCGTGGCGCTGGTGTCCGAGCCGGAGGCCGAGGCCGCGTTGACGGTGGTGGAGAACGGGCTCGGCTGGGTGGTGACGCCCGGCCGCGCCGATCAGCTGGCCGACGCGATCCGTGCGGCATCCCGTTCCGACGAGGGAGCCATGGCGGGGCGCGCGGTGAAGGCGGCTGCAAAGTTTGACCGGACCGCCGCGATGAACGCCTATGCCGGCCTGATCGGCGAATTGTTGCGGCACCCTGTTCTGGCAGAGCAAACGCACGGCCATATTACGCCGGTGTCGATGGAGTAGTTGCCGAGCTCGCCGATGAGGTGCTTAGGAAGAGGTGCCCACAGCCAGACGCAATCCCTGCGTCATGCTGAGCGGCGGCGTCCAGCCGGTCGACAGCGCGGCGGAAGGGTCAATCTCCATGGATCCTACCAAGCTATGGCGCAGCTCCGGCCTTATAGCTTGGAGGGCGAGCGTCAGGACCCCCGAAGGCACCGGCAACAGGATAGCGGTCCGGTTCATCGCCTGTCCGATCCGGCGAACGAAAGCAGTCGTCGAAATCTGCTCGTCGTCCGCGACCAGGAAAATGCGGTAAGGAGGGGCCACCGGAAGGGCGATCAAATGTGCGACAAAGGACGCAAGATTCTGCACGCTGATGAACGCCCGCTTGTTATCGACCAGACCAAGCGGAAGCGGGATCCGCCGTCTGATTGCGCCAACGAGGTGACGGAAATTACCAAGCGCTTCGCGTCCATAGACCAGTGGCGGGCGCACAACAGCTACTCGCATCTCGGATTGAGACGCCAGGCTCTGCAGGGCGGCCTCAGCCGCCGCCTTGGACCGTCCATAAACGCCGCGCGGCACCACGGCGTCGTCCGGCGTGAATGGCCCTCGACCATCGGTCGAGCTTCCGTTGACCAGGATTGTGCTCAGAAACACGAACGTGGACACCCCTGCCCGCGCGGCGGCTTGGGCCAGTTGCATCGTACCCTGCGCATTCACCGCGTCGTACAGCTCAGCCGCACGCTCGTCGTTCGGGTGGTGTACGCGGGCAGCCAGATGGACCACCGCGTCTACTCCCGCGAGTGCTGCATCCCAACTGAGGGGCGACTCAATCGAACCGACCACGACATCGTTCTCTCCGGTCCGGCCGGCACGTAGCGCCCGGCGCACGCGATAGCCGCGGCTCTCAAGCAACGGGACAAGATTGCGTCCGATAAATCCGGTTGCACCGGTGACGAGGACGACCGGTTGGTTCATGGCGGTGCGCGCTCCAGCAGATTCCGCTCAATATCGATGCGTTCGAACGACCCTTTTGATCGTCGAGGCGAAGCTCTCCGCGAACTCCCGCACCCGCTCGCTCAGCTGCTCGTTCATCTCGCGCACCACAAAGGCGGGGCGCACGAAAGCCTGCAAATGGGCGGCAAGCGCAGCAACATCGTCCGTGCCAAAATATCGTGCGCGCTCTCCAGCCTGCTCACGGTGCACGTCGATATCTGACAGCATCATCGGCACGCCGAACGACTTTGCTTCCTCGACCGTGGTGCTCCAGCCCTCGAAGCGAGATGGATTGATCAGCGCGGCACTGGCACGCAGAAGGGCATAGACTTCGGCGAGCGGAATCATGCCGAGGTAGCGGAACTGCTGCGCCAGGCCGCGGCCTGCCGCTTCACCCACTATTTGATCGAGATATCCCGGATCATTCGGATCACCACCGCCGGATACAACGACAACCGGATTGACGCCTCGCTGCGCAAGCAGCGCAAGCGCGTCTATGACAATCCTGTGATTCTTGTGACGCCAGAACTGGTTGGGGACATAGAAAAACGTTCTCGGCAGATCATACTTCTGGAGCACCTGCACCGGATCCAGCTTGAGCAGTTCGGCCGAAGGCTCGCTGGCGAACCTCACGACTGCGGTTCGGCCCGTGGTGCTCGGATAGTAGGAAAGGCAGTCGCGCTCGGCGCTGCGGCTGCTCAGAATGATGGTGCGGCCGGACAGGACCTGCAGCTGAAAACCCAGTTCACGCCGGCGCCTCGCCTTGTTTGAGAACAAATGTGGCAACTGCCGATGCTGGAAGTCCGGGATCCAGGCCACGGTCGGATAGGGAGACTTCCATCCGAAGAAGCGGGCGTTCTCCCAGATCGCATCGATTTTGTGGCTGCGAAAGCTGGATATAGCACCGCGATCCTGGGCGAACATGGTTGGCAGCAACGAAATCATCGCAGAGCGATCGAAACGCACCGAGCAAACGGTCTCGGTCGCCGGCACCTGTCGAATGGACGCGAGTTCGCTGGCATCGTGACCTTCGCCCGCGAACACCACAGGCGTAATCACGCCCGGGCAGTATTTTGCAAGGGCGTGGAACAGGTTCAGCTGATAATTGTAACCGCCCGCCCAAGCGTTGCGAGAAATCAAGGTGAAGGCGAGCCGGATGGGGGGAGCGATGCTCAATGCGACTGCCCCTTGAACCAGCTTACATATTGGGCGATGCCGTCATGCACCGGAATGCGCCAGTTGAACGGAAGGACGGCAAGTTGCCCGGCGTCGGCGACCAGGCTAAAGGGATCGCCAGCGCGGACAATGCCCGAAAACCGCACCGCTATATTGCCACCCCAGGCGTTCGTCACGATTTGGGCGATCTCAGCGACGCTGGTCGGGATGCCGCTGCCGCCATTCAGCACCTTCAGGGGCGTACTGTCACCGTGCTGGAGCCTCGCAAGGAGCCGCACGACATCCCGTACATCGATCCAGTCACGCGTCTCGTTGCCGGTGCCCCCGAGCATGAGCTCGCGTTGACCTTGTCCAAGCCGCACACAGAGGTCCCACAACAGCTGCTTGCGCAGCGAGGGACCATAGACCGAGAATAAGCGGACAATGGTCACGCGGATACCGAAGGAATCTGCGTAGCTGCGGCAAAGCTGCTCCATAATCAGCTTGTGATGACCATAGGGCGACATGGGCTGCGTGCTGGCCTGCTCCGAAATCGCGCAAGCATGATGCGCACCGTACACCGCCGCGCTAGAGGCGACGACCAGCCGGCACTCGCGCGCGGAATAGCGCAGCCACTCCAGCAGGCTCGCCGTCGCGCCGACGGTGCGAGAGAAGTCTTCATAAGGTTGCTCGATCGAACGCGCGACCGATGAACCGCCGGCGAGATGGAAGATGGCGCCGGGAGCGCCCCCGCGCTCAACAAGGCCGTCCAGATTCGGCGCGCTGATCTCGCCATTAATCCAGTCAGACAGCCCAAGCTTCCGTCGATCCGTCTCGTCGATAGCACCGTGACCGATGCCATACACTCTTTCGCCCTCCCGTGCGAGATGAGCGATGAGATGACGCCCGATGAAGCCATTGCCGCCGGTGACCCAAACGCTCATGGGGCACCCTCGTGGCAGGTCAGATGGATGCGGTCGGCCGGATTACACATAAGACTCGTCCACCCGTCCTACCATCACAGCCGGATTGCCTGCGACGATGGTATCCGCCGCGACATCCTTGGTGACGACCGCGCCCGCACCAATCACAGCGCGCGCGCCGATCTGAACGCCTCGAAGAATATACGCGCCCGCCCCCACCCAGGTGTCGTCTCCGATCGCTATTGGCCGGTCGTCCAGATCGATTTCAGCAGGATGGCCTTTCGTGAAGATCTCCCTGATCTGCTTATGCCTGTCATGATGATTGATCGGATGCGTAAGATTGTCGAACAGGTTGGCTCCATGTGCAATCAGCACGCGATCACCGAGCGATATCGAGCAGCCCGACCAGATGCGCGCGCCTTCGCCGACGTAGCACCAGGAGCCGATTTCGATTCGTCCGCCGTGAGCAAACGTCAGCAGTTCGCCGCGGATGATGCTGTGCTCGCCGATGCGGATAGATTTGGCATCGCGACGGATGTTCCGAATCCTCGCGGTCCTTAGAAGGCGCGCGCCGGCGGCGAGCTCGCAAGTGGGTCGCCCTAATAGCCGTTGCAGCAGGAGATCGAGGTTCATCTGGTCATTTGGATGCAGGCGATTGCACGCGCACACCCGGCCTTATCTTCTGTTCGCCCCCTCCCGCTGTGAGGATCGAATGCGGTCGCGCTCTCGACGGTCGCCTGCGTCGCCCTTTCCCAGCCCTGCCGGCGGTAGCTGAAGAACTCGACCTGATGAGTTGACGGTCCGAACGAATTGATAAGCCGCTCCAGCATTTGGGCATCGAACAGCTGAAACCAGCCGAAATCCTCATACTGTCCGTAAGGAACAGTGACGAAGCAGCGGCCACCCGGCCGGACGATGCGCCTGAATTCGGACATTGCAGCTGAAAACCCGAACTGGTCGCTTTCGGCCTTGCTACGATCATTGGTGTACAACAACGTGTTGTCCAGTCCAACGTGCTCGAGCGTTGAGATAGAAATCAGCGTGTCGAACAACGCGTCCTGAAACGGACTTTTGCGGAAGTCTCCGAAAACGTAGGAGTAGCCCATGTGCCAGTAGCACCGCTTTTCCGGCGCCAGGGTCATCAAGGTCAAATCCGCCTTATCGAGAGGATCACGGCTCAAAATGTACTCGTGATTGAGGGTCGAGCCCGCGTCCAATACCTTTCCGAGCTGACCGGATGCTCTGAGGCACGAAAAAAGCCATGGGTATTCCACCACGCGCTCATCTAGCCCGATGCCGAAGCCCGCTGGAAGGGGGGCATTCGGACGAACCACGTTCTGGTCGATTGCATCCACGATAGCGCGCTTTTTCCGGGTGTAGTATCCAAGGCTCCATGGCGGACAGCCTCTCAAGGCATGTACCGGCAGCAGCGTCGCGTCCAGCAGCTCTTTCGCCTTGAATAAGGCACCGTCCACGTGCATCCGTTGATCTCCTGTGCGGCGATGGCCGAGAGGAGCATGAGGTGCCCGTTCCCTATAGTTATCGCCCGCCTGCTTGAACAGCATCATATAATATCATGCAAGCGGAACCAGCGACATGGGTCCGCACGCCCCTTGTTTGTACCGACATCTGGCTATATGCGTTCCACCAGGTTGACGAAGTCACGCCATTGGCGCGTCTTTGTGTAGAAGCGGTTCAATTCGTTCCGGCCGCGCGCTGCGATCTCAGCCGACCGAGGCCAGTTCATCAGGGCCTGCGAAATTGTTGATGCCGCAACCTCGGCTGACCCATAGGTCTCGATAGTCACGCCCGGAGTCATGCCAGGCGGATAATTCCCATTGTCCGAAACCAGAAGGGCGCCGCAGCCCATCGCCTCGAAACACCGCATGTTTCCGCGGTCGGCTCCAGCCATGTCAATCGCGCCGTTGAGCGCAATTTGAAGCTCCGAGAAGCTCGTAGAAGCGCCGTCCGAATACCGGCGGGCGGGCGATCATGGCAACTGCCCGCGGTCGCCTGTGCTTCCCGAGGCCAGGGAGCAAGCGGCCGAGTGTGGATTCGGCCAACCGGGTCAGACGCGACGAATCCAGGTGAAACGCCACTTCATAGGCATTGGAAAGTGCCGCGACTTGCTCCAACGTCCTAGCGCGCGCAGAATGGTGTCGCGAGTAGCCGCCGACGATGACGACGTCGATCGGCCTCCAAGGGCCCACGTAGCTCGTCAAGTGCGCCTCGCCAGCATCCATTTCATGTTCAGATACGGCCAAACCCGTCCGACCGATTCCCAATCCCAGGCCTTCGATGTTGTCAAGCGGCCGACCGCCCGGCGCAATGCAGGCTCGTCCACCAACTCGGCGAATGCCGGAACGTTCTGATCGAGCAGGCTGGCCGTCCAGCCGGCAAGAGGCCCGTTCAACCACTCCGGCATCGGCGAGTTAAACCCCACCTTCCGGCGTCCCATGCGGATGGACTCCGGCATCTGGTTTTCCATTGCCCGCCGCGCAATGACTTTCGTGAGACCACTGGAGGATTTGCTGCTCTCCGGCAACGCCATCGTGTAGGTCACCAGGCGCCAGTCCATGAACGGCATCCGGACCTCGATGCCATGGGCCATAGAGAGGCGATCGTAGTTTCGCAGAATTGTCGGCAATACGGTGCCGTGAAACATTCGATAGAGGCGGCGATTGAACGAGCCCCAATCGCGCGGCAGCACGTCGTCATCGCCCACAAGACTGAGCTGGCCGGGAACCTGGCGCAGTCCGCCGCGCAGGAAATACTGCCCCTGACGCTTGATCATCAGCGCCCTCAACAGATCGACGCCGCGCCTGGTCAACGCTGAATTCGAGGAAATTCCCGCAAGGGCATTTCTAATCCAGAAAGCGCCGTATTGCCCTCCCTGGAAATAGCCCCCCATCAACTCATCGGCCCCGTGGCCATCGATCGACACCGGCACGTTCTGACGTCTGAGTTCACGATAGATCAACCAGATCGCACTCGGGAGCCCGATATAGACGTCATCATTGTCGTCGAGGATCTGGTCCAGCTCCGTCAGTGCGTCCGCCCGACCGATCTCGAGATAGGTCGGGTTGACTTCCGCCCACGCGGCCGCCTCCTCGGCCATTGGCCGCTCATCATTCGATGCGCCCGGAAATGTTGCGACGAAGGCGTGGCGCCATGACGTACTGTCGCGCGGTCCCATCCCGGCCTTTTCGTGCGAAGCCATGGTGCAAATCACCGCTGACGAATCGAACCCTCCCGACAAGCAGGTCCCGATTGGCACGTCGCTGCGCATCCTCAGCGCGACGGCATCCTGGAACAACTCGCGAAAACGTTCGACGCGCTCGGCTTCGGTTTTCGGCACCTCCGGCAAGTGATCGATGGTGCGCCACCAGCGTCGGATCTCCAGCTGCCCGTGACGCAACCACAAGCAATGGCCGCTCTGCAAGCGGCGCGCGTCCTGGCAGAGGGTCCGTTCGCTACCTTCGACTCCGAAGGCATCCAGCAACAGCCGCCGCGCTACGTCGACATCCAGCGACGTCCCGATCAGACCGCTTCGCACCAGAGCGCGCTGCTCCGATGCGAAAACAAAGCGCTCCGGCGACATCGCATAGAGCAGCGGCTTGATGCCGAAGCGGTCGCGCGCGAGGAACAGTTCCCTTGTTTCGGTGTCGTAGATTGCCAGCGCCCACATACCGTTGAAGCGCGACAACATCCCTTCCCGCCATTCCCGCCACGCAGCAAGAATGACCTCGGTATCCGATTGAGTGCGGAAGATCGCGCCCCGCTCCTCGAGTTCGCGCCGAAGCTCGAGGAAATTGTAGATTTCGCCATTGAAGACGATCACATGGCGACGATCAGCCGACAACATCGGCTGGTAGCCGCCCTCTCCCGGATCGATAACCGCCAGCCGGCGATGCCCCATGGCGACATCGCGATCGGCACTGAACCAGGTCCCCGCGCCGTTCGGGCCGCGATGGGCCAGGAGATTCGTCAAGCGCGATATCGCCTCCTGCTCAATCGCGTTGCCACGGAAATCAACGATACCCGCAATCCCACACATGGCTAGAAGACCTTCGCTGACAAAAGGCGGCTCGCAATCACACGCGTATCCTTCCGACATGTCGCGTCATACGGCCGGCTTCGCGAAACGGCAACGACTATCACGAAATGCTGGCCGCCAAGGCAGTGTCTCATCCTTCTGTCGCCGAGGATTATCCGAGCTTCTTGAACAGTGCGTCCATGAAGATGACGTGGCCGTCCCCTGCAGTGAATTGCTCTATGGCTCCGGCGAAACGATGTCCCGTCTCACCCAGAAGTTTACTCAGGTCTTCAAAGGTTGGAGCTCCCTTGTAGAGCTCGTCAAAGGAAATCTCGACGATCACCGCCTTCGCCGCCGCTATCGTTTTCCTGCCTCCCGCAATGACTTCGGCTTCATAACCCTGAACATCTATCTTGATCACGAGATCTTCGAGCGGTGGCGTCGGGAATTCGGCGCACACGCCGTCCAACGTCCTGACTTCGACGGGAAAGTTGGTCTGAGCACGAGTTTGGGGAAAGAGCTCCTCACACATCCCAGTCGTCGGCATCAGTGACGACGACGGCGAGTGCTCGCTATGGAAGTGCATGTTCACCACACCTGGCCTGGCCCCGAGCGCGAAGTTCAGGGCGGTCATGCGATCGTCACTGTCCTGTTCCATGCATTTCAAGAGCTTGTATGCCGCGGGAAGCGGCTCGAAGCACCAGATCTTCGCGCGGGGAAATCGGTTGAGCGCCACACGCGCGAACTGTCCCGTATTGGCTCCGATATCCAGCACATTTCGTACGTTTTCGCCCGAAATTCCGAGAAGCGTTTCTTTCGGGTGCTTGGACAAGCGTTCGATGTGAAGATCAAACTTGGCGAGAAATGCAGTGGCGAGGTGCTTCATGCTCATATGTCAACGGCCTTCGTTCCGCCATGCCGCTTTAGCGACGGCAGCAAACTATCGCGTATCAGCCTTGTTGAGGGATTGGTCAAGACGGCCAATCCGATCACGAGCGTCCCGCCAGCCAACCCCGCCAGCGCACTTGTCGATGTGCCGAGCGACGCGCGCATAGCGAAATAGAATGTCAGGCTTGCTATCGGCGCAACGACGCAAAGAATTGCAAAGCGCAGATCCGAAGGCCGCCACAGATGTTCCGACCCGCCAAGGTTCTTGGCATGCACCATTCGCATGCACCAAACGCTTCCGACGACGAGCCCGGACGTGACGCCGACAACAACTCCGCGCTCACCCGCGAGCAGGCTGAATGCATACGCAAGAACGGAACTGCCAACGGAGATCAGCAGGTGGGAAACGATGACGGGAGACAGGTATCCCGCGGCGGTCGCCAGGAAGTAGGAGGGCGCGCTCAAAATGTTGATGGTCCAACCTACGCTGAGTACCGCAACGAAGACGACAAAAGAATCGTTGCTCTTGCCTATCCACAGTATTGCGATCAGGGGAGCCGACACGACAAGGAATGCCATCGTCGGCAGCGAGAAGAAGAGCGTCATGGACAAGGCGGAGCGGTAGGCAGCCAGAAGCTCTACGCGAGAGAGCGCGGAAAGCCGGGCAAAGTAGGGCGACATGACCTGATTTGCCATGACGATCAGGTTTCTCGCCTGCTGGAGCAAGCGAGAGGCCATATCGTAGTAGGCGACGGCGTCGAGCGTTTCGACCCTGGCCAAGATGATCCTGGTAGCTGGCTCAAATACCAACATGGCAAGGCCTGCAACATGCAACTTCAATCCGTAAGCGAAAAGCAGGCGCATGTCCTTGCGCCCGGCTCTTCGTGGCACAAAGCGAAATCCCGGAAGGCTGCGCTTCAGATGCAAGGCAGAAACTGCGATCGAAACAACGTGTTGGATGATCTGCGCCGATGCGACACCGAGAAGTCCGTAGACCGGCACAAGGGATACGGTTGCTGAGAGCATGACCAGGGTCGCGGTGATGTTTGCATAGGATCGCTGGTCGGTACGAAAAACCGCCGTAAGCGCATTCAAATAAACCTGCCCCATCGTCATGACCGCAAGCAGCACCAGCGCCCATGGGACCAGCGCCCGCGCTTCATGCAAGGAACCTTGGACGGATAACGGGATCAAGAACCACAATGCTGCGGCCGAGACGAGGCCCAACGGCGCAAGTAGAACGAGAGTCCCCACGACTGCGGAATCGACCAGATCCGGGGATCGCCGAGGGTCATCGGTCTGCAATGGAAGGTAACGTATCAATCCCCTCGACAGCCCGAGATCGGCTCCGCGTCCAATCGCGGCGATGCTGAAAACGACTGCCCAAAGACCGACCTGATCCGAGCCGAGAGCACGCAGGAGGTACCCGTACAGAAATGCGAGTGCGACGCCCTGGATAGCAACATCGGCCAGGGAGGCTATCGCCTGCCTAGTGACTGTCGCGCGCATCGATAAGCCCCAGCTTGTCGCGCGGCACAAACATCAGATTGGTATAACCATACCTAACCTGGGTCTGGTGTGGCCTGGGGCCACTTCTTGATGCCTCAAACGCGACGTAACCGCGGGGAAGCAGCCATTCAACGATGGATCGCGAAGCGGGAACGTTTGGAAGGTCGAAATCGCCGAATTCTGCGATGACGACAGGCTTGTATTTCGCAAGCGATTGTTCGGCACCGATCAAGACCCTCAGCTCGGCGCTCTCCGCATCGATCTTCATGACGTCGATGCGTTGATGTCCCAGCTCGTTCCAGATATCGTCGAAGCGGCGTGCCCGAACATCGACAGGGATTCCGGTTCGCTCGAGCCCGCGTCCAACGAATGCAGAGTTGAACGATGAATGCGCATCCCCGTAGTCGCGAAACTCGAGCGTTTTTTCCTCATCGAAAGCGGCGTACTCGACGACGCTTGCGCAACCAGCTCCGATGGAGCCGGAAAGGTTCGCGCTCAGCAGGCTGCGTGTCCGCGGCATGGGCTCGAACGCGACCACATGCCCGCTCCCTCCAATGAGCCGCACGGCAAGTTTCGAAAAGAAACCAAAGTGAGCGCCAATGTCCACAAACGTGTTGCCCTCGTGCAGAGCTGCAAGCAAGAAACGGCAAACGTTCTCATCGTAATAACCGAAGCGATAGATCATTGCCGAAACCGGCTCGGGAACCACAACCCGCATCGTCTCGCCCCAGAACGTTTGGGCAGGAACTTCCTTGACGCGCCCGAGCCTCCGTAGAAAAGCAGGCGTCACAGCGCGCAGGGGGTCGGCGACCAGTCGCTGTATCCGTGACGCATTCCGCCGGGCGACTGCAGCCTCAAAAGCTTCGGCAAGTTCTCCGCTCAGGCTTCGCGACACGACCAACTCCTAGTCACCACCTGCCCCTCAAGGTCTATGTGTGGGTCATAACGAGGTTCGCTTGGATCGTCTACCGCGAATAATTGCCGCTAACGGTCCGCCTGATCGATGACCTCATGGGATCGTTGGGGACCTTCCTTGCCGAGATCGCAGGAGGTCCCGCCGAGGTCGGGGCCAATCTAGGATGCGCTGGTCCCCCGAGTTCTTGGACCAGCCTCAGTGCGATTTTTTCCGGCTCAGCTAGCCTTGGCAAGGGCCTCGGCCATCGATAAAGTCCCGGTTGCAGCGCACAGATCGAGCTGGCTTGCAGCCGACGGAGGCAGGACCCTCGGATGAGGAGGAGCCGATCTCGCGCACACGCCCTGGAGTTGGGGCGCGCTTCGCAGTCTCGATCAGAAGCGGCCCGTCCCGCGGTTCCCGCTTGTCGCGGCACTCATCACGGACCTTCGGTACCACAGTCAGGCCCGGCTGCGCCGACGTATTCGAGAGACCGCGGCACACCAAGGCTGCCGGCGGATCCATGATCATCATGCGGCGCGACGGCTAGGGGATCAACGTGAAGTGCGCGCATCAATTGAAGACTACATACTGCAACTTCAAGTGCCACGACCTAGAGCAAGAGATCGCTGCGAACTTCATTTAAATCTTCTCCAACAGCCCGCACTTCTTGACACATGGTCGCAAGCGGCCGAAGTATGGATGGGTAAGTCCTGAATTCGGGAGAACGGAACAACTCCAAAATGGCTGCTCCGATTGCACTTTTCGTTTTTCGCCGACCTGACAAGACGAGAGCCACGCTAGCATCGCTCGCTCGCTGCAGGGGAATAGAAAACATTGATTTGTATATTTTCTGCGACGGCCCTCGCGACACGCGCGACGAGCAGGCGGTTGCGGATGTGCGCGCCATCGTCGAAGCCTTCGACCATCCACGAAAGACCCTCGTCATCTCGACCGAGAACCAGGGCCTCGCCCGCTCGATCATCGCCGGTGTCACTCGCTTGTGCGAACAATACGGCCGCGTCATTGTTGTCGAAGACGACCTGACCGTCTCACCTGCATTTCTTGACTATATGAATACCGGCCTTGATACCTTTGCAGGTGATCCACGCGTTATGCAGATCTCCGGATTTGCGTTTGCGCGAAGCAACGCATCGCCGAACTCAACAGCACGGTTTTTGCCAATCACGACGTCTTGGGGCTGGGCTACATGGGAACGATCGTGGCACGATTTTGATCCCGATGCCCGAGATACCGATGCCTTGCGCTCCAACTACGCACTTAGATCGCGCTTCGACCTTGGTGGGCTATTCGGCTATTACGACATGCTACAAAGGCAAGAAGCGGGCCGCATAGATAGTTGGGCAATCCGATGGTACTGGTCGGTGTTCCGCCGAGATGGGCTAGTGCTCTACCCTCCCATCAGCCTCGTTCGGAATGATGGGCTCGACAGCTCGGGAACTCATACGTCACGTTCAAAATTGCTATGGCGAGGCCTAAATCACGAGTTACCGGAATCGTCGCCGCCGATGCCGGACCAGGTTGCAATCAATCAAGCATCGCTTGCCGAGCTCGCGAGCATCGTAGATCCGCTATTCTATCGAAGAGCAAGAAACCTTTTGCGCGGCCTGCTTTTCCGCGTCAATCTGATGATGCAAACCTCAATGCGAGGACCAAGGTAACTTTCGGAAGAGAGCTTGTGAACGATGAGCGGCGTTTTACTTCGATCACTCAGCCTCACTTTGTTGAGCCTCCTGCCGATCGCATCGCTAGTGTATTTTCTCTCATTACAATTGTTAGGTATCAACCACGAATCCTCATATTTTACTGTCTGGTCCGTAGCTGTTTGGTTTATACCTTTGGCTCTCCTTCTGCCGAACCTCATCCGTCGCCAGGTGAGCATTACAGCAATAGACGTTACATTCTGCCTCGTTTCCGTCTTGCTTGCGGTCCATCTCAAGGTTTTCACACTCCATGCAGGCCTACGCGACTGGGCCCTCCTCGTGACGTTCTGGGTCGGCCCCTATGCTGCAGCAAGGCTCGTTTCCGCGCAGGACATAACGCGCATTCTCAAGATCCTCGGAGCGATAGCGCTGACAGTAAGCGCAGCAGTGTTCACGTGGCAGTTCTCGCTGCAGTTGACGGCGGGCGATAATTTACGACCGGTCATGCTGGGCCTCAACCATGGCGTACTAATCGTGGCCGTTGCGCTCGGCATCTCCGTTGTGATCCAAGTCAGCGACGCGTCCGCAAAATATTCGCTCGCAACCTATGCGAGGCCGATGATCGCCGCGCTGGTCACCGCTGATCTCGTGGTACTCGGGGCGCGCGGCGTCGTTATCGCGGACATCGCGACTGCCTTGCTAATGGTACTGGCTCCCACTCGCGATGGACGCCGCGGGCGCATTGTCGTTTTCGCCGCCATACTTGTCGGAGCCACGCTCGCACTGATATTGAACCACGTTGCCCGCGACTTCATGGTGCGCACCTATCTGCCGCTAGAACCGCCGGCGGGCGCTGGCGTTCCGGACTTCGGAGTTCCGGGCTTGGGAGTTCCGGGCTTGGGACGAGACTCGCGGGCGGAGTGTGATCAACTCAATAAAATGGTTGATTCGACGCCGATTCGGATTTGGCTGCTTCAACAAGGCTTCTTACTTTTTCAAGAAACGCCAGTATTCGGAATCGGGCTCGAAAACTTCGCCGCCCACACTTGCCCAGGCAGCTTTCCGCATAGCACGATTTTACAAGCCTTCGTCGAGATGGGCGCTGTTGGGGGCATCGCGTACGCACTATTGCTCGCCACAGCGATATTCTCGTTAATCGGCTTGACGATTAATCGTCTCCCTTGCAAAAGTCGCCCAGTGATTGTTGTGCTCGCATTGCTCTCATTCTTCATAATTCTCGATCAATTCTATGGACGGATTCTTTTGTCGTCGACAGCTAGTCTCTTGCTGGGCTTTTCAGCATCACTGGTCACGCGATCCGAGCATCCGCACCTGCGCGGCAGGCCTATTCCAAATTCTGAAAACTCTCGGTGAGATGATTATGAGGAATGACCAAGCTTTCCACGGGACGACCGCCTCCTTCCCGACCCTGTCGATCGTCACGCCGTCCTTCAATCAAGCACCTTTCCTGCAGCAGACGCTCGACAGCGTTCTTGACCAGAAATATCCTGGGCTCGAATACATCGTCATCGACGGCGGCTCCACAGATGGATCCCGCGAGATCCTCGAAAGCTACAGTGACCGCTTAACATTTTGGGTTAGCGAGAAAGATCGCGGCCAAGTGCACGCTCTCAACAAGGGGTTCGAGCGCGCTACCGGCGACTGGGTAGGCTGGCAAAATTCCGACGATTTCTATTTGCCCGGAGCTTTCGAATCCTTTGCCGTCGCCACTCGACGCTTTCCCGATGCCGACATCGTTCTGGCCGATATCGTCCTCGTCGATGAAGCTGGCACGCCGATCCGTGATGTCAGATATGTCAAGCCAACCTACGGAAGCCTATTCGCAGAGGGCATGGTGCTCGCGAACCAGGCGGCATTCTGGCGCCGCGCCCTGCATGAGCGCGTTGGATTTCTCGATGAGCAGTACAATTGCTCGTTCGACTATGATTGGTTCATGCGCCTCCTCAAGTCTGGACGCGCGGTCCACGTTCGGGAGCATTGGGGCTGCCTCCGGTATCATGGTCAATCGAAAACGAGTGTCCTCACCGAACGTTTTGCGAAGGAGAACATGGCAATTCGCGGTGGACGCGCACCATCAGGCTTGAGCGTCGCCTACTCCCAATTGCGCCGCCTCGCCCTGATGCTTGCCCACCGCGATATCGGATACGTCATGCGCGGCTTATGGCGGCGCGCTGGCCGGAATTAAAGCATGATCCGGAAAAGTACGCAGCGGTTTTCCGAAAAGATCTTGCAAACAATAACCTAAAGCGCGATGACGATTCATCGAATCTCATTGCGTTTTAGGTGGGGTCGCGTTCCCAGATCATGCTGTCGCCCGCTGGTCACCGACCGACGGCGACAGCAAGAAGAATCCCCCGTTGATCCAGCCGCCGTCGTCGCCTGGCTTCTCTCGAAATTGACGACACGATCGCCCTCGATCGCGATCGCCGCGAACCGCTTGGCCGGCCGCACCACCGAGACGGTGCCCGGCGCCCGTGCGCCTTGTGAAAGGCGGTCTCGGCGCCGAGATCGATGTCGGCGACGTCGTCGCCATAGATCAACGCAAAAAACGGGACATCCGCCACATAGCCGCTTCGGCTTGCCGCCGGTCTGGGTGTTGTCGCCGGTATCGACCAGCGTGACCCCGCCAGGGCTCGGTGGTTTCGCGGTTGACCTCCATCCGGTTCCCGGCAAGATGGAGGGTCACGTCGGACATGCCGCCGATCTCGACCATGGGCTTGCGTCGCGTCGGTCTCTTCGGAGATTCGGGTGCGAGACCTCCCGCGAGAATGACGACTTTCATTGAGTGCCTGCTGCGGTCTGGGATCGGCCCCGGTTTCCGCAAACACCTGGCGACCGGGCATCGTTGCTTCACGCAGCTTATGTGAACGTCGACGACCGTGCCGACACGAAAGCGAACTGCGAGGCGCTGAATATCACCGGGTTGGCTAGCCGTCCCTCGCCTTTGGGAAACAGAGGGTTCAGGGCCGAATGACCCGCCGCAGCCACTCTTCCACCGTATCGCGGCAGTCGCTGCTGTCCCATGCGATGGGGCTCAGTGTTCAAACATGGAGATGCCAGTCGATTGCGTGAGACGCAACCGGCCCGATCGTCCCGTCGGCATTGAGATCCTGATGAAACCGGGCCTCCGCCAGCAGCAGCGTGGCGCTGGTACCTGACACCTGACCGGTGCTGGTGGCGAAGTTGCCGCTGCTGTCGGTCGTCCAGATCGCGAACTGATCGCTGCCCGAGTACTTCCACGCCACCTCGTAACCGCTCGAGGTCTGCTCCGCGGCGATCGGCGTCCAGGCGCCGAACTGACTGGCCACCACCGGCGAGCCGACGTATTTCAGCGCAGGTCCGAAGCCGTCGGCTACAGGATTCATGTAGAAATTGCTGCCGCTCTGCACCAGGCTCGTGCTGCCGAACGCTTCGATGCTGGTCGTGGGCATGCCGATGACGCCATCGCCGTTGAGGTCCTGGTGGAAGCGGCTCTCGGCTTGCTCCAGCGTGGCGCTGGTGTCTGACACCTGACCGGTGCTGGTGGCGAAGTTGCCGCTGCTGTCGGTCGTCCAGATCGCGAACTGATCGCTGCCCGAGTACTTCCACGCCACCTCGTAACCGCTCGAGGTCTGCTCCGCGGCGATCGGCGTCCAGGCGCCGAACTGGCCGGCCACCACCGGCGAGCCGACGTATTTCAGCGCAGGTCCGAAGCCGTCGGCTACAGGATTCATGTAGAAATTGCTGCCGCTCTGCACCAGGCTCGTGCTGCCGAACGCTTCGATGCTGGTCGTGGGCATGCCGATGACGCCATCGCCGTTGAGGTCCTGGTGGAAGCGGCTCTCGGCTTGCTCCAGCGTGGCGCTGGTGTCTGACACCTGACCGGTGCTGGTGGCGAAGTTGCCGCTGCTGTCGGTCGTCCAGATCGCGAACTGATCGCTGCCCGAGTACTTCCACGCCACCTCGTAACCGCTCGAGGTCTGCTCCGCGGCGATCGGCGTCCAGGCGCCGAACTGACTGGCCACCACCGGCGAGCCGACGTATTTCAGCGCAGGTCCGAAGCCGTCGGCTACAGGATTCATGTAGAAATTGCTGCCGCTCTGCACCAGGCTCGTGCTGCCGAACGCTTCGATGCTGGTCGTGGGCATGCCGATGACGCCATCGCCGTTGAGGTCCTGGTGGAAGCGGCTCTCGGCTTGCTCCAGCGTGGCGCTGGTGTCTGACACCTGACCGGTGCTGGTGGCGAAGTTGCCGCTGCTGTCGGTCGTCCAGATCGCGAACTGATCGCTGCCCGAGTACTTCCACGCCACCTCGTAACCGCTCGAGGTCTGCTCCGCGGCGATCGGCGTCCAGGCGCCGAACTGGCCGGCCACCACCGGCGAGCCGACGTATTTCAGCGTAGGTCCGAAGCCGGCCGCCGGGTTCATGTAGAAATTGCTGCCGACCTGGACGAGGCTCGTCGCCCCCACGGCTTCGATGGAGACCGGCGGGCTCACGAGCGCGGCGCTCGGGGCCGTGGTATCGGCAAACTGGAAGTTCTCGATCCCGGTCAAGGTGTCGGTGCCGTCCGGCGCGCCCGCGCGCTGGTCGACAACGATGAAGGTCTGGGTGGCCGCGTTGTACGCAATCGCGTAGTTCGCCATGTTGCCCGAATAGACCGCCGTATCGGTCCCCGCGCCGCCCGCGATGGTGTCGTTACCGCCAGCGCCGGCCAGCATGTCGTTGCCGGATCCGCCGTTGAGCACGTTGGCGATGGCGTTGCCGACGATGGTGTCGTTGCCGGATCCGCCGATGGCGTTGTCTATGTAGGAGCGGGCGTCGCCGCTATAGAGATAGGCGTTGTAGACGTTGCCCGACGCGTAATGGCCGTCGCCGAGATACGCCAGCTGCACCGAGGAGAACACCGACGAGGCGCCGGGATTGAGGTTGATGCTGAGGTTGGTTGTGTAGTTCGACAGGTCGTAGGTATCGACGCCGCCGCCGTCCCAGACCGTCTCGTAGATGCGGTTGGCCGAGCCGCCGAGGCCGCCGCCCGGCGCGAGCTGCCCAACACCGTTGATGAACTCCTGGCCGGTGGTCGGATTCCAGGTGTAGACGGTGTTGCCGCTTTGGGTCGTGTAGTCCGCGCCGTACATCGTCTGCAGCGCGAGGATATCGTTGGCCATGTAGGTCTGAGGATATCCGTACGCTTCGTTGGTGTACCCGCCCGTGGTCGACGCGCCCACATAGCTGCGGTAGCTCATGACGGTGTATTCGCTGTCGTCATGCGCGCTCGGCACCGCGACATTGGCGGGGCCACCGGCCTCCTGGCTGTGCTTGAGGCCGACGGCATGGCCGAGCTCGTGCAATGCTGTCGTGAAGTAATAATTCCCGAGCTTGGCCAGCGAGAAATTGTACTGAGTGCCGAACCAGACGTCGCCGCCGGGCGCGTAGTTGCCGGGATAGTAGGCATAGGCGGTCGGATTGGCCGCCGGCGACTGCGCGATCATGATGTCAGCGCCGTTCGTGCCCGCGTACTGGATATTGGCGTTGGTGTAGCTGAGGATCAGACCGATCGCGTAATTGATCGCCGCCTGGATCTGGGTGGGCGCCGAGGCAAAGCCCGAAGTGGTCGGCTCGCTGTCGCCGCCGCTGTAGGGATTGGCGTAGTCGTTCGGTGCGTCGGGAAAGCTGTAGGTGATCGTACCGGACCATTTGTAGCCCGACAGCAGGCCGTCGATCTCGGCGTTGTTGGTGGCACTGACATTCACAGCGGTAGCCAATTGAATCTCCAAAGCAACGCGTCGTGTGATTCGCCGCGGGGGCACATAATTCTAGCTAGAGAGTTAAACGTTTGGTTTAAATGGGGCAGCGGCGTTCGCGGCGCTTCCATAAGGCTGTATTAGCCATCAGATTCCGTAGTCATACGGAAGACGAACGTGGGGTTTCGTTCCCGGAACACCCCTCATTTGTAGGGTCTTCATGAAACGACATTCACTCCCGGCCGGCCTGTTTGGCGCGCTGATCGCGCTTGCCGGACTGCCCCTGCAACCCCTCGGAGGACTGCCTGTCATGGTGGAGAAGGCCAAGGCGGACGACAACGGCAAGGCGGGGCGCGCGCCCTCCATGCCGATGGCTCGCGATCCCGCCGTTGCGGTGGCGGAGGAATACGAAGCTGCACGCCGCAAGGGAACTCGGGAGGCGCTCGAGCTCTTCATTGCGCGTCACGGCGATGATCCCCTGGCCGAGCAGGCGCGGGCCGGGTTGAAGCGCCTGCCGCGCTGATCTCGCAGGTACCGCATCAGGCATGGCATTTCGGCAGGCGGGACCGGCGCCGGGCCGGGCTTGTCGCGTGGTCTTTCGGCACTATGGTAGGCCCGCAATCTGTCCTGGAGCCCTGCAAGATGCCCTTTCCGCATGCCTCGGAAGCCCTGTCGCGCTTTACCGTGCTCGATCTGACCCGCGTCCGATCCGGGCCGACCTGCGTGAGGCAGCTGGCGGACTGGGGGGCGAATGTCATCAAGATCGATGCACTGACCGAAGACGCCGGCGGCGAGCAGCCGGGCGGCCCCCGGCGAGGCTCCG
The DNA here is from genome assembly GCF_052075915.1 of Bradyrhizobium sp. 1200_D9_N1_1. NCBI lineage: Bacteria > Pseudomonadati > Pseudomonadota > Alphaproteobacteria > Hyphomicrobiales > Nitrobacteraceae > Bradyrhizobium > Bradyrhizobium sp. 1200_D9_N1_1. The sequence continues at coordinate 3,300,947 of NZ_CP197226.1, read as the reverse complement.
ACTTTCAGAATTTGCATCGCAACAAGCGGGCCATGACGCTGAACCTGAAGGACGAGCGCGGGCTCGCCGTGTTCAAGCGCCTCGCAGTCAAGGCCGACGTCGTGGTCGAGAATTTCCGGCCCGATGTGAAGAAGAAGCTCGGCATCGACTACGACAGCCTCGCCAAGATCAACCCGCGCATCGTCTATGGCAGCATCTCCGGCTTCGGCCAGGATGGCCCCTACCACAAGCGGCCCGGCTTCGATCAGATCGCGCAAGGCATGGGCGGGCTGATGTCGATCACCGGAGCGCCGGGCGAAGGCCCGATGCGCGTCGGCATTCCCGTCGCCGACCTGACGGCCGGCCTGTTCTGCGCCATGGGCATCCTCACCGCGCTGCTCGAGCGCGAGGTCTCGGGCAAGGGCCAGTGGGTGCAGACCTCGCTGCTCCAGGCACAGATCTTCATGCTCGACTTCCAGGCCGCGCGCTGGCTGATGGAGAAAGAGGTCGCCAAGCAGGCCGGCAACAACCATCCGACCAGCATCCCGACCGGCGTGTTCAAGACCTCTGACGGCTACATCAACATCGCCACCACCGGCGGACGGATCTGGGAGCGCTGTGCGCAGGCGATCAGCGCACCGGAGCTCTATGCCCATCCCGACTATGCGACCGCCCCTGCCCGCTCCAAGAACCGCGACGCACTCAATGCCGAGATCGAGAAGCGCACCGTGACGAAATCGACCGAAACCTGGGTCCGCGAGCTCAACGAGGCCGGGGTGCCCTGCGGGCCGATCTACGCCATCGACCAGATGTTCGATGACGCCCAGGTCAAGCATCTTGGCATCGCCCAGGATGTGCCGAACGAGGAGGGCCGCCATATCCGCCTGGTCGGCCAGCCCGTGACGCTGTCACGCACGCCGAGCAGGATGGTGGCGCGGCCGCCGGAATTCGGCGAGCAAACCGACGAGGTGCTGAAAGAGTTCGGCTTCGAGTCCTACGAGATCGCAAGCTTGAGAGAAGCTGGCATCGTCTGATTTACTCAAGTCATTGAGCTGCGATCATGGTGCGCGTTCGGAAAAGCGCGCCAGTGCATACTGATTGAGGGACTATGAAAAACCAGCTTAGCTCATCTACCGTAGAGAGGAAGCAGTGTGGCTGGGCCCGACATTTCCGGCGCGATCTGACGCTACCGAACTCGACAGCCATAAGCGATCTTCTTGCTGTGGTCACGGTCGCGTCGCTGCCATGGTCCACAACCATCACCTCTATCTTCAGCGCTCTCTTGGTTCTTAGTGTATGTCCGAGGATACGCGTTGAAGAACTTATAAATTTGGTACGCCACTCCAGAAGCAGGCGCTTGCTTTGTTAGGCACTTTGTGGGCGACCGACGTCTCTGTGGCCGCTCGCCTGCCGGGTGTAAATCCCGCACTAAAGTTCCTTATGATGCCTTTCTTACTATATTCCTCCATAAGTCGTCGCGTCCGGTTTGGGTACTTTGGGCATTCCTCGGATCCTGTACCGCCCTCTTGATCCTGTCCTGGGTCACAGTTTTCGTGCCAAATCTCACTCCGACTGCAAATTTGCGGCCTGGAGTTCCCGTAAAGAACTATATTGATCAAAGCCAATCGTTTGCCCTGTGCGCCGTAGTGCTTGCTTGGCCGATCTTAGAGCTGATTAAGGCTCGCAAACTTCACTTAGCTCTGCCTCTGCTTGCGCTATCGATCGCGTTTCTCGCCGACCTATCCTTCGTGGTAGTCGCTCGGACAGCTCTAATAGAGCCGGCTCCGCAAATTTGAACAGGTCGCTAAGTGGAGTTTCTGCCTGAAGGCGGCGATAATCGCCGTGAACAGGAGAGACCATGAGCAGACGACCGCGCCGGAACCACACACCGGCCTTCAAGGCGAAGGTGGCACTGGCGGCCCTCAAGGGTGATCGGACGATAGTCCAGCTGGCCGAGCATTTCGACGTTCACCCCAATCAGATCACGGCTTGGAAGTCACAGCTTGAGGGCAGCGCTTCGGAGGTTTTCGGACCGGGAGGCGGCGTGCTGGCGATGCCCGCGGTCGATGTGAAGTCGCTCCACGCCAAAATCGGAGAGCTGACGCTGGAGAACGATTTTTTAGAAGGCGCGCTCACCAAGGCGGGATTGCTGAGCGCAAAGCGATGATCGACCGTGAGCACGATCTGTCGATCACCAGGCAAGCGGAAGTTTTGCAGATCAGCCGGAGCAGCGTTTATTACCTGCCGCGGTCGGTGCCGGCCGCCGATCTCGCGATCATGCGCCGTCTCGACCAGCTGCATCTGGAGTTTCCCTTCGCCGGTTCGCGGATGTTGAGAGGCCTGCTGGCTGCCGAGGGGTGCAAGATCGGCCGCCGGCATGTCAAAACGCTCACGCGGCGGATGGGGATAGAGGCTCTCTATCGCCGTCCCCGCACCACCAAACCCGAGCCCGGCCACAAGATCCATCCGTACCTGCTGCGCGGCATGGCGATCACGCGGCCGAACCAAGTCTGGGCGATGGATATCACCTACATCCCCATGGAGCGCGGTTTCGTCTACCTTGCTGTCGTGCTCGATTGGGCGACCCGCCGGGTTCTGTCGTGGCGGCTGTCGATCACCATGGAAGCCGCCTTCTGCGTCGAGACGCTGGAGGATGCGTTAGCCCGTCACGGCAAGGTCCATGGAACAACTTCCTCCGAAATCGGCTCGACCTTCCATAGACTTGCGGTACCGGCGCGCACGGTTGCAGCTACCTGAGCATGCCTCGGTTGATATAGTCACCGAACAATGCAAAATCTCGAGCCTTTTATCGGTGAAGCTTTGGTCGTGCTGGCCAATCAAATAGAATTCCGCACCGATCAGGGCGTGAAGGCGGTCCGCTACGCGGCGAATTTCCTCCCGGAGGTTTGCGCCGTCTTTGCGCGCGCCCAACGGGCCGGAGTCTTAAAGGTCGCCCAGCGTAACATTGCTCACCGCGCCGGAATTATCGCCGAGCACCTCCAACGCTCAGGCACGACGTCTCTCATTGATGAAGCCACTGGTTACCGAGAAATCTCGCGAGCTGTAGACGCGCCGGGTGGTTATGGCCGCGGAGAATACATCCAAGCGCGCCCACAATCTTAGTTCTGCGATAGACTACTTCCGTCCAGATGGGCTTGCGCTGTTGAAGAGTGCATCCAAGCCCCTCGGGATCTTTGCTCATATAGGCCTTACGGCGAACCGCTATTGTCACTTTCTACGTGGGACGCGGGACGGGCGAGAACTCGGCGCAAATGGATCGCCATTCATTGCAGGCCGTTGCGGCGCCATGGGAACGGACGCCAGTACGCGCCCCGGTTGCATATTCGCGATGATTTCTTTGCTAATTTGAGAAGATTGAGATGGCCGGACCGACAAAGGCAGGTGGGCGGATCGGGTACGGGCTGAGATCCATCGTGCGCCATTCCCTGGCGACGCTCCTCGCCACCACCGCGCTCGGCGGCGTCACCGCGCATGCCGTGGACGGCACCTGGACCGGCGGCTCCTCGGACTGGACCGCCCCGACCAACTGGTCGTCCAACCCGAGCGTGCCGAACGGGACCGCGACCTTCGCCAACCCCGGCAGCACGGCGGTCGACAACAACAACGGCGCCGTCAGCATCGGCACGATCCAGTTCGCGAACACCTCGCAGGCCTATACGTTCACGATCGGCAATCCGTTCATCGTCAACGGAACGGGCATCATCAACAACGACACGGTCAATACCCAGAACTTCGAGGTCACCTCCGGCAACAATCTGGTGTTCCAGAACAGCAGCACCGCGAGCGGCGGCGCCGGAATCGTGATCATCACGAACGACGTCGGCGGCAACGTCAATTTCATCCAGATCAGCACGGCCGGAACGGCAAGGCTCATCAACAACGGCGTCGTCACGTTCGGGAATTCGGCCTCTGCCGGCAGCGCCACGATCACCACTAACAACGGCGCAACGACGAACTTCACCGGCGCGGCCACCGGCGGCAGCGCCAGATTCATCGCCAATGCCGGCGGCACCGTCGATATCTCAGGCCTGACTAGCGGCGGAATGACGGCCGGATCGATCGAAGGCGCCGGCAATTATGTTCTCGGCGCCAACACACTCAGCACCGGCAGTCTCAACACCTCGACCCAGGTCGACGGCATCATCTCCGGCACCGGCGGCCTGACCAAGGTCGGCACGGGTACGCTGACGCTGGCCGGCACCAACACCTACACGGGCGCGACGACGATCTCGGCCGGAACACTGGCAATCTCGGGCTTTGGCAGTATTTCGTCATCCAGCGTCGTCACGGTGGACGCGACGTTCGACATCTCGGCCTCCGCCGTTCCGTTCAACGCAATCACGACGCTGGCCGGCAGCGCTTCTGGCGTCGTCAACATGGGTGGCAACGGGCTGGTGATCACCAATGGCTCGACCGAGTTTGCCGGCGTGATCCAGGGCACTGGCGGGATCGAGGTGTTCGGCGGCACACAGACGCTCTCCGGAGTGAATACTTATTCGAATGCCACGCAGATCGATGCCGGAGCCACTTTGGCGATGAAAGGCGCCGGCTCGATCGCGAATTCGGCGTTCGTCTCGTTCAGCGCGGCGAACGCCACGCTCGACGTATCGCAGACCACCTCCGGCACATCCGTCCGCGGCCTTGGTTCGCCCGCTGGCAGCGGCATCGTCGCGTTGGGATCGAAGACGCTGACGATCACGTCCGGCAGCGTCTTCGGCGGCGTGATCCGAGACGGCGGCATTGCCGGTGGTAGCGGCGGCGGCATTGTCATCTCGGCCGGTGCCGTTCAGGCTCTCGGGGGCGTCAACACCTATACCGGAGCGACCACTATCCAAGCCCTTGGGGAGCTGGACCTCGTCAACTCGGGGGGGGGACCGACGGCAGCATCGCGACCTCGAGCAATGTCATTGCCAATGGCATCTTGGACATCACGGGCTTGAGCATTGGCACCTCGATCAAATCGCTGTCGGGCTCGGGCAACGTCAATCTCGGCGCCAACACGCTGACGATCACGAACGGCAACGGCACCTTCGCGGGTGTGATCGATGATGCCGGCGCGGGGGGCGGCCTTACACTGACGGGCGGCACGCAGAGGCTCACGGGCGCCAACACCTATACGGGCGCCACCAATGTGAATGGCGGCACGCTGGTGGTGGACGGCTCGATCCTGAACAGCCCGACCACCGTCAATGCCGGCGGCACGCTCGCCGGCACCGGCACGATCGCGGGCGTCGCGGTCAACGGCGGTACGCTGGCGCCCGGCAGCACGACGAACCCGTTCGGCCCGATGACGATCGGCGGATCGCTGACCTTTACCGCCGCCTCGACCTATCTGGTGCAGGTCTCCTCGGCCAATGCGAGCCTCACTCGGGTCACGGGCGCAGCCGGTCTCGGCGGCGCGGCGGTGAGCGTCAACTTCACATCGGGTACGATCAAGAAACAGTATACGATCCTGACCGCGGCCGGCACCCTGGCCGGCAGCACCTTCAACCCGAACGTCGCCTCCAACACGCCGACGCTCAACGCGACGCTGAGCTACGACCTCAATAACGTGTTCCTCAACGGCAACGTCAATTTCGCGCAAGGTGGCGGGCTCAACATCAACCAACAGAACGTCGCGAACACACTGACCAACTTCTTCAACACCACCGGCGGTATTTCCCTCGGCCTTCGCGACACTGTCGCCAGCGGGGCTGACCACCGCCTCGGGCGAGCTCGGCACCGGTATCATCCAGTCGGCGATCAATGCCGACGGCCAGTTCCTCAACCTGATGCTCGACCCGACCGTCGTCGGACGCAGCGGCGGCTTCGCCAAGGCGGGCAGCGTCGCACAGTTCGCCGAAAGCGATGAGGCAGCCGCCTACGCCGCGATGCGGCCGGCCACCGCGCGCGAGCGCGAGGCTTACGCGATGGCGACCAAGGCGCCGCTTTTTTCCTCGCAGCCAAGCAGCCGCTGGAGCGTCTGGGCGGCCGGCTATGGCGGTTCGGCCGAGGTCGGCGGCAACGCACTGGTCGGCTCGCAGGATCTGACGGCGCGGGCCTGGGGCGGCGCGGCCGGCGCAGACTACAGGATCTCGGCGGACACGCTGGTCGGCTTTGCGCTCGGCGGCGGCGGACTGAATTACTCGCTCGCCAATGCGATGGGTTCGGGCTCGGCCGACCTGTTCCAGGCCGGCGTCTATGGCCGACACAATTTCGGACCGACCTACGTCTCGGCTGCGCTCTCCTATGGCTGGCACGACGTCACGACCCACCGCACCGTGACGCCCGGCGGCTTCGACCAGCTCCAGGGCCGTTTCAAGGCCGACACGTTCTCGGCGCGCTTCGAGGGCGGCTATCGTTTCACGACGCCGCTGATCGGCATCACGCCCTACGCTGCGGCGCAGGTGACGAATTTCAATCTTCCCAATTACTCAGAAGTCAGCCTCAACGGCGGGCTGTTCGCCCTGAACTACGCTTCACAATCGCTGACCGATACCCGCTCCGAGCTCGGCCTGCGTACCGACAAGTCCTACGCCATGCAGAACGGCGTGCTGACGCTGCGTGGCCGCGCCGCCTGGGCGCACGACTACAATCCGAGCCGCGCCGTCACCGCGCTGTTCCAGACCTTGCCGGGCACCAGCTTCGTCGTCAACGGCGCCAAGGTCGATGCCGAGTCCGCGCTCGTGAGCGGCAGCGCCGAGATGAAATGGCTGAGCGGCTTCTCGATCGCCGCCACCTTCGACGGCGAGTTCTCAGGCAACGTCACCAGCTATTCCGGCAGGGGCGTGTTCAAGTACGCCTGGTGAGCTGACGCAGCCGCGGCCCGGGGGCGGTCCCGACCGGCGTGTTCAAGACCTCGGACGGCTACATCAACATCGCCACGACCGGTGGGCGGATCTGGGAACGCTGCGCGCAGGCGATCGGCGCACCTGAGCTCTATACCCATCCCGACTATGCGACGGCCCCTGCCCGCTCCAAGAACCGCGACGCACTCAACGCCGAGATCGAGAAGCGCACGGTAACGAAGTCGACCGAGACCTGGGTCCGCGAACTCAACGAGGCCGGCGTGCCCTGTGGGCCGATCTATGCCATCGACCAGATGTTCGAGGACGCCCAGGTCAAGCATCTCGGCATCGCGCAGGACGTGCCGAACGAGGAGGGCCGCCATATCCGCCTGGTCGGCCAGCCCGTGACGCTGTCACGCACGCCGAGCAGGATGGTGGCGCGGCCGCCGGAATTCGGCGAGCAGAGAGGAAGTGCTGAAGGAGTTCGGCTTCGGCACGGACGAGATTGCCAAGCTCAAGGACGCCAAGGTGGTGTGACCGTCTCACACCAGTCGAACGACAAAGCCCGGCGCGAGGCCGGGCTTAGCTTCTCGTTGACGCCTTCTGGATTTCAGTACTTCGCGACCACCGGAGTCGGGCTGAAAGCGTAGTTGAATCCAGCTCGCAAGACATGATCGTGGAACGAGACGCTGGTCGAATTGACGGTCCCGCCAAAATAGGTGGACGATCCCAAGTCTATGTAGAGATATTCGAGCTTGGCTGACCAGTTGCGGTTAAACTTCTTCTCGACACCTGCCCCTGCGGTCCAACCCCAGCGAGTCTTGCTCTCTGAAACCGCCGTTCCAACGACCGTGATGGGCGCACCGATGGGCGTATTGCTGTTTCCATCGAATAGCTGTGCGGTCAGCGTCGCCTGAGTGCCGAACTTGACCTCACCAACAGCCAAACCACCCGTCGCATAGAGTAGCAGGCTCGGATCAGCCAAAAGCCCGGCTCGACCGCGGAAGGTCGCAAACTACGGGAAATCTGTGCTGCTGTTGGTCGAGCCGGAAAATCCAACTGAACCGATCCTGACCGCCAGAAGCGGATCAATCGAACGTCCACGCGAGCCCGTGCCCTGAATATCGGCCTCAACACCCAAAACCCATTTTGGATCGACCTGCCAGTTGTAGCCGACCTGAACGCCGCCAAGTCCTCCATCAACGTTCTGTCGGATGTTCACCGAGGCATTCGACCGGCCCCAGCCATAGCCACCATTGGCGCCGGCTTAGAAGCCGGTCCAGCTCCAGATCGGATCGGCCATGGCGGGGGCCTTCACATACGGCTTCGACGCCAGATCAGCGGCCAATGCACTGGTCGCGACCAGCGATGCCGCCACAATTCCCATCACAACCTGCTTCATTGCAATGCCCCGTGAAAAACAAGAAAGTCTACGGGGAGCATAAGCACAAAGCCCGGCCCCGGCTGTCGCGCCACAGCAACATCGGGAAACAACCGCTAGGCGCCAGCGACCGGACTACGGCGACATGGTAGAACTAAGGCTTTGATCTAACTCAATCTTTTATTGCCGATTTGTCCCGCTGCCGCCAACCGACCCGGCCGAGCAAGCCGTCGATCACGGGCCAGAACAGCAGCACGATCGCCAGTGTCGTGATCGAGCCGACCAGCCCATTCGACCAAAACACCTTCAGGGTGCCGCCGGAGCCGATCATCGACAGGCGGAAGGCATCCTCGGCGCGGTTGCCGAGCACGAGGGCGAGCGTAAACGGCGCCAGCGGAATTCCGATCTTCTTGAAAACGTAGCCAACGACGCCGAAGCCCAGCATCAGCCAGATGTCGAACATCGCGTTCTGGATCGCATAGGCGCCGATCGCGCAGGATACCACGATCATCGGCGCCACCGCCGCAAAGGGCACGCGCAGGATCGATGCGAAGATCGGCACCGTCGTCAGCACCAGCACGAGGCCGACAACGTTGCCGAGATACATCGAGGCGATCAGGCCCCAGACGAAATCCTTGTGCTCGACGAACAGCAGCGGCCCCGGATTGAGCCCCCATACCATCAACCCGCCGAGCAGGATCGCGGCTGTGCCGGAGCCGGGAATGCCGAGCGCCAGCATCGGCAGCAGCGCCGCGGTGCCGGAGGCGTGCGCCGCCGTTTCCGGCGCAAACACGCCCTCGATGCGACCCTTGCCAAAACTCTCCGGATCCTTGGAAAAGCGCTTGGCGAGATTGTAGCCCATGAAGGAGGCCGCGATCGCCCCGCCCGGGGTGATGCCGAGCCAGCAGCCGATGAAGGAGGAGCGCAGCAACGTCACCCAGTATTTCGGCAGGTCCTTCCAGACACCGAGCACGACGCGCAGCGAGATGCTTGCCGCGTGGCCGCGCAGTGCCAGCCGCTCCTCCATCGTCAGCAGGATCTCGCTGATTCCGAACAGGCCGATGACGGCGACGAGGAAGTTGATACCGCGCAAGAGCTCGGCCGAGCCGAAAGTCATGCGCAGATTGCCCGACACCGTGTCCATACCGATGCCGGCGAGCAGCAGCCCCAGCGACATCGAGATGACCGTCTTGTGCTTGGCCTCGCGCCCCAGGCCAACGAAGGAGCCGAAGGTGAGCAGATACACCGCGAAGAACTCGGGCGGGCCGAACTTCAACGCAAAGGACGAGATCATCGGCGCGAGGAAGGTGATCAGGAGCACTGCGACCAGCGAGCCGATGAAGGAGGACGTGAACGCCGCGGTCAGCGCCTCCGCCGCCCTGCCCTGCTGCGCCATCGGATAGCCGTCGAAGGTGGTCGCGACCGACCAGGCCTCGCCCGGGATGTTGAACAGGATCGAGGTGATCGCGCCGCCGAACAGCGCGCCCCAGTAGATACAGGACAGCATCACGATGGCGGAGGTCGGGTCCATCGTGAAGGTCAGCGGCAACAGGATCGCAACGCCGTTGGGGCCGCCGAGGCCCGGCAGCACGCCGACGAAGATGCCGAGCACCAGCCCGACCATCATCAGCACGAGCGTCTTCCACGTCAGCAGGACGGCGAAGCCGTGAAGCAGGAGACCGAGAGCTTCCATCGCGGGTCCGTCCTAGTGGCCGAAGGCCGCTTCGAGCGGCCCCTTCGGCATGATGACGTCGAAGGCGATGTCGAAGGTGACGAACATGATCGCCGTGAACAGGAAGGCGGTGAGCAGCGACTTCCACAGCGCGATCTTGCCGACGAGGCGCATGAAGGCCGCAATCAGCAAGAAGCTCGCGACATAGAGGCCGAGGAACTGCGTCACCAGACAGAACAGCAGCGTCGGCACGAACACCGCCATCACGCGGCGGGCCTGCGCGCGCGTGACGAAGCTTCCGGATGCCGCGCGGCGCGCGACGAGCGCCGCGATCAGGCCGTAGAGGCTGCCGCCGCCGAGGATGACGGAGAGATAGAACGGGAAATAGCCGGGCTCTGGCCCGGTTGCGTCCCAGGAAGCCCCGGTGCGCCAATTGTCGTAGCCGAGCGTGATGGCCAGCGCGAGCAGCAGGAGGCAGACAAGGATTTCGATCGTGCCTGAGCTGACGATGGAGGGCGAGTCCTCTTCAGGCGCGGTCGGATCGTCGACGACGATTTCTATATCGGTTTGGGACATGTGCTGCTTTGCAAAGCCGGAATGATGTCACCTCGCCCCCGCTTGCCGGGAGAGGCAGAGGCCACTGCCATTTTCTAGGACGCCGAAGCGAAGCCTCGACTATGGCGAAGCGCCGGGTGAGGGGGACTCTCCGCGGGGACGGGGAAAGCTGGACTCGCCGAGACCGCCCCTCACCCTGCCCTCTCCCCGTAAGAACGGGGAGAGGGCAAGAGAGACGGCTACTTCGCGACGAATCCGGCTTCCGTCATCAGCGCCTTGTTGATGGCATCGTCCTCCTCGAGGAATTGCACCATGTCCTTGCCGGTGAGGAAGATCGGCTTCAACGCCTGTTTCTCCATGTAGTCCTTGTACTCGGCGGTCTGCGTCACCTTGTGGAACAGCTCGACATAGAAGGCCTGCTGCTCGGCCGTGACCTTGCCGGGCAGGAACATCGCGCGCAGCATCAGATACTGGACGTCGACGCCCTCCTCCTTGCAGGTCGGGATGTCGGCCCAGGACTGCGTGTCCGTCACCTTGCTGGTGTAGGAGATGCGCTCCTTGTCGAACACGCAGAGCGGACGCACCTGGCCGGCGCGCCAGACTTCGAGGTTTTCGCTGGGGTTGTTGACGTTGGCCTCGGTATGGTTGCCAACGAGCTGGGTCGCGGCCTCGCCGCCGGACTTGTAGGGCAGATAGGAGAATTTCGCGCCGGTCTTCTGCTCCAGGAACACGGTCAGCACGTGATCCTCGCGCTTGGAGCCGGTGCCGCCCATCTTGAACGGCGAGCTCGCCGCCTTCGCGGCCTCGACGAATTCCTTCACCGTCTTGGGACCGGCGCTGTTGTCCCACAGCACGAACTGGTCGAGCGCGATCACCGAAACCGGGGTCAGCTCACGCCAGTTGAACGGGATCTTCGCCGACAGCGGCAGCATGTAGATCAGCGAATAGGCGATCAGCACCTTGTTGGGGTCACCCTCGCTGGACTTCATGTACATCAGCGCTTCCGCGCCCGAGGCGCCGCCCTTGAGCGAGACGACCATCGGCTGCTTCATCAGATTGTTCTTCTGGATCGCGGCCTGCATCATTCGCGCCATCTGATCGGAAGCACCGCCCGCACCGGCCGCCACCACGATCTCGACCGGTTTGGTCGGTTCCCAGCCGGCAAAAGCCGGCGTGCCACAAAGCGCGGCCGCCAGCACGATCGTGGCCTTCATTCCATGTCCCACGTGCGTCTTCCCTAATTTCTTGTTCGGATTGGAAATTCAGAGATGAATTCAGCGCCCATTGTGCTGGCGAATTCGGCTGGATTCAAGCCACGCGGCGCAACATTGCTTATGACTTTGGGATGAGAACAACTTATTCAAAAATTGAGTAGAATAAGTCAATTACTACATTGAGCAGCAAGCGCGCGGTCCATGAGTGTCGTTGTGCCGGCAACAGAAACTCAGATGTTGATGAGGTCTGAGCAAGACCTGCGACCGCCCCCCTGATCCACGGAGTGTCGACGTCCGGAGGGGCTAGGGAGACGGTCGCTATGGGCGCGCGTGCGAAGGATTAAGGCCCAGTTGCGAATAAATGATGACAAGTATCGGAGCCTATGCCGCCCGTTCGATCGAATTCAAGACGACGGCTTGACGAAAGAAAGAACGATGCGATACCCGCGCCCCGCGCTGGACTCGGCAGCACCGCAGTTCGCCGACAGCCTTATCGCAGATCGGTTACCCCCCGAAGTGTCGGTTCAAGCGGATTTGTCGAAGACAATAGTTGGTAGAAATATGCCGCAGCTTCTCTACATTAACGAGAGATTTGGCCACGACGCGACAATTGTCTTAGACAGCGGAGACGCCTGTTGGATCTCTGTTGGTAAAAAGGGAGTCCTAATACGGTCTCACAAGCATAGCTTTTGGGGCGGATTGCTGGGAGGCCTTTTTGGTCCGAAGCTCTATGAGGAGCGGGATGTCTACCAAGCGCTACGGGTTGCGCAAGCTCTCACGGCAACGTATCCGCCGGTTCCACAAATTGGGTGCAAGGACGTGATATTGAAAGCTTTCTGTACAGCAGTTTGGCACTGCTCTTCACCCGCACGAGTTAAGGTCGCATTAGATGAGCCGGCGCGGCCCGAGGAGTAACGTTGCTGTCCGTCAGCTCCGCTTCGTAAGGCCAATTTTGGTTCCGTGCCCCGAAACGTCCTACAGCCGAACAGCTCCCCGCATCAGCTTGTATACGTCTGTGCAATTTCGTGCTTGCGATTGTCTGGCCCAACCACACTCCTGAAATATGGGTGCAAGGGAGAGTGTTAGCTCGGATCGCAACCCCGAGCGGAGGAAAACGCGGTGGAGAGTGCAGTGGGGAGTGCCCGCCCGTGCCGCTGGCGGCATGGCAAGAGCAGCTGCGCTATCAGATGACGAGCGGAGGGAGATTGCTCGCAAGGCCGTTAAAGCCCGTTGGGCGAGACATTTGCCGCAGGCGACGCATGAAGGCGACATTCGATTTGGAGACACGAGATTGAGGCTGCCGTTCTGACTGAACGATGGGCAGCGAGTGATCACGTACAGTGGCTTCATGATGGGCCTAGGTCGCCTCTCCAAAGGACGTCAGCATCACCGGGGCGGCGTCAAACTGCCTTCTCTTTTGACATTGCAGAACCTAGAACCCTTCATCGGCGAAGACTTTGCTGTGATCGCTAAGCAGATTGAATTCCGCACTAAGCAAGGCGCTAAGGCGTTCGGCTACTCAGCGAACTTGCTTCCGGAGGTCTGTGATGTCTTTGCGCGCGCCCAACGCGCCGGAGTCCTAAACGCCACCCAGCGCTACATCGCTGACCGCGTACGAATTATCTCAGAGCAGCTCCAAGGCTCTGGTACGATACGCCTCATTGATAAAGCTACGGGTTATCAAAAAGTTCGTGAGAAATAGGCGCAGTAAAGGGCCTGAACGCCAATCCACCCAGGAACTCCCGGACGGGAACAGCGGGCTTCGATAGTTGCAGTATCAATCTGGTTTTTACTTACCCTTCCAGACCGGCGTCCGCTTGTTGAGGAAGGCGTCCATGCCTTCGCGGAAATCTTCGCTCATATAGGCCTTGAGGATCAGATCCTCGCCTTCCTCGCGCGACAGCGTGCGGCGGATGCGGCGGACCGCCTCCTTGGTCGCCTCGAGCGTCAGCGGCGCGTGGCTCGCGACGAGCTTTGCGGTCTCGTCGGCGCGACGCTGAAGCGTCTCGACGTCGGGCACGACCTCGTTGAGCAGGCCGAGGGCGAGCGCTTCCGGCGCCTCGACCAGCCGCGCCTTGAAGATCAGATCCTTGGTGCGGGCGGGTCCCACCAGCGCGACGACGCGGCTGATGTTGGACATCGACAGGCAGTTGCCGAGCGTACGCGCGATCGGAAAGCCCATTCGCGTCGTCTCAGTCCCGATGCGGAGGTCGCAGCAGGCCGCAATGCCGGCGCCGCCGCCGGTGCAGGCGCCGGCGATCGCCGCGATCACGGGCACGCGGCACTGCTCGAGCGTGCCGAGCACGCGGTCGATGCGGGCCTCGTAATCGAGTGCATCCTGCGCGGTCTCGAACGCACGAAACTGAGAAATGTCGGTGCCGGAGGCGAACGCCTTGTCGCCGGCGCCGGTCAGGATCAGCGCCTTGATCGAGCGGTCGGCGTTGATCTCCAGGCAGATCTCCGCCATGCGGTCATACATGGCAAAGGTCATTGCGTTGCGCGCCTGGGGGCGGTTGAAGGTGATCCGCGCGATGCCGTCCTGGACGGAGTAGAGCAGGTCTTCGTTGGTCGTCGTCGGTGCGTTCATCGCGCGCTCACTTTCTGGGTTAGTTCAGGCCACCTGCGCCTTTAAGCTACTTGGGCCTTGGCCATCGGCACCACATCGCGTCCCTTCAGGACGTCCATGGCCGCCAGCACGCCGCCGCTCCGGTGCGGAATCTTTGCAAGATCCAGGCCCATCTCGACGCCGGCGAGCGTGCCCATCAGCATCAGATCGTTGAAATGGCCGATATGGCCGATGCGGAACACCTTGCCCTTGACCTTGTTCAGGCCGGTGCCGAGCGACATGTCGAAGTTTTCCAGCACCACCTTGCGGAAGGCGTCGGCGTCGTGTCCATCCGGCACGCGCACGCCGGTCAGCGCAGGGGAATGCGCGGCAGGATCGGCGCATTGCGTCTCCAGGCCCCAGACCTTGACCGCGGCGCGGGTCGCCGCGCTGTGGCGCTTGTGGCGGGTCCAGACGTTCTCCAGCCCTTCCTCTTCCAGCATCTTGACCGCTTCGCGCAGGCCGTAGAGCAGATTGGTCGCGGGCGTATAGGGGAAGGTGCCGAGCTTGTTGAAGCTGATGACCTCCTGCCAGTCCCAATAGGAGCGCATGCCCGGGTTGGCCTTGGCGACAGCGAGCGCCTTCTCCGAGACGGCGTTGAAGCCGAGGCCGGGCGGCAGCATCAGACCCTTCTGTGAGCCTGCGACCGAGACGTCGATACCCCAGGCGTCGTGCTCGTATTCCATCGAGCCGAGGCCGGAGATGGTGTCGACCATCAGCAGCGCCGGATGCTTGACGCGATCGAGCAGCTTGCGCACCTCCAGCGGCGGCGTCACGCAGCCGGTCGAGGTCTCGTTGTGCACGACGCAGACCGCCTTGATCGTGTGCTGCTTGTCGGCGGCAAGGCGCTGCTCGATCTCGGCGAGATCGGCACCATGGCGCCAGTCGCTCGGGATGAAGTCGACGTCGAGCTTGAACTTGTCGGCGATGCCGCGCCACAGCACGGCGAACTGGCCGGTCTCGCACATCAGGACCTTGTCGCCGGGCGAAAACACGTTGACCATCGCCGCTTCCCAGGCGCCGGTGCCGGACGAGGGGAAGATGATCACGGGCTGCTTGGTGCGGAACACGCGCTGCATCGCGGCAAGCACGCCGAAGCCGAGCTCGGCGAACTCCGGACCGCGATGGTCCAGCGTCGGCATGTCCATCGCCCGCAGCACGCGGTCGGGCACGTTGGTCGGTCCTGGAATCTGTAGGAAATGCCTTCCAGTATGCACGGTCATCGGCGTCCTTCCCGGTCTTGCCTTAATTTTGATGGCCGCCGAATAGCACCATTTGACCGGCTTGTCCCCTCTCCTTAAGGCTCCTCCCATGCACAGGCGGCGGGCCTCCGCCGCCCCCTATTCCGCGGCCACCACCCTTCCGGACGGCAGCCTCCCCTCGGCCTCCGCGAACGGACGCTCCGGATGCATCAGGAAGGCGGAAAAGCCGCCGAGCAGCAGCAGCCCCATCGACATCAGGAACGGCAGGTACCAGTTGCCGGTCACGTCGATCACGAAACCCGCGACCAGCGGGGAGACGATGGCCGCGAAGGCCGAGCCGGTGTTCATGATTCCCGCGGCGGTCCCGGAATATTTCGGGGCGATGTCCATCGGGATCGACCACATCGGGCCGATCACGAGCTCGGCGCAGAAGAAGCCGGCCGACAGGCACAGCGCGACGATGGTAATGTCGTGGACGAACAGGATCGGAAACAACAAGAGCAGCGCCCCCGTAAATCCCGCAACGGTGACGCTCAGCCGCGCCAGGCGGACATTGCCGGTGCGGTCGAGGATCTTGTCCGACAGCACGCCGCCCACGCTGTCGCCGACCACGCCGGCGAAGAACACGCCGGAGGCGAACAGCGCCGAGTTCTTGATGTCGAGACTGTAGTTGTTCTTGAAGAACAGCGGCAGCCAGTTGAGATAAAGCCACAGGCACCAGCCGTAGCAGAAATAGGTCAGCGTCACCGGCCACATCCGGCCGAGCAGCGGGCCCCACGGCACGCGCGGCCGCTCGCCGGTCGGGCGCGGCGGCAACGCGGCGAGCTCGGCTTCGGTGATCGAGGCATGTTCTTTCGGCTCGTTGCGGAAGTACCAGACCCAGATCACGCCCCAGATGAGGCTGACGAAGCCGAGCACGACGAAGGCGCCGCGCCAGGTCAGCCAGAGGATCAGCAGCGCCACCACGGGCGGCGTCACGGCATTGCCGAGCCGGGCGAAGGAATGGGTCAGGCCTTGCGCGAAGCCACGGCGGTTGGCCGGCGTCCAGTATTGCATCGCGCGCGTCGCGGTCGGGAACGTCGCGCCCTCGCCGAAGCCGAGCGCGAAGCGCGCGACGAACAGCGCGGCGAGACCGTTGACGAAGCCGGTCATGATGGTCGCGGCCGCCCAGATCATGCCGCACCAGAACAGCGTCTTGCGCGGGCCGAAATGATCACCGACCCAGCCGCCGATCACCTGGAACAGGAGATAAGGATAGGCGAAGGCCGAGAAGACGAGGCCGAGCTGGGTGTTCGACAGGCCCAGCTCCTTCTGGATCTCGCCCGCCGCCGTTCCGATGTTCACCCGGTCGACATAGGTGATGAAATACATCGCGCAGAGCATCGCCAGCACGACATGCGTGGCCTTGAACCGAACTCCCATCTCACCCCTCCCGAATTGCTGTTGTTATGATTGCTGCCCGCGTGTCCCGCGCGACTTAAGTGCCGACCACCTTCAGATGCGGCGACGCATTGCCCTGCGGGCGCTCCAAAAGCTTCATCGCGACATCGACGCCGCCGGAGCGATGTGGCACGCCCGCAACCGAAAGGCCCATCTCCACGCCGGTGAGCGCGCCGAGCAGCGTCAGCGTGTTGCATTCGCCGAGATGGCCGATGCGGAAGACTTTTCCGGCGACCTTCGACAGGCCCGAGCCGAGCGACATGTTGTAGTTGTCGAGCACGATCTGGCGGAACTGGTCGGCGTCATGTCCTGGCGGCATCAGCACGGCCGTGAGCACCGGCGAGAACTCTGAAGGCTCCTGGCACAGCACCTCGAGGCCCCAATGATTGACGGCGGCGCGCGTGGCCGCCGCAAGCCGCTGATGCCTGGCGAAGACGTTGTCGAGCCCCTCTTCGAGCAGCATCGCGATCGCCTCGCGCAGGCCGTAGAGCAGGTTGGTCGCCGGCGTGTAGGGGAAGAAGCCTTTTGCGTTCGGCTTCAGCATCTCCTCCCAGTCGAAATAGGAGCGCGGCATCTTGTTGGTCTTCGCGCCTGCGCGTGCCTTCTCCGAGATCGCGTTGAAGCCGAGGCCGGGCGGCAGCATGAAGCCCTTCTGCGAGCAGCTCACGCTGACGTCGACCTTCCATTCGTCGTGCCGGTAGTCGACCGAGCCGAGCGAGGAGATGGTGTCCACCATCAGCAGCGCGGGATGGCCCGTGCGATCAATCGCGGCGCGGATCTCGGCGATGCGGCTGGTTGCGCCGGTCGAGGTCTCGTTGTGCACGACCATGACGGCCTTGATCGCGCGCGCCTTGTCCTCGGTGAGCCTGGCCTCGATCACGGCGGGATCGGCGCCACGGCGCCAGTCGCCGGGAACGAAGTCGACCTCGATGCCGAAGCGTCCCGCCATCTGGCGCCACAGGGTGGCGAAATGGCCGGTCTCGACCATCAGCACGCGGTCGCCCGGCGACAGCGTGTTGACGATCGCGGCCTCCCAGGCGCCGGTCCCCGACGAGGGGAAGATCACCACCGGCCCCGCGGTCTGGAAAATCTTCTGGCTGCCCTCGAGCACGGTGCGGCCGAGCTCGCCGAATTCGGCGCTCCGGTGGTCGATGACCGGCATGTCCATGGCGCGCAGGACGCGCTCGGGGACCGGGCTCGGGCCCGGAATCTGAAGGAAATGGCGTCCTTGGTGCATGAAAACCTCCCTGTCGGCGGGTTCTGGCCGGCTCTGGCGATTATTTTGCATTCATTTTTTGTCCTTTCAATCGAAATTTGGTATTCGATTGTAAACGTCGACGTGACCAAACGGGCAAACTACTGTGCTGCAAATGAAATCCACGATTCCCGACACCGGGGTTCCGATCACCCCGCCCGCCGGAAACGGCGGCGACCGCCAGGAGGCATCGCTCCACGGCGAGATCCTGCTGCGGCTGCGCGATTACGTGGTGGAAGGCAACATTCCCGACGGCGCGCGCGTTCCAGAGCGCCAGCTCTGCGAGATGTTCGGCATCTCCCGCACACCCTTGCGCGAGGCGCTCAAAGTGCTCGCCGCCGAAGGCCTGATCGAGCTGCTGCCGAACCGCGGCGCGCGGGTGCGCCAGCTCAGCCAGCGCGACCTCGAGGAGCTGTTCGACGTGATGGCAGGGCTGGAAAGCCTTGCCGGGCGCCTCGCCTGCGAGGCCATTACGGACGAGGAAATCACCGCGATCGAGCAGCTGCATTACGAGATGTACGGCCACTATCTGCACCGCGACATGCACGGCTATTTCCAGACCAACCAGCGCATTCACGAGAGCATCGTCGCGGCCGCGCGCAACGAGACGCTGAAGACGGCCTACGCCAACTTCGCAGGAAGGATCCGCCGCGTCCGCTACTCCGCCAATTTCGCCCGCAAGCGGCAGCGCTGGGCGGAAGCCATGCGCGAGCACGAGGCCATCCTCGACGCGCTGCGCCGCCGCGCCGGCAGCGAGCTCAGCGACATCCTGTTCCAGCACCTGCGCAACAAGCGGACGGCCGCGATCGAGCACCTGACCGAGCCCCAAGAGGACGCGCCGGCCTCGCCCTGACGGCGGCCGGCTTGCTCATTTTGAATTCATAATATAATCGGTCATGAACAATAATGAATAACCCAACAAGGCTGAGCCTCGCTGGGTCAGTCCGGGATCAGGGATGACAAACGCCTCCTCGCTCGAACGGCGCCTGCGGTCGGAATTAACCGGCGACGTCCTGTTCGACCGCTTCAGCCGCGGCCGCTACGCCACCGACGCCTCGTTCTACCAGATCGTGCCAGCAGGCGTGGTCGTGCCCAAGACCATGGACGAGGCACTGCGGGCCCTGGCAATTGCCCGCGACGAGGGGCTGAAGGTCACCCCGCGCGGCGGCGGCACCTCGCAATGCGGCCAGACCGTCAATGACGGCCTCGTCGTCGATCTCTCCAAGCACCTCAACCGCATCCCGTCGCTCGACGTCGCGAACCGCACCTGCGTGGTCGAGCCCGGCATCGTGCTGGACGACCTCAACCGCCAGCTCAGGAAGTACGGCCTGTGGTTTCCGGTCGACGTCTCCACCGCCTCCCGCGCCACCATCGGCGGCATGGCCGGCAACAATTCCTGCGGCGGCCGCAGCTTGCGCTACGGCACCATGCGCGACAACACGCTGTCGATGGAGGCGGCGCTTGCCGACGGCACGCTCAGCCGCTTCGGCGAGGTGTCGCGCGATCTCTCCGACGTCGAGGCCAGCGACAGCGCGCGCGCCTTGTTCCGCGACATGCTCGATCTCGGCACCCGCGAGGCCGACGAGATCGCCGCGCGCTTCCCAAAGGTGCAGCGCCGCGTCGGCGGCTACAATCTCGATGCGCTGGTGCCGCGCAATGCGCCGAACAACATGGCGCACCTGCTGGTCGGCTCCGAAGGCACCCTGGCCTTCACCACCAAGGTCGAGCTGAAGCTCTGGCCCGTCATCCGCAACAAGGCGCTCGGCGTCTGCCATTTCGGCAGCTTCTACGAGGCGATGGATGCGGCCCAGCATCTGGTCAAGCTCAAGCCGATCGCGGTCGAGCTGGTCGACCGCACCATGATCGCGCTCGGCCGCGACATCGCGATGTTCAGGCCGATCATCTCGGCCGCGATCAAGGGCGATCCGGACGCCGTGCTGGTGGTCGAGTTCGCCGAAGAGGACCAGGCCGACAATCTCCTGCGCCTGAAGCAGCTCGGCGAGCTGATGGGCGATCTCGGCTTCGGCTGGAATAACGATAAGCGCAAATGGGGCGGCGTGGTCGAAATCATCGAGCCCGCGCTCCAGAGCGGCATCGCCGATTTCCGCGCCGCCGGCCTCAACGTCATGATGTCGATGAAGCAGGAGGGCAAGCCGGTCTCCTTCGTCGAGGACTGCGCCGTGCCGCTGCCACATCTCGCCGACTACACCGCGCGCTTGAACGAGGTTTTTGCCAAGCATGGCACCAGCGGCACGATGTACGCGCATGCCTCTGAGGGCTGCCTGCATGTGCGCCCGGTGCTGAATTTGAAGCTGGAGAAGGACGTCAAGGCGATGCGCGCCATCGCCGAAGAGGCCTTCGCGCTGGTGCGCGAATACAAGGGCTCGCATTCCGGCGAGCATGGCGATGGCCTCGTGCGCTCGGAGTTCCACGAGACGATGTTCGGCGAGCGCCTCGTCGCCGACTTCAGGGAGGTGAAGCAGCGCTTCGATCCCGAGGGCGTCCTCAATCCCGGCAAGATCGTCGATGCGCCCAGGATGGACGATCGCTCGCTGTTCCGCTTCAAGCCCGACTATCGCGTCGCTGAGCTCAAGACAAAACTCGACTGGTCCGCCTATCCCGGCGCCGGCGGCGGTTTCCAGGGCGCGGTCGAGATGTGCAACAACAACGGCGCCTGCCGCAAGCTCGAGGGCGGCGTGATGTGCCCGTCCTACCGCGCCACGCGCAACGAGAAGGACGTGACGCGGGGGCGCGCGAACACCTTGCGGCTCGCGATCTCCGGCCAGCTCGGCCCCGATGCGTTGTCCTCCGACGAAATGATGGAGACGCTAAAGCTCTGCGTCTCCTGCAAGGCCTGCCGCCACGAATGCCCAACCGGCGTCGACATGGCCAAGATGAAGATCGAGGTGCTCGCGGCACGCGCAGCCACCCACGGCCTGACGCTGCGCGATCGCCTGGTCGGCTATCTTCCGCGCTATGCCGGTCTCGCCTCGCGCCTCGCGCCGCTCGCGAATTTGCGCAATCGGAGCCCGCTGCTGCGAAAACTGTTCGAGCGCTTTGCCGGCATCAGCGCGCGGCGGGCGCTACCCGCCTTCCGCAGCGACGTGTTCGCGCCGCCTGCGGAAACGGTCGGCCCGGAGAGCGGTCGCGAGGTCGTGCTGTTCGCCGACACGTTCAATCGCATCTATGAGCGCGAAAACCTCGACGCCGCGCTGCGCGTACTCGCGGCCGGCGGTTATCGCGTGCATCTGCCCAAGCCCGCAAGCGGCAGCCGCCCGCTGTGCTGCGGCCGCACCTTCCTCTCGGCGGGTCTCGTCGACGAGGCCAGGTCCGAGCTCGATCGGCTGATGGCCGCCTTTGCCCCCTTCGCTGCACGTGGCGTGCCGATCATCGGTCTCGAGCCGAGCTGCCTGCTGACGCTGCGCGACGAGCTTGCCTCGCTGCGCAAGGACGATGACGCCAAGGCCATCAGCGCCCATGCGCTGACCTTCGAGGAATTCCTGGTGCGCGAGGCCCAGGCCGGCCGGCTGCAACTGCCGCTCGGCACCGTCGCCGACAAGGCCGTGGTGCACGGCCATTGCCACCAAAAATCCTTCGGCGCCTTCAAGCCCGTCGAGCAGGTGCTGCGGCTCGTTCCCGGCCTTGAGGTCGAGACCATCGAGTCCAGCTGCTGCGGCATGGCCGGTGCCTTCGGCTATGGCACTGAGACCTATGACGCCTCGATCGAGATGGCCGAGCTGTCGCTGCTGCCCGCCGTGCGGCGCGCAGACGAGGCGACGCTGGTCGTCGCCGACGGCACTTCCTGCCGGCACCAGATCCACGACGGCACAAAGCGCGAAGCGCTTCACGTCGCGCGCGTGCTGGCGATGAGCCTCGATCGCGCCAAGACCAATTCCCCTTCTCCAGCTGCAAAGGAACCCAACCATGGCTGAACTGACGCTCGACACCGCCCGCAAGATCCTCGACGCCGCCTTCGCAAAGTCCACCGAGCTGAAGCTGAAGCCGCTCGTCGTCACCGTCCTGGACGCGCGCGGCGTGCTCAAGATCGCAGCAGCCCAGGACGGCACCAGCCTGATGCGCGCCGAGATCGCGCACGGCAAGGCCTATGGCGCCCTCGCCATGGGCATGGGTTCGCGCGCGCTGTACCAGCGCGCGCAGGAGCAGACCTATTTCATCGACTCCGTAAACACGATTGCCAAGGGCGCGCTGGTGCCGGTCCCCGGCGGCGTGCTGATCATAGACGGCACAACGCTGCTCGGCGCCGTCGGCGTGTCCGGCGACACCTCCGACAATGACGAAGCCTGTGCCATAGCCGGCATCGAGGCCGCGGGGCTAGACGCCAAACCGGGATAGCGCGCGCCCGCTTCGTACGCCACGCACAAGAGTGCGTCTATGCCGAAAGTTGCCTGCCGGTTGAGGGAAAACAACATAAGCAGCTCACGCCCAGCTACAGGACAGCCCGACCGCCTGGCACGGCATGGCGAGAGGTTGCCGTCGGCGGGCAGGTTCGGACCATCGATAGGGGCCGCGATCTCAAAAACCACGCTTGTCTCGTCACTAAGACCCGCCGTGTGAGAATTACGGACCGGCTGAAGAAGCTCACCTGTCGAAGTCTGCCAGAGTGTTGGTAGCGGCCGACTGTAGTGACCTAACCGTACGCCACCGGCACATTCGTCTAGATCGCGGCCACGCCAACCTGTCGCCGTCCTCTCCATCGCAGTCGCGTGGCGCGCCGGGCACGAGCTCCCGGTTGGGATAAGCCTCCACCAGAGGATCCGTTGCCTGTGACCGTCTTGGCATTGAAACCGCAGCCGGCGGACGTTTGCTTGGACTTTAGATTGCGATCGGGAGCACCGATTGCAAGCGTCTGCGGCACAGCGGCCAAGCCAAGTGGAATCCAGCCAATCCAAAGTCAGCGCTTGGCCGCGCTGCCAGCTAACTCCATCGCTAAATCTAGAGCTGCGATCCCGATTTGGTCTGCAGGATGCGATTTGCAGCGTCGATCCATCCAACCGACGATCGCGGCGAAATCGCCGCCACCTACAATTTCCCTATCACCACTAACATTTAGTCCGCTAATAAAGCCAACGACCCAAGATTCAAAAGCGCCCTTGACAACGGCGCTCTTGGCTCTGTTCGTCCAGGCCGTGCACGATTGAGACCCAGCACCGACAATCGTAGCGCCGGCCCCGAGTGGATTTGTCGGCAGCAGCAACAAGGCGACTAACACTAACAACCTCAGCATCTGATCGGTGACCTATCGCTAGAAGCAACCTACTGGTCTATAGCGCATCTGCCAGTCTTATCGATTGGCCGTTCTGGGCCGCGAGAACGGCGATCCGATCGTAAATTTACTCGGCAACCGGCCCCGAAGGCGTCTCCAGCCCGCCTCGATTGGCGCGACGTCCTGCTCCACCTGAGCGATCGAGGACTGGCGATGCGGTTGCTGTCGCTCGAGTAAAGCAGAAAATGGGCCTGCGTGGCATCCTAGTCTATTGCCATTGCGGCCATCATGTTGCTCTGAGCACTGATCGCTGGTCGGATGATGTTCGGTCATCAGCCGCTCAATTTCGTCACGGGCGGCCTGTCGGGCGCGCCCGAGCGCTTGGAAGAACTGCTCGGAGGAAATGTCGGTTCGACCGTAAAGCTCACCAGCAGAATCCGCTGGCCGTTCTATGGGCGAGTTTGCAAGTGGCGTGCTATACACGCTGTCAGCCTTGGCATCTTGAAAACCCTTTATGGTGCAGGTTAGGCCGAGCGGAATTGCAACTTCCGTTTCGGCTCGATTTTCTGTAAACTGAAAATATGAAGAAATCAATTTCCGTAAACAAAAAATCTCGAGGGCGTCCGAAGAAGGCTGGTGGGGTCTATCCCGTCTCCGCTGTCCGATTGTCGCCCGATGTCGCTACTGCCGTCGACAAATGGGCCAGCGCACAGGCGGACCTTCCCTCACGCTCCGAAGCCATCCGCCGGCTGGTCAAGATTGGGCTGAAAGCAAAAAAATGAACTTGTTGCGACGCGGCCTTTTTTGATTTGAGCATCATGATAAACGTCACCGGAACTACTCGATTCTAGCCGTGCTGAACCCGAACACAATTGTGGCCGTCGATGGAGCCGGAGAAGGCAGGCGATAGGAGACGCATCGCCAAGAGACTGAGGCGGCCGCGCGTCGCAAGGCCACCGCGAGCCGCGCCAGCCGCAGAACCGGCCGGGCCAGCGGTGCTAGCCCCTGCGGATCTATCCCATTTGCTCATCGATCGCATCCGGCGGGCACAACTTTGGATGTTCAAAGATGTCAGCCGCCGGCTCGCGGCCTTTGGGATCGGCCCGTCGCAATTCTTCGTGCTGTCCATGATCGAGGCCAATCCGGGCGCCAATCAGTTCGCCATCGCGCAATCGCTATCGATTAATCGCGCTGGAATCGGAAGGCTAGTGGACCATCTGGAGCGGCACGGTCTGGTGCAGCGCTCCGCCTCTGCCGTCAACCGCCGCTACTACGTGCTTTATCTGACCGAAGCCGGCGCCGCACTCTTAGGCCGCTTACGGCCGGCGATCGCCGGATGCGAGACGGCGATCGCCGAAAGGATTGGACCGCGCCGCTTCAGGGAAATGCAACGTGCGCTGGACCGGATGCGGGATCCCTGAAGGAAGCGCAGCCATCATCCGCGCGGCATTCTCGTCAGAAAGCGGACCTCTAGCTGCGACCATAGCTTGCCTCGATCGAGCGCATGATTGCGCATGCGGAGCCAACTCCTGAGTCGCGGTGTGGGTCAAAGGCTGAGCGGCGTCAATCCACTGTCCAAGCGAGTTTTTCTTGCGGTCTCCTAGCAAGGTCAGGTCGAGTAATGCGCCAACGTCAGCATCGTTTGAATCCGTCAAACCGCTCCCTTCACCGCCTTTTGGTACAGCAGGACGGCTTCACGCTCGTTGAAATGCTCGTCGTGATTACCATCATAGGTCTCGTCGTGGGCCTCGTCGGCCCGCGTGTGCTCAACCATCTTTCGGAATCGAAAATCAAGGCAGCCAGAATTCAAATCGAAGGCTTCGCCCAGGCGCTTGACCTGCATTATCTCGACAATGGCACGTATCCGGCGACTGGTGTTGGATTGGCTGCGCTTGTGCAGAAGCCGACCAATGTCGAGCGCCGGAACGGCCCTTACTTGAAAGGCAACGTGGTTCCGAACGATCCCTGGGGCAAACCCCTATACGTATGCATTCCCGGGGACGCATGGGTTAGCGTATGACCTCGCATCCCTTGGAGCTGACAGTCGCGAGGGGGGCACCGAGCAAGCTGCCGATATTGCCAACTGGCAGAAATAGTGCGCGTCGCCCGACGACTCACAATTGGGACACATGATGTGCTATCGGCAGAGCTCTGGGCGCCCGGCCGTTCGATTTCGAGCACGATACGCCCGTCCCCATCACGTGACCCATCGCGGCTTCGATCTCCGCCGGTGCAGGGCTTCTACTCTGCCCGAATCGTCGTTGGTGCTTCTTAAATCGGGAAACACCGCCCCGCGACAGCTACAGCGGCCGCCGAGCCGACTAGCGAACTCGTGGGGCCGCCACGCCTCGTCGGGGACGTTTGGCATTCGCCATCACGTGCTGCGCGAGGAGGCGGCGTGCACTCTTCTCCTCGCTATAGGTCTTATCGGTCGGGATCAGCCTGGCTCCGTCTACGATGTACCAATATTTGACCCAGTTTGGACGTCCGTCCTTGAATGGGGGCGTATGGAGTACAAGCTTGGGCCGAGCCGCAACGGGCTTGGCAGCATTTCGACTCATCGGACAACTCCTTGGCGACATCAGGGGATTGAGGATCACTTGGCGGCTTAGTCGGACCTCTGTAGCGAGAAGAGTCAATAACGCCCGACGAGGGATGCGGGGAAAACCGATATTTTGCGCCGCTTCGCGGCCGGGGCACTCCGGTTCACGTTCCGGAGGCCGGGAGCGAGCTTATTCGGCCACAATGAACATCCCGGTAGCGTGCCGAGCGACCGCCTTTTCGGGCCCGAGGTGGCGGCGACCAACAATCTCCACTCTGGTTCGACAATCACAGGGACCGGAGCCGAGTCGAGGTAGGGTTGCCGACGTGTTTGTTACAGTCGGCCGGATCGGCTCCCATTGCGACAACCTCTTCGACGGCAGCCGGCAGTTCGCATATTTCTTCGTCGGAGTTCATTCGTAGCCTGCTTGCGTGCTAAGTTGCACGAGCGTGGTCAAGCTCAGCGGCTGGGCGGAGAGATCGAGATGGACGAGATTGGCGCAGGCGAGCGCCATCACCGTCGGCGCGGGATCGCTTACTTGAGCAGTTGGCCGAGCGGCATTGGCCCCTCGTCGAGGAGGACCTGCATGATGCGAATGCGCAGCCCGATCGGAATAGTCACGTCGCAGTAGGACCAGACCAGGTTCGCGTTGGCGCGGCGCGGTTCGCGCCGAATATCTTCGGCCGTCAAAACAAGCGGCTTGAGCTGGAGTTCACTTAGCGCGATCAACATGAGGCCCTCGTCCTCGAGGTCGCGCATGCGCCGCGCTGGGACAACGTCAAGGAAATAGGGGCCATCCTCATAGTTGACGACGACCGCATCGATCGTGACCTGCGCCAACGCAACGCGGGCTGAGGCGACGTAATCGATGGACCGCACCCGCGGATCGAGGGAGGCCTGGACCAGTGCATCGCGCAACGCCGGGTGTCGCACCGGGATCGCGGTCGTGGTCTTGATCCAGACGAAGAGAGCGGTGAGGCCCTCGGCCTCTTTTGTGTCGTACATGACCTTGAACGTTCACTCATAAGTGCTCTGCCTTCAGATCTCGTTGATCAGGTTGGGATCAAAGCTCCGGTTGTCCCAGGTACGCTGTTGTGGCATCCAGGGTCCGTAGCCCTTGGCGTTCGACGCCACACGCGTTGCACCGATGACGGTATCATCGGACTCGTGGGTATGGCCGTAGACCCAGAGATCGGCGGGCCTCAAGGCGCCGCGCCCGTCATCCGCCGCCGGCCGCATCAAGGCCGTCGCTGCGGCAGGCCGCATTGAGGATATCGTCCGGCCTCGGGGGATCTGACGGTGCCAAAGCAGCGCCAGGATGCGGGGCGTGATGGGTGATCACGACCAGCTTGCCCACGCGCGGCTTGCGCATCTCCAGTTCGAGGAACGCGCGGGCCTGCCGGTGCCGGGCCAGCGCGTGGCTTGGCCGGAAGCGCTCGACATAGCGGCCGATCCTAACCTTGCGGAAATCATTCATCCGTTCGACCGCGACCATCATGGCGCGATGCGGATCGCCGAACAGGTCGAAGTCCGTCCAGATGGTTGCGCCGGCGATCGAGTCGTATCCCTCGGCCGGAACGCGCCGCACCAGGGCGCCCACCAGAGATATTTTGGCTTCCGCGGAATCAATCGCAGTCTCCTTCATTGGAAGCAAGATTTGTGATCTCCTTCGAGGCCCCTGCAACCAAAGCCCAAGCCGACTGGGCATGCGTGGCCGTGAGCGACGCGTTGGGCCTTTGCGTGAAGGCAGGTGTTCGAAGACGCGAAATGGATCTCAGAGGCTCAATAAGTCAGCGAGCAACTTTATTACCTCGGTTAGTGTCTATCGCGCAGGCATAATGCCGGTATTATACAGGCATCATACGGTGCGATCGGATTTTTGCGAATCAACGCAGACACTTGCGAGGCTAGAATGATGTCTCCAAGCGCGCACGAAAATTGCCCGAGATCCTGATTTCGACGTGAACGAAGCACGCAGCTCGGCAAGACGTCCTCTTCCCTTCCCAAAGTCGCGATCGGGCCTCGGGTGCAAGCCAGGACTGAGCTTCGATCTTGGGGGTGATGATATCTGCGCCCGTGGTCCGGCTCGGCGAAGGGCCGGCCGGGGATTTCGTCGCGGCTGCCGCCGGTCGCGAGTTCAATGGCTTGCGCTTCGGGTTCGTCGCGCACGATCCCGAGGAGCGCGGACAGTGATGCGAGAGAGGATCGCGGCGCCCAGCGGATAGGTACGGCTCCTTCGACTGCTTGTCTTTGCGATTTTGCGGGAAGCGATCTTGCTCGCCGCGAAGGCGTTCGAGCCCCAGCGGCCGTGAGCTATTCTCCATGGAGGAGACCCAATGCAGCCGTGAGGTCGTTTAACCCGAAAACGTCCATCTGTACCTAAGCTCTCCCTCTCCGAGCCGAACATTGTGACGTAGCCGTGTGCAGGTAGTCCGGTCGCTCTTGGTGGAGACAAGGGTCATTTCAGCCCCGCTTCACCACCGGCGCATCGCGCTCGAGCAGACGGCAGGCCTGCTGCAGGGCAGTTTTGATCTCATCCGGTGAGAGCGAGGGATAGTCCACGCGCACGATCTCGTCGGCCGATCTGTTGGCCAGTGTCGCGAAGACCGGCCCCGGCGGCACGCGCGTGCCCCGGAAGACCGGATTGCCGCTCATTACGCCGGAGTACCGCACGATGACCGGCTCATCCGCCGAGAGGCTGCCGGCAATGGTCTCGATAATTGCGATCCGAGCGAGGAACTCCAGCGTGGATTCGCCGGCTTTGCTCTGGCCGCTCCTGATCCGGCGCATCATTCCCGGCGTGACGAGATGAACCCTAGTTCCGAGAATATCGGCGATCATCGCCTTAGCGGTGAACATCTCGGCGGAATCTCCGCGGAGGACGAGCAGCAACTCGCCCTCGCATACTTGGGCATCCAGCAATCTCATAATAAGACCTTGCATAAACGGCTTGTCCGAATTTCATCGGCTTGCCGACGCTGGACGGGGCGCTCTGGGAGGCCATCGCTAACGTCGAGGGCGATACTACCGGCCCGTGGGGAGCGTTCTGCAGGCACATTGACGAGGCCGATATTCACAGAGCCCACCATCTTCAATTTCTCGCCGCCCGCAGATCGCGCTCGCGCAGGATCGCCTCCACCATGCGGCGCAGCTGCCGCAACGAGCCGCCCCTCCAGTTGTGCGCGATCGCCGCGCGCTCGGTGCCGTCCAGCGGCGGGACCCAAACGGCATCGAGGCCGCGCTCCCGCGCGAGATCGACCATCACGGCCGGCAGCAGGGCGTCGAGGTCGTCGGGAGCCGGGCTCGGAAACGTCACCACGCGAAACCTGTCGCGGATCGGCGAGGGCAGCGGATCGAGGCTGTTCGCCGTAGCTATGTAGGAAACGTGCGAGACATCGACGAGCGTGAGCAAGGCCGGATCGGGAAAACGGGCACTGGTCTCGGGCTCGAGAAAGGCGAGCAAGGCGTCCCAAAGCCGGCCATAGTCGGAGCGCGTGCCGGCCTTCTCCAATTCGTCGATCAACACGAGCGGATTGGCGATTTTGCCTTGTGCGATAGCCAGAAATGCGTGGCAGGGTTCGGCGGAATTCCAGCGCCTGTCCGTGCCGCCGAACACGGCGCCGTCGGCGCGCGCGGCATCCTCCCGCCAAATGCTGACGCCGAGGGTCTCACCGAGCCGTCGGGCGAATCGGCTCTTGGCAGCGCCGGGCGGGCCGACCAACAGCAGGGGGCGCAGGTGGACCGTCGCACGGCCGACGAGATCGGCGAGCGCGAAGTCGATCACGTTCATCGCCCAGGGAAACTCGAATGCCAGCGCGTTGCGGACCTTGTGCAACGGCGGCGCCTCGATCAGCGGCAGGGGCGTGTTGATGGCATGCTTGAGAGGGACCAGGATTTCCTTGAGCTTGGTGTTCTTCATCTCGAGTTCGGACAGGCGGGCGACCATGACGTGGCGCTTGGGAATGGCTTTCGCGTCGACGCTCGCCGGCGCCTCCCCGCCGGCGGACTTCTCGTCCTCCTTCTCAGCTTTCTGCCGGTACTCTTCCTCGAACTGCTGCCGGATCTTTGCCTTTGCAGCAGCGAGGCGGCGCTCGACTATGCGGCCTCCGAGGTAGATCGCGTTCGCCGCTGCCGAAAGGCTGCCGGACAGCATTCCTGTGCAAGCCGGCAGCGCTGCCCAACCGGAGGTGAACTGCTCGATATCGCAGCTGAGCTCCTTCTCCACATGCCCAAGGGTCTCATAAAGAGCGTGAACCAGTGCTTTGCCGACCCTTTGGTGCTCCTCAAGCTGATGAGAACTGCGCGGCGTCGGCAGCGACAGCAACCGGACGCAGTCGGCCAGGCTCCGCAAGTTCGGCTCGTCTCGCGTGACGGCACGATGATCGAGTTCGGCTGCGAGTGCCACTCCGGCATCAAACGTTCGCTCCGAGGCCCAGGCGGCGCTGTGCGGCAGCTGCGGGCACAACTCATGGATCTCTGCGATCAGTCGCTCCGCGACATGCTGGGCTCCGTTGGTGCTCAGCACGGCGTAGCGCAGAAGGCGTGGTAGTCCCTTCAGGCGCTCGTCACAGTCGACGGAATCCGCCGCCGCGCCTGTCGAGACGGCGTCTTCCACGACAGCCGGAAGATCGGCTGTCTCATCCTCAGAGTTCATGCGCGCTCCGCCTGCACGCAGAGCCGGACAAGCGTGGTCGGGCTCAGCGGCTGGGAGAAGAGATCGAGACAGACGAGATTGGCGCAGGCGAGCGCCATCACTGCCACCGCGGCATCACCTTCTCCGTCCAAAGACTTCAGGAGCTGGCCGAGCGCCATCGGCCCCTCCTCGAGCAGGACTTGCTGGATGTGCAGGCGCAAGCCGACCGGAACTGCCACGCCGCTATACGCCCAGACCAGGTTCGCATTGCTGCGGCGCGGCTCGCGCCGGATTTCCTCAAGGGTCAGCTCAAGCGGCTCGAGCTTGAGCTCATCCCATGCGATCAGCACGAGGCCTCCCTCGTCGAGGTCGACGGTGCGTCGCGCCGGCACGATGTCGAGGACATAACGACCATCCTCGCGCTGGAGGACGACGGCATCGAGCGCGACCTGCGCGGAGGCAACCTGGGCGCTCGCGACGTAATCGATGGAGCGCACCTGCGGATCGAGGGACGCCTGAATCAGCGCATCCCGGAGTGCCGGGTGCCGTACAGGGATCGCAGTCGCGGTCTTGGCCGAGATAAAAGAATCGTTGGGGCTCTGGGCGTCTGTCGTGTCACACATACTCTTGCACCTTGTTTTACCGTCATGGAAAGGACGTAAGCACGTCCGCCTGCGTCCGGCCGTCTTCGATATCCGTCATGGCATTCTCGCTGCCCCTTCAGATCTCGATAGTCAGTTTTGGATCGAAGCTCCGGTTGTCCCAGGCGCGCTGCTGCGGCGGCCAGGGTCCGTAGCCCTTTGCGTTCGAAACCACGCGCGTTGCGCCGATCACGGTGTCGTCGGACTCGTGGGTATGGCCGTAGATCCAGAGGTCAGCGGGCTTCAGCGCGCGGCCTCCATCATTGGCCGCCGGGCGCATGAGAGCGGTCAGGTCGCTGCGATAGGCGGCGCTGAGCATGTCGTCCGGCCTCGGGGGATCGGACGGCAGCAAAGTCGCGCCGGGATGAGGGGCGTGATGGGAGATCACGACAAGCCTGCCCGGACGGGGCCCGCGCATCTGCGATTCGAAGAACGCACGGGCCTGCTGGTGCCGGATCAGCGCGTTGGACGGTCGGAATCGCCTGGCATAGCCGCCGATCCGGATCTTCCGGAAATCATTCATCCGCTCGCCCGCGAGAAACATGGCGCGATCCGCGTCGCCGAACAGATCGAAATCCGTCCACATTGTTGCGCCGGCGAAAGTGACATCGCCGATCCGGACGCAGTCGTGCTGCAGCACATGAATGTTCGTGCCGGCTGCCGCCGCTCTCGCCTTCTCGACCGTCCGATCGATATCGGCACCATAGAATTCGTGGTTGCCGGGCACGTAGATCACCGGCCGATCAGGGACGCGTTCGAGCAGCCACCTTACGCCCCGCTCCATGCGCGGGATCAGATCGCCGGCGACCACGAGGACGTCGAACCGCGGCCGCGCATCGGGAGCCGGCAGGTCCCAGCCACGCGTTAGTTCCACATGCAGATCCGACACAACCCATAGACGCACGTCAGTCCTCATCATTGTCGTGGTCATCAAGATGCTCGACATCAAGCAGCGCCGCCACGAGCTCGTCCGGCAACTCATCGATGCCAAGCGCGAACACGACGTCCGCCGCTCCGCAGAGCGGACATTCATGGCGGTGCGGCTCATAATCGCACGCGCCCTCGCGCTCACAGGCCGCGCACCGGAATCCAGCCATCCTATCGCTCCATTCCTCGCGCAGGCGGGGTGCCCCTTCCGGGGGCACGCGAAGCAAGGCCCCTGCGGTCGACGGATGTTCTCGCTCCGCCCATGGCTTGGCCTTCTGGCAATGCCCATGGTGTGTTCGGAAAGCACCGTGTTGAAGGCGTCAGCATGCTGAGGCCGATCTCTCCAGGCCGCAGATGTCACAGGTCGAGCCCGCGCGCTGGAGGGCGAGGCTGATGGCGTCTTCGATCTTCGCGCGGCTCTCGCCCGAGACCTCGCCCTCCCACTTGATCCAGAGCAGGCCCAGTTTGGTGCCGATGCGGACGAACTTGAAGGTCTCATTGTGCGCCAATGCGGCTTCAATTCTCCGGCAAAGCTGGTCGAGAACATCGCGCCACCCTGCGTTGCAGGATGGATAGCCGAACGACGCTTGAGGCTTGGACTGGACGATCGCGAACAGCTTCGGATGAGCCTGCATGAGATCGATGCGCCAATTCGCTGTGACAGTTGTCTCAGGCCTCCTCGTTTCTCGAACGGCCGGGTCTTCGTCAGCGAAACGGTCGGCCAGGCGATCGTAGCGCCGCGCCACAATCCGGTAGCCGTCCGCCATCGAGACACGGACAAGGTGGACGTTCTCCCGGCCAGACGGGGTTGGAATCAGCTCGCCTTGGACGTGGGCGGCGCAACGGATCATGTAGCCACTGCCGACAAAGCAAGGCTGCCCCTCCGCGCCGCACGACTCGCAGGTGCAGGTGGAGCGTGCCTTGGCAAGCGCAATCGCCTCGTACAGCCTGGCGGCGGTCTGCGGCGTCACGTCCCCGCGCCAGTAGACCCGCAGGCTGCCGGATTTCTTGTCGATCTGGATGATCCGGATCGTCTCGCCCGGCTGCAGCGCCGCTTGCATGCGCGCGCAGACGCGCTCCAGCAAATCGCGCCAGCCGTCGGCGACGTCCGGCAAGGTCCGCGCTGGCGGCGGATCGCCCGCCGGGTGAAATAAATCCGGATAGGCCAGCACGAGCTCCCTCCGCCAATCCCTCTCGTCACGCGCCATCACAATCCCTCGCTACCACCGCCGCGACCGGGAACGAACCATAAACAAACATACATGTCAACGTTCATCTGTATCCATATGAACATAGGATATGTCCATATCCAACAAGTTACCTATGGCCATTTGGCTGAGCCCGGCCTACATTCGGCCTGGCTTCAAGGATTCGACTACCGGCGAATCCTTGCCCCTGATCACCCACGGAGAGCCCATGGCCGAGCAAGGAAAACCCGCAAAAGCAGGCAAGACGGCGGTCCCGCAGCCAAGACGCAACTTCTTCGCAACCCTCGACGCCGAGCTGATCAAATCGATCAAGCGCGTCGCGCTTGAGGACGACACCAGCGCCTCGGAGATTCTTGAGGAAGCTGCGAGAGACTGGCTCGAGCGGCGTAAGAAGGCGCCCAAGCGCTAGCCTTGCTGGTGGGTCGGCAGCGAGGGCGCGATCGGCTTGTGCGACTTGGAGCGCACCCTCGCAACGAGTTCGATCCCCTCGGGCGTCCTTTGCGCAGCATACATCCGCGCCATGCTCCGCATGCTTCCGCACGGTGCGCCTTCGATCAGCCTTGCGACCTCCTCGAGGGCGGACCGGACCGCGAGGTACTCCGCCGCCCGAAAGGCGTCGGCCGACATCGACCGCCACCAGCTGAGCGGCGAGATCTCGACGAGCGCACGGATGATCGGCGATGAGGCATCAAGCATGCGACCGTCACGGCCCGCGCGCGGATGCGTCGTCGCCCCGCCGGACGGCTCGGTGCTCCTGATCGGCGCGCCGCCTTCACCATGATGGCAGGGAAGACGGGCCTCGCCATCTTGCCGGGGCTGGTGCCCCGGCATCGTCGTGGAATTGGACATCTGGCCGCTCCCCTAGTCCGCGCGCGCGATCGGCCAGGGAGTGCGCGGGCGCACCCACTTGGTGCCGGAGACATGCGCTCCCGCAACGAACTTGGCCGCGACCGCGGCAGAAAAGAAGTGCCAGTCGACCTGAAAGCGCAGGCGATCCTTGATGCCGGCGATCGGCACCACGACACCCATGGCGAGGAGATCTGCGCGGAGCTTTTTGATGTTCTTCCTGAGGCTCGGGGTCTCGACGTTGCGCACCTCTGAGCCGGACCGGACCACGAACCCCTCTTGGTCGTGGTGGCCGCGCGCCCAGATACCGCAATAATCGAATTCGAGCTCGCCTTCGGGCGGCGGCGCAATCGGCAAGCCGATCTCGACGATCTCGTTCACATCCTGGTTGTCATCGGATTCGACTTCCGCGGGCAGCTCGCCCACAACGTTGGCGTTGAAGATCCGGCAACCGGCATCGAACAGCAGGCAACGGCCATCGGCCACCAGCCGCTCCATCGCTGCGGCCTGTTCGACCAGGCAAGGAAGCCCCCGCGGCTCAACGGTGTTGGCCAAGGTGACCAGACCCACCTGTTTGGCGAGTTCGTTCAGACGGTGTGCAAGGCGGAGCCGCGCCGACCATGGCAGTGTATGCGGCTCCTGCGCGTGGAGCAGGTAGGCCTCCGCGCCAAAGACGTTGGAGGAGTCCGCGGCATGCTCGGCGACGCACCTGACCG
Source organism: Bradyrhizobium sp. 1200_D9_N1_1 (assembly GCF_052075915.1). Lineage (NCBI taxonomy): Bacteria > Pseudomonadati > Pseudomonadota > Alphaproteobacteria > Hyphomicrobiales > Nitrobacteraceae > Bradyrhizobium > Bradyrhizobium sp. 1200_D9_N1_1. The sequence goes on along the minus strand of NZ_CP197226.1, from coordinate 3,266,119 downwards.
CCCGGTTGCTCTCCCCGATATAGGCTTCGTCTCGCCCGACAATGACGTAGCACGCGGACCACAGATTGCAGGTCGCCGCCAGGCTCCTGGCCATCGCCAGGGGAAAGGCGGTGACGACGAGCCGGCCGGCCGGATCGTGGATCTGGCGATAGCCTTCGACGCCACCGAACGGGCGATAGATCGTGTGGGTGCAGGGCTGCACCATCGGGATGGTCTCGTTGGGAAATTTCATGGATCGATCTCTCTGTCCTCTGGGAGATCGCGAGGTCGACTTCGGACCGGCTGACGCACCACGGGACGTCCTGCCAGACATCGCAGGGCGCAGGCGTCATTGCAGCTTGCGTGACATGATCCGCAGAGATCGCGGCCGCCAGGATTGGCGTCCCCGACCCACGGGATTGCCAACGCAAGGCAACGGACCGGGACCGATTCATGCGACGCCGGCGCGCCGCATGACGTCGGGCCTCGCGATCCGTGCCTAGCTGATGGTGATGGTAAAGGTAATGGCGAGGAGGGAGATGCCGCCCACCATGGGCCCGAGATCGGGCATGAATGAGCCGCCGCTCCCATCGGACAGCGCACATTGCATCGGAGAGGACGGAAGAAGGATCGCCGAATCGGCGATATAGTGGCGCTTAGCCATGGCTGACTCCGTGATAGTCGGTTGTGGTTAGGCTGCCGGCGGTGTTGGAAGCACCGGCGGCGGCCGCCTCGCAGGGATCCGCGAGGTGAGCTGCAATATGCGCTTGTTCTCGGAATATTCCAGCCGAACAGAGCGCTCGTTCAATACGTATGGTTAACGACAGCCCCTTGAGGCAGGCTGGTGTTGCATGCCGAGCATGAGCTGATGCACGAGCGCAAGACCGCAGTGTCGGCGCGTCAGGGACGCGGCGCCTGGTAGTCGGGCTCCTCCGTCTCGACCACCTGACCGACGGCGGGAATTTCGGCAGGCCACTGCGGGATCGGCTGGGGACGCCTCGTCGGCTGCTGAAGCTTCGCGTTCCCAGGCGAAACGGCGCCCTCACGCCGAAGCCCGGACGATTGCCGCGTCTTCCGACGCAGGAATTCGTCAAGCTCTTCGTGAGTTTGCCGCTGCCGCCTGAAACCGACCTCGAGTGCAAGCGCATCGCGCGCCGACCTGCTTGGATCGGGTGCGACCTTCCAGGAATCGTCCTGCGGGAGCATTTCGAGGCCTTCGAAGGGTTGGGACGACGAACCGGCGGTTCGCCGCGCATCGGCACCAGCGGCCCCGCGTGGGCTGTCGTTGCCCGACGTCGCCATGGGCGCAACCGCTGAAGCCAGGCCGGCGACCTCGTTCGGCCGGAGCGGAGCGGTGCTCGGCGCCCTCAGGTCTGCCGGCGATCGAGGAGGGTTGGAGGTCACGCCCACTCTGGGCGGCCGGCGAGCCTCACTGCGATCTCCAGACGTTCGAGCGATCGCCTTGGACGAGAAAGCAGCGGTTCGCCTCACATCATCCCAACCGGCGGCCACGCGCTTCTCACTGTCCGACGTTGCGATCGGCGCAACGACGGATGCCGGCTCGGCGACATTGCTCCACCCGGCCGGGGCGGTGTTCGGCACCACCAGGTTTGCCGGCGATTGAGGATCGCAGCCCACATTCACCTGCAGAGCAGCATCGAGCACCTCCGCCGGCTGCGCGGCAACCTTGTTCGCCTCAGAGTTCGCGAAGAACCCTGCAGCGATCCCGAGCGGATCGTGGTGCGCAATGTCGTCCTTCATCTCGCTATAGTACGCCCGCGCAATGCGATCACGGGCTTCGGCCGAGGGAGCTCGATTGATCATGAACACGCCCTCGGCGGCGCCAGCGATCGCGATCAGATCGGCAAGGCGTGCACCTCCCTCGACCACCAGGCCCGGCCATTCGAGCCGGCGCGCAAACCGCGCGACGATTGCAGCATCTTCCGAGCTGCCGATGTCTGCGATCGTGAAGGCCCGACCGTCGAAGGCAACAGCCGTCCCGCTCAGCGCCAACGCCGGCGAGCCCGATGCCAGCTCCAGCTCATAACCGGCCTCCTGCGCGGCATCCGCAAACCGCCTCAGGAGTTCGGCAGCCTCCTCATCATCGTCACGGTAATACACGGCTGCGTTCGTTATCCTTACACTCGCAACCACCGGCCCCGGGGCATGCTTCGCTGCCATGCGATCTCCCTTCGGCTGGCGGCTCGCCTTCAACTGCTCGATCGCCTCGACATGCCTACCTTCACTGTACATGCTCCACAGCACCCGCGTCAGCCGCAGCTCCGGAGCGCCAGCTCCTCTCACATCATTGCGGCGCGGATCGACGTAGGCTTCTACGCCGAGGATCGCACAGCCCAACGTCAGCCTCGCCGCGACAAGGGCCCGTATGTGCCTGCAGCCGTCGCGCCGGAACAGCGTGTTCCAAGGTCGCACCTTCAGACCGAAACCGCCCTGCTTCAGCTCACGTTGCGAGAGCCAGGCGTGAGCGTGCGGATTGGGCTCACCGTCGCTCGCGTCCACGCACTCGATATCGAGCCGCACCGCCATCCCGAGTTCGACGAACGGCAACAGCGCAAACGCCGCAAGCGGCAGCAGCAGCTCACGGGCGACCCCGCGCGGTAACGCAAAATCGAGAACTCTGCCTTCTTGTGCGTTCCGCCGCGTCTCCCTGGAAATGACGGCTTTGGAGAAATTCTCCCACTCGGCGAGCTCCGCTGGCGCCCCCATCGGCAGCAACACGCAGCCTCCGACACGGTAAGGCGCATAGCACCGGTAGTCGACGTGCCCGAAACGATCGTCTGCGGTCGAGCAAGTCTGGTAAGCGAACCGCGCCGCAGCGGTATTACCCTTGCTGGGTTGAATGACGCGGGTGTGGATGGAGCAATGCGACACGTTGTCTCCAAACGTATAATGGACGACGCGCCAACATCGCATCCGCTCCTGCAAGTCGGAAATTGCACCCAATTCCCGCTGAGGGCCGCCCTGTTCATCGGCCGCGCGCAATCCAGGCCATATCCATAGCAATCCGTCTCCGCAGAGGCGCTTTCACAAATAGATTGGAAAGGCTCGCTGACGAGCTGAACAGATCTCCGCGCCATCATGGCCGGCCGTCGGAGCAAAGCTCGCGTGCCCGAAGGCATACACATAAGGTCGCGGCCGAAGACGCCCGGCCCAACCCGTCGTGACCTCAAGTTGCATCACCAGGTGAGCAAGACACGCCGCTCAGGCTGCGGGCAGCCGGTGGGTCAATGGCATGCGCACGCGCACACTGTTCTGACGCAGGTCTTTCGCGATGCGCTCCCGAAAGCTCTTCATGAAGAGCCGATCATGTGCCCCCGGGCTAGCCCCGAGGTACTTCTGCAGCGCCATCTTCGTGGCGATGCCGATCTCGTTCGCAAGCATGTTGGATATCGCGGCAGCACCCTCGGACACTGACTCGTCGGGGTTGCCCGCCTTGCTCTTTGCCCGCCGAATGCATTCCTTCACGAACTCGACCGTCAGCCGTTCGCCACGGCGGGCCCGCGCCAGGATGTCGACACAGGTGGCCTCGTCAACCGACGGCGCGGCGAGATCCAGCGCAGCGCTGAGCGGCACGTGATACACATCCTCTCCGTAGCGCTCGTATAGAGCCGCAAGATTCATGTAGAGCTGGGCCGTGCGCGGCTCGAAGCCCGCTTCCAGACGGCACCACTTCAGGAACACCCGACCTGGCAGGCCGGCCTTTGCCTCGGTCAGCGATCTGCCTATTTCCACGGCCGTCCGCGTCAGCAGTCTCACACCCAGGCGGATCACGCCAGCAAGCTCACGCAGCTCCTCCGCCTTGTCCGGCTCAACCTGATCATAGTTGAACTGCTCCGCGCTCGTCACGATGAGTACTCCTGATGACATCTCTCGTCGCAAACCTCGCTTCAATAATGACAGAGCCTTTTCGAATTTGTCAACAATATCAAAATGATGGCACCTTGCGACAGCCTCAGTGGAGCGCATCGCGCCGAATGCGAAAAATTTTCGCATTCCCTGCCTCGGACAAGGAGCGTGCAGCGGAATCGACTGATCGAAGGAAAGAGTTGCGCGAGGACTGCAGGGACGGCCGCGCCTGCTTGATCGGCCTTACTTGTTGAGGAGGGCCGAACATTCAGACTTGATGGCGACATCCGTCAGCCGATTAACCATCGATTCAAGATGGTCCAGGCAGCCTGGCTGTGCGTAACTACATCATCAATTGCAGCCAGGCGCACGGCGAGTACGGTGGTAGCGGCCTGCTCGATGGCCTCGGGGGATACGTCAGCCCCCCGCACTTTGTCAAAACTGAACAGAACCTGCGTTGGTAGTTCGCGCTTAACGATATACAGCCACTTCTCACGAATACGGCTGGCCCATTCGATCTGCTTCTTGCTGCCAATCAGCTTGGTCGCGGCGGCCGCCTCTTTGGTTCGCTGAACCGAATTGGAGACCATGCAATCTCGCTTTGCCTTATGCGCAGTGAGGCAGGCCTCGCACAAAGTACGTCTGGCAGTGCGGATCCTGATCTCCATTAGTGTATCATGCTGAGACTTGACGCGCATTGCAGAGTGCCCACACGCGTGCGTGACCTGCATCTGGGGAGTATTGGCAACCATATCCTTCAGTTCCTGTTAAGAGGACGCCTGGTTGAGCGTCCGGATCTACATCAGATCGCATCTTGATGAAGATGAGCTTTTCAACGTCGCGCCTCTAGAGTGCGGATCGGCAGTCCTCGCGCAGCGCATTGGCTCGTTGGCCTCACCCTCAACGTGCGAACCACCTCTTTCGACACGGCTGTTTCACCGCTCGGCGCGGGAGTCCTCCAGCGTCTGCAGCTCGTCCAAATCATGTCCATCCAGCGCCCCAGTCGGCTCAGCGCACGTTCGCACGGATCAGTGTGCTCACAATCCAGAAGTGACGCGAGGCACTTGCGGTGCGACGCCTTGATCAGTTGCAGGCTGAAAGGAGCATCGCTCAACAGCTTGAGACTGCTGGTCGAGCAGGCGAGACGCTGAACTAACTCCTCGACCGCTTCGTCACCCGGTGCGTGAGCCGTTCGAGGCCCGCGCCGAGCCTCGTCGGCGCGGGGGAAACTAAGGCCTTGTGGGCCGCCTCCATCATGGTAGCGATCCAGCTTGCGATGCGCCCCTGCGCTACAGATGCCGTCTTCAACCGACGCGCAGCCAAGGCTTGCAGGCGCGCGCCAGCTTCAAGAGAAACTGCGCATCGGTTTTCGCTTGAGCGGCCGCTGCAAGATCGAGCGTGGCTACCGGCAATCCGGTCGCGCGCGCCTTCGGTGCGATCGCCATTTTCCCCTTCGTTCTGCGGGGGTTTCGGTTGTTCCCAAGTTGCCACACCTGGTGATGGTCGCCCATACGGGCGCGAGGCACGAGTTCAGCAATCGAATCCATCACCACTGCGTGACACGCCCGCCAAAGGCGTCGCCGGCGCCGCTGGCGCGGCAATTCCGCCTCGCCGGGACGTCCATCCAGCATTACCGAGAGCCGCTGCCCAACCACCAAGTGATCATTGAGTGACACCCAGATCGTCAGCATGGACCCGATCACGTCTTGCCGCACGCAATCCGAATTTGGATCGTCAATCAACACATTGATGATCCCGGTCACAAGCTTTTGCACCGCGGCCTTCGGCCGCAACGTATAATGGACGACGCGGACGCACCAGCATCGCTTGCTCCTGCAAGACGAAATTGCACCCATTGCCGTTGAGGACCACCCTATTCATCCCTCAGGGCTCCAAGGGCGACCTACGCGCCTCCGGCCTGCGTTCTCGCGGCCGCGAGTTGAGTTTTCAACACGCGCCAGATCCCATGGTAAGCTTTTGAGTCAAAAGCTCGAATTCCGATCGCACCGTATAATGCCGGCATTATACCCGCATAATGCCGGCACGATCGGACCTTGAATGACAACCGAATTGGCACCGGGGGACACCCCGCGCGACCTACTGGTTTTCAATCCGCGCATCCGCGACCCAGGCAAGCTGGCTCTCAATCACGGCCTGGCGAAATCGAGCAATACTGGACGCCATCCCGAATTACAGAGAGAGCCAATTCGAGAACGTCGCGAGCAGACGCCAACTGCCGGCGCAGACCATGTGTCGTCGTCTCGACAGATGCGCGTGGCAATTGGCTTTCAAAACGATCGATGCCAGGCGGCAGGCTATACCTCTCTAGCGCCTGGCATGCGCATCGCGCTCAAGCCGCCGGCTGGAGATTGTAATCAGGATCGAGCGACGACCGTGATCATGACGGCCTCAAATAATTCGTTCCCTACAGAAAAAATCCCCGTGCTAAATGCTGCCGGCGAACACGCCACGTGAACAGCCTGCGTGCGAGGCGCGAATACGGACTGGGCATTTCGCTCCGGATCAGAACGAGCCAGCCCGAACATAGCACGCTCTGACGTGGGCACCCGCCCGCACTATACTGTGCGACGCCCGCCTCTTAAATCAAGACAAGCGCCTACCGGCTACCCAACTAGTACTATCATAAAGAAATCTGACGATACTCCATTGGGATTTGATCTCACCAACTGTCCTGATTAGCGCCACCACCGCCGGCTCTTCGCCTGTATCGATGATCCGCAAAGGGCAGTGAATCGTGAAATGCTGCCCATCAGATCGGAGTCCCCTACAGCACCGGCTCGAGCCTTGGAAGGATAGCTCCGCCTCTCATCTCGGAAGTGTGCTCCCAGTTCGCGAGCGTCCCAGATTTTCCGGCGTGGTTAACCATTTGCATTGAGATGTTGTTGTTCGAGCTAATCTCGTTGGCTACTTAGGTGCCCGATTGTGGAACCCCTTATGTGAGGCGTGGGGGAGTTGAAGTGCGATAACGTAGTGCTTTCTGTGCAATCGCATGTGTTGACCGAGCGTCTCTCCGGAGGCGCTTTTGTTGCTTTCGTCTAATGCATCGCAACGCTGCCTTCTGCCAGCCCGAATAATAGGGTCAGGCGCGCATCGACCGTGATCCCGCATCCGCCACTTCGCTCGTTAGAATTTCGCCGCAAAGGGCAGTGAATCGTAAAATGCTGCCCATCAGATCGGAGTTCCTAGGAGCACCCAGCTTGAGCCTTGGAAGAGCCCCGCCTCTCATCTCGGAACTGTGCTCCGCGTTCATGGGCATCTCGAGACTTTCCTGCGTTGTTAACCATTAGCATTTAGATGTTGTTGTTCGAGCTAATCCCGTGTGCCACCTGGCAATTCGACTGAAGAATCCCTTATGCCACGTGAGGCGTGGGGGAAGTTGAAAGTGCGATAGCGTAGTGCTTTCTGTGCAATCGGATGTCCTAACCCCGGAATGGGGTGGCAAAAGAGCGTCTCTCCGGAGGCGCTCTTTCTTGCTTTCCAGCCGGAAAGGCGGGCGAGCGCATCGCAAAGGCCCGTTTTGTCCGTTCAAGTAAGTCGTGTCGGGCACGCCTCCACTGCCCTCTAGCATCGTCACGGCCGCGCTTCGACTGCTTCGCCTGATCGTTCGAGGCGCGAATCTCGCTGGCGTCAGGCATCAGTGGCGCACACAACATCCTCTTCGGCTGGCGGCTTCCCTTAGAAGCGGATCCGGATCTCTGAGCCCCCGAGCCTCCTTCAGCTTTATCGTCTGCTCGCCGACTTGTTGACCAGCCGCTTTTGTTCGACCGGAAAATCCCATGTTTAGCTAGCGCCAATGGATAAGATGCGCTTTCCTGACGCTGCCAGCCGAGACGGAGGCTGCAGCACGGCATCTATCTTCCCGGCCAACTCGGCTTGCGCTTCTCGCTGAAGGCCTTCAGGCCCTCCTTGGCGTCCTCGGTCATCGCCAGCAGTGCGATCTGGCTCTCGGTGTAGGCGATGCTTTCGTCGAACGACATCGAGGCAATCGCACGCATGGCGTATTTGCCTCGGCGGATCGCGGTCGGGGATTTGTCGACGATACGGCCGATCAGCCAGTCGACCTTGGCATCGAGCTCGGCCGTCGGCACGACGTAGTTGAGCAGGCCGGCGTCCTTCGCCGCCTTCGCATCGAACGGCTCGCCTGTGAGTGCCCATTCATTGACGAGGCGCCGCGATGCGATCTCCTGCAACAGGCTCAGCACCTGCATCGGAAACACGCCGACCTTCACCTCCGGCAGGCCGAAGATGACGTGATCGGCCGCCACAGCCATATCGGTCATGCACAGCAAGCCAATGCCGCCGGCCATGCAGACGCCGCCGACCCGCGCGATCGCGGGCTTGGTCGCGTTCTGCGACAGGCGCAACAGATCGGCGTAGTCGACATTCGGCCTGGAGAAATCCATCGCAAAGGCCGCACCGGAATTCTGCAAGTCCGCGCCAGCGCAGAACGCCTTGTCGCCCGCGCCCGTCAGCACGATGACGCGGACGTCCTTGTCGTCATGCGCATCGCGATAGCCTTTGGTGATGCCGGCGATGACGTCGCCGTTCAGCGCGTTGCGCTTCTCCGGCCGGTTGATGGTGATCCAGAACGCCTGCCCGCGCTTCTCGGTGACGACGGCTGTGGTGTCGGTCATGGCACGCTCGCTTCCTTGCTCCCGTTTTGCTGCCATTTGCGGCAGGTCGGGCGAGAGGTGCAAGCGCAAACTGCGGCGCAGCGCCGCTTTAGCGCCTCGACACAAATTGCAAGGCAATCGCCATGCGCGCTCAGATGGCCGCTTTCCTGATCCAGACCTTGTTGTCGTGGAATGCAGCGCCGCCGATCGGGGCGATGGTGTCCGCACCGGTCAGCGTGTTGATGCCGCGACCGCCGATATGATTCTTGTTCGGATGCACGGATTCCGCGATCAGGACTCCCCGCCGCACGCCCTCGAACAGCACCGCATTCAGCGTGGTCTCGCCGCGGGTGTTGCCGAGCGTCACGGCGTCGCCGTCGACGATATCGAGGGGGGCTGCGTCCAGCGGGTGGATCATCACGCTCGCTTTGCCCTCGCGCGCCTGTGAGGACGGCGTCTCGTTGAACGTGGTGTTGAGGAAGCTGCGCGAGGGGCTGGTCGCAAGCCGGAACGGATGGGCCTGGTCGGCATGCTCGATCACCGCCCAATGGTCGGGCAGTGACGGCATCTGGTCGACATCGCCCATCGTCTGGCCGAACGGCGGATGCGCCCAGTCCGCCCTGAAATGGAATTTGCCGTCGGCATGGCCAAAGCCGTCGAGGAAATGCGCGGTGCGGAAATCCGGTTGCAGATCGCGCCAGATGTCGGCTTCGAGGCCGGCGATGTCGCCGTGGTTGCTGAGCTTCAGCGTTGCGTCGATCAGTTCGCGCGGCGTCATCTCGAAGCCCTGATGCCTGGCGCCAAGCCGCGGTGCCAGCGCCTGCAACACCTGGTGGTTTGAGCGGCATTCGTCGGGCGGGTCGATCAGCTTGGGTCCAACCGAGATGTGTTGATGGCCGCCGCCGTAATAGAGGTCGTCGTGCTCCATGAACATGGTCGCCGGCAGCACGATGTCGGCCATCATCGCTGTCTCGGTCATGAACTGCTCGTGCACCGCGACGAACAGATCCTCGCGCGCAAAGCCTTGGGCTACCAGCGCCTGCTCCGGCGCCACCGTCATCGGATTGGTGTTCTGGATCAGCATCGCCTTGACCGGTCCCTTGCCGAGCAGGGCCTCGGCGTCGCCGGTGAGGATGCGGCCGATCTTCGACTGGTCGAGCGCACGCGTGGTCCGGTCGATCGCGTCGTGGCCCTCGATGATGGCCTCGTTGAAGTGCCACAGCGCGTAATTGTTGAAGAAGGCGCCGCCGCCTTCATACTGCCAGGCCCCGGTCACCGCGGGGATGCACAGCGCGGCATGCATCTGCGTCGCGCCGTTGCGCGAGCGGGTGAAGCCGTAGCCGAGGCGGAGGAAAGTTCGCTGGGTCTCGCCGACCAGCTTGGCAAACGCCTCGATCTCGGACACCGGCACGCCGCAGATCGCCGAAGCCCATTCCGGCGTGCGCGTCTTCAGATGCGCCTCGAGCTCGGCAGGGCAATCGGTGTACTTGTCCATGTAGGCGCGGTCGGCATAGCCGTCGCGGAACAGGACATGCATGACGCCGCAGGCGAAGGCGCCGTCGGTGCCGGGACGCAGGATGATCTTGATGTCAGCCTGCTTCATGGTCTCGTTGTCGTAGATGTCGACGGCCGCGATCTTGGCGCCGCGCTCCTTGCGCGCCCGCGCGGCGTGCGTCATCACGTTGACCTGGGTGTTGACCGGATTGGTGCCCCAGATCACGACGAGGTCGGAGAGCGCCATCTCGCGCGGATCGACGCCGGCGATCTTGCCGGTGCCGATCGCATATCCAATCCGCGCGACATTGGCGCAGATCGTCTGATAGAAGCGCGAATATTTCTTCACATGCGTGAGGCGATTGAGACCGTCGCGCATCACCAGCCCCATCGTGCCGGCGTAGTAGTAGGGCCAGACCGATTCCGCGCCGAACTCGCGCTCGGCCTGGTTGAACCGATGTCCGATCTCGTCCAGCGCCTCGTCCCAGGAGATGCGCGCGAACTGCCCGGAGCCCTTCGGCCCGGTGCGGCGCATCGGATACATCACCCGTTCGGGGTGATGGATACGCTCGGCATAGCGGGCGACCTTGGCGCAGACGACGCCGGCCGTATAGGTCTGCTTCTTCGAACCGCGGACGCGGCCGATGCTGCGGCCTTCGACCACCTCGACATCGAGGGCGCAGGCTGAGGGGCAATCGTGCGGACAGGTCGAATGGCGGATTTCGATCTTGGCGTGCTGGTTCATGTCCCAGTTCGTAACACCAAAATACCGGCCGGCCGAGAGCATTTATCCGGCAACGCCCATGCGATTTGCTCAAACCGCACGCGCGGCCGGTTCCTGCCGAAAGCACGAAATCCGGCCCGGCCACACCGAAAGCCGCCCGATATTCCCGGCGCGATCGACGTTGTGAGGCGTCGACAGTCCGCGTTCCCTGCCGCTACAGTGCGCCCAACAAGAACGATATCAGGGAGGTGGGCGTGACGGCCCGACAATTCATGCTGGCGCTGGCCGCCGGCCTGCTCGGCGTAGCCGCCGCAGCCCCCTCATTGGCGCAGGATTATCCCACGCACGCGGTCCGAATCGTCGTGCCCTTCGGCGCCGGCGGGCCGGCCGACGTCGCGGCCCGGCTGATCGGCAACGCGCTCCAGGAGAGTTTTGGCCAGCCCTTCGTGGTCGAGAACCGCACCGGCGCGGGGGGCGTCATCGGCACCGTCGAAGCGGCGAAGTCGCCGGCCGACGGCTACACGCTGTTGATGATGTCCAACTCCCAGACCGCAAATGAATCGCTGCTGACGCCGGAGCAACGCAAATACGAGCTGATGCGCGACCTCGCGCCGATCGCGCCAGTGAATTATTCCGATCTCGTCATCGTGGTGAACCCGCAGGTTCCAGCCAAGACGCTGCAAGAGTTCATCACGCTCGCCAAATCGCAACCGGGGAAGTTGAACTACGCCTCCTCCGGCCAGGGCACGCCCTATCACATGGCCGGCGAGCTGTTCAAAGCGATGGCGGGCATCAACGTCGTCCACGTGCCCTACCGCAACAGCGGCGAGGCGCGCAGCGGCGTGATCGGCGGGCAGGTGCAGATGATGATCGACGCCGTGCCGGCGATGGCGCCGAACATCGCCGAGAACCAGGTCCGCGCGCTGGCCACCACCGGCAAGCAGCGTTCAGCGGTGCTGCCGAACGTGCCGACCGCTGGCGAGGCCGGCACAGCAGGCTATGAGGCCACGATCTGGCTTGGCCTGATGGCACCGACCGGTACGCCGAAGCCTGTCATCGACAAGCTCAACGCCGCCGTGAACGCGATGGTGAAACGTCCGGACATCGTCAGGCTCTGGACCGCGCAGGGTGCCGTGCCCATGTCGATGACGCCGGAGGAATTCGACAAGTTCCTGCGCGGCGACATCGAGAAATGGGCCGATGTCGTCAAGAAGTTCGACAAGTCCTGAGGCCGTAGAACGACCATGCCGATTCAATTCCAGCTCAACGGCACGGCGACGGCTGTGGACGCTGATCCAGATCAGAGGCTGCTCGATGTTCTGCGCGGCCGCCTCGGCGTTACCGGTCCGCATTTTGGCTGTGGTGCCAATGAGTGCGGGGCCTGTTACGTCATGGTGGACGGCCGCGCGATGGCCTCCTGCGACATGCCGATGTGGTCGGTTGCCGGCAAAGACGTCGTCACGATCGAAGGTCTCGGCACGGCTGAGCAGCCACACGCCTTGCAACGCGCCTTCATCTCCAAACAGGCGATGCAATGCGGCTATTGTGTTTCGGGAATCCTGATCAGTGCGGCGGCCCTGCTGAAGCGCAATCCGTCGCCGACGGAGGCTGAGGTCAGAACGGCGCTTGACCGCAACCTGTGCCGCTGCGGATCGCATAACCGCATGGTCCGCGCCGTGCTGCGCGCGGCCTCGGAGATGGCCAACCCATGACGCCCCCTGCCCCGAAACTGCCGGTCAGCCTCGTGACCAGTCCAAGACTGTCGTCCTGGGTGCGGTTCACTGGCGACGGCCGCGTCGCGATCTCGCCCGGCAAGGTCGAGATCGGCCAGGGCATCGTCACGGCGCTGGCCCAGATCGCCGCGGACGAGCTCGACGTCGATATCGGCCGAATCGAAATGATCCGCGCCTCGACCGCAACCAGCCCGAACGAAGGCGTCACCTCGGGCAGCCTTTCGATCCAGCAATCCGGCCGCGCGCTGCGACACGTTTGCGCCGAGGTGCGCCAGATCTTCCTCGCTGCAGCGTCGGAGCGGCTCGGCGTCGGGGCAACGCAGCTCGGCATCGATGACGGCACGATCTCGGGTCCCGGCAATGTCAGGACCAGCTATTGGGAGCTGGCGGGCGACGTCTCGCTCGACCAGGATGCCTCTGCTGGCGCGACTGCGAAGACCGCCGTAATGCGTGCCGTGGCAGGGCATTCGATCCAGCGCGTGGACATTCCCGACAAGGTGTTCGCACGGCCGCGCTTCATCCACGACCATGCGCTGCCGGAGCTGTTGCACGGCCGCGTGCTGCGGCCGGACATCTCGGGCGCCAAATTGACAGCGCTCGACGAAACAGCCGTGCGCACCGTTCCGGGCCTCGCCGCGATCGCTCGCGACGGCAGTTTCGCCGGCGCGGTCGCCGACAGCGAGGTGGCGGCGGAAGCCGCGCTGAATGCCCTGCGCAAGGGCGCGACATGGTCGGCCGGCGAGCCGCTGCCCGACGAAAACGATCTGGCGGGCTTCCTGAAGAGCCAACCGGTCGAGACGACCACCATCGACACCAGATCGGCCGCGTCGCCACAGAAGGCCGCGCGCACTCTCCGCCGGCAATACACCCGCCCCTATATCGCGCATGCCTCGATCGCGCCGTCCTGTGCGATGGCGCGGTGGGGGGGCGATCGTGTCCACGTCTGGACCCACAGCCAGGGCGTCTATCTGCTGCGCGCCGATCTCGCGATCGTGCTCAGGCTGCCGGCAGAAAACATCGTCGTCGAGCACATGGAGGGCGCCGGCTGCTACGGGCACAATGCGGCCGACGACGTCGCGCTCGATGCCGTGCTGCTGGCGAAAGCGGTCGACGGCCGTCCGGTCCGGGTGCAGTGGTCGCGCCACGACGAGATGTCCCACGCGCCGTTCGGCGCGGCCATGGCCATCGAGATCGAGGCCGATCTCGATGCGGACAACGAGATCGTCGGCTGGCGCCATGCGATCTGGAGCAACGGCCACGCGGCGCGGCCGGGACGCGCGGCACAGCCGGCGCTGCTCGCGGCAACCGAGATCGCAAATCCCTATCCGCGCATGATCTCGATGAACCCGCCGGCGGCCAATGGCGGCGGCGGCGACCGCAATTCCGTTCCGCTCTATGACCTCCCGGCCTGGACGATCACGAGCCACCGCTTGCTGACCATGCCGGTGCGCACCTCGGCGCTGCGGACCCTGGGCGGGCAAGGCAACGTGTTCGCCATCGAATCCCTGCTCGACGAGATCGCCGCCCTGCGCGGCGAAGACCCGATCGCGTTTCGGCTGCGCCATCTGCGCGACGAGCGTGCGAAGGACGTCATTCGCGCCGCCGCCCGACGCGCGCGGTGGAAGCCCGAAAAGCGAACCGGTATCGGCTACGGCGCCGGTTTTGCCCGCTACAAGAACACGGGCGCCTATTGCGCCGCGATTGCCGAGATCGAAGGCACTGACGATATCCACGTGAGGCGGCTGACGCTGGCGGTCGATGTCGGCGAAGCCATCAACCCGGACGGCGTGATCAACCAGATCGAGGGCGGCGCGATCCAGGCGACGAGCTGGGTGTTGAAGGAGCGCGTCCGCTTCGACCGGACGCGCATCACATCGACATCGTGGACCGACTATCCGATCCTGACCTTCAGCGAGGTGCCGGCGGTGGATGTCGAGATCATCCAGCGGCCGGAGATCGAGCCGGTCGGCGCCGGCGAAGCCGCACACGGCCCGGTGACGGCGGCGATCGCGAACGCGGTCCACGATTGCCTCGGCGTGCGCGTGCGCGACCTGCCGATCACGCGCGACAAGATCATCGCAGCCATGGAGCTTGCATCGTGACGACAGTGAATATTCTGAGCGGCGGCGCGGCGCAAGGCCTGGTGCGCGGCCTCAGCGAGGCCTTCAAGACGCAGACCGGGTTCGGCATCGACGGCGAGTTCGGCGCGGTCGGCATCATGGCCGACAAGCTGCGTGCGAGCACGCCGGCCGATCTCGTCATATTAACGCAGGCGTTGCTCGCGAAACTTGCCGAGGAGAAGCTCGTCGTCCCCTCCTCGATCGCAGATGTCGGCAGCGTTGAAACCGCGCTGGCGGTCCGCAACCGCGATCCCAAGGTGGCCGTGAAGACTGAAGCCGACCTGCGCGAGGTCCTGCGTGCCGCAGACGCCATCTATGTGCCCGACACCAGGGCTTCGACCGCGGGCCAGCACGTCGCAAAGGTCCTGGATCAACTCGGCATCGCCTACGAGGTCGCATCGCGTCTCAAGATATTCCCGAACGGCGCGACCGCGATGCGGGAGCTTGCGACATCCACCGCGCAAAGGCCGCTCGGTTGCACCCAGGCGACCGAGATCATCGCGACCGACGGCATTGCGCTATCGGGATCGCTGCCGCCGGGCTGCGAACTGGTGACGACGTACACGGCCGGCGTGACCACGCGCGCCGCACACCCGAAGGAAGCCGCCGCGCTGATCGCTTTGCTGACCGGCGCGGACCGAAAGGAGCTGCGCCAGCGCGCGGGTTTTGCCGGCTAGGGCGGGCGCGCACTCATAAACTTGCGCTGCACTTCGTATGAGGTCCGCTCTGCCTCTGATAGCGGCGCGTTGGCGCACCTCACCTCAGGTCCGAGATGGGCCAAGAGCAGCCATTGGAATAGTCTGCAAGCCAAATTTGTCCAGCTGGTCGTCGCAGCCGAATGCCCGCGCTTTGACGTAGATCAAATCAGACTTAGCCATTAGTAGTAATTTAGTTTTCGCATGGCGCGCATAGTTTAACGCGGCACGGTGTTCAAGCGTCTGTGTCAAACCAATAGGCGGCCTGCTGGGAAACGACGCTTTTCGAAGGGCGGAGAATTTCGATGACGGTCCGCCAGTTACTCAATGAAAAAGGGCATGATGTTTTTACAATTGGCCCGGACAACACCGTCCTTGAGGCCATACAAAAGATGGCTGACCAGAATGCTGGTTCTTTAGTTGTAATCGAGGACGGAAACCCCATTGGCATCATTACCGAACGACATTACGCACGGAACGTGTTTTTGAAAGGACGTGCATCCCCTACAACTCGTGTCCGTGACATTATGGAGGCGAAGGTTTTATACGCTCACCTTGATCAAACTGTGGAAGAATGCATGGCCGTTATGACTGAGAAGAGAGTTCGCCACCTTCCCGTTATTGATCAGGGCAAATTGATCGGAATTGTATCGATTGGAGATTTGGTAAAAAGCATAATCAGTAAACAAGAATTCGTCATTGACCAGTTGGTACAATTTATTCACCGCTAATGCGGATCGACTATCGCGCCGATCGCGCTTCTGATGTTTTCCGCTTTTGGTGATGGTTAATCGCGAAGAAATCGCCTTGTTTCCTGCAATCGAAGTTGAGTGTAGCCCTGCTCGGGCGGGGCTTCATAGAGTCCGCTAATGGGATGGTCCGGCCGTGCTCCTGCCCCGCCAGCGATAAGCTGGCCAGGGGCGCCAAGACAAGGAGCACGCCATGTCCCAGACACCCAGTACTGCGATCGCCGTGATCGGCATCGATATCGGCAAAAACTCGTTCCACGTCGTGGGCCACGATACGCGCGGCACCGTCGTGCTGCGGCAAAAGTGGTCGCGTGGCCAGGTGGAGGCGCGGCTCGCCAATATACCGCCTTGCCTGATCGGCATGGAAGCCTGCGTCGGCGCACATCATTTGAGCCGCAAACTCGCATCGCTTGGTCACGATGCCAGGCTGATGCCGGCCAAATATGTCCGCCCCTATAGCAAGGGACCGAAGAACGACTTCAATGATGCCGAAGCGATTGCCGAAGCCGTGCAACGCCCAACGATGAAGTTCGTGGCGACCAAGACTGTAGAGCAACTGGATCTGCAGGCGCTGCATCGGGTGCGCGAGCGCCTGGTGTCGCAACGCACCGGCATCATCAACCAGATTCGCGCCTTCATGCTCGAACGCGGGATCGCGGTGCGCCAGGGTATCGGCTTCCTGCGCACAGAATTGCCCACCATCCTTGCGACGCGCACCGATGCCCTGTCGCCACGCATGTTGCGTGTCATCGAGGAGTTGGCAGGCGACTGGCGTCGGCTGGATCAGCGCATCGATAGCCTCTCCGGCGAGATCGAAGCACTGGCCCGTCAAGATCAGGCATGTTCGCGCCTGATGACGGTGCCTGGCATCGGGCCGATCATTTCGAGCGCCATGGTGGCCGCGATCGGCACTGGAGACGTCTTCTCCAAAGGCCGTGACTTCGGCGCCTGGCTCGGGCTGGTGCCCAAGCAGATCTCGACGGGAGACCGCACGATCCTCGGCAAAATCTCACGGCGCGGCAATCGCTACCTGCGCGTTCTGTTCGTGCAGGCGGCATGGGTTGTGCTGGTCAGGATCAAGAACTGGGAACGTTACGGACTCAGATCCTGGATCGAAGCCGCCAAGAAGCGATTGCACCACAACGTGCTGGCGATCGCACTCGCCAACAAGCTTGCCCGCATCGCCTGGGCGGTGCTGGCTAAAGGACGCGCCTTCGAGCTGACAAGGACCAACGATGCAGGCGTCCGACCCGCTTGATCGTCGCGCCGTGCTCGGCGCGGTCAAGGCGCGGCCTGGCAACGCCGGAGCCAGCCGCAAGCCAAGCGCAACGGCCGGCCTTGACCGCCCGTGCGCGCGACGCGACGCACGTTCTGCGGGCCGGGACGAAGGAACGGCCCCTGGCTCGAACACAGGAACTGCGAGGTAGGAGGAGCATGCGATGACGTAACCCCATCAACAAGTTCCAGCCGAGGTCTGCGAGAGGATGAGACGAGATGGAGGTTCGGTCTTCCCGGCGCATGCGAACACTGGTGACCCAAATGGCCCAATCGAGGCCTGTCCGCTAATGAGAACGCGCGCGCGCTGATATCCATGATGGCCCGGAGCAAATGCTCCAATCAAAGGCCGGATACATTGATGCAAGACCACTCACCACCTGATCGACGAATCTCTTGCTACGCACGGCCGGACCATACACTGGGTCACAAGCCGCCGATCACGCTCAAGGTGGCAGACTTCCGCTTTGCGTTGGTAAGCCGACTTTATGAGTATACGCCCTAGGCGCAGATCGTCGCCCTATTTGTGCAGCTGGGTGAGACCGGTCGGCGGCCCGTCGACGGCGGTCCAGCCGCCATCGACGAACAGCGTGCTGCCGCTGACATAGCTGGCGGCGTCCGAGGCGAGATAGGCCACCGCCGTTGCGACCTCGTCGGCGCTGCTCCAGCGGTTGAACACGGTGTGGCCGGCGTAGAGATTGTAGATGTCGGGCCGCTGCTTGAACGGGCCGGTCAGCGCGGTCTCGGCGATGCTCGGCGCGATGGCGTTGACGCGCACGCCGGCATGACCGACCTCGGAGGCAAAGCCCTTCACCAGGAGGCCGATCGCCGCCTTGGTCGAGCCGTAGACGCCAAGGCCCGGTTCGATGGTCACCGCACGCACCGACGAGCAGGCGATGATGCTGCCGCCCTTCTGCCCGACCATGATGCGGCCGAAAGCCTGGAAGAACCAGACCGTGCCCTTGACGTTGAGGTTAAGGACACGGTCGAGATCCTCCTCGGTGTAGTCGAGGATGGTCTTGCGGATGTTGAGCCCGGGCGTCGTCACGGCAATGTCGAGCCGCGGGAACTTCTGCATCACGCTCTTGGCGAGCGCGTTGACGTCCGCAGCGATCGCGGCGTCGCAGCTAGCAGCTTCCGCCCAACCACCCTTGTCGCGAATGCCCGCGGCGGTCGCTTCCGCTGCATCGAGCGCCCGATCGGCGCAGACGACACGGGCGCCGAGCCCGGCCAGTGCTTCGGCCGACGACTTGCCGATGCCCGAGGCGGCGCCGAGCACGACGGCCGTCTTGCCGGTGAGATCGAAGAGCTTGCGATAGTCGGTCACGGACAGATTCTCCCTGTTGTTGTGACGCAAACTACGCAAGCGCGGTGCGCCGGCC
Organism: Bradyrhizobium sp. 1200_D9_N1_1; assembly: GCF_052075915.1. Classification (NCBI taxonomy): domain Bacteria; kingdom Pseudomonadati; phylum Pseudomonadota; class Alphaproteobacteria; order Hyphomicrobiales; family Nitrobacteraceae; genus Bradyrhizobium; species Bradyrhizobium sp. 1200_D9_N1_1. The sequence goes on along the minus strand of NZ_CP197226.1, from coordinate 3,247,467 downwards.
AAGTGCCGGCGCACGCACGGCAGCTATCCCTTGTATCCCATCAGCAGGCGCGGCAGCCACAGCGAGAATGCGGGAACGTAAGTGACGAACATCAGCGCCGCGATCAGTGCGGCGTAGAACGGCAGGATGGTGCGCATCACCGCGCCCACCGAGATGCCGCCGATGGCGCAGCCCACGAACTGCGTCGTTCCGACCGGCGGAGTGTTCAGCCCCAGCGCGCAGTTGATCAGCATCAGCATGCCGAACTGCACGGGATCCATGCCCGCCTTCATCGCGATCGGCAGGAAGATCGGGGTGCAGATCAGGATGGTCGCAGCCATGTCCATGAACGTGCCGAGCACGAACAGGATGACGTTGATGAGCAGGAAGATGATCCAGGGCTGTGTGGATACCTTGCTCATCAGGTCGCCGGCGAAATCGGCCACCTCGTAGAGCCCCATCAGATACTGGAACATGGTGGAGACGCCGATCAGCAGCAGCACCACGCCCGTCGTCTTCACCGCCTTCGCCGCGGCCCGCAGGAAGTTCGGCAGGGTCATGGTGCGGTAGATGAAGAACGTCAGCAGGATCGTGTAGGTGACCGCGACCGCTGCGGATTCAGTTGCCGTGAAGACGCCGGACAGGATGCCGGCCAGAATGATGCCGACGATCAGCAGGCCGGGCAGCGCCGCCGCGAACGAGCGGAAAACCTCGGCCCAGCCGGGGAACTTGCCGGCCGGATAGCCGCGCTTCACCGCGACCGCGTAAGCGGCGACCAGCATGCACACCATCAGCACGAGCGCCGGCAGAAGGCCTGCGGCGATCAGCGCGCCGATCGATACCTTGCCGCCGGCGGCCAGGGCATAGATGATCATGTTGTGGCTGGTCGGCATCAAGGCTCCGACCAGCGAGGCGTGGGTGGTGACGTTGACGGCGTAGTCGGTGTCGAAACCTTCCTTTTTCATCATCGGGATCATCACCGCGCCCATCGCCGACACGTCGGCCACGGGCGAACCGGATACGCCGCCGAACAGCGTGCAGGCGACCACGTTCGACATGCCGAGCCCGCCGCGGATGTGTCCGACGAGATTCTTGGCGAGTTGCACGATCTTGTCGGCGACGCCGCCATGCAGCATCAGCTCACCGCTGAAGACGAAGAACGGAATGGCGAGGAACGAGAAGATGTTCATCCCCGACATCATCTGCTGGAAGATGACGGCAACCGGCAGCCCCTCGTAGAGGATGGTGCAGATCGCCGAGAGGCCGATCGCGAAGGCGACCGGAACGCCGAGGATCAGGAAGCCGAAGAAGGAGGCGCCGAGGATGATCAGTTCCATGAGGGGACGACCTCTTCGCCGCGCAGGAGAGCAATGATGTGCTCGATTGAAAAGGACACGATCAGGACGCCGGAGGCGATCAGCGGGACGTAGCGGATGACCTCGGGAAGGCCGAGATTGGGAATCTTCACGGTGCCGACCGATGCCCCGAGGATCCAGCCATTGTAGGCCATCGCAACGCCGAACAGGGCGACCAGAACGTGGATCACGAGCTCGATCTTCTCACGCACATTATCCGGAAGCATCACCAGCAGGCTGTCCATGCCGATGTGTCCGGCATCGCGCACGCCGACAGCGGCGCCGATCAGCGTGACGTACAGGATCAGGACCAGCGCAAGGTTCTCCGTCCAGGTCGGGCTGGAGTTGAGCACGTAGCGTCCGAACACCTGGTAGAACACGATGGTGACGATGACGAGCAGGCCGGTCACGGACAGGTACGTGCCCACGCGCGCAACGGGGGCATTGATCCGCGACAGCAGGCCGGTGGACGGGCGTCCGGCGACCTCCTGCTCGTGGCTTGCGACGTGAGGGTCGGTCATTCCCGCATCTCCCTGCGAGGGTCCGGTGTCACCTCGCGGCGACGCCGGACCCGACGCTGTGGCCTTACTTCGTGTCCTGGATACGCTTGACGAGGCCCTGCAGCTTCTCGTCGCCGGCGAACTTGGCGTAGACCGGCTTCATCGCGTCGACGAATTCCGCCTTGTTGGCGATCGTGACGACCTGGACACCGGCCGCCTCGACGGTCTTGCGGGACGCCTGCTCACGCTCGTCCCAGAGCTTGCGCATGACGGGCACCGATTCCTTGGCCGCCTTGCGGATCATCGCCTGATCCTCCTTGCTCAGCGTGTCCCAGACCTTCTTGGACATCACGAGAACCTCGGGCGCCAGGGAGTGCTCGGTGATGTTGTAGAACTTGGCTGCCTCGAAATGGCGCGAGGACTCGTAGGAAGGCCAGTTGTTCTCGGCCGCGTCCACGAGACCGGTCTTGAGCGCGGTATAGACCTCGCCATACGGCATCGGCGTCGGGTTGGCCCCGAGGCTCTGGATCATGCCGACCCACAGGTCGGATTGCTGGACGCGAATCTTCAGACCCTTGAGGTCCGCGAGCGACTTGACCGGTGCCTTGACGGTGTAGATGGACCGGGCGCCGCTGTCGTAATAGGCAAGGCCGACCAGGCCCGCGGGCTCCATCGCCGCCAGGATCTCGTCGCCGATCGGCCCGTCAAGGACGGTGCGCATGTGCTGCGTGTCGCGGAAGACGAAGGGCAGGCACAACGCGATGGTCTCAGGCACGAAGTTGTTGAGCGGCGATGCGTTGATCCGCATCATGTCGAGCGCGCCGATCTTGAGCTGCTCGATGGTGTCCTTCTCGGAGCCCAGGGCGCCGTTGGGAAACACCTTCACGCCGAGCTTGCCGCCGCTCGCCGTCGCGAGCTGCTTGCCCATGAACTTGACGGCCTCGACGGTCGGATAGTCGGCGGGATGGATGTCGGCGGAGCGGAAATCGCGTGCGATCGCCAAGGGCGCTGAGACCGCGAGCACAGCGGCTGCGATGATACCGGTGAGTGTCTTCATCTGGGCTTCCTCCTGAGTTTGATTATGTCGTTGTCGGGCAGTTGCTGCGCGCCGCCTTGGGTCGCTCCACTTCAGGTGTAAAGTCAAGCGTTACAAACGCACCACCTTGGTAGGATTGCGCGGCGGAGTCGAGCGGATTTGACTGGCTGGTGATCGCGGCGACGGAAGGTGCGAGCTTCATCGCGCCGTCTCCGGCGGGGACTTGCGCGGCAGGTGCCGGCTTCCCTGAAATCCCGCCCCGCCATCGGCCGATGCCGGATGCGAGGTGACGATGCTCGTCATACCCATCGACGTTCCTCTGGTTCTAGGCTCGGCCGCTATTGGCTGCGGCTTAGAGGTGCGGACGAGACGCTCGCCCCATCCTTGTGCGATGCGCGCTTCATCAGCGCAATGTCGCCAGTCTCGTCCCTAGGGCGGGCGGCATTCTGAGTCCAAGCCAAATCCAGCATCGATCAATGCTGGAGTTGCATCGATCGGCCACGCCGTCGCTCCACGAAGGCGATCGGGAAAATGCCCGTTTTTCCGAATATTAACGCACCGACGCGTTACTTGACGCCGCCAGCGCAGCCCCGACAAAATGCTCCGAAACAGACCGGAACATCTCTCGAAGGGAATGCCCATGCCGCGGACGCTGATCGATATCTCCGTGCCGCTCAGAAACGACGTGACGTCCGACCCGCCGGGCAATCACCCGACGATCCACTACATCGATCACCAGCAGGGCCTGCCGCGCATGCTCCAGTTCTTCGACGGCCTCAAGGCGCAGGACCTGCCGGACGGCCAGGGCTGGGCCGTCGAGCAGGTCTCGTTGTCGACGCATAACGGCACGCATCTCGATGCGCCCTGGCACTTCCACCCGACCATGAATCGCGGCGAGCGGTCATGGACGATCGACGAGGTGCCGCTGGAATGGTGCTTTCAGCCCGGCGTGAAGCTCGACTTCCGGCACCTGCCCGATGGTTACGTCGTGACCGCCGCCGACGTCGAAAAGGAGCTCAAGCGCATCGGCCACACGCTGTCGCCGCTGGAGATCGTCGTCGTCAACACCAGCGCGGGCGCCAAATTCGGCCAGGCCGACTACGTCAATTCCGGCTGCGGCATGGGTTACGAGGCCACCATGTATCTGCTCGAGCGCGGCGTGCGGCTGACCGGCACCGACGGCTGGAGCTGGGACGCTCCGTTCGTCTACACCGCGAAGAGATATGCCGAAACAAAAGACGCCGGCCTGATCTGGGAAGGCCACAAGGCAGGACGTCACATCGGCTATTGCCATCTCGAGAAGCTGCACAATCTCGATCGATTGCCGTCGGCCGGCTTCACGGTCTCGTGCTTTCCGGTGAAGATCGAACGCGCCTCCGCCGGCTGGACCCGCGCGGTCGCCATCATCGACGGTTAAGCGAACGCAATCACTCGCCGCCGAGGCCGCTTTCCGCGAGCTCGCGCAGCGCATCGGTATCGAGCACCACGATGGCGCCGTGCTCGAGGCGAACCCAGTTGCGTCCGGCCCAGGCGCGCAATTGCTTGTTGATGCTCTCGCGCGTCATCCCCACCATCTCGCTGATTTCCTGCTGGGTGATGGCGAGCGTACCGCTGCCGGAGTCAAACTTGCGCTCTTCGGTGAGACCGAGCAGTGCGCTTGCGAGCCGGCCCGGAAGATTTTGCAGGATCACCTGCTCGACCTGCTGGCTGGTCCAGCGCAGCCGCGCGCAGAGCAGCTCGATGAATTTCATCGCCAGCGCCGGCTGGCTCTTCACGAACGGCAGGAAGTCCCGGCGATCGATGATGTAGAGCTCGCAATTGGTGTTGGCGGTCGCATCCGCCGAACGCGGCGCACCGTCGAGAACCGCGATCTCGCCAAAGATTTCTCCGGGACCGATGAGATTGAGAATGGCATTCCGCCCGTCGGGCGAGGAGGAGGATATCTTTACCGTCCCCGAGATCACCGCGAACAGGTTGTTGCCGGGGTCGCCCTTGGCGGCGATCGTCGCACCGCGCTTGACGGTGGTGTGCTTGGCGTAGCGGCAGAGCTGATCGAGCGCATCCGGCTCCAGATCCGCGAAGATCGGGTGCTTGCGCAGGACCGATAATTTGTTCGCCGCCGATTGTCGGGGGTCGCCGGTCTTGTCCTGAGGCACGCCGCTGGGCTCCTAAGACTGCGAGGACTGGAGTTCCTGCGTAGTCAGTGTTGCCCGGCATTTCAACCGGAAAGCATGCGCGCGCTTTAAGGCAAATGCGGCGAAAATGCCCGCCGCCCGGCTCAAGGGCGGCATCCGAAGGATGCGCCAATGCGTCCCAGTCGATGCAGAGTTGCAGGCACCGCACGCCGCGATTGCGTTGAGGCGCTGCCGGACAGCCAAGAGCCGGCCGGGCGAGCGTCGGCGCTCAGCGCGTCAGAGGAGGCTTACGATCAGGGGCTTCAGCGCTTGGAATCGGGGTCGAGCCGGCCCGCGCTGGTTTGTCGGTCCGCCCATGCCAGAGCTGCGGCGAAAGTGACGAAGATCGCCACGACGACAATGGTCATCAGCAACGCGTCAATAGGCATCATGCTCCTCCCGGGTGTTTGAGGGGCATTATTTGCGGGCGGTGGCCGGCGTCATTGATCGGGATCAAAAATCCGAGAGCATCGTGAAAAGCCTGTCAGGCCGCGGCCAAGGCCTCGACGCGAGCCGGGTCGAGCAGGCTGATACCGCCATGAATGATGGCGATCGCTCCGTGGCGTTCAAGCTTGGTAAAGGTGCGACTGACGGTCTCGATGGTCAGGCCGAGATAATCGGCGATGTCCTGCCGGCTCATCGGAAGTGGAACCGTGTCGGACGCCCCCTTGAGCGCGAGCAGCCGCTCGCGCCAGCCAAGCAGAAAAGCCGCAACCTTCTCGTCCGCCGAGCGGCGGCCGAGCAAGACCATATGGTCGCGCGCCTGGCTCAACTCGCGAATGGCCAGCTCGTTGATCCGCCTGAGCAGTTGCGGCCGCTCCTCGATGAAACGCCCGAAGGGCGCCTTCGCGAACTGGCACACGGTCACCGCGCCGATTGCATCGGCGGAAAAATTGTGGCGGCCGGACAGATTCATCCCCAGGAAATCGCCGGGCAGGGCGAAGCCGACGATTTGCCGCCGGCCGTCGGGGAGCAGCTTGTACAGCCGCATGACGCCTTCGAGAACGTTGTAGAACGAGGTCGTGATGTCCTCCTCGGAGAACACGGTCTCGCCTGAGGAAAAATGGACACGGCGTCCGAGATGCTCGAATTCCCTGAGCTCGGCCGCATCCAGCGACGAACAAACCGCCGATGTGCGTATGGCACAATCGCTGCAGAAATGCCCGTTTGGTTCAATCATGACCACGGAAGGCTTCATCCACCGCTCCTAGCGTCGGTCCAGCTCCGCCCCCCGGCCGAGTCCGCCATACGCACCCGCATTTTACTGCACCCTCACAAACGCGGTTGACCCAGATCAATTCTGGCGGGTCTCCTCTCTCTATTCTGCGCCGAGAGTTCGACGGGATCCCGCCTTCCATGCTTCACCATGCGCTCCGCCAGGGCCTGATTGGCCTCTTTCTGATCACGCCTGCGCTGGCGGCACCGACCGCCGAACAACGCGGAAAGGCCTTTGCACGGGCCAATTGCGCGCGCTGCCACGCGATCGACCGCGTCTCCGAGAGCCCGCTCAAGATCGCCCCGCCGCTGCGCACGCTGCACCGGAATTATCCGATCGCGACCCTTGGCGAGGCGCTGGCCGAAGGCATCTACACGGGCCACGCCGACATGCCCGCCTTCGAGCTCAGTCCGGACCAGATCCACGACCTCCTGTCCTACCTCAAAACGCTGGAATAGGCGGCCTCACACCGCCAGCACCGTCCAGCCGATCAGTTCCTTGGCGATGCGGGCGAAAGCCGCGTCGAACGCTGCGACCGCAGCGGCCGGTTCGACCTTGTCGAGCTTCTCGCTGGTCTCGACGAGGCGGGACGCGACCACCTTGCCGTTCTTGTCGACGATCCGCGCCGATAGTCCGATCTCGACCCTTGTCTCGCCGTCCGTGGCAATCCGGAAGCGTCTGATGTCGATCAGCAGTTGGTAGTCCGCCTGCCCGAGATCGCTCGTGCGCAACGGCGCATGGGCGATGTCGTAGTTCTCGAAGCTGTCGATCAGCCGCGCCTGCACCAGCTTTGGAATGCTGTCGGCCCAGAGGAAATCGGCAAAGCCTGGATTATCCCCGACCGGCGCAAACAGCATGCGCTGGGTCTGGAGCATCGCGACCGCGGTCGGCTCGGGAATGGCCAGCGACGCAGAAAGCGTCTTGGCGGCCGGTCCGAGGTTCTGCGGCGTGCGCAGGTCATAGGTGATCTTCTGCGCCGGCGCGCCGCCGCCGGTCATCTTCTCGAGACCCGCCAGGATGCCGTCGAGCTTGCCGGTGTTGCGCGCGAGCCCGTCGGAGAACGTCTTGAAATTCGCGATGGTGTCCTTCAGCGGGCCGGAATTGTCCTCCAGCACCGAATCCACCCGTCGCAGCGCATCGCGCGCCGCCTGCGTCATGCTCTGGCCGGCGCCGGCCTCGGCGATCAAGGTCAGGGGCTCGCCGGATTTGGCGACGATCATGCCGCCCTCCAGCGTCACCACCGGCACGCCGGTCAGCCCCTGGAAATCGAGCCCGACCCTGGTGTCGGCGCGCACCGGCGTGGCGGAGGCAACCGAAATCGTCGCATTGACGAAGCGTGGATTGTCCGGCGCGAGCCCAAGCTGGGCCACCTCGCCGACACGGATGCCGTTGAACAACACGCCGGCGCCAACCAGGAGCCCCGGTACCGGTCCCTGGAATTGCACATGGTAGTTCGTGCGCGGCCCGATGCCGCCGGTGTTGTTCAGCCAATAGATGAAGCCGAACACCGCGAGGATCGCGGCCAGCACGAAGGTGCCGATCAGCACGTAGGGAGCGCGGGTTTCCATGTCTCATCTCATCTCGTGTTGCAGCATCTGCGAGCGCTTGCCGTGGAAATAGGCGCGCACCCAGGGATGCTCGGATTGCAGCAGGTCGCGCATCGGGCCGATCGCAACGATCTTGCCGTCGGCGAGCGCGGCCACGCGGTCGCAGACCGTGGTGAGGCTGGCAAGATCATGGGTGACCATGAACACGGTCAGTCCCAGGGTCTTTTGCAGCGTCTTAATGAGCGCGTCGAAATCGCCGGCGGCGATCGGATCGAGGCCGGAGGTGGGCTCGTCCAGGAACAGGATCGGCGGATCGAGCGCGAGCGCGCGCGCCAGCGCCACGCGCTTGGTCATGCCGCCGGACAGCTCCGCCGGATATTTGTCGGCGTCCTGCGCCCGCAGCCCGACCATTTCGAGCTTGGCGATCGCGATCTCGTCCATCAGCTCCTGCGACAGGACGAGATTTTCGCGCAGCGGAAACTGGACGTTCTGGCGGACCGTCAGCGAGGAGAACAGCGCGCCCTGCTGGAAGAGGATGCCCCATGTCGCGGCCGCGCCTCGCGTGCCGCGGTCCTGCGTGCCGCCAATCTCGTGCCCCATGACCTCAATGGTACCGCTTCGGCGCGGGATGAGGCCGATGATGGTTCGCATCAAGACCGACTTGCCGCCGCCGGACGCTCCCACCAGCCCGAGAATCTCGCCCTTGCGGACGTCGAGCGAGAGATGGTCGAGCACCGTCTGGCGGCCGAAGCCGACCACGAGGTCGCGGACGCGGATCGCGAACTGTTCCTGCGGTTCGCCCATCGTCACATCCCGATCGAGGCAAAGAAGATTGCGAACAGGCCGTCGAGCACGATCACCAGGAAGATTGACTTGACCACCGACGTCGTCGTCTGCCGCCCCAGCGACTCGGCACTGCCCTTGACGCGCAAGCCCTCGCTACAGGCGACAATCCCGATCACCAGCGCCATGAACGGCGCCTTCAGGATGCCCACCTCGAAATGGGTGACGGAAATGGCCTCATGCAGCCGTGCGATGTAGATCGCCGGCCCCATGTCGCCGTAGAACTGCGCGACCAGGCCGCCGCCATAGAGCGCGGCAATCGATCCGATGAAGGCGAGAATCGGCAGCGCGATGACCAGCGCCGCAACACGCGGCAGGATCAGGACGCCGACGGGATCGAGCCCCATGGTCGACAGCGCGTCGATCTCCTCGCGCATCTTCATCGAACCGAGCTCGGCGGTGTAGGCGCTCCCCGACCGGCCGGCGACCATGATGGCGACGATCAGAACGCCGAGCTCGCGCAGCACGAGGATGCCCACCATATCGACGGTATAGGACTCAGCACCGAACCTGCGGAAATGGAAGAATCCCTGCTGGGCGATAATGGCGCCGATCAGGAAGGTGATCAGCGCGACGATGGGAATCGCCTGCCATCCGATGCGGTAGAGCTGGTAGACCAGCGACGTCAGCCGCAGCGACCGCGGCCGGCGCAGCACACCGAAAATGGCCATGAACAATGCGCCGAGCATTTGCAGGAAGATCGTAATGTCTTCCCGCGCGCCGACCGTGGACTTGCCGAGATCGCCGAGCCTGAGCAGAAGCGGATTTGGCGCAGCTGCCGGCGCCGGCGTGTGGCGGTTAACCTCACGCACCTCGTCCATCAGGCCGCTGAAATGATCGGCGACGCCGACGAATTCGGCCGATCTGCCTGACGTTGCGGCCCTGCGCGACAGCTTCTCCAGGACCCAGGCGCCGAGCGTATCCAGCGCGCTGACGCCCGACATGTCCAGCGTCACGGCCCTGGATCGATCGACATCCGCGCCGACCGAGCGGGACAGAGTTTCGAGCATCGCCACATTCGCCGCGGTCCAGGACCCTTGCGGGCGCAATTTCAGCCCGTCGCCAGACGGCGTTGCCAGCAACAGCGGTTCGGAGTTCACGCTTCCACCTCATCGGGACAATCGGTCCCCATTCAGCCGCCACTTCTAGGCCAGCGTGTGGCGGGCGGTTTGACCTGTCTCAAGGGCAGGCCCCTGCCCACCCCTTGACGCAAATCAAGCGCGGTCACGCCGGCGGGTCTTAGTTTCGCTCCATTCAATGGAGACATCAAATCCATGTTCGACAGCGACAGGATGAGCGAAGAACTGCGGACGTTGAAGGTGGACGTCACCCGCCTGCTGAGCACGGCCGGCGAGGAAATGTTCGAGAGTTCGAAGGACCGCGCCGAGGCTCTGGCCGATCAGATCAAGGCCGCGCTTGCCGAGCTCGGCGAAACCGTCAGCGACGAGCAGGAGCAGCTTCAGGGCCTCATCGCGGAGCGCCCGATGACGTCGCTCGCCTCCGCCTTCGCGCTCGGCGTCGTCGTCGGCTTCATGCTGAGGAGACACTAGGTGAATACCGAGAACGTCGTCAAACATCTGCGCGTGCTGTGGCGGACCGACAGGATCATCGCAGACATCAGGCTGCGCCATCTGCTGGTAGGCCTCGGCCTGCGCGCCTTTGCGGCATTGATCGCGGCATTCGGGCTCCTGATGCTGGAGCTGTCGGCCTATTTCGCGCTGGTCCAGATCTGGAGCGCCATTGCGGCAGCGGCCATCCTCGGCGCCGTCAATTTTGCCATCGCGGCGGTCCTCTTCGTCATCGCCGGGCGGGCTCCGTCCGGCCGCGACATCGAGCTCGCCAATGAAATTCATGGCGCATCCATCGAGGCCCTTCAGCTCGAGGCGCGCGCGCTCCAGACCCAGGTGTCGGGAGCGGTGCATCATCCGCTGAGCACGATCGTGCCGGTGCTGGTGCCGCTGATCGCGATCATCGTCAAGAGCCTGCGGAAAACGACCAAGGAGACTGCCGCCGCAACCTCGGCCGAAGCGCGCTCCTGAAGCGCGATGAGATTGGGATGAATCGTCATCGTGCGTTGGGTTGTTGTTTGAGCATGATCTTTTCGGAAAACCGACACGCGCTTTTCCGGATCATGCTTTAGCCGGCGCGCTCAGAGCTTCAGCCGGACGTCGCAGATATCGGGCTCGGTCGGATCCGGCTTGACCTCGAAACCGAGCTGCCGGCACATTTCGAGCATCACGGTGTTCTCCTGAAGCACGTCGCCCGATATGGCCTTCAGCCCTTCGGATCTCGCATAGTCGATGATCAGTTGCATCAGGGCCCATCCAAGCCCCCTGCCCTTGAGATCGGACCGCAGCAGGATCGCGTATTCACCGCTCTCGTAGATCGAGTCCGAATGGAGCCGGACCACGCCGACCATCTCGCCGGTAGCCTCGTCGAATGCGATGAAAGCCATCGCGCGCGCGTAGTCGAGCTGGGTCAGGCGCGCGATGAATTCGTGGGTGAACTCCTTCATCGGCGCGAAGAAGCGAAGGCGTAGGTCGTGAGGCGTCACATGACGCAGGAACTCGTGGATGGTCGGCTCGTCGTCGGGGCGCAACGGCCGCGCGAAGATGCGCCAATCGTCCTTGAGCTTGAGGCGGCGCTCCCACTGCGAGGGATAGGCGCGAACGGCGAAATTGGCGGGGCCTGAGCCGGCAAACTTCCGCTGCGACGGCCCCACCGCGACACGGGCGTCGACTGCCGTCACACCGGTCTCGTCCGCGAGCAGCGGGTTGATGTCGAACTCGCGGATCTCAGGGAGATCGGCCGCCATCTGGGCGAGCTTGACCAGCACCATGGCGACGGCGTCCTGCTTGACGGCCGGCACGTCCCGGTAGGCGCGCAGCAGCCGCGAGACCCGCGTGCGGTCGATCAAGTCGCGGGCGAGTTGCAGATCGAGCGGCGGCAGCGCCAGCGCCCTGTCATTGATGATCTCCACCGCCGTTCCGCCCCGGCCGAAGACGACGACGGTGCCGAACGTGGGATCGTCGGCAAGACCGAGGATCAGCTCGCGCGCCTTCGCCTTGACGACCATCGCCTGGACGATGACGCCGCCGATACGGGCCTCGGGCCGCAGCTTCCTTGCCCGGGCGAGAATATCGGAGGCAGCCGCACGCACCGCCTCCGGCGTCGTCAGATTGAGAACGACGCCGCCGACATCTGATTTGTGCACGATGTCGCGCGACATGATCTTCAGCACGACGGTGGCACCTTGCGCGAACATCTCGTTCGCGTACGCCACGGCCTGCTCGACGTCGGCCGCGGCATAGGTCGGCACCATCGCGATGTCGTAGGCTTCGAGCAGGTGCTTGATCTCGACAGGCTCGAGCCATTTGCGGTCATCGGCGATGGCTGCGGCTACGATCTGCCTGGCCGCCCGGGCGTCAGGCACGAACGTGTCGGGCATTGCAGGGGGAACCTGGCTCAGTTCCTCGACCACTTCGCGGTGCCGGACCAGATGCATGAAACCGCGCACCGCATCGTCCTCGGTCGGATAGTTCGGAATGCCCCCGCCGGAGAGCGTCTGAATGATCGCTTGATCGGCCCCGACCCAGGCGGCAAGCACCGGCTTTGCCCAACTGCGGTGCTTCTCGCGATATTTGCCGACGAGCTCCGTCACGGTCCTCGCGATGTCGGAAGCCGAGGCGATCGCCGTCTGCACGTTGAGGACGAGAACTGCGTCATTGTCGGGGTCGGCGAGCAGCACCTCGAGCGCCGCCGCGTAGCGCGCTGCATCGGCATCGCCCACGATGTCGACGGGATTTGCGCCGGACCAGGTCGGCGGCAGCGCGTCATCGAGTTTCTTGCGGGCATCCGCCGAGATGGACGCGGGAATTCCGCCAAGCTCGACCAGTCGATCGACGGCGAGGACACCGATGCCGCCGCCATTGGTCAGAATGGCGAGGCGCTTTCCGGTCGGCGATTCGACGCGGCCGAGCGTCTCGGCGCAGTCGAACAGCTCGCGCAGATCGGAGACCCGCAGGATACCCGCGCGGCGGAACGCCGCATCATAGACGGCGTCGGCACCCGCAAGCGCGCCGGTGTGGGTCGCTGCCGCCTTCGCACCCTGCGCCATGCGGCCGGACTTCACCACGACAACCGGCTTCACACGCGCCGCGGCGCGTGCCGCCGACATGAATTTACGCGCGTCCTTGATGGCCTCGATATAGAGCAGGATCGCGCGGGTCTTGTGATCCATCGCGAAATAGTCGAGCAGATCGGCAATATCGACGTCGATCTGGTCGCCGATCGAGACGATGCCGGAGAAGCCGACGCCGCGCTGCGCGGCCCAGTCCACCATGCCGGCGGCGATCGCGCCGGATTGCGAAATCAGCGCGAGATTTCCAGCTCCCGGCATGTGCGCGGCAAAACTGGCATTGAGGCTCACGCCGGGCATCATGATGCCGAGGCAGTTCGGCCCGATCAGCCGCATGCCGTATTTGCGAGCCGCGGCGATCACGGCCTCTTGCAGCGATCCCGGCCCATGGCCGAGTCCGGCCGTGACGATCAGTGCGCCCGCCGAGCCGCGCCGTCCGGCCTGGTCGATGATGCCGGGAACCTCCCGGGCCGGCGCGGTGATGACCACGAGCTCGGGCACGAATGCCAGCCTGTCGAGGCTCGCCACTGCGGCAACGCCGCTGATCTCGGCATGACGCGGATTGACGAGGCCGAACTGTCCCGTGAATTCAGCCTTGCGAATGTTCTCCAGAACGGCGCGCCCCACGGAAACCGGACGGGCGCTCGCCCCGACAAGCGCAACCGAACGCGGCGACAGCAGGTTCTTCAGGCGATAGGTGGACATGAAAGCAAATGCGCCCCGTCGGTGGTGGTTCCGATGGTTGAAAGATCAGGCCGGCAAGCTTGCGGCGAGCCTAGTGCGAGATCATAACCCAGCACGGTGGCTGGCCAATGACAGTCTTTGTCACACCACCCCAGACGATCTCGTTCAGGCGCGAATGATGATAGGCGCCCATCACGATCGCATCGATGGCATTGGAATTTGCCCAACTTCCGAGCACCTTGCCGATCGAGCTGCCGCCGCCTTTCGCCGTCTCGAACGAGGCCTGGACACCGTGCTCGCTCAAATGATCGACGAGGGCGGTCCCGGATTGCACGATCGCGTCGGTCCTGTCGTCGGCCACGGTCACCACGCGGACCGAGGCCGCAGCCTGAAGGATCGGCAGCGCGTCACCGACCGCCCGCGCCGCGCGCGCGGAGTGATCCCAAGCGATCATGACTTTCTCGAATTCCGGTCGCAGCACGTCCACATGCTGCTCCGGGCAGAGCAGCAGCGGCCGCCCGGATTCAAACAGGATCGTCTCGATGATGTGCTCCGTTCGGCTGTCGTGCGACTTCACGGGAACCAGCGTGAGATCGCTGAAACGCGCCTGTTCGGCCAGTATCGACGCAATCTGGTCCGCCGGCACCTTGCCCGACCGGCTTTGGGTCCGAACGTTGGCGCGAGCCGCCGCATCAGTGAAGGCATTCAGAAGATGCTGCACATCGTCCGCTCCAAGGGGCCCCTTTGCCACGGCGGCATCGGGATCATCGGGGAGCAGCACCATCGGCCGCACGAAAACGTCTTCCTCGAGCGCGAGCGCGGTGATCCTGGCGCCGAGGTCGGCGGCGACTGCCACGCATTTCTCGATCGCAGCAACAGCCGGTCCGCGCGGCTGGCCGACAAGCGGCAGAAAAACGTCCTTCAGGGGCATCGGGGTTCTCCTTGCCACCAGAATAGGCCGGCTTTCGTCAACACCATTGATCCTCATCAAGCCTTTTGATCCTCAACAAGCCTTGGGGATCCCGTCCAGACGGGCAAAGGCGAGCATTGAGGGAGGTCAAGGACTGGCCCCGCGCTGTCATTCTATGGATAGTTCGATCGGAGCGGTTCGCCCCGGAGAGACTGATGCGTGCGATGGTGTTGGCTGCCCCACGAGCACGGCTGCGGATGGAGGAGCGCCCCGATCCAATCCCCGGCGAAGGTCAGATCCGGGTGAGAGTCAGCGCCTGCGGCGTCTGCCGGACCGATCTTCACGTCGTCGACGCCGAATTGCCCGACATCCGCTACCCGATCGTACCTGGCCATGAAATCGTCGGCCGTATCGATCTCGTCGGCCCCGATGTCGCAACGCATGCGCTGGGTGACCGGGTCGGCATTCCCTGGCTCGGGTTCACCTGCGGAAACTGCCGGTTTTGCCGGGAGGGCATGGAGAACCTCTGCGACCGCCCGCTCTTCACCGGTTATACAAGGGACGGCGGCTATGCAACGCACGTGGTCGCCGATGCGCGCTATGCCTTTCCGCTGGGCGAGGCCGGCGGCGACGTGGCTCTCGCCCCTCTGCTGTGTGCAGGCCTGATCGGCTGGCGTTCGCTGGTCCTCGCCGGCCAGGCTGAGAGGCTGGGCATCTACGGCTTCGGCGCCGCCGGCCATATCGTCGCGCAAGTCGCGGTCTGGCAGGGGCGCTCTGTCCACGCGTTTACACGGCGCGGCGATCTGGCCGCACAGGACCTCGCCCGCCGGCTCGGCGCCGTCTGGGCGGGCGCCTCGGACGAAATTCCCGACACACCGCTCGACGCCGCCATCATCTACGCCCCCGCCGGCGAGCTCGTGCCGGCCGCGCTGCGCGCCGTTCGCAAGGGTGGCCGCGTGGTCTGCGCCGGCATCCATATGAGCGACATTCCGAGCTTTCCGTACGACCTGCTCTGGCAGGAACGGCAGCTGATCTCCGTTGCCAATCTCACCCGACAGGACGGTCTCGATTTTCTCAGGATCGCTCCGCAGGCGGGCGTGCGCACCGAGACGACCGCATTCCCGCTCGATCAGGCCAACGAAGTTCTGGACATGCTGCGGAATGGACAGATTCTTGGCGCCGCCGTGCTCAGACCCTGACCTTATCTCGGAATACCAGCTTCGATGACAGACGAAACGGCTGCCCAGGAACGGATCTTCACGGCGCTCTGCGCGCATCCCGGCGTGATACGGATCGATACGCATGCCGCGTCGGTGTTTCTCGACGGCGGCCGCGCGCTGAAGATCAAGCGGGCTGTCCGGTTTCCGTTCCTCGACTATTCGACGCTCGAGAAACGCAAGACGGCCTGCGAGGAGGAGATCAGGATCAACCGGCCGCTGGCGCCGCAGATCTATCACCGCGTCGTGGCGATCACCGAGGAGCCGGACGGATCGCTGCAGGTCGACGGCCGCGGCCGGCCGGTCGAGTATGCCGTCGACATGTCCCGCTTCGACGAAACCCGGACGCTGGATCATCTGGCGAAGGCCGGCCCGCTGGATGCGAACCTCGCTTCGGCTGCCGCTGATGCCATCGTGGCGTCGCACGCGATGGCACCTCGCGCCGACGGCACGGCATGGGTTGCCTCCATCCCCGGCCTCGTCGATGGAAACGGCGACGGCTTGCGGAAGGGCAACCATCTCGAAGCCGAAGAGATCGAGCAACTCGGCGAAGCCTCGCACGCGGTATTGCAGCGCCTGCGGCCGCTGCTCGAAGAACGCGGCCGTCAGGGATACGTGCGCCGCTGCCACGGCGACCTGCATCTTGCGAATATCGTTGCGATCAACGACCAGCCGGTGCTGTTCGACGCGATCGAGTTCGATGCGAGAATCGCAACTGTCGACGTGCTCTACGACCTCGCGTTCACGCTGATGGACATGCTGCACCACGATCAACCGCTCGCAGCCAATATCGTCCTGAACCGGTATCTCGCCGCGACGCCGCCCGAAAACCTCGATGCGCTCTCGGTCCTGCCGCTGTTCATGTCCATTCGCGCGGCAATCCGCGCCCAGGTGGCGCTGGCGCGGCTGACGCGGCCCGATGCCGACCGGACAGGAATTCTTCACGAGGCGCGCCGCTACTTCGATCTCGCGAGGGCTCTGATCCACCCGCCCACCCCGCGCCTAATTGCGGTCGGCGGACTATCGGGCACCGGCAAGTCCGCCCTCGCCCGCGCGCTGGCACCCAACGTCGCGCCGCAACCGGGAGCCGTCGTGCTGCGCAGCGACATCATTCGCAAGCAGCTGTTTCAGGTGGAACACACCCACCGGCTGCCGCCGTCCACCTACCGGCCCGAGGTCACGGCACGCGTCTACGAGGTGCTGGTGCAGAGCGCCCGACAGGTGCTGGCGCAAGGCCATTCCGCACTCGTCGATGCCGTCTTTGCAAGCGAGTCCGAACGGGAGCAACTGGCCGCCATGGCCCGCCAATGCAACGTGCCGCTGAGCGGACTATTCCTCGTCGCCGACCTCGCGACCCGTCAGGCGCGCATCGGCGGCCGCCACGGCGATGCCTCCGACGCCACGCAAGAGGTTGCTGCGCAGCAAGAGCACTATAATATCGGCCATGTCGATTGGGCGACCATCGATGCATCCGGGACACAAGAGCAGACGCTCCAGCGCTGCCGGGACGCAATCGCAGCGCAAAATAAGGCAATCTGATTGACGCGGGCAAGGATGTCGCAACCCACCACGAGTTCGACCGCGACCGCGCGCGCCAAGCCGGCGACGCGGCGCAATGCCCTGCCCGGCCGCCTCAGCCCCGGCATGGCCTGCGATACGGCGTTCCGGATCATCGCCCGCCGCCACCTCGGTGCGGTCCTTGCCCAGCACGACGGCACTTGCCGCGGCGATCCCGACGCGCTGCACCAGATCCGCATCGCACTGACGCATCTGCGCACCGCCATCCGCTTCTTCTCGCCCATGGTGGACGACACGCTGCGGCCGAACGTCTGGGCCGAGCTGAAATGGCTCAACAGCCAGCTCGGCCTGGTGCGGGATCTCGACGTGGCGATCGAGCGGGTCGTCGCCGAGAGTGGCGACGAGCTCGCCGTGATCGCCGAGCTCCAGCACTGGGACGAGAAGCGCGCCGAGAGCCACCGCCTGCTCGCGCGCGCGCTGCAATCCGCGCGCTACAAGCGCCTGGTCGAGCAGACCTCGGCGTGGATCGAGAGCGGGCCCTGGTCGACCCGGCGCAGCAAGGAAGCCGTCAGGTTGCGCCGTTGCTCGCTCGCCGACCACGCGACGGCGCGGCTGACCGAGTGGGAAGAGACGCTGCTCAGGAAGGCCAGGAAGCTGCGCAAGCTCGATGTCGAGAAACGACACAGGTTGCGGCTTCTCAACAAGCGGCTGACCTATTCGATCGAGTCGCTCACGGACCTGTTCGATGACGATTCCCTGGCGAAGCAGAAGTCCATCCTCAAGCAATTGCGCAAGGCACAGAGGTCCCTCGGGCAATTGAACGACGATGCGCGCGGGCAAGCGCTGGCAGCGTCGTTGAACGGCGCCGGCCCCGAGGCCGGCATTCGCTTCCTCGACCGCAAGCGGGAAAAGAGGCTGCTGCGAACCGCCTCTACGGCCTACCGGAAACTGGACAAGGCCAAGCCCTTCCGCTCGTCAGACCTTGCTCCGAACGCGGAGCCCAAGGATTAGCTGTGGACGTAGTCTCCCGGCGCGTCGGGCAGACCGTCAGCACCCCCGACACCGATCGACGGTGGATCACAGGGCTCACCTGAGCGCGCCGCCAGCCATTGGGCCCATTCCGGCCACCACGATCCCTCAACACGCGGCGCCAGCTTCAGCCACTCGTCCGGGCCGACATACGGCGCATCCGCGGCCTTGGTCATGACCTGATAGGTGTGCCAGGGCTCGTCAGGAGGCGCGACGACGCCGGCATTATGGCCGCCGTTGGTCAACAGGAAGGTTACGTCGGCATCAGCCTGATAGTGGATCTTGTAGACGGATCGCCACGGCGCCACGTGGTCGGCGAGCGTGCCCACCACGAACATCGGCGCGTGAATGTCGGAGAGCGAGACGCTCCTGCCCTCGACGCGATAGCGGCCTTCGGCCAGATCGTTGTCGAGGAACAGCTTGCGCAAGTACTCCGAGTGCATGCGATAAGGCAGCCGCGTGGCATCGGCGTTCCAGGCCATCAGATCGCTCGGCTGCGAACTCTCGCCCATCAGATAGTCACGCGACAGCCGCGACCAGATCAGCTCGTTGGAGCGCAGCAGCTGGAACGCACCGGCCATCTGTGTCGTGTCGAGATAGCCGCGCTGCCACATCATGTCTTCGAGGAAGGCGACCTGGCTCTCGTTGATGAAGAGCGTCAATTCGCCGGCCTCGGTGAAGTCGGTCTGGCCGGCAAGGAGCGTGATGGTGCCGAGACGGCCATCGCCGTCGCGCGCCATGGCCGCCGCGGCGATCGACAGCAACGTGCCGCCCAGACAGTAGCCGAGCGCATGGGTCTTCCGATCGGGCATGATCCGGCCGATCGTGTCCAGCGCGGCCATCACTCCCAGCTTGCGATAGTCGTCGAAGGCAACATCCCTGTCCTTCGCATCCGGATTGCGCCAGGAGATCGCGAACACGGTGAAGCCTTGACCGGTCAGATACCGGACCAGGGAATTTTGCGGCGACAGATCGAGGATGTAATACTTCATGATCCAGGCCGGCACGATCAGGATCGGCTCGGGTCGCACTTGCGCGGTCGTGGGATGATACTGGATCAGCTCGATCAGATCGTTGCGGTAGACGACCTTGCCGGGCGTAGCTGCCACCGTCTTGCCGACGACGAACTGCTCGTCACCCGCCGTCTTTGAGACAGAGAGCAGCCGCATCAGATCGCTGCACCAGTTCTGCCAGCCGAACACAAAATTCTCGCCGCCGCTCTGGAACGCCTTTTCGAGAACCTGCGGATTGGTGGCCGCGAAATTCGACGGCGCCAGCATGTCGAGCATCTGGCGCACAGAGAACTCGACGACGGCTTCATTTGCATGCGACACGCCACGCACGCCGGTCGTGGCATCGTGCCACCAGCGCTCCGACAGCAGGAACGCCTGCGCAAGCAGATTGAACGGCGCGGTCTCCCATTGCGGGTCCTTGAAGCGACGATCGCGTCCCTGCGGCTCAATCACGGACCACGGCTTTTGTGAGGTCGCGTGCGCGACGGCTTGCAGGAGCATACCGGTATCGCGAAGACCGTTACGGAACATCTGCATCCGGCGCTCCGGCGCCGCGGCAAGATGCGTGCTCCAGTCGAGCCAGGCGAGCGACAAGGCCACAGGCGAAATCCCGCCCGTGAACCGCGCCAGCACCGCATGAAACGCGCGGTCGAAAGGGTACGGCTCCGATGCAGGCAGGGAATTGGCGACGACCGGCTTCTCAGGGATCCTTTCGGGGATCGTCGCAGGGGCTTCGGCAGCCGAATTGGCGGGGAGAGCCTGTGCCGGCGGCTCTTCGGCCCGTGGAAATACCTTCACGACGCTCATGGCTGAATGATCCTGCGGGCTTCTGGTCTATCTCGGCAGCAGGATATGGCGACGCTTCCGATACGTGTTGAGCTGCATCAAATCCGGGCACGGATCACAATCGCTCAACCAGGGAGAAACGGCCTGGATCGCTTGACCTGAGTCAAACCACACCCCGACGGCCGGGCTAGGTTTTGCGCATTGAAATTCGACAAGCCAGCGGAGTCGTCTATGCGCGCCCATCAGATCATGACCCGGTCGGTCATCTCGGTCACCCCCGATACCAGCATCGTCGAGGCGGCCAACATCATGCTGAAGCGGCACGTCAGCGGCCTCACGGTGGTCGACGACACCGGCAAGCTCGTCGGCGTCGTCTCGGAAGGAGACTTCATCCGCCGCAGCGAGATCGGCACCGGGCGCAAGCGGGGGCGCTGGTTGCGGTTCATCCTCGGTCCGGGCAAATCGGCCAGCGACTTCGTCCATGAGCACGGCCGCAAGGTCTCGGAGGTGATGACCGCCTCGCCCGTGACCATCACCGAGGACACGGCGCTCGCGGAGATCGTCGACCTCATGGAACTGAACAACGTGAAGCGCCTGCCGGTGGTACGCGGCGACATGGTCGTCGGGATCGTGTCCCGCGCCAACCTGTTGCAGGCTGTCGCAGGGCTCGCCCGCGAGGTGCCGGATCCGACGGCCGATGACGATCATATTCGCAACCGCATCATCGATACCATGGAGAAGAACGATTGGTGCCCGTTCGGACTCAACGTCATCGTTCGCGACGGCATCGTTCACCTCAGCGGCGTCATCACCGAAGAACGCGCACGGCAGGCCGCGGTCGTCGCGGCGGAGAACGTCGAGGGCGTGAAGAAGGTGCACGACCATTTGTGCTGGGTCGACACCATGTCCGGCGTTTATCTAAACTCGCCCGAGGACGACGACCTCGCCAAAGCGAGCTAACAAGGCAAGCTGAGGAGCAACCGCGGCTCAGCGGGGAATGACGGCGGTGGCCTCGATCTCGACGCGCGCCGCCTTCTCGACCAGCCGTACCACCTGAAGCAGAGCCATTGCCGGATAGTGCGCACCGAAGACGGCACGGTAGACCTTGCCGAGCTCCTTCAGGTTCGCGAGGTATTCGTCCATGTCGACGACGTACCAGGTCAGGCGCACGAGATGCTCAGGGCGTGCGCCGGCCTCAGTCAGGATCGCGGCAATGTTGCTCAGGGCCTGCTGGACCTGCGCGACAAAGCCGTCCGCGAGACGCTCGTCGGCATCCCAACCGATCACGCCGCCGGTGACGACGATCCTCCCCTCGGCGGCCATGCCGTTGGCGTAGCCTTTCGGCACCGGCCAGCCGGCCGGCTGGAGGATCTGCGCCGCCGAAGGCGTGACCTTCTCATCGGCGGTCGACAGCACCGCGAGCTGCGGGCCTTTCGGCGTTGTCACGGACAAATGCTCCGTCCTTCCCTCATTCTGCCGCAACGCCCGACGACGTCGCCGCAGCCTGAGCCAGTTGCCGCAGGGCAAAACGCTTCAACTTGCCGGTCTCGGTCTTCGGCAATTGCGTCACAAACTCGATCGCGCGCGGGTACTTGTAGGGCGCGATCTCGCGTTTGACATATTCCTGCAACTCGGCCGCAAGTTGGGCATCCGGCGTTACGCCGGGCGCGGCGATGATATAAGCCTTCACGATCATTCCGCGTGCCTCGTCCGGTGCGCCAACCACACCGCACTCGGCGACGGAGGGATGCGTCAGCAGCACCGCCTCGACATCAGTGCCTGCGATGTTGTAGCCGGCCGACACGATCATGTCGTCGGAGCGCGACTGGTACCAGAAATAGCCGTCGTCATCCATCAGGTAGGTGTCGCCGGTGATGTTCCAGCCATTCTGGACGTATTTGCGCTGCCGTTCGTCCGCGAGATAGCGGCACCCGGTCGGACCGCGAACCACAAGGCGCCCCATCGTCCCAGGCGGCACGTCATTGCCGGCGTCGTCGACGATCTTCGCCTCATAACCCGGCACCGGCTTGCCGGTTGCGCCCGGACGGATCTCGTCCTCGGTCGCGCTGATGAAGATGTGCAGCATCTCGGTCGAGCCAATGCCGTCCATCAGCTTGATGCCGGTGGCCTTGAACCAGGCATCGAATGTCGGCTTGGGCAGTATCTCGCCGGCGGAGACGCACTTGCGAAGCGAAGAAATATCCCGGCCCGGAAGCTTGCCGATCATGGCGCGATACGCGGTCGGCGCGGTGAAACAGACCGTGGTCTTGTACTGCTCGATCGCCGTCAGGATGTCGTCCGGCGTCGTCTTCTCCAGCACGACGAAGGAGGCGCCGATATGCATGGGGAACAGCACGCCGCCGAAGCCAAACGTGAAGGCGAGCGGTGCGGAGCCGACGAAACGATCCTTCTGCTCGGCGCGCAAGATGTTGCGCGCGTAGCCGTCGCAGACGGCCAGCATGTCGCGGTGGAAATGCATGGTGCCCTTGGGATCGCCGGTCGTGCCCGACGTGAAGGCGATCAGGCAGACGTCGTCGGAGGCGGTATCGACGGCCTTGAACTCCGGGCTTGCGTCGGCGATCAGCGCCTCGAGCGAGTCGGCCGCGCCGTTGCCCCAATAGACGGCCTGCTTGAGACCGGGCGCTGCAGCTTTCGCCTTCTCCATCTCGTCGGCGAGCTTTCCGTCGCAGAGCGCCAGCGTGATCTCCGCCTTCTGGATCGGATAGGACAGCTCCTTGGCGCGCAGCAGCGGCATCGTCGCGACGCAAATGCCTCCGGCCTTGATCACCGCAAGATAGGTTGCGACCATCATCGGATTGTTGGCAGAGCGCAGCAGCACGCGCCCGCCGGTCACGAGACCAAGCTTGCCGACCAGAACATTGGCGATACGGTTCACGAGCGCTTGCAGCTCGCGATAGCTGTAGCTGACCGCGGGGCTGATGACGCAAGGCGCGTCGCCATGGCCCTCGTCGACCCAGCGATCGAGGAAATAGCCGACGCAGTTCAATCGCGGCGGATATTGCAGCTCAGGCCGTGTGAAGATGAAGTCGGGCCACAGCTCGCGCGGCGGCAGATGTTGCCGTGCGAACGTATCGACATGGGCCGTCGCAGCATTGCCGTCAGACGAGCCCGACATTTGAACCTTGGCGGCGTTGGCCATCGCACGCTCCTTTGCGCATGGAAGCACCCGGCAGCACTAACTGGGAAACATTTTAGGCTTAAAACAATTTGGTGCAATAGTGGATTTTGGGCATCCCGTGCATTTTCCTGCGGCAAGGTGGGATTGACGGGCGCATCGGCCCGCGGGACCTACGCCCGGCGGCGGCCAGCCGACTTCTGCGCCGACGCCTTGGTCTTTGCGAGGAGCCGCATCAGCTCGCGCACATCCTT
The DNA here is from genome assembly GCF_052075915.1 of Bradyrhizobium sp. 1200_D9_N1_1. Taxonomy (NCBI): domain Bacteria; kingdom Pseudomonadati; phylum Pseudomonadota; class Alphaproteobacteria; order Hyphomicrobiales; family Nitrobacteraceae; genus Bradyrhizobium; species Bradyrhizobium sp. 1200_D9_N1_1. Next base: position 3,224,132 of record NZ_CP197226.1, on the reverse strand, counting down.
CGGCGTCAGGTCGGCGAAGAGATCGGCGATCCAGGTCTCGTGTTCCGCCGCCATCCGGCGAAACTCGGCGCGCCCGAGCTTTGTCAGGCGGATCACCTGGACCCGGCGGTCGGTCTCCGACGTGCGCCGGTCGAGATGGCCGGATTCCACCAGACGCTCGACGAGGCCGGTGACATTGCCGTTGGAGACCATCATGCGCTTGGAGACATCGGACAGCGTCATGCCATCGGGCGCCTTGTCGAGCTGTGCCATCAGATCGAAACGGGGCAGCGTGACGTCGAACCGCTGCCGCAGGCGGCCGCGGATTTCGCCCTCGATCAGGGTCGTGCAGGTAAGCATACGCAGCCACAGCCGAAGCTCTTCGGCGTGGTCCTCCGGCGTCTCGACGGCCTTGGTCTCGGAATCAAGCATCTGATGCAGTCATTGACGGCAGGCATTGGCGCCAGCACGGATTCCCAACGTTTTGAGCTTCAAATAAATTGAAGCCGGCCGCAAGTCCAAAGCTGCAGCAATCGACCGCACGTCGATTTCTTTAGGCTTCAAGTAATTGGCGCGCCGCTTGCATGCTCGCTGCCTCGCGAGATGGCGGCGTCTTGGGCTTTGCTTGCCGCGGCAGCCATCATCGGCATAAGCTTGTATTGGAGTACGCGGCTTGCAGCGCAGGCCCTGATGTCACGGGGGACAGACCATGAAGACGCAAACGACCTTGGCCGCAGCCGCCTTGCTGCTCGGCACGGCAATGAGCCCCGCCCTCGCCCAGGAGAAGATCAAGCTCGGTGTGATCGTGACCCTGTCGGGACCCGCCGCCGCACTCGGCCAGCAGGTTCGCGACGGCTTTGCACTCGCGGTGAAGGATCTCGGCAGCAAGATGGGCGGCCGCGATGTCGAGGTCGTGGTGGTCGACGACGAGCTCAAGCCGGACGCAGCGGTGACCAAGGTCAAGGGCCTTCTGGAACGCGACAAGGTCGACTTCGTGGTCGGGCCGATCTTCTCCAACATTCTCCAGGCGATCCACCGCCCCGTGACGGAATCGAAAGTCTTCCTGATCAGCCCCAATGCCGGCCCGTCGACCTTTGCCGGCAAGGACTGCAGCCCGTTCTTCTATGTGACCTCGTACCAGAACGATCAGGTTCACGAGATCCTCGGCAAGGTCGCGCAGGATCGCGGCTACAAGCGCATGTACCTGATGGTGCCGAACTATCAGGCCGGCAAGGACTCGGTCGCCGGCTTCAAGCTCGACTACAAGGGCGAGATCGTCGAGGAATCCTACATGCCGCTGAACACGCTGGACTTCCAGCCGGAGCTTTCCAAGATTTCCTCGCAGAAGCCCGATGCGCTCTTCACGTTCATGCCGGGCGGTCTCGGGGTTAATCTCGTGAAGCAGTACAGGCAGGCCGGCCTTGCCGATAGCATTCCGGTGCTCTCGGCTTTCACGGTGGATGAATCGACCCTGCCGGCGCAACAGGACGCGGCCGTCGGCATGTTCGGCGGCGCGAACTGGGCACCCAATCTCGACAATCCCCAGAACAAGAAGTTCGTCGCAGCCTATGAGGCCGCCTACAACGGCGTGCCCGGCACCTACGCCTTCCAAGCCTATGACGCCGCCATGCTGATCGACAGCGCCATCAAGGGTGTGAAGGGCGACCTCTCCAACAAGGATGCCGTCGCAGCCGCCCTGAAGAAGGCCGACTTCACCTCGCTGCGCGGCGCCTTCAAGTTCAACACCAACGGCTATCCGATCCAGGATTTCTACCTCACCAAGGTTGCCAAGCGCCCGGACGGCAAGTTCCAGACCGAGATCGTCCAGAGGGTCTTTGAGAACTACGGCGACCGCTATGCCAAGGACTGCAAGGCGGCAAACTAAGCCGCATCGCGTTACGGGAGGACTGCAATGAAGAGCGAAATCACCGGCATCACACGGGCTAATGAGGGCATCCAGGGCATTTCCTGGAACATCCTCGGCCAGACCTATGTGCCGAAGAGCTATGCCGAGAACAGCTTCTCCTGGCACGCAACGCTGCCGCCGGGCACATTCGTGCCGCCGCACATTCATCCCGACCAGGATGAGTATCTCTACATGCTGGAGGGCAAGCTCGATTTCATGCTCGGCAATTCGGAGTCACAGGCAACCGCGGGCGACCTGATCCGCCTCGGCATGGGCGTGCCGCACGGCATCTTCAACAAGTCGGAACAGACCGCAAAAGTGCTGTTCTGGGTGGCGCCGAGCCGCAAGCTGTTCGACCTGTTCTGGGGCCTTCACAACATGAAGGAGCAGAAGCCTGAGGACGTGGTGGCGATGGCCGCCGAGTTCAACATCCACTTCCTGCCGCCGCCTCCCGGCGGCTAGCGGCATGCCCCCGGAAAAGCGCGAGGCGGTTTTCCGGAAAGGTCTTGCTCAATCAAAAAGCCAAAGGGCGATGACGGTTCATCGCCCCTTTGCGTCTCAGGCGCGCACCGCTGCGAGCCCCGGCACCGCAGCGAAGCCGGCCTTGGTGGCATAGCCGCGCACGATCGCCTCGCGCTGGGAATAGCTCAGGACGTTGTCGACATTGTCGAAGCCATCAGGCGCAAGCTGCTCGACGGCGTCGATGACCCCTTCGGGGCCGCCACGCCGGTTGGAGCGAACGATATCGGCGGTCATCGGCAAGCGCTTCTTCTCATATTCGACCAGCGCCTGACGCGGATGCTCGGCGCGCACCAGCGCGTCGGCAAGGCACCGCGCATCGAGGATCGCCTGCGAGGCGCCGTTCGAGCCGACCGGATACATGGGATGCGCGGCATCGCCGAGTAGCGTGACGCGTCCCGAGGACCAATAGGGCAAGGGATCGCGGTCGCAGGTCGGATATTCGTAGAACTCAGGCGTTGCCGAGATCAGGCTTTTCACATCGATATAGGGCACCGAGAAGCGCGCCACATGCGGCATCAGTTCCTCGCGCCGGCCCGGACGCGACCAGTCCTCTTTCCGCGGCGGCGGGGCGTTGCCCTCGCCGACCTTCACCAGCACCGCCCAGTTTGTGAGACGGCTCGCGGGGCTCGAGCCTTCCGCGATCGGGTAGATCACGACCTTGGCGTTGAGGCCACCGGCCACGATCATGGATTTGCCGGTGAGGAACAGCGGCCAGTCGCGCGCGCCGCGCCACAGCATCAGGCCGTTCCAGCACGGCGGTCCTTCGTTCGGGAACAGCGTGTCGCGCACGCGCGAATGGATGCCATCGGCACCGATCAGGATATCGCCGCGCGCCGTGTGGATGTGTGCGCCTGAGCGATCGAAGAAGTAAGCCGTAACGCCGCCTTCGTCCTGTGTGAACGCACCAAGACGGCAGCCGGTGTGGATTGCCTCCGCCCCGAGCCGCTCCTCGACGGCGCGATGGATGACGCCCTGAAGGCGACCGCGGTGGATCGAGAATTGCGGCACGTCGTGCCCCGCGTCGATGCCGCGGGCTTCGCGCCAGACCTCCTGGCCATGGCGGTTGAGGTAGTAGAGCTGATCGGTGCGGATCGCGACGTCGTCAAGCTTTTGCAACAGGCCAAGGCCGGCAAGCTCTCGCATGGCGTGCGGCAGCGTGTTGATGCCGACACCAAGCTCGCGAATGGTGTCGGCCTGCTCGAAAACCTCGCAAGCGATGCCGCGCGAGCGCAGCATCAATGCCGTGGTGAGACCTCCGATACCGCCACCGACGATAATCGCCTTCATCGCCCTTACTCCACTCGAAATACGCCAGGCAATGGGGTTAACGTCGCATGGGCGGTCACTCCGCCGCAAGCGGCTTTGTCGCCTCCACCTTGAGCTTGGCCGGGGTCTTGGGCTTAGCCTTAATTCTCAGCTCCCAATTTCGCGCAAGTCCCCATTGCTGGCCCCTCCACGGGTAAAAGCAACCGCCTTAGTCGCCCCTGAAGACCGGCTTGACCTTGTTGGCGAAGGCCTGGAAGGCACGCTCGAAATCCGCTGTGGTCATGCACAGGGCCTGAGCAACGGCCTCCGCCTCGATCGCCTCCTCCACCGACATCGCCCATTCCATCGCCAGCATCCGCTTGGTCATGGTGTTGGCGAAGGTCGGCCCTTCGGCGATCTGCTTTGCCAGGAGCTGCGCCTGGGGCAGCACCTGCTCCGGCGTGACGATGCGGCTGAAGAAGCCCCAGCGCTCGCCCTCCTCCGCGGTCATGAACCGGCCGGTATAGAGCAGCTCGGAGGCCCGGGACTGGCCGATGATCCGCGGCAGGATCGCGCAGGCCCCCATGTCGCAGCCGGCGAGGCCCACCTTGTTGAACAGGAACGCGACCTTGGCCCCGCTCGCGGCAAGGCGCATGTCCGACGCCATGGCGACGATCGCACCGGCGCCCGCGCAAATGCCCTCGACCGCGGCCACGATCGGCTGCGGGCACGCCCGCATCGCCTTGACGAGATCTCCCGTCATGCGGGTAAAGGCAGTGAGCCCCTTGGTATCCATCTTCACGAGCGGGCCGATGATCTCGAATACATCGCCGCCGGACGAAAAGTTGCCGCCGGCGCCGCTGACAACGATCGTCTTGACCGCATCGTCGAACGCGCAGGCGCGGAAGAAATCAGTGAGTTCCCGGTAGCTCTCGAAGGTCAGCGGGTTCTTCCGCTCGGGACGATTGAGCGTCACCGTGGCAACGCCGTCGACCACGGCCAGCAGGAAGTGCTGCGGCGAATAGTCCGCGAGCGGCAGGGTCACGGGATTGGCTGGTCTGCTCATACGATCTCCTTAGCTTCCTCGTTCTGGGCCTGCGTCGCGCACGCTAGATCTCACCGCCGGCAACGGCAATCGCCTGCCCCGTGATCGCGCCGGCACCCTCGCCGCACAACCAAAGCACGGCGTCGGCCACCTGCTGAGGCGAGATCAGCCGCCCTTGCGGGTTGTGCTTGGCGAGCTCGGCGATCGCCTGCTCGCGGGTTCGCCCTGTCTTCTTCATGATGTTTTCGATGCTGCCGGCGACCAGATCGGTGTCCGTGAAGCCGGGACACACCGCATTCACGGTCACGTTGCTGCCGGCCATCTCGAGGGCGAGCGAACGCACGAGACCGACCACTGCATGCTTGGCCGCGGTGTACGCGCTGACATAGGCGTAACCCTTCAGCCCCGCCGTCGACGCCACCGCGACGATGCGGCCATAGGGGCGATCCTTCATCCCCGGCAGTACGGCGCGAACGGCATGGACCACACCCATGAAATTGACGTCCATCATGCGCGCAAACAGGGCGCTGTCCGATTTGGAGAACGGTGCGGACTCCGCACTGCCCGCGTTGGCGATCAGAATGTCGATCGGCTTTCGCGCATGCGCCTCCGCGATGGCTGCCTTCAGCGCAGCTTCGTCCGAGACATCGGCGACAGCTGCAAAATGCGCCGCACCCGCGCGGACCGCCTCGTCCAGAACTGCGGCATTCCGGCCGAGCACCGTCACGGTGGCGCCGGCGCCGACGAGGGATGCTGCAATCGCGCGGCCGATTCCACGGCCGCCACCGGTTACCAGTGCGTGCGGCGAGTGCGGCAATCCGGACATGCGCTGGCTCCTTGGGATCTGCTGATCGTGCCTCCGATATATTTTAACCTTCAAACTTTTGCAACGACGGCGCCAGTCGACGTCGCGAAAGCCCACGCGGGAAAGACCGGCCCGAAAATTGCTTTAAGTATAAAATTATCTCTTCCCATCGACGATAGGCCTGTTAGCATCGCCGGGCTCAGCAAGAGGATATCGCGTGCCGCAACCTGCGCCGATGATAACAAAGGACGGACGCTTCGCCTATGAAGCCACCGGCGATCCGGGCGCGATACCCTTGATTTTCCTGCATGGGATTGGCGGCGCGGCGCGCGCCTGGTGGCACCAGCTTGCCACATTCGGCGACCGCTTCCGCGCGATCGCATGGGACATGCCGGGCTATGGCGGATCGGCGCCGCTTGCCCGCGTCAGCATCGCTGCCCTGGCCGATGCGCTCCAGCAATTCATCGAGCAGCTCGGCGTAACAAGGCCCATTCTGGTCGGACATTCGATCGGCGGCATGATCGTCCAGAAATGGCTGGAGCAATCGCCGAAACTGGCGCGCGCGGTCGTGCTGGCGCAGACCAGCCCGGCGTTCGGCAAGGCCGATGGCGACTGGCAGAAATCGTTCATCGCAGCGCGGCTCGGACCGCTCGATCGCGGCGAGACGATGAGGTCGCTGGCGCCCTCGCTGGTGAAGGAGCTTGTGGGGGACACTCCTGATCCGGAAGGGATGGAACTTGCGCGTGCCTGCATGGGAAGCGTGCCCGAAGCGAGCTATCGCGCCATGATGCTGGCCTTGATCGGGTTCGATCAGCGCAGCACGCTCAAGGATATTTCCGTGCCGACGCTGCTGCTGTCCGGCTCCAAGGACAACAACGCACCGGCACCCATGATGGCGAAGACGGCGACCTACATTCCCTCGGCTCAATATGTCGAGCTGGCCGGCGTCGGCCATCTCGCGAACCTTGAACGTCCCGAGGCCTTTGACGAGGCGCTCGGCAAGTTCCTGGACTCAGTCGTTGCAAAACACAGGTGACTGCGCAATGACCATGCAAGTCAGCAAGACGATCGGCGCGAGTGACAAGGTCGTGCTGGATGCACCGATCTTCGATCCCGTCGCGTTCCGCCTGAGCGACGAACAGGCCGGCATCATCGCGCGCGCCCGCGAGATCGGCCAGAGCGTGTTCGCCGGGCGCGCTGCGACCTACGACCGCGAGGCGATCTTTCCGACCGAGAATTATCGCGACCTGCATCGCGTCGGCCTGCTCGGCATCGCCGTCCCCAAGAAGCACGGCGGCCTCGGCGCGAACTACCAGACTTATGCGTTGGCCGCAGCCGAGATTGGCCGCTATTGCGGCGCGACAGCACTGACCTGGAACATGCATGTCTGCTCCACCCTGTGGTCGGGCCCCCTCGCGGACGATCTCGACATGGACGCGGAGACCCGCGCCGAGCACGAGCGGCGGCGCGCCGTCCACTACAAGCGCATCGTAGAGGACGGCGCGATCTATTCGCAGCCCTTCTCCGAAGGCGGTGCGGCGGCCGCCGGCGGCGTCGCCTTCGGAACGCAGGCAAAGCCCGTGAAGGGCGGCTGGATCGTCAACGGCAAGAAGATCTTTGCATCGCTGTCCGGTCACGCCGACTATTACGGCGTGCTCTGCACCGAAATCGAGGAAGGCCATAAGGCCTCGCGCCGCAACACGCTTTACCTCGCAATTCCGGCGAAGTCGCAGGGCGTTTCCGTCGTCGGCGATTGGGATCCGCTCGGCATGCGCGGAACGGTATCGCGAACGCTGCTGTTCGAGGACGTGTTCGTCCCGGAGGATTCCGCGCTGATGCCACGCGGCGTCTATTTCCAGGCCGCGATGCGCTGGCCGCACATGTTCCTGACGCTGTCGCCGACCTATATGGGTCTCGCGCAAGCGGCCTATGATTTCACCGTGCGTTACTTGCGCGGCGAGGTGCCGGGCATGCCGCCGGTCAAGCGACGGATGTACCCGACCAAGCAGATCGCGGTCGCGCAGATGCAGATCAAGCTCGAGCAGATCAAGTCGATCTGGTTCCAGGCCGTCACGGAGGCGCGCGCCAATCCGAGCAAGGAGCAGGTGCTGCGCGCCTACGCCGCGCAATATTCGGTGATGGAGGGGGCCAATGAGCTCGCCGCACTCGCGATCCGCACCTGCGGCGGCCAGGCGATGCTTCGCTCGCTCCCGCTGGAGCGGATCTATCGCGACAGCCGCTGCGGCTCGCTGATGCTGCCCTGGACGGCCGAGCTCTGTCTCGACCGTATCGGGCGCGAGGCGCTGTATGAGGCTGGCGAAACGGACGACTGACGGTGGACCTCTGTAGTCTGATCGACCGCAACGCGGCGTTCGCGCCAGACAAGACGGCTATCGCCTTCGAGGGGGAGCGGCTGAGCTACGCGGCGTTTGCCGCGCGTATCGAGCAGACCGCCACTGCCTTGAAGCAGGAGCTCGGCGTCGGCCGGGGCGATCGCGTCGCGATCCTCAGCCTGAACCGGCCGGACTATCTGGTTCTGCTCTATGCCTGCGCGCGGCTCGGGGCGATGCTGGTGCCCTTGAACTGGCGGCTGGCGATCGCCGAACAGCTCTTCATTCTCACCGATGCGGGCGCCAAGGTCCTGGTGCTCGAGCAGGCATTTGAGGGAGTTCTTTCCGAGCTCGTGCGGGCAGCGCCGGGGACATCCGTTGTCGGCCTCGACTTTGCGCCGCCGCGCGGCACGACTTTCGAAAGCCTGCTGGCGCATAGCGACGGCTCCAGCCGAAATCCGCACACCGACCTCTCTTGCCCGCTCCTCATCGTCTACACATCAGGGACCACCGGCCGGCCGAAGGGCGCGGTGCTGCGTCAGGAAGCGCTGTTCTGGAACGGCGTCATGAGCCAGCACATGCACAGCATGACGTCCGACGATCACGTGCTGACGGTGCTGCCGTTGTTCCACGTCGGAGGTCTCAATATCCAGACCACGCCGGCGCTTCAGCTCGGCGCGACCGTCACGATCCACGCCCGCTTCGCGCCGGATACGGCGCTCGCATCGATCGCGCGCGATCGCCCCACGCTGACGGTGATGGTGCCGGCCATCATTCAGGCCGTCAGCGAGCATCCCGCCTGGACCACGGCCGATCTCTCATCGCTCAAGGCCGTGGCCACCGGTTCGACCATCGTGCCGCCGCACCTGATCGACCGCTTTGTCGCGCGCGGCGTTCCCGTGCTTCAGGTTTATGGCTCGACCGAAACCTGCCCCATCGCGATCTATACGCGGCTTGGCGGCGATCTCTCGCGAGAGGGATCAACCGGACTTGCGGGCCTGTGCTGCGAAGCGCAAGTGATTGATCAGGCCGGCCGTGAGGTGCCGGCGGGCACGCCAGGGGAGATCGCGGTGCGCGGCCCCAACGTGTTCTTCGAATATTGGGGGAATGCGGACGCCACGCACGATGCGCTGAGCGATGGCTGGTATCGCACCGGCGATATCGGCCTGTGCGATGCCGACGGCTATTTCTGGATCCGCGACCGCAAGAAGAACTTGATCATTTCCGGCGGGGAGAATGTCTACCCGGCCGAGGTCGAGCGCGTCCTGTTGGAACACCCCGATGTCAGCGAATGCGCCGTGATCGGCAGGCCGGACCCGCGCTGGGACGAGGTACCGATCGCCTATGTGATCCGGCGATCCGGCTGTCGGCTCGAAGCGGAGGAACTGAGGGCGCATCTCCAGGCGCAGCTTGCTCGCTTCAAGGTTCCGCGCGAGATCGTCTTCGTCACCGACCTGCCGCGCACGGCGCTGGGCAAGGTCCAGCATTTTCTGCTGAAGCAGCTTGACGCGCAGTCGCGCGCACGGGGAGAAACCTCTTGAAGATTGCAGTTCTGGGCGGGGGAAACGGCTCTTTCGCGGCCGCGGGCGATTTGGCGCTGTCGGGACATGAGGTCCGGCTCTGGCGCCGCGACGCGGATCAGGTCGCCGCGCATCGCGCCGACGGCTCGCGCATCCTGGTGAAGGACCATAACGGCCGCCACGACATGAAGCTGGCGCTGGTGACGACCGACATCGCCGAAGCCATGGACGGTGTCGAACTGATCCTGTGCCCTGCCCCTGCCTTCGCACAGCCGGATATTGCCAGGCTCGTCGCACCGCACCTGCGGGACGGCCAAGTCGTGTTTCTGCCGCCCGCGACATTCGGCTCGATGATCTTCGCGAAGGCTGCGCAGGACGCCGGCAACCAGGCCAAGGCGAGCTTTGCCGAAACCGGCACGCTGCCCTGGCTCACCCGCAAGCACGGGCCGTTCGAGGTCGCGATCACGATCCGCGCGAAGCGGCTACCGGTTGGCGTCTTTCCGCTCGACCGGGCGCCGCACGCGCTCGACGTGATCGGACGCGCCTTCCCCGACGCAATCGAACCATGCGGAGATGCGCTGTCCGGCGCGCTGATGAATGCAGGTCCCATCATCCATCCGCCACTGATCGTGATGAACACCGGCCCGATCGAACATTTCGAGCGATGGGACATCCACAAGGAAGGAACGCAGGCCTCGATCCGCCGGGTGACCGACGCGCTCGACGCCGAGCGGATCGCGGTGCGGGAGGCGCTCGGCTACGGTGCACCGCATTTCCCGCTCGCTCACCACTACGCGAAGAAGGGCGAAATCTGGATGTATGGTCGCGGCTCGCATGACCGGCTGACGGACTCCGGCGACTGGCGCGAACGCATCGTGCTGACCGAGCACCGCTACATGCGTGAGGATTTGCGGCTTGGATTGTCGCTGCTGGTGTCCGTCGCCGGCCTCGCGGGCGTGGCTACGCCGCTGGCTAAGGCTTTCCTCGCCATCGGTGGCGCGATCTGCGGTGAAGATTTTGCCCAAGGCGGCCGAACCCTCGATACGCTGGGTCTCGGCGGCCTCGGCAAGGCCGAATTGCAGACGCTGCTTCGCAATGGATTCTAATCGATGACCAGTCGCGCCAACATCGCATGTCTCGGGGCCGGCCGCATGGGGCGCGGCATCGCCGTCGCGTTCGCCTATGCCGGGCACAGGGTCACGATGATCGACGTCAAGCCCCGTTCCGCCGAGGACTTCGCCAAGCTCGAAGCGGATGCGCTCGGCGAAATCAGGAAGACATTCGCGAGCCTCTCGAACCTGGGGCTGCTGACCGAGGCAGATGTCGATCCGCTCATCGCGCGCGTCTCGGTTGTGACGGCTAGCCAGAGCGGCGCAGCGCTTGCCGACGCCGGAATGGTTTTTGAGGGCGTCCCTGAAGTCGTCGAACTCAAGCGGGAGGTGCTGGGGGCGGCCTCAAGACAGGTAAAGCCCGACACGATCATTGCATCGACCACGTCGACCATTCTGGTCGACGATCTGTCCGGCGCGATCGTGAACCCTCGCCGCTTTCTCAACGTCCACTGGCTCAACCCGGCCTATCTGATCCCGCTGGTCGAGGTTTCGCCCGGCAAAGCCACCGATCCAGCCATCATCGAGGAGGTCAAGGCGCTGCTTGAAGGGATCGGCAAGGTTCCGGTGGTCTGCGCGGCGACGCCCGGCTTCATCGTCCCGCGCATCCAGGCGCTGGCCATGAACGAGGCCGCGCGCATGGTCGAGGAAGGCGTCGCCAGCGCGGAGGAGATCGACAAGGCGATCCGCTACGGCTTCGGCTTCCGCTACGCCGTGCTAGGGCTGCTCGAGTTCATCGACTGGGGCGGCGGCGATATCCTCTACTATGCGAGCCGTTATCTCGAAGGTGCCCTCGGCAACGACCGCTATCGCGCGCCGGACGTCATCTCGCGCAACATGCACGAAGGCCGGATCGGCCTGCGAACCGGCGCAGGCTTTCTCGATTATTCCGGGCTCGATGTCGACGCCTATCGGGCAAAGCGGCTCCAGGCCATGGTCGACCTGCTCCGGCATTTCGAGCTGGCTCGCCCGCCAGTGCTCGACCGCGACTAGCCGAAGACGTCCTGAAGCACGCCGTCCCGCACAACCGCGACGCCGTCCAGCTCGATAGTGGTTCCCATCATCGGCAGGTCGAAATGACCTGCGGTGTAGCGGCCGGCGAATTCGTTCGCGCCGGTCGAGAACAGGAAATTGCCGGAGACCGCACGTATCTCCGTGCCATTGGTGTCGCGCTGATCGTACATCGACAGCGCTTCATAGCGCGCGCCAGGGTTCATGCCGAAACCGACATGCGATACGGCGTAAGCCTCGCGATCGCCCCAGGCCGCGAGATAAGCACGCATCATTGCGGCATCCGTGCCCTCCCCTTCCAGCTCGACGACGTAATCGTCCTTCAACGTCATCTTCACAGGTGACGTCAGGTAGCGCTTGAATGTCAGGTTGATGTCGCCGGGCGCCATCACCAGCGTACCGTTGATCGTCCCGCTCTTGGGAAAGCTGACGACGATGCCGCCCGGCCAATGCGCGAGCGTGCCGGGCTTGTCGGTCCAGCCCCACACGCCGACCGTTGAAGCACCGATCATGTCCACGTCGAGCGCCGAGCCGGCTTTCGAGGTGACCCGCATCCGCTTGGTCCCGCGCAGCATCTTCGCCGCCGCGCGAACGCGCTTCTCGAGTGCGGGGTCCGGCACCATCCGCTCCAGCGCCTCCGGGTGCTCGTTGGAGATCACCAGGATCCGCGCGCCTGCCTTGAGGATCTCGGGCGTCTCCACCGCGTGCATCAGGCCCTCGATGGTGCAATCAACCACAAAGCCGGCCTGCTGAAGCGCGCTGATTACCGGGCCGAGCCGTTGGATCGCCTCGCTCGCGCCTGTCGAACGAACCGGAACGATATTGCGATTGCGCGGCGTCGGCATCACCGCATGAAATGGCCGCGCGCCCATCCGCAGCAGCGCGAGTTCCGCCAGATGTACATTCAGCGCACGCGATTGCGTCTCCGAGAGGATCGCCGCGGTATCGCCGGCCTTGACGGCGCATCGTTCGAAAATCTCACAAAATGCGTCGATCCATTTTGCTTCGATGCGATCAGCCAGCATGGTTCACTCCCGGTATCGTGGTTTCTTGTTCCGTCAGATCACGCTTCGGGAAAGCCCCGTAGGAGGTACGATCGCACGACGCCCAGCAGCGCGTTCAGGATCAACCCGAGCAGCGAGATCGTGATCAGCGGCACGAACATGTCGACGGCCTGGAACGTCCGGGCCGCCGTGACGAGGGCATGGCCCAGCCCGTCCGTCGACGTGATCATCTCGGCCAGAAACACCACGATGCAGGAAATGACAAGGCCGATCCGGCAGCCGGTCAGGATCGACGGCATCGCCGCCGGCAGCACCACCTTGAAAAGGACTTCATAGCGCGGCGTTCCCGCCGCCATGGCCGACCAGATCAGCTTCTGCTCGACGGTCGAGGCGCCGTAATAGGTGGACAACAGAATAGGGAACAGCGCATCCGCGGCCACCAGCGTGATCTTCGATCCGTGGCCGAAGCCGAGCAGCAGCAGGAGCGCCGGATAGAGCGCAACCTTTGGCAACGGCGCCAACACGCGGACGATCGGCCGAACCACAGCATCGATCGCGGGACTGGCAGCGGCAGCGATGCCGATGCTGACACCAAGTACGACCGCAATCGCGAAGCCGGCAAACAACCGGATCAAGGTCGCCGCGATCTCCTGCTGAAATGTCCACGTCACGAGCTGCTGGAGCAACCGGCTGAAGACGAACCCGGGCGGCGGCAGCAGGACCGCAGGCGCAAAGCCGAATGACACCAGGCCTTGCCAAACCGCGATCACCAGCACGATTGGCGCGATTCCGAGAAGGACATTTGATGGGAGAATACGCGGCGTCATGAGAAGCTCAACGGTATGTCGAACTGAGGCTCGGACCAGCGCACGAGCCTTGCGCGGACCCGCTCGAAGATCGCATCGAGGCAGATTCCCATCGCTCCCACGATGATGATCATCGCAAAGACGGTGTCGTATTGACCCATGTCGAGCGCGTTGAACAGGATGTTGCCGGCGCCGGACTGGCGGGCAATCATTTCGCTGGTGATCATTGTGATCAGCGCTAGCACCAAGCCCGTGCGGCAGCCAGTCAGGATCTCCGGCAGCGCCGCCGGCAACACGATGCGAACCAACCGTTGCAAGGGCGAGAGCCCCATGGCCGCACCTGACCACAGCATCTTCTCCTCGACCGCCCTGGCGCCCTCGAAGCTATGATAGATCACGGGCAGGCTGACGCCGAGGAAGATCACCAGCGTCTTGGCGATATCACCGACCCCCAGCCACAGCATGATGATCGGCATCAAGGCCGCTTTCGGTACCGGGTAGATCACCATCAGAAGCGGATTGAAGAAGGCCGCAACTGCGCGGCTGCGTCCCATCAGCAGGCCGAGAGGAATCGAAACAAGCACTGCAACACCGAACCCGATTGCCATGCGGCGGAGCGAGGCCAGGATATTGATCAGCGACTCCTTGTCGCCGAGAATATCCGGAATCGCCCGGATCGCCTCGATCGCCGTCGGAAAGCTGTCGTTCTTCAGCGCGAGCGAGGCGACCTGCCATATCGCCAGCAGCCCGATGCAGGCGAACACCGGGGCAGCACGTCTGGCGGAGGTAGCCAGCAATGTCATGACGGCGATCCGGTCTCGTCGACCTCGTCGAACATGCGCTCGATGTCGACGACGTACTTCTGGTAGCGCGGATCGAGCAACAGCTCGTTGCGGCGGCGCGGCCGCGGCAGATCGATATCGATCACCTGCCGGATGCGGCCGGGCGACTTCGACATCATCACGACCTTGTCCGACAGAAAGACGGCTTCGTCCACCGAATGTGTGACGAACAGCACCGTCTTGCGGTCGCGCTCCCAAATGTTCAGGAGATCGTTCTGCAAGCGCGTCCGGGTGTGGGCGTCGAGCGCGCCGAACGGCTCGTCCATCAACAGCACTTCGGGATGGTAGGCAAGCGTTCGGGCCAGCGCCACGCGCTGCTTCATGCCGCCCGACAATTCCTTGGGATAGAAGTTCTCGTAGCCCTTGAGGCCAACCATCTCGATCAGCGCCCGGCTCTGCGCTTCGGCCTCAGGGGTCCGCACGCCCTGCTGACGCGGCCCGTACATCACATTGCCCAGCACGGTCTTCCAGGGGAAGAGCGCAAACTCCTGGAACACCGGCCCGCGATCAGGACCGGGTCCTGTGATCGCCCGTCCCTTGATCTTCGCCGCGCCGCTGGTCGGGCTGACGAAGCCCCCGACGATGTAGAGCAGTGTCGACTTGCCGCACCCCGACGGACCAAGGATGGAGACAAAGGCGCCCTCGGCGATCGTCAGCGAGATGTCCGATAGCGCCAGATGATCCTTGCGCGCCGAGGTCTGAAAAACCTGCGAGACGCGGTCGATCTCGATGATCGCAGAAGCCGGCTTTTGTGACGTCACCGGTCCCACCCATTCGCTCGATCTCGAAGGCACGACCTTCATCCCGTCTCCCACTTCACCCGCGCACGAACGTCGCGCAACTTGTCTGCTGGATGTCCTCCGTCAGCGGCAGGAGCTTAGCAAGAAACTTGCCAGACAGGTGGCCGTTCTCGCACAGGTACGCCGCGTCATTCGAACCAGGGCCATTCTGCCGGCCCCTCATGGGTAACCGCTCCGCCCGGCGCCTGGCCGACCAGTCGCGCATATTTTGCGAGCGCGCCTGCGCGGTGACGCGGCGGGCGTGGTTTCCAATCACGTCGGCGCGCCGCGAGCTCCGGCTCGTCGACCAGCATATCCATACGCCGATTTGTAGCATCAATCCGGATCTTGTCGCCGTCGCGAACGAGGGCCAACGGACCGCCAACGAATGCTTCGGGGGACACGTAGCCGATGCACATGCCGCGGGTCGCGCCGGAGAACCGCCCGTCGGTGATCAGGGCCACCTTTTCGCCCATGCCCTGCCCGTAGATCAGCGCGGTGACGCCGAGCATCTCGCGCATGCCGGGGCCGCCGACCGGCCCTTCGTTGCGGATCACCAGGACCTCACCTGCCTTGTAGCTGCGGTCACGAACCGCTGCGACACAGGCCTCCTCGTCCTCGAAAACGCGCGCGACACCCTCGAAGAACTGGCTCTTCAAACCTGCGACCTTGATGACCGCACCGTCCGGACAGAGGTTGCCCTTCAGCACCGCGACACCGCCATCCGGCATGATCGGCGCACTTGCCGCGTAAACGACCTCGCCGTCCGGCGCGTTGGCCGCGCCATATTCTTCGGCAAGCGTCCGGCCGGTGATGGTGATGCAGTTACCGTCGATGTGACCGCTTCTGATCAACTCCTGGATCACCACGGCGGCGCCACCTATGTCGTAGACATCCTTCGCCGTGTATTTGCCTCCGGGCCGCAGGTTTCCGATCAGCGGCGTCCTGGCAAAGACCTCGCCGACATCGTCGATCGTGAATGCGATGCCGGCCTCGTTCGCGATGGCGGGCAGATGCAGCGCGGCGTTGGTCGAGCCGCCCGTAGCGGCGACGATCGCCGCGCCATTCTCCAGGGATTTCCGCGTCACGATGTCCCGTGGCAGAGGCCCGCCACGTTCCAGCATTTCCATGATCAGCCGCCCGGCGCGTCGCGAGATCTGCGCGCGCTCGGCGTAGACACCAGGCACCATCGAGACGTTGGGAATGGTGAGCCCCATCGCCTCCGACACCATTCCCATGGTGTTCGCAGTAAACTGGCCGGCGCACGCACCGATGGTCGGCAGGCAGGCGCGCTCGATCCGCTCCAGTGTGGCGCCGTCGATCTCTCCGGTCATGAAGCTGCCGACAGCCTCGTAGGAGTCGAGCACGGTCAGCGTTCGCCCGTCCACGCGCCCCGGCAGCGAACTGCCGCCGTAGATGAAAATCGACGGCACGTTGCAACGAACCATGCCCATCATCACGCCGGGAAGCGTCTTGTCGCATCCGCCGTATCCGATCAACGCGTCATAGGCGAGACCATGAACGACAGCCTCGATCGAGTCGGCGATCAGCTCGCGCGAAAAGAGGGAGAACTTCATTCCCTCGTGATTCATGCTGATCCCGTCGGAGACCGACACGGTGGAGAATTCGCGCGGCGTGCCGCCGGCCTCCTCGATACCCGTCTTGGCCGCGGCCACCTGGAAGTCGTGGGTCATGTTGCAGGGCGTCTGCTCGCCCTTCATGCTGACAATGCCAACCATCGGCTTGGCGATTGCCGCATCGTCCAGCCCCATTGCGCGCATGAATGCGCGGTGCGGGGCCCGGTCGAGGCCGTCGGTCGTTATCCGTGATCGCAACTTCTTCATATTTGCATCATCTTCGTGCGATGTCCCACACGCGGCGGGACATTGCCACTTCGTCTCTCAAAAGACGGCGCGAACACTTATTGCAGCGGTGCGACGATCGTCGGATGTTTGAATTGTGCGACGTCCAGCTTCGGCAGCATTCCTGTCTCCGCGTAGATGTCCAGCATCTTCTGGATCGCGGGGAAGTTCGGTGCCGCCCCCGGATCACGGCCAAAGTCGTTGTCCTTGAGCAGGTAGGTCTCGAGCACCGGAACAGGCGCTTTCAGCACCTCGGACACGACCTTCAGGGTCTCTTCGCGGTTCGCCAGCGCCTTCTTCATGCCCGAAGTGATGTCGCGAACATAGGCTTTGACCAGCTCCGGGTTCTTGTCGACGAAATCGGCACGGCAGGCTTCCAGGATGTGCACGATGTTCGGCATCGCCTGGGACAGCGAGAACAGTTTCCTTGTGCCACCCTTTGCTTCAGCGCGGGCGGCAAACGGCTGATTCATGTTGACCGCGTCGACGCGGCCCTGGCGCAACGCGTCCTCGGAGACGGCAAAGCCGACCTCGACCAGCTTGATATCCTTGGCCGGATCGACGCCATTCTGCTTCAGGAGCAGGTTGAAAGGCCCTTGCGTGCCGCCGCCGATCACGGAAATGCCGACGGTCTTGCCCTTGAGATCGGCAATGGTCTTGATTGGCGAGTCATCCATGACAGCCCAGTAGACCGAGAAGCCGCCGGGCTTCTCAAAGACGTGCTGAGCCACGATGTAAGCCTTGAGATTGCCGCCGACCACGCCGTTGGAGAGCGACAGCGGTGCCTGCGTCGCGCAATCCAGTGCGCCTGCCGCCAATGCCTGCGTCATCGGCGCGGTGCCCTGAAATTGGGTCCATTCAATGTTGTAGGTCTTGCCGATATTGGGAAATTCAGCCGGCCTGCGCATCATCCAGTATTTGGATTCCTCGGCCGGGATGGTCCAGCCAACGCGGATCGTCTGCTGCGCCCGCGAGGGGCTTGCGCCCGCAATCAGGGCCGCCACCGCCCCCGTCGCCAGCATCAACCTCGAAACCGTTCGCATCGCGCCCACTCCGTTGCTCCGGCGCCGACCGGCGCCACCCAACCCGACCGGCCCAAATGTTTCATGGTTCAAACAATCAGGCAAGCCATGCAAGCGGTCCGGTTTCGCCGCGGGACGCGCCATGTATGGTAAAGCGGCGGTCGCGTGACGTTGTGCTGCGACAGGAGGAGGCAACCTATGGCTGATGCGAGCAAGGCAAACCCGCAACGCGACGAGCGGTTCGGCTATCTCGGCCTTGGACTCATGGGAACGCCCATGACCCGGCGCCTGCTCAAGGCCGGCTATCAGGTCAGTGTTTGGAACCGATCAGAGGGCAAGGTCGCTCCACTCGTCGAAGCTGGCGCAAGGCACGGAGCCAGGCCCCGCGACGTTATGGCGAGCTCGGACATCGTCTTCATGTGCGTGACGGATGCCGCGGCCGTGGAAGAGGTGATTTTCGGAGCCGAAGGTCTTTCAACCGCTCCCGGCGCGGGCAAGCTCATCGTCGATTTCTCGTCAATCCATCCCGACGCCGCGCGCGACCTCGCAACGCGACTGAAAGCTGCGAACGGCGCAGGCTGGATCGATGCACCGGTGTCCGGTGGCACCAAGGGCGCCGAGGAAGGCACGCTTGCCATCATGGCCGGTGGAGACGCTTCCGACATCGAGAGGGTGAGGCCCTATGTGCTGACTATGGCCCGCAGGTTCACTCACATGGGCCCCACCGGCGCCGGTCAGACCGCAAAGCTCTGCAACCAGGTGATCGTCGGATGCGCCATGGCCGTTCTCGCGGAAGCAACGCGTCTCGCCGTGAACGCCGGAATTGATGCCAATAGGCTGCCCGAAGCACTCGCGGGCGGATTTGCGGATTCGATCCCGCTTCAGCTCTTCGTCCCGAGGATGGTCCAGGGCATTCACTCACCGCCGCTCGGCCATATCGCCACGATGCTCAAGGACCTCGATACGGTTGCCGATGTTGCGCAGACGACGTCGACACCGGTGCCGATGGCTACGCTTGCGGGACAGCTCTTCAGGCTGGCCAAGGCCGCGCGAGGCGCGGATGCGGACGCGCTGGAGATCTACAAGCTTTCAGCAACGGAATATTGAGCCACCGGGTGCGACCTGAAACGCGTTACGGTGTTTTCTTGCGTTCATCGTTGGCCACGAACCGGCCATACGCCCCGCGTGCAAACAGCAATGTATCCTTGGCATTGTAGGCATAGGCCTCGACCGCCCCAAGAAAGATCACATGATCGCCGCCATAATAGCGGTTGACGGAACGGCATTGAAAATTGGCGACGCTCTCGGCAAGCACGGGAGCGTTGCCGAGCCCTGGCGTCCAGTCGACGCCAGCGAATTTATCGTCGGACGATTTCGCGAATATATTTGCGAGCGCCTGTTGCGAAGCGCCGAGCACGTGGACGGCAAAATGGCTCGCGTTCTGAAACACGGTCAGGCTCGAAGAATAAACTCCGAGGCTCCAGAGGACGAGAGGAGGATTCAAGGAGACCGATGCAAAGGAATTGCAGGTGATGCCATAGGGTCTTCCGTCGGGGGCCACGGCAGTGATGATCGTGACGCCTGTTCCGTAGGTGCCGAGCGCGCTACGAAAATCACGGGGATCAATTGGCGAGCTGTCGCTCGCGAGCTCGTTGGCTGGATCTGGAACGGCCGGCTGCTTCGGCAGATCATTCATCGGCCGGCCTCACAGCGTGAGATTCTCGGACGGCAGGCCCAGTGCCACGCGTCCATAATTGGTCCCGGCCGCATCGAAATTGAATGCGAGATGCGCGTTGATCGCGTGCGCATCGCGAAACTGCCGCTGCAACACGCCCGCCGTGAAGAGCCCGCGCGCCCCGCTCGCCGCAAATAGCATTGAGACCGCGTCGGTACATAGATTGACCGAGAAAGCACCGTCACGTCGGTACCTGGTCTTGGTCGCCATGTCTGGAATGTGGCTGCGTCGTGCATCCTCCATGGCATCGATACACGCCGAACGCATGGTCCGACGTGCAGCATCGATCTTGGCCGAGGCCTCCGCGATCTTGATCTGCGTGCTTTGGAAGTCGCTCAGCTTGGCGCGGTTGTAGGTGGAAATGCGATGACGGACGACCTCGATATAGTCGTTCAGGCACGCCTGCGCGTTCCCCAGCGCGACGCCGGACAGGACGTAGGGAAACAGCGAGAACACGGGTAGCGCGTATAACGGATTGGGATTGACCTTGCTTCCGGGCGTCGGGCCGCCGGCAAGCTCACCGACGGCAACCGTCATATGGTCGGCCACGAAGGCTTCCCTGACCTCCACGTCGCAAGACCCCGTACCGCGCAATCCTGCGACATTCCAGGTGTCGAGCACCTTGTAGTCATGTTTCGGAAGCAAGAAGATCCGGTATTCGATGCCGTCTGCTTCATCATCAGAGGAAACCACGCTTGCGAGCATGTTCCATTCGCAAGACGCAACGCCCGAGGAGAACGGCCAGCTTCCGTGCAATTGGTATCCGCCCTCGACCCTCGTGGCGCGGCCCGCAGGAAAGATGAATGAGGATGCAATCAGCACATCCGGGTCGCTGCCCCAGACCAGATCCTGCGCCTTTTGCTCGAACATGCCGAGCATCCAATGATGGCTCGCCAGATTGGCGAGATTCCAGGCCGCCGACGCGTCCGCTTGTCCGAGAAGATCGGCGCAATCAATCAGGGCGACATAGTCGAGTTCGGCGCCGCCAATGCGCTTGGGCTGGAGCATCCGGAACAGGCCGGAGTCGTGCAGATCCCGTTCGGTCTCGGGCGGAAGGTAGCGTAGCTCTTCGGTTCGGGCTGCCCGCTCTCGCAGTCGTGGCACGAGCGCCCGAGCCTTCGCGATCATTGCCGCATAGGCGCGTTCGCCGGATTCCGGCCCCGCAGGCTGGCCCACGCTGGGTTCTTGACCAGGCGCCATTCGCATCCCTCGCTTTCCCACACTTATGCGGCGGGAACCTTGCCAAATCAAGCCGATGCAACACTAACACAGTGGCGTCGCCTGAACCCGGGCTGCTTGAAAGGATGCGATGTCGCGAACAGCCGTGTTGCAAAGCAGCGATCGGTACGCCGCGATGCCCGCCCCTCAAGGTTAACCACTCGGGCTCAGACCGAGGGCTTGCCTGATCCAAAGACACCCCTCTGGGTGAGCTCCGTGATCCGACGCTGGTCGTAACCCAGCGTGTCGCGCAAGACGTTCTCGGTATGCTCGCCCAACAGGGGGGCGGCAACCGGATCAATCGCGCCGGTCAGACTCATGGAAATCGGCGTTTCGATGTTGGGGACCCAGTCTGCCGTAGGATGCGGAATCCGGCTCAAGCGATGGCGGTCGCGGGCCTCGGGTGCATTAAAGCCCTCTTCGACGGTGCGGAGATAGCCGACCGGAATATTGGCCAGCTTCATTTTCGTCATCCAGTTCTCGAGGGTATCGCTCGCAAAGACCTCCGCAATGGCTGCCCGCAAGAGCTCCTTGTTCTCGGAGCGTGCTTTGCGCGTCGCAAATTGCGGATCGGTGATGAGGTCGGGCCGGTTCAGCACCTCGACGACCAGCCGGCGATAGAGCCGGTCGTTGGCGCAGGCCATGTAGAGCGGTCCATCGGAAGCCTCGTAGACGCCGACGGTGGGAGACCCGCTCGGCGAATTGCCGAACCGTCCGGGGTTCTCACCGTTGATCAGATAGGCCATGCCGTAGAAGCTCGTCATCGCCATGGCGATGTCGAACAGGGCCACCTCGACATGCTGGCCGCGGCCGAACCGATCCCGCGCCAGCAGGGCCAAAAGGATAGCGTTACAGGCCGTCATCCCCGTCGCAATATCCACGATGGGCGGGCCGGTGCGGACTGGAGGACCGTCGGCAAATCCGTTGAGGGACATGAAGCCGCTTTCCGCCTGTGTGATCGGGTCAAAACCGGGACGCGAAGCGAACGGCCCGGTGCGCCCATAGGCGGAAATCGAGCAATAGACCAGCCGAGAATTGAGCGGCGCGACCGCTTCGTAGTCTAGGCCAAATTTCTTCATGACCCCGCTCGAAAAATTCTCGACGACCACGTCGGCTTTGCGGATCAGATCCAGCGCGATCTCGCGGGCTTCGGGCACGGCGAGGTCGAGTGCGATACCGCGCTTGTTGCGGTTCAGGCTGAGATAAGCGGCGCTCTCGCCGCCGGTTTCGGCGTGTTCATACGCGCGCGTGTCGTCGCCGCCGTCCGGGTTCTCGATCTTGATGACGCGCGCGCCGAAATCGGCAAGCGTCTGGGTGCACGCCGGCCCAGCAACCACCCGCGTGAAGTCGACGACCAGCAGACCATCGAGCGCCGTAGGCCCTCCCGCCACTCGCGACGAACGTTCCGGCAATTGAGGCTTGGTGGACATCGATAGCGCTCCCTTACATCGGCTTATAATCGCCGAATTTCCTGCAAGGGGAAACTTAAAGCCCGGCGCCGCCGACTTCGCAAGTGCTTCAGCCACGTCGTCTGAAAACGCAAAAAAGGCCCGGCAGCTGTCAAGCTGCCGGGCCTCTCGACATTATGGGCGTGCAGGCCGGCACCGCGTCTCGCGCGCCCAGTTCCGCCGCGTTCCGCATCACGGGAAACACCGGCGCCCCCAAACTCGGCGCAGCCGTTTTCGCCAGTAAAGCGTATGCGACCAGGCCCAGGGTACCTCGGGCTCATAGAGCCGATAGCCAGCCTGCCGGGTTGTCCGTTGTATCCGAGACGATGCTGCCCCATCCGATGCGCCGCCCCCTCGCCTCGATCGCCCGCATCAGCCTGAGTTGAAGCCCCCGCCCCCAATGCCGACGTAGGACACCGACCTGGAGAAGTACCCGCTGTTTCGCGCATACGTCGACGTCAGAACGCCGGCGAAGGCGACCGGATCATCATTGTGATAGGCGAGCCACCACGTACCCAACTCGAATTGCGGCATGACGGCACAATCGAAGAATGTGAGCAGGTGCAGATCGCCGAGGGTCTCGGCGGTCTCCTCGTCGTCCGCATGGACGATGCGAATTCTGTACATCGAATGCCCATACATCGGTTGCCCAACGGGATTGGCTGCTCCTGAGCGCGAACGACGGCGGCCTCGCGTCGTGTACATCTATTTGCCCAATACGACCTTGACGCCGAGCCAGACGGCCCCCATCAGACCGGTGGCAATCACCGTGATCACCGCCTTGAATGTGTAGCTTTGCGCCTGCTCCACACTCTTCCGCCAGCGTCGCAGGTGCTGAAAATCCGCCCGCAACTCCTTCCGGTCATCATCTTCGATTCCAAAAGTAGCCAGCACCGACGCCACCGCCTTCAATACGATCGCATCGATGCTGTCCTGCTGGAATCTCTGCTGCTCAGCCAGCGTTTCGACGACAAGTGCCTTGATTTCGTCTTCCGGCATCTTCACCGCTCGATGATCCTTGCAACATTTTCGAAGCCGCGCTTGGCGAAGTAGAAGGAGACCACGAGATTGGCGGTAATCGCCGCAAAGCCCGCCAGAGCATCAGTGGAGCCAAAGCCAAGAACAGACCGGGAGCTTTGCGAAATAGAGCGCCACGCAATAGCCCATCAGCTTGCCCGGCTCGTACCAGTGCCCGATCTCCGCACCCCAAAGGTCGCAGCGGCGCGGCGCACGTTGCTCGCGCCGCGGGCCGGCACGTTCGCGCGTGCACGGCCAGCAATGGTTCGGACGACGGCGCGCCGATCGGCGCTCCAGGTTTGTCGAGTGCGTGGCCGCAATGCGTTGCCGCCGTCCGATTCCGATCGAGAACGAAAAAACCCGCGGCGGATGCTCTCCGCGCGGGTCAATCAAACTCGTCTCGATGATGTCATTCTGCCGGTGTCTTGCCCGACGAGTCAAATCCTGTGTTGAACGAAATTGTCGTCACACCAGGTGGACATGAAAAAGCCCGCCGCGGATTGTCCCGCGCGGGCCGAACCAAACTCGTTTCGATGATGGCATTCTGCCCGTGTCTTGCCCGACGTGTCAAACACCGTGGGCCGCAACAGGAGAATGACCTTCCTCCCACTTAGATATGTGGTGCGCCAGGGGCTTGCTTCAAGTCCCCGACCTTCGCGTACAACCCCCGCCCGAGCAACAAGTCGAGGGATCACGACATGCCCGTACTGCTTCCGACATCCCGCTCACGCGGCCGGACCGAGCAAGCCCGCGCCGGCAACCCAGCGCCGACCGATCATGCCGTGGTGATCGCCGGCGGCGGCCCGACCGGCCTGATGCTGGCCGCCGAGCTCGCGCTCGCGGAGGTCGACGTCGCCATCGTCGAGCGGCGCGCGGATCAGGCCCTCGTCGGCACGCGCGCCGGCGGGTTGCACGCCCGCAGCATCGAGATCCTCGATCAGCGCGGCGTCGCGGATCGCTTCCTGCGCGAAGGGCAAGTCACGCAGCTCGCCGGCTTCGCCTGGACCAGGCTCGACATCAGCGACCTCCCCACCCGCCACGCTTACGGGCTGGCGCTGCGGCAGAGCCACATCGAGCGCATCCTGGCCGACTGGGTCGGCGAGCTCGCGGTCCCGATCTATCGGAACTTCGAGGTGACGGGCTTCGTTCAGGACGAGACCGGCGTCAACGTCGCGCTGTCCGGCGGCGAGACGTTGCGGGCGAACTATCTGGTCGGCTGCGACGGCGGCCGCAGCCTGGTGCGCAAGACCGCCGGCATCGATTTCGTTGGCTCTGGTCCCACGCTCAGCAACCTCATGGCCGAGGTCGAGATGAGCGAGGCGCCGGCCTGGGGCCTGCGTCACGACGCGCTCGGCTTTCACGGCCTCAGCAAAACGGAGAGCGGGCGCGTGCTGGTCGTCGTGACGGAAGCGACACTCGACCGCAGCGGCGAGCCCACGCTTTCCGATCTCAGCGAGGCCCTCGTCGCCGTCTACGGCAACGACTCCGGCCTCAAGAATCCCGCCTGGATCGCCCGCTTCACCGATGCGGCGCGGCAGGCCGCCTCCTATCGCAGGGGACGCGTGCTGGTCGCCGGCGATGCCGCGCATATCCATCACTCTGTGGGCGGACAAGGCCTCAACACCGGCCTGCAGGACGCCGTCAATCTCGGCTGGAAGCTGGCGCAGGTCGTCAAGGGCACGGCACCCGGCAGCCTGCTCGACAGCTACCATGCCGAACGCCATCCCGTTGCCGCGCGCGTGCTGCGCAACACCATGGCGCAAATCGCCCTGCTCCGCCGCGGCGACGACAGCCTCAAGGCCGCGCGTGAGGTGGTGTCCGACCTGCTCGGCATGGACGAGCCGCGCAAGCGCTTTGCCGCGATGATGAGCGGCCTCGACATTCGCTACGATCTCGGCGAGGGCCATCCGCTGCTTGGGCGCCGCATGCCCGACCTCGACCTCGTCACACCAGGCGGTTCGCAAAGACTGTTCACCCTGCTGCAGGGCGCGCGTCCCCTGCTGCTCAATTTTGACAAGCCGGGCTGCATCGCCATCGCACCCTGGGCGGATCGCGTCGGCGTCGTCGACACCAGCTACCAGGGCCCCTGGGAGCTGCCAGCGATCGGGCCGGTCGCAGCGCCCGAAGCCGTATTGGTGCGACCCGACGGACACGTGGCGTGGACGGGCGACGCGCGCCAGCGCGGGCTTGAGGACGTGCTGACACTATGGTTCGGGCCGGCAGCGCGACATAGCAAACCGAACTCATGCGCCCCCTCGAAACGAACAAAGCCCGCGGCATCCCCGCGGGCTTGATCCAAATTCATTTCGACGATGCCATTCTGCCAGTGTTTTGCCCGACGAGTCAAACCTTGGCTGCCAGCACACCCTCCAGGATGTCCGGTTTGCATTCACGAGTGGACGCAAGGTCAGTTACCCGCCTTGTCAGCGAAGGGCCACTTTCGGACTCATGCGCCGCAACAAAAAGCGCCTTCAATATCGCCCCTCGATCATCAATATCCGGGATATATTCGGGGGATACTGACCGCTTTGTGAGAGATGATCCAATGGAGCCCATCAGTGCAGATCTTTCCACGATACTAAACCGCATCCTTGATACGGCGGCAGATAATCTCAGGATTGCAAAGATTCTCGTTCAAATGGGGCTTGATCCCAACAACATCACCTACGACGCACTGTTTGATCGGCTGCTGGAAATTGTGTTGGCCAACATCACGCTCGCCAACATGTTTGCCTTGGTCGGCGCAATCTTCTTTGTCGCTACCTTGCTGATGCAGAGAATGGTGCCGCTGCGGGTCGCGAATATGGTCGGCTGTGCATTCTTCGCAACCTTTGGCGCGCTTTCCGGAAGCGTCGCCACCTTTCTGCTTTATCTGCTGTTGCTGCCGGTCAATGCCCTTCGTCTCCGTCAACTGCTCAGGCTCGTTAAGAAGGCACGTAACGCGACGCAAGGTGACATGTCGATGGAATGGCTCAAACCGTTCATGACCGAACGCAGATATCGCCATGGCGACCGATTATTTAGGAAGGGTGATGCGGCGGCCGAAATGTTTCTCACCGTCACCGGGAAGTTTCTCGTCAAAGAAATCGGCGTCGAGCTTCCCCCAGGGCGTCTCATGGGAGAACTTGGCTTCCTTGCGCCCGATAAGCGACGAACCGGAACGGTCGAGTGCATAGAAGACGGACAAGTCCTGACTATAACTTATGAAAGGTTGCTTGAAATCTACTTTCAAAGTAATCAGCAATTCGGCTACTATATCCTCCTCCTCACCAGTCAGCGTCTGCTGGAAAACAACCAGCGCCTCCAGGAAAACATCTCGCGGCTGGAAGCAACTCTCGCGCAGGAGAAAGCGGCGCGACAGACCCCAGCCGCGGATGGCACGGCTTAAAACTTGGCTCTTGATTGCTCCACTATTGGTGACAGAACTGTCGCGACGCGGTGCAGGTCTCGCGAGGCAACGACGTCCGCTCGGGGTCATGAGCGCCCTTCGGAGGGGCGGCCTGTTGCTTCCGGTTTACCCCCATGAGCCGACGGCCGGGGACGCTGCTTAGACTTCGCATTCGGGCCAGCAGGCGACATCAAAGCGAGCGCATGAAGCATCTTCTGGCGCGCTCATCGCCGAGCTGAGTGCAGCAGGCCAACAACTCAATGGACAGGGCCCGGGTGCTCGGTCGACGCAACAGACTGCAGTCACAACGATTTCGCGTGGAACGCCACTTGCGGCCGTCACTCACCGACCCCACACCAGTCGGCAGCCGCTTCGTATTCGACGGTAGCTACCTCGATTGGAGCCAACCTGCGCTGCTCTCGTGGAATTCGAAGCAGAACGAGTTATCTACAGGGATTGCTGGTCCCGCTCGCATGCACGGCGCCATTTCCAATGCCCCCTCGGTACTCCAGTTGGCACCCTTTCGGCACCGGCCTGCATCCTTGCATGTCACAGAAGATCTGGCCACTCGCCTGCTGCTTTGTCGGCGCGCTTTCGGTCTGCCTTCGTTCCTGATCTCGCTTCGCCTCATCTCGCGTTGCGACGGGCTTCTTGTCCTGTACCTTCTCGCATTCATTGTCGCCATTGACGCGATAGCCGGCGCGGCAAGCGATCTTCACGCATGCGTCGCCATCCGCCTTAAAGCCATGGTCGCAAACCAGCGGGCAGACGCGACCCGGCTTGGCCTTGATGGCGTCGAGCACGTCGAAGCTTGCGAGCTTGGTGTCGAATGTCATCCCGGCATACTTGTTGAACAGCGTCAGCGAGCGCTGTGACGAGGCGTTCCAGTCGCCGTCCGCTGCGGCGTTCAGGCAGCCGACGCGGCGCAGCTCCGACTGGACCAGCTTCGTCCCCTCCTGCGGCGACATTGCCGGAGGAGTTGTGGTGGGGGCGACCGCCGCCACCTTCTGCTCCGCGGCGACGGCGGCTTGCTTCTCTGTTGCCTGCTTCGCGGCGAGCTCGGCTGCGGCCTTGTCGCTGGCGAGCTTGTCAGCCAAGGCCTTCTCGGCGGCTTGCTTATCAGCCAGCGCCTTGGCCGCGTCGGCTTCCGCTTCCTTGCGCCGCTGTTCGGCTGCGGCGGCCTTGGCCTCCTCGATCTGCTTGGCCTTCTCAGCCGCGAGCCGCGCATCCTCGGCCGCTTTGGCGGCGGCCGCCGCTTTGTCCTGTTCGGCCTTCCTGGCGCGCTCAGACGCCAGCCGCGCCTTTTCCTCTTCTGCCTGGCGGGCCTTGTCCGCTGCCGCAGCACGGGCGTCCTCGGCGGCAATCCTGCTCAATTGCCCCTTGGCGAGGCTCGCGTAGAAGCCGTCCGGGTATCTTGCCAGGAAAGCCGACCACACCTCCCTCGTGCCGATCTGCAGAGCCAGTTCATAGTCCCGGCGGATCGCATCGTCTGGGCTCGCCTGCGGCCCGGTCCCAGTTGGCTTTGCCGGCACCAGCGGGACATCATTGCCGCCGAGTGAGCCGTAGACATAGGGCTCCTGCTTGTAGCTGGTGTTCTTCAAGACGTCGTCGCGCACGAAGCCGAACGCCTTGCGCAGATCAAGACCGGGTGTCGGCAGTCGCTCGACCAGTGCTGCGGCAAACGGACTGTTCTTGGCATCCCCGTCCGACGCCGTCGAGCCGGCCTTGGCGGCGAAGGCGATCATGGTGTTCGGGCTTGTCGGCTCGACCTTGGCAAGGCCGCGTCCGACCGCGCGAGCAGCCACAGTTCGCTTTATCGTCTTGGCGAAGGGATTGTCGCGGCAGGCGTCCAGAATGATGAGCCGAAGCTGCTTCGCGGGCTCGACAGCGAATAGCGCCCGATCAAGCGCCACAGTTTCGTCCAGAACGTCGCTGTCCGTGTCTAAGGCCGCATCGGTCGGGATCAGGTAATTCGTCCCCTCCAACTCGATGCCGTGGCCGGCATAGTAAATGACGGCGACCTCAGCCTCTCGTGCTCGTCCACCAAAGTCGCGCAGAGCCTTGCGCATCTCGGTAGCATTGAGATCGGTCTTGATCTCAATCCAGTCGAACCCGGCCTTTTTAAACATGCTGCCGACTAAGTCTGCATCGTTTGCGGGATTGGCAAGTCGCGGCACGCTCTTATAGGCGGAATTGCCGATCACCAACGCAACGCGGCGCTCGGCGTGGGCTGAACCGCAGGTCAGCCAGATGAAAAACACCAATGAAAACCAGCGAAGTGCGCCCATGGTAGCCCCGATAATATGTGCGCAGGGTAAGCGGAGCCTGTCAAAAGGCAAGCTTCGACTCCGTGATGGCCGTCACGTTCATTCGGGCGACGGCGGCTTCGGGTCATTTGCGACCGACATGGGTTATCCGCTCCATGTCCGATCTATCCCCGATAGCGACCGAACGGCGGACGCGCCCAGACCATGCGGGTGGTAGCAGAGCAGCGCGAGATCGGCGAGCACGGCATCACTTTAGGGCGCGGGCTCTTAAGTCCGATCAGCCGGCGAAAGCATGCCACTCCCAGAGCCTTCACAAGCCTAAGCCGGAAGCCAGTCTTGATATGCGTCAATCTATCGGAGCGCAAAGCGGCTAGTAGTAAAGCCTTTCTAGCCAGCGTCGGAGCGCGACATGGTAAAGTGTGGTTGGTTGATAATTGCCGGCCTTACCGCTGCTTTCGCTGCCGCGGCTCAGGCTGAAGACCTCGACATCGGCAAGTCAGAATTTCAGTCTTCGTGCGCGAGTTGTCATGGCGCGGATGCAAAGGGCAAAGGACCGGTCAGCGACCAGCTCAAGATCCCGCCTCCCGATTTGACGGTGTTGGCCAAGAACAGCAACGGGGTCTTTCCCACGAACGCTGTCTATGAAACCATAGATGGATCGAAAACAATTCCTGCTCGCGGCACTCGTGAGATGCCAATTTGGGGGGAACGATTCAACCCCATTGTCAACTTGCCTCACTATGTTGATCCGTCTTATTGGAAGATGGCCGGGCCGGAGCAAAGCCCCGAAGTCGTCGTGCGAAAACGCATCCTCGCTGTTGTCGATTATCTCAGCCGCGTTCAGCAAAAGTAGCAACCGACGAGCATAAGATTGCTTGCCCATCCCGCTTAGCGCCCGCTAAAGCGGAAACAGTTTGCTTGCGCCACAACCGGCGAAGCAGCTGCACCACCAACCAGCCCGATGAACTCCCGCCGCCTCATATTGCCTCGTGATGCGCCCGGGAGTCTTACTGCCCTGCTTGCCAAACCGCGATGTCCGAAGCGGGTCGAGGCCGACATCTGCCCGGCCCGATGCCGTGCCTTCTTGGAGTCAAAACGCGGAAAACTCAACGTGAGCAAGCTCAGTCCGCTACGCCCCATTGAACGGACCTCAATGAGGCGTGCTACCACTTCGCTGATGGGCCACAAGCGGACATAGGTGCGGGATGTCTCGTCACTGACTGGTCTCGTTTTGTCTTCGGATCAGAGACATATCCGAGACGCGGGTAGTGATGGACAATCCATGCTGTCTAAGACCACTCCATCCGACCCATAACCCGACGAGGCCGAACAAACTGGCCGCAGGAAGAACCCAGGTCATTCTTCTGGCGCCGAACGCAGCGGCTATCGCAGCGCAAAATACAGCGACTAACACAATAGGAAGGACATATGGCCAGTTTCCGACAACTCCGTCCAACCCCCTTCGGCCAATAAGCAATACCGCAATCACTCCGAAGCAACTCATGCCTAAAAGGAGGACATTCCCGCCGATGTCCAACACAAGGCTTACCCCGTGCTGTGGGATGGATCGGCCCCCGAGCACGTGTTCGTAAAGACGAACGCCCGAAGCATAGGTCATAAGAAGACAGAACAACCCGAATACTAAGCCGATCGTCTTGAAGAGAGGCCTTGCTGTGTGTACTTCCATGCCGGGCACCCATCGCGCCTGTGAGGCGTTATTGAAAACAACCTTAGTTCTCGGCGAAAGAGTCGAGGAGCGCACGAAACCGTTTCCTGATCTCGTCCGCTTGGTAAACGTATTTGCGACTAAATTCCAAATTCAGAACGCCGTATTCCGCGCCGGTGTGCTCGGCGAGAGTGCAATAAGGATTCTTGTCGGAGATCTTGTTGCAGGCAAAAATCAGAGGCCCCTCGGTCGTACCTCTCATAAATAGATCGGAATCCGCCTGGCATAGCTTGTAGCCGGATTCGACCTCTCGAAACTCGCCTTGGCCTTTCTGTTCACACCGACGCTCCCACTGTCCCTTTCGCTCGGAAAAATCCAACTCTTCCTGTCCTCCTCGGATCGTTGCGCTCACCTGATCATGGAAGCCGTCGCGATATGGATGCTCGATAAATCCATCAGCATTGTTCGCGTTCCTAGGCGTCAAGCCGGGGAGCAGGACGTGAATTTCGAACGTCGTCGTTCGAGGATTGGGGGCGACAGCTGATCGATCAAGATCCACGAGGTAATTGCGCGGCACCCTGTATACCTTGTTGCCAAAACGGATCGAAACCACCGCGGTGCTAATGGACGGATGCTCAAGTAGTTGATCTGCGCTAAATGCATTCCGTTGTACCATCTCTGCAAATGACCCCCGTTTATTCAAAAGTGGATCTGGATTGCCGGGATGAATGAGCAATCGGTAACTGAAGAATAGGCCAGCTATCAGCACCGCGACCGCGGAAGAAATGACCCACTTCATCATGTCGGATGTTTCGGCGCGGGTCTCGCGGTATTGCCTACGTCCAAATTCGGGCATGTTCCCTGCTCGGCTCGCCCCCACTGAGGCACACTTTCTTGGTTGCAGTTCGTCGGTCGTCAACCAAGAGCCGGGCAATTACTCAATTTTCCATGAACAGCGTGGTCCGCTAATGGGATGGTCCGGCCGTGCTCCTGCCCCGCCAGCGATAAGCTGGCCAGGGGCGCCAAGACAAGGAGCACGCCATGTCCCAGACACCCAGTACCGCGATCGCCGTGATCGGCATCGATATCGGCAAAAACTCGTTCCACGTCGTGGGCCACGATACGCGCGGCACCGTCGTGCTGCGGCAAAAGTGGTCGCGTGGCCAGGTCGAGGCGCGGCTCGCCAATATGCCGCCTTGCCTGATCGGCATGGAAGCCTGCGTCGGCGCACATCATTTGAGCCGCAAACTCGCATCGTTAGGTCACGATGCCAGGTTGATGCCGGCCAAATATGTCCGCCCTTATAGCAAAGGACCGAAGAACGACTTCAATGACGCCGAAGCGATTGCCGAAGCCGTGCAGCGCCCGACGATGAAGTTCGTGGCGACCAAGACCGCGGAGCAACTGGATCTGCAGGCGCTGCATCGGGTGCGCGAGCGGCTGGTGTCGCAACGCACCGGCATCATCAACCAGATTCGCGCCTTCATGCTGGAACGCGGGATCGCGGTGCGCCAGGGTATCGGCTTCCTGCGCACAGAACTGCCCACCATCCTTGCGACGCGCACCGATGCCCTGTCGCCACGCATGTTGTGTGTCATCGAGGAGTTGGCAGGCGACTGGCGTCGGCTGGATCAGCGCATCGATAGGCTCTCCGGCGAGATCGAAGCACTGGCCCGTCAAGATCAGGCATGTTCGCGCCTGATGACGGTGCCTGGCATCGGGCCGATCATTTCGAGCGCCATGGTGGCCGCGATCGGCACTGGAGACGTCTTCTCCAAAGGCCGTGACTTCGGCGCCTGGCTCGGGCTGGTGCCCAAGCAGATCTCGACGGGAGACCGCACGATCCTCGGCAAAATCTCACGGCGCGGCAATCGCTACCTGCGCGTTCTGTTCGTGCAGGCGGCATGGGTTGTGCTGGTCAGGATCAAGAACTGGGAACGTTACGGACTCAGATCCTGGATCGAAGCCGCCAAGAAGCGATTGCACCACAACGTGCTGGCGATCGCACTCGCCAACAAGCTTGCCCGCATCGCCTGGGCGGTGCTGGCTAAAGGACGCGCCTTCGAGCTGACAAGGACCAACGATGCAGGCGTCCGACCCGCTTGATCGTCGCGCCGTGCTCGGCGCGGTCAAGGCGCGGCCTGGCAACGCCGGAGCCAGCCGCAAGCAAAGCGCAACGGCCGGCCTTGACCGCCCGTGCGCGCGACGCGACGCACGTCCTGCGGGCCGGGACGAAGGAACGGCCCCTGGCTCGAACACAGGAACTGCGAGGTAGGAGGAGCAAGCGATGACGTAACCCCATCAACAGGTTCCAGCCGAGGTCTGCGAGAGGATGAGACGAGATGGAGGTTCGGTCTTCCCGGCGCATGCGAACACTGGTGACCCAAATGGCCCAATCGAGGCCTGTCCGCTAATGAGAACGCACGCGCGCTGATATCCATGATGGCCCGGAGAAAATGCTCCAATCAAAGGCCGGATACATTGATGCAAGACCACACCACCTGATCGACGAACCTCTTGCTACGCACGGCCGGACCATACATGTGGGTCAAACTCGGAAGTCAGGCCGTCCGGCTCCTACGTCTGCTTTATCCTCGCGAACGGACATCGCCAGACGCATTCTTTGGGCATCCTGCTCGCCACGTCATAGCGGCGCAGCGCAACCGTCTTCGTTCTCTCGCACGAAGCAGCGTAGCTTGTCCGGCGTAGCCGCTTGCGAAGCCGGACGCTCAGTTCATCGCTTGGCACGGCCAATCGGCTCTAAGCCGCCTGTACTTCCAGGAAACGCTCGGCGTAGTGGCAGGCGACGAGCCGGCTGTCGAGCGGGCGCAAGAGCGGACGCTGCGTGCGGCAGAGATCCGTCACATAGGGACAGCGGGTCGAGAACACGCAGCCTTTCGGCGGATCGAGCGGCGAAGGCAACTCGCCCTTCGGAACGATGCGCTGGCGTTTGCGACCGAGGCCCGGCGTCGCGTCAAGCAAGGCCTGAGTATAGGGATGCAACGACCGCGCAAAGATGCGCTCTTTCGGCCCATGCTCCACTGCGATCCCCAGATACATGATCATCACGTCTTCGGCAATGTGACGCACCACGGCGAGATCGTGCGAGATGAAGAGATAAGCCAGCCCCAGTTCGCGCTGCAGATCGACCAGGAGGTTGAGAACCTGCGCCTGCACCGACATGTCGAGCGCGGACACAGGCTCATCGGCAACGAGCAGCTTCGGCCGCAGCATCAAGGCGCGCGCGATTGCGATGCGCTGACGCTGGCCACCCGAGAACATGTGCGGATAGCGGCCATATTGCTCCGGTCGCAGCCCGACCTTCGCCATCATGTCGAGCGCCTGCGCCCGCCGGTCTTGCTTGGAAAGTCTGGTGTTGATGATCAGCGGCTCTTCGAGTATGTGGCCAACGCGCTTGCGGGGGTTGAGCGACCCATAGGGGTTTTGAAACACGATCTGCACGGTGCGGCGCAATGTCTTCACAGCGCTGGCCGGAGGATTGACCGCATCGACGCCGTCGAGCATCAGCGTGCCGCCGCTCGGCTTCTCGATGAGAGTCACAAGCCTTGCGAGCGTCGACTTGCCGCAGCCGGATTCGCCGACGACCGCCAGCGTCTTGCCGGCTTCAAGCGCGAACGATACTCCGCCCACGGCCTGCAGATGCGCCGGTGGGCGAAACCAGCCCTGCTTGATCTCGTAACTGCGCCTGAGATCGGTGGCGGTGACAAGCGCCGTCATGACACGGACTCGCGCTTGAGGATCGACGCGCCGCCCCCATCGGCCGCGATGCGCTCATCCCGTGTCGGATCGCCGAGCGGATAATGACAACGGATCAGGCCGTCCATCCAGGGGCGCAGATCGGGACGCACCTTGTCGGCCAGCGGCGTTGCATGGATGCAACGCGGACTAAACAGGCACCCCGGCGGTCGATCATTGAGCCCCGGCACCACGCCAGGAATGGTGGCGAGCCGTCCGCCATCACTCGCCTCCGGGCGTGCCGCCAGCAACGCGGCTGTATAGGGATGCTGCGGCGACGCAAACAGGCTCTGCGTCGGGCGCTGTTCCATGATCTGTCCCGCATACATGACAGCGACTCGCTCAGTCGTGTCCGAAACCACACCCATGTTATGCGTGATGAGGATCAGCGCCATGCCACGATCGCGTTGCAGAGACAGCAGAAGATCGAGGATCTGCGCCTGAATGGTGACATCGAGCGCCGTCGTCGGCTCATCCGCGATCAGGAGCTTCGGATTGCAGGCGATCGCCATCGCAATCATGACGCGTTGATTCATGCCGCCCGAGAGCTGGTGCGGGTAGGCCGACAGCCGGCTCTCCGGGGCCGGAATGCCGACTTGCTCCAAGAGCTCGATTACGCGGCGCCACGCGGCCTTGCGATCCATCCCTTCATGGACGTGCAACGTCTCGGCCAACTGATAGCCGATCGTGAAAGAGGGATTGAGCGATGTCGTCGGCTCCTGGAAGATCATCGCGACGTCCTTGCCGGTGAGCGCGCACCGCTCGCGGTCGGACAAAGTCTGCAGATTCCGCCCCTCGAACAGCAGCTTGTCGGCTCGGACACGCCCCGGATAGGGCACGAGTCCCATCAGGGCCAACATGCCGACGCTCTTGCCGGAGCCGGATTCGCCGACGATTCCCAGCACCTCGCCTTTTTCGAGCGTGATGTTGACGCCATCCACGGCGCGCACCATCCCGTTCTGGAATGGAAACTCAACCGATAGATTTTCAATCTCGAGCAGCGGCATCAGATCGACTTCAGGAA
This sequence comes from Bradyrhizobium sp. 1200_D9_N1_1, assembly GCF_052075915.1. Taxonomy (NCBI): domain Bacteria; kingdom Pseudomonadati; phylum Pseudomonadota; class Alphaproteobacteria; order Hyphomicrobiales; family Nitrobacteraceae; genus Bradyrhizobium; species Bradyrhizobium sp. 1200_D9_N1_1. The sequence continues at coordinate 3,188,826 of NZ_CP197226.1, read as the reverse complement.
GCTATCGCTTGAGCTTGGGATCGAGCGCGTCGCGCAATCCGTCGCCCAGAAGGTTGAAGGCCAGCACGGTCACGAGGATCGCCAGGCCCGGAAGCGTGACGACCCACCAGGCCCGGAGTACGAATTCGCGCGCGTCCGCCAGCATGGTTCCCCACTCTGGCAGGGGCGGTTGCGCACCGAGACCCAGAAAGCCGAGCGCGGCCGCGTCCAGGATTGCGGTCGAAATGCCGAGCGTCGCCTGCACGATCAGGGGCGCTGCGCAATTCGGCAATACCTCCCTGAACATCAACCGAAGCCGGCCGGCTCCTGCGACTTTGGCCGCGGTGACGTAGTCCTTCGACACTTCGCTGATCACGGCGGCGCGCGCGATCCGCACGTAGTGCGGCAGCAGCACGATCGTGACCGCCAGCATCGCATTCATCAGGCCCGGCCCGAGGATCGCAACGATCACGATGGCGAGCAAAAGGCTTGGCAGCGTCAAGGTGATGTCCATCAGCCGCATGATCGCGATCTCGATCAGGCCGCGGAAAAAACCCGCGACCAAACCGAGAATCGTCCCGGCGACCACCGACAACGTCACCACCGCGATGCCAATCAGAAGCGAAAGCCGTGCTCCGTGAATGAGACGGGATAGAATATCGCGGCCGATCGCGTCGGTACCGAGCGGATAGACGGTCGATCCGCCCTGCTGCCAGAAGGGGGGCTTGAGAAAGATGGTACTGTTAGTGAGGATCGGGGAATGTGGCGCAACGAAATCGGCAAAGAGCGCGAGCAGAACCAGAACCACGATCACGACGAGGCCTGCCACGGCACCGAAATTTGCTTTGAAATCTGACCAGAATTGCAACAGCGGATGCGGCGGCGCGTTTTCTTGCGCCACGACGACGGGAGTTTCCAAGACTTCGGCGGTCATCTTGTGTACCGGATGCGGGGATTTATCAGCCCATAGGCGACGTCAACCAGCAGATTGACGATCATGACGATCGCACCGATCAAGAGCGTGCCGCCCTGCAGCACCGGATAGTCGCGGCGGTTGATGCCCTCGATCAGCCATTTGCCGACGCCCGGCCAGGAGAATATGGTCTCCGTGAGGATCGCGCCGGTAAACAGGACGCCGACCTGCAGCCCAATCACCGTCACCACCGGGATCAGCGCATTGCGCAATGCATGGATCGCTATCACCCGGGAACGCGGCAACCCCTTGGCGCGGGCGGTGCGGATGTAATCTTCGCCCAGGACCTCCAGCATGGCGGACCGCGTCATACGGGCGATTACGGCGAGCGGCACCGTGCCGAGCACAATCATCGGCAGCACAAGGTGAGACAGGGCCGAGCGGAACGCGCCGAAATCACCAGCCAGCAGCGCATCGATCAGCAGGAAGCCGGTCACCGGTTCGATGTAGTATTGCACGGCGATCCGGCCCGATACCGGCGTCCATCCGAGCTGCACGGAAAAAAGCAGGATCAGCAGCAATCCCCACCAGAAGATCGGCATCGAATATCCGGTGAGCGAGATGCCCATCACGCCGTGATCGAAGATGGAGTTGCGCCGGACCGCCGCGATAATCCCGGCTGGTAACCCGAGGCCTAACGCAAACAGGATCGCGCAGACCGATAGTTCGATCGTCGCCGGGAACAACGTCCCAAATTCGGTAATCACCGGCTCATGGGTGACGATCGAGCGGCCGAGGTCACCATGCACCAGCCGCGACAGATAGAGGCCGTATTGCACCAGAACCGGCTGATCGAAGCCGTACTCCTTGCGCAATTGCGCGTGCCGGGCCGGATCGATGCCGCGTTCGCCCGCCATCGTCTCGATGGGGTCGCCGGGGATCAGGCGGATCAGCACGAACACAAGCAGCGTAATCCCGATAAAGGTCGGAACCACGAGGCTCAGTCGGGTAAAGATGAACCGGATCATGCCGTGCCCTGCCACCCTCCCCCGGAAAGGAAAGGGTAAAGAAAAATGGGCGGAGTCATGCCAAGCTACTCCGCCCCTGTCTCCTGCTATTCCTTGACGTCGACGCCGTAGAAGTTGTGGCGCCCGAACGGCGACAGCTTGAAGTCAATCACTCTCTTGGTGACGGGCTTCAACTGCACCGCGTGCGCGATGGTGAACCACGGCACCTGCTCCTTGAAAATCACCTGCGCCTGCTCGTACAGCTTGGTCCGCTCGGCCTGATCACTGACCGTCTTGGCCTTCACGACCAGGTCGTCGAACGGCTTGTAGCAGAATTTGGCGATATTCGAGCCCGATGCCGTTTGCGCCGAGGCGCAGCCCAGCAATGTGTGCAGGAAGTTGTCAGGGTCGCCGTTGTCGCCGGTCCAGCCGAACATGCCCATCTGATGCTCGCCGGTCTGCAACCGCTTGCGGTATTCGCCCCATTCAAACGACTTGATCTCGGCCTTGACGCCGATCTTGGCGAGGTCGGCCTGCATCAACTCGGCAATGCGCTTGGCGTTCGGATTGTAGGGGCGCTGCACCGGCATGGCCCATAGATCGGTTTCGAAACCGTTCGGGTAGCCGGCGTCGGCCAGAAGCTTCTTGGCTTGCTCCGGATCAAAGGGATCGTCCTTGATGCTGTCGTTGTACGACCACATGGTGGGCGGGATCGGGTTCTTGGCCGCGATGCCGGTCGACAGATAGACGGCATCGATGATCGCCTTCCTGTCGATCGCCATGCTGATGGCCTTGCGCACGCGCACGTCGTCGAAGGGCTTCTTCTGTGTCTGGAACGCGAGATAACCGATGTTGAGGCCGGGCTGCTCCAGCATCGTGACGTTCGGATCCTTCTTGATCGCGTCGATGTCGGCCGGGTTCGGATAGGGCATCACGTCGCATTCGCCCTTCTGGAGTTTGGCCCAGCGAACGGATGCATCCGGCGTGATCGCATAGACGAGGTCGTCGATCTTGGCCTTGCCGCCCCAGAATTCAGGGAATGCCTTGTAACGAATCACGGCGTCCTTCTGGTACTGCACCAGATAGAATGGGCCGGTGCCGATCGGATCCTGGTCGATCTTCTCAGGCGTGCCGGCCTTCAGCATGGCATCCGCATACTCCTTCGACTGGATGGCTGCGTAGGGCATCGCGAGATCGGCGAGGAAAGGCGCTTCCGGCTGGTTGAGCGTTATCTTGATGGTGTAGTCGTCGAGCTTCTCGACCGACTTCAACAATTTCGGCATGCCCATGTCGCCGAAATAGGAATGGTTCGGACTCGTTACCTTGAAATACGGATTGTCGTCCTTCCATTGCCGCTCGATTGAGAATAGGACGTCGTCAGCATTGAACTCCCGCGTCGGCTTGAACGACTTCGACGTCGCATGCCACTTCACGCCCTTGCGCAGGTTGAAAGTATAGGTGACGCCGTCAGGCGAGATCGTCCATTTTTCCGCGAGGCCCGGCACCACTTTCGTGCCGCCGCGCTCGAATTCGACAATGCGGTTGTAGATCGGCTCATTGCCGTCGAACGACGTGCCGGTGGTGTTGACGCCGGGATAGAAGTTCTCTGGGCTGCCCTCCGAGCAGTAAATCAAGGTTTTGGCAGACGCGGTCGAGGCCACAGCGAGCGCCGCAGCGCAGACGCCGGCGAGCAGGGTTGATCTGTTCACTGTCGGAACTCCTGGTGAATTCTCTCGGCGCGGTTGACGCAGGCTGCGCCAAAGACGTCAGAAACGAGATTGCGATTGTGTATTGCAGCTGTCAATGCGTCCTGGGGTGACGGGATGACGTTTCGAAGAAAAGTCATCCGACTCTGAAATCGTGCGCAGGTGGGACAGCGGCGATTTTCTGCTTTAGGCCCGAAGGCGGACAAGAACCCGACCCGGTACGATGGGGTCAAGGCGGCGGTCGAGACAAGCGCCCCTCATGTCCGGACCAGCTCAGACAGCCGACATCGTGAGAGTTAGAGCGCCGTTCGGCTCTGGGTCGATGCTGTTGAAGAAGTCAGTTGAGTTGATGAGGTGATGGGGCGCCAGCGGGCGGGTCAGGCCCAGTTCTCCTACTCTTTCCATTTGGAGGAGCGCGTTCCGGCCTCCGACCTCCTACGCAAGATCGATGTGTTCGTCAGTCAGGCATTGGCAGACGTTCATCGCGAGATGGCTGCGTTCTACAGCCATATCGGTCGCCCATCGATCGATCCCGAGTACGGTCTTTTCAAGCCGGCCAGCTCGACCCGCGTTAACCCTGTCTCTGATCTTCTCACGTAACCGCGCCTGCAGGTTCACTTCTGCCGCTAAGCCGCCTTATTGGATGTTTGCAATTGTTCGCCGATTTTCGGGAGCTTATTTCCGGCAGGCTTTGAGCGAGGCTTCTCGTTCGGAAAGCGTGAAATCAGATGAGAGTGGCTCTCATCCTTGTTGGCCTCGGTACACTCGCGGTGATGGAGCTCGAGACACCACCGCGCACCACAAAGCCTGTGAACGAGCCGCCCGCTCAGGCAACCGTCGGGTTACGCGCCTCACACGATACACTGACGACGGCAGACCGGCTCGAAATCCCGCACATGCAATTTGAAGCGCTGCAGCCCTCGAGCGAGCCGATGCCTCCGCCGCATCTAACAGCGATTGTTGCGCAAGAGCCGTCGAAGATCATCGAGCAACACAAGCGCAGCGCAAGCGAAGAAAAATCCGCAGTCATGCTGCCCAGACCTCGGCCTCGGCAGGAAACTTCCAAGGCAACTGCGAATGCCAATCGCGCCAAATCGGTCGCGGAGGTCAAGCCCTGCCGGTCAGCTGCCTTCGAAGGCCTATTCAAAGCATTGAACCTGTCAACGGGATGCCAGACCTAGCCCAACGATTTCCCTTTATCGGCGAGATAGCCGACGGCAATCCGCGGCTCCTCGCGCGTTCGTCAGAGCAAACAAGCCGTGCCGACGAAATCCGGCCGCCTCGCCCCGATGAGCGTGGATCCGTTGTCGCCGCGCGGGACTGGCTGTCGGCGGAATCCATCACGCTCGTTCTTGGAGTGGCGATCGGCGTGGCTTTCGTCGTAAGTTTCGTCCTGTTTCGCGACGCGCATTTGAACGGAAAATCGATCGACAGGACGGCCGCCAAGGCGTTGGTCGAGCGCATTATCATAGCCGAGTCCAATGGTGACCCGAATGCAAGGAACAAGCGGTCGAGCGCGACTGGCGCCGCCCAGTTTCTCGATGACACGTGGCTCGAAGCCGTTCGAAGGCACCGACGCGATCTGATCCAGGGCCGCACCGACAAGCAAGTGTTGGACTTGCGGCGAGATGCCGAGCTTGCGCGAGAGATCGCCGCACGGCTGGTCGAGGAATATGCCGCGATGCTGAACAAGCGCAGTCTGCCGATCACACCCGGTTCTCTCTACCTTGCCCATTTCGCGGGACCGGCGGGCGCCGTGGCGCTATTGGCCGGCGCAGAAAGTGCCGATGCTGCTTCCCTTATGGCCGCTGCTGACGCGACGGGTCGGACCACGCGCGAAAAGCTGGTCAACGCCAATCCGTTCCTCAAGGCGATGACGGTCGGCGATATCAAGAGCTGGGCCGAACGCAAGATGGCAGTAGGCAACTCGGCGGGGCGCTCGTGAAGGCCACGTTTCAAGTACTCCACACGTTCCGACCGTTCAGGGTCACAAGCTGCGGTCGATGCACGTTCAGCTCGGTGTCCGGTTTACCAGCGACAGCGGACATCACGGCGTCTCAGGCGCTCTTCGGCTTAGGGTCAATAGGCGCCGTCCTGACCGCCGCCGGTCACGTCTGGTCTATCGCGACAACCGGACGATTTCAGAGCCGGTCTGGGCTTCGCGTTCGGGCCAATAGGGTGCATCGCGTTCGTGCAAGATATTCCGTTCCCACGGTGGTCAACCATGTAAGATGCCGCACCATCAGACCGAGAAATCCAAACGATCATCTTCGGAAGGAATTGCCATGAATCGGCGTAGCATTCTAATGGGTGCCGCGGCGTCAGCTACAGGGCTAGCCCTGACCTTGGGCACGTTGCACGCCCAGCAAGCCGGCAAAGTATATCGGATTGGCGTACTCCTGAACCGTAACAACCCCAGCCCGGAAACCGAATCGCTTCGTACTGGTTTGACGCAACTCGACTATGTCGAAGGAACCAATGTCTTCTATGAGGTGCGTGCTGCTGAAGGACAGCTCGACCGCCTGCCTGGCTTCGCCGCTGAATTGGTCAGCAAGGGCGTAGACGTCATTGTCAGCTATGGCGGTCCGCCAACAAACGCGGCGCGAAAAGCGACCACGACGATCCCGATCGTGTTTACCCTTGTCGCCGATCCGGTCGCCATTGGCGCCGCGACTACGCTTGAGCGGCCTGGCGGAAACCTCACGGGAGTCACCAACAACGATCCCGAACTCCCCGTTCGGCACATGGCACTCCTCAAGGAGATGATTCCGAAACTCGCCCGGGTCGCGATTTTCAGCGACGCAGACATTCCCGGCGCCGACGCCAACGGTTTGGCGCCCATCGACCGCGCCAATGTGGCCGCCGCCAGCGCGGCCGGCCTCAAGCCTCAGGTCCTGAAATTGCGCGGCCCAAAGCCCGATTTTGATGCTGCGTTCAAGGCCATAGCGAACGAGGGCGCCGAGGCGCTGGTGGTGCTGGAAGTCCCAGCCGTTTTCGCTATTCCTAAAACCGTCGCGGAATTGGCCACGTCGCGGCGCATCCCGACGATGTTGTGGGGTGGACAGGCGGACGCGGGCGGCCTGATGTCCTACGGTACAAGTTACACGTCCACATATACGCGCGTACCGGTGTATGTCGACAAGATCCTCAAGGGCGCAAAGCCCGCGGACACCGCGATTGAAGTCTTCTCGAAGCACCAGCTCGTGATCAACCTCAAGACCGCGCGCGAACTGGGAGTGACCGTCCCGGCCGACATGCTGAAACGCGCCGACCGCGTCATCGAGTGAAGATGGGCGTGGATGTTGCCGGTCGTCATGAAGGTTGGATTGCGCAGCGCATGACGAATTAACATTTGTTGCCGCCAGAGACGAGCCGTCCGTTTCGGGTCATTCGCGTCGATTTAGCATGCCCGCAACTACGTCCGGTCTTCCCCAAACAGCCGACGCCAGAGTGAACGTCACGGTTCGATGCTGTGGGCCACTTTCAGACATGGCTCGCTTGCTTCCTCTCTGAGATGGTAACGACCCGGATTGGTGAGCAGCATGCTTTCCCAAGTGAGGTCTGGCTCTCACCAAATGCCCGGAACGAGCCGCCATCGGACCCGCGCGGCGTAATAATGCGTAGGGCCCCGTGGTGACGACGTGCTGGCCGCGGTCGGTCTGGATGCGAATGGCAGAGGAGAAAAACCGGTTCACGCGCATGGCCCATAGTGCCAAGGCATAGCCGGCTGCGAACGTGAACAGGCAAACCCCTTGCAGCCAGTCAGGCACGTTGTCGCTCCAATGGAAACGGCCACGATCGAGCCCCGCAACGATCCAATGCATAAACAGAACGAGCGAGAAGACCCTCAACGCGAGCGGCGGCTTCTTGCCGCCCGGCCGCATGCGTTCGCGCAGGAGGTCCGGATCGAGCGCCGCAAACGAAACGATCATGACGACGGCGAAAATTGCGAGATACGCCCAAAAGCCCGGGATGGCGACCGTGCCGGCTGCCGCGAACAATGCGGCGGCTGCGGCAACCACGAACAAGCCTGCCTTGAGGTAAGCCGAGACTGGCATCCGCTAATTTACCATTTCGGAGGAAGCGAAGTGGTGCCACACGTGACCCTAGATCCACCGCCGCACACGCCCGGCGTAATCCGCATAGGTCCTCCCGAATCGCGCCTGGAGATGCCTTTCCTCCCTCTCGATGGCGAGCTTTTGCACCGCGAAGGCAGCGAGGACGGCAAGCAGCAAAAACCACGCGATCCCTGAGACCAGTCCAATCCCCAGTACAAGTATCGTGCCGGCGAGGTAGAGCGGATTGCGGGCAGCTGATCTACCTCGGATTTTCCGCAAAACAGACGGCCCCAGCTAGGCTGGGGGGCGGGGCTGGGGCCGCCATTCCGCACCGGATGGTAATCGGCGGTAAGGCATCCGGTGAACTGGACCAACCCCCGGTGGAACCTTTGGTTCCCAGGTGTTCGATTCCCTCCGCGAGCGCTGCCAGCATCGAACATACACGGACATACCTACCCCTTTAGAGGTAGAAGAGCGTCACAAACGCGAACGCCCGCAGACCATGGGCAGAACTTGAAGTGGCCGCATTAGGGCAGCACCCGGGATCCGCGAAACGCCCTCCAGCCTTTGGTCATTTAGTGTTTCGATACCCTCGCAGCAACCGTTGGTTGGCTCCACTCGAAGTCCGGGCGGACAAGCGACGTCCCTGACCGCCCGCCGGTTCACGCTGGCGGGCTTAATCAGCCCATTTATTATCCAACGGAATGGTGCAAACAGCTGCGCCATCATCGTTAATCACAGAGACCGAATAGTGATGGCCGATCAGCTCCGGGCGAGTTTCGCGCAGCGACCGAGCAAGCCTGATAGCTTCTATCTGCGCCTCCGCTTCGCCTGGAAGTTCATGCACTCCGAAATCCGAGACAAGGCGGGTATTGATGAGCTTGAATGAATACAGAGGCATGGAAAATGTCCGACGAACGCCAAAGCCCCTGCTACCGATAGGAAGCAGGGGCTCGCGGATGGATGGTCCGAGGCTGGGATGTTCCAGGTGTCGCACCAAGGACCCGCGTGATCAGAACGCTTTCGCCGCACAGATGGCCCGCGGAAATGTTGTGCAATTCGCGCAAACAATAGGCCCGGCGCCTCTTTGCCGGGTGAGAAGCGCCGGGCCGATCGCCAACAACGCCCTGATCAGCCTTGACCGCCCCGTCGGCGCGAGCTCCCACATGACTTCCGGTGCGCCCCGGCGAGCGGACATGTTCAGTGCCCATCGTAAGGTCTCAAACGGGCCAACAGGCGACATCATCGCAGGATCTGTTTCTCAGGAATGGGCGCTATGACTTCCACGGGGAATCGGCATCACCCCGTCGTTGAGGACGCATCTGCTAATGGCGGGAAACTGCATCTATTCACATTGTGGTGTCACCCCAATTCCTCCAGTAAGGCCTTCGCCTCCTGCAAATCCGGCGTGTCGAACCCCTCGGTGAACCAGCTGTAGACCGGCGTGAGGAGTTCGCGGGCTTCGGCGTAGCGGCCCTGATCGCGGTGGAGCCGGGCCAGGTCTGCGGCGGCGCGCAGTTCGAGCGACCGGGCTTTTTGACTCTGCGCGAGCGCCCGCGACTCTTCGAGCAGTTTTTGCGCGTCGGTCAACACACCGGGTCCACCTTCGATGACCAGTGCGCGTGCCTTCTGGCGCAGGAGCTCCGCTTCAAGAAAACGCTCGCTCGTCTGCTCGGCGGTTGCCAAACCCTTGCCGACGATTTCTCGGGCGGACATCAGCTGACGCCTTGCCAAAAATGCCTGCGACAGCAGGGCGTAAAGCGCCGTGCTGCTGATCTGATAGCCGGTGCCGACGAACTCGGCCAACTCGCCGCTCACTGCTGCCAGCGAATCCGACGACGGGTCGAACTGGTTCGCGCAAATTCTGCGAACGGCGCGTGACCGGTTGCGCCACAACTCGAAGCCGTGCTCTTCCGACAATGCGAGGCAACGCTCGGCGTGCGCGTGCGCAACGGCCGGCGCGCGGCAGAAGGCGTGGAGAACGGATGCGTAATATGCGCCATAAGCCTCGGTGTGCGGATGCCCGATCGCCTCGGCGCGCTGAAGGGCTACGCCCATCCTGGCCCTGGCCATATCCGGGTAGCCAAGCGCCCACAATGTCCAGCTCAGCTGCAAATTGCCCGCTACACCGGCATCCCAAGCGGTCGCCCGAGTTGCCAAGCTTTCGGCTTCGTCGCACATATCGAACTCGGCGAGACTGCGCTCGAGCATCCGCCGTCCTTCGACGAGACGTCCCATAAACAGCAGCGTCGCTCCGACTGTACGCATCGCGTTGACCGCAGCCGGCCGGTTTTCGGCCGCTTCGGCAAGCCCGAGCGCAGCCGTGAATCCGTCCAGCGCCTGGGGCAACTCGGCGCGGACGAAATGCATATATGCTGACCACTGAATGACGTGCGGATACTCAGGCGTATCACCGAGCCGCTCACAAAGCTCGCGGGCGCGAGTGACGGTTGCCGCATAGGCGTTCGAGCGCACACCTTGGGTGGCGATCAGGCAAGGTCCCAGCACGAACTGCAAGTCGAGCTCGAGCCGGTCATTGGTTGCGCCGCTTGGGAAGCGGCGGACAGCCTCGATGCCCCGGCGCATATGGGCGATCGTCTCGATATTGGCATAGCGCGAGGCGGCGATTTTGCCGGCGCGCAGCCAGTAACCCGCCGCCTTTTCGGGCAGCCCCGCCTCGGTCAGATGATGTGCCAAGGTTTCCGGCTCGGTCTCGACGAGGTGCGCGAAGGATTGCTCGATCGCGCGGGCGATGGCTGCGTGAAGCTGCACGCGGCGGCTCTTCAGGAGCCCGGCATAAGCGGCGTCGCGGACAAGAGCATGCTTGAAGCTGAATAATTCGCCAGACAGCCCGCGGGGGATCACGAGCTCGGCGTGCCGCAATGCCTCGAGGGCGGAACGGAGGCCGTCTTCGGGCATGCCCGAAACCGCCGCGAGAAGATCGTAGTCGAAATCACGCCCGATACAAGCCGCGATCTGCGCCACCTCCTTGACCGGCGCCAAGCGATCCAGCCGGGCCATCAACGAATCGTGCAGGGTCGTCGGGATGGCCAGCGACGGCAGCGGCCCCGCCATCGTGTATCGATCACCCATATCGATCAGCATGTCGCCTTCGATGACAGTCTTGGTCAACTCCTCGATGAACAGTGCGACACCATCGGTGCGGGCGAGGATCTGCTCCAGAATCTCGTCCGGCAGCACCTTGCCGCCAGTGATCTGCTCAACCAATGCCACACACTCACGCCGGCTCAGGCGGGTCAGCGACAATGCCGTGACGTGGGCGTGGCTAGGCCAGGGCGGCATAAACTCCGGACGGGCGGTCGCCAGCAGCAGCACCGGCAGACGCTGCACCCGATCGACGATCGCCGTCAACAATTCGAGCGAGGTCGGGTCGATCCAGTGCAAGTCCTCGAACAAGATCAGCACCGGCTGCTCCTGCGCCAGTCCGTCGACTTGGGCGAGCAATGCCGCGAGCGTCTTCTCCTTGCGCTGCTGCGGGCTCGGCTCCGGTGCAGGGTGGCTCGCCGGCAAAGACAGCAAGTCGGTGATCAGGTCGACCGCCTCGGGCTCGGCGGCTGCGCGAGCCAGCAGTAAATCGAGCTTAGCCAGCTTCTGCTCGGCGGGTGTTATCGCGGAGGAAGCCGGCGGCGTGCTCGATCTGGCTGATCACCGGGAACAAGGCGCTGTTCCGGTGATGCGGCGAGCAGAAGTAGCGCAGTCGGAGGTGCGGCTCGGCGGCCAGCCCCTCCAGCAGCGCGCGGGTCAATCGCGACTTGCCGATGCCAGCCTCACCGACCAGCAGCACCACTCGGCCTTCGCCCTTCTCGGCTTGACGCCAGCGGCGGCGCAGCAGCTCGACTTCCTCCTCACGCCCAATCAGCGGGGTCAGCGCGATCTCGTGCTGTGCGTCAAATCGGCTTTCGACCGCGCTCTCGGCCACCACCTGCCAAGCGCTGACAGGTTCGCCAAAGCCTTTGAGCGCGACGCCGCCAAGCTCGCGGTAGTCGAAGTAGCCGCCGGTCAGCCGTCGCGTGCTCGGCGCGATCACCACCATGCCGGGCTGCGCCAGCGTCTGCAGGCGGGCGGCGAGATTGGGGGTTTCGCCAACGACACCGCGTTCCTGCGCCTCGCCCGATCCGGTCAGATCGCCGACGACGACAAGACCGGTAGCGATGCCGATGCGGACCTGCAGGCCACATTCGGTGATCAGCTCCAGCCTCGGTACCGCTTCGACCAATGCCAGACCGGCGCGGACCGCCCTCTCGGCATCGTGTTCATGGGCTCGGGGATATCCGAAATAGGCCAGCACCCCGTCGCCCATATATTTGGCAACGAACCCTTCGAACCTTGCAATGATCTCGGCGACGGCACGGTGGTACGCACCGATGACGTCGCGCAGATCCTCGGGATCGAGCCGCGCGGACAGTTGTGTCGAGCCGACGAGATCGCAGAACATCACCGTTAACTGCCGCCGCTCGGCGGATGCGGCAACTGGAGCGATCGGACAGGCCGCCGCAAACAGCGGCGCCTCACGGGTGGTCGAGGCTCTCGCGGTGAGAGGCCTGCCGCACTCGGCGCAGAACTTGGCATTTGGACGGTTTGCACTACCGCAGAAGGGGCAGCGCGCTTCGACCGCGGCGCCGCAAGCTATGCAGAACTTGCCGGTGTCCGGTGTGTCGGAATGGCAATTTGGACACTCCATGAGCGCCCCCTATCCGACGAGCCGTGTCTACTGTTTCAGAGTTATTGTGGCGCGGCAAGCCAGGACAACTGAGGGCTGCCGCATTCCTCGGTTTCTCAGCATGGCTCCTGCTTTGTCGGCTAACTCGGATTCGACGTCCATTTTCGCGGAATTCGCGGCCAGGATCTTTGCATTGCGGGATGTCGGTTTAGGGTCATTTCGGGCTTGGGCACGCTCTGTTGCGAAGTCCACTTTACCCCGATGAGCTGACATCGCGAGTGTCAGCTGCAGCAGGATATCGGGTGCCAAGCTTGCGATCGAAGGTTCGTGCCTCTCGCAAGTGGAACCCGAATTGCGCTTGTTCTGTTAGGTATAGGGCGCGCGGCCCCCAACCAGTAAGATTTCCGAGCGAGTCCTATGCCCAAGATCCGCGTTTCAATCCAGGAATTGCAGCGTCGAGCGTTGTTAGAAGTGAGAAAGCAGCCTGGCTGTCATAACGTCCTGGAAATAGCGATCAATCGCGTTACAAAGCACGCTGAAAATAACTGGTCGCTCTGTGTGATCGTAGCGGGCGCGGCAGATGCCAATACCGCCGCGCGCGCCGCGGTTCACGTCCAAACTGTTTTGCGCCGGGACTATGATCTGCTGACGGATTGATCTGCAGTCCATCAAGGGAAGGCGGACATCAAATGGACCGCTAGTGTCCGCTTTGCTGCGCATCACGGACGCAATGCGGACATCGCGCGAGGTCCAAGAAAGGTGCCACTTTCGGACCAAACGACCACCTCGTCGGCATGCGCGGGGAATGCCGCGCATCGTCTGTCTCGGCGGGGCGTGCTGGCAGAATTCCAAGACGTAAGCTTCCAGTAGCTTGTGCGCATCATCGTGCAGAACGCGACGATCGCGATCCGGGGCATGGTTCGCGCACACTCTTCCGACATCGCCGCGGCGTTTGCCGCGCCCCGGAAATTGGAACTCCCTATGATGTTACCCATACGCATTTTGCAATTGTGCCGCGTAACGCTGGAATCTAAGTCCTCAATGATCCGGCGAGACAAAAATTCGCCTCGCGATCGCGTGTGTTTGGAGTTCAATTTTTGACATTGAGAGCTTCCGCAGCTGAATTGGATTTCGGGGGCGAAGCGTAGGCGGATTCAAACAAAGTTCGAGGTTGCCGCCCTATGCCGCTCGAAATGCGATGCGGCGGATGGTTCGCGGCGGGCTACAGTGACGCTTTCCAGCGGGATCGGTAACCGACTTTTGGCAGCACTACCGGCGGCGGATCTCGATCTGCTGGCACCCGACCTAGAGATGGTCGCGCTCGATCGGGACTCGGTCGTCTCGCGGGCGGGTGACCAGACCGAGCACGTCCTCTTCCCCCATAGTGGCGCCATTTCTGTGATGATCGACATGGCGAACGGGCAGACGGTCGCCAGCGCCGCAATAGGGCGCGAGGGAGCAGTAGGCACTCTTTCCGTGCTCGGGCCGTCTCCTGCGGCCGTTACCGCCATCGTTCGTGCCGCGGGCACCGCCTCGCGGATCCCCGCATCGCGATTCCACGCCGCTTTCAGCCGGAGCCCCGCGATCCGTCACGCAGTCCAGATTCACTTCAAGGCGATGCTGATACAGCTACAAATCGGCGGGGCCTGCAATGCGCTGCATCCGGTCCAAGCCCGCATGGCGCGCTGGCTGCTCCATCTTCGCGACCGCGTCGACCACGATGTCCTCCCGCTCACCCAGGAGGCGCTTTCGCAAATACTGGGTGTGCGACGAACGACGGTGACGCTCCTGATGCGGAATCTGCGCGCTTCCGGAGCGATCATATCTGAACGGCGAGGCGAGATCGAGATCGACCCTTCGCGGCTCGCAGCGCTGGCGTGCGAATGCCGCGACACCATGCATCTCGAAATCGAGGGGATCTTCTCTATGAATGCAACCCAATCTCGCGTTTTGGCTCTGCCGACGCAGTAAATGAAACGGGCGATGTAGCCGCTTCGGCGCGGCCGGTGAAGTCGGCGAAGACGGTGCTGGATAGCGGATCCTTCGGGCCGATCAGGCCGCCGCCCCATGCCTTGAGCGGGACCTCCCACCTAATGTCCGTTGCGGGGTCAATAGCGTCGGTTTGGCGCTCGGTTACGAACTTCCGGTCTGCCCCTATGAACCGACATGTGGTTGTGCCGCGTCAACGGAAGCGATCGGCCAGAACCGGAAATAGGTCCTGCTATTGCAAACATCTTAATATTTGAGTGCCTCCTGATCGCATCGATCACTACGCCCTTCGGGCCTAGCGGCCGATGGTTCAGTTACGTCCCGTGTCGCGGTGCACTCGCGCTGCTCCGATGCAGGAATGAAGACGAGCTTCTCATTCCTGAAATCAAACGCTCCGAAATAGGTCCAAGTGTCGGAAGGTGTTCCGTTCCACAGGGTCTCGATGGTGCGCCTCTTTGGATCAACGATGTAGTCGTCATAGGTTGGCCCCAAAACGGCGACCCGTCCGTCATTGATGAGGTAGACGCTCGTTCTGGGCCAGTGCGTCCAATCAAAGGCGGACAGGTGCTGTCTGACCACACCTGCGGAGTTTCTTACGACGAGGTAGCGCCCCGAGTCGGAGCTCCAGTGCAAGTAAAATTCAAGTCCGAGTGTGGCTTCCAAATCAGCAAGCTCGATCTCTGCAGCTTTGGTGGGGATAAGCATCGATCTGACGACGTACCAGGAAGCAGGAATACACAGTGCCAAGATCGGCACCGTGATCAGCACGAGAGCGACTAGCGATAGACGAGCTTCCGTCCGCTGCACTCGCGCGAGGATCAATATCAACAGAACGGCAATGCCAACTGCGCTGACAATCACAATTGAGGCGGACTGTTCCTCGAGGATTAAGGCTCCCGCGTTCCCGAGATTGATTTGCAAACTCATTGCCTGCATCGAAATGCCAGAGGTCCACTTGGTTGCATAATGCCAATATATCAACCCTTCGCGGCGTGGAATGCTCAATTTTTAAGGATCGGACGATGTCCGCGATGGGTCAAAATGCGAAGAACTCAGAGTGAGCAAAGTCAGTCCGCTCTACCCCACCAAGCGGACCTCAATGAAACGTGTCGCCACTTCGCTCATGGGCCACTAGCTGAAATTGGATCAATCATCGCTAGGTGTCGGCTACGTGCGCTGTAGCGGGCCGAAGGTCGAGCTGGTGTGTCGGCGCGAACGCACACTGGCCTACAGTAGAGGTGCGGAGTCATCAGAAAGACGATTGATCACCGCAAGTGCTCCATCAACGAACGCTTGGCACTCCGCGTGGGTCTTGAAAGTGCCCTTGTACTTCCCCATCAGGAAGACGGTTCGTCCATGGCCCTTTCCGAAGAAGTATTGGCCTACATCTCTCCCGTCTTCGTCCTTGAGCGCAACACTGTCGACGCTTTGGGCTGCCTTGAGATCGGTCATAGGAAGCTTAATCTGCATTAAATACCCCGTGGACTCGCGGCCCGAGAACGCTTCCTAAAGTTAAGGTCACGCTTCCCGAATGATTCTGCCGAGCCCCTGATCTAACAAAAAAGCCCGGCTAAAGGGTTGCCGGGAGTACCCCGTTAGCGCCATTGGCTGACCGCCTCCCAAAGCATACCCTCCGGCCCTCTACACGGGTAGGGGGGCATCATTATGCGTCTGGTGATTATCGCTTTTGGCCTGCTCATGGCCGGACCCGCGCTGGCTCAGCCGCCGGAAATCCTTGAACCAAAGGACACGATCGATCTGGCGGTCGGGGAATCCAGAACGCTGGTATTTGAAAAGCCGTTCAAAGACCCCACGGTCGTTACCCACGGCACGGCAGAACTGATACCGCAGACCGACCGGAAACTTACCGTATCCGGACTCGCCCCTGGTCGCACCCTGATGATTGTCAACCAGCCCGGCGAGGAGCCGTATATGGCGGCCATCAACGTCACGCCGTCTAGCGGACATCTCATCAAGCTCTACGGGACGGGCGGCAAGGATTACATCGGCTGGTATTGCAGTGAAACCGGGTGCGGGCGCACGGACCTCGACAAGAAGCTGGCGAACGGCGGGCGCGACCCGGATGAACCATCTGCTGAATCTGTCACAGTGACAAGGCCCACGCAGGACGGCGGCACGGTGTCGACAACCAAGCAATATGGGCGGTAGCGGTCCCTCGGGGACAGCGCACCTGATCCAGTCGTCGAAGTCAGCTATGGGGTCAAAAGCGGCGGTCGGGCGTTCGCATGCGGCAGGTCCGATCTACCTTTCATAGCGGGCCTACTTACGCCCGCGACGCCAACTATCCGTGCGCCGATTCGATCCCCAATAGAGTTCACGCAATAGCCGGGACGCCGCACAAGCCCCTCTCGCGAGGGCCAAATCCGCCGTAGCGCTGAGCCTCGTGATGGAAGGCATGATCCGTAAATTTCCCAAGTGTTGGCAACTAGGCGCGCTGGTTAACTCGGCAGGTTCTGAGGTAAGCCCCCGGTGACGGCCACCTTGCGTCGGCAGTGAGGCTTCGCGAAGCCATAGGACTAGTCCTGGAGCTAGTCCTATGGCCAAAGCGGAAGTGGAAGTGATCACGTCGGAGCGGCGACGGCGGCATTGGTCGCGGGCTGACAAGGAGCGCATCGTCGCTGCAGCGTTGCAGCCGGGTGCGACGATCCTGGGCGTGGCGCGCGCGTTTGGTGTGCATTCCAGCCAGGTGTTCCGCTGGCGCCAGCAGCTGTGCGGCGAGGAGACTGCCGTGCCCGGCTTCGCCGCTGTGACGATTGCAGCCGATCCCGATCTTCACGCAGCGGCAGCTCCGCCTCAGGGGCTGATCGAAGTCGAGATCGGGACTGAGACCAAGATCCGGATCAGCGGCGCGGCGGATGCCGCGACGGTGACGGCGGTGATCACGGCGCTCCGGGCGGGTTCGCGATGACGATCCCGATCCCCTCCGGCACACAGGTCTGGCTGGCGAGCGGCCATACCGACATGCGCAAGGGCTTCGACGGCCTGGCGCTGCTGGTCCAGGAGACCTTGAAGCGCGATCCGCATGGCGGCCATCTGTTCGTGTTCCGCGGCCGCAGCGGCGGGCTGATCAAGGTGCTGTGGCACGACGGCCAGGGCATGTGCCTGTTCGCCAAGCGGCTGGAGCGCGGCCGCTTCATCTGGCCACAGGCTGTGGACGGAGCCGTGACGATCACGCCGGCCCAGCTCGGCTATCTGCTCCAAGGCATCGACTGGCGGCATCCGCAGCGGACGTGGCGCCCGGAAGCTGTTGGTTGAGCGCTCGAACGTAACGGCACTGATGCGTACCGGGCGGAGCTGTGATTCCATCTTCTGCGATGATCACAGCCGATTCGCTCCCTGATGATGTCGCGACGCTGAAGGCGCTGGTGCTCGCCGGCCAGGCGGCCCAGCTTGCGGCGGAAGCCAAGGCACGCAATCTCGAAGCCGAGGTCCGCGCCCGCACGCTGCTGATCGAGCAGATGAAGTTCACGATCGCCAAGCTCAAGCACGAACAGCACGGCCAATCCTCCGAACGAGCCTCGGTGCTCGATCAGCTCGAGCTAGAACTCGCCGACCTCGAGGAGGATGCATCGGAGGCCGAAGCCGATGCGCAGCTGGCAGCCGAACGGGCCAAGGCCGCGAAGATAGACGTGCAGCCATTCGAGCGGCGGCGTCCGGCGCGGCGGCCGCTGCCCGAGGACCTGCCGCGGGAGCGCGTCGTTCATCCCGCGCCGGCCCATTGCCCGTGTTGCGGCGGCGACAGGTTGCGCAAGATCGGCGAGGACGTGACCGAGACGCTGGAGCTCGTGCCGCGGCAGTGGAAGGTGATCCAGCACGTCCGTGAGAAGTTCTCCTGCCGCGCCTGCGAGGCGATCAGCCAGCCGCCGGCGCCGTTCCATCCGATCTCGCGCGGGCGCGCTGGACCGCGTCTGCTCGCGCACATCCTATTCGCCAAATACGGATTGCACCTGCCCCTCAACCGGCAGAGCACGACGTATGCGCATGAAGGTGTGATCCTGGACGTCTCCACGCTGGCCGACTGGGTCGGCGCGGCGGCGGCGACATTGATGCCGCTGGTCGATGCGATCAAGGCGCATGTCCTCGCTGCCGAGCGCATCCATGCCGACGACACCACGGTGCCGGTTCTGGCCAAGGGCAAGACGCGCACGGGGCGCGTCTGGACCTATGTGCGCGACGATCGGCCCTTCGCCGGGCACGCGCCGCCGGCCGCCGTGTTCTTCTACTCGCCCGACCGCTCCGGCACCCATCCAGAGGCGCATCTTGCGACCTATGCCGGACCGATGCAGGCGGACGCCTATGCCGGCTTCAACAGGCTCTACGATCCATCGCGGAAGCCGGGCCCGATCATCGAGGTCGGCTGCTGGGCGCATGCACGGCGCAAGTTCTTCGAGATCGCACGGCTGAAGAAGGCGCCGATCGCGATCGAAGCGATCGCGAAGATCGACGCCCTGTTTGCGATCGAGCGCGACATCAACGGTCTGCCGGCCCACGAGCGCAAAGCCGCGCGCCATGCGCGCAGCCGCCCGCTGGTCGATGAGCTTCATACCTTCCTGCACGAGCGCCGCGCCAAGCTCTCCGGCAAGAGCGAGACCGCCAAGGCGATCGACTACAGCCTCAAGCGCTGGGAGGTGTTCACGCGCTTCATCGACGATGGCCGGCTGTGCATGACCAACAACGCGGCCGAACGCGAGCTACGCGCCGTGGCCGTCGGCCGCAAGAACTGGACCTTCGCCGGCTCCGACGATGGCGGCCGCCGTGCCGCCGTCATCTACACCCTGATCCAGACCGCCAAGCTCAACGATCTCGATCCGCCGGCCTGGTTGGCGGACGTGCTGCTGCGGATCAATGATCATCCGGCGTCGAGGCTCGACGAGCTGCTGCCGTGGAATTGGTCAAAACCCAGAACCCTTGTCGCCGCTGCCTGATCAGATGAAGATCACGTTTAACGGAACTGACTTGTCGATTGCCACTGTCGAGCATCTGAGCCTTGCTCTGGATCGCATCGACAAGCAACCGCAGTTCGAACTCTGGATATCGGTACCGAACGGTCAGTCCTTAGCCATGCTGCGCAATGGTAGCCACGCTTGGCTTATGTATCTGCGGTTCAATGGTGATAGCGGCGTCGTGACAAAGGGTAACCCAGACCATCAGGGAACCTGCGCTTACACACTCTCCAACGGGCAGGTCGACGAGCATCCCCTATCCTGGTGCATAGATCTAGAAGAATGCTACAAAGCGATTGCGTACTTCTTCGTCAATGACGGAGCACGATACGATCACGTCGCGTGGCAAATCGCGTAACAGATCTGCCGCGGTCTTGGCCGGATGGATACGTTCTGAGCGCCGTACCCATGAAAGCACCGAAGCCAAAGCAATGGGCCCAGCAGGAGCTCCGACGATTGATTAGGCTGGCGCGGCAGGGAGTTGGCGCGTCAAAGAGAGCCGCCGAGCTGGGCCGCCACGCCGGATCAGTTAGGCGGATGGCCCGAACGGTTGGAATACTGGTGAAGAAGTAGCCGTCGCACGCGCTGGTCTGATGAACGAGGCGCTCGCGTGCGGTGCCTTGTAACCCAAAGCCTCGGCTGATCTCCCGCACAAGCCTGATCGCAGCATCAGTGCTGCGGCCATAGAAGAGCGCCCGATCAAATTGCGAAAAATGCTTATTCCAAATAGCGCGATGGCAATGCCCTTGAACATGCTCGTGGACCGGGTTTGAACGATTTAGTCAAAGTTCAAAATGGCCCCAGCCGCAGGATGGGGGCAAACAGCCAGGGCCGGCATTCCCATTCCAAATGCCGCAAATCGGCGGTGAGCGGCACTTTATATTTCAGGCACACAGAAGCTAACGAACTATTTCGCAGGAGTCTTTCGCCGGGGCACTCATCTCACAAGGGCCGCTTCCGATTGCGTGGTACTCCGCTCTCCGGTTGGCTGAAGTGATGGGCCAACTGAGCATTGTTCGAAATAATCGAGGCGCGCATCATTGGCCAAATGCTCCCAAAACTCAGCTTCGGCGAGCAGTTTCCAACTTCGATCAGGGTGATGCGCGGCGGTCTGACGGCACAGCGATGCCATTGCGCGCAGGCGACTTACAGTATCCACCACTACTCCTCCCATTATTTTGTTTTTTGCACCCTATTTTCTATTTTTGCGTCGGAGTCATTATAGTTATTACGCAGAACCAATTTTTACTTCTCGAAGCGCGATTCGGCTTTCGTTACGCTTCAAATCGCGTCCCGAAAACAACGGGCGCAATCCGGCGCTTCTCATTCGCGCTCAATTGTCGAGCGGCGGCCAAAGGTGGTTGTCGAGCATGCCGCATATGCAGTGCAAAGGCCTCGTTATGGCCCGTAATTCTACGGAGATTGCGCATCCGTAGCGTTTGGCATCTACTTCAGATTGTTATTATGGCGATTAGCTTTTCAGGCGAGAGGTAATGAGCGTTAAAGCCATGATGGCGACGATCCTCCAGAACCAACTGGCATTGCGCGGCGTGCATTCACTGACGCCATCTGACTGTGAAGAGATCGTGGAGCAGTTGGTCGAACAGCTTAGAGAGCTGGAGCTTAGCTTGGCTGCTCGCGAATTGGCTGGCAAGCAAGAGCCGAAGTAGCGTGATCGAAGGCTAGGGCGCGGACTCATAACGAGCGGCGAGCCATAGCCGGATAGATGCAAGTTGGATGAAGGCAAGGTAGTTTCCAGCAAGCCTGTCGTAGCGCGTCGCCACCCGACGGCATTGTTTGATCCTGTTGAAGAACCGCTCGACGCGGTTGCGGGCGCGGTAGAGATACGGGCTGAAGCAGATCGGATCGGTCCGATTGCTTTTCGGCGGGATATTGGCCCATGCGCCCTTTTTCATGGCAAGCTCCCTGATCCAGTCAGCGTCGTAGCCGCGGTCGGCGAGCAGCATTGATCCGGATCTCAAACGAGAGAGCAGTTTACCGGCAAGTCGAACGTCGTGCGCCTCGCCAGGACTCAACGCAAGTTGTACCGGTAGACCATTGCTGTCGACCACCGCGTGGATTTTGCTCGTCAGACCGCCGCGTGACCTTCCCATCGATTGACGCCAGTTTCTTGTGATGCAGGCCCCATGTTGATGTACGCGAACAATGGAAGTGTCGATCATCTGCACGGCAGCATCATGGGCGCCGGCCAGTGCGCTCATGAGCTTGGCCCACACGCCGGCCCGTCGCCAGCGAACGAATCGATTGTAGCAAGTGGTGTACGGACCGAAGTTTTCTGGCAGGTCGCGCCATGGCGCTCCGGATCGCAAGACCCAGAAGATGCCGTTGAGGACACGACGGTCATTCACCCGCGGCACGCCGCGCGACTTATTCGGCAACATCGGCTTAATGACGGACCACTCATAGTCCGTGAGTTCGTAGCGCATGATTCGGCCCCTTCCGTTGTGTGGCTTGAATCATGGCTCGGCTGTCGGGCTCAACTGGTCGCTATGCACTCGAAAGCCGACCGATTATGCTCACCTTGAGTTTTGTCGTTCCTGACCCAATGTATGGTCCGGCCGTGCGTAGCAAGAGGTTCGTCGATCAGGTGGTGAGTGGTCTTGCATCAATGTATCCGGCCTTTGATTGGAGCATTCTCTCCGGGCCATCATGGATATCAGCGCGCGTGCGTTCTCATTAGCGGACAGGCCTCGATTGGGCCATTTGGGTCACCAGTGTTCGCATGCGCCGGGAAGACCGAACCTCCATCTCGTCTCATCCTCTCGCAGACCTTGGCTGGAACCTGTTGATGGGGTTACGTCATCGCTTGCTCCTCCTACCTCGCAGTTCCTGTGTTCGAGCCGGGGGCCGTTCCTTCGTCCCGGCCCGCAGGACGTGCGTCGCGTCGCGCGCACGGGCGGTCAAGGCCGGCCGTTGCGCTTTGCTTGCGGCTGGCTCCGGCGTTGCCAGGCCGCGCCTTGACCGCCCCGAGCACGGCGCGACGATCAAGCGGATTGGACGTCTGCATCGTTGGTCCTTGTCAGCTCGAAGGCGCGTCCTTTAGCCAGCACCGCCCAGGCGATGCGGGCAAGCTTGTTGGCGAGTGCGATCGCTAGCACGTTGTGGTGCAATCGCTTCTTGGCGGCTTCGATCCAGGATCTGAGTCCGTAACGTTCCCAGTTCTTGATCCTGACCAGCACCACCCATGCCGCCTGCACGAACAGAACGCGCAGGTAGCGATTGCCGCGCCTTGAGATTTTGCCGAGGATCGTGCGGTCTCCCGTCGAGATCTGCTTGGGCACCAGTCCGAGCCAGGCGCCGAAGTCACGGCCTTTGGAGAAGACGTCTCCAGTGCCGATCGCGGCTACCATGGCGCTCGAAATGATCGGCCCGATGCCAGGCACCGTCATCAGGCGCGAACATGCCTGATCTTGACGGGCCAGTGCTTCGATCTCGCCGGAGAGGCTATCGATGCGCTGATCCAGCCGGCGCCAGTCGCCTGCCAACTCCTCGATGACACGCAACATGCGTGGCGACAGGGCATCGGTGCGCGTGGCAAGGATGGTGGGCAGTTCTGTGCGCAGGAAGCCGATACCCTGGCGCACCGCGATCCCGCGTTCCAGCATGAAGGCGCGAATCTGGTTGATGATGCCGGTGCGTTGCGACACCAGCCGCTCGCGCACCCGATGCAGCGCCTGCAGATCCAGTTGCTCCGCGGTCTTGGTCGCCACGAACTTCATCGTCGGGCGTTGCACGGCTTCGGCAATCGCTTCGGCATCATTGAAGTCGTTCTTCGGTCCTTTGCTATAAGGGCGGACATATTTGGCCGGCATCAACCTGGCATCGTGACCTAGCGATGCGAGTTTGCGGCTCAAATGATGTGCGCCGACGCAGGCTTCCATGCCGATCAGGCAAGGCTGCATATTGGCGAGCCGCGCCTCCACCTGGCCACGCGACCACTTTTGCCGCAGCACGATGGCGCCGCGCGTATCGTGGCCCACGACGTGGAACGAGTTTTTGCCGATATCGATGCCGATCACGGCGATCGCAGTACTGGGTGTCTGGGACATGGCGTGCTCCTTGTCTTGGCGCCCCTGGCCAGCTTATCGCTGGCGGGGCAGGAGCACGGCCGGACCATCCCATTAGCAGATCTGAGGCGTTGCGCCGAGCCCCGCGAAGTAGCCAACGTGGTGATCTTTCTCGATAGGACGGCGCCAGCGCGATGGCTGGGCCGTCCTGACGGCTGATGCGGGGACCATCAATCGGCTAACCGGCGGTATCGAAGACAGCTGCCGGTCCTTCATGATGAAGGTCCGTCAAACGTGTGCTACGCAGTGGTTTGCACAGAAGAGCGACGCAAGCCGGTGCTCCATAGCCAAACGGCCGAAACCATAAAGTAGAAGGCACCGAACGCGGCGTAGCCGGCAACGTCACTAATCCCGACATTGGTAACAACCCCCGCCCGGTAGACGAAGAAGCACCCCGCCAGCGCCGACTGTGCGCCGCTGAGGATCATCGCCCATTGTGCGCCGGCCGATCCCCAGCGGCCCACGCCGGTCGCAAGCTGAAGAAGCCCCGCGACGACCGCCCATGCCCCGAAGATCAAAAGCACGGCATTCATGCTCCGCGTCAGCGCGATGGTGACCGCTATTGCAGTAATAATGCTAATGATGACATTGACCATCTGGCTCTTGCTCGAAGCAAGCCCACTGCTGCGTTGCGCGTCGAGATAGTTGGCGAGGGCATCCCACAAGGGATAGGCAACCAGCAGGATGGCCGCGAGATGGGAACGGTCTCTGGCGATCGTCAAGGCCGCAACCGCCCATAGAGCCGCGACGGCAGAGCGAATGAAATAGTAGCGCTTGAGCCAGGCATTGGCTTTCGGAGAAGGACGTGTAGTGCTGAGCGTCATGTGGTCTCTTCCTGGATGGCAGTTACCCGTCCGCCTGGTCATTATGTTTTCACGCCACGGCGTAGCAGAGGGGAAGCATCATGATTGTCGTTTCGCCTCCTTTGCGAGGCGGCGTCGGACAGGATGTAACCAACTACGAGGCGATGCCGGGAGCCGTTACTGAGGCCGAACGAAAATTTTGGACGGTCCTCACAGCCTGAGCAACGCAGGCCTGCATATAAATCGACTATTGCAATTAGGAACCGTTTGGTTTATATTGCCCGTATGATGACCATCAATACCAAACTTCCTGTGGGACGCCCCCGTGAATTCGATCTCGACGAGGCGGTGAGGCGAGCGATGCAAATCTTTTGGGATCGTGGGTTTCACGACGCATCGTTGCCTGATCTGCTTGCCGGAATGCAGCTTTCGAAGGGCAGCTTCTACAAGGCTTTCGGTGACAAGAAATCTGTCTTCCTGCGCGCCCTCGAGTTCTACACCGACGATGGCGTACGAAACGTCCAGGAGGTTCTGCGATCAGCCCCCTCGCCGAAGGCGGCAATCCGCAACGCGTTGGTGCGGTATGCGGATTTGTCGTCTGGGAAAAAAGGGGTGCGCGGTTGTTTCGGTGTGTTGACGGCTGCCGAGATGTTGCCGGGAGATCCCGACATCGCAGAGGTGATCAAGCGTCTTTTCTCCAGGCTTCAAGCCCTGTTCGCTGCAACGATCGCGAAAGGACAGGCCGCCGGCGAAATCGCCAATAGGTCCGATCCTGAAGTCATCGCGCACTTTATCGTCTCACATGCACAAGGCATGCGGGTGCTTGGTAAAGTTGGATCACGCCGCGACGAGATGCTGAAAGATGCCGATCTCCTGATGGAGATGCTTTTTTAAAAGCAAAATTAGGAACCAATTGGTTCCTATTGCAGTTGTGCCGATGGCACGCTTGGCTTTCCTGGGAGCTTCAATGTTCGGATATCAGCAACAGAGTCACCGATTGGACTGCGGCGAAGGTTACGGTTCGATATGAGGAACTCAGATGCCAGGCGCTCTATGCGGTTCTCGGTATTCGGTGCAATGGCGATCGTTCTCTCGGGTTGTGCCAGTCGCAGCGGCCTCGTCGAGGCCGATATCATCAGCACGCCGAGTGAGTACGCGCAACTCGTCGACGGAGTTTACACCTTACCAGCCGTCGACATATCCGGCGTCGATCCGGCGATGTTGCGCCAGCGCGTGGACTATACGACGAATGAGCCTGTCGGGACGATTGTCATCGATACGGCTGCTCATCAGCTCTATCTTGTCGAGGGCGACGGAAAGGCCATGCGCTACGGCATTGGCGTTGGCAAGGATGGTCTCGCTTTCGCAGGCACCGCGACCATTAGGCGAAAGGCGGAATGGCCGCATTGGACTCCGACCAAGAACATGATGAATCGGGAGCCTGCGCGCTATGGCCATCTCGCCAGCGGAATGGCCGGCGGGCTTGGCAATCCCCTTGGACCACGCGCGCTGTACCTCTTTCAGGGCGAACGGGACACGATGTTCCGCATTCATGGGACGACCGAGCCGGAGACGATCGGTCGCGCCGTTTCGAGCGGATGCATTCGACTCATCAACCAAGACATCATCGATCTCTATAGCCGGGTCAAGATCGGCAGCCGCGTCGTCGTCATCCAGGGCGGCCGAGCGGTGAGTTCTTGAGCATGGCCTCTGATCGCAGAGAGTCGGTCGGCCTTGGCCGATATCACGGGTCGCAATAGCGGCGAACGATTTGCATCGTCTGATAACAACTCGGAGAAGAAAGCATGAAGACTTGGCTCATCACAGGCTGCTCAAGCGGCTTCGGCCAGCGGCTCGCGCTCGCGGCGGCGGAGCGCGGCGATCAGGTCGTCGCGACGGCCCGCAGTGTCAAGACGATCGAGGATATGGCCGAGCCTTTCGACGGCCGCATGATCACCGTGCCACTGGACGTGACCGATGCGGCGGCAGCCAAGGCCGCGGTCGCAAAAGCGGTCGAGACCTTCGGCGGGTTCGACGTGCTCGTCAACAATGCCGGATACGGACTGCATGGCGCGATTGAGGAGGGGACGTCTGACGAATACCGGCCGATGTTCGAGGTAAACCTCTTCGGTTTGATCGAAGCCACCAGAGCCGCCCTGCCCGTCATGCGGCGCTCGGGCGGAGCGATCGTCAATATGTCGTCCGTCGCCGGCATCTCGGGCGGCGGAGGCGGCGGTTACTACAACGCCGCCAAGTTCGCCGTGGAAGGGATTTCCGAAGCGCTCGCCAGCGAGTTGAAGCCGTTCGGCATCCGAGTGCTGATCGTGGAGCCTGGGCCGTTTCGCACCGATTTCCTCGGCCGTTCGATCACAGTCGCCGCCAACGAGATGCCGGAATATGCCGGGACCTCGCGCAGGCACTATCGCGAAACCAATAACGGCAATCAGGCGGGCGACCCCGACAAGGCGATCGCAGTGATCCTGCGCGCCGTCGACGACGACGACGCCCCGCTTCACCTGCCGCTCGGCCCGGTCGCGCATGCTGCCGCCGAGCGAAAGCTGGCTGCCTTCCGCAGCGATATCGACGCCTGGCACGACATCACGATCGCTACCGATTTCGACCCGCCCGGAACGCGGGTCGCGAGCTCCGATCGAACGTCAACATCGACGGGACAGCGACCATGATCGCGACTCTGAAGGGTTTTGCCCAACAGCTGGTGCCGGTGAACGGCATCAAGATCAACGCCGTCACGGGCGGCTCAGGCCCGTCGATTCTTCTGCTGCATGGCTGGCCGGAAACATGGTGGGAATGGCACCATGTGATGCCGCAACTGGCCGCGCATTTCAGCGTGGTCGCGATCGATCTGCGCGGCGCCGGCTTTTCCGACTGTCCGCTCGGCGGCTACGACAAGGCGACAATGGCGCGCGACGCGCACGAAGTGATGGCTGCCCTTGGCCATCAACGCTACGCAGTGTGCGGCCATGATATCGGCGGAATGGTGGCCTTGCCGCTGGCTGCTGTCTATCGAGAGGCCGTAACCCACCTGGCCGTTCTGGACGTTCCGCTTCCCGGCTGGAGCGGATGGGAGGCGACGATCGCAACGCTCTGGCACTTTGGTTTCCACATGAGCCGGGATCTCCCCGAGCGCCTGATCCATGGCCGTGAATACGACTATGTTTCGAGCTTCATGGCCGAGCGGTTCTACGATCACAGCAGCTTCGATCCGGCGGATGTCGAGATCTACGCCAAAGCAATGGCGCTCCCCGGCCGCACCCGCGGCGGCATGGAATGGTATCGCACCCTCGCCGCCGACCACGCAGCGGCGCTTGAGTACAAGAAGCAACCGCTCGAGATCCCGGTGCTGGCTCTCGGCGGGGATCATCGCTTTGGTCCGCATATGGTGCCGATGGTCGAGGAATTCGCCAGCAACGTAACGGGCGGCTCGATCGCCCGCTGTAGCCACTATGTCGCGGACGAGCGGCCGGATGCAGTCGCAGCCGCTCTGATCGAGTTCATCGGAGCCCATTGAAACTCGGCGCCCGTGTCGTTGTGGGCCGGAGAAATCGCGACACTGCGGCAACAGAGCCCCGCACTCATCACGATCGATCAATTCAATCAGAAAGGACAACCCGTCATGACCACACCTATCATCCGCGGCGTCAACCATATCGGCATCACGGTGCCCGACATAGAAGCCGCGAAATCGTTCCTGGTGCAAGCTTTCGGCGGCCAGGTGATCTATCAGTCCTTCGGGCCGCAGGATCCGCCGCGGCAAGGCCCCGAATTCGAGCGGGCCGTCGGAGCGTTCCCGGGAACGGTCGTGCGTGGACAGGCGATGGTCAAGATCGGCACCGGACCCGACATCGAGCTGTTCGAAATGCACGGCCCCCAACAAGCCCAGCCGATCCGAGCGAGCGACTTCGGCATCACGCATTTCGGTGTCTACACCGACGACATCGACGCCTCGGTCACGCGCTTCGAAAAGGCCGGAGGCACACGCCTCACCGCGCCGCGCGCGATTCCTTACGCAACCGAGAAAGGTCTTGGAAACAAGGTCTGTTACTGCCGAATGCCATGGGGCACCACGATGGAATTCATCACCACGCCAGATCGCATGCCTTACCACGACCAGACGGCCTTGCGGAGGTGGCAAGACGAGGATTGAGATGAGCGGGACGGCGCCGGCTCGCGCCGTCGACATGCAGGTTGCACGGCACCGGCTGGGCGCTCGGTCCTCCGCGCGTCTTTTCGAAACAGAGTCCAAGCCGCCGTCTCATCCTCGATATGTGCCCGAATCGGCGGGGCAGCGCGATGCCGGACGATTCACACGGTTCGCGTAAACCGGGCAAGGGCCGTCCGGCGGCCGACATACATATCGATCGCAATCATAAACAGCGGACGCGCGCTGAATGCGAAGGTTCTGTAGAAAGTCGTCTGATGGCAAATGCAACAATGGTCGTGACCTGCAGCGGCGGCACATACTTCGATCGCGACTATTATGTCGACGTGCATCTACCGTTGGCGCTCGCATGCTGGCAGAAGCATGGCCTCGAAAGCGCCGCCGCCTTCTTCCCTCGAGACGTCAATTCGGTAGATGTTTCCGTCGGGTTTTATCGGTTTCGCGATGAGGCTTCGCTTCACGCTGCGCTTGCATCCGCCGACACCGACGCAATTATGGACGATGTCCCCCGATTTACTGACGCCAACGTTACCCGAATGATCGGAGCCCCGCTCTGACGGGCGGATGTCGCGATGCATCCCGTTAACTCGTCAATTCCGACTGGCAGGATCATACGCCTTACCAGTGGACGAAATTCCTGACATTGACGCCGGTCGCGGCCAAGCGTCGACCCATCTCGGAAGTCCGACAATGTCCGCTTTCGCGCCGTTGTTGGGGGACAAGCGGACATAGGTGCGCCTACTCTCAGCGGCAGAGTTTATGAGTACGCACCCTAACACCGCCGATGCGGTTGGTCAGTCACGGCGACGCAATGGTATTGCTCGCCACCATGAAATACACTTCAGCTCGCCCTTTAGCCAATCCGGAAAACGCCGCTCCCAAGCTGGTTGAGATCGCCAGCGGCATCCAATCCGTTCAGGACGGGCGCGTCTTGGTGCAACCACATCACACCACTTTGCGAACTCGCCACCGCGCAGGCCTCTGCCCGGTCGAATACAAGACAACCAACAATCAAACAAAGCGCGCAAAGCCCTGTGGTCTACCGCGACAACCGGACGATTTCAGAGCCGGTCTGTGCTTCGCGTTCGGGCCAGAAGAGACTTATGCATTGAGCAGATTGCGAGTTGAATGACAGCGCCCCATTCATCGCACTTTCGTGCCGTGGAGGAGCTGTTCGCAGGACCAACCTCACATTGGCCTATGACTTGTTCGATCGCCTCGTTTCGAAAACGGCGTCAGCGTGGGAAAGCAGGAAATACTTCGAAACGAAATGTCAGGCAGCACGCTGCCATTCTCCCCGTCACCGGTGACATAGGGCCGGTTTAGAAGGAAGCCTCCGTTGCCGAGAGCTGCCTCGGGTGTTGGGGTATTTTTAGTCGGCGAGCTACTTCCCTCCTGACTCTTGTTTCAGGCTCATATACGTGATGAACCGTATGAGGTCAGCGTCAGCCGCGGCGTAGACTGTGCAAGGTAATTTCCGGCGGGCAATTGATGCGCACGGGAACGACGCTCGAGCCCGCACCAACGGAAGTATAGCCGGTCATATCTCTGTACTGCCAAGGCCCAGCCCCCATCCGTCTTGGTAGCACCGCCTCGAGCTTGATGGGAATGGATCCGGGGAGACAAATCTGACCGCCGTGGGTGTGTCCGCTCAGCATCAGATCAAAGTTGGCATGCGCAGCCTGACGATAGACCTCCGGTGTGTGAGACAACAAGATCGAGAACTCACCGCGGGGTATCGAGAGAGCGGCCTTTTCGATGTTGTCCACTCTGAAGAAATGTGCATCGTCGATTCCCGCCAGATAGATCCGTTGGTCCTTGCGAACGATTGTTTCGCATTCGTTGAGCAGCACGCGAATGCCCATAGCTTCAAGCCCTGGGACCATTTGAATCGTATCGTGGTTGCCGAGCACCGCATAGATTGGCTGTTTCAGATGAGTTGCCACTCGCGCGACGCCATCCAGCGCGGGCTGGAACGGCCCAACAGTCCGCCCCCGATAATCGCCAGTAAGGACACACACATCGTACTGCATGCTGCCAACCAGCTCGATGAGCCTGCTCATGGCAACTTCATTCATATCCACGTGAAGGTCGCTAATGTGCAGAATGGTGAAGCCCTCAAAGAGGGGCGGTAATGTCTTAAACCTCATTTCGTTTCGTTTGACGAGAATGCGTCCTGCGTTCTGTCGTGCACGCCAGTAGAGCCCTGTTGCCTTCAGAACATTTCGAATGATCCACTCGGCCCAAGATGAGTTTTCAAGGTGAAAAAATGTGAGGCCCTGGCCAAATACCTGAGCTTCGTGATCTCGTTCAATCCCCAATCGCTGCCGGGCGTGGAGCGGCCCGAGACGGATCTCGAGTTTGTGCAGAATGTCTTCGTCCACCAGCTAGTCCTTTCGAACGGCCTCCGGGCAGATATGGCGAATTCTCATGAGGCCAAGGTCAACCCGACAGTGGCTAATTCCCACGCTTCCATTGAATGTCGCGCTGGGTCATTTGGCTCGTGCACTGCAGCAAACTGCATCGCTATTCGATCACGTCGGCGCAGCCGAGCAGCGACGGCTTCAAGGATGAGCAACTATAAGCTAAGCTGAAGAAATGCAACTTCTGCATATTCTGCAATTATTAGTTTTAATGACGTTAGCGAACGGCGCACCGATCGTTGCAAAGAAGATTTTTGGCCTACGTTTTTCCTTTCCGCTGGATACCGGCACCGTATTTTTTGATGGGAGGCCGTTGTTTGGGCCATCGAAAACCATCCGCGGTATTTTGATTTCAGTCCTCATCACGACAGCAAGCGCCCCGCTTATCGGTCTGGATCTGACGATCGGTGCAATCGTAGCGGGCGCGACTATGGCGGGCGATTTGTTCTCCAGTTTCGTGAAGCGCCGCCTAAACTACCCGCCGAGCAGCCAGGCGCTCGGGCTCGATCAGGTTCCCGAATCCCTATTTCCGATGCTGGCATGCCGCGACGCGCTTTCATTGACGATCGCAGACATAGCGCTTGGCATCGGGATCTTTTTTATCGGCGCGCTACTTCTGTCTCGTTTTCTATTCCGAGCCCACCTGCGCGACGAACCATATTAGCCCCCGTTAGCCCGAACGAAGGCAGTGCAGGGTGATTTCTGGTGGACAGTTGAGACGAACAGGAACGACGCTCGATCCAGCCCCCACAGAGGTGTAACCAGCCATGTCGTGATACCGCCAAGCTCCTGCCCCCATCCGTCGAGGCAATACTGCATCAAGTATGATCGGAATAGATCCTGGCAGACAGATCTGCCCACCGTGCGTATGCCCGCTCAGCAACAACTTAAAATCGGCATGAGCCGCCTGACGATAGATCTCCGGTGTATGTGACAATAAAATGGAGAACTCGCCATACGGGATTTGCAATGCAGCCTTTTCGATATCGTCGGCCTTGAAGCAGTGGGCGTCATCGATCCCGGCTAGATAGATTTGCTGATCGCCGCGCACAATCGCCTCACTCTCGTTGAGCAGCATACGTATTCCCATGGCCTCCAGCCCCGGAACCATTTGGATGGTATCATGGTCGCCCAGAACTCCATAAACGGGCTCCTTTAGATGAGCTCGCAGTCGTGCGACGCCGTTCAAGGTTGCCTCGAACGGTCCAAAGTTCTTCCCCCGATAGTCGCCGGTTAGAACACATAGATCGTAGCGCATGTCGCCGACGAGTTCGATCAGGCGCTGCATGGCAGCTTCATTCATGTCCACATGCATGTCGCTAAGGTGGAGTATGGTGAAGCCGTCGAAAAGCGGTGGCAACTCCTTGAATATAACATCATTGCGTTTGACGAGAATGCTTCCTGTATTTCGGTGTCCCCGCCAGTAGAGACCGGTCAGCTTAAGTGCAGTTCGAATGACCGAATGGACTGGATACCAGCTCCTTATGTGAAAGGAGAGGAGGCCTCGGCCGAAGATTTGTGCCTCGTGGTCCGTCTCGATACCCAATCGCTGTCTGGCATGGAGCGGTCCGAGACGCTCCTCCAATTTGCGCAAGATCACTTCGTCCATGGAACAACTTCCTCCGAAATCGGCTCGACCTTCCATAGACTTGCGGTACCGGCGCACGGTTTCACGCTGCCTTGAGCAGGCCTCGGTTGATATAGTCACCGAGATGGCAAAGCCTGGCTCTCCTTTCCGCGCAATAGACATCGTGAATTCATAAGCCATCAGCTCCGGTCCGCTTTGGTTTACCAGATCCCTTAAGCCTTCTCGTCCGCGAGCATGCAATGGTGGCTGCAGATCGGGGACAAATCCCGACAGGGAAGCGCCAGGGTCAGGCCGCATGGCGGCCTGGCCCGCCATCTCTGAAATGCAATGCCTACAAAACAACGCCACAAACGTCAAAAGGCAAGAAATCAAAAGCGCGCTCGTTGCCATCCTCCTCGGCACCGACGCTATCGGTGCCACGCGAAACCTGATTAATATGGTCGCAGTATCCGTCGTCTCGGGCACAGTTCTGCTCGGGCTTCTTGCTGCCAAGCATTTTTGACGAGCAGCAATCGCGTATGCTTTGTTATGGCAGAACTCTGCCTTTGGGCGACTAGTCGCGTTCTCATCTTGACCGGACTGCTTGGGCTGCCACTATCGAGGTGGGGTTAACCCCTTCATTTTTACAGGAAATAATTGCGACTACGCCCGTCGGGAGATGGACGATGACCGAAGAAAGAATTGCTCGTCTACGGCCCCATAAGAACAACATCGATCGGTATCGGCGCTTGCTCAAGACCAAGTTGAGTGAGGTTGAACGGCAATACCTCGAAAAGAGGCTTTCCGAAGAACAAGCTGCAATGAGAATACATTTGAGCGCGGCTGAGCCGCCACCGATTATGGTCGCCCCGAAATGACCACCTCCGCTCGAATACGATCTTACGTTAGCCACACCACGATCTGCGCCGCGGGCAAGTCGTCCCGCTGCATACATACGGCTCGGCACGCCCCTCTTTAATCACGATCTGAGCCGCGTCGCGCCCGGCGACCGTTAGCACTCCGCAAAGGCGCCCGTAATTGCAGAGCTTTGTACCCTCCAGAGCCGGTTTGCATGCGCAAGCGACGCGGCTTAAGCGCGCATCGCTCGTTGCGATGAGAGCTTTCAGCCAATGAGTAGCGGCATCCGCTCTTTTCCGCTCGTCGTCGCAACGAACCAGATCGCCCGTTTCTGGAGTGTTAAAGCCGACAAGACGGTAGGTCCTACCTTCAATCCTTACGGTCTCGCCGTCGATCACCTCGATTGCTTGAGATACTCCGTCATAGCGCGGTGTCGCGCGAGGCGTATCTGGCCAGGCCAAGAACTTTGCGACGGCAACAAACGCGAAAACGCTCGCGGCTGACGCGCCTAAGATTGTGAGCCAGCCTAGGAATGTGCGGCGGCTTCGAAAGGGAATCACGGTCATTGTTTGCCATGCTGATCGGGGCCTCTGCAAGAAATTCTGGCTGTCTCTTCTCTGATAGCTAGATAAGAAACCGCCCCTGCTTTGAGTACCTCTTAATGGTACGCGCACGGTCTACCGTTTGTGCGCCACGAGCGGCATGATGGCGGCACAGTACGCCTTGAGGTAACGACCATGGCCAACGACCGCCTCGTGGAGCCGCCGCCGATCCCCCGCATCCGCAAAATCGGCATCGTCGGGACTGCACTCCTCTTGCTCGTGCCAATGGGCGCCTCCAGCGATCTTGGCGCGGGAGCGCGCATTTCTGAAGGGTTCGGACCGTTCGAGAAATCAGCGAATGAGCGCGTCGCGCATGCCTTCGATGAGTTTAAGGATCTCACATCTATCCCTGACGAGCTGAAGACTGCACTGGCGTCGCTGAGCGAGAGCTTTCAGAGCCCGAAGAAACCGCAGGTTCAGGCTGAAGGCAATGAATGACCTGATCTGAAGGCTGCTACCGTTCGCACATCAGATGCCTTGGAAGAAGTGGCCCATTGGACGACTCGGGACAGCTGAAACGTCCGCTACGCGCGCGTACTGCGATTGCCGCATCTAACTCAGAAGCAGACATCGGATTTCACCTTTCGCGAGTCTGAGAAGGGCCCAATAGGCGACCTCGGATTAACTTCCGAACATGCCCGCGGCAGCGATCTTGAATACTGTACCGTCGTTGGACACCGCTCCTTGCGCCACCTTCGGTCGTGCCAAACACGTTTCCGGAAGCGTCGCGTATCAATGTTCCTGTCGGCCTTCCGCCATCGGCGGATCCCGTAAAACAATGCAGCACGACCTCACGCCAGCCTGTCGGTGTAGGGACCAATTTGAAGACCGTGCCAAAACCGTTCATATCGGGCTTGTCGCCCCCGGATTTGGTCGTGCCGTAAAGTGCGCCGGATTCCCCGACAACGAGCCGACTGTTCGGGACCTGGCCATCGCCAACTTCGCGCTTGAAATGATAGAGCACCTGTTCGGACCACTCGCCGCTGACAGATGGCGTCAGCGAAAACCCGACACCCCCGCCAAATTTGCCGCCGCCGCCTGTCGTGCCATACAGCGTTCCGCCAGTGCCAAAGGTCAGTCCCGCCATTGGTAGGCATCCACCAAAGCAATTTGAACCATCCAACTGCCGAAATGTTTGGATCACCGATTCCTCCCATCCGTGATCAGTTGGAGTGAGTTTGAAGACGGTGCCAAGCCCATCCTTCCCGCCGCCGCTCGTCGTGCCGTAAAGTACGCCTGTACGGTCCATCGCAAGACCACCGTTCGGATAGGCCCCGTCGTTGTCACCGGCAGAACGATGGAGGACCGTCATCGTCCATCCCTCCTGGCCGGGACTCAGCTTGAAGACGATGCCGGCATCCGCTCCGCCCTGGCCTGTTGTCGTGCCATAGAGCGATCCAGAAGTATCGGGGATGAGTTCAGGACGCGCAGTCCCAGAGCATCACGCCATACAAGTGGGGGTTCACCCAAACGAAGAGCGCTAGAGTCCCAAGTGTCAGACCTTCCAAGTAGGCAGTTATGTGCAATCTCTATTCGATCGCCACCAACCAGGCCGCGATCGCCGACCTCTTCCGAATCGTCCGCCGTTATGAAGGCAACCTCCCGCCGATGCCGGGCGTGTTTCCGGATTATCCTGCGCCAGTCATCCGGGACGTAGGCAACGGCGAACGCGAACTGGTGATGATGCGATGGGGCATGCCGCCGCCGCCGCGCACTGGTGGCCCGCCTGTGACCAACATTCGCAACACCTCGTCACCGCATTAGCGCTTGACTCAAGCCGGAGCGCCGCTGCCTCGTGCCGGTTAATAGCTTTGCCGAATATGCGCCGGAGCCCAATCAGGAGACGAAGAAGAAAGATGTCGTGTGGCTTGCACTCGCCGAGGCACGACCGCTGTTCGCGTTCGCCGGCATCTGGACGACCTTCAACGGTGACCGCGGCACGAAGTCAAAGCCGATTCCCGGACCGCATCAGGTCTATGGCTTCCTCACCACGACGCCGAACGCGATCGTCGAGCCGATTCATCCGAAGGCGATGCCGGTGATACTAACTACAAACGAGGAGCGCGACGTTTGGCGGGCGCGGTGGGATGAAGCCAAGGCGCTGCAACGGCCCCTCCCCGACGAGCGGTTAACGATCGTGGCTCGCGGAGCCGATAAGGAAGATGTGGCGGCTATTGGTGTGGGATAGCTGGCCCAAGTGCAGATCGCCGGCCCCGCCTCGATGGCAGCGAGCGCGGCAGTATTGGAGCAACGGGTGATGTGCGGGAACATTGGCCGCGGACGTCCCTACTCCTCCGCCAGCTTCCGCTCGATATAAGCGTCCACCGTTTCGGCAAACGAGCGCTGCACGCCGACCGCGAGGTCGTGCTGGTCGAGCGCATCGCGCTGGAGCACACGCAGGCCGCGCCCGCGGGCGCTGACCGGCGCCGTGTTCAGATATTGATCGATGGCGCCCTTGGCGATCGGGATGGCCTTCGGATCTCCCCTTGCGATCAGGAGCCGCAAGAGGCTCTGGCATTCGGCCAAGCCGGGCATGGGATCAGCGCCTTCAGCCTTGCTGTGATTTCGGCTTCGGCCGCTTGACCGGCTGGGTGTGGGTGCCGAACAGCGCCAACAGGAACGCGACTTCTTCCTTCGAACCGATCTGGATCATGATTGTCTCCTTATCGCTTGGTTGGTCGAGGCCGACGGAAAAGGAGTTCAGGACAATCGGGTTTCAGGATTGTTTCAGGCGTGTTTCGTCGGGGCCGCCACGTTGCAGATGGCCGCCTGGAGACAAAGCGGAACATCCGCACCGTCGGCCACCACGTCCGCCAAGGACCACGGGCGGAAGTAGTCGGCGACCCGGCAGCCGTGTATGCTGGTTGTTTTCGCTTTGGAGAATTGCCATGACCGCCAATACTCCTGAACAGCTGCCGCCGCACATCCAATTGATCCAAATGGGAGCGGCGGCTACTTCAAGAACCGTTTGCGTCGCTGCAAAGTTGGGACTAGCCGATCAGCTCGCATCTGGGCCGAAGAGCGCTTCGGAACTAGCTGGTCCGATGCAGGTGCATGCACCGTCACTGCATCGATTGATGCGCACTCTAGCGAGCCTGGGCATCCTGACAGAGCAATCGGCGCAGCGTTTTGCGTTGACTACCTTGGGCGAGGCTCTGAAGACCGGTGCGCCGGGCTCTGCAAGATCGTCCCTGCTTGTTTTCGGGAGTGCCTGGCAGCGCGGTGCTTGGGATTATATGGAATACTCTGTTCAAACGGGCAAACCAGGCTTTGACAAAGCGCACGGTATGCCATTTTTCGAATATCTCGCACATCATCCAGAGCAGGCATCGCTATTTAGCGAGACAATGATCGGCCTCCATAATCAGGAACCTCCTGCCGTCGCTGCTGCATATGGATTTTCGGCTTTCAAGACCATCGTTGACGTTGGCGGTGCGACCGGCAACATGCTGACCACTGTGCTTTCCCGTCATGATGGACCGCGCGGCATCCTGTTCGATCGTCCGCATGTCGTGACTGACGCGCCGGCATTGCTAACTGCCCGGGGTGTAAGCGACCGGGTGACGATAGTGCCTGGTGATTTTTTCCAGAGCGTCCCTGCCGGGGCGGACGCCTACATTCTTTCGCACATCATTCATGACTGGGACGAGGACCAGTGTCTCACGATCCTTGGCCACGTCCGCAAGGCAATGCCCCCCGACGCACGGCTGCTTGTCGTCGAAATGGTTCTTCCATCCGGCGATGCAGCTCATCAGGGAAAGATGCTCGATATGGCAATGCTGGTGCTGCTGGGAGGGCAGGAAAGAACGGAGTCCGAGTATGCATCACTTCTTGGCAAAGCCGGTCTTCGCCTGACGAGGGTCGTGCCCACCAATTCAACGGCAAGCATCCTCGAAGCAGTGGTGGCTTGAGCGAGAGACGTTTGACGGATGTCCGCTGTGGGTCTTGGTCGTGTAAAAACACCGTTCCCTGGGGAAGTCGGTGAGAAGCTAGGACCGGCTTGGTCTCAGGCCACGATCGCAGCCATCAGCTGCTTGCTCCCGACGATGTTCAAGACTCGCGTCAGATTATAGGCCAGGACCGAGAGTGCCATCTCGGCGGCTACTTTTGGGAGGGTTTTGGTGAGGAAGTGTGTCGCTCCCATGCGAGCCTTTATCGTGCCGAACGGATGCTCGACTGTCCTCGCGACGCTGTCGCATGGCCTGTGGGTTTGCATCGAGTCGCTGCTGCACCGCCTCGAGCAGATGCTCATGCTCCCATCGCGTAATCCGCCGCTCTGGCCCGGTCGTACATCGCGATTTGAGCGAACAATTTTGACAGACTGTGGTCCAGTAACGCCGCAGCATCTTGCCGTCTTCTTCGTTTGTGTAGCGATACGGCAGTCGCTCCCCAGCTGGACCGCGATAGGCGTCCTCCCCTGGCAAATACGCAAAGTCCTGCTTACCGAAGCGCCCCTCGGATTTGGCGCCAGACGTCTGCGGCTTAGGCAGCGTTACCGTGATGCCGGCCTCGTGGCACGCGAGAATCTCCGGGCTGTTGAAGTAGCCGCGATCGGCTACAGCTTCGAGTGTCTCGGTCTTTAGAACAGCCTTCGCCTGCTTGGCCATATTGGTGAGTTGTGCCCGATCTGAACCGCTGTTCGTCACCTCGTGCGTCACGATCAAATGATGTTCGGTGTCGACGGCGACCTGCACGTTGTAACCGACGACGCCGGAGCCGCGGCCGCTGGTTGCCATCGAGCGGCTGTCGGGATCAGTCAGGGAGATTTGCTGATCCAGCGAAGCAAGCATCTGCTTCTCGTAGACAGCAAGCTTGCCCATTTCCTCCTTCAGCTTCGTCAGCTTCTCGGTCAGCCTCGTCACCTTGGCGGCCAGCGCCTCCGTCGGCTCCTGCCGGTCGGCCACGTCAAGTTGGCTCAGTTAGCGCGCAACGCTCTCCTCCAGCCGGGCTCGCCGCCGCTCCACCTTCGCCCGCGTGAAGTTCTTGTTCCCGGTTGTTCGCCGCTTTGAATTTGCTGCCATCGATGGCGACGCTCGATGTCGCGAGGAGACCCATTTCACGGCAGAGTTCGACGAAGCGTGCACATACCTTGCGCCAAGCCATTGTCTTTGCGGAAGTCCGCGATCGTCTTGTGATCGGGAGTGAGCCGGCCCAGCAGCCACATGGCCTCGACATTGCGTCCGGCCTCTCGTTCGAGCCGTCGGCTCGACTGCACCCGGTTCAGATAGCCGTAGATGTAAAGCTTCAGGAGAACCGAGGGATGGTATGACGGCCGACCGGTCGCCGCCGGCGCCACTCCCTCGAAGCTTAACTCGGCCAAATCGAGCGCATCGACGAATACGTCGATCACGCGAACAGGGTTGCTCTCGTCAATGAAATCATCGAGGCATTCGGGCAATGCGTCCGCTGCCCACGATCCGCCTGCTCAACGAAGCGCCTCATCAGCTTCCCCCGCAGAATCACGAGGGAATCATAGCAAAGCAGCGGCGTTTTCACACAGCCAGGGTCAAAAGCTGGCGTCGCAGTCGCAGCGGCTAAGTCCGCAAGGGTGAGAAGCGGCCATGCGGAGCTCTCTGGAAATGCCCGATGCTGCCATCATGCCAGTGTTTTACCCGACGGAGCGCCAAGGCTGAAAGCTTCATGAAAACACTCAAGGCCGAACAGATTAACGGCAAAGCCTTTGCCGACCTCAGCGACGCCCGCCGCCACATCAACAGCTTCATCGCGGAGGTCTACAACAAGGAGCGCCTGCACTCGGCGCTCGGATATCAGTCGCCTCTTGAGTTCGAAACCGCGTTCGCGCAAAACAACGTGCGGTAACGCACGTGACAACCCCACTGTCACTGTAATTATCGTGTCTCACTTCAGGGGTGCAGTCCAGCACTGTCACCGTAATCACAGGAGCGGACCATCTGACCTAAATCATGAACAGAATAAGAGCCCAGCTGTGGTGGGCTAGGCTCTCGTTCAGCGATTGATGGCCGCCTCAACACCATCTTTACGGCGACATCGGGTTCAGGATCACTTGATTTCCCAGGACGTGTTGTGCGGGATGTCCATCGCAAAATAATCGCCAGAGCCAGCCAACGCAGGCATAGCTATGCACGCAAATGGTTCGCTTCCGGTGATGCCCTTATACTTACCGGTGCCGCCGGTGATGATATGCGTTCCACAATCCATCTTCGGCTGGGCCTTGTCGAGGTCTCGAGTATCGAAGGTCGAGAAAATCTTGTCGCCGTCGCTGTCGGCGAGCACGCAAGCTCCGTCAATGTATTTCTTGTCTCCGGACGCGACGTTCAGCGCCACGCAGCGTGCTGACATCTTGTCCAGCATCTTCTCCCCCTTCATGTTTTGAGTGGTCCCGACCGCCTCCAGCGTAGTGGCCTTGCCGAGTTCGGCGGTGTCAATGCTCATCAAGGGCCGAAAAATAAAGTGCGTCACATAAGGAGTAGTCCCCTTCTTTTCAATCGGCTCTCCCGCCACAGCCGCGGGGGCAAAGGACACGAGCGCTACAGCAAAAGCCGTTGCTTTGGTGAGTCTCATCGCTGCGGTGAATGTGGGGACTCTGCGCACGTTGATGAAGTTCATGAGTGCCTCCTTAGATCAAGCGGCGGCTCAGGTCTCCGCCGTGAACTGCCGCGAGTTGAAATCGACCTGCGTATGCTTTCTCCTGTCAAATCGAGTTGCACGCCGGCGCCGAGCGTCAACGTGATCATGCTTTCATAATGCTTCGCCTTGGACTGACGAAGTATGTGGGGATGGTGGCTCCAATCATCGGTTTTGACCTCAATACAAGGCTCGACCGAACGACCTGGAATATTCACATAATAGCACGGAACGCGGCAGACGT
This sequence comes from Bradyrhizobium sp. 1200_D9_N1_1, assembly GCF_052075915.1. NCBI lineage: Bacteria > Pseudomonadati > Pseudomonadota > Alphaproteobacteria > Hyphomicrobiales > Nitrobacteraceae > Bradyrhizobium > Bradyrhizobium sp. 1200_D9_N1_1. The sequence goes on along the minus strand of NZ_CP197226.1, from coordinate 3,148,158 downwards.
CAGCGTCATGCCCAGAAAACGCAGCGCGCACCGTCAGCTATCCTGACCGAATGCGCTATACAAAATGCAATTCTCCTGCTGTTCGGATGAAGCACGGTGCACATGGGTGCAGCGACTCTGTGCCGCTCTTCATGCTTTGCGTCGTTCCGCTTGCAACTCAGGAGGTGAGCATTGAGCGACGTCGATTTCCGCAGCCACCAATAACCGCAATATCCGCTATTGGGATGGTCCGGCCGTGCTCCTGCCCCGCCAGCGATAAGCTGGCCAGGGGCGCCAAGACAAGGAGCACGCCATGTCCCAGACACCCAGTACCGCGATCGCCGTGATCGGCATCGATATCGGCAAAAACTCGTTCCACGTCGTGGGCCACGATACGCGCGGCACCGTCGTGCTGCGGCAAAAGTGGTCGCGTGGCCAGGTCGAGGCGCGGCTCGCCAATATGCCGCCTTGCCTGATCGGCATGGAAGCCTGCGTCGGCGCACATCATTTGAGCCGCAAACTCGCATCGTTAGGTCACGATGCCAGGTTGATGCCGGCCAAATATGTCCGCCCTTATAGCAAAGGACCGAAGAACGACTTCAATGACGCCGAAGCGATTGCCGAAGCCGTGCAGCGCCCGACGATGAAGTTCGTGGCGACCAAGACCGCGGAGCAACTGGATCTGCAGGCGCTGCATCGGGTGCGCGAGCGGCTGGTGTCGCAACGCACCGGCATCATCAACCAGATTCGCGCCTTCATGCTGGAACGCGGGATCGCGGTGCGCCAGGGTATCGGCTTCCTGCGCACAGAACTGCCCACCATCCTTGCGACGCGCACCGATGCCCTGTCGCCACGCATGTTGTGTGTCATCGAGGAGTTGGCAGGCGACTGGCGTCGGCTGGATCAGCGCATCGATAGGCTCTCCGGCGAGATCGAAGCACTGGCCCGTCAAGATCAGGCATGTTCGCGCCTGATGACGGTGCCTGGCATCGGGCCGATCATTTCGAGCGCCATGGTGGCCGCGATCGGCACTGGAGACGTCTTCTCCAAAGGCCGTGACTTCGGCGCCTGGCTCGGGCTGGTGCCCAAGCAGATCTCGACGGGAGACCGCACGATCCTCGGCAAAATCTCAAGGCGCGGCAATCGCTACCTCCGCGTTCTGTTCGTCCAGGCGGCATGGGTGGTGCTGGTCAGGATCAAGAACTGGGAACGTTACGGACTCAGATCCTGGATCGAAGCCGCCAAGAAGCGATTGCACCACAACGTGCTGGCGATCGCACTCGCCAACAAGCTTGCCCGCATCGCCTGGGCGGTGCTGGCTAAAGGACGCGCCTTCGAGCTGACAAGGACCAACGATGCAGGCGTCCGACCCGCTTGATCGTCGCGCCGTGCTCGGCGCGGTCAAGGCGCGGCCTGGCAACGCCGGAGCCAGCCGCAAGCCAAGCGCAACGGCCGGCCTTGACCGCCCGTGCGCGCGACGCGACGCACGTCCTGCGGGCCGGGACGAAGGAACGGCCCCTGGCTCGAACACAGGAACTGCGAGGTAGGAGGAGCAAGCGATGACGTAACCCCATCAACAGGTTCCAGCCGAGGTCTGCGAGAGGATGAGACGAGATGGAGGTTCGGTCTTCCCGGCGCATGCGAACACTGGTGACCCAAATGGCCCAATCGAGGCCTGTCCGCTAATGAGAACGCACGCGCGCTGATATCCATGATGGCCCGGAGAAAATGCTCCAATCAAAGGCCGGATACATTGATGCAAGACCACACCACCTGATCGACGAACCTCTTGCTACGCACGGCCGGACCATACATGTGGGTCAAAAGCTGGCGTCGCAGTCGCAGCAGCCAAGTCCGCAAGTGTGAGAAGCGGCCACGCGGGGCTCTCGAGAGTGGTCGATGGACATGGGCTAGTTGGCGAGAACCTTGGTCATGCACCAGAACGGAACATCGGTTTGCCCGTGCTCACCGGCAACCTGCTCCATGATGTCCGCTTTGTGATGCCAGCCCATGCGCTCGTAGAAGCGGCGCGCACGGTCATTGCCAACGACACAGTGCAGTTCTGCCTCCGCAATGCCGCCCTTGGCCATCTCAATTTCAGCGGCTGTCAGCAGACTTGACGCAACGCGCGTCCCTCGATGTGGCATCGCCACAAAAAGTTGGCCCAAAAGCTGGCCTCTCCACGCCGAAAACGCCACGACCTCTTCGTTCAACTCCGTTACCAAAGTCGAATGCAGGAGTGCCGTCATCCTTTCCAGGAAAAATTCCATGGACCGACGGATAATTTCTGCGTGGGGCATGAAGGGAGCCTGGGTCTCGTGCCAAACCGCGTGATAGAGAGCGGCCACCCGAGAGATATCTGACGCGTGGGCACGACGGATCATCGCGCTTTCTCCGGTAAGCCGAAGGGCGGGTAGAGCGCAGCGAAACCCATCATCCGCTGCATGTGACCGAGCACGCCGCTATCGTCTTCATCGGGTGGGACCGAGCGATGGGTTTCGCAAGTGCTCTACCCATCCTACGCGCTGTGGCAATCCTGACATCATGCCAGTGTTTTGCCCGACGGAGCAAACTCTATTTAAATGCAGCAAATCGGATTTGGCGGAATGACAAGGCGGAACATCCGCCCGTCGGCCACCATGTGCGCGAAGGGCCCCAAGAGGCGAGATCCGAAACCGTCAACGATCGCGCTCTCACTGCCTCTGGATGATGTTGGCCGAGCTGGTTGGCTGCGGTGGCGACGCTTCCTGGACCTGCGCAAGGTAGGCCTTGTCGTAATACTCCAGGGCGAGGATATGCATGGCCCTCGCTTTTTCCGGGTCGGATTCTGCCAGAGCCATCCGGGACGCGATTTCGGCTTGCTTCAAATAGTACTCGGCGGTCGGCACGATGGTTTCCCCCAACGACGCCACCTAACGCACAGAATTGCAACTTGTTCCCGGGATGAATTCAAATTTCCGAGGCGGGCTTACCTATTCTGTTCGGGGTCAAGAGCTGGCGTCGCAGTCGCAACGGCCAAAGTCCGCAAGGGCGAGAAGCGGCCATGCGGGGCTCGCTGGGAAATGCCCGATGCTGCCATCATGCCAGTGATTTGCCCGACGGAGCAAACTTTATTCAAATGCAGCAAATCGGATTTGGCGGAATGAAATCTGTTCGCGTCAGGCTGGGACATGCCCTCCCAGGAGGGCGCAACCGGAAAGGTTTTCGGAGAGATCGCCGATGTACTACGTCGCCGCCGCACTGCTGGGGTTGTCGGGACTGTTCTATTCCGCGAGCCATCACGAGCTCGGCCAGTTCGGCGCGGACGTGTGCCGCTACGGCGGCACGTTCTGCGACAATCCGGTGGTCGTCTTCACCGGCGCGGCGCTGGCCGCGGTCTGGGGCATGTTCGTCAGCGTCAAGTAGCCGGACGCGGAGTTCACGTCTCGTTGTTCTCATGGCGCTCGCGCACGGTGCTGTCGGCGACATGCCCTACCCTGCGAGCTCCTTGCGGACGGCCGCGGCCGAATTGCCGACCTTGTCGACGGCCTTTTGCAGCTCCTCCTTCGACACGCCGAGCGCATGGGTCCAGTATTTGACCTCGAAGGCCTCGTCCATGTTGATCTTGCTGCGGTCCGGCTGCTCGCGCTTCGTCAGATTGTCCATCGGCCAATTCCTCGCTTCCTGAAAACGGGAAACGTCGTCATCGGCGCGCCGTTCCTAAATCCGGCCGTTCGCCGGCGGCGTCTGTCAGGCCGGCGGCTTACGCCTCCTGCTTGCCGGGTCGCGCGCCGGCCGCTTCCTTGACGAGGGCCGAGATCGAATTACCAGACTTGCGAAGGGCGTCGGCGAACTGATCGGGCGACAGCTTGAGGCGCTTGCGCAGGGTCTTCACCTGCACCTTGTCGCTCAAGTCGAGCGCATTGCGAAAATTGGCCGGCTTGAGCCTGTTCATGACTGTCTCTGCTGGTGAGGGGTGAGGCCGAACCGCGACAAGGCGGGCTTGACGCCGCCGTCGCCGCGATGGTGACTGTCCCGCTCCTTGCGAAGATTCCGTCGCCGCGGAGACAACATGCGCGATGAAGCGACGTTCCTCCGCATCCGGAATTATCGCTCAGGAGGGGATAAACACCTCGCTGGTGTCCATGCGCACGTTGCGGACGGCGCGACAGGCCTCAATGCTCGCCCGATCGCCCACCGGCATGAAGCTCAGCAACAGCGAGCGCCGCCGCGCGCCGGAGCGGTTGCAGGTCGCCCCATGCGGCAGATCGGCGTCGAACACCAGGATGTCCCCCGCCTCGCCGGCCGTCACGAGCGACAGGGTCTCGTCGGGCGCGCCGCGGTCGAGATGACGCGGGACCACGCGCGTTGAGCCATTGTCCGGCCCGTAAGCATCGAGGAAGACCAGGGCGGCGACGGCCTTCATGCCGGCGCCATCGCGATGCAGGGGCTGGTGGCCGCCGCCCGGAAGCGGCTCGCGGCCCTCGACCTGGGAGAGGAAGAAGGGACCGCCCAGCATCTGCGCCCCTGCCGCCAGCAGCGGCTGCAGGCGACAGGTCCGCTGCACCGTCGGATCGAGATCGACAAGGGCGTGTCGCCAGCCGGCGCCCCGGGGGGGCCGCCCACTGGTCGCCGGTGCCCACGCCGGACTCGAAAGCCGCGCGCAGCGCATCGCGCCACGCCGCGGGGACTGCGCCGCGCAGCAGGAGATAACCGTCACGGTCGAGAGCCGCAGCCTGCTCAGGCTTCAGGGGATCGACCTTCGTGGGTGCCGGATCACGGTTCATGGCGCTCCCTACAACCTCAACGTGCCGTTCGCAAGGGCTGGCAGCATCGGCTTCAGCAGACGCACGACGCTCATCGTGCAGGAACTTTGCGGCCATGAACGCGCTTAAGATCAGGATTCGCAATTCCGGAAGGTCCGCCCTGAAACACCGCCCCGCCAAGCACGACAGCGCCGACGCACCGACGAAGTCCGAGCCGACGCTGCTGCAACGACTGGGTCCCGGCCTCGTCACCGGGGCGGCGGACGACGATCCATCCGGCATCGCCACCTATTCGCAGGCCGGCGCGCAATTCGGCTACGGGCTGCTCTGGACGGTGTTTCTGACCACGCCGTTCATGATCGCCATTCAACTCGTCAGCGCGCAGATCGGCCGGGTCACCGGAAAGGGGCTTGCCGCCAACGTAATGCGGATCGCGCCGCGCTGGGCGGTGCTGGCGCTCGTCGCCATGCTCGTCGCCGCCAACACGTTCAACATCGCCGCCGACATCGCCGCGATGGCCGAGGCGCTCTCGCTCGTCATCGGCGGTCTCAACCACGAGCACGCGCTGATCTTCGCGGCGGGCTCGACCCTGCTCCAGGTGTTCCTGCCCTATCGCCGCTATTCGCCGGTGCTGAAATTCCTCACCCTGGCGCTGTTCGCCTATGTCGCGACCGCCTTCACCGTGGAGATCCCGTGGAGCACCGCGCTGCTCGCCGCGGTGTGGCCGAAGGCGAACGTCAGCGCCGACTATTTCATGATGGTGGTCGCCGTGCTCGGCACCACCATCAGCCCCTATCTGTTCTTCTGGCAGGCCTCGCAAGAGGTCGAGGAGATGAACCAGGGCAAGCGCGACCAGCCGCTGCGCGAGGAGACGCGGCGCGGCGGCGCCCCTGAAATCGCGCGCATCAAGGCCGACACCACGTTCGGCATGCTGCTGTCGAACGGCATCGCCTTCTTCATCATCCTGACCACGGCCGCCGTGCTGAACGCCAACGGCGTCACCCACATCAATTCGGCGACGGAAGCGGCCGAAGCGCTGCGGCCGCTCGCCGGCGACTTCACCTTCGCTTTGTTCGCGCTCGGCATCATCGGCACGGGCCTGCTCGCGATCCCGGTGCTGGCGGGGTCGGCGGCTTACGGTGTCGCGGAAATCTTCGGCTGGCGTGCCACGCTCGAGGCAAAGCCCGACGAGGCCGCCGGCTTCTACACCATCATCGCGGCCGCGACCGCGATCGGCTTCGGCCTCGGCTTCACCGGGATCGACTCGATCCACATGCTGGTCTGGAGCGCCGTGCTCAACGGCATCGTCGCCGTTCCGATCATGGCGATGATGATGCTGATCGTCTCGAGCCGCGCGATCATGGGCCGTTTCAGGGCCCGGACGTGGCTGGTCGCGCTGGGCTGGCTCGGCACCGCGCTGATGGCGCTGGCAGTCCTCGCTCTGCTCGGCTCGTCAGTGGTTCGCTGACCAACCTTGCGACAGTGCCGCCGAAACCTGCGATGCGATGATGAAGGCCGCAAACACGGCCGGCACGCTGATGAGCCGCAAGAACTGGTCTATCGAAAGCATCGCTGTCCCCCCAAGACAACTGCAAAGACAAAAGCGCCTTCGCTCGCCGCGCTACTTCACCCCTTGCGCAACGTGCTGATCGGCCGTCAGAAACTGATCGGAAATAGCGGCCCCGCTGATTGTGAGCAGCGCCAGAAGCGAGATCATGCCCAGAAATTTCATGGGTGGAGGGTCGGTCCCGATTGTGGCCAAAAACGTCAGCGCCCGGCGCATTTTCGCGACGATCCCCGGAAAGATCATGGCCGTCCCGCCGGATCCCACGGCATTTCCCCGCCAAAGAGGGGCGAGAGGCAGCCTCGGCCGCAGAGCTGCGGGCTTCACGCCGGTCCATGGTTGGCCTAACAGTTGCCGTCAGGACCGGGCCTTGCGACCTGGCCACAAGAAAAACAAAGTCCCGCTGGGCGACAGGGAGCGACATGACCAAATCGTCAAAAGCAACAAGCCTCGAAATCCTTGCCTGCGATGCCGGCTGGAGAAACTACCACTTCGTCAAGCTGACGACCGACGACGGCATCGTCGGCTGGAGCGAGTTCGATGAAGGCTTTGGCTCACCGGGCGTCGGCGCGGCGATCCAGCGCCTATCCACCCGCATCATCGGGCAGAATATCTTCCAGCATGAGCGCATCTACGCCGAGCTGTTCGCCGCTACGCGCCCCGCCGCTGGCGGCGTGGTGGCCCAAGCCCTCGGGGCGATCGAGAACGCCCTGCTCGATGCCAAGGCGAAGTGCCTCGGTGTACCGTGCTATGAGCTGCTCGGCGGCAAGATCCGCGACCGTGTCCGGGTCTACTGGTCGCATTGCGCGACGTGGCGGATCAATCATCCGTCCTGGTACAAGCCGCCGATCGAAAGCCTCGACGGCGTCAAGGCGATGGGCCGCGAGGTGCGCGAGAAGAAGTTCACTGCGCTCAAGACCAACATCTTCTCCTACGACGACGGCAAGCCGACCGGCTGGCGGCCCGGCTTCGGCTCACCTTTCACACCCGAGATCAACGTCGACCGCAAGATCCTGCGCGACCTGCGCATGCATCTGGAAGCGATCCGCGACGGCGCGGGCCCCGACGTCGACATCCTGCTCGATTGCAATTTCAACGCCAAGACCGAGGGTTACCTGAAGATCCTGCGCACCATCGCGGACCTCGACATGTTCTGGATCGAGATCGACAGTTTCAATCCGGAAGCGCTCGGCTACATCCGCAGGCAGAGCCCGCATCCGATCTCGTCCTGCGAGACGCTGCTGGGCCTGCGCGAATTCCTGCCCTATTTCCATGAGCAAGCGATGGACGTCGCGATCATCGACACGCCCTGGAACGGCGTCTGGCAATCGATGAAGATCGCATCAGCCGCGGAAGCGTTCGAGGTCAACGTCGCGCCGCATAATTTCTATGGCCATCTCTGCTCGATGATGAACGCGCATTTCTGCGCGGCCGTTCCGAACCTGCGGATCATGGAGATCGACATCGATCGCCTGTCCTGGGACCGCGAGCTGTTCACGCATGAGCCGGAAATCCAGAACGGCCATCTGATCATTCCGGACCGGCCCGGCTGGGGCACCGAGCCGAACGAAGAAGCGCTGCGCGCGCATCCGCCGAAGACGAACGGCGGTCTTCTCAACTATGGTCGCAAGAGCTAACGGGGACTACGGCGTCACGGGATTGACGGTCGGGGACGTCTTCGGCCCCGGCCGCTCCGGCTCGACCGGCGATTTCGGTTCGGTGGGAAGCACCTTGGCGCCAGCGGCGTCTGCAGCCTCGCCCGTGGTTGCATACATCGCGACATGGGCCGGCTGCGTCTTGGCCCGGCTCCACGGCCCATGATCCACGATCAGCATCGCAGCAATCGTCAAGGCGGCCACGATCAACGCGATCACGCCGGGATGGCGAGCCGCCTTGGACATGGAGTGAGCGAAGCGATCAGCTGCCATCGAAGGATCCGTGCTTTTTTCCTCTCGCAGGTTAATTCAATGACGTCCCGCGAGTTCCGCCTTCGCCGAAGCAAGTTCCAAGCCAACGCAGGGAACCTCGTCCCCCGCGCGCGTTCACTTTTTGACGTCGGGCCGCGCATCGCCGACAAACCTGTCGCGGTTCGGCATCTTCACGGCCGCAAGCAATTTCGCGTCGAGCGTCGCGTCCGCTCCCACTAGCCCGTTCAGGTTCAGGACATAGGCCGAAACCGCATAGACATCCTCATCGCTTAGCGATTGCGGCGCGTTCTGCGGCATGGCGCGACGGATATAATCAAACAGCGTCGGCGCATAAGGCCAATAGCTGCCGACGGTGCGAATGGGCCTGGCTGTTCCGATCGTACCTTGCCCGCCGGCGAGCCGATCACCCAAGCCGCCCTCGCCTTTGTCGCCGTGACACGAGGCGCATTGTTGAGCGAACACTTCACGGCCACGGCTGACTGAACCACTCCCGTTCGGCAGATTGCTGCCGTCGCGCCCGATATCGATATTCCAACCCGCGATCTCGGCGGACGTCGCCGGCCGACCGATGCCATAAGGGCTTTGCGCCTGCGCAACGCTCCCAAAGGTGCACAGCATGATTGCTAATGCGATGCCGCAAATCTCACGCCAGCGCATTGGTCACCTCGCCGTCCGCCGCGATGAGCCAGGGCCAGATCGCATTGTTGTGGTAGAAATAATTCTCGCCGCGCACTGCGAGCAGTTCGGCCAGCGTCGGCTGCACATAGCCGGTCTCGTCAATGGCGCGGCTCTGGATCACCGCGGGCTTGCCGTCCCATTGCCACGGCAAACGGAAGCGTGTCAGCGCACGCGTCAGCACCGGCTCTTGCAATCGCGCGTCCTGCCAGCTCCTCCCGTCGTCGACGGACACCTCGACGCGGGCGATCTTGCCGTGCCCGCTCCAGGCGATGCCGGTGACCTCGTGGAAGCCGGGCGCGCTCAGACGCTGACCGCCGGAGGGACGGGTGATGATCGACTTCGCTTCCATGTAGAAGGAGAACTCCCGCGCCGTGCCGTCGGACAGGAGATCGGTGTATTTCGAAGTCTCCTCGCGCGAATACACGGGCTCGGCAGTCACATGCAGGCGGCGCAGCCATTTCACGCTCATGTTGCCTTCGAAGCCCGGCAGGAACAATCGCAGCGGATACCCTTGCTGCGGTCGCAGCCGCTCGCCGTTCTGGCTGTAGACCAGCATGGCGTCCTCGAGGCATTTCTCGATCGGAATGCTGCGCGTCAGCGCGGCCGAGTCGGCCCCCTCGGCAACCAACCATTTGGCCTCCGGCTTCAGCCCCGCCTCCTGAAGCACCAGCTTAAGGCTGACGCCGGTCCATTCCGCGCAGCTCACCAGGCCGACGAGATCCGATGCCGTCTTGCCATACGGCTTGGTGTAACCGGGATTGCCGGAGCATTCGAGAAAGTGGATGCGCGACTCTGACGGGAAGCGCCGCAGATCGTCGATGGTGAAGATCAGGGGCCGTTCGACAAGGCCGTGGAGCATCAACCGGTGCTGCGCCGGATCAATGGTCGGGACGCCGCCATGATGCCGCTCATAGAACAGCCCGTTCGGCGTAATGATGCCGTCGAGCTCCTGCAAGGGCGTCCGGCTGGACGCCGAGATGTATTGCTTGAGAGCCTTCGAGATGTTCTTGACGACGCCCTTCTCGAAGGGCGATGGCGCACCATAGAGCTGACCTCCCGTCGGCTCGCCCGGTGCCTTCATCCATTCGGGAACATTGGGCGGAAGATTGTCGGTCTCCGCAGCAGCAGTGCTTGTGCCGAGAACGGCGCCGCCGACCGCGGCCGAGCCGGCAGTCAGGAAGCGACGACGAGTGGTCGTCACGGGATCATCGTTGGCATGTGTCGTGCTGCTCATTGCGGGCCCCCGGCTGGCGCTGAGACCGCATCAAACATTCTGACGACGGCATTTGCAATTCGCAGCTATTTCAAAAGCAGGCGATTTCGATCAGCGTTGATCTAAATCGCCCGGCAACAACAGCAGTTCCTTTCCTTGCAGCGCACAATCGCCGGCCGCCCGATTCACTCGCCCGGCGCGATCGCATTGCTTGGCGTTGGCCGGTCGGTGATCTGCTGCCCGAACAGGCTGCCGATCAGCTCGACCGCGGTCCGCGCGGTTCGACCACGTTCGTCCAGGAATGGATTGAGCTCAACGATGTCGACCGACCCCACCACGCCGGAATCGTGCAGCAGCTCCATGATCAGATGTGCCTCGCGATAGGTCGCTCCGCCCGGCACCGTGGTTCCGACCCCGGGCGCCACGCATGGATCGAGGAAATCGACATCGAAGCTGACATGCAGCACGCCATTGCTCGCCTTGACCCGCTCGATCACACGGCGGATCAGCACGGCGACGCCGAACTCGTCGATCTGGCGCATGTCGACAACCCTGATCCGGCGTGCGCGCATCAGCTCCTTTTCGAGCTTGTCGATCGACCGCGCGCCGAACAGATCGAGCCTGTCAGGATCGATCGACGCACGCGGGTCATCGCCGAGCAGGCCGTCGAGGCCCGGCTCGCCACACAGAAACGCGGCGGACATGCCATGCATGTTCGCCGTGATCGTCGTTTCCGGCGTATTGTAGTCGGCATGCGCATCGAGCCAGAGCACGAACAGCTCGCGTCCGCGCTCCTGCCAATGGCGCGCCATGGCATTGACCGAGCCCATCGACAGCGTGTGATCGCCGCCAAGGAAGATCGGGAGCGCACCGGTTTTCGCGATCTCGTAGCCTCTGCGGCTCAGCACGCGTGTCCAGCGCTGGATTTCGCGGTAATGATTGGCTTTTTCGGGCGGCCTGTCTGCGAGGTCCCTGACCTCGGCCGCCGTGAGATCGCCGTAGTCGACGACCTCGAAGTCCAGGCTCTCGAGCAGCGTCGCAAGGCCGGCGGTGCGCAGCGCCGCCGGGCCCATCAGGGTGCCGCGCTGCGAGGCCCCCATGTCGATGGGCGCGCCGAGCAAGGCGATGCGCCGGGCTCGATCCGGCATGGTCCGATCGGTCACGGCAGTCTCCTGACATCCACAAGATCGTGCCAGCCTAACAGAGATTCGTACCCGTCGTTTCACGGGTATTTCCCGGAGAAAAGACGCCGAGCGAGAAGCCGTCCCGGAACAAAATCCCGCGCGCCGCATTTCCCCTGCAAGGCCGGCACCCGCCGTACATTACGGCGCCTGTCGCGGATAGCCAAAGGTCTTCGGACCCGCTGTTCAAAACGAGCGCTCGCGCGGATAGCCAAAGGTGCCGGCCTCATTCACCTCGTCAGAGCGGAGTTTACGAATTTGAGCACCGAAATTCCGCAGCCCCCGTCCCAGCCCGGCATGGCCGAGCGCGCCATCGACGCCGCGGCCGACGTCTCCCACACGATCGGCGAGGTCGCGGGAGGCTTGCGCGCCGCTGTCGACCGCTTGGCGCATGTCATCGACGAAGCTCGAAAGCCGGGTAAACCGCTCGCGACGGTCGCCGCGATCACACGTGAAGCGCCGCTCGCGAGCCTGTTCGTCGCCTTCCTGTTCGGGGTTGCCATCGCCCGCCGGCGTTAGCAATGAAGCTTGCGTGGCGTGAGTCAGCTAGGCAGCGGTGACGGATCGGGGCTGCGTCAGGAACTGCCGTTCGAACGCATCCGCGGGCATCGGTCGACCGAAGAAATAGCCCTGCCCTTCCTCGCATCCCATGCTGACCAGGAAGTCGGCCGTGGCACGGTTCTCGATGCCCTCGGCCACGACGGTGAGCCCGAGTTGCTTGCTGAGGCCGATGGTCGAACTGACGATCGCGGCATCGTCGGAATCGGCGAGCAGATCGAGCACGAACGACCGGTCGATCTTGAGCCCGTCGAGCGGAAATTTCTTCAGATAGCTCAGGCTTGCGTAGCCGGTGCCGAAGTCATCGAACAGGACGCGGACGCCGAGCTCCTGGATCCGCTTGAACATGTCGAGCACGCGGCCCTCGTCATGGAGCAGGATATCTTCGGTGACTTCGAGCTCGAGCAGCGCCGGCGTCAGCCCTGTTGCGCCGAGCAAGGCCGCAGCCGCATGCGCGAGATCGCCGGATTGTAGCTGCGACGGCGAGAGGTTGATCGCGACGCGCACGCTGTTGCCGGACAATTCCCACGCACGCGCCTGCCGGCAGGCCGTCTCCATCACCCAGTTCGCGATCCGCTCGGACAGCGCTGAGGTATTGACCACCGGCATGAACTCCCCGGGGGAGACGTAGCCGCGCACGGGATGCCGCCAACGGATGAGCGCTTCAGCCCCGACCAGGCCGCCGTCGACCAGGCGAACCTGCGGCTGGTAGAACAGTTCGAATTCGCCGCGATCCGCGGCAAGCGCCAGTTCGCTCTCAAGCGTCAGACGGTTCTGCAATTCCTGCCTGATCGCACTCTCGAAGATCACGTGGCTGCCGCGTCGCGTCGCCTTGGCGCGGCTCAGCGCGAGATGGCCGTTGCTCAGGAGGTCGTCCGCGTTGTGTCCACCGTCGGGATAGACGGCAACGCCGATGCTGATCCGGACTCGGTGCTGCCGTGTGCCCGTTACAAGCGGCGCTTCGAACGCGCGCGCGATCCGCTCGGCGAACGCCACAATCGGCTCGCCAGCCTCCGCACAATCAAGTGCGATGGCGAATTCGTCGCCGCTGAGCCGGGCGACCACCGCCTTACCAGCGATTTCGGTCCGGAGCCGCTCGGCGACGGACTGCAGCACGAGGTCGCCGGCCGAATGTCCAAGCATGTTGTTGATCTGCTGGAAGCCGTCGAGCCCCAGCACGAGCAGTGCGACGTCGGAAGACCGCCGCTCCGCCGCGGCGATCAGACCGGTAAGGCCGGCATGCAGCATGTTGCGGTTGGCAAGACCCGTCAGCGCGTCGTGTTCGGCGAGATATCTGACGCGTTCGACCTCGCGCTTGCGGACCGAGATGTCGCGCAGGATCGCTCCATACTGGAAACCGTCCGTTCCCTGCCAGCCCGAGAAGCTCGCTTCGACGGGGAAGGTTTCACCGTTCTTGCGCCGGCCCTCGAACTCGACGACGACCGCCCCGCCGGGCACGAGGAGCGCCTGGCGTGCGGCATCGCGCATGGACGGCCTTGCGTCGCCGTCCGTCGGCACGGCGCACAGCGTGTCGAATGGGCGGCCGATGATCTCGGCCGGCATGTAGCCGAAGATCACGCTCGCGCCGGGATTCCAGACCGTGATCCGGTGATCCTCGTCGGTGCAGACGAGACCGTCGCCGAGCGACATGGCGATGCGATGAAAGCGGCTCTCGGCGATGCGTCCCAGGAGACCGCGGAAATCGATCTCGTCCAGCGCGATCGCCGTCAGATAAGCGATGATCGCGATGTGGAATAGCGATGTGTCGACGACGAAGGGCCATCTTGCCTGCACGAGGGCCGCGGTCAGCTCGACCGCCGCTCCGGCCGCGATGAGGACCGCAACGCGATATCCCGATGCGAAGCGGCGCCACGAATACATCATGAGCAGGCAGATCACACCCAGGCCGAGGATCATGCCGGCATCGGACGTCCAGCGCAGCATCCGGTGCTGGAGGATCGATTCCGCCGCCAGCGCCTGGAGGACGGGCCCCGAGACGATGCCGCCATTCGGAACGCTGAACCGGTCGCCCAGCTCGAGCGCGGTCGCACCGACGATGATCTTCTTGTCTCTGAGCTTGTCGAGTGTCGCGGTATCGCCATGCAGCACGTCGACAAAGGAGACACGCGGAATGGAGGTCGCCCGAATACTGAAGTCGATCAGGAAGGAGGATCGCCGATTGGCGTCCTGCCCAGCCAGCACGATGGCCATCGACGGCATAAAGGCGTCGCCGAGCCTCTCGCCGACCGGATAACGGCGAACGAGCCCGTCGGATTCGACCGCGACATTGACGACGGCCGGCCACGACTGGTTGCTGAACGGCTTCAGGGGGCGATTGACGTGAGCTGGGCCACCATTCGGCGCCGGCTGCTTGAAGGACGGCAGGATCGTCGAGCCGCCGACCTCCCGAAGCGCCTTGACGAACGCCTCGTCGGAGGCCGGCTCCGAGGGCGTGCTGAAATCGACATCGAAAGCCACCTCCTGCGCGCCGGCGCTTTCGAGTTTGTGCAACAGCTCTGCGTGGAGCCGGCGCGGCCAGGGCCACACCCCGATCTGGTCGATCGAGGGCGCGTCGATGGACACCACGACGACATTGCCGCTTGCGGCACGCGATTGCCAGGCAAACCGCAGATCGGTGAGCGCATTGCGCAGCGCGCCATGCCATCCCGTGGACAGCACGACCGCCAGCGCGATCACGACAAGAATATGCGGCCGATGGCGTTTCACTTTGTTCCCCTGCACCGGCGGTACCTGCCGCCAGGCGCTCCCCTATGCCGACGACACGGTCCTAGTGATGACCCCTGCCCCAATACCAACCGTAGTGGTGGCCATGACTGCCGTTACCGTTGTCGCCGTTATTCCCGTTCCCGCTGTTCCCGTTGCCGTTGTTGCCATTATTGCCGGTGCCACCGCTTCCATTGCTGGTCGCGCCAGTCCCGTTGCTTCCGCTCCCAGAGCTTCCTCCGGACACATCGCCGGTCGACCCGGCAGTGGTCGCAACGGTCGTCGTCGCACTTGACGACGAAGATGTGGCACTGGCCGCAGATACACTGCTGCTGACGGTGACCGCCGTTACGGTGGAGCTGTTGGCGGCTGTGGTCGTGGTGCTCGCCTTCGTGTCGCTCCAGACCGTCTCGGTACCGGTGCTGGCGTTGGCGTTGCGCACGTGCCCCGGCGCAATTGCACCGTGGGCGAGCCCATGCGTGACCTTGTGGACGTTCAGCTTGACCTCGCCGAGCGAGCTGGAGATGCGCACGACGCCGCCTTTGGGCGCCTGACCGCCAGCCGCCTTGGTCCCCTTGTCGATCGGACCCAGCGCATGGATCGCATGGCCGCTCGCCGCGTTGCGCGGCGCCGACAATCCCGATTTCGGCACAGGAATTCGCTCGATCGTCGAGGCGCGCGGCTTGCCATGTTCGATCGGATTGAACGTCCCCGCGCCGCTCAGGCTGAGGCCGGGCTTGCCATGCTCAAAGGCCGTGGCCGCTTGTCCGGGCATGACCTGAGCGATCTGTCCCGTCTTGAAGTCTGAGACTTCGACCTGGCCGCGGAGCACGCCGACCCTGGTGCTGCCCGCATTCACGGTGACGCTGAACTGCGTTCCCTTGACCACGGCGGCGAGGTAGGGCGTCTCGACCTCGAAATGCTTGACGTTACGCTTCTCCACCTCGAGCAGGATCGAACCTGACTGCTGGATGATCGTGGTCGAGAGACCTTCCTTCTTCTCGGCCGGCAAGCCGACCACCGAGTTGGGAGATATCAGTATCGTTTCCTCGCCGCGGACAAGCAGCACGCGTCCGGTACGTCCGGTGCGAATGGTATCGCCGGGCTTGAGCGCCTCCTGCTGATTCAACGACACCTGCTGCGCGCCGTTGGTGGCGACCCAGACCTCGCCGGCGGCTTTGCTGACCGACCAGACGCCATCCTCCGCCGCGAGTGCACCGGAAGCCATTCCCAGGATCAGCGCCGCCGCGAAGGCGCACCGCATTCCAATTCTGCCGAGCATCACGATCCTCAGTCCGCGTTACGTCCGGGCCTGAGGGGTATTCGAAATCACTCAAGAGAGGATTAGCAGGAAGAGGTCAGTGGAACTGCCGCATTAACCATTCATTGACCATAAAAACCTATGAAAAATCATGCGGCTAACGAACCCTTACCGCCCCGTGGCGATCGCTCCGTCAAATTACGGAGAGAGGTTTGCTGCGCGCGTTGAGAAGCGGCATTTCGCTACCACATTGGCGTTGCTGGTACCGCTTTTTGCGGGAAGTCCGCAATCATTCGCACAACAGGCGAACCAGCCGGGTTTTGATCCGCGCCAGCCCGAGAAATACTTTGAAAACCAAACCGAGCGGGAAACACTGAGCCGGCCTCCGGTCAAGCTACCGACGGTCGGCCAGGCCAACACCGGTGGCGATACCAAGCCTCAGTTCGTGCTGCGCGGTCTCAAGGTCAGCGGCGCCCACGCCATCTCTCGCGACCGCATCGCCGCGGTCTATCAGCCTTATCTCGGCAAGAAGGTCTCGCAGTCGGATCTCGCCGCGATCGCCGGCGCGATCAGCGACCTCTACCGCGCCGACGGCTTCCATCTGAGCCGGGCCGTCGTGCCGCCGCAGGACATCGCCGACGGCATGGTCCGGATTCAGGTGATCGAGGGCGCCATTGTCCAGGCCGATCTGAAAGGCGATGGCGCCGAGCAGTTCGGCGTGAGGCCGATGCTCGGACCGGTTCTGGCCGAGCAGCCATCGCGCCTGGCAACGCTCGAACGCCAGCTTTTCCTCATCAACGGCAGGCCGGGTGTCCGGATCATCGATACCGCGTTGGAGGAGATCGGCGGTGCGACCGGCCGCTTCCGCCTCACCGTCTATTTGAAGACGTGGCACGTGTTCACATCGTTCGGCCTGGACAATCTCGGCTCGTCCTCGGTCGGCCCCTGGCAGACCTATGCGACCGGCGCGTTCAACTCCTACCTCACGCCCGGCGATACGCTGGCGGTCAACCTGTCGACCATTGCCAACGACCCGCGCGAGCTCGGCTTTGCGCGGCTGTCCTATGACGCACCCGTCGGCGTCGACGGCGTGCGCCTCGGCGCGTCCGTCCTCTACAGTGCGGTCCGGCCAGGCGACGCCCGCCGCCTCGACAGCGACATCACCACGACCGAAGCTTTCGAGGTGCGGGCAAGCACCGTGCCCTTCATGTCGCAATCGTCGGCACTGACACTTACCGTGGCTGGGACCTTCAGCAACGTGTCCGAGCATGACCTTTACGGTCCCTGGTACAACGACCATGTCCGGACCGCGAGCCTGACCGCCGACTATCGGCTCCAGGATCGCTTCGGCGGTACCAATTTCGCGACGCTGACCTACCGTCAGGGCCTCGACGTCTTCGGCGCATCGCATTTCGACGACGATCTGTTGTCGCGCGACGGTGCGTCATCGAACTTCTCGGTGCTGAATCTCTGGTTCACGCGCTACCAGTCGCTCAACGATGCCTGGTCGCTCAAGCTCTCGGCGGCGAGCCAGACTGCATCGCGGCCGCTGTTCACCTCGCAGCAGTTCTATCTCGGCGGCGCGGCCTTCGGCCGGGGCTACGGCGCAGCCGAGATCAGCGGCGACAACGGTCTTGCCGGCTCGCTCGAGTTGCGCTTCGACCAGAAGCTCAATTTCCGCTACTGGACCGGCTACCAGCTCTACGCCTTCGGCGACGCCGGCGCAGTCTGGAACGACGGCTACCGCCTGAGCGACGGCCTGTCGCTGACATCAGCCGGAGCCGGCGCACGGTTCTTCCTGTGGGACGATCTCCAGGCCGATCTCGGCGTGGCCGTCCCCTTGAGCTACCGGGCGCCGGACAACGAGCGCCGCAGCCCGCGTTTCCTGTTCACGCTGTCGAGCGCATTCCGGCTCTGCCCCGAACGCGGCAGGAGCGGCTGCCTCTAGCTGCAAAGCCCTCATGCCGCGTACCCGGCATGCGGCCCTTTTGCGGCCTTGCGCACAGACTTGCCTAAATTTAATCCCGTAACCTGCTCACGATCGCTCGATCCGGGCGCTTGCAGTGACCATTTTCAGTCGAAAGCGATTGGGACGGAACCATGAAGAGGGTGTTTGCAATTCTGGCGTTTCTTTGCGTCCTCGGCGTCGGCGAATATTTCGTCGTCAGCCGGTTTGCGATCCGCCATGAGCTTTTGACCCTGTTCGATGCCTCGCGCCAGCGGCCGATCTCGGTCGAAATCGCGGTGCGGCGCGACTACGAGACCAAGGCCAATCTCGGTCTCTGGAAGCTGCCGCTCGCCATCATCAGCAACGGCAATACCGTCAAGGCCACCGAGTATTCCTTCCTCGCCAACGCGCTCGCGGCGCGCGGCTATCTCGTTGCCAGCATCCAGCAGGACCTACCCAGCGATCCACCACTAATGACCCATGTCGGCCAGCAATATGTCGGCCGGCGTGAAGTCTATATCCGCTGCGAGGCCAACATCCTCTTCGCCCTGGGCGAACTTAAGAGGCGGCAGGAGAACGCCGACTACGACCACATCACCCTCGTCGGCCATTCCAACGGCGGCGACGTGTCCATGTATGTCGCCCATCAGCACCCGGAGCTGGTGTCGAAAGTGATCACGCTCGACAATCTTCGGGTGCCTTTCGTGCTCAGCGACAACTTGAAGATCCTGTCGTTCCGCTCGAAGGATCCGCATTTCCTGACCGACCCGGGCGTGCTGCCGACGCCGGAAGAGGCCAAGGCGCGCGGCATCGACATCGTCCACACCGGTGCGCAGCACACCGAGATGAGCGATCGCGGGCCCGACGCGGTCAAGGAGAAGATCCAGGCGACGCTCGACCGCTTCCTGCGCGACAGCGCCAGCAGCGCGCTCGCGCCGGCCGATACGAAAAGTCCGATGATCATGAACCCCGGCGACTATTAGCCGGGGACGCCTTGCGGCAGATCAAGGCGGCTCCGGGCCGGCCACGATAGACAGGGTCTCACAATCTCGGAGAGGCACGTGTCGCACTACATCGAAAGCCTTGATACGAAACGGCTGGGCCTGCCCGCGACAAGGACGCCTGGATTCGTGCGGCATCTGTATCGTTCGACCCGCAGGCTGCTGCGGTCGATCATCGCCCGCATCGATCTCTCCCAATTTCCGGGCTCGTGCTGCGGATGAGCACAGTGGCTGCAAGCGAACGCACGAGGGTTGCCCGATGCACCTGCATTTGAGAGGAATTTGCCTGGTACTTGCCGTGGCCTCGAGTTCCTCGTCCGCTCTCGCCGCCGATGCCGGTCACGGTGCCGACCTCGCCAAGCGCTGGTGCGCAAGTTGCCATGTCGTGGCCAATGGCCAGGCGGTAGCCAGCGCCGACGTCCCTTCCTTTGCATCCGTTGCGCGCCGGCCGGACTTCAGTTCGGAGAAGCTCGCCTTCTTCCTGCTCGACCCGCATCCGAAGATGCCGAGCTTTCCCTTGAGCAGGACCGAAGCCGGCGACATCGCGGCCTATATCGGATCACTGCGTCCATAGAGCGCCGGCCAATCGCGACACTTGTCGCAAAATACAAATCCCTGCCGGAGGACCGACAGGGATCAGCAGAAAGGATGATGGACGGCGAATGAGAAACCATTCGGTGGCCCATCATGGACCTGCACCAGCATCGAAATGCGGATCTCAATGCTGCGCAAGATCAATTTGTAGGCACGCAGCGCACAAACCAGGAATCAGGATTTGCCCTTGCCCGGCTGCATGAGACTGCCGGTCATCTGGCGCATGTGATCTCCGGCGCTGGTGAACTGGCTACGCAGGAAGTCGGACTGGATTCGCATCGCTTCCTGAAGGTCGGTGGCATGAACAAGCTTGCGCGCGTGCTCGAACGCCGACTTCATGTTCTGCTCGGTAAAAGCGAGCGCCTGCTTTGACACCTCCGTCCCTGCTCCCGGAACGGATGACATCGATTTGGTGGCGGCATCGAAAAACATGCCGAATGCCTGTTCCGCCTGGTCGATCGTCTTTTCGGCTAGGTCGCGCAGTTCGGCCGGAACTTCGATTTTCGGTTCGATCATGGTCGCACTCCTCCCTTTTTCTTAGCTGAATACCACACTTGCCGGACCACCTTCCAGCGGCGCCCCCGGGGCAAACGTCCCCGGCGGCCCGGCTCGGGCAGGAAAATCAAGGAAAAGGCGTAAGATGCGCGGTCCAGCTCAGGACAGGGGGTGTTCGGGAAGGACTTCTTCGGTGGCGAGGTCTTCAACGAGCTTGATGACCTCGAAACGCTGGCGAGGCGCGAGCTTCAAAAAAGCACGGAGCAGGCGCAGGCTTTCGACAGTGCCGCTCGCCGGCGCGCCGAGCTTGAGGTGCAGTTCAGCCGCGAAATTGAGGTTCTTCATCTCGCACCTATGACCAGCATCGGCCTTCCTGATCCGACATCGTCCCACTCGAGAGCCGAACACCATAAGCGGGCGCCATGGTGAGGACGAACTTTCGGCCAAGGGGGCCCCGGCGGGTTAGCACGCTCAACTACATATCCGAATGGGCGGGCTCAACCGAACAGGTTGTAGTTATGCCAAGAAACAACCCTTCCGGCAAGCCCGACCAGCGGCCTAGCGATGCTTCGTCTGCATCGCACCACCGCAATTCCGGATAACAGGAATATGGACCGTCGTCACCCACCTGCGTCAAGAAGCGGCATCAGTCACGCACACGGCCCTGATCGCTGTCAACCTGCGCAGCATTTCGCCTTGTTTCCGGCGTGAATGGGCATTGACGGAGGCGATCTAACGCTTCTTGAGCGTATACACGTAATTGTTGAGTCCCACCTCGGCGGTTGTATCGTCGACGAAATGAACGTCGATCTCGCAGCCGGTCTCCAAAGTCCGGATCGGGGCGCCAGCGAAGCCGAGCGAGGCGGCAAGCGCCTTGGGATCGGCCTTCTTGTCGGCACGTCGCATCTCGTCGAATGCGCCCTGGAAGATCATGTCCGGGCCATAATCCGTCACCTTGTACTGCGGCTTGGCGCAGGCAAAGGGGCGCGGTCCCGAGATTTCATTCGCCTTCAGGACGACTGTCTTGCCCATCAGACGTGCCCGCTCGGTGTCGTCGGGCTTGCGTTGCGGATCGGCCCATGGCGCGACCACGGCAGCCGTGAATGTCCAGCTTCCGATGTAGAAGGGATCTGCCGCCGCAGCGGCGCCTGCGGCACCGACAGACACGAGAAGGCAAACAGTTGCGGCGAATTTCATCTGACGTATCCCCTTGAGCCTTCGGCTTGGACTCGCCTCTTCGCTTCAAGGTTCATCGCTTCCGACATGTTTCTGCCGATGAACCGCTGTTCAAGATCGGACGACCAAGCGTTGCGATACGGCCACGCAGATCACGGGCGCCATGGCTGACGGATTCAACCGATTCGGGCGCGCGTCAGCACCAAAGGACGACGGCATGCTTTCTCGCTGCGATCTCATCAAGGGCGCCGCGGTTGCGCTTCTCACCCTCTCGATACAAGGCGCATGGGCGCAGGAGACCAAGATGAATCTGTTCAAGATCGTGACCATCAAGGACGAAATCGTCGTCGGACTGTCGGCGGAGGAGCTTCAGGCGCTCGGCGGCAATGATGCGAGCGCGATTGCGCACGCGCTGGCGCAGAAGGGTGACCTCACCGTCTGGCAATACAACGTGCATCGCGGCCCGAACGGCGAATTGCAGCAGGCGCCGACCGCCAGGATCGGGCTTTTGGCCAACGCCTCGCTCCGTGTCGAGCCCTACACGACGCCTTACCAGATTGTACCGCATCCGTAAGCAGCAGGCAGACCGGCACGCCGGCGGCCGAGACCGCCGGCGTACCGCGATCATCTGCGCTGGTCTGCACGCTGTGTCCCGGCCTCCGTCGCAAAGCCGTAGATCAGTGCCAGCCGGTCCAGGCATTCGCGAAACCGCCGCGCAAAATAGTCGTTCCAGCGCTGCGTACGGACGGCGCGACGCTGCCCGATCTGATCCATGGTCAGACCCAGGACCAGCACGTCGTGCACCAGCGCGGCGCCGTCGGTGCCGAGTTCGCGCTCGACCCGGTTCAGCCGCAGCACCGCCTGCCGCTGGCTCTCGGTGACGGGCTCGCGTGAGCGGGCGCCATCGACATATTCGCGGGTTGGGTCCATGGCCTGAGGCCCCCGCTCCGCCCGCTCCCAATCGTTCTGGAAGGCGCGCCCGCCGCGGTATTGAGCCTCGTCGATCTGGTGGTGCGAGTGCAGACGGCCGAGCGGATCGCTGCGGATCGACCGGATCGCCATAATCTTCTCGCCGGGATCGAGCGCCAGCGGATTGTCGACCTCGACTTCCGCCACTTCCGCATTGAATGGCACCTCGCGCGACCGCCGGTCGTAGATCTGTGCCAGTTTGTAGGATCTGTTGCGTCGGACACGTCCCACTCGGATACTCCTTGCAAGATTGACGATTGAACGGCTGAGCGCACTTTCAGGCGGCGGAGACCAGCCTCAGCACGACGGGACCCGCGACACGGGCGGAGGCAGCCCCGGAGCGGCGCGTCAGGCGCGCATGCGGCGCGCAATAGCTGGAGCCCGGCTGGCGCGGGTGGCCGCAGAAGGCGATCTCCTCCCCGTCCTTGTCGCCGCCATAGGGGTAGCGGCAGTCGGCCTTCGCAAGTTCGACCAGCTGGACAAGGCGCGGCTGGACGCCGACACAGCGCAACTTGACCTGCGCGGCCGGCTTCAGTGCGGACTTCGGTGGCAGATTCAGTAACGCCGGCCGGCGCGGCGAGAGCAGACCGGCCTCGCCCGGCAGAGACGGCGCGATCGACGGGCTCATCACCCATTGCGGCGCAACGAGTCCGAGCCGCTTGGCGCGGCCGGCGACTGCGCTGCGCGTGTAAGCCGTTCCAAACCTTGCGTTAATCTGTCTTCCGATCTCCGCATAAGACATTCCCTTGAGAAAATAGTCGCGAAGCGCGTCGGAGTGCTCCGACGGCCAATGACCCGGTTCCATGCTGCTGTCCTGTGATGCACCCCCTCCAATCGCACGACCGGGAGGCGAAACACACATTCCGGTATTCCGAATCGAGAGTCAAGACGTAATTCTGATATTCATAATTGCATCAATTCCGAATTTCGGATTACAAGAGGCGAGACGATGGACAATCGAGGGAATCACCATGTTGGACGTTGCGATGATCGAGCGGGGCCTGGAAAAGACAGGTAAAAGCAAGGGCGGCCTGGCGGCAGCCATGGGCGTGCGCCCCGGCGCGGTCTCGGAGATTCTTGGCGGCGAGCGCCTGGTGAAGGCCTCGGAGATCATTCCGATCATGGAATATCTCGAGCTCAATCTCGCGCCGATCATGGGGCGCGTGGGCGCCGGCGCCGTGATTGAGCCGGATTATGAGCAGGTTCCCCCGGAGGGGCTCGGCGACATCGCGCTGCCGTTCCCGATCATGGAAGAGACGATTGCATTCGAGATCGTGGGCGATTCGATGCTGCCCAAATACGAGAGTGGCGACGTGATCGTGGTCTACAAGGACCAGCGTCATCCGCTGTCGAGCTTCTACGGCGAAGAGGCCGTGGTCCGGCTCAAGACCGGCGAACGCTATTTGAAGACCATCGAGCGGGGCAAATCCCCTTCCGTCGTCAATCTCAACAGCTTCAACGCCAAGCCGATCGTCGGCGTCAAGCTCGACTGGGTCGGGGAGATCTGCCTCTCCATGCCCAAGGGTCAGCTCGAACGGCTGCGCGCCAAGTCGGCGCGCCCCCGCAAGAAGGGCAAGTAGGCTACCGATTTCTGATTTTTGGAAATCGAACTTGACTTAATTCTGCTTTTCGGAAATAATCTGCCGTGCTCCCGACCGTCGGGGCACGGCAGGATCGTTCCATGCAGTATTTCGTCGTGATGATCGACTACGGGCGGCGCGGCCGCGAGGCGGTCGTCGACCCTGAAATCACGAGGCGCGAGGTCATCTCCCGTGTGGCCTCGGGTGAATACCGGAACATCTCGTTCATCCACGAGATCGCGGAGAACTCGGTCGAGGACGTCACCGAGGCCATCCTGGCCGAGGCCACCCTTCCCCACGTTCCGCCTGGAGATGTCGACCTCCAGGCAAGCCGCCTCGATCACGCCCGCGACCTGCGCAAGCACGAACGGACGTGACGCGGGCCCGGTCGGTCTGCGTCAGCGTCCGGCAGAACGTCACACAAGGAGCACGGTCGATCCCGTCGTCTTGCGCGCGGCGAGATCGGCATGCGCCTTGGCCGCGTCCTTCAGCGGATAGGTCTGGTGAACCTCGATCTTGACCGCGCCGGACTTGACGACGTCGAACAACTCGCCCGCCATCGCCACCAGGCTCTCGCGCTTGGCGGCATAGGTGAACAGCGTCGGACGGGTGACGTAGAGCGAGCCCTTCTGGGCGAGCAGGCCGAGATTGAGCGGCTCGACCGCGCCGGAAGACTGGCCGAACAGCGCAGCGACGCCGAGCGGTGCGAGGCAGTCCAGCGATTTCAGGAACGTATCCTTGCCGACGGAGTCGTAGACCACCGGCACCTTCTTGCCGCCCGTGATCTCGTCGACGCGCTTCACGAAATCCTCGCGCGTGTAGATGATGACATGGTCGCAGCCATGCGCCTTGGCCAGCTTTGCCTTCTCGTCGTTGCTGACGGTGCCGATCACGGTCGCGCCGAGATGCTTGGCCCACTGGCTCAGGATCAGGCCAACACCACCGGCCGCGGCATGGAGCAGGATCGTGTCGCCGGCTTTCACCCGGTAGGTCTGCCGGATCAGATATTGCGTCGTCAGCCCCTTCAGCATCATCGCCGCCGCCGTCTTGTCGTCGACGCCGTCAGGCAACTTCAGCAGACGATCGGCGGGGATCAGCCGCGCCTCGGAATAGGCGCCAAGCGGCGAGGCGCCATAGGCGACGCGATCGCCCGGCTTCAGATCGGTGACACCCGGGCCGATCTCCTCGACGATGCCCGCCGCCTCGCTGCCGAGCCCGCTCGGAAGCTGCGCCGGATAAAGACCCGAACGGTTGTAGATGTCGACGAAGTTGAGACCCACGGCGGTGTGGCGGATACGCGCTTCGCCCGGTCCGGGCTTGCCGACACTGACCTCCTCCCAGACCAGGACTTCCGGCCCGCCGGTCTTGTGAAAGCGAATGGCATGCGTCATGGGGTTGCTCCCTTATCGTTGCAGTGAGGGTCCGAGAACCGGATCGGCCTGTGAAATAGGCATTTGATCTGCCCGTTACAGTACAGAGACGTAACAAGAATGTCACAGCAAACGACAAACGCGCGCCGTTCCGCCTCTGTTCGAAAGAGTTGATGACGGCTCCGGGGCAACCGGCAGTAGCTTTTGCGCGGGGTTTGGTGGTCGCCTGCGAAGGAGAGCCGAGATGCCAGCTTATGTACAGCATCATCAGGATATCGAGATCGCGCCTGTGATTTGCCCCACGTGCATGGGGTTCCTGCCGATGTATGTGCGCGAGGTCGAACCGCATTGGAGCCTTGCCAAGATCGACTTCGTCTATGAATGCGCCGATTGCGGCGCCGAGGTCCGGCAGACGATCCGGAAGCCGGCGCTGCTCCGGCACTGACCGCGCGATCGGCAGACCGCTCAAGTATTTGCGTTAAGCGGAAAAAACGCCGTTCACGCGGGTCTGATGTCTCCCAAACGAGACTTGTTCTTTGCCCGGAACGCAGGCAGAACAAGCCTCAAGCAAGACCTTTGGGAGCGCCAATTCGTGGCTGAACAGAAGCCCTCGACCGCGATCGAGGCAGTGGAGAGCGGCCTCGCCGCGCAAGGCTATATTGCCAGCCGGCAGATCGCGACCGCCGTCTATTTGTCGCAGCAGATCGAGAAACCGATCCTGGTCGAGGGCCCTGCAGGCGTCGGCAAGACCGAGCTTGCCAAGGCGATCGCTGCCTGGCGCGGCATGAAGATGATCCGCCTGCAGTGCTACGAAGGCCTCGACGAGGCCAAGGCGCTCTATGAGTGGAAATACGCCAAGCAGCTTCTCTATACGCAGATCCTCAAGGACAAGCTCGGCGAGGTCCTCGGCGGCGCGCAGACGTTGCACGCTGCGCTCGATCAGCTCCACGATTTCGGCGACGTGTTCTTCTCCAAGGAGTTCGTCGAGCCGCGGCCGCTGCTCCAGGCGCTCGAGCAGCCGGGCGGCTGCGTGCTGCTGATCGACGAGATCGACAAGTCGGACGCCGAGTTTGAATCGCTGCTGCTGGAAATCCTGTCCGACTTCCAGGTCACGATCCCCGAGCTCGGCACCGTCTCCGCCGTTACACCACCGACCGTGATCCTCACCTCCAACAGCGAGCGCGACCTGGGCGATGCCCTGAAGCGGCGCTGCCTGCATCTGCGTATCGGCTTCCCCGAGCAGCGGCTGGAGGAGCGCATCGTCGAGAGCCGCGTGCCCGGCATCTCGCAGACGCTGCGCCGGCAGATGGTCGGGTTCATCCACGACATCCGCTCGCTGGACTTGAAGAAGCTGCCCTCGGTCAGCGAGACCATCGACTGGGCGCGCGTGCTGGTGCTGCTTCAGGCCTCCGAGCTCGACACGGAGATCGTCAAGGACACGCTTAACGTGCTCCTGAAATACGAAGCCGATATCGAGGCGGCCCAGCCCCAGGTCACGACCTTCATTGCCAAGGCAGCACGATCCAACGTCTTCGGTTGACGCCGATGCGCGAGAACATCCATCGTTTCTTTCGGGCCGCACGTGGCGCGGGCGTACACGTCTCGCCCGCCGAAAGCATCGACGCGATGCGCGCGGTCGCGCAGGTCGGCTTTTCAGACCGAACCATCCTGCGCGACACCCTGCTTCTGACGCTCGCCAAATCGCAGGACGAGAAACTCGCGCTCGGCGACTGCTTTGATCTGTTCTTCAGCCAGCCGGAGCCGCGGCAGGAGCAGCCCGAAGGCACCGACGAGGATGCGTCGCAGGAGACGGATCAAGCCCCCTCTTCCAGCGCGTCCAGTGATGCGGGCGGCGGTTCGCCGCAGGAGGGACTAGGCCCGCTCGCGCAGATGCTGCTGTCGCAGGATCGCAATGCGATCGCGGCAGCGATCGCCAGCGGGGCCGGCGCCGCGTCCCTGTCCGACATCCGCTATTCCACACAGCGCGGCATCTTCTCCAGCCGCATCCTCGATGCCATGGGCCTGCAGCGCCTGCGCGACGAACTCGATGAGCTGACCGCAACCAATCCCGCGCTGGCCGAGCGCCTGCGCGCCGCGCTCGACGCCTTGCGCGAAGCGGTCCGCGACACCGTCTCCCAGGGGCTTGCGCTCTATGCCCGCGAAGAGGCCGAAAACCTGCGCAACGAGATCCTGCGCAACGCGCCGCTTGCGCGGATCGAGCGGCGCCAGGTCGCCGAGATGCGCGCCCTCATCCGCCAGATCGCGCGCCGCCTGCGCGAGCGCTATTCCAAGCCGCGCAAGCGCCAGCGCCGCGGGCATCTCGACGTCCGCCGCACGCTGCGCCGCAATGCGGCCTGGGGTGGTGTGCCCTTCCTCACGGCGTGGAAGCGCAAGCATCGCGACCGGCCGAAAATCGTCGCGCTCTGCGACGTCTCCGGCTCGGTCGCGCAGGTCTCCGATTTCTTCCTGCTCCTGATCCACTCGCTGCACGAGGTGGTCGACGACGTCCGCTCCTTCGCCTTCTCCTCACATCTGATCGAGGTCAGCGACATTCTGGAATCGAAGTCGCCGGAAGAGGCGATGGCCGAGATCATGTCCAAAGTCGGCTTCGGCTCATCCGACTACGGCTCGTCGCTGGTCGATTTCGAGAAGGATTTCATGAGCGCGCTGACGCCGCAGACCACGGTGATCGTGCTCGGCGATGCCCGCAGCAACAATCTCGATCCGCGCGCCGACATCCTGCGCCGGATCTCCGAGCGCTCGAAGCGGCTGGTCTGGCTCAATCCCGAGGGGCGGCTCGCCTGGGGTTTTGGCGATTCGGAGATGCCCCGCTATGCGACCTTTTGCAGCGTGGTGCGCCAATGCGCCACCGCGCACCAGCTCGAGCGCGCAGTGTCCGATATCGTGGCGACTTATCAGTAGACGGGGATCACGTCCGTCGTCTGGCGTCAGGCGGCAGCCAACTCGGCCTGGACGAGGTTGCACTCTCGAAAGTGATAGGCGATTTCGTCGAGCGCGCGCTGCTCCCATTCCTGGGCCTGCGCGAGCCAGAACATCCGGCGCTCCGAATCCAGCGCGGCGCGCTCCCGGCACAGGAATTCCTGACTGCGAATTTCCACCAGCCTGTTCATGCACTCACACTCCAGTTGTGTGAAGCCAATCCCCTGCGAATCAACCTAGCAGAGTCCCGTACCCCTCGCCTCACGATTTCTGTGCATATTGCGACGCAGAATGGGACAGCAATGCTTGCCGTGCACTGCGGTAGCTTTCACCACACGATCAACAGCCAATCATCAATTAGTGATCGCAGGTCGGGACGATAGTCGTGCGCGAACGATCTTAACTCTTGTGGCGCAACGAAGTGCGGCAATTCGTGAAGAGATGTTCCAAGCAGCTCACCGAATTCCCGACTCATTGTCGTCGCATGGTCTTCATGCAGCGCCGTTAACAGAGGCGCGCGAACGGTACGATCGCTTGAGGCAATATGAGCAACGATTTCGACTTCGATCTTTCACCCGACCAGTGGGAAGCACTGAAGGCGCTTCGCAATCCGGTGTCGAATGGTCGCCTCGCGAAGGCTTATGTCGTCGAAAGCCTCGTCAAGCTCGGCCTTGTCGTCGTCGATGACGGCGCGCCCGCGATGACACCGGCCGGCCGCAAGGCGCTGGTGCGCGGATCGTGCAAATTGCTGGATCTCGCGGCGTAGGCGAACATCAAAAGATCTGGGCGATCACGATCGCGTAAGCGATGAACACGGCGCCGAGCCCCCACACCATCGCCGGAATCTGCGACCGCCGGCCGACTGTCACTTCCAGGGCGATGTAGCTCAGCGTTCCCAGGGCCATTCCGTTGATGAGGTTGTTGGTCAGAACGGTGACGAGCAGCGTCAGCACGATCGGAACCGCGTTGCCGAGATCGGTCATGTCGATGCGGGCAAGCCCCTGCATCATCAGCACACCGACGAGCACCAGCGCGGGCGCAGTCGCTTGCGGCGGGATGATGACGAAGATCGGCCAGAAGAACAGCGCAAGGAAGAAGAGCCCCGCAACGGTCAGCGAAGTCAGCCCCGTTCGGCCGCCGGCCTGCACGCCGGTGATGGACTCGATGTACGCCGTGACGACGGAGGTGCCGAGCAGCGGGCCGACGATGGATGCCGTCGCATCGGTGGCAAACGCAGCGGTGGCGTTCGGGATCGAGCCATCGGGCTTGCGCAGGTTGGCGGCGCCCGTCACGCCGATCAGCGTGCCAAGCGTCGAGAAGAATTCGGCACACAGGAAATAGAACAGCAGCGGCAGCGCGACGACGAAATGGCTGAAGAGATAGCCGAAATCGAGCGCCATGAACGTGCTGCTCGGCCAGCGGGGCCATGACATGATCGCCGAAGGCACCGACGTCACCATCTTGCCGTTGCCGCCGGGAACGAAGAAGCCGATCAGGGTGAGTACCGCGATCGACAGCATCAGCGCCGCCGGAACCCGGCGCGCCACCAGCACCGGCGTGAGCAGGAGGCCAAACAGCGTCAACAGCACCGGCGGGCTGCGCAGCGATCCCATCGCGATGTAGGTCGACGGGTTCTGGACCACGAAGCCGGCGCCGCGCAACGCAATGAAGACGATGAGCGTGCCGACGGCCGCCTGGATGCCGATCTTCAGCGCTTCCGGCACATCCTTCGCGACTTTCTCGCGCAGCTTCGACAGGCTGAGGATCAGGAACAGAACGCCGGTGAAGGCGACCATGGCGAGCGCACCTTGCCAAGGCATGCCCATCTGCTTGACGATGACATAGGTGAAGATGACGTTCGACCCCATAGCCGGCGCAACCGCGAGCGGCAGATTGGCCCACAGCCCCATCATCATCGAACCGAAAATCGCGGCGAGTGCCGTGGCGCTGACCAGATCGCCACGATCCATTCCGGCGTTGGACATGATCGCCGGGTTCACGGCGATGATATAGGCCATCGCAGCGAACGTGGTCGCGCCGGCCATCACCTCGCGGCCGACACTCGTGCCACGCTCGGTGAGGCCAAAGATGCGATCGAGCAGTCCGGCGGCTGCGCGCGGCGCCGGCTCTGCGGAGGCGGCTTGCGGCTTCGTCATCTCGTTCATCCGGTCCTCCCCCCTACCAGATCACCGGGTGCGCTTCGCCGGTCTGCACGTTGATGAAGCCGAGCGGCGCCTGCTCACACGGCGCCACCAGCACCCAGCTCCAGGGCGCGCAGGTCAGCGTCGCGAACATCAGCCGCTCGGGGAATCCCGGATACCAGCGTGGCCGGTAGGTCGGCTCATACATCCAGTCGACCTTGCGCCCCTCCGCGTAGAGCGCCTGCATCTCGGCATCGAGCGCTTGCGCCGAGCGGCAGCTCATCAGCCCGCCGACCTCGAAGCGCACGGTTGCAACGAGCTCTCCCTCACGCACCAGCGCCCACCCGCCCTGAAGTTCGATAAGCGCGTTCACCGCCTTCGCCATGGCCGCGTCTGAGGAGCCGACCACCCAGATATTGTGCTTGTCGTGCGCCACCGAACAGGCAACCGCCGTCTCCGGCGTGCGCGGTCCACAACCGCGCCAGAACATCTTTGCGATGCGCCCGTCGCCCGAAAAGCGGTCGACGATCGCAAATTTGGTGATGGCCTCGCTCTCGTCGCGCTGCACGGCACCGTCACGCACCGGCAGTTCGAGGGTGTAGAATTCGGGATGCCAATGGAAGGGACGGATCACGGCCGCCTTCATCGTGGCACGGCCGGGCTCGGCTCGCAGTTCGAAATCCTGAGGCTTGATCGAGCGCTTGATGTTGACCGTCTTCGTTGCCCAGTCCGGCCAGACGATCTCGGGCACTTGGCCGATGTAGCGCTCGCCTTCGGAGATTTGGACGCCGTCGGCCCACACTTCGGCGATCGTGAGTTTGCCAACATCCGAAAGCAGCACCACGTCGCCGAAACGGCCTGGAGCCAGGCTGCCGACGAACGGCGTAAGCCGCATGTGGCGCGCCGGATTGATGGTGAGACACTGGATGGCGATTTCCGGCGCGAGGCCGGCCTCGATCGCGAGCCGCGCATTGTGGTCGCTGGCGCCGAGCTCGAGCGTGTGGCTGGCACTGCGGTCATCCGTCGTGAACGCGATCTGCGACCAGTCCTGCAAACCCTTCGCGAGCAGCCATCTGACGATCTCGTCCATGGCATAGACGCGCAGCTCGACGAACAGGCCGCGGGTGAGCTTGTCCCAGGTTTCTTCCGGAGTCTGCACTTCGTGGTCGGACGCGAGCCCGGCCGCCGCAAAGGCGTTGATAGAGGGCAGATCCCGCAAGCCGGAGGCATGGCCTTCGACGACGCCGCGCGCCGCGAATGTCGCCTCGATCATGCCCCAGAGCCGCTTGTAGGACGGATTGTCGGGATTCCAGACCGCTGGCCAGTCCATGACCTCGTCGAGCCCGGTCACCATCAGGCTCTCGGCCATGAAGCGCGCCTGCTCGTCGCGGCCATACCAGCCGCCACCCCATTCATAGGCCGTGGGTGGCACCGCCGAACCAGGCTGCGGAAAGATCTTGAGCGGCGAGCCGCGGCGACGCGCTTCGAACCAGAACTCGAGATTGCGCGCACCGTTGACGTTGGAGAACTCGTGGCTTGCCTCGCAGGTCCAGGTATTGCCATGCGGCAGCACCAGCGCGGCCTCCCATTCCGGCGTCAGATGCGAGCTCTCGATATGCTTGTGCACCTCGCCGAAGCCGGGCACGGCGGCAACATCGGGCCGATGCACCCGCTCGCGGACCTCGCCCGGGTAGCTGCCGGCGGGCCCGACCCAGGCGATGCGGCGGCCCTTGAAGACGATCACCTGATCTTCGCTCCAGGTACGGCTGTGCACATCGAGCAGCCTGCCGACCCGCAAGGAGCGATCGGCCGGCCGGTGGCCGAGCGCCGTCAGCACCAGGTCCTGGCGGATGCGAACCTCGTCGGGCGCATTGATCAGAAGATCGTCGGGTATCGCATTCATGACCTGCCTCACTCTACGCCGGTACGTTCGCGGCTCGTGGTCCGCGTCCGCGAAGATTTGCCGGCCTTGCCGCCCCGCGCCGCAGCGGCATCGCGCTGCCGGACATCCTTCAGGAGGGTCGTGAGCGCCCACTCGATGGCATCGGCGATCTCGCTGCTGGTCATGCCGAAATCCTCGCGCATCGCATTCCAGGCCAGCACGTTGTTGAGATAGGACGCGAGCGCCTCCGCCTGGCGAACCTCCTTCGCGGGGAGATGTCGCACCAGCGGCGCCATCGCCTTGCGATGCTGGTCGATCAGGTGCCGCCGGAAGCCGGCGCGCACCCGGCGGCCGGCCCGCGTCATCGCAATGGCGCGCGCCAGATGCGGATGGCGGTCGAACCGCTTGCACAGTTTGCGGAAAATCTCCGGCAGCTCGTCAGGCGAGGTGAAGGGAATGTAGCTGAAGACGTTGTCCTCGATCCACTCGCCGGCCGCAGCAAACAGTTCCGCGCGGGTCTTGAAGTGCCGATAGATGGTTCGTTCGGCCACCTTCGCGCGCTTGGCCACCGCGGCCATGGAGATGTCGTCGGCCGCCTCGTCCTCCAGCGTTTCGACGAAAGCCGCAACGATGCGCTGCCGCGTCATCTCGGCATATTCGTCACGAAGACTGGCGATATGTCGCTTTGCTGTACTCATGTCAGAAGTCTGACATCAGGCGATTTGGAGGGTCAAGCCGAGACTTGAGGCACGCCGCGCCGCAACAATGGGCGTCGGCACGCTCGGCCGCCCGCCTGAAAAATGGACTTTTGCGCGTCGCCAAAATCGGATTTGCTCTTCCACGAAACGATCGCACGCAGCGGCGCGGCGCTCTGGTTCCAGCAAGGGAGCTGATCATGAACGGGCTTGGCGGGTTGAACAAATCGCCTGAGGGCGTGGTCATCGGGCTCGTGCAGCTGCAACTGCCGAACGTCGTCACGCGGGCCGATCTGGCAAGGCAGACCGAGCGTATCGTCTGGATGGTCGGCAAGGCGCGCCGCAACCTTTCCACCATGGATCTGGTGGTGTTCCCCGAATATTCGCTGCACGGCCTCTCGATGGACACCAATCCCGAGATCATGTGCCGGCTCGACGGACCCGAAGTCACGGCCTTCAAGAAGGCCTGCGTCGACAACAGGATCTGGGGCTGCTTCTCCATCATGGAGTTCAACCCGCACGGCAATCCCTACAATTCCGGCCTGATCATCGACGACCACGGCGAGATCAAGCTGTACTACCGCAAGCTCCATCCCTGGATTCCGGTCGAGCCGTGGGAGCCCGGCGACATCGGCATTCCCGTGATCGAGGGTCCGAAAGGCGCCAGGATCGCGCTGATCATCTGCCATGACGGCATGTTCCCGGAGATGGCGCGGGAATGCGCCTACAAGGGCGCCGAGATCATGATCCGCACTGCGGGCTACACCGCGCCGATCCGCGAGGCCTGGCGCTTCACCAACCAGGCCAATTCGTTCCAGAATCTGATGGTGACGGCCAATGTCTGCATGTGCGGCAGCGATGGCTCGTTCGATTCCATGGGCGAAGGCATGATCGTCAATTTCGACGGCGCGGTGCTGGCGCACGGCACCACCGGTCGCGCCGACGAGATCATCACCGCCGAGGTGCGGCCCGATCTCGTGCGCGAGGCGCGGATCAATTGGGGCGTCGAGAACAACATCTACCAGCTCTGGCACCGCGGCTATGTCGCGGTGAAAGGCGGCGCGATGGACTGCCCCTATACCTTCATGCAGGACATGGTCGCTGGCACCTTCCGCCTGCCGTGGGAAGACCAGGTCAAGGTCACCGACGGCAGTTCCTGTGGCTTCCCGGCACCGACACGGATGTACGGCAAGACGGCGAAGGCGGCGGAATAGAGCCGTTTTCGGCTCCGACCGCGACATTCTGGCACGGTAGTTGCTCCTTTTGACGCCCGAGACGCGCCAAATTGGGGGAGTTCACCATGTCGACCATTGCCGCGGCCCCGGCCGCCGAGCGCAAGCCGCTTTACGCCTCACTGTTCGTCCAGGTCCTGGCCGCGCTGGCGCTTGGTGTCATCCTGGGAATGGCCGTTCCGGACTTCGCGATCGGGCTCAAGATCCTCAGCGACGCCTTCCTGAAGCTGATCTCGATGATCGTGGCGCCGATCGTGTTCTGTGTCGTCGTCCACGGCATTGCCGGCGCCGGCGACCTCAAGAAGGTCGGCCGGGT
Source organism: Bradyrhizobium sp. 1200_D9_N1_1 (assembly GCF_052075915.1). Classification (NCBI taxonomy): domain Bacteria; kingdom Pseudomonadati; phylum Pseudomonadota; class Alphaproteobacteria; order Hyphomicrobiales; family Nitrobacteraceae; genus Bradyrhizobium; species Bradyrhizobium sp. 1200_D9_N1_1. The sequence continues at coordinate 3,113,988 of NZ_CP197226.1, read as the reverse complement.
CGGCGTCAAGGCGCTGGTCTATTTCGAGGTCATGACGACGGTCGCCCTCGTGGTCGGCTTGCTGCTCGCCTACCTGTTCGGCCCCGGCCACGGCATGAACATCGATCCGTCGACGTTAGATGCGAAGGCGCTCAACACCTACGCCGACAACGCCCACAAGCTGTCCGGCGGCGGCATCGGCGCCTTTCTGATGAACGTGATCCCGACCACCTCCTTCGATGCGCTGTCGCGCAACGACGTGCTCCAGGTGCTGTTCTTCGCGGTGCTGTTCGGCGTCGGTCTTGCGCTCGTCGGCGGCGAGAAGGGCGCGCTCGTCACCTCCATCATCGACGCAGCCTCCACCGTGCTGTTCCGCGTCATGGGGCTTATCGTCCGTGTCGCTCCACTCGGCGTGCTCGGCGCAGTCGCCTACACCGTCGGCAAATACGGCGTCGGCTCGCTGAAGCAGCTCGTCTCACTGGTGATGCTGTTCTACGTCTCGGTCGGCATCTTCGTGCTTGGCGTGCTCGGGGGCGTGATGGCGCTTGCCGGAATCAACATCCTCAAATTCCTCGCCTACCTGCGCGAGGAGCTCACCATCGTGCTCGCAACGGCGTCCTCCGACGCGGTGCTGCCCCAGATCATGAAGAAGCTGGAGCGCATGGGCGTGAAGGATTCCGTGGTCGGCCTCGTGATCCCGACCGGCTATTCGTTCAACCTCGATGCCTTCTCGATCTACCTCACACTTGCCGTCGTGTTCATCGCGCAAGCGACCAACACGCCGCTGTCGTTCGGCGATCTCCTCCTGGTGCTCGGCGTTTCGCTGATCACCTCAAAGGGCGCACACGGCGTGCCGGGCTCCGCCATCGTGATCCTGGCCGCGACGCTCAACGCGGTGCCGAGCATTCCGGCAATCGGCCTCGTGCTGGTGCTCTCGGTCGACTGGTTCATCGGCATGGCCCGCGCGCTCGGCAACCTCGTCGGCAACTGCGTGGCGACGGTGGTGGTGGCGGCCTGGGAAGGCGACCTCGACCGCGCCAAGGCGGCCAAGGTGCTCGAAGGCGGCGAGATGGTGGACGTGACGGCGGGCTAGCGCTCCGGATCAATCGTTCCACTGGAGGAGCGGCGTTCCATACGCCCTCCTCCAAACGGACAGGAAGCGTGGAAACCAGGAGTGAGCTACGGCGCCCTTGTAAGCCCAGGTGCGATATTTCAGACCATGCTCCGAGATCAATTCCTGATAACCGCCATGGACCTCGGTCGCGGTCCGGATGTCCTTCAATATCCCCTGGGCGCAGGCCCGATAGGTATCGCCTCCCGAGAATTCGTCGTAGTCGAGCATGCGATCGGCAAACTCGACGTTGAAGGTCGGCCAGGACGAACGCCCCTGATAGGCGGGAGCTGCGATCTTGTGGATCATCTTGTTCCGGGGATTATCCGCGGACACCAGGAAATGGAACGTGCTGGGGATGCGGAAACGCGGCTCGGCGATGATCAGATCCGTCGTGGCCGCGAACAGCGCGCGCTCGCTTGCCTCGCTCATATCCCAAAATCCGCGATGCACGCTGACGAAGTCCAGGGCGACCGATGACACCGGCGAGCCCGCCGGACCATCCAGAGAGTGCCTGATATAGCCGCCCTTGCCGAACAGGCGGAGCAGGTCCCTCTTGTAGTGTCCGAGGTCGTGCCCGAGCAGCCGCTTCAGCTCATTCTCGTCGACGACCCCGAGCTGCACGCCCCACACGAACGTCGTGTAGACGCAGGCGTTGGTGACGAAACGTCTGCGCTCGGCACGCGTGTCCGTCGCCGCGGAACGCGGCGCGCGGGCGTCGCAGAGCAAATACCTGACACCGTCGTCGTCGAACGGCTCCAGCTCACGCGCGAGTTGAAGGATCGCGCGCTTCAGGTCGCCACCGTATTCGGCCAGCAACAAGCGGCCGGCATGCGCGCATTGTGACATCGCCAGATAGGACGACGCTCTCTCCTCGGCAAAGATCATCTGCCGCAGGCCGGCCAGAATGCCGAGCAGCGTGTCCGACGGGCGCGAGAAATAGTTCACGCCGAGATACCGTGCGTGTCCCGCCGGGACGATGGTCGTCGTGACGACGTTGGCTCGAACCGCCTCCAGCAACAGACGGACGCTCTTTTCGAGCAGACGCGCCCGCCGCACCGCGTCCTGCGCATCCATGATGGTCTCGGGGTCGAGGACATCAGGATAGAACCAGGCGAAGTCGCGCGGATAATAGGCGGATGCGTGCGGCGCTCCCGTGACGAGAAAGGACTCGGTCACCGAGAAGGCGCTGTCCATCGAGTGCCGGTAAAGATCCTCGATGGCCGACAACGAAGGATGCGACTTTCTCAGGAATCGATCACCGAGAAAATTGACGGCCTGAAGAGCGTTGGCGGCAAAGGTCGCGGCCATACCCTGGTAAAACCGATTTCCGCGATGTGACGGCAAGGAAATATCGCTGTTCATGTGCGCCTGGTGTCTCGGGATCCCGGCGATGGCCGGCCACCGTTCCAAGCGTGACTGATTCGTGTCTCGTCCCGATGACGTGCGGGCTCCCGATAGTCACTTCGCGCTGGCGCGATCCTCCCGCGGCCTGAAATTCTCGATCACCCTGAGCAGCACCCGTGCGCCGGCGTCGGCGTCGGCGAGCTCGACATGCTCGTCCGGGTGATGGCTGACGCCGCCACGGCAGCGGACGAAAATCATGCCAACATCGGCGATGTCAATCATGGCCATGCCGTCGTGCCCGGCCCCGCTCGGCAGGTCGAACACGGAAACGCCTTCCGCGGCGATCGCCTGCGCGATCTGGTCTTTCAGCCAGGACGCGCAGGGTGCGGTGCGGTTCTCGTGGGTGACATCGAGCTGGAGCGCCAGCTGCCGGCGCTTAGCGATCGCCTCGATCTGCCTGACGACGTCGGCGACCGCGCGCTTGCGGTGCATGTCGGTCGGCGCGCGCATGTCGATGGTGAAGGACACCTCGCCCGGGATGACATTGGTCGCGCCGGGCCTCGCCTGGATGTAGCCGACGGTGCCGACCAGGCCGCCCTCGTCGGTCCGGCAGAACTGCTCGATCGCGCCGATGCATTCGGCCGCGCCGGTGAGCGCGTCACGGCGCAGCGCCATCGGCACGGTGCCGGCGTGACCGGCCATGCCGTTCAGCCGCGCGGCCAGCCGTGTCGCGCCCGCAATCGCGGTGACAACGCCGACGGGCAGGTTCTGTGCTTCCAGCACCGGACCCTGCTCGATGTGCAATTCGAGATAGGCCAACAACTCGCGCCGGGCCCGCGCGGCCGCGCCGACATGGTCCGGGTCGAGGCCAAACTTGACGAGCGCATCGCGCATCGACACGCCGTCGCGATCGCGCGTGTTCAGGACGCTCTCGTCGAAAGTGCCGGCCACCGCACGGCTGCCGAGCAGCGTTGAGGCGAAACGTACCCCCTCCTCGTCGGCAAAGCCAATGACCTCGATCGCGAACGGCAGGCGCTTGCCGCGGCGGTTGAGATCGGCGACGCAGGCGATGGCCGTGATCACACCCAGCGGCCCGTCCCATTTGCCGGCGTCGCGCACGGTGTCGTAGTGCGAGCCGAGCATCAGGCAGGGCGCCCCCGGCCGCTCGCCCTCATAGCGGCCGCAGACATTGCCGATCGCATCGAGATGCGCGCTCATGCCGGCCTCACGCATCCAGCCGAGGATGAGATCCGCAGCGGCGCGCAGCTCCTTGCTGAGATAGATGCGGGTGAGCTTGTCGGTCTCTTCCGAAATCGCGCCGAGCACGTTGATGCGGCGAACGATCTCCTCGCCGAGCGATGCATCTTGAACGGCGGTAGCAGCACCCATCTCGGTCGAGCTTTCCATCTTCTGGGACCGCGGCGGCGGCGGTCCTGGCGGCGATCGATACAAGTTCGGTGCCAGCAAAATAATGCGGCCGGCGCCGTCCCAATCAGCGCGTGGTTAGCATGAATGCGCCTCGCCGGCAGACTGCCCGACGCCAGTCATGCACATGCGAGAGCTGGTTAAGACTGCTCAACTCCACTGCATACAATAGAACAACATTGCCCATAAATTGACCTGCTATTTTCCTCAGCAGGATTCCATCAAGATATATATCCTTTATTTTTCAATAGCTTGTATCGTTATGCACACTTCATAGCCTCTGGCACAAAGCTTGCGACAACTTATCCCGGCTCCGCCAAACCGGCGGTGGCCGCGAGATCAAGGCGGGGCATCCGCCAAGGGGAGCAAGCAATGGATTTTGGCAGGATTTCACGACGTCATTTGTTGCAGGGCGGCGCCGCCCTCACCCTCGGCGCGGCGGCGGGCGCCCGCCCGGCCTTCGCGGCCGACACCACCATCGGCTTCATCTATGTCGGCTCGCGCGACGACTACGGCTACAACCAGGCGCATGCCCAGGGCGCGGCAGCGCTAAAGAAGATTCCCGGCCTCAAGGTCGTCGAGGAAGAGAAGGTGCCGGAGACCGACGCGGTCGAGAAGACGATCGAGTCCATGATCAATCTCGATGGCGCCACCCTGCTCTTCCCGACCTCGTTCGGCTACTACAATCCGCACATGATCAAGATGGCCAACAAGTTCCCGAAGCTGCGCTTCGAGCACTGCGGCGGCCTCTGGACCGACAAGGACCCGAAGAACGCCGGCAGCTATTTCGGCTATATCGACGAAGCCCAGTACATCTCCGGCATCGTCGCCGGCTACACCTCCAAGAGCGGCAAGCTCGGCTTCGTCGCCGCAAAGCCGATCCCGCAGGTGCTGCGCAACATCAATGCCTTCGCGCTCGGCGCAAAGCTCGCCAATCCCAAGGCGACGACGCAGGTGATCTTCACCGGTGACTGGTCTATGCCGGTCAAGGAAGCCGAAGCCACCAACAGCCTGATCGACCAGGGCGTGGACGTCCTCACCTGCCACGTCGACGGGCCGAAGACGATGGTCGAGAACGCGGCGCGCCGCGGCGCCTTCGTCTGCGGCTATCACACCAACCAGTCGCCGCTCGCGCCGAAGGCGTATCTCACCGGCGCCGAGTGGAATTGGGAAGCGCTCTATCCGAAATTCGTCAAGATGATCGCCGCCGGCGAGAGCATCCCGAACTTCTATCGCGGCGGCCTCAAGGAAGAGATCGTCAAGACCTCGCCCTATGGCGAAGCCGTCTCCGCCGAAGCGCGCAAGCATGCCGACGACATCAAGGCCAAGTTCTTGTCGGCGGAAGGATACGCGATCTTCAAGGGAGGGCTCGTCGACAACAAGGGCAAGACGATGATCCCTGCCGGCACCGATCGCGGCCAGAAGGATCCCGAACTGGAGAAGATGGACTATCTCGTCGAAGGCGTGATCGGAGCGACTTCGTGACCACGGAAGCGGCGGATTCCGCCGAGGCGGCCGGGACAATTGCCCCGGCCGCCGATCCGGGATTCCTCCAGCGCCACGGCGCGACAATCGAGTACATCCTGATCCCGGGCGCGGCGCTCGCCGGCGCGCTCGTGGTCTTCGGCATTTTCGTCGCGATGTTCGGCAAGAACCCGCTCGACCTATATTTCTACATGTACTACGGCGCCTTCGGCACCTGGTTCTCCTGGCAGAACACGCTGACGCGCGCAGCGCCCCTGATCCTCACTGCGCTCTGCACCGCGCTGCCCGCGCAGCTCGGCATGGTCATCATCGGCGGCGAAGGCGCGCTGCTGATCGGCGCGCTGTCCGCGACGAGTGCTGCGCTCGCACTCCAAGGCATGCCGCCGCTCGTCGTGCAGATCGCCATGGTCATCGCCGGCGTGATCGGTGGCGGTCTGTGGATCATGCTATCCGGCGCGCTTCGGCAGTACCGCGGCGTCAACGAGACCATCTCGAGCCTGCTGCTCGTCTACATCGCGCTCGCGATCCTCAACCATCTCGTCGAGGGGTTGATGCGCGATCCCGCCAGCCTCAACAAGCCGTCGACCCGCGAGATCGGTGCCGCCAACATGATCGGCTCCATCCCCGGCACCGACGTGCATTGGGGTCTCGTCTTCGGCTTGATCGCGGCGATCGCCGCCTACATCCTGATCTATCACACCGTGTTCGGCTTCGCCGCGCGGGTCGCCGGCGGCAACATCCGCGCCGCGAAGATCGTCGGCCTCGGCGTCAGCAAGCTGATCCTGACCGTTTGTTTCCTCGCCGGCGGCGCCGCAGGCGTTGCCGGCATGGTCGAGGTCGCGGCCGTGCAGGGGCGCACCAACGCCAATCTCGCGGCTGGCTACGGCTTTACCGGCATTCTCGTTGCGTTCCTGGCGCGGCAAAATCCGCTCGCCGTCATCCCCGTCGCGATCCTGCTCGGCGGCATCAGCGCCAGCGGCGGCCTGTTGCAGCGCCGCCTGGGGCTGCCCGACGCCTCCGTGCTGGTGCTCCAGGGCATCATCTTCGTCTTCGTGCTGGCCAGCGATGCGCTCTACGGCCGCATCGGATTCTTGAAGGGAAGATCCTGAGATGGCAGACGGATCGATCGGACTCTGGACCGTCCCGCTCGCCGTGCTCGGCGGAGCCATTCGCGTCTCCACGCCTTTCCTGTTCGTGAGCCTGGGCGAATGCATCACGGAGCGCTCAGGCCGCATCAATCTCGGCCTCGAAGGCACGCTGGTGATGGGCGCGATGAGCGCCTACGGCATCTCCTATCTCTCGGGATCACCATGGTTGGGTGTGCTCGCCGCCGGCATCACCGGGGCGCTTCTCGGCGCACTGCATGCCGGCATCTGCTCGCTGCCGCGCGTCAACGACGTCGCGGTCGGCATCGCCCTGATGCTGTTCGGCACCGGGCTTGCCTTCTATCTCGGCAAGCCGCTGATCGAGCCCACCGCACCGCGGTTGCCCGCGATCGATTTCGGCTGGTGGAGCGACATCCCGCAGGTCCGCGCGGCGCTACGCGTCAATGTCCTGTTCCTGATCGGCGTCGCGCTGGCACCGATCCTGTATTGGGCCTTCAGAACCACGCGGTGGGGCCTTCTCATCCGCACCGCCGGCGAGAGCTCGGATGCGGCACGGGCGATGGGGCACTCCGTGCTGCTAATCCGCCTGCGTGCCACCATGGTCGGCGGCTTCCTCGCCGGCATCGGCGGCTCGTTCCTGTCGCTGTTCTATCCCGGAAGCTGGAACGAGGGCCTGTCCTCCGGGCAGGGCATCACCGCGGTCGCGCTTGTCATCTTCGCGCGCTGGGATCCCCTGCTCTGCCTGTGGGCCTCGCTCGCCTTTGGCGGCGCCGCGGCGCTGGGACCGGCACTGCAATCGGTCGGCGTCACCTCAGGCTATCACCTCTTCAACGCCGCGCCCTACATCCTGACGCTGGCGATCATGATCATCACCAGTTCGCCCAAACGCACGCTGACCGGCGCGCCCGCCGAACTCTCGATCACACGGTAACGCGCGACACGCAACGAGGTCGTCCATGCCCGAGCGCTACATCAAGTCCGAGCCCTATGCCTGGCCTTATAACGGTGACCTCCGTCCCGAGAACACGGCGCTGATCATCATCGACATGCAGACCGATTTCTGCGGGGTCGGCGGCTACGTCGACAAGATGGGCTATGACCTCTCGCTGACGCGGGCGCCGATCGAGCCGATCAAGAAGCTGCTCGCGGCGATGCGCGCCCAAGGCTTTCACATCATCCATACCCGCGAGGGCCATCGTCCCGATCTCTCCGACCTGCCCGCCAACAAGCGCTGGCGCTCGCGGCAGATCGGCGCCGGCATTGGCGACCCCGGACCCTGCGGACGTATCCTGGTGCGCGGCGAACCCGGCTGGGACATCATCGAGGAGCTTAGCCCCCTGCCGGGCGAGCCCATCATCGACAAGCCTGGCAAGGGCTCGTTCTGCGCCACCGACCTGGAGTTGATCCTGCGCGTGCGCGGCATCGAGAACATCGTGCTGACGGGCATCACCACCGACGTCTGTGTCCACACCACCATGCGCGAGGCCAACGACCGCGGCTTCGAATGTGTCCTGCTGCACGATTGCTGCGGCGCCACGGACAAGAGCAATCACGATCATGCGCTGAAGATGATCAAGATGCAGGGCGGCGTATTCGGCGCGGTCTCGACCTCCGAGGCCTTCATAGGAGCGATTTCGTGATCATCGGCGAAACGCCTCCGCCCTCAGGCGCGTTCGGCGTCGACGCCATCGCCATGACCATGCGCTTCGGCGATTTCCTGGCGCTCGACAATGTCGAGCTGAAGGTGCGGCCGGGGTCATTCCATGCGCTGCTCGGCGAGAATGGCGCCGGCAAGTCGACGCTCGTCAAGTGCATCATGGGCTATTACCACGCAACCGAGGGCGACATCATCGTCGGCGGCCGCGAGCAGGCGATCGCCAACCCGAAAGACGCTCACGCCCTCGGCCTCGGAATGGTCTACCAGCACTTCACGTTGGTGCCGGCCATGACGGTCGCCGAAAACCTCGTTCTGGCACGTGACATTGTGCCGGCCGTGGTGGACTGGTCGAAGGAGATGAAGCAGCTCGAGGCCTTTCTGGCGCGGATGCCCTTCAAGGTGCCGCTCTCCGCAAGAGTCTCCGACATCTCGGCCGGCGAACGGCAGAAATGCGAGATCCTGAAACAGCTCTATCTGAAGCGCCGCTTCCTGATCCTGGACGAGCCCACCTCGGTGCTGACGCCGGCGGAGGCGGACGAGGTGCTCGGCATGCTCCGCGACATGGTCGTCAAAGGCGAGCTGACGATCCTGATGATCACGCACAAGTTCCGCGAGGTCATGGCCTTTGCCGACGAGGTCACGATCCTGCGCCGCGGCAAGCTCGCCGGAGCCGGCAAGGTTGCCGAGCTGACGCCGGACGCGATGGCGCGCACCATGATCGGCGCCGAGGAGCTGACGGTGCAGCCGCCGCGCACCGGCGAAGCCGGCCAGGCGCGGCTGGAGCTGGAAAAAATTCGCGCGCTCGACGACGCCGGCGCCATTGCCGTCCATGACGTTTCCCTCACCGTGCGCGCCGGCGAGATCGTCGGCATCGCCGGCGTCTCCGGCAACGGCCAGCGCCAGCTCGTCGAGGTGCTGGCCGGCCAGCGCGAGGCCGAGAGCGGCGAGGTCCGCGTCGCCGGCGATCCCTATCACGCCAGCCGCGAGGAAATGCGGCGCCACAAGATGTCGCTGCTGCCCGAGGAGCCGCTGAAGAACGCCTGTGTCGGCGGCATGAGCGTCGCCGACAACATCGCCTTCCGCGAGTTCGACCGCGCACCGTTCGCCAGCGGCGGCTGGTGGCTCAATCGCAGCGCCTTCCGCAACGACGCCATGAAGAAGATCGGGCAGTACAAGATCAAGACTCGAACGCCCGATACGCCGATCTCGGCGCTCTCGGGCGGCAATGTCCAGCGCGCCGTGCTGGCCCGCGAGCTCGGCGGCGACGTCGAGGTGCTGATTGCCGCCAATCCCTGCTTCGGTCTCGACTTCGCGGCGGTGGCGCAGATCCACGCCGAGATCATGGCGGCCCGCAACCGCGGCGCGGCGGTGCTGCTCGTCAGCGAAGACCTCGATGAACTGCTCGAACTGTCCGATCGCCTCGTGGTAATGTTCCACGGCGAGTTCGTGTATGAAGCACGAACCAGCGAAGCCGATCTCACCGTGGTCGGCCGGCACATGGCGGGACACTGACTGCGGAGGACCGATGGACGGCGCACGCGACGAGCACTTTCTGCGTCTGTCCTTTGCGGTCGCCCGCCGTTCCCTCACCCATGGCAACCATCCCTTCGGCTGCGTCGTCGTCGGTGCGGACGGCAAGGTGCTGATCGAGACCGAGAACGGCTACATGCCCGATTGCGACGGCACTGCGCATGCCGAGCGCCTCGCGGCCACGCAGGCCTGCCGCACGCTCAGCCGCGAGGTGCTCGCAAAGGCCACGCTCTACTCCTCGGCAGAACCTTGTGCGATGTGCGCCGGGGCGATCTACTGGGCCGGCATCGGCCGCGTCGTCTACGGCCTCAGCGAGCACCGCCTGCGCGGCGTCACCGGCAACCACCCGGAGAACCCGACCCTCGATCTGCCCTGCCGCACGGTCTTTGCCAGCGGCCAGCGACCGACGGAAGTCGTCGGGCCGCTGCTGGAGGACGAGGCCGAGGTGCTGCACGACGGCGTGTGGACGAAGTAGCCGCCACCACAAACTCGGAAGCGTAGGGTGGGCAAAGGCGCTCTTGCGCCGTGCCCACCATTTGAATGCAATCGAAGCAGAAGTGGTGGGCACGCTTCGCTTTGCCCACCCTACGGCAGCGTCTTCCCGTAAATACAAATGGCGCCGCACGGGTCATGCGCGGCGCCGTCGTTGCAGCTTGGAGTCTTCAGCCGATTAGAACTTCACAGTGATGCCACCGTAGACCGTCGATTCGGTGCAGCTCTTGGTGCTCTGGCCGGTCGCGGCGACCGTGCAGACACCCGCCATGGCGTTGTGGTCGAGACCGAACTTGTTCTGCCAGTAGCGGTAGGCAACCCAGAGGTCGACGAAGTGCGAGTACTTGTCACCCCAGACCGCCTTCGAGGCATCGAAGGTCAGGCGGATCGGTTCGCTGTTCAGCTCGGTCTTGGACTTGGTGCTGAAGATGCCGGTGCCAGACAGCGCGGGAAGGCCGTTCGAGTCGCCCTTCGGTCCGTACCAGCCGGCGCGGCCGCTGATCGACCAGAATTGCATGTTGGGCGGCAGGAAGCCGAGGTCCATGTAGTAGTTGATCTCGACGGCCCAGGTCGGGTTGTAGCTGACATTGCCGTCCGAGTTACACGTCACGCCCGCAACGCCCGGTCCGAACAGGCCGCACTGGGTGAAGGCGTTGTGGTTCGAGAACTCCCAGTACATCAACGGAGCGACGTTGATGTAGCCCTTGTAGGGAAGGTCGAAGGCGAACTGGAGACCGGCGACGACGTCGCGCTTGGCGGGCGCGAGGAAGGTGTTCTCGGTGTTGGCGTCCATGCCGACTTCGAACGAGATGTTGTGCAGCGGCCCCATGGTGAAGGCCTTTGTGTTGAAGATCTCGTTCCAGCCGAAGGTCGAGCGGAACAGGCCATAGATCTCGGTCGCACCCGCGCAGTCGCTGGCGGTGCCGCCGATGTTCACGCCGGGCGCGACGCAAGGGCTGGCGGGGTCATTGTGACCCGACTTGAACATCGAGATGGTGAAGAAGTTGGTGCCGTAGGCCCAGAGGTCGAAGTGGGTGAAGGAGTAGACCTGCTTGGCTGTGGTGCCGTTGATGCTGCCGTCGGGGCGAACACTCCACATGCCGGGGTCGGTGCCCTTGGGCATCCAGGAGAACGTGACGCGGTTGTCGATCACCAGGAAGAACGGGAGGTCGGCCGGCTTCTTGGCAGCCTTGACCGGCAGATCCGCCGCCTGGGCCAGGCCAGAGGTAGCGAGCGTAGCAAGTGACAGCGCGGCGGCTGCAATTGCCTTGAAGCGAAACGACATCCTGAATACCCCCAAGTTTGGACACGTAAAAATGAACGTCCCTTGGGTGCGACACTTGCGCCGATCTCCCGGGGTGAGAAGCCTCAACTTTTTTCAAGGCATGCCGCTTGTTTCGGCAGCCGGTGGCTCTTCTCCGCGGAGTTTTGAGGATTCTTGTGCGCTCCCACCTGCCTGCATGCGGTAAGGCAAGGCGGGCCATTGCCGGACATTCCCGTTTGATTTTGTTTGCTTTTCATGTCGGGGCGAAAGGACAGACATGATGATCGGCGGCCATCGTCACGTCGGCCTGCAAATGCATACGCGCGGTGGCGCGACTTTGCTCAACTCCACGTCAAGCCTGCACAGCCGGTTCCGATTTGGCTTGAACCGTCACAAATTTGCAACAGACGTCACGCGCAAGCCGCGCCCGCAAGGACAGTCCTGAGGCGCTGGAGCACGATCCGCGCACGGCGAGAGCGGCGACTCGCCGCCTGCCGAAGCGTTGAGCAAGGGATGACGCTTTTTCACACCTTACGCGGCGGTTCAAACTAGCTCACTATTGAGGCACTTCACCCCATGCAAGCGCATCAGCGAATGTTAGATCCGACGCCTAACGGCCTGCATTCCGGCGAGTCCCCGCTGCTTCAGACGCTCGGGCTCACCAAGCGCTATGGGGATTTCCTCGCCAACGACTCCATCGACATCGATATCTGGCCGAAGGAAATCCACGCGCTGCTGGGCGAGAACGGCGCCGGCAAATCCACGCTCGTCAAGGCGATCTACGGGCTGATCCAACCCAGCGCCGGCGAGATTCGCTGGCAGGGCGAACGAATCGTGCTGTCGGGCCCGTCGGAAGCTCGCAGCCGCGGCATCGGCATGGTGTTCCAGCATTTCTCGCTGTTCGACAACCTCACCGTTGCCGAGAACGTCGCGCTCGGCCTCGATGGGAAAGAATCCTTCAAGGACATGTCGGCGCGGCTGGAGCAGGTGTCGAAGACCTATGGACTGCCGCTCGACCCCAGACGCGAGGTCTGGCAATTGTCGGTCGGCGAGCGCCAGCGCATTGAGATCGTCCGTGCGCTGATGCAGGATCCGAAATTCCTGATCCTGGACGAGCCCACCGCCGTCCTGACGCCGCAGGAGGCCGACCAGCTCTTCATCGTGCTGGAGCGGCTGAGGGCCGAAGGCCGCGCCATCCTCTACATCAGCCACAAGCTGGAGGAGGTGAAGCGCCTCTGCGACACCGCCACGATCCTGCGCGGCGGCAAGAAAGTAGACACCTGCAATCCCCGGCTCGAGACCGCCGCCTCGCTCGCGCGCATGATGGTCGGCGGCGAGATCAAGGAGGTCAAAGCGCCCGCCGGCCGCAAGACCACCGTGCCGCGGCTCGTCGTCAACGACCTCTCGCTCGCGCCGAGCGAAGCGCACGGCGTTCGGCTGGAGCACATCTCGTTCGAGCTGAAGGGCGGCGAGATTCTCGGCATCGCCGGCGTCGCCGGCAACGGCCAGGACGAGCTGTTCGCCGCGCTCTCCGGCGAGCGCCTGTCCAAGGACCCCGGCACGGTGGTGATCGAAGGCATCGCCGCCGGGCATCTGTCGATCACGCACCGGCGTAAGCTGGGTGCCGCTTTCGTTCCCGAGGAGCGGCTCGGCCACGGCACCGCACCGCGCATGAAGCTGTCGGAGAACGCGCTGCTGACCGGGCACGCCGCCAGCGGCATGGTCCATCGCGGCTTCATCGACACCGCCGCGACGCTGAAGACCGTCGATCGCGCGACCGAAACCTTCGACGTGCGCAAGGCCAAGCGCGATCCGGAGGCTGCGAGCCTTTCCGGCGGCAATCTGCAGAAGTTCATCGTCGGCCGCGAGATCCTGCGCAACCCGGCAGTGCTGGTGGTCAGCCAGCCGACCTGGGGCGTCGATGCCGGCGCCGCCGCGGTGATCCGCCAGGCGCTGCTCGATCTCGCGACCGCCGGCGCCGCGGTGCTGGTGACAAGCCAGGATCTCGATGAGCTCGCCGAGATCGCCGACCGCATCGCCGTGATGTTCCACGGCCACCTGTCGGCGCCGCTCGCAACAAGCGAAGCGACCCGCGAAAAACTCGGCCTTTTGATGGGCGGCAGCAGCCTGGAGCCGAAGGAGGCCGCGCATGCAGTTGGTGCTTGAGAAGCGCGCCGAGCGCTCCAACACGATCGCTCTGGTCTCGCCGCTGATCGCGATCGGCCTGACGATCGTCACCATGACCATCCTGTTCGCGATCCTCGGCAAGAATCCGCTCCTCGCCCTGCATGCCTATTTCATCGCGCCACTGACCGACGGCTATTCGCTCCAGGAGATCGCGGTGAAGGCGACGCCGCTGGTGATGATCGCGATCGGCCTGTCGCTCTGTTATCTCGCCAATGCCTGGAACATCGGCGCCGAGGGGCAATTCCTGATCGGCGCGGTCGCCGGAAGCTGGATCGCGGTGAAGACGCAAGGCACTGACGCCGGGGCCTGGGTATTGCCGGCCATGCTCGTGCTCGCAGCCGCTGCAGGCGCGCTCTATGCGCTGATCCCGGCGATCTGCAAGGTGAAGTTCGGCGCCAGTGAAATCCTGACCAGCCTGATGCTGGTCTATGTCGCCGACCTCTTCCTTGATTATCTCGTGCGTGGCCCCTGGCGCGATCCGCACGGTTTCAACTTCCCGACCACCGCCGAATTCGATCCGGTGGCGACGGTGCCGCTGCTGATCGAAGGCGGCCGGCTGCATCTCGGGTCGATCATCGCCCTGCTCGTCGTTGCGGCGGCGGCGATCCTGCTCGGACGAACCATCAAGGGTTTCGAGATTCGCGTAGTCGGCGCAGCGCCCCGCGCGGCGCGGTTCGGCGGATTCAACGCCGACCAGCTGATCATCCTGACCTTCGCGGTTTCCGGCGCGCTCGCGGGCCTTGCCGGCATCATTGAGGTCGCGGGTCCCGTCGGGCATCTCCAGCCCGGCATCTCGCCAGGCTACGGTTTTACGGCGATCATCGTCGCCTTCCTCGGCCGGCTGAACCCGCTTGGAATATTAATTGCAGGTCTTTTTCTCGCACTGACCTTTATCGGCGGCGAGCAGGCGCAGATCGCGATGAAGATCCCGTTGGATGTCACCAAGGTGTTTCAGGGCATTCTGTTGTTCTACGTGCTCGCCTGCGACTCCCTCATCCTCTACCGCTTCAAGCTGGTCTTCCCGAACCGACAGGTGGCCCGTGGAACTGGTTGAAGCCATCATCCTTGCGGTGCTCGCCGCCTCGACGCCGCTCCTGATCGCGGCGACCGGCGAGCTCGTGACCGAGCGCTCCGGCGTGCTCAATCTCGGCGTCGAGGGAATGATGATCGTCGGCGCGGCCTGCGGCTTTGCCGGCGCCTGGCTGACCGGCTCGATTCTGGTCGGCGCGCTGTTCGGCATCGTCGCGGGCACGCTGATGTCGCTGATCTTCGCGCTGATGGCGCTCGGGCTCGCCGTCAACCAGGTCGCAACGGGCCTCGCGCTGACCATTCTCGGCATCGGGCTCTCCGGCCTGATCGGCGCCGGCTTCGTCGGCGAGCGCATCACGCCGGCTGCGCATCTCGCCCTTCCCGGCCTCACCGACATTCCGCTGGTCGGCCGCGTGCTGTTCGGCGAGGACGCCTTCGTCTATTTCTCCATCGCGCTGATCATCGGCGTCTGGTGGTTCCTGTACTGCACGCGGGCGGGCTTGATCCTGCGCGCCTGCGGCGACAATCACGTCTCGGCGCATGCGCTCGGCTATCCCGTGCTGCGCATCCGCACCTTCGCCGTGATGTTCGGCGGCGCCTGCGCCGGCCTTGCCGGCGCCTATCTGCCGCTCGCCTATACGCCGTTCTTCATTCCGGGCATGACGGCGGGTCGCGGCTGGATCGCGCTGGCGCTGGTGGTGTTCTCGTCCTGGCGGCCGGGCCGGCTCGTGGTCGGTGCTTATCTCTTCGGCGCGGTGACCATCCTGCAACTGCACGCGCAGGGCTGGGGCGTCGGCATTCCCTCGCAATTCATGTCGGCGCTGCCTTACCTCGCGACCGTCATCGTGCTGGTCCTGTTGTCCCGCGCGCGCACCGGCGGCTCGACCGCGCCGGCCGCGCTCGGCACCGTGTTCGTGCCTGACCGCTGAGTTTTCATTTCCGCGACGGGCGCGATGGGGCGCGCACGCTGCGGATCGTGGCTTTCCCCGACTATCTGGAGATTGATGATGAGAAAATCACTTTTTGCGCTGGCTGCCGGGCTTCTGCTTGCCGGAAGCGTCAGTGCCGCCTCCGCCGCCGACAAGCTGAAAGTCGGCTTCATTTACCTCGGCCCGGTGGGCGACCTCGGCTGGACCTACCAGCACGAACAAGGACGCCTGGCGCTGGTGAAGGAACTGGGCGACAAGATCGAGACCACCACGCTCGAGAACGTCCCTGAAGGTCCCGACGCCGAGCGCGCCATCGAGCAACTCGTCCGCGCCGGCAACAAGCTGATCTTCACCACCTCGTTCGGCTACATGGACCCGACGCTGAAGGTCGCCAAGAAGTATCCGAACGTGCATTTCGAGCACGCCACCGGCTACAAGCGCGACAAGAACATGTCGACCTATTCGGCCAAATGGTACCAGGGCCGCTACATCCAGGGCCTGATCGCGGCCAAGATGTCGAAGTCGGGCGTGCTCGGCTATATCGGCTCGTTCCCGATTCCCGAGGTCGTCTCCGGCATCAACGCGACGATCCTCGCGGCGCAGACCATCAATCCGAACATCAAGGTCAAGATCATCTGGGCCAACACCTGGTTCGACCCGGGCAAGGAAGCCGACGCCGCCAAGGCGCTGATCGACCAGGGCGCCGACGTGATCATGCAGCACACGGACTCGCCGGCGGCAATGCAGATCGCCAGCGAACGCGGCAAGCTCGCCTTCGGCCAGGATTCCGAGATGATCAAGTTCGGGCCCAAGACCCAGCTGACCTCGATCCTCGACACCTGGGGCCCCTACTACATCGAGCGCGTCAAGGCCGAGCTGGCCGGCACCTGGAAGTCCGAGGACACCTGGGGCGGCCTCGACAGCCACATGTTCGCGATGGCGCCCTACACCAACATGCCCGACGACGTGAAGAAGATGGCCGAGGATGCCCAGGCCGCGATCACCGCCGGCAAGCTGCATCCGTTCAAATGCCCGATCGTTGGGCAGGACGGCAAGGAGGTCGAGTGCAAGGGCGGCGCCAATCTCGCTGACGGCCAGATCCTTGGCATGAATTTCTACGTCAAGGGCATCGACGACAAGCTGCCGGGCAAGTAGCACGCTTCTTGCATTGCCTGGACCACCTGCTCCTCCCGGAGGAGGTTCGGAGGGGGTAGCCACAAGCACCCGGCACTTGTGGTTGCCCCCTCTTTTTAGTCCGCCCCTATCCCGCCTGCATCGCCCGCGCCGCGGAACTGTGGCGGCGGATGAGATCGGCGACATCCAGTCCCGGAATCGCGCCGTCGATCACGGCCCATTGTCCTGCCACCATGACCCGGTCGGCCCGGTGCGCCCCGCACAGCACCAGCGCGGCCAGGGGATCGCCATGGCCGGAGAAACGCAGTTCGTCGAGCCTGAACAGCGCCAGATCGGCTGCCTTGCCCACGGCAATCTCGCCGAGTTCCGGCCGACCGACACAGGCCGCCGAGCCCTTGGTGGCCCAGCGCAGCGCATCCTTGTGGCTGACCTTCGTCACCCCGTAGCGCGCCCGTTGCAGCAGGAACGCGGCCCGCACCTCCTGCATCAGATTCGACCCGTCGTTCGAGGCCGAGCCGTCGACGCCGATGCCGACCCCGACACCGGCATCCTCCATCTCGCAGACCGGACAGCAGCCGGACGCCAGAAGCTGGTTGCTACAGGCGCAATGGCTGATGGTCGTCCTGGCCTTGCCGAGCCGCTTGATCTCGTCGGCGTTGAAAAAGATGCCGTGGGCGAGCCAGGTCCGCGCGTTGAGCCAGCCGCATTGCTCGAGATAGTCGAGCGGACGGCAGCCATACATCTGCTGGCAGAATTTGTTCTCGTCCTCGGTCTCGGCGAGATGGGTGTGCTGGCGCACGTCGAGCTTGTCGGCGAGATCGGCGGTCGCGCGCATCAGGGAGGTCGTCACCGAGAACGGCGAGCAAGGCGCCAGTGCGATCTGCACCATCGCATCCGCACCGCGCTGGTGATGTTTCGCGACGACGCGTGCGCTGTCGGCGAGGATCGTGTCCTCGTCCTGCACGACGCTGTCCGGTGGCAGGCCGCCGTCGCGCTGCGACAGGTTCATCGAGCCGCGTGTCAGCAGCACGCGCACGCCGAGCCGTTTTGCGACTCCGACCTCGATATCGACGGACTCCTCGAGCCCCGCCGGGAACACGTAGTGATGATCGGTCGTGGTGGTGCAGCCCGACAGCAGCAGCTCGGACATCGCCACGGTCACACCGAGCTCCAGCGATTCCGGCGTCATCCTCGCCCACACCGGATAGAGCGCCCGGAGCCAGGGAAACAGCACGCGGTCCATCGCCGCCGGCAGCGCCCGCGTCAGCGTCTGGTAGAAATGATGATGCGTGTTGATAAGGCCCGGCAGCACGACGTGTTCGCTCGCGTCGAACACCGCGACATCCGCCGTCGCAGGCACGCCGCCGGCCGGCACGAGCTCGACGATCCGGCCATCCTTCACCACGATCCCGCGCCCGGCGCCGTCGGCGAGGATGGCCAGGGGATCCCTGATCCAGATCGGCTTTGCGTCGCTCATGATCCTGTTTCTCCCCACATCCGCTGACGGCAGGCCTGCAAGGCGGAGGCCAGCCTAATCGCGTTCCCGCTGCGACTTCTTGTTGCGACTTGGCTCTGGTCTTGCAAGACTTTCTCTCGGTACAAATCACTCGATGCAAGCGCTGGCGCAGCCATGGACTTGAATACCATCACAGCCGTAGCCCATCCGCAAACGCGCGCGCAGCTGCCCGTTTGGACGCCAGGTGATGCTTGGCTCGCAGGCGGCACCTGGCTGTTCTCGGAGCCGCAAGCGCAGCTGACGCGGCTGATCGATCTCACCGATCTGAAATGGCCGGCGCTGACGATCACCGAGAGCCATCTCGGCATCGCCGCCACTTGCACCGTCGCGCAGATCGACGGACTCGCCTGCCCGCCCGACTGGCTCGCAGCGCCGCTGATCAACCAGTGCTGCCGCGCGTTCCTCGCTTCGTTCAAGATCTGGAAGACCGCGACCGTCGGCGGCAATCTCTGCATGTCGCTGCCGGCGGGACCGATGATCTCGCTCACATCCGCGCTCGACGGCGTCTGCACGATCTGGAAGGCCGGCGGCGGCGAACAGAAGATTCCCGTGATCGACTTCGTCACCGGCAACCAGCGCAACCGCCTGACGCCGGGAGACCTGCTGCGGCAGATCGATATCCCGATTGCCGCGCTGAAGCGCCGCACGGCGTTTCGCCAGATCTCGCTCGCCCCGGTCGGCCGCTCGGCGGCACTCCTGATCGGCAGCCTCGATAGCGACGGCAAGCTGGCGCTGACAGTCACCGCATCGACGGTGCGGCCGATCCGCCTCACCTTTCACAAAGCCCCGGACGCGAGCGCGGTTCGCGACGCGATCGTGCAGCAGGTCACCGATGACCTCTACCACACCGACATCCACGGCAAGCCGCTCTGGCGCAAGCACATGACGTTGCGGCTCGCCGAAGAGATTCGCGGCGAACTCCTGGGGGCAACGCCGTCATGAGCTTCGAGATCAACGGCAAGACGTTTCCGCAGGAGTCGCGTGCCGGCCAGTGCCTCCGCACGTTCCTGCGCGAGCTCGGTCATTTCGGCGTCAAGAAGGGCTGCGACGCCGGCGATTGCGGCGCCTGCACCGTACTGCTCGACGGCGAGCCGGTGCACAGCTGCCTGATCCCGGCGTTCCGCGCCGAGGGGCGCACTGTGACCACGATCGAGGGCCTCGGCGGCGACCACGGCGCGCATCCGATGCAGCAGGCCTTCCTCGATGCGCAGGGCTTTCAATGCGGCTTCTGCACCGCCGGCATGATCCTGACCTGCGCCTCGCTGAACCAGGCGCAGCGCACCGATCTCGGCGCCGCGCTGAAAGGCAATATCTGCCGCTGCACCGGCTATCGCGCGATCGAGGACGCGCTGCTCGGCAAGGTCAACGTCGAGGAGAGCGTCGAGGCCGGCGCCGCCTTCGGCCGCAGCCTTCCGGCGCCAGCAGGTCCCGATGTCGTGCGCGGCAAGGCACGCTACACGTTCGACACGCAGATTGACGGCCTGCTGCACATCAAGCTGCTCCGCTCGCCTCACGCGCACGCCAGAATCACCGCGATCGACAAGTCTGCGGCGCTCAGCGTTCCCGGCGTGCATGCGGTGCTGACGCATGAGGACGCGCCATCGGTGCTGATCTCGACCGCGCGGCACGAGAAGGACTGGATGGACCCCGAGGACACCCGCATCCTCGACGACGTCGTGCGCTTCATCGGCCAGAAGGTCGCGGCCGTCGTCGCCGAAAGCGAAGGCGCCGCCGAGGAAGCCTGCCGGAGGCTCAAGGTCACTTACGAGGTCCTGCCTGCGCTGATCGATCCAGAGCAGGCGATGGCGCCCGGCGCACCCATCATTCATCCCGACCGCACCACCGAGAACCGCGTCGCCGACGCCAGGCGCAACCTTGCGGCTGAGACCCATGGCGAGTTCGGCGATGTCGCAGCAGCACTCGCCACATCCGCCGTCACCTACGAAGCCACCTTCCACAGCCATCGCGTGCAGCACGCCGCGCTGGAGACCCATGGCGGCCTCGCCTGGCTCGACGCGTCCGGCGTGCTCAACGTCCGCACCTCGACGCAGGTGCCGTTCCTGACCCGGCGCGCGCTGTCCGACATCTTCCAGCTGCCCATGGACAAGGTCCGCGTGTTCTGCGAGCGCGTCGGCGGCGGATTTGGCGGCAAGCAGGAGATGTTCGTCGAGGATATCCTTGCGCTCGCCGCGCTGAAGACCGGACGCCCCGTGAAGCTGGAGCTCACCCGCGAGGAGCAATTCATCGCGACGTCGACGCGGCATCCGATGCGGGTCCACATCAAGGCCGGTGCCGATGCCGACGGCAAGCTCACCGCACTCCAGCTCGACGTGCTCTCCAACACCGGCGCCTACGGCAATCACGCCGGCCCGGTGATGTTCCACTCGCTGTCCGAGTCCATCGCCGTCTACAATTGTCCGAACAAGCGGGTCGACGGCTACGCCGTCTACACCAACACGGTGCCATCGGGCGCGTTTCGCGGCTATGGCCTGCCGCAGACGCTGATCGCGATCGAGGCCGCAATCGACGAGCTGGCCGGGCAGCTCGGCATCAGCCCCTACGACATGCGCCGGCGCAACATCGTCAAGCCAGGCGACCCCATGCTGTCGCCGCCGCCATCCGAATTTCACGACGTGCTCTATGGCTCCTACGGGCTCGACCAGTGCCTCGATCTCGTCGAGCGCGCGATGCAGGCGGATGGCCCGCGGCCGGAGCTGTCGCCGGAATGGCTGATCGGCGATGGCATCGCGCTGACCATGATCGACACCGTGCCGCCCGCCGGCCACATCGCGGACGCCATGATCGCGCTCAACGACGACGGCGGCTTCGATCTCACCGTCGGCACCGCCGAGTTCGGCAACGGCACCAGCACGGTCCACCGCCAGATCGCGGCGACGACGCTGGCGACCACCGTCGACAGGATTCGCCTGCGCCAGTCCGACACCGCCCATGGCGGCCACGACACCGGCGCCTATGGCAGCGCGGGCACCTTCGTCGCCGGCAAGGCGACGCATGCAGCCGCCATGCAGCTTGCCACGGACTTGAGGGCGGCCGCGGCCGGCGCCTGGCTTTGCGATGTCGGAAGCTGCGCGCTCGAGGACGAGTTCGTCGTGAGCGGCGTCAGGCGCATGTCCTTTGTGGAGCTTGCGAAGCTTGCGCGCGAACGCGGCCAGCCGCTCGCAGCACAAGGCAATTCCGGCGGCACGCCGCGCTCGGTCGGCTTCAACGTGCAGGGCTTTCGCGTGGCGGTGAACAAGGGCACCGGCGAGCTCAAGATTCTCAGAAGCGTGCAGGCCGCCGACGCCGGCGTCGTCGCCAATCCCATGCAGTGCCGCGGCCAGGTCGAAGGCGGCGTCGCGCAGGCGCTTGGTGCTGCGCTCTACGAGGAGATGGTGATCGACGCGGACGGCCGCGTCACCAACGCCAAATTCCGCGACTACCACCTGCCCTCCTTCGCGGACGTGCCGCGCACCGAAGTCTTCTTCGCCGAGACCTCCGACACCATCGGCCCCTTGGGCGCGAAGTCGATGAGCGAGAGTCCGTACAATCCGGTCGCCGCGGCGCTCGGCAACGCGATTGCAGACGCCACCGGCATCCGCTTCACCGCACCACCGTTCAAGCCGGACCGGCTGTTTCCGGCGCTGCACGATAAATTTGGTTAGTCCTATTTTGGGGGATTCATTCGTGAGCAGCGAGGTCCATCCCGTCGACGAAGTCCTGCCGGTCCCGCGCCTGCTCGCGCTCGGGCTCCAGCATGTGCTGGTGATGTATGCCGGCGCGGTCGCGGTGCCGCTGATCATCGGACGCGCGCTGAAGCTGCCGCCGGAGGACGTCGCCTTCCTGATCAGCGCCGACCTGTTCGCCTGCGGGCTTGCGACGCTGGTGCAATGCCTCGGCTTCCCCGGCGTCGGCATCCGCCTGCCCGTGATGATGGGCGTAACGTTTGCCTCGGTCGGACCGATGCTCTCGATGGCCGCCGCGCCCGACATCGGCCTGCTCGGCATCTACGGCTCCGTCATCGCCGCCGGCCTGTTCGGCATCGTCGCCGCGCCCTTCGTCAGCCGGCTGCTGCCGCTGTTTCCGCCGGTCGTCACCGGCAGCATCATTCTCGTCATCGGCATCTCCTTGATGCGGGTCGGGATCAAGTGGGCCGGCGGCGGCCTGCCGACCTTGACGAAGGTCGTCGACGGCGTTGCCGGCAGCTTTCCCAATCCGGCCTATGGGCAATTGCAGGGGCTCGGCATTTCGCTGTTCGTGCTGCTTTTCATCCTCGGCCTGATCAAATGGGGCACCGGCTTCCTCGCCAACGTCTCCGTGCTGCTCGGCATCGTCGCCGGCGCCGTGCTCGCGACCATTCTGGGCGTGATGCATTTCGACAAGGTCAGTGCTGCCTCCTGGGGCGCGCTGGTGATCCCGTTCCGCTTCGGCATGCCGCAATTCCACCTCGTGCCCGTCGTCACCATGTGTGTCGTCATGATCGTGGTGATGATCGAGTCGCTCGGCATGTTCCTCGCGCTCGGCGACATCACCGGCAAGACGGTCGACCGCGAAGCCCTGAGCCGGGGCTTGCGCGCCGACGGCGTCGGCACGCTGCTCGGCGGCATCTTCAACACCTTTCCCTACACCTCGTTCTCGCAGAATGTCGGCCTCGTCTCCGTCACCGGCGTGCGCTCGCGCTGGGTGACGGTGACGGGCGGCTGCATCATGCTCGGCCTCGGCCTGTTGCCGAAGCTCGCGGCGCTGGTCGAGGCGGTGCCGCTGGTCGTGCTCGGCGGCGCGGGCCTCGTGATGTTCGGCATGGTCGCGGCAACAGGCGCGCGCATCCTCACCTCGGTCGATTTCCGCACCAACCGCTACAATCTCTTCATCGTCGCGATCTCGATCGGCTTCGGCCTGATCCCGCTCGCCGCGCCCGGGTTCTTCCGGAACCTGCCGCATGATCTACAGCCGCTGCTGGAGTCCGGCATTTTGCTTTGTGCGGTGGTCTCGGTACTGCTCAACGCCTTCTTCAACGGCTTGGGCGGCGGCGCTGCGGCCGAGGCGGATGCAGCGGCAGTCGCGTCATCCGCACAACATGTCTAGCTAGCTGCCGCGATAGGTCGCGTAGCTCCAGGGCGTGACCAGCAGCGGCACGTGGTAGTGATTTTCCGGCTCGCTGATCGCAAAGCGCAATGGGATCTCGTCGAGGAACGGCGGCTCCGATAGCGGCACGTTGCGCTCGGCGTAATATTTGGCGACGCGGAAGCGAAGCTCGTAGCGGCCGATCGGAAGCGGACGGCCGCCGATCAACGGCTGATCGGTACGTCCATCCGCATTGGTGACGGTGCGCGCGATGACGCGGCTCTCGCCGAGACTCGCAAGCTCGATCAGCTCCACCGGGATACCTGGCGCGGGCTTGCCGGCGTGATTGTCCAGCACATGCGTCGAGAGCCGGCCATGCACCTTGAGCTTGTCGTCGGCGACGACGAGCTGGTCGAGCCGCAGCGCCGAGATGCGGCCGATCTCCTCGATCGCACGTCGCGTCTCGGTCTTGGCAATATTGAGCAGCCGCGTTTCGAAGTCGCGCAGCACGGAATCCTTCGTGTGACGGCGCACGCAGACGATGTAGGGGAAGCCGAACTTTTCACGGTACGCATTGTTGACGCGTTCGAACGCGGCATATTCGGCGTCCGACAGCCGGTCAAGCCCAGCGCTGTTCTGCTCGTCGGTCGATTCCGCCGTCAGGCCCGCGGCGCGCTGGGTCTTGTTGGCGAGATCGGGATGCGCCCGGATCAGCGCCAGCTGCACGTCGGGCTCGGCGCTCTGGATCGCGGCCATCAGCGCGGCGTGCAACTGGTTGATGCCGGTGAACGGCCGCTGCCCGGCGAGCTTCTCCGCAATCCACGGCGAATATTCGACGACATTGGCGAGGGCCGCGACGAAGTCGGCTTTGTCGGCGGCGTTGAGATCGGCGAGCGAGATTTGCGACATCACACCTTCACCCGATCTCGAAGGCGTCGGCAGCAAGATGCGCGTGCTTGTCGTGCCAGTGCTGCGCGATCTGGAGCCGCGTCGGCACCCAGACGCGCTCGTGCTTGCCGATGTAATCCAGGAAGCGGATCAACCCCGCGGCCCGGCCCGGCCGGCCGGCGAGGCGGCAATGCAGCCCCACCGACATCATCTTCGGCGCGGTCTCGCCTTCGGCGTAGAGCACGTCGAAGGCGTCCTTCAGATAGGTGTAGAACTGCTCACCCTCGGCAAAGCCCTGCGGGTTGATGAACCGCATGTCGTTGGCGTCCAGCGTATAGGGAATGATGAGCTGCTTGCCCCCGGCGCCCTTGACCCAATAGGGCAGATCGTCGGCATAGGAGTCGCAGAGATAGAGGAAGCCGCCCTCCTCCATCAGGAGGCGGTTCGTGTTGATCGAGGAGCGCCCGGTGTACCAGCCGAGCGGCCGCGACCCGGTCGCCTCGAGGTGGACGCGGATCGACTCGACGATCTCGGCGCGCTCCTGCGCCTCGGTCATGTCCTTGTGCTCGATCCATTTCAGGCTGTGGCTGGCGATGTCCCAGCCGGACTCCTTCATCGCGGCGACGATTTCCGGATTGCGCTTCAGCGCGGTGGCGACGCCGAACACGGTGGTCGGCCATTTGCGCTCACTGAACATCCGCCACAGCCGCCAGAAGCCGGCGCGCGAGCCATATTCGAACATCGATTCGATATTGGCGTGGCGCTGGCCCGGCCAGGGCTGCGCGCCGAGCACGTCGGACAGGAAGGCTTCCGAGGCGCGATCGCCGTGCAGGATGTTGTTCTCGCCGCCTTCCTCGAAATTGACGACGAACTGCACCGCGACCCGCGCGTTGCCCGGCCATTGCGGATGCGGCGGGTTGCGGCCGTAGCCGCGGAGATCGCGCGGGTAGCGGGTATCAGTCACTCAGACTTCCTCGAAGCGGATCGGCAGCGCGCCCTTCCACAGCACGCTCTTGCCCAGCGTCGCCAGATTCTCCAGCCCCGAGGTCACCGTGATGAAGTGATTGCCGGCGAGCTGGCCCATCTTGCTCGCGAAGCTCACGCCGCCATAGGCCATCAGGATCTCGGTCTCGCTGATGCCGCCGGGATAGAGGATGATCTGGCCCGGTGCGGGATAGCTGGTGTGGTTCTCGTAGCCGACGCCGAAATCGAGGTCGCCGAGCGGCATCCACACCGCCTCGCCGCTCCAGCGCACGTGGATGATGTGGCTTTCGAACGGCATAGCCTTGCGGAACGCGGCAACGGTCTTGGGCGCCAGTTGCTCCTCGAAGCGAGCATCGAAGGTATAGTCGCCGGCACGGATAACGAGTTTGCTCATCTCATCTCTCTGGATCGGGGGCTAAAGGCCCCACGGGGAACTTTCAAGCAAAGAGCATTCCATCGGGCTTCGCGCAAGGGGCGCGGCCCCTCACCTGCGGTCGTAGGACCAGCCGAAAATGCCGCTCCGCCGCGTCTCCGGCTCGGGCTCGGCGGCAGGCGGCGGCGCCTCCTTGAGTTCCGCCTGCGGCGGGGGTGGAGGCGGTGCGGGAAGGTTCTCGCATTTCATCGAGTAGACCAGCTTGCCGTCCGCGGTCCGCCCGATCGGCGCGCAGGGGTCCGGATGCGCCGCCGCACTCTTCGGAGTGAGCTTGACCTGCGCCGCGGCCGGCGAGGAGATCAGAAGAAGGACCAGCAGATATTTCGACATCGTTGTCGCCTGAAAACCAATTCGCCCCATTCAACCGGATTGCCGGGGGCAAGTCCATCGGGCCCAACCGGCCGATTGCCGAATATTTAGCCGGGACCAAAAAATTTGCTCGCCGCAACGTGATGGCTGCGCTTCCGATCGTGAGGCCGGCGCTGCTGATATTTGGCAGGGCCCATCGCCATGTCAGCCGCGACGACGAAATCATGTCTCACAGCCGGAGCGTCGTCACGGGAGAAACAACGATGCAAAAGACTTTCGCCATTCTCGGCGCAACGCTGATTGCCGCCGCCACCATCCAGACCGCCGCAGCCAGCGACCGCCACCACGCCCGCAAGGCGCAACCCGCTCCCATCACTCAATCGGTACGCGACTCCAACGCCGCACTCTGGCCGTCGCAGCCGACCGCGCCCGACTGGTCGCGCTACGCCAACGGCGCCATGTCGGCGCCGGCGGGACGGTGATGCTGGAAGCCTAGCGCGATAGAGCGCAACTGCTTCAATGCCGTCATTGCGAGGAGCTCGCGACAAAATTGCGAAGCAATTTTGTGCTCATGCGACGAAGCAATCCAGACTGCCTCCGCGGAAAGACTCTGGATTGCTTCGCTGCGCTCGCAATGACGGAGTATGAGGCATCGACCTCGTCCTCCAAATACAACTGTCATTCCCCGCGAAGGCGGGGAATCCAGTATGCCGCGGCCTCTCGGCTCAATCACAGCCGTCTCTGGAATACTGGATCGCCCGGTCGAGCCGGGCGATGACAGCGAGTGTGTAGTGCAAACACGCCTTCCCGTTCTCGCGGCTTAATTCGCCCGAGCTTTGCTTCGTCGCTCCACCCTCATTAGCCAAGAGGGCGCAGGGAAGGCCGGGTGCTGACCTAGCACCCGCGGTCCGCTGCGCGAAAGGTAGCGCAAAAGAACCGCACAGCAGCATACAGGTGTAGCCAATCACTCGGCCTTCCCTGCGCAGTGGTTGGACGGCTTATGCCGTGCTCTCCCGGGAGCCGAGTTCGTTCTGGCCTCCCTCGCTCTCGCGAAAGTCGCCGGCACCGCGCCGGTTGACGCAACTGCCGCATTCGCAAGAGCTTGACCGTAGCAACGACGGCCAGGACCACACGGTTTTGCCGTACGCACGGCTCGCTTGCTCGCCGCAGTTTTCCCGGCCCTGTCGACGGAGCCGGAAACTTACAGGCGAGACGAACCTGACAGCGCCGCTCATCCAGCGCGAAGTCCTGGGCTCACGGAGAGCAATCCGCCCTGCGCTTGACCTCTCGCGCCCGACGCTGCCGCGTCCACCGCAAACCCGGCTCGCGAAACGTGACGACACAAGATCGCCCCTCAAGGATGAGCCGGGATGGGCGACACATACGGCATTTCCGAATTTCGGTAAAGTGGAATATTTTTGCGCAAGTGGATTGACAGCTTCGCAGGTGTTTTGCCCGTCGGGCAAGATCTCGTAGCCCGGATGAGCGAAGCGACATCCGGGGTCTTGCCACGCGCTACAGCGGTCCCGGGTATCGCTGCGCTCACCCGGGCTGCGACGAAACAGCTATGGCGAAAACAACCGACTAATACGGCTGATATCAGTAGCCCGGGTCGTAATAATAGGGACTACCGCCGTAATAGCCCGGACCGCCATAGTAAGGACGCCGCCCATAGTAATAGTGGTCCTCATAATAGTCGCGGCGTCGCTGCTCGGCGATCACCCCGCCGATGATGCCCGCCGCGGCGCCCATGAAGGCGAGGCCCGCCGCGTTCGGCCCGCGTCGATAGTAGCGGTGGCGGCGTGCTGCGCTGAAATCAGTGACGTCGGAGGAGGCCTGACCTGCCTTCGCGGACGCCGCCTGTGCCGGCCCGGGGGATGCCGCAGCCGAGGGCGATAACGAGGTTGCGAGCAGCGCCAGGCCTGCGCACGCGGCCAGGACGGTGTTGCGGCCGGCTGCGGAAATCATGAGTCTGCTCATTTTGACCTTCCTCTGCTTTCACTCAAACACATCGATGCAAACCGTCGGTAACGCGCAAAGCACTGAAATGGTTTCGTGATCGCGGCAATCTGCCACGCCTTGAACGATTATCAACCGAACCACCTGATCCAGCTTGCGCCACGCAACCTGAGCGGATAATGAACAGCCGCGCCGTTTTTTCGGTCGCCGTAAGCGTTTCACGTGAACCAACGCATCAACCGACGCCGTCGGGATCGATGCCATTTGCAGGGTTCAACGTGACTGACGCGTCTTTTTCCGTAAGAGAAACCAGATGATTGCGGTTCGCAAACTGCCGGCGCGCTATGCGCCGATCGTGATGCCCTTTGTGCTGTCCATCCTCATGACAGCCGTGGTGTCGGTCATTTCGACGCTTCGAAGCCTCGGCGCAACGCCGGCCTTCCTCGCGACCTGGCCCGGCGCCTGGGCGCTGTCATGGCTTGTCGCCTTTCCAACGCTGCTGATGGTGCTGCCACTGGTCCGCCGGATCGTGGCCTGCGTGGTCGCGTCTCCATCGCAATGATCCGGAACAGCGCCTAGCGGTCTTCCGAAAGATCACGCGCAAACACCAACGTGAAGCGCGATGACGATTCATCGCAATCTCATCGCGCTTTACGACAGCGCCCCGAGCACGCCGCGCGTGGCCTTGTCGATCTCCTCGACATAGCGGCGACGGGCGAAGTTCTCGGTGAGGAAACCGACCACCTTGCGGCTGTCGGTGGAATCGACCACCGCCAGCATCTCGGCTTCCGCCTCGTCGAACACCGCCATCGCCGACTTCACGTTCATTTCCGGGATCAACACGATGTCGATCAGGCGGGCGAGCTCGATCACCTGGATGTCGTCGGCGATGGTGTCGAGGTCGCTGGAGAACAGATCGGGCAGCAGGACGAGGCCGATATATTTGTCCGCATTGTTGACGATGACGACTCCCGGCCGCGAGCCAAGCACGAATTCGCGGCGTACGGCGGCGATCGTCGTGGTCGACGGCACCTTGCCGACGTCGGAGCGCATCAGCCGCTCGACGGTCAGGTTGCGCAGCCAGCCGACGTCGTTGGCGCTGCGGATGGTCTCGCCGCGCAGATGCAGGCGCCAGGTCGAGAAGGAGTGGCCGAACATGAAGCGGACGCAGATCGAGGTCACGATGCAGCCGGCCAGCACCACGGCGGTGACGTCGACATTGCGGGTCATCTCGAGCACGAGGAACGACATCGTCAGGGGACCGCCGACGATGGCGACGCCGAGCGTCGCCATGCCCGTCAGCATCGCCACCAGCGGATCGATCACGAAGTTCGGGCTGATCAGCAACAGCACCGCGGAGAAGAACTTTCCGATCAGGCTGCCGACGAACAGCGAGGCGAAGAACAGGCCGCCGCGGAAGCCCGAGGCGAGCGAGATCAGGCAGGCCGTCACCTTCAGGGCGATGATCAGCGCTATCAGGCCGATCGTCATGTCGTGAAAGAGATCGAGCACCATGGCGCCGTGACCGGCCGCCAGCACCTGCGGCGTGACGATGGCAAAGCCGCCGACGACGAGGCCGCCCATCACCGGACGCAGCCAGACCGGCAGCCAGGCGAACAGGCGCTCGAACATCGGCGAGGAGCGCATCACGGCGATGCCGACGCCGCTGGTGATGAGGGCGAGACCGATCAGTGCCAGGTACTGCTCGACGCCGACGGCGCTGACCTTCGGTATCTCCAGCGAATACGGCGCGCCGCCGAGCCATTGCGCGGTCAGCGCACCTGCGAGCGAGGCCGCCAGGATCGGGGCGGCGCTGCCGACCGAATAGACGCCGACGATCAGCTCGCAGGCGTAGAAGGCGCCGGTGATCGGCGCGCCGAACGCCGCGGCGATCGCGGCGGCCGCACCGCAGCCGACCATCAGGCGCAGATCGTTGCGGCGCAGATTGAAGAACTTGCCGAGCAGCGAGGCGATGCCGGAGCCGATCTGGGTATAGCCGGCCTCGAGGCCGACCGAGGCGCCGCAGCCGTTGGAGATCAGCGTCTGGCTCGACACCACCAGGCTGTCGCGCATCGACAGATTGCCGCCGCGCAGCGCATTGGCCTCGATCGGGTCGACCGCGCTGGAGATCTTCATCCGCCGCCGCGACCATTCCATGATGCCGAGCGCCAATCCGCCGAGCGCAGGCGCGATCAGCGCCGCCCAGGGGCTGACCCTGGCGTTGGCCGACAGGCGGACGTCGACGGGAATGCCGTAGATGACCATATGGGCAATCTGCGCGATCTCGGCCATCAGCGTCACGATGGCGCCGGCCAGCGTGCCGATCACCAGTGCAAGCGGGATCAGGTAGAACTCGTTGCTGCGCAAGAGCGCGCGCAGGCGAACCATGAGGCGGTTCGATCCCTTGCGATCGGCGAGATGTCTGATCCGCACGAACACCTTCTGCCCGCCCTACCCTTCCGACATGCCGTAGCCGGACATGCGCTGGCGCACGCGTTCGACCTCGGCGCTAGAGAGCAGCGGCGGTTTCCCGATCTGGAGGCAGCCGTGATATTGCCGCGCCAGGGTCTCGACCTCGACAGCGAGCCACATCGCCTTGTCCAGCGTCTTGCCGATCGCGATCATGCCGTGATGGTCGAGCAGGCAGGCAAGCCGCCCCTCCAGCGCCCGCACCGCATGTTCGGACAGTTCCTCCGTTCCGAACGTGGCATAGGACGCGCAGCGGATGCTGTCGCCGCCTGCGGCCGCAATCATGTAGTGCACCGGCGGGATCTCCATGCCCATGATCGCCAGGATGGTGCAATAGGTCGGATGGGCGTGGACCACGGCGTTGACGTCGGGCCGGGCCTTCAGGATGTCGCGGTGGAAGCGCCACTCGCTGGACGGCTTCTGATCGGGCGCGTGCGAGCCGTCCATCGCCATGAACACGATCTGGTCCGGCGTCATGGCCTCATAGGGCACGCTGGTCGGCGTGACCAGCAGCCCGTCCACATGCCGGACACTGATATTACCGGAAGTGCCCTGGTTGATGCCGAGCGCATTCATGCGGCGGCAGGCGTCGATGATGGCCTGTCTCTTGGCGAGCTCGTCCACGGTCATCGACATCCCGATTTCATCTCGACTTCCTGGCGATGGGCGTTTGTCAGACCGGAAGTACGTCAAAGCAATATGGCAGCGCAAGCGAAAGCGACCGGACCGCCTGTCGTCTCGCCGGCCGGTCCGGCGCGGCACGAAATAGACCGTAAAATCAACGGATTAACGGATCGTCGCAATCCTACGGCAGGCTCGCCCGGACGGCCGCGATGCCGTTGATCACGAACTGCACGGAATAGGCGGCGAGCAGCATGCCGAGCACGCGCGAAAGCACGGCATTTCCGGTGCGCCCGAGGGTGCGGGCGATCAGGCGCGCGGACAGAAAGCACAGCATGCAGAGCAGGCACACCGAGAGGACGACCGCGATGATGATCGCGAGCCGCGCCCCGTAGCCGGCATCGCCCGTCAACAGCAATGTGGTCGCAATCGCGCCGGGACCGGCCATCATGGGGATCGCCAGCGGAAACACCGCGACATCGGACGCGTGCTCCGAGGTCGCCTTGTCGGCCTCGCGGGCCTCGCGATGCGGGCGGTCGCCGAAGATCATCTGGTAGGAGACGCCGAACAGCAGCAGCCCGCCGGCGATCTGGAACGCGGGGATGCCGATCCCGAGCTGGCGCAAAAGCCAGTTTCCGACCAGCGCGATCACCACCAGGATCGAGGCTGCGATCAGCGGCGCGCGCAGCGCGATCGTGCGCTTGACCGTGTCGGGCATGCCCCCGGTCGCGGCCAGGAAGGCCGGCGCAAGGCCGACGGGATCGACCACCAGCAGCAGCGTCACGAAGGCGGACAGGGCGAAGTCGAGCATGCGGCTGGGTCTCGCGCGAGGTGGGGCCGCAATCCATAACGGCTCGACGCGACCTTCGCGAGGAACATTTGCCCTCGCAGAGTCTTGGTCGCGCGAGGATTGAGGAGGGCCTCGCCTTCCCGTGTCGCCTCAAGAGGAGGATTTATGGCCAAACGAGCAAAGAAACGTGCGAACGCGAAAAAGTCCGCGGCGCGCCGGCCGCGTCAGGCGCCGAAGATGTTGAGCGACCTGTTTCTGGAGACGCTGAAGGACATCTATTACGCCGAGAACAAGATCATCAAGACGCTGCCGAAGATGGCGAAAGCGGCTCACTCCAAGCAGCTGTCCGCCGCCTTCAACAAGCATCTGCGCGAGACGCAGGGCCAGGTCAAACGCCTTGACCAGATCTTCAAGATGCTGGGCAAGCCCGCGCGCGGCAAGCCCTGTGAGGCGATCAACGGCATCACCGACGAGGGCGCCGGGATCATGAAGGATTTCAAGAACGCCCCCGCCCTCGACGCCGGCCTGCTCGCCGCGGCGCAAGCCGTCGAGCACTACGAGATCTCCCGCTACGGCACGCTGCGCACCTGGGCCGAGGAGCTCGGCATGCCGGACGCCGCCAGGCTGCTCCAGGCGACGCTCGATGAGGAAGAGGCGACCGATCACACCCTGACCGAGCTCGCCACCTCCGTGATCAACCTCGAAGCGGAAGAAGAATACCGCGCCGCCGCCTGATCGGCGCGCCCCGCCCAACTGTTGCCTACGACGCCGTGGAACATCTCCGCGGCGTCGTGGCGTCTGATTGCAAGGGCCTCCTCGGGTTCGAGGGGACAGGCATGCTCCAAACGCGCGAAGCTGGAATTCCGGGGAACCGTCCCCATATCCTCGTTTTCCAACCGCAGCGCCTTCCCCGAGTTTTGACCATGCAACCCAAAAATCCCCTCGACTGGATGCTGTCCGAAGCCCTGGACTCGCTGACCCGCGCCGAACGGCTGCGGCAGCAGTTCGGCCGCCAGGAAGCCTGCTGGGAGCCGCCGATCGACGTGCTCGAAACCGAGCATGAGCTCCTGATCCTGGTCGCGCTTCCCGGCGTCAATCCCGACAATGTCGAGACGGTGATCCATGACGGCGCGCTCGTCATCTCCGGCCAGCGCACCCTTCCGCCGGAGCTTCGCAACGCCCGCATCCACCGGCTCGAGCTGCCGCAGGGGCGTTTTGAGCGCCGCATTGCATTGCCCCTTGGCCGCTACGCCATCAGCCGCTTCGTGATGGACGGCTGCGTCGCGCTGCGCCTCGCCAAATCCTGAGGTCGATCATGGCCACCGAACAGATGAATACCACCCAGACCAATTCCACCGAGTCCGACGTGAAGATCCCCGACGACGCACTGATCATCATCCCCGTGCGCGAGATGGTGCTGTTTCCCGGCGCCATCGCGCCGATCGCGATCGCGCGGCCGAAGTCCATCGCCGCCGCGCAGCAGGCGCTGCGCGAGCAGCGGCCGGTCGGCATCGTCCTGCAACGCAGCCCGGAGACCGAAGAGCCGGGGCCGGACGATCTCTATCGGGTCGCTACCATCGCCAACATCGTGCGCTACATCACCGCGCCCGACGGCACCCACCACATCGTCTGCCAGGGCGTGCAGCGCGCGCGCATCCTCGACTTCCTGCCGGGGACTCCGTTCCCGGCCGCGCGGATCCAGCAGATTCCGGAGCCGACCACGACCTCGCCCGAGATCGAGGCGCGCGCGCTGAATTTGCAGCGCCAGGCGATCGAGGCGATCGAGCTGCTGCCGCAGGCGCCGCCCGAGCTGGTCGCGATGTTCCAGAGCACCACCGCGCCCGGCGCGCTGGCGGACCTGGCGACGTCGTTCATGGACATCAAGCCGCAGGACAAGCAGGAGGTGCTGGAGACCATCGACCTCTCCTTGCGGGTCGAGAAGGTGTCGAAGCACCTGGCGGAGCGGCTGGAGGTGCTGCGCATCTCCAACGAGATCGGCCAGAAGACCCGCGCCAGCTTCGACGAGCGGCAGCGCGAGGCGATCCTGCGCGAGCAGATGGCGACCATCCAGCGCCAGCTCGGCGAAGGCGACGGCAAGGCGGCCGAGGTCGCCGAGCTGAACGCTGCCATCGCCCAGGCCAAGATGCCGCCGGAGGCCGAGGCGCACGCCAAAAAGGAGCTGCGCCGCTACGAGCGCATGCCCGAGGCCGCCGGCGAAGCCGGCATGGTCCGCACCTACCTCGACTGGCTGATCGAGCTGCCCTGGGCGCTGCCCGCGGAGAAGCCGATCGACATCAAGGAGGCGCGCCGCATCCTGGATGCCGATCATTTCGGCCTGGAGAAGATCAAGAGCCGGATCATCGAATACCTGGCGGTGCGCAAGCTCGCCCCGCAGGGCAAGGCGCCGATCCTGTGCTTCGTCGGCCCGCCCGGCGTCGGCAAGACCTCGCTCGGCCAGTCCATCGCACGCGCGATGGATCGCCCTTTCGTGCGCGTCAGCCTCGGCGGCGTGCATGACGAGGCCGAGATCCGCGGTCACCGGCGCACCTATATCGGCGCGCTGCCCGGCAACATCATCCAGGGCATCAAGAAGGCCGGTAGCCGGAATTGCGTCATGATGCTGGACGAGATCGACAAGATGGGCCGTGGGGTGCAGGGCGATCCTTCCGCCGCCATGCTGGAGGTGCTCGACCCCGAGCAGAACGGGACATTCCGGGACAATTACCTGGGCGTGCCCTTCGACCTGTCGCGCGTTGTCTTCATCGCGACCGCCAACATGCTGGACCAGATTCCGGGTCCGCTGCTGGACCGCATGGAGCTGATCAGCCTCGCCGGTTACACCGAGGACGAGAAGCTGGAGATCGCGAAGCGCTATCTGGTGCGGCGGCAGCTCGAGGCCAACGGCCTGACGGCCGAGCAGGCCGAGATCGAGCCGGACGCGCTGAAGCTGATCGTCAAGGGCTACACCCGCGAGGCCGGCGTGCGTAACCTCGAGCGCGAGATCGGCAAGGTGTTCCGCCATGCTGCGGTGCAGGTCGCCGAAGGCTCGGCTGCGAAGGTCGTTGTGACGGTGAAGGACATCGCCACCGTGCTCGGCCAGCCGCGCTTCGAAGGCGAGATCGCGCAACGCACCAGCATCCCGGGCGTAGCCACCGGCCTTGCCTGGACGCCGGTCGGCGGCGACATCCTGTTCATCGAGGCCTCGCGCGTGCCGGGCCGCGGCGGGATGATCCTGACCGGCCAGCTCGGCGACGTCATGCGCGAGAGCGTGCAGGCGGCGATGACGCTGGTGAAGAGCAGAGCCAGCCAGCTCGGCATCGATCCGCAGCTGTTCGAGAAAAGCGACATCCACGTTCACGTCCCGGCGGGCGCAACCCCGAAGGACGGACCGAGCGCGGGGGTCGCGATGTACACGGCGCTGACGTCACTGCTCACCAATCGCACGGTGCGCAGCGACACCGCGATGACCGGCGAGATCTCGCTGCGCGGCCTGGTGCTGCCGGTCGGCGGCATCAAGGAGAAGGTGGTGGCCGCGGCCGCCGCCGGCTTGAAGCGGGTGATGCTGCCGGCGCGCAACAAGCGGGACTACGACGACATCCCGAAGAGCGCGCGGGACAACCTCGAATTCATCTGGCTGGAGCGCGTCGACGAGGCCATCGCCGCCGCGCTCGAGCCGGCCGAGGCCAAGGTCGAAGCGGCGGAGTGAATGCGATGAAGAAACTGCTGGAAAGAGCAAAGAGATCGCGGAAGACGCAGCGGCTGCGCCAGCTGCTTGATCGCGCCATCGACGGGGTTCGCGATGCGCTGGCGGGACCCGAGCCGCGGCTTCAGCCGGTCCCGGTCCGGGTCAAGCGCCGCAAAGGCTGAACCCCTCCGTTTCAGCCCTCGCGGTCGTCGAACACAAAAGGCCCCCTCTTTTCGAGGGGGCCTTTGCTTTATCAGGCCACGGCGTCCTTGGCAGCCTTGACCGGGCGGGCGCGGACGATCTTCCGGGCCGGCTTGGCCTTGAACATCATCTCTTCACCCGTGAACGGGTTGGTGCCCTTGCGCGCCTTGGTCGCGGGCTTCTTGATGACCACGAACTTGGCGAAGCCCGGCACCAGGAACAGGCCGTTCTTCTTGAGCTCCTTGTGACCGACGTCGGTCAGCGTCTCCATGACGCTCTTGACGTCGCGCTTGGAAAGCTCGGTGGCGGTCGCAATCTTTTCGATCAACTGCGATTTGGACATTTGGGCTGGCATCGTGTCTCCTCTGATTCGTTGCCGGTTGCATATTAGACCAACCGGCGAAGGCCTAGAGCCTTCTGCACAGTTATGTCGCGATTTTACGGGCTTTTTTGGCCCCCTGTGGCAAAAAACCCTGCTTTTTAGCTACTTCCGGAGCCGGAGGAGCCTCGGGCAGCGGATTTTACCTTGTTTCAAAGGCCCGCACGCAGCCTTGCTAAAGCTGATTCGCTGCTTTCGACAAGCGACGACCGGCCTCTTTGTGCAAGGAGGGGTGCGTTTCACCCTAGAAAATAAGGGTCGGATTGCACCGCAGCCGCTCCCTCTCCCCGTTTTTGCGGGGAGAGCTGAGGAGGCGTCGGCTAGACCCGCTCGATAATGATGGCGGGCGCCATGCCGCCGGCGGCACACATGGTGACGAGGCCGCGCTTCAGGTCGCGCCGCTCGAGCTCGTCGAGCACGGTGCCGATCAGGATCGAGCCGGTCGCGCCGATGGGATGGCCGAGCGCGATCGAGCCGCCATTGACGTTGACCTTGGCGCGGTCGAGCTTGAGGTCGCGGATGTATTTTTCCGCGACCACCGCAAAGGCCTCGTTGATCTCGAACAGGTCGATGTCGTCGATGGTGAGCCCCGCCTTCGCCAGCACCTTGCGCGTCGCCGGCACCGGCGCATTCAGCATCAGCGTCGGCGAGTCCCCCATGTTCGCCATCGCCACCACGCGAGCGCGGGCTTTAAGGCCATGCGCCTTGGCGTAGGCCGGCGAGGCCAGGAGGATCGCGGCGGCACCGTCGACGACGCCGGATGAATTGCCGGCGTGGTGCACGAAGTCGATGTTCAGATCCGGATATTTCTGCAGGATCAGGCCGCGATAGGTCGTGCCCTTGTCGTCGAGCGCATAATCCGCGATCGCGGGAAATGCGGGCTTCAGCGCGCTCAGGCCTTCCATCGTGGTCTGCGGCCGCGGATACTCTTCGTGGTCGAGCGCGAGGCTGCCGTCCTCGCGATGAACCGGCACGAGGCTCTTCTTGAAGTGCCCGTTCGCGATCGCATGCGCGGCGCGCTTCTGGCTCTCCAGCCCGAGCGCGTCGACGTCCCGTCGCGTGATGCCTTCCATGGTTGCTATCGCATCGGCGCAGACGCCCTGATGCGACTGCGGATGCCGCGCACGCAGGCGCAGATTGCCGCCGTCCATCATCATCGGACCGCCGCCGCGGCGTCCCTCCATCGACATCATCTCGCAGCCGCCGGCGATGACGAGGTCTTCGGCGCCCGCCATGATCGAGGATGCCGCCATGTTGACGCTGGTGATGCCGCTTCCGCAGAAGCGGTCGAGCGTCACCGCGCTGGCGCGCACGTCGTAGCCGGCATCGAGCGCCGACATCCGGCCGAGATCGCCGCTTTGTGTTGCGACCTGCGCGCTGCAGCCCCAGACGATGTCGTCGACGTCGGCGGTATTGATGCCGGTGCGATCGGCGAGCGCGCGCAGCACGGTTGCGCCGAGTTGCTGCGGATGAATGCCCGAGAGCGCTCCCTTGCCGGCCTTGCCGACGCCCCGCGGTGTCCGGCAGGTATCGATGATCAGCGCGTCAGCCATTGGCGTTGTCCTCTTGTTATGAGTGTTGAGAGGCGTTGTGAATCAGGGGGAGAGTTGAGTCAATGCGCGGTGCCTCCCCTTCGCCTCTCCCCGCTTGCGGGGAGAGGCCGGATTTTACGCGCAGCGGAAAATCCGGGTGAGGGGGAGCTTCGGCAAGGACGGTGACAGATGGACTCGCGGAGAGTCCCCCTCACCCGGAATTTGCTGCCGCAAATTCCGGCCTCTCCCCGCACGCGGGGAGAGGCGAAGGCACCGAGACCGCAGCTACACCCCCGCCGCGTTCCTCGCGATCACGTTGCGGTAGTAGCTCGCGCTGAGCTTTGGCGTACGGACCTGGGTGTCGAAATTGACGTGATAGAGCCCGAAGCGCTTGCTCAGCCCGAACACCCATTCAAAGTTGTCCATCAGGCTCCAGAGGAAATAGCCGCGCACCGGCACGCCTTCGGCGGTGGCGCGCTGGAGCTGGGCGAGATAGTTGCGCAGGTACATGATGCGGTCGGTGTCGTAGATCTTGCCGTCTGGCGTCACCACGTCGTCACCGGAGGTGCCGTTCTCGCTGATGTAGATCGCATCCGTCTTCCAGATCTTGGCCGCCAGCTTCGGCACCCAGTAGATCGTCTCCGGCGCCACGCGGAGCCAGTCCGAGTTCATGTGCGGAAAGGATTTCGGGATCGGCAGCGGCATGAAGCCGGCGCCCTGGTCGGACGGCACCACATAGTTCTGCGGCGCGTAGATGTTGAGACCGAGGAAGTCGACCGGCGAGGAGATGATCTTCAGCTCCGCGTCGGTGTATTTCGGCGCATTGGCGCCGGCGTATTTCAGGAAGGCCTCGGTGTAGCTGCCGGTCATGATGACGTTGAGATAACCCGCGTTCATCTCGCGTAGCGCGATCTCGGCGGCGCGGACATGCTCGGGCGTGTCGATCGCGGGAACGCAGACGTCGATGTTCTCGGCCGGCCCGATCCTGGTGCCGCGGCGGCCATGGGCGCGCACCGCCTGCACCGCGAGCCCATGCGCGAGCCCGCTGTTGTGCCTGACCTGGTTGACCTCTCCTTGCGGCAGCGTCACGCCGGGCGCATCGATGCCGAGGCCATAGCCGAACTGCACGAAGCGGCCGCTCTCGTTCAGCGTGAACACGTTCTTGACGCGGTCGGTCAGACGCTCGGCGACATAGGCGGCATAGTCGCCGAAGATCTTGCAGGTCTCCGTCGAGCGCCAGCCGCCAAAGCGGTCCTGGAGCGATTGCGGCAAGTCCCAATGATAGAGTGTCATCCACGGCTCGATGCCGTTCTTGAGCAGCTCGTCGACCAGGCGATTGTAGAAGTCGAGGCCCCCGGGGTTCGGCTTGCCGTCGCCGTCGGGAAACACCCGCGGCCATGCGATCGAGAAGCGGTAGGCCTTGCAGCCAAGCTCCTTGATGAGCGCGATATCCTCCTTGTAGCGGTGATAGTGCTCGTTGGCGCGATCCCCGGTCGAGCCGTCCTCGATCTTGCCGGGGATGCGGACGAACCTGTCCCAGATCGAGGCCCCTCGCCCGTCCTCGTTGACGGCGCCCTCGACCTGGTAGGACGAGGTCGCCGTGCCCCAGAGAAAGCCTTCCGGAAAGCCGCTGTCGCGCGAGGCAGCGGCCGCCGGCTTGGCGTCGGCGCCGTCCAGAGGGTTTGCGATTGCCGCCGCGGACAATCCCGCCAGCGCGGCAAACTGGCGACGCGAGACCTTGTCCGACATGTGATGCTGCCCCTGGGATGATGCTGGTGCGGCGGCACAATGACCGGTCGCGGGCGGTTTGAGAAGCGAGCTTTGAGGAAGGTCGGATGCAGAATTGCGCCGCCCGGGCCGCGACATAAGGATGCGGGCGACCCGGCCGGCCGGCGAAGCGCTCCCGCGATCAGCGCGAGCGCTTGGGAAGCTTTGGAAGCTTGCGGGGATTGAACGCAGGGACCTGTCCGGCTTGTTCAGGTGCCGCCGGCTTCTGTTCCGTCAGAATGAGCGTTCCATGGAGGATCATTCCCGGCACTTGTTGCGCCGTCGCCGTGTAAGTCGCGATCTTGCCGGGGCAGTGTCCCTCGATGTCCAGCGTGAGTTCATCATCGACGCCGAAGACCGTCGCACGTCCATCGGTATGACGTTTCGTCAACACGGTTGCGGTGAAGCGATCGCCGTCGACCTGGCAGGAGCCGTGATACGTCATCAGGCTGTCACGGCCCCAAATCTGGCCGTCTGCGACATGGACGATACCCGTCCCCTGATCGAGGGGCGTCTTGTACCACGCCGTGTAGGTGCCATCCTTCAGCATGGGAGCCGTCTCCCCTGGTAGTCCCCCGCAAACAATCCGCATGATTAGCGCTAAGAAAGCGTTAATCGCGCGGCCCGTGCCAATCCGGTCGGTCCCTGCGCAGCTCGGCTTCAAGATCCTCGATGATGCTATGAAGCAGACACGCGGCAAGCGGGTCGGTCACTTCCCGTTCCAGATGCCGATAACGCGCGATCCGGGATTCCTGCTCTCTCAACTGGTGCTCTGTCATCAGACGGGCCCTCCGGCAAACCGACGCGCAGACAGCCAAACAGTTTCGTTAAAATTTTCGGATCATTTGCCATGGTTTCCGGTCCGTTAAGAGCCGTCGGGCGCCAAGACGCAGCGCTTCATCGAGTTTCTGCGCGAACGGCTGAGCCGGGGGTAGATCGTGCCGCTCCAACCTCCCGTCTGCAGATCGCGCGTCGAGTTCACGCTTGCGAAAGATTGAGGCCCAAGCGAATCCACGATGTCACGGCACGTCGCCGGCCTTGCGACTCCCGCCGATGCTGTGCGGCTTGTTGAGGAAGAACTCCCGATTGCCGAGAGCCGCCTCCGCGTATTGATCGATCGCGACCTGGATGGCCTCGATGTGCATCCGGCACCAGCCTTCGTAGCAAGACAGGCGCCGCGCATGATCGAGCGCCTTCAGGAATTCCGGCGGCTCCTGCATGTCGGAGAAGTAGGTCGGCCTCTCCCCCTTCATGCCCGTGCCACCTCTCGCGGCGGGACAAGACGGCGCTTCTCGGCATGGACGCGCGGCGGCGTCGGCCGCCGGCGGGGAATGAAGAGGCTGGCGACGACAATCGGGTCGGTGTCACCAAGGGCGGCTCGCTCCTGGACGAGCCCGCTCATCACCGTGCGCATCTTCATGACCTCGTGGGCCACGAAAGTGC
Organism: Bradyrhizobium sp. 1200_D9_N1_1; assembly: GCF_052075915.1. Taxonomy (NCBI): domain Bacteria; kingdom Pseudomonadati; phylum Pseudomonadota; class Alphaproteobacteria; order Hyphomicrobiales; family Nitrobacteraceae; genus Bradyrhizobium; species Bradyrhizobium sp. 1200_D9_N1_1. Next base: position 3,073,276 of record NZ_CP197226.1, on the reverse strand, counting down.
AGTCCTCGTCCCGGTTGATCTGTTCATGCATGATCGCTTCAGCCTCACGCATGCTGACACGTAACGCTCTGATGACTCTACGGATTTCATTGATGCGGTTGTCCATGGCTCGCTCCCTGGCTGGACGGCCAGCATAAGAACAAATCATGAACATTGTGTCAATCGGCCTAAGGTAGAACAGGTCGGTGCCGACACCCCATCACGAGCCTGGCGAAAGGTCGATCCGCCGAACTCAGAATGTCACCCGCATCCCCGCATAGAACGCGCGCGGCCTTGCCGGGCTCAGCGAGCGCGGGTCGGTGAATTCTGCGCCACCATTGGTGAAGTTGGGCAAGGCTTCGCGGTCGAAGAACTGTCCGTAGGTCGCGTAACGCTTGTCGAAGATGTTGTCGACCTTGCCATAGAGCTGGATGTTCTTCGCGACCTGGTACGAGGTGTGGAGATTGAACACGGTGTAGGACGGCAGCTTCGAATACTGGTTGGACTCGTCGCCGACGAAATACTGGCTCGAGACGAACAGCGCATTGCCCCCGACTTTCCAGACGTCGGTGACGTTGTAGTCGATGCCGACCTTGACCCGGTGGCGCGGGATCGCGGGAATCTGGTCGCCGGGCAGGACCTGGATGGTCTCGGTCACGGGATCCCTGAACGGACTTTCGGAGCCGAGCTCGAAAGCGTCGAGATAGCGTGCGTCGACGAACGCATAGCTCGCCTGGAACTGGAGCGTGGGCGACTTGATGTTGACCTCGGCCTCGAGCCCCTGACGCCGCGTCCTGCCGACATTGGTGAAATAGCCGAAGCCGGTGCGTCCGACCGCAGGAACGGCGACGATGTCGTCATAATTGGTGGCGCGGAAGCCGCCGATCTTCCATCCGAGCGTACCGATGTTCAGCTCCTTGGTGCCGCGCAGACCTGCCTCCATGGTCTTGGACACGACCTGATTCAGCGGCGGGTCCGAAACCAGAAACGCCGCGAGCAGGCAGGGCCGGACCGGGTCGGCGCAGCCGAGCTCGAGTGGCGTCGGCACGCGGTTGGCCTCGGAATAGCCGGCATAGGCCGTCAGCTCCGGCGTGATCTTGTAGGTGCCGCCGATCACCGGATTGAAGCGGGTGAAGGTGTGATCGCCGTTGAGACTGGTGCCGAGCTGATCCTCCAGCGTAATGCGCGCCACGTTGAAGCGGCCGCCGCCGGTGATGGCGAGCGCATCCGTGACGTTGAACGTGTCCATCGCGTAGAGGCCGTTATACTGATTGACGGTCCGCAGCGAGACCGGACCTGCGACGGTGTCAGGTACGCCGGTCGGTCCCAGGAAGATGCCGCTGCCGCTGACGACGTAGTCTTCTCCCATCGTGCCGATCTCGGCGGTCGCATTGTAGCGCGTGACACTGGCGTCGTAGCTTGTGCCCATCACGAAACGATTGTCGTGCCCGAACAGTTGATCGGTGTTGGTGGCCTGCCCCGACACGCCGAAGCTGGTCGACCGTATCGAGCTGCGGTCGATCTCGCCGAGGATCGTTCCCGGCGCAAAAGGATTGGCGAGCTGCACGCCGTTGGTACCGTTCGCGGGCGTGGTGTCATTGCCGAAGCAAAGCAGCGTTGGATCCGCACCGCATTCCTGCACATCGGTCGGGTTGCCGTCGACCAGCTTCTGCTCGTATCTGCGCAGATGCGCGGTGCCTTCCAGCGTCCAGGTCGGCGTCGCATCGACCTTTCCGGTGAAATTGAGATAGCCGACGCGGTTGCTTGTGGTCTGCGGCGTCGTGTAGGTCGCGCCCCAATACTTGTCGAGCAGCTCGGCCGGAACGGTGGCACTGGCCCCGAAATCGTTCTTGGCGATGCCCATGTTGGCGTGGAATTCGCTGTCGCCGGCCTTGTAGCCGACGTCGCCGTAGAAGCGCCGCACGTCAGATTGCGAGAAATTGCGGAAGCCGTTGTCGTGCAGGCCTTCGAGCGCGGCGTAGACGCCGTAATTCTTGTCGACCTGCTTGCCCCATTGCGCCGAGCCCTGGATGCGGCCGAACGAGCCGCCCATGACGTCGAGCTCGGCCCCCTGATAGGTGAAGCCGTCCTTCATCTGCAGATTGAGGGCCCCGCCGAGCGCGTTGAGGCCGAAGGCGGGATTGTTGGTCACCAGCGTCACCGACCTGATCGCGGCGGTCGGGATCAGGTCCCAGTTGACCGCGTCCGAGAAGGCTTCGTTGATGCGGACGCCGTTCTGGTACACGGCAAGGCCCTGCGGCGTGCCCGTCACTGGCGAGGCAACGAAGCCGCGGAATTCGACATCCGGCTGAAACGGATTGCCGGTGACTTCGGTGATATTTACGCCGGCGATGTTGTCGCGCAGCGCGTCGGTGACGTTGAGCGAGCCGGTCCGCTTGATCTGGTTGGCATCGACGGCGTTGATGGCCGACGGAACCTTGTCGACATCGAGACCCCTGCCGGTGCCCGGCGCGGTCGGGTAGACGTAGATGCGCGTCTTGGGGCGGGTCGACGACGATGCTACTGCTTGCGCCACCGGCCGCGACGGCACGTTGCGCCTTGTCGTCGCGGGCGGCGGCGCCGTCACCTCGACCGGCGGCAGGTTCTGAACGTTGGTCTCCTCATTCTGCGCGGCCCCGGCAGGGCCCGCAACGACCACCCCCGACAGCAGCCCTGTCGAAACCGAGGCCATCAACAAATGACGCTTGAACCAAAGACGCTTGACCATCCCAGCCTTCCCATCCGTGACCACCGGCTGTTTTGATTTTCGCCGTTTGGTCGAGACGAGTGTATTCGGCACAAGCTCACGCGCCAGCCACAAAAGATCGGGCAATATCCGCACCCGTTTTCCCGACCAAATCGGGAATTTTTCCCGATCAGGCCGCCGCCGTCGGCACCAGCGCCTCGACGGTCAAGCCGCCGTCGCCGGAGACGACGTTGAGCGTGCCGCCCAGCGCCAGAATCCGCTCGCGCATGCCGACGAGGCCGAAGCCGAGCTTCTGGCCTGGCTCCATGCCGCGGCCATTGTCGCTGACCCGCACCCGGGCACAGAAGCGGCCATCGCGCGTGAGCTGCTCCGCCGGCTCGATGACGACATTGACCGCGGTCGCGCCGGCATGACGGAACACGTTGGTGAGCGCTTCCTGCACGACGCGGTAGATGGTGAGGTCGGCGGTCTCTCCCGTCGCCCCGAGCCCGGACGCGATCGTGGTCTGGATCGTGACGTCGGGATGCGACTCCCGCCACAGCCGCGACAGCGATTCGAGTGCCTGGCCGAGGCCAAGCTCGGCGAGGCCGACGGGCCGCAGCCGCTCCAGCACGCGGCGGGTGAATTGCTGGAGCGCGTTGATCTGTTCCAGCATGGCGCTGCCGTGTTTTCGCACGGCGTCCGCGCTCGGCGCGCGTCCATCCGCCTGTTTCGCCAGCGCGCTGGCATGCGCGCGCAGCGAAAACAGATACGGCCCGAACTCGTCATGCAGCTCGCGCGCGATCTCCTTGCGCTCCACGTCCTGGAGCGACACCGCGCGCTCGGCGAGCCGCCGCTTGTCCTCGACCGCCTCACCGAGGGTTGCCGCAAGATGGTTGAGCTTGGTGCAGATCGCGGCGAGCTCGGGCGCGCCGCCCGGCGCGACGCGCGCCTCATAGTGCCCGCCCTCTAGCTCGGTCATCGCCTCCGCCAGCGACTGGAGCGGCGCCAGCGCCCGCCCGACCACCGTCATCATCACCAGGAAGAGCGCGAGCGCGATCACCGAGCCGACCTCGAGCTGGGTCACGATGCCGTCCCATATCTCGGCGATCTCGTCGTCCGGATGCGAGGTGATCCGCAGCGAGCCGGGCTTGCCATGGATCGAGACGGGCACGCTGACCGCGGTCTGGTCGGGATGAACCAGGCTGACGAACCAGGCCGGCGGCCCGCGCGTGTCGTCATCGGCGTCGGGCCGGGGCGGCGTCAGCGGGTTCCCGCCGGAATCATGAAGCGCGATGCTGACATGACGCAGCCGGCTGAGATCGCGCGCGATCTGGTTCAGCCTCGCATCCGGATCGGGCGCCTCGTTCAGGTCCGCCACGATCATCTCGATGAACTCGCGCGCGAGCCGGATCACGCTCTGGTCCTCGGCCTGCACCCGCGGCCCCGCCTCCGTGACCTGGCGGCCGATGTTGACGGCGAGCCCCAGCGCCAGCAGAAGCGCCAGCAGCAGGTTGATGCGCGCGCGCAAGGATAGATTTTGCCACATTGGTGTCGCCTGTGCCTCGCGAAGCTTGACCCGCACCTGTCCGATGACGTTGACAGAGGCGAAGCGCCCGATATCTAATCGAAAGCGTACAGCAATCCCGGCCGGGTTGCATGAGGCGACATGAGACGCGCGTGGCTCTCCTGTCGGTATCATGCGGCGCAAAACAGGCAAGTTCAGTCACAGGGAACGCGCTGTCGCGGGGAACGCCTATGCGCATTCTGATCGTCGACGATCATCCCATTGTTGCCTCCGGCTGCCGTGCCGTGCTGGCCGACGAGGGCGAGATCGAGATCCTGGAGGCCGCCGACGCCGAAGACGGCGAGTGCGTCTTCATTGTCGAGCGCCCCGACCTCTGCGTCATCGACATCAACCTGCCGACCGTCTCCGGCTTCGAGCTGGCGCGCCGCATCCTCGAGCGCGCGCCCGAGGCCCGCATCATCATGTTCAGCATGAACGACGACCCCGCTTTCGCCGCCCGCGCAATCGAATGCGGCGCCAAGGGCTACGTCTCCAAGACCGGCGACCCCGACGATCTCGTCGAGGCGATCCACACCGTCGGAAGCGGCGGCACTTATCTTCCGAGCGCGATCGCGCGCAGCATCGCCTTCGCCGGGCCGGCACTGGCGCAAAGCCCGCTGTCCAAGCTGAACGCGCGCGAGATGGAGATCCTGCGGCTGCTCAGCGCCGGAAAGAGCCTGTCCGAGATCGCCTGGCTAGTGCAGTCGTCCTACAAGACGGTCGCCAACACCTCGTCGATCATGCGCCAGAAGCTCGGGGTCAAGACCTCGGTCGAGCTGGTGCGGCTGGCGATCGACAGCGGCGTCGCCTGACGCGCGGGCAGCCGCCACAAATTCGGTCACACAAGCGTTGCAATGTTGATGTGGTTAAGTGCCACTGGAGTTAGGGCATGACGATTCAGACTGTCTCGACCAATAAATCCTACGGCGGCGTGCAGGGCGTATACCGCCATGCGAGCCAGGCGACCGGAACCGACATGGTGTTCTCGGTCTACGTTCCCCCGCATGCGGACGGCGCAAAGCTTCCCGTGGTCTGGTATCTGTCGGGACTCACCTGCACGCATGCCAACGTCACCGAGAAGGGCGAATTCCGCAAGGCCTGCGCCGAGCTTGGCCTGATCTTCGTCGCGCCCGACACCTCGCCGCGCGGGCCGGACGTGCCGGGCGATCCCAACAATTCCTATGATTTCGGCCTCGGGGCCGGCTTCTATGTCGACGCGACGCAGGAGCCGTTTGCGCGCAACTATCGGATGTGGAGCTATGTCACCGACGAGCTGCCGAAGCTGGTCGCCGAGAACTTTCCGGTCGATGCCAGGCGGCAGTCGGTGATGGGCCATTCGATGGGCGGCCACGGCGCGCTGACGGTGGCGCTGCGCAACCCGCACCGCTATCGCGCGGCGAGCGCGTTCGCGCCGATCGTGGCGCCGTCGCAGGTGCCCTGGGGCATCAAGGCCCTGACCGGCTATCTCGGGCCCAACAAGGACAACTGGCGCAGCCACGACACCGTGGCGCTGATCGAGGATGGCGCGAAATACTCGGGCTTCCTGGTCGATGTCGGCGATGCCGACAACTTCCTGAAGGAGCAGCTCAAGCCGGAGCTGCTGCAAGCCGCCTGCACGAAAGCGAGCATCCCGCTGACGCTGCGGCGGCAGGCGGGCTACGACCACAGCTATTATTTCATCTCGACCTTCATGGGCGATCATCTCAACTGGCATGCGGAGAGATTGAAGGGGTGAGCTCGCTCTCTCCTCCCCCTCTCCCCGTACTTACGGGGAGAGGGTTGGGGTGAGGGGCTGCTTCGGCAGAGACGGTGAGAATTGTACTTGTGGCGCAAATTCCGGCCTCTCCCCGCAAGGGGGGGAGTGGCGAAGATCTCATGGCTTGCCGTAATTCGGCGCCAGCAACCGGTTGCGGATCAGATAGCTCATCGTGCGGGTCCAGGATTCGTCGGTGTTGCCGCGCATGTCGGCGCTCGCCACCGTGATCATGTTGCCGGTCTTCACGTCGCGCAGGTAGATGTTGAGGTTGATGATCAGGTTCGAGACCTTCTGCACCATGCCGGTGATCTCCAGGTCGGCACCCAGCTGCCCGGCGAGCTTGAGGTCGCAGCCGCCGCAGGCCTGTAAGTTGGCGTGACGGGCGGCGTCCCTGACCGGCGCGATGTCGAGCACCTGGAACCGGCCTGAATCAGCCAGCTCCGTCCGCAGCTGCTCGCTGATGTGATCCAGCCGTACCAGCTCGGGCTTGGAGCCGTAGAACTCGCCGGGCAGGCTGGTGTCGATCAGCTCGAAGTCGAACACGGCGAGCTTCGGCGGATCGGCGAGCGCGACTGAGCCCGTCAACAGCAAAGCGGCGAAACATAGCAGCGCTCGCATGATCGTGATTCCGCCGCCTCGCGTCGCGAGGACGAAATGCGGGGTTGCATGCCCTGACAAATCGGTCATGCTTTAACAGAGACAATTCTCCATCGGCGGTCAAGCCGGGGAGAACGCCTGGAGGAAACATGATCCGATGGTTGGTCGGCCTGATCGGCTTAGGTCTTGCTGCGACGAGCGCGTTCGCGGCCGACCCTGTCATGATCGGCGTCGGCTATCTCGGACTCGCCGGCACCAGATCGACGCTGTCGCTGGTCGAGCAGCCCGCGGAGAATGACGGCGTCGCCGGCGCTCGCCTCGCCATCGAGGACAACAACACCACCGGAAAATTCCTGGGCCAGCGCTTTGCACTGGAGGAGCGCCGCATCAGGGAAGGCGAGGACTTGGTGCAGGCCGCGACCGCGCTCGCCGAGAAGAACGGCTTCATCATCGCCGATCTGCCTGCGGATGCGCTGCTGAAAGTGGCCGACGCCCTGCGCGAGCGCGGCACGCTGCTGTTCAACGCCGGGGCGATCGACGAGCGGCTGCGCGAGGCCGATTGCCGCGCCAATGTCATCCACACCGCGCCGACGCGCGCGATGCTGGCAGACGCGCTCGGCCAGTATCTGGTGTGGAAGCAGTGGAAGCGCTGGCTGCTCGTGGTCGGCTCGCATGACGAGGACAAGCTGTTCGCCGATGCGCTGAGGCGCACGGCCACACGATTCGGCGCCAAGATCGTGCAGGAGCGCACCTTTGAAGACGCCGGCGGAGCGCGCCGCACCGACTCAGGCGTGACGCTGATCCAGCGCCAGATGCCGGTGTTCACGCAGCAGGCCCCTAGCTACGACGTGCTGGTCGCCGCCGACGAGAGCGAGGTGTTCGGCGCCTATCTGCCCTACCGCACCTGGGATCCGCGGCCCGTCGCCGGCTCGGCGGGCCTCGTGCCGCGCAGCTGGGACGCCGCGCAGGACCAGTGGGGCGCAATCCAGATGCAGAACCGCTTCGTCAAGCTGAACTCGCGGCGGATGACGGCGCTCGACATGCAGGCCTGGACGGCTGTGCGGATGATTGGCGAAGCCACCTCGCGCACCAATTCCGGCGATGTGAAAAAGGTCGCAGATTTCATCAAGGGGCCGGATTTTTCCGTCGCCGCCTTCAAGGGCACGCGGCTGACGCTGCGCGACTGGAATCTCCAGCTGCGCCAGCCGATCCTGCTGGTCGACGGCCGCATGGTGGTGTCGGTGTCGCCGCAGGAAGGTTTTCTGCACCAGGTCTCCGAGCTCGATACGCTCGGCTACGACCGTCCGGAGAGCAAATGCAAATTGAAGTGAGCGATGTGATGAGATCGAGCCCTCGCCGCAACGACGCTGCGCCCCCTCTCCCGCTTGCGGGGGAGGGTTGGGGTGGGGGTGTCTCCGCGCGCGAGAGCCCCCAAGAGGAGCGAGCCCCCACCCGCATCGCATCTATCGATGCGATGCGACCTCCCCCGCAAGCGGGGGAGGTGAAACCAATCCGCAGCGGAATGTCGCGCATGTGGCGTGTTGGGCTTCTCTCTGGACTGGCGCTCATGACCGCGCCCGCGCACGCCTACATCGCCTATGTCTCGAACGAGAAGAGCAACACGGTCTCGGTGATCGACACCGACAGCTGGACGGTGACCAAGACCATCAAGGTCGGCCAGCGCCCGCGCGGCATCGACTTCACGCGCGACGGCAAGTTCGTGATGGTCGCGGTCGGCGACGACGACACCATCCAGGTGATCGACGCCAAGACGCAAAGCGTGGTGGACAGCCTGCCCTCCGGCCCCGACCCCGAATTGTTCGCCCAGGATGCCGCCGGCAAGATCCTCTATGTCGCCAACGAGAACGACAACACGGTGACCGTGATCGATCTCGAGAAGCGCGCCCGCCTCGGCGACATCCAGGTCGGCGTCGAGCCCGAGGGCATGACCATCAGCCCCGACGGCAAGACGCTGATCAACACGTCCGAGACGACCAACATGGCGCATTTCATCGACACCGCCTCGCGCCAGATCGTCGCCAACGTGCTGGTCGACGCGCGGCCGCGCTTTGCGGAGTTCAAGCACGACGCTTCCGAATTGTGGGTGTCCTCGGAGATCGGCGGTACGGTCTCGATTATCGATCCCGGGAAGCACGAGGTGATCGGCAAGGTCACGTTCGAGATTCCGGGCCTGCGGAAAGAGGCCATCCAGCCAGTCGGCATCGGCATGACCAGGGACGACAAGACCGCCTTCGTCGCGCTCGGCCCCGCCAACCGTATCGCCGTGGTCGATGTCGCGACGCGGAAGGTGACGAAATACCTGCTGGTCGGGCAGCGGGTCTGGCACATGGCGTTCACGCCGGACGAAAAATACCTGCTCACCACCAACGGCGTGTCGAACGATGTTTCCGTGATCGACGTCGCCGCGCAGAAGGTGATCAAGACCATTCAGGTGGGCGAACTGCCCTGGGGCATCGCGATCGCGCCATGACCAGTCCCGCCTCCATCGCCGAGCCGCGCGACAGCGCGCCGAAGCTAGATCCGGCGGCGGTGCCGGCGCTGTCGGTCGACGGCGTCAGCCATGCCTACGGCCCGCGCCGGGCGTTGATGGACGTCTCCTTCAACGTGCAGCCCGCGAGCTTCACCGCATTGCTCGGCCTCAACGGCGCCGGCAAGAGCACGCTGTTCTCGCTCATCACGCGGCTGTTCGGCATCCAGTCCGGCCGCGTCGGCATCTTCGGTCATGACGTCAGCAAGAGCCCCGGCGAGGCGCTGCGGCTGCTCGGCGTCGTGTTCCAGCCGCGCACGCTCGATCTCGATTTGTCGCTGACGCAGAACCTGCTCTATCACGCCGCGCTGCACGGCATCAGCCGCCGCGAGGCGGCCGCGCGCAGCGCCGAACTGCTCGGCCGCATCGGCCTCTCCGAGCGCGCCGGCAGCAAGGTGCGCGATCTCTCCGGCGGCCAGATGCGGCGGCTGGAGATCGCACGCGCGCTGCTGCACCGGCCGCGCCTGTTGCTGCTGGACGAGCCGACCGTCGGCCTCGACGTCAAGGCGCGCGCCGATATCATCAGCCACGTCCGCCAGCTCGTCACCGAGCAAGGCATCGGCGTGCTCTGGGCCACGCATCTGTTCGACGAGATCATGGCCGGGGACGACCTCGTGGTGCTGCACCAGGGCAAGGTGCTGGCGCAGGGGCCGATGAGCCGCGTCGTCACCGAAGCCGGCGCACAGGACGTCAACACCGCCTTCATGCGCCTGACCGGCGCGCAAGTAGTGCCGGGAGGCGGCGTATGAGCAGCATCACCACGCGCGAGGCGCCGCGCGGCTTCTCGTTCCAGGAGTACATGACTTGCCTCACCGGCATCGTCTGGCGTGAGGGCTTGCGCTTCCTGCATCAGCGCGAACGCTTCGTCTCGGCGCTGGTGCGCCCCCTGGTGTGGCTCTTCATCTTCGCGGCCGGCTTCCGCCAGGTGCTCGGCATCTCCATCATCCCGCCCTACGAGACCTACATCCTCTACGAGGTCTATATCGCGCCGGGGCTGATGGCGATGATCCAGCTCTTCAACGGCATGCAGTCCTCGCTCTCGATGGTCTATGACCGCGAGATGGGCAATATGCGCACGCTGCTGGTGAGTCCGCTGCCGCGCGGCTTCCTGCTGTTCTGCAAGCTGCTGGCGGGCACCGCGGTGTCGCTGCTCCAGGTCTATGCGTTCCTCTTGATCGCCTGGTTCTGGGACATCACGCCGCCATCATCCGGCTACTTCACCGTGCTGCCCGCGCTGATCCTGTCCGGACTGATGCTGGGTTCGCTCGGCATGCTGATCTCCTCCGGCATCAAGCAGCTGGAAAACTTCGCCGGCGTGATGAACTTCGTGATTTTCCCGATGTTCTTCGCCTCCTCCGCACTCTACCCGCTCTGGCGGGTGCAGGAGGGCAGCCCTTATCTGTACTATCTCTGTGAGGCTAATCCGTTCACCCATGCGGTCGAACTGATCCGTTTTGCGCTCTACGGGCAAATCAACTGGATCTCGCTGGCGGTGGTTGCGACCTGCACAATCGTCTTCATGATCGGTGCGATTCTGGCCTATGATCCCTCGCGCGGGCTGGCGCGACGGGGCCCTGCGGGAGGCGAAGGATGAAGGCTCGGACCGTGACCATGGCCGTTCTGGCGCTCGCCGCCGCGAGCACGGCCGCGCGCGCGGCCGATCCGCGCTATCCGGACTGGCCCTGCACCCAGGCGAAAGTGCCGGAGATCTCGCTCGCCGCCGTCTGGGCCGGCCCGGCGCTCGACGATGTCCAGACCAAGTGGAAGGACGATGCCAGGATCAGCGCGCTGGTCTCAAAACTGTCGGCGCGCAAGACGCCGCTGGACGAGGCCGAGAAATCGGTGAAGGAATTCCTGGCCGGCTCCGCCGCTGACAAGACCGCGAACGCAAAGCTCCTCTTCGCCGGCCTGTTCGACACCCTCAACGCCCAGCGCTCGCAGGTCATGAACGGGCTCGAACGGGTCAGCCGCAAGCAGCGCGACGCCGCCGACAAGATCCGCGACGAGACAATTCAGCTCCAGGCACTCCAGGGCGCGACACCGCGCGACGAGGCCAAGGTCGAGGCGCTCAGCAACGAGCTGGTCTGGAAGACCCGCATTTTCGAGGACCGCCACAAGGTGGTGCGGTTCGTCTGCGAGGTTCCGACCGCGATCGACCAGCGCCTGTTCGCGCTCGGCCGTGTGATCCAGCAGGAAATGGAATAGCGTCAACCTCGCTGACGGCTCCGCAGAAGTTCCCGCGATCTCATTGCGACTATTAACCTTTGCCGCGCTATCTGCCGGAACCAAATCGCTCTAGGATGTCTTGTCGATGTGAATCTCGAAATGCCCGGAGGCCTCGATGGGAACCACCAGATTCATCCTCGCAGGCGCTGCGGTCCTCAGCGTGCTCGCATCCAGCGCTTTTGCTGACGACATGACCGGAATGGTCACCAGGATCGACCGTCTCAACGGCACGATCTCGATCCAGCAGACGCAGAAGGGAACGGTCGGCGGGAGCGCAGGCGGCGCCGGCATGCTCCAGGAGTACAAGGCCAAGGATGCCGCGATGCTGGATGCCGTCCATGCCGGCGACAGGGTGAACTACTCTGCAACCGACAATAACGGCACGGGGACGCTGACCAAGCTGCAGAAGCAGTAGGCCTCCACGGCGTCATGGCCGGGCTAGTCCCGGCCATCCACGCCTCGCCCACAGCGCGAAGAACGTGGATGCCCGGGACATAGGCGAGCGAAGCGACGCCGTCCTTCGGACGGCTATGCCCGGGCATGACGGTTACTATTGATCCGGCCGCGGCTCCGGCTGCCCTTCGTCGGTCGGCAATGCCGCGCGCTCCCAGCCGTCGGTGCCATCAGGATACCAGGCGATGTTGGAATAGCCGTAAGCCAATGCACGCCTGGCGGCGTTCCAGGACATCCAGCAGTCGGCCAGGCAATAGATCACCAGCAGCGCGGCCTTGTCGCCGCGCGACGCTTGCGCGAGGCCGCGCTGCAAATAATCGTCCATGGCTGGCGGCAAATTTCCGTAGCCGGTATCCGGCAGCCACAGGCTGCCGGGAATGTTTCTGCGCGGCGCATCGCGCCAGACCGTACCTTCGGGAAGATTTTTCGGCTTCGGCGCGCGCGGCATCACGTCGATGAACGCGCCGCTCTTGTCCCGCCAGATCGCCTCCGCTTCGGCTGTGGTGAGCACGCGCGCGCCGGCGAGCGTCGCCGGCACCGGCGCGCGGTAATTGTCGGTGCGGTAGCCCTCGGGCTCGAACGGCTCCGGCTGCTGCGCCAGTGCCGGTGCCGCCAGAACGGCGGCGACCAGTGCAGCGGCAACGCGCCGCCTCATGGCGCCTTCTTGGCCGTCTCCGCGCCGAGCGGCCGGTCGCTCTCGTCCAGCAAGGGAACGCCGAAGTCGAGCAGGATCTTGTTGATCTCGCCCTGGTTCTCCTGGATCAGCTTGTTGAGCTGCCGCTTCCAGTTCTGGTCGGCGGGACGCACGCCCATGCCGATGCGATAGACCAGCTTCGGACCGGTGGTTTCCTTCACCAGCGGCGTGACATGGAGCGAGCCGGCTTTCTTGGCATAGAAGCCGGCCATCGGTCCCCACAGCACGCCGGCGTCGATCTTGCCGGCCGAGAGGTCGTCGATCATCGCCTGCGCGGAGTTGTCGAAGCGCGTGTCGATCATCAGCGGATAGGGCTTGGCGTCGCCCATCAGGCCTGCGATCGCCATATTGGTTGCCGGCGGCGTGCCGGCGACGATGCCGACGTGCTTGCCCTTGAGCCTGGTATCTTCGAGCGTGTCGACGTCTTCGAGCCCGCTGCCGGCCTTTGCGACCAACGCATAGGTCGTGCGGTAATAGGGATTGGTGCCCTGCACGAGGTCGTCGCCTTGCGGGAAACCCATGATGACGTCGCAGCGATGTGCGCCCAGCGTCATCCGGACGAAGCCTGTCGCCTGCGGGAAGAACACGTAGTCAAGCTTCTTGCCGAGCTTGTCGGCGAACAGCTCGGCGAGCTTGTTCTCGAACCCCTCGCCCTTCTCGTTGGAGAACGGCAGATTGCGCGGATCGGCGCAGACCCGCAGCACCTTCGGGTCGACCAGCTCGAACGAGAGGTCTCCGGTCTCGCTGGTTTGCGCCATGGCGACGCCGCCCAGCGCGCAGGACGCAACCAGACCCCACAGCAAGAACAACCCGCGACGATGTCGTCCGGCCTCCGTCATCGCGCTTCCTCCTCGTTTTGTTTGAATGTTATCCATGCAACGCATGACGCGCCATGTTTTGCCAAACCTTGCGCTGGCTTCCCTTTGTTGCAGTGCAATGCAGCAAATCCTTTGAACTGGGGCGGAAAAGTGTCTCACATCGCTTCAATGATCGCTGCCCTGACCCTGCTCGGGATAGCGACGCTAGCACGCACTGATGCAGCCGAATTGCCTGTAAGCGAAGTCGCGCCGGGAATCTTCGTACACTCCGGGACCATTGCCCTGATGACGCGCGAGAACGAGGGCGACATCGCCAATGTCGGCTTCATCGTGGGCACTGACGCGGTCGCCGTGATCGACACCGGCGGCAGCTTGCGCGAGGGCGAGGCGCTGTTGGCGGCCGTGCGGGCCCGCACTGAGAAGCCGATCCGCTACGTCATCAACACCCACGGCCATCCCGACCATGTCTTCGGCAATGCAGCCTTCGTTGCGGAAGGAACCAGCTTCGTCGGCCACAGCAGGCTGCCGCAGGCACTGGCGACGCGCGGGCCCTACTATCTCGACAATTTCCGTCGCATCATGGGCGGCGAGCTGATCGATCCCGTGAAGATCGTACCGCCCACCCTACTCGTTTCGGACACGATGACGCTCGATCTTGGATCGCGACGCCTGACCTTGCGGGCCTGGCCGGCCGCGCACAGCGACAATGACCTGACGGTGTTCGACGAGACGACCAAGACGCTGTTCGCGGGCGACCTCGTCTTTCTCCGCCACATTCCGGTCATGGACGGCAGCATTCGCGGCTGGCTTGCCCTGCTTAGGGAGCTTGAAGCGGTTCCGGCAATTCGCGTCATTCCCGGTCACGGCCCCGTGAGCGAGTGGCCTGCGGCGCTGGCCGATGAACGACGTTATCTCACGACGATGCTGTCCGACGTCCGCACACTCAACAAGAAGGGCGCGCCGATCCGAACCGCCGCGGACAAGGCCGCTGAATCGGAACGGCCGCACTGGCAGCTGTTCGAGGACTACAATGCCCGCAACGCAACCGCAGCATTTTCGGAAATTGAATGGGAGTAGCGGGCGCGCTACGCTATGCAGGGATGAGCTTCGCGGACCCTGACTGCTTCGTCCGCACGGGACCATGACCATGACGGGATGCATACGCCGCCTGCCCCTGATCGCCCTCCTCCTCGGCGTCGCCTTTGCCGCGCCGACGCAGGCCGAAGAGACCTACGATCCCTGGCCGGGCCTGGTGCAGGACATCTTCAGCAACCGTCCAATGAACGACGGCGCCAACGTGATCGGCATCGAGATGCCGTATCGCGCCGAGGACGCGGCCATCGTGCCGGTGACCCTGCGCAGCAAGCTCTCGCCGGGCGATGCCCGCCGTATCCGTTCGATCACGCTGGTCATCGACCGCAATCCGGCGCCAATGGCGGCGAAATTCGAGCTCGGGCCGGATGCCAATGTCAGCGAGATCTCCACGCGCGTGCGCGTCAACAACTACACCGACGTCCACGCGGTGGCCGAGCTCAGCGACGGCCAGCTCTATGTTTCCAAGACCTATGTGAAGGCCTCCGGCGGCTGCTCCGCGCCTGCGGGAAAGAATGTCGAGGAAGCCAAGAACCGGCTCGGCCAGATGCGCTACCGGCAATTCGCGCGCGAGGACGCGCCGGCGAGCCGCGTCCGCGAGGCGCAGATCATGATCGGCCATCCCAACAATTCCGGCCTGCAAATGGACCAGGTCACGCAGCTCTATATTCCCGCCTTCTTCATCAACCAGTTGAAGCTGACGCAGGACGACAGCCCCGTGCTGTCAATGGAAGGCGGCATCTCGATCTCCGAAGATCCCAATCTGCGCTTCACCTATGTCTCCAACGGCGCCAAGCGTTTCCGCGCGGAAGCGAAGGACACGGATGGACATGTGTTTCGGAACGAGTGGGATGTGGAGAAGCCGGGGACTTGATAGTCTCGCCGTCATTCCGGGGCGGTCCGCGGGACCGAACTATAGTGCGCGATTGCGCACCTGAGAATCTCGAGATTCCGGGTTCGATGCTTCGCATCGCCCCGGAATGACGGTGTTAGATCAGAAACACCTCACCTCGGCTTCCGCCTGCGCCCGCCTCAAATCATTCACCGCCGAATTCGCCTGCTCCGACGTGCGAAACTGGACGCCGAGATTGCCGCGCACCTGGGACATGCTGAGCGCGGTCTCGGCGGTGACGTAGCGCTCATAGGTGACGATCGAGGCCACTACGTCGATCGAGCAGGAACATTGCTCGATCGCGGCCCGTGTCTCGCCATTGGCCTTCATACAGCCATAGACATATTCCGCGCGCGCCGCCGTCGGATAGTCGTTGGCCTCCTGCGCGCACGCCGTGGACACGGTCGCCGCCAGCACCGCCAATGCGGCGACAATCGGTCGTAGCTGTCCCGCCAGATTCATGAGCGTCCTCCCGCTGGTTGCGATGAAAGCTATGCTATGCGTATTGTCCTGAAAAGCACTCCCTTCGAGGAAACGGCTCACAAGGTGATGAGAGCAATTGGTCGGACATTGGCGCTCGCGGTGACGCTGGCGCTGACACAGGTCGCAAGCGTCCGCGCCGCGGATACCATCCGCCTTGCGGTGCAGAAGACCGGAACATTCTCCTGGGAGCTGGCTGCGATCCGGGCCGGCGGCCTCGACAAGGAAGCCGACCTGTCGCTGGAGGTCACCGAGCTTGCGAGCCCCGAAGCCGGCAAGATCGCGCTGCGTGCGGGCAGCGCCGACATCATCCTGTCGGACTGGCTATGGGTGTCGCGCGAGCGCGCCCTCGGCGCCAAGCTCACCTTCTACCCCTATTCCAGCGCACTTGGCGCCGTAATGGTGCCCGCGGCCTCGCCGATCAAGACGCTCGCCGACCTCAAGGGCCGCAAGCTCGCCGTCGGTGGTGGCGCGATCGACAAGAGCTGGCTGCTGCTGCAGGCGCGGATGAAGCAGGACGGCATCGACCTGAAGTCCGACGCGACCATCGTCTATGGCGCGCCGCCCTTGATCGCCGCCAAGGCGCTCGACGGCGAAATGGATGCCAGCCTCAATTTCTGGAATTTCTGCGCCCAGCTCGAGGCCAAGGGCTTTCGCCGCCTCGCCGGCATCGAGGACATCCTGCCGAAGTTGGGGGCCAAGGGCGCGGTCTCCGCGGTCGGTTATGTCTTCGACGAGGGCTGGGCCGCAAGCCACCGCGATGCGGTGGCGCGTTTCATTGCGATGACCCGCAAGGCCAAGCAGCTGCTGGTCACCTCCGACGCCGCCTGGGAGAAGATCGCGCCGCTCACCGGCACGAGCGATGCCGTCATGCTCAAGACCTACCGTGACCGTTATCGCGACGGCATTCCGCGCCGGAGCATCGCCGACGAGGAGGCCGATGCGCGCGTGCTCTATCGCGTGTTGGCCGAGACCGGCGGCCGCGACCTGGTCGGGCCGGCGGCCGAACTCGACCCCGGCACCTTCTATCATGCAGTCCCCGGAGACTGAGGTGCTGCGTCTGCTCTCGTTTTCCCTGTTCCTCGCGACCTGGTGGCTTGCAGCGCTGTTCGTCGGCGGCGCAAAGCTGCCCTCCCCGCCTGCCGTGCTCACCGTCATCATCGCGGAAGCGTCGAGCGGCGCGCTGTTCCTGCATCTTGGCGCCACGCTGGCGCGCGTCGCGCTCGCCTTCGTGCTGGCGATGTCGCTCGGCAGCGCCATCGGCTACCTGATGGGACGGGTGAAGCTCGCCGACCGGCTCGGCGATCCCTGGCTGATCCTGCTGCTCAACCTGCCGGCGCTGGTCG
This sequence comes from Bradyrhizobium sp. 1200_D9_N1_1, assembly GCF_052075915.1. Lineage (NCBI taxonomy): Bacteria > Pseudomonadati > Pseudomonadota > Alphaproteobacteria > Hyphomicrobiales > Nitrobacteraceae > Bradyrhizobium > Bradyrhizobium sp. 1200_D9_N1_1. The sequence continues at coordinate 3,056,142 of NZ_CP197226.1, read as the reverse complement.
TGATCGTGCTCGCCTATATCTGGGCCGGCCTGACCGAGGCGGCGGCGATCGCCGCGATCGCCATCAACAAGCTGCCGACCGCCATCGTCACCTTGCGCGAGGGCACGCGCGCGCTCGACCGTTCGCTGGACGAGATGGCGAGCGTGTTCGCGATGCCGCGCTGGCGTGCCTTCCGCCATGTCGTGCTGCCGCAGCTTGCGCCCTATATCGCGGCCTCGGCGCGCTCCGGATTGTCGCTGGTGTGGAAGATCGTGCTGGTCGCCGAACTCCTGGGACGGCCGAACGGCGTCGGCTTCGAGATCGGCGTCGCCTTCCAGCTGTTCGACACGCCGCGGCTACTCGCCTACTCCCTGACATTCGCCGCCGTCGTGCTCGTGATCGAGACCGTGCTGGTGCAGCCGTTCGAGGCCCGTGCAACAAGGTGGCGGCCCCGTGCGGCTTGAAGTCGATATCACAGGCAAGACGTTCAGGAGTGCCGCGGGCGAAATGCACGAGGTGCTGGCCCCGGTCAAGTTCGCGGTTCAATCCGGCGAGGTCGGCGTGCTGATCGGTCCCTCCGGCTGCGGCAAGAGCACGATGCTGCGCATCATCCTCGGGCTCGACCGCGATTTCCACGGGACCGTCGCGCGACCGCCGGAAGCGCGGATCGGGATGGTGTTCCAGGAGCCGCGGCTGCTGCCGTGGCGCTCGGTCGAACAGAATGTGCGGCTTGCGGCTCCAGACATCTCCGAGGCGAAGCTGTCGGAGCTGTTCAGGATCCTGGAACTGGAAGCGCATCGCAGCCACTTTCCCGGCGAATTGTCGCTGGGTCTTGCCCGGCGCGTCGCTCTGGCTCGCGCCTTCGCAGTCGAGCCCGATCTGCTCGTGCTCGACGAGCCCCTCGCCTCGCTCGACGACGCGCTCGCGGGGCGCCTGCGCGACGAGATCGCGACGCTGGTCGCAAGCCGCCCCGTGATGACGCTGCTCGTCACCCACAGCCTCGACGATGCGGTCCGCCTCGGCGACCGCCTGTTCTTCCTGTCGCCGCAGCCGGCGCGCATTCTGGCAGAGGTGCCCATCAGCATCCCGCGTGGGGCACGCGGCGACGCAGAGATCGCCACGATCAAGGCGGACCTCGTGGCGAGGATCCAGGGCGAACATGGCGGCGAACGCGCCGGGCGTGATGCCTCATAGGCAACCACGCCAAGCGCGTGCTAAACAGGGCCGGTAGCGGAGCCTGATGATGAAGCGAATGATCGCCCTCATGACGCTTGGCCTCGCTCTCGTCGCGACCATGGCGAGCGCGCAGGACATGATGCGTGACGTCGACCTCACGTCGCCCGCGATGGTCTCCGCGGAAATGAGCCGGCAGGAGGTCGAGGCCATCCTGCGCAAAGCGAGCGCCGGGGCGCCGGCCGATTTCACCGGCAAGCGGTTGTCGGGGCTCGATCTCTCGGGTCTCGACCTTTCCACGGTGATTCTCCGTGCGGCACGCCTCAACAAGACAAAACTCGCCGGTGCCCGTCTTGATCATGCGATCCTCGATCAGGCGTGGCTGCTGGACGCCGATCTCGCGGGCGCGAGCCTGAAGGGCGCCAACCTGTTCGCCTCGCAGATGGCGCGCGTGCGTCTAGACGGCGCGGACCTGACCGGTGCTCGCATCGCTGCCGACCTCACCGGCGCAAGCCTGGTCGGCGCCTCGATTGCGGATGCGCATCTTGGCGCCGATATGCGCAACCAGTCGATGGGACTCATGCGCGCCGTGCTGCGATCCGCCAATCTGGAACGGCTGAACGCGCGCAACGCCGACCTGTCGCGCGTCGATCTTGAATTTGCCTCCCTCAAGGGAGCCGACCTGACCGGTGCGTCGCTCAAAAATGCTCAGCTCGGCGGCGCCGACCTGACCGGAGCCACCGTCACTGACGCCGATTTCGAGGGCGCTGATCTTACCTCAGCGAAGCTGATCGCGCCGATCGGCCTTGACCGCGCCCGGAATTTCGACAAGGCAAAGAACCGCGAGCGCCTGATCAGGGAATAAAGGCGCGCCTTTGGGAGGATCGGTTGATGCGTTGGTTTCTGGCTTTGATCGCCTTGTTGACGTTTGCCGGCGAAACCGCCGCCCAGAGCAAGGGCAAAGGCATCCGGCTCTGGAACCTGACGACGGAGACGATCTCCGGTTTCCAGCTCTCGCCCGCCGGCAAGACCGAGTGGGGACCGAACCAGTGCCTGAACGACAAGGACAAGGAGGTAGACCACGACGAGCGGCTGCGCATCACCGGCGTCGAGCCCGGCCGCTACGACGCCAAGGTCAGCTATCCCAATGCGCGGCAGTGCGTCGTCCGCGACATCGAGATCAAGGCCGACGCGGTGTTCTCGATCGCCGACAAGGATCTGAAGGACTGCACGAAATAGGACGGCCGCGTCACGCCTTGTCGTTCGCGTGCGGATATTCGCAGCGCCACCGTACCGCCTGCCACTTCGGATGGTCGCCAACCCATTGCGCGATATAGGGTGGCGCCGCCATCGCGCATTGCCGCGGCGACCCCGCATAGTTGAACACCAGATGCTGTTCCTCGCAGGTCGCAGGCGACAGCACCGCACACACAGTCACCACCAGGTCGATAGGGTTCATGCCGGAATCCTCACGCAAGGGCGATCAAGGTTTAGCATGAAAGGCTACGTTCCGAGGAGCCGGAAGTTTCAATCCGCCGTGAGGGTTGGCCGGAACAGCCGATCTCTCTGCTGCGCGAGGTCCTAACATGCGAGGCTAGAACTTGAGCCCTTGACGCTTCCACGTCGTCATGGCCGGGCTTGTCCCGGCCATCCACGCCTTGCTCCGCGGTACAGAGAACGTGGATGCCCGGGACAAGCTCGGGCATGACGACCCTGCATTAGAAATTAACGCCGAACACCAGCCGCGCCTGATGGCGCTCGAAATTGACGAGGTCGAGATTGGCGCCCGATCCGGCCGGGCGGCCCCAGGCCTGCATGCTCCAGCTCAGGGTGAGGCGCGAGCGCTCGGAGAGCTGGAAATAGGCGGTCGGGCCGACGAACAGGGCCTGGCCCGAGAATTCGCCGAGGCCGATGCCCTCGTATTGCCGGAAGTAGCGCAGCTCGCCGCCGAGCAACATGTTGGGCCGCACCCGCACGAGGCCGGCGAAGGCCGCGCCGATCGTGGAGCTTTTCTCCGACAGCCCCGCCACGTCGAAGCGCGCCCATTCCGGCTGATAGATCAGGTTGAGGGCGCCGATGGCAAAGTTCGGGATCAGCTCGCGATCGAAGGCGAGCGTGAACTCGGTGCCGTACATCCGCCCCTTGGCGCCGCTGGTCTCGTCGATGCGATCGCCGTGGAGCTCGGCGGCAACGGTCAGGCCAAACGGCGCGCGCTCGCGGTCGAGCAGGCGATAGCGCAGGTCGAGCGAGGCGCCCTGGAAATTGAATTGACGGCGATCGTCGATATCGGGGACGCCGGTGATGTCGTGCAGGCTGGCGGTGGCGCCGAGCTCGATGCGGAAGTTCGGGAGCGGCACCACCTCGATCTCGACCTCCTGCGCGAGGGCGCGATAGGTGCCGCCGCCCTTGCCGAACCGCCCCGTGGTCTGGCTCTGGAATTCGCGCTCGCCGGGATTTCCGACATCGGTGCCGATCATGAAGCCGAAGATGTGCTCGGTATCAAAGCCCTCCTCGGCGTGCACGCAGGTCGGTGCAAGCGCGAATGTGCAGGCAGCCATGATCCAGAAGGTTTGAGCTCTCGCGCGCATCCCGAACACTACCACGGCTTCGACGGCGTTTGCCATCGAAGCCGCGGCAGGTTCGTCAGTCTTACTTGCGCGAAGCGCAGGCGTACATGTTGATTTCCATGCCGACCGGCACTTCCACGATCTTCGGAGCTTTCCAAGCCATCCGGGGTCTCCCAAGGTATTGAGCGCGACATCGCGCGAGGCAAAACCTAGGGCTGCGTCAGGCACAGCGCAAGTCTGGAATCGGAGCGCAAACACAGCGAACTGTCGCATATCGCTTGCGAATTTCCCTCTCGGGCAAACCGTCTTCGCTCCCAGTCAAGCGCGGCTGCTTTCACCGCAACAAGCGCAGCAGCGCGCGGCCGGCGCGCGAGTTCAGCTCCTTCGCATCGAGCGTGCCGTCCTTGTCCGGATTCGCAGCGTTGAAGCGCTGCTCCACCACAGCGAGATATTCGTCGAGCGTGAGAGTCCCGTCGCGGTCGGGGTCGGCGGCGGCGAGCTCTTTCGCGGTCAGCCGTCCGCGCAATTCGCGCGCGTCCAGCGTCCCGTCGTGGTCGGGATCGAGCTTGGCGAACAGCGCCGTAGCCGCCTTCTTCACCTCGGCAAGGTCGAGCGTGCCGTCATTGTCGGTATCGAACATCTTGACGGCATTGCCGGAGGCCGACCAGGCCGGACCGGACAGCAATGCAACCGTGAGCGCAAGCGCAACAGAGCGACGCGATATCATGAAAACCTCCCTCACCAAGAGCTCCGATTCGAGCCGGATCGACACGACATAAGTCCACAAGCGAGGCCCGGTTCAAGTCCTGAATTGCAAGCATCGCGCCGCACAACTCGCGGAACCCGCCGGCCCGAGCGCGGCGGCCCCGCGCTGGCATTGCCTCATGCCGTGGAATTTTTTCAGCGCCTGCGCACAAGTGAGAGTCGGTCGTCAGGTTTGCGTAAGGTAACTGACATCTGCGTCCAACATACCGTCATCACGTTTACGACTTTCGTATTGACGCGTTTTGCATTCGGGCGGAGTGTTGCTGTCGCAGCGTCAAAAGGCGCGCATATTTGGAGGAACGGATGAAACGCTTTGCGATGGCCGCGAGCCTCGTCATGCTTGCATCAACGTATGCAAACGCCCAGACCACCGAGCAACTGGTCAAGGGTGCGACCGATACATCGAACGTTCTCAACTACGGGATGGGCTACAATCTCCAGCGCTTCTCGACCCTGAACCAGATCAACAAGGACACGGTGAAAAACCTCGTCCCGGTCTGGAACTACTCCTTCAATGACGATCGCAGCGAGGAATCGCAGCCACTGGTGTACCAGGGCGTGATCTACGTGACCTCGCACAACGCGACCATGGCGGTCGACGCCAAGACCGGCAAGCAGATCTGGAAATCCAAGATCGAGTATCCCGCCGAGACGCCGCGCATCGTCTGCTGCGGCATCATCAACCGCGGCGCCGCGCTCTACGACGGCAAGGTGTTCCGTACCACCCTCGACGCCAACGTGATCGCGCTCGACGCCAAGGACGGCAAGGAGCTGTGGCGGCAGAAGGCGGCCGACATCAAGGAAGGCTATTCGATGACGGTGGCCCCGCTGGTCGCCGACGGCGTCGTCATCACCGGCATCTCCGGCGCCGAGTTCGGCACCCGCGGCTTCATCGACGGCTGGGATCCGGCGACGGGCAAGCATCTCTGGCGCACCCATTCGATCCCCTCTCCCGACGAGCCCGGTGGCGACACCTGGAAGGGCGACACCTGGAAGCTCGGCGGCGGCTCGACCTGGATCACCGGCTCCTACGATCCCGAGCTGAACACCGTCTATTGGGGCATCGGCAATCCCGGCCCGTTCAACTCGGCGGTGCGCCCCGGCGACAACCTCTACACCTGCTCCGTGCTGGCGATGGATCCCAAGACCGGCAAGATCAAGTGGCACTACCAGTTCTCGCCGAACAATCCGTTCGACTATGACAGCGTGGCCGAGATGGTCCTCGCCGACATGAACGTCGAGGGCAAGCCGACCAAGGTGCTGATGGATGCCAACCGCAACGGCTTCTTCTACGTGCTCGACCGCACCAACGGAAAGCTACTCGCGGCCAATCCCTACGTGAAGGTGAACTGGGCGACCGGCGTCGACATGAAGACGGGCCGCCCGATCGAGACCGACGTTTCGAAGGACGCCCGCGAGGGCAAGAAGGTGACGGTCTATCCGTCGATCCTCGGCGGCAAGAACTGGGAGCCGATGTCGTTCAATCCGCAGACCGGATTGGCCTACGCCAACACGCTCGCCTTCGGCGGCAAGTACAAGGCCGAACCGGTCACCTTCAAGCAGGGCGAATGGTATCTCGGCATGGACCTCACCGATCCCTGGGAATTCGGGGACGGCGCGCGCGGCCATCTGAAGGCGATCGATCCGATGACCGGCAAGGCCAAGTGGGAGGCGCCCGCCGACATCCCGCGCTTCTCCGGCGTGCTGTCGACCGCGGGCGGCGTCGTGTTCACGGGCGCGCTGACCGGCGAGTTCGAGGCCTTCGATGCCGACACCGGCAAGAAGCTCTGGCAGTTCCAGACCGGCTCCGGCATCGAGGGACAACCGGTGACGTGGCAGCAGGATGGCGTGCAGTACATCGCCGTCACCAGCGGCTACGGCGGCGTCTACTCGCTGTTCTCCGGCGACGAGCGGCTCGCCAAGGTGCCGCCCGGCGGCTCGCTGTGGGTCTTTGCGGTCAAGCAATAGCCCCGGCAAGATGCTGAGAGAAGTGGCTTACAAGACGGCGGCGAAGATCGCCGCCGTCGCGGTGCTGACGGTCGCGCTTGCGGCGACCGCTCGTGCCGCAGATGACGCAACCGGCAATCCCGTGCAGGCGCAGATCGACCATGGCAAGTCGACCTATGCCGAGAAATGCTCGCACTGCCACGGCCCCAATCTGATGAACTCCGGCACCATCACGCCGGACCTCCGCACCTTCCCCGACGACAGGACGCGCTTCGTCACCACCGTGAAGAACGGCAAGAACAACAAGATGCCGCCCTGGGCGGACATCCTCAGCGACGACCAGATCGGGGAGCTCTGGGTCTTCATCTCGAGCCGGAGAAAGCCATGAGGCGCTGGCTCGCCGCCTGGAGCCTCGCCGCGGTCCTCGCGGCCAATGCTGCGCATGCGGCCGATGGTCCGTTGAGCGTCTGTCTCGACGAGGACCGGCCGCCGCTCTCGGTGCATCACGAGGGCAAGGCGGATTCCGGCTTCGATGTGCTGCTGGCGCAGGCGATCGCGGAGCGGATCGGACGACCGCTGAAGATCCAGTGGTTCGAGAGCAGGCTGGATGAGGATTCCAGCCCGCAGCTCGAGGCCAATGCGCTGCTCTCCGACGGCCGCTGCGCGCTGGTCGGCGGCTATGCGCTGACGACGGATTCCCTCGTCAAGCCCGGCATGAAGACGGCGCGCCTGCCGGATTTCACCGGTGCCACGCGCGAGGACCGGCGGCGCCGCGTCGCGCTCGGCGAGCTCACCCCGAGCCAGCCTTACGTCTACTCGCCGATGACGGTGGTGCTCGGGCCGAAGGCGAAGGGGCGCAAGATCGCCGACATCGGCGATCTTGCCGGGCTCCGCCTCGCCATCGAGAGCGGCTCGCTCGGCGATGCGATCCTGATGACCTTCGACAAGGGACGCCTGATCGACGGCATCACGCATCTCGTTCCCGGCCGCGACGATCTCCTCGGCGCGCTCGCCAGCGGCGACTATGATGCGACACTGATCGACCTCGGCCGCTTCGATGCCCACCGCGCCGCGCATCCGGATACGGCGATCACCGCGTCCGGCTACTATTATCCGATCGGCGCCAATCGTGGTTATGTCGGGCTTGCCAGTGACCCTGCCCTGATCGACGCCGTCAACAAGGCACTGACCGAGCTCGCAGCTGAAGGCAAGATCGCCGAATTCGGCAGGCAGGCCGGCCTCACCTATTTGCCGCCGCGGGAGCCCGTGATCCTCGGCGATGTCTGGATGAAGATCATTCAGCGGTGATTCTGTTCGTCATTCCGGGGCGCCCGCAGGGCGAACCCGGAATCCATTTCTCCGCAGAGCATGCGGCCCCAATGGATTCCGGGCCTGCGCGCTTCGCGCGCTCCCGGAATGACGGCGGATGTGGCTGGCAGCGTCTCACTTCGTATAATGCGGCGGTTCATTCGGCCATTTGGTGAAGTCGTGAGCGCCTCCGCCACAGACCTGCGCGCCACCCTCTCCCGGGAAATCAAGACCGGCGAGCTGCTGCGCGCGCTGATCGTCGGTCCGAACAAGCAGCGCCATACCTTCCAATGCGCCAATCTGTCTCGCCTGCCGACCATGGCAGAGACGGCGTGATGCAGTAGCTTCGGTAAAAATCCGGGAGAGAATCATGTCCGCAAAACTCGATCGCCGCCACTTCGTCGCCGCCGGCACCACCGCACTCGCGATGCCCTTCCTCGCGCGCAGCGCCTCGGCACAAGGCACATCTCAAGGCACATCTCAAGGCACCTGGCCGTCGCGGCAGATTCGCATGATTTGCAGCTACCCGGCCGGCGGACAGACCGACCTGCTCGCGCGCGCCTACGGCGAATTCATCTCCAAGCAGGTCGGCAAGACCGTCGTGATCGAGAACAAGCCCGGCGCCGCCGGCGCGATCGGCACGGCCGAGGTTGCCCGCGCGGAGCCCGACGGCCACACCATCCTGTGCTCGATCTCGACCACCTACATCATGAACCGGGTGGTGATGAAGAATCCCGGCTACGACATGGACAAGGACCTGACACTCGTCAGCGTCATTCCGGGCGCCGGCCTTTTGCTGGTCGCGAACCCCAAGACCGGCGTCAAGACGCTGGAAGATTTCGTCGCGTTCGCGCGCAAGAGCGGCAAGGTGAACTTCGGCACCTACAGCGCGGGCTCGTCCCCGCACATGACGATCAACGAGCTCAACAAGCAATACGGCCTCAACATCGAGCCGGTCCATTACCGCGGCGAAGCCCCGATGTGGACCGGAATGCTGGAAGGCACGCTCGATGCCGCGATGGGCAGTTACACGGCCGCGCAATCGGTCCTGCAAAGCGACCGCGGCACCGTGTTCGCGGTGCATTCGAAGAAGGTCGACGCGATTCCGGCCATCAAGACCCTCCCCGAACAGGGCGCCACGTCGAAATTCTTCACCGTCAGCGGGTTCACCGGCTGGGCGGTGCCGAAGGCAACGCCGCAGCCGGTGGTCGACCGGCTGGCCGAGCTCTGCGTCGCCGTCAACAGCGATCCGAAGGTGAAGGAGGTGCTCGCGACCTTCGTGCTCGAACCCGCGATCGGCTTCAAGGAGACCAATGCGCTGTATCAGCGCGAGCTGCCGATCTGGATCGAGAGCGCGCGGTCGTTGGGCCTCGAGCCGGCTTGAACCTTTGGGCATGGCGCATCGGACACGCTTCCGCGGTGCGGCACGGCATCCGACCAAAGCCTAGGTCGATGTCGGCGACGGCCCCCACTATCATAGGTGGTGCCGGAGAACCTCGGGGTCCGAACGAGAAAGGCCGATCGCATGACGCCAGATGCCATCGCCATAGCCGCCATGATCATCCTGCTCTTTCCGATGGGCTATTTCACGCTGGCCTCGCCCGCCTTCCTGCTGGTGAAGCTCGACATCCGGCCCGTCGCCCTGCTGCTGCGTGGAATGTTCAATGCCCATTTCCTGGTCATGGGCGTTGCCGGAATCATCGGGACGGCGGCTTTCCTCCTCGCCGGACGGCTGCTCTTCGCCGCGGCGGTCGGCCTGCTTGCAGCTGTGGCGATTGGCGGGCGCCGCTGGTTCATGCAGCGGATGGACGACCAGCTCAGCGCGAGTGATGCGGGCGACACCGAGGCTCCGCGGCGGCTACGCCGGCTGCACTGGAGCGGGATGCTGTGCAACGCGGTCCTGCTTGCCGCTCTGCTGGCCAGCATTCCCTACATTGCGACGACGGCATGAGCGCATTGGCCGCTCGCCGGGAGCTCCCCGGCGTGCGCCTAATGCTCGTTCGCGGCCGCGGCGCTCTGCTGCCCCTTGTGGATCGAGGACGGCACCACACCGAAATATTTCCGGAATACGCGGCTGAAATGCGATGAGCTGGAAAAGCCCCAGGAGAATGCCACGTCGGTGATGGTCTTGCCGGCGTGGGCCTCGAGCTCCTGACGGCAGTTCTGAAGCCGCGCCTGCCAGATGTAATCGCTCACCGTGGTGCCGCGCTCGGAGAACAGCATGTGCAGATAGCGCTTGGAGCAGCCGAGCTCGGCGGAGATCTGGTCGATGCACAGATCCGGATCGCGCAGGTGCTCGCGGATGAAGAACTGCGCGCGCACATACATCGCCTCGGGCCCGACCCGATCGAACATCGTGTCGGCTTCGCGCAGCGGCAGCAGCAAAAGGTCGATCAGCGAATCGGCGACGCCGACCGCGCTATTCGCCGACAGCTTGGCCGCCTCGTCGAATGTCGCGTGGACGAAATCGTGGGCGATCCGCCCCGTGCCCGTCTTCGCCGACAATTTGCAGGCCGGCATCCGCTGCGACGGGAAGCCGCGGTCGCGCAGCAGTGCCTTCGGCACGATCACCACGTCGTGACGCGTGAAGGCGGGGCTGATGATCGAATGCGGGCAGGATACGTCATAGGCGATGATGTCGCCGGGATTGATTTCGATGTGACGGCCTTCCTGCTCGAAATAGGACACGCCGTAGGTCTGGAAGTGGATTTTTATGTACGGGTGTTCGTTGGCCTTGGCGCGCGCCAGCGTGTGCGCGATGCGATGCTGGCTGACCTCGATCTGACACAGCTTCAGGCGCGAGACGGTGGTGTAGTCGATGCGGCCCTCGAGCGAGGACGCCTCCAGCGGATCGACGTCGAAATGCCCACACAGACTGGTCAGCCCGTCGATCCAGCTCTGGATCTGGCGCTTCGGCGTCATTCCCGTCGTCGAGAGCGTGTGAATGGTGTCGGACATTAATCCAGCCACTGGTTTGATTCGGAAATTTCGACGCGAATCGCGACCAGCGCTTCCGGAGCCCTCAGCCGAGATTGCGTGACGTTTACCTCGAATTTGAGCGGTCTTCTGCAACGAGCGCCATCGTTTCATTGCCGCCCTTGAAGGTTAATCCTCCGCCTTAGTTGCAGCGCCGTCAAGGGGAACCTGAGCGCAGAGCGCGGTCCCGAAGCGACGCGGAAGCCGCTGAATTCGCTACTGCAAAATCAAAATCTTCGCGTCCGTGCGCTGTCAAGCAAACCGGCTTCCCTCTTGGGCAAGTTTCCCGATGACGAAGTCGTTAGGGATTGCGGCAGGAACAACAAGAACGGGCCGCTCCTGCACGTGGACCCGTGGCTCTCATCAGGAGGAGGAAACACCGCACCATCGTTTCTGGTCCCAATCGTGACCGCCCTGCACGAGCAGACGCCGGACGAGAAGCCCGGTGATTGAGCAACGCTTCGGAAACAATAAACGATACCAACGGAGGAATAACTATGCGCAAGGTGCTACTGGCGACCTATCTTGGCTCCGCGGCGGCTCTCGCCGTCGGCAGCGCTTCAGCCAATGACGAGCTGATCAAGATGTCGCAGAACCCGAAGGACTGGGTGATGCCGGCGGGCGACTATGCCAATACCCGCTATTCCAAGCTGAACCAGATCAACGCACAAAACGTGGGCAAGCTCCAGGTCGCCTGGACCTTCTCGACCGGCGTGCTGCGCGGCCATGAAGGTGGCCCGCTGATCATTGGCAACATGATGTACGTCCATACGCCGTTCCCGAACAAGGTCTACGCTATTGACCTTTCCAACGAGAACAAGATCGTCTGGAAGTACGAGCCGAAGCAGGACCCGAACGTCATCCCGGTGATGTGCTGCGATACGGTCAACCGCGGCCTGTCCTATGGCGACGGCAAGATCATCCTGCATCAGGCCGACACCAACCTCGTCGCGCTCGACGCCAAGACGGGCCAGGTGGCCTGGTCGGCGACGAACGGCGATCCGAGCAAGGGCCAGACCGGCACCTCGGCGGCGCTGGTCGTCAAGGACAAGGTCCTGGTCGGCATCTCCGGCGGCGAATTCGGCGTGCAGTGCCACGTCACCGCTTACGATCTCAAGAGCGGCAAGCAGGTCTGGCGCGCCTTCTCCGAAGGTCCGGACGACCAGATCAAAGTCGATCCGGCCAAGACGACGTCGCTCGGCAAGCCCGTCGGTGCCGACTCCTCGCTGAAGACCTGGCAGGGCGACCAATGGAAGATCGGCGGCGGCTGCACGTGGGGCTGGATGTCCTACGATCCCGCTCTGAACCTCGTCTATTACGGGTCGGGCAATCCTTCGACCTGGAATCCGAAGCAGCGTCCGGGCGACAACAAGTGGTCGATGACCATCTTCGCACGCGACGCGGACACCGGCATGGCCAAATGGGTCTACCAGATGACGCCCCACGACGAGTGGGACTATGACGGCGTCAACGAGATGATCCTCTCGGATCAGCAGATCAACGGCCAGGCGCGCAAGCTCCTGACGCATTTCGACCGCAACGGCCTTGGCTACACCATGGACCGTGAAAGCGGCGAACTGCTGGTTGCCGAAAAGTACGATCCGAAGGTGAACTGGACCTCCGGCGTCGACATGGACAAGAACTCGCCGACCTATGGCCGTCCGAAGGTGCTCGACGCAGCTTCGACCGACAAGGCGGGCGAGGACCACAACGTGAAGGGCATCTGCCCGGCCGCGCTCGGCACCAAGGACGAGCAGCCGGCAGCCTACTCGCCGGACACGCAGCTGTTCTACGTTCCGACCAACCACGTCTGCATGGACTACGAGCCGTTCAAGGTGAGCTATACCGCGGGCCAGCCCTATGTGGGTGCGACGCTCTCGATGTATCCGCCGCAGGGTGAAAGCCACATGGGCAACTTCATCGCCTGGGACGGCAAGACCGGCAAGATCGTCTGGTCGAACAAGGAGCAGTTCTCGGTCTGGTCGGGTGCGCTCGCAACCGCCGGCGGCGTGGTGTTCTACGGCACGCTCGAAGGCTACCTGAAGGCGGTCGACGCCAAGTCCGGCAAGGAGCTCTACAAGTTCAAGACTCCGTCCGGCATCATCGGCAACGTCACGACCTATGAGAACGGCGGCAAGCAGTACGTCGCAGTGCTCTCGGGCGTCGGCGGATGGGCCGGCATCGGTCTCGCCGCAGGCCTGACCGATCCGACCGCCGGTCTCGGCGCAGTCGGTGGCTACGCGGCCCTCAGCAACTACACGGCACTCGGCGGTACGCTGACCGTGTTCTCGCTGCCGGCGAACTAGCCCTACCTTCGTGTCGCTCCGGCGCGTGGATCAACTCCACGCGCCGGCTCGTCTCCACCGAACGCCTTCGAGGATAATCTCTTGCGTAAAATCTGCTTTGTCATTGCTGCGATCATCTTCGTGACTTCGGGGGGAATAGCCGTTGCGGACGGTCCGGGCGACCCGACCGCCGTCAAGAAGGAAGACGACGGAAAGTGGCTCGATAAGGAAGGAAACCCGACCTACAAGATTTCGGCCGACGGCACCGTGGACTGGTTCACCTATTCCGGATATCGCCGCTATCACTCCGACTGCCACGTCTGCCATGGCCCCGACGGCATGGGATCCACCTACGCACCGGCGTTGAAGGATTCAGTCAAGACCATGAGCTATGGCGACTTCCTCGGCGTCGTCGCCTCCGGTCGCAAGAACATCTCGACCGCGCAGGAGAACGTCATGCCAGCCTTCGGCGACAACCCCAACGTCGCCTGCTACATGGACGATCTCTACGTCTATCTGCGCGCCCGCTCCAACGAGGCGTGGGGCCGGCAGCGTCCCTCCAAGAAGGAGGAGAAGAACGAGACCTACACCAAGGCGGAAGACGCCTGCATGGGCAAGAAATGAACGTTACCAGGACCGATACCACCTCTTGGCGTCCTGCGAGAATTTGAGGAGTTTACGATGAAGACACGTGCCGCCGTTGCTTTCGAAGCCAAGAAACCACTCGAGATCGTCGAAGTCGATCTGGAAGGACCGAAGGCCGGCGAAGTCCTGGTCGAGATCAAGGCGACGGGCATCTGCCATACCGACGCCTACACGCTCGACGGCTTCGACAGCGAAGGAATCTTCCCGTCGATCCTCGGCCATGAGGGCGCCGGAATCATCCGCGAGATCGGCCCCGGCGTGACCTCGGTCAAGCCGGGCGACCACGTCATCCCGCTGTACACGCCGGAATGCCGGCAGTGCAAAAGCTGCCTGAGCCAGAAGACCAATCTCTGCACCGCGATCCGCGCGACGCAGGGCAAGGGCGTGATGCCCGACGGCACCAGCCGCTTCTCCTACAAGGGCAAGCCGATCTACCACTACATGGGCTGCTCGACCTTCTCGAACTTCACCGTGCTGCCCGAGATCGCCGTCGCCAAGATCCGCGAAGACGCGCCGTTCGACAAGAGCTGCTACATCGGCTGCGGCGTCACCACCGGCGTCGGTGCGGTCGTCAACACCGCCAAGGTCGAGCCGGGCGCCAACGTGGTCGTGTTCGGCCTCGGCGGCATCGGACTGAACGTCATCCAGGGCGCCAAGATGGCCGGCGCCGACAAGATCATCGGCGTCGACGTCAATGATTCCAAGGAGGAATGGGGCCGCCGGTTCGGCATGACCCACTTCGTCAACCCGAAGAAGATCACCGGCGACATCGTTCCGCATCTCGTCAACCTCACCGACGGCGGCGCCGACTACACCTTCGACTGCACCGGCAACACCACCGTGATGCGCCAGGCGCTGGAAGCCTGCCATCGCGGCTGGGGCACCTCGATCATCATCGGCGTCGCCGAAGCCGGCAAGGAGATCGCCACCCGCCCGTTCCAGCTCGTCACCGGCCGCAACTGGCGCGGCACGGCCTTCGGCGGCGCGCGCGGCCGCACCGACGTGCCGAAGATCGTCGACTGGTACATGAACGGAAAGATCCAGATCGATCCGATGATCACCCACGTGCTCAAGCTCGAAGAGATCAACAAGGGCTTTGACCTCATGCACGAGGGCAAATCCATCCGTTCCGTCGTCGTCTACTAGCTCACTGCCATCACCCCAAGGAGGATCGTCCCATGACTATTGCACTCCACCCATCGATCGACAACGGCCTCAAACAGGGCAGCGGCAACTTCGCCGGCGGCACGCTCGCCTGCAAATGCAAGGACCATCAGGTCAAGGTCGGCATCAAGGGCGACGTCGCCCACAACCACGCCTGTGGCTGCACCAAGTGCTGGAAGCCGCAGGGCGCGACATTCTCCGTCGTCGCGGTGGTGCCGCGCCAGAACGTCACCGTGCTCGAGAACGGCGACAAGCTCGAGATCGTCGATGCCTCCGCGGTGATCCAGCGCCACGCCTGCAAGGCCTGCGGCACGCACATGTACGGCCGCATCGAGAACAAGAACCATCCGTTCTACGGCCTCGACTTCATCCATCCCGAACTGTTCCAGGAGCAGGGCTCGCAGGCGCCGCAATTCGCCGCCTTCGTCTCCTCGGTGATCGAATCCGGCGTGAAGCCGGAGCAGATGGCCGGCATCCGTTCGCGGCTGAAGGAAATCGGGCTCGAGCCTTATGACTGCCTGTCGCCCGCGCTGATGGACGCGATCGCGACCCACGTGGCGAAAGCCAAAGCAGCCTGACGAAGGCGACCTGAACGAGGCGGCCCGAGCAGGGCCGCCGGACCCACGCCACGTCCGCTCGCTGGTTCAGACCAGCACCAGCGAGCCGGACGGAGGTGGCTTCCCACGATCGCGACGAGGCCGCCGCTTCTGCACTCTGCGTCTACGAGGGCCACGCTCCCTCAGTCCTGGTCTCTGAATGACTGCGCAGCGCCGCCCGCTTTCCGATTGAAGTCGGCGGCACCTGCGTTTCTCCCTCCCTCGACTGAGGCATCCTGCTTCGTCCGTACAGTCTTTCTGGCGGACGAAGCTTTTTTGCTGCGGCCTGCTTTGCAATTGCGCAATGCGCGCGGCGCGATGCCGCGCCCTGCTTTTGACAAATCACAGATGCAACCTCTTCACGCCGAGAACAACCGGCTGTGAATGCCGGACCGGCGCGATCCCTGCTACGATCGCGCCGTGACGATGCCGCGCGAAGTTCAATCAAATAAGAACAAAACGGGAGGTATCGAACACATCCAGACATCGCCATTGGCGTTCCTGCCTCCCTCCGGGATTTGCCCGCGCGGGATGACGGCGGAACGCGGCAACGACGCACGAACCGCCGCCGGCGCATGCCGGCGCATTTAATTCATGCTTATGAAGAGCGAGGGACGATCATGATCAAGGTGAAGATCAACGGCCAGGAACAGAGCTGGGACGGCGACCCGAATCTCCCGCTACTCTGGTTCCTGCGCGACGAGGCCGGGCTGACAGGCACCAAGTTCGGCTGTGGCCAGGCCTTGTGCGGCGCCTGCACCGTCATCGTCGACAAGGAGGCGGTGCGCTCCTGCGTCACGTCGATCAACGACGTCGCCGGCCGCGAGGTCACGACGATCGAGGGATTGCATCCGAACGGCGATCACCCGGTTCAAAAAGCCTGGCGCCAGGTCAACGTGCCCCAATGCGGCTTCTGCCAGGCCGGCCAGATCATGCAGGCCGCGGCGCTCCTGATGGACAACCCGAAACCCTCGCACGACCAGATCCGCGAGGCGATGTCCGGCAACATCTGCCGCTGCGGCTGCTACCAGCGCATCGAGAACGCGGTCCATCTCGCATCGACGGGAGTGTGACATGAATTTCATCGACAATCCCCGGAAGCTTCACAGCTTCGAAAAGAACATCCGTGTCGAGAAGGTCTCGCGCCGCAGCATCCTGAAGGGGCTCGGCGTCACCGGCGGCTTCGTGCTCGCCGCGCCCGTGATGTCCCGCCAGGCATTTGCCTATGAGACCGGCGCCGGAAAGATGCCGCATGGCGTCGTTGTCGATCCGCGCGTGTTCGTCGCGGTCGCGCCCGACGGCATCGTCAGCATCGTCGCCCACCGCTCCGAGATGGGCACCGGCGTGCGCACCAGCCTGCCACTGATCGTGGCCGAGGAGATGGAGGCCGACTGGTCCAGGGTCAAGGTGCAGCAGGCCCATGGCGACGAGGTCAAGTTCGGCAACCAGGACACCGACGGCTCGCGCAGCACGCGGCATTACCTCATCCCGATGCGCCAGATCGGCGCCGCCGCCCGCACCATGCTGGAACAGGCCGCCGCCAAGCGCTGGGGCGTTCCGGCAACGGAGGTCAAGGCGGTCAATCACGAGGTCGTCCATAGCGGCAGCGGGCGCAAGCTCGGCTTCGGCGAGCTCGCCGCCGACGCCGCCAAGGAATCGGTGCCGAGCGTCGAAGGCCTCAAGCTGAAGGACCCCAAGGACTTCCGCTATCTGACCAAGGGCCAGATCGGCATCGTCGATCTTCACGACATCACCACTGGCAAGGCGCGCTACGGTGCGGACGTGCGCCTTCCCGGCATGAAATATGCCGTGATCGCGCGCCCGCCGGTGACCGGCGGCAAGCTCGCCTCGTTCGATCCGAACGAGGCGTTGAAGGTGCCCGGCGTCGAGAAGGTGATGCAGGTGCGCGGCTGGCCGTGGCCGTCGAAGTTCCAGCCGCTCGGCGGCGTCGCGGTGATCGCGCGCAATACCGGCGCGGCGATCAAGGGCCGCGACGCGCTGAAACTGGTCTGGGACGACGGCGCCAACGGCAAATACGACTCCGTCGCCTACCGCAAGGAGCTCGAGGAGGCCTCGCGCAAGCCCGGCCTCGTCGTGCGCAAGGAGGGCGATGCGGACGCCGCCCTGAAGGGCGCCGACAAGGTGATCGTCGGCGAGTACTACGTCCCGCATCTCGCCCATGTCGCCATGGAACCGCCGGTGGCGGTCGCCGACGTCAAAGGCGACAAGGCCGAGATCTGGGCGCCGGTGCAGAGCCCGGGCGGCACCCGCGAGGACGTCGCCAAGACGCTCGGCATTCCGGAAGCGAACGTCACCGTCAACGTCACGCTGCTCGGCGGCGGTTTCGGCCGCAAGTCGAAATGCGACTATGCGCTCGAAGCCGCGCTGCTGTCGAAGGAGCTGGGCGCGCCGGTGAAGGTGCAGTGGACGCGGGAGGACGACATCCACAACGGCTTCCTGCACACCGTCTCGGTCGAGCGGATCGAGGCCGGCCTCGACAAGAGCGGCAAGGTGATCGCCTGGCGCCACCGCAGCGTGGCGCCCAGCATCGCCTCGACCTTTGCGGCCGGCACGGTGCATCAGGCGCCCTTCGAGCTCGGCATGGGCCTCGTCGACATGCCGTTCGAGATCGCCAACATCTCCTGCGAGAACCCGGAGGCTGCGGCGTTCACCCGCATCGGCTGGTTCCGCTCGGTCTCGAACATCCCGCGCGCCTTCGCGGTGCAGTCGATGGTCGGCGAGATCGCGAACGCGACCGGCCGCGACCAGAAGGAGACGCTGCTCGCGCTGATCGGCAGCCCGCGGATCGTCAAGCCCGCGGTGAAGGACATGTGGAACTACGGCGAGCCGCAGGACAGCTACCCGATCGACACCGCGCGCCTGCGCAAGGTGGTCGAGCTGATAGCCGAGAAAGGCGAATGGGGCCGTCAGGTGCCGAAGGGCCACGGTCTCGGCATCGCCGTACACCGCAGCTTCGTCAGCTACATCGCGACCATCGTCGAGGTGGCCGTCGACGACAAGGGCAAGCTGACGGTGCCGCGGGTCGACACCGCGATCGACTGCGGCACCTACGTCAACCCCGAGCGCATCGCCTCGCAGATCGAGGGCGCGGCGATCATGGGTCTCAGCCTCGCCAAATATGGCGAGATCACCTTCAAGGACGGCAAGGTGCAGCAGAAGAACTTTGACGACTTCCAGGTCGTCAGGATCGACGAGTCTCCCATGGTGACCAACGTCCACATCGTGCCGCCCGCGCCGGGCACGCCGCCGAGCGGCGTCGGCGAGCCCGGCGTTCCGCCGTTCGCGCCGGCGCTGATGAATGCCATCTTCGCCGCGACCGGAAAACGCATCCGGAGCTTGCCGATCGGCAAGCAGTTGGAGGCGTAAGGAACGCACGCGGCCTCGCGCCGTCTCCATCAGCCGATGTGCCCTCTCCCCCTGTGGGAGAGGGCAGCGACGCCGGTTGCTACGATCTCGCTCGGGTGAGGGGTTTGTCTCCGCGGATAGAGACCCCTCATCCGGCGCTTCGCGCCACCTTCTCCCACACAGGGGAGAAGGGAAGACAGCACTCTCGGCACACACAAAATGCGGCGGACGTTTCCGTCCGCCGCATTCGCCACCCCCCTTGCTGCTCCGCCTCTTCCGATCCGCCCGCGGAGCTATTTCTTCAGCGCGAACACCCAGATCACGCCGCCCTGTGGCACATTGGCCTCGATGCCGATGTTGTTGGTCACCAGCGCATCCTGGATCCGCTGCGCGTCCACACCCCATCCCGACTGGATCGCGATGTATTGCGTGCCGTCGATCTCATACGACACCGGCATGCCCATGATGCCGGAGTTGGTCTTCTGCTCCCACAACAGCTCGCCGGTCTTGGCGTTGAAGGCGCGGAAGTTGCGGTCGTTGGTGCCGCCGGCAAAGATGAGATCGCCCGCGGTCGCCGTCACCGAGCCGAACAGCTGCGACTTCGGGAAGTTGTGCTGCCACACCTTCTTGCCGGTGACGGGATCCCAGGCCTGGAGCTCGCCAAAATGATCCGCGCCCGGCTTGGTCTTCAGCCCGATGTCTTCCGGCTTGGTGCCGAGCCAGAGCTCGCCCGGCTTGAGTGCGACCTTCTCGCCGGTGAATCCGCCGCAGAAATTCTCGTTGGCGGGCACGTAAACCAGGCCCGTCTTCTGGCTGTAGGCCGCCGACGGCCAGTCCTTGCCGCCCCATAGAGAGGGACAGAACTCCACGCGCTTGCCAATCACCGGCTTGTGCGCGGGATCGACGATCGGCTTGCCGGTTTCGGCATCGATGCCCTTCCAGACGTCGGTGGAGACGAACGGCCAACCTGCCACGTAGTTGATCTTGGTCGGCGTGCGCTCGAGCACCCAGAAGATCGCATCGCGCCCCGGATGGACCAGGCTCTTGATGCTGCGGCCGTCGCGTTGCAGGTCGATCAGCATCGGCGCTTCGACCTCGTCCCAGTCCCAGGAATCGTTCTGATGGTACTGGTGATAGGTCTTGATCTTGCCGTTGTTCGGATCGAGCGCGAGCACCGACGAGGTGTAGAGATTGTCGCCGGGATGGGTCTCGCCCGGCCACGGCGCCGCGTTGCCGACGCCCCAATAGATCGTCTTGGTGTCCTTGTCGTAATTGCCGGTCATCCAGGCCGAGCCGCCGCCGTTCTTCCAGTCATCGCCCTGCCAGGTGTCGTGACCGGGCTCGCCTTCGCCGGGAATGGTGTAGGTCCGCCACAGCTCCTTGCCGTCCTTGGCGTCATAGGCGGCGACATAGCCGCGCACGCCGAACTCGCCGCCGGAGCCGCCGACGATGACCTTGCCGTCGACGATCAGCGGCATCAGGGTCATGTACTGGCCCTTCTTGTAGTCCTGCACCTTGGTGTCCCACACCACCTTGCCGGTCTTGGCGTCGAGCGCGACCACATGATCGTCGGTGGTGGCGAGATAGAGCTTGTCCTCCCACAGGCCGACACCGCGGCTGGTCGGATGCAGCTGGAACAGATCGTCGGGAAGCTGCCGCTTGTAGCGCCAGTACTCGTCGCCGGTCTTCGCGTTCAGCGCGATCACCTGCCCCATCGGGGTCGCCACGAACATCACGCCATTGTTGATGATCGGCGGCGCCTCGTGGCCTTCGACGACGCCTGTTGCAAACGTCCAGACCGGCGTGAGACCCTTTACGTTCGAGGTGTTGATCTGGTCGAGCGGGCTGTAGCCCTGCCCGTCATAAGTGCGCCGATAGAGCATCCAGTTGCTCGGTTCCGGATTCTCCAGGCGCTGCGCGGTGACCGGCGAATAGTTCTCGATCGGGCCGGCACCGGCGGCGGTCGAGGCAAGACAGGTGAAGGCGACGAAGCCGGACAGAAACCATTGCTTCCTGGTCATGGACGTTCCCCTTTTTCATCCGTTTGAATTCTTGTGTTGAATTCTTTTCGTTCGTCCCGTCGTCCGCCCGTCGGCGGATGCGGCCTCTCGTGACGCGGGCACAACCCGCGACCGTCCATCATCCTGGCTGCGCGCCACCTACCTTTCCGATGAAGTTTCCGGCGACGCTGAGCGAACCTTCAGCGAACGCCAGTGGCAGCGCCGCGAGCCGTCGCGGTGCCGGCCCGAACACGACCTGCGCGCCCGCGCGAGGATCGTATTCGGAGTTGTGGCACATGCACTTGAGCACCTCCTTGTCGCCGACGTCGCTCTTCACCCAGGCGGTGACGGGACAACCGGCATGGGCGCAGATCGCCGAATAGGCGATGATGCCGTCGACGGCGCGCGCGCGGGTCTGCTCGTCGAGCTCGGCGGGATCGAGCCGGATGACCAGGATCTCGTTGAGCCGCGAGGCGCTGCGCACGACCGAGGTCTTGGGATCCTTCGGCCAGGCATGCACCGGCGGCCCGCCGGCCTGCAGGTCGGCCGCCGTGATCAGCTTTCCCTCCTGGTCACCTTCGGAGAAGACGAGCACATCGCCCTTCTGCGGTCGTTCGTCGGAGCCTGGCGGATCCTCGCCTGCGCGCGCCGATGCGGAACAGCCGAGGCAGGCGGTGGTGGCGAGCGCACCCAGCAGCAGCGTTCGCCGCGTCTGCTCTGCGCCCGCGTCAACTTCAGGTTCCGCAGGGTTCTCGGAAGATGAGGAATTGATGTTGAACGATGCGCGCGACATGCCCGCTAGCAGGCGCTGGAACTCTGCCGGAAAAAAGGCGAAGAATTGGCGCCGCAGTGCATCAATATGGCTCTGCTCGCTTTGATTGAACGAGAGTGAACGCGTTCAAACGTATTTTCACCAGTTCTACGCCGCACCACGCGAGCGGCATGATGATTTTGCAGATCAGACCGATGATGTTGGAATTGGTGCAACGCGCCATCGCGCGATGTGAGCTGCACGTTTCTCAGGCAGGCATTTTGTGTTTCACGATCTGAGCACGTGACGCGGCGAAGCGATGCGGCCTGCGACGGTTGCCGACGCCATTTCAAAACTGTCGGCGATGCGCCGTGCCTTGTCGATGAAGAGCGCAGCCGCCGCGGGCGGACAGACGTCGCGCGCGGTCTGTTCGAACAGATCGAGCCAGCGGTCGAAATGATCACCGACAAGGCCGAGCGGCAGATGCGCACGCATCGGCGAGCCATGATAGCGGCCGCTCATCAGCACGACTGACGACCAGAAGTCTCCGAGCTTGGCGAGATGCTCGTCCCAATTCTGCACGACCGCGAACACCGGCCCCAGCAGCGCGTCCTCGCGCACGCGCCCGTAAAAGCGGGTGACGAGTTCCGCGATCATCTCTTCGGTGATCCCGGTGCGCTCGATCGCATCCTGGGTCAGCAGGTTCCGGCGCGCGGCTGCCGCCTCACGCTCGGCCTTCAGTCGATCCGACATTGTCCTTTGTTATCCGTTCCGTTGTTCCCGCGGGCCGCCCGTTCAACATTGTCGGGTCAATTGCGCGCGGCGTCTTTGTCGCAGCGCAAATTGCGGGAGGGGCGGCGAGGCTCGAAGGCCCCGCCGCCTACGCCTGTCATCAGGCGCCGTAAGTGTAAAAACCCTGCCCGGTCTTGCGGCCGAGATGGCCGGCATCGACCATTTCCTTCAGCAAGGGGGCCGGACGGTATTTGGGGTCGTTGAAGCCTTTGTAAAAGACCTCCATCACCGACAACATGGTGTCGAGCCCGACGAGATCGGCGAGCGCCAGCGGCCCGATCGGATGGTTGCAGCCGAGCTTCATGCCGGCGTCGATCTCTTCCGCCGTCGCGATCCCCTCCTGGAGGGCGAAGATCGCCTCGTTGATCATCGGGCAGAGGATGCGGTTGACCGCGAAGCCCGGACTGTTCTTGGCCGTGATCGCCACCTTGCCGACGCGCTGGGCGAAATCGAGCGCCTTGGCGTGGGTGTCGTCGGAGGTCTGCAGGCCGCGGATGAGCTCGAGCAGCGCCATCACCGGCACAGGATTGAAGAAGTGCATGCCGATGAAGCGGTCGGGGCGATCGGTTGCGGCGGCAAGCTTCGTGATCGAGATCGACGAGGTATTGGTTGCAACGAGCGTGCGCGGCGACAGCGTCGCACAGAGGTCCTTCAGGATCTTGACCTTGAGCTCCTCGTTCTCGGTGGCGGCCTCGATCACCAGGTCGCAATCGGCCAGCTTCGCCCGATCGGTGGTGCCGGTGATGCGCTTGAGCGTCGCCTCGCGGTCGACCGCCGACATCTTCTCCTTCTTGACCAAGCGCTCAAGGCTGCCGCCGACGGTCGAAAGCCCGCGGTTCACCGCCGCATCGGAAATGTCGACCATCACGACCGAGAGCCCGGCCGCGGCGCAGATTTGCGCGATGCCGTTCCCCATGGTCCCTGCCCCGATGATGCCAACGGTTTGGATCATTGCGTCACATCCTTCTCATCCTTGCGGGCGTGCCGGTAGCGGCGCGGCCCCATTGCTCCTGCACCAGGGTCTAGCACCGCCGCCGGGGAGGCGCGACCTGATCCTGCCCCTTCCTTAAAGCATCCATCGCGGGAATAAAGCCGCAAAAGGGCATGATTTGGAGGTCTCGGGCCCGTTTGGCCCGAGCCATGCGGCGCATGCGCCCGTCCAGGCTGCGGCCAGGACCGGATCGATCAGCGGAGGCAACCCGCGGCGTCAGTCGCCTCATCCGAGACGGAGCACCTTGCCCGGATTCATGATGTTCTTGGGATCGAGCGCCCGCTTGATCGTACGCATGATGTCGAGCTCGGTCCTGGAGCGATAGTGCTGGAGCTCGTCGAGCTTCTCGATGCCGATGCCGTGCTCGGCCGAGATCGAGCCGGCCATGGACGTGATCAGGTCGTTGACGCCCCGCGTGATCGCCGCAGAGTACTGGTTGAGCGTCTCGCGATCCATGCCCTTCGGGCCCATGAAGGAGAAGTGCACATTGCCGTCTCCGATGTGCCCGAGCGGATAGGGGCGGATCGTCGGCAGGACGTCGAGCACGGCCTTGAGGCCCCTGTCGATGAACTCGGGAATCCGGGAGATTGCGACCGACACGTCGTAGCTCAGGCCCGGCCCCTCAGCGCGCGATGCCTCGGCCACGCTCTCGCGAATGCGCCACATGTTGCGCGACTGCGCTTCGGTTTGCGCAATCACCGCATCGAGCACTCGGCCCGCCTCGAGCTGATCGGCCAAGAACTGCTCCATCCGGTCCGGCATGCCCGTGCCGCCGTCCTGCCGCGGCCGGGCCGACGACCATTCGAGAAGGAGATACCATTCGGTCTCGGCCTTGAGAGGGTCCTGGGTGCCGGGAATATGGCGCAGCACCATGTCGGTGCAGGCGCGGCTCATGAGCTCGCAGGAGCCGACATTGTCGTCGGACGCGGCATGCGCCTCCGACAGGAGCTCGATCGCCGCCCTGGGATCGCGGATCGCGAGCCATGCCGTGCACAAATCCTTCGGCGCGGGCCAGAGCTTCAGCACCGCCTTCGTGATGATGCCGAGCGTCCCCTCGGCACCCATGAATAGATGCTTGAGGTCATAGCCGGTGTTGTCCTTCTTGAGTGCGCGCAGCCCGTCCCAGACATCGCCGTTGGCCAGCACGACCTCGAGACCCAGCACCAGATTTCGCGCATTGCCGTAACGCAGCACCTGCACGCCGCCGGCGTTGGTGGAGAGATTACCGCCGATCATGCACGAGCCCTGGGCACCGAGGCTGAGCGGAAAGAAGCGGTCGTGGCGCGCGGCCGTGTCCTGGAGCGTCTGGAGGATGCAGCCCGCCTCCACCGTCATGGCGTAGCCGACGGGATCGACATTCAGCACATGGTTCATGCGACCGAGCGACAGCACGATGCCGCGGTGCGCCGGCCACGGCGTGGCACCACCCATCAGGCCGGTGTTGCCGCCCTGCGGCACGATGGCAATGCCGTTGTCGTAGCAGAGCTTGACGACAGCGGAGACTTCCGCGGTATTGGCCGGACGCACGACCGCCGCGGCCTGCCCTGTCAGCTCGCCGCGCCAATCGGTCACGAACGGGCGCTTGTCCTGCTCGTCCAGGATCAGGCCCTTGTCGCCCACGATGGCTCGCAAGCGGTCGAGAATGGCTGGCGTCACGGGCGCAGTCGGAATGGAGGGAGCGGTGAGAAGGGCTGCGCCCGGCATGTGTTCCTCGCTTTGCGGCTCTTCTGCGCAGCCTGGGGCGCGCCGGCCTTCGTTGTCGTTCTCAATTCTGGACGTTTGCGCGATGAGCCTAGCACGAAGGTAACGCTCGCGGGAACGTCCCCGGCTGCGACGCTTGCGCAAACCTGCCTCGGCTGCTGAACGGGAAGCGCACTTCCGTCGACGCCCGGCGTGCCTTACTGTGCCAAGATCAACCTGGATTGGAGATCATGAGCCGCTTCTGGAGTCCCGTCGTCCACACGCTGTCGCCCTACGTCCCGGGCGAGCAGCCGAAGCAGGATGGCGTCGTCAAGCTCAATACCAACGAGAATCCCTATCCGCCCTCGCCGCGCGTGCTGGCGGCGATCGCGTCGGCTGCGGAGCGGCTGCGCCTTTATCCAGATCCGCGCGCCACGCGCCTGCGCGAGGCGATCGCGGCGTATTGCGATGTTGCGGCCGAGCAGGTGTTCGTCGGCAACGGCTCCGACGAGGTTCTGGCCCACACCTTCCCGGCCCTTCTGAAGCACGACAGGCCGCTTCTGTTTCCCGACGTCACCTACAGCTTCTACCCGGTCTATTGCCGCCTCTATGGCGTCGCTCACGAGGAGGTGCCGCTCGATGCCGCGATGCGGATCGAGATCGCCGACTACAGGCGGCCGTCGAGCGCCATTCTTCTCTGCAATCCGAACGCGCCCACCGGCATCGCCCTTCCGCGCGACGCGGTCGCGGCACTGCTCGCCGAAAACCCGGACCGGCTGGTGGTGGTGGACGAGGCCTATGTCGATTTCGGCGCCGAGAGCGCCGTGCCGCTCGTTACGCACCACGACAATCTGCTCGTCATCCAGACCTTCTCGAAGTCGCGCGCGCTCGCAGGCTTGCGGGTCGGATTTGCCATCGGCCAGCGGCCGCTGATCGAGGCGCTGGAGCGCGTGAAGGACAGCTTCAACTCCTATCCCGTCGATTGCCTCGCCATCGCCGGCGCCGTCGCTGCGATCGAGGACGAGGCATGGTTCCTCGAGAGCCGCACCCGCATCATCGCGAGCCGCGACGTGCTCACGCGCGATCTCGCGCAACTCGGCTTCGAGGTGCTGCCGTCGCTTGCGAACTTCGTGTTCGCGCGTCATCGGCGCCGGAGCGGTGCCGATCTCGCGGCCGCCCTTCGCCAGCGCGGCGTGCTGGTCCGCCATTTCAAGAAGCCGCGCATCGAGGACTTCCTGCGCATCACGGTCGGAACGGATGAGCAGTGCGGCCGGCTGATTGAAGTGCTGCGCGAGTTGATCTAGTTGAGGGCATGCGGCGGCCCGCCGCATGCTCACCACAATGGAAGTTGCAGGGACCAGTCTGTGACGCGCCTTTGCCGCCTCGACATCGACGCCCTGGAGGCCGCCCGAACATTGAAGTTCAGGCGCGGATGAACGACTTCGCACGATCCGTTGGTGCCGCCTTCGCGCTGATCGGCGAGGCCGATTCCGAGCTTGTGGGCATCGTCGCCTTGTCGGTGCGCGTCAGCCTGACCGCGAGCATCGTCGCGCTCCTGATCGGCGCACCGTTCGGCGCCTTGCTCGCGATCGCCCGTTTTCGCGGACGTCAGGTCATCATCGTGCTGACCAATGCGCTGCTCGGCCTGCCGCCGGTCGTGGTCGGGCTCGCGCTCTATCTGCTGCTGTCACGGTCCGGCCCGCTCGGGGCGGCCGGCCTGCTGTTCACGCCGGCGGCCATGGTGATCGCGCAGACGCTGCTCGCGACACCGATCGTGGTGGCGCTGGTGCACAGGCCGGCGAGCCTGCTCTGGGCGGAGTATGGCGATCTGGCGCGGATCGACGGGCTGTCGGTCCTGCGCAGCATGGGGCTCCTGTTCGCGCTGGGACGGACTTCGCTGCTGACGGCCTTTCTCGCGGCCTTCGGGCGCGCCATCGCCGAGGTCGGCGCCATCATCGTCGTCGGCGGCAACATCCGCGGCTTCACGCGCACGATGACGACCGCCATCGCGCTGGAAACCAGCAAGGGCGACCTGCCGCTGGCACTGGGGCTCGGGCTGATCCTGCTCGCGCTCAGTGTGGCGGTGTCGACCGTCGCTTTCCTGCTAGTTGGACGCGTTGGGGAAAAATAGCTGCTCGCCGCCGACCTTGTAGCCGGCAATCGCCTGCTGTCCCTTCGGGGAAACCAGCCAGTCGATGAAGGCCTGCCCATCCTGCGCCTTCACGTTGGAATGCTTTGCCGGATTCACGAGCATGACGCCGTACTGGTTGAAGAGCCGCTTGTCCCCCTCGGTCAGGACGGCGAGCTCG
The DNA here is from genome assembly GCF_052075915.1 of Bradyrhizobium sp. 1200_D9_N1_1. Lineage (NCBI taxonomy): Bacteria > Pseudomonadati > Pseudomonadota > Alphaproteobacteria > Hyphomicrobiales > Nitrobacteraceae > Bradyrhizobium > Bradyrhizobium sp. 1200_D9_N1_1. The sequence continues at coordinate 3,028,848 of NZ_CP197226.1, read as the reverse complement.
CCGCGGTTCCTGAACGACAGCCAGGTGCCACGATCCGACAGAAGATAGGCGTTCGAGGACGAGGCCATGTTCAGCGCCGGCCCCATGCCCTGACCGATCTCGCGATACCAACTGTCCTTGCCGGCACTGAGATCGACGCCTGCCTCTTTCCACAATCTCAGCTCGGCTGCGTGCGTGCCGGACTTGTCGCCGCGCGAGATAAACGGCGCCTTCGCCGCCGCGATCTTGCGCAGCGCGTCAGCGACGTCCTTGCCGCCGCCAATTCGCGCCGGATCGCTCTTCGGCCCGACGATGACGAAGTCGTTGTACATGACGTCGAAACGCTTCACGCCCTGCCCTTCGGACATGAACTGGTCTTCGGCGGGCCTGTCATGGACGAACACCACGTCGGCATCGCCTCTCCGCCCGATATCCAGCGCCTGGCCGGTGCCGACGGCTACGACCTTCACGTTGATGCCCTCGGCCTTCGAGAACAGCGGCAGCAAATAGCCGAACAGACCCGACTGTTCCGTCGATGTCGTCGAGGCCACGATGATGGTGCGATCCTGCGCAAATGCGCATGTTGACCAGACCAGAACCGCTGCGATGGCGGCAAGCTTCCTCATTGTGACGTCCTCGCTCCCCAGACATCTCAAACTACGCGGGGAGGATGACGCAGGGAAGCCCGACGTTCGGCGGCGCGGTTGCACTGTGGTCGGAGTCACAATGGCGAACGGCGATAATGCGGTGTCATTGCGACCGCAGCTTCTCGCGCGATGGTGTGCGGATGTTCTGCAATTGGTCCCACCTACATTGACATCGGTGTGACGGCCGGGGCAGTTTTTCATATTGCTGGCGAATCAGCGATTGCTTCACGCCGAGTATCTCTTGGACAACTCCCTGTGCTTTCGAGACTGATATCGTTGCTGCGCCGCATCCCTGCGGTGAAATGGGCGTTTACGAGGCTTCGGCCCTTGCCGCACGGCGGAAGCATTGACGTTTCGCCGATCGCCACGAACGATTCGCCTGCCATCGTCGTCGACGTTGCAGAGGCCGCGCGCACTCCCGACATCAGCATCAGCGCCGATCCACCGCTCAGCGACCCGGGCATCGCGGTCGCGGCGCCGGTCGCCGAGGACGACACTGCGATCTCTGTCATCGCGGAGAGTCCGCCGGCTGCGCGGACAGATACCGGCGACAGCGACGGTTCACCTCCGGAGACGTCGACGGAGGTCAACGAGGTCGTCGTGGAGGAGGCTTCGATCTCGTCTGTCGACGAGGAGACCAGGCCCGTTGATGTTCCCGAACTCACCGTCAGCGAGGCCGCACCTGCGGAACTCGGGACGGATGTCGAGTCGGTCGGCGCCGAAGAGGCCTCAGTCCCGTCTGTCGACGTCGATAGCGCGCCGGTCGACATTCCCGAACTCATCGTCAGTGGCAGTCCATCTCGCGAGTTCTCTGCCGGCGTTGAGCCCGTCGTCGCCGAGGCGGCACCGGTTTCGTCCTTCGACGTTGAAATCGCTCCGGCTGCTACCCTCGACGTCGTCGTCAGCCACGAGCCACCTCCTGGCGTCCTCGTGGATGTTGAGCCGGCCGTCGTGGACGACCCGCCTGTCGCTCTTGTCGAGATCGAGGTCTCTGCGGCTGATATCCCAGCCGTCAGCGTCGACAGCGGGTCAACCGCCGACGTCGCCATGGAGATCGAGCCGGTCCCCGCAAGCGATCCCGCACCGGTCACAGCGGTCGCCACGGAGGACACTTCTGCCGCCACCTCTGCGGTTGACGCGGACATCGCGCCGGAGCCGATCCTTGCGTCTCCCGCACCGGAGATCCGCAGCGCACCGAAAGTTCGCGCAAAAGCGACGGAACCCGTCGATCGCGCGGCGCTGATCCGGCAGCGCTGGGCGGAGACCGGGATCAGGATGTGGAATCCGCGGCTTCACGGCACCGGCGATGCCACGCTGAACATCCAGGGCCGGGTCGAGCTGCTGCCGCCCGCGCCCGGCGAGACGATGCCGCGCTACGACAAGCTCGAGTTCAGGATGCTGGGCGGGCAGATCGTTTGCGAGGGCGTCATCGTCGAGGCGCCCGCACAGGCGAGCCATCGCAGCTTTACCCGGCTCGCCGAGACAGGGAAGCCAGACCGGGTCCGCGAGCCGGTGCGGGAACGCCAGGCCGCTCTCGCCTGATCCTTTTCCCTGCGGGGATACTCGCCATATGCTAGGCTGACGCCCCGGATATGGGAGATCGCATGCCCGCGACATCGTTGCGATTGATCGTGATCGTCGCCCTCTGCATCTCGCAAGGAGCATTGGCGGCGTCCAGTAAGCGGCCGCGCCACGTTCCGGCAACGGCACCCGCCGTCGATCCCGCGGCGCCCTACAAAGCCGACCGGCTCTCGTCCTCGCGTGGCGAGACGATCCTCAATACGCCCAGCCAGACCACCGTGCTCACGCGGCAGGTCCTCGACGACATGAAGGCGACGAGCCTGCGGGACGCAATGCGCTCGACCGCCGGCGTGACGATCGGGCGATAGGCTCGCGCTCAGCTTTCACCAAACGCACCGATATTCCCGCACGGCCCATGAATTTTTGCGGACACGTGGCAGTTGCCCTGAGCGCCAGCCACGACGTAACTTGCGCACCGCTCGGGCCACAACGCCCGCGCCAGACCAAAACGCCAAGAACACTGTGGGAGGTAAACTATGAGAAGGCTGACGGCCGCGCTGTGTGCTCTGACCCTGCTCTCGACTGGCGCGCAGGCGCAAACCATCAAGGATTTTCTGGCAGTCGCCATGAAGAGATGGACGGCGCCGTTCGAGCCGTTCCAGCTCATCGACAACATTTACTATGTCGGAACCGACGGCATTGCCGTCTATGTCATCAAGACATCGCAGGGCCTGATCCTGATGGACACGGCGATGCCCCAGTCAACCGGCATGATCAAGGACAATATTGCGAAGCTCGGCTTCAAGGTTGCCGATATCAAGCTCATCCTCAACACGCACGCGCATCTCGACCACACCGGCGGCTTCGCCGAGATCAAGAAGGAGACCGGCGCGCAGCTCGTTGCCGGCGAGCGCGACAAGCCACTGCTCGAAGGCGGCTACTATCCGGGTGACGAGAAAAACGAGGACCTCGCCTTCCCCGCGGTGAAAGTCGATCGCGCGGTGAAGGAAGGCGACAGGGTCACGCTCGGAGACACCACGCTGACGGCACACGCAACACCCGGCCACTCGCCGGGCTGCACGAGCTGGGAGATGACCGTCAAGGACGGCAAGGAGGACCGCGAGGTGCTGTTCTTCTGTAGCGGCACGGTGGCGCTGAACCGGCTGGTCGGCCAGCCGACCTATGCCGGCATCGTCGACGACTACCGCGCGACTTTCGCCAAGGCCAACGCGATGAAGATCGACGTGCTGCTCGGGCCGCATCCGGAAGTCTACGGCATGCAGGCCAAGCGCGCAGAGATGAAGGATGGCGCGCCGAACCCGTTCGTCAAGCCGGGCGAGCTCGTGACCTACGCGACCAGCCTGTCGGAGGATTTCGACAAGCAGCTCGCCAAGCAGACCGCGGCGCTGGAGAAGAAATAGCGTCATCAGATGCTGCCTTCCACCTCTCCTCGGGCGGGGAGAGGTGCGGCAACAGGTTGCGGCGACGCACATGGTTAGCAGAGTGTAGCCGCAGCCTTGCAGTACTTTGCACTCGATACTGCTCGTTTCCATGGCCTCATATCGTTAACGCGACCTCACCAACGCACGCGAGCGGAACGGCTGCGGCAGCGTGCAACCAGCGCTAGCCTTTCCGCACGAAACTCGTCTAACGCGCCCTTTACCCCCGCTGTGCAAGATCGCCCTCGTTTTGAAGGGATCCGGGGCGCGTATTTCAATGCCTGTCGCCAATTTGAAGTCTCACTTCGCCGCCGCAATGCGGCTGTTTCGCGTACCGGCGGACAACCCGGACCTGACGCGCGCGCAGTTCGACGCCTTCTCCAAGCAGGTCCCGCTGCTCTACTTCATTCTCATGAGCAACACGATCGCGGTCGCCTACACATATGTGAACGTGGCGCCGGACTGGTTGACGATGATCGTGCCGAGCGTGCTGACCGTGCTTGCGGCCCTGCGCACCTTCTGGTGGCTGCGCCAGCGTCACCTCGTGCGCAGCGACGCCGACATCCTGCGCAATCTGCGCGCCACCAACTGGATGACATTGCCGATCGGCGCAGGCTTCACCATCTGGTCCTTCGCCCTCTACCCTTACGGCGATCCTTTCGCCAAGAGCCAGGTCGCCTTCTACATGGCGGTGACCGTGATCGGCTGCATCTTCTCGCTGATGCATCTGCGCTCCGCGGCGCTGATCGTGACGCTGGTCGTCGACGTGCCCTACGTGCTGTTCTTCTGGGCCACCGGCGAGCCGACGCTGAAGGCGATCGCGGTCAACAATCTGCTGGTCTCCGGCGCGATGGTGACGGTGCTGTTCATCTACTATCGCGACTTCGCCGATCTCGTCGCCAGCCGCAAGTCGCTGCTGGCGCAGCAGGCGGCGACCCAGGCACTCTCGGACGAGAACTTCCGCCTCGCCAATCTCGATTCCCTCACCGAGCTGCCGAACCGCCGCCGCTTCTTTGCCGAGCTGTCCAGCGCCTTCGTTGATGCCGAGCGCAGGAGCGTCCGCGTCGCGGTCGGGATCATCGATCTCGACGGCTTCAAGCCGATCAACGACAATTACGGGCACTCGGTCGGCGACCGCGTCCTGATCGAGGCGGGCCGACGCATCCGCGAGACCTGCGAGGGCTTCGGCCCGCAGCGAGTGGAGTTCGCCCGGCTCGGCGGCGACGAGTTCGGTCTTGTCGTGTGCGGCGACCCCGAGGAGGCGGATCTGACGCGGCTCGGCGAACGCATCGGCGACCAGGTCAAGCTTCCCTACCAGCTCGACACCGCCCATACCGGTCTATCCTGCTCGATCGGCTTCGCATTGTTCCCGCAATCGGCAACGACGGCGGAAGCGCTCTATGAATGCGCCGACTATTCGCTCTATCACGCCAAGCGCCATCTGCGCGGCCGCACCGTGATCTTCTCGAGCGAGCTCGAGGCCGAGATCCGCAGCCGCGGCGTCATCGAGAATCTGCTGCGCACCGCCGATTTCAGCACCGAGATGGACCTGGTGTTCCAGCCCATCGTGGACGCCATGAGCGAGCACACTACCGGCTTCGAGGTCCTGGCGCGCTGGCACAGCTCCCGCCTCGGCCTGGTTTCGCCGGCCGACTTCATCCCGGCCGCCGAGCGCATCGGCCTGATCCGGCCGCTGACGCAGGCGCTTCTGATCCGCGCACTCGCGACGGCCAGGACCTGGTCCGACCACATCCGCCTGTCGTTCAACCTCTCCGCCCACGACATCTGCTCGCCCGAAGGGATCCTGCCGCTGATCACCATCGTGGAGAAGAGCGGGCTGCCGCCACACCGGATCGATTTCGAGATCACCGAGACCGCCGTCACCTTCGACTTCGTGCGCGCGCAGCAGTCGATCGCGGCATTGAAGGCAATGGGCTGCGGCATTTCGCTGGACGATTTCGGCACCGGCTATTCCTCGCTGAGCCACGTGCACCGCCTGCCGCTCGACAAGATCAAGGTCGACCGCAGCTTCGTCGCCGACATCAACGACAATCCCGTCAGCCACAAGATCATCAAGTCGCTCACGGGCCTCTGCGACGACATGGAAATCGCCTGCGTCGTCGAAGGCGTCGAGACCCGCGCCCAGCTCGACAGCCTGCGCCGCCTGGGATGCGACTTCATCCAGGGCTACTACTTCGCAAAGCCCATGCGGGGCGATGCAATCGGCGAGCACCTCGCGAAGGAACGGCAACGCCTCGACGGCGCCGAGGCCAAGGTCGTGGCCTGAGGTCACACCGCGCAGTAGCGCTCCTGAATGTCCTTGTCCGCCAGCAGCGCCGCGGCGCTGCTTTGATGCACGACCTCGCCCTGGTCGATGATCACGGCACGATCGGCAAGCCGCAGGGCCCATTCGACATTCTGCTCCACCAGAAGCAACGTCTTGCCTTCATCACGCAGGCGGCGGAACAACACGCCCATCTCCTCGACCAGCACAGGCATGATCCCCTCCGAGGGCTCATCGAGCAGGACCATCCTGGGCCTGGCGATCAGGGCGCGCGCGATCGCCAGCATCTGTTGCTCGCCGCCGGAGAGCGTCACGCCCTCCTGATCGAGGCGTTCCTTCAGGCGCGGAAAGGTCTCGGCGATCTCGTCGATCGCAGTGCGCTCATCGATCTCGCTGCCGGCAGCAACCAGGCCGAGCCGCAGGTTCTCGCGCACGGACAGGCCAGGGACGATGCGGCGCTCTTCGGGCACATAAGCGAGGCCAAGATGAAAGCGCTGATGGGCGCGGAGCGGCAACAGCTCCCTGCCCGCAAAGCGCACGCGACCCGTCGCTTTCGGCATAAGGCCCATCATTGCCCGCAAGGTCGTGGTCTTGCCCGCACCGTTGCGGCCGACGAGCGCAACCACTTCGCCCTCCTTCACCTGCAGGGAAATGCCGTGAAGGACATGGCTCGCGCCATACCAGGCGTGGAGGTTCTCGATTTCGAGCAGCGCGGTCTCAGCCATAGCCTTCACTCTGTCCGAGGTAGACCCGGCGGACTTCCGGATTGCTCCTGATCTCGTCGGGCGCGCCGTCCGCCAGCAGGCGGCCGTGATGCAGCACCACGACGCGCTTGGACAGGCCCAGCACCATCTTCATCTTGTGCTCCACCAGCAGCACGGTGCGCTTGTCGGCGAGCCGTTCGAGCAGCGCGACCATGTCCTTGGTCTCCTCCGGTCCCATGCCGGCGGTCGGCTCGTCGAGCAATAGCAATTCCGGCTCGGAGACCAGCGCAATCGCGATCTCCAGCGCGCGCTGCTGGCCATGCGACAGGAATTTCGCCACCTCGCTGCGCTTACCGAGCAGCCCGACGGCGTCTAGCGCGGCATCGGCCCGCACATTCAGCTCCGCCAGCCGGGCACGGTTGCGCCAGATGTCGTAGCTGACGGTCAGCGCCTGTGCTGCCACGCGCACGTTCTCGTGCACGGACAGGTCCGGGAAGATGTTGGTGATCTGGTAGGAGCGCGAGATGCCCTGATGCACGAAGCGATGCTGGGGCAGGCCATTCAGCTCGCGTCCCCTGAAGTGCAGCTTGCCCGAGGTCGGCGTCAAAGCACCCGAGAGAATGTTGAAGAAGGTGCTCTTGCCGGCGCCGTTCGGCCCGATGATCGAGGTGAGCTGTCCCGCCGCAAAGGACACGGTGATGCCTTCGAGCGCGACGAAGCCTCCAAAGCGCTTGCCGATCCCCTCGGCGCGAAGCAACTCGCCGCTCATGGCCGTGCCTTTCCGACGCCGAGCGCATCGAGCAGCGTGCCCCAGATGCCCTTGGGCAGGAACAGCACAAAGAGGACGAAGATCGCGCCGACAAAGATCTGCCAATGCGGCGTCCAGAGCGAGATGACGTCCTCCAGGATCAGGAAGCTCGCCGCGCCGACGAACGGGCCGAAGAAGCTGCGGGCGCCGCCGAGCAACACCATCATCACGATCATGCCGGAGGTCTGGTAGTGCAGGATGTCCAGCGGCACGATCGACAGATGCAGCGCCAGCATGCAGCCGCCAAGCGAGGAGATCGCGCCCGACAGCATGAACACGATCAGCTTGCTGCGCTCGACGTCATAGCCGCAGGCCCGCGCCCGCTGCTCGTTCTCGCGGATCGCCTCGATCACGGCACCGAACGGCGAGTTCAGGATGCGCGACTGGAACCACAGCGCCAGCGCCGCGAAGACCATCAGCACGTAGTATTTGTTGATGGGGTCGAGGAAATTGACGGAAAGGCCGAACAGGCTGATGCGGTCGACGGTGAAGCCGCGCAGGCCGTTCTCGCCGCCGGTGAAGGACGAGGCCTGCAGCGCGACGTAATAGACGAGCTGGGCCAGCGCCAACGTTACCATGGAGAAGTAAATGCCACGGGTGCGTGTCGAGACGATGCCGATCGCAGCAGCGAGGCAGGTGCTGAGGAGCACGGCGATCGGCACCGCGGCGAACCAGGGCACGCCGTAGCGGCCGATCGCAATGCCGGTGAAGTAGGCGCCCGCGCCGAAGAAGGCGGCCTGGCCGAACGACAACAGCCCGGTGTAGCCGAACAACAGATTGTAGCCCATCACCACGACCCCGTAGATCAGGACGTTCACGGCCAGCGCCTGTGACGGCAGCAGCCAGGGCAGCACGGCAAGCACCGCGATCGAGAGCAGCACACGCTGGTCGAGAATCCAGGCGATCCCATTGCGCGAGGGCCGGGCTACCGACTCGCCGCTCGAAGGCAGCATCACGCGGTCCTCCCTCTGACGCCGAACAGGCCCTGCGGGCGGATCAGCAGCACCACCGCCATCAGCGCGAACATGACGATGGTCGCCATCTCAGGGGCGAACAGCGCGACCATGCTGATGGATATGCCGACCATGAGGCCGGCAACGACAGCCCCGACGATCGAACCAAGGCCACCGATCACGGTCACCACGAACGCCTCCGCAAGCACGAGCGAGCCCATCTCCGGATTGACGCTGCGCATGGGACCGGCGAGCACGCCGCCGAGCGCGGCGAGCCCGACGCCGAGGCCGAAGATCGCAAGCCAGACCCGGCCGATATCGACGCCGAGCACCTGCATGATGGTGGGATCGCGCGCGCCGGCGCGCACGATCAAGCCGATGCGGGTCTTTTCCAGCGTCAGCCAGAGCACCAGCAGCACCACGGCCACCAGCGCGATGACGAACAGGCGGTAGCGCGGGAAGAAGCCGATGCCGAGATCAAGCACACCGACCAGTTGCGGCGGGGTTGGAAACGGAATGCCGTCGCTCCCGAACACGATGCGCACACCTTCGACGAGGATGTAGCTGAGGCCGAAGGTGAGCAGCAACGGATCGTCGATCGAGCGTCCATAGAGCCTGCGGATCAGGACGAACTCGATCAGCATGCCGAAGGCGCCGATCAGGATGGGAGCGAGCAGCAGTCCCCACCAGAAGCTTCCGGTGAGCGACGCCAGATACAGCCCAGCATAGGCCCCGATCATGAACAGCGCGCCATGGGCGAAATTCACCACCCCGAGCATGCCGAACACGATCGTCAATCCAAGCGCAGTGATCACCAGGACCGCCCCAAGGGCGATCCCGGAGAGAAGCTGCATGATGATCAGCGACAGGTCCATCGTCACAAGACTTACGTCGCGTGGCCGAGTTCGCTGCAGCTGCGCAGCATGTCGTCGGAGCCGGCGTCATTGGCGAGAATGGCGAACAGATCGTTGTCGTTGGCCATCGCGGACTTCTTCTTGGACTCCAGCACCAGCACCGACTGCACCGACTGATGATCGCATTTGCGGTAGTGCTGCGGCCCCTTGGTCAGATCGTACTGCAGCTTCTCCAGGGCATCGACGACCTTGTCGGTGTCGGTGCCGCCGGCGGCCTCGATGGCGGCCAGCAACGATCCGACGCCAGAATAGCCATAGGCACCGTAATCGGTCGGGATCGCGCCGCCGTTGGCGGCCTTGAATGCCGCGTTGAAGCTGGCTGCCGTCTTGCTCTGCGTCTCAAGGCCCCAATAATAGTTGGCACCGCCGACCACGCCCTCGAACACGTCAGGGCCAACCGCGAGGCGCTGGTTGTGCAGGATGACGGGCACGACGATCTTCATCTGCTGCTTCACGCCGAAATCGACCGCCTGCTTGATCGCGTTGGCCTGGTCCCGGCCGAAATTGGAGATGCAGAGCACGTCCGGTCGCATCGACATCAGCCGTGGCATGAAAGTGGAATAGTCGGCCGCCCCGAACGGATGCAGAATTTCGCCGACAGTGTCAGCACCAATAGTCGTCTGCGCGCGCTTGAAGCCGCGCAGCATCTCATGGCCGTAGGCATAGTCGGCAACGAGATGGGCGACCTTCATGCCCTTCTTCAGGGTCTGCCGCGCTACCGCAGCGGTGGTCATGTGCGGGTTGAGCGCCTCGTGGAATGTGTACTTGCTGAAATCCTTGGCCTCGTTGATCGTGTCGGACTGACTGATCGAGACGTAGATCACGCCGCGGGCGCGGGTGACCTCGTTGACTGCGAGCTGCACGGCGCTGGAGAGCGCGCCGACCACCGCATGAACCTTGTCTTTCTCGATCAACTCCAGTGTGCGGGTCGCAGCTTCGCCCGCATTGAGCTTATCGTCGCGCACCAAGAGCTCGACCTTGCGGCCGCCGATGCCGCCCTTGTCGTTGACCAGCTTGACGGCGAGCTCGGCGCATCTGACCTGGTCGCGCGCTTCCGCTGCGAACGGCCCTGTCAGCGGCGTCGGGAAGCCGATGCGGATCGACTCATCGGCGGCGCGGCCGAGCCGGGGCATCGCGAGCAGCGCCGCGCTGGCCGAGAGGCCGGCGAGTGCGGTGCGGCGGGTTATTTTCGGGGTCGAACCGGATTTAGGCATGATTTCCTCCAGGGTCTTTTTTCTAGAAATGCTTCAGGGCTTTCAGGACTTTTGTCGGCGTGATCGGAATTGAGTTGATCGTGGCGCCGAACGGCGCGAGCGCGTCGTTGACCGCGTTGAGCACGCAGGCTGACGCCGCCGCCGTGCCGGCCTCGCCGACGCCCTTGGCGCCGAGCACGGTGTCGGCGGTCGGCGTCTCGACATGGCCGATGACAATGTCGGGCATCTCCATCGGCATCGGAACGAGGTAATCGGCGAGCGAGCCATTCATGAGCTGACCGGTTTCGCTGTAGCGGCATTCCTCGAACAGCGCGGCACCCAGCCCCTGCACGACGCCGCCGCGGAGCTGCTCGTCCACCAGCATTGGATTGATGACGCGGCCGCAATCCTCGACGATGAAATGCTTCAGCATCTTGATGAAGCCGGTCTCGACATCGACCTCCAGCGAACAGCCCTGAATGCCGTTGGTGAAGGCGAAGGGATAACCCTGCGGGGCGAAGTGATGGCTTACCGTGAGCTGCGCCTGCGTGCCCGGCGGCAGCGTATCGGAGCGGAAATAGGCGATGCGCGCGATCTCCGCGATCGGCATGCGCTGGTTCCGCGTCACCGCATCGACGACCTCGCCATCGATGATGTCGAGCGCAGATGGCTGCTCCTGGAGGATCAGCGCGGCGATCTCCAGAATATTGCGCTTGAGCGCACGCGTGGCCTGGAGCGCGGTCTCGCCGCCGATGCCGGCGCCGCGGCAGGCCCAGGTGGCGCCGCCATGCGGCGTCACCTCGGTATCGCCGGTGATGACCTTGACGCGCTCCTGCGCGAGGCCGAGCTGGTCGGCCACGATCTGGCTGATGATCGCCTCGGTGCCCTGCCCCTGCTCGGTGACCGAGATCAGGCAGCGCACCTCGCCCGACGGCGTCAGGCTGAGAATGGCGCCGTCCTGTGAGGAGATCCGCGCGCCTCCGACGCCATAGAAGGCCGGGCTCGGGTTGGTGATCTCGACAAAGGTGGCGATGCCAATGCCCCGATAGATGCCGCGCTTGCGCAAATTCGCCTGCTCGGCACGCAGCGCGTCATAATCCATCATCTCATGCAGGCGCTTCAGGCAGGCCTGATGGGACAGCGCCTCGAAGCGGTAGCCGGTCGGCGAGGTCTGCGGATAGGCATCATCGGCGATCACGTTCTGTGCGCGGATGGCAAAGGGATCGAGCCCGACCTTGGCTGCGGCCATATCCACCAGCCGCTCGGTGACGGCGCAAGCGATGGGATGGCCGACAGCGCGATACTGGCTGGTCTGCACCTTGTTCTGGAAGAGCACCTCCAGCGTGGCGCGATAGTTCCTGAAGCGATAGGGCGCGCCCATCAGGCGGATCACCTGATTGCCTTCGACCACGCTGGTGCGCGGATAGGTCGAGAACGCGCCGATCGCGGTCAGGTCAAGGACGTCCATCGCCAGGATTTCGCCCTTGGCATCGACCGCCATGCGGGCCCGGACGCGATGGTCGCGGGCATGGATGTCGGAGACAAAGGATTCAATGCGGTCGGCGACATATTTGACGGGGCGGCCGAGCAGGATCGAAAGGCCGACCACCGCCATGTCCTCGTGATAGACATGAAGCTTCATCCCGAAGGAACCGCCGATGTCGGTTGCGATGACGCGAACGCGGGCCTCGGGGATGCCGTAGTGGCGCGAATAGAGATCCTGGAACTGGTAAGGCGTCTGCGTCCCGTGATGCACCGTGAGCGCGCCGGCAGCGGGATCATAGTCGGCGACGATCGCGCGTGGCTCCAGCGTCACCGCGGTGTGGCGGCCGAAGGAGAATTCCTCCTCCACCACGTGGGCCGCTTGCGCGAAGGCCTCGTCGACGGTGCCGTTGTCGAGCTGAGCGCGGAAGCAGGTGTTGTTGGCGCTGCCGGGATTGATCACCGGTCCGCCAGCTTCTCGCGCACCATCGATATCGACGACGACGGGAAGGTCCTCGTAATCGATCTCGATCAACTCCAGCGCGTCTTCCGCGATCGCCCGGCTCTCGGCAACGACGGCGACCACGGCCTGCCCGGCCCAGACCACACGGTCCAGCGGCAATGGCAGTTGCGGGGCGGAGGTCATGCCCTTGAAATGATCGAGCGTGCCGGTCCAGGGCGTGCAGATTTTTGCCAGATCAGCGCCAGTCGCGACAAGATGCACACCCTCGAGCGCGCGGGCTTCGTCGATGTTGATCGCAACGATTTGCGCATGCGCATGCGGGCTACGCAGGAACGCGGCATGGAGCATGCGCGGCAGCTTGAGATCGCTAATGTAGCGCCCGCGTCCGGCCAGCAGCCGTTTGGCGTTCGGCCGCGGCACGGAACGGCCGATATAGGAATTCGGACGATCGAGCGAGGTCAGCGGCGCGATCATGTGGCGTCTCCGCCCTGGCTGCGCGCTTTGGCCACCGCATCGATCGCATCGACAATCGCCTCATAGCCGGTGCAGCGGCAGAAATTGCCGGACAGCGCGTCGCGGATCTGCTCGCGGCTCGGCTGCGCCACCTGCGAGAGCAGCTCCTGTGCGTTGACCAGCATGCCCGGCGTACAGAAGCCGCATTGCAGTGCGTTGCGGCGATGAAATTCGGCCTGGAGGTCGGCGATCACGCCACTCTCGGAGAGGCCCTCGATGGTGTCGATCTTCGCACCGTCGGCCTGCACCGCGAACATCAGGCAGGAATGCACGGCGCGGCCATCGAGCTGCACGAGGCAGGCCCCGCAGGCGCCCATCTCGCAGCCGGCATGCGTCCCCGTCAGTTCGAGCGCATTGCGCAGGCAATCGACCAGCGTCTCGCGCGGCGCGACCTCGCAGGCAACCTTGCGGCCGTTGACGACGAGGCGGACCCGCGCGGTCGCCTCGACGTCCCCCAGCAGGGTTTCGTCGAAGCCGCTCATGCGCCCTCACCCAGACGTCCGAGCAGGCGTCCCAGCAGCACACGGGCGAGATGCAGCCGCATCGCCGGCGGCACCTCGTCGCTGTCAGGCGGCGCGAGATCGCCTTCGAGCGCGGCTTGGGCGACAGCGATACGCTCCGCATCGAGGGACGAACCGATCAGGGTCGCCTCCGCTCCCTTCACCCGTGTCGGCGTATTGCCGACAGAGAAAAAGGAGATGCGGATGTCGTCGATGCGTTCGCCGGAGAAGGTCGCAAGCATGCCGCAGCCGACCAATGCATAGTCGCCGCGCCGCCGCGCCAGTTCGTCGAACGCAAAGCGCTGGTCGGCCTTGAACAGGGGAACGTAGACAGCGGTGATCAGCTCGCCGGGTTGCAAGGCAGTCTCGAACAGGTCGATGAAGAAATCGTCCGCTCGCACCCGCCGGGCGCCGGAAGGACCTGCGATCTCGATCTCGGCATCGAGCGCCAGCGTCATCGCTGGAAATTCGGAAGCCGGGTCGGCAAGCGCAACGCTGCCGCCAAAGGTGCCGCGGTTGCGAATCGCGGGATGGGCGACGAACGGCGCCGCAGCATGCAGCAGCGGCGCGAACTCGGCGATCAGCGGCTCGCTCAGCATCTCGCAATGGCGCGTCAGCGCGCCGATGCGCAAATAGCCGCCTTCGCGCCTGACGCCGCGCAGCTCGTCAATATGGGTGATGTCGATCAAGAGCCGCGGCGCCTGCAGCCGCAGCGACAATGCCGGCACGAGGCTCTGGCCCCCGGCGATGAAGCGTGCGTCATCGCCGGCGCGCGCATGAGCATCCAGCGCCTGGTCGACCGTCGCAGCACGAAAATAGCTGAAAGCCCTCGCCTTCACCGCCGTTTCCTCGATATCCGTCGGCTCATCAGCCGGGATGCCAGATTTGTAACCATCTGGTCTCAAAATCCTGACATGCCTCCGGGGAACGGTCAACAGGAAATGACCATTTGGTTACAAATGCACCTTGGGCTATGAAGGCAACAAGACGTGCGATTCAGCGACGAAATGGCCCGAAAAGCGCAGAAACCAGCGAAGCGACCGGTCCGACGACGGCCCGAGACTGGCAGCAAGACCGCGCCAAAGCGCCGCAACATGCGCGCGGCCGACCGCGAGCGCGCAATCGTGGACGAAGCGATCCGCTTCTTTGCCGAGCATGGCTTCGAGGGACAGACCCGCGAACTGGCAAAACGCATGGGCATCACCCATTCGGCAATCTATCGCCACTTCCCGAGCAAGGAAGCGCTGATCGAGCGGGTGTACCAGGAGGTCTATCTCAGCCGCTGGTCGCCCGACTGGGGGCCGATGATCCAAGACCGCTCGCTGTCGCTGGAGGCGCGGCTGACGCGCTTCTATCTCGACTATGTCGAACGCGTGTTCGAGTACAATTGGGTGCGGATCTTCGTCTTCTCCGGCATGAAGTCGTTCGGCATCACCGGCCGCTATCTCGACATTGTCCGCCGCGAGATCATCGAGCCCGCGGCCGCCGAGCTGCGTCACGATCTCAAGCTGCCCGATGCGAAGTCCCGCCCACTGAGTGAGCGCGAGACCGAGCTGTTCTGGGGCCTGCACGGCCGCATCTTCTATCTCGCCATCCGCAAATTCATCTACGAAACGCCGATCCCGCCCGATCTCGACGCAATCGTCCGCGACGCCGTCCAGACCTTCATGGACGGCGCGAAGACGACGATGCCAAAGCTGCTGATGAGCGGCTAGCTACTTCGAAAGGCTCGGCAGATCGAGCCCCTTGTCACGGGCGCAGTCGATCGCGATGTCGTAGCCCGCGTCGGCATGGCGCATGACGCCGGTGGCCGGATCGTTCCAGAGCACGCGCGCGATGCGCTTTGCAGCTTCCGGCGTGCCATCAGCGACGATCACCATGCCGGCATGCTGCGAATAGCCGATGCCGACGCCGCCGCCATGATGCAGCGACACCCAGGTCGCGCCGCTGGCGCAATTGAGCAGCGCGTTGAGCAGCGGCCAGTCGGACACCGCATCCGATCCGTCCTTCATGGCTTCGGTCTCGCGGTTCGGGCTTGCCACCGAGCCGCTGTCGAGATGGTCGCGGCCGATCACGACCGGCGCCTTGAGCTCGCCGCGCGCCACCATCTCGTTGAAGGCAAGGCCTAGCCGGTGGCGATCGCCGAGGCCGACCCAGCAGATGCGCGCCGGCAGCCCCTGGAACTTGATGCGCTCCCTGGCCATGTCGAGCCAATTGTGCAGATGCTTATCGTCCGGCATCAGCTCCTTGACCTTGGCGTCGGTCTTGAAGATGTCCTCGGGATCGCCCGACAGCGCGGCCCAACGGAACGGCCCGACGCCGCGGCAGAACAGAGGGCGGATATAGGCAGGAACGAAGCCGGGGAAATCGAAGGCGTTCTTCAGGCCCATGTCCTGCGCCATCTGGCGAATGTTGTTGCCGTAGTCGAGCGTCGGAATCCCTTGCGCGTGGAAATCCAGCATGGCCTGGACATGCTCGACCATCGAGGTCTTCGAGGCGCGCTCGACGGCCTTCGGATCGGACGCGCGCTTGGCTTCCCAGTCGGCGAGCGTCCAGCCTTTGGGGAGATAGCCGTTGATCGGGTCATGGGCGCTGGTCTGGTCGGTGACGATGTCCGGCTTGACGCCGCGACGCACCAGCTCCGGAAAAATCTCCGCGGCATTGCCGAGCAGGCCGACTGAGATTGCCTTCTTCGTCTTTGCGGACTCTTCCATGATCGCGAGCGCCTCGTCGAGCGTCGCGGCCTGCCGATCGAGATAGCCGGTGCGCAACCGCATCTCGATGCGGCTCGGCTGGCATTCAACTGCGAGCATCGAGGCTCCCGCCATGGTCGCGGCCAGCGGCTGCGCGCCACCCATGCCGCCAAGGCCGGCGGTGAGAATCCATTTGCCGGCAAGGCTGCCGCCATAATGGCGACGACCGACCTCGACGAAGGTCTCGTAGGTGCCCTGCACGATGCCCTGGCTGCCGATATAGATCCAGGAGCCGGCCGTCATCTGGCCGTACATCATCAGGCCCTTGCGATCGAGCTCGTTGAAATGGTCGAGCGTCGCCCAATGCGGCACGATGTTGGAGTTCGCGATCAGCACGCGAGGAGCATCGGCGTGGGTGCGGAAGACACCGACCGGCTTGCCGGACTGGATCAGCAGCGTCTCGTCGTCTTCGAGCTTGCGCAACGCCGCCGTAATCCGGTCAAAGCTCTCCCAGTCGCGCGCGGCACGGCCGATCCCGCCATAGACGACGAGCTCGCTCGGGCGCTCCGCGACATCAGGATCGAGATTGTTCATCAGCATGCGCAAGGGAGCCTCCGTCAGCCAGCTCTTGGCGCTGATGTCGCGGCCGCGGGGCGCGCGGATGGTGCGGTCGTTGTCCAGTCGGCGGTTCATGCGGAACACCTCTTCAGGCAAGTCTCGGAAATGGATCAGATGGGAGCACGCCGATCGCAGCCGCCGGCAGCGCATCGGCCTCGACGAGCGCGGCTGCCTTGGCGAGATCGCCGGCCATGTAGCGGTCGGCACCGAGCGCGGGCACCTGTTCGCGGAGCGCGGCGATGACGGCGACGAGCGGCGCGCTGGTCGCATGCGGCGCGCGCAGCGTAATGCCTTGCGCGGCGACCAGAAGCTCGATGCCGAGGATGGCGGCGAGATTGTCCGCCATATCGGCGAGGCGCCTCGCCGCATGCGCGGCCATCGACACGTGGTCTTCCTGGTTGGCGCTGGTCGGCGTCGAATCGATCGAGCAGGCAGCCGCACGCTGCTTGTTCTCGGCATAGAGCGCGGCCGCCGTCACCTCGGCGATCATGAAGCCGGAATTGATGCCGGGATCGGGCGTGAGGAACGGCGGCAGACCGAAATTCAGCGCGGGATCGACCAGCGTCGCGATGCGCCGCTCGCTGATCGCGCCGATCTCCGACAGCGCGAGCGCGATCGTATCGGCCGCAAACGCCACGGGCTCGGCGTGGAAATTGCCGCCGGAGACGATCTCGCCGGTCTCGACCAGGACGAGCGGGTTGTCGGTGACGGCATTGGCCTCGACGATCAGGGCTCGCGCAGCCTGCGTGATCAGATCGAGCGCGGCCCCTGCGACCTGCGGCTGGCAGCGCAGGCAATAGGGATCCTGCACGCGTTCGTCGCCTTCGAGATGCGACAGGCGGATGTCGCTGCCGTCGAGCAGCGCGGTCAGCGTCGCAGCCGCGGCGATCTGCCCGGCATGGCCGCGCAGCGCCTGGATTTCAGGGCGGAACGGCGCTGTGGAGGCCATCGCTGCATCGACCGACAGCGCGCCGGTGACGAGCGCGGCACGGGCCAGATGAAACCCACGCAGCACGCCGGAAATGGCATAGGCGGTCGAAAACTGCGTACCGTTGATCAGCGCGAGCCCCTCCTTGGGCCCGAGGGTCAGCGGCGCAAGCCCGGCGGCAGCGAGTGCCTCGCCGCCGGACATGGTCTTGCCGTCGACAATCGCCTGTCCCTCGCCGATCATGACGGCGGTCATGTGCGCGAGCGGCGCGAGGTCACCGGAGGCGCCGACCGAGCCCTGCTGCGGAACCAGCGGACAGACGCGCCGCGCCAGCATTCCCTGCAACTGCTCGATCACCTCGCGGCGTACGCCAGATGCGCCGCGCCCGAGCGAGATGATCTTCAGCGCCATCATCAGCCGCACGATCGGCTCCGGCGTCGCCGGACCGACACCGCAGCAATGCGAGACGATGAGGTTGCGCTGGAGCAGCGCGGTCTGGTCAGGCGGGATGCGCTTCGAGGCGAGCTTTCCGAAGCCGGTATTGATGCCGTAGACGGGGGTGTCTGCTTGCGCCGCCTTGGCGACGATCGTCGCGGCTGCGTCGACACGCGGCCAGAACGACGGATCGAGCACGACGGGCTGGCCCGCAAGCACGCGCGCGAGATCGTCGAGGCTGACCGTTCCCGGTTTGACGACGATCGCCGCGTCCTGCTCCGTCATTGCCCCCTCCAAACCCGGCGGTGCAGCGGATTGAAGCCGATGCGGTAAACGAGCTCGGCGGGCCGCTCGATGTCCCAGATCGCGAGATCGCACCATTTGCCGGCCTCTAACGTCCCGGTTTCATCGAGCACGCCAAGCGCGTGCGCGCCTTCGCGGGTGACGCCGGCGAGGCATTCGGCCACTGTCATCCGGAACAGCGTCGCGCCCATGTTCATCGCCAGCAGCAGCGAGGTCAGCGGCGAGCTACCGGGATTGCAGTCCGACGCCAGCGCCATGTGGACGCCGTGCTTGCGGAACGACTCGACCGGCGGCTTCTGCGTCTCGCGGATGAAATAGAAGGCGCCCGGCAACAGCACAGCCACCGTTCCCGCCTTCGCCATCGCGGCAGCACCTGCTTCATCGGTATGCTCGAGATGATCGGCCGACAGTGCGGAGAATTTTGCCGCGAGCGCAGCACCGCCGAGGTTCGACAATTGGTCGGCATGAAGCTTGACCGGCAGCCCGAGTCCCCTCGCCGTCTCGAACACCCGCGCGGTCTGCCCGGCGGAAAACGCGATGCCCTCCATGAAGGCGTCGACGGCATCGGCAAGACCAGCCTTGGCAACCGCGGGCAGCATCTCCTTGCACACGAGATCGATATAGCGATCCTTGTCACCATCGGCCTCGGGCGGCAACGCGTGGGCGCCGAGGAAGGACGTGCGGATCGCAACCGGCCGCTGGCGGCCGAGGCCGCGCGCAGCCGCGAGCTGCCGCATCTCGGTCTCGGCGTCGAGGCCATAGCCGGACTTGATCTCGACCGTGGTGGCGCCCTCGCCGATCAGCGCGTCGAGCCGCGGCAGCGCGCTTGCGACGAGCTCGGCCTCGCTCGCCTTGCGCGTCGCGGCCACCGTCGAGACGATGCCGCCGCCGGCGCGCGCGATCTCCTCGTAGCTTGCACCCCTCAGGCGCAGCTCGAACTCGTGCGCACGGTTGCCGCCATAGACCAGATGAGTGTGGCAGTCGACGAGGCCCGGCGTGATCCAGCGCCCCGCGCAATCGATCCGCTTGATGGCATCTGCGTCAGCCGGAAAGTCCGCCGCCGCACCCGCATAGACGATGTGGCCGCCGCGCGCGGCAATCACGCCGTGCTCGATCTCGCCGAGATCGGGGCGATCGGCCCGCATCGTGGCGAGGCGGGCATTGTGCCAGATCCGGTCGAAGCGCTCTGCCATGCAACTGTCCCTTCGCGGATGTCCCTGCGCCCTGGGATGCTTGACTTATATGTCTAGACATATAATCGTAAGGCGGTTCTGTCCAGCCGGCGTGTAATCATGACCCGACTGCATTTCGCCTCCGCGCTCCTGCCCTCGGGCTGGGCCAATGACGTGCAGGTGGTGATCACCGCCGGCGCGATCGCGGCGGTGACACCGGGCGTGACGCCGGTCGCCGGCGACGAGCGCCACGAAATCGCGCTTCCGGGGCTGGCAAGCCTGCACAGCCACGCCTTCCAGCGCGGCATGGCGGGACTTGCGGAACAGCGCGGCGACTCGACCGACACGTTCTGGACCTGGCGCGAGACGATGTACCGCTTCGCGCTGGCGATGACGCCGGACGATGTCGCGGCCGTCGCAACGCTGCTTTATGTCGAGATGCTGGAGCAGGGTTTTACCCGCGTCGGCGAATTCCACTATTTGCATCACGATCGCGACGGCTCGCCCTACGCCGACCTCGCCGAAATGGCCACGCGCATTGCGCAGGCTGCCGAAGCGTCGGGTATTGCGCTGACGCTGCTGCCGAGTTTTTATGCGCATGGCTCTTTTGGGGGCGCAGCACCACATGCCGGCCAACGCCGCTTCATCTGCTCGGTCGATCGGTTTGCGGCGCTGATGGCTGCCTCGCGCAAAGCGATCGCAACATTGCCAGGGGCCAATATCGGCATCGCGCCGCACAGCTTGCGCGCGGTGGCACCGGACGAGTTCGCGGCGATCATTCCGCTCGCCGACGGCGGCCCTGTGCACATTCATGCCGCAGAGCAGGTGAAGGAAGTCGAGGATTGCCTGGCCTGGTCGAGCCGGCGCCCTGTGCAATGGCTGCTGGAGCACGCACCGGTCGATCAACGCTGGTGCCTCATCCACGCAACCCACACGACGAACGAGGAGGTCACCGCGCTCGCCAGGACAGGCGCGGTTGCCGGCCTCTGCCCCATCACCGAAGCGAGCCTCGGCGACGGCATTTTTCCAGCCCGCGAATTCCTCGACGCCGGCGGCCGGTTCGGCGTCGGCACCGATTCGAATGTGCTGGTCGGTGCCGCCGACGAGCTGCGCCAGCTCGAATATGGCCAGCGGCTGAAGCATCGCCAGCGCAATGTGCTCTCCGGCGGCGCTGGCGCCTCGACCGGACGCACGCTGTTCGATCAAGCCCTCGCCGGCGGCTCGCGGGCACTTGCGCAGCCGACTGCCGGCCTCACGCCGGGGGCACGCGCCGACATCGTCACGCTCGATGCCGCGCATCCGTCGCTCGCGGGACGTCAGGGCGATGCGGCCATCGACGGCTGGATCTTTGCGGCAGGCGGCGGCGCGATCGATTGCGTCTGGGCCGGCGGCGACAAGGTCGTCGAGGGCGGACGGCACCGGCTGCGCCAGGCGGCGCGCGAGCGCTTCAACGCATCGGTACGGAGGCTCCTCGCATGAGCCTCGCTACTGATGGCGCCGACCAGCCGACGCTCTACAAGCGGATCCGCGCCGACATCGAGAATCGCATCCTGACCGGCGAGTGGCCGCCGGGTCATCGCATTCCGTTCGAGCACGAACTGGTGGCGCGCTACGGCTGCTCGCGCATGACCGTGAACAAGGCGCTGTCGGAACTCGCGCAGGCCGACTTGATCGAGCGGCGGCGCCGCGCCGGATCGTTCGTCCGCCGGCCGCAGCATCAGTCCGCGGTGCTCAAGATCGCCGACATCCGCGCCGAGATCACCGCACTCGGCCGCGCTTACGGCTACGAGCTGATCCATCGCAAGCTGCGCATAGCGACCGCCGCCGACCGCGACCGTCTTGGCGTGAAGAAGGCCGGAAAGGTGGTCGCGATCGCCTGCCGCCATAGCGCCGACAACGTGCCGTTTGCCGTCGAGGACAGGCTGATCGACCTCTCGTCCGTGCCGGATGCTGCGACCGCGGACTTCTCGCGCGAACCGCCCGGCTCGTGGCTGCTTCACCATGTCCCATGGACGGAGGCCGAGCATACGATCAGCGCCATCGTTGCGGACGATCGCGCGGCGCAAGCGCTCGACATCGCCGTCGGCGCGCCCTGCCTCGTGATCGACCGCTACACCTGGCGCAGTACGCGCACGATCACCGCCGTGCGGCTGCTCTATCCCGGTGACTCCCACCGCCTTGTCGCCCGATTCAAGGGAGGCTGAGAGATCAATGTCGGCACAATTCGTGCAACGCTTCGGGCAACGGTCCGCATGGACCGACACGAACAGATCAACAGGACGTCAATCCATCGATCGGCAAGAGGACGACAATCATGCGTAGTTCAAAGGTATTCGCGACAATCATTGCCCTCGCGGCCTCCACTCCGGTGCTCGCCGACGACGTCAAGGTCGGCGTCGGCATCTCCGGGTGGACCGGCTTCGCGCCGCTGACGCTGGCGAAGGAAGCCGGCATCTTCAAGAAGAACGGCCTCGACGTCACGATCAAGAAGATCCCGCAGAAGGACCGCCACCTTGCGATTGCTTCCGGCGACATCCAGTGCGCGGCGACCACGGTGGAGACCTGGATCTCCTGGAACGCCAACGGCGTTGCCACCAAGCAGATCTTCCAGCTCGACAAGAGCTATGGCGCCGACGGCATGGCCGTGCGCAACGACATCGCCGCGATCAAGGATCTGAAGGGCAAGACGGTTGCGGCCTCCGCGCCCGGCACCTCGCCGTATTTTGCGCTGGCCTGGATGCTCAAGAAGAACGGCCTCACCACGAAGGACGTGACCGTGGTGAATCTCGAGCCCGCCGCGGCCGCGCAGGCCTTCGTCTCCGGCCAGAACGACGCCGCCATGACCTACGAGCCGTATCTGTCGACCGTGCGCGCTGCGCCCGACAAGGGCAAGATCATCGCCACCACGCTGGACTATCCGATCGTGATGGACACGTTTGGCTGCACGCCGAAATTCCTGAGCGAGAATCCGAAGGCGGCGCAGGCGCTCGCCAACAGCTATTTCGAGGCGCTCGAGATGATCGCCAAGGACCAGGCCAAGGCCTATGAGATCATGGGCGCGGACGTGAAGCAGACCGGCGAGCAATTCGGCAACTCGGCAAAATATCTGCGCTGGCAGGACAAGGCCGCGAACCAGAAGTTCTTCGCGGGCGATTTCCTGACCTTCAACAAGGACGCCGCCGAGCTCCTGCTCGAGATCGGCATCATCAAGGCCGCGCCGAAGGTCGAGGACCTCTACGACGCGAGCTTCATCAAGTAGACTTCTGCAAGCTGCCGGTTCCGCCAGGAGGCGGAGCCGGCGCGTGATCGACTATTCGGATAGACAGTTTGATGCGTCCCCTGGATCCCGTGACATCGAGGCAGCGTGTGGCCTTTGGCCTCGCGTTCTTCGTGCTGTTCGTTGCCCTCTGGTCCTGGGCGACCTTCGGCGGCCATGTGTCGAAGACCTTCCTCGCCAACCCGCTGACCATGGTGCAGGAAGGTTTTGACCTGCTGACGAAGCAAGGCTTCGTGTTCGACATCGGCATGACGATCTGGCGCGTCGTCGGCGGCTTCGCGCTCGCCGCGATCATCGCGGTGCCGTTCGGCGTGCTGATGGGTGCCTACAAGCCGGTCGAGGCCTTTCTCGAACCGTTCGTCTCCTTTGCACGCTACCTGCCCGCCTCCGCCTTCATCCCGCTCTTGATCCTGTGGGCCGGCATCGGCGAGCTGCAAAAGCTGCTCGTCATCTTCATCGGCTCGGTGTTCCAGGTCATCCTGATGGTGGCGGTGACCGTCGGCGCGACGCGGCGCGATCTGGTCGAGGCGGCCTATACGCTCGGGGCCAGCGACCGCGGCATCATCCGCCGTGTGCTGCTGCCCTCCTCCGCGCCGGAAATCGCCGAGATCCTGCGGCTGGTGCTGGGCTGGGCCTGGACCTATGTCATCGTCGCCGAGCTGATCGGCTCGTCCTCCGGTATCGGCCATATGATCACCGACAGCCAGGCGCTGCTCAACACCGGCCAGATCATCTTCGGCATCATCGTGATCGGGCTGATCGGCCTCGTCTCCGACTTCCTGTTCAAGGCGTTCAACGCCTGGCTGTTTCCGTGGAAGCTCGCATGACGACGCTGAAGATCGAACAGGTCTCACGGACCTTCCCCGCGCGCCACGGCAATGCGCCGACCAGGGCGCTGGAGCCGACCGACCTCATCATCGGCAACAACGACTTCGTCACCATCCTCGGCCCCTCCGGCTGCGGCAAGTCCACGCTGCTTCGTATCGTCGCCGGCCTCGACCGCCCGACCGGCGGGCGCGTCACGCTCGACGGGCGCGAGGTGACGAGCCCGGGGGCGGATCGCGGCATGGTGTTCCAGTCCTATACGCTGTTTCCCTGGTTGACCGTGCGCGAGAACATCGCCTTCGGCCTGCGCGAGCGCGGCGTGTCGCAGGACGAGCGGTACAAGATCGCCGACGCCTTCATCCGCCAGGTCGGATTGTCCGGCTTCGAGAACCACTGGCCCAAGCAGCTCTCCGGCGGCATGCAGCAGCGCACGGCAATCGCCCGCGCGCTTGCCAATGATCCAAAGATTCTGCTGCTCGACGAGCCCTTCGGCGCGCTCGACAACCAGACCCGCGCCTTGATGCAGGAAATGCTGCTCGGGATCTGGGAGCGCGACCAGAAGACCGTGCTGTTCGTGACCCACGACATCGAGGAGGCGATCTTCCTCGGCAGCCGCGTCATCGTCATGAGCGCACGCCCCGGCCGCATCAAGGCCGAGATTGCCATAGACCTGCCGCATCCGCGTTCCTACAAGATCAAGACCACGCCGGAATTCGTCCAGCTCAAGGAACGGCTGGTCGAGGAAATCCGCACCGAGGCGTTGAAGGTTGCCGAACATGCCTGACAATGGTCCTTCCTTCGACGGCGCACGCGTTCTCGCCGACCTCAATGCGCTGCGCGCCATCGGCGCCTACAAGACCGGCGTGCACAAGCCGACCTTCTCCGAACCGCACAAGCAATCGCTGGAATGGCTGGTTCAGAAGCTGCCCGACGCGGGTCTCTCCGCCGCGATTGACGGCATCGGCAATGTGTTCGGGACGAGCACCAAGCCCGGCCCAAAGCTTCTGGCGGGCTCGCACCTGGAAAGCCAGAACTACGCCGGCTGGCTCGATGGTCCGCTCGGTGTCGTCTACGCGCTCGAGGCCGCGCGGGTGCTCAATGCCGATCCCTCCGTGAACGGCGCGGTCGAAGTCGCCGCCTGGTGCGACGAGGAAGGACATTTTGGCAGCTTCCTCGGCTCGCGCTCCTATCTGGGGCAAGTCACCGAGGCCGACATCGACGCCGCGCGCGACCGCACCAACGGACGGCCCATGCGCGATGCGCTTGCCGACATGGGGCTCGCGGGACGCTCGCGCATCACCGCCGAGAAGGGGCGGCACGTCGGATATCTGGAGGCGCATATCGAGCAGGGCGATACGCTCGAGAGCGGACAGCTCGCGGTCGGCGTCGTGACCTCGATCGTCGGCATCTGGCAATACCGGATCAACTTTGTCGGCGAGCAGAACCACGCCGGTACCACCCGCATGGCTGCGCGCAAGGACGCCGGCCTTGCGCTGGCCAAATTCTGCGTCGCGATCGACGAGCGCTTCCCGGCCGCGTGCGGTCCGCGCACGGTCTGGACCACGGGCCGCATCACGCTCGATCCGGGCGCGCCGAGCATCATTCCGGGTGGCGCCGAAATGCTGTTCCAGATCCGCGACGACAACCCGGCGGTCATCGCGCGGCTGGAGGAATTGCTGAAGGCCATGGCGGACGAGGTCAACGCGAGCGGCCCCTGCGCCGTGACCGTGGAGAAGCTGCGGACCGGTGCTCCCGCCTTGATGAACTCCGGCTTTCAGGACGCGATCGAAGCTGCGAGCAAGGCTGTCGCCGGCGGACGATCCATCCGCATGCCCAGCGGCGCCGGCCACGACGCGCAGATGCTCGCGACCATCATGCCCGCGGGGATGCTGTTCGTGCCGTCGATCGGCGGCATCAGCCATCACTGGACCGAGAACACCGCGGACGCCGACATCGTCACCGGCGCGCAGGTCTTCGTCGACGCCTGCCGGCGAATCCTCGGTGGTTAGGCCTCTGATGCCGGCATGAGCGCAAGCGAGACTTATACCGAGGCGACGACCGGCTACTGGCAGGAGCTGACGCCGGAGGTTCCCTTGCGTTTCCCGGCTACGCCACCTTATCGCTTGGGCTATCCCGCGACACTCCCCTGCGGCCGTATCCTGGTTCTGCCGCTGCGCCAACTGCCCGATGGCAACCGCGCCGTCGCATCGCTGATCGCCAATCAGGCCTCACATCTCGTTGTCGCCGCGCTCGCCGACCACATGGCGACGCAGGCGCGCGCATTCGATGCCGAGATCATCGTCGGACTGCCGACCCTTGGTCTTGCCTTCGCATCGCTGGTCGCCGAACGGCTGGGACAGACGCGCTATGTCCCGCTCGGCTATTCCCGTAAATTCTGGTACGACGACGCGTTATCCGAGCCCGTCAGTTCGATCACCAGCCCCGACGCCGGGAAAAAGCTGCGCCTCGATCCGAACCTGCTGCCCCTGCTCGAAGGCCGCCGCGTCGTGCTGGTCGATGATGCGATCTCGACCGGCGCGACCGCGATCGCCGCCGTACGCCTGCTGCAGAAGGCCGGCGCCGAGATTGCCGGCATGGTCGTTGCGATGAAGCAGACCAATCGCTGGCATGCCTCGACCACGGCCCTTCCGGTTCGCGCAGTCTTCGGGTGCCCGCTCTTCCAACGTGGCGACGGCGGCTGGATACCGCTCGCGGAGACGCAACCCAACATTCCCTGATGGGTCAGGCGATTGCGAGCATCGGCTATGTTGGCCGGCCCGAGGCACCTGTCTTGAGCAGGATTGGGCAAAACCCGACCGCTTTGGGAAAGATCGCGGGTCCGCATCGCGGCTAGAATCTGGCTCGCACACGCGAGAGATCCGCCATGGCCGAGAGCCCGAACGATGCCGCAACGCCCGCCTCCATCGTCGAGGCCCTGAAGGCCGTCGCCGGCAATCCGCCGAAGGTCCGCGCCAGCTTCGCCAAGGGCTGGTGCGTTCGGGGTACCTACACCCCGTCGGACCGCGCGGAGGAGATTACGCGATCGCGGAGCTTCACAAGACCATCGCGCGTGCTGGCGCGCTTCTCGGTCGGCGGCGGCAATCCCAACGTCGCGGATACCAACAACCTCGTGCTGCGCGGCTTCAGCTTCAGGCTCGGCGACGAGGATCATCGATCCGACATTCTCGTGGAAAGCGCGCCTGTGCACTTTGCACGAACGCTCGACCAGATGCTGGCCTTCCTCGCGGCGCGCATCCCGGGACCCGATGGCAAGCCTGACATGGCGAAGGTCAGGGCCTTCTCGACGGCCAATCCCGAAACGCTCAACCAGGCGAACTACGTCGCCGCGCGTCCGCTGCCCGGAAGCTTCGCCGGCACCACCTATTGGGGCGTGCATTCCTTTCCGGCGACCAACGCCGAGAATGAGACGCGCTTCATCAAGTTCAAGGTCGTCCCGGCCCGCGGCGAGATCACGCTGAGCGAGGACGAAGCCAGGACGAAGCCGGCCGACTTCCTGCACGACGACCTCGGCACGCGGATCGCTGCGGGCAATGTCCGCTTCAACGTGATGGCGCTGCTCGACCGCCCCGGCGACCCGACCATGGATGTCACCATACGCTGGCCGGACGAGGATCAACGCGACGAGGTGCGCCTGGGCACGATCGTGATCACGGGCTTCGAGCCGGATCAGGCCTGCGATGTCACCATCTTCAATCCGGCCAATCTCGCCGAGGGCATCGGTCACCCGCCGGACGAGATCTTTGCAGCGCGGCGCGCCGCCTACATGATCTCGCTCGCAAAGCGCCGCTGAGCACGGAAGGCGTCCGGATTCACGTCTCGCCGTTCGATGCACCGAGCATCTCGCGGCGCCATGCTGCCGGGCTGACGCCGACGATCGAGGAGAACACGCGCGTGAAGTGACTCTGGTTGGCAAACCCGGCCGAGATCGCGATCTCCGACAGCGGCAGGTCGCGGACGCTCATCAACTGCTTGGCGGCCTTCACGCGCTGCTGAAGCAGCCATTGGTGCGGCGGCACACCGACCGAGATTCGAAACGCGCGGGAGAAATGGCTGACCGAAAGGTCGAGCTCGGCCGCGATCCTCTGCAGCGAGAGCTTGCCGCCGAGATCCGATTCGAGCCTCTCGCAGGCGCGTTTCGCCTGCCACGGCGCGAGACCGCCGCGCGCAAGCCCGGACGTGCGCTGGAGCCCGCCATAGGTCTGGGCGACATGGGCGGTCAGCCCGAGCATCATGTGATCGATGAAAAGCTGATTGGCCTCGTCCGGCCGGCGCAGGCCCTCCTGCAGCGACGCGCCGATGTGGCGGACGATTCGGTCGTCATGGCCAACACCGATCTGACAGTCGAGCTCGTCAACCCGCGGCGCGTTGCACTGCTCGGCGATGCTGTCGAGCGCCGAACGTGGAATGTAGAAGAACAGGGAATGGAACGGCTTGTCGATCACGTAGCGCGGATCGCACTTGAGGTCATACAAATAGGTCGTACCCGCATGGACGTCCGCGGTCATGATGCATTTGCCGCGCTCCCAGAGCTCGCAATCCGGGTAGTCGTGCAGCTTCAGGCTGACGAGAAAGGCGTCTTCGGCGGCGAGCGATCCGGACAGGCCGGGCACCGGGTTGTCATTCCGGGTTTCGGTCACCGCGAGCTCGGCGCTACGCAGCGAGCGCGTAACCAGCGAGGGCGGCGCATCCTTCAAACGCAGGAACTGCCCTAGCCTCTGTCCGTAGGCGCCTGCCTGTGTCATCGGGTCAGTCCTTCCGCGGGTCCAAGTGCAGGCCACAGCGCCCCGCAATTTGCCGAAGGTATTATCGGACATCCGCCGCAGGCTGTCCACGCGCGCACGAGGCGAACAGCTCTCGCCCGACACTTTCACATCGGCGCAACAGGACGATTTGGCAGCAACTTCAATGCGGTTTTGACGTTCCCTCTCCATCCGGAAGCTGATCACGCGTTTTCACAAATGCACGACAAAATGCCGCGACGTCCCGTGCGGGTGTCGCAGCGCTGGAACGAGGCTCCGCCGCCGAACCTGAACTCCTGGACGTTGTCGTATTTGCCCTTGGTCAGCGGCAGTATCAGACTTGCCGGTCGTCATTGCGAGCGCAGCGAAGCAATCCAGAGTCTTTCCGCGGAGGGATTCTGGATTGCTTCGCTGCGCTCGCAATGACGGAGGATGAGGTATGGGCTGGTTCTCCAGATGATACTCCCGCGAAGGCGGGGAATCCAGTACGCCGCAGCTTCTCGGCTCCATCACAACCGCTTCTGGAATACTGGATCGCCCGCCTTCGCGGGCGAGGACAGCGAGCGTGTGGTCGCAGACACGCCTTCGCATCCTCGCGGCGTAATTCGCCCGAGCTTTGCTTGATCTCTCCACCTCTCAATCAAGAGGGCGCAGGGAAGGCCGGGTGCCGGCTGGCACCCGCGGTCCGCTGCGCGAAAAGCACACGCAGGAAGAACCGCACAGCAGCATACAGGTGTAGCCAATCACTCGGCCTTCCCTGCGCAGTGGTTGGACGGCTTATGCCGTGCTCTCCCGGGAGCCGAGTTCGTTCTGGCCTCCCTCGTCCTTGCGAAAGTCACCGGCACCGCGCCGGTTGACGCGACTGCCGCATCCGCAAGCACTTGACCGTAGCAACGACGGCCAGGACCACACGGTTTTGCCGTACGCACGGCCCGCCATTTCGCCGCAGTTTTCCCGGCCCTGTCGACGGAGCCGGAAACTTACAGACGAGACGAACCTGACAGCGCCGCTCATCCAGCACGAAGTCTTGGGCTCACGGAGAGCAATCCGCCCTGCCCACGCCTCTCGCGCCCGACGCTGCCGCGTCCACCGCAAGCCCGGCTCGCGAAACGTGACGACACAAGATCGCCCCTCAAGGATGAGCCGGGATGGGCGACACATACGACAAATCAGAATTTCTGTAAATCGGAATATTTTCATGACGAGGGATTGACGGGGCAGCGAAACAGGGCCGGTGTGTTGCCCGACAGGCAATCCGCCGGCGCCGAGATGCTCCGCAACATCTGGGAACTGCTGCGACAAATCGGGCACATCAGGACATAAAGTCGCGGTAATCGTCGGGCTTGTCGACCGCGCCCTCCTTGCCTCTGCTTCCGGAGTTCTCATGCTTTCTGCCGACCGGCCGGCGACACGGCTTGCGACGCGACTTGCCTTCCTCGTCGCGGGCTTCGGCATCGCGTGCTGGGCGCCTCTGGTGCCGTTTGCGAAAGCACGGCTCGGCGTCGACGACGGCGTTCTCGGACTGCTGCTGCTCAGCCTCGGCATCGGCTCGGTCGTCGCAATGCTTCTGACCGGAATCATGAGCGCGCGTTACGGCAGCAGGCCGATCATCATCGCCGGCGGGCTCGGTCTGGCGCTGGTCCTGCCTCTGCTGGCCATCGCAAGCTCGCCGGCGACGCTGGCACTGGCGCTGCTCGCCTTCGGCGCCGCGCTCGGCTCCATCGACGTCGCCATGAACATCCATGCGGTGGAGGTGGAGCGCGCAGCGAAACGTCCGCTGATGTCCGGCTTCCACGCGCTGTTCAGCATCGGCGGCTTCGCCGGATCAGCGCTGATGACCGCGCTGCTCTCCCTGCAACTCGGCGCGCTCGCCTGCACGCTTATTTGCTCCGTCCTGATGCTGATTGCGATGCTTGTGACCTGGTCGCGCCTGCTTCGCTCAGTGCAGGTACAGGACGGACCGCTGTTCGTGCTGCCGCACGGCTCCGTGCTTCTGCTCGCGCTGCTCGGCGCCATCACCTTCCTGGTCGAAGGCGCGATGCTCGATTGGGGCGCACTGCTCGTCATCGGCGCCGGCCTTGTCTCCGAGGCGCAAGGCGGGATCGGCTACATCGTGTTCTCGATCGCGATGACGATGGGGCGACTCGGCGGCGACGCCGTCGTTGCGCGCATCGGGGATCGCACCACCCTGTTCTGGGGGAGCATCATTGCGGTCGCGGGCTTTGCGGTGCTGCTCACGGCTCCGGTTGCGGCGGTCGCCATAGTCGGCTTCCTGCTCATCGGCCTCGGCGCCTCGAACCTCGTGCCGGTGCTGTTCCGCCGGGCAGCCCGGCAGACGGTGATGCCCACGGGGCTCGCCGTCGCGGCGATCACGACCGCGGGCTACGCCGGCATCCTCGTTGGTCCCGCCGGCGTCGGCTTCGTCGCACGACTTGGCGGATTGCCGACGGCGTTCTGGCTGCTGGCTGTGCTGATGGGACTGGTCACGCTGTCGGCGCGCATCGTCACGACGGAGCAGCGCGAGGTATCACCTGCCGGCACGTGAGCTCATGACTTGCTCAATCCAATCGATCTGATCACGGGCGCCAGGCTTGCCGTTGTCGCATCGATAATGCGCTGGAATTTGTCCGGACTTGAATCGCTGTCCGGCTCCATGCCCTGGGCACGGTAGCTCGCCTGAAGCGCCGGATCGGCCATGGCGAGGCGCGTCGTCTGCGCGATCCGATCGATGATCGCATCATCGGTGAGTTTGGGAGCAAAGATGCCGAACCAGCCCTCATATCTGAGATCCGGCATGCCGGATTCGACGGCGGTCGGAATATCAGGTGCGCCGCTCAGCCGCCTTTCGGTCGTGACCGCAAGCAGCCGGATCTTTCCGGCCTGGCTCAGCTGCTGCAATTGAACCGACATGACGCCGATGACGAGCGAGATCTGGCCGCTGACGAGGTCGTTGGTCGCCTGCGCGATACCCCGATAGGGAACGTGGACGATGTCCAGTCCGCCCGCCTGCTGCTTGAACGATTCCCCGACGAGATGATTGCCGGTGGCGATCCCGGGCGTCCCGTAGGACAGCTTGCCCGGATTGGCCTTCGCGTAGGCGATCAGTTCGCGCAAATTTGCGGCAGGCACCGACGGATGGACGGCGAAAACCAGCGCACTGTTGATCAGGCGATAGATGGCCCGGAAATCGCCGACGGAATAGCCGGGATTTGACGAGGTCAGGGGAATGATGACCTGCGTGCTGCCATTGCCGAGCAGCAGCGAATAGCCGTCGGGCTCCTCGCGCGCGACCGCTGCGGTTCCGATCGCGCCACCGGCGCCGCCGATGTACTCGACGAAAGTCGGCCCGAGCAGCGCCGACATCTTGTCCACCCAGGGGCGCCCGATCTGATCGCCCGCTCCGCCGGCTCCATACGGAAGCACGAGGCGAATGGGACGAGACGGATAATCGGCGGTTTGTCCGCTGCGTGGGATGGCGGCGAGCGCCGCCGCGCCCGATAACACATGAACGACCTGTCGCCGCGAGTAGGAGGGCATGTCTCAATTCCGGAAGCGGTAGTCACTGTCGAGGCGGGACCGGCTCCCGAACCAAGCAATCGCAGCAATCCGCGACCGCCGTCAATGCTCCGCCCGGACAAGTCCCGGCGCGGTCGCCATGGGACGGCGACCTAACCCCTTACGTTCTAAGTCTTATTCCGGCGGGCCGGTGGCGACCCAAGCGATCTGCGCAGGTCTGCCAGCCATGCTGCTTTCGGACAGTTTACTGTACGCCTCGTTCTGCTAGACCAAAAAATAATACCTTTTGACTCCCGTCGTGGGGGCAATGGCGCGTGCCAGAGCATAACGAAGACTCGGCCATTTCATTTGGGCCATTTCGCCTGTTTCCAAAGTCCCGGCTCTTGGAGAAGGAGGGCTCGCCGCTTCATGTCGGCGGCCGCGCGCTCGATATCCTCATCTTCCTGGCCGGGCGCCCCGGTGAAGTCGTCGACAAGAGAGAGCTGGTCAAGCGCATCTGGGCCGACGTCAATGTCGACGAGGGCAGCCTGCGCTTCCATGTCGCAGCGCTGCGCAAGGCGCTCGGCGATACCGGCAAGTCGGCCCGTTATGTCGTCAATGTGCCCGGCCGCGGCTATTGCTTCGTCGCGTCGCTCGCTCAAGCGGCCGCTCCGGTCGCGCCGGTCTCCCTCGACATCGTTCCTCCGCGCTCCCTGCCCGTTCAGCTCGCGAAGATGGTCGGACGAGAGGAGGTCATCGAAAAGATCTCGAACGGACTGTCGCTCTATCGCTTCATGACCGTGGTCGGCCCGGGCGGGATCGGCAAGACCGCGGTCGCCGTCACCGTCGGGCATCGGCGTTCCCAGGATTTCGGCGGCCGCGTCTTCTTCGTCGACTTCGGCCCGCTGCGGGATGCCAGCCACATTGCAACCACCATCGCCTCCGCGCTCGGGCTGACCATCAGCGCGGAGGATCCGACGCCGGCCCTGCTGACATTTCTCAAGGCCGGCCCGGCCCTGCTGATCTTCGACAGCTGCGAACACGTGCTGGACAATCTGGCCCCGCTCGTCGAGCGCATCGTTCGCGAAGCGCCGCAGCTTCGTGTTCTCGCGACCAGCCGCGAGTCGTTCCGGAGCGAAGGCGAGCGGATCTTCCGGCTGTTCCCGCTGGATTGTCCGCCGGAACGGGAAGACCTGGGTGTCGCCGAGGTCCTCACCTACCCCGCGGCCCAACTCTTCATCGAGCGTATTGCCCAGAGCTCGGGTCCGTTCCAGCTCAGCGCGGAAGAGGCCCCGCTCGTCGCGAGCATCTGCCGGCGCCTCGACGGCATTGCGCTGGCAATCGAGCTCGCGGCGGGCCGCGTCAATGCCTATGGCATCGCAGGCACGGCTTCCCTGCTCGACAGCCGTTTTTCGCTGCAATGGCGCGGACGACGCACGGCCGTGCCGCGGCACCAGACGCTCGCCGCGGCCCTCGACTGGAGCTATGACCTGCTGCCCGCGGCGGAGAGCGCCACCTTGCGGCGACTATCGGTGTTCGCCGGCCCCTTCGCGCCGGAGGCGGCCGCCACGGTCGCGGCAGGCGACGGCGTCAGCGCATCGGAAACGCTCGAAGCGATCGACAGCCTGGTCACCAAATCGCTGATCTCGCCGTCCGGCTCGCGGACGTTGCGCTATCGCCTGCTCGACACCACGCGCACCTACGCGCATGGAAAGCTCAACGAGCTCGGTGAAACCAGGCAGTTCGCGCGGCGCCACGCGGAGCATTTTCGCGATTTCTTCGAGCGGGCCGAGGCCGACACGTCGACGCCGCTGCCCGAGTGGCTGCACGTGTATGGCGCGGAGCTGGACAATGTGCGCTCCGCGCTGGACTGGGCCTTCGGGCCCGACGGCGATCCCGCGCTGGGAATCGCGCTGACGGCGGCCGCAGTCACGCTGTGGGTGCGGCTTTCGCTGTTCGCCGAATGCCGCGAGCGCTGCAGAACGGCACTGGCAGCGCTCGGAGACAGCGGCGGTGACGGCCGCGTCCGCATGCAGCTCCTGTCGGCACTCGGCTGGTCGCTGATGTATGGCGAGGGCCGTGCGCGCGAGGCGCGCCCGATCCTCGAGACAACCCTCGAGATCGCCGACAGGCTCGACGACAAGGATTTCCGCCTGCGCGCGCTCTGGGGCCTGTGCATCGACCAGTTCAACAACGGACAGTTCGGCAAGGCCCGCGCACTCGCCGACCGTTTTGCGAACGCGGCGGCGAATTCTCCCGACAAGTCCGATGTCCTGCTGGGTGACCGGCTGATGGCCGTCGCGCTGCATTATCTCGGTGACCAGAACGACGCGCGGCTGTGCATCGATAGGGTGAACGCGTCGCTGCATGTGCTGGCGGAGAAGCCGAAGATATTCCCGCTCGACCTCAGGATATCGACGCAATATTTCCGGGCCCGCATCCTGTGGCTGCAAGGCCTCGCCGACCAGGCCCAGGCGCTGGCCGCACGAACCATCGAGGAGGGCCTCGCCAACGGCCACGCGCTGACCTTCTGCAGCGTGCTGGGACAGGCGGCCTGCCCGATCGCCTTCTGGGCCGGCGATTTCGCCGCCGCGGAACGCCACGGCGCCGAGCTGCTCGAACACACCGAGCGACACGCGATCCGGCTGTGGGGCCTGTGGGCACGCGCCTTCAACGCGGCAGTCGTTGCCAAGCGCGGCGACGTCGCGACCGGCCTGCCGCTGCTGCGCGAAGAGCTCAACCGCGCCGGCGATGCGCGCTTCCTGCCGCGCTTTCTTCCTCTGCTCGGTGAACTCGCCGCGTGTTTCGGCGAGGCCGACCAGACCGATCGCGGCCTGGAGATGATCGAGGACATATTGGCGCGTTGCAACGACCGCCAGGAGCGCTGGTATCTGCCGGAGCTGACGCGCATCAAGGCCGAATTGATGCTCAAGCAGACCAAGGGCCTGCCCGCCGCCGAAGCGGCTTTTCGCGAGGCCATGGACATCGCGACGCACCAGGGCGCACGATCGTGGGAGCTGAGATGCGCCATCGGCCTCGCGCGGTTCAGACTGGGACAAGGCCGCGATGCAGAGGCGCTGGAGGTTCTGGAAACCGTTTGCCGGCCGCTGACCGAGGGATCCCGCACCGCCGACATGCGCGAGGCCCGAGGCCTGATCGCGCAGCTCCGGAACTGAGGCAGCGCTGCTCGGCCGTCGAGCGATCGCTCCGCACTGCCCGGTTCATCGGGCCCTTGGAATAAATCCGGGCACGCCAGTCTCCACCACTGCGTTGAACCTGACGTTCGTCGTGATCCCGTCTCGTATCTCCCGCATCGCATCCTCGGGCAGAGCCGAGATGTCAAAATTCTCCCGGATTCGCGCGGGATTGGTCGAGGTCGTCAGGAACGCCGTGCCGCGCTGGACGGCCCACGCCAGGCAAACCTGAGCCGGTGTCTTCTGCACGCGCCGCGCGATGGCTGTGATCACGGGATCCTCCAGCACGCGCGGCTCCATGGCATGTCCCAACGCCGCGAACGCCTGGAGCACGATGCCATGCTCGCGACAGAAGTCGAGCAGGTCCCATTCGGGAAGATACGGATGCGATTCGACCTGCACCATGGCAGGCCTGATCCGCGCGACGGCAACGATCTCGCGCAGCTTCTCCAGGGTAATGTCCGACAGGCCGATCGACTTGCAGTGCCCCTCGTCAACGAGGCGCTCCAGCGCGTGCCACGTCTCCACCAATGTAACGCCGGAATCATAGATGACCCGACCGCTTGCGTCGCGCGGATCCTGCTCGTCACCGGGCTGAAAGGCAAAGGGCGTATGGATGATGTAGCAGTCGATCTCGTCGAGTTGCAGCCGTCGGCGGCTGGCGTCGAAGGCAGGCTTGACCCGCTCCGGCCGATGATTGGTGTTCCATAGCTTCGTCGTCACGAACAGCTCCTCGCGCCGGAGCTTCCCGGCCTTGAAGGCGTCCTGCATCGCATCGCCGACCGCCGCTTCGTTGCGATAGCGCTCCGCACAATCGAGATGTCGAAATCCGGCCTCCAATGCGGCCCTGATGGCCTGCCTGGTCACGAGCGGATCCGGAATGAGCGTGCCAAATCCCACTGCCGGAATCGTCACGGACTCATGAGTTGGAATCCTCGTGTCACGAAGCGAATCGGAGGTCGTCATGGTGATACTCCCTTGTTGTCTGCTCGCCGCCCTAGCGGACGAAGCGATCGAGGTTGGCGGCTCCCCGGCATTAACCGGCAGGCCGTGGCTTGCGGAGAAAGAACACCAGCGGGATCACGACGAGCATGGCGAACATCAGGATCTCGAACTGATCGATGACCGCGACCGTGGCCGCCTGATGCGTGACCATGCCGTTGAGCGCGGCAAGGCTTGGCTTCCCGATCGGGCCCGCGCCATGCGCCGCGACGCGGAAAGGCGTGAGATGCTTGGCGAGCGCGACGTGCACGGCCTGGGTGTTGGCATAGAAGAAGAGCTGGACCACCGCGATGCCGATGGTGCTGCCATAAAGGCGCGACAGGTTGATCAGCGCGCCGCCTTCCGGGCGAAGCTTCGGATCGAGCGTGCCGAACGCGGCCCTCGCGAGCGCCGGCAACAACATGCCGAGACCGGCACCCTGGAGCATGCCGGCTTCGACCACCGGCCGCCAATCCATCGCCGGCGAATAGCCGAGCATCAGCCAATTGGCATAGACCACCAGCGCCATGCCGCCCATGAGGAACGGCCGGTAGTCGACCTGCCCCGGAACCAGGCTCGTCAGCACCAGCGCTCCCACCAGCGCCACACCGCGCGGAATGGTCATGTAGCCCGTGGTGTCGACGGGATAGTTGAGCAATTCCTCCAGCATCGGAGACGTCAACGCCAGGGTCGGCAGCAGCACGAAGCCAAGCGCGAAGGAGATGACCGTCGAGAGGACGAGATTGCGATCCCTGAACAGCGCCGTGCGGAGAAAATGCTCCCGGGTCGTCAACACGTGCACGCTGAAGAGATAGAAACCCAGGACCGAGGCGACCGCCTCGGCCCAGATCTCCGTCGAGGCAAACCATTCGAGGCGCTCGCCGCGGTCCAGCAGCATCTGTAGCCCGATCATGCCGACGGAAAAGGTCGTCAGGCCGAAGAAGTCGAAGGGCTGGCTTCGCTCGGCCCGCTTCTCGCTCAGCAGCGAGGCCATCGTCATGAAGATGAAGGCCGTCATCGGCAGGCTGACATAGAAGATCGACGCCCAGCCGTAGTATTCACTGAGCCAGCCGCCAATGGCGGGGCCGGTGCTGATGCCGAGCAGGGAGCAGACCGTCGATGCCAGGCTCATGCGCGCATGCCGCGCCGGCGTCACCTCGAGCAGGATGGCCAAGGAGAGTGGCGCGAGCGGTCCGCTCGCCGCGCCCTGGAGGATCCGCGCC
The DNA here is from genome assembly GCF_052075915.1 of Bradyrhizobium sp. 1200_D9_N1_1. Taxonomy (NCBI): domain Bacteria; kingdom Pseudomonadati; phylum Pseudomonadota; class Alphaproteobacteria; order Hyphomicrobiales; family Nitrobacteraceae; genus Bradyrhizobium; species Bradyrhizobium sp. 1200_D9_N1_1. Next base: position 2,991,544 of record NZ_CP197226.1, on the reverse strand, counting down.
AGCACGAACTGGATCGACGTCGTTGCCAGCGTGTCGAGGACAAGACCGAACGTGAAGATGGCGAGGGCAGCCTGATAGACCGCCTTGCGGCCATAGCGGCCCGCGAGCCACTGCGTGATCGACATGGTCACGGCACTTGCCGCGATATACGAGGAGAACACCCAGCCGACCTCGTCATTCGCCATCGAGAGCGTCGCCTGAATGTGCGGCAACGCTGCATTCGGTATCGAGATGTTCACAGCCTGCATGTAGATCGCGATAAGGGCCGCCGCGGAGATCGCACGATGGTCGCCGGCCGCGCCGGTCGATGGGACGGTCGTGCTCATTTGACCTCCGTCGCGAGCGCGCCTTGGAGCAGATGCGGCCAGCTGCGGCGGTGGCCGGTATCGACCCGCGCCGTCACGCTGATGCCGGAGAACAACGGCCGGGTCGGATCGAGATCGTCGAGCTCGAGGCGCACCGGCAGCCGCTGCACGACCTTGACCCAGTTCCCGGTCGCATTCTCCGGCGGCAGGACCGAGAAGTCCGACCCGGTGCCGGGACTCATGCTGACGATATGCGCCCTGAACTTGCGATCCGGATAGGCATCGACGTCGATCGTCGCCTCCTGGCCCGGACGCATGTGGGTCAGGCCGGTCTCGCGAAAATTCGCCTCGATCCAGATGTCCCGGCTGGACATCAGCGAGAACGTCGGCGCTCCCGCGTTGACGAAGCCCCCGATCTGCAAGTCGTCGACCTTCGTCACGATACCGTCGTCGGGCGCAATCACCGTCGCGTAGGAGAGATCGAGCCGCGCCCGGTCGAGCTGGGCTCTTGCCGCGCGAACCGTGGGATGACGATCGGCATCGATATCGGGATCGCCGTTGAGCGCGACGACCGTGTTGGCAATCTGCTGTTCGATCGATGCCATGCGGTGGCGGGCGACCTTGAGATCGGTCTCGGCCCGCTCATAGACCGCACGCGGCGTGAAGTCGGAGGCGACCAGCATCTTCTTGCGATCGAACTCGCGTTCGTCGAAGGAAGCCGATTCCCTGGCCGATTGCAGCTCCGCCTGCTGCTGGCGGTGGGTCGCCTTGAGCGAGTCGATCTGGAGTCGCGCGCTGCCGAGCCGCGCCTCGGCCTGATCGACCGCAATCTGATAGGGCTCGGGATCGATCCGAAACAGGACCTGCCCCCGTCGCACGCGCTCGTTATCGCGCACGGCGATCTCGACCGCCTGGCCTGACACCCGCGCGTTGATGGTCACCTTGGCGGCACGCACGAACGCGTCGTCGGTCGAGACATATTGTTCCTGCGCAAGATACATGAAGGCGCCGAACACGGCGACCACGGTCGGCAGCGCGAGCATCAGGGGCCGGCGCAGCCGCCGGCCGAGGTCCGCTCCGAACAATGGCACAGCCCCCTCGCTCCCGCGGAAGCTGCGATCGCCCAACCAGCCGGCGATTGGCGCAAAGTTCAAACGCATCGTGAGCGCTCGTCTTATCTTTTTTACTAACGTACGTTACAAATATTGTACTGCAGTGCCGCTATCAAGACGCGCGGCCATTGATTTTTATAACGGTCCATACAAATATATGTGTGGAACAGTACAACCAGGATTTTGGCGACATGGCACGGAAGAAGAGCGAAGCGGGCCCGGCGCGCCGCGGACGGCCGCCCGCCTATGACGCAGAGACGGCCCTCAAGCGAGCGACGGAGACGTTCTGGAGAACCGGCTACTCCGGCACGTCCCTGGACAAGGTCGCCGCCGCGACCGGCATGAGCCCACCGAGCCTCTACGCCGTGTTCGGCAACAAGCACACGCTCTATCTCGAAGCGCTCGCGCGCTATTGGGAGATAAGCCTTGCCGCAACGCGTGAGGCCCTCGCGGGGGACCATCCCTTGGACGAAGCCCTGATGCTGGCCTATGACGCAGCGCTGTCGATCTATTTTTCCGGCAAGGGAACCGCGCGGGGCTGCTTCGTGGTGGGAACCGCGGTGACCGAAGTCGCAGAAGATACGGCGATCCGGAACAGCGTAGCTGCGGGATTGCGCGCGATTGACGCCGATTTCGAGGCCCGCTTCCGCCTTGCCCAGGACAAGGGCGAACTGAAGCGTGATGCCGATCCGGCAGCGCTTGCAATCCTCGCCTCTGCCACGATGCATACCATCGCCATTCGCGCTCGCGCCGGCGCCCGCCGCGCCGAGCTAAGGGAGCTTGCCCGGAAGGCCGTGGACGTGATCTGCGGATGCCGGGCAGATGCGCATTGAGCCGCGAGGCGTTCTCGGGATCGAAAACCTGCGTGCCGGTGACGGTCGGGAGCAACTCTCCCGCACAATGAAATGACGACAACCGGCACATTTGCATTCCTCGTCAATAGGCGGCTGCCGTCGCGAGCGGTCCGCGCGCAAGACCCAGCCTCTCCCCGGCAATACGTGACGATGCGATCTAGCCTCCCGCAGCCGCCGCCCGCCGCGGCAGCTTCCAGCCGGGCCGGATGAAGTGACAGGTGTAGCCGTCCGGATAGCGCTCGAGATAATCCTGGTGCTCCGGCTCGGCCTCCCAGAAATCGCCGGCGGGCGTGACCTCGGTCACCACTTTGCCGGGCCACAGATGCGAGGCCTCGACGTCGGCGATCGTGTCTTCCGCGATCCGCTTCTGCTCGTCGCTCGTCGTGAAGATCGCGGAGCGATAGCTCGTGCCCCAGTCATTGCCCTGACGGTTGAGCGTGGTGGGATCGTGGATCTGGAAGAAGAACTCCAGCATCGTCCGGTAGCTCGTCTTGGCGGGATCGAAGATGATCTCGATCGCCTCGGCGTGCCCCTCGTGATTGCGATAGGTCGCGTTCTTGACCTCTCCGCCGGTGTAGCCGACGCGAGTCGAAGTCACCCCGGGCTGCCTGCGGATCAGATCCTGCATGCCCCAGAAGCAGCCGCCGGCCAACACTGCGCGTTCCGTCGTCATTTGATGCTCCATTCGTTCAGTCGAGATATTCAGCGCTGGTCCGCAGCCGCATGCAAGCGCGGATCATCATGGTCATCGTGATATTCGAGGCCCAGCGGACCGATGGCGGAAACCTGCGTGACGTATTCGCCTGATTTCGCCCAGTGATAATGCCAGGTCTCGCCGGGCAGCACGATGACGCTGCCCGGCGGATAGGCCTTGACCTTGTCGCCATCAAAACGCTCGCCGAGCCCGATATAGAAGACACCCGACATGACCGTGTAGATGCGGTCCTCGGGATGCTTGTGCGGCATCAGCCTGGTGCCGCCGGGCACCTTCACCCGGACCACGTAAGGTCCGGGCTCGGCGGGATGGCCGACCATGACGGCGAGGCGCGCGCCGGATGGAAACGCCGGGAACGGCTGCCACGCGATATCCTCCGGCAGGATCGCCCGGAACCTGTCTTCATCCGGCTGATGTTGGCGAGGCATGGTGCTGCTCCCTCTGTTCGGTCAGATCAGCTTGGCGTCGAGCGTGATCGCGGCGTTGAGCACCTTCGACACCGGGCAGTTCTTCTCGGCCTCGCCGGCGATCTTGGCGAAACCTGCGTCGTCAAGGTTCGGCACCTTGGCGCGGAGGGTTAGTGCCGACTTGCTGATCTTGAAGCCCTTGCCTTCGGGCTCGAGCGTAACCGCGGCCTCGGTCGAGAGCTCGTCCGGCGTGAAACCGGCAAGCTGAAGACCGAAGGCCAGCGCCATGGTGAAGCAGCCGGCATGGGCCGCAGCGATCAACTCCTCGGGATTGGTGCCCTTCTCGTTCTCGAAGCGCGTCTTGAACGAATAGGGCGTCTCGGCGAGCACGCCGGATTCGCTCGACAGATGGCCTGTGCCATCGCGGCCGGTGCCCTTCCAGACTGCTGTTGCTTTGCGGATCATCTCAATTCTCCTTGTTGGGTTTAGCGCCGGCGCTCGGTACCGGAGGAAAGCGACATTGGCACGACCGCCTGTCACCATTCCAACCGGCCGAACGCCGCAGCGGTTCCGTCGGAGCCCCGTTCCGATGGAATCGGAACGACGCTCCGGATTCTTGTTTTGACGCGTTTTCTTCACGCGAACCGGTATCCACTTCGCTCGAAAACGCTCTAATTTCCGATCTGTCCGACGTGGAAGCCGAGCCGGTTCTCGACGTCGCCGGCGCGATGGAAGCCGCGCGCCATCAGCGCCTTGATACGGGCCTGGCTTGCCGGGCGGCCAAGCGCGGCCAGGAACGCATCCCACTCGGGCTTGATCTCGACATCGGGCGGAAGACTGGCGACATCGACCAGGCGCTTGGTCTCGGCAATAGCCTCCTTGTCGAACGACGCGATACGCATGGCGAGCGCCTCGACGAAGCCATCGAGCTCGGCATCCGGCAGCGACCGGTTCACATAGCCGTAGCGTTCGGCGAGATCGCCGCGAATGTCGTCGGCGCCGAGCAGCACTTCGAGCGCACGGCCGCGGCCCATCAGGCGCGGCAGCCGCGCCATCGGTCCGCCACCGGGCACGAGGCCCGCACCGACTTCCCATTGCGACAGGATCGCCTTCTCGCGGCTGGCAAAGCGCATGTCGCTGGCGAGCGCGAGCTCGCTGCCGACGCCGGTGGCGCGGCCCCGGATCGAGGCAATGGAAACCACCGGCGCACGACTGAGACGCACCAGCATGTCGGGCAGCGCCTGGAGACCGGTCGGCCCGGGCGGGATGCCCAGCGAATCCTCCAGCGGCGCGAGGAAGTCGTAATGCGTGATGAAAAAGCCGTCGACGGCACTGTCGAACACGACAACCTTGACTTCCGGATCGGTCTCGATCGCGGTGACGATGTCGCCCAGCAGCGGAAGCTGCCTCGGGCCGAAGATGTTCACCGGCGGCATATCGAAGGTGACGCGCCAATATGACGGCAGGCGGCGCTCCAGGCGGATGTCCTCGGTCGTGAAGGTACGTTCGGGGCGGTTCATTGTTTGCACTCCTGATATGGCGTCGTTCAAGGACGGGGGACACGCGCCGGGTGCGCGCGTCCCCCATGCGGTTCAGATCGACTGGCGCAGCGGGCGGAAGGCGGTGCGCATTTCCGCAGAGAACAGCGCGGGCTGCTCCCAGGCGGCAAAGTGGCCGCCCTTGCCGAGCCGGTTGTAGTGCATCAGCTTCGGGTAGACCTTTTCGGTCCAGCTGCGCGGGGCGGCATAGATCTCGTCCGGAAACACGCTGACGGCGACCGGGATATTGATGTGCTTGGGCTCGAAGAACACCAGCTTGTTCTCCCAGTACAGTCGGGCCGACGAGACCGCGGTGTTGGTGAGCCAGTACAGCGTGATGTTGTCGATCACATCGTCGCGCGACAGCCCTTCCGCCCCGCCGTCGAACACCCGCGCGATCATCGCAGCGCTGCGCGCATCGTGGTCGAGCATCCAGGACGCAAGGCCCGCCGGCGAATCCACGAGGCCATAGAGCGTCTGCGGCCGGTTCGACATCTCGATCGCGTAGCCGAGACCGTGCTTGTAGAAATCGTCGAGCTGGTCGTAGGCAATGCGCTCTTCGGCCGAGAGGTTTGACGGGCGCGTTCCGCCGGGCTGCAGCGCCTTGGCGATGTGATCAGGAACCGTGGCGGGCATGTTGGTGTGAATGCCGACCAATTCCGGCGGCGCGATCACCGCCATCTGCTCCGTCACCGCATTGCCCCAATCACCGCCTTGCGCGACGTAGCGATTGTAGCCAAGCCGCTTCATCAGCACGATCCAGGCACGCGCGATGCGCTGCGGATCCCAGCCGAGCGTCGTCGGCTTGCCGGAGAAGCCATGGCCGGGCAGCGAAGGGATCACGAGATCGAACGCGTCCGCCGCCTTCGCTCCATGCGCGGTCGGATCGGTCAGCGGGCCGACGATCTTCATCTGCTCGATGATCGAACCCGGCCAGCCATGCGTGACGATCATCGGCAGCGCATTCTCGTGCCTGGAGCGGACGTGGATGAAGTGGATGTCGACGCCGTCGATCTCGGTGACGAATTGCGGCAGCGCGTTGAGCCGCGCTTCCACCTTGCGCCAGTCATAATCGTTCTGCCAGTAGCGCACGAGCTGCTGGACCGTGGTCAGCTGCACGCCCTGCGACTGGTCGGCGACGATCTCGCGATCGGGCCAGCGCGTTGCCGCGAGGCGCCGGCGCAGATCGAGCAGATCCTCCTCGGGCACGTTGACGTGGAAGGGGCGGATCGCGCCGCTCGCCGCCGCCTTTGCCGGACGGAGCGGCAACAGGCTCGCAACGCTGGCGGCGACCGCGGTCATCGCGGCCTGGCCCAGCAATTGACGGCGGTCGGGGTTGAGGATGTCGGCGCGTGCTTGCGTGGTCATGTTGGATCTCCCTTGCTTTGGTCGGCACCGTTGACCGAATTCGAAATCGAGACGTCGGCTCGTCGTGCAAGGAGATTGGCGCAGGCACTTCCGATTTGCTCGTTATGGATTGTTAGACCGCGTTAGCCGTTGCGAGCCTGCGCGCTAGAGGCTAGCGATCTTGCGATGCGCGATACAACGCAACACGGCGCGCGATGTCCAAGTCATCGCGCGCCGTGAACGGAGAATGCCACAATGTCAGGAGGGCAGCGGCTGACCGGCCTGTTCGCGCACGATGTAGTCGGCGTACCAGGCCGCCCAGTTGTCGTCGTGTCCGCCGGTTCGCTTCTCGTGCTCGCCATGCGCCACCGCCGCGCGGCGCAGTGCCGCCGCCAGATCGGTCTGCGAGGGGAAATTCGTGCCGTCTGCCTCGATGCGTCCGGGCAGTCGTGTGGTGATCTCCTGGAACAGCCAGCCATTGCCGTCGGGATCGCTGAACGAGGCAAAGGAGCTGTAGCTGCCGCGCTTCGGGTCAACACCGCTGACCCGGATACTGCCGAACAGGTATGGCTCGTCCGGCCCGGCATGAACGTCGCCGCCGCCGTGGAACGGCTCGCTGACCGCGATGCCGCGGCCAAGCAGATCTTGTCGTGCCGCCTCCAGATCGGAGACGATCAGATACAGGCCGCGCACCGAGCCGGGCGCTGCCGCCGTGACGTTCCTGCCGAAGATCACCGAGCAGGCCGAGCCCGGCGGCGTGAACTGGATCACGCGCCAGTCGTCGCCAGAGGAAAAATCGGCGTCCAGTCGCCAGCCGAGGCGCATGTAGAACGCCTTGGCGCGGTCGACGTCGGACACCGGGATCACGACGACCTCGAGCTTCAGATCAACGCTGCGCGACGGCGAGGGTCTGGTCCCGGCTTCGCGATCGATTTCGAGTGTAGCCATGTCGAACTCCCTGATGTGAGGCGCGGGCTCTCAACCGAACCCATTCTTGCAGGCTCAACTTTGCTTTGCAGGCTCAACTTTGCGCAGAACGGCGAATGTCGCTCGTTCTCGAATGCTTGGGCTCGTTAGCGGTTCCGGATACAGTCGAACTTCAAGCGGCCGGCATCACGATGGTCACCCGCGTGCCGCCCTCCCCCGCCTCGCCATGCAACCGCGCGTGGATGCTGCGTGCGAGCCCTTCGAGAATGCGGATGCCGGTGCCCTGAAGCGGCCCGGTGGCGCCGATCCCGTTGTCGGCCACCGTACAGACCCAGGTGCCGTCGCGGTTGTCCATGTCGATGCGGATCAGTGCCCCATTCTTGTTCGGGAAGGCATGCTTTGCCGCGTTCGTGACCAGCTCCGTCAGCATCAGCGCGAGCCGATGACATTGCGATGCCGGCAGCACGCCGCTCTCGATCGCGGCCTCGCAGCGGACGCCCGCCGGCTCCAGCACCGCTTCGGAGAGCGCTCCGCAGAGATTTTCGAAAAAAGCCCCGACGGGGACGGCCGAGTCATCGTCGTTGTCGGACAGGAGCTGATAGAGCCTGCCGAAAGCAACGACGCGCCGCTCGAACCGATCCACCGCAAGCGACACGTCCCTGGTGCCGGCCCGCGTGAAGTCGCGCCGGACTGACGCACCCAGCAGCGTCAGCGTGTTCTTCATGCGGTGATGGGACTCCCGCAGCACGAGTTCCCAATCACGCGACTGATCGTCAAGGCTGGCGACAAATTGAGATCGAACGGCACTGGCGTCCGACATGGAGCCGATAACGGACATGATAGCCTCCCATTGGAATAGGACCTAACTCGGAAGCCATACTGGATGCATCGCGCGCGTTTTGCCCGTTAGACGTTGCAAGATTCTGTTATGATCGGCGGCATCACAAACCGGCAGCGGAGGCTGTCGTCGCGACGGTCAAGCCTGCTGACGATTTGTCGCAGTCGCGTCATAAACCGCTCGCGTTTAAGCAAAATTCGCGACGGGTATCCCGCCTGCATTCGGCCGATCCCCACGCGATTTCGCCACTTTCGGTCCGTTTACTGATAACCTCGCTCAGGTAGGTCAAAGCGCAGACGCCAGCCCTTTCACTGGAATCATTGGCCCGTGCCGGACACTAACGACCAGGATTCGACGATTGCCTTCGGTCCATTCCGGCTGCTCGCAAAGTCGCGGCTGCTGGAGAAGGACGGCGCCCCGCTTCACCTTGGCGGCCGCGCACTCGACATTCTGATTTTTCTCGCCGAGCGCGCCGGCGAGGTCGTTGACAAGCGCGAGTTGATCAAGCGCGTCTGGTCCGGCGTGACGGTCGACGAAGGCAGCCTGCGCTTCCACATCACGACGCTGCGCAAGGCGCTGGGCGATGCCGGCGAAGGTGCCCGCTACGTCGTCAACGTCCCCGGACGCGGCTATTGTTTCACCGCCCCGCTGCTTCACCCGGCTCCTTCGGAGAGCCGGACCAGCCCGCCTGTCGCGTCGCCCCACGCGCTGCCCTCACCGCTTGCGAGGATGATCGGGCGGGACGAGGCCGTCGAGAAGATTTCGGCCGAGCTTGCCCTGCATCGCTTCATCACAATTGTCGGCCCCGGCGGGATCGGCAAGACCTCGGTCGCACTTGCCGTCGCGCATGGCGAGCTCACGGCCTTCGACGGCCAGGTGAGCTTCGTCGATTTCGGAGCGCTGACGGATGCCCGACTCGTTCCCGGAACGATTGCGGCAACCCTGGGCCTGACCGTCAATTCCGACGACCCGATGCCGGGCCTGCTGGCGTTTCTGCGCAGCCGGCGGACGCTGCTGGTCTTCGACAGTTGCGAGCACATCCTCGACGAGCTCGCACCGGTGGCCGAGCGGCTCGTCCAGGAGGCGCCGGAGCTGCATATTCTCGCCACCAGCCGCGAATCCTTTCGCAGCGAAGGTGAGCGCGTCCATCGGCTGTTTCCGCTGGATTGCCCGCCAGAGCGCGACGGGCTCGGCATCGCCGACATCCTTGCCTATCCCGCAAGCCAACTCTTCGTGGAACGCATTGCCGAGAGCCTGAGCGAATTCGAGCTCAGCGAGGAGGATGCGCCGCTCGTCGCCGAGATCTGCCGGCGGCTGGACGGCATAGCGCTGGCGATCGAGCTCGCGGCCGGACGTGTGAACGCCTACGGCATTGCCGGGACCGCCTCGCTGCTGGACAGCCGCTTCTCGCTGCTGTGGCGGGGACGGCGCAGCGCAATCCCGCGGCACCAGACCTTAAGCGCCGCGCTCGCCTGGAGCTACGATTTGCTGCCGGCAGCCGAAAGCGCAACGCTGCGCGGATTATCGGTATTCGTCGGGCCCTTCACCCTGGAAGCCGCGCTTGCCGTCGCGTCCTGCCAGGGTATCGGCGAATCCGAGGCCGTCGAAGCCATCTCGAACCTGCTCTCCAAGTCCCTGATCGCGACCTCGCCCGCGGAGCGGCGGCTGCGCTATCGCCTGCTCGACACCACCCGCACCTTCGTCGCCGGCAAGCTGGTCGAGAGCGGCGAAGCGGCCCGCGTCGCGCGTGCCCACGCCGAATATTTCCGCGATTTCCTGCACGACATCGCGCTCAAATCCACGGGCATGCAGAGCGCGGGCGGCTTCCTTCCCTATGCCGACCACCTGCCCAATGTGAGGGCCGCGCTGACCTGGAGCTTCTCGGACGGCGGCGACCGGACGATCGGCGTGGATCTGGCGGCCTCAGCGGCCCAGTTCTTCCTCGAGCTGACATTGCTGACGGAATGCTACCGCTGGACACAGCAGGCGCTTGTATCTCTCGATAAGGGTGTGATCGACAGCCGCCAGGAGATGACGTTGCAGGCCGCGCTCGGCGTCTCCGTGATGTTCACGCAGGGCAATACGGAGGCGGTCCGCTCCGCCTTCACGCGCAGCCTCCAGCTTGCCAGAGAGCTCGAGGACCTGCACTGGCAGCTCTGGCTGCTGCGCGGCTTGCACATCTACCTGACCAGGGTCGGAGATTTTCACGGCGCGCTCGGAACCGGCGAGCAGGGCGAAGGCGTCGCGCGGAAGCTGAATGATCCAGCCGCCACACTGAACGTGGAATGGATGCTCGGCGTCGCCCACCATCTGATCGGCAACCAGGACAAGGCCGTGCAGTGCTGCGAGAGCGCGATGGTGCACAATCCCGGCTCGCAGCGGCTGAACATCGGCCATCTCGGTTATGACGACCGCATCGTTGCACTGGTGGCGCTGGCGCGCGGGCTCTGGCTCACCGGCCGGCCCGATCGGGCCGTCGAGGCGGCCAGATACACGGTGCGCGAGGCCGAGCTGCTCGAACAGCCGCTCACCCTCGGCATTTCCCTGATCTGGACCATCTACGTGTTCCTCTGGGTGGGCGACTGGGCCAGTGCCGAAAGCCTGATCGAGCGGCTGATCGACCATTCGGCGCGGCACTTCCTCGGCCCCTACCACGCGGTCGGCATCGGCCAGAAGGGCGAGCTGCTGCTGCGCCGCGGCGACGTCGCCGGCGGGATCGAGCATCTTCGCCGCAGCCAGGCTACGCTATACGCCACACGGCACCGGATCATGACGACGGTGTTTGCGACCGCGCTTGCCGAGGGTCTCGTCGCGCAGAACCAGCCCGATGAGGCCTTGCGCACGATCGATGAGGCCATCGCCCAGATCCCCGAGCACGGCGAATCCTTCGACATGCCGGAGATGCTCAGGGTCAAGGGCGACATCCTGGCCGGGTCGGGAAATGCCGCGGGGGCCGAGAATTACTTCCGGAAATCGCTCGATCTATCACGCCGGCAATGCGCGCTCGGCTGGGAGCTGCGGGGGACGATCAGCCTCGGCCGCGTCTGGCGTCATGCCGGAAAGGCCGGCGACGCACGCGATCTGCTCGCGCCGCTCCTCGCGCGGTACCAAGAGGGCCTCCAGACCCGTGATCTCGTCGCCGCCAGGGAGCTCCTGGGCGCGCTGAATTGAGAGTATCTTCAACGAGATACCGCCATACTGCCTGCTCGCAACTCCTAACAACTTCTAACACGCCAAGCCGCATCCGCCCCGCCATGGTGGTGACGTTTCACGGTGGATATGGCGGGACATGGCTCTCCTTCACGATGTAATCGATGCCAGCGGCGGTTTGGACCGCTGGAGCAGCTTGAACCGTTTCACGCTCCACCTTTCCGTCGGCGGAATGCTGTTCTCCAGTGCCGGACATGCCAGAGAATTCAAGGATGTGACCGCGGAAGGCTCGACCCGGACGCAATCCGTCCGCTTCACTGGCATCACCGGGGGAGAACACTCAGGCTCCTTTCAACCGGACGCGATCACGATCGAAAGCCTGGATGGCGAGGTGCTGCGGACCTGGCGCAATCCGAGCCTTGCATTTCCCGAGGCCAGTGCCCCCGCGCTTGCGGACGAACTGCATCTCGTCTTCTTCTGCGGCGTCGCGATCTGGAACTATCTGACGATTCCATTCCTGCTCGCTCATCCCGATGTCGTGTTGGAGGAGCTGTCACCGTGGTCTGAAGGCACTGAGACCTGGCGGCGGCTGCGGGCGCAATTCCCCGCGCACCTGATCACCCTCGCGCCCGAGCAGATCTTCTATTTCGACCAGAGCGCGTTGCAACGGCGGACGGATCACGATCTCTTCGGGATGAAGGTAGCGCATTATTCCTGGGCCCATGACAATTTCGCCGGCATCGTGGTGCCGACGCTTCGGCGTGTGCAGACGCTGCAGGCTGATGGAACCGTGATTGCCAGGCCCGTGCTGATGGACGTCGAGATCTTCGACGCCGTGTTCGAGTAGCCGCGGCGACACGCCGCCCTCGCAACGTCTAACACCACATAACGAGCCAACGGCCCAACTTGGGTGCAGATTACGCTTGCGAGCGGCGAACGAACGCAGCAGCTCGACGAAGACTTGCACCGATGTGCTCCACCAGGAGGGAGCGCGTCATTCAGCAAACGCAATCAAGGGAATCCGTGTCATGAAAGTATTGATGGTCATCACCTCCCACGACCAGCTCGGCAACACCGGACGCAGAACCGGCTTCTGGCTCGAAGAGCTTGCAGCCCCCTACTACGTCTTCAAGGATTCCGGCGCGGAGATCACGCTCGCCTCGCCCAAGGGCGGCCGTCCGCCGCTCGACCCCAAGAGCAACGAGCCCGAGTTCCGCACCGACCTGACGGTGCGTTTCGAGAACGATGCGGCGGCGGAGGCCCAGCTCGACGAGACCGTCCGCCTCGACAGCGTCCGGCAGGAAGACTTCGACACGCTGTTCTATCCGGGCGGCCATGGCCCGATGTGGGACCTCGCCGAAGACAAGAACTCGGTCAAGCTGATCGAGTCCTTCCTCGCCGCCGGCAAGACCATCGCCGTCGTGTGTCATTCGACCGGAGCGCTGCGCCACGTCAAGACGCCCGATGGCAAGCCGCTGGTCCAGGGCAAGGAAGTGACCGGCTTCACCAACGGCGAGGAAGAGGACGTGGGCCTGACCAAGGTGGTTCCCTTCCTCGTCGAGGACGAGATGTTGAAGCTCGGTGCCGTCTTCTCGAAAACGGCAAACTGGGGCGTGCACGTCGTCAGCGCCGGCCAGTTGATCACGGGACAGAATCCGCATTCGTCGGGCCCCGCCGCGCAGACGCTGCTCGCCGCCCTCAAGGGCAAGCCGATGGCGAAGGCTTCGTAAAATTCTGGATGCGGTCGCATCTCGGGAGGCGCCCGCGACGGCGCCTCCCGACGCCGCGATATTCCTCGGAGAGGACACGATCATGGACCTGCTTTCCTATGCGAAGACGATCGCAGAGCGCATCGAAGCGGAGGCTGCCCGCGCCACAGTTCCGATGGCGGTTTGCATCATCGACATTCACGGCAACATCATTCTCAAGCACCGTATGAGCGGCGCGCCGACCTTCTCGCTCGAGCTGTCGGAGCGGAAGGCCTATACGTCCGCGCTGGTGGGGCTGCGAACGGCGGAGCTCTCTCCGATGGTCCAGCCCGGACAGGCGCTGTTTCCCCTGATGGGAGTTGCGGGCGGACGCTTCTGCTCGATGGGCGGCGGCGCGCCGCTGCACATCGACGGACAGCTCGTCGCCGGCGTCGGCATCAGCGGCGGGACCGTCGAGCAGGACGTCGACATCCTCGAGGCGGGGCTTCGCGAACCCGCGGCCACCGATACGGTCGATATGAAGATCGAGGTCGTCGTCCTCCCGGTCTCGGACGTCGAGCGCGCCAAGCGCTTCTATGCCGACCTCGGCTGGCGGCTCGACATCGACTATCAGGGCCCAAGCAATTATCGCGTGATCCAGTTCACGCCTCCCGGCTCGGGCTGCTCAGTCATTTTCGGCAGCAACCTCACCATTGCTGCTCCCGGCTCCGTGAAGGGGCTCCATCTCATCGTGTCCGACATCGAGGCCGCATGCGACGACCTGTGCCGTCGCGGCATCACCGTCGGCGAGCCGTTCCACGACCCCGGCGGCATATTCCATCATGCCAGCGTCCAGGACCTTGCCGCCGGCCCGAACCCGCAGCGCAAGAGCTACGCCTCCTACGCCTCGTTCAGCGATCCCGATGGCAACGGCTGGGTGTTCCAGGAGATCACCGCGCGGCTGACGGGACATATCGAGGACGGCGACGAAAGCTTTACGCCCGAGCTCACGGACGTCGTGCGGCGGGCCGAAGCTGCCGCGCGCGCGAGCGCCGGAGCGGGCGATCGCGCCGCGGCCTGACATCGGAGCGACGACATATGAGCATTCCAGCCACCCTCGCCCTCTCTGCCGCCCTTGCCTGCGCGACCGTGCAGGCCTCGGCGCAGGAGCTGCGGTCGAGCCGGCGCTCGATCAGCTATCACAACGTCGAGATCCGGGGCCTCAAGATCTTCTACCGCGAGGCCGGGCCGGCCGACGCGCCGACCGTGCTGCTGTTGCACGGCTTCCCCTCCTCCTCGCGGATGTGGGAGCCCCTGCTGCCGCTGCTGGCCGACAAATATCACCTGATCGCACCGGACTATCCCGGCTTCGGCAACAGCAGCGCGCCGCCGCCGTCCGGCTTCGCCTACACGTTCGACAATATCGCCGGCGTGATCGGCGAGCTCACGGCGAAGCTCGGCCTGAGCCGCTACGTGCTGTTCATGCAGGATTACGGCGGCCCCGTCGGCTTCCGCATGGCGCTGGCGCATCCCGAACGTACCAGCGCCATCATCATCCAGAACGCCGTTTCGCATGAGCAGGGGCTGAGCCCGCTCTGGGAAGCGCGTCGCAGATACTGGGCGGATCCGGCGCACGAACTCGAGGCGCTCAAGGCCAACTTCACCTCTCTGGAGGCGACACGCCAGCGGCACCTCGGTTCCAGCCCGCGCCCGGAACGCTATGATCCGGATACATGGACCGACGAATACGCGTTTCTGACGCGCCCGGGCCAGGCCGAGATCCAGACCGCGCTGTTCCTGGATTACCGGACCAACGTCGCGTCCTATCCCAAATGGCAGGACTGGCTGCGCAAGACGCGGCCACCGACGCTGGTGGTTTGGGGCAAGTACGATCCATCCTTCGCCGTCGCCGGCGCCACGGCCTATCGCGACGATGTTCCGGAGGCGGAGGTTCACATCCTCGAAGCCGGTCACTTCGCGCTGGACGAGGCGACCGACGAGATCGCGTCGCTCGTCCGCGACTTCCTTGCGCGACTGGACGGACACAAGGGCTGAAGACGAAGGCAGGAGGCGCCGACGGCTTCCGCCGGCGCGGCTCTCGACGTCATGATCCACTGCTGCGGGAGCCATGTCCTGCCGAAAGCTCGTTCACTTCTCGCTCATCCTGACGACCACCTTCACCGCATCGAGACGCGCGGCGACCATATCGAGCGCCGAGGCGATGTCCAGTGAACGCCGAGCGCGAACCTCACACCGGTGGGTCGATCGCCACATCAGGTCCGGCGCCATCCTCGCGCCACGCCAATCGGCGCAAAGACTTGAAACATCTGAGAAAGTCGACCTCTCTGCGACGGGCTGTCACACCATGTTCGCGCACACAAAATCTAACACATCCTAATCATCACTAACGGGCTTCTTGTCCGGCTCACGCCTATCCTCTGAGCATGGAAAACCTTCTCGAAAGCCTTGTTGAAAGCTTTGGGCTTGGGGGTTTGCCGGTCGCCGCCAGCGGCCGCGATGCCAAGAGAGGACGAGCGATGTTTACCGACTTGCAGGCGGCGCCTGCCTGGATTGAACTTCAGGCCGAGCCGCGCGATCACCAGCTCCGCCAGGCAGCACAGGCGATCCCGAGGGAACGCGGGTGGCGCCGGATCGACCGCGGCCCGGAGGCGGCGATCGAGGACATCACGATTTCGCGATGGGAGGATTTCAGAGACAGCTCTTCGCACGACGCGACGACGCCGGAGGATCGCTACTTCGTCGGAATTGCCCTGAAGGCCACGCGTGCGAAATTGACCCGTGACCGCCAGGTCATTTTCGACGGCACCATGCCCGCAGGGACGCTTTATGTCAGCGCACCGTCGAAGCCTCTCGCCGCACAATTCCAGGCGCCTTGCGCTTTCCTGCACTTCCATATCTCCGCCGATCATTTCCCGGCGCAATCGCCTGCCGCGGAAGGACTTGGCGACCTCGTCCTGCTGCGCGACCCGCTCGCGGCCGAGCTCGCCAGGGCGCTGACCGAGCATGGCGATGCCGCGGACCGGGAGTTCACACGCTGCGTCGGCCAGACCCTTGCGATGCATCTGGCCCGGCTGGAGCCGCCGCGTGCCAGGGTCAACGCCTTGCCGAAATGGCGGCTGCGGCGCGTTGAGCAATATATCGCGGACAATTTCGACCGCTGCATCAGCCTGTCCGAACTCGCCAATGTCGCCGGCCTGTCCAGAATGCACTTTGCAGCACAGTTCCGCGCCGCGACCGGCTACCGTCCGCGCGAATATCTGCTCAATCACCGGATCGAGAATGCGAAGACGCTGCTCGCGACGACCGGGCGGCCGCTGGCCGAAATCGCGCTCGCCGTCGGGTTCAGCACCCAGGCGCATTTTTCGACCGTCTTCAAGCGCATCAGCGGCCAGTCTCCGGCACGCTGGCGCCTCGCCAGCAAGGCCGAGCCTCTCGCAGCGGAAGCGCTGCCGCGGCGCCGTCCTGCTGCAGACAGGGACTGGATGGCCAGCGCGGCCGCGTAGCTCGTCCTTTCGACACGACAGGCGACATGGCGTTGCGGAATACGCGTCTGGTTTGGTCTGCAACGTTTCGAACGTAGTGCCCTGCCACTTGTGCCGGCTCGCGCCCTCGTCCTCCCGGGCCTACGAGCCACTCGGGGCCGTCCCTGCTCCCACACAGGACGGCCCCTTTTCTTTGTCTGTTGACGGGGATGAAGTTGCGCTCACAGCCTCCACATCGTCATCGCGAGCGCAGCGAAGCAATCCAGACTGCCACCGCGGAAAGACCCTGGATTGCTTCGCTGCGTTCGCAATGACGGGGCAAGGGGCGAACGCCCCGCTACACCGGATCGAACGCCCGGATCGGCGGCAGATTGCCGGTGAATTTCTCCACCTCCACCGTCGTCAGCTGCCCCGTGCAGCCCTGCGCGAAGGACGAGGTGCCGACGTCGCGGGTGAGCACGTTCGGATTGCCGTGGACGCAGAGCGGCGCGTCGTCCTCGGGGTCCATCGGGTCGTACCAGGCGCCGGTCGGGAGCTGGACCACGCCGGGCGCGATGCCGTCGGTGACGTGGACCGCGGCGAGGCAGGCGCCGCGCTCGTTGAACAGGCGGATGATGTCGCCGTCCTTGATGCCGCGCGCGTCGGCATCAACGGGGTTCATGCGCGCGACCTCGCGGCCGCGATGCTTGGCGCCAAGCGAATGTCCGCCGAAATCGAGCTGGCTGTGCAGGCGCGTCACCGGCTGGTTGGCGACGAGGAAGCATGGCGCACCGGGCTTGGGCATGTCGGTCTTGTCGAGCCAGACCGGATGGCCCGGACAATCCGGATCGCCATGGCCGGCGATCTTCGTCGAGAAAATCTCGATGCGGCCGCTCGGCGTCGGCAGGGCGTGAGCGACCGGGTCCTCGCGGAAGCGGCGCAACCGGCCGCCGTCGTCGGGCTGCTGCGGCACGACCAGGCTGCCGCGCTGCCAGAATTCGTCGAAGCTCGGCGCTTCGAGGCCGCGCTTGGCGAGCGAGGCGCGGGTCGGCTCGTAGAGATGTTTTAGCCACTCCCGCGACGTGCGTCCTTCGGTAAAGGGTTCGCGCGCCCCGAGACGCTCGGCAAGATCGGCAAAGATCTCGTAGTCGTCGCGCGCGAGGCCAAACGGCTCGGCGATCCGGTGCATCGCGACCATGAGGGGATCGTTGCTGGAATAGCCGATGTCCTCGCGTTCCAGCGTCATGGTCGACGGCAGCACGATGTCGGCGTGGCGCGCCGTCGCAGTCCAGGCGAGCTCGTGCACGACGAAGGTATCGAGCTGCGCAAAAGCCTTGCGCAGGCGGTTGATGTCCTGGTGGTGATGGAAGGGATTGCCGCCGGCCCAGTAGACGAGGCGGATATCCGGATAGGTGCGCGTCTCGCCATTGTAGCGATAGGTGGCTCCGGGATTGAGCAGCATGTCGGCGATGCGCGCGACCGGGATGAAATCACGGACGCCGTTGCGGCCCTGCCCGAGCGTCGGCCCCGGCACGTCGTTGACGCGGCGGCCGTAATAGCCGATCGCCCCGAGCGAATAGGCGTAGCCGCCGCCGGGCAAGCCGATCTGGCCGAGCGCTGCCGCCAGCACCATGCCCATCCACACCGGCTGCTCGCCATGCTCGGCGCGCTGGAGCGAATGTGAGACGGTGATGAGCGCGCGCTTTCCGGCAAGGCGACGGGCGAGCGTGCGGATCGTGTCCGCGTCAACGCCTGAGACCGCGGCGGCCCACTCGGCGCCCTTCGGCTGGCCATCGCTCTCCCCGGTGAGATAACGCAGGAAGACGGGCCACCCTTCGGTGTAGCGATCGAGGAAGGCCTGATCGTGCAGGTTCTCGCTGACCAGCGTGTGGACGATGCCGAGCATCAGCGCGGTGTCGGTGCTGGGCACGCACGTCATCCATTCGGCACCGGCCTCGACCGGCAGGTCTTCACGCAGCGGGCTGACCAGGATGAACTCGCAGCCGCGCCGGTGCGCCGCCGCCATGGCGCCGCGCTCGACATGCTTGCTGATCGAGCCGCCGGCCACCATGGAGTTCTTCAGCGCCATGCCGCCGAATGCCAGCACGATGTCCGTCTCAGTCGCGATCTGCTCCCAGGTGACGTTGCGCTTGGTGATGTCTTCGTAGCCCGCGAGAATCTGCGGCAGCAGCACCGAGGAGGCGCCCGAGGAATAGGAATTCACCGAACGCACATAGCCGCCCATCGCGATATTGAGGAAGCGATGCACCTGGCTCTGCGCGTGGTGGAAGCGGCCCGCGCTCGACCAGCCATAGGAGCCGCCGAACACGGCGCCGGGCCCGCGCGTGTCGCGGATGCGGCCGAGCTCGTCGCCGAGGAGGTCGAGCGCCTTCTCCCAGCTCACGGAGACGAATTCGTCGCGGCCGCGGCGATCGTCCGGACCGGGACCTCGCTCGAGCCAGCCGCGGCGAATCGCCGGCTGGGCGATGCGCGCCTGGTGCCGCAGTGCGCCGGGGAAATTGTCGATGATGCCGTTCGGATCAGGATCGCCCGCATAGGCCCTGACCTCAAGGCCGGCTGCGCCGTTGCGCGCCGAGAACACGCCCCAATGCGAGGTGTGCGGCTTGAAACCGTCGGACAGGTCAAGGCCGGGGTCGGGGAAGCCAATCGTATCGTCCATCATCTGATCCTTGTTCCGGTACATGGTGGCAGTATACCGATCCACGTCCCGATGTCGTCGAGATCAGGGTTGACGGAAACGCTGGGCTCCCGCGCGCAACGCAGGCAGGTGGGGATGCGTGACGGAACGGTCGGCGACGGATCGCCAAAACACGCGATTTCACGCCGATAAGGGCGACCAGGTCGGCCCGGGGTGCGCCCGAGGGTCCTCGACTAGGCAACGCCTTCGGGCACCGCCACATTCAGTTTCGAGGCGAGCGCCAGCAATCGCGAAACAGTTCCCCGCGCGAGCGGAATCCCCGCGCGCGACCGTCTTTCCATTTCCTCAAAGCCGCGCTCGCCCGGCAGGTATACGCTGTCCACCCCGGCCGCGGGCGGCAGGCTCTTGATCGCCGCGCCGAGCCGATCGACTTCAAGGGTGAAGTTGTCGCCGAAGGCTGACGGGTCGAGCACAGCCACCAGACCGTTGCCGCCTGGATCGCCGCCGTGGACGAGCGCCACGGCGATGAGTGGGTTGGCCGTCAGGACGCTGGCGAGAACCTCTATCATCAGAGAGAGGCCCGAACCCTTGGGACCGGCCATCGGAAGGACCGCTTTTGCTTCGCGCGGGTCTGTTGTCGCCTGGCCATTCCCATCGACAGCCCAGCCAACCGGAATCGGCTGACCGGCATCCCTCGCAGCCATGATCTTTCCGAGCGCCACCGATGCCGTCGACATGTCGAGGAGCAAGGGACGATCGGGATTGCCGGTCGGCGCGGCAATCGCGATCGGGTTCGTTGAGACGCCCTCTGCGCTGGATCCGTGATAGATCATCAGCGGTTTCGAAGCCGTCATAACAATGCCGATCCGTCCCACCTGAGCGACCTGATGCGCGTAGTATCCGATCGCGCCGGCGTGGCTGATGGAGCGAACCGCGCACCAGCCGATCCCGTGGGTGTCCGCAAGCTCGCTTGCTTTTCGCGCAGCAAGGCTCATTCCGACGGCGCCAGGCGCGCGTTGTGCGTCGATCACCGCCACCGCGCCCTTGCCCGAAACCTGGCGCGGTTCGGCGGCGGGATTGATCAGACCAAGCTCGACCATCTCGACGTAGCGCGGGATCCGCAACACCCCGTGCGAATCGGCGCCGCGCAGATTGGCCCAGACGAGCATGGCGGCCGTCTGATCCGCCTGGTCGGCCGTGAAGCCGCCCGCCCTGAGAAGATCCGCCGCGAACGGTCGGAGCGCATCGGCGCCGATCGCGACCGTGTCTGAAGCGCCCGTCATGCTCAGGCACCGAGCGGAGACGGGAAGAACTTGTCGAGCCAGCCTTTGATGATCGCCTTGGTGCGCGGCGCATCGCCTTCGGCGAGCGGGAAATGCGAGGTGCCGGTGATCAGCACGAGCTCGGCCGGCTGGCCGGCCTTCTCGAACATGCGGATCGACTGCTCCGTCGGCGTGATCGTGTCGTTGGCGGTGTGCAGGAACAGGATCGGACGAGGCGCGATGTTGCCGACGACCTCGTCCGCACGAAAATTGTACATGCTCCACGCGGTCTCGACGGGAATCTCCATGATCGCCTTTGGCGAGAGATTCTTGCGCAGATGCTCCGGGATCGGGACGGCATCGAAGCGGGAGATCCACATGCTCTGGCCGGTGTCCTGCTTTTGCTTGCGTCCTTTCTCCAGAAGCGAGGTGAATTTTGCCCAGGCTTCGGGCGTCGGATGCTGGCCACGGAATTTCCGCTCCCCGTCGCCCCAGCCGCAGGACGAGATCACGCAGGCAAAGCGATCGTCGACGCCGGCGGCGTAGACGGAGACGGCCGCGCCGAAGCTATGGCCGACCACGCCGATCCGCCCAGGATCGACCTCTTCCCTCTCCGCAAGGAACGTCAGCGCGTTCTTGGCGTCCGCGACCTGGTCGAAGCAGCGCACCTGCGCACGTTCACCTTCGCTCTCCCCGCAGCAGCGGAAATCGAAGCGAAGCGCCACATATCCCATCTGCTCGAGCATGCGCGCCTGGATTTCGGCGTGGGATTCGTCCTTCGATCCGACAAAGCCGTGCAGGACGATGAAGGCAGGCAGCCGCTGGCCCGGCTTTCTCGCGTCCGGCACGTGCAGTACGGCCGATAGCTTGAGCCCGTCAGACCGGAAGGTGTGCTTCTCTTGCATTGGCATCTCTCTCGTAGGCTGCGACAGGGGCAGCGCGCTCACGCAGTGCGCACACGGGCAAGGCTGCCCGACTCCCCGTCAGGTGATGGCGGTGAAGGGAAAGTGGAACTGACGCCATTCGAGCGGCGCGGGCGTGCCCCAGACATTCATGCAGCGCACATTGCCCGGGCGCTCGAGATTGGTGATGACATTCGGCACGAAGCCGTCGTCGTCAGCGATGAGAGCCATCGATCCGGAGCACTCGATCATCGCGCCGCTGGAATCGGTGTAATAGGCGTAGGTGTTGTCGCCCGGCCGATGCCGGCCCGGCCCCCACAGCATCTGCCTGTCGAAGCGGTCAAGCAGGTCACCGAGCTTCAGGTAGTCGTTGAACTCCCTGAACTCGAAGGAGTAGTGGTGCAGCCCCACCTTGCCGCGAACGACGCCGACGATGTGATGCTGGCGATTGCCGCCGTACATCCAGCTCAGGCTGTCGTCGACCATGCGTTCGGATATGCGGAGGCCGCAGATCCTCTCGAGCTGCTGGCGCGTTGCAATCGGATCGGGCGACGTCAGATTGAGATGATCCATGCGGTTCGGTCCGACGCCGTGGGTCGGATAGCGCCGACCGTAGATCTGGTCGCGCGTCGGCGTATGCACCTCGAAGCGCAGCCCTTCCGGCGTGGCGAAGGTGACGCCCGCGGCCATGCAATCGAGGCTGGGTTTACGCGAGATGACGCGACATCCGGCGCTCTCGACGCGCGACTCCGCCTCGCGGACGGCATCGACGGTGAGCGCCTCCAATCCGATCGTATGGGTCGCATTCTCGTGCGACCTGAGCAGCACCAGTTCCGCCGCGCGCCCGTTGGAGCTCAACCAGGTCTGCCCCTCGTCCGTGTAGGTGATCTGCAAGCCGAGGATTTCGGTCGCGTCCCGGACCACGGCCTCGATCGCCGTGGTGTTGATTTTCACGTGCCCGACCGCATGAACGATAGGCGGCATTGCTCCCCTCCCAGGGCTCGACGATGTTTGATGTCCTGATACCGCATCAGGGCAATGCACACAAACATATTTTCGATGAAATGGTATTATTTCGAAATTATGTGACTTCGTCCGACCCTGCTCGCCGACGATGGGACCCGAAGCTGTTCGGAGAATTCGCAGCAATCCCGTCGCTTGCTGCAGGCTTCGATCCGTTCAACACCGTGGATACCGCCGTGCCAACCGGGCAATGGCAGCCCGAACTGTTTGATATTCTTTCGAAAATCGATGATACTGACTGGCAGCAGAGGGATGGCAGGACGGCGTCGGATGCGTGAGAGGGTCAAGCCAGCAGGTGAAACACGCGCGGCTGACGTGCTCCACCGGATGCGCGCAGACATCATCAGTTGCACTCTCAAGCCGGGCGCCAAGCTGCGGTTCGAGGCGCTACGGGACATGTACGCGGTGAGCTTTTCGACGCTGAGGGAGGCGCTGTCGCGCCTCGTGGCCGAAGGGCTCGTCATCGCGGAGGATCAGCGCGGCTTCGTCGTCGCGCCGGTTTCGATCGACGATCTCAACGACCTCACCTATGTCCGCGTGCTCATCGAGCGCGAATGCGTTGCGCTCGCGATCAAGAACGGCGACGACGCCTGGGAGGCGGACATCATCGGCGCATTCCACCGGATGGATCGCCTGCAGAACCGGCTCGGCTCAAATTATTATCTCTCGGAAGAATGGGGCAAGCTCCACGGCGATTTTCATTTTTCGCTTGTTGCCGCGTGCGGCTCGCCCAACCTCCTGGAGATCCGCCAGAAGCTGTTCGAACGCGCGCACCGCTACCGCCGCATGTCCTCGCAATTCCGGACCAAATGGCGCGCCAAGGATGTCGAGCACAAGATGATCATGGATTCGGTCGTCGCGCGCGATGCCGCGAAGGCCGAGGAGCTGATCGAGCGCCATATCCGCGAGACGACCGACAACGTGATCAAGCACGCAGGCCACCTCTTCGTCACATCCGACGAGGAACGCCCCCGCCGCACAAGCCGGGTCGCCGCTGAATAGGTGCCAGCAAGGACGGTCCTCCTGCTCGCCGTCACGCGCATCCCCTCACATTTCGCAATGCTTCTTGGCTCACCAGAGGGACCGCGAAAGCCATCCTGATCTGGAGTCGCGCCCTATCCTCTCGCAATGTTGCCCAGTGATGCCCTCTCACGCAGCAAGCTTCATTCCGTGGGCAAAATCCCAATACAGCTTTCGTGCCCGCGCATAAAAGCGCCCTGGCCTGAGTTGCCGGTCGTCGATCCGGATCACCGGCGCGACCTTTGCGAAATTGCCGGTCGAAAAGATCTCGTCCGCGCTGACGAAATCGGAGTAGCGCAGCGTTGCCTCCAACACCGTGATGCCGTCACCGCGCAAAAGTTCGATCACGCGCTGCCGCGTGATTCCGTTCAGGAACGTGCCATTCGGCGCAGGCGTAAAGACAACGCCGTCTTTCGCCATGAACACGTTGGAATTGCCGAACTCCGTGACGTTACCGAGCATGTCCAGCATCAGGCAATTCTGGAAGCCGCGCGAGGCGGCTTCCCTGAGCGCACGCGAACTGTTCGGATAAAGACAGGAGGCCTTGACATCGGCCGGCGCGCATTCGGCGGTCGGTCTGCGGAACGGCGACAGGGTAATCGCGCTGCCGACGGGCTCCGGGATCGGCGATTCGTAGATGCAAAGGCACCAGTCCGTCGTTTCCGGATCGAACAGCACACCGCCGCCGATGCCGTTCTGCGGCCAGTACATCGGGCGGATGTAGAGTTCGGCATTGACCGGGAAACGGGCGATACCTTCGCGCACCAGTCCGAGCCACGTGTCGAGATCGACGACCGGTTTTAGCCCGAAGTTGACCGCAGATTGATTGACGCGGGCGCAATGACGATCGAGGTCGGGCATAACGCCTTCGAAAGCGCGCGCACCATCGAAGATGGTCGAGGCGAGCCAGAGCCCATGGGTGCGTGGCCCCATGATCGGCACATTGCCCTCGTGCCACTGGCCTCGGAAGAATGTCCATGTCCTCGAATGGCTGATGGAATTGGTGGCGGAGACCATGACGAACCTCCATGTATGCGCAACGGACTTAGGTCCGTGGACCATAGCCTTCGCGGAAAGCGCCTTGCGGTCGACCGGTCCGGCCTCCGTTGCCGCAATCTCCGGGACAGCGACCGCCTACCGCCGGAACAAGGCGCGGTCGGGAGACAACCTAGCCGACCGAACCTGCCTGGTCGGGAGCGTAAAGGTGGACGTCGGAAAGTCCACGCTTTCCAGCGGGGTACCTCCGAAGTGGAGCTACTTACCCGAGCCGTGGTCAGGTAAGTTTGCAGCTGACCTTGTGGCACGCAGTGGTGGTTCGCTCGGTCGAGAGATGGTCAATGGCTCGTTCTTCCGAAAGACAGTACGTCAATGATGCGAGGGCCGTAGTCGGCTACGGAGATACGAAGGATTTGGCCTACAACGATTTGCTGGAGAAACTCAAAGCGCATGAAAGCGAGATTAGATGTGCTCGCTCAAATGAAGGCGAACTTCTTCGACCCTTTTTGTTTCCCCCGGCCGGCGTCAATTTCCGCATCTACTGGCGAAAGAGCACTGGCAAGATTCGTTGGCAGTGCTCGTGGGGCCCTGGCGTATTGGAATTCGAGTGCGCCTGTGCTCCCGAGTGCGAAAATTGAGATCACGGTCGCATGGGGTTGAGAGGTTGGTAGGCGTTGTCCTGCATCAAAATCCGTCTCATAACTGATGCCGACATCCCGGCGGCCATAGACCTGCTGACCGGCGGATATGGGTCAGGGCGCCCTCGCAGTTTCTGGGAGGATATTTTCTCCTGCTTGAGTCACCGACTACTGCCCGCAGAAGAATTGCCACGCTACGGATATGTGATCGACAGTGACGGCGAGCTTGTTGGTATCTTGCTCTTGATATTCTCGACAGTCTGGGAAAATGGCAAAGCCAAGATCCGTTGCAACGGGTTAGGCTTGTATGTTGATCCGGCATTTAGAATGTGCGCGCCACAGCTCATAAAAAAGGCCTCCGATTTCAAGGAGGCCACGGTGCTCAACCTGACGCCGGCGAAAAATACATTTCGCATGATAGAAGCCTTGAGCTACGTCAGATATTGCGGTGGACTCTTTGCCTCAATTCCCTTGCTCGGTCGAGCTAGCAAGGAGGCGCCCGCAAGGGTCGTCGATGTGCACACCAAGCTTGATGTTCGATTGGATCCACACGATCGCAACCTGCTGCTCGAGCACGCAGATTGCGGATGCATCAGTCTGTGGTGCATTACACCTCAAGATGCTTATCCTTTTGTATTTCGAATCCGGCAATTCAGCAGGGTTCCATGCGCGCAACTTGTCTATTGCCGCAGTGTGGATGACTTCGTACGCTTTGCGCGGCCGATAGGCTTATTTCTTGCCCGGCATACCTGGCATGTCGTGGTATTGCTCGACGCGAACGGACCAATTGACGGACTGGTCGGCAAATACTTCCCAGGGAAGGCCAATAGATATTTCCGCGGATCGGATCGGCCGCGGTTGGGAGATTTGGCTTATACAGAGATAGCGCTCTTCGACATCGGCCCCTGAGGCTTTCACCCTTCCCGGCGGCCGCGAGGCGCCGGGTTCACGCCCCTCCCCCGGAACTCATCGCTCGCGTCTCTGGTCCCCGCCGGCGGGTTTCATAACCATTCGCCGAAGCTCTGATCTCCGGGGTCATGACGAAATCATGCTTGCTGCGCAAGTTCACGGCAGCCTCCAGCTCGGGAGGCTTTTCTTCATCGTAGCCCAGCCGCAGCTGCCTGGCGATCATCACCAGGTGAATCTGCATTTCGAGGCGCGCAAAGATTTCACCGATGCAGTTCCTCGGCCCTACGGAAAACGGGAGCATCGTCGGCGGATGTCGTTCCTGCAAGAAATCGGGACCGAAGCGATCCGGACGGAAACTATCCGCTGCTTCCCAGAGCTTGCGGTGTCGCTGGATGTGGTAAGTGGAAATATATACTTCGGTTCCGGCAGGCACGAAATAGTCGCCAAGGTAATCGTCCTTCAGCGCCCTGCGCGTCATCAGCCAGCCGGGCGGATACAGACGTAGCGCCTCCTCGATAATGCGTCGCGTGTAGCTAAACCTCCCGAGATCATTGAGGTCAGGAAGCTCGCTCGCAGGCACATTGTCGAGCTCCCTCCATAACTTTTCCTCGACCTCCGGGTGCTGAGAGAGCAAGTACCAGATCCAATTCAGGGTGGAAGCCGTCGTTTCGTGTCCGGCGACAATCAGGGTCATCGTTTCGTTGACCAATTGGCGGTCTGGCATTATTTGGCCACTGTCCCGGTCGCGCGCTTCCATAAGCATGCCGAGCATGTCGGCGGATCTGATGTTCTTTTTCCTCCTTTCGGCGGCAACCCGGCTCACGATTTCTCCCAAAGACCTGAACTCTTTCGCAAACTCGAGGTTGCGCGCAGACTCGTCGGTCAGAATACTGAAATGCGGGCGCACGTATTCGTAGTCGGCTCCGAAGATTGCGCTGAGAACCGACTCCGCGACCATGCGGCTGATGTCGCGAGTGGCATTGACGCTCTTCTTCTCTCGAGCTCCCTGCTTCCATCTTTCAAGCAACGCCACATTGGCCGCCGTAATGACGTGACTGAACGCTCCGATCGCGTTGTGGCGGAAAGCAGGCTGGATCATCCGCCGCTGATGTTTCCAGAACTCTCCCTCGCTCACCATAAGGCCATTACCGAGGAGCCAGGCAATGCGCTTGATCGCCAGGCCTTTCTTGTAGTTCTGCCAATTCTTGCGAAGGACGTGCTCCGCGTACTCCGGAGTACTGATCACATACACGTCGGAACCGTAGACAGACGCCCTATAGATGTTGCCGTATCGTTTGAAGCATTTGCTCATCCAGCTCAGGAGATCTTGAGTTGGGCTGCAGGGCTCGTCCGGCCCTGGTGGATAAAGGTGCGCCGTTCTCGTACCTGTTTCGGACATCATACTCGTGTCCCTGACTTTGAGCCCGGCGCGTGGGGACCCCCGGATCGGACGGCGACCAACCGGTGTCGACTTTGACGGGCCGAAATTCCGGAATGCGGCCTCGTTCGGCACGTCCCGTTGGAGTGCAACGCTTTTGAGCGTTCGGCTCGCTGCGACGCCAGGTAAAGCAGCCAGTTGCGGTAGATGCGTCTGGCCGGAAGTTGCCAGCCGTTTTGCAGATCCCTTGCCAGCTGATTGGCAGGGAAATCATCGAAAAACTCCGGACGTCTGTCCAAAAGGGCCTTTCGCCGATAGGCGCCCAAGATCTCTTCTGCCTCCTCGTCCAGATAACCCGTCGGTATCGTCGGACAAACTTCGTTCTCGCCCCGGAGGAAACGGCCCATGTCCCTTCTGTATTCGCCCAGCAGGGTCTGCGTTTCGTATTCCGGGTGGCCCTGGAAATGGACGAAAAGGCTCTTCTTCTGTTGCTTGACGAAGCAATCGACACCAGCCTCCGCCGACCAGGTGAGAATGGAATATCCGCAGCTCTCGAGAGTTTCATCCTGCACCTCGTTCCAGCGGGCGTGCGGCATTCTGAAATTCGCAGGAACATCGTGCATCAACGGATGATTTCTCGTCTTCGTTTGAGTGAAGACACCGATGCATTTGGTAGGCAGCTTGTGGCGCGTAACGCCGTCCAGGTGCAGGACGGCCCCATGGACGGCCAGACAGGAAAACACCGACGACACCGTATTCTCCCGGGCCCAGTCCGCGATCTCGGCGAAGGTGGTCCAGTACGGCTCGTCCGTCAGACTGGCGGCTCTGGGTTCGGCGCCGGTCACGATCACGCCGTCGAGGCGTCTGTTCAGCAGATCGTCGGTGCCACGGTAGTATCGACGAACGTAATCGCGCCCCCATTCCGAACGGGGGGTCGCTTCCATCGTATAGAAATGCAGCCTGACGCAAAGTCGTCCGGCAGCCGCAGCCAGCAAGTCGAACAGCTGGCGCTCGGTCGACATCAAGGCCGCATCCGACATGTTGTTGATGAGCCCGATGTCGAGGCACTCCGCCCGGTTTCCCGGTGACGCCATCGCGCGGGCGCCGTTGCCGGGCGCTCTCGATAAGAGGTGGTGCTCGTCCGAGTCTACGTCGATCAAGACAGTCATGCGAGTGCCTTCATGGTTGACGAACGTCAATTCGCGGCGCAGAGGGCCTGATCGAGATCCGCGACGATGTCGTCGATGTGCTCAATTCCGACGCTCAGCCTGATCATCTCGGGCCGTACGCCGGCTTTGTCCTGTTCTTCGGCCGACATTTGCCGGTGCGTTGTCGATGCGGGGTGGCAGGCGAGCGTTTTCGCGTCGCCAATATTGACCAGCCGCTTGCAGAGCTTCAGCGCGTCGTAGAACCGCTTGCCCGCCTCGAAGCCTCCAGCCACGCCAAAAGTCAGCAGTGAACACGCCCGGCCACCCAGATACTTCTGCGTCAGCACGAAATAGGGGCTGTCGTGAAAGCCGGCATAGTTCACCCACTCGACACGGCGGTTGTTGCGCAAGAACTGCGCGACCTTTGCGCCATTCTCGACGTGCCGCTCGATCCGGAGCGCGACGGTCTCGATGCCCTGGAGCAGCAGGAAAGCGTTCATCGGCGCCAGGACGGCGCCGGTGGTCCTCTGGGAGACGGCGCGGCAACGCGCAATGTAGGCGGCGGCGCCGTAGCGCTCGGTAAAGACCAGCCCGTGGTAGGATTTCTCCGGCTCGTTCATCATCGGGAAGCGCCGGCGATGCTTCGCCCACGGGAACGTGCCGCCGTCGACGATAATTCCACCGAGCGTCGTGCCATGCCCGCCCATGAATTTCGTCAGCGACTCCACGACGATGTCTGCGCCGTATTCGATCGGCCTGAGCAGGATCGGTGTCGGCACCGTGTTGTCGACGATGAGCGGGACGCCGTGCCTGTGCGCGGCATCGGCCATCACCTGGATGTCGCAGACATTTCCGGCCGGATTCCCGACGCTCTCGCAGAACACCGCCCGTGTATCGTCGTCGATCAGCCTTTCGACGCTTTCCGGCCGGTCGTCGTCCGAAAAACGGACCGCAATGCCCTGCCTCGGCAGGATGTGCGCGAACAGCGTATGCGTGGTGCCATAGAGCTGCGGAACCGAGACGACGTTGGAGCCCATCTCCGCGAGGTTCACGACCGCATAGTTCACTGCGGCCTGACCACAGGCCACGCTGAGCGCCTCGATGCCTCCTTCCAGGGCGGCGACGCGCTTCTCCAGCACAGCGTTGGTCGGATTGCCGATCCGGGTATACCGGAAGCCGTCCACTTCAAGGTTGAAGAGCGCGGCTCCATGATCGGCACTGTCGAATGCATACGAGGCCGTCTGGTAGATCGGCACGGCAACGGCTTTCGTTGCCGGATCGCTTTCGAAGCCGCCGTGAACGGCGAGAGTCTCTCTCCTCATGGAGGCGCTCCCTTCCGCTCTCCGATCCCGGGCTAGCTCCCGGCTTCCTTGGCGCATCGGTACTCCTCGAATGCTGACGGTGCCCCGCGGTCGGTCTGCGCCAGGCCAAGCAGGTCCCGCACTGCGATCGGCCACAGCGCGACGTCTTTGCCGTGGGTATGGAACATGGCGACGGCGAGACGGTCCATTCCGAAGGCTACGCAGGCAGTGTGGGCCGGCTCGCCGGCCGCATCGACGATGCCCCAGGTGGTGCCGAAATGATCGCGGTGGTAGTTGAAGCTCATGCAGGCGGTCGGTCGCTCCTCGGAGCGCAGAGGCACCAGCAGCTCGAACTTCAGCGACAGCTGCTTTTGGCTCACCGCCATCATCTGCCCGACCCGGCCGAAGAACGGGTCGTTGGCATGGTCGATCCTGAAGGTCAGCCCGAGATCTCGGGCGATCTTCTGTGCGCGTATGATCCAGCGCTCCCGGAACGCCGAGACGTGATCGGCGCTCCCGATGCAGACGAATTCGCGCATCCTGAAGGACTGCAGCCGGTCGAGATGGCGCGAAGGTTCGCGACGGAAACAGTCGGCGGCCACGTCGAAGCTCCAGCCGGCTGCCGGCACGGGCCCTCGGCTCGCGGCGATCGGATAGAGCGGATAGCAGGCTGCCGGCGACAGCACGAGATCGGCTGGCGATAGCGATTCGGTCCAGTCGCCGCCGGCATCGAAGCGGCTGATCGCCGCGTCGATCTCGCTTTCTATGCCGTGCAGGCCACAGACGCAGCCGAGAAGATTGGGAAAGCTCTTCAGATAGCCCGACCTCTCAAGCTGGGCGCGGTTCATGACGGGCGGGAAGCGCATCACCTCGGTTTTCGGCTCGCGATTGCGCGAGATCACCGCCGCAATTCGCTCCACAACGTCTTCATAGAGTGCGGTGCGGCCATAGACGCCGGGAGAGCCCATCTCGTGGAACAGCGCATCCGCAAGATGGTCCAGCGGATCGGCCGGAGGCGGAGTGGAGTCCGCCGGTGCTTCGACAATGGCCAGGTTCATTAGGCCGTTTCCTTTTCAGAAGGAGATCAATCGCACAAAGAGCCCGGAACGGTGCTCATCAGCGTGGCGGTACCCATGCTGGAGAGGATGCGATCGTTATTGATCATGATCGGAGCGGAAAGCACGTCACGCAGGTGGCGACCGATACTGACGTCGGTGTCGTTGCGGTATCCGGACAGGCCGCAGGCGCGCATCGCGTGCATGACGGTCGCAACCGCGAGCTCCGAGGCCTCCACCTTGAGAAGATTGATCGAGGACTGGAAGTCGACGGACGAAAGCGCGCGCATGTCCCGTTCGCGTGCTCCATAGAGCTGGAGATTCGCGGCGATGACGGCGCGTAATTTCGTCAGGGTCATTTTGGCGGCGGTGAAGTGCGCCGCGCCGGGAGGCATGTTGCCGCCCGATCCGCGGGCGGCCTTGCGAATGAAGAGCTGCGCCCGGTCCACCGCCGCAGCCGCGATTCCCGCCCAGACCGACGACCAGCACAGGTGGGCGACGGGCGTCATCGTCTGCGCATGGATCTTTTCGTATGCTACGGGGAATATCTGGTCCGCGGCGCCCCTGAAATTCAGCTTGAAGCCGGCGCTGCAGGTCCCGCGCATGCCGAGCGTCTCCCACCCGAGAGTGGGCTCCAGCGTATAGTCGTCACGGGTGATGGCGAGTAACACCTGATCGGATCCGGCGGCGGAGTCCGAGCGGCGGGCGACGGTGATGATGCCGTCCGCCTCGGCGCCGTACGAAATCACGGTCGCGTCGCGCACCAGCGAAATCTCGGTGCCGGCGCTCTCCACTGCGGCCGAGCTGAAGCGTATGTTTCCGCCGTTCTGGCCTTCCGTGGTCGACGACGCCAGCAGCATCTGCTCGGCAGCCACGCGGCGCATGAGGCTCTCATGCCAACCACTGCCCGCGCCGTGGCGAACCAGGCACGCGACCTTGGTCTGATGCATCGCGAAGATCATCCCGACCGAAGCGCAGGCGCGGCCGAGCGCGTAACACATATCGGCCACCTCGGAGATAGGCGCACCGTCTCCGCCGAACTCGACCGGAATCTGGGCGCCCAGAAGTCCCTCCTTGCGCGCCGCGTCGATCGCCTTCCGCGGGAATCGCGCCTCGCGATCGACCGCCTCGGCCTCCGCCGCGGCGACCTGCGCGACATTTGCCGTTCGCTGCTGGAACGAGGAGCCGTCGGGAGAGAATGCTATTCGGCCAATTTCCGTGGCGACGTTGCGGAACTGAACTTCCTGCACAGTCATGGGCCCGAGCCTCCCGTTTCATGGTTGTCATGATTGGACAATGCGAGCCAGATCGAGATGAATGCCGCTCAAAATCGACAAGTAGCTCACTTCCCCTGCCGCGTCGCTGGCGCAGAAGTGGGTGTCAAGGAGCTTCCACTCCCGGGCGAGGTACCTCCGAAGCAGAGCTATTGACCGAAGGAACAGTTGGGTATCGTCGCCCCGAATGTGATCACGCCTGGCCACGGCAGGAGACCGGCTGAAATGCACAACACTGCCATCAACGTTCAGAACCGTGTTCTGTCGGTCGTCAGGAGCGTCCTCCAGCAGAACGCGATCAGCGCCGATGTCCACCCGGAGTCGCGACTCGTGGATATCGGACTCAGCTCGATGGGGATGGTCGAGTTGATGCTCAAGGTCGAAGCCGAGTTCGATCTCATCCTTCCCCAGTTCGAGATCACGCCCGAGAATTTTCGATCGGTAAAGGCAATGGAGCGGATGATCCTCAACCAGCTGGGATCCGGGTCGGGATGAAGCCAGTTGAACAGAGGTTCTGCTTCGACAACCAGGCGAGCCGCAATGAACGGGTGCGCACGCACCCCGAGCCAGCTCAGCCGCAGGCGACCAGACGAGACGCTCCGCGGCGCAGACGGTCCGCCGCCAAGACCTGGCTGCAAGCCATCGCACTCACCGCACGGCTCGAAGCCCAGCCGCATCGGTTGTTCGCCGACATCGTGGAGGATTGGGCACAACGTCAGCCCGGGCGGCCCGCGTTGCTCTCGGATAGCCAATCCTTCACCTATGGCGAACTCGCTGCCCGGATCAACCGGTATGCGCGCTGGGCGCGGGACGTCGGCCTCCAAGCCGGCCGCACCGTCTGCGTGCTGATGCCGAACCGGCCGGACTACCTCGCCTGCTGGCTCGGCATCAGCAGCGTCGGCGGGACGGTGGCACTGATCAACACCAGGCTGGTCGGCCAATCGCTCGCCCACTGTATCGACGTCGCTCATGCCGATCACCTCATCCTCGCTGCCGATTGCGTGGATGCGTTCGAGAGCTCACGTCCGCACCTGCACCGCGAGCCGCAATGTTGGAGCCTCGGCACCGGCGATCCAAGCGGCGATCTGGATGCGGCGCTCGCCGCATTCGAGCCACGTCCGCTGTCCTCCGCCGAACGCGGCGACGTCACGATCGACGAACGCGCGCTTCTCATCTACACCTCGGGCACCACGGGCCTACCGAAGGCGGCGAACGTCAGTCATCGCCGCATTCTCGCCTGGGGCGGATGGTTCTCCGGACTGACGGACGCGTCCATCGAGGATCGTCTCTACGATTGCCTGCCGCTGTATCACTCCGTGGGCGGCGTCGCCGCTCCCTGCAGCATGCTCTGCGCGGGCGGTTCGGTCGCGATTGCGGAGAAGTTTTCCGCTGGCAGCTTCTGGGACGACATCGAACGTTTCGACTGCACCGTCTTCCAGTATATTGGTGAGCTTTGCCGCTATTTGCTGAAGGCGCCAGCGTCTGAACAAGAGGCGCGACACCGGCTGCGGCTGGCGGTCGGTAACGGATTGCGCGGCGACATCTGGGAGACGTTCGCCAACCGGTTCGCGATTCCGCAGATCCTCGAATTCTATGCCGCAACCGAAGGCAATTTCTCGCTGTTTAATGTCGATGGAAAACCGGGCGCGATCGGCCGGATCCCGCCGGTTCTGGCGCATCGCTTTCCCGCCTCGATCGTCAAGATCGATGCCGACAGCGGCAGCCCGGTCCGGAGCGCTGCAGGGCTCTGCATCGCCTGCGCACCTGGCGAGATCGGCGAGGCCGTCGGACGTATCGGTGGCGGCGATCGCGACGGCCGGCCTTTCGAGGGCTACACGGATCCCGAGGAGACGAAGAAAAAGGTTCTGCACGACGTCTTCGCTGTGGGCGATGCCTGGTTCCGCACCGGTGATCTGATGTTGCGCGATGCGCAAGGCTACTTGCACTTCATCGACCGCGTCGGCGACACCTTCCGCTGGAAGGGCGAGAACGTCGCGACCAGCGAAGTGAATGACGCAATCAGGGACTGCCCCGGCGTTCTCGACGCCTCGACCTATGGAGTTGCGGTGTCCGGGGCCGATGGCCGCGCCGGCATGGCGGCCTTGGTGGTGGACCGAGATTTCGATTTCGGGATATTCAAAGAACACCTTTCGCATCGGCTGCCGCCTTATGCAGTTCCAGCCTTCGTCAGGCTGTGCCCGGCGCTCGAGACGACCGACACCTTTAAGCAGCAAAAGCAGCGGCTGATCCGCGAGGGATTCGATCCTTCGCTGGTGGACGATCCGCTGTTCCTGCGTGATCCGGCGACCGGCGGCTATCGTTC
This sequence comes from Bradyrhizobium sp. 1200_D9_N1_1, assembly GCF_052075915.1. NCBI lineage: Bacteria > Pseudomonadati > Pseudomonadota > Alphaproteobacteria > Hyphomicrobiales > Nitrobacteraceae > Bradyrhizobium > Bradyrhizobium sp. 1200_D9_N1_1. The sequence continues at coordinate 2,957,293 of NZ_CP197226.1, read as the reverse complement.
GATCGACCGGGCCGTCTACGCGCGCGTCGTTGAGGGCGAAATCAGGCTCTGACATCGGCTCGGAAAGCCGAAATGTGAGGTGTACCATGTCGGTCAAATCGAAGATCTTCTCCGCGATGGAGCAGATCGCCGAAGAACAGAAGGTCACGCTTCCGCCGCTCGAGGACGATCTGTCACTGAACGAAACCGGGTTCGATTCGCTGGCATTCGCCATCCTGGTTGCGCGGCTGGAGGACGAGCTCGGTATCGATCCGTTCACTGTCGCCGAGGACGCAGCCTTCCCGTCTACCCTCGGTGAGTTCGTCAGGGCCTACGAGAATGTCCCCGCCTGACATCATTGCGTTGCGCCAATATCTCGGCGCGGGGCCGAAGGACCGCACGATTTCCGATGCCCGGCACAGTGTATCGCTGACCGACATGGTCGAGCACAGCTGCCTGACCGGCGGGTCCTTCGAGTTGTCCGGCCGCTCGGTGCTGCTTGCGACGTCGAGGCAGCTGCTGTCCGCGCTTGCAATGATCGAGCTCGACGGCGTCGCCCGCCGCATCCTTCTAGGCCCGCCCGACCTCGATTGGGATCGCCTGCAGGTCCTGCTCGAGCAGGCCGGGATCGACACCATCGTCACCGATCAGCCGCTACACCGATGCAGTGCTGGCATGCGCGCTATTATCGGCGTCGACCTGCCCGAACGGAAGGCCGTGGGACGGAAGGTCGACCATGCGACCGAATGGTTGATGCTGACCTCGGGGACGTCGGGGCTGCCGAAGATCGTTCGACATACGCTCGATGGACTCGCCGGCGCGATTATCGCCGACGGGCCCGCGCGCTACCGGAACGCAACCTGGGCGACGTTCTACGACATTCGCCGCTATGGCGGCCTGCAAATCTTCCTGCGGGCCGTGATCGGCGGCGGATCGATGGTGCTTTCGGAGCCCGGGGAAGCCATTGCCGTGCATGTGGCGCGGCTGCGCGCGGGCGGCGTCACCCACATCTCCGGAACGCCGTCGCACTGGCGCAAGCTCCTGATGAGCGGCGCGTCCGCCAATTTCGCGCCGCACTATGTCCGCCTGTCGGGCGAAATCGCGGACCAGGCAGTGCTGGACGGCCTGGCCAGAGCATTTCCACATGCGTCAATCGGACACGCCTATGCCTCGACCGAGGCGGGCGTCGGTTTCAGCGTGGACGATGGGCGCGAGGGTTTTCCTGCCTACCTGATCGGGCAGAATCACGCCGGCGTCGAGATGAAGGTGGTCGACGGCTCGCTGCGGATCCGTTCCCGGCGTACGGCGCGCGCCTATGTCGGCACCGATGCACCGCCACTCGCCGACACCGAGGGCTTCGTCGATACCGGCGATATGGTCGAGCTGCGCGGCGAACGATACCACTTCGTGGGCCGTCGAGGCGGCATTATCAACATCGGCGGGCTGAAGGTGCATCCGGAGGAGGTGGAAGCAGTGATCAACCGGCACGCGTCAGTCGAGATGTCGCGTGCGCGGTCGCGCAGGAGCCCGATCACCGGAGCCATTGTGGTCGCCGACGTCATCCTCACCAACGGCACTGATGGAGACCGCCATGAGACGATCCGCGCGGAGATTCTCAGCCAGTGCAAGGACTGCCTGTCAGTATGGAAGGTGCCCGCGGTGATCCGCTTCGTCGAGCGGCTCGACGTCACGGCAGCGGGGAAACTGGCACGCACCGATGCGTAACGTCATCGTCACCGGCGGCAGTCGCCGGATCGGCCTTGCCATTGCGCGCAGGCTCGCCGCGTCCGGCGGATACAATGTGATCGCCGTCGCGCGCCGCGAGAGCGAGGAGCTTGCGGCGCCTGCCTGAAGCCGACGACGTCGCTTCCATGGTCGAATATCCTCTCGGCGAAGGCGGCCGGAACATCACCGGCACCGTGGTGACGGTCGACGCCGGCAACACTGCCTGAGCGCCGGCCTGGACGCGTCATTCCGGCGATAGCCCCTTCAGATACTCGAGCATCGTGTTGCAGGCTTTCTCCGCCTCCGCGAAGGTTGAAAACGCCGAACCGCCAATCTTGATCGCGCCGTTACCCCGATAGAGCGGCCGCCACGACGCCACATAGCCGGCACGACCATGAAAGCCGGCACCAGCAGGGGTCTCATACGTGATCACAAAGGAAAAGCCGTCGCCGGCCGCACTCCAGATTTCCATGTCCTCGACGGCACGGTGAAACAGAAGGGACATCAAGATGCGTCCGCGCACTCGCTTTCGGCTCAACCACAGAACTCCGGTCCTGACAGCAGGCCGTCAGGAGGGAACGACCCTGACCACTGGGGGGGCAGGAAGGAGGGCCAGGGCCGTCGCTCCGGATGTGCCGAGATCCAATCGGCACATCTCTGCGATCATGTCTGAAGTCGTTCGTTATAGCCCGCGACTACGTTTTACCTGACAGCGGACAAACTGCGATCGACCCAGAGCCGCAGATGACGACTAAAATACACGTCCCGCCCGATGCCTTGGCTGCGATTCTGGATCAGGCGCGAAGCCTGAGGGACTACCCCATTAGGCTTCCCGGACATCGACCTCGCCAATCAAGCGGCGCTTGAAATCAGTCTTCAGCCCCCACTTGTTCCTGCCGATCGACTGCGTTGCGGGGGTGGGGCGCCGCCATGACAGACGCACTTTCATCACCGGCCGCCAAGGAGACGGATGATGGGCCGGGTGGTCGCTATCGATCTTGGCCTGGGACCGGCTCAGTGGCCGTCGATGTTACGGATAGCCTGCCGCACGCGCGACTGAACCAGGGTCTCCGGCAAGAAAGCCGGCGTCGGGCCGGCTCACGAGGATCTTTCCGGCCGGGTCGCTGCATCCAATGGAGGCCACCTGCCCATTGCAGTGGGAGCGACGACCGGGAATGCTGGTGCGTGACGAGCCTCTCAGCGCTCCCCATTTGTCGATCCGGGATGCGGCGCCTTCTCCCGCGGGGCAGTCGCGCGATCATGTTGCGAGATGGCGAGGGCCGCGAGCACCGTCCGATTGCTGATTTCAAGTTTTTGAAAGATGTTGTGAAGGTGCACCTTGATCGTGCCGTCGGTCGTGTTCAACCGCCGCCCGATTTCCTTGTTCGACAATCCTTCGGAGACCAGACGCATGATCTGACGCTCGCGTTCCGTCAGCGCTGTCAGCCCGCTCTCCGAATTCGTGCCCTGCTCGCGCGACGCGATCGACTCGGATGGGGTCGATGGCAGCACGTTGTGACCATTGGCGATGTGCCGCAACGACTCCACCAGAGCCTCGGAATCGGTATCTCTTAGGATGATGCTACAGGTCACGGGCGTGGCCGAGAACACCAGTTCGCAATCTTCACTCGCGACGAAGAACACCAAATGCGTCGAACGATTTTCTGAGTTGACGGTCGAAAGAATTTTCGCGGCGGCGAGCCCGGGCATTGCGGGATCGACAATCGCCATATCGGGCGCCAGGCGCCGGATCGCTTCGATGCAGCTGGCGGCGTCGTTACAAGATGCAACGATATTGAAATCGGCTACGGCACCGAGCACCTTGCTCAGCCCCTCCAAGACCACCGGATGCCGGTCTGCAATGACTACACTGATACGTCGCATTGGGCGCTCCTCAGCGGATCGTCCCCTAAACATAAACCCCGCGCACCTGCTGCTGTTTCCACCACTATCGATAGAATCACCATAAATTTCTCTTAATACAAGCAGGATCGATATCGCATCGCAAGCTAGGATTAACATGCGCGCGGCTCTGCTCGCTTCCCGACTCTCACTCGGGCTGGAATGCCCGTAAGAATCCGGTGATCAGACTGCGGCGGACCAGCCTCTGTGGTTATCCAGTCCGGATAACAGCGTAAGTGCACACTCCGACATCTCCTCAACGTTCATATGCGCAGAGCCGTTAACTCGCTCACAGAATGCGTTCACGCAGAGATAGTATCGACGAACAAAGACCTTCGAAAAGTTTTTCAATGTTGAGTTAGCATCTCGATCTAATTCACGCAGAGGCTGCGCCAGACGGTATTTTTGGGCACCGTAACCGCACGGGTATACGCAGACCCATCTCTATAACCAACGATATATAGGGCGATCCGAAATTCGCATCTAACATTCATAAAAGCTTAAGCAAGATGGATTGCTCGAAATCCACCAACGAGACCAGGCAAAGAACGGAGGTCCATGATCGAGGTAGCTCAATATATCTAGAGACCACAAGCCGACGGAGAACGACCAACCGAACAACAAGGGCTCGTTCTTACGTCGAGGACCAAGAGAACAATTGAGTTCAACCGCCCATCGCTGTTGTGTCATTGCGTAGTAGGCTGGAGGGTAAAATGAGGAGGCGGCAGTCTTGCGAGACCGTTCTTATTGGAAAGAACGTTTTGATTAGAGAAGGCATTGCTAGAATCCTGCACACGGCAAATTTTCACATCCCGGTATCGGCGTCGAGCCCCGAGGAACTGCCGAGCACACTTCAAGCAGAAAAACTGATGTTCCTCATCGTCCATACCGGCGATGGCTTCAATGTCGCGATAGAACAAATCGGATTTGTGAAGGATCGGTATCCGGACGCGCGCATCGCGATCGTGTCCGACAATTATCGGCCGGTCGATCTTGCCTCCGCATTTCGAGCAGGGGCCAACGGATACTTCGTGAACGTCAATTCGTGCGACGCATTCATCAAATCCGTCGAGCTCGTGATGATGGGCGAGACCGTCTTCCCGCCTGCATTCCTGTCATTCGCCCTTGATGCCGGTCGCGATCGCGAACCTGAAACGGCAGAGCCCGGCGGACGAAAGGCCATCCTCGCCGCTGCAGACGACGCGATCTTGCCCCAGCTCTCTCCGCGAGAAAAGGCGATTCTATCCTGCCTTATCGAAGGCGACTCCAACAAGTGCGTTGCCAGAAAAATCAATATCGCCGAGGCTACCGTGAAGGTTCACGTCAAGGCGATCCTACGCAAGATCAGGGTCCAGAACCGGACACAGGCGGCGATCTGGGGCATGAACCATGAGTCGCTGGTGCGGCCGGCAAACGATCGCGCCCCCTCAGCCGTCGATGCGGGCAGAGGGATCGCGAAGCCCATCGAGATGATCTCTGAAATGGAGCAGCTCAACGAGCCGGCTCCATTGGTTCCCCACTCCAGCCACGTCGTGGTATCCCGTATCGACGGCCTAGTCCGCAAGGGTGTGGGCCGAGGGACTCTCGCGGCGGCTGCTCGGCTCTGCAAGTAGGTTCAGGGACCCGGAAACGATTGCCGTCGCGCGAGCGATCCGAGCGCGAAGTAAGGCTGCGACACTTTCGTTGAGTCCCGACTTCGTTGAGTCCCGACGCCTGGGCGCCTAGCAGGGTGCTCCCTATTGCCCTTGCGTAGACTAGCACGCGAGATCGCAGCGGATCTTGACGGGTGGACGACGCGCAACGCGCAGGCTGCGGGACATTTTTTTACCGCTCCCGCAGCGATTCCTGTTTGTACCTCGCCAGCGGCGAGAGAAGGTAGCTGATGATCGTGCGCGCGCCGATCTTGATCTAATTTAGACCGTCACCGCCAGGACTGTTCCGGTACCGCAGGGCGACCTCGACGGCGTCATCCGGCCGCAGCTCGGTATCTTCGCCTGCGAAAATCCGTTCCGGTCCCTCCTCGCCTCTTCTGATGATGGCACTCTCAGCTTGGTTCGCGGCTCCTCGCACGAGTTGTGATCGCACCATGCGGTGTACTGAAGCCTCTCGCCGACGTTCTGCAGCTTTCGCGAATTTGGTTGAGCTTCACGCTTGTCTGTTGCAGCTCACGGAGCAGATCGAGCCTCCGCCGGTCGTCGAGCTTTGCCAGCTTTCTGGTGAGTTCGTCCTGTTCTTTCCTGCAGCAGGTGCACAGAGGTCTGCAGCTTCCGTGTTGATGACAGCAGCACGGCGCGACGCACATCCGTAAAGCGAAGGCTAGTCACAGAACGCTTGCCCAAGAGATCAGACATTTTCTGCAGTCCTTCGAGGTCTGACTGAGGTCCCTCCTCCTCGTTCTTCTGCTGCTCTGAACAGCCCGCGGATCTCCTCGTCTCCCTCTCGGACGCCGCTCTGGAGGAAGGCATTTCCCTACTGATAGTCACTCTGCCTGGTCTTAAATATTCTGTTTCCGCATTGATGATTTCCGAAATCGCCGACCGTGCGGAAAACGCATATCCCATCGCAATCTACGACCCAGTCGCTCATCTCCGGCCAATCAGTACATTCCGGGTCACTGGACGGAAATCGGAAAAAAATGGGTAACTATCATGGTCCATTGAGTGGCAGCACTGCCGGATTAAAGTTCGACGCGCAATTCGCGCGCACCCCCGTTCCAAACCGCTCTGATGTGGCTGCGAACTGATGATCAACAGCCGATTGGACATGGAGGGTGCTCACTATCGATGAGGAATAGAACGTTTGTTTTGCCGATCGCCTGTCTGCCGTGTTGCTCGAACGGCATGCGATTTCCATGTGTTGCTGTCCGCGAACAGACTTGAAGACGCATCAACTTGAGCATCGTCGCGGAGCCTCAACTATCAGCAGTGGTATGACAATGCTCCAGACCAACGGCACAGATAATTGGGTAAGTCGTGACAATATGCCGCCTGAATTTCGCCCGGGGCCGGCCGTCTCGCTAGCAGAAGTGCTGGCCGTGCTGGCGTTCATCCGACGAAATCTATTTACCATGTCGCTGACGTGTTTTGCGGGGCTCGGCATTGCCATCCTTTACCTCGTCACCGCGGTACCGACATTCACCGCCAAGGCGCAACTCCTCGTAAACACGAAAGTGACCTTAGTGGACTCTGCGGCGGTGTCGACGGTCGTGGAAAGTCAGATCGCAATCATAAAGTCTGAGAGCATCGCTAGCGCCGTGATCGAGAAGCTCGGCCTTGCTCAAGACCCGGAATTTGCGACAGGCCAAGTTAGCGGCATGATATCCCGGCTGCTCGGCTGGAGTAAGCCGAAGACGGAAGCTAACGCCGCGCGCTATGCCGTGGAACCGTTCGAACGTAAGCTTTCGGCCAAGCGTATCGGCCCTACATATCTTGTCGAGATTACCTTCGATTCCCGAAATCCGGATCGGGCGGCGCAGATCCTAAACGCCGTTGCCGAAAAATACATTACTCATCAAATGGACAAGGCAAGCTTGCAAGACGAGAAATGGGTTACGGATCGACTGAACGAATTGAGCACTCAAGCTTTGGCTGCAGAAAAGGCCTTGAAGGACTACGACAGGAACAACAAGACGAAAGATGCAGCGGATTCCGCTGATACTCGCGATAGATTAGCCGCCGGTGCTGAATCAGCAAAAAACGCCTATGACAATTTTCGCCACGTGCTGCGTAAGACAGAAGCGACGCAACAACAATCCCCGCCGGTGTTTGAGGCGAGTCTCGTCACCGGGGCGTCGCCTCCTTTGGGGGCCAGCTCGCCAAAACCTCGAATCGTGCTTGGAATAGCGATCGTTGGAGGGCTGCTTCTTGGAATCGCGATAGGAATGCTGCGCGATCTGTCTGATCGCATCCGCACCAGCGGGCAGAAGGCTTGTCCAAGCGCAGAGGATGGCAGGATCGAGCGACCTCTTCCGGATGGGATTCGACCAGATCATCAATTTGAACCATCCGCAAAGGCAAAGCCAGTGCGCCTCACGGGTTCGGGGTGAAGGGGCTACCATCATCACCAATGATCGGGGTGTCCTGGCGGTCAGTTCCTGCTGGACACGAAGGCGTTGCCGTATCCTTGTTTTCGACGGACCCAGCTAGCCGATTTGATCGCGCTTTGGACGGCGGGCAGACGCCATAGCACGGCCCGGTGAGGGCGAGGCGAAGGTTGTGGCCGGCGGCGCTGAGGATGAGGTTGGTCGCCCCCCGTCGCGACCTTTGAGGTGACAGCGGCCGAGGTGGCCATCTTCCGTCTGCGCTGGCACTGCTGTCGGGAACGGATATGCTCGGCGCGCGCCAGCGGGCGCTCGAATGCCGCCTCAAGCTCGTCCTGGCCGATGATCTTTCCGCGGATGTCGCGGATAAGGCGGCCTTCCTGTCTCCGCAGCAGGCCCAATTGCCGACGATGGCGCTTGAACTGCCCAGCATAGGCATAGCGTCCCACCGTTTTTCGTTAGACCGGAAGCTCACCAGACGCGCGACCAACATCCTTATCGCGCCCTACCGCTAAAGCCTGTGATACTCACGATACCATGTCGCGAACCGTGCAACCCCCTCGTCGATTGTCGTGGACGGGCGGAACCCGAGGTCACGCTCAAGCTCGGCAATATCGGCGTAGGTTGCCTCGACATCGCCGGGCTGCATCGGAAGCATTTCCTTGATCGCCGTCCTGCCGAACTCTTTCTCCAGCAGCGATACCACATCCGTTAGATCTTCAGGACGGTTGTTGCCGACATTATAAATTTTCCAAGGAGCGCTGCTGGTCGCGGGATCCGCAGGCGCGCCCGGCCGGCCCTGGGGTGGACGATCGATCAGGCGTACGACCGTCTCGCTCACGTCATCGATATAGGTGAAGTCGCGCCGCATCTTTCCATGGTTAAACAGCTTGATCACCTCGCCGCCTAGGATTGCCTTAGCAAAGATGAACATCGCCATGTCCGGCCGGCCCCAGGGACCATAGACCGTGAAGAACCGCAAGCCGGTCGCTGGAATGCGATAGAGATGGCTATAGGCATGCGCCATCAGCTCGTTGGCTTTCTTGGAGGCGGCATAAAGGCTGATCGGATGGTCGACATTGTCCCGCACCGAGAAGGGCAGCTTCGTATTCGCGCCGTACACTGACGACGAGGATGCGAAGACGAGATGCCGGCACCCATTGTGACGACACCCCTCCAGCACATTGATGAACCCATCGAGGTTCGCATCGACATAGGCGTATGGGTTTTGTAGTGAATAGCGGACGCCGGCTTGAGCCGCGAGATGAATCACGATCGGGAATCGATGCTGTTTGAACAGTGCCATCGATGCTGCGCGATCAGCTAGATCATGCTTCACAAATGTGAACTTCGGATCGCGCTTGAGAAGCTCGATGCGCGCTTCTTTCAACTTGGTATCGTAGTAGGCATTGACACTGTCAGCGCCGACCACCTCGCGACCGTTAGCCAAGAGCTGTCGAGCAACATGAAAACCAATGAAGCCCGCAGCCCCGGTCACCAGTACTTTGTCGTTCAGCATCTTATCTCCGGATCAGAGCCGCCACAGTTCGATGACGGCGGGCTTTGCGGCACGATTTAGCTTTGCCTTGACGTCGAGCACGAGGCCCGAGCCATTGCGCAGCAGGCGCTGAACAAACGGCCAGCCACCGTCGACATAGGGCTGATGGGCGACGGCGAGAATGATAGCATCTGCAGGTTCCAGCGCATCCAGCTCGGTCAACATCACCCCATACTCATGCTGGCTATCGGCAACATTCGCCAGCGGATCATGGATCTGCACCGTGAGCCCGAAAGACTGAAGCTCGTGAACGATGTCGATGACGCGGGAGTTGCGAGTGTCGGGAACGTCTTCCTTGAAAGTCAGCCCGAGGATGGTCACGATCCCATTCTGAGCTCGGCGCCGCAATAGCCCACGAACGCATTCACGCGCCACTCGTTGACCCATGCCGTCGTTGATGCGTCGCCCAGCGAGAATTACCTCGGGATGATAGCCAGCTTTTTCGGCACGATAAGTCAGGTAATAGGGATCGACACCGATACAGTGGCCGCCGACAAGTCCCGGCTGGAACGGCATGAAATTCCATTTGGTCCGCGCCGCAGCCAGGACGTCGCCAGTATCGATATTTAGCGCCTGGAATATTAGCGACAGCTCGTTCATGAAGGCGATATTCAAGTCGCGCTGAGTATTCTCGATGACCTTTGCGGCTTCTGCTACGCGGATCGAAGGAGCACGATGAACACCGGCGCTGACCACAGATCCATAGACATCCGCCACGATCTCCAGCGTTCTGGCATCCTGCGCCGAGACCACCTTGGTAATCGTTTCAAAGCGGTGCTTCCGGTCGCCCGGATTGATCCGCTCGGGGGAGTAGCCGACCGTAAACTCTACGCCAGCCTTCAGGCGAGAGTTTTGCTCAAGTATCGGAACGCAGTCTTCCTCCACGGCGCCGGGATATACGGTTGATTCATATACGACGATATCACCTCTCTTGAGCACCGCGCCCACTGACCGCGACGCCGCCATCATCGCGCGCAGGTCCGGACTCCGAGCCTCGTCAATCGGAGTCGGCACAGTGACGATGAAGAAATCGGCCTTCACCAGTTCGGCTGGGTCGGCGGTAAACAGTAGCGTTTCTTGGCGCAAATCACCGCTCTCAGCCTCACGGGTCCGGTCCTTTCCTTCCCTGAGTTCAGCGACACGTCCGCAATCCACGTCGAATCCAACGACCGGCACTCCGGAACGCGCGAACGACACAGCCACAGGCAACCCAACATAACCGAGCCCAATCACCGCAATTTTTCGGCCGTGCATCATAATTGATGTCCAGTCGTCCGCGCGCCATTGACGCCGCTCGCCCCGCCTGAGAGCGACGTGGGACAACGCGTGTTCGGACAGGGCACGCTGATCTGACGGCACAGCGTGGATAGCATCCATCTATTCGCGAGATTCCGCGGCGTGCCGACTGATATATCGGGAAACATGAACCACGGTCGTAACATCACGGATCCTTCGCCGACCAACATGGCACCCAGATTATCCGTGGCAATGGGAGTCGTGGGCCTGTTCAGTTTTCTGCCGATCCTGATCATGGGCGTTTTCTTTTCGTATAATTTCACGCGACGCGTGAACCTTTTCGGATTGCCCCGTCGACTTCCCGCTTCACACTACTCGCCCTAATGCCATGAGCAGAAATCGATCGATTGTCGCTCACCGCGATTGCGTCCGCGAGGATCTCGGCCGCGCCGGCTGCCATGAGCGTTTTGACTTAGCAACAAGAGGCGTCAAAGCGGCAATCAACTCACAAGCTTTTACCGCCGGCGAGTGATTGGCCTTAACATAGGTCTGACATCGTCGCGCGAGCGCATTGTAGTTGTCCGCGTCGATATCCCAAATTGCCTTCACTGATCTGCAGAGTTCCAACTCATCCTCAGCCGATGCACCGAGTGCATGACGCAAGACGATCAAATCCGGATCGACAGTCCGGCGCGTCACGACGGGTGTGCCCGCGGCCAGAGCCTCCAGGAACGCGTTCGAGAAGCCCTCATAATGCGATGTGCAGAGAAGCATCGCCGATTCTGATAGGAATGCTTGAATGTCGGTCCTCCGGACATAACCAACCAATTTAACATTTGGGAGATGGCGCAGGCTATTCACGGCGTCCATCGTCGATTGATCAGCATTTTCGGACGGCATCCCTGCGACGCGAAATTCGATGGTGGGAAGTTCCTGGGCGATCCGAAAAAGTAGAGGCAAGTTCTTTGGATAGCGAAAGACTCCAAGCCACGCGACATATCCGCGTTCTGCGCGCGGCAAAGGAGCGGTCGCGTCCTCTGCAACGACAATAGGATTATGAATGATGTGAATAGGCTTTCCGGGAAAACGTGCTGCCAAGCGGTCGCGCTGATACTGATTTTGACAGAGAAATCCGGCTGCTCGATGCCGGGCCCAAGAATAAGACAAGCATTCAAACTGCCGAAGACCGATTTTGTATCGTTCATCGACGTCTGCGTCGCTTACAACGCGGTAAACGAACGGAATTCTCAATTGGTCGGCGACGAAAGCCATGATGGCGGTGCCGACCCCGCGTGCGCCCTGAATGATGATATCCGGATGATAGGCGCGAGCGGCTGCCAGTAGTTTGGGAATATGTGAGTAGAACCACCTCGCAACCCGCACCCCCTGCGTCGGATCATAGGTCTCGATAAGTCTTATTGGCGGGTTCGAACCAACGTGGGCCAAAGCGCCTTTCCAGGTAAGGACCGCGGCTTCGTGGCCGGCGTCTTCAAGAGCGCGAAGCCATGTTGAAAGTTCGATCGCCCACCCGCCGACCGGATAGTTCTCATCCTTCAGCAGATAAGGAATGAAATGATCTATCGAGAGAATTCGCACTTGATACCCACAGCGTTGATTGAATTTTAGCCCCGCGCCGCCGCGGCTCAATGGACCATCCTGACTACCCATTTATTGCCAATTTCCATCCAGTGATCCGGTATGTACTGATTTTAGCTGCAACGGAGTGGCTGAGTGGCAAAGTGCTGCAGATGCGTCCCTTAGCAGTTTGCTGGCCTCTGCCAGATTCCTCGGCACAGTGCTCGGTCGGTAGCGACGTCGACGTGCGGCTAAGGTAGAGTAGATGTCTTGAGAAGCTTTCTAATTACGATCGATACAGAGGGCGATAACAGCTGGAGCAGGCGTTCAACGGTCGAAACTCGCAATGCTTCCTTTCTTCCTCGCTTTCAGTCGCTATGTGAGAACTTCGGACTGAAGCCCACCTACCTGGTGAACTTTGAAATGGCCAACGATCGTGGTTTTGTTGAATTTGGCCGCGATCTAATCGCACGAGGTACCGGCGAAATCGGGATGCATTTGCACGCTTGGAATTCGCCCCCAATCCATCCTTTGACCAGCAATGATTCCTGGTACCAGCCCTTTCTGATCGAGTATCCAGAAGACGAAATCCGGAATAAAATAGAATTTCACACGCATTTTCTTGAGGACGTTTTCGGCGTCAAAATGTTGAGCCACCGATCGGGCCGCTGGACCCTTGATGGATTCTATGCCGATGTGTTGAGGGAGTTCGGATTTAAGGTAGACTGTTCCGTAACCCCTCATGTGGATTGGCGCAGCACGATGGGAGATCCGGACGGCGCGGGAGGGACCGATTATCGAGGGTTTCTTGAGCAGCATTATTGGATGAGTGAACGAAATATCGCGCTTCCGGGAAGGTCTTCGTTACTCGAGGTCCCAATGACGATCATCAACCGATCGCCCGCTTTTCTGACCCGAGCGACTCAAGCTTGTGAGGACATATCAGACTTACTGGATAGGGCCCGGCGCTACATTTGGCCGCTGGATTGGCTGCGCCCCAATGGGTCGAATTTGACGTCGATGCTGCGCATTCTTGACATCGCGATTTCGCAAGATCGGCCTTATGTAGAATTCATGACGCATTCCTCGGAGCTCATGCCTGGCGGAAGTCCCTACTTTCCGACGGTCGAATCAGTCGAGAAATTGTATCGGGATTTGAACGAGCTCTTTTCAAAAGTGGCGAACGATTTTTGCGGCAATACGCTGATCGAATTTCACGATAGAGTGTCGATGTCGTCACGCTCCGAGAACGGGGTAAAATACGGCCAAGAGGAATGGCGATGAAAGTGTTACTCGCTATTCTTGTCGCGGCTGGAAGCTCCATGAACATCGATGATGGATTGACGTTCGTCGCCGCGACGACGGCGGATGCAGGTGACTCCCGGATTTTTGTGAGTTCAGGCCTATCGGACGTTCATAGCTTTGCTGCGACGAATACCGACACGGCAAGCAATGCGACCGCAGCATCGCGGCCTGAAACTAGAACAGTTGTCTCGTCGATTACGTCGTTTTCGGCAACGCCGCGAACGCACTTTCAGATCGGTGGCGACAGTTATCAAGTTCAGGGCGCGGGCCGGAGCTATAGCCTGACCACTCCTGACCCACAGACTCTGCGCTTCGAAGTCCGACCGGGTGATCAAGCCTGGTACGATGCTGGACACGCTGTTGATCGCAACGACGTTGCACTAGATCCAACTATTCCGGTCGGAACGTCTATCAGCATAGATTATCAGTTCATGGTGGAGCCAAATGGGCCCAATGGGACATTTGTAAACACCGCATCATGGTTCACCACTGCAGAAATGAACGGCTACCCGGCCGTCTCCTCGCCTCCATTCGAGATCGGTCTCGTCGGCAATCGACTGCATGTAATGGCTAGATATTGCCCCCCGGGGCAGGTTCCCAGTAACAGGGCCGGCAATCTTACGCAGCTCACGCTCTGGACCGCCCCCGATCCAATTCAACCTGGCCAGTATAACGATATCAAAATGTCGGCCAATGTATCCAATAACAGCAGCGGGTATTTGGACGTCTGGGTAAACGGCACTCGGGTTGTGAACTATCATGGCCCCTTGGGCTATGGGACCCCCACCTATTGGGAGTACGGACTCTATCGGAGCGCAGGTCCACCCGAGACCGCTGCCGCCAATTTTCGAAATATGACGCTAACGACCGGGTCGGGGCCGCCTGGAGTCTCGGCACGGTGACCCTGAACTCATCATCGGCGTGGTTAGCTCCGGCAGCGCTGGCGCAGAAATTCCGATACGTAATGAGGGATTCTTTGAACTATAGCGGCCGGGCTCCTTATCATCCCACGTTTGCGCATTCAGACGCGCAACGGGAACAATTCTTTTTTCTCTTGTTTATTTTTATGTTGCCATTTTCTCGGTTACCGCTTCTAGACAACAACCTCTTTGGCATCCAGGGATTTAAGCCGTTCAACTTGCTATCAGGTGTAGTTTTGGCCTACTTGGTGTTCCAAAGTAGGCTCCTACACGCGACGGATAAAATTGAGCAAAGGTCTATCAGACTCTTTCTCCTGTATTTTGCAACTTTTACTGTTGCCCTCATTCGATCAATTCCAAATGCTCCGCTCCTTCATAGTCGCGCCCCTAATTCATTTGCCGAGTCCTATTTGGATTTTACACTGTCATCTTGCGTGGTTCCCGCCTTTTATGCGTTGCCGTTTCTTTTTATTCTAAAGCGCATGTGCTCCTTTCAGGAGCTTGAGAGGATCACGACCGTGATCTGCCTCTCAATATTGTCGTTGTCGATCGCGTTCATCACACTTGTCCTGATGAATCCGTCCGTGCTGCTTTCGGGCAGCCCGGACGAAATGACTGACCTGGCCGCCGGAGACAGCCGAATGGCTGCCGGCGGAATCAATGAGTTGTGCGCAACTTATTTTGGTATTCATTACAACACGATCGGAACCATATACATTTGTACTATACCCCTGTTGCTCCATAGAGCTCTTAAGCGCGGCGCATTTTGGATCGTTCCTCTCGGTCTATCGCTTCTGGCGGTTCTTCTCCTCGAGTCACGCAGCGCGCTTGTCACGGTGGCAGCTTCGTGTTCCCTATTTCTGATCCTACGGCGCAGGTTTGTCATTTTGGTTCTTGGTGCTGCCGCGGCTGGCGTCACATCGTTCCTGTGGATCGGACCAACCGTCGCCGCTCTTCTATCGATCGGGTTTGGAGACAGTTCCGCCGTCTCGGCTGATAGCTTGCTGACGGGCCGTGTTGAGTACGTCTGGGCTCCTCTGCTCAATGAATGGACGAGCAATATCGGCCTGTTCCTGCTTGGCGCTGGTCGTTACGGAGTGGTGACGAGTGAACTTTGGCACACAGGAGCCCTGATACAGGTCACTCATGCGCATAATGCAATTATCGATTTCTTTCTTGATTGCGGAGTTATTTTGACCAGTGTGCTTTTGGTCTTCCTTTGTGTTGGAACAGCTACCGCCTGGCGAGTTGGGCGAAGGCTGAACAGTGACCTATATTGGGCTCTGTTCGCGTGCATCTTTGGTTTTGGAGTTGGTATGGCGACTGAGCGTGAAATTTTTCCAACAGCCGCCAACATGTATGTATTTCCGATCATTGCGATGATGATCAACTTGGCGCGGTTGCGCTATCTGGATTTCTGTCGCAGCTTATCCAGTCCCACAAATTGTCTGACTCGTTGCGAGGCTCCGTAGACGCCAAGCCGGTGGTCGTTCAGGTCTTGAACTGCCAAGCATGAGAGCATCGTTTTGAGAGATCGGCCAACCCTGCGCGATTCGTCAGCGTGGCTGATGGTCCACCGCCGTGGCTGCCCGCAAAGTGTCTGCGGCGTTGCGCGCCGGCATGGACTAGGTGTTTGGTCCCAAGCTTGAATGGTGCATTCGAATTTGCGCGATTCGAAGGATGCGTTGTGGTTCAATTTTTACACGGCTGCGCCACGACGACGGAGGCAGTCCGTGCAATACAAAATAGTCAAGAGAGTCTGAGATCGCTAACCAAGCGCTACGGGATCAACCAGAAGATGGTCGCGAAGTGGAAGCAGCGCGACACCGTCGCTGATCTTCCGACGGGCCCGAAGGAGGCCAAGTCGACCACCTTCCATCGAGGAAGAGGTGATCATTGTCGCTTTTCAGCGGCATACGCCCTTTCGCTCGAGATTGCCCCTATGCATTGCAGCCGGCCATCCCTCATCTGACGCGGTCACCCCTGTATCGCAGCCTCCAGCGCCATGACGAGAGCACGAACTCGGTTGATATGGTCGATGTCTTCGAAGACTGGCAGCTGATCTGCGCTGTCCATTTCCAGACGATTGGAAGCCAATCGTTAGGACCGATGAGTTCGGGACAGGCCAGCAAACCGGCAATAAGCTCTTCGAGCAGCGTCGTTTCTCGCCGAGGGCGAGCAATTCCTCGTCAAACTGCCTGAGGCGACGCGATAGACCGGGCATTGGGCGCTCCAATTCCATGGCAGCAGTTCATGAAGCCGCCCCTGAGGGAAGCTGGCAATCCAGGCGAGCACGTCGGCAAGCCAGGCCGGCGTGTCGATATCGTTGGGCCTGTCCGTCACGATCAGTGTTGCCGTGACCGCGGCGCGATCCGAACCCAGGAACAGCCAGAACTTCCGTCCCAGCGCAAATCCGCGTAGAGCGCATTCTCGCATTGTTGCTTAAGGCAGATCCTGTCGTCATCGATGAAGCGGACAAACCGGTCCCAACGCTTGAGCACGTTTCGATCGGCTCGCCCGCGGCCCTATCATCCGCAAACCATGGGCAAAGTCGAACGCTTAGGGGCTCCGTTGGGCTACCTCTTAATAACGGTCGTTCATCTCCCGTTTGTAGCGCGAGGTTTCGGTCGGGGTCTTAAAATGAGATTGGATTGATAATATAAGAGGTTCGTCGCATCGGCCCCTCTTAGGCTGAATTGTGTGCAGGGCTGGAGCATAAGCGCAAAGGAACTTTCGTCCCAAAATCAGGAGGCTCGATGCCGATTGAAAGGATCCATGCCCACCAAGTCACCGAAGGCAGTTGCCCGCCTCCCGCTCTTATCGATTCGTACTTCTTCCCTGAAGTATCGGCTGGAGGCTTTTCGCGCAATGATAGCGCAGTTGCATTCTATCAGAGAATAAACGCGCTAGTATCCTCCAGCTCGGTGCTCATTGACTTTGGTGCTGGGTGTGGTGCCTCCCACTATGTCTCCTATCGCAGCCGTCTCCGTAACTTCAAGGGGCGCGTGTCCAAGGTGGTCGGCCTCGATGTAGATCCCGCGGTAATCGCCAATCCATCACTTGACGAGGCGTTTCTTCTTGATCCCGACGGACGCGCGCCGTTGCCGGCCGGAACCGCTGACATCATCTTTTCTGACTATGTGTTTGAGCACTTTCGCGACCCAACACAGAGCGTGGCTGAAATAGATAGGTTATTGAAGCCCGGTGGTTGGATCTGTGCTCGAACGCCAAATCGGTTCGGCTACATCGCCGTCGCTAACCGTCTTATTCCGGATCAGATGAGCAAGTTAGTTCTTAGAATTCTCCAACCTTGGCGGAAGTCAGAGCACGTGTTTCCGGCATTTTACCGCCTCAACACACCGGGTACGCTGCGCAAGTTTTTTCCACCTTCACGCTTCGAACACTTCGTCTACGCCTGGGATGCAGACCCTCTATATCACGCTAACAGCCGAATTCTATACCGCGCGTTCTTGGCCCTGAACTACCTTACGCCACCTCCACTAAAGCCTTTTTTGATGATATTCATTCGCAAAAAGTCTGGAGCCGGTTAAGACGGCTGAGGCATTTGAGCACTTCTCTCTCTCAGGATGGCGGCGGCCGGACGTGGGTCGCTACGCTTATTCAGTGATGATGAATGACGTCGATCCGCATGCCTGGGCGCACACGAACGCCCAAGCGGATCGCGCAGGGCTGCGGCGATGCAGCGGACGGAGTGGTGCATCGTCAATCGTAAGCGCGTGCGGCGGCTCATGCGCCAGATGGGAATAGCGGCGCTCGGGCCGAAGCCGCGCGCGATCCAAGCCGGCGCCTGCACACGAGATATTCCCTACCTGCTACAGGGGCTTTCGATCGAGCGGCCGAACCAGGTCTGGTGCGCGAGCACCACCTACATCGCAATCGGGCGCGGCTTCCTGACTTCTGGCGATCGTGCGATGCATGCCGACGTTCCGCAAGGCTTCGGAGCATCGGCGGTACGCCGAGAATGCGTCGCCTGCTTTCAAAGGCCAGCTGCAGACGGTTTCGCGCGCTATGCTCTGGATGTAGCGGCGGTGGCACCGGCCGATCCGCGAGTTCGCGCCGGCGGCTTCGTAAGGCCGGTTCGCTCGGCAGCCTCAAGAGCCACCTCCGTGTGGCTTCGGCCACCTCCGGCGTCAGGTGCGGGTGTCGACCATCAACGGTCTACATCGGCCTGAGCACGCAGTAGACGTTGTGGGCGATGAAATCCTGCAACACCGGAACGCGGGCAAGCGCGTTGGAGAGAGGCCGGATGAGCGGCAGCTCGATTGCGTTCACGTCGAGGTAGTCTAGCTGCCAGCCCGTGGCGCGGAGGTGCCCCAGGAACTCGGAATAGCGCATCTGGTTCAGGCCCCCGATGATCTCGCGCAGGCGGCGCGCCGGATCGGTCGGCCGGAAGCACTCACGCCGCACCCTGAGTATGGCCCGTTCCGAGAAGAAGACGCCGCGCCACGGAATCTGCAGGCGGAAAAAATACCCCATGTGATCGCCGAAGGGCGAATGGAACAGCGGACCGAAGCCGAGCACGGCGACGCCACTCGGCGCGACAAACTCCTTCATACGCGCGAGGAACTGGCGCGGCGCCTCGATGTGCTCGAAAGCGTCGAAGGAAAGCAGCACGTCGTACTTGTGCGGCGGGTTCCAGGTATGTAGGTCGCAGCATTCGAAGTGCGCGTTGGCGAGCCCCAGGCGCGCCACGTGCGCGCGTGCTGTCTCGATTGCGCGCGGCGTGAAATCGACGCCGGTGATCTGGCCCGCGCCCATGCGCGCGAGCGCGAGCGTGAGCTCGCCGGTGCCGCATCCCATATCGAGGTAGCGCTTCGCTGGATCGGCACTGAGCCGGCCGCCGAAGCGTCGCATCAGCTTGCGCATCTTCGGCATCGCCGCTTCGAAGGTTTGCGCGGTAGCCCCGCCGGCGCGCGAGTTGAGCTCTTCCTCGGTGGCGAGGTTGCGGCGGTGTGCGAGGCCTTTGAGCACCCAATAGTCGAGGGTCTCACCCAACATGAGAGCGTCTTTCGTGGCAGAAAACGATTTCGGTACGAAGCTGCGTCAGAGATCAGGTCAGGTCAAGACCATCTTGGGGGCAGCGATCGACGATCAGTGTTACCGATGTACTCACAAATGGGTAGCCACTCGCCCCCCAGGTGAACTTGATCGAGTGCTTTTATTCCCAACCCTCAAGGCGACGCCGTGCGATGTCCCGGCATGATTCCTCCTCCGACGCGCTGCCGCTCAATCGACAAGAACCACCAGTCGATCGTCAGCGAGAGCGTCATCAGCGGATGGTACATGACGATGATCGCGTCCAGCCGCGAGCGCAGAAGATCGGCCTGTCCGGTGTCGCGTCGTTCCTTCGATTTCATCGTGCCCTCCGATGTCTCCACGGAATCTCTACGCGCGACTCGATCGAATCCTGAAAATGAAATTGCAGGCTTTCGGGCCTTCAAGCGCGAAAAGCTTGCAATCTCAAACCTCGCTGCGCTCCAAAAAGCGACTCCCCACTGATGGCTTGGGAGGTTCTTTATGGCCGACTGATGGAGAGTGAAGATATAGGCGTCTGACTGACCATCCACCTACTCGGCTTGGCCCGGGCGGCAGCAGATCGCAAGATAGTCAGCATAGTTCACGACCTAGGCACCGGGCTGTTCCTGGTGCCCGTGGTCGCACCGGGCCAGCAGAAAGCGTCGGAAGTAAATGTTCGCCAGCAGAGGACTCAGAGGAGAGAGCCTTGCGGGGTCCCTTCTTAGATTGAAGAGCCGAAGAGCCCAGGGTTTTCGTCCAAAAGCGGAAGTGTCATTCTCAGAACACGGCTTTGATTGATCGCCTACGATAGGCCCCCCGGGAAGGAGTCGTTGGTCGAGTGTACGCGCGGTTCAGATCTTGATCCTTTGGTTGAGCCCAGTTGGAACACGTCCTAGCCAGGCTCGAAGCGGGCGTGCCCAGAGGTAGGCCCGCCCCAGGAGCGTCAACGCGCGCACGCCTTGAGCTTCCTGGCGCACGGTGCCGCCGAAGCCTTCCTTGAATCGGTTGATACGCAGCAGATCTTCGTCGTCATGTCCTGCGTACCAGCCGCCGAAGTCATACAGCGTGGCGCCCGCACCTCGGAAATGCTGCATTTCGAGCCAGTGCAGCAGCCGGTTCGCTCGGCCGATCAGGCTGCGGCGTGCCGGCGCCTGGCCTCGGAACAGCGAGGCGGAATGCAGCAGGCGGACACGGCTTCCGATCAGCAGATAGGAATGCCAGACGACGACCTCGCCCTCGTGCAACATCCTGCCCAGGCGCAGCACGCCGGCCCTGGCGGCGGCCCCTAGGTATTCCATGCGCACCGGCGACAGCCCCTTGTCGGCCGCGAACTGCGCGAAGAGGTCGTAGAAGGCCGCTAGCGAGGATGGGTCGGGAGCAGTGGGCGCCCAGAATTCCAGGGCATCCTTGTTCTGGGCGCGGCGGATCTCGTACCGCGTTTCGGACTGCATGTTGGCGAGCAGTTGCTCATCGGACAGCGTGAGATCCACGACGAGCGTGTATTTGGCCGACGGTTGGGTAATCTCCGGAATAGCGAGCCGCTGACACAACCAGGCCACGTCCACGCCGCGCTGGGGGATCGCCTCGTCGAACCAGAATTCCTCGATCCTCGGCCAAGCCCGCAGGACGATGCTCATCGGCGCGCCCTCTTGAAACAATGCTAAGATGTCTTGTTGGCGGCGACTTCAGGGAGCCCGAACTCCCCCACGGGACGAGACGTGTTAGCGAGTGCATTTCCCTCTCTTAGCATCTCGGCAAGCGTTCGATAATATCCCGTTGCAAACAAAATAGCGGCATAAAACACCAAAACGGCAGCAGGCCCGACTATCGCAGCAATTGGCGCCGATGGATTCAGCAGGTCGGCGGAAAAACGTGCCACGAGTGCGCAAACTGCCGATACGCTCCAAATTTTTCCAAGGCTTTTCCAATCCTGCAATCTTGCCACAGGAACGCTCATCACCTTTGAAAGCCTTGTCAGAAAAAGCGCATACACCACGAAAGTGGCCAATACCGAGCCCATAGCCGCACCCGGCAAACCGTAATACCAGACACCGACTAAACTGGATATTACAGCAACGGGCAAAACCGACGCTTCATAACGCAAGAATGTTGAACCTTGTCCGAACACATTCAGCAAGGTGGTGATCTCAACGGAAATCAAGGTCTGAACCAGATAAATGCGCAACACTGGCGAGCCGCTCAAGTACTCCTTCGTAAACAGGAACTGGATAACTTCGTCGGAAAAGGCGAACACCCCCGCAACGGCTGGGTACATGATCGCGCTGACGATCACATTGCCTCGATTGTTTAGGCGCAATAGCTCTTCGTGACGACCAAGTGAATGGAGGTGGCTCATTTTAGGCAGGAGCAAACTCCCCAATACGCTTCTCAGGATTTCAAACGGCATAATGAGCGTAGTTGCAATGGAAAAAATGCCGAACACCGCTGATGAAAACGCCGTAGCCACAATCCATTGCTCGGCCTGCTTCCGGCTGTGGAACAGCAAGCCGGCCACGTTGAATGGAAGAGCATAACGAAGCTGTACACGAAGTTGCTGCTTGTCCAGGGGGAACAGTCGAATACCGCAATAGCGTGCAATGAAATAACCCAAAAGTCCAAGGCGCATGCAGGCAGCAATCAATGTGGCAACCAGCACTTCTTCGAGCCGCTGAAAAATTACTGCTGCGGAAATGATGAGCGCAGCCCTGAGCACAGATGTGACCAGGATAGCTTGTGCCTGCCATCGAATCTGCCCTGCGGCGTTGGGTAACACGTCGAGTAACAAGCCCAAATTCCAGACAAGCAGGAAGAACGCAACCAAAAATCCCTGCTGGTGCAGCAGGTCTTTCATGCTCGA
Organism: Bradyrhizobium sp. 1200_D9_N1_1; assembly: GCF_052075915.1. NCBI lineage: Bacteria > Pseudomonadati > Pseudomonadota > Alphaproteobacteria > Hyphomicrobiales > Nitrobacteraceae > Bradyrhizobium > Bradyrhizobium sp. 1200_D9_N1_1. Next base: position 2,935,160 of record NZ_CP197226.1, on the reverse strand, counting down.
GGGCAGGGCATCGCCAAAGACAAAAATTAAAAGTGCCGCAATCACCGTTATGGCAAGTAATAGCAGCGCCGTCTGCCCGACATAAAGCCGGCGTCCCTCTGAATCCAAACGGACAAAGAAGAAAAGCAAGCTGCGTGGCAACTCGTTGAACAACACGGCCACACTAGTTACAAGCAGCCAGAACAGCCGATATTCGCCGAAGGCTGCGCTGCCGATCGTCCGCACCAGAACGATCGGCGTCAACAGCGTGATGGCCTGTTCGATGTAGCGCGCAGCGGAGAGTGCAATGCCTTGGCGCAATATCGATGCCATGGATCAGCGACCTAGACGCTAGCGGAGGTGGCGGCGATGAAAACAAGGCTGGTCAGAAACATCGGCCGCCCCGTCTTATGCCGCCAGCAGTCAGTCGCCGATGCATCGCCGCGCAGGTCATGGCCCTTGCTTAGGTTAGCACGCCGTTCAGCCGTTGCCATGATGTGCATCACGAACACTCATTGATTATCGATTGAGCTGCAGAGCGTCATCGGAGAAAACATATCAGAGCTCGCGTAGCGCCATTTTGAACAAGTGTAAGCAAAACGGTTAAGAATAGAAGCATCTCGATCGAGTCCACCGGTGCTGAGTGGCTACCCATTCGGGAGTAAGCCGGTAACAATAGTCAATGTTGACACAGACGATGGTCTTGACCGGACCGGACCTTTGATCCGAATTCTTCCTTCACTTGGCAACGGGTCGAGTCCCGAACTGATTTGCGCCCATTCGGCTCGATGGATCAATGGGACGACGGGGCGCGGAACCATCAGTGTAGCGCATGGTGCTCTTCGAGGCCCTGCGCTTTGCAATCTTGTCGTTGGACATTGAAACGGCCCCCGCAGCGCCGAGGGTGTCTCGCACTCCAATGTGAGCGCTAACTCTGGACCCATTCCTGGCATTCGTAACTCTAGCGATAAGCTACCTCGCTCAAGTCGCGCGCCCCCTCCTTTCCGCCACCCGCCGATAAAGGCAAAGATACGCGTTGGTCATCGCGTCGAGCGAGAAGGATGTTTCAATACGCCGACGCCCTTCCGTACCGAATTCGTCAGCAAGCCCACGGTTATTGAGGAGCCTGAGAACACGATCAGTCAAGGCTCCAGCATCGTGACGCGGCACAAGAAATCCCGTCCGTCCCTCGAGGACCAATTCAGGATTGCCCCCATCGTTTGTTGCCACAATAGGCTTACCCAACGCCATGCACTCGGTTATTGCGTTGGAAAAACCCTCCCCACTATTGCTAACGAGAACTCCCACAGTGAATAGATTAGCGATACTTTCTACATCTGTCCGCCGACCTAGAAACTTTATGCGTGGCGAATGTTCTGGTGGGACGCTATCGCGCACTTGCGACAACATTTGCCCTTCGCCGACGGCCACAAAAGTAACATCCTCCCTAACATCGCAAATGCGGCATGCCATTTCGACAAAGGATGCGTAATCTTTTCTTGGCGTGAAGTTAGCAACCATTCCGACAACGTGGGGAGTCGCGATTCCCAACATGCCGCGAAGCTCTGCCTCGCCCGTTAAGTTAGAGACTCTTCCAAGACTGAACCCATTGTGGATACATAGACCTTTGGGCTCGGGAATTTGGTAGGCAGCTAGGCCCGCGCGCGAATTGGCGACAACAATGTCTGAGAATGGGATGGTCAGCTTGCCCATCAAGTAGTTTTTATTCCATAGCGGAATATGCGGCGGCGCGTCTCGCACGAAGCCATTAACGAAAGCTGAGCCGCACAGTTTCGCAATCGGAGCTGCATAAATGGAACACATCGGGCTCCAGGAGTGAACGATATCTATTTTCAAATTGGAGACCAGTTCATGCAAACTCTTGAAAAGGCGCAAATCTCTCTTGCCTCTCCGAACGAGCTGAATAACTTGCGCGTGTTCACGCTCAATTTCGTAACGAACCTCCTCCTCGTCCGTAACCGCGACGAATGACTCTATGTCACGGTGAGCGAAAAGTCCCCTCAACAGTTCGACGATCTGTCGTTCCCTGCCTCCGGTGCCCAGAGATTCGGCAAGGTGCAATATACGCATCTCAGCGCTCTCCCGCCTGGACAGATTCCGCCCAAGTCGCAACGAGGTGTTCAGCGCACCCTTCAAGGTCGATGCAAAGCCTTCCCATTTTCGCCTTCACGTCGTCTCAAGTGCGGATCCTCAATGAGGCGCCGATGCGTACATCGATATGACGAGTGCAATGTTCAGAACTCTACACCCGAATGTATCGTTACATCCGCGCTGAGCTTCAACTTTTTAGGGCTACCTATTCATGGCTGTGCAACGGAAGACCGGGATGAGGGGTTGCTGGGTGGGCCTTGATCATGACCGCGCCGAGGCCCTGGTCGAGTGCCGGAGCCAGCCACATGAACGATGCCTATCGCGCCGCTTCTTCGCGCAACTCGGCCTGCCATCCCTCATAGGTCTTGATTGCAATCAACGCTTGAGACTGACTAAGTCATTCGTAAAGTGATGTGCGCGCGATGCTCCCGGTTCGGAGCGCGCCGCGGCTCCAAATGCACCTGCCGAGGGCAAGAAGCCTTACGCCTCGGCTGACTATGAAGTTTTTGTCAGCGAGCTGGTAGCAACTCCAGCCTGACCTAACGCTTCCAGCAGCCAAGCCGGCGAATCTCGTAAGGACGAACGGGAACACGGCATTCGGACCGGACGGCTGCCATGACCGGCTCAGCTCGCAGCAGCATCTGGCCGGCAACGAACCTGACCATGCTCTGACCGCGCTGCTCCTCGGACCGCCGTCTGCGTGCGCAGAATTGCGCGGACCAGCGCGCCAGGGAGGCGGCGGCGCTCTTGAGACCAGAGCAGGGCCTGATTCACGGCACAATCTCCTTCGCGCTACAGGAGGTTGCTTCGCCGCCACCCTCCAGCGACGTTACACATCTCGTGCCTCGATCGCCGTTCGACGTTTCCCGCAGCAGAACGCCCGATCCGCGGTACCGTCATACGGGAGACGACACCAGCAGCTTCCAACAACGCAACCAATATCAGGACCGACGGGTCGCGCGGGAAGCCGAGTGACGGGCCATTGAACGAGACGTATCGAGTCAGGCGTCGGAGTCCGCCGCCGGAGCAGGAAGCGATCTGCTAGGAGCTTCGTGCCTGGGCCGAAACAGCATGGCCACGCTCGTTGCGGCCCGCCTCCCGGCTACACGCGAAAACGGAAGATGTGCCCATAATTGTCACGCAGTTCGGATAGATATCGCCGAACCGCCACTCCAAGTCGGTATGAGACCGATTCTGAATCCGGGAAAGCATCCGGCAGTTCATGATAAACGCAGCGTATATCCGCCGTTCTGCCGGGCGTGATATCGACGATCACTCTAAGACATCCATCGATGTATTCGTGCGCGACGACCTCTTGATTGACTGTAACATTTTTCAAGGAGGCGATCTGTGATTCTTGCTTCACAACTCGGATCCGTCGCGTCATCGCCTCCACGTTTTCGATGCGGACTTGTTCAGCAAACATCTTTACCATGATCGTTCCGCCGTCGGGTCTAATGCTGTAGCTGCGGAAAACAGCGTTCCCGAGAGTCCGCCAACAGAGTTTCCACCGCAAGGATGCAAGCTGTTGGAGAAACTCCGCCAGTTCGCTGCCGTGATCTCGGAAAATGTCGTGATGTCCGGCAACGAAGCATGGCTTTCCCAGGATTCCGTCAAATGCGAAGTTTTCAATGCCGTGGGCGATGTACCGCCGGGTGTAAATCGAGAATCCGCCATACCGGACGATGGCGACACTCCACAGGTCGGCAAGTGTCGTTTCGTTCGACGCGTCATCGGATGGTGCGACTTCCGTGTTCACTGCCGCGACGAAGCCGTTTCGCTTGAGAGCCGACACTGCCTCGGGCGAGAATGCCCCTTGCGGAAAAACCATCACGTTTTCATGATCGAGCGCAGTCTTATTGAGAAGAGACTGCATCCGAGACCTGGCGGTCTTTAATTTTCTGTCGAGCAGTTCGGCTGAACGGGCTGCAAATTCACCACGGGTGTGATCGCAGCCGTGCACGCAGACGGACAGTTTTTCGCGATTTTGCCGAAAGGCGGCAACGGTGTCGCGATTTGTTCGTTGCCAGTTCCATGGAATGAAGGCGACGGTCGTCGCGAGCGTCCGCTCGTTGGCCAGGTGCAGTAGCTCGCCAAAATCGAGTAAGCCGTACCGTGGCCACAGAGGCGGATCGTCGATGATCAGGCACGCGTTTGTTTCGGAGGCGTTCCAGCAGACGTTGCGGAACGACCACTTCAGATACATCACGACTGGCACCGCACCGGCAAAACGCTTCTTCACGTCAAAATAGGTCGCAGCGCGTTCGCGAATGTCCACCATCGCCAGTGACGCATCGGCAAAAAAGCGCACGCCGGAATAAGAAAATCCGGCGAACAGGTGTCCCTCGGGTGCTCCGAGGATGCTCTGCAATTCGCCATCATCCCGGATGACAAGCGCCGCATCCGCAGCGCCAGGCTCCAGTTGGATCCGCAGGGCCGACATTGGACCGCACATGTCTGGAAAAGCATCAGTGACCGAAACGGTCATTGGCCACGCGTCGATGCCGCGGATGTCGGCCTGCGGGTCTCCCGTGATCTGGCGCAGCAGAGCCCTGCAGGAATCCGCAGCTAGAAATCCATAGACGAACACGGAAGCGGCTGCCGCCAACCAATCCGGCAACGTTCCGGCCCTGCGAGGCTGCATGGTTTCGGCGAGGCAGGCCGCGGAAGTCAGGATGGAGAACCGCGGATGACTTGCCGTCAGCGAGGCTACATAGCCTCCGTTCGCTTCGCTGACTGTCAGCGCCTTCCATGGAATTCCGAAAAACTCGAGCATTTCCGCCAGGTTGCAATCGTCGGACGATGGAACGTCGCTGCGGAGCAGAAGCGCGATCGAAGAGCCTGTGTCCATGGCGTCAGCGTTCCTTCGTAGGGTGTCGCATCATCCTTCGACAAGGCCACCGGGTATCCTGCGGATCGTCCGCGACCTCGAGATTGTGTTCCTCTTTAGGCAGTCCTATACGAAAGGTCGCCAAGTTTCCACTGAAGGGCGTAGGCGCAATGGCTCTGTCGGACAACATATCTGCGGTAGGCGGTGCGGCGGGCGCGGTTCTTATCATCGTCGAAAACCTGCCGGTTCCGGTCGATCGCCGAGTCTGGCAGGAGGCCACAGCGCTGCACCAAGCTGGTTACACCGTTTCGGTTATTTGTCCGAAAGGAAGGGGATATGACAAGGCATACGAGCAAATAGACGGTGTGCACATCTACCGCCATCCACGTGGTGTGGAGGGCTCGGGCGCCGTGACTTATCTTCTCGAATATACTGTCGCCCTTTTTTGGGAGTTCGTTCTCTCGTTGAAGGTGGCGCACCGGCATGGATTTGACATTCTTCATGCCTGCAATCCGCCGGACTTGATCTTTTTGATCGCGATTTTTTACAAGGTCTTCCTTGGCAAGAAATTTCTGTTTGACCAGCATGATCCCGTGCCCGAACTCTATGCGGTCAAGTTCGGCCGCAAGGATTTCTTTTATCGTCTCCAGCTCCGGCTTGAACGCTGGACGTTTCGATTGGCCGACGCGAGCCTCGCGACAAACCCTACCCTGAAGCAGCAGGCCGTGGAGCGAGGCGGGATCGCGCCAGAAAGGATCTGGCTCGTCAGAAGCGTCCCCGACCTCGAGCGCTTCTGGCAGGTCAAGCCCGATCCCTCGGTCAGGAAGGCCTTTCGATATCTCGTCGGCTATGTGGGAATGATTGCCGAGCAGGACGGTGTAGACCTGCTGGTCGAGGCGATGGAGCACATCGTCAAGCGGCTGCATCGAACCGATATCGCCTGCCTGATCATCGGCGACGGCCCGGAAGTGGGCCAGCTCAGGATGCTCGCAGGCAAACTCGGGATCGCCGACAATATCGAATTTGCCGGTTACATTTCGGGCGATGCGCTGCCCGCCAAATTGGCGGCTTGCGATATCGGCGTCGTTCCGGACCCGCCCAGTGCCGCCAACGTGACGATGTCGATGATCAAGGTCTTTGAATACATGGCCGTCGGGTTGCCGTTCGTCCTGTTCGACTTGGCGCAGGCGAGGCTTGATGCTGGCGACGCTGGTCTGGTGGCGGCGCAGCCGACGCCGCAGGCGCTGGGCGAAAGAATCGTGGCGCTGCTTGAGGACGAGGGTGCGCGCGAGCGTATGCGCAGCTACGGCAGGGAGCGTGCTCGCAGCGAATTTCAGTGGGAGGTCGCAAAACGTTCCCTCCTCGCCGCCTATGCGAGCCTGGTACCGAGGCACCCACGATGAGATAGTGCGGCCTGCGCAACGCCGCCGCCAATCGTCGACGCCTACCGAACATTTGTGCCAGATGGATGCGCCCAACTACTTCCTTGCCGCAGAATAGGGTTCAGCTTGAACGGAATCTGCAGTGAGGAGAGATCCCCCCACGCACCTCGTGGAGCGCCAAAACTCCCGGCGCCTCTTTCCAGATTTGTCAAAGTAACACTCTCCTTTTGGATTTCGAATTTCAGAATTGGCCAGTCCGCCAGATTCTTCAGCCCTTCCCGCCCCCGGCGCTGAGCTTGGTCGGGGGGTAGTACCCCAAAAGAGCACCGATCATAATCCGTGTTCTTCAGCAGCGCGCACGCCCCGTCGGCTATCTTGAATGAACGCACAATTAGGTCTTCAACCAAGGAGCCAACATGGCGAATTCTGAGGGGGACGCGCGACTTCAGACCACGAAAGATGGTCCGTCGCTCGCCGTCATCGGTTGCGGCTACTGGGGTTCGAAGCACATCCGTGTCAGCTGCGATATACGCGACGCACGGATGTCGATGGCCGTCGATCCACGCCCTGACAGATTGGAATATATCCGTTCGCAGTATCCTTCTGTCGCCGTTTCGCGTGATATCGGCGCAGTGCTGAACAACCCTTCTATAGACGGTGTCATTGTCGCCACTCCTGTGGAAACGCACTTTGAATTGGCGCGAGCGGTGCTCCAGGCCGGAAAGCACGCGCTCGTCGAAAAGCCGTTGGCCATGACGAGCGCGCAATGCCGCGAATTGAATGCGATTGCCGAACAGAGCAAGCGCGTGCTGATGGTCGGGCACACGTTCGAGTATCACCCGGCGGTCGGCGTCATGCGCCAGATGATCCAGAGCGGCTCTCTGGGCGAGCTCTACTACATTGACTCGCGGCGCCTAAATCTCGGTCTCTACCGGCAGGACGCCAATGTCCTTTGGGATTTGGCCCCACACGACCTCTCGATCATCTTCTGCTTGCTGGAGGAGGTGCCGCAAACCATCGGCGCCTGGGGTTGCGCGCACGTTCTGCCCAACGTTGAGGATGTTGTTTACGCCAAGATGGGCTTCAAGAGCGGACCGACGGCCCATGTGCACGTTTCCTGGTTGGACCCGGTCAAGGTGCGCCAGATCACGATCGTCGGAAGCGATGCGATGCTGGTGTTCGACGACGTGCAGCCGTCCGAGAAAGTGCGCGTATACCAGAAGCGATTCAGGCCGCGGATTGACGGCGACTCCTACGCCGACTTCCAGTCGGCCTATCATCATGGCGACGTTCATATACCCGCGATATCCAGCAGCGAACCGCTGAAGCTCGAGGTACTCGACTTCGTCAATGCGATCATGACCGGGGAACGGCCGCGTGCGGACGCAATGCACGGGCTGCGCGTTGTCGAGGCGCTCGAGGAGGCATCGGTGTGTCTACGGCTCAAGCAAAAGCACCGCAGCAACGGTAAGGAGCAACGGATATTTCGGCGGCGGAACATGCCGGCGGGAGGTCCCGAAATTGCCGTCGCATGAAGCCACGCGACGGAAGGCGACCCCTCGGGAATTAGCCAAGCGGGCGCTCGACGTCGCGATCAGCGTTGTCGCGATTGTGCCGCTGGCTCTCGTCTTCGTCGTGGTGTGGATAGCAATCCATCTCGACAGTCCCGGGCCAGCGCTCTTTCGCCAACGTCGGATCGGACGCGACGAGAAGCCGTTCACCTGCTTCAAATTCCGGACGCTCCGCCACAACGCCGACGAAAACGTCCATCGCGAGGCGATCCGGCGGTTTTGGGCGAATGAACCCCTCTCGGACGACCCCGATGCCCCATACAAGCTGACAGACGATCCTCGCGTGACGCGCGTGGGACGGTGGCTGCGGAGAACCAGCCTCGACGAGCTGCCTCAACTCCTCAACGTATTGCGGGGCGAAATGAGCATTGTCGGTCCACGGCCGGCGATTCCTTATGAACTCGAACACTTCCGCGACTGGCACCATATACGTCACATTGTGAAGCCCGGAATAACCGGAATTTGCCAGGTACGCGCTCGGGGTCGTGTCAGCGCCGAGGTGATGCTCGAGATGGACGTCGACTATGCAATGAACTGGACCTTATGGACCGACCTGAAGTTGATTGCCCTGACGTTTCCCGCGGTGCTGCGGGGGCACGGTGCCCGCTGACGTTCTCAAGACACAAAGACGGATTCTCGTGAGGTTCGAAAATGCAAATTCCGTTTGTCGATCTTAGAGCGCAATATGAGACGATAAAGGACGAGGTGGCCGAAGCAATTCGGGGGGTTCTCAACTCCGCGCAGTTTATAGGCGGCGAGGCGCTTGCCTCGTTCGAAAGAGATTTCGCCGCGTATTGCCAGGTGCGCCATGCGCGCGGCGTGGCGAACGGCACGGACGCGATTCATCTGGCGCTACGGGCCTTGGGTATTGGTCGTGGCGACGAGGTGATTACAACCGCCCATACCTTCATCGCAACTGCGGCCGCCACCGCGGCGACGGGAGCGCGCCCCGTGTTTGTCGATATCGATCCGGAGACCTACACGATCGATCCCAAGATGATCGAGCGCGCCGTAACGGATCGTACAAAAGCGATTATCGCAGTCCACCTCTTCGGACAGCCGGCTGACATGGGTCCAATCAAGGACATCGCGCGGCGGCGCGGGCTCTATGTAGTGGAAGACGCGGCCCAGGCGCACGGGGCGGAATATCAGGGGGTCCGAACCGGGGCGCTCGGCGACGTCGCATGTTTCTCGTTCTATCCGGCGAAGAACCTCGGGGCCTATGGCGACGGGGGAGCGATCACCACCAACAGTGCCGCGATCGCCGAGCGGATAGAACGATTGCGTGACCACGGTCGAACCACCCACTACAGCCACGCCGAGATCGGGTTCAACAGCCGGCTCGACGCTCTGCAGGCGGCAATCCTGCAGATCAAGCTCCGGCGTCTGGATGAATGGAACGCCAATCGGCGGCGCGCTGCGGAGTGGTACGCGGCGGAGTTGGCGCAATCGGGGATCAAGACGCCGTTCGTTCGAAAGGGGTCGACGCACGTCTACCATTTGTATGTGATCACCACGAACGAGCGGGACGCAATGCGGATCAAGCTCGACGAGGCCGGCGTGGCAACCGGGATCCACTATCCGTTGCCGCTCCACCTACAGCCTGCTCTCGCTCATCTCGGCTACAGGCAGGGCGACTTGCCGTGCTGCGAAGCGATGGCCGCTCGATCATTGTCCCTGCCCATGTTTCCCGAGCTCACACGCGACGCGGTGCGCCATGTCGCCGCGATTGCGTGCACTGCGGCCGAGCGCGACGGTCACAAGAACTTGCAGCGGAAGTCGACGTATTCGTTCGCCGCGCTACAGGCCGATGTCGGGAAGGAGTGGTGATGAATCGAATCAGCGCATGGGCGGTGGTCGAGACCGAGGCCATCGGTGCGGCCGTGACGATCGCCGAGTTCGCCGTGCTGCGGCCTGGTGTTGCGATTGGCAACGGGGTGGTCATTCACCCGCATGTCGTGATTGAGAGCGGCGCCAGAATCGGCGACAATGTCGAGATCTTTCCGGGAGCCTATATCGGCAAGGCGCCCAAAGGTGCCGGCGCGTTGTCGCGCCCGCCGCATTTCGAGGCGTGGGTCGATATCGGCGCCGATTGTTCTATCGGACCGCACGCGGTGATTTTCTACGACGTCTCGCTCGGCGCGGGGACCCTGGTCGGGGATGGCGCCTCGATCCGTGAACAATCGCGGATCGGCTCGAAGACCGTCATCGGACGTTACGTCACGGTCAACTACAATACGCGAATTGGCGATCGAGTCCGGGTGCAGGATCATACCTGGCTGGCGGGCAATATGACGATCGAAGACGACGTGTTCATTTCGGGCTGCGTCGGCACTTCGAACGACAATGCGATCGGCCGCAACGGCTACGACGGTTCGCCCATGCTCGGGCCCCATATCGCACGCGGCGCGGCAATCGGCCTGGGAGCCAACCTGCTGCCAGGCGTCAGAATCGGCGCTGGCGCCGTCGTCGGCGCCGGCGCCGTGGTGACGAAGGACGTGCCCGACGGTGCGCTCGTGATGGGCGTTCCGGCGGGGATCCGACGACGGCTCAGCGGAGTTAGCGACGCAGACCGGTGACTCGATGGCAGTTCGTGCCAAGCGTCGAGGGAAACACCAATCGTGAGAATCCTCTGTGTCACCAACATGTATCCGAGTCCGCAGAGGCCGGGCTCCGGAGCCTTCGTGTGCCAGCAGGTGGAGCAGCTGCGCCGGTTTGGCCACACGGTCGACGTCATCGATATTCTCGGATCCCAGTCCAAGATGAATTACCTGAGGTGCACTCTTGATGTCGTGCGAATGACGAGCGCGGTGGCATACGACATCGTCCATGCGCATTACGGTTATTCGGCATATCCTGCAATGTTTCGATTGCGGGCGCCGCTCGTCATTACGCTGCACGGGACCGACGTAATTGGACAGAGCATCTTTGAAAGGCTGAGCACGCGGGCTGTGTCGCGTTTCGCCGATGCCGTCATAGTCGTTTCGGAGGAGCTGCGGAGACGGATTCCGGGAATCGTGATTCCCTGCGGGGTCGACCTCGGCGTATTCAAGCCGTACGATCGCGATAAAGCACGAGCACGGCTGGGATGGCCGAAAGACAAGCATATCGTTCTGTTTCCATTTGATCCGGCGCGCCCTGAGAAGAGATATGATCTGGCAAGAGCGTCAGTCGAGCGACTTGTGCAGGAAGGCGTCGACGCGGAGTTGACGACGGTTGTCAATGTGCCGAACGGCGAAATGCCGTGGTGCTACAGCGCGGCCGACGCCCTGCTTCTCTGCTCGGATTATGAGGGGTCGCCGACCTCTATCAAGGAAGCTCTCGCGTGCAATCGTCCGGTGGTGGCGACGGACGTCGGCGACGTTGGCGAGCTGTTAAACGGCATCGCCGGAACGCGGATCTGTCCGCAGGAGGCCGGGACGATTGCCCGCAACCTTCGAGAGGTTTTTGACTGGTCGCGGAGCAGCGAGTTCCGGGGGCGGGCGGCAATGGCGAGGTACGACCAGGCGCTCACCGTGGAAAAGATCGTCGGGGTCTATGACGACGTTCTCTCCAACTTCAAGGCAAGGACGGTGGACAGACGTTTGCTGCGGAGCGGATGACGACAATGCGACGGCTGGACCTTCACCGACCAGCGGAGCGAGTGGCATTGCTGCGCAGACTAACGCCATGCTCGTGGGAGGCACCCTGGGCGTAATTCTGAGCCTGGTCCACAAGGCGCACGGCTTCGTTCGAGCAGGTAACAGGTAAATGGGCTTCGGTTCGCAAAGGAACGCCGCCGCCAGCCTCACTTTCGAGGGCGCACACTTGGTCCGCCATTGTTCTCCTCGATGAACTGAATACCTCCTTTTCGAGGGCGGCGCGTATCTTTTGCGCGGTTGCCTCTCAGTTCGCGATCGACCGACTCCAGCGAGCGATCGTGGGCGGAACGGAAATTCTGGCGCTGCGTCCAAGTGGCAAGCCCCCTCGCCTCTTCGGCATTGAGCCGTCATCCGCAAGCAGGTCGGTGAGCGCGATCGCAGACCATCTGAGGTTTGTGACCGCTCAGCTCTGCCTCGTCTGCGGCCGAACCACTTCTGATTCCCACCTCAAGTTTGCGGAGCAGCGGGCGATGGGCCGCAAGGTGAGCGAGCTCTTCACCGTACCCATCTCGGTTGCGTGTTGTGGCCCAACTGCAAAATGACGAAACGGACTCAATTCCTCGGCCAGAGGCACGATGACCTCCTTTCGGCAAATCGAGGCCGATCGGCGCTGGGCTGATCGCAGAGACTGTGATCGATGGGCTTGAGGAAGCCGAAGACTACGCGGCGCTCGAAGGGGCCATAACAGCCGACTACGACACGCAATCCGCTGTTGAACGAGAACTCGTGCTCCGACTGGCAAGCCTGTTGTGGAGGCTCCGCCGTGCCGCCGCGATCGAGAGTGGCCTGTTCAAGATTCAGCTTCGAAAGCGGCAACAGGCCCAAGGACCGCCAAAAGATCTTCGAGGGTAATGTACCTATCGAACACGGGATACAGCAGCACCAGGATGAGCTCGCGACCGGGGTAGAGGCCGAGTTAGTTCCGAAAGAAGCGCGCAAGCGATTCCGAGCAGTTGGATGCCCGCAAATCGCTTCCAACGGTCGTGCGCGAACGGCCTTTGACTCCGAGTTCGCGTGCGTAGCGAAGCATCGCGCAGACAGCGACCCTTGTTGCTCCAGCAGCGATAGCAAAGCTGGTCGAGCTCAGCGTTCACGCCATGAAGGCGAAGGAACAGAGCCAAGGCTCGAACGGCGATTGGCCCGCGGCAGTGCGAGATCGAGAAACCCTATTGGAAAGCTGTTCGATGGAGGCTCGAATTCGGAGGTACCTATAAGTGGGTAAATGATCAGCAGTTGCTTGTGTGAATCTCGTCGACTAAACAAAATTGCTCAATCGTCTCATATTCTGCAAAGGCGCCGCTTTACCCTGAGTTTCTACTCACAACGATTCTGAAGATGAACATTGGCGACCGACCGCGTACGGAAAAGCCATCGGAAATGTGCGGTCAATTCTCCAGGGCGAGCAGTGTCTTTCTGATGGGGAGTTAGAATGAAGCAGGTTCTCAAGGACAGCGCGATCGAATTGGCTCGTTGGTCTGGGCTAATGCCGACCTTCCGCAGGATCTTTGCTGGTAGGGCAGCTATCCTAATGTTCCATGAGATCCAACAAGATTGTCGCTCGGAATTGATGACCGGGACTTCAGTCGCCCTTCTTGAATATTCCCTCAATTGGCTGCGGCAAGAAGGGTGGGAGATTGTCAGTTTCGAAACATGTCTTGAGCGATTGGCCACTGGTCCCGGACCGGGCCGCTATGCGGTGCTTACCTTCGACGATGGCTACCAAGACAATGTCGCGACCGCGCTTCCAATCCTCGAGCGACACAACGCCCCATTCATGGTGTACGTTCCCACTGGCGCCCTAACTCGAACGTTGCAATCGTGGTGGCTGGGTTTGCGCGAAATATTTCGCATTGGAGACACGGTTACGATCGATGCGATGGGCATGCGTTTTCACTGTCCCGAGTTTCGCGAAAAGATGTTGGGCTTATGCAAGGTAACCGAGTGGATTCACCAGGATTATAACCGGGTTGCAATGCTCGCCCCAACGTTGAACAGGGCGGGAATATCGCTATCGGCTTTGAATGATGCATATTTCCTGAATGAACGCGAGCTTCAAATTCTGGCGCGGCATCCTCTCGTGTCAATTGGCGGGCACACCGCTTCGCATGCGGCACTGTCGTCTCTGGATGTTCTTTCAGCGCGAGCCGAAATGGCGGATAACCGCTACTATCTGGAGCAATTGCTGCAGCTTCCGGTTCGGCACTTCGCTTTTCCTTACGGCAACTCTAGAGCATGTGGCCCTCGGGAAGCACATCTCGCGAAGGAAGTAGGCTTTTCGACCGCAGTAACAACGCGGCATGGGCAAGTATCCGATCGCAAATCAGATCATTTTGCACTTCCTCGCGTCGGCGTTGGGGGGCAATTCGATACGAGAGCTAGGTTCGAGGCTCGCATGAGCGGCATTCAATCGACGGCTCACATGCTGCGTTCATTATGGATGGACCAGCCAACTTTTTAGGGCGGCACGGGCCCCGAAAAAGTGCACACACGCCGATCACGCGCTCGTCGTCGCTCGCGACCTCTCCACGACAACGAGCCATTCAGTCTTGTCCGATTGGTAGGCAAATAGTGCATCATTTCAGCGCCATACGTCGGGCAGTGGTCCCGTATACGTATGTATATCGTCACACTTTGAAATTTTTTTCGCCACACTTCCTAATTAACCATCCGGCCCAGCAGTAGGGGGGCCAGGTTCCAAATTTCCCGCTGCTTTGAAATAGGTCTGCCGTGCTTTGCGCTGCGGGCGTGCGCTGTGTCTCGCGCCTTCGCGAGGCGCGGCACAAATGTGTTCGCTTGCTGCGAGCATGCAATAGGTCGCGCGCCTTCACGATGCGCGGCAGCGGAATTCTCTTGTCAACGTCAAAGACAAACAACTCTGTAACTCGATGGAGATCCTGCAATTGGATACGACCGGCACAATCACCAATTTTTCGACGACGCCGCAATCGCACTTTCAGATCGGTGGCGACGGGTATGAAGTTCAGGGTGCGGGCCAGAGCTGGAGCCTGGCCAATCCTGATCCACAAACTCTGCGCTTACAAGTCCGACCGGGTGATCAAGCCTGGTACGATGCTGGACACCCTGTTGATCGCGACGACGTTGCACTAGATCCGACTATTCCGGTCGGTACGCCTATCAGCATAGATTATCAGTTCATGGTGGAGCCAAATGGGCCCAATGGGACATTTGTAAACACCGCATCATGGTTCACCACCGCAGAAATGAACGGCTACCCGGCCGTTTCCTCGCCTCCATTCGAGATCGGTCTCGTCGGCAATCAACTGCATGTAATGGCTAGATACTGCCCCGCGGGTCAGACCCCCACTAGCAGCAATATGACGCAGATGACGCTCTGGACCGACCCCAATCCAATACAACCTGGCCAGTATAACGATATCAGAATATCGGCCAATGTATCGGATAACAGTAGCGGGTATTTGCAAGTCTGGGTGAATGGCACTCAGGTTGTAGACTATCATGGCGCCTTGGGCTATGGGACCCCCACCTATTGGGAGTACGGACTCTATCGAAACGCGGGCCCATCCGAGACCGTTACGGCCGATTTTCGAAATATGACGCTGGTCACCGGATCGCAGGCGGTCGGCTGGACGGGTGTGGGCGGCACCTCCTCGCCCACCACCCCAACGGTGACACCGGCGGTGACTCAGGCCACGGCCTCTCCGGGAACGGGCATCGAGCATGCCGGAGATATCATCACCCTGTCGCTTGTCTTCAACGAGGCCGTGACGGTGACGGGCACGCCGACGCTGTCGCTCAACGACGGCAATATCGCCACCTATGCAGGTGGCTCGGGCACCAGCACGCTCACCTTCAAAACGACAGTTGCGTCGACCGACACGAACACCTCGGCGCTCGCCATCACCGGCGTCAATCTTCCGAGCGGTGCGGGCATCAAGGACGCGAGCGGTGTCGCTGCCAATCTTGCTGGCGCGGTGAAGACATTCACCGGCCTCCAGATCGATCCGGTCTTGCCGGCGGTGACGCAGGCCACGGCCTCGCCTGGAACAGGCACTGAGCACGTGGGAGACACGATCACGTTGGCGCTCGGCTTCAACGAGGCCGTGACGGTGACGGGTACACCCACGGTGTCGCTCAATGACGGCGGCACGGCCACCTATGTCGGTGGTTCGGGCACGGGTACGCTCACCTTCAAGACAACCGTCGCATCGACCAACACCGGCACCTCGGCGCTCGCCATCACCGGCGTGAACCTGCCGAGCGGTGCGGCCATCAAGGACGCGAGCGGTGTCGCTGCCAATCTTGCTGGCGCCGTGAAGACGTTCTCCGGTCTGCAGATCGACCCGACGTCATCGACACCGACGTCGCCAACGTCGCCAACGACGCCGACGTCACCGCCGACCCCAGCCGCGGCCACGCCTGTCCTCACGATCGCGGACGACTCGCTCTGGGTGGCCGGGAGAGGTGGTACCGTCGATCTCGGGACGAAGGTGACAACGACCGATTCCAACGACCTCGTGACCGTGAACATCACGGGGCTGCCGAAATATGAATCGATCACCGATAAGCTCGACGGCCGGACGTTCCAGGGAAAGGACATCACGTTGACGGCCGCGCAGGTCGACAGCGGTCTGACGCTGACCTCGACCTACAGGGGCGGGGGTCATCCGGTTGCGACACTTACGCTGACGGCAAGTGCGAAGGATCCGTCAACCGGTGCGGTTGCGACGGCTTCGCCGCAGACCATCACCGTAACGGATCCTCGACCTGCGACGGTCACGACCACGACAACGTCGTCGCACGACCACCACACCGCGATGGATCATCAGCCTGTTGCCACCACGACGGCCGCGACCCCGACGATCTCGCAGACGCTCGAGTCTACGGATCATCAGCAGACGGCCGCTGCAAACACGGGGTTCTTGGCAAGCCGGGGCTTTGCGCTGCTCCAGCAGCATTTTGACCCGGCCGCCAGCACCCTGGCAACGACCGCTGCCCATCCGGCCAATCAGGCAGATCATCCGGTTGCGATCGGCACCGCGATGGCGTCGTTCGCAAGCCAGAGCTTTGCGCTGCTGAGCCAGTACCTGGCCGCTCACACCGGCCAGGTGGATCCCGGTCAGATCGTGGCGGCTGTGTCGCAGGCGACCGGTTGGGGGCACGATTCGTTGCTGGCCCGACCGCAACACTAAGGCCGAGCCGCACCCAGGCTCAGCGCCTGGGTGCGGCCCCGTCAATGTTTGGGAATGCATGAGAAGGAACATCGAACGCGGCCGGTAGCCGCGAAGGGTTGAGTATTAAATGGCGATCCAGAATGGAAATGCCCATGCCGCAGATCTCGGGCTTCGATCCCTGGCTCTGTTCCTGCGCCTTCATGGCGTGAACGCGGAGCCCGACCAGCTCCGCGACCATTGCGGGGAAAGCGCAATCGGCATCCGTGCGATGCTTCGCTGCGCCCGCGATTTCGGACTGAAGGTCGGTTCGCGCACGACACATTGGAAACAGCTCGCAGGCATCAGCCTTCCCGGAATCGCAGCGCTGCGTGATGGCGGATTTCTGCTGCTCGGGAAGGTCGAGGACGACGCCGCGCTCGTGCTGCATCCGACCTCGCCACATCCGAAGTTGATGCCGCGTGCGGAATTTGAAGAAATCTGGGACGGCCGCTTGCTCCTGGCCGGATCTCAAAGCCTCGCCGATCGGGCGCAGCATGCCTTTGCCGGTCTGATTGCGCGCGGGCGTGACCTGGTTGCGCTCGCCGGCGATGCTCTGGCGTCTGCACGCTCCGCCGAACGTAGCGATATGCCCGTCCAGGAGTCGAGTCCTGAACCTACGGATGGCGATGAGTCGGGGCTCATTGCGATGGCGATATTGCTGCGGTGCCATGGCATTGCGGCCGACCCGGAGCAAATACGCCATCGCATGGGCACCTCGCGGATCGGTGTGACCGAAATCCTACGCTGTAGCAGGGAATTCGGGCTCAAGGCCAGGGCACAGCGGTCGAGCTGGAATAGGCTTGCGGTCACGCCGTTGCCGGCAATAGCTGCGCTGCGCGATGGCAGCTTCCTGATCCTGGGCAAGGTCGTCGACGACCGGCTTCTCGTTCAGCGTCCATTGGCTTCCCGCCCCGAATCCATGACGCAGGCCGAACTCGAGGCCGTCTGGGACGGCGACATCATCCTGATGACCCGGCGTGCGGCCCTGACGGATCTCTCCAGGCGATTCGATATCGGCTGGTTTCTCGGTGCGGTCCACAAGTATCGCCGTCTTCTCGGCGAAGTGCTGATCGCGTCGTTTTTCCTTCAGGTCTTTGCCCTCGTCGCCCCGCTGTTCTTCCAGGTCGTCATCGACAAGGTACTCGTGCATCGAAGCATCAGCACGCTCGACGTCCTGGTCGCGGGTCTGGTCGCGTTGACGTTGTTCGAGACCGTTCTCGGCACGTTGCGCGTCCACCTGTTCGCGCACACGACGAACCGCATCGACGTCGAGCTCGGCGCCCGGCTGTTTCGTCACCTGTTGGCGTTGCCGATCGCATATTTCCAGACACGCCGCGTCGGCGATTCGGTCGCGCGCGTTCGCGAGCTTGAGAACATCCGCCAGTTCCTGACGAGCTCGGCGCTCACCCTTGTCGTCGATCTTTTGTTCACCGTCGTCTTCCTTGCGGTCATGTTCTACTACTCGACGGCGTTGACGTGGATCGTTCTGGCGTCGTTCCCATTCTACATCGGAATTTCCGCCGGCGCCGCGCCGCTGTTTCGCCGGCGACTCGATGAGAAGTTCAATCGCGGCTCGGAGAACCAGGCCTTCCTGGTCGAAAGCGTCACGGGCGTTGAGACGCTGAAGGCGATGGCAGTTGAGCCCCAGATGCAACGCCGCTGGGAGGAGCAGCTCGCCGGCTATGTGGGGGCGAGTTTCCGCGTACTCAGCCTGAACAATACGGCGAGCCAGGCGGTCCAGATGATCAACAAGCTGGTCACGGCCGCAACGCTCTACTTCGGCGCCAGGTTCGTGATCGGCGGCGACCTGACCGTCGGAGAGCTGGTGGCGTTCAACATGCTGGCGACGCGGGTAAGCATGCCGGTGCTTCGGCTCGCGCAGATATGGCAGGATTTCCATCAGGCCCGGCTGTCAGTCGATCGTCTCGGCGACATTCTCAACACCATTCCGGAGCCAAGCTTCAGCTCGGCCCGCGCCGCGCTGCCGCCGATCCGCGGCAAGGTCGTATTCGAGCACGCGACCTTCCGCTACCGCGTCGACGGCCCCGAGGTGCTGCACGATGTGTCCTTCGGCATCGAGCCCGGCCAGGTCATCGGTATCGTTGGTTCTTCGGGCTCGGGCAAGAGCACCATCGGCAAGCTGATCCAGCGTCTCTACGTGCCGGAGAGCGGACGCGTGCTGGTCGACGGCGTCGACCTCGCGACGGTCGACCTGACCTGGCTTCGGCGCCAGATCGGCGTGGTCTTGCAGGAGAACGTGCTCTTCAATCGCTCGATCCGCGAGAACATTGCACTCGCCGACCCGGCCATGCCCATGGAGCGCGTCATCGAGGCGGCATCACTCGCCGGCGCTCACGACTTCATCCTGGAGCTGCCCGAGGGCTACGACACCATCGTGGGCGAGCGCGGCAGCAGTCTGTCCGGCGGGCAGCGCCAGCGTGTCGCGATCGCTCGCGCGCTCATTACCAACCCCCGCATCCTTATCCTCGACGAGGCGACCAGTGCGCTCGACTACGAAAGCGAGCGCGCCATCCAGCAGAACATGAAAAGGATTTCCGCCGGCCGGACCGTCATCGTCATCGCTCATCGGCTCTCTACCGTGCGCAATGCGAACCGGATCATCACTCTCGAGCATGGCCGCATCGTCGAGGACGGCAGCCATGATGAACTCATTCGCTCGAACGGGCGCTACGCAAATCTCCACTATCTGCAGGCCGGTATCCATGACGTCCGCTAACCGGAATATCGTTCCGTTTCCGAGAGCCGAGGTTCGACGGCGCGAGCATGAAATTGCATTTCTGCCCGCGGCGCTCGAGATCACCGAATCGCCGCCGTCGCCGATCGGTCGCGCGATCGGGGCAAGCATTATCGCCGTCTTTTGCGTCGCGCTGTTGTGGGCATCATTGGGCAGCGTCGACATCGTCGCCACGGCGACGGGCAAGATCGTGCCTGGCGGACGCACCAAGCTGATCCAGCCGTTCGAGACCGGCGTTGTCCGCGCCATTCACGTGCGTGATGGACAGAGCGTCAAGGCCGGCGACGTTCTGATCGAACTCGACCCGACGATGACGGAAGCCGATCAGGAGCGCCAGAGAAGTGATCTCGTTGCGGCCGAACTCGACGTCGCGCGGCTGCGAGCAGCCCTCACCGGCGATCCGCTTGCCGCCTTCCGACCGCCGCAGGGCGCGAGTGCCGCGGAGATCGAGATGCATCGCCAGTTTCTGATCAGCCAGCGCGCCGAGCAGAGTGCCAAGCTCGCGGAGATCGAGCGCCAGCAAGGCCAGAAGGAAGCGGAGCGGGCGACCACATCGGCCAGCGTGGCGAAGCTCCAGGCGACGATACCGGTGCTGCAGGAGCGGGTCGACATTCGCAAGGGTCTCGTCGACAAGGCCCTGGCTTCGAAGGTGGTCTATCTCTCCGAATATCAGGAGCTGGTCGGCCTTCAGCAGGATCTGGTCCTCCAGCAGAGCCGGCTCGGCGAGGCCGACGCCGCCATCGCCTTGCTGAAGGAAACGAAAGAAAGGACTGCCGCGGAGTATCGGCGTGCCACCTATGACGCACTCGCCAAAGCCGAGCAGAAGGCGGCGAGCGCCGCGCAGGAGGTGGTCAAGGCGGAGCGGCGCACGAAGCTCCAGCATCTGACTGCGCCGGTCGACGGCGTCGTGCAGCAACTCGCCGTTCATACGGTGGGAGGCGTGGTGACGCCGGCACAGGCGCTGGCCATCGTGGTCCCAAGCGAGAGTCAGCTCGAGATCGAGGCCATGCTCTCCAACCGCGACATCGGCTTCGTCCATCCCGGACAGAAGGCGGAGATCAAGATCGATACGTTCAACTTCACGCGCTATGGGCTCCTGCATGGGGACGTGCTCAGCGTGTCGACCGACGCCATCACGCGGGACAGGCAGGGCGGACCGAACGACCGCGCGTCGGGCACGGCGCAGGGCAGCAGCGAGCCGAAAGGCCAGGAGCTGGAATATGCGGCGCGCATTTCGCTCGACCGCACGCACATGCAGGTGGAGGACAAACTCGTCAAGCTCGGTCCCGGCATGGCGGTGACGGTCGAGATCAAGACCGGCGCACGCAGGATCATCAGCTACCTTCTCTCGCCGCTGGCGAGATACAAGCAGGAGGCGCTGCGGGAGCGATAGACGAAGCGGAGCATCATCGATGAGCATGCAGGTAACTGGAAGGCGGCCATTGGGAGCGGAGCAAGTGCGCGGCATCCGTCAATCCGACCACGGCCGTGTCAGAGACTGCCATAGTGGACCCATGATCGACGTCAAGCGGGACCGCGCACCGTATCCCGTAATCGGCATCGCCTGATCCGGTTTGGACGCTTGACCCGCGCTAGTCGACTGACGAGCGGCGTTGGACTTGAACGGTCCAATCCGGAGTATTTTGCGGATGCCCTGGATCGCAATACGGGGCCACACCATCAGGAAAGGCAGAGGGTCATCCCAGCTGAACCAGGCGAACTCCTTGCGACCTTTGAATGATTGCAACCAGGCACGGGCCGACAGCTCGCTTCGCCTGGCATAGTTCACGCTCGCACGGAGATCCTCCGGTTCCAAGACGAAAACGCGTCCGTCGACCTGTTTCGAGCGTCGCACGGTCTGTCCGGTAAGGTCACGGTACAGTGCTCTCGCGACGTCCAGGCCATTGTCGTCCACGAACACGCGAAACTGGGCTCCGATGCGCGGATTGAAGTCCAGAAGCTTGTACTTTTGATCTCGCTCGTCGAAGCGAAAGTCCAAATCCATGATGCCCGCATAGGATATAGCCTTGAGCAAAGTCTGGGCGTGATGGAGCAGAATGTCATTGGTTATGGATCTGCCCAATGTAGTCATTCCGGCGTAGGGCGGATGGGATCGCAGTTTAATTCCCGTGAAGCCCGCCAAGCAATCCGACGCGCCATTGCAGTAGCCGTGGAAGAACCAGTCGGCTCCAGGAGGAATGTATTCTTGAAGCAGGAGGTTCGGATTCTGGGAGCTGCCCACCCGATGCCAGACATCGACAAGCTCCTGCTCTGAGTGGACAATTGACACCCTCAGCTTCGGATGGAGCCATCCCGCTACCGGTTTGACAACAATCGGGAATCTCGCGGATGCTGCAAATTCGTGCACATCTGAGATCGATGTGGGGCACTGCGTGTTCGGACAGGGCACGT
Organism: Bradyrhizobium sp. 1200_D9_N1_1; assembly: GCF_052075915.1. Classification (NCBI taxonomy): domain Bacteria; kingdom Pseudomonadati; phylum Pseudomonadota; class Alphaproteobacteria; order Hyphomicrobiales; family Nitrobacteraceae; genus Bradyrhizobium; species Bradyrhizobium sp. 1200_D9_N1_1. The sequence continues at coordinate 2,913,286 of NZ_CP197226.1, read as the reverse complement.
TTATTTGACAGCAGAGCGCGTGCAGCATCTGCTTGTTCGCAAGTCTACGCGGCGTGCCGATCGATATATGGGGAAATACGAACCACTGCCGCAGCGTTGCCGACTCTTCGGCGACCAAGATGGCAGCCAGATCATCGGTGGGAATGAGAATGGTGGGCTTGTTGAGCTTTCTGCCAATGCTGACCAAAGCTTCAAGCAGCTGCGGTCTTGGTAAATTACCCGCATGCCAGACAAAACTGCCTGCCAAGTATCTTGAAAACCCCGCTGGGGTCAGGTGATCCTCTGCAACCGTGTATACGGGTATACCTAGCCTTCCCAGGCTCCGGATGATGCCAAGCTGCCCGTGGTGAATAGCATAGCTCCCGGTCTTCAGGATAAGCACGGGGGTGGGAGCGGTCATGGGCGATGTCTTATGAGCTGTTCGGGTTGTGCTCGGAAACCAGCGCCGCCAAAGTCGAACGGGATGGCGCTTGCCTTTCGCCAATACTGCGGCAGATGCGCTCGGCCGTGTACTGACATCCACACAGGAAGCGCATCACCGGCCCAAAGTTGTAGGCGCTCGCGATCCCGGTGAAATAGAGACCCGGGATTGAAGACTCGAAGCTGGTAGACAGTAGTGGGACCTGCTCGACGCAACGGAGATCGCGCAACAATGTTGCATCGATGAACGGCAGCGAATGGGCTACAAATCGGTAGCCGGTTGCAGCGATGACATGGTCGGCGGCAATATCGCGTGATCTTCCATCCTGTCCACTGACGTGGAGGACTGCCCTCCCGCCTCTCATCGTCGCGCCTAACACGGATTGGCCCAACAGGATCGGGATCGGGAAACGGCCGAGGACCCGCTCCCGAAGCCACCACGCGCCCGCGGGACCCAGCACCGCTTCGCGGCGCCTGCTGCCCCGTACCATGTCGAGACGCTCCCTTTGAGGTAGGTAGTAAAACAGGAACGGGGCATTTGCGCAGAACCACGTTCGAAGCCCGGCTCCCAGTGTCGAATCTGGCCGCCGCGTTCGTTGCCAGAGCGATCGCGGATCAGGCGAGGGAATCCCATTCCAGCTAATCGAGGGCGCGCGCACGAGCAGGATGACCTTTGCCTGGGACTCGTTCAACAGAGCTGCAGTCTCGAGAGCCGACTGTCCAGCGCCGATGATAATGACATCGCGACCTTTAAAGTGGCTCAGGTCGCGATGGACACTGCTGTGTGACCGCAACTCTCCGGGCAACTGCGCCAGCTCCTGCGGAATATACTCGGCGTGGGACAAGCCGGTCGCGATAACAACACTTTTCGCCCTGATTCTTTGCCCGTCCGCCAGCCTCAAGTCAAACCCGTCTGGTCTTCTGTCGAGCGCCGTCACCAATACGTCTTCCACCACGGGAACGAAACGCTGCTGAAATGACAATGCGTATCTGGTGAACGTGTCGAGCGGAATGGGAGCCGGCGCGTGGGACAATCCTTCCGCTGCGCAGAACTGCCGTAGAGTGTAGTGCCCGGACGGATCGGCAAGGCTCGAGGCGTGCTCTTCAGATTTCAGAAACATCCCAAGCGGCATTTGCTCTCGCCACCGACGCATCGGCGTACCGAAGATCCGAAACGGCACACCACAGGAGCGCAAATGCGCCGCGACGGAGAGGCCATAAGGCCCTGCCCCAACGATCGCTACCGGCAGGTCCGACGGACTAGCCATTGTCGCCCCCAATCGCAATCCCTGGCGCATAGGACAAACGCGCAGCGACCGCCCAAACCGTGTGCGGAAGCTACGATGCCATCGTCCCACACGCAGGCCCGTGTTCCATGGTAAAATTGGTCTGAGCTGCAGACCCTTACGGATTACCCCGTTGGCTCCCTGCTTCGCGCTCGCATCAGCCCGACGCCGCCGCGAGAGATCACTTTCTCCGGGCACGCCAATGCCCGGGCGATGCCCTGCGCAGTCAGAGTCTACTGCCATGAGATCGGCGACTGACAATTCAAGCGACACCATCTCGGCTCGACGGTCTGCCACCAGTATCAATAGAGCAGCCGATCTACCCCTTCCCACGGCTCATGCAATCGCCCCGCCGCCATCGACCGAATGTACCGGAAGCCTGGCAAACGTCGGAAAATTGGTGAAGGACGCACAACTCATAGCAGTCAGGCACCCGATCACTCGCCACTTGGCCTGAATCCGTACAATCCGGGTCACTGGAAGGAAATTGGCAATAACTGGATGGGAAGGGCAACAAGTGGGTAACTACGATGGTCGATTGAGCCGCTACGACGCGGGATTAGATTCGGGCAGCCATCGAAGCGCCCGACCCAATGGGCTCGATGGGAATGATCAATATCAATAGAGGACCAATCACTCGAACAGAGCGGACGAAGGCGCCGATCGGTTTGGCGTCAATGAGAGAACAGAACGTCGTTTTGCGGATCGCTTGTCTGGACGGTCACTCGGACGGTTGTCGACGTGCTGCCTTCCGCGAACAACTTGAAAGACTTTCACTTCGGTGACCACCGTTCGTACAGGGAATGACGCCATGCCGAACTCCAGACTGCGCAATAGCTTCCATGTCGACGTCTCTGGCAGCGACCTGGGTCGTTGCATCAAATGGATCTTGGTGGCTATTGGCCTGACAATCTCCGTTACTCAAGCAAAGGCCGAATATCTGGTAGACATCGGAGATGTGCTGGAGGTTGCGGTGGCGGGCGTGCCGGAGCTGCGGCATCGTGCTGCCGTCCAAATGGACGGGAACGTTTCGTTACCACTGGTCGGAACGCTTCCAGTGGCCGGCCTGCCCTTACCGCAGATCCGAGCCAAAATCGGGGCTGCACTGGCGAGCAAGGTATTTCGACAGAGGGCGTCCGATGGACGTGAGACGGTCGTCGTGATCGACGCAAACGAGATCACAACGGTCATCGCGGAATACAGACCCATATACGTAAATGGGGACGTATCGAAGCCGGGCGAGTACCCCTATCGTCCGTCTATCACCGCACGTCAGCTGGTCGCCGTGGCAGGCGGCTACGACATCATGCGCATCAGAATGAACAACCCATATCTCGAGTCAGCAGACCTGAGAAGCGAGTATGGTTCGCTTTGGACGGAACTGGCCAAAGAGCAGGCGCGCATGTGGCGCATCAAGACTGAACTTGGAGAGGGAGCCCAGATCAGTCCCGGCGCTCTGATGGACCCGCCCTTAGCTCGATCGGCGATTTCGGAAATCGTGAATTCCGAAAAGGAATATCTGAAGACCAAGCAGAGTGATTATCAGCAGGAAAAAACGTTCCTTCAGAGCGGTATTCGACAGGGAGACGACGAGGTCCGCGTGCTGTCAGAGCAGCAGAAGAAGGACGAAGAGGGACTTCAGGGGGATCTTGAAGAGCTGCAGAAAGCGACCGAGCTCTTCGGCAAGGGATCCCTGATCAGCCCTCGCGTTACGGATGCGCGTCGCGCGGTGCTGCTGTCATCAACCCGGAAGCTGCAAACCTCTGCGCAACTGCTGCAGGTCAAGAAGCAGCAGGACGAGTTCGTCAGAAAGCTGGCAAAGCTGGATGACCAGCGGAGGCTCGACCTGCTCCGTGAGCTGCAAGAGACCAGCGTAAGGCTCAATCAAATTCGCGAAAAGCTGCAGAGCGTCGGCGAGAAGCTTCAGTACACCACAATGGTTCGATCACAACTTGTGCAAGGCGCTGGCAACCACGTAGAGATTTCCGTCATCAGGAAGGGCGATAAGGGGCAGGAACGGATCACCGCAAGCGAAGATACCGAGCTGCAGCCGGGTGACGCTGTCGAGGTCAGCCTCCACTACCAGGATGGTCCTGTCGTCTCTCCTCGCATGCTAGGCAGTTCAAATATTCCATCAGGAACGAGCCGGACCGATTCGGCCGCCGGCGATTCGGTGCACGTCGGACAGAGATGATGAGCGCCGACGTAATTCGGGAACGGGAAGCTGCGGAGTCTTCCCGTATATCGTTGCGCACACGGAAGGTGTCCAGCGAAATGATTCTGTTAGCCGGAGGCGCTCGTAGTATCTCATCGACGGCGGGGCCACTTGCACGGTCAATTAGGCCAATGAGCGGGGCTAATCGGTACTTCAAGTCGTGGCGACGGCTGAACGCGTTACGGGCGAATCAATCCGCGTCGCGCTTGTGCCGAGACGGGCTGGCGATCCCGCGGTCCTGATCGGCACTCACGAAAAGGCACGAACCTGCCCGGCTGGAAGCCGGAGCGATCTGACCTGGAGGTTCAGATCCGCGACGCGTGGCAATGGATGACACGACAATCGTGAGCGCTCGATGGCCCGCCCCCCGGCGGGTGGCGCCGCGCGCGATGCTGTCCATCAGAGGTAGCTCATAAAGTCCAAAATCTCCACGCCTCACGGGCGCAACTTGCAAGTAATGTGATGTCGCATTGCACAGAGCCTCGTTGAGCGAAAGTGGAAGGTATCCAAGATGATCTTGGTAACAGGAGGTGCCGGCTACATCGGGTCCCACGTTTGTATCGCGTTGCTAGACGCCGGGTTCGACGTCGCCGTCGTCGATAACCTCTCCAACAGCAACAAGGCCTCGCTTGAGCGGGTCCAATCCATCTGCGGGCGATCGCTCGTCTTCCGGCACGCAGACATCCGGAATGAAGGGGTGATCTGCGACACGCTGCGTGCCTGCGGAGTGACTGCTGTCATTCACCTTGCAGGGTTGAAGGCGGTGGGCGACTCCAACCTACGGCCCATGATGTACTACGAGAACAACGTCCTGGGCACGATGCGGCTGGTGTCGGCCATGAAGAGGGCGAATGTAAAGACGCTCGTCTTCAGCTCGTCCGCGACCGTCTACGGGATACCTAAATACCTGCCGCTCGACGAGAAACATTCTCTCGGTCCGACCAATCCGTACGGCCGCACAAAGCTCGTCATCGAAGAGATGCTGAAGGATCTGTGCAGGTCCGACGACGGTTGGCGGATCGGCAATCTGCGCTACTTCAATCCGGTTGGCGCGCACGAAAGCGGGCTCGTCGGGGAAGACCCGCTCGGCGTTCCCAGCAACCTGTTGCCGTTTGTGGCGCAGGTGGCGATTGGACGGCGGGAGAAGCTGCGGATCTGGGGAAACGACTATGATACGCCTGATGGCACCGGAATCCGCGACTTCATTCACGTGGTCGATCTCGCATCCGGGCATTTGAGTGCCCTGCGCCATCTCAGGCAACTCGGCCTGATCACGGTCAATCTTGGAACGGGCAACGGCAGCAGCGTTCTGGACATCGTCCGTACGTTTGAATCGGTGAGCGGGCGATCAATCCCCTATGAAATCGGGGAACGCCGGGCCGGTGATGTCGCCGCCTGCTATGCCGACCCGACGCTTGCGAAGGACGTGTTGGGCTGGGCATCGACGCGGTCGTTGGAGCAAATGTGTGCGGACCATTGGCGTTGGCAATTGCAGAACCCCAACGGCTATCAGGGCTGTGAGCTTCCGAAGGTCCGGGAGCGGTCCAGGCATCTCCGTCGTCATGCGTGAGCCTGCGCGTCCGAGGTGTTGGAACGCGCACCGGAGGGGCTGACCGCGTGAGTGGAGTTCGGGGCGAGCCGCGGCAGCACGCATGCCCCCATCAGAGGTAGCTCGTAATGACCCTCACCCCAGATCGAGCCTGCAGGTAAGATGCAGTCGCGCCTGGGGATTTGCGATGCCACACTATCGTGCGTACGTTCTGGACGAACACGGCCAATTGGGAAGCGTGGTCAACCTTCACTGCCCTGACGACGCGTCCGCAACCAAGCGGGCCGGGCGGTTGGCGGATGGTCACGAGGTTCAGCTTTGGCGACTGGTTGCCGAGCTCAAATTCGACGAGCCGCAGCACCGATCCAGGCGGCGGCGGAGTATCCGCGCGCCAATGCACTGAGCTCGATTGAGCGTTGCGCGTTCGCCTCGGTCAGCTCCACAGACAATTTGTATTGCGGTTCGACTGCCAACTACGCGGCGCGATCCCACGGATGCGCATCGGCCAAACTGCACGCCATCGCGCTGACCTCGTGGGTCGAAGCCGGCCGCATAGGTAGTTCGCGGACGTCCTGCAGAAATCGTCCAGGAGCAGCCCGAATGCCCTGCTTCCGATGATCAATCCCTCACCTGCGAATAACTCGCCCTAGCCCACGAAGTCGGTAGACTCGGCGTCACAGGGCCATCGCGCGGGCTTCATCATCCTGCACTGCGACGGCCACCGCGCATCGCCGGCGTTAGCGCGTCGCGCCGCCTGCCGGAGGTCGAGGACGTCGCTTCCATGGTGAACTATCTTCTCGGCGAAGGCGGCAGGAAACACCCGTAACACCGCCTGACCGTCGTGGCTGCTCACCGTGCTTTAAAGATTCCGCGCGTGGTATGTGACGCGCAAGAAGCTTTGGTTGAGGCAGATCAGTCTGCTCATTAAGGACGTTCGCGTGTCAACGGGTCGGGATCTTCGCCAACTTGCGCCATCATCCGGCCGGCCGCGGCGGACAGTGCGAAGCCAGCGCAGGCCGAGAGCGCATCGACTACAAAATCCTCAAACCTCGCGTGCCGTCCCGGCGCCCATAGTTGCATAATCTCAAGCAGGCCGATCAGGGCAACGGCGACCGCTGAAACAGTCCAGCGCCGCTGCGGATAGGCTAGGGCAAAGAGAATCCCGATCAGAAGAAAGGCGAGCGCGTGATCGCCTCGCTGCCCGAGAACAGGGTGAGGCCGAACGTCCTCAGGTCCGAGCGTTACGAAAGTGACGATGGCCGTGAGCAGCCACGCGACAAGCCGAAGAAGAGCAGTACGAACCATTAAAGCGCCTCGATTGGTAGCCCCAGCCGGGGCCTTTCATTTCCGAGACTCGATATCAAGAGCATGTTCCCTCCACCCACCGCAAACGGCAGCATCAATACTCATGACGCTTCAGCGAATATTCTTCGTACGCCGCGTGCAAAACATCATTGGACGCTCGACGCACAATTTCAAATAGCGCTTGACACAGGCTGCCGTGCATAGGGAGTACCCATCCATGGCAGTTGTTCTGAAGGGCTCCTTTTTGGCAACAATAGTTGCTTTCCTCAGGGGCGAGGACAATGCAATGGCGACCCAGGAAGACGCTACTCGGAGGCCAGCTTGTCGATTAGTCGCACGCAGACCATTGAATGGGACGGCAAAGCCCTGAGCGGCTGGGTAAACCTTGGCGGAACGCCGACGAAAGTCTCGGCAGACCGGGAAACAATCCATACCCATGCGCCTGGCTTTAGTGACGCACTCAACCGCGAAATCGACCGCCATCGGGATGAGATTTTCGAGAAGCTGCTGCCGTTCTTCAAGCAGCAAAAACGAGATTTCTAGCGCGGTTGATTGTGGTTGCACGTAAGATTGTCGACCCGTTTGGTTCGGCCGAAGGCAGTATCAACCTGTAGTGCTTGCTCCGCGCCCCTATCCGGGCGCGATAGAAGCGCGCTTGCGGTTCTTGTTCTTGGTGCACCCTGAAGGCAGGCCCGGAATGGGCGGCCCCAGGCTCGAGCTCACCGGCGCCGGTCATTGGCGAAAACGGCGGGCCCGCCACCGTTAGTTGGCGATCAGTTCCATTCGCGAAACACAGATGCACGGGAGAGACCTTCGAGCAGTTCACAGCTTCGATGATCGGACACAATCTGCGGCCTAACCCGAAAGTGGTGGGGAGGGTCCTCCATCCGAGCTATATGATTCGCGTAAAGATGCTGGGCATAATGATGCATCAGGGGGAAATCGTACCACCACGCGACAGGTGATTGCAGATGAGTCGCACGGTCATGTTCAACGAGAAAGTGGTGAAGATCTCCCTTACGCGGCGAGAACGTGCACCCCTGTGTATGGCAGCGGTCATGCTCGCTATGACATGGGCCTCGGAAACGGACGCTTCCCCGCGTCAGGCGCGGCACCTCGCAGACGCGCAGCAGGCGACGACTGCCCGCGATCGCGGTTCTGACGAGTTCGAGACCTGGCCGCCGCGCTCAGGAAGGGACAACTCGATACAGATTGCGCAAGCGACGACCAGCCACACAGGAGCCCTGCAGCCATCTCCGGAGCAGCAACGCGATTGGGCAGAGTCACTGTCTTGCGAACTTGCCCTTGCAAGGCGCGACATCACGTTGCTGCAACATTTCGAGCAGGAGCGCGATCGGGCCGAGTGGCTCGCGCAGGATCTTGACGCTGCGCGGCGCGAGGTCGAAACGCAAAAGGCGGTGGTGGCGAAGGCCGTCGAGGAGGCTTCCCGCCTGAAGGAAGCTTCCCGCCCGAATCGAGCGGGCGAGAGTGGCCCGGCTGAGTTGCAGGCATCGCTGCAGGAGGAGCGTGAGCGGTCGGTACGGCTGGAGCAGGATCTCGCAGCCGCGCTGCGCAATGTCGAAACGCAGACTGCGCTGGCGACGAAAGCGGGTGAGGAAACGTCCCGGCTGAAACAGGCGGGAGAGAGCCAAGCCGTGGAGCTGCAGAAGGCCCTGCAACAGGAGAGCGAGCGAACAGCGCGGCTGGAGCAGGATCTCGCAGCCGCGCGGCACGATGCCGAAACCCAGACTGCGCTGGCGACGAAAGCAGGTGAGGAAACGTCCCGGCTGAAACAGGCAGGAGAGAGCCAAGCCGTGGAGCTGCAGAAGGCCCTACAACAGGAGAGCCAGCGGACAGCGCGGTTGGAGCGGGATCTCGCAGCCGCGCGGCACGACGCCGAAACCCAGACTGCGCTGGCGACGAAAGCAGGTGAGGAAACGTCCCGGCTGAAACAGGCAGGAGAGAGCCAAGCCGTGGAGCTGCAGAAGGCCCTACAACAGGAGAGCCAGCGGACAGCGCGGTTGGAGCAGGATCTCACAGCGGCGCGGCAAAACGTCGAGTCCCAAACTGCGTTGGTGGCAAAGGCAAACGAGGCAAAAGAGGAAATGTCGCAGCGAAGTCGGGCGGCGGAGGCCAGCGCCGCAGACTTGAGGCGATCGATGCAGAAGGAGCGCGAAAGGGCCGACACGCTTGCGCAAGATCTCTCCCTGACGCGAAGCGCCATTTATGCATATCAGGCGCAAACCGCGCTGTTGGCGAAACCCAGCGAGGGCCCGTCCCGGCTGAAAGCGGCAGCAGGGGGCGATGCGGTGGAATTGCAGAAATTCATGCAACAGGAGCGGGATCGGACCGGCCGGCTGGAGCAGGCGCTTGAGGCCGCGCAACGCGATATCGATGCGCAGACCGCCCTGGCGGCAAAAGCGAGCGACGAGGTCGTCAGGCTGACGCAGGCCGCAAAAGCCGGCGCCGCGGAGCAGATACGATCGATGCAGAAGGAGCACGAGAGAGCCGATGCGCTGGCGCAGGATCTCTCGATGGCACGCAGCAAGATCTACGCATACGAAGCTCAAGCGGCCAAAGCCAGCGAGGAAGCGGCACAGCACAAGCAGACTGAAGCGAGCGAAGTCGCCTCCTTGGGGCTATCGCTGCAACGGGAGCGCGAGCGGGCCGAGCAGCTGGCCCGGGATATCGCGAAAGCAGGCCGCGATCTCGACGCGCAGACCGAGCGAGCGTCCAAGGCGAGCGAGGAAGTCCTACGGATCAAGCAGGCCGGAGAGCGAGACTCGGCCGAGCTGCGCGGCTTGTTGCAGCGTGAGCGCGAGCGGGCCGAAGGACTGGAGACGGAGATCGCATTGGCGCGTCTCGACAACGGCGCCTTTGTGGCGAAACATCCCTCGCCCGCGTCTCAGCCGGCGACGACCGGAAAGGCCATGCGTGAGCCGTTCGCAGCGCCGGCGCGACAAATCCAGGATCAGCCGGTCCAGGAGAAGCCAGCCCAGGATAAGCAAGTCCAAGATCAGGCCATAGTGGCGCGCAGCCCAGGCGACGCCCGGGTCAATCCTGACGAAGCAGTGCAAGTCGCGAGGCTGATCGCGCGCGCGAGCTTGCTGCTCGAACAGGGAGACATCGGCGCAGCGCGGATCGTGCTGGAGCACGTCGCCGGGATGGGCAGTGCGCAGGCAATCTTCGTACTCGCTGAAACCTACGATCCGCTGATCCTACCCAGTCTTGGAACGTATGGAACTCACGGGGACGCGACCAGGGCGCGAGATCTCTATGCGCGGGCCGAAGCCGGCGGAATCAAGGAGGCGAAAGCGCGCTTCGAAGCCTTGCGTCGATAACACGGTCTTGTGCGGCGATTTTCCAAACCGGCCACGCGCAATCAAGGATCGAAAGCGCCGACACGGATGCAGCATGTTTAGAGGAGTTGGTCGATGAAAAGGCTTACAGGATTGCGTCGGCTGCTCCTGCTCGCGTCGTTCGCACCATTGCTGCTGGCGATTCAACCTTGGGCGGATGCGCGGCCGCAAGATACTCGACCTCACAAGATTCGTCTGGCACGGCCCGAGCCGCCGCAGCCAAGGCCTCAGGTGATCTCCATGAACGCCTGGACGATCGGCCTGGCCGGAGGTCTCCTCGAGGGCGCGCCGATCCGCCTGGCGGCGGAGATCGCCCGTGTGGTCGACGATGGAGATAACCTGCATGTTCTGCCGGTTGTCACTCGTGGCGCTGCGGAGAACCTCAATTCCCTGCTCTATTTGCGCGGCATCGACGCGGCGATCATCAATTCCGACGCGCTCGAGGAATACAAGATCCAGGTGCCGGACATCCAGCGACGAATTGCGTATGTCCTCAATCTATTTCCGTCCGAGCTGCATATCTTCGTTCGACCCGAGATTCGAACCTTGAACGATCTCGCCGGCAAGAAAGTCAACTTCAATACGCTGGGCACCGCTGCGGCGTATTCGGGGCCGCTGATCTTCAGTCGCCTCAATCTCGAGGTCGAGAAGACGTTCATTCCACATCAGGTCGCGCTCGAGCAGATGCGCAAGGGCGAGATGGCCGCCGTCGTCTTCATTACTTCGAAGCCGGTGGATGCTTTCGTGCGGGGCCGTTGGGAGCCAGGTTTCAAGTTCCTGCCCCTCCCCTACGAGAGCAAGTTCGAGGACTACTATCTTCCCGCCGCCCTCGATGGGACCGACTATCCCAATCTGATCAAGCCGGGCGAACGGGTTTCAACGATCGCCGTGCCGACCGCTCTGGTCGCCTTCAATTGGCCGGCCAACTCGAACCGCTCTGAGCGCGTCGCGCGCTTCATCGATCACCTGTTCTCCCGGATCGACAGATTGCAGGGGCCAGGCTTCGATCCGAAGTGGAAATCCATCAACCTTGCTGCGACGGTTCCGGGTCTCACGCGCGTCCCTGCGGCGCAGCTGTGGCTGGATCGCCAGCCCCGCGCAACACAAGCATCGCAATGAAACGCGCCGCGGTCCTTCTTCTTATTGTGCTCGGAGCTACAGGCGGCATTGCGTTGGCCCAGGATCCCATGACGCAGCTCCGTTCCTGCCTTCAGAAGGACCACGCGGAGCGCCTGGCGTGTCTGAATAAAATGACGCGTACCATCGCGCCTCAGAATCGCCCGACGCCCGAAGACGACTGGATCGTCAGCCAGACAACCTCCCCCATCGACTATTCACCGATCGCGACCGCTACGACATCGTCGCGCACCGGGACCGGCGAGTCCGCGATGCAATTATCGATCCGCTGCCGCGGCGGCCGGACGGAGCTGGCACTCGCGGGACCCGGCATCTCCCGCGGAGGCGGTGACGATGCAATTTCCTATCGCGTCAATGACAATCCGGCGGTGCAGGTTGCGGCAGCCGTCCCGGCATTCGGTCCCGGCATCGCGTTCACCGGGGACGTTGTTCGCTTACTGCAGTCGCTTCCAGGCAGCGGGGACCTTATTGTCCTGCTCTCACCACGGGGCGGCGCTGCCCGTGACGGGACGTTCTCCCTCGCCGGGCTGGATGCGGCGCGTGCGAAGATCGCCGCGGCGTGCAAATGGCCGCGCGCGATCGCGACACCAAATCGTTGATGGTGTGCATATGATTTTCTTCGATGGAGGCGGATAATGATCAGATTTCAACATATCGCCAAATCGGTCGTGATGGCAGCGATCGCCGTTCTGGTTTCCGCATCGTTTTCGGCCGCGGAGCAGGGCGGAAAGTACTGGACGCCGGCGGACGGGCAACCCGTCCCGCACAAGGCGGGCCATGCGAGGCAACACGTGGCGAAGCCGACGACGGCGACGGCGACGCGGAAGCAATCCGCGTTTGCCCGCATGGAGGATTCGGCCGCAGCAAAGAAAAGAGAACATCATTTGATCCTGCAGGTGAATACCAACGACCCCGCAGCGATGAATCTCGCGCTCAACAACGCGACCAATGTGGCGCAATACTACAAGGACGCTGGCGAGAAGGTGAAGATCGAGGTCGTCACGTTCGGGCCCGGCCTGCACATGCTGCGTGAAGACACCTCGCCGGTAAAGACGCGCATCGAGGAGATGGCCCTGAGCACGCCCGAGGTTTCGTTCAAGGCCTGCGGCAACACCCAGGAGAAAATGCAGAAGGCCGAGAGCAAGGACATACCGATTGTTCGGCAGGCGGAGGTCGTGAAGTCGGGCGTCGTGCGCGTGATGGAATTGCAGGAGATGGGCTGGACCTACGTCAAACCGTAGGCCAACCATGTCAGGATCGGCCCAAACCAACCCCAAATTTCCATCGGGGTCGCGTATTCAGGTAAAGCCCACAGCGGGCCCTCGCTTGGCTGGAAAAACCGGGAGAGTGATTGGCGTTGGATACTATCCGAAGAGTCTCCGTGTGGTTCTCGACGGATCGAAGGCTCCGCTTACTCTTCACGCAGACTATGTGGTCGCGATTGATGCGCGAACCGACCATCCACGGTCGGATTGATGGATGGCGTCTCCGGTATGGACTTGAAGATCACCTGACTTCTTACCGATTGAAGAACGGGGATTCTCGCTCCAGTCCGTCAAGGTCCGGATCGCCCTCTCCGGCGGGTGAGATCGTCCGCGCGGTAAGATCACGTCACCGCCAGCGCAGTCACTTTGATGCAGGACCTCAAGCTATAGCGCGGGGTAGCCTTACACATCGTCAGGGCCCGATATCGGAAAAGACCGTCCGAGAAATCAGCTGCTCAAACGGTTCCCCCCGTTAAGCCGCCGATTTGGTGGGCGCACCAGGGCTCGAACCTCGGACCCGCTGATTAAGAGATTGCGACGGGTTGAGAGCAATCAATGGCTTGCCGGCCTCAGACTGGAGCTTATCCGGCCGAAAATGGGCGTCTGTCGCACGATCACAACGCTGCTTTTGCCCGGCCGACCGGGACTTGCTGCACCGCAACCTGGCTGCAGATTTCTTCGTGCGCGTGCCTGCCAATCAGCACTGGATATTGCGGGTGGCCCCATTCCGGGCAAAGAGAGGAACCCTCGTCCCCCTGCGATAAACAGCATAGACGCCGAACAAGGTAGCAGCCGTTGTCGAACATCAATCTCAAGCTTCTCCATACCTTCCTGCTCGCGGCGGAGCACGAAAGCTTCAGGAAAGCCGCACAGGAATCGAACCGGTCTCCGTCCGCGGTGAGCATGCAGGTCCGCGGGCTGGAGGAGCAGATCGGCGTCCAGCTCTTTCGCAGAACGCCGCAGAAGGTCCTACTGACGCCCGAGGGCCGGATCCTGTTCGAACAGGCCAAGCGCGCCCTGCAGGAGGTCCAGTCAGGGCTCGATTTGCTGACGGAAGCAGCTCAGTCGCGCAGCCGCCACATTCAGATGGCCTGCGTCCCGACGCTTGCGACCGGCTGGCTTCCGAACATCCTGGCGACTTTCAAGATCCGTCATCCGAACACCCAGGTGCAACTCATGGAGTTGCCGACCGGGCCCATGCTTGAACTGCTGCGACGGCGGGATGTCGAATTCGGAGTTGGTCCGCAGATTCCTGGCATGGAGGATTTCGAGTTCGAGCCGATCCTCGAGGATCCGCTCTATGCTTGCTTGCCGCCCGTCTTCGACGAGGGACAATCGAGCGTCTGCTTTGCCGACCTCGTCGACAAGCCCACGATCATGCTGTCGAAATCGACTGCTGTCCGGGGATTGATCGATGACACGCTGGAGACACTCGGAATCCATCTCGATGTCCCGTTCGAGGTCCAGCAGGCCACGACGGCAATGGCCCTTGCGGCGTCCGGGCTCGGCATTGCAATCGTGCCCCGGGTCGCGCTGGTGCAGGCCGGAGTGCAGCAATTTCGCATGGTGCCGATCTCCAACCATGTCGGGCTCCGTCAGGTCGGCCTGATCACCGCGCGCGGGCCGATCCTCCGCCCCAACACCGAACGGCTGATTACCTTGATACGAACCAGCCTTGCCCAGCTCCGCTGAGCCCGGCGCATCAAAGCCGTTTCAGCAGAGCATCCACGACCTGATTGGTCGGCGCGACGCCGCCGATGTCGCGGGTCCTCAATGCGGGGTCCTCCAGCCCGGCGCACACCGCAGCTTCGATCCTGTCGGCCCCAAGCTTCAGCCGGCTATCGCGATGGCGCTGATCCAGACGCCTCAGCATCAGGATCGATGCCAGGATGGTTCCATAGGGATTGGCGAGTCCCTTTCCCGCGATGTCGGGCGCCGAGCCGTGCGAGGCCTGGAAGAAACCGATCCCGTCACCGACCTCTTCCGATGGAGCCATGCCCATGCCGCCGACCGTCGCCGCACCGAGATCGGAAATGATGTCGCCGAACATGTTCTCGGTAACGATGACGTCGAAATGAGAGGGCTTGTTGACGAGATGAACCGTCATCGCGTCAACTAGGACGTGCTCGGCCTCGATGTCGGGATATTCCTTCGCCACCTCGTCGAACACGGCACGGAAGAACGCGTAGGTCCGCAGCACATTGGCCTTGTCGCAGCAGGTCACGCGGCGTCGTCCGTCCTTCGGCGAGCCGTTGCGCGTTCTGGCCAGTTCGAACGCGAACCGTACGATGCGCTCGACGCCCTTCCGGGTCTGGACGAGGGTATCGACAGCCACTTCTTCCCTCAGTAGCGCACCCGCGCCGCGCGCGGCATAGAGCCCTTCGCTGTTCTCCCTGACGATGACGTAATCGATCGGACCCGGCCGCCCCAGGGGCGACGGAACGCCCTTGTAGAGTTTGATCGGCCGCACATTGGCAAAAAGGTCGAGCTTGAAGCGGAGCGTCAACGTGAAGTCGAGCCCGGCCTCGGTCCCGTCGGGATGGACCACGCCGGGAATGCCGGCCGCACCGTGCAGAATGGCGTCGGCTGTCCTGCAGCCCTCGAACGAGGCTGCCGGGAACGAGTCCCCCGTCTTCAGGAAATGATCGGCGCCCGCGGGATAGTCCACGAACCGCAGCGTGCCGGCCTGGACGCCGGCCTGCAGCACCGCGACCGCCGCACGCGCCACTTCAGGGCCGATGCCGTCGCCATGCACGACAGCAATTGTGTAAGTGTCTTTCATGATACTCGCTCGGTGAATTGCATCTGTGGTTGCCTCAGATTGCGCACGGCAGGCACGCATGCGATCGCATGCGTCTCAAGGTCAGTCCAGCTTGATCCAGACACCCTTCGTGTGCAGATATTCGTCGAGATGCTCGGTGCCGCCCTCGCGGCCATATCCGCTCATCTTGTAGCCGCCGAATGGCATTGCGGGATCCAGCGCGTGGTAGGTGTTCACCCACACCGACCCTGCGCGGAGGCTGCGAGAGATGACGTGGGCCTTGCTCACGTCGCGCGTGAAGACACCTGCCGCGAGCCCGTACGGCGTCGCATTGGCTCTTTCCACTGCCTCGTCGAGGGTGTCGAACGGCAGTGCGGAAATAACCGGCCCGAAGATTTCGTCACGGGCGATCTGCATATCATCGGAGACGCCGGCGAACACGGTCGGCTCGACGAAGTTACCCTTCGCAAGATTCCCCTCCCTCACGCGCCGGCCGCCGGCCACCACCTTCGCGCCCTCCTCGCGCCCGCTTTGCAGGAAGCCCTCGACCTTGTCGAGCTGTCGCTGGGAAACGAGAGGTCCGATCTCCGTCGTCGGATCCGCGCCATCGCCGATCTTCAGGGCCGAGGCGAACTTCCCGAGCCGCTCGACCAATTCATCATGGATTTTACGCTCCACCAACAGGCGCGAGCCGGCGATGCAGATCTGGCCCGAATTGGCGAATGCGGCCATCGCGGCGATCGGCACGGCCTTGTCGAGATCAGCGTCGGCACAGACGATGACCGGTGACTTTCCGCCCAGCTCGAGAGACACCCGCTTGAGGTTTCCGGCCGAAGCCCGGATGATCGCCTGGCCGGTCGCGGTGGAGCCGGTGAAGACGATCTTCTCGACATCGGGATGCTCGGCCAGCGGTGCGCCGGCCTCCACCCCGGTTCCGGTCACCACGTTGACGACGCCGGGCGGCACGCCGGCCTCGTTCATCAGGTCCGCGATCAGCAGCGGCGTCAGCGGCGCCTCTTCCGACGGCTTCAGCACGATCGTGCAGCCGGTTGCGAGCGCGGGCCCGATCTTCCAGACCGATGCGGCCGTCGGCGCATTCCAGGGGATGATGGCGCCAACCACGCCGACGGGCTCCTTCCGCGTGAACGAGACGATGTCCCCCGGAAGCGAATTATCTACCGTCTGCCCATGGAGCGCGGTCGCCATGCCGGCGTAGTATCGCAGCATGCCGATCACGCGAAGCTTGTTTGCGCGCGTCCGGGCGATCGGCATTCCCATATCGGCCGTATCGGATTGGCTGATCTCCTCCCAGTGCTTCTCGAACAGGTCGGCGATACGCAGGAGCAGCGCCTGCCGCTCGAACGGCTTGAAACGGCTCCACGGTCCTACGAAAGCGCGTCGGGCCGCAGCGACCGCCACGCTGATGTCGGCCGCCTCGCCGCGCGGCACGCGACCGATGACCTCGCCGGTCGCGGGGTTATGCGTCTCGAAGACCTTGCCCGAGCGGGCTTCCACCCACGCGCCATCGACGAACATCTTTCGGGCTCGGCCGTCGAGCGGAAATCGGATCTCAGCTTTCGTCATCGTAGTACTCCTGTCTCAACAGAGGCGATGGACGGATGCCTCGCCGTTGTCTGATTTCGCGCTTTCATAGCGGTGATTCTTCGACTCGGGCAGGGCCTCTAGGCGGCCGGGTGCGGCTTCCGCAGAAAGCGCGCCAATTCCGGTATGTACGCCTCGCCGTGACCGCTCTCGACCACTGCCGCGATCGCGCCGGCAACGCCGTCCGCGATCGTCCTGGATGCGCCGGATGCGCTTGCCATGGTCCGGTAATAATCGATGTCTTTCAACGCATTGCCGATGAAGAACGGGACCGTGCCGACGTCGTCCGTCACGATGGCTGGCGTCATACGCTGTAGCGCAGCGCCGGCCCCACCTCCTTTGGCGAGGACATCGACGAAAACCGCGGGATCGACGCCCGCATCGGCCGCCTGTGCGGCGGCTTCGCTGAGCAGCGCCATGAACCCGATCGAGACATAGTTGTGGAGCAGCTTGAGCCGATGACCAAAGCTCACCGGCCCAACTCTTTCGACCCGCTCGGTGAAGGATGCGAGGACCGCGCAGGCATTCTGAAAATCTGTTTCGTCGCCTCCAACCAGAAGGTTCAGCGCCCCATCTTCCGCATGCTTTGCCGTGCGGGTCATGGGCGCATCGAGGAAGGCCCCGCCGGCGGCGCGGACGGCCGCGGCCATCCGCAATGTCGATTCCGGCAATGCGGTCGAACAATCGACGATGATGGTTCCCTTGCGCAGCCGGGACAAGATGCCCGCGTCACCGGTGAGAACCGCCTCGACCTGGGGCGAACCGGTGACGCAGAGGATGATGATGTCCGATGCTTCCGCGACGTCAGCAGGAGTCTTGCAGGCTGTGGCACCGAGTCCGACGAGATCGTCGACGGGCTGGTTGCCCGGGTGATCGAGAAACGCCAGGGGGAAGCGGCCCCGCGCCAGGACGTTCTTCGCGATGCCGTGGCCCATCAGGCCCACGCCGATAATTCCGACCCTCGTCACGGTGACCTCGTTCATCTCTTGCATGTCCGGTCGCCGGTGTCGTGCCCCACATGATCGTGTTGGGACAGCCGGCATATGCTGTGGCAGGCCGCCTAGTGGACGGCGGCGTACATGATCTGCTGCTCGGTTGCCTCGGCTGTCTTGATCTCTTCGACGATCTTTCCCCGCTTTGCGACCAGGATGCGGTCCGAGAGTGCCATGACCTCGGGCAGGTAGGAGGAGATCACGACCACGGCGAGACCGTCGTCAGCCAGGCTATTGATGAACTGGTGGATCTCGACGATGGCGCCGACGTCGACACCGCGGGTCGGCTCGTCGAAGATGATCAGCCTGGGCTTCTGGATGAGCGACCGCGCGATGACGACCTTCTGCTGGTTGCCGCCGGAGAGTTCGATCACCCTGGCCTTTTCATTGATCGACCGAAGCTGAAGCCGCCCGGCCCATTGTCGCGCCAGCTCCTTCGCCTGTGTCATCGAGATCACGGACAGCGGGTTCGAGAAGCGCGAGAGCTCGCCCAGATGCAGGTTCTCGGCCACCGTCATTGTCTCGAAAAAACCGTCGAACTTGCGGTCTTCCGTGACGTAGACGATGCCCTCGCGGACCGCCATCCGCGGAACCCGGTAGCGGACCGATTTGCCGCGATACTTGATCTCTCCACCATGGAAGATGTCCCGCTTCAACACGCCAGCGACCACCTTCATCATTTCGGTGCGACCGGCGCCGACCAGCCCGAAGACACCCGTCACCTGTCCTGCGAAGATAGAGAATGACGTGTTGCGGACCATCGTGCCCGAAGACAAATTCTCCACGCTGAGCACCCGTTCACCATACGGCCTGGGCGGGCGGCCGTGATCGCCATGCAACGTCTCGGTCAGGTTTCGTCCGACCATTGCCTGGATGACCGTATCGCGCGTGAACGTCTCCTTGACATCCGATGCGACCAGCCGCCCGTCCCGGAGAATTGTAATGCGATCGGCCAGCTGCAGCGCCTCTTCAAGCGCGTGCGAAATGAAGATGATCGCGACCTTGTCGGCCACCAGACGCCGGATCAGGTTGAAGAAGTGCCGCTTCTCCTCCGGCGTGAGCGTCGCCGTCGGTTCGTCGAAGATGATCACCTTCGCCTTGTGATGAACGGCGCGCGCGATCTCCACCATCTGCTTTTGCGCCGCTCCGAGCTGCGAGACCTGTGCCGTGGGATCGACCTGGAATCCCATGCCAGCCAGGAATTGTCGGGCCTGGATGTAGAGTCCCCGCAGCCTATTGAACACCTTCTCCTCGCCTAGGTAGATGTTCTGTGCCACCGTCATCGACGGCACGAGATTGGTCTCCTGGTAGACCATGACAACACCCTGCTTCAGGCCTTCGGCAGGCGTCGACAACTGCACCGGCGTCCCGTTCAGGAGCATCTCTCCGGACGTGAGCTTGTAGACGCCGGCAAGAACCTTCGTCAGCGTCGACTTGCCGGCACCGTTCTCGCCGAGAATGGCGTGTACCTCTCCCGGCGAAACGGCGAAATCGACTTCCTGGAAGGCGGGGATCCTTCCAAACAGCTTCGTTCCGTTGCGGATCTCCAGAATGGGCTGCATGCGATTACTCCGAGAGGGCCGTCGCCGGATCGCGGATTTCCAGGACCGCGTTCGAACCGCGGCTGGCGAGGTAGAGCGCACCTGCGCATTCGGCGGCCGCCACGACACCATGCCGCGTGCCGTCCGCGCGGGAGTGGAAGGATCCGATGGGCGTCATGCTCGCGTCGCAATACGCCATCAGCCCATAAGACCGCGTGACCGAATAGGGCTTCAGGATGCCCATCTGCTTCAGCTGGCTTCCCTGCATCGGCTCCTTGAAGCTGCGTCCTGAACAGAGTGACGGGGCCACCCAGTGCTCTTCCGGCAGCTCGTTGACCATGCGGGTCCTGTATTCATCCTCGCGCAGGATGAACTCCACGAGCTGGTTGCGCACGGAATAGAAGGAAAGCCAAATACCACCGGCAGCCGCGCGCGTCAGGCGTGCGGGATAGCCAGGCAGGCTGGTGACAAGCTCAACGGGCTTTCCAGCCGGAAGCGCCAGCGCAAGGACGCGGTGACGCAGACACTCGGAGACGAACACCTGTCCGTCTAATGCCGCCAATCCGGATGGCCACCCCAATCCAGTCGCTGCGATCGTAACCCGGTCCTCGACGAGATCGACGACGACGACTGAGCCGGAAAGATCCTTCGTCATCAGCGCACGCCGCCAGTCGAGTGCACCGACATGTTTCGACCCGTTGCACACGGCGAGCGTCGACTCGTCCAGCCACGCGATCGCGGTCGGGCAATGCAGGACGTCACCAGAAGGCTGAACCACCTTGCCGTCGAAGCGACCGCCCCGCACGACGAGTCCCTTGCGGTCCAGCCCGATCGCCAGCGCATCCCCGAGTCCAGCCATCGCCGAGATCGGGGCATCGAACCTTGCCATTGTCTCCGGACCTGAGGAGGAGGTCGGCCGCAGACGGAGCAGCCCGGAGCCGCTCGAGGCAAAGAGGTTGGCACCGAGAGCCACGAGGTTGTCGACCTGATCGACCTGGCAGAGGACCGGCGCGGCCTCGAGCTTCTGGTTCGGCAGGAACGGGCCGTCGAGCACTGGCACCGTGACCGCGCCTTCGCGGCGCCCCAGCACTTTGTCGATCCATTTCACGAGCGGTGGCCCCAATAGCTGTCCACACCGCAGAACGCGGGGTCGGCTCCCTCCAGCCGGTATGTCCCCATCCTGTTGTTGAAGATTCCGCAGAGATAAAGCACGCCCTTGTGCTCGCGCATCGAGGTGATCATGGGATGCTTCTGACCGCCCTGATCCCAATAGCTTTCGAGGATCTCGCCACGCTCGTTGAACTTGAGAACACAACCGGTGTTCAAATTCGGCATCAGCCAGGCATCTTCGGAGCACCGCCGCGACATCCTCTTGCGGAAGCCCGGCATCTCGAGCGACAGGTCGAGCGCCGGTGTACGCATCCCCATCAAGGCCAGCCAGTAGCACCCGTCGGACGCGCGATTGATGTTGTCGGGGTAACCGGGAAGGTTCGGAATGACGACCTCCACCTCGCCCTTCTTCGGTCCATCGAAATAGTACCGACTGATCCGGCAAGCCCAGCTTTCCGCGAAGAGCAGGGACTCGTTATCGTAGGACATGCAGATGCCGTTCGGAAACACCAGGTTCTTCAGAACGGTCCGGGTCCTTCTGGTCTTCGGATCGTAGCGGATGATACGGCCGTTGCCGCGACTCTCGAGCGCGTCCGAATACCAGTCGTGCATCTCGAACCGCGTCGTCGCCTCGCTGAAATAGATGGTGCCATCGGGCGCGATGTCGAGATCGTCCGCGAGCTTCATGTTGGAATCGTCGATGATCGACAGCAGGCTCCGGTTCGTCTCCGCGGTCAGGCGGCGCACCGTGCCGTTCATCTCGACCTGATAGAGGCCCATTCCCGCGACGCAGATGTTGAGATGTCCCTGGCGATCGAACGCCATCCCCAGCGGCGAGCCGCCGATATGCGCCAGCACCTCCCAGCGCTGATAATCGGGCGGAAGCCAGCGCACGATGTCGCCGTGACGGTTGCCTGTGTAGAGGTTGTCGTGGCGATCGAAGATGACGTCCTCGGCGCCCTCCAGAATGCCAAGGCCGATGACGCCGACGTCGCGCAGCCTGTCGTTCGGTGCCATGGCGCCCGCGCCCGGGTCCGTTGGGACGGGGTCGGGCATGCGGGCATAGGCCGGGGAAATGTAGACGCTCCGCAGCAGCTTGTGGCGGTTCTTGACCCAGCGCACGTCAAGGAAGACGGCGGCGACAAGGATCAGACCCAGCACGAGGTCGGCCCCGGGGCCGGAGATCGCGAGCGCGAGGAAGCTGTTCGACAGGAGCAGCACGAAGACGGCCCCCATGATCGCCTTGGAGACCGTGCCCCGCCCGCCGCCCAGCGAGATACCACCCAGCACCGTGGCCGTGAGCGCCTGCAGCTCGAGTCCCGCCCCGACGTCCGACGCCGCGCTTCCGATCCGGCTTGCGAACAGGAATCCGGACAGGGCGACGAGGGTGCTGCAACAAACATAGGCGCTGAAGATCGTCCAGCGAACATTGATGCCGGCATTGTACGCCGAACGGCGCGCCCCACCGACGGCGAGTAGATGCCAGCCATACCGTGTGCGCGAGAGCACCACGTGAACGCCGATTGCGATGGCGGCAGTGATCAGGAAGGAGACCGGCGCCAGCCCGATATTCGCGGTGCCGAGATATTCAAACGCGGCGGAGTCGGACATGTTGGTCACAATCGCCGTCGAGAACTCGGGAAAGACGATCTCGAACAACGATCGGAAGATGATGAGGGTGACCAGTGTCGTGAGGAACGCCCGCATCCTGACATAGCCGACAAGCAGCCCGTTCAAAGCACCGCATGAGGCTCCGACAGCCAGTGTGGCAACGAGACCAGTACCAGCGCTCCATCCCTCGACATTCATGCCTATCAGGGACATCAGCACGGACAGTGCGAAAACCGAACCGACGGACAGATCGATTCCGCCCGACATCATCACGATCGTGAGGCCGAGAACGATCAGCCCAAACTCCGCAAACTGGCGCGCGAGGTTTCCGAGCGTGGTCCATTCGAAGAAGTGCGGAACGAACGGCCCCAGACCGAACACGAGCAGCGCCAGCGCCAGGAACGGGATGGCGCTGTCGACCCACTTCTTGGTGAGGACCTCCCCGATCACGTGATCGGGGAGGAGCTTGTACCGCCAGCGAACGATATCGGTCGATAAACTCATCTCGTCCATTCCCTGCGCGCGCCGGCCTGGGGCCGTAGCGCCACATGCCCCTTACTTGAGTTCGTCGAGCGTCCAGCAGTTGCGGCCCGTCGCATTGTTCTTGTCGACCCGCGTCACCGGCCCGAAGAACACGTCCTTGACGGCGGCGGCCTTGCGGTTGCCTTGCAGCAACTCGGATATCTGGCCTGCCGCGATCTCGCCCTGGATGTCGGCATGGAAGTTGTAGACGACGGTCAGGAGCCCTTTCTTGATGCTGTCGCAACCGGTCTGGCTTCCTGCGCCATTCGTGACGATCGTGACCTGCCCGGTCTTGCCTGCGGCTGCCACGGCAGCTCCGGCGCCGACCTCGGCGTTGTCCCAGATGCCCATCACGCCGCAGAGATCGGGATGCTGCTGGAGAACCGTCGCAGTGATCTGGCGCGCCTTGTCGGAGTCGTAGTTGGCGGCCTGATCAGATACGAGCTGAAGGTCGGGATTGGCGACCAGCACCTCGTTGATGCCCTGGCGCATGTAGATGTTGGCCGCACCGGTCTCCACCCCGGCGAGCCAGACGACCTTGGTGGACGGGCCCTTGCCCTTGGCGCAGGCCTTGGCCAGTTCGCCCATCTCGAGCCGGCCCATCTCGATCCAATCGTTTCCCACATACGAATCCGTCTGGGTCGCCGACTGCATGTTGACCTGAAGCACCGGAATTCCGGCCTCCTGAGCCTGCTTCAATTGGCGCGCATAGGTCTGCACGTCCGGATTCTGCACGATCAGCAGATCGGGCTTCTCGGCGATCGCGCCGGTCAGCGCGCGAATGCCCGCCTCTGTATTCATGTTGGGATCGCGCACTTCGAGCGTGAAGCCGTAGCGTTGAGCATGCCGCTGCCATACCGTCACCCAGGCCTGGTTGAGGTCGAAGCCCTGGGAGATCGGAACGAAGATCACCTTCTTGCCCTTGAGGGCCTTCAGATATGCCTCTCTGCCGACCTGCTGCACCTCGGCGGCGATGCTCGGCGTCGCGGACGCAAGGCCCCCGAGCACGAGGCCCGTCAACAACAATTTTCGCAGAACTGAAACCATGATGTCCTCCCGGTTTGTAATCGCTTGAGGCGTTCGCCCTAGATATCGCCACTCTGCGAGGTCTGTTCGTCGCGCGGATTGAGCAGCGCATCGATCGCCAGAGCGCCAAGCAGGATCACGCCCTTGATGAGGTTCTGGGCCGTGAAGCTGATGTTGAGGATCGTCATGCCGTTGGTGAGAACGCCGACGAGGATCGTGCCCACGATCACATTGCGGACACCGCCCTGCCCGCCGCTGAGGCCAATGCCACCAAGCACAACGACGAGAAGCACATCGTAGATCAGCGTCGAGTTGTACAGGCGCGTGTTGATGCCGGAGACCACCGCGCACATCAGGATGCCGGACAGAAATGCGATCAGGGCGCTGGCGGCATATTGCGAGATGATGACCGGCCGGGCCGGCAATCCCATGGTGCGCGCGGCGAAAGGATTGTCGCCGGTCGCGTAGATGAACCGCCCGAAGCGGGTCTTCCGCAGGAACAGGGCCACGAGTCCAGCCAGCACCGCCGCCACGCAGACCGAGACGGGAACGCCGGCGATCGTCCCTGTTCCGAGGAACGTGAACCAGCCGTGCCCCGTCGGAGCATAGACCACGTCCGACTTGAAGACGATTCGCCCCGCGCCGTAGACCACCGATGCGAGGCCGAGGGTCGCAAAGATCGGCGGCACGTCCGCCACCGCGACGAGCGTTCCGGTGCCGACGCCGACGAGGATGACGAGCAGCCCGCCAACCACCAGTGCCCAGCCAAACGGCAGGCCGGTGGTCGACAGCCAGATGCTGAACGCAACGCCGATCACCATCACCGCGATCATGGTCAGGTCGATGCCGCGCCCGACGACGACCAGCGCCATGCCGACCGCAAGGATGCCGAGCGTCGCGACGTTGTTCAGCAGCGTGAGGATGTTCCCGGCGGTGAGAAACCTGGGCAGGAAGATCGAGAAAGCCGCGATCAGGACGAGCGTGATGCAGAAGATGACCTCCTCCTGCGTCAGCCTGAACGATGGAATTCCACGCACCAGATGCTCCGAGCGGCTCATGTTCCGGTCAACCGTTTCCGGCTTCGGAGGCGCGACCGGGCCGAGCCCTCGCGCAGGATTGACTGCTCGCGATCATCGTTGTTTCCCCGCCTGCAATAGGCTCTTCTTGGTGGGCAAGATGAGCGAGGTCTCCCCGCCTCATGCAAGGCGCTTTTTCTGACCCCCTGTTTCGTTTTTCTGATCCTCCGGCATTTTCACGCTCACACCGGCAGTGTCGTCGAGATCTCGGCCGTTGAGAAAAACTGACACCCCCGTCAGAAATACTGCGCTTCGCCGGCATTGCCTCGGCGCTTCGTCTACTTGAAGATCGAAACGCGATCGGCGCCTCGACCAATCACAACGAAACAGAGCCGATTTCACCTGACAGGGAGGTAAAGTATGAAATTCCGCAGACTGCTCGCGCTCGCGGGTGTGTTTTTTGGCATGAGCACCGTTGCGCTCGCTCAAACTCAGACCGACGATGAGTGCCTGAATCCCGGAAACGACGAACTCTTGAAGCAGGGATGCTCCTATCTCGACGAGTTCATGAAGGCATTCAACTCGCGAGACGCGGAAGCCTGGGCCAAGACGGTCCATTATCCGCACATCCGGATCGCCGCCGGCCAGGTTCAGATCTGGAACACGCCGGAAGAATATGCGCAATCGAACGACGCGAAGCAGTTGGCGCAGGCCTCGACCTGGGCGCGTTCGGCATGGACGTATCGCAAGCTCGTGCAAAAATCCGACGACAAGCTGCACTTCATCACGCGGTTCACGCGCTATGACGCCAACGACAAGCCGATATTGTCGGCCGATTCCTTCTATGTGATCGTCAAGAAGGATGGGCGATGGGGCGCCCTGGTGCGATCGAGCTATGTCGGCATCATCGGCAAGAAGACCGCGTTCTGATGCTCCGCTGGCTTCCGCTCGAACACGGGAGCTGGCGTCGAACCGAATGCTCCTGGCTTAGGCGCGCGGCGCCACGAGCATCTTTCGTCGGGCTCCCGATCGCGGGAGCCCGCCCCTCAGGGGCCCGTTCGAAACAGCCGCGCTTACGGCGGACCGGCCTTGGAGGGATCGATCGAAATCTGGCGCTTCAGGGTGCGCAGGCCGAATGTCGTTCGCGACTGCCGAATACCCGGTATCCTGTACAACGACTGTCGCAGGAAGCGCTCGTAGTGATCGGTGTCTCGCACGACGACCTTGATGAGATAGTCGTAATCGCCGGTCACCAGGTAGGCCTCCATCACCTCCGGAATCCGCGACAGGGCAGTACCGAAGCGATCGAGCACCTTGTCGTCATGCTTGTCCAGCGTGATCTCGACGAAGGCGATGTTGTTGTATCCGAGATTGGCGTGATTGAGCACCGCGACATATTTCTCGATCGCTCCGTTTTCCTCCAGGCGCTTCACTCTGGTCCAGCATGGAGAACTCGAGAGCCCGACCTGCTCCGCCAGCGCACTCGTCGTCAAGCGGCCGTTCTCGCAAAGCGCAGAGAGAATCCGGCGATCCAGATGATCGAGATCCTCGACGGGGCTGCGCTTGGAGGGCATGGGTCAATCCTTCTGTCTTTTTGCATTCCGGCGGGAAACTTTTCCGCGATTCCGGCCAATACACCGGAATTTTGGGAAATTTTCTCGAACCAGGAGATTATCATTGTGCGGCGGGAGAACGTGACATGCAACCTCAACAGCGCCGATCCGTCAGCGTGATCGCCACCACATCCGACCCCTTTGACGGGATCGTTCGGCTCGTCCTCGACGCGGCGCGGTTCGGCTTCGGCCTCGACCAGGTCGCGATGACGACCTGCCCCGGTGGCGGCCGGACGATACGGATGGTCCTTGAAGTCCAGCCGTCGGCCGATTGCGCTGACATCGCGGAACGGCTGTCGCGCCATCCGGCGATCACGGACCTTCGCGTCGTGGGGCTCGCGCGCGAGGAATCCGGTCGGCCAGGCGTTGTCTCTGCAGAACCGGCAAACGAGCGGATGCTTCCATGAACAGCCCCACGCCACTTCGCTTTCACGTTCCGGAGCCTGCAAGCCGTCCGGGGGGCAAGCCGGATTTCTCCGGCGTCTCGATTCCGAAGGCAGGCTCAGTCCGGCGCCCGCCGGTCGACGTGCTCCCTGAGGAGATTCGTGACCTCGCCTACTCGATCATCCGCGTGCTCAATCACGAGGGCCGGGCAATCGGGCCATGGGTGCCGGACCTCTCCCTGGACGAACTGGTCGCCGGCCTGCGCCACATGATGACCCTGCGCACGTTCGACGCGCGCATGCAGATGGCGCAACGTCAGGGCAAGACGTCTTTCTACATGCAGCACACCGGCGAGGAAGCGGTGAGCTGCGCGTTCCGCATCGCGCTCGGCCCCGACGACATGAACTTCCCGACCTACCGTCAGGCCGGCCTGCTGATCGCGCATGACTATCCGCTCGTCGACATGATGTGTCAGATCTATTCCAATGAGCATGATCCGCTAAAGGGCCGGCAATTGCCCGTGATGTACTCCTCGAAAAAGCACGGCTTCTTTTCGATTTCGGGCAACCTCGCCACGCAGTTCGTCCAGGCGGTCGGCTGGGCCATGGCGTCGGCGATCAAGCGCGACAA
Organism: Bradyrhizobium sp. 1200_D9_N1_1; assembly: GCF_052075915.1. Lineage (NCBI taxonomy): Bacteria > Pseudomonadati > Pseudomonadota > Alphaproteobacteria > Hyphomicrobiales > Nitrobacteraceae > Bradyrhizobium > Bradyrhizobium sp. 1200_D9_N1_1. Next base: position 2,885,942 of record NZ_CP197226.1, on the reverse strand, counting down.
CCGCATTGCCGCCGCCTGGATCGGCGACGGCTCGACGGCGGAATCGGATTTCCATGCGGCGCTTGTCTTCGCCTCGACCTACAAGGCGCCGGTCGTCCTCAACGTGGTCAACAACCAGTGGGCCATCTCGACCTTCCAGGGCATCGCGCGTGGCGGCTCGGGCACCTTCGCGGCGCGCGGCCTCGGCTTCGGCATCCCCGCGCTCAGGGTTGACGGCAACGACTATCTCGCGACCTATGCCGTCGCAAAGTGGGCGATCGAGCGGGCGCGGCTCAACCTCGGGCCAACACTGATCGAATACGTCACTTACCGCGCCGGCGCCCATTCGACGTCGGATGATCCTTCCGCTTACCGGCCGAAGCACGAATCCGAGGAGTGGCCGCTGGGCGATCCCGTGATCCGGCTCAAGCAGCATCTCATCGCAGCCGGCGCCTGGTCGGAGGAGCGCCACAAGCAGACCGAGGCCGAGATTCTTGCCACCGTCATCGCCGCGCAGAAGGAAGCCGAGGCCTTCGGCACCCTGCATTCCGGCGGTAAGCCCTCGGCGCGCGATATCTTCGAGGATGTCTATGCCGAACTACCGCCGCATCTGCGTCGGCAGCGCCAGCAGATCGGAGTCTGAGCCATGCCGCGCATGACGATGATCGAGGCAATCCGCTCGGGGCTCGACGTCTCGATGGCTCGCAACGACGACGTCGTGGTCTATGGCGAGGACGTCGGCTTTTTCGGCGGCGTGTTCCGCTGCACGCAGGGCCTGCAGCAGAAGTACGGCGTCTCGCGCTGTTTCGATGCGCCGATCAGCGAATGCGGCATCGTCGGCACCGCGATCGGCATGGCCGCTTATGGACTGCGCCCCTGCGTCGAGCTTCAGTTCGCCGATTACATGTATCCGGCCTACGACCAGATCGTCTCGGAGGCAGCTCGCCTGCGCTATCGTTCGGCTGGCGACTTCACCTGCCCCCTCGTCATCCGCATGCCGACCGGCGGAGGCATTTTCGGTGGACAGACCCACAGCCAGAGCCCCGAGGCACTCTTCACCCATGTCGCGGGACTGAAGACCGTAGTGCCGTCCAATCCCCATGATGCGAAGGGCCTCCTGATCGCGGCCATCGAGGATCCGGATCCCGTCATCTTTCTGGAGCCAAAGCGGCTTTACAACGGCCCGTTCGACGGTCATCACGATCGCCCGGTCACCGCATGGGCCAAACATGAGCTCTCCGAAGTGCCGGAGGGACACTACACCACGCCGCTCGGCAAGGCGGTGACGCGGCGCGCCGGAGAGGCCGTCACCGTCCTGACGTACGGCACCATGGTTCACGTCGCGCTGGCGGCAGTCGAGGAGACGGGCGTCGATGCCGAGGTGATCGACCTGCGCACCCTGCTTCCGCTCGATCTCGAGACGATCATCGCTTCCGTCGCCAGGACCGGCCGCTGCATCGTGCTGCACGAAGCAACCCTGACCTCCGGCTTCGGCGCGGAGCTCACGGCGCTGGTGCAGGAGCACTGCTTCTATCATCTCGAAGCGCCGGTGATGCGCGTCACCGGCTGGGACACGCCCTACCCGCATGCCCAGGAATGGGACTATTTCCCAGGTCCTATCAGGCTCGGGCAAGCACTGCGCGACATCATGGAGACACGCTGATGGGTGAGCGCAGCGTCAAGCTTCCGGATATCGGGGAAGGCATCGCCGAAGCAGAACTCGTCGAGTGGCACGTCAAGGAGGGCGATCTTGTTCGCGAGGACGACCTGCTCGCCACCGTGATGACTGACAAGGCCTCGGTCGAGATTCCCTCGCCGCTCGCAGGCGAGGTCAGCTGGATCGGCGCCCGGATTGGCGATGCGGTGGCGATCGGCTCGACGCTCGTGAAGCTCAAGGTCGCAGGCGATGATGCCTCGGAGCCGGCAGACGAGGCACCGACGGAAGACGTCGCCACACCATCGGCCGTGACGAATGCCAAAACCCCGGATGCTGTGCCAACGCCCCCTGCCCGCATCCGCCCCGCGGCCATCGAGGCCCGGCCGGCGACCACGTCTGCGGTCCGCCGCACGCCGGGCGAGAAGCCGCTGGCCTCGCCCGCCATACGCCTCAAGGCGCGGGAAGCCGGCCTGGACCTGCGCCAGGTCCACGGCACAGGCCCCGCCGGACGCATCACCCACGAGGACATCGACGCCTTCCTGTCGCGCGGACCGGCACCGACCCATGGTCGCGGCATGGCTCCGAAGACCGCCGTCACCGACGTCAAGGTGGTGGGCTTGCGCCGCCGCATTGCCGAGAAGATGGCGCTGTCGAAGTCTCGCATCCCGCACATCACCATCATCGAGGAGGTCAACGTCTCGCCGCTGGAGGATCTGCGCGCGACGCTGAACAGGAAGCCTGCGCCGGAGCACCCGAAGCTCACGCTGCTGCCGTTCCTGATGCGGGCGATGGTCAAGGCGCTTACCGAGCAGCCCGCGCTCAACGCACTCTATGACGACGAGGCCGGCATCGTCCACGAGCATGCCGGCATCCATATCGGCATCGCAACCCAGACTCCGTCAGGCCTCGTCGTGCCCGTGGTGAAGCATGCGGAGGCGCGCGACCTCCGGGACTGCAGCATCGAGCTGAACCGTCTCGCGCAGCGCGCCCGCGAGGGCACCGCGACGCGCGAGGAGCTGACCGGCTCGACAATCACCATCACCTCGCTCGGCGCGCTCGGCGGCCTTGCGACCACGCCGGTGATCAATCATCCCGAGGTCGCCATCGTCGGCGTCAACAAGATCGCGATACGTCCAGTCTGGGACGGCACGCAGTTCGTGCCATGCAAGATGATGAACCTCTCCTGCAGCTTCGATCACCGCGTCATCGACGGATGGGACGCCGCCGTCTTCGTGCAGAGGCTCAAGGAGCTGCTGGAGAACCCGGCGACGATCTTCGTCGACCCCTAAGGCAGAGCAAGCAATGACCGAAATCACCTGTCAGCTCCTCGTAGTCGGTGCCGGGCCCGGCGGCTATGTGTGCGCGATCCGCGCCGGCCAGCTCGGCCTCGACACCGTTCTCGTCGAACGCGGCAAGCTCGGCGGAAGCTGCCTGAACGTCGGCTGCATTCCTTCGAAGGCGATGATTCATGTTGCCGAGGAATTCGAGAAGCTGGCGGAGGCAGCTGATGGCAAGACCCCCTTTGGCCTGACGGCGGCGCAACCTGCTCTCGACTTCAAGCAGGCGATCGCCTGGAAGGACGGTATCGTTCATCGGCTGAACAACGGCGTCGCTGCGCTGCTCCGCAAGGCCAAGGTCAAGATCGTCCAGGGCCATGGACGCTTCCGCGACGGCAAGACGATCGTCGTCGAGACCGAGACCGGCCCGAAGACGATCAAGGCCGAGACGGTGGTGATCGCGACCGGCTCGGCTCCTGTCGAGCTGCCGACCCTGCCGTTCGGCGGCAGGGTCATCTCCTCGACCGGTGCACTCTCGCTCGCGGAGGTGCCAAAATCCCTCGTTGTCGTCGGCGGCGGCTATATCGGGCTCGAGCTCGGGACCGCCTTCGCCAAGCTGGGGAGCAAGGTTGCCGTGGTGGAAGCCCAGAACAACATCCTGCCGCTCTACGACGTCGAGTTGACGGCTCCGATCGCCAGACGCTTGACCGCGCTCGGCGTCGAGGTGCTGACCGGTGCCCGGGCGCTCGGCCTGACCGCTCAGGGCGACGGATTGCGCGTCGAGACGCCCGATGGCCAGGAGCGCAGCCTGACGGCTGACAAGATTCTCGTCACGGTCGGGCGCACGCCGGTCACCGAGGTATTGGGGCTGGAGCAACTCGTCCTCGACATGGATGGTTGCTTCATCCGTATCGGCCAGCATTGCGAGACCTCGATGCGCGGCATCTACGCGATCGGCGATGTCACGGGAGAGCCGATGCTGGCCCATCGCGCCATGGCGCAGGGCGAGATGGTGGCGGAAATCGCAGCCGGCATGCCACGCGCGTGGGACAAGCGCTGCATCCCGGCGATCTGCTTCACCGATCCTGAGATCGTCTCCGCGGGCTTGTCACCGGACGAGGCTCGCCGGGCCGGCATCAACATCAAGGTTGGACAATTTCCCTTTGCAGCCAATGGCCGCGCGATGACGCGCCATGGCGAGCCCGGCTTTGTGCGCGTCGTCGCCAGGGTCGACAATCAACGCGTTCTCGGTATCCAGGCGGTTGGACAGGGCGTCTCGGAGCTTTCTGCCGCATTCGGCCTGGCGATCGAGATGGGCGCGGTCCTGCAGGACATCGCCGGCACGATCCACGCGCATCCCACGCTGGGCGAAGCAATTCAGGAAGCGGCCTTCAAGGCACTCGGCCACGCGATCCACGTCTAGGCCGTCGCGAGACGAACAGCACGTAGGCGCCTCTAGCGAAGAACGTCCGTGGGATCGCCGTCAAAGTGATGTTGACCGAGCTTGCTCAGAGCGCTTCGGTCTTGCCGCATAAGGATTCGTTCCCGTCGAGCCAATGAGGGGAGACAGAGTCGGTGGAAAACGGCTGGCCGACCTTCCGGCCGACCACAACGCCGCGCCCACGGCGCAACGTCATATGCGCGAGGCCCGGTCCAGCATCTCACCGCGGCACTAAGGAGATATCAACCGACGGGCGCAGTTCGGCGCAGACCGCAAGCACCTCGTGGATATCGCTGGCAAGGAACTTGTCGAACGGAGTGTTGTCGCCTACCGAGGCCCCCCCGATTATGGGGAAGGCCTGTTGCTTCAGAATATAATCAAAACGCGACGCCCACTTGCGGGCGCCGAGCCGCGCCGTGGTCGAGCAATTGTCGACCATGTATGACACGCCCTTATGGCTCATATAGGGATTGAGCGAATCGACCGCCTCGATGATTGATTCATTGGCGATCTCCGAATACGGGTGGCCGTGATCCTTTAGCACATCGACCTGCGCCATCATACAGGCTAGATAGACGCCGGCGGTTTCCGGATTGACTGGCGCATAGTTGCGCTCCTTATCGACGCGCACCTTATCGCCGACGGTCCACATTTCGGTGGTGTCGATGTTACGCATCGGATAGATGCCGTGGCGCCGGGTTGCCTGTATGACGCTGCGCACCTCGTTGCCCGAGGCAACGTCGTCGTAGATCTCCTCGAGAATCTCACGGCACGGATGGTACGAGGCGTTGTAGGCGGCGCGGAACGCCGCCTTCTCCTTGTCCTCAAGCTGCTCGTACACCGCCTTCAGACGGGAGCGCGAGATCGTCTTACTGATAGGCCCGGTGATCGACTCCGCGGTGTTGAGGAAGGCGCTGTCCTTCGACATTCCCTCCCCGACAAACCGCTCGTAGAGACTCTCCGCGATGCCATGTACAGCGCCTAGCAAAGCGCGTGGACTGGCCCTCGCGGCCCGTCAGATTGTCGACCGCCGCCATCGCCTTCAGCGTGCCGATCCCCGTGACGCTTTCGACGAGGAAGGACTGGTTCTCCGCGCCGCGTTTGAATTTCTCGTCGAGACGGGCGCGCAGCGGCGGCGTCACGATCACCGAGATCGCGACATAGAGGGGGATCGACAGCGTGACGACCAGGGTCAATAGCGGACTATAGGCGTACATGACGCCGAAGAAGACGATGGTGAAGAAGAGATCGATCACCACGGTGACGGCATTCGAGGTCAGGAACTCGCGAATGCGGTCGAGCTCGCGCACGCGGGCAACGCTGTCGCCGACACGGCGTGCCTCGAAATACGACAGCGGCAGGTTGAGAAGATGCCGGAACAGCTGCGCCGAAAGCTCGCTGTCGACGCGATTGGTGGTGTGAGCAAACAGCCAGTTGCGCAGCGCCGACAATCCGGTCTCGAAGATCAGCACTGCAGAGAGCCCCACCGCCAGCACGTCGAGCGTCGTCAGCGACTGGTGGACGAGCACCTTGTCGATGACGAGCTGGAAGAAGATAGGTGAAATCAGTCCCATCAGTTGCAGGAAGAAGGACCCGATCAGCACGTCGCGCAGCGGCCCCCGGTATTTCACGAGCGCAGGAATGAACCAGCTGATGTCGAAGGGGCGCGTCGCCCCCGCCATCAGCTCGCGCGTCGTCATGAGCAGCAGCCGTCCGGCATACCGGCCGCCAAAATCGTCCGCCGACCACACCTCGGGGCGCCCGCCATTGCCGCGCTGGATCAGGAAGCGCGATCCAGCCGGCTGCTGGTCGATCTTGAGCAGAACGACGGCTTCGCCGCCCTCCAATTCGGCGAGCGCAGGCAATGGGACCTTGTGAAGCGCCTCAGTGGCCGCAGGCTTCACCTTGGCGACGATCTTCAGCCGCTTGGCGATCCGGGCGAGGTCCTCAAGCTGGTATCGCTCGCCCGGCGAGCCATGGTCGTGAGCGATCTGACCAGCGTCGGCCGGGACGCCAAGGAATTTGGCTACCAGAATGAAGGAAAGCAGCGACGCCGGAAGATCAGGATCATTGCCGCTCGTTATGTCTGCAGTCTCGTCAGGCGCTTTCGCAATCGCAATGGTCATGACCCAGACTTCACACCCAGCCAGAACAGCCTGAATCCCAACCGGGAACCATGCAGGATTTGCCTGGTCCCGCGACTCGCGCAACAGATTGAGACAACAACTTAACCACGGATAACACGATCGCTTACATCTAACGTTGTTCAATGGGCAAGCCAAGCCCTCGTTCGTCGCCCCCGACGAAGGTCGAGGTGGCCATACGATCGGTCCGGCAGCGTGGTGGAGGCGCGGCAACGCGAATGTCGAGGTCAGGAACAATCGCGACGATACGCGGCGACCTGCATCGATCGTCCGGGCCATTGCGGGCCCGAGCCGTTCGACGACAGTATCGCTGCGGGTCGCAAACACCTTGTGATGCAGGCGGTCGTCAGGCCCGCTCCCGACGGCGCCCTGGGTGGCGCGCAAACCGGCACCGCCCGCGACGACAACCTCAAACGTATGGTCGATGAGCTCGCACGCGGGTGCCGAACTCATATTGGCTCCCGACGCATCAGGATTGGATGCCGACAGCCCGCGATGACATTTCGTTTAGATTAGATGTTTTAACTATCATATATTGACATTATAACATGACTAGTTACGATAGAAGGATGACGTCGTTCGAATCGGGTGGTGGGGCGATCGATGATCACAGCGGCTCAATTGCGGGCGGCCAGGGTGCTCCTCGGCATCGATCAGCGACGGCTCGCAGAACTGTCCGGGCTTTCAGTGCCAACGATCCAGCGCATGGAGGCGAGTGAGGCCATGGTTCGGGGCAATGTCGATTCGCTGGTGAAGCTGATTACAGCTCTCGACACCGCCGGCATTGAGTTGATCGACGAAGGGGCTGTCAGTAGCGCCGAGGGGCGCGGGGTGCGGCTGAAAGTCAATTCCGGATCGGCAAAAATCTATTTGAACAATCAGATAGAGAACAAAGCATCAAGCGGAATGAAGGCGCGCAGGTAATGTCGGCTGTCGTTTTGCAAATGCTGTGTGTTGCCGGAATGCTTGGATCGGCAGTTCTGGCGATTGTTCTGAGCCGCTCAACGATCGCCACGACCATCATCTACGGCGCGACATTAGCCGCGTCTGCGATTGCGTTGATAGGATCCATTCACTGGTTGCTGGGCGATACCGCGAACGCCGCCGATCTGATTCTGCCAATCGGATTGCCGTGGCTTGGCGCCCATTTCCGCCTCGACGGACTGGCTTCGTTCTTTCTCGTCGTCGTCAATCTCGGAGGGGCATCGGCAAGCCTCTATGGTCTCGGCTACGGTCATCATGAGGAGGCGCCGCAGCGCGTGTTGCCCTTCTTCCCCGCCTTCCTGGCAGGAATGAATCTTGTGGTGCTGGCGGGTGATGCGTTTTCTTATCTGCTTTGTTGGGAATTCATGTCGCTCGCGTCCTGGGCGCTCGTCATGGCGCACCATCGTGAACCGGGCAACGCGAAAGCCGGTTACGTCTACCTCGTCATGGCGAGCTTCGGCACGCTCGCCCTGCTGCTAGCCTTCGGCCTCTTGGCGGGGCCGGCGGGAGACTACGAATTTGCCGCCATTCGCACGGCTCAACATACGCCCTACGTGGCCACGTTGGTATTGATCCTCATGTTGCTCGGCGCCGGTTCAAAGGCGGGCCTGGTGCCGCTGCACGTCTGGTTGCCGCTCGCGCATCCCGCGGCGCCGAGCCACGTCTCGGCGCTGATGAGCGGCGTCATGACCAAGGTCGCGATCTACGGCTTCATTCGCGTGGTATTCGATCTCCTGGGACAGCCGAGCTGGTGGGCGAGTGTGATCGTGCTTTCTCTTGGCGGCCTCACTGCCGTAATGGGGATCTTGTATGCGATGATGGAAAAGGACCTCAAGCGCCTGCTCGCCTACAGTACGATCGAAAATGTCGGCGTCATATTCGCAAGCCTCGGCCTTGCATTGGCCTTCCAGGCCAACGGCCTGAAACTACAGGCCGCGCTCGCGTTTGCGGCGGCTCTGTTTCACGTTCTCAATCACTCCTTCTTCAAGAGTCTGCTTTTCTTCGGCGCCGGTGCCGTGCTGACCGCGACCGGCGAACGGGACATGGACAAGCTGGGTGGCCTCATTCATCGCATGCCGTACACAAGCTTCGCCGTTCTCGTCGGCTGTGTCTCGATCTCAGCGCTTCCGCCCTTCAACGGTTTCGTCTCGGAATGGCTCATGTTCCAGGCTGTATTGCAGAGCCCGGAGTTGCCGCAATGGGCGCTGAAGATCACCGTGCCTGCGGTCGGAGCTCTATTGGCCTTGGCGGCTGCGTTGGCAGCGGCGTGTTTCGTGAAGGCCTACGGCGTGACCTTTCTCGGGCGTCCGCGCGGCGTGGCGGCGGAAACCGCAGAGGAAGTCGACCGCTACTCGCTTTCGGCAATGTTCATCCTCGCCGCACTTTGCTTGCTGGCCGGAATTCTGCCGGGACTGGTGATCGACGCGCTTTCGCCGATCACGCTGCAGATCCTCGGCGGCCGCATGCCGATCCAGGCCAACGAACCCTGGCTTTCGATCGCGCCGATTGCGGAGAGTCGCAGTTCATACAACGGGCTGCTTGTTATGGTGTTCATCGCGATATCCGCTTCAGCGGCCGTCGTCTTTATCCATCGCTTTGCCTCTCGTGCCTTAAGGCGGGGGCCGGCCTGGGGCTGTGGCTTTTCCGATCCGACACCCGCGGCCCAATATTCGAGCGGAAGCTTCGCTCAGCCTATCCGCCGCGTCTTCGGTACGCTCGTGTTCCACGCCCGCGATCATGTCGAGATGCCGCCCCCCGGGGATATCAGGCCAGCGCGCCTGCGAATCGAATTGCACGATCTGATCTGGGAGCGAATGTATGAGCCGATAGCAGGCGCCGTTGGCTTCTCTGCCGATAAACTCAATCGCCTACAGTTCCTGACCATCCGGCGCTATCTCAGCCTGGTCTTTGCGACCCTCGTCACACTCCTTCTGGTTCTCGCGATATGGTCGTGATGTCGGACATTCTTGTGCAAGGCATGCAGATGCTTCTGGTGCTGCTGCTGGCGCCGCTGCTGACCGGCTTTGTGCGCAAGATGAAGGCCCGCCTGGTGCGTCGCCAGGGAGCGTCGGTCTTTCAACCGTATCTTGATCTCCTGCGATTGCTCCGCAAGGAAGTGGTGCTGGCGGACAACGCCTCCTGGCTGTTCCGCGTGACACCCTATGTAACCTTCGCCGCGATCTGGGTTGCCGCCGCCCTGGTGCCGACGTTCGCTACCGGCCTCCTCTTCAACTGGACGGCGGACTTGATTGCCATCGTGGCGCTGCTGGGAAGTGCACGCTTCTTTCTTGCGCTCGCCGGGATGGACGTCGGCACCAGTTTTGGCGGCATCGGCTCCAGCCGCGAAGTCATGATAGCGGCGCTTGCGGAGCCGGCGATGCTGCTATTTGTATTTTGCACGGCGCTGATTGCCGGCTCGACCCAACTTTCGACGGTCGCAAATTTCATGGCCTCGTCCTATGTCGGCTTACGGGTATCGCTGGGAATGGCGATGATCGCGCTCATCATGGTGGCGCTCGCGGAGAACGCGCGAATACCGGTGGACAATCCCGCAACGCACCTGGAGCTCACCATGGTGCACGAAGCGATGGTTCTCGAATATTCCGGTCGCCATCTCGCAATGATCGAATTCGGCGCCTTCCTCAAACTGTTGCTCTATGTCTCGCTGATCGCGTGCGTGTTCCTTCCCTGGAAGATAGCAGTCTTCGGTACCGGGCCGTTTTCCTATGCCATCGGCGCCGTCGCCTACCTCGTCAAGCTCGCGGTTGCCGGCTTTTTCCTCGCGCTGTTCGAGACCGCCACGGCGAAAATGCGGGTCTTTCGTGTTCCGCAATTTCTCGGTGCGGCCCTCATGCTGGGCCTGCTCGGCACCCTCCTCCTGTTCGTGTCAAAGAGCTTCTGATGCAGATGCACAGCCTCTCCTTCGACGTCTCGCACACGCTGGCCGGCGGGCTCGTCCTGATCAGCTTCATGATGCTGTACCAGGACAGGCTCTATTCGCTGCTCAACGTTTTTGCGCTTCATGCCCTGGTGCTCGCGCTGTCCGTCGCTTGGCAGGCCTTTGTCCAGGACGCGCCTCATCTTTACATCACGGCTGCAATCGCGCTCGTCTTCAAGGCGATCGTCATTCCGGTGGCGCTGCATCGCATCGTCAAGCAGCTTGGGATACATCGTGACATCGAGTCCGCCGTGGGGATCGGCCCGACCATGCTGGCCGGGATGGCACTGGTTGCCCTCTCAATGGTGCTGATGCTGCGCGTGACCGCGGAGGCCGATCCATTGGCGCGCGAGGATCTCGCTTTTGCCTTGTCGGTCGTGCTGCTCGGACTTCTGGTCATGGTAACCCGTCGCAACGCCGTCAGCCAGGTCGTCGGATTCATGTCGCTCGAGAATGGGCTGGTGCTGGCGGCAACCGGCGCCAAGGGCATGCCGCTGGTGGTTGAGATCAGCGTCGCCTTCTCGATCCTGATCGCATTCATCGTCATCGGCATCTTCCTGTTCCGGATCCGCGAACGTTTCGATTCCGTCGACGTCTCCGCGCTCGATGACTACCGGGGCGAACGGCGATGAACATAGCTTCCTTCGATTCGGTCGCAGCCATCCTGGTAATTCCGATCGGCTCGGCAGCGCTGCTCGCCGTTCTGCCTGGTTACCGGCTGACGGCCCGGTTGAACGTCGTGGCGAGCCTGGCGACATTTCTTTCGGCCCTCTCGTTGTTCGTCATCGAACGTCCGCCGCCGGGGCCGTACGTGCTCGTCGACGATCTCAACATCGTCTTCATCGTGCTCAACACCTTCGTGGGATTCACGACAAGCATCTTCAGCGCCAGCTACATCGCGCATGAACTGGAGACTGGGCGGTTGACACCGGTTTATCTGCGTTTCTACCACGCCATGTATCAGACCATGATGTTCGGCATGAACCTCGCTTTCGTGTCGAACAATATCGGGCTGATGTGGGTCGCGGTGGAAATTGCGACGCTCACCACGGTACTGATGGTCGGCATATATCGTACCCACGCCGCTCTGGAAGCGGCATGGAAATATTTCATTCTGGGGAGTGTCGGCATCGCATTCGCCCTGTTTGGTACCATCCTGGTCTATATGGCGGCGCGTCCGGTCATGGGCGAGGGGCAGGACGGCATGGTCTGGACACTTCTGATCCAACATGCCGCGAATTTCGATCCTGCGCTTCTCAACGTCGCTTTCATATTCCTGCTGCTCGGCTACGGCACCAAGGTCGGTCTGGCGCCGCTGCACGCATGGCTGCCCGACGCCCACGCCGAAGGTCCGACGCCCATATCGGCGGTACTGTCGGGGCTGCTGCTGAATGTCGCGCTCTACGCGCTATTGCGCTTCAAGATATTGCTCGCCGCCAATCCGGCGGCAATCGCTCCCGGCCCCCTGATGGTGACGATGGGCCTGATTTCGCTCCTCTTCGCCGCTTTCATGCTCTACCGCCGACGCGACATCAAACGGCTGTTCGCCTATTCCTCGATCGAGCACATGGGCATCATCGTGTTCGCGTTCGGCATGGGCGGCCCGCTCGCCAATTTCGCAGGGCTATTGCACATGGTGATGCACAGCCTGACCAAGTCCGCGATCTTCTACGCCGTCGGGCATATATCGCAGATCAAGGGCACCCAGCGAATCTCCCGGATCCGGGGCTTGACCGCGACCCATCCGGCGCTCGGCTGGGGTCTGGTAACGGGCGTCGTCGCGATCGCCGGCTTGCCGCCGCTCGGCATCTTCATGAGCGAATTCCTGGTCGTAAGCTCGACCTTCGCACGCCAGCCGCTGCTCGCGATCGTGCTGGTGTTCGGGCTGTTGTTGGCGTTCGGCGCTTTGACGTTGCGCCTGACGAGCGTCGCATTTGGCGAACCTCGAGGCAGCACCAAGTCAGCCGAGGCTTCCTACGTGCCGATGTTTGCCCATCTCTCGCTGGTTCTGATTGCGGGACTCTATCTTCCGGCGCCGCTCGTCACATGGTTCCAACACGTGGCACGCCTTCTTGGATAGTTTGGAGATCAACAGGATATGCCATCGCTGATCGATCTCATGCTGGAGGGCCGCCCGGTCCAACAACACAGCCCGTGGCCGCGAGCTGCAGTCGATGCTTCCGTTTGGACATTTGCGGCAAGCGAGCTGGCACATGGACGCTGGAGCCTGCTTGGCCTTTGGGGAGAACCCTCAACGGTGCACATGGCGATTATGGATGGACATACGGCAGAAGTCGCCACCGTCAGCCTGGATTGCCCCGACCGCACTTATCCTTCGGTCGGCAAACACCACCCGCCGGCGCTTCGACTGGAGCGCGCCATCAACGATCTGTTTGGTTTGTCAGCGGAAGGCTTGCCCGACACTCGCCCGTGGTTCGATCACGACTGTTGGGCCGTTCGCTTCCCCTTGGGAAACCGCATCAACGCGTTGTCGAAGGCATCCCCCTATCATTTCCTGCCGGTGGAGGCCGACGGTCTGCATCAGGTCGCGGTCGGTCCGGTGCACGCGGGAATTATCGAACCGGGGCATTTTCGGTTTACGGCCAGCGGTGAGACTGTGGCCCGGCTGGAGCAACGGCTGGGATATACCCACAAGGGTATCGAGGGGCTCATGACTGGAGCCAATCTTGAACGGGCTGTCCAGCTCGCCGGACGCGTGTCAGGCGACAGCACAGTCGCCTACGCGTTTGCGTTTTCGCGAGCGGCCGAAGCAGCCTTACAGCTTGTCGTGCCCGATCGCGCGGTTTGGCTGCGTGCCTTGCTCGCAGAGCTCGAACGGCTCGCCAACCATCTCGGCGACATCGGCGCAATCTGCAACGACGCCTCCTTTACGCTGATGCACGCCCTTTGCGGCGTGTTGCGAGAGAGCATCCTGCGCGCGTCCGATACCGCATTCGGCCATCGATTGATGCGTGATATCATCGTACCCGGTGGCGTGACCCGCGACCTCACTGAGGAAGGGAGAGAAATCATCCGGACGACGCTGCATACCATCCGGTTGCGCTTTCCTGCTTTGGTCGAGCTCTACGACAATACGGCATCGCTACAGGATCGTACTGTCGATACGGGCGTACTCAAGGCCGCTCTGGCTAGGCAGTATGCCGTTGGAGGCTACGTAGGCCGCGCGTCCGGCCGCTCATTCGACGCACGCAGGACACTTGGGTATGCGCCGTATGACGCACTGCGCTTCGATGTACCGGTCCTGAACGAGGGTGATGTCAACGCTCGCGTCTGGATCCGCGTGCGCGAAGTTGAACAGAGTCTTTTGCTGATCGACCAGATATTGGACCGGCTTCCCGATGGCCCGCTGGGAACGCATGCGGGGCATCGGCGGGAGGCGCGGGAAGGCATGGCGATCGTCGAGGGATTTCGCGGCGACGTTCTGGTTTGGCTCCGCTTGCGGGATGGCAAGGTCGAACGATGCCATCTGCGCGACCCGTCGTGGTTTCAGTGGCCGCTTCTAGAGGCCGCGATCGAGGGCAACATCATCGCCGACTTCCCGCTCTGCAACAAATCCTTCAATTGCTCCTATTCGGGCCACGATCTCTGAGGAACGGCACCAGATGCGCAAGCTGCTTTTTGAGAGCCTGTTTCGCCGGCCGTTCACCGAGCAAGCACCGTCACCGGACGATGCCGCGGTGACCGAGCTCGCAACTGCCGTCGGTCGCGCGGCACGACGGCGCCTCGGCCGAAGCCTCTCGATACGCGAGGTCGATGCAGGATCTTGCAACGGATGCGAACTTGAAATCCACGCGTTGAACAATGCCTATTACGACGTCGAGCGCTTCGGTCTCCGGTTCGTTGCGTCGCCGCGTCACGCCGATGTGTTGATGGTGACCGGACCGGTGACGAAGAACATGCGCGACGCGTTGGAGCGCACCTATCATGCGACCCCCGATCCGAAATGGGTCGTCGCCGTCGGAGATTGCGCCCGGGATGGCGGCTGCTTTGCCGGCAGCTATGCGGTGGTAGGAGGGGTCTCGCAGGTGGTTCCCGTCGATCTTCATATTCCCGGCTGTCCTCCGCCGCCCACCACGATCTTGCGAGGACTTCTCGCCCTACTCGATCAGGCGGCCAAGAACACCAATTCCATTTGAGGCTGTGGCGGCGCCTTCGGCTATTCCAAGCCGGCGTGATCGCAGGGCGCGTTCAGACCGGGATAGTCCTTGCGATGACGCCGATCCTTTTCGCACAGTATCGGGATGACGTTTCCACCGCGTCTAGTCGCGATCCAACGCCGTCGGCCTCATCGCTGGCTCGGCCATCGGCGGCCAGCAAAATCCGTGCGTGCTTGAGCTTGCGGGACGCATGCTTGCCGCCGCCGAGCAGCGCCCTGAGTTCGGTACGCTCGATTCGCCTGAGTTCGACCCGATAGCGTACATTCATGGCGTGCCTCCTCGTTCGAGGCACACACGAACAACTGAATCGGATGGCCGGCGTGAGTCCTGCGGCAAAAACCTTCACGCCCAAGCAGGGGCAGGATCTGGCCTTTATCCCTCTATAGCCGGCTGCATCGCGGGCCCCCGGCCGAAACCGACATGCAGGAATATTTCCGCGTCAGCACGCCGTCGGTTCACCAGATGGTGCTGACGCTGCAGCGCGCTTGCCTCGTCAGAAGGCCGCCAAGGACCTCTCGCAGCATCGAGATCCTCGTTGATCCAAAGTTGCTGCCAGAGCTACTCTGCCCCCAAGACCAACCGGTCATAATCAATGTGCAGTGCTACTAGGCGCCTCAAGGCGTGAGAAACCGCTTGCAAGTACGCTTGTCTTCAGCGTTTTCATCATCCTCGATCGAGAAACCCGTCATTCGAATGGCTCGAGGGGTCATCGCACCCGTTCCAAACTCCGCGGCGTAGAGGGCTTGGACTGCTTCATGTTCTTCATTTTCGGCTTCGCGACGTGCTCCCTGAGACGGACGCCTCGACCACCGGCCGAACTCGTAACCCCCGGATTGATCAATTCGATCCCGGCATTCTCCAGGGCAGAAACCAATTTCATCAGAGAATCGACATTCCCACGGATAACTCCGTCACTTGCTTCCATGCGCTGAATGGTGGGGACTGAGAGACCGGCGAGTTCGGCCGTCTGCCGCTGGTCTATATTCAGGAGCGCGCGGGCGGCCCTGAGTTGATTGGCCGTGATCATGAAATGGCGGCCTTCGGCAAATTTCTCATCGAATATATTTACACCATCCAAATTACCGCTTCAAGCATCAATCTAGATACAAAATATATCACCGCCAGTTCTCGCGGGCTTGAACCGGATTGCGGCCAGAAACCTGTGTCGAATTTCTATCGAAGAATACGGGAAATACTATCAACGGCACCCGAAGTGATTGGTTCTTAGCAAATTACATGATAAGAGATGTTTAAAGCATGCGTTCTAATGCCCATATCTTAAGGTCTTTGTCTGCCGTGAAACTGCTGGGGCGTTATCAAGGAACGAACGGACAGATCGACATCGTCGAGTGTTCATGGGATGGAACACGCGTGTACTTCGAGGAGGGCGTAAGGCAAAGTCAGGCCACGCCCGACGGAGAAAGTGTCTTCACCTATGTGAAGCTCATGGACGAACTTCTGTCTCGGTCCGAACAGATCCTCGTCCTGGGTTGTGGCGGCGGAAATCTCGCGACACGGCTGTGGCGTCTCGGCAAGAGATTGACCATCGTCGACATCAACCCGATCAGTTTCGTGCTCGCGCACAGGTATTTCGATCTACCGGACGATCTGCCCTGCGTCGTTTCCGACTTTCGAAAATTCGTATTCGATGACCGCGCATATTACGACGGCATTGCGATCGACGTCGGTGGACCGGGATTCCGATACGCGGAGGAGTTTGACGCGGAGACCTGCGACGCCATCCGCGCCCGTCTGGCACCGGGCGGCCGGATCGTGATGAACGTAACGGTCGCACACGACATCGATCCTACACCCGACCGGATCGCAGCCAGACTCGCCGGTGAAGAATTGCGGACATGGATCGTCGATGAGCAATTCGTCGAGGATCGCAATGCCGTCATCGCCTGCGTCCCCGAGAAGACCTTGGGTTCACCGGCAGCGCTCGATCGCGTGATGCGCCATAGCCATGAACGCTGGGCGATCCGCCGCGGGAGATTGCGAAATCGCGATCTCACAAATGGATCGCGCTAATGTCGCAGCTTCCGGCAGATCGACGTGGATAACCGGCACTGGGCTCGTCTCCTCCTTGGGGAACGGTTGGACGCGAACTGGGACTCTCTCCACAGCGGCCGCGTAAGCATCGATCTGGAAAACTAAGCGCGGTGGATGGTCCACCCTTTCGCGCCACTGCTTGCCGGCAACAGATCGATCGTCCACGGCGTGTCCGGATCGTCACGGACCTTTGGTTTCGCGCGGAAGCCACGATACCCCTACGATCCGTCCTGCCATCGACGGTTCTCGCGTGCCAGATTCCGGGCCGAGAACATTCAGAGCATCGGCAACTCGCGCATGGCGTGCGACGTGCGACCAAAAAAACGTCGCACGAGACCCATTTTCTCGGCATTGCCGCTTGTAACGTATTGATGAGGAAGGATTTTTAAATGGTGGGCGCACCAGGGCTCGAACCTGGGACCCGCTGATTAAGAGTCAGCTGCTCTACCAACTGAGCTATGCGCCCGAAAGGCGGTGAATGCCTTGCGAGGCCGGTCGTTTAGCAAAGCGATCCGGGTCTGGCAAGCGATGTGGCGCATGTTTTCCAAGGTTCTTCCACAGGCCCAAAAAAGCGAAAAGCCGCTGGATTCCAGCGGCTTCGCCAAGGTTAATCCCTGGAAAGTCCAGGTTGGCTCAGAGCCGGCCCTCGCGATCCCGGTCCGGGCCGCCGTCACGGTCGAAACGGTCGCCATGGACGTGGTCCATGCCGCGCTCCATCATGCGGTCCATGCCGCGTTCCATGAAGTGGCGGGGCGGGCCGTCCTCGCCGCCGCCGAACGGGCCGCGGTGACGGGTCAGCACGGCGAGGCGCCGCTTCTGGCCCTCGTCCAGGGTCTTGTAGAGGGGATCGGCGGCATCGGCGATCTTCTTCAGGGCCGCGGAGGAAGCCGCCATGTCCTCGGCGCGCTGGCGCAGGCCGGCGACCGGATCCTCCGGCTTGTCGGCGGCGCCGGGGACGGCACTCATGCGCGCATTGGCGCGGTCGATGCGCAGCTTGGCGAATTCGCGCACGGCGGCCTCGACCGGCGGCCACAGCTTCTCCTGGTCGGCGTTGAGCTTCAGCCCGGCATGGACGGCGGCGATCCGCGCGTCGACGAAGGCGGCGCGGTCTTCCGGGTTCATCCGGACGTGGCGGAAATGCTCCATCCACGGGCGATGAAATTGGGCATAGACCGCGCCCGAGCCGGCGATACTGAGCACGGCGATGGCTGCGATGGTGAATTTCCTCATGCGAACCTCCTCTGGAAGGATGCGCTGAGGATGGGCCCGGGGCATCTGACACGCAAATTACAACTTGGACAGGGAGGGCGTCCTTACGAAGATGTAACGCCTGATTTTTACCTCCAGCCGCAACCGGAAATCATTCGCAACAAAAAATGGGCTTCCGCGCCTGGCACGGAAGCCCCTTCATTCATGCATCCTTTGGATCAGTTCGTCGTGCTCTTCGATTCCTTCAGGAATTCGTCGATCAGCGGCTGGCCGACGCGGCTCGCGGCGTCCTTGTAGACCGGCTCCATCGCCTTGCGCATCGCCTCGTCCTGCTCCGGCGTGAGCTTGATGATCTCGCTCTTGCCGCCCTTCTTGATCTCGGCGAGCGCGTCGTCGTTCTCCTTCTGCGACTGCGCGTTGTTGAAGTCGGTGGCTTCCTTCATCGCCTTCGACAGCTGGTCGCGAATGTCGGCCGGCAGGTCGTCCCAGAACTTCTTGTTCACGATCACGACGTAGCCGATGTAGCCGTGGTTGGTCTCGGTGATGTACTTCTGCACCTCGTGCATCTTCTGGGTATAGATGTTCGACCAGGTGTTCTCCTGGCCATCGACCACGCCGGTCTGCAGCGCCTGGTAGACTTCCGAGAACGCCATCACCTGCGGCAGCGAACCGAGCGCCTTGAACTGGGCCTGCAGCACGCGCGAGGACTGGATGCGGAATTTGACGCCCTGGTAATCGGCCGGCGCGATCAGCTTCTTGTTGGCGCTCATCTGCTTGAAGCCGTTGTCCCAATAGGCAAGGCCGGTGATGCCCTTGGAGTCCAGGAGCTTGAGCAGCCGCGCGCCGAGCGGGCCTTCCGTCACCTTCCGCAGCGTCTTCAGGTCGGGCAGGATGTAGGGCAGATCGAACACCTCGAACTCGCGAATGCCGAGCGGGCCGAACTTGGAGTTGGACGGCGCCAGCATCTGCACGCTGCCGAGCTGAAGCGCCTCGAGCTCTTCCTTGTCCTTGTAGAGCGTCGAGTTCGGGTAGACCTCGACCTTGACCTTGCCGCCGGTGTACTTCTCGGCGAGCTCCTTGAACTTCTCCGACGCCTTGCCCTTCGGCGTATCGGTGGCGACGACGTGGCTGAACTTGATGATGATCGGCGATTGGGCCGATGCCGGCATGGCCAAGCCAAGTGCCAGTGCCGCGACGGACGCCGCGATCGCGAAGGTGCGCATGATCTCTCCCTGTTGTTATTCTCTTGGGCTGCCCAACGCGGGGCGCCTTATCCAATAGCCGCGAGCATCAATAGCGGCTGGGAGACCGAGCCGCTATTGGCCCTTAGCAGGGCAGCTATTCGCCACCACAACCGGCGTCATTCCGGGATGGTCCGAAGGACCAGACCCGGAATCTCGAGATTCCGGGTTCGCCTCTTCGAGGCGCCCCGGAATGACAAGCTTCGCTTGTCAGCTCGCCGCGGCGGTCGTCACCGTGTCGCGCTGGCGCTTCATGACGATCTTGTTGAGCGCGCCGAGATAGGCCTTGGCCGAGGCCACCAGCGTATCGGGATCGGCCGCGCGCGCCGTCATCGAGCGGCCGTCATGCGACAAACGCACCGAGACTTCCGCCTGGGCGTCGGTGCCTTCGGTGACGGCATGGACCTGGTACAGCTCGAGCTTGGCCTCGTGCGGAACGAGGCGCTTGATGCAGTTGAACACCGCGTCCACCGGACCATTGCCCTCGGCCTCCTCGATCTTGATCTGGCCGTCGACGTCGAGCTTCATGGTCGCGCGCTGCGGGCCATGGGTGCCGGCGATCACGGTCAGCGAGGTCAGCTTGATGCGGTCGTGGGAGGCCGCCATCTCCTCGTCGACCAGCGCCTCGATGTCCTCGTCGTAGATGTCCTTCTTGCGGTCGGCGAGCGCCTTCATCCGCGTGAACGCATCTTCCAGCTGGTTCGGACCGAGCTTGTAGCCCATCTCCTCCAGTTTGTGCACGAAGGCATGGCGGCCGGAGTGCTTGCCGAGCACCAGCGAGGACTGCTTCAGGCCGACCATTTCCGGCCGCATGATCTCGTAGGTGGAGGCGTCCTTCAGCACGCCGTCCTGGTGGATGCCGCTCTCATGCGCGAAGGCGTTCCGGCCGACGATGGCCTTGTTGTACTGCACCGGAAACGAGGTCGCCGCCGACACCACCTTCGAGGCGCGGGTGAGCTGCGTGGTGTCGATCTTGTTCCAGTAGGGGAATTTGTCGTTGCGCACGTTGATCGCCATCACGATCTCTTCGAGCGCGGCGTTGCCGGCGCGCTCGCCGATGCCGTTGATGGTGCACTCGACCTGGCGCGCACCGCCGACGACCCCGGCCAGCGAATTGGCAACGGCCATGCCGAGATCGTTATGGCAATGGACCGAGAACACTGCCTTGTCCGAGTTCGGCACGCGCTCGATCAGCGTCTTCATGAAGTGGGTGTATTCCTCCGGCACCGTGTAGCCGACGGTGTCGGGGATGTTCACCGTGGTCGCGCCGGCCTTGATGACGGCCTCGACGATGCGGCACAGGTAATCCATCTCGCTGCGGGTGCCGTCCTCGGCCGACCATTCGACATCGTCGATCTGGTTGCGGGCGCGGGCGACCATGGCGACCGAGGTCTCCATCACCTGCTCCGGGGTCTTGTTCAGCTTCACCCGCATGTGCAGCGGCGAGGTCGCGATCACGGTGTGGACGCGGCCGCGCTTTGCGAATTTCACAGCCTCCGCGCAGCGGTCGATGTCGGCGGGATGGGCGCGGGACAGGCCGGCGATGACGGCGTTCTTGGAGCGGCGGGCGATCTCGCTGACCGCCTGGAAGTCGCCCTCGGAGGTGATCGGGAAGCCGGCCTCGATGACGTCGACGCCCATATCATCCAAGAGCTCGGCGACCTCGAGCTTCTCCTCGAAGGTCATGGTGGCGCCGGGGCACTGCTCGCCGTCGCGCAGCGTGGTGTCGAAAATGATGACGCGGTCCTTGTCGGACTTGTTCACGGGGGCCATTACTAGATTTCCTTTTGAGCTTTTGCGCCGTTCAGTGCTGGGCGCTTGAGGTGTCCGGTGATCTCGACCAACCCCTGAGCGCCCAGGCGCGTGGCGCCCAGCCGGCCCTCAGGGGCAAGTAAGAAGAAGGCCGCCAAGAAGGAGGGTGGGCAGCAGCGCGGCCGGGATCGTGGCGGCGGCCAGAGCCACCTCCCCCGAAATCCCATCGATTTGGCCGCGAATCAGCATTGCCAGACCCTTTTGAGCCCTCAAATCCTCGGTCAAAACCGTTGACGGTTGGTTGCCGGGAGGCCCGATGCGCCTGTTTCTAGACGAGAAATGGCCGCAACTGCAACGCCAAAAGATGGTCAGGAAGACTGACCTGATCGGCATCGCGTCGCGTGACGCGCACTTCTGGCTGACGGCGAGTAGATTGCGCCTCGCTCCATCCGAACGACGGAGCAACGTCAAGCTATCCCGCGCGGCGGGCACGGGCCCTGCTCTCCCAGCGATCCAGCATCTGGCCGAGTTCGCCGGTGGCCACCTTCGCAACCGCGTTGGAATTCGCAACTTCGTTGGTGTTGGCGGGCGTCGTGGCGCGCAGCCAGCCCGGCTCGCTGTATTCCCGCCAGCGCCGCGCCTCCGCCCGACGCTTGCGGGAGGCGAGATCGCGGGTGAAATAGCCGGCGGCGAATGCGACGGCGAGCGCAATGACCAGTGCAACAACGGCTAACACAGAGAACTCCGGTATTTGCCCCGCACACCGTTCTGCCAGCATCGCGCGCGAGGTCAAGGCTTGACAGGTCTCAAAACCGGTCCCGGTTAACAGCTCGCGGGCGAGGCGAATTGTCGACTTTCACCTCGCACAGCCCCGCAATGCGGCGATGTTGCGGCGATCTCGCGGCATCGCGCGGAGGCTGCGAACCTGCCTCTCGCAACCTGACGCGGACCAGACTAACCTTCGCCGCGCTCGGCCGGATCAACCGGCCAGCCGAACATGACCGGGAGGACGCGATGACACGCCAGGAGGCTCGTGACCACGAGCCGCGTGACCAGGATGCTGCGCTTTCACGACGAACACTTGTCCGGGGACTGGCGCTCGGCGCCGCGGCCACAATGGCCGGCCCCGCGCTGGCCCAGACCGGGCCTGCCGCACCGCCGACGACGATCACGACCCCGCCCCGCGATTTCGGCCCCAACGGCGCGCCGACAACCTATTTCTGGGACCCCGACATCATCGCGGTCGATCCGTCGTTCGACGATCTCGCGCAGCCCAACACAGCGATCAAGCGCCTCTACACCGGCGTGCTATGGGCCGAAGGTCCGGCCTGGAGCGCGCAGGGCCGCTATCTGTTGTGGAGCGACATTCCCAACAACCGGCAGATGCGCTGGAGCGAGGACGACGGCCGCATCAGCGTGTTCCGCTCCCCGTCCAACAACTCCAACGGCAATTCATTCGACTTCCAGGGCCGCCAGCTCTCCTGCGAGCACCTGACACGACGCGTGACACGCTATGAGCACGACGGCACCGCCACCGTGCTCTGCGACAACTACAACGGCAAGAAGCTGAACTCGCCGAACGATGTCGTTGCGCATCCCGACGGCAGCTACTGGTTCACCGATCCGCCCTATGGCGGCCAGTTGTACGAAGGCGAGCCCGACGTCGCCGGCGGCCCGAGCAATTCGGGCGGCAAGCTCAATCCGCGGATCGGACAGCCGGCCGGCTTCACACCGGGCAAGCGCGAGCTGCCGACCAACTGCTACCGCATCGATCCCTCAGGCCGCGTCGACCTCGTCGTCACCGAGGAGCAGGTGCCGGATCCGAACGGCCTGTGCTTCTCACCCGATTTCAAGAAGCTCTACGTCGTCTCGACCGGCAAGGGACCGGGCGACAGCGGCCCCGGCGGCAAGGGCGAGATTTTCGTGTTCGACGTCGGGGCGGACAACAAGCTCTCCAACCAGAAGCGCTTCTCCGACTGCACGATCGACGGCGTGAAGTGCGGCCCGGACGGCGTGCGCTGCGACGTCAACGGCAATGTCTGGGCCTCCAGCAATGCCGGGCGCGCCGTCGGCTATAGCGGCGTGACGGTGTGGTCGCCGGAGGGCAAGCTGCTCGGCCGCATCCGCCTGCCGGAGGTGTGCGGCAACATCTGCTTCGGCGGCCCCAAGCGCAACCGCCTGTTCATGGCCGCGAGCCAGTCGCTCTACGCCGTGTTTACGGCGACGCAAGGCGCGGGGCCGGGCTGAACGGCACAAGCCTTTAATTGCGACACGGCGCCGGCGTGCCTCGCCGGCGCCGAATTGTTTCCATCGCTCCGTCGATGCTTGAATCGGGCAACAAAGGGTGACTTCCGGATCGAGCGCGTGATAATTGAGCCATGGCAGACAAAATTCGCGTCGTTGTTCTCTATGGCGGCAGGTCCGGTGAGCATGAGGTCTCGCTGAAATCGGCCGCTTCGGTATTCAGGCATCTCGACCGCACCCGCTTCGAGGTGATCCCGGTCTCCATCGACAAGACGGGCCGGTGGCAATGGAACGATCTTCGTTCGCTCGATCAGGCGCCCGCGGCGGCGTTGCCGATCCTGCCCGATGCGCCGGAGATGCGGCTCGCGAGGGGACCCGACGGACGCGGCGTCCTTGTGCCGATCACGCAAGGCGCGGCCGTCCCGATCGAGATCGACGTCGTCTTTCCCGTCATCCACGGGCCGCTTTGCGAGGACGGCACCGTGCAGGGCCTGCTGGAATTGGCCGACGTCGCCTATGTGGGATCGGGCGTTCTCGCCTCCGCCGTCAGCATGGACAAGGATGTCGCCAAGCGGCTCGCTGAATTCGCCGGCATTCCGGTCGCGCCCTATCGCGTGCTCACCCGCAAGGCCTTCGTCCAGGACCGCATCTCATCGCTTGCGAAGGCGGTCGAGGGCCTGAACCTCCCGGTCTTCGTCAAGCCGTGCAACATGGGCTCCAGCGTCGGCATCCACAAGGTCAAGACGCAGGATGCGCTCGAAGCGGCGCTCGATGATGCGTTTCGCTATGACGTCAAGGTGCTGGTCGAACAGGGCATCGACGCGCGCGAGATCGAGGTCGCGGTGCTCGAGGACGAGACGCTGTTCGCCAGTCTCGCCAGCGAGCTGAACCCCAACGCCCATCACGAGTTCTATTCGTACGAGGCAAAATATCTCGATCCCGATGGCGCTCGGGTCGACCTTCCGGCCAGGCTCGACGCGGCACAGATGGAGCGCGTCCGGTCACTCGCAACCCGGGTGTTCGCGGCGCTCGAATGCAGCGGCTTCGCGCGCGTCGACTTCTTCCTCGACCGGAAAACCGGCGAGTTCTGCTTCAACGAGATCAACACCCTGCCCGGCTTCACGTCGATCAGCATGTATCCAAAGATGATGGAAGCGTCGGGCGTGCCGTATGGCGAGCTGCTGAGCCGCCTCGTCGATCTGGCGCTGGACCGGCACCGGCAGCGTCAATCGCTGGAACGGGGTTACGCGAGCTAGGCGCCGGCGCGATCCGCCGGCGCCCGATCCGACCGCCCCCAGGCTGACCTCAGCTGAGGTCAGCACCGGAGGCGGCACGGCCCGCTAATCATCGCCACGCTTCGGCGGCGCCGGCACAGCGGTCCGATTGGCGGGTACGATCTGCGGCTGGAACGCGAACACCTCGCGGCTGCGGTCGTCCACGAACACCTTCAGCCAATGCACGTCGTTGTTGCCGTTCGCCTGATTGTCGCCGAAGGTCTCGACGCGGATGAAGTTTTCGAGCCGCCGGCCCTTGGCATCGAGGAATGGCCGGTCGATACGGAAGTAATGGGAGTCGCCATGAACGTAGGCGACGGGCTTGCCGAAGGCGACCACCTCATCGCGCAGCGCAACCAGGAAAGCCTGGAAACCATCCGGATTGGCGTCCGTTTGCGCAAGCGTCTTCGGGTCACGCAACGGCGCGCGGGTTCCGTCCGACTGATCCCAGCCCGGGTCCGCCTGCGAGATGAACATGATGGCCGCGGCGCGATATGTTCTCGCCATCTCGAAGGTCTGCTGCATCCAGAGGATGTTGGCGTTGTTGCGCGCGGCCCATTCGGCGTCGTCCGGCAACGTATCGCAACGATTGTTGCACGATCCCTGAATGTTGAGCGTGGCGTAGACGACGCCCTTCATGATCCAGCGGCGGTTTTCGACGCACCCGGTCAGCTGGTTGTTGTGATCGAGGCACAGCTTGTCATGCTGCACCTGCTGCTTGATCGGCCGCTGGCCAAGGGAATAGTCAGTGCTGAAAAAAACCTTCCGCTCGTGGTCGAGCCTGTCGCGCGAGTTGAACGAGCCGTTCGCCGGCCGGTCGCAGTCGGTCCAGTCATTGTCGCCGGGGGTCACCATCGCAGCGGATTTCAAGGCATTGAAATATCCGAGCCCCTGCTGATACAGAGCGTCACTGCACGTCGTGGGAGTCACGGATCCCGGCGTGCCGCTGCCGGCTTTCAGGTCGCCATCATGCACCGTGAAGGCCAGCTTCTGGTCGTTCATGTCGGCGATCAGATTCGGCACGCCGACCTGCGCCTGGAGGTCGGAATATGGCAAATCGCCCCACAGCCCGATGGCATAGGCCCGGCTCTCGCCTCCCCTGCCCCGGTCGTCATCGTCAGCATGCGCGCTGACGATCGAACAAATCGCAAAGCAGGCTGCAAGCACGAGAAAACTCATCTTGCGCAGCCTGCCGTAGACGTCTTCCAACTTCCCTTCGCGAAGTCTCGTCATCGTCGCTCCCTAGAACAGCTTTGGACAGAACAAGGCTCGCCGCAGGCAGCAACGTTGAATTGTCCTGCGCCAGACCCGATCTACGAAAATGAGAAGAAGCCCCCACCTGCGGCTTCAAATTGCCGCAGTGAACGTATCCACCGGGTATGACGCCCGCGTGAAACATTTTGAAACACGGCACAGCTGATGAAGTCGCGAGCCGCGGGATCGACAAGGGAGAGAACATGCGCGTTGTGGTCTGCGGCGGCGGCGTGATCGGGGCCTGCGCGGCATATTTCCTGCGCCGCCGCGGCATCGACGTGACCGTCGTGGAACGGACCGAGGTCGCGGCCGCCGCGTCGGGCAAGGCCGGCGGCTTCCTGGCACGGGACTGGTGCACCGGCACGCCGCTCGATGCGCTGGCCCGGCGCAGCTTTGCGCTTCACGCGCAACTGCCGGAGGAGATCTCGGGCGATTGGGGCTACCGGACGATGACCGCCTATAGCGGTTTCGTTGCGTCCGACGGCGACGCGCGCCGGGATGCACCGTCCGCGCTTGGCTGGCTCAGCGACGGCGTCGTCATTGCACAGCGCATCGGCACGGCGGAGACGACTGCGATCGTTCATCCCCGCAAGTTCACGTCGGCCGTGATGAACGCAGCGCTGGCGCAAGGCGCGGAGCATCGCCCCGGCCGCGTCACCGGCATCACGCGCGGCACCGACGGAGCGACAGCCACGGGCGTCGAGATCGATGGCGACCTCATCGAGGCGGATGCCGTCGTGATCGCGATGGGGCCGTGGTCGCTGCTCGCGGCGCAATGGATGAGCCTGCCCGCCGTCTACGGCCAGCGCAGCCCCAGCATCGTCTACGACACCGCCGCCGACGTGCCAGCCGAGGCGTTATTCCTGGAGTGCGAGGAAGACGGCAGCGCAGTGTCGATCGAGGTCTTCCCGCGCGCGGACGGCAGCACGCACGTCACGGCCCTTTCCGACATCGCGCCGCTGCCGCTCGATCCCGCCGCCGTGGCGCCCGATCGCGATGCGATCGCGCGGCTGCAAACCATGTCCGAGCGGCTATCGCCGCTGTTCCGTCCCGAAAGGATCATCGCGCAGCAGGCCTGTTTCCGTCCGGTGACGCAGGACGGCTTGCCCTTGATCGGCAAGGTGCCGCGGAGCGATGGCCTCTATGTTGCGACCGGGCACAATGTCTGGGGCATCCTCAATGCGCCGGCGACGGGGGAAGCGCTGGCAGAACTGATCGCTGAAGGCGCAACGCGGGAGATTGACGTGTCGCCATTCGACCCCGCCCGGCTGACACCGCTCGATCCATCCCTGCTGCAAGCACGCTGAAGCGCTCGCCGACATCGCGGCTCCTCAACCGCCGATTGCTCTCAGCCTTTGATACTCACGCATGCCCGCCGACGGAATCTGCATGCCTGCAGCAGGATCAGTGTCTCACGCCTCTTTTGCCTGCAATTTACGCAGCGCTAGACTTTAGTCCTCTCTCATAATCCTGAACGCAGTTTCACTTGCCGGGGAAGTCTCGGCCGGTATAGTCGCGACACAATGGCTCACAAGAGGCCTGTTCAAAGGGAGAGAACAACATGAAGAAACGACTCTCTGTTGCATTGCAATTGGCGCGCGACACGGCCACGGCCGGCGCGCCGAAGGACGTTGCAAAGGCCGACGTCTGGCTTCCCAGCCTCATCAAACCCATCACAGGCTGATCGGGACTGCTCTCCGGGCGTGAGCTCGGAAGCGTTCACATGCGCTCCATACAGCACCTTCCCTAAAGGAGGCAGCTCGTCTGCCCGGCCAATCATCAATGCGAGCTTTCCAGATCCTGATCGATGGCTTTGCCATCAGCGCTCTCTACGCTCTCGGTGCCACCGGCTTCACGCTGATCTTCGGCGTCTCCGGCGTGCTCAACCTCTCCCACGGTGCCATCATGGTAGCGGCAGCCGTCGCCGCCTGGGCCGCCGCCAGCATCCTGAACGTCGGCACCTATGCCGGCGCGCTGATCGGGGTCGCGGTCGCCCTCCTTACGGCCTTCGCCACCTATTTCGCCGTGGTGAAGCCGATCCAGGATTCCCGGCGCATTCCGAATGAGGAGAAGGAAATCTTCGTCCTCACCGGCACGCTGCTATGGGGCATCATGATCCAGGAGCTGATCGCCTATTTCTTCACCAACAACGCCAAGACCGTGCTGCCGATCGTCGAAGGCGTCGTCGAGATCCTCGGCGTGCGCACGCCGAAGAACGAGATCTTCACCGCGATCGTCTGCTGCCTCGTCATCGCGCTGCTGTGGCTGCTCGTGAACCGCACCCGCACCGGCAAGGCGGTGCTGGCGGCCTCGATGAACCCGCGCGGCGTCACGCTGCTCGGGCTGGAGCTCACCAACATCTACATCGTCGTGTGGGCGATCTACGGCATCCTCGCCGGCATCGCCGGCGTGCTGCTCGGCATGTTCCTCGGCGTCAGCTCCTACAGCGTCGGCCCTCTGACGGCGAGCGCGTTCTCGATCGTCGTGCTCGGCGGGCTCGGCAGTGTCTCGGGCTCGCTGATCGCGGCCTTCGTGGTCGGCTATCTCGAAACGCTGACGGCCTATCTGGTCTCGCCGGCCTATCGCACCATTCCGGCGCTGCTGCTGCTCGTGTTCGTGATGTACATCCGGCCCCAGGGCCTTCTGGGGAGGCGCTGAGATGTCCACCTTCTTCACTTCGCGCCTGTTCTTCGTCTCGCTGGCGCTGGTCGTGATCGCGGCGACGCTGCCGCTTTATGTCTCCGGCTACGTGCTGGGCCTGCTGACCGTCGCCTTCTATTTCGGCGTGTTCGCGATGGCCTGGGACCTGCTGTTCGGCTTCGCCGGCGAGGTCAATTTCGGTCCGACCTTCCTGATCGGCGTCGGCGCCTACACCGCCGGCATCCTCAACGCCCAGTTCGGCTGGTCGGTCTATCTCTGCATCGTGCTCGGCGCGCTTGCCTCGGTCATCGCCGGCCTGGTGCTGGCGCTGCCGGCACTGCGGGTGCGCGGGCCCTATTTCGGCCTGACCACGCTGGTCGCAGTCTTGATGCTGCAAAATTTCATCGTGGTGTTCGCCGACCTCACCGGCGGCGAGATCGGGCTCACCATCCCCGACGTCATCAGCATCAATGCCGACACGAATTACTGGATCGCGCTCGGCTTCATGACCATCTCGGCCGCGATCCTCTATGGCCTGTCGCAATCGCCGATCGGCCTCGTGCTGCAGGCGAGCGGCCAGGATCCGGTGCAGGCCGGCGCGCTCGGCTTCAACATCGTCAAGCACAAGCTCGCCGCCTTCATCGTCAGCGCCTTCTTCTCCGGGCTGTCGGGTGCGCTCCTGGTGTTCTATTTCGGCACCGCCTCGGTCGGCACCGTCGTCGACGTCGCGGTCGGCGTGAACGTGATCGTCTCGGCCGTGCTCGGCGGCCGGCGCACCGTGCTCGGCGCGGCGCTGGGCGCGATCTTCCTGATCGTCGCCGGGGAATTCCTGAGGCCCACCGGCGAGCTTGCGACCTTCATCGTCTCGGCGGTCGCGCTTCTCGTCGTGCTGTTCTTCCCCGGCGGCTTCCTCGGAGCGGCCCTCTCGCGCGAGGCTCGCTCGTGATGGATATGAGGCTTTCAAACCGGGCCGTGCTCGAAGTCCGCGGCCTGACCAAGCGCTTCGGCGGCCTGACCGCGGTGAAGAATCTCGGCTTCGAGGTCAACAGCGGCGAGATCTTTGGCCTGATCGGGCCGAACGGCTCCGGCAAGTCGACCGCGATGAAGAGCGTGATGGGCATCGAGCGCCCGACATCAGGCGAAGTGGTCTTCGAGGGCGAGGACGTCGCGGGCCTCCCCGCGCACAAGATCGCGCGCAAGGGCTTTGGCATGGTGTTCCAGCACTCGCGGCCGCTGAACCGGCAGACCGTGCTGGAGAACATCATGGTGGCGCTGCTGCCGGACAGCCTGTTCATGCTGTTTCCGGACAAGGCGCTGGTCGAGCGCGCCAAGTGGATCGCCGACCGCGTGGGCTTAGGCAACGTCATGAACCGCCGCCCGCCGACGCTGCCGTTCGCTGATCTGCGCCGGCTCGAGCTCGCCAAGGCTATCGCCCGCGATCCAAAAGTCGTGCTGGTGGACGAGCCCTTTGCCGGGCTGACGCGGGCCGAGGTCGATATCTTCTCCGACCTGATCCGCAGCTTCCGCGATGACGGCCGCGCGGTGATGCTGGTTGACCACAACGTCAAGAGCGTCGCAGCGCTGGTCGACCGCGTGCTCGCGATGTATCTCGGCGAGGAGATCGTCACCGGCAAGGCCGACGACGTCATGAAGAACGAGACGGTGCGGCGGGTCTATCTCGGCGGCGCCATCGAGACCCATGCGCGGCCCGAGACCAGCTTCAAGGACAAGGTGCCGCTGCTCCAGGTCGAGAATGTCAGCGTGTTCTACGGCAAGGCGCAGGCGCTGGACAACGTCTCGATCCACGTCCACGAAGGCGAGTTCGTCTCGGTCGTCGGCCTCAACGGCGCCGGCAAGACCACGCTGTTCAACACCATCTCCGGCTTCCTGCCCTATAGCGGCGAGATCGTGCGCGGCGGCGACAGACTGCGCGGCACCAGCCCGGCCAGGATCGCGCGCAGCGGTCTCGTGCAGTGCCCGGAATCGCGCGAGCTGTTCGGCGAGATGAGCGTGCGCGAAAATCTCGATCTCGGCGGCCAGCATCTGTCCGACGACAAGCGCGCCGCGCAGCTCGCCTGGCTGTTCGAGCTGTTCCCGATCCTGAAGGAGCGCCAGGGCCAGATGGCACAGACGCTATCCGGCGGCGAGCAGCAGATGCTCGCGATCGGCCGCGCCCTGATGATGCAGCCGCAGATCCTGATCCTGGACGAGCCGACGCTGGGCCTTGCCCCCGTCATCCTCGAGCAATTGTCCAAGGCGCTGACGAAGCTGCGGCAGACCACGTCGATCACGGTGCTGCTCGGCGAGCAGAACGTCACTTTCGCGCTACCGCACGCCGACCGCGTCTATGTGCTCGAACACGCCAGGATCGTCTGGGAGGGCGATCCCGGCCGCTTCGCGAGCGAGGCCGGCGCTGATTTTCTTTAAGTCCGTCAACATCAACAAAAAACATAGAAGGGAAACGACCATGCGACCATCGACCATCCTGAGCGGCAGCTTCCTCGCCTCCGCGCTGGCGCTGTGCCTCGCCGCCCCCGCCTACGCGCAGTCGAACGATCCGATCAAGATCGGCGTCATCGCCGAAGTGCAGTCGATCGCGGGCGCGGCGACGCCGGGCGGCGCGCAGATCGCCGCCGACGAGATCAACGCCAAGGGCGGCATCCTCGGCCGCAAGATCGAGATCGTGACCTATGACAACAAGAGCTCCTCGGCGGACTCCGTGCGAGCGTTCCAGCGTGCGGTGAGCGAGGACAAGGTCTCCGCCGTGATCGCGAGCTATATCAGCGAGGTCGTGCTGGCGCTCGAGCCCTGGGCGGCGCGCCTGAAGATGCCGCTGATCACCCCCGGCGCCGCCTCCAACGAGATCACCAAGGCAATCCACAACGACTATGAGAAGAACAAGTACACCTTCCACGGCTATCTGACCTCGGCCGCGCAGGCCCAGCTCGTCTGCGACGCCGCCAAGGACCTGCTCGTCGACAAGCTCAAGTTCAAGACGGTCGCGATCATGAGCGAGGACGCCGCCTGGACCAAGCCGCTCGACGTCGGCTACGAGGCGTGCCTGCCCAAGGCCGGGCTGAAGGTCGTCGAGCACGTGCGCTTCTCGCCGGATACCACCGACTTCACGCCGATCTTCAACAACATCGAAGGCAAGAAGCCCGATGTGATCGTGACCGGCATCTCGCATGTCGGCGTGCAGCCGACGGTGCAGTGGAAGAACCAGCAGGTGCCGATCCCGATGTTCGGCATCAGCGCGCAGGCGCTGAGCCCGACCTTCTGGAAGGACACCAATGGCGCCGCCGACGGCATCCCGTCGCTGGCGGTGGCCACTCCGGATGTCGCCGTGACCTCCAAGACGAAGCCGTTCGCGGCCGCCTTCAAGGCCAAGTTCGGCTCGCCGCCGGCCTATACCGGCTACACCGCCTATGACGAGGTCTACTTCATCACCGAGGCGATCAAGCGCGCGGGCTCGACCGATCCCGACAAGATGGTCGCCGAGATCGAGAAGACCGATTACGAGGGCACGATCGGCCGCATCCAGTTCTACGGCAAGGACGACGAGTTCACCCACGGCATCAAGTCCGGTCCCGGCGCCGTGACCGGTCTCGTCTTCCAGTGGCAGGACTCCAAGCAGGTCGTGGTCTGGCCCGAGAAGATCGCGGAAGGTAAGCTGAAGTTTCCGAACTTCGTGAAGCTGTCGCAGTAACCGGCTCGCACCGGCATCAGGCCCATCGCTCCGCGGGGAGCGGTGGGCTTTTTGCTGTCTTTCGCAGATGCGTTGTGCGGCGGCGCACCGCGTATCGACCTTGGGCGATGTTGACTTTCCGCCGTCCCCCTCCCCATACTTCGCAAAAAGATAACAACCAATCATAAGACGGTCTTGAGGGAGGATAGGATGCCGACTTCACGCAGGCAGTTGCTGAAGAGCTCGGCGGCTGCCGCCGCCGCACTCAGCCTCGATTGGACAAGGGCCCAGGCGCAAGCCGAGACATTGCGCATCGGCCTGATCTACGACCTCACCGGCCCGTTCGCCGCCGGCGGCTCGGTCGCCTCGTCAATCGGCGCGCAGATCGCGATCGATCTCGTCAACGAGAAAGGCGGCATCGGCGGCAAGACCAAGATTGCTCCGGTCGCTGCGGATTCCCAGAGCAAACCCGACGTTGCGATCAACGAGGCCGAACGCCTGATCAGCCAGGAGAAGATCGACATCATCAACGGCGTCTATGCGAGCTCGCATGCGGTGCCACTCGCGGCGAAGGTCGAGCAGCAGAAGAAGATCCTCTGGATCACGACCGCGGTCTCGACCGCCGTGTTCAAGGACAAGAACCTGCAATACGTGTTTCGCGCGCAGATCCATTCCGACCAGTATGGCCAGGCTTTTGCCGGTTTCCTCGCCGAGCATGCGAAAGCAAAACTCGGAATGGATCCCAAGGAGGTCAAGGTCGCGCTGATCCATGAGGACGGCCCCTACGGTGTTGGCGTCGCCGCCGCCGACGAGGCCTACGCCAAGGAGGCCGGCATCCAGGTGGTGCTGCGTGAGGGCTATTCGGCCTCCGCGCCCGACCTCTCGGTGCTGGTGACCAAGATCAAGCGCGCCAAGGCCGACGTGATCTCTCATGCCGGCTACAACCCCGACATCACCCTGTTCCTGCGCCAGGCGCGCGAGAGCGGATTGCGCTTCAAGATGCTGTTCGGCGCCGGCGCCGGCTACAGCCAGCTCGACAAGCTGCGCTCCACCTTCGGTCCCGACATCGACAATTTCTGCAACATCGATCCCGTGCCGGCGCAATTGCTCGATCCGGCAAAGCTCGCACCGGGTATCGGCGATCTGACCAACGCCATGGTCACGCGCTACAAGGCCAAGACCGGCGCCACCGACGTGCCGCCGC
Source organism: Bradyrhizobium sp. 1200_D9_N1_1 (assembly GCF_052075915.1). Classification (NCBI taxonomy): domain Bacteria; kingdom Pseudomonadati; phylum Pseudomonadota; class Alphaproteobacteria; order Hyphomicrobiales; family Nitrobacteraceae; genus Bradyrhizobium; species Bradyrhizobium sp. 1200_D9_N1_1. Next base: position 2,852,789 of record NZ_CP197226.1, on the reverse strand, counting down.
ACTGCTCGATGGGCTTCAACCAGACCTGGGTGCTGCTCAACAACGTGCTGCCGGTCGCCAAGGAAAAGTACGGCAGCTTCGAGCCCGAGGCGATCCGCAAGGCCGCGCTCGACGTCGACATCCCCGCCGGCGGCACCATCCAGGGCTATGGGGTAAAGTTCTTCCCGCCGGGCACGCCGCTCTCCGGCCAGAACGAACGCTCGACGCCGGTCGTGATGCAGAACGCCGGCGAGCACATCTCGGTGGTGTGGCCGACCAACATCCGCACACAGGACCCGGTGTTTCCGCTGCCGAAGGGCTCGACCTACGGGGCGTGAGGGGTTCTTCGCCTCTCCCCGCTTGCGGGGAGAGGCCGGAATACGCGCGATGCGCGCGGATTCCGGGTGAGGGCGAGTCTCCGCGAACTCCGCTATCACCGTCCCCGCGGCGACTCCCCCTCACCCCAACCCTCTCAGCGCGAGCGAAGCTCGTCGCGGCCCCGCAAGCGGGGCGAGGGAGCTCGGTCCCGCCGCGGTAACGATCTCCCCTACAACACCACCCGCCGTCCCTCTTCCGCGGCCCAATACCCCGCGTAGTTCACCTTGATCGTCTCATACGCCAGCGCGAGGTCCGACAGCGGCTGCCGTCCGGTCGCGGCGCATTCCATGAAGTCCTGGATTTCCTGCAAATAACCGCGCGTCCACTCCTCCTCGAGGCAGACATATTGCCAGCCGGTTTTGCGGTCGACCTTTTCGGTGATGTAGACGTTTGCGAGGTTCTCCTCGGAGGTCTGGTAGCTCATCAGATGCGTGTTCGGGGTGATGTTGGCGAACAGCGAGCCGCCGCTCGTATAGGTCTCGATCAGGTTGCGCACGCCGCCCATGATCATGTCGCCGGAGAACACGGTGGCCTTGGTGCCGTCGGAGAACGTCGCCGTCAGCGTGCCCCAATCCTCGACATCGACGGGGTTGGCCTTGATGTAGGTGCGCTCCTCCGGCTTCAGGCCAGCGGTGACGTTGCCGACATCGCCGGTGACGCTGGCGACGCGGATGATTTCACCGCGCGCCCTGGCCTCGACCTGCTTGAGATAGAGCACGGCGGAGAGCGGATGGCAGCCCATGCGGATCAGCGAGCCGCCGCCGGTCATCGCCCATTGCGCGGCGTGGGCCGCGTGCGAGCCGGAATGGCTCTCCTCGCCCTTCATGAACAGGATCTTGTCCTTGGTCGCCTTGATGATCTCGGCGGTCTTGGTCACGGCCGGCGCGTAGATCCAGTCCTCGGCGTACATGAAGAGTTTCCCGGTGCGCTCGATCGCGGCGCGCGTCCTGTCCATCTCTTCGATCACGCGCTCATACATCAGCGCCTTCGGCACGTGCTTGCCGATCGGCTGCGTGTCGCCCTCGCGGCCGAAATAGCCGGCGAACGGCTTTTCGCAGATCACGTGCTTGCCGGCCTGCATGCTGGCGACGATCATCTCCGCATGAAGGTTCGGCGGCGTGCAGATGTCGATGACATCGAGCTCGCCGTCCGCGATCAGCTCGGCGAAGCTCCGATAAACACGCGGGATATTGTGATGCTGGGCGAACGCGACGACCTTGTCGCCGCGCGCAGCCACCGCCGCGACCTCGACGTCCACGCCATAGACGCGCCGGAACGCATACATGTGCAGCTCCGACACGAAGCCGCAGCCGACGAGTCCCACCCTGATCCTGGCCATAGCGCCCCCCTGCTTTGGGCGGCACTATAGCGCGCCCGGAGGCCTATTCCACCGAGACGCGCACCACGCCCGCGCTCATCATGCCGAGCGCGCGGGCGGCGGGCACCGAGAGATCGACGATACGGCCGCGGATGAACGGGCCGCGATCATTGACGCGACACTGGATCGAGCGGCCGCCGTAGGACACCTTGAGCACGCTGCCAAACGGGCGCGTGCGGTGGGCGCAGGTCAGGTCGGCGCCTTTGCCTTTTCCGTACCCGTAATATGAGGCAAGTCCGCTTTCGGCATGCGCCAGAGAAAATGTGGCAAGACAAAACAATAAAGTGGTCAGCGCTCGCACGGCACCGCTCCCCGGTTGGCCCTGCCCCGCGCTGCAAACGTCGCCTTGTTCCCCTAGGTTCCGGGAACACTGCCGGGTCACCCCGGCAGTGCCATCACACATTGTTACTGTTTGTGGAACACCAGCGTGCGCAGCTCGATGCTCTCACGTGGCGGCGCATCGGCGGGCGTGGTCGGATCGACAAAGGCGGTATGCGGCCCGAAGCGGGTGCGGCCGTCCGTTGCGGAATCGTAGCACTTGAGCAGAAGCGCCTCGTCCGGCGTCATCTCCGGGAAATAGAACCAACGGTGGTTCGGATTGTATTTCACCGAATAGGTCTCGCCGCGGCGATTGGGATAGATCAGGTCGGAGGCGATGAGATCCTCTGGCGCCACCGTGGTGCCGTCGGCCATCGCCAGCGGTGAATCGCGCAAGGGGCCGCGGATCGGCCGCCAGAGATTGATCACCTGCACACGCCCCTTCAGAAGCTCGTCGGCCTCGTCAGGCAGATGCTCGCGCACGCGGTTGGCGCCGGAGACGGCGGTCTGGTCGACATGGACACGCGTCGCCGGCTGACGCGGGCCACCATCGCGAATATCCGGGGCGCCCTCGACGCGCCTCCGCACGGTATGGTCGAAGATGACGACGCGATCGGCCTTCAGCGTGGCACGCAGGAACGCCTCGACCGCGGGATAGTAGACCGCGCGTATTTCCTCGTCGTTGTAAAAATCCTTCACCTGGGTCGGATGGCGCACCAGCGCAAAGCCTTCGCGGTCGAGCGAGATATTGTTCGCGATCAGCCGCGCGTCGAAGATCGGCACCTGATGCGGCTCCGGCAGCGACGTGCTCTTCGGCTCGCCCGGCGGCGGATCGAACGCGTAGGTGCGCGGCTTGCCTGAAATCGGCGCGAGGTAGTTGAGTTCGGCGGTGACGAAAGGAAGCGATTCGATTCTTGTTTGTTGCAGGCCCATGGCCGGTCTCCCGATGTGGTCGTGGGATTGATTTTTGACGGGGTAGAGCGCGCCGCAAGGGAGGTGACGCAAATAGCAATGCAGCTGTTGTTAAGCGGAGGGAACGCAGAACGAATCTGTCGAGAACGGCGGTCGCTCTGGCTACGTTCTTCTCGCTTCACGGATGCTTGAGGGCCTCGTCAACCCTCGTACCCCGCCGCCGTCATTCCGGGGCGCCCGCAGGGCGAGCCCGGAATCCATCGGGCCGCAATCTTTGTAGATCGATGGATTCCGGGCTCGCGACTTCGTCGCGCCCCGGAATGACGCCGGTCCAGCACTTCACGCCAGAGCGCGTCCGGGACACGCGAGTGTGCCTAGCAGCTACAGCCCCGCCTTCGCGATCGCATCCGCAAAGGAGCGGTCGACGATCTCCGCCGCATCGAGCTTCTGCTTGATCAGGCCCCAGCGGAGGTACAAATCGATCGTGCCCTGCTCGTCCGCGACCACACCGTCGTCGATTGGCGCGATGCGGATTTTTGCACGCGACAGCCAGTTTAGCGGCACGGCGGTCGGGATGTTCATCAGCCTGCCCCAGGTCGCGGCATAGCTATCAACGTTGTTCAGCGACCACGCCCGCGCGGCGGTGAGGCGGCGGATGAAGTCGGTCAGTTCGGCACGCTTGTTCCTGATAGCGTCGGGCCGCGCCACCTGAAAACTCAGGCCCGGCGTCAGGCCCTCCGAGGTGATGATGCGGCGCGATTTGAACAGTACCTCTTCCTGGCTCACATAAGGCTCCCAGGTCGACCACGCATCCACGGAGCCGTGCGTGTAGGCGATCTTGGCATCCGAGGGCGCGAGGAACGCGATTTGCACGTCGCTCTCACTCCAGCCGCTTTTCTCCAGCGCGGCCAGGATCAGCTGATGGCCGATCGAGCCGCGGCCGGTTGCGATCTTCTTGCCGCGGAGGTCGGCAAAACTCCTGATCGGCGAATTCTCGGGCACCAGGATGGCGAGCCCCTCGCGCGTCTGCCGGATCGCGGCGATCGCCTTCACCGGCGCGCCGGAGGCGGCAGCGAAGGTGAAGGGCGCGTCACCAACGAGGCCGGTCTCGATCGCGCCGGCGCTGAGCGCCTCCAGCAGCGGTGCGGCGGCCGGAAACTCCTTCCACTCGATCTTGTATGGGACATCCTTGAGCTGGCCTGCCGCTTCCATCACAGCCTGCGCATTGCCCTTCTGGTCGCCGACGCGGAGCGTGGCTTGCGCTGCCGCCAGTTCCAACGAACCGAGCAGCAGCGCGCCGGCCAACATGAGGCGGATCATTCAGCCGCCTCGCCGCGGGCGACCTGACGCTTGGCAACCAGCTCGCGCGTCAGCGGGATCAGCTCGCGGCCATATTCGATGGCGTCGATCAGCGGATCGAAGCCGCGGATCAGGAAATGGCTGATGCCGAGGTCGTAATAGTCGCCGAAGACTTCGGCGACCTGCTCGGGCGTGCCGACCAGCGCCGTGGTGTTGCTGTTGGCGCCGGTGAGCTTTGCGATCTCGGTCCAGAGCCGCTTGTCGATGCGGCTGCCCTGGTCGGCGAGCGCGAGCAGGCGCCGCGCACCGGCGGTGGCGTGGCCGTCGGCGGGCTTGCGATAGCCGGTCTTGTCCTGAAGCGCAGTGGCGCGCGCCAGGATTTCTTCCGCCTTCTCCCAGGCCTGCTTTTCGGTGGGCGCAATGATCGGGCGCACCGAGAGGCTGAAGCGCGGCGTCTGCCGGCCCTGCCGGACCGCGGCATTGTGAACGCGGGACGTGACGTCGCGCACCTGCGCATAGGATTCGCCCCACAGCGCGAAGGTGTCGGCGTGCTTGCCGGCGACGTCGATCGCCGCGTCCGAGGCGCCGCCGAAATAGACACGGATGCCCTCGGGACGATACGGCTTCACCTGCGAGAAGGCATTCTCGATCTGGTAGTACTTGCCCTTGTAGGTGAACGGCTTGTCGCTGGTCCATTCCAGCTTGAGAACATCGAGGAACTCGGAGGTGCGGGCGTAGCGCTCGTCCTTGTCGTCGAGCGTGTTGCCGTCCTGCCGGAGCTCGGTGGCGTTGCCGCCGGTGATGACGTGAAGCGCGACGCGGCCGCGGGAAAACTGGTCGAGCGCTGCGAACTGCCGCGCCAGCAGTGTCGGCGCGGTGAAGCCGGGCCGCTGCGCGATCAGCACGTTGAGGCGGCTGGTCGTGTTGAGCACGTGCTGGGCGACCTGGAGCGCGTCCGGCGTCGTCGAATGAAACGCCAGCAGCGCACGATCGAAGCCGGCATTCTCATGCGCCTTGGCCACCGTCTCGATGTGGGTGGGGTTGAGGACCGGCCCCTCTCGGACGACAGTTTCGGACGAATTGTTGTTGCTGATGAAGCCGATGAACTCGATCGACATGATCGTCTCCCTGATTGTCTTGCGGAAAAGCTAGAGGTCCAGTGCGGCGCGGCCGAGGCCGGTGCGCGTGGAATCGTCCTGCGGCGTGTGCACGCGGCCGCACAGCACGTCGCGATAGTGCCGCTCCAGTGGATTGGTGCGAGAGAGGCCGTGATTGCCGGTAAGCGACAGCGCGTCCTCGACGGCGGCCACGGCATTGTTGGTGACGGCGAGCTTGATCACATTGGACTCGGCCGCCGAGAGCTCGACACCGTCGTCGAAGTCGCCGGCAAAAGAGGCGATCAGCCGCGCATTGACCGCGAGCCGGGCCTCGACGGCGCCGAGGATCTCCTGCGCACGCGGCAGAGTCGCGAGCGGCGCGCCAAGGCTGGCGGGGACGCGTTGCTTCAGGAACGAGATCAGCCAGTCGCGCGCGGCGCGGGCGACACCGTCATAGATCGCGGCAACGAAGATGGTGTGCACGGTCGCCTGCGTGACGTCAGGTCCGCGCCAATCGGCGGGCTTGCGGACATCGACCTCGGAATCGAGCGGGATCACGACGTCGTCGAAGATGACGTCATGGCTGCCGCTCGCGCGCAGGCCGTGATGGTCCCATGTCTCGACGATGCGCGTGCCCGGCAGGCCCGCCGGCACCAGGAACTGTCCGACCCGCGGCTCCGCCTCGTCGGTCCGGGCCCAGACCAGATACCATTTCAGGATCGGCGATCCCGTCGAATAGATCTTGTGGCCGGTCAGGCGCCAGCCGGTCTCGGTGCGCCGCGCGATCGTCGCCGGCAGGCCGCCGCGCGCAGGCGAGCCGAGCTCGGGCTCGACGCGTAGCGCGTTGACGAGTGCAAGGCCTTCGACAGTCTCACGCGCAAGCTTGCGCGACAACCGGGCGGGCCAGGTCGGACTGCGCGCCATGACGAGATGATTGATGTAGTGCATCGACAGTACCAACGCGGTCGACGGATCGGCCTTGCCGATGATGCCGATGACGCGCGCGGCGTAGCGCGCACCGGCGCCGGCCCCACCATGGACTGCGGGAACCGTCAGCGACAGCAGGCCCGCTTCCGACAGCTCGCGAAAATTCTCGAACGGGAAGCTGCCGGTGCGGTCATGCTCGGCCGCGCGCGCGGCAAAGCCTTCGGCCAACGCCTCGGCGCGGGCGATGTAGTCGGGTTCGCTGTGCGCCGTGCGGCCCTTGGGTGCGGAAACTACCATGTGGCGTCCAACCCCAACAGACCAAGGATCTGGCGGCGCAGATCCGCAAGATATGGATCGCCGCGATGGCGTGGATAGGGCCGGTCGACGCGGATGTCGGCCTTCACCCGGGCCGGGCGGTCGCTGAACGCGATGACGCGGTTGGCGAGCACCAGCGCCTCCTCGGCGTCATGCGTCACCAGCAACGTCGTGAAGCCCTTGCGCTGCCAGAGCGCGACGATCTCGGCCTGCATGGTGATGCGGGTGAGCGAGTCGAGCTTGCCGAGTGGCTCGTCGAGGATCAGGATTTTGGGATCGTTGACCAGTGCACGCGCCAGCGCGACGCGCTGCGCCATGCCGCCGGAGAGCTGGTGCGGATAGGCGTTGCGGAATGACGCAAGGCCGACCAGATCGAGCGCGTCATCCACGCGCTGCCGCTGGCTCTTGAGGATGCCCTGGGCCTCGAGGCCCAGGGCGACGTTGTCCCAGACCGACCGCCAGGGAAACAGAGTCGGATCCTGGAACACGACGACGCGCGAAGGATGCGGCCGGGTGATGCGGGCCTCGTCCTCACGCAGCGTCCCCGCCTTGGGCTTGTCGAGGCCGGCAACGAGCCGCAGCAAGGTCGACTTGCCGCAGCCGGACGGGCCGAGCAGCGCGACGAACTCGCCCGGCTCGACCGAGATGCTGACGTCGATCAACACCGGCAGCTCGGCACCGTCGATGTCGAAGGCATGGCTGACCTGCTCGATGTCGAGCGCGGCGCCGGCGGCGGGATGCGTGGCGACTTCGGCCAGTGCGGCTGCGGCTACCATTTCACGGTCCCCTTCTGCCAGACCAGGAGGCGATCGCGGATCCAAAACAGCAGCGTGATTGCGCCGGAGCAGAGCAGCGACATCACGATCAGCGCCGCGTACATGTTGGCGTAAGCCGCCCAGCCCTGCGCCCATTGCAGATACCAGCCGAGGCCGGCCTTGACGCCGATCATCTCGGCGACGACGAGCACGGCAAAGGACGAGCCGAGCCCCATGAACAGGCCGACGAACACATGCGGCAGTGCCGCGGGGATCGCGACCTTCAGCACCAGGAAGGACGGCTTTGCGCCCAGCGTGCGCGCGACGTCGTAATAGGCGTTGCTGACGCTCGCGACGCCCGACCAGGTCAGCACGGTGACGGGAAAGCCGGTCGCCAGCGCGATCAGGAAGGTCGAGGCGCTCCAGCTCGACGGGAAGGTGAAGAAGGCAATCGGCAGCCAGGCGGTCGCCGGCAGCGGGCCGATGAAGCGCAGCACCGGATGCACCCAATAGCCAACCGCACGCGACCAGCCGATCGAGACGCCGGTCAGGAATCCTATCGTGGCGCCGATCAGATAGCCGCCGAGCTGGAGCTTGACCGAGGCGAACACGCTGTCGAGCAGCTTGGGCAGGTCGTCGGTGTAGACTTCGATGATCGACTGCGGCGGCGGAAAGAACGGCAGCGGCAACCAGGCGAATTTTGCGGTAGCGACTTCCCACAAGGTCAGGAAGGCACCGAGCGCGACGAGCCAGGGCGCGCGCTCATGCAACGCCTTGCCCGCCGAGCCGAGATAGTCGGCACCGACGGTGCCGAACAGCGCGACGGCCGCGATGACGAAGGCAGCGATGCCGAGCGAATGCGTGCGCGACCAGTCGCCGACATCTTCCCACCACAGGCAGGACAGGCCGAAGGCGATCCAGGCGACGCTGGCAAGAATACCGACACCGGATTCACGGATCCAGCTCGCAAGCAGCGGTGCGCGGGCGAGGCGTGGTGCGCCGGAGGCAAGGCCGTCAGACAGCGAATACGTCGACATAGATGCGCTCCGCGAATTTGGCAGTATCGGTGCTCTGCTTGAAGACCTGCACGCTCTTCAGGTCGTCGGCATAGGCCTTGAGCTCGCGCTTCAGCACTTCGCCGACGGGATGATGGTGGTGGGTGTGGTAGCGCACCATGCCCTCGATATCGGCAAGCGTCGCCGCTTTCGGTGCGTAGGGCTGGAACGATTTTGCGGCCACCGCCGGGTTCTGCGAGGTGAACATCGCGGCATCGAGCAGCGCCTGCGTGATGGCACGGGCGACCTGCGGCTCCTCGCGCACCAGGCTGCCGCGCAGGCCGACGATGCAGCAGCTCTTGTCGCGGTATTCGCCGTCGAGATTGGAGGCGACTTCCTTGTACTGGCTGTCCTTCAGCCAGAGATAGGCGAGCGGATCGGACGACAGGAAGGCCTGAACCTCGCCCTTCTCGACCGCGACGTTGAGGAGATTGCCGGGATAGGCGCGCCAGTCGACGTCCTTGACCGGATCGATGCCGAGCTTTGCCAACTGGATCGAGAAGAAGTTCTTGTCGGGACCGGCGAGATCGCCGACCGCGACGATCTTGCCCTTGAGGTCGGCCAGCTTGCTCACGCTGGAATCGGTGCGCGTCAGCACGCGCATGCAGCCGCCATGGGTGCCGGCGGCGATCTTGACGTCAAAGCCCTGCTCCAGCGGCTTCAGCCAGCGCAGCGCCATGCCGAGACCGGCATCGCTCTTGCCGGTCGCGATCGCTTCAAGGAGCTGGTCGGTCGAGCCGGAATAATTGACGAGCTCGACGTCGAGATTCTGCTTCTGGAAGAAGCCGTGCTCGATGGCGACGGGCAGCGGCGCGAGGCAGACCGCGCCGGCATTCCACGACAGTTTTAGCTTACGCGGGGCACCCGTCAGCGCGGGCGCGTCAGATGCCGTCCGGCACAGCGGTAACTCGGAAAAATCGATGCCGGATCCGATTGGCTGCGGCGCGAAGGCCTGTGCGCCGAGCGCACCGAGCGGTGCGGCGAAAGCCGCAGCCAATCCCGCCTGGAGCAGATGGCGACGGTGGAGACTCGATCCGCCGCGCTTGTTCTCGTTGTTCATCGGCCCTGGCTCCTGCGCTGGCACGTCTCCGCCGTTTGCGCAACGAATGCCGTTGCGCATGTTCCGTACGGAGCTGCGTTGAGAGAATGTCTTTCCGTCGGCGCTCCCGGCGCCGCGTTGATGCGATGCGCAAATCATGCGGCGCGCTCGCCGCATCGTCAATGAAATGGAATTTCGAATGTTGCGCGAAGCGAAGTCATTCTCTCCATCGTCGCGTCCAGGAACGGTGAAAGGATTTTCGCGGCCGGGTCCGTTCGCAAGCTCCATCACGACTGCGGCATCCGCATCGTTGCAGCGGTGCTTTGCAGCCGGCGCACGTCGCTTTCTCGAAAGCGATCGTTGAAACGTCCTTGCCGATCGCGCGCGCAATACGGTTGGCCATTTCATTGACTGCGCATCGCGCGCTCATAGACTTGATCGTCCCGCTGCATCGTTCGCTCACGCGCCGTGAGCAAACCAACAAGACAGATCACATGAGCATCAACTCTTCCTCTCTCGATCATTCCCTGACGCGCCGGCTTGCGGCGTCGCTGCTGGCGGCCACCATCACCTTGTCGACGGCGGCCGCATCGCTCGCGGCCGACACCGTCGTGCTGCGCGTCGGCGACCAGAAGGGCGGCAATCGCTCGCTGCTGGAGATCTCCGGCTACGCGAAGGACCTGCCCTACAAGATCGAATGGTCGGAATTCCCGGCGGCAGCTCCGATCCTCGAAGCGCTCAATGCGGGCGCGCTCGACGTCGGCTACACCGGCGATCTGTCCTTCCTGTCGGTCTATGCGGCGGGTGCGCCGATCAAGGCGATCGGCGGCACGCGCTCGGATGCGAAGACGCAGGCGATCCTCGTGCGGCAGGATTCGCCGATCAAGTCGGCCGCCGACCTCAGGGGCAAGCGCCTCGCCGGCACGCGCGGCGGCTGGGGTCAGTTCTTGATCGACGCGACGCTGGAGAAGGCGCAGATCAAGCTGGAGGACGCGACGTTCGCGCCGCTCGGCCCCGTGGATGCCAAGATCGCGCTGGTGGCGGGCTCGATCGACGCCTGGGCGGTGTGGGAGCCCTACGTCTCCTACGCGACGCTGAAGGACAAGGCCCGCGTGATCGCCGACGGCGACGGCCTGACGCCGACGATCACCTTCATCGTCGCCTCCGACAATGCCATCGCCACCAAGCGCGCGGCGGTGCAAGACCTGGTGCAGCGGTTGAACAAGGCACGGCTGTGGTCACTGGATCATGTTGCCGAATACGCCAGGAGCACGGCCGAGCTGACCAGGCTGCCGGAGGACGTGCTGCAGTCGGCCTACACCGCGCAACGCACCAGCCCGATCGTGATCGACGAGAACGTGGTGAAGGAGATCCAGGCAGCTTCGGACCGCTCGACGCGCTACGGCATCCTGCCGAAGAAGCTCGACGTCAACCAAGCCGTCGACCGCAGCTTCACCGCGGCGGCCGCCGGGTCGAACTAGGCGGAGGCGGCGGGATGCGCAGGCTTCGCCTCAAGGCCGGCCCGCTGCATCTCGCCGCGATCGTGCTCGCGCATCTCGCCTGCATGAGCCTGATCGTGTGGCTCTCGCTTTAACCGCGATCACCAATATCCGCGGTAGTACGGGCGCGCATACGGCCGGTAATAGCCGTAATAGGGCCGATAGACCCGGCGGTAGCCATAGTATCGCGGATAGGCATAGGCCGGCCCGTAGCCGTAATAGGCCGGCGCATAACCATAGCCATATCCAGGATAACCATAGCCACCGTAATACGGGCCGCCGCCGTAATAGCCGTAGCCGTAAGGCGCGCTGCTGGCGATGGCGCCGCCGATGATCGCGCCGACCGCGAGGCCGCCGAGGCCCCATCCCCAGCCGCCGCCGCGCCAATGCACCTGCGTGACGTCGTCGCCGGCCGCAGCCTTCATGGCCGCGACATTGGTCGGCATCGGGGCTGCTGCGGCCTGCCCGATTTGGCCAGCCATGACCGCACCTGCCAGCGAACAGGCAATTGCCGTTGTCCAGATCCTCATCGTCTTGCTCCCTCTCGGACGTTTCGCCTGGAAAAAGGATCGCAGGCGTATGATCGGGCATCCTTGCGCCAAGTCAAACGCTCGATTCTGCGTGCGGCGCACAAGAGAGCCCATGCATGCCTCAATTGTGGTCAGGCTCGCCGCGCCGGGATGACACCGATGCGACGGCGCCTGCGCCGCGCACGACGGCAAAGCATTAAGCTTCCCGCGCGTTCGCAACCAACAACCACCTTCCCGATTTACTATTCGTACCGTTACTATTGGTTCCAATGGTGCGCGGCCGAGAGGCATCTCGCGAGGGCTCCGACTTGCGCCAGAAGAGTGGGAGGATGACATGAGTGCCGTCGGAAATGAGCCGCTCGCCCGTCAGGCGCTGGCGTTCGTCCTGGCTGGCGGACGCGGCAGCCGGCTTCTGGAGCTGACCGACCGGCGCGCCAAGCCGGCGGTCTATTTCGGCGGCAAGTCCCGCATCATCGATTTCGCGCTGTCGAACGCGGTGAACTCCGGCATCCGCCGCATCGCGGTCGCCACCCAGTACAAGGCGCACAGCCTGATCCGGCATCTTCAGATGGGCTGGAACTTCTTCCGCCCGGAGCGCAACGAGAGCTTTGACATCCTGCCCGCGAGCCAGCGTGTCTCCGAGAACATGTGGTATGTCGGCACGGCGGACGCGATCTACCAGAACATCGACATCATCGAGTCGCACAACGCCCGATTCATTGTCGTGCTCGCCGGCGACCACATCTACAAGATGGATTACGAGGTGATGCTGCGCCAGCACGTCGATAGCGGCGCCGACGTCACGGTCGGCTGCCTCGAAATGCCGCGCGCGGAATCCTCCGGCTTCGGCATCATGCATATCGACGAGAACGGCTGGATCCAGGAGTTCCTGGAAAAGCCGGCCGATCCGCCGCCGATGCCGGGCAAGCCGGACGTCTCGCTCGCCAGCATGGGCATCTACGTGTTCGATGCGAAATTCCTGTTCGACCAGCTCAAGCGCGACGCCGAGGACCCGAGCTCGAACCACGATTTCGGCAAGGACATCATTCCCTACATCGTCAAGAACGGCCGCGCGATCGCGCACCAGTTCTCGACCTCCTGCGTCCGTTCCGGCAGCGATCCCCGCGCCTACTGGCGCGACGTCGGCACGGTCGACGCCTATTGGGCGGCCAACATCGACCTCACCGACGTGGTGCCGGAGCTCGACCTGTTCGACCGCGCATGGCCGATCTGGTCCTACTCGGAGATCACGCCGCCCGCCAAGTTCGTCCATGACGAGGAGAGCCGGCGCGGCCAGGCGGTGAGCTCGCTGGTCTCGGGCGGCTGCATCATCTCCGGCGCCTCGCTGCGCCGGTCGCTGCTGTTCACCGGCGTGCGCATCAACTCCTATGCCAATGTCGAGAACGCCGTGATCATGCCCTATGTGAATGTCGGGCGCGGCGCTCGCTTAAAGAACGTCGTGATCGACCGCGGCGTCGAGATCCCCGAGGGGCTCGTCATCGGCGAGGATCCCGAGCTCGATGCAAAGCGCTTCCGCACCACCGAGCAGGGCATCTCCCTCATCACCCAACCGATGATCGACAGGCTGAATACATGACGCCTGCTCGCGTCCTCGCGGTCGCCTCCGAAGTCTATCCCATCGTCAAGACCGGCGGCCTCGCGGATGTCGCCGGCGCGCTGCCGATTGCGCTGAAGGCGCACGGCGTCGAGATGCGCACCCTGATGCCGGGCTATCCCGACGTGATGCGGCTGCTCTCGGGCGCGGAGGAGATCCGGCGCTGGCCGGATTATTTCGGCGGGCCGGGCCGGCTGCTCGCCGGCGCGCATGACGGGCTCGACCTGTTCGTGCTCGACGTGCCGCATCTCTACGCGCGGCCGGGCAACCCTTACGTCACGGCCGACGGTGTCGACTGGCCGGACAACGGCGTGCGCTTTGCGGCGCTGTCGCGCGTGGCGGCCGACATCGGCCACGGCCTCGTTCCGGCCTTCGTGCCCGACATCGTGCACGCCCATGACTGGCAGGCCGGGCTCGCGCCCGCTTATCTGCACTACGACAATCGTCCGCGTCCCGGCACCGTGATGACGATCCACAACATGGCCTATCAGGGCAAGTTCGCTCCTGAGCTGATCGGTGCGATCGGCCTGCCGTGGAGCTCCTTCGACGTCAACGGCCTCGAATATTTCGGCGGCATCAGCTTCCTGAAGGCCGGCCTGCAATTCGCCGATCGCATCACGACGGTGTCCCCGACCTACGCGCGTGAGATCCAGAGCGACGAAGGCGGCATGGGGCTCGGCGGCCTGCTGCGCGCGCGCGCGGGCGCATTGAGCGGGATCCTCAACGGCATCGACATCGCGGTGTGGAATCCGCAGACCGATTCGCACATCGCCTATCGGTTCGGCGCGGAGGACCTTACGTTCCGCGCTGCGAACAAGGCGGTGCTTCAGCAACAATTCAATCTCGATTCCTCGGACGAAGCCCCCCTGCTCGGCGTCATCAGCCGGCTGTCCTGGCAGAAGGGGCTCGATCTCCTGCTCGAGGCCATTCCGACCATTTTGGGCGAAGGCATGCAGCTCGCGCTGCTCGGCAGCGGCGACCGCGATCTCCAGGATCGCTATCAGGCCGCCGCCCGCGCGAATCCCGGCCGGATCGGGGTCGTGATCGGCTACGACGAGATCCTGGCGCATCTGATCCAGGCCGGCTCGGACGCGCTCATCGTGCCGTCGCGGTTCGAGCCGTGCGGCCTGACCCAGCTCTGCGCGCTGCGCTATGGCGCCGTGCCGATCGTCTCGCGCGTCGGCGGCCTCGAGGATACCATCGTCGATATCGGCGAGGCGGACGCGTCCGGCCGCGAGGCCACCGGCTTCAAGTTCGGCCCGGTGACGGCGGATGCCCTCGCCGGCACGCTGCGCAAGGCCAACACGGCTTTCCACGACAAGCTGACCTGGCGGCAGCTGCAACGAAACGGCCTTGCGACCGACGTCTCCTGGCGCAGCCGCGCCGGCGACTATGCAGCGCTGTATCGGAGCCTGATCGAATCGCGCCGCGCCTAGCACGTACCGGCTGAGCCCACGCCGAATCCATGTTATAGGATCGGCATGGACCCGTTCTTGATCAAGCTGATCGGCTTTGCTGCCGCCACCTGCACCACCGTCGCCTACGCGCCGCAGTTCATCAAGGTCTTGAAGACCCGCTCGGCGCGCGACATCTCGCTCGGCATGTTCCTGGTCATGGTGCTGGGCCTGGCGCTCTGGCTGATCTACGGCCTGCTCAGCGGCGACGCGCCGCTGATCGCCTCGAACGCCGTCACCATGCTGCTCGCCGGCGGCATTCTGGTGATGAAGCTGAGATACGGCTGAGCTTCCTGATGCCTCGGATTCTTGTTCAGTCGGAAAAACGAAGCCGCTGGTATTGCAACTTCACCGCACGGTAGCATTCGCAGGTGGCCTTGTTGAGCTCGGCGACGTTGACGATCTCGATGTGGCCGCGGCTGAATCGAATGACGTTCGCCTCCTGAAGGGCATGGGCGACGAACGAGACGCTGTTCCGGCGAACCCCGATCATCTCGGCCATCAATTCCTGCGTAAGCTTGAAGCGATCGCGGCCGGATAGATCCCGAACGCGCAAGAGGCATCGCGCCAATCTCGCCTCGACGGAGTGGGATGCATTGCAGCCCACGGATTGCTGGGCCTGAACGAACAGGGCCTGGCTGTGACGCGTCAGGCCATCCCGGAACTCGACACTCCGCTGTGCGAGAGCGCGAAGGCGAGCAGCTTCGATCTGCAAAGCCAGACCCGGCACCAATACGACAGCGTGCACCAGTGCGACGGGTTCTCCCAATACGCCAAAAGTACCCAAAATGGTGTCGGAGCGCCGGCACCATCAATTTCTTCGGAAAAATGTTAGAGCAATAGACACAACCATAGCGCGAATGTGAATCGAGCGATACGGTCAGGAGCACCCGCATATGCACTGTGGCGGGCGGATGGCTACGGGAGGGCGCGTGCGAATGTCACCCCGCCGTGAGGGCTCGTTACGAACAGCTCTGGGAACGGATCATGCCAGCAGGATCGACGCGACGTCGGCGTGAACCTTGATGCTTGCAGCCGCGCGGTTCAAGGCTGACCACCGAACATGTACGACGCCATCGCGACGCTTGCGACCTCGTCCACGAAGACACGATGGCCGACGTCGTTGCCGGCAGCGCCGGCCGCGACCATCAGCGGCAGCAGATGGTCCTCGCGCGGATGCGCTAGGCGCGCGCTCGGCGCGTTCTCCCAGTCGACCAGCATCGCGTTGCGGCGCGCCGCATCCGGCGCGCTGATCGCCTCGTTCAGATAGGCCTCGAAATCGTAGGAGACCGGCTTGGATTCCGGCCGGTTGAAGCCGCGCATGTTGTGATAGGTGAGCCCGCTGCCGACGATCAGAATACCTTCGTCCCGCAGCGCGGCGATCGCCTGCCCGGCCTTGATGTGCTCGGCCGCATCGTAGCTCGATTTCAGCGACAGCAGCACGATCGGCATGTCGGCGTTCGGGTACATCAAGCCGAGCGGCACGAAGGTGCCGTGATCAAAACCCTGATTGGCATCTTCGCGGCAATCGAGGCCGGCGCGCGCGAGCAGCGCCTTCACCTCCGCGGCGAGCTCGGGCTTACCCGGTGCCGGATATTTGAGGCGGTAAGTATGCTCCGGGAAACCGTAATAGTCGTACACCATCGGCGGATGCGCCGAGGTCGACACGGTGAAGGCGTCCGCCTCCCAATGTCCGGTGATGACGAGCACGGCTTTTGGTCTCTCGGGGAGAAGCCGTGGCAGCCGCCCGAACTCCTCGGCGGTCCTGGCATATTGCACCCGCCGGTCCTCCATGAACGGCCAGGGGCCGCCGCCGTGGGACAGGAACAGGGTCGGAAATCGCGTCATGGGCGAAAGCTCGTCTCGTTGACAACATGCGCGTGCGAGCCGCCCGCGCAACCGGCGGCGAGCATAGGCAAACCCCTATGGTTAGCAAGTCGTTAACGATTTGCCTTCCAAAATCCCCGCCATGGTCGAAGGAGTCGGCCAGAAGACGAGGACGTGAGATGAGGAAGTTTGCGCTGGGGGACGTCGTCAACAGTGACAAGGGCCGCCGCGGCGTCGTCCGCGCCGCCTACAAGTCGCGGGAAGGCCAGCAGTTCTATGCCGTCGAGAAGGACGGCGCGATGGACTATCTGGAGGAAGACCGGCTGAGCCCGGCGCCGCGCGTCGAGCTCGCGGCCTAAGTCCAACTCATTTTCTGCTCTCACTTGCGAGCCGGTCGAGACGCTCCGCGAAGGGATCGTCTCCGCTCGCGGTGCGATCATTCGTGACCAGCAGCAGGCGATCGCCGCCTGCCGCCGCGTCCCAGCGTGGCAGGTCGGGACCGTTGGGATCGCCGCTCCTGGCGAAGTTGATCCAGTAGCTGCGCATGCGGC
Source organism: Bradyrhizobium sp. 1200_D9_N1_1 (assembly GCF_052075915.1). Taxonomy (NCBI): domain Bacteria; kingdom Pseudomonadati; phylum Pseudomonadota; class Alphaproteobacteria; order Hyphomicrobiales; family Nitrobacteraceae; genus Bradyrhizobium; species Bradyrhizobium sp. 1200_D9_N1_1. The sequence continues at coordinate 2,835,861 of NZ_CP197226.1, read as the reverse complement.
TTGCGAGCTCGCGATCGCGCCGTGAGAAGATGCCGGCACCGGGCACGCCTTCCACGCCGAAGATGAACTGCAATTCCCGCCCGTGACCGCCGTCCGGGTTGGTGCGCCGGGCCTCCGGCACGTAGGCAAAGCGGTAGCGGAAGGTCGGCGCGCCGCTTGCGGCGTGCAGACGAGCCAGCAATCTCACCGGCTCGGAGAAGACCTTGTCGGTATAAAACCTTGCCGCGAGGTCCGAAGCTTTGGCGAGGTCGGGATAGAGCTTGCGCAGGTCATCGACGGCGGTGCCAGACGATGCAAGCGCCTCGGCGATGTCAGGCTCGCTGTCGAAATCCGTCTCGTCATCGTTGGAGCCGATGATCAGGGGAATCCGCCCTTCATGCCCGGCCGCAAAACCCGCGGCGATATCTTCCCTCACGAGGCTTCCATCGATCGTTGGCGCAAAGCCGAGCGGGACTTTCGCGAGCAGCTTCTTTTCGGCGGCAAGCAGCCGTGCAGGCCCGATCGCACGCGCGTTGGTTTCCTTGGCATCCGGTCCGAGCGTCGCGACGAATTGCAGGCCCCAGGCCTCCGCCTCCTGCCGCGAGCGCAGGCGCACGCGGCCGGGCACCGATTGCAGGATGGCTTTCTGAAACAGACCACGCACCTCGTCGCACAGCATCAACAGCGCGATCGACGTCGCGCCCGCTCCGTTGCCGAACAGGGTGACGTTCCCGGGATCGCCGCCGAACGCCGCGATGTTGTCGTGGACCCAATGCAGCGCCGCGATCTGGTCCATCAATCCGTAGTTTCCGGAGCCGTCTTCCGAGAGCGCCGGATGAGTGAGCCAGCCGAGCGCGCCGAGGCGGAAATTCACGGTCACCACGATGAGGCCGGCCTGCGCGAGTTTCGCGGCGTCGAACATAGGATCGTTCGCGGTGCCGCCGACGAAGGCGCCGCCATGAATGAACATCATCACTGGCAGCGGGCCGTCGACGCCGAAGGGGCGGAACACATTGAGCGTGAGGCAATCTTCGCTCGCCTTTGGCAGCGACGGCTGGAGGCAGGGCGCGCCGTACTCGTAGGCGGTGCGCATCTCAGAGCTCTCGGCCGTTGCCTCCGGCGAGCGCCAGCGCAGCGGGCCGACCGGCGGCGCTGCATAGGCGAGTCCCTTGAAAAACGCCACCTCGCCTTCGACGCCGCCGAGCATCTGGCCTTCGCGCGTCAACGCGAATGGAAACTGTCCGACCGGTTGGGCCATGGCCGAACCGGCGAGGCAAAGGAATGCGGAAACCACGATGAGCGCAAGCAGGGACCGCATCTTGGGGATCTCAATGCGCGGAGAAGTTCCCCGGAAGGTTACGTCTACGGCTGACGGAGAAGCAAGCTCCGGTCTTACCTCTCCCCGCGACAGCGGGGCGAGGGAGCGCACCTGCGCTGCGGCCAGAGCTCAGCTCATTTACGGCCTCCGGCTAGCCGCCCTTGGCAATGATCTCCGCCAGCGCGCGCCGCGCGACGATGCCAAGCTCACCAAGCGTGGAGTGACCGGCCTGCGCCGCCTCGATCAGGCGCTCGGCGATGAATTTGCGGCTGTCGTGATCGCCACCATGCGGCAGTTGGCGGCACGTCTCCTCCAGGACGACGTCCATGTTCGCTTTCGTCCGCTCACTCAACTCTGTCATGACGCCCGGTCGGTACGCGTGGCTTGTAATCGCAAGCATACACAGAAGGATGTGGTCTGATTAGACCGGACAATCCCGGCGATTGTGCATCGCGGTGCGTGTATCGCCGCAACCTTCGCGCGGCCAAAATCACGCCGCGATCGACTACCAAAGATTGCACTTGTCCTGATGACAAGCCGAGCCTGCAGCGTTAGCCTGCCGGCAAAACAAAATACACGGGAGGAATACCATGCCTGACGCAATGGTCGCCGCACGCGAGTCCAAAGACGTCGCGGTGGTCGGCGCCGGATTTGCCGGCCTTTATCTGCTTCATCGCCTGCGCCAGGCCGGCTTCACGACGGTCGCCCTTGAAGAGGCCGGCGATGTCGGCGGCACCTGGTACTGGAACCGCTACCCCGGCGCGCGCTGCGACATCCAGACCATCGACTACAGCTACACCTTCGATCCGGAACTCGAGGCGGCCTGGGCCTGGTCGGAGAAATACGCGACCCAGCCCGAGATCCTGCGCTATCTCGGCTTCGTCGCCGACCGCTACGAGCTGCGCCGCGACATCCGCTTCGGGACCAAGGTCACCGAAGCCAAATGGAACGAGGCCGCTGAGCGCTGGCAGCTCACCACCGACAATGGCGCGCCGGTCTCCTGTCGCCATTACATCATGGCCACGGGCTGCCTCTCCGCACCAAAGCCGCCGGAGATCGACGGGGTCAAGGACTTCAAAGGCGAAGTCTATTTCACCGGCCGCTGGCCGCATGACGGCGTCAATCTTGCGGGCAAGCGCGTCGCCGTGATCGGCACAGGCTCGTCAGGCATCCAGTCGATCCCGCTGATCGCCGAACAGGCCGCGCATCTCACCGTGTTCCAGCGCACGCCGAATTTCGCGCTGCCGGCGCACAACGGCCCCGCGCCCTCCGACCGCATGAGCCTGCTGCAAGGCGACCGCGCGGCCTATCGTGAGCAGGCGCGCCAGTCGATGGCCGGCGTGCCTTATCCGCAGCAGACGGCCGTCAGCTGGCAGCTCAGCGATGCCGAGCGCCGCGCACGGTTCGAGGAGGCGTGGGGCAAGGGCGATCTCGTCTATATCCTCACCCAGCTCTGGGCCGACCAAGCGGTCGACGTCGACGGCAACAAGCTGATCTGCGACCTCATCCGCGAAAAGATCTCGGCGACCGTGAAGGATCCCGAGACGGCGGCGGCGCTGATGCCGCACGACCATCCCTTCGGTGCAAAACGCCCCTGCCTCGACACCAACTATTACGCGACCTACAACCGGCCGAACGTCACGCTGGTCAATCTGCGCCAGGAGCCGATCAAGGCGATCACCGCAACCGGCATCACGACGGCCAGGCGCAGCGTCGACGTCGACGTCATCGTGTTCGCGACCGGCTTCGACGCCATGACCGGCGCGATCCGCGCGGTGCATCCGATCACCGGGCGCGGCGGCAAGTCGCTATCGGATGTCTGGGCGCAGGGGCCACAGACCTATCTCGGGCTCACGGTCGAGGGCTTCCCGAACTTCTTCATGATCACCGGTCCGGGCAGCCCGTCGGTTCTGTCGAACATGGCGGTGTCGATCGAGCAGCATGTCGACTGGGTCGTGGACCGGCTCAGGGCTTTGCGCGATGCCGGCTTCACCACCATCGAGCCGACCGAGACGGCGCAGGCCGGCTGGGGCCAGCACATGGCCGACTGCTCGATGCTGACGCTGCACCGGCTCGCCAACACCTGGTACACGGGCGCGAACGTTCCCGGCAAGGTGCAGGGCCTGATGCCCTATACCGGCGGTGTCGGCCCCTATCGCAGCATCTGCGATGAGGTCGTCAGCCGCGGCATGCTCGGGTTCAAGCTCACCGGCCCCAAAGTCGCCGCGCAGTGCAATGACGGCGAGGTGGTGCGGCTGCAGCCGGATGTGCGGCTGGTGCTGAACCTGCTGGCAACGCTGAACCTGCCACCGATCGAGTCGATGGGCGCGCTCGGCGCCCGCGCCTTCGTCAACGAGTTCAACAAGGGCCGTCCGGCGGGGCGACCGATCGGCGATGTCGTCGACGGAACGCTGCCGGGCACCGACGGCCCGCTTCCCTATCGTGTCTACAAGCCGGCAACCCCGGGGCCACATCCGGTCGTAGTCTATTTCCACGGCGGCGGCTGGGTGCTCGGTGACGAGCAGTCGGACGATCCGTTCTGCCGCGACATGGTGCGACGGACCGGGATGATGTTCGTCAGCGTCGGCTATCGCCACGCGCCGGAGCATCGCTTCCCCACCGCGGCCGAGGACGGCTATGCGGCGACGCGCTGGATCGCCGAGCACGCCGCCGAGCTCGGCGGCAAGCCGGGCCCGGTGCTGGTCGCGGGCTGGAGCGCCGGCGGCAACATCGCCGCCGTCACCTGCCAGCTCGCGCGCGATCGCGGCGGGCCCGATATCGCCGGTCAGCTCCTGGTGTGCCCGGTCACCGACTGCGACTTCGATCGTTCCTCCTACAACGACAATGCGACCGGCTACTTCCTGACGCGCTCGCTGATGTACTGGTTCTGGGACCTCTACTGCTCGCCGGCCGACCGTACTGATCCGCGTGTCTCGCCGCTCCGCGGCAAGGTCGCGGGCCTGCCGCCGGCCTTCGTCGTCACCTGCGAGTTCGATCCGCTGCGCGACGAAGGCATCGCCTATGCCGAAGCGATGGCCGCTGCCGGCGTCCCGGTCGAGCAGCTCAAGGCGCGCGGCCATTTCCACTCGTCCTTTGCGATGGTCGACGTGGTGATCACCGGAGTGCCAGGCCGGGTGCAGATGGCCGAGGCCCTGCGGCGTTTTGCCGGGCTTCCGCCGGAGGTCAGCCTCGGCGACGAGCACAGCCACGGTCACACCAGCCCGGGACACAAAATCGCAGCGGCCGCGAGCTAGTCGCGACAAGGCAGCCGGGAACCTTTTCCCGGCCGCCGCGTTGGGAGATGTGGCATCGAGATGCAGCGATAGGTATGGGCCCCGGAGCGCAAGTCTGCGCGCTGGGGTTCTTTTTGCGTGAGGCGAGGCGATGGGGGGCGTGGTTGCGGATTCAAAGGTCGATTTCGGCGCACGTGCAGCGCTGTATAAATGGCCGTCACTTGCCAACCAGCGCCGGCCGGACCGCGAGTCCTACCAGGTAAGCGAGGGCACGCTCGACGAATGCATCTCGGCGTTCATGGACAAGCCGGCGGCGACCCGGCATCTCTATGAGATCCGCACGGCGGCGCAGCCGCCGCTGGTCACGGATATCCTCTCGCCCGAGCACGTCATCGAGCTATCGCGCCTGAGAGAATTTCTCTGATTGCGTGCAGACGCCAGGGCTGCGCGTGCCAAGGCTGCACGTGCACGACAAGCTTTTCCCACACATAGGAACCTTCTTCCGGTTTTTCCCGTTAACGGAGATCGGAAGCCAAGGCGTGAGTGTCCAAGATGCCGAGACCTGGCGTGCCATCCACGGTCGTGCCTTATGGCGCAGACCAGACCCTGTTCGTGGTGATCGATCGCCGCGACGAGGCGACCGAAATCCGCGTCGAGCGAAGCGATCTCGAGACCACGATCGGCGAGCTCGTCGCCGGCTGCTTCAACGACCCGATCAAGGTGATCTCGTTCAACACGCTCGAACACTGGATGAAGGACATCTCGACCGACGTCGCCGGCGAGATTCGGGCGCGATGCGACATCGATGGCGTGACGCTGCCCGACTATCTCAGCGATTTCGTCGAGAGCCACACCTGATCGCGCGTTATCGTTGTTGATACGCCGCAATTCGCAGGCAACAAAAAAAGCGCCGCTTCCGCGGCGCTTTTCGTGTGGCAACCTCAGTGATGCCAGAACAATGCCAGCAGCAGTATGATCGGCAGCGGCACGCCAAGCAACCAAAGCAAAGCACCTCGTCCAAAACCCATGGCTCTCTCCTCCTCTTGCATCACGGACATGACGCGGGAAATGAGAGGAAGTTCCGAGCGCTGCAGTGAGGGCGAATGCGCTCAGAGCATGGTTTATGAGGGTTGAGCGCGCCGATACTTGCCGGCGATGACCTCGATCTCGCGGCGGCGTTCGTCGGCGAAGGCCAGGAGCTTTTCGATCGTCAGCGTATCCGTGATCCGTTTGGCGAGCCGCTCGGCACGCGCGGCCTGATCTTCGAGATACTGGATCGTGTTCAAGCGCCCGCCTCCCCAAAAGCCCCGAATTGTTTGGGCACCCATGGTGCTTGAGAAGCGGCTAACAGACGGTTAAGCGGCGGCTCGCATCGATGAATCGCCCCTCACCGCACGACGTCGAGCCTGACATTGGCGATGCCCTTGTCCACCATGCCGAGCGCCTCGGCCGCAGAAGGCGAGATGTCGACCACGCGTCCGCGAACATAGGGCCCGCGATCGTTGACCCTGACGGTCACGAAGCGGCCGGAGGAAACATCGGTGACGCGCAGCTTCGTGCCGAACGGCAGGCTGGGATGCGCCGCGGTCAATTCGTTCTTGTCGAACCTCTCGCCGCTCGCGGTCTCCGTATCCGAATAGAAGCTGGCAACGCCATGTGAGGCGGTTCGCCTTTCATCACCGTTGGGGACACGCGCCCGGCTGATCGGCCGTGGGTGCAACGCCGCCACGCGATGCGGCCGCTCGACTGCGGCCTGCCGGCCGGTGCCGGCGAGATCGGCCTTCTGGCGGCCGACCGGAGATTGCGCGCAGGCGGCGAGCGAGGCCGCGCCAATGATGGCGAGCAGCAACCGGCACGAGGTCACGGGGGAAATCCGGGCACTTTCGGCACGTGCAAAGCGAGACATGATACGCCCCTCCGAACGGCCTCAAGTTCGGTGGGCAATGAGGGCAGAACCTTGTCGGAACAAAAGCGGGCCTGAGGCCAGGGCTTTTTCCCAACCGGCTGTGACGATTCCACCACACTGGCATGTCCTGAATCGGGACAAATCAGCGAGAAATCAGCTTGATACGGCGCGCTTGGCGATCGGGCGCGCCCCCGGTTGAGTACCGTCCGGATCGGCCTCACATTTGTCCGTCACCCAGATCGCGCCGGACGATGCTGCGCGTTGCCTGATCCGCCCCTCCATCCTCTCTTTCGTTCCTACAGGGAGCGAGGGGCCGCCTCCGCGCGTTCGCCTCAGTATTTCGGCTCGTACATCTGCGACTGGACCAGAGCCTTCACGTCGTTGGGCGCGGTGCCGTCGGCGAGCCCGCGCTGATAGGCAACGTCTGCCACTGCGGCGGCAATGCGGGCCGAGACTTCGCGGATGCGGGGGAGTGCCGGATAGAGGCTGCCCTGCGCGAGGTCTTCCTTACCGACGCAATCGGCGAGCGAATGGGCGGCGGCCATGAACATCTCGTCGGTGACGAGACGCGAGCGGGTGGCGATGACGCCGAGGCCGACGCCGGGGAAGATGTAGGAGTTATTGCCCTGGCGCGGCACGAAGGTGCGGCCATTGAGCTTTACCGGGTCGTAGGGGCTGCCGCAAGCGAACAGCGCGCGGCCCTCGGTGTAGCGATAGGCATCCTCCGCCGAGCATTCCGCCTTCGAGGTCGGGTTGGACAGCGCGAACACGATCGGATGCTCGTTGAGCCCGGCCATCGCCTTGAGCACGTCGGGCGTGAAGGCGCCGCCGACCGCGGCGACGCCGATGATCGCCGTCGGCTTCAGCGTCTTGATCGCGGTGAGGAAGTCGGAGATCGGCGCCTGGCCGGCATGCGCATAGCGGAGCTTGTGGCCGGACAGACCATCCCGGCCGCTGACGACGAGGCCGCGGGAATCCACCAGCCAGTTGCGGCGGAGCGCCTCGGCCTCAGTGGCGCCCTCGGCCATCATGGCGGAGACCACGAGATCGGCGATGCCGGTCGCCGCCTCGCCCGCACCGAGGAACAGGATCTTCTGATCTTTCAGCTTGCCGCCGGAGATGCGTAAGCCTGAGAACAGGCCGGCAAGCGCCACCGCCGCGGTGCCCTGGATGTCGTCGTTGAAGACGCAGGCTTCATCGCGATATTTGTGCAGCAGCTTGAACGCCGAGTGATTGGCAAAATCCTCGAACTGGATCAGCACACCCGGGAACGTCTTTCGCGCGGCGACCATGAACTCGTCGACGAAGCTGTCATAGGCCTCGCCGGTGAGCCGCCGCTCGCGCAGGCCGAGATAATAGGGATCGTTCAACAGCTCTTCATTGTTGGTGCCGACGTCGAGCACGATCGGCAGGCAATGCTCGGGATGCACGCCGGCGCAGGCCGAATAGAGCGAGAGCTTTCCGACCGGAATACCCATGCCGTTGGCGCCGAGATCGCCGAGGCCCAGGATGCGCTCGCCATCGGTGACCACGATCAGCCTGGCCGGATAGGGCCAGTTCTTCAGGATCTCCGCGATCTGGCCGCGATCGCGCGAGGAGATGAACATGCCGCGCGGCCGCTGGAAGATCAGGCCGTACTTCTGGCAGGCGAGCCCGACGGTCGGCGTGTAGATGATCGGCTGGATCTCGTCGATATTGTCTACGACGACGCGGAAGAACAGCGCCTCGTTGCGGTCATGCAGCGCATTCAGCGCGACATATTTTTCGAGATCAGTCGGCAGCATACGCAGATTGGTGAGCACACGATCGACCTGCGTCTCCATCGTCAGCACGCAGGGCGGCAAGAGGCCGCGCAGGCCGAGCGCGGCGCGCTCCGCCTCAGTGAAGGCGGTGCCCTTGTTGAGCAAGGGATCGCGCAGCAGCGTCATGCCGTGCGATTGATCGGACGATGGCGACTGGGCAGCGACCCGGGCAGGTCTATTCACGAATTCCCCCAAGGAGTTCCTTATTGAACAAAAAGCATTGTCGGCCAGCGCTCCCCGGAGATCAAGGACATAGGAAGTTCATGTGTCGATTATGATCTCGCACCGCAGCGAGAATTTTAGTGCAGCTCGCAGATCAAGCGCGAGGCAAAGGTTAACACCGCAAGGCTCTTGTCCCTCATGGTGAGGAGCGCGGCACGCGTGTCTCCGGACGATGCCTTGCATCGCCTGGCGAACCATGAAGGCCCCGATCTCGCCTGCGGCCATCCTTCGAGACGCCCGCTTTCGCAGGCTCCTCAGGATGAGGGCGTGTTACGAGGCGACACGCTACTCCGGCTTGATGTCGGCGGCCTTCACAATCGGCCACCATTTCTCGGTCTCGGCCTTCTGGAAGGCGGCGAGTGCCGCAGGCGATTGCTGGTCCCGCGGTGGAATCTCCTGCCCCAATTCGCCGAAGCGCTGCTTGACGGAAGCGTCAGCGAGCACGGCGACGATGGCCGCGTTGAGCTTTGTGATGATGTCCTTCGGCGTGTTCTTTGGTGCCCAGATGCCGTGCCAGTAGGAGATGTAGAGGCCCGGCAGGCCCGCCTCGTCGACCGTCGGAACATCAGGTGCGGATGCTAGCCTTGTCGGCGAGGTCACGGCGAACGCCTTGATCGCACCGTTCTTGTATTGCGGCAGCGAGTTCGAGGCCTGATCGAACATGATGTCGATCTGGCCTGCCACGAGATCGATCATTGCGGGCCCCGCGCCGCGATAGGGCACGAACTGGAAGTCGGTGCCGGTCCTTTCCTTGAAGAAGACGCCGGCCACATGGGCGCCGGTGCCGGCGCCGGCCGTCCCGGCAGTGGCCTTGCCGGGGTTGGCCTTCAGCCACGCGATCATGTCCTTCAGATTGTTGGCCTCGAGCGACTTCCGGCCGACGATGAGCTGCGTCCCCATCGCAATCGTCGCGACCGGCTCGAAATCGGCGATGACGTCGTAGGGCAGCTTGAAGATGGCACCATTGAGCACATGGGTGCCCCAATGGCCGATGGTGATCGTCGTGCCGTCAGGGGTTGCACGCGCGACGCGGGCGCCCGCGATGCTGCCGGAGGCGCCGGCGACGTTCTCGACCACCACCGTCGTGTGCAGCTCGGCAGCGATCCGCTCGGACAGGATGCGCGCCAGCGTGTCGGTCGGCCCGCCCGCTGCAAACGGCACCACGAGCGTAATGGGGCGCGATGGAAAGGGCTGGGCGCCTGCCGGCGCGGCCGCTGCCGCGCATCCGATCAACACGCCAATGACGATCAGGTGACCGCGCAATCCGGCCCACAGCCCCCGCATCGTTCTCTCCCACCCTTTTTGCCGCCCGCATGTTGTCAGCGCGCTGGAGCCGGAGTGAACGCTGCCGGAGGAGTGGAGGCAAGGGGGAAGTTTGTCGAGCCGTTATCCTGCGGCTCGCCGCGGCGTGAGGTTTGCGGCACTGTCAGCCGGCGGCGCGACGTGCATCAGAATGGTCTGGGTCGCCGATGCGACCTCGATGCCGTTCTGCTGGAAGCGCTGCTTCATGCGGCGGTTGAACTCGCGCTGGACCGGCCAGCGCCCGGCCTCGGTGCAGCGGATCTGGCCGACGATCGACACCATCGCGCCATCGACCTTGTCGACGCCCCAGAGCTCGAGGTCGCCGCGGATCAGCGCGCGGAATTCACTCTCGCGGCGCATCTCGTCGACGATGTCCTTGAGGATTTGGCCGGCGCGGTCGGTGTCCTCCTTGTAGGCCACGTTGACGCTGACGGACGCATTGCCCGCGCCGCGGCTGGCATTGGTGATGGTCGTGACCGCGCTGAACGGCACGATGTGCACGGCACCGTCGCCTGCGCGCAGGCGGATGGTGCGGATCGAGACGTTCTCGACGACGCCTGAGAGCCCCGACACGCTGACATTGTCGCCGACCTGCACCGTGTTCTCCAACAGCAGGAACAGGCCGGTGATGAGATCCTGCACCAGTTTTTGCGAACCGAAACCGATGGCGATGCCGACGATGCCGGCGCCTGCGAGCAGCGGGGCGACATTGACGCCGATCTCACTGAGCGCCGTGAGGCCGACGACGGCGGCGATCACGCAGAGCAGCGCGGTGCGCAGCATCGGCTGGAAGGTCCGCAGGCGCGCGGCGCGGGCGTAGTGCCCGTCGCGGGACAGCGCATTGATCTGGCGATCCAGCAGCGCGTTGCTGATCTCCCAGATAGCCGCAGCGACGAATACGGCAACGCCGATCGTCACCACGGCCGAGATCAGCCGTCCGCCGATCTGGCCGCCATAGAACCAGACGATGGCGTCCACGCCCCAGACTTCGAGCACGGCCACGAAGCCGATGAAGGCGATCACGCTGGACACGATCTTGCGCAGCAGCGGCAGATAGCGGTTGGCCCGGATTTCCAGCCCCGGAAAGCGCTGGAGGATCTCCGGCTTGATGCGGAAGCCGCGGTCGATCAGGCCCAGCGTCAGCATGATGGCAACGCGCGTGATCAGCGCCACCGCGATGGTGCCGACGAAATATTGCAGCAGCAGCGCATAGCCGTTGCGGATGTTCAGCGCCCACACCGCCCACAGCGCAAGATCGAGCGCGATCGCAAGATAATGCCAGCCACCGGCGATGCGGTTGCGCAGGCGCGCCGCAATCCCCGGCCGCTCGGCGGGCGCGCGAATGGCTTCGGCGACCTGGCGGCGGCATTGCAGGATGATGACGACGACGAAGAGATGCACGACCAGCATCACCATGCGCAGCAGCGCGGCGTAGCCGGCGCGATGCAGACCGAGCAGCAGCGCCACATTGGCAAAGGCGATGCCGGAGACGCCGACGCCGACGATGCGGCGCGCCCAGATCTCGATATAGGCCGCGGTCTCGGCCCGAACCGGAAACAGGCCGGACGGCCCCGCCAGCGCACGGACCACGCAGATGAGCCCGCGCGAGAACGCATAGGCGTTGACGACCGCGAGGATCACGAGGCGGACGGTCGTGGGCTCGCCGATCTCCGTTCCGAGCAGCGCGGTGGCGATGCCCACGAAGACGAACACGGGAAGCAGTTCGAACACCAGGCGCGCCAGCACAAAGGGCAGCCGCAGCACGACCTGCCAGATCCGCACGAGACTGTGGCGGCGCTTGTGCAGTTCGGGCTCCGGGGTGACATCGGTCACCGATGACGGCGGATCTGCAATGGGCAGCGCCTGCGCCGGCAGATGCGCGGCCTGCGGCACGCGTCCTTCCAGGAACACGACCGGGCGGCGGATCAGACGAAAGATCACCCACTCGGCGGAGAGGGCGCAGCCGAGCACCAGCGCGAGCTTCCAGGCGATCTCGATCAGGAGGTTGTAGGCCGCGGGATCGTTCGCGGTTCGCATGATCCAGTAATAGAAGGCCGGGAAGTGCGTGAGCGTCCGCGCCACGCCGGCGATCTCGCCCGATATCTCGCCGATCTGCTCCGATACCGTGAGCAGGAGCTGCGCACCGAGGCCATCGGCCGAAAGCGGGATCGGCGATTTCTGCTCTGGCGCGGACGGCGCAGGCTGCTGCTGACCTGATACATTCGCGATCGCGCGCAGCGTGTCGATCATCTGCGCGCGTTTCTGGTCGTCCTGCAGCGTCTCCAGCGCGCGCCTGGCCTCGTCCGGCGACAGCGTGGCCGCACCATTGGTCGCCGGCGCACGCGCCTCGGCCTGGGCGCCGGAGAGAGATGAGATGGCGAGGAAGAGCGCTGCGAGAAGCGCCGAGGCAAGCTTATGCGACACGAGGATTCCTTGAAAAAATGAATGCGCAGGCGGCGACGGGGCCGTCACCGCCGAAGCACGTGCGTCATGTCGGATGGTCGTTATTCGCCCCGGCGCTGTGTCGGAAGTTGGCCAAGGAGGCGACATTCTCTTGGCATTTGCCGCGATGCAGGAAGCAGGAACCCCGTTTCCGACACGGCGAAATACCGGCTCGCGGGCGCGCGTCGATACAGCACGATGCTCACGCCAAAACCTCTCCCGTCATTCCGGGATGGCTCCGGAACGACGGTGAGGAGGAGGAGAAATGAAGCGTGATGCCAATCGCTCTGCGAAGCACAGCGCCGGGCAGGTAGGGGCCTTGCCTCACTGATGGAGCCCTCTAAACCTTGACCCGGCGTGCCGTTCGCGGTTTCTGCCGCTATGCGATAGTCCGAACGAGCTCCATCGCACTTAACGCGGCTGGATCTGCGGAGGTGGTGTCATAGACCTCCCCTTGCTCATGAGGTGGACGTTGCGCGTCGCGTATTCGCGACCAACGTCATGCTCCTCCCGTGACATAGAACTGTCAAGCAGGATCAATGGCTTTGAAATCACATTTGAGGGCGTGTTCCAGGCCGTTCCCGCGACAGATCGGCCGCATGAGGCGACGGAATAAATCCCTTCCAGCAGCGTTTGTATCGAAGAGATTGTCCGTCCTCATTATTTCCAGAAAGCCAGAGATGAAAGCATTGACTTGCATGGCCGTTCTCGCTGCCCTCGTGACCGGATCGGCATTCGCGCAAACCCCGCCGCAGACCTCCACCAGAAAGGTCGACGGCACCGACAATGTCTACATCTTCCGCTATGGCGGCCATCAGTCGATGTTCGTGGTGACGCCGAAGGGCGTGATCGCAACCGACCCGATCTCCTACTTGCGACCCGCCAAGCCCTATATCGACGCGATCAAGGCGGTCACCGACCAGCCGATCAAATACGTCGTCTACAGCCATCATCACTACGACCACATCGCCGGCGGCCAGCCATTCAAGGATCTCGGCGCCACCTTCATCGCGCATCGGCGGACCAAGGAGCGCCTGCTCGAGCTGAAGAAGCAGAATGCGCTGCTCGCCGACGTCGTGATGCCGGATCAGGTGGTGGACGACAAGAAGAGCATCACGCTCGGCGGCACCACGCTGGAGCTGAACTATGTCGGCCGCAACCATTCCGACAATTCGCTGGTGATGCGGCTGCCGAAGGAGAAGATCGTCTTCGTCGTCGATTTCGCGCCGATCGAGTCCGTCCAGTTCCGCAACATCCCCGACAATGTCTCGCCGCTGGAATATATCGCTTCGCTGAAGAAGCTGGCGTCGCTCGACTGGGAGCGGATGATCCCCGGCCACCCCAATGCCGGCGGGCGGCTCGGCACCAAGAAGGACGTCGAGGACGACATCGCCTACATGGAGGATCTCTCCGCCGAGGTGAAGAAGGCGGCGGACGCCGGCAAATGCATCGATACCGCGATGAAGGAAGTGAAGCTGCCGAAATACGAGAAGTGGGCGAATTACGAGACCGCGCTGCCCGCCAATGTCGAGCGCTTCTGCTACTGGTGGGGCCGCGGGTACTAGCAAGCCGCTTGCAGAGAAACTCGTAGGGTGGGCAAAGCAACGAGACGCGCAAGGCGCGGCTCGTCGCGTGCCCACCATGCCAGCCGCGATCGTGGAGAGACGGTGGGCACGGCGCAAGGGCGCCTTTGCCCACCCTACGAGATCAGAGATCGCAGCTACGACCTGCGGCGGACAGGTCGCTTTGCCCGCCCGGCCCGGTCTGCGGCGATGATGACATCATGCCCCTGTCTTGCCCGACGGGTCAAACGGACATCTTTAAATCCGAACAACAGCGACCGTTCGCCAAGCCATTGATTCCACTGGCACCGGCTACTGTGCATGGGGTTGTTTTCGTACTTTTTCGATGACCGGCTCGGCTGGCCTAGAGAAACATGTCTGCCAGGTCGACCGTCGAGGACTTTCCGATCTGGTCGAAGTTTCGCGCCAGCCAGCTTCGCGCCGCCTCGCGGCCCTCGTCGCGCAGGCGACACAACAGGCTCCATTCGGGGTGGAACTGCGTGGCCGTGCCGAGCTGCGACATCAACTGGTCGTTGCCAATCCAATGTATGTACATGCGGCTATGCCTGCTGCTGTCGAGCTCGCCGTCGTCGATCAGCCGCGTGGCGAAGGCGATCGCGCGCATCTCGCGCATCAAGGACGAATTGAAGCTGATCTCGTTGATGCGGTGGAGGACATCGGCTGCACTGGTCGGCAGCTCGTTGCGCCGGATCGCCGTGACCTGCACGATGACGACGTCGTGACTGCCCTTGCGGTAGATCAACGGATAGATCGCGGGATTGCCGAGATAGCCGCCATCCCAATAATGCTCGCCGTCGATCTCGACGGCCTGGAAATACGGCGGCAGGCAGGCCGAGGCGAGCACGGTTTCCGCCGTGAGCAGCGGGCTCTGGAATACCTTGATCTTGCCGGTGCGAACGTTGGTGGCGTTGAGAAACAGCTGCGGCGCCTCGGGCGAGGAATTGAGCCGGTCGAAATCGACCACGCGCTGCAGCAGCGAGCGGAGCGGATTGAAATGAAAGGGATTGAGCAGGCCCGGCGGCAGCGTGTGCGTCAGCGTGTGGATGATTGCGTGGACCGGATGATATTCCGGCGGCAGCCTCAGGGCCTGTATCCACTGGTTCAGCGGCGACATCAAATCGTACGTCATGTCCATACGCGACACTTCGTACCAGAATGCGTGCAGGCTCTCCCGGGCGGCCTCCGCGCCGCCGTGCGCCATGCCGGAGGCCATCGCCACCGCATTCATGGCGCCGGCACTGGTCGCGCTGACCGCCTCGATCGCCAACCTGCCGTCTTCGAGCACCTGGTCGAGCACGCCCCAGACGAAGGCGCCGTGCGCGCCGCCGCCCTGGAGCGCGAAGTTGACGGTCTTGCGGTCCGCGGTCCGGTTGGCTGTCACTTTGCTTGCTTCTTGCTTCCCGTCGCTTCTTTCTCCAGCGCCTTGCGCACCTCTTCGAACTCCTCCAGCGAGGCCTTGTCGGCGCGGGGAAAGCGCAGGTCCAGCTTTTCGAGCGCGGCGTTGATCACCGAGCCAATCACGACGCGCGCGAACCATTTGTGATCGGCGGGCACGACATACCACGGCGCATGCGGCGTTGCCGTGTGGCGAACGATGTCTTGATAGACCGCCTGATAGCGCGGCCACAGCGCGCGCTCCTTGATGTCGTCCATGGAGAATTTCCACTGCTTGGCGGGCTCCTCCAGCCGGTCGAGGAAGCGCTGACGCTGCTCGTCCTTGGACAGGTTGAGAAAAAACTTCAACACCACGGTGCCGTTGCGCGTGAGGTAACGCTCGAAGGCGGAGATGTCCTCGAACCGCTCCTTCCAGATGTTCTTGGTCACGAGCTTCTGCGGCAGCTTCTCCTTGGCGAGGATCTCCGGATGCACGCGCGTCACCAGGCACTCCTCGTAATGCGAGCGGTTGAAGATGCCGATATGGCCGCGCTCCGGCAGCGCGGTGACGTGGCGCCAGAGGAAGTCGTGGTCGAGCTCCTTGCTGCTTGGCGCCTTGAAGGCGTGGACATCGCAGCCCTGCGGGTTGATGCCCTCGAAAATCGCCTTGATCGCGGAATCCTTCCCCGCCGCGTCCATGGCCTGGAACACGATCAGCACCGACCAGCGGTCCTGGGCGTAGAGTTTCTCCTGGAACTCGATCAGCCGCTTCTTGTTGGCGTCGAGAATCTCCTGCGCCCTCTCCTTGTCGAGATCGCCCTTCTCGTTGGTCTTGTGCGCCTTGAGGTGAAACTTGCCCGAGCCGTCGTAGCGGAACGGCGTGATGTAACGGTCAAGTTCCTGGGCGAGCGATCTGGACGGCTTCTTGTTCATGGGCGCGGGGCACCTTGCGTTGCGGCTTCAGTCGGTCGAGCACGCTACCAAGGATACCCTTGGGAAGGAATATGATGAAAAGCACCAGCAGCACGCCGTAGACGAGATTGTCCCAGCCGACCGCCTTGGTGCCGAAGCCGATGCGCAGACTCTCCGCCAGCAGGATCGTGATGATGGCACCGAAGGTCGGACCGAGCGAGACGAACAGGCCGCCGACGATGGCGGCAAACACCATCTGGAGCGACACCGCGATGCCGCTGACCGTGTCGGGCGTAATGAACATCTGGTACTGGCAGTAGATGGCGCCGGCGAGCGCCGTCATCAGCGCGCTGAGCAGCGTGATCTTCAGCTTCTCCGCGGTGACGTCGACGCCGGCGGCGGCCGCGGCGTCCTCGTCCTCCGAGATCGCCTCCAGCGCGTAGCGGCTCATGCTGCGGTCGACCCAGTGCCAGACCACGATGCCGAACAGCCAGACCCCGAGCGCGATCAGGTACCAGGTCGTCTTGTCGTCGAATTGCAGCGCCAGCAGCTTGTTGCCCGAGGCGCGGTTCGGCGTGTAGCCGAGCGAGCCGCCGGTATAGTCACGTGTGGCGGTGATGACCTGGAGCACGATGCCCGACAGCGCCAGCGTCACCAGCACGAAATAGTGGCCGGTGATGCGGAAGCGGAAGCAGGGATAGCCGACGATCAGCGCCAGCGTACCCGCCGCAGCCATGCTGATGGGAATGCCGATCCAGGGCGACCAGCCCAGATGATTCCACAGCAGCGCGGTGACATAGGCGCCGATGCCCATGAAGCCGCCATGGCCGAGCGAGACCAGGCCGAACCGGCCCATCATCGACCAGGACGTGTAGGCGAACGACCAGATCAGGATCAGCACCAGGATGTGCAGATGATAGGGATCGCGATAGACGAAGGGCAGCGCGACCAGCGCCGCCAGTCCCACCGCCCATGCCGCGAGCCGCCCCTGCCCCGTCATCGGCGCCTCGCAAGCAGGCCCGCGGGCCGGATGAACATCATGACGATGAAGAAGGCGAACGCGAGCACATAGCCCCATTCGAGGTCGGAGAACAGCCCGCCGAGCGAGATGATCTCGGCGAACACGAAGGCGGCGATGAAGCCGCCGATGAAATTGCCGAGGCCCCCGAGCACGCAGATCAGGAAGGTGATCGGCCCGAAGGACAGGCCGACGAAGGGGTGCACGTCGTATTGCAGCACCAGCAGGCAGGCGGCGAGGCCTGCGAGCGCGCCGCCGAGCGCCGAGGTGATGAGGTAGAGCTTCTTCGTATCGACGCCCATCAGCGCCATGATCTGCCGGTCCTGCGAGATCGCGCGGATCGCGGTTCCCGTGAAGGTGCGCGTCATGAACAGGTAGACGGCGACCATGCCGACCAGCGCAGCCAGAAACGACAGGAGTCGTGCGTAGCTGAAATTCATGTCGCCGAAGGCGAGCACCGGCAGGCGGATGCCGAGATTGCGGAAGTCGATGCCGAAGGCGACGGTGGCAAAGCTCTGGAGCACGAACAGCACGCCGCCGGTCGCGAGCAGCTGGTTGATCGGCGGCGCGGTGAGCAGCGGCGCGATCACGAGGTAATGCAGCGCGGCGCCGAGCAGCGCGACCAGCAGAATGGTGAACGGCGCCGCGACGAAATAGCTGACGCCGTAATACTGCACCATGAAATACATGGCGTACATGCCGATCATCACGAGCTCGGCATAGCAGATCCAGGTCACGTCGATGACGCCGAAGATCAGATTGAGCCCAAGCGCAAGCAGCGCCAGCACGCCGCCGAGCAGGATGCCGTTGATCACGGCCTCCAGCAGGTAGATGTCGAAAATGTCCAGGAATGCCTGCATGCCCCTGCCCGCCCCTCACACCCCGAGATACGCTTCCTTGACCGTGTCGCTCGCGAGCATCTCGGCCGAGGTGCCTGAGCTGCGGATCGTGCCGGCCTCGATCAGATAGGCACGGTCGACCACCCGGAGCACCTGCTGCACGTTCTGCTCGACGATCAGCACCGTCAGCCCGCGGGCGCGGATTCGCTTCACCAGCTCGAACACCTGCTGCACCACGACCGGCGCAAGTCCTGCGGAGGGCTCGTCGAGCAGCAGAAGTTTTGGATTGGACATCAGCGCGCGCCCGATCGCGCACATCTGCTGCTCGCCGCCGGACATCGTGCCGGCCATCTGGTGGCGGCGCTCCTTCAGGCGCGGAAACAGGTCGAACACGACCTCCAGTCGCTCGGCATAGTGGCCGCGCGCCTCCTTCATGAATGCGCCCATCTTCAGATTGTCGTCGACCGTGAGCTGCGGAAACAGCCGCCGGTTCTCCGGCACATGTGCAATGCCGAGGCTGACGATCTTGTGCGGCGGCGTCGCCACGACGTTGACGCCTTCCATCCTGATCGAACCGCGCGAGGGACGGATCAGGCCGGAGATGACGCGCATCAGGGTGGTCTTGCCGGCGCCGTTCGGGCCGATGACGCCGACCGCCTCGCCGGCCCTCACGTCGAGATCGACGTCGAACAGCGCCTGGAACGTACCGTAGCCGGCGTTGACGGACCGCAGCTCCAGCATCGGCTAGCCTCCCGCGCGGCGGCGCGCTTCGGCGGCCGCGGCCTGCGTGGTCTCGGCATCGGTGCCGAGATAGACCTCGATGACCCGGGGATCGCCCGCGACCTGGCTCGGCAACCCTTCCGAGATCTTCTCGCCGTGATCGAGCACCATGACGCGATCGACCACCCGCATCAGCACGCCCATGATGTGCTCGACCCAGATGATGGTGATGCCGAGCTCGTCGCGGATGTTGCGCAGCATGTCGGCGGCCTGGTCCATCTCGGTCTCGTCAAGGCCGCCGAGGCTTTCGTCGGCGAGCAGCAGTTTTGGCGCGGTGGCGAGCGCTTTCGCCAGCTCGAGCTTCTTCAGCCCGGCAGCGCCGAGGCCGTCGACGCTGGCATGGCGGTCGGTCGGCAGGCCGACCATGGCCAGCGACCGCTCGGCCGCTTCCTCGGCCTTGATGCGGCTGTGGCGGCCCTGGCCGTAGAAGCCGGCGAGCGCGACGTTCTCGAAGATGGTCAGGCGGCGGAAGGGGCGCGGAATCTGGAAGGTACGGCCGATGCCGCGGTTGATGATCCGGTGCGGCGCGAGGCCCGCGATCTCGTGCCCGGCGAACAGGATCGACCCGGAGGTCGGCGCCAGCGTGCCGGAGAGCATGTTGAAGATCGTGCTCTTGCCCGAACCGTTCGGGCCGATCAGGCCGAGGATCTCGCCCTGGTCGACCCGAAACGATACGTTGTTCACGGCGGTGAAGCCGCCAAACCGCTTCACCAGCCCGCTGACTTCCAACACCAAAGCTCTCCGTTTCTTCGCGTGTTGCGCTACTGGTTGCTGTAGGTGGTGCCCTTCGGCAGTGGCAGCACGGCCTCGCGCTGCGCCTGGCTCTTGGGCCACACCACATGGGACTTGTCCTCGAGATACTGGATCACGACGGGGAACGAGCGCTCGTTCTGCCCTGCCATCGGCGTGCCTTCGCCGTAGAACTTGACGCCGAAGCCGAGCATGGTGCCGCCCTCGGGAATGTCGGTGTCGAGCGCCGCCTTGCGCAGCGCGTCGGGATCGACCCCGCCGTATTTTTTGATCGCGCGCGGCAGCACATCGCTCATGAACACATAGGTATTGGACGCACCGATGCCGACATGGGCGGAGCGGATGGCGACGCCGGGCCTGATCTTGTCGAACTCCTCGCCGACCATCTTGATCACGGGGGGAAGCTTCGGATCCATGGTCTTCTGGTTGGCGAGCCAGATCGAGATCGGGTCGGTGTTGAAGATGTAGGTGGCATCCGCGCCCATGCCCTCCTTCAGCTTCTCATAGACGCCGTAGCCGGCGCCATGCCCCATCAGCGCGCCGAACTTCAGCCCCTGCTCGCGGGCCTGCCGCAGCAGCAGCGTGATGTCGGGGTTGTAGCCGGTGTGGAAGATCACGTCGGGCTTGGCGCGCTTCAGCTTGGTCACCAGCGACGAGAGATCCGGCGCGGTCGCCGAATAACCTTCCTTGATCACGACGTTGAAGCCGGCCTTCTTGGCGCCCGCCTCGTTACCCCTGGAGACGTCGACGCCATAGGCGCCGTCCTCATGGATGATGGCGACGCGCAGATCCTTCGGCTCCTTGTCGAACTTCGCCTTGGCGTTCTGGGCGATGAAATCCATCGTCATCATGCCGAACTGATCGCCGCTCGCCTGCGGACGGAAGACGTATTTGTAGCCCTTCTCGTTGAACACGGCGGACGAGATGCAGGTCGTCATCCACATGAACTTCTTGAGCTGCTCGACACGGGCCGCGACCGGCACGCATTGTGCCGAGGAGAAGAAGCCGAGCACCATGTCCACCTTCTCCTGCTCGAGCAGGCGGACGGATTCGTTGATGGCGACGTCGGGCTTGCTCTGCGCATCGGCATAGACCGCCTCGATCTTGTAGCCCTCGACGCCGGTCCTGGCGAAATGGTCGAGGATGATCTTTGCACCGATATAGCCGAGCTCAGAGCCGCCGCCCGCGAGGGGGCCGGTCAGGTCGAACACCACGCCGATCTTGATCTTCTTCTCCTGGGCCTGGGCGGAGACCGCCCAGCCCGTCGCTGATATCGCGACCATCAGCCCCCGTACCAAGCGGGCAGCCATGCGCAGGCGCATCTAAACCTCCCTGGACGATTGTGCATTGCATTCTTCTTGCTTTTGCTTTTTCGCCCATCACATGGGCTGCGCGCAGCGATGTCAAGCCTCGCGCGTCAGCGCGAGGCGAACTGCTGCGCGACGAAGGCCGTGACAAATCGCGGCATGGTAGGTGTGAGATCATCCATCCCGCGCACGAGATGAATGGCCGACAACTCAGGTTCGGTCTCGCGCGCGAGATTGGCTTCGATCCGGGCACGGATCGCCTCGCCCGGCATGTCCAGGTTGATTATCTGAATCATTGCAATCGCATGGCCACTGACGACGCAGTGCCAGTCGGTTTCCGCCGCGTAGTCGGCCGCGGTCAGGCCGGTCTCCTCGGCGAGCTCGCGGACGACGCTGCCGGGAATGTCGAGCACACCGTCCCTGACGTCGTCGAGATCGGGCGTGCCGGAGGGGAAATAGATGCGGCCGGCATTGGCGGTGTGCTGCGCCATTTCGCCCATCACGAAGGCGCCGTCGGAGGCGCGCAGCGCGCCCATGCCGAAACCGTTGAACACGGCAGTGTCAGGGAAGCCCCAGTCGCGCCAGGCGAGGAAGCTCGCGAAATCGGTCTCGAAATAGGTCGCGGCGAGATGGCCGTCCGTGAACACGGCATCGCGCCCGAGCAGGACGCGGCCGTTCCAGATTTTCGGCCGCTCGCGCTGCTTCTCGGCAAAGTGCGCCGCGATCTCGGCGCGCCGTTCCTCGGCGAACGGCCAGATGATTGGCCGCACGGCGAGATCAAGCGTCGTGACGCGATGAATGACCGGGGACGTCATGAAGCCTGGTTACCACGCCTTCGCGTCAGTTATTTGGCGCTCCCCGTGGTCTTCTTGGCCTGCTCGACATACCTGTTGGTAAAGGTCTTGCTGACGTCGATCTTGGCGTTGGCGACCTCGGGCGAGCCGACGCTGAACACGGCGAGCACGGCGTCCGCGCCCTTCGGGTCCATCTTGCCGGTCTCGGAGAACATCGGGATCGTGTTCTTCAGCGCGGCGAGATAGAGGTCCTTGTTCTTGCCGACGGTCTCTTCCGGCATCTTCGCCATGATCTCCTCAGGCGAGTGCGAGTGAATCCAGGCCAGCGTGGCGAGGATCGCATTGGTGAGCGCCTGCGTCTCCTTCTCGTGGCCGTTGACCCAGGCCGCGGTCGAATACAGCGCGCCGCCCGGATATTCGCCGCCGAACGTCTCAAGCGTGTCCTTCTGGGTGCGGGTGTCGCTGAGAATGCGCAGATCCTTGTGGCTGCCCTGGAGCACCGTGACGGAGGGATCCAGCATCACGGCTGCGTCGATCTGCCCCTGCTCCATCGCGGCCACCGCGGTGGCGCCGAGGCCGACGCCGATCACGGCGGTGCCGGCGGGATCGAGGCCATTCCTCTTGAGCATGTATTTGAGGAAGAAGTCGGTCGAGGATCCGGGGGCGCTGACGCCGACCTTCTTGCCGGCGAGATCCTTGATCGACTTGATTTCGTTCGTGTGCGCGGGCGAAACCACCAGCACGAGGCCGGGATAGCGGTCATAGACGACGAAGGCCTGGAGCTCCTGCTTCTTGGCCGCCAGGTTGACGCAATGGTCGAAATAGCCGGAGACCACGTCGGCGCTGCCGCCGAGCACGGCCTTGAGCGCGTCCGAACCGCCCTTGAGGTCCACAAGTTCGACATTGAGGCCGGCCTTGTCGTATTCGCCGAGCTGCTTGGCCAGCACCGTGGGCAGATAGCATAGGCAGGAGCCGCCGCCGACCGCGATGGTCACCTTGCTTTGCGCCGCGGCAAGACCGGTGGTGAGCGTCAGCGCGAGCAGCGCGCCGGCGAGCCTGGCAATCGTGTTCTTCATTGGTTTCCTCCGTTCGGCCGGCGGCACCATAGAGCAGCGGGACCGGCTTGAGAAGCACTGCCTAAGTGCGACTCGCCATCAGCCTTTGGGCGCAATAGCATGGCCAAACAAGAACAATTCCTGATGGGGAGAATCATCCATGAAACGCCTTGCCGCCGGACTGTCGATCGCCGCCGCCTTTGCCGCCGGATGCGGCGCAAACCAGTTGCTCCGGCCGGCGCTGGCCGCCGAGAACGTCACCGCACAGATCATCCACACCGGCGAGATGGAAGGCGACGCGCTCGGGCCCGCCAACAACGTCGGCTATCGCTCCAAGATGTTCGCAAGCGCCGACGGCGCCACCATCTCGATCCAGGTCGGCAATGTGCCCAAGCACCTGCATCCCAACACCAACGAAATCCAGTACATCCTGGACGGGACCGGGACGATCTGGCTCGGCGACAAGGAGGTCACGGTGAAGCCGGGCGACCTCGTCATCATCCCCAAGGGCACGCCGCATGGCGGCACCAAGCCGATCAGCGGCCAGGTTAAGGCAATCGCGATCAAGACGCCGCCGCAGGCGCCCGACGATACCAAGCTGCTGGATTGAGCATTCGCGCTGCCGGGGCTCGCGCGACGCGCGGGCCCGTCCACTGTCCCGGCTAGATCGGGCGCGCCTGCTTCCTGATCTCGTTCGCGATCGGCTTGAGCGTGTCCGTCGGAAGCTCGCCGACGAGCGTATAGCCCATGCCGCCGTCCGCCCAGGCGAAACCCGCGACATCACCGGTCGATTGCGGCAGCATCGGCGTATCCTGTCCACCGCGGCTCATCGGGCGCGTCAGCACGACAAGGCGATCGCCGCGATCGTCGTCGTACATGAACATCGCGGCCGGACCGTGCGAGGTCGCAACGAGACGCCCTCCCATCAGCCGATAGCCGGACACGGAAAGATCCGGCACCTTGACCGGCTGCTTCAGCCGGTTGGAGACCCATTGCGTGAGCTCGGCACTGTCGGACGCTCTTATCTCGACCGGCCGCACGCGGTCGGGCGCATAGACGCCATAGGAGTAGGCGGCCTCCTGGGCCAGCGCAGACAGACCGTTCGAACCCTCTTGCAGCAGGCTGCGCATGGTCCAGCCGCCGAAACCGCCGACGCCGAGGAGCAGCAACGCAGCAATTGCTCCCCATGCCGGCAGAGGACGCCGCTTCCGGTTCTCCATGATATGCGACAAATTCAGCTCGGCCGGCAATGGCTCGTCGGCGATTGACGCAAGCGCGCCGCGCAACTGCTCGCGCTGGGTGGCGAAGGCCGCGACGCGTCTGGCGACATCCGGGTGATCGTCCAGATAGGATGCGACCTCCGCGCGACGCTCGGGCTCGAGCACCTGGTCCACATAGGCGTGGAGATCATCCTCCGTGATCGGTCGCTGGTTCATTTCGAGCTCCGCAATGCCACGACATTTCCTGGCGCAATGCCATCCATCTCCTGTTGTAACCTTTCCCGTGCACGCGACAGGCGCGACATCACGGTGCCAACCGGAACCTTGAGAACTTCGGCGGCGTCCGCGTAGGAGAGATCCTCGACCGCAACCAGCAACAACACGGCCCGCTGCTCCTGCGGCAGTCTCGCCAGCTTGTTCAGGACGTCCTGATAGATCAGCCTGTGCTCCTGCGCTGCCGCACTGACAAGCTCGCGCTCGCCGGCATCGTCGATCGGCATATGCCTGCCCCGCGCTGTTGTCTGGCGAAATTGAGTGACCGCCAGATTGTGGAGGATCGTGAACAGCCAGGCGCGCACGCTGCCGTCGCGCCGCTGGTGCCAGCGGCCGACGGCCCGCTCCAGGCAATCCTGAACTAGATCGTCGGCGGCCGCGCGATCGCGTACGAGGGCGCGCGCATAGCGGCGGAGCGCGGGGATCAGTGGCTCGACCTGAACCAGCATGTCCTTCATGAGGCGCTCCGCCTGCTCTTCGTTGCCGCCCGACGGTGCGTCATTGCGTCTCGATCTGGACCGCCTCGCCGGGCCCGGCCGCGTCTCCGGAGGCGATCACCAGATATCGCTTTCCAGCCACCGCGGACTGATCGACGATCTGCCGGATCGGGCCGGCCGCGTTGACGATGGCCGATCCGGCCGGATTGGTCATGAACGCCGCCAATGGCTGTAACGGGCCGCTCCCGTCACTGCGTTCCGCCAGCGCCAGCACATATTTCTGCCTGGGCTCAAGTCCCGTCACCGAAGCCTGCAAGATCTGGATCAGGCCCTGATCGAACAGCGAGACGCTGGTCGGCGCCTTTCCGTCCTTCGAACCGTCCCTGGATGCAAGCGCGAGATGAGCGACCTGGCCGGCAACGCCGAGGGCCTGCAGGTTCTGGCGGTCATCAGGATTGGGAGCCGCACCTGGAACGTAGGCAATGGCCTGCGGCGCCTGGCCGATCGGGACATTCGCCACCACGCTGTTGGTCGCGGTGTCGATCGCCGCGAGCGCGTCGGCGTTCTCAAGCCCGACATAGATGCGCGTGCCGTCGCCGGACGGCCAGACGCCGTGCGGCAGATTGCCGACCGGGATCGTCGCGACTTGCGAGAAGTCGTCGGTGCGGAACACCTTCACCTGGTTCAAGCCACCGATGGTGACGTAGGCAAATGTTCCCCTGGCAGTGTGCGCGAAATTGACGTGGTTGGTGATCGGACCGGAATCGATCGTCTTGATCGGGTTGAACGGCGGCCTGGCGTTGAACACCTGCGTCCTGCCCGTATCCTTCAGCGTGAACCACACCTGGTCTCCATCCGGCGTCACCGCGATGTTCGGGCAGAACGGGCTTTCCTGCTTCACCCTGGCGATGATCTTGTGCTCGGCGACCGCGACGACGTCGGTCTCGGGATTGAAGGACGAGCAGATGTAGGCGTATTTGCCGTCCGGTGAAAACATCTGCATGCCCGGTCCACTGGGGGTGGTGATGCGGCTTTTTTCCTCAAAGCTCTGCGGGTCGATCACGGAGATGTAGTTTTCGCCACGAACGGTGACCCACACCTCCTTGCCGTCCGGCGTGAAGAACGCCTCGTGCGGCGACCGCCCGATATAGGTCGTGTGCTTGACCGCATTGGTCGCGGTGTCGATGAAGGTGACCGAGTTTGAGCCGATCGACACCACCGCAAGCGTCTTGTGATCGGGCGAAAAGCCCATGCCATGCACGAGAACCTGGCCCTTGTAGAGCGGGCTGAAATTGCCGGGCTGCGGGTCGCCGAGCCGGATCACCCCAAGCAGCTTGTTGTCGACCGGGTCGGTCACCGAGACCGTGTTCGAGAACTGCTCCGCGGCATAGACGCGGTCGTGATGGCTGATCGGAATATCGGGTGAGGACAGCGCGCCCGGCGCCTGCCCTGCCCATGCGGCTGAACCGGTTGCAAGCATGGTGGCCGCCAGGAAGATGCTCTTCCAGATGCTGCTTCTCGACGTCTTCATGTGGCGCTCCTACTTCTTCATTCCGGCGGACATGTCCATCTGCATGCCCGGGTGATGATGGACGCTTGCAACGGGGCCAGACGGCGGCTGGGTCGGGGCGGGCGTCGTATCGGTTGCCGGTTCGCCGATCGCGAGCTTCATGGCCGCGATCTCCTGCATCTGGTCGACGATGATTTCCTGGGCGATGCGCCGCAACTGCTCGTTTTTGCCGTAGCGCAATTCGATGACCGCCATGTCGATCGCACCCTGATGATGCGGATTCATCATCGCGACGAAGTCGCGATCGACGTCGCCGGTCGGCTTGGCCGCCATGTCGTTCATCATCTTGGCCATGGCGGATTCGTTTTCTTCCAGGAACGCACGCTCCTCCGCGCTCAGCGCAGCCGGCGGGCTGGCCGGATGGGCTTCATGCGCGAATACGAGCGGAGGAATTGCGAAGGCGACGAGAATGCGTGCGCCGATGAGTGCCATGCCAAGGCCGGGCCTTGGCCATCGGCATCTGCCTGCGAGCGCCGCAACGAGGCGATGTAACTGTGACCGGTGCATCCTGAACTCCCATGCAGGTGGTTGCATGGGGGTATGACGCGTGGGCGCGCGTTCTATTCCGGCCGGTCAATCACATAAATGTCAGCAGGACAACGCGGCGGCTAGCCACGTCCATCCAACGCTGTCGGCCGCCACACCAGCAAGCGCCGCTCCACCAGCGTGACCCCGAAGTCGATCAGGATGACGAAGGCCGACAGCACGAACATGCCGGCGAACACGCCGGCGACGTCGAACACGCCTTCGGCCTGCTGGATCAGATAGCCGAGGCCGGCCGCCGATCCCAGATACTCGCCGACGACGGCGCCGACCACGGCGAAGCCGACCGAGGTGTGCAGCGAGGAGAACATCCAGGACAGCGCCGACGGCCAATAGACGTGCTGCATCAGCTGCCGCTCGCTCATGCCGAGCATACGGCCATTGTCGAGCACGGTGCGACTGACCTCCTTGACGCCCTGATAGACGTTGAAGAACACGATGAAGAACACCAGGGTCACGCCGAGCGCGACCTTGGACCAGATGCCGAGGCCGAGCCACAGCGCGAAGATCGGCGCCAGCACCACGCGCGGCAGGGCGTTGACCATTTTCACGTAAGGGTCGAACACCGCGGCGACCAGCGGCTGGCGCGCGAACCAGAAGCCGATCAGCACACCGCCGAGCGATCCGATCACGAAGGCAAGGATCGATTCCGCGAGCGTGATGCCGAGGTGCTTCCAGATCACGCCGGAGGCAAACCACTTCACGATCTGGCTGAACACGTCGAACGGGTTGGAGAAGAAGAACGGCGGCAGCACGATCTTGCCGAACACGGGGACGGTCGACAGCACCTGCCACAGCACAATGCAGACGACTGCGACCAGGACTTGCAGCGCAAGCAGCGTCGGGCGCGACATCAGACCGCCTCCGCCGCTTGGGTGGATTGCGCGTAGCCCTTCATCACCTCGTCCTTGAGCACGCTCCAGATCTCGCGGTGGAGCGCATGGAATTCCTTGTCCAGGCGCACCTCGAAGATGTCGCGCGGGCGCGGCAAGCCGACGCGCCAGTCGCCGATGATGCGCGAGGACGGCCCCGCCGACATGATCACGACGCGGTCGGCGAGCGCGATCGCCTCTTCGAGATCATGGGTCACGAACAGCACCGCCTTGCGGTCGGCGTTCCAGAGATCGAGCAGCAGATTGCCCATCACCTGGCGGGTCTGTGCATCGAGCGGCCCGAACGGCTCGTCCATCAGCAGGATCTTGGGATCGCGGATCAGAACCTGCGCCAGCGCCACGCGCTTGCGCTGGCCGCCCGAGAGCATGTGGGGATAGCGGCCCGCGAAGGCGCCGAGGCCCACGGACGTCAGCCATTTCTGCGCCCGCGGCAGCGCCTCGGCGCGCGGCGTACCCTTGATCTCGAGCCCGATCGCGACGTTGTCGAGCGCGGTCTTCCAGGGGAACAGCGCATCGGCCTGGAACAGATAGCCGGCATCCCGGTTCAGCCCCGCGAGCGGCCGGTCGAAGATCTTGACGCTTCCGGCCGCCGGCTTCAGCAGCCCGGCCGCGACGTTGAGCAGCGTCGATTTCCCGCAGCCGGTCGGGCCGACGATGGCGACGAACTCGCCCTGCGCGACCGAAAGATGCGCCTTCTCCACCGCCGTATAGACCCGTCCGTCCCCCAGCCGGAACGCAACCTTGGCATCTTCCAGCGCCACCGCCGTAGGCGTTGTCATGTGTTCCCTCCGAATTTGGTCCGATGCCTTAACCGCTCGCGCGGCCAAGTTCAATCAATCCGCCAAGCGTGCTACGCATGGGCTTCGTCGCCTCCTTCACCCTCCCCTGGAGGGGGAGGGTAAGGAAGAGTGAGCCCCGTCCTGATGCCTTCCAAGCCCGCCATCAGCTATTCCCATGTCACCAAGAGCTTCGGCTCCCTCAAGGCCGTGGACAACGTGTCGCTGGACATCGCCGAGGGCGAGTTTGTGGCCATCGTCGGCGGCTCGGGCTCGGGCAAGACCACGCTGCTGCGGCTTGCCAACCGGCTGATCGAGGCGGATCTCGGCACCATCACGGTTGATGGCGAGGACGTGCAAAACGTCGATCCGGTCGCACTTCGGCGCCGGATCGGCTACGTCTTCCAGAGCGGCGGGCTGTTCCCGCACTTGAGCGTCGCCGACAATATCGGGATCACGCCGAAGCTGCTGGGCGCACCGGCAGCGGATATCGCAGCGCGGGTCGACGAATTGCTGGAGCTCGTGCAGCTCGACCGTGCCGCGCATCGTGACCGGCTGCCCGAGGCGCTCTCGGGCGGCCAGCGCCAGCGCGTCGGCGTGGCGCGGGCGCTCGCGGCAAAGCCCCGCATCGTACTGATGGACGAGCCGTTCGGCGCGCTCGATCCCCTCACCCGCGACGCGCTCGGCGACGACTATCGCTCGCTGCATCGCAGGCTCGGCCTGACCACGGTCATGATCACGCATGACATGACTGAGGCGATCCTGCTCGCCGACCGCATCGCGGTGATGCGCGGCGGCAAGCTGCTCGCGCAGGGCACACCCGCGGAGCTCTCCACGAGCACCGACGCCTATGTGCTGGAGCTGCTGCGCACGCCGCGGCGCCAGGTCGAGCGGCTGAACGCGCTGCTGCCGCAGAGCGGTGCGGCATGAGCCTCTTCACCGATCCACGCTGGGGCGAGGCGCTGTCGCATCTGCCCGACTATCTCGGCAACCATGTGCGGGTGAGCCTGGCCGCGCTGGCGCTCGGCCTCGCCGTCAGCCTGCCGCTGGCGATCCTGACACGCAACCGCCCGGCGCCGCGCGGCATCCTGCTCGCGCTCGCCAGCATCGTGCAGACCGTGCCGGGACTGGCGCTGCTCGCGCTGTTCTATCCGTTGTTGCTGGCGGCGGCGTCCCTGACGCTCGCCTGGTTCGGAATCTCCTTCTCGGCGTTCGGCTTCCTGCCGGCGATGCTGGCGCTGGCGCTGTATTCGATGCTGCCGGTGCTGCGCAACGGCATCACCGGGCTGAACGGCATCGACCCGGCGCTGATCGAAGCCGCTGAGGGCGTCGGCATGACCGCGCGGCAGTCGCTCGTCCTGGTCGAGCTGCCGCTGGCGCTGCCGGTGATGATGGCGGGCATCCGCACCGCCGCGGTCTGGGTGATCGGCACTGCGACGCTCTCGACCCCGATCGGGCAGACCAGCCTCGGCAACTACATCTTTGCCGGGCTCCAGACCCAGAACTGGGTATTCGTGCTGTTCGGCTGCCTTGCCTCCGCCCTGCTGGCGCTCGCCGTCGATCAGTTGCTCGGCCTGATCGAGAGCGGCCTGCGCCGCCGCAGCCGCCTGCGCACCGGGTTCGGCGCGGTCGGGATCGCGGCACTGGTCGCCGCAACGCTGGTGCCGACGATGGGCCGCTCGTCGCAGGGCTACGTCGTCGGCGCCAAGACGTTTGCCGAGCAATACGTGCTGTCGGCCCTGCTCAGGGATCGCCTCCAGGCGGCCGGCCTGTCGGCCACGGCGCGCTCGGGCCTCGGCTCCAGCGTGATCTTCGGGGCGTTGAAGGCGGGCGACATCGACCTCTATGTCGATTATTCCGGCACGCTCTGGGCCAACCAGCTGCATCGCACCGACATCAAGCCGCGCGCCGAACTGCTCGCGGAGCTGAAGACAGCCCTCACGAAGGAGAACATCACCCTGCTCGGCGAGCTCGGCTTCGAGAATGCCTATGCGCTGGTGATCCCGAAAAAGCGTGCCGAGGCGCTTGGCATCCGCACCATCGCCGATCTCGCCGCGCACGCATCGGCGCTGTCGATTGCCGGCGACTACGAGTTCTTCTCGCGCCCCGAATGGGCGGCGCTGCAAAAGGCCTACGGCCTTCAATTCCGCGCCCAGCGCCAGATGCAGCCGGATTTCATGTATGCGGCGGTCGCCAGCGGCGAGGTCGACGTCATCGCCGGCTACACCAGCGACGGGCTGATCGCGAAGTACGACCTCGTTGTGCTCGACGATCCCAGGCACGCGATCCCGCCCTACGACGCGATCCTGCTGCTCGCACCCAAGCGCGCCGGCGACGAGCGATTGCAGGCCGCGCTCAGACCGCTGCTCGGCAAGATCGACATCGCCAC
The DNA here is from genome assembly GCF_052075915.1 of Bradyrhizobium sp. 1200_D9_N1_1. Taxonomy (NCBI): domain Bacteria; kingdom Pseudomonadati; phylum Pseudomonadota; class Alphaproteobacteria; order Hyphomicrobiales; family Nitrobacteraceae; genus Bradyrhizobium; species Bradyrhizobium sp. 1200_D9_N1_1. Next base: position 2,805,144 of record NZ_CP197226.1, on the reverse strand, counting down.
CATGCGCGAGGCCAATTTGCGCGCCAGCGGCAACGACGCGAATTCGTCGCCGGATGCGGTGGCGAAATGGCTGTGGGGGAAGGTGGGCGGGCGGTAGGCCTGCGCTATTTATTCGGTGTCGTCCTGGCGAAGGCCAGGACCCATTCCCCAAGGCTTGGTTATGTGGACGGTACTAGCAGCTCGCTCGATTTGATAGATCACGCGGTATGGGTCCTGGCCTTCGCCAGGACGACATTGGAGAGACATGGACGCTCCAAGAAACGCCCCCTCGCAAAACGCGTCAGAGCGCTACAGCCCCCGGATCATCCCCGCATTGATCAGCAGCCGGTTGAGCCGCCGCGCCTCGGCGCCGCCCTTGCAGCCGTAGAAGATGCCCTTGCAGCGGAGCATGATGTCCTTTTGCACGGCGAAGGACGGGTCGAGCGGGATGCCGGCCGCTTCCTGGATCACCAGCGGCAGATAGGGCCCGTCGATCGTGTCCATCACGGCTTCGCTCTTCACTGGCTCGAAATTGACGGCGTCGATCGCGTAGTAGGTCGCGTAGAGACGCGGATTGTAGGCGTCGAGCTTCTTGCCGATGGCGCCTTCGTCGAGCCCGGGCTCGAGGATGTTCGGCGCAAACTCGGGCTGATGGTCGCCATAGCGCACGATCAGGAAGGGCTCGCCGGGAAACGTCTTCTTCAGCCCGGCGACGAAAGCCTTGTACTGCTCGGCGCTCATCGCCTGCCGGCGCAGATATTCGTCGATGGACGCCACATTGCCCGGCGCGCGCCAGTTCGGCAGCAAATCGGGACGGAAGCGCGTCTCCCAGGGGAAATGATTGGCGCCGAGATAGATGAAGGTGAACAGCGGCTTGTTCGGCGTCCGCTCACCCATCAACCGGAGCGCCTTGTCGTAGAAGAACGAGTCCGGTTCGACGTCCTTGGCGCCGAGGTCCTTGGAATCGAGGAAGCGTTCGACGCCGGTCGTCATCTGGAAGCTGCGTGCGCCCATGAAACCGCCATAGGCGGGATAGAGCGACAGGGTGTCGTAGCCGCAGCGGCGCAGCGCCAGCGGCAGGCCGCGCTCGACGCGGCCGGTTGCGATGCGCGTCACGAAATACGCGAAGCGGCCGAACGAGCGCGAGGAGAGGCCGGCGAGCACATTGTACTCGGTGAACCAGCTCGGCCCGCCATTGCTCTCGGCCAGAAACGTGCGCTGCTTGCCGTCCCATGACTTGAAGTGGCTGCCATAGCCCTGCGGCACCTTGATGCCCTGGGCGGCGCGGATGTCGAAGCTCGATTCATCATGGATCATGATGATGTTCGGCCGGCGGCCCGCAGGGTGGCAGGCGTCCACCAGCGGCATGTTGAGCCGCTCGTTGGTCGAGGCGGCCGATTCCATGAAGCCGTACTGCGCGAAGTCGGACACCGCGCTGACGCCGGAGCGGAAGAACTTCGAGAGATAGCCGTCGTCGTAATAGCCCCGCCAGGCCTCGTCCGGATGATAGAGCGAATAGCCGACCAGCGCGGCAAGACAGGCGAGCTTGCAGGCGAGCGCCGGCAGGCGGCGGATGCGGAACGGATCGAGCCACCACAGCGCGTACATCAGCGGCAACGTGACGAGACCGGCCAGGATCACCGACCAGCGCAAATTCGGGAAGATCGTGAACAGGAACGCGACGGTGTCGCGGTCGATCATCATCAGGTCGATGAAGTTGACCGTCATCTGCACGACGTCGTGCTTGAGCCGCGACAGCAGCACCAGCACGACGACCAAGGTCAGCGACAGCGCGCCCGACAGCGCCGGCCGGCGCAGCAGCGTGATCCAGAAGAAATTGAGGATGCCCCAGGCGAGCGCGAAGGAGAGGCGCGAGCCGAAATCGGTCTCGGTCTCGTACATCAGCGCGAGCGCCGCCAGATGCGGCGCGGCGACCGCGAGCAGCCGCCAGATGCCGAGCGCGGCAACGCTCGCCAGCACGGCAGTCGTGGCAGAAGGACCTGGATTGGGCGCGGACGCCATCGACGACACGCAACAGCTGGTCCGGCACGATGATCCTAGCCGTCTGGCCGGCCCGAAGGCGACTAGGGCGTCCGGCGCAGCCGGAAGCCTGCACCGTGTCATAAAACTGTAACGGAACAGTCAAGGACAGGCAACGCGCGCCGCGACCCGACCTTCGCTTATTCCTGGCGTTGGGCGACGCTAGCGCTTGGCAATCCCGGCGATGAACAGATCGATGACCCCTTCCGCCATCCGTTCGACCTCCCCCTCCTCCACGCCCCAGCGCGGAAAGTGGCCGTCGAGATTCATCCGGGCAAAACCGTAGACCAGGGCGCGACCGGCGATCTGGATGCGCTTGAGGTCGGCCGACGGCAGCAGGCCCTGCTCCGCCGCCTCGGCCAGCATCTGCTCCGTCAGAGCGATCAACTCGGCATTGTCGCGCGTCAGCTCCGCGGAGCTGCCATGGGCGAAATAGCGCCCCGTGGAGATGATCTCGAAATGTGCGGGATTGCGCATCGCCCAGCGCAGATAGGCAAGGCCGAAGGCGCGGAAGCGGCCGAGCGGATCGGCGGCCGGAGCCTCGCCCAGCGCCTTCTCGATCTCCGCACGAAAGCGCCGCTGCGCCTCCCCGGCCACCGCCGCCATCAGCGCGTCGCGGTTGGGGAAGTGCCGGAACGGCGCGCCCGGCGATACCGCGGCCCGGCGCGCGGCCTCGCGCACGGAGACCTCGGCGCCTTCGGCCGCCAGTTGCAGCGCAGCATCGATCAGCACGCGGCGAAGGTCGCCGTGGTGGTACGGCCGGACCTGGGATGTTTGGCGGCGCGCGCGCGGCTCGGAGGTCTGACGGGCGGACATCGGGCCTTCTAGCATCACCCGAACGTGAATGTAAGCAGCGATTACACCATTGACGGATATGCCGGCCATAAATGTAATCGATGATTACATAAGGGAGGAGACCACCATGTCACAACGTCAAAGCTGGCTCGAAGGCTGGAGGCTGCTGGCCGCCCTCACCCTCAGCCTGATCGTCCTCAGCCTGTGGATCGCCTCGATGCGGCAATTCGAGGTCGAGGGCTTGCGGATGGTGATCCGCTTCACGGCGCGCAGCTCGCTCATGCTGTTCTGTCTCGCCTTCGGCGCCGCGCTCTCGCCCGGCTCTGGCCCAATGCCTGGACGCGCTGGCAGCGCCGCAACCGCCGCTATCTGGGCTTGAGCTTCGCCGCCTCCCACGCGATCCACGCGGTTGCGATCGTCGCGTTCGCCAATATGGATCCGGCCGACTTTGCGGAGGCGACCTCGGCCGCCTCCTACATCTTCGGCGGCATCGGCTATGCCTTCATCATCGCGATGAGCGCGACCTCGTTCGACCGCACCGCCGCGCTGCTCGGGCCGCGCGCCTGGCGCGCGCTGCACCTCACAGGGGGCTATTACCTCTGGCTCCAGTTCATGGTGTCGTTCGGCAAGCGCGTGCCGGCGATGCCGCTCTATGCCGCCTTCCTCCTTCCGCTGCTCGCCGTGATGGCGCTGCGGCTGATCGCGATGGCCGCCCATCCGCGCGGACGGACCGTCGCGGCGCGCTGAAGCGGGGCGTCACCCCTGCGGCAACAGCCCAAGCTGCTTGGCGATGATTCGATCGACCGTCCGTTTCGGCAACAATGCACCGATCAGATGGCGCAGCGGATCCGGTGTGATCTGGTAGCGCACCCTGGGGCTTGCCGCGGTCAGCGCCTCGAACACGATCGCGGCGATGCGCTCGGCGGGCAGGCCCTTCGCGCCGAGCGCCATCATGAACGCCATGACCTTGTTGAGCGCCGGCAGATAGGGCGAGTTCTTGTAGACGGAGAGATCGATCTCCTCGGCCTTGCTCCAGATCGGCGTCTTCACCGCGCCGGGGGCGACGATGATGACGTCGATGCCGAACAGCATCAGCTCGCGGCGCAGGCTCTCAGAAAGGCCCTCGATCGCGTGCTTGGAGGTGCAGTAGGGCGCCGACAGCGGATTGCCGTTCTTGCCTGCGACCGAGCTGATCATCACGATCCGCCCCTTCGGCCCCTTCAGCGACGGGTCTGCGCCGAGCAGCGGCCCGAAAGCCTGCGTCGCGATCACTGGGCCGATGACGTTGATGTCCATCTGGCGGCGGAAATCATCGGCCGACAATTCGAGCACGGGACCGGCCACGGCGACACCGGCATTGTTGACGAGGCCGGCCAGCGTCTCGCCGCCCAGCGCCTCGCGGACGTTTCGCGCAGCAGCGAGGACCGCCGCCTCGTCGGTGACGTCGAACAGGAGCGGCGTGAAGTTGGCGCCGAACTCACCCGTGAGCCGGTCGGCGTCGGCCTGCTTGCGGACGCTGCCGAACACGCGATAGCCGTGCCCGACCATGAATTTCGCAATGGCCCAGCCGATGCCCGTGGACGCGCCGGTGACGACGACAGATCGCATGGTCATTCCCCCAAAAGTTCCCGCGATCATGCAGGAGGAAGGCACCGGTGCGCAATGCCGCCCAGCTCTCAAGCAGGCGCGGCAGATGTCGGTTCTTAGGATGAAGCGGCGCGCGAACGTCGGGAAATGAGATTGTTTGCGCCTTGAAAAGGCGGATGAAGAGCCGAATCCTTGTCTCTGAAGGCGCCGAGCTTTTGGCGATCGCGAAATTCTGAAAAAATCTGAAAAACGGCGCGAGACCAGGAATGTGGTTTGGGTTCGCGTCCGCTAGTGGACAGGACCCTGGCCGGCCCGCTCGCGGAGCCGGTAGAATTGGAGCGCGGCCTTCGCGGTATTTGGCTTCAACCGGAGGAAGCTTGCAAAGCACTGCTCCAATCGTTCTTTCGCCTCGTGGGGTGAACCGGGCTGAAACGTCAAGATCGCCTTCGTCGTGTCCCAGGACAGACCGATCGCCTTCGCAAGAATGAGAATCTGCTCGGGCTCGGAGCGGACCAGCGCGCGCTCGATCGCTCCGATCGGCAGATCGCTCATGAGCGACAGCGCGACGGCGGTCTTGTCGAAGCTCCGCTCGCCGATGAAGTCGAGCACGTGTGCCTCGTCGAGTTGCCCACCCGAATGTAGCGACCTCACCTCGGCCAACGCCCGGGCATGTTCGCTCGAGCCTGCCCGGGCCATCGTATGAAGCTCATCGGAGCTCTCCGCAATGGCACTCCGGATCAGCGCCGCCTGGCGCGGATCGGCCGCCTCCAGCTTGCGCCTCACCATCTCGGACGCATGGACGAACAATTTCAGCAAGCTCGCGCGCGGGATATCGGGGCGAGCCCAGATGCAGATGGCGAGCGCGCCATGGTCCCGGGCCCGGCCGGTGAGCCGGGACATTCCCTGGACCGAGAACCTGGCCCCACCGTTACCGGCTGTCCGCACCGCGACGTCGCTGTTGCCGCGTTCGACCAGGACATCGGTGACGGGTTCCGTCAACTGGCTGCGGCCGGCGATGGCCAGCAGGTGATCCTGGCTCTTGGTCCGCGCGTTCTCCGCCAACGTCACCTCGTCGAGCCGTGGTGAGTGCTCCAGCACCGGCGCGGCCACCTCGGGCGCATCGTCAAACGCCAGCAAGCGGATCGTCCGTAGTGGCGCGTCAGGCAATCTGGAAAGCCGGCCCCCGAAGGTCGCCCGCGCGGTGCACTCGATATTCCTGAGAAGCGTGCTCATCACCTCGTCGAACAGATCGATCTGCACGTCGCTGAACTTGCCCGAGCCCAACACGAAGAGATCGGCGACTTGGCGCAGGAGCTCGGCGCGCTTCGACAGTTCCGGGCTCGCCAGCGCGATCTCGAGTTGATCGATCAGGCCGTTCGTCAAATTCATCTCTCGTGACCCTGGGGTTGAGTTGCCTGTGTTCCGACGGAGGTCATGAGATCACGCGACGTTTTGTGCCGGCAACGGCAAATCGAAACTGATTTCAGAGTTCGGCACGGGTCGCCCGAACAGGTATCCCTCGACGAAGTCCACGCCCGCTGCTTGAAGAGCATCGAATTGCGAAGGGGTCTCGACCCCCTTGGCGACCGTGGCGACACCGAGACCGCGCGCCAATGCGACGGCGGAGGCAACGACCGCGGCGCAATCCCTTCGCGTCGTGCAGTCCTTCACGATCGCGCGGTCGATCTTGAACTTGTCAAATGGGAAGCTCTGGAGGTAGCTCGCCGCGGAATAGCCTACACCGCAATTATCGAGGACGACGCCGACACCGAGGTTTTTCAGTTGCCGGACCGTCAGCAGGTGGGCCGCAAGATTCCCGTCCAGGAGCGCAGCGTCCGGTATTTCGAGTTCGAGCCGCTCGGGCGACAATCCCGACTCGACCAGCGCGCACAGGACGACGTCGAGCACGTTGCTCCTGTGGAACTGGGCGGCGCTCATGTTGACGGCGACCCTGATGTGCGCTGGCCAGGCAGCCGCGTCCAGGCAGGCCTGTCGCAATATCCATTCACCGAGCGGCACCATCAGTCCGGCCTGCTCGGCGACACCGAGGAACAGGAAAGGCGCCAGCACACCCTTCGAAGGGTGATGCCAGCGCACGAAACATTCCAGGCCCGTCATCGCGCGCGTTCTGGCGTCGATCACCGGCAGGTAGTGCAGCTCGAACTCGTTGCGGGCCATCGCTTCCCGCAGTTCGCCTTCCATCGACTTCTGTGTGTCCGCAGCTTCCGTCATTTCGGGCTGGAAGATGCGGAAATCGTTTCGGCCGGCAGACTTCGTCGCGTAGAGCGCGACATCCGCCTTCTGCAGCAACGTCTCGGCGTCGGCGCCGTGCTCCGGCGCGAAGGCGATGCCGACGCTGGCGCCGACGCTGACGCGATGGCCGTCAAGATCGAAGGGTTGCTCGATCAGGCCGATGATCCTCAGAGCGAGAGCAATCGCGCCCTCGCTCTGATTTTTTTCGTTCTCCTGGATGATCGCGAATTCGTCACCGCCGAGCCGCGCCAGCACATCGGTATCCCGCAACGACGAACTCAGCCGCCGCGCAACCTCGACCAGCAACTGGTCGCCCGCGGCGTGACCGAGCGTATCGTTGACGGCCTTGAACCTGTCGAGATCCAGCATCAGCACGCTGAACGTCGTGCCATGACGCTGCGACCGCTTTGCAGCATCGTCGAGCTTTTCGGAGAACACGGCGCGGTTCGCAAGACCCGTGAGCAGATCGTGCTGCGCCAGATAGGCGATACGCTTCTCGTTTCTCGCCCGATCGGTAATATCCTCGTGGGTCGTGAGCCAGCCGCCATCCTGCATCATGTGGCGCGCAATCGCGACCACCCTGCCGTCGGCAAGTTCCCGGATCTCGCTCAGCTGCTTCACGTTCTGGCTGAGATAGACGTCCGGCGCGACGTCGGCAAAATACGTCCCTTTTTCGCGCCGATATTCGAGAATCTGCGCCAGCGAAGTGCCTGGCCCGATCTGATCGCCGCTCAGATGGTAAATTTCGGCATAGCGCGCGTTCGAGACCACGATCCTCTGGTCCGCATCGAACATGCAGAGCCCCTGGGACAGGTTGTTGAGGGCAGCATCGAAGCGCATATTGATCGCCTCCAGCTCCACTGCCTTCTGGGCCAGCATCTGCTCGCCGCGCTTCTGCTCGGTGACGTCTTCGTGCGTCGCAACCCAGCCGCCGTCCGGCAGCGGCTTGCGCTGGATCAGGATCTGGCGGTGGTCTTTCAACGCGTAGTCCTGCTGTCGCTGGGTCGGCATGATCTGGACATGCTGGTCGATCGAAAGCGAGCTGGTTTCACCGCGATCCGCATAGTGCTGCAATATCCGCTGCAGCGGCGTGCCTGGCTGTACCAGTTCGTCCGGCAGATCGTACATCTGCTGGTAACGGCTGTTGGAGACGACCAGGTTCTTATCGGCGTCAAACAGGCACAGGCCCTGATTCATGTTGTTGATCGCGACATCGAACCGCGTGTTGATGAGCCTCAGCTCGGCGGCATTTTCGGCCAGCAGGATCTCGTCTCGCCGTCTCTCGGTGATGTCCTGATGAGTCGCGACCCAGCCGCCATCGGCCATGGGCGTTCGCAGGATCGAGATGATCCGGCCATCGGCAAGCGTGAGGATCCGCGGCGCCCGGTGCTTTGCGCCCTCGAGGAATTCCTCCGCGTCCAGTTCGGCTCCCGTTGCCTTGTAGTGGCCGACGATGCTGCTGAGCGGCGTACCAGGTTCGACCTGCGACTCCGTGAGATCATACATCTCGCGGTAACGGCTGTTGGCGACCAATAGCCTCTCGTCGGCGTCAAACATGCTGAGCCCATGCGGCATGTTGCTCAACGCAGCATCAAACCGGGCACTCGCAGCCGCAAGCGCATTCGTTTGCCGCCGCAGCAGGAATGTGCCGATCAGAATAATGGTGACGATCGCGGCAGCCAGCGGGCCGAAGGTGTAGAGATGCCGGTACAGCGGCTGCAACACGTAACTACGCGAGTAAGTCACCACCAGAACCAGCGGCAGGCCGGACACGGCCTTGTACCCTGCGATGCGCGTGACGCCGTCGACGGGGCTGGTGAGCTCGTATGAGCCCGACTCGGAGACCGGCAGATACTGGGTGAAGAGCGGGCCGCCCGCAACCGACATGCCCAAAACGTTGCTCTGTTCCGGAACGCGCGCCAGGATCCGCCCGACGCGATGGAGCAGGACGACCGAGCCGTCCTGCCCCAGATCTATCTTGCGGTAGATCTTGAGGAGAAAAGATTGATCGAGCGGTGCAGTGACGATACCCGCAAAGCTCCCGTCCGGGTTGTTCAACCGGCGCGACGCCGCGCTGAACCACTTGTCGCCGCCGGCCGAACGATAGGGTGGCGCAACGAACAATCCGGTGCCGGCGCCATCGCGCTGCGCGATGAAGTGCGACATGTCGGAGATGTTGCTGCGCGGCGGCGCGTGCTCGTAGGAATGCGCAACGACCGCGCCGGACGCATCGGTCCAGCCGACCGCGACGAGAATCGACGAGCTCTTGACCAGTTGACGCAACGCGGCATTGGCCGCACCGGGATCGGCGTATTTTCCGGACAAGGCGCCCTTGCGGATCGCCTGCGCCTCGAGCAGCACTCGATCGATGTCTTCGAACGTCACCGCGGCATGCTCGGCAAGAATGGCCGAGAGATTGAGCGCGTCGGTTTTCGCTGATGCGACCGCTTCTCGATAACGGATGCCCAGATCAACGAGAAACAGAGCGACGACAACGAGCGAAAACAGCAAGCCCAGGATCGTGACGGACGATCCCGGCGATCCGGCCAGCCTTCGCCAAGCGTTCAGCATTGTCCATCTGCAATACGAGCAATGGCTCACCCTCGCTCGGCCGCGCTAAGATTTGGTTGATCTGCCTATCGCAATTCGATCCCGTAGTCGTACGGAAATCAGGTCAGCAACGGTGCCCTAATACTTGGGGAGCGCTGAAAAACATCCATGCTGCTGCAAAACCGAGGTCGGTTTCGGCCGGAGCTTCGCGCCGCGCGGGGGGAGCGGCGCGCACGATCAGCGAGATCACACCGGTGCGAGGCGGACATCGCCTGACCGCTTCAGACCGGGACTGCTCCATGCAGACCCCGGAAGCTGGTGAATATGGATCGAGTTCCGGGGGGCGCGACTTCGTCACGCCCCCGGAATGACGGTGCTTAGTTCTTGCTCTTGTCGACCAGCGCGCCCTTCTTGATCCAGGGCATCATGTCGCGGAGTTTCGCGCCAACTTCCTCGATCGGATGCGCGGCGAGCTTGGCGCGGGTCGCCTTGAACGAGGTCTGGTTGACCTTGTTCTCGAGCATCCAGTCGCGGGCGAACTTGCCGCCCTGGATGTCGGCGAGAACGCGCTTCATCTCGGCCTTGGTCTCGGCGGTGACGATGCGCGGACCCGTGACGTACTCGCCATACTCGGCGGTGTTGGAGATCGAGTAGTTCATGTTGGCGATGCCGCCTTCATAGATCAGGTCGACGATCAGCTTCACTTCGTGCAGGCACTCGAAATAGGCCATCTCCGGGGCGTAGCCGGCTTCGACCAGGGTCTCGTAGCCGCCCTTGATCAGCTCGACCAAGCCGCCGCAGAGCACGACCTGCTCGCCGAACAGGTCGGTCTCGCACTCTTCCTTGAAGGTGGTCTCGATGATGCCGGCGCGGCCACCGCCGACCGCAGAGGCGTAGGACAGGCCGAGGTCGTGGGCGTTGCCCGAGACATCCTTGGCGATCGCAATCAGGCAGGGCACGCCGCCGCCGCGCTGATACTCCGAGCGCACAGTGTGGCCGGGGCCCTTCGGCGCGATCATCAGCACGTCGAGGTCGGCGCGCGGGTCGAGCAGGTTGAAGTGGACGTTGAGGCCGTGGGCGAACACGAGGGCGGCGCCCTTCTTCATGTTGTCGTGCAGGTGCTCGCGATAGATATCGCCCTGGAGTTCGTCCGGGGTCAGCATCATGACGAGGTCGGCCCATTTGGCGGCTTCGGCGACATCCATCACCTTGAAGCCGGCAGCTTCCGCCTTCTTAACCGAGCTCGAGTCCTTGCGCAGCGCAATGGCGACTTCCTTGACGCCGGAATCCTTCAGGTTGAGCGCATGGGCGTGGCCCTGGCTGCCGTAGCCGACGATGGCGACCTTCTTGCCCTTGATCAGGTTCAGGTCGGCGTCGCGATCGTAATAAACACGCATAGGTCGTTTCCTCGTTCAGGGCCGAAATCGGCCGATGGTCAGTGTCCGAAGGGTGAAATTTGCGGATTTCGGGGGCTGTCTAGAGCATTTTCAGCCCTGAGGGAAACCCGTTTCTGCATGGAAATCCGCGACATCATGCATCCATGAAAACGGGGTAGAGGGAGGCCAGCAGCAGGATCGCCATCAGGATATTGAAGGCGCGGACCAGCCGCTCGGAGGTCAGGATCGGCCGCAATGCAGTGCCGAACAGCGCCCAGACCACGGTCGAGACCGTGCCGACGAGCAGGCTGATCAGGGTCTGGATCACGATGTTGATGGGAAACCGGGCAATCGCCGCATAGGCGGTGATGGTGCCGATCACGATCACCCAGCCCTTGGCGTTGATCCATTGGAACATGGCCGCGCCCCAGAAGGTCATCGGGCCGCGGCCATCTTCCTCGCCCGGCTTGGTCGGGCCGGACATGGCGATCACGGCGGCAAGATAGATCAGGTAGACCGCCCCGGCATATTTCAGAATGGTCTGGAGGATCGGATAGGCCAGGAACACGGTGCCGAGCCCGACGCCGACGGTGGCGACCATGAAGGCAAAGCCGATGACGATGCCGACGATGTGCGGGATGGTGCGGCGGAAGCCATAGGTCAGGCCCGACGCCAGCAGCATGATGTTATTCGGCCCGGGGGTGAAGTACATCACCACCATGAAGGCGAGGAAGGCATAGAAGAGCGAGTAGGCCATGTTCACCTCACGCCGTCTTCGGCAGGATTTGCGGACGCCTCGCCAGCACCATCACGGCGATTCCGCCGATCACGGTCAGCATGCCGGCGAGGCGCAGCGGGCCGAACCGTTCGCCGAATACGATGCTGGAGGCGGCGGAGCCGACGAACGGCACCAGCAGCGCGAATGGCACCACCTGGGCCGCGGGATAGTCGCGCAAGAGGCGGCCCCACAGCCAATAGGCGATGCTGGTGGAAATGCCGCCGAGCATCAGCATGCAGAGCGCCGATGTCAGGGACATGTGCATCAGCGACGTCCAGGTCGACGCCGGCCCGTTGGCGATCAGCGCTAGCACGAACAGCGGCACGGCCGAGGCGACGCACAGCCAGGCGAACAGATCGAACATCGGCACGCCGCGAGCGCCGCGCAGCAGCAGATTGCCGATGGCAAAGCTGATCGGCGAGATCATCAGCACCGCAAAGGCGGCAACGCTGAAATCGTAGCCGACGGTGCCGCAGATCATCAGCAGGCCCGCTGCGGCGATGACGATGCCGAGCGTCTGCACTTGTGTCGGCCGCTCGCCGAAGGCGATCGCGGCGAAGCCGATCGTGAACAGCGCCTGGCTCTGCACGACGACACTGGTCAGCCCCACCGGCACGCCATGGGCGATGCCATAGGCCTGGCTCAGGAACTGGCCGAGAAACAGCGTGAAGCTGATCGCGATCAGCAGCGACCATGCGACCTTCGGCTTGGGAATGAACAGGCACGGCACCGCAGCAATAATGAAGCGCATCGCCGTCATCAGTTCCGGCGAAAACTCGTCGAGCGCGATCCGGCTCGCCACGAAGGCAAGCCCCCAGATGATCGCCACCAGGAGGGCGATGAGGATGTCGGCCGGCTTCATTGTTGTTTCCGGTTCTGCCCTGTCGTGCAGCCCTGTTTCTTGTTCTGGTCTAGCCTTGCTCGCCGGCCTTTACGTGGAAGGATTGGGTTTCCGCAGCAGATAAGTGCCGTGCATCGGCGCGTGATAGTCGGCCGAGACCAGCGTGAAGCCGACATCGGACAGCATCCGCTCCATCACCCAGCCGAAGGTGGAATATTCGTCGCGCATATGCGTGACCACGCCCTCGCGCGAGAAATCGTGGTTCTTGATCTGGAATTCTGCCCACTGCTCGACGTCGCGCTCGACCGCGTCGGGCATCGAGGCATAGACGATGTCGCGCAGATAGAAGCTCGCCCCCGGCTTCAGCGCGCGGAAGATCCGCGACATCGCCACCACCTTCCAGAAATCCGGCAGATGATGCAGCGTGAACTCGCTGACGATCAGATCGTAGGATTCCGGCCGGTAGGCGAAGCTGAGCAGGCCGGCCGACTGCGTGCGCACGGGCGCCTTGCGGTCCCGGGCATAGATCTCGGCGAGCGCCAGCATCGCCGGCGAGATGTCGATGGCATCGACCTCGGCGCCCATCAGCGCAGCTTCGGTGGCGAGCACGCCGTTGCCGCAGCCGATGTCGGCGATGCGCCAGCCGCGCTGGACACCGAGCATTTTCAGGGCGGCGCGCGCCCGCAGATCGGCATCGTCGTGGCTGTCGTAGATCGACGCCACCGCGGGCTCGATGCCCATCCGGTTCCGCTCGTTGTAGTACCAGTCGCGCGCCAGCATGGTTCACATCCCTTCAGGCCCGCGGCCGATCGCGGCAACGCCCGTGCGCGACACCTCGACAAGGCCGAGCGGGCGCATCAGGTCGATATATTGATTGATCTTGTCCGTATTGCCTGTGATCTCGAACACAAAGCTCTCGGTGGTGGCGTCGATCACGCGGGCGCGGAACGCATCCGCCAGGCGCAGCGCCTCGACCCTGTGCTCGCCCTGCCCGCGCACCTTCACCATCGCCAGTTCGCGCTCGATCGAGCGCTTGGTCTGGGTCATGTCGACAACGCGGTAGACCGGGATCATGCGGTCGAGCTGGTGCTTGATCTGCTCGATCACCATCGGCGTGCCCGTGGTGACGATGGTGATGCGCGACAGATGCTTCTGCGCCTCGGTCTCCGAGACCGTGAGGCTCTCGATATTGTAGCCGCGCCCGGAGAACAGGCCGATGACGCGCGCGAGCACGCCGGGCTCGTTCTGCACGAGCACCGAAAGCGTATGCGTCTCGTTGGGATCGTGGCGATCCTCGATGAAATAGGCGGATGCGGGCTGGTTCATTGTCGTCCCCTCTTGTCTCTCCGTCACGCCATCGCTGGCGCCTCTGCCCCGATCCAACTGCGGAACAGGTCGAAATCGATATTGCCGCCGGACAGCACGAGACCGACGCGCTTGCCTGACAGTTTTGTCTTTTCCTGAAGCGCCGCGGCGAGCGCGGCGGCACCGGCGCCTTCGGCGAGATTGTGCGTATCAGTCCAGTAGGCGCGGATCGCGGCGGCGACCTCGTCGTCGGTGACCTGCACGATGCGCGAGGCGCCCTTCCGGATCAGCGCGAACGCGTCTGCGTCGGGAATGCGCGTTGCCATGCCGTCGGCCAGCGTGTTGCTGGTCTTCGTCGTCACGATCTTGCCGGCCGCGAACGACAGCGCATAGGACGGCGCTTCGGTCGACTGCACGCCGACGATCTCGGTCTTCAGGCCCAGGAGGTCGCGTGCCATGATGCAGCCGGAGATGCCGGAGCCCTGCCCGATCGGCACATAGAGAACATCGAGATCTGGCGCCGTCCGGAACAGTTCGAGCGCATAGGTGGCGACGCCGAGCACGAGATCCGGATGGAACGACGGCACCATGTGCAGGCCGGTAAATTGGGCGCGCCGTTGCGCCTCCTCGGCGGCCGCTTGAAAATCCTCGCCATGCTCGACGAGTTCGGCGCCAAAGGCCTTCATCGCCCGGTTCTTCTCGACCGAGTTGCCGCGCGGCACATAGATCACCGCAGGCACGCCGTGGCGGCTCGCCGCGAACGCCAGGCTCTGGCCGTGATTGCCGCGCGTCGCCGAGATGATGCCCGGAATGTTCGGCCGCTCGCGCTTCAGCCGTTCGAGATACACCAGCCCGCCGCGCACCTTGAAGGCCCCGATCGGCGTGTGGTTCTCGTGCTTGACGACGACGCGCGTGCCCAGCCGCTCGGCGAGCAGCGGCCAGGCATGCGCCGGCGTCGCCGGCACCGCCTGCCCCACGATCGCATGTGCGCGCTCGAGCTCCTTCAGGTCGAACATGGTAGCCCCGCAAATGATCTGCTCCCTCGCCTCGCTTGCGGGGAGAGGGTTGGGGTGAGGGGGAGTCTCTGCGCGGACGGTGAGAATTTGACTCGCGGAGACTCCCCCTCACCCGGATTGCGCTCACGCGCAATCCGGCCTCTCCCCGCAAGCGGGGAGAGGCGAAGGGAGACCGCTCGTCGCTGCTGCGTCATCGCCCTACCAGCTCACACCAGCGCCTTGCCGCCCGCGAACGCCTTGGCCGTGGCCTCGTCGTTCGCCTGCTCCGGCAACAGCATCTCGTTGTGCGCCTTGCCGGAGGGGATCATCGGGAAGCAGTTTTCGAGCGCAGCGACGCGGCAGTCGAACAGCACCGGGCGCCTGACCGAGATCATCTCCTGGATGGCGCCGTCGAGATCTGAAGGCTTGTGCACCTGGATGCCGACGCCGCCATAGGCTTCCGCGAGCTTGACGAAATCCGGCAGCGCCTCCGAGTAGGAATGCGACAGGCGGTTGCCGTGCAGCAGCTGCTGCCACTGCCTCACCATGCCCATGTACTGGTTGTTCAGGATGAAGATCTTGATCGGCAGCTCGTACTGCACCGCCGTCGACATCTCCTGGATAGTCATCTGCACCGAGGCATCGCCTGCGATGTCGATGACGAGGCTGTCCGGGTGCGCCACCTGCACGCCGACCGCGGCGGGCAGGCCGTAGCCCATGGTGCCGAGCCCACCCGACGTCATCCAGCGATGCGGCTCCTCGAAGCCGTAGAACTGCGCCGCCCACATCTGGTGCTGGCCGACCTCGGTCGTGATGTAGGTATCCCGGCCGCGCGTCGCCTCGAACAGGCTCTGGATCGCGTGCTGCGGCAGGATGATGTCGTTGCTCTTCTTGTAATAGAGCGAGTTGCGGGCGCGCCACTGCGCGATCTGCTGCCACCACGCCTTGACGTCCGGCTTCCTCGCCTCCGCCTTGAACACCTGGAGGATGTCGCCGAGGATGTTGCCGCAATCGCCGATGATCGGCACGTCGACACGGATGTTCTTGTTGATCGAGGACGGGTCGATGTCGATGTGGATCTTCTTCGAGCCCGGCGAGAACGCGTCGACACGGCCGGTGATGCGGTCGTCGAAGCGCGCGCCGACGCACAGCATGACGTCGCAATCATGCATCGTCATGTTGGCCTCATAGGTGCCGTGCATGCCGAGCATGCCGAGCCAGTTCTTGCCCGACGCCGGATACGCGCCCAGGCCCATCAGCGTGGAGGTGATCGGAAAACCGGTGACCTCGACCAGCTCGCGCAGCAGCTTGGTCGCCTCCGGGCCGGAATTGATCACGCCGCCGCCGCTGTAGATCACGGGACGCTTGGCGTTCGCGAGCAGCGAGACGGCCTTGCGTATCTGCGTCGCATCGCCCTTCACGCGCGGCGCGTAGGAGCGGTGCACGTCGGACTTGCGCGGCGGATGATAGGTGCCGGTCGCGAACTGCACGTCCTTGGGCACGTCGACCAGCACCGGGCCCGGACGGCCCGTGGTCGCAACGTAGAACGCCTCGTGCAGGACCTTTGCGAGGTCGTTGACGTCGCGCACCAGCCAGTTGTGCTTGGTGCAGGGACGCGTGATGCCGACCGTGTCGCATTCCTGGAACGCGTCGTTGCCGATCAGATGCGTCGGCACCTGGCCGGAGATGCAGACCAGCGGGATCGAGTCCATCAGCGCGTCGGTCAGCGGCGTCACCATGTTGGTGGCGCCGGGACCGGAGGTCACCAGCGCAACGCCCGGCTTGCCGGTCGAGCGCGCATAGCCCTCGGCGGCGTGGCCCGCGCCCTGCTCGTGGCGGACCAGGATGTGCTGGACCTCGCTCTGCTGGAAGATCTCGTCATAGATCGGAAGCACCGCGCCGCCGGGATAGCCGAAGATGTCGGTCACGCCGTGATCGATGAGCGCGCGAACGATCATCGCGGCGCCGGTCATCTGGTTCGGATCGTGGCTCTTGTCGCTCATTGGCTTGCTCCGGATGCGCTGTTGCCAGCGGCTTCATTCATGTCGGGTTCGGGAAATAAAAAAGGCCCCGAAGAGGGCCCATGCACACCGCCTGTCATGTGGATGGCAGCTAGCCATCCCCGGCGGTGTGCCTGGGTACGACGGCGATAAGGAGTTTGGTAATAATGTTACGCATGGCAGGCGCCCGGCTTCCCAAAGGTTGCGCGAAACATAGCGGCCAAAGCCCGGATGTCAAGGCGATGCGGCCGTCCCCGCGCGATTTTGGCAGTGTAGCGGTGTTCCCGGGGTTCGGCGAGAGGTAAATTCGGGGAACCCGGCGCAAAAGCACGTCGCCTACGCCGTCATTCCGGGATGGTCCGCAGGACCAGACCCGGAATCCCGAGATTCCGGGTTCTCGCTTTGCGAGCCCCGGAATGACAGCGCATAGGAGGCCTCAACCCTCGTCCTGCGCCGCATTCACGATCGCCGCGAGCCAGCCCCTCGCCTCCTCCGGCTTCACCCATTCGAACTCCGGCAATTGGTGCCGGAACCAGGTGAATTGCCGTTTGGCGTAATGGCGGGTGTCGGCGCGGCCGATCGTGGCCGCCTCGTCCAGGCTGAGTTCACCGCGCAAATGCCGGATCAGGGCCGGCACGCCATGGGCCTTCATCGCCGGCAGCAGCGGATCGAGCTGCCGGGCGGCGAGGCGCTCGACCTCCCTCAAGGCGCCGGCGCCGAGCATGGCGTCGAAGCGGGCATCGATGCGGGCATAGAGCTCGTCGCGCCCGGGGGCGAGAAATACCGCGTGAAAACTGTCCCTGGGCAACAGCGGCGGCTGGCCCTCCTGATGCCAGTCCAGCAGCGAGCGCCCGGTCGCCTCGATCACTTCGAGCGCGCGCGCGATCCGCGTGCGGTCACGCAGGTTCAATCGCCCGGCCGCACGCGGATCGCGGGCCGCGAGTTCCGCATGCAGCGCCTCGACGCCGTTCCGCTCCAGCCGCGCGCGCACGTCTTCGCGCACCTCGGCAGGGATCGGCGGCACCACAGAGAGGCCCGCGGTCAGCGCCTTGAAATAAAGTCCGGTGCCGCCGATGAAGATCGGCAGGCGGCCTTCGGCTCGCGCCCCTTCGAGCGCCTTGGCTGCATCGCTCACCCAGGCACCGGCCGAGAAATTCACGGCGGCATCGACATGGCCGTAGAGGTAATGCGGCACGAGCGCCTCGTCTGCCCGTGTGGGGCGCGCCGTGATGATGCGCAGGTCGCGGTAGACCTGCATGGAATCGGCATTGATGACGACGCCACCGGCGGCGAGCGCCAGCTCGAGCGCCAGCGCCGACTTGCCGCTGGCGGTCGGGCCTGCGATAAGCACGGCCTTGCCAATAGGCCTTCTGCCGACTTGCCCCTCGCTCACGAAAACCTCAAATGTCCCTGGTCGCCACGCTGATCTGCAATCCCGATAGTCCCGCGCTCGACTCTACCATCGTCGACGGCGCCCGCGCCGTGCTGCCTCAAGCGACGCCTGCGCACTGGCTGTTCGACGGGGTTGCGGTCGACATTCCCTTCGGCGCCGACAGTAACCTCGAAGGCGACCGTCACGCCATCGAACAGCGGTTGCGCGAGCTTCGCGGCGACCTGCCGATCGACATCGTCGTGCAGCCAGCCGGCGTCCGGCGCAAGAAGCTTTTTCTGGCCGACATGGATTCCACCATGATCGGCCAGGAATGCATCGACGAGCTCGCCGATCTCGTCGGGATGAAGGCCCATGTCGCCGCCATCACCGAACGCGCGATGCGCGGCGAAATCGAGTTCGAGCCGGCGCTGCGCGAGCGCGTAGCGCTTTTGAAGGACCTTCCCGCCAGTGTCGTCGACGAGGTGCTGGAAAAGCGCATCACGCTGACCCCGGGCGGCCGCACACTGGTCGCGACCATGCGGGCGCACGGCGCCTATACCTGCCTCGTCTCCGGCGGCTTCACCCTGTTCACGAGCGCGGTCGCCGCCAGGATCGGTTTCCAGGAGAACCGCGCCAACGAGCTGATCGTGCGCGACGGCAAGTTCACCGGCGAGGTCAAGGAGCCGATCCTGGGCCGCGCGGCCAAGCTCGCGACGCTGGTGGATTTGATGGAGTCGTTCGATCTCGACGACGTCGACTCGGTCGTGGTCGGCGACGGCGCCAACGATCTGGCGATGATCCAGGCGGCGGGACTGGGCGTGGCCTATCATGCCAAGCCGGCGGTGGCCGCTGCGGCTGCTGCAAAGATCGACCACGGCGATCTCACCGCGCTGCTCTATGCGCAGGGGTATCGGCGCGAGGAGTTTGTCGAGGGGTAGCCTCCTCCCCGCTGTCATCGCCCGCGCAGTGTTCAGCCCGGGCACATAGCTTACACCTGTTCGGGGAGATGGTTGACACTTTTGGGGTTACGTAGATCGATCGTTTCGATCTGGTGAGCGGCAAAGAATATTCCAAACTTTCCCTCAGCACTGAGCTGACGAATGGCGAGTTTCTCACCACGGAAGGCTTGCGGGACTTTCCAGAGCCGTCCCTTGAAGCTGACATAGGCCTTCGTGGTGGAGACGGAACGGACGATCTCGCCCTCGTCGTACTCCACCGTTGGAAGGCGATCCGGCATGAGGCGCTGGCTTGGTCGATAACGGCTTGCGGGCACATCGAAGCCCAATGCCTCGTGCGGCCGATCTAGATTGTAGACGGCTCGCCATTGGTCGAATGCCCGCTGGACATCGGCAAGGTCCCGGTAGCGCTTGAAGGCGAGAACCTCGGCCTTCAGGCTGCGATGGAACCGTTCGTTCTTGCCTCGGCTCTGGGGATGATAGGGCCGGCTGTGGATCGTGCGGACGCCGAGCTTGAGAAGCCACACCGTCAGCGTGGTCCAGGGGTCTTCAAGGGTGAAGCCCCAGGGGCCGCCATTGTCGACGAACATCGCATCCGGCAGTCCGTAGCGATGGAACGTCGCCTCAAGATGTCCTCGTACCGTCGAGCCTCGTTCGTTGTCACAGGCTGCCAGGCATAAGGAAAAGCGCGAGTGATCGTCTAGCGTCGTCAGTGGATGACAAGACACGCCGTTCTCCAGCGCACTGTGCCCCTTGAAGTCCATTTGCCAAAGCTGGTTGGGCGCATCCTTCTCAAAGCGAGTATAGGGCTGTCCAGGCGTGCCCGCGGGCTCCTTCACACGATCGTAACGGCGTAAAATTTCGTGCACGGTCGATATCGCGGGAGTGGCTTGCCGATTGCGCTTCAGGCGATGCGCGAGCTTGCGCGCACCCCAGGCCGGGTGCGCATCTCGCAGCTCGACAATCTGCTGCTCGGTCGCAGCAGCTGTACGCTCCGGACTGTGATGAGGTCGTCGCGACCGGTCTGCCAACGTCGCATCGCCCGCTTCGTACCGCTGGATCCACTTGTAGCCGGTCTGGGCGCTGATGCCGAACTGCCGGCACAGCTTCCGCCGGTTCACTCCCTCCTGCTTGGCAAGCATCACAAACTCTCGCCGTTGATCCATGACAGACACCTCGCGCCACGGCATCGCTCGCCCCCTTGTTTGACGAATCGAGCCGATTTTGACGTGTCAACCATGTCCCCGAACACCCGTCAGTCATGTCTCCGGGCTAAACAGCAGGCGGGCGATCCAGTATTCCAGAGACAGTGCGGCTAGAACCGAGAGGCCGCGGCGTACTGGATGCCCCGCCTTCGCGGGGGCATGACAGTTGAGTGCGGGGCGTATCGCCCCTTACTGCACGCTCAGCGCCACGAACCGCAGCTCGCCGTCGGCGTTGGAGACCAGCAGCAGCACCGACTTCTTGCCGTCCTTCTTGAGCTGGTCGACCCGCTTCTGGATGTCGGCGCCGCTGGAGACGACCTCCTGTGCCACCTCGACGATGACGTCGCCGGCGGACAGGCGCTTCTCGGCGGCGTCGGAATTGGCGTCGACATTGGTGACGACCACGCCCTTGACGCTGTCCTTGATCTTGTAGCGCGTGCGCAGGTCCTTGTTCAGCACGGCGAGATCGAGGCCGAGCGCCTTCTGCGTCACCGGCTTCTCGGGCGCGGGCTCGTCGGTCTTCACCGCGGCCTGCACTTTGTCGGGATCCTGGAGGCGGCCGAGCGTGACCTTCTTGGTCTCCTCCTGGCCTTTGCGGATGATGATGACGTCGACCTCCTTGCCGACCGCTGTGTCGGCGACGACGCGGGAGAGATCCTTCGGGTCCTTGACGTCCTTGCCGTCGAACTTGACGACGACGTCGCCGGGCTCGATGCCGGCCGGCTTGGCCGGGCCCTTGTCGTCGACGCCGGCAACCAGCGCGCCGCGCGGCGGCTTGATGTTGAGGCTCTCGGCAATCTCATCGGTGACGCTCTGGATGCGCACCCCCAGCCAGCCGCGGCGCAATTCGCCGAACTGGCGGAGCTGGTCGACGACGCCCATGACCGTCTTCGACGGCACGGCGAAGCCGATGCCGATCGAGCCGCCGGATGGCGAGATGATCAGCGTGTTGACGCCGATAACGTCGCCATCGAGATTGAACAGCGGACCGCCGGAATTGCCGCGGTTGATGGCGGCGTCGGTCTGGATGTAGCTGTCATAGGGACCCGAGGAGATGTCGCGGTTCTTGGCGGAGACGATGCCGGCCGTCACCGTGCCGCCCAAGCTGAACGGGTTGCCGATCGCGACCACCCAGTCGCCGAGACGCAGCTTGTCGGAATCGCCGAACTTCACCGCGACCAGCGGCTTCGTCGGCTTGAACTTCAACACGGCCAGGTCGGTCTTCTTGTCGACGCCGACCAGCTCGGCCTTGATCTTGGTGCCATCGTTGAGGATGACGTTGATCTCGTCGGCGTCCGCAATGACGTGGTTGTTGGTGACGACGACGCCTGATGTGTCGATGATGAAGCCGGAGCCGAGCGAGTTGGTCTTGCGGGGCGGGCCGTTGTCGCCGCCCTTGCCGCCACCGGGGCCGCCGGGACCCCTGCGGTTCTTGAAGAAGTCGTCGAAGAACTCCTCGAAGGGCGAGCCGGGCGGCAGTTGCGGCATGGTGTTGCTGCCGCCGCCCTTGGCTTCGACGGTCTGCGAGGTCGAAATGTTGACGACCGCGTCGATCACCTTCTCGGCGACGTCGGCGATGCCCTCCGGTCCGCGCGCCTGAGCTGGCGTGCCGAACGCGCCGAAAGCACTGACGGCGAGCGCGGCCAGCCCAATTCTCACGCCAAGTCGCGCACGATGGCGCAAGCGGGACGGGGCAATGATGGCAGCGGTCATTGTGATCTCCAGAAAAAGGGATTCGGCGTCAAGACTGCGCTCGAACGGGGGGACGGCGCAAGCGCGGAGCTTCACGGGCCTCAAGACCCGGATAATACGGCGAAAACCGGTCCCTTGCCTTCACTTTGGCGTTGGCGCGAGGCCTAAATCGGACGCCGCATCACCCAGATCAGGATCAGGCCGACCACGGCCGAACCGATCCCGACCGCCCGCAGGACGTTGTCCGGCGTGGCGATGGCGCTCTTCATGGCCTTGCGCATCCAGTTCGGACTCGCCGCGAACATCAAGCCTTCCAGCACGAACAGGATGCCTAAGCCGATGAGGAAGTCGGCGAACGCAATGGACCTCATCGGATTGGAACCTCCCGTGGTGCTGTTCTTGTCTGGACGAAGGGCGGCCAGACCTGCCGCCGCCCTTGTCTAGCTTACGGCTTTGCCGGCGTCGCGGTCGCCGCCTTGCCGGACGGGTTACCAAAGAACCGGAAGAAATCCGAGTCCGGCCGCAGCAGGAAGCGGGTGTCGTTCGACTTCAGCCCGTTCTCATAGGCCGTCATCGACCGGTAGAAGGCGAAGAAGTCGGCATCCTTGCCGTAGGCTTCCGCAAACAGGCGGTTGCGCTCGGCATCGCCGACGCCGCGGGTCTGCTCAGCCAGCGATCTGGCTTCCGCCTCGATCACGGTCGCCTCGCGGTCGGCCTTGGAGCGGATCTCCTGCGCCTTCTGGCCGCCCTGCGCCCGGAACTCGGCGGCTTCCCGCTCGCGTTCCGTCTTCATGCGCTGGTAGACCGCCTGGCTGTTCTGCTCCGGCAGGTCGGCGCGGCGAATCCGGACGTCAACGACCTGGATGCCGTAACCGTCGGCCTCGCGATCGAGCTGGTCGCGGATACGCAGCATCAGCTTCTCGCGGTCGTCGCGCACCACGTTGATGAAGGTGACCTCGCCGAGCACGCGGCGCAGCGCCGCGTTCAGGAGCGTGGTGAGCTGGATGTTGGCAGCCTGGATCGAGCCGACACTCTGATAGAAGCGCAGCGCGTCCTTGATGCGGTAGCGCGCGAAGGCGTCGACCACGAGCCGCTTCTGGTCGGATGCGATCGCTTCCTGCGACGGGTTCTCCAGATCGAGGATCCGCTTGTCGATGTTGATCACCGAATTCCACGGCGCCTTGAAGTGCAGACCGGGATCGGTGACGACGTCGACGGGCTTGCCGAACTGAAGCACGATGGTCTGCTCGGTCTGCTGCACCGTGAATAGCGACATGTAGCCGACGATCACGACGAGCAGGAGCCCGAGGAGGGTGACGATACCTGTGACCGGAGACCTCATCGGCTGCCTCCGCTCGATTGCTGACCGGCGGCGGGCGGCCGCTTCGTCGTCAATTCGCCCAGCGGCAGATAGGGCACCACGCCCTGGCCCGAGGGGCCGCCGTCATAGACGAGCTTGTCCGCGCCGCCAAGCACGCGCTCCATCGTCTCCAGATAGATCCGTTCACGCGTCACTTCGGGCGCCTTCTTGTATTCCTCGTAAACCTTCAGGAAGCGCGAGCTCTGGCCCTTGGCCTCGGCAACCGCCTGCTCCTTGTAGCCTTCGGCGGCCTGCATGATCTGCGCCGCACGTCCGCGCGCCTGCGGCACCACCTGGTTGGCGTAGGTCTGTGCTTCGTTCTGCAGCTGCTCGAGATTGGCGCGCGCCGCCTGCACGTCGCGGAAGGCGTCGATCACCTGCGCCGGCGGATCGACCTTCTGCATCTGCACCTGGCTGATCTGAATGCCGGCGCCGTAGCTGTCCAGAGTCTTCTGGATCAGTTCCTGCACGCCCTGTTCGGTGACGTTGCGCGCGCCGGTGAGGATCGGCTGGATCTGCGAGCGGCCGATCACCTCGCGCATCGCGCTCTCGGCGACCGCCTTCACGGTGCCTTCGGGGTTCTGGATGTTGAAGAGGAAGTCGCCGACGCCGCCGGTGTCGGGCTTGATGCGCCATAGCACGGTGAAGTCGACGTCGACGATGTTCTCGTCACCGGTGAGCATCAGGCTCTCTTCGGGCACGTCGCGAATGGAGCGGCCGCGCCGTGCCGGATCGTCGATCAGCGTCATGCCGATGGAGATGGTGTTGACGCGCAGCGCCTTGGGCAGCAGCACTGTCTCGATCGGATAGGGCAGATGATAGTTCAGGCCCGGATCCACGGTGCGGACATGCTTGCCGAAGCGCAGCACGACGCCGCGCTCCTCGGACTGCACGCGGAAGAAGCCCGACAGCAGCCAGAACGCGATGATGATCAGGATGATCAGCGTGATGCCGACGCCGGAGAAATAGCCACCCGGCATGATCTGCTGAAGGCGGTCTTGGCCGCGCCGCAGAAGGTCTTCCAGATCCGGAGGCCTCGGCCCGACCGGTTGCGGGCCTGAGCCCCATGGTCCCTTTGGACCCGAGCCCCATGGGCCACCGCCCTGATTCTTCCACGGCATTCGACGCTCTCCTCGGCAGGGTGGAATTGCCCCTGCCCGCTTTGTCCGGTCCGGCTTTATAGGGGACAGGCAGGTCCCTTACAACGCAGCCCGGGCTGTCTTTGCAGCTAAGCCCGGGGGCAGAAAAGTCAATGTTAACATTGGCGAATGCGGTTAATGGCGCGGCCGCCGACGATATGTCACATAGGAGTAATCGGCGCTGTCGTTCGGTCCGGCAGGATGACGGATGCGCGCCGTCTCCTCCCATTCTGCCTTGTCGATGCCGAAATGCGTGTCGCCATCGGGGCGCGCATGCACTTCGGTGATTTCGAGCCGATCGGCACGACCGAACCATTGCCGATAGATCTCGGCGCCGCCGATCACCGCGATCTCGGTGACCGAACGCCGCAGGGCATCGCCGCGCGCAATCGCCTCCGCATCCACGCCTGATGTCGTGACGACGGCACCGGCGGCGCGATAAGCCGGATCGCGCGTGATCACGATGTTGGTGCGGCCCGGAAGCGGCCGGGGCAGGGATTCGAAGGTCTTGCGGCCCATGATCACGGGCTTGCCGATCGTGAGCGCCTTGAAGCGCGCCATGTCGGATTTCTGCCGCCATGGAATCGCGTTACCTGCGCCGATGACGCCATTCTCCGCGACCGCCACGACGAAGACGATCTCCATCAGACAGAGCTCCCCGCAAGCCGCGTCAGCGCAGGACCGGTGACGCGGCACAGCGTCCAGTCGTCCATCATGACGGCACCGAGCGACTTGTAGAACGCGATCGACGGCGCGTTCCAGTCGAGCACCGCCCATTGCAGACGCGACCAGCCGTTCTCGACGCATTCCTTTGCGAGATAGACCAGCAGCGCCTTGCCGAGGCCTTTGCCCCGATGCGACGGCCGCACATACAGATCTTCGAGATAGATGCCGTGACGGCCGCTGAAGGTGGAGAAATTGGCGAACCAGACCGCAAAGCCGACCGCCTCGCCGTTCCACTCGGCGATCGCACAATAGAGCCGCGGTCGCTCGCCGAACAGCGCGTCCGCGATGTCAGCCTCGGTCGCCTCGACCTCGTGCGAGAGCTTTTCGTATTCGGCGAGCTCACGGATGAAGGCAAGAACCAGCCCGGCTTCGCCAGGACGCACGCGGCGGATGTTGAGCGACATCTGCGTCAGACCGCGACTTCCGCCTTGATGTGTGGGTGCGGATCGTAGCCGACGAGCTCGAAATCCTCGAAGCGGAAGGAGAAGATGTCCTTCACGTCGGGATTGATCCGCATCACCGGCAACGCACGCGGTGCGCGCGTGAGCTGGAGCTTCGCCTGCTCCAGATGGTTGGAATAGAGATGTGTGTCGCCGAACGAATGCACGAAGTCGCCGGGCTTCAGGCCCGTGACCTGCGCCACCATCATGGTGAGCAGCGCATAGGAGGCGATGTTGAAGGGCACGCCGAGGAACACGTCGGCCGAGCGCTGATAGAGCTGGCACGACAGCTTGCCGTTGGCGACATAGAACTGGAACAGGCAATGGCACGGCGGCAACGCCATCTTGTCGACCTCGGCCGGATTCCAGGCCGAGACGATCAGGCGGCGCGAGTCCGGATTGCGCTTGATCATGTCGACGACGTTGGCGATCTGGTCGATGCTGCGTCCGTCCGGCGCGGGCCAGGAACGCCACTGATGACCATAGACCGGGCCGAGATCGCCATTGGCGTCCGCCCACTCGTCCCAGATGGTGACGCCGTTGTCGCGCAGATATTTGATGTTGGTGTCGCCCTTCAGGAACCACAACAGCTCGTGCACGATCGCCTTCAGCGGCAGCCGCTTGGTGGTCAGCATCGGGAAGCCGGCCGACAGATTGAAGCGCATCTGATGGCCGAACACCGAGAGCGTGCCGGTGCCGGTCCGATCGGTCTTCTCGGCGCCGTCTGAGAGAATCCGCTCGAGCAGGTCCTGATACTGGTGCATGTGTCGTGTGCCTTTGGGGAGGCCGCGAACTTAGCGGCCACCTCCGCGCTGCGACAGCGGCGATTCGCTGCCTGCACCGATTATACCCGGAAAAAGTGAGCGTTTCCGGTGCAAACGACAAGGGGCGGAACCCGCGTCCCGCCCCTCGCCTATCGGCTTGATTGTGCTGGTTAACTGGCCGGCTTGAGCACCGGCGTCCACTTCGCGATCTCGTTCTTCACGAGGGTCGCCAGCGCCTCCGGCGTCCGGTCCTTTGGGCCCGGGATGACGCTGCCGAGCTCGAGCAGGCGCTTCTTCACGGTCTCGTCGTCGAGCGCCTTGACGGCGGCGGCGTTCAGGCTCGCCACGATCGCCGGCGAAGTTCCCTTCGGTGCGAACATCGCGTTCCAGGCCTGGGCCTGGAACGCAGGCAGGCCGGCTTCCGTCGTCGTCGGCACGTTCGGCAGCGACGGATTGCGCTCGGCCGTTGCGATCGCATAGGCCTTGATGGTGCCGGCGTTGATCTGTGGCACGGCGTTGACGATCTGGTCGCACATGTAGTCGACCTGCCCCGCCACCAGCGCGTTCATCGCGGGGCCGGTGCCGTTGAAGGGCACGCCGACCGGCTTGATGTCGAGGATGGAGTGCAAGAGCTCGCAGGACACGTGCGAGACCGAGCCGACGCCGGCATGCGCCGCGTTCACCTTCTCGGCATTGCCCTTCACGTAGGCGACGAACTCCTTCAGGTCCTTCGGCGGAAAATCCTTGCGCGCCAGGATCAGGATCGGCGTGCCCGCCAGCAGCGCGATCGGCTCGAAGTCTTTCTCCGGATGATAGGCGAGCTTCGGGTAGAGCGGCACGGATGCGGCATGCGTGCCCATATGCCCCGTGATCAGCGTATAGCCGTCATTGGCCGCGCGCGCGGCCCGCGCGGTCGCGGTGGTGCCGCCGGCGCCGACCACGTTCTCGATGACGATGCTCTGCCCCAGCGTCTGCGCCATGTGCGCGGTAACGATGCGCGAGATCACGTCGGTCGGGCCGCCGGCCGCGAACGGCACGATCATGGTGATGCCGCGCGTCGGATAGGTCTGCGCCTGAGACGGTGCGACAAACGCGCACAGCGATGCGGCCGCCGCGGCACATGCGCCCGCGAGCGCGCGAATAAAGGTCATGCCGATCCCCTTGTCGACTCCTTGGGACACAAACAAAAATGCCGGCCACAAGGGCCGGCATTTTCATTTCACGAAGACATCACACAAGTCGATTCGACTTCCGAATGCGGCGCGCGGACGCAGGGCGCCGCGACGACGCAGGCGCGATCAGTTCTCGGATTCGGTGAACACCTCGTCGCGCTTGGCGCGCAGCGCGGGCAGCACCGTGAGGATCAATAGGCTCGCCGCGATCGCCAGCAGCACCGCCGACAACGGACGCGTCAGGAACACGCTCCAGTCGCCGCGCGAGATCAGCAGTGCGCGGCGCAGGTTCTCTTCCATCAGCGGTCCGAGCACCATGCCGAGCAGCAGCGGTGCCGGCTCGAAATCGTGCTTGATCAGCCAGTAGCCGACGAGACCGAACACGCCGGCGAGGATGACGTCGACCGGTGCGTTGTTCACCGAGTAGATGCCGATCGCGCAGAAGATCACGATCGAGGGGAACATCAGCCGGTAAGGCACGCGCAGCAGGCGGACCCAGATTCCGACCAGCGGCAGGTTGATGATGATCAGCATCAGGTTGCCGATCCACATCGAGGCGATCATGCCCCAGACGAGATCCGGCTGCTTCTGCATCACCTGCGGGCCCGGCACGATGCCATGGATGGTCATCGCGCCCACCATCAGCGCCATCACCGCGTTCGGCGGGATGCCGAGGGTGAGCAGCGGGATGAAGGAGGTCTGCGCCGCCGCGTTGTTGGCGCTCTCCGGCGCCGCCACGCCCTCGATCGCACCGCGGCCGAACCGCGACGGGTTCTTGGCGATCTTCTTCTCGAGCGTATAGGCCGCAAAGGACGCGATCACGGCGCCGCCGCCCGGCAGGATGCCGAGGATCGAGCCGAGCACGGTGCCGCGCAGGATGGCAGGCGCGGAGTCGCGCAGGTCCTTCCTGGTCGGCATCAGGCCGGTGATCTTCTGCTGCACGAGGTCGCGGTTCATCTCGGCGCCGGCGTCGAGGTTGCGGATGATCTCGGCAAAGCCGAACACGCCCATCGCCACCGTCGCAAAGCCGAGGCCGTCGGCGAGCTCCGGAATGTTGAAGGCCATGCGCGAGGCGCCGGTCTCGATGTCCGAGCCGACCATCGACATGAGCAGGCCGAGCACGATCATCGCGATCGCCTTCAGCACCGAGCCCTTGGCCAGCACGACCGCGAAGATCAGGCCGAGCACCATCAGCGAGAAATACTCGGCCGGGCCGAACGCCAGCGCGAGCTTGGTCAGCGGCGCGCCGAGCACGGCGATGAGCACGGTCGCGACGCAGCCGGCGAAGAACGAGCCGATCGCGGCGATCGCCAGCGCCGGGCCGGCACGGCCCTGCTTGGCCATCTGGTGACCGTCGATGGCGGTGACGACCGATGTCGCCTCGCCGGGTATGTTGACCAGGATCGACGTGGTCGAGCCGCCATACTGCGCGCCGTAATAGATGCCGGCGAGCATGATCAGCGCGCCGACCGGCGGCAGTCCGAAGGTGATCGGCAGCAGCATCGCCACGGTCGCGATGGTGCCGATGCCCGGGAGAACGCCGACCAGCGTGCCGACGAGGGCGCCGATCAGGCACATCAGGAGGTTGATCGGAGAGAGCGCGACGGCGAAGCCGTGGGCGAGGTTGGCAAAAATATCCATCACGCCCTCACTGGATCAGGAAACGCGGAAACATCGGCATCGGTAGCCCGAGCACGTAAGGGAAGAGCAGCGCGCAGCCGAGCGTCAGGCAGGCGCCGACGATGGCAGCCTCCAGCCAGCGCGTCTCATGCGAGCCCATCGCCGCGATCATGAAGCTCGCGAAGGCGGAGACCACGAGGCCCAGCGGCCGGATCGCGAGCGCGAAGAACACGATCGAGACCATCACGAACAGCGGCCCGCGCCAGGAGTAATGGGCCATCGCCGGCCCATCGGTCAGAAGGCCGGTCAAGGCAATGCCGGCGGACAAGGCGACCAGCAGCCCGCCGAACATGCGCGGCGCGGTGCCCGCACCGAAGGAGAAGCCGCGCATGCCCTGCAAATCGCTCGAGGCCCACAGCGCGAACAGCGCGAGTGCCATCAGGATGACGCCGCCGACATAATCCTGGGCCGACCGGATGGTCATGAACAGCGTGACGATCGCCACCGCTAAGACCGGATAGGAATAGATCAGCGCCAGCAGCACGTCGGATGACGCCTTCTTGGTCTCACCGCCGACCGATCCGATCAGTGCCGCGGGAGCGCCCGCGACCAGCGCGGTGGCATGGCTGATGAGAACGGTGGCCGGGCCGCGTCCCGCGCCCCAGCCAAAGATCGTCCCGATCGACCAGATGAATTCGAATATCTGCGGCGCAACGGCCAGCAGACAAAAACCGATCGCCACCGAGGTGTTTCGGGTGGCTGTCGCTGAGTGGCCCATCGTATCGGCCATGCATGTCTCCTCCGCGACCCGTAAGTCACGCGCAGTGTTGTTCTAATCGGCTGGAAATGGATCCCTCGCCCGGATCACTGCCTAGCGATTTTCATTACACAATGCCAGCAAAACCCAACAAGCCCCCGGCGAGCAGGAGCCATAGTGGATTGATGCGCGAGACCGCTGCGAGCACCGCAACCATCGCGGTCAGAAGCACCGCAGCAATCGTGCGATCGGTCGCGTTGGCCAGGATCAGGGCACTCGCCGCCATCAATCCGATCGAGAGCGGAACCAATGCAGCCTGGATCAGGCCGGGCCAGCGCGATTGGCTCGGCCGGTTCAAGAGCCGGCTGACATAGTAGGCAACCAGCGCGGTCGGCAGGCACATGGCCAGCGTCGCTGCCAGCGCGCCGGGGATGCCGGCGACGGCATAGCCGATTAACGTCACGATAAGCACGTTCGGACCTGGCGAGAGCTGCGCGATCGCATAGGCATCAGTGAACTGCTTGTCGGTCATCCAGTGATGCACATCGACCGCGATACGGTGCATCTCGGGCACCGCGGCCGCGGCGCCGCCGACCGCGAACAGCGACATCAGCGCAAAGGTGGAGATCAGCGCCCAGATCGGGTTCTCGGCGTTCACGCTGCTACCTTCCGCCGCAGGAGGAAGGTGGCGCCGACACTCACGGGGATCGCGACCAGCAGCACCGTCTGGAGCGGCAGGCGAAGCACGCCGATGGCAAGGAACACGGCGAGCATCAGGATGAGCGCAACGGCGTCCATCCGCTTGAACAGCGGCGTCATCATGCGAAAGACGACCGCGATCAGGAGGCCGACCGCCGCGCAGGAGATGCCTGCGAGGATGCGGCGCAGCACCTCCACATCGCCGAACCGGGCGTAGATGATCGCAAGTACGGTCATGATCAGCGTCGGCGGCAGCAGCAGCCCGGCAAAGGCGGCAACGCCGCCCGCGATCCCGCGCAGCCGCGCGCCAAAGACCATCGACAGATTGACGATGTTGGGCCCGGGCAGGAAATGGCAGAGCGCGAAGGTTTCGTTGAACTCGTCCGCCGTCATCCAGCGGTGCTGCTCGACGATCGCCCGCCGGGCGAACACCAGAACTCCGCCGAAACCAGCCAGGGACATCCGGGCGAAGGCCACAAACAGCGCGGTCAGGTTGGGCGGAGGGCCGCTGGTCGCGGCACGATCCGGCTCTTGGGCGGCCGGTGCTGAATCCGGGGACATGTCAGGAGCTTAGAACGAGGGCCGCCGCAAGGCCAAGGCTATCCGGAACCTATCCAAAGGGAACCGCGCCATGCCGCGCCAAACCCCTGTCTTTCTAAACCTTTGCCCCCTATATTGGGGGTGCCGGTTCGCCGGCTATGGAAATAAACGGTCGTCGTAATAAACCATTCGGACCCGGGGGCGGTACCCGGCGCCTCCACCAAAGCCCACCAGCGGGCAGGCCCTAGAAGCGGGTTTTGGCGGGGGCGAAATAGGATCGACGAGGGCGTAAAGGGCGTGCTTTTTCCCGGTATTGTTCCGCCGTTATCGGGCTACTGCAATAGTTGCCAACGACAACTTTGCTCCGGTTGCTCAGGCTGCGTAACGCAGTTTGAAAGACCATCTTAAAGTCCTAACGGGTTAAGCTCCGTTAGGCGGGGTTCGGAGGCACCTGGCAACAGAAGCCTCCACTTACCTTCGATTTCCTCCCCCACGGGGACTCCTGCTGACCCGTCAGGCGCGGTACTATTGCGGCTTGGCGAGTCGGGCCGGCAGGGCCCAACTCCTGGAATGCAACAGGACCACCATGGCGACCGATCATATCCGATACGATGTGCTGGCCCGCGACGCGCTGCGCGGCGTGCTGCGGAAGGTGCTGACCGACGCCGCGTCCCATGGACTGCCGGGCGAGCATCATTTCTTCATCACCTTCGTGTCGAAGGCCGAGGGCGTGAAGCTGTCGTCGCGGCTCCTGGCGCAATATCCGGAAGAGATGACGATCATCCTGCAGCATCAGTTCTGGGATCTGACCGTGCTCGAGGACCGCTTCGAGGTCGGCCTGTCGTTCGGCGGCATTCCGGAGCGGCTGGTGGTGCCGTTCAGCGCCATCAAGAGCTTCCTCGATCCGTCCGTGAAGTTCGGCCTCCAGTTCGACACGTCCGATGTCGCCGAGGTCGCGCCCGAGACGTTGCCCGCGGCCCCTGCCCCTTCGGCCCTGTCGGTGCCCACGCCCGCCACGGACAAGGCGGAGACCGCGGAAGAGCCGACCCCGCCGAACCAGGGCGGCGCCGAAGTCGTGCGGCTCGATCGTTTCCGCAAGAAATGATCTAGGCTACCGCGCGAGACCGTCGCGCCCGGCCAAACTGCCTATATAGAGGAGCACATGAAGAGGCCGCGCGGCATTTCGCGCGGCGGAATGGATGTGCTCATGGCCAAATCTGCACGCACGAAGACCGCTCGCCCCGCGACCCGCACCGAGACCGACAGCTTCGGTCCCATCGAGGTCCCCTCCGATCGCTATTGGGGCGCGCAGACCGAACGTTCGCGGCAGAATTTCCGCATCGGCACGGATCGCATGCCGATCTCGCTCGTGCATGCGCTCGGCATCGTCAAGCTCGCCGCGGCGCAGTCCAACCGCGAGCTCGGCCTGCTCGACCAGCGCCGCGCCAGTGCCATCATCCGCGCCGCGCGCGAGGTGATCGACGGCAGCCTCGACGATCATTTCCCGCTCGTCGTGTGGCAGACCGGCTCGGGCACGCAGACCAACATGAACCTCAACGAGGTGATCGCCAACCGCGCCAATGAGCTGCTCGGCGGCGAGCTCGGCGCCAAGAAGCCGGTGCATCCGAACGATCACGTCAACATGAGCCAGTCGTCGAACGACTCTTTTCCCACCGCAATGCATATCGCGGCGGCGAGCCGCATCACCGCCGATCTCGTTCCTGCCCTTGGCGAACTGCTCCGTGCGCTGCGCAAGAAGGAGAAGGAGTTCGCCAAGATCGTCAAGATCGGCCGCACCCACACCCAGGACGCGACGCCGCTGACGCTCGGCCAGGAATTCTCCGGCTATGCCGCGCAGGTCGAAAGCGGGATCGCGCGACTGAAGGTCGCGGTGAAGGAGCTCTATCCGCTGGCACAGGGCGGCACCGCCGTCGGCACCGGCCTCAACGCGAAGCCGCGCTTTGCAAGACTGTTCGCAAAGCACGTTGCCGGAATCACCAAACTGCCCTTCACCAGCGCCGCCAACAAATTCGAGGCGCTGGCCTCGAACGATGCCTATGTGCTGGCGCACGGCGCCATCAATTCGGTCGCGACAGGCCTGTTCAAGATCGCCAACGACATCCGCCTGCTCGGATCGGGTCCGCGCTCAGGGCTCGGCGAACTGATCCTGCCGGAGAACGAACCGGGCTCGTCGATCATGCCGGGCAAGGTCAATCCGACGCAGTGCGAGGCGATGACCATGGTGTGCTGCCAGGTGTTCGGCAATCACACCGCGATCACGGTCGCCGGCAGCCAGGGCCATTTCGAGCTCAACGTCTACAAGCCCGTGCTAGCCTACAACATGCTGCACTCGATCCGGCTGATGGCCGATGCCGCGCGCTCCTTCACCGAACATTGCGTCAGCGGCATCCGCGCCGACGAAAAGCGCATAAGTGAGCTGATGCAGCGCTCGCTGATGCTGGTGACCGCGCTCGCGCCGAAGATCGGCTACGACAACGCCGCCAAGGTGGCCAAGACGGCGCATGCCAACGGCACCACGCTGAAGGAGGAGGCGCTGCGGCTCGGCTTCGTCACAGCGGACGAGTTCGACCGTTTGGTGCAGCCGGAGAAGATGACGAAACCGGGGTAATTCCTAATTCCGATAGTCATCCGTAATGATACGGAGCCAAAAAGCTCATAATTGTAAGGCTTAAAGGACAGGATTTGATTACCGTCAATGTTCCGGAAAGACGGCGTGCTACGCAGCTATTCTGCCCTTGGCGGGGCGAAATTCATCGTTTGATGGCCCAAGGGGCCGATTGACGAGGACGAGCAAATGACAATCAAGTCTTGTGGGGCGCGACGCGGCCCCCTGTTTCTGAATGTTTCATCCTGCCTGAAGAGGATCGGATGATGGAGACGCGGCATGGGGAACGTCATCAACCTGAATCGTTTCCGGAAGCGCGCCGAGCGGGAAGCCTCGGCGAAGCAGGCGGACGCCAATCGAGCGAAGTTCGGCCGCACGAAGGCGGAGCGGTCGGCGGAGGAGACGCGCGCGGACAGGGCGAAGGAGCACCTGGACAAGCATCAGATCGATCGCGAGGAGCAGCCATGAAGTCGCCCGTCGTGAAACGATCGATCGTCGTCGCCGGTCACAAGACCAGCGTCAGCCTGGAAGAGGCGTTCTGGAACGGCATGAAGGAGATTTCGGGCCTGCGCAACATGACGCTGTCCGAGCTCGTCGGCGAGATCGACGGCAACCGCCAGCAGGGCAATCTGTCCTCGGCGATCCGCCTGTTCGTGCTGGACTACTTCAAGAGCCGCGCCATGGCCGTCCAGCCGGACAAGGTCCCGGCCCAATAGCCGGCAAGGCGTCTTTTCGGCGCGTCCGGGCGTTCGCACTTTAAAATCACTCTAAGGTGCAGCTTCCGGCGAGCAAGCGTGCTTGACCTCAATGCCCTGCGTTGAAAATACAGGGCATGACCGACACCAATGATACGCGCCCTCACATGCCGCTGGGTCTGGCCCTGCGCGGCTACACCGGCGTCATCCAGCACCTGTCCGCCAGGGACACCGGTTCGGCGCTCTCGGACATCGAGCTCGAGAGCCGGCTAATCGAACTCGGCTTCGTCGAGGGGGCCCGGGTCGAGGTCCTGCATGAGGGGCTGGTCGGGCGCGATCCCATCGCCGTGCGGGTCGACAGCATCACGATCGCGGTCCGTCGGCGCGAAGCCATGGCCATCATCGTCGCCTGAGGCGGCCGCCCCCTGACCTCAGGCCTTTGATCCCAGATCGTTGAAAATCATGGAAGCACCCCTCCTGCATCTCGCCCTGGTCGGCACGCCAAACAGCGGCAAGACCTCGCTGTTCAATGCCCTGACCGGCAGCCGGCAGAAGGTCGCGAACTATCCGGGCGTCACCGTCGAGCGCAAGGAAGGCTTCTTCGTCACGCCCCAGGGACGCCAGGTCTCGGTGGTCGACCTGCCCGGCACCTATTCGCTGCGCGGCCGCAGCCCGGACGAGGAGATCACCCGCGACTTCGTGCTCGGCAAGGCCTCCGGCGAGACCGTGCCCGACCTCGTGCTGTGCGTGGCCGATTCCACCAATCTGCGCTTGACCATCCGCCTGCTGCTGGAGCTCAAGCGCACCGGCCGGCCGATGATCCTCGTGCTCAACATGTTCGACATCGCCGCGCGCCGCGGCATCACGGTCGACGTCGAGCGGCTCGCCAAGGAGCTCGGCGTGCCCGTGGTCACCTCGATCGCGGTGCGCAAGGGCGGCACGGCCGATCTGTTGACGCTGACCGACGAGATCTCGGCCACGCTCGCCACCGAGCCTGCGGAGAACACCTGGCGCGCGCTCAGCGTCGGCGAATTGCGCTCCACCCAGCGCGAGGCCGACCGCATCATCGCCGACTGCGTCAGCTTGCCGAGCCGGCCTGACACCTGGACCGCGCGGATCGACGCGGTGGTGCTGCATCCCGTCGGCGGCCTCATCGTGCTGGCGCTGATCCTGTTCGTGATGTTCCAGGCGGTGTTCGCCTGGGCGCAGCCGCTGATGGAGCTGCTCAATTCCGGCTTCGACGCGCTCGGCGAGTTCGTGCACACCACCCTGCCCGCCGGCCTGCTCCAGAGCTTCCTCCAGAACGGCGTGATCTCGGGCGTCGGCAGCGTGATCGTGTTCCTGCCGCAGATCATCATCATCTTCCTGTTCATCCTGCTGCTGGAAGATTTCGGCTACATGGCGCGCGCCGCGTTCCTGATGGACCGCATCATGGGCGGCGCCGGCCTGCACGGCCGCGCCTTCATCCCGCTGCTGTCGAGCTTTGCCTGCGCCATTCCCGGCATCATGGCGACGCGCGTGATCGACAACAAGCGCGACCGGCTGACGACGATCCTGATCGCGCCGCTGATGACCTGCTCGGCGCGCATCCCGGTCTACACGCTGATCATCTCGGCCTTCATTCCGGCGAAGGACGTCTGGGGCTTCATCAACCTCCAGGGCCTCGTGATGTTCGGCCTTTACGCCGCCGGCATCATCAGCGCGCTTGCCGTCTCGTTCCTGATCAAGTTCTTCATGCTGCGCGACTACGCGCCGGCCCCGTTCATGCTGGAGCTGCCGGACTACAAGATGCCGCGGCTGAAATCGATCGCGATCGGCGTCTACACGCGGGCCAAGATGTTCCTCCACCGCGCTGGCACCACGATCTTCTCGATGATGGTGCTGATCTGGTTCCTGGCCTCGTTCCCGCAGCCGCCGGCGGGCGCGACCGAGCCCGGCATCGACTTCAGCCTCGCCGCCATCATCGGCAAGGCGCTCGAGCCGCTGCTCGCCCCCGTCGGCTTCAACTGGCAGATCGCGGTCGCCCTGATCCCGGGCATGGCGGCGCGCGAGGTCGCGGTCGCAGCGCTCGGCACGGTCTATGCGATCGAAGGCGGCAAGGAAGCGGCCGAGCAGATCGGCCAGGTGCTGGCGACGAAATGGTCGCTCGCCACCGCGCTGTCGATGCTGGCCTGGTACATCTTCGCCCCGCAATGCGCCTCGACGCTGGCCGTGATCCGGCGCGAGACCGGAAGCTGGCGATGGATGGCGGTGACCTTCAGCTACATGCTGGTGCTGGCCTATGCCGCGAGCCTCGTGACGTACAACGTCGCGGTGGCGTTGGGGGCGGGATAGAGTCCCCTCTCGAAACTAAAAACTGCGAAAACAACCCCATGCACAGTAGACGGGGTCGTGAAATCAATGGATTACGAATTATCCGAATTCGCTTGACCCGTCGGGCAAGACACCGGCATGATGGCATCATCGGGAAGCGTCCGCCAACGATTGATCGCGGCCCGCATCCTCGACAAGTCCGCACAATTCACTCGCGCCTGGCCTTGCGACATCGCAGGAATTGATGCCGGACCTCCATCGTTTTCTTCGGCTTCCCATGAAAAGGCCCCGGTCGATGCCGGGGCCTGAGTTCACCGGGCAGACACACACACTCAATAGCGAGCAGCGACCGGAGCACCGAAACCACCGAAGCGGTAGTTCAACCGAAGCGTAACCATGTCCACATCCTGGCTGATCCCGCTGCCGGTGAGCGCCAACCCGCCGGGCGTGACCACGCCTGCGAAGCCGAAATTGTCGCGTCCCATCCAGAGATGGTCGTACTCGATACCGGCCGACCAGTTCGGCGCAAAACCATATTCCCAGCCGACACCCAGGGCGCCGCCCCAGCGCGTGTGACCTGCCGAAGCCAGTCCGACGCCGGTGACGTTGTTGAATATATCGAATCGATTGCGGGTCACGGCAGCGCCGCCCTTCACGTAGAACAGCGAAGCGTTCCATGCCCAACCGAGCTGGGCTGTGAACAGCCCAATGGCGTCGGTCTTGCCTGTGGTCGAGATCAACGGATCGATCAGGCTGACGCGCGTGTT
The DNA here is from genome assembly GCF_052075915.1 of Bradyrhizobium sp. 1200_D9_N1_1. Lineage (NCBI taxonomy): Bacteria > Pseudomonadati > Pseudomonadota > Alphaproteobacteria > Hyphomicrobiales > Nitrobacteraceae > Bradyrhizobium > Bradyrhizobium sp. 1200_D9_N1_1. The sequence goes on along the minus strand of NZ_CP197226.1, from coordinate 2,767,802 downwards.
CTTGATCTCGGCCCAATCGCCCTGAGCTTCCAGACCAAGCACAAACTGATTGGTTTGCCAGCGGTACCCGATCTGTCCACCCGCAAGACCACCGGAGCGATCGGCGCAGCCACCTGCTACCGTCCCAGCGGGCGTTACGAAGTCGACGCAACCATGGCTTTGCCCCCAGCCACCGTTGGCCCCGATGTAGAATCCGCTCCAGTTGTAGACCGCCACCACTGGTGCCGGCGGCGGCGCCTTGACGGCCATGTCGGCCGCCATGGCCGGAGCCGCCATACTCAGTGCCACGAAGCCGATCGCAGCAGTCGAAAACTTCCTCATGGTCTCGTCCCCTTTTTTGCTCTTTCGTTCAAATTCGCTGTCTCGTCCAGAAATGAGCACCCATGCTGACCAGGTGCATAAGGTTCGCGAATGTGAGGAACTTTACGCGGGCAGGAGTCCTGAAGCCCGTATCAAAATGGCAACACCCAAGCGCCATCTCTATGCACCGTAGCGTGCTTAATCGATGCCCGACGCTTCTGACGGTAGAGAGCCGCCGTCATCGTTGAGCCACGCATGGATATCTGGCGCCGGAATGAGCCGCCTCGGAACGTGAGGATTGATCGTACCTGCAAAAACAGAAAGGCCTTCATCGAGCTTTGCGCGCGCGAACAACTTGGCTTCGTCCTCGGTCGCGAACGTCCGCGTCTCGCGCGGACTGCGCTGCCTCGGCAAAACGCCACGTTGTCGAATTTCAAAGCTGACGTACCAAGTCGGGATCATCGCACCTGTCAACCTGTGAGCCTCGAAGTCGGGTTGTGGCGCGATCGTCATCCGCGTATTTGATGCAGATCAAACCCCGCGCGTCACACCGGCGATCGGGAGGTTGAGTAAGACGTCGGCAGGACGGCATCGTCGGCGCAACAATCGATGCTCACTTCGAACGCCGCTAACCTCATTGGATCACTTCCGCACCAACAGACTGACCGCCGAGAAACTGCGCGACGATGATCTCGCCGACCTCGTCACACTCCATCTCGATCCCGACGTGTCCCGCTATCTCGGCGGTGTCCGTTCGGCGGAGGCGACGAAGACTTATCTCGCCGTCAACATGGCCCATTGGGACCGGCACGGTTTCGGGCTCTGGGTGCTGCGAACGAGAGACGGAGCATTCGCCGGACGGGCGGGGATCAGGCACATCCTCGTTGATGGTATCGACGAGATCGAGATTGCCTATACGTTCAAACGCGACCTCTGGGGCCAAGGATTTGCGAGCGAGACCGCCGCGGCGCTGACGCATATCGGGCTGTCGCAACTCGCGCTGCCGTCGCTCATCGGCCTGGTCTTCGTCGAACATGGTGCGTCGCGCCGCGTGCTGGAGAACTCCAATTACATTCTGGAGAAGAGCACGACGCATCACGGCGAGGACGTCGTGATCTACCGGATCCGGCGGTGAGCGACGCCCCAACGCTCAGCCGGTGCGCAGCCGAATGGCCGATCGCGGCAATGAGGCCAGAAACAGAACGGCGCAGACGCACAGCAAGACGATGTCCTTGAACAGGAACTCGCCGGTCAGATTCCACGCCATGGGATCGGATGACAGGCTCCATGTGACGACGCCCGGCGTCGTGAAGAAGAACGACCATGTGATCGCGAAGGTCACCACGCCCATGAATGAGCCGACGGCGGACAAGACCGGGCTGAAGCTACCTGCCGCCAGCAGCGCCGCAATCGCGAATTCGGCAACACCGAGAACATAGGCCTCTCCCCTCAGGCCGAAGATCGACAGCCAGGAGATGAACGGACTGTTGGTGATGAACTGCGCGATGCCCTGCGCGGATTGCAGTGTGAATTTCTGCATTCCGAAGGACACGAATATGACCACCATGACCCAGCGGAGAATGGCGAGCGGACGATACGAACCTCCACCATTCTCGGCAACGTTGAATTCCATCATGTGACGATCTCTCCCCGGAATGCGCGTCCATCAGCGTGCGAAGAAAATACGTTCGCTGAAAGCTGTACGAAGAGATCCTTCCGCCGTTACCTGCATCCGGAGTTCCACTGATCACAGGTGCGTGCAACGGCGTGTGTCGGCGCCATGATCGAAGGCAATTCCGAGAAGCTACCAGCAGCGCTCCGCGACGGATCGCAGCGCCCAAGCGGCGCGAGGCCCGTCAGGCCGAGATGATTGCCACCACTTCAATCTCGACGCGGGCCGATGTCGGCGTCAGGGCGCTGACCTGGACGAGCGTGCTGGCCGGGCGCACCGCATCGAAGGCTTCAGAGTGGGCGCGCGCCACATGCTCGGTGTCCGCCATATCGATCACGTACACCACGGTACGGACGACATGCCGCATATCGGCGCCAGCCTCGGCCAATGCGTCGGCGATCAATGCGAGTATCGCCCTGGCTTGCAGGTAGGCGTCGCCGTCGAGGTGCGGCGGGCGAGCCGTCGTGCCGGAGACAAAGACCTGGTTTCCGACGCGCACGGCGCGGGAGTAGCCATAAGCGTCTTCGAACGCATACCCCGATGAGATGTTTTGCCTCGTCAACGACGCGCTCCTGTGGGTTTCGGGCTGCACCCTTCTCGGCCAGCATTGAATTGTAGCTACTTGTAGCCCTCGCCCGGCCACGCAACCATCGCCGCCTTGGCTGCGCCTCTCAGCTCCGCCGGCGTGGCGCCGTCCTTGGCCTGGATGGCCATGCCCTGGAAGACGCTGAGATAGAACCGGCTCAACGCCTCTATGTCGGTTGCGGCAGGTAGCTCGCCATTGGCGAGGCCAGCCTCCAGCCGCGCGCGCAAATTGCCGAGCATGTCGAGCCGGACTTTTCTGATCGCGCGGGCGATCGAGGCCGGCCATTCGTCGCTGACGGCGCCCAGCACGGCCATGCAGCCGGCCGGTGCCGAGCGGGATTTCGGCAGGATCTCGGCCGCCCCGATCAGCAGGTTCTCGACGCCGGCCCGCGCGGTCGCGCCTTCGCCAAGCCGGTCCCAGACCGGAGGCCCATAGGTCAGGACGTAATGCTCGATCGCCGCAAGATAGAGCGCCTCCTTGCTCTCGAAGGCCGCATAGAGGCTCGGCGAGCGGACGCCCATGGCTTCGCAGAGGTCGTGCATCGAGGCGGCCTCGAACCCCTTGCGCCAGAACAGCAACATGGCGGCTTCGAGTGCCGCCTCGCGGTCAAATTCTCGTGGTCGTCCCGCCATCGCAGCTCTTTCTGTAATGATCAACACATAATTGGCTTGACGCGGCCGATCAAGCCTCCACATATTCTGTGTCGATCGTTACATAATTGGAGAAGACAGATGACGCTGGCAGGAAAACGGGCCCTGGTGACGGGCGCAAGCAGGGGTATTGGTGCGGCCATTGCGAAAGCGCTCGCCGCGGAAGGCGCCGACGTCGCAATCACCTATGAGAAGTCCGCAGACAGCGCCGCCAAGGTGGTTGACGCCATCAAGGCCGGCGGACGCAAAGCCGTGGCGATCCAGGCCGACAGCGCGGATGTCGCCGCCGTCCAGGCCTCGGTCGAAAAGACCGTCGCTGCGCTGGGCGGACTCGATATTCTGGTCAACAACGCCGGAATTCTTCGCCTGGGCGGCCTCAACGACATTTCGCTTGGGGATGTCGATGCGCTGCTGAACGTCAACGTCCGTTCGCCGATCGTCGCGAGCAAAGCCGCGCTGCGCCACCTTGGCAAGGGCGGCCGCATCATCACCATCGGCAGCTATTTCGCCGACCGCGTGCCTTCGCCGGTGCTCGGCATCTACGCGGCGTCGAAGTCGGCGCTATCAGCGTTCACGAAAGCGCTGGCGCGGGAAGTCGGCCCCAGGGACGTCACGGTCAACCTGGTGGCACCGGGCTCGATCGACACCGACATGAATCCAGCGCACGGCCCGACCGCGGAGACGCTGAAACAGTTCATGGCGCTCGGCCGCTACGGCGCCACGGATGACATCGCGAGCGCCGTGGCGTTCCTGGCGAGCCCGAAGGCCAGGTACATCACCGGCACGACATTGACGGTCGACGGCGGCGCCAACGCTTGAGCGTTCCACCCGGTTGCAGGAGGCCGCCACCGAGGCGGCCTCCTGCTCGCGGTCGACGTCAAATCATTCGGTGTAGCTTTACTTCGTGTAGCCCTATTTCGTGTAACCTTGGCTCGTACACCACCACATGGCGTCAGCCGAGCTCGAACCGTGCTCGATGACGTATTTTCGGCACGCTTCGTAATTGACGGCATAACGCTTGGCGCACGGGACGGACGAAATGGTGCCGCTACTGAAAGAGCATTTGTACTGAGCGTTGGCTGTCGGCATCGAAAGGGTTGTGACAGCGAGCCCGACCACGAGGAAAGCGAAGGTCTTCATGGCTATCTCTCCCGAATCCAGGGACAGCGAGCGCTATCCCAGGTGGTATGATAGCATGCTCTCCACCGCGCCTGTTCGGCGAGTGCCCGTTCGGGATCGTGGAGCTGCGTTGCGGAAATGACGGTGAAACCGATCACCACCGCCGCGCTCGAGTGCATAGCCCGGATGGAGCGCAGCGTAATCCGGGGGCTTCTTGCACAGCTTGCAGGGTGGGCAAAGCGCAGTATGCCCACGCACTTTTTACGACCATGAAGAGATGGTGGGCACGGCGCAAGTGCGCCTTTGCCCACCCTCGAGACCTGTTGTATCTTACCTGAAATACCCAAGCACGAGATCGATATCCGAGCTGCCGGCGACCGTGCCGTTCAGCTCGGCGTCGATGACGCGGCGGCAGGCTTCGATCGCGGCGTGATCGCCGAGATCGTTGGCGGCTTCCAGCACGAGCCAGGCGGCGTCGACCGAGGCCTTGTCCGGAGCTCCGCCGCCGGCATCGGCGCCGAAGGCATTGTTGAGGTTCTTCTTGCGGACGGCGGTGCCGAATTGAGGCAACATTTGCAAATACTCCCCTGCCAATTCCCGGGTGATGCTCAGTGGACCTTGCCTAGTGGACTTGCTCAGTGGACCTGGAGTTCGGGCTGACGACCCGCATCGGCACCCGCGCCGGTCTTGCGCGACTGGTAGAACTTCAGGATGCTGCGCGAGGTCTCGATCTTGAGCCGGCTGAACTCGCGCTCGTTGTCCTGGAGCTCGCGCGCGGTGATCAGATGATCCTTGGCGCCGAGGAACAGCAGCGACATCGTCGTGTCCCAGGAGAAGTTGAGCGCCTTGCACAGCACCAGGATCATCTCGCGGTTGCGGTCCATCAGCGCGCGCTCGATCACGTCGACCGGCAGCGCCGACAGCAGCGACAGGCCGATCTGCACCTCGTCGAAGCGGTGCTGGCGCGCATAGTTCGAGATCGAGTCCTGGTTGAGGTTGCCCTGGCGGTACTGCGTCGTCACCACGCGCTTGGCGACGAAGTAGCTGCGCGAGGACGGGCCGAACTTGGATTGCAGATCGCCGGTGACCTCTGTCACCGAGCTCTGGATCTGCGCCATCATCTCAGGGCGCTCGCTCTCGAGCCGGCGGCGGACGTCTTCCGACGCTTTCGAGATGAGCTGCTGGAAGATGTGGCGCGGCACGTCCTTGCGCAGGCCAAGCTGCTCGGCAAGAATCGAATCGCCCTCGGCGCGGCGGACCATGTGCAGCAGGCCCGAGCCGGAGAAGCGCGCGCCCTCGTTCCTGGCGACCGACGTCACGACCTCCTGGTCGCCGCGCTTGACCAGCACGTCGGTCACGGCCTCGCCGATGGATTTACGCTGGGCAATCGCGAGCAGATGCGACTGGCTCTTGGTCAGGGCGCTCTCGACCAGCATCTTCTCGTCGAGACGGGTGGAGTCGCGCAGCACGGGACCGGCGACCGCGATCTCGTCGTCGAGAGCGAGCTTTTCGATGACATTGAGCGGAGCGTGATCGCAGGCCGCCATCAATTCGGAGAGCTGCGTCCGCGCGGCAACCTCGATCTCGTCGGCAAGCCGGCCGATGACCTCGCCGAACATGCTGATCTCGTCGTCGCTGTAGCGGCCGGTGATCAGGATGTCGGTCGCATGCCACAGCGCGCGTGCCCGGCTTTCGTCGGTGCCGCGCGCGATCGCGTCGTCCAGATCCTGTAGAAGCGTTTTCGCCCCGTTCATGTCGATCACCCCAGTTCTTGGTCGTTCTTTGGCGAGCCATCCCGCCTGTGCTGGCGCGACGCCGAATTCCTCTGACACCCGACACTAGGGAACAAACGCGAGAATCCGGTAAAGTCGGCAGATCAGTTTTGCCGACGAGAATTCATTCAAATGCGATGGAATGGGTTTACCGGCGGGCAAGGGAGAAGGTGCGCTCCCTCTCCCGCTTGCGGGAGAGGGCTGGGGAGAGGGTGTCTCCGCAGAGCGACTCCCTTAATGGAAAGAACCCTCACCCGGCGCTTCGCGCCGACCTATCCCGCAAGCGGGAGAGGTTAAGAGGGCCCGCGGCCCGATCTCTCCAAACAAACTCGCGCTTACGGGTTCGACGGCGTCAGCACCAGCGGCGGCTTCGGCTTGGGCTTTGCGGGCGCGGGGCCCGGCGCCGGTCTCACCTCGATCGGCGGCGGCAATGGCGCGACCTGCTGACTTGCGAGCGGCGGGCTTGGAGCTGCGGGCGCGGCCAGCGGCGCTTTCGGCGTCGGCGCGGCTTTCGGCCTTGGCGGCGCGCGGCGTGGATCCTGGCCCGGCAGCGGCACGTTGGCCGGCACCTGCTCGGGCGCCGCATCCGGAGACACCAACGTCGGTAGCGCCGCGGTCGCCGGCGGCGGCTCGCCGCGCTCGATGGCATCGAGCCGGCGCGTCTCGCGATCGATCGTACGCACCGCGAGCCACGAAGACAGCGGCGCAAGATCGACGGTGCGGTTGAGCTTGTCGGGGGGGCCCGCCGCGAACAACTGGATCTCCGGCGGGGCGCCGGAGAGCCCGGTCATGATCGGCGTCAGGCTGGCGCGGATGTCGGCCTGGTCGGCGGGAATGTCGTAACCGCCGGAGACGATGGCGCGGGCGTTCTTCGCTTCCAGCGGCGTGGCACCAACGCGCAGCCGTCCGTCGCGGATCGTGAACGGGATCTGCGCCGAGGCGACCGCAATGGGACCCGCCGCCAGCGCGGGTTCGACCAGCTGCCGCAGCCTGTTGTCGTCGGCGACCTGACCGCCGTCGCTGGCGCGGATGGCGATCTCGAACGCACGCGGGTTGAGGCCGCTGATTTCCGCAGAGTCCAGCGTCACCGTGCCGTTGCCGGCGAGCGCGCCGGTCAACGCCGCGACGCTGCGGCCCTGGCTGGTCAGTGCCATCTGCACCGAGGCGCGTCCCTTGGGCAAAGCAAGATCGCGGTAGCGCAGCGTGGTCGCATCGACATTGCTGAGCTCGATACGTGCGTTCAGCGCAACGCCACTCGCGCCGTTGCGCGCGTCAAAACTCGCCGACAGCTCGCCGCCGCCGACGCCGCCCTTGAGCGCATCGAGCGCGAGCGACTGGCCGTCGCTCCGGATCGTCCCGCCGATGGGACGCAGCTCGACGCCGCCTGGCAACGTGCCGCGCAACGCCTGGAAGGCGATGCGGCCGCGCCAGCCACCGAGGAGCCCCGCGCTCAGCGGCTCGCCGGCATCGCGTCCGGCCGCACCGACGGCAAGCGCGAGCGCCGGCGCAAGATCGAGCGTGTCGAGGCCTACCTCGCCGTCGATGCTCTTCTCCTGGTCGAGCGTGACCGCCAGACGACCGCGCAGATGCGAGCCGGCCGCGCTGCCGTCGAGATCGTCGAAGGTCAGGCGATTGCCGGACAGAGAGAGCCGGGAGGACAGGCTGACGGTCTGCGCCGATTTGCCGGCCGGGCCGGTTCCGAACAGCGGCGCGAGGTTGACATTGCGCACGCGCAGATTCACGGACGCCTTCGGCTCCAGCGCGGACAATTCGACGCTGCCTTGCGCGTCTGCGTCCAGCCCGCCGCCGCTCAGTTTTGCGTTCAATTGCAGCGGACGGCGCCAGGCACCGCTCAACCGGCCTTCGAACTGCGAAGCGCCCTCGCCCGCGGCCACCACGCGATCGAGGCCGAGCAAGGCCAGCAATGCGCCGGCCTGCGGGGTCGAGACTTTCGAGTCCAGCGTGAAGTCGCTGTTGCGCAGGCGGTCGATGTCGATGCCGTTGACGGCCGCTACCGGCGTCTGTGCGGCCAGCGTCGCGGTGGCCTTGAGCTGCGGCGCGTCGAGATCGAACACGGCGCGGGCGTCGCTGCGATCGGCATGCTCGGCGTTCCTGTCGAGGCTGAGGTCGAGCTTCAGGCGGGTCGCACCGGGCAGCGGCGCGATCGCATCGAAGCGCGTACGCACCGAAGGCGCAAACGGCTCGATCAGCGCGGTAAGCTCGCGCAGCGAATTGGCTGAGGATTTCAGCGCGAGCTTGCCGGTGGCTTTGGTACGGTCGAAGCTGCCGCTCGCCTCGGTGGTCACCCCGCTGGTCTGGCCGAACCGCAACTGCTCCAGCGACAGCGACGCCGGTCCATAGCCGAGCTTCGCCGCGAACGGCCGCAGCTCCTGGCCGGCGGAGATCGCACGGCCGACATCGAGCGAGAGCCTTGCCTCCTCCGGCCATTCGCCTTGCGGCCCGCCGAGCGCGCGCACAAAGCTCGCAGCGGCGTCGAGATCGAGACGGTCGGCCTTGAGCTCGGCATCGATCCGCGAGCCCTTGCTCGCGCCGGTCTGGACGAAAGCAATTCGTCCCTCGATGGCGCCGCCTTCGATGTCGGCCTTCAGCTTGTCGATGGCGAGATGGTTGGCGGCGATCGTCACGTCGCCGGCAAGCCGCAGCGGCCGGGTGCTGCGGCGGTTGACCTCGCTGCGGCCTTGGAGCCAGGCCACCAGCGTATCGGGATCGGAGGATTCGACGCTGAGCCGGCCGCTGAAGCTGTCGGCGCCGGGCGCCGCGCCGTTGAGCGAGAGCTGCGTCATGCCGGGCGCGCGCAGCTCGAGCCGCTGGAAGGTCCAGGACCGGCCGTCGGTCTTGAGCTCGGCCGCGATGTTCTGGAGCGGCCGGCCACCGAGCATGATCTGGTCGGAGTTGAACTCGATCTGCGCCGGGATCGGCGCCTGCGGGATCGCGGCAAGGCCGGCGCGCAGTGCCGGCAGGATGCGCAGCGGCTCGGCGTCGTCCTTGCCGGCCAGCTTGTCGGCATCGATCTGGCGCGCCGACAGCACCGCGCGCAGCAGCGGCGAGGCGCCGAACCTGAGATCGCCGACGCCGCCGACTTTCAACGCATTGTCCTCGGCGCCAAAGCTTGCGTCGATCTGGTCGAACTTGGCGCCGGCGGGATCGGCCTTGAGTTTTGCGGTGAGTTTCCAGGGCGTCGGCCCGGCCTCGCCGGCCTTCTTCGCCGCCGGCACGGCCAGCGTCAGCGCGCCGTCGAATTTCGGCAGGCGGTTGTCGAAGGCGAGCACGCCTTCGAGATCGGCGAGGATGGCGCGCTCGCCGGGGTCGATGTTGAGGTGCAGACGCGTGGCGCTGCCGTCGGCGCTCGGGCCGGAGGAGATGCGGAACGGGTAGCGCGTGCCGCCCGCGGTGAAACGGCCGTCGCCGCGCACCGAGCCGGCCAGCGAGCGGACGTCGCCGGAGAAGGCGATGTCGCTCAGCTCCAGCGTCGAGCGGCTGGCGGCATCGTGCAGGGCGATGCGGCCGGTGAGATTGAGGCGCTCGATCGCTAGCGAAGCCAGATTGAAGGTGCCGCTCGCGGTGGACGGCAGATCGACCCGCCCGCGCGCGTCGAGGCCGAGATCGACCGCCATGCCATTGACAGTCAGCTCGGTGGCGCGCCATTCACCGCGCATCAGCGCGCTCAGGCTGAACTCGACGTCGAGCTTGTCGGCGCGCAGGCGGCCGAGATCGTTGTTGCCGCCGAAGGTGACCGAGCGCAGCCGCAACGTCGGCGCCGGCAGCAGCCGCGCGTCGAGCTCGCCCGCCACCCGCACCGGCACGCCGATGATCCGGCCCGCCTCCGCCTCGAACTGGGGCCTGAACTGGTTCCAGTCGATGAAGTAGGGCCCGATCAGCGCGGCCAGAAGCGCAATGATGAAGGCAATCGCCAATCCGAGCAGCGTCGTCTGCACGGGTCTCCCCTCGGCCAAACCGGCACCCGGGCCAAACCTTGCCCCATGGAAGGCTTCAGGCGCGCCGGAACAGCCCCTTATATAGGGGGAAGTGTGGCGAAGTCACAGCGACTGTTGCGCGCGGAGGTTAACGCGCGCCGCCTCACCAGCTCGCCGGCAAGCTCTTCAGGCCGCGCAGCACGAAGGTCGGCCGCCATTCCGGGTTCTCGACGTCGTCGATGCGCAGATCCGGCAGCCGGCGCAACAGCGTGGCGATGGCGATCTCGGCCTCGATCCGCGCCAATTGGGCCCCGAGGCAGAAATGGATGCCGCCGCCGAACGACAGCGGCTTGACGTTGGGACGGGTGACGTCGAGCCGGTCGGGGCGATCGGGATAGACCGCCGGATCGCGGTTGGCCGAGCCGAGCAGGCACAGCACGGTCTCGCCCTTGGGGATTTTCCTGCCGCCGAGATCGTCGATATCCTCGAGCGTGACGCGCCCGGTCATCTGCACCGAGGAATCGTAGCGCAGGAATTCCTCGATCGCATTGACCATCAGCTCCGGCCGGGCCTTGAGCAGCGCGAGCTGGTCCGGGTTGCGATGCAGCGCGAGCAGGCCGTTGCCGATCAGATTGACGGTGGTCTCGTGGCCGGCGCCGAACAACAGGATGATGTTGGCGGTCAGCTCCTCGTTGGTGAGCTTGTTGCCGTCTTCCTCGGCCTGCACCAGCTGGGTGGTGAGGTCGTCGGCGGGATTGCGGCGGCGCAGCTCGAACAGCTGCTGGAAATACATCTGCGCCATCATGTTGCCGGCGTTGCCCTTCGCGATCTCCTCCGGCGTGAGCGGCACGGGGTCGAGCAGTCGCCCGCCGTCGCGCGAGCTCTTGTAGAAGACCTCGCGATGGTCCTCGGGGATTCCCAGCATGTCGCAGATGATGGTGACGGGCAGGCGGAAGGCGAAATCCTCGATCAGGTCCATGTGGCCGCGGTCGATCACGGCGTCGATGGCCTGGTCGACGATCTCCTGGATCCGCGGCCGCATGTCCTCGACGCGCCGCGCGGTGAAGGCCTTCACCACGAGGCCGCGCAGGCGGGTGTGGTCGGGCGGATCGGCCTGCAGCATCCAGTGGCTCATGCTGCGGAACACCGGCTCGTCCATGATCTTTTCGCTGTAACGGCGCTTGGACCGCTCGACGAAATCCTTGCCGAAGCGCTTGTCGCGCATCACGAGGCTGACATCGGCGTGGCGACTGGCGACGAACTGGCCGAACGGCGTCACATGGATCGGATCGATCGCGCGCAGCCGGTCGTAATGCGGATAGGGGTTGCGGATGAAGTCCGGCGACAGCGGATTGAACAGCGGATCGCCGCCGGCAGGTTGCGCTTGCTCGTTCATGGTGACCTCAAATCGGTTGCCGCATGACACGAATACGCCGATCGCAGCCCCACTGCCCGGCGTAACCATCCCCTGAAATTATCAACTCGATACATTGTTGTATCGAATTGCATTCTGCCCTAACCTGGTCCGATGTCAAGGGTGAGAACCAGGCCGACCAGGGACGACACGCGCGACAGACTGTTCGAGGCGGCCGCGCGGGTGTTCGAGGAAGACGGCATCGGCGGCGCCAGCATCGAGGCGATCGCGGCCGCGGCCGGCTTCACCCGCGGCGCGTTCTATTCCAACTTCAACAGCAAGGACGAATTGATCATCGCCATGCTCGAGGACCATGTGGAGCAGTCGATCCGGCGCAATATGGACATCCTCGCGCAGCACGACAATCTCGACGATTTCATCGCGGCGCTGCGAACGATGGACCGCAGCCGGCAGGATCCGCTCGGCCGCTCGCCGCTCTTGCACATGGAGATGATCCTCTACGTCGCGCGCGCCGAGAAGCGCCGGCCGGAGCTTGCCAAACGCCTGCGCGCGCGGCGCAAGCTGATCGCCGACATCGTCGAGGCGACGTTGAAGAGCAACGGCAAGAACAACGCGCTCAACCCGCCGTGGATGGCCTCCGTCGTGCTGGCGCTGGAAGACGGCTTTCGCCTGCACCGGCTGATCGATCCGGAGACGACGCCGGCCGACAGTTTTCTGCGCGCGATTACGGATTTGCGGCGGAGGACGGGGTTGGCGGCGGAGTGACAGCGGCTGGGGCGATTGTCCAAGCGACAACTTGAGAGAGGCTTGAACTTGTCAGCAACCTTGACCAACCCAAAGCCGCGAAAATCTGCTAGTTTTTGGAATCCGGACGTTTGGCTCCTGCGCGGAGGCAACGATGACGAACTCGGAAGTCTCCACCGATCTACCGGACAAACCGACATCCGATAACGAGCAACCGGACAAAGCGACATCCGATAAGGAGCAATTGGGGAAACCACCATCCGATCGCGATCTTCGCAATCTAAAGAGTCGCCTCCGGGCGCGATTGCAGTTGATCGGCGGAGCGCTCGCCTCGATCGCCGCTATCGGCGCGATCGCGGGTGGTCTCGTCGGCTACTGGACTGTGTGGAAGACGCTCCGCACCGATGTGTTTCCGGACAAGCAACAGACGCAAAGAGAGGCTACGGCCAGGCCTGACGTTGCTCCCCGGTTGTCTCTCGTCGTCCTGCCATTTGCAAACCTCAACAACGATCCGGAGCAGGACTACTTCGCCGATAGTATTACGACCGATCTGACAACCGATCTCGCGCAAATGCCCGGCGCTTTCGTCATCGGACGGGGAACGGCCTTTACATTCAAGAACAAGCAGATCGACTTTAAGACGCTCGGCAAGGAGCTCGGCATCCGATGGGCGGTACAGGGCGCCGTGCGGCGCAACGGAGATCAGATCCGGGTCAACGTGTCGCTTACGGATGCCGCAAGCGGTCGCGACATCTGGTCCGATCGCTTCGACGGCGATCGCACGAACCTCGCCGCCTTGCAGGACCAGATCACGGGACGGCTCGCACGCTCGCTAAACATTGAACTCATGCAAGCCGAAAGCCGCCGCAGCGAAAAGGACCAATCCAGAAATCCAGACGCCATGGACTTCACGATGCGCGGCTGGGCAAAGTTCTATGAGCCCCGGTCGAAGACGGAAATCGCGCAGGCAAAGGACCTGTTCGACCGTGCGTTGCATCTCGATCCGGATAACGTCGATGCAATGATCGCGAAAGCATGGTGCTTAGCCATTGCTGCGGGCTTCAGGTGGTCGACCTCCATGGCCGAAGATAAAGAAATAGCGACTGATCTCATCGACAGGGCGCTTGCGAAAAGCTCGTCAAACGCGTTGGCCTACGTGGTAAAGGGGGACACTCTTCGAGTATTTGGGCGCCCTGAGGAGGCGTTGCCTGAATACGACGCTGCGCTTGAAATCAATCCAAATTTCCCGATCGCCTACGCTCAGAAAGGACTTGCACTCATCCTCTCCGGGCGGGCCCGCGAAGCGTTCTCGCCGCTTCAGCTGGCACTCCGCCTCAGCCCGAAAGATCCGATTGCCGTCTCTTGGTATTACAACCTTTGCCATGCACACCTGCACCTTCAGGAATATGAAGAAGCCACCAAGGACTGCAGGCGAGTGATCAACATAAACAACGCATTCTGGTACGCCTATGTAGATCTGGTCTCGGCTTACGGAGCCAGCGGGCAATTGGAGCCGGCGCGGCAGAGCTTGACTGAATTGAACAAGATCCGACCAGATTTCACGATCCAGTGGTTCCGTGAGTTTGGCTACGGATACTCAAGCAACCCGCAGTTTCGTCGGGAATTTGATGAAATTCTCGATGGGCTAAGGAAGGGAGGCGTGCGGGAGCAATAACGTGAAGGCTATTCGCTTGCCGACATTGGCGACCTTCCATCTCGAATGTCACCTATTGGCCCGTTTGAGACAAGCTGACCAGTGCTGATCATGTCAGTTCACCAGGCTTGATCGGAAGTCCTCGGTGTCCTCTCGAACCGACGCGACTGGACCCGAAGCGGACATTCTTCTTCGATCGGTCGTTCGCTCGCATTGCAATACGGAACTGAAGGGTGGCCCAGCCTGTTTGTTACATTCAGCCAAGCGGAGGTCGCCGTGAGGATTATTCTGATAACGACGATTTGCTGGGCCGTGTCGTGCGGATTTGCGACAGCGCAAGCCGATCCGAAGAAAGACTTGAACACGCCGACTGGGCGCTCGGCGCCGGAAGAAAAAGGTCAATTGCAGCCGCAAGGTTGGACCGGACCGATTGAAACAAAGTCGGGTGGTGCGCAGCCGGAAAGTCCGCAAGGTCAAAGCCCACCGGGGATGCAGGCAGCGCCGGACGGATCAACAAAGACAGTCGTTGAGCCCCGGAAGTGAGCCACTCCCTGGTCGGCGAGCGATCCGGCTTCGCTCAGGGCGAGCCGGACCGTAAGGGCTACTTTTGGCCCGTTCCTGCCGATCATCATGCTCACAGCCGGCTCGGCGTCTTGGGTTCGAATGGAAGTTGTTGGCGGTCATTCCGAGCGGCGGTCCTGACCGTAGCGGAAACGCCCGGGCAGCGTCGCACGGCGTCAGGCGGAGCGCTGGCTGCGTCGCGAGGAGAGATCCGGGCACAGCACGAGCTTGCCCTCGAGACCGCCAGCCTCGAGGCGACGGTGAGCTTCGGCGACCTCGTCGAAGGAGATCCGCTCGGCGATGCGCGGCCGGATGGCCCCTTCTGCCAGAAGCTCGAACAATTCCTCCAGGTCCTCCTTGAACCAGGTGGGATGTCGCGCCCGCATGGCATTTACCGAGTAAAAGCGGGCTCGCTTGCCGCCGGGCAATAATCTCCACAGATAGAGGCGCGCGATCTCCATCAAGATAGGGAGCATCCGACGCCGTGCCTGCACGCTCGCCGAGAAGCCGATGGCGCAGAGCAGGCCGCCTGGCTTGAGCGCCGCGTATGAGCGGCGATAGCCGTCTTCGCCGACCCCGTCGACGATGACATCGAACCCGCCCGGCAGAACCCGCGTGAAGTCCTCATGCTGGTAGTCGATCGGCGTTGCCCCGAGCTCCCGGACGAGCGCCATATGCTCGCCGCGCACCGTGCCCCACAGCTCGAGGCCCGCCAGTCTCCCGAGCACGAGCAGCGCCTGGCCGACCGCGCCGGCGGCGCCGTGCACGAGCACACGTTGGCCTCGCTGGACCTTGGCCGCGCGGTGCAGAAGCTGGTACGCGGTCGTCCAGCTCAAGATCAGCGCGGCCGCTTCAGCGGCGTCCACGCCAACCGGCACGCGGGCCAAGTCGTCCGCCCGAAGCGTGCGATACTCGGCGTTTGACCCGACCACCGTCATGTCGGCCACACGGTCGCCAATCTGAAAGTCGTGCACGCCTTCGCCGAGCTGATCGATTGCCCCCACCACGTCGTATCCCATGACGAATGGCGGCCGGAGGCGCATCGTTTGCGGGTACAGATGCCGCCTGATCAATACCTCGGTGTAGCTGAGGCTCGACGCGAGTACGCGAACGCGCACCTCGCCCCGGCCGGCGGTCGGCAGGCGGGTATCGACAACTTCCAGTGTCTCGGGATCACCGAAGCGGCTGACCTGAACAACTCGATTGCGCTGCTCGATCATGGGCGATCTCCATGCAATGCCGCGGCGCAAGAGCGGGCAGCCTGCCGTCAGGCTGGAGAAATTGAGTTGATCCAGATCAAGCGCGAGAGCCGCGCTGTTTGGAATTCTCCTCGGACCAAATGACCAGCCGGGTCGTTTGGCGCCATCATTTTTCATTGGAGGGGAAAATGCCTGCAGTTGTCATGCAGTTCGTTTCGCATCCAAGGCCCGGTAGCGATCTCGCGACTATCTTACAGCTTGCAAAGGACGGCGCGACACTTTGGAAAAAACACGGGGCCGATGTCAGCTATTGGTCGGTGATCGGTGGCGAGGTCGGGAACTACGCCTTCGTCGCTCGCTTCGATAGCGTAGAAGCTTATGGGCGCACCTTGGCGGCACTAGGTGCCGATCCAGCTTTCGCAGAATTCCAGGCTAAGCGGCTAAAGGCTGGGCAATCCGATTGGGTACGCTCCAACATGGCCATCCAGGTTGATATCTGACGGAACGCCTTCTCTCCCGAGTGCGAGACCGCCTTCGGGCGGTCTCTTGCTGCCCGGCCGATGTCGCCCTGCCCCGCGCACGCCACGGCGGTGGCGTTCGCGAGCGCGCCGGGCTATACGCGGACGGGTGACGTCCTTTGCCTGGTGGCGCGGCGCGGTCGCGCATCTCACGTGGAAACGTCACAAGGGGGCCAAATTGGACCGAATGAGTCTTCACGATCCCCTTTTCGCCACGTATGTCGTTGCCGCCACCCTGATGATCTTGAAGGCCGTGGCGATGTCATGGCTGACCGTGATCCGTATGGTGCAAGCCAAGGGGGGCTACCGTTCGCCGGAGGATATCAAGAAGACCCCGATGAATCCTGCGCCAGATCCAGCGCAGCTTCTTCCCAACGAACGTGTCGAGCGGATCCGCCGGATCCAGATGAACGATCTCGAGAGCTTGCCGTATTTCCTGGTCGCGGGTCTGCTCTATATCCTCACGCAGCCGTCGCTCCGGCTCGCGCAGTGGCTGCTCTACGGCTACGTTGCCTCACGCCTGCTGCATTTTCTGGCCTATCTCACGGGCCAAATCCACGAAGTTCGCGCGACACTGTGGACGGTCGGTTCGCTCATCCTCGTCTTCATGACCGGTCGCACGCTTCTCGTTGCACTCGGCGCTTGACGCTCAATCGGCCACACCGGCAACCTGCTGGGCCGAAAGGTAGCGTTCGAGAGCATCGTTTTGCTTGAAAAAGCGCATGGCGCGCAGATCGCGGATCGTTGTTTTTTGTGTTGCATCGCGACGCCGCGTGATCTCGCGGGCTTCTTCCAGGCGGCCGACGGCGACCAGATTGGCCGCCAACATACGATGGCCGGTGCCATTGCCCGGATTGTGCTGAACCGACTTGCGTGCCCAGGCGATGCCATCCTCGTGGCGCCCGAGCGCAAAGCAAGACGCCGTCAATCCTGTCATCCACAAATGCAGCATGCTGTCGTAGGGACTGAGGACGAGAGAACGATGAAGGCATGTGACTGCGTTCTCGTAATCGCCTGCCATGCTATCGATCATTCCGAGCGTACCCCACGCGAAAGCCGAACTGGGATTGAGCCTCACGGCCTCGACGGCATGAATACGCCCCTGATCGTTGTCGCCGGCCGGCCCAAACAGTGTGAAGCCATACACCGCATGGGCAAAGGCGTCCGTACCGTCCTGCTCGACCGCGCGACGCGCGAGACTGAGCGCCTCGGTCGTGGCGTCCGGCGACGTGTGTGCGCCAAGCGGCGAAGCCATGACGAGTCCCCAGGCGAGCGCCGCGAGCGTCGGCGAGCGCGCCTCATCAAGGCTGAGAGACTGTCGAAGCAGGTCGATCGCCTTGGTGATATCCTCACGGGTGCCGCCCCAGAGGTGGTGAAGGGCACGCAAGTAGAGATCGTAAGCAGAAAGATTGGTTGGCGGCTTGCGACGCGCGCGTTCGATTTCGGCGCTGCGAACGGCGGGATCGACGACCGCAGCGACGCTGCTGCTGACGTCATCCTGCAGATCGAAGATGTCGGTCAGCGGGCGGTCATAGCGATCGGACCAGACCTGAGCCTCGCTGCCGCTATGGGTCAGCTCGGCCGACACGCGAATGCGGTTGCCGGCCTTGCGAATTTGGCCGCTCAAGACGTATTGGACACCGAGTTGTTGCGCAATCTGCTGGCTGGTCATTCCCTTGTCCCGGAGGGCAAAGCTCGTCCCGCGTGCAATCACCACAAGGGCGCGAAAGCGCGACAAGGCCGTGATGATGTCCGCAGTGACGCCGTCGGCGAAATAGTCCTGCTCGGGGTCACCGCTCATGTTGCTGAACGGCAGAACCACCAAGGACGGCCTCTCGCCGTGCATGACGAGCGCCGGCGGGGGTGAGGCCTCCGGCGCGACCTCACCGGCAGCCGGCGCGGCGTTCTGCGGGTGATTGCTGCGCAGTTCCGCGGCCAGCGACCTGGTTGCCAGATCGGGCTCGGTGCTCAGCTCGCGCTTCAGCAAGGCAACGACGTCCCGATAGTATTTGAGCGCCTCGGCGTTACGTCCCGTTGCGGACAAAGCGCGCATGATCAAGCGATGCGAATCTTCGCGCAGGTTATTGAGTGCATTGGCGCGCTGGCCGGTTCGCAGGGCTTGCTCCGCACGCCCCTCGGACAGCTCATGCCCGCCGAGCGTCACCATAGCGCCCAGAGCCAGCTCCGATAACCGCTCGCGTTCGCCGGCTACCCATTCGCTCCAGCTTTCTTCGCCGACGCTGATGTCATCAGCCAGGCGCCCACGATAGAGGTCCGCCGCCGCACTCAATGCATCACGGCTGCCGTCCTGGACAAGCTCCTCAAACTGGCTCACATCGCATGCGATCACCATGGCATTCAGCGACACGAGTTCGCCATCGCTCCTCAGCGCATCCTGACCCAGGATTTGACGTAGCTTGAAGAGCGCTTGTCGCAGATTTTGCTTCGCTTGCGCATCGAGGTGAGATCCCCACAGCAAGGTCGACAGTTTTTCGCGTGACTGCGGGTCAGGAGCCATGCAGGCCAGAAAGGCCAGCAACCCCGCGAGCTTCTTGTTCGGCAGGCTGACGGCGCCATCCGGCCCTGTCAGTACGAAACGTCCCAGAAGCGAGAGACTAAAGATTGGGCACGCCGCAGATGTAGTTGTGGCCACTCCGCCTCCGATTCAATCAGACGCACCCATTTGGTATACACTCTACAGCAATTGCCACCCTTGCGAACATTATTAACGCGCCGATGACGATTGAATAACGCCGGCGAAGACCCCTGCAGGTTTTGATCGCATTGCGACGGGATGCCGAATGGTGAACCGACGCTCGGCAATTTCATCCGGAAAGCGGTCATGCGCGCGCGTCACCTCCTAGCGGCGGTCGCAGTTCTTTTCGTGGTCCTTGCGGGGATCGACGTCGCGCTGACGGCCCTTGCCGCTCCGAGTGCCGGGGCGGCTTCGGACTCGGCACCTCCGGTCGCACCGCTCCTTTTCGGAGACGACTGATGGACTCCGGCTTCACAACGGCCATCAAACAGGAGATCGCATTGACCCATCTGAACGATCAAGTTCACGACTGCGGTGAAGCCGCAAAGCCCAGAGGTCGTCGCGCGTCATTTCCTGAGGCCGCGAATGCGCCCCGGGCAAAGTCCCAAGTGCAAATGTCCGACACCATTCCCCCCGCAAAGGATTTTGATCTGCGCGGTTTGGCGCCCCTCACGCTGTTCGTCACCTGGTACCAGCGCGCCCGCTTCAGGGCGGAGCTGCTTGCCGACCTCAGGCACAAGCCCGAATACCTCAGAGACATCGGGATTTGCCCGCACGAGGCGACGTCCGAAACCACCCGATTCTTCTGGGAGCCGGTCCTGCTCAGGCGCAGCCCAGCCGGATGCGACCAGCAATCGGCGTCATTCTCTTTGTTGCCCTCGCCGGAATCGGCGTCGCGCTGAGGGCCTTTGCCGCTGCGAGAGCCAGAGCCGCCTCGGCGGCGGATTTCGATGCAGGTTTCAATCGTTTCAGGCGGGCCCGGCGCACGCGCCCACCCGCGCAGCATCAGGAGACTAGCCATGAAGACCGACGTACCCGCGCTACCGCGGAGCTCCCTGGCATCAACGATCATTGCTGCACTTCACGAATCTCGCCGCCGAGAGGCAATCAACGTCATTCATCGCTACCGGCATCTCGGTTTCGATCGGGTCGAAACCAACCTTTGCGACCCGACGCCATCGCCGGATACGAAAACGCTCGCTCGTCAGATGCTGAGCAAGCGAAGGGGCAAGAACGCGGGACGATTGAGCGAAACACAGCTGATGGTCCTCGTTCTTCTAGGATTCGGCGTCGTTCACGTGATTGGCGGCGTCCTCATCGCGCGCGCGGCACCCGCGCAAAGTGATCCTCCCTTGGTCGTCGCAGCCTGGGCCGACTGACGGTGCCGGCGGCGGAAGCTGCTTCATTGAGTGTGAAAGATCGAGAGGCCGACGTGACAGCAATCATAAACGCGATTTCCCGGACGGTCGTCTCGGTCACCCGCGCCGACGTGGCGAAACACGCCCTGCTGCTGGCCGGAGCGTGCGCTTTCGTGTTCGTGCTCTCGCTCACTGATGGCCTGGATTTGAGCCCCGGATTGTTTTGATCACCGCGGTGGCGTAAACCACGATCGCCGCCCGGCGCTGTGCGCCGACGCCGGCGGCCCGTCTCCGGCGGATGTCGATTGGTGCCACGCGAACGATGCACCGCACATTTGGACATCGCACGCCTTCGCGGGCCGATTAGTGAGGAGTCCACGCTCTACGCCGAGCGCTTCACCACCTCGCGATCTGCCGGCGCAACATCGAGCCGCCCCAGCATCGCCCTCGCCTGCTCGGCGCAGTGCTCGATCAGCCAGCGCTCGAACGCGACCGGGGGAAGCGCGGGCGCGTAGAGGAAGCCTTGCACGACGTCGCAACCGAGATCGGCCAGCAATTTGCGCTGCGCCTCGGTCTCGACGCCCTCGGCGACGACGGTCATGCCGAGACCCTGCCCCACGCGCACCACGGCGGTGGCGATCGCGAGCGCGCCGGCGTCCGTCTCGATGTCGCGCATGAAACTGCGGTCGATCTTGAGCTCGCGGATCGGCAGGTGCGCGAGACGGCTGAGGCTCGAATAGCCGGTGCCGAAATCGTCCACCGAGAGCCCGACGCCGAGCTCGCGGATCGCGTTCATCGTCTCGAGCGCGGCGACGCTGTCCTGCATGAACGCGCCCTCGGTGATCTCCAGCATCAGCGCGTCCGGCGGCAGCCCGTATTCGGCGAGAATGTCGGCCAGCCGCGCCGCCAGCGTGACGTTGCGGAAATTGATCGGCGACAGGTTCACCGACACGCAGGGAATGCTGAGCCCGGCGCGGCGCCAGCTCGCCATCTGCCGGCATGCCTCGCGCACCGACCACAGGCCGATCTGCTCGATCAGGCCGCATTCCTCGGCGAGCGGGATGAACTTTGCCGGCGAGACGTCGCCGAGTTCGGCATCGTGCCAGCGCGCCAGCGCCTCGAGGCCGTGGATCGCGCCGTCGCAGCTGCGGATCTGCGGCTGGTAGCTGAGCGTGAGCTCGCCCTCCGCAATGGCGCGCCGCAGCGCGGCGATCAGCGCCAGCCGCTGCTCGGTCAACCCGTTCATCTCGGCGCTGAACAGCCGATGGGTCGAACGTCCCGCCTGCTTGGCCATGTACATGGCGGCGTCCGCCTGCTGCATCAAGGTGTCGATGTCGGTCGCATGATCGGGATAGAGGCTGATGCCGATGCTGGCCGACATCTGCATCTGCCGGGAGCCGAGCCGCAACGGCGCAGCCAGCGCCTCGGTGATCCCGGTCGCGACACGCTCCGCACCCTCGGCGTCGCGATGGGGCAGCAGCACGACGAATTCATCGCCGCCGAGCCGGCCCAGGATGTCTTCCGGCCCGATCTGCTCGCGCAGGCGCTGCGCGAGCTGGATCAGGAGCTCGTCGCCGGCGGCGTGGCCGAGCGTATCGTTGACGTCCTTGAAATGGTCGACGTCGAGGAAGGCCAGCGCGACGTGGCTGCCGGTCGGACAGGCGTCGATCGCGGCCGAGATCAGGTGCCGCAGCTGCGCGCGGTTGGGCAGGCCGGTGAGGATGTCGTGATAGGCGAGCCGCGCGATCTCCGCGCGTGCCTCCTTGCGCTCGATCGCAAACGCACCGAGGTTGACGCAGGCATCGACGATGCGCCGGTGCCAGTTGCTCGGCGCGCGCGGTTCCCGATAGTAGAAGGCGAAGGTGGCGATGACCCGGCCGTCCTTGGCCTTGACCGGGGTCGACCAGCAGGCGCGCAGGCCAATCCCGAGCGGCATCGCCTTGTAGGGCTGCCAGCGCGGATCGGTGTCGAGATCTTCAGCCAGAACCGGCTCGCCATAGTAGGCAGCCGTTCCGCAGGAGCCGACATTGGGGCCGATCGCAACGCCGTCCAATGCGCGACAATAGTCCTCGGGCAAGCTGGGACCGCCGAGCGGGTGGATCAGGCCCGCGGCATCGACGTGAAGCAGCGAGCAGACGACGTCGGGCGCAATCTCCTCGACGCGGCGACACAGCCGGTCGGCGATCTCGGCGATCGGGACCTCGTCGGCCAGCGCACTCATGATGAGCTGCTGGAGCGAGCGGAGCTGCTTGGTCTCGGTGATGTCCTCGAGCAGCGCGAAGATGTGCTTGACCCGGCCCTTCTTGTCGCGGAAGGCATCGATCCGGGCGCAGACCCAGATCTCCTCACCGTCCTTGTCGTAGGCGAGCACCTCGGCCTCGCCGCGGCGGTCGCCATGCATCAGACGCTTGACGAGTTTGGCGACGGCCTTGCGATCGGTGTGGCGGCCGGCGATGAGCTCGCCCGCGCGGCGACCTTCGGCCTCCTCGCTGGTATAGCCGAACAGCGAAGTGAACGCCGAATTGACGTAGACAATGTTCTGCTCGGTGTCGGTGATGATCACCACGCGGTTGGTCTGGTCGGAGACGGCGTGGAGAAGCGCGATCCGCGCACGGCGCTCGGCCTCCGCGGTGACGTCGCGTGCGAACACGATGCGATGGACCGCGCCATCGATGGTCGCGGAGGACAGCGTGATGGCTACCTTGATGCGGCTGCCGTCGCGCCGCATGAGGCTGATCTCGTCGCGGAAATCCGTGACCGCGTCGGCCTGGAGGCATTTGAGCGTGAGAACGGCGGCATCGCGACCGAGCACCTCGGTGCGCGAAAGCTTCCAGATCCGCTCCGCGGCGGTGTTGAAGTGGATGATGCGCTGCGTGTCATCCACGATGACGACGCCATCGTCGGCACGTTCGAGCGCAGCCAGCAGCAGTTGCGGAGTTTCTGTCACGAGACAATCGGAGGCAGACATCGTTGGACCCGGCGGAAATCGGTCGAGGCTAGCGCTTCGATGGTGTCCAAGACGTTTTTGCGGTCCCGCCGCGCCCCGCCAAGGCGCGACATGCTTAACGGTCCGCCAAAGAGACGAAGGCAATCCGATGTGTGCGGAACCTACTGTGCGCGTCCGCCCTGGAGCTTATGCAGCCGTCCGGCCACGGCCCGCACCTTGCCCGGCGATGCCCGCCATACCGACAGCGCCGACAAGCCGCTCACGACCATGGCGATCGCGAAGGCGAGCGTGTAATCGCCCGTGCGATCATGGAGAAAACCCGTGAGCCAGGGACCGGCCGCGCCGCCGGCCAGGGCCGCCAGCATGATCGTACCGAAGATGCTGCCCTGGTGTTTGCCCTGGAAGATCTCGAACACCACCGCGCCCATGATCGAGGTGAGGCCGTAGCCGAGCGCGCCTTGCGCGAACACCATGAGATAGACGAGCCAGAGCGAAGGCTGGAACTTCAGCGCCATCAGTGCCGCGAAACAGATCGCAAAGCCTGCGCAGCTGATGGCCCAGACCCATTCCCGTCCAATGCGATCGGAAACATGGCCCAGCACGATCTGGCCGGGAATGCCGAGCAGGCTGACGATGCCGAGCGCCCACACCGCGACACCGGGGCTGAAGCCGATATCGAGCAGGAACTTGGTCTGGTGCACCTGCACCGCGTACCAGATGTACAGGCCGGAGAAATAGCCGACCGCGATCCACCAGAACCGCGCCGTCCCGACCGCGCGTTTGAGCGTCCACTCGGTGCCGACCCAGACGGGATCGACGATGTTGGAGACCGGCTTTGCAGCGCCTGCGACCGGCGCGGCGTCGCCATCCGGCCGACGGCCGATATCCTCGGGGCGTTTGTGCAGGAACAGATTGATCGGCGCCAGCACTATCAGGATGAGCAGGCCCATCGCGGTGCAGGCCGTGCGCCAGCCGGTCTCTTCGATCATGTGCTGCACCCATGGCAGCAGCGTCACCGAGCCGATGCCGACGCCGGCAAAGGCGATGCCGATGGCGAAACCGCGCTTGCGGATGAACCAGTTCGGAAGGAACAGCGACTGGCCGGAATAGCCGAGACAGACGCTGCCGGCGCCGACCATGACGCCGATGGTCACGTAGAGATGCCAGGGCTCGCTGGTGAGCGGAGCGAGCAGCAGCCCGCCGCCCATCAGCGCGACGCCGAGCTCCATCACCGCGCGGGGACCGGCGCGGTCCATCAGGCGACCGATCAGCGGGCTGACCACGCCCGACACCACGAAGCCGAACGAGAAGGCGCCGGCGGTGACGCCGCGCTCCCAGCCGAATTCGGAGATGATCGGCGGAAAGAACAGCGAGAACGCGGTGCGCGCGTTGACGCCGATGGCCATGGTGACAAACGTCACCGCGACCACGACCCAGCCGTAGAAGAACGGAAGCCGCATGTTGTGTTTATTTCATCCCTAGACGATCCTACCGACCATCCGGCGATGCCTGGGTCAAGCGCTTTTCGCGGATACCCGTCCGGCGCAATCGCATTCGAGAGAACGCGGCTGCTTGCGGCACATCCTTCGAGGCGAACGCTCAGGCGGCGTCGCGCTGCGAAGGCCGGACGGACTCGTCGAATGCGATCTGGCCGACCGGCTGCGGACGCCCGAACAGATAGCCTTGCGCGAAATTGACGCCGAGCGCCTTCAGCCGCTCGAACTCTTCACATGTCTCGACGCCCTCGGCGGTGACCGACATGTCCAGCCCGCGCGCCAGCGTCACGATCGAGGCGATGATGGCGGAGCTGCGCGGCTGATGCGTGAGGTTGCGGATGAACGACTTGTCGATCTTGATCTTGTCAAACGGGAACGTGGTCAGATAGCTGAGCGACGAATAGCCGGTGCCGAAATCGTCGAGCGCGAGCTCGATGCCGAGCTGCTTCAGCCGCTCCATGAAAGCGAGGTTCTCGACGCCGCGTTCCAGCAGCACGGATTCCGTGATCTCGATCTCCAGCCGCTCGGGCGGCAGGCCGGAATCGGCGAGCGCCGCGCAGATCATCTCGAACAGCTCGGCCTCCTTGAACTGGATCGGCGACAGGTTCACCGCGACCGCAAGCCCGGAGGGCCAGCCGGCCGCATCCTCGCAGGCGCGCCGCAGCACGAATTCGCCGAGCGGCACGATCAGCCCGGTCTCCTCGGCCAGCGGAATGAACTGGTCCGGCGGGATCAGGCCGCGACTCGGATGCCGCCAGCGCACCAGCGCCTCGAAGCCGCGCCGCTCACTGCTGTGGGCATCGACGAACGGTTGGTAGTGCACCTCGAGCTGGCAGAGCGCGATGGCGTCGCGCAAGTCACCTTCCAGCGTGTTGCGCGCCTCGAGCTCGGCCGACATCGCCTCGTCGTAGATGGTGAAGCAGTTGCGGCCCGCCGATTTCGAGCGATAGAGCGCAAGGTCGGCTTTCTTGAGCAGCTGTTCCTGGTCGCTGCCGTGGTCCGGTGCGATCGCGATGCCGATGCTGGTGCCGATCTCCACGCGATGTCCGGGCAGGAGGAACGGTTCGGCCACGAGTTTCGCGATCCGCGCCGCCAGCTCGGTGGAGCAGGTGCGCTGATCCTCGCCCCCCTCCTGGATGATGGCGAATTCGTCGCCGCCGAGCCGCGCCAGCACGTCGGTGGCGCGCAGCGCCGATTTCAGCCGCTGCGCCACCTGGCGCAGCAGCGCATCGCCGGCGCCGTGACCGAGGGAGTCGTTGACGTTCTTGAAGCGGTCGAGATCGAGCATCAGGATCGAGAAGGTCGAACCGCCGTCGTTGAGCTGGCCGTTGAGATCGTCGAGCCGGGCGAGGAAGAAGGCGCGGTTCGGCAGGCCGGTCAGGATGTCGGTCTGGGCGAGCTCGAGCACCCGACGGTTCGCCAGCGACAGCCGCCGCGAATTGCGGCTTGCCAGCATCAGATAGGCCGACAGCGACAGCGTGAGCAGCATGCCGACGACGAGGACCGCGGCCGCGCGGTCGTATGACGTCTCCAGCGCGCCGCCGGCCGTCGGCATGGCGCGCACCTGCCAGTCGGTGTCGCCGATCTTGAGACTGCCCGACCAGTGCAGGGCCCGTGCCACGTCCCGCATCGACTGCGGCGCCGCGGCGGCCGACGCATAGTCCGGCAACATTTCTTCCAGGCTGACGATCTGCCCCGTGAAGGGCGGATAGACGTTCACGCTGACCGCGGGGCTTGCGCCGGTGGTCACGCGAATGGACTGGATCAGCATCGGCAGGTCGAAGATGCCGACGACGAAGCCGGCCAGATTGCGGCGCCGGTCCGCGACCGTCTCGCGCGACGTCCCTTTGGCGTAGACGGGAATGGCCACGAGGACGTCGGGCAGCCGGCCGCCCTCCTTGGGTTCGAACAGGTGGGTGCGGATGGCCGCGATCCGATCGTTGTCGCGCGCCCGCTCCAGGGCCGCACGACGTTCCGGGACGGTCGCGTAATCCATGCCGTAGACCTGTGACGTCTTCGGCTGGGTCGAGTAGAACACCGGGAAATATTCGTCGCTCTGCGGCGCCGTCGCAAAGCCGTCGCCCTGAAGCGACTTGATGCGATAGCCGGACACGCCGTCCGTGATCGCGGCAGCCTCGTATTCGGCGCGCTCCTTGCGGTTAACGCGCGGCAGCCAGGCGATGCGCAGCATGCCCGGATGGCGCTCGAACAGGCGGGTGCTGAAGGTCTCGAATTCGCTGCGGGTGATTTCCTCGTTGGTCGATTCGAACAGCGTGCGCAGCGCGACGAGCCTGCTGATATACTCACTCATGCCGTTCTGCATGACGATCGCTTCGGTTTCGGCCGCGTTTTCGAACTCGATCCTGGTGACGCGGTTTTCCCACCGCGCGACGGCGGCCGCGCCCACGATCGAGAACAGCAGGCCGACGGCAACCGCGACCAGCGCAGGGCGATAGAGTCCGAGCAGCGGCGCGGCACGCCACCATCCGGTCATCCGTTTCCGATCCTGATCGTTCTGATCGCGACCGCCCATCTTGATCCGCAAGTCCCCATCGGCGCGGCGCGCTCGAACCTCTGGTTGAGCCGCCGGAACCACTATCGGACAGGGATCGGGGTTAAGAACTGCGAAATTTCGGAACCTGGTCGTCCGGCATTGCGCGGCTTAGTTAACGATTGCCCCAGCGAGTTGCGGCAGAGTGGTAGTAAGTTGCCGGTTTTACCCGGAGTCTTACGGATCGTCGTCGCGGCGCGGGTTAGCGACCTGTTCAGCCCGCAGAACTATCGTTTCCCCAACGCGTCCAGCATCCGACAAGCATCCACATGACACGATCGCGCTCCGCGACATACCTCGCCTTGACCGTCGCATTGCTGACCGCGGCCATGCTGCCTGCGAAAGGCGATGAGGTCGGCGTCAGCGACGATGCGATCCTGTTCGGCCAGGTGGCCGCACTCGAAGGCCCCTCCTCGGCGCTCGGGCAGCGCATGCGGCAAGGCATCGTCGCGGCGTTCACCGAGATCAACGGCAAGGGCGGCGTCCATGGCCGCAAGCTCCAGCTCATCAGCCGCGACGACGGCTACGACCCCGATCGTTCCGTGGCGCAGACGCTGCAGCTGCTCGAGGACGACAAGGTGTTCGCGCTGATCGGCGCGGTCGGCACGCCGACCGCGATGGCGACGATACCGATCACCAGCGCCAGGAAAGTCCCCTTCATCGGTCCGTTCACCGGCGCCGAGTTCCTGCGCGACCTCGAGCTTCCAAACGTCGTCAACATCCGCGCGAGCTACGGCGCGGAGGCCGAGGCATGGATCAAGCACCTCACCGAGGACCGCCGGTTCACCCGCATCGGCATCTTCTATCAGGATGATTCCTTCGGCCGCGATGGACTTGTCGGCGTGAAGCGCGCGCTTGCCAGGCGCGGCCTCGAGCTCGCCGCCGAAGGCACCTTCGAGCGCAACACCCGCGCCGTCGCCGCGGCCTGGCGGATGATCAAGCGCGCCGAACCCGAGGCCATCGTCATGGTCGGGACCTACGGTCCCTGCGCCGAGTTCATCAAGCTCGCACACCGCAGCGGCTCGTATCCGACCTTCGTCAACATCTCCTTCGTCGGCGCCAACGCGCTCGCCAGGGAGCTCGGCCCCGAGGGCGAAGGCGTCATCGTCTCGCAGGTCGTGCCGTTTCCCTGGGATCGCTCGCTCAAGCTCGTCGCCGACTACCAGGCGGCGCAGACGGCGTTCGACCCGACGCTGACACCGGACTTCGTGTCGCTCGAAGGCTATCTCTCCGGCCGCCTCGCAGCCGCGGCGCTGGAAAAGGCCGGACCGCAACCGACGCGCGCGAGCCTCCTGCGCGCCATCAACGACGTCGGCCGCTTCGACATCAGCGGCAGCATCGTCACCGTCGGCATGCGCATGATCGACGCCCCGCCGAAGGTGTTCCTGACGGTGATCCAGAAGGACGGGACGTTCAGGGCGGTGGACCGGTTTTAGGGCGGAGCGAAATCAATCTCCCAGCCGATCCCAGAACCAGGTGCGTTCCCTCCCCCCTTGTGGGGGAGGGCTAGGGAGGGGGGGAGCCCAGGAAATGGTGTTCGTTTCTGACGATGCGCCGCGCGACACCTGCTCCACGGAGAGAGTCCCCGTGTGGCACCCCTCCCTGCCCCTCCCCCACAAGGGGGGAGGGAATGGAGAGAGCGTGCGTTAAGGTCGCCGCGTCCAGCGATCGGCATTGACGGCGCCCGGCGGGGCCTCGCCTTTGACGATCGCTTCCACCTGCCGCACGGTTTCCAGCGACTGGTACTCGATCGCCTGCGGCGTCAGGCCGCCGACATGCGGTGTGGCGATGACGTTGGGCAGCCTGGCCAACTCCGGCGCCGGCATCTGGTCGGGCGCGCGGCCGACATCCATTGCCGCACCCGCGATACGATTCTCAAGCAGCGCCTTCGCCAACGCGGCCTCGTCGACGAGATTGCCGCGCGACAGATTGATGAAGACCGCATGCTTCTGCATGCGCGCCAGCGCCGCCTCCCCGATCAAGTTCTCGGTCTCTGCATTGGCGATCGCAAGGCAGACGACATAGTCCGATGCGGCGAGGAGCTCGTCGAGGCCGACCTGCCTGATGGCGCTGTCGCTGACATCAGCAAAGGGATCGGCGACCAGCACCTCCATGCGCATCACCTTGGCGATCTCGGCGAGATAGCGCCCGATGCTGCCATAGCCGATGATGCCGATCCTGCTGCCGGCGAGCTGGCGGCCCATCCGCGCCTCGGGTTTACGTCCGGCCTGGTAGTCCGCCGTCGTCCGCGACACGCCGCGGGAGAGATCGACCATGAAGCCGAGCGCGAGCTCGGCCACCGCCTGAACGAAGCCGGGGCCGGCGCGGGTCACCAGCACGCCCGCCTTCGAGGCCGCATCGACGTCGACGTTGCGGATGTCGACGGCGCAGCGGACGAAGGCGCGCAAATGCGGCAGCTGCGGAAATATCTCGCCGCGTCCCTCCGTCATGCGATCGGCGACGACGATGTCAACGTCCCTGGCCGCGCGGACGAGGCCGGCCGCATCGAGCGGCTGATCGCCCTCCTGCAGGATCACCTCGGCGGCCGCGCGCAGGCCGTTCAGGCTGCGATCGCCGTAGTAATTCCGCCGCATCTCCGGCGTGTGGGCGAGCAGGACTTTCACGGCAAGACTCCTTCAGTAGCCGAATGCCCGCGGCAGCGCCGTCGAGAGCCAGGGCACGAAGGCAATGACGAGCAGGCAGAGGAACAAGAGGCCAAGATAACCCATGATCGGCTTCACCGTCTGCTCGATCGGCACGTTGCCGATCAGGCAGGCGCCATAGAGTCCGAGTCCGAGCGGCGGTGCGAACAGGCCGATGCCCATCGCGATGACCAGCACCACGCCGAAATGCAGGGGATCGATGCCGAGCTGCACCGCTACCGGCAAAAGCAGCGGCCCGAAGATGATCAGCGCGGCCGCGCCTTCCAGCACCGAGCCCATCACGATCAGCACGGCGATCGCGAGCAGGATGAACAGCCAGACGCCGCTGGTCTTCGATAATCCGAGCATGAAGTCGCCGACCGCGTGCGGCACCTGCTGCAAGGTCAGCGTGAAGGCCAGCGACTGCGCGGCGGCGACGATGAACAGCACGAGCCCTGCGCGCGTTGCGGCCTGCACGAAACTGTGCGCGGCCGATTTGAAGCCGAGCTCGCGGAACACCAGGCTGCCGACGACGAGCGCATAGGCCACGGCGAACGCGGAGATTTCGGTGGCCGTGGCAAAGCCGCTCTTGAAGCCGAAGAAGATCATGAAGATCAGGCCGAACGAGGCGATCGCGCCGCTCCACAGGCCCGACACCGGCATCTGCGGCGCAACGTCCTCGGCCTCCGCCGGCCGCTTGCCGAAGATGATGGACACCGCGATCAGGACCAGCGCCATCAGCGCCGCCGGCAGGAGCCCTGCGACGAACAGGCCGCCGATCGACAGGTTCGCCACGAAGCCGAGGATGATCAGGTTGATGCAGGGCGGAATGGTTTCCGCCATCACCGCGGACGCCGCCAGCAGCGCCACCGCGCCGCCCGGATTCTGCTTCGAGCGGCGCGCCGCCGGAATCAGCACCGAGCCGACCGCGGCGACGTCGGCCATCTTCGAGCCTGAGATGCCGGAGAACAGCACCATCGAGGCTATCATCACCACGTTCAGCCCACCGCGCATGCGGCCGACCCCACGCTGCAACAGCTCGATCAGGCGCACCGACATGCCGTTGGCTTCCATGAGGTAGCCGACGAGGATGAAGAAGGGGATCGCGAGCAGCACGAAATTGTCGATGCCGCGCGCCATCTGCTGGGCGAAGATCACACCCGGCAGCGCGCCCTCGACCCAGATGAAGATCAGCGCGGCCAGCGCCAGCGCGAAGCCGATCGGCAGGCCGCCGAACAGCGTTGCGAAGAAGCCGATCAGCATCAAGGTGCCCGCCGACGGCACCGAGGACGGCGACAGATAATCCCAGGCGAGATAGAGGCCGGCGACGACGGCGACGGCAACGAGACCCCTGACGATATCAGGCAGCGGCCTTGCGCAGAGCTGATCGATCGCGAACACCGTCATGAACAGCGCGCCGATGCCCATCGGATAGAAGGTGAGCTCCAGCGGCAGGCCGGAGCCGGTGGTCTGGCCTGCCGTCAGCGAGCCCAGCTTGATGGCGTTGTAGGCGACATAGAAGGAGATCAGCACGACGAGCACAGCACTCGCTGCGTCGAGCAGCGTGCGCAGGCGCAGGGGCAGCAGATCGCGGAAGAAGGACACGCCGACGTTCTCGCCGCGCGCAAGCGCGCTCGCCGCGCCGAAGAAGGCCGAGCCGACCATCAATCCGCGCGCGACATCGTCGGACCATTCGACCGGCGCATTGAAGCAGAAGCGCAGCAGCACGGACGCGCAGACGACCACGAGATCGGCGGCCAGGAGGATGGCCGCGATCGCGTCGCTGAGGCGCAGCAGCTGGGTGATGCTCCCGTGGCGGCCGCCCGAGACGGGCACGGCGGCTGTCATCGTCATCTCAGGCTTGCGTCGCGCGGATGATGTCGATGACGGCCTTGGATTCCGGCCGCGCCTTGATGAAGTTCTCGTGCTGCGGCGCGACGCGCTTCTTGAACGCCTCGCGGTCGCATTCGGCCACCGTCACGCCCTTCTCGGTCAGGGCCGCCAGCGCCTCCTTCTCGACCGCAAGCCCATGAGCACGCGTGTCGATTGCGGCCTTCTTCGCGGCATCGAGAAATCCGTCGCGCAGCTTCGGATCCATGCGGTTGTAGGTCATGTCGCTGAAGTAGATCGCGAGCGGCGAGAAATTGTGCTGCGTCAGCGCGTAGAACTTTGCGGTCTCGAAGAACTTGCTGGCCAGGATCGTCGGCGGATCGTGCTCCAGCCCATCCAGCACGCCGGCCTGGAGCGCGGTGTAGATTTCGCCGAACGCCAGCGGCGTCGCGGCGGCGCCCATCAGGCGCAGGCATTCGGTGATGACGGGATTTGGCAGGGTGCGGATCTTGAGGCCGGCGAGATCCTCCGGCGTCTTCACCGGCTTCTTCGCCAGTACGCTGCGCGAGCCGAAATTATAGGCCCAGGCGATGATGCGGATGTTGCTGCCCTTGAGCAGCGCGTCCTCGATCGGCTTGGCGGCGCCGGCGTCGAACGCCTTGGTCTGCTGCGGGAAGCTCGAGAACAGAAAGCCGAGGTCGAAGGTGCCGACCAGCGGCGTCAGATTGGCCGAGATCGACGAGCCCGACACCATGAGGTCGATGACGCCGAGCTTCACCGAATTGATGACGTCGATCTCCTGGCCGAGCTGGTTGTCAGGGAAGAACGCGACCTCGACCTGCTCGCCGAGCCCGTTGCCCTTCAGGTTCTTGACGAGGTTGTCATAGTAGACGCGGCCGTTGGCATATTTGGGATCGTTCGGCAGCGAGGAGGAGCATTTCAGCTTCAGCGTCGCGGCTTCGGCGCGGCCGATGATGGCGGGAGAGAGCACGAGGCCGGCGGTGACCGCCGCCGATGACTTGATGAACGCGCGACGGTTCACGGGCACGATGGTCATGGTGCGGTCTCTCCCGGTATTTTTTGTTCGCGTCCGCGATCGTTGCGTGCGGCCTTTGCTTGGACTGTATGGCCAAAGCGACGGCACAGGCAAGGGACGCGGCCGGGGCTGCCGCAATGACACGAGCGGCAGGCGCGTCGGCAGAAACCGCGGCGGAACGCCTGTATTTATAGGCGTTTTCGATCATGCCGCACGGCAGCGACAAGACCTGCCATGCAAGATTGACGCGGATCGATCCAATTCAGGTATGGATCAATGCCGAACGCAGATTGATTGGCCGCATGTGAAGCGGACAAAACGAAAGCCGCGGGATCTTGATCCCGCGGCTTCGCGTTTGAGCAGATGCCGTGACCTCAGCGCGAATGCGCGCCGCTGAGCTCGCCGGGTGCCGCCGCGACATCGCGGGACGGACGCAGCGCGTAGGCGCCGTCGCCGAGCAGGGCCTGCGCCGCGAGCGCGATCGCCCAGAAGGCGGGATATTCCCAGCCGCCCTTCGGATTGGTGAAGAAGAAGCCGGCGGCGCCGTGCACGGTGAAGATCGCACCGAGCAGGATCGGGATGCCGGCCAGCGCCGCGTAGCGGGTCCAGACACCGAGGATCAGCGCAACGCCGCTGAGAACTTCCACCGTCATGATGACGTAGGCGAGTTCGGGCGGGAAGCCGAGGCTGCCGAAGAACTTTGCGGTCCCGGCCGGGGTGAAGACGAATAGCTTCAGGCCGGCGTGGGCGAGGAACAGCGCGCCCAGCGTCACGCGCAGCACGAGCGCGGCATAGGGAGCGGTACGGGAATCGATCATGGCGGTCTCCTTGTTCGAGACAGCTATGATCTATTCTCAATTGAATGATAATCCGCTATATTGGAATTATACCTCACACCAATAGAGTGAGATAAATGCTCGACCGGCTGACCAGCCTAGAAGTCTTCGCCAAGGTGGCGGCGATCGGCAGCCTGTCGGGCGCGGCCCGGACGATGGGCCTGTCGCAGACCATGGTGACCAAGCATGTTGCCGCGCTCGAGGCCCGGCTCGGCACAAAACTGTTCCACCGGACCACGAGGCGGCTGTCCATCACCGAGGCCGGACGAAGCTATCTGGAATCCTCCGAGCGCATCCTCGCCGACATGGAGGCCGCCGACGCCGCGGTCGCGCGCGAGCGCGTCGAGCCGCGCGGGCTGCTGCGGGTCAACGTGCCCGTCGTGTTCGGCACGCGGCAGATCGCGCCGGCGATCGCCGAGTTTTCGGAACGCCATCCCGAGGTCACCGTCGAGCTCGGCCTCAACGACCGCCTCGTCGATCTCGCCGAGGAAGGCTGGGACCTCGCGATCCGCATCGGCAAGCTGCGCGACTCCAGCATGGTGGCGCGAAAGCTCGCGCCGAACCGCCTCGTGGTCTGCGCCGCGCCGTCCTATCTGGCGAAACACGGCACGCCGCGCCGGGTCGCCGACCTCGCCGCGCATAACTGCCTCGGCTACACGCTTTCGCAGCAGGCGAGCGCGGCGGAATGGCTGTTCGGCGTCGACGGCGAGATCCGTGTCCAGGTCAGCGGCACCTTGCGCGCCAACAACGGCGATGCGCTGCGCGCGGCAACATTGGCGGGCCTCGGCCTCGCCCGACAGCCGACCTTCATCATCGCCGACGACCTGCGCGCCGGGACGCTTCTGGCGCTTCCGCTCGACCAGCCGGAGATCCAGACCTCGGCCGTGCACGCGGTCTACCTGCCCGACCGCCGTCCGCCGGCCAAGGTGCGCGCCTTCATCGACTTTCTCGCCGCGCGTTTTGCGCCTGACCCGCCCTGGGATCGCGGCCTGTTCTGACGACGCACGGCCTGGCGCGCCAGCTCCGGCAGCTCCGCTGCCCATTTGGCCGCAGCTCGCAGCGTGATCCAGTGCACAGACAGGGTCATGGCGGACGACTAGAAAAGGTGACATCGTCGCGCCCATTGCCGATGGAGGTGACACCATGCGCCGTCCAGTGCTTTGTAATTTGTTCCTTGCCAGCAGCCTGCTTGCGCTCACGCAATTGATGACGCCGACGGAGGCCGCGGCCGAAGCGCGGCTTGCGCTGGTGATCGGCCAGTCCGCCTATCGCACGGTGCCGGAGCTGCCCAACGCCGCCAACGACGCCAAGGGCATGACCGAGCTGCTCGGCAATGCCGGCTTCACCGTCACCACGGCGGCCAACCTCGCGCAGAACGAGATGCGCACGGCGATCTCGGATTTCGCCGGCAAGGTCAGCGCCAGCGGCGCCGACACCGTCGCGCTGGTGTTCTATGCCGGCCACGGGCTTCAGATCGACGGCGAGAACTATCTGGTGCCGGTCGATCTAGATCCCAAGCGCGAAGCCGACATTCCGCTCCAGGGCGTGCGGCTGAACGACCTGCTCAACACGCTCGGCGCGCTGCCGACGCGGGCGCGCATCTTCATGCTCGACGCCTGCCGCAACAACCCGTTCCCGGCGCTGAGCGGCGCGGGCCACGGGCTTGCGATCGTCGACACCAAGGCGGGCGCACCCGGCTCGTTCATTTCCTATTCGACCTCGCCCGGCGCGGAAGCCGAGGACGGCTCCGGCATCGACAGCCCCTACACCGCCGCGGCGCTCTCGGTCGCAAAGCAACCGAACCTGCCGATCGAGGAAGTGTTCAAACGCATCCGCATCGCCGTGGCGCAATCGACCGACGGGCGGCAGATCCCATGGGAAAGCTCCTCGCTGACGACCGACTTCAAGTTCTTCGGCGGCGAGAGCAGCAGCCAGCAGCCTGCCATTCCGGGCGCTTCCGCGATGGCGCTCGCCGGCGGCACGCGCAGCGTCGCGGACTGGCGCAAGGATCTGCAGGGCAAGGAGCCCAAGGTCGCCTATGAGCTCGTGATCGCCGACGACACCGCGGAGGCGTACCAGGCCTATATCGAGCTGTACACGCAGGACGCGCGCACGCCGCGCCTGCGCACGGTGCTTGAGCGCCGGCGCCAGATGCTGGCCTGGGAGCGCGCGGTCGCGATCAACACCCGCGCTTCGTTCGAGGCTTATCTGGCGAACTGGGACAACAGCGACCTCGCCGCAACCGCGCGCAGGCTGCTGCTCCGCGTGCAGAACCGCAACTACGTCCTACCCGCGACGGTCGCAGCCACGCCCGTTCCGGTCGCCGTCGCAATGGCCCCGACCTGCCCGTGCTCGGCGCCATCGACACCGGCAACGCCGGTCAACCCGACAGTGGCGCCCATCATCAAGAAGCGCGTCGACGACACCCCGCCGAAGCGCAAGGTGGTCGAGACGCCGCCGAAGCCGCGCCGGCCGCCGCCCGACGAAGTGGTCTACGAGCGCGCGCCGCCGCCGGATCGTGGCCCGCCGCCCGGCGCCGTCATGCAAGGTATCGGCATCGGGATTGGCATCGGCATGGGCATGGGTGGTGGCGGCCGCGGCGGCGATTATCACAACGACCGCGGCCGGTACTGAAGGGGACTCGCGCGATACGGAGGACAGATATGTCCTCCGTCATTGCGAGCGAAGCGAAGCAATCCAGACCACCGCCGCGGTGGGATTCCGGATTGCTTCGCTTCGCTCGCAATGACAACGGATGTAGAGAAATTGCGTCTGCCGCCTTCCAATCCGGAAATGCTGTAGTCTAATCGATCGACACAGGCTTTCCGGGGACCTTGATGCCGCACGATTCTCACGCCAAGCACGCATGGCCGCTCTTCCGCTCGCTCGCCTCTTACTCTCTGCCCGGCGACCTCATGGCGGGGCTGACCTTGGCGGCGATCGCGATCCCCGAGCAGATGGCTACCGCGCGGCTCGGCGGCTTTGCGCCGCAGATCGGCTTCTTCGCCTTCATGGCAGGCTCGCTCGGCTTTGCGCTGCTCGGCGGCAACCGCTTCCTGTCCTGCGGCGCGGACTCCACGATCACGCCGATCTTCGCCGGCGGGCTTGCGGCGCTCGCCGCTGTCGGCTCGCCGCAATATCAGGGGTATGCGGTCGCGCTGGCGCTGATGGTCGGCATGATGATGCTCGCCGGCGGCGCCTTCCGACTTGGCGGCATCGCCAACCTCCTGTCCGTGCCGGTCATGGTCGGCTTCCTCGCCGGCATCTCCGTCCATATCATCGTGTCGCAATTGCCCGGCGTGCTGGGACTGAAGTCACCGAGCGGGCCGACGCTCGATCGCATCGGCGTGCTCGCCGGCGAGCTCAGTCGCAGCAATCCCTTCACGCTGTGCATCGGCCTCGGTGTGCTCGCAACGGTCTTCGTCTCGGAGAAGATCAGCGCAAAGATTCCGGGGGCGCTGATCGGGCTCGTCGCCGCGACGCTGGCCACGATCGGTCTCGGCCTCGAAAGCAAGGGTGTCAGCGTCGTCGGCAGCGTGCCGGGGACGCTGCCGCGGCTCACCCTGCCCGAACTTGCGCCGGAGCATTGGGTGCATCTGGTATCGCTCGCCTTCGTAATCACTGTCGTGGTGATGGTGCAGACCGCCGCGACCACGCGCTCGTTCCCGTCAGATCCCGACAAGCCCGCCGATGTCGATCGCGACTTCCTCGGCGCGGGCGCCGGCAGCATGCTATCCGGGCTGTTCGGCGCCTTTCCCGTCAATGCCAGTCCGCCGCGGACGGGCATCGTCGCCGAGACCGGCGGGCAATCGCAGCTCGCGGGACTAGCCGCCGCGGCAATCGTGCTGGCGCTGCTCGCATTCGGCACGGGACTGTTGCAGCACGTTCCTGACGCCGCGCTCGGCGGCATCCTGCTGTTCGTCGCGCTGCGCATCATCCGCGTGAAGCAGATCGTCACGATCTACCGCCAGTCCTTCAGTGAGTTCCTGCTGATCGCCGCCACCGCCGCGCTGATCATCGTGCTGCCGATCCAGCAGGGCGCGTTCCTCGGCATCATGCTGTCGCTGCTGCACGGCATCTGGAGCACCACGCGCGCCAGGCTGGTCGAGTTCGAGCGCGTGCCGGGCACCACGATCTGGTGGCCCGCGCATCCGCACATCGCCGGCGAGCGCATCGAAGGCGTTGCCGTGATCGGGCTGCAGGCGCCGCTGTCCTTCCTCAACGCCCCGGGTTTCCGCAGCGACGTGACCAAGGTGCTCGGCGCGGCGACGCCGCAACTGCTGGTGCTGGAAGCGAGCGGCATGGTCGAGATCGACTTCACCGCCGCGCAGATTTTGCTCGACGTGTTCAAGGCGTGCAGCGAACAGGGCGTCACGGTCGCGCTGGCGCGGCTGGAATCGGTCCGCGCCCAGAACGCGTTCGAACGCTTCAGATTGTTCGACGCCCTGCCCCGCGAGCATGTCTTCCACAGCGTGGACGAAGCGGTGCGCAAGCTGGCGAAAGTGCAATAGGCGAGATCG
Organism: Bradyrhizobium sp. 1200_D9_N1_1; assembly: GCF_052075915.1. Classification (NCBI taxonomy): domain Bacteria; kingdom Pseudomonadati; phylum Pseudomonadota; class Alphaproteobacteria; order Hyphomicrobiales; family Nitrobacteraceae; genus Bradyrhizobium; species Bradyrhizobium sp. 1200_D9_N1_1. The sequence goes on along the minus strand of NZ_CP197226.1, from coordinate 2,729,965 downwards.
AGCAGCGGGCTCGATGCACCTCTCCCACTTGCGGGAGAGGTCGCCACGCTCGCAAGAGCGTGGCGGGTGAGGGCTCTATCCTCTTGGGGAGTCCCACCGTGGAAACACCCTCTCCCCAACCCTCCCCCGCAAGCGGGGGAGGGAGCGCACCTTCAATGCGTCAACAGTCAGCCATCACTGCAGCAGCGTGGGGTGATCCCGCTGGATCGTTTCGCGAATCCAGCTGGCATGGATCGCACGAAACAGGATCTGCGCCGTCTTGAGATCGTTCGCCATCATGCAGAGATCGACGATGCGATGGACCGCATCATCGCGCATCAATCCATCCGAGATCTTCATCGCCATTTCCATCGCGACCTTGGCCGCGCGCTCGTAACGCCCGCTCTCGCGCTTGTCGTTGCGCGCGGAACCTGCCGCGCTCAACGCCGCGGCCTCACAGATGGCGCGGATACGCGCGGCGGCCTCGATGTCGCCGAGCGGCCCTTCGATCGTCTCGTCCCAGATGTCCGCCGCGTTCTGCCTCGCGAACCACTTCATCGCCCCACCACCCACGGTCTTCCAGCCGCTGTATCACCGTTCTTCAGGCTCGCTTGAGCATAGAGAGGCCTATCGAAATCGGCGAGGCAATTTTTCCGCTACGCTCCCTGGCTCGATACGCATTCACGACGTCCGACGTGGCCCGATGGCCTCGAACTGTGCCTTCTGTTCGTCATTCAGCGTGCCGTAGAAATCCTCCAGCGCTGCGCGAACCGACTTGACGCCGTCGAGCATCAGGTCGAGCCGCTTGCGTACCGCGACCATTCGCGCCGGCGGCGTCATCGCGTCGTTGGGCTGGCAGGCCGCCTTGAGCGATGCGCTGACCCTGGCGCTGGTATCCTGAAGCACCTGTAGAGCAGCGCGCTGGGTGTCGTTGGGGTGCAGCCGCGCCTCGATGTCGGCGCCGGGCCAATCGAGCGCAGCAGACGCACCGCAATTCTGGACCAGCGATCCCTCGGTGTTGCTGGAAGCCGTCGCACGACGCTGGTCGTCGGCCAGCGCATTGAAGCGCGCCTTCTGCTCGTCCGTGAGCGAGCCGTAGAACTTATCCAGGGCGGGCTGAACGAGATCGACGGCTTTCGCCATCGCCTCGATGCGCTGCTGCATCGCCGCCAGCCGACCGGGCGCCGTCGCCGCGACCTGCGCCGGGCAGGACGCGCGGATCATGCCCGCCGCCAGGGTCGAGGCGTTGCCGAGTTCGTCGAGGCTTGCGCCTTGCGCCTCGCTCGGCTGCACTGCGGCGGCGATCTGGTCGATCGGCAGACCGACGATCTCGCGGCGGTCGCTGCCGCAAAGCTGATCCAGCGCAACGCCGCGCGCTTGCCGCCGTCCCGGCGGCCGCTGCGGCAGATAGGCCGAAAGACCGTCATAGCCATAGGGCCCGAAGATGCCGGCATAGATGTCCGGGTAGCCGTAGCCCCAGAAGCCGAGACCGTCGCCCCAGATCGTGTAGTCGTAGAGATCGTTATAGGCGAACGGCCAGAACAGCGGTCCGGCCCAGCCATAACCGCCACCCGGATGTTGCCACCATCCGCTGCTGGCGCCATGCCAGCCGGCGAGCGCGGCCGCCGCTGCGATCTGGGCTCGCGCCGCCGGATTACCGATCAGACGGCCGTTGCGGAAGGCGCTGGAATGCGCGTTGAGGGCGTTGCGGAAATTCGCCGGGCGGACGGCCGCATTGCGGATCTGACCGAAGTTCGGACCACCATGCCGAGCTCCCGTTGCGAAGCGCGGCCCGCCATGATGTCCGCCGCCATGCGCATGCCCGAAGCCATGACCGCCAAAATGGCCGCCGCCACCATGGTGGCCACCGCCATGCCCGCCACCATGACCGCCTCCGTGCCCACCGCCATGACCGCCACCGCCATGGCCGCCACCGCCCTTGCCCAGAGCCGTGCCCGCCAGCATGCAGGCAAGCGCCATCACGGCAATTCCAATGACCGGTCGCAACATCGCATCCTCCCCGCAGAGCCGCGCCATTGAGGCATCGGAAGTTGACGGGAATTGGAACCAGCCTGGCGGCCGAAAGTTCCGCGACCGCGACGCAGCAGGCGCGCGCTACGCCTCCGGCACGATCTTGCCGGGATTGAAGATATTCAGCGGGTCGAGCGCCTGTTTCAGCGCCCGCATCGCGTCGAGCGCCTCGGGGCCAAGCTCGGCCTTGAGATATTTCTGCTTGCCCTGGCCGATGCCGTGCTCGCCGGTGCAGGTGCCGTCCATCGCCTGCGCGCGCTCGACCAGACGATGCATGAACTCCTCGCCGCGCGCCATTTCATCGGCGTCGTTGGTGTCGCAGACCAGCGAGCAGTGGAAATTGCCGTCGCCGACATGGCCGACGATCGGCGATAGCAGATTGAGGCGCTTGAGATCTTCCTCGGTCTCGCTGACGCAATCGGCCAGCCGCGAGATCGGCACGCAGACGTCGGTTGCGACCACGCCGACGCTGTCGCCGGGCCGCAGCGCCTTGACGGACCAATAGGCGTCGTGCCGGGCCTGCCACAGTTTGGTGCGATCCTCCGGCTTGGTGGTCCAGGAGAAGTCGCCGCCGCCGCATTCCTTTGCGATCTCGCCGAAGGCCTTGGACTGCTCGGCGACCTCGATCTCGCTGCCGTGGAATTCCATCAGCAGCAGCGGCGTCTCCGGCAGCGTCAGCTTGGAATAGGCGTTGCAGGCCTTCACCTGCGCGGCGTTGAGCAGCTCGATGCGCGCCACGGGAATGCCGGTCTGGATCGCCAGGATCACGGCCTGACACGCCCCATGCACCGTCTCGAACGACACCGCGCCGGCCGCGATGGTCTCGGGGATGCCCCGCAGGCGGATGGTCAGTTCCGAGATGATGCCGAGCGTGCCCTCGGCGCCGACGAACAGATGCGTCAGGTCGTAGCCGGCGGATGATTTCTTGGCGCGCGTGCCTGTCGTGATGATCTCGCCGTCGCCGCGCACCACCTTCAGCGCCAGCACGCTGTCGCGCATGGTGCCGTAGCGCACCGCATTGGTGCCGGAGGCGCGCGTCGAGGCCATGCCGCCGAGCGAGGCGTCCGCGCCGGGATCGATCGGGAAGAACAGGCCCTGGTCGCGCAGATGCTCGTTGAGCGCCTTGCGGGTGACGCCGGGCTGGATCACACAGTCGAGATCCTCGGTGTGAACCGCGAGCACCTTGTTCATGTCGCGCAGGTCGATCGAGATGCCGCCAGCGGGCGCATTGACCTGGCCCTCCAGCGAGGTGCCGGTGCCGAAGGCGATCACGGGCACGCGGTTCCTGGCGCAGATGCGCACCACGTCCTGGATGTCGGCGGTCTCCTGCGCCATCACCACGCCGTCGGGCGGCTGGTTGGGAATCCATGTGGTGGTATGGCCGTGCTGCTCGCGGACGGCCTGCGAGGTGATGAGGCGGTTGCCGAAGCGTGCGGCAAGCTGCTCCAGTGCGCTCGCGAGGGCTTTCGGCTCCGGCCGCGGCGGATTATTGGTGATGGTCGTACCCACGGAAATTCCTCCGACAGAAGAACCGTGGCAAAGGACATCTAACCGGTCAAGTCAAGCGACCGGATGCATAGCTAGGGAAGGACACATGCCGGAGAGTGCCACTGCTGCGCCCAAGGCCGAGCCGTTCAGCGCCTCGATCATGCAGATCGAGCCGCAATGGATCGACTATAACGGCCATCTCAACATGGCCTATTACAACGTGATGTTCGACCGGGCGATCGACGAGTTCTGGCTCGAGCTCGGCATCGGTCCTACTTACAAGAAAGAGCGTCACGGCTCGACCTTCACTGCCGAATGCCATGTGCGCTATCTGCGCGAGATCCATCTCGGCGATCCCGTGCGGATCCTGGTGTGGCTGCTGGAGGCCGACGACAAGCGGCTGCATACGTTCGAGGAGATGAGGCACGCCACCGAAGGCTGGCTATCGGCCACCTCGGAGAACATGTCGCTGCACATGGACATGAATGCGCGGCGCGTTGCGGCGTTTCCACCCGATATCCAGCAGCGCATCGCGGGCATCGCCAGGGCCCACAGCACCTCGGCTCGGCCCGAGGGCATCGGCCGGAGCGTGGCGATGCCCTCGAAGCGTTAGGCGCCTATATCCTGGTGCGGCCGCGGGCGAGGCCGACCACGGCCGAAACCAGGAACAGCACGACCGCGATGAAGAAGATGATCTTGGCGATTTCGATCGAAGCGCCGGCGATGCCGCCAAAGCCCAGGATACCGGCGATCAGTGCGATAACCAGAAACGTCACAACCCAGCCAAGCATGGTCAAATCCTCGTCTTGATATTTGTCTGCGTCGGCGCGGTTGGCCGCGCCACCTGTCCAGACAATCTCGACGCGGGAACGATGGTTCCTGCCCACGCTAGGCGGAAATTCGCAGGGTCGGAGGAACAAATCGGCCCGCCGCGTACGTGGAAAACCCTGCATCGCCGCCCCATATAGGCACCAATCCCTGTTAAGAAGGCTCCCTCCCGTCACCCCGCGGTGCCATCGTGGGGCCAAATGATTCGCATGACCGAGCCGAGCAAGATCACCAGCGTACCCGACCACCAGCCCGCAGCCGGCGGCATCGCCGCGCGTGCGCGCGCCTCTGTGGGCCCGAAATATTTGTCCGGGCTCAATCCGGAGCAGCGCGATGCAGTGGAGACGCTGGACGGCCCGGTCCTGGTGCTGGCCGGCGCCGGCACCGGCAAGACGCGCGTGCTGACCACGCGCATCGCCCATATCCTGAGCCAGGGCCGCGCCCGCCCCGCCGAGATCCTGTCGGTGACCTTCACCAACAAGGCCGCGCGCGAGATGAAGCACCGGCTCGGCCAGATGCTCGGCCACGCCGTCGAAGGCATGCCGTGGCTCGGCACCTTCCACTCCATCGGCGGACGCATCCTGCGTTTCCATGCCGAGCTGGCGCAGCTCAAGTCTAACTTCACCGTGCTCGACGTCGACGACCAGGTGCGGCTCTTGAAGCAGCTTCTGCAGGCCGAGAACATCGACGACAAGCGCTGGCCCGCGCGCATGCTGGCCGGCCTGATCGACGGCTGGAAGAACCGCGGCCTGATGCCGTCGCAGGTGCCCTCGGGCGAGGCCGCGATGTTCGCCAACGGCAAGGGCGGCAAGCTCTATGCGAGCTATCAGGAGCGGCTGAAGATCCTCAACGCGGCCGATTTCGGCGACCTGCTGCTGGAGAACATCCGCATCTTCCGCGAGCACCCGGATATCCTCAGGCAGTACCAGCAGCGCTTCAAGTTCATCCTGGTCGACGAATATCAGGACACCAACGTCGCGCAATATCTGTGGCTGCGGCTGCTGTCGCAGGCGCCGGCGTCGACCAAGGCCGTCATTCCGGGGCGCGTCGAAGACGCGAACCCGGAATCTCGAGATTCCGGGTTCGATGCTGCGCATCGCCCCGGAATGACGGAGCAAGCGGTCGGCGCGCCTTTGGCCGCGCCCCATGTCAAAAACATCTGCTGCGTCGGCGACGACGACCAGTCGATCTATGGCTGGCGCGGCGCCGAGGTCGACAACATCCTGCGCTTCGAGCACGACTTCCCCGGCGCCAAGGTGATCCGCCTCGAGCGCAACTACCGCTCCACCGGCCACATCCTCGCCGCCGCCTCGCACCTGATCGCGCACAATGAAGGTCGGCTCGGCAAGACGCTGCGCACCGAGGACCAGGACGGCGAGAAGGTCACGGTCACGGGCTCCTGGGATTCGGAGGAGGAAGCGCGCGGCATCGGCGAGGAGATCGAGCAGATCCAGCGCCAGGGCGAGAAGCTGAACGAGATCGCGATCCTGGTGCGCGCGTCCTATCAGATGCGCGAGTTCGAAGACCGTTTCGTCACGCTCGGCCTGCCCTATCGCGTGATCGGCGGCCCGCGCTTCTACGAGCGCGCCGAAATCCGCGACGCGCTGGCCTATCTTCGCGTCATCAACTCGCCGGCCGACGATCTCGCCTTCGAGCGCATCGTCAACACGCCCAAGCGCGGCCTTGGCGATGCCACCGTGCAGATGCTACACGACCACGCCCGCAAGCGCCGCATTCCGCTGTTCGAGGCGGCGCGTGCGGTGGTCGAGACCGACGAGCTGAAGCCGAAGGCGCGCGGCTCCTTGCGCGACCTCGTCGCCCAGTTCGACCGCTGGCGCGCCCAGCGCGAAGTCACCGCGCATACCGACCTCGCCCAGATCGTGCTCGACGAGAGCGGCTACACCGAGATGTGGCAGAAGGACCGTTCGGCGGACGCCGCGGGCCGGCTCGAAAACCTCAAGGAGCTGGTGCGCTCCATGGAGGAGTTCGAGAACCTGCAAGGGTTCCTCGAGCACATCTCGCTGGTGATGGACCGCGACGGCGGCGCCGAGGAGGACGCGGTGTCGCTGATGACGCTGCATTCGGCCAAGGGGCTCGAATTCGACAACGTGTTCCTGCCGGGCTGGGAGGAAGGCCTGTTCCCGAGCCAGCGTACGCTGGACGAACAGGGCCGCGCCGGCCTCGAGGAAGAGCGCCGGCTCGGCCATGTCGGCCTGACCCGGGCGCGGCGCCGCGCCATGATCTATTTCGCGACCAACCGCCGGATCCACGGCACCTGGACGACCACGATCCCGTCGCGCTTCCTCGACGAATTGCCGGCGGCCAATGTCGAGATCACGGAATCCAAGGGTGGCTCGGCCTGGGGCGGAACCGGCGGCTACGGCGCCTCCCGCTTCGACGACATGGAGGCGTTCGGCTCCAGCTATACGACGCCGGGCTGGCAGCGGGCGCAGGCCAACCGCAACCGGGGCGGCGGCCGCACCGGCGCCGGCGGCCACGGCAGCTTCGAGGAAGAGGCCGCGACGTTCTCGTCCTCCTCGTCTTCCGGACCGGATTTCGGCAGCTTCTCCTCGCGCCGGCGCGGGCCGATGACGATCGAGGGCGAGCTGGTCGCCAAATCCACCGGCACGACCTCGGAATTCTCGCTCTCCGACCGTGTCTTCCACCAGAAATTCGGCTACGGCCGCGTCACCAAGATCGACGGCAACAAGCTCACCATCGCCTTCGACAAGGCCGGCGAGAAGAAGGTCGTGGACAGCTTCGTGCAGCGGGCGTGAGCAGGCCTTGCCGTGTTGCGGCGGCGTTACGCCGCCGTGTTTCTTCCCACCACGCCCCTTGACCACCGCGAACTTCCCCGTATCAGATGCGCCCATGGTCCGGGGCTCCATCACACTGATCTTGCTGGCATTGGGTATGCCGTCGCTCGCGGCGGCGGAGACCATGAGCTTTGGCGATTCGATCGGGCTGCTGGCCAAGAGCTGCGGCGCGGAAATCGTCGCCAATTGCCGCGGCGTCAATCCGGACTCGACCCGCCTGAAGGAGTGCCTGTCCCGCAACCGCGACGTGCTCTCCCAGCAATGCCAGAGCGACTATCTCGGCGCCTTCGACGCCATCCAGAAGCGCGTCGCCGCACGCGTCACGGTGGCGAACGCCTGCCAGCGCGAGATCGTCAAGGTCTGCGGCGGCTCGACCAAAGAGACCAGCAGGTCGATCCCCTGCCTGGTCTCGACGCCCAAGGGCATCAGCAACAACTGCCTGAAGGCCGTGGACGACGCGGGGTATCGATGATGCGCGCGAAGGGGCTCTCCACCGCCGGACTAGGCATCGCACTCGGCATGGCTTTGCTCGCGGGCGCAGCCAGCGCGCAGACGACGCCGCCGACCCGTGACGACATCGTCGGCAAGCTGAATCATTTCGAAGAGGCCGCCGAAATCGACCTTCCCGCGCTGAAGCAGCAGGTGATGGAGCGCGCCAAGGCCAGGATCAAGAACGATCCGGGTCCGGTGAACCGGCCGCCGATTGCGCCGGATCTCGCCAAGCTGCCCGCCTTCAACGCGCAGATCCAGTTCGACGCCGACACGCCGATCATCCAGCCGGCGTCCTACCAGACCGTCGGCCGCATCGCGGATGCGCTGGTTCATGCCTCGCTGCTGCCCTACACCTTCCTGATCGTCGGCCATGTCGAATCCAACGCGAAGACGCGCGAGGCCAACGCGATCCTGAGCCAGCGCCGGGCGGACGCGATCCGCGACGTGCTGGTGAACACGTTCAAGATCTCGACCAAGCGGCTGCATCCGATCGGCCTCGGCGAGGAGCAGTTTCTCGACCGCGCCAAGCCGACCTCGGCCGCCAACGGCCAGCTGCAAATCCTGACCTTTGCCAAGGTACCGGAGGAGGCACCCGCGCATCCGGCTGCGGCACCTGCGCCTGCGGCGAAAAAGCCCGCCAAGAAGCGCTGACGAGGCGCGCCTCGACGCCTGACGGAACCCATTGAAGTCCTGACCGTTTTGTGACCTGTTTCACAGTGCGACAGCACGGTTTTGCGCGACAATAGTGCCGGTTTGTGCACTGCTCTATCAGGTGCTATAGGCTCTGGTTCGTCCTTCCCCAACCCTGTGCTGCATGAGACCAAGATGGGTGGCTTGTTCCAACGCCAACTTGCCGTTTACGTCGAGTACCATCGCGATCCCCGGAATACGGCGATGCACGTGGTCGGCATCCTCTTGCTGTTCACGGGCGCCGTGCTGCCGCTGACGTTGGTGAAGGTGCCGCTGTTCGGAACGGAACTCAGCCTGGCGGTCATCCTGGCATTGCCGGTTCTGATCTATTGGCTGATGCTCGACATGGCGCTCGGGGTCGGCATTCTGGCCGTCTCCGTCGTGCTGTTTTCGATCGCGACGACCATTTCGACGCAAGTCAGCACCATGACGATGTGGGCGATTTTCGCCACGCTGGTCGTGCTCGGCCTCGCCGCGCAGACCATCGGCCACAAGGTTTTTGAGGGGCGCGAAGCCTCGTTATTCACGTTTCCGTCGCATCTTTTGCTGGGACCGATGTTTGTCATGGCAAAATTATTCATTGCACTGGGCTTCCGTCGCGACCTTGCCGCGATTCTGGCGCCTCTTCCGACCAATTCCCTTTCAACCCGATAGCTCTAGAAGCGAAACAGCAAACCTTCTTCATGGCTCTCGTACTGGTTACCGGTGGCAGCGGCTTCATCGGACATCATCTCGTAGAATCGCTCCGCGCCCGTGGGCAGCGGGTGCGTGTTCTCGATGTCCGGCCGCCGGCCGCCGCCAATACCGACGTCGACTATGTTCACGGCTCGGTGCTGGACGGCGCCGCGGTCGATGCCGCGCTGGCCGGCGTCGATCAGGTCTATCACCTCGCCGGCCTGCCCGGCATGTGGGTTGCCAACAAGCAGGACTTTCACGACGTCAATTTCCGCGGCACCGAGGTCGTGCTGGCGGCTGCGATGAAGCGCGGCGTGTCGCGCTTCCTGCATTGCTCGACGGAATCGATCCTGTTCCCCTATGCCGACCTCGACGGCGTTCCCGCCGAAGAAGCGCTCCAGCCGGCCGACGCGATGCCCGGCGCCTATACGCGGTCGAAGTCGCTCGCCGAGCATCACGCCGCGAAGGCCGCGGCCAGTGGCTTTCCGCTCGTGATCGGCACGCCGACCATGCCGATCGGAGCTGCCGACCACAACCTGACGCCGCCGACGGCGATGCTCTGGTACTTCCTCCAGAAGAAGGTGCAGCCGCACCTCAACTTCCTGGTCAATCTCGTCGATGTCCGCGACGTCGCCATGGGCCTCGTGCTGACCATGGAGCGCGGCCGCATCGGCCAGCGCTACATCCTCGGCGGCGACTGCGTCCCGCTCGGCCGCATCCTGCGGATGATGTCGGCGATGAGCGGCCGCCGCCAGTTCCCGATCGTCGTGCCTGGCAAGATCGCCGAGCTCTCCGGCATCATGCTCGAATATCTATCCGACAACTTCACGCGCCGGCCGCCCAACGGCACCGCCGAGGGCGTGCGCATTGCGCTCGCCGCGAGCGATCTCTCGATCGGCAAGGCGCGAACCGAGCTCGGCTACTCGCCGCGCCCGATCGAGCCGGTCCTGCGCGAAACCATCACCCATCTGCTCGCCCGCGGCGGCGTGCAGCCCTCCGGCGCCATCAAGCAACACGCGCTCTCCTCGCGCGCTGGCTAAAGCCGCCGCCTAACGCAAAGAACCTTCATGTCCTTCGATTTCAGCAAGCTTCTCTCTGTCGCCTGGGGTGGCTGGACCACGACCTGGCCGACGCAACTGCTCGCCCTGATCTGGCTCGCCTGGCTCGCCAGCTGGGTCGGCGCCTCGTTCTGGCAGGGCCGCACGCAAAAGCAGGTGATGACCCTGGAGTCCGGCCGCTATCGCATCCCGATCCTGGTCGGCGGCATCCTGTTCACGCCGTGGACCGCCGAAGTGCTCGGTGAGAAGCCGCTCTGGGTGTTCAGCAACACCGGCGTCTACATCGTCGCGCTGATCGTGCTCGCCGGCATCTCCTTCACCTGGTGGGGACGGCTGCATCTCGGAAAATTCTGGTCCAACACCATCACCCACAAGGAAGACCACCGCGTCATCGACACCGGCCCGTACGGCATCGTGCGTCATCCGATCTACACCGGCCTGATCGCCGGCATGCTGGCGACCGGCATCGCGGTCGGGACGGTGACCGCGATCCTCGGCGCGATCCTGATCTCGCTCGGCATGTGGCAGAAGGGGCGGATGGAAGAGGTGTTCCTGTCGAAGGAGCTCGGCGAGGACGCCTACGGCGCCTATTGCCGCCGCGTGCCGATGATCATCCCGTTCCTGTCGCCGCGGTGATGTAACAAGCCCGCCATATCCTCCGATGTCGTCCTGGCGAAAGCCAGGACGACGTTGAGGAGGCAGCGTGCGCCACTGCATCGGCGCCTGCATCCTTGCCATGCAAATTCGGCGTGCTGCCATCCGCGCCATAAACGGCCCGATCCGAGCCCGCACAGGTTGACCTTTTTACCGCCACCCAGTTGGATGCGCGCGCAATGAGGCACGACGACACCCATCGTTGACCTGGAGAGGTCGACGATCAGGCCTGGGCCCGCGCGGGGCCTGGAGCAATCCGGCGTTGGACTGTGCCGCAGGTTCGACAGGGGCTTCTCATGACCTTTTCCAGCATTTTTGCGCAGTTCGTTGCGCTTCTCGGCGGCATCGCTCTGCAATGGCGGAAGCTGTCCGGCACAGAGCCTGCGCCCGCATGGGGCCAGACGCCCGCCATTCCCGAGGCAAAGCCGCAAGGCGCGATCCCGACGCTGAAGATGCCGACCGCCCGCGGCTGGAGCGAGGGCCAGAAGCCGACCGTCGCGCCCGGGCTCAAGGTCAATGCGTTCGCAACCGGCCTCGACCATCCGCGCTGGATCGAGGTGCTGCCCAATGGCGACGTGCTGATCGCGGAAGCGACCCAGATCGCGGGGCCGCCGCGATCCGTGTTTCACTACGCGATGCAGGCGACGATGCGGCGCGCCGCCGCGCTCGGCGTTTCCGCCAACCGCATCACGCTGCTGCGCGACAAGGACGGCGACGGCGTCGCCGAAGTTCGCGGCGCCTTCATGGAGAACCTCAGCCAGCCGTTCGGCATGGCGCTGGTCGGCGACACCTTCTATGTCGGCAACACCGACGGCGTGATGGCCTTCCCCTATGTCGCCAATGCCGACCGCATCACTGCACCGGGCAAGCGGCTCACCACGTTCAAGCCGAGCGGCCACTGGACGCGCAGCCTGCTCGCCAGTCCCGACGGCAGGAAGCTCTATGCCGGCGTCGGCTCGCTCAGCAACATCGCCGAGATGGGCATGGAGGTCGAGGAAGGCCGCGCCGCGGTCTATGAGCTCGACCTCGCCGCCGGCACGCATCGCATTTTTGGTGCCGGCCTGCGCAACCCAGTGGGCCTTGCCTGGGAGCCAACGACCGGCGTGCTCTGGACCGTCGTCAACGAGCGCGACGGGCTCGGCGACGAGACGCCGCCGGACTATCTCACCTCGGTGCGTGACGGCGGCTTCTATGGCTGGCCCTATTGCTACTGGGGCAAGACGGTGGACGACCGCGTGCCGCAGGATCCGGCAATGGTCGCCAAGGCGCTCACGCCGGACTATGCGCTCGGCGGCCACACCGCTTCGCTCGGCCTGTGCTGGATGCCCGCAGGCACGCTGCCGGGTTTCCCCGACGGCATGGTGATCGGCCAGCACGGCTCGTGGAATCGCAGCAAGCTGTCCGGCTACAAGCTGGTGTTCATCCCGTTCGAGAACGGCAAGCCTTCCGGCCCCGGTCGCGACATCCTGTCGGGCTTCCTGTCCCCGGACGAAAAGGAATCCTACGGCCGCCCGGTCGGCGTCGTGATCGGCCCCGACAAGAAATCGCTGCTGATGGCCGACGACGTCGGCAACGTGATCTGGCGCGTGACGGGCGCGTAAAGGTTTACGTCCCGACGCACAGTGTGGCGCGCTGCTTGCGCAGCAGCGCGATTACCGACAGCGCGGTGATGATCCCGGTCTTGGGATTTTCGGAGGGGATGTTCTCGATCGACATCGAGAAGCGCGCCGAATCCGCCTCGACCTCGATGCGGTGAACGTTGCGCGTGACGGTCGGATCGGCCCAGATCTGCACGGAGGTGCGATCAGGCCCGACACCCGCGAGCGACAGCGCGACCGCGACGTTGAGATTGGCCGGGAAGCCTTTTGCGGCCTCGCGCGCCGTACCCTCGAACAGCTTGAGCGGCTCCCGCAGCTTGTCGATGTCGATGTTGTTCTGGACGATGAAGGGCGCACCCTTCAGCCCGTCGATCGGCTTGCGCGTCACCATCTTCACCGAATGTATGGTGCCGATGGCAGCGGCGTTGACGGCATCGAGTCCGATCAGCGCGCCGGTCGGCACGATGATGCGGCCGCCATTGGCACGGGCGAGATCGACGAGATCGAAATTGTCGAGCAGCCCGCCGACGCTGACGACGACAGCGGCCTTGCCGCGCTTCACTGCCGGCTCGACGATCGCGCGCAGCTGGCTGCTCGGTGCGCACTCGACCACGATGCCGGCGGCCTCGCCGAGCTGGTCGATCGGCAAAACCCGCGGCGGGCGGCGCAGTCCGTTGAGGAACGCCTGATGCTTGGCGGGATCGCGCACGGCGACGGCGGACAGTGTCAGCCCCTCGATGCCCTGATCGAGCGCGGCCGCGATCTTGGTGCCGATCGAGCCCAGGCCTGCGATGGCCACCCGTAATTCGCTCGAAGCTTTCCGATCCGTCATCAGCTTCCACCTTCTATCCACGCCAATGTCATAGCCCCTCAGGCCTCGCGCGCATAGCTGCGCAGGCGGGCCTCGAGCACCGCCAGCATCGCATCGCGGGCCGGATCGCGCGAGCCGCGCAGCCAGGCGGCGGCGAGCGGCAGCCGGCCGACCGGGCCGCTCTGCTTCGGCCGGAGCGGCACGAAGCGCACGCCTGATACCGCCATGCGCGTGGTCCAGCGCGGCACGATCGCCACCCCAAGCTTCGTTGCCACCAGATGGATGATGGTCTGCTTCTCGTCGGCGACCTGCACGATGCGCGGCGTGAGGCCGGCCTGCTCGAACAGCTTGATCGTGAGATCGTGGCTGTGCGGCCGCGATCGGCGGTCCGGCACCAGCATGGCCTCGTCGGCGATCTGCGCCAGCGTGATCGACTTGCGCTCCGCGAGCGCGTGGCGCTGCGGGAACGCCACGATGGCGGTCTCCTGGAGCAGATCGCGGAATTCGAGCCGCTTGTCCGCGCTGTCGGGCGGGCGGACGAAAGCGAGATCGAGCGCGCCGGTCAAAATCTTCGGCAGCAGCCGGACCGTCTTGTCCTCCAGAAGCTGCACCGCGATGTCGGGATGCTTGTCGCGAAAATCGCGCAGCAGCGGCGGCAGCAATCCCGCCGCCGCGCTGTCGATGGCGCCGACCCGCAGCCGCCGGGCGGCCCCGGCACGCGAACGGTTGCGCAGATTATTCTCGACCGCCTCGACCTTGGCGAGGATGGCGCGGGCATCGCGCAAAAGCGTCGCACCGTCTTCGGTGAGCGACACCGCGCGCGTGGTCCGCGCGAACAGCCGCGTGCCCAGGTCCTCTTCCAGCAGCCTGATCTGGCGCCCGAGCGCAGACGGCAGCATCTGGAGCTGCTGCGCCGCATGGCCGAAATGCAACTGCTCGGCCGCCGCCACGAAGCATCGAAGCTGATGCAATTCCATCCAGGGTCCTCTCGCCTCTCCTCGCGAGGATTATATCATTTTTTTGTATAAACCAGCGCCAATTGAGTCCCCCCTTTCCTCCCGACTACGTTGCCGGCATGGACCTCCGGGTCCGCCGACACAACAACAAGCCGGAACTTGAGGAGGCCAGGGTGGCGAACGAGATTCAGACGCGCGTGCTGCGCAAGATCACCTGGCGCATCGTTCCCTTCATCATGCTGCTCTACTTCGTGGCCTTCATCGACCGCGTCAATATCGGCTTCGCCTCGCTGACGATGAACAAGGACATCGGCCTGTCGCCCGCGGTCTACGGCTTCGGCGCCGGCATCTTCTTCTGGGGTTATTTCCTGTTCGAGGTGCCCTCCAACATCATCCTGCACAAGATCGGTGCGCGGATCTGGATCGCGCGGGTGATGATCACCTGGGGCATCGTGTCGGCGGCGATGGCGTTCGTGCAGGGGCCGACCGGCTTCTACATCCTGCGCTTCCTGCTCGGCGTCGCCGAGGCCGGCTTCTTTCCCGGCATCATCCTCTACCTCTCCTACTGGTTCCCGGCGCGCCAGCGCGCCGCGGTGACCGCGCTGTTCATGGCGGCAGCGCCGCTCTCCACCGTGCTGGGCTCGCCGATATCAGGTGCGCTGCTGGAGATGGACGGCCTGCTCGGCTTCAAGGGCTGGCAATGGCTGTTCGTGCTGGAGGCGCTGCCGGCCGTGCTGCTCGGCTTCGTCGTGCTCGGCTTCCTGACCGACCGCCCCGAGAAGGCGAAATGGCTCACTGATGACGAGCGCCGCTGGCTGGTCGAGACCATGAACGCGGAGACCACCAGCAAGGCCGCAACCGCGAGCCACAGCATCTGGCGCGGGCTTGCCGATCCGCGCGTGCTGGCGCTGGCGCTGATCTATTTCGGCACCTCGGCCGGCCTCTACACGCTCGGCGTCTGGGCGCCGCAGATCATCAAGCAGTTCGGCCTGTCCTCGCTCCAGGTCGGCTTCCTCAACGCGCTGCCGGCAACCGCCGCGGTCGTCGCCATGATCCTGTGGGCGCGGCATTCGGACCGCACCGGCGAGCGGACCTGGCATGTGGTGTGGGCGTGCCTGCTCGCCGCAGCCGGGCTCGCCTATGCCGGCCTTGCGACCGGCGTCGTCGCCGTTTTGGTTGCGCTCGCGCTCGTCAACATCGGCATCTCCTCGGCAAAACCGCCGCTGTGGAGCATGCCGACGCTGTTCCTGTCCGGTCCCGCGGCCGCGGCCGGCATCGCCACGATCAACTCGATCGGCAATCTCGGCGGCTTCGTCGGGCCCGCCATGATCGGCTGGATCAAGGACCAGACCGGCAGCTTCGTCGGCGGGCTCTACTTCGTCGCCGGCCTGCTCGTTCTCTCCGCGGTCCTCACCCTGCTATTGTCGCGCGCGCAGACCGCGCCCGTCGAACCCGTCCCGCAATCCCACTGATCATCTCTCAAACGGAGCATTTCCATGCGCACCCATTCGATCGCAGCCATCCCCGCCGACGGCATCGGCCCCGAGGTCATCTCGGCCGGCGTCCGCGTGCTGGAGGCGCTGGCCAGGCGCAGCGGCGACCTCGCCTTCAACGTCAAGACCTTCGACTGGGGCTCGGACTACTACAAGAAGCACGGCGTGATGATGCCGGCCGACGGCCTCGCGGAGCTGAAGAAGTTCGACGCGATCTATTTCGGCGCGGTCGGCGCCCCCGACGTGCCCGATCACATCACGCTGTGGGGCCTGCGCCTGCCGATCTGCCAGGGCTTTGACCAATACGCCAATGTGCGGCCGACAAAAATCCTGCCGGGCGTCGCCTCGCCGCTGCGCAATGTCGGCGTCGGCGATCTCGACTGGGTGATCGTGCGCGAGAACTCCGAAGGCGAATATGCCGGCATGGGCGGCCGCGCGCACAGAGGTTTGCCGGAAGAGGTCGGCACCGAAGTCGCCGTCTTCACCCGCGTCGGCGTGACGCGGATCATGCGCTACGCATTCCAGCTCGCGCAGTCGCGTCCGCGCAAGTTCCTGACCGTCGTGACCAAGTCGAACGCGCAGCGCCATGGCATGGTGATGTGGGACGAGATCGCGGCCGAGGTCGCCGGCGAATTCCCCGATGTGACCTGGGACAAGATGCTGGTCGACGCCATGACGGTGCGCATGACGCTGCATCCGAAGAGCCTCGACACCATCGTGGCGACCAACCTGCACGCCGACATCCTCTCCGACCTTGCCGGCGCGCTGGCGGGAAGCCTCGGTGTCGCGCCGACCGGCAACATCGACCCGCAACGCCGCTTCCCGTCGATGTTCGAGCCGATCCACGGCTCGGCCTTCGACATCACCGGGAAGGGCATCGCGAACCCCGTCGCGACCTTCTGGACCGGCGCGCAGATGCTCGAGCATCTCGGCGAGAAGGACGCCGCGTCACGGCTGATGACGGCCGTCGAGCGCGTCTGCGCGGCCGGCGTGCTGACGCCCGATGTCGGCGGCAAGGCGACGACGAAGGAGGTGACCGACGCCGTCATCGACGCGATCCACGGTTCGAACGTGTAGTGGGTTCAGCAACGCCGGCGCGGCGACCATGGTGGGCTCCGACGGCGTTGCCGGCGGCGCCCGGCGCCTGACCTTGGTCGCAGGCACGACCACCTCCCTCCGCGAGGCGCGGGAGGGTCCAAAAATTTTAGCCCCCCTCTTGAAACCGAAACTGCGTTTTTTTATTTTTCCGTTGCCGCCGAGAGGTGGCGTCCCCGACGCCTCATGGGTCGGGAACGACTGAGACGGGCACCGGTCGTGTCCGGTGCCGCTCGTATCCATTTTGCTCCTTGGAGGATTTGGCTATGCGCACTTACGACTTCTCTCCCCTGTGGCGTTCGACCATTGGCTTCGACCGCCTTTTCGACCTCGTTGAAACGGCACAGCGTGCCGGCGAGGATAATTATCCCCCCTACAACATCGAACGCGTCAGCGAGGATCGCTACCAGATTTCGCTCGCGATCGCGGGCTTTTCGCCCGACGAGGTCTCCGTGACTGCCGAGCAGAATGCGGTGATCGTCGAGGGAAACAAGGCGGACAAGGCCGAACGCGAGTATCTCTACCGGGGCATTTCCGCGCGGCCCTTCAAGCGGCAGTTCAACCTGGCAGACTATGTTCAGGTGCAGAGCGCCGCGTTCGAGAACGGTCTGCTCAAGATCGAACTGATCCGGGAGATTCCTGAAGCCATGAAGCCGCGGCGAATTGCCATCAAAGGCGCGCCGTCCGGCACCGTGCATCAGATCGAGGGCAAAGCCGCCTGATTTTCGTTTGTCGAGGGCTTGGTGATCCCGCCTGATCGTCGGGCGGGACCGACCGTGGCCTTCGACCGCGCCCCCCAATGCAAACAGAGGTTTTAGCGAAAGGAGAAGGAGGACCTCTCATGATCGATCATGCTGACAACATCATCGACCTGAACGCAATACTGCACCCCGGCTCTGTCTATGCTCATCCCCGCGACGTCGTCGAGGATCCGGCTCTGTCGATCGGCGAGAAGCGAGCGATCCTCGCGTCCTGGGCTTCAGACGCCGCCAGCGTTGCCTCAAACCCGGCGCTGAGAGAACTGCCGGGCTCGGACAAGCCCGTCACCATCGACGAGATTCTGGACGCGCTTGCGATGCTGGACCACCATCCAAAGGGTCCTCCGGGCGGCAAGCCGGTCCGCACGCGGTCCATCTTGCGAACCGGTCTCGCAGCCTAGGCAACGGCCGCTCAAGGGGGATTGCGATGATGATTGATGAAGAGCTGGCCTTGTTGCGCGCACACCGCAACAACATCGGCCGTTACCAACGATTGCTCAAGACCGAACTGACGGAGGTCGAGCGGCGGTTCATTGAAAGGCGCCTGTCCGAGGAGCGTTCCGCGATCGAAAAGCTTGCAGCCTCTGCGTTTCCCCTCACCCTTCGAGCTCCAAAGAGGGCGATCGGGAAGGCAACCATGCTCATGACGCAAGCTGACACGGCGAATTGAAATGTCCGATAACCTCCCGACCTTCGAAATGTTCTTGAGGAGATACGGCCGAAGGACATGGCGCTGGCGTGTCTGCACGACCGAAGGACATCTCGTCATGCACGGGTCCGAAAATGGCCGGCCTGCGGCGAAATATGCGGCGGAAAGGGCATTGTTTCTGATGCTTCTCGCCGCGCCCTATCGACCGGCGAGCCAAGCTTCCGCCATGGCTCGCTCGTCCTTGGCGACACCAGCACCAAGATGGCTGCCGCGGCAGCGGTTGCGTGAATGACAAGGCAACACACGGAATGGCGCTCGGCGTCAGGCCACGTCCGTCCCGGCGATCTCCGCTGCTAACCGCTTACCGCCGCGCCGGAGGCGGCGGCGTCGTCAGCGCTGCCGTCGGCTCGGGCGGCGTCAGATGGCGCGGGACGACGATGGACTGGCCGGGCGTGAGGGTCGCGTTCTCTGCAAGCGAGTTGCTCTGCGCGATCGACCACAGCGGCACGCGATTGGCTGCGGCGATGCTCTCCATGGTGTCGCCGCGGCGTACCGGCACCCGCACGCCGGAGTCCCACAATTCCACCAGCGTATTCGCCGGCACGAGATAGCGCAGCGGCACGGCATCGCCCTGGGCCTGCGCGGGAATGCGCGGCAACTGCGTCACCATCTCGACGATCTGGCGATGGATGTCGTCGGACTTCTCGATGTTGATGTGCGAGACGCGGCTGTTCTCTTTGAGATCGTAGCTCGCGTAATGGCCGCGATAGCCGGGCACGGCCACGACATCGCCGCCGCCGAGCACGCTGTCGGACAGGAAGATGTTGATGAAGCGCTCGACATTGAGCGGCACGTCGCCGGTCGCATGGGCGGGATCGATAGCGATGACGAGGCTGATCGGGATGTTCTCCTTGGCCGCCATCTCGGAGATGACGACCGAGCACAGCCCGCCCATGGAGTGACCGATCAGCACGATCGGCGCCGGCGTTTCCTTGTAGCTGGAGATGGCACGATCGCCGATCCATCGGCAGATGGTGAATTCGTAGACGTCGGCGGAGAAGCCGGCCTTCGTCAGCTTCTCGCCAAGCCGGTCCATGCCGGTCGAGAAGATCGGCCCCATGGCGCCGCGGAACAGGTAGATCTTCGGCGGCGGCAGCGGCTCGGCCGGCGGCGCAACGGGCGCGGCCGCGGCAGGCTTTGACTTGGCGGGTGAGGCAACGGCCGCACCGGTGCTCAAGGCGAGCAGCGCAACCGCTGCCAGCACGAGGATTCGCCTTGGATCAAGCATCAGTCCAGCAGTCCCACCACGGAAGGCAAACGCCGTCCCCCGGTTGCTTAGTGACCACCGATTGGGTGGAATTTGGGGCACGGAACGCGGTCGCGACACGCGGTCCCCCCATCCCATCAGGAGCCCGTGATCTGCCGGACGCGCCCAACAGGCAGCACGAAGCCACCACCTGCCTGCCCTCGTCACTGCCTGCTCTTGAGCCGATTGCGGTGTGCGGCCTGCTTGGCGCGGTTGCCGCAGACCGCCATGATGCACCATCGCCGCGCGCGCCTGCGGGTGTGGTCGGCGAACAGCATCGTGCAGTTGTGGCCCTCGCACGCCTTCACGTCGGAAAAGTCCTCGTCGCAGACGAACGTGGCCAAGGCCTCGCCGACCGGCAGCAGCAGGGATTCGGCCGAGCGCCAGCGCCGCTTCGTTTGCAGCTTCAGAACGCCGCCAACATCACCGTGTCCCGGCTCGATCTGGCGGAATGACTCCTCGCGCTCCAGCAGGCCGTTCAACGGACCGAGTTCGCGCAATGCATCCGCCGTGAGCGGCCGGCCGGCATGCTCCAGAACGAAACCACGAAACCATTCGCGCAGGGCACGCGCCCGATCCGCGACCTCATCCAGCTCACCCGGCGCCGCGCGCGCCTTCAGTGCGTGCAGTTCATCCGCCGGCACCAGCTTCGCCTGCTCCAGCCAGTCGATCAGGCCATCGCCATCGTCGATCCAATCGACGGGCGTATCGACCGGCGTCGCCACCGAATTCAGGAAATCGAGGCCAAGCGAGTCGGCGATGAACATGGCGGGTGGGCGGTCCATGAGCGGTCCTTGGCCGGTCTGAAGAGGCAGGGCAGAAGTAACCTGATAAACACCAATTGACAAGTTACTCGCCAACGAAGTAACCTTATTAATGACATTAAACAGGTTACTTGGACGAACGGAGACTGGCTATGGCCCCGACCACCTATCGCACCGCAGACGTTGATGGCTTCAAGGTGTTCTATCGGGAGGCAGGCACTGCCGGCGCGCCAAAGCTCCTGCTGCTGCACGGCTTCCCGAGCGCCGGCCACATGTTCCGCGATCTGATCCCGCTGCTCGCGGACAGGTTTCACATCGTGGCACCGGACCTGCCCGGCTTCGGCCAATCCGACATGCCCTCGCGCGAAACCTTCCGCTACACGTTCGACAACATCGCTACGGTGATCGAACGCTTCACCGAGGTGATCGGCTTCGATCGTTTCGCTGTCTACGTCTTCGACTATGGCGCGCCGACCGGCTTCCGGCTCGCGCTGAATCACCCCGAGCGGATCACGGCGATCATCTCGCAGAACGGGAATGCCTACGAGGATGGACTCAGCGACGGCTGGACTCCGATAAAAGCCTATTGGCAGGATCCTTCGCCCGCCAACCGTGAGGCGCTGCGCGGCTTGCTCACGCCGGACGCGACGCGTTGGCAGTACACGCACGGTGTCCCCAATCCGTCCCTGGTGTCGCCGGACGGGCAGAACCTCGACAATTTCTACCTGGCTCGACCGGGCTCGGACGACGTGCAACTCGACCTGTTCGGCGACTACAGGAGCAACGTCGCGCTCTATCCGTCATTCCAGGACTATTTCCGCACCTACAAACCACCGTTCCTGGCCGTCTGGGGCAAGAACGATCCGTTCTTCATCCCGCCCGGCGCCGAGGCGTTCAAGCGCGACAATCCCAACGCAGTGGTTCAGTTCTTCGACACCGGACATTTCGCGCTGGAAACGCACGCGAGGGAAATCGCGGAGAGCATTCGCGCGTTCTTGGGATGACGATGTGAGCGCGCCATGACGCGCGTCCGCTCACTTCCACTCTTCGCGATCACTCTTCGCGATCTCTGAGCTTGCCGGTCAATGCAGAGAGACAGCTGCGCGGTCGAACAACATGGCTCGCCGCGCAAAGCTCCTCAGTTCCGCGGCGCCGCCGCCGCTGCCGAGCGCGCCTGCCGGGGGGCGCCGGGTTCGGCCGCAACCGGTGCCGGCGCGCGCGAGCGCATGATCGCGGCGTCGATCTCGGCGATGACGCGGCGCTGGATCGCCTCGTTCTTGTCGATCGAGATGTGGCCGACGCCGGTGCCGCGCACGTCGACATTGTCGAGCTTGCCGCGCAGGCCGGCCGCCGGCCGCACCGGCTCGCCGGGACCATCGCCGATATAGATGTTGATGTAGCGTTCGGCGCCGGTCGAGAGCCTGGTCTTGAACACGGAATCGAGGCCGATCGCGAGCTTCACGGGCACGCCGAGCTGGTTGAGCTTGGCGATCATGTCCGGCAGCGCAGTCGCGCCCGAGGAATGGCCGACCAGGATGATTGTCTTGACGCGGCCGGCCCTGTAGGCGGTCGCAGCTTCATTGGCGAGTGAGGACCAGGAGACGAAGTTCGCGACCGTCACCGGGATGCCCTGCGCCTCGAGCCGGGCGCCGATAGTGTCGAGCCCGAGCGAGAAGATGTTGAGCACGCCACGGAGCAGGTAGACATGCGTGGTCGCGGCCGCGGCCTGGCTCGGCGCCGCCCTTGCGGTGGTCGGGCTCATGGCGACAGCTGACAGCAGGAGCAGGCACATCGCCCACACACGGATGGCGGGCAATTGGCTGGCGCCGGCGGTGTGACGGCCGTTCGGTCTCATCGATGGTTTCCCTGGGGACAATACGCTTTGCGATTGGCCGGAATCGTAGCCACGGCCTGCTCGCAGACGCAACAAAGAGCCGCGTGAGCGACAATCTTAGCAGCAAGCCGTGACCATCGCGCAACACTTGCCCGAAACCTGCCACCGAAGGGCCTGTTTTGAGACCATTTTTCTCCGGCCAATTGCGACCGGGCAATGGCATTCCTATCTCAGGGCACCGCTGACCGGCCCGCCTGGGCGGGTTCCAGCTCCATTCCCCAGCCTTTCCCCTCAGACTTGCGGCCATCATGTCTTCCATCATTTCCGTCGCCAATTTGTCGAAGACCTATGGGTCCGGCTTCAAGGCGCTCAAGAACGTCAATCTGGATATCAAGCGCGGCGAGATCTTCGCCCTGCTCGGGCCGAACGGCGCCGGCAAGACCACGCTGATCTCGATCATCTGCGGCATCGCCAATCCGAGCGAGGGCCGCGTTCTCGTCGGCGGTGAGGACATCCAGACCTCCTACCGCAAGGCGCGCTCGCTGATCGGCCTGGTGCCGCAGGAACTCCACACCGACGCCTTCGAGAGCGTCGGGGCGACCGTGAGCTTCTCCCGCGGCCTGTTCGGCAAGCCGAAGAACCCAGCCCATATCGAGAAGGTGCTCAAGGACCTCTCGCTGTGGGACAAGAAGGACAGCAAGATCATCACACTCTCCGGCGGCATGAAGCGCCGCGTGATGATCGCCAAGGCACTGTCGCACGAGCCGCAGATCCTGTTCCTGGACGAGCCCACCGCCGGCGTCGACGTCGAGCTGCGCAAGGGCATGTGGGAGGTGGTGCGCACGCTCCAGCAGTCCGGCGTCACCATCATCCTCACCACGCACTACATCGAGGAAGCCGAGGAGATGGCCGATCGCATCGGCGTCATCAACAAGGGCGAGATCGTGCTGGTCGAGGACAAGGCGACCTTGATGCAGAAGCTCGGCAAGAAGCGGCTGACGCTGCATTTGCAGAACAAGATCTCCTCGCTGCCGGAGAGCCTTGGCCATTACGAGCTCGACCTCTGCGATTCCGGCGCGACGCTGGTCTACGACTACGACACCAAGGGCGAGCGCACCGGCATCACCAGCCTGCTCAGCGACCTCCGCACCGCCGGCATCCGCTTCAACGATCTCGACACGACGCAATCGTCGCTCGAGGACATCTTCGTCGACCTCGTGAGGACGTCATGAATCACCGCGCCATCCGCGCCATCTATCTGTTCGAAATGGCGCGCACCTGGCGCACGCTGCTGCAAAGCATCGTCTCGCCGGTGGTCTCCACCTCGCTCTATTTCGTGGTGTTCGGCGCCGCGATCGGCTCGCGCATCAGCCAGGTCGAGGGCGTCAGCTACGGCACCTTCATCGTGCCGGGCCTGATCATGCTATCGGTGCTGACGCAGAGCATCGCCAACGCCTCGTTCGGCATCTACTTCCCGAAATTCACCGGCACGATCTACGAGATCCTGTCGGCGCCGATCTCCTATTTCGAGATCGTACTCGGCTATGTCGGCGCCGCCGCGACCAAGTCGATCATCCTCGGCCTGATCATCCTGGCCACCGCCGGGCTCTTCGTTCCATTGCATATCCACCATCCGGTCTGGATGCTGGCCTTCCTGGTGCTGACGGCGGTGACGTTCAGCCTGTTCGGCTTCATCATCGGCATCTGGGCCGACGGGTTCGAGAAGCTGCAGATGATCCCGATGCTGGTGGTGACGCCGCTGACCTTCCTCGGCGGCAGCTTCTATTCCATCGACATGCTGCCACCCACCTGGCGCACGGTGGCGCTGCTCAACCCGGTCGTCTATCTGATCTCCGGCTTCCGCTGGAGCTTCTACGAGATCGCCGATGTGAGTGTGGCCGTCAGCATCTGCATGACGACGGCGTTCCTGGTGATCTGCCTGGTCGCGATCTGGTGGATTTTCCGCACCGGGTACCGGCTGAAGAATTGACCCCTGTCGTCATTCCGGGGCGTGCGAAGCACGAGCCCGGAATCCATTGTGCGACAGAGCTGGTGGATAAATGGATTCCGGGCTCGCGACTTCGTCGCGCCCCGGAATGACAATCACCGATAGCAATGGAAGCGGTGATAGCCGTCATAATACCCGCGGCAGTGACGGTAGTGACGGTGGGGAATGCCCAGCACGCCCTCGACCGCGCCCACGGCGCCGCCGACACCGGCGCCGACCGCGCCCCCGACCACACCGCCCACCGGGCCGGCAATGCGGTTGCCTTCATGGGCGCCTTCCTGGGCACCGCGCACGATGCCCTGGGCATGGCCGGCTTGCGGCAGCGATAACAGCGCGAGCAGGATGGCAGCGGCTGCGAAAAGCAGGCGGACTGGTAAACCGGCCGGCAATTGCGCAGCGGCGATACGGACTTTGTTCATCTTCGATCCCAAGGGAAATACAAGAGGTCAACGGCGGCGAAAACCGCCTGTCAGGTAGGCCATGTTCAACGCCCGGAGCGGCCAAATGGTTGCGCCTTTGTGACGAATTGTCGGCGTCGTGAACGCATCTCCGCTCGCGAAAATGTCAGCATCGCCGCGGGCGGCGCGGCACAAAGCGGCCTTGCTTACATCAGGCATCACGTTAACGATGGCCGGGCCGGCTGCTGGAACGAAAGCCGGATTGCAGGCATAGTGCACGCCGGGGGACGGAGAGCCGCGGCGCTTAGCGTGAACAGGCCGGAGGCCAGAACTCAAATGCGTTTTCAGATGCGTTCGTTTTTCATTACTTTCACCTCCCTGCTGCTTTTGAGCGCGGGCACCGCGCAGGCCAAGGTCGAAATCACCATCGACAAGGACAATCAACAGATGACCGTCGCCGTCGACGGCGTCGCGCGCTATCACTGGCCGGTGTCGACGGGCATTCCCTCGCGCGAGACGCCGAACGGAGCGTTCCGCACCTTCCGCATGGAAGAGGACCACTACTCCAAGGAATTCGACGACGCGCCGATGCCGCACGCGATCTTCTTCACCAAGGTCGGGCACGCCATCCACGGCACCGACTCGGTCGGCCGTCTCGGCACGCCGGCATCCCATGGCTGCGTGCGGCTGTCGCGCCAGAACGCATCGACGCTCTATGCGCTGGTGCAGCAGCAGGGCGTGCTCAACACCACGGTGACGCTGACCGGCTCGGCGCAGGTGGCGCTGGCGCGCAATCCCCGCGGCCGCACCAACAATGCGGTGGCGCGCGCACCGCAGCCCGCGGAAGAGCAGTACGCCACATCAGGCGATCCCGTGAATCTGACGCCGCCGGCGCAGCCCGCCCGCCGCTACATGCCGCAGGACGACAATTACATCTACCCAGCCGACGGCAGCGACACCGGTGCGCGCTATCCGGCGCCGCGTCCGGCCAGCCGCCCGCTCTATGACGCGCAGGTCTATCAGCAGCAGCCGCAGCAATATTACAATCAGGGCTACGGCCAGCAGGGCTACTATCAGCCACAGCCCCGCCAGTACTACCAGCCGCGCGGCTACTACTATCAGAACTGACGCTACCTGAACTGACGCTATCTGAACGCGGCGTCGCCGCGTTCGACGATCTTTCGCGCAGCATCGACGAAAGCGCGGGCGACCGGCTCGAGGATCTCGGGGCCGGTCGCGCCGAGATCGTCCGACGGCGTGTGGAACGTGCGATGGCGGCCGGCCATGCCGAGGAAATTGGGATAGCCCGCCGCGTGCACGTCGCGCAGCTCGCCGACCGCCTGCTTCTCCGTCACCAGACGTTTTGCCGCGACCCCGGCGAAGGCCTCGTCCGTCAGCGCAACGGCGGATTTGCTCAGCACGAGATAGCGCTCTTCCTCCGGCCGCTCGGTGCGGGCGCCTTCCGCAAAGCCATAGCACGCGTTCGACGAACCGAAATGGATCCACGCCAGCGTGTCCTTCGGCGCCGGCGCGCCGTGCTTCAGGAACAGCTCCATGCCGCCGTGACCGATTTCATGGCCTGCGGTGGCGATGAAGACGAGATGCGCCGGCCATTTTTCGGCAGCGACGGTGCGCGCCAGCGCGAGGAAGTTGGCGATGCCGGGGCCACGCTCGCAGACGCAAGAGTACCAGCCGGTCATCGGCGTCGAGACGACGATGGTCGGCCCGCGGCCGGCGCCGGTCTCGGCGATCACGTTGCGGCCGGCGACATCGCGCTCATAATGCCCTTTGACGTCGAAGGTGACGGGTTCGCCCGAGGCGATTGCGCGCTCGAATGTCGCGCGCGACCTGGCACCGACCACCATCACCGGCACCGGCCAGGGCGCATCCTCCTGCGTGACGTTGTAGGCGAAACGATCGTCCGCGGGATTGCCGATCGTCAGCAGGATGGCCGCCGGCTTCCTCGCCGCCGCTTCCGCGATCGCGTCGCGATGGGCGGGGCCGAGATAGGCGCCGCGATCGAATGGCAGCTCCAGCCAGAGGATCTTGCCGGCAACGTCACCGTCGCGCGCAAGCAGCGCGGACAGATGGAAGCTGGCCTTGTCTTCCGGCGGCCACCAGAATGGCGTCGCCTCGATGCTCGTGCCGCTCGCCTCGGCGCTGGCCTGCTCGACGACATATTGCCGGCCGAGCACGACGGGCTGGAAGCTGACCTCGAACCCGGCCTGCTTCATCTCGCCGGCAATCCAGTCCGCCGTCGCGCGGTCGCCGGGCGAGCCGAAGCGGTGCAGGCCGAAGGATTCGTAGCGCGCGACGTCCGCATAGAGGCTCGCGCCCGAAAGCACATCCTTGGCTGCCGCCTGCCCGACCATGAGAACCGCCATCGTTGCGATGAAGATGAGCCGCATATGAATCGTCCCCGGACCGATCCTTTTTTTGGAGGGCCAGTTTCGGCCTTCCACGGCCTCCGTCAACCGCCTGTCGACCACGGGACTGGACGAAACAAGCGAAGATTTCATATGCTTTCCTTTCCCTTGGTCCTTTCACTTGGGCTGCGAACTGTGATGCCGTCACGTGCCGCGACGATCCTGACCGTGCTCTCGGTTCTCACAGCAGGAGAAGCCATGGCCTTGGATCTCGAGGCGCATCGCGGCGGGCGGGCGCTGCTACCGGAAAACACCCTGCCGGCCTTCGCCAACGCGCTGTCGATGGGCGTGGACACACTGGAGCTCGACGTCGGCGTCACCGCCGATGGCGCGGTCATCATCTCGCATGAACGCGGGCTCAATCCCGATCTGGCACGGGATGCGAACGGCGCCTATGTCGCTCCGCCCGGCACGCCCTTCGTACGACTGCGGCTCGAAGAGGTCGGGAGCTATGACGTCGGCCAGCTCCGTCCGGACAGTGCCTACGCCAAGCAATTCCCCGAGCAGCGCGCCGTCCCGGGGACACGCATTCCCACCTTGAGGCAGCTGTTCGCGCTGGTGCGCAAATCCGGCAACGATCGCGTGCGCTTCAACATCGAGACCAAGATCGATCCGAACCATCCGGACGAATCCCTCGACCCGCAAGGTTTTGTCACCAAACTGCTCGGGCTGATCGAGGCCGAGAAGTTTTCCGAGCGCGTCATGATCCAGTCGTTCGACTGGAGGACCCTGCAGCTCGTCCAGCAGCAGGCACCGACCATTCCGACCGTGTACCTGACGCTCCAGCGCGGTTCAGGACAGACCGTGGTGCTGGACAAGGCCACCAACTGGACCGCGGGTTTCAGCCCCGCCGATCACGGCGGCTCGCTGCCGCGAACCATCAAGGCTGCGGGCGGCGCGATCTGGTCGCCCTATTTCGACGATGTGACTGCGGCCCTCGTCTCGGAGGCTCACGGGCTCGGGCTGCGCGTCGTGGTCTGGACGGTCAACAAGCCCGAGGACATGACGCGCATGATCGAGATCGGCGTCGACGGAATCATCTCGGATAGGCCCGACCTGTTGCGGCAGGTTGCGGGCGAGAAGGGACTTGCGCTGCCGGCGGGAACGCCGGTGGCGCCTTGAGCGGTCTCGTGTCCCGGACGCAGCGCAGCGTGCAACGCTGCTCTGCAGAGCCGGGGCACGAGACATCGCAAAAACCTACTCCCCATCCCTCAAGCGCCGGTACAGCGCGCCCAGAATGTTGGAATAATCGTCGGTCCAGACCCGCACCCTGTCGTCGGCTTCGGTCTGCTCCCAGACCTTGGACGAGGCGATCTTGCCGACGTCGGCCTCCTCGCGCGCGGAGATGACGACGTCGGTCGAGAAGATGTAGTCGGCATCCCGCCCGGAATCCTCGTTGAAGACCCAGCTCTTGAGATCGTTGGCATCGGCGATGCCGACCACGACGGTTTCGAGATCGAGATGCCGGTTGGACACGTGCATCACCACGGCGCCGTGCGGAGCGAGCTTGTCCTTGTAGATCTTCATCGCCTCCTCGGTCGCAAGATGGATCGGGATCGCATCCGACGAATAGGCATCGACGATGATCAAGTCATAGGCGCCGTCCGGCTCCTTCGCGAAGGTCAGGCGTGCGTCCCCGATCACCGGCTTCAGGTCCGGCAGGCAGCTCGAGATGTAGCGGAAATTCTTCGGGTCGCGCGCCGCATCGACCATCGACTGGTCGATCTCGAAGAATTTCCAGCTCTCCCCTGGCTCGGCGGCACAGGCGAGCGTGCCCGATCCGACGCCGATCGCGGCGACCTTCAGCGGCGCGCCCTTGCGCTCGCGGAGCGCGGTGATGGCCTGGCCGATGCCGCCGTCCTTGTGATAATAGGTGATCGCCTCGGGCCGCCCGGTGACCGGCGTGCCGTCATTGTTGCGGAAGCGCTCGGCGCCGTGGATCGTGGTGCCGTGCATCAGCACGTGGAAATAGCCGCCGGGCGTCTCCACGATCTTGTGGACGCCGAAGAAGCTGCGCACGGTGGTGACGCGGCCCTCATCCGCCGGATAGACACGGATCAACGCCAGCGCGAGCGCAACCGTGGCAGAGATCTTCCAGCGGCCGGCATTGAGCGCCAATGCCAGCAGCGCGGCGAGCACGCCGACGGAGCCGGCGAACCAGACGCGGTGATCCTCGAACCAGGTCGAAAGGCTGCCTGTGGTGTAGGACGGCGCAACGAGCGCCACCGCGAGCGCGGCGAGCGCCAGCCAGTACCATTTGACGATGCCGGCAAGACGCTCGTTGGCGGACGGGCGGCACAGCGCCGCGAGCGCGATCAGGATCGGATATTCGGCGATCCACGAGAAGGTGAATGGAGCAACGAGGCCTGCAAAGAGGCCGCCGACCATGCCGCCGAACGACAGCGCGACATAGAAGCCGGTGAGATATTTGGCGGCCGGCCGGGTCCGCGCCAATTCGCCGTGACAGGCCATGGCGATGACGAAGAAGCACAATTGATGACCGCCGAGCGTCAGCAGCAGATTCTGTTCGCCCCCGAAGGCCAGCAGGAAGACCACGCCCGCGATCGCCACCGGCTGGAGCATCAGCATCCATTTATGCGGCAGCAGCGGCCGCGACTGGAACACCACCACCCAGGTGAGCAAGTACAGCGACAGCGGCAGCACCCACAGAAGCGGCGCTGCCGCGACGTCGGTGGAGATGTGCGCGGTGACGGCGATGAGCAGTCCCGACGGCACCGCGGCGAGGAAGATCCAGCGCAGCCGCGTCACGAGGCCGGGGGCCGGCGCATTGATCTCCTCGGTCCGCGCATCGACCACCGCCAGTTTTGGCGAGCGCAGCAGCAGCACGCCACAGGCGGCGATCAGGAGAATCAGGAGGCCATAGCCGCCGGTCCAGAACCGGTTCTGCGTGTGCAGCGTGAACATCGGCTCCAGCAGGAACGGATAGGACAACAGCGCCAGGAAGCTGCCGATGTTGGAGGAGGCATAGAGGAAATAGGGATCGTGTCCGGCGGGATGGCCGGTGCGGACGAACCAGGCTTGCAGCAGCGGATTGTTGGCGGCGAGCGCGAAGAACGGCAGCCCGATCGAGACCACGAACAGGCCGAGCAGCCAGACCGCATAGCCCGACGCGGGCGGCTCGCCATAGGCGGTGGCGATGCCGAGCGGCAGCGTGGCGAAGGCCAGGGCCAGCAACACCAGATGCACCACCACCGGAACGATCCGGTTCCGGACCTGCATCAACAGATGCGCATAGGCGTAGCCCGCCAGCAGCAGCGACTGGAAGAACACCATGGCGACCGACCACACCGCCGGCGAGCCGCCCAGACGCGGCAGCACCATCTTCGTGAACAGCGGCTGCACCGAGAACAGCAGCAGCGCGCTGACGAAGATCGCAGCGGTGTAGACCGCCAGCAGCAGCCGGTTGCGCGACGACGACGGCTGCTCCGTGGCGGCGGGTTGCACGATCGAATCCATGAAAGCTCCGGCAAAAGCGTTTTCCGGCGAAGTGGGCACCGGTTCGCGTCGGATAGTTCCTCCGGCGGGCGCCGGACGGGGCGCAATGGAGCACAAGGCGCCTGAACGGGCAATAAAGGGGCTCGTGATGTTGCAGCGAGGAATGCTTGATATAGAAATGTCATTCCGGGATGGTCCGAAGGACCAGACCACAGGTGCGCAGTTGCGCACCGGGGAATCTCGAGATTCCGGGTTCGATGCTCCGGGCCGCGCTACGCGGTCCCGTCGCATCGCCCCGGAATGACTGTGGAACATTCAGAAGCTCCCATGACCGAAACCGACGTCGTCATCATCGGCGCTGGCCATAACGGCCTCACCTGCGCGGCCTATCTCGCGATGGCGGGGTTGCGCGTGCGCGTGGTCGAGCGTCGCAAGGTGGTCGGCGGAGCGGCGGTCACGGAGGAGTTTCATCCGGGTTTCCGCAATTCTGTCGCAGCCTACACCGTGAGCCTGCTCAATCCGCAGGTGATCCGCGACCTCGGGCTTGCCGAGCAGGGCCTGCGTATCGTCGAACGGCGGGCGCAGAATTTTCTGCCAGCGCCGGACGGCAGCTATCTGCTCACCGGCGAGGGACGGACAAAAGCGTCAGTCGCGCGGCTGAGCGCGCATGATGCGGACGCACTCGACGGCTTCTCGCGCGAGCTGGAAGACATCGCCGACGTGCTGCGGCAGTTCGTGCTGCGCGCGCCGCCGAACCTGCTCGACGGTTTTGGCACCAACGCGATCCGCGAGGCCGTGAACGCATTGCAGAGCGCCAACATCCTGCGCGGCCTCACGCTGGAGCAAAGCCGCAGCCTGCTCGATCTCTTCACCCGCTCGGCCGGCGAGATGCTTGACGAGCGCTTCGAGCACGATCTGGTCAAGGCGCTGTTCGGCTTCGATGCCATCGTCGGCAATTATGCGAGCCCCTACGCCGCCGGCTCGGCCTATGTGATGCTGCATCACGCCTTCGGCGAGGTGAACGGCAAGAAGGGCGTCTGGGGCCACGCCATCGGCGGCATGGGCGCGATCACGCAGGCGATGGCGCGCGCCGCGCAGGGCCGGGGCGTCGCGATCGACACGGACGCCGGCGTGCGCGAGGTGATCGTCGAACGCGACCGCGCCGTCGGCGTCGTGCTGGACAACGGCGCGACGATCCGGGCGAAATACGTCGCGGCCAACGTCAATCCAAAGCTGCTCTATACGCGGCTGATCGCGGCCGACGCCCTGCCGAAGGACTTCCTCGCCCGCATCCGGCACTGGAAGAACGGCTCCGGCACCTTCCGCGTGAACGTGGCGCTGGACCGCCTGCCCTCCTTCACGGCGCTGCCGGATGACGGCGATCACCTCACCTCGGGCATCATCCTGGCGCCGAGCCTCGGCTACATGGACCGGGCCTTTCTCGATGCGCGCGCGCACGGCTGGAGCCGCGAACCCGTGGTCGAGATGCTGATCCCCTCCACGCTCGACGACACGCTTGCGCCCGAAGGCAAGCATGTCGCGAGCCTGTTCTGCCAGCACGTCGCGCCGGAGCTTCCCGACGGCAGATCCTGGGACGACCATCGCGACGAGGTCGCCGATCTCATAATCGCGACGGTGGACAGCTACGCGCCGGGTTTTGCGTCAAGCGTGCTCGGCCGCCAGATTCTCTCGCCGCTGGATCTCGAACGGCAGTTCGGCCTCCTCGGCGGCGACATCTTCCACGGCGCGCTGACGCTGAACCAGCTGTTCTCGGCACGGCCGATGCTGGGCCATGCCGATTATCGCGGCCCCCTGAAAGGCCTCTATCACTGCGGCTCCGGCGCCCATCCCGGCGGCGGCGTCACCGGCGCCCCCGGCCACAACGCAGCACAAGCGATCCTGCGGGATCACCGGTCGCTGTTCGGAAGCCGTGGATAGGTCTGTGGATGGGCTGTGGACAGGCTGTCGAGAGGTGTGTGCCCGGGAAGAGGATGGCGGCACCGGACCATCGGGACAAGTCTGGGGAAAGGCGGTGGAAAACCGCTGGCCAACGACGGGACGAGCCGGTGGATAACGCTCTGGCAAATGGCGGACAACCCGTGGATACCGGCCGGGAATCGCACGCGGGAAAATGACTTCGCCCGCCAGGAGCAATTCCTGAGCGGGCGCTAGTCAGACATAGCCTACGAAGAAAGGTGCCCCCGCTGGGAAATGGGAGGCGGAAATTACTTCAAGGAGGTGCTAATCGAAGTGAACTTTTCGTTCATCGTGGTGCCCAGGCCGTTCACCACGGTGATGATCGCCAGCGCGATACCGGCCGCGATAAGGCCGTACTCGATTGCGGTCGCACCGGATTCATTGGACCAGAACTTCAAAATCATGCGCGTCAAGACTCGCCTCCATTTCTATTTCAAGCTGCGTTGGTTCGCCCCAACATCCGAAAATCTACGGAGCGCAACCTTCGGACGGGTTAATCCCGGAACCGCAAGTTATGCGGAAAATTGGGAACAAAAGTTCCAAAAATTGAACCTGACGGAACCCTAGCATGCAGCCTTCCCCCACCCATCGCGCCAGCTTTTCGATCGGCAGCGAGGCCGCGGCCCGGCGCGTCGTCGACGTGCTCACCGAGGTGTTTTTCGAAGGCGATGCCGCGGTCGCCGCCTTCGAACGGCCGGACGGACAATGGGACGTCACGCTGCATTTTGCGGATGCGCCGGACCAGGCTTGGCTGCGCGAACTCGTTGTAAATTCGGCAGGAAATGAGATCGCCGACACGCTTGCCTTCGACACCGTCGAAGCCAAGGACTGGGTCAAGGCCAGCCTGGAAGACCTCGTCCCGGTGCCGGCCGGACGCTTCGTCGTGCACGGCAGCCATGACCGCGACCGCGTCGCGCCGAACAAGCTCAAGATCGAGATCGAGGCGGCGCTCGCCTTCGGCACCGGCCATCACGGCACCACGCGCGGCTGTTTACTCCTCCTTGACCATGTCCTGAAGAGTTCCCGCCCGAGCAACGTGCTCGACCTCGGCACCGGAACCGGCGTGCTGGCCATCGCGGCGGCGAAGGCACTGCATCGCGCCGTGCTTGCCTCCGACATCGACCCGCCCTCGGTGCGGGTGGCGGCCGAGAACGGCCGGCTGAACGAAGTCGGTCACCATGTGCGGGTGATCCGCGCCACCGGCTTCGCCGCGCCGGATTTTGCCCGGGCGGGCCCGTTCGACCTGGTGCTGGCCAACATCCTTGCCAATCCGCTGCGGCACCTGGCGAGCCCGATGGCGCGGCACCTGGCGCCCGGCGCGCGCGTCATCCTCTCCGGCCTGCTGACGCACCAGGCCCCCGCCGTGATCGCCGCCTATCGCGCACGCGGCCTCGTGCCGCTGCGGCATCTGCGGATCGAGGGGTGGAGCAGCCTGCTGCTGCGGAAGGTGGGATAAGCCGATCAAGCATCCGCGACGGCGGTGTGCTCCCTCGCCCCGCTCTTGTCCGCCGAAGCTATGGCGAAGCGGATGCGGGGCCGCGACGAGCTTCGCTCGCGCTGAGAGGGTTGGGGTGAGGGGGAGTCTCCACGGGGGCGGTGAGAACTGGACTCGCGGAGAGTCCCCCTCACCCGGATTGCTTCGCAATCCGACCTCTCCCCGCAAGCGGGGCGAGGTGAACAAACACCGCCTACTCCGCCGGCTTCTCGTCCCGGCGCATCGCGCGCTCGCCCTGCAAGGCGCGCCGGGCGCGGCGCTCGGCGAAACGGTCGATCATCTGGCTGATGAGACCGCGCGGCTTCTTCGGTGTGGTTGTGGCCGGGGCCCGGCGGGCCGGCGGCGAAATCTTCTCAAACGTGAACGCTGGCATCGTGTGTCCCCTCGCCGTTGAGTAGAAACACTTGCTCGAATTTCCCTGTTATCCGGACGGAGCTCAAAGGCCGCATCCCTTTACTCCACTCGACTCAAGCGGAACTTTTTCAAGCACAGTCCATGCCAGATGCGCCGCGAATGCGTCCACATTGCGGAGCGATCCCCATAATCCTAAAGTGGTCCACCATGTTCGAAGCACACTTCCAGACATTCGAAGAGCCCGAGGCCGGCGTCGCATTGACGGCGCGCCTTGCGGCGCTCCGCGAAGAACTCGCCCGCCGCAAGCTGACCGGCTTCGTCATTCCGCGCGCCGACCAGCAGCAGAATGAATATGTGGCGCCCTCGGAAGAGCGGCTCGCCTGGCTGACCGGCTTCACCGGATCGGCGGGACTGGCGGTGGTGCTGACCCGCGAAGCCGCATTGTTCGTGGACGGCCGCTACACGATCCAGGCGGCCAAGCAGGTCGACGCAAAGGCCTGGGCGGTGGAGTCGCTGATCGACCCGCCGCCGGAGAGCTGGGTGTCGGCGCATCTGAAAGCCGGCGACCGCCTCGGATTTGATCCATGGCTGCACACTTTTGCAGCAGCCGAGCGCCTCGCCGCCGCCTGCACCAGGGCCGGCGCCGAGCTGGTGGCGGTCGACAGCAACCCGGTGGACGCGGTCTGGCACGACCGGCCGCAGCCGCCGCTTGCTCCCGTCGCCGTGCACGGAGTGCAACATGCCGGCATCGGCGAGGCCGAGAAGCTGGCTCAGATCAAGAGCGAGATCACCAAGCTCGGCGCCGATGCGCTGGTGCTGTCGGACAGTCATGCGGTGGCCTGGACTTTCAACATCCGCGGCGCCGACGTCGCGCATACCCCGCTGCCGCTGTCCTACGCGCTGGTGCCGAAGGACGGACGGCCGACCATCTTCATCGACCACCGCAAGCTCTCCAACCTGACGCGCGACCATCTCGAGCAATCGGCCGACGTGCGCGAGCCCGATGCGATGGCGCCGACGCTGATGGCGCTGGCCAAGAGCGGCGCCGCGATCGCGCTCGACAATGCCACCGCGGCCGACGCGCTGAGCCGGCTGATCGCCGGCGCCGGCGGCAAGCCGGTGCGCGGCAGCGATCCGATTGCGCTGCTCAAGGCGGTCAAGAACGCGACCGAGATCAAGGGCACGCAGACGGCGCATCGCCGCGATGCCGTGGCGCTGGCGCGCTTCCTCGCCTTCATCGATCGCGAGGCGCCCAGCGGCAAGCTCACCGAGATCGACGCGGTGGAGGCGCTGGAGACATTCCGCCGCGACACCGGCGCGCTGAAGGACGTGTCGTTCCCGACTATATCGGGCACCGGCCCGAACGGCGCCATCGTGCACTACCGCGTCACCCGCAAGAGCAACCGGCGCATCGCGCCCGGCGACCTGCTGCTGATCGATTCCGGCGCGCAATATGAAGACGGCACCACCGACGTGACGCGCACCATGGCGATCGGCGAGCCCACGGGCGAGATGCGCGACCGCTTCACCCGCGTGCTGCGCGGCCACATCGCGATCGCGCGCGCGATCTTCCCCGACGGCACCAATGGCGCTCAGCTCGACACGCTGGCACGGCAATATCTCTGGGCCGCCGGCGTCGATTTCGAGCACGGCACCGGCCATGGCGTCGGCAGCTATCTCAGTGTTCACGAAGGGCCGGCGCGGATCTCGAAGCTCGGCACCACGCCGCTGAAGCGCGGCATGATCCTCTCCAACGAGCCCGGCTACTACAAGACCGACGGTTTCGGCATCCGCATCGAGAACCTCGAGCTGGTCGTCGCCGCCGACATCAAGGGTGCCGAGAAGCCGATGAACGCGTTCGAGACGCTGACCCTGGCACCGATCGACCGCCGGCTGATCGACGTGGCGATGCTGAGCAAGGACGAGCTCGACTGGCTCAATGCCTACCACGCGCGTGTGCGGGCCGAGGTAGGGCCGGCGCTGGACGAGGCAACGAAGGCGTGGCTCGATCAGGCGACGGCGGAGCTGAAGGCGTAAGGTCGTCATTCAGAGTGCAGCGCATAGCACTACGCGATTTGTGCAAGGCTGCTTCCCGGGTCTCGCCTTCGGCGAGCCCGATGACAGGCTCCGGCGGGGCATCCAGTACGCCGCAGCGTCTCCCTATCCCACTTCCGTCCCTGGAATACTGGATTCCCCGCCTTCGCGGGGAATGACACCGCATTTGTGGAACGAGACGTGCGCCCAGTCGGTCTCCATCGCGCTGTTATTATAACCGTCCCAAAATCCGAATAGCCGCATTCCGAAACGCCGATATCCGTCTTGCGCGAGCACGCTACAGTCCGATTCGAACTGTCAGAGACGGACACGCATGCACGGCATGATCAGCAGGCCGCCGGAAGCGGCAATGAAGACCATCGCGACCTCGCGCGTGGTGTTGCTGCTGCTCGTCGTCATGACCGGCATTGCGCCGATCTCGCTCTACATGCTGGTTCCGGCGCTGCCGGTGCTGGCGACGAACTTCGGCAGCGACATCTCGATCGCGCAGATGACTGTGTCGCTCTTCATGGTCGGCATCGCCTGCTCCCAGCTGATCATGGGGCCGCTGTCGGACAAGTTCGGGCGGCGCCCGGTGCTGCTCGCAGGGCTCGCGCTGATGGTGGCGGCGAGCGTTGCCTGCATCTTCGCGCAGAACCTGCCGCAACTGATCGCCGCACGCTTCTTCCAGGCGCTGGGCGGCGCCACCGGCATGGTGGTGAGCCGCGCCATCATCCGCGACATCTACGAGCGCCAGCGCGTCGCCTCCATGATCAGCCTCGTCGTCGCGGCCCTGATGATCGGACAGATGCTCTCGCCGCTCACCGGCGGCCTGATCGAGACCGCGTTCGGCTGGCGCGCGATCTTCTACGCCATCACCATCGGCGCAGTTGCGGTCGCCGTCGGCATCGCCGTGGCGCTGCCGGAAACGCGTCGCAGCCGCGCCGCCGGCAGCGGCTTTCGCGCCGACATCGGCACCCTGATCAGGAACCGCGCCTTCGTCGGCTACGTGATGTGCCAGGTGCTGGCCTCGCAGATCATCTTCACCTTCGCCGGCGGCGGCCCCTACATCGTGGTGACGCAGATGGGCCGCAGCAGCGCCGAATACGGCGCGTGGTTTGCTACGTCAGGCTTTGCGTATCTCGTCGGCAATCTGCTCTGCGTGCGCTTTGCGCCGCGCCATTCGCTGGAAAAGCTGATCTGGTTCGGGCTCGGCCTTCAGCTCGGCGGCAGCCTTTTGAACCTGTTCTGGAGTTTCGCCGGCTGGAATGAAGCGCCCGCCTGGCTGTTCGGCACGCAGATGATCGTGATGGCCGGCAATGCCTTCGTGATGGCGAATTCCGCCGCCGGTGCGATCAGCATCCGCCCCGAAGCGGCCGGCACCGCGTCCGGCGCGATGGGCTTCCTCCAGCAGGGCATCGGCGCGCTGATGTCGCAATTCGGCGCCTATCTCGGCGGCCACTCCTCAACGACACTGCCGCTGACCTCCGCCGTGCTCGCGATCTCGCTGCTCTGCGCCTGCATGATGATCTTCGTCGTCCCCCGCCGCGAGGTCGTGGTGAGCGACGCGCTGATCGAACAGGCGGAGGAGGAAGAGAGCGGGATGATGTAGAGGGATTTTTCTCCGTCATTCCGGGGCGCCTCAAAGAGGCGAACCCGGAATCTCGAGATTCCGGGTTCGATGCTTCGCATCGGCCCGGAATGACGGAATCAAGATCACTCCGCGATCAGCTTCAGCCACTCGTCTTCGGTCAGCACCTTGACGCCGTGCTTGTTGGCCTCGGCGAGCTTCGAGCCGGCGCCCGGGCCGGCGACGACGAGATCGGTCTTCTTCGACACCGAGCCCGACACCTTGGCGCCGAGCCGCTCAGCGGTGGCCTTGGCTTCATCCCGCGTCATCTTCTCCAGCGAGCCCGTGAACACCACGGTCTTGCCGGCGACGGCCGAGTTGCTCTTCGGCTTCTCGGCGTCGACGATCTCGACCTCCTTGGTCAGGCGCTCGACGATGCCGCGGTTGTGGCTCTCGCCGAAATAATCGGCGATGCTCTTGATCACGGTGTCGCCGATCTGGTCGAGCGCATCCATGTCCGCCATCGCCTCCTCGTCGCCCTTGGCGACCTTGAGGCAGGCGTCGTGGAACGCCTCCCAGGAGCCGTAGCCGCGCGCCAGCGCCAGCGCGGTGGTCTCGCCGACATGGCGCATGCCGAGCGCATAGACGAAGCGCTCGAGCGCGATTCTGCGCCGGCTCTCGATGGCGGCGAAGAGGTTGCGCACGGAGGTGGCGCCGTAACCCTCGATCTCCTCGAGCTTGAGTTTCGCGTTGCGCTTCTCCAGCGTGAAGATGTCGGCGGGCTCTTTCACAAAACCTTCGTCGAAGAAATACTGGAGCTGCTTCTCGCCGAGGCCGTCGATGTCGAAGGCCCGCCGCGACACGAACAGCTTGAGGTGCTCGATCTTCTGATAGGGGCAGGCGAACTCACCGGTGCAGCGGGCGCGCGAGCCCTCTTCGCCCGCGGCCGTCTCCTCGCGCGTGACGTCGGTGTGCAGCGGGCACGGGCACGTCTTGGGGAAGTGGAATTCCTTGGCAGTCTTCGGCCGCTTGTCGAGGACGACGTCGACCACCTGCGGGATGACGTCGCCGGCGCGCTGGATCACGACGGTGTCGCCGATCCTGATGTCGCGCCCCTCGCGCAGCACCTCGCCCTTGTTGCCGATGCCCTTGATGTAGTCCTCATTGTGCAACGTGACGTTCTGCACGATCACGCCGCCGACGCCGACCGGCTCGAGCTTGCCGACCGGCGTGAACGAGCCGGTGCGGCCGACCTGGATCTCGATGTCGCGCAGCACCGTCATGGCCTGCTCGGCGGGGAATTTGTGCGCGATGCCCCAGCGCGGCGTGCGCGAGACGAAGCCGAGGCGCTCCTGCCAATCGATGCGGTCGACCTTGTAGACGACGCCGTCGATGTC
This sequence comes from Bradyrhizobium sp. 1200_D9_N1_1, assembly GCF_052075915.1. Taxonomy (NCBI): domain Bacteria; kingdom Pseudomonadati; phylum Pseudomonadota; class Alphaproteobacteria; order Hyphomicrobiales; family Nitrobacteraceae; genus Bradyrhizobium; species Bradyrhizobium sp. 1200_D9_N1_1. The sequence goes on along the minus strand of NZ_CP197226.1, from coordinate 2,690,875 downwards.
GTAGTCGAGCTCGGCGCGCTCTTCCTCGATCCTCTGGTGGAACGCGATCAGCTCCTCGACCGAGTGGCACAGCCTGGTCAGCGGATTGGTCTTGAAGCCGCAGCGCTCGAACCAGTGGATCATGCCGGTCTGCGTCTCCTCCGGCATCGCGCTCATCTCGCCCCAGGCATAGGCGAAGAAGCCGAGGGGGCGCGAGGCGGTGATGGTCGGATCCTTCTGGCGGAGCGAGCCGGCCGCCGAGTTGCGCGGATTGGCGAAGATCGTATCGCCGGCGGCCTTCTGCCGCTCGTTGAGCGCGAGGAACGCCTTCTTGGTCATGTAGACCTCGCCGCGTACCTCGCAGATGTCGGGGACATTGCGGCCCTTCAGCTTCTGCGGCACGTCTTCGAGCGTGCGGATATTGGCGGTGACATCCTCGCCCTCCGCACCGTCACCGCGCGTCGCGGCAGTGACGAGCTCGCCGCCCTCATAGCGCAGCGACATCGAGAGACCGTCGATCTTCGGCTCGGCGGAGAAGTCGATCTTGTCGTCGTCGAGCTTCAGGAAGCGCACGATGCGGCCGACGAAGTCGCGCACGTCCTCTTCGGCAAAGGCGTTGTCGAGCGACAGCATGGGGACGGCATGCCGGACCTTCCTGAAGCGGCCTGACGGCGCCGCGCCGACCTTCTGCGAGGGCGATTCCGCGCTGACGAATTCCGGAAAGCGTTTTTCGATCGCATTGAAGCGCTGGCGCAACGCGTCGTATTCGGCGTCGGTGACGGTGGGCGCGTCATCCTGATAGTAGCGCTTGTCATGCCCTTCGAGCTCCAGCGCGAGCCGCATGAGCTCGACCTTGGCCTGCGCCTTGGTGAGCTCGGCGACGTCACGGAGCGGTTTGGATTTTGCTGCTCTTGCCATCATACTTAAGGTTCTAGCTCGTCGTTCCGGGATGGTCCGAAGGACCAGACCCGGAACCTCGAGATTCCGGGTTCGCACTTCGTGCACCCCGGAATGACGGTGGGGAGGGGCTCATGGCGTATTACGTCTATATCCTAGCAAGCCGCCGCGATGGAGCAATCTATGTCGGCATCACCAACGACCTCGTACGCCGCACCTACGAGCATCGAATCAAGGCTGTTCCCGGATTCACAACGAAATACAATATTACTCGGCTGGTCTGGTTCGAGATTTATGATGATCCGATTTCAGCGATATCGCGTGAGAAGGAGTTGAAGAAGTGGAAGCGAGCCTGGAAGGTTCAGTTGATCGAGAAAACGAACCCGACTTGGGATGATCTGTACGAATCGATTTGCAGCTAAGCCCGTCATTCCGGGGCGGCGAAGAGCCGAACCCGGAATCTCGAGATTCCGGGTTCGATGCTTCGCATCGCCCCGGAATGACAGTGTGTAACTAAGCCGTCGCCGCCTTGAGCAGCCGGTCCGCGGCCGCCCGTGCCTCGGCGGTGATCTCGGCACCGGCGAGCATGCGGGCGATCTCCTCGCGGCGGTGGTCGGCGGCCAGCGCGTTGACGCGGGTGGCGACGCGCTTGCCCTTGTCGAGGGCGTCCTTGGAGATGAGCAGATGCTGGTCGGCCCGCGCGGCGACCTGCGGGGCGTGGGTCACGGCCATCACCTGGACCTTGCCGGCAAGCCGCGCCAGGCGCCCGCCGATGGCGTCGGCCACCGCGCCGCCGACGCCGGTGTCGATTTCGTCGAACACGAGCGTCGGCGCCGAGCCGCGGTCAGACAGCACGACCTTGAGCGCCAGGAGAAAGCGCGACAGCTCGCCGCCGGAGGCGACCTTCATCAGCGGGCCCGGCTTGGTGCCCGGATTGGTCTGCACCCAGAACTCGACGCGATCAAAACCTTGCGGCCCCGGCGCGGCCTCGTCGGTCTCGACCTGGGTCATGAATTTCGCGCGCTCGAGCTTGAGCGGGGCGAGCTCGGCATTGACGGCCTTGTTGAGCTTCTCGGCCGATTTCTGCCGCGCCATCGACAGTTTCTTGGCGGCCGCGGCATAGCGGCTATCTGCCTCGATCGCAGCCTGCTCCAGCTTCTTCAGGCGCGAGGCACCGGCATCGATCAGCACGACGTCGGCGGCGTATTTGGCGGCGAGCGCGGCGAGCCCGTCGACCGGCGTAGAATATTTGCGCGAGGCAGCGCGCAGGGCGAACAGCCGCTCCTCGATGCGTTCGAGCTCGGCCGGATCGAAATCGGTTGCGGCGAGCGCGGCCAGGAGATGCTGGTCGGCTTCCTCCAGCGCGTTGATCGCGGCGTCGATCGCCTTGACTGCGGGCTCGACCAGCGCCGGCGAATTGACGCCGCGGCGCTCCAGCCGGCGCACCGCGGCCGACAGCGCCGCGACCGGAGAGTGGTTGCCGCCCACCGCCTCCTGCGCCTCGCGCAGGTCGGAGGCGATCTTCTCGCCCTGCATCATCGTGGTCCGGCGGGACGCCAGCGAGGTCTCCTCGCCGTCCTTGGGGGCGAGCTGCTTCAGCTCGTCGGAGGCGTGGCGCAGGTAGTCGGCCTCGCGCGCGGCCCGCTCCATGCCGGCGCGATGCTCCTCCAGCTCGGTGTTGGCGGTGCGGCGCGCATCCCAAAGCGACTCGACGACCGCAACGTCCTTCTCGAGGCCGGCAAAGGCATCGAGCAGGCGGCGGTGCGTGGCGGCATCGACCAGCGCGCGCTCGTCATGCTGGCCGTGAATCTCGACCAGAGCGGCGCCGACCGCTTTCAGCGTCTGCACGCTGATCGACTGGTCGTTGATGAAGGCGCGGGTGCGGCCGTCGGCGAGCTGGACGCGGCGGAGAATCATCTCGCCGGTGTCGTCGAGACCGTTCTCGGCGAGGATCGCCGCCGCGGGGTGATTTTTGGGGATATCGAAGACGGCCGTGACCTGCCCCTGCTCCGCGCCGTGGCGCACGAGGCCGGCGTCGCCGCGGCCGCCGAGCGCCAGCGCAAAGGCATCGAGGAGGATGGATTTGCCCGCACCGGTCTCGCCGGTCAAAACCGCGAGGCCCGTCGCGAATTCGATATCGAGCCGTTCGATCAGGACGATGTCACGGATCGACAGACGCGCTAGCATGGAACCAAATTTCCTAGCCGAGGCCCATTTTCTTGAAGGTCTTGCTGATCCAGGACCCCTGATTCTCGCTCGGCTCGAGACCACCCGATTTTACAAGATTATAGGCGTCCTTGTACCAACGGCTGTCAGGAAAATTGTGGCCAAGCACAGCGGCCGCGGTCTGCGCCTCGCCGACGATGCCGATCGCCATATAGGCTTCGGTCAGCCGGTAGAGCGCCTCCTCGACATGGCGCGTGGTCTGGTACTGCGTGACCACGGCCTTGTAGCGGTTGATCGCCGCCGTGTAGTCGCGCTTCTGCATGTAATAGCGGCCGACGTTCATTTCCTTTCCGGCGAGCTGGTCGCGCGCGCCCTCGATCTTGGCCTTGGCCGAGGTCGCGTATTCGGACGTCGGATATTTGCGGATCACCTCTTCCAGCGAGGCGATCGCCTTCTCGGTGCGGCTCTGGTCGCGGCTGATGTCCGGGATCTGGTCGTAATGCGAGGCGGCGATCAGGTATTGCGCATAGGCCGCGTCCGGGCTGCCGGGATGCAGCGTGACATAGCGGGTGGCGGCGCCGATGCAGCCGTCATAGTCGCCGCCCTGGTAGGACGCATAGGCGGACATCAGCAACGATTTGCGGGCCCAGTCGGAATAAGGATGCTGGCGGTCGACCTCTTCGAACTTCTTGTTCGCCGCCTTCATGTCCTTCTTCTCGTTCATGAGGTACAGGCCCTCATTGTAGATCTTGTCGGCGGGCTCCTCGACGAAGGTGTCGTCCTTGGCGGTGAACTTGTCCCAGAGCGCGCCGGTGCCGCAGCCGGCCAGCGGCAGCGCGAGCATGATGAAGGTGACGGCCTGAAGCCCCCCGCGCGCGCGAGGCGAGATCGAAAGATATCCGCGCGTCATACGCTGTGCCGACATGAGTTTTAAGCCCTGACGCCCTGTGATGCGGTGCCCGCCAGCCCACGAACCCCGTCATGGGCGCGAAATGATGCCGTGGTGCCTGCCATGCGACCACGCCGATGTATCCGAAAAACGATCGTTAACCAACCGTATGGGCAGGCATTTCGCCCGGATTAAGGCGAACGTGCCGCAATGCTAGTCGATCATGGTTACCAGGAGTTTCCCGGGGACAGCCGCCGCCAGACGCCCGCGGCCACAGGTGTCTTCAGGACACGTCCGGCCCGTAGGCCGCGGCAATCCGGCCGCCGACAATACCGCGACCGGTTTCGGCCACGGGACGCGTGGTGCGGCGGACCGCCTCGCCCTCGACCACCCGCCAGGCGGTACGATCGGCAAGCAGCGCGGTCAGAACGGCGTGGTTGAGCTTGTGGCCGCCGCGCACCGAGCGGTAGGCGCCAAGCAGCGGCAGCCCGGCCAGCGCGAGGTCGCCGATCACGTCCAGCACCTTGTGGCGGACGCATTCGTCGGCGTAGCGCAGGCCCTCGGTGTTGAGCAGCCGCTCATCGTCGAACACGACGGTGTTGTCGAAGGAGGCGCCGAGCGCGTAGCCCGCGCTCCAGAGCCGGGCGACGTCGCACATCAGGCCGAACGTCCGGGCGCGGCCGACTTCGCGGCGGAAACGTTCCGGGTTGAGGTCGAAGGCGTAGCTCTGCCGGCCGATGACGGGGTTGGCGAAATCGATCTCGACCTCGGCGCGGAACCCGTTGGCGTGGGGCCGTATCTCGCCGAAAGAGTCGCCGATCTTGACTGAGATCGGCTTCAAAACCTGAATGAAGCGGCGCTGCGCCGGCTGGGTGACGATGCCGGCCTGCTCGATCGCCGCAATGAAGGCCGCGGCGCTGCCGTCCATGATCGGCACTTCCGGCCCGTCGATCTCGATAGCTGCGTTGTCAACGCCCATACCCCGCAGCGCAGCAAGCACGTGCTCGGCGGTGGAGACCAGCGGACCGTCGCGATCGCCGAGGACGGTGGCGAGATCGGTCGCGATCACCTGCTCGGCGGTCGCCTGAACCTCGCGGTCACTTCCCTCAAGGCCGGTACGGACAAAAACAAAACCTGCGTCAACAGGCGCAGGTCCAAGCGTGAGGGTGACGGGAAGACCGGAATGAACGCCGACGCCAACCACGGTGGCTTGCGCACGAAGCGTTGTTTGCCGGCTAAATTTCATCAGGAACCGCCCCACTACGACCACTGCGACTTATACAAACCTGACAGACTGGCCAAGGCCGCCGTCCGAATCCGTATCCCCAAGTCACGGCAAACCATAGTCACTGCCTCAAACAGCGCCAACTCACGCTTTTTTACCGATTGTTACCCCAAACCTGCCGTATTCGCGCCAAGGCTTAACCAAATTGCGCCGAGGTTTTGGGCTGCTGCCGGCGGTTTTACTGAACCACCCAATGCATAATTAATGATTTAAAATCAGTTGCTTGGCCATGCAATCCGGGCATGCCCGGTGAAAATGGAAAGGCCCCGGCAAGCTTGCTGCCGGGGCCTCTTTGCGTCTGCCTTATTGTAACAATCCTCAGGTCGCCTGACGCCGCAGGAAGGCCGGGATATCAAGATGGTCGTCACCCTGTGGCGCCGGCGCAACAGGCGCGGAACGGCCATGCACGTCGAGGCCCTGCGGCGCGGGACGCCGCGCATACTCCGATACCGGTTCGGTGGCCGCGATCTGCTGTGCCACGCTCTTCTGCGGACGACGCTCCGGCAGCGGCGGTATCGCCGGACCAGCGGTGCGGGCGGCGACCGGCGGCTCACTCTCCTCGTCGCGGCGGCCAAGGCCGACATTGGCGAGGCGCTGGAGCAGCGACAGGCGGGTCTTCTGCGGGGTCTCTTCTTCGACTTCGCCGCGGGCCTGACGAATCTCGGCCTGGGCCGGCATCGGCAGCTCCTCGAGGCGCGGCATCCGCGGCGCACGCATCGGCGCACGCTCGGCCTGCGGCGGGATGAAGGTTTCCGGCGTCATCGGCTCCTGCATCGCGACCGGGGCCTGCTCAGGCTCCGGGAACAAGGTCGGCTTCTGCGCGATCGGGCGCACGGTGACGTCGCCATAGGTCTGCATCGGCGCGGGCGCCTGCGGAACGTCGGCAACGGCAGCCGCGATGGCGGCGAGCGCAGCACGCTCGACGTTCGGACGCGGCGCCACCGGCGCGGCAGCGGCCGGCGCGAATCCAGACACTGGGGCCTGCGCATCCAGCTTCTGGGCACGTTCGGCCAGGCGCTGGTTGTCGGCACGCAGACGCGCGGTCAGGTCGGCGAGACGGCTCTCGGCGGCGGCGGCCGGAGCTGCGGGAGCCTGCTGCACCTGCGGCGCTGCGTTCGCGACCGGAGCGGAGGTAGCCTGGCTGTTGCGGGCGATCGCGGCCTGCTCGATGCCGGTGGCGACGACCGAGACGCGGATCAGGCCATCGAGCGCTTCGTCGAAGGTGGCGCCGACGATGATGTTGGCGTCCTGGTCGACTTCCTCGCGGATGCGGGTTGCGGCCTCGTCGACCTCGAACAGCGTGAGGTCCTTGCCGCCGGTGATGGAGATGAGGAGGCCCTTGGCGCCCTTCATCGAGCTATCGTCGATCAGCGGGTTGGCGATCGCGGCTTCCGCGGCGGTCAGCGCGCGCTTGTCGCCGGAGGCCTCGCCGGTGCCCATCATCGCCTTGCCCATCTCCCTCATCACCGCTCTCACGTCGGCGAAGTCGAGGTTGATCAGGCCTTCCTTGACCATCAGGTCGGTGATGCATGCGACGCCCGAATAGAGCACCTGGTCGGCCATCGCGAAGGCGTCGGCGAAGGTGGTCTTCTCGTTGGCAACCCGGAACAGGTTCTGGTTCGGGATGATCAGGAGCGTGTCGACAACCTTGTGCAGCTCGTTGATGCCGGCTTCGGCGGTGCGCATGCGGCGGCCGCCTTCGAAGTGGAACGGCTTGGTGACGACGCCGACGGTGAGGATGCCCATGTCGCGCGCAGTCTTGGCGATGACGGGAGCAGCGCCGGTGCCGGTGCCGCCGCCCATGCCGGCCGTGACGAACACCATGTTGGCGCCCGAGAGATGGTCGCGCAGCTCGTCGATCACCTCTTCCGCCGCCGCGGCGCCGACGTTCGGCTGCGAGCCGGCGCCGAGACCTTGCGTGACCGCCGTGCCCATCTGCACGATGCGCTGCGCCTTCGACATCGTCAGCGCCTGCGCGTCGGTGTTGGCGACGACGAAGTCGACGCCCTGCAGGCCCGCCGTGATCATGTTGTTGACGGCGTTGCCGCCGGCGCCGCCGACGCCGAACACGGTGATCCGGGGCTTCAGTTCGTGAATGTCAGGAACATTGATGCTGATGGTCATGTTTGCCTCTCGATCACGCGCGCGTGGGTTCGCCCCGGCCGGCGGCCGCGGGAGTTGGTGAAAATGAGAAATTGCGGAAAGGAGTCATCAGAAGCCCTCGCGTAGCCATCGTCCAACCTTTCCGAAATAACCGCCGGTCCCTGTCCTGACCTGCTGCCGCGTATGCCGCGGTTCGACATGCTCCTGGTGAACATATTGCGGGTAGACGAGGAGTCCGGCGGGCACCGCGAACGCGGCGTTCTTCGCCTCGTTGGGCAGCCGGCCGAAGCCGAGCGGACGTCCGACCCGCACGGGCCGGCCGAGAATCTGTGTTCCGAGTTCGACGAGACCGGTCAGTTGCGAGGCGCCGCCCGAGAGCACGACGCGGCCGTTGGGCTCTGATGCGAAGGGCGAATCCTTCAACCGGTCCCGGACCATTTCGAAGATTTCCTCGGCACGGTGCTTGACGATGTTGGCGATGGTGGCGCGGGAGACGATCTGTGGCAGATCCTGCTCGTCACCGGCTGTCGGCACAGACATCAGCTCACGCGAGTCCGATCCGCCGGTGATGACGGTCCCGTATAACGTCTTGATTCGCTCGGCATCGGCAATGGTCGCGGACAGTCCGCGCGCGAGATCCATCGTGATGTGTTGCCCGCCGACCGCAAAACCGGCCGCGTGCACGAAGCGGCCGCCGGCATAGACCGCCATCGTGGTGGTGCCCGCGCCCATCTCGACGACGGCCGCGCCGAGATCGGCCTCGTCGTCGGTCAGCACCGACAGGCCGGCGACATAGGGGCTCGCCGCCATGGCTTCGACATTGATGTGGCAGCGCTCCACCGCGAGCATCAGGTTCCGCGCCACGGTGGCGTCACAGGTGACGACGTTCATGTCGACACCGAACTGATGCGCGACCATGCCGCGGGGATCGCGGATGCCCTTGACGCCGTCGAGCGTGTAGCCGACCGGCAGCGCGTGCAGCACGGTGCGGCCCTCGCCGGTGGCGTGGCGCATGCCGGTGGAAGTGACGCGGCTGACGTCGGCCGGCGTCACGGCGCCGCCGCGGATGTCGGCGGCGGCTTCGACCAGCTGGCCGGAGAGCCGGCCGCCGGAGACCGAGAGCAGCACGGACTCGACCCGCACCTTGGCCATCTTCTCCGCAAGCCCGACGGCCTGGCGCACCGCCTGCTCGCATTCGCCGAGATCGACCACCGCGCCGGCCTTCATGCCGCGCGACTGGATCTGGCTGTAACCGATCAGCTCCACCGCGTGGGTGCGGCCGCGCAACGCCTCGCTCGGCGCCGACGGCTTCAGCCGCGCGATCATGCAGGCGATCTTGCTGGTGCCGATGTCGAGGCAGGCGACGAGCCCGCCGCGCTTGTGCGGCATCTGGCGCGTCTTCGGCGTCTGGGTGCGATCGAGACCGGTCATGCAGCGTCCCCGGCCTTCTTTTTCTTCTTGTCCTTGAACTGCTCTTCGCGCGCCTTGGCGGCGTCCTCGGACAGCTGCACCACCAGGCGATCGGGCAGGCGCATGTCGACGGCGACGATGTCGCGGGAGAACAGCTTGTCTTCCTTGTCGAGCCTGGACAGCATCGCAAGCGCGTTGCCGACGTCCTGCTCGGGCAGGCGGATGTCGAGGCCGTCCTTGAGCCTCAGGTTCCAGCGCCGCTCGCCGACGAAGATCGCGGCCTTGGTGATCGAGTTGACCTGCGGATAGCGCGCCAGCAGCGCGAGGAAATCGCGGGCCTGCGTGTCGGCGCCCTTGCCGACCACGAGCGGCAGCGACAGGAACCGGCGCGAGACATAGGGCTCGAGCACGGCGCCGTCATCGGCGATAACGGAGAGGCGGCCGGCCTCCTGCCACAGCGCGAACGCCTTGCGCTCGGTGAGCTCGATCATGAGCTGGCCCGGATAGAGCTTGAGCACGGTCGCATCCGCGATCCAGGGATTGGCCTTGAGCTTGTCGCGCACGGCGTCGGCGTCGAGGAACAGCAGCGAGGAACGGCCGCTGACGCCGCCGATTGCGAGGATCTCGTCCTGGGTGAGCTGCTTGCGGCCGTTGATCACGACGGAGGTGATGCGGAAGCCGGCGGAATTGGCCATCGCGTTGCGGGCGTCGCTGACCGCCGTGACGAAATCCTGGAGATGGCCGCCTTTGACGATGCCGAAGCCGCAGCTGCCGATCAGCAGCAGCACGGTCATGCTGATCCCGACCCGGCGCGGCAGATAGCGCTCGACCAGCGCGACCACGCGCGGCGGCGGCTCGCGCTCGACCACGGCCTTCGCTTTGATCTTGTCCTTGGCGGCAGCGCGTGCGGCGTGAAGTCTTTCCTGGCGCTTGTCCTGCACCCACTCGCGCAGAAGCACGACCGCTCCGATAGCGGCCGCCTTCAGATCAGCTTGGGGCCTCAGCGATCTGAAAAACGACCGGGTGAGGCTTCCTGCACCATCCATTGCACGAGCTCGTCAACAGTTTGCCCGCGACATCGCGCGGGTCCTGGCGAACATGACGTCTCGGACTTGCCGGGTCGGATCAGCAGACGAAGCCTCTCCCATCAAAGCGTTCGCTGGAGGTGACATCACCCGCAACAGCTCACGCGCCGGCAGCCAAAGCGCCATATGCGCCGCCAGCGTTAACCTTCGGATGTCCTGGTAAACAAAAGGTAAAGTTCGTTAACGCGGGACGCTTTTTGCCCAGCCATGTGAGGCATTTATGCCGCGATCTCCGGCATTTTACCGGATTTGGGGCCCAAAACGGGCCGTTTCGCCCGTTTGGCCGTTAACCAGTCCTAATTATTTCCGTACACCCCGCCCGGCGAGCTCGACCAGGCCGCGCAGGAAGTCGACGAACGCGATGCCCTCGGCCTTCAGCGCCTTGGGGTAGAGCGAGGACTTGGTCAACCCGGGGAGCGTGTTGGTTTCGAGATAGACGAGCCCCTTGGCCGAGACGATGAAGTCCGAGCGGGAATAGCCGGTGCAGGACATCGCCCGGTGCGCCAGCATCGCCTGCTGCTTCAGCGCGGCGGTGATCTCGGGCGTGAAACGGCCGGGGCAGATCTCCTGCGTCGTCGACAGAAGGTACTTTGCGGCGTAGTCGAAATTGCCCTCGCCCGGAATGATCTCGATCGGCGGCAGCGAGACGATCGAGCCGTCGGTGCGCTCCAGCACGCCGCAGGTCGCCTCGACGCCGGCGATATAGGGCTCGATCACATACTCCTCGTGCTTCGCGGCATTGCGGACGGCGACGAGGTCCTGCCTGGCGTTGACGAAGATCAGGCCATAGCTCGACCCGTCCCGCGCCGGCTTTGCGATCAGCCGGCCGTATTCGGCGAAGGCCTCGTCGATATCGTCCAGCGCGATGTTTGCGGGCGGCGTCACGCCGCCGAGCGCGGCGAAATGCTTGGCCGCGATCTTGTCGAAGGCGAGATGCGAGGAGGCCGAGCCCGAACCGGTGAACGGCACGCCGCGCGCCTCGCACATCACCTGCAATTCGCCGTTCTCGGCACATCCGCCATGCAGGCCGAGCACCAGCACGCGATCTTCCGCCTTGGCCTGGTCGAGCGCCTGCACCAGCGGAATGCCTGATGTGCCGGGCTTGAACTCGTCCTCGAACGGACGGGCATGTTCGAGCAACTGCTTCGACTGGACGACATGCACCCTGTCCTCGACGTCCCACCACCACAGATCGGCCTCGGGCAGCGCCTGATGCAGCGCCTGGGCCGAGGCAACCGAAACCAGACGCTCCCGGTTGGAGCCGCCGAAGAGGATGGTGATGCGCATGTTCATAGTCCGCAATCTCTCTAGTTCGTCATTCCGGGGCGCGACGAAGTCGCGAACTACGATGCGCAATTGCGCATCTGAGAATCCATCTCTCCACCGTCTCTGCCGCCCGATGGATTCCGGGCTCTCGCTTCGCGAGCCCCGGAATGACGGTGATCATGAAACCCCGATCCGCTTGATTTCCCAATGTAGCTCAATTCCGGAATTCGCCTTCACGCGCGCACGCACGGTCTCGCCCAGCGTCTCGATGTCGTGCGCGGTGGCATCGCCCGTGTTGATCAAGAAATTGCAGTGCATCTCGGAGACCTGCGCGCCGCCGACGCGCAAGCCCCGGCAGCCGGCGGCGTCGACCAGCTTCCAGGCGGAATGGCCGGGCGGATTCTTGAAGGTCGAGCCGCCGGTCTTTTCGCGGATCGGCTGCGCGGTCTCGCGATGGCTCTGCACCTCCGCCATGCGCGCGCGGATCGCATCCGCATCCTTGACCTCACCGCGAAAGCGCGCAGACGTGAAGATGACGGAGGGATCGACGCCGCTGTTGCGATAGGCGAACTTCATGTCGGCATTGGAGAAGACGTGCTTCTTGCCGTCGCGCCCGACGCCGCGCGCCTCGATCAGCACGTCCTTGGTCTCGCCGCCATTGGCGCCCGCGTTCATGCGCAGCGCGCCGCCGATGGTGCCGGGAATGCCGAAATAGAATTCGAGCCCGCCGATGTTCGCGCTCGCGGCAACCTCCGCCACGCGCTTGTCGAGCGCGGCAGCGCCTGCGGTGACGATGTCACCGCTCGCGCTCGCCTCGCCAAAGGCGCGCGGCGCGAGGCGTATCACCACGCCCGCAATGCCGCCGTCGCGCACGATCAGGTTGGAGCCGACGCCGACGACGTAGACCGGAATGTCGGACGCGAGATGCGCGAGGAAATAAGCGAGATCGTCCTCGTCCGCCGGCGTGAACAGCACCTGCGCGGGGCCGCCGACGCGAAACCAGGTCAGCTCGGCCAGCGACTGGTTGGCCAGCAGCCGGCCGCGCAGATCAGGCATCGTCGCTTTGAGTGAGGGTGTGATGTCGGGGAAGCTCATGCGCGAACGCTCCCCAAAAGTGAGGGACGCAGACTGCTTCCGTTCCCTCCCCCCTTGTGGGGGAGGGAGCGCACCATTCCGTGTGGCAAGCAACGAGTGCAGCATCGCCGCCCTACCCCAGCGCCTTCAATTCGCCAGGCAGTGCATACGCCCATTGCGTGATGTTGCCGGCGCCAAGGCACACGACGAGATCGCCCGACTTCGCGAGCCCCTTGACGATGCCCGCGAGCTCCGGCGCCGCCGGCAGCGGGATCACCTCGCGGTGGCCATGGGCGCGCAGGCCCACGACGAAATGATCGCGGTCGATGCCGTCGATCGGCGCCTCGCCCGCGGCATAGACGTCGGCGACGATCACCGCATCGGCGTCGTTGAAGCAGGTGCAGAATTCTTCGAACAGCGATTGCAGGCGGGTGTAGCGATGCGGCTGCACCACGGCGACGATCTTGCCGTTGGTGGATTCCCGCGCCGCCTTGAGCACCGCCGCGATCTCGACGGGGTGGTGGCCGTAATCGTCGATCACGGTGACGCCGTTCCATTCGCCGGTCTTGGTGAAGCGCCGCTTGACGCCGCCGAAGCCGGCGATCGCGCTGCGGATCGCTTCGTCCGACACGCCGAGCTCGCGCGCGACCGCGATCGCGGCCGTGGCGTTGGAGGCGTTGTGCCGACCCGGCATCGGCAGCATCAGATCGGGAATCTCGTGCACGGCACCGGTCTTGCGATCGCGGAACGCGACCTTGAACTTCGATCCACCACCCATCGGGGTGAGGTCGACCAGCCGCGCATCGGCCTGCGGATTCTCGCCGTAGGTGATGATGCGGCGATCCTCGATCTTGCCGACGAGACTCTGCACCACGGGATGGTCGATGCACATCACCGCAAAGCCGTAGAACGGCAGGTTCTCGACGAAATGGCGGAAGGCGTCCTGCACCGCCTCGAAGGTCTTGAAGTGATCGAGATGCTCGGGGTCGACATTGGTGACGATCGCGACATCGGTCGGCAGCTTCAGGAACGTGCCGTCACTCTCGTCCGCTTCCACCACCATCCAGTCGCCGGCGCCGAGGCGCGCGTTGGAGCCGTAGGCGTTGATGATGCCGCCGTTGATGACGGTGGGATCGAGACCGCCGGCATCGAGCAGCGTTGCAACCATCGTCGTCGTGGTGGTCTTGCCGTGCGTTCCGGCGATCGCGACACAGCTCTTCAGCCGCATCAGCTCGGCCAGCATCTCGGCGCGGCGCACCACGGGAATGCGACGTTCGCGCGCCGCCATCAATTCCGGATTGTCGCGCTTGATCGCGGTGGAGACCACGACGACCTCGGCGCCGTCGACATTCTCGGCCTTGTGGCCGACCGAGACCTTGGCGCCCTTCTTGCGCAGACGGTCGAGATTGTAGTTGTCGGAGGCGTCCGAGCCCTGCACGGCATAGCCGAGATTGACCAGCACCTCGGCGATCCCGCTCATGCCGATCCCGCCGATCCCGACGAAGTGGATGGGTCCGATCTCGCGCGGCAGTCTCATGCTCTATCCCGTCGTTCGGTCGTCATGCCCGGGCTTGTCCCGGGCATCCACGAATCCCAGCGTCTTTCTTGCAAGACGTGGATGCATAGGCACTCGGTATACCGAGTGCCGTCATTTTTAAAAGAACCAAGTCGGATAAATCCGACTTGGTCGGACAAGCCCGGCCATGACGAGTAACATTCAAAAGTCGGCCCTTTTTCGTCATTCCGGGGCGCTCGCAACGCGCGCGAACCCGGAATCTCGAGATTCCGGATCGGTCCGCTTTGCGGCCCGTCCGGAATGACGAGTGCTAAAGGCCCGCGACCTTGACCACCAGATCGGCCAGCCGCTCGGCGGCATCGAGCCGCCCCGCCCCCTTCGCGGCCGCGGCCATGGCGGTAAGGCGCGCCGGCTCGGCGGCCAGGGCGGAGATTTCGGAAGCCAACCGATCCGAGGTGAACTCGGTCTGCGGGATGCGGATCGCGCCATCGACCTTGGCCAGCACGCCGGCATTGGCGAACTGGTCCTGGTCGATCGAGCCCGGCAGCGGCACCAGGATCGAGGGCCGGCCGATGGCGGCGAGCTCGGCGACCGTGCCGGCGCCGGAGCGCGACACCACCAGATGGTTGGAGGCGAGCCGCGCCGGCAGATCGGTGAAGAACGGCGCGAGCTCGGCCTTGATCTTGAGCTTGTCGTAGACGGCGCGCACCCGATTCATGTCCTCGTCGCGCACCTGCTGGGTGAGGATGAGCCGGCCCCACAGCGCTGGCTCGAGCCGCTCGATCGCGCCCGGCACGATGTCGGCCATGATGCGCGCGCCCTGGCTGCCACCGACGACGAGCAGGCGCAGCGGACCGTTCGCCTCGGGCGCGGCATAGGGCACGGCGGCAGCGGCAAGGACCGCCGGCCGCATCGGCGTGCCGACGGTCGTGGTCTTGCCCGATAGCGCGGGGTCGCGGTCGAGCACGCCCGGCAAGGACGTCGCGATGGCGCGGACGCGGCTCGACAGAAACCGGTTGGCGCGGCCGAGCACCGCATTGGCGTCATGGATGATGCCGGGCACGCCGGCGAACTTTGCCGCGACCAGCGGCGGCAGCGTCGGATAGCCACCGAAGCCGACGACGGCGACGGGCTTCAATCGCTTGATCAGGCTGTAGGCCGATAGCGTGCCGGCGGCGAGCGTGAGGCCGGCATAGGCGACTTGGAACGGATTGCGGCCGCGCGCGGTCTCGCTCGAGACGACGTCGATCATATCCTTGCTGAACAGCCCGCTATAGCGCAGCGCCCGCTCATCCGTGACGAGGCGGACGCGAAAGCCGCGCCGGATCAGCTCGACGCCGAGCGCCTCGGCCGGAAACAAATGGCCGCCGGTGCCGCCCGCGGCGAGAAGAATCAAAGGGGAGGTTTCCATAAACGCCCTTTTACAGGGCCTCCGCCGTCATTGCGAGCCGGGCAACGGTCACGCGTAGCTGCGCATCGCCTCGGCGTGGCCGCTTGCCTCGACCTCGGTGCGCGGGCGCAGCCGCGTCAGCGCCAGCATCATGCCGACGCCATAGGCGAGCGACACGATCGAGGAGCCGCCGTAGGAGATGAAGGGCAGCGTCATGCCCTTGGCGGGGATGAGCTGGAGATTGACCGACATGTTGATCGCCGCCTGAACGCCGAACAGGATCGCAAGGCCGGAGGCCGCAAAACGCGAGAACATGTCCTCATTGGCGTAGGCCCGCGACAGCGTGCGGATGACGACGAAGGCGAACAGCGCCAGCATGGCAAGGCACAGGATGATGCCGAACTCTTCGGCGGCAACCGCGAACACGAAGTCGGTATGACTGTCCGGCAGGCTGCGCTTGGCGATACCCTCGCCCGGTCCGAGCCCGAACCAGCCGCCGTTGTAGAAGGCCTCCATCGCGGTATCGACCTGGAAGGTGTCGCCCGAGGCCGGATTCATGAAGCGCTTGATGCGGCCGGCGACGTGCGGGACGAACAAATAGGCGCTGAACAGCCCGGCGGCGCCGAGGCCGGCGAGCCCGAACACCCAGATCATGCGCATGCCCGCGATGAAGAACAGCGAGCCCCACACCATCAGGATCAGCATGGTCTGGCCGAAGTCCGGCTCCATCACCAGCAGCGAGACCAGCATCAGGAGCAGCACCAGCGCCATCGAGGTCGCCGGCATCTCAGGCCGCCTGGTCGATTCCGCGAACAGCCAGGCAGCAATGACGACGAACGATGGCTTTGCGATTTCGGAGGCCTGGATGTTGACGCCGAGCAGCGTGATCCAGCGCCGCGAGCCCTTCACTTCGGGGCCGATCGCGAGCGTCACCGCGATCAGGATGATGCTGACCGCGAAGATGAGTAGCGCGCTTCGCCGGATCGCGCGCGGCGACAGGAAGGAGACGCCGAGCAGCACCAGGCAGGACGGCGCCAGGAACATCACGTGCCGGCTGAAGAAGTGGAACGGGTCGAGCCCGATGCGGGTCGCAACCGGCGGGCTCGCCGCCAGCGACAGGATCACGCCGGTCAGCATCAGCGCCAGGATGGCGCCCATCAGCGGCTTGTCGACGGTCCACCACCACTCGGAAAAGGGGGTGCGTTCTTCACGGGAGAGCATGGGCGGCCGCTTTCGGACAGAGGTCGGTCCATTGGTCGCCGAGGTTGGTTACCGGGGGGTTAAGGAAAAGCGGATGTTTCGAGATAGGGGGAGCGCTCACCTCACATGCTCGTCATGCCCCGCGCAGGCGGGGCATCCAGTACGCCGCGGCCGCTCGGCTCAAGCACCGTCTCTGGGATACTGGGTCGCCCGGTCAAGCCGGACGACGACAGCGGAGATGTGGAGCCAGTGCGCCCTCACACCACCGGCTTCACACCCGGCAGCGCCTGCACCAGTTCGCGGAACTTGGTGCCGCGGATCTCGAAGTTGCGGTACTGGTCGAAGGACGCGCAGGCCGGCGACAGCAGCACGACCGCGTCGGTGAGACCCGAGGCTTCCGCATCGCGCGCGGCGTGTTCGACGGCGACGTCAAGCGTCTGGCTGATCTCGTGGGCGACCTGTGTCCCCAGCGTGCCGGAAAACTCCGGAGCGGCTTCGCCGATCAGATAGGCCTTGCGGATGCGCGGGAAGTAGCCGGTCAGGCTGGTGATACCGCCCGCCTTCGGCTTGCCGCCGGCGATCCAGAAGATTTCCGAAAAGGACGACAGCGCATGCGCGGTGGCATCCGCATTGGTGCCCTTGGAGTCGTTGACGAACAGCACGTTGCCGCGGCGGCCGACCTGCTCCATGCGATGCGCGAGGCCCGGAAAGCTGCGCAGGCCGTCCTGGAGCACCTCAAAGCTGATGCCCATCGCGAGCGCCGCGGCGGCGGCGCAGGCCGCGTTCTGCGCGTTGTGCAGGCCGCGCAGCGAACCGATGCCGCCGAGCTTGGCGACTTCGCTGCGGGCGCCGCCCGCGGTGCGCACGATGGTACCGTGCTCGACATGGATTCCGCTCGCCAGCGGGTTCTTGACGGAAATGCGCACCACGTTCTTGCCGGCGCGGTCGAGCCGGTCGGCGATGTCGCGGCAATAACCGTCGTCGACGCCGACGATCGAGGTGCCGCCTGCCTGCACGCCCGCAACAAGGCGCTCCTTCACCGCGGCGTAGTGCGCGATGGTGCCGTGGCGGTCGATGTGGTCTTCGCTGACATTGAGCAGGATGCCGACGGAGGGATCGAGCGAGGGCGTGAGGTCGATCTGGTAGGACGACATCTCGATGACGTGGACGCGGCCCGTGCGCGGCGGCTCCAGCGACAGGATCGCGGTGCCGATATTGCCGCCCATCTGGGTATCGTAGCCGGCGACCTTGGTCAGGTGCGCGATCAGCGCCGTCGTGGTCGACTTGCCGTTGGTGCCGGTGATGGCGACGAACGGTGCATCCGGCGCGTGCCGCCGCCGCTCGCGGCAGAACAGCTCGATGTCGCCGATGACTTCGACACCGGCCTCGCGTGCCTTCAGCACGCTCCAGTGCGGCACGGGATGGGTCAGCGGCACGCCGGGCGCGAGCACCAGCGCTGCGAAATTCGTCCAGGAGACGTTGCGCAAGTCCGCGGTGATGAAGCCGGCCTGCGCGGCCTTGGCGACGTTCTCGGCATTGTCGTCGGCGGCGATCACCTCGGCGCCGCCCGCTTTCAACGCGTGACAGGAGGCGAGCCCCGAGCCGCCGAGGCCGAATACCGCGACTGTCTTGCCGGCGAAGGATGTGACCGGGATCATGATTGGGTTCCTGTCATTCCGGGGCTCGCGAAGCGAGAACCCGGAATCTCGAGATTCCGGATCGCCGCTTCGCGTCGTCCGGAATGACAGCGAAAATCAACCGCCATAGAAGTCACCGCAGCTTCAGCGTCGACAGGCCGGCCAGCGCCAGCATCACCGAGATGATCCAGAAGCGGATCACGATCTGCGGCTCGGTCCAGCCGAGCTGCTCGAAATGGTGGTGGATCGGCGCCATGCGGAAGATGCGTTTTCCGGTGAGCTTGAACGACACCACCTGCACGATGACGGAGACCGCCTCCAGCACGAACAGGCCGCCGATCACCGCGAGCACGATCTCGTGCTTCACCGCGACCGCGATCGCGCCCAGCATGCCGCCGAGCGCCAGCGAGCCGGTGTCGCCCATGAAGATCGAAGCCGGCGGCGCGTTGAACCAGAGGAAGCCGAGGCCGGCGCCCAGCAGCGCGCCGCAGAGCACGGCGAGCTCGCCGGTGCCGGCGACATATTTGATCTGGAGGTAGTCGGCGAACACCGCGTTGCCGGCGAGATAGGCGATCATCGCAAAGCTCGCGGTCGCGATCATCACGGGCACGATGGCGAGGCCGTCGAGACCGTCGGTGAGATTCACCGCATTGCCGGCGCCGACGATGACGAAGGCGCCGAACACGACGAAGAACCAGCCGAAATGCAGCACGGTGTCCTTCAGGAACGGAATCGTCAGCGCGGTGGACGCGGGATCGCGGTTCAAGCGTACCAGCGCGTAGCAGGCCACCAGCGCGATCGCCGCCTCGATCAGCAGGCGAAGCTTGCTGCCGAACCCGGTCGTGGTCTGCTTGGTCACCTTGAGGTAGTCGTCATAGAAGCCGACGAAGCCGAAACCAAGCGTCACCGCGAGCACGATCCAGACATAGGGATTGAGCGGGTTGGCCCACAGCACCGTGCCGACCGTGAGGCCGGACAGGATCATCAGCCCGCCCATGGTGGGCGTGCCCTTCTTGGCGAGATGCGATTGCGGGCCATCGGTCCGGATCGGCTGGCCCTTGCCCTGGCGGATGCGCAAATGATCGATGATCCAGGGCCCGAACAGGAACACGAACAGCGCGCCGGTGACCACCGCGCCGCCGGTGCGGAAGGTGATGTAGCGGAAGACGTTCAGGAAGGTGCGAAAGGCACCGAAGCCCGGAAATGTGTTGGAGAGCTCGATCAGCCAGTAAAACATTCAGACGGTCCTATGGCGCCTTTCGCACGCGGCCTTGTTATCGGCCTTGGCCTTATCGACGTGCCTCACGCGCATTCGCTGGTCTTCATCATGGGTCGGGCGACCTGTGGGAAAACGGACGGCTTCGCGCCGAAAAGGGAGGATTCGGAAACAGCGCCTTCCAAGCAGTTTACGCCTTTGCCTGCAAGGCGGCCACTAGGCGCGGCACAAACTTGTTGACCCAGAACATCTTCTTGCTGCCCTTGACAACCACCACATCGCCTGCCTTTAGCAGGCTTGCGACCTCGCCCGGCTTCAGCGTGGCGGGATCGTCGTGCCAGCCAAGCGCCTTGCCCGATGGAAGCACCTCGAAGAGGTGACGCATCAGGGCGCCGACACAGTACACACCGTCGATGCCGTCCAAATGCTTGGTGAGGCCGGTGTGGTAGCTTGGTGCGTCATCGCCCAGTTCCAGCATATCGCCGAGCACGGCAATGCGGCGGCCGCCGGTTACGTTGCGCGCCTGCAGGCTTTGCAGCGCAGCAGCCACGCTGGCCGGGTTGCCGTTGAAGCTGTCGTCGATCACGGTGACGCCGCCGACCGCCTGCTCGACGCCGCGGCCGGTCATGATGCCGACCCGATCGAGCTTGATCGCGAGCGTCGCGGCATCGAGGTTCGCCGCGCGGATCGAAGCGAGCGCGGCGAGCGCATTCTGCACGCGGTGCGGCGCGCCCGGCGTCAGGCTGAAGGCGATCTGCTTCTTGCCGATCATCGCCACGACCTGCCAGCTCTCGCCATGCGGCGCGTGCGTGACCTCGTGCACCTCGGCATGCTCGCCGAAGCGGACCACCTTGCCCTTCCATTCGGACGCCTTGAGCCCGGCGGGCAGCACCAGCACGCCGTCCTCGGGCAGGCCGAGCGCGATCGACACCTTTTCGCGCCGGATCGCCTCCAGCGAGCCGAGCTTTTCCAGATGCACGGGCTGGACGTTGACGACGAGCGCGACCGTCGGCCGCGTCAACTCGCTGAGCCGCGCGATCTCGCCGGTCTGGTTCATGCCCATCTCGAGGACCCAGAGGCTGGCATCGGGCCGCGCATTGCACAGCGTCAGCGGCACGCCCCAGAAATTGTTGAAGCTCGACGGGCTGGCATAGGCGTTCGGATAGGCCGCCAGAAATTCCTTGGTGCTGGTCTTGCCCGCGCTGCCGGTGAGCCCGATCACCGGCCCGCCAAAGCGCGCGCGTGCGGCGCGCGCGAGGCCCCAGAGGCCGTCGATCAGCGTGTCCTTCACGACGATCTGGGGGACGCGGATGCCCGCGATCTCGTGCGGCACGATCATCGCGGCCGCGCCCGCGGCTTCCGCCTTGTCGGCGAATTCCCAGCCGTCGCGCGCGCTGGCGAAGGCCGAGATGAAGCCGCCGCTCGGCGTGCCGCTGAGCGCGACGAACAGGCTGCCGGGCTTCACCAGGCGGCTGTCCTGCGTCACGAAGTCGATCGGCGTGTCCGGGAATGATCCGGCAGCGCCCAGCGCGCGCGCGACCTCCGCAACCGTCCATATTGGCGCGCTCATGCAACCCTCGACGCTAGGGCGGCGGCAACCGCCTCGTGATCACTGAAGGGCAACACCTCGCTGCCGACGATCTGCCCGGTCTCGTGGCCCTTGCCGGCGATGAGCAGCGCATCGCCCTGTTCCAGTTCCTCGATCGCGGTGCGGATCGCCGCGGCGCGGTCGCCGATCTCGCGGGCGCCTTTTGCGGTGGCGAGGATCGCCGCGCGGATCGCTTCGGGCTGCTCACTGCGCGGATTGTCGTCGGTGATGATGACGCCGTCGGCATTCTCCGCGGCGATCTCGCCCATGATCGGACGCTTGCCGGCATCGCGGTCGCCGCCGGCGCCGAACACGACGACCAGCCTGCGCTTGGCGTAAGGCCGCAGCGCCTGCAACGCCTTCGCCAGCGCGTCGGGCTTGTGCGCATAGTCGACGAAGATCGGCGCGCCGTTGCGCTCGCCGACGCGCTCGAGCCGGCCCTTGGCACCTTCGAGATGTTCGAGGCTCGCGAATACGTTGGCGGCATCGCTGCCGGTGCCGATCGCGAGGCCGGCCGACACCAGCGCATTCTCGATCTGGAATTCGCCGGCCAGCGGCAGCAGGACCACATAACGCTTGCCGCGATGCTCGACCGTGAGCTTTTGCGAAAAGCCGTCGACCCCGACCTCGGTGAGGCGAATGCCCTCGCCCACCCCGTCGCCGTTGCGGCCGACCGCCATCACGCGCAGGCCACGCGCCTTCGCGGCACTGATCGCTTCGGCCGAGCAATCATGATCGGCCGAAATCACGGCGGCGCCGCCAGGCGGGACCAGTTCGCGGAACAGCCGGAGCTTCGCCGCAAGATAATGCGCGACGGTCGGGTGGTAATCCATGTGGTCGCGCGACAGATTGGTGAAGCCGCCGGCGGAGACGCGCACGCCGTCGAGGCGATATTGATCGAGACCGTGCGAGGACGCTTCGAAGGCAAGATGGGTGACGCCCTCGCGCGCGATCTCATCGATCTGCCGGTGCAGCGCGACCGGATCCGGCGTCGTCAGCGAGCCGTAGACGGTGCGCTTCGGCGACACGAGACCGATGGTGCCGATGCTGGCGGAGGCATGGCCCAGCCGCTCCCAGATCTGGCGCGTGAACGCCGCGACCGATGTCTTGCCGCTGGTGCCGGTCACCGCAGCGATGGTCGCGGGCTGCGCGGGAAAGAATCTTGCCGCGGCCAGCGCCAGGGCGCGACGCGGATTGGCGACGGCGATGAACGGCACCTTGCCGCCATCAGGCGCATGATCGCCGACAATCGCAACCGCACCTGCGGCGACCGCCGCATCGATGAAGCGTGCGCCGTCGGTCTTGCTGCCCGCGAGCGCGAAGAAGAGATCGCCCGGCCTGACCACGCGGCTGTCGAGCGCAAGCCCCGTCACCTCGAGCGCCGCGATAGCGGGCTCGATTGCGGCGTCATTGCCTATGAGATCGCGCAGCTTCATGGTCGTCCAGTCGACATGCCGGAAAGCCGAATCGCCGGAAACTCCCGACTCAGCACCGGCGATGGCCTACCCGGTTGATTACTGGGTTGTCCTGGATGCTGCAAGAATAAGGCGCTCGGACGGCGGCAGGTCGAACCGCGGCTCGACGCCCAGAAGCGGCGCGATCCGCTCGATCACCCGGCCGCCGGTCGGCACCGCGTTCCAGCCCGAGGTGATGAAACCCTTCGTTTCAGGGATCGCCTGCGGCTCGTCCAGCATGATCAGGATCTGATATTTCGGATCGTCGCAGGGCATGATCGCGGTGAACGAGTTGAGCACGCGCTTCTTGGCATAGCGGCCGTTGATGACCTTCTCGGACGTGCCGGTCTTGCCGCCGACATAGTAGCCCTTGACGTCGGCGGTCTTGGCGGTGCCGATTTCGGCGTTGAGCCGCATCAGGAACCGCATCTTGTCGCTGGTGTCTTGCTTGACCACGCGCTTGGCCAGCGCTGCCGCTTCCGCTTCGCTGCGCTTCATGAAGGTCGGCGGAATCAAATAGCCGCCGTTCACCAGCGCGTTGATGCCCATCACCGCCTGGAGCGGCGCGACCGAGAGGCCCTGGCCGAACGCGGCGGTGACCGTGTTCAACTCGCTCCAGCGGCGCGGAATCAGCGGGGCTGCGCTCTCCGGCAGCTCGGTGCGCAGCCGCGTCAGCTGGCCCATCTTGGCGAGGAACGCCTTGTGCGCCTCCACGCCCTGGCCGAGCGCGATCCGCGCGGCGCCGATGTTGGACGAGAAGGTGAACACTTCCTTGGTGTTGATGAACCGTCCGAGCGGATGGCTGTCGTGGATGGTGAACTTGCCGTAGTGCAGGTTTCCGCGCGCATCCCACGACGAGTTCAGATTGATCTTTCCGGAATCGAGCGCCATCGCCAGCGTGAACGCCTTGAAGGTCGAGCCCATCTCATAGACGCCGGTGGTGAGGCGGTTGATGCGGTCGGGGTCGTGCGCTTCCTTCGGATTGTTCGGGTCGAAGTCCGGAAGCGAGACCATCGCCACGATCTCGCCGGTCTTGACGTTGGAGACGATGCCGGAGGCGGCCTTGGTGTGGTACTTCTCCTTGGCCTTCAAGAGCTCGTCGCGCAGCGCGTGCTCGACCCGCAGATCGACCGAGAGCTCGATCGGCTTTTGCAGGCGGTCGGTGGCAAAGCCCGCGCGATGGAGATCGGCGAGCCCTTGATTGTCGAGCCACTTCTCCATGCCGGCGATGCCCTGGTTGTCGATATTGACGAGACCGATGAGGTGGGCGACCTCGTTGCCGGTCGGATAGACGCGCTTGTTCTCGCGCAGGAAGCCGATGCCGGGAATGCCGAGCTTGTGGATGTCCTGCTGCTGCTTCGGCGTGATCTCGCGCTTGAGCCAGACGAAGCCCTTGCGTGTCTTCAGGCGCTCGCGCACCTCGGCCTCGTCGAGGTCGGGCACGGTGGCGGTCAGGAGCTCGATCGCCTCGTCCTTGTCGATGATGCGGCGCGGCTCGCCGAACAGGCTAGCCGCCTTGACGTCGGTCGCAAGGATGGCGCCGTTGCGGTCGACGATGTCGGGCCGCGCCGTCGCAACCACCTCCTGCGCCGCCGCTCGGCGCGCACTGTGGGCGTCGGCACCGATCGCGAACATCACGAGCCGGCCACCGATCAGGGCGTAGACCGAGGCGAAGGCGAGCATCGCAAGTCCGACGCGCGCGCGCGCCTTCGCGGCGCGGTCGACGTTGCGCCCGTAGAGCAGGCTGCGGATCAGCCGCTGCCGCCAGGGCTCGGTGGGTTTTGCAGGCGTCGCCGGGCTCATTGCTTGTCCTCGGGCTGAGGCACGGAGCCCGTCACGGTATCGGGATCGCTCGCGGCTTCGATGGTGTTGAGCATGGCCCCGATCGGGTCGGGCTCGCCGGGCCTGAACATCCGCGGCGGGCGCTCGGGCAGGTTCTTCAGCGAGTCATATTGCGTGCCGTTGACCGGCTTGAGCGGCAGGTGCCGCTCGGACAGGCCTTGCAGGCGCAAGGGCGCATCGAGCTTGGCCCATTCGGAGCGGAGCGAGGCGATCGCATCGCGCTGCTCGCGGATTTCCGCATGCAGCCGCAATACCTTCTCCGTGCGCGCGGTGGAGTCCATCTTGATCCGGTAGACATAGGCTGCCGCGAAGATCAGCGCGCCGATGACGAGGAGGTGGATGAAGCGCATGCGCTAGCCTCCCCTCATCACGTCGGAGAGTCTTGGCCAGGACGAAGACTGATCGTCCTTGTGCGCCGGCGCCGAGGTGCGCTCCGCGGCGCGCAGTTTTGCCGAACGCGCGCGCGGGTTACGCGCAACTTCGTCCTCGCCGGCGACGACAGGCCGTCGCGTCAGGAGATGGAAGCTCGGCGCGGTTTGCGCGACTTCCGGCAGGTGCCGCGAGCCGCCGCCGGTCTTCGACCGCTCGGCGAGGAAATTCTTGACGATGCGGTCTTCCAGTGAATGGAACGAGACCACCACGAGGCGTCCGCCGGGCTTGAGCACGCGCTCGGCCGCGGTGAGCGCGGTCTGGAGTTCCTCGAGCTCCTCGTTGACGAAGATGCGCAGGGCCTGGAACGTCCGCGTCGCGGGGTGAATGTCGCCCGGCTTGGAGCGAACCACCCTGCCGACGAGGTCGGCGAGCGCGCGCGTGGTCGTGAACGGCGTCTCCTGCCGGTCCGCGACGATGGCGCGGGCGACGCGGCGCGAATGCCGCTCCTCGCCGAGGAGATAGATGATGTCGGCGAGATCGGCTTCCGAGGCGCGCGCGACGACGTCGGCCGCGGTCGGGCCCGCCTGCCCCATCCGCATGTCGAGCGGACCGTCGAGGCGGAACGAAAAGCCTCGGCCGGCCTGGTCGAGCTGCATCGAGGACACCCCGACGTCCATCACGACGCCGTCCACGGCATCGACGCCTTGTGCGGCGCAGACGTCGGCGAGATGGGAGAAACGGTCCTCGACCAGTGTCAGCCTACCGGCAGAGCGCTCGACCAGCTCGGCGCCGCCAGCGATTGCGGTGCGGTCGCGGTCGATGGCGATGAGTCGGGTTCCAGGCACGTCGAGGATGGCACGGCTATAGCCGCCGGCGCCGAAGGTGGCATCGACATAGATCCCGCCCTCGCGCGGCGCGAGATGATCGATGGCCTCGCGACCGAGCACGGGAATGTGAGGAGCGGAGCTCATGCGCCACGCCTGCCGAACAACCAAGCCAGATCCGGGGCGAGCCAGCCCATAACGCCTCGAATGATTCCGCGTCGCGGCGGTTCCACGACCCAACCCTTGTCCAGCATGGTTACCGAGCCCGGTCGTCCCGGGCCGCCAACCCAGTGTTCCCAGTGGAATTTGTCGGGCAGCCATGGGATTTCGAGCCAAAATACGCTTTGGCCGCCTCCGGACGCGGGTCGGCTCTTCATCCCTCAGTAACGGCCCTTAGCGTTAAGAAAGCGTTGATCGGCCCGTTACAAGTCGAAAAGGTGAAGCGGCAGTGATGCCTCATCCACACACCCGCCCAAAATGCATCCGTTAACCGCGACGCGCGATTGCGCACGGCGGAGGGTAAAGGAATAGTAAAGAGAAGGGCTTGGCCCTCTCCTATTCCGACTTGAGCTGTTTATGTCGTCCGGTTCGTCCACGCCATCTGGTTCTGATTCGAAGCGTCAACGCGTTCTCCCGGTTCCCAAGGCCGCGGCGAACATGCGGACGTTCGAGCCGGATTCGTCGATCGTCTCCGACATCATTCCTTCGCCGAACCATGGCGAGCGCAGCAAGGGACGCCAGCCGGACATGATCGTGCTGCATTACACCGGCATGCCCGACGTCGAGGGCGCGCTGGCGCGGCTGTGCACGGCGGGGACGGAAGTGTCGGCGCATTACGTCGTGCTCGAGGACGGCCGCATCGTGCAATGCGTGCCCGAGGCGAGGCGCGCCTGGCACGCCGGCGTCTCGTCCTGGGCCGGCGAGGACGATGTCAACTCCTGCTCGATCGGCATCGAGATCGTCAATCGCGGCCACGACTGGGGCTATCCGGAGTTTCCGCTGCGCCAGATCGCCGCCGTGATCGCGCTGTGCCGCGGCATCATGCTGCGCCGAAAAGTGCCGGCGCACCGCGTGCTCGGCCATTCCGACGTTGCGCCCGCGCGCAAGAAGGATCCCGGCGAGAAATTTCCGTGGCATTCGCTGGCCAATTCCGGCGTCGGGCACTGGGTCACGCCCACGCCCGTCGTGCGCGGCGAGAGCCTGATGCTCGGCACCATCAGCGACGAGGTGCTGAGCCTGCAGCAGGCGCTCGCGCGATACGGTTATGGCGTGCCGCTGACCGGCAAATACGACGCTGCGACCATGGAAGTCGTCACCGCCTTCCAGCGCCATTTCCGCCCGGCACGGCTGGATGGTGTTGCGGACCATTCGACACTGTCGACGTTGCAGGCGCTCCTGGCGAGCCTGCCGGACGGGACGGCGGTCGCGTCGAAGTGACGGCGTAGCCGTCATTCCGGGGCGCACGAAGTGCGAACTATGGTGCGCAATTGCGCACCTGAGAATCTCGAGATTCCGGGTTCGATGCTTCGCATCGCCCCCGGAATGACGGTGCTAGTTGCCCATCTCCCTCATCCTTCGCGCATAGAGCCGCCGCAGCGGCTCGAGCTGCGTCGCTGCCGTCGCCGCGACATACGCCTCGCGCGCCTCGTCCTTGCGGCCGAGCCGTCGCAACAGATCCGCGCGCACCGCGGGCAGCAGCTCGTAGCCGCCAAGCCCGCCGCGTGCGGTGATCGCGTCGACGAGATCGAGCGCGCGCGCCGGGCCGTCGACCATCGAGATTGCGGCGGCGTGGTTGAGCTCGATCACCGGCGAAGGATTGATCCGCAGCAGCACCTCGTAGAGCCCGGCGATCTGCGGCCAGTCGGTCGCCTCAAAGCTCGGCGCACGCGCATGCAGCGCGGCGATCGCGGCCTGCACCGCATAGGGTTGCGGCCGGCCGGGTATGCGCAGTGCGTCGTCCACGAGACGCAGACCCGCCTCGATCTGCGCGCGATCCCAGAGCGTGCGGTCCTGCTCTTCCAGCAGCACGATGTCGCCGGCCGACGTCGCGCGCCCGGCGCGGCGCGCGTCGTGCAGCAGCATCAAGGCCAGCAGGCCCTTGATCCCGGCCCGGTCAGGCATCAGCCGGTCGAGCAAACGGCCGAGCCTGATGGCTTCGACCGCGAGATCCGGCCGCATCAGGTCTGCGCCCGAGGTTGCGACATAGCCTTCGGTGAAGACGAGATAGATGACGGCGAGCACGCCGTCGAGCCGCTGCGCCAGCGCGTCGCGTTCGGGCACCTCATAGGGAATGCCGGCGAGCCTGATCTTCTGCTTGGCGCGGACGAGGCGCTGCGCCATCGCCTCCTCTCCGACGAGGAACGCGCGCGCGACCTGCGCGGTCGAGAGGCCGCAGACGGTGCGCAGCGTCAGCGCGACCTGGACCTCCGGCGCGAACGCGGGATGGCAGCAGGTGAAGATCAGCCGCAGCATGTCGTCGTCGAGCGTCGCCGGAGGCTCGTCGGGCGCCTGCGCGTTGAGCTCGAGCTCATGCACGAACGCCTGCTGCTTGCCGCGGAACACGGCCTGCCGCCGGATGCGATCAATCGCCTTGTTGCGGCCGACATTGACGAGCCAGGCGCGCGGATTATCGGGCACCTCGCCCGCCGACCAGCGTTCGAGCGCGACCGCGAAGGCATCCTGGAGTGCGTCCTCGGCGAGATCGAAATCGCCGACGAGGCGGATCAGCGTGGCAAGCACCCGCCCCGCCTCGTCGCGAAAGATCCGAGCGATGTCGGCAGGAGAGATCACTTGTAGATCATGACCGGCCTGACCTCGATGGATCCCTCCTTGGCCCCGGGAATCCGCGCGGCCAGCCCAATGGCGGTGTCGAGATCCTTGGCCTCGACCAGATAGTAGCCGCCGAGTTGCTCGCGGGTCTCGGCGAACGGACCGTCGGTGGTCAGGGTCTTGCCATCGCGCACGCGCACGGTGGTCGCGGTCGTGGTCGGCTGAAGCCCGTCGCCGGCCTTGAAATGGCCGCTCTGGACGATGGACTGCGTATAAGTGCCGTACTCCGCCGACATCGCCTGACGGTCTGCGGGGGTCATCTTGTTCAATTCCGCTTCGCTCCGGTAGATCAGCAGCAGATACTGCATCGCTTAACTCCTGTTGTTCGGGGGATCACCGACATCCAGTCGAACGGGGCGCACATCGAACGACATCTTCAGGATAAATTATTTGCAGATCGCGTGCGCGACGATCTCGGCTTGACGAAACCGTCACAAATGCCCATGCCTAACCCCGTCAGTCGGCCGGACGGCCGCTCCGGCAACGGTCGAAAGGCCGCCGGGGAGGAAAGTCCGGGCTCCCTTGACATACGGTGCCGGATAACGTCCGGCGGGGGCAACCCCAGGGAAAGTGCCACAGAGAACGAACCGCCCTGCTTCGCCTTCGGGCTTCGCAGGGTAAGGGTGAAAAGGTGCGGTAAGAGCGCACCGCGGCTGCGGCAACGGAGCCGGCATGGTAAACCCCACCGGGAGCAAAACCGAATAGGGACGGCGTAGCGGGCTGTTCGCGCAAGCGATAACGCCGCGGGGCGATGTCAGGCCCGCCGTCCGGGTAGGTTGCTCGAGGCCATGTGCAAACATGGCCCCAGAGGAATGGCCGTCACGTATCGTGCGCGCAAGCGAACGGTGCCCTACAGAACCCGGCTTACAGGCCGGCTGATGTTCTAAAGCGTTTTCGAGCGAAGTGGTTTTTCCGGCTCGCGTGAAGAAAACGCGTCTTACTAAGAAGTGACGAGGGGTTCGATGCTGACCGCATCGGACCCCTCACCATTTTGTCCGAGCGCGCAGCCATTCAAATGGTGTCATTCCGGGGCTCGCGAAGCGAGAACCCGGAATCCATCAGGCGGCAGAGACGGAGGAGAGATGGATTCCGGGTTCGTGCTGCGCACGCCCCGGAATGACGGCTGTGGGTCACGCGGCGATCTCGTTCAACACCGCCATCAACGCCGCCGGCGCCGTCACGTTCGGCGCATGACTCGCGTCGAGCTCGAAATAGCGCCAGCCATCCTCGTTCTTCGTGCGCTTCGCGAACTGCCCGAACACGTCGCCCGGCGGAAAGCGCGTGCAATAGATGTAGCTGCGCGGCATGGCCGGCTCGCCATGCTCCAGCTTCAACTTCGTCTCGAAGCATTTGATCGGCATGTTGATGCGGCGCGCGTTGAGCCAGTCGAGATCGGCCTGCGGCGTATCCGGCGGCGGCGGGTTCGGCGGGATGCGGTAGCCATCGCCGGCGGCCGCCGCCTTGCGCATCGGCTCGCGCCCGCTCTCGTTGAGATCGAACAGCGACTGGCCGTCGCGCGGCACGAAGGCATCGAGATAGACCAGTTGCGTCACGCGCTCGCGTGCGCGGTCGGCAACGCCGGTCGCGACCATGCCGCCATAGCTGTGGCCGAGCAGCACGAGATCGCTGAGGTCCTCGAATTTGATGACGTTGAGGATGTCCCGGATGTGCGTCTCGAGATCGATCGCGGGATTGGCCAGATGCGCGCGCTCGCCGAGCCCGGTGTAGGTCGGCGCGACCAGGCGGTGGCCCGCCTGCGCCATCAGCGGATGCATCTTCTTCCAGGCCCATCCGCCGGACCACGCGCCGTGACAGAGCAGGAAGGTCTTCGCGCGTGCGGCCATCGGCGTTTCCATCGTTCTTGTTTGTACGATGGAGTGTAGCGGCCGCACGCGCGATGTAAACGCTACCCGCTCAGACCGCGCGCGTATTCACTTTTGCGAGGACGAGCGCACCGGCCTCGCGCCGCAACTTGCCAGCCTCAAAGCCATGCATGCCGATCTGCCATTGCAGGCCGACGATGGCGCCTTTGGTCGGTTGCAGCAACGCAAGCGAAGCGAACAGCGTCACCGGCAGCCACACGGCCAATTGCAGCCAGACCGGCGGGGCATAGGCGGTCTCGACCGCGAGGATCGCCGGGACCACGAGATGGCCGACCACGACCATTACGAGATAGGCCGGAAAGTCATCGGCGCGCTGATGGAACAGCTCTTCGCCGCAATGATCGCAGCTGTCTGCCACTTTCAGGAAGCGTCCGAACATGTGCCCTTCGCCGCAGTTCGGACACTTGCCGCGAAAACCGCGCCACATCGCCTTTGCCAGGGAAACCGAACCGGTCGTCATGACGACACCTCTTCCGTTCTGATGATCCATACAATAATATCCTGCATCCATACATTCAAAGGATATGGGCCTAAATTGCATGGATTGGACCCCTACAATCTCGGAGCTGAGCGGGCCGCGCTACCAGCGCATCGTCGATGCCATGGAGGCCGACATCGCAGCCGGCCGGCTGGTGCGCGGCCAGCAGTTGCCGACGCAGCGCGCGCTCGCAAAAGCGCTCGACATCGACCTCACCACGGTGACGCGCGCCTACACCGAGGCGCGGCGCCGCGGCATCCTGGAGGCCCGGGTCGGCCAGGGCTCGTTCGTATCGGAGACCAGCGCGCGCCGCGCGGTCGATCTGCCGCATCCCGTCGCGATCGACCTCTCGATGAATGTGCCGCCGCATCCGCTCGAGGCACAACTCGACGAGCGCATCGTCGCAGGGCTGGAAGCTCTCCGCGCCCAATCGGGCCTGACCGCGTTCCTGAACTACCAGCCACCCGGCGGCAGCGTGCATGAGCGCGAGGTCGCAGCGCGCTGGATGCGCGCACGCGTCCCGCACGCGCATGCCGACAGGCTCGTGATCTTTCCCGGCACGCAGACCATCCTGTTCAACCTGCTCGCCCATCTCGCGCGGCCCGGTGACATCGTGCTCACGGAAGCGCTCACCTTCCCCGGCATCAAGGCCGCCGCGGCGCGGCTCGGCGTCAAGCTCGTCGGCGTCGCCATGGATGACGGCGGCATCCTGCCCGATGCACTGGCGAAGGCCTGCCGTGTCCACAAGCCGAAGGCCGTCTATCTCATCCCGACGCTGCACAATCCGACCACCGCGACGCTTCTCCCCGAACGACGCAGCGCGATCGCAAGGATCATCCGCGATGCCGATACGATCCTGATCGAGGACGACGCCTACGGGCTGCTCGACCGCTCTGCAGCGCCGATCGCCAATCTCATTCCGGAGCGGACTTATCTCGCAACCACGCTGTCAAAATGCATCGCGCCGGCGCTGCGCGTTGCCTACCTCATGACGCCCGACAACGCCGCGCAGCAGGAGATGCGTTCTTATTTGCAGGCCACCGTGCAGATGCCGGCGCCGCTGATGGTCGCGCTGGTGACGCATTGGCTCGAAACCGGCATCGCCGATCGCATCATCACCGCCATTCGCAACGAGGCGGTGGGCCGCCAGCAACTCGCGCAGCGCGCACTGAAAGGCCTTCAGTTTCTGGCCAAGCCCGCGGCCCATCATCTGTGGCTGCGGCTGCCGGAGGGCCGCCCCGATGTCGCGGCGCATCTGCTACGGAATGGACTCGCGGTCGTGGCCGGCGATGCCTTCACCGTCGACGGGACACCGCCGCATGCGGCACGCATCTCGCTGGGCGCAGCGCGCAACAGGGCGGAATTGACGGAGGCGTTGCGCATCCTGGTCGGCGCGCTGCACAAGCCCGCCGACACCAGGCAGATCGTCTAGCAGATACCTATTGGTGCTGGCGGCGATGGCGCGGGCGGACGACCGGCGTCATGCCTGACGGATAGGCCGCATAGGCCTCGCTCGGTGCCACCGTCTCGCCACGGGCTGCGCGCGCCGCGGGCGTGAGCTGGCCGCCATTGAGCACGTCGCGGTCGGGATGGGCGGCCTGATAGGCCGCGGGCTCCGAAAACTGGGCCTGCGCCAATGTCGGCATCAACGCCGCCGCCGACAGCAGCGCGGCCGCAACGGCAATGTTGGTGCGGGTCATGGTCGTTCTCCACCTTCTTATTCGGGGCTGTCCGATCGGAGCGCACGATGGCGTCGGGCGGGCCTTAGGATTGAAGTACGACCATCATGTAGGCATGTCTTTCCCAAAAGCCCGACGCCGCAGATCACGCCTGCGTGCAGCATGGATTGACCTGCACGGCCGCACCCGTGCTATGCGGGCGGTGGCGATCAACAGTTCGGGATCGCCGGTGGCGACAAGGACAATCCGTTGGAAACCTACGCTTACGCGCTGCTGCCGCTCGGCGCATTGGCCGGCGGCTTCGTCTCGGGCCTGGCCGGGTTCGGCACGGCGCTGATGGCGCTCGGCATCTGGCTCTACGTGCTGCCGCCCTCGCTCGCGGTGCCCCTGGTGCTGATCTGCTCGGTGATCGCCCAGACCTCGACGCTGCCGTCGATGTGGAAGAGTTTTGACCTCTCGCTGGTCTGGCCGTTCCTGATCGGCGGGCTGATCGGGGTACCGCTCGGGACCATGATGGTCGCCTCCGCCGATCCCAAGGTGTTCAAGCTGAGCATCGGCGTGCTGCTGCTGATCTTCTCAAGCGCGCTCTATCTGAACAAGAGGCCCCTCGCCATCACGTTCGGCGGCCGGATCGCCGACGGCGCGATCGGTTTTGCCGGCGGCATTCTGGGCGGCCTTGCCGGATTGTCGGGGCCGCTGCCGATCCTGTGGGCCAACATCCGCGGCTGGAACAAGCACGAGCGGCGCGGCATCTTCCAGCTCTTCAATTTCACCGTGCTCGCCACCGCGCTGGTGTTGCAGACGGCATCTGGCCTCGTCGCCTTCAAGGTGGTCTGGCTCGCGCTGGTCGCGTTTCCCGGCACGTTGATCGGCGCATGGGCCGGTGCACGCGTCTATCACGCGCTGAGCGACAAGCACTTTGGCGATGTCGTGCTCGGCCTGCTGTTCCTGTCGGGGCTCGGCCTCGTCTGGAACAGCCTTGGTGCGCATTAGCCTTCCTTGCGTCGGCAGGTCACAAGCCGTCGCTACGCAGGGACGCGCGCAGGAGGCGTGACGGGCTCGGGCTCGACCTGCTTCGAAGCCTCGTCCTGCCGGAGCGGCGCCAGGCGTTTTTCGAACTCGCGGCGCAGCAGCCACAGGCTCAAGCCCGCCTGGAGCGTGGTCGCCGCGATCGACAGGTACCAGACGTACTCCATGCGGAAGCCCGGACGCGTCGAGAGCCAGATCGCCGGCAGCGAATAGGTGAACACGCGCGTCGCCGAGCTCAGCAGCACCGGCTTGGTATTGCCGAGACCCTGGAACATGCTCGAGCAGGTGAAGATCAGGCCCTGCGCCACCATGTTGAGCGAGATGATCCGCAGGAACAGATAGGCGATCGCCATCGTCTCCCGGTCGTTCGAGAATCCGGCGAGCAGCAGCTCCGGCTTCGTTTGCGCCAGGATCATGAAGCCGATCATCACGGCGGAGGTGATCAACGCCGACTTGACGAAGGTCTCCCGCACGCGCGCCCCGTTGGCAGCGCCGACGTTCTGGCCGGCGATCGGCCCCGCGGCCAGCGCAACGGCAAGCGCCGGCATCTGGATCAGGGCCAGCACGCGCTGGCCGATGCCGAATCCCGCCTGCGCCGCGGCGCCGAAATCGCCCAGCACGTAGTAAACCACCGCCATGAAGATGAACATCATCGCGAACTCGCCGCCGGCCGGCAGGCCGACATTGAGGATGCGCTTCAAGTGATGCGGCTGAGGACGCCACTGCACCGGGTTGAAGGCGACGTAGCGCTCGGCCTTGCGGAAATGCGCCAGCAGAATCACGACGCCGATGGCCACCGCGATCGAGCTCGCCAAGCCCGCTCCGGCGACACCAAGCGCATGGCCGGTGCCCCAGCCCGAGATCAGCACGGGCGCGAGTGCGATGTTGATGGCGACAGCGAGCACCCGCACCAGCATTGCGGGGCGCACGATGCCGGTCGCCCGCAGCGCCGATGCCAGCACTTGCATCGCGAATTCCAGAGCGAGCGCCGGCATGAACCATAGCAGATAAGTGGTCCCCGCCTCGATCGTGGGCTGGTCCGCGGCGATCGCACGCATGTAGGGGCGCGACAGCGCCGCGCCCATGACCAGGGTCAGCACGCCGAACAGCACCGACAGCGCGATCGCCTGGTTGAAGATCAGATTGGCATCCGGCCGATCCTTGCGGCCCACGGCATGCGCGATCAGCGCCACCGTGCCGACGCCGAGCACCTGCATCAGCGCGTTGATGAGAAAGCCGGCATTGCCGGCCGCGGCGACGCCCGCAACGGCGGCATCGCCCAGTCCCGACACGAAGTACAAATCGACCAGCTGGCAGATCATGATCGTGACCATGCCGACCATGATCGGGGGCGCCATGGCCAGGATGTGTCGCACGATGGAGCCGTTCGTCAGGTCTTTCATCTCATTCCATCCTTGGCGCATTCCGTGGGCGGCGTGACGGCGGGACTTTCGTCCCGCCGCCGCGCGCCTCTCATTCCGCTGCTGCGAGGTGCCCGAGGTCCACCACCTGGCGCTCGAACAGGCCGCGATAGATGCCGCCGGGCTTGCCTGCGAGCACGGCGTGGGTGCCCTGCTCGACGATCTCGCCGCGGTCGAACACCAGTATCCGATCGAGGCTGCGCACCGTCGACAGCCGGTGCGCGATCACGATCGAGGTGCGCCCCTTCATCAGACGCTCCATCGCCTGCTGGATCAGCGCTTCGGATTCCGAATCGAGGCTCGACGTCGCCTCGTCCAGGATCAGCACCGGCGCATCCGCCAGGAAGGCGCGCGCCAGCGCCACGCGCTGCCGCTCGCCGCCCGACAGCTTCACGCCGCGCTCGCCGACGAGCGTGCCGTAGCCCTTGGGCAGACGCAGGATGAAGTCGTGCGCATTGGCCAGCCGCGCCGCCTGCTCGATCGCCTCCAGGCTGGCGCCGGGCCGGCCATAGGCGATGTTCTCGGCGAGCGAGCGGTGAAACAGGATCGGGTCCTGCTGCACGATCGCGATCTGGCTGCGAAGCGATTGCTGCGTAGCGAGCGCGATGTCCTGGCCGTCGATCAGCACGCGACCACCGGAGACGTCGTAGAGCCGCTGCACCAGCTTGACGAAGGTGGTCTTGCCGGAGCCGGAGCGGCCGACCAGGCCGACCCGTTCGCCGGCGCGGATCGTGACCGACAGGCCGTCGTACAGCGGCGCGCGGTGGCCGCCATAGTGGAACGTGACGTCGTCGAACGCGATCTCGCCGCCCTCGATCGCGATCGGCCGCGCGTCCGGCGCATCGACAATCCCGATCGGCTCATCATGGATCGCCACCAGTTCGTCCATGTCGTTGACCGAGCGCTGGAGGTTGTTGATGTGCATGCCGACGTCGCGCAGATATGCGTGGATGACGTAGTAGCTCGTCAGCACATAGGTGACGTCGCCGGGCGAGGCATGCCCGCTCATCCACAGCAGCACCGAGCCGCCGATCACGGACGCACGCAAGCATAGCAGCAGCGAGAGCTGCGCCATGGCCGTGTAGTTGTAGCGAAACCAGGTCCGCCGCACCCGAACGCGCCAGCGGTTGATGACGCGGGCGAGCCGCGTATCCTCGCGCAGCTCGGCGCCGAAGGATTTCACCACGGCGTTGCAGGTCAGCGCGTCCGCCAGCGTGCCGCCGACCTTGGTGTCCCAGGCGTTGGAGATTCGCGCGGCCGGCGCGATGTAGCGCGTCGAGAACAGCACGGTGATGGCGACGTAGAAGAGCGCTCCCACCGCGATCACCGCGCCGAGCGAGGCCCAGTGCAGGCCGATCAGGACCATGGAGCCGATCAACACCAGCAGAGACGGCGCCAACGCCATCAGGATGGTGTCGTTGAGCAGGTCGAGCGCCCACATGCCGCGGGTGATCTTGCGCACCGTGGAGCCGGCAAAGGAGTTGGCGTGCCAGTCGGTCGAGAAGCGCTGCACGCGCGTGAAGGCGCCCTGGGCGACATCCGACATGATCTTGAGCGTGAACGGGACGATCGCCTGGAGACCGATCAACCTCAGCACCACGGAGGCCGCACCGAGCGCCACGATGGCGCCGAACGCAACCAGCGCCGCGTGGCGCGCGTCAGGATCGGACGAACCGCGTGTCAGCGCATCGACCAGATGTCCGGAGAAGACCGGCATGAACAGGTCGGCGACGGTCGCGCCCAGCAGGCCACCGGCCACGATCAAGCCGCGACCGGGCTGGTTCAGCCAGTGCCGGAACACGAAGGGCAACACCACGCGTATCGCCGCGGGCCTTTTTGAGAGAGAGGTCATGACATCATCCAGCCGCTTTTGGCGCGGGCCGGCTCCATCAACGGACGCAAGTCGGCCACGAAGGGCAGACGGCGTCACTCACAGGTGATTTTGACTTGGGGAAGTGGGGCGATCGGGACTCGTGACCCGATCGAATCTGGCGGAAGAGGCCTCTAACAGGCCGCCGACATACCGAACCAGAACAACGAACGCGGGCGAACGATCTGCGAATGCGACGAAATCATGCAAATCCCTCCCGGTTCGATTGAATGAGGTGCGCTTTATAGATGTGCCGTTCGCGGTTTGCAACGGGGCCCGCGCGAGATCACGAACGAGTGTTGCAATTTGGTTCGCGGCTGCCGTCGATCTCATCTTCCACTGTCATGCCCCGCGAAGGCGGGGCATCCAGTACGCCGCGGCTTCTCGGCTCAACCACTACCGTCCCGGGCGACGACAGCGTGCGTGGCGTCAGTGCGCGTCGCCGCCGCCGGTCATCGAGGCCGGCTTGTTCAGCAGCGTGACCAACAGGCTGAGGCCGAGATAGAACAGCGTCAGCATGAAGAAGGCATCGCCGAAGCTCATCACCACGGCCTGGCGGTGCACCAGCTGCGAGAGCTGCCTCATCGCCATCAGCGCGGAATCGCCGAGCCCCTGGAACTTCTGCATGAACATGGTCAGGGTTTCGGTCGCGGTCGCGTTGCCCCAGGTCACGCGCTCCTGGAGGCGCGTGATGTGCAGGTCGGTACGGTTGTTGAGCACGGTGTTGATGACGGCGAGCCCGACCGCGCCGCCGAGATTGCGCATCAGGTTGAACAGGCCCGAGGCGTTCTTCACCCTGTCAGGGGCCAGCGTGCCGAGCGCGATGTTGTTGGTCGGCACCATCGCGAACATCATGCCGACGCCGCGCAGGATCTGCGGCACCAGCAACTCGTAGAAATCGTAGTCGCGGGTGATCCAGGTCATCTGGTAGGAGCCGATCGCGAACACGACGAGGCCGAAGGCGATCATGTAGCGCATGTCGATCTTCACCATGAGACGACCGACCAGCGGCGCGACCAGGAACATGGTGATGCCCGACACGAACATGGTCTCGCCGATCATCAGCGCGCTGTAGCCGCGCACCTCGGCGAGATAGCGCGGATAGATGTAGGTCAGGCCGTAGAGGCCGATGCCGATGCAGAATTGGAGCACGCAGCCGACCGCAAAGTTGCGGTTGGAGAAGGTGCGCAGGTTGACGATCGGCTCGGCCGCCGTGAAGACGCGCCAGAAGAACGCGATCGCCGAGATGGCGCAGATCCAGGCGCAGATCGCCACTGTCGTGTCCTGCAGCCATTCATATTGCGGGCCTTCCTCCAGCACGTATTCCAGCGTGCCAAGGAAGCCGGCCATGAACAGCAGGCCCCACCAGTCGAAGCGGTCGAGCAATTCGAAATGCGGCTCGTCGAAATCGACCAGCGCCAGCACGCCCAAGGTAATGGCGATGCCGGGCACGACGTTGATGAAGAACAGCCAGTTCCACGACATCAGGTCGGTGATGTAGCCGCCGACGGTCGGCCCGATCGTGGGAGCCAGGGTCGCGACCAGCCCGATGATGGGACCGACGATGTGGAATTTCGAGCGCGGGAACACGGTGTAGGCCGAGGCGAACACGGTCGGGATCATGCCGGCGCCGAGAAAGCCCTGGAGCGCGCGCCAGAGGATCATCTCCTCGATGGTGGTGGCGAAGCCGCAGAGCAGGCTCGAGGCGGTGAAGCCCGCGGCCGAGATCGCGAACAAGAGCCGCGTGCCGAAGGCGCGCGACAGGAAACCCGACAGCGGGATCGCGATGACTTCGGCGATCAGATAGGCGGTCTGGACCCAGGAGACTTCGCTCGAGCTCGCCGACAGGCCGGCCTGGATTTCACTGAGGGACGCCGAGACGATCTGGATGTCCAGGATCGACATGAACATCCCGAACACCATGATGATGAAGGCGAACAGCCGCTTCGGCGCGATGCGCTCCGAAGCGGGGGCCGCCATCATCTCAGGTGAAGCAGTCGTGGCATTGGCCATAGTCCGACCTCGCAGCGTTTAAGGTGCTCTTACTGCGGATGGATCATTGTGGGATCGTCGAGATCGACCTCGCTGTCGGCGTCGGCCGCGCCCTTGTTGGTGTCGACGGTCGCGTAGACCGACATGCCGGCGCGGAGCAGGTTCTGCTTCGCCACCGACTTCGGCACGCGGATGCGGACCGGCACGCGTTGCACGATCTTGGTGAAGTTGCCGGTGGCGTTGTCAGGCGGAAGCAGCGTGAACACCGAGCCCGCGCCCGCCGCGATGCTGTCGACGACGCCGGAGAACTTGCGCATGCCATAGGCATCGACCTTGATCGTCACCGGCTGGCCGGGGCGGATGCGCTTGAGCTGCGTTTCCTTGAAGTTGGCGTCGATATAGACGTCGTCGAGCGGCACGACGTTGCCGAGGCGCTGGCCGACCGCGACGAAGTCGCCGGCGCTGACGAGGCGATTCGAGAACGTGCCGTTGACCGGCGCGCGCACCGCGGTGAAGGCGAGATCGCGCTCGGCCTTGGCGAGCGAGGTCTTGAGCTCCGCAAGCTGGGCCTGGGCTTCGGCCTGCTGCGCCTTGGTGACGTCGACGTTGCTGACGGCGACGTCATAGGCGGCCTGCGCGGCCTTGACCGCGGCGGCGCCCTGGTCGCGTCCGGCTTCCGAGCTCTCGAAGGTGGCGCGCGAGGCAAAGCCCTTGCTGCTCAGCGCCTGCTGGCGC
Organism: Bradyrhizobium sp. 1200_D9_N1_1; assembly: GCF_052075915.1. NCBI lineage: Bacteria > Pseudomonadati > Pseudomonadota > Alphaproteobacteria > Hyphomicrobiales > Nitrobacteraceae > Bradyrhizobium > Bradyrhizobium sp. 1200_D9_N1_1. Next base: position 2,651,766 of record NZ_CP197226.1, on the reverse strand, counting down.
TCATAATCGAGGTCGGCGCGCTTGAGGCCCGCTTCAGCCGAGACGAGCTGCGCCTTGGCCTGGGCAACCTGGCTCTCGAGCGCCGCGATCTGGCGACCGATGCGATCGATGGTGGCCTGCTGGGTCGCGATCCTGGTCGCGGCGGCATCGACCGCGATCTTGTAGTCGCCGTCGTCGATGTGGAAGATGACGTCGCCGGCGCGCACCGTCGTGTTGTCGCCAGCAAGGATCGAGGAAATGTGGCCGGCAACGCGCGCGCCGAGCATGGTGTTGTTGGCGCGGACATAGGCGTCGTCGGTGGCGATGTAGAAGCGGCCGACCAGCGTGTAATAGCCGGCATAGCCGGCTGCCGCGAGCGCCAGCACGAGACCGACGCCCATCAGGACGAATTTGCGCTTGCCGGATTTCGGCGTGCCGCTGGCAGCGGGCGCGTCTGACCCGGGTGTGGCCGGCTTGTCGGTCACGGGCTTCCCCGGCGCCTCGTTGCGGCGCTTCGCTTCCTCGGCCACATGGGAGCGCAACTGCTCGGCGAGAACGGCGGACGTCTCGGTCACAGGTTCACCGTTCGCCGAATTCGTCTCCACCGCTTCCTGGTGAAGCACGCGCGCAGCCTGGTCTCTCGATACGGCCATAAAGGCCTCCTCAAAAAAAGCGCGATGAAGGACGGCCGCTCGCGGCGTGTTCCCCTCGCTTAACTTACCTCAAATATCATTGACCGAACCGTTCGGTCAATATACATAATATCCAGCGTCGGACCCTACTGGCCCGAATCCTTTATTTGCGTTTCATAGTTCGGCACCTCGTCCAGAAACCTTCCGAGACCCTGAACCAATGGTTGTAGCTGCCAGCGAACATCTGCACGTCATCCAGGAGGAGGACAGCTCCAAGCGCCGCCAGATCCTGGACGGGGCCCGCAAGGTGTTCATGGATCTCGGCTTCGACGGCGCCAGCATGGGCGAGATCGCGCGCGCGGCGCAGGTCTCCAAGGGCACGCTCTATGTCTACTTCGCCGACAAATGCGCGCTGTTCGAAGCCATCCTCGAGCAGGAGGCGCTACAGCACGGTCAGGTCGTGTTCAATTTCGATCCCGCCCGCGATGCCGAGACCACGCTGAATGAGTTCGGCCGGGCCTACATCCATCTGCTCTGCCGGCCGGGCGGCGGATCGGCGATCCGCACCGTGATGGCGATCGCCGAGCGCATGCCCGATGTCGGCCGCCGCTACTACGCGCGGGTGCTGGACAAGACCATCAACCGCCTCTCCGATTATCTCAAAGCCCGCGCCGCCGCCGGCGATCTCACGATCGACGATTGCGACCTTGCCGCCTCGCAGTTCATGGAACTGTGCAAGGCCTCGCTCTTCCTGCCGTTCGTCTTCCAGGCCGCGCCCGCGCCGTCGGAAGAGCGCATGACCGAGGTGGTCGACAGCGCGACGCGGATGTTCCTGGCGGCGTACCGGGCGAAGTAACGGCAAGCACGCCACGCGTTGCGCATGCCGGTCTCGCGGCATTATATTTGCGGCCATGTCCCGTGATCTTCGCCCGCCTGTCGATATCCTCCATTATGAGATCGTCCAGGAACAGGCCTCAGCGCTTGGACGGATGGGCCGCACACTCGAGCAGAGCCTTGCGCGCTTGCGCGAGTTCGACGCCGCCCACGCAGCCTCGGGGACGCCGGCCTCGATGCAGGCGGCGAGGCGCAGGCTGGTGATGGAAGCCGGCCAGGCGCTCTGGATGCTCGTGGTGCAACGTGAGGCGTCCGGCTTGCGCGACAGCCGCCATATCATGCGCACCTACAACGTCCCCGGCGAGGTGCAGCTGTGCATGGGGGTGGTCCCCGCACCGTCGAAGCCCGGCGCGAAATGACTTTCTGACTGCGTAGAGCTACTGGCGAACGCGCCTAATCGTCGGCGTACTCGTCTTCTTCCTGCTTGCGCGTCGTTGCCTTGCGCGCTCCGAGCGAGCCGGTGACATAGGGATCGTGCCTGCCGGCGTAAGGCTTGCGCTGCTGCGCGCGCCCGGCGACCTCTTCGCCGGAGACGGCGGCCGGCTGGCAGATCAGCCGGCGGCTGGCCCGGCGCATCAGATCGACGTGGATGTGATCGTAGTGATAGACGTTCGAGCCCGGCGCGAGCACCGTGGTGAAATGCGCGCACGCCCCTGACTGCACGTCGCGCAGAAAGCCCTGCTCTTCCGGCATGCCGCGCCAGCCGTCCTTCACCGTGACGCGGCGGCCGTCGGCGAGCACGAAGGCGGCGATGTCGAGCGCGTTGCCGAAGGCATGCTCGGAAATGTGGGCGTGCGGATTGCCGTTCATGCCGCGGCAGGAATAGGCCGAGATCTGCTTGAGCTCGACGACGCGGGCGCCGAACCAACGCATCGCCGACGGCTGCACGGTGTCGGCGAGCCAGCGGTCGAGCTCGGACACGATCGGACAGGCCAGCGTCGCGGTCGGCTTCACCGCGACGGGGCCGACGGCGGTGACGGGATTGCCCTGCGCGGGACCGAGCCGCGGCAGCGGCTGCTGCGCGGGCGCCTGCGAATAAGGTGCGGGACCGGGCTGCCGCGCCGGATAGCTCGGCGCATTCATGTAGCGCGCCGCGCCCGCGGCATCGGTGCCCTCGGGCGGCAGGTCGATCTCGTCTTCCTCCGGCGCCACGCCGGGCGCGTTCAGTGACATCGGCCCGGACGAGGCGCCATAACCGGACGGCTGGCGCACGGCGCTCTCGGGATAGTTCGACCGCTGCGGATAGGAGGATGCCGGACTATTCTGGCTCTGCGGATAATTCGATCGCGGCTGCGCCACCGGCCAGCGCGGCTGGCTGCCGACATTGCCCGGCGGGCGCAGCTCCTCGTCGACAAAGCCGTAGCTGCTCGAGGCTTCGCCGATAGCGGCGACCTTGAGCGGAAACTCCGCGCCGCAACTGCCGGGCCCGGAGATCGGGTCGATGCGGACGATGTCCGCACTCTCTTTCACCGCGCCGGATTTCAGGCATGCGGCTTCCGCCTCGGCCCGCCACGGTTCACGTTCGGCCTGGAAGAAGCCGCGTCCGCAACCCGCTAGCGAAACAAGGACGATGGAGCCGACGAGATACAAACGAACTCCGCGCGTCATGCACGCACGTTCGGTGAATTTACTTAAAGACTCTTCAACGTGTTGATTTCAGCCTTCCTTAACCATGCCGGCCCCCGGCCGTGCGCCGGCTCCTGGGGATGAGCGACAGCAAGGCTGACTTTTTCACAACGTGACTTTCTGTTAACCATGTTGGTTGGGCGCGCGAGCGGCGGGAGCCTGCTCCAGCGGAGCATCCTCCAGCGCAGGATTCTTGGGAGCCAGGATTCTTGGAAGCCAGTATTCTTGGGAGCAACGGCATGACGTTCGCCGGGAGACTGAGCGTGATCACCGCGTACCTCGCCATGGCCTTCGTCGGCGCCATCGTACTCGGCATGATCTAGCGGCTATCGACCAACCACACAGGAGGCCGCTTACCTTCCCCTGGAGGGCGAGGTAAGCCGAGTGCATTGCTACGACCGCGCACCCCACTGCCGCGATGTCGTGGCCAACTGCTCCTGCGGCTCCTCAATGCGCATCCAGTCGTTGCCGGAGCACCAGAAGCGGCCGAGCGCGCAGGCCTCGACGTAGAGCTTGCCGGCGCTCTTCAGCGCCATTCTCGCATAATAAGTGTTGCCGGTGGAGCGGCTGTAGATGCTGCCGGTCCAGACGTCGTGCGATTTCTGCTTCATGTTGACGAGCACGCTCTCGCCCCTGCTCGACGCCTCGGTCAACGCATAGCCGCATAGCGCAGAGCCGCAGCGTTCGATGCGGACCGTGCCCTTGGCGCCGTCGCTTTCCCACTGCCCGAGCGGCATGCCGGGCGACTCGTCGTCACTGCGCTGTGCGATCGTGGTAGTCGGCTTGATCTCGAGCTTCGGCGCGACGACCGGCGGCTCCATGCGCGGCGGATCGAGCGCGATCGGCTTTGGCGGATCGACGCGCGACAGCTCGACCCGTGGCGGATTGGAGCTGAGGGCCTCGATCCTTGGTGCCTCGGATCTTGGCGCCGGCGGCAGCACAACGGGCTGCGACGTCGTCGCGGCGAGCACGGGCGGCGGCGCAGGTAGCGGCGCGACCGCAATCGCCTGTGGCGGCCGGGCCGGGGTTGCCGGATAGACCGGCAGCGGCGCCTGGACGACCGGCGGTGGGACAGGCGCAGCAGGCGTCGTGGCGACGTCCTCCGCCGGCCGAAAGCTGCGATTGGAGGAAATCGAGACGCAGGACGCGGACCGGCAATTCCTGGGCGCCTCGACATGGAACCGGTGGCCGCCGATCGAGAAGGAGTAGGAACCGGCCCGGGCTGAAGGCGCAACCGCCAGCAGCGCGATCAATATGCCAAGCGAAATCGCAAGCCGCGTCATCGGCGCCTCCCTCTCTCTGTCGCGACGAGGTTACGCGGGATGAAATGCGGCTGAGTGTGCGCTGGCTCACCCAGGCGCCACGGGTCCTTGTGATGTCCATCACGGAGGACGGGACGGGCCGGGCGTAGGGTCGAACCACGCTTCATCCACCAGCGACTTCAGTCCAGATCGGGACCACGCATTTTCCGGAGGTTGTCATGAACAAGCTCACCGTCGCCGCCACCGCACTCTTCCTCGCGTCGACCGCGGCCGCGCATGCCGGCAATTCGATCTCGTTCCAGATCGAGGGCCAGCACATCCGCATCGAGACGCCGCGCAACTGCGCCTCGCTCAACTGCGTGACCATCGTCGCACCGGGCCTGTCGGACAAGCCGATCAAGCTGAACAACATCAACCTCAAGGGCCTTGGCTCCAAGGACGATGACGTCGACACCACGCCGGCTCCGGTGCAGCCGCAGCCCGTGCAGCAGGCGCCGGTCCAGGCGAGCGCGCCGGCCGCGCCTGCGGTTGCCGCCCCCGCAGCTCCCGCCACGACGGTTGCCGCCGCTCCGTCCGTCGGCTTCGACAACACGGTGCAGCCCGCACCCGCCGCGGCTCCCGTTGCTGCGCCCGCGCCGGTCGCCGTTGCTCCCGCGCCCGCTCCGGCTCCGGTGGCCGCCGCGCCGGCGCCGGCCGCCAACACGCCGATCGGCGTCTGGGCGACCGAAGAGAACAAGGGCAATGTCCGCGTCGAGCAGTGCGGCGCTAGTGTGTGCGGCTACGCCGAGAAGACCAATGAGCGCATCCTGATCAACATGAAGCCCGAAGGCGCGAAGTGGAGCGGCCGCATCCACGACCCCGACTCAGGCCGCAACTACGACTCGACGATCGCGATGAAGGGCCCGAACGCGATGCGCGTGCAGGGCTGTGCCTTCGGCGGCATGTTCTGCGGCGGCCAGACCTGGAAGCGCGTGAGCTGACGCGCGGAGCGCGTCATCCCGGGGCGATGCGAAGCATCGAACTATGGTGCGCAATTGCGCACCTGAGGATCTCGCACCACAAACGCGCACCACAACTTCTAGATTCCGGGTTCGCGACGTTGTCGCGCCCCGGAATGACGAGCAAGAATAGACCGCCACGTCCCTGATGCGGGGACGTGGCGTTTGAACGTTCGCCCCGTCCATGCGACAGATGTTCATCCGCCATTCAGCTCAATCAGGCTGAAATCGGCCGATCTCGCCTCGCGTTTCTCACCGGGACTCCCTCGTGATTTCAATGGTGGCCTGGCGCCGCTTCGTATTCGCGCTTCCGCTGCTGGCCTTGCCGCTGGCCGGCGCGAGCGTGGCTTGTGCATCCGATGCAATCGAGCTCGCACAGGCGCAGCCGCAGGCACAGCCGGTGCCCGCCCCCTCCCCGACGCCCGCAGCTTCGCCGACACCGGCCGCGGACGCTCAATCCGCCGCCGTCGAGCCGATCGGCAACGTTGCGACCGTCACGGGGATCGCGACCGTGATCCGCGACAAGAATTCCTATCCGCTGCGCGTGCGCGACGACATCTATCTCAACGACGTCGTGCAGACCTCGTCGAACTCCTCGCTCGGCATCACCTTCAACGATGCGACCACGTTCAACCTCTCCGCCAGCGCCAGGATCACCATCGACAATTACGTCTATGAGGACGGCGGCAAGCAGAATTCGGCGATCTTCGACATCGGCAAGGGCACGGTTGCCTTCGTTGCGGCGGCGGTGGCAAAGACCGGCGACATGAAGATCGCGACGCCGACCGCGACGCTCGGCATCCGCGGCACCACCGGCGTCGTCGACGTGCCCGAGGGTGCGGCCGCGAGCAGCGCCAGCAACGTCAACATCAAGCTCTATCCCGACGCCGACGGCCGGGTCGGACACATCGAGGTCAACGACCGCACCAGCGGCACGCGGCTCGGCGCGCTGACGCAAGCCGCAAGCGGCTTTGCGATCCGGCCGGGCACCGGCGGCACAAGTGGCATGCGCTTTGCGGCCGTGCCGATCACCATTGCCCCGCAGCAGATCGCGCGCGACCGCAGCTTCGTCAGCCAGGTGCATCTGGCGCAGACCACGGGCCGCCAGATCGTCACCGAGCAGCGCGACTTCCGCCGCGCCAATCCGACCGCGATCAGCCGCATTCCACGACCGGCGCAGCCGCCGCAGCAGCAGCAATTGCGGCCGACGACGGCGCCGGGCCAACAGCCGCAGCGGCCGAACGGTCAGCCTGGCCAGAACAACCGTCCGGGTCAGCAGCAGCCGGGCACGCCAAACCGGCAAGGCGCTCAGCCGCCGCAGCGGCAGGGCCAGGGACAACAAGGACAAGGCGGCGCGGTGCAGCCGGGTACGCCGCGCGCGGGCCAGCAGCAGCAGGGTCAGCAGCAGGGTCAGCGGCAAGGTGCGGGCCGGCCCGCCGGCGCACCTCGCACCGGACCCAGCGTCCAACCCGGCGGCACGCCGCAAACCCAGCCGCCGCGCGCCGGCCAGACTCCCGCACAGCCGGGAGGAGCCGTGCCGCCGCAGCCGGGTACGACACCGCAGCCGCAAGCGCCGCGCACCGGATTGCAGCCGGGCCAGCCACCCGCAGTCCAGCAGCCCGGCGGCATCCAGCGCCAGGGCGGATTCCAGCAGCGCCCGCCCGCCGCACAACGCCCCGCAGCGCCGCGCAAGCCGGCGCCCGCTCCGAAGGAGAAGCAAGAGCGGCGGTAGGCATCGAGTGCGCCACATCGCCGGTGCGCTCCCTCGCCCCGTTCTTACGGGGGCGCGACGAGCTTCGCTCGCGCTGAGAGGGTTGAGGTGAGGGGCTGCTTCCGCGAGCTCGATTTCAATTGTCGGCGGAGCACCCAGCTCGATAATTGTCGTGCGTGTCGGATGGACTTCCATTTTTGCAACGGTGTGCCCTGACCCTCACCCGGATCGCTTGCGCGATCCGACCTCTCCCCGCTGAAGGGCGGGGAGAGGTAAGAAACGACAACTCACGCCTCGCCGCGCAGCCAGGCCTTCACCTTTTGCAACAGGCCGTGGCGCAGCTCTTCGACCGACGCAGCCTCGGCGGGCGTCAGCGTCTGCAAGGCTGCATCGACGTCGTCGCTCGCCGGCCGCGGCTCGGGTGCGGCCGAAGATGCAAGGCCGGCGGCGGCGATCGCGATCGGGCCGATCTGGATCAGGAAGGCGCGCTCGTATTCGCGCGACAGGCGCACGATCGCATCGTCCAGCGTCAACCAGTCGACCGCCTTGATGTCGTTCATCAGCTTGCGGACCGGACCGCCCTCGGCCTCCATGCGCCAGAAATGCACGACCTTGGAGCGGCCGCCCGACTGATAGACGAGCGTGCCCAGGAATTCGTGGATGGCGACCTCGTGACCGGTCTCTTCCAGCACCTCGCGGTGCGCGGCCTGTTTCGGCGTCTCGCCATCGTCGAGCTTGCCCTTCGGCAAGACCCATTCGTTGCGCTTGCGCTGGCGCACGACCGCGATCAGCGGCGGCGCGCCACGCCGCAGCACAATACCCCCCGCCGCCATCACCGGCGCCCGCGCCATCACCCAATCCGTATCGATCTATTCGTCCCCGCCGACCATATAGGCGGCGGGGACGGCGGATTGAAGGCTACTTTCTCCTGAGCAGCGCTTGACCGGCGCGAATGCGAGTGCCCTCGGCGATGCCGTCGCAAAACGCAAAATCGCCGGGCGCGAGGATGATGATGGTCGAGCCGTGCTCGAACCAGCCGAGCTCCTCGCCCTTGCTCACGTTGACGTCGCAGGGGAAGTTGACCGGGCCCTTCGTCTGCGCGTTCAGCACCATGTCGAGGAAGTGCAGGCGGATGCTCGCGACCAGAATCGCTGCGACCGGCACCAGCGTCACCGCCTCGCCGGTGGACAGATGCGTGCGGATCACCGCGCGCTCGTTCTTGCAGAACAGACGCTCGACCCGCTTCAGCGCGATCGGGTTGACGTTCCAGACGTCGCCATGGATCAGCGTGACCCGCTCGATATGCGCGTCATAGGGCGCATGGAAGCGATGATACATGCTCGAGGTCAGCCGCAGCGTGACGAAGGATCCGTTGCGGTGCTGGTCGACCAGGGCGGAATCGCCCAGCAGATCGAGCAGCGAATAGGGCGCGCCCTTGACCTGGAACAGCTCGGTATCCGCGATCCGGCCATGGGCGCCGACGATGCCGTCGGAGGGGCTGGCGACAATGGATGGGTCGGGATCAAACGGACGCAGGCCCGGCTTCAGCTCCCGGGTGAAGCAGTCGTGCAGGCTCTTGAAATGCGTTTTCCGCGCCTCGGACAGGTCGAGATCGGAGAACAGCTTCCACAGCGCGATCGAGAAATCCCGCACCAACGGATTCTCGATCTTGGAGAACCAGCCCATGAAGCGGGTCAACGCGGCGCGGGGGATGCGGTTGGTCAACAGGAAGTTGAGGTCTTCCTGCTGGGTGAAAGAGGCGATGAGGGCTTTGACTGTCATGAATCTGTCAGCTCGCAGTATTAGCGCTTGTTGTCATGGAAACGACACTCCCGATTCTCTCGATGTCCGTGGCCGCCGCAGCGTCCGCTGCCGCCGCCTTCCCGAAGCTCAAGGCGCGGATCGAACTCTCCCGCGCCAAGCACCGCTCGCTCGCCGGGCACTCCAAGATGTCGCGCCGGGTGGCCCGGCTGCTCCCGTTCTACGAGTTCGGAGAGAACGACTACTTCTCTTGCGACGGCGCGCCCGCGAACATCGCGGCCCAGCGCAAGGACGGCTTCTTCCGCCTCGCAAGCCTCTACGCCGAGCGCTACCCGAAGGGGCGCGCGATGACGAAGGAAGCCGCGGAAAAGATCTCCGACCTGAACTTCACCGAGAGCTACCGCGTGCCGTTCCAGTTCTCGCGCCTCGTCCGCGAGCATCTGGGCACCTCGACCTTCATGGAGTCTTCGCGCGGCGTCACCGTCACCGATGTCGACGGCAACACCTCCTACGATCTCACGGGGTCCTACGGCGTCAACATCTTCGGCAACGACTTCTACAAGGAGTGCATCGAGGGCTCCGAGAAGCGGGCGCACGCGCTGGGACCGGTGCTCGGCCCCTATCACCCCGTTATCCTCGAGAACGTGACCCGGCTGTGCCAGATCTCCGGCCTCGACGAGGTCTCGTTCCACATGTCCGGCACCGAGGCCGTGATGCAGGCGGTGCGGCTCGCGCGCTACCACACCAGGCGCACGCATCTCGTTCGCTTTGCGGGGGCCTATCACGGCTGGTGGGGCGACGTGCAGCCCGGCGTCGGCAATCCGATTCCCGCGCACGAGACTTATACCCTCGCCGAGATGTCGGAGAAGACGCTGCATGTCCTGCGCACGCGCAAGGACATCGCCTGCGTGCTGGTCAATCCGCTGCAGGGACTGCATCCCAACGCCAACGCGCCCGGCGATTCCTCGCTGGTCGATTCCTCCCGCGGCGGCAATTTCGATCGCGCGGCCTACACCGAGTGGCTCAAGAAGCTGCGCGAGGTCTGCACCGAGCGCGGCATCGTGCTGATCTTCGACGAGGTCTTCGTCGGCTTCCGCCTCGCCGCCGGCGGCGCCCAGGAATACTTTGGCGTGCGCGCCGACATGGTGACCTACGGCAAGAGCCTCGCCGGCGGCCTGCCGGTCGGCGTGGTGTGCGGCAAACGCGAGCTGATGCGCCGCTTCCGCGACGATCGTCCCGCCGACATCTGCTTCGCGCGCGGCACCTTCAACTCGCATCCCTACGTCATGACGGCGATGGACGAGTTCCTGAGCCGGCTCGCCAGCCCGAACTTCCGCGCCATCTACGACGGCCTGGACGCCACCTGGAACGGCCGCGCGCAAAAGCTCAACCAGATGATGGAGAGCGCCGACCTGCCGGTGCGGTTCGCCAACTTCTCGTCGATCTGGACGGTGAAATACACCACGCCGTCCCGCTACAACTGGATGCTGCAATACTATTTGCGCGCCGAGGGCCTGGCGCTGAGCTGGGTCGGCACCGGCCGGCTGATCTTCAGCCTGAACTACACCGACGCCGACTTCACCGAGGTCGCCGAACGCTTCGTCCGTGCGGCCGAGAAGATGAAGGCCGACGGCTTCTGGTGGCACGACGGCGCGCTCACCAACAAGAACATCAAGCGGCAGATTTTGAAAGAGATGCTGGCCAAGCGTTTTGGGCGCTGAGGCTTTTCGCTGCGCCCCGAACACCGCCCTATCCTCCCCCTCTCCCCGCTTGCGGGGAGAGGGTTGGGGTGAGGGGGACTCACCGCGAGCGCGGTGAGAGTTGGCGAGCGATCGGCTAGCCACGCCCCCGCGGAGAGCCCCCCTCACCCGCCGCGCTACGCGCGTCGGCCTCTCCCCGCGCGCGGGGAGAGGCGAAAAGGCCCCCAAGACGTGGATGCCCGGGACGAGCCCGGGCATGACGCAACCATCAGACATCGGAGCGTTGTGTGTACGCAGCGCGCTCAGGCGCGCTGCTCTTCGAGCGCGGGCTCGGAGATCAGGCCCAGCGTGTGCTCGGGGTTGAGGTGCAGGCCGGGGTCCATCAGCTCGCCGCGCATCAGGGCGAGCGGCGCGCTGCGATAGAGCATCAGATCGTGGAAGGGGTCGGTCAGGATCTTGGTCATCCAGACAAGGCCGGTCTCGACGTCGCGGATGAAGAACAGGTGCACGGTACGGAACAGAAGACCGCCGCCGCCGACCACGAGCCAGATCTTGGCGACCTGCCGCATGAAGTCGGTCGCGCTCGCCCAGGGCGTGAACAGGCCGAACAGCGTCGGATCGGCAAGCAACACCAGCGGCGAGGCCGCCCAGATCGCCATCAGCACCACCTTGCGCTGAAGGTTGTAGCCGACCTTGATCTCTTCCTTGTACTCGTGCGTCGCCTGGTTGATGTGGTCGTAAGTGTGCGGCTCGAAGAAGAAGTGACCGGCCTGGCGCGAGGTCATCGAGACCAGCCAGCCGACCAGCGCCGAGATCACGGGATCGACGAACAGCCAGACGTAGGCGAAGAGGAAGCTCAGTGCGCTGATGAAGTGCAGGCTCTGATTGATGCGGCTGTGGTGATAGTAGCGATGGTCGTCCCAGCGCTGGATCCGCAGCTGCTCGAGATAATTCTTGATCATGCTCTCCCCCAAAATGCTTTCGGGTACGGGATTACAGGGATTCGATGTACGCCGTGTGACATCATCATTTTGTCATGTGACGATGTGCAGCGGCGCGATGACGCACGTGTTACTCTCTCCCCTCATCCTGAGGAGCGCGGAACGCGCGTCTCGAAGGATGAAGGCCGAGGTGCGGCAGCACGGGCCTTCATTGTTCTCCGAGCGATGCGAAGCATCGTCCGGGAGACGGCGCTACGCGCCTCCTCACCATGAGGAGCAGCAGTCACGCGGCCTTGGCGACGTCGACCTTGCGGAAGCGCACCAGCGAGAAATGGCCGAGCGGCGGAATCAGGCGGCGCTCGGCGAGCTCGATGCCGGGGGCGCCGGCCAGCCACTTGGCATAGCGCGACCAGGCGAACTCGGCGGTGCGGAAGCCGAGCGGACGCACCACCGGCTGCAGCTTCTGCTCGATGAAACGGCGCATGCCGGCATCGGCGCTGACGCGGGTCAGGATGATCAGTTCGCCGCCCGGACGCAGCACGCGGGCGAATTCGTCCAGCGCCTTCTCCGGGTTCGGCACGGCGGTGACGACATATTGCGCCATTACGACGTCGAAGGAATTGTCGGGAAATTCGAGCTTCTCGGCATCCATCACCGCGAGGCCTTCGACGTTCTTCAGCTTGCCTTCGGCGACGCGCTGGCGCGCCTTGTCGAGCATCGCTTCCGAAATGTCGGTGCCGAAGATGCGCAGGTTCGGGGCGTAGAGCGGCAGCGAGATGCCGGTGCCGACGCCGACCTCGAGCACGCGGCCGCCGATCTTGTTGGTGGCTGCGATCGCGGCCTGCCGGCCCTTGGCGAACACGCCGCCGAACACGAGATCGTAGACGGGCGCCCAGCGATCGTAGGCCTGCTCGACCGTGCCGCGGGTGAGGTCGAGCTGCTGGGTGCCGTCAAGGTTCATGATCTTAGCCATCGGTGAGGTTCTCGCTGGGATTCAAAGGGTGGATCAACCGCGCACCGGCCGCCGCGCCATCACCGGCGAGGCGCGCAAGGCGCGGCTGGGCTGAAGTGAAGTGAGATTTCCGACGAACTGGCGCGCGCTGTTCTCCCAGGAGCGCTCCAGCGCAAAATTGCGGCAGGTCTCGCGCGACATGGTGAGCGCGCGGAGGCACGCGGTGCGCAGATCGTGGTCGATCGCACCGATCGGATGATCGGCGATGACGTCCTTCGGGCCCGTCACCGGGAACGCCGCAACCGGCGTGCCGCAGGCGAGCGCCTCCAACTGCACCACGCCGAACGTGTCGGTCAGGCTCGGAAACACGAAGACGTCGGCAGCCGCGAGGTGCGCCGTGAGATCCGCGCCCTTCTTCTCACCGAGGAAGACCGCGCCCGGATATTTCTTTTCGAGCGCCGCCTTCTGCGGGCCGTCGCCGACGACGACCTTGGTGCCGGGCAGATCGAGCGCGAGGAACGCTTCGAGATTCTTCTCCACCGCCACCCGGCCCATGGTCATGAAGATCGGGCGCGGCAGATCGAGCTTGGCCGGAGAGTCCGGGTGGAACAGCTCGGTGTTGACGCCGCGCGTCCAGAAGCCGAGCCGCTTGAAGCCGCGCTCGGACAGCTCCTGCCGCAGCGAGGGCGTCGCCACCATGGTCATGGCGGCGGCATCGTGGAAGTGGCGCAGCACGGCATAGCCGACGCTCGCGGGGATGCCGGTCCGCACCGAGACATATTCCGGAAAGCGCGTGGTGTAGGAGGTGGTGAAGGCGAGCCGGTTGCGGCGGCAATAGGCCCGCGCGGCCCAGCCGATCGGCCCTTCGGTCGCGATGTGCAGCGCTTCCGGTGCGGCCTTCTCGATCCGCCGCGCGATCTCCTTAGCGCTCGGCAGCGCAATACGCAGGCCCGGATAGGTCGGCAGCGGCCACGACGGAAAGCCTTCCGGCGTGAGGAAGTCGATCTCGACGTCGAGGGCCTTGGCGGCGCCCGCCAGCGAGGTGAGCGTCCGGACCACCCCGTTAACCTGCGGATGCCAGGCGTCAGTCGCGATTAATACCCGCATGGGGAAATCCCGAGAGTTTGATGATTCTCGGCTTTGGACCATCAACCACGGATATTTCAGGCGTGTGACGTCACAGAAGTGTCGGCCCGGTGTTTTGTTCGTTAACGGACCCACGCGGCCACGAAACTGTCATGAAACAATCCTTGCCGCGATGAAACCGTTTTCGGTTTTCCGCGCAAACGTCCCGAAACTTCTTTCCGTTAGTGATCCAGGCAACAGAGCACCGCAACGGTGCCGGGGTGACCACGAACACCCGCGCAAACAGGGGCGACCACATGTTCAATCTGGACACGTTCAAGACGTACTCGCGCGCCGTTGCTTTCAGCGCAGTGGCGATCTCCGCAATCGCATTCGCAGGTCCGGCCAAGGCCGCGCCGGTGCAGCTCTTCCCCTTCTTCCAGCCGCTGCCCCCGATGGCCGCGCCGCAGCCGATCCAGCCCTATCAGCCCTACCAGGCGCCGACCTATCAGAGCGCGCCCTCCGAGGACCAGGACGCGGTCGAGATGCCGGCCCGCTTCCGCCGCCAGACCGTCTCCTACGCGACGCGCGAAGCGCCGGGCACCATCATCATCGATACGCCCAACACCTATCTCTACTACGTGCTGGGCAACGGCCAGGCCGTTCGTTACGGCATCGGCGTCGGCCGCGACGGCTTCACCTGGTCCGGCATCCAGTCGGTGACCAAGAAGGCCGAGTGGCCGGATTGGACCCCGCCGCCGGAGATGATCGCCCGCCAGCCCTATCTGCCGCGCCACATGGCCGGCGGCCCCGGCAACCCGTTAGGGGCCCGCGCCATGTATCTCGGCGGCACCATCTACCGGATCCACGGCACCAACGCGCCGGACACGATCGGCAAGCACGTCTCCTCAGGCTGCATCCGCCTGACCAACGACGACGTCACCGACCTCTACTCCCGCGTCAGCGTCGGCACCAAGGTGATCGTGTTGCCGATGACCGAGCGACGCGCAGAGCTCGGCGCCGCGACCCGCTAAAGCGACAGGACATTGTGACGCAAACGGCCCCGGAACCCACCGGGGCCGTTTTCGTTGGCCCTCGACATCCCGATGCGCGCCTGTTGCGGCGCGATCCCCGATGGAGGCGCAGATGCAATCCCGCCTGCAAACATCGCCAAGCAGATGGCTGCGCCCGATCGCCCGCGCCGGGGCATTGACGCTGCTCCTGTCCGCGCCCTCTTCGCGCGCCCAGCAACCGGCGAACGACGAGGCAGCTCAGCAGGCGTTCAACAATTCCTGCCGCACCTGCCACTCGGTGAAGGAGGGCGACAATCGCCTGGGCCCCAATCTCAGCAAGATTGTGGGACGGAAGGCAGGCTCGCTGCCCGACTACAACTACTCTCCGTCGATGAAGGAAGCCGGCTTCGTCTGGGACCAGGACAAGCTCACCCGCTTCATGGTCAAGCCGGATGAAGTTGTCTCCGGCAACAAGATGCAGCCCTATGGCGGCGTCTCCGCGGACGAAGCAGCCAAGGTGATTGCGTATCTGCAGGCGGCGGGCGCGCAATAGCGGCGCCGGTGCCACGTGTTGAGGCCCGCATCGGAAATCGCAGCGCATCCTTCGAGACGCCCACCTTCGGCGGGCCCTCGGGATGAGGACTGAGTGTTTGGCTTCAAATAATTCCCGAGGCGTCCGTTAGCTCGAACAACCACGACTCATCTCTTGCACCAAGCCGCAGATGCCAGTTAGCCTCATCCTGAGGAGACCGCGAAGCGGTCGTCTCGAAGGACGAGGCGCGCACGATGACTGAAGGCGTGTGGCTCTACATTCTCAGATGCACCGATGGCAGCTACTACATCGGTACAACACGAACCGAACTCGAAATCAGGATCGCGCAGCACAACACCGGCGCGTTCGCGGGCTATACAAAGTCACGCAGGCCAGTGACGCTCGTATTCTCGCAATGGTTCGACAGGGTCACGGACGCGATCGAATGCGAACGCAAACTCAAGAAATGGAGCCGCGCCAAGAAGGAAGCCTTCATGCGCGGCGATTTTGCCGAGCTGCATGAATTGGCGAAGCGCGGATCACATCATCCTTCGAGACGCCCGCCTGCGGCGGGCCTTCAGGATGAGGGCTGAGTGTGCGGCGACACTTTGCTGAAGCACGGATGCCAGTTGAT
Source organism: Bradyrhizobium sp. 1200_D9_N1_1 (assembly GCF_052075915.1). NCBI lineage: Bacteria > Pseudomonadati > Pseudomonadota > Alphaproteobacteria > Hyphomicrobiales > Nitrobacteraceae > Bradyrhizobium > Bradyrhizobium sp. 1200_D9_N1_1. Next base: position 2,636,066 of record NZ_CP197226.1, on the reverse strand, counting down.
CCTCATCCTGAGGAGCCGCGTCAGCGGCGTCTCGAAGGCCGAGGCGTGCACGGGATAGCCTCTCACCCGCCTCTCACCCGCCGCCCGCCCCTCGCCGCTCCGCGATCAGCCTCAGCCACGCCGCCGAATGAAACGCGCTCATCAAGAGATACATCGGCACCATGCCGCCGAGCAGAGAGCCCTGCCCGGCACCGCACAGCATGTCCGCCGGGCCGCCGCCGAGCGCGGCGGTCAGCATGGCCATGACCGCGAAGGTCGGCGTCGCCGCCAAGGCCAGCCATCTGGCGAGGCGGCGCGCGGCAGTCACGCCATCGCAGCTGGCGGGCGCAGTTGCGCTGACGGGACTAGTCACGACCCTCCGCGGCCTCCTCGCGAAACGCCTTCTCGCCGGCGTCCGTGACCTCGACCCATCGCTTGTCGGGCGCAGCGCCCTCGACATAGCTGTCGTGCCAGTTCCACCATTTGTAGGTCGGCGTCTGCGGATAGCCCTTGGGTGAATCCTCCCAGACCTCCTGCCGGCCGAGCGGCGTGATGTCGAGATAGTTCCAGGTGCCGCCCATCTGCTCGTCGCCGCGGCTCTTGACGAAATAGGTGCGGAAGATGCGCGTCCCGTCGCGGTAGAACACGTTGGTGCCGTGCCACTCGTCCACGCCGAAATCGGCATCGAAGCTGTCGGTGATGGTGACCCACGGCATGGTCCAGCCCATCCGCTTCTTCAGCCTGGCGATATCGGCCTGCGGCGCGCGCGAGGCGAAGACCAGCGTGGTGTCGCGGGCGTTCAGGTGCGCGACATGGGCGACCTGGTCGGCGACCATCGAGCAGCCGCGGCAGGCATGATCCGGCCAGCCGAACACGCCCGGCTCGAAGAAGGCCCGGTAGACGATCAGCTGCCGCCGGCCCTGGAACAGGTCGAGCAAACTGACCTTGCCGCCGGGCCCCTCGAACGCATAGGTTTTGTCGACGACCATCCAGGGCATGCGCCGGCGCTCGGCGGCCAGCGCGTCGCGGGCGCGGGTATGCGCCTTTTCCTTCACGAGCAGTTGCTGACGGGCTGCCTCCCAGTCCTGCGGCGACACCACCGGCGGTGTTTGCATGGCGGCCTGTCCGTTACTTCCTGCTTTTTCTGCTGATGTCATCATGGCTCTCCAAACCTCTCTCCTGGGCGCTCATTCCGCGTCGCGCTATGACAGACGTGGAACCGCTCGCCCCTCACCGCACATTGTCGGCCGTCAACGATTTCTGGCACCAAGCGGTTGCGTGGTGGGAGTAACAAGTGTGGCGGGATTGAAATGGAGTCGCTGATCACGGCCGCCGCCCGCGCGCTCGAAGCCGGCGATCCGCTCGGCGCGCTGAACCGTGTCGCCTTGCGCAACGATGCCCCGTCGCTGGCGCTGCGCGGCATCGCGATGGCGCAGCTCGGCGATCTCGCCAAGGCGAAGACGCTGCTGCGGAGCGCCGCGCGTGCCTTCGGTCCGAGAGAGGCGGTCGCACGCGCAAGATGCGTCGTGGCGGAAGCCGAGATCGCGCTCGTCTCGCGCGACCTGAGCTGGCCTGCGAAGACGCTCGCGGCCGCGCGGGCGACGCTCGAAAAGCACGGCGATCTCGCCAATGCCGCCCATGCCGGCCACATCGAGGCGCGCCGTCTCCTCCTCCTCGGGCGCATCGACGAGGCCGAGCGCACGCTGGCCGAGGTCGGCAGCGCATCGCTCCCGCCTGCGTCCCAGGTCGCGCGCGAGCTGGTGATCGCGGGCATCGCGATCCGACGGCTTAGGACGGAAACCGCGCGCACGGCACTCAGCCGCGCGGCAGAAGCAGCGCGGCTGGCAGGGATCCCGGCTCTCTCTGCCGAGGTCGACAGCGCGAACCGCATCCTCGACACGCCGGCCGCGCGCCTGATCGCGCGCGGCAGCGAACACCCGCTGTTGCTCGGGGAGGTCGAAAGACTGGCGACCTCGACGGCGCTCGTCGTGGACACCTTCCATCATGTCGTGCGCAGGCAAGGCGTTGCCGTGTCGCTCGGAACGCGCCCGGTGCTGTTCGCGCTGGCCCGCCTTCTGGCGCAAGCCTGGCCCGCGGATGTCTCGCGAGAGGTGCTGATATCAGGTGCGTTCCGGGCGAAGCACGCCGATGAATCGCATCGCGCGCGATTGCGCGTCGAGATCGGGCGGCTCCGCACCCAGCTCAAGCCGCTGGCCGAAATCAGCGCGACAAAGCAGGGTTTTGTGCTGGCGCCGCGCAAGACGCGCGACGTCCTCGTGCTGGCCCGGCCCGTCGAGGAGAAGCACGCCGCCGTCCTCGCCTTCCTCTCCGATGGCGAGCCGTGGTCGAGCTCGGCGCTCGCGCTGGCGCTCCGAACGAGCGCGCGCACCGTGCAGCGCGCGCTCGAGGAGCTCGCGCGATCGAACAAGGTGCAGTCGTTCGGACACGGACGGGCGCGCCGCTGGATGACCCCGCCCGTCCCGGGCTTCCCGACAGGCTTGTTACTCCCCACGCCGCTGCTGAAGACGTAAGGTGGATCAGTTCACAGGGATCAAGCACATGAAACGTTCAGCCGCCGAGATCGTCAGGGAGTACGGGCCCTTTCCGGGCGTCGAGGCCGTGCACGGCGTGACCTATGACGGCACGCATGTCTGGTTCGCATCCGGCGACAAACTGAACGCGGTCGATCCGGCCAGCGGCAAGCTCACACGCTCGATCGATGTCGCCGCGCACGCCGGGACGGCGTTCGACGGCCGGCACCTGTTCCAGATCGCCGAGGACCGCATCCAGAAGATCGACGCAGCGACCGGCAAGGTGGTGAACACCATCCCGGCGCCCGGCGGCGGTGGCGATTCCGGACTCGCCTGGGCGGAGGGTTCGCTGTGGGTCGGCCAATATCGGGAGCGCAAGATCCATCAAATCGATCCGGAGACCGGGGCGGTGCTCCGCACCATCGAGAGCAAGCGCTTCGTGACCGGGGTGACGTGGGTCGACGGCGAGCTCTGGCACGGCACCTGGGAGGGCGATGACAGTGACATCAGGCGGATCGACCCGGAGAGCGGCAAGGTGCTGGAGCAGCTCGACCTGCCGGCGGGCACGATGGTCTCGGGCCTGGAGTCCGATGGCGGTGACCGTTTCTACTGCGGTGGCGGAGATCGCGGCAATGTGAGAGCGGTCCGCCGTCCGCGGCGCGGCTAGCCCCGCGATGACGGCCTGAATGTGCGGCAACGGCGCGCACGCGGCCGTTAACACATTCGCCCCAATTCCACCCCATCGATGCGCTCTAGCGCCCTCCTCTCCCGCCCTGTAGAATCCCTCGCGGGCGGCCTGGGGGTGAGATGCGTCTGGCGTTGAATTTCAAGACTATCCTGATTGCCGTGGCGGTGCTCGCGGCGTCGTTCTTCATCAGCCTGAAGGCGATGGACAGGCTGTCGCCGCGCGCGACCAATTCCGCGCCCCCGGTCGCACAGCTGCCGCCGCTGCCGCCGGCCTCGAAGAGCTCGATCGTGGTCGCGCCGGTCGCCATCGCGATCTCGGCGATCCGCGAGCAGGCCGAGAAGGCCGCGCCGCGCAATTTCGCCGGCAAGGCCGACAATCCGATCTCGCAGATCCTGGAGAACGCCGACATCGGTTGGTCCGCCGTGCGCGGACCGATGGCGGCTGCCGGCGACAAGGACGTGCTGACCATCTCGACGCCGCTCAGCGGCAAGCTGAACGTGACGGGCTCGCTGTCCGCCAAAGCCACGGGCGCACTCGGCGACGCGCTCGGCAGCGTGCTCGGCGGTGACGCGGCGAAACGGATCGGCGCGGTCAACATCAAGAATCTGAACGCCAGCGCCGAGATCAAGGGCAACGTCATCGTCACCTCGCGTCCGAAGCTCGCGGCCAACTGGCATCTCGAGCCCAATCTCGGTGCGCAGGTCAACCTCGGCGACACCAACCTCAACGTCTCCGGCGCCAAGGTCAACGTGCCGGCGCAGGTCAAGCCGCTGATCGACAAGAACGTCGGCGAGCAGATCAACATCGTCTCCGAGCGCATCCGCAACGATCCGTCGCTGCGGGAGAATGCCAAGCTGCAATGGGCCAGGGCCTGCCGTACGATCCCGCTGCAAGGCTCGGGCTCGTCGGCCGCGCTGCCGCCGCTCTGGCTCGAGATGAAGCCGACCCGCGCAATCGCGGCACAGCCGCGCGTCGACGCCCAGAACGTGACGCTGCTGCTTGGCCTCGAGCTGGAGACCCGCGTGACCTCGGCGCCGTCCAAGCCAGACTGCCCGTTCCCCGACAAGATCTCGATCGTGCCGCCGACCGGCACCGGCGTGAGCATCGGCGTGCCGATCGACGTGCCCTTCACCGAGATCAACAAGCTCATTGCGGCGCAGATGGTCGGCCACACCTATCCCGAGGACGGCTCGGGCCCGGTCGACGTCACCGTGAAGAGCGTCAACGTGGTTCCGTCCGGCGACCGGTTGCTGATCTCCCTTCTGGTGCGCGCGAAAGAAAAGAAGAGCTGGCTCGGCCTCGGCGCCGAGGCGACCGTGCATATCTGGGGCCGGCCGATGCTCGACCAGGCCCAGCAGACGCTGCGGCTCGCCGACATCCAGCTCGCGGTGGAATCCGAGGCCGCCTTCGGGCTGCTCGGCGCGGCGGCGCGCGCGGTGGTGCCGCAGATGCAGCAGGCGCTGGTGCAGAAGGCGACGCTCGATCTGAAGCCGATCGCCGCCAACGCCCGCGAGAAGATCGCGGCCGCGATCGCCGACTACCAGAAGAGCGAGGACGGCCTCAAGGTCGACGCGAAGATCGACAGCCTGACGCTCGCCGACATCGCCTTCGATTCCAAGACGCTGCGCGTGGTCGCGGAAGCCGGCGGCTCGCTCAACGTGTACGTGACCAAGCTGTCGGGGATGTAGCGCGTCTTCACTCACCAAGCCCGCGCGTGTCTTCGTCGCTTGCGCCGCTAGCATTCTCATCGGAGGATGCTAAGCTGTTTCTCGCAACCTCGAACGAGGTCCTGACAGCACTGTAGCCGATGACGCGAGGACAACATGGAAGCCGGCATGGTCACGCTTGCGCCGGCACTGGTGCGATTTTCCGGCATACAGAAGACCTATGATGGCGAGCACCTCGTGGTGAAGAACCTCGACCTCGACATCAGGAAGGGCGAGTTCATCACCCTGCTCGGCCCGTCGGGCTCGGGCAAGACGACCACGCTGATGATGCTGGCTGGCTTCGAGGTTCCGACCCATGGCGAGATCTATCTCGCAGACCGGCCGATCAAGAACATGCCGCCGCACAAGCGCGACATCGGCATGGTGTTCCAGAACTATGCCTTGTTTCCGCACCTGACGATCGCGGAGAATATCGCCTTCCCGCTCTCCGTCCGCAAAATCAACAAGGCGGAAGCGCAGGAGCGCGTCAGGGCGGCGCTCCGCATGATCAAGATGGAAACCCTGGCGCACCGGCGACCCGGGCAGCTGTCCGGCGGTCAACAGCAGCGCGTGGCGCTGGCCCGCGCGCTGGTTTTCAATCCGCAACTCGTACTGATGGACGAGCCCCTTGGCGCCCTCGACAAGCGCCTGCGGGAGCAGATGCAGCTGGAGATCAAGCAACTGCACGAGACGATGGGCATCACCGTCGTCTACGTCACCCACGATCAGAGTGAAGCGCTTACCATGTCGGACCGCATTGCCGTGTTCAACGACGGCATCGTGCAGCAAATCGACAGGCCCGACGCGCTGTATGAGCATCCGGTGAACAGCTTCGTCGCTCACTTCATCGGCGAAAACAACGTGCTGGCCGGCACCGTCGAGACGGTCGACAAGGACTATTGCCGCGTCGCGCTGGCGGGTGGCGGCGCCGTCACCGCACGGGCGGTCAATGTATCAGGCGCGGGCGCATCGACCTCCCTGTCGGTGCGGCCGGAGCGCGTCGCCATTGTCCCGGACGGCACCTCCAGCGAAGGACCGAACCGGCTGCCGGCCAGGGTGCAGAACACCATCTATCTCGGCGACCACGCGCTGGCCGTGCTCGATGTCGCCGGCAACGGGGAGTTCATGGTCAAGCTTCAGCCGGGGGCGCATCACAGTCTCATTCCTGGCGAAAGCGTGTTCATCACCTTCCGGCCCGAAGATTGCCTCGCCCTCGATCCCGTTTGATCCGAACCTGCAACGATCAACGTCAACGTAACGCACATGAGAAGGAACAAGGACCATGCTGAAGCGCAAAACTGGCAGGATTGCTCTGGGTTTCGTCGCGGCATTCAGCGCCAGCGCTGCGCTGGCCACGGTCGCACAGGCGCGTGATCTCACCGTCGTGTCGTGGGGCGGCGCGTATCAGGATGCGCAGAAGAAGGTCTATTTCGAGCCGTTCAAGAAGGCGGCCGGGGCTCCGATGAACGACGAGTCCTGGGACGGCGGTGTCGGCGTGCTGCGCGCCAAGGTGCAGGGTGGTGCCGCCACCTGGGACGTCGTGCAGGTCGAGAGCGATGAACTGGCGGTCGGCTGCGAGGAAGGCCTGTTCGAGAAGCTGGACTATTCCAGGATCGGCGGCGAGGCCGCCTATATCCCGCCGTCGGTCAACGCTTGCGGCGTCGGCGCCATCCTCTACGATTTCGTTCTCGGCTACGACAAGGACAAGCTGAAGCAGGCCCCGAGCGGCTGGGCCGACTTCTTCGACACCAAGAAGATTCCGGGCAAGCGCGCCTTGCGTCAGGGCCCGAAGACCACGCTGGAGATCGCCCTCATGGCCGACGGCGTCGCGCCGAAGGACGTCTACAAGGTGCTGGCGACCGACGAAGGCGTCGAGCGCGCGTTCAAGAAGCTGGACACCATCAAGGGCGACATCGTCTGGTGGAAGGCCGGCGCGCAGCCGCCGCAACTGCTCGCCTCCGGCGAGGTGGCTATGACCTCGGTCTACAATGGCCGCATCGACACCGCGAACAAGAACGAGAAGAAGAATTTCGGCATGGTGTGGGACGGCGCGCTCTTCACGCTCGACAGCTGGGTCATCCTGAAGGGTAGCCCGAACAAGGACGCGGCCTACAAGTTCCTGGACTTCGCAGGCAAGGCGGAGAACCAATCAAAACTGTCGGAGAACATTGCCTATGGCACCTCGAACAAGGACGCAGCCGCTCTGCTCGCGCCCGCCGTTCTGAAGGACCTGCCGACAGCGCCTGACAACATCAAGAACGCGGTCGAGATCAACGTTGCCTTCTGGCTCGAGAACATCGACCGTCTGACCGAGCGCTTCAACAAATGGGCCGCGAAATAGCGCGCCCTGCAAGGCTCGACCAATGACGAATGCGCTTTTAACCGGCGCCGATGCGCAGACCGAAGTGCCGCTCAAGCGCCGATTGAGGCGTGCCGAGCGGACACGCCAGGTCAAGGCATTGGCGCTGGTAGCGCCGCTTCTCGTCTTCCTGCTCTTCACCTTCGCAGGCCCGATCGCCGGCATGCTGTGGCGCGCCGTCGATGACCGGGAGGTGCGCCAGGTTCTGCCGCAGACCATAGCTGCTCTCGCCGACTGGGACGGCAAGGACCTGCCGGACGAAAAGGCCTTTGCAGCGCTGGCAAGCGACATCCAGGCGGCGCGCGCGTCCGGCACCATGGCCGTCGCGGCCAAGCGGCTCAACTACGCGCTGAACGGCTTCCGCACGATCCTGACCAGCACGGCACGCAATCTGAAGGCGGCGCCGGAGCAAGGGGCGGCCAAGGAGACCCTGGGCAAGATCAATCCGGCCTGGCGCGAACGCGCCACCTGGACGACGATCAAGGACGCCAGCGGCCCAACGACAGGCTTCTACCTTCTGGCGGCGCTCGACCTGACGCGGAACGCGGACGGCGCGATCGTCGCAGCTCCGCCGGATCAGGCGATCTACCGCGACGTGTTCGCCCGCACCTTCCTCATCAGCCTCAGCGTCACGGCACTCTGCCTGATCCTCGGCTTCCCCGTCGCGTACCTGCTGGCGACGCTGCCGCCGGGCCGGTCGAACCTGCTGATGATCTTCGTCCTGCTACCGTTCTGGACATCGCTTCTGGTCCGCACCTGTGCCTGGATCGTGCTGTTGCAGAGCAAGGGCGTCGTGAACGACAGCCTGCAGTGGCTTGGCATCATCGACCAGCCGTTGCGCCTGATCTACAATCGCTTCGGCGTCTGCGTGGCCATGACCCACGTTCTCCTGCCCTTCATGATCCTGCCGCTGTACAGCAGCATGAAGGCGATCTCGCCTGCTTACATGCGCGCCGCCGCCTCGCTCGGTGCGCCACCACTCACCGCCTTCCTGCGGATCTACCTGCCCCAGACGCTGCCCGGCATCGGCGCGGGAAGCCTGCTCGTCTTCATCCTGGCGCTCGGCTACTACATCACACCGGCACTCGTCGGGGGCGCCGCCGACCAGATGATCAGCTACTTCATTGCGCTCTACACGACCGAGACGGCCAATTGGGGCCTTGCTTCGGCGCTGGGTGCGGTGCTGCTGCTCGCCACTGTCCTGCTCGCTCTCGTCTACGGCAAGCTGGTGCAGGGCCAGCAGGTCACGGGAGGAATGAAGAATTGAGCGACAATTCCACCCTCCGCACGCCCAGCCAGCGCATCGCGTGGACCGCGACCATCATTATCTCCACGTTGGTATTCATCTTCCTGATCGCGCCGATCCTGGCGATCATGCCGCTGTCGTTCAGCTCGGGCTCGTACCTCACCTATCCGCTGCCAGGCCTCTCCTTGCGCTGGTACGACGATTTCATCAATTCGCCGCGCTGGATGAATTCGCTGAAGAACAGCATGATCATCGGCGTTGCCTCGACTCTGCTGTCGATGGTGCTTGGTACGCTGGCCGCGCTGGGGCTGGCGCAGTGGAAGAGCCGGTTCAAGCCGCTCGTGCTCGCTTTCGTGCTGTCGCCGGTCGTCGTGCCCGGCGTCATCACCGCGGTCGGCCTGTATTTCTTCTTCGCGCCGATCGGGCTGACCGGCAGTTACCTCGGCTTGATCCTGGCCCACACCGCGCTGGCAACGCCCTTTGTGGTGATCACGGTCGGCGCGACGCTGCAAAGCTTCGACACCAATCTGGCGCGCGCCGCCGCCTCGCTCGGCGCCTCGCCGCTTGACGCGTTCCGCCGCGTGATCCTGCCGCTGATCCTGCCGGGCCTCGCCTCAGGTGCGCTGTTCGCCTTCGCGACCAGCTTCGATGAGGTGGTGATCGTGCTGTTCATGGCGGGTCCGGAGCAGCGCACCCTGCCGCGCGAGATGTTCAGCGGCATCCGCGAGAACATCAGCCCGACCATCACGGCAGCGGCGGTGATTCTGACCACGGTATCGGTCATCCTCCTCGCCACCCTGGAAGGCTTGCGCCGACGCAACGAACGGCTCAAGGGCAGCAGCACCTGAAGGGCCCCCGCTGTCATTCCGGGGCGCGCGCAGCGCGAGCCCGGAATCCATCGGGCCGCAGCGACGGTGGATGAATGGATTCTCTGATGCGCAACTGCGCATCAAAGCTCGCGCCCAAGGGGGCGCGCCCCGGAATGACGACAGATCCCCCTCCATATTTCTCATCCCCCTCACGCATCTTTGGCTTAGCTGCCGCGACCGTTTGTCGCTAGAACAGTCCCCGCAACAACGCCCCAAACAACAACACACAGGGAGAAAACAACATGCAAAAACTCATCGCCGCCACAGCAGTCGGTCTCGCGCTCGCCGCTACATGCGGCACGGCGCGGGCGCAGATTTCCGACGATGTCGTCAAGATCGGCGTGCTCACGGACATGTCGAGCCTCTATGCGGACGCGACCGGCAAGGGCTCGCTCGCCGCCGTCGAGATGGCGGTCGCCGATTACGGCGCCAAGGTCGCGGGCAAGCCGGTCCAGGTGGTTGCCGCCGATCACCAGAACAAGCCCGATGTCGGCGTCAACATCGCCCGCAACTGGTACGACAACGACAAGGTCGACGCGATCTTCGACGTGCCGACCTCATCGGTCGCGCTGCCGATCTCGGCGCTGACGCGGGAAAGGAACAAGATCAACATCAATTCCGGCGGCGGCTCCTCCGATATCACCGGCGTCGCCTGCTCGCCCAACACGGTGCACTGGACCTACGACACCTATGCGCTGTCGAACGTCGCCGGCAGGGCGATGGTGAAGCGCGGCGAGGACACCTGGTTCTTCGTCACCGCCGACTACGCCTTCGGCATGGCGCTCCAGCGCGATGCCGCCAACGTGGTCAAGGAGAGCGGCGGCAAGGTGCTCGGTGAAGTCCGTCATCCGCTCAACTCGTCGGACTTCTCCTCCTTCCTGCTCCAGGCCCAGGCCTCCAAGGCCAAGGTGGTCGCGCTGGCCAATGCCGGCGGCGACACCACCAATGCGCTGAAGCAGGCCGCCGAGTTCGGCCTCACTCAGGGCGGCCAGAAGATGATCGCGCTCCTGCAGGAGATCACCGACACGCATTCGCTCGGCATCAAGGCGACGCAGGGCCTGATCGTCACCGACGCGTTCTACTGGGACATGAACGAGGAGACGCGCGCCTTCTCGAAACGCTTCAACGAGAAGGTCGGGCACATGCCGACCATGATCCAGGCCGGCCTCTATTCGGCAACCATGCACTATCTGAAGGCGATCGAGGCCATCAAGACCGACGAGGCGCCGAAGGTGATGGAGCAGATGCGCTCAACGCCGGTCAACGACTTCTTTGCAAAGAACGGAAAGATCCGCATCGACGGCCGCATGGTCCACGACATGTATCTGTTCGAGGTCAAGAAGCCCGAGGAGTCCAAGGGCGAGTGGGATCTCTACAAGCTGATCGCCACCGTGCCCGGCGACGAGGCATTCCGTCCGCTCGACAAAGGCGGCTGCCCGCTGGTGACGCACTAAACAGGGCTCTCCCTCTCCCCGCTTGCGGGGAGAGGGTTGGGGTGAGGGGGAGTCTCCACAACGACGGTGACAGTTAGACTCGCGGAGAGTCCCCCTCACCCACTTCGCATCTTCGATGCGAAGTGACCTCTCCCCGCAAGCGGGGAGAGGTGGGGAAGAGCACGACAGCGCGCCCGGCGAAAACCGGGCGCGCGTCGTTCAAATCGTCACGCGAACCGCATTACTCCGAGTACTTGAACTCGGGCATGTTCTTCAGCTCGTCCTTGCTCGCGTTGAACACGGCGTGGTCCGGATACCACTTCGACGAAGCCGTCACGGTCGTCGCGGTCTTGTCGGTGCCGGTCGCGGCACCCGTGGTTGTGGTCGTCGCCGGCTTGGCGTTCGGATTTGTGCCGGCCGCGCCGGTATAGGCGACGGCCTCATTGACGAACTTCAGCTTGTCATAGGGCACGGCAACCAGATGCTCGCCCATGCCGAGGAAGCCGCCGACGCCGATCACGGCGATCTTGATGGCGCCGCTCTTGTCCATCAGCAGATCGTTGATCGAGCCGATGTTCTCGTTGGCGTCGTTGTAGATCTTCAGGCCCGGCATCTTCGACGTGCGCCATTCACCCGAGGCCGACGTGGTCGTCGTGGTGGTGGCCGCGGTCGGCGCCTTGTCGGTGGTGGCGGTCGGCGATTGCGCAAACACAGCAGTCGCAAGCAGCGCGGTGCCGGCAAGGCCGGCGGCGATTGATTTCATCAGCATTGTTGTCCTCTCCTTCAGCAAAAACTCGTATGGAGAGAACAGCGCCGATCACGCGCAGTTCCTAAGCTGCGGCGATTTCGTCGCACAACGGTGGCGCTGCGTTGCAGTGAAAGTTCCTCACGTCACGCAGGAACGTTCCAATGCACAGTTCCCCGCCGACGATCATGCGCCCTGGGTGAAGCACGAGCGCGGCGGGGAACGCGCCGACCTGCGTCGCTCAGGTCAGCTCTTGTAGTCGATCAGGAGTGCGGAGAAATCCGAGTTGCTGGACGAGTTGCCGTTGGCACCATACGACGACGCCGACGATTGCGACTGCTGAAGCGCCTGGAGGAATTGCTGGAGAATCTCCGCCGTCGTCGAATAGCTCGACGTGCTGCTGGTGGAGTCCGTCGACGACGAATCCGAAGAACTGTCGTCCGGCGGCGGGCCGGGCGGCGGTCCGCCTGCGCCACCGGCTCCGCCCGCACCACCGGGACCGCTCGCGAAGGCGGACTGAAACACGCCCTTGAGCTGTTCGGCCTGGTCCGAGGTCAGCGTCCCGTTCGACACCTCGTTGGAGATGAGGTCGTCGATCTTCGACTTCATGTCGTCCCTGGAGGGACGCGCGCCGCTCGACTGGTCGCTCGAGCGGCTCTGCTGGAGCGCCGTGTCGATGTCGGTCAGCGCGGTCGAGAGCGCGGACTGGTCCGACGACGAGATCGTGCCGGCGGAAACTTCCGATTGCAATTCCTGCTGCAGCCGCTGGAGCGGCGACTGATGGGTACCGGCGGAGGCCGCCGAAATCGAGGTCATGATGGCTCCGTGGATCTTGCGGGGTTTCTTGTATGGCCGCGCCACGGTATGGTTAACGGCCTTAACGAGACCTTGCCGCGCCAGTGCCCGGGTGTGTCCCGGCATTGCGACGGGGCCTGCAGAAACAATCCGAAACAAAAATCTTCGCCTTTTGGCCCGAATCTTGGACAAACAAAGCGCATGGCCATTCTCAATCCCAACATCCTGGTCGTCGAGGACGACCGCGAAACGCGGACGTTGATTGCGAAGTACCTGCGCAACAACGCCTGTAACGTCACCGCCGTGAGCGATGGCCGCGAGATGTCGCGCGCCATGGCCGATCATCGCGTGGACCTCATCATCCTCGACGTCATGCTGCCGGGCGAGGACGGCCTGAGCCTCTGCCGCAAGGTGCGCTCGGAGGCGCAGACGCCGATCATCATGCTGACCGCGCGCGGCGAGGACGTCGACCGCATCGTCGGCCTCGAGATGGGCGCGGACGACTATCTGGCAAAGCCCTTCAACCCGCGCGAGCTGCTGGCGCGCATCAACGCGGTGCTGCGCCGCCAGGCCGCAGCTCAAGCGGCAAGCTCGATCGAGGGCGCCTCCACGCTCGCCTTCGAAGGCTGGCGCATCGACCTGCGGCTGCGCGAGCTGCGCAATCCGGAAGGCGCGCGCGTCGCGGTGACCAGCGCCGAGTTCGATCTGCTCAGGACATTCTGCGAGCGGCCCGGCCGCGTGTTGTCGCGCGACAGCCTGCTCGACCTGACCCAGGGCCGCAACACCGGCTCGTTCGAGCGCTCCATCGACGTGCTGGTCAGCCGCATCCGCCGCAAGATCGAGCCCAATCCGGCCGATCCCACCATGATCAAGACGGTGCGCTCCGGCGGCTATCTGTTCACGCCAAGAACTGAAGCAGCGAGAACTGAAGCAGCAAGCACCGAAGCGGTCGCGGCCCCCCTGGGCAACTGAGGGGGCGCCGACGATGAAGCCGTTCGGGTTCTTCCATCTCAAGGGTATCGGCGGGCAGATCGCAGCCCTGGTGCTGGCTTCCACCGTCGCGCTCCATCTCGTCGTCACCGCCGCCTTCCTGATCAGCCGGCCGGACCGCCCGGACACGCCGCCGGACGGCGCCCATCAATTGACCGATGCCGCGCTGCTGCTCGGCTCGGCCGAGGCCGGCGAGCGGCCGCGCCTCGTCGCCGACCTCGCGCGCGCCTTCCCCAAGCTCGGCATCGAGATGCACGCGCCCGGCACGGCGGCCATTGTCGCGGCGAGCGACAGCCAGCACCTGCGCGGGATGCGCCGTCATCTCGGGCGCGGCTACAAGGTGGTGCAGCTCGCCGCCGACGACACCGCGCACCGCGTCGGCGTCGAATTGCCAGACGGCAGCGTGATCGCCGGCCGTGTCGATGGCGGCCCGCGGCCGTGGTTCTGGGGCGCACCGTGGCTGACGGCGCTGATGACCACCTTCATCTGCGTCACCGTGCTCGGCCTGTGGGCGGCGCGCGCGCTGGCCGCGCCGCTGTCCTCCTTCGCCGAAGCCGCCGAGAATTTCAGCCTGGACGGCGAAGCCGATCCGCTGCCCGAGCGCGGCCCGGAGGAGATCCGCTCGGTGGCGCGCGCGCTCAACCGCATGCATGAGCGGATCGCGCGGCTGATGTCGGATCGCACCAGAATGCTGGCGGCGATCAGCCACGATCTGCGCACGCCGATCACGCGGCTGCGCCTGCGCGCCGAGTTCATCGAGGACGAGGTCAACCGCAAGCGCATGCTGATCGATCTCGACCAGATGCGCTCGATGCTGGAATCGGTGCTGTCGCTCCTGCGCAACGACCGCAACGTCGAGGCGGTGACGCTGGTCGACATCGCCAGCACGCTCCAGCTCATTGCCGACCAATTCGGCGACATGGGCCATGTCGTGCACTATGACGGCCCCGCTTCGGCCACCGCGGCGGCGCGTCCCGACGACCTGCATCGCGGCGTCACCAACCTCGTCGAGAACGCCGTGCGCTACGGCGCCGAGGTCACGATCCGCCTCGACATATCCGGCACCAGGCTCGTCATCGACGTCGAGGACGACGGCCCCGGCATTTCGGATGCACGCAAGCAGGAGATGCTGGAGCCGTTCGCGCGCGGCGACGATGCGCGCACGATGGACGAGTCTACCGGCTTCGGCCTCGGCCTGTCGATCGCGCACGCGATCGCGATCGCCCATGGCGGGACGCTGTCGCTGCACGACCGCAAGCCGCACGGGCTGATCGTGCGGATGGAGCTGCCGGTCTGGCAGGAGCCGCGGCTCGCCGCGTAGAGCGCCGCTTAAGCCGCGAGCGGGGTGTGCGTGACGGCGACCTCGTCGAAGATCGCCACCGCCTCGAACTGATAATTGCAGGCGCGGCACGTCCAGAGATAGGAGATGCGCCCCTCGCCCGGCTCGATCCAGTCGGGCTTCGGAATCGGCGCGCCGCATTGAGCACAGGGATTTTGCCGGGGGATGTCGCCGAAATGTGCCTTGGCCAAGTCCGCGCTGACAAAGTCCGCGTTGGCCATGTTGGTTTTTGTCATGGCACCTCTCCCGATTTGCAGCGTTTTCATCCTCGCTTTCGCGTCTGCGCGCGAATAGACAGACGTGCTGTCGCGAGCGGGGGTCGTCCGCCCCGAAGCTCAGCTACGCCAGCATTGCGTCGTAACAGCGGCTCGGCGCCGCAAAATCGTCAGCGGCGGCGTTTGGTCACATCATCGCCGTGTTCCGGAGTCCTAAAGCATGATCCGGAAAAGTGCACCGCGGTTTTCCGAACAGATCATGCTCAAACAATAACAACAGCCGGGCGCAGGTCGCTCAGGGACGTCAGGGATATCTGATGAAAATTTTACGTGTCGCCGCGCTCATCGCGGCCGGACTGGTGTCGCCGCAGGCCGCGTTCGCGGGTGAAGCCGAGTACGCCGAGATGGTCGCGGCCCATGCCCGCGCCAACGGCGTGCCGGAAGCGCTGGTGCATCGCGTCATCATGCGCGAAAGCCGCTATCAGCCCGGCCTCGTCGGCCATGGCGGCACCATCGGCCTGATGCAGATCAAGCTCGCGACCGCCCGCGGCGTCGGCTACACCGGCGATGCCGCCGGCCTGCGCGATCCCAACACCAATCTCACTTACGCGGTCAAATACCTCGCCGGCGCCTATCGCGCCGCCAATGGCGACCATGCCCGAGCCGTGCGTTATTTCGCGGGCGGCTATTACTACGTTGCAAAGCGGCAGCGCCAGGAAACGGCGCAGCAGATGGTACGAGAGGCCAGCAACGAGGCCTGGCTGGAGCCGAACGGCAACCCGCAGCCGATGTTCGGCACCACGCCGCACAAAAAGCTCGCCCAGCGCGTCCGCAACGCGCGGGCCCAGGTTCCACACTAACCGCTGTCATTCCGGCGCAGTCCGCAGGACTGAACCCGGAATCTCGAGATTCCGGGCTCGATGCTTCGCATCGCCCCGGAATGACTGCCCTGTGGCTAACGCGTTGACCACCCCGCCCCGCTGGCATACATTGGCACCGTTCCGAGGGGTGCTCCGAGGAGGAGCTGAGATACCGCTAAATGGGCAAATCCGCCCAGGACCGCGGTGACCCTTTGAACCTGATCCGGGTCATGCCGGCGAAGGGACAGGGATGTTACAGACGACCAAGCGAGCGGAATCCGCGGTATCCATCATCGGCGCAGGCATTGCGGGCGCCTGGCAGGCACTGCTGTTCGCGCAGGCCGGCCACGCCGTGACCTTGCACGAGCGCGGCGACGCTGACATGATGGACTCCACCAGCCATTGGGCCGGCGGCATGCTGGCGCCCTGGTGCGAGGCCGAGGTCGCCGAACCCATCATCAGCCGGCTGGGCCAGCGCTCCCTCGACATCTGGCGGCGCGAGCTGCCCGACACGCCCTTCAACGGTTCCCTGGTCGTCGCCCATCCGCGCGAGCGCAACGATTTCGAACGCTTTGCCCGGATGACCGAAGAGCACCGCCGGCTCGATGCCGCCGGCCTTGCCGAGCTCGAGCCGTCGCTGGAAGGCCGCTTCCGCGACGCGCTATTCTTCCCGACCGAGGGCCATGTCGAGCCGCGCCGCGTGCTGCCGAAGCTGCACGAGCGCATCCGTGCCGCCGGCGGCACCATCAAGTTCTCCAGCGACGTCAGCGCCGCCGATCTCGACGGCATCGTGATCGACTGCCGCGGCCTGTCCGCGCGCGACGAGCAGCCTGACCTGCGCGGCGTCAAGGGCGAGATGATCCTGATCGAGACGAGCGAGGTGCAGCTGGCGCGCCCGGTGCGGCTGATCCATCCGCGTTGGCCGCTCTACGTGATCCCGCGCGAGGACAACCTGTTCATGCTCGGCGCGACCTCGATCGAGGCCGAGGACACCGGCGTCAGCGTGCGCTCGGCGCTGGAGCTCTTGGGTGCGGCCTATACCGTGCACCCGGCGTTCGGCGAGGCGCGCATCGTCGAGTTCGGCTCGGGCCTTCGCCCCGCTTTCCCCGACAATCTGCCGCGTATCGGCATTCGCGGCGAAAAGATCGCCGTCAACGGGCTCTACCGCCACGGCTTCCTGATCGCGCCGGCGCTCGCCGAGCTGACCTTGCAATACGTCCAGCGCGGCCAGATCGACAACGAGGTGATGCAATGCGGGTGATCGTGCAATGCTTGTGATCATCAACGGTGAGCAGCGCGAGGTGGCTTCCGTCAGCGTGGACGCGCTGCTCTCCGAGCTCGACTACGAAGGCACCCATTTCGCGATCGCGCTGAACTACGACGTCGTGCCGAAAGGCCGCTGGGCCGAGACGAGCTTGAAGGCCGGCGACGAGATCGAGATCATCACGCCGCGGCAGGGAGGGTGATGGGATGATAGCACACTCTCTCCACTTGTCGTCCCCGCGAAGGCGGGGACCCATAACCACAGGGAGCGGTTATGGCGGCCGATCTCTCCCCGCATGCCCCAAGAGAAATCACGCGGTATGGGTCCCCGCCTTCGCGGGGACGACAGTTGAACTTGAGGAGACACCTCGCACATGGTGACCTTCTACGGCAAAACCTTCGCCTCGCGCCTCCTCATCGGCAGCGCGCTCTATCCCTCGCCGGCGATCATGCAAGGAGCGATCCGTGCCGCCGGCTCGAACATCGTCACCGTGTCGCTGCGTCGCGAATCCGCCGGCGGCAAGACCGGCGATGCGTTCTGGAATCTGATCCGCGAGCTCGACGTCACCGTGCTGCCGAACACCGCCGGCTGCCGCAGCGTGCGCGAGGCGGTGACGACCGCAAAGCTCGCGCGCGAACTGTTCGGCACAAGCTGGATCAAGCTGGAAGTGATCGCCGACAACGACACGCTCCAGCCCGACGTCGTCGGCCTGGTTGAGGCAGCAAGCCTCCTGATCAAGGACGGTTTTGAAGTGTTCCCCTATTGCACCGAGGATCTCTCGGTCGCCAACCGCCTGGTCGATGCCGGCTGCAAGGTGGTGATGCCGTGGGCCGCGCCGATCGGCTCGGCCCGGGGCATCACCAACCGCGATGCGCTGAAGCTCTTGCGCGACCGCCTGCCCGACATCACGCTGGTGGTCGACGCCGGCCTGGGCGCGCCGAGCCACGCGGCGCAGGCGCTGGAGCTCGGCTATGACGCCGTGCTGCTCAACACCGCCATCGCAAAAGCCGCCGATCCCGTCGCCATGGCCAATGCCTTCCGCCTGGGTGTCGAGGCCGGCCGCACCGCCTTTGAGGCCGGGCTGATGAACGCCCGCGACTTCGCCTCCCCCTCCACCCCTGTCGTTGGGACCCCGTTCTGGCATGCCGTATCCTGATCGCTTCTACCCTGTCGTCGACAGCCTCGCCTGGGTCGAGCGCCTGACCAAGCTCGGCGTCGGCACGATTCAACTGCGCGCGAAAGACCTGAACGACGCCGAAGCGCTGCAGATCGTCACCGACGCGCTCGCCATCACCGAGGGCACGCAGGCCAAGCTCGTGGTGAACGATTACTGGCGCGCGGCGATCGTCGCCGGCGCAAAGTATCTGCATCTCGGCCAGGAGGACCTCGCCGACGCCGATCTCAAGGCCATCCGCGAGGCCGGTCTGTCGCTCGGCATCTCCACCCATGACGACGCCGAGCTTGCGACCGCGCTCGCCGCCAAGCCGGATTACATCGCGCTGGGCCCGATTTTCTTCACCACCTTGAAGTCGATGCGCTTCGAGCCGCAGGGCATTCCGAAGATCACGGAATGGAAAAAGCGCATCGGCACCATCCCGCTGGTCGCGATCGGCGGCATCAAGTTCGAGCACGCCGCGGAGATTTTTGCCGCGGGCGCCGATTCCATCGCTGTCGTCAGCGACGTCACGCAAAATGCCGACCCCGACGCGCGGGTGCGGCAATGGCTCGGCGAGTCGAAGGAGGCGGCGTGATGCACGCTCTCTCACCCCACACTCCACTGTCATCGCCCGGCTTGACCGGGCGATCCAGTACGCCGCAGCTTCTCGACTCTAGCCGCACCGCCTCGGAATACTGGATCCCCGCCCCCCGTGCGCAATTGCGCACTAGGCGGGGATGACAGCGGTATTTGCCTCTCGCGCAGCGACATCAACGAATTAACCGGAGGATCCCATGAACATCCGCTCCAACCCCGATAAGACCGTCCCCGCCGTCACCACCGGCCCGCTGCCCTCCTCGCGCAAGATCTTTGCCTCGCCCGATGCGGCCCCCGATCTGCGGGTGCCCCTGCGCGAGATCATCCTGTCCGAAGGCGCCGGCGAGCCGAACCTGCCGGTGTACGACACCTCCGGCCCCTACACCGATCCGTCCGTGACCATCGACGTCAACGCCGGCCTTGCCCGCAACCGCAAGCAATGGGTGCTGGAGCGCGGCGGCGTCGAGGAATATGAGGGCCGCCAGGTCAAGCCGGAGGACAACGGCAACCTCTCCACCGACAAGGCCGCGCGCGCGTTCAGCGCCTATCACAAGCCGCTGCGCGGCCTCGACGGCCACAAGATCACGCAGCTCGAATTCGCCCGCGCCGGCATCATCACCAAGGAGATGATCTACGTCGCCGCGCGCGAAAATCTCGGCCGCAAGGAGCAGCTCGAGCGCGCGGAAGCAGCGCTCGCCGACGGCGAGAGTTTTGGCGCCGAGGTCCCCGCCTTCATCACCCCGGAGTTCGTCCGCTCCGAGATCGCGCGCGGCCGCGCCATCATCCCCTGCAACATCAACCACTCAGAACTCGAGCCGATGATCATCGGCCGCAACTTCCTGACCAAGATCAACGCCAATATCGGCAACTCGGCCGTCACGTCGTCGGTCGAGGAGGAGGTCGAGAAGATGGTGTGGGCGATCCGCTGGGGCGCCGACACCGTGATGGACCTCTCGACGGGGCGCAACATCCACACCACCCGCGAATG
Source organism: Bradyrhizobium sp. 1200_D9_N1_1 (assembly GCF_052075915.1). NCBI lineage: Bacteria > Pseudomonadati > Pseudomonadota > Alphaproteobacteria > Hyphomicrobiales > Nitrobacteraceae > Bradyrhizobium > Bradyrhizobium sp. 1200_D9_N1_1. The sequence goes on along the minus strand of NZ_CP197226.1, from coordinate 2,616,306 downwards.
GATCCTGCGCAACGCGCCGGTGCCGATCGGCACCGTTCCCATTTATCAGGCGCTGGAGAAGTGCAACGGCGATCCGGTCAAGCTGACCTGGGAGCTCTACAAGGACACGCTGATCGAGCAGTGCGAGCAGGGCGTCGACTATTTCACCATCCACGCCGGCGTGCGCCTGTCCTACATCCACCTCACCGCCAACCGCGTCACCGGCATCGTCAGCCGCGGCGGCTCGATCATGGCGAAGTGGTGCCTGGCGCATCACAAGGAGAGCTTCCTCTATACGCATTTCGACGAGATCTGCGACCTCATGCGCAAGTATGACGTCTCGTTCTCGCTCGGCGACGGCCTGCGCCCCGGCTCGATCGCGGACGCGAACGACCGCGCCCAGTTCGCGGAGCTGGAGACGCTCGGCGAGCTGACCAAGATCGCGTGGGACAAGGGCTGCCAGGTCATGATCGAAGGCCCCGGCCACGTGCCGATGCACAAGATCAAGATCAACATGGACAAGCAGCTTAGGGAGTGCGGCGAGGCGCCGTTCTACACGCTTGGACCGCTGACCACCGACATCGCGCCGGGCTACGACCACATCACCTCAGGCATTGGCGCGGCCATGATCGGCTGGTTCGGCTGCGCGATGCTCTGCTACGTCACCCCGAAGGAGCATCTCGGCCTGCCCGATCGCAACGACGTCAAGACCGGCGTCATCACCTACAAGATCGCGGCCCACGCCTCCGATCTCGCCAAGGGCCACCCGGCCGCCCAGCTCCGCGACGACGCGCTGTCCCGCGCCCGTTTCGACTTCCGCTGGAGCGACCAGTTCAACCTCGGCCTCGACCCCGACACCGCCAAGAACTTCCACGACGAGACCCTGCCGAAGGAAGCCCACAAGGTCGCCCATTTCTGCTCGATGTGCGGCCCAAAATTCTGCTCGATGAAGATCACGCAGGATGTCCGCGACTACGCGGCGACGCTGAACGATCCGAACTCGATCGGCATGTCGATGAGCGGCACCGCCGAGGACGGCATGAAGCAGATGAGCGCGAAGTTCAAGGAGATGGGGAGCAGCGTTTATCTGGATGCGGAGAAGGTGAAGGAGAGTAACCGGGTGTTGTGAGGGGGCGTTAGTGCTCTGCATTTATTGAGACCCAGGTCGGGGCAAAGCCCCGACCTCTTCGAATGCTATTGCTACCATCGGGCCAAGATATATCATAGGTTGCATTAACAACCTGTGGGGCTCGACTTATGAATCTGTACTTGGCAAAAATTTCGGAAGAACTGGGTAGTGGCAAAGTCCCACCGCCAGTCACAACGCGAGAATTTCTATCTTGGTTTGGTGCCCAACGACGGGGCTATCGAACAGTTCAGCAAATCCGTCGGGAATTGGAAAGATACAAGCTTCAAACCGCACCAGATTTTGAAGCGAACTATATCGACTCGCCCCTACAGATCGCTCCCGATGCAAACGACGCTGAGCCTACAATCATAGTGAGTGACAGTGTTGAAGCCACGAGCGCTGAGGAAATCCCACCGCTCATAGATGCACGAGCTTCAAGCTCTGACTGGGCTCGGGAAGACCCGACATACCGGATCAGTAAATTGGCCCCAGCAAATCAACCCGTGGTCTGCATAAAGCCAGATGGATCTTTAGCCGAGGCGGTAGCTCTTCTGCTTCTGAAAAACTTCTCGCAGATTCCGGTCATGTCGAACGAGAGGGAGGTGAAAGGTGTCATCACTTGGGCAACCATCGGGTCTCGACTAGCTTTGTCAAAATCACCCAGCGAATGGGCCCGAGACTTCATGGAGCAACATCACGAAATCCGCAGCAACTTTTCCATCTTTGATGCGATTCCCATCATCGTGACACATCAATACGTATTGGTGAGAGGCGAGGACAATAAAATTAGCGGAATCATAACGGCCAGCGATCTAAGCGAACAATTTCAGTTGCTCGCTGAGCCATTTCTTCTTCTCGGAGAAATTGAGAATCTCCTCCGCAACCTAATTGCCGAGCGCTTCTCTTCCGAAGATTTGGCAGCTATTCGCAATCCTAATGACAGCTCCAGACAGATCGAAGGCCCAGATGATTTGGCATTTGGGGAGTATTTACGACTATTGGAAAATCCTGATCGTTGGAAGCAGTTTGGTCTAGCGATCGACCGAGTGAGTTTTTGCAAGGATTTGGATGGTATGCACCCCGCCAGTCGTGCGTTGAGCAACTGCTCTTGTGAGCAGCTAACCCACCTAGGACAGACTCACGGACGGTTGAAGTGCCCGCGACGCCCCCCCACCGCCTCCCCGACCAGCTCCGCCCCCACCTCCGCCTCGTCTTCGTCGGCACCGCCGCCTCTACGCGCTCGGCCGAACTCGGGCACTACTACGCCCATCCCGGCAACCGCTTCTGGCGCGCGATCCATGAGGCCGGCATCACGCCGCGGCGTTATCAGCCGGGCGAGTTCGCGTCGCTGCTCGATCTCGGGATCGGCTTCACCGATCTCTCCAAGACCGGCGCCGGGATGGATCACCAGATCGCGACTGACACGATCGACGTGCCCGGCTTCAGGGCCAAGATCGAGAAGTATCGGCCGAGGACGATTGCGTTCACGAGCAAGAAAGCGGCGAGCTTGTTTTACGGCAGGCCGTCGAGCGGGATTTCGCTGGGGCGGCAGCCGCGGGATGGAAGCTGGCCTGAGGTGTTCGTGCTGCCCTCGCCGTCCGGTGCTGCGTCCGGGCATTGGACGCTGGAGCCGTGGCGAGAACTGGCGGCGTGGATTGCTGCGCTGGACGTTCAACACCCACAGACCTCATCCTGAGGAGACCGCCACCGGGTCCGCGCAATGCGCGGCCCGATGACAGGCTCCGCAGTCGTCTCGAAGGATGGCCGCGGGCGAGATGATGGGGCCTGCATGGTTCGAGACGGCGCTTCGCGCCTCCTCACCATGAGGAATGGACACCGTCACCCGCGCATGCGCCCTAAAGATCGAAATTGGTCGGCAACATCACCACGTCTCGAATGGTCATGCCGCGCGGCCGCGTCAGCATGAACATCACGACCTCGGCCACGTCGCTGGCTTCCAGCAGGCTTCCCGAGTCCCTGGCTTCCTTCAGCTTCTCGGGCGGCCAGTCCGCGAGCAGCGCGCTGACGACCGGGCCGGGCGAGATCGAGCCCACGCGAATGCCATGCTTGAAGACCTGGCGCCGCACCGTCTGGACGAAGCAGTTGATCGCCCATTTGGACGACGCATAGACCGGCTCCCACGGCGTCGGAAAATGCGCCGCCAGCGAACTCGTGACGATGATGTCGCCGGTCCGGCGTTCGATCATGTGCGGTAGCACGTCGTGCACGTTTTTCATCACGACGTTGACATTCAGGTTCAGCATCCGGTCGATCGCCATGGTGTCGGCATCGACCAGATCGCCGCCGACATACGTGCCTGCGTTTGCATGCAGGATGTCGAGCTGGCCGGCCTTCTCCAAGACGCGCGGCAACAGCGTTGCGCAGTCTTCTGGATCGAGCAGGTCGACGACCAGCGGGATCACGGTGTCGCCGTGCTTGTTGCAGAGCGCCTTCAGCGCAGCCTCGTCGCGATCGACCATCACCACGCGCGCGCCCGCAGCCAGCATCGCCTCGGCACTCGCCAATCCGATGCCGGACGCGGCTCCGGTCACGGCGGCAACCTTGCCTTCCAATTCTCTCGCCATGGGGGCACCATCCTGCTGAGATTGGCAGTATAGCGATCCAAAGCGACCTGGCGAAGTGGATCACGTCGCAAAACGGTCAACGCGCGTAGGCAATGGGTTTCGCTTTGTTCTACCCATCCTACGCGCCAGAAAACGCGATAGGTTGTCGGAACCCACCCGGCCCGTTCGTCCTCTGGACAATACGCCACCACCCCGGAGCCCCCCGATGCCCACCATCACCGCCTTCGAAAGCTCGCCCGACCGCGGCAGGGGACAGGCGCGCGACATGCGGGTTCGCTGGGCGCTGGAGGAAGTCGGCCAGCCCTACGACGTCCGCCTCGTCTCGTTCGCGGCGATGAAGCAACCGGCGCATCTTGCGCTGCATCCGTTCGGGCAGATCCCGACCTTCGAGGACGGCGATCTCGCGCTGTTTGAATCGGGCGCGATCGTGCTCCATCTCGCCGAGCGCCATGCCGGGCTGCTGCCGCTCGAGGCAAATCCGAGGGGCCGCGCGATTGCATGGATGTTTGCCGCGCTCAATACGCTGGAGCCGCCGATCGTCGAGCTCGGAATGGCGATGCTGTTCGAGCGCGACAAGAGCTGGTACGAGGCGCGCCTGCCCATGTTGCAGGATCGCGTCCGTACCAGGCTCGGCGAGTTGTCCCGTCGCCTCGGCGATGCCGACTGGCTCGACGGAGCGTTCAGCGCCGGCGATCTCATGATGGTGACGGTGCTGCGCCGGCTCAACACCTCCGGCCTGCTGGACGAATACCCTGACATCGCCGCGTACGTCGCCCGCGGCGAAGCCCGGCCGGCGTTCAGGCGTGCGTTCGAGGCGCAGTCGGCGGTGTTCACCGCCGCGTCGCGTTCGTAGGAGCAAGGTTCGGAGCGGTGCCGCACACTCAGTCGTCGTCCCGGCGCAGGCCGGGACCCATACCCCCAGGGAGAGGTTTGGCGAAGACTCATTGTTCGGTACTACGCCCGCCCACAACACATAGATCACGCGGTATGGGTCCCGGCCTGCGCCGGGACGACACTGTGAGCTTGGCGAATTCCGCCGGCCCATTGCGTCCGTCTACCCGCCCCTGCATGCTGCCTCCGCCAACACGGAGGAGCCCGCTCATGCTGACGCTCTACTCGTACCCAAAGCTGTTCGGCGTCGCCGACAACAACGGCTACGGCCTCAAGGTCTACGCCTTCCTGAAGCTCGCCGGCGTGCCGTTCGTGCACGAGCATGTCTTCGATGCCTCCGCCGCGCCGCGCGGGCAGCTGCCCTACATCGTCGACGACGGCGAGACCATCGGCGACAGCGAGACGATCATCGCGCATGCGATCGCGAAATATCGCCTGGGCATCGATGCCGGGCTTTCGCAGGACGCACGGAGGACCAATCACTTCGTCACCCGCATGCTGGACGATCTCTACTGGGTGATGTCGTACTCGCGCTGGAAGGACGAGCGCTACTATCCGGCCTTCCGCGACGCCTTCATCGCGCAGCATCCGCAGATCAATGCGGAAGGATTCGAGAAGGCGAAGGCGTATAACGCGCAGCGCTATCATTACCAGGGCATCGGCCGCTACACGCCGGAGCAGGCCTATGCGCGAGGCCTTGCGGACCTCGAGGTGCTGGCCGAGATCGTCCCCACTGCGGGTTTCGTGCACGGCGAAGCGCCAACCAGCGTCGATGCCGGCATCTACGGCTTCATCGCCAACATCCACTACTTCCCGATCCCGACGCCGCTGAAGGCGTTCGTCGATGCACACGCCAATCTCGTCGCGCATTGCGAGCGGATCCATGCGGCGGTGACGGGAGCGTAGGGAGCCGTAGGGTGGGCAAAGCGAAGCGTGCCCACCAACTCTTTCGTCCGAGCTGACACCGATGGTGGGCACGGCGCTTACGCGCCTTTGCCCACCCTACGCACCTACCGCATCGTGATCGCGAGACCGCTGAGATCCGCGTTCGCCATCAGGCCGGTCTGGTAGCCCGACAGTTCCAGCACCGCGCCCTTCTGGTTGGTGAGCACGATGGCGCGGGCGCCGCGGCCGACGGCAAGGCCGGCGCCGGCGGCACCGTAGACGCCGGCAACGTCGGAGGGACGGTTGATGTTGGAGACGCGGCCGCGCAGCACGGTCTTGGAGCCGCCGAAGACGAGGCCGTAGTCGAGCCCGCCGGTCGAGAGCCCATAGGAGCGGCCGCGGAAGTTCAGCACGCCGGAGCCGCCGGAGCCGCCGATGATCCAGCCCGCCTTGTAGATCGTCAGCACCACGGTGCCGCCGTCGGCCATCGCCGAGGTCGAGAGCCCGGCAAGCGCCGCGATGGCGACCAGCGCGGCGCGAAGGGTGGAAGCGATCTTCATGGGGCGTCTCCGGGGGCTATTTTTCAAGGGAGGGATCGAATCAGACGGTCGAATCTATCCGATGGATCGCGGCGGGAACATGATGGGGCGGACGTGAGGCGCAAGGTGCAGCATCGCATTCAACTGTCATCGCCCGCGCAGGCGGGCGATCCAGTATTCCAGAGACGGCGGTGGCTGAACGGGGAAGCCGCGGCGTACTGGATGCCCCGGTCAAGCCGGGGCATGACGGCGGAGCTTGGTGCCGCAGGACGGGCAACTTCATGATGCCATTCTGCCCCTGTTTTGCCCGACGGAGCAAGCGATTGCTTCGGCGTTACCGAATTCAAAAAAGCCCAATGATTTCGGCGTGATCCCTACTATGCATGGGGTTGTTTTCGCGGTTTTCGTTTTTGCCCCCTGCGCCGCCTCCCTCATGGCGATTGCAACTCCCCCGCATGTCGCTACGCTGATGGGCCCTGCACGACCCCCGAGGTGATCCCATGCCGATCCAGCATTTCGCGCCCCCGCCGCATGTGAAGGCACCGCCGCTGTCCTTTGCGACGCGCGTCGGCGATCTCCTGTTCGTCTCCGGCATTCCCGGCTTCGACGGCAATGGCGCGCTGCCCGACGGCTTCGAGGCGCAGTTCGCCAACGTCGCCATCAACATCAAGCGCGTGCTGGCCGAGGCCGGCGCAACCGTCCGCGATCTCGTCAAGGTCAGCGTGCTTCTGACGCGTGCCTCCGACGTTGCCGCCATGAACGCGCTCTATGCCGGCGCCTTCGGTCCGCCGCCCTATCCGGCACGCACCACCTGCGTGGTGCACGCGCTGCCCGATCCGCGGATGCTGATCGAGATCGAGGCGGTGGCGTCGCTTTCGAAGTGAGCAGTGTGACTTGCCGGGCACGCGGCCAAACCAAGTGCCCTGCATCGCCTGACATGTCCGTGAACGGCGGCTCCCCGGCTTGCAAAGGGCCGGCTTTTACCGCACGAATTTTCGGGTCACACTTCCCCACAAGGAGATATTTCATGCGTCGCGTTCTCGCCCTCTGTGCCGTTGCCGGCATCGCCACCTCCGTGTTCGCCGTGCCCGCATCCGCGGCGCCCGGGTATTACGTGATCCGCTGGGACAACACCGGCATCTGCCAGGTCTGGAACGAGGACCTGAAGTACAAGCCGTTCCAGTGGGGCGCTTCGACCTACAAGGTCGTCAGCAAGCCGCTCCCGACCTTCACGGCCGCCTCCGACCTCCAGATCAAGCTGCGCGGGGAGCGCCGCTGCACGCTCTGAGCCTGACGCGACAGACGGGATTTGCAGGGCGGATCGCGCGAGCGATCCGCCCTCTTCTTTGGGCGCGCGGCCCCACATTTTCCGGCCAAAATCCCGCATTTCCGGCGCACGCGCCTTGAACCTGATCAACAGGCGGAACTACTCACATCTTGTCCGGGGCGCGCCCCCCAAAAGCGCTCCGCACCACCCCTCCCGTCATTGTCGGGAGGCGCATCACATCTTTCATTTGAGGAGCTGATCATGCGTCGTATTTCCGTGCTGTGCGCTGCCGCCGGTCTTGCCGTCACTGCCTTCGTCGCCGCGAGCCCCGCGGAGGCCAGCTATCACCTGATCCGCTGGCAGGACACCGGCTTCTGCCAGATCTGGGACGAGAGCATCCCGACCACGCCGTGGCCCTCCGACTACGCCCGCGTCAGCGCTACCGTGCCGACCTTCGTCGACGCACTCGCGCTGAAGGACCACGCGTTGAGAAACGGCCACTGCACCTGGTAGGATTCGATCGGCGGACGACAAGGGTCGGGCAAGGATGCGCTGCTAGCATCCTTGCCCGTTCGCGTTTCTATCCAGCGTTTCTACTCAGCTCCCGCGGGATCAATCGATGCGCAGGCTCACCACGACGGCAGCGATCCTCGCTGCATCGCTCGCACTCGTCTCCACATCGCCGGCGCAGGCGCCGCAATCCTTCCGCGTGATCTCGCCGATCTTCGGCCAGCTTGTCAGCTTCGCGATGCCGTCGAACTTCGTCGCGGTGTTCGAGAACACCAAGGGCGGCCACTACATCCGCGAAGCCGTGCTGAGGGGCGAGACGCCGGAACGCTGGACGCAGATGATCACGGTCACCGGCGAGAAGGGCATGACGCTGACTCAAGGCGCCTCGCCCGAGGCACTCGCAGGCTCCATCGCCGGCGGCTTCAAATCGGCCTGCCCCGACAGCTTTGCGGCACAGCCGCTCGGCGCCACGAATTTCGGCCGCTTCGAGGGTTTTGTCGCGGTGATCGGCTGCGGCCGCGTCGACAGCGGCCCGACCCGCCACAGCGAGACCGCCCTGCTGGTCACGCTGAAGGGCACGACCGACTACTACACCATCCAATGGGCCGAACGCGGCCCCGAGAGCGACGAGCCGCCGGTCAATGACGAACGCTGGCAAACCCGCCTGCGCGAACTCGGCCCGATCGAGCTCTGCCCGATCGTACCAGGTGAAGCCGCACCCTATCCGAGCTGCGTGAGCAAGAGCTGAGATTAGAAACAGCGCAGACGCCGTAGGGTGGGCAAAGCGAAGCGTGCCCACCATTCCATCCATCGCGAAGATGGTGGTCACGGCGCAAATGCGTCTTTGCCCACCCTACGAGATCTCGTCTGAGCGCTCTCACGCGTCCTTGTGCGCGCCGGGATGGATCAGGAGGTCGCGCGCGGCGGCGAGGTCGATGAAGGCTTCCGCGCTGCCGCCGCGGTCGGGATGCATGCCCTTGGCGGCGCGACGATAGGCCTGGTTGATGTCCTCGCAGGTGAGCTGCACCGCGAGCGGCAGGCCGAGCACCTTGCGGGCGCGATCCTCGCTCGAGAGTTTCTTCGGCGTCGCGTTGCGGCGGCCGAAGCGCGGCGCGGTCAGACCATGGACGACATCGAGGACCACGCCGAGGCGGCGCTGGGCCGCCAGCATGACGCTGCGATCGTCATTGTCCACAGCCTGGCGCAGCACCGGAAGCGCCTGCTCGGCGGCCTGTCGCAGCGTGACATCGGGGCTCATCCGCGCGATCTCGGCCACGAGCCGGCCCGCCTCGGCCCAATCGGCCGGCTCCGCCGACCGCAGGCGCTCGAGCGCCAATTTCCAGGATTCAAGCCGTTCCATCATGCGCGCAACGTTTAGCAATGAGAATCAGTATGCCAAGGCCGCCGTTTCCGACCCCTTAATTTCGAGTTAGCCTTTCATGAAATTTCGAAACGAATCCGGGAGGAAAATGTCATGGCATTGCTTGCAAACCACATCGCCGTCGTCACCGGCGCCGGTTCCGGCATCGGCCGGGCGATCGCGGCCGGCTACGCGCGCGAAGGCGCACAAGTGGTGCTGCTCGACGTCAACGCCGACACCGTCGCGGAAGGGGCGCAGAAGATCCGCAAGGCGGGCGGCAGGGCCGAGAGCTTCGCGCTCGACGTGACCAGGCGCGACGACTGCTTTGCTCTGGCCAGGCAAGTCGCCGACAAGGTCGGGCAGGTCTCGATCCTCGTCAACAATGCCGGCATCACCCGCCGCAACGCCTTCACCGCGGAGACGGAGACGGTGGCGAAGGACTGGAACGACATCATCTCGCTCAACCTCAACGGCGTCTTCAACATGACGCAGGCCTTCCTCGCTCCCTTGCGCGCAGCCAAGGGCCGCATCGTCAATATCGGCTCGATCCAGTCCTTCGTGCATCTGCGCACGCCGAGCTCGGCGGCCTACACCACCTCCAAGCACGGCGTACTCGGCTTCACCAAGGCGCTCGCGGCCGAGCTCGGCAAGGAAGGCGTGCGCGTCAACGCGATCGGGCCGGGCTTCATCGAGACCAACATCAACGCCAATGTGCGCGCCACCAATCCGGCGCTGGTGCAGGCCTTCGTCGATCACACCCCGCTGGCGCGCACCGGCAAGCCCGAGGACATCGTGGGTCCCGCGATCTTCCTTGCGTCGGATATGTCGGCCTACGTCACGGGAACGATCGTGATGGTGGACGGCGGATATCGGACGGTGTGAGGAGGACGCTTTCACCACCCGCTCAGTGTCATCGTCCGCCTTGTGCGCAATTGCGCACTGGGGCGGGGCATGACAGCGAATGTGCGGCGCAAGATACGTCCGCATCACCACGCATCTCGAGCCAATCGCGGCGGCTTCGCGGCAATCCCAAGGTCAATTGGTGCGATCGCCCGCGGTTAACCTTTCATTAACCAAACCCGCCCACCGTGGATTTACGGCTTGGGGGTCGTTTGTTCTCGATCCGCTTCCAACGATGGAAGCGGGCGTTGGTCGGGAGGTGTATTGATGACCACTGTTCATGTCGCCGCGCCGCAGGGCGCAGAATTCCTTGCTCCAAACCAGATCGTTCCGCTGCTGATCGGTGCGACCGTCGACGAGGTCGAGCGCGAGCTCGTGCTCCAGACGCTCGCCCGCTGTGACGGCAATCGCACACGCGCCGCGCGCGTGCTCGGCCTGTCGGTACGCACGCTGCGCAACAAGATCAGGCTCTATGCCGCCTCCGGCATCGTCGTGCCGGCCTATCAGGACTAACCAGCGCGTGGCCGCGCGGAGGTCGATCAGTCCGCCGGCGGCGGCGCGCGGCGCGACGATGTGCTGCGAAACAGCCGGCGCAGCTCCTGCTGCAGGTACGCGCCGGCGAGAACCGCGAGCGCGATGATCGCGACCGCGGCCGCGATCAGCTCGATCGCGCGGAGAACGAAGGCCGTCATGACAGCCCATGACCCCTGCGGCTCTTCGGCGAAAGCAACCGGCACGATATCGGGCACCAACAGCTGGGCAAGGCCGAGCGCAGCGGCAAAAGTGACTGCAGGCAAGCAGAACATTTTCCACGCTTCGCGCATCGGTCGCTCCTCGTGAGGTTGTGGCCGCGCGCCCTTCAGTGACACGCCGTCGCGTGCCGCCGGTTGATGTTGATCAAGCGGGGGGCGATGCGCGGACAGAATTGCTGCTGTCGTCAAACGACGCTAAGTAGCTTGCTTCCGGTCAAGGGAGCAGTGGCGTGGCAGACGATCAGAAACGGCAGGGACCCCAGGGTCCGCGCGGGCGGCAAGGCGAACCGGGACGGCCGGGACCGCAGGGTCATCCGGGCCGGCGCGGCCCGGACGGCGCGCGCGGCAAGCCGGGACCGCAAGGCAAGCCGGGACCGATCGGAAAGGCTGGCCCCGCAGGCAAGCCCGGCCCGCAAGGCAAGCAGGGCGAGGCCGGTCCGCGTGGCGCTGCCGGGGCGCAGGGACCTGTCGGACCGCAAGGCCCAGTGGGTCCGCAGGGCCCGCGCGGCGAGGCCGGCCCGCCCGGCCAGTTGCCGTCGATCGAGCAGGTATTGCCCTGGCTCGAACAGCTCTTCGACGCCTGGGACGAGCGCCGCCGCCAGCGCGAGCGTGAAGCCGCCGAGCGCGAGGCGCTGGAGGCCGCCGTGCAGGAAACCGACGAGCCGATCGCCGGTGACGAGAGCGACGACGGCGAAGACGACGACCACAAGAAAAAGAAGAAAAAGAAGAAGCACGGCAACAGGGATTAGCAGCCCCGGCTCAGCAAGAGATCCGCTCACGATTCCGGGTCCCGGCTCTGCGGCGCACCGCTGAAGAAGCGCCGCGTCCGGGACACGAGCCTGGATCAGGAAGCCCTTGAGGAATCATCCTTACGTGGCAGCATGCCCATGCGCTCGAACTGCCAGCGCATGGCGCGATACCAGAGATAGCCGACCGCCGCGCCGCACAGCGCCAGGATGACGACGCTCGCGCTCGAGAACGAACCGCCCCACCACATCATCCACGCGGTCCACAGCAGCGTGAAGATGATGGCACCTGCTTTGAGCGGAAGAAGGGGGCGGGTCATGGCGTGCTCCGGGTTGGCAAAACCCCGGCAGACATCATCGCAAGTCGCGACGTTCCAAACCGTGAGCCAGATCACGGAACGGGACAGTGGATCCGCTAGCCAAAGCGCAGCCGCGAGCGCTCCTTGGCCCTTTCCGCCTCGACCTCGCGGTCGCGCGCCGGCGCAAGGGTGTGCAGCGAGGTGAGGAGCTTTCGCGCCGCCTCCGAGACCTCGGCCACGGCGCGGTCGAACGCCGCCTCGTTGGCCTGCGACGGCCTGTTGAAGCCCGACAATTTGCGCACGAACTGCAAGGCCGAGGCATGGATCTCGTCCTCCGTCGCCGGCGGCTCGAAGTTGAACAGCGTCTTGATGTTGCGGCACATGCAGTCTCTCCCGATGTTTTCCTCGAGGACGATCGGCGGAACCAAAATCCTACATCCTTCCGGAGAGTTTTGCTAAGATCCGCCGCAACGCGGCCGCCGGATACGAGCCGCATGGGGAGAGAAACATGAAGACTTCTTGCGCGGCGCTGTCGGCCATCCTGCTGTCCATCTCGGCGGCGGCGATGGCTGCCGATTATCCTGCACCGAAACAGGGCGACTGGATCGCCAGGGATTTCAAGTTCCACACCGGCGAGGTCATGCCGGAGTTGCGGCTGCATTACACCACCGTCGGCGAGCCGAGCGGGCAACCGGTGCTGGTGCTGCATGGCACCGGCGGCTCGGGCGCAAGCATGCTGACGCCAAGCTTTGCCGGCGAGCTGTTCGGCGCGGGCCAGTCGCTCGACGCCACCAAATACTACATCATCATTCCCGACGGCATCGGCCATGGCAAATCGTCAAAACCGTCCGACGGCATGAAGACCGGCTTTCCGAAATACGACTACGACGACATGGTCGCGGCGCAGTACCGCCTCGTGACGGAAGGACTCGGCGTCAAGCATCTGCGGCTCGTCATCGGCAATTCGATGGGCGGCATGCACACCTGGCTGTGGGGCGAGAAATATCCAAGGGCGATGGACGCGCTGATCCCGATGGCCTCGCAACCGACCGAGATGGCATCGCGCAACTGGATGCTGCGGCGGATCATGCTCGACACCATCCGCAACGACCCCGACTACAATGGCGGCAACTACTCCAGCCAGCCGCGCATGATGAAATACGCCGTCACCGCCTACGGCATCGCGAGCATCGGCGGAACGCTGGCCTATCAATCGCAGGCGCCGACGGCGGCCAAGGCCGACAAGATCGTCGACGAGCGGCTCGCGGCGCCGATCACGGCCGATGCCAACGACTTCGTCTACCAGTGGGAGTCCTCGCACGACTACAATGCCGGGGAGAAGCTGGAGCAGATCGAAGCCTCGTTGCTGCTGATCAACTCCGCCGACGACGAGCGTAACCCGCCGGAGACCGGCCTCACGGACGCGGCGATGAAGCAGGTCAAGAACGGCCGCCTGTATCTGATCCCCGCCAGCACCGAAACGCGCGGTCACGGCACCACCGGCAATGCAAAGTTCTACAGCGAGCAGGTCAGGCAATTGCTGCAAACCGCGCCGCAACGGACGATGTAGAATCGGCGGGCTGCACGTCCTCATATCGCAATGCATCATGTGCGGCGCCTCTCGCGCCGCATATTATTTGAGCATGCAATGCGCTGACAGCTCGGGCTTAATCGCGTCAGCGACACGAATCGAGGCGCGGAGCGATCGCGCGCCATTGGCACGACACGCGATGAGGAGGATCGCATGCGCAGGCTCGCACTGTGCGTTTGGCTGGCTGCGATGACGGCGCTGACGAGCGCGGCGTTTGCGTTCGACAACGGGCAATATGATCACGTCCCGCCCGACATCCGCGCCTGGTTCAAGAGCGTGATCGCGCCGAACGGCGTGCCCTGCTGCGACATCTCCGACGGTCATCGCACGGACTATGACGTGCGCAACGGCGCCTATTGGGTACCGATCGAGGGACAGTGGATGGCAGTGCCCGAACGCGCCATCATCCGCGACCGCGGCAACCCGGTCGGCCAGGCCGTGGTGTGGTACGTCCACCATCGCGGCACCATCATCATCAGCTGCTTCGTGCCCGCCGATGCAGTGTAGCGCGTCGTGATGGATTTCATTGGCTGGGGCGGCCCGATCGGGTAGCTTGCCCCCAAGCTGATGCGGAGACACGCCGTTGACCGATCTTTGCGCCGAAGACCTCGCCACCATCTATGCCAAGCCGAGCCCGCGCGTGATCGCGAAGGCACGTCCTGCGATCGATGCGCATGCAAAGAAGTTCATCGAGATGTCGCCGTTCTGCGTGCTCGCGACGTCAGGCGCGGACGGCAGCGTCGACGCCTCGCCGCGCGGCGGCGGCATCGGCTTCGTCCACGTCGCCGGCCCCAACCAGCTGCTGATGCCCGACCGCTCCGGCAACAACCGGATCGACAGTTTTCGCAACGTCGTCGAAGGCTCGGGCTTCGTGCATCTGCTGTTCTTCGTCCCCGGCATCGACGAGACGCTGCGCGTCGGCGGGCGCGGCACGCTGTCCGCCGATCCGGATCTGCTTGCCTCGATGGTGGAATTCGGCAAGCCACCGCGCGCGGTGCTGAACGTCGCGGTCAGCGAAGTCTATTTCCACTGCGGCAAGGCGCTGATGCGCTCGAAGCTGTGGTCGCCGGAGAAGGTGCAGCGCTCGGTGATGCCGAGCATCGTCGAGGTCATTCACGACCAGACGGGCCTGGGCGAACCGGAGAGTCAGGAGATCGTGGAAGAGCGCTACAAGCAGCAGCTGTAGGCGCGCTTTCGTTCCGCAAACAGATCGTCATGCCCGGGCTTGTCCCGGGCATTCATGTCTTCATTGCGCGCAGCATGTGGATGGCCGGGTCAAGCCCGGCCATGACGAATGGAGAGCGCGCGGTCGGAGCTTAATGCCCCTCGCCCTCGAGCCCGCCGACGTGCTTCTGGGTGTAGAGCTCGAGGCCGATGCGGCCGATCAGGTCGAGCTGGGTTTCGAGGAAGTCGATGTGGTGCTCCTCGTCGCTCATCAGCTTCTCGAACAGGTCGCGCGTGACGTAGTCCTTGACGCCGTGGCAGTAGGTCGCCGCTTCCTGGTAGAGCGCCCGCGCGCTCATCTCGGCGGCGAGATCGCACTCGATGATCTCCTTGACGTTCTGGCCGATGCGCAGGGGATCGAGCACCTGCATGTTCGGGAAGCCGTCGAAGAACAGGATGCGCGCGGTGAGCTTGTCGGCGTGCTCCATCTCCTCGATGGATTCCTTGCGCCAGACCTTGGCCATGTCCAGCAGGCCCCAATTGTCGAGGAAGCGGTAGTGCAGCCAGTACTGGTTGATCGCAGTCAGCTCGTGACGCAGTGCCTTGTTGAGGTAGTCGATGACTTTTGCGTCGCCCTGCATGGTTCACTCCAGCTCTTGCAGTCCAACTCGATCCTAAACCGAATTTAGAACGCTTCTAAATGAGTTTACGGAAGGGGGCAACCGGCTACGGGGACGCAGCGGGGGAAAAGCTCAGCCGACAGCGCGGAAGATTTCAGCAGGCCGCGAGCGCGAACTGGGCGGACTCGGCCGTCTCGTCATTGGCGGCCACGGTGTGGCTGTGCGGGCAGCCGGAGCAGCAGGACTTGGCGCACGGGCCAAGCGCTTCATCGATGATGGTCTTGATCGTCCGCGCGCAGCGGCCGCATTCGGCGCTACAGCCGAGGCAGCCATAGACCTGCTTGGCATGGCGCACGGCGTCGTCGGACTCGGCCACAGCGGCGCGGATGTCGTCATCGCTCAGCACGTTACAGGAACAAACGATCATGGAAGCGGCAGGCCCTTCGGTGATGCGCCATCATCGATATTTAACGGGCCAGCCGGATGCAAAGGGAAAAACCGGTATTTGAAGCTATTCCAAACTGACCCGGAAACAGCCTAGAACGGCTCTAAAACAGGGTGTTGCGCTGGATCAAGATGGCGGCCGGATCTAGTCGCCGCCAGCGCCTCCCCCACCGTCGCCGCCGCCTCCGCAATCCCCGCCGCTGCTGCCGCTATCGCTGCTGGAACAGCTGCCGGTGTCGGTCGAGTTCCCCGAGCTGTCGCTGGAAAACCAGCTTCCCAGCGAGAAGCCGTCGCTGGTCCCCGAATAGCTGTCGCCGCCGCCATCGCTGCCGGCCCCTGCGCGGGAGCGGCGTTGGCCGCGATTCTGGAGGTGGGTGATCCAGCCGTAGCCGATGGCGAAGACGATCCCGGCAGCAATCAATGCATTGATCATCGCGTTGCCCATCATCGCCTCCCTGGCGGAGCTGCGGTCCACACCAATTCGTCGCATCCGGCCAAGGTGCCGTTCATTGATCATTCAAACGAAGTATGGAACTTTACCCCCCAAAGAGTTCCCGCGTGTTTGTGCGAAAGGTCAAGCCAATGAAGAAGTCGCTCCTGGCAGTCGCTGCCCTCACCGCTGTGGCCCTGACGGCCGGGACGCCGGCCCATGCGCAGCGCGGCGTCGCTGCCGGCGTGGCGGCTGGGATCATCGGCGGCGCCATTGTCGGCGGGGCGCTCGCTTCCCCGTATTATTACGGACCCGGGCCGGGCTACGCGTATGGTCCGGGTTATGGCCCTGGTTACTACCCGCCCCGCTACTACGCGCCGGGCCCGGGTTATGTCGCCGACGACTATTACGGCGGTTGCGTCTGGCAGAGGCAGCGCTTCTGGGACGGCTATGGCTGGCGCGTCCGCCGCGTCAGGGTCTGTGGCTGAGGCGCCAAAAGCCGGTTCACGACGGATGCGCCGTTCATCTCGGAGCCCGAAAAAGACCGCTTTTTCTCGTCACAGCTCTGTGTGCGTTTACCGTGGATTGACCATTTGCGCGCTTCCTAGCTGCAAGGCTAATTCCATCAGAGTGTGCGTGAACCTTTGAACCCCGGGCGCCTCTAACAAGGGGAACCCATCTCCCAGGAGAGCCAAGAGCATGAAGAAGACTTTAGTTGCCGCCCTCACGGTTGCGACGGTCGCCGGTTCGCTGGTGACCGCTGCTCCGTCCGCAAAGGCCCATGACGGCGTCGGCGCGGGCATCGCGGCCGGCCTGATCGGCGGCGCCATCGTCGGCGGCGCGATCGCCTCGAGCCGTCCGGCCTATGGCGGCCCCGTCTACGTCGCCGAGCCCCCGCCGCCCGCGCCCTGCTACTGGCAGCGTCAGCGTTACTGGGACGGTTACGGCTGGGTCATCCGCCCGGTTCGCGTCTGCTACTGATCTGATCGCTACGGCGCTCGTGAGCGCCGCGATCGAAGCCCGGCGGAGACCATCGGCCGGGCTTTTTCTTTTGGTCCCGCGCGCTATCGCGCCGCCTCGATCGAGCGCAGCACCTCTTCGCTCGGCCAGCAATCGACCTTCAGGCCCGCCGACTTTTGATAAGCACCGAGCGCTGCGCGCGTCTGCATGCCGGCCTTGCCGTCGATCTTGTCCTTGTAGAGCCCGACGCGCGTGAGCCCGCGCTGCATGGTCTCGACGTCCCTGGTGCGCAATTGCTTCGAGGCCGACCACGGCGTTGCGAAGGGCAACGGGCTCGTCATGCGGTCGCTGAGATGACCGACGAACAGCACGTAGAGGTCGGAGAAATTGTATTCCTTGATGACGAAGTAGTTCTTCGTGGTCAGGAACGACGGGCCGTAGATTCCTTCCGGCTGCAGCAACGAGGCCGGCTGCGCCTGCTCCGCGGCGCTGAGCTTTTGTCCACGCACCGGCACGAAGCCTTCGCGCAGCCATTGGCTGATCGGCTTCGTCACCTCTGGCACCCCGGTGGTGCAATCGACCTTCGCCGGCGCCTGCACCTCGTAGGCCCAGCGCACGCCGCTCTGCCACCCCTTGTTGACGAGTTGCTGGGCGGCGGAGGCGAGCGCATCCGGCACCGAGTGCCAGATGTCGATGCGGCCGTCGCGGTCGAAGTCGACGCCGTGCTTGTAATATTCGGACGGCAGGAATTGCGTGAGCCCGGTGGCGCCGGCCCAGGACGAGCGCATGTCCTTGCGTGTCACCACGCCCTCGCCCAGGATCTTCAGCGAGAGGATGAACTCGTTGCGATAGGTGTCCTTGCGGCGCCCGACATAGGCCTGCGTCGCCAGCACGCGGACCAAATCATACGGCAGCGTGTAGCGGCCGTAGTCGGTCTCGCGGCCCCAGATCGCGAGCATGACGGTCGCCGGCACGCCGGAGCTCTTCTCGATCTCGGTCAGCGCGGGACGATATTTTTGCAAGAGCCGCTGCCCCTCGCCCGCAAGGCGCGCGATCGAGGCGTCCCTGACGTAGTCGGCCGGCACCTGCACGAACTCGGCCTGCGACGGCGCGCCGGTCGCCGGCCGGCCCGGCAGGATCAGATCCGGCAGCTTGTAGTCCGGCTCGAGCCCGCGCGTCTCTTGCTCGAACGTCGCGCGCGACACGCCGGCCGCCTGCGCCTCCGGCCAGAGCGAGGCGATGAACTGCGTGAAGGCGGCGTCGGCGGCGCGGGCGGACGACCAGCCGCAGGTGACAACGATCACCGCAGCGATGAGCGCCCGCCGCATCATGCCGCCATCACCGCGTCAGCTTCTTGTACTTCACGCGGTGCGGGATGATGCTGTCCTGGCCGAGCCGGCGCATCTTGTCCTTCTCGTAGTCCTGGAAGTTGCCTTCGAACCATTCGACATGGCTGTCGCCCTCGAAGGCCAGGATGTGGGTCGCGATGCGGTCGAGGAACCAGCGATCATGGCTGATGATGACGGCGCAGCCGGCGAAATCCTCCAGCGCCTCTTCGAGCGCGCGCAGCGTGTCGACGTCGAGGTCGTTGGTCGGTTCGTCGAGCAGCAGGACGTTGGCACCGGACTTGAGCATCTTGGCGAGATGCACGCGGTTGCGCTCACCGCCGGAGAGCGCGCCGACCTTCTTCTGCTGGTCGGCGCCCTTGAAGTTGAACGACGAGCAATAGCCGCGCGAATTGACTTCCTTCTTGCCGAGCAGGATCAGCTCGTTGCCGCCGGAGATCTCCTCCCACACGTTCTTGTTGCCGTCGAGCGCGTCGCGCGACTGGTCGACATAGCCGAGATGCACGGTCTCGCCGACCGTGATGGTGCCCTTGTCCGGCGTTTCCTGCTTGGTGATCATCTTGAACAGCGTGGTCTTGCCGGCGCCGTTGGCGCCGATCACGCCGACGATGCCACCAGGCGGCAGCTTGAAGGTAAGATCGTCGATCAGCAGACGATCGCCGTAGCCTTTGCTGAGGCCTTCGAAATCGACCACGTTGGCGCCGAGCCGCTCGGCCACGGGGATGATGATCTGCGCGGTCTGGGTCTGCTTCTCGCTCGCCTGCTTCAGCAGTTCCTCGTAGCGCTGGTAGCGCGCCTTGGACTTGGCCTGGCGTGCCTTCGGCGAGGACGCGACCCATTCCTGCTCGCGCGCAATCGTCTTCTGGTGCGCGGCGTCCTCGCGGCCTTCCTGCTCCAGCCGCTTCTGCTTCTGCACCAGCCAGGACGAGTAGTTGCCCTCGTAGGGAATGCCCTTGCCGCGATCGAGCTCGAGGATCCAGCTGGTGACGTTGTCGAGGAAGTAGCGATCATGGGTGACGATCAGGATCGCGCCGGGATAGTTGCGCAGATGGCCTTCCAGCCACGACACCGACTCGGCGTCGAGATGGTTGGTCGGCTCGTCCAGCAGCAGAAGCTCGGGCTGGTCGAGCAGCAGCCGGCACAGCGCGACGCGGCGGCGCTCACCGCCGGAGAGTTTTGTGACGTCGGCATCGTCGGGCGGGCAGCGCAGCGCGTCCATGGCCTGGTCGACCTTGCTGTCGAGATCCCAGAGGCCCTGGGCCTCGATCTCGTCCTGCAGCTTGGTCATCTCGTCGGCGGTCTCCTCGGAGTAGTTCATCGCCAGCTCATTGTAGCGATCGAGGATGGCCTTCTGCTTGGCGACGCCCAGCATGACGTTCTCGCGCACGGAAAGCTTGGCATCGAGCTGCGGTTCCTGCTCGAGATAGCCAACGCGGGCGCCCTGGGCGACCCAGGCCTCGCCATTATACTCCTTGTCGAGGCCGGCCATGATCTTGAGCAGCGTCGACTTGCCCGAGCCGTTGACACCGAGCACGCCGATCTTGGCGTCCGGGTAGAAGCTCAGATGGATGTTATCGAGCACCTTCCGGGTCGGGTAGCTCTTGGTCAGGCCCTGCATGAAATAGATGAACTGGCGCGCCATCGGTCCCGTGAAACCTTCGATTTGAGGAAATTTGCTTGCCGCCGATGTAGCGATCCCGCCCCCAAAGGGCAACGTTTTCCCTCCGTTCACCACGGATGAATACGGGATGGACACCATGCTGACGCCAATCCGGACAATTGAAACCATTTTTTAATAAAGCAGGCCAAAGCTCGTCACGGCGCCGAAAAAGACGCCACCCGCGGCAGAAGCGGCGGGGAGAACAGCGAGGCCGCACCATGGCTCTGACCGAGACCAATTCCTTTCCCGTTCCGGCAGAAGCCGGCAGCACCTCCGCGCTCGTCGCGGAGATCAAGGGCTTCTGGAAGGGCTTCTTCGCCACCGCCTTCAACCCCTACCGGCCCGAGCTGCACTACATGCGCGGCCCCGGCCCCGCCTGGCGCGCCAAGCACGGCATGGATGCGCCGGTCCGGTTGAAGCCCCGCGACCTCTGAGCCCTTTCCCCGCTATCGGATTTTTGAAGACGCGAGCTGCTTGCGCGCAGGTGTGATTGCGCGCAACCATGGCCCGGTTCCGACGATGGCCCCCGCCTGGCGCCATCACCTCTCGCCATGGATGAACGCTGATGACGCGGCTGCGCTGTGCAATTCTCGACGACTATTTCAACATCGCCCTCGACGTCGCCGACTGGCCGAAACTGTCCGACCGCATCGACGTCACCGTGTTCAGCCATCCCTTCACCTCGGAGCAGGCCGCGGCCAGCGCGCTCGCCGATTTCGAGATCGTCTGCGCGATGCGCGAGCGCACGGCGTTCCCCAAGAGCCTGTTCGATGGCTTGCCGAAGCTGAAGCTGCTGCTGACGTCAGGCATGCGCAACGCCTCGATCGACATGGAGGCCGCGAAGGCGAAGGGCGTTGCGATCGGCGGCACGCAATATTCCCGCGATCCCACGGCACCGCTGACCATGGGCCTGATCCTGGAGCTGACCCGCGGCATCGGCCGGGAGAATGCGCGCATGCATGCCGGCGAGCCCTGGCAGACCTTTGCCGGCGTCGAGATCGAGGGGCTGACGCTCGGCATCGTCGGGCTCGGCAAGCTCGGCAGCAAGATGGCGGGCATTGCGAAAGCATTCGGCATGAACGTGATCGCCTGGAGCCCGAACCTCACGCCGGAGAAGTGCAAGGCGGCCGGCGTCGGCTACGCCACCAAGGAGGAGCTGTTCGCCAAGGCCGACATCGTCACCATCCATGTGGTGCTGAGCGAGCGTTCGCGGGGACTGGTCGGCGCTGCGGACCTCGCGCGGATGAAGCCGACGGCCTTCCTCGTCAACACCGCGCGCGGGCCGATCGTGGACGAGCAGGCCCTGCTGGAGGCCTTGCAGCAGCGGAAGATCGCGGGCGCCGGCTTGGATGTGTTCTCGGTCGAGCCGCTGCCGGTCGACCATCCCTTCCGCAAGCTCGACAATCTCGTGCTGACGCCGCATCTCGGCTACGCCACCGAGGACGGCTTGCGCATCCATTACGGCCAGATGGTCGAGGCGATCGACGCCTGGACCCGCGGCGGCGAGCTGCCGCGCAAGCTGGCCTGAAACGAAAAGGGCGTGCCGACGGCACGCCCTTCGCAATCTGAATTGTCTCGCAGCGCCTAGCGCACGGTGACCGGCGCGGGCAGCGGCGGCACAACGGTCGGCTGCGTACCTGGGACAGGGCCGGCCTGGGCCGCCATCGGGGCCGGCGCACCGGGGGTGGGTGCGGCGGACGCAGTCGCCGTTCCCGGCGCCGGACCACCCGGCATCACCACCACGCGCGTGCCGACCTTGACCCGGTCGAACAGGTCGGAGACGTCCTCGTTCAGCATGCCGATGCAGCCGGAGGAGACGAACTTGCCGATCGTCGAGGGCTGGTTGGTGCCGTGGATCCGGTAGACAGTCGAGCCGAGATACATCGCCCGGGCGCCGAGCGGATTGCCGGGGCCGCCGGCCATGAAGCGCGGCAGATAGGGCTGGCGCTCGATCATCTCGGTCGGCGGATGCCAATCCGGCCACTCGGCCTTGCGGGTGATCTTCTGCACCCCGGTCCAGGTGAAGCCGTCGCGGCCGACGCGGACGCCGTAACGGACCGCGCGGCCATTGCCGAGGACGTAGTACAGGTAGGTGTTCGGGGTATCGACGATGATCGTTCCGGCCGGCTCCTTGGTCGCGAGCGAGACCTCCTGGCGGCGCAGGTTCGGCGGCAACTGTGCCGGCGCGGCGTCGGGCTGCTCCTCGGGCGGAAGCGAGGCGATCGCCATCGGCCGGCCATCGGCGCCAACCGGCGGCTGCCCGGCCTGGACCGCTCCGGTCGCGGCGGGACCACCGACGGCTTCCGGCGGACGCAGGCCGTCGCTGCCGGGGGCCTGCTGAGCGGGACGGTCGGCATAGATCACCGCGGGCGGGCCGGCGGGGCGGCCATAGCGGGGATCGTCGGGCGACATCACCGGCCCCTGCGGCGGCGCAGCCGAGTAGACGGGAGCGCCGGCGGGACGGCCATAACGGGGATCATCCGGTGACATCACCGGTCCCTGCGGCGGAGCGGCCGAATAGACCGGAGGACCAGCGGGGCGGCCGTAGCGCGGATCGTTGGGC
Source organism: Bradyrhizobium sp. 1200_D9_N1_1 (assembly GCF_052075915.1). Taxonomy (NCBI): domain Bacteria; kingdom Pseudomonadati; phylum Pseudomonadota; class Alphaproteobacteria; order Hyphomicrobiales; family Nitrobacteraceae; genus Bradyrhizobium; species Bradyrhizobium sp. 1200_D9_N1_1. The sequence continues at coordinate 2,593,686 of NZ_CP197226.1, read as the reverse complement.
GAGATCGGACCGCCCGGGCCGGGCGGCGGCAGCGATGCCTGCGGCAGCGCGTCGTCGTCATCTTCCAGCGCGTCGAAACTCGGCGTGCGGTCGCCGGGGCGGTATTCAGCCGGAGCGCCGTAGCTCGGCGCCTGCTGGACCGGATAGCTCTGGGCCTGTGCGAGCGAGGTTCCCGCCGCAGCGACTGTTGCGGCAGCGCATATCGTCAGAAAATGTTTGATCATCATCGCTCTTGTATAGTCCCCAGGCCCTATCGGACCGCTAACGGCCAGATGACCGAAGATAGCGGCACATTCAAGACATTACAGGCCGATTTGCGCCGGATTTGCCGATTTGTGATCCGCAAGACTACCGTTGCTCCGTTGCATCACGGGGGCGGAAATCGCATTCCGCCGTGGATTGCCGGAGTCATCGACCCCGATTTTAAGGGAACGGCGCGGAGGGGTTGCGATATGTTCGAATCAGCCTGATTCGCCGCCGCTTTGAGCTCCGATTCCGCGTGGCGAACGCGGCAACCAGTACTGTCACCGCGTTCAGATGGCTCATTGGCCCTGGCCACCTCGCCGCCGGGGCGGAAATTCGCAATCCCTCGATGCTTCCCGGCTTTCGCTTCCTGCTTGCCGCGATCCTGCTGTCAACCTCCATCCTGGTGTTCGGCTTGGGCGCCGCCGCGCTGCTGCGGGCGAGCCACGAGCAGTATGTCAGCAACCCCTCCTGGCGGAACGGCCCGCAGGAGCAGATGTTTGCCCAGGCATCCGAGCCGGCCCAGCCGGTGCTCGCGGCCTTGCGGGCGGAGCCGGAGCCGGCCGAGCCCACCGCGCCGTCGCTGCGCGACCAGGTGCCGACCATCGCTCTGCCGGTGAGCGAGCCCGAGCAGGTCGCGGCGGTGACGAGTGAGGCTGACGCTGAGCCCCAGGTCGCTACACCGTCGGCTGAGGCGCCAGCCGCCGAACCGGCCAAGACCGAGACGACGACGGAAGCCACGGCACCAGCTCCCACCGACACGCTCACCCCTGCCGACACCACGGCATCGATCCCCGAGGCCCCCCCTGTCCCGACCGCCGGCGCGCCGGCCCCGGCTGACCCTAGCCTCGCCCTGGAATCCTCGGCGCTCGATGCCGCCTCGGCCAGGATGGCTGCACTGAACGATCCCGCGACCACGGCCTGGAAGGATCCGCCGGCCAAGGCCAAGGCGGACAGCAGCGCAGCGGACAGCAAGGCGACGAAGCCGCGGGCGAAGGCGAAGAAGCGGCACCGCGTGGTGCGGCGCCCGCCGCCTCAACAGCTGCAGCAGTCGCTTGACCCGTTTGGACAGCCGCAGCAGACCTTCGCTACGACGACCACGCGCGCGCGCCAGTAAGCTTACGCCGGCCCGGTCGCGACCGGCGGGCCGCCGGCCTGGCCCCATTCCGACCATGAGCCGTCATAGAGCGCGGTATCGGTGATGCCGAGGCGATAGAGCGCGAGCGTCAGCACGCCGGCCGACACACCCGAGCCGCAGCTCGTCACGATCGGCGCATCGAGCTTGACGCCGGCACCGGTGAAAGCGGCACGCAGATCGTCGAGCGGCTTCATCGTTCCGGTCGCGGCATCGAACAGGAGATTGTAGGGCACGTTGCGGGCGCCGGGGATGTGGCCGGAGCGGATGCCCGCGCGCGGCTCGGGCGCGCGGCCCTCGAAACGGTCGGCGGCGCGTGCGTCGATCACCTGCTCTTTGTTGCTTTCGACGTTGGCGATGAGCTGCTGCATGCTGCGCACGCGTTTTGAATCATAGCTCGCCTTGAACGTCGCAGGCTTCGGCTTCACCTCGCCGCTCTCGACGGGACGCCCCTCGGCGCGCCACTTCTTCAGGCCGCCATTGAGGATGCGTACATTGCCGTGGCCGAAAGCCAGGAACATCCACCACGCGCGCGGCGCGGCGACCCAGCCGCCGGCATCGTAGATCACGACCGTGTCGGCATTACCGATGCCGAGATTGCCGACGTCGCGGCCGAACTGCTCGGCGCTCGGATACATATGCGGCAGCGGGTTGGAATGATCCGACACCGCGTCGACGTCGAAGAACACCGCGCCGGGCAGATGCGCGGCGAGATAGTCGTCCTTCGGCAGCGGCAGCACGCCCGGCAGCTTGAAGTTGGCGTCGAGCACTTTAAGGTTGGCGTCGTTGATATGGGCGGCGAGCCATTCGGTGGAGACGAGGGGGTCGGTGGTCATCGGTCTTTCCTTGTCATTCCGGGGCGCGCGTAGCGCGAGCCCGGAATCTATCGCGCGGCAGAGATGGTGGATGAATGGATTCCGGGTTCGCGCTACGCGCGCGCCCCGGAATGACGAAGGGAGAGATCTAGCCCTTCTTCTTCGGCTCCCACTGCTCCACCGGGCCGCCGGCGTCGCGCCAGGCGGCGTAGCCGCCGGCGATGTGGGCGACGGGCTTGAGGCCCATGTCCTGCGCGGTCTTGGCAGCGAGCGCGGAGCGCAGGCCGCCGGCGCAGTGGAAGACGAACTTCTTGTCTTCCTGGAAGATCGGCTTGGCATAGGGGCTCTGCGGATCGATCCAGAATTCCAGCATGCCGCGGGTGCACGCGAACGCGCCGGGGATGCGGCCGTCGCGCTCGATCTCGCGGGGATCGCGGATGTCGACGATGACGACGTCGCCGTTCTTGGAGATCTCGATGGCGTCCTTGGCGGTGAGCGTCTCGATCTCGGCATTGGCCTCGTCGATCAGCGCCTTGATGCCGCGGGTGATGGTCTGGGGCATGGGTCTTCCCTTCTGTTATTTCGTCATTCCGGGGCGATGCGCAGCATCGAACCCGGAATCCATTTATCGACGAACATTGCGGCCCGATGGATTCCGGGTTCGCGCTACGCGCGCCCCGGAATGACGGGAAGCTAGTGCGTCAATTCCTTCATCGCACCCTCCAGCCCCTCGATCGTGATCGGGAACATGCGATTGGTGAAGATGCGCTTGATGATGGTGGTCGATTCCGAATAGTCCCAGTGCTTCTGCGCGACCGGATTGAGCCACACCGTATGCGGATAGGTGCGGATGATGCGGTCGAGCCAGACCGAACCCGGCTCCTCGTTGACATGCTCGACCGAGCCGCCCGGCACCATGATCTCGTAAGGCGACATCGAGGCGTCGCCGACGAACACGACCTTGTAGTCGTGCGGGTATTTGTGCAGCACGTCCCAGGTCGGCGTGCGGTCGGTGAAACGGCGCTTGTTCTGCTTCCACACGCCTTCATAGAGGCAGTTGTGGAAGTAGAAGTACTCCATGTGCTTGAACTCGCTCTTCGCCGCCGAGAACAGCTCCTCGACCTGCTCGATATGCGAATCCATCGAGCCGCCGATGTCGAAGAACACCAAGAGCTTCACCGCGTTGCGCCGCTCGGGCCGCATGTGCACGTCGAGATAACCGTGATTGGCGGTCTCGCGGATGGTGGTGTCGAGATCGAGCTCATCAGGCGCGCCGGTGCGCGCGAACTTGCGCAGGCGCCGCAGCGCCACCTTGATGTTGCGGATGCCGAGCTCGACATTGCCGTCGAGATCCTTGAACTCGCGCTTGTCCCACACCTTCACGGCGCGGTTGTTGCGGTTCTTCTCCTGACCGATGCGGACGCCCTCGGGATTATAGCCGTGGGCCCCGAACGGCGAGGTGCCGGCGGTGCCGATCCACTTCGAGCCGCCCTGATGCCGCCCCTTCTGCTCCTCGAGGCGCTTCTTCAGGGTCTCCATGAGCTTGTCCCAGCCCATGGCCTCGATCTGCTTCTTCTCTTCCTCGGTGAGATACTTCTCCGCGAGCTTCTTCAGCCACTCCTCGGGGATCTCGGCCTTGTCCATGGCCTCGAGCAGGCTCTCCAGCCCCTTGAACACGGTCCCAAAGACGCGGTCGAACTTGTCGAGGTTGCGCTCGTCCTTCACCAGCGAGGCGCGCGACAGGTAGTAGAAATTCTCGACGGTGTAGTCCGCGAGGTCAGCGTCGAGCGCCTCCATCAGCGTGAGGTATTCGCGCAGCGTCACGGGGACCTGCGCATCGCGCAGAGAAGTGAAGAATTGCAGGAACATGGGTGACAGATTGCCCGTCGGGGGGCGGACGTCAAGGGGCGCTTCACCTCTCCCATTGGGAGAGGTGAAGCGAGATCGCGAACGCTGCTGGACCGGGAGGCTTTTTGCTCTAGAATTGGCCGCCTCACGGGGTTGTTTTGGGGACGTTTGCAATGGGAATTCTCGCAGCACTCATCATCGGCGCGATCGCCGGCTGGCTCGCCGGCAAGATTGTCCACGGGGCGGGATTTGGGCTGATCGGCAACATGGTCGTCGGCATCATCGGCGCGCTGGTGGCGGGCTGGGTGCTGCCTCAGCTGCACATCCAGCTCGCCACCGGCACGGTCGGCGCCATCGTGGATGCCACCATCGGCGCGGTGATTGTGCTCGTCATCCTTTCGCTGATAAAACGGGTCTGAAAGCCTGACCGAACCAGGAACGGCCGCCATGAGCGGCCGTTCCGTTTGTTGGACCAGGGCGATGCCTGCAGGGCAAGATCTGGGACGACGACCAACAAGGACGCGCGATGAAATTTACCGGCACCAAGGACTATGTTGCGACCGACGATCTCAAGGTCGCCGTCAATGCCTCGATCGTGCTGGAGCGCCCGCTCCTCATCAAGGGCGAGCCCGGCACCGGCAAGACCGTGCTGGCGGAGGAAGTGGCCAAGGCGCTGAACGCGCCGCTTCTGACCTGGCACATCAAGTCCACCACCAAGGCGCAGCAGGGCCTCTACGAATACGACGCGGTGTCGCGCCTGCGCGACAGCCAGCTCGGCGATGCCCGCGTCTCCGACATCAGGAACTACATCAAGCGCGGCAAGCTGTGGGAGGCGTTCACCGCCGAACAGCGCCCGGTGCTGCTGATCGACGAGATCGACAAGGCCGACATCGAGTTCCCGAACGATTTGCTGCTCGAGCTCGACCGCATGGAATTCCATGTCTACGAGACCGGCGAGACGATCAAGGCGAAGCAGCGCCCGATCATGATGATCACCTCCAACAACGAGAAGGAGCTGCCGGACGCGTTCCTGCGCCGCTGCTTCTTCCACTACATCAAGTTCCCCGACGCCGACACCATGGGCCGCATCGTCGACGTCCACTTCCCCGGCATCAAGAAGCGCCTGGTGGAAGAGGCGCTGCGCATCTTCTTCGAAGTGCGCGAGGTGCCCGGCCTGAAGAAGAAGCCGTCCACCTCGGAGCTTTTGGACTGGCTCAAGCTGCTGCTCAACGAGGACATGAGCGTGGAGCAACTGCGCGAGCGCGATCCGCGCAAGCTGATCCCGCCGCTGCACGGTGCGCTGCTGAAGAACGAGCAGGACGTGCATCTGTTCGAGCGGCTGGCGTTCTTGAGCCGAAGGGAAGTGTAGGTCGGCGCGCCGCCAACCACACGCCCGGTGTCGTCCCGGCCTAGTTGTGGAGCCTCAAGAGGTTGTCCTCGGTCAAACCGAGCCGGCTGATCGGCGTTTGAGAGTTTATACCACCGTGGGGCCGGTGCCAGTTGTATTGGTGCAGCCAGATGGGCAGCTCCCGGGCGCGCCGATCTGATGTGGGATAGGCTTTGGCATAAGCCCATTCGCGAAGCGCTGTCTGAATGAAGCGCTCGGCTTTGCCGTTTGTTCTCGGCGTGTAAGGCTTGGTGCGGATATGCTTGATGCCGAGGTCCCGGCAAGCGTCGCGGAAGGCGAAGGACTGGTAGCAACTCCCATTGTCGGTCATGACACGCGTGACGGTGACGCCGAGCCTTTTGTAATAAGCCACAGCGGCCTTGAGAAAGGGAACAGCGCTGTCCGCCGTCTCGTCGGGCTTGATCTCGGAGAAGGCGACGCGGGAATGGTCGTCGATGCAGACGTGGACGAAATCCCAGCCGGCGCCGCGGCTCTTGTTCGGACCACTCGGATCGCCAGTGATGCGGTGGCCAACACGCTTGAAACGCCCGAGCTTCTTGATGTCGATGTGAATGATCTCGCCTGGGGTCTCGCGTTCATAGCGGCGTTCCGGCTCGACCGGTTCGAGATCACGGATCCGGTTTAGTCCCAAGCGGCGCAGAATGCGGCTGACAGTGGCCGGTGATACAGCGGCCTTAGCTGCGATCTGCTTGCCGGTATGACGTTGGCGGCGCAAGACCTCGACAACCGTGCAAGTGGCTGGCGGGGTTTGGCTCGGCGATGAGTGGGGTCTGGAGGAGCGGTCGCGCAACCCTTCTACGCCTTCCTCGCGGAACCGCTTGACCCATTTGGCAACGGTCTTCGGCGTCGTGTTGAACTGGAAAGCCGCGTCGGCCTGGCTCAGCCCGCCCTCGACCACGCTTCGCACCATCGCCTCTCGACCTTTGGGCGTCAAAGGCGCATTCTTGTGGACGTTCATCTGGTCTCTCCTTGGAACACTGAAGCTTCGCAACCTCAGCTTCCTCGGTTCAGACCAGATGGACAACCTCCTGAAAGACCACAACTAGTGCGCAATTGCGCACGGGGGCCGGGACCCATACCGCGTGATTTATCGATAAGACTCCGGGGCCAGTACCGCCCACCAAACCACTCCCTGGGGTAATGGGTCCTGGCTTTCGCCAGGACGACGTTGGGGAGGCATTTGCGCGCTGCCTCAACCTCGTCATTGCGAGCGCAGCGAAACAATCCAGAATCCCTCCGCGGAAACAGTCTGGATTGCTTCGCTGCGCTCGCAATGACGGAGCAAGGGGCCGCATCGCTTTCTCCAACCTTCGCCTGAAACCGCAGACACGCCTTCGCAGCCTCGCGGCGCATTTCGCCCGAGCTTCGCTCTCTCCATCACACCCTCCAGGAAAGAGGGCGCAGGGAAGGCCGGGTGCCGGCTGGCACCCACGGTCCGCCGTGCGAAAGCACACGCAGAAGAACTGCACAGCGGCATACAGGTGAAGCCCAACACACGGCCTTCCCTGCGCGATGGTCGGACGGCTTATGCCGTGCTCTCCCGGGAGCCGAGTTCGTTCTGGCCTCCCTCACTCTCACGAAATTCGCCAGCACCGCGCCGGTTGACGCGACTGCCGCATCCGCAAGAGCTTGACCGTAGCAACGACGGTCAGGACCACACGGTTTTGCCGTACGCACGCAGCGCCGCTCGTCCGCACGAAGTCTTGGGCTCACGGAGAGCAATCCGCCCTGCCCTCAGCCTCTCGCACACGACGCTGCCGCGTCCACCGCAACCCGGCCCGCGTTTCGAACGACTCGCGAACCGCCCCTCTTCGTCGAGCCGGGCTGGCTCGATGTATGCCGCAATTCCGAATTTCGGTAAAGTGGAATATTTTTGCGGGGAGGGATTGACGGGTGAGCGACACAGCAAATCTAGTAGGGTGGGTTAGCAACAGCGTAACCCACCTCTTTTGTCTCCGCGTCCAGAGAAGTGGTGGGTTACGCCGCGCGGACTGCTCTTCGCGCAGCCGCTAGCTAACCCACCCTACGAAGATCTCACGCCACCGCCGCATCCGGAATCCGCGCCGCTTCCATCGGCACCTTGCCGCGGATCAGGTCCGAGGCACGGTCGGCGATCATCATCGTGGATGCGTTCAAATTCGCCGAGATCATGCGCGGCATCACGGAGGCATCGATCACGCGGAGGCCCTCCAACCCGTGGACGCGAAGTTGGTCGTCGACCACTGCCCACGTGCTGTCCGCCGGACCCATGCGGCAGGTGCAGCCGGGGTGGAAGGTGGTGGTGCCGCGCTCGGTGGCGGCTGCGAGGAATTCGTCGTCGGTGTTGATGTTGGGGCCGGGGAAATCCTCGTAGGCATAGTAGGGCGACAGCGGCGCACTCTTCAGAAGGCGCCGCGCGAGCTTCATGCCGCCGACGATGACGCGGCGGTCGAGCTCGGCGTCGAGGTAATTGGTCTGGATGATCGGCGGCGCGAACGGATCGGCCGAGCGAATGCGGACATAGCCGCGGCTCTCGGGGCGCTGCTGCCAGGAGGCCACCGTCATGCCGGGCTCGTCCTCGAGCTGGCCCTGCACGCCTTCCTTGTAGCTTGCCGGTGTGAAGGTGAGCTGCAGGTCGGAAGACTCGGCGCTCTCGCCGGAGTGCCAGAAGCAATAGACCATGGTCGGCGACAGCGAGAGCAGGCCGCGGCGCGCGGTTGCCCATTTCAGCGCCTCGATCCACAGCGAGAAGCCGCGGCGGAGCTCGTTGATGGTCTTGATATCTTTTACGCGCGCCACCGTGCGCGGCGCGTAATGATCCTGGAGGCCTTCGCCGACCGGCAGCGCGTGACGCACCTGGATGCCGTGAGCACCGAGCAAATCGGGCGAGCCAATTCCGGAGAGCTGGAGCAGCTGCGGCGAATTATAGGTGCCGCCGGACAGGATCACTTCCTTGTTGGCGCGCACCTCGACCGGCGTGCCGCCGCGGCCGCCCTTGGTGTAGCGCACGCCGACCGCGCGCTTGCCCTCGAAGATGATCTCGGTTGCGTGCGCGTGAGTGTGCACATGCACGTTCGGCCGTTTCATCGCGGGCTTCAGGAACGCGGTCGAGCCGGAGACGCGCAGGCCGTTGTTGATGGTGCGCTGGCAGTAGGAGACGCCTTCCTGCTTCGCGCCGTTGTAGTCGGGGTTACGCGGGATGCCGAGCGAGACCGCGCCCTCCATGAAGGCCTCGCAGAGCGGATCGCGCCAGTCCATGGTGGTGACGATGAGGTTGCCGTCGCGTCCGCGATAGGTGTCCTCACCCTCGCCGACCCGCTTCTCCAGCCGCTTGAAGTAGGGCAGCACGTCGGCATAGCCCCAGCCGCGATTGCCCATCTGCGCCCAGGTGTCGAAATCCATGCGCTGGCCGCGATTGTAGATGTGGCCGTTGATCGAGGACGAGCCGCCGAGCGTCTTGCCGCGCGGCGCGTAGATGCTGCGCCCGCCGGTGTAGGGCCCCGGCTCCTGCTGGTAGGCCCAGTTGATGCTCTTCATGTGGAAGGTCTTGATGAAGCCCGCCGGCAGATGGATGTACGGGTGCCAGTCGCTCGGGCCCGCCTCCAGCACGCAGACGCTAACGTTCGGATCTTCGCTGAGCCGGTTGGCAAGCACGCAGCCGGCGGAGCCCGCGCCGACGATCACATAATCAAATCTGTCCATGGTGCCTCGGCCGCTCAGCGCGGCTTGTCGTTGAGTTGAAATTCGAGATGCGCCTGCACGGTCGGCCATTCGGCGGCGGTGATGCTGTAGACCACGGTGTCGCGCAGCGTGCCGTTCGGCGCGACCTGGTGGCTGCGCAGAATGCCGTCCTGCTTGGCGCCCAGGCGCTCGATGGCGCGGCGGCTCTGGTGGTTGAAGTAGTGCGTACGGAATTCGACCGCGATGCAGTTCAGCGTCTCGAAGGCGTGCCGGAGCAGCAGCAGCTTGCACTGCGTATTGAGCGGGCCGCGCTGCGCGCTCTTGCCATACCAGGTCGAGCCGATCTCGACGCGGCGGTTGGCGGCATCGATATTCATGTAGGTCGTCATGCCGACGATGTTGCCGCCGGCGTCGAACACGGTGAACGGCAGCATCGAGCCTGCGGCTTGCAAGGCCAGGCGGCGGTCGATCTCCTTGCCCAGGTTCTCAGGCAGGGGAATCGCAGTGTACCAGAGCTTCGAGAGCTCGCCGTCCTTCACGGCCTCGGTCAGCCCCTCGATATGCTGACGCGACAGCGGCTCGAGACGGGCGTGCTGTCCACGCAGGGTGATGGGATCGGGCCAGGGCATATATCGTTCCTCATGAATGTCATTCCGGGATGGTCCGAAGGACCAGACTATGGTGCGCAATTGCGCACCTGAGAATCTCGAGATCCCGGGTTCTATGCTCCGCATAGCCCCGGGATGACAATCGCGTTTTACGCGATTGTCACTTGTTCAAGAAGTTCAACGGCAAACCACCGCGCGGCCAGTCCATGGCGATCAGCTCGCCCTTGCCTGACAGCGTGATGTAGGCGGTCTTCAGCCCGGGGCCGCCGAAGGCGATGTTGGTGGTGACGCGGTCGCCGGTCGGCACCTGCTCGACCAGGGTGCCGTCAGGCGCGATCACCGAGATGCAGCCGGAGACGAGGGTGGCGACGCAGACATTGCCGCCAGCTTCCACCGCGAGCGAGTCGAACATCTGGTAGCCGCCGAGGCCGCAGATCGGCTTGCCCCGCTCGCCGCGATAGATCACCTCGCGCGGCCTCAGCGTACCGGGCGCGGAGAGCTCATAGGCCCAGAGCCGCGCCGTCGGCGTCTCCGCGATGTAGACGGTGTTCTCGTCCGGCGAGAGCCCGATGCCGTTGGCCGGCAGCACGCCGTGCACGACCTCCACGACCTCTTTCATGCCGGGCTTGAGATAATATATGCCGCCGACGTCCATCTCGCGCGCGCGGCGCTTGCCGAGATCGGAGAACCAGAGGCCGCCGTGCCTGTCGAACACCAGATCGTTCGGCCCGCGCAGCTCGTGCTCGCCGCATTTGGTCACGACGGTCTCGACCTTGCCGGATTGCAGGTCGACTCGCTGGATCGAGCCGCCGAGATAGTTGTCCGGCTGCGGGCCCGGCATGATCATCTGGCCGGTCGGAATCCAGGAGAAGCCGCCATTGTTGCAGATGTAGATCTTGCCGTCGGGGCCGAGGGCGGCGCCATTCGGTCCGCCCGGCACCTTCGCCACGATCTCCTTGCGGCCGTCGGGATAGACGCGGGTCAGGCGCTGGCCGCGGATTTCCACCAGCACCACCGAACCGTCCGGCATCACGACCGGCCCTTCGGGAAATTCGAGGTCGGTGGCGAGAACGCGGACGTCAGACATTGAGACCCTCCCGGCTGCTTGTTATGGCTTGCACGGGATGTCCGGCACGGGCCCCACACGCAAGATTTGCCTGCGGTTATGACAAAGTCACCGGGGCTTGCCAAGCAAGCGGGACGGTATGCCAGCGTTGCGCCGCAAGGCGCGATTAAGGGTCATCGCGGATCGTGCTACCCGCGCACCGGCACCCAGATCTCGAAGCCGCCATTGCCGGTCGCGGGATCGAATTTTTCGTCGTAGCGCTCGAAGCTCGGCGCGTCCGCGGCCTTCAGGCCGGAGGCGGGCAGCCACTGATTCCAGATCGTGTTGACGGTGCGCCTGATCGAGGCGACGTGGTCGGTGTGGGCGAACACCGCATAGCGCTGCTCGGGGATGCGGATGCGGCCGAAGCGGCGCGGCAGGTCGGAATAATCGCTGACCTCGACACCGGCGATGTAGTCGAAATTGCCGGCATCGTCGCCGTTGCAGCAGACGCCATAGGCGACGTTGCCGACACGCGCCGGAATGTCGGCGACCTCCTGGTGGAAGCGCTGCCACATCCCCGGGATGATCGCGCCGTTGTCGCAGGAGATGCGTTCACTGATGCCGGCGACAAGGAAGGCCGTTGCGGTCTCGAAACGCGGCGGGGCGAGAGTGTCTGAGATGGTGGAGTCCATGAGGATCGGCTCCTGAAGCTTGAGATGGCCGGTGCACGTCGCGGCCCGCACCGCTTCGGGTGTGGTGCCGAACTGGTCGCGGAACGCGCGGGTGAATGCTTCGTGCGAGCCGTAATCCGCCTCCAGCGCCAGCGACAGAATGTCCGGCGCGCCGTTCGCAAGGCTGCGCGCCGCCTCGGTCAGCCGCCGCGCGCGCACGTAGCGCATCACCGGCAGGCCGGTGGCTGCGGCAAACGCGCGCACGATGTGGAACCGCGACACGCCTGAGATCGCAGCGATCTCGTCGAGCGTCATCGGCTCGGCAAGATGGCTCTCGATATACCAGAGCGCGCGCTGGGCTGGATTCATGGTGGTTCGGGCCCTCGTTCGAAGCGCGACCATGATGCACGGAGCGCCGCGGGCTTCGCTTGATCGGCGTTGCGGTCCCGCAAGAGAATAACGCCGGCACAGCTACTGGCAACGTCCGGGCATTCATGGCTACACTCGGGACGTCCTTGAAACCGCTCACAAGAAAGCAGGAGGAACCGCGTCATGAAGATCACCGATGTGCGGGCGCACCAGATCCGCATCCCCTATGACGCCGGTGTCGCGAGCTTCCGCCAGGGCGCCTCCGCCATCACCGCGCTCGACATGGTGATCGTCGAGGTCACGACCGATGCCGGGTTGACCGGCTGGGGCGATGCCTTCGCCTATGTCTGCCCCCGCACCACGCGCAGCGCCGTCGAGGAGATGATCGCACCGCAGGCCCGTGGCCTGGAGGTTCCCGATGCCGCCGGCATTCCCGCGGTGATGGAGCAGATCCAGCGCAATCTGCATCTGTTCGGCCGCTACGGCATCACCATGTTCGCGATCTCCGGGCTCGACATCGCGCTTTGGGACCTCGCCGCGAAGATCAAGGGCGTGCCGGTGCACCGCCTGCTCGGCGAGACCAGGCGCCCGGCCATTCCGGCCTATGCGAGCCTGTTGCGGATCGGCTCGCCCGACAACATCGCGGCCGAATGCAAGAAGGCGCTCGCGCTCGGCTATGGCGCCATCAAGCTGCACGAGACCACGGCGCCGGCGGTCTATGCCGCGCGCGAGGCGATCGGGCCGGGCATACCGCTGATGGTGGACATGAACTGCCCGCTGTCAGGCGAGCAGGCGATCGCGTTCGCCGGGACATGCCGGGACGCGCAGCCGATGTTCCTGGAGGAGCCGGTCTGGCCACCGGAGGATTTTGCCGCGCTCGCCGAGGTCCGCAGCAAGGGCGGGCTCGGCGTCGCCGCCGGCGAGAACGCCTGCACGGAATATCAATTCCGCCAGATGATGAATGCGGGCGCGGTGAGCCACGCCCAGCCGTCGGTGATCAAGGTCGGCGGCATCACGGAGTTCCTGAAGGTCGCGGCGCTCGCCGATCGGCTCGGCGTCCAGATCGTCCCGCATTCCCCGTATTTCGGCCCCGGCCTGCTTGCGACCTTGCATCTGCTGGCGGGGCGCGACGACGGGTTCGTCGAGATGTTTTACCTGAAGCGCGAAGCCTGCCTCTGGGGCGGCCGCGCCGACGTCGATGCCACCGGCCATGTCGCGGTGCCGACTGGGCTTGGGCTCGGCTATGAGCCCGACCGCGGCGTGATGGAGCGATATCGCGTCGCGTGAGCGCGGCGCCTATTTCGCCGCGTCCTTGGCCGGCGGCGCGTCCTGCTTCTTCTTCACGTCCTCCGCGATCTTCGTTTGCGCGGCCTGGAGATCGCCGAGCGTCTTCTGCAAGCCGGCAAGGCTCGTCTTCAACGCGTCGATCTGGCGATTGGCGGCATCCAGCCTCTGCTGGTGATCGAGGTTGAGCTTGGTGATCGTCTTCTGGAGGAAATCGACGTTGCTCTGGAGGCAGCTCGTGCGCCGCTCCATGGTCTTCTCGACGGTGCAGATCTCGATGCCGGGCACGTCCTGCGCGCGGAGCGGCGCGATCGCCAGCGTGGCGAGCAGCAACATCACGACACAGACGCCGGCGCTTCGAAACGGCATGCAGGTTCCTCGTCAAATTGATCACGGCAATGTGCGCTGTTTGCGCACAGCCGCCGGACGCTACCACACTCGTACCGCATTCTCGCGTTGAGCTTGGCTTGTTCCCTTGGGACAGGGAGCAGTGAACCGCGCGCGGAAGAAATGGGCGCTCTTTCCGCGGCTTTGATTAGGGGAGATTTTTGGAATGGCAACGCGCGATAGACGTCTGGCGGAATTCGACGGAGCCGGTGAACCGCCTCCTGGCTTGCCGGTCGAAGTGCTGTGCGAGGATCACAGCGGAACGTATCAACTGCCGTTCGCCTGCCGCTATGTCGAGGGACGCTGGCAGAACCACGAGGCCGGCATCGCGGTCGAAGCGACCGTGATCGGCTGGCGCTTGCCGCGTGTGAAGCACTCCGGCGTCGCCTGACGGCGGCTTCTGTTCCAAAATGCAACGGGGCCGCGCTCCGCCTTAACCTTCGGAACGCGGTTCGAACGAATCGCGTCCGAATCAGCCGAATCGCCTCGTCCACGCCTGTTCACGGCTAGATGTCGACGCGGGTCTGTTTTCGCGCACAATATCTGCGCGACGGCCGGGCGGGCTCGAGCCTGGAGCCGGCGCCAAAGGTTAACGGTGGACAAGGCATGGCTCGCACCGCCGCCCCAACCGGTCCCCGCCCCCGAAACAGGCAGGCCGGCGCAACGCCTGCCTAATATTCGACCTCGAGCTCCTCGATCTCGGCCGGCTCTTCCTTGGCCGCCGCGATCCATTCCTGCATCTCGGACATGGCCATGATGGTATCGGCGTAGGCCTTCAGACGCGGCTCGAGCTTGACGTCATAGGTCACGAAGCGCGTCACCACGGGCGCGTACATCGCATCCGCCATGGTGCGCCTCTCACCGAACAGGAACGGGCCGCCCGATTTCTCCAGGCAGTCGCGCCAGATGGACCAGACGCGGTCGATGTCGGCCTGCGCGCGCGACCAGATCTTGAAGCCGGGGAAGTGTCCCTTCAGATTGACCGGCAGCGAGGCGCGCAGCGTGGTGAAGCCGGAATGGATTTCGCCGCAGATCGAGCGGCAATGAGCGCGCTGGACGCGGTCATCCGGCAACAGGCCGGCGTCCGGCATCACCTCGTTGAGGTATTCAGCGATCGCCAGCGTATCCCAGACAGTCGCGCCGTCGTGGCGCAGGCATGGCACCAGGATCGACGACGACAGCAACAGGATTTCGGCGCGCGCGGAGGCGTCGTCGGGCGCGGTCACGATCTCCTCGAAATCGAGCCCGGAAAACTTCGTCAGCAGCCAGCCACGCAGCGACCAGGACGAGTAGTTCTTGCTGCTGATGGTCAGTGTCGCCTTCGCCATATGGCCTCTTCCCTCACGCCTGAGATGGGCACCCCGCCCGGCCCGCGGGCATGCCCACTACCTGTGCTTCCCGTGTGTACACCCCGCTTGAAGAGCAAGCGATGTGCCAGTTTTACGGGCGATTTGACTCAGTTTTGGCTTCGATATTGCATGGCACCATGGGACAGGTGGGCGCTTCAGTATGATGTCGATGTATTATCAAGCCTTTCAGAACCAGATGGACCTGACGGCGCCTTGGCGCGCGGGCGCCTCGTCTGCGCTCAAGTTCCTCAATCTGGTGCCGCAGGGCGTATCGCACCAGGTCGTCGGCCGGCTGTCGGCGGCGCTAGAGCTGATCTCGCGCTCCACCCTCACCTACCATCGCCCGGCCTACGGCATCGACAGCGTCATGGTAGGCAACCGTGAGGTCGCCGTCACCGAGGAGATCGCCTACGCGACCCCGTTCGGCTCGCTGCTGCACTTCAAGAAGCAGGGCGTGCCCGAGCAGCCACGCATGCTGCTGGTCGCGCCGATGTCCGGCCATTTCGCGACGCTGCTGCGCGGCACCGTGAAGACGCTGCTCCAGGACCACGACGTCTACATCACCGACTGGCACAATCCGCGCGACATTCCGCGCAGCGAGGGCCGCTTCGGGCTCGACGACTACACTGATCATCTCATCGACTTCCTCGGCCAGCTCGGCCCGCGCCCGCATATGGTGGCGATCTGCCAGCCGTCGGTCTCGGCGCTCGCGGCCGCCGCCGTCATGTGCGAGGGCAACCATCCCTCGCGGCCGGCCACGCTGACGCTGATGGCAGGGCCGATCGACACGCGGATCCAGCCGACCAGGGTGAACGAATTCGCCAAGAGCAGGCCGATCGACTGGTTCGAGCAGAACCTGATCAACTACGTGCCGGTGCAGTGCCGCGGCGCGCTGCGCAAGGTCTATCCGGGCTTCGTGCAGCTCACGGCCTTCGTCTCGATGAATCTCGAGCGGCACATCAAGCAGCACATGGACCTCGCCAACCACATCGCCAAGGGCGAGAAGGAAAAGGCGGCAACCATCAAGACCTTCTACGACGAATATTTCGCGGTGATGGATCTGCCCGCGGAATTCTACATCGAGACCGTGCGCGACGTATTCCAGGAGCATCTGCTGCCGCAGGGCAAGCTGATGCATCGGGGACGGCCGGTGAACACCAAGGCCGTCAGCCGCATGGGGCTGATGACGGTCGAGGGCGAAAAGGACGACATCTGCTCGATCGGCCAGACGCTCGCCGCGCAAGACCTCTGCACCGGCGTGCGCGCCTATCGCCGCGTGCACCACATGCAGGCCGGCGTCGGCCATTACGGCGTGTTCTCCGGCAAGCGCTGGAACAACGAGATCTATCCGCTGCTGCGGGATTTCGTGCACGTGAATTCGTGAGGCGCACGCCGCGCCGCGCGAGGGCTGCTCTTCAAGCCCGTATCGAGCCGGGCCACGCGACGACTTGCCCTGACATCACAAGGCGGTTGCGTCCGCTCTCCTTGGCGGCGTAGAGCGCTTTATCCGCAGCCACAATCAACGACGTGCAATCCGCCTTGTCGGCGAACGACATATGTGTGGCGCCACCAATACTGAGGGTGACCTGCTTGGATGGCGGGTTGAGCGCGTGGAGGATGCCGAGGTCCTGAATCGCTTGCCGGATTCGCTCGCCGACCTGCTCGCACCCTCCCATGTCCGTGTTTGGCAGCAGCAAGGCGAATTCCTCACCACCATACCGAGCGGCTACGTCTGCAGGCCGTCTGGCCTGCTCCGCCAGGACCCCGGCGACCGAGCGAAGACATGCATCGCCCGCCTGATGCCCGTACTGATCGTTGAAACGCTTGAAATGATCGACGTCCATCAGCAACAGTGACAGAGGCGTTCCTTCGCGCCTCGCCCGGTCCCATTCCGCCTCCAGCCGCTCGTCGAAGTGTCTGCGGTTTGCCAGGGCCGTCAGGCCATCCGAACTGGCGAGAGCCGACAGCTTATCCTCCAGGTCCTTACGTTCGGTCATGTCGCGCGAGATCGCCACCACGCCGTTGATGTCTCCACTCTGCGCACTCCTTGCGACGCGCAGCGCGGTTTCGATCCAGACCTCGCCTTTCTCGCGATGCCGAGTGCGATAAGTGATTCTGGCCTCCTCGGCTTCGCCGTTCATCAGCGCGGAGATCGTTTGCTCAACCCGGGCCAGGTCCGCGGGATTTATGCCGGCAAGGGCCGACGTATCCACCAATTCATTCGGAGCCCAGCCGAGAACCCGCGCGCTGGACGGCGACGTATAGAGGATGCGTCCATCGAGCGCGATGCGCATGACCATGTCTCCCGACTGCTCCGCAAGGAGGCGAAAATCCGCCTCCTTGGCGATCAGGGCGGCGGCCATCTTTTGCCGCAGGTGCAACTGGCGCACCAGCAAAAGCCCCGCAACAGCGAGCCCTCCTATCAGTCCCAGCACCGCAGCCATGCGCATCAGCGCGGCCCTGCGCCATGGAGCCAAGACGTCGTCTTCCGATTCCGTCGCAACCACGAGAACGGGGTAGCGACTGCTCAGTTGATAAAAGCTCAGTCGCCGAACGCCGTCGAGAGGCGACGTGAAGTAGTAGACGCCCGCAGCCGGCCGCTCGCGGAAATTCCTAAAGAGCGGTGCATTCGACAGATCGCGGCCCGTGTATCCGTTGTCCGGGCTACGCGCGAGGACAATGCCTTTCGCTGTCGCCAGTGAAATTGAGCCGTTCTGGCCAACGTCGAACCCGCGATAGAATTGCAGAAAGTAGTCGACATCGATCGTGGTAAGAGCCACTCCGGCAAAACTGCCGTCAGGATGATTGAAGCGCCTTGACGCGGTGATGATCCATTGCCCGCCGGACCTGCTCCTCACTGGAGGCCCAATGAAGGTTCCCCGGTCAGCCACGGCGCGATGATGCTGGAAATACTCTCGGTCGCTGTTGTTGAGACTGGCGAAATCCACAGGCTCGCTGGTCGCGAGCCAGCGGCCGGTCTCGTCATAGACGAACACGGCGCGGATCCGGTTCGCGGCTTTGCGCCGGGAAAGAAAGGTCTGAATCTTGGCGATTGCCGCCGGGCTGGTTCCCTCGAGTTCGAGTTGGCCAACCAACACATTGAGAACGGTGTCCGCGAGTTCGAACGTATCGTCCGCGTGTTGCGTCACCGACCGGGCCAGATTGGCCATGTCCGTTTCGGAGCCCTTCAGCAGCGTCTGTCGCGAGGACCACTCCCGCCAGCCGCTGAGCGCGACCATCGCCAAGCAAGCGACCGCCACAAATGCGGAGGCCCAGAGCGTCAGACGCCCCTGGCGAACATCACTACGGTGATCGATCAAGAGACGCTCCCTCCACCCTCAACCCCGTAAACGCCTTGGGCTAAGGAATGGTTGCTCGTTCCGGTTGAGGTTTTTGGCAGAGCACCGGAAGGAGACTGACGGCATCGATGAGCGGCCTGACCGTCGATCGATAGCCCATGGACTGGTCGGACGAGAAGGATAACACAGCAATCAGCTCAGCTTGACGGCCTCGAGCACTGTGCCGGCCACTCGACCAAAGTGAGGTTCAGTAAAACTCGCCGGATGCAGGCTTCGAACTCCGGCAAGATGTGCCAAGTCGTCGATCCGCGGTTGAGGCCGAATGACCAGGCTCTCTGCCGGCAGGCGTTCGGTCGGCGAAAACGACGCGGGCTTGGCGCCGCCTGCAACAATGTGGGGCAACGGCGCGGCCATTGACCAGATGTTCTTGAGCATCGCCCTGTTCACCGAGCACGCGATGACGCCGTTGCCCCTCAGGCGGGCGACGGTAAAGAGCTTCCGGATCAGCAGGTCTCGTTCAAGCGACTGCGGCAAATGGAACTGCAGCCCGACGAGATGGCCTCTTTGTTGCACGACCATCGCGTCGATCCACCCCACCTGCGCGATGTGCACGCGCAGCGGTTCTCCAGCGCGAGGACAGTCAATGCCGGCGCCGAGCAGAACGCCGGCGCCAGAGAGGGAGACGTTGCTCACGCGCCCAGAAAGCACCTCGCCGGTCCCAGTCAGGATCAAGACTGATTCATCGACATCGAAACGCTCCTCGGCACGTCCCATCCGCGCCTGCAGCGAGGTCATGCAGACGAAGAAGAGCACGACGATGTTCACGACCGACCAGAAGGCGACCATCGGTAAAGCGCCCGGATGATCGATGATCCGCCATTCCGGGATGGTGTTGAGAACCACGCCGACGACCGTCAACGCCATCAGACCCGCCGATGGCCAGAATATCTCCGCGGCGTAGCTTGCGCGTCGCGCGGCTGCGCCCTTGGGCGTTACCCTGAACGCATGCCCCGTCGGCTTGACGAGAGTCCCGAGCACCGTTGGCAAGATCTTGAAGCTCTGGATAGTCGCCGATACCTGAGCGGCGAGCGGAAAGTGCTCGTGCGGCGCGAACCAGGAGATGCCGCCGTTAAGCGCCAGGATCGCGGGGAACAAGTAATAGAAGACCGACTCAGGAGTGACGTCGACGACAGGCGCTAGCCCAGTCCACATGAACACGATCGGAACCAAGACGACCGCGAGCGCCCGCAGGCCTATTGAGAGCCAATGCGTCGGAAAGAAGAGGAGCCGATGCATCAAGCCCAGTCCGGGGCCGAGCGGGCCGTCGGCGAGATACAGCGTCTGGATCGCGCCACGCGCCCAGCGTTGCCGCTGCACGAAAAAGGCGTCAAGGCTTTCCGGCGCCAGTCCGATCGCCAGCGGCTCGCGTAGATAGCGAGTGACGTACCCCTTGCGCAGCAGGACCAGCGTCAGCAACATGTCTTCCGTGATGGACTGGGTCGGCAAGGCATCGCCCACCGCGCGGAGTGCCGCGCGACGCGTGACGGAGTTCGAACCACAACAAAAGGCACCATCCCAGCCGTCGCGCGCCGGCATGATGGAATCGAAGAAGAACCGTTGCTCGTCCGGCAGTCCCCTGTGCAGGCCGAGATTCGCCTGCATCGGGTCCTCATTGTAGAAGGTGTGCGGGATCTGAACGATTCCGATCTTTGGATCGGCGAAGAAGCCCATCGTGCGCATCAGGAAATTGCGCTGCGGCACGAAGTCCGCATCAAAGATCGCGAAGAAGTCGCCGCTCGTCTTCGTCAGGGCATGATTGATATTGCCGGCCTTGGCATTCAAGTTGTCGGCGCGCGTGAGATAGCCCGCGCCCTTTTGCTTGCAGAGTTCCCTGAGCCAAGGCCTGCGACCATCATCCAAGACCCAGACCTGGAAATTTGGATAGCCCAGGCACAGCGCGCCCGTGATCGTCTTTTCCAGCACCTCGAATGGCTCGTCATAGGTCGGAATAAAGACGTCGACCGAGGGCAGCTCGTCATCCGGCAGGCTGCGAAGCCGACGCTCGTGCTGATCTGCTTCGCTGCGGCGATCGGTCCTGCGAAGGAAAGTCAGATAGAGAATGAACTGATCTGTGAAGGTCAGAAGCTCGACGAACAGACAGAACCAGATCCAGCCGACCTGATACCAGCTCCCGCTTGCCGGCAGCACGGTGGTGCAAATACGCCATTCGAGATAGCGGGCGACCACGAGCCAAACCACGACAAAGACCGCGACTCGCGCCCAAGGGCGCGCGACTGGAAAGGTCGGCGCCAACAGGTACATCGCCGCAAAGATGCCCAGCATCGGCGCGAACAGCTGAGAGAGAGGCAGAGTCATGGCCTGCATGGAACATCTCGCTTACAGGGACGACTGGTCGAGCTCCAGGCGAGCGGTCAGCCATTTCAACTTCGAGCTGACCAATCGTAGCAGGCCGTCGGCGCTGCGCTCGAAGCGCACCTCAGCCAACCGTCCGATATCGCAGGAGCCGTTGCGGTCGGCCGACGTCTCATTGGGCGGAAGCGATATCTCTACGGTGATGTTGCCCGGATCAGGCCGCGGCACCCGAGCCGCAAGCAGCCGATCATCGCCGTAGGCTGCCGATCCGCGGACTTGCCGGATCTGGCCGGTCTTCCATTCGCGGCTCCCAATCAGGCGGACGGTAGCCGCATCTCCGGCCTTGATCTTCTCGAAATCACGCTCGGGGAGTTCAACAACGATGAACCGGCGCTCGCAATCTGCAAAATCGAAGACCGATTGCCCTTCCGTGACCATCGAGCCCGGGCTGGCCGCGACCGACCAGACCACATGGGCTGCGGGCAAGGACAGATCGTAGTGATCGAGACGATCAAGTCGAGTGCGTTCCTCTGCGATCTCCGCGGCCAGCTGCGCGGCACGTGAGCTGTTCTGCAACAGGTCCGTCTCGAGCTCCTGGCGGCGGAGGACAAGCCGCTCGCGCTGCTGCTGAGAATAGGGCACGTCATTGGCATCGCCACGAAGATAGATGCCCTTCTCGACCGCCCCCATCTCGGTCTTGAGGCGCTGCAGGCGTTCATCGGCCATCTGGCACCGCGTTGCGGTTGCCTCCTGCGAGGCCTGGGCCTCACCGGAGCGGATCTGCGAACTGATGCCGAGCTTCACGAGCCTCTCCATCCGGCCCGCGACATCGTTCCGCTGCCGCGCCTCGGCGAGACAGCCGCCTTTTTCAGCTTCCGTTTCGCCGATCTCGTGGCTCAGGCGTGCCACCATCCCCAAACGATAGTCCTCGCTGCGCTCGCCGAGCTTGCGATCGAGCTCGGCGATTTCCTCCAGTTGCCGACGTGCGAGCTCGGCGCGCTTGGTGGACATGGCAAGCTGCTGATCAAGGTCCATGAGGTGCCGGCGATCCGGCGAACGCGCCTCGACCAGCGGCACCACCCGGGTGCGCTGGAAATATTCACCCTTGCGTGGAAGATCTGACGAGAGCTGACCCGCCATCGGTGCAGTCACCCGCATGAGCTCGGCATTGACATAGGCGGAGGGAGCGATTCGGTAGGTCACATACGGCAACAGGGTCCATCCGCTCAGAGCGATGATCCCGAGCGCCAAGGATCGGCGAACAATCCGGCTGCGAATGAAACGTTCGACATGCAAGCGAACCACGACTGGATCTCCAATGGGCTTTGGTCGCTGCGCCTGCCCCAGCGAAGGCAAGCCAATCGCCGCATGGCCCGGCCCTGGGATGGAGTCTGCGCCTTGAGGCACTGAGCAATCCGACAACATTGGTGCTAGCCGAGATCGGATTCGCCGCCGCAGCAGACTCGCGTTCACAACCAAGAGAAGCGTATTTAGCTTTCACCACATTAGGTTAAGCTGTGTCAAAACCGGAAGACTACGGCTCCCCGAATCGAAGACCAGGATGCCGACCTATTCCGGCTTGAAGTCGGCGCGCCGGTTGCGCCGATCGAATGGCGGCGCGGCTAACGCCCATTCCTAAGCAGCTCTTTCGCTTCTTCGACTTCGGGAAGATTTCGTTCCGCCTCGAATTCGGCGAGGACAGGAGCGAGCAGTTCGAAAACCGCGCCCGCTCGGCCATTTGTCTTGTGCAGGCGCGCAAGTCCAATGGCGCTGCGCAGCTCGAAAGTCTTCGCCTGTTGGTGGCGTGCGATTTCCAGTGCCCGGTTGAAGGCATTTTCGGCCCCGGAATCGTCCGGAGGGTCATGTCGCGACAAAAGCTCGCCCTGGACGCGATGCAGCTCGGCATCAAGCCAATGCTGACCGGATTGTCCCGACCATGCGATCAATTCGCTCAAGATCTCCAGCCCGGTTTCGAGTTGGCCCACCTCTGCATCCGCCATCGCGACCTGCATCCCCCAAAACGGTTCACAGAGGTAGCAGTCATTCTCGCGCAGCATGGTCCATCCGCGACGCATGTCCGTCAGTCCGGCCATCCGGTCGCCGGCACGCCACTTGGCGAGGCCATTCAGGTAGGTACCGGCGGCCACGTACAGCGGCATCGTGTGGTCGCGCGCGAGACCAAGCGCCAGGATGGTATCCGTCTGCTGCAACATGCCCCCGCACAGTCCGTCGAACACGGCCCGATGAACAAGCGCATTGGCCCGGGACAGCGCCCGTTGTTCTCCCGAAGCGCTCACCGCTTCGGCTGCGAGCCGGCGCGCGCGAGCGATGCTGCCAAGCGGCCAAAGCACCAGAGCAAGAAACCTCATGATCACGAACGGCAGATCCAGCGCCGAGGGCCTGAACGTCGCGGGATCCGGCTCGGCACCATAGATCGCCAGTGCCCGCTCGAGATGCGTTCTCGCGTTCAAATAGTCGCCCCCGAACCAGCAGGTGACGCCGCCTGTCCAATGCGCAACGACGGCGGCCACCGGCGCGTCCGGTCGTCGCTCCGCGGCACTCATGATGGCGTCGGCCAGTTCCCGCATTGGAGCAAGTTCGCCGTGTGTCAGACAGGCATTGAAGAGGCCCGAATGTATCGGCGCAAGTTCCACCGGATCATTGATGTCGGCAGCGAACTGCCGGGCGCGCGTCCATGCGGCTACCGTTTCGGGGGCGCTGTGCCCGAGGCCGCCCCTTAACGCGCGGCCATATGCGATTTGAAGATGCAGCCTGCTCATCATCCGGCGAGGCTCGTCAGGCAACTCATCGGCGATGGCAATCGCCTTGCCGAGATGCGCAATTGCCTCGGAATAGGCCGAGCGTTTCAGCGCCTGCTGGCCCGCCTTGCGCCACCACTCGAGGGCGACCTCGTTCAGCCCAGCCTCGGTGAAGTGGTGTGCCAGAACTTCCGGCTCGGTCTCGGCGACGACTGGAAACTTTTCGCGCAGGACATCGCCGATGCGCGTGTGAAGCACCTGCCGTTTGCTCTTGAGCAGGCTCTCGTAGGCCGCCTCCTGAACGAGAGCGTGCTTGAAACTGTAGTTTGCCTCGGGCGGAGCCCCGCGACACACCAGCAGTTCGGCCTCCTCGAGTTGCCCCAGCGCAGCGCTCAGCGTCAGATCATCGCGTCCCGCCACATATCTCAGCAGCGCGTACGAGAAGTCGCGGCCGATGGCGGCGCCTATCTGCGCCACCTCCTTCACCGGAGCCAGCCGGTCGAGCCGCGCCATCAGCGAATCCTGCAACGTCGCGGGAATAGCGAGCGGCGGGAGCGGACTTTCGAGGCGATAGCGCCCGGCACCTTCGACGAGCCATCCGGACTCCAGCACCATCTTGGTCAATTCCTCGACGAATAGCGGGACGCCATCCGTCCTGTCGATGATCTGCTTCATCATCTCGCGTGGCAGCTGGCGACCGACAGTCACCTGCTCGACCAGCGCCCGCGTGTCCTGCCGATCGAGCCGGTCGAGCCGCAACAGAGTGACGTTGGCAAGGCCCGACCAGGAGGGCTCGAACTCCGGCCGCGACGTCATGAGCACGAGTATCGGCAGTCGCCTGATCCGGTCGACCGTGAGATCGAACAGTTCAAGTGTCGTGGCATCGGCCCAATGCATATCCTCGCAGATGATCAGCAGGGGCTGCTCTCGCGCCAATCCCTCAAGCTGATCGAGAAGGGTGGCAAAGGTCTGTCGCCGCAGCTGCGCCGGGCTCAGACCGAGCGGCGGATAACGGTCGCCGGTTGGGATCGAAAGCAGTGCCGCAATGAGCGCCGTCGCCCGGGCAACCTGCTGCGTTCCAAGCGCCAGCATCGCCTCGAGCTTGTCGAGCTTTTGCCCGGGCGTGTCGTGCGAGCAAATGCCGGCAGCGCGCTCGACTTGCGCGACAAAGGGATGAAGCGCACTGTTGGTGTGGTACGGCGAGCACTGATATCGCACGCGGCGGTGCGCCCCCAACACGGGGCTTTCGGACAGCATTGCGACCATGCGCGACTTGCCGATGCCGGCTTCGCCGGAAATCAGCACCATCTGCCCTTGCCCCTGCCATGCCAACCGCTGGCGCGAGAGCGTGAGTTCGATCTCCTCCTTGCGGCCGACAAAGCCGATCGAGCGCGCCGCGTGGACCGCCTCGAAGCGACTTTCCGATGCAGGCGCTCCCTCGACTGCCCAGACCGCGATGGGTTCGGATATCCCCTTGACCTCGCGGCGGCCGAGGTTGCGAAAAGTGAAGAGATCACCGAGCAGCCGGCGCGTCGACGAGGCAACGACGACCGCTCCCGGCTCCGCCAGGCTCTGGAGCCGGGCAGCGAGGTTTGGTGTATCGCCGACCGTTGCGCTCTCCTCTGACGCATCTCCGCTGATGAGGTCGCCGACCACCACAAGCCCGGTCGCGATTGCGATCCGCAACTCAACCCGTTCGTCGCCGCTCGTCTTGAGCTGTCGCATCGCAGAGATTGCGTCGAGGCCCGCGCGCACTGCGCGCTCCGCGTCATCCTCGTGGGCGCGCGGATAGCCGAAATAGACGAGTATTCCGTCGCCGACGAACCTGGCTATGCTGCCGTCATAGGCGGAAATGACCCTCGCGCAGGCAGCGCGATAGGCCCGGATCACTTCCCACATATCCTCGGGATCGAGACGCGCCGAGAGTGCGGTCGAGCCGACCAGATCGCAAAACATGACGGTGAGGTGGCGCCGCTCGGCGTCGTGAGGAGGAGCCGGCGATGCGATCAACGCGGCGGGATCGAGGTCGGCAATAGCACGCAGCATTTTACGGCGATGGCCGAGCAGGACTCCGAGCTTATCGAAGTCCTCGTCCATCAGCTCGGGAAGGACGCCCATGTCGACGCCATTTTGGACAAAACGCTCTGCGTACTGCCCAAGTCCCAGCTTCTCGAGCCACTCCGCAATCTGCATTGGCTCCACCGATCCTGTGGTTGGCGGTTAGCAGAATTTTGGACCACGGCGCGGGGACGATATCCCAACATCATCATGATGGCACGTCTTGTTTGTTGCGCGATAAACTCAGGTTGCTCAGTACCGATACGGCTTCCAAGCAGCGGCATTGCCCGATGCGAACGGCAGCGCCACCAAAAATCGTCAGCACGCAGCGTTGAACGACGGAGGTTGCGATGATTCGTGGCTACTCACCCCGTACCTGAGACCCGCTCCAACACTGCGGCTCGTGTCCGCGTCACCACGCCTGGCAGACGCTTTCCGTGAGCGCAGTCCTTCATTCCTTGTCCATCGACGCTTCGTAGCTGCGAGCCATCGTGCCCGCCGCAACTTGAAGCGAAGAGCCAACCACCCAACAGCCGGCCACAAAGCCTATCAGGCCGTTGGGGAGATTTTGATCAAGGACAAGGATGCTGACTGACAGGGTTGCGGCAATGGCGGCGACGAACGTTCCGGCCGCACTCATGATCTCAACCGCCTCGGAACCGGTGTATTCGTCCGAGAGGCTCGAGATCGACTTCCGAGCGACACTGCGAGACAAATCAATTCCGACATAATAGCTGAGAGCTCCGTAGAGCGTGGTCATCAGCACAATCCAGCCGCTTTCAAACAGTCCGTCTCTCTGACGCAACAGGGTCGCGCCCACATAGAGGCCGCAAGAGGCCCCAACGGCTGCGAGCCCAATTCTTTCAAGAAAATGGGCCGATTTGATCAGGCTGGAACGAGCGATCCGAAGATCGCCGGCTTGCCTCGTTTCGGACGCTGCACTGGAAACTGCATCGCCTAGCTTCATTGGTGAGCTCCTTCTTGGGTAAGTAGCAGCCTACCGGTCGCCCCCGAATAGAGGCAGCCTCGTGGACGCGTCTTGCGATTCCCCTGATTCCAATTTCTGAAAAATCTGTGCTGAGTGATGGGGCTGGCTTGCTCGCGAGCAAGACGAGAGCCAATCCAAAGCTGCGAGCACGCGGCTTCGCAGGCATTGCATCTCACCCGTGTCTGTCAGTTAGCTTCGGGTGCGGCAATTTCTTGCGGAATTGGTAGCTCGAGAAGAGTGTGATGGAATATGAGATCGTTCACATTCCGCAGCTCCCTGTCGCTCGATCCGGTCACGATTTCCGGAGGACGAGTCTGCATCTGCCCGGCGCTTTCGCCGACATCAAACCTATCTACACTTGCCTGCTTCGTACACGTCAACTCATGCGTTCGGTCACGTCATCGGAAACGTACCGCATCCTGCGCGCCTCAGGCCGACCACTCCTCGCCCCACACCTGGACGACGTGACCAGGCGAGACCTCGCGATATTGCCGCACCGGCGGCTGGTAGTCCGGCGCGCGCACCGGGCTCCTGATCTCGTCGTTGGAGGCCTCGCGCTTGGTGCCGCGGCGCGCGGGATCGGGGACCGGCACGGCGGCCATCAGCTTCTTCGTATAGGGATGCTGCGGATTGCCGAACAAATCTGCGCGCGGGCCGATCTCGACGATCTCGCCGAGATACATCACCGCGACCCGGTGGCTCATGCGCTCGACCACCGCGATGTCGTGGGAAATGAAGAGGTAGGCAAGGCCCATGCTGGCCTGAAGGTCGAGCATCAGGTTGACGACCTGCGCCTTCACCGAGACGTCGAGTGCCGAAACCGCCTCGTCCGCGACGATCAGCTTCGGCCCGAGCGCGAGCGCCCGCGCAATGCAGATGCGCTGGCGCTGGCCGCCGGAGAATTCATGCGGGAAGCGCGCGGCCATGTCGGCGGTCAGGCCGACGCGCACGAGCAGGTCGGCGACCTTGTCGCGCCCCTGCGCAGCGGTGGCGAGGCCGTTGGCCAGCAGCGGCGCTGCGATCGCCGTCCCCACCGACATGCGCGGATTGAGGCTCGCGAACGGATCCTGAAACACGATCTGCATCTGCTTGCGGAAGTCGCGCAAGGTGCGGCCGTTCATCGCCAGCACATCCTGGCCGTCGAGCAGAACCGTCCCGTTGTCCGGCTCGAGCAGCTTGAGGATCGAGCGGCCGGTCGTCGACTTGCCGCAGCCGGATTCACCGACCAGCGCCAGCGTCTCGCCGGCGTGCAAGGTGAAGGAGACGTTCTCGACCGCGTGGACGCGGCCGGAGACCTTGCCGAACAATCCCGAGCGGATCGGAAAGCGCGTGGTGAGGTTCGAGACTTCGAGCAGCGGGCGCTCGGCAGTCGAGACCGTATCCGGTGTCTCGGTCGGCTCATCTGAGGTGCCGGTGACCTTGTCGACAATCGGAAAGCGCATCGGCCGCGGACGCCCGTCCATCGAGCCGAGGCGAGGCACCGCCGCGAGCAGCGCGCGGGTGTAGGGATGCGAGGGCGCGGCAAAGATGCGCGACGTCGCATCGGTCTCCACCGCCTGCCCGCCATACATCACGACCGTGCGGTCCGCGATCTCGGCGACCACGCCCATGTCGTGGGTGATGAAGAGGATCGACATCCCCTCTTCCTGCTGGAGCTCCTTCAGGAGCTCCAGGATCTGGGCCTGGATCGTGACGTCGAGCGCGGTGGTCGGCTCGTCGGCGATCAGGAGTTTCGGCTTGCAGGCCAGCGCCATCGCGATCATCACGCGCTGGCGCATGCCGCCGGAGAAGCGGTGCGGATGCTCGTGGAAGCGAGATTTCGCGGCGGGGATGCGGACGCGGTCGAGCAGCCGGACGGTCTCGGCCTCGGCCGCCGCCCGCGACATGCCGCGATGCTGGATCAGCGCTTCCGCAATCTGGAAGCCGATGGTGAGCACCGGATTGAGGCTCGTCATCGGCTCCTGGAAGATCATGGCAACGTCGTTGCCGCGGATGTCCTTCATGCTCGCTTCGGGCAGCGCGAGGAGATCGCGGCCGGCGAGCGTGACGCGCCCTTCGATCCGCCCGCTCTCCTTCGGAATGAGCCGCATGATCGACAGCGCAGTGACACTCTTGCCCGAACCGGACTCGCCGACGATCGCCACGGTCTCGCGCGGCGCGACGTCGAACGACACGTTGCGGACGACGGGGATCCATTGCCGCTCGCGCATGAAGGACGTGGTCAGGCCCGCGACCGACAGCACCGGCCCCTGCGCTTCGGCAATGACTTGGTCAGATCTGCTGGCGCCGATGCTCATGCGAGTGTCCTAGTAGCCGCGCGTACGATCGACACGCCCCGGCAGATCCTCGCCGCGACGGTGACGTGCGATGACGTCGAGCACATAGTCGACGGCCGTATCCGGCGTGGTCATGCTGGCGTTGTGCGGCGTCAGCAGGATGCGCGGATGGCTCCAGAATGGATGGCCCGCCGGCAGCGGCTCGGGATCGGTGACGTCGAGGATAGCCCCCGAGAGTGCGCCGCTGTCGAGAGCCGCGAGGATATCGGGCTCGACGAGATGCGGGCCGCGCCCGACATTGACCAGGGAGGCGCCGCGCGGCAGGCGCGCGAACAGGTCCGCGTTCAGGATCCCGCTTGTCTCATCGGTCAGAGGCAGCAGGCAGACGAGAATGTCGGTCTGCGCAAGGAAGTCGGGCAAGGCATCCATGCCCGCATGGCAGATAACGCCCTCGATCTCGCGCGGCGAGCGATTCCAGCCGAGACGCGGGAAGCCGAACGCCTTGAGGCGTTCGAGCACGGCCTGGCCGAGCTGGCCGAGCCCCATCACGCCGACACGCCGCCGCTTCGCCGGCGTGATCCGGATCTCGCGCCAGACCTGTTCCTTCTGCTGGGCGATGAAGTGCAGGAGATCGCGATGCAGGGCGAGCACGGCCATGGTGACGTATTCCACCATGGTCTCGGCAATGCCGGGCTCCAGCATGCGCACCAGCGGGATGTGCGGTGGAAGTTTGCTGGCGTCGAACTGGTCGACGCCGGCGCCGACCGAGAAGACCAGCTCGAGGTTTGGAAAGGTCGCCGCGATGTTATCAGGCGGCACCCACGCCACGAGATAGCGCACCTCGGCGGGATCGCCGATGTCGGGCCAGAGCCGGAACGGCAGATGCGGCGCGCGCTCCGCGAAGAAGCGCGCCCACTCCGCGCCGCGCACCATGTTGGCCTTGTAGAGAACCGTCATGCGGCCAAGGCCCTCAGAACGGGCTGACCGGCGCGAGCCGGCGGCCGTCGATCATGCGCTTGTGGCTGTAGGGCTCAGGATCGACCAGCGGCGTCGAGCCGGTCACGATGTCGGCGGCGAGCTTGCCGGCCGCAGGGCCGATGCCAAAACCGTGGCCGGAGAAGCCGGTGGCGAGGAAGAAGCCCGGCAGCGCATCGACCGGCGAGATCACCGGGATCGTATCGGGCGTGCAGTCGATCGTGCCGCCCCAGGCTTCCGCGATCTCGATGTCCTTCAATTCGGGGTTCGACTTGATCAGCGCTGATAGCGCCGCATTGACCAGCGACATGTCGGGCGCGGGATCGCGCACCCGTTCGGTCTCGAACGGCGACGGCTTGTCGAGGCTCCAGCTGGTGCCGCGCATGAGCTGGTCGAAGAACGACTTGCCGAACGACATCTTCAGTCCGTTGCGGCGATGCAGATAGGTCGGCCAGAAGGTGCGCGCGTAGCGGAACAGATCGGGCGACAGCTCGACCGTGCCGCGGTTGCGCAGCGCCAGCGTAAAGCCGCCGTCGAGCCGGCGGCGGATGCAGTAAAAATCGGTACCGAGCGCACCCGACGTGATCTCCGGTCCGGGCGTGGTGCGGCATGCGGTGGCGTTGACGAGGCCGATCGGCAGCTCGATGCCGTGACGGCGGCAGAACAGCGACGACCACGCGCCGCCCGAGAGCAGCACGGATTGCGCGCGGATGGTGCCCTTCTCGGTGACGACGGCGCTGACCCGCCCGCCGGTCGTCTCCAGCCCGCGCGCGGCGCAGCCCTGGTGGATCGTAACGCCGTGCTTTCGCGCGGCAGTCGCAAGCGCGGGCACGGCCATCGACGGCTCCGCGCGGCCGTCGCTCGGCGTGTGCAGGCCGCCGACCCACTTGTCGGCATTGCCGGGCATGCGCTCGGCGACCTCCGCCGGCGTCAGGACGGTGGAGTGTACCTGCTGCTCGCGCGCGATCGCGGCCCAGCGTTCCCAGCCGGCGAGCTCGTCCTTGCTCTTGGTCAGGAACAAGACGCCGGTGCGGCGGAAGCCGGCATCGACGCCGGCGTCGTTCTGCATGTCCTCCCACAGCCGCAGCGCCTCGCGCGCCAGCGGAATCTCCTCACGCGCGCGGCCCTGCTGGCGGCACCAGCCCCAATTGCGGCTCGACTGTTCGCCGCCGACATGCCCCTTCTCGACGAGCGCGACGGAAAGCCCCTTCTTCGCCAGATGATAGGCCGCCGAGACGCCGATGACGCCGCCGCCGATGACGACGACGTCGGCCTGCGCCGGCAGGCGTTCGTCGCTATTTATACGGTTGAGCGGCGGGGACATCGGACACTCCTGGACTTCAGTTCGATCGAGCTCTTGCTCGTCATGGGATATTCATCCTGGGATCGAGCGCGTCACGCAGGCCGTCGCCGAGGAAGTTGAAGCTCGTGACCGCGAGCGTGATGGCGAGGCCCGGCGCAATGGCGAGCCACGGCGCGCTGGTGAGATAGATCTGCGCGTTGTTGAGCATGTTGCCCCAGCTCGCGGCCGGCGGCTGGATGCCGTAGCCGAGATAGCTGACATAGGATTCGAGCAGGATCGCCTTGGCGACGTTCAGCGTCGCCGCGACCACGATCGGCGCGATCGCGTTGGGTACGAGCTCGCGGAACATGATCCGCAGGTTCGACGAGCCGAACGCGACGGCGGCGACCGCGAACTCGCGCTCCCTGAGCGAACGAACCTGGGCCTCGACGACGCGGGCAACGCTCATCCAGGCGGTCGCCGCGATCAGCACGGTGGTGGTGACGAGGCCGGGCTCGGTCAGCGCGGCGAGCGCAAGCAGCAGGAAGATGGTCGGAAAGCACAGCACGGCGTCGACGAGCCGCATCAGGACCGCTCCGACCACGCCGCCATAGAAGCCGGCGAAGGCGCCGACGGCGATGCCGACCGCCATCGCGATCACCATCGCGACGATGCCGATTGAGAGCGACACCCGTCCGCCCATCATCAGCCGCGCCAGCACGTCGCGGCCGAGCTCGTCGGTGCCGAGGATGTGCGCGCCCGAGAGCGGCGGCGCGAACCGCTTCATGATGTCGATATAGGTGTCGTCGAACGGCAAGAGATATGGACCCAACGCCGAGCCGAGGACGAGAACGAGGATGATCACGGCGCCCGCAAGCGCGAGCCGGTGCCGGCGGAATCGCCGCCAGGCGGCCTGGCCGGGCGCGAGCTGGTCGGTGGAGAGAACCGCGCTCGTCATCGCTAGCCCACCCGGATGCGCGGATCGACGACGGCATAGAAGATGTCGGCGAGCAGCGAGCCGATCAGCACCATGGTCGCCGAAAACATCAGGATGCCCATCACCACGGGATAGTCGCGGTAGCCGATGGAATCGAGGAACAGACGCCCCATGCCGGGCCAGGTGAACACGGTCTCGGCGACCAGCGCGCCGCCGAGCAGCGTCGGAAACTGGAGGCCGGCCACCGTGATCATCGGCAGCAGCGCATTGCGAAGCGCGTGCACGGTGAGGATCCGCCATTCCGGCATGCCCTTGGCGCGCGCGGTACGGATGTAATCCTGGTTGATGACCTCGAGCATCGAGGAGCGCATGAAGCGGCCCCACATCGCGGTCTCGACCAGCGCCAGCACCAGGGCGGGCGCGATCAGATGATGCAGCAGGTCGAGGAAGGAGCCGTCGCCGACGGTCTCGCGGTTGCCGGCCGGCAGCCAGCCGAGCTTCACCGAGAACACGTAGATGGTGACGAGGCCGAACCAGAAGGTCGGGATCGACAGCGCGATCATGGCGCCGACGGTTGCGAGCGTGTCGAACAGCGAATAGCGGCGCAGCGCGCCAAGGATACCGATCCAGCAGCCGAGCAGCACCGCAATGATCGTCGCGGTCGCCATCAGCTCCAGCGTTGCGCCGAGATGCGAGGAGATCACCGACAGCACCGCCTCGCCGTCGCGGTAGGACTTGCCCCAATCGCCTTTGAGCATGCGGCCGAACCAGTCGAGATACTGGATCGGCAGCGGCCGATCGAGGCCGAGCTGCCTGGTGACGCGGTCGAGATCCTCCTGCGTCATCTGCGCGGAGGCAGCAAATTGCGAGAGCGGACCGCCCGGCGCCAGATGCAGCAGGGCGAATCCGATCGCCGAGACGATCACAAGCAGCATGATCGCCTGCGCCAGGCGATTGACGACATAACGGGCCATCTCAGGCGATCCAGCGAGCCGGATCCATCAGGCCCAGTACCATTCGCGGATGTTCCAGCAATTGATGGAGGTGTTGATGTTGGGACGGAAACCCTGCAGCCCTTCCTTCACGCCTTCGGCGATGAAGCCCTGGAACATGGGCAGGATCGCGAGGTCGTTGCGGATCAGCTTTTGCAGATCGCCATAGGTGGTCTTGCGCTGCGACAGATCGAACTGCTTGGCGCCTTCGGCGAGAAGACGATCGGCCTCCGGGCTCTGGTACTGATAGGTGTTGTAGCCGCGGCCGCCCTTGGCGGGAATGGCGCCGGAGCCGAAGCGCGGCGTCACGTCGGGGTCGCTGCCCAGCATGAAGTTCACCGACACCAGCACCGAGTTGAACTTCGACTGCTGCCAGAAGTCGCCCCAGATCACCGCCGCCGGCATGTTGTTGACGCGCATCGCAGCACCAATCGCGCGCCAGTCCTGGACCAGGAGCTGCTGGGTCTGCTCGCGCACCGCATTGCCTGACGTCGTCGAGTTGGTGAATTCGAGCTTGACGCCGCCCTTCTCGCGAACGCCGCTGGAGCTGCGAACCCATCCCGCCGCATCGAGCAGCGCATTGGCCTTGGCGGGATCGTATTTGTGCTGCGGCAGGCCCTTCTGGAACGACCACGCCTGCTGCGGCACGAAGCTCTCGGTCTGCGTCGGCAGGCCGTAATAGAGCGCGTCGATGATCGCCTGCTTGTTGATGGCGAGGTAGAGCGCCTCGCGCACCGCGCGGTCGGCGAAGGGACCGAAATCCAGGTTGGGCGCGATATGCTCCACCGAGGACGTCGCCGAGACGAAGATCTTGCGGCCCTTCAGCGTCTTCGCCTCCTGCACGAAGTTCGGCAGGATGCCTTGCAGGCCGGTGTAGTCGACCTGGCCGGTGCGGAACTGGGTGTAGAGCACGGTGAGGTCGGGGATGTATTTGAACACTACGCGTTCGACGTACGGCCCCTTGCCGTGATAGCCGGTGTGGGCATTCAGGAGAATGTGGTCGCCGGGCACGCGCTCACCCCAGCGGAACGGTCCGGTGCCGACAGGCGCATTGTGGAACGGCGAGGCGTTCGGATCTGACACCTTCTCCAGGATGTGCTTGGGCACGATGAAGGTCAGCGATCCCAGGATCGACATATAGGGCGAATAGGGAGCTTCCATTCGCCAGTGGATCTCGTCCGCCGCGACGACCTTGATGTCCTTCACGAGGCTGTGGCCGACGCGGCTGCGCGCGCGGAAATCGGGATTGTTGATCAGCTCGAGCGAGAACTTCACGTCGTCGGCCGTGAACGGCGTGCCGTCATGCCACTTCACGTCGCTGCGCAGCTTGATCTTCCAGGTCAGGCCGTCGGCCGACAGGCCGCCATTCTCGATGGTCGGGACCTCGCGCGCCAGATCGGGAACGAAATTGCCCTCGGGATCGATGTACCAGAGCAGCGAGAACACCTGCCACCAGACGCCCTGATCGACCTCGATGCCGGGCATCAGCGGATGGAAGACGGTCGGCTCCTGCGACAGCGCCGCAATCACCTGCCCGCGCGGCTTGTCCGGCGGATTGGTCGGGCGCTCGGTCTGGGCGAAGGCATTGCCTGCGAGGCTCCATCCCGCCGCGGCGCCGGCCCCGAGCTGGAAGAATTGACGGCGATTCGGACTACCGAGATGCACTGCCCCAACGCCGAACCTGCCGGTGTCGTTTGCCATGACCCACTCTCCGTTGTCGCACACGGCACCGTCTCCCGCGCCCCGAGACCCCGGCAGGGGACAGGAGTGGGCTTTAGTGCTTCTAAATTTTTCGATCAAAAGTTCATCATGACTAAATACAGCTGTCAATCGCATTGCTAGTATGCGCGACCTTTTCACTCCGACTGAAGCCTCGGACCGATGCGGTCCAAGGCTGAGATGATGCATGGGAGAGCGACATGGATGGTCGCGGCGATACCAACGGTCCGAAGGACGCTCCGACGATCGAGGCCGACGATGCGGTCGACCAGCGCCTCGGCGAAACCGTACGGCTGCTGCGTCAGCGCGCCGGCCTCTCGATCCAGGACGTCGCCAACAAGACCGGCCTGTCGAACGGCATGATCAGCCAGCTCGAACGCGCGCGCGCCATGCCGTCGATCCGCACGCTGCGCCTGCTCAGCATCGCGCTCGACGTGCCGATCTCCTATTTCTTCGAGACCACCGATCCCGGCGACGTGCAGCGCTACATCGTGCGCAAGAACAGCCGTCGGCTGCTGCGCCTCACCGCGAGCGGCGTCGTCAAGGAAGCGCTCACCCCGGATGGCAAGGGCCAGCTCGAACTCTACGAGCTCACGCTCAATCCCGGCGCCTCGTCCGGCACCGACTTCCTGCAGCACACCGGCGAGAAGGCCGGCTACATCCTGTCCGGCAGCCTGCGGCTGTGGCTCGACAACCAGGCCCACGTGCTCGAGGCCGGCGACAGTTTTCGTTTCCCGAGCATCGTGCCGCACATGTTCGACAACCCGACCCAGCAGACGGCGCGCGTGATCTGGGTGACGACATTGCGCCAGACCGATTCGCCGGCGGGTTGAAGCCCGAGGCAGGCCGGGCCTCGTTTCCGGGACGGCCGGCCGTCCCGCGCCACCTGAAATTGCCCCTCGACGGAAACGCACGGAATCTGTAGCTCACATAATGGCGGACTCCTCGACAGGACGGGGCCGGTACGGTCCGCGGCTGGCGTCTTGGGTGTGAGGCCATGAAACTCAGGGGGGTTGTGACATTTGCGATGGCCACCCAGGTCGTCGTGACCGCCGCACTCCTTCTCGCTTCCTATGCCATGACCGGCACCGCCGGCCCGCGCGGGTTCGGCATGGCCCAGCTCATCGCCCTGATGGCGAGCGGTGTCGTTGCGGTGCTGCTCGCGCGTCTCTGCACGAGCGCGATCGAGACGTCGCAAGCCGAGCGGGCTGCCGCGCAACTGGCCGATCGGGCGAAGGCCGTCGCCGAGAGCGCACAGATGACGCAAGCCGTCATCAAGACCGCGCTCGACGCCTTCATTCAGACCGACGAACGCGGCATCGTCGTGGAATGGAGCTTTCAGGCCGAAGCCCTGACCGGATGGTCGCGGCAGGAGGCCATCGGCGCCGACGTCGTCGACCTCCTCGTCGCCGAGCCGCTCCGCGCCGGCTTCAGGCAGCGCATGATGCGGCTGCTGCCGGAACTGTCGGATACGCCAATCGGCATTCGCTTCGAGGTGAGCCTGCTGCACAGGAACGGCGATGCGATCCTGGTCGAGGCGTCGGGCACGGCCCTCCGGCTTGGCGGGCGCACCATCATCAACAGTTTCGTCAAGGACATCACCCAGAAGCGCGCCGCCGAGGAGCAGCTGATACAGGCCCAGAAGATGGAGGCGGTCGGGCAGCTCACCGGCGGCATCGCGCACGAATTCAACAACATGCTCACCGTGATCACCGGCACGATCGAGATCCTTGCCGACGCCGTAAAGGACAATCCGCCGCTTGCAACCATCACCAAGCTGATCAGCGAGGCCGCCGATCGCGGCGCCGCGCTGACCTCGAGCCTGCTGTCCTTTGCAAGGAAGCAGGCGCTGCAGCCGACGGAGATCGACGTCAACGAACTGCTCGAGGAGCTCGCCAAACTGCTGCTGGCGACCTTCGACAAGAAGATCGAGATCGTGACAAAGCTCGACAGCAAGGTCTGGCTCGCCTTCGTCGACCGCGGCCAGCTGAGCTCGGCGCTGCTCAACCTCGCGATCAACGCCCGCGACGCCATGCTGGACGGCGGCAGGCTGACCCTGACCACACGCAACGTCGTGTTCGGCGTGCGCGAGGCCGTGGCGGTCGGCGCCGGCTATGCCGGCGACTATGTCGAGATCGAGATCGCCGACACCGGCACGGGCATCCGGCGGGCGATCCTGGAGCGGATCTTCGATCCGTTCTTCTCGACCAAGGAGGTCGGCAAGGGCACGGGGCTCGGGCTCAGCATGGTGTTCGGCTTCGTCAAGCAATCCGGCGGCGGCATCAAGGTCGCGTCCGAGGAAGGCCGCGGCACGACATTCACGATCTACCTGCCGAAGGCCGAGACCAGCACGCTGCGCCCCGCCGGCTATGACGATCGCAAGGTCGTGGGCGGACAGGAGACCATCCTCTGCGTCGAGGACGATCGCGACGTCCGCCAATACGTCGCGGTCCAGCTCGAGAGCCTCGGCTACAAGGTCATCCCCGCCGCCAACGCGACCGAAGCGCTCGCCATCGCCGCGGAGGGCAAGGCGTTCGACCTGCTGTTCACCGACATCGTGATGGCCGGCGGCATCAACGGACGCGAGCTCGCCGAGCAGATGGTGGCCGCGCGGCCGTCCCTGCGGGTGCTGTTCACCTCCGGATACGCCTACGACTCGATGCACGCGCAGGGCCGCGCCACGAAGGGCGCCCCGCTTCTGACAAAACCCTATCGCAAGGCCGAGCTCGCGCGCATGCTGCGCCGCTCTCTCGACACCGCCGTCGATTCCGTGGGCGACGCGATCCCGACGCCCTACTCGGTGCAGGCCGATGTCGAGGGCTTTTTGCGCTGGCAAGCAGCTGAAGACAGCGGCACGACGCGGTCGCGAAAGTAGCTCTCTGCGCTAGCTCATCCTTCGCCGCAGCGTTGCCGACGGCGTCTCGCCAAATTTTTCGCGGTAGGCGCCGGCCATGCGGCCGAGATGAGTGAAGCCGAGATCGAAGGCGATCTCGGTGATGGAGGCATCGGGCGGGGCTTGCGCGAGCCGGGCGTGCAGACCAGCGAGGCGCATGTCGAGCAGCATCTCCGAGATCGAAACCCCGAAATGACGGCGGAAGCCGAGCTGGAGCGCGCGGATGCCGATCCCGGCGGCGCAGGCGAGCTGCGCAAGGTCGAGCGGCTCGCCGGCACTGTCCGCAAGACGGTCCCGCGCCACGCGAAGCGCACGCGGCAGACGCTCGGCTTGCCCCGAGAACGTCCTGATCGCATCCGACAGGCCGTGACGCTGGCCATTGAGCAGGTGATCGAGCAGCGCCTCCCGCCAATCGGCGGTCGCGACCGGTGAAAGCCTGCCGGAGGGGCCAAGACGTTCGGCGAGCGTCATCAGCCCGCCAAGGCTGGTCCGCAAGGCCCGCCCCGACGGCGCATCCAGGTCGATCACAGGATCGAACTCGACCGTGCCCGCGACCCTCCCCGACAAGGCCGCGGCGCGCTGCTCGACCATGCGGCGGTCAAGCAACAGGATCACTTGGGCACAGTCGCTCCACATCATCCGGGTCGGGATCGTCGGCGACAGCAGCGACGCCGTCCGGCCCGGTACGGCATCGAATTCGCCGGCGCCGGCACGAATGCGGGCGGTGCCCGTGAGCGGAACCTGCAGCAGGAAGAAGCGCTCGAGGCAGCCGGGATCGATGCTGACCGATCCGCCATAGGTAACGTAGTTGATGGAAAAGCCGTCGAACGCCGCGCAATTGTGCCGGGCGGAGAAGCCGGCCGCCCGCGCCTGCGCCGGCTTGAGATCGTGCGGACAGAAGATGCGTCCAATCTGCTCGGCCGCCTCATCGACATCATCGGTGGCGACGCGGGCAAAGTCCGCAAGCCGTTCTGCTGCGGACGCACTTGCGCTCATTTCCAGCACGGCTGCGGACATCGTCGACCACGCTTCGCGTCACGGAATTGCTTTAAGCCTATAATAGTTCCCTGGACGCGGAAAGGGCCGCGTCGCAAAATCGTCGTGCTGCATGGCAAAAGCGCCATCCGGATTCGTTTAGCGGATAGACAGGCAGCCGGTCGCCGGCCGAAGCTCCATCCTCGCCGGAATCCATGAGGAGCGAGCCATGACTGCACTCGAAAAGGGCATAACCGCTGTTGGCACGGGCTATGGCGGCAAGAGCTGGAACATCCTTGGTCAGGTCTATTTCCCCAAGGCCGTCACCGACTCCACCTTCGCGTTCGAGACCAACAGCGATCCCGGCCAGTTCGTGCCGGTGCACATCCATCCGACCCAGGACGAGTTCATCCTGGTGCAGGAGGGCACGCTCGACCTCAAGCTCGACGGCGTCTGGGTCAAGGCCCATGCCGGCGACCTCGTGCGCATGCCGCGCGGCATCCCGCACGGCTATTTCAACAAATCTGACAAGCCGTGCCGCGCGCTGTTCTGGGTCTCGCCGATGCAGAAGCTGGAAGCGCTGTTCAACCAGCTCCACAATCTGACCGATCCTGCCGAAGTCGTGCGCATCTCGGCACTGCACGAGGTCGACTTCCTGCCGCCCGAGGCCAACGACTAGACGCAGCCCCGTCGCCTTTCATCTGCTTGCAGGTCCACCGGCCGCGCCTTGCGGCCGAACGTGGCCGCTTGCGCGCGAAACACCCTGATTGCGAGCAATCCCATGGTCAGTCCCAAGCATGTTTGCGTGATCGGCGCCGGCGTCTCCGGTCTCGCCGCCGCAAAGGCATTCTCCAGCCGCGGCCATCGCGTCACCATTCTCGAGCGCAGCGGCGATCTCGGCGGCGTCTGGGAGCCTGCGCGCTCCTATCCTGACGTGCAGACCCAGAGCCCGAAGGATCTCTACCGCTACACCGATCGCGCCATGCCGGACGCTTATCCGGAATGGCCGACCGGGCCGCAGGTCCACGCCTATCTCGCCGACTACGCCAAAAGCTTCGGCCTCGACCGCATGCTGCGCCTCAACACCGAGGTCGCCGGCATGGCGCGCCGCGCCGACGGGAAGCCGGGCTGGACGCTCGCGCTGACCACCAAGGACGGCAAGGCGACGAACGAGGATTTCGATTTCGTCGCGGTCTGCATCGGGCAGTTCAACGAGCCGCGTGAGCTGCATTGCCCGGGCGAGGACGGATTTCTGGCGCAGGGCGGCCAGATCCTGCATTCGTCGAAATACAGCGATCCCGCGCTGGCGAAAGGACGCCGCGTCGTCGTGCTCGGCGGCTCGAAATCGGCGACCGACATCGCGGTGAACGCGGTGAAATCAGGCGCACGCGAAGTCACCATCGTGATGCGCGAGCCGGTCTGGCGGATCCCCTATTTCATCGGCGGCCTCGTGAACTTCAAGCGCATCCTCTACATCCGTGCGCAGGAGGAGATGTTTCCGGGCTGGGGCGCCAGCGCGATGGCGCGGCTCGCACACCGCATCGCAGCGCCCCTGATCTGGGCGAACTGGCGCGGGCTGGAGAGCCTGTTGAAGGCGCAGCTCAAGCTTGGCCCGTGCAAGATGGTACCGAAAGAGCGGATCGAGGACGGCGTCAACTGCTCGGTGCCGATCGCAACGCCCGGCTTCTATCCGATGGTCGCGGACGGTCGCATCAAGGCGGTGTTCGGCACGTTCGATCATTACGAGGGCGACAGCATCGTGATGAGCGGCGGCGAGCGCGTCGGCGCCGACGTCGCGGTGCTCGCGATCGGCTACAAGCTCGGCGTGCCGTTCCTGCCCGCGGCCTATCAGCAGAAACTGGTCGACGCGGACGGTCAGTACCGGCTCTACCGGCTGATCGCCAACCCCGATCTGCCGGAGCTTGGCTTCGTCGGCTTCAACTCCTCGTTCTGCACCGTGCTCTGCGCCGATCTCGCCGCCAACTGGCTGGTGCGCTACGCCGACGGCCAGCTCGCCAACCAGCCGACGGCGCAGGCGATGCGCGACAACATCGAGATGATGCTGCACTTCAAGCGCGTCGAGCGGCCGGCCGCCGGCGTCTATGGCGGCTTGTGCGTCGCGCCCTATCACTATCGCCATTTCGACGAGCTGATGGCCGATATCGGCGCCAGGAACCAGAAGCGCGGCGGGCTCGCCGGACACTTCCAGCCGCCGGATGCGGATGCCTATGCGAAGTTCCTGGCGACGGCGCCGGACTACCGGGCCACAGCGTAAGGTCGGAGAACCCGGGCGACGCGGGATTTGCAACTCGCCAGTCCGCGCGTTTGATGTTTACGATCC
The DNA here is from genome assembly GCF_052075915.1 of Bradyrhizobium sp. 1200_D9_N1_1. Classification (NCBI taxonomy): domain Bacteria; kingdom Pseudomonadati; phylum Pseudomonadota; class Alphaproteobacteria; order Hyphomicrobiales; family Nitrobacteraceae; genus Bradyrhizobium; species Bradyrhizobium sp. 1200_D9_N1_1. The sequence goes on along the minus strand of NZ_CP197226.1, from coordinate 2,552,994 downwards.
CATGATCGACGAATCTCCGGCACACGGGAACCCGCCATGGGACGACGATGTCACGCCGCCGCAGCCCTGGCGGTGCTTGGGCTGATCCTCACGACGTTCACGGCGAGCCAGGCACAAACGCTCACGGCGAGGCAATCGGAGGCGCTCGCCACCTACGATCGCGCGCTCGGCGATTTCAAATCCATCCTTGCCGAGCGGCGCCGACAGATCGCGGCGAAGGAGCCGCTGCCGAACCTGCCGGGACAGGCGCTCTATCTGGCACGCGTCGCGGTCATCAGTGCTTACAAGGATCTCACCGACGCCATGCCGTCGCGGATCGGCAAGCCCAACAAGTTCGAGATTCCGCCGGCCTATTTCGACGCCGACATCGAGCCGCTGGTCGACGAATATGCTGGACTCTTCGAGATCATGGAGGCGCCGCCCGCCGGCGCGCAGAACTCGCCGACGCCGTTCAAGGACGTCGTCGATCTCGCAGTCGCTATCGCGCGCGCCAAGGGACTTGCGCCTGGCCACGCCGAAGCTGCGGGACGTATCAGCCTCGGGCTGTTCTTTGCCGAGACCAACGGCAAGCAGAACGTCCGCAATGCGCGCTCGAACACCTATATGGGCAGCTTCCAGACCGGCCCGTCCGAGGACCGCAACGGCCGCAGGAAATGGGAGTCTATCAAGAGCGAGATCGCGGCGGCCGATCCCGCGCTAGCCGCGCGTGACGACAGGGAAGAGGCACGCGCCCGCGGCACCGATCATCGTTTCAATCACTGGACCAATGTCCGCAACGGTCTCATGAACGCGCATGCGGATCTGTTCCGGGAGATCCCGGGAATCGTGAAGACGCTGCCCGACCCGATCGACCAGATGAAGCTGTTCGAGCTGATCCAGATCGTTCCCACCCCGACGCGGTCCGCGCTCAAATCGGGCGATCTCCTGAACTACCGGGTGTCGAGCCCCACGATCATGAGGCACTTGCGCAACAACAGCATCTTCGCGTTCGGCCAGGCCGACAGATCGCGCAGCTCGGCAAGCTTCCGCGAGATTCTCGCTGCGATGTGGCTGTTCAACCGGAAGTTCGAGAAGGCGATGGCGAAATACGCGGAGATCAGGGCGCACTGAGGCATCGGTTGTAACCGCTACCGGACGTAGTAGGCTCGTGATCTCATCAGCAGCACGGGCAGTTTCATGCGCATCCTCATCCTTGGCGGCAGCCAGTTTCTCGGACGCGCGATTGCGGCCCATGCCTGCGCCAACGGTCACGACGTGACCTGCGCCGCCCGCGGTCTCGCCGGGCCGATCGCGGCAGGCAGCCGGCTGGTCCGGATCGATCGCGACGTCGCGGACGGTCTCGCGCCGCTCGCGGGTGAGACATTCGATGCCGTCGTCGACGTCTCGCGTCATCCCGGCCAGGTTCGCCGCGCCGTCGCGGCGCTGAAGCGGCCGGGCATGCACTGGACCTTCGTCTCCACGATCAGCGTCTACGCAGACAACCGCATACCGGGACAACGCGCCGACACGGCGCCGCTGCGCGAGCCCATGACCGAAGACGTCGCGCACAGCACCGACGCCATTTATGGCGCCGCCAAGGTCGCGTGCGAGCAGGCCGTCGGCACTAATGCCTTCATCTGCCGGGCCGGCCTCATCGCCGGGCCGGAGGATCCGACGGGACGGTTCGCGTACTGGCCGGCCCGGCTTGCGCGCGGCGGCGAGGTGCTGGCGCCGGGAGCGCCTGATGATGCCGTCCAGTTCATCGACGTGCGCGATCTCGCACAATGGATCGTGCATGCGGCCGAGGTTCGCCTGACCGGCATCTATGACGGGATTGGACCGGTGCGCACGCGCGGCGAATTCCTGACCGAATGTGCATCCGCGCTGAACTCCGCCTGCACCTTCACCTGGGTCGATCGCGCCTTCCTGGAAGCGCATGACGTACGGCGCTGGGCAGGTCCGCGATCACTGCCGATGTGGCTGCCCCTGCCCGACTTCGCCGGCTTCATGACACGCGACACCTCGCCGGCACGCGAGGCCGGATTGACCTCGCGCCCGGTGGCCGCCACCGCGCGCGACACGCTCGACTGGCTCCGCGCCGGCAACGGGCCGGTCATCGGTCTCACCAGCGACGACGAGAAGGACGTGCTCGCCGCGTGGCACGCGGGCATGACGAGCTAGGGCAGACTCATAATCTTGATATCGTCTTGTGACCGACAGCGGTCGTTCCTTGGTAACGACGACATGCAGAAGGGCGAGATCACCCGCCACAATTCTAGATAGAGTGTGAGCTGGTTCATATCGGCGGCCCCATGCCGCGCGTAGCTTGGCGAGAAGATGTCTCGCTTCCCGGCGCCAAGGCGTCACGGGTTTCCGGACGTCACGTCGAGCGAACATCTGTCAACCCATAGGAGGACAGGTCATGAAGTTCGCAGCACTGCTTTTGATCTTTGCTCTCGCCGCATTCGCGACGGCTATTCCGGCAGATTCGGCCAACGCATGCGCGCGCCCCTGCGGAAACTATTGTTGCGGATAATCGGCGGAGAATTCCAATGCGCCCATTGATCAAGTGGGGGGCATTAGTGACGATCGTGAGCATCGCACCACTGGCATCCGTGGCTGCGATACGTCACCACACGCCCCCAAATAGACTCAACGAAGCAATCACCGCTATCGGCTTTCACCCGATAACGCCGCCGGTGCTCCTGCGCGCTCCAGGCTCCATCTATCATGTCTCTCCGAACGGCCAGGATTACGACATGCTGTGCGAAGTCTCGCCTGAGCGGCTGGTCGGCGTCACCCGCACGTCATCTTCTGCAACCCAAGTCACCTCCGAACTACGAAAGACGCAATATTCGCTCGACTCAAAAGTCGTGCGTTCGATTCAGTCACATACCGATGCAAAATTGGCGGAAGCTGTAAAGCTGGAGCTCGATGACGTTCAAGTGCTGGAGATCTCACTTGAAGACCTATCAATCATCGCTGAGGAGCTGTTCCGTCGCGAGTCCTGTGATCGGGAAGTGAAACGGTATCTGGAAAACGGCGAGTACGTTTGCCAGGGACAGCGGGTCCTCAAGGCGTCGACGAAATACGTGGCGGCCTACGACAATTCAGCGGCGGGCTCCGTGGAACAAACGACAGACCTGATAAAGAATAATTTCGATCCGACAGTCAGCATACAGGGCGGTCAGAGCGTCTCCGGAGCGAACCTTTATTACGGGATGAGACTGGCACCGCGGTGTCTATCCCTCAGGGATGCCAAAAGGCAACCACGGCCACCGTTCTCGCTCTGGGACAGACTGGTCAATCACTTTCCTTCGCTCGAGTTCTTTTGAATATAGCCGCGACACGCCGTGGCAACGGCCAGCGTGTTCATGCAGGCGACAACCGACTCTTTCGGCTCAACCGCGGCGACCACGGCCGAGGCCTTGGTGGCGCCGGCGCCCCCCGTACGCCCAGACCGCTTTTATACACACACGCCCTAATTTTCCGGTTTGTAGCCGTCCGTCAGCGTCTTCAGGAACGCGATGATGTCGGCCTCGTCCTGCTCGGTCATCGCCGGCCTGTCGCCGGGGCGACGATCGAACGGCGGATCGGTGACGTCGACATTGGCGTGATATTTTTGCGGCAGGTCATCGTACTTCAGCACGGTGCCGTCGGCGGCGCGCGGAAAGACCTTCTCCGGATTGGTGTCGCGGAAATTGTAGAAGTCGAGCACCTGCTCGAGGTTGCGGAAGACGCCGTTGTGGAAGAAGGCGTGACGCACCGCGGTGTTGCGCAGCGTCGGCGTCAGGAACATGCCGCAATATTGGGTCTGCTCGGGCATGTCGGTGCGATGCGGGCCGCAAACGCCAAGGTCGAAATAATTGGGGTCGCGATTGTTGGCAAGCTCGGCGTTGCGCGGGGCGCCGAGCGCCTCGTATTGGTGATCGGTGAACAGCGGCGGCAGCCCGTCGCGGGTCGGCGCCGAGGTGTGGCAGCCGGCGCAATTGGCCTTGTCGGGATCGTTGAACGCTTGCAGCCCGCGCAGCTCGCTCTCGGACAGCCGCGCCCTGCCCTCGAGCCAGTAATCGTACTTGCTGGTGTAGGGATGAAAGCTTGGCTCCTCGACCTGATAGCGCGCCACCGCGAACATCGCCTCCGCGATCAGGAGCCGTTGATTCTTCAGCACACCAGCGCCGAACAGCTCGACGAAGCGGGTGGCGTAAGACGCGCGGCGCAGCTTGCCTGCAACGATCTCGGCGCGGCCGCCGTCCATCTCGTTGGGATCGAGCAGCGGAAACAGCGCCTGGTCCTGCAACGTGTCGGCGCGGCCGTCCCAGAACAGGCCGCCTTGCGGAACGATGTTCGCTGACGCGCCGCTACCGCCCGCGGTCTTGGTGGTGCGCGCAGCCAGCTGGCCGAGCGCGGCCATCTGCGCGAGGTCGACGACGTTGTCGTCGTCACCCTTGTCGGGGCCGATGCTGAAATTCGGATGGCGATCGAGATATGTCAGCGACGGCACCGCGCGTGCGCCCGGGCGCGACAAGGTCGCGCCGCCGAGCATGACCGGCCCGTCATTGGGCGGACCGTAGGCGTGATCCGGGCTGTGACAGGACGCGCATGACAGCGCGCCCGAGGACGACAGCGAGGCGTCGTAAAAAATCTCCCTGCCGAGCTGCGCCATCGCCGAGAGCGGAGCGGCCGGCGGACGCATGAGACGAACCGGGTTCGGATTCGCACCCGCGGGATTTGCTTCCGCAAATCCCTGCGTCGCGACGACAAGGACGGCGCCGGCCAGACAAAGCAGGCCGGCGCCGAAAAGCCACATGGTGCGGCTGTTCATATGACCTTGCGTCCTAGTGGTGGTGGTGCTCGTCCGGCGGGCTGGTCATGACAGTGCCGGAAGTTGGATCGAGGAACAGTGCGTCCACCCGGAGATCGTGGCGATGATCATGATCGAAGTCGAACAGGTCCATGATCGACCCGGCGCTGGCGTCGAACGAGCCGCCGCCGAGACGCTGGCCGCGCAGCCAATTGTCCTCGATGAACCGCACCACCGAGGCCTGCCAGATGTAGGTGTGGCTGACGAAGTTCGTCCTCGCATAGGGCGAGACCACGATGAAGGGAACGCGGGTGCCCGGGCCGCAGCGGCCGTTCACCGGCTTGCCGCTAAGCCCCTTCGGCGCCGGCTGCTTCTGCGGGCCGAGACCGCACAGGCCCGGACCGTTGACCTGGTCGGCGGTCGGATCGTAGGAGGCGCTCTTCGGCGCGACGTATTGGTGATCGTACCAGCCGTCGGAGTCGTCATAGGTGATGATGACCGCGGTCTCGCGCCACTCCGGCTGCTTCTGGAGGAAGTTGATCAGCTCGACATTGCCCACCTGCTCGTCGAGCGGATCGGAATTGCCGGCGTGACCGTCCTGGAAGGCCGGCATCTTGATGTAGGAGACGGCCGGGATGTTGCCGGCCTTCACCGCGGCGTAGAAGTCCTCGAGATCGTAGTTGTGGTTGGCCGGATCAACCTTGCCGTTGAAGTCGTGGGTATGGCCAATCGCCTGGACCGAGCTCGGCCGCGCATGGGTCGGGTTGGCGGTCGACTTGTAGTACTGGAAGAAGGCGTGGTGCGGACTGTAGTCCACGATGGTGCCGTTGACGTTGCTCGAGAAGGTGCTGCGGCCGCAACCGGTGGTGCCGTTGGCGTTCTTGAGCGTCAGGTCGAAGCCGCCCATGAAGCCGCCCCAGCTGATGCGCTCGTCGTTGAGCAGATCGCCGATGTTCTTGCTGGTCATCAGCACGGTGCTGGTCGTGCTCGAGCAGGAATCGTAGGCAGGATCGGTGTCGCCGATCAGCGTTAGGCCGCCCTGGCCGTCGGCGATCGAGGACGAGGTACCGACGACGTTCTGCGCGCCGTTGGTTTGGCCGGAGACCACTTCCAGCATGCCGGGCGTGGACGGACCGAACGTGTCGGTCCAGTGATTGTCGCTCATGGCGAAGTGCTGGGCGTAGTTCCAGAAGGCCGTGACAGTGTTGCCGTCGAAATAGCCCATCACCTGGCCGTTGGTGCCGAACGCGCCGGCGCCGCCGGCCGTGCCGCGGCCGGTGAATTTCGGGAACAGGTCTTCCTTGCCGTTGTCCACCGCCTGCTGCTCGGGCGTGTAGGCATGGTTCTGCGAGCGCGTGTTGGCCTGGGTGCGGTCGAGACGGAACGGATCCGTCGCGCCGGTGCCGTTGGCCGGGCTGTTGTTCCGGTTGTTGACCAGCAGGTTCGCCGTGACGAGGTTGTTGACCTTCGGCGTGTGCGGCTTCGGCACGAAGGGTATAGAGCCCGACGGATTGGCCGCGTTCGGATATGTCGCGAAATAATGGTCGAACGAGCGGTTCTCGTTGAAGATGATCACGAGATGCTTGATCGGCGTCTCGGTGTGGATGTCATGCGGATGACGGTGATGATCGTGATCATGATCGCGGTCCCGACCGAAATCGTTCGCGAGAACAGGCATGGCGCATGCGAGTGCCGTCGCGGCCGCGAAAATCGCGGCCGTCGTCAGAAATTTGGATTTCATTGTTGTGTTGCCCCGAAGGATTGACGCCGACCCCGGGAACGTTAATGGCGCGCGATGACAGAGCTGTGTCAGTTTGACGCAAGAGACACTTTGCGCAGTTGTTCAGACAAGATTTTCTACACGGGCGATTTGCCCGAAGCTGCCTTCCTCGACCCTCATGGTGAGGAGGCCGCCACAGCGGGCGTCTACTCGGTGCGGATCGGAGAATCCTTCAGGCCATTGTTGTCATAGGCCTTGCGCAAGGTGCCGTTGATCGTCGCCTCGTTCATGAATTTGGTGACGAAGGTCAGCGCCAGGCTGTGGCCGAGCGGCACCGCGACGGCTGTCACCGTCTTCTTGAACGTCTCGTCCAGCACCTTTGTACCGGGAATCTTCTGCGCCATCTTGTTGAGCTGGTCGCGCGACAGCGCGAAGGCGTCGATCTCGCCGCTCTTCAGGAGGCCGAAGATCTCGTCATAGGTCTGATAGCCGGTGACCTCAGCGTTCTTGAGATGCGCCACAGCGCCACGCATGGTGGTCGTGGCGTTGACGGCCGCGACCTTGATGCCGGGCTGGTCGAGCGAGGCAAAATTGGTCACGTTCGAACCAGCCTTGACGATGTAGGTGGCGTCCGCGACCTCGTAGATCGGCCCGAACATCATCTTGCTCTCGCGCTCGGGGTCCTTTGGCAGCCAGGTGACATCCCAGGTGCCTTTGCTGGCCGCATCGGTGATCTGTCCGGAATTTTGGTGCACGACATATTCGACACCAACGCCGAGCTGGGCCGCCATCTCCTTGCCGAGGTCCACCGGCACGCCGGCATAGCCGGTTTCCGTCCTGGTCGACCAGAATGCGCCGCCTGCGGGGCTGATTGCGATCGCGACCCGCAGCTTGCCGGTCGGCGCGATCTCGTCCTTCAGCCCATCGGCTAGCGCGGGCATGGCAACCGCCGCCGCGAGAACGAGACCGGAGAGGACCGATTGGACGGACGCGGACATTTCATGTTCTCCTCGCGTTTTCTTGTTCTCGTCGTCCCGACCGCTTCGCTTCCGCCACACGACCTTTGACACAATTCTGGTCGATCGTGCGCGCGGTGAAAAGCGGTTTGTCATGACAAACCTGTCAAAGGCCACACCGCCGTTCGCCGTGCAAGGCCGACGACCGCCATGGCTATGGTGTTCCACGGCCGGACATTTGTTGGTAGCCTGCCGCACCGACAGACAGCAATCGGGGGCCACCGAATGACGCGCGCGAATCCCGCATCTCCCGCACATCGCAATGGAGCGTGGAGACATGTTGGACGGGCGCTAGCCGCCACGGCCGCCGTGATCGCGCTCGCCGGCTGCGAGGACAAGAACGCCTACGTGGCTCCGCCCCCGCCCAAGGTGGACGTGGCGACGCCCGTGCAGCGGCCGGTGACGCGCTATGTCGAGGCCACCGGCAACACCGCGCCGATCAAGAATGTCGACTTGGTGGCGCGCGTGCAGGGTTTCCTGCAGTCGATCGACTACCAGGACGGCACCTTCGTCAAGCAGGGCACCCAGCTCTTTACCATCGAGCCCGAGACCTACAAGCTGAAGCTCGAGCAGGCCCAGGCGGCCGAGGCCGGCGCCCAGGCCTCGCTCCGGCAGGCGGAGGCCGACTTCAAGCGGCAAAGCGATCTGGTGCAGCGGCAGGCGGTCTCACAGGCCACCCTCGACACCTCGACGTCAACGCGCGAAAACGCGCAGGCCAATCTCCTGCAGGCGCAGGCCAACACCAGGATCGCCGAGGTCAACTACGGCTACACCAAGGTCACCGCGCCGTTCGACGGCGTCGTCAGCGCCCACATGGTCTCGATCGGCGAGCTCGTCGGCGTCTCCTCCCCGACCCAGCTCGCGACCATCGTCGCGATGGACCCGATCTGGGTGAACTTCACCGTCAACGAGCAGGACGTGCTACGCATCCGCGCCGAAGCGGCCCGCCGGGGACTGACGCCCACCGACCTCAAGCAATTTCCGATTCAAGTCGGCCTCCAAAACGAGACCGGCTATCCGCATGAAGGCAAGCTCGACTACGTCTCGCCGACCCTCAACCAGTCGACCGGTACGCTTGCCGTGCGCGGCCTCGTCCCCAACGACAAGCGGGTGCTGCTGCCCGGCTATTTCGTCCGCGTCCGCGTGCCCTTCGACCAGGAGAAGGGCGCGCTCCTCGTTCCCGATACCGCGCTCGGCAGCGACCAGGGCGGCCGCTATCTGCTGCTGGTCAATGGCGACAACGTCGTCGAGCAGCGCAAGGTGCAGATCGGCCCCACCGATAACGGCCTGCGCGTGATCGAGAGCGGGCTGAAGCCGGACGACCGCGTCGTGATCGCGGGGCTGCTGCGGGTGATCCCGGGCCAGAAGATCGACCCGCAAGTGACGAAGATCGAGCAGCCGCAGGCGTCTGCCAAGTAGGAGCTGCCTGCCATGATCTCAAAATTCTTCATCGAGCGGCCGGTCCTCTCGAACGTCATCGCACTGCTGATGATCCTGATCGGCGGCGTCGCGCTGTTCAACCTCGCGATCGCGCAATACCCCGACGTGGTGCCGCCGACCGTGCAGGTCACCACGCGCTATCCCGGCGCCAGCGCCAAGACCGTGATCGACACGGTAGCCCTGCCGATCGAACAACAGGTCAATGGCGTCGAGGACATGCTCTACATGCAGTCCTACAGCGGCTCCGACGGCACCTATACGCTGACCGTGACCTTCAAGATCGGCACCGACCTCAACTTCGCGCAGGTGCTGGTGCAGAACCGCGTCTCCAGCGCGCTGTCGCAACTGCCGACGTCCGTGCAGAACCAGGGCGTCACCGTCCAGAAGAAATCGACCTCGATCCTGCTGTTCGTGACACTGACCTCGCCGGACTCCCGGTTCGACAGTCTCTATTTGAGCAACTACGCCACCATCAACATCCGCGACGAGCTCTCGCGCCTGCCCGGCGTCGGCAACGTCACGGTGTTCGGCGCAGGCCAGTATTCGATGCGGGTGTGGCTCGACCCGAACAAGCTGCAAGTCCGTGGCCTCGTGCCGCAGGACGTGATCCAGGCGATCCAGCAGCAGAGCCAGCAGGTCTCCGCCGGCCAGGTCGGCGCGCCGCCGACGCCGCCGGGCCAGGCGTTCCAATACACGCTCAACGTCAACGGCCGGCTCGACGACACCAGCCAGTTCGAGAACATCATCGTCAAGTCAGGCACCAGCGGCGACGTCACGCGGGTGCGCGACGTCGGCTGGGTCGAACTCGGCGCGCAGACCTACAGCCAGATCTTCTCGCTGAACAAGCAGCCCGCCACCGGCATCGGCGTGTTCCAGTCGCCGGGCGCCAACGCGCTCCAGGTCGAGCAGGCCGTCGAGAAGAAGATGGCGGAGCTCGCCAAGCGCTTCCCGGAAGGCATCAAATACGACACGCCGTTCGACACAACCAAATTCGTCGAGGCCTCGGTGCACGAGGTCTACATGACGCTGATCGACGCCGGCCTGCTCGTGCTGGTCGTGATCCTGGTGTTCCTGCAGGACTGGCGCGCCATGCTGGTGCCGGCAACGACCGTGCCGGTGACCATCATCGGCGCCTTCGCCGCGATGGCGGCGCTCGGCTTCACCATCAACATGTCCACGCTGTTCGCGATCGTGCTGGCGATCGGAATCGTCGTCGACGACGCCATCGTGGTGGTCGAAGGCGCCGCCCACAATATCGAGCAGGGCATGAACGGCCACGACGCCGCGATCAAGGCGATGGACCAGCTATTCGCGCCGATCGTCGGCATCACGCTGGTGCTGATCTCGGTGTTCCTGCCGGCCTCGTTCCTGGCGGGCCTCACGGGCCGCATCTACTCGCAATTCGCGCTGGTGATCGCGGCGACCGCGCTCTTGTCCGCCATCAACGCGGCGACCCTGAAGCCGACGCAATGCGCACTGTGGCTGCGGCCGGCGGTGCCGCCGGAGCAGCGCAACTTCTTCTATCGCGGCTTCAACAACGTCTATGACCGGGTCGAGCGCGGCTACACGCGGCTGATCACCTTCCTGGTCAGGCACGCCACGGTGTCGGTCGCGGTGGCGCTGGTGCTGATCGGGATCGGCGGCTACGGCCTGTCGCGGGTGCCGACCGGCTTCCTGCCGATCGAGGACCAGGGCTATCTGATCGCCGCCATCCAACTGCCCGACGGCGCCTCGCTGGAGCGGACCCAGAAGGTGCTCGACCGGGCCAGCGAGATCATCAAGGAGACGCCTGGCGTCCAGCAGGTCATCACCATCGCCGGCATCTCCGCGCTCGACAGCAGTGCGAGCCTTGCCAATGCCGGCGTCGCCTACATCATCCTGAAGGATTGGGACGCGCGCAAAGGTCCCGGCGAGGATCTGCGCTCGCTGGTCTACGGTCTCAACGACAAGCTCGCTGTGATCATGGAGGCGCGCACCATCGTGCTGCCGCCGCCGCCGATCCAGGGCATCGGCAACGCCGCCGGCTTCTCGATGCAGGTCGAGCTGCGCGACGGCAACAGCGATTTCGCCAAGCTGCAGGCGATCACCGGTGCGATGGTCTCCAACGGCCAGAGCCAGAGCGCGCTCCAGCGCGTCCAGTCCTCGTTCCGCTCGTCGGTGCCGCAATTCAACGTCGAGATCGACCGCATCAAGACCCAGACTTTGCATGTCACCACCGATCAGGTGTTCTCCGCGCTGTCGACCTATCTCGGCTCGTCCTTCGTCAACCAGTTCAACAAGTTCGGCCGCGTGTTCCAGGTCTATACGCAAGCCGATCCGGCCTTCCGCGTCACCGAGCGCGACATCGCCAACATGCAGGTGCGCAACTCGAACGGCGACATGATCCCGATCGGCACGGTGGCCACGATCACGCCGGCCACCGGCCCGTCGCTGATCAGCCTCTACAATCTCTATCCCTCCTCGACAATCATCGGCCTGCCGGCACAGGGCTACTCGTCCGGCCAGTCGCTGAAGCTGATGGAGGAGATTGCCGACAAGACGCTGCCGCAGGGCACGGGTTATGAATGGACCGCGATGTCCTACCAGGAGAAGGCGGTCTCGAACCAGATCTACTGGGTGTTCGGCCTCGCCATGCTGCTGGTCTATCTCGTGCTCGCCGGCCAGTACGAGAGCTGGTACGCGCCGATCTCGGTGATCCTCGCCGTGCCGCTGTCGCTGATCGGGCCAATGCTGATCCTCAACGGCCTCAAGATCGACAACAACCTCTATTGCCAGATCGGCCTGATCCTCTTGATCGCGCTGTCGGCCAAGAACGCCATCCTGATCGTCGAGGTCGGGCTGGAGCTGCACGGCCGCGACGGCAAGCCGATCCTGGTGTCGGCGATCGAGGCGGCCCGCGCCCGCTTCCGCCCGATCCTGATGACCTCGTTCGCCTTCATCCTCGGCGTGGTGCCGCTGGTGATCGCGACCGGCGCCGGCGCCAGCGCCCGCAAGTCGATCGGCATCACCGTGTTCTCGGGCATGCTGGCCTCGACCTGCCTCGCGGTGCTGTTCGTGCCTGCGTTCTTCGTGGTGGTGCAGCGGTTCGAGAACTGGCGGGCGTCGAAGAAGGCGCCGAAAACGCAGCCGGCCGTGGAGGTGAAGCCGTAGGCTTTTTCTGCGGAGGCCCGCTCCGATAAAAAAAGTCGAAAACAACCCCATGCACAGTAGAACGGCGTTGATGGCGTTGAGGTTTTTTCAGCGACGCCAGCGTTTGACCCGTCGGGCAAGACACTGGCAGAATGGCATCATCGGCAGGCATGGCGCGAGCCGCCGCCGCATCCACCGTCATTGCCATCTTCCCCGTCATTGCGAGCGCAGCGAAGCAATCCAGAGTCCCTCCGCGGAGGCAGACTGGATTGCTTCGCTGCGCTCGCAATGACGAGGTGGAGACAGTTGCCTGCTTCGCGACAATCACTTACGCCGCCTGCGGCGTCCGGATCTCGCGCGGCAGGATCAACGCGGCTGCGATCGCGAGCAGGCAGAGCGCGGCGAAGGCGTGCAGCATGGTGACGAACCCGCCCTGCTCGTAGAGCCAGGCGACCAGGCCGACGGAGGCGCCGGCGGCGGTGAAGCCGACGAAATAGCGCACGGCATAGGCGCGCGAGCGCCACTCTTCCGTGGTGTATTTGCCGACCATGGCATCGTTGACCGTGACCTGCCCGAACGCACCCATGACGATGCCGATCGAGACCAGGATCAGCGGCAGATTGGACAGGCTCGCAGCCAGATACAGGAACGGCGCCAGCATGAAGGACAGCGGCAGCGCCACCGTCTTCAGCGAATAGCGGTCGAGCAGCCGGCCGATCGTGTACTGGGTCATCGCGCCGAACACGTAGACACAGGCCGCGATGACGCCGAGCAGCGCCGGGCTCCTGGTGAGATCGGCGAGCCGCTCCGCGAACAGTTTTGGCAGCGCGACGGTGACGGCGTTGAAGGTGGTGGAGATCGCGATCACCACGATCAGCAGCGCCAGGATCACGCGCCACATGTCCTGCTTGGCGACGCGCGCCTGCGCCGCCGCCTGCTTCGAACCCTTGCGGTCCTCGTGCACGACGATCATCGCAAAGGCGATGCCGATCAGGATGGTGACGACGCCGGGGACGATGAAGGCAAAACGCCAGCCGAGATACTGGCCGATCACGCCGGTCACCAGCGCGGACGAGGCCACGCCGAGATTGCCCCAGACGCCGTTGATGCCCATCTCGCGGCCGAGCCTGTCGGCATAGGACACGATCATGGCGGTGCCGACGGGATGGTAGATCGAGGCGAAGATGCCGATCGCCAGCAGCGCCGCGCCGAGCTGAACCGGGGTCTGAACGAAGCCGACCGAGATCATGGAGAGGCCAATGCCGACGAAGAAGATCAGCATCATGTGGCGGCGGCTCCAGCGGTCCCCGAGCCAGCCTGTCAGCAGCGAGCCCGCGCCGAACGCGATGAAGCCCGGCGTCGCGTAAGGCAAAAGTTCCGAATAGGCCATGCCGAGCGCCGGCCCCATGATGATCACGGCGGCGGCGAAGATCAGCATCGAATAATGGTCGATGAAATGGCCTGCGTTGACGAAACTGATGACCCGGCTGGGGCTGTTCATACGAATCCTCTCCTGCTCCGAAATGAGTTATATTTCGGGCAAATGACGGGATGCAGCCAATGACTGTCTTGGAAACGCCAATCCTCCGGGAGGTCCGGAGCAACCATCGCTCGCCTGCGGGCGTGCATCTGGTCGCGCGTGACTACCCCAGGGGCCTGCGGCTCGATCCGCACATGCACCGCGAGGCGCAGCTCGTCTATGCCGCCAAGGGCACGATGCAGGTGACGACACCGAAGGGCCGCTGGCTGGTGCCGCCGGACCGCGCCGTCTGGGTCCCGGCCGGGCTCGAGCATGCCATCGACCTGCTCGCCGACATCGAGTTGCGCACGCTGTATTTCGACCTGCCCTGGCTGAAGCGCGAGCAACGCTATGAAGGCCTGACCAAGGAATTCGTGGTGCGGGTCTCGCCGTTGCTCAACCAGGCGATCCTCGCGCTGTTCGACGCGCGCAACACGGAAGAGCGCACCGAGCTGCTGGTCCGCCTCGTCATGCTGGAATTGCACCAGGCCGAGGATTCCGCGACCTTCGTGCCGCTGCCGCGCGAGCCGCGCTGCCGGCGCGCCGCGATGATCGTGCTCGACGACCCAACCGGCCTGCACGACATCGATACGCTGGCGCGCGAGGTCGGAACCTCCGCGCGCACGCTGTCGCGGCTGTTCTCCACGGAGACGCAACTGAGCTTCAAGAGCTGGTGCCAGCGCGCCCGGATCGCCGCGGCAATCCAGCGGCTGTCCACAGATGCGAACGTTTCGGTGAAGCAGCTCGCGACCCAGCTCGGCTATGCCAGCGTGCCGGCGTTCTCGGCCGCGTTCCGCCAGGTGACAGGGCGGACGCCGACGGAGTTTGCGGGGAAGGGGTAGCGGCAACCTCGGTGTCGTTGCTCGCCGCTCCACTCCCGGTGTCATTGCCCGCGAAGGCGGGCAATCCAGTACTCCGAGACGGCGCGGCTAGAACCGAGACGCCGCTGCGTACTGGATGCCCCGCCTGCGCGGGGCATGACAGCGGTTGTGAAGCGCGACGGTCTTCGCGGGGCATGACAACGTTCCTGAGTCGCCTGCCCTGACTAAAGTTGCCAAATTCCCCTGCTTGATTGTGATCGGCTTCTGCCTAAATCCCGTGTAAGCTTCCGCACCGCACAAACCGGTTTCGAAAGGCCCAGATGGCTAACGCCTTCTTCTCCGATCTCCTCGCCACCATCTCCGAGCGCGGCCGTACGCTGCTTCGTCGCGATTCCGCGGATACCAAACAGGACGCCGACGGCCTGATCGCGCTCTGCGGTGCGCTGCTGTCGGGCCGGGGCGAAGCCTCCGGCACAGCCATGGCGCGCGAGGTGCTCGATCTCTACCAGGACCTGGATGCGGCAGGACGCCGCGCCTTCTTCGAGGCGCTGGTGCGCGATTTCGGCCCCGACCGGGAACGCCTGTCCAAGGCGATAGAGAAATGGCGCGCCAAGCCCAGCGACGAGGACGCGAGCTCGCTGCATTTCGCCTCCGAGCCGCGCCGGCAGGAGCTGATCCGCCGCCTCAACCGCGCGCCCGGCGGCACCGGCGACCTCGTCAACATGCGTGCCGACCTGCTCGGCATGATGAACGGACACACCGATCTCGCCGCGCTCGATCGCGACGTCTCGCATCTGCTTTCTTCGTGGTTCAACAGGGGGTTTCTCGTGCTGCGCAGGATTGACTGGTCAACCCCGGCCAACATCCTCGAAAAGATCATTCGCTATGAAGCCGTCCACGAGATCAGCGACTGGGACGATTTGCGCCGTCGCATCGATCCGGTCGACCGCCGCTGCTACGCCTTCTTCCATCCGGCGATGGTGGACGAGCCCCTGATCTTCGTCGAGGTGGCGCTGACCGAGACGATTCCCGGCGCGATCGCGCCGCTGCTGGCGGTCGACCGCCAGCATCTGCCGATCGAGCGCGCGCGCACCGCCGTGTTCTATTCGATCTCCAACACCCAGCGTGGCCTCGGCGGCATCTCGTTCGGCAGCTTCCTGATCAAGCAGGTGGTGGAAGAGCTGCGCCGCGAATTGCCGAAGCTCGACAGCTTCGTGACGCTGTCGCCGGTGCCGGGCTTCATGCAATGGGTCAAGCAGGACAAGGAGCTGCCGCTGTCGGACGAGGATCGCGAGGTGCTGAAGCGCCTCGACGATCCCAAATGGTTCGAGAACCCCGAGACGACGGCACTGCTGCGCGGCATACTGGAGCCGCTCGCGGCGCACTACTTCCTGAAGGCCCGCACGGCGAAGGGCCGGCTGATCGACTCCGTCGCCCGCTTCCATCTCGGCAACGGCGCGCGGCTCGAGCGCATCAACTGGCTCGGCGACCTCTCGCCCAAGGGCGTGCGCGAGTCGGCCGGCGTGATGGTCAACTACCTCTACCGCCTCGACGACATCGAGAAGAACCACGAAGCCTACGCCAATGACGGCGAGATCGTTGCCTCAAGCGCGGTGAAGAAGCTGCTGAAGGGCGAAGGACGGCGGCTGCTGGACATGCGGCTGTCGTAAGGGACGGCCAGCTCACCCACATCGTCATTGCGAGCGTAGCGAAGCAATCCAGACTGCCACCGCGGAAAGAGTCTGGATTGCTTCGCTGCGCTCGCAATGACGGAGAATGTGGCGACACCTCGCGCCCCAACCACCCCCGAGGGCTCGGGCGCCCGCGACTGACACTGCTTTCTCCACCGTCATTTGCGAGGAGCCCTTGCGACGAAGCAATCCAGACCGTCTCCGCGGAGAGACTCTGGATTGCTTCGCTACGCTCGCAATGACGGAGAATGTGGCGACCACCTCGCGCCCCAACCACCCGCCGAGGGCTCAGGCGCCCGCGACTGACACTGCTTTCTCCACCGTCATTGCGAGGAGCTCCTTGCGACGAAGCAATCCAGACTGCCTTCGCGGAGAGATTCTCGATTGCTTGGCTGCGCTCGCAATGACGGAGAATGTGGCGACACCTCGCGCCCCAACCACCCGCCGAGGGCTCGGGCGCCCGCGACTGACACTGCTTTCTCCACCGTCATTGCGAGGAGCCCTTGCGACGAAGCAATCCAGACCGTCTCCGCGGAGAGACTCTGGATTGCTTCGCTCCGCTCGCAATGACGGTGGCGACCACCACGCCCACTTTCGGCACTTTCCGGCGGTCAGATCAGCGTCTCGTACAAATCCATCCAGTCCGGATTGATGCTCTCGATCAATGCAAGCTTCTTTGCCCGGCTGCCACTCTTGATCTGCTTCTCGCGCGCAATCGCGTCGATCATTGTCGCGTGCAGTTCGTACCAGACAAGGAGCTTGCAGGCGTATTTCGACGAGAAGCCCTTTATCAATCCCTCGCGATGCTCGAACGCGCGGCGCGGCGGATTGGAGGTGACGCCTGTGTAGATCGTGCCTTTGCGGCGGTTGGCGAACATGTACACGCAGGGCTGCTTCATGATCTTGCTCGATTAAGGGAGCCTTCACGATAGCACAACCAGGGGATGATTTCGAGCAGCACCCCGCGGTTGGCGCGATAAAAAAATTCCGAAGCTCTCGCCACACCGTCATTGCGAGGAGCCCTTGCGACGAAGCAATCCAGATCGTCTCCGCGGAGAGATTCTGGATTGCTTCGCTGCGCTCGCAATGACGGAGTTTGTTGGCACCCGCGTGCAAACCCAACCCGCTGTCCGCCGTAGACCCAGGCCGACACCGCCCTCTCCACCGTCATTGCGAGGAGCTCGCGACAAAATTGCGAAGCAATTTTGCGCTGATGCGACGAAGCAATCCAGACAGCCCTCGCGGAGAGAGTCTGGATTGCTTCGCTGCGCTCGCAATGACGGAGTGTGTTGGCGCAGCCGGGCTACTCCGCCAGCGCCTTCATCTCCTTGTAGAGATCCGACTTGCCCTCGAAGCCGATGCCCGGAAGGTCCGGCATGGTGATGTGGCCGTTCTCGACGCGCACGCCGTCGGGGAAGCCGCCGTAGGGCTGGAACAGGTCCGGGTAGCTTTCGTTGCCGCCGAGGCCAAGGCCGGCGGCGATGTTGAGCGACATCTGGTGGCCGCCATGCGGGATGCAGCGGCTTGGCGACCAGCCATGGGTCTTCAGCACTTCGAGCGTGCGCTGGTATTCGCAGAGGCCATAGGACAGCGCGCAGTCGAATTGCAGCCAGTCGCGGTCCGGACGCATGCCGCCATAGCGGATCAGGTTGCGGGCGTCCTGGTGGCTGAACAGGTTTTCGCCTGTCGCCATCGGGCCGGGATAGAATTCGGCGAGCGCGGCCTGCAGCGCGTAGTCGAGGGGGTCGCCGACCTCCTCGTACCAGAACAGCGGATAGTCCCGCAGCATCTTGGCGTAGGCGATGCCGGTCTCGAGGTTGAAGCGGCCGTTGGCGTCGACGGCGAGCTGCGCGTCCTTGCCGATTTCCTCCAGCACCGCCTCGATGCGCATGCGATCCTCCTCGATAGGCGCGCCGCCGATCTTCATCTTCACGACGTTGTAGCCGCGGTCGAGATAGCCGCGCATCTCGCCGCGCAGCATCGATAGCCCCTTGCCGGGATAGTAGTAGCCGCCGGCGGCATAGACGAACACGCGCGGGTTGGCTTTGACGCCGTGACGTTCGGCGAGCAGGCGAAACAGCGGCTTGCCCGCGATCTTCGCCACCGCGTCCCACACCGCCATGTCGATGGTGCCGACCGCGACCGAGCGCTCGCCATGGCCGCCCGGCTTCTCGTTGATCATCATCGCGGCCCAGACCTTGTCGGGATCGAGATTGTCGCCGGCCTCGTTCAGAAGCTTCTTCGGATCGGCCTCCAGGATGCGAGAGGCGAAGCGTTCGCGGATCAGGCCGCCCTGCCCGTAGCGGCCGTTGGAATTGAAGCCGTAGCCGACGACCCGCTTGCCGTCGCGCACAACGTCAGTGACGACGGCGACGAGGCTCGTCGTCATCTTGGTGAAATCGATATAGGCGTTGCGGATCGGCGATGAGATCGGCTTGGTGATCTCGCGGACGTCGACGATGCGGACGGACATGGGGTTGGCTTTCTCTTATCGTCATTCCGGGGCGATGCGCAGCATCGAACCCGGAATCTCGAGATTCCGGGTTCTCGCTTCGCGAGCCCCGGAATGACAGCATGTTACTTCTTATCCCTGAAATACGGCTCGACCGGCCCGTGCACCTTGATGGTCAGCGGGTTGCCGTGGCGGTCCTTGGCGTTGCCGGCGGTGACGCGGACCCAGCCTTCGCTGATGCAGTACTCCTCGACATTGGTCTTCTCGATGCCCTTGAAGCGGATGCCGACGTCGCGCGCCAGGATGTCCGCGTTGTAATAGGGGCTGTTCGGATCGACCGACAGGCGGTCCGGAAATTCGTCGCTCATGATTGTCTCGCTCATAACAGGGTCTCGATTTGCTGCCGCAATCCTTCGGGCCGCGCGGTCGGCGCGTAGCGCGCGATCACCCGGCCGGCACGGTCCACCAGGAATTTGGTGAAATTCCATTTGATGGAGGCGCCGAGGAGCCCGGATTGCTGGCGTTTCAGATACTCATACAAAGGATGCGCGTTGGCGCCGTTGACGTCGATCTTCTCGAACAGGGGAAAGGTGACGTCGTAATTGGTCGAGCAGAATTCCTGGATCTCGCTCGCCTGCCCCGGCTCCTGCGCGCCGAACTGGTTGCAGGGAAAGCCGAGCACCGCGAAGCCGCGCGGCGAGAGATCGCGGTAGAGATCCTCAAGGCCGCGATATTGCGGCGTGAAGCCGCATTTGCTCGCGGTGTTGACGATCAGGAGCACCTGCCCTTCGAACCGGCGCATGGGCACTTCCTCGCCGAGCAGCGAGTTGGCCTTGAAGTCGTAAATCGCCGACATCGCTAACCCACGGGATCGATCGGCGACGGCGGCACGCCGCCCGCCTCGATCGCTTCGCCGGCAAGCAGGCACAGATCCTCGCGGTAGCGGCCGGACACGATATGCACGCCGACCGGCGCCTTGCCGACGAGGCCGGTGGAGACCACGAGGCCCGGCAGACCCATGAAGGGAATCGCGATCTGGGGCAGCTGCGCCTCCCAGACCCGCTTGAAGGATTCGTCGTCTTTGCGGTCGAGATGATCCGGGAACGGCAATTCGCCGGAGACCGGCGTCAGCAGCACCGCATATTTTTCGAAGAACAGCATCCAGTCGCGGGTCAGCGTGGCGCGGCGGGTCAATGCCTTCGCGTAATTCGCCTGGTCCATCGGCGTCACCCTGCTGCGGTTGCCGCGCAGGCACGCCAGCGCACCGGGATCGCCTTCGCGCTCTGCCATCTCGAGCTGCGCCTCATAGCCGTCGCCGAGCCAAAGCTTGATCTGCCACTCGACCGCCTCGCGCATCGGCGGCGTGTTCTCGATCACGTCAACGGTCCACCCGGCACGCTCGAGGCGCTTGCCGGCATCGGTCACCGCCGCCTTCACCTCCGGCGTGGTCGCAAGGCCGTCCGGGTTGAGGCAGAGCGCGGCGCGCTTCGGCCGCGCGGGACCTTCCAGCGGCGCCGGCACATACCAGGGGTCGCGGATGTCGCGCGCCGACATGGCCGCGAGCGAAATCCTGATGTCGTTGACGGTGCGCGCCAGGGGTCCCGACACCGCCATGATCTGCGGGCCGATCGGGCGTTCCGGCAGCGCCGGATTGAAGGCGGGGATGCGGCCCAGGGTCGGCCGCAGGCCATGCACGCCGCAGGCATAGGCGGGATAGCGGATCGAGCCGGCGATGTCGGTGCCATGGGCGATATGGCCGATGCCGGCCGCGACCGCCGAGCCGGCGCCGCCAGACGAGCCGCCCGGCGTCAGCGAGGCATCGCGGGGGTTCTTGGTGTCGCCGTGGACCAGGTTTGTGGTGAACCAGCGATAGGAGAAGGCAGGGCAATTGGTGCGGCCGAGCAGGATGGCGCCGGATTTGCGGAAATTGGCAACCACCGGATTGTCTTCCCGCGCGATCAGGTCGCGCTGGAGTTTCAGGCCGTTGGTGGTGGCAAAGCCCTCCTGGTCGACATTGGCCTTGATGGTGACGGGCACGCCGGCCAGCACGCCGGGGTCCTCGCCCCGGCCAATTGCGGCATCGACGGCGTCGGCCTGCTTGAGCACGTCCTCCGGCCGGTGGTCGATCACGGCGTTGAGCTGGGGATTGACGGCGTCCAGACGGGCGAGGCCCGCCTTGGCCGCCTCCCTGGCGGACACCTTTTTGGTCTTGACGAGGGTGGCGAGGTCGGCAGCCGACAGGCGCCAGAGATCTTGCATGGCTTGCTCCGTGTAACCAGCGTCTTTTAGCGCCGGGAACGCGGTAAAGCCATGCGGATTTCGCAGGGCGAAGGGCTCGGATTGCGGCATCTTTCGGCATTGCGAGCGCAGCGAAGCAATCCAGACTGTCTCCGCGGAACCGGTCTGGATTGCTTCGTCGCATCAGCGCAAAATTGCTTCGCAATTTTGTCGCGCGCTCCTCGCAATGACGTGGAGAGAGCGGCGGACCTCTCTAATGCCTCGTCGCGGACTGATCCGGCATGTCCAGCAGCGCTTCGGTGAAGGGAAACTCCAGCACGACTTCGCCGTCGACATCGGTGACCTCGATCACCGCCTCCAGCAGCGCCGGCTGGGTCCCTTCCGATCTCAGGACCTCCAGGATCATCTGGCGGGCGACCTCCCAGGCGCGATCGGGATTCCGCAGATCCTCGCCCTCGGGATCCACGATCAATTCATCGCCGATGCGGGTGTTGAAGAAATATTTGGGCATCACCGAGGTCCAGATTGGGTCGCCTGTAGCCGATTGGAAGCCGTTCCATACTCACAACTGGTTTATCCCGACAGGGATCACGACCTATCGGTAATTTTTCTTATGTCATTCGCTCAACTTTACGGCCGCAATACGCTCTCTTTGCAGTGCAACAATTCCGCCAGCCTACTACTTAGGTCGGGAAAATTTCACTGGCGAACTTTTCCACCCGCAGTAATTTAACCCGTGGGCGGATGCGTCCGAATTCACGAAAATGGAGAGCCAAATGGCCTGGAAAGCCCCGAAGATCGTCGAAGTGCCCTGCGGCATGGAAATCAACATGTATGTGAGCGCCACCCGCAAGTAAGCGGTTGGTGAGTTTGCGTTCTGCGCAGGTGGTTCTTTCGGTCGGGCACTCTCGGCTACGATGTCTTCCGGTCACGATGCATTTCCGGAAGATAGATTTCGTGTCGGCCTGAGATCCACCTCGCGACGTTGCCTCCAGGAGACGGATCATGCTTCGCGTCGTCGTCCTGGGCGCCGGGGCCGGCGGCGGAGTGCCGCAATGGAATTGTGGCTGCGAAGGTTGCCGCACGGCCCGTGCCATCGGCGATGAGCTCTTGCGAACCCAGGCCTCGGTCGCCTTCAGCGGCGACGGTGAGCATTGGTTCCTGATCAACGCCTCCCCCGATCTGCGCCAGCAATTGAATGCCACGCCGCAACTGCACCCCAAGCCGGGCGCGCTGCGTCATACGCCGGTCGCGGGCGTGATCCTGACCAATGGCGAGGTCGATGCCGTGGCAGGCCTGCTGTCGATGCGCGAGGGCTCGCCCTTCACGGTCTATGCGCATGAGAAGGTGCTGGCGATCCTCAGCGCCAACAGCATCTTCAACGTGCTGAACGAGAAGAACGTGCGGCGCCAGCCGATCGCCATCAGCGAGCCGTTCGAGCCGCGGCTGGTTGACGGTGCGCGGTCTGGAATCGAGGTGTTGCCGTTCGCGGTCCCCGGCAAATCGGCTTGGTACCTGGAAGGCAAGGCGCATCCGGGCGGCGAGACCGGCGACGGCGATACGCTGGGGCTCAAGATCACCGACAAGACAACCGGCAAGTGCTTCTACTTCATCGCCGCCTGCGCCGAAGTGACCGACGCGCTCAAGGCCGAGATCGACGGCGCCGCGCTGGTGTTCTTCGACGGCACGGTCTGGCAGGACGACGAGATGATCAAAGCCGGGCTCGGCCACAAGACCGGCAAGAGCATGGGGCATGTCGCCATGTCCGGCGAGGACGGCGCGATCGCGCGGCTCGCCGACCTCGATATCGACAGGAAGCTGTTTCTGCATATCAATAACTCGAACCCGGCGCTGCTGCCCGCTTCACCCGAGCGGAAAGCGGCCGAGCAGGCGGGCTGGCAGATACCCGCGGATGGAACGGAGATCGTGCTGTGAATGCCGCATCACTGACTGGAATAACCGCGCTCTCGATCGGCAAGGACATCAAGCTCAACTCGGCCGAGGAGCTGGAAGCGGCGCTGCGCCATATCGGCGCGACCCGCTATCACAGCCTGCATCCGTTCCATAAGCTGCTGCACGGCGGCATGCTGAACAAGGGCCAGGTGCAGGCCTGGGCGCTGAACCGCTACTATTACCAGAGCACGATCCCGATCAAGGACGCGGTGGTGATCTCGCGCTTCCGCGACCGCGCCACGCGCCTGGAATGGCGCCACCGCATCGAGGACCATGACGGCGATGTCGGCTCCGAAGGCGGCATCGAGCGCTGGCTGAAGCTGACCGAAGGCCTCGGCCTCGACACCGCCTATGTGGAATCCACCGAAGGCATTCTCCCCGCTACGCGCTTCGCGGTGGAGGCCTATGTCCACTACTGCCGCGAGAAGAGCCCGCTGGAGGCGATCGCCTCCTCGCTCACGGAACTGTTCGCGCCAAGCATCCACGAAGAGCGCATCGCCGGCATGTTGCAGCATTATGATTTCGTCAATCCTGATATCATGAGCTACTTCAAGCGCCGCCTCACGCAGGCGCCGCGCGATGCCAATTTCGCGCTCGAATATGTCAGGACGCATGCGAGGACGCCGGAGGAGCGTGCCTCCGTGTGCAATGCGCTGATCTTCAAGACCAACGTGCTGTGGGTGCAGCTCGATGCGCTCCAGCACGCCTATGTCGAGGGCCACATTCCGCCGGGCGCGTTCGTGCCCAAAGAAAACTAAAAAGGCGAGCTGAAGAGGAACTGTCATGGCCGGGCCGCGTCATATCAGCGTCAGCGAGGCGAGCCGCCCCGTGCTGCCGCGGCATGCCAAGCTGAAATACGACGAGACGCGCAAAGTGTGGGTGATCCTGGCGCCGGAGCGCGTGCTGGCACCGGACGAGATCGCGGTCGAGGTCCTGCAGCTCTGCAACGGCGAGCGCAGCGTTGGCGACGTTTCCGACCAGCTGGCGGCGAAATACGCCGCGCCGCGCGAGGCGATCCTCACCGATGTCGTCGCCATGCTCCAGGATCTCGCCGACAAGGGCTTCCTCACCGAGGCCCGGGAGAAGACGTCATGAGCGATGTGCTCGGTAATCCCAAAATCCCGCCCGGGACAAGTGACAGCCTCGCGGTGCTGGAGAAGCAGCGCTCGACGGCGGAGACCTTCGGCATTCCGCTCGCCGTGCTGCTCGAGATCACGCATCGCTGTCCGCTGCAATGTCCCTATTGCTCCAACCCGGTCGAGCTCGACCGCTCGGGCAAGGAACTGACGACCGAGGAATGGAAGAAGGTGTTGAGCGAGCTCGCCGAGATCGGCGTGCTCCAGGTGCATTTCTCAGGCGGCGAGCCGACGGCGCGGAAGGATCTCGTCGAGCTGGTGAAGCATGCCAGCGACGTCGGCCTCTACACCAACCTCATCACCTCGGCCGTGCTGCTGACGCGCGAGCGGCTGAGCGAGCTGGCGGACGCCGGGCTGTGCCACGTGCAGATCAGCTTCCAGGGCGTCGAGGAGGGCCTTGCCGATCGCGTCGCCGGCTACCGGAACGCGCACCGCAAGAAGCTCGAAGTCGCGAAGTGGACGCGCGAGCTCGACCTGCCGCTCACCGTGAATGCGGTGATGCACCGGCAGAACCTGCACCAGCTCCCCGACATCATCCAGATGTCGATCGATCTCGACGCCGACCGGCTCGAGGTCGCCAACGTGCAATATTACGGCTGGGCGCTGAAGAACCGCGCCGCCTTGATGCCGACGGTGGCGCAGCTCGACGAATGCACCCGCCTCGTCGAGGAAGCGCGGGAACGGCTGAAGGGCCGGCTTTCGATCGACTACGTCGTGCCGGACTATTACGCGCTGCGGCCGAAGAAGTGCATGGGCGGCTGGGGCCGGCAGTTCTTCAACATCTCGCCGGCCGGCAAGGTGCTGCCCTGCCATGCCGCCGAGAGCATCACCGGGCTCGACTTCGAATCCGTGCGCTCCAACCACTCGATCGCCTGGATCTGGCAGAACTCCGAGGCCTTCAACCGCTATCGCGGCACCGGCTGGATGAAGGAGCCGTGCAAATCCTGCGAATTCCGCGAGATCGATTTCGGCGGCTGCCGCTGCCAGGCCTTCGCGCTGACGGGCGATGCCGCCAACACCGATCCGGCCTGTGCGCTGTCGCCGCTGCACGAGACCATCTTCAAGCAGGCCGAGCGCGAGGCCGAGGGCGAGACCAACCGCTTCCTCTACCGCAACTTCGCCGGCGGTACCCTGGAACCCGAGAATGACGCCTGACGCCGACGCGGCCAGCTCACTCAGGCGTGCCGATCCCTTTGCGCCGCTGACCTCCGACATGCTCGACGTCGGCGACGGCTTTGAGCTCTATGTCGAGAGCGTCGGCCGCGCCGGCGGAATCCCTGCGATCTACCTGCATGGCGGGCCCGGCAGCGGCTGCCAGCCCGATCATCGCCGGCTTTTTGATCCTGAGCGTCTCCATGCCGTGCTGTTCGACCAGCGCGGCTGCGGCCGCAGCCGGCCGAAGGGCTCGCGCGAGCACAACACCACGGCGCATCTGATCGCGGACATGGAGAAGATCCGCGAGAAATTCGGCTTCGAACGCTGGATCGTGGTCGGCGGCTCCTGGGGCGCGACGCTGGCGCTGGCGTATGCGCAGGCGCATCCCGAGCGCGTCTCCGGCATCGCGCTGCGCGCGACCTTCCTGGGCACGCGGGCGGAAGTCGTCACCGGCTTCACCGTGCGCCTGCCGCATTTCTATCCCGGGCTGCACGAGGATTTTCTCAGCGTGCTGCCGCCCGAGGAGCGGGACCGGCCGGTAGACGCCTATTGGCGCCGCATCCTCGATGCCGATCCGGCCGTGCATGGACCGGCGGCGCGGGCCTGGCACGATACCGAGCGCATCTTGTCCGAGCACAAGCCCGCACGGACGCGGCTCGACCTCGCCTCGCTGAACGTCTGGCGCACATTACCGGCGACGCCGTTCATGGAAGCGCACTACTTCGTCAACGACAGCTTCATGACCGCAAACCAGCTGCTGCAGAATGCAGGGAGGCTCGCCGGCATTCCCGGCATCATCATCCAGGGCCGCTACGACCTGCTGTGCCCGCCCGAGACAGCGCATGCGCTCGCGAAAGTCTGGCCGGGTTCCGAGCTTCGCATCGTGGAAGAAGCCGGGCATTCGCTCTATGATACCGGCGTGAGGGACGCGGTCATGAAGTCGATCGCGGACCTTGCCTCGAAGTCCGCGCGATGAGAGGACAAGAAAAATGCCGCTCGCCGGGAAAGGCATGCTGCTGACGTCGATGAATATCGACGCGGCCGATGAGGCCGATTTCAACCGCTGGTACGATCGCGAGCATCTGGAAGAGCGTGTCGCGATCGAGGGATTCCTGGAAGCACGGCGCTATGTCGCCCACGCCGCCAATCCCAGATATCTCTGCCTCTATTCGACCGCGACGCTCGACGTGCTCGACAGCCCCGCCTACCGGGCGCGGCTCGCGAGCCCGACCGACTGGTCGCGGCAGACCATGGCGCGTTTCAAGGACATGCTGCGCGTCGTCGCGCGCGTCACCATCAGCAACGGCAGCGGACGCGGAGCTGCGCTCGGCGTGGTGCGGCTGCGGCCGACGCCCGGCAACGCCGCGCCATGGCGTGACGCGCTGCAAGAAAGGCTGGCGCCGGAAAAGCGCGACGGCATCATCTCGATGCATCTGCTCGAGAGCGAGCCGGAACTGTCGGGCGCAGCGCCCGGGATTCCGGCAGTGCGCAACGAAGGTGCACGCGACTGGTTCGTGCTGATCGACGGCACGCATGTCGGCGCGGTCTCGGCTGTCATTGCCGAACGCTTCACCGGCCCCGCCGCATCGCCCTTCCCGCTTCCCGTCTCCGTCGGCACCTACGCGCTGATGTGGGACCTCGCGAAGAGCGACATCGCGCACCGCTGACGCGCCTCCATGCACCGCAACATATTGCACCGCCGCATTGCTGCGCGCAGCCGTTAATGCTGTGCACGCGCAGCTCCCATGAAAGCGGGTGATCCCCCAAATTTGCCGTTGTACTTCGGAAGAGTTCTAATAAGCTAACCCAATGACGTCATTCAGAAACCAGATCGACGCGCGTTAAGCGTTCGCCAAGCTCAGAAGAGGCCGCCGGGTCTTTGGGCCTGCGCGGACAGGGTAGGAATGAAACCGACCGATATCGCGGCCCCCGACTACTTTCACAAAGTGGTCGACTGTCAGTGGGCCTGTCCTGCACACACCCCGGTTCCCGAATACATCCGACTGATCGCCCAAGGCCGCTACAGCGACGCCTACATGATCAATTGGAAATCGAACGTGTTTCCCGGCATTCTGGGACGCACCTGCGATCGTCCATGCGAGCCGGCGTGCCGCCGCGGACGCGTCGAGGAAACACCGGTCGCGATCTGCCGCCTCAAGCGCGTCGCAGCCGACTTCAAGGACGACATCACGCAGCGCCTGCCGCGCCCTTCGCCGAAGAACGGCAAGCGCGTCGCGCTGGTCGGCGGCGGTCCGGCCTCGCTGACGGTGGCGCGCGATCTGGCGCCGCTCGGCTATCACTGCACCGTGTTCGATGCCGATCCGGAAGCCGGCGGCATGATGCGCTCGCAGATCCCGAAGTTCCGGTTGCCCAATTCCGTGATCGACGAGGAGACCGGCTATATCCTCAATCTCGGCGTCGAGTTCAAAGGCGGTCACCGCATCGAGAGCATGAAGGCGCTGCTCACGGAGAAGTACGACGCGATCTTCGTCGGCTCCGGCGCGCCGCGCGGCCGCGAGCTCGACATTCCCGGCCGCAAGGAGGCCGCCGCCAACATCCATATCGGCATCGACTGGCTGTCCTCCGTTTCGTTCGGTCACACCGACAAGATCGGCAAGCGCGTGATCGTGCTCGGCGGCGGCAACACCGCGATGGATTGCTGCCGCACCGCGCGCCGCCTCGGCGGCGAGAAAGTCACGGTGATCGTGCGCTCCGGCTTTGAGGAGATGAAGGCCTCGCCGTGGGAGAAGGAGGACGCGATCCACGAGGATATTCCGATCCTCAACTACATGGTGCCGGTGGCATTCAAGCATGTCGCCGGCAAGCTCATCGGCGTCACCTTCCAGCACGTCAAAGCCGAATACGACGCCAAAGGCCGCCGCAACCTGGTGCCTTCGGGCGACCCCGAGCAGACCATTCCCTGCGACGACGTGCTGGTCGCGGTCGGCCAGGAGAACGCCTTCCCCTGGATCGAGCGCGACTGCGGCATCGCGTTCGACAAGTGGAATATGCCGCAGGTCGACCCCAAGACCTTCGTCTCGACCAACCCAAAGGTGTTCTTCGGCGGCGATGCCGCTTTCGGCCCGAAGAACATCATCTGGGCGGTGGCGCAGGGCCATGACGCCGCGCTGTCGATCCACAGACTGCTGTCGGGCGAGGACATCACCGAGCGGCCGCTGCCGGAGGTGCACGTCTCCTCGCAGAAGATGGGCATCCACGAATGGAGCTATGACAACGACATCTCCGTCGACAAGCGCTTCAAGGTGCCGCACCGCGACAAGGTGATCGCGCTGAAGGACATCCGCACCGAGGTCGAGCTCGGCTACGATGTCAAGCTCGCGCTCGGCGAAGCCCATCGCTGCCTGAACTGCGACGTGCAGACGGTGTTCTCGACCTCGCTCTGCATCGAGTGCGACGCCTGCGTCGACATCTGCCCGATGGACTGCATCACCTTCACCGAGAATGGCGAGGAACCCGATCTGCGCCAGCGACTGAAGGCGCCGTCGCTGCACCCCGACCAGGATCTTTACGTGTCCTCCGATCTCAAGACCGGACGCGTGATGGTGAAGGACGAGGATGTCTGCCTGCATTGCGGGCTGTGTGCCGAGCGTTGTCCCACCGGAGCCTGGGACATGCAGAAATATTTGATCGAAATGACTCACGCAGGTTCAGCATGTCCGACAAAAAGCCGATCAGCAGCGTAAACGACTTCGTCGTCCGCTTCGCCAACGTCAACGGCTCGGGCTCGGCCAGCGCCAACGAGATGTTCGCGCGCGCGATCCTGCGCCATGGCGTGCCGGTCTCTCCGCGCAACATCTTCCCCTCCAACATCCAGGGCCTGCCGACCTGGTACGAGGTGCGGGTGACGGAGGACGGCCATCTCGGCGCCCGCGGCGGCGTCGACATGATGGTGGCGATGAACCCGCAGACCTGGGACAAGGACGTCGCCGGTATCGAGCCCGGCGGCTATCTGTTCTACGATTCCACCAAGCCGATGCCGTCGACGAAATTCCGCGACGACATCACCGTGATCGGCGTGCCGCTCACCGCGATCACCAACTCGACCTACACCGATCCGCGCCAGCGCCAGCTATTCAAGAACATCATCTATCTCGGCGCGCTCTCGGCGCTGCTCGACATGGACGCGAAGCTGATCGAGCAGCTGATCGGCGAGCAGTACAAGGGCAAGGAGAAGCTGCTCTCCTCCAACGTCCACGCGCTGCATCTCGGCCGCGACTGGGCCTTGCAGAACCTGAAATGCCCGATCGGGCTGCGGGTGAAGAAGTCCGACAAGGTGGGCGACCGCATCTTCATCGAGGGCAACAGCGCCGCCGCGCTCGGCGCCGTCTATGGCGGCGCCACGGTGTGCGCGTGGTATCCGATCACACCGTCCTCGTCGGTGGCGGAAGCCTTCACCGCCCATTGCAAGAAGTACCGGCACGATCCCGAGACCGGGAAGGCGAAATACGCCATCGTGCAGGGCGAGGACGAGCTTGCCTCGATCGGCATCGTGATCGGCGCCTCCTGGAACGGCGCCCGCGCCTTCACCGCGACCTCCGGCCCCGGCATCTCGCTGATGACCGAGTTCATCGGCCTTTCATATTTTGCCGAGATCCCGGCCGTGATCATGAACATCCAGCGCGCCGGGCCTTCGACGGGCATGCCGACCCGCACCCAGCAATGCGACATCATCGCCTGCGCCTATGCTTCGCACGGCGACACCAAGCATGTGCTGCTGTTCCCGGAAGATCCGGCGGAGGCGTTCGAGTTCGCGGCCGCAGCCTTCGATCTCGCCGAGCGGCTGCAAACCACGATCTTCCTGATGCTCGACCTCGACATCGGCATGAACCACCGCCTCTGCCGTCCGCTGAAGTGGGACGATGCGCGGCAGTATGACCGCGGCAAGATCATGACCGCGGAGATGCTGGAGGAAGGCCGCGACTTCGGCCGCTATCTCGACGTCGACGGCGACGGCATCCCCTACCGCACCTATCCCGGCACGCATCCGACCAAGGGCTCCTATTTTACCCGCGGTACGTCCCGGGATCGCTATGCGCGCTACTCCGAGGAAGGCCCGGTCTACGCCGACAACATGCAGCGCCTGGTGCGCAAGTTCGAGACCGCGCAGGACCTCGTGCCGCGGCCGCTGCAGGCCAATGCGGAACGGCCGACCAAATATGGCGTGATCTATTTCGGGTCCACCTCCCCCGCGATGGACGAGGCGATCGGATTGCTCGAGGCACGCGGGCATCAGCTTGATCGCCTGCGCATCCGTGCCTTCCCGTTCCACTCGAGCGTGGCGAGCTTCCTCGCCGAGCACGATTTCGTCTACGTGGTCGAGCAGAACCGCGACAGCCAGCTCCGCCAGCTCATCGTCAACGAGAACGGCATCGATCCCGTCCGCCTCGTGCCGATCGTGCATTACGACGGCTCACCAATCACCGCCCGTTTCATCGCAAAAGCCATTGGCGATCACCAGGATCAACTCAAGGTGACCCCGCTCCGCAAGGCCGTATCATGACCTATATTGCCAAGCCGAAATTCCATCATCCGGGCCTCAAGAAGAACGAGCTCGGCTACACCCATCGCGACTACGAGGGCAAGATCTCGACGCTGTGCGCCGGCTGCGGCCACGATTCGATCACGGCCTCGATCATCGAGGCCTGCTATGAGCTGTCGATCGAGCCGCACCGGGTGGCGAAGATCTCCGGCATCGGCTGCTCGTCGAAGACGCCGGACTATTTCCTCGGCAATTCGCACGGCTTCAACTCTGTGCACGGCCGCATGCCCAGCGTGCTGACCGGCGCCAACCTCGCCAATCGCGACCTGATCTATCTCGGCGTGTCCGGCGACGGCGATTCCGCCTCGATCGGCTTCGGCCAGTTCGCGCATTCGATCCGGCGCGCCGTCAACATGACCTATATCGTCGAGAACAACGGCGTCTACGGCCTCACCAAGGGCCAGTTCTCGGCGACCGCCGACCGCGGCTCGAAGTCCAAGAAGGGCGTGACCAACACCGACAACGCCATCGACCTCGTGGCGATCGCGCTGCAACTGGGCGCAACCTTCGTGGCGCGCTCGTTCTCCGGCGACAAGACCCAGCTCGTGCCGCTGATCGCGGCCGCGATCCGCCACAAGGGCGCGTCCTTCATCGACGTCATCAGCCCCTGCATCGCCTTCAACAACCATGCCGGCTCGACCAAGAGCTTTGACTATGTCCGCGAGCACAACGACGCGGTGAACCGGCTCGACGTGCTGGTCGGTCGCGATCCGATCGCCGTGGACTATGCGCCGGGCACGGTGCAATTGGTCGAGCAGCATGACGGCAGCAAGATCGCGCTGCGCAAGATCGACGCGGACTACGATCCGCATGACCGGCTCGGCGCCCAGACCTTCCTCGCGAAGCACGCCGCCAAGGGCCAGATCGTGACCGGCCTGCTCTATGTCGATCCCGACGCGGAAGACCTGCACGCGCATCTCAACACGGTCGAGACGCCGCTCAATACGCTGGAAGCGGACACGCTGTGCCCGGGCTCGGCGGCCCTGGACAAGTTCAACGCCAGCCTGCGGTGATCATCTGCCGCGCTGAGGCAGCGGCCTGACGCGCACGGTGATCTTGTCCGACACGACAGGCGGCTCGAACGGATAGTGCTTCGCGTCGCCCAGCACCAGTTGAAGGGTATGGGTCCCGGGCGGAAGCTCGAGAAATGTTTCGGTCTGCCCTGCCCCGAAATGCAGATGCGACTTGTCCTGCGGGATCGGCTCCTTCGGATCGATGGGGTCGCTGACGTCGACCAGCAAATGATGATGGCCGGCGTTCTGGTAGTCGTCGCCGGCATGCGTCACGCCCATGTTGCGCAAGCCGAACCGGACCAGGAAACCGGCGCGCACCCTTTGCCCGTCATACGGGGTGATGAAATAAACCTTTGCGTCCTTTGGAGCAGCCTTACCCTGCGAGAAGGCCACGCCCGGGAGCAATGTGAGCACCGCCGACAGCGCAACGCAGCGAAGGATTTGCATCGGATCTACTCCTGCACTCAAGGACCGAGCGCGACGCGGAATCCATGCGTCGGGTAACGAACATTGGTATCGTAGCCGTCGCGGTTGGACGGCCGCACGTATCTCGAATCGTTCTTCCAGGAGCCCGAGCGCAGGACGTGCGAACTGCAGTCCCCACCGCTCCATGCCGAACCGTCATTGGGCGCGCCTTGATAAGTCCTGTGCCAGCAATCGGCGACCCACTGATCGACGCCGCCGCCCATATCGTAGAGTCCAAATGGATTGGGTTTGAAGCTGCCGACCTTCGACGGCTGCTCGGCGGCTGCGTCACCGCAATCCTTGCACCCGGCCATGCCCGGCTGGAGCTTGTCGCCCCACCAATATTTGCTCTGCGTTCCGCCGCGCGCCGCATATTCCCATTCCGCTTCGCTCGGAAGCCGGTACGGCTTCTTCGTCGCCTGCGCCAGCCAGGCCGCATATTGCTGGGCATCGGTCCAGCTTACATTCGTGACGGGGGCGTCGTCCTTCCCGATCGCCGTAAAGCCACACGCCTTTGCGGCGGCGCATTCATTCCACTCCCGCACCGTTACAGGGTATTTGCCGATCGAGAATGGCTTGATCGCGACCTGGTGAACAGGGCGTTCGGTCGGATCGTCGTTGCTTCCCATCGTGAAGCTACCGCCGCGAATGGCGGTCATGTCCGGCTCGCTGGCGGGCGTCGGCGATTGGCTGGGCGTCGGCGTCGGTGCCGGCGGCGCAGGTGAAGCCAACGAGGGCGACGGTTGCGGCGTCGGCACGGCCGATTCGCGCGCCGGAGGCTGCTGGACAGGAGATGCGACCGGAGAGGCAGTCGGCGTGGCGGCCTGCTCGCTTCCCTTGCCGGGCGGCTGCGCCAGAAGATACCAGAGCACGCCGGCTGCGCTGACCAGCAACGTCAAGCTGAGGAGAAAGATCAAGGTATTCTCGCGCCGGCCTCGCGTCCCGCCGACGGCATCTGCGTCGGGCAGGACGCGATAGATGCGTACGGGGTCGGTGATGTTCTTCACCTTGCGGTCGCCAAGGGCCTCGTAGCCGCACACCACCTTGTGCTTGATCTGCTCGTAGATCGCGCCCGAGATGTAGACCTGACCGGGCTCGGCAATGCCCTCGATACGCGTGGCGATGTTGACGCCATCGCCGTAAACGTCGTCCGGCTCGATGATGACATCGCCGAGATTGACGCCAATTCGGTACTCGATCCGGGAGTGCTTCGGAAGCGAGGCATTGCGGCCGATGAGATTCTGCTGGATGACGATGCTGCAGCGAACGGCCTCAACAGGGCTATCGAAGATAGCGATGAAGCCGTCGCCCGTCGTCTTCACCAGGCTTCCATGGTGCTCGACGATACTGGGCTCGATGAGGTCCCGCTCAATCCGCTTGACGCGGACATGCGTGCCTTCCTCGTCGGCCTGCATCAAGCGGCTGTAGGAAGCGATGTCACCGACAATGATTGCTGCGAGACGACGAGGCATGGCGCCGTGCGAAGGCGGCTCGTTCTGATTCCCGGATCTGAAGTTGCGAATTTCGCCCATTGCGCGGGGACTCCACAAACTTACAAAGGCCGCCCCACCCTACGATTTCGAGAAGCAATCGTCTGTGAAGGCTATCACATTGACAAACTGGGACAATGTCGAAGGACTCGCGACATCGAGTTCCAGGGAGCGAGGACCTTGAACCCTTCTGGCCCAACCAGCGACTAAAGCACCGCTCGGAACATCCATCTCATGTCGGTCCAATGATGACGATGTCTGGGAGGAGCGAACGTGAACGCGCCGCGCTTACCCTGCGACTAACGGCCCGCCTGGGCTTCCGCTATCGCCATCGCAGCGGCGATTTCGACTCCAGCGGGTCGTGCGGCAGCCACGCGGTGCTTCTCACTCAGGGCGACGAAGTCCGCCACTGGTTCAGCCAAGACACATCGGGCTTTAATGGACAGGCTCGGGCTCAGCTGCGGCGCGACCCGAATATGCCAACCGGCCGGCCGTCCAGTATTGCTTGCAGGTCTCGAACAGCGTTTCGCCGTCCATGGTCAGGCCGCCCGTGACGAGCACGCCGTCCGCGCCAATGGGCTTGTTCAGCAGCGACAAGACGCGCTTCAGAAAGCCGCCTTCGAACCGCCCGGCAAGAAGAGGATCGACCTGAAGAACGACGATCTTCTGGCTGCGATACCGAAAGATCGATATGTCCCTCACCGATCTCCACGAGATGGTGTCATCGGCGATCCTGGTGTCGCGAATGCCGATACGGGTGATGAAGAGGACCGGCTCCCTGGCGGAGATCAATGTCGAGAGCGTCTTGCAGGTGGTCAGGCCGAAAAACACGATGCCGAAATAGCTGAGCGCGATCTGGATCGTGGCGATGTCCTTGCCATAGTGCCAGCTGAATGCGAGCGCGCCGCACAGCAGCGTCGCCAGCAGGCTGGCTCCCAGCAACTTGAACAGCCGCGCAAGGGAATAGCCGATCGCAAGGTTGGGCAAGTTCTGACTTATGGACATTTTGACCGCCACCAGTCATCTGCAACAACCAGGGGCTTACCAACCCCCTCCTTCCAAATTGTTACAGCGGGAACCTTGCGCGAGGCTGCCCGCGAGGCGTGCGGCCAGGAACGCTTGAACGCAACGCTTTCCGCCCGCGACTAACGGCCAATCGGCCCTGACCGTCCCGCCGCGGGCCGTCAACGGCTCACGCGTTCGGTGCGACCATGAAGCTTGCCCTCCTCCTGCCGCTTGTCCTTGCCGCATTCACCGGCCTCGCCCACGCCGACGAGGCCGATAAAGTCCGGGAAACCACAAAAGCCGAAGCCGACGCCTTCACGGCCCGAATCTATGCGGGGGCGCCGGGTGACAAGGCCTATGCCTGCTTCGTCCGCCGCTACGATGCCGAGCACCTGGCGCGGCATCCCAAGCAGAAGGTCGCGTCGATGAAGCTGCTGATCTCCGCGGAAACCGACAAGGAGGACAAGCAACTCCACAATTCCTTCCGCCTGGGCTTCCGCTATCGCCATCGCAGCGGCGATTTCGACTCCAGCGGGTCATGCGGCAGCCACGCGGTGCTTCTCAAGGAGGGCGACGAAGTCCGCATGGGCTGCGGGGTCGACTGCGAAGGCGGCGGCATCGAAGTGGCGCTGTCCAAGGACAACAGGTCCGCCATCATTCGGCTCGAACAGGTCAGGGTCTGGCAGAACAACAAGCCGGATGACGAGGCCGAGCAATCGCTGGTCGCCGGCGCCGACGACAAGATTTTCCGCCTCGACCGCACCGACAACGGCGAGTGCGCCTCGCTGGTGACCGACCGCAAGGAACTCGCCGCGCTCCGCCACAAGTGATATGTGTCCGGCAAATTCGGGCGCAGCCGAGGGAGATCGCCATGAACCGCCGGAACATCCTGTGGAGCGCCGTTTCAGCGCTAGGTGCGGCGCTCGGCGCCTCCCGCGCACAGGCCGCGACCGAGGCTCCGCCGTCGAACAGGCTCAAGGTCGTCTATCACCTCAGCGACGCCGAGAAGGTCAATTTCGTGCTCGGCAACATCCAGAACCACATCGACGGCGTCGGCGGCCCCGAGCACGTCACGATCGCGCTGGTGATCCACGGGCCGGCGCTGAAGGCGTTTCACTCGGCGCAGGCCAACCCCGATGTCAGCAAGCGCGTCGGCGAGTTCTCCAAGGACGGCGTCGAGCTCGCGGCCTGCGGCAACACGATGAAGGCGCAGAACGTCACGCTGACGGATCTGCTGCCGGGCTTCGTCAGCGCGGAGAAAGGCGGCGTGGTCCGCCTGGCCGAGCTCCAGTCGCAGGGATATCTCTATCTGCGGCCTTAGAGCACTGCTGTTGCCACGAAAAAGGTGCGCTCCCTCCCCCGCTCGCGGGGGGAGAGCTGGGGAGAGGGTGTCTCCGCGATCGAGACCCCCCAAGAGGAGAGAACACTCACCCGGCGCTTTGCGCCGACCTCTCCCGCAAGCGGGAGAGGTGCAGCGGAGCCTGCGGCCGGTACCGAAATCCAATAGCCCCAAACACGCTTGACTTACCCATAACCCTGCGGTTATGAATTGATCCATAACTGAATGGTTATGGAATTTGCATGTCCACCGCTCCCGACCTCCTGTTCAGGACGCTCGCCGATCCGACCCGGCGGGCGATCTTCGAGCGGTTGTGCCGCGAGGGCGAGCAGACGGTCGGGGCACTGACGGCACGGTCGGGCGTTTCCCAGCCGGCGGTCTCGAAACATCTCGGCGCGCTGAAGCAGGCCGGCCTCGTGCGCGACCGCCATGAAGGACGCCAGACCCATTACAGCGCCCAGCCCGGTGCGCTCAATCCGCTGCTCGACTGGACCAGCCAGATGGCCGGGTTCTGGCAGAACCGGCTCGACGCACTCGACGATCTCCTGAAGAGGATGGACCAATGACCGAAACCTCGAGCGAGACCCGCGCCGTCGTCATCGAGCGCGAATTTGCCTTTCCGGCCGAGCGGATCTGGCGCGCGCTGACACAGCCGCACCTGATCGAGGAATGGCTGATGAAGAACGACTTCAAGCCGTCAGTCGGCCATCGCTTCAATCTTCGCGGCGAATGGGGCGGCGTGCTGGACTGCGAGGTGCTCACCATCGAGCCGCAGAAGACGCTCGCCTACACCTGGAATTTCGCGCATGAGGATGCGGCGTTCGACTTGCGAAGCGTCGTCACCTTCACGCTGACACCGACGAATGCGGGCACGCATCTGCGCGTCGAGCAGGCGGGCTTCAGCCCGACGCAGAAGCAGGCCTATGGCGGCGCGCATGCCGGCTGGAAGCAGTTTCTCACCAAGCTGGACGAGCTGCTGGCGCGACCGGATTGAGCCGGCGGCGTACATCCATTCCGACCATTGCAAAGGAGGTCTCGTTGAACATTCGACAAATCCATCGCTGGCTGTCCATCGCCTTCACGCTCGCCGTCATCGCGAACATCGTCGCGATGACCATGCAGATCCAGGCCGTGTGGATCGGTTTCCTGGCGCTCGTCCCGCTGATCCCGCTGCTCGCGACCGGGCTGTATCTGTTCGCGCTGCCCTATCTTGACCGGCGCAGCGGCATGCAGCGCGAGGCGAGGTCATGAAGAAGGCCGCCGCGATGAAGACAAGCAGCCCGAAGGACGCGGACGGAGCGTCGGCGTCCAAGTTGATCGACGGCAGGATCAAGGAGCTCGGCGACTGGCGCGGCGAGATGCTCGGGCGGATTCGCGCCCTGATCAAGGACGCCGACCCTGACGTGGTCGAGGAATGGAAGTGGCGCGGCGTTCCCGTGTGGGAGCACGACGGCATCATCTGCACCGGCGAAACCTACAAGGCCGTCGTGAAGCTGACCTTTGCAAAGGGTGCGGCGCTCGATGACCCGGCCGGCCTGTTCAATTCCAGCCTCGACGGCAATGTGCGGCGCGCGATCGATATTCGCGAAGGCGAGAAAATCAACGAGAAAGCGCTGAAGGCGCTGATCCGCGCAGCCGTGGCCCTGAACGCGTCCAAGGTGAAGAAGAAGCCAGCGAAGACGAAAGCGTGATGAGCTGAGGTCAAATCGAGTCTGGCCAGGGCAAGGCAACGCTCTCTCCGTTCCCTCCCCCCTTGTGGGGGAGGGAACGCACCTTCGTCGGCGCACTAGTAGGGACTCATCGTCAAGCGCCAGAAGTTGCCGGCGCCTCAGGCCACCGCCGCCGGGATCGGGCGCGGGCTCACGACATATTCACGCAGGACCTTGTCGTTGGCATCGACCTCGATCAGCGCGACGTCGTAGGTCCAGAGGTCCGCCAGATGCTGGAGCACGCGCTTGGCGTCGGTCTCGTTGAGCTGTGCGCCCTTGATGACGTGGTGATGCAGGATCAGCCGGCGGTCGCCGGAGAGATCGACGTCGACCACCTCGATATTGGCGTCGATGTAGCCGACATCGTGCTGCCGCGCCAGCTCGCGCCGGACGCGGCGGAAGCCGCGCTCGTCGTGAATGGCATCGACGCGGATGCCGGCACGCTCCTCGGGGTCGTCGTGCAGATGGAACATGCGCAGCTGCCGCATCAGCTTCGGGCTCAGGAACTGGCCGATGAAGCTCTCGTCGCGGTAGTTGGCCCAGACGTCGCGCAGCACGCCCATCACGTCGTTCTTGCCGGCGATGTCAGGGAACCACTCGCGGTCCTCGTCCGACGGGCTGGTGACGATGCGCTCGATGTCCTGCATCATGGCGAAGCCGAGCGCGTAGGGATTGAAGCCGGAGAAGCGCGGATCGTCGAATTCGGGCTGGAACACCACGTTGGTGTGCGATCCCAGGAATTCGAGGAAGTTGCCGTCGGTGATGCGGCCCTGCTGGTGCAGCTTGGTCATGATGCGATAGTGGACGTAGGTCGCCGTCCCCTCGTTCATCACCTTGGTCTGGCTCTGCGGATAGAAATATTGCGCGATGTGGCGGACGATGCGCAGCAATTCGCGCTGCCAGGGCGCCAGCCGCGGCGCGCTCTTTTCCAGGAAGTAGAGCAGGTTTTCCTGCGGCAGGCCGAGCAGCTTGCGGCGCCGCTCGACGCTGAGCGCGGAACGGCTCTTGCTCTTCCCCGCCGGCACGGTGCGCCAGAGGTCGTTGAAGACCTCCTCCTCGTGCTGGCGGCGACGCCCTGCCCGCTTCTCCTCGGCGCGCAGGTCGAGCTTCTTCTTGCCCGGGTAGCGGTCGATGCCGTGCGACATCAGCGCGTGCGCGGCATCGAGCGTACGCTCGACCTCGGCGCGGCCGTAGCGCTCCTCGCACTGCATGACGTAGTTCTTGGCGAAATCGAGATAGTCCAGAATGCCGTCGGCGTCGGTCCACTGCTTGAACAGATAGTTGTTCTTGAAGAAGTGATTGTGGCCGAAGGCGGCGTGCGCGATCACCAGCGTCTGCATCGTCGCCGTATTCTCCTCCATCAGATAGGAGATGCAGGGCGAGGAGTTGATCACGATCTCATAGGCGAGGCCCATCAGGCCCTTGCGGTAGGAGGCCTCGTGGTACGCGAAGTGCTTGCCGAAGGACCAGTGCTTGTAGAACAGGGGCATGCCGACCGACGAGTAGGCATCCAGCATCTGCTCGGCGGTGATGACCTCGATCTGGTTCGGATAGACGTCGAGCCCGAGATCGTTCTTCGCCACCTCCTCACAGGCATCGGTGATGCGCTGCAAGGTGTGGAAGTCCCAATCCGCGCCTTCGAACAATCTTTCCGTCATGGAGCGGCTTTCTCCTGAGAGGTTTCGCGGCGCTGGAACAGGTCGTGGAACACCGGGAAGATCTCGCTGCGCTCGCTGACCTTGCGCATCGAGAGCGGTGCGCCGCTGTTGCGCAGGCGCTCATAGAGGGTCCAGAGCGAGGAGTCGGAGAGATCGAAGGCGCTGCCGCCGGACTCGCCGACCTCGAGATAGGCAAAGAACTGGCAGACCGGCAGGATCTTGTCGGTCAGCAGAAGCCCAGTGAGCTCGCCGTCGGAATAGGAGTTGTCGCCGTCGGAGGCCTGCGCTGCGTAGATATTCCAGTCCGATGGATTGAAGCGCTCGCGCACGATGTCGTGCATCGCCTGGAGCGCGCTGGAGACCAGCGTGCCGCCGGAGGCCGGGCCGTAGAAGAAGGTCTGCTCGTCCACCTCCTCGGCGCGGTCGGTGTGGCGGATGAAGACGATCTCGACGTGCTTGTAGCGGCGCTTCAGGAACACGTAGAGCAGCATGTAGAAGCGTTTGGCGAGATCCTTCATGTGCTCGGACATCGAGCCGGAGACGTCCATCAGGCAGAACATCACGGCCTGCGCGACCGGCTTCGGCACCGTCTCGAAGCGGCGGTAGCGGATGTCGAGCGGATCGATGAACGGAATCCGCTTCGTCTTCGCCATCAGCTTTTCCAGCTCGGCGAGAAGCACCACACGCTCGTCCTCGTCGGTGCATGCCGCGATTGCGGCTTCGAGCTCTTCGATCTCGTCCTTGCGGGGACGCTTGAGCGCGATGCGGCGGGCGAGCGCGAGCTTCACCGTCCGGCTCACCGAGATGTTGGCGGGCGAGCCCGACGTGGTGTAGCCGGCGCGCTGGATGCCCTCGCTCTCGGTCTGCGCGATCTTGCGCTTGGCAAGATCCGGCAGCTCGAGGTCGTCGAGGAAGAGATCGACGAATTCGTCGCGGCTCAGCACGAAGCGGAAGGCGTCCTCGCTGTCGCCTTCGCCGGGACCGGAATCCTTGGCGCTGCCCTGGCCGGAACGCTGCAGATAGTCGCCCTCGACGAACTTCTTGTTTCCGGGCAACACCATGTCGCGCGTTCCGCCTTCGCGGCGGAAACGCGGCTCATGCATCCCGTCGAGCGGGATCGTGACCTCACCACCCTCCAGGACGTCCTTGATGTCGCGTTCCTGCGAGGTCTTCTTGACGGCGCCCTGCACCAGGGATTTGGCCCGACGCAAGAACCGCTGGCGGTTCTCAAGACTCTTGCCGCCTGGATTCAGGCGCCTGTCAATAATGTGAATGGGCACTTTTCCATCCGCCTCAACCGGCCTGCTTCACACGCATATACCATTCGACGAGCCGGCGAACCTGACGCTCGGTGTAGCCGCGCTCCACCATGCGTGCGACGAACTCGCCGTGCTTCTTCTCCGTCTCGCCGTCCTTCTTCGACCCGAAGGAGATGACCGGAAGCAGGTCCTCGACCTGGGAGAATATCCGCTTTTCGATCACGTCGCGAATCTTCTCGTAGGAGGTCCAGGTCGGATTCTTGCCGCCGTTCTGGGCCCGCGACCGTAACGAGAATTTGACCACCTCGTTGCGGAAATCCTTGGGGTTGGCGATGCCCGCCGGCTTCTCGATTTTGGTCAGTTCCTGGTTCAACAATTCGCGATCCAGGAGCTGTCCCGTATCGGGATCCTTGAAGTCCTGGTCCTCGATCCAGGCATCGGCATAGTCGACGTAGCGATCGAACAGGTTCTGGCCGTAATCCGAGTAGGATTCGAGATAGGCTTTCTGGATCTCGTTTCCGATGAACTCGGCATAGCGCGGCGCGAGGTCCGCCTTGATGAATTCGAGGTACCGTTTCTCGACTTCCTCGGGCAGCTGCTCGCGCTTGATCGACTGCTCCAGCGCGTACATCAGATGCACGGCGTCGGCGGCGACCTCCTGCGGATCGTGGTTGAAGGTTGCAGCCAGGATCTTGAAGGCAAAGCGCGTGGAGACGCCGTCCATGCCCTCGTCGACGCCGGCGGCATCGCGATATTCCTGGACGCTGCGCGCCTTCGGATCGGATTCCTTCAGGCTCTCACCGTCGTAGACCCGCATCTTGCCAAACACGGTGGAATTCTCGTGCTTGCGCAGGCGCGACATCACCGAGAAACGCGCCATCGTCTCCAGCGTCGACGGCGCACACGGCGCCGACGCCAGCTCGGAGCCCTGGATCAGCTTCTCGTAGATCTTCTGCTCTTCCGTGACCCGCAGGACATAGGGCACCTTGATCACGCAGATGCGGTCGATGAAGGCTTCGTTGTTCTTGTTGGCCTTGAAGCTCGCCCACTCCGCCTCGTTGGAGTGCGCGAGGATGATGCCGGTGAACGGGATCGCACCGATGTTCTCGGTGCCGATGTAGTTGCCTTCCTGCGTCGCCGTGAGCAGCGGGTGCAGCATCTTGATCGGCGCCTTGAACATCTCGACAAATTCGAGGATACCCTGATTGGCGCGGTTGAGACCGCCGGAATAGCTGTAGGCGTCGGGGTCGTTCTGCGCGTAGGTCTCGAGCTTGCGGATGTCGACCTTGCCGACCAGCGAGGAGATGTCCTGGTTGTTCTCGTCACCGGGCTCGGTCTTGGCAATCGCGATCTGGCGCAGCCGCGACGGCTGGATTTTTGCAACCCGGAACTGGGAAATGTCGCCGCCGAAGGCCTCAAGCCGCTTGTAGCACCACGGGCTCATCAATCCGGTGAGGCGCCGGCGCGGAATGCCGTATTTCTCCTCCAGCATCGGCCCGAGCTGATCGGGATCGAACAGGCTGAGCGGGCTCTCGAACACGGGCGAGAGTTCGTCGCCGGCCTTGAGCACGTAGATCGGATGCACTTCCATCAGCGACTTCAGCCGCTCGGCGAGCGAGGATTTGCCGCCGCCGACGGGGCCGAGCAGATAGAGGATCTGCTTGCGCTCCTCCAGGCCCTGCGCCGCGTGCCGGAAGAAACCAACGATGCGCTCGATGGTTTCTTCCATGCCGTAGAAGCCGGCGAAGGCCGGATAGGTACGGATGGTGCGGTTCAAAAAAATACGGCCAAGGCGTGGGTCCTTGGCCGTGTCAATCGTCTGGGGTTCACCGATCGCTGCTAGCAGTCGTTCGGCCGCGTTCGCGTATTTCATGGGATCGCTTCGACACGATTCCAGATATTCCGCCATCGACATGTCGTGCTGGCTTCTCGCCTCGAACGACCGAGCGAAAGCGTTGAATAGAGAATCGTTGTACATGATCCCTCTCCGCGTGAGTTCCGCTACAAGCTGAAACGAAAGCAGTTACCGGACCGTTCCTCAGGCCGTTTCGAATCAGCGTGAGCACATGACGATCATTGGACACCCGGGGGCCGACTCGACGCAACGCACAACGTAGGCAACCAGGTGAGTTACGAACAGGCACCTGCCTGTTATTTATGCGAATCTATGTATATCTTCGCTCATTTCCAGCAAATGTCACTCGGCCGCAACATCCGGGCGTTACCGGGGATCAGCCTATCCGGCGGTGCAGCATAGCCGTCAGCCGGCGGCAGCTTTATGACGCTTGTGCGGCCAAGCCTTGTGAGACCGAACCCGAGCCTTCCGCGCCTTGATCGCAGTCCCGCCGCAATGCGGTGCGTGAATCGCTGGCGGCATGACAGTCGCGGCAGGCGCGCAGCAATGTGTCAAAATCGGTCGCCAGTCCGTCGGGGCGTATGATGATGCGATCGTCCTGCACGCCGCGCGACGTCGACCGGATGTTGGCGCGGATACAGGAGAGCTGCCGCTGCAAGCCCGGCGTCGGCGTCAGCACGATCGTCTTGCGGCCGCGCCGCTCCTCGGTCGAAACCTCCGCAATCGACTCCCACAGCAGAAATTCATTGCCGATGCGGAGATCGCGGATGCCATAGGGGGTGACGATCACCACCGGCCCGCGTTCGGCGGGGAGCATCCAGATCAGCCGGCTGGTGACCAGGCCGAACACCGCGACGCCGGCATAGCCGACCGTCGTGTCGTAGTCGCCGAGGCCGTCCCACCAGTCGACGGCAAGGCCGGCGCTGAGCAGGGTCATCGCAAAGCCCGCCGCGACCAGCAGCCGCAGATACGTCGTGCATGGGTTGATTTCGAGATCGTGGGCCGCGTCGATACCTACGGCCGGCACGACTGATTGCGATCCGTCGGTGACGGCGAGCGGTGGGCCGTCAGGATGTGCGTGCATGCCTTCCCCCAGCATGGCCATTCGCGACCGGGCGATGAAGCATCAGGCGGATCGGAATCCGCCGATGCACTCTGTGCAGCGGCCGGCAGACGTTACGCAACGAGACCTCGACCGAACCTCCCCGGCCAGCGACTTTTTACGCAACACGGCCGCACCCGCCTGGATCGCCATGATCGCGACGGAGTTACACTGGAGGGTATGACGCCTATTCCCTTGATTGGTTCCCTCCCGGGAGCATCTAAGCTAGAGGATAGCGCGTCAGGACCGGCGCGGAAACCCCTCGCCCGCAGGCTTGGAGATAAATAAGTATCATGAATCCCGTCAAAGAACTGGAAAAGCACGGACAAGCCGTCTGGCTGGACTTCCTGGCCCGTGGCTTCATCGCCAAGGGCGACCTCAAGCGGCTGATCGACACCGACGGCGTCAAGGGCGTCACCTCCAATCCGTCGATCTTCGAGAAGGCGATCGGCAGTTCGGACGAGTACGACGCCCCGATCGGCAAGGCGCTGAAGCGCGGCGACCGGAGCGTGGCCGACCTGTTCGAAGCCGTCGCGGTCGAGGACATCCAGAACGCCGCCGACGTGCTCCGCCCGGTCTATGACCGCCTCAAGGGGGGCGACGGCTATGTCAGCCTGGAGGTCTCGCCCTATCTTGCGATGGACACCACCGGGACGGTCGCCGAGGCACGGCGGCTCTGGAAGGACGTCAACCGCAAGAACCTGATGGTTAAGGTGCCGGCGACGCCGGAAGGCCTGCCAGCGATCGAGACGCTCATCGGCGAGGGCATCAGCATCAACATCACGCTGCTGTTCTCCAGGGACGTCTACCTCCAGGTCGCGGAGGCCTATCTCGCCGGCCTCGAGAAATACGTCGCGGGCGGCGGCGATCCGTCGCATGTCGCGAGCGTCGCGAGCTTCTTCGTCAGCCGGATCGACTCGGTGGTCGACAAGCAGCTCGACGAGAAGATCGCGCGCGCCAACGACCCCAGCGAGAAGGAACGGCTTGCCGCGCTGAAGGGCAAGGTCGCCATCGCCAACGCCAAGGTCGCCTACCAGGATTACAAGCGCCTGTTCTCCGGTTCCCGCTGGGACAAGCTCGCCGCCAGGGGCGCCAAGCCGCAGCGCATGCTGTGGGCCTCGACCGGCACCAAGAACAAGGATTACAGCGACGTCCTCTATGTCGAGGAGCTGATCGGCCCCGACACCATCAATACCGTGCCGCCGGCGACGCTGGATGCGTTCCGCG
This sequence comes from Bradyrhizobium sp. 1200_D9_N1_1, assembly GCF_052075915.1. Classification (NCBI taxonomy): domain Bacteria; kingdom Pseudomonadati; phylum Pseudomonadota; class Alphaproteobacteria; order Hyphomicrobiales; family Nitrobacteraceae; genus Bradyrhizobium; species Bradyrhizobium sp. 1200_D9_N1_1. Next base: position 2,508,259 of record NZ_CP197226.1, on the reverse strand, counting down.
ACCACGGCAAGCCGCGCGACAGCCTGGAAGAGAACATCGACGACGCAAGGCGCGTGCTGGAGGAGCTGGAGCGCTCCGGCGTCTCGCTCGACGCGATCACCGAAGAGCTGGTCAAGGATGGCGTCAAGCTGTTCGCCGACGCCGCCGACAAGCTCTACGGCGCCGTTGCGCACAAGCGCGCCACCGTGCTCGGGCCCGCGCTCGACCGCCAGCAGTTGTCGCTCGGCGACGGGCTCGGTAAGGCGGTGGCGAAGAGCACCGAGGAATGGCGCGCGTCGGCCAAGATCCGCAGGCTGTGGCAGCGTGACAAATCGGTCTGGACCGGGGCCGACGAGGACAAATGGCTCGGCTGGCTCGACAGCGCCGCCAAGGCCGACGTCGCCGACTACGAGGACTATGCGAGCCGCGTGAAGGGCCAGAAATTCTCCGATGCGGTCGTGCTCGGCATGGGCGGATCGAGCCTCGGGCCCGAGGTGCTGGCCGAGACCTTTGCGCGAAAGTCAGGCTTTCCGAAGCTGCATGTGCTCGATTCCACGGATCCCGCCCAGGTGCGGGCGATGGAAGCGAAGATCGACATCGCCAACACCGTGTTCATCGTGTCCAGCAAGTCCGGCGGCACCACCGAGCCGAACGCGATGAAGGACTATTTCCACGACCGCGTCGCGCAGGCGGTCGGCCCCAAGGTGAAGACCGGCCACCGCTTCATCGCGGTGACCGATCCCGGCTCGTCGCTGGAGAAATCGGCCAAGACGCTGAACTACGCCCGCATCTTCCACGGCGAGCCCTCGATCGGCGGCCGCTATTCGGTGCTCTCGCCGTTCGGCCTCGTACCGGCGGCGACCGCGGGCATCGACGTCAAGACCTTCGTCAAGCATGCGCTCGCGATGGCCCGCTCCTGCGGACCGGACGTGCCGCCAAGCGAGAATCCCGGCGTGCAGCTCGGCCTTGCCATGGGCCTCGCCGGCCTCGAAGGCCGTGACAAGGTGACGATCCTGTCGTCGAAGAAGATCACCGATTTCGGCGCCTGGGCCGAGCAGCTGATCGCGGAATCGACCGGCAAGGAGGGCAAGGGCCTGATCCCGATCGACGGCGAGCCGCTGGGCGAAGCCGCAGCTTACGGCAACGACCGCTTCTTCATCGACATCCGTACCGAGGGCGAGGCGGACGCCGCCCATGACTCGAAGCTTGCCGCGATCGAAGCGGCCGGCCATCCCGTCGTGCGCATCGTGATGAAGTCGATCGACCATCTCGGTCAGGAGTTCTTCCGCTTCGAGATGGCGACGGCGGTGGCAGGCAGCATCCTCGGCATCAACCCGTTCGACCAGCCGGACGTGGAAGCGGCCAAGATCAAGACCCGCGAGCTCACCGCGTCGTTCGAGAAGACCGGCGCGCTGCCGGCGGAGCAGCCGGTGGTCAGCACCGACGAGGCCGATCTCTATACCGACGAGGCCAACGCCACGGCACTGCGCGCCGCCGGCGCCAACGGCGACCTCACTTCCTGGCTGAAGGCGCATCTCTCGCGCTCGGGCCATGGCGATTATGTCGCCCTGCTCGGCTACATCGCGCGCGACAAGGCCACCATCGACGCGCTTCAGGCGATGCGGCTCGAGGTGCGCGAGAAGCGCCATGTCGCGACCTGCGCCGAGTTCGGACCGCGCTTCCTGCACTCGACGGGACAGGCCTACAAGGGCGGGCCCGACAGCGGCGTGTTCCTCCAGATCACCGCTGACGACGCCAAGGACCTGGCCGTGCCGGGCCAGAAGGCCAGCTTCGGCGTGATCAAGGCGGCGCAGGCGCGCGGCGATTTCGATGTGCTCACCGAGCGCGGGCGGCGCGCATTGCGCGTCCACCTGAAGGGCGGACTCAAGAAGGGTCTCGCGGCGCTCAACGCGGCGCTTAACGACGCGCTGAATTAAGGGAATCTCTCAGATGCAACTCGGCATGATCGGCCTCGGCCGGATGGGCGGCAACATCGTTCGCCGGCTGATGCGCCACGGCCATTCGACCGTGGTCTATGACAAGGACGCCAAGGCCGTCGCCGGCCTTGCCGCAGACGGCGCGGTAGGCTCGGCGACGCTGGAGGAGTTCGTCGCAAAGCTGGAGCGGCCGCGCACGGCCTGGGTGATGCTGCCTGCGGGACGCATCACCGAGACGACGATCGACACGATCGCGGGCGTGATGCAGGAAGGCGACGTCATCATCGACGGCGGCAACACCTTCTGGCAGGACGACGTCCGCCGCGGCAAGGCGCTGAAGGCACGCGGCATCCACTATGTCGACGTTGGCACCTCCGGCGGCGTCTGGGGTCTCGACCGCGGCTATTGCATGATGATCGGCGGCGAGAAACAGGTGGTCGACCGGCTCGATCCGATCTTCGCCGCGCTCGCGCCCGGCGCCGGCGACATTCCGCGCACGGAAGGACGTGAGGGGCGCGATCCCCGCATCGAGCAGGGCTATATCCACGCCGGCCCCGTCGGCGCCGGCCACTTCGTCAAGATGATCCACAACGGCATCGAATACGGCCTGATGCAGGCCTATGCCGAAGGGTTCGACATCCTCAAGAACGCCAACATCGATGCCTTGCCGGCGGACCATCGCTACGATTTCGATCTCGCCGACATCGCAGAAGTCTGGCGGCGCGGCAGCGTGATCCCGTCCTGGCTGCTCGATCTCACCTCGACGGCGCTCGCCGACAGCCCGGCATTGGCGGAATATTCCGGCTTCGTCGAAGATTCCGGCGAAGGCCGCTGGACCGTGAATGCGGCGATCGACGAAGCGGTGCCGGCCGAAGTTCTGACCGCGGCGCTCTACACACGTTTCCGTTCCCGCAAGGAACACACCTTCGCCGAAAAAATTCTCTCCGCGATGCGCGCGGGTTTCGGCGGCCACAAGGAGCCGAAGCAGCCGGGCGCTTCGAAGCCCAAATAAAAGGCGAAGTATCAAGTAACAGAGCGAAGGCCGATCATTCGTGACAAAAGACCCGCAAGCCAAGCGCAAGCCGGAAAATTGCGCCTTCGTCATCTTTGGCGTGACCGGAGACCTTACTCATCGCCTTGTGATGCCCTCGCTCTACAATCTCGCGGCCGAGCACCTGTTACCGGAAAAGTTCTGTGTCGTCGGCGTGGCCCGCAAGGGCCAATCGGATGACGAGCTGCGCAGCAGCCTGTTGAAGGGCCTGCGCCAGTTCGCGACGCGACCCGTGGACGACGATATCGCCCAGAAGCTGCTGCAATGCCTGACCTTCGTCGAGGCCGACCCGAAGGACTCGCCGTCCTTCGACCGCTTGCGCGAGCATCTGGATTCGCTGGAATGCGCGCAGGACACCGGCGGCAACCGGCTGTTCTATCTGGCAACGCCGCCCGCCGCGTTCGCGCCGACCGCGCGCGAGCTCGGCCGCACCGGCATGATGGAGGAGAACGGCGCCTGGCGACGCCTCGTGATCGAAAAGCCGTTCGGCACCGATCTCGCCTCGGCACGCGCGCTGAACGCCGAGCTCCTGAAGATCATGGACGAGCACCAGATCTACCGGATCGATCACTATCTCGGCAAGGAGACGGTGCAGAACATTTTGGTGCTGCGCTTTGCCAACGGCATGTTCGAGCCGATCTGGAATCGCAACCACATCGACCACATCCAGATCACGGTGGAAGAGAAGCTCGGCGTCGGCCATCGCGGCGGCTTCTACGACGCCACCGGCGCGCTGCGCGACATGGTACCGAACCATCTGTTCCAGCTGATGTCGCTGGTCGCGATGGAGCCCCCCGCCCGCTTCGACGCGCATTCCGTGCGCTCCGAGAAGGCCGACGTGCTCACCTCGATCCAGCAGCCCAGCCGGGAAGAGGCGCTGAAGAATTCAGTGCGCGCGCAATATCTCGCCGGCCGCATCGGCGACGAGGAGATCACGGACTATCGCAAGACCGAGGACGTCAAGCCCGGCAGCACCACCGAGACCTTTGTCGCGCTCAAGCTGATGATCGACAATTGGCGCTGGGCCGGCGTCCCCTTCTACTTGCGCACCGGCAAGGCGCTGGGTCACAAGCGCACCGAAGTCGCGATCAAGTTCAAGCAGGCGCCGCTGTCGATGTTTTCGGGCACGGACGTCGACCGCCTGTCGCAGAACTTCCTTACCATCGGCATCGCGCCGACCGAGACCATCGAGCTTCAGTTCAACGCCAAGATTCCGGGCCCGAGCATCACCATCGACGGCGTCGAGATGAAGTTCCGCTATGGCGACTATTTCCGCGTCGATCCCTCGACCGGCTACGAGACGCTGATCTACGACTGCATGATCGGCGACAACATACTGTTCCAGCGCGCCGACGGCATCGAGGCCGGATGGCAGGCGGTGCAGCCGTTCCTGGACGCCTGGAAGAGCGAGGGCACCAACGGCATCGAGACCTATGAAGCCGGCAGCGACGGCCCCGCCTGCGCGGACGAGCTGCTCCGGCGCGACGGACGAAGCTGGCGGAAGTTTTCGTGATGGCGGCGGCCGGCAAGCCGAAGCTGATTGTCGCGGCCGACGCCGAGGCCCTTGCGCAGGCCGCGGCGGAACGGGTGATGGCGCGGATTGGCGCCAATCCGGGGCGTATCGCGATCTGCCTGACCGGCGGCTCGAGCCCGAAAAAGCTCTATCAACTGCTCGGCGGCGATTCCTGGCGTGGAAAAATCCCGTGGGATCGCGTGCACTGGTTCATCGGCGACGAGCGCTTCGTGGCTGAGAACGATCCCCTCAACAACATGGCGGTCGCGCGCGCGACCTTTCTCGACCGCAATGCGCCCTCCGGCCATGTCCACCCGATCCCGACCGCGACTGAGAACCCGGATCAAGGCGCCGCCGCCTATGCGCGCGAGCTGCAGGCCTTCTACGGTTCGGAAAGCCTCGATCCGGCCCGGCCACTGTTCGACCTGGTCTTGATGGGCGCCGGCCCGGACGGCCACACCGCCTCGCTGTTTCCCGGCTATCCCGAGATCGAGGAGAGCAAGCGTTGGGTCGTCGGGGTGCCCAAGGCCAATGTGGCCCCCTTCGTGCCGCGGGTCTCCCTCACCCTGCCCGTCCTTGCGTCCTGCCGCGAAATGCTGTTCGAGATTGCGGGACATGACAAGCAGCCGATCTTGACGCGCCTCCTCAATGGCGAGACTCTGCCGGCTGTACGCGCGCGCTCGAATGGTGAGACCGTCTGGCTGGTCGACCAGGCCGCGCTTCCGGAGGAAATTCGTGGGCCGCGTTGAAGCACCTTGTGCGTTGATCGTGATGGGCGTGTCGGGTTCGGGCAAGAGCACGGTTGCGGAGGCGCTGGGCGAGCGGCTCGGCTGGCGCTTCGAGGACGGCGACAGCTTTCATCCCGCCAGCAATGTCGAGAAGATGAAGGCCGGCCATCCCCTCACCGACGAGGACCGCTGGCCCTGGCTCAACGCCATCGCCGACGAGATCGAACGGGTCTGCAAGAGCGGCAAGCACGTCATCATCGCCTGCTCGGCGCTGAAGCACACCTATCGTGACGTACTGCTGCGGGGGCGCGACGACGTCCGCTTCGTCTTCCTGAAGGGCACGAAGGAGCTGATCGCCGAACGCCTCGCGCACCGCAAGGGCCACTTCATGCCGCCAGGGCTGCTGACGAGCCAGTTCAACACGCTGGAAGCCCCGGAGGCGAGCGAGCACGTCGTCACCGTCTCGATCGACGAAACCGTCGAGGCGATCGTGGACGGCGTCGTGCGGCAATTGAAACTGGGCGGCGCAATACCCAAGGTTCTGCCATGACGCCAATCTCACTCGTGGTCTCCGACGTCGACGGCACGCTGCTGACCAAGGACAAGACGCTGACGGAACGTGCGAGGTCCGCGGTGCAGCGGCTGCACCAGGCTGGCATCGGCTTCACCATCACCTCCAGCCGCCCCGCCATCGGGATGCGCTTCCTGATCGAGCCGCTGGCGCTGTGGCTGCCGGTCGGCCCGTTCAACGGCTCCTCGATCGTCGATCCCGAGATGAAGCCGGTCGAGCAGCACCTCATCCCCGCAGGCGCGGTCGAGCGGTCCTTGCAGATCCTCCGGGAGTTCCGCGCCGACATCTGGCTGTTCACCACCGACAAATGGCTGATCGACAACCCTGGCGGTAAATACGTCGCCCATGAGCAGCACACCATCCGCTCCGATCCGACCATCGTGACGGATTTCTCGCCGTACCTTGCCAGCGCCTGCAAGATCGTCGGTGCCAGCACCGACGCCGCCGGGCTCGAGCGTTGCGAGAAGGCGATGCAGGAGGCGCTCGGCAGCGAGGCGACCGCGGTGCGCTCGCAGACCTATTATCTCGACATCACCCCGCCCGGCTTCAACAAGGGCACCTTCGTCGAGGCGATGGCCAAGCGCCTCGGCATCGCGACCGACACGGTCGCCACCATCGGCGACATGCAGAACGACCTTGCGATGTTCCGCGTCAGCGGCACCTCGATCGCCATGGGCAATGCCACCGACGACGTCAAGGACCGGGCCACCCACGTCACCGCAACCAACGAACAGGACGGTTTTGCGGAGGCAATGGAGATGATCTTGAAGCGGAACGGGGTCGGCTAGGGCTTGATGGCCTCAACTATCGCCTGCCGCTGGGTGCCCACCTCTCCCCAGCGGGGAGAGGTGAAGAACCTGCCGCGCCGATCTACTTCGACCGCTGCATCGCGGGCTTCTCGCTCTCCTGCCTTGCCGCCGATAGATTATGCGCGGTGTTGACCAGCGCGATGTGGGTCAGCGCCTGCGGGAAGTTGCCGGTCTGGCGGCCCGCCACGGAATCGTATTCCTCGGCCAATAGCCCGACGTCGTTGGCAAGGGCGGCCACGCGGTCGAACAGCACCTGCGCCGTGTCGAGATCGCCCGACAGCACATAGGCATCGGCGAGCCAGAGGGTGCAAGCCAGGAACGCGCCCTCGATCGGCTGCTTTTCCTCGGACACCTCGCGCGGATCGTGCCGCAGCACGAAGCCGTCGCGCATCAGGTGCTTTTCGACGGCCGCGATGGTACCGCGGATGCGCGGGTCCTCCGCCGGCAGGAAGCCGACCGCCGGCACCAGCAGCACGCTGGCGTCGAGCAGCTTTGAGCCGTAGGACTCGACGAAGGCATTTTCCTCCGCGTCGAAGCCATTGTTGCAGACGTCGCGGTGAATGGCCTCGCGCAGCGCGCGCCAGTGCAGCAGCGGCGCCTTGAAGCCAAAGGTCTCGGCGCTCTTGATGCCGCGGTCGAAGGCGACCCAGGTCATCACCTTGGAGAAGACGTAGTGCTTCGGCTCGCCGCGCCGCTCCCAGATGCCGTGGTCGGGCTGGTCCCAGACCTCGGCGAGATGATTGAGCACCGCGCATTCCAGCGCCCAGGTCGCTTCGTCATTGAGCTTGAGCCTGGCCATGCGCGACTGGTGGAAGGCGTCGATCAGCTCGCCATAGACGTCGAGCTGCAGCTGTGCATGCGCGGCATTGCCGACGCGGACCGGCTGGGCGCCCTCATAGCCGTCGAGCCAGCGCGCCTCCCATTCCAACAGGCGCCGCTGGCCCCAGATGCCGTACATGATCTGCATGTTCGCCGGCGAGCCGGCGGCGGCGCGCAAGAGCCAATTGTGCCAGGCCAAGGCCTCCTCGGTATAACCCGAGTTCATCAGCGCCAGCAGCGTGAAGGTGGCATCGCGCAGCCAGCAGAAGCGGTAGTCCCAGTTCCTGCTGCCGCCGAGCTTCTCGGGCAGCGAGGTCGTGGGCGCCGCGACGATGCCGCCGGTCGGGCCGAAGGTCAGCGCCTTCAGCGTGATCAGCGAACGCATGATGAGATCGTGATACTCGCCGTCCCGCGTGCAGCGGCTGCACCAGTCCTTCCAGAATTTTTCGGTCTCCTGGAGCGCGATCTCCGGATCGATCGGCTCGGGCGGGTCGAGGTGCGAGGGGCCATAGGTCAGCACGAACGGCACGGTCTCGCCGGCCTTCACCTCGAATTCGGCAACCGTCGTCAGGTCCTCGCCGCGGGTCCCGACCGGCGTGCGCAGCACGGTCATGTCCTGGCCGGCGACCGCCAGCAGCGAACCGTCCTTGCAACGGCGCACCCAGGGAATGTCGATGCCAAAGCCGAAGCGGATCACGAGCTCCATCCGCAGCTTCACCGTACCGCTGACGCCGCGGACCAGCCGCACGACGTCGGACGCCTTGCCGCGCGGCGGCATGAAGTCGATCAAGGCGACAATGCCGCTCCTGGTCTCAAACCGCGTTTCGAGGATGAGGGTATCGCCGAGATAGCGGCGTGACGTCGTGGTGACGTCCCCGGCCGGTGCGATCTGCCAGCGGCCGTTCTTGCGCGTGCCGAGGATTGCGGCAAAGCAGGCGTCGGAATCGAAGGCGGGCCAGCACAGCCAGTCGATCGAGCCGTCGCGCCCGACCAGCGCCGCGGTCTCGCAGTCGCCGATCAGCGCATAGTCCTCGATCCTCTGAGACACTGTCGTGCGAGCCTAAAAACCCCGGCGGACTAACTCCCGCCGAGCAACGAACGTTCCCGCGTCGCCGCTCTCAAGGCCGTGAGATCGACCTTCGAGGCGATCTTGTCGAGCGTGACAGGCAGGCGCTGCCGCCAGTTCGGATGCTCGTCGATCGTGCCGGGAATGTTGGGCTGGTCGATCACGCCGAGCAGATCCTCCAGCGACACCGCGAGCAGCCGCGAGGGCGTGCGCGACAGGAAGGCGAGCACCGAATAGAGATCGTTGGCGTTGATGCCGTTCTGGCGCAGGATCTCATCGAGCATGCCGAGCGCATGCCAGCGGGCCTTGTCGTCCTCGCCGGGATCGAGCCCGAGCGACAGCTTCATCTTGAGATCGCTGAAGGAGCGCCAACCCGCATAGGTGCAGAGGTCGTGCGTGTTCAGCGTCACCAGCGCGTTCGGCCGGTAATAGTCGATGTTGCGGAAGTGGCCGGCATCGTCGCGCTCGAACATCATGACGAGGTAGGACCAGATGCCGAAATCCTGCATGGTCTCGCGAAAACCTTCCGGCACCGTGCCGAGGTCTTCGCCGATCACGATGCACTTATGGGCCGCGCTCTCGCGCGCCACGGCGCCCAGCAGCGCCTCGAACGGCATCTGCACATAGGCGCCGTTGTCGGGCTTGAAGCCGCGCGGCACGAGATAGAGCCGCTTCAGCCCGAGCACGTGATCGATCCGGATGGCGCCGGCATGGCGCATCGAGGCGGCCAGCATGTCGGCGAACGGCACGAAGGATTGCGCCTCCAGGCCGCCGGCATTGAAGCCGGCAAGACCCCAGTCCTGGCCGACCGTGTTGAGCACGTCGGGCGGCGCGCCGACGGCGAGATGGCGCGAAATCGCCGTCTGCTCGTTCCAGGCATCGAAGCCGTTGGACTGCACGCCGACGGCAACGTCGAGATAAAGCCCGACCCGCATGCCGAGCTGGCCGGCCAGCTCCTTGGCCGCGTGCAATTGGCTATCGGCGGTCCATTGCACGAATTCGACGAACTCGACCTCGCGCTTGTCAGGACCGTTGCGCAGCCGGGCGCATTTTGTCTCGTCGGGCTGCCGCCACTCGGGCGGCCATTCCCACCACGGCCCGGTGAAGCGATGCCGCAGCACCTCGAAGCAGGCAAAGCGGGACAACAGCGGCGCGCGGTCCGCGCGGAAGGCGTCGAACTGATTGCGGCGGACGCCGCTCGCGCTCCGCACGAAGCTGTTAAAGGCAGCGCGCAGGGCGAGCCATTTCAGCGCCGCCATGTCGGCATAGGGGACGCGATCGCCTTCGCGCAGCCGCGCGGCGGTCGCGGCCGCATCGGGGACGAGGTCCGCGGAAAATTCCGGGATCGCCTCGACGTCGATGTAGAGCGGATTGAGAAACAGCCGGCTGTTCGGCGAATAGGGGCTGCAATCGGCCGGGTGGTCGTCGAACAACACGTGCAGCGGATTGAGGCCGACGCCGTCGGCCCCGAGCTGTTTTGCGAGCCGGACGAGATCGGCAAGGTCGGTGAAATCGCCGATGCCCCAGTTGCGCTCCGAGCGGACGCCGTAGAGCTGCACGGCGAGCAGCCAGCCGCGGTCGAAATCGCCGCCGAAGGCGCGCTCTGGCGCCACGATCATCGGCACCTCTTCGGTCACGCCCTCGGCATCGGTCAGCGTCAAGCGGTGGTAGCCGAGCGGCAGGCCGGCGGGCCAGGCGATGACGGGCTCGCGCGTCTCGCCTTGTGCGATCACGTTGCCGTTGCCGGCGATTTTCCATTGCAGCGGCGGAGCGCCGGTGGCCGCCAATTCCGTCCGCGGATGTCCCAGGGCGCGAACCACCACGGGCCCGCTGACGAAGCGATAAACCCGCTTCTCCGGCAGGGCGTCGAGGATGGATTTGAGCGCCACGGGATCGGTGACCCGCAGCTTTCCGAGGGCGTCCACGAATTCGGACTGAACACCCTTGATCTGGGCTTGAGCTAAAAGATCCATTCGGCACGCAGCTTGCAGGCCATTGTGTGGCCGGGGGCAGGGATTTTAACGAGGTGGCGGAAGACGTTAGTCAGGGGTAACTCAAAAACGGGCCTGCCGTTCCCAGGCGGAACTAATGACACACAAGCGGCTTTCTATATAGGTATCAAGCGTAGGTTCCCGACAAGGGAAACGGGCCCTGCTTTCTTGTCAATGGCATCACCGTGAACAAGACAATTCAAACTGTCGAAAGTGCCGCAGCCGGCAGCGCTTTCCTCATCGAAGACGTCTATCCCTTGATCGACGGCGGCCGTTTCGCCGTGAAGCGGATCGCGGGCGAGTGCGTCGAGGTGTGGGCCGACATCTACCGCGACGGCGAGGCCGTGGTCGGCGCCGCGCTGATCTGGCGACGCGAGCAGGACCGGGAATGGCGGAGCGAGCCGATGATCCATCACGGCAATGACCGTTGGTCCGGCGCGTTCACGCCCGTCGAGCCCGGCCAATATCTCTACGCGATCGAGGCCTGGACCGACGAGTTCGCGACTTGGTCTCACGCGGTCGCGCGCAAGCGGCTGTCCGGCGCCGATGTCAGCCTCGACGCCATCGAGGGCGCCGGGCTCCTGACCAAGGCGCATGGCGCGCGGCAGGACGCCGCGGCGGTGATCGTCAGACAATGCGAGGACTATCTTCAGACCGGCGATGTCACCCCGCTGCTCTCAACCGAGCTCGGCAGCGCCATGGCCGAGAGCCAGTCGCGGCCCGACCTCACGCGCTCGCCGCTCTTCCCGCTGATCGCCGACCGCGACAAGGCGCGCTTTGGCGCCTGGTATCAGATGATGCCGCGCAGCCAGGGCCGGATCCCCGGCCGGCACGGCACGCTGCGCGACTGCATCGCGCGCGTGCCCGATATCGCCGCGATGGGCTTCGACGTGCTCTACTTCACGCCGGTCCACCCGATCGGGCATAACAGGCGCAAGGGCCGCAACAATGCGCCGGTGGCGACCGCAGGCGAACCCGGCTCGCCCTATGCGATCGGCACCGCCGAGGGCGGACACGATGCACTGCATCCCGAGCTCGGCACCATCGAGGATTTCCGCGCGCTGGTTGCGACCTGCCTGGAATACGGCCTCGAGCTCGCGCTCGATTTCGCCGTGCAATGCTCGCCGGACCATCCCTGGCTGACGCAGCATCCGGAATGGTTCAAATGGCGGCCGGACCGCTCGGTGCGGACGGCTGATGGCCCCTATTCGGACATCGTCATCCCCGATTTCGCCTCCGTCGACCGGGCCGGGCTGTGGAATGCGTTCCGCGACGCGATGCTGTTCTGGATCGACCATGGTGTCACCATCTTCGCCATCGACAATCACGATACCGCGCCGCTTCCGTTCTGGGAGTGGCTGATCCGCGACATCCGCCGCCGGCATCCCGAGGTGATCCTGTTCTCGAAGACGTATGCACGGCCGAAGCTGATGAATGGCCTCGCCAAGCTCGGCTTCGCGCAGTCCTTCACCTATTTTCCCTGGCGCACGTCGAAGTGGGAGGTGGAGCAATATCTCGGCGAGCTGACGCGTTATCCCGAGCGCGACTTCTATCGCCCGAACCTGTTCGTGAACACGCCGGACCTGCTGCCCTTTCATCTCCAGAGTGGCGAAGCCTGGGCCTTCAAGTCGCGGCTCGCGCTGGCCGCGACGCTGTCGGGCAATTACGGGATCTATAGCGGCTTCGAATTGCTCGAACACGAAGCCATCCCCGGCCGCGAGGAATATCTCGATTCCGAGAAGTACCAGATCAAGCAGCGCGACTGGGACAAGCCGGGCAACATCAAGCCCTACATCGCCGCTCTCAACCGCATCCGCAACGACAATGCGGCACTCCAGCAGACGGCGAATTTGCGGTTTCTCGGCATCGAGGACGGCGAGACGATCAGCTTCGTGAAAGAGGCGACCGATCCGGCCAACGCCGTCGTCGCCGCCATCGCCCTCACGCGCGATGCGCGCGAATTCTGGTTGCCGCTCGGCGACCTCACCATCGACGCCGGCGGCCAGCGCCGCCACGTCACCGCACTCGAAAATCTCCTCACCGGCGAACAGTCCCGCATCGAATGGGGCGGGATCAGGTTGCGTATCGATCCCGACCGCGATCCGGCGCTGCTGTTCCGCTGCCTGGCGTAAAGGCTTAACGCCATGAATGTTCTGTCTTCCGTCGATACCAAGAAGATTGAGGCTGCCGAGGTCGTGGATGAGCTCTGGTACAAGGACGCCATCATCTACCAGCTGCACGTCAAGGCGTTTGCGGACAGCAACAATGACGGCATCGGGGACTTCGCCGGCCTGACCGAGAAGCTGCCCTATCTCCAGGAGCTCGGCGTCACCGCGCTGTGGCTGCTGCCGTTCTATCCCTCGCCCGGGCGCGACGACGGCTACGACATCGCGGACTACGGCTCGGTCAATCCCGATTTCGGGACGATGAAGGACTTCAAGCGCTTCATCCAGGAGGCGCAGAAGCGCGGCTTGCGCGTCATCACCGAGCTTGTCGTCAACCACACCTCGGACCAGCACAAATGGTTCAAGCGTGCGCGCCGCAGCCATCCGGGCTCGAGCGCCCGCAACTGGTACGTCTGGAGTGACACCGACCAGAAATACCAGGGCACGCGCATCATCTTCACCGACACGGAAAAGTCGAACTGGACCTGGGATCACGAGGCCGGCGCCTTCTACTGGCACCGCTTCTTCTCGCACCAGCCGGACCTCAATTTCGACAATCCGCGCGTGGTCAGCGCGCTCATCCAGGTGATGAAGCGCTGGCTGGACGCCGGCGTCGACGGCTTCCGGCTGGATGCCATTCCCTATCTCTGCGAGCGCGAGGGCACTTCGAACGAGAACCTCCCCGAGACGCATGCGATCATCAAGCGTCTGCGCCAGGAGCTGGATTCCTACTCCAAGGGCAAGCTGCTGCTGGCCGAGGCCAATCAATGGCCGGAGGACGTGCAGGAATATTTCGGCCGTGGCGACGAGTGCCACATGGCCTACCACTTCCCGCTGATGCCGCGCATCTACATGGCGATCGCGCAGGAGGACCGCTTCCCGATCACCGACATCCTGCGCCAGACGCCGGACATTCCGGCAAGCTGCCAATGGGCGCTGTTCCTGCGCAACCACGACGAGCTGACGCTGGAAATGGTCACCGACGTCGAGCGCGACTATCTCTGGACCACCTACGCCAACGACCCGCGCGCCCGCATCAATGTCGGCATCCGCCGGCGCCTCGCGCCGCTGATGGACAACGACCGCCGCAAGATCGAGCTGATGAACTCGCTCTTGCTGTCGTTCCCCGGTACGCCGATCATCTATTACGGCGACGAGATCGGGATGGGCGACAACATCTATCTCGGCGACCGCAACGGCGTGCGCACGCCGATGCAGTGGAGCCCGGACCGCAACGGCGGCTTCTCGCGCTGCGACCCGGCCCGTCTCTACGCGCCGCTGATCATGGATCCGGTCTACGGCTATGAATCGGTGAACGTGGAGGCGCAATCGCGCAGCCTGTCCTCGCTGCTCAGCGCCACCAAGCGGCTGATCTCGGTGCGCAAGTCGACGCTCGCCTTCGGCCGCGGCACCATGACCTTCATCCGCCCGGCCAACCGCGCCGTGCTGGCCTATGTCCGGCAGTACCACGACGAGGTGATCCTCTGCGTTGCCAACCTCTCGCGGGCGGCGCAGGCGACCGAGCTCGACCTGTCGCCGTGGAAGGACCGCATCCCGCAGGAGATGCTCGGCCGCACCCGCTTCCCGCCGATCGGCGAGCTGCCCTACATGATCACGCTGGGGCCGTACGGCTTCTACTGGTTCCATCTCATGGAGCGCGACAAGTCCGAGCCGGTGACGCCGCGCGCGGTGCCGGAATTCGAAACGCTGGTGGTGCCGGTCAACTCGACCTGGGTGTCGCTGGCGCGCGAGCGCGGCGTGTTCGAGCACGATGTGCTGCCGGGATTCCTGTCGCGGACACGCTGGTATCCCGAGCACGATCCCAAGCACATCAAGCCGACGCTGACCTCGGCGGTGCCGTTCTGCGACATCGGCGACAACCGGCCCTGGATCGCGTTCTTCGAGGCGGCGCAACAGGACGCCGTTGCGACCCGCTACGTGCTGCCGATGCAGATCGAATGGGTGCGCTTCGACCGCGAGCGCTTCAACCCGAAGGCGCTCGCCGCCGTGCGCCAGGGCGCGCGCGAAGGTACGCTGCTCGACGTCGCGACCGACCAGATCTTCATCGGCTTGTTCCTGCGCAACCTGTCGCAGAACCTGGTGGTGGAAGAGAACAATCTGCGGCTGGAGTTCAAGGCGACCAGCCGGTTTGCCGACTACACCATCAAGGAGCCCGGACGCATCCGCGCGATCGAGCAGTCGAACAGCACCGCGCTGGTCGACAACCAGTACGTCGCCAAGATCTATCGCCAGCTCGAAGGAGGCACCAATCCCGAGATCGAGATCGGCCACTACCTCACGGAAGTCGCCCGCTTTGCCAATACGCCGGCGCTGCTCGGCAGCGTCGAGCTGGTCGAGGGCGATCAGCGCAGCACACTCGGCGTGCTGCATGCCTATGTCGAGAACCAGGGCGACGGCTGGGCGGTGACCACGGGCTATCTCGACCGCTATATCGACGAGCAGCGCGTCTTGTCGGCGGGCGAAGCGCCGCGCGAGACCCAGGAGCAGTCGCCCTACCTGCACTTCGTCATGCAGATCGGCCGGCGCCTCGCCGAGCTGCATGTCGCTCTGGCCGCGGCAAGGCCTGACGATCTCGCTCCGGAGCCGATCGGCTCCGCCCACATCAGGCACTGGGTCTCCGACCTCAAGGCACGCGCCGGGCGGGTTTTCGAGCGACTGGCCGACAGCCGCGACGGCCTGCGGGAAGCGGACCGGCCGCTGATCGACCAGCTCACGGCGCTGCGCACGAGCCTGCCCGACCGCCTGAATGCGCTCTTGCCATCCGACATCGACGGGTTGAACATCCGTCATCATGGCGACTTCCGCCTCGGGCAAATTCTGATCGTGAAGGACGATATCTGCATCATCGACTTCGACGGCGATCCGCGTCTGCCGCTGGCCGACAAGCGGCGCAAGCTGCCTGCCGCACGCGACGTCGCCGGTCTGATCCGCTCGATCGATCTTTCGGTGAACGTGGCGCTTGGCCGGGCCCTGTCAGGAGGCACTGACGAGCAGAGCCGGCTTGTAGCCGCGCTCAGTGAATGGCGCGAGCGCGCCACCACGACCTTCCTGTCCGCCTATCGCGAGGCCATGACCGATCGGCGGCTGTGGCCGGAAGATCCGCAATCCGCGGAAGGCCTGTTAAGGTTTTTCCTGCTTGATCAAGCGTTCGACGAAGTAGAGTACGAGCTGTCCCACCGGCCTGAGGGGCTCCATGCGCCGCTGACCGGACTGCTTCGCATTCTGTCCAATGCCGAGAGCGAAGCCCATGCCTAAACTACCTGCCGAGGCCTACGCGATCATCGAGGGCCGCCACGCCGACCCCTTCCACTATCTCGGGCTGCATCCCGAGGGCGGCAAGAGCGTGGTGCGCGCCTTTCTGCCCGAGGCCTCCAATGTCGAGGCGGTTGGCGAGCACGGCGAGGTCGCCCGGCTCGACCGCGTCCACGACGCAGGCCTGTTCGTCGGCGCCTTGCCGAACGGCTCGAAGCATTACCAGCTACGCGCCAAATTCGGCGACAGCATCGTCGAGTTCGAGGACGCCTACCGCTTTCCGCCGATCCTGACCGATTTCGACCTCTATCTGCTCGGCGAAGGCACCCATCAGCGCCTCTATGACAAGCTCGGCGCGCATCCGATGACGCTCGACGGCGTCGACGGCATCGGCTTCGTGGTGCTGGCGCCGAATGCGCGGCGCGTGTCCGTGGTCGGCGATTTCAATTTCTGGGATTCGCGGCGCCATCCGATGCGGGTGCGCGGCAGCGGCTATTGGGAATTGTTCATCCCGCACGCCAAGCGGGGCGATCACTACAAGTTCGACATCGTCGGGCCACACGGCCATCAGCTGCCGCTGAAATCCGATCCGATGGCGTTCGCGAGCGAGGTGCGTCCGAAGACGGCCTCCATCGTGTTCGACGAGGCGCACCTGCCGCGGCCGCGCCCGGCGCCTGACGGCATCAATGCGCTGTCGGCGCCGATGTCGATCTACGAGGTCCATCTCGGCTCGTGGCGGCGCAAGGGCGACAATGAATGGCTCACCTACCGCGAGCTGGCCGAGCAGCTGCCGGCCTATGCCCGCGACATGGGGTTTACGCATCTCGAATTCCTCCCCGTCAGCGAGCACCCGTTCGACGGCTCCTGGGGCTATCAGCCGACCGGCCTCTATGCACCGACCAGCCGGTTCGGCACGCCGGAGGATTTTGCCGCACTGGTCGACGCCTGCCACCGCGAAGGCGTCGGCGTGCTGCTCGACTGGGTGCCCGGCCATTTCCCGGACGATCCGCACGGGCTCGGCAGCTTCGACGGCACCTCGCTGTACGAGCACGCCAACCCGCTGCAGGGCCGGCATCTCGACTGGGGCACGCTGATCTACAATTACGGCCGCACCGAAGTGACGAACTTCCTGGTGTCGAACGCGCTGTTCTGGCTGGAGCGCTACGCGATCGACGGCCTGCGCGTCGATGCCGTCGCATCGATGCTCTATCTCGACTACAGCCGCCCGCCCGGCGCCTGGATTCCGAACCAGTATGGCGGACGGGAGAACATCGAGGCGATCGCGTTCCTGCGCCGCTTCAACACCGAACTGTTCGCCCGCTTTCCGCAGGCAACCACGGCGGCGGAAGAATCCACGGCGTGGCCGCAAGTCTCGCGCCCGGTCGAATTCGGCGGGCTCGGCTTCGGCTACAAGTGGAACATGGGCTGGATGCACGACACGCTGAACTACATCAGCAAGGATCCGATTCACCGCAAGCATCATCACGGCGAGATCCTGTTCGGCCTGCACTATGCCTTCTCGGAAAATTTCATCCTGCCGCTGTCGCATGACGAGGTCGTGCACGGCAAGCGCTCGATCCTGGGCCGCATGCCCGGCGACGAATGGCAGCGCTTCGCGAACCTGCGTGCCTATTACAGCTTCATGTTCGGCCATCCCGGCAAGAAGCTCTTGTTCATGGGCGCCGAGATCGCGCAAAGCCGCGAATGGAATCACGACCAGTCGCTCGACTGGCACCTGCTCGAATACAAATATCACTCGGGCATCCAGGCGCTGATCCGCGACCTCAACCGGCTCTATCGCGCGGTGCCGGCGCTGCACCAGATGGACTGCGACCAGGCCGGTTTCGAATGGCTCATTACCGACGACGCCAATCGCAACGTGTTCGCCTGGCTGCGCAAGGGGCTCGACGAGCACGCGCGCTGCCTCGTGATCGTCAACTTCTCCCCCAACGTCTATCGCAACTATCGCGTTCGCGTGCCCTTTGCCGGCAAGTGGAAAGAGGTGCTCAACTCGGACTCCGCCCATTATGGCGGCAGCAATGTCGGGAACATCGGCGAGGTTCATGCCGTCGACGGCAAGACGCCCGAGCTCCGCCTCACCATTCCGCCGCTCGCCGCGATCTTCCTCGTTCCGGAAAGCTGACCGATGCGCCTGACTGCCGGATCGCCCGCACGCCTCGGCGCAAGCTGGGACGGACGCGGCACCAACTTCGCGCTGTTCTCGGCCAACGCGCAGAAGGTCGAGCTCTGCCTGTTCGACACGCAAGGCCGCCGCGAGCTCGAGCGCGTCGAATTGCCGGAACGGACCGAGGACGTCTGGCACGGCTATCTCAACGACGTCTCGCCGGGCCAGCTCTATGGCTATCGCGTACACGGCCCCTACGAGCCCGAGCACGGCCACCGCTTCAACGCCAACAAGCTGCTGCTCGATCCCTATGCCAAGCGGCTCTCCGGACGACTGGTCTGGAGCGATGCGCATTTCGCCTACCGCACCGGCAGCCCGCGCGAGGACCTGTCCTTCGACCGGCGCGACAATGCGCGCGGCATGCCCAAAGCCGTCGTGGTCGACGAGACCTTCAACTGGGGCCGGCGCGAGATCCGCCCCAACATCGCCTGGGAAGACACGATCATCTACGAGGCCCACGTCAAGGGCCTGACGCAGAAGCGCGACGACGTCCCGCCGAACTTGCGCGGCACCTATGGCGGCCTGTCGTCGCCGGCGATGATCGAGCATCTGAAGAAGCTTGGCGTCACCACGATCGAGCTGCTGCCGATCCACAGTTTCGTCGACGACCGCATATTGGTCGAGAAGAAGCTCGCCAATTACTGGGGCTACAACACGCTGTCCTTCTTCGCGCCCGAGCCCCGCTACGCCCAGGACAACGCGCTCGATTCCTTCCGCACCACGGTCGCGCGCCTGCACGATGCCGGCATCGAGGTGATGCTCGACGTCGTCTACAACCACACCGCCGAAGGCAACCACCTCGGCCCGACGCTGTGCTACCGCGGCATCGACAACGCCTCCTATTACTGGCTGAACCGCGAGAACCCGCGCTATTACGACGATTTCACCGGCTGCGGCTCGTCGGTGAACCTCACCCATCCGCGCGTGCTGCAGATGGTGATGGATTCCCTGCGCTACTGGGTCGAGGTATGCCATGTCGACGGCTTCCGCTTCGACCTCGCCACGACCCTCGCGCGCGGGCCCAACGGTTTTGATCGCGGCAGCTCGCTCCTGACCGCGATCCGGCAGGATCCGGTGCTGGCCGCCGTCAAGCTCGTCGCCGAGCCGTGGGACCTCGGGCTTGGCGGCTACCAGGTCGGGGCGTTCCCCTCGCAATGGTCGGAGTGGAATGACCGCTATCGCAGCGCCATGCGCCGCTACTGGAGCGGCGAAGGCAGCCTGATCGGCGACATCTCCAGCCGCATGACGGCATCGTCCGACCTGTTCAACCACGACGGACGTCGGCCGCGCGCCAGCATCAACCACATCACCGTGCATGATGGCTTCACGCTGGCCGACCTGTTCAGCTACAACGAGAAGCACAACGAGGCCAATGGCGAGGACAATCGCGACGGCTCCAACGACAACCACAGCAACAATTGCGGTGTCGAAGGGCCGACCGACGATCCCGGGATTCTCGGTCTGCGCCGCCAGCTTCGCAAGAACGTGCTGGCCTGCCTGATGCTGGCGCAGGGCGTTCCCCTGCTTCTCGCCGGCGACGAGGTCGGCAATTCGCAATCCGGCAACAACAACGCCTATTGCCAGGACAACGAGGTCGGCTGGGTCGGCTGGGGCAATCTCGGCAAGGACGGCGACGACATGGTCGATTTCGTCGCCGGTCTCGCCGACATCCGCCGCCGCTTCTCGCAGCTTCGCAGCCATCGCTGGCTCGACGGGCGCCCCAAAGACGGCCTCTCCTACGGCGCGCTGTGGCTGACGCCTGCCGGAGAGGAGATGACGGAGAACGACTGGAAATTCCCGGAAGGGCGGTTCCTCTCCTATGTGATGGGGCCGATGGAACCGGGCGGGGCCGCGATCTTTATCGTCCTGAACGCCGCTCCCGAAGAGATCGCATTCAAATTGCCCAAGATGACCGAATATAAGAGCTGGCAGCAGATCCTCAACACGACCGATGCCAAGCTGAACACGATCGACTTCCAGCCTGGAAGCGACAGCAAGGCGCCGCCGCGCTCCGTGCTCGCCTTCGCGGGGGCGCTATGAGGCCGTCCTTCGGCGCGAGGCCGACGAAGGAGGGCGTGTCGTTTCGCCTGTGGGCGCCCGGCGCGCGACGAGTCGATCTCCTGCTCGACCGAAGGCACGCGATGCAGCGCCGGCAGGACGGCTGGTATGTGGCCGAGATCGCCAGCCTGACCACCGGCAGTCCCTACAAGTTCAGGATCGATGACGAGATCGACGTGCCCGATCCGGCCTCCGCCTTCCAGCCCGAGGACGTGTTCGGCCCGAGCGAGGTGATCGATCACGACGCCTTCGCCTGGCGCGCGCGCGACTGGCGCGGCCGTCCCTGGGAAGAGACGGTGCTGATCGAGAGCCATGTCGGCACCTTCACAGCGGAAGGTACTTACCGCGCCATGATCGACAGGCTCGATCATCTCACAGCGACCGGCATCACCGCGCTTGAGCTGATGCCGCTGGCCGATTTCGCCGGCTACCGCGGCTGGGGCTATGACGGCGTGCTGTGGTATGCGCCCGACAGCGCTTACGGTCGGCCCGAGGACCTGAAGACGCTGATCGACGAGGCGCATCTGCGCGGGTTGATGGTGTTTCTCGACGTCGTCTACAATCATTTCGGCCCCGAAGGGAATTACCTCGGACGCTATGCGCCGAGCTTCTTCACCGACGCGCATACGCCCTGGGGCAGCGCCATCGACTATCGCCTGTCGCAGGTGCGGGCCTTTGCGGTCGAGAACGCACTGTCCTGGCTCAGCGATTATCGCTTCGACGGACTGCGACTCGATGCCGCCAACCACATCATGGCGCTGCCCGGCGAGCAGTCGATGCTGCAAGACCTCAGCGTCGCCGCCGGCGAGCTTGCCAAGGCCACGGGGCGGCACATCCATCTGGTGCTGGAGAACGGCGACAATCGCGCCAGCCTGCTTGACGCCGCGCAGGAGCCGCCGAACGGCAAATATCGCGCGCAGTGGAACGACGACTATCACCACGTCTGGCATGTGATGCTGACCGGCGAGCTCGCCGGCTACTATGCCGACTACCAGACACCGCGCATGGATCTCGCACGCGCGCTCGCCTCGGGCTTCGTCTACCAGGGCGAGATCTCGGAGTTCTGGGGCAAGAAGCCGCGCGGCGAGCCGAGCCGCGAGCTGCCGCCGGCGACCTTCGTCAACTTCCTGCAAAACCACGACCAGATCGGCAACCGTCCGCTCGGCGAGCGGCTCGAAAGCCTGGCATCGCCGCGGCAGATCGAAGCCGCGCTCGCAGTCACGCTGCTGGCGCCGATGGTGCCGATGCTGTTTCAGGGCGAGGAATGGGGCTCGAAGGTCCCCTTCCCGTTCTTTTGCGACTTCCAGGGCGGGCTGGCCGACGCCGTGCGCAAGGGACGCAGGCAGGAATATGCCTGGGCCTATGAGAAATACGGCGACGAGGTGCCCGACCCGCTCGATCCGGCAACACTGCAATCGGCCGTGCTCGATTGGGGCGGCCGCACGCCGGAGCAGGATGCGCGGCTGGCTCTGGTGCGTGACCTGCTCGCGCTCCGCCGCAAGGAGATCATGCCGCGGCTGAAAGGCGCGCGCTTCGGCGACGCCGAGGCGACCGATAGCGGCTTGCTCCGCGCGCATTGGCGCATGGGCGACGGCACGACGCTGCGCCTCGTCGCCAATCTCTCGGATCACGAGATCATTTCCACTGACAATGCGGGCACGCCGATCTGGGGCGGCGCGGCCGGCGATCGCCTTCCGCCCTGGTCGGTGGTCTGGCGCCTCGGAGGTTGACATGCCTCCGGCCATTCCTCTCGCGACCTACCGGCTTCAGCTCACCGCGGATTTCGACTTCGACAAGGCTGCCGCAGTGGTGCCTTATCTCAAATCGCTCGGAATCACGCATCTGTATGCCTCGCCGGTGATGAAGGCGCGCAAGGGCTCGACGCACGGCTACGACACCGTCGATCACAGCCAGTTCAATCCGGAGCTCGGCGGCGAGGCCGGCTTTGCGCGGCTGAGCGAGGCACTCGGCAGGAACGACCTCGGCCTCATCATCGACTTCGTGCCGAACCATGTCGGCGTGCACTTTGCCGACAATCCCTGGTGGCTTGACGTGCTGGAATGGGGACCGACTTCGCCGCACGCGGCCGCCTTCGATATCGACTGGGATCTGCTGCCCCACCGCGCCCGCGGCGGCGTGCTGCTGCCGATCCTCGGTTCGTCCTATGGCGAGGCGCTGGAGCGCGGCGACATCGAGCTGCGCTACGATGCCAGCGAAGGCAGCCTTTCTGCCTGGTATTTCGAGCATCGCCTGCCGATCGCCCCGGAGCGCTATGGCGAAATGCTGCGGATGCTCGTGAAGGAAGCCGATGCCGCCGAGACGGAGGCCGGCAAGCGCCTGCTCGCGCTCGCGGCCCGCTACACCGGCCTTCGCCGTCCCAACCGCAAGGAAGCCCCTGGCTTCAAGACGGAGCTGAAGGAGATCGCGGGCGCGGCCGACATCATCGCGAGCGGCCTTTCCGCCTATCGTGCGGCCAAGGATCGTCCGGCGCAGACGCTGGCGCTGCATCATCTGCTGGAGCGCCAGCACTACAAGCTCGGTCATTGGCGGCTCGCCTCCAGCGACATCAACTACCGCCGCTTCTTCGACGTCAACGGGCTCGCCGGCCTGCGCGTCGAGGACCCCGGCACATTCGCTGCCACGCACCGGCTGGTGAAGCAGCTCGTGGCCGACGGCAGGCTGCACGGCATCCGGCTCGATCACATCGACGGCCTGCGCGATCCCGCCCAGTACTGCCAGCGGCTGCGCCGGCTGGTGCGCGACGCGCAAGGCAACACCAAGCCGTTCTACACCGTGATCGAAAAGATCCTGTGCGAGCACGAGCACCTGCCGCATTTCGCCGGCATCCAGGGCACCACCGGCTATGAGTGGATGAACGTCATCACGCAAGTGCTGGTCGACGCCAAGGGGCTGGAGGCGCTGGACGAGACCTGGCGGCAAGTCAGCAATCGCCCACCGCGGCTTGCGCCTTACGTCAAGGAGGCCAAGCGGCGGGTGCTGGAGACGCTGCTCACCAGCGAATTCATCGTGCTGACGCGCCTGCTCGCACGCATTGCCAACGGGCATTACTCGACCCGCGACTTCTCGGCCGACAGCCTGCGGCAGGCGCTCGAGCTCTACGTGCTGCATTTCCCGGTCTATCGCACCTATCTCACGTCCGGCGCGCCTGCCGCGCACGATCGCAAGCTGATCGACGATACCATCGCGCGCGCCCGGGCAGAGTGGTTCGCCGCGGACGAGGGCATTTTCGATTTCCTGCGCGATGCCCTCACCATGGACCTGCTCAAGCCCGGCCGGCCCCCGCACAGTGCCCCACGCGTGCGCCGCTTCGCGCTAAAGGTGCAGCAGTTCACCGGGCCGGTGATGGCGAAGTCGCTGGAGGACACCGCGTTCTACCAATTCCACCGGCTGCTCGCGCTGAACGAGGTCGGCGGCGATCCCGCGAGCACCGGCCTTGCCATTCCCGCCTTCCACGAGGCCATGCGCGCGCGCGCCAAGGAATGGCCGCAAGGGATGACGGCAACCGCCACCCACGACACCAAGCGCGGCGAGGACGCCCGCGCCCGGATCGCAGCGCTCAGCGAAATTCCCGGCGAATGGACCAGCGCAGTTTCGCGCTGGAAGGTGCTGAACGCGCCGCATCTCGCGCTCCATGGCCATCTGCGCGCGCCGTCGGCGACGTTCGAATACATGCTCTACCAGACCCTGCTCGGCGCCTGGCCGCTTCAGACACCCGCGGACGCCGGCTTCGTCGAGCGCATCCAGGCCTATGCGCTGAAGGCCGCCCGCGAGGGCAAGGAAGAGACGAGCTGGCTCAACCCGCACGAGACCTACGAGACCGGACTACGAGACTTCGTCGCGAAGATCCTCGATCCCGCGCAGTCGCGCGAATTCCTGGAGGCGCTGCAAACCCTGGCGCGCCGCGTCGCGCTGCTCGGCGCGTTGAACTCGCTGAGCCAGCTCACCCTCAAGGCAACGCTGCCGGGCGTTCCTGACTTCTACCAGGGCACCGAATTCTGGGATCTGTCGCTGGTCGATCCCGACAACCGCCGTCCGGTGGATTTTTCCGCGCGGAATACGGCGCTTGGTTCGCTGTCCGGTCCGGATTGGAGCAGCCTTATCAAGACTTGGCCGGATGGCCAGCTCAAGCTGGCCTGGACGCGGCACCTCCTCAAGCTGCGCAACGAGCTCGCCGGCGTTTTTACGCAAGGCGACTACCAGTCGCTGGACGTCCATGGCGCGCACGCCGATCATGTCATCGCTTTCGCCCGTCGCCACGACCGCGCTGCGGCGATTGTCGTGGTCGGGCGATTGTTCGCGCCGTTTTCGCAAGGCGGCCGGGAATGGCCCGCGCTCGAAGGTTTTGACGCCACCATCGACATCACCGGCTACGCTGCGCCGGGACTTGCAGGCAACGAACTGCCGGTCGCGCAGGCTTTTCGTGATTTTCCCGCGGCCGTCATCGAGGCCCGTACAGCGGGCGCCATCAGGCCTGCGCGGCAGCGCGTGCGCGCCTGAAACTCACTTTCCCCCGTCCTTGGTCAGCAGCAACTGCCCGCGCTTGCGGATCGTCGCCTGCGCCATCTCGGCAAAGCGCTGCAACAGCCAGGGCAGCACGACTTGCACCTTGACCTGGTCGTCGGCGACGTCGACCTGGCCGGTGGCAATCTGCCCGAGTGCGCGGATGCGAAAGGTCATGCTGTCGCCGCTCCAGCGCTCCTCCTCCACCTGCATCACGGGAATGCTCGCCGCCGCGCGGCCAAGCCCGGACTTCAGCCGGCGCACCGCTTCCTCGCGGCCGAGACGATGGGGAATTGAAACGACAAGCGGTGCTGACATGGCCGTGCCCTACGCTGATTGAATCTCATTCATCATGCCGGCCCGAGCGGCAAAGGTTCCATGCAACTTGCACCTGTCGCCCCGTTTCAAAACCGGAACTTTAAAACCTGCGGCAAGTTGCCCCCGCACCAAAGGGACAGGTGCAAACGACCCTTTCAACAGAGGGCTGGAGGAGACTAGCATGTCTATCGGTACGATCATTCTGATCATTTTGGTCATCGCCCTGCTCGGCGGCTTCAGCGGCATCGGCGGCGGGCCGTTCTACGGCACCGGCTATTACGGCGGCGGCGGCCTCGGGCTCGTCATCGTCATCCTGCTGATCCTGCTGCTGCTCGGACGGATCTAGCCAAGTCGGTCATTCCGGGGCGCGCGCAAGCGCGAACCCGGAATCTCGCGCCGCAAACCTCTGGATTCCGGGTCTGCGCTTCGCGCAGCCCGGAATGACGTTTAAAAGAGCGACTACCTCATCTTCCCCGCAAGCTTCTTCATCGCGGCCTTGATCGACGCGGCCGCATCGTCATAGCCCTCCCACGCCTTGGAACGCGCCAGCAGGCCCGGCACCGTCCGCACCGTATATCGCTTCGGATCGAGATCGCCCTTCACCTGCGCCCAGGTGACAGGCATCGACACGGTCGCGCCGTCGCGGGCGCGGGGCGATAGCGGCGCCACCGCCGTCGCCAGGCGATCGTTGCGCAGATAGTCCAGAAAGATCTTTCCGTTGCGCAGCTTCTTGGACATGTTGAGCAGATAGCGCTCGGGCTCGTCATCCGCCATCCATCGGCAGATTCCTTGCGCGAACGCCTTGGCCTCCTTCCAGCTCACCTTGTCGCGCGCGCCGTGGAGCAGCGGCACCACCACATGCAGGCCCTTGCCGCCGGTGGTCTTGCAGAAGCTCTCCATGCCAACGTCAGTGAGCCGCTGCCGCATCTGCTTGGCCGCCTCGACGACATCGGCGAAACCGACATCAGGCGCGGGGTCGAGATCGAACACCAGCCGGCCCGGCGTGTCATAGGCATCCGGCGCACAGTTCCAGGGATGCAGCTCGAGGCCGCCGATCTGCGCGACCGCGGCAAGTCCCTCGACGCGATCGATCTGCAAATACGGCTTGCGATCGCCGGACACCTTGGCGAGCTCGAGCAGGTTCGAGGTGCCCTGCATGGCATGGCGCTGGAAGAATGTCTCGCCGCCGATGCCGTCGGGCGCGCGCAGGATCGAGCAAGGTCGCCCCTTCAGGTGCTCGATCATCCAGCCGCCGACCGCCTCGAAATAGCGCGCGAGATCGAGCTTGGTAACGCCCTCGCCGTCGCCGCCATCCGGCCACAGCTCCTTGTCCGGCTTCGAGATCACGACGCCCATGACCTCGGCAGCGCCGGCATCTTTCTTCTTTCCGGACTTCGCAGGAACGCGCTTTCCAGCAGACGGCCTGGCGAGCTCGGTATCGGCGGGCGTCTCCGCCTCGACCTCCTCGGCCGGCTTGTCCTGCCGCAGCCCCTTGAAGGCGGCCTGGCGAATGTTGCCGTCGGCGGTGAAGCCGGCGAACTCGATTTCGGCGACGAGCTCCGGCTTCAGCCAGTGCACGTCCCGCGTCTTCTTCGGCGCGTTCTTGCCGCTGAACGGGCTGTCCTTGGCCTCCATGGCTTTAAGGGACGGCATGATGCGCTTGACCGTGTCGGCGCCGAAGCCGGTACCGACCATGCCGACGAAGACGAGGTGATCGCCGCGATGCACACCGGCCATCAGCGAGCGGAATTTGCCGTTGGTGGTCTTCCAGCCGCCGATCACGACCTCATGGCCGGCGCGGCATTTGGCCTTGGTCCAGCTCTCCGTCCGTCCCGACCGGTACGGTGCGTCCAGCTTCTTCGACACCACGCCTTCAAGCTCGAGCTTGCAGGCCGATTGCAGCACGGCGTCGCCGCCGCTCTCGAAATGCTCGACATAGCGGATCTGGTTCGATTTCCGCTTTTGTGCCTCCAGCAGCTCCTTGAGCCGCGACTTACGCTCCCTGAGCGGAAGGCGGCGATAGTCGCGGCCTTCGGCGAACAGGAGATCGAAGGCAAAGAAGATGAGGTCCTCGGTCTTGCCATCCGACAGCGCGGCCTGGAGCGAGGAGAAGTTCGGCGCGCCGTTGTGGTCGAGCGCGACAATCTCGCCGTCGATCATGGCCTCCGGCAGCGAATTCGCCTCCTTCGCGATGGAGGCGAACTTGTCGGTCCAGTCGAGACCCTTGCGGGTCTTCAGCGTCGCCTTGCCATCCTCGATGCGAAGCTGCACGCGATAGCCGTCGAACTTGATCTCGTGGCACCAGCCGTCGCCGGCCGGCGGACGCTCGACCGGCGTGCAGAGCTGCGGCGCGACGAAATCCGGCATGTCCGCGACCGTCTTGGCGTTCGTAGCCGCCGTGGCACTCTTCTTTGCGGCCTTGTTTACGGTCTTGCCGGCCTTCAACGCGGCGCGTGGCGCCGGCGCGACGGTCCGCCCCTTCGTCTCCTCGACGCGGTTGGATTGCCACACTGCATCGGCCTTGCCCCTGGCACCCTTCGCCAGCATGAACGGCTTTGGCGCGCGGCCCTTGCCTTCGGCGATCTGCGCCATCGCGCGGCCGGAGGCGACTGACTTGTCCTCGGCAAGGATGTCCTCGCCCTCGCGGGCATATTCGTCGCGATGCTTGATCAGCAGCCAGTTGGTCCGCTTGCCGCCATCGCGATCGTTGCGCATGCGGACCAGCACCCAGCTTCCGTGCAGCTTTTCGCCGTGCAGCGTGAACTTCAGGTCGCCCTTCTTGAAACCACGCTCGGGATCATCGGCCTCCCAGGTGCCGCGGTCCCACAGCATAACCGTGCCGCCGCCATACTGCCCTTCCGGAATCGTTCCTTCGAAATCGCCATAGTCGAGCGGATGGTCCTCGACCTCGACCGCCAGCCGCTTGTCGTGCGGATCGAGCGAGGGGCCCTTCGTCACCGCCCAGGACTTGAACACGCCGTCGAACTCGAGGCGGAAATCGTAGTGCAGCCGGCTGGCGTCATGCTTCTGGATCACGAAGCGTCGCTGTTTCGAAGAGGCTACCGCGGCCTCGCCGGAGGGCTCAGGGGTCTTCTCGAAGTCCCGCTTCTGTCGATAGGTGGAGAGTTTTCGCAGCACGACCGGTCCCGCATCTCTTTCGGCTTCAAGCCTATCACGGCAAAAGTCCCATCCGGAACCAAAACCCGACGCGCCGGTTGGAGTTCCAAAACGCCTTGAAAACGCTGGAGAATGGAATGGCCCCCCGCGCCTATTGGAAGGGAACGTTGAAGCTGTCGCTGGTCAGCTGCCCGGTCGTGCTCTATCCCGCAACGACCGCCGCGGAGAAGACCCGGTTTCACATGATCAACCGCGAAACCGGCAATCGCCTCAAGCAGCAAATGGTCGATTCGGAAACCGGCGACGTCGTCGAGAGCGACCAGAAGGGACGCGGCTACGAGCTGCGCAAGGGCAAATATGTCGAGATCGAACCGGAGGAGCTCGAGGCGGTCCAGATCGAGAGCAACCACACCATCGACATTGAGAGCTTCGTGCCGAGCGACGAGATCGACCAGCGCTACCTGGACCATCCCTATTACATCGCACCAGACGGCAAGGCCGCAATCGACGCCTTTGCTGTGATCCGCGACGCCATGAAGGACCAGGAGCGCGTCGCGCTCGCAAAAATCGTGCTTACCAACCGCGAGCATGTCATGGCGATCGAGCCGCTCGGCAAGGGCCTGCTCGGCACCACGCTGCGCTATCCTTATGAGCTCCGCGACGAGGACCAGTTCTTCGACGACATCAAGAGCCCGAAGATCACCAGGGACATGGTCGAGCTCGCCGGTCACATCCTGCACACCAAGGCTGCGCATTTCGATCCGAGCAAGTTCAAGGACCAGTACGAGACCGCGCTGAAGGCGCTGGTGAAGCGGAAGGCGAGCGGCAAGACGATCGAGCTGCCGGAGCCGGAGGAGCGGCCGAGCAATGTCGTCAGCCTGATGGATGCGCTGAAGCAGAGCCTGAGGGGGCGCGGCGGGGGACGGCCGTCGGCCAAGTCGCATGGACGACGGACGACAGGACGGGGACGAGCCGCGAAGAAGGTGCACCGGTCGACGGCGCGACAGAGGAAGGCGGGTTAGCTTGTCATTCCGGGGCGCCTCGAAGAGGCGAACTATGGTGCGCAATTGCGCACCTAAGAATCTCGAGGTTCCGGGTTCGATGCTTCGCATCGCCCCGGAACGACGGCTTAATCAATCCCCCGCCTTCAGGCGGTACCCGATCCCCGTCTCCGTCAGCACATATTGCGGCCGTTCCGGATCGGCTTCGATTTTCTGGCGGAGCTGGCGGACGTAGACGCGGAGATATTGCGCGTCGGTCAGTTCGTCCCAGAGCTCCTTGAGCAGGAAGCGGTGGGTCAGCACCTTGCCGGCATGCTGCACCAGCACGCGCAGGAGGTCGTACTCCTTCGGCGACAGCTTGACCTCGCGCTCGCCGACCTTGACGATGCGGCGGACGAGATCGACGGAGAGATCGCCGGTGCGGAATATCGGTCGCTCGCCCTGGACCTGGAGCTGGTGCCGCAGCGCGGCGCGCAGACGCGCCAGCAGCTCGTCCATGCCGAACGGCTTGGTCAAATAGTCGTCGGCGCCGAGATCGAGCGCCTGCACCTTGCCGGCCTCGTCGCCCCGGCTCGACAGCACCACGATCGGCACGGCTTCGTTGCGGGCCCGGATGGTACGGAGCAGCTCGTGGCCCTGGATGTCGGGCAGGCCGAGATCGAGGATGATCAGCGCAGGCTCCTCGGTGAGCTTCTCCAGCGCAATCTTGCCGTTTGACGCTTCCAGGATCTCATAGCCCTGCGTCGTCAGCCCCATCCGCAGCAATTTGCGGATCGGTGGCTCGTCGTCGATGACCAGAACCTTGATCGGGGCGGCACTCATGCGGCGGTATCCAATGCGTGGGTCTGTGCCGGAACGGGCAAACGGATGGTGAGGACCGCGCCGCTCCGGTCGCTGCGGTTGGCGGCCGAGATCGTGCCATGCATTGCCTCGACGAAGCCGCGGGAAATGGCGAGCCCGAGCCCGGTGCCGGGACGAACGTGATCGCCCTTCTGCACGCGATAGAACTTGTCGAACACGCTCTCGACCTCGTCCGGCGGAATACCGCTCCCCTCGTCGGCGATCTGGAGCACCACTTGATCTCGCTCGCGCTGGCTCTTGATCGAGATCGTCGTCTCCGCCGGCGAATACTTCGCGGCGTTGTCGAGCAGGTTGAACAGCACCTGCTCGAACAACACGGCATCCAGCTGGAGCATCGGCAGATCGGCGGCCAGCACCAGCTCCACCTTGTGCGCCGTGAGGATCTTGGCTGCCCGCCGGAGTGCGCTGCCGACGATCTCACTAAGATCATGCAGCGCCGTGTTGGGCACGATGGCGCCGGATTCGAGCTTCGTCATGTCGAGCAGATTGGCGATGAAACGGTTGAGTCGCTCGGACTCGTCGATCACGGTGGCCAGCAGGTCGCGCTTCTCGGTGTCGGACAAGGCACCTGCCAGATCGCGCATCGTGGAGGCGGCCCCCAACACGGAGGCGAGCGGCGTCTTGAGGTCATGCGAAATCGACGTCAGCAGTGCCGAGCGCAGCCGCTCGGATTCGACGGTGCGCTTGACGCGGTCCATGTCCTCGACCAGCAGCACGCGCTCGATCGCGAGCGCGCCCTGGTCGACCAGCGCGTCCAGCAGCCGGCGCTGGTCCGGCGTCAGCAACGGGCCGGTACGGTCGTTGTCGATGCCGATCACCCCGATCGGGCCGCGGCCGGTGCGCATCGGCAGGAACAGCCGTTTCGCACCCGGCAGCGTGTCCGAGCCGCGACCGGCTGGGCGATCATTGCTCCAGGCCCAGTTGGCGGCGGCAAGGTCCGCCTGGTCGAGCTGGTCCTCCGGCGGATAGCCGGACTTCACCGTGAGCAGCCCATCCTCCGGCAGCAACAGCACCACGCGCACCTTCAGCATCAGCGCGATCTGATAGGCCGTCGCCCACAAGACGTCGTCGAGCGTGGCGGTGCCGGCAAGCTTGCGGCTGAAAGCATAGAGCTGCTCGGTGGTCCTGATCCGGCCGATCGCGGTGTCGGCCTGCGTGCGCACGCGCGCGGCGACATTGGAGACGATCATCGCCACCACCATGAACAGGACAAAGGCGGCGACGTTGGTCGGATCGGTGATCGTGAAGGTGTAGATCGGCGGCAGGAAGAAGAAATTATAGGACAGCGAGGCCGCGACGGTGGCGAGCAGCGACGGCCACAGGCCATAGCGGACCGCGACCGCCACCACGGCCGTGAGCAGCACGAGGTCCACGTTCTCGATGCCGAACCTCGGCTGAATCAGCTCGGCAGCGCCGAGGCCGATCAGCACGATGCCGAGCGCCTTCAGATAGGGCAGCGGATCGAACGGCTCCGTCCGCGCCGCGGTCTGCACCGCGGTCTTGGGCGCCGCCTCGCCCGGCACATCGTCGCCGGCGATGACATGAACCGTGATATTGCCGGCACGGCGCACCAGGTCATGCACGACCGAGCCGCGCGTGATCTCGAACCAGCGCGAGCGCGTCGACTTTCCGATCACGATCTGGGTGACGTTGTTGCCCTGCGCGAAATTGACGACGTCGTCGGCGATGCGGCGGCCGACCGCGGGAATCGTCAGTGCCTCGCCGCCCAAGGCTTCGGCGAGCCGCAGCGTGTCGGCGAGCCGGTCGCGCTCGTCATCGGAAAGCTGGAGGGAGCGCCGCGTCTCGATCGAAATCGCGGTAAACGGCGCATGCAGCCGGTCGGCCAGCCGCTTGGTGTAGCGCACGAGGCCGGCGGCGCGCGGATCCTCGCTGACGCAGACGAGAATACGCTCGCCCGCGGCCCAGGGGCCGGCGATGGCGTTCGCCTGCATGTGGGTGAGGAGCTGCTCGTCGACCCGTTCGGCTGTCCGCCGCAAAGCGAGCTCGCGCAGCGCGGTCAGATTGCCCGGCGAGAAATAATGCTCCAGCGCCCGCTCGGCCTGCCTGGGGACGTAAACCTTGCCTTCTCTGAGCCGCTGGATCAGGTCGTCGGGCGTGAGGTCGATCAGCTCGATCGCATCCGCGCGGTCGAACACCGAGTCCGGCACCGTCTCGCGCACCCGGACATGGGTGATCTGGGCGACGACGTCGTTCAGGCTCTCGATGTGCTGGATGTTGACGGCGGTGTAGACGTCGATGCCGTGGGAGAGCAGCTCCTCGACGTCGAGATAGCGCTTGGGATGGCGGCTGCCGGCCGCGTTGGTGTGGGCGAGCTCGTCGACCAGCGCGATTTGCGGCCGGCGCGCGATCACGGCGTCGAGGTCCATCTCCTCGATCGTCTGGCCGCGGTAGTCGAGCCTCTTGCGCGGGACGACTTCGAGCCCCCGCACCAGCGCCTCGGTCTCGGCGCGGCCATGGGTCTCGACGAAGCCGACCACGACGTCGATGCCGGCCTTGCGCTTGGCATGGGCGCTTTGCAGCATCTCGTAGGTCTTGCCGACGCCCGGGGCCGCGCCGACGAAAATCTTCAGCTTGCCGCTCGCGCTTTCCTCCCGGCGCGCGGCTTCCAGCAGTGCCTCGGGAGACGGACGTTGTTCGGAATCGCGGCGCTCTCGGACCATTTTGCCAATATAATCATCTGCGCACCGGGAGCCTAGACCGCTACTTGGCGGCGGCGCGATCGAGCGCGAGATTCAACGCCAATACGTTAACGCGCGGTTCGCCAAGCAGGCCGAGCAGACGGCCCTGGACGTTGGAAGCCACAAGCTGCTTCACCGCCTCTTCCGGCATATTCCGGGCCTTGGCAACGCGCGGCACCTGGAATTGCGCGGCTTCCGGCGAGATATCCGGATCGAGGCCGCTGGCAGAGGTGGTGACGAGGTCGACCGGCACGGCCGCGTTCGGATTCTCCGCTTTCAGCTTGTCCACGTCTTCCTTCAACCGGTCGGCCAGCGCCTTGCTGGTCGGGCCGAGATTGGAGCCGCCCGAGTTGGCGGCGTTGTAGGGCGCCGAGACGGTCTTGGTCGAATCATTCGGGTCCGGCGCCAGGGTCGCCGAGGGGCGGCCGTGGAAATATTTGTCGTCCTTGAACTCCTGCCCGATCAGGGCGGAGCCGATCACCTTGCCATCCTTCTCGATCAGGCTGCCTTGCGCCTGGGCGGGAAAGAGCATGCCCGCGATGCCGGTCATGGCGAGCGGATAGGCCAGGCCCGTGATGGCGGTGAGCACCAGCAGGAGGACGATGGCGGGGCGGATTTCTCTGAGCATGTTAGGTCTCCGGTTATTTCGTCATTGCGGGCGAAGCATCTCTGTCGTCGTTCCGGGGCGATGCAAGGCATCGAACCCGGAACCTCGAGATTCTCAGGTGCGCAATTGCGCACCATAGTTCGCCTCTTCGAGGCGCCCCGGAATGACAGAGAGAATTTGCTCCTCGCATGACAACGATCAGGCCAGGTGCAAGGCGACGACGACGAGGTCGATCGCCTTGATTCCGATGAAGGGAATGACGATGCCGCCAAGCCCGTAGATCAGCAGGTTACGTCGCAACAGTGCGCCGGCCCCGACGGCGCGGTAGGCGACGCCCTTCAGCGCGAGCGGAATCAGCGCGATGATGACAAGCGCGTTGAAGATGATCGCCGACAGGATGGCGCTCTGCGGGCTCGACAGGTTCATGACGTTGAGCACGTTGAGCTGCGGGTAGAACGCCAAGAACATCGCCGGGATGATCGCAAAGTATTTTGCGACGTCGTTGGCGATCGAGAAGGTCGTCAGCGCGCCGCGCGTCATCAGCAGCTGTTTGCCGATCTCGACCACTTCGATCAGCTTGGTCGGGTTGGAATCGAGATCGACCATGTTGCCGGCCTCGCGGGCCGCCTGCGTGCCGGTGTTCATGGCGACGCCGACATCGGCCTGGGCGAGCGCCGGCGCGTCATTGGTGCCGTCGCCGCACATCGCCACCAGCTTGCCCTTGGCCTGCTCGTCGCGGATCAGCTTGAGCTTGTCCTCGGGGGTTGCCTGCGCCAGGAAATCGTCGACGCCGGCTTCCGCCGCGATCGCGGCGGCCGTCATCGGGTTGTCGCCGGTGATCATGATGGTGCGGATGCCCATGCGGCGCAGCTCGGCAAAGCGCTCGCGGATGCCGCCCTTGACGATATCCTTGAGCTGGATGACGCCGAGCAGCTTGCCGTCCTTCGCGACGGCCAGCGGCGTGCCGCCGGCTTTCGAGATCTCGTCGGCGATGATCTGGATCTCGCGGCCGACCTCCGAGAGCTCCGCAGGCTGGATCGCGCGGGCGGTGTTGCCGGAGGCAACGGCCAGAGGCGCGCCGCCGCCGACATAGTTGAGCATGGCATCGACCGCGCCCTTGCGCACCGACGAGCCGCCGGCATCGACGCCGCTCATGCGGGTCTGCGCCGTGAACGGGATGAAGGTTGCCCCGAGCTCGGCCATGTCGCGGCCGCGGATGCCATACTTCTCCTTCGCCAGCACGACGATGGAGCGGCCTTCCGGCGTCTCGTCGGCGAGCGAGGCGAGCTGAGCCGCGTCCGCCAGCTCCTGCTCGGTGACGCCGCGAACGGGGCGGAACGCGGTCGCCTGACGATTGCCGAGCGTGATCGTTCCGGTCTTGTCGAGCAGCAGCGTGTCGACGTCGCCGGCCGCCTCGACGGCGCGGCCCGACATCGCCAGCACGTTGAAGCGCACCAGGCGGTCCATGCCGGCAATGCCGATCGCCGACAGCAGCGCACCGATCGTAGTCGGGATCAGCGTCACGAACAGCGCGACCAGCACGACTACCGAGATCGAGCCGCCGGCATAGGCCGCATAGCTCGGAATCGTGACGGTGGCGAACACGAAGATGATGGTGAGGCCGGCGAGCAGGATGTTGAGCGCGATCTCGTTCGGCGTCTTCTGACGCTCGGCGCCCTCGACCAGCTTGATCATGCGATCGATGAAGGTCGAGCCCTGCGCGGCGGTGATGCGGACGCGGATCCAGTCCGACAGCACCTGCGTGCCGCCCGTCACCGCCGAGCGGTCGCCACCTGACTCGCGGATGACGGGCGCGGATTCGCCGGTGATGGCGGCCTCGTTGACGGAGGCGACGCCCTCGATCACCTCGCCGTCGGAGGGAATGGTGTCCCCCGCTTCGACCAGCACGATGTCGCCGACCTTCAGGCTCGTGCCCGGAACCAGCTTTGCCTGGCCGGTGCCGGTGAGCAGCTTGGCCTGGCTCTCGGTGCGGGTCTTGCGCAGCGATTCAGCCTGCGCCTTGCCGCGGCCTTCGGCGACCGCCTCGGCGAAGTTCGCAAACAGCACGGTGAACCAGAGCCAGAGGATGATCTGGAACGTGAAGCCGAGATTCGCGCCGCTGGTGACGAGATCGCGCAGGAAGATCACGGTGGTGAGCGCGGCCACGATCTCGACCACGAACATCACGGGATTCTTCACCATCAGTCGCGGGTCGAGCTTGGTGAAGGAGGCGCGGATCGCGGGCACTACGATCCTGGGATCGAGCATCGCCGATACGGCAGCACGTTTTTGCAGTTTCATCGTATCCATGGAGGTCACTCCAAACCAATCGGAAGATTGTCGATCAGAAGACTTGTCGATCAGAAGACTTGGCCGGCATTCATCGCGAGGTGCTCGACGATGGGGCCGAGTGCGAGGGCCGGGAAGAACGTCAAGCCGCCGATGATCAGGATGACGCCGACGACAAGGCCGACGAACAGCCCGCCCGTGGTCGGGAAGGTGCCCGCCGACGGAGGGATCGATTTCTTGGCGGCGAGCGAGCCCGCGATCGCCATCGCCGGAACGATCATGAAGAAGCGGCCGACGAACATCGCGCTTGCCAGCGTGAGGTTGTAGAACAGGGTGTTACCGGTCAGGCCCGCGAAGGCCGAGCCGTTGTTGCCGGTCGCCGACGTGAAGGCATAGAGCACCTCGGTGAAACCGTGCGGGCCGGCATTCGCCATGGAGGCAACCGCCGCCGGATAGACCACACCGACCGCGGTCCAGCCGAGATACATCAGTGGCAGCACCAGGATCGCGAGCATCGCCATCTTGACCTCGCGCGCCTCGATCTTCTTGCCGACATATTCCGGCGTGCGGCCGACCATCAGGCCGGCCACGAAGATCGCGAGCACGACGAACAGCAGCATGCCGTAGAGGCCTGCGCCGACGCCGCCGACGATGATCTCGCCGAGCTGCATGTTAATCAGCGGAATCATGCCGCCGAGCGCGGTAAAGCTGTCATGCATGGCGTTGACGGCGCCGCACGAGGCGGCCGTCGTGATCACGGCGAACAGCGAGGACGCGACGAGGCCGAAGCGAACCTCCTTGCCTTCCATGTTGCCGCCGGTCAGGCCCAGCGCATGCATGGTAGAGGTGCCGTTGGCTTCCGCCCAGTAGGTGACCGCGACACCGGCGACGAAAAGCACGCCCATCACGGCGAGGATCGCCCAGCCCTGGCGCTGGTTGCCGACCATGCGGCCAAACACGTTGGTGAGCGCAGCCCCGAGCGCGAAGATCGACAGCATCTGCACGAAGTTCGACAGCGCGGTCGGGTTCTCGAAGGGATGCGCGGCGTTGGCGTTGAAGAAGCCGCCGCCATTGGTGCCAAGCATCTTGATCGCGACCTGCGAGGCGACCGGGCCGACCGCGATGGTCTGCTTGGCGCCTTCGAGCGTGGTGGCCTCGACATAGTCGCCGAGCGTCTGCGGAATGCCCTGCCAGACCAGGAACAGCGTGTAGACGACGCAGATCGGCAGCAACACGTAGAGGGTACAGCGCGTCACGTCGACCCAGAAATTGCCGACCGTGCGCACCGAGGCGCGCGAGAAGCCGCGAATCAGGGCCATCGCCAGCGCGATGCCGGTGGCCGCCGACAGGAAGTTCTGGTGCGTCAGGCCGAGCATCTGCACGAGATAGGACAGCGTGCTCTCGCCGCCGTAGTTCTGCCAGTTGGTGTTGGTGATGAAGGAGATCGCGGTATTGAAGGAGAGATCCTGCGCCACCGCCGACTGCCCGGCCGGATTGAAGGGCAGCACGGCCTGGAGCCGCATCACGCCGTAGATGACCAGGAAGCCGCCGACATGGAACAGCAGCATGGCGACCGTGTAGGTCAGCCAATGCTGCTCGCGCCTCTCATCGACGCCAGAGATCCAGTAGATCCCGGCTTCGATCGGACGCAGCACCGGCGACAGGAAGGTCCGCTCGCCGTTGAACACGCGCGTCATGTACCAGCCGAGCGGCTTGGTCAGCGCGACGATAATGACGCAGAAAAGAATGATCTGGAGCCAACCGATCATGGTCATGGCATTAACCCTTCAGGCTTTGTGTCCGGCGCAAGAGCGGCAGGAGCAGCGCAAGCAGGCCCGCGACGAGTGCGACGTCCGCCAGCAGCAATTCGGCAAGCAGCAGCACGGTTCAGAACCGCTCGGGCCGCAGCAGTGCATAAGTGAGGTAGAACAGGAGGCCGAACGAGACGGCACCGGCGAGCGCATAATCGAAGATCATGGTGTGCTCCATCACAGCCGTTCGCAGGCGTAGGTGTAGCCGATCGCGAGGGCAAAGAAGACGAAGCCCAGCGCCAGCATCAGAATGTCCATCATGGCGATACTCCTCAATGCGAGACGATCTCCGGCATTGCCCGCCGGCGGGCCGCTTGCTGCGAGCGAATGCAACACGTGTCTCTCCCGGCCGGGAAACGTCACCGCGCCGAAGTGCCACCGCGCACATAGGTTTTCGAGATGAGGCCTATGGCGACGTTATAGGAATCTCATAAAGGCCGGCCCGTCGTAGCCGCCGGCCGTACGACACGGACGACGCATTCCAGGCGATCGTTCCAGGCAGGCCGCGCAGCGACGCGATCCACCAACGCTTTCGCCTCCCGTTGTTACGGCGGGCCGGCGCCGAGGTCTTTTCAAAAAGCCCTGCTTCTATAAGCCTCCACCTACGACCGAGACGGCAGGCGAGGATCTGTCGGTCTTACACGGAAGAATCCGGGCACTTATGAAATCCCTATATCTCTCGCCCGATCCCCATCTCGTTTTCAAATGCCCTCCCGGCCATCTTGGCAATGCCGGCCGACTGACCGACGCCAACTCCGGGAGGCCTGACATGACCGCCGCTCTCCGACGTCTCGACCCACCATCCCTCAGCCAGCGGCTTCACGCGGCGCCGGCGATGACGCGACCGCTGATGCACGACGTCATCGATCACGCTTGCCGGCGCATCCCTTCGCTCGGCCAGAACGAACGCACCACGCGCGTCATGCGCCTGATCGACGCCGAGGCCTGGGCCGATGCGGCGCTGGCGCTGATCGAGCTCGAGCTGCCGCTATGGCAGGTCCGCCGCATCGCCTATGACGAGGGCGAGTGGCACTGCGCGCTCTCGCGCGAGCGTGAGCTGCCGGACTGGCTCGACGCTGCGGTCGAGGCACGCCACGCCGACCTCGCACTGGCCTTGCTGTCGGCCTTCGTCGAGGTCCGGGCATTGGCCGCGGACGTGTCGCGGCCGAGCGTTCCCTCCGTTCGTCCTGTGCCGGATCCGCTTTACGAGCCGGTCGCCTGCGACAATTTCGGCTAGAGCAGCCTGACGGGTTCACACCTTGTCGCAAGCTCCGGACATGCCGCACAAGCTGAGCCCGGCGCGCGTGATCGCACGCTTCGCCGTCCGCATCGCGCTGCTCGCCGCCTTTGCCGCATTCGGTAGCGTCGGCTTCGGTCGAAGCCTTGCCGTTCTGCTCTGGATGTCGATCATCCTGTGCGCTCTCGCCGGCCTCGTCAGGCGCGAACCGCTGTTCGGCCCTGCCCTCAATCATTGGGACGAAGCTGCTGCATTCGGTGCGCTGTTCGCGCTGGTCCACATTGCCAATGATGTGACCTGAGCGGTCGGCTTTATGACCTTCCTATGAGATCGCCGCGCACCCGCCCTCGAAATCATATTCGCGAGACGGGATATTGAGCGCGCAGGCAGGGACATGCATCCCGCGCCGGCGTCGTTCAGAAGGAATACATCCGTGAAACTCGTCGACCCTCCCTCGTGCACCTCCACCTCAACCATCGTCCTTATCGGCCGCAACCACCGGGGACAATGGGTCGCGCAGGAGCAGAACGGCCTCTATGGCGGCTTGTTCGTCAGCCGCGCCCAGGCCGTCAAATATGCGCTGTTCGAGAACGGACAGCATCCGGAGACCATCGTCGAGCTGCCGCGCGAGATCGAGCTCGACATGGGCAAGAGCCCCAACGCCATCGTCTCGCAGCGCGCCGCCTGAGCCGGCGCCATCCGGCGGAAAAGCCATGTTCACTCCTCCTGCTGCCTGGTTCACGGGCTTCATTCCAGACCTGCCGACGCCGTTCGACGCGGCTGACACAATCGATCTCAAGGCGTTCACCGCGCTCTGCGAGCGCCAGATCGCGGCTGGCGTCCCCGCGATCGTGGTCTGCGAGACGGCCGGCGAGGCGCCGACGCTCTCCCCGGCCGAGCAGGAGCTCGTCATTCGCGCCGCGGTGGACGTCGCCCGCGGCCGGGTGCGGATCATCGCCGGCGCGATGTCGAACGCGACCAGCCAGGCCATCGCGCTCGCGCGGTGCGCGGAGGCCGCCGGCGCCGATGCCGTGATGGCGGTGGTGCCGGCCTACAACAAGCCGATGCAGGAGGGGATGCTCGCGCATTTCCGGGCCATCGCCGGTGCAACCGGCTTGCCCGTGATCCTGCACGATATTCCCTCCCGCACGCTGCGCCCGCTCGCCGACGAGACGCTGGTGCGTCTCGTCGAATCCCGCCAGTTCGTCGGCCTGCGCGATGGAAGCTGCGACATCGCCCGACCGATGCGCCTCGCCCGGTTGCTCCCGGCCGGCTTTCGCCTGCTCTCCGGCGACGACGTCACCGCGTTCGGCTACATCGCAAGCGGCGGCGACGGCGCCATCTCGGAAGTCTCCAACATCGCCCCCGATCTGTGCCGCATGATCTTCTCGCAGGTCAGGCAAGGCCGCTTGCAATCGGCACGCTACCTGCACAGGCGCCTCATCCCGCTCATCACATGCCTCTCCAAGGACAGCCCGGCGGCGCTCAAGAGCGCGCTGAGCGTGCTCGGCCTGATGTCACCGGCGACGAGGCTGCCGATCGTGCCGCTGGACGCGGCCGCGCAGCGGGAGGTGATACGCGCCTTCGCCGCGATCGCCGACGAGGAGCTGATCGACCGCGTCGGCGCCTGACGCCTCGCGCAGTCGTTCGGATCTCGCATGCCGCCATCAGTTGAAGACCATCAGAGGCTGCTCGGCGCCTGGCAGTTGGCGATCCTGCGCTTTGCCGTGACGCTGAGCGACTCCGACAGGCACAATGTCGCCGCACTCGCGGTTGAACTCGATCGTCTCGGCGGCCGGCGCAGCGGCGAGGACTCGCTGCACTTCTTCCGGCGCACCAGCTCCCGTCTCTGCGCGGCCATCGACGGCCGGCAACAAGACGCGAAGGCGACCCTGGACTGCTTCTGCAAGCAGATCGAGGAGCCGCGGCTGCGGCTCGCCTTCGCCGCCGCCGTCGGGCTGGCGCGTTCGAAGCCTGCGCGATCCAAACCGCAACCGAAACGCGACCAAAACCTCTTCAGAGGACTGCTGGCGCGACCGCCGGCGCCTTTATGACTTTCCTATACGGCAACTGCGGCGGTCACCTCGCAATCATACGCAGCGGTGGCCATCATACGGGACAGCTCGGAGCGGCCGTCTCGCCACTCCGGATAAGGACTGAAAAAATGTCGATCCTGACACATGGCCTTGACCGCCCCTTCGTGCCTGG
The DNA here is from genome assembly GCF_052075915.1 of Bradyrhizobium sp. 1200_D9_N1_1. NCBI lineage: Bacteria > Pseudomonadati > Pseudomonadota > Alphaproteobacteria > Hyphomicrobiales > Nitrobacteraceae > Bradyrhizobium > Bradyrhizobium sp. 1200_D9_N1_1. The sequence goes on along the minus strand of NZ_CP197226.1, from coordinate 2,467,445 downwards.
GCGTTCGGCGCGCATCTCCGAGGCACGCAAGGCGCAGCTCAAAGGTTTCGCTCTCGGCACACTGACGCTGCTCTCGATGGGTAGCGTGCTCACCGCGTTGATCGCGCTGAGGACCGCAATCTATGTCTGGCACATGCACGGCTGACCCGCAGGGAGGCCCCTATGACCTTGCAGATGTGTGAGGAAGCCGCCATGGCCGCAATTGCGCTTCAGGCTTCCCGTCGCCGCCCCGATACCAGGCAGGCGGCGGCGCTCAAGCCACTCGATCCGGATGTCGTCAGCGCCGCCATTCCCGCGTTCTTCATTGGACGCAACAGCGCCGGCCTCTGGGTGGTGCGCGAAGCGAACGGACGTGTCGGCGGCCTGTTCCTGTTCAAGAGCTCGGCGGTGGATTTCGCCAACCGTCAGAGCGCGCCGGCGCGGTGCGCGCTGGTGTTTCCCGCCGAGACCTTCGAGCTCGACATCGAGAACCGCGGCAATCCGCTGATTGTGCTCGCGGAGGGAGCGAGGCAGCTTCTTGCACGCGTGACCGCGAGACGGCGGACATGATCGAGCTCAAGATCGCGATCCTGGTTGTGTTGATGGGAGCATTGCTGCTCGGCATGCGCATCGGCGCGGCGCCCGCCCCGGACAAGTAGCGTGCAGCTCCTCAAGGGAAATCTCGAGCACGCAGTCACCACGACGATCCTGACCATGACGCTGAGCCTGGTCTGGGGCGCGGTCCTGACGATCGTGATCACGCTCGTCGCGCGGGGGCTCGGGGTCTAGCCTTTACCTCTTCACGCGCCAGTTCCGCCGCCGTGACCATGGCTGCCTACGAGGCGAGCAGCCGTGCCCGCAAGGAGGTCGCGATGCCGGCTTGAGGCCACGTATCCCGCGGAAAATACCCGGCCGATCTGGCGCAATTTCACGGAACCGTGTAGAGCGGTTTCATGAGCACAAGCAGCGTCAACGTCGTCGCCCACCCTCTGGTCCAGCACAAGCTCTCGCTGATGCGGGAGAAGGACCGCTCGACCAAGAGCTTTCGCGAGATCCTGAACGAGATCGGGATGCTGCTCGGCTACGAGGTGACGCGCGACCTGCCGCTGGAGCTGGTCGAGATCGAGACGCCGATCGCATCGATGCGGGCGCCGAAGATCGCCGGCAAGAAGCTCACGCTGGCGCCGATCCTGCGCGCCGGCGTCGGCTTCCTCGACGGCATGCTGGCGCTGATGCCCTCGGCGCGCATTGCCCATATCGGGCTCTACCGCGACCCCGAAACATTGCAGGCCGTGGAATATTACTTCAAGGCGCCGCAGGACCTGTCCGACCGCACCGTGATCCTGATGGACCCGATGCTGGCGACCGGCAACTCGGCCTGCGCCGGCGCGTCCCTGCTCAAGAACCGCGGCGCCCGCGACATCCGCTTCGTGTGCCTTCTGGCCGCGCCGGAAGGCATCGCGCAGTTCCAGAGCGAACATCCCGACGTGCCGATCTGGACCGCCGCAATCGACGAGCGGCTCAACGACCACGGCTACATCGTGCCGGGCCTGGGCGATGCCGGCGACCGGATGTTCGGCACCAAGTAGACAGTTTTGCGCGATCGGGTTACTCCGGGCGCCATGAGCTCCAACGAATTTTCGCTGCAATCGCTGATCTGCACCGAGGCCTTCGCGGATCCCGCCTTCGTGTTCGACGGCACGCCGGTCTCGCGCGCGGAATTCTCGGCAAATATCGAAAAGACCGCGGCCTGGCTTGCTGCGCAGGGTGTCGGCAAGGGCGACGTCGTCGCGGTCTGGCTGGTCAACCGGATCGAATGGGTCGCGCTGCTGTTCGCCGCCGCCCGCCTCGGTGCGATCGTCTCCGCCGTCAATACCCGCTACCGCAGCGCGGAAGTCGCCCATCTGCTTCGCTTGTCCGGCGCCAGGCTGATGGTGGTCGAGGCCGCGTTCCGCTCGATCGACTTTGCCGCCATCCTCGCCGATATCGCCAAGGACGAGGTGCCCGCGCTGCGACAGCTTGCAGTGGTCGGCGCGGATACGATCCCGGCGCACTGGCCGTGTGTACGGTTCGATGCGTTCGACCAACCCTATCCGCCGGCCCCGCCCGCCCAGGATGACGTCGACCTCCCCGTGCTGCTCTACACCACGTCGGGCACGACCAAGGGACCGAAGCTCGTCGCGCATTCGCAGCGGACGCTGGCCGCGCACGCCGCCGCCGTCGCCAGGGCGCTAAGCCTCGCGCCGCAAAACCATTCGCTCCTCGCCATGCTGCCGTTCTGCGGCACCTTCGGCATGACGAGCCTGCTCGGCTTCATCGCGGCGGGCGCGACCATCCATGTGCTCGACGCCTTCGAAGCGGCGCCGGCGCTGAAGATCCTCGGCGAGCATGAGATCACCCACGCCTTCGGCTCCGACGAGATGTTTCGCCGCATCCTCGCCCTCACCGACGTGGCCCAGCCCTTCCCCCGTGCCGAGGTGTTCGGCTTCGCCGCGTTCCAGCCCGGCTGGCGCGAGCTTGCCGCGGAGGCCGAGGCGCGCGGCATGCCGCTGTACGGCCTCTACGGTTCGAGCGAGGTGCAGGCCCTGTTCTCGATCGGCCGCGCCAGCGACGCGTTCGCCGACCGGATCGAGGGCGGCGGCTGGCCGATGTCGCCGGAGGCCAGGGTCCGCGTGCGCGACACCGAGACCGGCGAACTCGCAGCTCCCGGCGTCTCCGGCGAGATCGAGATCAGCGCGCCGTCACGCTTCCTCGGCTACTTCAACAATCCCGACGCCACGCGCGACGCGATTACCGCGGACGGCTTCTTCCGCACCGGCGACATCGGCCGGCTGCGCGGCGATGGCTCCTTCGTCTACGAGACCCGCGCGGGCGATGCGATGCGGCTCGGCGGCTTCCTTGTCGCGCCCGGCGAGATCGAGGACGAGCTCAAGTCCTGCGCAGGTGTTGCCGACGCCCAGGTCGTCGCGGTCGACCTGAAGGGAAACGCACGCTGCGTCGCTTTTGTGATTCCAGCAGGGGAGCCGCCTCAACAGGAGATGCTGGTCGCGCACCTGCGCGAACGGCTCGCCGGATACAAGGTGCCGGCACGAATCTATATCGTCGATGCTTTCCCCGTCACCGACAGCGCCAACGGTGTGAAAATCCAGCGCGCCCGGCTTCGTGCCATGGCGATGGAGCGGATTGCCGCCGAATAGGCCGGCCACCTCCTCGACGATCTCGTCATGGACGCTCGCGATGATGAACTGAGCTAGCTCGCGGGCCCGCGAAGCCGCGCCGAAAGCGCGTCGCGATGCTCAGGCGCCGCGATCGCGATCATGCGGCGCGCGCGCTCGGCAAGGCCGCAGCCACGCAGCTCCGCAACGCCCCATTCGGTGACGACGGCATCGACATCGGCGCGCGGTGTCGTCACCGTCTCGACGTCAGCGACGATCCGGCTGGTCCCGTCGGAGGCCGTCGCCGGCAGCGCGATGATCGCCCTTCCGCCGCAAGAGGCGTTGGCGCCGCGCACGAAATCGAGCTGCCCGCCGATGGCGCCGATCGCGACGCCATTCAGCGTCTCGGAATTGACGCTGCCGTCGAGGCCGACCTGAAGCGCCGAATTGATCGCGACCAGCCGGTTGATCCGCGCCAACACGTTCTGGCTGTGCGTATAGGACGTCGGCCGCACCGCCACCGCCTTGTTCTCGTGCGCGAAGCGATAGAGCCGCCGGGTCCCGATCACCTGGTTGGTGACCGTGATGCCGGCATCGATGCCCTTCTCCGCATTCGTCACCGCGCCGCGCTCGATCAGGTCGACGACGGCATCGTTGATCAGGCCGGAATGGATGCCGAGACGGCGCGCATGCGACAGCGAGGACAGGATCGCATCCGGAATTCGGCCGACGCCGAACTGGAGCGTGCTGCCGTCGGCGATCAGGCCTGCCGCATGCGCGGCGATGCGCCGCGAAACGTCATCGAGCGGCGTCGAGGCCAATTCAACCGGCGGCCTGCGGGCTGCCACGCGAACATGGATCGGCACGTCCTCCGGCCATTCGGCGCCGAACGTAAAGGGCGTATCCGGATTGATCTCGGCGATGACGAGGCGTGCGCCGCGCGCGGCATCGATGACGTAGTCGTTGGAGAGGCTGGCGCTGAGCCGCCCTTCGAGCTCCGCAAGCTGCACCAGAACGACATCGGCCTTGTAGCGGCGCGCCGCGAAGTCGGCACAGAAGGCGCTGTAATTGCTCGGGATCACGTCGAGCCGCCCCGCTTTCGCGAGCCGCCGCGAATTGCCGATCACGCCATAGCTCTGGAACGAGACATTTCCCGCGCACGACGCCGAAAACGTCTCCGAGAACACTGGCCCGATCATCATGCGGAAGGGCGGAAGCTGTGCTGCCTGCGCCATCAGCGCTTCCGTCAGCGTGACAGGCTCCGCCGTCGCCTGCCCGCACACGACGAGATCATCCTTCCGGACCAAGCCGGCAAAATCGATCGGCGAGCTGTCCTCGGGCATCGGCAATCCTCCCGACCGATCCGCGGGCAACCTAGTACGACTTCGCCAGCCCCAGCACCTTTTCCGCGATGAAGCTGAGCGCGAGCTGCGGGCTGACCGGCGCGATGCGCGGGATCAGCACTTCACGCAGATAACGCTCGACGTGGAACTCCTTGGCATAGCCGAAGCCGCCATGGGTCATCACGGCCTGCTCGCAGGCATGGTAGCCGGCTTCGCCTGCGAAATATTTCGCGGCATTCGCGCCGGCCCCGCAGGGCAAGCCCTTGTCGTATTGCCAGGCCGCCTGCATCACCATCAGCCAGGCCGCCTCGAGCTCGACCCAGTTCACCGCGAGCGGATGCTGGATGCCCTGGTTCTTGCCGATCGGGCGGTTGAAGACGACGCGGGTCTTGGCGTATTCGGTCGCGCGCGCCAGCGCGAGCTTGCCGAGGCCGACGGCTTCCGCCGCGATCAGGATGCGCTCGGGGTTCATGCCTTCGAGGATGTACTGGAAGCCCTTGCCCTCTTCGCCGATGCGGTCCTCCATCGGGATCTCGAAATCCTCGAAGAACAGCTCGTTGGAATCGACGACCTTGCGGCCCATCTTCTCGATCTCGTGGACCTTGATCTTCTTGCGGTCGAAGTCGGTGTAGAACAGGCTGAGGCCGTGGGTGGGCGAGCGCACCTCTTCCAGCGGCGTGGTGCGCGCCAGCAGCAGGATCTTGTGCGCGACCTGCGCGGTCGAGATCCACACCTTCTGGCCGTTGACGATGTAGCGGTCGTTCTTGGCGACCGCACGGGTCTTGAGCTGGGTGGTGTTGAGGCCGGTATTGGGCTCGGTGACGGCGAAGCACGCCTTCTCGCGGCCCTCGACCATCGGCGGCAGCATGCGCTTGCGCTGCTCCTCGGTGCCGAACACGACGACGGGATTGAGCCCGAACACGTTGATGTGCACGGCCGAGGCGCCGGACATGCCGGCGCCGGATTCGGCGATGGTGCGCATCATGATCGCGGCTTCGGTGATGCCGAGCCCCGAGCCGCCATAGGCCTCCGGCACGCAGATGCCGAGCCAGCCGGCGTCGGCCAGCGCCTTGTGGAAATCGTGCGGGAAGCCGCCGTCGTGGTCCTTCTTCAGCCAGTAGGCATCGGGAAAACCTTCACAGATCTTGGCGATGGCATCGCGAATGGCTTCCTGCTGATCGGTGAGCGCGAAATCCATGTTCTTGATCTCCTGATTGGGAGCAGCAGAGGCTCCGATCCTAGCGCCCCATCTGCGAGGGCAGCCAGAGAATGATGCTCGGAAACGCCACCAGGATCGCGATCGCGATCAGATGGGCGATGAAATGCGGGAAAGTGCCGTGGAACACTTCCGCCACCGGCCGCTTGGCATAGCGGGCGACGATGAAGCAGTTCAGCCCGACCGGCGGCGTGATCATGCCGACCTCGGCGGTGACGATCTTGATGACGCCGAACCAGATCGGATCGAAGCCGAGCGTCTTGATCAGCGGCAGCACGATCGGCACGGTCAGCACCAGGATGGCGATCTGGTCCATGAAGGAGCCGAGCACGATGTAGCCGCACAGGATCAGCGTGATGATCACCCAGCGCGAAGTCGGCAGACTGCCGATCCAGGCGACGAGGTCCTGCGTGACGTGGGTGAGCGTAAAGAAGTAGCCGAAGATCGAGGCGCCGACGAGGATCATGATGATCATGCAGGTGCCGTGGCAGGCCCGCAGCAGCGTCCGGTAGAGCGATGACGGCGTGATCTTGCCCTTGACGATAGCGAGCAGGAAGGCGCCGAACGCGCCGAAGGCGGAAGCCTCCGTCGGCGTGGCGACGCCGAGATAGATCGTGCCCGTCACGATCGAGAACAGCACCACCATCGGCGAGACTTGCCACAACAGCGCGAATTTTTCGCGCCACGGCACCGATTTCGCAGCGGGGGCGCGCGAAGGATCCTGCCAGACCAGGAAGTAGATCGTGGCCATGATGGTGATGGTGACGAGGATCGCGGGGATGATGCCGCTGATCAGGAGCTTGCCGATGTTCACCTCGGCGAGCAGGCCGAAGATGACGAGCGCGACGCTGGTCGGCAGCAGCATCGACAGCGTGCCTGATATCGCGACCACGCCGGCGGCCATCTTGGGCTCATAGCCCTGGCGGATCATCGCGGGAAGGCTGGTCGAGGACAGCGTCGCGGCGGAGGCCGTCGAGGTGCCGCAGATCGCGCCAAAACCTGCGCCGGCCAGTGCCGTCGCCATGCCGAGCCCGCCGGGAATGCGCCCGACCCAGGCCGACGCCGTCTTGAACAGGTCGTCCGCGACACCCGACAGCAGCACGAGGTCCGCCATCAGTAGGAACATCGGGATGGTGATCAGCTCGTAGGACGAGACAGTCGACAGCGGCGCGGTTTGCAGGATGCCGAACAATGTGCCCCATCCGCCGACCATCACGAGGCCGACCGAACCGGAGAAGGCCATTGCGAAGCCGACGGGCGTGCCGAGTGCCAGCAGGCCGAACAGCAGGGCGAGAACGATGAAAGGTGTCATGGATGCCTGCCGTTACTCAAAGCTTCGCGTTTCGCCGACGCCGGTCACCGGCGGCAGCGGATAGAGGTCGCGCCCGCTGACGAGGCTCAGCACATTGCCGACGAGCTGGAGCGCCAGCCGCAGCACCAGCACGCCGCAGCCGAACGGCACCAGCGCCGCCGATATCCAGGTCGGCCAGGCGATCGCACCGGCCAGCACGTCGTGCTGCTCGTAATTCTCCAGCGCACGCTCGAACCCGACCTTGCAGATCAGGACGAACACGAACAGGCCGGCGAGCGCGGTGATGATCTCGGACAGTCGCCGTCCCGCCGGCGAGAAGCGCGACAGGAGGATATCGACGCCGACATGCGCATGCTCGCGCAAGCCGTCCGACAGCGTGAAGAAGAACACGCCGGCCAGAAGATAGAGGCCGATCAGATCATAGGTGAAGGCAAACGGACGGTTCAGCGCGTAGCGCATGAACACGTCGGTCACCACAAGCAGCATGATCACGAACAGGAACACCACCGCGATCACCGTCAGCGCGCGCTCCAGCGCGCCGAGCACATCTCCCGCCCGCTTGATCACCTCCAGCGCCTCCCTTTGCCGTATTTCATGGACGGTTACTTGGCGCCACCGGCGGCGAGCAGATCTTCAAACTCCTTCAGCGCGGCGGACGCCTGCTTGCCGCGGCTGTCGAGCCCGCTCGCCCACTCCTTGCCGACGCCCTTCAGCTTGTCCTTCATCTCGGCACGCGTCGCCTCCGGCAGCGGCTCGAAGCTGACGCCCTGGTCCTGAAGGTGCTTCCTGGTGGTCTCCGTCTCCTTGTCGACCTGGGCACAGGCAGTCGGCTCGATCGCCTCGGACGCCTCGTTCATCGCCTTCTTCACGTCGTCGGGCAGCTTGTCCCAAACCGACTGGTTGATGGAATAAGCGACGATGAAGCTGCCGAAGCTGACGCCTTCGGTGGCGTGCTTGACCAGCTTGTCCAGCCCATAGGCCACGACGCTTTCCATCGGGAACAGCAGGCCGTCCATGGTACCGCGCGACAGCGATTCATACGCATCGGGCGCCGCCATGCGCACCGGCACGGCGCCGAGCGCACGCAATGTCAGATCCTGCGCGCCGCCGGTGGTGCGCAGCTTCAGGCCCTGCATGTCCTTGGTCGTGTCGACCTTGGTTTTTGCGGTCCACACCTGATAGGGCGGCAGCACCACCTCGAACAGCAGCTTGATCTTGTTCGGCGCGTATTCCTGCTTGGCCAAAACGCCTTCGCGCGCGGTCTTCCAATAGGCGAGCGTGCCCTGGCAGCTCGTCTCAAAGGCCCCCGGCAACTGCGCGACTTCCGACAGCGGCATCTTGTCGGAGACGTAGGACGGCCCGATGTAGCCGATGTCGACCACACCGGACTGCGTCAACCGCAACATGTCGGCGGCCTTGCCGATCTGCTGGTTCGGATAATAGGTGAAGGTTACCGCGCCATTGGTGCGCTTGGTGACGTCGTCCATCCAGGGCTTGAGCAGCAGGCGAACCAGATAGTGGCCGGCGGGGAAGCTATCGGCGACCTTCAGCTCCAGCGCCTGCGCCTGAAACGTCGAGACCGGCAGCGCGAGCGCGAACACTGCTGCGGCCCAGACCTTGTTCTTCTTCATTTCGTTCTCCCTGACGCGTCCCATGCCGAAGGCGGCAGCCTTCGGCTGCCATCCGTCCGGCCCTCACTCCACTTCTTGCTTGAGGAAAATGTACATATACGTGAATTTATAAGTCAAGTATATGAACTATGCATGGGCCCATGCACGGAACATCGGGACCGTCGAATTGACACCTGAGTTTTATGAATTCTAACTCCACGAATATGAATGCACCCACGAGGCCCCATGGGACCGCTCGCCGGCTTCACCGTTCTCGACCTGACCTCCGTCCTGATGGGCCCGTACGGCACCCAGGTGCTGGCGGACATGGGCGCCGACGTCATCAAGGTCGAAAGCCCCGAGGGCGACATCGTCCGCCAGATCGGTCCCGGCCGCACGCCCGGCATGGGCGGGATGTTTCACAACGCCAATCGCGGCAAGCGCAGCATCGTCCTCGACCTCAAGAAGACGGAAGGCCGCGACACGCTGCTGCGGCTGGCGAGGCGCGCCAACGCGCTCGTCTATAATGTGCGCCCGCAGGCGATGGCGCGGCTCGGCCTCGACTACGAGACGCTGGCCGCGGTCAATCCCGCCCTCGTCTATGTCGGCGCCTTCGGCTACGGCCAATCCGGCCCCTACGCCGCAAAGCCCGCCTACGACGATCTGATCCAGGGCGCAGCGACCATTCCGACGCTGCTCGCGGCCGCCGGTGACGGCACGCCGCGCTACGTCCCTGTGACCATCGCCGACCGCGTCGTCGGTCTGATGATGGTCAACGCCATCATGGGCGGGCTGATGCACCAGCAGCGCACCGGCCAGGGCCAGCGCATCGACGTGCCGATGTTCGAATCGATGACCGAGTTCGTGCTGGTCGATCATCTCGGCGGCCTCACCTACGATCCGCCGCTCGACCATGGCGGCTATGTCCGCCTGCTCTCGCGCTACCGAAAGCCCTACAAGACCAGCGACGGCTATCTTTGCGTCCTGATCTACAACGACAAGCACTGGCGCAGCTTCTTCGAGGCGATCGGCCGGCCGGAATTCCTGCAGCAGCCGCGCTTCGCCAACCACGCGTCACGCACGAAACATATCGACGAGATCTATGAGGAGATCGGCCACATCTTCCTCACCCGCACCACCGCGGAGTGGCGCGAGCTGCTGGAGCACGCCGACATTCCGGTGATGCCGATGCACACCCTGGAGACGATTCTGGACGATCCGCATCTCAACGCGGTCGGCTTCTTCAGGACGGTCGATCACCCCGTGGAAGGCCGCATCCGCCAGATGCGGGTGCCTTCGACCTGGAGCGTGACCCAGCCGGAGCCGGCCGGCCCGGCGCCGACGCTCGGCCAGCATGGCCGCGACATCCTGCACGAGGCCGGCTTCTCGGCAGACGAGATCGAAGCGCTCGCGCAGCAGAAAGCAGTTCATCTGGCGGCGCCGCCTTAACGGCAGCGCCAGCCAAACCGCACGATACAGGGAGGAAATCGCGATGGCCGGACTTTATTTCGAGGACTTTTCCGTGGGCCAGGAGTTCAGGCATCCGCTAACCCGGACCGTCACGGAGATGGACAACACCATGTTCAGCCTGCTGACGCTCAACCCGCAGCCGCTGCATATCGACGCGCATTTCGCCGAAAAGACCGAGTTCGGCCAGCGCATTTTCAACAGCCTTTACACTCTCGGCATCATGATCGGCATGACGGTCTATGATACGACCATGGGCACCACCGTCGCCAATCTCGGCATGACCGACGTCACCTTTCCGAAGCCGGTCTTCCATGGCGACACCTTGCGGGCGACGACGAAGGTGCTTTCGTTGCGGGAATCCAAATCGCGCCCCAAGGCGGGCATCGTCGAGTTCGAGCACCACGCCCTGAACCAGAACGACGAGATCGTCGGAAAATGCCGCCGCATGGCGATGATGCACAAGAGGCCGGTCTGATGCGTTCGATGCTGTTCGTGCCGGGGGATTCCCCGCGCAAATTCGAGAAGGCGAGCGAAGGCAAGGCCGACGCGCTGATCATCGATCTCGAGGATTCCGTCGTCACCGAGAAGAAGGCGGAAGCACGCGGGTTGACGCTGGCGATGCTGAAGAGCCGTCCCGGCCCACACCAGCTCTATGTCCGCGTCAACGCGCTCGACACCGGCATGACGCTGGCCGATCTCGCCGCGGTGATGCCGGGCAGGCCCGACGGCATCGTGCTGCCGAAATCGCAAGGCGGCGACGATGTGCGGCAGGTCGCGACCTGGCTCGAAGCACTCGAGGCGGCGGCCGGCATCACGGTCGGCGCAACCCGCATCGTCTGCGTCGCGACGGAGACCGCCGGCTCGATCTTCGGGCTCGGCAGCTACAAGGGCTGCTCCCCTCGCCTCGCCGGCCTGATGTGGGGCGCGGAGGATCTCTCCGCCTCTTTGGGTGCCACAGAGAAGTCCTCGGGCGGCGTGTTCCACAGTCCCTATCGCCTCGCGCGCGATCTCTGCCTGATGGCAGCCGCCGCGGCCGAGGTCGCGCCGATCGACACTGTCTATACCGACATCGACAATCTGGCCGGCCTCGAGCAGGAAACCCGGGCGGCGCGGCGCGACGGGTTTTCGGCGAAGGCGCTGATCCATCCCAAGCATGTCGATGTCGTCAACGCGGCATTCGAGCCGACGGAAGCCGAGCGCAGTTGGGCGGAGAAGGTGATCGCGGCGTTCGCGGGCAATCCGAACTCCGGAACGCTGCGGCTCGACGGCCAGATGATCGACAAGCCGCATCTTCGCGCGGCGAAGAAGATCCTCGGCCAGTCCTAGATCAAGGGCATCGCGCTGCGACAGACGGGACCGGATCATGATCGTTCGCCAAGCCGCAAACGTCCTGGAGATCATGGAATTCTTCGCCCATACGAGGAAGCCGGCGACGCTTGCGGAGATCGCCGATCATTTCGGCTGGCCGCGCTCGTCGACCTTCAACCTGCTCGCGACGCTCTCGGAGAAGGGCTATCTCTACGAGCCGCGGCCGCGCGCCGGCTTCTATCCGACACCGCGCTGGCTCGCCATGGCGCGGATGATCTCGGAGGTCGAGCCGCTGCCGCCATGGACGCATACGCTGGTTGCCGATCTCTCGGCCGAGACCGGCGAGACTGCGTCGATCGTGGCGCCCGCGGGCGTGATGGCCGTGTTCATCGACGTCGTCGAGTCCAAGGCGGCGATCCGCTATTTCGCGACCATCGGCCACCGCGTGCCGATCCACGCGACCGCGAGCGGCCGCGCGCTGCTGCTGCAATATTCGCAGGAGGAGCGCGACTCCGTCTATCGCAAGATCGAGTTCAAGCAGTACGGTCCGTCGACGCCGATCAGCATCGAGGCGGTGGAAGCCGAACTGCGCAACTCGATCGAGCGCGGCTATTGCCAGAGCTTTGGCGACTACAGCCGCGACCTCGCGGGCGCTGCGATTCCACTGCCGATCGGCGACCGCAGGCTCTCCGTCGTCGTCGCGGGGCCGGAGTTCCGGATTGGACCGAAGGTGGCCGAGGTGGCGGCGCTGATCGCGCGCACGGTCGACCGGCTGCGGCCGAAGACCACCGCGGCCTAACGCCGAAGCTTCATTCGAATCCCTGAATCGGCGGCGCCAAAGTCTGTACCGGCGCAGCCGGTGCAGCTTCAACAGGCTGCTCCGCAGGCGCGGCTTGGGCCGGCGGATTGCCGGCAGCCCTGATTTGGCCGTTGGCATTCATCGCCTCACGTGCGCGCGGCGGAGCTCCGGTTGCAGCTGCGCGATACGTCTCGCGGCGCGGCGGCTGCCGATGTCTCGCCGAACGTGAATCTCTCGCGCCCCAGGACCGGGCGATTGCAGGTCCGGCGGTATAGCCCACCACCGCGCCCGCGACGGCACCGATCGGCCCCAGCACCACAGCGCCTGATACGGCTCCGATTGCTGCAGCACCGGCGCGCTCTTGCGCGGCGGCGCTTGCAGGCACGCCAGCCAGCAGCACGACGGCAGTGATCAAAGCTTTGTTCATCGGAGCGTCTCCCTCACGGGAGATCACTTCTTACTGAAATATGGCTGCAGAACGTTTGTTCGTTGCCAAACACGGGGCAATCGCCGATGGAACTCCGGCAATTCAGAGGCCTCGCCTTCAAACCGCGATTCCAGCGGAGGTCGCGCGGCGCAACTACGGCGCGACCTTGTCGCTGGTAAACCCGTTAGCGTCGAGCGCGCGACGCGGATTGCATCTGAAGGTGCAATCCGGCCTCCCCCCGCACGCGGGGAGAGGCGAGGACGATCAGACGATCTTGATCGACATGTCCGGCAGTCCCTCGAGCTTGCACAGCAGCACGTCGCCCTTCACCACCGGGCCGACATTCTCCGGCGTGCCGGAATAGATGATGTCGCCGGCCTTCAGCTCGAACGCTTCCGAGAGCTTTGCGATCTGCTCGGCGACGCTCCAGATCATCTTGCTGAGATCCGAGCTCTGCTTCACGGTGCCGTTGATTGCGAGCGAGATCGCGCCCTTCTCGAAATGGCCGGTCTTGCTCGCGGGGTGGATCGGACCGAGCACCGCGGCGTGGTCAAAGCTCTTGCCGATTTCCCACGGCTTCTTCTCCGCGGCCATGCCGTTCTGGAGATCGCGCCGGGTCATGTCGAGACCGAGCGCGTAGCCATAGACGTGGTCGAGCGCCTTCTCGGCCGGGATATTGGTGCCGCCGGATTTCAGCGCGGCAACCAGCTCGATCTCGTGATGATAATTCTTGGTCAGCGACGGATAGGGATGGTCGGCGACCTCGCCGACCGCGACGTTCTGGATCGCGTCCGTCGGCTTCTGGAAGAAGAACGGCGGCTCGCGGTTCGGATCCGAGCCGCGCTCGATCGCATGCGCCGCATAGTTGCGCCCGATGCAGTAGATGCGGCGGACCTGGAACACCTGGGTCTCGCCGACGATCGGGATCGCGACCATCGGCACCGGGAAGATCGGCTTCGGTCCGGCCTGCGCTGCGGCGGGCGCAACCTCCGCGATGGAAGCTGCGGTGGCTGCGGCGGCTGTTGCGAGCAGATCCCGGCGCGTGGTCTTTTTCATCTTTTGTGCTCCCTTGTTGCTTCGCAGGTCGGCGTTCATGCGCGCCGATCCGTCTGCTTAGACGATATTCAATATGCCAGCAACGCTGGACGGGCGCGACGAGACATCGTCTTCTTGATGAGCCAACTTCAACCGCATCCAACCCGTCATGCGGCAGGACGGACATTGTCAGCGCCTGCGTTGACCTCCACTTTTGGGCCATTCCATAAGTAGGCCCTAGTCCGGCAGCGGCCCGGTATGCTTTGATGCGTGGGGGAGGAACCGAGACGCAAGGGTGGCCTGATGTACATACTCATTCGAAAATACACCAAGGTTCGTTCGGTCGCGGATGCTGCCCGCCGCGCCAAAAGCGGCGTCGGTCAGATCCTGAGGGAGTCGCGCGGCTTCAAGTCTTACTATGTGCTGGATGGGGGCGAAGGCGTTGGTGTCGCCGTGATGATATTTGAGGACCGCGAATGCGCCAATGCGGCGAACGACAAGGTGATGGAGTTCGTTCAAGCAAGCATGCATGACCTTGATCTCGGGGATCCCGAAATCATCGCCGGAGAAGTCCTGGTGAATATAGAATCTGCCGCGTAGATGCCCGCATGGCTACTCACGCCTTGACATGCGCCAGGCTCTGCTCGCGCAACGCCAGCTATGGCCAGAACTTTGCCCAGGGCTGCGCCGCTTCGAACGCGGCGGGGCTAATGGTTCGGGCGGCTGCATTTTGCTTTTGGCAGCACGCATAAGAAGGCGTCAGGACGTGCATACAAGACGGCGAATGCCACGCGGCGGGCTTCTTGACGCAGCACGGGTGACAGGGCTTGCGCTGCTCGCAGCCGGGACATCGTGCGCCGCGCACGCCGGCACGGTGTCGATCGCGCCTGCGGGGCTGCGAGCGATCGGTACGATCGATCCCCGCTTTCAGTCCTACAACATCGAGATGGTGGAGGTGACCGGCGGGCGGTTCTGGAAGCCTTATCCGCAAGCGATGCGCGCGTGGGCCGACAAGGATCGCTACAGTTACAGACCTCCAATCGATCTCGGCAACACGCGTCTGCGCGGGCTCGCGGTGGCGTTGTCGCCCGCTTATCTGCGCGTGAGCGGCACCTGGGCCAATGCGACGTTCTTCGCCGACACCGAGAGCGCGCCGGCCGCGCCGCCACCGGGATTCAACGCGGTGCTGGGCCGCGCGCAGTGGCGCGGCGTCGTCGACTTTGCGCGTGCGACTGGTGCGGAGATCGTCACCTCCCTTGCCGTCAGCCCGGGCAGCCGCGATGCGGATGGCCTTTGGAGGCCGGATCAGGCGCAACGCCTGATCGACTATACGCGCTCGCTGGGCGGCCACATCGCCGCCGCCGAATTCATGAACGAGCCGACGCTCGCGGCGACCAACGGTGCGCCGCCTGGGTACGATGCGAAGGCTTATGTTCGCGATGTCGGGATCTTTCACGAGTGGATGCTGCGCGCCGCGCCGCAGACGCTGATCGTCGGACCAGGCTCGGTCGGCGACTCAGCTTCCACCGGCGCGTCCGGCCTCCGCACGCGCGACCTGCTCGCCGCCTCGGGCGCCGGTGTCGATCGCTTCTCCTATCATCACTACAACACGATCTCGCCGCGCTGCGGCGGCCGCGACGAGCCGGCAGGTGCGCTGTCCGAAGCGTGGCTCGCCCGCACCGATGCCGCGCTATCGACCTACAAATCGCTGCGCGACGAATTCGCGCCGGACAAGCCGATCTGGCTGACCGAAACCGCGGACGCCGCCTGCGGCGGTAACCGCTGGGACAAGACTTTCCTCGATACGTTCCGCTATCTCGACCAACTCGGACGCTTGGCCAGGGCCGGCGTTCAAGTGGTGATGCACAACACGCTGGCCGCGAGCGACTACGGATTGCTGGACGAGAAGACGTTCCGCCCGCGGCCGAATTATTGGGGCGCGCTGCTCTGGCGTCGGTTGATGGGTACGACGGTGCTCGACGCAGGCGCCGCGATGGCACCCGGCCTCCATGTCTACGCGCACTGTCATCCGTCGAAGCGCGGCGCCGTGACCGTGCTCGCGATCAATATCTCGCGCAGCACAGCGCGCACGATCGTGTTGCCGCTACCCGCCGAGCGCTACACCTTGCAGGCCGCAAGGCTGCAAGGCGCAACCGTGCAACTGAACGGCAAGACGCTGGCGCTGACCGACGAAGATGGGCTGCCGCCCCTCGCCGGGCGCGCGATCGAGGCCGGCGCAGTGCAGCTTGCATCCGAGACCATCACCTTCCTCGCCATTCCGGGCGCCGCGAACTCCGCCTGCCGATGACGGCGCTCACTATTTGAGCGCGTCGCGCGCCGTCTCCGGCGCCATCAGCGTAGCGACGATCGTGATGATCGACAGCGCGATGATGTAGACCGACACCGCCCAATAAGAGCCGGCCCATGCGAGCAGCGCGGTTGCGATCAACGGCGAGAAGCCGCCGCTGAGCGCGGCCGCGACGTTGGCACCAAGCGACGCGCCGCTGTAGCGCACCTGGGTGCGGAACAGTTCCGGCATGAACGCGGCCTTCGGCCCGAACAGCAGCGCATGCGTCAGCGTCATCGTGACCACGAGCGCGAGCGTGATCAGCGCCGGGTCCCTGGTGTCGAGGAACCAGAACAGCGGAAACGCCAGCGCCACCGAGAACACGCCGCCGGCGAGATACAGCGCCTTGCGGCCGAAGATATCGGACAACCAGCCTGCAAGCGGCAATGTGGCGAATTCGACGATCGCCGCATAGACCACCGCATCCAGGATAACCTGGCGCGGCAGGCCGAGCTTTGTCGTGGCGTAGACCACGGTGAAGACGGTGAGGAGGTAGGCGAGCCCGACTTCCGAGACCGTGATGCCGATCGCCAGCAGGAAGCTGCGCCAGTCGCGGCGCAGCACTTCCCAGACCGGCTGCGCCAGCACCTCCTTGCGCTCGACCACCTCCTTGAAGTGCGGTGTCTCCGCAAGCTTCAGCCGCACGATGAAGCCGACACCGACGAGCACAATGCTGATCAGGAACGGCACGCGCCAGCCCCAGCTCAGGAAGTCGGCCTCAGGCAGCTTCGTCATCAGGGCGAAGATGCCGGTGGATGCGGCAACGCCGACAGGAAAGCCGATCTGCACCAGGCTGCCGTAGAAGCCGCGGCGATTGCCTGCATGCTCGATCACCATGACGACCGCGCCGCTCCATTCGCCGCCGAGCCCGATGCCCTGGACGAAGCGCAGGACGATGAGCAGGATCGGCGCCCACACGCCGATCTGGCTGTAGGTCGGCAGGCAGCCGATCAGGAAGGTGCCGAGCCCCATCGCGATCATGGTCGCGACCAGCATTGTCTTGCGGCCGAGCCGATCGCCATAATGCCCGATGATCGCGCCGCCGATCGGCCGCGCCACGAAGCCGACCGCATAGGTCGAGAATGCCGCCAGCGTGCCGACAAAGGGATCGAAGCTCGGAAAGAACAGCTTGTTCAGCACCAGCGCCGCCGCCGTGCCGTAGATCAGGAAGTCGTACCACTCGATCGCGGTGCCGAGCGCGCTCGCCCACACCACATGCGCCGTCGTCGATCGCTCCGTCGCGCCGGAGACCCCCGTTGCTGCCGTCATTCCATGCCCCAAAGATTCCCGACGGCATCATGGCCAATCGCGGTGGCGATTGCAACCTGCGGGGGTGTTGCTGCTGGCGATGACCACAGCGGGAATGGTGGCGCACAACTGCATCAACGCCGTCATTGCGAGGAGCTCGCGACAAAATTGCGTGGCAATTTTGCGCTGATGCGACGAAGCAATCCAGACTGCCTCCACGGAATGAGTCTGGATTGCTTCGCTCCGCTCGCAATGACGGAGCTGAGGGGGCTGCGCACATATTTTGGAGGCGTCGTCCGGGCGGTCACGGAACCCGCCCAAGCCCGCCTATTCGCCATTGACAAATTCATTCGCTAATATCTAACTTGCCGCCATGATAATCGGCCGCGCCAAGCGGCCCACAAAGAGAGGGAACGACGATGAGAGGGTTTTTGGCCTGCGCCATGCTCGCGGCCATGACTTCGGCTGCCATGACGTCAACCGCGACCGCGCAGGTCTCCGACGATGCGGTGCGAATCGGCGTGCTGACGGACCTGTCAAGCTGGGGCCGCGACAACAGCGGGCCGGGCTCGGTCGAAGCCGCGAAAATGGCGGTCGAGGAATTCGGTCCCACCGTGCTCGGCAAGCCGATCGAGATCATCAGCGCCGACCATCAGATGAAGACCGACGTCGGCGTCCAGATCGTGCGCGGCTGGTTCGACAACGGCAAGGTCGACGCCGTCGTCGACATCCCCAATTCCGGCATCGCGATCGCCGTGCACAACATGGTGCGCGAGCGCAACAAGATCGCCCTGCTCTCCGGCCCCGGCGCGAGCTCGCTGACCGACGAGCTGTGCAGCCCGAACACCGTGCATTTCACCTACGACACCTACGCCCTGTCGAAGGTGACCGCCTCCGCCGTGATCAAGGAGGGCGGAAAATCCTGGTACTTCATCACCGCGGACTACGCCTTCGGCCAGCAGCTCGAGAAGGACGCCACGCGCTTCATCAACGAGATGGGCGGCAAGGTGCTTGGTGGCGTGAAGCACCCGACCAACACCGCGGACTTCTCCTCCTTCGCCCTCCAGGCACAGAGCTCGAAATCCGACGTCGTCGCCTTCGCCAACGCCGGCCAGGACACCGACAACGCCATCAAGCAGTCCGGCGAGTTCGGCCTGGTCCAGGGCGGCCAGAAGCTCGTCGGCCTCCTGATGTTCGACACCGACGTGCATGCGATCGGCCTCAAGGCCGCGCAGGGCACCTACATGACGACGGCCGCGTACTGGAACATGGACGAGGCAACCCGCGCCTGGTCGAAGAAGTTCTACGAGCGCACCAAGGTGATGCCGACCATGATCCACACCGGCGTCTACGGCTCGGTGTTGCATTACCTGAAAGGCATCAAGGCGGCCGGCACCGACGATCCCGCCAAGGTGATGGCCAAGATGCGCGAGCTGCCGATCGAGGATATCTTCGTCCATGGCGGCAAGTTGCGCGAGGACGGCCGCGTCATCCGCGACATGTATCTGGCCAAGGTGAAGTCGCCCGAGCAGTCCAAGGAGCCCTGGGATTACCTCGAGATCATCAAGACGGTGAAGGGCGAGGACGCCTTCCGTCCGGTCTCCGAGTCCAAATGTCCGCTGCTGAAGAAATGAGGCACGCATGACCGGCAACGAGCATAGCGCAATTGAGACTTACGAGTGCGATGTGCTCGTGGCCGGATCGGGCGCCTCCGGCATGTCGGCCGCGATCACCGCGCGCTATCGCGGCCTCGACGTGCTGATCGTCGAGAAGGAGCCGCGTTTCGGTGGCACCACGGCCCGCTCCGGAGGCTGGCTCTGGATCCCCGGCACCTCGCTGGCGAAGGCCTACGGCATCGAGGAGACGCCGGAGCAGGCCCGCACATACCTGCGGCACGAGGCCGGCAACAATTTCGATGGCGCGCGCATCGATGCGTTCCTGAGCGCCGGTCCCGAGGCGGTGGATTTCTTCACCACCAGGACAGCCCTGCGCTTCGACATGCCGCTGGTGTTCCCGGACTATCACGCCGAAGCACCGGGCGGCGCGCAAGGCGGCCGCTCCATGGTGACGCGCCCGTTCGACGGCCGCGAGCTCGGCGAGCAGATCAGGACGCTCGGCATGCCGCTGCCGGAGCTGACCGTATTCGGCATGATGCTGGGCTCCGGCAAGGAGATCATCCATTTCATGCGGGTGACGAAATCGCTGACCTCGGCGGTGTATGTCGCAAAGCGACTGTCGCGGCATCTGATGGACGTGCTGCACTACGGCCGCGGCATGACGCTGACCAACGGCAATGCGCTGGCGGGACGGCTGGCGAAATCCGCGCTCGATCTCAAGATTCCGATGTGGCTGTCTTCTCCGGTGCGCGAGCTGACGGTCGAGAACGGAGCTGTCACCGGCGCGATCGTGTCGCGCGAGGGACGCAAGGTGCGTGTTCGCGCAAGGCAGGGCGTCGTGCTCGCCTGCGGCGGCTTCCCGCACGATGTCGAGCGGCGCAAGAAGATGTTTCCGCATGCGCCGACCGGCAACGAGCATTTTTCGCCGGGTCCCATCGGCAACACCGGCGACGGCTTGCGCCTTGCGGAAAGCGCCGGCGGACATGTCGAGGACCGTCTGCCGAATGCCGCGGCCTGGGTGCCGGTGTCGCTCACCACGCGCAAGGACGGCTCGAAGGGCGTGATGCCGCATTTCATCGACCGCGCCAAGCCCGGCGTGATCGCGGTGATGCGCGACGGCAGGCGGTTTGCCAATGAAGGCAATTCCTACCACGACTTCGTCCAGGCCATGGTCAAGGCGGCCAAGCCCGGCGAGGAGATCGCGGCGTACCTCGTCTGCGATCACAAGACGTTGCGGAAATACGGCCTCGGCTGCGTGCCGCCCTTCCCGATGCCGCTGGGTCATCACCTCAGTACCGGCTATCTCATGCGCGGCGACACGCTCGAGGCGCTTGCGGCGAAAGCTGGCATCGACGCCACGGCCTTCGCCGAGACGGTCAGGCAGTTCAATACGACCGCGCCGCTGGGACATGACGCCGCCTTCGGCAAGGGCTCGAAGGCCTACAACCGCTACCAGGGCGATGCGCTGCACGGCCCCAATCCGTGCGTCGCGCCGATCGAGAACGGTCCGTTCTACGCCATCAAGATGGTGATCGGCGACCTCGGCACCTATGCCGGCATCATCACCGATGAGAACGCGCGGGCGCTGGACGCCGAAGGCCGGGTCATCCCCGGCCTCTATGCCGCCGGCAACGACATGGCGAGCATCATGGGGGGCAATTATCCCGGCGCCGGCATCACGCTTGGGCCGGCGCTGACCTTCGGCTACATTGCCGGCCGTCATCTTGCCGACAGCGCCGCCAAGCGCAACGCGGCGTAAGCGGAACGCCAGGAGGCGCATGAAGAGAGAAAGCCGCGGCATCCAGTCGATCGAGGTCGGCGGAGAACTGCTCCGCGCCCTCGCCCGCAGCGGCGAGCCGATGATGCTGCGCGATCTCGCACGCGAGGCCGGCATGACGCCGGCCAAGGCGCATCCCTATCTCGCCAGTTTCTCGCGCATCGGGCTGATCGAGCAGGACGAGACCACCGGCCGCTACGAGATCGGCGCGCTGGCGCTGGAGCTCGGCCTCATCAGCCTGCGCCGCCTGTCCGGCGTGCGGATCGCCGGACCAAAGATCGCGGCGCTTGCGAGCCAGATCGGCCATGCGGTCTCGCTGGCCGTCTGGGGCACGCATGGTCCGACCGTGGTGCAGCTCGAAGAGCCGGGTCAGCCCGTGCACATCGTGATGCGGGCCGGCTCGGTGATGGCGCTGCTGGAGACCGCAACCGGCCGCGCCTTTGCGGCCTTCCTGCCGGAGAAGACCGTCAATGCCGCGCTCGAAAGCGGCCTCGACCGTCACGGCGTCGGTTACAATCCGAAGCGGGCGGTGAAAGGCGCGAAGGTCGCCGACATGCTCACTGAGGTCCGCAAGCACGGCCTCGCCCGCGCGCTGGGCGATCCCCTGCCCGGCGTCAATGCGTTCTCGGCACCAGTGTTCGATCACGCCGGCCATGTCGCGCTGGTCATCACCGCGATGGGGCCGGAAGGCACGTTCGATGCCCGCTGGGACAGCCCGATCGCGCATGCCTTGCGCGACTGCGCCGGCGGGATTTCGAAGCGGCTCGGCCACGGGATGACGGTTGCGGCGGAGTGAGAGGCAAACTGCCCGCCTTACAACGGCTGTCATGCCCCGCGAAGGCGGGGCATCCAGTACGCCGCAGCCCATCGGCTCCATCACTGCTGTCACGGCGTACTGGATCGCCCGGACAAGCCGGGCGATGACAGCGAGTGTGGGACGACCTTCAGAGCCCTACTTCTCCTTCACCGGCACCGTGTAGTTCAGGATCAACCGGCCGCCATCGGGATAGATCGTCTGCCCCGTGATGTAGGACGCATCGTCGCTCGCCAGGAACGCAACAACAGAGGCCACTTCGCTCGGCTCGCCGCCGCGGCCGATCGGTGTACGCGACAGCACGGTCTTGCGCGCATCCTCGGACGTGTAGATCGCGGATGCCACCATGTCGGTCAGGATCGTGCCCGGCCCGACCGCGACGACACGAATGTTGTGCGGGGCGAGCGCGACGGCCGCGACCGAGGTCAGCTGCTTCATGCCGCCCTTCGACATCGCGTAGGTCGCAAGCGCAGGGATCGCCAGCAGCGCGTTCACCGAGGACATGTTGATGATGACCCCGCCGCCGCCCTGCGCGATCATCTGCCTTGCAGCCGCCTGCACGCCGAAGAAGGCGCCTTTCAGATTGATGCCGATGATTTCGTCGAATTCCTCCTCGGAGATCTCGAGGATGTCCCGGTTGCGGGCGACGCCGGCATTGTTGACCATGATGTCGAGCCGGCCGAACTCCTTCACGGCGGTCGCAACGAGCTGGTCGACGTCGGCGCGCTTGCCGACGTTGCCGACGACTGTGCGCAAGGCATCCGGCCGTCCCAATTCAACCGCCGTCGCGGCAAGTCCCTCGGCATCGACGTCCGAGATGACGACCTTGACGCCGTCGTCGAGGAATCTCTTCGCGCAGGCCTTGCCGATGCCGCGTGCCGCGCCGGTGATGGCGGCGACCTTGCCGGATAGTTTCATGGTCTCACTCCAGAGTAGCTGCTTAGGCAGCAGGCTATCGCCGGGTGAGATACCCGGCTCAGGCCGCCGCAAATCCAAGATGAGCACGGAACCGGTTCTTGATAAAGACGGCATCGCGCGAGGGCAGCGAGCGCGGCGGATTTTCCGCCAGAACCTTGATGACGAAGAGTCGCGGCCCCTCGCCCGGGGAGGCGATCTGCGCCGCGAGACGTTCCACCTCGGCAATCGTCCGCGGTTCCGGTCGCGGCAAAGCCGCAGGCCATGGCGATGGACGTGAGATCGACGCCGCGCCCGGTGTGGCTCGCCTGCATCCCAGTCTCGCCGAAATGCTGGTTGTCGATCACGACGATGTCGAGATTGCGCGGGCGCGCGACGCCAATGGTGGCGAGACCGCCGAGGCCCATCAATTGCTCGCCGTCGCCGGTCAAAGCGAGAACGCGCTTTCCGGGCTGCGCCTGCGCCAGTCCAAGCCCGATCAGCGCGGCGCCGCCCATCGCCCCCCAGAGATAAAAATTGCCATCGTGGTCGCCGACGGAATGAAGATCATAGGTCGGGGAGCCAAGGCCGGCGACGACCAGCGTGTCCTTGCGATTCCTGAGAAGCGCAGCGACAGCGGCACGGCGATCGAGTTGAGCTTGCATTGACATCACCACTTCTTCTTGCCGATCAGGCGCTGCCCGATCAGCACTGCGATTTGCTGATCGCAATCGTAGGCAAGCGATGCCGCCGATTCGACCGTCTCGACCAGATCCTCCGGCGTCTCCGCGCGCATCACCTTCAGCCCGATCGCCTCCAGCGAGGGCTGCGTGGCCCGGCTCATCGGCACCTGCCAGGGATTGAACTCGGCCCATTCGCCGCGCATCGTCACCAGCATCAGCAGTGGAAAGCGGCCGATCGCCGACAGCGACAGCATGTTGATGCAATTGCCGACCCCGCTCGACTGCATCAGCAGCACGCTGCGCTGGCCGCCGAGCCAGGCGCCGGCGGCAATCGCGACGCCCTCCTCTTCCGTCGTCAGCACGTTGGTGGTGACATCGCGGTCGGCCGAGAACATGCGGATGAGCTGGCTGTGGCCGGCATCCGGGACGTATGACATCTGCCTGACGTTGGCGGCCTTCAGGACGCGATAGAGCTCGGACGGCCAATCGTCACTGGTCCGCGTTTCGAGATGAGGTTGAGGGCTGTGCACCGCTTGTCTCCGTGAGTCTCGGATGAACGCTAGCGATGTTCGCGCGCGAAAGCTCTGACCGTCTGGCACGACCTGGTATCGACGGATTGTATAGCTGACGCTCTTTCGGATGAATCTAATACGAGCGCGATGCGCATTGCTGCGCCCTCTCCCCCTGTGGGAGAGGGCATCACCGCAGGTTGACGCGAGCTCACTTGGGTGAGGGGTTTGTCTCCGCGCACTCATGCGCGTTTGTAATTCCCGGAGAGATACCCCTCATCCGGCGCTTCGCGCCACCTTCTCCCACAAGGGGAGAAGGGAGGGCACCATCATCGAGGCTTGCTGCTCAATTCGCCGCCGACCTCGCGGCCGGCATGTAAATCTGCGCGTAGCCTTCCTTGATCGCGGACGTGATGCGGTCGAGGCGGCGGTCGATGTGCTTCTCCAGCACGGAGACGCAGGCCTCCTCATTGCGCGCCTTCAACCCTTCGACGACGGCGCGGTGCTCGGCTTGCGTGTTGGAGCGGTTGACGCGGTCCATGTCGATCCAGCGCACGAAGCGGATGCGGGCGTTGACGTTGCGCAGCACGCGCAGCATCTCGGCGTTGTTCGACATCGCCATCAGCCGTTCGTGAAAGGTCTCATCCAGCTCGACCAACTCCACGGAGGAGCGCTCGCCGGGATCGGGACCGGTTGCCTCGAGAAATTTCAAGAGCGCGTCGATATCCTCGTCCTTGGCGCGCTTGATGGCGAGACGCACCGAAGCGACCTCGATCGACTTGCGCAGCTCGTAGAGATCGAAGATCTCGTGTGCGTCGAGCTCGCGGCAGAAGAAGCCCTTGCCCGGCGTGAAGCGCAGGAAACCTTCGGTGTTGAGACGGTTGAGCGCCTCGCGCAGCGGCGTGCGGCTGACGCCGAGGCGTTTTGCCAGCTCGCCTTCGTTGAGCCGTTCGCCCGGCTTGAACTCGTAGCTCACGGCCATCGCCTTGAGCTGCTCATAGACGCGATCGACGATGCTATCGGAAGCCAGTTCCACGTTGCTTTTCATAAGCTGCATTCATGCCCGAACACAGCCCAATATACCGGGGCTGTGAAGACGATTGCAATGCAAAGGACAGCGTAGCAGCGTTTGTTCAGAGCTTTACGACACCCGGAATCAGGCGAAGACGCGCGGGCGCAGTCCAGCATGAAACCAGGTGATCATGGAATAGATATCATAGACCGGCAGCCCGACCTCGGCCTGCAACGCCGCCGCATAAGGCGGCATGTTGGTGCATTCGAGCACGATTGCGCCGACGTCGGGGTTCTTTGCGACCAGCAGCTTGCCCGCCTCGACCACGTCGCGCTCGGCCAAGCCGACGTCCATGTCGTCCTTCTCGGCCTTGATCAGGACGCGGAAAAATTCCTTGCCGTTCTCGGTGCCGACCAGCGGCGTGTCGAGCGGCACGCCGGCACCTTCGAGATGCGCCGGCGTCAACGTCGAGCCCGACACCGTGACGAGGCCGACGCGCTTGCCGGGCGGCAAGGTCGCCTGCACCCACGGCACCTGCATCAGCGACGAGGTCGCAACCGGCACGCCGACGGCCGCCGCGATCTCCTTCTGGAACAGCGAGAGGAAGCCGCAATTGGTGGTGATGGCCTCCGCACCAAGCCGCACCAGGTCCTTGGCCGCGTCGATGAAATCAGGCAGCAGGCCGGCCGCACCCTTCAGCACCACCTTCTCCGGCGAGGCGCCGTTCACCACGCGATAGAGCACGGGGAACGGCCAGGTCGTGCCGTTGCCCATGTCGCCGGGAATGCGCGGAAAGCGCGCTTCCAGCATCAGGATACCGAGCGGCGCGCCATAGATGGCCTTGCCGCCACGGGCGATGCGGGAGGATGAGTTGGCAGGAGTGGTCATGGCGCGACCTCAGAGGAAGCGAGTGGGCGAAAACGGCGCGAGCGGAATCTCGGGCTGCTTGCCGCTCAGAAGCTGGGCGACGAGACGCCCGGTGCGGGCCGAGCCGACCAGGCCGACATGGCCATGGCCGAAGGCATAGACGATGTCGCGCGAGGCGCGCGCGTGGCCGATGCAGGGTAGTCCGTCCGGCATGCTGGGACGATGACCGAACCAGGTCTTGATGCGCGAGGCCGGAATGTCCCTCGGAAGTTTCGGGAACATGCTGAAGAGATGGTCGCGCAAGATCTCGGCGCGCTTCCAGTTCGGCGCGGCCTCGAGACCGGCGATCTCGACGGTGCCGGCGGCGCGCAGGCCCTTGTTGGTCCAGTTCACGACCATCTTGGCGTCGGACGCCATGATCGAGCTGCGCGGACCCGTTTCCGGGTTCTCGATCATGACGTGATAGCCGCGCTCGGTCTCGAGCGGCAGGGGATCGCCAACCGATGCGGTGAGCTGCTTGGACCGTGCCCCCGCGGCGACCACCGCGGCATCGCAAGCGATCTCGCCGGTCTCGGTGACGACAGCGACGAGCTTGTTGCCGGAAAGCTTCAGCCCTGTCGCCTTGGCGCGCACGAGCTTGGCGCCGCTGGCCAGCGCGTGATTGGCCAGTGCCGCAACGTAAGCGCCGGGATCGCGGCAGCGGCCGGCTTCTTCCACCACCACGCCAAAGCTGTAGCGCGGATGCAGGTCCGGCTCGCGCTGACGCATCTCGTCGGCATTGAGCTCCAGCCACGCGACCCCGACCTTCTTGCGCAGGCGCCAGCCGAGATCGTTGTCGAAATTGCCGCGCGAGGGAAAGGCATGCATCACGCCGTTGCGTTCGATCAGCTCCGGGACGCCGGCCTCTTCCGCGAGCTTTCGATGCAGCAGCGGCGCGTCCTTCAGCAGGTCGCGGAGCGCAAACGCGGTCTTTTCCACGCGCGCCTCGGTCCAGCCCGAGAGCAGGTACTTGATCAGCCAGGGCAGCGCCTTCGGCAAATACGACCAGCGGATCGCGAGCGGGCCGAGGGGGTCCATCAGATAGCCCGGCACCTTCTTCCAGATGCCAGGTTCGGCCGGCGGAATCACCGAATGCGAGGAGAGCCAGCCGGCGTTGCCGTAGCTCGCCGCCTGTTCGCCACCGGGCTCGCCGGGATCGATCAGCGTGACGCGATGGCCCTCGCGCAGCGCCTCGATGGCGCTGATCACACCGACCGCGCCGGCTCCGATGATGGCGACGTGGCGGCCTTCGGGCATCGCTTACGCCTTCACCGACGGCACAAAATCCTTGCCGACCGAGATCGCGCGCGGATCGATGATGCAGTGGAGGATCGACGGCTTGCCCGAAGCCAGCGCGCGCTCGAACGCCGGCGCGAACTCCTCGGTGCGCTCGACGCGCTCGCCGTGGCCGCCGAACGCCTTGGCGTACATCGCAAAGTCCGGGTTCTTGAGCTGGGTGCCGACGACGCGGCCGGGATAGTCGCGCTCCTGGTGCATGCGGATGGTGCCGTATTGCGAATTGTCGACGACGATGACGACCAGCGGCGCGTCGTACTGCACGGCGGTCGCAAACTCCTGCCCGTTCATCAGGAAGCAGCCGTCGCCGGCAAAGGCGACGACAGTGCGATCCGGATATTGCCGTTTCGCCAGCACCGCCGCTGGCACGCCGTACCCCATCGAGCCCGAGGTCGGGGCGAGCTGGGACGCAAAACTGTGGAAGCGGTGATGGCGATGGATCCAGCCGGCATAGTTGCCGGCGCCGTTGCAGACGATCGCGTCCTTCGGCAGCCGGTCGCGCAGCCAGGTCATGACCTGGCCGTACTGGAACGTGCCCGGCAGCTCGCGCGCCTTCTCGGTCCAGGCGAGGTAATCGGCATGCGCCTTGGCCGCCTCGCCCTTCCAGGCAACCGCCCCGGAGGGCTTCAGCGTCTCGACGGCCGCGGCGAACGCGGCGGGCGTCGCCTGGATCGCGAGCGCCGGCTGATAGACGCGGCCAAGCTCCTCGGAGCCCGGATGAACGTGGATCAGCTTCTGCTGCGGGGTCGGAATGTCGAGCAGCGTGTAGGACGAGGACGGCATCTCCGACATGCGGCCGCCGATGAGCAGAACGACATCGGCGCCGTCGATGCGCGCCTTCAGGCCCGCGCTCGGCCCGATGCCGAGATCGCCGGCATAATGCGAATGGTCGGCGTCGATCAGCGAGGCCCGGCGGAACGAGGTCGCCACCGGCAGGTCGAACCGCTCGGCAAAACGCGCGATGCTCTTGGTCGCCTCATCCGTCCAGCGCGAGCCGCCGAGAATGACGAGCGGCGCCTTGGCGCTCGCGAGCATGGCGCCGACACGCTCAATGTCCGCGGGCGCGGGCCAGCTCACCGCCGGCTCGATGCGCATGGCATCGGCGACGGCGGCGGTCTCGGTCAGCATGTTCTCCGGCAGCGAGATCACCACGGGGCCCGGACGGCCCTGCATCGCGACGCGGAAGGCGCGCGCGACCAGTTCCGGAATGCGGTCGGGGCGATCGATCTCGACCGCCCATTTCGCCATGGTGCCGAACACGGCCTTGTAGTCGAGCTCCTGGAACGCCTCGCGTTCGCGCATGCCGGTATCGACTTGGCCGACGAACAGGATCATCGGTGTCGAATCCTGCATCGCGATGTGGACGCCGTGGCTGGCATTGGTCGCGCCGGGGCCGCGGGTGACGAAGCAGACTCCCGGACGCCCCGTGAGCTTGCCATAGGCCTCCGCCATCATCGCGGCGCCGCCCTCCGCGCGGCAGATCATCACGTCGATCGGGCTGTCGTGCAGCGCGTCCAGCGCCGCAAGATAGCTCTCGCCCGGCACGCAGGTGACGCGCTCGACGCCTTGGGCGACGAGCTGATCGATCAGGATCTGGCCCCCGGTGCGGGTGTTACGAATGGTCATGACAGCTCCCTGCAGGCTTTGGCGACGCGCTCGGGCGCCTCGCGAAAATGTCGTTCGCGGGTGGCGTAGGACAGGCCAACAGGAGGCGCAAGATCGAAAGGCTTCCCGCTCCCTGCGCAGGCGTCATGCCCGCCCCTGCTGTTTGCACTACCGCCCATTCGCGATGATGCGGCGGCAATGATCGAGCGCCGCGCCGATCAGGTTGTCGCTCGCCTCCGGCGTGCGGAACGCCGAATGCGCCGATAGCGTCACGTTCGGCAGTTTGGTCAGCGGATGGCCTGGAGGCAGCGGCTCGACGGTGAAGACGTCGAGGCCGGCATGGGCGATGTGGCCCGAGCGCAGCGCATCGCACATCGCGTCCTCGTCGACCACGGCGCCGCGCGCGGTGTTGATCAGGATGCTGCCTGGGCGCATCATCCCGATGCGCTCGCGCGACAGGAAACCCTTGGTCTCGTCGTTGAGGAGCAGATGCAGCGATACGACGTGGCTGTCCGCAAGGAGCTTCTCCAGCGGGACGAATTCGACGCCCGGATGCGTCTTCGGCGATCTGTTCCAGGCGATCACCTTCATGCCGCAGCCAAGCGCCATGCGCGCGGCTTCCGCCGCGATGCCGCCGAAGCCGATCAGGCCGAGCGTCTTGCCGGTGAGCTGCAGCGCATCGCGACGCAGCCAATTGCCCTCGCGCATGCCGCGATCCATCTCTCCGAAGCTCTTTGCAGAGGCCCACATCAGGGCGATCGCGCATTCGGCGACGGCGGTGTCGCCATAGCCCTTGATGGTGTGAACCGAGATGCCGCGCTGGCCCAGCTCCTCCGGATTCATGTAGCTGCGCGCGCCGGTGCCGAGGAAGACGACGTGCTTCAGGGCAGGACATTTCGCGGCAATCGCCGTCGGCACCGCGGTATGGTCGACGATCATGATCTCAACACCGTCAAGAAGGCGTGGCAGGTCGTCGGGAGTGATCGCGGGGTTGCGGTTGATGCCGACCGGAAGGCTGTCCCCGCGCAGCAGTTTCTCGGTCACCGCGGCAAGGGTGTCATTGGCATCGACGAAGAGAGCGCGCACGGGCCTGTCTTTCCTGTCCAGTTTAAAATACCGTATTGCATTTTAATCTGAATACAGAAATAGTCCAGACGCCGGGTTCGAATGTCCAGAAGCGACTGCCCAGGAGAACTGCCATGAATCGCAGGGATGCACTCACCACTGTCGCCCTCGCCGGAGCCGCGATCGCCGCAACCGGTTCGGCCAAGGCCGACACCGCGCCGGGCTCGACGCTCGAACGGATCAAGAAGAGCGGCGTGCTGCGGATCGCCGTCATCGCCGGCCAGGATCCTTACTTCCACAAGGACCTCACCACCAATCAATGGTCGGGCGCCTGCATCGACATGGCGAACGACATCGCCGGCAAGCTCGGTGCCAAGGTCGAGACGTTGGAATCGACCTGGGGCAACCAGATCCTGGATCTCCAGGCCGAGAAGATCGACCTTGCCTTCGCCGTGAACCCGACACCGGAGCGCTCGCTGGTCATCGACTTTTCCACGCCCATCCTGGTGCACTCCTTCACCGTCATCACCAAGAAGGGTTTTGCCAAGCCGCAAACCTGGGCCGAGCTGAACAAGCCCGAGGTCAAGATCGCCGTCGACATCGGCTCGACCCACGAGACGATCGCGCGCCGCTATTGCCCGAAGGCGACGATCCTCGGCTTCAAGGAGCGCAACGAGGCGATCCTCGCCGTCGCAACCGGACGCGCGGACTGCAACATTTCGCTGGCGGTGCTTTCGGTCGCGACCTTGAAGAAGAACCCGACGCTCGGTGAGCTCGCGGTGCCACGTCCGCTGCTTACGCTGCCGACCAATATGGGCATCCGCGCCGAAAGCGACCGGCGCTACAAGGACTTCCTCAGCGCCTGGGCCGACTACAACCGCTCGCTGGGCCAGACCCGCGAATGGATGTTGAAGGGTTTCGAAGCCGTAGGTCTCGGCGCGGACGACATTCCCGGCGAAGTGCAGTTCTGAGCGCCAATCCGCGATGTATGTCTGGGGATTCGCGGTGCTCAAGCCGTACCGGAGCCCGCGTCGGCTTCATGAATGATGGCGTCATGGCCGGGATCGGTACGCCAGAGGAGATGATCCGCCAGCCGCGCAGCGAACGGCGGAAGTCCCTCCTCAGCCGGTTTCACGAAACGCATTAGACTGCCGGCCACGACCATCCCGAATCGGTGGGACGAACCATGAAACTCCGCGGCGGCTTCACGAATTACGGCGAGACGATCGGCATTCTGATGCTCGATACCCGCTTCCCGCGCCCGCGCGGCGACATCGGCAACGCGCTCTCCTACGACTTCCCGGTGCGCTACAAGATCGTGCGCGGCGCGCACGCCACAAGGATCATGGGCGACCAGCCCGATCCGACCCTGCTCGAGCCGTTCATCGCCGCGGCCCGCGAATTGGAAGCCGACGGCGTCAAAGCGATAACGACGAGTTGCGGCTTCCTCGCGCCGTTCCAGAAGCAGCTCGCGGCTGCCGTGAACATCCCGGTCTTCACCTCGAGCCTGATCCAGGCGCCGCTGATCCACGCCATGCTGCCGCCCGGCAAGGTCATCGGCATCTTCACCGAACGCGGCCACCACATGAACGAAGGGCACTTCCGCGGCGTCGGCTGGTCGCCGGACGACATTCTCGTTCAAATCCAGGGCATGAAGCCCGATGCGCAGTTTCCCGCAACCTACATTCTCGGCCGCGAAGAGCTGGACACTGACGTGCTGCGCGCCGAGATGATCGAGATGACGGAAGCCTTCATGGCGTCCTGCAAAAATCCCGGCGCGATCCTGTTCGAGTGCACCAACATGTGCCCATTCTCGCGGGACGTCGCCGAGGTGTCGGGTCTGCCGGTGTTCGACATCAATACCCTGATCAACTTCTTCCATCGCGCGGCCCATCCCGTGCCGTTCCTGCGCTGAACCAGCCGGGACAGGCGGCGAGGCGCGCGATGAACGCGCAGGAGCCTAAAATAAGGCGGCGTTGACAGCCTGTCCGTAGATCATTGCAGCAACGAGTGAGAGCAGCAGGCCCGCTCCCGAGAATATGACGACGACTTTCAGAGTCTCGACATCGACATTGGTTCCCGTCGCGCGGGATATTGCTCTTGCCAGTGCAGCAATCATCGCCAGCTCCGAAGCGGGCCGCGCGGAAGCGAGGCCTCACTTCATCTAGCGTTACTCGGCGCATTCGCGTGTGAAGCAGATTACAGGTGATCCCGCTGCACCCAGCCCGTTGCAATCGCGCTCGCCCAGGTGAGCATTCCCCTGGCCCGCGCCAATGCTGCCATGGCCGTGGTGTCGTAGGCCACGTAGCGGAGCGTCGCGGACCAGCCTCTGTTGGCATGCTCCAGAATTGCGTAACACGCATGAGGGGTGCCGACCTCGACCACGTAGGGAACGGGCATCTTCCCGTCGTAACCGGGCAATCCAACGCTGCCGGGATTGACGACCAGCCGGCCATCCTTCAGACGCACCACGCGCGGAATGTGCGTGTGTGCGCACAGGATGATCTCGGCGTCGATCCCCTCGGCGCCGGCCTCAATAGAATCAATCCGGCTCGGACGCGGGCAGCCGTCGCCCGCGATGTGGTCGAGCCAGAACGCAGCATCATTCCCTGGCGATCCATGGCACAGGAACGCCCGCCCCCTATACATGAGCGTGGACGGCATGCTTGCCATCCACTCGAAATGCTTGCGTTCGAGCTCTCGGAAATCGCTGCGCGCCGATGTGCCGGCCTGCCACAGCTCCACGAGAATGCGGTCCTGATCGCCCTTGATGGACGGAAAGCCTCGCTCCATCAGCAGGTCAGCCGTTCGGGCCGCTTCGAGCGGACCGCTAACATGGTCGCCCAGGTTCACGACCTCGTTGATGCCGAGCGCAGCAATGTCCGCAAGGACGGCTTCGAGCGCCGGACGATTTCCGTGCACATCCGCGATGGCAGCAAATTTCACTTGGCCTCTCCATTCGAGATGGCCGACGATTCACCCAATGCGGGACGATGCAGGGATAGCGGGTCTCTTTAGCTGCATTTTTAGAAGCGCCCGCAAGCTGAGGATCAAATCGGCGCTGGACGAACGCTTACATGACCAAGGTGCTGCGATCAACCGATCTTCGCTCGCGCGGCCGGAGCCTGCGGCGCGCCGCGTTGGGCCGACAGCTCCGCCCACAGGCGGGAGCGCACGCCTTCATTGAGAGGCACAATGTGGAACGGCTGGCCGAAGATTGCGAGCGGCTCCTTGGCCGGCTCGAACCGCGGCCAGGCTTCCGCGATGTCGGGCGCGCCGGATGTGACGAAGCGCAGCACGCTTGCCTGAAACCGCGCGGCGACCTCGATATCCTCGGGCGTCATCGGCCCGCCCTTGCGCTTCAGGATCGGGCGGTCGATGAAATCCGGCGGGTGCGCCCAGAGGCAGGCATTGTCGGCACCGTGGGTCGGCCCCTGCGACAGGAACGGCTCCAGCGCCGGGCGATGGTCGAACCGGCTCAGCCACACCGCGCCGCCAGCCGCGGCATGAAGCCGCGCAAGATCTGCCATGGGGCGATGCCAGAACGCGTCGGACAGCAGCGCCTCGTACGGATCCTCGTCGACGCGCGCTGTGGCGCGGTAATACGCCAGCAGACGTTGCCAGCCGGCATCGCCGACTGCGGCGCGCACTTGTCGTTCGGTGGTGCGGATCATCGCGGCCGGCGGCGTGCTCTTCAGGAACATCACCATCTCGTCGCGGCAGGAGCCGAGCCAGAGCGGAATGTCGCGCAAGGTTCCTTCGGCGAAGACGTCCCGCGGCTCGCGCGGAATCACGATTCCATCGAGCACCGGGCCGAACACGGTGCCTTGTTCGGTCTCGTCCGCAAGCCTGCGACTGACGCGCTCCACCGCCGCGAAGAGCTTTGGCAGTGGCAAAGAGGCAATCGCGGTTGGGTCGTGCGCTAATTCGAGCTCGGCAAGCACGCGGCGTGCAACGTCGTCGGCATGATCGGCGCTCATGATGTTCCGCCCGGGCGCGCTGAGCGCGAGGGCGCGAATGAACTTGCCTCTGGCCTGCGGCAGGGTTGCGAGCGCGATCACCATCGAGGCGCCGGCCGACTGGCCGGACAGCGTGATCGCGTCAGGATCGCCGCCGAAATCCGCGATATTGGCGCGCACCCAGTCGAGGGCGGCGAGCGAATCCGAGATCGCGAGGTTGTTGGCCTCGCCGAGCCCAAGGCGATGCAATTGCAGGAATCCGAGCGGGCCGAGCCGGTAGTTGATGGTGACGATCACCGCCGGACCGTGCGCGGCGAGGAATGCGCCGTCATAGTCGGCGCCGCCGCCGGTGACGAAGGCGCCGCCATGGATGAAGACCAGCACCGGCAGCGGCCGATCGGCCTCTGCACGCGTCCAGATGTTCAGGCTGAGACAGGCAGCCTCGTCCGCATGATCGAGATGGCCCGGCTGCGGCGCGTAAGCACCGTAGCCCGTGCAGCGGAGCGGCTCCGTCCACGCTTTCGGCGGCATTGCCTTGGCAAAGCGCGGCGCGGTTGCGAACGGCACGCCCTTGAAGGCACGCATACCGGCCTGCGTGGTGCCGACGACGGGGCCACTCGTGGTCTGAACTGCGCTGGTCAGCATGCGTGCCTCGTCTTCACTCAAGCGCGCCGCTTGCCGAGATCGGCGATGTCGACGGTGTGGGTTTCGCGCGCCGTCGCCGCAGCGGCTGCCGAGATCACGCAGCAGCAGGCGACGAAGATCGCGACGGGGACCCAGCCGTTCTGCCCCTCCCCGACCAGGCTCGCGCTCACCAGCGGCGTGAAGCCGGCGACGAGAAAGCCGAGCTGCGTGCCGATCGCGGTGCCGGAATAGCGCACGCGCGCCTCGAACATCTCGGCGTAGAACGACGGCCAGATCGCGTTCGGCGCGGCGTAGACGATGCCGGACAGGATCATCGCGGCGGCGAAGATCGCGATCGTGTTGCCTGACGTCACCAGCATGAAGTACGGGAACAGCAGCACCGCGCAGCCGAGCACGCCGCCGATGAACACCGGCTTGCGGCCGATCTTGTCGGCGAGCAGGGCCCAGAGCGGCTGGGTGAGCAGCGCCGTGACGTTGCCGAGCACGCCGGCCCACAGCATGGTCGGGCGCGCGACGCCGAACTTGCTGGTGGCATAGCCGAGTTGGAACACGGCGGTCATCGTGCTCACGGTCGCGATCAGCGCGCAGACGATGACGCGCAGCACGTCGGGCCAGTAGTCGCGCAGCAGGGCGACGACGGGGAAGCGCGCAACTTGCGCCTTGCCCTTGATGTCTTCGAACACGGGCGTTTCCGGCATGGTCCGCCGCACCAGGTAGGCGACCAGCAGCACCAGAGCGGAAAGCAGGAACGGAACGCGCCAGCCCCAGCTCAGAAGCTGGTCCTCCGGCAGGCTCGATACCGGAATGAATACCAGCGTCGCCAGGATCGCACCGGCCTGGGTGCCGCTCAGGGTCCAGCTCGTGAAGAAGGCGCGGTTGGAGTTGGCCGAATGCTCCAGCGTCAGCGAGTTCGCCCCGCTCTGCTCGCCGGCGGCCGAGAGGCCCTGTAACAGGCGAAGCAGCGTCAGGATGACGGGCGCGGCATTGCCGATCGCCTTGGCATCCGGCAACAGGCCGATCGCAAGCGTCGAGCCACCCATCAGTACCAGTGTGAACAGCAGCACCGTCTTGCGACCAATGCGGTCGCCGAAATGGCCGAGGATGACGGCGCCGACGGGGCGCGCGATGTAGCCGATGCCGAAGCTGAGGAGCGCGAGCAGCGTCCCGGTCGAGGGATCGACATTGGCGAAGAACACTTTTGGAAAGATCAGCGCGGCCGCGGTGCCGTAGATGAAGAAGTCGTAGTATTCGAGCATGCTGCCGACGAAGCTGACCAGCGCGGCGCGCTTCGGCAGCTTGCCCGGTGTTGCCTCCGCTGCGGATGACGCGTGCAGCGATGCGGTTGACGTCAACGTCATTGCAAGTCCTCCCCATGTGTCCGGTGCGGCTCGCGTCAGGCGGTCCGCCGCGCGCGCGTTTTGTGGTTCTGGTTGCCGCAACCTTGGTTTGGAGGAATAATGTACGAACTAGTACGTTTATGCAATACGCGTTGGATCCAGGCCCGGACGGGTGAAATTTGCCTTCACCTTCAAGGTGATCCGTGGAAACTGGCGAGAGAAACAGTGATGCTCGAGCGCATGCCGCCCCCATCGAAGCGCACCAACGACCCCGAGCGCACCAAGCGCGACATCCTCGAAGTGGCGATGGCCGAATTCGCCTCGGAGGGCTATTCCGGCGCCCGCGTCGATGCGATCGCGGCCCGCACGCGCACGTCGAAGCGGATGATCTACTATTATTTCGGCGGCAAGGAGCAGCTCTACCTCGCGGTGCTGGAGGAGGCCTATCGCAGCATCCGCGCGCTGGAGGATCAGCTCGACATCGAAAGCTGCGACGCGCGCGAGGGATTGCGCCGGCTGATCGAGGCGACCTTCGACCACGACGAGCGCAATCCGAACTTCATCCGCCTCGTCTCAATCGAGAACATCCACCACGGCAAGCACCTGAAGCAGAACCTGCAACTGCGCCAGCTCAACGCCAGCGTGATCGCGACGCTCGACGGCATCCTCGAGCGCGGCCGCACCGAGGGCGTCTTCCGCGACGACGTCGACGCCATCGACCTGCACCTGGCCATCAGTTCCTACTGCTTCTTCCGCGTCGCCAACCGCCACACCTTCGGCGCCCTGTTCGACCGCGACCTGAGCGAACCCAGGATGCTGGCGAGGAGTCGGACGCAGATCGTGGAGATGATTTTGGCGTGGCTGGGGGCGAAGGGGTAAAGCGGCGAGAATAGCGCCAAATATTCCGTGTCGTCCTGGCGAAGGCCAGGACCCATAACCACCGAACGCAGTTTGGCGAAAACTCGGGGTTACCAGCTCGTGCGGCAACATCTCCCTGGGATAATGGGTCCTGGCTTTCGCCAGGACGACGAACAAGAATCACCCGCTCCGCTTCCCCCGCGTGCTCGCCAGCAGCACCAGCATGAAGGAGGCCGCCGTCATCAACGTCGAGATCGCGGCAATGGTCGGGTCGATCTCGTCGCGGAGCGCGGTGAACATGCGCTTGGTCAGCGGCTGGTACTGCCCGCCGGAAATGAACAGCGCAACGATGGTCTCGTCCATCGCCGAGATGAAGGCGAAGATGCCGCCGGCCACCACGCTGGACTTGATCTGCGGCAGCGTCACCGCGAAGAAGCTGCGCAGGCGGTTCATGCCGAGGCTGCGCGCCACCATCTCCTGCGCCGGATCGAAGCTCTGCAAGCCCGCGAGCACCGAAATGATGACGTATGGCAGGCCCAGCATCACATTGGCGAGCACGAGGCCCGGCAGGGTCGCGACCAGGCCGACCTTGGCATAGACGAAGAAGATGCCGACCGCGGTGATGATGATCGGCACCACCAGCGGCAGCAGCAGCATCATGTGGATGAGACGCATGACGCGCAGCTTGGACTGGCTGATGGCGTAGGCGGCGGCAACCCCGAGCGGCGTCGCGATCAGAACGGTCAGCAGCGCGACCGTCAGCGTCACCCGCGTCGCCTGCATCCAGGCGGGATTGGCGAAATATTGCTGGTACCAGCGCAGCGAGAACGACGGCGGCGGGAAGGTCAGAAAGCGCGCGCTGGAGAAGGAGATCGGCGCGATGATGAGCACGGGCAGGATCAGGTAGACCAGCACCAGCGCGCTGATCACGTAGAGGGCCATCCGTGCGGGGGACAATCGCGTCATTTCTGCCCCAATATGCGATCGAGCGAAATGAAGCGGCTGACGATGAGGAAGATCAGGAGCACGCTGACGAGCAGCACCACCGCGACGGCGCTCGCCGCGCCGAACTGGTTGTAGAGCTCGACATTGCGACTCACCAGCATCGACACCATCACGGTGCGGCCGCCGCCGAGCAACTCCGGCGTAATGTAGAAGCCGAGGCAGAGCACGAACACCATGGTGCAGCCGGCGAGCACGCCCGGCAGCGACAGCGGCAGGAAGACGCGGACGAAAGTGAGCGACGGGCTCGCCCCCAGGCTGGCGCCGGCCTGCATCAGGTCGCCGGGGATCTTCTGCATGGTGGCATAGAGCGGCAGCACCATGAACGGGAGAAGGATGTGCACGGTGGCCACCACCGTGCCGAAGGTGTTGTGCACCAGCGCGAGCGGCTCGGAGATCACATCGAGATAGCGCAGGAACTGGTTGATCACGCCGGTGCGCTGGAGCAGCGCGAGCCACGCATAGGCGCGGACCAGCACGCTGGTCCAGAACGGCAGCACGACCAGCGAGAGGATGAGGATGCTCCACCCTTTCGGGACAGAGTTGGCAAGATAGGCCACGGGATAGCCGAGCAGCAGCGCGATTCCCGTGACCGCGAGGCTGATCTCGAAGGTCAGCGCGAAGCTGCGCCAGTAGATGTCCTCGGTGAAGACGCGGCGATAGTTCTCCAGCGTGAAGCCGTCATGGTAGATCGACTGCCAGACGAGCCAGCCGACCGGCAGCACGATCAGAGCCAGGATCACCAGCAGCGCCGGCGACACCAATGCCAGCATCAGGCCGTGCTCGCGGCGCTGATGCTTTTGGGAGGGATCTGGCACTGATATCGTCAACGCTGCCTCGCTTCGCTCTTCGTCTACTTCTGCATGAACGAGGCCCAGCGCTTCTCGGCCGCCTCGCCGGCCGGCGAGGACCACCAGGCGTAGGACATCAGCGCCTGCTTGGCCGCGTTGGCCGGCTCGCTCGGCAACTGCGCCGCGCGCTCGGGCTTGATCACATTGGTCTCGAACGCCTTGGGATTGCCCGGACCGTAGTCGATATGCAGCGGCAGATTGGCCTGGTGCACGGGATCGACGGCCTCGTTGAGGAATTTCACCGCGGTCTCGAGATTCGGCGCGCCCTTGAGGATGCAGAGCGAGGTGCTCTGAAGGATGCCCTGGTTGTAGGTGAAGGACACCTTGGCGCCCTCCTTGGCCACCGCGCTGACGCGGCCGTTCCAGGCCATCTCCATGTCGACCTCGCCGTCGTTGAGCAGCTGCGCCGACTGCGCGCCTGACGTCCACCACACCGTGATGTGCGGCTTGATCTCCTCCAGCTTCTTGAAGGCGCGATCGACGTCGAGCGGGTAGAGCTTGTCGGGCGCGACACCGTCGGCCATCAGCGCCGCTTCGAGCGTGGCGATCGGATGGTTGCGCAGCGCGCGGCGGCCGGGGAATTTCTTGACGTCCCAGAAATCGACCCAGCTGTTCGGCGCGTCCTTCGGGAAGGTCTTCTGGCTGTAGGCCAGCACGCTGGAATAGAACTCGTAGGACACCGAATAAGGGCTGCGATAGGCCTCCGGCATCGCCGCGGCGTTCGGGATCTTCGAGAAGTCGAGCTTCTCGATCAGCCCCTGCTCGCCGCCGCGCAGGC
Organism: Bradyrhizobium sp. 1200_D9_N1_1; assembly: GCF_052075915.1. Classification (NCBI taxonomy): domain Bacteria; kingdom Pseudomonadati; phylum Pseudomonadota; class Alphaproteobacteria; order Hyphomicrobiales; family Nitrobacteraceae; genus Bradyrhizobium; species Bradyrhizobium sp. 1200_D9_N1_1. The sequence continues at coordinate 2,428,589 of NZ_CP197226.1, read as the reverse complement.
AATAGCCGGTGGGCGTGTCCACGACATCCCAGATCGGCTTGCCGCTGCCGACCTGGGTCTTGATCGCGGGCCAGGCGTCGGGGATGGAATCCTGGTTGATGGTGATGCCGAGCTTCTTGGCGGAGGGATCGAGGATCGCCACCGTCTGCGCCGCCTGATAGGCACCGCCCTGCGAGACGAAGGTGATCTGCTCGGCCGCGTTCGCCGCCGTGCCGCCAAACGCGATCGCGCCCAACAGGGCGTAGCCCAATGCAGAGTTCTGTTTCGTCGTCATCCTCGCCTCCTCCATCGCCAAAGTGATCTCACTGACCGATCGCATCGAGAAACTGGTACCAGCCGGCGACCATGCGCACGGCGGGCTCGCGCAGCGGATAGAATGGAATCGCCTTCATGCGCCGCGCGTCGAGCAGGCCGACATCCGGCGTCTCGCCGCGCACGAAGGCGGCGAGATAGCGCCCCATCAGGCTCGACATCGCAACGCCCGCGCCGTTGTAGCCCATCGAGAACAGCGTGCGGTCGTCGAGCCGGCCGATATGCGGCACCGAGTCCAGCGTCATGGCGACGAGGCCCGACCATTTGTAGGCGAGCGGCACCTCAGTGAGATCGGGGAAGATGCCGACCATCGCCTTGCGCAAGGCGTCGAACGCGGCTTCGGAGTCCTGCTTGCCGAAAGCGCCGCGGCCACCAAAGATCACGCGATTGTCGACCATGCGGAACCAGCGCATCATGCGCTTGGTCTCGGTGTAGGTGCGCCCCGTCGGCATCAATTTTCCGGCGAGATTGCGCGGCAGCTTGTCGGTCGCAATGATGGCGCTGCGGAACGGGATCAGCGTGCGCTGCATCTGCGCGGTGGCGGTGGTGAGGTCCGAGTAGCTGTTGGTGGCGATGATGGCCTGCTTCGCCCGCACCGCGCCCCGCGGCGTCTCCGCGACGATGCCGCCCTGCTCTCGCATCAGCCTGAGCACCGGCGATTCCTGGAAGATGGGAACACCGCGGCGCGCCACGCCATCGGCAAGACCGCGCAGATAGTTCAGTGGATGAATGCCGCCGGAGCCGGGGTTGAGCACGCCGCCGACGAAGATGTCGGAACCGGTCTCCTCGCGCACCCCGCGCTTGTCGAGGATGCGGACCTCCACATCGCCCATCTCGCGCGTCATCCAGTTGGCTTCGTCGATCGCGGCCCGCAAGGTCGTCTCGTTGTGCGCGGCCTTGACCTGGCCGGCGCGCGTCAACGCGGCGCTGCTGATGCCGAACTCGGACACCAGCTCCTCGACGATGTCGGTGGATTCATGCGCGATCTCGTACATGCGCCGCGCCATGGCGCGGCCGTGCACGGCGTCGATCTCGCGAAACGAGAGGCGGAACTTTGCGGTGATCACCCCGCCATTGCGCCCGCTCGCGCCCCAGCCGGGGCGGTTGGCCTCGAGCACGATCGGCGATAGGCCGCTCTTGGCGATGTGGTGCGCGGCGGAGAGGCCGGTATAGCCCGCACCGATGACCACCACGTCCGCCTGGCTCTCGCCCGACAGCACCGGAAACGCGCGCGCCGGTTCCGCCGTGGCTTCCCACAGCGAATTGGCCGATGGCAGCGCGCTCCAGTCCCGTGTCATGCCCGTGCTCACCCGTCTACGCCGCCGGGCCGATCGCGGCGTCGGCGAGCGCCTTCAGCGTCGGGAAATGGAAGTCCGGCTTGGTCAGCGTCTCCACCGCCGGCGTTCCGCCAAAACCCGCGATGCCCTGGCGGCGCTCGATCCAGCACACCTTGTAGCCGAGCTTCCGCGCGATCCCGATGTCGTGGTACTGGCTCTGCGCGACGTGGAGGATGTCGGACTGCTTGTAGCCGAAGGCCGATTGGCGACCCTTGTTGTAGGCGAAGAATTCCGGGTTCGGCTTGGCGACGCCGGTGTCGTCGGCGCAAACGGTGTCGTCGAAGGGATTGCCGAGCGCGTGTGCGTAACAAGACAGCGCGACGCGATCCGCATTGGTCATCGCCACGAGGCGGAATTTCGTGCGCAGGCGCTTCAGGGCCTCGACCGAGTCCGCGAACGGCCCCCAGCGCAGCACCGAGAGCTGGAAGACGTCGCAGGATGCATCGTCGGAAGGCAATCCGAGCTCCTTGGCGAGATGGCGATAGACGTGGAACATCGCCTCGCTGGAGCGCTCGTAGTGTTTGTCGCGGCCGCGCTTGTACGGCTCGAAGATCTGCTCGTCGCTGAGCTCGGCCGGCGACTTGCCCGAGATCTTGCGCACCGCGGAGAGCACGCCGGTCTCGAAATCGATCAAGGTGCCGACGACGTCGAAGGTGAGGACCTTGAAATTGCTGAACGCGGCTTGGGACGACATTTTGGTCTCTTCTCTCGGGTTGGACTAGGCTGGATTCAGTCCCCCACCCTGGGCACGACGATGGTGTCCTCGGGGTGGAGGGTGACGGTGAGGCTGCCGCCGAGCGGCGGGATGCGGCTGTAGGCCTGGTGGTAGCTCGGCTGGCGCAGGCTGAGCGCGACGCCGCCTTCGAGCGCCAGGAAGATGCGCAGGCTCTCGCCCTGGTAGACGATGTCGGTGACGGTGCCGCTGAGCCGGTTGCAGGCGGCATCCTGCGCGCCGTCGTCGATCAGCAGCTTCTCGCTGTGCACGGCCAGCATCAGGGCGTCGCCGTCGGGAATGGCGCGGGCACTGCGCAACAGGGCGCTGCCGAGCGCCACGCTGGAGGCATCGACGCGGCGGACGGGCAACATCGTCGCCTCGCCGATGAAGCTTGCGACGAAGGAATCGGCGGGATGGTCGTGCAGACGTGCCGGCTCGTCGATCTGGATCAGCCGGCCGTCCTTCATCACGGCGACGCGGTCGCTCATGGTCAGCGCCTCGCGCTGATCATGGGTGACGTAGATGATGGTGGCGCCGATGCGCCGGTGCAGCGCGCGCAGCTCGATCTGCATGGATTCGCGCAGCTGCTTGTCGAGCGCGGATAGCGGCTCGTCCATCAGGATCAGACGCGGCTCGAAGATCATGGCGCGTGCCAGCGCCACGCGCTGGCGCTGGCCGCCGGAGAGCTGCGCGATGCCGCGTTCCTCGTAGCCGGCAAGGCCGACCATCGCGAGCGCCGCGCGCACCTTGTTCGGCCAGCTCGCTTTCGGCAGGTGGCGCGCGCGCAAGGGGAAGGCGACGTTCTCGCCGACGCTCATATGCGGGAACAGCGCGTAGTTCTGGAATACGACGCCGATGTCGCGCTTGTGCGGCGGCATGTAAGTGACGTCGCGGCCGCCAAACAGGATGGTGCCGCTGGATGGCAGGATGAAGCCGCCCAGGATGCCGAGCAGCGTGGTCTTGCCGGAACCGGACGGGCCGAGCAGGGAGACGAACTCACCGGCGCCGACATTGAGGGACACGTCGTCGAGGGCGCGAACCGCGCCGTAAGCCTTGCTTGCGGACCTGATCTCGACGCTTTCCGCTCGTTTGTCCAACGATCGACCTCGCCATGTCCTGAGCCGGCGTGCCTCACTGCGCGCCATAAGCCTGCTTTATAGACAGGGATTTGGAGCACTCCTGGTTGCAGCGTGCACTGCAACCAATCCTTTGCTCGAAGCCCCTGTCTTTAGGCTGTCATGCGAATGACACCAGACTTGGCAAAACTCGGCAATTGCCAAATTCTCACCCGGCTCATAACATGACCTTATGCCCGAGCTCCGCCGGATGCTGCCGTCCAGTAACGCCCTGTTCGTCTTCGACGCAGCAGCGCGCAATGGCAGTTTCACCGCGGCGGCCGCCGAATTGAACGTCACGCAGCCCGCGGTGAGCCGGATGCTCGGCCAGTTCGAGCAGCATCTCGGCGTCCGCCTGTTCGACCGCAAGGCCGGCCGCGCGGTGCTCACCGAGGAAGGCGAGTTGCTCTATCGCCGTGTGCTCGAAGGCTTTCGCAGCATCGAGAGCGGACTCGTGGAAATCGAACGGCGGCGCAAGGGCACCGAGACGGTGACGCTGTCGGTCTCCTCCGCCTTCACCACGCATTGGCTGATGCCGCGCATCGACAAGCTGCAGCGGCAGTTTCCTGAGGTCGATTTGCGCTTCCAGCTGATCTCCGGCGCGCTGCGCGGGCCGGTGGAGAATGTCGATCTCGGCATGCGCTTTCGCGACCGCGACGAGCCGTCGTCCGGCGGCACGCTGGTGATGAAGGAAGTGATGCTGCCGATGTGCAGCCCCGGCTATCTCGGCGAGACCGACCCTGCCGAGGGCAACACCATCATCCGCCTCGCCGAGACGCCGGGCGACTGGGCCGCGGATTACGCCTCGCTTCTCACCGGGCGCCGCGGTGCGGCCAAGGCGCTGAGCTTCACCGACTATGCCGTTGTGATGCAGGCTGCCCTGCTCGGCCAAGGCATTGCGCTCGGCTGGCTGACGGTCGCTTCGCACTGGCTCCTGACCGGCGCGCTGGTGCCGGCGTCCGACACGCTCACCACCACGCGCCGCATCTGCGAATTCCTGCCGCCGCGCAACCGGCCGATGCGCCCCATCGCCACCGAGATCCGCGACTGGATCATCGCGCAGATGAAAAGCGAGATCACCGCGATCGACAAGCTCTATCCGAAACTCGGCGCGATGGCCGCGTGCTATTAGTTGCTCCCTCTCCCCGCCTGCGGAGAGAGGGTCGGGGTGAGGGGGAGTCTCCGCAAGGACGGTGAGAGTTGGACTCGCGGAGAGTCCCCCTCACCCGGATTGCATCTTCGATGCAATCCGGCCTCTCCCCGCAAGCGGGGAGAGGCGAAGCGCACCACGCCGTCACCGATGCTCGATCGCCCTGACGGCGCCGCGGAGCTCGGCGAGGCCGCGCAGGCGGCCGATCGCGGTGTAGCCGGGATTGGTGCGCTTGGTGGCGGCGAGATCGTCGAGCATGCGGTGGCCGTGATCGGGGCGGAACACGATTCTTTTGTCGGGCGAGCGCCGCGCGTTCTCCTTCAGCAGCGCCTTGAGCACGGCGACCATGTCGACGTCGCCGTCGAGATGATCGGATTCGTAGAATGACAGGCCGTCCGCCTCGCGCTTGGTCGCGCGCAGATGCGCAAACGCAATGCGCGGGCCGAAGCGCTCGGCCATTTCAGGCAGGTTGTTCTCGGGCCGCACGCCGAGCGAGCCCGTGCACAGGCAGATGCCGTTGGCCTTCGACGGCACGGCGTCGAACAGCGCCTGATAGTCGTCGGCCGAGGAGGCAATGCGCGGCAGTCCAAACAGCGGACGCGGCGGATCGTCGGGATGCAGGGTCAGCGAGACGCCGAGCTGTTCCGCAACGGGGGTGACGCGCTCCAAAAACTCGGCGAGATGCTGTCGCAGGATTCTTGGCGTGATATCGCGGTACGTTTCGAGCCGGTCGCGGAATTGCGGGATCGTCATCGGCTCGGTTGTCGAGCCGGGCAGCGCGCTGGCGATGACCATGACGAGATAGTCGATGTCGGCCTGGCTCAACTGGTCGAACAGCGTTTTCGCGCGCGCTTGCTGCTCCGGTGAATACTCCTGCGCGGCGGCCGGACGCTTAAGGATGTGCAGCTCGAACGCGGCAAAGCGATCCTGGTCGAACCGCATGGCACGAGCGCCGTTCGGCAGCTCCCATTCCAGATCGGTACGGCACCAGTCCACCACGGGCATGAAATTGTAGCAGATGATCTTGATGCCGGAAGCGGCCACGGCCTCAAGGCTCGCGATCCACGCCTCAATCGACTTCGTCGCCTTACCGCCGAGCCGCTTGACGTCGTCAGGGATCGGAATCGACTCCACCACCGACCACGTCAGTTGCGAGCGGCCGGGCTGGCCGCGCTCGATGAAGTTCTTGCGCTCCTCGACCGCCTTGCGCGTCCAGGCCTCCCCGATCGGCACCTGATGCAGCGCCGAGACGATATCCGTCGCCCCGGCCTGCCTGACGTCATCGAGCGAGACCGGATCGTCCGGTCCGTACCAGCGCCATCCTTGCAACATCATCGAGATTCTCCCGGATCAGTTCGCAGTCAGCACGACCTTGACGCTCTGCGAGCGGTCGAGCGCCAGCCGCAGCGCATCGGGTGCGGTCGAGAGCGGCCGCTCGGCCGTGACCAGCGACAGCACGTCGACGCTGCCAGCGGAAATCAGTTCCACCGCCGTCATGAACTCGAAGCCGAAGCGGAACGAGCCGCGCAGGTCGATCTCCTTCGCCATCACGGCGTTCGACGGCGTCGGGATCTGGCCACCGGGCAGATTGCCGATCTGCACCACGACGCCGCCACGCCGGACGATGCCGATCGCACTGGCAAGGCCCGCGGCCGTGCCCGAGACTTCGAACGCGACGTCGTAGGGACGTGCAGCGGCCTGCGCCTTCAGGCCCTCTTCGCCACCCGATACGTTCTCGACATGAGAGGCGCCAAGCCGGCTCGCAAAGGCGAGCGGTGCCGGTGCGATGTCGGCCACCGTGATGTCGGCCATGCCGGCACGGTGCGCGGCGAGCATGGTCAGAAGCCCGATCGGACCGGCGCCGAAGATGATGCCGCGCTTGCCCTCGATATTGCCGGCGCGCGCGACCGCGTGCAGGCAGACTGCGAGCGGCTCGGCGAGCGCTGCCGCCTGATAGGAGACGTGATCGGGAATCTTGACGCATTGCGCGGGGATCGCGTCGAAGTAATTGGCAAAGCCGCCCTGCATGTGCGGGGTCTTCGAGGCCGAGCCCATGAAATAGATGTTTTCGCAGAGGTTCGGCCGGCCCTCGCGGCAGGCGACGCAATGGCCGCACCAGCGCGACGGATTGACGGCGACGCGGTCGCCGACCTTCAGATTGGCTGCGGAACCCGATATCTCCACGACCTCGCCGGAGATCTCATGTCCCAGCACCAAAGGCGACTTCACCACGAAATCACCGGTCCGCGCATGACGGAAATAATGCATGTCCGAGCCGCAGATGCCGCCGGCGCCGAAGCGGATGCGCACCATGCCTGATGCGAGCTTGTCGAGCGGATGCTCGATCATGCGCAGATCTTCGGGGCCGAACAGGGTTGCGGCGAGAGCAGTGGAGGTCATTTGGAGAGTCCCATGTATTTAGGCAGCCAGAGGGTCAGTTCGGGGATGTAGGTGATCGCGATCAGCGCGAGCATCAGCGGCACCAGCCAGGGCAGGATCGCCACCGTCGTGCGTTCGACCGAGAGTTTTGCCACGCGGGCGAGCACGAACAGCACCATGCCGAGCGGCGGATGCAGCAGGCCGATCATCAGGTTCAGCGTCATGATCAGGCCGAAATGGATCGGATCGATGCCGAGCTTGAGCACGATCGGCAACAGGATCGGCACCAGAATGGTGATCGCCGCCGTGGTGTCGATGAAGCAGCCGACGAACAGGATCAGGACGTTGGCCAACGCAAGGAACACCCATTTGTTGTGGGTGATGCTGAGCATCCAGTCCGAGAGCATCTGGGCGGCCTGCGACACCGTCAGCAGCCAGGCGAAGATCGACGCAGCTGTCACGATGAACAGCACCGAGGCCGTGGTCTCGATGGTGTCGAAAGTCGCCTTCGCCACCGTCTTCAGCGTCATGGTGCGGTAGCGCACGAGCCCGAGGAACAGCGACCAGATCACGGCGGCAACCGCGGCCTCGGTCGGCGTGAACCAGCCCAGCGTCATGCCGCCGATCAGGATCACCGGCGCCATCAGCGCCATCACCGCGGAGAAGTCGAAATACCAGTCGATCGCGAGCAGCACGCCGAGCCCGATGACGACCGCCATGTTGGTCGACATGCCGGCGACCACCATCAGCCAGATCGCGAGCGGGAAAGCGAGCACGATGGCGATCTCGAGGCCGGCCGAGCCGAGCTGCGGCCAGGAGAACGGCGTGTCGCTGCCCCATTTGTTCTTGTGCGCGAAGTAGGTGACGGTGGCCATCATCAGAAGCGTCATGACGATGCCGGGAATGACGCCGCCCAGGAACAGTGCGCCGATCGAGACGTTCGCCATCATGCCGTAGATCACGAAGGGCAGCGACGGCGGGATGATCGGGCCGAGCGTCGCGGACGCCGCAGTGACGCCGACCGAGAACTCGGTCGAATAGCCGTGGTCCTTCATCGCCTTGATCTCGATGGTGCCGAGGCCGGCAGCGTCCGCGATGGCGGTGCCCGACATGCCGGAGAAGATCACCGAGCCGATGATGTTGACGTGGCCGAGGCCGCCGCGCATCCAGCCGACCAGCGCGACCGCGAACTTGTAGATGCGGCCGGTGACGCCGGCGATGTTCATGAGGTTGCCGGCCAGGATGAAGAACGGCACGGCGAGCAGCGGGAAGCTCTCGACGCCGGCGATCATGCGCTGCGCCAGCGTGACGTCGGGCGTCACGCCGCTGACCAGGATGTAGAGCAGCGACGACGCGGCCATGGCGATCGCCACGGGAACGCCGAGCAGCATCAGGAGGAGAAAACCACCAAGCAACAGCAGCATGACCTTACCCTTCAAAACCGTCGTAGGCGCCGGGACGTTCGAGGATCGAGTAGCCCTGTCGCAGATGTTGCAGCGCCACCTGCACCGAGCGCGCGAACATCAGCACGAAGCCGGCCAGCACGGCGTAATAGACGTAGTCCTTGGGAAGATTGATCGTGGTCATCGACTCGTCGCCGATGATCTGGATGTAGACCCAGACCAGCTTGATGGCGTAGCCGAAGAAGGCGATCCGGATCAGGTCGATGACCGTCGACAGCGTGCGCGCGACGAGATGCGGCAGATAACGGTAGATCAGATCGACCTGGATGTGCCGCGACAGCCGCACGCACATCGAGGCGCCGATGAAGACCACGCCGATTAGGCAGTAGGTCGCGATCTCCTCGGTCCAGGCATAGCTGTCGTTGAGGACGTAGCGGGTGAAGAACTGGAGGAAGACGGCGAGCGCCATCACCCAGAAGATCGCCAGCGCCACCCAGTCCTCGAAAGCGTAGATGCCGAGATCGACCTTCGGCGTCGCCTCCTCCTCGAAGGTGTGGGCGATCTCGTCCGCGGTGATCTGCCGGTGTATTTCGGCGGTCGACATGGGGTTACCTCTCTCCAAATCGTCGTTCCGGGGCGACGCGTCAGCGTCGAACCCGGAACCTCGAGATTCCGGGTTCTCGCTTCGCGAGCCCCGGAATGACAGTCACTGCTATTTAACTTCCTGAATCCGTTCCCAATCCGCCTTGCGATAGCCAAACGTCTCGAACGCGACGTTCTTCAGCACGGTGTCGCGGAACTCGTTCTTGTCGACCTCGGTCACGGTCAGGCCCTTCTCCTTGAAGAAGGCGACCAGCTTGGCTTCGTTCTGCTTGATCTCCGCGGTCGCCTTGGCGGCGGCCTCCTGCGCGACGTCGGTGAAGATCTTCTTGTCCTCGTCCGAGAGCTTCTTCCAGAGCGCGCCCGCCACCACCGTGTTGAGGTGGTCGACGATGTGACCGGTCAGCACGATGTGCTTCTGCACCTCGTAGAACTTCTTGGCCTCGATCGTGGTCAGCGGATTCTCCTGTGCCTCGACGGTGCCGTTCTGGAGCGCGAGATAGACTTCGGCGAACGCGATCGGCGCGGTGTTGGCGCCGCAGGCGCGCGGCATTGCGAGATAGGCCGGAACGTCGGGCACGCGCATCTTCAGGCCCTTGAGGTCGGCGCAGCTCTTGATCGGCTTGTTCGACGAGGTCTGGCGCACGCCGTAATAGGTCACGGCGACGATGTGGTGGCCGCTCTTGTCCTCATAGCCCTTGGCGAGTTCCTTGAAGATGTCGCTCTTGGTGTAGGCCAGGATGATCGGCGTCGCGGAAGGTGTAGGGATAGTAGGTCACGCCGATCGGCGGGAAGCTCTTGGCCGCGAAGCTCGAGCCGGAGATGATGATGTCGACCGAGCCGAGCGAAAGGCCCTGGTTGATGTCGGCTTCCTTGCCGAGCTGGGACGCCGGATAGACATCGACCGCATAGCGCCCCTTGGTGCGCTTGCCGATCTCCTGCGCGGCCCAGACCGAAGCGGTATGGAACGGCTCAGAGGTCTCGTAGACATGGGCCCATTTCAGCTTGGTCTGCGCCATGCCGGCCTGGGTCGTTGCAAACATCGCCGCGGCCGAGACCGCGAGCATCATCGTCATCTTCTTCAACACTGACTTTTCCTCCATCGTTCAAGTCTGCTTCTTGTTCGCCCGCCTGCAAGGAATGCGGGCCGCCCAATCTCATCGCCGCCGCGCGCTGCCGCTCTTGGCTTGCTTCTTGGCCTGTTTTTCGGCCTGCTTCTTCGGCGCCCGCTCTGGTTTTGCCGGCGTTGCCGGAGATCGTGCCGGGGACGATCCTGACGCAGCCACGGCGCCGAAATTCTGCGCAAAGCGCTCCTGCGAGCGCGCCAGGTGTTTGCGCATCGCCTCGCGCGCGGCGTCCGGATCATGCGCGGCGATCGCGTCGCGCACGGCGCGATGCTCGTCGAGCGCGGTGCGCCAGGTGCCCGGGTTCTCGAAATAATGCGCAAGCTGCGCGAAATAGGGATTGAGGCGCTGGTCGAACAGCTCGCCGACCACGCGCACCAGGACGGCATTGCCGAGACTTCCGGCGATCGCGACATGGAAGGCGCGGTCGTGGACCATCGAGGCTTCGCCGGGGTGCTCGACATTCTCCATCGCGAGAAGCGACGCGTCGATGCGCGCGACGTCGTCCTTGGTCGCGACGCGCGCGGCCTGCTCGGCGATGGCACTCTCCAGGAATTCGCGGGCGCGCAACAGCTCGAACGGCCCCTCGATGACGGAAGCGGTCGCAGGCGCCGCAACGGCCGCGGGCTCGATCACATAGATGCCGGACCCGACGCGGATGCGCAGGCGGCCTTCGACCTCGAGCGCGATCAGGGCTTCGCGCACCGTCGGCCGCGACACCTTGAGCTGCTCGGCGAGCTCGCGCTCGGTCGGCAAGCGGCTGCCGACCGCGTACTCGCCGCTGTCGATCAGGCTTCGCAATTGATCGGCGACCTGGCGATAGAGCCGTCTCGCCTCCACAGCTTCCAGCGGCACGCTGGTCCTCCCCGAAAGGGTCGCGCGGGGTCGTCCAAACCCGCCGCCCGCCAATTTTGGATAATTGGCCTTACCAATTGACCGGAGCATTGACCGAGGACGGGCGCCATGTCAAGCAGCGGCCAAAGACAGGGAGAGACGACCATGCGCCATAATTCAACGCGTCTTGGCCGCGCCAATCTCGACCGGCTGCCGCCGGCCATCCGCCGCCCGGCCTATGACCGATCGCGCGTCACGCCCGGCATCGTGCATCTGGGCCTCGGGGCCTTTCATCGCGCGCATCAGGCCGTCGTCATCGACGATTGCCTTGCCACAGGCAGCGCATCCTGGGGCATCGTCGGCGCGAGCCTGCGCAGCCCGGATACGCGCGACGCCCTCGCCCCGCAGGATCATCTCTACACCGTTGCCGTTCGTGCCACTGAGGGCACCGAGCACCGCGTCATCGGCGCTTTGCTCGACAGCGTCGTCGCACGCGAGAACCCGGTGCGGTTGATCGAGCGGATGGCCGATCCCGCCATTCGCATCGTCTCGCTCACCGTCACCGAGAAAGGCTATTGTCATACGCCGCAGACCGGCGATCTCGACGAGCGGCATCCGGACGTCGTGCACGATCTCAACAATTTTGACGCGCCGCGCTCGGCCCCCGGCTTCATCGTGGCCGCGCTGGCGCGCCGCCGGGCGCAGGGGCTTGCGCCCTTCACCGTGCTGTGCTGCGACAACCTCGCCGCCAACGGCCACACCGTGCAACGGATCGTGACGCAGTTCGCGGCGCTGCGCTCGAAGGATCTCGGCAAGTGGATCGCGGATACCGCAGCCTTTCCCTCGACCATGGTCGACCGCATCGTGCCGGAGACGACGGATGCCGACCGCGATGCGGTGTCATCCGCGCTGGGCTTCCGCGACGCCTGGCCGGTGATGACCGAGCCCTTCACGCAATGGGTGGTCGAGGACCGCTTCGCGGCGGGCCGGCCCGATCTTGCCGCCGCGGGCGTCGAGCTCGTCACCGACGTCAAGCCGTTCGAGCTGATGAAGCTTCGGCTGCTCAACGCCAGCCATTCCGCGCTCGCCTATCTCGGCTATCTCGCCGGCTACGAGACCATCGCCGACACCATGCAGGATCCGCACTTCGCGCGTCTCGCCGCGCAGGTGATGGAAGAGGCCGCGGTGACGCTGAAGATGCCGGCGAGCACCGACCTTGCCGCCTATCGCGCCTCGCTGCTCAAGCGCTTCGCCAATCCGGCGCTGCATCATCGCACCTGGCAGATCGCGATGGACGGCTCGCAAAAGCTGCCGCAACGCCTGCTCGGCGCGATGCGGGATCGCCTCGCCAAGAACCTGCCGATCGCGACGCATGCGCTCGCGGTGGCCGGCTGGATGCGCTACGTCACCGCGCGCGACGAGCACGGCCGCGCCATCGACGTGCGCGATCCCCTCGCCGGCGAGTTCGCAGGCTTGGCGCGCGAGGCGGGCCCTGTCGCCGAACGGCTCGCGCCCGCACTGCTCGGGGTCGGACAAGTGTTCGGGCCGCTGGGTGCCGAGCCGCGCCTGCGCGAGGCCGTGATCGCGGCGCTCGGCCGTCTCTATACGGACGGCGCGCGGCGGGCGGTGGAGACGCACGTTTCTGCGTGACCACAAACTGGGCAGTAATGCTGCACTGCGGTCCAAATCGAACGCAAAGTCGACGGAAGTCGCGCTTGATTTTTGCCTGTCATTGCCTCACCCGAGAGCAATGGCAAAGGACAGCAAGGTCATCGCCGCGAACGCGGCCTTCTACGCCGCCTTTTCAACGGGCGACTTCGCCGGAATGGAACAGATGTGGGCGGATGACGACGCCATCTCCTGCATCCATCCCGGCTGGCCTGCGATCATCGGGCGGGCCACCGTGATCGGGAGCTGGCGCGACATCCTGCAAAATCCGGAGCGACCGCAGATCGTCTGCGCCGAGCCGCAGGCCATCGTCGACGGCGACTGCGCGCGCGTGCTCTGCATCGAGATCCTCGACGGCACCGCCTTGGCCGCTGCCAACCATTTTCGCCGCGTCGGCGACGACTGGCGCCTGGTTCACCATCAGTCGAGCCCGATTGCGCAGATTGTCGAGCAGGCTGAAGACGATAGAACGAGTCACCGCGTCCACTGAAGGCGGCAGGCCCGCCGGCCCGTTCTACTGTGCATGGGGTTGTTTTTCAGTTTTTTAGTTGGCGACCTCATCGAAGCCCCGACAGATCGTCCAGCACCAACCGTGCCGCGCCGAGATCATCGTCCCGGAAGAACATGCTGCGGGTGATCAGAACCGGGATGTTCGCCCGCGACGCCGCAATCAGGCCGTTGGCGGAATCCTCGATTGCGACGCAGTCGAAAGGCTCCATCTTCAGCCGCGCCAGGACTTCGAGATAGACATCCGGCGCAGGCTTCTTGTGCCGCACGTCGTCGCCGGCAACGATCGCATCGAAGTCCGCGGCCCAGCGCATCCCCAGCGCCCGCGACAGCAGCGCATCGATGTTGCCGTGCGAGGTGGTGGTCGCGATCGCAAGCCGCTGGCCGCGGGCCTTCGCCGCGGTCAGAAGGTCCGTCACGCCCGGCCGCAGCGGGCAACAGCCGGTCTCGATCAGCGCGGCGTAGTGCGCGGTCTTGACGCGGTGGAGTTCGGCGATGTCTTCGTCTGACAATGGCCGGGCAATCCGCAGCCGAGCGTGGTGAGCGCGAATTCGCTCCTTGCCGCCTGTCACCCGCAGCAGGTCCTTGTAGACGGCGCGGTCCCAATGCCAGTCGAGACCGTGGCGGACAAAGGCATGGTTGAAGGCCTGCCGATGCAGTTCCTCCGTCTCGGCCAGGGTGCCGTCGACATCGAAGATCAGCGCGGCCGCGCGCCGGATCAGCTCCGCGGCGTCCAATGGCGGCATAGTGGCCGCTTCTGCCTGCATGATCGACGCTTCCCTGATGACATCTCCGCGACGAGCGATCATCGCCCGCACTGGCGGGCGCGTAAAATTGCAATATCTTTTGCCGGACCCAAAAATCCCTTATGAGCGGGGGCGCGCAGCTGGCGCGACGGGAACTCCGACCTGCACGGGAGAGGCATGCGGCTCTTCATTCTAGGCTTCGGCTACAGCGCCAGGCATTTCGTCCGCAGATTCGGCGGAACGTTCTCGCACATCGCCGGCACGGTGCGCGATCCCGCGAAACGGGATGACCTTGCAGGCATCGAGGTGCACCCGTTTTCCGGCAGCCGCCCGGCTCGCGAGACGGCCGAACGTATCAGCGACGCCGATGTCCTTCTCATCTCGATCCCGCCCGGCAGCGCCGGCGATCCCGCAATCGCGGCCTGCGCGGACGTGCTGGCCGGGGGCCGTCAGCGCAAGATCATCTACCTGTCCACGATCGGCGTCTATGGCGATCACGCAGGCAGCTGGGTGGACGAAAGCACGCCGCCGCAGGCCGCCCTCGACCGCACACGCATGCGGCTCGCAGCGGAGCAGGCCTGGACGGATATCGGGCGCGGCGATGTCGCGATCCTGCGGCTTGCAGGCATCTACGGTCCCGGCCGCAACGCGCTGGTGACGCTGCGCGCCGGAACGGCCCGGCGCATCATCAAGCCCGGACAGGTCTTCAACCGCATCCACACCGACGACATCGCAAGCGCGATCATGGCCGCGGTTCGTCACCAGGGCAGCGGCACCTGGAACGTCTGCGACGACGAGCCCGCGCCGCCGCAGGACGTGATCGCCTATGCGGCCCAGCTCATGGGCGTCGCGCCGCCGCCCGAAGAGGCGTTCGAGACCGCCGAGATGTCGGCGATGGCGCGTAGCTTCTATGCCAGCAGCGCTCGCGTCTCCAACGCGAAATTGAAGCGCGAGCTCGGCGTCACGCTGGCCTATCCGACCTACCGCCACGCCCTGGATGCACTGTGGCGCGCGGGCGAAGGACGATAGGATCCACCTCCGACGCCTCCCAGACATGCCCTGCCTGCGCTTGACTTCGCCCCAGTGCGATCGTGATCTAGGTGCCGCGCGAGCCACAACGAAACGAGCTCGCCTTGGGAGGATACAATGAAGAAGACGATCGCCATGATCGCGGCGGCGGCTGCCGTCATCGCATTCGGTGCAGCGCGCGCCGCACCGCTGCCCGAAGCCAATCCTGACGACGCCGGTTTCTCGAAGCAGGGTCTTGCACGGCTCGACAGTTTCTTCGCCCGCGAAATCGCCGCAAAGCGCGTGCCCGGCGCCGTCGTCGCAGTGGCGCGTGACGGCAAGCTCGTGCACTACAAGGCCTATGGCCTGCTCGATCCGGACAAGGGCACGCCGATGCCGGTCGACGCGATCTTCGCGCTGGCCTCGATGACCAAGCCGATGGCCGCAGTCGCAGGCCTGACGCTGATGGAGAAGGGCCAGTTGCCGCTCCAGGCCAGGCTGTCCGACTACTATCCCGGCTTTGCCGACATGAAGGTCGGCGTTCAGCAGGCCGACGGCTCGCTCAAGCTCGAGCCGCAGGCCTCGCCGATCTTCATCCACGATCTCTACCGGCATACGTCCGGATTGATGTATGGCGGTCGCTCGGACAGTTCGAGCCCGGTGGCGCGGCAATACCCTGATGGCGTCGCGCCGGCGATCGAAGGCGACACGCAGGCCTTCGTCGACCGCATCACAAAGCTGCCGCTGGCGCATCAGCCCTCGACCGAGTTCGAATACGGCTTTTCGATCGATGTGCTCGGCGCCGTCGTCGAGAAGGTGAGCGAACAGCGGCTCGGCGACTATCTCGCCGCCAATGTGTGGCAGCCGCTCGGCATGAAGGACGCGACCTTCCACCCGACCGACGCGCAGCGCCCTCGCCTCGCCCGCCCGTTTGCCAACGATCCGCTGACGGGGAAGCCGCAAGCCATCAAGCTGCTGGACACGCCGACCAGGTTCGACTGCGGCGGCGCCTGTTCGTTCGCGACGGTCGGCGACTACATCCGCTTCGGGCAGATGCTGCTCAACGGCGGCGAGCTCGACGGCCAGCGCATCCTCGGCCCGAAGACCGTGCATCATATGACGACCAACCATCTCGGCCCCGAGATCAAGAACAACGTGGCGGTCATCGAGCCGCATCGCGCCGGTTTCGGCTTTGGCCTCGCGGTTGCGGTCCGCACCGGCGAAGGGGTGTCGTCGGTCCCCGGCAACCCCGGCGAGTTCACCTGGAACGGCGCGTTCGGAACGCAGTTCTTCTGCGATCCCAGGGAGCGTCTCGTCGTCGTGGTGGGAACGGCGGCGCCCGGTGAGCTCAGGAAATACTATCGCGAGCAGGTCCAGGACATCGTCTATGGCGCGATGGTGAAGTGAGATCGGCACGCTGAAACAGAAAGGGCGGCCGTGCGGGCCGCCCTCTTGAATTGCTTGAGCATGATCTTGTCGGAAAACCGCTGCACACTTTTCCGGATCATGCTCCGGCGTCAGCTCAGGACGCCATATTTCTTGAACCAGGCCTCGGCCTGCTTCCAGGCATCTTCCGCGGCGTCCTTGCGGTAGCTGCCGCGGTAGTCGGCATGGAAGCCGTGCGGCGCTTCGGGGTAGATCTTGAATTCGGCCGTCTTCTTGTTCTGCTCGAGCGCCGCCTTGAGCTGCTCGACCTGCGCAACGGGAATGCCGGTATCGGCGCCGCCATAGAGGCCGAGCACCGGCGTCTTCATCTCGGGTGCGAGCTGGAGCGGGCTCTTCGGCCACAGTGGATTGGCGGGGTCGACCACCGTCCCATAGAAGGCGACACCCGCCTTGAGAGTACCGCCGTGAGCGGCATATTCCCAGACGGAGCGCCCGCCGCGGCAGAAGCCGATGATACCGAGCTTGGCGGTATCGCCGCCCTGCGATCCCGCCCACGCCACCGTCACGTCGAGATCGGACAGCAGCTCGGCGTCCGGCTTGGCATTCACGACCGCCAACAGGTCCTTGATGTCGGTCACCTTGGTCAGGTCGACGCCCTTGCGGAAGTAATAGTCGGGCGCGATTGCGAATGCGCCGAGCTTGGCCAGGCGCCGCGTCACGTCCTTGATGTATTCGTGCAGGCCGAAAATCTCCATCGCCACGATGATCACCGGCGCCTTGGTGTTGCCGGCGGGGCGGGCGAAATAGGCAGGCATCTCCTCGGAGCCGACCTTGATCCTGGCGTCGCCGGCCTGGAGGCCCTTGGTATCCGTCGCGATCACCTCGGCACGGACGGGACCTGCCGCAAGCGTGTAGCCAGCGGCGACGGCTGCGGTCGCGCTCATGAATCCGCGGCGCGAGACCGGGGCAACTTTCGTCAGCCCGACGACGTCGGATGTCATGATCGTTTCGAAACTCATCAGTCTATTCCTTCCTGCTGCCTGGTACCCCCGGGGGCGACGCATTCGCCAATAGTTGCCGAGGAAACGCAAATCACCAGCCTGCGAGCATGCGGTCTGCAGGCATGTCCCTGACGCCGCTCCCCCATGTCCTGCCTGAGCTGAATCGAGATGATGCCGCTGGCCGGCGATCGTCCGCGCAAGGCCACGCGCAAGCTTTCCGGATTTGATCGTGTGCCCGATTTAACCGCGTGGCTGCGCTGCGGCGCAACATCCATTAACCGAAAATAGGGGTTCTTCCGCCGCGCCTCACGCGGTCAGAAGCTGCAGACACTCCGCCCCCTCGCGCAATTCGAAACGCTTCGCCGCAACAAACGGGCTGCATGGTGGCCGCAACGACACATCATGTTGCCGGGATGTTGCGCGCTATCGGAATCCCGCACGCGAGCCGCCGTCATTTGACTGAAATTTTCAGAAGAGTTGAGCCGCGCGGTTTACTCGAACTTTCTTTGTGACGCTCTAGTTCCACGGCCGGAAGTTCCATCTCCGGAAACGGAGGACGTCTTCCCAGTGGGCGCGCCGTCCGACCAAGGATCGCCCGCGGGTTTCATTCTCGTCCACCCAGATTGCGCTCCCCCGAAGGCTCAGTTGAATAAAGCTTTATCCGACTTGGAAGTGAAATGAATTTGGCTCGCGAATCGATTGAACTGTTGGAGCAGGTCGCACGAATCCTCTGGTTCGAAGGCACCAAGCACGGCTTGCGCGATCGCGAGTGGATGGCGCTGCGCTTCCTCTCCCGCGCCAACCGGTTTTCCCGCACGCCCTCGGCGCTCGCGAGTTACGTCGGCACCACGCGCGGCACCGCCTCGTTCATCATCGGCGAGCTGGAACGGCTCGGCTATCTCGAGCGAAAGCGCTCGGCCAAGGACAAGCGGTCGGTGATGCTGAGCGTTACGCAGCCGGGCAAGAAGTTCCTGGCGCGCGATCCCGTCAACGTCCTCGTCGAGGCGATTGCTGTGCTCGACGACGAGGCCAAGATCCGCTTCCGCGACGCGCTCCGCCACGTGCTGGACCAGTCGGACGCGGCCGAGCAGCGGCACCATACCGACGTCTGCAAGCGCTGCATCTTCCTCCGGGAAGATCGCACCGCGGCGGACGGCAAGACGACGGTCGAGTTCAGCTGCCGCCTGTTTCGCGCGCCAATCGCGGAGCCGGAGGTCGATCTGCTATGCACCAGCTTCGAGCATCACCGCCAATAGAGGCGGCGCTCGATCACGGCGTTGCCTTGCGCGACGAGTAGATCACGCCCCCGCTGGATTCGACCACAAGGCGCCCGTTCTCGTTCCGGATCTGCTCGATGCGGCCAAGGCCGGGCACCTGCTGCCCCAGCACGGCCTCGATGACGCCGTTCGGGCTTTGCAGGATCGCAATCCCCTCATAGGCCTGGCGCACCGACCAGCCCTTGACCACCTTCCGCGGCACTGATGCGCGCTCGGAGGGAGACACCGAGCCCGTGACCTCGGGCGCTGCGAGCGAAGCCATCATCGGCGCGGCCTGCGACGACGGCTGCGATTGCGCCACTGTCGGCGCCGGAGCCTGGGCTTGCGCCTGGGCGAGCTTGTCGAGCTTGACCGTCGAGGACGAGCTCACCCGCTCGATGCGGTCCAGATTCTCGGCAAACCTGCCGAAGCGATCGTTGGTCGCCTTGCTCGATTGATCGACCGCGGTGCGCAGGCCGTCGAGATTTTCGGACACGCCCGACACCTGCTTGCGCAGCTGGGCGACCGTCTCGCGCAGATTCCTGATCTCCGTATTGGCCGCGACATTGTTCTGGGCGGGCTGCGTGGTGAGATAGGCAATCACACCGGTGCAGGCGCAGACCACCAGGATGGCGGCGACCGCCAACGTTGCGAGCGGCGCGACCCAGGTCGGACGGGGCGGCGGCGGCTTGGCCACGATCACTGCCGGCTTCATCACGACCGGCGCGGGCTTGGGTATCGCCATCTTGTCGAGGCGCGCCTTGGCGCGAATGCGCTTCAGCCCCTCGAGCGCCTCTTTCGCCAGCGCTTCGTCGCTCGCCGCAGCCGACGCACGCTTTGCGCTCGCGGCAGGCTTGGCCGTTTGCGTCGCGCTGTCCCTTGTATTGCGTGGCTCCGGAGCCGGCTTCGCCGCCGAGGAAACGTCAGCGGTCTCGTTGGGACGAGCTTTTCCATCGGACAACATGCGAGAATGCTCCGTTCGGTTAGATCTATCGAACGACGAATTTATTTGTCGAAGCTTGCCCGAAACGTGCGCATCGAAAACTTTTCATCACGCACGATGCGACGTCGCATGAGTCAAACGCGTCACGCACGTGGCGAGAGTGCGACTCGAAAGACACACCCTCGCCAAGATTTCGCCAAGCTGGAGTCGCCTCGCCACACATGAGTCGAATTGTCGCATGTGGAAAACCGGTGGAGAGAGTCAATCCGGGGTTGAAAACCCCTCCATACGCCTACCCCGCAGCACCACCCGAAATAGCTGTGATTATACGGGGATGCGGAACTATAGATCCGTCACGGTGCAAAACTAGTTCAAAATCCAAATCAACTGATGCGATTGAATATATCAAGAAACAACTCGAAACAAACCAACAGCATCAAACACACATAGCAATCGCTTTGATGCGCGCGCTTGATCGGAAATCGGCAATTGTTACGGTCCTATCCAAGTGATTCTCGCCAGTTGGCGAGGAGATCGGCAAGGTTCAGTAGCGTTCGGACGCGATAAGCAACTTGGCGCAACTGTTCTAGGTCGCTGTCTCAATCCGCTCCGCGAGGTGATCCGTAAGACACCCGCCGAGCCTCACGCAGTAAGCGTTCAGTATCGAGTCGAAGTAACAGGCCCGCGGAAAACGCAGGCACTGAATGCGTAGGGCTGCCCGCGAATATCGAAACCATAACAACGGTTCGCGGGATGGAAATATCGTCAAACAGCATGGTCGCCGAGCCGGGCATCACAACAACCAACCGGCCGCGATAAGTGCGAAACAGGGGCGAAAGACTGATGTATATTATCGTTGATGATCGTGAGAGCGTCACGAACAGCTACGTTGGAGGGCTCGTTCGCGAAGGCGTATCGTCGATCGGCTTCTCCTCCGGAGAATTCTGGGACTGGCTGCAATCTGCGAGTGAATCGGACCTGGCAGCGGTCGACGCCTTCCTCCTCGGGGATTGCGACGCCCGCGGAAGCCTGCCGCGGGCGATGCGCAAGCGCTCCTCGGCTCCCATCATCGCCATGAGCGGCCAGAAGATGCTCAAGAACACGCTGGAGCTGTTCGAATCGGGCGTTGACGACGTCGTGTACGTGCCGATTCACCTGCGCGAGATCCTCGCCCGAACGGCCGCGATCGCGCGCCGCCGGGTGGGCGAGTTGCCGAGACCCTGCGAGACCAGGATCCAGGTCTTCTTCAACGGGCGCGACCCCGAGATCGCGGGCCACGCCCTCACCCTGCCCCGCCGTGAATTGCGTATTCTCGAATATATGGTCAGCAACCACGGCAAGTGGATCACCAAGACGCAGATCTTCAACGCGGTCTACGGCATCTTCGAGTCGACCTTCGACGAGAGCGTGATCGAGAGCCACGTCAGCAAACTGCGCAAGAAGCTCCGCGACCGCCTCGGCTTCGACGCGATCGTGGCCCGGCGTTATGTCGGATACCGCCTCAACATCCCCGCCGGCGAGACCGTCGACGTGCCGATGCAGGAGCTCGACGAGGTCGGCATCCTCCTCAACCGGGCGCACATCGCCCCGGCGGCCTATCCGGCCGGTAACTGACGCGGCTGAGCGCTGCCGCGAAAAACGACAACGGCCTCTGCGGAGCACCTTCGCAGAGGCCGTTGTACTTTCGGCGGCTGAGACGGCAGAAGGCAAGGCCCCGAGGCGCGAGGCGCCGCCATACCAAAGCGCTGCGAAATCAGGGGCGCGCTTTGGTTTCCAGGTCGAGCACGATCCTTCCGGAAAGCCGCTTCGCGCCTGTCCGGGCCATGCGCTAGGGTTTCTGCTGGAATTCTTCCTTCGAGACGTAGTTGAAGTCCTCGACCAGGACGTCCTGGACGACGTCGGCCTGCATCCGCTCGTTGACGCGCTGCTTGATGCCCGTCGTGAGGATGGAGAGGTCGTAGCGCGCGAGCTTCCTGAAATCGAGGCGGTCGTCGGCATAGATCCTGCGGAAGGCCTCGTCGACGACGAACGGCTCCGGCGGAACGTTGAGCTGGTGCATGGTCCGCGCCTCCACGGTGTAGACGAAGCGCGCGACGATGTAGCCCTGCACATTGCCGTTCTCGACCATGGGCACGCTCAGCGCCCGCGTCTTCTGGTATTGGAGCCCGTCGAGATATGCGTCCTTTGCCGGCAGCAGGCTGCCGTTTTCCTTCCAATAGGCCACGGCGTAGCTCGTGCCTGCCGTGAGGATGCAGACCCAGAGCCCGGCAAGCACGAGTCTGATCATTTTCCGTCCTGCGTTGCGCGACCGGTATAGGTGCCGTCCGAATCGGCATCCTTGATTGCCTTGACGATGATGGTCGCGACCTCGCGCACCGCGTCGTAATGCATTTCGAGGATGGAACGATTCCGCTCCAGCTTCTCGCGCAGCCGCTGGACCTCCTCGGTGATCTCGACCTCGCTGCCGAGATGCATCCGCGCCCGCATCAGGCGGACGAACTCGAGCATGCTCCGGCTCTTGCGGGCGCTGAAATCGTCGAAATCGATCTTCTTGCCCGTCGCGAGCGCAACCGTCTCCTCCTCGACGATACTCTCGAGCCTGCGGATCGCCGCCAGCAGGCCGCGCACTTCGTCCGCTCTCGCCGCCTCGGCCCTGTCGACCACCGCCTCGCCGCCGACATTCGGCAGCAGCACGGGCAACAGCGCATTGCTCGATGCCGCTTCAACCGTCATCGCCTCGGCGTCCACGACCGGCTGCTCCATCACCAGGACCGCCGCGCCTTCTTGTGCCTGCATTGGAAATTCACCCCTCAACTTCTGTCACCCATTCCTCGGATCATCATCCGGCCTTCCCCGTCACGTCCGGCCCCGCCGGATGCGCGCCGGCAAGCTGCCTCGCAATGCCGATGCCCTTGCCCTTCGCGAGCTGGTTGCCGAGTTGCTCCGCCAGCATCGACTTCCAGACGCTGCCGGCGGTCCCCTTGCCGAAGAGTTCCTCGGATTCCTTCGGCAGCATCGTCTCGACGAAGGTCTGGAGGATGAACGCCTCGAACTTCCGATAGACCTCGCCGGACGCTGGCGCCTTGATCACCTGCACCGGCGCCCCGTTCACCGCACCCGACTGCGCTTCGGAAACCTTCGCCGCGGATTGATCGGCACCAGCCGCCGCGGCCTTGCCGGCCTCCGCGTCCATCGTCGCGGCGAAATCGGCGGCGGATGATTTCAGCGCATCGAGCTTCGCGGTCGCCGCGCGTTGCGTCACGGGATCGGCGGCCTCGATAACGTCGAGAACGAGGTCGGGTGTCGCTGTCACGATCATGTCTTGTTCCGGCTGGCTGGCCGTGGCGTCCACTCGCGCACGGTGAGGCTTGTTCCCGTCATCTCCTCGAGCGAGCGCTTCTCCGCCTCGCGAAGCTTGTCCGCGAGCGCCGCCTTGGCGACTTCCTCGAGCTGTTTCACGCGCCGGCTCTCCGCACGAACCTGGTCGAGCTGCCGCGAAGCCTGCTCATTCACGGCGCGCGCGCCGACGCTCGTCCTGTTGAGGCGCCGCGCGATCGACGCGCTCGACGACCCCGCCGGCGGCTTGCCCTCGTTCAGCGCCCCGACCAGCCATTCCTGTTCGTCCTGCAGGCTGCGCTCCTGCTGCCGCAAGTGCGCGAGCTGCCATTCGGACAGCCGGAGCTGGAGCTTCACGAGCGAGACCATCCGACCGAGCTTGTCTGCGCGCGACCTCATGACGGTCATTCCGACAGCCAGGACGAGACGCCCAGCATGAATTGCGTCAGGAGCTCGTCGCTGGTGAGATAGAGCAGCAGGAAGCCGCCGAACAGCACGAACGGCACGGAGATGAAGTAGACGGGAATCGCCGGCGTCAGCTTGTTGATCAGGCCGACTGCGAGGTTGACGATGACCGAATAGACGATGAACGGGCTGGCGATCCGCAGCGTCAGCACGAACGCCTCCGACAGGCGGCTGACCAGCTGGTCGAGCGCCATGCTGCCGCCGAGCCTCGCACCGGGATGCCAGACGTCGTAGGAGTTCATCAGCCCGCGCAGCACCTGCCAGTGCTGGTCGGTCATGAAGAACAGCGTGGTGACGGACGCCATGATCAGCGGCACCAGGGCCGGCGCCGGATCGGTGTCGCCGATCGGCGTGCCCGGGATATTGCTGAGCCCGATCGCGCTTGCCATCACGGTCGCCATGGTCTGAAGCGCCAGGAAGAACACGCGCCCGCCGAGGCCGATGACGCTTCCGACCAGGACCTCGGAGCCGATCAGGAGTGCCAGCGTCAGCGGCGCCGCTTGGTCCGTCAGAGGTTTCAGGACCGCGATCAGGATTGGCGTCAGTGCAAACGTCGTGACGAGCGCGATGAACAGGCGGACCTGGGCCGGAACGTTGACGCTGGAATAGCCGGGCACGAACATCAGGCAGGCGCCGATCCTGCAGAACACGATGAAGGTCACCAGCACGCTGTCGGCGAGGCTGCTGATCACGATATGGCTCCGAGCGCTCTGATCTCGGCGCTGCGCGCGACCTCCACATGCGACAGGACCGGCAGTGTCGGGAACACCCGTTCCAGGATCATCCGGACATAGGGACGGGCCTCCGGGGTCACCGCCAGCACCACGCTGGTGCCGTTCTCGGTGAACTTGCGGATCGCCGCGCTGGCTTCCGTCGCGAACTGCTCGATCAGGCGCGGATCGGCGTCGAATTCGACGACGTCCCCCTTGGGGTCGCGCTTCAGGCTCTGGTGGAAGGCGAGATCCCAGCGATTGCCGAGGCGGACCACGTTGAGCACGCCGTTGTCGGAGAGGTCGCCGCAGATCTGCTGGGCAAGCCGCGTGCGGACATGCTCCGCCACCTGTTCGGAGCGCCGCACATGGGGCGCGATCTCCGCGATCGCCTCGAGGATCAGATGGAGATTGCGGATCGACACGCGCTCGGCCAGCAGGATCTTCAGGATCGCCAGCAGGCCCGAATAGGAAATCTGTGACGGGCAGAGATCCTCGATCAGGCGCTTGTATTCGGGATCGAGCCGGTCGAGCAGCCCGCGCATGTCCTTGTAGGACAGGAGCTGGGCGAGATTCGCCCTGATCACCTCGCTCAGATGCGTGAGCAGAACCGACAGATTGTCGACCGGTTTGCAGCCCTGTCGCTTGACTTCGTCGGTGAAAGCCTCCGTCACCCACAGCGCCTTCATGCCGAAGGCGGGTTCGATCACCTCCTCGCCGGGCACGTCGGGCTTGCCGTCCTTGTCGACCAGCACCAGCACCTCGCCGAGCCTGAGCTCGCCATGCGCGACGCGGGTGTCGTGGATCCGGATCTGGTATCCCTTGGGATCGATCGACAGATTGTCGGTGAGCTTGATCTCGGGAATGACGAAGCCGTACTGCTTGGCGAACTTCTTGCGAATCTTGGCCACGCGATGGCCGAGCTCGGTGCGCGATCCCAGCAGATGGACCGAAAGATGACCGCCGAGCGCCAGCTCGATCTCGGCGGTCTTTAGCGATTCCTTGACCGATTCCTTGGCCGCGGTCTGGGCGCGCTCGTCGGCCTTGCGCGCATCCTCTTTCCGATCCCGCGCCGCCTGACGCCTGGGCAGCGTGTAGCCGACGAAGGCCATGACGCCGCCGAGCAGCACGAACGGCGCCATCGGCAGCCCCGGCATGATGGCGAGCACGAACATCATCAATGCGGCGGCCGACACCGCGCGCGGATAGCCGCTGAGCTGCCGCAGCACGGCCTGCTCCGCCGAGCCCCTGGTGCCGCCCTTGGAAACAAGCAGGCCCGCCGACAGCGACACGATCAGCGCCGGCATCTGCGACACCAGGCCATCGCCGACAGAGAGCTTCGTATAGACGTCGGCGGCGCGCGACAGCGTCAGGCCGTGATGGGTGACGCCGATGATGATGCCGCCGAAGATGTTGATCGCGGTGATGATCAGGCCGGCGATGGCATCGCCGCGGACGAATTTCGAAGCACCGTCCATGGCGCCGAAGAACGCGCTCTCCTCTTCGAGCTCGCGGCGCCGGCGCTGGGCCTCCTTGTCGTCGATCAGGCCCGCGGACAGGTCAGCGTCGATCGCCATCTGCTTACCGGGGATGGCGTCCAGGGTGAAACGGGCGCCGACCTCCGCGATACGCGTAGCACCCTTGGTGATCACGACGAAATTCACCGTGACCAGGATCGCGAAGATGATCAGGCCGATGACGAAGTCGCCGCCCATGACGAATTTCGAGAAGCCGGCGACGACATGGCCCGCGGCCTGTTCGCCCTCCCCGCCGCGCGACAGGATCAGGCGGGTGGTCGCGACGTTGAGCGCCAGCCGCAGGATCGTTGCGATCAGCAGCACGGTCGGAAATGCGGAGAAGTCGAGCGGCCGCTGGATCCACAGCGCGACCATCAGGATCAGCGCCGACAGCGCGATCGAGAACGCCAGGCCGAGATCGATCAGGATCGGCGGTATCGGCAGGAACAGGATCGTGAGCATGGCCACGATGCCGCCCGCAAAAAAGGCATCCGCCCCGAGTCGTCGCGGGTTTGGCAGGCTAGCAGCTAACGTATCGGCCATGGGTCACCGGCAGAGGGTCCGCCCGGTAATCTGCCGTGCAAAGCTTACGCGAGGGTGGTGGCCGGTCGGCCCGCGGGATCAGAAGCCGCGCTCGATATGCGAATAGACCATCTCGGTAAAGGTGGAGAGATGCGCGCCGATGAAGGAGCCGGAGATCGCGACGACCACCAGGATGACGATGATCTTCGGAACGAAGGTCAGCGTGACCTCCTGGATCTGGGTCAGGGCCTGGATCAGTGCAATGATGGTGCCGACCAGCATCGCCGCGCCGACGGCAGGCCCCGAGGCGACGATGATGGTCCAGATCGCCGCCTGGACGATGTCGAGGGCGTCTCTCTCGTTCATGACTGGCTGATCGTGAGGCCAGGCCCGACCGCGACTTTCGTGCCGTTCTCGAGGGTCGCGACGGAGCCGTCGCTGTTGATGGAGATCGACTTGACCTTGCCGGAGAAGGTCGCTCCGGTCGCGTCGGTGAAGCTGACGGTTTTTCCGATCAGCCCGTCGGCCTGCGACAACGACTGCGAAGACAGCAGCGCATCCAGCTTGGTGTTGGTCTGCATGGCCTGCTCGACCGTCGAGAGTTGGGCGAACTGGCTCATATATTGCGAGGTATCCATCGGATTGGTCGGATCCTGGTTCTTCATCTCGGCGACGAGAAGTTGAAGAAAGGTATTGTAGTCGACGCTGTTGCTCGACGTGGACGTCGTGGAGCTGGTCGAACTGGACGACTTGCTGGTGCTGTCGGTCGCGCTGGTGACGTTCATGTAGCCTCTCCGCTGTCAGGCAGCCTCGAATGGGATGTCGGTGGCGACGCCGGCCAGGATAGCCTGCTCCACCGGGAACAGCGCCCGGATCCGCTTCAGCGCCTCGAAGTAACGGGTTGCCCCGACCAGCTCGTCGATCGCGACAAGCCCGTCCAGCATCTCGCGGCTTTCGCACACCGCAACCAGGGCCGCGTGATGCTGGCCGTAGAGCGCCGAGGCATCGCGGACATCGGTGGGGTTCATCAGCATGAGCTGGACGATGAAATACAGCTGCCGCATCGCCGTGGTGGCGTCGGAGGCCTGCATGATCTGCCCCTCGAGCAGAAACATCACGTCGTTGACGAGCTCGACGGAGACCTTGCGGTCCACGCGCAGCACCGCACCGTTGATGTAGATCCGTTCGCCCGCCCGCAAGGAGATCTTCATTAAAGTGCGTCTCGGATCAGGCGGTTGATTTCGATGAGCTGCATCACGTCGCCCGACTTCTCTTCGCGAAGGCGATCCGCCTCCTTGATGACCCACAAGCCGATCGAGATGATGTCGGCGCGCAGCTTGTCCGGGAGGCCGTTCTCCGGGTGCGAGAGATCCTCGATGAAGATCGTCCACAGCCGGCGCACATAGAGCAGGCTCTGGACCAGATCCTCGAAACTAAAGGGCCCCTTCTCGATCCGCTCGAGCCGGTCGATGCCGAGGCTGAGCGCCTGTCGCTCGCGGCCTCTCTCCTGATAGCCGCTCTCTTCAACGACAGCTTCATAGGCTTCAAACGTCATCAGGACCACTCTGCGGGGAAACCGAATAGCAAGACAAAAGGAGCGAACCTTGCAATGAGCCTTGGCTCAGAGATAGTTGATGAGGCTGATCTTCTGGAGCTGCGAGGTCAGCGCCAGCGCCGTCTGGATCTGGGTCTGCAAGGTGTTGACCCGGACCGATGCCTCGGTTGGGTCGACCTTCTCCATACCGACGATCTGATTGTTCAGAATGTCCTGCTGCGTCTTGAGCTTGTTCGTTGCTGAGGTGATCCGCTGCTGGACCGTGCCGACGCCGCCGCCGAGCGTGGCGAGGTCCGTGATCGCACCACCAATGAGGCCGATGGCCTTGTCCACGACGACCTGGAACGTCTCCTGGCTGAGTTTTGCATTCCCGAGATCCGCCATCATGGTGTAGGCCTCGGCGAGCTTGCGGAAGCCGGTCTGGTTGGCGCTGACGGACGTATCGGCGACCTCGGTCGTGGAGATACGGCTTTGCATGACCTGGTCAGTGGCCGATGACCAGTTGGTATTCCAGGCCGGGCTCGCGAACTCGGCATCAAAGGTGGTGTTGAGAAAGGTCTGCATCTGGGCCGGGGTGATGCTGCTCACGCTCGCCGAGGATTGCGGAAATCCGAAGCCCGTGGGCGGCGCTGCGGCGAAATCCGCGTCGACCTGGTTCTTGCTGGCGGAGCCCGTGGCGTAGGCGGTGATCGGCATGTTCTGCGTGTTGATGCCCGAGAAGAGATACGAGCCGTTATACGAGACGTTGAGCGCGCCGATCAGATCCTGGAGGTTGGCGGACGCAGGCGGCAGGACGATCCGCCCGCCATTGTCGGTACTGCGGGCCGCGATCAGGTCCTTGAGAAAGGACGTTGCGGTCGTGCCGAGCTGGGTGATCCGGGTTTGCGTCACGTCGAGGCGTCCCGAGACGAGCTCGTTGGTATCGACGAGCTGATCGGCGAAGCTCCAGTCCGCCCGCAGGGTGAGGTCGCCTCCCGTCGTGGCACCAAGCTCGAGGCCAACATCGGCGAAACGGCCGGTGGTCGCCTCCTTCGACGCCTTGCTCAGCGCAGCCTGGTTGTTCGTGATCGAGGTCCTCAACGACGAAGACAGCATCAAGGTCGAGATGTAGTTCGCGCTCATCATGGCTTAATTCCCCACGGCGGCCAGCAGGCTCTGCAACATTTGGTCGACGGTCGAGATGATCTTCGACGAGGCCGAATAGGTGCGTTCGACCTGAAGCATCAAGGACATCTCGTCGTCCATGTTGACGCCGCTGACGTTGGACAGCGCCGCGGTGCTGCGGTCGAGCAGCGTCTTCTGGTAGGTTACGTTGGAGTCCGCGGTCTTGCGCTGGTTTTCGATCCAGCTCGTCGACGACGACGCGAAGTCGATCAAGCTGCCACTCGGCTTGCCTTGCGTGGTCACATCGAACGGCTGCGACGCATCCATGCCCCCGATGAGCTGCTGTAGCCGGGCCGAGTAGCCGGCGTTGCCGGCGGTGTTGTATCGGTAAGCAACGTTACCGCTGATCGCACCGTCGCGCAGCAGATTTGGATTGCCGCCCTGCGCCGGATCGACCGACGCCGCGACACTGATCAGGCCGGCAAGGCCGACCGAGACGGTGGCGCTCGCCGGTATCGCCGGCGCGCCGGGATAGGTGAAGAGACCGGGAACGTCGGGCAGCGCCGCCGCGGTCTGATCGCTCTCCCTGAATGTGTTGATCAGGCCGCGCGCGATTTCGTCGAGCTGACTCTGATAGGTGACGGAGTCCTGGTCACGCAGCTGAGCGAGGCCGGCGAGCTTACCCGACTTCAGCGGCATCACCGAATTGGCGCCGGTTACCGGCACACCGTCGATATAGACCGCATTGCCGGTGGTGCCCGCCGTATAGATGTTGGTCGCCGTGAAGCTGACCGTTCGCGCCGTCTTGTCGAACAGCACGACACCGCTATCGGTGTAAAGCGCAGCGTCGCCGTTAGCGCGGATCGACATCGAGACGCCGACCTCCTGCGACAGTTTCGAAACGATGCTGTCCCGCTGGTCGAGGTAGTCGGTGACGTCGTCACCGGCAATCGTCCCCCTCACGACCGCGTTGTTGACCTTGTCGAACTGCGTAAGGAGCTGGTTGATGTTGGCGACCGAGGTCGCCATGTCGGCGTCCGCGCCCTCACGGACCGATTGCACGGTATTGGTCGCCTGGTTGAGCGCCGTCGCCATGTCCTTGGCGGACGTGATCGCCGCCTGCGCCAGCGTGGTGTTGTCGGGGGCGTTGGCATATTGCTGCAGCGCCTTCTTCAGCGCATTGAGCTGCGCCGTCGGCGACTGGTCGAGCTCCGTATCGTCCACCGTGGCAGATGCGATCTTCTGGAGACCGTCATAGATCGCGCCCTGCTTGGCCGACGACGAGGTCGCGGTCAGGACGTTGTTGTAGAGACCTGAGCTGGCGGCGCGCTGGATCGACGCCACATAGACGCCGGCCCCGGGCAGATTGTCCAGCACGGCGATCTTGCGCGAATAGCCGGCGGCGCTGGCACCGGCGATATTGCGCGAGATCGTCGAGGACTGGATGCCCGACGCCATGAGCGAAGCGCGAGCGGAGTCGAGAGCAGCGGTAAGGGACATGATTTGCGCTTGCCCGGAATGGGCGCTGAGGAATTCAGCGCTTCAGGTTGACGACGACGTCGAGCAGATCCGCGCCGGTCTGGAACGATTTCGAGTTCGCGGTGAAGCCGCGCTGGGCCTCGATCATCCCGGTGAGCTCATCCGCGAGATCGACGTTGGAGTCTTCCAGGGCGCCGGACTGGATCGTCCCGAGTCCGCCGGTGCCGGCATTCCCGGCCTGCGCGTTGCCGGAGTTCATATTGGTCGAATAGACGTTACCAGGCTCCGGCGTCAGATTGTCGGGGCTCGGGACATCGGCGAGCATGATCGTGTAGAGCGTCATCTGCTGGCCATTCTTGAGGATCGCCGTGACGTGGCCGGCGTCGTCGACGTCGACCTTGTCGATCGCGGCGGGGGCGCTGCCGTTGACGGTTGCCTTGAAGCTGAAGTCGGTTCCGGTCTGCGTCATGTTCGACAGGTCCATGGTCACCGCCGCACCGCCGGGAACGGTGAAGGAAAGAGTCGTCGGGCTCGCCGCGGCCAGCGCGCCTTTGCCGGTTGCCGTGGTATCGAAGGTGAAGGTGGTGGCGGCGCCGACCGACGTACCCGTCGCGGAGTTATAAGCCTGGATCTGCCAGGTGTCCGAGCCGGCGGCCGTCGCAGTGTGGGACATGTAGACGTCGAGCGTAACGGCCTGGCCGATATTGTTGTAGGCCACGATCGAGCTCTTCGATGAGTACGACGCCGGGCCGGGCGGACCGGCGATCACAGCCGCTTTCGGATCCAGATTGCCGGTCGTGAGCGTCCCCGCCGTCGACGGCACGGGCACTTGCGAAACCTGGGCAATGTTGACGATCTGCATGCCGGACAGGCTGTTCTGCGAGAAATTGGTCACTTTACCGGGCTGCCCCAGAAGGTAATAGCCAGCCGCGTTGACCAGATTACCCTGGGCGTCAGGCACGAACGAGCCGGCACGCGTCAGATATTGCTGCGTGTTGTTGGCGTTCGACACCACGAAGAAGCCGTTGCCCTGGACCGCGAGGTCCGTGGTCGACGTGGTGAACTGCGTGTGTCCTGCGTCGCTGATGGCGTAGCGGACAGTCGTCTCGACGGCGCCGGAATCGTAATTGCCCGAACCGCTCTTCAGGATCAGTGACGAGAATTCCGTCGAAGCCCGCTTGTAACCGGTGGTGTTGACGTTCGCGATGTTGTCCGAGACCGTCGACAGCTTGTTGGATTGCGCGGACATGCCGGAAACGCCGGTGCGCATAACACCATACAGGCTCATGGATTGGGCTCCTTTGGTAGGTTGCAGCTACAATGAGGGTTCTTGCTTGCGCGGGGCTGATGATTGGGAACCGTGCACAACTTCATGTTGTCAGGTCGTTTTCGGCTGACAGAACGAGCGCGCCTTGTCTGTCCACGCGCCGAAACCGCTCGAGACGAGATGAGCGACGATGTGACAGACATAGCGCTTCTGCGCCGGCTGGTTGTTGGGGCCCGCATTGTAGCGGGCGACCGCCATGGTCCAGCTTCCCTCGCGCTGTTTCAGCTCCTTCAGGAAGCGCGCGGCGTAGTCGACATTCCGGGCGGGATCGAACATCGCCCGCACCGAAGTGAACTTGTCGCCGTGGTAGTAGTGGTTGATCTGCATGCAGCCGAGGTCGATCAGCTTGATGCCCTTGGCTCGCATCGCCTCGAAATTCGCGATCGCGTCCTCCATGTCCTTGGCGAACACGGTCTGACCGTCGGCGCCGAGCGCATAAGGATAGAGCGCCCCGCGCCGTCCGGTCTCGGTGAGGCCGACGGCGTAGAGAATGCCGAGCGGGATGCCGTGCTGCTGGGCCGCACGCGCCATCTCGCGCTCGCAGGGGCGCGCGCTGTCGGCGGCCGCCTCGGCGGCGCCGGCGTTACAGATAAACAGGGCCGCGACGAATCTGCGGCGCCACGTCCTGGTCATGACGCGTCTCCTGGTTGGACTGGCGCTCCTGCCGGGCCTGTCTCGCATCGCCGTCCGATTGTCCCGACGACGTGCCGGCGCCGTCGAACGTGCCTTGCGACTGTGACGAGGGCTGTTGCTGGCCCGAGAGCTGCGGCTGCGACTGGCCCGAGCCGCTCTGGAATCCGTCCAGCGAGCCATGCTGGACGGGGGCGACGTCGGCGACGTAGCCGGCCGACTGCATCAGCTCGCGGATCGAGTCGCGCTGCTGGTCCAGCATCTGGCTCGTGTCCTTGCGCTCGGCCGCGAGGTGGACGGAGACCTCCGAGCCGACGAGGCGGAGGCGCACGGTGACATTGCCGAGCGACGGCGGCTCGAGGTTGACGGTCAGGATCTTGAGCGGCTGGTCCGGCGCATTGGTCTGGGACCCGGCGAGATCGGGGGCTGCGGACGCCGTCGGCGCCGAGGATTCCTTCAGCTCGGCGACCACCGCATTGGCGACCTGTTGCGGAGCGTTGAACTGCGCCGGGGGCAGATGGGTCTCCTGCTGGACCACGGTGACCTTGGTCGCCTCCGGCAATGCGTCCCGGGCCGAGGCCTTGACGGCGCGTTCGACATTGGCCGTGAGGGCCTCGAAGCCCGACGTCGCGGGCATTGCCTTTGACGAACTCTCGTTGCCCTGCTGCGCGGCTGCCGCCTGCGAGGCCGCGGCCTGTGAGCGCGCGCCTGTCGGACCTGCCGAGAGTGGCGTGGGATCGGCGGCGGCGGCCTTCGCCATGCCCGTCGCCTGAACCTCGCCCTTCGTGGAGGAACGCCCGTCGCGCGCCGACGCATCCTTCCTGTCTCCCGCGGGCGATTGCAGCTTCACGGCCGGCACGGCGGCGAGCTCCTGTCCGACGATCGCGGCAATGCCCGGCCGGCTCGAAACGTCAGCCTTCGCGGCCTGGTCGAGCGGATTTTGCGTCTCCGACTGGTCGGACGATTTGTGACTGGACTTGGTCTCGTCGGCCGCCTCGGTGCGATCATGCACCGTCTCGTCCTTCTCGGCCGGATGCGAAAGGCGCGTGCGCAGCGTTCCCGCCTTCACGGCCGTATCGCTGCCCTCGTCTTTGAGCGCCCGTTTGGCCAGGTTCGAGACGGTGTGGAGCAGATCGTTGAACGACGAATCAGCCTGCGATTTCGTCCCGGCGCTCTTCGCCGAGCGCGACGTCCCGCGCATATTGAGACTCTCGGCGAGCCCCGAAAAAGCCTGTCCGGCGGTTCCGCTGAGCTTGGTCATGGGCGGCGATCCCTGGTGAGAAGTTCGAGTTCGCCGAGCTCCTTCCGCGCACGCGCGAGGGTCGCGGTCGACGATGCGAGATCGAGACGCGCCGGCGTGGCCGGAGGCTTGTCGGCGGTGGCGGCAGATCCGCTCGCGAACGGTTTGCGCACATCGAGCGCAAGCTGGACCGTTGCATTCAAGAGAGGAAGATCGCGCTCGGGCAGCTTCGACCGGTCGAGCGCCTTCAGCTCGGCGAGGCCGCCGTCATATTCGTCCGTGAGTACCCGCGAGGCGCCACGGAAAAAATGCGCACGCTCGCGCTCTGCCGAGGCATCGGCGCTGAGCGTCAGCGCCCGCTCGCCGGCAAGCCGGGTCACGGCCATCCGTCCACGCACCATCGCGGAGCGCGCGATCACGAGATAGAGCTTGAGGCGGCTTCCGCGATCGATCTGCTCCAGCATGGTGACGATCCGCGCAAAGCGGCGCTCGTCGAGAGCGAGGCTCGATTGCGTCAGGCCGGTGGAGAAGCGCTGCCAGAAATCGCCGGCATAGATCGAGTTGCGGTAATGGCGGATATAGGCCAGCGTCAGGAACTCGAACTTGTCGAAATCCTCGGCCTGCCCGACCAGCAGGATCTCGCGCCGCAGCGCCGCCTCCTCCACCAGCGTGCCGGGCAGGAGCAGGCGCGCATCGTCCAGACGCTCGATCGCGAGCGAGGCCTCGGTGCGAGCGAACAGCGCGCCCTGGACCAGCGCGACCTGTCCGCCCAGGCCCGACGGAATCGTCCTGGGCTTGACGTCCTTGAGCAGCTCGCGCGCTTCGTCCTGTCGGCCCTCGACATAGGCGAGCGCGCCATCGAACAGCCGTGCGTCGACGTTCATCTTGTCGCGCGGCAGCTTGCGGACCAGTTGCGGGGCGCCGCCGCTGAGCAGGTAGATAACGACGGCCTGGCCGTTCTGCGCGTTGCTCCACACGCTCGCATCGGCGGCGAGAAATTTCTCGCCGATCTGCCGGATCAGCGCGATGTGGCTGCCATGCGCCGCGGTGTCGCCGTTGGCGATACCGTCCTGCACGGCCTGCAATGCGCGCACGAGCTCATAGGGCTCGCCCGATGTCGACGCCGGAGCCGGCGCCGGATCGGCCAACGCGCGTGCCGCCGCGAACGGCAGCAGCACCAGCAGGGCGGCACGGAGGAGCGGCCTGATCAAGGGCGCTTCTCCCGGATCAAGATCTCGATCCGGCGATTTTGCGCGGCCGCCGGGTCGTTCTGAAGTTTCGGCCGCCGGTCGGCGTAGCCCTCGACATGCTCGATCCGCTGCGCGTCGACTCCGGAGCGGACCAGCATGTAATAGGCCATCTGCGCACGGGCGGTCGACAGCCGCCAATTGTCGTAGGTCTCCGACTTGTACGGCCGATTGTCGGTGTGGCCGCGGACGATGATCATGCCCTGTCGTTTCATCAGCAGCGGCCCGATCTTGTCGATCACGCGGATGAGCTCGGGCCTCGGCTCGGCCGAGCCGACCGCGAACATGCCGAAGCTCGTATCGTCGGTCAGGCTGACCAGCAGACCTTCCTCGACCTGACGCACCTCGGCCGCCGGTCCGGCGCCCGCCTTGATGTCCGACAGCGCTTCCGCGATCGCGGACTGGAGCTGCTTGACGGTCGGCTGCTGCGTTTGCGCGGCGTCGCGCGGTTCGGAATCCTTCGGCGTATCGCCGGGACGCCCTTGCGCAGCGGCACTGGCCTGAGCACCCGATTGCGCGTTCGCCTGCGCGCTTCCTTCGCGCGAAGACTGCGACGGCGACGGCGCCGGCGCCGGCCCCGGCGGCAGCAGCGGCGACAGGCTTGCGGACGAGGCATCGGCGTTCGGCGCCACGCTTCCGCCGGCATCGTCCGTCTTGGAACGGCGCGCCTGCGGCTCGCCCTGGCCCGTCCCGGTCGCGTTGTCGCGCACGGGTGCATTCGGCTTGGGCTCGCTCTCGATGATGCGATCCGAATCCTTGGACGCCTGCGGCGCCAGCTTCCAATAGCCGGGATCGAAGGGATCGCGGTAGGCGTCGCCGCCCTTGAGGCCGTCCTCTTCCGCGGACGTCAGGGCGCCGGCGCGGCGCTGGCCCGAGGCCTGGTTCGCGCTATTGGCGATCTCGGCAAGCGTCGCATAGGGATCGCGGAACAGAACCTTCTCTTCGTAGAAGGGCGGTTTCTCGGCCGTCGGGGAGTCACCGCGCCGCTCCTCGCTCGGCCCAGCCGGCTGACGCCTGCCGTCCTGACCCTCGAACGTCGTCGGCTCCTTCTTGGAGAGATCCTTGAGGCCCTTCGGGGCGGGTGCGTTCTCCGCGAGCTTGATCGGGTTGAAATAGCTCGCGACCACCTGCTTCTGGTCCTGGTTGAGCGCGTTGAGCAGCCACATGACCAGGAAGAACGCCATCATCGCGGTCATGAAGTCCGCATAGGCGATCTTCCATACGCCACCATGATGCGCCTCCTCGGCGAAGGCACTGCGCCGGCGGACGATCACGAGCTCTTGCTTGACCTCCTCCATGGCGGGCTACCGGCGCGCCTCATTGAGGCGGTCGCTCCAGGCCGCGATCTTCGTCTCGATCACGGTCTGGTCGGCCACGACACGGACCTCGAAAGTCTCGGCGGCCTCGTACTCGATGCCCGTTCGCCGGGCCGTCTCAAGCTGCGTCTTCACCAGGTCAAGCAGTTCGCTCGGCCCGGTGATCTTGAATACCGGCACCGGCGAATTGCCGGTCAGCGCCGCGATTTGCTCGACCAGCGACCCGATCGCCTTGTCGCGGACCGCATCGGCGAGGAACGGCAGCAATATTCGGGCAACGGAGCTCGCAATGTTGGTCTCGATCTCGCGGCAAGCCGCCTCGAAGCCGCTCACGATCGCGACCGCCTGCTGATCGGACCATTTGGCCCGCTCCTCGCCGAGCCGGATCGCGCTGCGCACCCGTTCCTCGGCAACCCTGGCATCGCCTTCCGCGACGCCGGCGGCATGGCCGCGCCGATAGGCATCGTCCAGGAGATTGACCGGCGGGGCTTCCGTCGCGGGCGCCGGAGGCGGCGACTGAGGCTGCGACTGGGCCTGAGGCTGCGGTTGAGATTGAGGCTCGCGCCGGACTTCCTTCGGCCTGGTCAGCACGTCCTGAATCTTGGGCGGCGGAGGCGGCGGCGACGACTTGACCCGGCCGTTCGCGTCGAACTGCGTCAGGAGTTTTCCGATTGCCGCGTTCATGCCGCCTCCTCGCGTCGCATCCAGTCTTTAAGGATCGCTGCTGCCTGCGCCTGATCGAGCCGGACGATCTGCTCCAGTCGCTTCTGCGGCGTGCGCTGCATCTTGCCTTCGAGGTCCTCGACGAGGTTGAGCTCGGGGTCCTGGCTCTCGGCCAATGCAAGGGCTGTGGCAGCTTCAAGCTCAGCGGCCTCCGCCGCCTCGGTCTGCTCCTGCGCCGCGCGGTGGGTCAGAATGCCGTTGACCGCGGGGCGAAGGCCGAACCAGACCAGCATCGAAGCCACGGCCAGGATCGTCACCGCGTTGATGACGCTGCCGAGCTGCTTGTTGATCATCTCGACGAAGCTGATCGGCGGCACCGGCGCCAGTTCGCGCGAGCCCTCGATGAAGTCGACGGCCGTGACCTGGATCTGGTCGCCTCGCTGCTTGTCCAGTCCGCCGGCCGTCGCCGCGAGCTGGCTGATCTCGGCGAGCTTGCTGTCGACGATGGCCTGGTTGCTCTTGTCGCCGAGATCGGCAACGAGGCGCGCGCGGTTGACCAGCACCGCGATGAAGAGCTTCTTGACCAGATAGCCGTCGCTCACCGTCGTCGTGGTCTTGGACGACACCTCGAAATTGGTGACGTCCTCGCGACGGGTCTTGTCCTCGCTGGAGTTCTTGCTGCCGCCGGCGTTGACCTGCTGGTCGGGAAGGTTCTGTTGCACCGTGGTCGGCGTCGAGCGGTCCGCGTTCTGCGACGACTCCTTCTCGCGCACGTTCCGCACGGAACGCTCGGCGCGGCCCTCCGGATCGTAGACGGTCTCGTTGGTCTGCCGCTTGTCGGTGGAGAGCTGCGGCGCGACGCTCACCTCGAAATTGTCGAGACCCAGATACGGCGTCAGCGCCTTGCGGATGTTCTCCTGAACCATCCCGCCGACCGTCTTCTGGAGGCTTGCCATCTTGGTCGGGGCAGCGGTGGCTTCGTCCTCTTCGGCTAGCAGCATCGAACCGTCGGCATCCAGCACCGTCACCTTGTCGCGGCTCATGCCGGGGATGGCGGCCGCGACGAGATGGCGGATCGACTGCGCCGTGCGCGCCTCGATCGCGCCGTCAGTGCGGAGCACGACCGACGCCGAGGGCGGCTGTTGCGTCGCGCGGAACGAGCCGCGCACCGGCATCACGATATGCACCCGCGCCGCCTTCACGCCCTTCATCAACTGCACCGTGCGCGCGATCTCGCCTTCGAGCGCGCGCAGTTTCGTGACTTCCTGCATGAACGATGTCAGGCCGAGCGAGCCGATCTTGTCGAACAGCTCGTAACCGGAATTGGCGCTGGTCGGCAGCCCCTTCTCGGCGAGCAGCATCCGCGCCTGCATGGTCTGGCTCGGACGCACCGAGACCGCGTCTCCGGCCGTATTGACATCGAAGGCAATATTTTGCTCGCGCAAAGCAGCGCCCATGCGCGTCACATCTTCGCGGGAGAGGCCGGTATAGAGCGTTTCGAATTCAGGCCGGCTCAGATAATAGGCGCCGCCGACGACGGTGACGAGAACGGCAAAGCCGATCAATCCCAGGGCCATCAGGCGTCGCGGCCCAAGCTCCAGCAGATTGTTGAGCAGTTGCTGTATCTGCGCACGACTGAACAGCATATGACCTCGTACCAATGCGAACATATGGGACATTCCGCTGCCAACCTTGTCTGAAGGTTGCGCAGGAACACGAATGTGTCGGTTCGCGGGCGAGGCGTTGTAATTTTACAAGAAGTCGGGGGACGCTATCGCGAGGATCGGCAACAGGTGCACGGCCGACGCATCGCGGCGCGATCGGCTGCGGCGTGTTGCTTGAAATCTGGCGTCAGGAGATCGATTGCGGGCACATCTTGTGCCGTCATATCCGCCGTTCATGGCGGAGACCGTGCTCCCGAGGGAGCACGGTCGTTTTCGAAGCCGCGGCTTAGCGGAACAGCGACAGGATGCTCTGGCTGTTCTGGTTGGCGATCGAGAGCGCCTGAACGCCGAGCTGCTGCTGGGTCTGAAGCGCCTGCAGGCGCGTCGATTCCGCGTTCATGTCGGCGTCGACGAGCTGGCCGATACCGCGATCCACGGAGTCCATCAGGTTCTTGACGAATTCCGTGTTGGTCGCGATGCGGTTCTTGACGGCACCGAGATTGGCGGCGGCCGAGGCGACCGAGTTGATCGCAGCGGTGACCTGGTTGATGTAGCCGTCGAGCTTGGTCTGGTCAGTCGCCGAGTCGGTCAGCGCGCCGATGTTGATCGAGGCGACCGACGCGCCGGTCGAGCCGCCGACCACCGTATCCAGGATGCCGGTGGTGGATGAGCCGCCGGTGGTGTAGAGCGCGTAGGTGGCGGTCGTCACCGTGATGGAGCCGATGGTGGGCGTACCGCCGACGCGCGAGTACGACGACACGAGGTTGAAGGTCGTCGGCGTGGCCGTGGACGACGAGGGCGTGATGTCGATGCTCAGCCAGTTGATACCGTTGATCGTTGCCGAGTCGGACTTGAGCTTCATATCCTGCTGGATCTGGGTGACCTCGGCCTGGATCTTGGTCCGGTCGATACCGGCGGTCTTGGCTTCGACCAGCAGCGCCTGGAGCTTGGTCAGGCCGGAGTTCTTGTCGCCGATGACCGTGTTCAGAGCGGTGTATTCGGTGTCGACCATCGCAGCCGACAGACCGAGCGAATCGGAGACTGCGGACAGCGCGGCGTTGTCGGAGCGCATCGAGGTTGCGATCGACCAATAGGCCGAATTGTCCGAAGCGGTCGAGACGCGCTGACCGGTCGAGATCCGGTTCTGCGTGGTCGCGAGCTGCGTGCTGACATTGCGGAGGGTCTGCAGCGCGGTCATTGCAGACGAGTTGGTGAGGAGGCTAGAACCCATTTTGATGTCCCTTTGACGATTGAATTGAGTTTGGGGACATACCGGACTTGCACCGGTACGACAGGGCGGCATCATGCCTTTGGGCCGCGGAAATGCGTGTGAAGGACCCAACCTGTCGTAGCGGTGAGGCTACCCGCCGAAGCTTGTGCGAGGCTTGTGGCTCTGTGACTCGGTTGCAACACCGAGCCGGATCATGGCGTCGACGCGGCGTCACGCCTGACAAAGAAAGGGCCGCGCTTCGCGAGAAGCGCGGCCCTCCCCCAAGATGAGTTGAGGTTTAGCGGAACAGCGACAGGATGCTCTGGCTGCTGTTGTTGGCGATCGAGAGCGCCTGAACGCCGAGCTGCTGCTGGACCTGGAGGGCCGCAAGGCGGGTGGACTCCTGGTTCATGTCGGCGTCGACGAGCTGGCCGACACCGCGATCCACGGAGTCCATCAGGTTCTTGACGAATTCCGTGTTGGTCGAGATGCGGTTCTTGACGGCACCGAGATTGGCGGCGGCCGAGGCGACCGAGCCGATCGCAGCGGTGACCTGCGCGATGTAACCATCGAGCTTGGTCTGGTCAGTCGCCGAGTCGGTCAGCGCGCCGATGTTGATCGAGGAGACCGACGCGCCGGTGGAGCCGCCAACCACCGCATCCAGGATGCCGGTGGTGGATGAGCCGCCGGTGGTGTAGAGCGCGTAGGTGGCGGTCGTCACCGTGATGGAGCCGATGGTGGGCGTATTGCCGACACGCGAGTACGACGACACGAGGTTGAAGCTCGTCGGCGTGGCCGTGGACGAGGAGGGCGTGGTGTCGATGCTCAGCCAGTTGATGCCGTTGATCGTCGCCGAGTCGGCCGTCGACTTCAGCTGATTCTGGATCTGGGTGACGTCGGCCTGGATCTTGGAGCGATCGATACCGGCGGTCTTGGCTTCGACCAGCAGCGCCTGGAGCTTGGTCAGGCCGGAGTCCTTGTCACCGATGACCGTGTTCAGAGCGGTGTATTCGGTGTCGACGGTCGCAGCCGACAGACCGAGCGAGTCGGAGACCGCGGAGAGCGCGGCGTTGTCGGAGCGCATCGAGGTTGCGATCGACCAGTAGGCAGCGTTGTCCGAAGCGGTCGACACGCGCTGGCCGGTGGAGATGCGGGTCTGCGTGGTGGAGAGCTGCGAGCTGACAGACCGCAGGGTCTGGAGCGCGGTCATGGCGGTCGAGTTCGTAAGCAGGCTTGACATTGCGAATGTCCCTTTATGTACGCGTTACATTTTCACGAGGGGACATACCGGGCTTTCACCGGTACGGAGGGGCGGCATCATGCCTTTGGACTGATGTGGGTGGGGTCCAACCCGCCGTGCCGCATTGCTAGCACGCCGAATCTTGCGCCGAGATTAAGATCGGCTTGAATTTCGTAGTAATATCATATGGTTACCATTACCCTCCGGTAACCATAAGCCGGTACTTCTTGCTAACCATGACCCGGCCGGCCGGCGGTCGCCGCCGCTACGAGAACGACCGCACCAGTCCGGAGGCCAGGAGGTTCCAGCCGTCGATCAGCACGAAGAACAGCATCTTGAACGGCAGCGCGAGGATCGTCGGCGGCATCATCATCATGCCCATCGACATGGTCAGCGTCGCCACGATCATGTCGATCACGAGGAACGGCAGCATGATGAGAAATCCGATCTCGAACGAACGCCTGAGCTCGGAGATCATGAAGGCCGGAATGATGACGCGCAAATCGATGCGTTTGTCGTCGAACTTCTTGCGAAAGCTCTCCGCGGCGAGCGCCTCGAAGGTCTGGAGATCCTTGTCGCGAACGTGCGCCAGCATGAACTCGCGGAACGGATCGGTGATCTTCAGATAAGCCTCTTCCTCCGAGATCTCGTTCTTCATGAGAGGCTGGACGCCGGTCTCCCAGGCGCGGTCGAAGGTCGGCGCCATCACGTAGAACGTCATGAACAGCGCGAGGCTGACCAGCACCAGATTGGCCGGCGTGGTCTGGAGGCCGAGACCGGAGCGCAGGAACGACAGCGCCACCGCAAACCGCGTGAAGCTCGTCACCATGATGAGCAGTCCCGGCGCCACCGACAGCACCGTGATCAGCGCCATCAGCTGGATGATGCGGCCGCTGGTCGAGCCGTTGCCGGGCGGCAGCAGGGAGTTGAGGTCCGGAATCTGGGCGAACGCCATTTCGGGCAGCACCGCCAGAATCAACGCGAGCAGCAGGACTCTCAATTTCACTGAATCACCAACGTCTCAATGATCAATTCGCGGACCTTGCCCGACGAGCGGACATTGGCGCGCTCGGCGAGGTCATCGCGCAGATGCTGGAGCCCGCGCGATCCCTCGAACTGCGCAGCCGAGGCCGATCGCAGATAGGTGACGATGTCTTCGCTGATATGGGCGGCCAGGATGCCGGCGTCCTCGTCGCTCATGCTGTCGGTCACCATGGAGGCCTCGACACGGGCCCAGTTGTTGGCCGGCGCGGCGAGATTGGTCACGATCGGGGACAGTTTTCGAAGCCGCGCGCTGCCGGCGTAGCTCGACGCAAGCGGCGGCGGCGTAGGGCTCTTCTTCGCGTCGGCGACGCGCTCGGCGGCTGCAAACAGATGCAGGCCGGCAAGGGCGCCGGCACCGATCGCGACCAGGGTCAGCGCCACGATGGCGGCAATCAGGCGCATCACGTCCCCTGCCCTCGCGACGCGGCCCGGCCGGCGCGAACCTCAGAACGGTGCCACGGCGTCATAGATCCGATG
Source organism: Bradyrhizobium sp. 1200_D9_N1_1 (assembly GCF_052075915.1). Classification (NCBI taxonomy): domain Bacteria; kingdom Pseudomonadati; phylum Pseudomonadota; class Alphaproteobacteria; order Hyphomicrobiales; family Nitrobacteraceae; genus Bradyrhizobium; species Bradyrhizobium sp. 1200_D9_N1_1. The sequence goes on along the minus strand of NZ_CP197226.1, from coordinate 2,386,359 downwards.
TCCCCATCCAGGCTGCTGCACATCCGACAGATTTCCCTGACCACCATAGGACACGCGCGCCTCCGCGATCTTTTCGTAGGAAATCGTGTTGGTTCGCGAGATATCGCGCGGACGCACGATGCCGCCGACATTGAGCACGCGCATCTCGGTGTTGACGCGGAACTCCTGCGAGCCGCTGATCATCATATTGCCGTTCGGCAACACGTCGGTGACGATGGCGGCGATGGACAGCTTGATGTCCTCCGTGCGATCGATCTGGCCGTTGCCCTTGATCTGGGTGTTGGTGCTGAGGTTGGCGGTGGTTTGCCCCTTGTCGGCCCATCCTGCGACGTCCATCAGCCAGTCGAGCCCGAACTTGATCTGCGAATCGCGCGAGCGGCCGGTCTTGTTGTCGAGCTTGGCCTTGTCCTGCATCGAGATGATCACCGTCACGACGTCGCCGGTGCGCCGGGCGCGGGGATCGCGGTAGAGATCGGTGCCGTCGTCCCAGGTCGAGCGATAGCTGACCGGCGTGCGCATGCGCGGCGTCACCGGGATCGGGTCGGCCTGCGTCCTCAGGCCGCTTCCGACTGGCGACAAGCGCGGGCCGGTCAGGGCGTCCGCCGGATCACCGACGCATCCGGTAAGCATCAAGAGCGGCAGGATGAGGATCAGATTCTTCATCTATTTGGTCTTTCCGTCATCCACGCGACGCATTCCGCCGAGCAAATCGGCGAGGTGCGCGGCGCGCGCCGTATCCATCTCGTTGAAGATCGCGCTCGAGCTCCTCGGGCTGAGCTTGGCGAGCACGGCGGCGGCGGTCTCGTCCGCCATGCCGGCGATCTGGGTGGCCGCGGCGTCCGGCTTCATGCGCGAGTAGATCTCGACGACCTGGGCCTCGGCCTTCTTCAGGAAGTCGTCGCGCAGCGCCATCCACTTCTCGTATTCGGCGCGCTTGGCCTCGACCTCGGCGATCCGCTCGCGGAGCTGGGTCTCGGCCTTCTCCAGCTCCTTGAGCTGCCAGGCCAATCTCGCATCGACGGCGGGATCGGCCACGTTGCTGCAGAACAGCGCGACCTCGTTGTCCGCGGTCGCAGCGGCCTGCGGCGGTGCGGGCTTTGGCGGCGCCGTGACACTGCCGGGCTTGGCCGGACGTAGCGGCGCGGGTGCGGGCACTGGCGCCGGTGCAGGCGTCTCGGAAGCCGGCACCGCACCGGTGATCGCCGGTCCGGTATCTTCGGCCGCCCACGCCGTCGCCCGGGTGGCCGCATTGTCAACCTGGATCGGCGCGCGCGGCTTCTGCGGTCCGGGCGCGCGGGCGCGCGCGAAGGAAAGCAGGTTGAGCGGCTTCGACGATCTGGCCTCATCCAGCGCCAGCACGGGCGAAGCGCTCGCAAGCGCCGCGGCCGCGGCCAGGAGGAGGAGTTTGGCTTTGTGATCCAGCTTCAACATCGGGCCGCGTGCGATTCTCGGTCGAGACCTGAGCATTGAGCGACCAAGCTTGCACGACGCTTATGCGTCATTGGACGATGACATCGGCCTGGAGCGCGCCGGCCGTCTTGATCGCCTGGAGGATCGCGATGATGCCCGATGGTTTGAGGCCGATCTGGTTCAATCCACGCACCAGGCGCTGGAGATCGACGCCGCTCAGGATCGCCACCTGCGATCCGGCCTCGTTGGCCTCGACCACGGTCTGGGGAACGACCACCGTCTGCCCGCGCGAAAACGGCGCCGGCTGCGACACCACGGGCATCTCCGTGACGCGGACGGTCAGATTGCCGTGCGTCACCGCAACCGTCGATATCCGCACGTCCCGTCCGATCACCACCGTGCCGGTGCGCTCGTTGATCACCACCCGCGCCGGCGTGTCCGGCTCGACCGTCAGCTCGCCGATTTCGGCGAGGAAGCGGACCGGGCCGATATGGCGCGGCTTCGACAAGACGATGGTGCGGTAGTCGCGCTCGAAGGCGATCTGCGCGCGATAGCGGCCGCCGGCGTAGCGGTTGATTGCATCGAGGATGCGCGTTGCGGTGACGAAGTCCGGGTTCTTGAGCTCAAGCACCAGGAATTCCATCTCATGGAGGCTTCCCTGCACCTCTCGCTCGACCAGCGCGCCGTTCAGAATGCGGCCCGCGGTCGGGGTGCCCTGGCTGACGTTCTGCGCCTGACCTCCCACGCTGTAGCCGGCGACCGTGACCGCGCCCTGTGCCACCGCATAGACCGCGCCGTCCGCCGCGCGCAGCGACGTCATCACCAGCGTGCCGCCGAGCAGCGAGGTCGCATCGCCGAGCGACGACACGGTCACGTCCATCCGCTCGCCTGCCCCGATCGAAGGTTGCAGGTCCGCGGTCACCATCACGGCGGCGACGTTGCGCGTGCGCAGGGTGGTCGGGCGCGCGGGGTTGGTGGTGCTCGTGGTCTCGTTCCTGACATTGATGCCCATGTTCTCGAGCATCGATTGCAGGGACTGCTCCGTGAACGGAGCATTGCGAAGCGTGTCGCCGGTGCCGTTCAGGCCGATGACGAGGCCGTAGCCGACGATCTGGTTTTCACGCAATCCCTTGATGTCCGCGATGTCCTTGATGCGGACGGCGGCCTGGGCGCTGGCCGCGGAAACGACAAGGATGAGCGCAAGCAGGAGCCTGGTCATGATCCGTCCACGACCTTGACGGTGCCGTCCGGCTGGACGACGCCCCTGATGATCACGCCGGTGTCGGTGTTTCGCACTGGAATCAGTGCGCCGGCGGCGCCCGATTGCATCGCCGAGCCGTAGGTGACGATCGACAGGCCGCTGTCCTCGACGACGACCTTGACCATGGCGCCGCGGGCGACGGTCCAGGGATCTTCCACCGAGTTGGTCGGGATGGGCTGGCCCGGCAGCAGCGCGCGCCGGGCCATGCGACCGACCAGGATCTGGCGCCCTTCGATGAACTGGGCGACGCCGAGCAGGTTCGGCGCGAAGGCGCGCTCCGTGATCATGTCGTCCCGGATCAGCTCGCCGGCGCGGATCGACACGGCCGGCACGGGAAGCCGCTTCTCCTCGGCTGCAGCGACGCGCGCCGAGACGAGAACCAGCAGCACGGCGGCCAACCCGCGCACGATCAGGCCCACCCTGTTCAACATGGACACACCGGAACTAGCGAAGGCCCTTCGATACGGTCGAGGCCATTTCATCCGAGGCCTGGATGACCTTGGCATTCATTTCGTAGGCGCGCTGCGCCGAGATCAGCTCGGTGATTTCCTTGACCGGATCGACGTTCGAGGCCTCGAGATATTTCTGGTTGATCTTGCCGTAGCCGGCATCGCCCGGCAGTCCGACGACCGGCGTGCCGGACGCCGTGGTCTCGCGATAGAGATTGCTGCCGAGCGGCTCGAGGCCCGCCTCGTTGGCGAAGTTGGCGAGGTTGAGCTGGCCGATCTGCCGCGGGTTCACTTCCGTGTCCAGCTTGGCGAACACCTGTCCGGTCTGGTTGACCGTGACCTCGACCGTCCCCTGCGGGATCGTGATTGCGGGATCCAGCAGGTAGCCGTCGGTGGTGACGAGTTGGCTGTTGGCATTGGTGTTGAACGAACCCGCCCGGGTGTATTGCACCTCGTTGTTCGGGCCCAGCACCTGGAACCAGCCGCGGCCGTTGATCGCGAGGTCGTAGGGATTGCCGGTCTGGGTGAGCGCGCCCTGGATGTGCAGCTTGCGGATCGCCGCCGACTTGACGCCGAGGCCGAGATTGGCGCCTTCCGGAATCGGCGACGAGCCGTTGACGTTCGCGACGCCCTGCATCCGGTCCATCTGGTAGAACAGATCGGTGAACTCCGCGCGCGCCCGCTTGTACGACGTCGAGTTGATGTTGGCGATGTTGTTGGCGATGACTTCGATATTGGTCTGCTGGGCATTCATGCCCGTGGCCGCAATGGCAAGCGATTTCACAATGTGACTCCTTCAGATCAAATCGACATACGAACGACTTCTTGGTAGGCCTGCACGACCTTGTCGCGAACCGCGACCGCCGTCTGCAAGGCTTGCTCGGCCGACATCAGCGCCTCGACGACGCGCCGCGTCGATTCCTTGCCCTGCATCGCCGAGATCGACGCCGCCTCGCCCGCCTTCAGCGTGCCGATCGCGTCCGTCGTCACCTGCTTCATCACCGAATCGAAGCCGACGTCGCCGCCGGACTGGATCGCGGTCGGCGCCGCCGGCGCGATCGCCTGCGTCTCGGTTGCGCGGCTCGCCGCCTGGCCCGCGGAGATCGCCGTGGACGAAATTGCCTCAAGCATTGTCAGCTCCTCAGAAGGTCGATGGTCATGCCCAGCATCGACCTCACCTGTTTCACGACCTGGAGATTGGCTTCATAGGACCGGTTGACTTCCCGCATGTCGGCCATCTCGATCATCATGTTGACGTTCGGCAGCTTGACGTAGCCCGACTTGTCGGCGGCGGGATGCCCAGGATCGTACTCCACGCGGTACGGCGTGGTGTCGACGCCGACCTCCTTGACCTTCGCGAGCTGCGCGCCCGAGGCACGGTCCATCGCGGCATCGAAGGTGATCGTCTTGCGCTGATACGGATCGGCGCCGGCGGTCCGTCCCGTCGACGTCGCGTTGGCGAGGTTTTCCGAGACGATGCGCATGCGCGTCGACTGCGCTTCGAGCCCGGAGCTCGCAACCGTCAGGGAGGCGCTCAGTGAGTCCAGCATGTCAATTCACCTCAGGTCTTCACGCTCGACAGCAGCATGCGGTGGAACGACCGCACGACCGCCGAGTTCATCGAGTAGTCGCGATTGACGTCGTTGCCCTTGATCATCTCCTGCTCGAGACTGACGGAATTTCCGGAGTGAACCACGTCCCAGCTGTCCTTCTTGGAGGTCGCGCGCGTGTCGGTCTCGGTCGCGGAAAGCTGCATGTGCGTCGGTGACGTCGTCGCGAGCCTGACCGGCATTCCGTCGAGCACCTTGTTGAACGGCTCGACGTCGCGCGCCTTGAAGCCCGGCGTATTCGCGTTGGCGACGTTGGTGGCGATGGTCGACTGGCGGAGTTCGAGGTACCGCGCTTGCGACGATGCGAGTTCGAAGAGATAAAGCGGTCCCACGACAGTCCCATTCTGGTCCATTCGAGGAGAAGCCTAGGGCGTTAAGCTTTCGTCAAGCTGTTGGGCGAAGCACCATCCTCGGAAATCTACTGGACCTTCTCGGGCCGGGTCGTCTGCTTCGACTGCAGGAAGTAGATGATCTCGGCGACGGGCCGGAAGAATTCGGCCGGAATCACCTGATCGACCTGAACGGCCTCGTAGAGCGCACGCGCCAGAACCTTGTTCTCGATCACGGGGATTCTATTCTTCTCCGCGACTTCGCGGATCTTCAGCGCGATCACGTCCATGCCCTTGGCCACCACGAGCGGCGCCGGGTTTTCCTCGCGGTTGTAGCGCAGTGCGATCGCAAAGTGCGTCGGGTTCGCGATCACCAGCGTCGCGCGCGATGCGGAGGCGATCATCCGCTGTCGCGAGCGGTCGCGCGCCAGCGAACGCAGGCGCGCCTTGACCAGCGGGTCGCCTTCGGCCTGCTTGTGCTCGTCCTTGATCTCCTGCCGGGTCATGCGCAGCTCGCGCCGCCAGTGGAAGCGCGCCCAGGCGAGGTCGATCGCGACCAGGACGATGGTCGCGATGCAGATCGCCGAGACGATCCGCATCGCGATGTTGAGGATCATCTCCGGCAGCGCGACGGGGTCGGTGTACATCGCCTCGAACGCCTTCGCTTCGGACGAGCGCAGCACGAAGGCGACGACGACGGTCACCGAGGCGAGCTTGAACAGCGACTTGGCGAACTCGACGAGGCCCTGCGTTCCGAACAGCCGGTTCCAGCCGCTCACCGGGGAGATTCGCGAAAGGTCCGGCATGATGCGCTGAAGCACCAGGTTGGGCGCGTTTTGCAGCAGCGACGATGCCAGCCCGAACACGAGCAAAACGACCAGCAGCGGCACCAGGAATCGCAGCGCCTCGAGTCCCACCACGGTGAGGAGGTTCTGCGCGTCCGCCCCGGTGGCGAGGGGGAAGCCCTCGGGATCGTCGAGGAGGCTCTTCAGGGTCGGCGTCAATTGCTGCACGCCCTGGCCGATCAGGAACATCTGGATGACCATCAGCGCCGCCATCGACGCGAAGATGGAAGCCTCCCGAGAGACCGGAATTTTGCCCTGTTCGAGCGAATCGCGGACTTTCTTCTCGGTCGGCTCTTCTGTCTTGCTCTCCTGATCGGTTGTTTCTGCCATGCCCGTTCAGCGGTCAGCGGAAGACCAGCTCATCCTCCTGCTCGGGGTTGAGCTCGATTTCGCCCTTCTCCGCGAGGTCGAGCGCGAGATCGGTGATCACGCGCCGGGCCTCCAGCACGTCGCGCTGGTTCGACGGTTCGCCGATCGCGAGCTCGTGCTCGACGACGCGGCGGACGCGCGATGCGACCGACGACAGGATCAGCTCGCGGAAGTTCTTGTCGGTCCCCTTCAGCGCGATGACGATGCGATCGGTCGGCACCTGATCGAAGATCATGGTGCGCGCCTTCGGCGTCAGGTGGATCACGTCGTCGAAGGTGAACAGCAGCTCCTTCAGCACTTCGGCCGATTTCGGCCGCTTCTCCGACAGGCTCTTCAGCATGTCCTCGATGTGGCCGCGCTCCATCTTGTTGATGATGTCGGCGACGCGGGCATAGGTGTCCGCGCCGAGGTTGCGGGCGAAGTTCAGCGTCAGGTCCTCGTGCAGCGTCTTCTCGAGAACCTTCATCGCGTCGTCGGCGATCGGCTTGAGGCTGAGCACGCGCCGCATCAATTCGTTGCGCAGGCTGGACGGCAACTGGCTCATCACCTTGGCGGCACAGGCCGGCTTGACCTTGGACAGGATGAGGGCCGCGGTCTGCGGATGCTCCTTGGACAGGTAGGTGGCCAGCGAATTTTCCGACACCGACGAGACACGATCCCACACCGACCGGCTCGAATTGCCGAGCAGGTCCGTCATGATCGCCGAGACCTGGTCGGCCGGTAGCACGTCGCCAAGCACGGCCTCGAGGCCGCCGAGCGTGCCGAGAATGTTGGCACCCATCGAGAACTGCTGGGCGAACTCCTCGACGATCCCCTCCAGCTCCTGCGCGGTGATCGGCCGCAGCTCGGCCGCGGCCTTGGTCACGATGCGGATATCCTGCGGCTCGAACTGCGCGAGCACGCTCGCGGCCGCCTGCCGGCCCATGGCCAGCAGGAGTGCCGCGACCTTCTCCGTTCCGCCCAGCGTGGCAACGCCTCGCTGCTTGATGGGAGCGATGCCGACCTGTGCCGCCATGGTCAGGTATCACCCTGCCCCAGCGGTCCAACGATCTCCGTGAGCGAGACACCGAAGCGGGAATTGTCCTCTTCGACGACGACCACTTCGCCGCGGGCGACGATACGGCCGTTGACGACGACGTCGACGGGCTCACCGACCCGGTGGTCGAGCGGAACCACCGCGCCGCGCCCGAGCTTCATCAGGTTCGCCACCGGGATGGTAGCCGAACCCAGCACCACCTGCATGGTGACGGGAATGCGCAGGATGGCATCGACATTGGCGAACTTGCCGCTCTCCTCCGCCGTGCGCGCGGCGATCTCGGCCAGCCGCTCCAGCGGAGACGTCTCGGTCTCTTCCGATGCAGATGCAGACTCATAGTCGAAGGATTGCGCCATTTGGTATCGCCTCTTGGTATTTCCGCTCCCGGAGCGCCACGGCGTTCCGGTCGTATCTGGTTCGCCGGCCCCGGCTTCAGTGCTTGTTCACGTCGGCGCCGCTCCCGGTCGCTGCGGACGCGAGCCCGCTCCTGGCGTCGAGCGCCGCGATCGCCTCGTGGGCCTGGTCGATCTTCGTGCTCAGCACGTTGGCGAGCCGTCCGAGATTTGCGGTCGAATCATGCGCCGCGGTGATAACCGTGTCGAAGGCGCCCGCCGTCTCGTGGACGATGGTCGAGAATTCGCCCTGGTAACTGCGCAGCCGCGCCAGCTCGCGGTGCATCCGCGTCACCCGCATGCTGGTGAAGGCAAGCGCAATCAGCAGCACCGCATCAACGAGATAGGATATCATCGACGAACTCCCGTTTCTGATCCACGGGATCTGCCACCTGCATGGCGTAATAGCCATCGAGCTGGCCGATCTGACACCAGAACAGCACCTGGTTGTTGCTTTCGAGACGAGCCAGCGTGCGCGGCGTGGCTTCGAGCTCGAGCACCTGCCCGACCTGGAACTTCACGACGTCGCCGAGGGTCACCATCTTCTCATCGAGCACCGCGCTCAACGTCACTTCGGTGCGGTGGACCTCGCTCTCCATCTGCTCGCGCCAGCGCGGATCGGACGCGCGGCCGTCGCTGACGACGACATGGGCGAGCTTCTGGCGCAGCGGGTTGAGCGCGGAGTGCGGAATGATGAGGAACATCTGGCCGCCGCGGTAGAGCGCCTGCAACATGATGTTCGCGCAGATCGACATGTTGCCGCTCCGCCCGATCGCCAGCGAGGCCATCGCGGTCTCGACCCGCTCGACACGGAAGGTGACGTTGGACGTGCCGGCGAAGGCGGATTGCAGCGCCTTGGCGAAGCGCTCGAACAGCGCCTGGACCAGGCGGATCTCGATGTTCGAGAACGAGCGCTCGACGTCGAGCGGCGGTTCGGCACCATCGGAACCGAACATCGCCTCGACCATCGTGAACACGAAATCGCGGTCGAGCATGATGATGATGCGGGAGTCCCACTGCTCGGCATAGAGCACGGCGGCGACCGCGTTGGCCTCATAGTCCTTGATGATGTCGCCGACCCGATCATTGGTGATGCCGTTGACCGAGAAATAGCAGGGCGTTCCCGCCATCGGCTGGAGGCTATCGGTGCAGGATGCCGCCATGCGATCGAAGATCACATTGAGCATCGGCATGCGTTCGATCGATATGCCGGCCGCGTCCAGCAGGTAGTTCGGCAACTGCTTCCGCTGATCGACCTCGACGTCTTCCATCGTCATGCGCGCGCCGCCTTCGGTTCAGCGTCAGCCACGACAGCCTTCGGACCCGCGATCGTCTCGTTCTCGACGACATCGATCGACGGACGCTCGCTGCTCGAGATCATCTTGCGGCCGTGCTCGACCGCGATCTGCGGCATGGCGCCGTTCATGAATGCCAGCAGCGTCTGCTTGACGATGATGTAGGGCCGGCACTTCTTCTCGCGCGTCATCTTGATCTTGATCGCGAAGGGCGAAATGATGCCGTAGGACAGGAAGATGCCGGCGAAGGTGCCGACCAGGGCGGCGCCGATGAAGCCGCCCAGCAGCTTCGGCGACTGGTCGAGCGCGCCCATCGCCTTGATGACGCCGAGCACCGCGGCGACGATGCCGAGCGCCGGCAACGCCTCGGAGACCGTCACCAGCGAATGGTAGGGCGCCAGCTTGCCCTTCACGATTGTGTGGATCTCCTCGTCCATCAGCGCTTCGATCTCGTGCGTGCGCGCATTGCCCATGATGATGAGACGGACATAGTCGCAGATGAACTGGAGCAGCGACGGGTCACCGAGCACGCTCGGGAACGCCTTGAAGATCTCGGAGGACGCGGGATCGTCGATATGCGCCTCGACCTCGTTGCGGCCCTTGCCCCGCAGCTCGCGCATCAGGGCATGCAGCGCCCCGAGCAGGTCGAGATAGTAGCGCTGGCCCGGCACCGCGCCGGTGATGGCCTGCATGCAGGCAACCCCGGTATCCACGACCGTCTTCCAAGGGTTGGCCACGATGAAGGTGCCGACCGCGGTGCCCATGATGATCACGAACTCCCACGGCTGCATCAGCACGGCCAGATGCCCGCCCATGGCGGCAAATCCGCCGAGCAGCGCCGCCACCGTGATGAAAATCCCCACGAAACTGAGCAACGCGCCACTCCATCGCCGATCCCACCGGGAATGTCTAGTCGGCGACGCTTGCGCGAAGCTGGCTTCCCGCTCGCCAGCCCCGCGCAAGCAATTCACGGCAGCTTGGGACGATGTCGCAATGGCGACCAGAGGGGCGCGGGTCATGCTATCCACGATCGCGGACTACACCAGATTGACCAAGGACCTGGGCAAGTCGATGACGCAGGTCGCGACCCAGCCGGATGTCAGCCGCGAGACCGATTACTTCCTCAGCCATATCGGCAACGTGAAGACGATCGACGACTTCCTGAAGGACTACCGCCTCTACACCTATGCCATGAAGGCCTATGGCCTCAGCGACATGACCTACGCCAAGGCGTTCATGCGCAAGGTGCTGACCGAGGGGGTCTCGAACAAGGACGCCTTCGCCAACAAGCTCACCGACGCCCGTTACCGGGAATTCGCCACCGCCTTCAATTTCGCCGCCCTCGGCGACAAGGCGACCCAGACCACCGCAGCCACGACCGGCACGGCCACCCAGTACGTCACGCAGACGATGGAGCAGAAGGCCGGCGACCAGAACGAGGGCCTGCGGCTGGCGCTCTATTTCACCCGCAAGGCGTCCACGATCACGAATGCCTACCAGATCCTCGCCGACAAGGCGCTGACCCAGGTCGTCCAGACCGCCATGGGCTGGTCGTCGACGATCAGCTCGTCCGACATCGATGCCCAGGCCAAGATGATCACGGACAAGATCGACCTCACCGATTTTCAGGACCCGACCAAGGTCACCAAGTTCGTGCAGCGCTTCGCGGCGATGTGGGACGCGACCCAGGCCCAGAGCGACAACTCGACCAACCCCGCGCTGGTCCTGATCGGCGGCGCGGCGACGTCGGCCAGCCTGGATACCGACATGCTCACGAAGCTTCAATCCATCCGGTTCGGGAAGTAAGTCATGCAATCGGCTCTCTATGTGGGATTGTCGGCGCAGGTCGCCCTCGAAAAGCGCCTCCAGACGATCGCCAACAACGTCGCCAACGTCAACACGGCGGCGTTCCGCACCGACGTGGTGAAGTTCGAGACCGTGCTGTCCAAGGCCGGCGCGAACCCGGTCGCGTTCTCCTCGCCCGGCGACAACATCATTTCGCGCGAGACCGGCAACATCACCGAGAGCGGCAATCCGCTCGACGTCGCCGTGGTCGGTCAGGGCTGGCTCGCCTTCGCCGGCCCGAACGGCACGGTCTATACGCGTGACGGCCGGCTCCAGATCGCCGCCAACGGCGACCTTCAGACGGTGGCCGGCTTCCCCGTCATCGATGCCGGCGGCGCGCAGATCACGCTCGACCCGAACGGCGGGCCGGTCTCGATCGCACGCAGCGGCGCGATCACCCAGGACAACAACGAGATCGGCACCATCGGCCTGTTCAACATTCCCACTGATGCCAATCTCGAGCGCTACGGCAATTCGGGCGTGACGCCCGACCGGCCTGCGACCGCCATCGCCGATTTCTCCCGCGACGGCTTCAAGCAAGGCTATGTCGAGGGCTCCGGCGCCAATCCGATGATGGAATTGACGAAGCTGATGGCGGCCTCGCGCGCCTTCGACGGCACCAATTCGATGATCGAGGGCACCGAGAGCTCGCTCCAGAACGCAATCCGGACGCTGGGCGAGCCCGGCAAGTAGAGTGCGCCCCGTGCGCAATGAGGGTGGACGGTTTCTTTGAACGCTCTTCGGCAACTCGAGTGGGCGCTGCTGGAGCTTCAGCAGAGCACTCCCCTGGCAAGCGTCAGCGGCGCGATCTCCGAGATCGCGCCGACGCATTTCCGTGTCTCCGGCCTGTCGCGCTTCGTCAGGCTCGGTGAACTCATCGGCGTCAACTCCGGCGGCAAGCCCCAGATCGGCGAGGTGGTGCGGATCGACAGCGAGGGCATCATCGCCAAGCCGTTCGACCGGCAATTTGCCGGCGGTCTCGGTTCCGTCGCCTACCGCATGCCGCCATTGTCTTTCGCGCCCGATCCGAGCTGGAAGGGCCGGGTCATCAACGCGCTCGGCGCCCCGCTGGACGGACAAGGCCCGCTGACGCCGGGATCGCGCGCCGTCTCGGCGGAGGCCGAGGCGCCCTCGGCCATGAAGCGCGCGCGCGTCCACAAGCCGCTGCGCACCGGCGTGCGCGTCATCGACCTGTTCGCCCCGATCTGCGCCGGCCAGCGCGTCGGCATCTTTGCCGGCTCCGGCGTCGGCAAATCGACGTTGCTCGCGATGCTTGCCCGCAGCCAGGGCTTCGACACCGTCGTGCTGGCGCTCGTCGGCGAGCGCGGCCGCGAAGTGCGCGAATTCATCGAGGACGTGCTGGGCGCCAATCGCAATCGTGCGGTCACCATCGTATCGACGGGCGACGAGAGCCCGATGATGCGGCGGCTGGCGCCGAAGACGGCCATGGCGGTAGCCGAATATTTCCGCGATCGGGGCGAATCGGTTCTGCTTGTGGTCGATTCGATCACCCGTTTCGCCCACGCCGCCCGCGAGGTCGCGCTCGCCGCCGGCGAGCCCGCGGTCGCGCGCGGCTACGCGCCGACGGTCTTCACGGACCTGCCGCGCCTTCTGGAGCGCGCCGGCCCCGGCGAGGAGGGATCCGGAACGATCACCGGGATTTTCTCCGTGCTGGTCGACGGCGACGATCACAACGAGCCGATCGCCGACACCATTCGCAGCACGCTCGACGGGCACATCGTGCTCTCCAGGCACATCGCCGACCAGGCGCGCTATCCGGCCGTGGACGTTCTGGCCTCGGTCTCCCGCCTCGCCCATAACGTCTGGGACCCCGAAGAGCGCGAATTGGTGAGCAAGCTGCGCACCATGATCGCCAAATACGAGGACACGCGCGATCTTCGCCTGATGGGCGGATACCAGTCGGGACGTGATTCGGGCCTCGACCAGGCGATCGACCTGGTTCCGAGAATCTACAGCGCAATGCGGCAAGACGCATCGGCTCAGCCGAGCGCAGATCCGTTCCGCGAGCTGAGGGACATGCTCAAGGGCGAGTAGCAGGTGAGACGGCGCACGACGCGCCCGCGATCTCGCCCTTCTCATTGTTTCTACAGTCGGTCGCGCATCCAGTCACGCGGCCGGCGCATGCCTCCCGTCACCGCCACCGCGACCCGTCGTGAGCGCATCAACCGTTCGGATGACTCATCGGGCGGCCGCGACGGAAGCGGAGACGGCTCCGCGAGTGGAACAACCGCCGCGTGTAATCCCTACAAGTTCTCTCGGCGATTCTCCGGACGCATTGCACAAGTTGTGGATGACTCATCAACGCGCATCAGCTTTTGTCATGCACAAGCTTCCATCAACTTGCATCAACGGCGGACAACGACGTGCCCTGCAATTAAACCGTCGTATACTTGCGGGCATGCTGCCCGTAGGACAACGTATTGCGTTCACTACCATGTGTCCCTAAGAGCGAGATTGTCTTGAACGTTACATTCGCCTGCAACGACATCCAGTCTCCGAGAGCGTCTCTACTTGATTTTGTTGAGAAGCTCATTCATCGTTTCGGTGGAATATCAAGAAACGTCTGCTTGTGACTTGAACTCAGGGGCTTCGGTTGAACAATTCCCGTCCATCGTCCGTTCGTGACGGCAACTTGGGCTCCCGTGCGACGACGACGCGATTGGCATGTCATCGGCGACGCGGCCTCTCGCTCCGGACGACGCGACGCACGCTGGTTCGGCTCGGGCGCGTTGCGGTCCGTGCCTTCGAGCAGGAATCGGGCACGACGTACTCATCGGGCATCTCCGGAGGTCTGACCTCTTTCGAATTAATCGCGAACCAGGGCGCAAGGCGGCTTCGGGACGCCGCAGACGAAGTTCCGGGGACGAGGTAAATCCATGCCATTGGCACGAGAAGCCGTCGAGCTGCTGGTCCAGGCGGCGAGGGCTTGGTATTTCGAAGGCAATCAGCATGGATTGCGCGATCGGGAATGGATGGCGCTGCGCTTTCTCGGCCGCGCCAACAGGTTTTCGCGCACACCGTCCGCGCTCGCCGGCTTCATCGGCTCCACCAGGGCGACTGCATCGCAGATCGTGAAGACGCTCGAGAGCAGGTCCTTCCTGGTGCGAAAGCCCTCGCACGAGGACAAGCGTTCCGTGGTGCTCCACGTCACCGCGCAGGGCGAGAAGTGCCTGAGCCAGCACGACCCGATCAACCACGTGGTGAATGCGGTCACGGCGCTCGGAACCGAGGAGTGCATCAGGCTGCGCGACTCGCTGCGGGAGATCCTCAATCACCTCGACGCAGCTCACCAGCGGCTCGATGCCAGCATCTGCCGGGACTGCATGTTTCTCGCCGAACGCAGCCCTGGCATCGGCCCGGCCGCCGCGAAGGGACGCGCAACCGCCGAATTCATGTGCCGGCTGTATCGCGCCCCCGTCTCGCTCGAGGAAACCGAACTGCTCTGCACCAGCTTCGAGCGCACCCGCGACCGCCCGAAGATCAAGGCGCATCTCGACCGTGCGCGCGTGGCGAGCCAGGGATGAGGCGAAGGCCCGCAGCCTGAGCGCAACTTCCGCACCGATGGCGCGGCCAAAGCTTGTGTAAGATTTCGCGGCGCTCGCAATGACGGCAGTATCAGCTCCGTCATCCCCGCACAACGGCGAGAGATAAGCGCCCGTAGTTTCCACATCGTCATTGCGAGCGCAGCGAAGCAATCCAGAATCCCTCCGCGGAAAGACTCTGGATTGCTTCCGCCTTCGCTAAGGCTTCGGCGGACAAGTCGCTGCGCTCGCAAGGACGGAACAAGACGAATCGTCGTCATCTTCTGGCTCGCTTCTCGACTCGCAGACACGCCTTCACGTCCCCGCGGCGCATTTCGCCCGAGCTTTGCTTCATCGCTCCACCCTCTTTCAGCCAAGAGGGCGCAGGGAAGGCCGGGTGCCGGCTGGCACCCACGGTCCGCTGTGCGCGTGTAGCGCATGAAAAGATGCACAGCGGCATACAGGTGCAGCCAAAACACTCGGCCTTCCCTGCGCAGTGGTCTGACGGCTTATGCCGTGATCTCCCGGGAGCCGAGTTCCTTCTGGCCTCCCTCACCCCGCGAATTGACGATGCCGTCCGCCCGGTCGGGCTCGCGTGCACCTCCGCGAAAGGCTTGACCGTAGCAACGACGGCCAGGACCACACGGTTTTGCCGTACGCGCATTCGCCGACCGCCACAGGGTTCTCCCGCGCTGTCGACGTCGCGGGAAAGATGTTGGCGAGACGAGCTTTCAGCGCCGCTCATCCGCACGCGGTTTCGGGCTCACAGGGACTACCCGCCCTGCCCGCACCATGTCGTGCCGACGCTGCCGCGTCCACCGCAGCCCGGCTCGCGAAACGTGACGACACAAGATCGCCCCTCAAGGTCAAACCGGGATGGGCGACACATACGACAAATCCGAATTTCGGTAAAGTGGAATATTTTTGTCGAGGCGGATTGACAGCTTTGCGGGTGTTTTGCCCGTCGGGCAAACGAGGCTGTCTCCACCTCGTCATTGCGAGCGCAGCGACTTGTCCGCCGAAGCTTTAGCGAAGGCGGAAGCAATCCAGGCGCAAAAAAACACCCGGCGGTTTCCCGCCGGGTGTTCGTTCGCGTGGTTCGATAGATCTTACCAGTTGCGCTGAGCGCGGAGGATCATGGCGATCGAGTCCTGATCCTTCAGCTCGTAGGTCGCGGCCGGCTTGGCGGTCACGACGTTCGGGGTGACGCCAACCGTACCGGAGTACTTCTGGTCGAGATGGGTCCAGGAGAGGTCGGCCGAGAACGTCAGGTTCTTGACCGGGGTCCAGCGGGTGACGAGACCCAGCTGGCCGATCGCGAAGTCCGGGTTACAGCTGGTCACACCCGCCAGGCCACCGAACACGCCGCCAGCACCGCCGGCGCCGCAGAGGGTGGTCTTGGCCAGCGTACCGAACTGGGCCTGAGCGTAGGCACCGTAGATCGCGGTGTTCCAGGCCGCATCCCAGTTGTGGGTGTAAGCGCCACGGAAGCCCCAGGTCTTGACGGTTTCCTGCGAGCTGCCGGTCACGAACACCGTGTCGGGAGCGTTGGCGAAGCCGATGCTGCCGTAGGCGCCAGCAACGCCCGAATTACCGTACAGCGCGTAGGAGCTGCCCGACAGATTCTGGAAGTTGTAGCGGGTCGCACCGTCGGTGTAGACGGCCTGGATGTTGATCGTGTCACCCGCGCCGGTCGGGATGTTCTTGATCGAGAGAGCGAGCTGAACCGCCCAACCCCACTTGTCGTCGGGGTGGCCGGTGGTCTCGTTCGCACCGTAATAGCCAACGTGGTTGTCATGCGCAGCCACCGACGCCTGGAAGAGGCCCCAGGCCTGGTCGACACGCACCTGACCGACGAGGTTCGGCGAACGCGAGCCGCCGATGGCGTTGGTGCCGTACGAACCGCCGATCATGCCAGCCGCGGTCGCGCCGGTCATGTTGAGGTTGCCAGCCTGATAGTACTGGGTCGCATCTTCAGCCGAGAACGACGCAGTGATCCCCTGGCCGAAGTCGGCCGTGTACGTGAACTGGGTGACGCCGGTCACGGTGCCGCTGCCGCCGACGAGGTTGTCGGTGATGTTGCCGGGATAGTTGGTCCAGGGCGCGTCGAACTGCGACACGGCCTTACCCATCGTGAAGCCAGCGAACTGGATGAAGGCGTAGTACACGCCGAGCGCACCGGCCGAGGTGTTGCCGTCGGTGCCGTTCACCGAGCCGGAGCCGTTCGAGCCGACGAGGCCGGTGCCCGCAGCGTTGAGACCGAGCGTACCGCTGTACTGGGTTCCACCCGTTGCCGAACCGGTGGGCGTATAGTTGCCGGTCGTCCAGGTGAACACGCCGTCGAAGAAGGTGCGGACCACGCCGTACTCGGTCGCGGTGCGGGTGTCGATGTTCAGGTCTTCACGAGCGCGGAAGGTGTAGTAGTTCATCAGGCGGTTGCGAGCACCGGCAACGCCGCCCTGGTTCGGATTGAAGTCCGAGTTGGTATTGAGGTTCGCGTCGGCACGCAAATAGCCGCCCAGCTTGATGCAGGTGTCGGTGCCCGGGATGTAGTAGAATCCGGCGCCGTACAGCGAGCAGATCTTCACGTATTCGACCGCTTTGGCCTTTACGGGGAGATCGGCTGCGAACGCCCCGGAGGCGGCCATCAGGCCGGCAGCCGAGCCGAGAAAGAGCGTCTTCGTCAACTTCATTAGTAAACCTCCAGGTCGGTTCGGGGGCTCGGCTCCTCGCTGGAGGCCGCGTTACCCACATCAATTTCCGTTCAATTCAGATCCGCACTGAAGGTCCGGACTGAAACGACAGCGAGGTGCCCCCCCTCCGTCGTGCTTCACGTATAGTTTATAAAAACAATCGTCTCAATTCATTGATTTAGTGAATCGCAAGTTGGAAAGGGGATGTTGCCTGCGAGCAACAGGAGGCGAAAGACGCGGCACAAGTAGCTGAAATAAAAGAAAAAGCCCTCAGGGGGCATCCCGAGGGCTTTCTTGGAGGTCTCACATCGCTGGTCGTTGACAGCGGTCAAGAGCAGCAAATTCTGAGTGAACGTGACATAACTTAATCAATTGTTTTTTGCAAGCATTAAGTGCCGACACGATTTCCCCAATGAAGAGTTCCGCGCACGATATGCGAGACGGTTTCCCAATATCCCGCTAAAAGGCTGATCAAAGACAAAAAGAAAAATGACCAAGGGGGAAGCCATATGATCGAGAAGAAGCTCGACCGGGCGATTACAGACTTCATCTGGAACGTCGTTGAAATCCACTCTCAGCTCGAGGACATCCACAGCAGCTGGGCCGGACTGCTGGGCATCACCGAGCCGCAATGGCTGATCCTGATGGCCATCACCGAGCTGGACGAGGGACGAGGCGTCGCCGGAATCGACGTCGCGAACAAGCTGCGCGTCCACCCCGCCTTCGTGACCAACCAGACCAAGAGCCTCGAGAAGCACGGGTTCCTGTCGCGACGGCCAGCGGCCGACGACGCCCGCTTCGTTCTGATGTCGCTGACGGAAAAGGCGACGACGGAAATTGAAAAACTGTCCAAGCGGAAGCTCGCCCTGAATTCGACCATGTTCAACGAGCTCGACGAGAAGACCCTCGCCGATTTGAATGCCGCGCTCGCGACCATTGCCAAGAATGCCCGGCTCGCTGCACGGCTACTGGCTATCGACGTGTCGTGATACGCGGTTCTTCACGACGCAGCCAAGGCGCGACGGCATGGGAAAGAATCCTCGGCGCGCTTCGGGTCGTTGTCTCCGGATGACTGCGCCGCGTTCGTCGCGAGAAGACCGCGGCTCAGTCATGCGGATCACGGGCTAAAGATAGGTGACGGGATCGAGGCGACGGGCAGCTCCAAGCTTGGCGTCGAGCCATTCAAAAATGAAGTCGTCCACCGTGATGAAATTCTCGACCTCGCCCAGAGGATACGGGATGCGATTCGGCACGACGATCGAGCAGTCGGCTCCGGCCTGGCGATAGCCGGCTTGCAGCTCGAGTGCCTCCTGTTCGCGCACCATCGAGCGGCTCCCGACCACCATGAGAAGCGGACAGGCCATTCGGCGCGGCGACGACAACGGACGCATCGAGGCTCCGCCCTCGACGACCTGCTCGACGCCTGTCATCCAGTGAACCGATGCCCGGTGCGCGACCGACCGCAAAAGACCGCCGTCGCACACGGCGGCGGCTACCCTGCGATCCGAGAGGACAAGGCGGGAGGCATGACTGGCGCCCGTTCCTTCGCCGTAGATCGCTATCCGCTGCGCGTCGACATCCGGGCGGGCCTCCAGATAGTCCAGCCAGCATTGGAGGATATGCTCCTGTTTGAGCGGACGACGAACAGGCGAACTGCCGGGATCGATGAGCAGAAGTGACATGTTCCGGCGAAGCGAGGCGGGCAAGAGCCTGCTCATCATCGAGGCCAGGGTGACGTCCTCGTCGGCGATGCAGATGACCGCAGGCGCGGAAGGCCCGTGACAGAGCGCCGGCAGGAAGAAGCCGGTCAACGCTCCCTGCTCGAAGTCGTCGATCTCGACGTGCTCGATCGCGTGAGCCGCATCGTCCGCGAAGCTTCTCAGGCTGAGACCGACCCTATCGGCGAAGTCGGTACTCGCGAGATCGTCCGGAGAAGACAGGCTTCGCGCGACCTCGAACGCCATCAGCGCGCATATCCACGCTTCGCACGCGACGATCCGGCCGGCACCGTCCGCGCGCGCGGATTCGGCGGAGCTCCGGTAGTCTTCCGCAACCCTCAACCAGTCTGAAAACCAAAGATGCCTGTGCGCCTCGCGCGCAAGCTCCGCGACAGACAGACTTTCGAAAAATTCGGACGCGCGCTTTCGCAAGCGTACGAGGCTTCCACCGGCGCCGTCACAGCGGCCGTGAGGCCAATGATCACCTTCCATTTTTTTCTCCGAACGGCGCCGTCAGCGATTGGCCGGGCTTGCCGGCTGCGCATTCAGCGCAGAGCCGTGCACGCCTGCTCGATGCGATCCCAGGCGTACCTGGTCGCGTCCATCGCGCTTGCGTCTGCTGATGCCGTCCGCCTCGCCGATCTGTCTCGCTGCCGTCTCGACTCCACGCAGGGACAGCACATCGTGCCCCGCGCAGGATCGGAGCGTTGTTGCAGCGAGACCCCATCCGATGTTCGTTTCGTCTTCGCTTCGCGCGGGCGAGGGCACTTGGCCAAACCGTGTGTAGCCCCCATCAGCCGGTCTCAACACAAGTTGCACGCCGGCTCCAACTCAATCGTCACGTCTCAGCTCCGTTGCTGATGTACAGTCATGGCCCCGCGCCACTTTGCCATTTTTGCGGTCCTAGGTTTGTAGTTTTTTGTTGCGATCGACGACTAAATATTGGCTGCCATTTGATGACAGAGGAGGCAGGGCCTGTGTCGGCTTTCATCGTGAACCTGTTATGACCCGAACCGGCGCGCCGCCAATCAAGATAGCGAAGAAAGATGCGGCGGATTGCCGCTTTCATCGATGGCGGCCGTCTTCGCCGCGGTTTTTTTGACTGTCGATGTCGCAGGAAAACTCGCGAGACGAACCATCAACGCCGCTCATCCGCACACGGTGCGCGAAACGTGACGATATACGATCGCCTTCTAGGTGAGCCGGATGATCGAGATATCCGACATTCCGAAATTCGGATAAGCAGCTTGCTGTGAGCAGTGCGAGGATCTGCAGACCCATAGCCGGCCAGGAATCGTCACACTCCTGGCGTCAGCAACACGGCTGCGCCGCCTGCCGGCCCCCTTGTATGCATTATCCCAGTTGCCATTATCGGGCACTTCGCTTTACATGCCGGCAACCTGCCCTCGGATTGCAGCCGGGGCACAAAAATCACATGACATTTCCAAGGGACGAAACATGGCGCGCAACATATTGATTCTCGGGGCTTCCTACGGCTCCCTGCTGGGCACGAAGCTGCTGATGGCGGGACACAACGTCACCCTCGTCTGCCGCGCCAAGACCGCGGAGCTGATCAACCGTGACGGTACCGAGGTCCGCATCAAGTTGCGCGACGAGGCGGTGCACCGGGCGATCTTCTCGCGCGACCTGCCCGGCAAGCTCGATGCGGTGACGCCGGCCGATGTCGACGTCTCCCGTTACGACATGGTCGGCCTTGCGATGCAGGAGCCGCAATACACCAACCACACGGTGCGCGTGCTCATGGTTAAGATCGCCGCGGCGAAGCTGCCGTGCCTGTCGATCATGAACATGCCGCCGCTGCCCTATCTGAAGCGGATTCCGGCGCTCGCAGGCATGGATCTCGAGGAGGCCTATACCAACGCGCAGGTGTGGGAGCGGTTCGAGCCGGGCCTGGTGACGCTGTGCTCGCCCGACCCGCAGGCCTTCCGTCCGCCGGAGGAAGCCGCGAACGTGCTTCACGTCGGCCTGCCCACCAACTTCAAGGCATCGGTCTTCGCCGACGAGAAGCACAACAAGGTGCTGCGCGAGCTCGAAGCCGACATCGACGCGGTGACGCTCGACGGCCACGACGTGCCGGTGAAGCTGAAAGTGTTCGATTCCCTGTTCGTGCCGCTTGCGAAGTGGTCGATGCTGCTGACCGGCAACTACCGCTGCATCACGCCGCACGAGCCGCAGTCGATCCGCGACGCCGTGCACGGCGATCTCAAGCGCTCGCAGACGATCTACGATCATGTCGACGCGATCGCCCGCCGCCTCGGCGCCGATCCGCAAGACCAGGTGCCGTTCGCGAAATACGCCAAGGCGGCCGAAAGCCTGCTCAAGCCGTCGTCGGCCGCGCGCGCGGTGGCCAGCGGCGCGCCCTTCATCGAGCGCGTCGACCTGCTGGTGAAGCTGATCTCGCATCAGCTCGGCGTGCCCAACCCCGAGATCGACCGCACGGTCGAGACCGTGGACCAGAAGCTGAACGAGAAGATCGTGCAGGGCGGATCGGGCGCGCAGTAGCCGCGCGCCACGTCTGTCGCTATCGCGCTACGCAGGCGCTCACGCGCTCAGGAATGATTGAAGCCAGATCAGGCCGGTCACGGCGACGAGCGTGACCGCGCCGGTGCGCGTGATGATCTCAGGGTAGCCGAGACGACGGGCGCCGCCGCCAAGCGTTGCGCCCAACGCAATCCACGCGGCGCCCGCGGTGACGATCTGAAGCGCGATCATTCCGAGCCACGGCAGGAGCTCGAACAGTCCGGCCTGGAGCGGCAGGAGCAGGAAGGCGAACACCATCGCCTTCGGATTCAGCAGCGTGGTGATCAGCACCTGACGGAACGTCACCACAGCGCCGCCGCGCAGCTCGCGCGCGTTGACGCGCCAGAGCATGACGGCAAGGCCCAGGATGTAGACACTGACCGCCACGCGAAGCACGACGGCCGCGAGCGGAATGCCGCTCACGACGGGACCGAGCGCCAGCCGCAGCAGCGCAATCGCCGCGAGATAGCCGAACAGCTCCGCCACGAGCAGACGGAGCGACCGCGATATCCCGATCCCTGCCCCCGATGTCGCGAGCAAGGTGTTGGTCGGTCCCGGCAGGGCGAGGAGAAAACAGGTCGCCGTGAAGAAGGTCAGGAAGTTCATAGCCCAGGCTAACAGCATCGCGCCGGCAAATCTTGATCTGCGTCATGCGGCGGCACCGCCATGCTCGACTTTGGCCGCGTTCGCACGGAACGGTTCCCGGTGTTGCCCGAACTCGATGAGAGCGATCGCGCCGTCCTGATCACGCGATCGTGTCGCTGCCCACGTCTCGTCGTCTTGCCTCGCGCTTAGGCGTGAGCAAGATAGCTTTGTAAGTCATCTTGCCCGGCATTGATTTGCGATGCCTGCGTTTGGGATCCAGACAAGAACACGAGAAGAAGCAATGGATCAGGCGATGCTGAGCGTCGTCCGTGCGGTCGAGGCAGGCGCGACGACCATGAAGGGCGTCATCGACGCGACCGGACTATCCCGTCTCAAGATCGAACGTGCGTTGGCTGCGCTGGAGAAACAAAAGCTCCTGGTACGCGACGGCCAAGGCTTCAGGGCAACGGGTCTGCCGAGAACAGCGCCCAACCCGCGTCAATGCGGATCGTGCAACGCCTGCTGCGATATCCTCGAAGTCGCTGCGGTCGACAAGCCGGTGAACCAGCTCTGCAGGCATTGGCAGGCGGGCACCGGATGCACCATCTACGCGAGCCGCCCGCAGATGTGCCGGTCGTTCGCCTGCGCCTGGCTGCAAGGCCATCTCGACGATGCATGGTTTCCAGCGAAATCGGGCATCGTGGTGCATTTCAGCCAGGACGCCGTCAACGTCACGGTCGACGACGACTGCCCCGATCGCTGGCGCGAGGAGCCGTATTTCAGCAAGCTCGCCGAATGGTCGATGAACGGCATCAGGCGAATCGGAAACCGCGGCTACGCGACCCTCGTGGTCTCCAGCGAGAACCGATTCCTGCTGCTCGGACGCACCGTCGTTCCCGATCCGACGCCATCAGGCACCGCGTTCCTGCCGCTCACCCCCGACACGTTCCGGTTCTGGCGGGCAACATCACCGGAACATCTGCAGCGGCTGCACGAGCGCATCGCCGAGATCGAGCGGATCAGGCAGGAATTCGGCTCCTGCGCGATTCCCCCGAACGAGGACGACGATCCCGTCCCGCCCTATCGCCCCGCGCTTCTACGGTTGTCGAATCACGCCTGAACGCCGTCGTGGGCAACAGAGCATGATTCGCGCTGTGGTGCTCGACGCGCCCCGGCCGGGTTGATAAGCCCCTGTCCGCGAATGATGGGGACTTGAGTCGGGACATGACGGTTGCGATCGAGATGGGGCAGACCACGGCGGGCGCCGCGGCGGCCATGGACCTCGAGGAACTGCTGGCGACCCGCCTCCTGGTGCAGGGCAATTCGGGCTCCGGCAAGTCGCATCTGTTGCGGCGGCTGCTGGAGCAGAGCGCACCCTGGGTGCAGCAGGCCATCATCGACCCCGAGGGCGATTTCGTCACGCTGGCCGAGCGCTTCGGCCATCTCGTGATCGAGGCCGAGGATCACACCGAGCGCGGCCTTCAGGTCGCGGGCGAGCGCGCGCGGCTGCATCGCGTCTCAACCGTGCTCAATCTCGAGGGCCTCGATGCCGAGAACCAGATGCGCCGTGCCGCCGCGTTTCTCGGCGGCCTGTTCGACGTCGATCGCGACCATTGGTACCCGATGCTGGTGGTGGTGGACGAGGCGCAGCTGTTCGCGCCGGCAGTCGCCGGCGAGGTGTCGGACGAGGCGCGAAAACTGTCGCTCGGTGCCATGACCAATCTGATGTGCCGCGGCCGCAAGCGCGGGCTCGCCGGCATCATCGCGACGCAACGTTTGGCAAAGCTCGCCAAGAACGTCGCGGCGGAAGCCTCCAACTTCCTGATGGGCCGGACCTTCCTCGACATCGACATGGCGCGCGCCGCCGACCTGCTCGGCATGGAGCGGCGCCAGGCGGAAGCCTTTCGCGATCTCGAGCGCGGCCAGTTCATGGCCCTGGGACCTGCGCTGTCGCGGCGTCCGCTGCGCCTGAACATCGGCCCGACCGATACCCACGCGCGCAACTCCACGCCGCGGCTGATGCCGATGCCGGACTCCGCACGCGAGGATATGCGCGACGTGATCCTGGCCGCACCGCCGCCCGATGCCAGCCGGCCGCAGCGCCGGCCCGCGCCGGATCTGCTCGAACAGCTGCGCGCCGCGAAAGCGGCCGCCACGCCGGAGATCCGGCCTGAGGTGGTCGAGGTTCAGGTCAGCGCGGAGGAGCTCGCGGAGCGGCGCGAACGCGTCGACCGGACCCTGCGTGCCGTGCTCGCCGAGCCCGATGCCGGCTTCCGCGCCGTCGGCGTGCTCTATCAGGAGTTCGTGGTCCGCTGCCGCATCGAGGGCCTCGGCGCGGCCGTGCCTGACCTCAACGAATTCCGCCGCATGCTGACGCGCGCGCGCGCCGGGCTTGGCGCCGAGCATGCCGAGGACGACGACTGGCAGGACGTGTCGCTGCGCGCCTCGATCCTGCCCGACGACATGCAGGGCGTCTTCATGATGATCGCGCGCGCGGCGAAGGAAGGCTGGCCCTGCCCGGGCGATGCCGCGATCGCCCGCGCCTATGGCTCGCATTCGCTGCGCCGCGCGCAGCGCCTGCTCAGCTACATGGAGGAGCAGGGTCTCATCGTCTGCCAGCTCGACGGCGGCGGACGCAGGATCGTGACGCTGGTGGAGCTGGCCTGGGCGACCGCGCCCGGTGATCCCAATGGCGACGATCTGCCGGCGGAGCCGGCACAGAGCGCAGCTTCGGCCTGATCGTTACGCGGCCTCGGCCCCGCCGAGATAGGCGTCGCGGACGCGAGGATCGTCCTTCAGCGCCCGCGCGGGGCCGGAGAGCACGATCTTGCCGGTCTGGAGCACATAGGCCTCGTGCGCGATCTCGAGCGCGAGGCTGGCGTTCTGCTCGACCATGAACACGGACACGCCCTCCTGGTTGATGGTGCGGATCAGCTCCAGCACGCGGTCGACATAGAGCGGCGACAGGCCCATGGTCGGCTCGTCCATCACGATCATCCTGGGACGGCTCATCAGCGCGCGCGCCATCGCCACCATCTGCTGCTCGCCGCCGGACAGGGAGCCTGCGCGCTGCGACAGCCGCTGGCCGAGCTTCGGAAACAGCGTCAGCATCTTGTCGAGATCCTGCGCCACCGCATCGCGGTCGTTGCGCACGAAGGCGCCCATCAGGATGTTCTCGCGGACGGTCATGTCCGCGAACAACCGCCGCGCCTCCGGCACCGAGGCGATGCCGCGGCGGACGATCTGCGGCGTGGAGAGGCCAATCAGCGAGGCGCCGTCGAACGTCACGTCGCCGGACCGCGGCTTGACGAGGCCGAGGATGATCTTCATCGTCGTAGACTTGCCGCTGGCATTGCCGCCGAGCAGGCAGACGATGTGGCCGCGCGCGACCGTGATCGACAGGTCGAAATGCACCTGGGCCTGGCCGTAGAAGGTGTTGACATCAGACAGCGCGAGCAGCGGCCCGGAAGAGGAATTCGTCATGCCGCGCTCTCCTGCTCCGCCGCCCCCGACAGGCCGTGACCGAGATAGGCCTCGATCACCTTGGGATCGCCACGCACCTGTTCGCCCGGTCCCTCCGCGATCTTCTTGCCCTCGTCCATGACGATGACGCGGTCGGAGAGGCGCATCACCATCTCGAGCTTGTGCTCGATCAACAGGATGGTCAGCCCCTCCGCCTTCAACTCGGCGACGAGGCCCTGCATTTCGGCAGTCTCGGTCGGGTTCATGCCGGCGGTCGGCTCGTCGAGCAGCAGCAGGCGCGGCTTAAGAGCGAGCGCACGAGCGATCTCGACGCGGCGGCGGTTGGCGTAGGAGAGGCTGTAGGCCGGCTGGTCGATCCGCGGCAGCAGCCGCTCGCCAAAGCGGGCGAGGATGGCTTTCACCTCCTCGCGCAGCCGCTCTTCCTCGGCCTTGACACTGGCGGGACGCAGCAGCGCCAGCCCCAATTCCAGCAGCGGGCCGATCACCGGCACCGCCGGCTTGACCGCGCGCAGCCGCGTATGCGCGCCGATCAGGACGTTGTCCATGACGCTGAGATTGCCGAAGACGCGGCCGAGCTGGAAGGTGCGGGCAATGCCCTCGGCCGCGAGGCGTTCCGGCGAAAGGCCGGTGATGTCCTGGCCTTCGAAGCGGACTTGACCTGCGTCGGGCCGGTCGAGCCCGGTCACGAGATTGAACAGCGTCGTCTTGCCGGCGCCGTTCGGGCCGATGATGCTGACGAGCCCGCCCCTGGCAAGGTCGAGATCGATGGCGTCGACCGCGGTGAGGCCGCCGAAGCGCCGCGTCAGCCCGCGCAGCGACAGCATGGAAATGTGCTGCTCTGCCATCACATCGTCCCCAACAGGCCCTGCGGCCTGAACCGCACCAGCAGCAGCAGCACGATGCCGTAGATCAGGATGCGGTACTCCGCCGCGATCCGGAACAATTCGGGCAGGCCGACCAGCGCCACCGATCCGACGATGGCGCCGACGACATTGCCGAGTCCGCCGAGGATCACGACCGTCAGCGCCAGGATGGACTGCTGCGTGTTGAAGGTCTCGTGGTTGATGTAGGAATAGAGATGCGCGGCGATGCCGCCGCTGACACCCGCCGCAAACCCGCCGAAGATGAAGGCCAGCGATTTGTAGCGGTTCAGGCTGAGGCCGTAGGCGCGCGCGGCGATGTCGTCGTCGCGGATGGCGCGAAAGCTGCGGCCGAGATGCGAGCCGAGCAGGCGCGCCTGGAGCAGCGCCAGAACGACCATGACCGCAAGGCTGAACCAGTAGACCGACGACGGGCTGACGAGGTCGTAGCCGAACAGCGACAGCGGCGGAATGCCGGAGATGCCGATCGGCCCGCGCGTGACGCTCTCCCAGTTCAAGATCACCAGCGACACGATCTCGCCGATGGCGAGCGTCGCGATCGAGACGTAGTGCCCGCGCAGGCGGAACGACGGCGAGATCAGAGCGGTGCCGAGCGCAGCGCTCATCAGGCCGCCGCCGATGATGGCGAGGCCGACGGGAACGGCGAAGCTCAGCGACAGCAGCGCGGACGTGTAGGCGCCGATCGCGAGCAGCGCCGCATGTCCAAGCGAGACCTGCCCGATCGTGCCTGCAACGAGCGTGAGGCTGAGCGCGAGCATGCCGAGCAGCCAGGCGTTGATCAGGGTCTGGAGCACGTAGAAGGACACCGGGAACAGCGGCAGGATCGCAAAGGCAGCGGCCGCCACCAGCAGCGCCCAGCGCGGAATGCGCACCGGCCGGCTCGGCGCGATGAAAGTCCCGGTGAGCGGCTCGGGCGGCGCCTGCCGCGCGCTGGCGAACAGGCCGTTCGGCCGCAACACCAGCACGACGACCAGCAGCAGGAACGCGAACAGATTGCGGTAGCTGGTGCCGAACACGGCTACGCCGTAGCTTTCGACCAGTCCCAGCAACAGGCTCCCGATCACCGCGCCCGGCACGTTGCCGGCGCCGCCGACGACTTCGGCGACGACGCCCTTGAGTGTCGCCTGAAGGCTCATCGCGGTGTCGATCTGGTTGTAGTACATGCCGACCAGCATGCCGGAGACGCCGCCGAGCGCCGCGGCGATGCCGAACACCGCCTGATTGACGCGGTTGACATCGACGCCCATCTGCATCGCGGCATCGCGGTCCTGCGCCGTGGCGCGCACCGCCCAGCCGAGCTTGCTGTAGCGCAGGAACACGAACAGCAGCAGCGCGCTGGTGATGCCGACGCCGGCGATGAGCAGATCGAGCGGCCCGATCGTGCCGCCGCCGATCTGGAAGCGGACGTCCGGCAACTGGCTCGGCAGCGCACGCGGGTTCGGCGAGAACGTCAGCATCACCAGCTGGTCGAGCACGAAGCTGATGCCGATGGTCGCGAGCAGCGGCGCGATGCGCACCGAGTTCTGGAGCGGCCGCAGGCCGAACCGCTCGATGATCAGCCCGACCAGCGCTGCGGCCACCGCGACCACGATGATGGTGAGCGGCAGCGGCGTATGCAGCTGCACCACCGCGACCCAGCCGATATAGGCACCGACCAGATAGATCGAGCCTTGCGCAAAGTTGATCAGCCGGCTGACGCCGAAGATCAGCGCGAGCCCGACTGCAACAAGGGCGTAGACATTGCCGACGATCAGCCCGTTGATCGTGTAGTCGAGCCAGGAAGACAAACGTTGGTCCCCGCGTAGGAAGGAAGGCAGCCGGAGCGAATGCTCCAGCCAATAGGTCAGGTTGGCTTGCCGTCCCAGAGCGCGAACTGGCCCTTGCGCACGACCAGTTCTGCGTTCATGGCGCCCTTGACCCGGCGGCTCTCGACGTCGAACGTCGCGGAGCCGAAAATGACGCTCGACACATCCTTCACCTTGGCGAAGGCGTCGCGGATGGCGCGGCGATCGGTGCCGCCGATCCTCACGACCGCGGCCGCCATGTTCATCGCGTCGTAGGCATAGGCGTTGAAGGCGTCGGGCTCCTGCCCGTTGTACCTGGCCTTGAAGCCCGTGATGAATTTCTTCACCTCGGGCCTGGGATCCTCGGGGAAATAACGCGTGCCGAGATGGACGTCCTCGACCGCCTCGCCGCCGAGCTCCAGAAATTTCGGCGAGTATACCGAGCTTGCCGCGCAGATGGTCTGCTTCAGCCCGACCTGGCGGGCCTGGCGCGCGATCAGCGCACCGTCGGAATAGTAGGAGATCAGGATCAGCCCGTCCGGACTGGCGTCGCGCACGCGCACCAGGGTGGAGCGGAAGTCGCGCTCCTCCGCGATGTAGCCCTCGGTCACCGCGATCTCGGCGCCGTATTCCTTCGCCGCCTTGACGAAATAGTCGCGGCTGGTGCGGCCCCAATCGGTGTTGAGGTGGAGTATCGCGAGCTTCTTGAGACCGAGGCGCTTGACGGCATAGGCCGCCAGCAGCGGCTGCTCGTCGGCCTGGCTCACCGACGTGCTCCACATGAAGTCGCCACCCTTGGTGAAATCGGGGTGCGAATTGGTGAAACCGAACTGCACGAGGCCGCCGCGCTGATAGATCGGGGATGCCGCCATCGAGGCCGGGCTGGAGAAATCGCCGAGCTCCATGACGATCCGGGGATCGGACACGAACTTCTGGGCGATCGCCACCGACTGGCGCGGGTCGCTCTGGCTGTCCTCGAAGCTGTAGGCGAGCTTGTGGCCGTTGATGCCGCCGGCGGCCTGGATCTCGTCGAGTGCGAGATCGAAGCCCTGCTTCCACTGCGTGCCATATTGCGCGTTCGGCCCGGTCAGGGGGCCGCTGACGCCGAGCAGGATCGGCTCGGACGACTGCGCAAACGCGCTGCGCGAGAAGGCCGCTCCCGCCATCATGGCGGCGAGCGAGCCCTTGACCAGGGTACGGCGATCGATGTTGCTCATCTACGGCTCCATCCACTCAATGTTGAAACAAGCAGCAATTTCCATGCCGGTGAGATTGCCTATTTCGAGGGCTCACCGAGCGACAGCATCAGCCGGTTCGCCCAGTTGAAGAACGAGGCGCCGTTGATGACGTCGACGATCTCGGCATCGTCGAGACCGGCGCGGCGCAGCTCCTCGACATTGTCGGGCCCGAACGCGATCGGCGTCGCGGCCAGCGCCACCGAGGCCTTGACCACGGCATTCCAGCGCTCGCCGAGATCGGCCTCGACGCCTTCGTCGAGCAGCCGCTGCACGTCGTCGCGGCGCTTGGAATAGGTGCTGGCAAATCGCGCATGCACGGAGGCGCAATAGATGCAGCCGTTGTAGCGCGAGGTCGCGGCGGCTGCGAGCTCGCGCTCGGCGCGCGGCAGGC
Organism: Bradyrhizobium sp. 1200_D9_N1_1; assembly: GCF_052075915.1. Taxonomy (NCBI): domain Bacteria; kingdom Pseudomonadati; phylum Pseudomonadota; class Alphaproteobacteria; order Hyphomicrobiales; family Nitrobacteraceae; genus Bradyrhizobium; species Bradyrhizobium sp. 1200_D9_N1_1. The sequence continues at coordinate 2,356,662 of NZ_CP197226.1, read as the reverse complement.
CATCGGCGACGTTGTAGAAGATGTCCTTGTCGGTCTTGGTGCGGGCTTCCAGCACCTCGGGATCGCGCACCAAGAGGCGGAAATATTCCGACTTGGCGCGGGCGCGATCGACCAGGCCGGCGAAGTGCCGCTCGGTCAGCTCGGCCTCGGGCAGCGGGTCGATCCACGACACCCAGCCGAGCTCGTCCTGGGTGAAGACGACGGGCGGATTGACTGTGTTTGCAGCGCTCATGATGCAGCCTCCTTACGCGCCAGCCGCGGCGTTTGCAGTGCGCCCAAGCGAGGCGCCGAGCACGCGCAGGCCCGTGACGACGCGCACCTGGAACGACAGGAACGCAACGAGCTGGGAGAAGGTGACGATGCCGGTATTCGACCAGCCGGCGGCCAGCAGCGCCTTCATGTCGGCGGACGCGGCATCGCGCGGCCGGAACACCAGCAGATGCGCATGCTCAAGCGCCGCAACGAGCCGAGGACCGAGGTCGGGTTTGCGCTCTGCGCTGACGCGATAGATCAAACCGGCCGTGTTCTCGACCGACAGCGGTCCAGCCGGGAAAGCGCCGTACGGGCCCGAGGTCGCGCCGCGCGCGATTTCGACCTCGATCGCTTCGACCAGGCGCGCTCCTTCGGCGGTCGCCGCGAGCTTTGCCCGGTAGAACGCGGCGACAACGGGCTCGCGGTGAAGACCGATCACGAAGAACGCGACCGCGGCGCGCTCGGAAAGCGAAAAATCGCCGGCGTCGATCGGCTCGAACAGCGACAGATAGCTCTTCTGCGCGTTCTCGCGCGCCTGCACGCGCTTCGCGCGGATGCCGTCCAGGGCGGACCCCGGTTCGATCCCGGCGAGCGTGTCGATGATATCCTTCGTCGCCATCATTCAGCCTCGTGCAACGCGATCATGTTCATTCCGACTATTGTTTGAGCGTGATTTTTCGGAAGACCGCTGCGGACTTTGCACTAACGCGGCCCTTCGGCTCCGGATCATGCTTTAGCCCGCCAGCGCCACGTCTTGCGCCGCCGTCCGGGTCCAGCCCAGCGCCGGCGCCACCTTGTCCGCGACCAGCTCGATCGAGCGCAGGATATAGGGGTGCGGTGCATCGACCGAATGCGCCTGGAAGACCAGGTCGGTCACCCGCTCCAGCGTCGCGTCGCCACGCAGCGAGGCGATGACCTCGTCGGCGGCGCCGACATGCGTGTCGAACGCGGTGATCATCTCCGCCAGCGTCTCGCCCGGCGGAAGGTGACCGCCCTTCATGAATTGCGGCAGCGCGCGCCGCAATCCAATGTCGGCAAGGCGCATCGCCTCACGATGGTCGTCGGCGACGAAGACGCTGCGCGAGGCCATGATGCGCGGCTCGCGTCCCGGCGGCAGCGCTTCGAGATAGGCGTCGATGATCGGGTTCTGGATCTCGGCCAGCGTTGCGCGCGGCGCATCCTTGGCCCGCGGCTGCGTGCGCGAGAGCAGGAGGCCATCGCCCGCCTTGCCGGCGCGGGCGCCGCCGGCGACCGAGAATGTCGCCTGCCAGATCCGGCCGTCCAGTTGCGGCCGCTGCGGATAGAGCGTGTCGCCGCCGGTGAGCGGCTTGCCGGCGAGCGCAGTGCGGACGACCTCGAGATTGCGCGCAAAGATCTCGTTGCGCTGGGCACCATCGAGACCGAAGGCGGCAAAAGCCGACGGATTGCCGCCGGTGCCGACGCCGAGTTCGAACCGGCCGTCGCAGAGAAGGTCGAGCACCGCGGCGTCCTCCGCCACCCTCACCGCATTCTCCAGCGGCAGCGTGACGATGCCGGTGCCGAGGCGGATGCGCGAGGTCTGCGCGGCGACATAACCCAGGAAGGTGAAGGGCGACGGCAGGCCGCCCTCACGCTCGTGAAAATGGTGCTGCGCGATCCACGCGGAATCGAGGCCGGCCTTCTCGGCGCGCACGATCTGCTCGGCCGCGAAGCGATAGCGGTCCGCCGGCGGCGCCTCGTCGAGAAGCCGCGTGAAGAAGCCCAGTCTTTTCAGATTTGCGAACCGTTTCATGCCAACCGCGCCCAACGTTGCAACAGCCCGCATGATGTCCGCTGCCGCAGCGCGAGGCAAGCAGCCGCCGCGCAGGGCTGCCACCCCGGAGCCGTCCATTCCTGCCGAAGATACGACGCCGGCTGCCTACCAGCTGGGCAGCACCGCCCCCTTGAACTTGGTCAGGACGAACTCCTTCACCTCAGGCGTATGGTAGCTGTCCACGAGCACCTTGACCCAGGGCTTGTCCTTGTCGGCGGTGCGAACCGCGATCAGGTTGACATAGGGTCCCTTCGGGTCCTCGCGCAGGATCGGATCCTTGACCGGATCGAGGCCCGCCTGGGTTGCATAGTTGGTGTTGATCGCGGCTGCGTCGACGTCGTCGAGCGCGCGCGGCGCCTGCGCGGCGTCGACCTCGATGAACTTCAGCTTCTTGGGATTCTCGGTGATGTCGAGCACCGTGGGCTTGAACCCCGTGCCATCCTTCAGCTTGATCACGCCCTTGTCGCGCAGCAGCAGCAGCACGCGGCCGCCATTGGTCGGATCGTTCGGGATCGAGACCTTGCCGCCCTCCGGGATGTCGGCGAAGGCCTTGTGCTTCTTCGAATAGACGCCGATCGGGAAGTTCACGGTCAGGCCGACGGCCTCGATCTTGTAGCCGCGATCGGCTTTCTGGTTGTCCAGATACGGCTGGTTCTGGAACGAATTGGCCTGGATCTCGCCGGCGTCGAGCGCGGCGTTCGGCACCACATAATCGGAGAACTCGAGCAACTGGATATCGAGCCCCTGCCTGGCGGCGATCGGCTTCACCGCCTCGAGGATCTGCGCATGCGGCCCCGGCGTCACGCCGATCTTGATGGTCTCGGCTGTTGCTGTGGCCAACCAGGCGGCGAGCACGGTCGAGAGGATCAGAGGGAGGCGAAACGACATCTTGGTCTCCGTAGGTCTGCGACAATGATTGGAACCGTATTCGCTTCTCCGCAGGATGAAATCAATAAAATGGAAATCCATATTGGCGGCCTGGGCGGGCCACACCTTCTCCATTCGACGCCAAACAGAAAACGAATTCACGGCGCCCGACGGCGCTACAGTTGCTGACCAACGCGCTACTGCTGCCGGTGCCGGCCGTTGGCGTTGCCAGCATCAGGTGAGCCGCGCCTATTCGGACCGCCAGGTCGACGGCGACAGCATGACCAGGGCGCAGATCGCGGCATAGGCTACGAGCGCCACCGCGACCATGGTGGCGAGCCCCGCCATGCCCGCGCCAAAGCTTGCCACCGCGATCCAGCCGCCGCCGGCGGCGATCAGGATCCGCGCGATCGAGGAGGCGAGCGGCCCCATGGCGCGCCCGGTGCCTTGGGCGGCGAAGGACGTGACGAAGCCGAAGCCGAGCGCGGCATAGGCCGGCGCCACGATGCGCAAATAGGTCATGCCTTCGCTCACCACTTCGGCATCGCGGCTGAAGAGATTGAGCCAGGCGGTCGGGAAGATCGCGACCAGTAGGCCAATCGTCCCGGTCATGACCATGCCGACGATGCCGCTGATCCAGCCGATCCGGCGCGCCCGCGCGGTCTGGCCCGCGCCCATGTTGACGCCGACCATGGTCAGGGTCGCCGTGCTAATGCCGAACAGCAGCGGGATCATGATGTAGTCGAGCCGCGAGGCGATGCCGTAGCCGGCGAGCGCGGAGGTGCCGAACAGGCCGACCGCGCCGGTGACGAGGATGACGGTGAGGTTGGTCAACACCGCGTTGAAGGCGGTTGGGATGCCGACCGTCAGCATGTCGCCGAAGATTTTTGGGCGCAGCGGCACGATGTGCAGCTTCAGGCCTGTCGCACCCGATGCCATGTAGCGCAGCAGGAACAGCATGGCCGCGCCATAATAGAGGCCGAAGGCGACGCCGGCGCCGCCGATGCCGAGCCGCGGGATCGGCCCGAGGCCGAAGATCAGCGCCGGCGAGACCGGGATGGTCACGATTGCGCCGACCAGCGTCACCAGCGCGGGCACCTTGACGTTGCCCGAGCCACGCAGCGCCGCCGCCTGGAGGTTGACGATCCACACCGGAATGGCGCCGGCGAACAGATAGTTGGAATAGGTGGTGGCCGCAGCGAGCGCATCGCCCTGGCCGCCGAGGGTCCGGTAGAGCCACGGGCCGCCGAGAGTCACGCCGAGCGTGAACACACCGCCGGCGAGGATGGCGAGCACGACGGCATGAAACAGCGCCGCCTCGGCGTCATCACGGCGCCCCGCCCCGACCGCGCGCGCGACCGAGGACGCAACGCCAGAGCCGAACCCGCCGTTCGACATCATGGTCATCAGCATGAAGATGGGGAACACCAGCGCGGCGCCCGCCAGCGCGTCGGTACCGAGGAACCCGACATAATAGGCCTCGGCAATATTCACCGCGGTCTGAGCCACCAGCACGGTCACGGTCGGCGCGGCCAGCTTGAGCAGCGTGGGCAGGATCGGCGCGGTCAGCAGTGCCGCTCGCCGCTGCTCCGCCGCGCTTAGGGTGCCGGCGGCGCCTGGGGTGACGGCGGCGCCTGGCGAAGCCGCCTGGCGAAGCGGAGCCGCGGCATGGGCCGCGACTTGTGCGGCGGGCAAGGCCGGGGCGGCGGCATCCTCGACTGACATGGCCACGGTCCTTGCGTGCCTGCCGGACCGCCGCCGATCGGCCGCCCATTGCATTATGCTCATAATGTAATATTATGATCGTAATGCAATAGCCCCCTCCTCACGATTTCGTTGGCCGGGGTGGGCATCCCAAGGAGGCGCGATTGGCGCGGTACGACAAGGGACACCGGGACGCGACGCGGCCGCACATCATCGACGTCGCCTCGGCGCAGTTCCGCGAGAGCGGCATCGCCGCCGTGGGTCTCGCCGGCATCATGTCCGCGGCCGGCCTGACCAACGGCGCCTTCTACACACATTTCGAATCCAAGGAGGATCTGGTGCGCGCGGTGCTGCTGGATGCGCTTGAGCGGCGCGAGCAGCGGCACAAGGACAATCTCGAAAACGGCATCGCCCTGGAGACTACGATCCGCGACTACCTCTCGCCGCGCCATCGCGACCACGCCGGGACCGGCTGCCCGACCGCGGCGCTGGCGTCCGAGATCGCGCGGCATCCGAAGACGACGCGCGATGCCTTCACCGCAAAGATGTCCGACATCATTGCGCTGATGGCGGCGCAGATGCCGGATGGCACGGCTGCGGAGCGCCGGCGGCGCGCGATGTCGGTCTATGCGACCATGGTCGGCGCGCTGCAATTGTCGCGGGCCGTGAGCGACAAGCAGTTGTCGGAGGAAATTCTGGAGAACGCGGTGAAGGCCGCGTTGGCGCTTGCGAATGGGCGGTGACGCGTTCGAAATCTTCGGCGACCCAACTGCGGCCGCTCTCCGACCCAGCTAGACGATGCCGCTTTGCCGGAGCGCGGCGATCGCGGCCGCGTCATAGCCGAGCTCCGCGAGGACACGATCGGTATGCTCGCCGAGCGTCGGCGGGCGGCTCGCGATGTCACCCGGCGTTTCCGACAGCCGCACGGCGGCCCGCGCCACCGGCGCGGGCTTCGGCAAGCCCGGATAATCGACGTCCTGCATGAAGCCGGCGGCACGAATGTGCGGATGATCCAGCGCCTGTTGCGGGCTGAGCACCGGCCCTGTCGGAATCATGGCCTTGCCCAGCGTGTCGACGGCCTCCTGCGTGGTGCGCTCGGCGCACCAGCGCGCCATCCGCTCGCTGATGACGGGGCCGTTGTTGCCGCGGCTGATGTCGTCGGCAAAGCGCGGATCGTTCAGCCACTGGTCCTCCTCGCCCATCAGCTTGGCCCAGCGCTTGAACAGCGGATGACCGGTGACCTGGCACAGCACCCAGCCGTCCCTGGTGCGGTAGATGTCGGCGGGCGCTGCGGTCTGGCCGAGATTGCCTGTCGGGACGCGGTTGACGTTGATGACGGCCTGCTCGATCAGCGTGGCATTGGTGAAGGACAACGCGGTGGCCAGCAGCGCGCCCTCGACGATCTGCCCACGGCCGGACTTGCCGCGCTCGATCAGCGCCGCGAGCGTGCCGAACGCGCAGTGCAGCGCGGTTCCGAAATCGACCCAATTGACCGCGGCGCGGTAGGGCGGATCGCCGGCGCCGGTCATGTACACCGAGCCTGACATGACCTGGCCGACACCGTCGAAGCCGACGCGGTCGGACCAGGGCCCCGGCCCGCCGAATGCGGTTGCCGTCGTCAGGATGATGTCGGGCTTGATCGCGCGAAGCGAGTCGTAATCGAGCTTCATCGCGCGCAGGGTCTGCGGCGGCAGGTTGGCGACGACCACGTCCGCGGTCGCAACCAGGCGGCGCATCACCTCCTGCCCCTCCGGCTTCATCGGATCGAGCGTGATGCACTTCTTGTTGCGGTTGACCTGGAGGAACAGCGCGCCCTCGCCGCCCGCGCCGACCGGCGCCACGAAGCGATCCTCGCTGCCGTCGCGCTTTTCAACGCGAATGACCTCGGCGCCGAATTCGGCCAGCAAGGTCGCGCAATAGGGACCCGCGATATAGCGCCCGAAATCGAGGACGCGCACGCCTTCCAGAACTCCCCCCATTGACCCTTTCCTTGATGTCTTCCGCCCAGATTACAGGGAATGGTTGCCGCGGCAAGGTGGCCGACGGCATGCCCCGATCAGCAGATGTGATCGGCCGACGGTTCGACTGGCCGACGTTCTGCTCTAATATGACCCGTCCGTCCCACACCCAGAGCCACAGCCATGCCGCAACAGTTCGATCGATCCGCTGAAGACCTCGGCAACGCGATCCATTTCGAGCACGTCAACATCCAGGTCCCGGATCAGCGCCTGGCGACGTTATTCTACGTCACGGGACTTGGGCTCACCCGCGATCCCTATCTGATGGTGTCGGACACCAACATGTGGATCAACGCCGGGCGGAGCCAGTTTCACCTGCCGAGCGGCAGGCCGCAGGTGCTGCGCGGCCATACCGGCCTCGTCATCGAGGGCCGCGAGGCGTTGCTGGCGCGATTGGCATCGGTCGCGAAGAAGCTCGAGGGGACGGCATTCACGTTCGCCGAGCACAATGACCATGTCGAGGCCGTCTGCCCATGGGGCAACCGGATGCGTGTCTATGAACCTGACGCGGCGCGGTTCGGCCGCATCTCGCTCGGCATTCCCTATGTCGAGTTCGACGTGCCGATCGGAACGGCATCGGCGATTTGCGCCTTCTATCCTGACATCATGGGCATGCCCTCAGGCATGCGGAATGGCGACGGCACGGTTGCGGCGGTGAAGACGGGCCGCGACCAGCACCTGCTGTTCCGCGAGAGCGATCGGCCGCAGGGCGAGTATGACGGGCACCATGTGCAGATGTACATCACCGACTTCTCCGGCCCCTATCGCAAGCTGCTGGCGCGCAACCTGATCTCGCGCGAGGACAATCAATATCAGTACCGGTTCTGCGACATCGTCGATCTCGACAGCGGCAAGAAGCTGTTCACGGTCGAGCACGAGGTGCGCAGCGCGACCCACCCGATGTTCATGCGGCCGATGGTCAATCGCAATCCTGTCGTCACCAACCGGAACTACGCGTTCGGCCATGATCAGACGTCATGGGCGATGGGCCCGGATCAGTACGACGGATAGCGCGTTCAGGCTTCGCGGTAATCCAGCAGGATCAGCCCGACCAGGATGAAGGCGACCGGCCAGATCCAGGCCGCCGCCCGCCTGACCCGGCCGTCGAGACGCAGTTCGAGCCAGCGGGCCCAGCCGGCGGCGACGCCGCAGAGCGCAAGCGGGGTGTGGCTCATCTCGATGAGCAGCTGGTCCTTGATGTTGGCGATCGCATGAGAATGCGTGAGCAGCAGGGCGCCGCCGAGCGCCGTGGTCAGGGGAAACACCAAGGCCGACGGACCGGCCTTGGTGCCGCGCAGCCGCACACGCCATTCGAACAGGCCGAACACGGCGATGAGCAACACGAAGATGCGATGCTGCGCCACCTCCGGATCACGCAGCGACTCGAAGAAGCCCGCCGGGCCGAGCGGCCAGGCCTGCTCGTCGGCGCGGAAGAACAGGAAGGCCGCCATCGCGAGGAAGAGCAGCGGCCAGTGCCGCGCCCAGCGCCCCCAGCGGAAATGCTCGACCAGCGCCAGGAGCCCGATCAGCACCACGAAGACGCCGGCCCAGTGATGGTTGTACTCCGACCAGGCGATATCTTCCGCATTTCGCGGCAGGATCGTGCCCTCACCGGGAACGTAGGCCGATTGCGCGCTCGCGCGCCCGGCGTCCGCCAGCGTGATCTTCGCCTGGAGCTGCGCGACGGTCAGTCTGTCGTAATCCGGGCTGGTCAGGCGCGGCGGCCATTGCAGCGCAGCGCGCTCGACGATCTCATGCCAGTCCAGGCGATCATGAGGGAGATCCGCGCCCGGCGGCAATGACGTCAGGGACGCCGCAGCAAGCAGCACGGTGATGCCGATGCCGATCTCGACCTCGGCGAAACGCTTCAGGCGAAAGATCGGCGTCGTGGGGTCGCGGCGCAGACGTTCGACGAGGAAGTAATTGCCCGCGCCAAGCATCAGCAGCATCAAGAGCAGCCCGACCTTCGCCAGGGTCATGACGCCATAGGCGGTGCCGTAGATCGCCGCGACGGAGCCGATATAGTTCGCCGCCATGACCAGACCACCGCAGACGATCGCCGCGACCGCCGCCATCGACATCAACGAATAGCGGCGCGCAATGAGGCGCCAGTCGCCGGCGTCCTTGCAGCCGTTCAGCGCGATCAGGAAATAGGGCAGACCGCCGATCCAGACGGCCGCCCCCGCCATGTGACCCGCATCGGACAGCAGCAGCGGCCAGCGCACATCCGGCCGGCTGGCCGCATGCGTGAGCCGGGTCTGCATCGCGAGCGCCAGCACCGACAGGGCGAGAAGCGCGGCCGACCGCACCCGGTGCGCGGGGCCTTTCGTCAGGACGGCGATGCCGACTGCGCAAGCCGCGATCACGAGGTCAGCACGGCCAAAATCAGCAGTGACCGCTTCGCTCCAGGGCACCTGGAGCGTCCCGACCAGCGCGGCCGCGTTGAGCGCCAGCGAGGCGACGGTGAGGAGCGCCCATGCGACGGCGCTGAACTGCAGGAACGTGCGGCATCGCTCCTCGATCGAGAGGCCAAAGACGGAGAGCTGCGGCTGCAGCGGCCCCCACAGCAACAGCTGAAACGCGAGACCGCCGAGGGTGAACGACTGGGCGATCAGGATCAGGCCCCGCAGGACCACCGACAGATAGCCGAAGATGTCGAGGAGCAGGTACACGGCCGTGGTTTCAGCGGACGGTGAACGGAATGTCGCCGCGGGTGATGTGCCCGTCGACGCTCAAAACCTGCCAGCGCAGGTGCCATGTCCCCGCCGGTAGTAGCGTCGCATCGGCATTGAGCTCGTCGGCGGGCGCATCGGAAGCCGGCCTCAGCGCGCGCGACGCACCATCCGGTGCCAGCAGCGTCAATTTCGAGCGCGCGTGATCGATCCGGCTGTTGAAGTGCAGGCGGATCGCGACGTTGTCGCCGGATATTGTCGCGCCGGTCGCCGGCGAGGACGAGACGATGATGGCGTGGGCCTGGGACGCGTTCGGATGAGCAGGAAACCACAGGGCGGATAGAACGAACGCGATTCGGAACAACGCGCGCATGATGCTCACTCGCTGTCGACAGCCGTCTCTTTCACCCGCCCACTGGCGTGTGAACTTTACCGGACGCTATGTTGGAGCGAGTTGGTCGTTCGCAAGAGCGCGAGGAATTTGGATCTGATCGCGGATCGCGGAAAATCGCCGATTGTTGCCGTTGCGACACACTCAGGTGCGATCACCCCGGCGCGGCGCCCCTGCTCAGCTCGTCAGGATCGACCATGCGCCGCCGGGCGCTCGGAGCCATACGGCGATAGAGCACGACCGAGACGAGCCAGGCGAGCGCGAACAGCGCGATCACGGCGAAGCCGAAATTGGCGAGCGAGTCGTTGACGGCCTCGACCAGCGACCACAGCCCGCCGGACAGGCCGAGCCGGTCGCCGATGAGCCCCAGCGCCTCGATGCCGCCGATGAACAGCGCGACCGCGACCGAGGCGCCGGTGATCGTGAGGTTGTACCAGAGCTTGCGATAGGGATCGACGAAGGCCCAGCGATAGGCGCTCACCATCAGCGCGGAATCGGCGGTGTCGACCAGCGCCATGCCGGCGGCGAACAGGGCGGGGAACACCAGCACATGCGCGAGCGAGGCGCCGCGCGCGGCTTCGGTGGCGGAGATGCCGAGCAGGCCGATTTCGGTCGCGGTGTCGAAGCCGAGCCCGAACAGCAGGCCGAGCGGATACATGTGCCAGGGTTTGGTAACGAGGCGGAACATCGGGCCGAGCAAGCGCGCCAGGAATCCGCGGGTCGCGAGCAGCGCCTCGAGCTGCGCGGCGTCATGAATGCCTTGCTCGCGCACCTCGCGCAGGATCCGCCACAGGCCGACGAAGATGGCGAGATTGATCGCCGCGATCACCAGCAGGAACAGCGCCGACACCGAGGTGCCGATCAGGGCGCCGATCTCCTTCAGCAGGCTGTCGCCGCCGAGACTCACGACGCCGAGCGCGAGCAGCGTGGTCGCGGCCAGGACGACCGTGGAATGGCCGAGCGCGAAATACAGGCCGACGCTTCGCGGCGTGTCGCCCGCCTGCATCAGCTTGCGCACGACATTGTCGATCGCGGCGATGTGGTCGGCATCGACGGCGTGACGCAGGCCGAACACCCAGGCGAGCAGCGCGGTCGCCATCACCGCGGGCCGGTCGCCGAACATCGCGAAGGCGAAGACCCATGCGGCGATGTTGGCGGCGATCAGCCCGCCGAACAGCACGCCGGGCTCGAACGCCTGCCTCGCGACACCACCTGACTGAATCACGTCACCCCTCCGAGTATGATGTTTATACCAATCCATCATACTCGCCGGCAAGAGCGGGGCCATGTTCGGGGGACACAGCCGGTCACCCGGGAACGCGCGTCTCCACGATCGGCGATCGCGACATAGCGACGGCAGTTCGCGTCGAGCGCCTGGGCGGCGTGCAGGCGACCATCGGACCATCCCCGACTCAATGCGCCGCCAAGATCTCTCCCAGAAACTTCCTGGTGCGATCGTGCTGCGGATTCCTGAAGAAGCTTTCGGGCTCGGCCTCCTCCACGATCCTGCCATCGGCCATGAAGATCACGCGATCGGCGACCTGCCGCGCAAACCCCATTTCATGGGTGACGCAGATCATGGTCATACCATCCGTCGCGAGCCCGATCATGGTGTCGAGGACCTCCTTGACCATTTCGGGGTCGAGCGCGGAGGTCGGCTCGTCGAACAGCATCACCTTCGGCTCCATGCAGAGCGCGCGCGCAATCGCAACGCGCTGTTGCTGGCCGCCCGACAACTGGGCCGGATATTTCTCGGCCTGGTTCCCTATTCTGACCCGATCGAGCAGACGGCGCGCGGTCTCTTCGGCTTTCACCCGCGGCACACCCCGGGAGCGCATTGGCGCCAGCATGCAGTTCTCCAGCACGGTCATGTGCGGAAACAGGTTGAATTGCTGGAACACCATCCCGACCTCACGACGCACGGCATCGACCGAGCCGGCAGCGTCGTTCAGCCGCGTGCCGGCGACGACGACTTCGCCGCGCTGGTACGCTTCCAGCGCATTGATGCAGCGGATGAGGGTGGACTTGCCCGAACCGGACGGCCCGCACAGAACGATTTTCTCGCCCGGGCGGACCGTCAGGCTGATCTCGGTCAGGACCTGGTAGGTGCCGTACCATTTGCAGACGTCGCGCATGGCGATCATCGGTTCTGGGGCAGTTTCGATCGCGGCTACACCCGGCATGGCGCTCTCTCCGTGCCTAGCTGACGTTGAAGGGAATACCGGGAATGGTGTCGGGGAAAGCCGGCAGCGGATTATTCATCCACTTCTGATAGATCTTCGCCAGCTCGCCATTGGCCCTGATCTTCTCAATGAAGTCGTTGGCGAAGGCGTTGATCTCCTTCTCTCCGAGCCGGGTGCAGGCGCCGTTGTAGAGTTTCGTGAATTCGAGCTTGTTCTCGTAATAGCCGGGCTTCGATTCATCGAGGCGCGGAACGTAGAAGATGTTGCCACCGACCGCCTGGACCTGACCGGACAGCAGGGCCTGCATGGTCGGCGCGTCGCCGTCGAAGCGGCGAATGGTGGTGCCCGACGGCGCGGCCTTGGTTACGTCGCTGTCCTGCACGCTGCCGCGCGCGACGCCGATGACGTATTTGCCCATGTCGGCCGGAGATTTGATCTCGAACTCCTTCGGCGCGATGAAGGTGATGATGTTCGCGCCGTAGGGTTTTGAGAACTGCACGGCCTTGGCCCGCTCCGGCAGCATGGCCATGGTCGCGAACAGGATATCGACACGACCGGAGGTCAGGGCCGGGATACGATTGGCGACCGCCAGTTGCGTGAACTCGGCGGGCACACCGAGCTCCCTGGCGAACAGCGCCGAAATCTCCGCATCGTACCCATCCTGCTTTCCCGTCGCATCGACAAATCCCCAGGGCGGATTATCGCCCTGGATGCCGATCAGAACCTTGCCCCTCGCCTTGATCTCCGACGGCGTCACCGCATAAGCGGCGCGCGTCAGCACGAATGGCGCGGCGATCGTCGCGGCTCCGAGCGCCAGCAGACGACGCCGATTGAGTCCTGTGGTCCTTGCGTTGGTCATCATTCCCTCCTCTGTCCTCGTCCTGTTGTCTGTCGTTGCCCTCGTCATCGCGCGGCGACGGCCATCCGGCGTTCGAGCTGCGCGCCAACGAGCGACAGCGGCCAGCAGATGGCGAAATAGAGGACGCACACCAAGCCGAGGACGAGCAGCGGCTTGAAGTTCTGGTTGGACACGATGGTCCCTGCCCGCATCAATTCGGTGAAGCCGATGATCGCTGCGAGCGACGTTCCCTTGATCAGCTGGACCAGAAATCCGATCGTCGCCGGCAGCGAAATGCGGATCGCCTGCGGCAGGACGACATCCTGCATCTGCGAGCCGTAGTTGAGGCTCAGCGCCTTGGCGGCCTCGACCTGGCCTTTCGGCACCGCCTCGATCGCGCCGCGCCAGATCTCGCCGAGGAACGCGCCGGAATGCAGTGTGAAGCCGATGGAGACCGAAACCCAGGCATCGAGCTTGAGGCCCGCCAGCGCCAGCCCGTAATAGACCACGAACAATTGCATCAGAAGCGGCGTGCCCTGGAACAAGGCGATGTAGCCGGCCGCGACGCGCTCCAGCGCGCGGTGGCCCGACGTGCGCGCGAGCGCCACGCCGAGGCCGGCGATCGAGCCGACCACGAAGCCGATCGCGGACAGCGCAAGTGTCCATTTGAGGCCACCGAGCAGAAACAGGAACTGATTCCGGTCCATCGCCCCTCACTTCACGGGATAGCTGAAGTAACGCGCGTTGATCAGCGCGAACATCTGCATCAGCATCCACGACATGGCGAAATAGAGCAGCGTGACGACGCCATAGACCTCGAAACTGCGGAAGGTATTGGTCTCGATCGTCTGCCCGACCGAGGTCAGTTCATAGGCCGAGATCGCAGACGCGATGCTGGTCGTCAGCGTCAGCATGATGAACTGGCTGGTCAGCGACGGATAGATCGCGCGCAGCGCCGGCTTCAGCACGATCAGGCGGAACACCTGCGCCCGGCTCAGGCTGAGCGCGAGACCGGCTTCCACCTGCCCCTTGTTGATCGACTGCACGCCACCGCGGATGATTTCGATCGCATAGGCCCCGCCGTTGACACCGAGCGCGATGATCGCGGTCAGAGTCGGATCGAGGCGAACGCCGACCAGCGGCAGCGCGAAGAAGATGAAATAGATCTGCCCGAGGAACGGCGTGTTGCGGATCGCCTCGACAAAGGCGATGACGAGCCAGCGCAGCGCCAAGACGCGGGATTCGCGCAGCACGACGCCGCCAATCCCGATCGCAAGCGCCAGCACCATGCCGGACAACGCGAGCTCCAGCGTTCCCGCACAGCCCCACAGCAGGTCCGGAAGTCCGTCCAGCACGGGGCTAAAGTCGAACGTGTAGTTCACCTCGTTCCCTCCCTCCGGGCCGGCCCTTTTGCCGGCGTCGTTGAGATCGCGCCGCGGCTCTGCCCATCCTGGTCCGCCGAGCGGCGGTGAATGTGTTTGCGCTCAGGAAGCCCTTTGCTGGTCTGACGTTGCCGGCACGACCGGACTTGCGAGCGTTTCGTAGCGATGGCGCAGGTCGACGCGTCGTCCACCGGCGGCGGCCTCGGCGACCGCCAGGGTCGCGATCAGGCTGCGCGCGCCGTCCTCGACCGGCTGCAATGACCGCGCGTTGCCGCGAATGATGTCGCGGAAATGGTCGAGCTGGGCGACGTAGGGGTCAACCGAGGAGGCATGGATGCGCTGGGCCTGGATCGGCTTGTTCCAGTCCTGCGCGCCGCCGGCCTGCGACCATTGCACGAGCGCCGGAAATTCGATCGACCCGGTTCGGCCGAGGAAGCGATAGCTGCTCTCGCCGCTGAACGGGAATTCGGGGGCCTCGCCGAGCCCCTGCTCGGAGGTCCAGGGCGAGACGGCGCTGTCGCTGATGAAAAACGTGCCGAGCGCGCCGCTGTCGAATTCGATCAGCGCCGCGGCGGTATCCTCGACCGCAAAGCTGCGCTGGCGGTTCGACGCAATCGCTTCCACGGCGACGATCTCGCCCACGGTGAAGCGCAGGAAGTCGATTTCGTGGATGAGGTTGATCAGGATTGGTCCGCCGCCAGCCTGCGAGCGCCATGGCGCGATCTCGAAATAGGCCGCCGGCTTGTGGGTGGCCCAGATCGCCGACACCCCGACGACATCGCCGATGCGCTTGTCTCCCAAAGTCGCCTTCAGCGTCCTGACCTGCTGATGGTGGCGGCGGTGATGCCCGACCAGCGACTGGATGCCGGCCTTGCGCACCTCGGCAATCAGGCTTGCCGCGGTCTCCACCGTGTCCGTGACCGGCTTCTCGATCAGGATGTGAATCCCGCGCCTGGCGCATGCGATGCCCTGCTCGGCATGAAGCTGGTTGGGTGAGGCGATGATCACGGCCTCCGGCCGCGCCTCGTCGAGCAGTTTCCGGTAGTCGGCGAAGACAGGGGTCCCGGGATAATCGGCTGCGATCCGATCGGAGTTCACGTCCGCGATGCCGACGAGGTCATAGTCCCCACGTCCGGCCAGCTTGGCGAGGTGCTTCCGCCCGATCAGCCCCGCGCCGATGACGCCTATGGTGATGTTCTTCATCTCACGTCGTCCGTATCTGGATTGGGCCGCCGGCTTCGCGGCGATGGTCTGGCCGCCACGCTCCCCGTGGCCGATGCTCGAGCAGGCGCCTCGTGGCGTCGAACGCGGTGGCGAGCCGGGGCCGCACCGCCAAGGCCGGCAACGGCATCTCGACGCTGAGGCTCGCGTCCACCGGAAGCGCTTCGAGGAGCTCGCCGAGCGGCAAGGCGCCTTCGCCCGGCGGCAACCGGCCTTCGCGCGCTTCAGCGATGATGGCGGCATCGCTCGCAGGCATATCCGCGACGACGTCGCAGATCTGCGCGGCGCGCAAATAGTGCGCGGGAATCGAGATCAAGTCGCCCGGCTTGCCGCCGCAACGATGGAGATGCAGCGCATCGACGAGAATGGTGCCGTTGGCCTTGCCCGCGCCACGCACGATCGCCGCGGCCTGCGGCAGCGAGCCAATCGCGCGCCAGCGCATGAACTCCAGGTCGACACGCAGGCCGAATTGCTGCGCGAGGTCGCAGAGATCAGCGAAATGCGCGGTGAGGCGGACCGGATCGTCGTCATCCCCCGATGCCGTGACCGCCACCGCGCCGAGATCGGCTGCGGCTTCGAACAGGCCCGCGAGCGCCGGAATGTCGATGCGAGGCGTGAGCTGAACGAACTCGATCTCGTTCAGTCGCACTCCCTCGCCGGCGAGAGACCGTTTGAGCTCGCGGTGCGCGTCCGTTCCCATCCGCGTCGGATAGGCAGGTCCGCCGGCAGTCGCAGGGATCGCGCGCAGGCCGATGAAGCTGAAGCCGGCACGCGCGGCCTCGGCCACAAGCGCGACAGGCGCAAGGTCCAGGGCCGTCAGATGAGCAAGGCCGAGATCCGTCATAGATAATTAATCCATAGGTTAATTAGAATTAACCTATGGGATAATTGATGTCAAGGACCGCCGATTGCGCTATGGAGGGTGGGGCAAGCAGGCCTGGCCGGATGCAAAGGACCGAACCGCCGGATGAGACCCAAGGAAAAGCCCGTCGCGGAGGACGCGAAGCAGCCGCCGGTGCGGCGGCGCGACCGGGAGCGCACCAAGCGCGAGATCCTGGAGATCGCGTTCGCGGAATTCGCCGAGAACGGCCTCGCCGGCGGCAATACCGATGCCATCGCCGCACGCGCCAACATCACCAAGCGGCTGATTTTCTACTACTTCAAATCCAAGGAAGAGCTGTTCACGGCCGTGCTCGAGATGGCCTACGCCAAGATGCGCGTCGCCGAGCAGGATCTTCACCTCGAAGCGCTCGCGCCGGAGGCCGCGATTCGCAGGCTGGCCGAGTTCACCTTCGATTTCGACCAGGCCAACCCGGAATATGTCCGGCTGGTCACGATCGAGAACATCCATCGCGGACGGCACATCCGGGGCAGCAAGAAGCTCAAGGAGATGACGCGGCCGATTGTCAGCCAGATCGCCGCGGTGCTGGACCGGGGCGTTCGCGCCGGCGCGATCAGACCCGGCATCGATCCGATCGAACTGCACATGTCGCTGAACGCGCTCTGCTTCTTCTCGGTCGCGAACCGGCATACGTTCGAGGCGCAATTCGCAACCGACATGTCCTCGCAGAAGGCCAAGGCACAGCGGCGGCTCGAAATCGCCGACCTGCTCTGGCGCTATGTGCGGAGCGACTAGCGAAGGCGAATTGACGATGCCCCGCCCGGCTGGGCGCGATGCATCGTCGCGACGGCACGACCGCGCCATACACACCTTCGCCATTTCGCCGCAGGGGTTCCCCGCCTTGTCGGCATTGCCGCCTTGCCCGCGATGCAACATGATGGGCCGCCGGTGACGACTTTTCTGCGCGAAGGTGGAGCTCATCCGATGAACGAGAACGAAATCCGCGAGGCCATCGCGGAGGTGAAGGACGGCACGCTGTCGCGGCGCTCATTCATCCGGACAATGGCCGCGGTCGGGATCGCGGCGCCCGTTGCAAGCCAGATTCTGCTCTGGAACGACGTGGCGATGGCGGATGCCACCTTGCCATACAAGCCGACCAAGGCCGGCGGCGGCGGCCCGCTGAAGATCCTGATCTGGCAGGCCCCCACCCTGCTCAATCCGCATTTCGCGCTCGGCACCAAGGACCAGGTCGCCTCGCGCATCTTCTTCGAGCCGCTCGCCGGCTGGGACAGGGAGGGCAACCTCATCCCCTGCCTCGCTGCGGAGGTTCCGACCAAGGCGAACGGCGGCCTCTCGCCGGATGGCACCAGCGTGACCTGGAAGCTGAAGCAGGGCGTCAGGTGGCATGACGGCAAGCCCTTCACCGCCGACGACGTCGTCTTCACCTGGCAATATGCCGCAGATCTGGCGACGGCGGCGTACACCACGGGCTCCTACCAGAACATCAAGGTCGAGAAGATCGACGACCACACCGTCAAGGTCATCTTCAAGGCCCCGACCCCGTTCTGGGCCGACCCCTTCGTCGGCGCGGTCGGCCAGATCCTGCCGAAACATCATTTCGGCGACTATGCCGGCGCGAAGTCGCGCGACGCACCGGGCAATCTGAAGCCGGTCGGCACCGGCCCGTACAAATTCGTCGAGTTCAAGCCGGGCGATTTGATCCTGGCCGAGCGCAACCCCGACTATCACGTCAAGAACCAGCCATACTTCGACACGCTCGAGGTCAAGGGCGGCGGCGATGCGGTCTCCGCCGCGCGCGCCGTGCTGCAGACCGGCGAATACGACTATGCCTGGAACCTGCTGGTGGAGGACGAAGTCCTCAAGCGCATGGAGGCCAGCGGCAAAGGCAAGGTGGAGTTCACGCTCTCCGGCGGCGTCGAGTTCATCGTCCTCAACACGACGGACCCGTGGACCGAGGTCGACGGCGAGCGTTCGAACGCCAAGACCAGGCACCCAACGCTGTCCGATCCGGCCGTTCGCCGGGCGTTCAACCTGCTGGTCGATCGCGAGGCAATCCAGAAATTCATCTACGGCCGCGCCGCCGTCGCGACGGCGAGCTTCGTCAACCAGCCCAGCCAGTTCAAGTCGAGCAGACTGAAATACGAGTTCAACGTCGACAAGGCGAACAAGATCCTCGACGAGGCCGGCTGGAAGATGGACGCTGACGGCATTCGCGAGAAGGACGGCAAGAAGCTCAAATACGTCTTCCAGACCTCGATCAACGCCCCGCGGCAGAAGACGCAGGCCATCATCAAGCAGGCCTGCCAGAAGGCCGGGATCGACATCGAGATCAAGTCGGTCACGGCATCGGTGTTCTTCTCGTCCGATGTCGGCAACCCCGACACCTATTCGAAGCTCTATTGCGACATGGAGATGTACAACACGACGCAGCCGCAGCCCGATCCCGAGCGCTTCCTGAACCAGTGCGTCTCCTGGGAGATTTCGTCCAAGGAGAACAAATGGCTCGGCCGCAACGTCTCGCGCTGGTCCGATCCCGAGGCCGACAAGGCCTACAAGGCCGCGCAAAGCGAGCTCGATCCGGTCAAGCGCGCCGCGCTGCTGATCAAGGTCAACGAGATCTTCTGCGAAGCCAACGTGCTCGTGCCGCTGCTGTCGCGCAACATCGTCGGCGGCGCCGTCAACAGCCTCATGACCGACATCTCGGGCTGGGACGTCACGACGTGGAATCTGGGGAGTTGGTATCGGAGTTGAGGGGGACATAGGAGCGCGACGAGCGCTGTCTCAACCGCATCATTGCCCTCCGGACGAGGGTGAATGCGACTTTCTTTCCGTTCAAGTACGGCGAAGGGGCGCTGCGTTCGCTCATACGCTCACCCTCTATCCACCACGCACTCGGCGGCATCGATAACGTACGCCGCGTGGCGAAAATCCCTGATGATGGCGAGCTTGTCGGCGGACCAGTTCAGCAGCATGAAATATTTCGGCCGCCCGTTCGGCTCATTGGGATCGAACACCAGGATCGCGGGACGTCCGTCGACCTGCCCCGTCACCAGGTGCCAGTCGCTGACCTTCGAATAATTGCCGAAATAGCGCGACACCTCGGCCTTGCCTTTCAACCTGGTGCGGTTCACGAGCTCGAGCCTGACGTCATCGGCGATCATTTCGCGGATGGCGTCGAAGTCGCGGGCATTGAAATGGCCGACATAGGCGTTGAGCCGCGTGCGGTCGGCTTCCGACAGCTCCGCTCGTGGCGCATCGTCGGGCTGCTCGGCGAACTCATGCAGCTGCGTGCGCCCGCGATGCAACGCGGCCTTCACCGCCGGCAGGCTGAAATCCATGATGTCGCAGACCTCGGCAAGCGAGCAGCCGAGCACGTCCATCAGGATCACGCTGGAGCGCTGCGCCACCGGCAGCCGCATGAAGGTGCGCCGGCTGGTCGCAGCGATCTGGCGGCTTTCCAAATCATCGAGCTGGTCGGCAATCATCTCCACCTCCTCAGCCGAATGCAGCGCCTCCTGCCGGTTGCGGCGGCGCAGGAAATCCAGCGCGGTGTTGTGCGCGATGCGAAACAGCCAGCCCTCCGGATTGACGGCGGGCGTGACCGTTTGCAGCGCCTCCATCGCCTTGATCAGCGCATCCTGCAGCACGTCCTCACCGTCGATGACCGAGCCGACCATGCGTGCGCAGTAGCGATGCAGCTTCGGCCGCATCCCCGCCAGCAGGGACTCGATATCGATGGTGGCCAGGGGGTCTGGCGCCATTGTTCCTCCGCCTCGCCTGCTCAGGACTCGTCCAGCATACGATAGTTGCCGACGATCCTCACGTCACGAACCAGCGGCGGCTCCGCGCAGCGGTCGCGGATGCCGTCCTGGAACGCCTGAAACGCCCTGAGCTTCGGGATCGGGCTCGAGCCGTCCTCGGCCGCGGCTTCGACAAAATGGATGAAGGTGTCGTCCTCCAGCCGCAGCGTCAGATAGCGCACGCCGTCTGGGCTCTCCGCCTTCAATTCCGCAAACACCGCCGCAACCAGCTCGGCGTTCCGGTCGGCCAGTTCCGGCTTGGTCTTGTACCTGATCAACGTCCTTCTCATCGCGCGCTCCTTTTTTCATGTCGCGACCTGGCTCGCGGCCGCCTCACCCCTAGGACGTTTGCCGGCAGCCGAAGGATGCGGCCCGGGAAAGATTATTTTTGGGCGCATCCTTTGCCCCTCCGGCCTCGTCTAGCCCGCAGAACGCGCCGCGACAGGGTGGCGCGAGACACGGAGAGAGGGCGATGCAGACCCCGACCAATCGCGCCGAGCAGAACTGGGTGCTTGGCGTCACCGCGCTGGCATCCTTCATGATGGCGCTGGACGCCATGATCATCACGACGGCATTCGCGGCCATCCGCGCCGAATTCGGCAGCCGGGTCGAGACGCTGCAATGGACCGTCAACGCCTTCAACCTGACCTTCGCCGTGCTGCTCCTGACGGGCGCCGCACTCGGCGACCGCTTCGGGCGCCGCCGCATGTTCGCGGCCGGGATCGCCCTGTTCGTCGTTGCATCGGCGGCCTGCGCGCTCGCCGGCAACGCCACTGCGCTGATCGCCGCCCGCGCGCTGCAAGGCGCCGGCGCCGCGCTGGTGATGCCGCTCGCAATGGCGATCCTGAGCGGCACGTTCGGCCGCGAGGAGCGCGCCCGCGCACTCGGCATTTTCAGCAGCATCACCGGCTGCGCGCTGATCATAGGCCCCGCCATCGGCGGCTTCATCACCGAACATCTCGGCTGGCGCTGGGTGTTCTGGATCAACCTGCCGATCGGCCTGATCGCGATCGCCCTGGTGCTGGCGCGGTTGCGCGAAAGCTTCGGACCGGCCGCCGCATTGGACATCCCCGGACTGTCGCTCGTGGCGCTTGCGGCGCTCGCACTGGTCTGGAGCCTGTTGCGCGGCAACGCCGTGGGGTGGGCGAGCGCCGAGGTCATGGGCACGCTGATGTCGGGCCTGGTGCTCGCGGCCGGCTTCGTGTTCTGGGAATTGCGCGCGGCCGCGCCTATGGTGCCGATGCGGCTGTTTGCATCGCGTGCCCTCGCCTCCGGCATGTCGGCAAGCGTCCTGTTCTACGCCGCGATGTATGGCGTGGTGTTCCTGCTGCCGCAGTTCCTGCAGACCACGCTGGGCTTCGATGCCTTCGGCGCCGGACTTCGCCTGCTGCCCTGGACAGCGACGCTGTTCGTCACCGCCCCTGTGGCCGGCGCGGTCGTCAACAGGTTCGGCGAGCGGCCGCTGGTGGTGACGGGATTGCTGATGCAGGCGATCGGCCTTGGCTGGATCGCCGAGATCGTGAATCCCGCGGTTCCCTACTCCGCCCTGGTCGCGCCGCTGGTGCTGGCCGGCGTTGGCGTCTCGATGGCGATGCCGGCGGCGCAGAACGCCATCCTGAGCTCGGTCACGGTGGCCGAAATGGGCAAGGCGTCCGGCGTCTTCAACATGGGGCGCTTCCTCGGCGGCATGTTCGGCATCGCCGCGCTGGTGGCGACCTTCTCGGCCAACGGCGGGGCCTACTCGGCCGCGCATTTCGAGAGCGGATTTGCCGCGGCGATGAGCCTCGCCGCAACGCTGTCGTTGGCCGGCGCGATCGCGGGGTTGTTCCTGCCGGCACGGCGACGCATCGCCGGCGCAGCCGCGCCGCAAGATGCGTGACCTGTCAAACAGCGGACACGCCTTCCCGTCCTCGCGGCGCATGTCGCCCGAGCTTTGCTTCGTCGCTCGACCCTCGTTAGCCAAGAGGGCGCAGGGAAGGCCGGGTGCCAGCCGGCACCCGCGG
This sequence comes from Bradyrhizobium sp. 1200_D9_N1_1, assembly GCF_052075915.1. Classification (NCBI taxonomy): domain Bacteria; kingdom Pseudomonadati; phylum Pseudomonadota; class Alphaproteobacteria; order Hyphomicrobiales; family Nitrobacteraceae; genus Bradyrhizobium; species Bradyrhizobium sp. 1200_D9_N1_1. The sequence goes on along the minus strand of NZ_CP197226.1, from coordinate 2,334,677 downwards.
TCCGCTGCGCGAAGATGTAGCGCAAAAGAACCGCACAGCAGCATACAGGTGTAGCCAATCACTCGGCCTTCCCTGCGCAGTGGTTGGACGGCTTATGCCGTGCTCTCCCGGGAGCCGAACTTTCCCTCTGGCCTCCCTCACTTCGCGAATTGACGATGCTGTCCGCCCGGTTGGGCTCGCACACACCTCCGCGAAAGCTTGACCGTAGCAACGACGGCCAGGACCACACGGTTTTGCCGTACGCCCGGCCCGCCATTTCGCCGCAGTTTTCCCGACCCTGTCGACGGAGCCGGAAACTTACAGCCGAGACGAAGCCTAGCAGCGCCGTTCGTCCGCACGCGGTTTCGAGCTCACAGGGACTACCCGCCCTGCCCGCACCGTCTCGTGCCGACGCTGCCGCGTCCACCGCAAGCCCGGCTCGCGAAACGTGACGACACAAGATCGCCCCTCAAGGATGAGCCGGGATGGGCGAGACATACGCCGTTTCCGAATTTCGGTAAAGTGGAATATTTTTGTGGGGAGGGGTTGACGGGGTGGCGACACAGGGCGGATTTTGACCGACGCGTCCTGAAGCGGGCAATCCTTTATGCTTTTCCCGTCGAAGGCGCTCGCGCCAACGGACGCCACAAAGCAGGGCCGGCTCAGACCATTTGTCTATTTCCCTTCTCCGCGTCATCTCGATAAACGTGTCGCCTGGGTATGAGGGGCGTTCGTATGCCGCATGGCTTCGTCTATATTCTCGTTTCGCCGAACAGTGATCACATAAAAATCGGCCGTACTGAGCGGCCCATCAGCGAACGCTTGCGCGGAATAAATGGGGGTGAAGCGTACGCAGCTCACGGACCGTGGGAGCTATCAGACTTCGTTCATGTCACGGACAGCACGGTCGTCGAGAGCGCAACGCACCGCCATTTTATTGACCGAAAGGTCAATGTAGAGGGTACGAATGAGTTGTTCAGCGTCGCTCCTCACGAGGCGAGGAAGGAATTGCGCCGGATAAGCGCACCTCTCCGGGTTGATAGTGAAAGGACGGATCAACTCTTCCATAACCCCGATGTGATCTTGTTTCTTTTCAATTTATTTCAGCTCTCGGGGTTGTACGGAAACCTCGACATGCAGGGCTCCTGGACTTTGAGCGTGCTCCCACAGACGAATGGAGGCCGCTGGTTCACATTGAATATTGGATCGCATGAAGTTGCATTTAGCACCCGCACGTCAACCGACGGCAAGTTTTCGCATCACCTCGTGCTGGACCGCCTGATTTTGGAGTACCCAAACACGATCATGTGGCTCGGCCAACACGGCGGGGACGTTCGACGGGCCGAATACAAGGCGGCCGAAAGAGCGGTAAGCGTGAGCTTTGATGAAGATTTTGCAAGGGCCGAACGCTTCTTTGCGCGCGAAGGAGTTCGCCGCGCAATGGTTGCTTACTGGGCTGACGCTCTAGCCGATCTTCGCGAGCGGCATGCGAAGAGTGTCTACGCCAGATATCATTCCTACGACGCCGTTTCCCCGTTACTGGAATACAAAAGGGCGCGAGATAAAGTGATCCTAAGCCCTTAGCTCGTAGGATGGGTAGAGCGAAGCGAAACCCATCAAGCTCTGGCAACGAAGAAGCATGATGGGTTTCGCAAGTGCTCTACCCATCCTACGTACGGTCAGCGCAATTCTTGATTTCGACTCCGCCTATGCTTCCGAGCCATAGAGATCACAAGCGAACTCGCCTACATCCACGGTTGCGGCATCTCCTAAGCTTTTCAGGTAATCCAAAAACTCTTGCGGATCGCTCATCGAGAAGATGCGAGCTTTGTAACTGAGTTCGGAGCGGAGACGCCCTTGCTTCAATAAGGATGCGCACTGCCTATCCACGAACATCGCGTCGACGTATGGGGCATATGTCGATATCGCGGAGAAGTCGTTCAGGATGCTTGCGTTCATTACCGGGCGCTGGCCCGACGAGATTCTCCAACCCAGCGCAGCGAACAGATAAGCAAAAATCTTGTGTGCCGGCTGCTGCTGATTTCCCGGCCATTCCAGAAAATTCAGCACCTCCTTAAACGCGTCTTTCGCAGGCACACCATTACGCTCAAACAGTGCGGATAATCGTGCATAGCGGCCGATCAATCCGAAACGGATATCCAAAACACTGGTGGGGTCGTCGGACACAATCGCCGCCTGCGTTCTACTTATTTGCACGCTCAGAGCTTCCCGCATCGCTGAGCCGTAGCTCGATAACTCGTTTTGCAAAATGTCATTGAAAGTCGGCCTCTTCTTGACCCAAACATCAGCCAACTGCTTGTGGCTCGCTTCGGCAACCGCCTTGTCCTGTCGCAATCCAGGCGCGAAGACTGAATAATCTGAGTTCACACTGATATGGTAGATGGGCAGCCAAACATTGCGAGTTCCAAAAATGATCTCGTCAACACTTGTGCCGAGGGACGGCGGCGGCTCGCCCTTTAAATAGGCTTTCGCAAATTCCCATTCTTGCTGTGTGGCGATTGCATCCGTCCTCTCGAACGAGGTTTCCCCACTGAACATTTCATGTGCAAGGCGCAACTCGGCCGGAGAATGCCAAACAATCGTCTCATCCGAATGGAGATTCGAGGCCGGAAATATTACCTGCTGTCTCAGGTAGGCACGATTGGCGAGCGCGTAGCAATCCTGCCAAAATTGTTCGCGAGGCGCACCCGGTTTCCGCGTCTTCGTTTTGGTCTTGTAGAGTTCGCTTACCGCAAATTGATCAAGATAAACGACGCGCTTATCGACGTCAGGAAGTACCTCGTCATGTGAGTACGCGCATGCTTTACAGCGTTTGACAACGCGGGTGCCCCCGACAGACAGAGTGCCGAACGATTCGCCTTCGCAGCGGGGGCATATCCGAAAGGGAGCAACTTCGAACATTCTGCCATCTAAGAGCAATCCAGTCTCTAGACAACCTAAGGCCGATGGCACCGGCAGCCACAAGCGTTCTCGCCACGCAGCTTCGCATGTTGAAGAATGAGCGGATCGCAACGCTCGAGTGATTTGTACGGAACAATTGGTAGCGGGAGAGGGGCACGCTACCACATCCCCTGCGACAGTAATTCTATCGAAAAAACAATGCTTTGCCTGAGATTTTGAGTTCGAGCCAGGGGCGATTCATCTCGCCGGGATGCATCGTCCCTGGAAAGGCAATGACATGGCCCGCCCGGCCTATCTCCACCGCCGTCCGGACGGCCGGTACTGCATTCAGATTAGACTGGGGAAACGCGCCCAGGAAATCCATGGCCGCCCCTTGCTCCGTGTCAGCCTCAGGACAGCGAATTTCCAGGAGGCGCGGAGAAGGCTGGTGGTTAGCCTCGGATGGGCGGTGGACATCGTCAAGCTCCCGGCCTTGAATCGCCAGGGGCAATTGAGCCGCCGGCGGTCAAGCAGTGAGCCGCCGGTGGTCAAGCAGATGAGAGAAGTCTTGCTTGCTGCAAGGCGCCGCGCCGACACAGGCGAACTCACGTCCTGAGGACGTATCGATAGCCTTCGTCAAAGAGCTGCGCGCCAGTGTTTACGCAGCCGGCAAAGCAAAAGAGAACGTCGCGCCGCCGTCCGGCTCGTTCGCAGCCAGAAGCTCGCCGCCGTGCTCGCGCACAATGCCGTAACTGATCCAGAGGCCGAGTCCCGTGCCCTCGCCGACCCGCTTGGTCGTGAAGAACGGCTCGAAGATGTGGCTGATGTGATCCTTGTCGATTCCCGGACCGTTGTCCGAAATCCGGAACAGGATCTCGTTGCCCTTGCGCGCCGCCGAGACGACCAGCCGCGGCAATTCGGTGTCGCGCATTGCGTCGATCGCGTTCTCGACAAGATTGACGATGACCTGGTGCAACTGTCCCTCGTTGCCGGAGATCCAGAGTTCCGGCTCGAGCTCCATCTGCAGGTCGATGCGCACCTGCTTGGTGCGGACGGCCCACAGCACAGCGGTGTTGATCAAACGCTCGATATTGACGCGCTCGACCTCGCCGAGCTTGCTGAAGGAGAGCCGGCGCAGATTCTTCACGATCTCGCTGATCCGGACCGCCCCCTCCATGGTGCCCTCGATCAGCGGGCCGAAATCCTCCATGACCTCGTCGATGCGCAGGCTCTTCTTCAGTGCGGCGAGGTCGCTCGCCCGGCCCTTGCCGTGGATCGCGTCGAGATAGGCGACGATGGCCGCGCGGTAGCGGATCAAGGTGTGAATGTTGCCGTAAACGAAGCTGATCGGATTGTTCAATTCGTGCGCGACGCCAGCGACGAGACGGCCGAGGCTCGCCATCTTCTCCTGCTCGACCAGCTGCCGCTGGGCGCGCTGCAATTCCTGATGGGCCTTGTGCAGCGCCTCATAGGCGCGGCGCAGCTCGCCGATCGGCCGCCCTGTCAGCACCACGCCGATAAAGCGGCCGCGATGGTCATGCCGCGGCGAACTGTTGATCGCGAACAGATCGGTGCTGCCGCCGTCCGTCGCGAACCTCAATTCACCGTCGACGACGTCGGGCGTGCCGCGCGGCTTCAATAGCGGCACCAGCTTGGCGCCGTCGGCGGCATCGATGACGTCGGCGATGTTCCTGCCGACCACGTCCCCGACGCTGCGGCCGAGCGCATGCTGGAACGCGGAATTGACCTGCTGCACCATCCCCCTGGCGTCGCAGACGATCAGGATGTCCGAGACGGATTCGATGACGTTGGTGACGAAGGCCTGCGCCTCCTCGAGCTCCGCGTTCTTGTGCTCGAGGTCGACCTCGTAGCGCAACAGGTCCGAATAGACCTCGTCCATCTTGCGGATGACTTCGATCCAGGCGCCTTCGCGCTCGCGGTCGAACTCGATCGCGCCGCCGCTGGTGACCAGCTTGAGCAGCGAATCCGCCTCGCTCGCTTCAGGAGAATGCGTCGCCTTTGGCATTTTTTCTCAGATCATACCTGGACAGCTTGTTCCTGAGCCCTACCCGTGAGAGACCCAGCTCGCTGGCGACACGACTGATGTTTCCGTCGTTCCTCTCCAGGCAGTTCATGATAACCGACTTCTCGAGATCCTCCACCTTGTCTTTCAGCGAGGCCGATCCGTTCAGCCTGCCGTGGGCCGGCAGCGGCGCGGATCGCTTCCCGTTGCGGCGGCCGAGCAGCGGTGGCGCGGCCAGCTCGTCCCGGTCGGCGAGCACGGCCATGCGCTGGATCTCGTTCTGGAGCTCGCGTACGTTGCCCGGCCAGTGATATTTGCCGAATTCCTCCAGCGCCGAACGCGCGAAGCGCAGATTCGGCCGGTTGAAGGAACTCTTGACCGCCGACAGCACGCCCTCCGCAATCAGCGGGATGTCCATCGGGCGCTCGCGCAGCGCCGGCATGTGCACCGGGAATGCGGCGAGGCGGTAGTACAGGTCGCGCCGGAAGCGGCCGGCCTCGACCTCCGCCTCCAGGTCGCGATTGGTCGCCGCCACCACGCGAACGTCGACCTTGCGCACGCGCTGCGCGCCGAGCGGCCGGATCTCGCTCTCCTGCAGCACACGCAGCAGCTTGACCTGGAACGCCGGCGAGGTCTCGCCGATCTCGTCGAGGAAGATCGTGCCGCCATCGGCGACCTCGAACAGGCCGATGCGATCCTGGTAGGCGCCGGTGAAGGCGCCCTTCTTGCAACCGAACAGCTCGCTTTCCAGGAGCTCGTCCGGCAGCGCGCCGCAGTTCTCGACCACGAACGCCCTGTTGGCCCGCGCCGAGCCGTAATGGATCGCGCGAGCCAGAAGCTCCTTGCCGGTGCCGGATTCTCCGGTGATCAGAACCGAGATATCGTAGTCGGCTGCGCGCCTGCCGAGCTCGATCACGGCGTGCATCGGGCTTTCCGTCGAATGCACGATGCGGTCGAAATCGTAGAGCTGCTTGGCCACCCCGCGCTTGACCGAGACGACCTTCTTGATGTGCCCGGAGGTCGCCTTGACGTCGACGCCGGCGGTCTCGGTCTCCTTCTGCAGCCGATAGAGCTGAACCGCCTCCTTGACGGTTTCGACCAGCTGGTCCGGCTGCCAGGGTTTGGTGATGTATTGATAGATGCCGGCCTCGTTCAGTCCCGCGATGATGTCCTCGGACTCCGAATAGCCGGAAATGATCATCCGCACCGGGTCCGGCCAGAGCTCGCGGACGCGCTTCAGGAAGCTCACGCCGGATTCGTGCGGCATCCGCTGGTCGCAGAGGATCGCGTGGACGATCTCGCCCTCCAGCAGCTTCTCCGCATCGGTCGCGTTGCCGACGCAGAGCACCTCGAAATCCTCCCTGAGCACGCGCCGCAACGCTTCCTGCGAGCGGACCTCGTCGTCGACGACGAGAATGGTTCCCTGAATGCTCACGATGACACCGCCATGCCGACAGGCCGACCTGGCGCACGCCTGATACGGTGACCTGCGATGGTCAGCGGCGTGCGCGACTTCGGTACCTTATGGATGAAATTGTAGCGCGCGACATGATAGCTCGGATCGAAGCCGTAGAAATTCAGCTTCATCCGCCGCAGCTCCTCGTCGCGGTAGGATTGCAGGGGCTTTTCGGCCTCATCGGCGGCCCGCCGCTGCTGCTTGGCGGCAAGGCGCGCGGCAAAGCCGGCATCCGACGCCATGGCTGCGCCGCTCTGCACGAGGCTTGCGTCGGCGAGCGCCTCGCCCGACAGCACGCGGTCGACGATGGCGAGGCGCCGGGCTTCCGCCACGCCCATCGGGAGCCGGCATTGCGTGATCCGGGTTGCGTTCGCGGCCCCCGCACGGCGCGGCAGCAGATAGGTCCAGTATTCCGAGCCGTAGAGATTGCCCATGTCCTTGTAATGCGGATTGAGGATGATCTGGTCGCTCGCCCAAACCTCGTCGGCGGCAAGACTCAGGAACACGCCGCCGGCACCCGCATTGCCGCGAATGACCGAGACGACCAGGCGATCGGTGGTCTCGATGATCGCGCGGGCGAGATCGTCGATCGCATTGATGTTGCGCCAGGACTCGTCCGCGGCGCTTTCGGCTGCCTCGATCTCGGCAAGATGGATGCCGTTCGACCAATAGTCGGGGCCGCCGGTCAGCAGCAACACCCTGGTCGGGCGTTCCAGCGCAGCGCGATAGGCGCCGAGCAAGGCTTCGCAGTCACCGGTCGCCATGGCGCCGTTGTAGAAGGAGAACGCGAGCTCGCCGACCTCGCCATGCTCGCGATATCGGATCGGGGCGTAGCCGCAGCCAGGCCGGTGCGGCAAATACGCCGCCTCCGCGGCGAAGACTTTCGCCGCGGGCAGCTTCAGGCTCTTCGGCGCGAGTCGCTTGACATGGCCGATCCAGACCGCGCCATCGACCGTGGCACGCGCCAGCGCGCCTTCGCATTGCGCGATGACTGTGCCGGGCACGCCGGAGATATCGTGCGCTTCGTGCGCATCGAACAGCCTGACCTCCTGGAAGAACAGGCTATCGACGAGGCCCGGCATGCCATCGGCGCTGTTGATCTTGCGCAGCACGGTCATGGTGCTGTCGTGCTGCCAGTCGATCGTCCGGTCCGCCTGACGGCAAGGTCCGCGCACGCGAATGCGCGGGTCACCCGCCTGCATCGGCTGCGGGGCAGCCTGTCCGGCTTCGATCGCAGCGACCGCTTCGAGCACGGCTGCGACCGCGCAGGAGGTTAGCTCGTTGCGGTAGATGCTGGACTTGGCCGCGCACCGCATCGGGAAGCTGCGGAACGACCAGATTGGACCGGCATCGAACTCGCCATCCGCCTGTAGCACCGTGACGCCCCACTCGGCGACGCCTTCCAGAACCGCCCAGTCGAGCGCGGCCGGACCGCGGTCGCCGGGCGGCCCGGGATGGACGACCAGGCAGCGCACGCTCCGCCAGACGTCGTCGGGGATCGCGCGCTTCAGGAACGGCGCGATCACCAGGTCCGGCCGATGCAGCGCCACGCTCTCGCGCGTGACGTCGGCGTGGATGTCCAGCTCGACCGAAACCTCGTGGCCGCGCTCGCGCAACTCGACATGGAGCCGCTGCGTCAGGCTGTTGAAGGAGTGCGATAGCAGCAGGATGCGCATCTCGAAGCCTCAACAGATTCTCGGCAGTTGCTCGCCCGACAGCCAATCGACGATTCGACCGCCGCCGAAGCTCGTCGCCATCTGCACGAAATGATGATCGTCGGCAACGGCCTCGCCAATGTCGGCGGCGTCGCGGCCGAGCGGATGCGCCCGCATCGCGGCCAGCACCGCTCCGGCGGCCTCCGGCGCGACGATCGCGACCAGCTTGCCCTCATTGGCGACGTGAAGCGGATCAAGTCCAAGCAGCTCGCAAGCCGCCGCCACGCCCGGCTTCACCGGGATCGCCTCCTCGAGGAGATGGAAGCCGAGGTTGGACTGCTGGGCGATCTCGTTCAGCGTCGCGGCAAGCCCGCCGCGCGTGGGATCGCGCATCAGGCGGATGCCACGACCGCCGGCCTGCACCATCCTGGCAACGAGATCGTGCAGCGACGCCGAGTCCGAGACGATCTCGGTCTCAAAAGCGAGATTCTGCCGCTTGGACATGATGGCGACGCCGTGGTCGCCGAGCGTGCCGGAGATCAGGACGCGATCGCCGACGCGGGCCTTCTCGGCCGACAGATCGAGCCCGTCAGGCACGACGCCGACGCCCGCGGTCGAAATGAACAGGCCGTCGGCCTTGCCGCGCTCGACCACCTTGGTGTCACCGGTGATGATGTGGACGTCGGCCTCGCGCGCCGCCGCCCCCATGGACTCCGCGATCAGCTTGAGGTCGGCGAAGCGAAAGCCCTCCTCGATGATGAAGCTCGCCGAGAGATAGAGCGGCTTCGCGCCGGCCATGGCGATGTCGTTGACGGTGCCGTGCACCGCGAGCGAGCCGATATTGCCGCCAGGAAAGAACAGCGGCGAGACCACATAGCCGTCGGTCGTCATCACCATGCGCCCGGCGCGGACGTCGAACGCCGACTGGTCGTTGCCGCGCGCCAGCCATTCATTGCCGAAGGCTTCGTGGAACAGGCCGGAGATCAACTGCGCCATGGCGCGGCCGCCCGAGCCGTGGGACAGGTCGACGCAGCCGTTCCTGATGTCGAGCTTGCGCTGATAGGCCTTCATGACGCCCGCCTCTGCTGATGATCGCGGAAGCGGCCATAGGTCCAGTGCGCGGCGCAGGCGCCTTCGGAGGAGACCATGCAGGATCCCATCGGCGTCTCCGGCGTGCAGACGGTGCCGAACAGCTTGCAATCCACCGGCTTCTTCACACCGCGCAGGATCGCGCCGCATTCGCAGGCCGGATTGTCGTCGACGCGCAGCTCGTTCATGTCGAAGCGGACCTCCGCGTCGTATTTCGCGTAAGCGCGCTTCAGCTTCAACCCGCTATAAGGCACCTGCCCGAGCCCGCGCCACTCGAACTGATCGCGCAGCTCGAAGATGTCGGACACTTCTTCCTTGGCGCGCAGATTGCCGTCGCGGCTCACGGCGCGGCTGTACTGGTTCTCGACCTCATGCCTGTGCTCGTTGACCTGCCGCACCAGCATCAGGATCGCCTGCATCATGTCGAGCGGCTCGAAGCCCGCGATCACCACCGGCTTGCCGAACTCCTCGGCGAAGAACTCGTAAGGCGCAGTACCGATGATGGTCGAGACGTGGGCGGGTCCGACAAAACCGTCGATCTCGACGCGGCCGATGTTGCGGATGTCCGGGCTCTCCAGGATGTTCTGCATCGCCGGCGGCGTCAGCACGTGGTTGCAGAACACGCTGAAGTTTTCGAGTTGCTTCTTCCCGGCCAATCGGATCATGACCGCGGTCGGCGGCGTCGTGGTCTCGAAGCCGATGGCGAAGAACACCACCTCGCGCCCGGGATTGTCCTCGGCGATCCGGATCGCGTCGATCGTGGAATAGACCATGCGGATGTCGGCACCACGGGCCTTCGCCTTCAGGAGCGATGCGCCCTGCGAGCCCGGGACGCGCATCAGGTCGCCATAGACGCACAGGATGATGTCTGGCCGCTCGGCGAGCCGGATCGCCATGTCGATGCGCCCGGCCGGCAGCACACAGACCGGACAGCCGGGCCCGTGGATCATCCGCACGTTCTTCGGCAGCATGTCCTCGAGGCCGTAACGCGAGATCGCGTGGGTATGGCCGCCGCAGAATTCCATGAAGCGATAGGGCTTTCGCGGATCGGCTTCCGCGCGGATCGCTTTCGCGAGCCCGAGCGCGATCTCCTTGTCGCGAAACTCATCGGCATATTTCATGACGCGGCTCCCTGTCCCTCGGTGCTGAGCTCGCGCAACAATTCGAGCGTCCGCCTCGCCTCCTCCGGATCGATCTTGGTCAGGGCGTAACCGACATGGATGATCACGTAGTCGCCGACGGCGAGGTCCTCGATCAGGGCGACCGAAATTTCCTTGCTGACGCCGTCGATGGAGACGATCGCCATCTCGTCGGGCAGGAGTTTTGTGACCTCAGCGGGTATCGCGAGACACATCAGGCGGTTCCTTCCTGGCCTTGCGGTTCGAGGAGTTTGAGTGCGGCGATCCAGGCCTGCCCGAGGCTGAGACCGCCGTCATTGGGCGGCATTTGCCGCGGCAACAGCGGCGAGAGGCCGGCAGCGATACAGCCGCGCTCGATCTCGGAACTGAGGATCGCGTTGAGAAAGCAGCCGCCGCTCAAGGCGACGGTCGTGATGCCGGTCTCGCGCGCCGCGCGGCCGATCCAGTCGACGCAGGCGGCCGCAAGCGTGCCATGGAACAGCCCGGCCCCGTCGACCGGATCGATGCCCTCGGCCGCAAGCCGCGCAAGCAATGGAAACAGGGACAGCACGCCATCCTCGATCGTCCAGCCGCTCTTCGCGATGCGTGGCGTGCGAACATGCGCCTCCAGCTTCATCGCGGCTTCGCCCTCATAGCTCTGCACCGGGCAGAGACCGAGCAATCCCGCCGCTGCGTCGAACAGCCGGCCGGCGCTGGTCGTCACCGGCACGCCGGGCTGTTCGAGCATGGCGCAGAGACGTGCGGCCTGCGGCTGCGCCGCGAAACGGGTTGCGATCGCATCGCTGCGGCGAAGGCCATGCAGCACGCTTGCGGCCATGCGCCACGGCTCGCGCGCGGCACGATCGCCACCCGGCAACATCATCGGCGCCAGATGTCCGAGCCGCCGGAACTGCGCGCTCTGGCACAGCAGGAGCTCGCCGCCCCAATTGCCGCCGTCGCTACCCTGGCCGAAGCCGTCGAGCACCAGCGCCAACGCAGGTCCCGTGAGGCCATGCTCCGCCATGACGGAAGCGGCATGGGCATGATGGTGCTGGACCGCGATCAGCCGCTTTCCGCTCGCTTCGGCGAAGCGGGTCGAAGCCATGTTCGGGTGCAAATCATGGGCGATAACTACCGGCTCGACGTCCAGCGTCGACAGCAGATGGCCGACGGTTTCCTCGAAGAAGCGGACGCCTTCCGCGGTGTCGAGATCGCCGATATGCTGGGAGACGAAGGCCTCGTTGCCGCGCGTGACCGTCACGGTCGACTTCAGCGCGCCGCCGACGGCCAGGATCGGCGGCACGGTCTGCGCGAGACGAACCGGCTCGGGCACGTAACCACGGGCGCGGCGGATGAACCGCGTCCGCCCGGCGACGACCGCCGCCACGGAATCGTCGGCGCGCGTGACGATGTCGCGGTCATGGGTGACGATGAGATCGGCGATGCCGGCAAGGCGCAGCTCCGCCTCGCGATTGTCGAGCAGAAGCGGCTCGCCGCCGGGGTTGGCGCTGGTGGCGACGGTCGCCCAACTTTCGCCGGCCCGCTTATGCACCGAATTCAGCGCCTCGAAGATCAGGTGATGAAGCGGGGTGACCGGCAGCATGATGCCGATCCGCGACAGCCCCGGCGCAATCGCAGGCGCGAGCCTATGGCGGGACGTCATCAGCACGATCGGCCGCGGCGCCATTTCGAGCAACGCAAGCTCGGCAGCGTCGGCATCGGCGATGCCGGCGACCGCGTCCACCGAGCCGACCATCACGGCAAACGGCTTTTGATCGCGCTCCTTGCGCTGCCGCAGCCGCTGCACGGCCGCTTCGTCACGGGCATCGCAGATGAGCTGATAGCCGCCGAGCCCCTTGATCGCGACGATTTTGCCTGCGGCAATCGCGGCGGCGATGTCTTGGATCTCGTGGCTGAGCCTTGGGCCGCATTGCGGGCAGGCGATCGCCTCGGCGTGGAAGCGGCGGCTCCTGGCGTCGGCATAGTCGTCCGCACAGACCTTGCACATCGCGAAGCGCTTCATCGCGGTGGTGGGGCGATCGTAGGGCAGCCGCTCGGCGATGGTGTAGCGCGGACCGCAATGGGTGCAGTTGACGAAGGGGTAGCGATGAAACCGGCTGGCGGGATCGAACAGCTCGCTCAGGCATTCCGGACAGGTCGCGGCATCGGCGACGATGCGCGTCGATACCCTGCCCTGCTTGCTGGCGCGGATGCAAAACTCCTCGCTCGCCATGGCGCCGACCGGGTGCACCGAGATCTCGTCGATGCGGGCGAGCGGCGGCTTTTCGAGCGGCAGCGCCGCGACGAAGTCCGACGCGCGCTCTCCTTCCACCTCGATGATGACGCCGTGGGGATCGTTGGCGACGAAACCGCCGAGGCGATAGCGCGTGGCGAGGCCGTAGACATAGGGACGAAAGCCGACACCCTGCACCGCGCCGCGCACATGCAGGCGCAGCCGCCGTCCGTCCAGTGCTGTAGCCTCGCCGCCCATTGTCATTCCGCCGCCGTCATCGCGGCCGGCGTCGTCGCCGCCATCCGCTTGCGGATCCAGGCATAGAACGCCGCAAAGCCTTCGCCGGTGCGCGCCGACAGCGTCAGCACCTCGATCTTCGGGTTGACCCGCCGCGCATATTCGATGGTCCTGGCGAGATCGAAATCGAGCACCGAGGCGAGATCGATCTTGTTGATCAGCATCAGGGACGAGGCGGCGAACATGTCAGGATATTTCAACGGCTTGTCCTCGCCCTCGGTGGTCGAGAACACCACGATCTTGCAGGCTTCGCCAAGATCGAACGCTGCCGGGCAAACGAGGTTGCCGACATTCTCGATGAAAAGCAGCCCGCCGTTCAGCCAAGGCAGCCGGTCATAGGCCTCGCCGACCATGGCGGCATCGAGATGGCAGCCCTTGCCGGTGTTGACCTGGATCGCCGGCACGCCGGTCGCGCGAATGCGCTCGGCATCGTTGGAGGTCTGCTGGTCGCCTTCGATCACGCCGATCGCAAAACTGTCCTTCAGCTCGGAGACGGCACGGACCAAGAGCGAGGTCTTGCCGGCGCCGGGGCTCGAGACAAGGTTGAAGGCAAGCACCTCGTCGGCGCGGAAGCGGGCGCGATTGTCGGCGGCGAGCCTATCGTTCTTGCCGAGGATGTCGCGCTCGACCTGGATGATGCGGTCGCTGCTCATGCCGGCGATCTTCTGGCCGGCCGGATTAGCGCCGCAGTCGAGCAGCCCGGCATCGCCGTGGGCGTGATCGTGGTGATGATGGTGATCTTGGTCATGACCGTGGTGGTGGTGATGGTGCCCGTCGTGACCATGATCGTGGTCATGCCCGTGATCATGATGATGATCATGGGCATGTTCGATGGACGCCTTGCCGTCGCTGCAGCCGCAGACCGTACACATCAGTCGACCTCCAATTCCCTCACGCGCATCTCTTCGCCGCCCGTCACCTGCAATTGATAGCCGCCGCAGGACGGACACGGTTCGTATCGCTGCTTGATCTCGACGCTTTTGGAACAGGCCATGCACCACGCCGTGCCCGGCGTCTCGACGATCTCGAGTTTGGCGCCTTGCGCGATGGTCCGCGCGGCGACGGCCTCGAAGCAGAATTGCAGGGCCTCCGGCGCGACATGGCTGAGCGCACCGATCTCGAGGCAGACGACGTTCACCTTGGCGAAAGCGCGCTTGCGCGCTTCCTCCTCGACGATGCCAATGATGCCTTCGCACAGCGCCATCTCATGCATGGCCGGCCTCGCGAAAATCCAGGCTGAAGCCGACGCAGGGATCGAAGGAACCGACCAGCGCGCGAACCGCATCCTGGCCCGGTCGGCCGGCGGCGAGCGTCGCGCCCTTGAGGCTTTGGACCAGTGGACCGCGGGCGTGAAAGTTCCACTCGGTCGGCGCCAGGAATTCGAAGTTGACGATGCGATCCTCGTCGTCGAGTACGACGGCGTGATAGAGCCGGCCGCGCGCGCATTCGACCGCGGCCGCGCCCTTGCCGGCGCCGAGCCGATAGCTCGCCACGATACCGCGTTCGAGATCCGCGTCGCCGTGATCGAGCCAGGTGCAGAGCTGCGCGACCTCGGCAATGCGCGCCCTCAGGCGCGCGGCGGGGCCCGCCGCCGTCGATGAAATCTCTTCGCGGTGCGCCCTGCGTGCCCAGACGCCGGTTTCCGGAATCTGGCCGCAGAGGTCCGGCGCATCGGAATAGGCCGCCCCGTCCGCCAGCAGACGCGCGACGATATCGAGATCGTTAGCCGCGGTCAGGAACGACGGCTCGGCCAGCGGCCGCGACACCAGCCTGCCATCGCATCCCTCGACGGAAGCTGCGAGCGCGCTGCCCGACGCAAGCGCATGGTCTTCGGAGATCCCCAGCGTGCCGACCGCGGTCCTGATCTGCGCGACCGCATCGCGACGCAGGGCCTGCGGCACGGCCTCGCTCGGACCGCCGAGGAGCGCACTCGCCTGCATCACGGCGCGCATCGCCGCAGCGCTTGTGCCGTCGAGCGCGCGCCGTCCGACGAAGAGGCCGCGCAGCAATTCGGTCAGCCGTTCGGCGACGACCACGGTGAGGCGATGCCGCACCGTCGCGGGCGCCGCCTCCTGCCCTTGCGCAGCTTCCACTGCCGACAGGAATGCGACCTGATGGGCAACCGAGCAGAGCGAGAACAGCCGCGGCAGCACCGGGAGCAGCGAGGCCGCCGGCTTTCCCGCAAACAGGCGCGTCAGCGGCGGCCGGCTGCGCGGCTGGATCGCGACGTCGGCGATCGTGGCGCCGGAGAGCCACACCGTAATGTCGATCTCGTTGCGGAACGAGAGGCTCATCCCCGCCGCTCCGTCAGAGTACCCCGCAGGAAGTTACGCCGATCGATCGGGGTTGTCGCGGGCTCGCGGCGGCGAACCGCCTCCTCGCTGTCGGCCGGCAGCATCAGCTCGGCAAGCGCGGCTTCAGCCGTCGCCCGCGCGGCGTCCATGTCGGCGAACTGGAACATCGGCGAGAACAGCGAGCAGCTCGCGATCCGGCCGATTTGCCCGACCTCGCTGATGGTGAACTCGATATCGCCCGCGGGAAAACGAATACGCGCGGTCGCGCCCGAGGTGGCCTGTGCCACCGCGCTCGCCGGCAGCACCACGTTCATGAACCAGGGCGTGACCATGATGCCGACGATCGTGCCGTTGAAGGCGCGGAAGCCGACCGCTTCGACGCCGAGCGCATCGTTGTAGATCGGCAGATCGCGCATGGCGCGCTCGCCGATCTCCCGATAGCTTCCGGCCAGGAGATCGCCCCATGCCACGGCGTCGGCGTCCGGATTTGGCGCGCTCCCGGTCATGATTCGATCGCCATGAACTTGGACTTCGGGGCGTCGCAATTCGGGCAGTGCCACTCCTCCGGCAACGCCGCGAACGGCGTGCCGGGCGCGATCTGCGCCACATCGTCACCGTCAGCCGGATCATAGACGGTCCAGCAGATGCCGCATTCCAGCCGCGTGACGTCGGTGACGTCCTGGCGCACGCCAAAATTCTCGAAGGCGCTCATTTGAAATAGGCCTCGATGATTTCCTTGAGCCGCTCGGCGGAATCCTCGAAATCCTCGTCCGCGGCCAGCGCAACAGTCGGCACGCCGCCGACTTCGAGCGTATCGAGAATGATGGTGTCCATGGCGTTGAAGAACTGCACGGACCAGACATTGCGGATGCCGGTGGACAGCACGCGGCAGGTGCCGTAGCCGCGCGACACCAGTTGAATCGGTCCGTTCCGGATCGTGTCCTGCAAAAAGCTCATGTCGACCGGGCTCATCGGCAACAGCGTGAAATTGATGATCTGCGAGCGGATGCCGGGCCGCCACGCGAGCGCGCGCTCGCGGATCTCGGCGAGCACCGGCAGCACGTTCATGGCACCCTCAGGCACCTGTCCGATCTCGAAATCGGCGGATGTCAGGTCGGCGGCCGCGCGCTTGACGATCTCCGGTACGGCGCCGATCTCGAGGTATTCGTGGTTGGCGTCGGTCTCGAGCCGCACGCGCCAGATCCCTGCCAGTACCGATTCCTGGATCTGCGCCAGCGATCCATCCGGCAGCGCGACGACGCCGGCGACCTCGCCTTCGCCGAGCACATCGGCAATGAGCTTGCTCTCGAGATCGTTGAGATTGGCGAGCCGGAACAATTGCGACGGCGCGTCGGCTTTCTGGCCCGCGATCGCATCTGCGATCCGCGAGAGCAGCGCGACCGCGTTTGGGCAGCTCCTGGCAAGCTCCGCGCTGTCGAGCGTTGCAAGCTTGGCGAGCGCACCGGCCGCCGTGAGGCTTCCTTTCGATGCATTGAGACTCTCTTCGCCGATCGGAAACACGCTGACCGGTTGCTCGGCGCCTTCGGGCGCATCCCAGAATCCGACTTTCATAACTCGACACCTTGTGTGCGGTGCTGGGGCACGATGGTGACGGCCACCGCGGCGCTTTGCCCGCGCGGCCGGTCGATCAGCTTGGTGATGCGGTCGACATAGACTGACCAGTCCTGGATCTTGGCGATCAGCCCCAGTGTCTCGCCCTTGGCGACGAAGATCAGCGTCGGCTGCACGCGGACGCCAAAACGCTGGCCGAGCGCGCTCTCGTCGCCGCGCGCGATGACCGCACCGCGCAGCCGGCCGCCGAATGCGGCGATCAGCTCTGGCAGCACCACGGCGACGTCGGTCGCCTCCGGAAAGCGGTTGGGATCGCCCGCCGACAGCAGCACGGCGATCGCACCAGCCTCGTCTGCTGCGCCAAGAAAATGATCAACCGTCGCGGCATCGACCTCATTCAGGCCGTGCCGCGTCAGATCATGCTTCCCCACCTGGAATTCCATTGGACCTCCCCTGACAAGCTTATGAATTGCTCGGGATAGGGGTTAGCAAGGCATGTGCCACGATATGTTAGCGACTTTCCGGGTTTATCTCATTGACCTACATCAGATATTTTATTGCGCGCCGATGACGCAGCCCCCCGATGATAAGATACTTTCCATATTCAGTGAAAGCCATCTTTGCAGATAGAAAGACGCATTCCAGGTAGCTTGTGGCGCCCGCACGCCGATCCGGCCGCGGAGGCGGTGATCCCACTTGATTCCTGGACGTTGGCTTATTCGGACCGCAGGTGCGCTGGCAGTTGCGGCTCGCGGTCGATCAGGTCGGCGAAGAAGCGGTCGCAATCCTCACCGTCGAGCGCAGCACCAAGACCGTCGATCGCGGCGCCAATCAGGCGCGCCTCTTCCTCATCGAGAAGCCGGATCGCGGTGTCGATATAGACCAGCACGTGGGTGCCGACCGGCGGGTTGGAGAGCAGCAGCATGGAGACGCGGCGCTGTTCGCCGCGAAATGCGCACAGCGCCGAGACGCCATCCGTCTCGACAATCGTCATCGGCAAGCCGAGGCACATCGTGCTTTCTCCGGAGATCGCGCCTCTCAGGCCGGCCGCATCTCGTAATTGGCGTGATCGATGTCATTGGCGAGCAGCCGCTCGGACTCCGCCAATGGCGCGCTGCGGCGGCTGACCGTGACGCCCCACTCGGCCAAGACCTGGCAGGCGAGATCGATCGAGGGCGCGATCTGGTCGCGCACCGGCGGCGTCAGCGGCCCGCCCCAGTCTTCGAGATCGAGCGGCTGGCAGCCGATCAGCACGAGATGCTTCGGGCACCGGCCGAGCAGGTCGGCGGCGCTGATGACCTCCTGGAAGCCGGTCTGGTGCAGGCTCATCTTCTTGGCGCCGGTGAAGCGAGGCACCTCGTCGTCGCGCACGAGCTTCAACCGGCCGGGCTCGAGCCCATAGTCGATGGCGTCGAACACGATAAGGCGGTCGGCCTCCTCCAGATAGTTCACGAGGTACAGCCCCTGCGTGCCGCCGTCGAGGATGGTGACGTTGTCAGGCACGGCGTAGCGGCGGTGGAACTCCTCCACCGCGCGCACGCCAAAGCCTTCGTCGGCCCACAGGATGTTGCCGATGCCGAGCACCAGGATGCGATTGTCTTGCGAGGATGTCGGCATCGTCAGTCTTCCCGTTTCAGTCGCGGAATTGCCGCTCGCCCGAGATCATCGAGGAGATGATGCTCTGGCGCGACATGATGTCTTCACGGACCGCGGCGTAGATGTGCACCATCACGAACACGACCAGCGCCCACATGCCGAGATGGTGCCAGGTGTGGACGTCCTGGCTGTTCGGCCAGATCGCAAACACCCAGCCGAACAGCTTGTGCTGCCAGCTGTCGATGCCCTGACCTTCCGAATAGAGCGCAAAGCCGGTGACGATCATGAAGGCCACGAACAGGGTGAAGCCCGTGAACATCGCGGTTTGCGCCAGCGGGTTGTGCCCGACATACATCTTCGGCTCGCGTTCCAGGAACGCGTACCAGCGGATCTCGTGCAGCACTTCCTTCCAGAACTGCTTGCGGTGAACCGGGATGTAGAAGATCTGCCGGGAGTGATGGTTGCCGACGAAGGCCCACAGGATACGCGTGAGGAAGAACACCGCGAGCACCTGTCCCGCTGCGAAATGGGCGAAGCGAATGTAGCCCATCACGAAGTTGTCGGACGCCTCGCCCGCGACCGTCGGCAGCGGCGTTCCGATCAGATAGCCGGTCACCATCAGCACAATGATCGAGAACGCGTTCACCCAGTGGCAGATCCGCACCGGCGCTTCGTAGACATAGACGGTGGGACGCCCCACCGCACGTTCTCCGGAAGCGTCGGCGGCGATCGCCGCGAGGTCGGGCCCGGCGTCGGAGGCGGGAGCAACTGCATCCATCATGGCGACCTCCTACCTGACCTTGACCTTGGCGAGCTCCTGGCCATCCGGGCTCATGACGTGCGTCGAACAGGCCAGGCACGGATCGAAGGAATGGATCGTGCGCAGAATCTCGAGCGGCTGCTCGGGATTGACCATCGGCGTGTTCATCAGCGACGCCTCGAAGGCGCCGATGTTGCCCTTGGGATCGCGCGGCGAGCCGTTCCAGGTGGTCGGCACGACGCACTGGTAGTTGTCGATCTTGGTGTCCTTGATCTTGATCCAGTGCGCGAGCGCGCCGCGCGGCGCCTCGGTGAAGCCGACGCCCTTGGCCTCCTTCGGCCAGCTCTCCGGCTTCCACTTGTCGACATTGGCGGTCGAGCTGTCGCCGGCCTTGATGTTGGCGACGAGCTTGTCCTGGAAGTAGCGCATCTGCCGTCCGGCCCAGACGGATTCGAGCGCGCGCGCGGCGGTGCGACCGAGCGTCGAGAACAGCGCCGACGTCGGCAGGTTCAAATCCCTCAGGAACTTGTCGACGGGATCCTTGAACTCGGATTTGTTCTGCGCGTAGCCGACCACCCAGCGCGCCAGCGGGCCAACCTCCATGGCGTGGCCCTTCCAGCGAGGTGCCTTGATCCACGAATACTTGCCGCCCTCGTCGAGCTGCTCGATCGCGGTCTTGGTGCCCTTCGCATTGGGCCCCAGCACGTAGTTCGGCTCGGTGACGCCGTCCCAGGGATGCAGACCCTTGGTCTCGTCGGGGTATTTGTACCAGGAGTGGACCACGAACTCCTGGATCTCGTCGGGGTTGGCGTGATCGACCGGAAACACCTCGGACAGATTGCCGTTGATGATGGCGCCGCGCGGCAGCTTCAGGCTCTTGGCGGAATAGTCGTTGGCATGTTCGGGCACGTCGCCATAGGCGAGCACGCTCTGGCCCGAGAGGCCGCCGCCATAGAGCCAGTCCTTGTAGAACGACCCGATCGCCGCCACGTCGGGCAGATAGACCATTTCGTTGAACTCGATCAGCCGGTCGATGATCGAGGAGATCAGGTTCAACCGCTCCATGTTGATGGCGCCGACGGCACCCGTGCCGTCGACGTTGATCGGACAGGGCACGCCGCCGACCAGCCAGTTCGGATGCGGGTTCTTTCCGCCGAAGATGGTGTGGATCTTGACGATCTCCTTCTGGAAGTCGAGCGCCTCCAGATAATGCGCCACGGCCATCAGATTGGCCTCGGGCGGCAGCTTGTAGGCCTTGCTGCCCCAATAACCGTTCTTGAACGGACCGAGCTGCCCGGACTCGACGAACTTCTTCAGCCTTGTCTGCAGATCCTTGAAATAGCCGGGCGACGACAGCGGCCAGTTCGAGATCGACTGCGCCAACGTCGAGGTCGCCCGCGGATCGGCCGAGAGCGCGGAGACGACGTCGACCCAGTCCAGCGCGTGAAGGTGATAGAAATGCACGACGTGGTCGTGCACCTGCAATGCAAGCTGCATCAGGTTGCGGATCGAATTGGCGTTCTCCGGAATGGTGATCCCGAGCGCGTTCTCGACCGCGCGCACCGACGTCAGTGCGTGGGTGCCGGTGCAGACGCCGCAGATCCGCTCGGTGAACGCCCAGGCATCGCGGGGATCGCGGTTCTTCAGGATCACTTCGATCCCGCGCCACATCGTGCCGGTCGAGACCGCATTGCGGATGACATTGTCGGCGTCGACATTGACCTCGACCCGCATGTGACCTTCGATACGGGTCACCGGATCGACGACGATGCGCTTGCCGGAATTGTCGAGATTGAAGCCGTTGGGAGTCTGGATACCCATGGTGTTCCTACCCTAGTGTTTCTCTTCGCTCAGCTGTTGTGGTCGGCGTCTTCGCGCTTGGTCGCGAGCCGCTTCACTGCGGTCACGGCCGCATGCGCGGCCACCGCGGCGCCGACGGCGCCCGCCGCCACCATGCCGATCTGATCGGCGTTCTTCTCGATGCCGAACTGCTTGATGTTGGTGAGACGGTCGTAGAACGAGCCCTTGTCCCAGAAGCCGTCCTCGGAGCAGCCGATGCAGCCGTGGCCCGACTGGATTGGGAAGGACACGCCGCCGTTCCAGCGCACGGTCGAACAGGCGTTGTAAGTGGTCGGGCCCTTGCAGCCCATCTTGTAGAGGCAGTAGCCCTTGCGGGCGGCCTCGTCGTCCCACTCCTCGACGAACTGGCCGGCGTCGAAATGCGGACGGCGGTAGCATTTGTCGTGAATGCGCTGCGAGTAGAACATCTTCGGCCGGCCCTGGCGGTCGAGCTCGGGCAATTTGCCGAAGGTGGTGATGAAGGTGACGACGCCGGTCATCACTTCGGCGATCGGGGGGCATCCCGGCACCTTGATGATGGGCTTGTTGGTGATGACCTTGTCGATCGGCGTCGCCTGTGTCGGATTGGGCTTTGCCGCCTGCACGCAGCCCCAGGACGCGCAGGCGCCCCAGGCGATGATCGCCATCGCGTCCTCGGCCATCATCTTGAGCTTCTCGACGAACGGCTTGCCGCCGTCGATGCAGAACATGCCGCCTTCGTTCAGCGGCGGATTGCCTTCCACCGCGAGGATGTACTGGCCTTTGTGCTTGGCGCGGGTCTCCTCGAGGATGGCCTCCGCCTGGTGACCCGCGGCCGCCATGATGGTGTCGTCGTAGTCGAGCGAGATCATCGACAGCACGGCATCCTTGACCAGCGGGTGCGCGGACCGGATGAAGCTCTCGGAGCAGCAGGTGCATTCGAGGCCGTGCATCCAGATCACGGGCACGCGCGGCTTGGTCTCGAGCGCGTTCGCGATGCGGCTCGCCGCCAGCGGCCCGAGCCCGAGGCTCGTCGCCGTCAGGCTGCAAAATTTGTGAAAGCTCCGACGCGTGATGCCTTGCCGCCTGATCACGCTGTAAAACGTTTCCGTCGCCGCGCCCATGTATCCTCCCGCCTTCGCTTTGACTTTTCGATGACGCCAAGGACAGCAAGAAGCAGGCCAACAGCCTGGAGCGATTCAAAAGTGGAGAGATTCCAGAACGTTGGGTGTTTGAATTGCTCGCAGGAGCGGTACACGAGGACGCTGGAGATACGAGAAGCGGAAACAATTCGATTTGCAGCCGGCAACGAAGTTTCCGGTCAGTGCGCGGTGCACACCATGCAGGGATCGAACGAGCGCACGATGTGCTGGATCGCGACCGCACGTGGGCCGGCATCGCCGACATCGGTGCCGACCAGCGCCTGCTCCAGCGGGCCGCCGACGTCGAAGGAATCGCGCGGCGAGAAATTCCAGGTGGTCGGCGCGATGATCTGGTAGCGCTCGATCCTACCCTGGCTTACCGCCATCCAGTGCCCGAGACTGCCGCGGGCGGCTTCGACGAGCCCGACATAGCTTCCGTCGGGGATCTCGCGCGCATTGTTGCAGAATGGCTCCGACAATCGCAGCGCGCGCGTCCACTGCTCCATGGCCAGCGCGATGCGCGCGGTCTCGATCAGCCGGGCGATCACGCGGCTGCGCACGTTGGTGCCGTCGCGCGCGACCAGATCAGTGATCAGCGCCTGACCGGCCACCGTCTGGCGCGCGATCGCGCCGACTTCGATCGGCTGGCCCGACAGCCGCGGCGCCTTGCACCAGCTATAGGCCGCCGGCTTGTCGGGATCCGGAACCGTGCTGCTATGGGCGGGATCCGCGGAGGAATCCCGCATCCAGGCGTGCGAGACGTCCTCGGTGATCTGCGTCAGCGGCAGCGGTTCGATCGTGGCGCACGGACCGAACAGGCCGCGTGGAAACAACTCGCCGTCGACGCCATGATAGGCGCCGTAGCTCATCATCAAGCCAGTGCCCCTGCCGAGCCCGGTCAACGCAAGACTGTCCGCAAGCCGCAGGAAATGGGCGAAATCGCCGCCGCGGCCGTCGCGCCAGCTATCCAGCTCGTCCGCGGAGGCAATCGCCAGCACATTCTCGAGCGAGTCCGCGAAGACGACACGCTCGAGAAAGCTTCGAAAGGCCGTCGTGATCGACAGCAGCCGGACGCGCTCGCCAAGGTCGATGGCGCGCGTCGAGCCGCCTGGCTGGAACGCGAGGCTATGCGGCCATTTCCCGGCGATGATGCCCATGGTCTCGAGCAGCCGCGCCCGCGCCGGCAGGGCATCGCGCGCTGCGCTGCCGCGGGTTGCTGCAAAGCGCTCGCGCGTCTCCGAGTGCCAGCTGTGCGCCGCATAGGCCTCGCGGGCAAAGTCGGGCATGAAAAAGATATAGAAGTGGGTCAGATGGTCGGCCGCATTCTCCGCCGCATGGGCGATGTTGGTGGCGAGCAGCCCGTTGGGCGCAGCCTCGATCGACATGGCGTCGCGCAGGGCGGCAGCCGCCGCGACCGATTGCGAGACCGAGCAGATGCCGCAGATCCGCGGCGCCAGCGCCAGCGCATCGAGCGGTGGCCGTCCCTCCAGGATCTGCTCAAAACCACGGTAGAGCGGCGCCGTCACCTCGGCGCGCATGACGCGGCCGCTCTCGACGTCGAGGCGGACTTCGAGATCGCCCTCAACACGGTTGAACGGGCCGATCGTGATCCGCGTCATGGCTTGCCCTTGGCCGTCGAACGGCCCGGCGGCACGACGACGTGGTCGGCGGTCGCATTCAGCCGCACGCGCCGCGGCGTCGCCGACTTCGACAATGCCGCGAGCGCGACGAACCAGGCCTTTGGCATGTCAGTCGGCAAACCAACCGGAATGCCGGCGAGCTTGGCGGTCTCCAGGAAGTTCTGCGCCCCTTCGAATCCCGGCGAGGTGCAGGCGATACAGGCATAGCCGCCCTTGGTGCAGGAGCCGCCGCCGTTCCAGGAGCGCTGGTTGCAGTCGCCGACCGCCTGCGTCGCCTTGCAGCCGAGATGCTCCATCAGGCAGCCGCGCTCCGACATCGTCTCGGCGCTCGCCTTGAACTCGTAGAACTCGTTGCGCGAACAGCCGTGATGGGCAAGATGATTGGCGATGAATTTCGGCCGTCCGTAACCGTCGAGATCGGTCGCGGCAAGATCCTTGCTGGTCAGTGCTAGGATGGTTTCCATCATCCAGCCAGGATGCGGCGCGCAACCCGCGACATTGATGACGGGCAGACCGAGTCGCGAACGGAAGCCCGCGCCCAGCGCGCCGCCGCTGTCGGAACCTTCGAACTGCAACCCCACGGCATCGGTCGGGTTCGATCCCGCGGCCGGCACGCCGCCATAGGCAGCGCAGCTTCCGACCGCGATCACGTAGTCGGCGAGCGGCGCGAGATCGAGCATCCAGCGATAGACCGAGCGGTTGGTGCCCGCGAGCATGTTGAAGCGGCCGCTGTCGTTCGGGCCGCGGGCGACGGAGCCTTCCAGCAAGAGCAGATCCAGCTGCACCTTGCCGTCCAGAACGGACTGGAGCACCTCGACCGCTTCCTCGCCCGTCTCTTCGCTCACTGACGGATGCCACAGCAGGTTGATGCCGAACTGCCTCAATTCGTCGAACCAGCCGGAGGCGCCGCTTTCGAGGATCGACATGGTGCAGCCGCCGCAACTGGCTCCCTGCAGCCAAAGCACGTTGGTCGTCCCATCCGATCGGCTCATGGCTCCTCCTTAGCCCGCAAGCATCCGTCGCTCGTAGCACAAGAGCAAGGCTCTGGCTTGAGGGAACTCAATCATGCCCACCCGACGTCGCGCCGTCATGCTTCAAGTGCCGCTGGCGAATCCGGTGCGTGACAATCCAGGTGACGCCGATAGCGACCGGCACGAACAGCGCGGTCGCCAGCGACGGCTCGACATGTACGCCGCCGTCATGCGCGCCCTTGGCAAGATACCCGAACAGGCTGACGACGTAATAGCCGATCGCTGCCACCGACAGGCCCTCGACCGTACTTTGCAGGCGCAATTGCAGCTTGGTGCGCTCGTTCATCGAACGCAAGAGGTCACGATTTTGCTCCTCCAATTCGACGTCGACGCGGGTGCGCAGGAGGTCGGCGGCGCGCGCAAGCTTGATCGACAAATTGGCCTGACGCTCCTCCAGGGCGGCGCAGGTCCGCATCGCCGGCGCCATCCGGCGGGCGAGAAACGACGACCAGGTCGGATAGCCTGCGATCTCGCCGCCTTCGATCACCCCAAGTCGAGCCTGCACGATGTCGTAATAGGCCCGGCTGGCCCCGAACCTGAACAGGCTGCCGGCGGCGCCGCGCTCGAGCGAGGCGGCGAGCGCAGTCAGCTCGGTCAGAAGGTGATTGTTGAGCTTGAGGCCCTCCGCACCCTGCATCTCCTCGAGCACCTCGACCAGTCGGCGCCCGATGTGATCGACCGATGGTGCGAGTTCGAGCGCAGCCGGCAAGCCGAGCAGCGCCAGCGTGCGATAGGTCTCGATCTCCAGCACGCGCTGCACCAGAGCGCCCAAGCGGCCCGGCGACAGGCCGTCGTTGCAGATGAGGATGCGAACAAAACCATGGTCGTCCGCGCGAAAGTCGGAGGCGACCACGGCAGATCCGCTGCGGACCGCCGCCATCGCGAGGCTGCCTCGTTCGAAAACCTCCTGGGCACGCTCCAGCGCCGCCGAGGTTTGCTCGACCCCGAGCTTGACCGCGACCAGCAATTGGCCGGACTGCGACAGGGAGCGTATCAATGCGGCGGGCCCATCGCCGATCTCGCCGAAACTCCGAGCGGACGTATCCGCGTTGCCGAGGATCCAGGTAAAGGTGGTGAACTCCGAGTGCTGCTCCCAGCGCAGCTGGATCGCGCCGATAGCGACCTGATGATGTTTCGTTCCTTCATCCGGCGGCTCCTGCCCGTGCGACGTGCAGAACGCGACAAACTTCTGCCGATTGGCGGCGGCAACCTCGCCCTGGCTGAGAAAGGCAAAGCGCAGCACGGTGAGCGGCGCCGTCAGCCGGGTGAACGGGCGGGCATGCACCTCGCCCAGCACCGCACCACGCTGCGGGTGCAGCTCAAAACCGGCGAGATCGAGGTCACGGTTCATCGGTGGTCCCTTGGGTAGGCGCTCTCAGGCCGCGGTGTACCGCGAACCTCGCCATTCACTACCACAACACACCCATGCTCTTGCAATCACCTGTTGGCAGGATAGGCCGACCTCAGGCTGCGGCAACATTGGCCATGAAACCGTCGAGCTCGACGCGCAGGCGCTGGCTGGCCTCGGTCAGGCCGCGGGCCGATTGCAGCACGGCGGAGGCGGCCGCGCCGGTCTCGGTTGCCTCGCGATTGACCTGTTCGAGATTGGTCGAGACCTGACCGGTACCGGAGGCCGCATGCTGGGCGCTGCGCGCGATCTCCTGCGTCGTCGTCGTCTGCTGATCGACGGCGGTCGCGATCGAGCCTGATATCGACGAGATCTCCCCGATCGTGCCGGCGATCGTCTTGATCGCCGCGATCGATTCACCCGTCGCCTGCTGCATGCCCTGGATGTGCGCGCCGATCTCCTCCGTGGCGCGCGCCGTCTGACTGGCGAGCGATTTCACCTCAGAGGCCACCACCGCAAAACCGCGGCCGGCATCGCCTGCACGCGCCGCTTCGATCGTGGCGTTGAGCGCCAGCAGATTGGTCTGCTCCGCGACCGCCGTGATCAGTTTTACGACGTCGCCGATCCGGTGCGAGGCCTCGGACAATGCGGCAATGCGCACGTCCGTGTCCCGCGCCTGTTGCACCGCACTTTCCGAGATGTCGTTGGAGTTGCGCACCTGTGAGCGAATCTCGTTGATCGAAAGCGACAGTTCCTCGGCGGCGGCGGCGACCGAACGGATGCTGCCGACCGCTTCCCGGGAAGCGCCAGCCACCGCTGTCGTCAAGTCGCCGGTCGCTTCCGCATTGCGCGACAGCGTCGAGGCGGCGGCTTCCAGTTGCCGGGCCGAGCTCGATATGTCGTTGACGATGTCGCCGACCGCGGTCTCGAACGTGCCGGCAAATCGCGTCAGCTCCGAACGGCGAAGCTCCGCTGCCGACCTGTTGCGCTCCTCGATCTCGGCCGCCTCCCGCTCGGTGCGCTCGATCGCCTGGCGCTTGAACATCTCGACGGCGCCGGCCATTTTGCCCACCTCGTCGCGGCGGCCGAGGCCCGGCAGCACGATCTCGTGCCTGCCGCGGGCGAGTTCCGTCATGGCAGCGCACATGGCGATCACGGGACGCGCAATGCCGCGTCCGACAGCGAAGGACAGCACGAGGCCGATGGCGATCGATGCCAGCGCCAGCGCCACTACGACCGACTGGCCGCTGGCGATCTGCTCCGACGTCTTCTTTTCAGCCTCGGCCTGCTCGGCCAGTGCCACGCGCTTGAGCGAGCTCGCCGCCCCCGACAGGCTATGGCGCAGCTTCCACATGCTTTCCACGAGGCGGTCGATTTCCTGCGCGGACGCCACGACGCGTGCGACGCTTTCGCCATAGAAGGCGAGACGATCGGCAAGCGCCTTCTCGCCGATGGCGTCCATCGAGCGCAACGCGCCGCGATCGACCAGGCGCTTGATCGTCTCGAGGCGTTGCGCGGCGGCCTGCGCCAGCGCGTCATCATGGCGCTTCAGCTCGGCGGTTGCGAGCAGATCAACGACCTCAAAGCGGTTGAGCGCGCCTCCGATTTCATCAGCATCGCCGGGCGATACCTTCGCATCCGCAAGGATGGATTTGATCGCACGCGACTGATCTTCCATCACGGTACCCGACCGGCTGATCTCCGACTGCAAGGCCAGCACCTTGTTGAAGGCGTCGGTATAGGCGCGATAGGCCTCGAACAGCTCCTTGATGGACTGCTGCCAGCTCAAGGTGGAGGTCTCGGTCTTGGCCGCGGTAATGGCTCCTTCCAGCCTTCGCCTCGCCTCCTCGGCCGCAGATTCCGCCTCCTTGGTGCCAGCCATGGCGAAATAACGCGCGTTGCTCTGATAGGCGGACAGGGAACTGTCGATCTCGCGCGCGTAGTCGGACTCTGACATGCTAACCCGGTAGACACCGAAGCCGTCGAGGATCTTCTCATAGCCGAACCAGGCGCCGGCCATGGTGACGGCCGACAGCAGCAGCACGACCGCAAAGCCGATCATGATCTTTGCCCGGATCGACACGTTGGCGAAGACCGGCTCGCTCTTGGGAAGACTCATGGCGGCGGCGTTCATCCGCCCATGGCCGTGAAATAGGCCTGACATCGACTGCCCATCCCGGGCAAAAACGCGTGCAACGAAGCTCAGATTCATTTCGCAATACCCGTTCTCGGAAAGCTCGCAATGATGCGACGATGCGGCCACTCCCCTAATCATCGGTAAATCGAAAACTGCTGCTCCGCAGCGAACGAAGCCTCCAACGCGGCGACGCTCAGCGTTGCGCCGCGTGCAAATTGAACGACTGCGCCGCTTGCGATGAAGAAACCGCAAGCAGTTTCAAGCAAGGCCTGAAAGGCGAATTTCCAGCATGAGATAAAACATGTTTCCATTTCGACGCATCATGCGGCGCATAAGCGCTGTACGAATTTTTTTCGCGGCGGGGATTTTGCAAGAGAGCGCGCGCGATATTGTCGGAAAGAGTGAGCTGATTCGTTTGTTCCTGCGTCGGATCGCTTTTGGGCAGGAGCAATCGATGACTGAGATTTCCGAGATTCCCGGCACGCTCGATGCGATCGGCGCCGCGGGGACGAGCCGCCAATCGATCTATGTGTACGAAGCGCCGGTGCGGATCTGGCATTGGCTTAATGCCGCGCTCATCACCATGCTCGTGATCACCGGCTATCTGATCGCCTCGCCGCTGCCGTCGATGCCGGGAGAGGCTTCCAACTGGTACACAATGGGCTATATCCGCTTCATCCATTTCGCGTCGGGACAGGCGCTTGCCGTTGCCTTCCTCTATCGCATCTACTGGGCGATCGTCGGCAACGCTTATGCACGGCAACTCTTCGCGCTGCCGTTCTACAACCGGATCTGGCGCTGGGGTTTTCTATACGAGCTGCGCTGGTATCTCTTCCTGGTGCGCTACCCGAAGAAATATGTCGGCCATAACCCACTCGCCAATACCGCGATGTTCCTGTTCATCCTCGCGATGGTCGGGATGATCATGACCGGATTTGCCCTTTATGCCGAGGGCGCTGGCATCGACAGCCTGTGGTATCGTTTCTTCGGCTGGGTGTTCAAGATCTTTCCGAACAGCCAGGACGTCCACACCATCCATCATCTCGGCATGTGGTTCATCGTGGTGTTCGTCATCCTGCACATCTACGCCGCGCTGCGCGAAGAAATCATGTCGCGCCAGAGCATGCTGTCCGCCATCATCACCGGCGAGCGCACCTTTCGCGACTCCCGACCTGACTAGCTAGAACGTCCCCGCGACCGTCAAGCGGAACGACAGCGGCTCGACCGGATGCAGCACGTAATCCATCACTCCGTTCCGGCAGACCGCGGCGGGCGCAACGCCGCCGGTGCAGAGATTGTACAGCGCGTCGGTCTTGAGCAACGAACCGTAGGCATAGGTAATCTGGTTCGCTCTTGCGTCGAACAGATTGAGCACGTCGAGCTGGATGCGCCAGCCATTGTCAGCGCGGTAGCCGAGGCGGCCATTGAAGATGCCGGTCGCTGACGAGCGGAACGCATTGTCTTCCGTCAGCGGGCTCGCCGCCAGATAGCGCCAGCGCAATGATCCGAACCAGCCGGTCTTTTCGCCGAGCGTGATGCCGGCGGACGCCACCATCGGCGGCGCGTTCGGAATGTAATTGCCGGGCGCGTTGCCGATCTGCGCCTCCGGATAGCCGGCGAGCGCGGCGTAGACCTCCGCCTGGTCGCTGTCATAGCCGCGGAAGCGCGCACGGGTCATCGCCAGATCGGCGTCGATATCGATCCAGGATCGCGGCCGGCAATGGTTGGTCCACTCGAAGCCATAGCGGCGGCTGGCGCGGGTCGCCTCGGTGTTACCGGCATCGCCGGAGAACAGGATCTCGGAATCCTGGTCGAGGATGAAGACGCTGAACGAGGTGTCGAGGCCGGGAATGATCCTGCTGCGAACGCCGACCTCAGCGCCCCTGGTGCGCACCAGTAGCGGCGACGGCGAGAGCTTTGTGGCGGGATCGCTGGGGTCTTCCGTCGTGGTGGCGCCGCGGGCGTCGTTCGAGTGCATGCCGTAGCCTGCGCCGAGGAAGAATTCGGTCTGGTTGAAGGGACCGAGCACCATCCGGAATTTCGGGCTGCCGAGCGAGGCATCAGCGTGGCCGGAGTTGTTGGAATTGAACAGCGAGATGACGTTGGCGGCATAATAGTCACCGCGCCAGCCGACGGTGGTCCGAAGCCAATCGGTCCAGCGCAGGGTATTTTCGGCGTAGACGCCGACGCTGCCTTCGCCGACCTTGTCGCTGCGGACGCTGGAGAGGTAGCTGCGGTGGACCGTGTTGGTCAGCGCCAGATCAATCGCGTCATAGCGCGATTGCAGGCCGACCGTGGTCTGCATCGGCAGGCCCGCAAACGAGCCGTTCAGTGTACGGGAGATATTGGCGCCGGCCATCAGGCGGTCGTCGTGCTGGTGAAACTGGTCGCCGAGCACGGGATCGCTGAGGTAATAGGTGAAGTTGTTGAAAAGATCGAGCTGGCTCTTCACGACATAGGCATTGGCCTTCCATGAGCCGAGCTCGTCGCTCTGCGCGACGCGGCCCGAGAGCGCGAAGCGGTTGGTGTTTCCGCCGTCGGTCGAGTCTTCCGAGCCGAACCGGTCGAGAAAGCTGCTCGTTATCGCGCGCTGCGGCACCTGGTCGGTGGAATTCCATTTGTTAGCATAGGCCATGCCGGTGACGGTCAGGCCATCCGTCGCGGTGCCCTGGCTAAAACGCACGAGACCGTTGAGCTTGCGCGCATTGTCCGGATTGTCCCAGGGGCCGTTGTAGGTGCCGATCTCGCCGGCGACGAGCACCGCGCCCTCACCGAGCTTCGCGGAGTCCATGCCGAGCAGACGCCGATAGCCAAAGCTGCCGGCAGTCACCTGTGCGAGGCCCTTCTCGGTGCGGTCGATCAGGCCGATGCGCACGCTGCCGACGGAGGCGAAATCGCTCTCGTCGGCGAAGTACGGGCCCTTGCGCACGTCCATCGCGCTGATGGTCTCCGGGATCAGCCAGTTGAGATCGGCATAGCCCTGGCCGTGCGCGTGGGTGCGCATGTTGACGGGGACGTCGTCGACATAGATTGCGAGATCGGTGCCGTGGTCGAGATTATAGCCGCGCACAAAATACTGGTTGGCTTTGCCCTCGCCGGAATGCTGGGTCACGATCAGCCCCGGCACGGCTTCGAGCACCTCGCCCGGCCGCGTGAAGGGGCGCGCATTGAGCTCTTCGCCGGAGACGGTGAGCGCGCTGGCCATGCCCGGCGGCCCCTCTGGGCCGGAGGCGACACTGCGGGTGCCCGACGCTGGCGCTGCTGCCGGATACACAAAGATCCGATGACCGGCCCGTGTCGATGTGCCGGCGTGCCGCGACGCGGGCGGCCTCTTGTGACGCGGTGTCTGGCCGGCAAAAATCTGGACCGGCGGCAGTTCGCGCAGGCCGCCATCGCTCTGTGCGAAGGCGTTGCCGTCAACCACGAGGAGCCAGAGGGCTGAGAGTACCGTCGGCGGACCGCAGCGTCGGCAAGACTCAGACCGCCTCGGTCGCATCAGCGCATTCCAGGACTTCCGTGTCGGCAAGGCCCGAGCTGCCCGCAATTAGGCGGCGGTAGAGCACGATCGAGAGCAGCCAGGCGATCGCGAACAACGCGATCACGGCGAGGCCGACATTGGCGAGCGACTCGTTGAGGGCGTCGATCAGCGTCCACACACCGCCGGAGAGATCGAGCCGGTTGCCGATCAAGCCCAGTGCCTCAATGCCGCCGATGAACAGCGCGACCGCGACGGAAGCGCCCGTAATGGTGAGGTTGTACCAGAGCTTTCGCATGGGATCGACGAAGGCCCAGCGATAAGCGCTGACCATCAGCGTCGAGTCCGCGGTGTCGACCAGTGCCATGCCGGCGGCGAACAGCGCGGGAAAGACCATGACGTCGGCGAGCGAAGCGCCGCGCGCGGCCTCAGAGGCGGAGATGCTGAGCAGGCCGATCTCAGTTGCAGTGTCGAAACCGAGCCCGAACAGGAAGCCGAGCGGATACATGTGCCAGGGTTTTGTCACCAGGCGGAACATGGGGCCGAGCAAGCGCACCAGGATACCGCGATGAGCCAGCAATGCATCGAGCCCGGCGGCGTCACGAATGCCCTGCTCGCGCGCCTTGCGAAAGGTCCGCCACAGGCTGGCGAAGATGGCGAGGTTGATGGCCGCAATCACCAGCAGGAACAGCGCCGACACCGATGCGCCGATGAAGCTGCCGATCTCCTTGAGCAGGCCATCACCGCCAAGGCTCACCACGCCGAGCGCGAGGAGCATGGTCGCGACCACGACCACGCTGGAATGGCCGAGCGCGAAATAGAGGCCGGCCGATCGCGGCGTACCGCCCGTCTGCATCAGGCTGCGCACGACGTTGTCGATGGCCGCGATGTGATCGGCATCCACAGCGTGGCGCAGGCCGAACACCCAGGCGAGCAGCGCGGTCGCCATCACCACAGGCCGGTCGGCGAACAGCGCGAAAGCCCAGGCCCATGCGACGATGTTGGCGGTGATAAGCCCACCGAAGAGAACAGCGGGACCGGCACAGGAAGCAGTCCGAGACCGTTCGCTCCGTCGATGCGCATTGGCCAAGATCAGCACTCCCCTCGTATGATCTTTTTCTAAACCCGTCATACTGAAGGGCAACATTCGGGCCAGACAGCGGTCCTCCGCGGACGCGCTTCGCAATTGGACGCAAGCTAATGTCTTCAAAGAAGAAACGGTCTCAGCCGTATTCTTGAGGTTTTAAGACTGCAATGCGCGATCCGGAAACCAAGTAGCCAATAGCGCAAACATAGTTTGACACTCATAGCGAACGATTGGCAGCACCCGCCAAGGCGGTCCTTGCCCATGCAGCATCGCGCAACGAGAGTGCGTCAGAGGAAGGAGATCGAGGCCTTCCAGCCTGAAGAACCATTGAACGAGGAGAGTATGCTCACGCTCGCAGGCGGTTTGTGTCACCAGGCGTTGAATTTACCTGACAGTGCGCATGAAGAGAGGACACCTTGTCATCGGTAGTCGCGATCCGCACCAGCACATCCTTCGGTTTCGCAAGATAGGGCGATGAAGTCACCAGGATATCGGCCCCAGCCTCTGCGTAGGCCGCGGCATTAGCCGCATTGACTCCGCCGGCGGCGGCGATGATGGGACGTTCGCGCGTATACGCCATCACGGCTACGCGCTTGACTAACGCAGCGACCTCGGCCGGCGAAAACTTCTCGGCCTGGATCACGTCGAAGCCGGCGACCGCTGCGGCAAGTGCGGCATCAGCGGTATTCACCTCGATCACGAGCTTCTTCTCTGGCGCCGCCCGGCGCAACCGCTCAACCGTCTGAAACAGCGGCTGTTGGCCAAGAAAGGCCCGGTGCTCGGGAAAGACCAGCACCGTCTCCGAGAGGCCGAGCCGGTGCATCACGGCCCCGCCGGCCTTCACGGCCGCCACAGCAAAGCGCTTGGTACCCGGCACGTTCTTGCGCGTGCAGGCAACCGGAATATTTGGTGCGACCGCCCTTGCCGCGTCGACGATGGCGCGGGTCTCGCTGGCCACGCCTGACCAGATCTCGATCAAGGTCTGCGCCACCTTCCAGCTCTTGAGCAGCGCCGCGGCCGGACCGCACGCTTCAAGGATCGGCGCGCCCTGCTGCAGCGCCGAGCCGGATGCGGCACAAAGGTCGACGCTGCAGCCAGACAGCTCGATGATTTTGGCGGCATCCTCGGCGAGCGCGAGCACCATCGGCGCGCGCGCGGAAAGACGCATGACGCCGTCAACTGCGCCGATCCCCAGTGCCTCGGTGGTAAGATCACCGTATGGAACGTCGTCTTCCAGTAAACGTTCGAGCTCGGCGCGCGATGCAACGGTAGCCATATTGTGCTTCCCTTCGATCGTGTCAGCTTGCCGACCACATTGTCGGAAATCCGACACAGATAGTCAGTCCCGCCGCGGCACTGGGCGGAAACCCCGCTCTTTCAACGCCCGTTCCTGCAAGGCGCACACCAAGCTTCGTCCGCGCATCCGGCACGCCGATTGCTGAGCCTGCAATGGCCGGCGCCTCGCAGCAATCGGGCTTTGCGGAAGCGGTTGCCGTCCGTTGGAGTTCATCATGAGACTGTTTCGCTCGATCGCCTTCTTTGCGGGCCTGCTGCTCGCATCCGCGCCGGCGCAAGCCGCGCAGACTAACGTCGCCGTGGCTGCCAACTTCACCGAAGCCGCGAAGGAGATCGCAGCCGTCTTCAAGCAAAAGACGGGACACGAGGCGGTGCTGAGCTTCGGTGCGAGCGGACAGTTCTACACGCAGATCACACAGGGCGCGCCATTCCAGGTATTCCTGTCCGCCGACGATTCGCGCCCGAAGAAGCTTGTCGAGGACGGCCTTGCGGTCCCGGACAGTCGCTTCACCTACGCGATTGGCAAGCTCGTGCTGTGGAGCAAGTCACCCGGCATCGTGACGGGCGAAGAGACGTTGAAGGCTGCGGCCTTCGCAAAACTCTCGATCTGCAATCCGGCCGCGGCGCCCTACGGGCTCGCCGCCGTGGAAACCATGAAGTCGCTCAACCTGTACGAAAGCCTCAAGCCGAAGCTGGTGGAGGGCGCGACCATCACCCAGGCCTATCAGTTCGTCGAGACCGGCAACGCCGAGGTCGGCTTCGTCGCGCTGTCGCAATTGACCGGCCGCGATGCCGGGTCGCGCTGGGTGGTGCCGGAGGCGCTCTATGATCCGATCCGCCAGGACGCGGTACTGCTGAAGAGCGGCGCCGGGAACGAAGCCGCCAGCGCGTTCATCGCCTTCCTCAGGAGCCCCGAGGCACGCTCCATCATCGAGAGATACGGCTACGTGCTGGACGGGCAGAGCTGAAGCGCATGGAGATATGGTCGACCGAGATCCGCCAGTCGGTTTTGCTGACGGTCGAGCTCGCCGCGATCTCGACCGCGATCCTGCTGGTGCTGGCCACGCCACTGGCCTGGTGGCTGGCGCGCGCCAAGGGCTGGTGGACCGAGATCATCGCGAGCATCGTCGCACTGCCGCTGGTGCTGCCGCCGACCGTGCTCGGCTTCTATCTGCTGGTCCTGCTTGGCCCGGAAGGGCCAGGCGGATGGATCGCGCAATTGTGGGGCGGACGCACGCTCGCCTTCACCTTCGAGGGCCTCATCATCGGTTCGGTGGTCTATTCCATGCCGTTCGTGGTGCAGCCGATCCGCAACGCCTTCACCGCAATGGGCGAGCGGCCGCTGGAGGTCGCGGCGACCTTGCGTGCCTCGCCCTGGCACGCGTTCTGGACGATCGCGGTGCCGCTGGCGCGGCCGGGTTTTCTCACCGGCGCCGTGCTCGGCTTCGCGCATACCGTCGGCGAATTCGGTCTGGTGCTGATGATCGGCGGCAACATTCCCGGCCGCACCAAGGTGCTGTCGGTCGCGATCTTCGACTATGTCGAGGCCTCGCGCTGGCGGGAAGCGAGCCTGCTCGCCGGCGGCATGGTGATCTTTGCCTTTGCGGTGATCCTGACGATGACGCTGATCGACAGGCACAGCGCCAGGACCGCCTCGTGACGGCCGACGGGCGCGGTCGTATCGACGCCGCCTTTCGCGGTCGGCTGGGACGCTTCGTGCTCGATGCCAGCCTGAGCGTGCCCGCCACCGGCGTCACCGCGATCTTCGGCCCGTCCGGCTGCGGCAAGACCACGATCGCGCGCTGCATTGCCGGGCTGCAGCGCCTGTCCGACGGCTTTTGCGCGATCGACGGCGAGATCTGGCAGGACGGCATGGCGTTCCGGCCGGCACATCGGCGGCCGGTCGGCTACGTGTTTCAGGAGCCGAGCCTGTTTCCGCATCTCTCGGTGCGAGGCAACCTGCTCTACGGCGCGCCGAAGGCTGCCGCTACGTCGATCGGCTTCGACGAGGTGGTGGAGTTGCTCGGCCTCACCGCGCTGCTCGGCCGCTCGCCGCACCGCCTTTCCGGTGGCGAGCGTCAGCGGGTCGCGATCGGCCGCGCCCTGCTGTCGCAGCCGCGGCTGCTGCTGATGGACGAGCCGTTGGCCGCGCTCGACCGTACCACCAAGAACGAGATCCTGCCGTTTCTCGAGCGCCTGCATGAACGGCTTTCGCTGCCCGTTCTCTACATCAGTCACGACATGGCTGAAATCGAGCGGTTTGCCGACTACCTGGTTCTGATGGAGCGCGGGCGCGTCGTTGGCGCAGGGCCGCTCCATATCCTGCAAAGCGACCCTGCACTGCCACTGGCGTACAGCCGCGACGCGGCGGTCAGCATCGATGGCCTGGTGGAGGCTTATGACGAGCGTTACGGTCTGCTCACGCTCGCCGTCAACGGCGGCCTGCTGCATGTGCCGTCACATCGCATCGCCGTCGGCGCACGGCAACGGCTCCGCATCGCGGCAAGCGACGTCAGCATCGTCAGGGCGCGGCCCTCGGAGAGCTCGATCCTCAACATTCTGCCCGCGCGCATTGTCACACAATCGCCGCCTGGCGCAGGCGAGGTCACGATCGTGCTCGGGCTCGACTCTGATGGATCGGGCGCCCCGATCCTTTCGCGCATCAGCAGCCGGTCGCGGGATTTGCTTGGACTATCGGACGGCATGGCCGTCTTCGCCCAGGTCAAGGGCGTTTCACTGGTCCGGGCATCCGGTTGCGCGATCGGTAATATGGGGCCGACGGCGCCAGGGCAGCTCGACCATTGCTCAACTCAGGATACCGGCGTACGAAGCGAAGCAGGGACCACAGCCATGCCTATTGATTTCGCCGAGATAGACCCGAACCGCGTTGCCGCCATTCTCTACCGGCCGCAAGACGACCTCGACACGTTGCTCGCCGATTTCGCGCAAGACCTGGTGCGGGCGGGTGAACGCATTGGCGGTATCGTCCAACGCAACATCAAGGACGGAAGCGGCTGCCAGGTCGGCATGCAGGCTATCGACCTCATGACCGGCCGCGAGATCTCGATCTGCCAGCCGCTCGGCAGCGGCGCCATGGCGTGCAAACTGGATGCCGCCGGTCTTGCCGACGCATCCGTCGCGGTCGCAAGCGCGATCGCGCAGGATGTCGACCTCATCGTGATCAACAAATTCTCCAAGCAGGAAGCCGCCGGACGGGGCCTGCGCGATGAGCTAGCCGGCGCCATCGCCGCCGGTATTCCTGTGCCGACCGCCGTACCCGAAAAATGCTTCGAGGCCTGGATCAGCTTCACCGGCGGGATCGGCACGACGCTGCTCTGCGAACGTCAGGTCATCGAAGCATGGTGGCGCGACACCTCTTCGCGCATGAAACGCATGCGCGAAGATCATGACGCGGTCGTCGCCCAATGCATCGAGATATCTGGCGCTCTTCCGCTCGTACAGCGAGTAGTAGCCCGACAGCTCGTTGTCACCCATGACCTTCCGCTCGACCCGGAGCGTGCTGAAGCGGAAGTTGTCGTTCGAGGTGTCGTCGAAAGGACGAACGTCGAAGTATTGGACGGGGCGGCTGACGAAGCCGATGAAGCGCCAGACGCCGGTTTCCCAGTCGGCCCAGAGCGCATCGAACGACTGCCGGACATTGGGCCCGTCCCGCGACGACACGAAGCGCTGCAGGTCGAACGCGAAGTCCTGTCGCCCGACGCGTGCCTTCAGCGTTCCGCCGGAGAACGTGTTGACGTATTCAAGGAAGGCAAGACGAAGGTCGGCACGGTCCTGGTCGACAGGGGAGATGCTGAGCTTGTCGAAGGCCCGATCGTCCTCGAGCTGCACGAAGGCGCGCCAGTTCTCGTTGAAATGAATGTCGGCGTGGACCTGCAAACGCTGTATGAGATAGCTGTCCGAGGACGTGTTGCCGGTGCCGAACGCCGCTGCGCTATTGGTCTCGAAGCGTTCGCGCAGCGTCGCCCCCAGCGAGACGTAGCTTTTCGGATCGGTGGCCCAAAGCGGGATGTATTTGAGCCCGTCAAACGGTTCGGTACGCAACCTGGGATCGGCAAGGACCGACCAGTCCTCTGCCCAGCGGTTCGCCTGGATCGCCGGCCGCTTGGAGACCGCAGCGTCCTCGGCCCGCGCGAACCCGACGCCGGCGCCAAGGGTCGCAAGCGTCAGAACGATCCAGAAGTTGCGCATATCGCCCCGTGCCAGCATCGGCGGACGTCACCTCATTTGGCGTCCGCCCGCGATGCACTCTTCGGGCCAAGGGAGTGGATCTCGGCGACGTACCCGCCGGGGAACATGACGAACGCAGCAGACCGGCTGCTCGACGTGTAGGATTCGACCAGCACCGTGGCGCCGGCGTCCTTCGCCTTGCCGAGGGTGGCTGCGAGGTCAGCGACTTCATAACCCGTCGTCTCCCGACCGTAGGGATAGGGCAGATGACCGTCGGTGACCAACACGACCATCTTCCCGAATGGGGACTCGATCCGGATGCGCCGGTAGGTCAAATCGGGTCTTCCGATCTCGACGCCGGGCGCCTTCGCGTCGTCCGAGACGACCTTGCCGCGGGAGAAGGCAAGAAAACTCCGGGTGAAGGCGGCGGCCCTGTCGGGCGAGACGTATACGCGATTCTCCGGAATCCGCTCGAAGGGAGCGTAGTCGGGTTTCGTCGTATGCCAGTAGAGCTGGAGGTTGACGCCGCCGGGCCACTGGACCACGGCATCGCGCCCGATGGGATCCGGGAAGGTGGAGACGATCACGTCAGCCCCCGCAGCGCGGGCCGCCTTGATCGCCTCGTCCATGTCGCCGACGAGGTAGCCGTTACGTTCGGCCCCGAAAGGATAAGGGATGGGCGTCTTGAAGCCGAACAGCGAGACGGTGCCGACAGGCGTCTGCAACAGTTGCGACGTGGTGCTGCTCGGCGTGGGCGTTACGGTTGCCACCACCTGCTTGGTGCTCTTGCCGCCAAACGTGGCCAGAAAACTGGATACGAACTTGTCCACGTCCTCAGGCGCGACGTAGACGTGCGTTGTGTCGTATTGCGGGGCAACGGCAACAGCCTGCTCCTTCGACTTCGTTGCTTCCCTGGCGACGACCGGCGAGCTCACCGCGACAGCCGCCGCCAACGCCACGACAGCGAACATCCGTGTTGATTTCATCAGGAAACTCCTTGGACGGATTGAGATCGCGGCGCCCGGTCCGGGTGATGCGAAGTCTCATTGGACAGAATCGATACGATGACAAGGCCCGCAATCAAGCCGAGATGCTCGAAGAAGGCATTCGTGGCCATGAATCTCTCATGGCCGCCCATGGTCCAGAACGCGTTTGCGGTGAGCATCGCGACGAACGTCAGGATGCCGAGCCCGCCGGCCCCCAGCCACACGAAACGATTCACGACGACAAGCAGAGACCCGCCGAGTTCGACCACGATAGCGGCGGTCGCCCACAGCCAGCCCGGATACAGGCCGAAATGTTCCTGCTCGGCCACCGCGCCCGCGAAATCGAGCAGTTTGATGAAGCCGCCGAGCAGATAGGCCGATACCAGGGCCAGCCTGGCCGCATGCCACAGAAGCGGCCAGCGCAGGATCACGGAGATCCGGTTCGGTGTGGCTGCGGCAGGCATGTCAGACCGCCCAGCAGGCGCACCCCAGCGCGCCCCAGAAGCTTCGGAGGTCGGAGACCGGCAACCGGCTCGACCAGGCCGCCGCATGGTCGTGTCCGTGGACGCCGCAGGAATTGGCGCAGCCGCACATCTGCATGGCCTTCATCGCGAGGCTGGTATCCTTCGTCTTTGCCGTGTCGTCGGCCCAGGCCGCGTACCCGCCAAAGCGGCGGACCGGCGACCAGTCCGGCATGGCGGGCGGCGGTGTGACGCTCTCCAGCTTGGAGAAGTCTCCCGCGCCATAGACGATCCTGCCTCCGACCATGGTCAGCAGCGAAGTCGTATCGGCGATCTCGGCCTCGCTGCACGAGAAGTAGTCGCGGTCCGGGACGACGAGGTCGGCGAGCTGGCCGACCTGGATCCGACCCTTGTTACCCTCTTCGTTCGAGAACCACGTCACGTTTTCGGTCCACATCCGCAGCGCCGTCTCGCGATCCAGACAATTGCGCTGGGGCGTGATGCGCAACCCGCCGACGGTCCGGCCGGTGACGAGCCAGGACAGAGAGACCCACGGGTTGTAGGACGCAACGCGGGTCGCGTCCGTACCGGCCGACACCTTGACGCCCTTGTCGATGATCTTCTTGACCGGCGGCGTCGCCTCGGCGGCTCCCGCCCCGTAGCGTTCGACAAAGTATTCGCCCTGATAGGCCATCCGGTGCTGCACGGCGATGCCGCCGCCGAGCGCCGCGATGCGATCGATCGACTGGTCCGAGATCGTCTCGGCGTGATCGAAGAACCAGTGCAGCCCTTCCAGGGGAATGTCCTGATTGACCCGCTCGAAAACGTCCAGCGCCCGTGAGATCGTCTCGTCGTAGGTGGCATGGAGACGCCACGGCCATTTGTTCTGAACGAGGACCCGAACGACCTCCTCGAGCTCGCCTTCCATCTCCGCAGGCATGTCCGGACGCGCGACCCGAAAATCCTCGAAGTCGGCCGCCGAGAACACCAGCATCTCGCCGGCACCGTTGTGCCGGAAATAGTCGTCACCCTGCTTGTACTTCGAGGTTTTCGTCCAGTTCAGGAAGTCTGCCTTCTCGCCCTTGGGCTTCTGGGTGAAAAGGTTGTAGGCGAGTCGTATCGTCAGGAGGCCTTCGTCGCTCAGCTTCTGGATGACGGCGTAGTCGTCGGGATAGTTCTGGAATCCTCCGCCGGCGTCGATCGCACCGGTGACGCCAAGCCGGTTCAATTCGCGCATGAAATGACGCGTCGAATTGACCTGATAATCGAACGGAAGTTTCGGGCCCTTGGCAAGGGTCGCGTAGAGGATGTTGGCGTTGGGCTTGGCCAGCAGCAAACCCGTCGGATTGCCCTTGGTATCGCGCATGATCTCGCCGCCCGGCGGTTCGGGCGTGTCCTTCGCATAACCGACGGCCCGCAGCGCCGCGCCGTTCAGGATGGCCCGATCGTAGAGATGCAGCAGGAAGACCGGCGTGTCGGGCGCGACGGCGTTGAGCTCGTCGATCGTCGGAAGCCGCTTCTCCGCGAATTGGTGTTCGGTGAATCCGCCGACCACTCTGACCCACTGCGGCGGTGGCGTGACGGCGACCTGCCGCTTCAGCATATCCATCGCAGTGGCGAGCGAGCGTACCCCGTCCCAGCGCAGCTCCATGTTGAAGTTCAGACCGCCGCGGATGATGTGAAGGTGGTTGTCGATCAGGCCCGGCAACACGCGCCGTCCCCTGAGATCGACGATCTTCGTGGACGGCCCCGCCAGCTTCATCACGTCATGATCGTGCCCGACCGCGACGAAGCGGCCATCGGCGATCGCGACCGCCGAAGCCGCCGGGTTCGAGCGATCGAGCGTCGTGAACAGACCACGATGCAGGATGATATCGGGTGCGGAGCTCATGAATGTTTCTCCTGGCCGTCCACCGAGGCGGCATTTTTCGATTGGTCGTTTTGACGACCGGGCAGCATGCCGAACATGTGTGGGGCGCACTTGGCTTGCTGCCACGCCGACGCCAGCCCGTGCCCGGACAACAGCTGCCGGGCCACGGGAACGATCTGCTCACCGGCGAGGATGCCAAGAAGCCCGACCAGCGCGACCAGCGGCGGCGCGGGCGAGCGCACGTTGAGAAGGCTGTAGATGACGCCGACCAACAGGCCGGCGCCAAGGGACAACAGATAG
The DNA here is from genome assembly GCF_052075915.1 of Bradyrhizobium sp. 1200_D9_N1_1. NCBI lineage: Bacteria > Pseudomonadati > Pseudomonadota > Alphaproteobacteria > Hyphomicrobiales > Nitrobacteraceae > Bradyrhizobium > Bradyrhizobium sp. 1200_D9_N1_1. The sequence goes on along the minus strand of NZ_CP197226.1, from coordinate 2,292,925 downwards.
ATCTTCATCACGGCGATCCGCAATTGGAGGAGGTTCAGCCGGCTTTCGCGCCCCCTTCGGAGGCATGTTCGCCGAGTGCCCATTTCGAGAAGCGGATCTGGATTCCGTAGGGCGAATGCGCGCGCTGGATGTCCATCATTCCTTCGTAGGTCTCGCTGCGCGCCCAGTCCTGCTGAAGCTCGTAGGCGTATTGCGACGAGGTGATGGGAACCGCTCCTGCCTGGATGGCGCGCTCCATGGCGCGGTTGTGGGCTTCGAGCGAGAGATCGCCGCAAGCGTCGGCGGCAATGTAGATCTCGTAACCTTCCTTGAGCATGTCCAGGGTCGGAAAGATCACGCAGGCCTCGGTCCAGAGACCGGCCAGCACGAATTTCTTGCGACCGGTGGCAGCCACCGCCTTGCGGAAGTTCGCGTCGAGCCAGGAATTCATCGACGTGCGGTCGATGATGTCGTGCTCCGGAAACAGCGAGGCGACTTCCGGCATGAAGGGGCCGGAGAAGGAATCCCGCGCCACCGTGGTCAGCACGGTCGGAATTTTGAAGAGCTTCGCGGCCTTTGCCAGGATCTGGACGTTGTTAACCGTGACGAGGCGGTCATGCGATTGAACGCCCTGGAACATGGCCGGCTGGTAGTCGATCAGAGCGATCGCGCTGTTGTCGGGGGTGAGCATATCGAGTTTCGACATCGAGAAGTTCTCCTTGCGATCGGCATGAGCGATCGAGCGAAAGGGGATGGATGGGCGGCTGTATCGTGAACCCTGAACGCCGGCCAACGCTTGGACGATTTCGTCGCGGCTTGGATTTCGGCGCGATGATCATTCACGTGCGGCGAATTGCCGGGCGCATGTCCGCAGCGCCGGTCGGAGATCGCCAGCATGTCCAAACGACGCGCAGATCGTGCAAGCCAATCCGCGCCCTATCCGCAAACTTGCGGGCAGGAGGACCGAACCGCCTTGCAGAATGCCGTTCGGTTTTCATCAATTCGTCACAGGAGCGAACGATGGCCTTGCTTGAATTGCGGGACGGCACCGAGCTTTATTACAAGGACTGGGGAAGCGGAAAGCCGATCCTGTTCAGCCATGGCTGGCCGCTCAGCGCGGACATGTGGGACGCGCAGATGCTTTTCTTCGCCGAGCGCGGTTATCGAACGGTGGCGTTCGACCGCAGGGGCTTCGGCCGGTCGAGCCAGCCCTGGACGGGCTACGACTACGACACCTTCGCCGACGACATCGCTGACATCGTTAATCATCTCAACCTGAAGGATGTGACGCTGGTCGGATTCTCCATGGGCGGCGGAGACATCGCGCGCTACGTGGCGCGGCACGGCACGTCGCGGGTCGCCAAATTCGTCCTGCTCAGCGCCGTGACGCCCCTCTTCGTCAAGACCGCGGACCATGACGGTGTCGACAAGTCGGTGTTCGACGGCATCAAGGCCGGCCTGGTGAAGGACCGTGCGCAATTCCTCGACGACTTCAGCCCCCTCTTCTACGGCACCAACCACGGCACGAAGGTGTCGCAAGGCGTCTTCAAGCAGACCCTTCAGATCGCGCTTCAGGCGTCGGTCAAGGCGACCATCGATTGCGTGACCGCGTTCTCGGAAACCGACTTCCGGCCAGACATGGCCAAAATCGACGTGCCCACCCTGGTGATTCACGGCGAGGACGATCAGGTCGTGCCGTTCCCCTACACGGGCAAGCTGGCCGCCGAGATGATCAAGGGCGCCAAGCTGAAGATTTATCCGGGCGCTCCGCACGCAACGGCGACGACGCATGCCGACCAGGTCAACGCAGACCTCCTCGCGTTCCTGAAGGCCTAACCGGAGAAAGTCGATGGCCCCGAATCCGCTTCATCTGCTCGAGCCCAGGGACTGCGCCCTGCTCTTGATCGACCAACAGGCCGGCCTGGCTTTCGGAGTGGGGTCGATCGACCGGCAGGTTCTCATGAACAGCGTGGTCGCGCTCGCGAAGACCGCGACCGTGTTCGGCCTGCCGGTCGTCGCCTCCACCTCGGCGACGAAAGTGTACAGCGGGCCGCTGATGCCGGCGGTCAAGGCGGCGCTTCCAGGCGTCGAGCCGATCGACCGGCGCAGCATGAGCATGTGGGAAGACGACAAGGCGCGCGCGGCCGTTCTGGCCACCGGTCGAAGCCGCCTGATCGTTTCGGGTCTGCTGACCGAGGCATGCGTGACGTTCGCGGTGCTTTCTGCACTGTCAGCCGGCTTGGAAGTCTACGTCGTCGGCGACGCCTGCGGAGGATTGACGACTGCGAGTCACGAACTGGCTCTCGGCCGGATGCAGGCCGCAGGCGCCCGCCTCACATCCTGGATCCAGGTTCTGCTCGAGATGCAGCGCGATTGGACGAGGCACGAAACCTACGATGGCGCACGCGCCATCGTCGAATCTCATGCCGGAGGATACGGGATCGGCCTGGCCTACGCCCGCGACATGATCCGACCCGCTTGAGACAGGATCCTGCTTGCGTCAGCCCTCGGAGCGGGCCCTTCGCCATGCTCCGGGGCTGGCCCCCACGTTGCGGGAAAACACCCGGGTGAAGTAGCTCTGGTCGCCAAAGCCGCAGATCAGTGCAATGTCGGCGAGCGGAAGCTTGGTGCTCAGCATGAGGCGCTTCGCCTCGTCGATGCGAAGCTGGGACAGGAATTCGTGCGGGGCAACGCCCGTGCTGCGCCGGAACGATCTGGCGAAGTGGCTTGGCGTCAACTTGCATTCGGCGGCGACGTCGGCAATCGTCAGATTGCTGGCGAGACGCGCTCGCATGATTTCCTTGGCGCGACGCTCCTGCCAGGGGGCAAGGCCTCCACCCGCAGCTTTTCCTTGTGGGCGCATTCCGCCATAGGTTTGGGCGAAATGGGCCAGAACACTCAACCCGATCTGATCGACGAAGAGCTGATTGCTCGTCGGATCCTGCTCCACCGCACTGAGCAGAACGCTGGACAGGGTCGACAGGAAGGGGTCACGCTGATCCCTGCTCCATTTGAGCGTCGAGATCGGTTTGGCCCCGTGCTCACGGGCAAACTCGTCGAGGGCCGTCTGGGGCACGTAGTATTGAACGGCATCGAACGGGCCTTTGAACTCACATTGAGGGTTGTCCATCAGATTGATGACGCTCACGGTCCCCGCACCGAAAGCTCCCGAATATCTCGGTCGTCCAGCGAGCCAACAGGAATGCCGATCGAGGTCACCGAGCTGTTGCAGGATGCTGAAGGCCGGTTCGGAAGGAATGACCGCGGTCCGCTCCCGAACGAATTGAGAGCAGGTCAGCCGGGTCATCGCCAGTGCCAACTGCCCTTCGCGCTTGATGCGCAGCAGGCAGTCACCCTCCATTCCCAGGTGCTGGCTGAGGCGACGACCGTAGAAGCCGCCGGTCGTACTATCAGACTCTTCCATCATCGGGGTATTCAAAGCTATCCATCATTGGATATGCCGCCATCATGAGTCCGAAGGACCACCTGCAGATCACGTCAGCCGCACCGATTTTCCTCTTAGAGCGATAGTCGTCCTCGTTCAAGTCACCGATCCGACAGTGGCGTGTCAGCAGGAAAATCGATCGCAAAACGAAACGATGACCCAGCATAGGTGACATTTGGCGGACTTGATAATCCGCTCCAATTCCACTTTATCTGTGAAACGGTTTCATAGATGGATACACGATGGATAATCGCATCGGGGAAATGCAGGTCTTCCTCCGTGTGGTGGAAGCCCAGAGCTATTCCGAGGCAGCCCGTCGACTGTTGATGACACCGTCAACCGTCAGCAAGCTCATCGGAAGGATCGAGGCGCGGCTCGGCGTCAGACTGTTCGAGCGTTCGACGCGGCGGCTGTCGCTGACGTCAGAGGGTCGGATGTACCACGACAAGAGTGTTGCACTGCTGGCCGAACTCGATGGCATCGAACGCGGCATTTCTCGGGGTGCAGCGGCGGCCGGCGGGACGATCCGGGTCAACACCACGGTGTCCTTCGGCATTTTCGGCCTCGAGCCTCTGCTCCCCGCCTTTTGGCAAGCACACCCTGAGATCGTGGTCGACATCTCGCTCTCCGACGAAATCGTCGACATGTACCTCGACCGGACCGATGTCGCCTTCCGGGTCGGGCCGTTGCAAGCCTCCGCGATGGTTGCCCGACGCATCGGGGTCGTCAAAAGAAGGATCGTCGCATCTCCAGACTACATAAATCGGCTAGGTGAGCCAAAAAGGGTTCAGGACCTTTCACGTCACAACTGCCTGGGATTCAATTTCCGGCGCTCTGCCCCGGTCTGGCCTCTGAAGGAGAGCGGGCGAATTGCCGACCGGGCAATCAGCGGCTCGCTGCTCGCAAACAACGCTCAAAGCCTGCGGCGAATGGCAATCGCGGGCATCGGCCTTGCAAGGCTCGCCGACTATCACGTCCGCGACGACATATCGGCTGGCCGCCTGGTCGAGGTTCTCAAGGGCACGGCAGGTGACGAGGAACAAATTCATGCGCTTTATCACGGTGGACCGCGGCTGCCCTTTCGCGTGAGAGCATTCCTTGACTTCATGTGCCCGCGACTGACCGATTTCATGGAAGGTCGGGCTCGCGATGGTCGACAGGCAGTTCAAGCGAGCGGAGGCAGGATCGCCGCCAGTTCGGCGCGACGCTCTTCGAGAAAGGCGGGAAGCTGAAGTTGCTGGCCGAGCTGCTCCGGCGCCTCGTCGACCGCAAAACCCGGGCCGTCGGTCGCGATCTCGAAAAGCACGCCGCAGGGTGCGCGGAAGCCGACCGCGTTCAGGTAGGTCCGCTCGATGGGATCGCTCACCACGATGCCGTACACCGACTGGAGTTTCTCGACCATCTCCGATCGATCGTCGAGATTGCTCGCGCGGAAGGCGACGTGCCGGATGGTGCCGCCGCCGAGGCGCCCCCGCGATGACTTTCCGATCATGCGCAAGGTGATCGTCCCGCCCGGACCGTCATGAGCCACGAAGCGCATGGCGCCGTTTCTCTGAGAGACCAGCTGGAAATCGAAAACCTTCTGGAGGATGTCGATGGTCTCATCCTCCTCGCGGACATTCAGCGTGACGCCATGAAGGCCGCGCAGCGCGAGATCGGCCTTGGAGTTTGGGTCCGCCTGCCCCGATCGTCCCTCCCATGTCTCGATCAGCGAGAGGGCCGTACCATCGGGATCCGAGAAACAGAGCGTACGCTCGCCGAAGGGCGACACCTCCGATCGATAGGGCACACCCGCAGAAGCGAGCCGATCGGCCCACCCGTCGAGTGAATCCCCTGCGACGCGGAAGGCGGTCTGCACCACCTCGCCGGCGCCGGTCAGCCCCGGCGTCACGCAATTCCAGGCCAGCGTGCTCATTACGGTGCCCGGATTTCCGACGTCGTCGCCGTAGTAGACGTGGTAACTGCCGGGGTCGTCATAGCAGACGGTCTTCTTGACCCGATTGAGCGACAGCACACCCGCGTAGAAGCCGCCGGCGCGCCGCACGTCGCCGATGATTGCTGTGACGTGATGAAGTCCCCGTGCGTTCACGCAGTTGCTGCCTGATCCTCGATCCCGAAGCCGTCCGTTCGGGGTACCATGTCCACCTCGCGGATCCTCGTTCTCCCTTGCGTTGCTGGTCGTTACGAACATGCAATCCCGAACATCGCCGCGCGTCTTGGACTTTTTCCCGATCTTGGAACCGCCGCCAGGGTAAAATTCGGTGCCCCAACCGACCGTTTCCGCAACTACAGCGACGCAATCGTGCAAAACGCCGTGACAACCTGCAATCAGTCCCCTCCGACTTGACCAAGGATCGTGCCCGGAAACCTCTTACTCCGGGCATGACATCCGTGACCACCATTCGTCGCGCAACCTGCCGAGCAAACGGCATCCGCCAGTTCTATCTGGAGGCTGGGGCCGGTCCTCCGATCGTGCTGTTGCACGGCTTCCCGGAGACCAGCTTCGCCTGGCGTTTCCAGATACCGGCGCTTGCCCCCCACTACCGGGTAATCGCGCCGGACCTGCGCGGATACGGCGAGACCGACAAACCGCCGAACGGCTACGACAAGAGGACGATGGCCAACGACATCGTCGAGCTCTTGAAGACACTCGGCGTGGGGCGCGTGGCACTGATCGGACACGATCGCGGCGCGCGGGTCGCGACCCGCCTGGTCAAGGACCACCCGGATCTGGTCGATCGCCTCGTCGTCATGGATAACGTTCCAACCCGCATCGTCGCGCGCGAGATGACTGCGAAAGTCGCCCGCGAATACTGGTTCTTCATGTTCCACCAGATCCCCGACCTGCCGGAGGCACTGATCGCGGGACGCGAGGACATCTGGCTTCGTCACTTCTTTTCCGACTGGTGCCACGACCCGATGACGATCTCCGGCGAGGCGTTCGAGACCTACGTGAAGTCCTACAGCGCGCCTGGCGCCGTACGGGGCGCGATGTCCGACTATCGCGCCAGCGCAGAAGACATCGCGCAGGATCTCGAGGACGCGGAGCAGAAGATCCGGTGTCCCGTGCTGTCCCTTTGGGGTGAAGACTTCGGCGCCGTCGGCCGTCTCTTCGACATGAAGGCGGTCTGGAGCGAGATGGCGGAAACCCTCTCGGTCGCCCCGATCGAACGTTGCGGCCATCTTCCGCAGGAAGAACAACCGGAAGCGGTCAACAAGCTTCTTCTCGATTTTCTGAAGGGCTGGAACGGATGAAATCCTCAACCGCACCATGTCATGCCGTCGACTGAACCGGGACACCTGGCGATGAGGAGACAAGGATGAAGCCGATCCGCACCGTCGCGATGTTGACATTCGTATCCCTGCTGTCTCACGGCCAGGTGCATGCCGGCGCTCCCCAGGTACGCACCCAGGCGCCGGGCTTCTATCGCATCATGCTCGGGCGCATGGAGATAACGGCCTTGCTCGACGGGACCCATCCGTTTCCAGTCCACGACGTGATGACCAGGAACGAGACGATGCCGGGCGGAGACCGGAAAGCCGTGAAGCTCGCGGAAAGCCATCCCGGTAGAGGGGATGCCGTGCTCGCCGCCTCCGATCTCGCAGCTCCCGTGGAAGGTTCGATCAATGCCTTCTTGGTCAACACGGGAGACAGGCTCATTCTGATCGACAGCGGCGCCGGCAGCCTCTATGGCGCATGTTGCGGGCACCTTCTCGAAAATCTGCGCGCGTCCGGATACAGACCGGAGCAGATCGACGAGATCTATCTCACGCACTTGCATGCCGATCACGTCGGCGGCATCGCTCCAGAAGGAAAGCCTGCGTTTGCCAATGCAACCATAAGGGTCAACCAGAAGGACCTCGACTACTGGCTCGACGCCAAGAACGAGAGTGAAGCTCCCAAATTCCTCAAGCCGATGTTCGAAGGCGATCGCGCCTCGTTGAAGCCCTACAGGGAATCCGGCCGGCTGAAGCCCTTCTCGGAAGGTCAGGAGCTTTCGCCGGGGATTCGTGCAATTCCTACTCCCGGGCACACCCCAGGACACACCTCGTACGAGGTCTCGAGCGGAGGGCAAACATTGCTTGTCTGGGGCGATCTCGTCCATGTTGCGCCGATCCAGTTTCCCGATCCCGCCGTGACCGTGACTTACGACAGCAATCCGCTGTCGGCGGAACTGGAACGCACGGCAGCCTTCGCTCGGCCCGCGCGGACGTCGACGTGGATCGCGGCGGCTCACATCGCCTTTCCTGGAATCGGACATATCCGCTCGGTCGATGGCCGGTTCGAGTGGCTACCGGCGAACTACACCACCGTGTTGAAACCGACGAACGACTGACGCGACGCTCGGATTCTCGAGCATTTTGATCCGACACCGCCAGCCTTGCGCGGGTTCGATGGTTTGAGTGAATCAATGCCCCTATCCAACGAAAAGCCGGATCCATCGTCGACGGTGCCCGACACTTCCCCGTGGATCGCGTTTCGGCACACCACGTTCACGGTTGTCTGGATCGCAACCGTCGTCGCCAACGTCGGCACCTGGATGTACAACGCTGCGTCCGGATGGCTGATGACCAGCCTCGATGCCAATCCCCTCACCGTCTCCCTGGTTCAGGTCGCGAGCAGCCTTCCGATGTTCCTGTTCGCGCTGCCGGCTGGCGCGCTGGCGGATACTGTCGACAAACGCCGTTTTCTGATTGGTTGTGAAATCGTCCTTACAATCATCGCGGCAGCAAGTGCGGTGCTCGTCGGGCTTAACCTCGTCACTCCGCCCATCCTTCTGCTGTTCACGTTTCTGCTCGGCGCCGGCGCTGCGTTCACCGCGCCCGCATGGCAGTCGGTTGTCCCTCAGCTTGTCCCGAGGCAAGACCTGGCCGCGGCCGTGGCCGGCAACGGCGTAGGCGTCAACATCAGCAGAGCCATCGGGCCGGCGCTGGGTGGCGCCGTCATCGGCGGGTTCGGCATCGCGGCCCCCTTCTGGATCAATGCTCTGAGCAATTTCGCCGTGATCGGAGCGCTCCTGTGGTGGCGCCCGGCGTCTTCGCAAGGCAGCGCGCTTCCACCGGAACGTCTCGCTGGCGCCATGGTGATCGGCTTCCGCCATGCGCGATTCAATCCGAAGCTTCGTGCGACACTCGTCAGGGCGGCGGCGTTCTTCTTCTTCGCGAGCGCCTATTGGGCACTGCTCCCCCTCGTGGCGCGCAATCAGATCGCGGGCGGTCCAGCACTCTACGGCATCTTGCTCGGAGCGATCGGCGTGGGTGCCGTCATCGGTGCGTTCATACTGCCCTGGATGAGGACAACCTTCGGGCCCAACGGGCTCGTTGCGGCCGGCACCGCCGGCACGGCGCTTAGTCTGATCCTCCTGGGCATCGCGCGTCACGCGGAGATCGGACTTGCGGCGTGCCTGATCGCCGGTATCTCATGGATCGGCGTCCTTGCGACGGTCAATGTCTCAGTTCAGGTCTCACTGCCGGACTGGGTGCGCGGCCGGGGGTTGGCGATCTTCGTCACCGTGTTCTTCGGCGCGATGACCGCTGGCAGCGCGCTCTGGGGTCAAATTGCCTCTGGACTCGGCTTGCCTACGGCGCACTTCCTAGCCGCTGCGGGCGCAGTCGCAGGAATCGCGTTGACCTGGCGCTGGAAGCTTCAAACCGGTGCAGGCATCGATCTTGCGCCCTCGATGCACTGGCCCTCACCTATCTTGGCAATCGAGGCAGACGCGGACCGCGGGCCAGTCCTGATTACGGTCGAGTACCGCATCTCCGCGGAGCGCCGCGAAGCCTTCCTCGTCTCCATCAGAGACTTGGAGCAACAACGAAGGCGTGATGGCGCATATTCCTGGGACGTCTTCGAAGACGCCGCCGAGAGCGGACGCTTTCTGGAGACGTTTATGGTCGCGTCTTGGCTTGAGCACTTGCGGCAACACCAGCGCGTGACCAATACCGACAGGGCCGTTCAGGACGCCATCCGCAAATTCGGCGCCGCGGCCGAGCCCAAGGTCGCCCATCTCATCGCCGCCAATTTTCGGCAAACCGGCTTAGGCACGCCCAGCAAACAGTCGTTGCCGTAGATGCTGATCTGCCGACGTTGGGGCGCTACCACCTAGCGTTAGAAATCGTACAAAATCGTAGTTTGGAGCGCAAAATCTGAGCCTTGGTAGCGGGTGACCGCTATCGTCCGCCTATCCTTGCGTCCCAAGCTCGGGCAAGTCGCCAACTTGAAGAGCACGCCGTAACGGCCGAGCGCGACCATCCCAAAACTGACTCTGCGTTGATTTGTCTTGATCTCCCAGTGCACACGTCGTGCACACGACACCGACTACCCCCGACAGTTAGGACTTTTCCTAAGGTTAGATCGGTCCGCTCGTCTCAATTTGCCGCCCCACCTCGTGCATAGCTTGGTCGAGTACCCGGAACCCCGGTAGATTTCCTCGCGCGCATTCTTCTGCGCGTCATAGATCCTGATCTGGAGCATGGGAGAACACTTCTTTAGTTTTTCTCCACCTCCCTGGCGCAGTTACGAATTCCGCGCCAGCAAAGGCTGTAACCGCACCCGAACGGATGTAGCCGATGTTACGGGTGCCAGACGAAGCGCCATATCCGAACTGACGACTGGGCATTCGACCTTCCCAGGATGACATTCTGTCCGGAGTGCAGAACCCGTCTGATCGCGCGGAGCGATTGCGATGAGGGAGGCTACGATGGATTTTTCGCGGATGTCGGATGGAATCCGGCTGCATCACGCCTCTCTTCACCACGATGGGTACGATGGCGAGGACGAACAGAGCCCTGCGCCGAGTGCCCCGTTCGTGGCAGACGCGGTCGGCGGTGGCGCCCTAGTCCATCGTCCCGGCCCGTTTGCAGGTCCTGGAGCGCACCCCGCGAGCGCGAATACCCAGCATAATGACTCCGACCCGGTTCAATCCAAACATCCCACATCGGGGGTCGACACGGGCGGCCACGCCGGCGACCACGCTGCGGCGGGTCTGGATGCTCCGTCCACGAAGCCTGCTGCCGGCGCATCCTATCCCGGGATGAGCATTGCTTCGGTCGAGAGTGGGGCGAACACGGCCGGGAACGGCGGGGATGGCCACTTTTACGGAGGGATCATTCACGCGTCCCTGTTGGTCTACGAACCGATCAACATCTCCGTGAGCCTGGGATACGGCTCGGTCGCTCTAGCCAACCAATCCAACAATTTGAATGTCGATCAATCCGCTTTTCAGATGGCCGGCGTCGGCGGCCATGGCGGCAACGACAACATTGCAGCGGGTGGGAGCGTCAGTACGTCGTTGGGCGCCGGCGTGATCGCGAGCGGCGACAACGGCGCCGGAAATGGGGGCAGCGGTTATTTTTCGGGTGCGATAGTGGACGCTCCCGTGGTGATCTATCATCCGATCAATATTGCGATGGCGGGTTCGGGCGGCACTGCGCATGCAAGTCAATCGAACACGGTCGACATCGATCAATCGGCCACTCAGATCGCGGGCGTCGGCGGAAGTGGCGGAAATGCCAATGTGGCCGCCGGCGGCAGCGTTATCACGCTAGACCCCAGTTGGGGATCAAGCAACGGAGGGAGCATCTGGGACGTTCAAACGGGCGGAAGCCAGGCCGGCAATGGCGGCGACGGCGCGTTCTACGGCGGGCTCGTCCATACTTCCTTCGTACTGTACGACCCGATCAACATCGCAGTCGCGGGCTATGGCTCCAACGTTCATTCGGTCCAGACAAATGACGCCTACGTGGATCAATCCATAGTTCAGATCGCCGGCATTGGCGGACACGGCGGCAACGGCAACGCCGCGGCGGGCGGCCATGCAAGCCTTCTTTCCCATGGCTTGTGGGGCGGCTCCGACACGATCGCGACCGGTTCGAACGGCGCAGGCAATGGCGGCAACGGCTATTTTGTCGGCAGCCTGATCGATGTCAGCGTCGCGATCTATGCACCCATCAATATCGCAATCGCGGGTCCCCATTCGACAGCCCTAGCCGATCAGGTCAACAACGTGCACATCGACCAGAGTGCGGTCCAGATCGCCGGGCTTGGCGGGGACGGCGGCAACGGCAATCTCGCGCTGGGTGGCGATCTTTCCGCCCATCTTCTGTCGGATCTTCACCTGATGGGATAGCGAAACATCGCGCCGCTCGCACAAGCCCGATCGCGAGTTGCGTCGATACTCTGCGCATGCAAGCTCGCCCTGCGGACCCTCCCGGATGTTTCGAGCTCCGATGTTGTGCGACGAATGTCATACTTTCGTACGTAGGTCGACCAGACCGGATGGTGTCCGATTTGACATCTATCGCCATCGCGCTTGGGCGGATCAGACTTGCCGCGCGCGTCCGCCTGATCGGGATGGATGATGCACGAAAGCCAACAGAAAGCAGGAGGCTCAAATGTTGCCCAAAGCGATCAACATCTCGGACTCGATCGGATTCAAATCGATCAGCACCGGTGGTCAGAACGTCGGAAATGGCGGCGACGGCACCTTCAAGGGAGCCATCATCAGCAAGCCGACGCTCAACTTCGATCCAACCAACAAGGCGGAAGGTGCCGACGTGCACGTGAGCACCGGCGATCACGTCAATCAGACGGCAGACTGGGATGCCGGCGGCGCCAACGCGCAGGCCTCGTTGTTTTCGAAGGCCCATGGCGGAGACGCCCAGTCGAACGGAAGCCAGAAATCCTACAGCGGTTACGATACCTCCAAGGTATACGCCAATACGGATGCGACCCAGATCAACAAGCTCGCGGTGGACCAGCACCAAGAGGTCGTGGCCGGCATCGGCGGCAATGGCGGAGACGGTAACGCCGCGCTGGGCGGAGAAGTGAGCTTCCATCTCGATACTTCTTTCTGACCACCGGCTCGTCCGACTGGCAGGGACCGGTGGCCGCCGCCACCGGTCTGAAGTTCGAGCCAATACCCCGCCGATACGATACCGTTGGCAGACGACGTTGGCCATCGGTCAAGTGCACCGGACCTCGATTTCAGGCGGTGACGATCATGCTGATGCCGCCCATTCGGTTGCCCATCCTGCCGCAGGTCCGGACGCCACTGCACGCAGCCCTCCGGTCCTGTGTGGGACCACTGGGTCTCGTATTCGCATATAGTTGCAGCTACAACCTGCTTCTGTTTGCGCCCTCCATCTATCTTCTTCAGATCTACGACCGGGTGTTGTCGAGCCGGAGCGGCGAGACGTTGCTCCTGCTCACGCTCATTGTCGCGATCACGGTGGTCGTCGGCGGCGTCTTTGATGCATTGCGGCGCGCCGTCCTGGGACGCCTCGGCGCCTGGCTCGACGATCGCCTTCGTCCCTGCGTGATTTCGGCCGGCCTCGAATCGGCGCTTCGCAGCGATTGGACGCAAGCATCGGGCGCATATCGGGATCTCACCGTGCTGCGCCAGTTCGTCGAATCCGGCGCATCTCCGATGCTGTTCGACGCGCTCTGGGCGCCCTTGTTCCTCCTTGTCCTCGTTCTGATCCATCCCCTGCTCGGCGTGGTGGGCGCCTGCTGCGTCGCCTTCCTGTTCGCGCTCACGGTTGCCGGAGAGCTGGTCACGGAAGACGTTCTGCTCAGATCCGGCGCCGCGCTATCCAGAAGCTGCGGCCGCCTCCAGACTGCAGCGAGCAACATCCACATGATCCGCGCCATGGGAATGCTCGATAGCGCTGCGCGCATGATCCACCGTGACGCGCAGCACGCCCGCAGAGAGCACGATGTGGCACTCCGGCGAGGCGAGATCGTCTCACTGGCCGCCAAGCCGGTTCGCGCGCTGTCGCAGGTCCTGATCATGGGGGCTGCCGCATGGCTCGTCCTCGATCACGGGAAGAGTCCGGCAATCATCTTTGCTTCCACGCTGATGTTCAGCCGGGCGCTCGCGCCGGTCGAAAGTGCGGTCGCAGGCTGGAAATCGCTCGTGACGGCCGTGAGCGCTTGTCAGCGGCTCGGCGCACTTCTCGCCGCATTCCCCGTCGCCCGGCAGCAGAGCCCAGAGGTTTCTCCGCTGCAGGCGCGAAGCGGCCTCGTCGTCGACAATGTTGACGTGAGGCTTGCGGGGACCAACCATCTGCTCCTGAACGGCGTCTCGTTCAGCCTCATGCCCGGAGAATGCCTTGGCATCATCGGTCCGTCCGGGTCAGGCAAGTCCTTGCTCGGCCAGGTGATCGCCGGGCTGTCGATGCCAACGCATGGCCGTGTCGTCCTCGACAATACCGACGTCTCGCTGTTTCGCGAGGGCCTAAAAGGCGACCGCCTCGGATATCTCCCCCAGGACATCAACCTCCTCGGCGACACGATCAACGACATCATCGCACGCCTTGACGATGCCGATCGGCGGAAGGTCATCGAAGCGGCCAAGCTCGTCGGTATCCATGGGGCGATCATGCGCTTGCCGCTGGGTTACGACACGGTGGTTCAGAGTGAAGCAACCTTCTCGCGCGGGTATCGGCAGCGCCTCGGTCTTGCCCGCGCCTTTTTCGGCAGTCCACGCCTCATCGTTCTCGACGAACCCAACGCCAGCCTCGACTACGGGGGCGAGCGAATGCTCCTGGATGCCATCGAGCGCATGAAGCTCGCAGGCGTCATCCTTGTCGTCATCACTCACCGGATGGGTCTTCTCGCCGCCACGGACAAGATTGCCATCATGGAGGACGGTGCGGTCGCCGCGTTCGGCGACAGCGAGGACATCTTTGAACGGCACCTGAGCCGACCCCAGGTTACTTCACAGATAGCGCCATGATTTGGAACTCTCTCACCATCTGGAAACTTCCCGCCGTCTCGAGACTTCCCATGATCTGGGACCAGCTCGTGCGAGCGCCGGCGCCCCACCCACCCGCTCGGCGATTTGGCGTCGTGGTGACCGCAATCGACGATTTCGAGCCTCTGGAATTTCCATGGTGCTCGACGCCCACGCCGACCTCTCCGCGCGGAAGGCTCCGCGGCATCACCGTCGCGGGCAATCTGCTGGTGCTCTGCTTCATGCTGGGGCTTGGTACATGGGCGAGCCTCGCGCCTCTCGAAAGCGCCGCGATCGCGTCTGGCGTCCTGGAATCGGAATCGAGCCGCAAGACGATCCAGCATCTGGAAGGCGGTATCATCAGGAAGATCCTGGTTTCGGATGGCGATATCGTGCGCAGCGGCCAAACGCTGATCGCGCTGGACGACACCCGGGCCGGCTCGGAGATGCAAAGCCTCCAAGGTCAATTTTGGGATGCAGCTGCTCGTGCCGCACGGCTTCAAGCCGAGCAGCAGAGATTCGAGAGGATCGCAATCCCGGACGCGCTGGAACAGGACAGCAGGCAGAACGGAGTGGCCGCCGCTGCGGTGTCGGCGCAGCAGTTCATTTTTCAGGCACGCATGCAAGTTCACGAGTCGCAGCTTGCGGTCATTCGCGAACGAAGGCATCAAGTCGAGAAGGAGATCGAAGGTCTCAAGGCTCAGGAAACCGCCACCGGGCAGCGGGTCGACATCGTTCGGGAGGAACTGGATATGGTCGCGACCCTCGTCAACAAGGGGCTCGAACGGCGGCCGCGGCTTCTGAACCTGCAGCGGGAGCTGGCCGACGTCGAGGGCCGCCGCGGCGAGATCGCCGCGCAGATTGCCCGCGCCGGGCAGGTCATCAGCGAACAGCAGGCCACATTGTTCAAGCTCGAGAGCGAGAGGCAGAACGAGATCGCACAGTCGCTTCGTGAAGCACAGAACCAGATATTCCAGCTCCGCGAGCGGTTGCTTGCGGCCAGGGATCAGCTATCGCGAACGGAGGTCAAGGCGCCCGAGGACGGCGTGATAACCGATCTGCGGGTTCATACAGCCGGCGGTGTCATCGGAGCAGGTGCTCCGCTCATGGACCTAGTGCCCCGGCAAGACCGTCTCATCGTAACCGCGCGCCTGAGGCCCGAGGACATCGATGTGGTTCATCCCGGCCTCAGTGCCGAGGTTCACCTCGTACCGTACAATCAGCGTCGCGTGCCTCGCCTGAAGGGAACCGTCGTGCACATATCCGCAGACCGGCTCCTCGACAAGCGTACCGACCAGCCATACTACGCGACAAAGATCCGGATCGACGATGGGCAGATCGCGGCAAACGACATCCAGATCGTCCCCGGCATGCCGGTTCAAGTGTTCATCACGACCGGGCGAGGCACCGTGGCTCTCTACGCGCTCAGGCCCCTGCTCGACAGCTTCCGTGGTGCATTCAGAGAGGACTAAAGCGCGATGAGATTGGGATGAATCGTCATCGCGCTTTAGGTTGTTGTTGGAGCATGATCTCCACGCAAACGCGTTCCGCGTTTGTCGCGAGGGAGAACCGCTGCGCACCTTGCGTTAACGCGGCCCTCCGGGTCCGGATCATGCTTTAGGTCTCCGGCATTAGAGCCGCACCGGGGTCGTGATCGCGACTCTGCGCGGGCAACCGGCCGCGCCAGCGGAGGACGGCTTCCGTGCGATTGTGCGCAGCACATTTCCTCATGATATGCTGAATGTGCATTTTGACTGTGCTTTCCGAGAGGCCCAATTTGGCGGCGATCAGCTTGTTGGGCAGGCCGAGCTCCAGTTCCGCCAGAACCTGTTGCTCACGAGGCGTGAGATCGGTCACGCTCCTCCTGTCGATAGCCACTCTGGCTCCCTCGTTAATCAGATATGCGGGCACAAGCCCGCGCGCATCCGGTGGCTCGAAATCCGTTATCCTGTTCATCCTGGCCACGGGCAACGGCCTGTAGGCGCCGCCGACAAGAACAAGGCGCAGGCCTGCTATGGCGATCTCGATCGGTAGCGAGGTGGAAAGAAAGCCGCGCACGCCCCGCTGCATCGCGGCCTGCACGGTCGGTTCGTCGTCATGGTTTGAGAGGACAACAGTGGCGGCGTTGGGACAACACTCCGCAACGAAGGCGAGATCGTCCTCAACCGAGGGATCGCCGATGGGCTTGTCCGCGATACTCAGCATCACCAGACGAACATCGCGGGCTGACGTGCAGTCCAGGCCTTGGACCGTTGCCATGTCAAGGATCTCAAGTTCGTCCAACTCCCTCCTGAGGACGTGCAGAATGCATGTACGAGGCAACACGAGCGGCTCGATGATCACCAGAACCGGCAAGTGAAGCGATTCATTGAGCCGCTTTGACGTGTTGATTATGTCGTGCATGATGCCCTCGAGATGAAACGAATTTCCGCTATATTCCCATTCCGTATTGCGTCTCCCGTGCTGCTGCGTTCATCCTGAATGCATCATCACGAGAGCGGCGCAGTGCCGCCGTTAGTGCCGCATCCACTGCGGGATCACTTGACACCTGGGTGGAAATTCTTTCCGCTCAAATCATTTTGGCGTGTACCGCGCGGTGGCGCAGTCGACGCATCCCTAATTGCAGATATTTCGATACGCCGTTGAGGCCGCCGACCCTGACCTACCGTCGACGACGTATGCTTCATCCTCCTTCACGAGATACAGAAACGGCCGCTCTCCAGTCTCGCCGCCTGACGCGCTTCTTCCTTTCACGCGCCCGCAAATCGTATCCACGCGGCGTCCAAGCATGTTCTTTCGCATTGCGCGCTTCACGTCGCTGAGTTCGACCGTCTCCGGATCCCCCATCTGCGTCGCGATCGCAACCTTCGCCTTGTCCAGAGCACGATCCGACATTTCCGCGGTCCGTTCGGGTGCCGGGACGCTGATCCTCGTCCGCGGGGACGCCGCTTTGGCAAGATCGGTCGATCCGCGTTTCTTCGGAGTTGATGTCTTGCCGGGCCTTGCCTGCGTTGCGGAATTCGATCTGACAACCGCAGGCTCTGGCGCCAACGCAGTCGGCATTGGCTGCGCGGGTTGGGCGACAGCGCCCCTGTCGAAACAGGGTCGTGACGCGCACCCGAGGAAATACCCCCGGGACGGCGCGAACCAGCCAAAGCCGATCAGGACTCCTGCCAGCACTCCGACAAATAGCAGTCCCATCCGATTCCCCTCCTCGGGAGCTCGGCTCGCACTCGTAACTAGGACTAATTCCGCGCTGGTGATCTATCTGTTGCGCAAAAGCATTAAGCGCCCATTAAGCGCGCGCCGTTGTCCGGCCCATGCCTGGATGGACGGATTAGATCGGACTCCAGACCCGTGCCGCGATGATCGCAAAAGGCCAATCGTGAAAGCAATCATGGCCGATTTGGTCCGCTCTCGGACCATTCTGCAACTTGCGAGTTCGTCCGAAGGTTTGCACCACCAAACGCTGCCAATCGCCGACTTAGGGCCTTCAGGCAAGTTTCGGAGCACGCACCAGCTTCGTACCAGAACCGGCGTCAACGAAACGCAACGAAAGCACTTGGACCCGAACAAAACCGCAGGAGATCAACGGATCTGACCAATCTTCAGCCGCTCATAACGATCTGGTTGCAGGTTCGAGTCCTGCCGGGCCCACCACCGTGATCAATAGCTTACCTCGTTCTCGGTGCCTGCAGTGACACCGCCGTACCAGAAACCGCACCAGATACATCCACTTTTCGTTCGCGCGCAGCTCGTGAGCATGTCAGGCAAGCTCGATTGCTGATGAGTGATGCGACATGCATTCACGAACCCTGCCTTTACGGCCGACGGAAGCGGTCTCTACATTTGGTGATCGAAGCTCATCGGCGCAGGGCGCGGAGATAGACCCCTGCGCAGTCATCGAAATGAGGCACGAACCTCATCGACGGTTTGCTTCGGATCCTGGAGGTGAGGAAAGTGCCCAATACCGGGAAGAATCGCGAGTTCGGCGTGGACTCTTTCGGCGAATTCTGCGCCCATCTCCTTCTTGATGTAGAGGTCTTTCTCGCCCCAAACTACCTTCACCGGCGTTTTAAGCCGGGCGAGTTGCGATTCGAAACGGTCCTGGTCCCGCGTAAAGTACGAGTAATAGTGGGAGAAAGCGTCTACCGTCGTCATGGCGCCCTGGCTCCATCCGCGGGACATGTCGTCCCTGAATTCCTCCGTAACTTCGAATTGCGCTTCCTTGGGCAAGCCTCTTGTGAAGGTGTTTGCGAGGATCTCGTCGCGATTCCTGTTCATGTTGGCGCGGATCTGATCCATTGCAGGCCCCGCCTTCAGGCCTTGCAGGCTCTCATACATGAACTGGGGCCTGTCAAACGGGGCGAAGTCGCCAACGATAATTGTCCTTGCGATATCAGGTTTTTCCACCGCCAGCAGGAGTGCCGGTAGCGCTCCGATGTCGGTCGCGTAGATCGTGAGCCTCGAGGTGTCGATGCCTGTTTTCACGATGTACTGATCCAGAATATGCGCGTAGTCCTTCGGCGAATAGGAGAACCTGTCGACCGCTGGCCTCGATGAAAGACCGTAGCCCGGCCAGTCGAAAGCGTGGACGTCGTAGTCATCGGCGAGAGCCGCGGCAATATCCTTCCAGGCGTACAGGGTCTCCGGAAACCCGTGCAGGAAGAGAACAGTCCCCTTCCGCCCCGGGTTACGCAAAACCATCCTTCTGAGCGCGATATCTTCGTTGATCTGGAAAAAGTCGATCGCGCTGTCGTTGATCCGGTGTGACATGATGTGTGTCCTTTCGTCCTGTTACCTGATCAGCGTGCAGGCAGAAGTGATCTGGAGGCTGAACGAAGCTCGGCGGAGAAGAGTTCCGGCACCTCCAAGGCTTACTGTCCGAGTACGGCCTGCGGCGTGTTCCGAAAGCTGATTGCAATACGATTGTAGGCGTTCATCAAGCCAACTGCGATCGTCAGATCCACAAGTTCTCGCTCGCCGAACACAGCGCGGGCAGCCTGATAGGCTTCATCCGGTACATTGGTCTCTGCGACACGCGTCACCGTTTCGGCCCACGCAAGGGCGGCGCGCTCGCGCTCGTCGAAGAGGTTACCGGCTTCCCTCCACGCCTGTACCAGCGCCAGCTTTTCGATCTTCACTCCCTTCTTGAGCAGGTCGCGCGTGTGCGAGTCGAGACAATACGCGCAGTTGTTGATCTGTGAAATTCGCAGGTAGACCAGGTCGACCAGCGCGGGTGGAAGGTTGCTCTGCATTATGTAACCGTAGACGCCGCCGAGCGCTTTCACGCCTGTCGGTGCAATCTGATTGTAGTCGAGACGCTTGCTCATTTTTTGCTCCTTGATGACAAGTGTTATTTGATCGGTGTAGTCAGTTCCTTGTCGTCGGTATCAACGACGAACACGGCGAGCAGCCTTGCTGGCCTGGTCTTGCTGGCATTGCGGCTGATGGAATGGCGCGAGCCTGGCGTCTCGTAAAAACTTTCGCCGGCGCGGTAGACCCGCCTGGGTCCGTCATTCACCTGGGACTCGATTTCTCCCGACAGAACGTAGCCGAAGATGAAAGCCGACTTGGCGTGGATGTGCGGAGCTGACGCCCCGCCCGGCGTATAGTCGACGATCAGGGCCTTCAGTGACTTGCCGGGAATGTTGGGGATCATCTGTTGAAAGCGCGGCGTGACCGTTTCGCCGCCGCCATGGGCGACGGCAGGCGTTGCAGTGGTGATGGCAACGGCAGCGAAAGCCGCGCCAAAGATGAATC
Organism: Bradyrhizobium sp. 1200_D9_N1_1; assembly: GCF_052075915.1. Lineage (NCBI taxonomy): Bacteria > Pseudomonadati > Pseudomonadota > Alphaproteobacteria > Hyphomicrobiales > Nitrobacteraceae > Bradyrhizobium > Bradyrhizobium sp. 1200_D9_N1_1. The sequence goes on along the minus strand of NZ_CP197226.1, from coordinate 2,273,002 downwards.
GTATTTTCATGGTGGCGTTCTCCTTTGTCCCGCATAGGTGCGGCTGCTCTGGTCCGGAAAAAAGCACCAAGAACGCACAAAAATCGTGTACCAAGGGGGCATGACCAAGCCGCTGCGGTTGGAGCTTGATCGATCTGCGAAGGCGCCCCTGGCCGAGCAGATCCGCAAAGGCATCAGGGCCGCCATCGAGAACGGCGTGCTCGCTCCGGGAGCGCGTCTGCCCTCCTGGCAGGACCTGGCAGCCCAACTCGGTGTCGCTCGAGGCACGGTGCGATCGGCGTACGAAAAGCTGTCCGCTGCTCAACTCATCGTCGCTTCCCGCGCGGCCGGAACGCATGTCGCGGATCGTCCTTCCATTGCTGCTCGACAGGAAGAAACAGCCGATCCCGGCTCGTTCATGGAGATGTATCGGGAGCTCACTGCGGGGCCGGCGATTTTCCAGATGGGCGTGCCCGCGCATGAAACTTTCCCCGCCAAGCTCGTCGCCCGGATTCGTTCGTCCGCTATTCGCGTGGAAATGAGTGGGCCGGCGATATATCCGGACGCTCGTGGTGAGCTGGAACTACGGCGGGAGATCGCGGCGTATCTTGCTATCGCGCGTGGTATCGAGTGTACAGCTTCCCAGATCATCATCACCGGCGGCTACTGCAGCGGCTTGGGACTGGCGCTCCGTGTGCTCGGCCTCGAACGGAGAAGAGTCTGGATGGAGGATCCAGGCTTCCCAATCACCCGGCATGGCCTGGAGCTCGCAGGATTGTCGCTCGCCCCAATCCCGGTTGATGCGGACGGCATTGATGTCAGTTATGGCCTGAACCATGAGCCCGATGCGGCGCTGGTTGTTGTAACCCCAGGGCAGCAGGCGCCGCTCGGGTGCACGTTGTCGCTGGAGAGGCGCTTGCGCCTTCTCGACTGGGCCGCTCAGAAAGGGGCGTGGGTGATCGAGGATGACTATCTGAGCGAGCTTCAACTGAAGGGTCGGGCCACACCGGCACTTGCCTCGCTCGATCGCGCCGGGCGCGTCATTCACATCGGATCTTTCAGCAAGACTCTGACCCCCACCCTGCGGCTGGGCTTTCTGGTCGCTCCTCCGTCGCTGACGTCTCAGTTCGCCGAGGTCGCGGCGTGTCTCGCGCCGGCGCCTGGGCCGTCTGTGCAACTCGCGACTGCGAAATTCATGCGTGACGGCCACTATATGCGGCATCTTCGACGTACGAAGCGTGTCTATGCAGCGCGAGGCGACGCGTTGCTAAAGACCCTTCGCCCACGCGCCAAGGACATAACGATCGCTGGATTGGCGGTGCTAATGCAATTGCCGGACGGGACACCAGACCTCTCCATCGCCAGGGAAATGCTGTCGTTCGGATTGGCGCCTGCTCCACTATCGCCCTGGTATGCAGAGGCAGCTTCCGCACGATCCGGTTTGCTGCTAGGCATCGCGACAGCTCCTAACAAGCGTCTCGCGGCGTCTTGCGACCGCCTCCTTGGGATCATCGATCGTCTTATGTGACGAACGCAGAGGCAGGGCGCTCGCGAGGACAACGCTCATAAGGTACGTCGTGGCCTTGCTGGAAGAGTCAAGCAGGGTTTGGCAGCAGGACTGGCGAAGGGAGAGAATCTAGAAAGAAAGTTCCTCTTCCGCTGCATCCCAGGTGCTCTGGGTAGGCGAGAGGGACAAGATTTGCCGGCCTCTCCGCGTACCGCCGCGGGTCTAGACTGCCGTTGGACGCGGCATCATTGTACCCGAACAGGCTAATCCAGACGCGCGCAACCCTGCCCGGCTAGCCATTTGGATGGCAAAGCCAAACAACAACCTGGGCAGACGGTACAAGCCCGCCTAAAGTTTCCTCAGCGGCTTCCTCCGACCAGCCCAGACTTGATTCCAGGGGCTCCTTTAGGTGGCTCTGAATGGGCCCTCCGCGGACCGGTGAGGACGACGGATTTTCGAAATCCTTCGCGGCTTTGTCTTGTTTGCCGACCAAGCCGGCTTATTTTCGGAGCGGTCAGCACTCGCTAGCTTCGACTGCTATTTCAAAAAGCGACTAGAAGATAGGAGGAGAGCATGAAATTCCGTCCGCTTCACGACCGGGTCGTGGTCAAGCGCATCGACGCGGAAGAGAAGACCGCTGGCGGCATCATCATTCCCGACACGGTCAAGGAGAAACCCTCCCAAGGTGAAGTCATCGCCGTTGGCCCCGGCGGTCGTGACGAAAGCGGCAAGCTGATCCCGATCGACGTCCGGGTCGGTGACCGCGTATTGTTCGGCAAGTGGTCCGGCACCGAAGTCAAGATCGACACCCAGGAGCTGTTGATCATGAAGGAGAGCGACATCATGGGCGTTCTCGCCGACGTGTCTTCCAAGAAGAAGGCCGCCTAGTCCACCGCTCAAGCGCCTGTCGAGCGCCTCATCAAGGGTGAAACCAAGTCAAAAACTCAGGGAAACCCACTATGTCAGCAAAAGAAGTCAAATTCGGAGTCGATGCCCGCGACCGCATGCTGCGCGGTGTCGACATCCTCCACAATGCGGTAAAAGTGACGCTCGGACCGAAGGGCCGCAACGTCGTCCTCGACAAGTCGTTCGGCGCTCCCCGTATTACCAAGGATGGCGTCACCGTCGCCAAGGAGATCGAGCTCGAGGACAAGTTCGAGAACATGGGCGCCCAGATGGTGCGCGAAGTCGCCTCCAAGTCCGCAGACGCGGCTGGCGACGGCACCACCACCGCGACCGTGCTCGCCGCTGCGATCGTCCGTGAAGGCGCCAAGTCGGTTGCCGCCGGCATGAACCCGATGGATCTGAAGCGCGGCATCGACATGGCTGTGGAAGCCGTGGTCGCCGACCTCGTCAAAAACTCCAAGAAGGTCACCTCGAACGAGGAAATCGCCCAGGTCGGCACGATTTCAGCCAATGGCGATGCGGAGATCGGCAAGTTCATCTCCGACGCCATGAAGAAGGTCGGCAACGAGGGTGTCATCACCGTTGAGGAAGCCAAGTCGCTCGAGACCGAACTCGAAGTTGTCGAGGGCATGCAGTTCGACCGCGGCTATATCTCGCCCTACTTCGTCACCAACGCCGATAAGATGCGCGTTGAAATGGATGATGCCTACGTCCTGATTAATGAGAAAAAGCTATCTCAGTTGAATGAACTACTTCCCTTGTTGGAAGCCGTGGTGCAGAGCGGCAAGCCGCTTGTGATTATCGCCGAAGACGTCGAAGGCGAAGCGCTCGCCACCCTCGTCGTCAACCGTCTCCGCGGCGGCCTGAAGGTCGCGGCCGTCAAGGCTCCGGGCTTCGGCGATCGCCGCAAGGCCATGCTCCAGGACATCGCGATCCTAACCGGCGGCCAGGCGATCTCGGAAGACCTCGGCATCAAGCTCGAGAACGTCACGCTCAATATGCTCGGTCGCGCCAAGAAGGTGATGATCGACAAGGAGAACACCACGATCGTCAGCGGCGCCGGCAAGAAGGCCGACATCGAAGCGCGCGTGGCGCAAATCAAGGCGCAGATCGAGGAGACCACCTCGGACTACGACCGTGAGAAGCTGCAGGAGCGTCTTGCCAAGCTCGCGGGCGGCGTCGCGGTGATCCGCGTCGGCGGCGCGACTGAGGTCGAGGTGAAGGAGCGCAAGGATCGCGTGGACGATGCGATGCATGCGACCCGCGCGGCGGTTGAAGAAGGCATCCTGCCAGGCGGCGGCGTTGCGCTACTGCGTGCCTCCGAGCACCTCAAGGGCATTCGCACCAAAAATGACGACCAGAAGACCGGGGTCGAGATCGTGCGCAAGGCGTTGTCCTACCCGGCCCGCCAGATCGCAATCAACGCGGGCGAGGACGGCTCGGTCATCGTCGGCAAGATCCTCGAAAAGGATCAGTACTCGTACGGCTACGACTCGCAGACCGGCGAATACGGCAACCTGGTCTCCAAGGGTATCATCGATCCGACTAAGGTGGTTCGAGTGGCGATCCAGAACGCGGCGTCCGTCGCAGCGCTCCTGATCACCACCGAAGCTATGGTGGCGGAAGTGCCGAAGAAGAACACCGGTGCGGGCGGCATGCCTCCGGGCGGCGGCGGCATGGGTGGCATGGGGGGTATGGACTTCTAAATCCGACATTCAGAGCTCAACAATAAGGCTCGGCAGCGACGCCGAGCCTTTGCTGATTTCCTAGCGGTCAGCCGCGGTCCAACACTTGCGCACCGTATTGCGCGAGCGCGTCGAAGCCTGCGCCGCCGACGAGTTCGAGGGGGAAACCGCCCGGAATCATCCTGAGGAGCCTCCATTCCCGAAAACAGCGACCGACGCTCGCCGCCCAAAATAAAGAGATTGCCAATCATACCAGGACGATGCGCCTCGCGAAGAGTCCAATCGCGGCGATCGTGCACGGGCAGCTTCTCAGCTCTGTGAACCGGTGCGACCGGCCCCGATCCGCCATCTTTTCCCAACCACGTCGCCGTAAGTTCGCTCTTGGACAGACTGCCTCAACGGGTCCGTCTCAAACTAACGATGTTTCATATCTGGCGATTGCCAAGCGGCGCGCCCCGGCAGCCCTTTAGGGTTGAAGGCCACGGGGTATTTTCGCATTTAGGTTACGATATTTTCCCGGTCCGATGCGACAGGATTCCTTGCGTTGTTGGGACACACAAAGCCAGCTAGTATTCTTCAATTGATTTGCTGAATGCCGTTTCCAGTCGGAGTATTTCCATGGCTAGGCGAGCAGTATCCCGTGATGATTTTAAAGGCTTGTTCGCGCTCTTTGCATTCGCGGCGCAACACAACGAAAACCACCACGGTGCGTCTCGGCTGCTCCACCTGTTCATGTCCAGCCGATATATTCCTGATGACCTTCTCGATCTATGGTCAGAGTGCGCCGAGGCAACTGGTCCTGAAACTATAGGCGAACAACTCTGCCTGCGCGCTCACGCGGTGGCTGACGGCAGTTCGAGCTACGACCATGCCAGCGCATTTCTGCACGCGTTGCTCAAAGCGCTCGATCAAACACAGCACTGAGCCTTCGTCGACCACTTGCTGACCCTGCGCCTTATCGCTCCGAACGACTACACCGTTCACGACGACGGCAGCCGCGTTCGGCCGCATCCGAGATGATCAGTCTGCTTAGCCCCTAGAAGCAGACCAGGTACAGACGGCCCAGTACGGACGCGAAGAGCCACTCCAGACGTCATTGGCATGGCGCAGACCTGATCATCGCCATGTATTGTGCGCGAGCCGAGAGTGGTGCGCCACGGACGTTTAGCTGCGTCGAGCGTTACCGCTTACACGGACCTTAGTAGCGCCGCCGGATCCAAACGCGCCGCCCGCTGAGCGGGTAGCAGACCGAAGATAATGCCGATGAGACTGGAGCAGGCGATCGCGATCAGCGCCATCCGTTCGTTGAATTCAGTTGGCCAACCTAGCGCGGCGGGAACAACGCGCGCGCATGCGTAGCCAACGGCCAGTCCCAACAGGCCGCCGATCGTGCATAGGAGCACCGCTTCGAACAGAAACTGTCGACGGATGTCCTGCGGTCGGGCGCCGAATGCCAGTCGAATGCCTATTTCATTAATCCGTTCGGTCACCGACACGAGCATGATGTTCATCACCCCAATGCCGCCGACTAGCAATGAGATTCCTGCAAGCGTGGACACCAGCAACGTGAACTGGCGATAGGCTCGGTCACGCATCTGGGCGACCTGAATGAGGTTCTGAATTCGAAAATCGTCGGCCTTGCGCCCGACGATCTTGTGACGTTGCCGCAGGACGCGCGCAATCGCGATTTCTGCCGCGGGCATTGACTGAGCGGATTCGGTTTTCACCAAAATCGAATGCACGGCATCGGGATTGGCCTGACTGCGTCCAATGGCGAAGATTCTCGCCGACGACAGCGGAATGAACATGACGTCATCCTGATCTCGCCCCGTGAAATCCTGCCCCTTCTCAGCAAGCGTTCCGATCACGAGATAGGACGAGCGTTCAATACGGACAAAACGGCCAAGTGGATCACTGTCCCGGAACAGCTCACGCGCCACGGTACGACCAATGACGGCTATTTTTGCGGCCGATGCGACTTGGTCATCGTTGAAAAGCTGACCTTCCGCAAGCCTCCACCCGCGCGCTTCAAAAAAAACGGGCGTCACACCGGCAACAAGTGTCGACCAGTTCAGGTCTCCTGATATCGTCGTCTTCTGCTCGCCGACGAACGGTGCCGCGATAACAACATCGGGCACTTCGCGGGCGACAGCGATTGCATCGCCCGTCGTGAGCGAAAGGATGGTGCCCGCCTGCTGTCGTACGCCCTGCGCGACTTGCGCGCCAGGTTGCACGAGCAGCAGATTCGATCCAAGCGAGGTGATCTGTCTCGAAACCTCGGCACGGGCTCCCTCCGCCACCGCGACCACGATCAGGACGGCCGCAATGCCGATGACAATGCCGGTCACTGCGAGAATGGAGCGCAGTATGTGCACACGCACAGACCGAAACGCGAGATAGATATAACTGAATGATCGCATTGAACTCTCACGCCGGTCAAACGCTCATGAGGTAGCATCACATCCCTGGTCGCCGACAATTGCGCCGTCCCGTAGCTTGATCCTTCGCCACGCATACGCCGCGACCTCAGGATCATGGGTTACAAGCACGACCGTGAGGCCGGCGCGCTGCAATTCGCCAAGAAGCGCTAGAATGGACGAGCGCGTGCTGGTGTCCAGTGCGCCAGTCGGTTCGTCGGCCAGGAGAAGGTCGGGACCGTTGACGATCGCCCGCGCGACGGCAACACGTTGCTGCTCACCTCCAGAAAGCTGGGCAGGCACATGGTGCATTCGCCCGCCCAGCCCCACCTGCTCGAGCGCAGCGCGTGCCCTCGCGATCGGATTCCGCAGCGGCTCGCGCCGATAGAATAGCGGCAAGCCGACATTCTCGAGCGCGGTCAGCCGGGGTAGCAAGTTGAAGTTTTGAAAGATGAACCCGATGCGCCGGTTTCGCAGTTCGCTCAAGCGTCCCTTCGACTGCACGAATATATCTTCGCCATCGAAAAAATAGCGGCCGCGTGAGGGATGATCAAGGCAGCCGAGGATCGAAAGCAACGTCGATTTTCCAGATCCCGATGGGCCCATGACCGCAACGAACTCTCCGCGATCAATTTTCAGGCTTACGTCGGACAATGCGCGAACCTTTTGGTCACCGAACCGGTGTTGCTTGTGGATATGGTCGAGGGTGACGAGCGATCGCATGCGCTAACCGGCCAAGCGGCTCCAATCTAACGTTTGCTCCGATAACCGACGGCAACCTGTTCGCCCATTTTGAGATCTGGCGACCGGATCTCAGTGAGCGAATCTCCGGTAGCGCCCAGTGACACGGTGGCGGCAGCCAAATGACCCGATTTCGTGCGGACCCAGATCACGCCCTGACCGGGTGCAGGGTTGTTTCCGCCGTCTCGGGTCGGACGAAAGCTCAGCGCGGCGTTGGGAACCACCATCGCGTCTTGATGCTCCTGAACCAGGATGCGGACGTCGGCCGTCATTCCCGGAAGCAGAAAGGCGTCTGGATTGGGCGCCGAAATCATCACGGTGTAGGTCACGACGTTTTGCACCATCCGCGCAGCCTTCCGAATCTCGCGCACGCGCCCCTCGAATACGCGGCCCGGATACGAATCCACGCCGAAGAAAACGCGCTGCCCGGTTCGCACCGCGCCGATATCAGCCTCGCTGACGAATGCATTTACGCGCATGTCCGAAAGATCACGCGCGATGGTGAAGATCGTCGGCGCCTGCAGGCTCGCAGCCAGCGTCTGGCCAAGCTCGACGCTGCGCCGAATCACGACCCCGTCGATCGGTGACTTGATGGTGCTTCTTTCGAGGTCAAGTCGAGCCCGTTCCAGAGAAGCGCGCGCAGCCATTACCCCGGCCGCGCGTATCTGCTCGCGCGCCTTGGCCGCGGACAATTCCGCGGCGAACGCCCGAGCCGTCATCTGTGCTCGCTCGGCGTCGCGCTGGGAAACACTGCCGTTCTTGCTGAGCGCAGCCTTGATCTGAAGCTCCCGCAAAGCGTCATCGTGGCGTGCCTGTGCGCCCTCGATGGCTGCCTTGGCCTCTTCCTGTTGTGCCAACGCGACCGCGAGCGCAGCCTCCGTTTCCTTGAGCAAGACTTCAAAGGTCGCGCTGTCAAGCGCCGCAAGCGGCTCGCCGGCGCGTACGCGGGAATTGTGGTCAGCCATGAGTTTGGCGACCTGACCCGACAGCTGTGAGCTGACCTCGACGGTGTCGACGGCTTCGAGCGTTCCGGCAGCAGTGACGTTCTGAACAACGTTATCGCGCGTGATGCTGACGTAGCGCAGATTGTCATGATTATCCCCAATTGCGGTGACCGGGCTATCCGGTGCCCACAACGGATACGCAACAGCAATCGCAACGCCTCCCAGTGTTGCGCGCATCAGAAGTTTTCGATGTAAACTCAGTTGATTATCCGTGCGAATGATAGCCTCGCCGCATTAGCTCTTGCGGTGCTCCATGCTGAACGTGGCCCCCCTTCTTGGCAACGCCGCAGGCGCGGCGCGTTCAGACCAGAAGACCTGATGGTGAACGCGCCGCTTTTGGCGCGATCCGAAACGATCGCAGTCGGCTGGATTAGGGCACCGAAGGGCTGCCGGTGGGCACAGTCTTCGTCCCGGTCAGTGCGGGCGGAGGTGTCTTAAGAATCTTCACCCCGGTCGTCGTATCCGTTGCCGGGACGGTATGGTCCTCGCCCTGAAATACGCTGCCTTGACCTGGGACTTCGTCACCCGGCCGACCTGGATTGTTGATTCCGTTCAGGAATGGTTGGCTCGTCGTAGTCGACAGTCCGCCCGCAGCCACGGCGGTGAACAGGTGGTCTGCTGCATAGCTTGGGCAGGCGCCTGCAAGCAGGGATACGCCTGCTGCTAGGATCGTGAGTTTCCTCATCATCAACTCCTCTTCTGAGGTGAGCTGCGCCAACGCGCGGCGAGCTCGTCACCTGCGCTGTTAGCCAAGTTTGAATGCAGTGGATCTCCTGCGGTTCCTATATCTCGCGGAATAGCGCTCAGTGTCCGATGACGAATGAGTTAGTTTCTGACAAGGACGTCAGAATCGTCGAGATGAGTGGACGATCCTTCGAAATTGCGGTGACAGTGCCGGACTGCACCCCCTTAAGTAAGACACGGCAATTGCAGTGACAGTGCGGTTGCTCGCCATGCCGGTCTTTGCAGTCTTGCCTTCAAGTCGCCTACCATAGAGCGCGGCATACCGTTCTCACCTGACGTTGAATCAGCGAGGCTCAGCCGGCACCGCACCAACGCGACTGATCCTTTTGAGAGTTGTCTGAGATGGGTCAGAATGCGAAGAACTCAACCTAAGAAAATCTAGTCCGCCGTGCCTCACTGAGCGGACCTTAACGAGGTGCGCCGCTACTTCGCTGATGGGCCACGAGCGTAACGTCGCCGCGCAGCTCGATTAAAATCTCATGTTGGCCTGATGTGCCGGGATGAAAGTGTCAAGAGTCAGCATCGTTGACATGCTCGGTAAAAAAGGTCTGCGCTTTCTATGCCAAACGGAAATGCGTAGCCGCGTGCAAGAATTCGCTCTAATCTTGCCAACGCTCGGTCGAAATCCCTGACCTCGAGCCAGATCATGACCGACACGCTCATCACTATTGCTGCTACGGCTACGGCGCGACTTTGGTCCGCGCAGGCGGTGTTGGGGCAATCAGACTGGAGCGCGACTTCCACACGTACAACAGTCGAGATTGTCCGCTGGGACCACCCGCAGCCTGTCGAGGAGAAACAGGATCAATTTGGCAAACTTCAACGGAGGAGCCGCGATGGGTAGCAACTTGAAAAGCGCATGTGACGGAGTTTTGCAAAGCGTCGTCACGGGCAAAGACCGTGTTCCCGGCGTGGTCGCGATGATCACTGATCGGTCGGCCAACATCTACGAGGGCGTCGCCGGCGAGCGTATGCTTGGCAGCGGTCAGCCAATGACGGCCGATACCGTCTTTGCCATCTTCTCGACCACGAAAGCCATCACAGGCACAGCCATCTTGCAATGCGTCGAGGAAGGCAAGCTCGACCTGGATGCCCCGGCGAAGAGCTATGTTCCCGAGATCGGTAAGCTCGAAGTGCTCGAAGGATTCGATGCCGGCGGAAAGCCGAAGCTGCGGACGCCGAAACGCGACATCACCACCCGAATGCTGATGCTGCATACGGCTGGCCTCGGCTACGACTTCTTTAACGCCAGCTATTTCCGCCTGGCCCAGGAGCAGGGCCAGCCGAGCGTCGTCACCTGCTCGAAGGCGTCGCTGATGACACCACTGCTGTTCGATCCCGGTGACAAATGGGAATACGGCAGCAACCTTGACTGGTGTGGCCAGATCGTCGAGAGCATCCGCGGCAAGCGCCTCGGCGAAGTCATGAAGGAGCGGATTTTTGCGCCGCTTGGGATGGAGGACATCGTCTTCTCGCTGACCCCTTCGATGCGGTCGCGCCTTGCCGTCATCCACCAGCGCGGAGCCGACGGGTCGCTGACCCCGCTTCCCGATATGCAGCTGCCGCCTGACCCGGAAGTCCACATGGGTGGCCACGGGCTCTACGCCTCGATCGGCGAGTACATGAAGTTCATCCGCATGTGGCTGAACGATGGGGCGGGGCCAAATGGCCGCGTGCTCAAGCAGGAGACGGTCGCCGCCGCCGTCCGCAACGGCCTCAGGGAGGGCCAGACCGTGGTCATGCTGCCTGGCGTGATTGCGACACTGTCGAACAATGCCGAGTTCTTCCCGGGTCTGAAGAAGTCCTGGTGCTACACCTTCATGCTCAACGACGAGGACGCGCCGACTGGAAGGCCGGCCGGGTCGCTCGGTTGGGCCGGCCTCGCTAACACCTTCTACTGGATCGACCGCAAGAACGGGTTCGGTGGCTATTGGGCGACGCAGATCCTTCCCTTCGGAGATCCGACTTCGTTTGTCGGCTACATGAACTTCGAGACGGCGGCCTATCAGAGCGGCGAGGTGCGCGTGGCCGCGTAAGGGCGGCCGACCTAGCCTTCGATCACGGACGATGCCAGTCTGACCTTTTGCCGGACCGGCGTCGCAACGACCCAACCGAAACGACGGCGCACAGAGAGGCTGCTCTGTGCCGACAACGAGCGCTCACAACGGGAGGAACATCATGACTGCGCAAGGTAGTTCGCCAGGAGCAAGCGCGAAGACCCACTTCGATGCCGTCATCATTGGTGCAGGCTTCTCCGGCATGTACATGCTGCATTCGCTGCGCGACAAGCTCGACCTCAACGTCACCGTGTTTGAGGCCGGCGACGGGGTTGGCGGCACCTGGTACTGGAATCGCTATCCCGGCGCGCGCTGCGATTCCGACAGCTACATCTATTGCTACACGTTCGACAAGAACCTGCTGCAGGAGTGGAACTGGTCCGAGCGCTATCCGGAGCAGGATGAGATTCTGCGCTATCTCGAGCATTGCGCCGAGCGCTTTGACTTGAAGCCTGACATCCAATTCGGCAAACGCGTTGTCGAGGTCATCTTTGACGACAACAGCGAGCTTTGGACAGTGCGCACCGACAAGGGCGACTCAGTCACAACCCGCTTTGTCATCACCGCAGTCGGCGCTTTGTCGACCGCCAATATGCCGCCGTTCAAAGGTTTGGGGTCGTTCAAGGGCAAATGCTACCACACCAGCCAATGGCCGCATGACGGCGTCGACTTCACCGCCAAGCGGGTCGGAGTCATTGGCACCGGCGCGACCGCGGTGCAGGCAATCCCGGAGATTGCGCAGCAGGCCAAGCACCTCACGGTGTTCCAACGTACGCCCGCCTTCTGCGTGCCAGCGCGCAACGGCCGCGTCGACCCCGAGGTCACCAGGGCGCGCAAGGCCGATTACGATGGGATCCGCCAGCGCATCAAAGGTTCGTTCTTTGGGTTCGAACTCAACTTCCTGCCAAAGGGGGTCCTCGATACCACTCCCGAGGAGCGTGAGCAGGAGTTCGACAGGATGTGGGACGCCGGCGGCTTCGCATTCTGGCTGGCCAACTACCAGGATATGTTCTTCTCCAAGGAAGCGAACGATATCATCGCCGACTACCTCAAGCGCAAGATCCGCTCGATCGTCAATGATCCGGTGGCTGCTGAAAAGCTGACGCCCAAGACCTATCCCTACGGCACCAAACGGCAGCCCCTGGACACCAATTACTTCGAAACCTTTAACAAGAAGAACGTGCTGCTGGTGGATGCGGCCACCGATGGCTCGATCGAGGAAATCACGCCGAATGGCGTTCGCGCGGGCGGCAAGGAGTATCCGCTCGATATCATCGTCATCGCCACCGGCTTCGACGCGTTGACCGGCCCGCTGAAGGCACTTGGCATCAAGGGCCGCGGCGGCAGGATGCTGGCGCAGGAATGGGAGGCTGGCCCGCAGACTTATCTTGGCGTGGCCATAGCGGGCTATCCGAACCTGTTCACGATCACCGGCCCGCAAAGCCCCTCGGTGCTGTCGAATATGCCGGTGTCAATTGAGCAGCACGTCGAGTGGATTACGGAATGCATCGCCCACATGCGTAGGAACAAGCTTACGACGATCGAAGCGACGCCGGAGGCGCAGGACGCGTGGGGTGCTCACGTCGCAGAGGTCGTGAACGCAACTCTGATGACTAGCGCCAATTCCTGGTACATGGGGGCCAACATTGACGGCAAGGCGCACCGCTTCTTGCCGTATCTCGGCCCGGAAGGCGTCGGCGGCTATCGCAGGAAGTGCGCCGAGGTCGCCGAAAAGGACTACGAGGGCTTCGCGTTCTCGAGCCACGGTCAGGGTTGGACCGCGCACCCGATCGCGGCCGAATAAGCCTGACAGCTCTTGATCGGGAGTGGCGTCCAGTGTCGTCACTCCCGGCATTGCGATCGTTGAAGCGCCCGATTTCTGGGACGCATCTCAGGTACCGTGCGAAGAAGCTTACGGCTTCGCGCGCCGTTACCGTCGACTATGCCGTTCGATCACTTCATCGGCGGCCGCAAAGGTATGGCACCGTAAGACCAAGCACCCTTGCTGTGTTCAGGTTGAATACGAGTTCGAACGCCGTATGTCGCAGCACCGGTATATCCGCCGGCCTCGCGCCATTCGGAGCGGCCAACATAGACTCCCGACTTTCGATATATGTCCGCGAGGTTGGAGCCGCAGCTCGCTAAGCCGCCTGAGGCAGGAAACTCGCGCGACTGATAGATCGGCGGGCAGGAAAATTTCGGCCATCCTGGTGACGTTCCGACGTTCCTGTCGAGACAGGAATTACGGATTATTGCCGATCAAATGCCTTTGAAGCCCGGAATGTCGCGTTTGGGTCATGAGCGCCGTTCGAAGGGGCGGCCGGTTGTTTCCGGTCTACCTCCATGAGCCGACCACCCGGGACGCTGCCTAAACTTCGCATTCGGGCCAGAAGCGGTCATCATCGCACATCAATCAAAGTGAGGGCTCGCAGTGTCAGGCAGCCAAAGATGAATGTGCTTTCTTCCCGAATTGGATAGCCTGAGCTATGCCTGGGAAATTGGCCAATTGCCATCTCTCGGGAGACCACGAATGAAGTGGATAGTCACTGCCACCATTGCGCTTACTGCTTCGGTAGTGTTCGCAGCCGCGCAGCCAGCAAAAGAGCCCTACCAACCGGGCCTTGGCGAATTCATGACAGCTACGCAGCTTCGCCACGCCAAGCTATGGTTTGCTGGCGAACAAAATAACTGGGACCTCGCTGCTTATGAGATCGACGAGATCAAGGAAGGCTTAGAGGACGCCGCAAGGCTTTTTCCAACATATGAAGGCATCCCTGTCGCTGAGATGATCAAGACCATCATCGATCCACGGATAGAGAAGCTTGAAAAGGCCGTTAGAGCAAAGAGCAGCACCAAATTTACGGCCGCCTTCGACGAGCTTACCAGCGGCTGCAATAGCTGCCACGCGGGAGCCAGCAAGCCGTTTATACGCATTCAGCGTCCAATCGCGTCTCCACTGACCAACCAGAATTTTGCGCCAGAAAAATAATGGGAGTTGCGCGCATCGACCACATTACTTCCGAAAAGGGTCACGAGCATCGTTTGGCAATTGGGCCGGCCGTTTCATGTTTGCCCCCTTAAGCAGACAACGTGGGGGATGCTAGGACAGCTAGCCGTAGAAGCTTCGCTCTTCGGTCACGGAGAACACGATGCGCATTAGCAACTGACCGGCGAAAATGATGATCGCGCTCACGATAATGAGCTGCGAAATATACGTGGAAGAGCCAATTGGAGCCACGGCAGGAACCAGTTAGGGAGCCAAGTACAGAGCAGCGAGGCTTGCACCGCGAAGGAAGAAATAGACCGGCTTCCTAAGCCTCTCTCGCGAACTCATCCAATCACAAAGGAAAAACAGACAGCCGTAGATAAAAATCGATGACAGGTATGCCGCCGAAGCTCAGTTCAGGCCCCACGACAATAGCGGGAACAACGACTGCCTGTTCACGAAAAAAAAGATCCCAGCACCCGCGAAGAAAAGAACGACGCGATGGACTTTATCAACGGCGGCCACACTCGGTCTCCTTGGGAGAACAAGCCACGACAGATAAGCTGGTAGCAGCAAGTAGAGCTAAGAAGGCTTTGCAGCGAGGGATCATGCTAAACTCGGTTTCTGACCGGCGACGTCAACATCACACGTTTTGGTAGTACCGCATTACTGCGTCAACCCATGCCGCAGCAAATACTCAATTTTCCATGAACAGAGGAAGTCCAATTCAGGTCAACAGGCGCCGTCCTGACCGCCACCGGTCACGTCCGGTCTGCCGCGACAACCGGACGATTTCAAAGCCAGCCCGGGCTTCGCGTTCGGGCCATTCGACGACATAGCGTCGCGTCTTCGAGAATGTTCGGATAAGCCGGAGCGGACATCGGTCAACGCGGCTGACGTGTCGACTAGATGGCGATGACCGATATCCACTTCTAGGTAGGCATCCCGCGTTTGGCACAGCCGTGTGATCCGTCGTACAAATGTGCCGGGTTGGATTGCGGGCCATGGTGCAAGAGCGACCAGTCCGGGTCGAGCGCAGGTTATCGGCGATTTTGGCCGCCGACGTGGCTGGCTATTCGCGGCTCATGCACAATGACGAAGAGGCTACCCACGCCAAGCTAAGCGCGCTGCTAACGGAAGCTGTCCAGCCGGCAATCGCTGAACACGGTGGCCACATCGTGAAGAACACCGGGGACGGGTTCTTGGCCGAGTTTCCGAGCGCGGTCGAGGCGGTTCGAGCCGCGATGCAGTTCCAGACCAGCATTCATGAACTTACAATCGGTGATGTGGAAGACAGGCGCATTGCTTTCCGTGTGGGCATCAATATCGGCGACGTAATTGTTGAACCTCATGACATTTTTGGGGACGGCGTCAATATTGCGGCGCGGCTTGAGGGCGTCGCAGAGCCCGGCGGCATCTGCATCTCGTCTTCTGCCTACGATCAAGTCCAAGGCAAGGTCGGGGTTGAGTTCGGCGATCTGGGCGAGCAGAACCTCAAAAACATTGCCCGTCCGGTCCGGGTCTATCGAATGCGGCCATGCAATGCAGCAACACGCCCACAGGCCTCGTTGCTGCACCGTGACACGCCGCAGATTGGTTGGTTTCCAAACATGTTTGGTGGCTTTCCGATCCGCCTGTGGCCGGCGCTTCGTGCGCGGCGCGCTCGGATGGCTCTAGTGATTGCCTTGCTGTTTGTTCTGAGCGGCGGCGTAGCTTATTGGTATATGCATCAAGGCGAGCCGCAGCCGTTGAACCATCGCCTGTCGATTGTCGTGCTGCCATTCACGAATCTAAGCAATGCATCCGAGCAGGAATACTTTGCTGAAGGTATTACTGACGACCTGAGTGCCGATCTTTCACGGATCGAGGATAGCTTTGTGATCGCGCCCAGCACAGCCCGCGCCTACAAGAATGTTGACCCGAAGCGCGTTGGCCGCGAACTCGGCGTACGCTACATCCTTGACGGCAGCCTGCGCAGAACGGACTCACTGGTCCGGATCAATGCCAGGCTGATTGATGCCCGGACTGGCGCCGAGATCTGGTCGGAGCGCGTCGACGGTGACTGGTCCAAATCGATGCAGCTTCAGGATATCATCACCGGTCGACTGGCGCGGCGGCTTGATCTTGAACTGACAAACCAGGAAAGCCGCGACGCGGAGGTTATGCGGCCAAACAACCCTGACGCGGTCGATCTCACGATGCGGGGGTGGGCTGTGCTCAACCAACCCTATTCGCGCGAGCAGTTGTCGCAGTCGCGAGCCCTTTTCGAACGTGCGCTCCAAATCGATCCAGGCTTCCCGAAGGCGTTGGTGGGCCTGGCTGAGACTCTGGCAATGGAGGTCAACTATCGTTGGACAGATGCGCCGGCAGATCAGCTACGGCGTGCTGAGAGCGCCGTAGGCCAGGTCTTGTCAAAGTTTCCCAGTGATGCGATGGCACATTTTGTGAGGGGAGAGATCCAGCGGGCCAGCGGTAGGAATGTTGAGGCCGCGGTCGGCGAGTACGAAGCGGCAATCGCGATCAACCCCAGCCTGGCCCCGGCCCATGGCGCGCTCGGCGCCGCCAAGATCCGCGTCGGCCGTTCCGCGGAGGCATTTGCGCCGCTCCAAATGGCCATCCAGCTCAGCCCCCGTGATCCGCTGCTAAGCACGTGGTACTTCTACATCGGCCATGCACACTCCCATCTCGGGCAGTATGAGGGGGCGATTGATTGGTGCGGCCGCTCCATCGCGGTGCAGCCTCTTTGGATTGCCTACGCAGATCTCGCCGCCGCCCACGCACTAACGGGACATGAGCGTGAAGCTTACGCTGCAGTTGCCGAGCTTCGTCGGCTCAGGCCGAGCTACACCGTCACCGAGTGGTTGCAGGATGGCAAGGGATGGTCCGACAACGCCGTCTTCCTTGCCGAGTTTCAGCGCATTGCCGATGGTTTGCGCAAAGCGGGTCTGCCGGAGTGAGAGGTTGGAGAGAGCCTAGCAAAGAGCCGCGTTGATTCTCGCGCTCGCCGTGTGTCGGATATCAGCTCCGTCCGCTCTCGTCACAGCACGAGTCCGAGATGGGTCAAAATGCGAAGAACTCAGAGTGAGCAAAGTCAGTCCGCTCTACCCCACCAAGCGGACCTCAATGAAACGTGTCGCCACTTCGCTCATGGGCCAGCAACGGCCTCGTGCGCGGCACCAACTCGTAGCGATCACCTCGTCGGGCTATAACAAGTCGTCCGTTAAGAAGCCGGATTGATCGAGGCTGGCCGGGCGAGCGTGCGCCATAGCTGGGCCAGGAACAGGCACAAGAGATATCTCAGCCAGGCGAGGATGCGGCGGAAGTTGTGTCCGACGGCTGAGAGGACGACGTTGGCGGCATCGCCGGCGCGGCCTTTGAGGTAGCAGCGCCCGAGGTGGCCTTCCGCCTTCAGGTGTCCGATGATGGGCTCGATGGCGGAGCGGCGGCGCAGCTCGCGCTTGATGACACCGAAAACGCCGCGCTTCTGGCCGGAGATGAAGACGCGACGGGGATTTTGTGCGTCGTGGCCGCGGTATCCCTTGTCGACATAGGCCCGCTCGATCGGACAGCCGGTGAGTGTCTCGGTGCGGTCAATGACGTCCCGCAAGGTGTGACCGTCGTAGGGGTTGTCGGGCAGTGCGCTGGCGTGCAGCACGAACAGGCCACCGGGAGCCCGGCGGTTGTTGGTGACGATGGAGGCCTTCACGCCGAACTCGTAAGGCGCGCTGGCCTTGCCCTTGCCGATGCACTCCACTTCCGGGGCATGGAAGGAATAGAGCTTCCAGCCGCGCTGGCGCTGCTGCTGCGAGCGGATCTGCGTGGCCCGGCCGAGCGGGAGGGCGAACGCCTGCTCCAGTGCTGGCTGGCCTTCGATCTTGCGGCGGATGTCGCGGATGATCCGGCCCAGCCGGCTACGCAGGATACGCAACTGCCGCTGATGCCGCCTGAACTGTTTGGCATGGGCGTAGCGGCCGGCCATCATCGCGGCGGCCTTGGCGATGCGAGCATAGGATTGCCGCAGCCTGACGCCGTGCCTGATCGCCAGGCGGTTGAGCCCCTTGATGGCCGCATGCAGCAGCTTGGCATCGGTCGGAAAGGTGATGGCCTTCGGCTGCACCGTGGTGTCGACCGTAACCCGCTTGAGGTCCTGGCTGCGTAATGCACCGGCCTCGTGCGCTACCCGCAAGCTCTCGGCCAGCAGCAACTCCAGCTTGTCGCCAAGCCGCTTGCGCCAATGGCTCAGGTCCGAGCGCTCGTGCGGGAACGTGTGCTGAAAGAACTCTTCCCCGGTGAAGAACTGGAAGTATGGGTCATGGACCCAGCGCTCGCACACCTCCTCATCGGACAGCCCGTAAATGTGCTTGAGCAACAGCAGACCGATCATGAAGCGCGTCTCGATCCCGGGCCTGCCGTTCTCGCTGTAGAGCGGCGCGATCTCGCCGTCGATCCAGTCCCAATCGACCTTGCCGGCGAGCAGAACCAGCTCGTGCTTCATATTGATGATCTGGTCGAGCCGAGCCCGGAACAGATCGTTCGATCCCGTCGTCTTGTGCTTCTTCGGCCGCATCGTTCCCTCCGATGCAGACAAGGAATCATGCTTCCCGCTTCGAGGGAATCCACGAAAACCAAATCGCAAGGTTCTGACGCCCAAAGCATCAAAACCTTGCAATCTGGAAATGCCCCTTAGCCCAAATCGAGATTCCCGATCAGTGGCTTAGTCCTTCTTCACGGACGACTAACAAATCTGCCAGCTTTAGGCTGGGCGCCGACAGCTATTTCTTGCGCGGATCGTCAGCCGGGTTGACGTAGTCAATACCTCCCGGGCCGGTGAACTGAACTTGGAGAACCGCCTCTTCGTTGCCGGTCCATGCGTAATGCGCGTGTTTTGCCGGATACACCCACAATGCGCCCGGTTTCAACAGTTCGCCTTTCTTCTCGAACTTTTCACCTTGGCTCGTTCCGATAGTACCACTGATTATCGTTACGACCTCGGAATAAGGATGAGTGTGCGGGGGCATTTGGAAGTTGGCGGGAAACTTGATGCGTAAGACGACGGTGTCTCCGGCCTTTGTCTGGTCGCCTACCAGAGCGGCGAGTTGAACGCCCTTCGGAAATGCTGGGTTATCCTTCCAGATCAGTGCGTCAGGCGTAACCTGGATGTGCTTGTCTTGCGCTATCCCAGAGCTTGCAAACGCGATCAAAGCGGCGGCGGCAAAGAGCTGCTTTTTCATGCTGCTACTCCCTGCAAATGGACAATGGGGGAATGAGAGCATATCAAATCAGGCTACTCTGCAGGAACAGATTTTCTGACCTGTTGTTGCGGACGGCCGGCCACTATCATCGGATGTCGCCTTCGGGTCATAAGCGCCCTTCGGAGGGGCGGCCTGTTGCTTCCGGTTTACCCCCATGAGCCGACGGCCGGGGACGCTGCTTAGACTTCGCATTCGGGCCAACAGGAGACTCACGCACGGCAGCAATGACTGGCGTTATTCGATCACCTCGTCGGCACGAGCGAGCAAGGTCGGCGGAATCGTTATGGCCCCCTTCAGATCACCTTCTTACGAAGAATAGGTAAGTTTACCAAAAACCGCGCTCCTTTCGTCGCGCCAGTAACAACGGCTATATGTCCCTGAAGCTGGCCAACCAGGCCTTTGACGACCTTAAACCCCAAACTGGTGCGCGGTTGATCGATGTCAAAGCCATCCGGCAGGCCGATGCCTTGGTCGGAAACTTCGAGGCGAAGTTGTCCCTCTATCTCGCGGGCAGAGATTTCGATCGCGCCTTTGCCTTCCGGGTAAGCATACTTCACCGCGTTGGTAACGAGCTCGTTGACCAACAATCCTAGCGGAATTGCGTGATCCGCAGAAAGCAACATTGAATCTGCATGGCAGTGCAAGGAAAGCCCCTCGGTTGCCCCCTTCAATTTTTTGCAAAGCTCGGTCATAAAATCTTCCAGGTCGACAAAGCCGATTTGCGAACCACGCCATAGGTGATCATGCACTTGGGCGATGGTTTCCACGCGCGCACTCGCATCGTCTAACGCATTCCTGACTTCTTCGGATTGTGCACTCCGTGCTTGCACGCGAAGGAGGCCGACAACCGAAGTCAGGCTGTTCTTGACACGATGGCTCATTTCCCGTGTCAGCAATTCCTGATGCTCGAGGGCCTTCTGAAGCTTGGCGTCGGCCTGCTGGCGTTCGATGGCGATGCCAAGCAGGCTGGCGAAGCCCGCAAGGAAGTGTGCGTCCGCCTCGTCGAACTCGCCAGGGTCGGTACTATCGACTTCCAGCACGCCGAAGGACTGATTGCCCTCTGCCCCCCGTTCTATCAGCACGTTGATTGCCCGCCTGATACCATGATCCGCTAGGAGCTGAGGCGTACGGAAACGCGTCTCCGCTTCTAGATGGTTTGATATGACGCTCTTTCCAGTCTGGTATGCATACCCTGCTGGCGACCCGGTATCCGTGCTAAGCGAAACGATATTGATGGTCCCGGGCGCCCAACCGACGCCGGCGCGAACCATAAGGCGTTTTTCATCTGGAAGAAATTCTAAGACCTTAGCGAAGCGAACTCTCAGACCCTGTGCGCATAATTCCGTTGCGCGTTGCAGTATTAGCGTGAAGTCGCGGGTCAGCATCGCTATGCGGCCGAAATCCCCAAGTAAGGATTGTTGCTCCAATCGATATGAAAGTTCGTCTCGACTTGGCGGTGTTGCGGAAAGCAATTGTTCCCGCCCGACGTCGGAAGTCATCGAAATCTACCCTTCGAGCCCGTTAACCCCGCCATGGGAAGGCTAGCACGTTACGGGCGTTTGAATGCGACCAATGTCCGCAGTGGGTCAAGAATGCGAAATACTCTACGCGAGCAGATGTTTTCCGCTTCGCCTCTAAACTCAGACGTTGCTCGATGCGCTCGGCACTTCGCATTCGGTGCCACTTTCGGACCAAACGACCGCCTCGTCGGCATGCGCGGGGGAATGCCGCGCATCGTCTGTCTCGGCGGGGCGTGCTGGCGGAATTCCAAGACGCCAGCTTCCAGTAGCTTGTGCGCATCATCGTGCAGAACGCGACGATCGCGGTCCGGGGCATAGTTCGCGCACACTCTTCCGACATCGCCGCGGCGTTTGCCGCGCCCCGGAAATTGGAACTCCCTATGATGTTACCCATACGCATTTTGCAATTGTGCCGCGTAGCGCTGGAATCTAAGTCCTCAATGATCCGGCGAGACAAAAATTCGCCTCGCGATCGCGTGTGTTTGGAGTTCAATTTTTGACATTGAGAGCTTCCGCAGCTGAATTGGATTTCGGGGGGCGAAGCGTAGGCGGATTCAAACAAAGTTCGAGGTTGCCGCCCTATGCCGCTCGAAATGCGATGCGGCGGATGGTTCGCGGCGGGCTACAGTGACGCTTTCCAGCGGGATCGGTAACCGACTTTTGGCAGGACTACCGGCGGCGGATCTCGATCTGCTGGCACCCGACCTAGAGATGGTCGCGCTCGATCGGGACTCGGTCGTCTCGCGGGCGGGTGACCAGACCGAGCACGTCCTCTTCCCCCATAGTGGCGCCATTTCTGTGATGATCGACATGGCGAACGGGCAGACGGTCGCCAGCGCCGCAATAGGGCGCGAGGGAGCAGTAGGCACTCTTTCCGTGCTCGGGCCGTCTCCTGCGGCCGTTACCGCCATCGTTCGTGCCGCGGGCACCGCCTCGCGGATCCCCGCATCGCGATTCCACGCCGCTTTCAGCCGGAGCCCCGCGATCCGTCACGCAGTCCAGATTCACTTCAAGGCGATGCTGATACAGCTACAAATCGGCGGGGCCTGCAATGCGCTGCATTCGGTCCAAGCCCGCATGGCGCGCTGGCTGCTCCATCTTCGCGACCGCGTCGACCACGACGTCCTCCCGCTCACCCAGGAGGCGCTTTCGCAAATACTAGGTGTGCGACGAACGACGGTGACGCTCCTGATGCGGAATCTGCGCGCTTCCGGAGCGATCATATCTGAACGGCGAGGCGAAATCGAGATCGACCCTTCGCGGCTCGCAGCGGTGGCGTGCGAATGCCGCGACACCATGCGTCTCGAAATCGAGGGGATCTTCTCTATGAATGCAACCCAATCTCGCGTTTTGGTTCTGCCGACGCAGTAATTGAAACGGGCGATGTAGCCGCTTCGGCGCGGCCGGTGAAGTCGGCGAAGACGGGGCTGGATAGCGGATTCTTCGGGCCCATCAGGCCGCCGCCCCATGCCTTGACCGGGACCTCCCACCTAATGTCCGTTGCGGGTCACGAGCCGTGCGGTGAGCAAATCAAGTCGGCTCTGCCTTCGATAGGGGACCTCAGCAAGACCTCCTACATTTGTCGAGACGGGCCAACAGGGGAAACAGCGCGGCTTGACCGTTCACTGAACAAGCACGTCCTCATGGCGTCCGGCGGCGGCCAAGCCTGGAATGCCTCAGCGACAAGACTAGCGGAAAAGCCGCCGCCGGGTTGAGAGCGGCGACGGCTTCTTCTTTACGCGCTCAGACGGCCGCGACTACCCGCCGCGTCGCATGAAGGAAACGGTTAGCGGGCGCTGCGACGCCATCAATTGGATGACGCTCCTGTTTGCGCAATTCATCGACTAGACGTTCAAGGTAGGGCGGCAGAGGCGAGGCTTCGCGAGATAAGTTCTGTTGCAATCTGTCACCCACCTCGTCACAGATCGAGCGGGCAGTCTTATGATCGATGTGGTCCGATATTCGATTGGTCGGTTCCATATCGCGACCTTTCGATTAGGCCCCACGATTAACTTAAGTTTCAGGGATGCGAAAATGTTTCGCGCACCTTCGAAGAATGCCGATGGTTCCATTTAATGGAACGAAGACACTGTGACCGATCGCCATCGTCAGCGCTGATGCCTGCAACCCGCCGAGTTAGTGAAACTCTTGGGGCGAACGCTTGGAGGAAGTCCGATGACGTTGAGAGGAGTGCCGGCCGTCACGATAATCGTGCTGCTCGGGCTTGGAGTTCAGGCCAAAGCGCAGGGGCCGTGCGCCGAAGTGTTGCGATTGCGTAACGCTGCTAGTGAGGCTTGGAAGCATGCGATGAGTGCACCGGCATCGCAGCGCTGCGGAGCCTTGGCCCAAGTTTCTGTGGCCACGGAGGCGACGCTCAACTACGCGGACAATAACCGCCAGTCATGCAACACCTCTGATCGATTGCTGAACGAGGTGGATGGGTATCATCGGCAAGCGGTGCAGGCTCGCGCCCGTCCCATCGATCGAAACGGCGCTAAGTTCGCCTCCAATTGTCCGGAAGCCGACGTGTAGGTTTAGGAGGTTTCCCGCCTGAGAATGACCATCCTCATCAACTGAGGAGGTCATCATGACCGATGTCCGTCCGCACGTATGATGATCGGGCTCGCTCCGGTGGCTCATTGATGGGACGCAACGGCCTGCTGCAGCTGTTGGACGATGCCAGGGAGAAATCCTTTGATATTGTCATCGTTGAAGCCCTTGATCGTCTCTCCCGCGACATGGAAGACCTTGCGGGCATCCATAAGCGGCTATCCTTTCTCGGGATCGAGATCCGGGCAGTCCATGAAGGCGTCGTCAACACTGTGCTGGTCGGCCTTCGCGGCTTGGTCGGACAACTCTATCGCGAAGATAACGCACATAAGGTGCGTCGCGGTCTGGCCGGGCGGATCAAACAAGGCTTGGCTGGAGGCGGCCTGACATACGGATATGCCGCGATCGCCGGAAGAACGGGTGAGCGCGTTATCGTCGAGGCCGAGGCACAAATTATTCAGCGCATCTTCCAGGAATACATCGAGGGTCGAACCCCTCGCGAAATCGCGCACGATCTCAACAAGGACGGAGTATCACCTCCGCGAGGTCGAGCATGGAATGCCTCAACGATCAACGGCAACCTTGAGAGGGGAGCCGGCATCCTGCAGAACGAGCTTTATGTAGGACGTCTCGTTTGGAACAAGGTCAGGATGGTGAAAGATCCTGACACGGGAAAACGACTGTCACGCCCCAACCCGCGGAGTGAGCGGCAGGTTGCTGACGTTCCGCATCTTGCAATTATCAAACCCGAATTGTTCGCGGCGGCTCAAAAGCGCAAAGAAGAGCGCGGTCATACCCACCCTAGCCATCAACGCCGGCCGCGACGGATGCTGTCTGGTCTGCTCCGTTGCGGTTGGTGCGGTGCGGGCATGTCAACCAATGGGCGAGACAAATCGGGGCGTGTTCGCATTCGCTGCTCAGCAGCGACGGAGAACGGCACGTGCCCGGACGCAAAGACCTTCTATCTTGACACGGTTGAGAGCGCTGTTCTCACAGGGCTGCAGGCCGAGTTGCGTGCGCCGAAAGTCATTGCGGAGTACGTGCGTACTTACCTCGAAGAGCGAAAACGCCTCGCGATCACATCGAATGCAAAGAGGCAGCGTCTCGAACAGCAGCTCGCGCAGCTGAATCGAGAAATCGAACGACTGGTGGATGCGATCGCAAAAGGGCACGGCGATCCATCCATTCTCGGTCCGCGATCGACCGCCCTCGGTGCCGAACGCGAGCGAATATCTGAAGAGTTGCGGAGTGAACCGCCGGCCGCAAAAGAGGTCGCCCTGCATCCAGCTATTCTCAAGCGATATGAAGAACAGCTAGGTCGGCTCGAGGAGGCGCTAACGAAGGGTATCCGTTCGGGCGACGGAGAGGCGGCCGAAGCCATCAGAGACCTGATCGAGAGGGTCACTGTCTTCCGAGATCCATCACGCCTCGGTGGCGTAACGGTGGAGATATCAGGCCGGTTAAACGCCCTGTTGGGGGAAAAAGCTTTCCCAAACCAAGTCAAAGGGGTTTGGGAAACATGGTAGCGGGAGAGGGACTCGAACCCCCGACCCCAGGATTATGATTCCCGTGCTCTAACCAGCTGAGCTACCCCGCCACAGGGTCGCGAGGGCCGAAACGGCCGATCTCGCGAACGCGCGGCATATAAGGAAGGGGGCGGCGGGCTGTCAATCCGGGTTTGCGAAAGCTTTGACGGATATGGCGCTTGAGAGGGGAAAACCGACCCCTTTTAGCGCTGGAGTCGCGATTTCGGGCACCAGACTCGCGGAGAGTCCCCTCACCCGGATCGCATCTTCGATGCGCTCCGGCCTCTCCCCGCAGGCGGGGAAAGGCGAAGGAAGAGCGAGCCTATTTCGGCCGGACCGTCGGGTCGCCGCCGGGGCTGCCGGGGGGCGGGATGACGGGGGTGTTGCCGCCGCTTTCGGGGGCCGGGGCATGCATGTCGGGGTCTAC
This sequence comes from Bradyrhizobium sp. 1200_D9_N1_1, assembly GCF_052075915.1. Taxonomy (NCBI): domain Bacteria; kingdom Pseudomonadati; phylum Pseudomonadota; class Alphaproteobacteria; order Hyphomicrobiales; family Nitrobacteraceae; genus Bradyrhizobium; species Bradyrhizobium sp. 1200_D9_N1_1. The sequence goes on along the minus strand of NZ_CP197226.1, from coordinate 2,247,701 downwards.
GCCCGAGGGCGGGCAGAGCACGCCGTCGGATTTGGCCAGCCTGTCGCCGAGCGGTTCCCGGGACTGGCCGGTGGTGGTGCCGTCGGGCGCGGTAGCGCGGTTCGGGCGGTCCTGGGGCAGGCAATTGGCGGCGTGCTGCGCCGATGGCGGCGCGGTCGCTTGCGGCGGCGTCGCAGGTAGCGGCGGGGCCTGCGCCATCGCGGCGCCTGAGGCGGCGATGACGAGGCCCGCAAAGATGAGTTTTGATGTCGTGCGCATGGGAGGGAAACGCCGGGGTAAGGCCCGGTGTTCCCCCAACGCGATCACGATTTGCGGTAGCGGATCAGCGAAAAGTGGCCCATCGGCGGCATCGGGCGGCGCTCGGCCAGCGTGATGCCGCCGTGCTTTGCGGCCCAGTCGACCAGGCGCTGCCACGGGAATTCCGGGCGCCAGCCGAGGCGGCGGGCGACGGGCGCGAAGGCGAGCTCGAACAGCTTGCGCGGACCGCTCTCGGCACCGATGTGGTTGACGAGGATCAGCTCGCCGCCGGGCTTCAGCACGCGCACGAACTCGTCGAGCGTGCCTTCGGGATCGGGCACGGCGGTGATGACATATTGCGCGACCACCGCGTCGAAGAAGTTTTCGGGGAAGGCGAGGTTTTTCGCGTCCATCACCGAGAGCACCTCGACATTGCTGAGCCGCAGCGCGCGCACGCGCGCCTGCGCCTTGCGCAGCATCGGCTCGGAGATGTCCACGCCGCAGATCTTTGTGGTGCGCGAATAGTCGGACAGCGAAAGCCCGGTGCCGACGCCGACGTCGAGGATGCGGCCGCCGATGCGGTCGGCCTCCGCGATGGTCGACTGCCGCCCGGCGTCGAACACCTTGCCGAACACGAGATCGTAGACCGGCGCCCAGCGGCCATAGGCCTTCTCGACCCCGGCCCGCGAGATGTCTGCTGCCATGCCCCCTGCCCCGGAAATTTTCTAGCCGCGCACCGCTTCCACCAGCGGCCTCGCAGGGTTGCTCGCAACCTTCGCCGCGGCGCTCTGGATGAAGCCGCCGCCGAGCACGCGCGCCTGCCCCGAGGGCGCATCGTAGAACACGCAGGCCTGGCCCGGCGAGACGCCCTCCTCGCCGGCGACGAGCTCGATCTCGTAATGGCCGCCAGCGCCGCGCAGCCACGCCGGCTGGGGGCTGCGCGTCGAGCGCACGCGCACGAACATCTCGAGGCCATTGCCGATGGCGCTATCGATATCACCGCCGCCGAGCCAGTTGACGTCGCGCAAGCTGATGCGGTGCATCTTCAGCGCCTCGCGCGGGCCGACGACGACGCGGCGATTGGCGGCCTCGAGCCGCACCACGAACAGCGGCGCGTGAGCGGCGATGCCGAGACCGCGGCGCTGGCCGACGGTGAAATTGGCGATGCCGTTGTGCCGGCCGAGCACGCGGCCGTCGAGATCGACGATGTCGCCGGGGTCCATCGCGTTCGGCCGCAGGCGGGTGATGATGTCGGTGTAGCGCCCCGTGGGCACGAAGCAGATGTCCTGGCTGTCGTGCTTGTCAGCGACCGCAAGACCGAAGCGGCGCGCGAGCTCGCGCGTCTCCGGCTTGGTCATGTCGCCGAGCGGAAAGCGCAGATAGTCGAGCTGTTCCTGCGTGGTCGCGAACAGGAAGTAGCTCTGGTCGCGATCGGCATCGGCGGCGCAGACCAGCACGCGCGAGCCGTCGTCGAGACGGCGCGAGGCGACGTAATGGCCGGTGGCGAGCGCCTGGGCCCCTAACTCGCGCGCGGTCTTGAGTAGGTCGCGAAACTTGATCGAGCGGTTGCACTCGATGCACGGCACCGGCGTTTCACCAAGAGCATAAGAGTCGGCGAAATTGTCGATGACGGACTCGCGAAAACGGTCCTCGTAGTCGAGCACGTAATGGGGAATGCCGAGCTTGGCGGCAACGTCGCGGGCGTCGTGGATGTCCTGGCCGGCGCAGCAGGCGCCCTTGCGATGGGTCGCCGCGCCATGGTCGTAGAGCTGGAGCGTGATGCCGACGACGTCGTAGCCCTCAGCCTTGAGCAGCGCAGCCGTCGTCGAGGAATCGACGCCGCCCGACATGGCGACGACGACCCTGGTGTCCTGCGGACGGCCTTCGAGATCCAGACTGTTGAGCATGGGTTCTTAAGGTGTGACGGCGGCGTTCGGCGATCCGCGATGTGCCTTTGGCCGGGACATCGGTGGTCCCGGGGAACTTCGGTTCCCGCAGGGCGCGACTGGCCCGGTCGAAAGCGGCTGAGAGCGATCTCTTTAATATAGGGGGCATTCCGGTGAAGCAATCACAGGGGAGGCCGGCTTAGGGCAATTCTTGCCGGGGCGGCAGAAATGGCGGGGTCGCGGAGGGCCCTGCGGCGGCAAGCTCGACGCATCAAGATATTGATTTTACTTCTAAATTTTCCACGCTCGGCGCTGGCCCGCTCCTTGCTACCCCTGTACCGAAGATGTTTTCAAGAGGTCGCCTGTGGTCGGTCGGACGTCAGATGTAGCTGCCAGCGTGCCGGTTCCTAGCGCGCAGCAAAAGACTGCACGCTCGCAAGGGCCGAAGGACACGTCGACGAACGACGCCTTCGGCTCGCTGGTCGACAGTAATACCCAGGCGATCAGCAACAACGCGGCCTCGCAGGCGCAGGACAGCGCGCCGCGGCGGACCGATTCGGCGTCGTCCGCCGCAGACAAGAGCCCGCGCGACACCTCCTCGACCGACCAGTCCTCGCAGAGCAAGGCGAGCGACGACACTGACAATTCCGCGCCCGCCGGGAGCGAGACGACGGACGATCCGGCCAAAGCCACGGACACGGCGTCGGCCAAGAGCAAGGACAAGACCAAGGACAAGCCGGAGGCGTCCGACGCCAAATCGGCGGACAAGTCCGACGAGACCAAGGGCGACAAGGCCGACGGCACCGACGGGCTCGCCGCCGCCGTCGCAACCGATGCCGCCGCAGCCGCGCAAGTGGACGCGACCCAGGCCGCCGTGCCCGATCCGAACGCGATCGTGGTGGCCGCGCCGGTCGTGCCTCTCGATCCGAACGCTGCGGCGAACCAGGCCGGCGATGCCGTCGCCTCGCCGCTGACGATCGCCGCCGCCGGCCTCGCCGCCAGCGCCTCCACCGCGGCGCAGATCGCCGGCGCCAAGACCGATACCGCGACGGCGGGCGACAAGAGCGCCAAGGCCGCGGGCGCCAAGGTCGATGCCGAGACCTCGGCGACGCTCGCGGACGCCGCGACCGGCACCACCGACGGCACCGCGACCGACGCCAAGACCAATGGCGGACTGATCGCCGCCGCCGTTGACCAGGGCACGCCGAAGACCTCGTTCAAGGCCGCCGCCACCGCGCCAGGCGCGAGCGACGTCTCCAATATCGGCCAGGACGCGGGCAAGGCGAATGCCGCGACCGCGCAAACGCCGGCGACCGCGACGGGCGCCGCCGCGCATCCGCAAGCGGCCAAGCCGCAAGACGATGCCGGCGCGACCGACGCGAAGGCTGCTCCCGCCGACCGAGCCGCCGATGCAGCGCCTGGCGCACCGGCCACGCACGCCCATGCGAATGCGCAAAGCCCCGTCGCCGCGACCGACACCAGCGCGCAGGCGGCCTCCGCCGTGCAGGCGCCCCTGACTACGACGACGTCGGCCGCGACGGCATCGACCGCAACGCTCACCGCGACCGCGGCAACTTCGACTGCCGTGCCGATCAACGCCGTGCCGATCGAGATCGCGGCCGCCGCGCGCGCCGGCAAGACGCGCTTCGACATCAGCCTCGATCCGATCGATCTCGGCCGCATCGACGTCCGCATCAATGTCGACCGCAACGGCCAGGTCACCTCGCATCTCACCGTCGAGAAGCCGGAGACGCTGCAGATGCTGCGGCAGGACGCGCCGCAATTGCAGCGCGCGCTCGACGATGCCGGCTTCAAGACCGGCAGCAACGGACTCTCCTTCAGCCTGCGCGACCAGAATTCGTCGGGCCAGAACTCCGGCCGGAACAACGACAATGGCGGCAATGCCCGCCGCCTGATCATCAGCGAGGACGACACCGTTCCCGCAGCGCCCGTGGGACGCGGCTACGGCCGCATGCTCGGATCGAGCAGCGGCGTCGACATCAGAGTGTGAGGAGTATTCGCAAATGACCACCACGAATGCCGCCACCGCCCCTTCCGTTGTCTCCGGCACGACCGACGTCCCGAAATCGTCCTCGTCGAACTCGCTGAGCTCGAGCACGGGATCGACGCTCGCCGGCAACTTCCAGACCTTCCTGACGCTGCTGACGACGCAGCTGCAGAACCAGAACCCGCTCGATCCGCTCGACACCAACCAGTTCACCCAGCAGCTGGTGCAGTTCGCCGGCGTCGAGCAGCAGCTCAAGACCAACGATGCGCTGTCCCAGCTCGTCACGCTGCAACAGACCACGCAGGCGACCCAGGCGCTGGGCTTCGTCGGCAAGACCGCGCTGGTCGACGGCTCGACCGCGACCATGAAGAACTCGTCGGCGACCTGGCATCTCAACGTGCCCAGCGACTCGACCGTGGATATCACCGTCGCCAATTCCAGCGGCCAGACCGTGTTCACTGGCAAATACACCGCCGCCGCCGGCACCGACATTCCCTTCACCTGGAACGGCCAGGGCAATGACGGCACGCAATGGCCCGACGGCAAGTACACGATCTCGGCCACGGGCAAGGATGTCGCGAACAACAATGTCGGCATCGCCGCGCAGGTGCAGGGCGTGGTGTCGTCGGTCGACCTGACCCAGTCGCCGCCGCTGCTCACCATCGACGGCGCCAGCTACACCCTGAGCCAGGTGAAGAGCATCATCGCGACCAGCAGCAATTAAAGGCCTGCGCGGCCGCCACACACGAGATGTCATCCCCGCGAAGGCGGGGATCCATAACCACAGAACGTCGTTTTCGCGTGAGACCGTAACCCCGAGTCGTCGTCAAACTGCTCCCTGGGGTTATGGGTCCCGGCCTCGCGCTCCGCGCGCCCCGGGACGACGGTTGAGAGCTTTGCAGCGTCGCGCTCGGCCCCGGTTTGTTAGTAAAGTATTTACTTTCTGCCCCGCCCGGCCGGCTGAAACGCGCTTTCAGCCCTCCGGGCCGGCCGTGTTCCCGCAAGTTTCAACGAGAATTGTATTGAAGCCTTAGGCTTAGCGGATTTTTAAGCCGCCGCGCGTAGGGTTACGGCGTGAGTTCAGTGGTTGAGAGTTTGTGAGTACGCCATGACAGAACCCCATCGCCCGAGGGTAAAATACGTCATCGGGCCGGACGGCAGTCCGCTGACGATCGCAGATCTGCCAGCACCCGGCACCAAACGCTGGGTCATCCGCCGCAAGGCTGAAGTCGTCGCCGCCGTCCGTGGCGGACTTCTCTCCCTTGAGGAGGCCTGCAGCCGTTATACGCTGACGGTCGACGAATTCCTCTCTTGGCAGTTTTCCATCGACCAGCACGGTCTGGCGGGTCTTCGCACCACCCGCATCCAGCAATATCGCCAGTAAGCGATCCGGAAATCTGCGGCTTTTGACGAAAATCGGCCTCGCCCTGCGAGGCCGATTTTTTTCATGACGCGACTTTTGTCCCAGCTCTTAATCTTCGTTAACCATATCGAAACCATCACCTAGGCAATAATTGCCCAGTCGACCGCTCTGGAATGCGGATCGAAGCTTCGGGGCGGTTGCTTGCAAGGTCTTGCGGACTTCTTAAAAGGTATCGGCGCCGCCCGCTTCGGGGCGATGATCGCGGTCACCGCCGCGCTCGTCGGCTTCTTCGCGTTCGTCATCATGCGGGTCACCACGCCGCAGATGACGACGCTGTTCACCGACCTCTCGGTGGAAGATTCTTCCAGCATTATCAAGGACCTGGAACGCCAGGCCATCCAGTTCGAGCTGCGCAATGAGGGCACCATCATCATGGTGCCCAAGGACAAGGTGACGCGGCTGCGGATGAAGCTCGCCGAGGGCGGCCTGCCCAAGGGCGGCGGCGTCGGCTACGAGGTGTTCGACAAGTCGGACGCGCTCGGCACCACCTCTTTCGTCCAGAACATCAATCATCTGCGCGCGCTGGAAGGCGAGCTCGCCCGCACCATCCGTGCCATCGACCGCATCCAGGCCGCCCGCGTCCATCTGGTGCTGCCCGAGCGCCCGCTGTTCTCGCGCGAGGCGCCGGAGCCGTCCGCCTCGATCGTGGTGCGGGTCCGCGGCGCGCTGGAGGCGCAGCAGATCAGGGCCATCCGCCATCTCGTCGCCTCCGCCGTCAACGGACTGAAGCCGCAGCGGGTCTCGATCGTCGACGAGGCCGGCCAGCTGCTCGCCGACGGCGCCGCGACCGATCCGGAGCAGGCGCTCGGCGACGAGCGCCGCACCACCTTCGAGAAGCGGATGCGCAAGCAGGTCGAGGACATCGTCTCCTCGGTGGTCGGGTCGGGCCGCGCCCGCGTCCAGCTCTCCGCCGATTTCGACTTCAACAAGATCACCCAGACCTCGGACAAGTTCGACCCCGAGGGCCGCGTGCTGCGCTCTACCCAGACCCGCGAAGAAAGCAGCATGACCGCCGACAACAACGGCCAGGTCACCGTCAACAACGAGCTGCCGGGCAACCAGCAGAACAACGGCGTCGCGGCCAAGGACCAGAGCAAGAAGACCGAGGAGACCAACAATTACGAGATCTCCCGCACCACCAAGACCGAGGTGACCGAAGCCGGCCGGGTCAACCGCATCTCCGTCGCGGTGCTGGTCGACGGCATCTACAGCAAGAACGACAAGGGCGAGCTGGCCTATCAGGACCGCACCAAGGAGCAGCTCGACCGCATCGCGACCCTGGTGCGCTCGGCCATCGGCTTCGACCAGAAGCGCGGCGACCAGGTCGAGGTCGTCAATCTGCGCTTTGCCGATGCCCCCTCCACCGCCCCGATCGCCGAGCCGTCGGGCTTCCTCGGCATGCTCCAGTTCACCAAGGACGACGTCATGTACTTCGTCGAGCTCGGCGTGATGATGCTGCTCGGCCTGGTCGTGCTGTTCATGGTGATCCGCCCGCTGGTCAAGCGCATCCTGGCTTCCGACGAGGTCGCCGCCGCCATCAGTGGCGTGCTCTCCGGCCCGGCCGCCTCGGACGAGGCCGCGCCGGCCGCCGGCCAGGCGCTGCTGCCCGGCGGCGCCGCCAGCGCGATCGACGTCGCAACCATCCAGGGCCAGGTCCATGCCCAGTCAGTTCATCGTGTCGGCGAGCTCGCCGAACGCAACCCCAACGAAACCGTCGCCATCATTCGCCAATGGCTGACCGAACCCGCGAAATGATCGAGAAGTGAACTGACATGGCCGCCAACCTGCAAAACGCCAACTCCAACGACATCACCAGCGTGATCTCGACGCTCGGCGCCCGCCAGGGCAGCCGTGCGGGCGCCAAGACCGAGGCGGTGGCGGGACCCAAGCGCGCCGCGATCCTGATGCTGGCGCTGGGCGAGCAATACGGCGGCAAGATCTGGTCGATGCTCGACGACGACGAGGTGCGCCAGCTTTCGCTGGAAATGTCGACGCTCGGCACCGTCGAGGTCGACACGGTCGAGGACATGCTGCTCGAGTTCGTCTCGCGCATGTCGGCCTCGGGCGCGCTGATGGGCAATTTCGACGCCACCGAACGGCTGCTCCAGCAATACCTGCCGCCGGAGCGCGTCAACGGCATCATGGACGAGATCCGCGGCCCCGCCGGGCGCAACATGTGGGAGAAGCTTTCCAACGTGCAGGAAGAGGTTCTCGCCAACTATCTCAAGAACGAATATCCGCAGACCATCGCGGTGGTGCTGTCGAAGCTGAAGCCGGAGCACGCCGCGCGCGTGCTCGGCATCTTCCCCGAGGACCTCGCGCTCGACGTCGTCAACCGCATGCTGAAGATGGAAGCGGTGCAGAAGGAGGTGATCGAGAGCGTGGAGAAGACGCTGCGCACCGAATTCATGTCCAACCTGTCGCAGACCCGCCGCCGCGACGCCCACGAGGTGATGGCCGAAATCTTCAACAATTTCGACCGCCAGACCGAAACCCGCTTCATCACCTCGCTGGAAGAGGACAACCGGGAATCGGCCGAGCGCATCAAGGCTCTGATGTTCACCTTCGACGACCTCGTGAAGCTGGATTCCGGCTCGGCCCAGACCCTGATGCGCAACGTCGACAAGGACAAGCTCGGCGTCGCGCTCAAGAGCGCCAACGAGGACGTCCGCAACTTCTTCTTCGGCAACATGTCCTCGCGCGCGGCCAAGATGCTCCAGGACGACATGGCGGCGATGGGCCCGGTCCGTCTGCGCGACGTCGACGAGGCGCAGGCGCTGCTGGTCAACCTCGCCAAGGATCTCGCCGCCAAGGGCGAGATCATGCTGACCAAGAACCGCGCCGACGACGAACTGGTGTATTGATGGCCGCTCCGGCAAAATTCCTGTTCGACACCGACTTCGCCGCGCCGGACCGGACGCGCGAGAAGGCCGCGACCGCGGCCGAGATCGCCCAGAAGGTCGCGGAAGCGGAGGCGCGCGCCTATCAGGACGGCTTTGCCGCCGGCCAGCGCGAGGCCAAGGCCGAGAGCGACCGCCGCGTCGCGCTCGCCATGGAAGAGATCAACATCGCAATCCGGGGCGTCGCCTCGGGCATGGGCAACATCGAGATCAAGATGGAGACCGAGGCGGTCGAGGTCGCGGTCGCGGTGGCGCGCAAGCTGTGCGCCGACCTGGTCGCCGCCGAGCCGCTCGGCGAGATCGTGGCGCTGGTCAAGGACTGCTTCTCGCATCTGGTCGCGACGCCGCATCTCGTCGTCCGCATCAACGACGCGCTCTACGACAGCGCCCGCGAGAAGATCGAGCGGCTCGCCAAGCAGAGCGGCTTCGAGGGCCGGCTGGTGATCCTGGCCGAGCCGGAGATTGCGACCGGCGACTGCCGGATCGAATGGGCCGATGGCGGCGTCGTGCTGGAGCGCGGCGCCATCGCGGCCAAGATCGACGAAATGGTCGGACGCTATATCGCGTCCCGCAGGGGGAGCTAAGCCATGAGCGACACCGACGGACAGGTCCCGCTGCCCGATCTCAACGGCCCGATGCCGCCAACCGGCACCGATGTCGGCTACAACGAGGACGAATATGCGGCGCGCGCCGCCGCCGACCTCGAGGCCGTGTTCGACGTGCCGGTGCAGGTCTCGGCCGTGCTCGGCCGCTCCAAGATGGACGTCGGCGAGCTCCTGAAGCTCGGGCCCGGCACCGTGCTCGAGCTCGACCGGCGCGTCGGCGAGGCCATCGACATCTACGTCAACAACAAGCTGGTCGCCCGCGGCGAGGTCGTCCTGGTCGAGGACAAGCTCGGCGTGACCATGACCGAAATCATCAAGACCGAACGCACGTAATTATTGCGCGAACGCAGGGAATGACGCGCGGCAGCGCGACCAGACGGACAGGAGACTGACATGCGGCTTCTCATCGTTGGCACATTGAAGGGCCAGCTCACCACCGCCACCAAGATCGCGATGGAGAACGGCGCCACCGTGACCCACGCCGAGGATCACGAGCAGGCGATGCGCGTGCTGCGCGGCGGCAAGGGCGCCGACCTCCTGCTGGTCGACGTCGCCCTCGACATCCGCGACCTCGTGATGCGGCTGGAGGCCGAGCACATCCACGCCCCGATCGTCGCCTGCGGCATCACCAACGACGCCCGCGCCGCGGTCGCCGCGATCCGCGCCGGCGCCAAGGAATACATTCCGCTGCCGCCGGATCCGGAGCTGATCGCGGCGGTGCTGGCCGCCGTCGCCAACGATTCCCGCGAGCTGGTCTATCGCGACGAGGCGATGGCCAAGGTGATCAAGCTCGCGCAGCAGATCGCAGGCTCGGATGCCTCGGTGATGATCACCGGCGAATCCGGCACCGGCAAGGAAGTGCTGGCCCGCTACGTCCACACCCGCTCGGCCCGCGCCAAGCGCCCGTTCATCTCGATCAACTGCGCCGCGATCCCCGAGCATCTCTTGGAGTCCGAGCTGTTCGGCCACGAGAAGGGCGCCTTCACCGGCGCGATCGCCCGCCGCATCGGCAAGTTCGAGGAAGCGACCGGCGGCACGCTGCTGCTCGACGAAATCTCGGAGATGGACGTCCGCCTGCAATCGAAGCTGCTGCGCGCCATCCAGGAGCGCGTGATCGACCGCGTCGGCGGCACCAAGCCGGTGCCGGTGGACATCCGCATCATCGCGACCTCGAACCGCAATTTGGCCGAGGCCGTGCGCGAAGGCACGTTCCGCGAGGACCTGCTGTTCCGCCTCAATGTGGTCAACCTGAAGATCCCACCGCTGCGCGAGCGTCCCCTCGACATCCTCGAGCTCGCCCAGCACTTCGTGAAGAAGTACGCCGAAGCCAACGGCGTGCCGATGCGCCCGATCTCGGCGGAAGCGCGCCGCGTGCTCTCGACCAACCGCTGGCAGGGCAACGTCCGCGAGCTCGAAAACACCATGCACCGCTCCGTGCTGATGGCGCAGGGCGACGAGATCGGACCCGACGCGATCCTCACCCCGGACGGCGACCGCCTCGACCTCGCCAAGACGGTACCGGCCGTGGCGCATGCCACGATGGCCGCCGAGCAGGTGACGCGCGCGCTCGTCGGCCGTACCGTGGCCGATGTTGAACGCGACCTGATCCTGGAGACGCTGAAGCACTGCCTCGGCAACCGCACCCACGCCGCCAACATCCTGGGGATTTCGATCCGGACGCTGCGCAACAAGCTCAACGAATACGCCGACGGCGGCATCCCGATTACGCCAGCCGGGACGCCGGGTGAGTACCCGCGGATGCCGATGGTGGGGGCGTAAGGCTTCTGCGAATATCGAGAGGATGCGAATGCCCGGGCTAGGCCCGGGCATTTTCTTTTTGAGGAGAACGCAACCAGTCGCCACACAATAAGTGTCGTCCCGGCCTAGTGCGAATTGCGCACTAGGCTGGGACGACGTTGGGAGATATAGCGCGCCCGCGCGAGTCTACTTGCCCGGCGGAACGTAGGTGCTCACGAGTTTGGAAGCCTTCTCCGCGATGCTCTTGAACTCGCTCATCTTCCAAGCGCGTACGGTTTCGATCTTGGAGACGGCGCCAGCCGCAGCGGCCACCATTCCAATCGCAATGGCATCGGAGCCGTCAGGAAACTCCGTGACGAGCACTGCATCGTGTTGACCAGTGGTCATGAAAGCTCCCTGAAGCTTCCCACCGGCCTTCTCGACCAGCGCGCCGATGGCCGACGTGCGATCGGCCGGCTTGTCGACCATTCCCTTGATACCGGCATTTGAGTATGAGACGTACGAGATGAACAACGGCATGTTTCTCTCCGTTGAGGTTACACCGTGACAATGTCGTCCTAGAAAAGACGCTCTGAAACGAGAGCAAGGCACGGCCTGCCGACGGCATGCGAGCTGCCTTAAAAATTGAGCTACGGACTTCGGCACGTCCAACTGGCAGCTTGCGCCGACTATAGCCGACTGCACAATGCGGCGCGAACGGTAAGCCAAGCCTACCCATTCGGGACGCAACTGTTCTGCCCGCCGAGAAAAATCTGCTCTCGGTTGAACCGCATGCGGCGCGTGAAGCAGTTCACAATCAAACCACATCAAGATCGCTAGAGTCCTCGGGCAGCGCGACGCGACGTCGGCCAGAGCCGCATCGGCCGCGCGATACGTCCTTCAAATCGAAAGGGCACGCCATGAAATGCTCCTCGTGGACCATCTCCCGCCTTTCGCTGATTGTAACGCTGATCGCGGCCTCGGCGTCGCTGGCACGCGCCGACGTGATCATGGACTGGAATGCAAAGGCCGACGCGATCGCTGCCGAGAAGCAAATTCTTCCAGCGCCCCACAGCCGCGTCTTGTCCATGATGCACGTCGCGATGTTCGAGGCGGTCAACGCGATCGACCGCCGGTACGCGCCCTACAAGCTCTCCTTGCCCGCGGATCGTTCGACGTCGCGGGAAGCTGCGGCGGCAGCTGCCGCTCACGAGGTGCTGCTTTCGGTCTATCCGGACCTCAAGCCGGACCTGGATGCGACGCTGTCGAATTCTCTGGCGCCGATTGCCGACGGCGAGTCCAAGATCGCCGGCATCAGCCTCGGGAAAGAGGCCGCGATGCAGATCATCGAGCTTCGTGCGAACGATGGCAGCGCCGCTCCGGAAACTTACCGCCCCCTGACGACACCGGGCGCGTACGTTCCGACCACCGTTCCGCTGTTCTCAACCACGGGCGCGACGACGCCCTGGGTCATGGTTTCCGGATCGCAGTTTCGCCCCGGCCCGCCGCCGGCGCTTGGTTCAGAGGTGTGGACCCGGGATGTCAACGAAATCCGCGAGGTCGGCAGCCGAAGCAGTACAACCCGGACGCCGGAGCAAACGACGATCGGCCGATTCTGGTTCTTTGTCGGTGCCCGCACCTACAATCCGATCGTGAGGCAAGCTGCAATGGCCAAGGGCATGGATCTCGTCGACTGCGCCCGGCTGTTCGCGCTGACGTCAATTGCCGGCAACGACGCCCTCGTTGCGGTGTTCGATGCAAAATACCATTACAATCTCTGGCGACCGATCACCGCCATACGCAACGCCGACCTGACGTCGAATCCGGCGACGCCACGCGACCCGTCCTGGCTGCCACTCGGCGAAACGCCGATGCATCCAGAATATCCCTGTGCTCACTGCATCACGTCGGCGGCGATTTCGACCGTGCTCCAGAGCGTCGTTGGAGATTTCGGCGAGTTTTCGCTGACCAGCTCCACGGCACCAGGTGTCACGCGCAAATGGTCGCGGCTCCAGGACTACAGCGACGAAGTCTCCAACGCCCGCATCTGGGCCGGCTTTCACTACCGGTTCTCGACCGAGGTCGGCAAGGACATGGGTCGGAAGATCGGCGCACTGACCGTCGCGACCCAGCTTCGCGGTGTGGAAGCGATGGCGGAGCCGAAGCGTTAAGGCTGGTGCCCACATCCGCAGTGTCGTCCTGGCGAAGGCCAGGACCCATTACCCCAGAGAGGAGTTTGACGAAGATTCGTCGTCCGGTACTCCTACCGCCCTCCATCGGTAGATTCCGCGGTATGGGTCCTGGCTTTCGCCAGGACGACGATGAGGAGACAGTGTGCGTCCAAACCCGCAGACGGCGGCATGGCCGCACCGCGTTCTCCGACTAGGTCGCGCCTGCGCAAGGCCGTATAACCCCGCGTGAGAACCACACGAGGGTAAACATGTCTGAAGCTCAAATCACGGACTGGCTGGCGTCGCAGCGGCAGGCGATGATCGATCTGTTGCGCGACGTCGTGAACATCGATTCCGGGTCCTATGACAAGGAGGGCGTCGATGCGGTCGGGGCGCGGTTCGAGCGGCACTTCGCCGAGCACGGCATCCCGTTCCGGCGCGAGAGCAACTCCACCTTCGGCGATGCGATTCATGCCGAGGTGACAAAGCCCGGCAGCAACGAGAAGCCGGTGCTGCTGATGGGCCATCGCGACACCGTGTTCGGCAAGGGCGAGGCCGGACGGCGTCCCTTCACGATCCGCGACAACCGCGCCTATGGCCCCGGCGTCGCCGACATGAAATCCGGCGTCGTGATGAACATCTTCGTGGCGACCGCCTTCCACAAGTTCGGCGGCAGCCCGCACCCGATCAAGGTGCTGATCACCTCCGACGAGGAGATCGGATCGCCCTCGTCGCGACCCGTGATCGAGCGCGAAGGTCGTGCCGCGCGTGCGGTGTTCAACTCCGAGCCGGGCCGCCCCACAGGCAACGTCGTCACCGGCCGCAAGGGTGGCATCTTCATGCATCTGGCCATCACCGGCAAAGCTGCGCATTCCGGCGCCAATTTCGCCGCCGGCGTCAGCGCGATCGGCGAGCTCGCGCACAAGATCGTCCAGGTCCACGCGTTGACCAATCTCGACAAGGGCATCACGCTCAATGTCGGCCTCGTCTCCGGCGGCCAGTCCGTCAATACGACGGCGCCCTATGCCGAGGGCCAGATCGATCTGCGCTATGTCGATCCCGCAGACCGCGCCACGGTGATGGCCGCGATCGAGACAATCGTCGCGACCTCCTATGTGCCGGGCACGAGCGCAACGCTGACGATCAAGGGCGAGTTCGTGCCGGTGGTGCAGAGCGAGGCCTCGAAGACGCTGTTCGAAGGTTATCAAGCTGCGGCAAGGCAGGTCGGCCTCACCACGCTCCAGGGCGAGTTCTCCGGCGGCTGCGCCGATTCCGGTTTCACCGCCGCGGTCGGCACGCCGACCATCTGCGGCCTCGGCCCGGTCGGCGGGCTCGCGCACACGCCGGAGGAATATCTCGAGATCGACAGCATCGTGCCGCGCGCGCAGGCGCTGGCGCTGGCGATTCTGAGAGGGTGAATTCGTAACTTCCGTAGGGTGGGCAAAACGAAGCGTGCCCACCATTTCGTTCGCAGCGAAGATGGTGGGCACGGCGCAAGTGCGCCTTTGCCCACCCTACGAGATCTCGGGCGTCACGAATAACTCGGCGCGTCGGGCTTGCGGAAGATGTGGATGGGGTCGCCGGGAATGATCGGCTGGCCGCTGAACATGGCATAGGCGTAGAGCGCGAGATAAGCGATCGCCAGCGCGCCGATGGCGTAGAAGGCCCAGGTCGCGACGCGTTTCATCGTTCCGCTCCGTTGCCGTCCCGGACGGGAGGCTCAGGGCGCTTCTAGAGCGATGACAGGGAAAAGGCCAGCCTGCGTGCTGCCTCTTTGCGGCGATCAAACGCCGCGCCGGGTGCGCGCGGGAAGGCTGACCTCGGCGAGCCTTGCCGCGTCTTCATCCTGGTCGACCGCGACGTACTGGCCGTGCCAATAGGCAAGCGCCGCGGTCCGCGTCGAACTCCTGACGTCCCTGACACGGCCGATGACGATGCCGTGCGAGTGCCGCTCGACGATCTCCTCGACCTCGCAATCGAAGGCCGACAATGCGCCGACCAGCAGCGGGACTCCCGAAACCGCCGTCACCCACCGGGCGCCGGCGAAGCGGTCTGCGCCCTTGAGCCCGCCCTTGCCGGCGAAGCGTTCGGCGACGTCGAGCTGGTCGGCGTTGAGGATGTTCACGCCGAAGGCGCCGTGACGCCGGATCAGCGGGAAGGACGAGGCATCGCGATTGATGCTGACCAGCAGCGTCGGCGGTTCGACCGACAGCGAGGTGACCGAGGTCACCGTCATGCCGCTGATGTCCTTGCCCCGCCCGGCGGTGATGACGCTGACGCCGCCGGTGAGGTGGCGCATGGCGCCGCGGAAATCGGCGGGCGAGACGGGGATTTCAGTCATGAGATCGCGAGGCACTACATTCATGGCGTGGTCCCCGAAGCGGGGTTCCCTCTATTTAGGTACGATCGTCCGCCGACAAAAGGTGGCTCAGGATCGAGCCTTCGAGGCCCGCAAGCTCGACCGAGCCGCGCTCCCGGGGCCGGGCTGCGTTAACCACGACGTCATGGGCGATCCGGCCCTCCTCGATCACCAGCACCCGGTCCGCCAGCGCGACCGCCTCGGACACGTCGTGGGTCACCAGGATCGCGGTAAAGCCCTGGTCGCGCCAGACCCGCTCCAGAAGCCGCTGCATCGAGATGCGGGTCAGCGCATCCAGCGCACCGAGCGGCTCGTCGAAGGCCAGCACGCGCGGACGGGAGACCAGCGCGCGGCCGAGCGCGACGCGCTGCTTCTGGCCGCCCGACAACACCGAGGGCCACTGGTCGCGCTTGTCGGCGAGGCCGACCTCGGTCAGCGCCTTCTCGGCGCGAGCATGCGCATCCTTCGATGCGCGATCGCGGCCGAGACCGACCTCGACATTGGCGAGCACGCGCGCCCAGGGTAATAGCCGCGGCTCCTGGAACATCACGCGGATATCCTCGGGCTGGACGTCACTGCCAAGGCTGATGGTGCCGGCATCGATCTTGTCCAGGCCGGCGATCAGGCGCAGCAGCGTGCTCTTGCCGCAGCCGCTCTTTCCGACGATGGCGACGAACTGGCCGGCCGGGATGTGCAGGTCGATGCCGCGCAGCACCTCATTGTCGCCGAAGGACTTTCGCAGCCCCCGGATGCTGAGCGGCAGGCCGCTGGCCTGCACCACCCGCTCCTCGCGCACCACGCGGGCGTGAGGCGCGAAACTGGCGCGGCTGGCGAGCTCGGTTTCGGGAAGCGAGGTCCGAAGGGCTGTCTGCATGTGATTCCCAGTATTTCTGCTCAACGTTTCTGGAAGGCGGGGTGCCAGGAGAGCGTCGCCCGCTCCAGCACGCGGGAGGCGCTGTCGGCGAGCTTGCCGAGCAGGGCGTAGATCAGGATCGAGAGCACGACGACGTCGATCAGCATGAACTCGCGCGCCTGCATCGCCATGTAGCCGAGGCCCGAGGATGCCGCGATGGTCTCGGCCACGATCAGGGTCAGCCACATGATGCCGAGCGCAAAGCGGATGCCGACGAAGATCGAGGGCAGCGCGCCCGGAAAGATCACGCGGCGGAACAATTCGCCGTCGCTCATGCCGTAGATACGGCCCATCTCGATCAGCTGGGGATCGACGGTGCGGATGCCGTGCAGCGTGTTGAGGTAGATCGGAAAGAACACCCCGAGCGCCACCAGGAACAGCTTTGCGCTCTCGTCGATGCCGAACCACAGGATGACCAGCGGGATCAGCGCCAGGTGCGGCACGTTGCGGACCATCTGGAGCGTGGTGTCGGTGAGCTTTGCCGAGAGCTGCGACAGGCCGTTGGCAAGCCCGAAGGCGAAGCCGATGCTGCCGCCGATCAGGAAGCCGATCGAGGCGCGCCAGAACGAGACCCAGATGTTGCGCGCGAGCTCGCCGGAGAGCAGCAGCTTCCAGCCGGCGAACGCGACGTCGCTCGGCGCCGGCAGCACGCGCGTCGGCACGAAGCCGGTGACGCAGGCGAGCTGCCAGATCGCGACGATGGCGAGCGGCACGATCCACCGCACCAGGCCGCCCGCGCGCGGCAGGCGGACCCGGCGCGGAAGAGAAATACTGTCGATGAGGCTCATGATTGCGATGCCAGCCTGGAGGGACGGTAGTCGTTGCCGACGGTCTCGCCGAACGGACCGCTGTTGTGGTGCAGCCGCGTCACGTTGCTGCCGTGATCGAGCGAGAGCAGCGGGAACACCAGCTCGGCAAAGCGATAGGCTTCCTCCAGATGCGGATAGCCCGACATGATGAACGTATCGATGCCGATATCCTGATACTCCTTGATGCGCGCCGCGACGGTCTGGGCGTCGCCGACCAGCGCCGTGCCGGCGCCGCCGCGCACCAGGCCGACGCCGGCCCACAGGTTCGGGCTAATCTCGAGCTTGTCGCGCTTGCCGCCATGGAGCTGCGCCATGCGCTGCTGGCCGACGGAGTCCATCCGGGCAAAGTTCCTCTGCGCCCGCGCGATGGTGTCGTCGCTGACATGCTTGATCAGCTCGTTGGCCGCACTCCAGGCCTCTTCATTGGTCTCACGAACGATCACGTGCAGGCGAATGCCGAAGGACAGCTTTCGGCCCCGCGCGTTCGCGACCTCCCTCACCCTCGCGATCTTCTCGGCAACCTGGGCCGGCGGCTCACCCCAGGTGAGGTATTTGTCGACGGTATCGACCGCGACATCGATGCCGGCGTCCGACGAACCGCCAAAATAGAGCGGCGGCCGCGGCGACTGCACCGGGGGGAACAGCAGCTTGCCGTCCTCGATGCGGATGTGCTTGCCCTCGACATTGACGGCCTTGCCGCCCAGCAGGTCGCTATAGACGTTGAGGAACTCGCGCGTGACCTCGTAGCGCTCGTCATGGCCAAGGAAGATGCCGTCGCCCTTGTTCTCGACGGGATCGCCGCCGGTGACGACGTTGATCAGGAGCCTGCCGTTGGTGATGCGATCGAGCGTCGCGGTCATGCGCGCGGCCACGCTCGGCGATTGCAGGCCGGGCCGGACAGCCACGAGATAGCGCAGCCGCTCGGTGAACGGCGCGACCGAGGAGGCGACGATCCAGGAATCCTCGCAAGACCGCCCGGTCGGCAGCAGCACGCCGAAATAGCCGAGCTGGTCGGCCGCCTGCGCGATCTGGCGCAGATAGTTGAAGTTGACCTCGCGGCCGCCGGTCGCGGTGCCCAAATAGCGGCCGTCACCATGGGTCGGCAGGAACCAGAGGATGTTGCTTTTGGATTGGCTCATGGATGGGCTCCGATGACTAGCCGTAGGTCGTGCCGACGGCGGCCGCGACGATGCCGACCGACATGACGATGGCTGCGATCACGCGTTGAACGATGCGCCTCATGTCTAGACCTTTTGAAACGGGGAGATTGGTCGGCACGATCAGGCTGCCGGGTTGCGCCAGACGATGTCGCGGATCACGATCGGCTTGGGGATCAGGCCGAGCTTATGGAAGCGGTCGGCGACGCCCTGCTGGGTCGCGACGATGTCGTCGGTGACGGGACCGACCACGAAGGCCGAGCGGTTCGCCGCGATGGTCTGGATCTCCAGGGGAATGCCTGTCACCGCCGCCAGCGATTTGGCGACCTCGTCGCGGTGCTGCTCGGCCCATTTGGCCGTCGCGGTCGTCACGTCGACGATCTGTTGCAGGATGGCGCCGTGGTTCTTCGCGAAGTCGCGGTTGGCGATGTAGAAGGAATTGGTCTTGGTGACCTCGCGCGCGTTGATCAGGATGCGGCCGTTCTGCCTCGTCTCGCCGATCGCAAAGTACGGATCCCAGATCGCCCAGGCCTCGATGCTGCCGTTGGCGAAGGCAGGGCCGGCGTCAGGCGGCGTCAGATAGACCGGGGTGATGTCGGCATAGGTGAGGCCCGCCTTCTCCAGCGTCTGCACCACGATGTTGTGGGCGCTGGAGCCCTTGGTGAAACCGACGCGCTTGCCCTTCAGCTCGGCGATGGAGCGGATCGGCGAATCCTTCGGCACCAGAATGCCCTGGCCGTTGGTGATGGGCTGGCCGGCGGCATAGACGATCGCGGCGCCCGCGGCCTGCGCGAACACCGGCGGGGAATCGCCGACCGCGCCGTAATCGACGCTGCCGACATTCATGGCCTCCATCATTGGCGGGCCGGAGGAGAACTCAACCCATTTCACCTCGATGCCTTGCGGCGTGAAATGTTTTTCCAGGGCGGCCTGCTGGCGCGTGATGACCAGCACACCGTTCTTCTGATAGCCGATACGAATTTCCTTCACCGCGCCTTGCGCGCGGACGCGCGAGGCGACCGCAGCCGCGGCTGCCGTTCCAACGGAAAGTCTCAGAAAGTCCCGACGCTGCATTCAACACTCCCGGCCGCATGCGGCCGTCATTCATTCACGTTGGGAATGATGGTGCGGCTTGCCGGAGGTGTCGAGACACGCGGAAAAATAGCGATGCGAGCACTGCGCGCGTGGCAGGGCGCATGATTAATCTTTCAAGCGGCCGCGATGATGCAGGGAGAATTTTTCCGCACGCGAATGTGAGAGCCGCGGGGATTTGGTGCGACGATGCAGGGCCGGAACATAAAACGTCGAAAACAACCCCATGCACAGTAGCCGACCATAGTCGGATCAATAGCTTACGCGGCAGGCCGAGTCGTTTGACCCGTCGGGCAAGACAGGAGCATGATGGCATGATCGGCGAATGGGAGCTGTTGTGGCGCGAAGCTCCCTTCCAGCCGGCCTAGTGTAGCCATCTCGCCGGCAAATTCTGCAAGCCGCGGAACGCCCAGCCGCCGATCCGCACCGGCTCGTCATCGGCAATCTCGATCCGGCCGGCACGCGCGAACAATGTCGGCAGCGCGACGTCGGCGATCATGGCGCGCGAGGCCCAGGCACCGGCGCAGAAGTGCGGGCCGGCGCCGAACGCCACGCTCTTGCTGGTGTCGCGCCGCACGTCGAACTGGTCGGCGCGCTCGAAATGCTTCTCGTCGCGGTTGGCGGAACCGAACATCAGGAACACGCGCTCATCGAGCTCGAACGCGACGTCGCGGATCGACCATGGCTTTGCGATGCGCCGCGGCGACATGCCGATCGGCGAGATCCAGCGGGCATATTCCTCGAAGGCCTGGAGCCAGGTGACTTCACCACGCCGGACGAGGTCGAGCTGCTCGGGATGGGTCATCAGCGCCCACACCGTGCCGGCGATCGCCTTGCGCGGCTCGTTCTGGCCGCCCGATATCGCGAGCTTTACATTTGCGCGCACGCTTTCCATCGGCATGCCCGACGCGAGGAGCACACCGAGGATGCTTTGATCGGGATTTTTGCGCATGACCGGCAGCATGTCGTCGATCGCCGCATCGATGCCCGACGTCGCGGCATGGCAGCGCGCCTCAACGGCGGGATCGCCGACATAGTTGGCGATGCCCTCGATCATGCCTTGCGACCAGGCGTCCATCTCGGCAAAGCCGATATTGGTGAGGCCGGTGATCGACTTCAGGCATTCGCCGGAGAACGGCAGCGCGAAATCGCGCATGAAGTCGATCCGCCCCGGCTCGATCGCATCAATGATGCGGTCGGCATGGGCCTGGAACAGCGCGGTCCAGTAGCCTTTCACCGTCTTCGGCGACACCGTCGGAAACATCGCCCGGCGTTCGACCTGGTGCGCCTCGCCGTCCTTGCGCATCATGTTGTGGCCCATCAGCCGGTTCATCAGGCCGGCGGGCTGGTGCGAGGAGAACACGTCGATCTGCTTCTCGGAGATCGAGATGTCGTCGCGGCTCGTCAGCAGCGTCGAGCCGAGCTGCGGCACGAAGGCGATCGGCGCCTCCTTGCGCATGTTCGCGAGCATCGGATAGGGGTCGGCCCAGAACGCGGCCGGGTCGATGTCGATGCGCGGCGCGGTGCTCAAGGCGGTCTCCCTGCTGTGTCCCGCCAGACTAGCGCGTTCAGGAGCTGCCGTCTGTCCCCAGCGATTGGGACAGGGGGTGCGCGCACGGTAGCGGGTCCGCATGACCCACAACAGCGGACATCGACAAACGCACAAACAACGTTCGTCAAGGGCCATGAAGCGACAGAGGCGACATTCCAACCGAGCGCCAGACAGCGTGCCTGCTCGCGGCGCCGGTGAAGCGTCCGAGACCGGTCGCGAGCAGCGGCTCGCACAACCGCGGGCCACCGATCATTTCAACCGCCATGGGGTCATCCGCGGTATCCAGCGCGGGACGGCGGCGCGGAACGCCTCGTACTCACTCCCAAACGTCCGCTCGAGCGTGGGTTCTTCGTACGCCACGACGAAGACGTGGAAGAAGAGCCAGAGCAGCGCGCCGTAGACGATGAGGCGCCAATCGCCCATCAGCACCGCTTGACCCAGGATGATGGCAACGACCGCGACGTATATTGGATTACGTACATAACGGTAGAGACCGGTCACCACGAGATTCCGGGTCGGCGCGATGGGCGCGGGGGTGCCGAGACCCTGCAGCGCGAAACGCGCAAATGCGTCAACGAGCCCAGGCACGCCTGCGAGAATCATTATCGCGCCGATGCCGCGCGTCAGCTCCAGACCAAGGAACGGCGGCCGGAATTGCCAACCCGTGATCGACCATGGAACGAGCCCCGCCAGCGTACATGGGGCGACCACGAAGAAAACCGCCGAGCCCAGGACGGCAATGGTTCGTTGCACGGCGGTTCCCGACACTCGCTGCGAGCTCATTCCAAGCTCCCCGTCATGGTTTCCCATCGTCATCCGGGTGCCGACACGCTCGCCATGTTATCCCAAAAGCGGAAACCGCGCACGACTAAAGCCAGAATGCCACGGCGGCAACGAGGCACAGGGCTGAGAAGTAGTTCCGAGCGAGTTTGTCGTAGCGCGTTGCGATGCGCCTGAAGTCCTTGAGCCTGCAGTAGCAGCGCTCGATGACGTTGCGATCCTTATAGGCTTGCTTGTCGTGACGTATGCGTTTCTTCCGATTTGACCGGCCTGGGATTACCGGTTTGATGCCGTCCTTGCGCAGAGACTCGCGGAACGAGTTGCTGTCATAAGCCTTGTCACCGAGCAACTCGGCGATGCCGTCGAGCAGACTGACACATGCCGCCCCGACTGTGCAGTCGGCGGTATTGCCAGGCGTGAGGATCAAGACCCACGGGCGGCACAGCTTATCGACAAGGCCGTGAATCTTGCTGTTGCGCCCGCCCCTGGTGATGCCAATCGCCTGTTCCGACGCCCCCCTTTTCCGCCGCCAGCGCAGCGATGCGCTTTGACATGCGTGCCGTCGAGAGCCATTCGTTCCGGCGGTTCAGCAGGTTCGGCCCGCCGCCTCGAAGATACTCTGCCAAATTCCCCGCGTACTGCCCGTCGCTAAACCAAACCAAGTTCGCCCGCATCTGTTGGCCCCCGATTCGGTTGACCAACCCGTTGAATCTCAACATGGATAATTGGGTCTTAACCCTAGGTCAGCCTGCGCATGCCAGTGGAAAGGGTCTCGTGTGAACCCACCGGGGTGCAGGTCGTAAATACGAGGGCAAACCGGCTGCACTGCCAGTCCGCGCCGAGCGCGGCGCTGGTGGGTGATGTCAGGTTGACCGACAGAAATGCCGCTACGCAGGCCAACGTCACGTACGCCGCGATCAACATCGCTCTCTTGTGGGTCCTTGGTTGAGAAATCATGGCCTTGGCTCCTGTACGATGGCCGGACGATCAAGGGGCAGGCTCCACAGTCCCTTGTCGGTCCTTGTGATCTAATCCACATCCTGACCCGCACTTTTCGCTGGTGGCCCGAAGGCGTGCGCGATTGCTGGCACTGGATCCGCGCCGCAGCCGGACTCGCGCACCGGAGCAAACAGCATCTTTAGTCGATCAACCTTGTCGGCACAGGCGAGTACCGCGGGCGGAATGTCAACGCCGAGTGCCCTGGCTGTCATGGGATTGATGACCAGCTCAGACCTGGTTGGCTGCTCGACGGCCTTCGCATGCAGCTGCTGCCTGGGTTTGATCATGACCAAATGCAGCAGCGCCGCCACCACGATCATCACCAGGACGCCGCCAACACTGAGCGCGATCTGCATCGTCAGCCCCTCCGAAATGTCGAGCAGCGCCATGTGGCTGGCCAGCGTCAGCAGAACGCCAAGGCAGTAGATTGGCAGCGAATTCCGGCCACAGAGAATGGCGCCACGCATCACCGGCGTCGTCAGCCCTCGCCAATCGCGAGGCATGAGCCATACGGTCAAAACTGCAAGGGCCAGAAAATGCAGCAGTCGCAATGGAGCGAGATTCGATTTGTCCATCGGGTAAAACAGCGTCAGGAGTGCCCGAGGGACCAACGCTTCCAACGGTTTGACGCTCCAGCTCAATGCGATGATGAGGCTGATCAGCAGATAAAGAACCGCAGGAACAAGCACGGTGCGTGAGGTCACCCACGGTCGAACTCTCTTGCCCTCGATGATCCACCACGCGCCAAGCACAAGCGGCAGCTGCCAGGCCAGCGGATTAAAGAACCAGTGGCCGTTCGGCCATGCCGGGATGGTCCAGCCGAAGACGTGCACCAGTGCGTAAAGCAGCAGCGACGCGCCCAGCGTTGCGTTCGGAGCTCGCAGCAGCAGCCACAGCAGCGGCGCAAACAAAAGGTGATAAAGCACAAAGAGCGGCAAGATGTCGGTATTCACCGGGCGGTATTGCAGGATCGCCGCGTGCGCGAGCGTCACGCCCGGCTGATCCAACAGAATGCGCGTATTGCTCTTATCGGCAAGAGGGCCGCCGCCTGCGAGGTGAACCACGATGGCGCAGGCGAGGGTAAGCAGTAGAAATGCGACATAAATATCCCAGCTTCGCCACAGCGTCCGGCCGATCACGCCGGTCCAGCCCCCGCTCTGCCGTGCCTTGCCGTAGGACAGCGCGCAGGTCAAACCCGAAAGAAACATGAATACTTCCGCCGCATCGCTGAAGCCGTAGTTGCGCAGCGTCAGCCAACTCCCGATGTTGTTCGGGACATGGTCAAGAAAGATCCACCAGAGCGCGATGCCGCGGCAGGCATCAATGCGCAGATCGCGGCCGTAGCCGTTCAGCTCCGGCACCGCGCCTGCGAATGGCTTCAGGGTGGCAGTTCGATCAAGCATCTGGTTCCCCGTCCGGCGTCCGAACACGTTTCAAGAGGGACCGAAACTGACGAAAAGCATCAGCCGCGCCGAACCCGGCCGCGAATTACGGCGACGCCTGGTAGAACCTCCTGGCGCGGGAGCTGTCGGGTGACGATTATCGTTCAACGGCACCGCGCGTAAATCAGCCGGAGGTCCTCACGGAGGGGTTCCTAGGTCCTATGATCAAGGTACTTACAGATATCCGCAGTCTGAATCCGCGACTCTGGTGATCCGCACTCGCTTTTTTGGGCGTCCCGTGAGCTGATTACAATTACAGCATACAACGGCATTAAACTTCTATCTTGAGTGTCTAACCGTGAGCCGCTGGCTGGACCAGCGATGAAGAGTGGACGGTCTCGAGGCCGGTCTCCCCGCCAGCCTCTTCCTCGCCAAAGACCCAAGGGCGGGTGTATGATTTCTCAAATTGGATCTCCGTGCCATGGGATGACGGAGAGCTTTTCATGAAAGTCCTTATTGTTGACGATCATGCATTGATACGCGAGGCGTTGTGCGCGGTCCTGAGACAGCTGAAGCGAGAAGCCGTCATATTTGAAGCTTCGAGCAGCCGTCAGGCAGTGGACATAGTCGAGGAACATCCCGACATCAGCCTCATCCTGCTTGATATCAATTTGCCTGACAGAGATGGATTCTCTGTCCTCCGCGAACTGCGAGACAGCTATCCGACCATTGCTATCATCATTCTTTCGTCCTCGAATGATCAAGACACAGTCAAGCGCGCTTTCAAACTTGGCGCGCTGGGTTTCATCCCTAAAACAACCGAACGAGAGGTCATGCTCAACGCAATTGAGTTGGTGTTCTCTGGCGGCATTTACATTCCCTCTGAAATTCTGGAGGACGCACCGTCTCGGCGGCTTGCAAATAAATCGACGACGCCCGACTTTCTCAGGGGTCTCGGATTGACCGATCGGCAGATCGAAGTGCTTGCGCTTCTGATGAAGGGAAAAAGCAACAAGATCATTGCCAAGACGCTCAACATGGCAGTGCCGACAGTGAAAAATCACATCACGGTCGTTCTCAAGGCGCTCAGCGTAACGAGCCGCACCGAGGCAGTCATCAAAGTGGGGAAAATGGGCTGGGAATCGCCGCCGAAATCCGAGTCATGAAGCCGCCCGGGTATCCCTCCCATCGCCGTGATCCATCAAGAGCTCGTGCATGACAGCGCGGAGCCGCATCGGGTCGACAGGCTTGTGCAGCAAAATGTATCCCCTATCCTTGACCTCACGTGCTGGTTCAGGTGCCGTATCGCCGCTGATGAGAATAGCTGGAATGGATGAACCGAACGCCGCATTGATTTTTTCAATGGCTCGGATCCCGGTCTTACCATTAGCAAGATGATAATCCGAGATGATGAGATCGGGGCGTTGCTGGCGCTCCGCAAGTCGGATAAGTGCCGCTTCGTCGGATCCGGTGGTAAGGACGGTGTATCCCCATCTGCCAAGCAATCCGCCCGTTCCCTGCTGGACAATTGGAGCATCGGCAATAACAAGAACGAGCTTGCCTTCGACTGCAAAGGCCGCGGGGTGGGGAGAGTCGACGGGCTCGGCGGATGTATCGCATTCATCGGCCATCGGAACCAGGATCGCGAATCGCGAACCTCGGCCCACGGTCGAAGCTAAGTCGATTGGATGGTTGAGAAGCAGGCGAAGCCTGTCGACAATAGCCAAGCCGAGCCCCATGCTGCCGTACCGGTTCCGGTCTCGGGCGGCCAGTTGAAAGAACTCGCCAAAGATATTCTGCTTCTGATCCTCGGGAATGCCGGGACCACTATCCCATACTTCGATGCGCAACATTTGACCGCGCCGGCGACAGCCGACAATGATCCCACCCCGCAACGTATAGCGCACAGCGTTGGATACCAAATTGAGCAGTATGCGTTCGAGGAGCATGGCGTCGCTCCGCACCCAGGCGTCACTTCGCCTGACGCGTAGACGCAAGCCTGTTTCTCGCGTTGCCTGATCAAACGTCGTCTCAATTTTTTGCAACAGGCGCGCGATCGGGAATTCAGTAATTGTGGGTATAAGGATTCCGGCATCCAGCTTGGACATATCCAGCAGCGAATTGAGCATTTCATCCATTTCCTTGCGCGTTGCATCGATCAGCTCGATCGTCCTTGTCCGTTCCCCCGATCTGAGCGGCATGCGCAGCTGGGCAATGAACAAGCCCAGTGCATGCAATGGCTGCCGCAAATCGTGGCTTGCCATGGCAAGGAAGCGCGATTTTGCTGCATTGGCGAGCTCAAGCTCCTGCGTACGCTCTGCGACCTTCCGTTCGAGTTCGACCTGCGCGCGGCGCAGACGTTTCTCCCCCCTCTTGCGGACCTCGACGTCGGCGCTCAGTAACAAGCTCGGAACCGTAATGCTGATCAGGAACATCAACACCAGCAGGAATGAAACGTTGAGGTCCGTGGTCGTGAAGGGGCCGCCGCCCGTGAGCGTCCCCCAAACCGTGATGCCGGCAAGCACCAGCGCAACCGTTGCGGTGTCACGTGGACCGCGGCGCAGTGCCGCCCACAACATTGGCAGAATCGCAAGAAAGCCCAGTGGATCTCTGCTCGGCGTTTGCTCGATCAGGGGACTGAAAGCAATAAGTCCAACAGCCGCCGCTGTTGCGAGGACGCCGACCGTCTCCAAACAATCATTGCGGTTGAAAGCATGGTCGTAGCTTGATGCCCAAAGCACGACAACGGGGGCAATGACCAGCGCGCCGGTCACATCTCCCAGCCACCATGTGACCCAGGCGTTCGCGAAATTGGTCCGATCGATGTACCCGGCGGTCGCCAGGCTGGTCAGTCCAATGCTGGCGCTGATCGGCGTCGCGATCACGATGCAGATCAGAGCAAACTTCGCGACGGAGTTTGGTCTCGAGAACGTATGACGTCCGCGCGACCATCGATTGACCAGATAAGCGCCAACGACGGCCTCAAGAGTGTTGCCGGAAGCAATCGCAATTGCGGTGGCAACAGAGCCGGCGGTGGTCGCATTGGCGATCACCGCTGCGATGAAAATTGCGGGCCAGGTCCGATATCCCCACAATAGCACCGCCGCCAGCGCGAGACCCGTCGGCGGCCAAATTGGCGTTGCACTGGGATGAACAGAGGCGAGAGCGAGGCCGCCCTTTGCCAGGACGAAATAGATCACTCCAATCGCGACCAGGACGCCGGCATATCTGGTGCCTTGGCGGAAATTCATCTCCGGCGTTAGCGATCGTGGATCGGACATCGTCGACGCCTGGACCAGGCAGTTGGATTGTCCATCATGGCTGACCTTTTGATCTCCCTGATAAAGATCGAAGATCGCTACTTTCCCGTTCACCAAGCGGTTGATCGACACCCCTACGTCCGATCGGTGCGACAATGCAGATGCGCTCAGATCGGATTGATCACTGCAGTGCCGACGGACGAAGAGATGGCGCGCGTTTGGTTCACGAGGGCAAACTCTCTGCCGATGCCGATCGGCATCGGCCTGGGGGCTGGAATGGGCGTGGCGGTGAATATAACGAAGACGGAGCCTTCCGGAGGAATGCTTTGGGCCTGGACATTGCCAGCCATGAGAACGGTAGCAACTAAGGACATTGACAGAACTGAATAGACATTTGCCATTGCGGCCTCCTAGAACTGCGAATTGGAGCTACAGCTCGAGGATCTAAAGTCGCACAAACCTATCGGAGCTAAGCGGCCCGTCGCTGACTCTGATAGAAACCAAGGCCGCCCCCCTACAACCGCGGCGGCCACCGCAATTGCCCTGCATCATCGCAAATCGGGTTCATTGAGGAAACTACCCATTTCGAGTTAGCGGACCTGAGAGTACCCCTTAGTTCAGGCCGCTCGGCCCCGCGAGCAGGCGCAGCACGATCGAAAACAATTCATTCTGCGAGGAGATACCCAGCCGCCCATAGGCGCGCTTGCGGTAGGTCAGCGTCGAATGCAGGCTGATGCCGAGCGCCTGCGAGATCGCCTCGGAGCTGAAGCCTTCGAGGATGCGCCGGCAAACCTCCCGCTCGCGCGGCGTGAGATCGGCGAGCGGCGCGTGCGTGGCGAACAGCGCGGCGAGAGACTGATCGGGCGTTGCGCTCCGCTGAAAATGGCGCGCGACGCTCGCCCCGATCGCAGGTGCGATCGCCTGGAGGCGTTCGCGCTGGGCGTCGCTGAAGCGGCCCTGCGCGGCGATGCGATAGAAATTGACGTAGAAGCAGGTGTCCTCGACCCAGATCGCGGTCGCGCATTTGTCGACGATGCCGGAATCGTTGAAGAAGATTTTCCGGTAGCGCGCGCCGTACATGCGCGGGGCGAAAGTCGGAAGCACGATCGACGCGCCGCCCTCGCCTTCGAACAGCGCATCGCGATTGGGATCGGACTCGTGGAACTGCCCGGCATAGGCCGCGCCGAGATCGCCGCCGATCGGGATGTTGCCGGCATCGAGCAAGCAGTGCGTCGCGCCGGCCCGGCTCAGCGCAAACACCATGCAATGGCCGACATCGGCCTGCCGGCGCAGCGTATCGATCAGCACGCTCGGAAAATCCGGCCGTCCGATGGCGAGCACCGCGGGCGTGACATCGCCAGCCGCTATATTCGAGGCCATCCCGTGGGGCCGCATCGTTATCCTCCGCCAAACGTCTTTTGGCGGAGAATATCAGCAAGGGCGGCATGCCGGAAGCTGGCCGTTACCATGCCGCCTCCGGGTCCCGGCCCGGCGCCGTAGCGCTACGCCCCGTCGGCGGAGCGCTGCTGCGTCACTCTTCGGGAAGTCCCGACGCACATCCCGATCCAGCTGCTTGTACGTGACCGCACCGCTCGACCAGGTCCATCAGCGAAAGGCATCTTGAAGCCTGATCACCGATCATTGTTGGGGACCCATTCCTCCGCGGCTGTGTCCCAATGATGGGTATCGTCGAAGTGTTTCCAGGGCGGCCGCCTCGGCTTGCTTTCGCCCTTCCGTCGATTTGCATTCAGTGCACGGAGTTGGACGGCAAGCGCCCCAACCATCATCCCCCATTCGCGCGCGTTGTATCGGGAGTTCCATTTGATTGCTGCGAGCATTGGATGCCTCCTTCAAAGCAAGAAGCTTCCGCCACGTTAGCCCGGGCCAAGAACACGGGATGTAAGCTACTTCACAGTCGGCCAACATCTTCGACATAGCCGCGGGCGATCTCTGTGTACGGCGACCGGAACCTACGTTCGCTCGATATTCGGGCGCCGGGCATAGGTCATGTTGCCGCGCGATCAAAGCGCGCGCGGCGAAACGTAGCATTGTCCCTGTGCGCGAAGGCACGTCCTCTCGACAGAGCGCATTTTATCGCTGGTGGACGCCCGCTCAGATAGAGGCCAGCGCATGCTTGAGCTTTGGAACAGCTGGTACGACACCCTAGCCTCGGTGGAGGCGCTTGCCACGGTCATCGTCATTGTCCTGGTGGCTAGCGGCGCCATTACGCTGGCGGAAACTCGGCGGCAAAAAACGCGTGCAACAAGGGATTGATCTAGGGGAGTACACGCCCTACCCCGCCGCCGCCTTCGCCGGGGCGGCGTTGATGGCGAGCTCGCCGTAGCGGTCGGTGTGCGGTCTATTCGCACACCATCACGCGCCGGTAACGTCTGTAAACGTAGTAGCAGTCACTGTCAGAGGAATAGCGCGAGCCGCCATAGGCGTAGCCGGCAGCGGCTCCGGCGTAAGCGCCGGCCGCATACGCGGCGCGATAGCCGTACCGGGCTCCACCGTAGCGACCGTAGCCTCCGAAGCGGTTGTAGGTGACGGATGTGGCGCGAGCGGCGTTCGCCACCGCCGGGCTGCCGCGCCCGCTTCCAGCGAGAGCCCCGCGCGGTGCAGCTCCAGCACCGAGGCGGGGCGCCGGGCCGCCGAGGCCGGCATGCGGCACACCGCCAGGTCCGATCGGCGGACGAGCCGCGAAGGCCGGAGGACCTCCGGCTGCTATCGGCGGAGGCCCCGCCATGGGCGGCGGCGGCGGGAATTGCGCGGACGCCGGATTTGACGTCAACGTCACCGTTACAAGTGCCGCACCGATGGACAGCATCAGACCTGTGTTACGAAGCATTGTACTTTCCCTTGTTAAATCTGTGGTTCGAGAACCGGCACCGGCGTGGCCGCGGAGACCGGCTCCGGCGAAATGTCGTGCGCAGGCGCTGCGGGCTCGTGCATGGATGAGTTATCGTTGTGATCGGGGTGAATGCGGAACCAGGCCACATACAGCGCCGGCAGGAACAGCAGCGTCAGCAGCGTGCCGACGATGATGCCGCCCATCATCGCGTAGGCCATCGGCCCCCAGAAAATCTCGCGCGCGATCGGAATCAGCGCGAGGCTTGCCGCGGCCGCCGTCAGCAGAATTGGCCGCATACGATGCTCGGTCGCTTCCACCACCGCGTCCCAGGCCGGCCGCCCCTCCTTCCTGAGATCCTCGATCTGCACGATCAGGATCACCGAATTTCGGACGAGGATGCCGATCAGGGCGAGCACGCCGAGGATGGCGACGAAGCCGAGCGGAGCACCGCTCGGCAGCAGCGCCATGACGACACCGATGACGGCCAGCGGCGCGACCGCGAACACCAGAAACAGGCGATGGAAGCTCTGCAGCTGGATCATCAGCACCGTGGCCATGACGAACAGCATGAGCGGAACGACGGCGACGATCGGCGCCTGGCTCTTGGCGCTCTCCTCGACGGACCCGCCGATGTGCACCGAATAGCCCGCCGGCAGCGTCTTGGTGAACTCCGCGACTTTCGGCGCGAGCTGATCCACGACGGTCTTTGGCTGCGCGTTGCCGACGATGCCGGCCTTCAACGTGATGGTCGGGATCCGCGCGCGCCGCCAGATCGTCGGCTGCTCGAGCTCGTAACGCAAATTGGCCACCGCACCGAGCGGCACGGCCTGGCCGCCGAGCGCGGTCAATTGCAGGTCGCGCAGGGTGTCGATGGAGGCACGTTCAGCCGCCGTCGCACGTCCCGTGACACTGACGAGATAGATGCTGTCGCGCACCTGGGTAATCGGCGTGCCCTCGAGCACGGAGTTCAAGGTGGAGGCAATGTCCTCCGAGGTGACGCCGAGCTGCCGCGCCTTGTCCTGGAGAACGTCCACCTTGACGACGCGGGCCGGCTCCATCCAGTCGAACACGACATTGCCGAGATCGGGGCTGCTCCGCACGATACCGGCGAGCTTCTGCGCGAGGTCTCGCACCTTCGCGATGTCGGGCCCGCTCAAGCGAAACTGCACGGGACGCCCCACCGGGGGGCCGACCTCGAGCAGCTTGACGTAGGTATCGGTGCCGGGGAACGTCTTCCTCAGGTAGTCCTCGAACTGCGCCTTGACCTGGTCGCGCGCCTTGATGCCGCCCCTGGTCACGACCACCATCTGGCCGAACCAGGTGTTGGCGGTCTGCACGTCGAAGGACAGGACGAAGCGCGGCGAGCCGGTGCCGACATAGGACGACCAGTGGTCGACCGAATTGCTGCCCTGGAGCTGTTCGCGCTCGAAGCGCGCCATCTGCGAGTTGGTATCGGCAATGGATGCGTTCTGCGGCAGATTCCAGTCGATCACGAGCTCGGCGCGATCCGAAGACGGGAAGAACTGCTGCTGCACGAAATTCATGCCGAACAGCGCCAGCAGAAAGGCGGCGACAGTAACGGCAATCGTCGTCCAGCGGCGATGCATGCAGACGAGCAGGAGACGCGTGAACAACTGCGCTACGCGCCCCTTCTGCTCGTGATGGCCCTTCATCCTGGCGGGCAGGATGGTGACGCCGAGCAACGGCGTGAACAGCACCGCCACGATCCACGAGACGATCAGGGAGACGGCGATGACCACGAACAGCGTGAAGGTGAACTCGCCCGCATTGCTGCTATTGAGCCCGATCGGAATGAAGCCGGCCACGGTCACCAGCGTTCCGGTCAGCATGGGAAAGGCGGTCGAGGTGTAGACGTGCGTCGCCGCCTTTTCCAAGGGATCGCCGACCTCGAGCCGCGCGACCATCATCTCGACGGCAATCATGGCGTCATCGACCAGCAGGCCGAGCGCGATGATCAGGGCGCCAAGCGAAATTCGCTGCAACGAGATGCCGGCATAGGCCATCACGACGAAGGTGATGGCGAGAACCAGCGGAATCGCGATCGCGACGACAAGGCCGGCGCGCATGCCCAGGCTGAGAAAGCTGATGCCGAGAACGATGATCACGGCCTCGAACAGCGCCTCGGTAAAGCCGGACACGGCATGCTCGACAACGACGGGCTGATCGGCGACGAGGTGAACGCCGACGCCGACCGGCAAGTCGGCGGTAATTCTCGACATCTCCTCCTTCAGCGCCTCGCCGAAATGCAGCAGATTCGCGCCGGACTTCATGCCGATGGCAAGCGCGATCGCCGACTCGCCGTTGTACCGGAACAAGGTCCTGGCCGGATCGGCATAACCGCGCGTGATGGTTGCGACGTCGGTCAGGGGAAAGAAGCGATCGTTGATGCGCAGATTGACTGCCTTCAGACTTGCCTCCGACGTGAACTGGCCGTTCACGCGTACGCTGATCCGCTCGGGCCCCTCCTGGAATACGCCGGATGGGGCAACCGCATTCTGCCCCTGCAAGGAGCTCATGATCGCGTGAACGTCGAGGCCAAGGGCCGCGATCTTGCGGGTGGAGAATTCGAGATAGATCACCTCGTCCTGTGCGCCCAGGATGTCCACCTTGCCGACGTCGGGCACGGTCAGGACCTTGGCACGGATGTCCTCCACATGATCGCGCAGCTGACGTTGGCTCAGGCCGTCGCTGGTGAAGGCATAGATGTTGCCGAACACGTCGCCGAAGCGATCGTTGAAGCCGGGCCCGATCACCCCTTGCGGGAAGTCGCCCTTGATATCCGCGATCATGTTGCGAACACGAATCCAGGTCGGCTTCACGTCGGCAGCCTTGGTGCTGTCGCGCAGATAGACGAAGACGGTGGTCTGACCCGCAACCGTCACACTCTTGGTGTAATCGAGCGATTCCAGCTCCTCGAGCTTCTTCTCGATCCGGTCGGTGATCTGGCGCGTCATCTCCTCGGGTGACGCACCCGGCCACTGCGCCTGGACGACCATGGTCTTGATGGTGAAGTCGGGGTCTTCCTGCCGTCCCAGCTGGAGATAGGCAAAAAATCCCGCCGCCATGAAGGCGATCATGAAATACCAGACGAGCGAGCGATGACCGAGCGCCCAGTCGGAGAGGTTGAACGACTTCATGGCTGCTGATCCTGTTCGATACGGACGCGCTGTCCTTGCTTGAGACTGTGGACCCCGGCGGTGACGACGCGTGCGCCAGGAGCAAGTCCACCGGTGACGCGCGCCCCGGTTTGGCCAGCCGCCACATCGATCTTTTGCAGCGATACTGTGCTGGCGGGCTGATTGACGATCCAGACGAAATTGGCGCCATCCTTGACGAGCAGCGCCGACGCAGGCAGCCGGAGAACCGGGCCTTGCTGCCTGCCGAGCTTTGCCGTGACGGTCGCGCCGAGCCGGAAGCTGTCAGGCGGATTGCTGAGTGCGATGCGGACCCGCCGCAGGCGCGTTGCCGGATCGGCCTGCGGCGCAATCTCGCGAACGGTGCCTTCCACTTGAACCGCCGGCAAGAGCTGCAGGCTGACCGTGAACGGCAGACCGACCTCCAGCGGCAGCGGATAGTCCGGTCCGATATCGACGACCGCTTCGCGAATATCGGGCCTTGCGATCGTCACCACGCTTTGGCCGGGGGACACCACCTGGCCGACGTCCGCACCGACTGCGGTGACCACACCGGCGAAGTCGGCCTTGATCTGCGAATAGCCGAGCTGCTCGACCGCCTTGGTCAGATTGGCCTGTTCGCGCGCAACCGTCGCTTCGGCGCCGGCACGCGCCTGCTCGGCGTTATCGAGCATCTGCTTCGTGGTTGCATCGGTGGTGATGAGCGTTCGCTGCCGTTCCTCCGTCGCGCGAGCGGTCGCGAACTGCGCCTCGGCCTTGGCAAGCTGGCCTTTGGCCGCGCGAACGGCGAGCTCAAGGGCGGTCGAGTCAATCGTGCCGACCGTCTGTCCTTCAGTCACGAGGTCACCGACGTAGACGGGACGCGTGATCAGACGTCCCAGCACACGGAAGCCGAGATTGGTCTTGTAGCGCGGCTCTATAACGCCCACCGCAACGGCATCGTCCGCGAGGTCCGCTGCGAGAAGCAGCGACTGGACGGGCCGCACGGCCTCGGGTGCCTTCGTCTCCTGCTGGCATCCGGCAAGCGCGAGCGCGCATGCAAGCGGGCCCGCCACGATCGTTGCGCGGCCCGTCATGAGCGGTCTCCTTCATAGGTCACGGGCTGGCCCACGCTCAAAAGCTTGCCGCCATCGACGACGACGCGCTCGCCCGGATCCAGACCTGCCTTGATCAACACTTCTCCGGCCTCGTAGCCACCGACCGTCACCGGCTTCAGCGAGGCGGTCCGTGTTGCCGGATCGACGGTCCAGACCGCAGGGCTGGTGCCCGCCGCCATCAATGCGCGCCAGGGCAATGCGATCTGCGGCTCGGTCTTCACTCTCACAGTTCCCGCGACGGCGCTTCCAAGCGTCATTGCGGCAGGCGGGTCCTTGATCGCCACCTTGACCCGAATGGTCGCGCTCCTCGCGTCGACCGCCGGCGAGACCTCCCGAACCTGACCGCCTGCGGTCACGGTCGCATCGGAGATCAGCACCAACGAAACGCTGCTTCGGTCGGCAGCACCGAGGAAAATGGACTCATAGACGTCAAAGACGACGTCCCGGTCCCCGTCCTGCGCCAGTGAAAATACCGGTTGGGCAGCCTGTACGACCTGACCGGTCTCCACACTGCGTGCGGTGACGACGCCGTCGGCTTCGGCTCGCAGCGCGGTATAGCCGAGCACGTCCTTCGCGGTTCCGAGCTGCGCTCTTGCCGCTTCAAGCGCACCTTCCGTGGTTCGCAACCCTTCCTGCGCCTGGTCGTAGGCCGTGCGCGTGGTGAAGCCGCTCGCGATCAGCGCCGTCTGCCGATCGAAAGTCGCCTTTGCCACACGCAGCTGGGATTCTGCGGCGAGAACGGCGGCGGTGGCGGCATCGACATCGGCCTCCTGCTCGGCCGGGTCGAGAATGGCCAGCACTTCGCCGGCCTTCACGTGGGTCCCGACATCGACATAGCGCGCGAGGACGCGCCCGCTGACGCGGAACGACAGATCCGCCCGAAAGCGGGCCTGCACCTCACCGGTCAGGGTAAGCGAGGATTGCCGATCTCTCGGCTGCACGATTTCCGTACGCACGACAGCGGCGCGCGCGGAAGGACTGGCAGCGCGATCGTCGCAGCCGCCGAGCGCGGCAGCAACAAGTGCGAGGGCCAGGCCGCCGAGAGGCCGCAGCAAGCGCTCAGTTCGACCGATTTTGGAGAGGTTCGAATAACGCGGGTTCATAGCGCGTCCGTACGGTGAGAGGGTGACAGGAGATTGCCCAGGACATCCGGGCCCGTGCTCAGCGTGGCCCGTTCGTTCGGGCGCGCTCGCAGTGAATCTGGATCCGCGCGCATCGCGGCCGGACGCTCGATCTGATCCGGGAGGCCGGCGCCCGAGCCGGGCGTCACGGGCGCGTTGGTCTTCAGCCGGCGCGGCCGCCTCATGCGGCGCGCCGCCATCGACCAGCTTGCCTGCCGCTCCCGCTCGCTCAGGTGAAACGAGACCACGACGGATGTGAACTCGGCAGCGAAGCCGTGCTCGATCCGTCCGCCGAGCCCTTTCGCAAGGTCATTGCTGATCTCGAACTCCCGGCCCAAGGCCCGCGCCGGCCGCGAGCCGTTGTCCAGCACCACGCAGTTCGCGACCGAGCCGATGCGCGACAGCTTGACCTTGATCTCGCCGGAGCGCGCGTCGAAATACGCATGCTTCGCTGCGTTGACGATGAGATCGTGGACGATCAGGCCAAGCCGTCCGCACCGCTCGGGCTGAAGCGGGAGAGACTCGGTGGTGAGCGTCAGCCGGATCCCCATTCGATCCAGAAAGGATTGGCGCATGGCGCAGCCCAGTCGGCGAATGTAAGTCGCGGCATCGTTGAGGACATCGCCCTCCGGCATGGCCAGCGCCCGATGCAGCTCCGCATGTCCGTGCAGCAGCTCCACGACGTCGCTCAGGGCGGCCTTTGCTTCCGCTCCGTCGGCGCGGATGACCGCCGCCGAGACCAGATCGATCGCCGAGGCGATCCCCTTATCGACCCTGTGATGTAACTCGCGCAGCAGGATGCCGTGTTGTGGGCGGTCCGGGTCGGGGCACGACATATTCGCTCTCTCCTGAGGTCGACCGGACGATCGCAAGGCCAATGCACACAGGTTTGCGGCCTCGACTGTCCGGGAGGTGCCGCCGCTGGTCCTGATGGACGTCGCGGCGATTAAATAAACTATACCGTATATTTTCTTTTTGTTGCCTTTTCCGGCCCGCCATGTCAAGTGCGATCTGCGCGCGCACAGACTCGTGACTGGAGGATCGACGGATGACCAAGAAGAGCACCCCGAAACGGGGCAGACCGACCAAAGACCTTGCCGGCGACGTCCAGGTCCGGATCCTTGACGCAGCCCAGCAGCTTTTTCTCGAGAAGGGCTATCGTAGCGCCAGCATCGACGACATCTCCGAGCTGGCGCCGGCGAGCAAGCCGACCATCTACGCGCACTTCCCCGGCAAGGAGGCACTATTCGCGGCGGTGGTGGCCCGCACCATCAGCAGGCTGACGGATTTCGAAGGCGTCGAGCCCGAGGGCCGCACCCTTCATGACAAGCTCTCGAACCTCGGCACCACCATCGTGGAAAAGCTCATCGAGGAATCGTTGGGCATGGTTCGCGCCACGATTGCTGAAGCGCAGCGTTTTCCCGAGTTGAGCCGCAACGTCCACGACGCCGCGCGCGATCGCTCCGTCAACGCCGTTTCCCAACTCTTGAATGAAGCGACGCAGAAGCTGGCGCGCGCTCCAAAGGGGCCCTTCAGCGGCAAGCGAAGCCTTGCCACCGCTCAGATCTTCCTGGATTTGATCCTGTTGCCGATGCTGTTTCGGTCGCTGGTCGGGGAAACACCGAAGGAGCTGAGACGGGAGCTGCCGTCCTTCATGCGCGAACGTGTCGGCTTCTTCCTCGCGGCCTGTGAGGCAGACTGGACGCCGTGAGCCAATCGAGCGTCGGGTTTAGCAGGCGGATCTGTAGCGCATACTGGCCTGAACGTTGATGAGTTGATGGGGCGCCGGGCCAGCGAACGCTGCGTTGCAAAGCGCCCCCGCGCAAAAGCGCATCATCTCGTCGAACGTTGGCCGAAGGGCGGTCGCCTTGACACGGGAGGGGCTGAGGTAAGCATCCATTGCGTCCAGCAGGCAGCAGGCGAGCGCCATCGGGCTCCCGCCGCGGAACTCCCCGCTCACCTGCCCCGCCGCGATGATCGACCGCACCACACCACGAAGCCGATCCGCATGAGACAGGCTGGCCAGCCAGTTCGCCTGTCCTGCGGCCACCACCAGTTCGTGCAAGCGGACATCGCTTGCCAGCCGGTCTTCATGCAGCCGGGAGATCGCGCCAAACGTTGCATTCAGGCGCTCCAGGCCCGAGCGGCCGCTTCGCGCTGCACTTGCGGCCGCCGCCAACACCTCGTCGAGCAGCTCCGTCACGACGGCCTCCTCGAGCGCCCGGCGGGAGGGATAGAACCGGTAGAGATTTGCGGGGGACATTGAAGCGTCGCGAGCGACGTCGGCAACCGTGGTTTTCCGGTACCCGATCTCCCGGTACAAGCGGATTGCAGCCTGCACGATTCGTTCACGCGTGCAGGACAATCCAGCCTGGCGGGTCGTCTGCGCCTTCAGCATGCTCGGCCTCAACGCAACGGAATCGCGTGCATCTCACGCCGGCAGGCTTCGCCGAATTCACGCAACGGATCCATCTCCTCCAGGAAGCCCGGCAGGTCGACGAACGGGGTGTTCGGTGCAAGGTAGGTCTCGATGATCAGCCGGCCAGCCCGCTCTGCGGCATGGACCACCTCATCCTCGGACAGAATCCGCATGCGCCCGATAAGCGCATACAAGTTCACCAATGCCGGGATCTCGGATTTGTCGCTGGTGAGCGCGTCCGCGTAAAGTCGGGACGCCTCCTCAATGAAGCTGCGATAGAGCTTCTCGCGCTTCGACACCGCGTGCGCCTGATGGCGCTCGCGGAGTCTGCGGCGCCGGGACATCCATCCCGTCACGATCGTGGAAATCGCTCCGAAGGCCGAGCCTCCGAACGCGGCGAAAGCAGGCGCATATATCGTATTCATACGATCGTTCCTCATTCCTTGCGCCGCGCTATCGGTGCGACCCGACGGTCCTGACCGAAGCCGCAGCGGCTGCATGGCCGAACACGGCTCTGCAGGCTTCGCTCAGGTCCGACTTTCTTTGCCTGAGACAGGCTTCCACATTGGTGGGATCGGGGATGTAGCCGGCGCACAGGCGAAACGCGTCAGACGTGCACGCCGCTCTCTGCTCAGCCGTGCCGCGGTCCTCCTGCGCGAACGCAGCGGCGCCCGACGCAACGAGCACCAGGAGTGCGAGCACCAACCGGTTCTTGAACATATCGAATCCTTTCTCAAGTTGAGGCATCCGCTTTCAAAGGGAACCTTGGCCTCACTCCGAAGTCCCCTCGCCCGACCAGGACGAACACGGGCTTGTGAGTCTCGGCTCTTGACACATCCCGCGATCCGCGCTGTATATGAAATATACGGTGTAGTTTATTTAGGAGACCGAAGATGTCAAGCCTGTTCCTGGCGCTCGTGCGGGAAAATCCCTGGCCCGGGATTGCCGTCGCCTCGCTCAATCTGATGGTGGCCGTGTCGCTCGTGGGCGTGAGCCTGCTGCTGGGTCTCACCATTTCGGTGCTCGCCTGGGTGCACGCGCTCGCCGTCGGCGAACCCGCGCCGGTGCGGCATGCGGCCCGCCGGAGGGGCCGCGCATGACGTCAGGGCTGTTGCTTGCTCGCGATTGCATCATCTGCTGGGTCACGGTGTGGCTCGCGCCGGTCGAGTCCATCTTCGACGCGATCGAATCCGAACTCGTCCGCAGAGGCGTCGCGCTTGAAGGCGTCGAGCCCCCTTCCCCGCCCGCCGCGTGAGCATCCTGGACGTTCGACATGCTCAACTTCATCGAAGTGTTCGACGTCATGGACGTGGAGCCGGCCACCGGCTCTTCGGTCTGGAGCGGACGCACCGGCACGCGAGCGGCCCTCAAGCGCGACGGGCACATGATCGACCCGAAGGCGATGGCCTATTGCCCGATCGAATGGCTCGACGAGCGCGGCTATCTCGACGCCGAACGCGCGTGCCGGCACCCGCGGCCCACGAGCTTCTGAAAACGAGACGGAATCATTTCATGTCTGGGAACAGGCCGTGAGCAGGAAGTCTGTCCTGTCGCGACGTGCGAGCGCCGCCGTCGAGCCCGAGATGCCCCTGCGGGCGTATTTTCTCTCCGCTGGAGGGGCGCTGCTCCTGCTGCTTCTGGCGGCCGACTGGGTGTTGCCCGCACCTTCGCCGAGCCGGCTCACGGAGCAGCATTCTGCGTTGCCGCCGATCCGGATCCACTCGGAGCGGAGGGGCCCCGAAGCGGCCGTCATCGACACCAGCGGGTTCGGACTGCGTCCCGCGCCCGCCGAGCACGATATCGCCCAGGCTCCACCGCAGTTGCCCGAAACTGAAGTCGGCGGCGCCGTTGTGCGCGACGATGACGGCAACCCGGCGGCGGCCGATCTACGCGTTCGCGAGAGCCTGGCCCAGCTACAGCCCGCCGTTCATGACCAAGCAGGGCGGGGGAGCCCGCATCGGATCGCGGCGCGACGGCACAAGCTCGCTCCGGCGCGGCCTCGAAAGTTGTGGCGATCTGCTCGGCATCCGGGCTTCCAGATCAGCCGGTACGCCTTCGTGCCGAACTAGACCACCGATCATGAAGAACACCACAGGATTATGCGCGATGCCAAAGAAGCAGCTGTTTGCCCTCATCGTTTGTTCCGCGGCCCTCGCCGGCACCGGTGCTCTGGCCGGCGTCACGCAGGTCCCTACCGACGCCGAACAGCAAAGCGCGACCGCGCAGGGCAACGTCGAGGAGGCGGCCATTCGCCGCGTGTTGGAGCAGTTCCACACCACGAAGGTCCCGATCGGACAGGCCATGGCGATTGCGGAGGGTCTGCACGATGGGTCGAGGACCGCAGACATCAGCTTCGAGATATCCGGTCCGCCGGTCTACCGCGTGCGCACGATCAAGAACGAGCGGGTCTTTGAGAATGTCATAGATGCGAACACCGGAAGGGTATCGCAAAGGGAGATCGCGTCATCGCTCAAGGAGCTCGATCGCGCGGATCTCGCCAACATCATAGCCCTGAAGTGGATCAAGCAGGAGTTGTCGGACGCGGTGCGGGTCGCGGAAAGCGCGGCGGACGGACAGGCGCTCGCTGGCGGGTTGATGAAACAGGATGGCAAGCTCAACTTCGTGGTCGTCATCGCGACCAGCGATCACCTGAAGGAAGTGATGCTCGAGCCGCCCAAGGTCGGACAGCGGTCAACTCAGCGCTAGCCACGAACGTGACAGCGCGCCACTGAAGCACGATCTCGTGAGTTGCGCAGCAATATATACACTATACCGTATAGTTTGTTTTAGCGAACGGTCATCGCGGCTTCCGCAACGCCGGCTCGATCATCCCACACCCGAGAGCAAGACCAGTCATGAATTTCCAGCCCCGATCACACCTGCCGGCCACCCAACGGCGGCTGCCATTCGATTGCATAGCCCTGCTGTTGCAAGGCGGCGGCGCTCTCGGCGCCTACCAGGCGGGGGTGTACGAGGCGCTGGCGGAAGCTGGCATCCACCCCGATTGGGTTGCCGGCATTTCCATCGGCGCGATCAATGCCGCGATCATCGCGGGCAACCCGGCCGAGTCACGTGTTGATCGGCTGCGCGATTTCTGGACGCGGGTAACTTCGACTGCACCTTGGGACTGGGCCGGAAACCCATTTCTCGATGCGCGCAGCGAGAATGCGCGCAATATCCTCAACCAGATGAGCGCGGGCCTTGCCGCGGCATGCGGCGCAAACGGGTTCTTCTCCGCGCGCCCCCTCCTGCCATGGCTCCACGCCGGCGGCACGACCGAAGCAACCAGCTTCTACGACACCGTCGCGTTGAAGAGCACGCTGGAGCGCCTGATTGACTTCGATCGCATCAACGCGGGGATGACGCGGTTCAGTGCAGGAGCAGTCAACGTGAGAACGGGCAATTTCGTCTATTTCGACAACAGCACCCACACGATTCGCCCAGAGCACATCATGGCAAGCGGCGCGCTGCCACCGGGCTTTCCCGCCGTGGAGATCGAGGGCGAGCATTACTGGGACGGCGGCCTTGTCTCCAATACGCCGCTGCAATGGGTGATCGATGGGGGTGTGCCGCAGGACATGTTGGCGTTTCAGGTCGATCTCTGGAGCGCGAAGGGGCAGCTTCCGGGCAATCTGCCCGAGGTCGTCACGCGTCAGAAGGAAATTCAATATTCCAGTCGCACGCGCGCGAGCACCGACCAGTTCAAGCACGTGCAGCGCCTGCGACGTGCGCTCACGACGCTCCTGGACCGGATTCCCGAAGAACTCAGGGAGCACGAGGATGTGAAGCTCCTGAACACCGCGGTGTCTCCCAACGTCTACAACATCGTTCACCTGATCTATCGGGCGCGCAACCACGAAGGCCACTCCAAGGACTACGAGTTCTCCCGCCTTTCGATGCAAGACCATTGGCGCGCCGGCTACCACGATGCGCTTCGCACCTTGCGTCATCCCGAGGTGCTCGCACGCCCGGTCACCCCGGACGGCGTTTTCACATTCGATCTAGAGCACGATGGCCGTGAATAGAGCGCTGATTTGATGCACGGAGAACCCCATGCGTGAGAACGATGTGCGCAAGCGCGCCTTTGCGATGCCGCTCACCAGCCCGGCCTATCCGCCGGGCCCTTACCGGTTTGTGGATCGCGAGTACCTGATCATCACCTATCGCACCGACCCGGCAAGGTTGCGCGCTGTGGTGCCCGAACCGCTGGAACTCGATGACCGCAACCCGCTCGTCAAGTATGAATTCATCCGCATGCCAGATTCGAATGGCTTCGGCGACTACACGGAAAGCGGCCAGGTCATTCCGGTCTCGTTCCGTGGCCACACGGGCGGCTACAACCACTGCATGTTCCTCAACGACGAAGGACCGATTGCCGGGGGACGCGAGCTCTGGGGCTTTCCGAAAAAGCTCGGCCAGCCGACATTGCGGACCGAGATCGACACGCTGATCGGTACGCTCGACTACGGGCCCTTGCGGGTGGCGACGGGCACGATGGGCTACAAGCACCGCGAAGCCGATCTTGGCCAGGTCAAGGCCGCGCTCGAGGAGCCGAATTTTCTGCTCAAGATCATCCCGCATGTCGATGGCAGCCCGCGCATCTGCGAGCTCGTTGAATATCGCCTCGAGCAGATCGCGTTGAAGGGCGCCTGGACCGGACCCGCGGCTCTCTCCCTGACACCGCACGCCTTGGCGCCGGTCGCTGATCTGCCCGTTCTGGAGATCGTCTCGGCGCTTCACATCCGTGCAGACCTCACGCTGGGACTGGGCAGAGTGGCCCATGACTATCTGCAAGAGCCAGCGCGGCGTCCGTTCCGGGCTTCAGAACGAAGTCTGGTCACCTGATCGGAAATCCACAAAACCAACTCGCGCCTGAACCGCGAGGCTTCGCCAGCTGGCGCAACACACGGAGCAAAGTGACTGAGATGGTTATTAAGGGCAAAACTGCGATCGTGACCGGCTCGACGAGCGGCATCGGCCTCGCATGTGCGCGTGCCTTCGCAGGTGCCGGCGCAAACATCGTGCTAAACGAAATGGGCGAGGCGGCCGATGTCGAGAAGGAGCGCTTGGCAATCGAAAGCGAGTTCGCCGTCAAGGCGATCTATTCGCCCGCGGACATGGCGAAGCCAAGCGAAATCGCCGGGCTGATCGCGCTGGGTGAAGCGACGTTCGGGGCCGTGGATATCCTCGTCAACAATGCCGGCGTCCAGCACGTCTCTCCAATCGAAGAGTTTCCGCTCGAGAAATGGGATGCGGTCATCGCCATCAATCTATCCGCCGCATTCCATGCAATCCGTGCGGCTGTGCCGGGCATGAAGAAGCGTGGCTGGGGCCGGATCATCACGACGGCTTCGGCGCATTCGCGTGTAGCTTCGCCGTTCAAGTCAGCCTACGTCGCAGCCAAGCACGGGATCGCCGGCCTGACCAAGACCGTCGCGCTGGAGCTTGCGCGTTCGAAGATCACCTGCAACTGCATCAGCCCCGGGTATGTTTGGACCCCGCTGGTGGAAAAGCAGATCCCGAACACGATGAATGCACGCAAGATGAGAAGAGATGAGGTCATCAGCGACGTGCTGCTCGCGGCCCAACCCACCAAGGAATTTGTCACTGTCGAACAGGTGGCTTCGCTCGCACTTTTTCTGTGCAGTAACGAGGCCGCGCAGATCACCGGCGCCAATCTCGCGATCGATGGCGGCTGGACGGCGGCGTAGGCCTGCGGCGGTCGACTCATGGCTGTCCGCGCAGTGAGGCGATCCGCGCGCGCAACACGGAAAGTGCACGACATGGCATCAGACGCAATCGACGATGACATCGACGAATCCAGCGGCCTGGCCGTCCAGCATATCGGCGTGCGCGGACGCACTCTGCAGCATGGTATGAGAAATGGCAGGCCGCTTGATCTTGGCGGAGACCGGAAAATGTCAGTCGCTCTGCGCAAGTGCGAGCACGCGTTCAGCGAGGACGTATTGCCGCCTCATACCAAGGTGGCAGAGCCACTCGAGTTCTATGCTGCGTCCAAGTTGGATAACCCGTCCCGTAGTCTCAGGGACGCGATAGGCAAGAAATCAGCTTCATCTGGAACGTCAATGCTCCTTCCTCATGTCGCTATGTCGCTGCTTGAGATGACGTCGCTTCGGACGCAGACGCAACGAGTCGCTTGACGCAGGTTCAAAGTCGAGAACGATGAAGCCATGTGATGATCGTCAGCGCATCGGCTAATGAATGGAGATAGGTCATGTCAGAGCACAGCAGCATGCA
Organism: Bradyrhizobium sp. 1200_D9_N1_1; assembly: GCF_052075915.1. NCBI lineage: Bacteria > Pseudomonadati > Pseudomonadota > Alphaproteobacteria > Hyphomicrobiales > Nitrobacteraceae > Bradyrhizobium > Bradyrhizobium sp. 1200_D9_N1_1. The sequence continues at coordinate 2,203,530 of NZ_CP197226.1, read as the reverse complement.
TTTTTACCTCAATCGGCCAAGGAGCGAATCGACGAGATGGATGCCGCATTGGCTTCGTTTGAGGTGAAGGCGACGGAGGCCAAGGCGGAGTCCAAGGTGAAGGCAGAGCAGCTCATCGCCGATCTTAAAAAGAGGCGGGATGAATTTCAGGCGCACCTCAAGACGCAAGCGGAAGCCGGCGAAGCAGCCTGGGCGCGCACCAAACCCGATCTCGAAAAGCACTGGATCGGCTTCGAAGCGCAGATGAAGACCTATTTTGAGAGCGCCGGCAAGCAGATCGAGCAGCAGCAGGCCACGTTCAAAGACATCGCAGCGGCGCAGGGCAAGGCGTGGCACGAGGCCGCGAATCGATTCCGTGAGGCGGCCGGCAAAGTGGCCGGAGCGCGGATCACCGATCTCGATGCCGCGCTCAAGCAGCTGAAGTCTGACGCGTCCCAAGCGGAAGCACGTCTCCAGAAGCTGAAGCAGGCGGGCAGCGAGTCCTGGTCCGTGCTAAGCGCGGCGTTGGCAGAGTCCCGCAAGTCGTTCGATCAAGCAAGTCGGGCCGCGTGGGACGCCCTGAGGGGCTCTGGCGCGAAGGGCTGATTCCATCCGGTCACAAGGAACCGCAGAAAGGCGTAGATTGCGTGTAAATCGGCACGGGGTCTGGCCCAGTTGCAGCCCGCCGTTCATGATCGAGCAGGGCGGGGAGCCCGCAGGAGATCGCGGCGCGACGGCGCAAGCTCGCTCCGGCGCGGTAGACGCCGAACCATCCAGAGCGTGTCCTCATTGACGGGGCGCAGCGGACCTCATATGCGCCTTGACTGCCGCGGTTGTTTCCGGGAATGGCGCAAGGGCAGGCTGCGGCGCCGCCAATTCCTGGCAATACATCCGATCGATCTTGTCCTGCATCAGCGCATAACAATCGCATGCAACGCGCTCGAGCCGCGCCCGGTCGATCTCTACAAACCCGCGCCGGTCGGACGGGACGGCGCCGGCCGCGCGCAGCTTGCTCATCGTCAGCGTCGCCGTCGTCCGCCGCACCCCGAGCAACTGCGCGAGCGCCTCCTGCGTCACCGGGAGGAGGTCACTGGGAACGCGATCGTGGAGCTGCAGGAGCCACCGCGCCATGCGGCCATCCACCAGGTGCAGCGCATTGCAGGCCGCGACGTGCTGGAGCTGCAACAGCAACGCGCGGACGTGGACCTGCACGACATTCCTGATGGCCTCGCTTCGCGCATAGGCAGCCCGAAACCTGGCGGCGGAGATCTGCGATGCCGTGCCGGCCACACGAGCAACCGCGGTCACCGATGACAGCGACGGGCCGAGCGCAGAGAACGAGGCCAAGGCGCCTTCCCGTCCGATCAACGTGGTTGCAACCGTTTGCCCGTCCGGCATGTCGAGCATGAAGGCGATTGCACCGCTATGGGGAAAGAAAACCGGGTCGAGCTCATCGCCCGACCGCACCAGGACGGTATCGGGTTCGAACGAGACCTTCTGGAAGTGAGGCGTGAGCAAGCCGAGATCCGCCGGCGGCAACGCCGCCAGCAACCGATTGCCGACGCCAGCGCGGTGGACGGTCGCGATGCTTTCCGGTGAACGAGCCGTCATGAGCAACGGTATCCATTTCTCAGCTTCACTACGATGACCCGAAATTCGAATTGGCCAACGAAAATATCCAAACAGAGCCCTTGAGGGAGATCAAGCACGGACTATTGCGGTCCCAACCGGCAGATCCTCCCGCGCAAACAGGATCTTGAACCCATCATACGGTTAACGATCGTCTGCATCCTAAGGGTTTCGATGAGATGATCGACCAGCAAAGGTTGCGACAGCGCAGGAGTGGGCGATTGGCCCCATGCGGAGGCCCCGCCCCGCCAATAAGGGCATGGCCGACGTCAAACGTGCCCCCCTATCCGGCGGCCGCCGCTCTCGCCGGGGCGACGTTCACGGCGAGCTTGCCGTAACGGTCGGTGAAGGCCTGGGTGTCGATCTCTTCCAGCTTGATTTCGCCGCTCATGACGCTCCTCTTCCAGGCGGCCTGGGCGGGATCGTTCTGGAACTCCGGCATCACCTCCCGGCCGAACAATTCGAGCGATTCGCAGATGTGCTCGTGGCTGTTCTTGCCGGCCTGGTTGAGCAGGATGACCTGGTCGATATGCGAGCTCTGGAAGCGCCTGAGCTTCTTGCGGATCGTCTCCGGCGAGCCGATCAGGCCGCCGCGCAGCGCCGCCTCCTGGGCCTCTGGATTGTCGCGCTTCCACTTGTTGTACTCGTCCCACATATTGACGGTGTAGGGCGCGGGCCGCTGGCGGTTCTGCGCGGCGCCATAGAAGCGCAGCGCGAACTGGAAGAAGGTGGCGCCGTCGGCGCGGGCGCGCGCCTCCTCGTCGGTCTTCGCGCACATGAAGAACGACACCAGCGCCATGTTCGGGTTGATCTCGTAGTCCGCAAGCTTGTGCAGCCGCTTGGTCATGGCGTTGTAATAGGCGTGCACCCAGGCATGGGCGGCGTCGGCGCTGACGAACTGGAAGCCGAGCGCGCCAAAACCATGACGGCCGGCGCGCTCGATGGTCGGAAGCTGCGAGCAGGCCATCCACAGCGGCGGATGCGGCTTCTGCACCGGCTTCGGCACCACGTTGCGCAAGGGGATGTCGAAATACTTGCCGTGATGCTCGCTGCCCGCGTCCCTGAACATCGGGAAGATCGCGGCTACGGCCTCCTCGAACACCTCCTTCTTGGTCTCCATGTCGCGGCCGAATGGCTCCAGCTCGGTGATCGAGGCGCTCTCGCCCATGCCGAATTCGCAGCGGCCGTTGGAGAGCAGGTCGAGCACCGCGACACGCTCGGCGACGCGCGCCGGGTGATTGGTGGTGAGCTGGAGGATGCCGTGGCCGAGCCGGATCTTTTGCGTGCGCTGGCTCGCCGCCGCCAGGAACGATTCCGGTGACGGCGAGTGCGAATATTCCTCGAGGAAGTGATGCTCGACGACCCAGGCATGGTCGTAGCCGAGCTTGTCGGCGAGTTCCATCTGCGAGAGCGCGTTCTGGTAGAGCTTGAGCTCGTCCCCGGCGACCCATGGCCGCGGCAGTTGCAGCTCGTAGAAGATGCCGAACTTCATGGCGCCCCTCTCCCGCATTATTCTTTGTTGCGCTCATCTTAGTGAGCGGGGCGGCGCTGTCTACGGAGCAGCAATTCCGCCGTGCGGGAGAACGGTCCCCTCAACGCATCCGGCGTTATTGCGCGGCGGAGCCTTCCACCGCAACGACATGCGCCGCTTCGCGTGGTGCGCGGCGGCCGTTCAGGACCACACCGATGAAGGTGAAGCGCACCAGCAGATGATAGCTCGCCAGCATCGGAGGAAGCGCGACGGCGAGAATGATGGCGAACTTGATCGGCGCGGACCAGTCGAGCTGCGACACCGCAACTTGTAGCGCCATCACGATCGGCATGTGGATCAGATAGAGCCAGTAGGACGCATCGGCGAGGTAACGCCAGGTCGGGCTGAAGCCGGACATGAAGCGGAGCGCGAGACCGAGGACCGCGAAGGTCGAGATCCATATCGCCGGGGCATACAGGGTGGCGGAGACAAGCCTGAGCGTGGCGAAGCTGACCGGCAGTTTCGGCGCACCCGGCGCGGACAGCATCACACCTGAGAGCACGAAGCTGATCAGGATCAGGCCGACCGCGAGCAGGAGTTGCGGGAGCCAGCGCCGCTCGAGAAGCCGCAGCAGATCGACCTGCCGATGCAGCAGCCAGCCGACGCCGAATGCGGTGCCGAAGCCGATCCAGGCCTGCGCGTTGGTGATGAGTGATTGATCCGGCGTCCTCACCCCCATCACATTGATCCATCGTTGGTCGAGGCAGAACGCGATGCCGATCGGGATCGCCAGAACCAGCGGAGCCAGTGGATTTCGCATGATCCCTGTGAAGAGGCGGCCGATGACCCTTCGCAGCGTGCCGGAGGCATCAAGCCGGACAATTGCGCCACGCAGCAGCAGCATGGCGACATACAGCTCCAGCAGCACGTAGAGAAACCAGAGATGGGCCAGGGGGAAATTCGGCAGCACCGGCGGCCAGCCACGCGCGCCGGGAGTCGGACCGCCATTGGGAAAGCCGGAGGCCCAGATGACCACCAGAGCCATCGGCGTAAACACGATCGGCCAGCCGATCACGAGCGGCAGCCCGATCCGCTGCAACCTGTCCCTGACAAAGCCCCAACTCCCCCGGCGATGGAAACTCATGCGGGCAAAGAAACCGGCCATCGGGAAGAAGGCCGTCATCCGGAAGACGTGGATGGTGAAGGTCAGCAGGCCCAGGAGGAGGCTTGGATGGGTGTCCTGGATGAACCAGAACCGGGGTGTGGCGGGCACGAATGACATTGCCGCGTGCAGGACGATGCCGAGCAGCAAGGCGCCGCCCCTGAGCGCATCGAGAGCGTGGAGCCGTTCCGATGTGGGGGTGGCGGCGGTCGAAGGAGACATGGGTGGGCTCATTCCGGCTGGCGAGAAGCTTCTGCCGGACAGTCTGCCCAATCGGGGCGCGGCCCTCTTGCCCAATCCAAAAATCGGCTAGCCGATTTCTCGACGCAGTTCGCTGATGTCGGCCCTACCCGGCCGGCTCAGCGCCTCGCGCCGGAATTCGGTCGGGGTCACGCCGGTTTCGGCCTTGAAAGCGCGATTGAAAGGTCCGATCGACTGGAAGCCCGCGTCCATGGCGATGGTCAGCACCGGGACTTCCCGCTGCGTCACGTCGGACAGCGCCAGCTTGGCATCCTCGATCCGATAGCGATTCAGGAATGCATTGAAGTTGCGATAGCCCAGCCCTTCGTTGATCGCCTGGCGCAGCCGATGCTCGGGAACGTCGAGCCGCGCCGCGAGCGTCCCGATCGCAAGACCTTCCTGCCGGTAGGTTCGTTCCACGGTCATCAGATGGTCGAGGCGCCGGAGCAGGATGGGATCGACGGCGACCCGGGGGTCGACGATGACCCGCCCCGCGGCGGCGCGATCGGCGACCCGGGCCTGTCTCCCCGCCTCGCCGGATGCGATCGCAGCCGTGGCGTCGTCGACGGCCACCGCCGCCGGTGCGCTGAACAGGCCCAGGCCGGCAAGCATGGCCACCACGAACAGGCTGAGCGCGGTCGGAAGACTGCCGGACGCGCCGGGCGCGGCAACCGGAATATCGGCGAAGCCCGCGACGGCGACGAGCCCGATCATCGCGACATTGATGGCGAGCATCGCCAGCCGCAGCCGGCGCCGCCGCATCACCAGATCCACGCGCCAGGTCTTGACCGTCTGGACCGCGGCCGCGAGCGCCAGCACCAGGGCCACGATCGCAAGGACCTTGCCGCCGCCCTTGGCCAGAGTCGGCCATCGCGGCCAACCGAGCGACAGCGCAAATCCAAAGGCGACGATGGCCAGCCACAAGGCGCCATGCCACCGCCTGAGCACGAAATCGTCGTCAAACGCCGCGCGGGCCCACAACCAGAACACGGCAGGCATCGCGGACAGGATCGGCAACGTCCACCACCATGACGCCTTGGGAAAGAACGGCGCGGTGACGATCGCATAGAACACGCCCCCGGCGGACATGGCCATGCCCAGCAAAGCGTTCTGATTTGGAATGCGGCGCTGGAGCGCCACGAGGACGATCAACAGGAACACGCCGCTCGCCGCGCCGCGAAACCCGAGATCGATGGCCGTGAGCCCCATCTGGTTCACAATTCGCATTGCCCCGTTCGAGAGCTAAGTTTCGCATCGCGCCGGCCCGGGCACAACCCAAACTTGCGGTTGTGGTCACGGCCCAACCATCCTCGCAAATCGACGGATTGATCCAGATCAACGCGTTGACGCCGCGGTTGCAGCACAAGCAAGGCAAGGTAACGGCCCGGATGCCGTCCCAATTCCCAAAATTTCAGAGAGACCGAATATGTCGGCCCCTGACGACACGACCTCGCGCGTGCGCCGTAGGCGCATGGAGATTTTCGCCTTCCTGTTCCTGACCGCGGTCGTGATGCCCGTCCTCGCCGTCGGAACGGTCGGCTCCTACGGGCTTGGCGTCTGGATCTACCAGATGTTTGCCGGTCCTCCCGGCCCACCAGCCTCCCCGCATTGATCCCCAAGGATCCCCAAGAGCGAAAGACAGGCATCATGGCCCAACCCTCACTCAATCATAAAGTCACGCTCAACCGCCGCGCCTTGATCACCGGCCGGGTGCTCAGCGCCGACCGTATCGTGCCGCCGCCGGGCTACGAAATCGCCAGCATCATCGTGCAGGCGCGCCCCGAGCGCCTCGCCGAGGTCGAAGCCGAGATCATTGCGCTTGCCGGCTGCGAGATCCACGGCCGCGACCCGCGCGGCAAGCTCGTCGTCGTGACCGAAGCGCCGGATGCCGGCAGCCTCGGCACCATGCTCAACACCATCCAGTCGCTGCAACACGTCTATTCCGCGGCGCTGGTCTTCCACGCCATCGAAACCGCCTGAGTCAGGAAGAGCCATCATGACATCGCCGAAGCTCGACCGCCGCCAGATGCTGAAGCTCGAGGCCGCCGCGATCGCGGCCGCTGCCGCTGGCCTCCCGGTGCCGGCGCTCGCCGCCAACCTCGCCACCGAGCGCGAGGTGAGCGAACTGAAATGGGACAAGGCCGCCTGCCGCTTCTGCGGCACCGGCTGCTCCGTGATGGTCGCGACCAAGGAGAACCGCGTCGTCGCGACGCACGGCGACATCAAGGCCGAGGTCAATCGCGGCCTCAACTGCGTCAAGGGCTACTTCCTCTCCAAGATCATGTACGGCCACGACCGCCTGACGCAGCCGATGTTGCGCAAGGCGAACGGCAAATACGACAAGAACGGCGACTTCACGCCCGTGTCCTGGACCGAAGCCTTCGACATCATGGAGGTGAAGTGGAAGGAGGCGATGAAGAAGCGCGGCCCCAACGGCGTCGCCATGTTCGGCTCCGGCCAGTGGACGATCTGGGAAGGCTATGCCGCCTCGAAGTTGTTCAAGGCCGGCTTCCGCACCAACAACATCGACCCCAACGCGCGGCACTGCATGGCCTCGGCCGTCGCCGGCATGATGCGCACCTTCGGCATCGACGAGCCGCCCGGCTGCTATGACGACATCGAGGCCACCGACGCCTTCGTGCTGTGGGGCTCCAACATGGCGGAGATGCACCCCATCCTGTGGACGCGCCTGACCGACCGCCGGCTGTCCGCGCCGCATGTCCGCGTCGCCGTGCTCTCGACCTTCGAGCACCGCTCGTTCGACCTCGCCGACATCGGCATGGTGTTCAAGCCGCAGACCGATCTCTATTTGCTGAACGCCATCGCCAACCACATCATCAAGACCGGCCGCGTCAACAAGGACTTCGTCGCGGCCCACACCGTGTTCAGGCGCGGCCAGACCGATATCGGCTACGGCCTACGGCCCGAGCATCCGCTGCAGAAGAAGGCGACGGGCGCGGCGAAGGCCAACGACTCCACGGACATGAGCTATGACGAGTACGTCAAGTTCGTCTCGGAGTACACGCTGGAGAAGGCGGCCGAGATGTCCGGCGTGCCGCTCAACCGCCTGGAGGCGCTCGCCGAGCTCTACGCCGATCCCAAGACCAAGGTGGTCTCGTTCTGGACCATGGGCTTCAACCAGCACACCCGCGGCGTCTGGTGCAACAACCTCGTCTACAACATCCATCTTCTGACCGGAAAGATCTCCTCGCCCGGCAACAGCCCGTTCTCGCTGACCGGCCAGCCCTCGGCCTGCGGCACCGCGCGCGAGGTCGGCACCTTCTCGCACCGCCTGCCCGCGGACATGGTCGTCACCAACAAGGAACACCGCACCAAGGCCGAACACATCTGGCAGCTGCCCGAAGGCACCATTCCCGACAAGCCCGGCGCGCATGCCGTGCTGCAAAGCCGGATGCTGAAGGACGGCCTGATCAACGCCTACTGGGTGCAGGTCAACAACAACCTCCAGGCCGGCCCCAACGCCAACGAGGAGACCTATCCGGGCTTCCGCAATCCCGACAATTTCATCGTGGTCTCGGATGCCTATCCGTCGGTCACCGCACTCGCGGCCGACTTGATCCTGCCCACCGCGATGTGGGTCGAGAAGGAAGGCGCCTATGGCAATGCCGAGCGGCGGACGCAGTTCTGGCATCAGCTCGTCCCTGCCCCGGGCGAGTCGAAGTCCGATCTCTGGCAGCTCATGGAATTCTCCAAGCGCTTCAAGATCGAGGAGGTCTGGCCCGAGGAGTTGATCGCCAAGAAGCCGGAGGTGCGCGGCAAGACGCTGTTCGACGTGCTCTACAAGAACGGCCAGGTCGACAAGTTCCCGGTCTCCGACATCGAGCAGGGCTATCTCAACGACGAGTCCAAGGCGTTCGGCTTCTACGTGCACAAGGGCCTGTTCGAGGAATATGCCTCGTTCGGCCGCGGCCACGGCCATGACCTCGCGCCGTTCGACGCCTATCACAAAGAGCGCGGCCTACGCTGGCCTGTCGTCAACGGCCAGGAAACGAGATGGCGTTTCCGCGAGGGCAGCGATCCCTACGTCAAGCAGGGCACCGACGTGCAGTTCTACGGCTATCCGGACGGCAAGGCGCGCATCTTCGCGCTGCCTTACGAGCCGGCGGCGGAATCGCCCGACGGCGAATATCCGTTCTGGCTCTCGACCGGCCGCGTGCTGGAGCACTGGCATTCCGGCACCATGACGCGCCGCGTGCCCGAGCTCTACAAGGCCTTCCCCGAGGCCGTGTGCTTCATGCATCCGGACGATGCGCAAGAGGCGAAGATCCGGCGCGGCGACGAGGTGAAGGTGGTGTCCCGCCGCGGCTTCATCCGCGTCCGCGTCGAGACGCGCGGCCGCGACCGGCCGCCGCGTGGCCTCGTCTTCGTGCCGTGGTTCGACGAATCCAAGCTGATCAACAAGGTGACGCTTGACGCCACCGATCCGATCTCGCTGCAAACCGACTTCAAGAAATGCGCCGTGCGCATCGAGCGGGTGAACGTGTCATGATGAAACGATTTGGAATCGCATTGCTTGCGGTCGCGATCGCCGCGGGCGCGAGTTCGCTGACCGCGCAGACGGTGACGTCGGGCCTGCGCGGCCCGGCCCCGCTCAATGACGAGGGGCCGGCGCCGCCGATGCTGCCGAACCGCAACACCTCCGAGCGGGAGGTGCGCAATTATCCGGAGCAGCCGCCGGTGATCCCGCACACGATCGACGGCTACCAGGTCGACCTCAACGGCAACAAATGCCTGTCGTGCCACGCGCGGGCGCGCACCGCGGAATCGCAGGCGCCGATGGTCTCGATCACGCATTTCATGGACCGCGACGGCCAGTTCCTGGCCTCGATCTCGCCGCGACGCTTCTTCTGCACGGAATGCCACGTGCCGCAGAACACCGCGACCCCGCCCGTCAGCAACGACTTCACCGACATCGACACGCTGCTGTCGCGCGCAAGCCCCGGTGGCCGCCGATGACGACGACCGCTGACGAGGCAAAAGCCAAGCGCGGCTTCGTCGCGCGAAGCTGGGATTTCGCGCGCGAGCTCTGGCAGGTGCTGATCCGGCCGAGCTCGGTGTTCGGACTCGGCGTGCTGGTGCTGGCGGGCTTTGCGGCCGGCGTGATCTTCTGGGGCGGCTTCAACACCGCGCTGGAATTGACCAACACCGAGAAGTTCTGCACCGGCTGCCACGAGATGAAGGACAACGTCTTCGCCGAGCTGAAGTCGACCATCCACTTCAGCAACCGCTCCGGCGTGCGCGCGACCTGTCCGGACTGCCACGTGCCGCACAACTGGACCGACAAGATCGCGCGCAAGATGCAGGCCTCCAAGGAGGTCTGGGGCAAGCTCTTCGGCACGATCGACACCCGCGAGAAATTCCTGGATCACCGGCTCGAGCTGGCGGCGCATGAATGGGCGCGCTTCAAGGCCAACGATTCGCTCGAGTGCCGCAACTGCCACAGCGCCGATTCCATGGATATCACCAAGCAGTCGCCGCGGGCCTCGGTGGCGCACCAGCGCTTCCTGTTCACGGGGGAAAAGACCTGCATCGACTGCCACAAGGGCATCGCCCACCATCTGCCCGACATGCGCGGCGTTCCCGGCTGGCAATAGGGCGATCTGCGCCGCTTGAACCGGCGGGCCGAATGGTTAGTTTTGGGGGATGGCGAATCGCTTCGGCTCGCCCCTCCTCAAGACAGACATGGCCACTTTCACCCCGCATCAGGATGCCGCTCTCAAGGCCGTCGGCGACTGGCTCAAGGCCAAGCCCGGCCGGGGCGGCACGCCGCCGGTGTTCCGCCTGTTCGGCTTTGCCGGCACCGGCAAGACCACGCTGGCGCGGCACATCGCCGAGGGCGTCGACGGCGAGGTGAAGTTCGCCGCCTTCACCGGCAAGGCCGCGCTGGTGATGCGCAACAAGGGCTGCGACGAGGCCTCCACCATCCACTCGCTGATCTACCGCGCCCGCGAATCCGGCGAGGAGCAGCCGAGCTTCGAATTGTGGGACGACGCGCCCGCGTCCAAGGCCAAGCTGATCGTGATCGACGAATGCTCGATGGTCGATGCCGAACTGGGGCGCGACCTGATGTCGTTCGACTGTCCGCTGCTGGTGCTAGGGGATCCCGCGCAGCTGCCGCCGATCCAGGGCGGCGGCTTCTTCACCAACACCGAGCCCGACGCGATGCTGACCGAGGTGCACCGCCAGGCCCAGGACGATCCGATCGTGCGGATGTCGATGGACGTCCGCGAGGGCCGCGAGCTCGACATCGGCCGCTACGGCGAGAGCGAGGTGGTGTCGCGCAAGGAGCTCGATCCCGACCGCGTCATGGGCGCCGACCAGGTCCTGGTCGGCCGCAACAACACCCGCCGCGCCTACAACATGCGGGTGCGGCAGCGCCAGAACATCGAGGACGCCTTTCCGGTCGCCGGCGACAAGCTGGTGTGCCTGCGCAACAACCGCAAGAAGGGCCTGTTCAACGGCGGCCTGTGGCGCGTGAAGTCGCGCAACACCTCGCGCTCCAAATCGCGCATCCTGTCCATGCGGCTGTCGCCGGACGAGGATCTTGGCCACAAGGTGACGAAGGTCTCGGTGCGCGCCGACTGCTTCGAGGGCGGCGTCGAGCAGATCGCCTGGGAACAGCGCAAGCCCTATGACGAGTTCGACTACGGCTACGTGCTGACCGTGCACAAGTCGCAGGGCTCGCAATGGGACGACGTCGTGCTGTTCGACGAGAGTTTTGCGTTTCAGGACTCGAGGGCCAGGTGGCTGTACACGGGGATCACGCGCGCGGCGAAAAGGTTGAGCATCGTTGTTTAAAACTCCGATGCCGTAGGGTGGGCAAAGGCGCAAAGCGCCATGCCCACCGTCTCTCCACACACGAAATAAAAATGGTGGGCACGCTTCGCTTTGCCCACCCTACGACACCTGCCTACCCCGTCATTCCGGGGCGGCTCGAAGAGCCGAACCCGGAATCTCGAGATTCTCAGGTGCGCAATTGCGCACCATAGTTCGATGCTTCGCGTCGCTCCGGAATGACGAATTGAGTTGCTCTGCAACTCAATTCGTCACTTCCCCGCGGCGAAATAGAAATCCTCGCGCCCCGGGGGCGAGCCGTAGGTGAACGGCTGCTGCTCGTGCCTGGTGGCGGACCAGACGTCGTCGCGGACGATGTCGAACAGCTTTCTGATCTCGACGCGCGGCTCCTTGATCTCGCGGGCGAGCGCGGTGGCGAACGGGCTGTCGGTGCCGCCATCGCCGTCCATCGCGGTCTCACCGTGCTTGGCGGCGTAGACCACCATGAAGCCCGCGCCGGGCTCGATGTTGGAAAAGCCCTTGTCGACCAGCTTGAGCGACAGCGTCCGCTGCATGGTCGGCGCGAACGGATTGTCGCGGCACGCATCCAGCATCACCAGACGCACTTTTCGCGCGGCGCCGACGGCGGCGATCACCTGCTCGAGGGCGACGGCCTGGGCCTCGGCATCCCTGTCGGCGGCAAGCTTGGCGTCGACGGGAACGAGGTAGTTCACCCCGCCGATCTCGAATCCGTGGCCGGCGTAGTAGACCACCGCCCAATCGGCCTTCTCCGCTTCGGCGGCGAACGTCTGCAGCGCTTCGAAGAACTTGTCGCGGGTCAGGTCGCTGACCGATATCACGGTCTGGAAGCCGACGTCGCGCAGCGCGTTTGCGATCAACTTCGAGTCGCGCGGCGGGTTGGGCAGGGCGTGCACGTTCTTGTAGGCGCCGTTGCCGATCACCAGCGCGACGCGGCGCCCGGTCGCCCCGGCCGGCGCCTGCGGCGTCAGCGCGGCGAGCCGCTCCTGCGCGACGGCGCGGGCGCGCGCGACGTCGAGTTCGTCGAATTTCGTCAGCGAATAGGCGGCCGCGCGGTAGTCGGCGCGGGCCTGGGCGAGATCTTTCCTGCGCTCGTAGATCTGGCCGCGGCCTGAATGTGCCCGGACATTGTTCGGGTTGATCTGGATGGCCGAGTTGTAGTCCTTCAGCGCGGCGTCGAGGTCGCCCTTCATCATGCTGACATCGGCGCGGTTGTTGATTGCGTAGACGTTCTTCGGCTGCTTCTCGATCAGGCCGTTGCAATCGGCAAAGGCCTGGTCGTACTTGCCCATCATGCCCCAGGTGATGCAGCGGTTGCCTGCGATCTGCGGCGCGGCCGGATCGATCTTCTCGGCCTCCGCGAAATCGGCGATCGCGCCGTCGAAATCCTTCATCAACGTGCGCACGCGGGCGCGATTGGTCCAGCCGAGCAGGAATTTTGGCGTGTACTTGATCGACAGGTTGAAGTCGTCGAGCGCGCTTTGCAGCGCGCCCCTGCGCAGATGGATGACGCCGCGGTTGTTGTAGGGGACGCCGTAGGTCGGGCGCTTCTGGAGCGCGAGGTTGTAGTCCGCCATCGCGAGGTCGTCCTTGCCCGAGCGTTCATAGGCAAGGCCGCGCAGGTTGAGAACGATGACGTTGTCCGGATCGAGATCGACGGCCATGGACAGGGTCTCGATCGCGCGGGCGTAGTCGCGCTTGTTGATCAGGGTGTTGCCGCGCACGGACAGCGCGATCGCCTTGTCCTTGCCGGCGAGGCGGTCAGCGTTGAGCAGATTGTCGCAGGCCTGCGCCCTCGCCTGGAGCTCCGCCTGGCGGTCACGGCAGATGGCGAGATCGTCGCCGGCCTGCGGCTCGGCCGCGGCGGCGGCGACGGCGGAGATCAGGGTGACGAGGGTCAGGGAAACGACGCGCAGCATGTTGTCAGGCCAGCTCCAGCCACCACTTTTTTAAGTCGATCGTCGATCGCGCGGGTTCATCTAGCGCGGAGTTCCTCACCTCGCCAAGCCGGGCTGCCTCGGGCCGCGTTTTCTCACAGAGTCGTGTCCGCCGCGGCGTAACAATCGGCACCTGTCCCCGTATCTCAAGTGACTGAAATGCCGCCGGGCAGGCTGTTCGCCCGGCGCCAACCGACCTAGAATATCCACCTTCCGGAAAGAGGATCCGCCATGCGCCGTCCCGCCCTCCTGTCCCTGCTGGCTGCTACGACCGCCCTGACGCTGGCCTTTGCCGTGCCGTCCCGGGCCGCCGAGGATGCGGTCGTGATCCCCGCCCCGACCATGGACGCGGCGCCGGCGAGCGGCATCCAGACCGCCGTGATCGCCGGCGGCTGCTTCTGGGGCGTGCAGGGCGTGTTCCAGCACACTGCGGGCGTCGTCAACGCGGTCTCCGGCTATGCCGGCGGCACCAAGGCGACCGCCGACTACCAGACTGTCTCGAGCGGCCGGACCGGCCACGCGGAATCGGTCGAGATCAAGTACGACCCGAAGAAGATCAGTTACGGAAAGATCCTCCAGATCTACTTCTCGGTGGCGCACGACCCAACCCAGCTCAACCGCCAGGGGCCAGACACCGGCACGCAATATCGCTCGGCGATCTTCACCACCTCCGAGGAGCAGAAGAAGGTGGCCGAGGCCTATATCGCCCAGCTCAACGGCGCCAAGGTGTTCAGCAAGCCGATCGTGACCAAGGTCGGCGCGCTGGAGGCGTTCTATCCGGCGGAAGCCTATCATCAGGACTATCTGACGCTGCATCCGAACCAGCCCTACATCGCCTATAACGACCTGCCCAAGGTCGAGAACCTGAAAAAGCTGTTCGCGGATAACTACATTGAGAAGCCGACGCTGGTGAATGCCAGCAAGGCCACCAACTGATCGCGAGATCACCAAGAAACGGGAGACCCATGCCCGACGCCAAGACGAAGACCACGGACGACAAAGTCATCAAGAGCGAAGAGCAGTGGCGGCGCGAACTGTCGCCGATCCAGTACGCGGTGCTGCGCGAGAAGGCGACCGAGCGTCCCTTCTCCGGCGAATATGAGCACGACCACCGTGCCGGCACCTATGTCTGCGCCGGCTGCGGCAACGTGCTGTTCGAGTCCGACGCCAAGTTCGATTCCGGCTGCGGCTGGCCGAGCTTCACCCAGCCCGCCGTCGAGAGCCATGTCGACGAGGAAAGGGACGTGAGCCACGGCATGATCCGCACCGAAGTGCTCTGCGCCAAGTGCAGCGGCCATCTCGGCCATGTCTTCCCCGACGGCCCCGGGCCGACGGGCCTGCGCTACTGCATCAACTCGGCGGCGCTGAAGCTCGAGCCGAAATAAACGTTGCGCGCCGTTGGGTTCCGTCATGGAACCCGGCGGCGCGATGTGCTTTTCTTCTCTGGCGGTGCGGCCGATCATCGCGATTTGGCGGCCGCCAGGGAGGATGCCATGTCGCTCGGGACCATCCTGATCATCCTGGTGATCATCTACCTGCTCGGCGGCCTGTCCGGCCGCGTCGGCGGTTACGGCTACGGCATGGGCCATTCCGGCATGGGGATCGGTGGCGTCGTGCTCGTGGTGCTGGTCGTGCTGTTGCTTCTTGGCAAACTATAAACCATCCAACTAATTGAAATTACTTGATTTATAGCCCTTGCGGGGCTGCCATGCGCGGATTCATCATCTCCCATCGCAGGGGTCGCAATTTTGTCAAAACGGCCTATATTAGAGGGCGAAAATGACATGTGCGGCGGGCCCACGCGATTGGCCTCCGCCCTCCCAAACCCCACGCGCTTAAAGCCCCAGAGAAGATCACGAGGTCTTTGACCATGCGTCCACTGCGTCCGTTCAACTTCAACACTTCCGCCGAGCTCTTCCCCGCCGCGATCCGCAAGAAGAAGCGTGCCGGCTTCACCTATCGCCGGTTCGGCACCGCGGCCGAAGCCGTGCAGTTCGCGATGGAGCAGTTGCCGACGGATTCGCTGAACGGCGCCTATCTCCAGGTCGAGGAAGCGCGCTTCGACCAGAATGGCATCCGCTCGCTCTATGAGAGCGAAGCTTTCCCGCTGCCCCGTCGCCGCAAGCCCGAACCGGCTGCCGAGGCCGACGCCGACGCGGCGTAAGTTTTTTCGCCAAGCCCGATCTGCGCAGAAGGCGCGATGGCCGAAAGGCTATCGCGCTTTTGCGTTTTGGAAGCGCAGAGCGTGGATTCAGATCCGCGGCTGCTTGTCGAGCCAGCGGCGGAGCAGGCGCATATTGCGCATGTTGGCGCGGAACATGACGTCGAAGGCGTCGCCCGCAAGCGGCACCATGCCGACCACGCCGTCGACCGCGACATTGCCGAGCATGCGCGCCGTGAGGTACCAGGGCGCGCCCAGCGCGCGCGCCTCGCGCACCAGCCACAGCGAGATCGCGGTGGTGATGATGTCGCCGACGACGGGGATCAGTCCGATCAGGCCGTCGATGCCGTAGCGGATGTTGGTGCCGGGCAGGATGAAGGCGACGTCGAGCAGCTTGGCGATCGCCTCGAGCCGCGCGATGCGCTGCTCGCGCGTCAGGTTGCCGAACGGATTGCCTCCCAGCGGTTGGCCCTGACCGAACTCAAAACGAAACTCGCGAAATCCCCGCTCCAGCGTCTCGGGCCGGATCTCGCGGCCGTCCTGGTCGATGATCGGCCCGCGTGGTTCCGTGCCTGAGAAGGTGGCGCGCGAACGGCTCCCGGAACGGGATTTGCGCGGAGCAAGAATATCGTCGTCGGACATGGTCATAGCCCAGGGGAAACTCGCGAGCGCGGCGGAGGTTGCTGCACCGCGCGCGAACGTCGCGCGGGTCAGGTCGGCGCCGCCGCCGCTTGCGGCTCCTCGACATATCTATGCACGAGCCAGGAGGAAAGCACCGACGGCACGAAGCCGACCAAGCCGTACAGGATGAACTGAACCGCACCCGAATCCGGCCCGCGCGAGCTGTAGGTCAGCGAGGCCAGGACGAAAGCGAACAGGCCGACCAGCAGCATCCGCAGCACCGGGCCGACCCGGCGGATGTGGAGCAGGATGTCATCGACCGCGCCGATCATCAGCGACGGCAGGAAGCCGAACAGATAGCTGTATTGCAGGGTCTTGAAGAACACTGCGAACAGCTTGCCGACCTCGCCAAGATTGGTCTGGGTCCAGTAACCGGACTGGTAGGTCGTCGTCAGCAGCAGCAGGAACCCGCCGACAAACGGCCCGACCAGCGCAAACACCAGATAGCGTTTCATCAAAGACCCTCACACTTTGGCCCTGTTATAGCAGCGCCTCGGGAACCTTGAATAGCGGGCGCCGACTCCTCCCCCGGGGGAACAAGTGGCAAGGCGACGAGTTCAGACAGGACCTGAATGACCCCTCTCGGACCGGAGCCGCCGATGTCCCGCAAATTTCTTCTGGCGACGATCACGCTTGCAACCCTCGGTGGCCTGTCGAGCGCGCCGGCTCTCGCGCAAGGCCACATGGGCACACCGCAGGAGCAGAACGCCTGCTCGCGCGATGCCTCGCGGCTGTGCCGCAAGGACCTCGGCAATGACGGCGCGGTGCAGAGCTGCCTGCAGGCCAACCGGGCCAAGCTGTCGAAGTCGTGCAGCAAGGTGTTCGCCAGTCACGGCATGTGAAGATCGGAAACAGTCCCTGCGAACGGAGAGGTGAAGCCATGCTGCGCGACGAACAGCTCTCGATCCTCAGGGACATCAGTCAATCCATTGCCTTTGCCGACGACCGGCAAGGCAAGATGGGACAGTTGATCGCCGACGGCTACGTGATGAAGGACGGCGATCTGTTCGAGCTCACGGCGAAGGGCGTCACCGCCGTCGAGGAACACGCCGCCGCACTCGGCGAGAGCGACGCCACAAGCACGCCATCCTATCGCCTCATCTGACGCAACGCGTCGCTTTCTGCGTGACGTGCGCGCAACAATTGCGAATTCGTTCGCGCGGACCATTGCAGCCATACGACAATGGCGCATACTTGGCTCGGGCGGCGCAGCACTTTTCGATTCGAACATCACGAGAGATCGAGCAACCACATGCGGGATGAGGTTCCCGGCGTGATGGCTGAGACATGCGGCAGGTCAAGCCGCGTGAGGCGCCCCAAAACCAAGCGGCTCAAGCCCACGGAACTCGGGGACACATTCAGCATGACACGCAACCGGACCATCGCAACTCTCTTCGCCCTCGCCACCACCGCTGTCGCATTCCAGACATCGCCCGGCTTCGCCTTCTCGTCCGAAGCGCAGCAGATGTGCTCGGGCGATGCGATGCGGCTGTGCTCCAGTGAAATTCCCGACATCCCGCGGATCACCGCGTGCATGGTGCGGAACAAGGCGCAGGTCAGTCCCGGCTGCCGCGCCGTGATGGACCGCGAGCACGCCGCCGCCGCGGCATCGCGCAAGCGGGAAGCGGCCGCGCAGTAGTCATCCATCCAGGATGTCATTCCGGGGCGGTGCGCAGCACCGAACTATGATGCGCAATTGCGCATCTGAGAATCCATTTCTCTACGTCACGTGCTGTGCAATGGATTCCGGGTTCGCGCTTCGCGCGCCCCGGAATGACGGAGGTCGTCCAGGCTTCGCTTAGTCGCCCCACTGCGCGAACGCGTCGTTGAAGGCGCGCTCGCCGGGGGCGCCCTTCTCGATCGCGATGATGGCGCGGCGCTGGTTGGCGTAGACCAGGGGCACGTCGAACCAGGAACGCTCCTTCAGGAGCTGGACGTTGCGGGCGCGGTCGGCGTCGACGTTGGACAGGCCGACCAGGAAGAAGCCGTCGGTGACCTTGACCGCGAGCCCTGCGAGCGGCGTGCCGCGCGCCTGCTCGTTCGACTTCATCAGGATGCCCGGCACGTTGGAGACGCTGCCGCCCGGGAAATCCTGCGGCAGGATGAAGGTCAATTCCGCGGTGTGGCTCGCCGGCAGCGAGGAGTCGGTGTTGCGGCGGAACGACATCGTCATCTTGAACTTGCGGTCGGGAATCTCGATGTCGGCGCGCACGGCGACGTCGGCCTTCTGGTTGCCCGACGCCTTGATCGGCTCGAGCCGCCACACCACCGAGCCGACATATTGCTTGCCCTTCGGATCGGACGGATCCTCGTCATAGAGCACGACCTTCTGCGCCACCGGCGCGACCGGCTGGTCGCTGGCCGAGGGCTGGCCGACGCGATCGGGGATCTTCGGCTTGCTCTGCGGCTGGGACGCATCCTTCGGCGCCTCCACCACCTGGGTCGGCGAGGACTTGAACAGGCCGCTCACGGTCTGGAGCAGCGGCTTGCCCCAGAGAATGCCGGCGCCGACCAGGATCAACACGATGCCGACGGCGATCGCACTCTTGAACGGGAAGACGGAGCGCGCGCGCTTGGGCTTTTTGGCGTCGCGGTCGAGGACGGGGATGTGCGGGCGCCCCGACGGCTGCCGCGGCGCATAGCGCTCGGCCTCCTCGACCGACTCGTCATAGGAATAGGGCGCATCGCCCTCGCCGGCGCGGTTCTCCAGGCTCGGCTCCAGCCGGTCGAATTCCGGCGAGGGCGAGGGCACGTTGGCGTAGGTGCGGCGCGCGGCGCGATTGGCCTGCGCGGCGGCGCCGCCGAGATCGTTGACGTCGGCGGTGATGTCGCGGAAGCCGCGCACGCCAGGTGCGGGCGGCAGCGGCGGCGGAGGTCCGATGTCCGGCGGACGGCGCCCACCCGCGCGCTCGCGTCCGGCAGGCGGCGGGACCGGCGGCTCGGGCGGCGGCGGCGCCGGCGGACCGGGCTGGCGCGGCGCATCGAAACGGGGCGCGCGCGGCGGACGCTGGGCCTCGCCCTGGTCATCGACGTTGAAGGACGGGCGGTCGGCGCGCGGCGGCGGTGGTGCCGGACGGGCGCGCGGCGGAGCAGCCGGTGGGGCTGCGGCCGGGTTGCCTTCGGTGGCACGGGTGCTGGCGCGGCGGAAGGCATCGCCGCTGCCGCTGCTGCGGGTGCCGCCACCACCGGGGCGCGAGGCCTCGCGGGCACGCTGGGCGGCCTCCGATTCGACCTTGCGGACAGCCTCTTCCAGCGACAGCCGTTCGCGGGTGATCTCGGATTCGGAGAGCGGCGGCTGCACGCTGCGCAGCTGTGCGATCAGCGCCGTGCGCGCCCGCTCATAGAGCGCGCGACGGCTTTCGCCGGGAGCGTTGGGATCCAAGGCGGCAATAGCGCGGGCGATCAGCGGATAGTAATCAGCCATTTCTACTCAACTATACGCGCGTCCCGGTAAGAGATCGTTAAGCCTCAAACGGATTTTGCACCAGGATAGTATCTTCGCGTTCGGGGCTGGTGGAAAGCAGCGCGACCGGGCACCCCACCAATTCCTCGATCCGGCGGACATATTTGATGGCCTGGGCCGGCAGATCGGCCCAGGACCGTGCACTGGCGGTCGGCTCCTTCCAGCCCTCGATGGTCTCGTAGATCGGCTCGACCCGGGCCTGGGCGCCCTCGCCGGCCGGGAAGTGGTCGATCTCCTTGCCGTCAAGCTTGTAGCCGGTGCAGACCTCGATCGAGTCGAAGCCGTCGAGGATGTCGAGCTTGGTCAGCGCGAGGCCATTGATGCCGCAGGTGCGGACCGCCTGGCGGACCAGCACGGCGTCGAACCAGCCGCAGCGGCGGGGCCGCCCGGTATTGGTTCCGAACTCACGGCCGCGCTCGCCGATCTTGCGGCCGATCTCGTTGTCCTGCTCGGTCGGGAACGGGCCCTGGCCGACGCGGGTCGTATAGGCCTTGCACAGGCCGAGCACGTAGCCGACCGCGCCGGGGCCGAGGCCCGAGCCGGTCGCAGCCTGCGCCGCCACCGTGTTGGACGAGGTGACGTAGGGGTAGGTGCCGTGGTCGACGTCGAGCAGCGCGCCTTGCGCACCCTCGAACAGCATGCGCTTGCCTTCGCGGCGCTTGATGTCGAGCAGCCGCCACACCGTCTCGGCATATGGCAGCAGCTGCGGCGCCAGCGCGGTCAATTCCTTCAGGATATCCTTGCCGTCGAACTCCGGCAGATTGAGGCCGCGGCGCAAGGCGTTGTGGTGAGCCAGCAGCCGGTCGATCTTGTGCGGCAGCGTGTCGAGGTCGGCGAGGTCCATCAGGCGGATGGCGCGGCGGCCGACCTTGTCTTCATAGGCCGGTCCAATGCCGCGGCGCGTGGTGCCGATCGCGGTCGCCGCATTGGCGGATTCGCGGTGCGCGTCGAGCTCGCGGTGCAGCGGCAGGATCAGGGTGACGTTCTCGGCCACGCGCAGATTTTCCGGGGAGACAGCGACGCCCTGCGCGCGCAGCTTGGTGACCTCGTCGAGGAAGGCCGCGGGATCGAACACCACGCCGTTGCCGATCACCGACAGCTTGTGTTCGCGCAGCACGCCCGAGGGCAGCAGCGCGAGCTTGTAGGTCTTGCCGTTGATCACCAGCGTGTGGCCGGCGTTATGGCCGCCCTGGAAACGGACGACGATGTCCGCCTGCTCCGACAACCAGTCGACGATCTTGCCCTTCCCTTCGTCGCCCCACTGGGCGCCGACGACGACAACATTGGCCATTCGCGGGTAATCCCTATTCAATCTGTCTCTAGGAGGCATGATCCTCGCGGAAAACCGGTGCCCACTTTTCCGGGATCATGCCTGCGCCAAGCCCTCTCCGCGGCCCAAGGCCGCTCGCACGCAAGGCAGCCAACCGGATAAAGGAAGCGGCCTCTCTAGGCAAGCAAGAACGGGGCTTTTTCGAGGTCGGAAAGGCACTCCAAGCCTTTGATATAACCTTAAAATCCTGAAAGATTCGCGGCCCCGCGACAGCGGAATTGACACGCATCAACCGTTCCGGCCCGCGAATGCGCCAAGGGATGGCTGTCACCTCCGCCGCTTACCCTTCCCGGGCCCCCGAGACCGCCATGCCGGATATGCCGTGACCAAGCCACCGAACAACCAGGCGAGCCAATTCTGGCGCCTGCCGACGGATGCGCTCTGCACCCGGCTCGGCTGCTCCTTGCAGGGCCTGACTGCGACCGAGGCCGCCGAACGCCTCGGCCGTTTCGGGCCGAACAGCGACGCGCCGCCGCGCATCGAGGGGGCGGCGCGTGCAGTCCTGCGCCGGCTGCTGGAGCCGCTGTCGCTGATCCTGCTGGTCGCCGGCATCGTCTCGATGCTGACCGGCGACGACGTCGGCGGGCTCATCATCGTGCTGATTCTCGCGGGCTCGATCGGGCTCGACACCATCCAGGAGGGCCACGCGGTCCGCGCCGCCGAGATCCTCCGCCGTTCGGTGGCGCTCAAGGCCGAGGTCAGGCGCGACGGCGCCTTCTGCGAGATCGACGTCGACCACGTCGTTCCGGGCGACCTCCTGCGTGTCCGCGCCGGCGACATCATCCCGGCGGATGGGTTGATCCTGGAGAGTACCGCCTTCACGGCCGGGGAAGCCGCGCTCACCGGCGAGCCCTATCCGGTGCAGAAGCGCGCCGGCGCCGCCACCGACCCCGACGACACCTCGAACGCACTGTTCCGCGGCGCCGTGGCGCAGACGGGCGAGGCGATCGCGCTCGTCGTCAGGACCGGCCGCGACACCGTGTTCGGCGCGGCCGCCTCCGCGCTCGCCGAGACGCAGGCCCCCTCCCCGTTCGAGCGCGATTTGCGCGAGTTCGGCCTCGTGATCGCGCGGGCCACGCTCGCGCTGGTGCTGGTCGTGCTCACCGTCCGCGTCGTGTTCGGCCGGCCAGTGCTCGATTCGCTGCTGTTCGCGGTCGCGCTCGCGGTCGGGCTGACGCCGGAGCTGCTGCCGATGATCACTACGGTGACGCTGTCGCGCGGCGCACTTCGGATGGCCGGCCGCAAGGTGATCGTGAAGCGGCTGGCCGCGATCCACGACCTCGGGGCCATGACGGTCCTGTGCACCGACAAGACCGGCACGCTGACATCGGCCGAGATCACGCTCGCCCGGAGCCTCGACGCCGAGGGCAAGGACAACGCCCGCGCCGCGCAGCTCGGCGCCATCGCGGCATCGCTCGGCGGCGATCGCGGCTCGCTCGATGCCGCGCTCGTCGCCGGCCGGCCGGACGCCGCACAGGGCTGGACCTTGGCCGGACGGCAGGCCTTCGACTTCTCGCGCCGGCTGGGATCGGTGCTCGCGACCGGCCCCGAAGGCACGCTGCTCATCGTCAAGGGCGCGCCGGAAGCCGTGCTCGCATTGTGCACGATGGACGAGCGCGCGCGCACGGCTGCGCTGGCGCGCGTGCGTGAGCTCGCGAGCGAGGGCCTGCGCACCGTGGCGATCGCCTCGCGGGCGTGGAGCGGCGTGCTGCGCGAGGTCGAGACGGAGGACGAGACCGATCTCGCCTTCGAGGGCTTTTGCGCCTTCGCCGATCCGCCGAAGCCGACGGCCGCGGCCGCAATCGCGCAGCTCGCGGCGCGCGGCGTGGGCCTGAAGATCCTCTCGGGCGACGACCCCGTGGTGGTGAAGCGGCTCGCGAGCCTGGTCGGACTGAACCCCGAGCGCGTACTGTCGGGGACCGACGTTGCGGCGCTCAGCGACGCGGCGCTCGCCGTGCAGGTGCGCTCCACGGACGCGTTCGGCCGCCTCGCGCCGGACCAGAAGTCGCGCATCGTGAGGGCGCTTCAGGCGGGCGGCGAAGTGGTCGGCTTCCTCGGCGACGGCATCAACGACGCACCGGCCCTGAAGGTCGCCGACGTCGGATTGTCGGTCGACGGCGCGACCGGTGTGGCGCAGGCCGCCGCCGACATGATCCTGCTGGCTTCGGATCTCGAGGTCGTCGCCGACGGCGTCGCGGAAGGACGGCGCACCTTCGCCAACATCCTCAAATATGTCCGCATGGGCGCAAGCTCGAATTTCGGCAACATGCTGTCGATGGCGATCGCCTCGATGGTGCTGCCGTTCCTGCCGATGCTGCCGACGCAGATCCTGCTCAACAACCTGCTGTACGATCTCTCGGAGCTCGGCATTCCCTTCGACCGGGTCTCGGCGCAGGCAACGGCGCAGCCGCAGGTGTGGAGCATGTCGAACCTGGCGCGCTTCGCCGCGATCATGGGACCGCTGTCGTCGGTGTTCGACTTCCTGACCTTCGGCGCCCTCATCATGCTGTTTCACGCATCGCCCGGCGAGTTCCGCACCGCCTGGTTCATCGAATCTATGGCGACGCAGATCCTGGTGATCTTCGTCATCCGCACCAACGGCCGACCGTGGCGCAATTGGCCCGATCCAGTGCTGTCGGCCTCGTCGCTGATCGCCTTGCTGGTCGCGATGGTCGTGCCGTTCACCCCGGTCGGCACCTGGTTCGGCTTTGTCGCGCCGCCGCCGTTGATGATGGCCGGCATCGCGCTGCTCGTCGTCGTCTATCTCGCCTGCGCCGAGCTGCTGAAGCCCTTCGCGATCCGCAGCAAACGCAAGCGATAGAGATTTGTGACCGCGATATTTCAGATCATTTCGGACCCGCACAAATTTCCACCGACAGCGATTGACGCAGGTCAATCGCGCCCCCTGCTGCGCGCTCCTAGTATGGAACCGTGAGCCATGGAGGCGGACCAGGCGTCTGCCTCAATGTTGCAGCGAGGTCACCCGAGATGTCACGCAGCTTTGACGCCATCACCATCGGATCGGGGCTCGGCGGCCTGACCGCGGCGGCCCTGCTCGCCCGCGCAGGCCACGAGGTTCTGGTACTCGAGCGCAACCAGAATTTCGGGGGAGCGGCCACGGTCTATCGTCACGGCCAGCTCGCGATCGAGGCCTCGCTGCACGAGATCGACGGCCTGGACGCCTCCGATCCCAAGCTTCCGATCCTGCGCGCGCTCGGCATCGATCGCGATCTGCCCTTCGTGGATGTCGGCGCGCTGCACGAGGTGCGGAGCCCTCTGTTCGAGCGCCCCTTCGTGATGCCGCACGGCCTCGAAGCCGCCTCGGCCGCGGCGAAGGCGCAGTTTCCGGCGCACGCCAAGGGCATCGCCCAATATTTCGAGCGCATCGACGCCGTCCGGCAGGCGGTGGCGCTGATGAGCGAGCATCAGGACGACCGCGACTGGTGGCTCTGGAACGCGCCGACATTGCCGTGGTGCCTGTGGCCGCTGATCCGCGACCGGCACGCGACCTTGAGCGAAGTGCTCACCCGCCTGTTCGGTGACAGCGAGGCGATCAAGCTCGCGCTTGCCTCCAACCTCAGCTACTACACCGACGATCCCGACACGATGCCTTTCATCCAGTTTGCGATTCCGCAGGCCTCCTATCTCGTCGGCGGCGGACACTATGTCCGCGGCGGGTCGCAGGCGCTCAGCGATCGCCTGATCGCGATCATTCGCGACGCGGGCGGTGCGGTAGAGGCGGGACGCGAGGTCGAGACCATTCTGGTCGACGGCGCCCGCGCCCGCGGCGTGCGTCATCGCGCGACGAGGGCCGATGATGTGCGCGAGGAGCTGGCGCCGATTCTGCTCGGCAACGCGGCGCCCTCCGTGCTGGCCTCGATGCTGCCGCAGGACAAGCGCGCCGCGTTCCTGTCGCGCTACGAAGACCGGCAACCATCGATCTCACTTTGGAGCATAGCGATCGGTCTCAGCCGGCCGTCCGACGATTTCGGCGTCAGGCACTATTCGACCAGCGTGCTGCCGGGGTGGTTGACTAAACTCTCCGGTTTCCGCGAGGCCGGCGCACTGCTGGGCGAGGATCCACCGGCACGTCTCCCCCCCTACGGCTTCGTCGCCTACGATCAGATCGATACGGGCCTGAACGAGAGACCGCCTTATCTCGGCGCGCTCGTCGGCGTCGACCGGCTCGCGAACTGGACCGGTCTGTCCGCCGAAGCAAAGCGCTCCCGCAAGGAGCGTTGGATGGATCTCGTCATTGCCGATCTCGACCGGAATTATCCCGGAATCGCCGGCGCGATCACGCAGCGCGAGATGTCGACGTCCGAAACCTTCGCGCATTACCTCAACACGCCCGGCGGCGCGATCTACGGCTTCGCACCGCAAACGCGCGGATTCAAGCCAATGCCGGCGACCGCCATCAACGGCCTTTATCTCGCCTCGGCGTTCACGGGCGGCGGCGGCTTTACCGGCGCGATTCTCGGCGGAGGTTGGGCCGCACGGGCAGCGATGCACCCGAATGCGGGGCCAAGCGGCGCACAGGCGGCTTCCTGAAGTTTCGCCGTTCCGCGCGGCGCATGATGGCGATGCATCTGCGCCATTGATATCAGGCATATTTCCGTGTCTTTGGACGGTGCCGGGCCATGAGCCGGCCCGGACATCGCCGGGCCGGGGGCTTCGGCGCATGACGCGGGGCCATAACAATCACGATGTCCGCCACCGGCCAGACCACGAGCACCGAAACATCCGGTCACAACTGGGTCGCGAACCAGCCTTACCTGCTGCTCAGCATCACCGCGTTGTGCTGGGCCGGCAACGCCATCGTCGGGCGGCTTGCCGCCGGCCACATCCCGCCGGTGACGCTGTCGTTCCTGCGCTGGTCCTTCGCGTTCCTCCTGGTGCTGCCGTTCGCCTGGAAACATCTCGCACAGGACTGGCCGGCGATCCGCGGCAAGCTCGGCCTGATGGTGACGCTCTCGATCACCGGCATCGGCGCCTTCAACACCCTGCAATACTGGGCGCTGGAGCACACCCAGGCGCTCAACACGCTGCTGCTCCAGTCGGCCGCGCCGCTGCTCGTGGCGCTGTGGTCGCTGGCGATCCTCGGCATCAGGCTCACCGCGGCGCAGGCCTTCGGCGTACTGCTGTCGATGTGCGGCGTGCTGACCATCCTGCTGCATGGCGATTTCACCACGCTGTCGAACATCGAGTTCAACAAGGGCGACCTCATCTTCCTCCTCGCGCTGCTGATCTTCGCGCTCTATTCGGTGCTGAGCCTGAAGCGGCCGGCGATGCACGGCCTGTCGTTCCTCGCCTTCACCTTCGGCGCCGGCGCCGCCTGCCTCATTCCGCTGGAGATCTGGGAATTGTCCGCGCGGCCCGTGATGAAGTTCGACGCGCCGAACCTGCTGACCCTGTTCTATGTCGCGGTCTTCCCCTCCACCCTCGCCTATCTCTGCTTCAATCGCGGGGTGCGCCTGATCGGCGCCAACCGCGCCGCGCCGTTCTTCCACGTCGTGCCGGTGTTCGGTTCGATCATGGCGATGGTTTTCCTGGGCGAACGCCCGCAGGCGTTCCACTTCATCGGTTTCGCGCTGGTGCTGTCGGGCGTGTTCGCGGCGTCAAGGAAGCAGGCGAGCTAGCCCGCCTTGTCAGCTCGCCGCGCAGCGTTCTGCGGTCAGGTGCTCGCTGATGGGTTCATCCATACGATTTCCCAAACATAGCCGTCCGGATCTTCGATGTGGCGGTTATACATGAAGCCGAGATCCTGTGCCGGGTTGGGATCGGCGCGACCACCCGCCGCCACCGCGCGAGTCAGCGTTGCATCGACGGCGTCGCGGTCATCGACCGTGAGGGCGATCAAGACCTGACTGTCGCGGCGCGGGTCACCAATCGGGCGTTTGGTGAATTGGCGATAGTGGTCGTGGGTCAGCAGCATCACGCCAATCGCGTCCGTGACCATGAGCGAGGTCGAACTCTCGCCCGAGAACTGAGGGTTCACCGTACCGCCGAGCGCCACATAGAACGCCGTCGATGCGGCGAGATCGCGCACGGGCAGGTTCAGCAGAATCATCCTGGACATTGCTTTTCCTTCTTCAGCGGCGGGATGCCGCGCTATTGCAAAGTTCTGCTTGCGAGAGTGCCTGCCGGCCTCGGGGCCGTTGTGGCGCCTCGCCGTCGGCTGTTACCGTGGATGAACGAGCCCCTAGATGTAGCGCGCCGCGCCCATGCAGAGGGCGGTGATGGCGAGCAGAGCGGCGGCCACGCGCTGGGCGGTCGCGATGCGCGAACGCACATTGGTCGCCTCGCTCGTGCCACGACGCAAGCTCAGCAGCGCACGAGGACCGGTTGCGGCCTGAACGCCGGCTGCGATCAGCGCGCAAACCGCACCAAGCGCGAGCACTTGCTCGGCCGCGCCAAAACTGCCGGAATGAACGAGATGCCCGAGATAGCCGCCGGTGAGAATCGCAATCATCGCCGCGCCGAGTTGCGGACCGACGAGCTGCTCGCCCCCGGCTGCTCCGGTTCGCGCCAGCGCAAAGCTTGATCCGGCCCAGAACACGGACGACAACACATGAAGCGACAGTGCGATTACGAGGGCAGTCTGCATGGCAAGCTCCAAACCGGCTTCTAAATTGGATATACATTATGTATAATCAATACGTCAAGACAATGGCAGGGCGATGCCGAAGCGCAGCTATGTGAGCTCGGTCCGCGCCTCCGCGGCCGCGGAGACGCGCGAACGCATCATCGCGGCCGGCGCGCGCCTGCTGCGCAAGGATGCGAGCATCGCGAACTTCTCGCTCGACGTGGTGGCGAAGGCGGCCGGCGTCACGCGGCTGACCGTCTACAACCAGTTCGGATCCCGGCGCGGACTGCTGGAGGCCGTGTTCGACGACATCGCACGGCAGGGCGGGCTGTTCGAACTGGCCGACGTGATGGCGCTGCCGGATCCACGCGCCGCGCTCGATCGCGTCGTCGCGATCTTCTGCACCTTCTGGGCGCACGACCCCGCGATCGGCGGCCTCAACCAGGCGATCGCAACCGATCCCGAATTCGGCAATGCGCTGGTCGCGCGCAACGAACGGCGGCGTGAGCTTGTGACGGGACTGGTGACACGCATCACCGAGAGCCGTGCCGCAAAGCGGGCCATGCAGGATGCCGTCGACCTGATCTTCGTACTGACGAGCTATCCGACCTTCGCGGCGCTGAGCCCGCAACGGTCGACGGAGGAGGTCTGCCGCCTGTTGCAGACGGCGTGCCACGCCGCTGTGGATGCGTCGATGGCGGATGCGCGCGCGGAGCGGAAGAAATAGGCCGGCGGCTCTGCCTTCGCGAAAGGCTAACACGCAAGAGCGCGCGCTACTTCATCTTGAACTTGCTGTACGCCTCGCTCGTCGCGATGATGACGTGCTCGGCGCAGCCGTTGACGCGGTGGGGGTCGGCTTCACGCTCGTAGGCCTCCGACGTCATCATGTCGAGAAAGGCTGCGACGGTGGGGTAGTGGACCAGCGCGACGAAATCCCAGTCATTGCCCGGTTGCGGGCCGAGCGCGACCGCCTTGGCCTCGCCGGTCCAGAGCAGTGTGCCGCCGCGTGCTTTGATCATGGGAACGGTGATCGCGCTGTAGCGCAAATAGGCGTCCCAGCCCGAACCGTCACCGTCGCGCGAGCGCGCGTGGAAGCGCATCAGGTTCAGCATCACCACCGGCGCATGCCGGTCGAGCCCTTCCAGGCCCTTGATGTTCAACATATTGACCGCCAACGGCACCTCCTCAGGTCATGCGTGCATTGTAGCATTGCGGCGGCGTGACTTGTGTCGCGACGGCAATCCGGCGCAAGGTTGTATCTGACCCCAATGACGACCGCTTCGCCCGCGCCACCAGCCTCGAATCCGGCCAGTTGGCTCAACAACCAGCCCTATCTGCTGCTCAGCCTGAGCTCGTTGTTCTGGGCCGGCAACATCGTGCTCGCGCGCCATGTCGGCGCGCATGTGCCGCCGCTGACGGTGACCACGATCCGCTGGTTCGGCGTGTTCCTCATCCTGCTGCCGTTCGCCTGGCCGCATCTGAAGCGCGACTGGCCGGCTCTGCGCAAGAGCCTGCCCCTGATGCTGTTCCTGTCGCTGGTGGGTTTTGCCTTCAACAACGCGATCTCGTACTGGGCGCTGCAATACACGGAAGCGCTGAACGCGCTGCTGATCCAGTCGGCCGGACCGCTGTTCGTCGCGCTGTGGTCGCTGGCGCTGTTCGGCGTGCGGCTGACGGCTGCGCAGCTCGCCGGCATCGCGATCTCGCTTCTCGGCGTGCTGACCATCATCCTGCGCGGCGATCTCTCCGCCCTTGCCAGCATCAGCTTCAACAGGGGCGACATCATGTTCGCGTCCTCGCTGGTGGCATTCGGACTCTACTCCGCCTTCATCCCGCGCCGGCCGAAGGTCCATCAGCTCTCCTTCCTGTCCTTCACGACCTGCTGTGGCGCGATCATGCTGCTGCCCACCGCCGTCTGGGAGGCCTGGAGCGGCAACGTCATGCAATTCGATGGGGTGACGCTGGCAACGTTCGGCTACATCCTGATCTTCCCCTCGACGCTCGCCTATCTCTTCTTCAACCGCGGCGTGGCGCTGATCGGACCGAACCGGGCCGCGCCGTTCTTCCATCTGGTGCCGGTGTTCGGCTCGGCGATGGCGATCCTGCTGCTCGGCGAAAAGCTCCAGCCGTTTCACCTGATCGGCTACGCGCTGGTGCTCGCCGGCGTCGTCATCGCCTCGCGCCAGGGCGCGGCGGTGAAATAATTCCGCAACGCGGAGGCAAGGCAACAAACTCGAGCCTTCCGATTCCAACAAAGAGAAGCTAGGTTCCCCGCCAACGAAAAAGAGGGAACGACCAGACATGCTTTCAGCGTTGATTCGAAACCTGCGCACCATCGGCACGGCCGCGCTCTGCCTCGCCGCCTCGACCGCCGCAGAGGCCGACAATTACCCCAGCCGCAACATCACGCTGGTGCTGCCGTTCGCCGCCGGCAGCGGCACCGACACCACGACCCGGCTGATCTCGCAGCATCTGTCGCAGGCGCTGGGCGTCGGCATCGTGATCGAGAACAAGGCGGGCGCCAACGGCATGATCGCGGCAACTTTTGTCGCGCGCGCCGCCCCCGACGGCTACACGCTGCTGGTGACGACCAACACGACGCATTCGGCCAATCCCTACCTGCTCAAGAGCCTCACTTACGATCCGGTCAAGGATTTCACCCCGATCGCGCGCACCGGCGATTTGCCCTTCATGCTGGTCATTCACCCCGAGGTGCCGGCCAAGACCGTCGGCGAGCTGGTCGCCTACGGCAAGGCCAATCCGGGCAAGCTGAGCTACGCTTCGGGCTCGTCGTCGGCGATCGTGTCGGGGGCGACGTTCGCGCACAATGCCGGGCTCGACCTGCTGCACGTGCCCTACAA
Source organism: Bradyrhizobium sp. 1200_D9_N1_1 (assembly GCF_052075915.1). Lineage (NCBI taxonomy): Bacteria > Pseudomonadati > Pseudomonadota > Alphaproteobacteria > Hyphomicrobiales > Nitrobacteraceae > Bradyrhizobium > Bradyrhizobium sp. 1200_D9_N1_1. The sequence goes on along the minus strand of NZ_CP197226.1, from coordinate 2,173,196 downwards.
GAGCTCGCCGCCGGCGCTCAACGACGTCATGGGCGGCCGCGTCTCGATGATGTTCGTGGACATCCTGACCGGCCTGCCGCACGTCAACGGCAACGCGCTGCGCGCGCTCGCCGTCACCACCAAGGACCGCTCTCCGCTGGTGCCGAACCTGCCCTCGATGCAGGAGGCCGGCGTGCCGGACTTCGACATCTCCTCGTGGCAGGGCTATTTCGGTCCGGCCGGCATGCCGAAGGAGATCGTGACGCGGCTCAACGCCGAGATCAGGAAGATCGTCGAGAAGCCGGAGATCAAGGCGCAACTCGCCACCCTCGGCATGGATGCCTTCTCGGGCACGCCGGAACAGCTCGGCACCTTCGTGAACGAGCAGCTGGTGCTGTGGGAAAAGCTGATCCGGGAAGCGGGGATCGAGAAGCAGTAGGCGCTGTCATTCCGGGGCGCGCGAAGCGCGAACCCGGAATCTCGAGATTCTCGGGTGCGCAATTGCGCACCAGAGTTCGATGCTTCGCATCGCCCCGGAATGACTGTCCCAAGAACGTGGATGCCCGGGACAAGCCCGGGCATGACGTCGGAGTTGATGGTAGCGCTGGTGCGTTGAGCTTACGCCGCGCGCACCTTGGCGAGGAAGCCGTCCACCGCGCTGCGTAGCGCGCCGGACTGGCTGTCCAGCTCGCGGGCGTTGGTGAGCACGTCGGTGGCGGCGGTGCCGGTCGCTTCCGCGGCCGAGGTGACGCTGCCGATATTCGCGTTGATCTCGCTCGAGCCGGCGGCGACCGACTGGATGTTGCGGGCGATCTCGCGGGTCGCCTCGCCCTGCTGCTCGATCGAGGCGGAAATGCCCGCCGTGATCTCGCTCATCTCGGCAATCGTCTGGGTGATGCCGCCGATCGCCGCGACCGCATCGCTGGTCGAGGTCTGCATCGCCGCGACCTGGGCGGAGATTTCCTCGGTGGCCTTCGCGGTCTGGTTGGCGAGCGCCTTGACCTCGGAGGCGACGACGGCGAAGCCGCGGCCGGACTCGCCGGCGCGGGCCGCCTCGATGGTGGCGTTGAGCGCGAGCAGGTTGGTCTGCGCCGCGATCGAATGAATGAGCTTGACCACCTCGCCGATCTTCTCCGCGCCGGTGGAGAGCTCCTGCACCGTGGCGTTGGTGCGCTCGGCGTCGTTGACCGCCCGGCTCGCCACTTCGGTCGAACGCGTCACCTGGCGGGAGATTTCCGCAACCGAGCTCGACAGCTCTTCTGCGGCGGCGGCAACCGTGCCGACATTGCCCGAGGCCTTCTGCGAGGCCGCGCCGACGGTCGCCGCGCGCGACGAGGCATTGCTCGCGGTCGCCGTCATCGACTGCGCCGTGCTCTGCATGCCGGCCGCGGCCGAGGAGACCGAGCGGACGATACCGTTGACGCTGCGTTCGAAGTCGTTGGCGATCTCTTCCATCGCGCTGCGACGATCCGCCGCGGCGCGTTCCTTGGCGTCCGCCTCGGTCTTCTCGAGATCACGAATACGGACCGCATTGTCCTTGAAGATCTGAACGGTCGAGGCCATTGCGCCGACCTCGTCGCCGCGGCCGACGCCGGGAATGTCACCCTCGAGCTTGCCGTCGGCGAGATCCTCCATGCGCATGCCGAGCAGCGCCAGCGGACGGCTGATGCTGCGGCCGATCATCCAGGCGACGCTGCCGGCGACGATGACGATGCCAAGCATGGCGAGGCCGAGCACCCAATAGACCGGGCCCATCTTGGCGTCGATATCGTCGAGATAGGCCCCGGTGCCGAGATACATGTCGAAGCCGGGCACCGCGACGGCGTAGCCGAGCTTGCGGATGGGCTTCTCCTGGCCGGGCTTCACATATTCATAATACAGCAGGATCGAACCATTGGCCTTGACGCCATCCATCAGCTCGACGGACAGCCTGCGGCCGTTGGTCACCACATCCATGCGGTTGGCGCCGATCTGCTTCGGATCGGGGGCAAGCTGCGTGATGCCGTCATAGGACGTGCCGAACAGGTAGCCCGCACCGTTGTCGTAGGTCATCGCATTGCCGTAGCGGCGAAGCTCGGCCATGGCCGCGTCCTTCGTCATCTCGCCGGCATCGACGCGCTTCTTCAGCGCAGCGGCGTAGTTGCGCCCCAACTCGACGATCGCCTTGGCCTGGTCGATGCGCGCATTCACCATCTCCTGCTTCATCAGGTAGCCGGCGAGAACTCCGGAAATGCACAGGCCGAACAGGGTAACACCGACAAGGATGCCAAGCTTGGGGGCGATCTTCAGATTGCTCAACTTCACGATGGGCTCCTCGGGTGACGCGGGCTCGCGCAGACCTTTTTATTTGAATCAACTTTTAGTGTGTGACCCCTTAGCAAGTTACTTACGTGCCTCCGTAGAAGCCCTGACGATGCCGCGAAAACCGGCAAATAATGGTCAAGCCGGCAACCGGCGATTGTACGCACGCACCCCGATTTCGCGTAAAAGACGCAAAGGCCCGCCGAGAAGGCCGGGCCGCAACAAGAACCGACAAACCAAATCGGGAGCAGGAAATGCCGAAATACAGGGTGGTGACGCCGAAGGGCGCGAGCTTCACGGTCGCGGGCAGCGATTATTCCTACGAGCGCGAGGCGCTCGATCCGATCGACGCCGAGATCATCGAAGCCCCGGCCAACGAGGCCGAGTTCATTGCCGCCGCGAAAAACGCCGACGCCATCTATGCCAAGGGCATCCCGATCACCAAGTCGATCATCGACGCACTGGAGAGCTGCAAGGTCATCACGCTCGGCTCGGTCGGCGTGGACAGCGTCGACGTGAAGGCCGCCACCGCGCGCGGCATTCCCGTCACCAACATCCCCGACACCTTCATCGAGGAGGTCGCCGACCACGCCATGATGCTGCTGCTCGCCGGCTTCCGCCGCCTGGTCGAGCAGGACAGGATGGTGCGCAGCGGCCGCTGGGCCGAGGGCCGGCCGGCGTTGCTGAAGATCCCGCGGCTGATGGGCCAGACGCTCGGCTTCATCTCGTTCGGACGCGTCGCGCGAGCGGTTGCCAAGCGCGCCGCGCCTTTCGGCCTGCGCATGATGGCCTACGACCCCTTCATCCAGGAAACGCTGATGTACGACCACGGCGTCATCCCCGCGACGCTGAACGAGGTGCTGTCGCAATCCGACTTCGTATCGATGCACGCGCCCGCGCGGCCCGAAGTGCACCACATGCTGACCGAGAAGCACTTCCGGCAGATGAAGAAGGGCTCGATCTTCATCAACACCGGTCGCGGCGCCACGGTGGACGAGGAGAGCCTGATCAAGGCGCTGCAGGAGGGCTGGATCGCGCACGCCGCCCTCGACGTGCTGGAGAAGGAGCCGCCCTCGCACAACAATCCCATCCTCAGCATGGAGAACGTGACCCTGACCGCCCATGTCGCCTCGGCCTCGGCACGGTTCGACGAGGCACGCAAGCGCCGCGTGGGCTACGAATTGTCACTGGTGCTTCAGGGCATGTGGCCGGTAAGCTGCGTCAATCCGTCGGTACTGCAAAGCACCGCGCTCCGCCGCTGGCAGCCCGTCAGCATGGATCGCGGACCGAACAGCTAGGCGGCCGGCCGCACGACGCGCCGGAAACCGGAAGACCCTTCACCGGCGATCAACGCCGGGAAGGGAGACAACAGGGAGGAACTGATGAGGAACGACCTTACACGTCGTGACGCCTTGGCGCTGGGCCTGTCCGCTGCGACGTTCGCGGCAACCGGTGCTGCGGCGCAAACACCGCCATCACAGATCAAGGCCGCCGATGTGCCGGCCCCCAAGCTCGCGATCGAGAAGGGCGCGAGCCTGCGCATGCTGCGGCCGGTGCGGTTCGTCCAGGCCGACGAGGACGTGTTTCGCGCCAATGCGGCCAAGTTCACCAAGGAGACCGGGGTCGAGGTCAAGGTCGACTTCGTCGGCTGGGAGGACATCAACCAGCAGACCGCGGTGACGGCCAATTCCGGTGCCGGCCCCGACATCATCATCGGCTTCTCCGATGCTCCGCACATCTACATCGACAAGCTGATCGAGCTGACCGACGTCGCCGACTATGTCGGCAAGCGTTACGGCGGCTGGCTGCCGCTGGCGCAGCGCTACGGCAAGAGGAACAAGAGCGACGCCTGGATCGGACTGCCGTTCGGCGCCACCGCGGGTCCGCTGATCTACCGCAAGTCGATCCTGCAATCGGTCGGCTTCGACAAGGTGCCGGAGGACCACGCCGGCATCGTCGACCTCTGCCAGAAGCTGCAGAAGGCCGGCAAGCCGGCCGGCTTCGCGCTCGGCAACGCCAAGGGCGACGGCAACGGTTTTGCGAACTGGGCACTGTGGTCACACAACGCCGCCCTGCTCGACGAAGAGGGTAACGTCACCATCAACAGCAAGGAGACGATTGCCGCGCTGAACTGGGTCAAGCAGCTCTACCCGACCTTCATCGCCGGCACGACCTCGTGGAACGACGTCAGCAACAACCGCGCCTACTCCTCGCAGGAGATCGCGCTGACCGCCAACGGCGTCTCGCTGTACTTCTCGCTGAAGAACGATCCGGCGACCAAGGCGATCGCCGACGACAGCGAGCATCAGTTGCTGCCGAAGGGCGTCGCCAAGATCTCGCCGATGGCGGGCCTGACGTTGAACGCCATGGTGTTCAAGCACAGCCAGTATCCCAACGCCGCAAAGGCCTTCCTGCAATACATGCTGGAAAAGGACCAGTACGAGCCGTGGCTCAATGCCAACTCCGGCTACTGGGCCCAGCCGCTGGCCGCCTATGCCGATGCCGCCGTGTGGTCGCAGGACCCCAAGGTGAAGCTGTTCAAGGACACCATGAACAGCACCTATTATGACGGCTACAGGGGCCCGATCTCGACGGCGACCGGCGCCGTCAGCGCCGACTACGTGCTGATTCAGATGTGCGCGTCGGTCGCGACCGGCGCTGCCACGCCGGAAGCCGCAGCCGCGGAAGCCGAACAGCGCTGCAAGCGGTACTTCCGGCGGCAGAAGTAACGGCCGGCGGCGCGGCCGTCATTGCGAGCGAAGCGAAGCAATCCGGAGCGTGTCCGCGGAGGCAGTCTGGATTGCTTCGTCGCTACAGCGCAAAATTGCTACGCAATTTTGTCGCGAGCTCCTCGCAATGACGGCGGGGTGACCTTCAACGACAGGACAACGACACGATGTCCGTGACCACACTTCCCCCTCTCGCCCTGGCCCAGCGGCAGCCGTCCTGGCTGGTGCGCCTGTTCGACTACAAGCCGTTCCTGATCGTGATGTGCCTTGCGCCCGCGATCGGGCTGCTGGCGGTCTTCCTGACCTATCCGCTCGGCCTCGGCATCTGGCTCGCCTTCACCGACACCACGATCGGCCGCAAGGGCGACTATGTCGGCCTGGAAAACTTCCAGTATCTGCTCACCGACCCCCTGTGGTGGAACGCGGTATTCTACAGCGTGGTCTACACGGGCATAGCGACGTTCGGGAAGTTCGCGCTCGGCTTCTGGCTGGCGCTCCTGCTCAACAACCATTTTCCGTTCAAGAGCCTGCTGCGGGCGATCATTCTCCTGCCCTGGATCGTGCCGACGGTGCTCTCGGCGCTGGCGTTCTGGTGGATCTACGATCCGCAATTCTCGATCATCTCCTATCTCCTGGTCGACGTGCTGCACTGGCGGTCGAGCAACATCGACTTCCTCGGCTCGCCCTGGCCGGCGCGCTTCTCGCTGATCGTCGCCAATATCTGGCGCGGCATTCCCTTCGTCGCGATCTCGCTGCTGGCGGGCCTCCAGACCATCTCGCCCTCGCTCTACGAGGCTGCGATGCTCGACGGCGCCAGCGCCTGGCAGCGCTTCCGCTACATCACCTTCCCGATGATGATGCCGATCCTCGCCATCGTGATGACGTTCTCGATCATCTTCACCTTCACCGACTTCCAGCTCGTCTACGCCATCACCCGCGGCGGCCCCGGCAACTCCACCCATTTGCTGGCAACGCTGGCCTTCCAGCGCGGCATTGCCGGTGGCGAGCTCGGCGAAGGCGCCGCCATCGCGGTGTCGATGATCCCGTTCCTGGTGTTCGCGACGCTGTTCTCCTATTTCGGCCTGGCGCGCCGCAAATGGCAGCAGGGAGAGAGCAATGACTGATACGGTCGCGCAAGCCACACCCGACACCAAGGCGGCGCCCGACACCATGGCCTGGGATTCCGGGCTGCGGCGGCTGATGATGATCTACCTGCCGCTCGGCTGCTTCGTGCTGATCCTGCTGTTTCCGTTCTACTGGATGGCGATCACCTCGTTCAAGCCGAACGCCGAGCTGATGAACTACAAGGCGCACAATCCGTTCTGGATCTCCTCGCCGACGCTGGCGCACATCAAGCACCTGCTGTTCGACACCGCCTATCCGCGCTGGCTGTGGACGACGATGCTGGTTGCGATCGGCTCGACCACGCTGTCGCTGATCGCGAGCACGCTTGCCGCCTATGCGATCGAACGCCTGCGCTTCCGCGGCAGCCCCTATGTCGGCCTCGGCATCTATCTCGCCTACCTCGTGCCGCCGTCGATCCTGTTCATTCCGCTCGCCACCGTCGTGGTGCAGTTCGGCCTGTTCGACTCACCGATGGCGCTGATCCTGGTCTACCCGACCTTCCTGGTGCCGTTCTGCACTTGGCTCCTGATCGGTTATTTCAAGTCGATCCCCTACGAGCTCGAGGAATGCGCGCTGGTCGACGGCGCGACGCGGCTCCAGATCCTGCGCCGGATCACGCTGCCGCTCGCCGTGCCCGGCCTGATCTCGGCCGGCATCTTCTCCTTCACGCTGTCCTGGAACGAGTTCATCTATGCGCTCGCCTTCATCCAGAGCGGCGCCAACAAGACCGTGCCGGTCGCGATCCTGACCGAGCTCGTCACCGGCGACGTCTACCAATGGGGCGCGCTGATGGCGGGCTCGCTGCTCGGCTCGCTGCCGGTTGCGATCTTCTACTCGCTGTTCGTGGATTACTACGTGTCCTCGCTGACCGGCGCGGTAAAGGAGTAATCGGCGGTTGCACGCGACGATCGTGCAATCGCGATAGACTGCTCACTTCTTCCGTCCCATCATGTCACGGTGATGGCGGGTCGATCGCTGGCGCCGTCAATTTATCGCTCGAGAAAGCGAGAATTGCATGGGATCGCCAAATTCGTTATCGCGGCGCGGCTTTTGCCTGTGTTGCGTCGGCGGCGCCACGTTCGCCGCCTCCGCCGGATGGCTCACACCGCGCGAGGCCTACGCCGAGGCGCGCGGCCTCGTCAGCCTGATCAAGGACAGTGCGGCAATTTCTCCGATCACGGCCTCCAGGCTTCGCAACAATATCAGCGTGCTCGAAGGCTCCGGCGGCAACATCGCCGTCCTGACCGGGTCCGACGGCAAGCTCCTGGTCGATGCCGGCATCCGCGTGTCGCGCGCCCAGCTCACCAATGCGCTGGCCGGTCTCGGCACCGATCCCGTCACCCATCTCGTCAACACCCACTGGCATTTCGACCATGCCGACGGCAATGAGTGGCTGCATTCGGCCGGCGCGAAGATCATCGCACACGAGAACACCCGGAAGCACCTCCTCGGCGTTCAGCGCGTCGAAGACTGGGACTACAATTTCCTTCCGCTCGGACCCGGCGGGATTCCGAGCGAAGTGTTTGCCGGCAGCCACAAGCTCGGTCTCAACGGCGCCTCGATCAGCCTGAAATATTTCGGGCCCGCACACACCGACAGCGACGTCTCCGTCACCTTCGTGGAAGCCAACATCGTCCACGTCGGCGACACATTCTGGAACGGCATCTATCCGTTCATCGACTATTCGACCGGCGGCAGCATCGACGGGATGATCGCGGCATGCGACGCCAATCTCGCGGCGACCGACAAGGATACGATCATCATTCCCGGTCATGGCAAGCCGGTCAGCAACAAGGCCGAGCTTCAGGCGTTCCGCGACATGCTGGTCGCGATCCGCGACAACGTCGCCCGGCTGAAGGCGCAGGGACGCACCTGGGACGAAACCGTCGCGGCGAAGCCAACCGCGGCCTTCGACGCGCAATGGGGGCAGTTCGTGATCGACCCCGGCTTCTTCACCAGGCTGGTCTACCAAGGCGTTTGAGGAGCGGACGACTGACGTCCGACCACCGAGTTTAACGGGGAGACCGACATGAGCATCGCAGAATTCACACCGGCGCCAGCCCGGCTCGATCGGCGGCGCCTGATTCTCGGATTGTCCGGGATGGCTGTTGCCGCGGCTCCGCAGGCTGCATCGGCCAAGTCGCAAGCCGGCGCGCAAGGCGGCGGCTATCCGGTCGTCCATCATCGAACCACGACCGTCGACGGCATCAGGATCTTCTATCGCGAAGCGGGGCCCAAGGACGCACCTGCGGTGCTGTTGCTGCACGGCTTCCCGACCTCGTCGCACATGTTTCGCAACCTGATCCCGGCACTGGCCGACCGCTACCACGTGATCGCTCCCGACTACCCCGGCTACGGCCAGAGCGACATGCCGCCGCGCGCGTCGTTCAAGTACACGTTCGACCGTTTCGGTGAGCTCGTCGACGGCCTGCTCGATCAGCTCGGCGTCACCCGCTATGCGATGTATGTCATGGATTACGGCGCTCCCGTGGGCTGGCGGCTGGCGCTCAAGCATCCCGAGCGCGTCAGCGGCCTGATCGTGCAGAACGGCAACGCCTATGACGAAGGGCTGAAGAAGTTCTGGGATCCGATCAAGCAATACTGGGCCGACGGATCCGATGCGAGCCGGCAGGCGTTGATGAAGCTCGTCACGCTGGAGACCACGAAATTCCAGTACACCGACGGCATGTCCGACGTCAGCCGGATTTCACCGGACAACTGGGTGCACGATCAGGCGTTGCTCGACCGTCCCGGCAACAGCGAAATCCAGATGGACCTGTTCTACGACTACCGGACCAATCTGCCGCTGTATCCCGCGGTGCAGGCCTACTTCCGCAAGCACAAGCCGCCGACACTGATCGTCTGGGGCAAGAACGATTTCATCTTTCCCGCCGACGGCGCCCATCCCTACAAACGCGACCTGCCCCAGGTGGAATTTCACCTCATCAACACCGGCCATTTCGCGCTCGAGGACAAGTTCGACGAAATGGTCCCGCTGATCCGCGACTTCCTCGCCCGCAAGATCGCCTGATCCTTTCGGAAGGAACGGCCATGTACGCCCCCCTCGACTGCATGGCCGTTCTGGCGGCCTCCACATTGTTTGCAGCGACCGCCGTCGCCCAGACCGCCAGAGACGTGCGTGGCCCCTCCCCGCTGGTTGCGATCGAAAACGAGGCGCCCGCCCGGCTGATCGTCGATTCGCCGCTCGCCGAGCAGTTGGCGCGAGGCCTCGTCTTCATCCAGTATGCGACGGAAAACCTGCGCGTGGTGCCGGTGTTCGGTAAGGGCGCGCTCGACGTATCGCCACGCATCGGCCACGTCCACGTTACGGTCGACGACGCGCCGTGGCATTTTGTCGATGCCAGTGGCGAGACCGTGATCGTGGTCGGACTGAAGCCGGGCCCGCACAAGGTGCTGTTCGAGCTGGCCGATCCCACACACCGCGTGATCGACAGCAAGACGGTCAGCTTCGAGATTCCGCCACAGCCAAAGCCAGTGCCCTCGCCGGCGCGGTAAAGGAGTAGGACGAATTCAAGCCTGTGAGGCGCACGAAACGCGCCCGGATCGCGTTCTCGGGCGCCTTTACAGACGACGATCTGCTGCATAGGCTCCAGAACATTATTTTTTGATTTTTTGGAGCATTTGACATGAAGACGTTGGTGTTGACCGTCATCGCTGTTCTGTTTCTCGTCCCCGTTGCGTCGAGCGCGCAGGCCCAAACCGGAACGTCGACTGCAACCAAGAAGAGCAGCAAGCAACCACAGACCAAAAATCTGCCGCGGTGCAGCCGCGCAAATCAGATGGCCGGCAAACCGTGTTACGGTGGGTAGCGCCGAGCAAGGAGTGACAAAACCCCGGCAACGCGCCGGGGCTTTGGCTGCGGCCTTTGGCCCGCTTTCACAAAACTGAAACAAGGGATCCGCATAAGGCATGCGTCCGCCAACAGGAGACGCACATGCGCGCGACTTTTCTTGCCACCGTCGCAACGATCATTCTCACCGCGAGCACGGCGCTCGCGCAGAGCGAAGGTGAATTCCCGGCCAGGCTCGCCGGCCACGTGGTGATGCCGGCCGAATCGTTCATCGACGCGCCGGCGGATGCGCCCGCCGATCTCAAGACCTCCGGAAAGTACACCACCGGCAAGCGCGTCGACGCGCTCGGCACCGTGATGGGCAAGTCCTATGAGCGGGCGACCGGCGTGTCGCTGCCGTTCAAGGGCCAGCCGCTCCAGGGCCATTCCGGCATCAAGACCATGCCCGACGGCAGCTTCTGGGTCATCACCGACAACGGCATGGGCGCCCGCGCCAACTCGCCGGATTCGATGCTGTATCTCAACCGCTACAAGATGGATTGGGCGAGCGGCAAGATCGAGCGGCAGGAGACGATCTTCCTGCACGATCCCGACAGACGCGTGCCGTTCCGCATCGTCCATGAGGACACGCAGAAGCGCTACCTCACCGGCTCCGACTTCGACACCGAAGGTTTCCAGATCATCGGCGATACTTTCTGGATCGGCGACGAGTTCGGCCCCTACATCCTCAAGGCCGACAAGACCGGCAAGATCCTCGGTGTGTTCGAGACGGTTGCCGACGGCAAGCCGGTGCGCTCGCCCGATCACTGGGCGGTGACGACGCCGGGCGCGCCGGGCGCGACCTACACCAACGTCAACCTGCGCCGCTCCAAGGGGTTTGAGGGCTTTGCCTCGTCCAAGGACGGCAAATTCCTCTACGGCCTGCTCGAGGGCCCGCTGTGGGACGCCGACAAGAAAGACTGGGAGAAGGTCGACGGCAAGGAAGCCTCCCGCATCCTCGAATTCGACGTCGCCGCGGAAAAATTCACCGGCCGCTACTGGCAATATGTGTTCGAGCAGAACGGCAACGCCATCGGCGATTTCAACATGATCGATCCGATCAACGGCCTCATCATCGAGCGCGACAATGGCGAAGGCACGGCCGACAAGGCCTGCCCGCAGGGCACTCGCGGCGACAACTGCTTTCCTGATCTCGCCAAATTCAAGCGCGTCTACAAGATCGAGCTCACCGAGGCCAACGTCGGCAAGCCCGTGCGCAAGATCGGCTATATCGACCTGTTGAAGATCAAGGATCCCGACAAGAAGGCGAGAAAGCCGCTCAACGACGGCGTCTACACGTTCCCGTTCTTCACCATCGAGAACGTCGATCGCGTCGACGACGCCCACATCATCGTCGGCAACGACAACAACCTGCCGTTCTCGTCCAGCCGCGATCCCAACAAGGCCGACGACGACGAGTTCATGCTGCTCGAGGTCGCGGACTTTCTGAAGGCGAAGTAAGGCCCTTCTCTCTCAACACGGTCATCGCCCGGCTTGACCGGGCGATCCAGTACTCCGTGACAGGAGTACTTGAATCGAGAGGCCGCGGAGTACTGGATGCCCCCGCCTTCGCGGGGCATGACAACGGAGCTACCTCACCGTAAACTCCACCGGGATCGAAAAGCTCATCGCGCCGTTCTTGATCTCGTCGGGAAACGGCGGAAACGGCGAGGCCTGACGGATCATCGACATGGCCTGGGCGTCGAAGGCGGCAACGCCGGAGGAGCCGCCGAGACGGCTCGACGTGACCTGCCCGCTGCGGCTGAGGGTGAAGCTCAGCCTGGCCACGCCGCGCTGACCGCCGCCACCGGACGGATATTGGTGGAAACGCATCAGATGCGCGCGGACGCGTTGATTGTAGGACGCGATCGCCGAGGCCACCGCGCCCGCGCTCATCGCGGACGCCATGGGCGCCTCGCGCTCGGCGCGCGGCGGCGCGCTGGTGCGCGGCACGGGCATCGCCTCCGAGGGCTTTTTTGCCTCGCGGCGAACGATCTTCGGCTTCTCCGGCACAGGCTTTTCAACCGGCACGATCTTCGCGGGTTCGGGCCTGGCTGGTGTCGGCTCCAGCTTCCGCTCAGGCGGTGCCGCCACGTCCGGCTTGTCCTGCGGCGGTGTCGGCGCGACGGTCTCCTCGACCGCCTGTCGCTGCGCGGGCTCCGGCGGCGAAGCGTCGGCCTCCTGCATCACCGGCCCGGGCGCGACGTCGTCCGGCATTGACTGCGGCGCCGAGGTCACCGGCGCCATGTCGACCATGATCGCCGGGAGGCTGACGCCATGCTCCGGTTGCGACTTCAGCCAGCTCATCGCAAGCAGCGCGGCAGCGACATGAAACGCCACGATCACCGCGGCGGAGACGCCCCAGCGGGCGCCCTCGCACTCGCCGAGCGGCTCGTGCAGGGCAAAGGCGCTCGCGGCCATCAGCCGCGTCCGTCGAGGCCGACCAGGGCGACCTTCAAGTAGCCGGCATTGCGCAAGCTGTTCATCACCTCCATCAGATCGCCATAAGAGACGGCCTTGTCGGCGCGGAGATAAATGCGCTCGTCCTTGCGGCCCCTGGTGGCGGCGTCGAGCGAGGAACTGAGCGCCTCGCGGGCCACGACGTCTTCGCCGACGGCAATCGAGAGGTCCGGCTTCACGGTGACGAAGACCGGCTTGTCCGGCCGCGGCGCCGGCTCGGCGGCGGTTGCCGGCAACTCGACGCCGATGTCGACGGTGGCGAGCGGTGCGGCCACCATGAAGATGATCAGCAGCACCAGCATCACGTCGATGAACGGCGTGACGTTGATCTCATGGGTGACGTCGAGATCACCGGGGTCGCCGCGCTTGAGCGGCGATCCCGGACCTGCGCCGAGCTTTGCCGCCATGGCCTACTCCGCCGCCCGCGCCAGGCGGAAATCACTGATATCGCGCTGGCGGCTCACCAGCAGCATCAGCTGCGCCGAGGCATCGCCAAGCAGCGCGCGGTAATTGGCGATGCCGCGGACGAGATGATTGTAGATCACGACTGCCGGGATCGCGGCTACGAGGCCGAGCGCGGTGGCAAGCAGCGCCTCCGCGATGCCGGGCGCGACCACCGCAAGGCTCGTGGTGTGGCTCTCGGAGATGCCGATGAAGGCGTTCATGATGCCCCACACCGTGCCGAACAGGCCGACAAACGGCGCGGTGGCGCCGATGGTCGCGAGCACGCCGGTGCCGCGCGCGATCTGCCTGGACATCGCCGCCTCGACCCGCTCCAGCCGCAGCGCCACGCGCTCCTGAAGACCGTCGTCGACAATGCCGCCGGAGAGCTCCGCCTCCTTCGCGCAGGACTGGATGAGCTGGGCGACCGCATCATGGGCGTCCCCGGTCCGCTCCGCCGCCTCCGCCAGCTTCATCCGGCCCTCGAGCGCGCGCGTCCGCTGCACGGCGAGCGCACTCTTGCGGCGCAGCTCGACGGTCTTGGCGAGCCACACCGTCCACGTCACCACCGAGGCGACGGCCAGCCCGATCATCACCGTCTTCACGATGATGTCGGCGCCGAGGAACATGCCCCACGGCGACAGATTGCGCGGCAACAGCGCTTCGTCGATCGCGAAGGCCGGCGCCGGCGCGAGCGCCAGCGCGATGGTTAGGATCACGTGCCGAAGCCTGGACTTGCCTTGCATCCTGATCACCCGACAGACAGAAGGAAGCTATGCCGCGATCCGATCCGCGAGCTGGCGGAACCGCGCGAGCTGGTCCGCACGCAGCGCCCGGGTCTCGTCGCGGCCGACGAAGACCTTGAACATGATGCCACCGTCGGCATTGACGAAGGCGACGAAGGCCGAATTCTTGCCCATGAAGGGGCGCTCGACGAAGGCGATGCCTGCGCAACGCTCATGGCGCAGATGGCCATGCAATCCCTTCGGCTGCATCAGGTTGAAATAGCCGCGGCCGATCTCGCCCGCGGGAATTGATCCGGTGAACTCGAAGATCGCATCATCCGTGTGCACGATCAGCGTGACCTCGCCCCATTGTGCGACGTCCTGCATCGCGGCGGCAAAATGCTCGCCGCCTCCCATGCGCACCATCGACGAGGGCAGTGCCTCGATCACGGCACGTGGCGTGACATTGCGCCCCCGCGCGACGTCCTCGATCACCGCGCCGGGATTGTCGGCCATGTACGCCTTGAGATCGGCGAGATCGGTGCTCAACATGTCCAACTCCTCTCCTGCGTCGCGGCCTCAGGCGGCCGCGGCCTTGCGTTCACTCTGGATCACCTCGAAGCCCTCGAACTTGGGATGGCCCAGATAGAGGCTCTCGCCGGTCCGATTGTCGGCGCGGGCATGGGCGCGGCGGAATTCCTCGGAGCGCGTCCAGGCCTCGAACGCCGCCTTGTCGACCCAGGTGGTGTGCGACGAGTAGAGCGTGTGGTCCTCGGCCTCGGGGCCCTTCAGGAGATGAAACTCGACGAAGCCCGACATGCTGCCGAGATAGGATTCGCGCGTGGCCCAGACCGTTTCGAACGCGGTCTCCGCGCCCTTCTTCACCTGGAAACGATTCATGGCGATGAACATAAAAGTCTCTCCTTCTGATCAAGATGACAACGCGCCGAAACCGCGCTGGAACATCAGCGCGGCCCGGCGGAGATGGCTGGCGTTGCGACGCCTGTCGGCTCACGCACCTCCAAAGTGGATCTTCATGCCGGCCTTGTAGACCCGGCCCGGTCCCGGGCTCGACCACAGCACGTCGTTCTGCGTGGTGCCGTCGGTCGAGCTGCCGGGAATGGCGTAAGGCCGGTAGTACTGGTTCAAGAGGTTGTCGATCGAGGCCGACAACACGATGTCCCTGGTCGCGTTGTAAGTCAGGTACAGGTTGACCAGCTCGTAGCCGGTCGCGGGCAGATAGCCGGCGGGCACGTCGTTGTTGGGACCGTACGAGGCCCACTGCGCCGTCAGGATCAGCGTACGATCGAGCAGGCGGACGCCGCCGGTCGTGACGACCTTGCGCGGGGTGATGGTCGCAAGCCCGATATTGGTCGCGACGTTCTTGCCCTGGATGTAGTGACCGGCAACACCGATGAACCAGTCGCCGGCATCGTACATCGTCTCCGCCTCGAAGCCCCGGATGCGAGCATTGGCGATGTTCTGGTACTGATAGAACTGGCTGAACGAGCCGAATGGCGGCACCGCGACCGGCGCCGAAGCAACGAGGTCGATGTAATCGCTGACATCGTTGCGGAACAGATTGATCTTGCCGCGGAACGAATCGTTGGCGCTGAAGATGTTGTCGTATTTCAGGTTGATGCCGACTTCCTTGTTCTTGCCGACCTCGGGGCGAAGGTTCGGGTTTGGCAGGAAGCAGAACAGGCCGGCCGTGCCGTCCGGACAGACGAAGAAGGCCGGTCCGCCACCGGTCGCATGCGCGCCCGAGATCACGGTCTCGGTGATCGATGGGGCGCGATAGCCTTCGGCATAGCTGACATAAGGCTGGAAGCCCGGAACCGGCGTCACACCCAAGGTGATCTTCGGCGAGAAGCGATCACCGCCGGTGCTGGTCTTGCCGGAATCCAGGTCATAGCGGTCGTAGCGAATCGCGCTCACCGCCTCGAGCCAGGTGCTGTAATTCTGCTTCAACTGGAGGAAGCCACCCGACACGGTGCGGATGCCGCTTGGCGTGGTGATGTTGGAATTGCCGCGGCTATCGGTCGTGATCACGTCATCCTGGAACGCGTCGACGCCCCAGGTGAGCGCATTGCGCCAGTCGCCGACGTTGAAGCGCGTGGTGTTGTTGGCGTCGACGCCATACGTATTGAGGACGTAGCCGCGCTTGTCGCCGACGCAGCCCGAGACGTTGTTGCCGAAGCCGCCGTTGCAATAGGCCGATGGTGTCGTGCCGTAGTGATAAGTCTTGGTCTGGTCGTTGTCGGTGCGATTGCCGTAGACCGACATGTGCCAGTCGAACAGATTGTCGCTCGGAAGCGAGTAGTTCCAGGTGACGGTTCCGGAGTAGTTCTTGGCATCGGACGCGTAGACCGACGACCCGCGATTCAACGCAATCAGCGCCTGGGTGGTCGTCGGACCGCGATTGAACTGCCCGATATCGTATTGATAGTCCTGGAACACGGCGCCAAACTTGACCTCGTGACCGAGGGCCGGCCGCACGGTGAGCTTCATCAGGCCGGCCTCGACCTGGTTGCCGGTGTTGCCGATCTCGGTGCCGTTGCCGTCCTTGTAATTGCCCTGCGTGCGGTAGACCGCGCCGCCGAAGATATCGACATCGGGCGTGGCGCGCACGCCGCCGAATACCGAGCCGAGGCCGCGATTGTTGTTGGAGCCGTAGGATCCCGAGAGATCGACACCCCAGCGCTCGCCGGGACGCAGCACGTCGTTGATGTCCTTGGTGCGGAACGAGACCAGGCCGCCGATCGCGCCGGAGCCGTAGATGTTGGCGGTCGGTCCCCGCACGACGTCGACGCCGCCGATCAATTCAGGATCGAGGAAGAAGGAGCCGTTGGCATTGTGGCCGGTGCGTTGATAGTTCTGCCGCGCGCCGTCGACCACGACCGCGACGCGGCCGAAATCCTGCAAGCCGCGAATGTTGATAACGGTCGCGGGATCGTCGCCGCGCTCCTGGAACGAAACACCGGGAACCGAATGGAAGACGTCCGACAGCCGGTTCGGCTGAAGACCCTGGATCTGGTCGAGCGAGATCGAGCTGACGGGCGCGAGCGCGTCGATCGCTCGCTCCCTGGTCTTGGTTGCGGCGACCGTGATGGTGTCGAGCGTCTGCACCGGCGCGGCGCTGCCCGCCTGCGCACGGGCGTTCAAGGCGTCAGGCGTTGCCTGCTGTGCAGCCAGCGGCTTGGCCGGCTTGCGCTTGGCCTGCTTCGGCCGTTCCGGCGACCCATGTTCGGCCTGCGGCGATGCGGTCTGCGCGAGACCGCTCTCCGTCGCCAATGCCGCGATTGAAACCACCGACGCACCCAAAATCAAGGCGCGCGAATACTTAGCCCCGTCAGCCATATCAGCCCCAGCCTGCACTTCACTTCAGTTTTTGGAGTCGTTTGGCTGGCGTGCGTTCGCAAGGCGAACGACTGGCTGGCTGATCTTCTTAAGACGCGGGCATGTTGCCCGCTGTCATGATTGGTAACGTGGCAACACTCTGACGGTCAATGACGTCTGGTTGCAGTTTATATCGATTGTAAATTTCCGCCGTTGGAATGCGCCAGATGCCGCCTATACAAACAGGCGGCATCTGAAATTTCGAAGGCGCATCACACGGGCAATGTCAGCAACATCAGGAGACAGCGGCAGCGGGGCGGCAGAAAGTCCTTCCGCGACAACGAGAACCCTCACCATGCGCGGGAGCCGGATCGACAGCCGCGAGCTCTTTGCGCACGAGCGCGAGATCATTATCGCGCATGGCGAGGACGCCTATCGCCTGCGTTTGACCTCGCAGAACAAGCTGATCCTGACGAAGTAACCTGCAATGACATTTTGCCGCACCCTCACACAGATCCTGCTGACTGGTACGATCGCAGTCGCTTCCGCCGCGCACGCCGCTGGCATCACGGTGCATGACGCCCGCAATCGCGACGTCGCTGTTGCCGACGTCGCACGCACGGTCTCGATCGGCGGCGCCATCACCGAGATCCTCTATGCGCTCGGGCTCGAGAGCCGGCTGGTCGGCGTGGACACCACAAGCCTTTATCCGGCGGCGGCGCTGCACGACAAGCCCAATGTCGGCTACATGCGCCAGATCTCGGCCGAGGGCGTGCTCGGCCTCAATCCCACGCTGATCCTGGCGATCCAGGGATCGGGCCCGCGCGAGACCATGGACATCCTGGAGACGGCGAAGGTGCCGCTGGTGCTGGTGCCCGAAACCTTTTCCGAGGACGGCCTGATCGAGAAGATCAGGCTGGTCGGCCACGCCATGGGCGTGGATGCACGCGCCGAATGCCTCAGCGCCGCAGTCGGCGCCGATCTCGCCCAGCTCCGCGCGCTGCGCGCCAAGGTGAAAAAGCCGGTGCGCGTGATGTTCGTGATGTCGCTGCAGAACGGGCGTGCCATGGTCGCCGGCCACAAGACCGCAGCCGACGAGATCATCCAGCTCGCCGGCGCGGCGAACGCGGTCGACGATTACGACGGCTACAAGATCATCGGCGACGAGGCGATCGTGGCGGCCAGGCCCGAATTCGTGCTGTCGATCGAGCGCGGCAAGGAGTCGCTCCAGGCCGACGCGGTCTATGCCCATCCCGGCTTCGCGCTGACGCCGGTCGCGGCCAACAGGAGCTTCATCACCATGGACGGGCTTTATCTGCTCGGCTTCGGGCCGCGCACGGCGGCGGCCGCGCGCGATCTCTCCGTCAAGCTCTATCCGGCATTGGCCGACCCGGGCGGCGCGTTCACGTCGGCTCTGTCAGCGGCGAATTGCCGGCAATGAGCGTCGCGATCGGAACCGAGGCACGGAGCCTGCGACGAAGCGCGGGACGGCGGTCAGCATCGTTCGCGATTCCGCTTCTGCTCGCGGTGCTCACAGCCACCGCCATCGTCGCCCTGACGGTCGGCGCAGCCGGCATTCCCCTTTCCCGGCTGCCTGCTGCGCTCGGCGTCATGAGCAGCACGACCGCCGATGCCATGACGGCACGCGACCAGCTCGTGCTGTGGTCGATCCGCATCCCCCGGATTGTGGCGACCGCGATGGTCGGCGGACTTCTCGCCGCGGCCGGTGCGATCATGCAGGGCCTCTTCCGCAATCCTCTCGCCGATCCGGCCCTGGTCGGCGTCTCCAGCGGCGGCGCGCTGGCCGCTGCAAGCGCGATCGTCTTCACGGACTCGCGTTTCGGCGAGACGTTGCGCGTCCTCCAGACGGAGCTATTGCCGCTCGCCGCCTTCGCAGGCTCGCTGGCTACGACCGCGATCCTCTACGGGATCAGCAGCCGCGCGGGGCGGACCTCGATCGCGATCTTCCTGCTCGCCGGCGTCGCCATCACCGCCATCACCAATGCCGGCATTGGCTTGCTGGTGTTCATCGCCGACGACCGCCAGCTTCGCGACATCACGTTCTGGCTGCTGGGCTCGATGAGCGGCGCGACCTGGACCAAGGCCGCCGTGCTGGCGCCTATCCTCGTCATCGGGCTTGCCGCCTGCGCCTTCATCGGACGCGGCCTCGATCTGCTGGTGCTTGGCGAAGCCGACGCCTTTCACGGCGGCGTCGACGTCGAGCGCCTCAAGCGGATCTCGATCGTCATGGTTTCCGCCATGACCGGGGTTGCGGTGTCGATCAGCGGCGTCATCGGCTTCGTCGGCATCGTCGTGCCGCATCTCCTTCGCCTCGTCATTGGACCGGCGCATCGCCTGCTGCTGCCGGCTTCGGTGCTGCTCGGCGCCATCCTGATGGTCGGCGCCGACACGCTGGCGCGCACCATCGTGGCGCCGGCGGAGATGCCGATCGGCATTCTGACCGCGGCGGTCGGCGCCCCGGTCTTCTTGGGGATCCTGCTGCGGCAACGCGGGCTCGCCTCGCTATGAGCGCGGTGATCGAGGCGCGACACTTAAGCAAGCGCGCCGGCCGCGCGAAGCTGCTGGATGGCGTCGGCCTCACGGTTGCGGCCGGCGAGATGGTCGCCATCATCGGCCCGAACGGCGCCGGCAAGTCGACCCTGCTGCGGCTGCTCTCCGGCGACCTCCGTCCGAGCCAGGGCGAGGTATGGCTGAAGCAGCGCGACATCGGCAGCTACACGCCGCGCGAGCTTGCCGCGCGACGCGCGATGCTGTCCCAGCACATCAACGTCACCTTCCCCTTCACCGTCGAGGAGATCGTGCTGATGGGCGCAGGCGACCGCAGCGCGCGCGAGGCAGGCCGGCTCGTCGATGCCGCGCTGGACGAGGTGGGGCTGGCGCATTTCCGCGAACGGCAATTGCCGACGCTGTCGGGCGGCGAGCAGCAGCGCGCCCATTTCGCCCGCGTGCTGGTGCAGCTCGCCTGCGGCGAGGCCGAGCATGGACCGGGGCTTCTGCTGCTGGACGAGCCAACCTCGAGCCTTGATCTGCGCCACCAGATCGACCTCGTCGAGGCCGCGCGCCGCCGCGCTGGCACCGGCACCGCCGTGATCGCGATCCTGCACGATCTCAACCTGGCGATCCGCTTCGCCGACCGGCTGGTCGTGCTGAGCGGCGGCAAGCTCGCCGCCGACGGCCCGCGCACCGAGGTCGTCACGCGCGAGACCATCCGCGACATCTTCGAGATCGACGCCGTCGTCCACCAGGCCGACGGCGTTCCTTACGTGCTGCCGCAATCGATGCGGGCGGCTGCGTCTGCGGCGAGGATTTAACCCGCCGGCACGATCACCATGCCCTTGTCCTTCGGCCAGCGGATGCGCCAGGCGAAGTTGACGTCCCTGACCTCGCCGGGCTTGGCGTCGAACGACCATTCCAGCACGCCGCGCTTGTCGCGAATGTTGCTCGCGGTCGGCGGCGTGGTCGAGGGCAGCATCTCGACGACGATGTCCTCGTTCTCGCTGACCGGCAGCTGATCCTCGATCGCGACACGAATCGGGAAGTCGTGACCGTTGCGAACGGTGGTCTTGAACGAACGCTCGTCGGTCTTCGACGTCGTGACGAGCAAGCCGGCCGAGCCTTCGTTGCGCTTCAGCACAGCGCGCTCGATCTTGACCTTGTCGTCGGCGCCGAAGCCGAGCCGCACGATGTCGTCCTTGGCCGAGGCCGAGATCTTGCCGCGGCCGACGAAGACGCCGTCGCGGTAGATTGCGACCTTGCCCGGCAGCAATGTCGCCTCATCGGTCTGCTTGAAGCTGGCTTCGAGGAAGGCAGTCGAGTCCATTACGGGCGCTGCGCGCACCGCGAGGTCGGCGGGCACGCTCATCGAAGCGATGCGCAAGGCCTTGGCGCCTTCGGCAGCGCCGAGGCTGACGCGGCCGGGAATCTTGAAGGTGGCCTGGAAGTCACCGATCTCGGCAACCGCCTGCTGCTCGTCGGCACGCTCGCGCGGTTCAGGCGCTTCGGCGAGCTTGGACATGGGCTCGAACTGCGCCGAGCGCTGGCGGACAGTTGGCGCGGGCCGCGCCAGATCGGAGGCCGCACCGAGCGCCATTGGTTTCGGCGGTTGCGGATATTGCGCGACCAGCGAGCCCAGCTCCGGCGCACTGCCGCCGCGGCTGACGCGGACCGTGGAGACGCCAAGCGTGATGTTCGACCAGTCCTCGCCGGTCGACTGCGTGATTTCGGCACGGCGGACCAGCTCCAGCTGCGGCTTGCGGTCCTTGGCGCCGGTGTCGAGCCGGGCGTCATAGAGCGGCAGCCAGCGCGCGTTACGCACATTGTAAGTGACCCGCAACGTCGCCTTGGCCGCGGCCGGCGCGGCGATGTCCATACGGACTTCGAGCTTGCTCGGCGGTTTGGCCTTGCGCTCGACTTCGAGCTGGGCGATCTGCCGATCAATCTCGCGCATCTTGCGCGTGGCGTCGCGAACGGCGGTATCGGCGCTCGCAATTTCCTCGCCGACCGCGGCGAAGGCCGTGCGCCATTCGGCGATCGGCCGCGCCTCGCCCTTGTCGCCGATGCCCGCGGGGGACGCTTCCGCAAAGTGCTCCGCAAATTTGCGCCGGGCATTGGCTGAGTCGATCGCGCCTTGCAGGTCGGCGCGCTGGTCGTTCAGGGCCTCGATGCGCTTGTCCAGCTCGGGCAGGTTGACCGGCGCCGCACGCGGCGTTCGCGCATCGATCGTGCCGATGGTGAGCTTTGCACCACCCTCACCCTCCACCCGGATGGAGGAAGTATCGAGACCAAGCGGGAAGTCCTTGGCAACGAGCGTCGAGTCACCGGACGGCAGGTCGACCGTGATGATGCGAGTGACGGTGGCACCATCCGGGTAAACCGTGACGGTATCGATGGCCGATGTGGCGTCCACATCGGCGGCCCACGACGGCAACGCGAATGCCGTGGTCACCAGAACCAGGCTCGTCGTTGCCAGACATTTTGCGGTGATGCGCATGTAGTCCCTCCTGCCAGTATCGCTGCGCCGCCAGCCGGACGCGCGATCAAATGCCTCGCCATCGTGGTGAGACGCGGCAGGGAAGGAACTGGTTCGATTGGGGTTTCCGTGGGGCGCCGCTGCGGCGGCACCATGGCCGCGGAACGCGTCGCGCGCCGAGCTTCACATTTGGGTCGGCGAACCCTGGCCGAAGATGCGGCGGAGCAGATCGGTCACGTTGCGGGCGCCGGCCTTCTTCAGAATGCTGGCACGGTAGCCTTCCACCGTCCGAGCGCTCAGATGCATGCGCCGGGCGATCTCCTTGTTGGTGAGGCCGACCGCAAGGTGCTCGAGCACGTCGCCTTCGCGCGCCGTCAGGGGCTCGCAGCCGGGCAACCAACGCTGGCGGTTTGAGTTGGGCTGCCCGAACTCGTCGATGGCGGCATCGATCCGGTTGACGACGTCGCGGGTGCGGAACGGCTTTTCGATGAAGTCGGCCGCGCCGCTCTTGATCGCGTCGACTGCCATGGCGATGCTGCCGTTCGCCGAAGTCACCAGAACCGGCGCCATGCAATTCTCCTCGCGCAGCCGCCTGAGCACGTCGAGGGCGGAGCGATCCGGCGGCATCTCGAGCAGCACGCAGGCCGGCATCCGCGCCCTCGCTTCCGAGAGCAGGGACGCGCCGTCGGCGAAGCAGATCACGTCATAGGCGCTCTGTTGGAGCGCGGCGGAAAGTTGTTCGCGGGAGGCGGCGTCGGTGTCGATGACGAATACCTCGCCCTTGGAAAGCATGTTCCCCGGCATAATCCCGATCCAGCAATGTCTTGGTCAAATGATCCGAGACGGCCGGGGCCTCATCGCGCCCGGCGTCATGAGCACGGCATTCACGCCCGTGCTTCGGTTTCCCTTATGTATGTTCCGTCATGTTCCCGGATTTGACGGAACGGGACAGAAACTTTACATTTCGGGACATCTGCGGGAATGGCTGGCAGGAACGGTTTGCATGACCGACCTCATTCGCAGCGCAGGCTTGAGCTATTACCCGGAGGTCGCCCGGTCGGTCGGGCTCGACCCCAAACAGATGATGCGCAAGGTCAGGCTGCCGCTGACCTGCCTCGACAAGCCGGATACCCCCATTGCCGTGACCGGCCTGCGCCGCCTGCTCGAACTATCGGCACAGATGTCCGGCGCCGAAGACTTCGGCTTGCGCCTCGCCGAACGCGGCGGCCTGACCAACTTCGGCGCGGTCGGCCTGATCGTGCGCGAACAGGCGACCGTCGGCGAAGCGATCGAGGCGTTTTCGCGCTTCATCCATATCCATCATGACGGCATGCGGCTTGACGTTGCACGCAACAAGAAGACCGTGACCGTCGCACTGCATCTGCGCGGACGGCAGCCGAGCGCGCCGCGCCAGTCGATCGACATGGCGCTCGGCAGCGTCCACCGCATCATCCAGTCGCTGTTCGGTCATGACTGGCGGCCGCAGGAGGTGCATCTGCATTATCCGCCGCCGCACGACCGCAAGCGCTACCGCGACTTCTTCGGCTGCCGCGTGACGTTCAACGCCGAGGACGACGCGATCCTGCTGTCGGTGCACGACATGGAGCGCCGGATCCCGAGCGCGCATCCGCTGATCGCGAGCTATCTGCGCAAGCGGATCGAGGCGATCGAGACGCGTCCGGCAAGCTGGGAGGAGAAGGTCGACGAGGTCGTGCGCCTGCTGCTCGCCGGCGGCGACTGCACGGTCGAGCGCGTGGCCGAGCATCTCGCCTGCACCCGCCGCACTATCCACCGCCACCTCGCCGCGTCAGGCACCAGCTTCTCGGCCATCCTCGACGCGCAGCGCGCCGATCTCGTCGTCAAATTGATCGACGACCCCGGCCGGCCGCTGGCCGATATCGCCGCGCAGCTCGGCTTCTCCGCGCAAAGCGCGATGGCCCGCTGGTTCCGCGGCCGCTTCGGCTGCACCATCACCGCATGGCGCAAGGGCGTGCGCCCGTTGGCCAAGCCGGCCGACGTGCCTTCGGCATCCGCGGCTTAGCTCTATCGTGCCGGAGCGGGCAGGCCCATGATGGCCAGTGCGCGCCGGCTGCTGCCGGCGAGCAGCGGGCCGAACGCAATCGCAAAGCCGAGGAAGGCGACGACCCAGCCGCAGGCGGCAATGTGCAGCAGTGCATCGGCATGCGCAGGCCACACCACGGCAGCAACCCGCGCCAGCGCCGCGGCGATGATCGCGACGTAGATACCTTGTGTCGCCGGCGAGGCCGTCAGGGTCTGTCCGGTGTGGCCGAGGCTCGCACGCGTCATCACCGCGAGCGTCATCGTTCCGGCGGCGCCCGCCATCCAGGCGTGAATCCCCGCGCTCGGCGGCAACGCACCGAACACGGCCAACGCATGCAGGAGGAAACCGAGCGGCACGAAGACATAGCCGACATGCAGGATCAGGAGCAGCCGCTCGCGCGAGGTGCGGTCGCCAGCCCAGCGCGCAAGCCGCACCAGATGCAGCACGCCGACGAGCGCCATCGCGGCGCCGGTCACCACATTCAACGGCGCCACGATCCACGAGATCAGCGCCAACGCGCTCAATGCGATCACCGCGCCATCGAAGCGGCCGAACGGGACCGGCAGGCGGCCGGGATTGAACTTGACCAGCCAGTTGCGGGTGAAGCTCGGAATGATGCGGCCTCCGATCAGCGCGATCAGCAGCACGACCACGCCGATGCCGACGCGGATGCTGACATCGGCCGCGCCCGCGTAGTGCGCTTCGAGATGAAAGCCGACATTGCCGGTGAGCAGCACGAGCACCAGGATCACCACGGGAAGGTTGCGCCAATTGCCGCCCGCGATGATCTCGCGCGTCGCGGCGGCGACGACCAGCGCCAGGAACGCGGCATCGACGACAAGCGCGAACGCCCAGCCGACCTCGGCGGACAGCGTCACCGCGAGGCGGCCGGCCAGCCACACCGCCAGCAACGCGCCCAGCGACGTGCCCTGGATCGGCAGCCGCCCGGTCCAGTTCGGGATCGCCGTAAACAGGAACCCGGTGATGACCGCCGGCAGGAAGCCATAGAGCATCTCGTGGACGTGCCAGTCGCGCGGCGCGAAGGCTGACGTCACCGACAATTCGCCGTAGAACATCGGCAGCCAGGCCAGGATCGAGAGCCCTGCCTGGATGGCGGCGAGCAGGAAAAAGGGCCGAAAGCTGTTCGCGAACAGCGGCCAGCCCGCAAAGTTGCGGGATCGGGCGCCAGCCATGGGGCAACTCCTGTAAATTCAGACCGTTGCCTGGAAAAATACTGCCGCCCCGGCCGGCGGGTTTTGCGCTATCGCAAACTACCAGACGATTGCAGGTGCCATCACACTCCAGAGCGCCAAGGAGGCAGAATGGCCAAGGTCGACACATCGCTGGTTGCGCATTTGCCGCTGTTTGCCGGGGTCACGCCGGAAGCCCTGGACGAGATCCTGCGCGAGGCCCGCTCGGCGCGCTATCCCAAGAACAGCGCCATCTTCGAGCAGGGCGCAGACGCGCAGTCCTTCTTCCTGCTGCTGCACGGCCACGTCCGCGCGGCCAAGACCACGCCGACCGGCGAGCAGATCGTGGTGCGCTACGTCGCGCCCGGTGAGACGTTCGGGCTCGCGATGGCGATCGGAGCCGGGCGCTACCCCGCTACTGCGATGGCTGTCGACGACAGCGTGGTGCTGATCTGGCCGACCTCGGCCTGGCCGCGGCTGGTCGAGCGGTTTCCGGCGCTCGCCGCCAACACGCTCCAGACCGTCGGCACGCGGCTCCAGGAGAGCCACACCCGCATACTGGAAATGTCGACCCAGCAAGTCGAACAACGCATCGCGCATGCGCTGCTGCGCCTCGCCAAGCAATCCGGCAAGAAGCTCGACCACGGCATCGAGATCGACTTCCCGATCAGCCGCCAGGACATCGCGCAGATGACCGGCACCACGCTGCACACCGTGAGCCGCATCCTGAGCGGCTGGGAACAGCAGGGCCTCGTCGAGAGCGGCCGCCAGCGCATCATCCTGCGCGAACCGCACAGGATCGTCGTGCTGGCGGAGCGGAGCCCCGACAGCGGCGCGCCATGATGGCTGCGCCGGCAGGTTCACCCTGCTCCCGAAGATTGGGGTGAGAGCCGCTTTCGCTTACGGCGAAAGCGCTCCCTCACCCGGGAATCCGCACGCGGCCCGCGCGAATTCCAGACCGTCTCACGCCGGCACGCAGTCGCAGAGCGCGGCGAGGAATTTGTCGCGGTCGATGCCGTGCTCGCGGCAGGCGTCTTCCACCGTGTGGAAGGTTGCGATCGGGCAGCCGACGCAGGCCAGCCTGAAAGCAAGAAACACGCGGATCGTGTGCGGCGCCGTGCGCATGATGTCATCGACCAGATCGTCGGATCCAAAAGGCATGGACAACTCCGTTCCGAAACGACGATAGCGGAGCGAGCTGTGGTTTCTTTGTTGGAGCGCAAGCTGTTGCCAGTTCCTCGGCTCGTCATTCCGGGGCGCGCCACCGAACCCGGGTTTACCCGAGTTCGGAAGACTCTAAGATCCAAGTCGGCAACAGCCGACTTGGATGGCGCGAACCCGGAATCCATCGGGCAGCAAGCTGTGCGGTGAAATGGATTCCGGGGTCGCGCCAAGCGGCGCGCCCCGGAATGACGCAGCTACACCGCCCGGCTATGCAGCTGCTTGCCCGGATCCAGATGCGCGTCGAACGCGGCGGCGACGCTGCGGACCAGGAAGCGCGAGTCGTTCGCGACCGCGAGCCGGTCGCCGTCCAGCCTCACGACGCCGTCAGAAATCAGCGGTTTCAGACGCGACGCCGATTTGAGCATCGCCTCGGGCTCTGCGCCGTGGCGCGCGCAGATATCACCGAGATCGGCGCTGAACTCGCACATGATGCGCTCGATGATGTCGGCGCGCAGCCGGTCGTCGTCGGTGAGCCCATAGCCCTTCGCGGTGGCGAGGCGGCTGGCGCCGATGCTCTGCGCATAGGCGCCGATCTGCACCTCGTTCTGGACGTAACCCTGCGGCAGATGTCCGATGGCGCTCGCGCCGAAGCCGAGCAGGACCTCGCCTTGGTCGGTGGTATAGCCCTGGAAATTGCGCCGCAGCGTCCGCTCCTCGAAGGCCACGGCCATGGAATCGTCGGGTCGCGCGAAATGATCGAGCCCGATCTGCACGTAACCGGCCTCCTTCAGCGCATTCGCGATCGCACAGGCCTGGTCGTGACGCGCCGGGCCGTCGGGCAGCGCGCCCTGGTTGATCATGCGCTGGTGCTTCTTGAAATCAGGCACGTGAGCGTAGCCGAACACCGAGAAGCGATCGGGCGCGAGCAAGAGGCTGCGCCGCACCGTGTCCAGGCACGAGGCGACGGTCTGATGCGGCAGCCCGTAGATCAGGTCGAAATTGATTCCCGCGATGCCGGCATGCCGGAGCATGTCGACGACGGCAGCCGTCTGCTCGAAGCTCTGGATGCGGTTGATCGCACGCTGCACGATGGGGTCGAAACTCTGCACCCCCAGGCTGGCGCGATTGACGCCGGACAGCCGCATGGCCTCGACCATGTCGGCGGTCAGCGTGCGGGGATCGATCTCGACGGCAATCTCGGCCGATGGCAGTACGAAGAACGCCTGGCGCATCGCCGCCATCAACTCGGCAAAAGCCTCGGGCGCCATGATCGTCGGCGTGCCGCCGCCGAAATGGATATGCTCGACCTTGATGCGGCGGCCGATGGTCTCGGCGACCAGCGCGATCTCACTGCGCAGCGTCCGCTGGTAGGCCGCAATCAGATCGTCGCGCCGGACGATCTGGGTATGGCAGCCGCAATACCAGCACATCTCGCGGCAGAACGGCACGTGCAGATAGAGTGACGCGCTGGCACCGGCCGGGAGCTCGGACAGCCAGCGGGCGTAGGTACCGGCGTCGATGACCGGCGAGAAGTGCGGCGCGGTCGGATAGCTCGTGTAGCGAGGCAGTCTTTCTTCGCCGTAGCTCACTGCGAGATCAGCTCTCATATCTTACCCATTCGTAAATTTCGGCCGCTTGCGGAGCCGCGGCAAATCACGGAATGCATTCAGCTAACCCGGATTTGCGGAAGCGACCTTGCGCTCGCGCAAAGTCGGACCGGGGCACCGCAAACATTGCGCTCGCGCAAAGCGCAGCGGACGGTTCCGCGCAATGATCACGGGCAATTCGCACGGCATCCGGAGCGTTTGCCATGAGGCTTCTCGCACTCGAACTGATTTTCTCCCTGCTCGACGTCCGCGGCCATATCCCGCGTTTCGACGACTTCCGGCCGGTCCCGGCCTCGCCGGCCCCGGCCGGTATCGTGCACACTCTGGCCGCCGTAATCGTCGTCCTCGCCGTCCTGTCGCTGGCGATCTGGGCCGCGGTCTGGGTTGCCATTCATTTGCTATAGCCGCGTCTTCGCGAAGGCCTCGATCATGATCTCATCCAAACGCGCATTTGCCGGCGCGGTCGCCCTGACATGCCTTGTCTGGCCGCCCGCCTTCGCCGCCGACACGACCAGCGGCGATCTCGTCATCACCAAGGCCTGGAGCCGGGCGACGCCCGGGGGAGCCAAGGTCGCCGGCGGCTATCTGACGATCGAGAACAGGGGCCACGCGCCGGAGCGGTTGCAGACCGCATCGGCCGCCCATGCGCTTCGAACCGAAATCCACGAAATGGCCGTCAACAACGGCGTCATGACCATGCGCCCGCTCATCGACGGGCTCGTCATCGCCCCCGGACAAATCGTTAAACTTGCCCCCGGCGGCGGACACCTGATGTTCATCGGCCTCGATGCTCCACTTCGTGTCGGCGACCAGGTACCGGTGACGCTGTCGTTCGAGCATGCCGGCGAAGTGAAAGTGACGCTCGACGTACAGGCTATCGGCGCGCAGGCGCCGGAGAAAACAGAGCGCACGGAGATCGCGCAGCCCGCGCACCACCCCGAGCCGGCGGCGGCCGCTCCGCCCGCGATGGTTTCCGAAGCCGACGAAAGTTTCTTCACCCATCTTCATGCCGAGAAGGCCATGGCGAACGTCACGGTCTTGCCCGGTCGTGCCGGTCCGGTCGAGATCGCAATCCAGCTCGAAGATGCGAACGAGTTGCCGCTGAGCGCCGACGCCGTTGCAGTCACGCTCGGCAACCCCGAGCACGGCGTGGCGCCGATGACCGCAAACGCCGAACGCGTCGGCAACGATCAGTGGAGAGTCAGGATGTCGGCGCCGCTGTCTGGCCGATGGTCGCTGGGCCTCGACATCCGCATCACGCCGTCGGACGCGGTCAACGTGGTGTCGCCGATCCTGCTCCGTTGAAGGATCTAAGTACTGTTGCGGAGGCGAATCCGGCGAAAGCTTGTTGCAGCGCAAACACTCTTGCCGTAACAGGCGCACACTGCATCCCGTCATCAAAACCATTTCAGATGAAGGATGCTTCCGATGTTCACCCGCAGAGCCGCATTGATCAGCGCCGCCGCGACCGCCCTGATGCTGGCGACACCCGCCCTGGCCGCCGACGATCTCAAACTGCCGCGCCAGAAAGTGGAGCTGGTGGCCCCGCCGTTCGTGCATGCGCACGAGCAGGCGACCAAGCAGGGCCCCAAGATCGTGGAGTTCAAGCTCACGATCGAGGAGAAGAAGGTCGTCATCGACGAGAAGGGTACCACCTTCCAGGCGATGACCTTCAACGGCTCGATGCCGGGCCCGCTGATGGTGGTGCATGAAGGCGACTACGTCGAAACGACGCTGGTCAATCCCGCGACCAACACCATGCCGCACAACATCGACTTTCACTCCGCGACCGGCGCGCTCGGCGGCGGCGCGCTCACCCTGATCAATCCCGGCGAGCAGGTCGTGCTGCGCTGGAAGGCGACCAAGACCGGCGTGTTCGTCTATCACTGCGCGCCGGGCGGCCCGATGATCCCCTGGCACGTCGTCTCCGGCATGAACGGTGCCGTGATGGTGCTGCCGCGCGACGGACTGAACGACGGCAAGGGCCACGCGCTGAAATACGACAAGGTCTACTATGTCGGCGAGCAGGACATGTACGTGCCGCGCGACGAGAAGGGCAATTTCAAGTCCTATGACTCGCCGGGCGAAGCCTTCACCGACACCGAAGAGATGATGAAGAAGCTGATCCCATCCCATGTCGTGTTCAACGGCAAGGTCGGCGCGCTTACCGGCAAGAATGCGCTCACCGCCAATGTCGGCGAGAACGTGCTGATCGTGCACTCGCAGGCCAATCGCGACAGCCGCCCGCATCTGATCGGCGGCCATGGCGACTATGTCTGGGAGACCGGCAAATTCGGCAATGCACCCGAGGTCGGGCTGGAGACCTGGTTCATCCGCGGCGGCTCGGCAGGGGCTGCGATGTACAAGTTCATGCAGCCCGGCATCTACGCCTATGTCACGCATAACCTGATCGAGGCCGCCGACCTCGGCGCCACCGCGCACTTCAAGGTCGAAGGCAAGTGGAACGACGATCTGATGACCCAGGTGAAGGCGCCTGCGGAAATCCCGGCCAACACCAACTAGACGCGACAAGGGGCCGGTGGATCACCGGCCCCTTCTTCCTTTCGGGGGACGACATGCTGATCGCATTCAAGCTGAAACTGGTCCTGGCTTGCGCGGCCGGACTCGCAGGACCGATCGCGGTGGCGCCGCTGGTCTCGGACATGGCGGTCCGCGGCACGGCGACGGAGCCCGCGATCGTCGAGATCGCGCCGGGCAATCTGTCCTATCGCGAGGCGGGCGATTTCACGCGGGGCGGGCAGCAGGCGGAAGCGCCGCTGCGCGCGATGCGGTTCACGAGGCCGCTGCACGTCATGCGGCATCAGGTTTCGTCATCCGACTACCAGCTTTGCGTGCAGGACGGCGCTTGCCGCGCTCTCGATCGTGACGTGGCGATCGCCACAGATCGCCCCGCGGTGCAGGTGAGCTGGCACGACGCACAGGCCTATGCGGGCTGGCTCTCGCACCGGACCGGCAAGACGTGGCGCCTGCCGAGCGATGCGGAATGGGCGTTTGCGGCGGGCTCGCGCTTCAAGGACGATGGCGCGCCGGTGGACGCGGACAATCCTTCGAAGCGCTGGATCAGCCGCTATGAGCGGGAATCCGAACGGGACCTTTCCGACACGACGGCCTATGCGTTCGGCAAATTTGGCGCGAACGAGCACGGCATCGAAGATCTCGCCGGCAACGTCTGGGAGTGGACCTCGACCTGCTTCGTGCGCTCGCGGACCGACGCGGCCGGCAATGCCGGCCGGGCGACCGTGAATTGCGGCGTGCGCATCGCGGAAGGCGCCCACCGCGCCTATGTCACCGATTTCATCCGCGACGCCCGCGCTGGCGGCTGCGCGCAGGGCGTGCCGCCCGCCAATCTCGGCTTCCGCCTGGTGCGCGAGGAGCCGTCGTGGGTCGCGAGCGTGTCGGCGCGGTGGAGCAAGACGTGGGCGGCGAGGTCGTAGCCGCCCTCCTGGCGTCATTGCCCGCGAAGGCGGGCAATCCGGTATTCCAGGCCTACGCGGAGCATGACAGTGTCGAATGCGGAGACCAAGCGCGCTTAAATCGCGCGCGTAAACATGCGAAATCCCGGTGCACCGATGATCGCCTCGAAAGCGGGATCACGCTTCTCCTCCGCAAAGACAAAACCGGCCTTGGCGTAGGCGCGTTCAGCGGGCACGTTGCCGATCAGGAACGAGATCGTCGCCCGTCGAAACCCAGCCGCCCCCCCCTGATCCAGCGCATGCGCGATCAGTGCCTGCACGAGGCCGCGGCCGCCATATGCAGGATCGATTGCGACATGCTCGATCATCCAATCGCCCTCGCCGCCTTGAACCCAGCAGCCGCGCGCATAGCCACCGCGCTGGCGGATCGCTTCCAGCTCCGACGCGGCGAGCCCGATCGCGGCTGCGACTTCCTCGATCGCGCGCCAGGCCGCAGGACCGGTGCCGGCCGCTGGCACGGCGCATAGCGCCGCGCCCGGCGCACCATCAATCTCGGCAATCCAATACTGCGAGACATGCCACATCGACACCGCGCGCGTGGCCGCGACGCGCGCGATGAAATCGAGGCATTCCGCTTCCGGCCAGCCGAGCGCGACGTCGAACCAGCCGCGCGGCCGGTAGCCACGCATCGATCGCAGGATGGTTTGAGCGATGAAACCGGCGTCTTCGGGACGCGCAGACCGTATCGTCATGCGCGCCCCCTCTGCGACGACCTTACGTGTTCTTCAGCGCGACGCGGAATTCGGCCTCGGTCTTGGCCTTGACCTCGTCGAGCGAGACGCCGTCGGCGAGCTCGATCAGCGCCATGCCGCCGTCGCCGTGCTTGTCGATGGTGAAGACGGCGAGATCAGTGACGACCATGTCGACCACGCGCTCGCCGGTCAGCGGCAAATTGCACTTCTTCAGGAGCTTCGAGCCGTCCTTGGCGGAATGCTCCATCACCACGACGACGCGCTTGACGCCGGCGACGAGATCCATCGCGCCGCCCATGCCCTTGACCATCTTGCCGGGGATCATCCAGTTGGCAAGATCGCCGTTCTGGGCCACCTGCATGGCGCCGAGGATCGACAGATCCATGTGGCCGCCGCGGATCATGCCGAAGGAATCCGCGCTCGAGAAATACGAGGTCGAGGGCAGCTCGCTCACGGTCTGCTTGCCGGCATTGATGAGGTCGGCATCCACCTCGTCCTCATAGGGGAACGGGCCCATGCCGAGCATGCCGTTCTCGCTCTGGAGGCTGACGTCGACACCATCGGGGATGAAGTTCGAGACCAGCGTCGGGATGCCGATGCCGAGATTGACGTAGTAGCCGTCACGCAGTTCCTTGGCGGCGCGCGCAGCCATCTGTTCACGGGTCCAGGCCATGTGAGTCTCCTGACGCTTAAGCGGCGGTGCGCGGGCGGGTGTTGCGGAATTCGATGCGCTTCTTGGCCGTGCCGACCTCGACGATGCGCTTCACGAAAATGCCGGGCGTGTGGATGTGGTCGGGATTGAGTTCACCGGCCGGAACCAGATGCTCGACCTCGGCCACGGTGATCTTGGCGGCGGTCGCCATCATCGGGTTAAAGTTGCGCGCGGTCTTGCGGTAAATGAGGTTGCCGGCGGTATCGCCCTTCCAGGCGTGCACGATGGCGAGGTCGGCGAACAGGCCGCGCTCCATCAGGTACTTCTCGCCGTCGAACTCCTTCACTTCCTTGCCTTCGGCGATCAGCGTGCCGACGCCGGTCTTGGTGTAGAAGGCCGGGATTCCGGCGCCGCCGGCGCGGATGCGTTCGGCCAGCGTGCCCTGCGGGTTGAATTCGAGTTCCAGCTCACCGGCGAGGAACTGCTGGGCGAACAGCTTGTTCTCGCCGACATAGGACGAGATCATCTTCTTGATCTGCCGGGTTTCCAGCAGGCGGCTGAGCCCGATGCCGTCGACGCCGGCATTGTTGGAGACGACCGTCAGCCCCTTGACGCCGGACTCGCGGATCGCGTCCGACAGCTCCTCGGCGATGCCGCAGAGGCCGAAGCCGCCCGACATGATCATCATGTTGTCTTTCAAAATGCCGTCGAGAGCCGACTTGGCGTCGGGATAGACCTTGTTCATGCAAAAACCTCGACTGAACCTTCGGCTTGCGGGCGTCGCGCCTTATTGGCGGCGATTATTAGGCGAAATCGTCCGAAGCCGTCAATGATACGGGGTTCTCCGCTCCGCGGGGCGGTGGTAGAAGCTGCCCACGCCGTGGGCAGGATCGTCCCCGGCCTTGAAAGCGACAAGAAAACCCATCAAGTTGCGGCACTTAACATAACAGGACTTGTGACGTAACAAGGCTTGGGCGTGGGGCGCGCGGGTTTCCCGGCCCGCCCCTTTGGCTCCAACGACCAACCCGATCAGGACACGCCATTGACCATGGCCCAAGGAATGAAGCGCCTCGGGACGCCGATCGCGGCGCTGCTCGGCGTCGCGCTGATCGCCCTGATCGCGACCTCCTGGCTCATCAACCGCGACGCGCTGCGCAAGGCCGTGGAAGCGCAGATCCGCGACGTCACCGGGCTCGAGCTCAGTGTCGCAGGCCCCATCGACATCTCGGTGCTGCCGGCGAGCTACATCTCCTTCCATGACGTCGGCCTGAAGGGCGGCGGCACCAGCGACCCCGCGCTCCGTGTCGACGTACTCACCGCCAATCTGCGGCTACTGCCGCTGCTGCTGCAACGGTTCGAGATCGCCGACCTGACGCTGCTGCGGCCGCGCATCCATGTCAGCCTGAAGCCGGACGGCGAGAGCAACTGGACGCCCTTCATCCAGACCATTGCGCGCACCATGAAGCCCGGCGCCGAAAATCAGGTCTCGTTCTCCGAGATCCGGATCCAGGACGGCGTGCTCAATTACGAGGACGCCGCCACGCACGCCACCGAGCAGTTCGACGACATCGACCTGTCGCTGGCCTGGCCCTCGATCTCGCGCTCCTTCGCCGCGACCGGCCAGTTCGACTGGCGCGGCGAACGCGTCGACGGCTCGATCAGCTTCGCCGACTTCGTCGCCGCCCTCTCCGGCGACCGTTCCGGCCTGAAGGCGCGGATCGCCAGCGCCCCGCTCAAGCTCGCCTTCGACGGCAGCGTCGCCAACCGCACCAGCCCGATGATGGAAGGCACGCTCACGATCGACAGCCCGTCCTTGCGCAACGCGCTGCGCTGGACCGGCCAGCCGCAGCCCGGCAGCGGCGGCTTCGGCCGTTTCGCGCTGAAGGCGCGCGCCAATGTCGTCGGCGCCTCGATCGCGCTTACCAACGTCAATGTCGAGCTCGACGGCAACGCCGCCGAGGGCGTCATGACCTACGCCAACAACGGCCGGCAGACGCTCCAGGCGACGCTCGCCGCCGACGCGCTCGACTTCACGCCTTATATCTCGACCTTCCGCCTGCTCGCGAGTGGCGCGCGCGACTGGAACAGGCAGCTGTTCGATCTCAACGGGCTCTCGACCACCGACCTCGACATGCGCCTGTCGGCGGCGCGGCTGACGGTCGGGCCGTCGAAGCTCGGCCGCACCGCGATCGGCGCCAATTTGCGCAACGGCACGCTGGCGCTCTCGGTGGGCGAGGCCCAGGTCTATGGCGGTATCGCCAAGGGCTCGTTCGGCATCGCGCGCGCCGACACCGTCGCCGATATCAAGGCGCAATTCCAGTTCACCGACGTCGACCTCCAGGCCTGCGCCTCCGAACTGTTCGGCCTCAACAAGCTGTCCGGCCGCGGCAACATCAACGTCTCCCTCGTTGCCTCCGGCTCGAGCCCGTTCGGCCTCGTGCAGTCGCTCGATGGCAGCGCCACCGTCACCGGGCATGACGGCGCGATCTCGGGCTTCAATGCCGAACAGCTCCTGAAGCGGCTGGAGCGCCGGCCGCTGTCCGGTGGCGGCAATTTCCGCAACGGCTCGACGCCTTACGACAATCTCACCATCGCGGTGAAATTCTCCGACGGGGTCGCCACCGCCGAGGACATCCGCGTCGAAGGACCGGCGGCGAAGATCACGATGACCGGCACCGCCTCGGTGCCGACGCGCGAATACGACATGAAGGGCGTGGCGAGCCTCAACAGCGCCTCGGGCTTCGAATTGCCCTTCGTGGTGCAGGGCCCCTGGGATGATCCCCTGATCTTTCCCGATCCGGAAAGCCTGATCCGCCGCTCGCCCGCGTCCGCGCCCCTGCTCGACATGCTCAAGGACCGCAAGGCGGGCGACGCCGTGCGCTCCGCGATCGAGCGCATCACCGGCACCGCCAAGCGTCCCGCCCCGGCAGACTCGCCGACGGCGGAGAACGCCAAGGAAAACGCCAAGTCCAACTAGAGTGATCGGCGTCGCTCTCTTCGGGTTCAAGCGGCCGATTGCGTCGTCGAAATCCAGCTCTCGTTCTCCTGCACCACGGTTGCTCCGCCGATCGCCGTCCCCGCCCCGACCTCGCGCGTGACGCTCTGCCCCAGTTCACGGGCCAATACTTCGCGATCACAGGCATCCTCCCACAGCGAAATAGTGATGGCCGCGACACAGTTGCTGATCATGCTGGTCAGCGCCCGCGCTTCCGACATGAAGCGGTCGATGCCGACGAGCAGCGCCACGCCGGTCACGGGCAGATCCGGCATGACGGAGAGGGTCGCGACAAGCGCAACGAAGCCGCTGCCGGTGACACCTGCCGCCCCTTTGGACGTCAGCAGCATCAGGCCGAGCATCGCCGCGATCTGCCCCCACGACAGATGAATGTCGCAGGCTTGCGCGATGAAGATGGACGCCAGGGTGAGGTAAATGGCGCTGCCGTCCAGATTGAAGGAATAGCCCAACGGCAACACGAGCCCTGACACGCCTTTCCGGCATCCGAGCTGCTCCAGCTTGCGCAGCGCGCCCGGCAGCGCCGGCTCCGACGACGACGTGCCGAGCACGATCAGCAGCTCTTCTTTGAAGTAGCGGATCGTC
The DNA here is from genome assembly GCF_052075915.1 of Bradyrhizobium sp. 1200_D9_N1_1. NCBI lineage: Bacteria > Pseudomonadati > Pseudomonadota > Alphaproteobacteria > Hyphomicrobiales > Nitrobacteraceae > Bradyrhizobium > Bradyrhizobium sp. 1200_D9_N1_1. The sequence continues at coordinate 2,136,798 of NZ_CP197226.1, read as the reverse complement.
TTCCACAGGCTGAAGCCGTTCAGCCGCGCCAGCGTCCCAAGCACGACGACCACGAAGACAGAGCAGGCGATATAGAAGGTCAGAATCAGCAGTCCGAGCGAGCCGATCGATCGGATGCCGTAGCGCCCCACGGTGAACGCCATGGCCCCAAAGGCACCGAGCGGAGCGAGCTTCATGATGAAGCCGAAGGACACAAACAGCACTTGTGAGAACGACTCGACCGCTTTCGTCACCACAACGCCGCCATCGCCGGCACGGCTCAGGCCAAAGGCGATCAGGATGGAGACGAGCAACACCGGCAGCACTTCGCCATCGGCGAACGCTCCAAAGAAGGAGTGCGGGATGATGTGCAGCATGAAGTCCGCAAATCCGGTCGCACCTGCCTGCTTGGTAAATTTCGCGGCCACCGACGGATCCAGCGTATTGACGGACACATGCATGCCAACGCCCGGCTGGATCTGTGACACGGCGATCAGCCCGGCCAGCAACGCGAGCACGGTCAGCAGGTAGAACAGCGCCATGGATTTCACCAGCGCGCGGCCGACCTCGCGGGAATCGCTGATGCTGTTGATGCCGCTCACGATGGTGCAGAATACGATCGGCGCGATCATCATCTTGACCAGCTTGACGAAGCCGTCGCCAAAGGGCTTCAGCGCGGCGCCGAATTCGGGCCAGAAATGGCCCGTGAAGACACCCAGCATGAGACCGATCAGCACCTGGACGTAGAGAATCCGGTAGAACGGCTTTCGCGGCTCGCTGCTCGCGGACCCAGCCGTCGCTCGCATCTGCATTCTCGTTTCTCCCTTGTGTTATTCTTGAGGTTTAAAAGCAGCCCGGCTTCAGGCCGCCAGCACCAAATGAGGCACGTGCGATCGACGGGCGAAGACGTGGCCCTCGAAGATTCGCCGGGCCGTCCGCAGCACCCGGGCAACCGGGCCGGGCTCCAGCCGAACCACGAGCTGGCCGGAGGGATGGGCGAGGGTGATCGGCACCGGCGGCGCCAATGGTCCGACCATCTCTGCCGCGATCGTCCCGGGCGTGACGCATGCCGTCGCGATCGCGACAGCGCCGGTCACCGCCAGCGCGTTATGGCAGTCATGCGGCATGAAATACCTGGTGCTCAACGTCGCCTCGCCTCCGCGCGCAATCAGAACCGGCTTCGGAATCACCATTGTCGCGGAATTTGGAAAGCCCATCCGGCATCCGGCCTCGATGCGCAAAGTTTCGAGGCGCGCGCGAAAGCCTCCGTCGGCGAAGTCCGAGGGAGCCTCACGGCCGGTCCACCCCAGATCCGCCGCGCGGACCAGCATAACGGGCATCGCCGCGTCGATGCAGGTCACATCGATCCCTTCGATGCGATCGACCGGTCGTCCGGTGGGCAGGAGACGACCAGTGCTTGCGCCGGCCGCGTCGGGGAACGACAGCTCGATCGGCGCGGCCGTTCCCGGTACGCCGTCGATCCGCGCCTCGCCGTCGTAAGTCACGCGCCCTGCGGGGGTCGGAACGGTCGCGTCAATCAGCTTGCCGGTGTTAACATTGTGGATCCGCACATGGGTGCGATCCGCGGCGGCGGCGACCAGGCCGGCTTCGATTGCGAATGGCCCCACCCCCGCGAGCATGTTTCCGCAGTTCGGGGAGGTATCGACGATGCCTTCACGAACACGCACCTGGGCGAACAGGTAGTCGACATCGGCGCCTGGCACCGATGCCGGTCCAACGATCGCGACCTTGTTGATAACGGCATTGCCGCCGCCGATCCCGTCGATTCCAAGATCGTGCCCCCCTCCCATCACAGATAGCAGGATCGCGTCGCGCAGTTTGGGGTCGGCCGGAAGATCGCGGGCCAGGAAGAACGGCCCGCGCGAGGTGCCCCCACGCATGACCACACAGGGAATGGCAATCTGATCGTTCATGGAGCTGTTCCGTTCGCGACAACTTCGCTCGATCCGGAGCATCCCTCGACAGAACTCTTTTGTGAAATGCAAATATCCGATGTATTATTCCGATTATCGATACAATGGAGCTTGCCATGAACGCAGAACTTCTCGACCTCAAGGCGTTCATCACCGTGGCGGAGACGGGAAGCTTCGTGCGCACCGCCAGGGCGCTGAACCTGTCGCAGCCGGCGCTGAGCCGACGCATTCAGAAGCTGGAAGAAAGCCTCGGTGCGCCGCTGCTCGAACGCTCGACGCGTCACGTCAATCTCACCATGACCGGCCGTGATTTCCTGCCGAAGGTGCGCCGCCTCATCGACGAGTTCGAGACCTCGGTGCTCGCCATCCACGATATCGGCGCGCGAAGTTCGGGCCTGGTCTCGGTGGCTGCGGTGCCGACAGCGGTGTTCTACTTCCTGCCGCGTGCGATCGGCCGGTTTGCCGAAACGTATCCACGCATTCGCATCCGGATTCTGGACATCGGTGCCAATGAAGGATTGGAAGCGGTCGCGCGCGGAGAAGCCGACTTCGGCATCAATTTCATCGGTGCTTCGCATGCCGAGATCGAATTCGAGAAACTGGTTGAGGACCCCTTCGTCCTGGCCTGCCGTCATGACCATCCGTTGGCATCGCGCAAACGGGTCAGCTGGTCAGAGATTGTGTCACACCGGGTCATCACCGTCGGTCGCAACAGCGGCAATCGCGCGCTGATCGACAATGCGCTCGCGCGACACGGCCTGCAGCTGAACTGGTCCTATGAGGTCGCTCACCTCTCCGGTTCGCTTGGCCTCGTCGAAGCGGGACTCGGCATCGCGGTGCTGCCGAAGCTTGCGACGCCCGCCGCCGGTCACCCCATCATTCACACCGTTCGGTTGATCGAGCCGGAGGTGTCGCGGACGATCGGAATCGTGCGCAGGCGCGGGACCACACTATCTCCTCACGCGAGCCAGTTTCTCAAGATGCTTCTCGAGGCGTGGCACACGCCTTCCGGGACGCGCGGGCAAGACAAGCCGAAGCCCCGATCCGCTCAGGCAAACTCGATTCGGCGGGCCTGAAGAGGAAACGCTAATAGGTCGGCAGCGCAGCGCTGCAAGACCGTTCCCCTGTCGAACCGGAAGTTCCTCGGATCAGCCCCGCCGTGTTTTCAGAGGCATTTTGCGTCCTCCGGCCGCAGCACCATAGTGTGGCCAGCCGACTGCGTTGCGTTCAGTCCTCATACCGCTTACAAGGCCGGGCTTCGCCAGTCGCGAGCAGGTACGGATGCACATGGTCAGGCGATCAGAACGCAGAACCCGAATTGATTGCCGCTAATTGATGCGGCGATTGGATCGATGCGCACGTTAATCATCTCCACAGGCGCCGTTCCCACGACCTAGGTCTGACAACATGCCGCTAGATCGGCTGACGGCCATGCGCTAGTGTTTTATACGACCGGTTAAAAACACCGGCCGTTTGAGGGAGAAAAACGTGAGATCCAAGGTTATTGGCGCAGTCACACTGGCGGTCGCTGCGGCCGGGCTGTTCGCAGCCGCTGCACCCGCATTTGCGCAGCAGAAGACGATTACGGTCTGGTGGGGCAAGGGCTTCTACCGCTCCGAAGACGACGCGCTGATCGAGACGATCAAGAAGTTCGAAGCCAAGACCGGCATCAAGGTCGAATTGTCGCAGTACGCGATTCAGGACATGATTCCGAAGACGGTCGCCGCGCTCGATGCCGGCACCGTGCCCGATGTTGCCTATTCCGACTCTTATGACGTGCAGGCGCAGGGCAAGTGGGCCTATGAGGGCAAGCTCGAGGACCTCACCGATGTCATGGAGCCGATCAAGGATCGGTTCGTGCAGAACACGCTGGATGCGTCGATCCTCTATAACGACGTTACCAAGAAGAAGGCCTATTACGGCTTCCCGCTGAAGCAGCAGAGCATGCACGTCCAGATCTGGAACGACATGCTGGAGAAGGCCGGCTTCAAGCTCGCCGACATCCCGACCGACTGGGAAGGCTACTGGTCGTTCTGGTGCGACAAGGTGCAGCCGGGGATCCGCAAGGCCACCGGCCAGCGCATCTACGCCGTCGGCCAGCCGATGGGCGTGGAATCCACCGACGCCTTCCAGTCGTTCTACACCTTCATGGACGCCTACCACGTCAAGCTGGTCGACGACGACGGCAAGCTGCTGGTCGACGATCCCAAGGTTCGCGAGAACCTGATCAAGGCGATGAAGGACTACACCGACACCTACATCAAGGGCTGCACCCCGCCCTCGTCCACGACCTGGAAGGACCCGGACAACAACGTCGCCTTCCACAACAAGACCATCGTGATGACCCACAACTTCACGATCTCGATCGCGGCGAAGTGGTACGAGGACTCCCAGAACCAGGCGCTTACGCCCGAGCAGCGCGAGGCCGGCAAGAAGGCCTATGAGCAGGACATCGTCACGGCGTCCTTCCCGAAGGCGCCTGACGGGTCGACCATCCGCTACCGCTCCGACGTCAAGACCGGGCTGGTCTTCACCGCGGCCAAGAACAAGGCCGAGGCCAAGCAGTTCATCAGCTTCCTGCTCCAGGAAGACAACGTCCGTCCCTATATCGAGGGCGCGCTCGGCCGCTGGTTCCCGGTGACCAAGGAAAGCCAGGCCAGCCCGTTCTGGCAGGCCGACAAGCACCGCAAGGCGGTCTACGCCCAGTTCACCGGCGGCACCGCCGCGTTCGACTTCACCAAGAACTGGAAGTTCACGATCCTCAACAACGAGAACGTGTGGGCCAAGGCGATGAACCGGGTCGTCAGCGAGAAGGTCCCGGTCGACAAGGCCGTCGACGAACTGATCGCCCGCATCAAGCAGGTCGCGGGTTAATTCATCCTTTCCCTCTCCCCGCTTTGCGGGGAGAGGTATAAGAACAACACCGGCCGCGTTTCGCGGCCGGCATCTCTTTGAAGAGTCCGAAAAGAATGGCGATCACGCTCTCTGGCGATCAGGCAATCCCCGCGCCGCCCTTGTCGTCGCGGCTGACCCCGGCGCAGGCCTGGGGCATCGCGCTGCTCGCGCCCTATCTGCTGGTTTTCCTCGCCTTCGTCGTCTATCCCGTCTGCTACGGGCTGTGGCTGGCGCGGGCGCCGGCGAACTATGTCGCGCTCTACAACGACCCGATCTTCGCGCGCGCCGCGGTCAACACGCTGATCTTCCTGGTCATCGGCATCAACATCAAGATGCTGATCGCGCTGTTCCTGTCCGGCTTCTTCGCCCAGCAGCGCACCTGGATCAAATGGCTCTCGGTGATCTTCATCCTGCCCTGGGCGGTGCCGTCGATCCCGACCATCCTGTCCGTGCGCTTCATGCTCAATCCCGAATGGGGCGTGATCAACCACCTCATCTTCTCGTTCACCGGTGACGACGGCCCGAACTGGCTGAACGACCCGACGGTGGCGCTGACCATGGCGATCGGCGTCCACATCTGGAAGTCGCTGCCGTTCTGGACGCTGATCCTGATCACCGGACGCCTTGCGATACCGCACGATCTGTTCGAGGCCGCCGAGGTGGACGGCGCGAGCTGGTGGCAGAAGTTCCGCTTCATCACCTGGCCGTCGATGCAGACGCTCTACATCACCTGCACGCTGCTTTCGATGATCTGGACGCTCGGCGATTTCAACAGCGTCTACCTCCTCACCGGCGGTGGCCCGGCCGACCTCACGCATGTGCTGGCGACGCTCGGCATCCGCTATCTCCGGCTCGACCAGCTCTCGCTGGCAATGGCATCGATCGTCTGTGCGATGCCGTTCGTCCTGCCGCTCGTGTACTTCATGATGAAACGGTTGTCGCGATGAAGCTTCCCTCCTTACGCGAAGTCGCGACCGAAGCGCGGTTGCTGCTGATCGGCATTCCCGTCTTCATCTGGACGATGGTGCCGATCTATCACATGTTCCTGTTCGCGATCTCCCCGAAGGAGGACGCGTTCTCGGGCAAGCTCTGGCCCGACCATCCGACGCTGCACAACTTCGAGATCGTGTTCAAGCAGCAGCACTACTTCCTGCGCGACTTCTATGTGCAGTTCTGGAACTCGCTGGTGATCGCGGCGTCGGTCGGCGTGCTGACGCTGTTCATCGCCACCGCCGCCGCGTTCTCGATCTCGCGGCTGCGGGTGCCCGGTGGGCGCATCGTGATGAACCTGGCGCTCTTCACCTATTTCATCCCCGCGGCGTTCCTCGCCGTTCCGATGTACCGCACCATGGGTAATTACGGCCTCCTGAACAATCACTGGTCGCTGATCCTGGCCATGGTGACGATCGCCAGCCCTTACGCGATCTGGGTGCTGAAGCAGGCCTCCGACAAGCTGCCGGTCGAGCTGGATGAAGCCGCCGTGATGGACGGCGCGACGACGCTCCAGATCTTCCGGCTGGTCTATCTGCCGCTGATGATGCCCTCACTGGTCGCGATCGGCACCTATGCGGTGCTGCTGGCCTGGAACGAATATCTCTACGCGTTCCTGCTGCTCTCCAACGACCGCGAGATCACGCTGCCCGTCGCGCTCGGCAACTTCCTCGCCGCCGACGATTCGCCGTGGGAGCTGTTGATGACCACCGGCTTCATCTACGCGCTGCCACCGGCCGCGATCTACTACGCCTTCCGCCGCTACATGGTCGGCGGGCTCACCGCGGGTGCAGTGAAGTCCTGACGCGACAGGACGCATCCGGTCGCCGCAAGCAGTACGTTCGAGCGACAACGTGGACAATTGAAGATTGTCCACGCCTGCTCTAACCTCGAAGCCCTGTCACGGGCTCGTCATCATGCGCGGCAACGACGCGATCCATCTCGGCCTGATGCTGCTCGCGCTCGCGGCAGCCTATCTGGTGCCGTTCGAGCTGTTGCTGCTGGCCTATGTCGTGCTCGGCCCGGCGCATTATTTCACCGAGATATCCTGGCTGCATGACCGCAGCTACTATCTGCCTCACCGCGGGATTGCCGTAGCCCTGGCAATCGTCGCCGTGGTCGCGGCGCTGATCGACAACGCCTCGTGGTTCGGCTTCGCGATGTGGGGCGCGCTGATCGTCTGCGCCATGCTGGCGGCGACCACATCCGCGGTCGAGAGCATGCTGCTGTTCATGGCGGCGATCGCCCTGTCCGCGATCATGTATTCGAGCGGATCGTCGCTCGCCGTGATCGGCATCCTGATCCCGACGCTCGTTCACGTCTCGCTGTTCACGCTGATCTTCATGGTGCTCGGCGCCTATCGGTCCGGCAGCCGCGTGCAGGCCACGCTGGTGGTCGTCTACCTCGCCGCAATTGCCACGATCCTGCTGCTGCCGCAGACCGCCGAAATCCGGATCGCGAGCTTTGCCCGGGTCGGCCAGGATTATTTCGGCAATGTCGGCCCGGCTCTCGGCCGGCTGTTCGGTGTGCCCGGCCTCGTCCTCGACACCAGGCTGACCAGCCTGCTCGCCTTCGTCTACACCTATCACTACCTCAACTGGTTCATCAAAGCCGACGTGATCCGCTGGACCGAGGTGCCGAAGGCCCGGCTGGCGGCGATGGCCGCCGCCAGCGCTGCATCCACCGCGCTTTATTTCTACGACTATGCGTTCGGCTTCACCTTCCTGCTGGCGCTGAGCCTGATCCACATCCTGCTCGAGTTTCCGCTCGACAGCCTCGCGCTGCGCCAGCTCGGCGCCGCAATACAAGGCTCGGCGCGTGGATGGCACGCTGCACGAACGGCTACAGCGGCGCCGCGCTCTCGCCCTGCGAGCTCGACAGCTTCGAAGCGAGCGAAGCAATCACGATGACCACCGCGATCAGGCCGATCACCAGCGTGCAGATCGCGTTGATCTCGGGCTTCACGCCAAGGCGCACCTCGGAATAGATCCGGATCGGCAAGGTTGCCGAGCCCGGACCGGTGGTGAAGCTCGCGATCACGAGATCATCGAGCGACAGCGTGAAGGCCAGCATCCAGCCGGCGACGATCGCGGGCGCGATCAACGGCAGCGTGACGGCCGCGAACGCGCACACCGGATTGCAGCCGAGGTCCATCGCCGCCTCTTCCAGCGAGCGGTCCAGCGAGCCGAGGCGGGACTGCACGACCACGGCGACGAAGCACATCGTCAGCGTGGTATGGGCGATCGTCACCGTCCAGAAGCCGCGCTCGGCGTTCAGCGCGACGAACAAGAGCAGCAGCGACAATCCGGTGATCACCTCCGGCATCACCAGCGGCGCATAGAGCATGCCGGAGAACAGTGTCCGGCCGCGGAACCTCTCGCCGCGCGACAGCGCCACTGCGGCGAGCGTGCCGAGCAGCGTGGCGATGCTCGCCGAGGAGACCGCGACCCGCAGGCTCATCCAGGCCGCCTCGATCATCGCGCGGTCATTGAAGAACTCGTGATACCAGCGCAGCGACCAGCCGCCCCACACCGTCACCAGCCGCGAGGCGTTGAAGGAATAGATGACGAGAATGAGGATCGGCAGATAGAGGAACGCCAGCCCCAGCGCGAGCGAGGCGATATTGAAGCGGGACAGGCGAGAGACCTTGCGCATCGGCTCACCGCCCCTGTTCCAGTTGTCGCTTCTGCAGCCGTTCGTACAGCAACAGCGGCACCAGCAGCACCACCAGCAGCACGATGGCCGCTGCGGAAGCGACCGGCCAGTCCTTGTTGGTGAAGAATTCGAGCCACAGGGTCTGGCCGATCATCAGCGAATTGGAGCCGGCCAGGAGGTCCGGAATCACGAACTCGCCGACGATGGGGATGAAGCACAAGAGCACGCCGGCGCCGACGCCGGGCAGCGACAGCGGGAAGGTGACGAGCCAGAACACCTGCCAGGGCGGCGCGCCGAGATCGGAGGCCGCCTCCTCCAGCGCCGGCTCCATCTTGGCGAGCGTGGCATAGAGCGGCAGGATCATGAATGGAAGATAAGAGTAGACGATGCCGATATACATCGCGGTATCGGTGGAGAGCCACACCACCGGCTGGCTGACCAGATGCAGCGCGAGCAGGATCTGGTTGAGCAGGCCGTCGTGCTGGAGGATGTTGATCCAGGCATAGATGCGGATCAGGAACGAGGTCCAGAACGGCACGATCACCAGCACCATCGCCACCGCCTGCCAGCGCTTCGGCAACCGCGCCATGCCATAGGCGATGGGATAGCCGATCAGGAGCAGCAGCGCCGTCGCCGTGACCGCGACGGTCAGGCTGCGCACATAGGCGTACACATAGATGTCGTCGGAACCGAGCAGCCTGAAATTGTCGAGCGACAGCGCGGCAAAGGCCGCCTTTAGCGATTCCCATCCCGCCGCCAGGTCGAACACCGGCTCGTAGGGCGGCTGCGCGATCGCGGTCTGCGACAGGCTGATCTTCAGCACGAAGGCGAACGGCACCAGGAAGAGCAGCACCATCCAGACATAGGGGGCGATCGCGGCGAAGCGCGCCGGTCGCGCGAAGATCCGGCGTCCGCTCATGACGGCAGCACCACGCAGTCGTCGGGCGTGAACCAGGCGACCACGTGCTGGTTCAGGCTGTAGGCGTCGACGTCGAGGCGCGCGCTGTTGGCGACGGACGCCTGCACCATCCCGCCGGTGTCGAGCTTCACCTTGTAGGTGGTGGTGCCGCCGAGATAGCAGATGTCGGCGATCACGCCGTCCAGCCGGTTGATCGCCGTTTCATAACCTGCCTCGCTCACCGGGCCGCGGCGCGACAGCTTGACCTTCTCGGGACGGATCGCGACCGACAATTTTCCCGCGCCGACCGGCTCGCGCGGCTCGGCCACCACCAGCGTCCCCGCATCACGCGTGCCGATGACCAGACGATGGCCGTCGCGCAATCTGGACTCGGCGTCGAACAGATTGATGTCGCCGACGAACTCCGCGATCCAGCGCGAACGCGGCGCCTCGTAGAGCTCGCGGGGGCTCGCGACCTGGGCGAGCTTGCCGGCCTTCATCACCCCGATCTGGCTCGCCATCGTCATCGCCTCTTCCTGATCGTGGGTGACGATGATGAAGGTCATGCCGAGCCGGCGCTGGAGCTCCATCAACTCGCCTTGCGTGCTCTCGCGCAGCTTCTTGTCCAGCGCGGCGAGCGGCTCGTCGAGCAGCAACAATTGCGGCCGGCGTGCCAAAGCGCGGGCCAGCGCCACGCGCTGGCGCTGGCCGCCGGAGAGCTGGTCGGGCTTGCGCTTCTCGAGGCCCTCGAGCTTCACCAATGCGAGCATCTCCGCAACGCGCGTGGCGATGTCGGCGCGCGCCAAGCCGGCGCGCTTCAGGCCGAAGGCGATGTTGTCGCGCACCGAGAGGTGCGGAAACAACGCGTAGTTCTGGAACATCATGTTGATCGGACGCTCATGCGGCAGCGCCTGCGCGATGTCCTTGCCGCCAAGCAGGATACGCCCCTCATCCGGCGCCTCGAAGCCGGCGAGCATGCGCAACAGCGTGGTCTTGCCGCAGCCGCTAGGCCCGAGCAGCGCGAAAAACTCGCCGGCCTTGATGTCGAGCGAGACACCGTCCACGGCCCGGAACGTCCCGAAAGTCTTGGTGACGCCCTCGATGCGCAGCAACGGCTGACCCGCTACGGGAAATGCAGCTCCAGCGGCCGTATCCGCCGCGACGTCCGTTCCGGGCAACTCTTCCGCCATGGTCCCTGCCAACCCCGATTCCGCCGCACGCTAGCGGCCGATCGGCCTTTGCTCAACCGGTTCGGGGCGATCGTTCACATCCGCCATGAACGCGGCAAGCCCATCACGATCGGCCTTGGGCATGGTCAGACCGAGCTTGGAGCGACGCCACAAGACGTCCTCTGGAAAACGCGCCCATTCGTGGCTCATCAGATAACGCACCTCGGCGCCGGTCAGCTCAGGGCCAAAGGTTGGGCCAAGCTCATCGCGCGTCCTGGCCTCGCCAAGCACGGCCGGCAGTCGCGAGCCGTAGGCCGCGACCAGGCGTTGGGCCTCCGGCTCCGAGAGAAAGCGCCAGCGATCGCGTGCGAGGTCGACTTCGGTGTCGAAACGGTCCCAGGCGAAATCGCCGCCGGGGAGTACCGCCCCGTCGGTCCAGGGCGGCGACATCGGATAGAACGGCGTCAGCCGCGTCACCGCCCGCTCCGCACGCAGGCGCGAAGTAGTGACATCGCCGCCAAACATCGTGATCAGCGGCGCCTTGCGCCGGCGCGCATGGAACAGCGCCGTGCCGTCGCGTCCTCGCGCGGACGCCAGCGTCAGGTTGACGCCCGAGACCGTCCGGACCACGTCGGTCGGGGCGACGCGCTCGCGGAAATAGCGGCTGGCCGCTTCGCAGAGATAGCTGACGTCGGCGCCCGGCATCGCGACGATCGCAGGATCGCCGGTGAAAGCGTGCGTGACCGTGCCGATCAGCGTGAAATCGCGCTCGAGGGGCCGGGCGAAGATCAGCCGTCCATCATTGTTCTGGAAGACGTAGACGTTCTCGGAATCGAACAGCCGCGGCACGATGATCTGGCTCATCTGCATCGCGGCCATGGCGGGCTGCGGCTCCCGCAGCACGGTATCCGCCACCATCGACGTCCAGCCACCGGTGGCGTTGGCCAGCGCCCGCGCCGTGATCGTGCGGCGGTGGCCGCGATCGACCACCGCGAGGCGCCATGTGTCGGTTCTGTCAGCGCGCACGCAGCGTGCCCCGGTATGGATCGCGGCGCCGCGTTCGGCGGCATCCAGCGCCGTGAGCACCACCAGGCGGGAATCGTCAACGACACAGTCCGAATATTCGAACGCCGTGCCGAACGGACGCTTCAGCGCGTTGCCGACCGGATGATGCGTAATGTCGAGGGTCGCTGATGGCGGCAGGCCACCCCGGTTCGTGAGGCCGTCATAAACATACAGGCCGGCCCGCAGCAGCCATGGCGGACGCTCCTCGGAATGGGCGGGAATCACGAAGCGCATCGGCCGGACCAGATGCGGCGCGATCCGGAGCCAGATCCGGCGCTCGGCGAGCGCCCGGCGCACCCGCCAGAACCCGCGGCGCTCCAGCACCGACAGATCGCCATGAATCAGCCGCGGCGTCGCCGACGAGGCGGCGCCGCCGAGATCGCCCTGTTCGAACAGAATGACCCGCAGGCCGCGGCCGGCCGCATCGCGCGCGAGGCTGACACCGTTCAGGCCGCCGCCGATGATCGCAAGGTCGTAATCCGCCATGAAGCCGTCGAGAGCGAGCGAAACGAAGCGCTCCCATCACTAGCCGGTCTTGAGCGCAAGCTCCATGGCTTCGGCGCGGCCGACGAGGCCGGCATACTTCCCGATCGGCAGTGGCTTGCCGAGCAGGTAGCCCTGCACGCCGTCGCAGCCCTCCTTGGCGAGGAAGGCGAGCTGGTCGAGCGTCTCGACGCCCTCGGCGATGATGGACATTTCGAGGCCGTGGCCGAGATCGATGACGGCGCGCACGATCGCCGCCGATTGCGGGTTGCGGCCGAGATTGATGATGAAGGCGCGGTCGATCTTGATCTTGTCGAACGGAAACGCCTGGAGATAGCTCAGCGAGGAATAGCCGCTGCCGAAATCGTCCATGGAGATGCGCACGCCGAGCGCCTTCAGCCGGCGCAGCAGCGCCAGGCCCCGGTCGAAATCCTCGATCAGCACGCCCTCGGTGATCTCGAGCTCGAGCCGGCCGGGCGCCAGGCCGGTTTCGATCAGGATCGAATGGACCAGCCCGACCACGTCGCCGTGCATGAACTGCGCCGGCGACAGATTGACCGCGACCTGGAGCGGCTTCGGCCAGGACGCCGCCTCGCGGCAGGCCTCGCGCAGGATCCACTCGCCCATCTCGACGATCAGGCCGCTCTCCTCGGCGATCGGGATGAATTCGGCCGGCGAGACCTGGCCACGCACCGGATGCTGCCAGCGCGCCAGCGCCTCGAAGCCGATGATCTCGCTCTCGGCGACGCTATGGCCGGCGGCCCCCTGCGGCTGGAAGGCGAGCGAGAGCTCGCCGTTCTTGATCGCCATCGACAGGTCCTGATGCAGCACGCGGCGATCGCGGATCTGCTGGTCCATCTCCGGCTGGTAGAGGCTGATCGTGCCGCGCGATTTCTGCTTGGCGCGGAACAGCGCCGCACCGGCATTGGCGAGCAACGAGGCGCCGTCGGCGCCATTGTGCGGGAAAATCGACATGCCGGTGGTGGCGCCGGCACGGACTGGCCGGCCGTCGATCTGGAATTCCCGCGCGACGGCTTCGCCGAGCTGCTGCGCCAGCGCAAGACCCGCCTCCGGCTGCTTGCCGTCGATGATCAGGCCGAACTCGTCGCCGGACAGGCGCGCCACCACGCCGCCGCGCGCGGAATCCTGGAGCCGCTGGGCCACCTCGATCAGGAGCTTGTCGCCGAGCGCATGGCCGAAGACGTCGTTGACCTCCTTGAGGCCGTCGAGATCAACGCAGAGGACGGCGAACTCCTCGCCGGTGCCTTCGCAGGCCTCGATCATCTGAGTCAGCGCCTGCAGGAAGGCGGCACGGTTCGGCAGATCGGTGAGGCCGTCGTGATAGGCCATGTGCGCCATGCGCGACTCGGTCTGCCGGCGGTCGGTGACGTCTTCGTGGGTCTTGATCAGGTATTGCGGCTCGCCGGCATCGCTGAGCACGGTGGCGCGCCGGGTCAGGAACAGCCGCAGGCCGTCCTTGGTGGAGATCGGGTGCTCCTCGGTGATCATCCCGCGCTTCTTGATCGCAGCCTCGTCGCGCGCGATGATCAGCTTGGCTTCCTTGGGATTGAAGATGTCGGACGCGGTCAGGCCCGTGGCTTCCTCGCGCCTGCGGTTGAGGATCGTCTCGGCGCTGCGGTTGGCGAGCAGGTAGCGGCCGTCCTTGACCTGCTCGACGATCAGCGCCACCGGGATGTTGTCGACGACGAGCTCGAGGAATTTCTTGGTGCTCTCCAGCTCCTGCGACAGTGAGCGGCGGTCGGTGATGTCCTCGAACACGAGCATCAGGAATTCGGGCTTGTTGTTCTCGTTGCGGACCACGATCCGGATCGAGGCAACCATGCGCCGTTCACCGCCGCGGTCGACCTCGAACTCATTACGGAACTGGCCGTCCGGCGAATTGAGCGCCGCCCGGTCGGTCGCCTCGATGCTGGCCGCTGAGACGGGGGCAAACAGCTCGCGCGCGTTCTTGCCGACGACCTGGTCCCGCGTAAACCCCCAGAACCGCTCATAGGCGGTGTTGGCGAAGATGTAGCAGCCGTCCTCGATGTTCTTCGCGGCAACGCAGGCCGGCACGTTGTCGAGCACCGTTTCCAGGAACTGCTTGGTCGAGGCGAGCTGCCGCGACAGCCTGCGCTCCTCGCTGACGTCGAGATGCGTCGCCACCGAGCCGCCGTTCGGCAGCACGAAGTATTTTACCAGGATGGCCCGGCCGTCAGGCAGTTCGGTGATCAGACCGTTGCCGCTTGCCGCCTTCTCGTAGAATTCCTTATCGGAGACGCCACCAAGGACCCCGCGCTTGCGCCGCAGCTCGAGGATGTCGTGGCCGTTCATGTCGGCCCACAGATCCGACCGTGACAGGCCATAGATCTCGAGATAGCGGTCATTGCAGAAGATGACGCGCCGCTGCGCATCGGTCATCACCACGCCCTGGTTGAGATTGTTCATGGCGGAGGAGACGAAGGCGTTGCGCCGCAGCTGCAACCGCCTGGTCCGGCGCAGCGCGGAGTGGATCCACAACGCGATTGCCACCAGGAACGCACAGACGACGATGCCCCCGATCAGGGCTTCCCAGATCAGGTTGGGATCGAGGTTGTCGAGCGAGCTCGGCGGGGCGAAGCTGTCCGACAGCGCAAAGGCACGCGCAGGCGCGACCGTGCCGGCCAGGCACACGACGGCCTGCACAGCAATCAGAATCGTGCTGTCCGCGTGCCAGTTCTTCTCAGCCATCAGCCACCCGCGATTTCAACGTCGGATTGTCTGGCCTCACGGGTTTGGATCGGGTAAACGCCTGTACGCGCAACAGAAAAATGTCACGTTAAATACGGCAATTGCCCTGACATGATAAATGCTTCCTTAACGGAAAATGACCCCGCGCCCTCGTTCCCGGGCTTGATGCCTCCGGCGCTTCCAGCGGACCTCCTGCACAACCATGGATAGGGTCGACTGCATCGTCATCGGAGCCGGCGTGGTCGGGCTCGCGGTGGCTCGAAAGCTGGCCCAGGCCGGGCGCGAGGTCATCGTGCTCGAGGAAGCCGAGGCCATCGGCACCATCACCTCCTCGCGCAACAGCGAGGTGATCCATGCCGGCATCTACTACCGCGCCGGAAGCTGGATGGCGCGCATGTGCGTCAACGGCAAGCACGCGCTCTACCGCTACTGCGGCGAGCGCGGCATCCCGCACAAGAATTGCGGCAAGCTGATCGTCGCGACCAATGCGAAGGAAACCGAGAAGCTGCAATCGATCAAGGCGCACGCCGAGGCCAATGGCGTGCTCGACATGCAGTTGCTCACGGGCGAGGCCGCACGCGCGCTGGAGCCGGCGCTCGCCTGCGACGCCGCGCTGCTCTCGCCCTCGACCGGCATCATCGACAGCCACGCCTACATGCTCTCGCTGCGCGGCGAGGCCGAGGAAGCCGGCGCGGCCTTCGCGTTTCACACCCCGCTGATCCGTGCCAAGGCGGCCGCCGGCATGATCGAGGTCGAGGCCGGCGGCGAGGCACCGATGGCGCTGCAATGCAGCCTCCTCGTCAACGCTGCGGGCCTCGCGGCGACAACGGTGGCGCGCAATATCGACGGCATGCCGCTGGACCGGATTCCGCCGGCCTATCTGGCCAAGGGAAATTACTTCAGCTGCAACGCCAAGGCGCCGTTCTCGCACTTGATCTATCCGGTGCCCGAGCCCGGCGGCCTCGGCGTGCATCTGACGCTGGACATGGCGGGGCAGGCGCGTTTCGGCCCTGACGTCGAGTGGATCGAGACGATCAACTACGAGGTCGATCCGTCACGCGCCGAGCGCTTCTATCCGGCGATCCGGAGATACTGGCCGACGCTGCCTGACGGCGCGTTGATGCCGAGCTATTCGGGCATCCGCCCGAAGATCGTGCCGCCGGCGGTCGCCACGCAGGATTTCCTGATGCAGGGTCCGCGCGATCACGGCGTGGCAGGCCTGATCAACCTGTTCGGCATCGAATCGCCGGGACTGACGTCCTCGCTCGCGATCGCCGATCACGTCGCCGAGCTCGCAAATATCTGAAGCGTCTTCAAGCGAAGCGGATACCACTTCGCGCAAAGAAGAAAACGCGTCCAAACAAGAAGCCGGAGCTATTTCCGTTCCGATTCCGTCGGAACGGAAATAGCTCTGGACGCCGCGCAAATGTCCTTGCGCGGCTTCGCATCTTCCAACAGGGATGAGCGCAACAGCACTCACCCCTGCCTGAAGGGGTACGATCAAACTCTACGCTGAATACGGGGTTTACTAGTGAAGCGTGTCGCCAGTGTGCTTCAGACGCTCGATCTGGTCCTTGACCATCAACTTCCGGCGCTTCAACTCAACAATTTGCAGGTCGTCTGTTGAAAGGTGCACGAGAGCTTCGTGCAATTCGTTTTCGAGAGTTTTATGCTTCCGTTCCAATTCAACCAGATGTGCCTGAATTGTCATTCGAAACCTCCTCGGTAGGGGTGACCTTGGATTCGATCCGGACGACGAAGTGTACATCACCGATTCGTTCTGTCGATGGATATCCGTCGTCGCCTTGTCATTTTTGAAAATTCATATGTAACGAAGCGTGAGTAAGGAACCGCGCTGGGAAAAATCCATGATATCAATGCGCTTGCGCAGCGCCGCAGCGAACCGTCGAAATATCTTGCGAGAGATGGGTGAGCGACGGCCCGAGATCGCTTGCGGTCACGGCGCGCAAGGACGATAATTTCCACAGGGCATCCACAGCCTTAATCTCACGACTATCGGTTTTTCGGCCACCGCAGACATGACCCATGAAGACGAGAGTGAACTCGAAGCCGAGCTCGCCCGGTTGCAGCAGGAACACCGAGATCTCGACGCGGCGATCGATGCACTGCATCAATCGCCTGCCCCCGACCTATTGCGGTTACAGCGGCTGAAGAAGCGCAAGCTGTTGTTGCGCGACCGCATCGCCTTCATCGAAGACCAGATCACGCCCGACATCATCGCCTGATCCCCAGCGGGCTTTTCGCGGCGGGGCGAGCCGGGTGAATCCTCTTGACTCCAAAAGAACAAAATAGGAACATTCAGGCACCAAACGCCCCCAGGAAACGCCCCAGAGAAACGCCCAAGGAACCTAGCAAGGACAACGCAGATGTCGGCAACCGCCCTTTTGGACAACAGCCATTATGAACAGGCCTGCGATCAGGCGATCGCGATGTGCGACGGCAATCTGCGCAGCACCATCAAGGCGCTGATCATGGCCAACGAATATCTGGAGGCGGAGTTCGAGGAATTGCAGGCGGCGATTTCAGCCGGCTGCATTCCGGAGACCTCTCGCAGCAAGGCGCGGAGCAGCGCCGCCTGATGTTGATGATCGGAGCAACGCCATGTCGGACGTCACCTACTACGTTGCAATGCCCTTCCTGATCGATGACGACGGATCGCCGGTCGCGGGCGCCGCGGAGGAATGTCAGTCCTCGACGGCCGCGCTGCGGCGCGCGGAGATTCTGGCGCGCGGTGCCGGCCACATCGGCGCGGTCGCATTTTGCCGCAGCGGCGATCCCATGACCGGCGAATTCGGCGACGCGACGCTGCTGCGCAAGTTCGGCAACGTGCCGGAAGATCTGGCCACGTTGTAGGGCATTTATTGTTTGAGCATGATCTCCGCGCAAACGCGTTTCGCATTTGTCGCGAGGAAAATCGCTGCACACTTTGCGCTAGCGCGGCCCTTCGGGTCCGGATCATGCTCAGTTGCTGACCAGCCTGATCCGCGGCTCGTGCCGCCGGCGCGCCTTGCGCACATACATTGCGGCATCCGCCTCCTCCAAGGCGCGGCCTGCGTCGGAATGCGCCCCCAGCAACGCGACGCCGGCGGAGGCGCCCGCGGTCACATTCTGGCTGCGGAAGACGAAGGATAATTCGTCGATCGTCTGCTCGAAGGCCGCGGCCTTCGCCTTGGCATCGGTCTCGTTGAGATTCCACAGCAGCAGCGCGAACTCGTCGCCGCCGAGCCGGCCGACCACGTCGGAGGCGCGGACCTGCCGCGTCAGCGCGCCGACGATCGCCTTGAGCACCTCGTCGCCGGCGGCGTGGCCGAAGGAATCGTTGATCGGCTTCAGCCGATCGACATCGAGCACGATCAGCGCGCCGGTGGCGCGATAGCGCTTCATGTAGGCGATGGCGCGTGTGAGCTCGCGCTCGAAGCCGCGCCGGTTCGGAATCTCGAGCAGGAAATCGGTGTCGGCGGCAGCTTCCAGTTCCGCGACCCGCCGCTCCGCCGCCTTGAGCTTGCTCCGCAGCCCGCGGATGATCTTTGCACTATCCTTGGTGCCATCAAGCGACGCTCCGCGCCGCGGCGGCTTGGCCGGACGCTTGGTGGCAGGTTTGGACCGGCTGGCGCTGATTTTCCGGCCCTTTTTGGCCTTCGCAGCACTCGCCCTTTTTGGTTTCTTCATGGGCATCCTGCTCAATGAAGGCTTGCGGGGATTCACCAAGACAGGATAGTGCATTCCCTTCTCCTTGCCACCGCCTTGCGAGCCGCCGGCCGGAACCGTTAATCTGGCCTATGTTTCTGTTTTCCCGAGCACAATTAACGTCATGACCGCGCCGATCGCCATCATCATGGGAAGCCAGTCGGACTGGGACACGATGCGGCATGCCGCCGACACGCTCGAGGCGCTCGGCGTTGCCGCCGAGACCCGCATCGTTTCGGCACACCGCACCCCCGACCGGCTGGTCGCTTTCGCCAAGGGCGCCAAGGCGGCGGGTTACAAGATCATCATCGCCGGCGCGGGCGGCGCTGCACATTTGCCGGGCATGGCGGCGGCACTGACGGAGCTCCCGGTCTTCGGTGTTCCCGTCGAATCGAAGACGCTCAAGGGCGTCGATTCGCTCTATTCGATCGTGCAGATGCCCGCGGGCATCCCGGTCGGCACCCTTGCCATCGGCAAGGCCGGCGCGATCAATGCGGCGCTGCTTGCTGCCGCCGTGCTGGCGCTGTCCGACCCAGCCTTGTCCGACCGCCTCGCCGCCTGGCGCAAGGCACAGACCGAGGCGGTCGCTGAGCGCCCGGAGGACAAGGCGTGACTGACGCAAAGCAGGTGAAGCTGAAGCCCGGCGACACCATCGGAATCCTCGGCGGCGGACAATTGGGGCGGATGCTGGCCATGGCCGCGGCACGGCTCGGACTGCGCTGCCAGGTGTTCTCGCCCGATCCGGACTCGCCGGCCTTCGACGTCGTGCTGAACGCGACCTGCGCCGAATATGCCGACGTCGAGGCGCTCGAGCTGTTCGCCAACGACGTCGACGTCATCACCTACGAATTCGAGAACGTCCCGGCGGCCGCCGCGATGGTGCTGGACGCGCGCCGCCCGGTGTTGCCCAACCGCAAGATCCTGGAGACCACCCAGGACCGGCTCGCCGAGAAGGATTTCGTGACGCGGCTCGGCATCGGCACCGCAGCCTATGCCGACGTCACCTCCGTCCCCTCGTTGCGCGAGGCGATTTTAAGGATCGGTCTTCCGGCCGTGCTGAAGACCCGCCGCTTCGGCTATGACGGCAAGGGCCAGGCCATCATCCGCGCGGGCGACGACATCGCCAAGGTCTGGACCAGCCTCGCCACCAAATCGGCGATCCTGGAGGCCTTCGTGCCGTACGAGCGCGAGATCTCCGTGATCGCCGCGCGCTCGGTCGCGGGCCAGGTGGAATGTTTCGACGTCACCGAGAACGAGCACCGCGACCACATCCTGAAGATATCGCGCGCGCCCGCGCCGATCCCGGACGCGCTCGCCGAAGAGGCGCGCAGCATCGCAAGCAAGATCGCAAGCGCACTCGACTATGTCGGCGTGCTGGCGGTGGAGATGTTCGTGCTCGCCAATGGCACCGGACCAAAGGTGTTGGTCAACGAGATCGCCCCGCGCGTGCACAATTCCGGACACTGGACACTCGACGGCGCCTCCGTCTCGCAATTCGAGCAGCACATCCGCGCCATTGCCGGCTGGCCGCTCGGCAAGCCGGTGCGCCACGGCGAGATCGTCACCATGACCAATCTGATCGGCGACGAGATCAACGATTACGAGAAGTGGCTGAGCGTTCCGGGCGCGACCATCCACATCTATGGCAAGGGCGCACCGCGCCCCGGCCGCAAGATGGGCCATGTCACCGAGGTCCGGCCGCCCCGGGACAAGTGACGGGACCGCGGCAACTGCCGCGATCCCTTGCCGATTGGATTTTGTTTTGACGCGTTGTCTTGACGCGAACCGGTATCCACTTCGCTCGAAAACGCTCTAGGCCGCCTTCGCGCCTGCGACGACGCCGGTGGGCTCCTCGCTGAGCCAGCGATAGATCACCCCGCCAAGCGCGCCGCCGATCAGTGGCGCGACCCAGAACAGCCAGAGCTGCGCCATCGCCCAGCCGCCGACGAACAGCGCGGGGCCCGTGCTGCGCGCCGGGTTCACCGACGTGTTGGTGACGGGAATGCTGACGAGATGGATCATCACCAGCGCAAGCCCGATCGCGAGCGGCGCGAAGCCCGCGGGCGCGCGGCCATGGGTGGCACCCATGATGATGAACAGGAACATCATGGTCATCACCACCTCGGTGAGGAAGCAGGCCATCATGCTGTACTGGCCGGGCGAATGCGCGTCGTACCCGTTCGACGCGAAGCCCTTGGTGACGTCGAAGCCTGGGGCGCCGCTGGCGATGATGTAGAGCAGTTCGGCGGCAACGATCGCACCGCAGACCTGCGCAATCACGTAAGGCAGGATCTGTCCGGCCGGAAAGCGCCCGCCGGCGGCAAGGCCGACCGTGACGGCCGGATTGAGATGACAGCCCGAGATGTGACCGATCGCGTAGGCCATGGTGACGACGCTTAAGCCGAAAGCCAGGGACACGCCGACCAGGCCGATTCCGACCTGCGGGAAACCGGCCGCGATCACCGCGCTGCCACAACCTGCGAATGTGAGCCAAAAGGTGCCGATGGCCTCGGCAGCATATTTCTTCATATCCATGTGTCGTCCCCTCATTTCAAAGTTTCCGGAACAAAGCTCCGGTCGCCGCCCCGCCAAAGGCACCAAATCTCCCAAATCGGGGCCGCACAGAGGTATTTTCGCCCCATTTAATGGCTGAACTTGGCCCGAAAACCCGCTTGGCAGGTGGACATCCAGGGTTTTGTCTGATACATCCGCGCGCTCAAGGCTAAGGGCTTGTGCGTTTTGCCATCCCCTTTGACTTACCAGAATTCAAATCCGATCCACTGAAGAGGATGCCGCGTGCAGGTTCTCGTTCGCGATAACAATGTCGATCAAGCCCTCAAGGCGCTGAAGAAGAAGATGCAGCGCGAGGGTATTTTCCGC
Source organism: Bradyrhizobium sp. 1200_D9_N1_1 (assembly GCF_052075915.1). Taxonomy (NCBI): domain Bacteria; kingdom Pseudomonadati; phylum Pseudomonadota; class Alphaproteobacteria; order Hyphomicrobiales; family Nitrobacteraceae; genus Bradyrhizobium; species Bradyrhizobium sp. 1200_D9_N1_1. Next base: position 2,115,412 of record NZ_CP197226.1, on the reverse strand, counting down.
GAGATGAAGCTCCGCGGTCACTACGAAAAGCCCTCTGAGAAGAAGGCCCGCGAAAAGGCCGAAGCCGTGCGCCGCGCGCGCAAGCTGGCCCGCAAGAAGCTCCAGCGTGAAGGCCTGCTGCCGATGAAGCCGAAGCCGGTGTTCGGCGCTGGCGCCGGTGGTGAGCGCGGCGGCCGTGGCGGCCCGGGTGCTGGTCCGCGCGGACCGCGCTGATTTGCCGAATTTGTAAGACCTCAGTTTTCGATAACGCGGGCCGCTGGCCCGCGTTATTGTTTGTGAGCGGTGCCTTTCTGGGACGGGGCACTACCGATGCGGCGCTAAAGCGCGACGAGGTTGGTCGTCGCGCTTTAGATTGTTGTTTGAGCATGATCTTTTCGGAAAACCGCGGCACATTTTGCGCTGACGCGGCCCTTCGGGTCCGGATCATGCTCTAGCGCGAGCGAACCGTAGATGGCCTCCCCTTTCCCCGAGCGTGGCTTGGCGCGACTGCGCCAGATCTGGCAGCAACCGTTCGCACTGGCCTTGATGGGGATCGCACTGTGCGGCTGCTCCTTCGATCTGGGATCGCTGATGCCGGAGAAGGAAAAGCCGCAGGAGGCCCCCAAGGCGGCGGCCGCCACCGAGAGCGCGGTCAGCCCCGGCAACGTCACTGAGGCCCAGGCCCACACCGCAAAGGCCCAGGCCCTGGCCAAGTCAGGCGAGACGGCTGCAGCGCTCGACGAATTCAATCGCGCGGTCGGACTCGATCCCTACAACGCGCAGGCGCTCTATGGCCGCGCGCTGATCTACCAGGGCAACAACCAGCACGATTTCGCCGTCGCCGATTTCACCGCCGCGAGCGGGCTCAACCCGCAAAAGGCCGAGCCCCTGCTCGGCCGCGCCATCAGCCATCTCGCCCTCGGCAAGATCAAGGAGGCGACGGCCGATCTCGACGAGGCTTCCGAGGCCGATCCGCACAATGCCCAGGTCTGGACCGCGCGCGGGCAGGCCTATGAGCGGCTGGGTGACAAGGCCAAGGCGGCAGCGTCCTACACCAAGGCGGTCGCACTTCGTCCACGCGACGATGCCGCCCGCAGCGGCCTCGCCCGCGTCGGCGGCTGACAGCGCGGCGCAAGGGCCGTCTTAGTCGGGGGTGGCGCTCTTCGGCAGAACGGCGTGGAACATCGACTTGACGCCGGACAGCATCTCGTCGGCGACATTGGTCTTCTTCGGCCGCGGCACGGACACACCGGCATCGGCACGCAGATCGAGCGGAGGCGCGATCACCGGCACGGGAATGTCAGCCGGCGGCGTGATCCGATTCGGGTCGTCATTGCCGACCGAGGCCGTGTAGGACGGCGACGAACCGCCATTGCCATACGGCTCGGGCGAGGGCGTGGACACCGTGATCGGCGGCGGCAGCGGACGGACCGCGGACGGCTCCGTCGTGACGACACGCGGGGCCTCGGGGACGCGGGTGGCCTCGCGCACCGCGGGCTCGGGGGTCCGCTCGACCGGCTTGGTCTCGGCGGCTTTGGCTTCGGCAGCCTTGCCCTCAGGCGACTTGCGAAGACGCTCGATGGCGGCACGCGCCAGATCGTTGGCGTCGGGGGCCGCAGCCGGGGACGCCGCCGCCGGCGCAGAATTGGCCTCCACCACCGGGGCGGTAGCTGCCGGGATCGACTTCGCGGCCGCTTTCTCGCGCGCCGGGGGGCGGCCATGCGAGGTGGTGTCGGCGGGAGCGACGTCCGCAGCCTTGGTCTCAGGCTTGTCGGCGGGCTTCTCGGCCGCAGCCTTGTCCGTCGCAGTCTTCTCGGAAACGCTCTTTTCGGAGACACCCTTGGCCTTGACGCCGGGCGCCGGCAGGTTGGCGACGTCGGCGGGCTTCCCGTTCTTGCCAGCCTCGGCGGGTGCCACCACGGCCGTAGGGGTATCGGCCGCCGGCTTGGCGTTGATGTAGTGATTAACGATGTACGCCCCGATGATCGTCGCGAGCACCGAGGGGAAAATATCCATCGAGATTTTAGCGAGGTATTTCAGCATTTCTCGGCCACTCCCCGCGCGATCTGATGCGGGAACTTTGGGGCATTGTAAGGGATCAACTGCGACGGATCGATGGCAAACGGTAACGCGGGACTTACAGCTTCAGCTCGATCTCAAGGAACACGATCTCAGTTGAGGTTTCGTTAAGTACGTCGTGCTGGACGCCGGCTTTGCGGAAGTAGGATTTTCCGGCCGCGAGCTGCGCCTTGGAACGCTCGCCGCCGGGGGCCACGATGGTCATTTCGCCGGCGACGACAGGAACAATCACATAGTCCATCCCGTGGGTGTGGTGCCCGGTCGCGCTGCCCGGGGCGAGCCGCCATTCGGTCACCCGGACCTCTTCGTTGTCGATCTGAACCTCGGACTTGGCGGCAAGCATAGGGAACTCCTTCAGGCATGATCCGGAAAAGTGTGGGGCGGCTTTCCGGAAAGACCGTGCTCAAACAATAACCAGAAGCGCGACCGCGCTTCAGGGCACGAAAACCATGAACACGTAGACGGCAAATACCACCATATGGACCAGCCCGAACAGGACATTGGTCCTGCCCGTGCCGAAGGTCAGCATGCTCAAAAAGAAGGTCAGGAGCAAAAGGACGCTGCCCTGGGCGCTGAGGCCGAGCTCGAGCTCCTTGTCGAAGGCATAGGTGGCGATGCCGACGGCCGGGATGGTGAGACCGATGGTCGCCAGCGAGGAGCCGAGGGCGAGGTTGATGCTCTTCTGGAGATCGTTCTTGCGGGCCGCCGCAATGGCCGAGACACCTTCGGGCATCAGGATCAGAAGCGCGACCAGAAGGCCGGCAAAGGCCGGCGGCGCGCCGATCCTTGCGGCCACGGCATCGACCACGAGCGAGAATTTCTTGGCCAGCAGCACGACTGCCAGGAGCGAGACCAGGAGCAGCCCCACGGTGAGCGCAAGCGCCCCGGCCGACGGGTGCGCCTCCCCGCCCTCGCCCTCCGCCCGTTCATGAACGAAGTAGTCCTTGTGCAGGACGGTCTGGGTGTAGAGAAACACCGCGTAGAGCGCGAGCGTCACCACGTCGACGAAGCCGAGCTGAACCGCCGAATAGACCGGGCCCGGCGTGGTGGTCGTGTAATTCGGCATGATCAGCGTGATGGTCGCGAGCGCGAACAGGACGCTGAGATAGACGTTGGCCCCGGAGAGCTGAAAACCCTGCTCGCGATAGCGCAGGCCGCCGATAAAGATGCAGAGCCCGACGAGACCGTTGCAGACGATCATGACCACGGCGAACACGGTGTCGCGCGCCAGTTCCGGCGCCGGCTTGTCGCCCAGCATGATGGTGGTGATCAGGGCCACCTCGATGATGGTCACCGAGAGCGTCAGCACCAGCGTGCCATAGGGCTCGCCGACCCGTTCGGCGATCACTTCGGCATGATGAACGGCGGCGAACACCGTGCCGAACAGGATGACCAGTAGGACGATCGCGAAGACGAGCCCGCCCAGCGAGAGCGTGAAGACGTAGCCCGTCGCACTGACGGCCGCAAACAACAGCACGGCCAGCGCCGGGAAGATCCAGGCCGACCGTGGCATCGGATTATGCGCGCTCATCCACCAGCTCCAGTTGTAGATCCGAGCAGTAGCAAATCGGCCGGCAGATTCAATGCCAGTGCAGGAACGGCGCGACCGGCAGGACGGTCAGCAGCAGGAACAGCGGGATCAGCACGGCGCCGGCGCGCAGGAGATAGCCGAAGAAGCTCGGCATCTCGACGCCGTTCTCGCGGGCGATGCTGGCGACCATGAAGTTCGGCGCATTGCCGATATAGGTGAGCGCCCCCATGTAGACCGCGCCCATGGAGATGGAGGCGAGCGTGCCCGAGAGCGCATGCATCAGCACCTGCGGGTCGCCGCCGGCGAGCTCGAAGAACAGCAGGTAGGTCGGCGCATTGTCGAGGAACGCCGACATCACACCCGTGAACCAGAAATAGGCGACCTCGCGCGGCGTTCCGTCCGGTGCCGTGACGGCGGACAAAAGCCAGGCGAAGGCGCCGTGGTGCCCGGCATCGAGCATGGCAATGACCGGGATGATGGCGACAAAGATGCCCGCGAACAGCTTTGCGACTTCGCGGATCGGCTCCCAGGTGAAGCCGTTGGCCTGCCTGTGCTCGTCCGGCGTCAGCCACACCGACAGCGCCGCAATGGCCAGCAGCGCCACGTTGCGGGCGATGTCTTCCAGCTCCAGCCTGGTTCCGAGAATGTCGAAGGCAATGCCGGGCTTCCACATCGCCGAGGCCAGCAGGCTCGCGACGATGGCTGCAATCAGCACGAGGTTGACGAGGCCGCGGATCCGCACCGGCTTCAAAGGACCCGTGTCGCCGGGCGGCGGCTCGCTCCTGAAACGCCAGACGTCGACGGCGACGAAGATGACGAGCAGCAGTCCGGCAACGATCGTCGTCTGCAGCCAGATGTTCCGCGTGGTCCAGAAGAAGTCGACGCCGTGCAGGAAGCCGACGAACAGCGGGGGATCGCCGAGCGGGCTCAGCGCGCCGCCGACATTGGCGACCAGGATGATGAAGAAGATGACGACATGAGCGTTGCGGCGCCGCGGCCGGTTGGCCCGGATCAGGGGGCGGATCAGGATCATCGCCGCCCCGGTGGTGCCGACGACGCTCGCCATCAGCGTGCCGAGCGCGAGGATGCCGGCATTCGCCGCCGGCGTGCCCCTGATGTCGCCCGTGATGAGAATGCCGCCGGCCACGACATAGAGCGAGAACAGCAGCACGATGAAGCCGAGATATTCGGCGAGCATGGCGTGGACGAGTGCGGCCAGCGTCGCCATGCCTCCTGCGAGCCAGACCAGCGAGCCGAGTGCCAGCAGTGACCAGGCCGCGGCGATCTTGCCGTAATGGTGGTGCCAGAACTTTGCAAACAGCAGCGGCCCGAGCGCGATCGACAGCAGGAGACCGGCAAAGGGCAGTGCATAGGGCCAGCGCATCGCCGCGCCGTCGAGTTCCATCGCGGCCCATGCCTGCTGCGGCAACAGCGCGAGGATCGCAGCGACGGACAGGTCGCCGCGCAGCATCACGAGCCGTCTAGGAAGCAATGAAGCGCTTTGCTGTTTCAATCGCACCGAAAGCATCAAGATTGTCGTGTCCGCCGCCCGCAAAGCGAACGAACTGCTTCGGTTCATGCGCGAGCGCGAACAGACGCTCTCCGAACATGATCGAAATGGCAAGGTCATTGGTGCCATGCATCACCAAGAGCGGCACCGTGACGCGCGCGATCCGCTCGTCGGAGCGAAACTGATCGCGCATCAGGAGGCGGACCGGAGCGAAGCGGAACGCCGCGGCAGCAACATCGACCGTCGAGGTGTACGGCGCCTCCAGGACCAGCTTGCGGACCGGATGTTCGGCGGCGATGGCGACCGCAACGCCCGTTCCGAGCGAGAAGCCCCAGGCGACGATTCGTTCCGCTGCATAGCGCGCCGTCGTGAAGGCGTAGGCGGCCGCGGCATCGCGCAGCAGGCCCTCCTCGCTCGGCGCGCCGGAGGAGCCGGCATAGCCGCGATAGGACAGCGCGACGAGGCCGGTGCCGTCGGCGGTCATCGCCTTGAAGCGGCTGACGCCGCCCGCGAGAAAATCGCCGTTGCCCGGAAAATACAGAATCACGGGGCGGCCGGGCCTGGCCGGCACGTGCCAGACGATGACCTTCTCGGCATCGGACGTGTTCAGGACGTGCTCTTCCGCCTCGGGCAGGCCGGCGGCATCCGGAGCGGTGCGACCGACGGGTGGGATCGGAAACAGCATCTCGCGCTGCCGGACATACAGCACGACGAGACCGGCGCAATAGACGGCCGCGAGCAGGATGGCGATCCACTTGACGATGGTCATGATGATGCGGCCGGTCTCCGGCTCAGGGCTTGCGCCGGCTCCGCAGCAATTTCATGACGTCGAGCCGGATGCTCGCGGGAACGTCGCGGCAGCCGCACGCCGCCGCATGCGCGGCGTGCCATTTGACGCGCTGCTCGCGCGTCGCTTTGGGTGGCATGCGATGGGACCGGTGCCATTCCTTGTTGATGGCCACGATCCGCTTCCCTCGCGGGCTACATCGCCTTGACGATGTTCTCGGTGACCTTCTTGGCGTCGCCGAGCAGCATCATGGTGTTGTCGCGGTAGAACAGCGGATTGTCGATGCCGGCATAGCCCGAGGCGAGCGAGCGCTTGATGAACATCACGGTGCCGGCCTTCCAGACCTGGAGCACGGGCATGCCGTAGATCGGGGAGGTCTTGTCCTCTTCGGCCGCCGGGTTGGTGACGTCGTTGGCGCCGATCACGAAGGCGATATCGGCCTGCGCGAACTCGGAGTTGATGTCCTCGAGCTCGAACACCTCGTCATAGGGCACGTTGGCTTCGGCCAGCAGCACGTTCATGTGGCCGGGCATGCGGCCGGCCACGGGGTGAATGGCGTATTTCACCTCGACGCCTTCCTTCTTCAGCATGTCGGCCATTTCGCGCAGCGCGTGCTGGGCCTGCGCCACCGCCATGCCGTAGCCGGGCACGATGATGACCTTGGAGGCGTTCTTCATGATGAAGGCCGCGTCATCCGCCGAGCCGAGCTTGGCGGGCTTCTGCTCGCCGGTGCCGCCGCCGGCGGCAGCCGTCTCGCCGCCGAAGCCGCCGAGAATGACCGAGATGAAGGACCGGTTCATCGCGTGGCACATGATGTAGGACAGGATCGCGCCCGAGGAGCCGACCAGCGCGCCGGTGATGATCAGCGCGGAGTTGCCGAGGGTGAAGCCGATACCAGCCGCGGCCCAACCGGAGTAGGAGTTCAGCATCGAGATCACGACCGGCATGTCGGCGCCGCCGATCGGGATGATCATGAGCACGCCGAGCGCCAACGCGAGGATAACGATCATCCAGAAGTCGAACGCGCTGCCGGTCAGCACGAGACCGACGATGAAGAACACCAGCGCCACGGCGAGCGCGATGTTGATGATGTGACGGAACGGCAGGATGATCGGCGCACCGCTCATCCGCGCGGACAGCTTCAGGAACGCGATCACCGAACCGGTGAAGGTCAGCGCGCCGATGGCGACGCCGAGCGACATTTCAACGAGGCTCTGGCCATGGATGTTGCCGGGCGTGCCAATGTCGAACGCTTCAGGCGCGTAGAACGCGCCGGCAGCGACCAGCACCGCGGCCATGCCGACCAGCGAGTGGAAGGCAGCGACCAGTTCCGGCATCGAGGTCATCGGCACGCGGCGCGCGATGACCGCGCCGATGGCGCCGCCGATGGCGATGCCGACGATGACCAGCACCCAGGCCAGGCCGTCAGCCGGCGGATGGTTGGCGAGCGTGGTGGCGACCGCGATCGCCATGCCGATCATGCCGAACAAATTGCCCTGGCGGGAAGAAGCCGGGCTCGACAATCCCCGCAGCGACAGGATGAACAGCACCCCCGCCACGAGATACAAGAATGCAGAGAGATTGGCGTTCATCTCAGGTCCCCATTGATCCCTTCAGCCCGAGGTGGCCGCTTACTTCGACTTCTTCTTGTACATCGCCAGCATGCGCTGGGTGACAAGGAAGCCGCCGAAGATGTTCACGCAGGCGAAGATCAGCGCCACGAAGCCGAAGGCGCGTGCCCAGCCCGAGCCGCTCGAGACGTTCGCGACGCCGCCGGCGAGCAGCGCACCGACCACGATCACCGAGGAGATCGCGTTGGTCACGCTCATCAGCGGCGTATGCAATGCCGGCGTCACCGACCACACCACGAAATAGCCGACGAAGACGGCGAGAACGAAGATCGACAGCCGGAAGACGAAGGGGTCGACGACCTGTGCTGCATGCTCCATGGCGGCTCTCCTTAGACCTTCGGCTGGAAGTTCGGGTGGATGACAGCGCCGTCCTTGGTCAGCGCGGTCGCCTTGACGAGTTCGTCGTCCCAATTCACGGCGAGCTTCTTCTCCTTCTTGTCGACCATGGTCTCGATGAAGGAGAACAGATTGCGCGCGTAGAGGCTGGAGGCCGAGGCCGCGACGCGGCCGGCGACGTTGGTGTAGCCGACGATCTTGATGCCATCGAGATCGACGACCTCGCCCGGCTTCGCGCCCTCGACATTGCCGCCGCGCTCGACCGCGAGATCGACCAGCACCGAACCCGGCTTCATCGACTTGACCATCTCGCCCGAGACGAGCTTGGGCGCCGGCCGGCCCGGAATCAGCGCCGTGGTGATCACGATGTCCTGCTTCTTGATGTGCTCGGCGGTGAGCGCGGCCTGCTTGGCCTGATACTCTTTCGACATTTCCTTGGCGTAGCCGCCCGCGGTCTGCGCGTTCTTGAACTCCTCGTCCTCGACGGCGAGGAACTTGGCGCCGAGCGATTCCACCTGCTCTTTCGTCGCGGGCCGTACGTCGGTCGCAGTGACGATGGCGCCGAGGCGGCGCGCGGTCGCGATCGCCTGGAGGCCGGCGACGCCGACGCCCATCACGAACACTTTCGCGGCGGGCACGGTGCCGGCGGCGGTCATCATCATCGGGAAGGCGCGGCCGAAGGCTTCGGCGCCCTCGATCACGGCGCGGTAGCCGGCAAGGTTGGCCTGCGAGGACAGCACGTCCATCACCTGCGCGCGCGTGATGCGCGGCATCAATTCCATCGCGAATGCGGAAACGCCGGCATCGGCCATCGCCTTCAGCGCGGCATCGTTACCGTAAGGGTCCATGATGGCGATGACGAGCGCCCCACGCTTGTATTGCGCAAGCTCCGATGCCTCGGGGCGCTTCACCTTGATGATGATGTCGGCGTCCTTCAGCGCGTCAGTGCTGACGGTGGCACCCACGGCGGTGAATTCGGAGTCCGGCAGCCCCGACTTGAGGCCGGCGCCCGGCTCGACGGCGATCTCGGCGCCGAGCGCTTTGAACTTCTTCACCGTATCAGGCGAAGCGGCAACGCGCGGCTCCGACGGATCGATTTCCTTGGCAACGGCGATCTTCATAGGCCCTCCGGCGGCGCGGGAAAAAGCGCGCACGCAAACTTAGCGTCACTCCCGCAACGTTGGATACCGGTTTTGGCACCGGTTTGAATGCAAATTTTATGGGCACCGACGGCGCTGTCGGTGCGGCAGACGATGGATCAGGTGAGGAAGATCGCCATCAGGATCACGATGAGCGCGACCGAGGCCGTGCCGTATTTCACCAGCTTGATGAAGCCCTCATAGGTCTGCTCGTGGGCAACGTAGTCGTTGCCGTCGGCAGTGGTGTACGCCACTTCGCTATGGTCAGCCATGGATTGTCCCCAGTCGAAAGTCGAATTCTGGGGCTGGGATACCTTAATCTTTCGGGCAGGGCAACGGCAGGCAAGCGCGGTTTTCCCGCAAATCAGGTCATTTGGAATTCCGATTGCCGGGAATTCGGGCTCTCGCGCCGCTCAGCCCTGATCGATCATCGTGGCGGTGACACTCACGGTCGGTCGCCGGGGCTCCGGAAGACCGAGCGCCGCGCGGACCGCGTCGATCGCCTTCTCGCCCGCCTCGGTAAATCGCGCCATGCGCGGATCCGTACCGGGACCGACCGCCACGGAATGGTCGCCGGCCAGGAAGCCATGGGTCATGTGGAACCCCAGCGCGCGATAGACCTCGAACTGCTCCTCCGAGAAGAACTGATCGCCGGTGGTCTCGTGGGGGAAGGTGTCGTTCCGCCGCGCATAGTCGCGGATGTAGTCGTTCTCGTCGCTGGAGAGCGAGGACTTGATATAGACGAGATAGCCCTTGTCATCGCCGCCATAGTCGATGCTGCCGATCGCCACATGAACGTGCGGAGCCTCGTCCGTGGCGCCGGAGGACGCTTGTGCGGACTTCCTGTCGGCGTTCTCCGCCATGATGGCGCGCGTGCGGTCGCGGATCGGCGTCCAGGGCAGATCGATCCGGACCCCGAGGTCGATGCGGGCATAGCGCTGCAGCTTCATCAGCGAGGCGAAATTCATCGGTGCGTCGGCTTCCGCGTCGACCGCGACGATCACCTTGCAGCGCCGGCGCAGCAGCTCGTAGACGCCGAGATTTTCGATGTGGCCGCCGTCGGTGAGATAAACGCCATCGCTGTTCTCGTAGAGACGGCCCGAGATTTCCGACCACAGGAACAGCGGCGTGGAGCGGCGCTGCGGCCGGGCTGTGGCCTCGACATAGCGCGGGTTGTTCAGCCAGTAGCCCAGCCGCACGTTCAACAGCGCGAGCGTCGGCGTCAGCGCCTTGATCGAGTTCGAGCCCATGTTCGACGACGCCGCCGCCCCGGAGATCGCCATAGCGGTGGCAAGGTCGAGGCTTTGCTCCAGACGCTCGACCGCCGGCGTCCTGGCGTACCGCGTCGCCTCGCTGCCGACATAGAGCGGCGAGAAGACGAAGAAGTCCGCATTGCGGCCGCGCCGGTTGGCGAAGTCCGACCCCTGGATGTTGAGCGCCGTGTTGATGAGATGATAGGGCGCCCGCAGCTTCGGCGCGGCCGGCCGATCGGTCGTCGTGGCACCGTCGTCCGCGACCACGAAAAGCTCGCTCAACTTCATGCGATCGAGCGGCTTGAAATCGCGCCCCTGGTCGAGGCTCGCCTCGGCGCGCGCGATATTGCCGTCTGCCGAGCGGCCGGGGTCGAACAGGAAAGCCTTGCTCAGCCGGTCGCGGTAGAGGCGGTGCAGCGAATTCGCATTCGGCGTCAGGGACCAGGAGATCGCAAACAGCAGCATGCCGACGAGCGCGTACAGGATCACCACGGGCAGGCTGTGCGCGTAGCCGGAGCCTCGATCCGTCCAATCGAATTGTCTTGCGACATTGCCCGCGGCAAATGCGAGCCACGCCGGAACGTGGGATACCGGCGTCAACCAGTCCGTCGTCGCCGTCGCTGCGGCAGCTTTTGGCGTGATCTCGGCCGAGAGGGTGCCGGCAGCCGCGTCGAACTCGATCTTGCCCGACAGGTTTGCCGACGCGGGCACAGTCGATTTATTGGCGGCGAGACAGCCCTTCTGCGCAATAACGGTCAGAGGCGCCTGGCATTTTTCGATCGGATCGTTGGCGATGCCCCAATAGGACAGATAGAGATAGGCGACCCAGATGATCAGCGGCAGCGCCAATCCCGCGATCCACAGCGCGACCTTGGCGATGATCGCGAGCACCAGCGAGCCCCATTGCGAGGATACGCTGTTGCCCTTCAGGAGTTCGGCGAACTGCTGCCTGAAGGCCGTGACGAATATGCCGATCGGCGCGGCAATCGCGGCGAGCGATTTGATCCAGGTGACGGCGACGCCGCCGACCGGCCCGCCGATCGTGTTGCTGTCGACGACATCGAACATCTGCAACAGCATGAAGGGCTGGAACTCGAAGAACGCGATCACGGCAAGCAGCACCAGGAAGGTCGCGCCGGCCGTCGGCCAATGCGAGCGAAACTCCTGGCGGTTCTCGGGACTTGCAAATGACTGCTTGAGCGCCCAGCCGAAGAACAGGCCGATGCCGATGATCGCCGTTGCCAGCGTCAGCGCGAAATTCCTGATCTGAAGGACGCGGGCGAAGTCGCACGCGATGCCAAGCAGGAACGCGATGCCCGCGGCATAGGTCAGGAAGACGGTTGGGCCGATGCCCCGTTCCGCGCGTGAGAGCAGATAGGCAATTCCACCGCAGGCAAGCAGCACCAGCGCAACGATCGCGCCGATGGCGGCGAAACCGAAACGGTCCGCGATCCAGCCGAAATGGTGCAGCTCACATTGCGGCGAAGCGCCGTCGGCAAGATCGACACCGAAGAAGTTCGCGACCGTCAGGCAGCTCCGCAGCGGGGTCGACCAGATGGTAACGGCGGCGAGCAGCAGCACCGCCGGCAGCGTCAGCCCGATATTGGCGATCAGGCCGCGCGCCACGATCGCAATCCCGGTCAGGAGATCGCGGAAGCCGGCCGGGACCAGGTAGTTGGAATAATTCCTGATGTGCCCGACCGACGGCGTGTCGCTGATCTCGCTGGCGGTTACGGTTTCCCCCGTCGGCCGCTCGCCGAACACAAAACGCCCTGTCACCGTCATGGTCGTGCTGAGCGAGGTGCCGATGTAGCCGCCACCCGATACGGTGGAGAGATAGTCGATCCGTCCGATCAGATCGTGGTGGTTCAGGGCCTGGAGCACGCCGAGACACATGGCCGAGGAGCGGATGCCGCCGCCCGACAAGGCGAGCCCGACGACGTCGAGCATCTGGCAGGCGACGATACCGTCGGGGTCGATTTGCCGCGCCTCCTCGCGGCGCGTGTTGATGGCCTCGATCTCGTCGCGCACGATCTGCTGATGCTTCTCGCACCAGGGCGTTTCCTCCTCGAAGGCTGCGGCGTTCCGTGCTGCGCCAGGTCGCGGGACCTGTCCCTGGTCGGGCATGCGAGCCTCTCCCGAGCAACAAAAAGCGATCGGCAATCAAGAGTTGAAAAAGTACATCAAGTATCTACAGGATTAGTCTCGCCTCCGGCGCGAACGTTCAACGCCGGCGCGGGAACCCGAGGCGGCCAGGCGCCCGCGCGCCCGACGCCTCAGCCCATCGCCTCCAGCTCGTCGATCATCCCGGCAATGACCGAAAGGCCGCCGTCCCAGAATTTGGGATCCTTGGCATCGAGCCCGAACGGCCGCAGCAGCTCGGAATAGTGCTTGGTGCCGCCGGCGGCGAGCATATCGAGATAGCGCTCGGCAAAGCCCTCGGCCGCGTTCTCGTAGACCGCGTAGAGCGAGTTCACCAGACAATCGCCGAAGGCATAGGCATAGACGTAGAACGGCGAATGGATGAAGTGCGGAATGTACATCCAGTAGTTCTCGTAGCCGGCCTTGATCTCGATCGCCGGCCCCAGGCTCTCGCCCTGCACCGACAGCCAGATCTCGCCGAGCCGCGTCGCGGTGAGCTCGCCGTTCTTGCGCTCGGTGTGGACCGCGCGCTCGAAGGAATAGAAGGCGATCTGCCGGACCACGGTGTTGATCATGTCCTCGACCTTGCCGGCGAGCAGCGCCTGGCGCTGCCTGGCGCTCTTGGTCTGCGCCAGGAGCCGCCTGAAGGTCAGCATCTCGCCGAACACGCTCGCGGTCTCCGCCAGCGTCAGCGGCGTCGGCGCCATCAGCGCGCCGTTCTTGGCCGCCAGCACCTGATGCACGCCATGGCCGAGCTCGTGGGCGAGCGTCATCACGTCGCGCGGCTTGCCCTGGTAGTTCATCAGCACGTAGGGGTGCGCCGACGGCGTGGTCGGATGCGAGAACGCGCCCGGCGCCTTGCCCGGACGCACCGGCGCGTCGATCCAGCGGTCGGTGAAGAAGCGCTCGGCGATGTCGGCCATTTTGGGCGAGAAGCCGCGATAGGCCGTCAGCACCATGTTGCGCGCATCAGGCCAGCCGATGACGTCCGTCGCCGCAAACGGCAGCGGCGCGTTGCGGTCCCAATAGGCCAGCCGCTTCTTGCCGAACCACTTTGCCTTCAGCGCGTAATAGCGATGCGACAGCTTTGGATAGGCCGCGCGCACCGAGGCCACCAGCGCATCCACCACCTCGCGCTCGACGCGGTTGTTCAGGTGGCGGGAATCCGCGACGTCCTTGAAGCCGCGCCAGCGGTCGGAGATGTCCTTGTCCTTGGCCAGCGTGTTGGTGATCAGCGCGAAAGTGCGCTCATTGGCCTTGAAGGTCTTCGCCAGCGCCTCCGCCGCGGTTTTGCGCTTGGCGCCGTCGCGGTCCTGCAACAAATTGAGCGTCGGCTCGATCGCGAGCTCCTTAGGCCCGACCTTGAAGCGCAGGCCGGAGATGGTCTGGTCGAACAGCCGGTTGAAGGCGGAATAGCCGGTCTGCGCCTTCTCCAGGAAAAGCTGCTCGAGCTTGTCGTCGAGCTGATAGGGCTTCTCCTTGCGCAGATCCTCGATCCAGGGACGGTAATGTGCGAGCTCCGGCGCCTGCATCGCACGGGTCAAAATATCGTCATCGACACGATTGAGCTCGAGCGCGAAGAACAGAAGATGGGTGGACGCCGCCGTCAGCCGCTCGGAGACATCGCCGTAAAACTTTGAAATCTTGGGATCAACGCTGTCGCCGGCATGGACGAGACCGGCATAGGAGCCGAGACGGCCGGCGAGATCGTCGATCGCCTCATAGCGTCGCACGGCCTCGGCGAGCCATTTTCCGCCATCTTCATTTGCTGTCCCTGTCGCGAGCTTGCCTTTGTAGTCGGTCTCGAACGCGACGCAATCGGCATCCATCCTTTCGAGATCGCGCGCCACTTCCGGCGCGTCGATCCCGGAATAGAGATCGGCGAGGTTCCATTCCGGAAGCCTGCCGGTCTTGCTCGCAGGCTTGGCTAGTGAAGACTTGGCGAGTGAAGACTTGGCGAGTGACGACTTGGAGGGCTTTGCCTTGACGATGGCTTTCTTGGCGGCGGATGTCCTGGTGTTCGGCTTGCGGAGAGCGGGTTTGCTGGGAGCGGGCTTCTTCAAGGCAGACTTTCCGAGAGCGGACTTGGAGCGCGAATTCATTTTGTGGGAAACCTGTGTTCAACAAGCGCGACGGCGGGCGGGGGCATCAAGGTTTAAGAGTGCGTTAATCGGCTTCGGCCAGAGTGCCCCGATTCGAGACAGATAGTAGTAGCGTGCGGGGAACACCATGGCTGCCAGTATTTTGATCGCCGACGACGACGCTGTAGCCCGCCGGCTGATCGAGAACATGGTGCAGAAATGCGGCTATGAGACGGTCGTCGTGGACTCCGGCGATGCCGCGATCGCCGCCCTCACCGCCCCCGATGCACCCGCTATCGACGGCGTCATCCTCGATCTCGTGATGCCCGGCCTCGACGGCATGGGCGTACTGGCGAAGATCCGCGAAGCCGGCCTCAGCGTGCCCGTCATCGTGCAGACCGCCCATGGCGGCATCGACAACGTGATCTCGGCGATGCGCGCCGGTGCTGCTGATTTCGTGGTCAAGCCGGTCGGCATGGAGCGGCTCCAGGTCTCGCTTCGCAACGCGCTCAACGCCTCCGCGCTGAAGGGCGAACTACAGCGCATCCGTCACAGCCGCGAGGGCCGGCTGACCTTCTCCGACATCATCACCCGCGCCGAGGCGATGGCCGGCGTGATGCGCACCGCGCAGAAGGCGGCGAACTCCTCGATCCCGGTGCTGATCGAGGGCGAGTCCGGCGTCGGCAAGGAGATGTTCGCGCGCGCCATCCATGGCAGCGGCGAGCGCAAGGCCAAGCCGTTCGTCGCGGTCAATTGCGGCGCGATCCCCGACAACCTCGTCGAGTCCATCCTGTTCGGCCACGAGAAGGGCGCCTTCACCGGCGCCACCGAACGCCACACCGGCAAGTTCGTCGAGGCTCATGGCGGCACGCTGTTTCTGGACGAGGTCAGCGAGCTGCCGCTGGCTGCGCAGGTCAAGCTGCTGCGCGCGCTCCAGGAAGGCGCGGTCGAGGCCGTCGGCGGCCGCAAGCCGGTGAAGGTCGATGTCCGCATCATCTCGGCAACCAATCGCAGGCTGCTGGAACGGGTGAAGCAGGGACATTTCCGCGAAGACCTGTTCTATCGCCTGCACGTGCTGCCGCTGACGATCCCCTCGCTGCGGACCCGGCGCGAGGACATCCCGCATCTGCTCCGGCATTTCCTGGCGCGCTTTGCCGCCGAGGAGAACCGCACCATCACCGGCATCAGCGGCGAGGCCGTGGCGCATCTCGCGCAACTCGACTGGCCCGGCAACATCCGCCAGCTCGAAAATGCGGTGTACCGCGCGGTGGTGATGAGCGAGGGCGACCAGCTTGGCCTTGGCGATTTCCCGCTGCTCGCCTCGCAGCCGTATCCCGCAACCGAGATTCCGACCGCGCCGCTGATGCTCGAGCCGATCGCGGCGCCTTCCGTTGTGTCGTCGGGTAGCGAAATACCGATTGCGCCGCTCCCCTCGGTGGGAACTCTTCCCATGCTGACCGCGACCGGCGACGTCCGCCCGCTGGAGGACATGGAGAACGAGATCATCCGCTTCGCGATCTCGCATTACCGCGGGCAGATGTCCGAGGTCGCCCGCCGCCTCAAAATCGGCCGGTCCACGCTCTATCGAAAACTCGACGAGGCCGGGGTTCCCGGACATGGCGGGAAAAGCGGCGAGGAGACGCACTGAGCCTCATGCGAACGGAGGTTCGCGCGACGGCGCGAGGCGACTGTAAGCCGTTCGCATGACGACAGAATTCGACTGCGATTTGAACCGTGACCTGGAAGTGACAGACAGAGGGAAAAGCGCGCGGCAAAGGCGCACAATCCGTTGCCAAGAGGCTCCCTTGAAGTCAGTTTGTCGTGAGTTGTCCCGGGTAGCGCTGGCTGCAAAATCGGGGCCTGTATATCGTCTGCGTATGAATCGTTGCGTGCAGGCGTGCAACTTTCGAGAGGCCGGCGCGGTTTAGCCGAAGCTCAATTAGGCGATAACAAAGCTGTTCCACGAGGGACAGTTCACCCGAGGGGTGCGACACAATGCGTGACTGTTTGAACCACCGTGCAGGCTTTGACCGTGTCTTGATGACGGTCGCAGCAACCTTCCTCACGGTGTCGGCCAGCTCGGCCCTGGCGCAGGATCAGGCGCGCAGCAGCGCCGCCGAGCTCGCGATCGAAGCCGCGATCCCGCGCCCCGAGCCCGCCAACGTCCCGCCCCCGACTGCCTCCGACATCAAGCTCGACGCCACCGCCACGGTCCAGGACTCCGCGAAGGAGCCGGCCAAGGAACCCGTGAAGGCCGAAGCCGCTCCCGCGCCGGACAAGGTTGAGACCAAGCCGTCCGACGTCGCCACCACGCCCGCCACCGAGGCGCCGAAGAGCGAGACGGCTAAAACGGAGCCCGCGACGACCGAGCCCGCCAAATCTGAACCAGCAAAGGCCGACACTGCGACGACCGCGCCGGCTGCGCCTGCGGCTCCCGCCACCGCAGCGGCTCCTGCCGCCGAGCCGGTCAAGGCTGCGAGCAGCGTGCCCGCCGCCGACCAGCCGGTCGCCGACAAGCTGAAGGATATCATCGGCGCCAAGACCTCGCGCCATTTCGACCGCAAGAACGAGCGCGCGGCGATCGAGAAGTTCTACGGCGCCCGCGACTTCGCGCCGGTGTGGACGCAAGCCGGCAGCCTGACCGCCGCGGCCAAGGGCGTGATCGCGCGGCTGAAGGATGCAGCCTCCGACGGCCTCAATCCGACCGATTATCCGGTGCCGGATTTCGCCGCCGCCACGACCCCCGATGCGCTCGCCGACGCCGAGCTCAAGCTCACCGCCAGCATGTTCGACTATGCGCGCCAGGCCCAGAGCGGCCGCATGCACTGGTCGCAGGTCAGCGCCGACATCCTCTATCCCGAGCATCCGGTCGACCCGAGCGAGGTGCTCGCCAAGGTCACGACCGCGGCTGACGCCTCCGCGGCGCTCGACAGCTACAACCCGCCGCAGAAGCTCTACAAGGAGCTGAAGGCGAAGCTCGCGGAGCTCCGCGGCCAGGGCAGCGGCCCGGTGATCGAGATCGCCGACGGCCCGGCGTTGAAATACACCCCCGCCGGCAAGAAGCAGGCTGAAATCGTCGTCGAGGATCCGCGCGTGCCGCAGCTTCGCGCCAAGCTCGGCATCACCGAGAATGCGAGCGACACCCGCTATGACGCCGCGGTCGCGGAAGCCGTGCGCAAATTCCAGAACGGCGCCGAGATCAAGGCGACCGGCATCCTCGACGACAAGACGGTCAAGGCGCTCAACACCCCGAAGCGCGACAAGCAGATCGACACGGTGCTGGTGAACATGGAGCGCTGGCGCTGGCTGCCGCGCGACCTCGGCGTGCCCTCGCTGGGCGATGCCTATGTCATCCTCAACATTCCCGACTACACGCTGAAGGTGATGCAGCGCGGCCAGCCGGTCTGGACCACCCGCGTCGTCACCGGCAAGCCGGGCCAGCACGCGACGCCCCTGCTCACCGAAACGATGAAGTACATCACGGTCAACCCGACCTGGAACGTGCCGCCGTCGATCGTCTACAACGAATACCTGCCGGCGCTTCAGCAGGACCCGACCGTGCTTCAGCGCATGGGACTCAAGCTCGAACAGAACCGCGACGGCTCCGTGCACATCTCGCAGCCGCCGGGTGAAGCCAACGCGCTCGGCCGCATCCGCTTCAACTTCCCGAACAAGTTCCTGGTCTATCAGCACGACACGCCGGACAAGAACCTGTTCGCCAAGGAAGACCGCGCCTTCAGCCACGGCTGCATGCGTGTGCAGAACCCGGATCAGTACGCCTCCGTTCTGCTCAACATCGCCATGCCGAACGAGAAGTACACGCCGGAGCGCGTGCGCAGCATGTACGGCAAGAGCGAGATCGACCTGAAATTCCCGACCCCGATTCCGGTCAACATCACCTATCAGACCGCGTTCGTGGACGATGCCGGCAAGCTGCAATTCCGCAAGGACGTCTACGGCCGCGACTCGACCATGATCAACATCCTGAAGAACAGTCGCGGCAAGGATCTCGAGAATATCGTCGCGCACTCCCAGCCGAGCTATTCGCGCCCGGCAACGACGCTGCCCTCGGGCGTGGCAGTGGCCAACAATGGCGGCGGCTTCGGCTCGTCCGGTCCGAACTTCTTCGAGCGGCTGTTCGGCGCCCCGACCCCGCCGCCGACTCCGGTCGGCCGCAGGCCGCAGCGGGTGTTTACCCGCTGAGCCGGGCCCGGCCGCTCGCTTCCTGAAATTCTGCAATAAAATCAACGCCCCCGTCCCCTGGATGGGGGCGTTTCGCGTTAACCATTCTCGACCCGGACCCCGGGCAGCGGGCGTTTTTTTGCCACACTCAACCGGTTAGGTTTGTATTCTGACTTGGTTTGGGGGCGGGAAGGTCAACCTCGAATTAACCTTCTCGCTTTAATAAAGCGTTCATCCTCTTTCTCGCGCTAACGGGGTTGGCGGGAGAGTCCATTTGAACGCTCGTCGACTGGGTGGGCTCATACGTGCTGACTGGTCTTGCACGCCAATTCGCTGTGCTGTCGTTGTCCCATGCGGGAGTGAAGGCCGGATCCCGGATCGGCCTCGCCTCCGTATTGCTGCTGGCTGCCGCCGGCTCGGTCCATAACGCCGCCGCGCTGAACGAGACCAAGACGCTCTCCTTCCACCACACCCATTCCGGCGAAGACCTCACCGTCACCTTCAAGCGCGACGGCCGCTACGACGACGCGTCGCTGAAGCAGCTCAACCACTTCCTCCGCGACTGGCGCACCCAGGACGAGACGGTCATGGACCGTCACCTGTTCGACATCCTCTGGGAAGTCTATCGCGACGTCGACGGCAAGCAGCCGATCCAGATCATCTCCTCCTACCGCTCCCCCGCCACCAACGCGATGCTCCGCCGCCGTTCCTCCGGTGTGGCGCGCTTCAGCCAGCACATGCTGGGGCATGCGATGGACTTCTACATTCCGGGCGTGCCGCTGGAGCAGATCCGTTTCGCCGGCCTGCGCCTCCAGCGCGGCGGTGTCGGCTTCTACCCGACCTCCGGCTCGCCCTTCGTGCATCTGGACACCGGCAGCATCCGGCACTGGCCGCGCATGACGCATGACCAGCTCGCCCGCGTCTTCCCGGACGGAAAAACGGTGCATCTGCCGACCGACGGCACGCCGCTGAAGGGCTATGAGCTCGCCAAGGCCGAGATCGAGCGCCGCGGCAACGGTGACGACGGTGCCAGCAAGCCGAACTTCTTTGCCGCCCTGTTCAAGAGCAAGTCGGCGCCGGCAGCCAGCAGCAGCGACGAGGATGACGAGGGCGCACCAGCCCCGGCCGCCAAGCCCGTGGCGCCCACCGTGGTCGCCGCTGCGGCCAAGCCGGCCGATCCGGTGCCGACGCCGCGCGCCAAGCCGCAGGTCGCCGCCACGCTGCAGCTCGCCTCGGCCGATGCGCAGATCGTTGCGCCGCCCAAGCCGAAGCCGGCGCCCGTGGCTGACAAGCCGGCGGCCGGCAAGCCTGAAACCCCGGCCGACATCATCAATGCCCGCGGCTTCTGGGACACTCCGGCGACGCCGCAGCAGGCGACACCAGCGCAGATCGCCGCGCTGAAGGCCCGCCAGGCGCTTGCCGCCGCGACCGATCCGCAGCCCACCGCCAGCGTCTCCAACGCAACTCTTCAGGCGCTGGCTTACGCACCGGCCGCCTCCCCGGTCGATCGCGCCAACGTCGTTGCCGCTTCCGCGCCGATCCCGCGCTCGGCCCGTCCCGCCGCCGCGTCCCGCAGCGGCGCCCAGGCAACCGAGATCAACACGGTGGTCGGCAAGAGCGTCGACGGCATGGTCGCAACCGCGACCCGGCTCTCCGCGGCCAAGGGCGAGAGCATCTGGCTCAAGATCGTGATGCTGTCGCCGAGCGCCAGCCGCGCGATGTCGGTGACGCTGATGGGCGAGCTCGATATGACCGCGCTGCGCGGCTATTTCGTCAAGCCGCAGGCCGTGATCGCCATGGGCTTCACCGACGATCCGATGCAGGGCCTGTCCTGCGACAGCTTCTCGGGCAGCGCCACCGCGAAGCTCGATACGACCTCCTTCGTCGTTCGCACCGCCGCGTTGCGCTGAGGCGGTATTTCCACGAACACAATGTCGTGGCCCGGATGGTGCGCGCGCACTGGGTTTACTTGTCCGTGACGACAGATGAACGGATTCTGCCCAAGCCTGGTGCGCATATGCACTAAGGAGGATTCCCCCACTTCCAACGGGTAATCACCCGGTATCGCTGCGCATTCCAAACGCGCATTATGGCAGTGCGCGAAAAACCCGGAAGGGAGCGTGCGATGTCAGTTCCATGCAAGTCTGAGCTCAGCCTTCTGAACCAGGACGAGCGCGAAGTCATATTGAATACGCACCATCCCGTGGTTGGAGAGATGGGGCGCGATGGACTTGAGGGCCTTCGCGACCGGCTACGGGACCTGCGCGACAGGGAGCGTACATTGTCGCGGCATCGACGCCGCGAAACAAAGGGGACGACCGACCCGCGCGGCAAGAGTTTCTCCGGAACGGCAGAGCACGCAAACCGGCTCCAATCGGTCTTCGCTGCCGCCATCAAGCGCGTCAAGAACGAGCTGAGGCGCATCCGAAAGTTTGAGGCACGACGAGAGCTCGGGGAAGCGGCGCGACGGGCGCTGGCACTTCGTCGGACACGTCAGTTTTCCCGACCGCAGACGACCCCAACTTCGCATGACGGCATGCGGCCCATCCCAAGCCGTCGCCGGATCAAGAAACTTCCGCCGGAAAAATCGGAAGGGTCTCGCAGGCCAACAAGCGGGCGCAGGCGGGACGAGACTCCAAACGCGGACGCGGCAATTGAGACGAGACCGACAATCCTGCCGATAGAGGCTGCGCGCCGGACCGGCGCAACGGCGTGCTCGCCATTTCCAAGACTATAGTGTCGAAACCCGCAGCTTCTATCTCGCTTTCCTGACCCGCCGATCCAGATGATACGTCAGCGCCAGCGAGAGACAGACGGTGAGCTGCTGCTTCGGAAGCGCGCCGGATACCGGCAACAGCAACGCCCTCGTCTGCCGATACTCGAACTGATCGGGAAAGCGCTCGCGGAACGTATCGACCAGCGTCGTCCTGCAGTTGACGAGAATGGCGGCGCGATCGGAGTCCTTCACGCGCCCGAGCCGGATCGTAGAGCCGCTGCCGGTCTCATCGGTCAGATAAGCGGGTTCGCCCCATTTCAGCGTTTCGGTGAGCGGGCCGACGTCGTCATGCGCCGCAGCGGTCGCAAAGATCAGCGCACGCACCTGAAGCAGCCGCTTGCCGATCGGCGCCGGAAGAGCGTCGAAGGCACGGCTCACCTCGCGCGGTAGCGGCGGCGCAGTCACGGCGTTTCCCTCGATGGACCCACGACACTGGTGTCGTCCTGGCGAAAGCCAGGACCCATACCGCGGAATCTATCGATGAAGCGCGGTACCAATCCCGCACGACGATAATGCAACTGCCGGCCTTCGCAATAACCACGGCCTGTGGCTATGGGTCCTGGCTCTCGCCAGGACGACAGTACAGACCTCAGATCATTCCCAGCGCCTGCATGTAGGTCTCGAGAATGGTCTCGGCCTCGGCGCGCTCGTTGGGATCCTGCTTGCGCATCCGCACGATGGTGCGCAGCGCCTTGACGTCGTAGCCGTTGCCCTTGCTCTCGGCATAGACGTCACGAATGTCGTCGGAGATCGCCTTCTTCTCTTCCTCCAGCCGCTCGATGCGCTCGATGATGGATTTGAGCTGGTCCTTGGCAAATTTCGTCGCGGGCTCGTCGTCGCGAACGGCGGCGGAGGTGGCCATCTTGGTACTCCCAATGAAACTGGCAAAACGAGGTGACGCCGGCATCCCTCACCGCGCGTGCTGCCTGAACCCTTAGGGTTCGTGCCCCCCGCGTTCAAGCAAGCATCGCGCTCGTCCACAGCGCGCCCACAGGAGATGAGAAGATACTGGAGATTGTCGTCATTCCGGGGCGCCCGAAGGGCGAACCCGGAATCTCAAGATTCCGGGTTCGATGCTGCGCATCGCCCCGGAATGACGGAGAAAGACTAGTGCCCGTGAGGGTGGACCTTCTTCATCGCCTCGATCTGCTCGGGCGTGGCCGTGCCCTGGTGCTTCGCCTTCCAGGTCTCATAGGGCATGCCGTAGACGGCCTCCCGGCTCTCGTCCTTGCTCAAGGCGACGCCCTGGGCGTCGGCTGCGTCCTTGAGCCAGTTGGACAGGCAGTTGCGGCAGAAGCCCGCCAGATTCATCAGGTCGATATTCTGGACGTCCGTCCGTTCCCGCAAATGGTCGACCAGGCGCCGGAAAGCGGCCGCTTCGAGTTCCGTTCTGGTTTTGTCGTCGATTGCCATCACTGAATCCCTTGGCTACCCCTGATGTCGTCACCCTTACGGGATCAGGTGGGGTCCTGTCACAGATTTTGCCATATCGCGGCGCAAACGGGCCCCGGGCCGCCTCTCGCGGCAGTTCCCCGGCCCTACGCCAAATCGTCAATCATCTGGTATACGTTCCGCGACAATGATCGCCGAATCTCCCCGTTCCCCGTTTCGCCTGCTCGCCCGGTTGGTCCCGGTGCTGGCGATTGCCGTGCTGTGCCTCTGGACGAGCCCCGCCTCCGCCGATTTCCGCCTCTGCAACAACACCTCGAGCCGGGTCGGCATTGCGCTCGGCTACAAGGACGCCGAGGGCTGGACCACCGAGGGCTGGTGGAACATCTCCTCCCGCTCCTGCGAGACCCTGCTGCGGGGAACGCTGGTCGCCCGCTACTATTACATCTACGCGATCGACTATGACCGCGGCGGCGAATGGTCGGGCCAGGCCTTCATGTGCTCGCGCGACAAGGAATTCACCATCCGCGGCACCGAGGATTGCCTGGCGCGCGGCTATGACCGCACCGGCTATTTCGAGGTCGATACCGGCGAGCAGCGCGCCTGGACGGTGCAGCTCACCGATGCCAACGAGCAGCCGGCACAGCCGCGCCTGCCTGGCATGCCCGGCCCGGTTGGCCCGGGTGGCGGCGTTCCGGGTTTGCCCAATGGCCCGCCCGGTGCTACGCCCCCGGGCTCGCCCGGCCTGCCACCGGCCGCAGCTCCCCCTCCGCCTGGGAATAAGCCATGAGGCGTCTTCGCCGTATCAAGATTCTCGCGACCCTTGGACCTGCCTCTTCGGACCTCGCGATGATCCGCCGCCTGTTCGAGGCCGGCGCCGACCTGTTCCGCATCAACATGAGCCACACCCCGCATGACAAGATGCGGGAGCTGGTGGCGACGATCCGCAATGTCGAGAGCAGCTACGGCCGGCCGATCGGCATCCTGGTCGACCTTCAGGGACCGAAGCTCAGGCTCGGCGCCTTCGCCGAAGGCTCGGTCCAGCTCCAGAACGGCCAGACCTTCACGCTCGATTCCGACAAGGCGCCGGGCGATGCCACGCGCGTCAATCTCCCGCATCCGGAGATCCTCGCCGCGCTGCGGCCCGGCCATGCGCTGCTGCTGGACGACGGCAAGGTCCGGCTGATCGCGGAGGAGACCTCGAAAGAGCACGCGGTGACGCGCGTCGTGGTCGGCGGACGGATGTCCGACCGCAAGGGCGTCAGCCTGCCCGACACCGACCTGCCGGTCTCGGCGATGACGCCGAAGGACCGCGCCGACCTCGAGGCGGCGCTGGTCACCGGCGTCGACTGGATCGCGCTGTCCTTCGTGCAGCGCGCCGACGACGTGATCGAGGCCAAGAAGATGATCCGCGGCCGCGCCGCTGTCATGGCCAAGATCGAGAAGCCGCAGGCGATCGACCGCCTCGCCGACATCATCGAGGCCTCCGACGCGCTGATGGTGGCGCGCGGCGATCTCGGTGTCGAGCTGCCGCTGGAGCGCGTGCCGAGCCTCCAGAAGCAGATGACGCGCATGGCGCGCCGCGCCGGCAAGCCGGTGGTGATCGCGACCCAGATGCTGGAATCGATGATCCAGTCGCCGGTGCCGACACGCGCCGAGGTCTCGGACGTCGCCACCGCCGTCTATGAAGGCGCCGACGCCATCATGCTGTCGGCGGAATCGGCGGCCGGAAAATTCCCGGTCGAGGCGGTCTCGACCATGAACCGCATCGGCGAAGAGGTCGAGCGCGACCCGATTTATCGGTCCGTGCTGACCGCGCAGCGCCCCGCGCCGGAATCCACCGCAGGCGACGCCATCGCGGACGCCGCCCGCCAGATCGCCGAGACGCTCGACCTGCCGGCCCTGATCTGCTGGACCAGCTCGGGCTCGACCGCGGTGCGCGTCGCGCGCGAGCGGCCGAAGCCGCCGATCGTGGCGATCACGCCGAACATCGCGGCCGGACGCCGGCTGGCGGTGGTCTGGGGCGTGCATTGCGTGGTGGCGGAAGATGCGCGCGACCAGGACGACATGGTGAGCCGCGCCGGCCAGATCGCGTTCCGCGACGGCTTCGTCCGCGCCGGCCAGCGCGTGATCATCGTCGCCGGCGTGCCGCTCGGCATTCCCGGCACCACCAACATGGTGCGCATCGCCTCCGTCGGCCCCGAGGGCGGCGCGGATATCTAGGTCCGCGGGCGCCCGGCAAGCAAAAACGTCGAAAACAACCCCATGCACAGTAGCCGGCCTGTCCGGCGTGCCTGCTCGGCTTTTTCGAAAAGGCGCGCTCTGACAACGGCCTGAGCGCGATCAGGCCCCCGGCCTTGGTCGCGCCCTCGATTCAGGCCCCGACCAGCGCTTTCGTGGTCGGGAGCAGCGTCTGCTGCACCACCAGGCCGCGGGCGCGGGCGTCCATGACGCCGACGGCGCGCAGCGCAAGCAGCGTCACGGTCTGCACCGCATCGCGCATCTTGACGGGATCTTCGAGATTGTCAGGCGCGAGCGGCCCGACCAGGGCCTCATGCAGCGCACCGAGCAGCGCGGTGGCGGCCAGCGCGGTGTCCTGCGCCGGCAGGTGACCGGCGCGCACGGCCGCATCGATCCGGCCTGCGATCTCGCCCGCGATCTCGCGCCGGCTGGCAAGCCGGGAGGCGCTGACATCGACATCGACCGGCTCGGCCAGGATGCCCCAGGCCAGCCTGCGCTGCGACAGGGTATGGACCGCCACCGTGGTGACGGCAGCAGCCAGCGCCGAGGACGGACCCGGCGCGGCATCGGCCGCCCGGCGGATCGCCGCGAGCTCGTCGCGGGAGACCTCGGCGATCAATTCGGAGATCAACTCGGCCTTGGAGGGGAAGTAGCGGTAGACCGTGCCGGCCGCGACATTGGCCCGGACCGCGACCGGCGCGATCTGCACCGCCGCCATCCCGCCTTCCGCCGCAGCCTCCCGCGCCGCCGCCAAGATCGCACTGCGCCGGGCCGCAAGGCGCTTAACCACTTGATGCGTCCGCCGATAAACCATGGCGCGCTTCCTGTCCCACACGCCTGCCGCACGCCCTGCGGCCGAACGCTTCGTCACTCAATCGCTGCAAATCGCCCCGCAAGGACTGAACAACTATTCAGGACGAATGACAAGGAGCAAATGAGGATACGGGCGCCACGCAACTCCGAGGCGCACGCGAGCAGGTAGTAAACGCATCCTTGCACCGCTTGGCGGCGGCGAACCGGCCCGGTTTACCCCAACTTAAAAGCGATCATGCTCAGGTGCGGATCTGCTGTTGTGCGTGGTCGTTCAACCCCGAGAGTCCAATGTCGGTTTCCGTTACAAGCAGCGTTCCCGTCCGCGGCGTTGCGCGCTGGCTCGTGCCGCTCTGCATCGGCGCCGGTGTGTACCTGTTCTTCCTCGGCGTCGGCGACATCATGCTGCGGGATTCCGATACGCTGTGGCAGATCAAGATCGGACAGTGGATTCTCGAACATCGTGCGCTGCCCACCACCGACATCTATTCGTTTACGCGCGCCGGTGAGCCCTGGATCTCCAGCTCCTGGCTGTCGCAAGTCCTGTTCGCGCTGGTTTACGAGCCGTCAAACTGGTCGGGCGTGGTTATCCTGACATCGCTTGCAATCGGAGCGACCGCGGCGATCTTCGTTCACCTGCTTGAGCCTTATCTGGAGCCGGCGCGCGCCTTTCTGCTCGTCACCCCGCTCCTCTTCATGTCGATGGGGCATTTCCTCGCCCGCCCGCACATGCTGGCCCTGCCGGTCATGGTGGCCTTTGTCGGCGGGCTGCTGGCGGCCGCCGACCGGCGCACCGCGCCCTCCTGGCTGTTGCTGCCCTTGATGGCGCTATGGGCCAATCTTCACGGCGGCTTCGTCATGGGGCTGGCGCTGATCGGGGCCATCGGCCTCGATGCGCTCGCATCCGCCGATCGCAAGGATCGATTTGCGCTGGCGGCGCGCTGGGCCGTGTTCGGGCTTGCTGCGCTGGCCGCAGCCTGCTGCACGCCCTATGGCTGGAACACGCTTCTCGCATCGACGAAGATCCTCAGCCTCGGCAAGCTGCTCTCGATGATCTGGGAATGGATGCCCGCCGACTTCAGCTCGCTCGATCTGTTTGGAGCCAGCCTGCTCGGATTGATCGCCATCGGCTACTACAGCGGGCTGGTGCTGTCCTGGACCCGTATTCTTCTGCTGCTCGGCCTGGTCTGGGCGGCCCTCAATCACGTCAGAAACATCGAGGCCTTTGCGCTGTTGACGCCGCTCGTGCTGGCGAAGCCGTTCGCCGAGCAATTGGGCGTGACGAGAGCGGTCGCGCTGAGGGCGGCAGACGCCCGGTCCTCCTTTGCAGTGAGCGCAATCGCTGCGCTCGCGATCGTCGCGGCCGGCTGGAGCATCACGCGGTCCTATGCCACGCCGTACCGGTATGCCTTCATCGGCAATCAGTCCCCCGCGGCCGCGGTCGACGTGCTCGAGCGGCGGCACGCGCAGCGGATCTTCAGCACCGCTCCGATCGGCGGCTATCTGATCACCCGCAACATCAAGACCTTCATCGATGGCCGCGCCGAGCTGTATGGCGAGCAGTTCGTGCTCGACTACTTCGACGCCGTCGAGGGCAAGAACGTCGAGACGCTCCTGCGCCTGCTCGATACCTACCGGATCGACGCGACGCTGCTGAACCCCACGGTGCCCGCCTCGAGGATCATGGACCATCTGCCGGGCTGGAAGCGCCTCTATGCGGATGATGTCGCCGTGGTCCACGTCCGCGACGACACACCGCTCCCCTCCCCGTCACGGTGAGCCACGAACCAAAGCGCGACGAGATTGGAGTGAATCGTCATCGCGTCTTGGCGTGTTGCTAGAGCATGAACTCTCGGGAATACCGCCGCACATTTTAGGCAAACGCGGCCCTGCGGGTCCGGATCACGCTCCAGGCCGCCAGCTCTCGCGGCCTTGCGCGGACGCTTCGCCGCGTTCTTGTGGTGGCTGGCCCCGCACCATGAGGGCCAGACACCCCGCAGCAAGACCAAAACGCGACCACGTCCGTTAACCCTCGGTCCCCGGCTGCAAAGCTCCCCGCACAAAAGAAAAGAGCCTCGTCTCGGACGAGGCTCTTTCAACTCTCAACTTGTCCGGCCTTACTTGAGGCTGGTCGAGATCGAGGTGAACTTGGTGTTCAGCGTGCTGCCGAGGTTGTTGACGACGGTGATGATCGCCAGCGCGATGCCGGCAGCGATCAGGCCGTATTCAATGGCGGTGGCGCCGGATTCATCCTTCACAAAGCGCGCAACGAGGTTCTTCATAGAGTGCTCCCAAAAAGTACACGAGGCTACAACTGGTCTGGTCTCTTCGGCTTCCCAGCGCCGCCCGACCATGGAACCGAACGTAGAGGCAAAGAATTGCGCCGCAGTTAATTCGACTGCGTAAACACTGAGCGGTTTGCGTGTATTCGTCGATGGTAAACCGAAATCTAAAACAACCCGTTAAATCATCCGGACGTGACGCCGACCCGGCCCCGATTTACCCGAAGTTATGACCGCCGTGGTCCACTGCCGCCGAACCGACAAGAACAACAGGACGACGAGGCGGAATGTCCCTTTCCTTTGCCAACAGCATCGCGATGCAGGGCCGCGCGCGAGCCCTGGTGCCGCTGTGCGTCGGTGCAGGCGCCTATCTGTTCTTCCTCTATGTCGGCGACACGCTGCTTCAGGACTCCGACTCGTTCTGGCAGATCAAGGTCGGGCAATGGATCCTCGATCACGGCGCCGTGCCCACCACGGATTTCTATTCCTTCACGCGGGCCGGCGCGCCGTGGATTTCGACGTCGTGGCTGTCGCAAGTGCTGCTCGCCTTCTCCCATGCGCAATGGGACTGGGCGGGTCCCGTCATCCTCACCGCGATGGCGACCGCGCTCACGGCCGCAATCTTCGTCTATCTGCTCGACGCGCAGATCGAGGCACCGCGGGCAGTGCTGTTTGCGATGCTGGCGCTGCTGCTGTCGTTGCACCACGTCCTGGCGCGCCCGCATATTCTGGCGCTGCCGGTCATGGTGGCGTGGGTCGGCCTGCTGATGGCGGCCGCCGACCGCAGGCGTGCGCCGTCCTGGTATTGGCTGCCGCTGATGGCGCTCTGGGCGAACCTGCATGGCGGCTTCGTGCTCGGCCTGGCGCTGATCGGTCCGATCTCGCTCGAGGCCGTCGAGCATGCCGAGAAGGGACAACGGCTCCGACTGTTCATGCGCTGGGTGCTGTTCGGCATCGGCGCAGTGATCGCCAGCTGCTGCACGCCGTACGGCTGGAAGACGCTGCTGGGCGCGACCAACATCCTCAGCCTCGGCGAGCTGCTGTCGCTGATCTTCGAATGGATGCCGGCGAACTTTGCCACGTTCACCTCGTTCGAAGGCGCGCTGCTCGGCCTGATCGCCTTCGGCTATTATCGCGGCCTGGTGCTCTCGGCGCCGAGGATCTTTTTGATCCTGTTCCTGACCTGGAGCGCGCTGACCCATGTCAGGAGCATCGAGGCCTTTGCCTTCCTGGTGCCGCTGGTGCTGGCGAAGCCGCTCGGCGAGTTGGTCCCGCGCCCGCAGCCGGACTCCACCGGCACCGACCGCTGGCCGGCCCACTATGTCACCGCGCTTGGCGCGCTGATGATCGTGGCCGCAGGCTGGACCTCGACCTCGCTCTACATGGGGCACCACCGCTTCACCTTCACGATGACGCAGACGCCGGTTGCCGCCGTCGACCTGCTCGAGCAGCGCAAGGTCCAGCGCATCTTCAATGCCTATCAGTTCGGCGGCTACCTGATCTCGCGCGACATCCCCGTCTACGTCGACGGCCGCGCCGAGCTCTATGGCGAGAAATTCGTGATGGACTTCTTCAAGGCGACCGAGGGCAAGAAGCCCGAGCTGCTTCCGCGCCTGCTGGATGAGTACAAGATCGACGCGACGCTATTGGTTGCCGATGCGCCCGGCCCCCAGATCCTTGATCAGCTCAAGGGCTGGAAGCGAATCTATGCCGACGACATCGCGGTGATCCATGTGCGGGACGACAGCGCGGCCGCGAAATCGTCGAAGTGAGGACGCGACTCCAGCTTCATCCCGGCAGCATCTTGCATGGAGTCCTCCGGCCATGCGGCCGGAGGTCCAATTGATCCGGTGATTTGCCGCTTTGCCTTACCTGCAGGGATGGCGGTTGCCGTCCAGACCGAGATAGGTGCCCGTCGCCGGATCGAAGGACCGGTAACGCCCGGAGCAAGAACGGGAAGCGGCGCCGTCCGCGCGAGCCATGGCGCTGTCGGCGCCTTGCGCGGGAGCCGCGCCGTCCGGCAACTCGAGGCCCAGCCGGCCCGCCGGCGTCAGCGTGCCATTCAGGTTGCGATTGGGGTTCTCCGCTTCGTACGTGTCCGGATGACTGCTCGCAAAACCGGATTGCGCGTAGGCGGTGGTTGCAGTCAGGGCCGACAACACAGCCACGGCAGCGAGGATCTTAAGTCCAGTCATAGTCGATCTCCATCATTGGCCGGTGCATCGTGCGGCCGGTGCGGCAGGAGGTGGGCCGACATGGTGTGCTGGACAAGCTCGCCGTGATGGCGGACTCGCCACTAGGCGCGATCTGGTCGTTCAAATACGGAAAGCGTCGTTTGTTTGTGGAACGCGAGGGAGGGACGAAAGCCCGCGCCCTGGTTTTTGTCTTGGAACGTGACGCCGCCACTTTGTCATGCGCTAATGTCCGGTGGACGAACAGGAAGACGTGTCATGATGTTTCGCAAACTCCTCACCGCCCTTCTCGTCATGGTCTCGATCAATGCTGCGCATGCGGCGCCGCAATGGCTGAGCCTGCCGCCGACGCCGACCTTGCCCAAGGCGGCGCAGAGCGGCTTCGCGCCCGTCAACGGCATCAAGGTCTGGTACGCCGTGTTCGGCCGCGGGGAGCCGGTGCTGTTGCTGCATGGCGGCCTCGCCAACGCCAACTACTGGGGTCACCAGGTCCGTGCGCTGCAACGGCGCAATCAGGTCATCGTCATGGAGAGCCGCGGGCACGGGCGCAGCAGCCGCAACCAGGAGCCCTATGGCTACGATCTGATGGCCTCGGACGTGGTCGGGCTGCTCGACCATCTCAAGATCAGGAAGGCCGCGATCGTCGGCTGGAGCGACGGCGCGATCATCGGCCTCGACATCGCGATGAAGCACCCGGAGCGGGTCACCAAGCTGTTCGCTTTCGCGGCCAACTCGGATCCGTCGGGCGTTGCCGATATTGCGTCAAGCGACGTCTTCAACGCCTACATCGCCAGAGCCGGCGAGGAGTACAAGCGTCTCTCGCCGACCCCGACGGAGTACAAGAGCTTCGTCGCGGAGATTACCAAGATGTGGGAGAGCCAGCCGAAATGGACGGCGTCGGATCTCGCGGCGATCAAGGTCCCGACCTGGATCGTGGATGGCGATCACGACGAGGCGATCAAGCGCGAGAACACCGAGTTCATGGCGGCGAACATCCCGGGCGCCGGCCTGCTGATCCAGCCGGAGGTCAGTCACTTCTCGTTTCTGCAGGATCCGGAGCAGTTCAACGACGATGTGCTGCGCTTTCTCGGGCGGCGCGGCGAGAGGGCGGGAGCCGCGGCGAAGTGAAATATCGTAGGGTGGGCAAAGCGAAGCGTGCCCACGACTTCTGTCTCGCTTGCCGATAGGTGGTGGGCACGGCGCAAAGGCGCCTTTGCCCACCCTACGGGACTTGAACAGCGGCGATCGCCCAGCCTTCACCGCCTCATACTCCGGAATCAGAATGGGCACGGCGCGTGCGCGCCTTTGCCCAGCCTACTTCTTCGCCGGGCGGTCCTTCACGGGGATCACGAGCTTGAGGCCGGACCAGACGTCGTCGACGGCGCAGACCTTGATGTCGACGAGGTCGTTCGCGAGCGCGGTCTCGCGCACCAGCGTTTCCGTCACGTCAGTCGCGACGCCCGAGGCCTTCTTCGGCCATGACGCCCAGATCATCCCATCAGGTGCGATCGCCTTGCGGTAGCTGCGCAGCTTGACCGCAAAGCCTTTGGCTTCGGTCGCGAAGACATGCACCATGTCGAGCGGCGCCTTGGCGGTCTTTGCGATCTTCACATCATCGGGCAATTCACCGACGACATCGCGATAGGCCGACGAAAGGCCGTCCACGAAAATACAAAAGCCCGGCTTGATGCCGAGCTTTTGCACTAACGGTTTGCCGGAATAGCCGGCCACGACGCGAGAGGCGTTACGCCTGCGGCTGCGGCTCCAGGCCCGGATCCGGATCGGGCCGCGGGCGCGACTTGCCGGCCGGGGGCACGGCGGAGGCGCGCGGCGTGGTCGGCTCGAGCACGGACTCGCGGTTCGGCTTCTTGCCCTTGAGCAGATCGACGATCTCGTCGCCGGAGAGCGTCTCGAACTCGAGCAGGCCCTTGGCCAGCGCCTCAAGATCACCGTGCTTCTCGGTGAGGATGCGGGTGGCTTCCTTGTAGCCTTCCTCGACCAGACGCCGGATCTCGGAGTCGATCTTCTGGACGGTCGCTTCGGACGCGTTCTGCGTCCGCGACACCGACATGCCCAGGAACACCTCGTCCTGGTTCTCGCCGTAAGAGACGGTGCCGAGCTCTTCCGACAGGCCCCAGCGCGTCACCATCATGCGGGCAAGGCGCGTGGCCTGCTCGATGTCGGAGGCAGCACCCGAGGTCACCTTCTCGCGGCCGAAGATCAGCTCTTCGGCGACGCGGCCGCCCATCATGATGGCGAGGCGCGAGGTCATCTGCTCCAGCGACATCGACAGCTTGTCGCGCTCGGGCAGCTGCATGACCATACCCAGCGCACGGCCGCGCGGGATGATCGTCGCCTTGTGGATCGGATCGGTCGCGGGCACGTTGAGGCCGACGATGGCGTGGCCGCCCTCGTGATAGGCCGTCAAGAGCTTCTCTTCCTCGGTCATGACGAGCGACTTGCGCTCGGCGCCCATCATCACCTTGTCCTTGGCCTCCTCGAACTCGGCCTGAGTCACCATCCGCTTGTTGCGGCGGGCGGCGGTGAGCGCAGCTTCGTTGACGAGGTTCATCAGGTCGGCGCCGGAGAAGCCCGGGGTGCCGCGCGCGATGGTCTTGAGGTTGATATCCGGCGCCAGCGGCACCTTGCGAACGTGAACCTTGAGGATCTGCTCGCGGCCGACAACGTCCGGATTCGGCACCACGACCTGACGGTCGAAGCGGCCGGGACGCAGCAGCGCGGGATCGAGCACATCAGGACGGTTGGTGGCGGCGATCAGGATCACGCCCTCGTTCGCCTCGAAGCCGTCCATCTCGACCAGCAGCTGGTTCAGCGTCTGCTCGCGCTCGTCATTGCCGCCGCCGAGACCGGCGCCACGATGACGACCGACAGCGTCGATTTCGTCGATGAAGATGATGCAGGGGGCGTTCTTCTTGGCCTGCTCGAACATGTCGCGGACGCGGCTCGCGCCGACGCCGACGAACATCTCGACGAAGTCAGAACCCGAAATGGTGAAGAACGGCACGTTGGCTTCGCCCGCGACCGCACGCGCGATCAGGGTCTTACCGGTGCCGGGAGGGCCAACCAGCAGCACGCCGCGCGGAATGCGGCCGCCGAGGCGCTGGAATTTGCCGGGGTCGCGCAGGAATTCGACGATCTCCTGCAGGTCCTGCTTGGCTTCGTCCACGCCGGCGACGTCCTCGAAGGTGACGCGGCCATGCGCTTCAGTGAGCATCTTCGCACGCGACTTGCCAAAGCCCATCGCCTTGCCGGCGCCGCCCTGCATCTGCCGCGACAGGAAGATCCACACGCCGATCAGCGCGATGAAGGGCAGCCAGGAGACCAGCAGCGAGACGAACCAGGGCACGTTGTCGCCCGGCGGCTTCGCGGTGATCTGGACCTTGCTGTCATAGAGGCGCTTGACCAGCGTCGGGTCGTTCGGCGCATAGGTCTGGAAGCTGGAGCCGTTGGTGAAGGTGCCGTGGATATCAGGCCCCTGGATCACGACGTCGCGCACATTGCCGCGGTCAACCTCGCTCAGGAGCTGGGAGAAGGCGATGTCCTGCGAGGAGGCGCGCTGACCCGGATTTTGGAAGAGCGTGAACAACGCCAACAGCAGCAAGACAATGATGACCCAGAGGGCGAAATTGCGCAGATTGGCGTTCATCGATCTTCCTTCGTGGTCGCGCGGATCGCGGCCTGAATCCTTGGGCAGTACGAGGAAATCCCCAAGGAATCCTCTCGGTTAGACGCATACAATTTAGGTGCCGCCCCGGTCGCTGCCAAGGGAACGAGATGGGACTATTTATCCCATCTTAGGGCGATTCCCGCTGAAATAATGGCGACCTACCCGGGGTTTTTCCTGCCTGGTTAAGGTGACCTGACGGCGCTGCCTCGAAACAGCCGGTGTCATGATCCGCCTCTATCGCCCTTGCGCCGCCGGGCCGGCGCCGGCGCGATCTGGATACGCCCGCCGGCAAGGCTGATCAAGGCTCCCGCAAGGGTCTGCTTCAGGACCGGCCGGCCATTTACGGCTGCGCGGGGAGCTGCGGCCATACCAGCAGCGATGGCCTGATCGAGCGCGGCCAGGAGGGTTTCGACCTTGCCGAGTTCCGCCGGCCCCTCGTGCCCGAGCGCGTTGATGGCCCGCAGCAGCATCCGCAGCCGGACCTCCTCCGGTAGGGTGGCGAACGCGCCGGCCTCAAAGCTTCGCATATCCGGCCCATGCGGCGCATCGTCGCGATCCCTCAAGCGAAGGAAGCGCTCGGCCCCGTCCGTCAGCACCTCCACCGCCGCATTGGCGCGCGCCAGCCTGGCTGCGAGCCGCGCCAGACTGCGGGCGTCGCCGCCCTCGGCCGCGAGCTGCGGCAACAGCGCGCGCAGCCGCGGCCGGGTGAAGGCGGTGTCGCGGTTGGTGGGATCATCGGCAAAGCCGATCTTCGCGCGCTTCAGGGTCGCGATCAGCTGCGCCTTCGGGACGTCGAGCAGCGGACGCGCCAGCACGATGCCGTCGCGCTCCGTGAGGCGCGCCATCGCCGACAGCCCGGCAAGTCCGCTGCCGCGGACGAGGCGCATCAACAGCGTCTCGGCCTGGTCGTCGCGGGTGTGGGCGGTCAGCACATGGCTCGCACCGGCGCTGCGCGCGGCCTGCATGAGCAGGCGGTAGCGGGCTTCGCGCGCGGCCGCGGGCAGTCCCGTCTTCGGCTTGGCGCCGCGCCAGCGCAGGGTCCGGTGTGGCAGGCCGAGCTCGGTAGCGAGCCGCTTCACCTCGCGCGCCTCGCGCGCCGCCTCGGCCCGCAGGCCATGATCGACGGTGACGACGGTGAGACGCGGGCCGCGCGCAAGGCTGCGCTGCCAGCGCGCGGCGAGCCACATCAGCGCGATCGAGTCGGGCCCGCCGGACACCGCGAGCACCAGTGCGGGCGCACTTTTCAACTCGGCGAAGAGCTGCTTCGCCTCGCGCGCGGAGATCGGAGAATTGTCGTCGTCTGACATGACGCTGCCCAGCAATCGCCAGCGGATGGACCGACTGTTTAGCGCAGCACCATCCGCGTTGTCAGCGATCAACGCTGCGCGGTCAGCACTTCACCCGCTTCTGCTCGCGGTCGACGGCGGCTTTGACGCCGGCGGAGGCGCGCGGGTATTTGCGGCCGACCTCGCCGAAGGCGGCGCAGGCGGCCTCCTTCTCCTTCAGCGCGGCCAGCGACTGGCCGAGCCGCAGCAGCGCATCCGGCGCCTTGGCCGACTTCTCGTATTTGGTGGTGACGGCGAGGAAGGCTTCCGCGGAGTCGCGATATTGCTGGCGCTGGAAGTAGCTCTCGCCGAGCCAGTATTGCGCGTCGCCGAGCAGCGGGTCGCTCGGATATTTCTGCGCGAAGTTCTTCATGGTCTGCTCGGCGAGCGCATAGTCCTTGCGCTGCATGTAGCCGATGCCGAGATCGAACTCGTCGCGCGGCGTCGCCGACGGCGGCAGGGTGGTCAGGCCGGTGCCGGCGGCTGGCGCAGGAGAGCCCTGTTGGACCGGCGGATAGCCGGGCTGGGCTGCCGGCGGCACGCCCTGCTGATAGCGCGGGCTGGTGTTGGCGAGATCGAGCGGCTCGCCGGCGTTGCGCCCTCCGGGCGCTCCGCCAGGGACTCCCGCCGACATCGGCTGCTGGCCGCCGCCGAGCGCGCGCGGCGCGCCGGGCGCGCTCGGATTCTGGCTGGGGTCAAAGGCATCGCCACGGCGGCGCGTGCCGGGGGCACCGGGCGCCGGCTGCTCCTGAACGATCGGCGGGGGAGACGCGATCTGCGGCTGCTCGTAATTCGGCTGGGCGGGTTGCGGCTGCTGCTGGCGATAGGCCGGCGCAGCCTGCGCGGGTGGCACGGCGGCGACACTGGGCTGCACCGGCGCCTGTCCGGGCGCAGCTTGCGCACCGCCTTCGAGCGCCCGCAGGCGCTCTTCGAGCTGGCGGTTGCGGTATTGCAATTCTTCGTTCTGGCCGGTGAGCTGGCGCAGCTGGTTCTCCAGCCGCTCGATCCGCATCTCGGGGTCATCGTCCGACTGCGCGAGGACAGGCGAACACAAGGAGAGCAGCGCGGCGGTCGCCACGGTGCCGGTAAAGACCTTAAATCTGGATGACATCTTGCCCTGACGACGAAAGCGAAATGGCCTGCGACGGAACATTCGACGCGCCACACATTGAAGGGGAGTACGCCAAAAATGTGACTGGCACCACGGGGTTTCTGTCACAGATCGCTGAAACGAAACCGGCGCCCGTGAGGGCGCCGGCATAATCGAATTCTGAAGATGAACGGCGCCTGACTTGAAGCGTCAGGAGCTCGCGTTCAGCACGGTGACGGCGCGGCGGTTCTGCGACCAGCAGGAGATGTCGTTACAGACGGCCACCGGCCGCTCCTTGCCGTAGGAGATCGTGCGCATGCGGTTCGCATCGATGCCGCGCGAGGCGAGGAACGAACGCACCGATTGGGCTCTGCGGGCACCGAGCGCGATGTTGTATTCGCGGGTGCCGCGCTCGTCGGCATGACCTTCGATGGTGAAGGAGTAGCGCGGATAGGTCTGCAGCCACTGCGCCTGCTTCTCCAGGGTCACGATCGCCTGCGGGGTCAGATCGGTCTGGTCGCTTTCGAAGAACACGCGGTCGCCCACGTTGACGACGAAGTCCTGCTGGCTGCCCGGCGTCGCCGCGTTGGCCATCGCATCCGCAGCAGAGTTCTTGTTGGCGCAGGCGCCCATCGACAGCGCGACGGCAAGCACCGCGGCCAGCTTCAATCCCTGGAGGATACGCATAGGATGTTTCATTCCGGAGCCTCCACGCTCGCGTTAGTCCACTGCTGTCCGGTCTACAGGGGGTTGGTTAAGCGAACGTTCCGTCAACCTTGATGGGATGTTGCCAGAGCCGGTCAAATGCCCCCCACCGGCGAAAAGCACCCGTCATGGTTAATGGGTTGTAAATGTGGCGCGAGGGTGAAAGCAAGCCGCGTTCACCGGCAAAATCGCTGGCTTTGCTTGAATTTTGGGCCTGAGCCCCGGGAAATCCCGGAGCACCTTCGTCAGGCGGCCCGCCGGGAATCAGGCGTGAGCGGCATCCGGCACCCGCAGCGGCTGCTGCGGCGCCTGGCGCTGCGCGCTGCGCCCGAACAGCATCCGCCGCTCGAAGGCGGTGGACCGCATGATCGGATAGCGTTCGAACACCTTCTTGCGGAAGGTCGGGAAATCCGCCGCCATCAGTCCGAACGGCTTGGTGAGACCGGGAACCAGCCTCGGCTCGGCAATGGTCTCGTGCAGAAACACCCGCCGGTAGAAGGCCTGATGCTCGGGACGCACGATCGCAAGGCCAAGATCGGCATTGAAATGCTCGCAGGCCATGTAGGCGAGCCGGGTCGTCAGGTAGGGCAATTCCGGAACCCGCTTCACCTGGTCGGGATCGGCGACAAACCGCGTGGGGTCGATCATGACCTCGCCGCGATCGAGTCGCGGCAGCAGGATCTCGGGAAAGACATCGGCCGAGGTCGACTGCCGCCACTCCGATGTCAGCACGCTGATGCGCACGGAGCTGCAAAGCTCGCCGTGCAGATAGACGCCGAAGGTCCACGCGTTCGGCAATTCGTCATACTGGTCGGTGACGCGCGCGTCCGCGGATTCCTTGACGGCGCCTTCGCGTAGATAGGCGCGGTAGCGGAGATTGTAGATCTTCTCCTTCTCCGCGACCGTGTCGGCGAGATGATAATCGACGTCAGTCAGGAGCTCGGCGCCCCGTCCTACAGCCGAAATGATCGCTCTGGCTGAGGACTGCATTCCAACTCCTTACCCACCACCGCTCACCGCATGCGCGCGGGAACAACCTCCACGCGCGTGATGATTTATTAACAGCTTCTTAACAACGAAGCAAAGCAATCGAAGTGTTAGGGTTAATCCCCCCGTAGCACTACGGTGCCCGGGCAACAGACTGAAACGACGGGAAATTCTCGGACGCGGACTTAAGCGAAGGAGCGCGAGCCGACGACCTGGAGCAGGGCTTCGTCGCGCCGTCCATGCGAGGCGTTGAGGAGCTGGCGCATCCGCACGGCGGGCACCGGGCGGCTGAACAGATAGCCCTGCGCCTCGGAGACGGTGCCGTCGGCGCTGATCAGCTCGAGCTGCTCGTTGGTCTCGATGCCCTCGACCACGACCGCCATGCCGAGGTCGGCGGACAGCCGCGCCACGCCGCGCAACAGCGTCAGCGGCCGGTCGGTGTCGATGCCTTCGAGGAAGGAGCGGTCGATCTTCACCTTCTGCATCGGGAAATTGTGCAGGTAGCTGAGGCTCGAATAGCCGGTGCCGAAATCGTCGAGCGAGATGCGCACGCCGAGCG
The DNA here is from genome assembly GCF_052075915.1 of Bradyrhizobium sp. 1200_D9_N1_1. Taxonomy (NCBI): domain Bacteria; kingdom Pseudomonadati; phylum Pseudomonadota; class Alphaproteobacteria; order Hyphomicrobiales; family Nitrobacteraceae; genus Bradyrhizobium; species Bradyrhizobium sp. 1200_D9_N1_1. The sequence continues at coordinate 2,076,718 of NZ_CP197226.1, read as the reverse complement.
CATGCAGCTGCGAGAGGATGTCGTGGGTGAGCTGGGTGTTGCGCAACAGCGAGGACTCGGTGATCTCGATCTCCAGCCGATGCGCCGGCAGGCCCGAGACCTCCAGCGCGTAGCGAATTTCGCTCAGCACGTCGCGCTGGTGGAATTGCTGCGGCGAGAAGTTGACGGCGACGCTGACGCCCTCGGGCCACTTCATGCATTCCATGCAGGCGCGGCGCAGGATCCAGCGGCCGAGATCGACGATCAGGCCCATGTCCTCGGCGACCGGGATGATGTCGACCGGCGAGACCGTGCCGCGCACCGGATGATTCCAGCGCAGCAGCGCCTCGCATGTGGTGATCTTGCCGGACTTGAGATTGACCAGCGGCTGGTAGAACAGCTCGAACTCCTCGTTGGCGAGCGCCTTGCGCAGGTCGAGCTCGAGGATGCGGCGGGCCTCGACGGTCGCCGCCATCTCGTCGCGGAAGAAGCAGAAGGTGCCGCGGCCGTCGGCCTTGGCGCGGTACAGCGCCATGTCGGCGTTCTTGAGCAGCGTATCGGCGCTGATGCCATCCGGCGAGGTCAGCGCGATGCCGACGCTGGCGCCGATCTCGACCAGGTGATTGTCGATGCGATAGCGCTCGCTCAGCCGCTCGACGATGCGGCGGGCGAGGCTTGCGGCATCCTCGGGCGAGCTGATGTCCTGCTGGAACACGACGAACTCGTCGCCGCCGAAGCGGGCGACGAAATCCTCCGGCCGCAGCATCTCGCGCAGGCGGTTGGCGACCGCACACAGCAGCTGGTCGCCGCAGGGATGACCCAGCGTGTCATTGACCTGCTTGAACTGGTCGAGGTCGACGAACAGCAGCGCGGAGAGCCGTTCGGCATGGTGCGAAATCGCCAGCAGCCGCTCGATCTCGTCGCGGAAGGAGACCCGGTTGGGCAGCGCCGTGAGGTCGTCATAGCGGGCGAGATGGCTGATCCGGGCTTCCGCGTTGGTGCGTTCGGTGATGTCTTCCAGCAGCAGCACGGTGCCGCCGCCGGTCATCGGCTGGAACGTCCAGGCGAGCGAGCGGCCCCGCGCGGGATTGGGATCCGCGGTGGCGATCTCGCGGATTCGCGCGTGCTCGATCTCGGCCAGGATCTGGTTGCCGCTCTCCGCCGAGATGGAGCCTGCGGCGACGCAGGCCGACACGATATCGACGGCGGTGGCGCCGCGCTTGACCAGATCCTCGGGCAAGCTCATCAGCTCGCCGAAACGATGGTTCATCACCGCAAGGCGCCCATCGGCGCGAAACATGCACAGCCCGTGCGGCATGTTGTTGAGCGCGGTATCGAACTGGCTCGCCAGCGCGGATTCGCGGAAGCTAGAGGTCAGCGCCTTGACGAAGATCGCGTGCAGGCTGAGGTTGATGTTCTTCAGGCCGATGAAGAAGAACACGAGCAGGATCGCAAGACCGATGTGGTAGAATCCGCCATGCAGCAGCAGGGCGAGCGACATCGGACCGCAGGCGAGCGCGACGTGCCACTGGATCACCCGGGGCTGGCCGTAATTGCGGGCGGCGCCGCCGGCGGTGTAGCCGATGCCGATGGCGACACAGAGCATGTCGGCGACCGGATCCTCGTTGTTGTAGATGACGACGAAGGCCCATATGCCGAGCACCGCCGCATAGCTGAGCGCGCCGATCCAGTAACGCGGCTCCAGATGCTTGGCCTCTTCGAATGACAGTCCCTGCGTCCGGTTTTCGTATCCGCGCATCTGGAATGCGCGCGCGGTGCCGATGGCGATCAGGAGAAACGCGATCGGCCACAGCCAGACGTCGCCGGTCTTCAGCGCAGTCATCACCGCGGCCACGGCCGCGGAGGCCGAGCCCAGGAAAATCGCCCAGAAATTCTGCACCATAGAGTTGATGAGAGCGGCGTAGAGTATCGGCTCCAGCTCGTCTCGATCGCTCTGCTTCTGGTCGGCCAGTTGCATCGGCTTGTTACGCGTCCTGTTTGGAGCGTACTTTTACTCAGCCCAGGTGAAGCTTTCCTGAGGGAACATCGTTAAAGTCGGGTTGTTTTTCGGCAATAGCGAACCGATTTCCGCTGAAATATCAAGCAACTAGGCAAGCGTTGCCGAGCGCAAGGTGAAGGAAAGCTTGCCGCGCGCGCAGAACCCGAAAAAATCGGCGTGATTTTTCGAAAAGATCGCGCGTCCAAACGCGCGATCTATTGACCAGCCGTCGACGACAACAGCGGCGACCATGCCGGGTCGGAGGCGAAGCCCGGCGTCGGCACCTTCAGCTCGTTGCGGCCGGAAATGTCGACGCTGTACAGCGACGGTCCGCCGCTGCCGCCGGGATCGCGGAAGAACATCAGCACGCGGCCGTTCGGCGAGAAGGTCGGGCCCTCGTTGTGGAAGCCGGAGGTGAGCAACCGCTCGCCGCTGCCGTCCGGCTTCATGACGCCGATCGAGAACTGTCCGCCGCCCTGCCTGGTGAAGGCGATGTAGTCGCCGCGCGGCGACCACACCGGCGTCGAATAGGTGGCGTTGGTGTCGTCCTTGGAGAAGGAGATGCGCTGCGCAGCTCCCCCGCCCGCGGCCATGACGTAGATCTGCGACCGGCCACCGCGATCGGACTCGAAGCAGATGCGGGTGCCGTCCGGCGAGTAAGACGGAGACGTGTCGATCGCCGGCGTGTCGGTGAGACGCGTGGTCGAGCGCGAACGCAGATCCATCACGAACAGGTTGGAGTTGCCGCCCTGTTGCAGGCTCATGATGACGCGCTGGCCGTCCGGCGAGAAGCGCGGCGCAAAGGTCATGCCGGGGAAGTTCCCGACGATCTCGCGCTGGCCGGTCTCGATGTTGAAGAGATAGACCTTCGGATCGCCCTGGCCGAACTCCATGTAGGTGATCTCTTGCGAGTTCGGCGAGAAGCGCGGCGTCAGCACGAGGTCGGAGCCGCGGGTCAGATAGCGCACATTGGCGCCGTCCTGGTCCATCATGGCGAGCCGCTTGACGCGGCGCTCCTTCGGCCCGGTCTCGTCCACGAAAACCACGCGGCTGTCGAAATAGCCCTTCTCGCCGGTCATCCGCTCGTAGATCTGGTCGGAGATGATATGGGCGATGCGGCGCCAGTATTCCGGCGAGGTGAAGTATTGCTGGCCGGCAAGCTGCTGGCCGGAGACCACGTCCCAGAGGCGGAATTCGGCCTTCAGCCTGCCGTCCGGCTGCCGCGTCATGCGGCCGGTGACCAGCGCCTGGGCGTTGATGGTCTTCCAGTTCTGGAATTGCGGCGCGACGTCGATGTTGCTGATGCGCTCGATGAACGCGGCCTGGTCGATCGGCGCGAACAGGCCAGAGCGCTTCAGATTGTTGGTGATGACCTGCGTGACACCGTTGCCGACGTCGCCGTCCGACGGTGAGCCCGGCAGGAAGTTGGTGATCGCGATCGGGACCGGCTGGAATTCGGTGGGATCGATGCGGAGCCGCGGCTGGCCCTGAGCGAACGCATGTCCGCCCCCAAGCATCGCAAGTCCCGACCCGGTCAGGGTCATGAAGCGGCGGCGGGTGATCGATCGAGCGTCATTCATTGCAAAATTCTTTTGTTCGGATGTCACAACATGTCTTTCAGGCCGAAAGTCATCGGGATGAGCTTCCAGCTCTCGTACTGCTGCTTCGGCATGAACGAATAGACCTGACATTGCACGATGGCGCGCTTGGCGCTCTCGGCCACCGCCTGGGCAATCGACCGCGACGGTCCTCTCACCGCAACCACGATGGGCTCGGACGCCAGCGATCCGTCGATCTTCATGGGAATGTCGATGTCGGCTTCGTATTGATCGGCGTCCTGTCCGTTATAGGTGGGCGTGAAGCAGCGCTTGACCGCGCCCTGGAACGCACCTCGCCAGGTCGCAACGTTGTTGGCGGCAGTCCCGGTCGTCGATCCCAGCGACGCCGACGCATTCAGCGCCGTTCCAGCGAGTTCATGCCGGGTCGCAGCGCGCTTGTCGAGGTCGCGCTGGATCTGCGCGGGATCGAAGCTGCGCTCCTTGGGCTTCGGCTGCTGCTGCGGCTGCACCGCCGCGACCTTCTGCTCCACGGGCTTGGGCGGCGGCTTCTTCGTTTCCAGCTTCTTCTGCAGCTCGGCGATCGGATCTTCCTTGGCCGGATCAGGCTTCTTTTCCTGCGGCTTCGGTTCTTCCTTCGGCTTCGCCTCGGCGACGGGCTTGGGCGGCTCGGGCTTCTTCTCGACCGGTTTCTCGACGGGCTTCGGCGGCGGCTCGGGCGTCGCGTTGGTCTTGATCAGCTCTTTCTTCTCGGTGACCTTCCCGACGGCGTCCTCTTCGGGCTTGGGCTCGGCGATCTTCTCGACCTTGGGCTTCGGCTTGTCCTTCTCGCCGGTCTTCTGCCCCGACATCATCTTCGCGAGCTGATCGGAGGAGATGATGTCGATCGGGAGCGACTCTTCCGGCGCGACGTAGGCCCTGCTGCTAAAGGTGACCAGCCCCCATCCAAGCACGAGGACATGGAGGGCAATCGACGCAACGAGTGTCTTGTCGACGTTCACCTTCACGGCTTACCCCTGGTCCGCTTCCGTGACGAGCGCCAGCTTCTTGAACCCCGCACCGGACAACAGGCCCATCACCCTGGCCACCGTGCCGTAATCCGCCTTCTTGTCGGCGCGCAGATAGATGCGTTCCTCGAGACCGCCGCGCGCGTCCGTGATCGCCTTCAGCTTCGGCACCAGCTCGTTGATCGCGATCTCGGAGTCGTTGATGAACACCTTGCCCTTGATGTCGACCGACATCTGGATTGGCTTCTGATCGTTCTGCTCGAGGCTCTTGGCCTGGGTCTGCGGCAGGTCGAGCGGCACGCCGACCGTGAGCAGCGGCGCCGACACCATGAAAATGATGAGCAGCACCAGCATCACGTCGACCATCGGCGTGACGTTGATCTCGGCCATGACCGGCTTGCGCCGGCTGCGGCGGCCGCCGCCTCCGGACGAACTCGCGACGTTCATGCCCATGGTCTGGTGCCCAAATTGCCCTTCACACTATACATGCCGTCCGTCAGCCCCGCTCGTCGATCTGACGCGACAGAATGGCTGAAAATTCATCGGCGAAGCCTTCGAGCCGCTGGGCCTGCCGGTTCACCTCGGAGGTGAACTTATTGTAGAAAATAGTGGCAGGAATGGCGGCGATAAGGCCGACGGCGGTCGCAAACAGCGCCTCGGCGATACCGGGGGCGACCACCGCCAGGGAGGTATTTTTCGACGCTGCGATCGACTGGAAGCTCGACATGATGCCCCAGACCGTGCCGAACAGGCCGACGAAGGGGCCGGCGGAGCCGACGGTGGCGAGCACCAGCAGCCGGCGCTCCAGGCGCTCGACCTCACGCGCGATCGAGACGTTCATCACCTTGTCGATGCGCATCTGGAGACCCGCGACCGAGCGGGCGTGGCTCTCGAACGAGCGCTTCCACTCGCGCATCGCCGCCACGAAGCAGGCCGCCATCGAATGCGTCGGCTTGGCCGAGAGGGTGCGATAGAGCTCCTCGATCGACTCGCCGGACCAGAAGACCTGCTCGAAACGGTCCATCGAGCGGCGGGTACGGGCAAACAGGAAGATCTTGTCGATGGCGATCGCCCAGACCCAGACCGAGCAGGACAAAAGTCCCAGCATCACCGCTTTCACGATCCAGTGAGCCTGCCAGAACAGCGCGATCAGCGACACGTCCGCGGAAGCGGCAACCGGAAGGGCTGACTGAGCCACGTCGGCCGGATTCATAAGCTGTATCCTCTCAAGGCGATCGTTACCCGATGTTCCGCGGCAGCAAATGACCGCCGGTTCCCCAACTGCCGCGCTAGAACCGGCGCGGCCGGCAAGCCCGCTCAAAGCCTTGTCTTTCTGGGGTGCAGGGGGCTCGTCCAAAGCCGGCCGCCTGCATTCCCTGCCAAGATGTCAAAACTATGGGCCTCGACGACGGCTTATGGGCGCGATTGTCCACCCTTACCAGAGCCCGGCGATAGTTAATGCGGGGTTACCGGAGCTGAATTTGGCTGCCGGAAAGGCAGGCGGCACAGACGGTTGGCCGTTTTGCTGCGGGACATGGCGGTACATGGCGGCCGACGGACCGGAGCCAGGTGCCACTGGCGAGGCCGGTTCCCTCCCCCCCAAGGCGACCCCAAGGCGGGAGGGAGCGCAATGGGACTCATGGCGCTACGACACTGCACAGCGGACGCCCCTTCTGGAACCTCCTCCCCTGCCCAGCCCGAAATCGCAGAAGGCGTAGCGTGCGCCACAGCTACACCACGTCCACATGCTCCATCTCGCATCTCACGGCGGGCACGAGCTGACAGGCTGAGTTCGCTGACAATAATATGCCGGCATCACCGGCCAGCCCGAGGAGCGTCCCTTGCCAAAACCACAATCCAATGTGCGGTGGATGGCCGCAGCGATCGTATCGGTCAGCCTCGTCACATTCGGCGCCGTGCGTGCGGCGTCGGTCGCGCCGGTCGCCGCGCAAAACGGCATGGTGGTGTCCGCGCAGCATCTGGCGACCCAGGTGGGTGTCGATGTGCTCAGGCGCGGCGGCAATGCCGTCGATGCCGCGGTGGCCGTCGGTTATGCCCTGGCCGTCGTCTATCCGGCCGCCGGCAATCTCGGTGGTGGCGGCTTCATGACGATCCAGCTCGCCGACGGCCGCAAGACCTTCCTCGATTTCCGCGAGACGGCGCCCAAGGGCGCGACTGCGAACATGTATCTCGACAAGGACGGCAACGTCATCAAGGGCCTTTCGACCAAGGGGCATCTGGCTGTCGGCGTGCCAGGATCCGTCTCGGGGATGGAATATGCGCGCGAAAAGTACGGCACCATGAAGCGCGCCGACCTGCTCGCCCCCGCGATCCAGCTCGCCGAGCAGGGCTTTGCGCTGGACCAGGGCGATATCGACCTGTTGCGTACCGCCACCGCGGATTTTCGAGACGATCCCGCAACGGCCGCCATCTTCCTCAACAACAGTCAGCCGTTCCAGGTGGGTGAGAGGCTGATGCAGCCGGAGCTCGCCAAGACATTGCGCGAGATCAGCAGCAAGGGCACCGACGGTTTCTACAAGGGATGGGTCGGCAGCGCCATCGTGGCATCGAGCCAGGCCGGCAAGGGCCTGCTGACGCAGGACGACCTCGACGGCTACAAGACGCGCGAGCTCGCACCTGTCGAATGCGACTATCGCGGCTATCACGTGATTTCCGCGCCGCCATCGAGTTCGGGCGGCGTCATTATCTGCGAGATCCTCAATATCCTGGAGGGCTATCCTCTGAAGGAGCTGGGCTATCATTCCGCGCAGGCCGTGCACGTGCAGATCGAGGCCATGCGGCATGCTTACGTGGACCGCAACAGCTATCTCGGCGATCCGGATTTCGTGAAGAATCCGCTCGACCGCCTCCTCGACAAGAATTACGCAGCCAATATCCGCGCCGTGATCGATCCGAACAAGGCCGGGATATCCAAGGACATCAAGCCGGGCGTCGCGCCGCACGAGGGCAGCAACACCACGCATTATTCAATCGCGGACAAGGACGGCAACGCGGTATCGGTCACGTACACGCTGAACGATTGGTTCGGCGCCAAGGTGACGGCGGCCAAGACCGGCGTGCTCCTGAACGACGAAATGGACGACTTCACCGCCAAGGTCGGGGTGCCGAACCTTTATGGCCTGGTGCAGGGCGAGGCGAATGCCATCGCTCCGGGCAAGCGGCCGCTGTCCTCGATGAGCCCGACCATCGTCACCAAGGACGGCAAGACCGTCATGGTGGTGGGCACGCCCGGCGGCAGCCGCATCATCACGGCCGTGCTGCAGACCATGATCAACGCGATCGATTACGGCATGAACGCACAGGAAGCCGTCGACATGCCGCGCATCCACCAGCAATGGCTGCCGGACCTGACCAATGTCGAGGACTATGCGCTGTCGCCGGACACGCGCAAGATTCTCGAGGTCATGGGCCACAAATTCGGGCCGCCGCAACCGGCGAACCACCTCGCGGTGATCATCGTCGGCGCGCCGTCGCTTAACGGCGAGCAAGTCGGCAACAATCGCTACTACGGGGCGAACGATCCACGCCGCAACAGTGGACTGGCGGACGGGTATTGATCGTCTACGCCGCCCCTACGACGGTCATACCCGGGCACTGACGGGGTAGAAATGGTCGAGGGCCGCCCCCTCACCACTTCTCCTTCGAGGTCCGCACATCGAGTTCGAACGACCAGGCGCGTTCGGGCTGGCGGTAGAGGAACGCGAAGCCATCGACGATGCCTTCAATGTCGATCAGGCTGTCTTCGCGGCTCGCCGCATCGGGAAAGCGCGAAAAGATCTTGTCGCCAGCGATCGCACCGTCGACCACGACATGGCCGACATGGATGCCGTCGCCCGCATATTCCTTCGCCATGGCCTGGGCCAGCGTGCGCAGGCCGGCCTTGGACGCGTTGAAGGCGCCGTAGCCGGCGCGGCCGCGCAGCGAGGCGCTGGCGCCGGTGAAGAGCAGCGTGCCCGCCTTCTTCGGCACCATGCGACGCACCGCCTCGCGGCCGAACAGAAAGCCGCCGAAGCACACGACGCGCCAGGCCTGCTCGAAATAGTCGGCGTCCATCTCGATGATCTTGCCGGGCGTATTGTTGCCGGCGTTGTAGATGGCGAGATCGAGGTCTTCGCCGGCGGCATCAAACAGAGCGACAACGTCGCTCTCGCTGGTCGCGTCCGCGACGATGGGCACGGCCGCTCCGCCCGCCTTGATGATGTCGTCTGCAACCGCCTGCAACGCGGACAACGTGCGGCCCGCGACGATCACCTTGAGCCCATCGGCCGCAAAGCGCTTGCAGAGCCGGGCCCCGAGCCCGCGGTCCGGGCCGACACCGATCACGATTGCGGTCTTCATGGGGTCGCTCCGTACAATGATGGGATCAGGCCGCCGAGGCAGGTTCGGGGCAGTTGGTCAGCCGCGCGGGATTGCCGACGGCCGTGCAGCCAGCAGGAACGTCTGACGTCACGAGCGCGTCGGCGCCGATCTTGGCGAAATCGCCGACCCTGATGTCGCCGAGGATGGTCGCACCGCCGCCGATATAGATGCCGCGGCCGATCCGCGGCGAGCGCGTCGGCAGTTCACTGCCGCGGCCGATGCTGACGTTCTGGAGGATGGTGACCTCGTCGCCGATCACGACGTTGGCGCCGATCACGATGCCGGTGGCGTGGTCGAGATAGACTGACGATCCGATGCTGGCGGCCGGATGAATGCTGACCTGCAGCGCATTCGACGCTTCGTTCTGGAACAGCAGCGCCGCATCGCGATGGTCATGGTGCCAGAGCCAGTTCGAGACGCGCCAGGCTTGCAGCGCGACATAGCCCTTGAAATGCAGCAGCGGCGGCAACAGGTCGGCGATGGCGGGATCGTGGATCGCGATCGCCTGCAAGTCACGGCCGGCCACCTCGATCAGATCTGGCGAGCCGCGAAAGGCATCGAAGGAAAAGGCCGAGAAGCGCGCGCGCTCGGCTGCGCTGCCGCCGAGCCGGCGTCCGATCAGATCGGACAAGGCCGCGGCGAAATCATCATGAGCGAGAATGGTGCCGGCAAGCGCCTTGCCGAAGACGGGATCGGCATCCGCCGCGCGCTGCGCCTCGCCGCGGACCCGTTGCCAGAGGCCGTCGCTCGCCATGATCGCAGCCTCCGCCATCGCCGCCTCCGGTGCGCCCTTCGTTTGTGCAGGCGAATATAGGCGGTCCGGATCAAGGCGCCAGTGATGCCGGGGGGACGTAACGCCGCTCGGGGGCGCGGCCCGACCGCGCCCGCTTGCGCAGGCACAGTGCATACAGCCAGCCGCCGCCTGCGACGAGGGCCGGCAGGACGTAAAGCGCGAAATCGCGGAGCAGGATCATGGGGCAAGGTCCGCTGTCGCAAACTTGACGGCGCGCCGCAGCGCGAACGCGGCAAGCTCGTAGAGGGCGCAGCTGAGAAAGATCTTCCAGGCATCGGTGGTCACGAGGTCCTGATAGGACTTGATCTCCGTCGGCCAGTGGTTGAGGAACGCGATCGCGAGCGGCACTGAGACGCCGAATCGATCGAACAGCGCAGACGCGCGCTCGAGAAGCGCGAGCCGCTGTCTGATCTCCTTACGTTCGGCGTTCATCATGGTCGGCCCTGTTGGCGCGCGGCAAGTGCGCTGTCAGGGCTTGGTCGGGCCGGGCGCGAGTCGGGTTCTACCGGTCCTGCACATGTGCGTGATCAACGCCACATAGCGAATGCCGGCCGGGACACAGGCGGAAATGGCAGTCGGGATCGGCCGCGCAGCCGCCATAGACGACGCCGATGTAACCCAGCACCGCGAAGGCGGTCACGCCGAGGAGCAGGCGGGTCCAGAGGTCCATGATGCTGTCGTCCAACATGAGTAGCGCCGCCCGGTGAGACGGGACGCGCAAGTCTTGGTGTCGGATGAACAGGTCTGGGTTCTGGCGGCTCGTAGCCAAGCAGTGGCTCGGTCTACTCCCTCTCCCCGCAAGCGAGGCGAGGCAAAGCGGCCCCCCAAAAACCAAACCGCCCGCCTGCGGGATGCGCAGGCGGGCGGCTCGGGGCCATCAGGACTTTGGGGGCATGCGCCTGAAGGCTTTGAGAGGTGTCCAGATCAACCCTGCTGCTGGTCGGTCGGCGGCGGGGTCGGACGCGTCTTGTGCTGGGCCATGAACTGGTCGAACTCTTCCTTGTCCTTGGCGTGACGCAGACGGTCGAGGAAGTTCTTGAATTCGACCTGCTCCTCTTCGAGCCGCTGCAGCGTCTCGGTGCGGTATTCGTCGAAGGCGCGGTTGCCGCTCGAGGGCGGGCCGAAGCCAAAGCCGAAGCCGCGGCGCTCCATACGGCCGCGCATGCGGTCCATCTTGTACTGCATCCGCTCCATCTTGTTCTGCCAGCGATCCTGGTGGCTCCAGCAACCCATTTTTCTGCTCCCGAGTGTGAAAAAGAGAAGGGCAAGTCCGATCGGCCACCAGATGATGAAGCCGAGGATGGTCACGGCGATCCAGCCGGGATGCCAAGGCGTGTCGAGCATATGGGGGCGCTCATAGTGTTGGTCCGAGGGGCCGCGCCATCGATTGACATCAGCGGTGTAGGCCATTTCCCATCTCCATGACGGCATCTGCGCCGTTGTGAATGTAAATAACATTTACATAGCTAGACCATCCCGCGATTTTGTCAAGCCGGCCACCCGACAGGCCTGGCGAATTATTTGCGCAATTTTATTTCGGCTTGCCCCAGGGGCCGCCCGGCGGCACGCCAGAACCGGAGGATGCCTCCGGAGGCACCGGCGGCGGCTCGGCGCCTTTGGCGGGCGGACGGCGGTCGGTCGGGAAGCCGAGACCGCGCAGATAGATCAGCACCTCGGCCTCTAACAGCTCGTCCGGCGACATCGGCAGTTTTCGTCGCGCAGCATCGCCGCGCGAGAACAGCGAGGCCACGCCATGCGCCATCGACCAGATGTGCAGCGCCATCATCATCGCCGGCGGCCGCGGCGTGCCGGGCGGTGCAAGTGCCGCAAGGCGCTCCGCGGCGGCGCGAATGATGTTGAAAGCACGCTCGCTCGCGGCCTGGAGCGCCGGGTTGGCATCGACCGGCAGGCCGGACTCGAACATCGCGTTGTAGAACGCCGGCTCCTCGCGGGCGAAGGCAAGATAGGCCCTGCCGACCCGCTCGAACGCCGTGACCGTATCGGGCCGCCCGTCGTCCCAGGCCGCGGTCAAGCGCGCCTCGAACTGCTCGAAGCCGCGCTGGGCGATCGAGGACAACAGTTCGTCACGGTCGCGGAAATGCCGGTAGGGCGCCGCTGCGCTGACGCCGGCCATGCGCGCCGCATCGGCGAAGGTGAAGCCGGCCGCGCCCTTCTCGGCAATCAACCCGAGGGCCGCCTGCAACAGGGCTTCCTTCAGATTGCCGTGGTGATAGCCGCGCTCGGCGCGGCGCGTCTCCTTGCGCCAGCTCATGTGAACGAGCTTTACATGAGCCGGGCGTGAAGGTCACTAGCGCAAGCTGGATTTGGTGAACCCGTATTTCCACCGTCATTCCGGGGCGGCTCGAAAGAGCCGAACCCGGAATCTCGAGATTCCGGGTTCGCGCGCTCGCGCGCGCCCCGGAATGACGGCGGGGCCCTAACCGCCCGGGATCGGCAGCACCGGCATGATCTCGACGCGCTCGCCGGGGAAGATCGCGAAGTGCGGGTGGTTCTCGAACATCTTCGCGGCCGCTTCGTGGGACGCAGCGCGGACCACGGTGAAGGCGCCCATCTCGTTGGCGATGTCGGCGATGCCCTTGTCATCGACCCGCTTGGTCTTGCCGAGCGGACCGCCCATCGCCTGGATCGCGCCTTGATGCTTCTCGGCCCAACCCTTCCAGGCCGCGATGCCCTCCAGTTCCTTCGCCTTGCGCTCGGCGTCTGACATCGCGTTCCATGCAGCCCATTTCGGGCTGGTCTTGCTGCCGAGGAAGACGGCGAGATAGGTGTCGGTGCTCATTGGTTCTCTCCTCTGTTGATGACTTTGTTGATGACGGCCGCGAATTCCAATCGCGCCCGCTCTGGCTAGTTCTTCAGACCGCCGAAGCCGGCGGCCGCGGCCTGCACGTCCGGCGGAAAGTCGGTCATCTCCTGCACCTGCCGGATCTCAATGACTTCATTGACCGCGGCCGGGCACTTCTTCGCCCACCCGATCGCCTCGGCACGCGAGGCGACCTCGATCATCCAGTAGCCGCCCAGCACTTCCTTGGCTTCAGTGAAGGGGCCGTCGGTCACAACAGGCTCGCCAGTCGCAAACGACACGCGCGCGCCCATCGCGGGCGGATGCAGGCCGTCGAGCGTGATCAGGACGCCGGCGTCATTCAGCGCCTCGTTGTAACGCATCATCGCGGCGACGCGCTCGGGATCGAGTTGCACGTCCGGCGGCGCGGTCTCGTAGCCGAGCGGGATCATCAGCATCATGAATCGCATGGGCAGTTCCTTGCTTACCTGGTCCTTCCGGGATGCGCCGCGAGGCGCAGGCCCGGAATCCGGGGGAGATCAGCGGGCCGAACCAGCCCGCGCTGCCCTGTAAGACGAATGCCTTGCTATGGAATCGACACCGTGGCGGAAAATTATTCCGGAGGTCATGCCTCGGAAGTTCCTGCCTCAGCGCGGCTGCGGCAGGAACCGGCCGTCCTGGAAGGCGGCGCCGAAATAGACCTCGACGCGGCGGATCCGGCCGCCGGCGAAGCTGAGGAACTCGGTGTTGCGAAAGCTCCTGCCATCGGTCGCCAGGCAGCGATAGGTGACGAAAGCCTCGTCGCCGACGACGAAGATGCGCTCGATCTCGTGGCGCGCGATCCAGCCGGTGTCCCGCCAGCAGCGTTCGAAATAGGTCGCCTTGTCGAGGTCGTCGTCGAACGGGCTGGTGAAGCGGAAGTCGTCGGCGAGCGCCTCGCTCACCCGTTGCCGGTCATTGGCAAGATAGGCGGCGAAGAGGTCTCGGATCAGGCGGGCGTGGTCGTCAGGCATCGGTCGGTCTCCTCGGCAGACGTCGCTTAGAAGACGATGCAGCGGCGGCCGTGCCGACATCGCGCCAGGCGTTCGGCCGGCAGAACGCAAGAATATGTCGAGTGGTTCTCGTCCAGATCGATGGGCATCGCCAGGGCCTTTCTCGTCGGGACCAAAGCGAAGTAAAAGAGACCGGCCCTCGCGTGGGAACAGCCTTTCGAACACAGGACAGATTAGCAAATGCCGCAGGCCCCGCAAAAAGTCGCCCTCGTCACCGGAGCCGCGCGCGGCATCGGGCTTGCGACCGCGAAGAAGTTCCTTGGCGAGAGCTGGCGCGTGGCGCTGCTCGACATCGAGGGGGAGCTGCTCGGCCGCGCCGTCGCCGAGATCGGCCAAAGCGAGGCGACGCTCGCGCTGACCTGCGATGTCTCCGACGCGGCGGCGGTCGGCGCCGCGATGACGACGATTGAGCGGCGGTTCGGCCGGCTTGACGCGCTCGTCAACAATGCCGGCATCGCCGTGTTCGCGCCGCTGATGGAGACGCCGGATGCCGACTGGCGCCGCGTGCTCGAGGTCAACCTCACCGGCCCGTTCCTCTGCACCAAGGCCGCGGTGCCCTTGATGCGCGACAGCGACGGCGGCGCCATCGTCAACATCACCTCGATCTCGGCGGTGCGCGCCTCGACCTTGCGCTCGGCCTACGGCACCAGCAAGGCGGGGCTCGCGCACCTGACCAAGCAACTCGCGGTCGAGCTCGCCTCGCTCAACATCCGCGTCAACGCGGTCGCGCCGGGGCCGGTCGACACCGCGATGGCCAAGCAGGTGCACACCAAGGAGATCCGCGCCGACTATCACGACGCCATTCCGCTCAACCGCTACGGCCTCGAGGAGGAACTCGCGGAAGCGATCTATTTCCTGTGCTCGGAACGCGCGAGCTACATCACCGGTCAAATTTTGGCCGTTGATGGCGGCTTCGATGCAGCGGGTATCGGCCTGCCCACGTTGCGCGGCCAGCGCCGCAACGGGTAGGCACAGGATTTGTAGGGTGGACAAAGGCGCGACGCGCCGTGCCCATCACCGTCTCCGGATTTGGGTGCCATTGTTGGGCGCGCGACGCTTTGCCCGCCCGACGACGTCGAATGTGCGGAGAGTACGATGCAACGTGCCGTTTTGGTCAAAGCCCTAATGCTCGCGACCGCCCTGCTCGCCTCCGCACCGGTTGCCGCCGAAATCCGCATCATCCAGTCACCGGGCGGACGGGTCGGGCCGTTCCTCGACCTATTCGAGAAGGTGCGCGAGAGCGGCGAGCGCGTGGTGATCGACGGTCCCTGCCTGTCCGCCTGCACGCTGGTGCTGAGCATCGTGCCGGGCGAGCGCATCTGTGTCACCAAACGCGCCGTGCTCGGCTTCCATGCCGCGCGTTCGGTCGACCGGCGCGGGCGCTTCTATGCCGAGCCGGAAGCCTCCGACGCGGTGCTCCAAGCCTATCCGGGGCCGGTGCGCGACTGGATCAGCCACCGCGGCGGCCTCACCTCACGGTTGCTGCTGTTGAAGGGGCGCGACCTCGCCGCGATCTATCCGCGCTGTCGGTGAGGACTTGGCGGTCACCAGCCGCGTGACCAGGTTGCGTCCGCCGCTGTCCGACGATTGAGCAGTTTTGCAGAATTTCGACTTTCCGGACGCCGAATCCGCTCAACCGCTTCGCAATGCCTGCACAATTTACGCGGTTTCCAGCCTTTCCCTGCAGTCTATGATGGTCGCGGCTCAGACTGAGGCCGCGGCGGCGTCACGATCTCAGCAGTGGTCACGGACGAGGATGGTCCCGTTTTTTTCAAGATTGCTCATTTTTAAAAGGGGTCGCACGCTATGCAGCCCATCGATTTTCGCTACCGCCTGTCGGACCGGGGACGGATCGTCCTTGGCCAACTGAGCACCGAGGAAACCGTCGAATTCGAACTGCTGACGCGGCGCGACCGCGAGGGCCTGATGGACCTGCCGTCCGAACTGCGGCTGCTTGAGCTGTATGTGAAGTATGTCGGCTCGGGCGCTGAAGCCGCACTCGCGCCGACGGAACCCGCCCGGCGCGACATCGCGCCGCTACGACCGACGAGACCGCCGCCCTCGCGGACGGCGCGGCCGCGTAACTACGTCGTTTCGATGATTGTGATCGCAAGCGTCAGCTTCACGCTCATCGCATTGCTCGTGAGCTAGCACGCAAGCGCGCCGGCGAAATTACGCCGGTCATGCGGTCGCCGGGTTCTAGAAGAACCTCTGGATCATCTGCGCCAATTCCATGCTCGCGCAGATAAGCATACCCCAAAGTGCAAAATTGATCTGTAGCGCCGCTGCCATCGGTCGCTCCCCTTGTAAGTACGCCCATCCCAGTTTGTAGAATTTATGAAGGAATGATTAGCGATTTTGACAGGCAGTTCACAGCCTATTATTGCGCCAGTTGTTGTGCGATGCGGTCCCGATCATTTCACGAAGCGGCCCCACTGCTCTCGCAAAGTCATGCGAATCGAGACTCCATATTCCTATCCGGCCATGCCGGCCAGTTCGTTTCCCTTAGGTTCCATTTAACCGACGCGATGCAAAATCCCTCACGCGGATTTTGTGTGTCGCGTACCGCACTGAGGGTTCGGCATGATGCGACACGGCTTCGTCTTGCTTACTTTTTGCGCAGCGCTCATGGGCTGCGCGGCGGCGCCGGCGCCGGAGCGTCGTCCGATCGCATGGGACGGCCTCGGACAGAACCCGAACCGGCCACCCGTCACAAAGCGGCGCGCAGCGAACCCCGCACCCACGCAGGAAAATCCCAATCAGGAACGGGAAAGAGTGCTCGGGACCTTGCGCCCCTACTCCGAAGCGTGGTGGGCGGTCCATGACGAAATCGAAGCGGAGAATGACAGGCAGCTCGGCACGAAGCTCGTGATCTGCCCTCGCTGCGTCCAGTCGCCGTCCCCCGGCGAGGACGTGACCGGATCGGTCCGTTGAAACAGCAAACGGCCGATCCGGCTATGACGTGACCGCCTTGGGCGCGCCCCTTACCCGCAACGATCGAGGGAGGGGCGCCGCGTGCCAGGCGGTCGCGCCCGTCACATTCCCTCCGCCGGGCAGTTCACCATCCAGGGGATGCCGAACTTGTCGACGCACATGCCAAACCCCTTGGCCCAGAACGTCTTGCTGAACGGCATGGTGACGGTGCCACCGTCGGCGAGCGCGTTGAACTTGCGCTCGGCGTCCGCGACGTCGGCGATCGTCAGCGAGATCGAGAAGCCCTGCGGCTTCTGGACATGCTCGGGCGGCGCGTCGGAGGCCATCAGCACGCTGCCGCCGGGCAACGACATCCGCGCATGCATGATCGTCTTCTCGCGGCCGGGGGCGGCCGGCATGTCCGGCGGCGCGTCCGAGACGCGCATCATCGCGTCGATCTTGCCGCCGAGAACCTTGGCGTAGAAGTTGAACGCCGCTTCGCAGGTGTCCTGATAGAACAGATATGGATTGAGCATCGCTTCTCTCCTTTTCTTTCCCTGGGCTGTGAGGCTCATTGTTTCTCGGTGAGCTTCTTCAGGCTGACGAGGCCGGCCTCGAAATCCTTGCCGATCATGCTGTCCATGTTGATGAAGACCTGCATCACCTTGGACATGAAGGGCGCCGGACCGTACATCGCCCATGTGACCAGTGTAGCATCGCCTTGCGGCACAAAGGTGAACTCGGCGGTGTTGTGGCCTTCGAAGGGACGCTCGAAATCGAGCTTGATGCGGAGCTTCGACGGCGTGCTCGCCTCGAGGATCTCCATGTGGCCGGCGCCGACGTTGTTGTTCCCGTCCCAGGCATAGGTCGCGCCCTTGCCCCGCGCTGTTCCGCCGAACGTCCGCTTCATGGCGGGATCGCGGTTCTCATAGGGCGACCAGCTGGTCCAGAAGTGGAAGTCGGCGACCACCGGATAGATGGCATCGGCCGGCGCCTTCACGGCGAGCGAACGCTCGACGCGAAAGGTGTCAGGCTTGGTGAGGGCGAAGACGAGGACGCCCGCTAGTCCGACCGCGAGCACGATGGCGATGATGGCAATGGCTTTCAGCATGAATGGCTCCCTGGATACGGGATTAAGACGAAGGGAGGAGGCTGAGGCCGACAATTCGAAATGAGATTTTTTGGATCGTCATTCCGGGGCGGTCCGCAGGACCGAACCCGGAATCTCGAGATTCCGGGTTCGATGCTTCGCATCGCCCCGGAATGACGGCAAGCCGTCATTTCGCCTTCGCACCCTGCCTGGCGCTCCCGTTGCTGCTCTTCGGCTGGCTGTCCCGGATCAGGCGATCGATGTGCATGCGGATATGGGCGGCTTCCGCCGAAGTGTTGGCGAGCGCGATGGCGCGGTCGAAGGCGATGCGGGCTTCGTCATTGCGGCCGAGCTGCATCAGGAAGGCGCCGCGCACGCCGTGGAAATGGAAGTAGTTGCCAAGCTTTGGTGCCAGCGGCTCGATCAGGTCGAGCGCGGCTTGCGGCCCGCGCACCTTGGACACCGCGACCGCGCGATTGAGCGTCACCACCGGCGACGGCTGCGCCAGTTCCAGCGCGCCATAGAGCAGGTCGATCTGGGCCCAGTCGGTCTCCTCCGGCGTCGCCGCACGGGCATGCAACGCGGCGATTGCGGCCTGAATCTGGTAGGGCCCGCTGCGGCGATGGCGCATCGCCTTGTCGATCAGCGCCAGCCCTTCCGCGATCATGGAGCCGTTCCACAGGGAGCGATCCTGGTCCTCCAGCAAGATCAGCGAACCGTCGTCCGCAAACCGCGCGGCGCTGCGCGCATGTTGCAACAGCAGCAATGCCGCCAGCCCCATGATCTCCGGCTCGCTCTGGAACAGCCGCAGGAGCAGCCGCGCCAGCCGGATCGCCTCCTCGCAGAGCGGCTTTCTGATCTCGGCGGTGTCGCCGCTCGCCGAATAACCCTCGTTGAAGATCAGGTAGATCATCGCCGCGACGCCCGCGAGCCGCTCGGAGCGTTCGATCGGGCCGGGCGTTTCGAAAGGCGTCCCGGCCTCCGCGACCTTCGCCTTGGCGCGCGTGATGCGCTGCTCCATCGCCGCCTCCGAGACCAGGAAAGCGCGCGCGATCTGCTTCACCGTGAGACCGGAGACGATGCGCAAGGCGAGCGCGATCTGCTGCGTCGCCGGCAATTGCGGGTGGCAGCAGATGAACATCAGCCGCAAAATGTCGTCGCGATAATGCGAGCCGTCGAGCCGCTCGGCGAGCGCGCCCTCGGCATCGTCGAGATCGGAGATCGCCTGATCGTCCTCGGGCAGCGGCTGCTGCTTGCGGGCGCGCCGCACCTCGTCGATCGCGACATTGCGGCCGACCATGATCAGCCAGGCCGCGGGATCGCGCGGCGGGCCGTTCTGCGGCCAGGTCTTGAGCGCGCGCAGGCAGGCGTTCTGGAAAGCCTCCTCGGCGGTGTCGAGATCGCGGAAATAGCGCAGCAGCGCGCCGACCGCCTGGGGTCGCGCCGAAGTCAGCGCGGTCTCGATCCAGGCGGTATCAGTCTCGCTCACGTCAAATTTCCTCCGGGCCTGAACACGCCGACGGGACGCACCTCATAGGCGCCGCCGGGGTTGGCGGCGCCGAGGTCCCGCGCGACGTCGAGCGCATCGTCGAGGTTCTTGCAGTCGACGATGTAGAAGCCGAGCAACTGCTCCTTGGTCTCGGCATAGGGGCCGTCGAGCACCAGCGGCGGGTCCTCTTTACGCAGCGTCGCCGCCGCGGTGGTCGGCAACAGCCGCGCCACCGGACCGAGCCGGCCTTGGCTCGTGAGCTTCTCCTGCACCACGGCGAGCTTCTTCATCACCGCCTCGTCCTGGTCCTTGCTCCAGGAGCCGACGAAGTCCTCGTCATGATAGCAAAGGATCGCATAAAGCATGGGCAGCACCTTCCCTGACCTCTTGTTGTAAAGACGATCCACTATGCCCCGCCCCGACAGGGCTGCGGAAAAAATTTGCAAGAAAAATCCGGCAGATCGTGCCAAGGAGAGCCCTCAAAATCGGAACACGACGAGGCACTTCGAATGACCAAAGGCACACTGGCCGTCCTGATCAACAGCACGCAGCAGAACTGGCTGCCGGAGCGCTGGAAGGCCCGGTTCGATTCGGTCTGCGGCGGCCGCCGCGTGGTGCTGCTGCCGGATACGGCGCTCGATCCGGCCGAGGTGCATTATGCCGCGGTGTGGAAGCCGGTGCCCGGCGATCTCGGCTCGTTCCCCAATCTGCGCGCGATCTTCAATCTCGGCGCCGGCGTCGATGCCCTGATGGCGGACAAGAGCCTGCCCGACGTGCCGCTGGTTCGCGTCGCCGTGCCCGACCTGACCAATCGCATGACCGAATACGTCGTGCTTCACGTGCTGATGCACCACCGCCAGGAGCTGTACTTGCGGCAGTCGCAGCGCGAGAAGCGCTGGGAGCCGAAATATCAGTGGCCGGCAAGCGCAGTCACGGTCGGCGTCATGGGACTGGGCACGCTGGGTGCGGACGCGGCCGACGTGCTGCGGCGGCTCGGCTTCCGCGTCGCCGGCTGGAGCCGCAGCCCGCGCACCATCGAGGGCGTCGAGTGCTTCCATGGCACCGCCGGAATCGATGCGTTCCTGCGCGCGACCGACATCCTGGTCTCGCTGTTGCCGCTGACACCGGACACGCACGGCATCCTCAACCGCGACGTCTTCACAAAGCTCAACCGCAAGAGCCCGCTCGGCGCCCCCGTGCTGATCAATGCCGGCCGCGGCGGCTTGCAGAACGAAGCCGACATCCTGGCCTGTCTCGACGACGGCACGCTGGGCGCCGCCTCGCTCGACGTCTTCGTGCAGGAGCCGCAGCCGAAAGACAGCCGCTTCTGGACCCATCCCAAGGTGCTGCTGACCCCGCACAACGCCGCGGACACCGACGCAGAAGCGATCTCGGCCTATGTCGCCGAGCAGATCGCACGGTTCGAGGCGGGCGGCGCGCTGGAGAACGTGGTGGACCGGACGCGGGGGTATTAGGGCCGCACGCGGCCGCCCCACCCTCGGCGTCGTCCTGGCGAAAGCCAGGAACCCAATACCCCAGGGAGCAGTCGTGGCGCGAAGTGGCAACCACGAATCTTCGTCAAACTACGTCCGGTGGTTATGGTCCTGGCTTTCGCCAGGACGACATCGGAGTTTTTGGCACGCGCCCACCGTTTCACTCGCCCCCCACAACCACCCCGCTCAGCCGGTATTCCGTTCACCCTCTCTTAGCGAGAAGTTGATAAGCGTTGTTAACCAACGCTCAAAGAACGAGTCGGACATGCGGACGAGCCTCGGCCTCAGGATGCGGATCACGGTTGCGCTGGCGGTGACGGCGGCGGCGACCGCGCTGTTTGCCGTGCTGGGCGCGATGTGGATCATCGCCGGCATCATCGACCGAGCCGACCAGCGCGAACTGCGCAGCCATTACGACGCCCTGCAATCGCGCATCGCCGAGGAATCGCACCGCGCCGCCGCGATGAGCGCCGTGGTGGCCGCGATGCCGGCGACGCAGGAGGCGATGGCGAAGCAGGACCGCGAGGCGCTGGTGCGCCTGTTCGGACCGGTGTTCACTGCGATCAAATCCGACTACGGCGTCGACCAGTTCCAGTTCCACGTGCCGCCGGCGACGTCTTACCTACGCGTGCACCAGCCGGCCAAGTTCGGCGACGACCTCTCCGGCTTCCGCAAGACCGTCGTCGTCGCCAACCAGGACCGCAAGGTCGTGGTCGGGCTCGAAGGCGGCGTGGCCGGGCTCGGCATCCGCGGCGTGGTGCCAATCGCGCAAGGGGCTAAGCATCTCGGCACGGTCGAATTCGGCCTGACCTTCGGCCAGCCTTTCCTCGACGATTTCAAGACCAACCGCCATGTCGACGTCGCCTTCCATCTCGCCGACGGCTCGGGCTTCAAGCTGTTCGGGGGCACGCTGAAGGGCAAGAGCTTCTTCGATACGGCCGATTACGGCCGCGCCGCCGAGGGCGGCTTCACGGTGCGACAAGCCAGGCTCGACACCACGCCGGTCGCCGCGCTGCTCGGACCGATCAGGGACTTTTCCGGCAAGCCGCTCGGCGCGGTCGAGCTTGTGATGGACAATGCCGATTACGAGGCTTCCGCCGATCGCGCCTGGCTGCTGGCGATCGGGATCGCCGCGCTCGGGCTCGTGCTCGCGGCGATCGTCGGCTATCTCATCGCCCGCAGCATCTCGCGCCCGATCCTGTCGATCACGAACGTGATGCGCGAGCTCGCGGACGGACGTCTCGATGTCGCCGTGCCCACCAGCAAGGCGAATGACGAGGTGGGCGCGATGGTGAAGGCGGTCGCGGTGTTCCGCGACAATGCGGTGAATTTTGACAAGCTCCAGGCCGAGCAGCTCGAGGCCAAGGCGCAGTCCGAGGCGGAGAAGCGGCGCGCCTTCGCCGCGCTCGCCGACAATTTCGAGGCCAGCATCCGCGAGGTCGTCACCACGGTGTCCGCGGCCGCGGTCGAGATGGAGCACACCGCGCGCTCGATGTCCGCCATCGTCGAACAGTCGCGCGAGCAGACCCGCACGGTGTCGTCGGCCTCGGCGCTGGCCTCCGAGAACGTGCAGACGGTCGCGGCTGCCGCGGAAGAATTGTCCTCGTCGATGACCGAGATCAGCCGGCGGCTCGCCCACGCGACCGAGGTGGTCGGCAAGGCCGCGAGCGACGGACGGCAATCGAATGCGCGCGTGCAGAGCCTGGCGGATGCCGCGCAGAAAATCGGCGACGTGGTCTCCTTCATCAATGGCATTGCGGGCCAGACCAATCTGCTGGCGCTCAACGCGACGATCGAAGCGGCGCGCGCGGGCGAAGCCGGTCGCGGCTTTGCCGTCGTCGCCTCCGAAGTGAAGGCGCTGGCGACCCAGACCGCGAAAGCAACCGAGGAGATCGGCGCGCAGGTCACCGCGGTACAAGGAGAGACCACCGGCGCGGTCGACGGCATCCAGTCGATCTGTGCGACGATCCAGCAGGTCGACGAAATCTCGGCCGCGATTGCCGCCGCCGTCGGGCAACAGGGCACCGCGACGCAGGAGATCGCACAGAACGTCCAGCAGGCCGCCGCCCGCACCGGCGAAGTCTCGCAGAACATCTCCGGCGTCACCGCCGGCATCGCAGCGACCGGAACGGCGGCCGAGGAAGTGCTGGGCTCCGCGATCGAGCTGTCGAAGCAGTCGCAACGGCTGCGCGACGAGGTCGATCGTTTCCTGGCGCATATCCGGGCGGCGTAGCTCACACTACAGATCAGGTGGTCGTCCTGGCGAAAGCCAGGACCCATTACCGCAGGGGCGAGTTGCCGCGCGAAGTTCTAACCCCGAATCTTCGCCAAACGACATTCGGTGGCTATGGGTCCTGGCTTTCGCCAGGACGACACCGGGGAGATAGCTCGCGCCACATACTCACTGTCGTCCCGGCCTAGCTCTTCGCGCCAGCTCCCGCCATCACGTCGATCGCGCCCTTCACGATTGCTTCCAGATCTTTCCGCGAGACACGCGCGCGCGAGCGGATGGCGATCGAGTGTACCGTCGCTGATGCAAGCTGGGCCAGAACGGCCGGGTCGGCGCTCTCCGGCAGTTCGCCCTTCTCCTTGGCGCGGCGGAAGCAATTCGCAAACGCCTTGTCGAGCTCGGCGAGACCGTCGAGCACCATGGCGCGGATGTCGGGATCACCGACCGCTTCGGACGCCGCCGTCACCACCGTGAAGCAGCCGCGCGGGCCCGTTTCGCCGGACAGATAGATGTTCAGCGCGGAGGCGAAGATGCGCTCCAGCCGCTGGCGCAGCGGCATCTCCTCGCGAAAGATCGCGGCCATGGATGCCCGCGCGTCCTCGCGGTAGCGCTGGTAGCTCTTGATATAGAGCTCGCGCTTGTCGCCGAAGGCCCCGTAGAGACTCGGCCGGTTCATGCCTGTGGCCTCGCTGAGATCGTCGAGCGAAGTCGCGGCAAAGCCCTGCCTGCGGAATAGGTCGAGCGCCTTGCCGAGCGCGACATCGGGCTCATAGGCCCGCGGACGGCCGCGGCGCTTAGGTTCGCCGCGGCGCTCGGGCTCATTGGCAGCAGTTGGCGGCTTCGATTTTTGTACCATTTCGCAAATTAATCCTTGACCGCCGATATATTATGCAACACAGTACAAAAATCAATCTGGCCAGGTTGAGCGATACCCGAAAGAGGAACTGCCCAAGGAGGCTACAGATGGATCTCTATTTCTCGCCGCTCGCCTGCTCGATGGCGACCCGCGTCGCGCTGTACGAAGCCGGCGCCGAGGCGAATTACCTCGAAGTCGATCCGCCGACCAAGAGGGTGCTGAAGGACGGCACCGATTTCCGCACCGTCAACCCGATCGGCCTCGTGCCGACGCTGCGCACCGACGAGGGCGTGGTGCTGACCGAGAACGCGGCGATCCTGCAATATGTCGCGGACCGCTTCCCGCAATCCGGCCTCGGCGCGAGCGCGGGCATCGAGCGCACCCGACTGCACCAGTGGCTCTGCTTCATCGGCACCGAACTGCACAAGGGGCTGTTCATTCCCGTGCTCGACCGCAAGGCGCCGCAGGAGACGAAGGCCTACGCGCTGGAGAAGAACCTGTCGCGGCTCGATTATCTCGACAACTACCTTGAGGGACGCGACTTCCTGCTCGACCATTTCAGCGTGGCCGACGCCTATCTCGTCACGGTCATCAACTGGACTATGGCGACGCCGCCGATCGAGCTCGCCAAATGGCCGAACGTGAAGGCCTATTACGAACGCCTGCGCCAGCGGCCGTCGGTGGCGAAGGCGATCGCGGAGGAGTTCGAGTTGTACAAGGCCGAACAGGCGCGGAAGAAGGCGGCGGCGTAAGCTTCGTGAATCAAGACGCCGTCCCGGCTATGTCGCCGGGGCGGCGCAAATCTATCCGTACAGCACCCGCGGCAGGATCGTGACGATCCCGGGCCACAGCGTCAGCAGCAGCACGAAGCCGACCATGATCATGAGATACGGCATCGTGACGCGCGCGATGTAGCCGAGGCCGTCTTCGGTCAGGCCCTGGATCACGAACAGGTTGAAGCCGACCGGCGGGGTGATCTGCGCCATCTCAACGGCGAGCACCAGGAAGATGCCGAACCAGATCTCGTCGAAACCTGCGCCCTTCACGATCGGCAGCACGATCGGCAGCGTCATCACGATCATCGAGAAGCCATCGAGAAAGCAGCCGAGGATCAGGTAGAAGATGATCAGCACCACGATCAGCATGAAGGGCGACAGGCCGAGGCCCTTGACGAAGGCGGCCACCGCCTGAGGAATGCCGAGGAAGGCCGCGGCATTGCCGAGGATCGAGGCGCCGAGCACGATCAGCGCGATCATCGAGCAGGTCACGACCGAGCCGATCAGCACGTCGCGCATCACCTGCTGCGACATCGAGCCTTGCGCCCAGGCCACCAGCCCCGCCCCGAGCACCCCGACGGCGGCGGCCTCCGAGGGCGTGGCGAGCCCGCCATACATCGAGCCGAGCACGCAGGCGATCAGGAACAGCGCCGGCGCGAGATCCTTGAGCGCCGCAAAACGCTCGCCCCACGGCACCTGCGAGAGTTTTGCTTCCGTCTCCGGCACCATCGAGGGCTTGAGGGTCGTGTGCAGCATCACCCAGCCCATGAAGGTCGCCGCCAGCAGCAGGCCGGGCAGCACGCCGGCCGTAAAGAGCTTGAGAATGGAGACGTCGCCGAGCACGCCGTAGATGATCATGATGTTGGACGGCGGGATCAGGAAGCCGAGCGTGCCGGCGCCTGCGAGCGAGCCGATCGCGATGTCGCGCGAATAGCCGCGGCGCAAGAGCTCGTTGAGCGACATGCGGCCGATCACCTGCGTGGTCGCCGCGGACGAGCCGGAGATCGCCGCGAAGATGGTGCAGCCGATCACGTTCACATGCAGCAGCCGGCCCGGCAGCAGACCGGCCCAGGGCGCAAGTCCCTGGAACAGCGAGCGCGACAGGCGGGTGCGGAACAACAATTCGCCCATCAGGATGAACAGCGGCAGCGCCAGCAGCTCCTGCGTGGTCAGAATGTTCCAGGCGTATTGCGGCAGCAGCTTGTCGAGCGGAATCGAGCGGAACATCGCCAGCAGCAGCGTGGCGGTGAGCGCGAGCGTGAGACCGATCCAGACACCGCCTGCCAGCAGCGCGAACAGGATCCCAAACAGGGCGACGACTTCGATGGTCATGCGATCTTGAATCCGGGTGCGGGCAAAACGATCATTCGACGGGCGAGGCCTTCATGCGGTGATCCTCGAGCGGCAGGCCGAGGGTGGCCTGGATCGCGCGCGCCAGGAACTGGAGCGTAAGCAGCAGCATGCCGAAGGTGACGACGGCTTCCGGAAACCACAGCGGCGTGTCGCTCGAGGTCGAGACCTGGCCGCGCACATAGGCGCCGTAGGCGAACTTCGCCATCGCCGAGGTCAGGAACGCCATGAAGGCGAAGCCGGCGGCGGCCGAGAGGATTTCGATCGCACGTTGGAACGGTGCGGGGACGTTCTTCAGCAGCAGCACCACGCGGATGTGGCCGCCGACGCGCAGGGTCATGGCGGCGCCGAAGGTGAAGGACGCCGCCATCAGGTAGGAGGAATATTCCCACGCGATCGAGATGGTCGGCGGGAAGAACGGCAGGAAGTTCGAGAGGAAGCGGGTTGCGACCTCGCACAGCATCAACAGCGTCAGCGTCAGCAGACAACCGCCGCCGATCCAGCCGTCGAGCCGGCCGAGACGGTCGATGCCGTCGAGCAGGATGCGCAGCGGCGCGGGCGCCGCTGCATTGAGGCTTTGCGGTGCTGCGGGCGAAACGCTGACCATGGCTTGGCTCAGCGCTTCATTTCAGCGAGATAGGCCCGCACCGGCTTGTCGGCCGCCGGCACGCGCTTGAGGAAGGCGTCGAGCTGCGGCGCGGTCTTGGCCCGGATGTCCGTCATCATCGCATCCGAGACCGGGATCACCTCCATGCCGCCTTCCTTGAGGCGGTTGAGACTGTCGACGTCGGCCTTGAGCGAGTTCGCCCAGAAACCCGGCTCCATCTTCGCGGCGGTATCCGCGACGAGCTTCTGCTGATCCGCGCTGAGCGCCTTCCACGAGTCGAGATTGACCGTCAGCATCTGCGACGACCAGACGTGGTTGGTCGGATAGATGTACTTCAGAAATTCCCAGAACTTGCCGTCGACGCCCGACACCGCCGAGGTGGAGACGCCCGAGACAGCCCCGGACGCCAGCGCGGGGATCGTCTCGCCCCAGGGGATCATCACCGGCGCCATGCCGACCACCGCCAGCATGTCGACGGCGTTCTTGTCGGGCACGCGGATCTTGATGTTCTTCAGGCCCTCGAGGTCGGCGACCTTGACCTTGAGATGCAGGTACTGCGTCGGCCACGGCACGATGTAGAGGATCTTCTGGTTATTACGCGCGGCGACCTTCTCGTATTCGGGCCGCACATATTTGTGCAGCACCTTGAGCTCGTCCATCGAGCTGCACAGGAAGGGGATGCTCTCCACGCCCATGAAGGGCTCATCGCCGACCTGCTGGATGTTGAGAACGTCGGCGAGCGGCACGAGGCCATCGCGCACGGCGCGCAAGTGCTCGGGGCCCTTGAAGCCGAGCTGGCCGCCGGCCTTCACGGTAATCGCGACCGAGCCGCCGGTCTGCTTCTTCACCTCCTCGGCGAACGCCATCGCATTCTGGGTGTGGAAATTGCCGTCGGGCCAGACCGTCGACATGTCCCAGCTTGTCGTCGCGGCCCGCGCGCGGGTCGAGATGTGGCCGGCGGCGAGCAGCGTCGCTGCGCCCGCAGTGAAGTTCCGTCGCGTGATCATTGAGCCCCTCCGTTCACGACGCCTGACGCGTCACCGCGTGTACCCATAAACCGCAACCGCGTTGTCCGCAGACACGAGGCCGCTTTCGATGTCGTCATTGACGGCCGCGCGCGCCCGCTCGGCCGGATCGCCGATGCCGGCGCCGCCGGGCGTCAGCACCACCAGCCGGTCGTCCGGCGGCACCTGCTGAAAGCCCTTGCCACGCAGCTTCTTGCCGGATTTCAGGCCGACATAGCCGGCCTCGCCGTTCCGGCCGCCGTCGCGGCCACGCGGCGGATGATCAATACGATCGAACGCTGCCAGAATGTCGAACGGCGCGTCGACGCCGCTGCCGACCTCGATGATCTGGCCGAGGCCGCCGCGGGTGCGCCCTGCCCCGCCGGAATCCGGGCGCAGCTCCTTGCGCCAGAAGATCAGCGGCGTCTGTGTTTCCGCGATCTCGACCGGCGTGCCGCGCACGCCGCTGGGATAGGCGGTGGCCGACAGGCCGTCCTTGCCGAAGCGAGCACCGGTGCCGCCATTGCTGGTGACCGCCATCGAGAACCCGTAATTGCCGCCGACGCCCGAACGGGTCTGTCCGCGCACATTGAGATTCCACAGGCACGAGGTGCCTTCCGCCGGCACGCGCTCGGGAATGATCTGGCGCAGGCAGCCGAACACCACGTCGGGCAGCATCTGGCCGATGATGTGGCGCGAGGCGACCGGCGCAGGCTTCGGCGCATTGAGGATCGCGCCAGGGGGAGCCGACACCGTCAACGGCGAGAGCGAGCCGGCATTGTTCGGGATCTGCGAAGCGACGACGCAGCCGAGGCCGAACACGGTGTAGGCCGTGGTGTAGGACAGAGGCACGTTGATGCCGAACTTCGAGGCGGCCGAGGTGCCGTCGAAATCGACGTGAATGCCCGCGTCCGAGATCGTCAGCGTTGCGGCCAGCGTCACCGGCGCGTCATAGCCGTCAACGACCATGGTGTTGCGCCAGCTTCCCTTCGGCAGCTTGGCGATCTCGGCCAGCACGGCCTCGCGCGAGCGGTCGCAGATGTAGTCGCCGAGCTCGTCCAGCGTGTCGATGCCGAACTCGGTCATCATCTCGACCAGGCGCTCGCAGCCGACGTCGTTGCAGCCCGCGAGCGAATAGGTGTCGCCCTCGGTGTCGATCGGCAGCCGCGTGTTGGTGCGGATCATCGCCATCAGCGTCTCGTTGACGACGCCCTGGTCGATCAGCTTCAGCATGGGGATGTAGAGCCCCTCCATGAACACGTCGGTGGCGTCAGGGCCGAAGCCGATGCCGCCGATGTCCATGAGATGGCTGGTGCAGGAGAACAGCGCGACCGGCTTGCCGTCCTTGAAGCAGGGCGTGGTGACGACGAAGTCGTTGAGGTGGCCGGTGCCCATCCAGGGATCGTTGGTGATGTAGGCGTCCCCCTCCTTCATCGTCTCGATCGGGAAGCGGTCGATGAAGTGCTTGACCGATTCCGCCATCGAGTTGACGTGACCGGGCGTGCCGGTGACCGCCTGCGCCAACATCCGCCCCTTGAGGTCGAACACGCCGGCGGAGAGATCGCCGCATTCGCGCACGATCGGGCTGAACGCGGTGCGGAGCAGCACCTGCGCCTGCTCCTCGACCACGGCGATCAGCCGGTGCCACATGATCTGAAGGTCGATCAGGCTCGCGCCATTTGCCTTGCTCATGATCAAGCTGCCTTCCGTTCCATGACGATGCTGCCGGCACCGTCGATATGGGCGTCAAAACTGTTGGAGACGAAGGTCGAGGTCTCATCCTCCGCGATCACCGCGGGGCCGGCAATCGTCGCCCCCGGCGCCATGTCCTCGCGGCGATAGAGCGGGATCTCGATCACCTCTCCGGCCCGGCCGTCGAAGAATTTCCGGCTGCCGGACGCCTTGCCCGCAGGCATGCGTGCGACGGAAGCGACGACGGACGGATTGCGCGCATCGGTGGTCGCGAGCACCGACCAGCTCAGGACCTCGATCGCAGCGCCCGGAATCGACCGCTCGAACATGGAGGAATAATCCGCCTCGAACTTCTGGCGCAGGCCGGCGAGATCGGCTGAATTCAGCGGCCGGTTCGGCAGCTCGACGCTGATCTCGTGGCCCTGGCCGACATAGCGCATGAAGGCCGCGCGGCGTTCATGCACCGGCGCACCGGCAGCACCAGGCTCGACCAGCGCACGCGCCTCGGTCGCCATCTCCTGCAAGAGGTCGGAGACCGCTTTGGTGTCGAAATCGTCGAGCCGGACGTGACGGCTGCGCACCAGTTCGTAAGCGATGGGCGCCGCCAAAAACCCGACCGCGGAGCCGACGCCAGCATTCGACGGCACGATCACCCGGGAGACACCAATCTTCTCGGCGACACGCGCCGCATGCAGCGGTGCGGCACCGCCGAAGGCGATCAGCGTATGCTGGCCGACCACGGCGCCACGCTCGACCGCGTGCACGCGTGCCGCACTCGCCATGTTCTCGCAGACGACCTCGTGCACGGCATAGGCCGCGGTTTCCGCCGACAGGCCCAGCGGCTCGCCGACGCTGCGGAGCAGCGCTTGCTTCGAGAGCTCCGGGTCGAGCTTGATCGTGCCCCCCGCGAAGGCGTCGGGATCGATCATGCCAAGAGCGACGTCCGCATCGGTTACGGCCGGGCGCTGGCCGCCGCGGCCGTAGCAGGCGGGGCCCGGCTCCGACGACGCGCTCTCGGGGCCAACGGTGACGCGCTTCATCGCGTCGACATGGGCGATCGAGCCGCCGCCGGCGCCGATCTCGACCATCTCGATCACGGGAATGCGCACCGGCAGGCCGGAGCCTTTCAGGAAGCGCGCAGCGCGATCGACCTCAAACACGCGCGAGGTCTCGGGCTGGTATTTCTCGATCAGGCAGATCTTGGCCGTGGTGCCGCCCATGTCGAAGGAGAGCACCTTGCTCTCGCCGAGACGCGCCGCGATCTGCGCCGCGAAGATCGCGCCGCCGGCGGGACCGGATTCGATGAGGCGCACCGGAAAGCGCCGCGCCGTCTCGATCGAGGTGACGCCGCCGCCGGACGTGACGAGATAGATGGCGCCGCGGAACTGCTCGACCTGCAGGGCATCGGCCATGCGGGCGAGATAGCCGTCGATCAGCGGTTGCACATAGGCGTTCGCGACCGCGGTGGACGTGCGCTCATATTCGCGGATCTCCGGACACACGGCCGATGACACCGTCACGGAAACGCCGGGCATCTCCTCGCTGAGGATCGCGGCTGCGCGGCGCTCATGCTCGGGATTGGCGTAGGAGTGCAGGAAGGCGATTGCGACGCTCTCGACCTTCAATTCACGCAATTTTGGCGCGAGTGCGCGCACCGACGCCTCGTCGAGCGGGAGGCGGATGGCGCCGTGCGCGTCGATGCGCTCGGGCACGGTGAAGCGCAGACTGCGCGGCGCCAGCGGCCTCGGCTTGTCGATGGTGAGGTCGTATTGGTCGTAGCGGCTCTCGGTGCCGATATCGAGCACGTCGCGAAAGCCGTCGGTCGCGATCAGCGCCGTCTTGGCGCCGCGGCGCTCGATGATGGCGTTGGTCGCGAGCGTGGTGCCGTGAATGAAGACGTCGATGTCGCTGATATGGGCGCGCGCATCGGCGAGAATGAGACGCATCCCGTCCAGCACCGCCTGTTCGGGCCGCTGCGGCGTCGTCAGCACCTTGCGCGTCTTGCGCACCTCGCCCATGTCCAGAACGATGTCGGTGAACGTGCCACCGATATCGACGGCAAGCCGCACCTCGGCTCCCTCAAGCATTCCAAATTCTCCGGCTGATCGTCAAGACTGGGGACAAAAACGCAGCAATTTCCGTGCCATCAGGCATGCCGGCAACGCCGCGCCCGGCTATTCTGCTTGGCACCCATGCAATAGGCAAGGCGTGTTCGCCCCGCACGCGATCAGAGCAGGAATGCAAGCGCCGCTTCGCAGCGCTCCTCGACCTTGAGCGTCAGGAGATCGTCGGCGCGGGTGCGCCCGAGATTGACCGCGGCGATCGGGATCTGCCGCTGCGCGGCAGCCTGCACGAAGCGGAAACCGGAATAGACCATCAGCGAGGAGCCGACGATCAGCATCGCGTCAGCCTGCGACAGATGGTCCTGCGCGGTGGCGACGACGTCGCGCGGCACGTTCTCGCCGAAGAACACGACGTCGGGCTTGAGGATGCCGCCGCAGGCTTCGCAGGCGGGCACCTTGAACGACGAAAAATCCGCGTGCTCCAGATCGGCATCGCCATCAGGCGCATCCGAGGCATCGAGCGCGAGCCATTCTGCGTTGGCGCGGCCAAGCGTATCCTGGAATTCGCTCCGCGGCGTCTTCGCCCCGCAGCCCATGCAGCGGACCAGATCGAGCCGACCATGCAGGTCGATCACCTGCCTGTGGCCGGCGGATTGATGCAGCCGGTCGACATTCTGGGTCAGCAGCATCCCGCACCGCCCGTTCGCCTCGAGCCGGGCCAGCGCATGGTGCGCATCGTTCGGCCTCGCCTGACCGAACCGCCGCCAGCCGATCAGGCTGCGTGCCCAATAGCGCCGGCGCGTGTGCTCCTCCGACATGAAGGCCTGGAAATTGACCGGCTGGGTCCGCTTCCAGTTGCCATGGCTGTCGCGATAATCGGGAATGCCCGAATTGGTGCTGCAGCCGGCGCCGGTCAGCACGAACAGACGTTGGTGCCGGGCGACGAAATCCTGGAGCGATTGGTTTGCCAGCGGAGCATTTGACATGGCGCAGATGTAGTCCGCGCCGCGACATTTTGCCAGATCACTCCCGGACCGGCGGATCGAAGCCGGCGACGGCTTGATCCGCGCCGGAGAAATGCCGGCGGCGAATGCTCGCGCACCCGTTTGTTCTGCCCCGAACACATCACCCGTCAGATCTTGCTGGGATCGGTGTCATGCCTGTGCTTGTGAAGAAACCGGGCTATCTGCCCACGGAGCGCCGCCGTGTCCAACAATGTTCCGACCGATCCGGCGGTGTCGAAGATCTCCCGCTGAAGCGTCGTCGGCAGGGAATTCCATTGCATGATGACGGCCGCGCCGAGACACCGCAAGACACGCTCTTCCTCCGCCGCCAGGGCTGCGCCGCGCAGTCGCTCCGTCCCCCCGGCGTTCACTGCATCCACGTATTGGTCCGCGAGGACCTGCTCGTTGTCCGCGCGCGATGCAAGGCTGTCCTGCAGTTTCTCGAATTTGCGGGTATCATCCTTGCCGGGCGAACTCCTGGCCAGTTCGCCGTACGCGGCCGCTCTTGCACGATACTGTAGAAATTTGAACATGCCGCCTCCTTTCGTTGAAAGTCTCGGCGTATTTCAGCCTGCCGGCTAGGCCGGCATCGGGACACTCAGAGAAGCCAATGGAGCGTCGAACGTGTACGCGAAGCCCCTCTCCGCGTAGGTCAATTGCACGTCGCCCTGGAGTTCGCGACCCAGCGTCTCGATCAATCGCGTTCCGAAGCTGCGCTTTGCGCGTGACTGGATCACCGGACCATTCTTCTCGATCCAGGTCAGGCGCAAGCGTTGCGTCTGCGGATCGATCGTCCAGTGGAGATCGACGCACCCCTTTGGAGCGGAAAAGGCTCCATACTTCGTGGCGTTCGTGCAAAGCTCATTGAGCGTCATCGCGACCGCGACCACGGCAGCCGAATTGATCCGGAGATCGGGCTCCGAAATCGAGAACTTCGATTCAGCAGGATCGTCGAAAGCTTCGACGGCGCTGCGGACGACCGCCCCGAGGTCGGCGCTCGACCAGCTCGCCCGCACGAGGAGATCGTGCGCCCGGCCAAGCGCGAGCAGCCGCCCCGCGATCGCCTGCTGTGCGTGCGCCAAGCCTTGCTCGCCGCGCAAGCTCTGGGAGACAATGGCGGAGACGGTCGCGAGCGTGTTCTTGATGCGGTGGTGCAGCTCTTCAAGGATCAGCTTTTGCAGCTTCTCGGACGTCTCTCGCTCCCTGGCGTCGATGCCCGCCCTGGCAAGCAGGCCCCTCGTGTTGATCTCGGCCTGGGCAAGGAGAAGCCGCAGGCTGACATTCTCTGCCGCCAGAGCATCCTCATGCGATTCTCCGCCGCCGAGGTGCTGGCCCGTGCGGAGATCGATCTCGAGCATTGGCGACTGTGTCACGAGGGTTGCTGCCGGACCTGGTTTCAGTGGAACGTTCCGTCACGAAGGCGGGATTTCAGCGGCGTCGTGATCTTGCTTGGGCGCCTTCGCTGGCGAGAAATAGGCGTGGATTTCAGCGGCATTTCCAAGAATTGCTGCCCTGCGCATTGCCGCCATGCGCTTGTCTCCCGACGGCATCTCGCGAGCTCGACGGAGGGCGTCGATCGCCCTCGCGTTCAGCTCGCAACCCAACGACGGCTGAATTGAATCCGATGAGGTACTTGCCTGATCCGACGGCGAAGGCGCGCCGAAGCCGACTACCATTGAATCAACATCGAAACGGCGATCACAAGCACGAAGAAGATGGGCAGCAAGACCGGAGGTACGAGCCACTCGCGAAGGATGAATCCGGGGGAAACCGACATATTGACCGCCTCTTGGTCGCGGCGGGAGCGCAATGCTCTCAGTCACCGATAACGGCCGAGGGGCGAGCGGTGATCGACGGGATATAGTCACCTTTCGCCGAATAGCGAGGCTTGCGACGAACTATTTGTCGCGAGCAGCATCGAACCGGGTTGTATCCCTGTCGCCAGATCATCATTTGAAAGAGGCGCAACCGGTTCGCTCTTGTCAGGTCTCGACGAAACGTCCGTGTACCTGACGTACGCAAGCCGAGCGTCGGCCACCCAGCGTGCCCCCGGCTCAAACGGCGTGAAGGCGCACGGCACCTGCAACCTGATCGGCCCGAACCATGATTGATTTCCCAAATCACAGTCGCTCATATGACCAGACACGGCGTGCCGTGCGGTTCTGGGGACACGACAGCGCCATCGAGGCCTCGTTCTTCATCGATGAAGGCGCGTTGATGCGGATTCAACCGGGCGTCCATGCGACCGAATCGGGACTCCTGAACGCGTTCGATTGCAATCGCGACTTGATATGTGCCACCGCGGCCAGGAAGTATGTGCGCGGCAGCAGAGGCTCCTACGACCTGCTCGCAGGAGATTTCTGAAGCGATCGGCACGAGGGTGAAGAGTTCGTGGCTTCGTCCGTGAGCCCACGTTTCTAGCTTGCCCAGTTCTCGCGAAACTCGGGGAACATGGTCAGGCCCCCGCAGGCATAGATCGTCTGCCCGGTGATGTAGCTCGCATCGTCTGAAGCAAGGAAGGCGAACACGGCGGCGATCTCTTCCGGCGTGCCGACGCGGCCGAGCGGAATATGGCTGGTGACGACGCCGCGCTTTTCCGGGTCGCCCGTCCAGGCCGCGTTGATCGGCGTGTCGATCGCGCCCGGACCTACCGCATTGACACGGATGCCGTGCCTCGCGAATTCGAGCGCCAGCGTGCGCGTGAGGTTGGCCAGGCCGCCCTTGCTGATCGAATAAGCGAGATAGCCGGGCTTCGGAATGATCTGGTGGACGCTGGAGCAATTGATGATGCTGCCGCCTCCGCCGCGCGCGACGAAATGCGCCAGCGCCTTCTGCGCGCAGAGCACGGCACCGTTGAGATTGACGTCGATGATGCGGCGATAGGTTTCGACGTCGAGCGCATCGCTCGGCGATTCCCGCTGGAAGCCGGCATTGTTGACGAGACAGTCGAGGCGCTTCCAGCGCGCCAGGATGGTCTCGAACATCGCGGCGATGTCCTGCTCGCTGCCGATGTCAGCCTGGACGATGACATGATCGAGCCTGCCGTGGCCGCGGTCGCCCGATGCCGTCCGCGCGAGCGCGAGCGTCTCTTCGGCCTTCCCAGGGTGATCGAAATAGTTGATGGCGACGGTCGCGCCTTCCTGGGCGAGCCGGACGGCAACGGCACGGCCGATGCCTTGCGAGGCGC
Organism: Bradyrhizobium sp. 1200_D9_N1_1; assembly: GCF_052075915.1. NCBI lineage: Bacteria > Pseudomonadati > Pseudomonadota > Alphaproteobacteria > Hyphomicrobiales > Nitrobacteraceae > Bradyrhizobium > Bradyrhizobium sp. 1200_D9_N1_1. Next base: position 2,041,398 of record NZ_CP197226.1, on the reverse strand, counting down.
CGGTCACCAGCGCGTATTGGCCAACGAGGCGCGTGGGAAAGGGGATCGAGCGGTCGGTCTGTGGCATGAGCTTTCTCCGGAGTGCCTCATCATCGACGGAAACGACGTTTTGTTCCATCACACCAGCGCAGCCCTGGGATTCATTCCGCGTGTTGCGCGAGGGAAGAGGTGAGGATCTGATAGAGGATGATGGCGCCGAAAGTCGCGGTTCCGATCCCGCCGATCGTGAACGCGCCGAATTTGAGCGTGAGGTCGCCCGCGCCCGCGGTCAGCGCCACGGCGACGGTAATCAGGTTCGCGGGATTGGCGAAGTCGACCTTGTTCTCGACCCAGATCCGCCCGGCCATCGCCGCGATCAATCCGAACAGCACGATGGAGAGGCCGCCGATGACGGGACCCGGGATCGACAGGATCAGCGCGCCGAATTTCGGCGAGAAGCCGAGCAGGATCGACACCGTGGCCGCCAAGGCAAACAGCAGCGTCGAATAGACCTTCGTCGCCGCCATGACGCCGATGTTCTCGGCATAGGTGGTGACGCCGGTGCCTCCGCCGCAGGCTGCGACGATCGTGGCCAGGCTGTCGGCGAACAGGGCGCGGCCGAGATAGGCATCGAGGCTGCGGCCTGTCATGGCACCGACGGCCTTGATGTGCCCGAGGTTCTCGGCGACGAGGATGACCGCAACCGGCGCGATCAGGAAGATCGCATCGGCCTGGAAGGTCGGAGTGGTGAATTTCGGCAGGCCGAGCCACGACGCGGCCGAGAGCAGTGCGAAGTCGATCGGCTTGCCGAAGCCGAGGCCGTTCGCGAACAGAAAATACAAGAGATATCCGCCGATCGCCCCGAGGATGATCGGCAGGCGGCGCCACAGGCCTGGAGCTGCAACGGCGACCACGCCGATGATGAGAACGGTCGCAAGCCCGATCCAGGTGTCGAACGCATTGGCGCTCACCGCCTTGACCGCGACCGGCGCGAGGTTGAGACCGATTGCGGCGACCACGGCGCCGGTGACGGCCGGCGGCATCAGGCGCTCGACCCAGCCGACGCCCGACCACATCACGATCAGCGCAATCGCGCCGTAGAGCACCCCGGCTCCGACGATGCCGCCGAGCGCAACGGAGATGTTCGGGTTCGGCCCCTGCCCGGCATAGCCCGTGGCGGCGAGGACAACGGCGATGAAGGCGAAGCTCGATCCGAGATAGCTCGGCACGCGTCCGGCGACGATGACGAAGAAGATCAACGTGCCGACGCCGGAGAACAGGACCGCAACATTGGGATCGAACCCCATCAGCAGCGGCGCGATGATCGTCGAGCCCGACATCGCCACGCAATGCTGCAGACCGGAGACGATGGTCTGGCCCCATGACAGCCGCTCCTCCGGCATGATCACGCCCGAGGTCTTGAGTTTCCAGCGCGGAAAATAGCCCTGCGTCTGCTCGTCCGAGCCTGTCGTGGTTGTCATGCTCCCCCCGTTGCGGTGCAGCGATTGATCTTCGTGCGATCCGACAAAAATGTGATTGTCGCTTCTGCGGCGGCCATCACATGATGCGAGTCATGCAAGATTCAAATCTTGCAAAATCAATGCGTTCCGGGCTCATCATATGACACAGATCGCGATCCAGCCAGCCATCCGTCGCCGGCATCAGCCCTGGTACAAGATCCTCTACGTCCAGGTGCTGATCGCGATCGTGCTCGGAGTGCTCATCGGCTATTTCTATCCCGATTTCGGCAAGGAGCTGAAGCCGCTCGGCGACGGCTTCATCGCGCTGATCAAAATGATGATCGCGCCGGTGATCTTCTGCACCGTGGTGCACGGCATCTCCTCGATGGGCGATCTCAAGCGTGTCGGCCGGGTCGGGCTGAAGTCGCTGATCTATTTCGAATCGGTCTCGACCGTCGCGCTCGCGGTCGGCCTTTTGGTCGGCGAGGTGCTCCAGCCCGGACACGGCTTCAACATCGATCCCGCCACGATCGACCCGAAATCGGTCGCGACCTACGTCACCAAGGCCAAGGAGGAAGGCATCGTCGCCCATCTGATGGCGATCATCCCCGACAGCTATGTGGGCGCAATTGCGCGTGGCGACCTCCTGCAAGTGCTCCTGATCTCGATCCTCTCGGGCTTCGCCATCGCCTTCCTCGGCAAGGCCGGCGAGCCGATCGCGGATGCGATCGACAAGGCCGCAAAGATGTTCTTCGGCATCATCCGCATCATCGTGCGCGTCGCTCCCGTTGGCGCCTTCGGCGCGATGGCGTTCACCGTCGGCGCCTACGGCCTCGGCTCGCTGCTCAACCTCGCCGCGCTGATCGGCACGTTCTACCTCACCAGCATCCTGTTCGTGCTGATCGTGCTGGGCGCAATCGCCCGGCTCGCCGGCTTCTCGATCCTGCGCTTCATCGCCTACATCAAGGACGAGCTGTTGATCGTGCTCGGCACGTCGTCGTCGGAGACTGTGCTGCCGCAGATGATCCAGAAGATGGAGCATCTCGGCGCCTCCCGCTCGGTGGTCGGCCTTGTCATCCCGACCGGCTACAGCTTCAACCTCGACGGCACCAACATCTACATGACGCTGGCAACGCTGTTTCTGGCGCAGGCGACCAACACGCATCTGACGATCTGGCAGGAGCTCGGCATCCTCGGCATCGCCATGATCACCTCGAAGGGCGCCTCGGGCGTGACCGGCGCCGGCTTCATCACGCTCGCCGCGACGCTCTCGATCGTGCCTGACATCCCGATCCAGTCGATCGCGATCCTGGTCGGCATCGACAAGTTCATGAGCGAGTGCCGCGCGCTGACCAATCTGATCGGCAACGGCGTCGCCTGCGTCGTCATCAGCATCTCCGAGGGCGAGCTCGACCGCGACGCGCTGCACGAGACCATGGCCCATCCGCTGGAGATCGGCGAGGCGCTGGAACCGGGCGGCGGCGCGTAAAGCGACACGGATCGACGGCAGGAGCAACCCGGTTCCGACGCGGTAGTTTCCCGGAGTGGAAAAGTGGTGAGATACGCGTCACAACAATGGCGTTGCGATTACCGATTGATAGTCAATCTTTCCGCCCGACGCGCTGGGGGCAGGGCGTCGGGCTTTTGAAAATCTCCGCGATATCCGGACGGCGAGGCGGGATCAGAGGATCCGGCCATCGGCGCCAGGCACCTTGGCGGCCAAATCGAGCCGCCGCGTAATCCTTATCGCCTGCAAGAATGCCTCGTCATGACTGACGACAAGCAACGCGCCATCATAGGCCCGCAAGCCCGCTTCGACGGCTTCGATGGACGCGATATCCAGATGGTTGGTCGGCTCGTCCAGGATCAGCAGTGAGGGCGGCGTCGCCCCGCCGAACACGCAAGCAAGACCGGCACGAAGCAGCTGTCCGCCGCTCAGGCTCCCGGCGATCTGCAAGGCAGCGTCGGCGCGAAACATGAAGCGCGCAAGGGCGGCATGGCACGCATTCATGCCCGCCTCTGGATTGAGGCGCCTGAAATTGTCCAGGATCGAGATCGCGGGATCGAGCAGGCTGACCGTCTGGTCGAACAGCGCGAACTCGGGCTTGACCCTCACCGTGCCCACGAGGGGGCACATCTCGCCGGCAATGAGCTTCAGTAGCGTCGTCTTGCCTGAACCATTTGGCCCGACCACCGCCACACGCTCCGGCCCGACGATCGTGAACGACAGTTCCCGCAGGATCGCGCGCTCCGGACGATAGCCGGCGCTGACCCGATCGAGCCAAACCACCTCCCTCCCCGCCGGCAGGTTTGTCGACGGCAATCTCACGGACAACGGCTGGAGAATCTCGATGCGCCGGCGCGCCGTGTCGACGGCCTCGAGCGCTTCCGCGCGCCGCCGCTCGGCAACTTGCGCCGTCTTTCCGCCGGTGTCCTCGCTGCGATCCTTGCGCGCGCCGGCCAGGATGCGCGGCATGTCGCCCTTGGCACGCTTCTTCCTGCCGCCGCTGTCCTTGCGCGCCTTCCTCTCCACAGCCTCCTGCGCCTTGCCGTCGATCTCGGACAGCCGCTTCTCGGCATAAGCAAGGTCGTGCCTGACGGCAGCGAGCTCGACGGCCTTCTGCTCGCGGTACCTGCTCCAATTGCCGCCGTATCGCGTTGCTCCGAGCGACGTCAACTCGACGATCGCGTCCATGGTTTCGAGCAGGCCCCGATCGTGGCTGACGACGATCGCGCCGCCGCGCCAAGCGGCGAGGAGATCGATCACGGCCTTGCGCCCGTCCCGGTCGAGGTTGTTGGTGGGCTCATCCAGCAGCAGGAAGTCGGGCTCGGCGAACACCAGCGCGGCAAGACGAACCCGCGTCGTCTGGCCGCCGGACAGGCAGGACAGCTCCGTATCGGGGGCAAGATCGAACCCGACGCGCGCCAGCGCGGACGCGAGCCGTGCTTCGAGAGTCCAGTCGATCGCAGCGATGTCGTCGGCGGAGGCATCGCCCCGCGCCGCACAGCGCAGCAGCTTCAGCGCTTCCCGCACGCCGAACAGATCGGCCACGGTCGCGCCCGCGCGCAGTTGAACGTCCTGGCGCAGCAGGCCGACGGTTCCGTTGGTCAGAATGCGCCCCGACGTGGGAACATGTTCCCGGCAAATCGACGCCAGCAGCGTCGATTTGCCGACGCCGTTGCGGCCGACGAGACCGGTTCGCTCGGCCGCGAATGTCAGATCGATATTGGAAAAAAGAGAACGGCCGTCAGGCGTGGACAGCGACAGGTTCGACAGGATGATGGAAGCAGGCATGAAATTCCCCGTGAGCAAGGCGGATCGGCGTTGCGGTCGGGGTGAAATCCATGGCTGCGAAGTTCCTGATCGAGATGCCTCTAACTAGTCCGGAAGGCGAGCAAGATCAAGCCAAGGGGACGACAGCGCGTCGTGCGCTGCCGTCCCCCGTCGGCGGATGCCGTCAACCCTTGAGGGCGGTGACCACGACTTCGATCAACGCGCTGCCGCCGAGATCGGCGACGCCGACGGTGGCGCGGGTCGGCAGATTGTCGCCGAAGAACTCGGTCCAGGCCGCGTCCATCTCCTTCTTCTTGGAAAGATCCGTGACGAAAATCGAGGCGCTGACGACGCGGCTCTTGTCGGTGCCGGCCTCTTTCAGATAGCCGGCGATCTTGCCGAGAATATTGCGGGTCTGATCGCCCATGGAAACCGACGTGTCGTCGGCGATGGTGCCGCCGAAGAAGACGAAGCCGTTGGCCTCGACGGCGCGGTGCATGATGGGCGTGCGGATGCTGCGGGTGATGCTCATGATGTCCTCTTGTTGCTAGAGCGTGGAAGGGTGGAAACGGTCGATGCCGAGATCACCGATGCGTGTCTGGGTGCCACCGTTGACGATCAGCTCCGCCATCACGGCGCCGGCGCCGGGACCGAGCTGGAAGCCGTGCAGCGAGAAGCCGAACTGGTGATAGAGACCCTTGTGCCGCGAACTCGGCCCGAACACGGGGATGTCGTCCTTCATCTTGGCCTCGATGCCGGCCCAGGCACGAACGATCGTCGCGCTGCGCATCACCGGAAACAGCTCGAACACGGTGCGCGCGCTGATCGCGAGGCTCTTCCAGTCCAGCACCGTCTCATTGCGGTCCTGATAGGGCGTCGCGAGATGCCCGCCGCCGATCAGCACGGTGCCGTTCGAGAACTGCTTGAAGGACAGCTTGCGGCCACGCAGGATCACGACGGGATCGATGAAGTGCGGCACGCGCGAGGTGATCATCAGCATCGGGGCCACGGTCTCGACCGGCACCGGCTCGCCGAGCGCGGCGGCGATCTTTCCAGCCCAGGCGCCGGCTGCGTTGACCAGCACCGGCGCGGCATAGGTGTCGGAGCCGACATCGACATACCAGAGGCCGTCGCTGTAGCGGATGTTGCTGGCCGCCACGCCCTCGCGCACGGTCGCGCCGAGCTGTTCGGCCTTGCGGCGGAACGCGGTCGTCGTTTGCGCAGGATTGGCCGCGCCGTCACGGCGCGAGACCACGCCGCCGGGGCAGGTCTCGGCCACCGCAGGCACGAGGCGGCGAAGTTCGGTGGCGTCGATCAGCTCTTCATGGGTGAAGCCGAGCGCGTTCAGCTCGGCGACACGCGCGCGGCAGACCGCGAGCTCGTCCTCGTTCTCGGCGACCAGCACCTGGCCGTGGCTCTCGAAGCTGCAATCGTCGTCGAGGAGGTCGGTGATCCTCTCCCAGATCCCCATCGAGCGGATCGAGAGCGGGATCTCCGGGACGTGCCGCGCAAGCTGGCGCACGCCGCCGGCATTGACGCCGGAAGCATGCCGGCCCGCATAATCCTTCTCGATCAGCACCGGCTTCAGGCCGGCGAGGCACAGATGCAGCGTGGTCGAGCATCCGTGGATGCCGCCGCCAATGACGATCGCATCCACGTTTCCAGTCATCCGCGCACCACGGCCTTGACGTCGTCCTCGGTCTTGGGAACGGCGGCAAGCTCGGCGAGCGTGATCGGCTTCACCGGCGCGCGCAGCCGGTAATAGCCGATCTCCTGCGGGCTTTTACCCCGCGCCTGCGCCATCAGCTCGGTGACGGTGAGGCCGCAGAGCCGGCCCTGGCACGGGCCCATGCCGGTGCGGCGGTAGGCCTTGAGCTGGTTCGGCCCGGTCGCGCCGATCGCGACGGAATCGAGAACGTCCTTTGCAGTGACCTCCTCGCAGCGGCAGACGATGGTATCGCCCGAGGGAATGCGGAACTGCGGCGCCGGGCGGAACAACGTGTCGAGGAAAGCGCGGCCGCGCTCGGCCTTGGCGAGATCGGCGCGGAGCGTCGCCATCGATGCGAGCTTCGCGGCAGCCGCGGGCGCCAACGCTTCCACCGCCGCGCGCGCCGCGATGCGGCCGCGGACCACGGCGGCATTGGCACCGCCGATGCCGGCGCCGTCGCCGGCGATCGCGATGCCGGCGACCGACGATGAGCCGTTCGCGTCGAGCACCGGCGACCAGCACAATTGCAGCTCGTCCCAGCGATGCTCGACACCGGCCGCCATCGCCAGATTGACGTTGGGCACGACGCCCTGATGCAGCAGCAGAAGATCGACGGGAAGCGTCTCGCGCTTGCCGCCGGCGACATAGCTCACATTGGCAAGCTGGCCGTCACCCGACGCGGTGAGCTCCGTGACGCCTGTGACGACCTGCACCTTCGCCTTCACCTCGCGCATCATCGACAGGCCCTTGGCGAAATAGGGCGAGGTCAGGAAGGCGAAGGCGTGCGGCAGCGCCGCGAAATAATTGCCGCGCTCGGTGGTGTCGAGGATGCGGTCGATGCGGCCGCCAAGCCGCAAGATCTGCGCGGCGAGCAGCCAGAGCAGCGGCCCCTGCCCCGCGATCACGGTGCGGCCATCGGGCACCAGCGCCGATGACTTCAGCATGGTCTGCGCGGCACCCGCGGTCATCACGCCCGGCAACGTCCAGCCGGGAATCGGGAACGGACGCTCCAGCGCGCCGGTCGCCAGGATCACGCGCTTTGCCTTGACGAAGGCCGAAGCACCACCGACGGAGACGGCGATGTCGAGATTGCGGTCGAGGCTCCAGACCATCGCACGCTGAATCACTTCCGCATTGCTCGCGCGCAGTGACTGCACGAGATCGGCTCCGACCCAATAATCGGCGCCGAGCTGGTTGCGGTCGGTCACGGGTGTCGAGGAGATCGCACGAAATACCTGACCGCCGGGGCCGATATTCTCGTCGAGCAGCAGCGTCGACAGGCCGGCCTCGGCCGATGTCGCGGCAGCGGCGAGGCCGGCGGGCCCGGCGCCAATCACCACGACGTCGTAATCTTCGCGCTTGGGAGCCACAGTCATCTTCCGATCTCCCGCTTGCCCTTCTGGATCTCGATCTGCATGCCCTCGGCAACGGGCACGATGCAGCCCTGCCGGTTGCCCACGCCGTCGATGGTGACGAGGCAGTCGAAGCACACGCCCATCATGCAGTAAGGCAGACGCGGCGCGCCGCTCACCGCGGTGGAACGCCGTGCATCCTGGCCGGAGGCCAATAGCGCGGCGGAGACGGTGTCGCCCTGGCGCGCCGCGACGGCAACGCCATCGACGAAGATCTGCACTTGCGGGCGTTTGTCCTGTTCGGATCGTCTAAACATGGGATGCCTCTTGGCTCCTTGGTATCTCTAGTAGCCGCTGTTGTTGGCCGCGCCAGCGCCGCCAAAACGGCTCGCGGAGAACGCGCCGACCAGCTCAGGCTCGAGCGCGCCCTGCGCCACCATGCGCGCGATCTCGAAGGCGTGGTTGGAGGCGAGCGTCACGCCGGAATGGCAGCAGGCGACGAAGGCGCCGGGATGCGTTTCCGACTGGTCATAGATCGGAAAGCCGTCCTGCGGCATGACGCGGATGCCGGCCCAGCTTCTGATAACGTTGAGCCGCGACAGGTGCGGGAACATGCGCTGCGCGCGATCGGTCATCACCGCGCTGATCGAATGCTTCAGCGTGCGATCGTCCAGCTCGTCCTCCTTGCTGTCGCCGATCATCACCGTGCCCTCGTCGGTCTGGCGGATCGTGGTCAGCGGATGCGGCAGGAACGGCATGGTGCGTTCGGTCACCACGATCTGGCCGCGGGTCGGGCCCATCGGCGCATGGAGGCCGACCATCGGCGCGAGCGTCTGGTTGGCATTGCCCGCGGCAAGCACGACCTTGGCGGCACGAAGCTCGCCTTTCGGCGTGGTCAGGCGGAATTCGCCGCCGCTCTTGCTGATCGCCGAAACCGGCCGCTCCGGAAGATAATCGATGCCGAACGCCATAAAGCCGGTGTGGAAGGCGCGGAACGTGCGCAGCGAATTGACGTGGCCGTCGAGCGGACAATAGCTGCCACCGGAAACTTCCGGCCCGATCAGCGGCAGCGCCTTCTTCACCTCGGACGCCGGCAGCATCTCCATCTTGTAGTCGGCGGCGCCGACCTGGTTGTGCATGCGCTTGACGAGCTCGGTGCGCTGGCCGAATTCGTCCTCGCCGAGGGTGAGATGGAAGCCGCCATTTTGTTGCAGCGAGACATCGAGGCCGGTCTGCTGCTTCAGCTCGAAGGCAAGCCGGCCCCATGCCTGCGACGCCTGCACTGTCCACACCGTATAGGCCGGCATGCCCAGGCCCTTGCTCTGCACCCAGACCAGCGCAAAATTGGCGCGCGAGGCGCGCTTGGTGATGTCGCCTTCGTCGAGCACGGCGACCTTCTTGCCGAGCCGGCCGAGGCCCCAGGCAATGGCGGAGCCGAGCAACCCGCCGCCGACGACGGCGACGTCGTATTCTCCTGACATGAGTTCTCCTATCGTCCCGTATCGCCCTTGCCGGCGAGCACACGGTCGAGCCCGTAGAAGCGGTCGAGCAGAATGAGGGCGGTCATGGTGATCGCGATCACGCAGGCCGAGACCGACGTCACCAGCGGATCGATGTTGTCCTGGATATAAAGGAACATGCGCACCGGCAACGTCTCGGTTCCGGGCGCCGCGAGGAAGACGGTCATGGTGAGATCGTCAAAGGACTGGATGAAGGCCAGCGCCCAGCCGCTGATGACGCCGGGCAGGATCAGCGGCAAGGTCACGCGGCGGAACAGCGTCCAGCCGCCGGCGCCGAGCGAGACCGCCGCCATCTCGACCGAAAGGTCCATGCCGGTCGCGGCCGCAAGCGTCAGCCGCAGCGCGAACGGAAACACGATGATGACATGCGCGATGATCAGCGCCGCGAAGCTGCCGCCGAGGCCGGCGGAGGTAAAGAAGCGCAGGAAGGCGATGCCGAGCACGACATGCGGGATCATCAGCGGCGACAGGAACAGCGCTGCCAGCGCATCGCGGCCGCGGAAGCGATAGCGCGCGATCGCGAGCGCCGCGGGCACCGCGAACAACAGCGCCACGAGGGACGACAGCGCGCCGAGCCCGAGGCTGACCCAGAAGGCGTGGATGAATTCAGGATAGTTCGCGATGGTCCTGAACCAGCGCAGCGAAAAGCCGTTGGTCGGCAGCGACAGGAAGCCTTCGGGCGTGAAGGCGACGAGGCAGACCACCAGGATCGGCGCCACCATGACGATGACGAACACGGTGTGGAAGATCAGCGCCAGCGGGCCGTTCCGTCTCATCGGAACACCTCCGCGTAGCGTCGCTCGATCAGCGCATTGCTGCCGACGACGATCAAGACCAGCGCAACCAGCAGCAGCGTCGCGACCGCCGCACCGAGCGGCCAGTTCAGCGTGTTCAGGAACTCGTCATAGGCCAGCGTCGCCGCAACCTTGAGCCGACGGCCGCCGATGATCGCGGGCGTCGCAAAGGCGCTGGCCGAGAGCGAGAACACGATGATCGCGCCCGACAGCACGCCCGGCATGATCTGCGGCATGATGATGCGGCGAATAGTGGTGATCGGACCTGCGCCAAGCGACATCGCGGCGTTCTCGATCTGCGGATCGAGCCGCTGAAGCGCGGCCCACACCGACAGCACCATGAACGGCATCATCACATGCGCCAGCGCGATGACCATGCCGGTTTCGGTGAACATGAAGGGAATCGGTGCACGGATCAGCCCGGCCGACATCAGGAGCTTGTTGACGAGCCCGTTGTTCCCGCCGAACAGCAACGCCCAGCCGAGCGTCCGCGCCACCACGGAGATCAGCAGCGGTCCGAGGATGACGAGCAGGAAGAAGCTCTTCCAGCGTCCGCTCATGCGGTTGAGGATGTAGGCTTCGGGCGCACCTAGCAGGGCCGTGAGGAGAGTCGTCAGGATCGCGATGCGAAACGTCCGCCAGAACATTTCGGCGTAGTAGGGATCGGTCGCGATCTCGTGCCAGTTCTTCAGGATGAAGACCGGTTCGATGCCCTTGTACTGGCCCCAATCGTGGAACGACAGCATCACGGTCATCGCGAGCGGAATCAGCAGCACGCCGACGAACAGCATCAAGGCGGGCGCGGAGAGTACCCATGGCGCGCGTGCGATGCGCGCATCGGCGGCCCCCGGCGGAGCCGTGTCTGCGACCGCACTCATGCGGCAGCTCCGCGCACGCTCATGTCCTCAGGCCGCCATGCAAGACGAACGGTCTCGCCTTCGGCCGGCTGTGACTGGCCGTCATTCTGGCGGATCACGATCGCAGGACCACATTCGCTGTCGCACTGGAACAGCCAGTGATTGCCCTGGAAAATGCGCGTGACGATCTTTGCGCTGAGGCCCGTATCGCCAAAACCAATTCTTTCAGGGCGAATGCTGACGGTGACGGGACCGCTGAGGCCAACTGGTGCCGGCGCGCTCCAGGAGCCCGCCACCAGCTTCGCGGGCGCCGTGGCCCGATCGATCGTCGCGGCAAAGTCGTTAGTCTTGCCGAGAAACTGCGAGACGAAGGCCGAGGCGGGCTTCTCATAGGTCTCCTGCGGCGTGCCGATCTGCTCGATCTTGCCCTGGCTCATCACCACGATGCGGTCGGACAGCGACATCGCCTCGTTCTGGTCGTGCGTGACCAGGATCGTGGTGGTGCCGATGGTGCGCTGGATCTGGCGCAGCTCGATCTGCATCTCCTCGCGCAGCTTGGCATCGAGGTTCGACAGCGGCTCGTCGAGCAGCAGCACGCTCGGCTTGATCACCAGCGCACGCGCCAGCGCCACGCGCTGCTGCTGGCCGCCGGACATGCGGCGCGGATGGCGATCCTCGTAGCCGGCGAGGCCGACCATCGCGAGCGCGGCGCGAACGCGCTCGGCCCTTTCGGCGCGCGGCACCTTGCGCATCTCGAGGCCGAAGGCGACGTTCTCCGCCGCGGTCATGTGCGGAAACAGCGCGTAGCTCTGGAACACGATGCCGAGGCCACGCCTGGCCGGATGGATCGCGGTCAGGTCCTTGCCCTCGAGGCGAATCGCGCCGCGCGTGGGATCGAGGAAGCCCGCGATCATCTGCAGGGTCGTGGTCTTGCCGCAGCCGGACGGGCCGAGGAAGGAGATGAACTCCCCCTTCCCCACCGACAGACTGACGTCATCGACCACAGTCTGTGCTCCGAACTGCTTGGCGACCCGATCGAGCTCGAGATAGGCCATGACGCTGTCTCCGCCGCGAACGATTAGCGTTCGACTTCGCGATTCCAGCGCTTGGTCCACTCCTCGCGCTTCTCGTTGATGACCGTCCAGTCCGGATTATAGAGCTTTGCCGCGCGCTCGCCGATCGGCGCCATCTTGCCGAGCTCCGGCGGGATCACCAGCGATTTCAGCACCGGGCCATAGCCGTAGTCCTTGAGCATCACGAGCTGGATTTTTGGATCGAGCAACATCTTGACGAAGCTGGACGCGAGCGGCGAAGCGTTCGGCTTGGTGATCGGACAGGCCGTCGTCAGCAGCGTCGCCGCGCCTTCCTTGGGATAGACGAAGTCGACGGGGAAGCCGGTGTTGGCGAAGCTCTGCACACGGCCGGTGCCCCACACCGCGATCACGGCCTGGCCGGACTGGAACAGCTCGGTCATCTTGCCCGGCGACGGCTCATAGGCGAGCACGTTCGGATTGATCTGCTCCTTGAAGATCTTGAAGCCGGAATCGACGTTGGACTCGCCGCCGCCGTTCATCTTCGACAGCATCACCAGCGCTTCGAGACCGTAGGTGTTGTTGATCGGCGGGATGACGAGCTGCTTGGCGTATTTCGTGTCCTTCAAGTCGTTCCACGAGGTCGGCGGCGCCCAGCCTTTCTCGGCAAACACCTTGGTGTTGTACATCAGCCCGGTCGCGACGATGCCGATCGCTACAGCGCGATCGTCCTTGAAGCGGGCGGTGTCGTAGAGATCGGTGGGCAGGCCCTCGAGCTTGCCGCAGAAGCCGAGCTGGATCGCCTGGTACATCGGGCCGTCATCGACGATGGCGACGTCGATCTGCTGGTTGCCCTTCTGCGCCTGAAGCTTGGCCAGCGTGTCGGTGGAGTTGCCGGCGACGTATTCGACCTTGACGCCGTTCTCCTTCTCGAAGGCCGGGATCACCTCGTCGCGAATGGTCTTCTCGAACGAGCCGCCATAGCCGGCGACATAGAGCGTTCTCTGCTGGGCCGAGGCGGCCGAAGAGGCGGCAACGAGAGCCGCGATGCTGACCGCTGTCAGAAGGCGAAAAGTCTTCATGTGGACCGATCTCCAATACCGGAATGAGGTGACGCGCCGACGTGTCTCGCTGACTGAAGCGCCTTCCGCATCTCTTTCCGCGCAAATTCCTCCCCGATCAGGGCTCCGGCCCCCGTTCGGCGGGTTTTGACGCGATCTGGAGGTCCAAACCCCTCCAATCTGCCGAAAAAGCGGGCTGTCTCCAGTCCTGATGAAAAAGATCGCAAACCTATACTTCCATCGTCCAATGAATAATGGCACCCTCTGCATGCCTAAATGTTATGAATGGAATTTGGTATGGCCCGGATCAATTCGCGGCAGGTGGAGGCCTTCCGCGCGACGATGCTGACCGGCAGCGTGACCGAGGCGGCGGCGCTGATGACCGTGACGCAGCCGGCGGTCAGCCGGTTGCTGCGCGACCTCCAGGCACTGCTGAAAATGGAGCTGTTCGAGCGGCGCGGCACCGGCCTCGTGCCGACAGCCGCGGCGATGGCGCTCTATACCGAAGTGGAGCGCTCCTTCGTCGGACTCGAACGCATCACTGCCGCGGCCGAGGAAATCCGCGGCCGCCGCACCGGGTCGTTGCGGATCGCCGCGCTACCGGCGCTCTCGAACGGCTATCTGCCGCGGCTCGCCGGGCATTTCCTCAAGGAGCGCCCCAACCTCAACCTCGCCTTCTTCGGGGTGATCTCGCCGATCGTGGTCGACTGGGTGCTGAACAATCAATGCGACATCGGCTTTGCCGAGGTGCCGATCGCCCATTCCGGCCTGCCGAGTCTGCGGCTGCCGGCGCTGGCGCGCGTCGCAGTGCTGCCGACCGGTCATCGCCTCGCGGAGAAGGAAGTCTTGGAGCCGCGCGATTTCGAGGGCGAGACGTTCATCTCACTGTCGGCGGGATCGTCGAGCCGGCACCTCGTCGACCAGGTCTTCCATCGCCATGATGTCCGTCGCGTGCTCAGGGTCGAGACCACGCTGTCGGAGATCATGTGCGGCATGGTGTCGTCAGGACTTGGCGTCGCGATCTGCGATCCCTTCACCGCGCAGGAATTCTCCACCCGCGGCGTCGTGGTGCGCCGCTTCCTGCCGCGCATCGACTTCGAATTCTCCGCGGTCTTTCCGGCGCAGCGCAGCCCCTCGCCGGTGGCGCTGGATCTGGTCGAGACCATGCGCAAGTCGCTCGCGGAGTTCGAGGATTAGAATGCCCTTGGATTGAATCGATTTGGCTACAGGCTCGCTGCAACCTCTCCCGCTTGCGGGGGAGGTCGGCGCGAAGCGCCGGGTGGGGGCTCTCTCCGCATCGGGGTGTCCCCGGTTGGAGAGAACCCTCTCCCCTGCCCTCTCCCGCAAGCGGGAGAGGGAGCGCACCGTCTTCGTAGCACCGGCAGCCTCTCAGCCGTTGAACGCCGCCTGCGCCTCCGGCAGGTCCCAGATCTTGCCGATCGCAGCGCTGCCGGCGGCGGTGATCGCCGCTTCGTCGGCGCCGAGATAGCGGCCGCCATCAACCAGCACGCGGCCGTCGACCATGACCTGGTCGATATTGGCGCGGTTGGCGAGCGCGATCAGCGCGCGGCGCGGGTCGAACAGCGGCTGGAGATGCGGATGGGTGAGATCGACCACCGTGAGGTCGGCGGTCGCGCCCGGCTCGATCCGGCCGAGGTCCGGCCGCTTGATGACGTCGGCGGCGACCGCCGTGTTCGCTTCGATCAACTCCGGCGAATTGGCGACATCGGCGCGCTGGGACGTGATCTTGGAGATCAGCGAGGCCGCATTGAGTTCGCCGAGCAGATCCATGTTGTAGCCGTCGGTGCCGACCACGGTGCGCACGCCGTGCTCGGCGAAGCGGCTGAATGCGGCGGTGACGCCGGCGCGCGCGAACACGCGCGGGCAATTCAGCACGGTCATGCCGCGCGCGGCCATCAGCTTGAGATCGTCGTCGGTGCTGAACATGCAATGCGCCGCCATCAGATCGGGCGCGAGCAGGCCGAGCCAATCCAGATATTGCGCCGGCGTGCGGCCGCCATAGCGCTTGCCGATGGTCTCGACCTCGGCGCGGCTCTGCGCCATGTGCGTCGTGATGGGCACGCCGAGTTCGCGCGCCCGCGCCGCGCAGGCCTTGAGCAGATCGGGGCCGCAGGTGTCGGTGGCGTGCGGGCTCATCGCGAGGCTGATTCGGCCGTCGCCGCGATTGTTCCAGCGCTGATAGAGCGCATCCCACGTCGCCATGTCGGCGGTGCCGTCATCACCGGAGTACTGAACCACACCGTCCGGACCGGCCTTGGCGTCGGAGGTGGAGAACAGATAGGGCGCGCCGTAGAAGCGGATGCCCATCTCTTCCGCCGCGTCGAACATCTCGGGGATCGAATTGCGGAACGGCTCCATCACCGTGGTGGCACCGCCTTTCAGGAGCTGTAGGATGCCGAGCCGCGCGACCGCCATGCGCTCTTCCGCCGACAGGATATCCGCACCGCGCTTGGTGAGCGGCAGCAGCACCGTGTAGACGATGCTTTGATTGTTCTTGCGACCGGTGCCGTCCTCGCTGTGGCTGCGCGCCACGGCTTCAGAGAAGCAGTGATTGTGCAGGTTCAACAGGCCCGGCAGCACGAAGCGGCCGGGCCTGTCGTAGACCTCGTCCGCGCGCGGCCTGTCGCGCGTGACCGCGGCGATCTTCTTGCCTTCGACCAGGACCCAATGGTCGCGCAGCACATCCTGCGCGCCGTCTTTCCGTGACAGCACATAGCTGCCGAAGATTGCGATCGTGCTCATGCGGGGCGTACGTTCCAGAACACGGCGGTGCCGTCGAGAATGCCGGTGATGGCCTTGCGATAGGCGGTCGGCTGCTTGTACAGGCCGATCGGAATATAGGGGATTTCCTCGAACGCCACCGCCTGGATCTCGCGGCAGATGCGCTGCTGCTCGGCGAGCTCGGAGGCCGCCAGCCACTGGCTGCGCAAGGCCCCCATCTTCTCGCTCGCGTACCAGCCGGCGACTTTGCCTTCGCCGCGGATGTTGGTGTTGCCGGCCGGATTGAGCCAGTCGATGCCCTGCCAGTTGCCGACCGCCGCGCTCCAGCCACCCTGCGGAAGCGGGTCCTTCTTGAGCTGGCGCTGCAACACGACGGCGAAATCAAGCCCGGCATATTCGACGTTCATGCCGGCCTTGCGCAAGGAGTCCACGGCGATCTCGCCGAGCGGCTTCTGCGCCAGCGAGTTGGTGGGGACGAGCAGCACGATCTTCTCGCCATTGTAGCCAGCGGCCTTCAGATCCGCCTTCACCTTGGCGTAGTCGCGCGGGCCGCGGAAGACGTCGAGACCGACCTCGCTCGCCATCGGCGTGCCCGGAGCGAAATAGCCGATGGGCGACACCTGGAAGGCCGGATCGGTGCCGGCGACCGCCGTCATGAAGGCAGACTGGTCGATCGCGCCCAGCAGCGCGCGGCGGACGGCGGGATTGTCGAACGGCGGCTGGAGATGATTGAGGCGCAGCATGCAGGCATAGCCGCGGGGATCGAGGATGCGCGTGTCGATGTCGCCGGCGGCCTTGATGATAGGCAACAGGTCGTGCGGCGTGGTCTCCTGCCAGTCCTGCTCGCCGGTCTGGAGCGCGGCGACGCCGGTGCCGGCATCGGGCGTCGTGGTCCAGATCACGCGGTCGTAATGCACGATCTTCGGGCCGGCCGTCCAATCCGGCTTGCCGTCGGTGCGCGGCTGGTAGCGTTCGAACTTGGCATACGCATTGCGGGCGCCCTGCACGCGCTCGTCGGCGAGATAGCGGAACGGGCCGCTGCCGATGACCTCGGTCAGCGGCTTGAACGGATCCTGGCTCGCCAGCCGCTCCGGCATCATGAAGCAGGCGTTGATCGCGGCCTTGCCGAGCGCCTGCGGCAGCAGCGGGAACGGACGCTTGAGACGGAAGCGGATGGTGCGGTCATCGGCGGCCGAGAGCTCGGCGGTCGCCTCCATCAACTCGCCGCCAAAGCCGTCGCGCGCCGCCCAGCGGCGGATGCTCGCGACGCAATCGCGGGCGAGCACGCGCTCGCCGTCGTGCCAGAACAGGCCGTCACGCAAGGTGAGATCCCATTGCAGCCCGTCACCGGAGATGACATGGCCCGACAGCATCTGCGGCGAGACCTGGAGCGAGGAGCTCATGCCATAGAGCGTGTCGTAGACCATGAAGCCATGGTTTCGCGACACCTGCGCGGTCGAATAGATGGGATCGACGAAGGCGAGATCGATGACGGGAATGAAGCGCAGCGTGGACTGGGATTCGGCGCGGACGATGCCTGGCAGCGACAGCGCCGGCATAGCTGCGGCGGCCTTGAGGAGCGAACGGCGGGAGATGGGCATTACGAAGGGCTCCTGAAGGACATTACGTGTTCAACAAGACCGCGCCGATCGCAGCGGCCACCGCCTGCTGCGCCGGCTCGACCACGGGCACGCCGATCGCATCCGCGATTGCCGCGCGGTGGGAGGCCATGCCGGCGCAGCCCATCACCACGACATCGGCGCGGCACTGCGTAACCAGCGCGCGCCCGGCCTCGATCAAGCGGCCGCGGATGTCCGCGCCTGCCGTCTCCGCCGCGCTCGCGCCGACCGACCAGCTTCCGGCATAGCGGCTGTCGACGCCCATCACGCGCGCCATGCGCTGCTGGCGGCGGATGCTCGACGGCGACAGCGCGATGATGCCAAAACGTTCGCCCAGCATCAGCGCGCGAAAGATGCCGCATTCGGCGATACCCAGCACCGGGCGGCCACCGGCCGCCTCACGCGCCGCATGCAGGCCGGGATCGCTGAAGCAGGCGAGCACGAAGGCATCCGCATCGTCGCGCGTGACGCGATTGACCAGCGGCATGACCACGCTGTCGGCATCGCGCTGCGAGCTGATGCCGGGCGGGCCCTCGGCAAGGCCGACCACCTCGATGTCAGGCCCGCCAACGATCCGCAGCGGCGCCACCGCGTCGTCGATCGCCGCCGTCACCGATGCCGAGGAGTTGGGGTTGATGACGAGGATACGGCGACGGGTCATGGCGTGGCTCAGCGGCTGCCGGCTTCGTGGCGCAGGAAGTTTTCCGCGATCTTCTCACCGGTGGTGATCCAGACGTCGGGGCAGGACTTTGCGTAGGTCAGGAACTCGCGCAGCAGGCGCAGTCGCATCGGACGGCCGCTGCATTGCGGATGCAGCACCGTCGTCACCATCGCGCCCCAGTCGCGCACCTCGTCCAGCTCGTCCTTCCAGAGCGAGAGCACGTGCTCCTTGGGGAAGATCGGGCGCGGGCTGAAGCGCGCGGACAGGCCGTGCATCCAGTCGTCATAGCTCGCGGTCACCGGCAGCTCGATCGTGCCGGGCTTGCCGTCGGCGAGACGATGGCGATAGGGCCTGACGTCGTCACGGAACGAGGACGTGTAGACGATGCCGTGCCGCACCAGCGCAACGCGCAGCTCCTCGGTGAACTCGCCGTAAGGCGCGCGATAGCCGGTCGGCCTGACGCCAAGCCGGCGCTTCAGCGCCTCGAAGCCACGCTCCAGCTCCTCCTCGATCCAGGGATCGCCGGGATCGGGCAACAGATGATGATAGCCGTGATGGCCGATCTCGTGGCCGGCCTTGAGGATCGATTCGGCCATCGCCGGATGCGCATCGACCGACCATCCCGTGACGAAGAACGTCGCCTTGAGATCGAGCTGGTCGAGCAGCTCCAGAAGTTTCGGCGTGCCGACGCGCGCCTCATAGCCGCCATAGCTCATGGTGATGAGCCGCTGGGCGTGCACGGCGTCCTTGCTGGTCCAGGCGCTCTCCGCGTCCACGTCGAACGACAGGAACATCGCCGACTTGTATGGCTTCGGCCAGGGATAGTCCGGTGCGGGATCCGCGGTGTTGGCCGGAACGAGCGGGATGCTCTTGAGTGCCTTACTGTCCAGCATTGATGGTCGCCTTCTCTATTGCGTTGTCGCTCAATTTCCACTTCGCCAGCAGCGTACGATACGTACCGTCGGCGATCAGCGCATCGACGGCCTCGAGAATGGCCTGCTGAAGTGCCTTTTCCTTGACCGGCAGCGCGATGCCCGTGAACTGCGTCGCGAAGGGATCTCCGACCGGCGCATAGGTGCCGGGCTCGAGGTCCATCAGATAGGGCAGCGTCTCGTTGCCCTGCACGGCGGCGTCGATACGGCCCTGCCTGAGCTGCGTGCGCGCATCGGCCGAGCCGTCGGTACCGACGAACTGGATCGGATTGCTGCCGCAATTCTTCTGGCTCCACTTGTCGATCTCGGCCGGAAACATGGTCCGGCGGCTGGCGCCGACCTTCTTGCCGCAGAGCGCAGCCATGTCCTTGAACTCGGACGCGCGGGACTGCTGCACGAAGAATTTTGGGCCGCTGCGCAAATAATCGACGAAGGACGCGATCTCGTGCCGGCTCGCATAGTCGGTGAAACCGGACAGGATGGCATCCACCCGCCCCGTCGAAATCGACGGCATGAATTCGGCAAAGCTGGTCTCGGTCCATTCGATCTTCACACCGAGCTTGCGCCCGAGCGCCTCGCCGAGATCGATGTCGAAGCCCGTGAGCGCGCTGGTGGCGGGATCGCGGAATTCCATCGGCGGATAGTTCGGCACCAGCGCCACCTTGAGGCTGCCGCGCTTTGCGATGTCAGGCGGCAGCTCGATCGCCAACGCCGAAACAGTCATAGCGCCCAAGAACGCCGCCGTAACCAAAAGCCTCTTCATCACCACACCCCCAATATCAGATCACCGCCGAAAGAAATGCCTTGGTGCGCTCCTCGCGCGGCGTACCCAACACGTCGGAGGCGCGGCCCTGCTCGACGATCGCGCCCTGGTCCATGTAGACGACGCGGTCGGCGACCTCGCGCGCGAAGCCGAGCTCGTGCGTCACCACCATCATGGTCATGCCGCTCTTCGCCAGTTCCTTCATGACCGCGAGCACCTCGCCGACGAGCTCGGGATCGAGCGCGCTGGTCGGCTCGTCGAACAACATCAGCATCGGCTTCATGGCGAGCGCCCGCGCGATCGCCACGCGCTGCTGCTGGCCGCCGGAGAGCTGCGCGGGATAGGAGTCCGCCTTGGCCGCAAGCCCGACACGGCGGAGCAGCTCGAGCGCCTCAGTGCGCACTTCGTCGGCTTTACGCCCCTGCACCTGGGTCGGGCCCTCGGTGATATTCTCCAGCGCGGTCTTGTGCGGAAACAGGTTGAAGCGCTGGAACACCATGCCGGTCTTCAGCCGCTGCCGCCCGATCTCCCGTTCGGTGAGCCGATGGAGCCGCCCGCCCTGCTCGCGCACACCCAAAAGCTCGCCGTCGAGCCAGATGCCGCCGGCATCGATCGCGGCGAGCTGGTTGATGCAACGGAGCAGCGTGGTCTTGCCCGAGCCTGAGGCGCCGATCAAGCACATCACCTCGCCGGGCCAGACGTCGAGCGAGACGTTTCTGAGAGCCTGGAACTCTCCAAAGTTCTTGCTGACGGAGCGGATCGCGACGAGGGGTTTTGTCATCGCGCCAGCCGCAATGTGCCGCGTGCAAAACGGCGTTCGAGCAGCATCTGAAGCGGGGTCAGGATCGAGACCACGAGCAGGTACCAGAGCCCGGCGACGATCAAGAGCTCGATGACGCGGGAATTCGCGTAGTAGATGTTCTCGGCGTTATGCAGCAGCTCCGGATACTGGATGACGCTCGCGAGCGAGGTCGCCTTCACCATGCCGATGAACTCGTTGCCGAGCGGCGGGATCACCACGCGCATCGCCTGCGGCAGGACGATCCGGCGCAGCGCACGCAGCCGCCCCATGCCGATCGCCTGCGCTGCCTCATATTGCCCGATGTCGACCGACAGCATGCCGGCGCGCATCACTTCGGAGGTGTAGGCGCCCTGGTTGATGCCGAGCCCGAGCAGCGCGGCGAGGAACGGTGTCATGACGTCGACGGCGCGCGCGCTCCACAGGCCCGGGATGCCGATGGTCGGAAACACCAGTGCGAGGTTGAACCAGAGCAGCAGTTGCAGGATCAGCGGCGTGCCGCGAAACAGCCAGGTGTAGCCGGCGGCCACCGTCTTCAGAACCGGGTTGGGCGACAGCCGCATGATCGCCACAACGATGCCGAGAAAGATGCCGAGCATCATCGCCAGCACCGCCATCACCATGGTGTTGACGATGCCTTCGAGGATAACCTTCACGGTCAGGAAGCGGCTGACATAGGACCATTCGATCTGACCGTTCGCAAACGCGCGCACGATCGCCGCCAGCACGAGGACGATCAGGGCCGCGCTGAGCCAGCGGAACCAGTGCGGCTCGCGCGCGATCCGCATCCCCGACAAATCAGGGAAACCCTCCGCGAGTGCCGGCGCCGGCTTCATTGCGGCGCCGCGTTCAGCATGGGCTGGGCGACCGCGTTCGCGCCAAGGCCCCATTTGTCGAGAACGGCCTTGTAGGCGCCGTCGGCGATCATCGCCGTGAGCTTCTCGGTCACCACCTCGCGCAGGGCCGCATCGTCCTTGCGGAACATGATGCCTTGATAACCCTTGGCGAAGGCCTCACCGACAATGCGGTATTTGCCGGGCTCTTGCGTCTGCGCATAAGGCAGCGTCTCGCTGCCCTGCACGGCGGCGTCGATGCGGCCCTGCTTGAGCTGGTTGCGGACGTCGATCGAGTTCTCGCCCGGCACGTACTGGATCGCCGGCTTGCCGGCCGCCTCGCAATTCTGCTTGCTCCACTTCTCGATCTCGACCGGGAAGCTGGTGCTGCGGGTGGTGCCGACCTTCTTGCCGCAGAGATCGGTCGCCGCCTTCGCCTCGCTGTCCGCCATCACGAAGAACTGCGGGCCGGTCTGGAGGTAATCGACGAAATCGGCGGTCTCGCGCCGCGAGGCGCGGTCCGAGATGCCGGAGATGATGAAATCGGCGCGCTTGGTCTGGAGCGATGGGATCAACTCGGCGAACGGCGTCTCGCTCCAGACGATCTTGAGGCCGCCGAGCCGCTTGGCGAGCTCGTTCGCAAGATCGATGTCGAGCCCGACCAGCTCGTTGGTCGCAGGGTCGCGATATTCCATCGGCGCGTAGGTGGAGTTGACCGTGAGCTTCAACGCGCCCGCCTGCTTGATCTCCGCCGGAAGCTCGGCCGCCTGCGCCGACGTCACGGCAGCCAAGGCTGCTAGGCTGAGAAAATGCGAGAGGCGTGTCATGTCAGCTCCTTTGCCAACGCCGCGACCGGCCGTTTGAGATCAATCCGCGTCAAGAACAGCCGGCTCGATGACGCCGGCGCGTTCGGTGATCACCCTGTATTGCTCGGGACGCCGGTGGGCGGCGAAATTGAACATCTTGTCCTTGCCCTGGCGGCAGAGGTCGAGATCGATGTCGGCGACGACCACCTCGTCCGCCAGCGTCTGGGCCTGCGCGACGATGCGACCATTGGGATCGACGATGCAGGAGCCGCCGATCAGCCCGGAGCCGTCCTCCTCGCCCGCCTTCGCCACCGAGATCGCCCAGGTCGCGTTCATGTAGGCATTGGCCTGCGTCACCAGCGTCGAATGGAAGGTGCGCAAGGCACCGTCTTCGGTGGCGCCACCATTCGGATCGTAGGCAGCGGAATTGTAGCCGATGCAGACGAGCTCGACGCCCTGCAGGCCGAGCACGCGCCAGGATTCCGGCCAGCGGCGATCGTTGCAGATCATCATGCCCATGATGGCGTGGGCCCAGGCCGAACCGGCCCGGAAGGCGGGAAAACCGAGATCGCCATATTCGAAATAGCGCTTCTCCAGCTGCTGGTAGCGCGCACCCGGCCGCGGCTCGACCGAGCCCGGCAGATGCACCTTGCGATAGCGGCCGAGAATCTCGCCGTCACGATCGACCAGGATGGCGCAATTGTAGCGGCGGCCGTCCGGCGTCAGCTCGGCATAGCCGACATAAAAACCGACACGGAGCGCACGTGCGCGGTCGAACAGCTTGGCCACCGCCGGGTTGGGCATGCCGCGCTCGAAATATTGGTCGAGCGCCTCGCCCTCCAGCAGCCAGCGCGGAAAGAACGTGGTGAAGGCAAGCTCCGGGAACACCACGAGGCTGGCGCCGCGGCCGGCGGCCTCCTCCAGCAGCGCGAGCATGCGCGAGAGCGTATGCTCACGCGAGTCTGCTTTCTGCGTCGGGCCCATCTGGGCGGCGGCGGCGCGAAGGACACGAACCAAGATTGCCTCCAATCTGTGCGCAGTGCCGCCTCAATGGGCGAATGAACCCCTTGATGCGACGTGCAAATCCGCCGCCATTACGCGGAAGCGGGGCTGCAAAATCAATTCGTTCTGCTATGATGTTTTGGCCCTGAGTATAATCGGCAGTGATATGAACCTGCGTCAGCTCGAGATCCTGCGCGCCGTCATCCGCCACCGCACCACCGTGGCGGCGGCGGATGAGCTGGCACTGTCGCAGCCCGCGGTCAGCAATGCGCTGAAGACCATGGAGGCGCAGGCGGGTTTCGCGCTGTTCGAGCGCGTCAACAACCGGCTGTTTCCGACCGCCGAAGCGATGGCGCTCTACAAGGAGAGCGAGGCGATCTTCGCGCTGCACGCAAAACTCGAGAACCGCGTGCGCGATCTGCGCGAGAACCGGTCCGGGCATCTCGCCATCGTGGCGACGCCGCCGCTTGCCTACAGCATCATCCCGTCCGCGCTGTCGGGCTTCCTGCGCCGCCGCCCGGAGACGCGCGTCTTCTTCGACGTGCGGCGCTACGAGGGCATCATCGAGGGCGTGCTCAGCCGTGTCGCCGAGCTCGGCTTCGCGCTCGGGCTGACGCATCATCCCGGCATCGCGCACGAGGTGGTGCACACCGGCGAGATGGTCTGCGTGCTGCCGCCGCAGCATCCGCTCGCCGACCGGCCCGTGATCTCGGCCGCCGATCTGTCCGGCCTGCCCTTCATCGGGCTCGAGCGCGGCACACGCCTCGGCGAGGCCGTGCGCGACAGTTTTGCGCGGGCCGGCGCGCCATTCCGGCCGACCGTCGAGGTGCGCTACTGCAACACCGCCTGCGTGCTCGCTGCCGCCGGCGTCGGTGCCGCGGTGGTCGATCCGTTCTCGCCGCGGCAGAACGGCGGCAATGGCCTCGTCGTCCGGCCGTTCACGCCGACGACCCATGCGGTCGCCTACATGCTCTGGTCGGAAGCCGAGCCGCTATCACGCCTCGCCAAGGCCTTTCTGAGCGAGGTGCGGAAGCAGAGCGCGCTGCTGGAGGGCCCAGCGCCACACCAGCAACATGGGGCAGAAAGCGACTGAGCATCGCAACCTTTGACCTTGTCCTTTTGACCTTGGGGGCACATGGCACGCATCACCATCATCGAGACCGGGCAGGTCCCGCAAGAATATCGCGAGCAGCACGGCTCGTTTCCCGACATGTTCGAGCGCATGGTCCGCGCCGAGGATCCGACGGCCACGGTCGACGTGATCAGCATCCCGAATGGCGATGCACTTCCCGATCCAGGCAAGCTCGAAGCCGTGCTGATCACCGGCGCGGCCGCCGGCGTCTATGACGGGCTCGACTGGATCGCGTCGCTGGAAGATTTCGTGCGTACGGCTTACGCCAACAAGACGCCGATGGTCGGCGTGTGCTTCGGCCATCAATTGATCGCGCAGGCCCTGGGCGGCACCGTGCGCAAGTCGGAGAAAGGCTGGGGCATCGGCCGGCACGTCTATCAGGTGCTGCCCGAGAACGGCGTCGTCGAAGGCGAAGCGGTCGCGATCGCCGCCTCACATCAGGACCAGGTGGTCGAGCCGCCGACCGACGCGCTGACGATCCTCTCGTCCGAGTTCACCCCGCATGCCGGCCTGCTCTACGCCAACGGCGCGACGCTGACCGTGCAGCCGCATCCGGAGTTCGACGTGGAGTTCGCGCAAGTGTGCTGCGAGCTGCGCGACGGCAAGGCGCCGGATGACGTCGTCGCCACGGCGCGCGCGTCGCTGGCGCAGCCGCTGGACAACGCGAAGCTCGGTGGGGCGATTACGCGGTTTCTGGCGCGCAAATCTCTCCCCACATCCTGAGGAGCGCGCTCGCGCGCGCGTCTCGAAGGATGAAGGCCCGGATGCAGCAGCAGGGCCTGCCTGGTTCGAGACGCCGCTTCGCGGCTCCTCACCATGAGGATTGAGAGTTGCTTGCGCGGCTCAGAACGGATCCGTCCCCAACCCCGCCACATCCGCCGGCCGCGGCCCCGGCGCGGGCCAATGAAACCGGCGGTCCTTCTCTGCAATCATGATGTCGTTGATCGACGCCTCGCGCCGCTTCATCAGGCCGTGCTCGTCGAACTCCCATTGCTCGTTGCCGTAGGAGCGATACCACTGGCCGCTCGCGTCGTGCCATTCGTACTGGAAGCGCACCGCGATGCGGTTGCCGTCGAAGGCCCAGAGGTCCTTGATCAGGCGGTAGTCGTGCTCCTTCTCCCATTTGCGGGTGAGGAAGGCGACGATGGCCTCGCGGCCCTGGAACACCTCGGAGCGGTTACGCCAGCGGCTGTCCTCGGTATAGGCGAGCGAGACACGTACCGGATCGCGCGAATTCCAGGCGTCCTCGGCCATGCGGGCCTTTTGCGCAGCGGTCTCGCGGGTAAAGGGGGGAAGCGGCGGACGCGACATGGTGGCCTCATCGGTTGGTCGGGGCCGCAAATCTATCGCCGCAGCCGGCGGAGTCGAGTGGCCATCACCAATCGGGCGATCACGAAATCAGATCAGCCTTCATCAGCGTGCGGATCGACTTCGGGATCGGCTGGGCACGGCCGCCGCTGATGAAGGCGACGCGCACTTCGGCCTTGACCAGCACGTCCTCGCCGCGCCGGACCTCCTGTGCGAGCATGATGGAGGCGCCTTTCACCGCGATTGGCCAGGTCACGACGTCGAGCACGTCGTCCATCCGCGCGGGCTTGAGGAAATCCAGGTGCATCGAGCGCACCACGAAGGCGAAGCCGGAGTCCTCCGTCGCGGGCTGCTCGAACAGCGCCTGCTGCTCGGCGCCCATCAGCCGCAGATGATTGGTCCGCCCCCGTTCCATGAAGCGCAGATAATTGGCGTGATAGACGATGCCGGAGAACTCTGACTTGACGATATCGCAACAAAAGGCCAACGCATTGATTTCATTGGGTCGCTGGAGCGTTAAAGCGTGAACGAAAGGCAGATTTATCTGTGCTCTTCCATAGCAAGCCTCAGAGCCTTTGGGATGCGCTGCGCTTTTCCGCCTGAGATAAACGCGACCCGTACACGCGCCGAGACCAAGAGATCACCCCCGCGCCTGCACTCCTGCAGCAAGGCAATCGACGCGCCTCTCACCTCTTGCGGGACCGTGACAATGTCAAGCAGGTCGTCCAAGACTGCCGGTTTTAGAAAATCGATTGTCATCGAACGGACAACGAAGGCGAAGCCCGGCGCATCGTTCCGCGTTTCCTCGAGCAGCGCTTGCTGATTGGTGCCGAGCAGGCGCAAGTAATTCGTTCTGCCACGTTCCATGAAACGCAAAAAATTCGCGTGATAAACAATCTGGCCGGAATCGGTATCTTCGAAATAGACGCGGACCTGCATGTAATGCCGTCCGTCTCGAATTTCGCCGTCAAGAGAGAGTGTCACAGCGCGGTTTCCTCTTATTGCGCGTACAGGGACCCATGGTCTTGCACAGAGGCGGTTTTCTGAGCAATCGTCTTGAGCTTGGCTCCTGCTGCCGGAAGCTGAGGCAACCGCCTGAATGCGGCAGGCGTCGCGCTGCTGCCATCGACTTCGGATGAATATGTCGGAGATCTATCGTCAACGCGTACCCGGCTTGAGGACGACGTTCATGAATGCGCCTCCGGCTCATGAACCTAGGCGAGCCAGTCCTTCGCCGCAATCGCTGAACGAAAAATCGCCGAGGCCGGCGAGGCCGTAAATGGCCTTGCCCTTGGCGATGGCCTCGTGCTCGCTGCTGGCGAGCACGAGGGTTTCGTATGTCATCCAGCTTTTGAAGCCGACGTCGTAGCCCCGCGTGGCGGCTGGGCTCATTGCCCCGCCTCCGCGTCGGCCTTGGGTTCGCGAACCACGAGGCGGCCGTTCAATGGCAGGCAGCTCAACTGGATGTTGAAGCCCTTGCCGTCCTGTTGCCAGGCCGCGCGCCGATCTTGGTCCAGAAGGGTCTACAAGGCGACAAAAGCAGAAGAGCGCCTCAACTCGTCTCAAGTTCATTTCGAGCTCTGGACCAGCGGCGGCTTCACAGATGCCGCAATCGCTGTTCTTGAAGCTGCTCGATCCACGACCAAGCGTTACAACATAGGCTGGAAATCCGGCAAGGAGGTCCGCGCCGAGCTCGCTCGCACAAGCTCAAGAGTACTTTGCCGCTACGGCGATCAAGGAGGCCGATCTCACGTTGAGCGAAGTAAAGCTCGGGCCGGCCAGCTACGGGATGGGAGACCTTATCCTGAGCGGGACTGTAGCGAACGACCAACGACGCCTTGGCCACCATCTTTTTCCAAGTAATCCTCACGGACTGTCGGGAAGCCACTTGTCGCGTTGTCGGTCAGAAGGACGCCTCGGCATCAGTTTCAGTCCCGCCCAAGCAGTTACGTTCCTTCAGCTCGTATGCGATACGCTTTGAAAATCTCCCCCCTGTCTCCGCGGCGAAGCGCTCCTGGACGTATCGGATCACTGGCCTGCGGGCCGGGTAACTCCGACTCTATGTCAGGCTATCGATCGTTGCTTCAAGGAGCTCACCCAAGTCGCTGATGACGCCGAGACTCCAGCACGGGCCTCGATCCACGGCTCTTCTCGGTGTGTCATTTCCTCGAGTTGGTCGCCGGAAAGCGGGGCGTAGACCTCGAGCACGGAGTTGATAAAGGCGCGGTCAGCCTCAGTCAGGCCCATCGGATCAAAACCTTGCCGGACATCAGGAAGCCCGACCGACGAATACATCGCCTTCGTCTGAACGAACCGGTCATAGACGGCGCGGCTTAGGGGCCCATGAACCCAGGCCTGAAAACTGTTTTGAGGAAACAGCGGACCACGACCAAAGGCCAGGCTCCAAGCCTGGCAGTAGTAAAGCAATTTGTGCAACTTCAGGACGTTCAGAAATCCGCCGTCCTCCGTAAGCCTCACAATGATGTAGTCGCAAGCATCCTGAATGTTCATCTTGGCCTCTATGACGAAGACCATATCATATCGCGACTCGGCGGTCACGGAATCTAAAGTCGTGCTTTGTCAAGACGTTCAATTGGAGCTGCGGCACGGCAACGCAAAGACTGATTCGCGGCCGCCTCAAGTCGGGGGGCCGGCGCCGGGGCGCGTTAACCTTTTGGTAGATGTTTCATTTTCTGGCCTATTTGAGCGAAACTAGCTCTGACGCCAATTCCGCGCGTAGGCTTCTCAGGCATTGCCGGGGAGAGGGCATCGCTAGAAATCCGACTGACCTCGCCGGCTGCTCACGATCCGCAGGAGGTGGCTGGCGATTATCAACATCTCGGCCGCCCTTTCGGATTCGACAAGTCAACGTTCCTATGGCTTCTTGGGTTCTTAAAGACGCTGACTGCGACCCCGCTGGCCGGATTAGTCGCCCGTGAAGAATTCGGAAGCGATTGATCTGTCGCAGTGATTTGACGCGAGCAAGTATTCGATTTTGCAAGAAAGCCGTGGGTAGGTCCTGGTTTTCTTGCGTTTTTGGATTCCGGATTGGGCGGCTTCGTGATTCCTTTGACGGCGAGATTCGCTGTTGGGGAGAACCCATGAGCCATCCGCGCGACGATCGTCAGGACGATCTGTTTCGTCCATCTCTGGAGAAGATCATCAACCTTCGCCATCCGTTGGTGCGTCTGGCGGCGGAGATCGATTGGGACTTCCTGGCGGGACGCTTCAGTTCGGTCTGTCGCCTCGGTCCGGGGCAGCCACCGTTGCCGACACGATTGGTAGCCGGACTATTCATCCTCAAGCACATGCACAATCTCTCTGACGAGGCGCTGTGCGGGGGTCGAGAACCCGTATTTTCAGTATTTCTGCGGCGAGGTGGTGTTCCGGCACGACTTGCCATTCGATCGCTCGTCGCTGACCCGCTGGCGCCAGCGGCTGGGTGAGGAGCAGATCGCCGCGCTGTTGCAAGAAAGCCTCTCGGTGGCGCATCGAACTGGGGCAATCGAGACCAAAGATCTCGAGCGGCTCGTTGTGGATACCACCGTACAGGAGAAGTCGATCGCGCATCCGAGCGATGCGCGGCTCATGCACCGGGCGATCGAGAAGCTGGTCGGTTTGGCCAAACGCGAGAGCGTCGAACTGCGCCAAAGCTATCTGCGCGTGGCCAGGCGCGCCGCCATCATGGTGGGACGCTACACGCATGCCCACCAGTTCAAGCGTGCCCGGCGAGAGCTCAAATTCCTGCGCACCCGGCTTGGCCGCATCATCCGTGACATCAGACGCAAGATCGAGGGCGACCCTGCGCTTGAGGATCGCTTTGGTCCGCTGCTCGATCTCGCCCACCGGGTTCGCCATCAAGAGCAGCGTCAGCGCGGTCCCAAGGTCTACTCGTTGCACGCCCCCGAGGTGGAGTGCATCGGCAAAGGCAAGGCCCGGGCACCTTACGAATTTGGCTGCAAAGTCTCGATTGCCACGCCTGCCACCGCGCCCAAAGGCGGGCAGTTCGTACTGCATGCCAAGGCCCTGCACGGCAATCCCTATGACGGCCACACGCTCGGTCCCGTCATCGCCGACCTCGAAAAGCTCACTGGTGTTGCAGCGCGCCGCATCCACGGCGACAAGGGCTACCGCGGCCACAACTATCCTGACCGATTCAAGGTCTGGATCAGCGGCCAGGTTCGCCGTGTCACCAAAGCCATCCGCCGCGAGATGCGGCGTCGCGCCGCCGTCGAGCCTGTGATCGGCCATCTCAAGGACGACCACCGAATGCGCCGTAACCATCTCAAGGGTCGCGACGGCGACCGCACCAACGCCGTGCTCGCCGCCGCCGGCTACAACTTCAGCCTGCTCCGCCGCTGGCTCACCGAACTTTTATGCGGCCTGTTATGGATACTCTGTCGCCACCTATCGCAACCACACCTTGCGTAAAACGGTGCTCAGGGACGTTCTTCACGAACGACGGATTAGCTGTCAAAGTCACCGACGGCTTTTTCCTCGTCGGACTGTCAAACGTCGATGCCGACCGCTCCCGGAACTACAGCTGCTGAACGACCGCTCTTGGTTCGACATGCCGCTCCAATACAAGACGCAGCGCCGTGCCATTTTAGCGATCGAGAAGGGACCGTCAGGCGCGGACGTCTTTGCATCCGCCTTTTCGGCATGGGGTCAACCGGTAACCCCTGTCGAGAGCAAGCCGCCGGCCGCACCCCCGGTCAGCCCACAAACGTTCCGCTCACCGGTCGTCTTCCCAAAGGACGTTTCGCCCAGCTACTCGTCGGAGGAACCCGGACAAGCTCGAATGCTGACTTGTCGCGATCAGTATGTGGCCAACAAGGCTACCGGTTCGAATGGAGGCATGCTGTGGATCCAAGACAACGGTGGCTACTACGCGGAATGCAATAAACGCTAGAAGGGTTGCCCCCTCAGTAGCGTGGCGTGCGTGTGCCGAAGGTGCCATTGGCCATACAACCATGAGGTCAGGCCGATGTCGAATCCAAGAGTGAGTTAAAACATTGAACCTTGGTCAATATCGTCTTGGCGCACCACTCCGTTGATGAGCCATGTGTCTTGATGGAGTGAGTGGGTACCCATCGCCAAGAGCATTCCTTTCTCCGGATACTCTTTCCCGAACACTCGCTCCATGTCGGAAAGCGCTCGCTGATCACCATAGTCGCGCGACCAATTATGATACGTGGCCTCGATTTCCCAATCCTGACACGTACCTTCGCGAATACCGTCGTCAGTTCGGTAGCGATATTTGAAATTATACGGACAGGGATTGTAGTTGTTGGTCACTTGCTTCGCGAAAAGGTCATCTTGCGCGCGGATTGAATCGAATAGCTCTTTTTCCACTTTGACTTCTGCTGCATCCTTTTTTTCGATCTTGAATGCAATGATCTCGGGCCTGAGAAGCGCAAAGCTTCTGCCGGCCTCGCGTTCCCGCGCCAAGCTTGTCACGACGGCCTTTGCAAGAAACGCCGCTCGCTCCGATTTCTTCAGCTTGCCGACAATCTCGATTGACTGCTGATCCACTCGGCGGCTCTCGACCCGCCTATCATCGTTAGGCAGTCGCCAGTTGAACCTTATTCGATCCCAGCGGCCAAATTTTTTCGACTGCTCGAGCGTTCGAAAGGACACCGGATACAATCTGAGCCAATTGCCGTATAGATCGATCCCAGCACAGCAGACCGTTTCACCATGACGTCGGCCGACCTGCGGCGCCGCCTTCACCATCACTATTGCCTCGGTGCTACCCCATGTGGGCGGGTGTCCTGTCATCGGAGGAAATTCGGCCCCTCGGCACTTTGTGACCGGCTAACGGTGCTGCGCTCAAATGAACAAGCTTAAACTTACCGCGCCTCACCATCGAATCAGCGACGATGCAGCGGTGGCAATTGGTGTGATCCTGTTCAAAGCAAAGCAAACATGCAACGGATTTCGAGGCGGCCGAGAGAGCATCAGTTAAAGCTTGCTGCGCCGCAGTAGTCATCATGTGTGCCGCGAATATTCGGCGGAAATCAGAAAACCGGCCCTCCCGGGCGGCCGTCCGCCCGGGCTTCGGATCGCCAAGCCCCTTAAGGTGCAGATATTGGATACCGGCTTTATCCAATCCCTGCGCAAGGGCAGTTTTCGAGAAGCCCGGTTTGCGCGAAATCGGCACGTCTCGGACGTCGATCAGCAGCTTGACGCCATTTTTCTGAAGGCTCGCGAACAGGTCGGATGGCTTGCAACCTTCGTATCCAACGGTGAAAAGTGTCGTCATGTGCGTGCTCTCCTACAGTGCTTCCACCATGTTCGCCAAAGGTTGACAACCCGTGAGGATGATTGCCGCATGCCCATAGATGCCATGCTGGTCGACATCAATGCAGGGACGGCCCTTCGGCGGCTCGGCAGTGCTGCTCCTGCCATTCTTCGACAGTGAGAGGGTGGCGCCTCCCGCCATCGTAGAGCACCGCGTGCCCTCTAAATGCGACATGCGCGAGGCCGTCCCTCAACCAACCCTGGACGGTTTCCGCGGTCGGTGGCTGTTCGCTCCCTGGTATGGGGCAGGTGGCTACAATGACGTGGGGAGTACCGGGGCGGACGTGCTCACCCTCGAGCTGCTGGAGAGGAGCAACAGTATAGCGGCGCCGAAGGCGGGATGCGGGGCCGAGTGCCGTCCGCAAGGAACATCTCGCAATCGCAGAAAACGCTTGGGAGAGATATAGCCAGGAAAAAGATTGTTTATAGAGAGATATACAACCGGTCTCCCATAGAGCAAAATTGGCCTCACTCGCATTGATCGTCCGGGAATTCCGGGTCTCTCAAAAATCGCTTCGAGGCCATCATGATCAAGTGCCGTATTCCGGTTTTAGCCGTATTGAGTTTTTTTTACCTCGTGTGTTCACCGGCATGGCCGCAGGCGCCCGCGCCTCTGGCCCTTGCGACCCAAGGAAGTCAAAGTCCCGACTTGGGTGCAGCAGATCCTGTGCAGGTTGCAACGGATATCTTCTTGGCCTTTGGATCCAATGACTTAACTGCTTTCAGGCCGGTTCTTGAGTCAAAGATATTCGAGCATCTGTCGGTGAATGGCGACAAGCTTTCCGAACAAGTCCAAGACTTGTCCTTGCCCCGAAAAGCCTCAGTCATTGCCAGCGGGTACGTGAAACCAAGGTACTTTTTTGAAGTAGAGCTGACTCATGACCTGCTGCGCGGTGATCCGGGCGCAGTTGTCGCCGCTGGAGGCCAACGGAGCTATTATCTCATCGGCTACAATACGGAGGTCGGCCTGATAGACGCCTTCGCTTTCCGAATCGACTTTCGAATCTTCGAAAGTAACCGACCAAATCTCGCATTTGGGAGTAATCTGCGGGAAGAGCCAATGGTTAGTGCAGGTGCCGCGTTAGCGACAGGCCCAGATCCTGATCCGCGCACGATCGACTTTTTGTTTGCGACGACGAGAGCACGTGAGCAGAAGTCGTTTAGCGAAAAGCGAGGCACAACCATCACATTCGGCGGTCTTCGTGTTAGGATTCCGGACGACCACAAGATGGGGAACGTACGGGTCCCGAAAATCCGCGAGGCACTCATCGGAACTTATGAAGAGAAACTCGATCCTGGAAAGCACTTTGTAATTTCTAGGCAAGGCGTTATCGGAAAGCCTACGTGGTCTGATACGGCTAAGGCGGCGCGCACTACCGAAGCGCTCGTGTTTGTACACGGCTTCAACAACACTTTTGACGATGCCGTATATAGAGCCGCTCAGGTCTTCTGGGATCTCCAGTACAAGGGCTTGCCTGTTTTGTACTCGTGGCCTTCTTGGGGTAACGCGAGAAACCCGCTCGATTTGGCGCGGTCTTATCTCTACGATCGAGATAGCGCCCTGACTGACAGCGATAGCTTTCTAGAGCTTCTCCGATTGCTTCGTGATGAGCTTGGGATAAGGCGGGTAAATATTGTGGCCCACAGTATGGGCAACTATCTTGTGCTGAATGCGCTTCGAGGCCAAGCGTCCTCTCAGGACAGTAAGAAGTTCGGTGAATGGATTCTGGCCGCGCCGGACGTCGATAAGGACCAGTTTATGCGGTTCGTTCCAGGCGTTCAGGGGCTGCTCACTGGTGTGACGTTGTATGCATCGGCTTCAGACAAGACACTTCTGGCATCTATGAAGGCGGCAAGAAACGTGCCGCGAGCGGGATATGTGTATGGTAAGCCGCTAACGTTGCCGGGAATTGATTCAATCGACGTCACCAGAATGGGCGACGAGTTGTTTGGACTGAACCATGACACGTTCGCCACCAACAGGTCATTGATCGATGACATGGGATTGCTGCTCGATGGTGTACGGCCACCAAACAAGCGGCTTCGGCAGATCATACCGGTACCGGCCAACCCGCCGCCGCCCAAATACTGGGAGTTCGCTCCGTAGTGGGAAAGCGGCCATGCGCATATTCTCGTGGAATCTGCTTCGTGGCTTCGTTGTTGGTAGTCTGCTGATCACGTCCGCGGTGGTCAGAGCCGCGACAATAGACGTCACATTTCCGGATCGAGCGCCCGACGCAGTGGGCGCGATCACCATCTCTTTGACCGGCTTTATCGAGACGGAAGATGGAGACATCTTCCTGAAAAAACTGGCAGCGGCAAAAAAAGCCCTGTTCGAGAAAGACAATCCGGATCTTATTTACGAGATATCAGGTCCCAGCTATTTGCAGATTCGGCTCGAATTGGACAGCAAGAACGGAGGCGAACTCTCTGCGGCCTTAAAGATCGCCGCGGCTGTTAGAGAGGATGGGATAGCGACGGTGGTCAAGAAGGGAAGCTCCTGTGTGTCCGCATGCGCGTTTATCTTCCTGGCAGGCGAGAGCCGCGTTCCATATTCGGACGTGACCAACCACCGAATTCTGCAGCCTGGAGGATTTGTCTTTTTTCATTCTCCGCATCCCCAACGGCGGCGACCGGGAACGTTTGCCGAAGGCAGAAAAGCAGTTCGAGAAATGCTGCGTGTTCTTGGTCCTCGGCTTCCGCCTCACCTTGCCGTTGAGATCCTCCTGAAAGAGCCCCATGAGTTCCTATCAATCGATACCGTTGCGGACGCAATCAAATGGAACGTCGATCTCGAAAAGATTCGCGTTCCCTGGCCGCGGCGATCCGGCTTTCTTCAAGCCTGCAGAAATTATCTTGTGTTCAAGAAAGGCAGACCGATCGACGATCTGACTGTCGGGGTCAAGGAGCCAGAGAAGCCGTCAACACCAGACTTCGGCCTTCAAGATGACAGGCCGCTTCGCGCTGATGACAGAGATCCCCTGACGAAGCTGGAAGCCTCCTTGTTACCAGAGGAGAGTCCTGAGCTTCAGCAGGCCAGGATTGAATTCCGGGCTCCAATGTTGATGCGCATGGTTTATATCGGAGAAGGAGAAATGGCTTCGCAGTTTGTCTTCGACGCGGGAGATATAAGGGGCGCCATTCCATGCACCATATGGAGCGGAAACTATGATCTCCATGTGAGTGAAAGACTTGTTCCGCTAACTAAAGAAAGTCTTGAACAAGAGATGGGGGATGGTCGATCAGCTCCCATACCCTACTGGTACCAATATCCACCGGACACGGAGCTTAGCTCTATAGCGGGAGATTACTAGAACTCGGCCATCTTGAACAAGCGCCCATCGGCCCCATCGTCGTGTAAGCGGAGCACGACCTCGTCCTCTGCGAACGTCGGTGGGGATTTCTCATCAATACGCGGGAGGTCCGAAGCGATCAGCGTCATTATATACTGGATCTTCATCGTACTAGTTTGCTCGCGTACGACCTCCAACAGTGCGAGTTTTTTTCGATCATCAAGAGCTTCAAAGATACCGTCATGGTACACGAAGTGGAAGAAACCAACGTCCTCATAAACCTTTAGCAGCGCCAAGTCGAAAAGTGCGCAAACCAGCTTTTTGTAGCTGGTCCCCTCTCCCTGGCTGGACGTCTTCCCGGTTTGCCCTGGGGTCCCGAGACCGATGGTGTAATCGAAATTACCGTTTGAGTTTACATGGAAGTAGAAAATGCCCTCGTGACTAAGCACTCGCTGACAGTAAGCGTTGAAGACGCGGCTGAAGTTTTCATAGATCGGCGTCGGCCTAGCAACCATCGCCTTGATTTCATCGACTACTCTGCCCCGCTCCCGCTCGCTCTCACGCACCTGCAGCGCGGTGGCCGCCACCACTTCAAGCTTCTTGCGTTGCTCATCGAGATAGACAAGTTGCGCTTTCTGCTCGGAGAGTTCGCGCTGCAAGGTTTTGAACTTATCAAACGTGTCTGTGCTGCGCAGAACTCGAAGTTGCTGCTCGCGCCGTTGATCCAAGCTGGTCTTGCGAGACTCTAGCTCCACCCGCTCCTTGTCGAGCGTTGTCCTGCGGGTTCTCAAGGCGGCGTTTCGTTCGCGAGTGACCTTCTTATTGAAGTCCACCAGGTCTTCGTATTGCTTCTTCACCTGACCGGCGAACAAAATATTGGATTCGGAGAATATGGTTGCGACCTCGTCCAGATCGAACCGGTCCTTATGCTCCATCGCCACATCAATCTGCCTAACATCGTAGTTGATGTTGTAGAGGCGCTCGTTGATATCTGAGATTTCACCCTCAACCTCATCGACGAGGTTTTTCATGATACGGCGCTCTTCAGCGTCGAACTCAAAGGCGTCAAGCTGAGCCTCAAGTTCTTCCACCTGCTGCCGCAAGACAGAGATTTGCGCCTGGAGCTTTGGAAGGTCCTCTTCCCGGTACTGGACTTCTGCCGCCTGTTCAGCCTGGCGCTGCTTCAGCGCGCCGATGGAGTCGTCAAGCTCGTACTTGCGCTGCACCGGCGATTCACTAAAGCCGAAGAGGTGAGCAACGAACGGCTTCCAGTGTGCGTCCTTACCCATTTGGAACTTCTGTAACTGAAGCTCATCGCTGAAATCACCTTGGGCCCTCAAGAAATACGTGATGGCCATTCGGTAGTCGTATGGCTTTAGGACCTTCAAGTCGAGCCAGCCGTCCAGCAGCTTGACGGCCTCCTCGCGACTCAGCTCGGCGTGATCCCATTGGTCGTCAGGCAGGTCAACCAACCGCCTGCCGCTCTCGGCGTGCTTTGTCAGAGCAACTTTGTTGGGGTTGTCCGCACCCCGTCGAATGGTAGCAAACTCACCTGAGTTTAGGGCTACCTCGATAAAAAACTGATAGCCAGCAAAGCGGTCTTGATGCTTGACCAGAAACTGCTCCGGAGCGGTGCCCTTGAGCATTAGAAATTCGATAAGATGAAGAAGGGTGGTCTTGCCGAGGTTGTGGGAGTCGCGCTTCTTGTCCTTAGGCTTCTTAACATCGCCAAAAATGACATTGAGACGATCAGCATGCTTGCCGAAATTGAAATCTATCGGATGAAAGAGGTCATCCTTATTGGAGTAAATGCGACTGATCTGCATGTCAGTTCGCCCTGTACTCTATGACGTCGTTTTCTGCGTGATATTCAATCTTGCCCATCAGGTATAGGAAGCTTAGTGCAGGCAAAAATGTGATTTCTCCATCCCCGCCGACGCGCCTGATGACAATGCCCCGCAGACGCTCGAACTCCATCACGCCGCGCTTCTTAAGCTCACGGAGCATGATGGCCGCGATTCGCAGCACGGAGACATCCAAGTTGAGGTGTTTTCTAGGCGTGAGCATTGTCGGTCATCGGTGTTGTTGGAAGTTTTTTCGATCCGATGTCGCAGTTGGCATACATGTAGTGAAGCATCACGCTGATCATACGCCGCTTGCCCTTCAAAGCGACACGTTTCTTTTGAATCTCCTCAATTAGAAAAGCAAAGACGCTATCAAAGGTTTCAAACTGCGGGCGCGCGGCCAAAATCTTTTGCTTCAGCTCGTCAGCGCTATCGTGATAGAGAGCGGCAATCTCCGTATTCCGTGGATTGCTCAAGAAATGGTCTATCCGCGAAAAGTGCGGGAATGAGTTATTCACGATGACCTGGTTATAGTAGTCATCTGAAAGTCCGTTGATCTTGTTTTTCTCTTCTCGCAGCTTGAGCTTCTCAAAGTCGCGCGCGCTGTTGAAGGCGCTCATCACCGAGCCATCAGCATAGTCGTGAACGGCACCGATAACCTCAATGAGGTCGTCAGGCTCAAACCGGAATGGGATTGTGTCCTTCCTGTTCGGCAGCCACTCTCGGAGTTGCTGCATATCATCCAGCGCAGTATTCAAGCGTTCGATCCCGATGATATGAGCACTCTTCACGCCAAGCGCCATAAGACCAGCTATCAGCTTCTCGTCGGCGCCGCCGGTATAGCGGCGGTTGGTGAAGACCATGTAGTGGTCACACAATCCTTTCTTCCCCAGCCGTTTGATTTTGGCATGCTCCTTTTTCAGGAGCCGCTCAAAGTCCTTATCCGAGCACGACTTGTCGAATACGGCGACGTGCTTCGCCTGGAGTACGACATCCCCCTCCAAAGGCTGCGTGGTACTGGGAAAGCACTCAGCCTTGCCATTGAATTTTCCGTCACGACCTCCGTCGCGGCCTGGCGCGAACGGTGTGACGCCTTCCCCGAGCCACTTCACGCAGATCTTGACGACAAGCTCTTCAAATTCGCTCTCGCTAAGTTCGTAAAGGCGGTAATCGCGGCGCATATATAACCTTGTTCCAAATAGAATTGAGTGACCAGCAACGTGACGCGAATTTGGGCTCCAGTGCTGCCCACGCGTACCAGTAGGGAATCAATGTGGATAACGCAGTGGTTGCAATACTGACGTAATATCGCCTTCAAGATCAAGGGGAGAGCGCCTGCGCGCCAAAGGCGAACCGCTAAACGGGTTCGTAAGAAAGATCGGGCCCTTCGGCCCAGTAAGAATTTAGAGCCTCCACCAGCGGTTTCGGCGCTTCTTTATGTTGATTTAGGTTCAGACAAAATCCTGCGCCTCAGGATCAACCGGCGCTTGGTAGACCTCACTCAACTGCCTGCGAGGAGCGGGCTTGGCCTGACGCACATTGATGGCGGAAGCATCGAGCCTGTTCTTGATGTGCGCCGCATAGAACTTCTCGATCATCTCCACTGAGGTTCGGCAGTTCTTCGCTATCTAGTAGCTGTCCGCCCCTTCCATCAGGCGCATGCAGATGTAGGTATGCCGCAGGCTGTATGCGGTCCGCCGATTGCCATCCCGATCCAGCTTCAACTCGCTCCTATCAAGCAGGGCATTGAACATCTTGATGTGATTGCCCGGAAACACGTGGTCGGTCGGCTTGGGCAACTGCGGCGGCTCGTTAGAGGGCGGCAGCTTCGCCCGCACCCGCGCTCTGCCCTGCTTCACGTATTTCGCGCGGCCTAGCAGCCGCTCATAGGGTCGCACCGCGCTCGGCATGCTCTTGCAGTAGCCGACGCCCCGCTTGCCGCGCACCTCGATTTCCAGGATGCGCTCGCCGCTACGTTCGTCCTCAACAATGGTCACGTCGCGATGCTGGAGGTTCTTGGCCTCATCCGGCCGCAAGCCGGTGTTGGCCAAGAACAGGACGTAATCATGCAATTGCTCGGCACTCCAACGGTGGTGGATCTGGCTGGCCTTCGCGTGCGCCCGCGTGGTTTCGTAGAGCTGCTTGTATTCCTCGGGGCTGAACCACGGCCGATGCACCACCTTCCCCGAAGTCTTATAAGGAGGAGAGAAGTCCGGCAGGTGCGCGAGCCATTCATGGCGAATGGCAGTCTTCAACACCTGCCGCAACGTCACGACCTCGTCGTGGATAGTGCTGCGCGCGGGCGCCTTGCCGGTCTTAGACGTTGCGATCCGGTGCAGGCGATATTCCTGCACCTTGCCTGAAGAACGGCAACAGGTGCAGGCGAAGCCTGATCTCGTAACCCTGGACCCAGCGCTCGCTGCGCTGGCCCTCGGTGATCACCTCATACTCTTTCAGGAATTGGTCAGCGGCTTGGCGAAAGGTCTTCTCATTCACCAACAGCCCCGCCCGCGCCTTCCCACGAAGACCGATAAACGAGTCCTCCGCAAACTGCTTGGCGAGGGAGAGATCTTCCTCTCCGGTCGTGCTGCGGTGTTGGCGGCCGTCGATGGAGGCCGAACAGTGCCAATACCGGCCGTTTCGCCGGTATACCTGAATCAGACCACCTAGAAGCTCGTGCCTGGCCATCATGCACCTCCACGTGCATTTTAGCGCAGGCAACCAAAAAGTCGAATTTTGTGCTAGGCGCGTGCTAGGCCATTTACGAAAAATTAAAGGGTTAGGCTTTCGCCAACCCGTTGTATTACATCAGAAATTTGGTTGCGGGGATAGATTTGAACCTATGACCTTCAGGTTATGAGGCCGAAGGTCTGCCGGGCTGGAACCGGTTCGTCCTATTTGTACGCCACAGCTACCCAGCAACCATACCTGCGCACTTGGTTTCTTTCTTGCCGGAGCAGCCTACGATCTTATTGCCCAGACCGATCATGGTTCGGGGCGGAGGCATGCGCGGCAAAGACGAAAAGATTGGGATCGAGGCATTTGGGTCGGCAGGTTCCAGCAAAATACCGCGGGCGAATCGCCGTCGCAAGAACCGTGGCATGCCGCCGCCCGCGACGTTCGATATCGATACGCTGCCGGGCAGCTCTAATTTGACGGCATTTGAGGCGGCCGCGGTCATCCGGCGTACGCCCGGCGCGTTGGAGCAGTGGCGGCGCAATCCGAGCCACCCGCTGAAATGGCGCTACGTCGATGGCCGCCCCCTCTATCGTGTCGATGCGGTACGCGACTATCTGGCCAAGTGCGATAAGACCACTAAGATGCCTCAGCCGCATAATGCTCACGGAGACGGCCGAGGAGCTCGGCCTTGATCGGGTCAAGCGGATTCGTCCGCTGCAGGCGCACGATTTTGCCGACCCGTTTCGCGCCGACCAACTCCGCAATGTAGTCGTGAGCCGCTTCGAACGCCATTTTGCGGATGATCCACTGTTCGTCGTGATTGTAGACCTGATCGATTCCGCTTGGCCTTTGCCCGACACACAGCCGCTGGATTTCGTTGTCGTAGCCGCAGCGAGACATGACGGTTCGTAAGCTGCGCCTTAGGTCATGCATGGTAAACTTGGCAACACCCGCTTCCTTGACCAGGCGGTTGACCATCTTGGTGAACCCGGACATCTGGCCGCCGGTCTTTGGTGACGGGAAGACATAGTCGGACGTTGCGCGCTGGAAGTGTTTGGCGGCCGCGAGCACCTCGTTTGCGAGGTGGGTGCGCGGCACGTCGTGGTGCAGGCCCATCTTGGTCCACGCCGCATCGAAGGTGATACGGTCATCCATGATGTGCTTTCGCCACTCGATCATGGTAGGCTCGCTGCGGCGCGGGCCACCGAGCAGGCACATGCGAGCCAGGAGACCAAAAGCCCCGAGCTTGCCGGATGCATCCCAGACTTTGATGATTTCCTCATCGGTCAGCGCGCGGCCCTTCGTTCGGCGTCCGACCCTTTGCGCGCGGGTTTCCTTGGGCGCGCGATAGCCGGCGAGCACGTTGTGCTCGACATAGCCCTCACCGACGCACCATTCGAGCAAAGTATGCACGTGCTTGCGCAAGTCCTTGGCTGCACCACGCTTGCCGGTCTTGGCAATCTTATCGACCGCAGCCATGATCTGCCGTCGCGTCAGGTCCCCCACGCCGCTCTCGGCGTGATCCTTGAGCCCGCGCCGCAGCGCCGACATTGCTGGCTTCCAGTTGACGACTTGACGTTCGGTCATAGACGTCTGGTAAGGACCATCTTCAACAATGAGGGTCGCGAGCGTGGTGCGCTGCTTCTCGGCTGCCTGTTGCCGCCTCGCCTCGCGCTTCGCGTCGTTCGGGTCCAAGCCCTTGACGACTTCGCCTGCGGCGATGGTGGCGGCCTTGCGGGCGGCCTTCTCATTATATTTGGGCCACGCGCCGAGGGTCTTGCGCTGGGTCCCCCTCACCCCCGGCTTGGTGAAGAGGTAGACCCAGGTCCGGCCGCCGGTGGCGCGCATGCGCAAGGCGAGGCCGGGCAGCTTGTCGTCGTGGAGATAATGCTGCGCCTTACCCGGCGGCAGCGTTGCGTTGCGGATCACCGCATCGGTGAGTGTCAGCTGGTTGGCCGGCTCCGTCATGATTCCTTCCCTCTCTCTGTGCCCCAGTGTGCCCCGCAAGAAGGGCGGTGAGCCTCGAACAGAACCGGGTCTCAGACCTCCCCCGTTTGTGTGCCCCAAGGGAATATCCGCGGCGGGCACAACGGGGGCATACAAAATGTAGTAAGGTCAGGTATGGGCTCTTATAGCCGCAGTAGGCCATAACTCTCATTAATTTAAGGAGTTTTTACACCTCAACTATGGCCGGATTTGGTTAGCTCGGGTCTACGGATTGTGGTTCACACGGGAGAGGTCCAAGGTTCGATCCCTTGTGCGCCCACCATCCATCCTCATCCTCCTGGACCCTGCCGGTTGCCGACGATCCCCAATGCCTGGCGGCCGTCACCCGCCCAAATCAAAAATGTCGAAAACAACCCCATGCACAGTAGCCGACATCAGTCGGATCAATGGGTTACGCATTTTCCGAATCGACTTGCTCCGTCGGGCAAGACAGGGGCATGATGGCAGCATTAGGGAGAGGCCATCGGGACGCCGCGCACGAGGTCTGCGCCACGCCATCGGCTGCGAGCGCTCAGCGGGAGAGCGTTCGCTTCACACGCGAGAGGTCCATGACTAGATCCCAAGTGCACCCACCATTCCGACAGACAAGCGAAATGGCACGACAGCCTGAGATCCACCTGCGGGGTGCGAGTGAAACCTTGAGTGAAAGTCCTAGAATCTGAGGGAGATCAGGCCTTATTCTTCCGGAGGATTCGCTTCTTCTTCGGCGGCCCTCTGCGCTCGTCGCCGGCGCGCACCGCCCCCGCGATGTCGGCGCGCAGTTTCACGATGCCGTCGGAGTGTTCGTCGAGGTCGCCCTCATACTCGAACATGCGCTGCTGCTTCATGCTTCCGCGCGCGATGTGAATGGCGCGGTCGCCGCCGAACGTCGAGCTCCACCGGCCGTGGACAACCGCGATCCGCACCGCGTTCACGTCGTGACACTTGCCCATGAGCTTCTTGAACACAGGGTCGGCGTCGCCATCCTCCTCGATCGCGGATACAGCTACCAGGGCCGCACATAGCTTCGCGAAGTCAAACCCGGCGGTCATGATGTCGTCGTGCTCGAAGTCGATACCGACCTTCTTCCGGAAGATATTCCGCAGGTCGAACTCGAGTTGCGAGTATTCGTAGACGAACCGCCCGATCTCGCGGAACAGGTCGCTCTTGTCGCCGGGCCAGGCGATAATATCGGCCAGCGAATTCGCCGACATCCGCGCGCGGCGCTTTTTCACTGAGTCAGCCATAGGTCTTCACCGTCCGGGACAGGGCCACGCCTTCTTGAGGGCATCGGGGAACATGATCGCCGGCAGGCCGTCGCGCTTAGACGGGTTGTCCTTGAGGTAGGTGCAGAACACGTCCGTCACCTGCTCGAGCGTGGCGCGGTCGGGCTTGCAGTAGCCGACCACCCGGTTGAGCGCGAAGTCGATCTCGACGTCGTTGTTCGTCGAGTCCTTGCCGAAGTGCCGTCCAGAATCGATCACCGCCGCGGCGTGGGCAGCGGAGTCGTACAGGCCGGCCACGTAGCTGAAGGCTGCGCGCCGGTCGTAGCGGCACCAATCGTAGATGTCGTTGCCGGAATAGAATGCCGTCGGAGGCACCTCGGCCGCGCCCGCCGCGGTCCCGGCCAGGCCGAGTGCCATCGCAACCAAACTCGCTCGGATCCCGCCCATCACTCTCCCCAAAGTTGCGGCTATAATGGTCGGAACCGGGGTCGGAATCGAGAGG
Source organism: Bradyrhizobium sp. 1200_D9_N1_1 (assembly GCF_052075915.1). NCBI lineage: Bacteria > Pseudomonadati > Pseudomonadota > Alphaproteobacteria > Hyphomicrobiales > Nitrobacteraceae > Bradyrhizobium > Bradyrhizobium sp. 1200_D9_N1_1. The sequence goes on along the minus strand of NZ_CP197226.1, from coordinate 1,997,932 downwards.
GCCGAGTGACGAAAATCGTGTTTTTGGCGACTGCCGCCCTCGCTTGGGCGGGCCCTGCGCTGGCCAACGCTTTTGACGATTGCGTGCTCAACAAGATGGCTGGCGTCACCTCCGATGCAGCCGCGAAGGCGATCAAGGAAGCCTGCCTCCGCAAGAACTCGGTGGTAATCGACGAGGGCGACCTCCGTGGTCTCCGCATCGTCGGCGGCGGCTACGGACGGTACGGAATCAGCAACACGGCGGGCTTCACCGCCGAGGTGAAGAACGACACCGGCTACATCGTTACGGAGATCACGTTCGGCATCGTCATCGCCGACGGGCAGCCGGAATACTTCCGGGTCGACAACTTCCTCTACCAAGAGCCCGGCGTGATCTACACCGGCCTGCCGCCGGACCCGACGGTGTCCATGCGTATCGATCCGGGCCGCAGCCACAAATTCCAGTTCAGCGCCGACCGACCCGAGATCGACAAGAAGAAGAAATGGAATTGGTTCATCGCCGGCGCCAAGGGAATCGTCACCAGGTAGCGCTCGCCGTTCACAACCAAATGATGGCAAGACGACGGGTTTTAGGCTACTTCTGCGGGCGACCGGAGTGACGACCCGGAGTGCCGCGACCAGGACAAAAGTCGCTCGATCTCGTTGGCCGGACAACGCATCGTCCCGGACGACTTGTGACCGGAAGCCACAAAGAATGACAGGCATCGCGCGGTGCCGAAAAACCCGAAACCGCTTGGTCCAAGCCTCCAACTAGAAAGGAGAAAAGCTTGAGAATAAGCCTTTCAATAGATCCACGTGTGGCCATGGCCATCGTGTATCTTCTCGCAACGACCCTTTGACAGGGGAGCCCGCACACCGGCCAGTGTGCGGGCTCAGTCGTTTCCGGTCACTGGATAATGCGTAGGTGCGAGCCGCGCGCCTTGCCGTCGCCGGGCAGATCGATGTCGTAAGTCTTGGCTACCTCGACCTCGTTCATCTTCAGCATCTTCGACAAGTCGGCCAGCGTGTAGCCCATGTCGTTGATGTGCAGCGCGACGAGGTCGCTTACCGTGTGTGGCTGTTCGGCCGGGAAGTCGAGTTCGGGCGGCTCGCGGAGCCTGATCTTGTGGATGTTGAACTGCTTCCAGATGTACTGCGACTGGGTCTTGTTCAGGGCGCCGGCGCGCTCGGCGGCGAACACCAGCGAGCCCATCGAGACCTTCCACTCCGGCTTCAGGGCGGCCAGCGTACGCAAATCCACGCGGCGGCCTGCGACGGACTGCTTGAAGTCCTCGGTGGGCACCAGGAAGCACGACGCGAACCTGTCGGCCTCGTCCTCCATCTCGGGCGTCGGGAAGGAGTGCATGATCACGTGGCCGAGTTCGTGGCACAGCGTGAAGCGCATGCGGTCGGCCGGATGCGAACGATTGAGAACGATGATGTGCGGCATACCGGGCACGGAGAAGCGAACGCCGGAGACTGACGAACCGCCAAGGTCGGAGTGCGCGACCAAGATACCAGCGTCCTCGACGAGCGCGGTCATGTCCTGGATCGGTCCCTCCGGCACCTGCCAGAACCGACGGACGAGACCCGCGATCTTTTCGGCGTCGTTGTCGTACTCGTCGGCGTCGAGGCGCGGCAGCTTGTTCACCGGCTCCAAGTCGGTCGCCTCCAGCAGCCTGCGAAGGTGCATGACGCGCACGTTGAGTTCAGCGACGATGCGATGGAGCTCTGTCGCAGACACGTTCGACTTCTTGCGCCACATCGGCGCGTGCACGCTGACGGGCGCGCCGTAGACGGCGTCGGTCTGCGCGAAGAACTCCTGCGGCACCGAAAAGATCTCGGCTGCGGCCGCCAGCAGCTTCTCGCTCGGCTCCTTCAGTCCGTTCTCGATGCGCGACAGTTCGGCGTTGGGCACGCGCAGACATTCCGCCGCTTCGTTCTGCGGGAATCCGCGCAACTGCCGCGCCAAGCGCAGCATGGTCCCAGTCTTTGGCATTTAGCAGTCCTTCACCCAGGAGTCGGCGACGATTCTCGTTTACGCCCAGTTAACCGCCTGAGGGCGGTTAGGACGCCTCGCCGCCCTTCTTCTTGTTCTTGGCCGTGTCCTTGAGCTTGGCGACGCTGCGGCGGCGCGGCTGCTGCGGGACGGCAGTCTTCTGCGGAAACTCGATGATGCCCTGGTTGCCGCCGGGCAGTTCATAGCTCCAGAGTTGGCCATCGCCGTTGCGCGCCGTCACGTGGACAGAGTCATAGCCCGTGCCGAGCTCGTTCACCTTCCAGCAGATCTCGACCTTCATCGCCGACGGCGCGTCCGCGAACGGGATCGCTGGATCCAGGAAGTTGTCGTTGGCGCCGGTGCGGATGTTGCCGCCCCTGCCGCGGCGGACCGCCTTCTTGAACCGGACGAGCACCTTGCCCTCGAACAAGAAGCGCGCCGTCGAGCCGCCGTCGAACACCACCGTGCCCGGCTTGTTGTTGAACTCGGCGATCGCCGCCCGGATGACGCTGTCGAACACGTCGGCGGAGTCGGTGCGCTTGTAGATGTTGCCGGCGCCGCGCCTGGCAAGGAAGTCTTTGAAGGCCTTGTCGAGGACCTTGCGGACCCGCTTGTTATAGGGCTTGAGGACCTCGCGGACTTCCTTCTCGATCGGCAGCGACATGTGGGCACGGGGCTCCAAGGTGAATCGGCTTGGGAACCTTACCAGAAAATGCCAAATTCGAGGAATTATTTTCACATTTGTTGCATGATACAATCAAGCAATTGATTTATTTATATTTTATAGCCTAGAGTCCGTCGATGTTATGCACTTAGAGGGTGGTGCCTCGCGGCGCCGGCGCACAAAAACAACCTCATGCACAGGAGCCGACATGAGTCGGATACGCGTTACGCCTTTTCCGAAGATCGATTGACTTGTCGGGCAAAACACCAGCTGGATGGCATCATCTGCGACGATCGGAGTCCGCTCCGCCCTTGGCCGACGAATGAGCCCGGCATATCTTACTTACGTCTTACCGGGGATGTCCCGATGGCTGCCGACAAGCTGACAACGACCGTCTCGTCCAAGGGCCAGGTCGTCCTGCCGAAGGCGATCCGCGAGGAGCACCGCTGGAGGGCGGGTACGCGGCTGACGATCGAGAGCACACCGGACGGAGTGCTTCTGAAGCCATCCTCGCCGTTCCCCGCGGCCAAGCCGGCGGACGTCTTCGCGTCGCTACCCTATCGAGGCAAGCCCAAGAGCGTGGAAGAGATGGAGGCGGGCATCGCCGCAGAGGCGCGACGACGTCATGCTCGCGATTGATACCAATCTGGTCGTTCGCTATTTGACGAGCGATCATCCCCAGCAAGGCGTGAGACCGCACCGATTGAAGCGCACGCCCCCTCCACGAGGGCTGCACGCGTAGCCACGACGTCGAGGGCACGCGAGGCGAATGAGCTGGGCTCCTTGGTCGGAAAACCGCTTCGCACTCTTCCGGATCAAGCTTCAGGCGGCCCGAGCCGGCCGCAAGGCCGCGTAGAGGCCGACGAGGGTCCCGATGGCGACCAGCGCTGCCGCCAGCAGCAGCTGCAATTCGCCATCATCGGTGGCGCCTACCGACGATACAAGTCTGGTCACGACGACGAACAGAACGCCCACGGAGGCCGCTGCCCCCACGCAAAGATGGACGATCTCTCGCGTCAGGTTACGGCCGAGCAGTCCGAGTGCCGTGAAATACATCGCGCACGCGTTGGGGTGAACGAACAAGGCAACGCGCGCGTAGGGACCGTAGGCGTCGAGCAGGGACTCACACCGGCGCAGTGCCGCTTTTGAGGCAACCCGCTGCAACAGCGGTCTGAAAAAACGAGCCTGTCCGTAACTCAGGACGGCACCCACGATGATGGCCAGCCACGCCACGATAAAGACGGAGACATCCGCAGGCTTCGGATTGAGCGCCACGGACATCAGGATGAGGGCGGTCCCGGGAAAATAGCCAAAATACGGGAAGACCGACTCCAGCAGCACGCAGACGAACATGAAGACCGGAAACCACGGTGACCCGGTCGCCCCCTCGACGATGGCGTTCAAGTCGAAGAGATCGGTCTTGTACAGGACGAGGTACATGCACATGGCTAGTCCAGCCAGCGCGTAGAACGGCAACGCTCCCGACAGAAACCGTCTCATCCAACCATCGGGCTTTGTTGCGCGGGCACAGCACAGACCATCGATATCAGCACGATCCGATCGACAGAATCTCGATCTCCTGCGTGCCCGCTCCCACGACGTCTCCCACCGCCTTCCCGATCAGCGACCTCGCGACCGGCGAGACGAACGAGATCGAGCCGGCCTTCGGATCGGCTTCGTCCTCGCCGACGATGCGATAGGTCTGTACGCGGCCATCAGGGCGGCTGAAGGTGACCGTGCTGCCGAAGGCGACGGTGTCGGTCGAGGCCGGGGTGGGAATGACCTGCGCGGTGCGCAGCCGTTCCGTCAGATAGCGCGCGTCGCGCAGGGGGACCGCGGACTGCCGGCGCTTCTCGTTGACGTCGTCGATGGCTTGCGCGGCCTCATAGGCCTCGCGCGCCTCTTGAAGCTGCGTCTGCAAGGCCTGCAAGCCCGCTTCGGTCACGAGGTTCGGATGAGGCGAGATCGGCCGATCCGGCAACAGCGTCTCGGACGCGGTTTCGGCGCTTTCTTCCTTGGTAAAGGCGACGCTCAATTCGTAAATCCTGTCGTACTGCTTTGGCTAACGGCGGTGCGTTCGCGCCGCAATCCCCGGGGATCGCGCGTCCGCACCTCACGGGCGATTGCCCGGACTATATCTCAAGCTGGACGAAACGGCGCAGCTTGAAGACGAGGTCCGGCATGGCCTGGCGGAACCGCGTCGCGTTCTGGAACGTGGTCGAGAATGGCGCGAAGGTGATCATCGCGTTCCAATGCCGGTAGCCGTAGACCGTGACCGAGACGCCGGACGCGGGAAAGTCGTCCAGCTTGCGCAGCTCGCCGAGCACGAGATCGGCAATCGCTTCCGCGGGCAGCAATCGCTTGCCATCCGGTGTCGTGGCGATTTTTGCGGGCGGTTCGGCCGGCTTGGCGCCCGCAGGCTCGGCATTGGACGCATTGTCGGGCTTGGCCGGTGCCGCTTCGGGGATAGACGCCTCGACCGGCTCAAATCCATTCGTCGGCGCTGTCGGTGGACCCTCGGTGAGCGGCGGCGGTGCGACGACGTCTGCGCGCTTGTTGCCTCCCAGGATGCTGCTGATCATGGCCACAAGGCCAGCATCCTTCACGTCGTCACTCATTACGTCCCCCGGCTTTGGCCTACTCTAGCACTGCTCCGGCAGATCGCCACAACGTATGTGTAGTCCGCCTCCCGCTCGCCAGGGCCGCCTCCGTGTTGCCCCGGCGGCGCGCGCGTCCAATTACGCCGCGCCGCCGTGCGATCCATCACTGCTTCTCGAACGGAATATATTGCTGGTACTGCCTGGGCACCGAGCTGCGATAGCGCGCGGGCACCGTGCCGGTGTCGATCGAATGATTGATCTCCTGCTGCCGCGTCATCTTCTTCTTCGCCGGCTTCTTCGATGCGCTCTTCTTGGAGTCGGACGGCTGGCCTGGCGTGTCGGTGGTCGCGCTCGGCGTTGTCGTCGACGCGGCCGGGGCGGCGGTCGTCGCCGCAGGCGCCGGGGTCCCGCCGGCGGCTGGAGCGCTCTGCGCCAGCGCGAGCGGCGTTTGCATGAGAAGCGCCAGCGCTGCTGTCGCAGCCAGCAAATATGACCTTTGCATCAGAACCTCCAAAATAACTGACCCGAATGAGGCAAAGCGTAGGCCTTCGGGAGCAACGTGGGCACATTCGCCGAGGGTAGGCCGGAACCCGGCCGCGAACTGTGGCCGAGATCACATTACTCGCCGCGGCTTGCCTCATCATAGACGCACGTCGAACGCAGCGCCCACTGCGGACACCAAGACAAGCACGACAAAGTGTCGGGCAAGTCCCGGAACACGCGGTTCGAGCTGGTGTTCCACATCCAACCGTTCCCAAAGGGAGACTGAAATGCGTCGCACCATCCTCACTCTCGCATCGTTCGTGGCCTTGATTGCCGCGACATTCCCGGCGGCCCAGGCCCACGCCACCAACGACAGATATTGCCTGCAAGGCCGCATCTGGGGCTATCCCGGCAACTGCCAGTTCGCGACCTATCAGCAGTGCCAGGCCACCGCCTCCGGCACGTCGGCCTATTGCGGCGTCAACCCGCGCTACGCGTTCTCGCAGCAGCGCTATTACTGACGAATTTGCGGCGTGCGCGCATGACGCGCGCGCGCCGCCACAGTTTTACGAAAAGACGGTCCGCTGCGCGCCGCCGGCGAACCGACGCTGCGCCAAGCCGCTTGCACCCGTCGATGACGAGAATGTTATCCGTCATCGCTTTGGGAAAAATTTGCAAAGCCCTGCCGCAGCTTGTCCGCAACGCTCCCTCCCCCCAAAAATCGTCGATGCCTGACAATTGTGATCTATCTCGCTTTCGGCGGGCGTGGTCTAGCCTAGCCTGCATATTCCAGCGCGAACAACTTCAGCTCGATTTGTTTCCATCGTGATTTTCCAGGGAGGTCATTCATGAGCAGCCGCCACAGCATTACTCCGCGCGGCCTGAACGCAACGCGTTCGTCGCTTTCGCAAGGCCGCTTCGGCCGCATGTTCCGCAAGCTCGCCCCGGCGAAATTCGGTCCCAACGACGCCGACAATGTCGCGAACCTTTCCGCGCTGGCCGACAAGATGGTCGCCGATTTCGATGGGCCGAAGGACGGACCGGACGCGGAGGAGAGCGGCATTCCCGCGCTCTACACCTATTTCGGCCAGTTCATCGACCACGACATCACGTTCGATCCCGTCAGTTCGCTGACCAAGCAGCAGGATCCCGACGGGCTCGTCGACTTCCGCACGCCGGCGCTCGATCTGGACAATCTCTACGGCCGCGGTCCGAACGACCAGCCCTACATGTACGACGGCATCAAGTTCCGCCTCGGCGAGAAGCTGACCGGCGCGGGCGTGCCCGATGCCAGCGACCTGCCGCGCTTCAAGGGCCGCGCCCTGATCGGCGATCCCCGCAACGACGAGAACAGCATCGTCTCGCAGTTCCAGGCCCTGATGCTGCGCTTTCACAACCGCATGGTCGACGACAATGACAGCCTGTCGTTCGAAGAGGTGCAGCAGCGCGTCCGCTTCCACTATCAGTACGTCGTGCTGAACGACTTCCTGCCGCGCATCGTCAAGGCCGACGTGCTGGATGAACTGAAGACCGCGGGCCAATACGACCGCAGCAAGCTCGCCCACTATCACTGGAAGACCTATCCGTTCATGCCGGTCGAGTTCTCGGTTGCGGCCTACCGTCTCGGCCATTCCATGATCCGCCCCGGCTATCGCCTGAACGATGCGGGCAACATGCTGCTGCAGATCTTCCCCGACCCCCACAATCCCGACACGAACGCGCTGACCGGTTTCCGCGCCATGGGCCCGGGACGCGCCATGGACTGGGGCCGCTTCATCGATCTCGACACGCGCCCTTACGGCGTCGAGGACGACGACACCAACCCCGACAACAAGCGGCGGCTCCAGTTCGCCTATCGCATCGATGCCTCGCTGGTGGATCCGCTGCGCAAATTGCCGCCGGAAGTCGCGTCGAATCCGTCGTCGCTGGCGCTGCGCAATCTCGAGCGCGGCTGGCGGCTCGGCCTGCCCTCGGGCCAGGCGGTCGCCAGGGCGATGAACCTGACGCCGCTGACGGACGATCAGATCATCATCGGCAAGGCCGTGGACGAGCCTGGCGCAGGCGATCCACAAACCGGGATCGCAACCATCGCGAACGGCGTGTTCGCCGGCAATTGCCCGCTCTGGACCTACATCCTGGCCGAGGCGCGGCAGTCCCCAGCCGACGTCCCGATCCCCGTCACGGGCGGCCCCGGCACCGTCAAGACGCCGCAGCTCGGCCCCGTCGGCGGTCGCATCGTCGCCGAGGTGTTCCTCGGCATGATGTTCGGCGACAATTCCTCCGTGCTGTCGCAGGATCCGCAATGGACGCCGGTGACCGGCGCCAGTTTCGCGCTGAAGGACATCGTTGCCTACGCACTCGGCCAGGGCGATCCGCTGCACTGAGCCTACGCGGACGATGACGCGAGGGCCGCCCGCATCACGCGAGCGGCCTTTTGTCATCGCACGCGACGGGGAGAAGTGACCGGGTTCCTAACGCGCATCGAGAGCTGAAGATCAGTCAGCTCTCGGGCTCGCCCTCATGAACTCGTCGCGTCCGGTTTGCGCTCAGAAGGCGACATTGAGCCCGCCAGGCCATCGGTTCGGCCTTGGGCCAGGAGCGGACATCGGCACGCTCGACGGGACGGAGATACCAGGCGCGTTGGCCGGCTTCTGATTGATGACCAACTCGTATCCGCGCACTTGATCTTAGACAATGGTGCGAGCGGCGCCAGGCGTTACAGTTTTTAGGATGGCTATGGCAACCGTTCTCGTCGCGGCGATTCTCACCGCGCTCGCCACTGGGCTTGGCGCACTGCCATTCCTGTTCGTGCGGCGCTTAAGCCCCTATTGGGTGTCGATCGCGAATGCGACCGCTGGCGGCCTGATGTTCGCAGCTACCCACAGCTTGGTCGCAGAGGGCGTCTTGCTCAGCCCAGCGCGGCTGGTGGCTGGCATGCTGCTCGGGCTCGGCGGCATCCTGGCGGGAAGGACGTTAGTCGGCAAACGGCAGCATGCCGCTATCGCCGACCTCTCGGAGCTCGACGCACGCAAAGCGCTGCTGTTCATCGGTGTCATGACGGCGCATTCCTTTGCTGAGGGCGTCGGCGTCGGCGTCTCATTCGGCGGCTCGGACGAGCTTGCGATCTTCATCACCGCCGCCATCGCCGTGCACAACATCCCGGAGGGACTCGCAATCAGTCTCATGCTCGTGCCCCGCGGCATGCCGGTTTGGCAGGCTGCGCTGTGGAGCATCTTCACCAGCCTGCCGCAGCCGTTGATGGCGGTGCCGTCCTATTTGGCCGTAACCGCCTTCGCGCCGTTCCTGCCGATAGGCTTAGGCATCGCAGCAGGCGCGATGGTCTGGATGGTGTTCGCCGAACTGATTCCCGACGCCAACAAGGATGCGCCGGCAAGCGTGGTTGGCGTGACCGTGACATTGGCCTTTGCCGGGATGGTAGCCTTCCAGTATTTGCTGCTGAAGTAGGTGCTGTCTGGCGAGCGAGGGGCGCAGTCGCCGCGACGTCCAGAACCTAGCACTTTGTGGCTGCGCGGCGAAGGAGAACGGGCAAACAATTGGCAGCCGACGCTGCGGCCCAATGACCGCTTGGGGCCAGAAGCTGTCTTAAAAGCGACGACTTGAATTGCCTCATTGTCTTCAGTTGCAGACCGAAGATGGAGAACTAGGTTACTGGGCCTCGGCGATCTTCGGTCCGGATGACAGCATCTGCGCGTTGGCTGCCGAAGGCCGGTTTGACGGCGATGCCGGGTCCGGCGATCGGGAAGCGGCGTCAGGCGGCGCTCCCTGGGATGGCCGACGGGCAGCGGTTGCCGGAAGCACGATCACTTTCGCTCCGACTTTCACCCGCTCGTAAAGGTCCACGACGTCCTCGTTGGTCAGCCGGATACAGCCGGACGAAACCCGCTTCCCGATCGTATCGGGCTTGTTGGTGCCGTGAATTCGATACTCCGTCTCGCCCAGATACATCGCCCGGGCGCCGAGCGGGTTGCCGGGACCGCCGGCCATGAACCGCGGCAGATAAGGCTGACGCGAGACCATCTCCGCAGGCGGGTGCCAATCCGGCCATTCTGCTTTGCGAGCCACCGTCTGCTCACCGGACCATGCGAAACCTTCGCGGCCAACACCGATGCCGTAGCGCATCGCCTGCCTGTCGTTCAGAACGAAATAGAGGAATGTGTTTTGGGTATCGATGATCACAGTGCCCGGTGTCTGGTGGCTGGCGTAGTCAACCACCTGCCGGACAAGTGCGCCGGGACCGTCAGCGGCTTTTGGCGGTTCGACCAGCGGCGCCGGGGCCGGAATCGGAGCCGGAGCTGGCGCCGATGCATGAACCGGAGTTGCCACGTAAACCGGGGATGACGATGCCATGGCTTGGGGTGCGGACGGCTTCCCTATCGGTTGCACGCTCGCCGGGCGAGACAGCAAACCGTACCCCAACGCGGCGACGGCCACGACGCCAACTGCAACTCTCGCGGCCATCGGTAGTGCGAACGTCTTCGCCTTTCCACGTTTGGCCCGCTTGCTCATGTCTTTCCCCAGGTCATCATGCCCAAGAGAGGTACCCGGCAACATTTAAGAAACTTCGAAGCGATCCCGCTCAGACTGGAACCCGTTGACGGTGGTTAACGCCGGACTCTTGTGACGCGAAGCGGACACGCTCCGCTGTTTCGTTAACGACGGCTTCGGGTCACAAGCCGTCGCTGCTGGCCAAGCGGACCCTAGCGCGAAGCCCCGAGGCCGAGCTCCGCGAGGCGCGTCGCGAACCAGCGCGACAGCGGCTCATCGACGAGGCCGCCGACATAGACCTCCGACATCGTCACATGGTGCTTGTCCAGCACCAGCAGCACGCCGATCCAGCAGGCGAACCAGACATGCGGATCGGTCAGCGCCCGCAGCTTGTGCTGGTCGTGCGTCACCGACGTGTGATTACTCGCCTTGCGGATCTCGACGCTAAGCAAATTGTTCGGGATCTCGCGCTGATGCACGACGACATCGGGATAGATCGACTTGTCCAGATGGTCGTCGGTCGAGACGATGGTGCCGTGCGGCAGATGCAGCGTGCGTTCGCCGAGCCGGTCGTAGTTGCAATCGACTGACCAGCCGGCGAACTGCTTCTCCAGATGCACGGCGAAGCGATGCGTGATCGCGCGCTCGCCGATGTCCTTTTCGAACAGGAATCCTTCGTGGGCGTAGAAGTCCCGGAGCGCCGCGATCACCTTGTTCAGCTCGGTCTGCATCGTGCCCCCCGGCCCTCGGCGCTCCGTATGATACGCCCTACATCTGGACTTCGATCAGCCGCGGCCCGGGCTCGGCGACGGCTTCGGCCAGTGCCTTGTTGAACTCGTCCGCGTTGGTGACGGCGCGGCCGGGCACGCCCATGCCCTTGGCCAGCGCCACGAAATCCAGCGTCGGACGGTCGAGCCGCAGCATGTCGTTGGCACGCTGGCCGGGCTCGCCGGCGCCGACATTGTCGAACTCGCCGCGCAGGATCTGGTAGATGCGGTTGGCGAACACGATGGTGACGATGTTGAGGTTCTCGCGCGCCTGGGTCCACAGCGACTGGATCGTATACATCGCGCTGCCGTCGCCGACCATGGTGATCACCTTGCGGTCCGGGCAGGCGATCGCGGCGCCGATCGAGAGCGGTGTGGAGAAGCCGATCGAGCCGCCCATGTTCTGCAGCCAGTCGTGCGGCGCGGCGGCGGCTGTCGGCGGGAAGAAGGCGCGGCCGGTGGTCAGCGACTCATCGACCAGGATCGCGTTCTCGGGGATCGCATAGGCGATCGATTGCGCGATCGACGCGTGGGTCAGCGCGCCGGTCGGCTTGACCAGCTCCTGCACTGCCTGCGGCTTGACGTCCTTGGCACTGGCCTTCACCGCGCCGGCGAGCGCTTCCAGCGCCGCGACCGAATTCTCGCCCCAGGAGGTCATGCGATGGACGTCGCAGCCTTCGGGCCTCAGCACGCTCGGCTTGTTCGGATAGGCGAAGAACGCCACGGGATCGTCGGACTCGACCAGCACGATATGGCGGAACTTCGCCAGCATCGGCAGCGCGTTCTCGATCACGTAGTGGATGCGATCAATCGAGAAGCGGCCGCGGCCGCGCGCCATCTTGGGACGGAAGGTCGGGCCCATCACGGTGCAGCCGGTCTTGGCCGCGATGCGCTCGGCCAGCGCGAGGCCCTGCTCGCTCAGCGCGCTGCCGGTCATCAGCAGCAGCGTGCCCTCGCCGTCGCCGTGCAGGATTTTTGCGGCCTGCTCGACCGCCTGCGGCGAATAGCTCGCGCGCTGCTGCTCGGCCGGGACCTCGGCGATGCCGTCGGCCTCGTTCCAGGCGGTGTCGGCGGGCAGGATCAGGGTCGCGATCTGCGGCGGCGCGCTTTTGGCGGCGGCAATCGCCGCGGCGCCGTCAGCGGCAACCGATTTGGAATCCGGCGAGGTGCGGACCCAGGACGACATCGGCCGGGCGAGGCCCTCGATGTCGGAGGTCAGCGGCGCGTTGTAGCCGATATGGTAGACCGCGTGCTGGCCGACGATGTTGACGATGCCGGAATTCGCCTTCTTGGCGTTGTGCAGATTGGCAAGGCCGTTGGCAAGGCCCGGGCCGAGATGCAGCAGGGTCGAGGCCGGCGTGCCCTTCATGCGGAAATAGCCGTCGGCAGCGCCCGTCACCACGCCTTCGAACAGGCCGAGCACGCAGCGCATGCCCGGCACGCGATCCAGCGCTGCGACAAAATGCATCTCGGAGGTGCCCGGGTTGGTGAAGCAGACGTCGACCCCACCCTTGACCATCGTCCGCACCAGGCTTTCCGCACCGTTCATTCTTTTTGCTCCCACAACCGGCGATTTCGAGTGATCCATCTGACCAATCATTGTTCGCGGCATCCGTCAAAGCAATAGGGGGCATCGCGGCCCTGCCCCGCGCCGCGACGCGCTGGTTTGGCTAACGCTTTTTGGCAAACTGGCCCGGTTGCCGATTTGGTAACGCCATTCGTTAATGGTTGGCTTGTTCGGAAAGGACTTGCCTCACGGGGCCGTGGCTTGCGAAATGCCGGCAAATATGGCCTGTGGCCTTCGTTGAATCGATTTTTTTGCTGGGGGAAACAATGATCCGGTTTTTTGCCGCGCCGATTGCCGCCATTGCACTGCTGACGGCCACCGCCGGCGGCGCCTTTGCCGAAGAGTTCGACTCGCGCGACATCATGGGCGGCGGCCCGAACTTCTTCCGCGGCGGCTCGAGCCCGATCCCCCGCACCACCGTCAACTACTCCGGCAACTATGCCCCCGGCACGATCGTGGTGAACACCTCCGAACGGCGGCTCTATCTGGTGCTCCAGAACGGCCAGGCGCTGCGCTACGGCATCGGCGTCGGCCGCGACGGCTTCCGCTGGGGCGGGGTGCACAGGATCACCGCCAAGAAGGAGTGGCCGGACTGGACGCCGCCGTCGCAGATGCTGGCCCGCCGGCCCGACCTGCCGCGCCACATGAAGGGCGGCATCGAAAACCCGCTCGGCGCGCGCGCGATGTATCTCGGCTCGACGCTGTACCGCATCCACGGCTCCAACGAGCCGGAGACGATCGGCCAGGCCGTCTCCTCGGGCTGCTTCCGCATGACCAACGACGACGTCAGCGACCTCTATAGCCGCGTCTCGGTCGGCACCACCGTGGTCGTGCTGAACAACTGAAGCGCAATTGGCCTCCACGCACGTGGTGTGCTCCCTCTCCCGCTTGCGGGAGAGGGTTGGGGAGAGGGTCTCACCGCAACGGGACAATCCCCCAGAGGAGAGAGCCCTCACCCGCCGCTACGCGGCGACCTCTCCCGCAAGCGGGAGAGGTTGAGGGAGCCGCAGCTTCGGCTGGATCACACGAAGTCTGTCACGCTTTTGCTACAGATGATTGGCGGGAACCCGCAGGGCGCGTGAATTTGCGGTCTTGTGCGCGCGACGCGAATACGGCAGCGTCGGGTGACGATGAGCGCATTGAATCCGCCCTCGCTTTCCCTCCGCATCGCCCTCCTGGCGCTCGCAGCGCTCACCGGTGTGCCTGACACCGCTACCATGGCCGCCGCAGGCGAATTGCCCGCGATCGCCTCGCGCCAGCGCGCCGAGAAGAAGAGCTTTACCGACAGCGAGATCGTCGAGGGTTTTCTCAAGACCGCTTTCGGCGCCGAATACCACCTCGCCGGCCGCGTCGACCGCATCCGCAAATTCGACGGTCCGGTGCGCGTGTTCGCCGAGAGCGACCGCGCCGACCGCAAGACACAGCTCGCCAAGGTCGTCGCCGACATCGGCACGCGCGTGCAGCATCTCGACATCGCCATGGCCGGCAGCAGCGAGGCGGCGAACGTGCGGGTGAAGCTCGTGCGCGACCGCGATCTGTTCCGCACCATCTCGAGCTTCTACGGCGCGGAGAAGGCGCGCGAGATCCGCACCTCGCTCGATCCGCAATGCCTGTCCGGCTTCCGCAAGAACGACAATTTCGAGATCGAGCATTCCGACGTCATCCTCACCGTCGACAACGGCGACTTCACCTTCCTCGACTGCGCCTATGAGGAGCTGCTGCAGTCGCTCGGTCCGATCAACGACACCACGAGCGTGCCCTGGACCATGTTCAACGACAACGTCTCGATGGGCTATTTCGACGTCTACGACCAATACATCCTCAACCTGCTCTACGACCCCCGCATCAAGCCCGGCATGACCGTGCTGGAGGTCAAGGCGGTGCTGCCCGCCGTGCTCACCGACGTGCGCGCCTGGGTGAGGCGGGTGAACGATCTGAAGGAGTGAGGGATTCTTACCTCTCGCCGCCTCACACCTTCCTTGCCTTCGTCATCAGGAACTGCTGGCGCATCACGTTGTGGCCGGCGTCGAAATACTCCGAGATCAGCGCCTCGAACTCGGCACGGAAGCTCTTGAGCTTGTCCGGCTCGTCCTTGTACTGGGCGACGAGCTTGATCAAGGGCCCGATCGTCGATTCCATGGTGCGGCGGAAATGCTGCGGGCTGAGTGCCGACGGCGTCATCATGTCCATCTCGAAAGAGAGATCCTTCGCTTTCCCTGCGAGACGCTCGGCGACGATCTTCGGATCGCCCCACAACACCGGTGATGCCACGCCCTCGGGCGGCGGCAGATGGCGGCCGATCATCGCGAACATCCGTCCGACATACAGATGCGGCGGCCAGGTGGAGAACGCGATGGTGCCGCCAGGCTTCAGCACGCGCAGCATCTCGCCGATGGCAACGTCCGGGCGCGGCGCGAACATGTGGCCGAACTGGCTGAGCACCACGTCGAACTCGTTGTCGCCATAGGGCAGGCTTTCCGCGTCGCCGTCGACGAAGTCGACATCGAGGTTCACCAGTTGCGCATGCTCGCGGGCGCGCTCGATCAGAACCGGCGACAGGTCGAGACCCCTCACCTTTGCCCCGCGACGCGCCGCCGTGATCGCGACAACGCCGGTGCCGCATCCGACGTCGAGCAGCCTTTGACCGGCGGCAACGCCGGCAAAACCGACGAGCTTGGCGGCGGTCGGTGTCGTGAAAACCTCCATCGGCGTGAACAGCGACCAGGCTTCCTTCTGGACAGCCTTGAAACTTGCAAACGGATCCTGCGCGGTCATGGAACTCTCCCATCGCTCGAGGTCGATCTCCATGAGGCGGGCGACGGACGCGGAAGGTTCAACGCGGGCTGATGGTCGCAACGGCACTGCGTTCCGGCTGGCGGACCGCCTCACCTCGCATCGGCATACACCGTGGCGCGCGACACGCCGAGATGGGCGGCGATGATGTCGGAGGCGCGGCGCACCTGCATGCTGCCGGCATCGCGCAATTCGCGCAGCAGGGTGCGGCGGTCTTCCGTGGAAAGCGCGCGGGGCGTGGTGGCGCGGCGCGCGGCGAACCGGTCGATATGGGCGCGGATGGCGTCGGCGCCGACGGGGTTGAGGGATTCGCGCGGATTGTTTTGCGCATCGACGCTGACGAACTGGCCGATCGCGCTCTGCAAACCCTGGAACAGCGTCAGATCGACGTTGAGGCAGAGGGCGGCGACGTATGAACCGTCCGCGCCCTTGATGCCGATCGAGGTGCTCTTGGCCTGCCGTCCGTCGGCGAAGCTGTTGGCGTAGTTCGAGATCACCTGCGCGTAGTTGGGATCGGCGATGCGGGCGAGGCCAAGCTCGGTCGCGCCCTGGCCGACCTTGCGGCCCGACAGGTTGTTGTGAATGGCGACGATCGCGTTCGTGGGATCGGTGAGATCGTGCAGCACGACCTCGCAGAACGGCGCAAAGGTCTCCCCCAGCCCCTGCGCGATCTGCTGCAACTGGTCGAACAGCAGCTTTCGTTCGGCCGTGGCCCTGCCCGATGCGGCGGACGCGGATTTGCTGCGGCTCATCGCCCGGCCCTACTGCACGAGATCGGCGACGATTGTGGCGGCCTTCAGCCCCGTGCCGGTGAGCACCGCGACCGTGGTCTCGTTCGCCTTGATGGCGCCAGCGGCGGAGAGCTTGTCCAGCGCGGCGGCTGCGCTGGCGCTGGTCGGCTCGGCAAACAGGCCTTGCCGTGCAAGTCGTCGCAGGGCGGCGACGATCTCGTCCTCGGCGAGCGCCACGGTGCCGCCGCCGCTCTCGCGCAAGGCGGCGATGATCTCGCGCAGACGCAGGGGATTCTTGATCGCGGTGCCCTCGGCGATGGTCTTGCTCACCTCGCGCGCGACCGGCGTATCGACGCCGGCCTTGAAGCTCGCATCGATCGGCGAGCAGTTCTGCGGCTGTGCCGCGAACAGGCGCGGCAGCTTCGCGATCTGGCCGGCCTTCAGCAGCTCGCGGAAGCCGAAGGCGCAACCGAGCAGGCTGCTGCCGGCGCCGACGGGGACGATGACGTTGTCGGGGGCGCGGAAGCCGAGGTCTTCCCAGATTTCATAGGCGAGCGATTTGGTGCCTTCGAGAAAGAACGGCTGCCAGTTGTGGCTGGCGTAAAAAGTCTGGCTCGACTGGCGGATCGCGTCGGCCTCCGACTCCTCGCGTGGCCCTTCGACGAGTTGCACCGCCGCGCCGTAAGCGCGCACCTGCGCGATCTTGGCCGGCGACGTCGAGGCCGGCGCCAGGATCTTCACGCGCATGCCGCCGGCGGCACCTAACCCCGCCATCGACGAGCCTCCATTGCCGGAAGAGTCCTCCAGAATGGCGTCGACGCCGATCTGCCGCAGGAAGGACAGCATCACCGCCGAGCCGCGGTCCTTGAAGCTGCCGGTCGGGTTGAACCATTCGAGCTTGAACAGCGGGCGCAGGTCGCCCCACTGCTGCTGCACCAGTGGCGTGCAGCCCTCGCCGAGCGTGATCGGATTCTTGATCTCGACCGGCAGCGCCGCCCGGTAGCGCCACAGCGACCGTGTGCGCGGCTCAACCTCCTCGCGGGAGATCCCGGCCCCCGGTGTCACCAGCAGCGGCGTGCGCTGGTCCGAGCACCAGCGCGGCTGGTCGAGCGGATAGAGCTTTCCGGTGCGGGGGTCGATGTAGCTGGCGGCGGGCATGGCAGACTCCATGGCAGAGATGATCTACACGATTTGTCTGATTATATACGTTCTGTCCAGTCGCAGCGCAATCGCCACAACACCTCTTGAAAACAGGAAAACCAAAACTATTTCAAATCCTTAGTCCTATCGCACGGATCGAACGGCAAGGTTCGGCCGGAGCGAGGGCGCGGGATTCACGCGGACCGGACTGGGTTCGCCGACGATGGAATTTGGCGATGAGCGCCTGCCGGGCGCACCAGCATTAACTTGTCTGTCGCGCTCGGCCGCTACAATATGTTGGATTGTGCTTGCGCCGCCGGTGCTCCGCATTGGCAACGCAAAGTGAGCCAGGCCCGTCCGAGCGGCGGGCCGTTGGCTTTTTGGGAGCCTGGACATGAGCCGCGCGAACCGTACCGATCACATCCGCCTGACCTCCCATCCGGAGCCGGGCAGGAAGGCCGCTTTTCCGATCCATTGGGGCGCAGCCGATGCGCGCACCCGCGGGCCGATCATCGGGACGGTGTCGCGCGCTGGGGATCGCAACGTGATCGGCAGCCATGGCGGCTCCTACGCGATGTACCGCGCGCTCGCCGTCTCCGCCGGGGCGCTCGATCCCATCAGGCGTCCCGACCTCACCAACACGTTTCCGGCAGCCACCATCGGGCCGTTTCCGCAATGGAACGATCCGGCCAAGATCGTCGCGCTCGACCCCTGGGGGCATCTCGTCGCCGAGAATTTTGGCAAGGAGATCGCCGAGGGCTCCGACATCCGGCCGAGCATCGCGGTGACGCGCGCCCGGCTCGACCTGCCCGAGATCCGCGAGGCGCTGGCCGCAAAACGGCTGCGCGCCGACGGCGAGGTCGTGCATGCCAA
The DNA here is from genome assembly GCF_052075915.1 of Bradyrhizobium sp. 1200_D9_N1_1. NCBI lineage: Bacteria > Pseudomonadati > Pseudomonadota > Alphaproteobacteria > Hyphomicrobiales > Nitrobacteraceae > Bradyrhizobium > Bradyrhizobium sp. 1200_D9_N1_1. The sequence goes on along the minus strand of NZ_CP197226.1, from coordinate 1,979,831 downwards.
TGGCAGCGTGTCGGTGGTGAAGATCGCGATCGATCCGGTCTGGTATCTGCCGGGCCTCGCCACGCGCTTCGGCACCGGCGAGACCGAGCTGCGCCGCACGCTGTTCGAGCAGACCGCCGGCATGTTCCCGGAGCTGGTGACGCGGCCGGACATGAAGGTGTTCCTGCCGCCGATCGGCGGCACCACAGTCTACATGTTCGGCGACGTCAGCAAGCTGCCCGACCATCGCACCAAGATCACCTGCCGCGTCCATGACGAGTGCAACGGCTCCGACGTGTTCGGCTCCGACATCTGCACCTGCCGGCCCTATCTCATCCACGGCATCGAGGAATCCGCGCGCGGCGCGCAGGAGGGCGGGCTCGGGCTCGTCGTCTACAACCGCAAGGAAGGCCGCGCGCTTGGCGAGGTCACGAAATTCCTGGTCTACAACGCCCGCAAGCGCCAGGAGGACGGCGATGCCGCCGCCGCCTATTTCGAGCGGACCGAATGCGTCGCCGGCGTGCAGGACGCGCGCTTCCAGCAATTGATGCCGGATACCATCCACTGGCTGGGGCTGAAGCGCATCGACCGCTTCCTGTCGATGAGCGACATGAAGCACGACGCGCTGACCTCGCAGGGCATCGACATCGTCGAGCGCGTGCCGATCCCGCCGGAGCTGATTCCAGCCGACGCCTATGTCGAGATCGCGGCCAAGAAGGCTGCCGGCTACTACTCGACCGACATCGCGCCGGAGAAGGACGTCAACGGCGTGGTCGGGCGTTCGCTGGAAAAATACTGATCGATTGATGGCGGACACCGGAGAACAACAGGCCCGCTCGCTGCTCACCGCAACAGCGGTTCGCGCGCGCGCCGGGCAGATGCTCGAGCTTGGCCTCAAGGGCGAGCTCAGCCACTTCACGATCGATCTCGACCGCATGGACGGCGTTGCGGACGCGGTGCTCGCGGTCACGCGAAAAGCCTATCCGACGCTGGACGTTCCCTTCCACGCCCGCTGGCGGCATTTTGTGCTCGGCGGCGCCGATCGCTGGGCGCGCCTTGCCGACGCCTCGTCGTGGCCGGATCGCGCGGCGCGGGCGCGCGCGGAGTTCGACCTTGCCATCGTCAGCGTGCTGCTCGATGCCGGCGCCGGCGCTGCCTGGCGCTATCGTGACGCGGTGACGGGCGAAAGCATCGGCCGGTCCGAGGGGCTTGCGATCGCGAGCCTCGACATGTTCGCAAGCGGGCTCTTCTCCAGCGATGCCCGCGCGCCGTTCAGGGCCGACGCCGACGTGCTCGCAAAACTGCCGCTTGCCGCCCTCACCTCTGCGTTTCAGGTCAGCGACGCCAATCCGCTGCTCGGCCTCGACGGACGCACGGATCTGCTGCGGCGTCTGGGCAAGCAAGTGGCGGACCGCGCCGAGGTTTTCGGCCTGCACGATACGCCGCGGCCCGGCGGCCTGTTCGACCACATCGCGGCGCAGGCTGTGGGCGGCGCCATCGCCGCGCCGGCGATCCTGTCCGCGGTGCTGAACCAGCTCGGGCCGATCTGGCCATCGCGGCTGGAGCTTGCAGGGATTCCGCTCGGCGATTGCTGGCGCCATCCGGCGATCAAGGCGGATGATGCGACCGCCGGCCTCGTGCCTCTGCACAAGCTGTCGCAGTGGCTGAGCTATTCGCTGATCGAGCCGCTCCAGCGTGCCGGCTTCGCGGTCACCGACATCGACGGCCTGACCGGACTTGCCGAATACCGCAATGGCGGCCTGTTCGTCGATCACGACGTGCTGCGCCTGCGCGATGCCGCTGATGCCGACCGCGCACATGCGGTGGATTCCCTGCTCGTCGTCGAATGGCGCGCGCTGACCGTCGCGTTGCTGGATCGTCTTGCCGAGCCGGTTCGCACCAAGCTCTGCCGCACGCCTGAGACCTTGCCGCTCGCCAGCATCCTGGAAGGCGGCACCTGGGCCGCGGGCCGCGCCATCGCCTTCGCACGCCGTCCCGACGGTTCGCCGCCGCTCAAGGTGATCAGCGACGGCACGGTTTTCTGACCCTCCCCCCCTGTGGGAGAGGGTGGCTTCGCGAGAGCGAAGCCGGGTGAGGGGTATGTCTCTGCGGGCACATCTCTCACCGGAGTTTGCTGAAACAGACCCCTCATCCGGCGCTTCGCGCCACCTTCTCCCACAAGGGGAGAAGGAAGAAGCGCCGGCTCGTTGCATTTCAATCAACGCGCATTTCGTTAGGAGCGTTACATGGAAGGCGTCACGATCGTCGATCATCCGCTGGTGCAGCACAAGCTGACGCTGGTGCGGGACAAATCCATCTCGACCAAGTCGTTTCGCGAGCTGATCAAGGAGATCGGCATGCTCCTGTGCTACGAGGTGACGCGCGACCTGCCGCTCGCCGACACCGTCATCGAGACGCCGCTGGCGACGATGCACTCGGCCAAGATCGCCGGCAAGAAGCTGGTGTTCGTGCCGATGCTGCGCGCCGGCACCACCTTCGTCGACGGCATGATGGACCTGGTGCCGACCGCCCGCGTCGCGCATATCGGGCTCTACCGCGAGCCGCACAGCTTTGCCGCGGTCGAATATTTCTTCAAATCGCCGTCCGATCTCGGCGAGCGGCTTGCGATCGTGGTGACACCGGTGGTCGCCACCGCCAACACGGCCGTGGCCGCCATCGACCGGCTCAAGGAGCGCGGCGCCAAGGACATTCGCCTCGCCTGCCTGATCGCCGCGCCGGAAGGGTTGGAGCGGCTGCGCGGATTGCATCCGGACGTGCCGATCTGGACGGCCGCGGTGGACGAAGGTCTCGACGAGAACGGCTTTATTTTGCCGGGCCTCGGAGACGCCGGCGACCGCGCCTACGGGACGAGATAAGAGCGAAGCCTAAAGCACGATGAGATTAGGTTTGATGCAGCAACGAAGGGGCTGCGCTCCCTCTCCCGCTTGCGGGGGAGGGCTGGGGTGGGGGTGTCTCCGCAAGCGAGAACCCCTGTGTGGAGAGAACCCTCACCCGGCGCTTCGCGCCGACCTCTCCCGCAAGCGGGAGAGGTTGGAACGAGCCCGCGGCCAATCGATTCAACTCAAAGCCATCCGCTCTAGATCTTCCCGCTGCCGCAAATGCCCTTCAGCGCCCGCCACTCCGCATCTGTCAGCAGCGGCGGGCCGCTGACGGGACGATCTTCCTTGGTCATGCGGGCGAGACGGTCCTCGGTCAGCGGGTGGCTCGACAGGATCGTGAAACCGCTGCCGCCTTCCTTGCCGGTGATGCGGAACATCAGCTCGGCCGAGGGCCTCGGCGAGCGGCCGAGCGCGTGCATGATGTCGATGGCGAAGGTGTCGGCGCCGGTCTCGGCCTCGCGCGAATAGGAGGCCTCGACCACGCTGCGCGAGGCGAAGATCACGGCGGATGAGCCGGTGACGTCGCCGAACAGCAGGCCGATCAGGAACGAGGTGCCCCCGTTGTAGATCAGGCCGCGCATGTTGTCGTGATGCTTGAGATGGCCGAGCTCGTGGGCGAGGATGCCGGCAAGCTCGTCGGGGCTTTCGGCCCTGTCGAGCAGGCCCTGCAGCAAGAACACCTTGCCGCCGGGCAGCGCGAACGCGTTCGGCACCGAGGTCGGCAGCACGCCCGCGGTCATGGAATCGTCGTCGAGGCCGGCGGCATCGCGCAAGCGGTTGACCAGTTTTGTGAACGCGGCCTTGCCCGCGGGGTCTTCGCACGTGCGGCCGCCGAAGATGGTCTTCACCTGGACCTCGGACGCATCGCCAATGCGGCGCTCGATCGGCTTCGGCACCAGCGGCGCGAGGCGATCGGCAGCGAGCGGCACGCCGAACAGCACGACACAGACGATCGAGACGGCGGCGGCCACCGACCAGCCGACGATTTTCGCGATACCGCGGCGCGTAGTCTGGTGCTCGTCGAGACGCATGCAGCGGACGCTCACGTCTGCCGCGAGTGCAGTATCGCGAATCTCCAGCCGTGCCAGCGGCGGCGCGAACGTCGAGGCCAGACGCAGGATACCGGCCGGACTGTCGGCACGCCGAATGTCGGCATAGGCCCAGCGAACGGGCGTCGCGCCCTCTTCAACGATCTCAAGCGCATCACCGAGCGTCAGCGTCACCTGCCGCCTGCGGCTCGACACGCCGTCGAAGTAGATCGTCGGCTTTGCGGACTGCGCCGGAGCCTCGGTGGACAACTCACTCACAGATCAGAATCCCGCGACATCGAGCCCATCGGCAAAGCCTTCGCCGAGCGCGCTGGCGAGCTCGCCGCTGCCGCGCACGTCCGCCGCGGCTCCGATGTTATGCACCTCGACGGTCTCCAGCACCTTGGCCCAGAGATCGCGCTGAAGATAGACCCGCATGATGATGTTGATCGCAAGCGCCAGGGCGAAATAGCCGATGACCATCATCGCCAGCATCGGAATGCTCTTGGCGGTATTGTCGGGGCCGAACACCTGCTCGACCGGAAGGCCGCTCAGCTTGACGACGAGCATGGTGGCACCGCCGAGATAGGCGGCGAAGATGATCGAGAGCAGCATCCACCAGCCGATCACCTTCCAGTACAGGCCGTAGAATGCGTTATGCGGCAGCTCCGAGGACAGGCTGACGCCGCCGATGCGGATGCCGTCCAACCACCAGCGCCATTCGCGCGCCTTGAACTCGGCATAGAAGAACGGGGCGAGCGGGAAGATGACCAGCGCGATCGGGCTGAGCAGCCAGAGCCACCAGCCGCGCTTGAAGAACGTCCAGCCATCGCCTTCGAAATCGCCGGAGAGATCACCGTAATGGGTGTGCTGCATCTTGTAGCGTTCGAGCGAAGCCTCGCGCCAGGGCAGCGCCAGGCCGAGCGTCAGGAACACCAGCAGGCCCCACAGCATGGCCCGGAACGAATAGGCCCAGCCCGAGCCGTCCATCCAGAACCGTACGCCGCGCCAGACCGTGCGGGTCAGGCGATAGCGCCGCGCGCGAAAAATCGCGAACTGGCCGAAGGCATAAAAGCTGATGAAGAGCGGCGTCGAGGCAAAGCCCTGCCAGCGCTCGAACTCGATACCGATGAGGAAATAGGCGAGATAGATCGGCACGAGGATCGCCAGCGCGAACAGAAAGCCGATCAACAGCTCCTTGCCCCGGCCGGTATATTCGGCGGCGTCGCCGTCGATCGACGTGTTCGACCACAAGTGACGGCGGATGTCGGTGACGAGCCAGAACCGGTAGAAGCCGAAAGTGACCAGCTCCAGCATGGCACCCTTGGTGACCATTTTGCGGAACACGGAGCGGTCTCCGGCGAAGTCGACGCGCGTGGGCGGCAGTGGCGGCGGGACGGGCTCGGAGCCGATAGGGGCCCATTGCATGTCGTTCACGGCGGCAACCTCGGGATGTTGGCCTGTTGCGGTCAAACTATAGATCAGAGATTGGTCGATCCCCAAGACGGGCGGGTTCGATTTACCCCGATTCAAGTCGGTTTCTGGCACGTTTCCCGGTCTGCCGGCGTGCGGGGGATCACGTTGACACATCTACGTGACAGGCCCCGGATGCTCACGCAAAGGTTGGATGTGGCAAAACTCGCCCTTGCCCCGACGCAGACAACCGGCTGTAATTGCAAATCAAATACCGCAGCGCAGAATTCAACGAGAACGCGCGGTTCACGTCAGGGAGAGCAGTCATGCACGGGACCATCGAAAGCACGGCAAAGCTCGATGCATTGCGCGAGCGCGCCACGTCACTGCCGCTGGAGCAATTCGATCCCGGCGATCCTGAATTGTTCAGGACCGATACGTTCTGGCCCTATTTCGATCGCCTGCGCCGTGAAGACCCCGTGCACTACTGCAAGGACTCGATGTTCGGGCCGTACTGGTCGGTGACGCGCTACAACGACATCATGGAGATCGAGACCAACCATTCGGTATTCTCCTCGGCCTCCGCGCTCGGCGGCATCACCATCCGCGACATCGATCCCGACCTGCGCCGCGAAAGCTTCATCTCGATGGACCCGCCACGCCATGCGGCACAGCGCAAGACCGTCGCGCCGATGTTCACGCCGACGCATCTGGACAATCTCGCGCTCAACATCCGCGCCCGCTCGGCCGAGTGCCTCGACAATCTGCCGCGCGGCGAGGTGTTCGACTGGGTCGACCGCGTCTCGATCGAGCTCACCACGCAGATGCTGGCGGTGCTGTTCGACTTCCCCTGGGAGGACCGCCGCAAGCTGACGCGCTGGTCGGATATCGCCACCACCATTCCCGGCCCCGACGGCCTCGTCGCCACCGAAGACGAGCGGCAGGCCGAGTTGACCGAATGCGCCGGCTATTTCGCGCGCCTGTGGAAGGAGCGCATCGAACAGCCTCCTAAGAGCGACCTGCTTTCCATGATGGCGCATGGCGCGGCGACGCGCGACATGGACGCGAAGAACTTCCTCGGCAATCTCGTCCTTTTGATCGTCGGCGGCAACGACACCACCCGCAACACCATGTCGGGCTCGATCTACGCGCTGAGCCAGCATCCGGAGCAATATCGCAAGCTGCGCGAGAATCCGGCGCTGCTCGACAGCTTCGTGCCGGAAGTGATCCGCTGGCAGACGCCGCTGGCGCATATGCGCCGCACCGCACTCTCCGACTTCGAGTTCCGCGGCAAGCAGATCAAGAAAGGTGATAAGGTCGTGATGTGGTACGTCTCGGGCAACCGCGACGAGGAGGCGATCGAGAAGCCCTACGATTTCATCATCGACCGCGCCCGCCCGCGCACGCATCTGTCCTTCGGCTTCGGCATCCACCGCTGCGTCGGCTTGCGGCTTGCCGAACTCCAGCTCAAGATTATCTGGGAAGAGATCCTCAAGCGCTTCGATCATATCGACGTGGTCGGCGAACCCAAGCGGGTCTATTCGAGTTTCGTAAAGGGACTTGAAACCTTGCCGGTGAAGATTGCGGCGTAGATTCGCAGTAAGATGAGCGTGAACGACATCCACAAGGAAGCTGCGCCCCCTCTCCCGCTTGCGGGGGAGGGCTGGGGTGGGGGTGTTTCCGCGGGCGAGAACCCCCAAGAGGAAAGAGCCCTCACCCGGCGCTACGCCATAGCCGAGGCTGCGCCTCGGCGTTCTAAGTGGACGGCCGCCGAAGGCGGCCTATGCCTCTCCCGCAAGCGGGAGAGGTCAGAAAAACAACTGGAGCCACGACCATGAACATCCAGACGCCGGTTAAAGTGGACAAGGCCGAACGCATGCGCAGGGCGCGCGGGGAAGCCTACGCGACCCCGCTCGCGCAGTTCCACCCCGGTGCCCCCAGGCTGTTCCAGGACGACACGCTGTGGCCGTGGTTCGAGCGGCTGCGCAAGGAAGAGCCGGTGCATTACTGCACCAACGCGCCGATCGAGCCGTACTGGTCGGTGGTGAAGTACAACGACATCATGCATGTCGACACCAACCACGGCATCTTCTCCTCCGACTCGACGCTCGGCGGCATCTCGATCCGCGACGTGCCGGAAGGCTACGACTATCCGAGCTTCATCGCGATGGACCAGCCCCGGCATTCGGCGCAGCGCAAGACGGTGTCGCCGATGTTCACGCCGACGCATCTGGACGAGCTGGCAAAGTTGATCCGCCAGCGCTCGCAGACCGTGCTCGACAACCTGCCGCGCAACGAGACCTTCAACTTCGTCGAGCGCGTCTCGATCGAATTGACGACGCAGATGCTGGCGACGCTGTTCGACTTCCCCTGGGAGGAACGGCGCAAGCTGACCCGCTGGTCCGACGTCTCGACCGCGCTGCCCAAGAGCGGCATCGTCGCCTCGGCCGAAGAGCGCCGCCGCGAGATGGACGAATGCTACGCCTACATGTCCAAGCTGTGGAACGAGCGCGTCAACTCCGCCCCGCGCAACGATCTGTTGTCCCTGATGGCCCATAACGACGCGACGCGCTTCATGGACCCCGACAACCTCATGGGCAACATCATCCTGCTCATCGTCGGCGGCAACGACACCACGCGCAACACCATGACCGGCTCGGTGCTGGCTCTGAACGAGAACCCCGAGCAATACGACAAGCTGCGCGCCAACCCTGCGCTGATCGACTCCATGGTGCCGGAGGTGATCCGCTGGCAGACCCCGCTCGCCCATATGCGGCGCACCGCTCTGCAGGATACCGAGATTGGCGGCAAGCAGATCAAGAAAGGCGACCGCGTCGTGATGTGGTACGTCTCCGGCAACCGCGACGAGGAGGCGATCGACCGCCCGAACGAGTTCATCATCGACCGCCCGCGGCCGCGCACGCACCTCTCCTTCGGCTTCGGCATCCACCGCTGCGTCGGCATGCGCCTCGCCGAACTCCAGCTCAAGATCGTCTGGGAGGAGATGCTGAAGCGCTTCGACCGCATCGAGGTGGTTGGCGAGCCCAAGCGGATCTATTCGAGCTTCATCAAGGGGTATGAGTCGCTGCCGGTGCGGATACCGGGGTAGCGATTACGCCGTCCTTGCGGCGCATTCGACTTTATCCCCTCACCCTGAGGAGCGCGCTCTTTCGCGCGCGTCTCGAAGGGCGAGGCCGAGAGCCGGGCCTGCATCCTTCGAGACGCGCGAAGACGCGCTCCTCAGGATGAGGATCGGGCCCCTGGCCCAGCTATAAAATTCCGGCATGACAGGTCGCGCCAGATACGAAGGCAAGATGGCGCGCGGCTGTTCTACGACACGGCATCTAACTCAACTTGATGTCCCACACCCCTTCCTTGCGGCAGGCGGCGACCTCCTCGCGCAGGAGCGCGGTGATGGCCAGCGAGGCCGTCGAGGCCGGGCGGTCGATCGGAGAAGCGAAAATGAGCTCGCGCGTCATCGGCCTGGACACGACAGCGGTTTCCAGCCGCCCGTCCGCGACCTCGCCGTGGACCGACGAGGGCGGCAGCAGCGCGAAACCGAGCCCCTCCTCCACGAGGCTCGTCAGCACGCGAAACGAATCCGCCTCGAGCTGGACGTTGAGCTTGATCTTGCGCTGGGCGGCGGCGTGCTCGATCAACGCACGGAGGCCGTGGGAATGACTGGGCAGCACCAGCCGCTGCCGGAGCAGCCAGCCGATCTCGACGCTCTTCTTGCGCGCGAGGCCGCAGCCGCGCGGGCCGACCGCGACGATGTTGTCGCGGCCGAGGCTCTGCACGTTGAGATGCAGATCGGCCGAGCGGCCATAGAGGATGGCGAGATCCATCTCGCCGCGGTGCAGCCATTCGACCAGGTGGCCGCTGTAGCTCTCGACAATGCGCAGCGAAATGCCGGGAAATTTCTCGACGCAGCGCCGCGCGAAGCGCGCCGACAGCACGCAGCTCACGGTCGGAACCAGGCCAAGCACGACCTGGCCGGACGGCGGCCCCTTGGCCGACTGGATGTCGTCGCGGATCTGGTCGATCTGCCGCACGATGCCGGAGGTGCGTGCGAGCAGAAGCCGCCCGGCCTCGGTCAGCACCATGCCGCGACCGTTGCGCGTGAACAGTTCGATGCGCAGCTCGTGTTCCAGAAGCTTGATCTGGCGGCTGAGCGCCGGCTGCGCCACGCGCAGCGTGTCGGACGCCTTGGAGAGGCTGCCGAGCTCCGCCACGCAACTGAAGGTCCTGAGCTGCCGGAAATCCATGCTTGCCAATCCTCGAAGGCTACTCCATACGCTATAGCAAATGAGCATAGGGGGCGGGCGTTGTTTTCACAACGCCAGAGGATCGGCCGGCGTTATCTTAACTGCCGCTACAATTGGGAAACGCCATGAGTGAAGAACACCACAGCGAAGATCACGCCGACATCCGCGAAGCCGTCGCAAAGCTCTGCGCGCAGTTTCCCGGCGAATACTGGCGCAAGCTCGATCGCGAGATGGCCTATCCGAAGGCCTTCGTCGACGCGCTGACCGAGGCCGGGTATCTCTCGGTGCTGATCCCCGAGGAATATGGCGGCGCGGGCCTGAAGCTTTCCGCGGCGGCCGCAATCCTCGAAGAGATCCAGCGCGCAGGCTGCAATGGCGGCGGCTGCCATGCCCAGATGTACACGATGGGCACGGTGCTGCGGCACGGCAATGCCGAGCAGAAGGCAAAATATCTGCCGAAGATCGCGAGCGGCGAATTGCGCCTGCAGGCCTTCGGCGTCACCGAGCCGACCAGCGGCACCGACACCTCCTCGCTGAAGACCTTTGCGCGCAAGGAAGGCAACGACAGCTACATCGTCAACGGCCAGAAGATCTGGACCAGCCGCGCCGAGCATTCCGACCTGATGGTGCTGCTGGCGCGCACCACGCCGAAGGAGCAGGTCAAGAAGCGCACCGACGGCCTTTCCGTGTTCATCGTCGACATGCGCGAGGCCAAGAACAATGGCCTCGAGATCCGCCCGATCCGCACCATGATGAACCACGCCACCACCGAAGTGTTCTTTACCGACATGAAGGTGCCGGCGGAGAATCTGATCGGCGAGGAAGGCAAGGGCTTTCGCTACATCCTCTCCGGCATGAATGCCGAGCGCATCCTGATCGCGGCCGAATGCGTCGGCGACGCCAAATGGTTCATCGCCAAGGCCACGAACTATGCCAAGGAGCGCAGCGTTTTCGGCCGGCCGATCGGCCAGAACCAGGGCATCCAGTTTCCGATCGCGAAAGCCTACGCCTCGATGCGCGCGGCCGAGCTGATGGTGAAGGAAGCCACCCGCAAATACGAGGCCGGGCTCGACTGCGGCGCGGAAGCCAACATGGCGAAGATGCTGGCGGCGGATGCCTCTTGGGAAGCGGCCAATGCCTGCATCCAGACCCATGGCGGCTTCGGCTTTGCCGAGGAATACGACGTCGAGCGCAAATTCCGCGAGACGCGGCTCTACCAGGTGGCGCCGATCTCGACCAATCTGGTGCTGTCCTACGTCGCCGAGCATGTGCTCGGCATGCCCCGCTCGTACTGAGGCAGCAATCATGGGAGCACTTGACGGGATCAGGGTGATTGCGGTCGAGCAGGCGGTGGCGGCGCCGTTCTGCTCCTCGCGCCTGGCGGATGCCGGCGCGGAGGTGATCAAGATCGAGCGGCCGGAAGGCGATTTCGCCCGCGGCTATGACGCGGCGGCCAAGGGCCAGAGCAGCTATTTCGTCTGGCTCAACCGCGGCAAGCAGTCGGCGGTGGTCGATCTCGCCACCAAGGAAGGCTGCGCCGAACTGGAGAAGCTGATCGCGAGCGCCGACGTGCTGATCCAGAACCTCAAGCCGGGCTCGATGGACAAGCTCGGCTTCTCGCGCGAGCGGCTCTTGAAGGACTATCCGACGCTGATCTCGTGCACGATCACCGGCTATGGCGACGAGGGTCCCTACGCGCACCGCAAGGCCTATGACCTCTTGATCCAGGCCGAGAGCGGGCTTGCCTCCATCACCGGCAACCCTGATGGCGCCTCGCGCGTCGGCATGTCCATTGTCGACGTCGCGACCGGCGCCACCGCGCATGCGGCGATCCTGGAGGCGCTGATCGCGCGCGGGCGCACCGGCAAGGGCGCAGACATTCGCATCTCCATGTTCGACGTCATGGCGGACTGGTGCACCGTGCCGCTGCTCAACTCGGAGGCCGGCAATCCGCCGAAGCGCATGGGGCTGCGCCATCCCTCGATCGCACCCTATGGCGTGTTCACCTCGAAGGACGGCAAGGACATCCTGATCTCGATCCAGAGCGAGCGCGAGTGGAAGACGCTCTGCGTGAAGGTGCTTGACCAGCCCGACCTGCCGGCCGATCCGCGCGTCGCCAACATGGTGGAGCGCGTGCGCAACCGCGATTTCACCGACAAGACGGTGGCCGATGCCTTCGGCAAGATGACGCGCGACGAACTGCTGAAGCGGCTGTCCGATGCCGACATCGCCTTTGCCGAGGTCAACACCATGGCCGACCTCACCAACCACCCGCATCTGCGCCGCATCGAGGTGGACACGCCGAACGGCCGCGTCAGCTATCCCGCACCGGCCCCGATCATCGTCGGCGAAACGCGCAGCTATGGTGCCGTGCCGGCCATCGGCGAACGGCCATCCAAGAAATAACAAGAGCGAGGCATCATGACCGGGAAGCTCGACATCGATCACTTGCGGCAATGGATCGGCCGCAGCGCGGAGGCCACCGACATCGTCACCGCGCAGCTCGTCATGGGCCTGCGCGCGACGCTGTTCCAGGAGGTCGGCGAGCCCAAAAAGGGCGATGCCGCACCGTTCACGGTGCACTGGTGCCTGGCGCAGCCGGTGTTTCCGATGTCGATGCTCGGCCCTGACGGCCACCCGACCCGCGGCGGCTTCCTGCCGCCGGTGCCGCTGCCGCGCCGGATGTGGGCCGGCGGCGAGATCGAGTTCCTGCAGCCGCTGTGCGTCGGCGATGAATCGACGCGGACCTCGCGCATTGCCGACGTCACGGTGAAGACGGGATCGACGGGTACGCTGTGCTTCGTCGCGGTCGAGCACACCGTGACCTCGCCGCGCGGCGTCGCCATCCGCGAGCGGCAGGACATCGTCTATCGCGAGATGACGAGCGGCGCGCCCGCCGGCGCCAAGGCCCCGCCTCCGCCGCCGAAGGCGCAGCATCGCGAGACCCACGTCTCCGATCCCGTGCTGCTGTTCCGCTATTCCGCGCTGACCTTCAACGGCCACCGCATCCATTACGACCGCGACTACGTCACCAAGGTCGAAGGCTATCCGGGCCTGATCTTCCACGGCCCGCTGCAGGCGGCGCTCATCATCGAGATGGCGGCGAAATTGCGGGGCGGCAAGGCGCCGAAGAAGTTTACCTATCGCGGGCTTCAGCCGCTGTTCGAGGGCACCGAATTCTCCATCAACGCCAACGACGGCGGCGAGAGCATGGAGCTGTGGACCGCGAACGCCGAGGGGCAGCCGACGATGAAGGGCACGGCGGTGTGGTGATAGATACACCGTCATTCCGGGGCGGTCCGCAGGACCGAACTATGGTGCGCAATTGCGCACCTGAGAATCTCGAGATTCCGGGTTCGCTTCGCGCCCCGGAATGACGAGCCAAACAATAGGCACGCGGGAACGGAAACCATGTCCAAGAACGGCAAGACCGGCAGCAAGTCCGTCACCGTCAAGCAGGCCACGATCGACCTGCTGCGCGCCTTCGGCATCGACAGGGTGTTCGGCAATCCCGGCTCGACCGAACTGCCGTTCCTCAGCGACTGGCCCGACGACATCGACTACGTGCTGGCGCTCCAGGAAGCCTCCGCGGTCGGCATGGCCGATGGCTACGCGCAGGCGACGCGCAATGCCGGCTTCGTCAATCTGCATTCGGCGGCTGGCGTCGGCAACGCGCTCGGCAACATCTACACAGCACACCGCAACCAGACGCCGCTCGTGATCACCGCGGGCCAGCAGGCGCGCTCGATCCTGCCGCTCCAGGCGTTCCTCTATGCCGAGCGCGCGTCGGAGTTTCCGCGGCCCTACGTCAAATACAGCGTCGAGCCGGCGCGGCCCGAGGACGTGCCGGCCGCAATCGCGCGCGCCTATTACACCGCGATGCAGCCGCCCTGCGGGCCGACCTTCGTCTCGATCCCGATCGACGACTGGACGCATGCCACGGCGCCGGTCGAGGCGCGCAAGGTCAGCCGCGAGATCGGGCCCGAGCGGGAGGCGATGAAGGCGCTGGTCGCGGCGTTCGGTTCAGCCAAGCACCCTGCCCTCGTCGTCGGCCCCGGCGTCGACCGCGCCGGCGCGGTCGATCTGATGGTGCGCGTCGCCGAGAAGGCCAAGGCTTCCGTCTGGGTCAGCCCGTTCTCGGCGCGCTGCTCGTTCCCCGAGCGTCATCCGCAGTTCGCCGGCTTCCTGCACGCTTCACCCGCGCAGCTCTCCGACGCGCTGCGCGAGCACGATCTCGTCGTCGTGGTCGGCGCCCCCGTGTTCACCTTCCATGTCGAAGGGCATGCCGCGATCTTCGACGGCGGCGCGACGATCTTCCAGATCACGGATGATCCGGATGCCGCAGCCGTGACGCCGGTCGGCACCAGCATCGTCGCCACGATGAAGCCGGCGCTGAGCCTGCTGCTCGACCTGCTGCCGGAGAGCAAACGGGCGACGCCCAAAGGCCGCACGCTGCCGCCGGCGCCGCAGGCCGCCGATCCGCTGCCGGTCGAATTCCTGCTGCATTCGCTGGCGCAGGCGATGCCGGACGGCACATCGCTGGTCGAGGAGGTGCCCTCGCACCGGCCCGCGATGCAGAAGTTCATGCCGATGCTCGGCCAGGACAGTTTTTACACCATGTCGAGCGGCGGCCTCGGCTACTCGCTGCCGGCCGCGGTCGGCATGGCGCTCGGCAAGCCGAAGAGCCGCACCGTGTGCCTGATCGGCGACGGCTCGGCGATGTATTCGATCCAGGCGCTGTGGACCGCCGCGCAACGCAAGCTGCCGCTGACCGTCGTCGTCATCAACAATTCCGGCTACGGCGCGATGCGCTCGTTCAGCCAGGTGATGCAGGTGCGGAACGTGCCCGGGCTGGAGCTGCCGGGCATCGATTTCGTACGGCTTGCGGAGGGCATGGGCTGCCACGCGGTGCGGGTGAGCAGGGCGGCAGAGCTCGGCGAGACGCTGAAGCGCGGGATGGCGTTTGAGGGCACGAGCCTCGTCGAGGTCATCGTGGATTCGGCGGTGCCGGTGCTGTACGGGCAGAAGCATTAGGGACGCGCGCGATATCCACATCGTCGTCCCGGCGAAGGCCGGGGCCCATACCCACAAGCAGGAGTTTGGCGAGGACTCGTAGTGGAGTGTCGCACCATAACTCCTTCCTGGGGTTATGGGTCCCGGCCCCCGTGCGCAATTGCGCACTAGGCCGGGACGACACCAAATTTGTCGCGTCACCACCGCAAGGCTACGACGCCAAGAATCCTCCGTCCGCGGCCAGCACGTGCCCGACCACGTAGGACGCGGCGTCGGACGATAGCCACACCACCGCTTCCGCCACCTCCTCCGGGCTCCCCATCCGCCGCAACGGCAGGCCTGCGGCTACCGTCGCGACGTCGCCGACGCCGGCACGCAGCATCATGTCGGTGACGACGCGGCCGGGGGCGATGGCGTTGATGCGGATGCCGCGCGGGGCGTTCTCCATGGCGGCTGAGCGCGTCAGCGAGATCGCCGCGGCTTTCGAGGCCGAATAGAGCGAGAAGCCGGGATTGGGATTGCGCACGCCGCTGACGGAGGCATTGACGACGATGCTGCCGCGGCCTTGCGCCAGCATCGCCGGCAATTGATGGCGCAGGCACAGGAACAGCGCGCGGACATTGGTGTCGAACACGCTGTCGTAGATCTCCGTGCCCTGCTCTTCCAGCGGCGCGCGGCGCTCCTGGAAGCCGGCATTGTTGAAGGCAACATCGAGCCGGCCGCAACGCTCGACGGCGATTCCGACGAGGCGCGCGACGTCGTCCTCGCGCGTGATGTCGGTCTTGAGCGCGATCGCGGCCGCGCCGATCTCGCGGCACGCCGCGGCGGTCGCCTCGATCTCGGCTTCGCGCCGGCCCGCAATGATGAGCGCTTCCGCGCCTTCGGACGCCATCCGTAGCGCGGTGGCGCGGCCGATGCCGCTGCCGCCGCCCGTCACCAGGCAGACCCTGCCCCTCATCCGCTGACCAGCCGGCAAAGTTCCGCTCATGGGCAACTCCAAAACGCTTGCGCGCGCCGCTGCACGCATATAGTTGTATGATACAACTATATGCTGGGAGTCAAGATGGCCGGGCTTTCGCTGATCGACGACATCCGCGCCGCCTCGCGCCTGATGGTGCGCGAGCTCGGCTTCATGGATGCGACGGTGGCGGCGTCGGACTATCCGCCCTCAGCCGTGCATACCATTCTGGAGATCGGCATCCGCGGGCTGATGACCTCGGGCGAGCTCGGCGATTTCCTGCGGCTGGAAAAATCCAGCGTCAGCCGCCTGGTGCGCAAGCTGATCGATTGCGGGGAACTGAAGGAGACGCCTGACGAGCTAGACGCACGCAGCAAGCTGCTGTCGCTGACGGCCAAGGGCCGGCGCACGCTGGAGGCGCTGCATGAATTCGGACGGCAGCAGGTGCGCGGCGCACTGGCGGCATTGACGGAGGCCGAGCAGCGCACGGTGCGCGAGGGCATGATGCTCTATGCCCGGGCGTTGCGGCAGAGCCGGGTGGAGGGTGAGGCGGAGACGGCAGCGTGAGGTCCGTAGCCCGGATGAAGCGGAGCGCAATCCGGGGCTTCTCACAACGCGGAAAGACTGTCCCGGATTACGCTTCGCTCCATCCGGGCTACGACACTGTCATTCCGGGGCGGTGCGAAGCATCGAACCCGGAATCTCGAGATCCCGGGTTCGGTCCTACGGACCGCCCCGGGATGACCTAACGGGTCACTTCCCGAACTCTTCCCGCATCTTCGCCTGGATCTTCGCCATGCCGCCGATCCAGCGGTCGTAGTTCTCGGTCTTCTTGCGCATGTAGCCGAGCACCTGGGGGTGCGGCAGGATCAGGAATGTTTCCTGCGCCAGGCCCGCGAGCACGTCACTTGCGACCTGCTCGGGCGTGAGATCGCCGTCGCCGGATTGCGGGCCCTTCGGGATCGAGCGCAGCATGTTGGTGTCGACGCCCTGCGGGCAGAGGATCGAGACCTTGATGTTGTCGGCCTTGTGCGAGATCGCGAGGTTCTCGGCAAAGCCGACCGCGGCGTGCTTGGTGGTGGAATAGGCGGGGCTGCCGACCTGCGACAGCAGGCCCGCGGCCGAGATGGTGTTGAGGAAATAGCCGCCGCCCCGCGCCTTCATCCGCGGGACCAGATGCCGGGCCGCGTAGACATGCGCCATGACGTGGATCGCCCAGCTCCGCTGCCACGGCTCGTCGGAGGCGCCGCCGGCATTGACCGACATGGGATCGAAACCGCCGCCGATACCGGCATTGGAGCAGAACAATTCGATCGGGCCGAACTGCCGCTCGGTCTCCTCGATGACGTGGGCGATCTCTTTTTCCTGCGCGACGTCGCATCTGAAGGCTGCGCCATCGACCATGGCAGCGACTGCCCTGGCGTTGGCGGCGTCCATGTCCGCGACGACGACCTTGGCGGCGCCCGCCTTGTGAAACGCCTCGCACAGCGCCTTGCCGATGCCGTTTGCGCCGCCCGTGACGACCACGACCTTGCCGGTCACCTGCATGCGACGTCTCCTCTTGTCTTGTACCGCTCTTATACCGCTTCGCTTATTCCGCGTCGCGGATCCTGCTCAGCTCAACACGAGGTCGAGCACCGCGGTATAATGGCACGCCGCACCGGCCAAGACAAAGCCGTGCCAGATCGCATTCTGGAAGCGCAGCCGCCGCCAGGCATGGAAGATCACGCCGAAGCTGTAGAGCAGCCCGCCCGCAAGTATGAAGCCTAGCACCAGCGCGGGCAGCGCCTTGACCACGGCGTCGTAGAGCATCACGCCGCTCCAGCCCATCGCGAGGTAGATGCCGACCGCGACGCGGTCGAACCGGCCGGGATAGCGCAGCTTCAGCACGATACCGACGATCGCCACGCACCAGACGCAGACGAGCAGCGCCAGCGCGAAGACGCTGGCTTTCAGCTCCAGGATGAACGGCGTGTAGGTCGCGGCGATCAGGAGATAGATCGCCGAATGGTCGAAGCGCCGCAGCAGCCATTTGACCGGCGAGACCGGCCAGAGATTATAGGTCGCCGACAGCACCAGCATCGAGAGCAGGCCGGCGACATAGATCGAGACCCCGACGATGTCGGTGGCGTCGGCATAAAGCACCGCAAGCACCACCAGAACGGTCGCGGCGACGGTACCGGAGAACACACCAACCGCATGGATGATCCCGTCGGCGATCAGCTCGGCCCGGTCGTAGTTCCAGCCGATCGCGTCGGCTGCAGCATGGACGGAGGTGGATGCAAACTGTTTCAATTGGAAGACGGTCATGGCAATCCGCAAGGCAAGACAATGCCCTTGTTGTATGGGTCTTTCGGGATCGGCGCGTCGTTCAAACGGCTGATTTACCGACAAAGGCGGTGGAAGTATGAAGCTTGATTTTCCTCATGCAATTGCCACCTTTGTGAACAGCTTCACTTTTCCGCCCGCCGAGATCCCCTAACGTTCACATGGCATTCAGTTTCCAGGATATGGTCGAAGAGGCGCGCCTGTCGGCCCGGGCGCTGATCGACTATGGCGAGCACTTCTTCAATCCGACGGTGCGGCTCGGGGTCACCGGCCTGTCGCGGGCCGGCAAGACGGTGTTCATCACCGCGCTGATCCATGGGCTGACGCGCGGCGGCCGGTTTCCGGTATTCGAAGCCTATGCCTCGGGCCGGATCGCGCGGGCGCACCTCGCGCCGCAGCCGGACGATGCCGTGCCGCGCTTTGCCTATGAGACCCATCTGCGCGCGCTGGTCGAGGAACGGCACTGGCCGAATTCGACCGTCGACATCAGCGAGCTTCGCCTCGTCGTCGACTACCAGCGCCACAACGGCGCCGATCGCACCCTGACGCTCGATATCGTCGACTATCCCGGCGAGTGGCTGCTCGACCTGCCGCTGCTGCAAAAGAGCTACGAGCAATGGTCGGCGGAGAGTCTTGCGCTCTCGCGCGAGGCGCCACGCGCGCATCTTGCCGCCGGCTGGCACGCGCATCTTGCCACGCTCAAGCCTGACGCGCGCGAGGACGAGCAGGCGACACTGACAGCCGCAAAGCTCTTCACCGATTATTTGCGCGCGTGCCGCGAAGAACGCTTTGCCATGAGCCTGCTGCCGCCCGGCCGCTTCCTGATGCCCGGCAATCTCGCAGGCTCCCCGGCGCTGACCTTCGCGCCGCTCGACGTGCCCGTCGGCGGCCAGGCGCCGGACGGCTCGCTGTGGGCGATGATGGTGCGCCGCTTCGAAGCCTACAAAGACGTCGTGGTGCGTCCTTTCTTCCGCGATCACTTTGCGCGCCTCGATCGCCAGATCGTGCTGGCCGATGCGCTCTCCGCGTTCAACTCCGGACCCGAGGCGCTGCACGATCTCGAAGCCGCGCTCGCCGGCATTCTCGACTGCTTCAACATCGGCCGCAGCACCTTCCTCACCAGCCTGTTTCGGCCGCGCATCGACCGCATCCTGTTCGCGGCGACCAAGGCGGACCACCTGCATCATTCCAGCCACGACCGTCTCGAGGCCGCGCTCCGCCGCGCCGTGACGCAGGCGGTGGCGCGCGCGGAAAATACCGGCGCGCAGATCGACGTGGTGGCGCTCGCCGCGGTGCGCGCCACGCGCGAGGCGCAGGTCGCCCACGGCCGCGACAAATTGCCGTCGATCCTGGGAACACCGGCGGCGGGCGAAAGCGCCGGCGGCGAGTTCTTCGACGGCAACACGGAGGTTGCGACCTTTCCCGGCGACCTGCCCCTGGATCCCGAGCCGCTGTTCAACGGCACGGATGCCTTCCGCGGCCTCTCGACCGAGGCCGCCGAGAAGAGCGACTTCCGCTTCCTGCGCTTCCGCCCGCCAAAGCTCGCGCGCGAGGGTGACGACGAGCCGGCGCTGCCACACATCCGCCTCGACCGTGCCTTGCAGTTCCTGATCGGAGACAAGCTCTCATGAACGAGCGATCCCCGCCGCGGCGGCCGGCGACGTTCCGGCTCGACGATCCCGGCGTCGTCGTCACCGAAGCCGACGAGACGGCGCGGCTCGGCCGCGGCACCATCCAGATCACGCCGGAGCACGATCCAGCGACATTGCCGGTGCCGATTGAAGCCGTGCTGCCCGCACGACGCGGCCTCCCCTGGGGCGCGCTGTTCTGGTCCGGCCTTGCCGGGCTGACGCTGCTCGGCGTCGGGCTCGGCGTGGTTCATCTGATCGAGGATTTGTTTGCGCGCAGCGAAAGCCTCGGCTTCGTCGGGCTCGCCTTCGCATTCGTCACCGCGCTTGCGCTCGCGGTGGTGATCGGGCGCGAGGCGTATGGACTGGCGCGCCTCGCGACGATCGAGAAACTGCATCAGCGCGCAGCCGCAGTCCTTGCCAGCGACGACCGCAAGGAGAGCCGCGTCATCGTGCAGGACCTCCTGAAGATCGCGCACCAGAATCCGCAGCTCGCACGCGCCCGCGCCACGCTGGAGAGCCACACCGGCGAGATCATCGACGGCGCCGACATGATCCGCCTCGCCGAGCGTGAATTGATGTCGCCGCTGGATGCGGAGGCGCGACGGCTGGTGTCGTCAGCCGCGCAAAAGGTCTCGATCGTCACGGCCGTTTCGCCCCGCGCGGCGATCGACGTGATGTTCGTGTTCGTCGCCGCGCTGCGTCTGATCCGCCAGCTTGCGTACCTCTATGGCGGACGGCCCGGCGCGCTCGGCATGATCCGCCTGCTCCGCCACGTCATCGCCCATCTCGCCATCACCGGCGGCATGGCCGCGAGCGACAGCCTGGTGCAGCAGATGCTGGGCCACGGGATTGCAGCGAAGCTGTCGCAACGGCTGGGCGAAGGCGTACTCAACGGATTGCTGACGGCGCGGCTCGGATTGGCCGCGATCGAGGTGACACGCCCGCTGCCCTTCGCGGCGCTGCCGCCGCCGAAGCTGTCGGATCTCGCGACGGATCTGCTGCGGAAGAAAGAGGACGAGGAGGAGTAGCTTCTTCGCCTCTCCCCGCTTGCGGGGAGAGGCCGGAGCGCATCGCCAGATGCGATCCGGGTGAGGGGGACTCTCCGCGAGTCCAACTGTCACCTCCCCCGCGGAGACTCCCCCTCACCCCAACCCTCTCAGCGCGAGCGAAGCTCGTCGCGCATCGGCCTTCGCCAAGGCTTCGGCGGACAAGAGCGGGGAGAGGGAGAGGAAAGCCAGCACCCGCCACTGGAACAGCGGCGAATCCTTCGGCGGGGACAGCTCCGGGGTCCAGCCGGTGAGCTTTTCAAGCACGTAGGTATCAGTCAGAACACCGCGCCAGCGGCGTTCGACCCGACCGAGCTGCTCGCGCTTCGCGGGAATGTTCTCCCACAGCGATAAACGATTGTCGGGCTCGCGCCCGACATAGATGCCGGAATGTCCCTTGATCCGATCGATGCCGGGATCGCGGAAATCCTGGAAGCGGCCGCGCTCGTTGATCTCGATGACAGGCACGCGGCCCCTGAACAGCCAGCGCATCATAGCATAGGTGCGGTAGTCCGTGGTCGCGATCCAGGTCGCGCCGGTCTCGTCCAGCGCAGCCTGCGCGCGCGCTGCAACCTGCTCGTAGCCGGCTTCAGCGCCGATCGGATCGATCTTGCCGAGGAAATTCCAGGGCGCGGCGACGTAGTAGAGGAACAAGATGACGACGAAGGCGATGCCCGAGACGATCGCCGTATTTGCCCAGAACAGGCTCGACCGGATCATCCGCGCCGACCATTTTTCACGCGGCAGCATGACGAGGTTCACCGCGGCCGCGGCGAAGCCGACCGGCCACATGAACATCGGCCAGGTGTCGCCGACCCGGAGCGTCAGCGATTTCGCGAGGAAATAGAGGAACGGCACCAGCACCGCGGTGGACAGCAGGATCGCGACCGGCTCGCGCGTGCGATAGGCGCGCCATGCCGTGATCACGAGGCCCGACAGTACCACCGGGAACATGACGAAGCCGACGAGACCGAATTGCAGGCCGATGTAGTCACCGACGGTGCGGAGCGAGATGCCGTAATTGGCGGTGGCGCGCACGCCCTGGAACCGGAACGAGGCCCAGTCGTGCTGCGCATTCCAGATCAGCACCGGCGAGAACACGGCGATCGCAACCAGCGCGGCCAGATAAGGGTAAGGACTGCGCAGCCAGCGCCAGCGCCAATCCGGCACGAGAAGAAAAGCGGCCACCGCCGGCGCGAACATGATCACGGTGAATTTCGACAGCATCGCCAGCCCGGCGAACAGGCCGGCCGCCAGCCACCAGCGTCCATCATCGCTCTGCGCCAGCCGCACCAGCGACCAGATCATCGCGACCGCGAACGGGATCATCGCGACGTCGGGGGCGATCTTGGCCATCAAGAGGCCGTAGTAGAGCGCAGCCTCCGGCATCAGCACCGCCAACACGACCGCACGCGCATCATGGGTGAGGCGGCGGACGATGTCGGCGAGCAGGAGTTGCGTCACCAACATCGCGACGATGCCGCCGAAGCGGACGCCGCGCGCGGTGTCACCGAAGATCGCGGTGCCGAAACGGATGAGCCAGGCGATGCCCGGGGGATGATCGAGGAAGCTGAGCGCCGCCTCCTTCGACCAGGTCCAGTAATAGGCCTCGTCGGTGCGCAGCTCGATCGCGGAGGCGTAGACGATGCGCAGCAGCGTCATCGCGGCGATGACGAGCACGGCAGCAAGGATGAGACGGCGTTCGGCGCCGTCTGGCTTCGCGGAGATGTCGGGAGCGATCGTCACGGCCGCGCTTTTCCCCGACTTGGGAGGGGGAGTCAATGTGGGGGGATATTGCCGCCATCTGCCGTCGTCCCGGACCAACGAGCGAAGCGAGTGCAGATCCGGGACCCATACCCACAGGGAGGGGTTTGGCGAAGACCCGGAGTTACCAGCCTGCCCGCAACTACTCCCTGTGGTATCGCGACGAGCGCAAGCGCTCGCGCGGGGGTCCCGGATCGGCGCGCGCCTGTGGGCGCGCTTGTCCGGGACGACAGCGGAGGCTGACCGCGGCAGCGCGCCTTTGCCCACCCTACGGTTTCGTAACCTTGCCGCGCATGTGATCCCGAAAACTGTCCACCGCTGGAATTAAACGCTAGGCTGGCTGTTCTCCTTCATGAACTGATACAACCGAATCATGGCCACCGCTCCTGTCCACATGCCCGAACTCGTCCGCGCGACCAGCGTGCGGCAGGTGCGGCTTGTCTGCGGCGTCATCCTGTTCTCCTATGTGATCAGCCATTTCCTCAACCATGCGCTCGGCAACGTCTCGGTCGATGCCATGGAGGTCGGGGTCTACTACCACACCGCATTCTGGCAGTTCCTGCCGGTCGCGATCGTGTTCTACGCCGCCGCGCTCACCCATATGGGGCTCGGCATCTATGCGCTGTATCAGCGGCGGCAGTTCCGCTGGCGAACGATCGAGCCGCTCCAGCTCGTGCTG
The DNA here is from genome assembly GCF_052075915.1 of Bradyrhizobium sp. 1200_D9_N1_1. Classification (NCBI taxonomy): domain Bacteria; kingdom Pseudomonadati; phylum Pseudomonadota; class Alphaproteobacteria; order Hyphomicrobiales; family Nitrobacteraceae; genus Bradyrhizobium; species Bradyrhizobium sp. 1200_D9_N1_1. The sequence continues at coordinate 1,956,827 of NZ_CP197226.1, read as the reverse complement.
GGCTTAAGCATCCCCGCCCTGGTCATGGCGCACGTGATCGGTGTGCGGCTCGGCCAGACGCTGTACGGACACCAAAAACTCTATCCGCAGGAACTCTACCTGTTCTTCGTCGCGTCGAACCGCATCTGGACCATGACGATCCTGCTGATCATCGCCTGGATCCACGGCTGTATCGGCATTTTTTTCTGGCTCCGCCTCAAGCCTTTCTTCACGCGCGCCGCGCCCTATCTGCTCGCGGCCGCAGTGCTGATCCCGACGCTGGCGCTGCTCGGCGTCTATCAGGGCGGCCGCAGCGTCGCGATCGAAGCCGACGACGGGGAATGGCGCACGCACAATCTCACCCGCCGCCAGGTCGGCACCGTCGCGGAAGCCGACACGCTCGACCGCATCACCGGCGGCCTCACCATCGGCTATGTTGGCCTGCTCGGACTGGCGCTGGCCGCACGCGGCGTGCGCGCCTTGCGCGAGCGGCGCGGCGGCATGATCGCGCTGTCCTACGGCAACGGCAAGACCGTGCGGGTCCCCAAGGGCCTCTCCGTGCTGGAAGCGAGCCTGCGCCACAATGTGCCGCATGCCAGCGTCTGCGGCGGCCGCGCCCGCTGCTCGACCTGCCGCATCCGCATCATCGGCGATCATGGCGCCCTGCCCGAGCCGTCACAGCGCGAGGCCTTCGTGCTCACCCGTGTCGGTGCCACCGACCCTTCGATCCGCCTCGCCTGCCAGCTGCGGCCGACGTCGGATCTCTCCTTCTTCCAGCTCTTCACGGCGCATACGCTCTCAGCGAGCGGGCAGGCCTCGACGCCCGCCAGGATCGGCCAGGAGCGCTATCTCGTCAGCCTGTTCGTGGACATGCGCGGCTCGACGCAGCTCGCCGAAAAGCGGCTGCCGTTCGACACCGTCTTCATCGTCAACCGCTTCCTCGGCGCGGTCTCGCAGGCCGTGGTCGAGAACGGCGGCCAGCCGAACCAGTTCGTCGGCGACGGCATGCTGGCGCTGTTCGGGCTGTCAGCCGATCCGCAAGAGGCCTGCCGGCAGGCGCTGAAAGCCGCCGCAGGCATCGCCACGCATATCGACGAGCTCAACGAGCTCCTGAGCCACGATCTGCGCCAGCCGATCCGCTTCGGCATCGGCATTCACGGCGGCGAGGTCATCATCGGCGACATCGGCTATCGCGATCACATCGTGTTCACGGCGCTGGGCGACGCCGTCAACGTCGCCGCCCGCCTCCAGGATATGACCAAGACGCTGGCCTGCGAGGCCATCGTCTCGGAGGAGGTCCGCCGCACCGCGGGCCTCGCCGACGACGCGCTGCCGCAGCAGGAGGTCGCGATCCGCGGCCGCGACGAGCCAATGGCCGTGCGCGTGGTTGCGGACGCCAGGGAGCTGGCGATGCTGGTCGATCGCGGCGCGCGGGTGGCGGCGTAAGACAACAACGAGCGCGGTGCGCTCCCTCTCCCGCTTGCGGGAGAGGGTTGGGGAGAGGGTGTCTCCGCAACGGGACAGTCCCCTAGAGGAAAGAGCCCTCACCCGCGCCTTCGGCGCGACCTCTCCCGCAAGCGGGAGAGGTGGAGCGCACCACCGTCGCGGCGACAGCTCGACTCTCATTACGAACGCAACACCGGCTTGCTGCAACGCAGCGGCATGGGCCTGCTGCGAAAGCACGAATTGACTTCATCGGCATCGTTGCGACAGATGAATGCAGGATCGCGGTGATGACCGCGAGCCAACGAAAAGCTCCGGGAGGGGACCAGATGTTCGATCGACGCGACCTGCTCAAGGGAGCGGGGCTTGCCGCCATGGCGGCCACACTGAATTCAACCAAAGCGCTGGCGCTGGACACCGTCACCCTGCCCTTCGCCAACGGCGAACGGCCGCTGGTGAAATATCCGCAGAAGCGGCCGATGATCGGCCTGACCAGCCGGCCGCCGCAACTCGAGACCCCGTTCGCGGTGTTCAACGACGGCCCGATCACGCCGAACAACGCATTCTTCGTGCGCTATCATCTCTCGGACCTGCCCTACAATCTCGACCCCGACAAGTTCACGCTCGAGATCAAGGGCAAGGTCGACAAGCTGCTCAAGCTGTCGCTCAAGGACATCCGCAAAATGAAGGCGACCGAGATCGTCGCCGTCAACCAGTGCTCCGGCAACAGCCGCGGCTTCTTCGAGCCGCGTGTCGCCGGCGGCCAGCTCGCCAACGGCGCGATGGGGAATGCACGCTGGCGCGGCGTGCCGCTGAAGACCGTGCTCGAGATGGCGGGCGTGCAGGCCGGTGCCAAGCAGGTCACGTTCAACGGCATGGACGGCCCGGCCAGCGACAAGACGCCTGACTTCGTCAAGGCGCTCGACATCGATCACGCCAGCGACGTCGAGGTGATGCTGGCCTACGGCATGAACGGCGAGGATCTGCCGTTCCTCAACGGCTTCCCGCTGCGCCTGATCGTGCCCGGCTATTACGGCACCTACTGGGTCAAGCACCTCAACGAGATCACCGTCATCGACAATGTCTATGACGGCTTCTGGATGAAGTCGGCCTATCGCATTCCTGATACCCCGAACAATGCAATCGAGCCGGGCACCACGCCGAAGGCGACGATCCCGATCAACCGTTTCACCATCCGCTCCTTCATCACCAGCGTGCCTGACGGCGCCAAGCTGAAGGCGGGAGCTACGACGCTGCGCGGCATCGCCTTCGACGGCGGCAAGGGCATCAAGGACGTCGCGGTCTCCACCGACGGCGGCAAGACCTGGACGAGCGCGAAGCTCGGCAAGGATCTCGGCAAATACTCCTTCCGCGAATGGAAGCTGCCGGTGAAGCTCGCGGCCGGCACCGTTGAGCTCAAGGTCCGCGCCACCGGCAACGGCGGCGAGACCCAACCGGATCAGCCGCGCTGGAACCCGGCGGGTTATTTGCGCAACGTCGTCGAAACCGTCCGCGTCAGCGTGGCCTGAGGGAGCATGATCATGCAGCGCACCGTTCTCCTCGCCATCTCGCTCGCTCTCGCCGCCGGCATCACTGCCGCGACTGCGGCGCCCGTCAATTACCAGCTGCCGGACGAGGTCGCCGCCTTCAAGCCCGGCCCCAATCTCGAGGTCGTGCAAGGCAATTGCAGCGCCTGCCACTCGGCCGACTACATCAACACGCAGCCGCCGATGAAGGACAAGAAGGGCTTCTGGCAGGCCGAGGTGACCAAGATGATCAAGGTCTATGGCGCACCGATCGACGATGCCGATGTCGGCAAGATCGTCGATTACCTGGCCGCGACGTATTGACGGAGCGCGGGCCAATTGACCGCGAAACGGGCAAAACCGGCAAAAACGCCGCGAAGTTGAGCGGAATTCGGCAAAAGGCTGATGTGGTTTGAGCTACCAAGCCTGCCACAATCCGCGTATCCTGTTAGGACCGAACCGGCCGGTTGGCGGGGACTGGCGGTTCGAGATCTTGGAGGAAGACCCGCGGAGAAGTCGTGATGGCTAAAGGTACGGTCAAGTGGTTCAACCCGACGAAGGGTTATGGATTTATCCAGCCTGCGTCGGGTGGCAAGGATGTGTTCGTGCATATCTCGGCAGTGCAGAAAGCCGGTCTGTCGACCCTCAACGAGGGACAGACGGTTGAATACGAAGAGATCGCAAACCGGGGCAAGACCTCCGCAGAAAACCTCAAAGTATAAGCCCGCCAGCGTTTCGCTGCCTCCCGGATCAAATCCGGGAGCGAGGCCAAGAAAATTTCAGAAGACGGCCAGTGCATTCGACGACGGGCGTTGCGACTGCACACGGATAGCTATTTTTCCCGCGAAGACCGCTCATTCAACGCCACGGCAATGACAATCGCGACGGCACTTCCCTAGCCCACCGGCAACGGTGCGTCGCGCTTGATCTCCTCCATCACCGCATAGGTCCGCGTCTCGCGCACGCCCGGCATCGACAGCAGGGTCTCGCCGAGGAAACGCCGATACGCTGTCATGTCCGCAAGCCGCGCCTTCACAAGATAGTCGAAGCCGCCGGCAACCATGTGACACTCCAGGACTTCCGGCGCGAGTTTCACCGCGCGCGCAAAGCGCTCGAAATTGTCGGGCGTCGTCTTGTCGAGCAGCACCTCGACGAACACCAGTAGCCCGAGGCCGAGCCGGTGCGGATTGAGTCGCGCGCCGTAGCCTTCGACAAAACCCTCGCGCTGCAAGCGCTTCAGCCGCTCGCCGATCGATGTCGGCGACAAGCCGATGCGTTCGGCGAGCTCGACATTGGCGATTCGCCCATCCTCCTGCAAAATCGAGAGGATTCTCCGGTCTAACCGATCAAGTTCCATATTTTATCTGGCTATAGTGGCACCTATCTTCATTTTCTAAGGCAAATCGGCTAACTTGTCTATCGAACTCTGGTAACGCGGGCCTTATCCTGGATTTGAGCCACAGGACACGCCATGCCGAACATCCCGCCTCCCTTCACCGCCCCCTACGCGCCCGATGATGCCGAGATCGCCGCGCGCCTGTTGCCGGCGTCACATCTCAGCCCGCCGCAGGAGGCGCGGATCCACCGCACCGCGACACGGCTGATCGAGGCGATCCGCAAGCGCGACGACCGGCTTGGCGGGGTCGAGGACATGCTGCGGGAGTTCGCGCTCTCGACCAAGGAAGGCCTCGCACTGATGGTGCTGGCGGAGGCGCTGCTGCGCGTGCCGGACGCGCGCACCGCCGACCAGTTCATCGAGGACAAGCTCGGCGAGGGCGACTTCATCCATCACGAGACCAAGTCCACCGCCTTCCTGGTCAACGCCTCGGCCTGGGCGCTCGGCCTGTCGGCGCGGGTGATCCAGCCCGGCGAGACGCCCGACGGCACCATCGGCCGGCTGGTGAAGCGGCTCGGCGCGCCGGCGGTGCGCACCGCCACGCGCCAGGCGATGCGGCTGATGGGCAATCATTTCGTGCTGGGTGAGACCATCGAGCAGGCGCTGGAGCGGGGTAAGCCGCGCTCTGGCCAGAAGACGCGCTACTCCTTCGACATGCTCGGCGAAGGCGCGCGCACCGCGGCGGACGCCAGGCGCTATTTCGACGCCTATGCCAGCGCGATCGAGACGATCGGCAAGGCGGCCGGCAACCATGCCCTGCCCGACCGGCCCGGCATCTCCGTCAAGCTCTCGGCGCTGCATCCGCGCTTCGAGGCGATCAGCCGCGCGCGCGTGATGGTCGAGCTGGTGCCGCAGCTGCTCGATCTGGCGCAGCGCGCCAAGGCCCATGATCTCAACTTCACCGTCGACGCCGAAGAGGCGGACCGGCTGGAGCTGTCGCTCGACGTGATCGCGGCAACGCTGGCCGATCCCTCGCTCAAGGGCTGGGACGGTTTTGGGCTCGCGATCCAGGCCTATCAGAAGCGCGCCAGCGCAGTGATCGACTATGTCGACGCGCTCGCCCGCGCCCATGACCGCAAGCTGATGGTGCGGCTGGTCAAGGGCGCCTATTGGGACACCGAGATCAAGCGCGCGCAGGAGCGCGGGCTCGACGGCTATCCCGTGTTCACGCGCAAGGCGATGACGGATCTGAACTACGTCGCCTGCGCCTCGAAGCTGCTGGCCCTGCGGCCACGCATCTTCCCGCAATTCGCCACCCACAACGCGCTGACGGTCGCGACCGTGCTGGAGATGGCCGAGGGCAGCAGCGGCTTCGAATTCCAGCGCCTGCACGGCATGGGCGAGGCGCTCTACGAGCAGCTCGCCAAGGATCACGCAGACATCGCCTACCGCACCTACGCCCCGGTCGGCAGCCATCGCGACCTGCTCGCCTATCTGGTGCGGCGACTGCTGGAGAACGGTGCCAACTCCTCCTTCGTGGCGCAGGCGGCCGATTACCGCGTCCCGGTCCCGGCGCTGTTGCAGCGTCCGGCGGATGCGATCGTCCGGCCGCAGGCGGCGGCCCATCCCAGGATTCCGCTCCCCTGCGATCTGTTCGCGCCGGAGCGGCGCAATTCGCGCGGCGTCGAATTCGGCGCGCGCACCGCGCTCGACCAACTGCTGACCGACGTCAAGGCCGAGACAGGCGACCTCAAGCCGATCGCCGATGCAACGCCGGACCAGGCCCACGCAGCGGTGGCCGCAGCGCGCGCGGGTTTCGCCGGCTGGAGCCGGACGCCCGCGGGCATACGCGCGGCGGCGCTGGAGCAGGCCGCGCACCTGTTGGAGAGCCGTAGCGCCCATTTCATCGCGCTATTGCAGCGCGAGGGCGGCAAGACGCTCGACGATGCGCTCTCGGAGCTGCGCGAGGCCGCCGACTTCTGCCGCTACTATGCCGCGCAGGGCCGCAAGCTGTTCGGCAGCGAGACGGCGATGCCAGGCCCGACCGGCGAGAGCAACGCGCTCACCATGCGCGGCCGCGGCGTCTTCGTGGCGATCTCGCCGTGGAATTTCCCGCTGGCGATCTTCCTCGGCCAGGTCACGGCGGCGCTGATGGCCGGCAACAGCGTTGTTGCAAAACCCGCCGAGCAGACGCCGCGCATCGCGCGCGAGGCCGTAGCCCTGCTGCACGAGGCCGGCATCCCCAAGAGCGCGCTGTATCTCGTCACCGGCGACGGCCGCATCGGCGCGGCGCTGACCGCGCATCCCGACATCGCCGGCGTCGTCTTCACCGGCTCGACCGAGGTCGCCCGCAGCATCAACCGGGCGCTCGCGGCCAAGGATGGGCCGATCGTGCCCCTGATCGCGGAGACCGGCGGCATCAACGCCATGATCGCCGATGCCACCGCGCTGCCGGAGCAGGTCGCCGACGACGTTGTCACCTCCGCGTTCCGTTCCGCCGGCCAGCGCTGCTCGGCACTGCGGCTGCTGTTCGTGCAGGAGGACGTCGCCGACCGCATGATCGAGATGGTCGCGGGTGCCGCGCGGGAACTGAAGATCGGCGACCCCAGCGATGTCGCAACCCATGTCGGGCCGGTGATCGACGTTGAGGCCAAGCAGCGCCTCGATGCGCATATCGCGCGGATGAAGACGGAGGCGCGGCTGCACTTTGCCGGTCCCGCGCCGGAGGGCTGCTTCGTCGCGCCGCACATCTTCGAGCTCACGGAGGCCGGCCAGCTCACCGAGGAAGTGTTCGGCCCAATCCTGCATGTCGTGCGCTATCGGCCCGAGAACCTCGAACGCGTGTTGCGGGCGATCGAGCGCACCGGCTACGGGCTCACGCTCGGCGTCCACTCCCGCATCGACGACAGCATCGAGGCGATCATCGACCGCGTCCAGGTCGGCAACATCTACGTCAACCGCAACATGATCGGCGCCGTGGTCGGCGTGCAGCCGTTCGGCGGCAACGGCCTGTCCGGAACCGGCCCGAAGGCCGGCGGCCCGCACTACCTCGCGCGCTTTGCCACCGAGCAGACCGTAACCATCAACACGGCTGCGGCCGGCGGCAATGCTGCGTTGCTGGCTGGGGAGGAGTGAGTCCCGGAAGGAGCGTTGCATCCCGCCGGAACATCGGTCTAATGCTGCCATGATCTGGCCCGCGCCAATTCCAGCGCGCGGGAAACAACAAGAGCGAGGGAGCAACGCCGCGATGGACAAGGGCATTTTTGCGGGGCTGAAGGTTCTGGACTGCGCGAGCTTCATCGCAGCGCCCGCGGCCGCGACCGTGCTGTCGGATTTCGGTGCCGACGTCATCAAGATCGAGCCGCCCGGCGCCGGCGACCCCTACCGCAATCTGCCCAACCTGCCGGGCTACCCGACCGGCGAGCACAATTTCGCCTGGCTGCTGGAGGCCCGCAACAAGAAGAGCCTCGCGCTCGATCTCTCCAAGCCGGAGGCGCAGGCGGTGCTCTACAAGCTGGTCGAAGAGACCGACGTCTTCATCACCAACATGCCGCCGCCGGTGCGCACCAAGCTCGGCATCACCTATGACCACCTCGCCCATCTCAACGATCGGCTGATCTACGCCTCCTTCACCGGCTATGGCGAGAAGGGCGAGGAAGCCAACAAGCCCGGCTTCGACAGCAACGCCTATTGGGCGCGTTCCGGCCTGATGGACCTCGTCCGCGCCGATACCGATACGACGCCGGCCCGCTCCGTCGCCGGCATGGGCGACCACCCCTGCGCCATGGCGTTGTACGGCGCGATCGTCACCGCGCTCTATCAGCGCGAGAAGACCGGCAAGGGCTCGCATGTCGCTTCCAACCTGATGGCGAACGGGGTGTGGGCGGCGAGCGTGCTGGCGCAGGCAAAACTCTGCGGCGCCAAGTTCGGTGAACGGCGCCCGCGCGAGCGCGCGCTGAATGCGGTCGCCAACCACTATCAATGCAAGGACGGCCGCTGGCTGATCCTGTCGCTGCTGAGCGAGGAGAAGCAGTTTCCGACGCTGGCCAAGTGCCTTGGCCGCGAAGACCTGATCACCGATCCACGTTTTGCCACCAAGCCCGACCGCCACGCCCGCTCGGTCGAGCTGATCAAGATTTTCGACGAGACTTTCGCCACCAAGGACCTTGCCGAATGGCGCAAGATCCTCGACGGCAACGGCCTCGTGTTCGGCATCGTCGGCATTCTGGACGACATCCCGAACGACAAGCAGATGCTCGACAACGAGGTGCTGGTGCCGTTCGAGAACGACACCATGCTCACCATCTCCAGCCCGATCTGGGTCGACGGCACCAAGAAGGTGCAGCCGCGCAAGCCGCCCGGCGTCGGCGAGCACAGTGACGAGATTTTGCGCGGAGCGGGATACGACGAGGCAGCGATCAAGCAGCTGCGGTCAAACGGGGCGGTGGGCTAGGACGCGCTAATGTGTCTTGATGAAGCACATGCCGATGCGGCGCGAGGCCGCGGCAGCCTGACAGGTCAAACCTTTGGCACAGCTCCATGACGTAAAACTCTTGTCCGGCGTTCCCGATCCCGCATCTTGCAAGGAACAATGCGCTCCCCAGCCGTCCTGATATTCGGTGCCGGCCAATTCCTGGCTGCCGCGGGTCTGCGGCCGGCTGGCGAATCCGCGTGAGAAATCAGGCCGCTGTCCGGCCGCGAACGCGGTCAGGATGTCGCGGCGGCGAAGCTGGTCGCCAAGGAAATGCGGCGAGGCCGGCACGATGGTGGCATTGGACGGCTTGTCCGCCAGCCAATCCACGCCCGGAAAATGGAAGCCGCCGATGCCGCGGGTCTGGTGACAGCCGGCGCAAGTGACGTCGTTGAGACGGCGCTGGAAGCCCGCGACCGAGCGGATGTTCTGCACGTCAGCGCGCGCGGTCGCCTGCTTCAACGCGCTAACCACATCACTGTCCGTGAAGACGGGATTGTCCTTGCCTTCGCCTTGCATCATGCCGAACTCCGGCTGCAACGCGGAGGCATCGAGGCCGGCCGGTGTCGGCACCACCGCGGCCTTGGCCAAAAATTTCTCGGGGATCAGCACCGTGCCGCGATCGAACTCGCGCAGATGGTCGGGCGCGAGCAGCCACTCTTTGAAGTCGCGTCGGAGATCATTGTCCGCAAAAATCCGGTCGCGATCGATCTGGTTCTCCAGCGTCGATTCCTCGAACGTCTTCGTCGCGGCGTCGTACTTGAACACCTTGAGCAAATAGTCCGAGCGGAAGTCGTGCAGCGCCGATTTCGGCGCGATCGAGACCTGGATGTTGGTCTCGATGCGATCGAGCATGGCATCGTAAGGATAGAAGCCGCCGCCGATCAGCCCCTGCCAGTCGCCATTGTCGAGCCAGCGCCGCGCGACCTCGGCGCAGGTGACCGGCTTGCCGTTCGAGGCGATCTGGCGGGCCTCACGCGCCTTCAGCACCAGGTTGAACGTCATCGGCAGGCGCGTCGCCGTCTTGCTCCCGTCCGGTCCGGCGTCGAAACGGGTGAGCCGATAGATCAGGCGGATCTCGCCGCAGGAATCCTCCGCGACATAGGCGCGGTCCATGCGGTTGACGATGCCGGCCAGCACGAAACGCGTGTTGGGGGATTTCAGCGCGGCCCGATCGAACAGCTGCACGTCAAAGCCTTCGCCGACGCCGATGGTCTCGCTCGGCCATGCCGCCTTGTGTCCCGCGATGTAGCGATCGAACTCCGCGTCGATTGTCGGCGGAATTGGCGCAAGCTGCGGCATCGAGGAGAACAGCAGATCGTTCGTGAGCGGAAAGTTCGCGTTGCGCTCCGGCCATAACAGGCGCGAGATCGTGAGCGCATCGTTCTGGTCGAGCCTGCGCAGGACATCGGGATCGGTGATCGCCGTGCCGCGCGTGAGCTGTGCATTCTCCGCTGCCGATAGCGACATGGCGCCACCAAGAAGCACGACGACAGCAAGGAGAATTCGCAACACGCGGCTCATGCCTTCAGTAACACCGCGCAAGGACCCCTATTCAAGAAAAAAGGCGCTTCACATGGTGGTGAAGCGCCTCTTCGAAAGTCGAATTCCGACAGCTTAGCGCGCGACGATCAGGCCCTTGCTGGTAACAACCACCCAGCGGCCGTCCTGGCGGCGGATCGCATCGACGCGGCCAACGCCGGGAATGGGATCGCCGGCATAAACCTCGTAAAGGCCGCCCCGGCCCTCGATCAGCGCGCCGCCATTGGCGACGTCGCGCAGGACCCAGCCCTCGATCGTCGGGAGCCGGCCGACCTCGGTCTTGGGCGCGGCGGGCACCGGAGCCGGTGCGGCGGCAGCGGTCGCAACCTGGGTCGGCGCGATCGAGCCGGTGGTCTCCCTGGCGGGTGTGGCGGCAGCCTGCGCGGGGGCTGCGGGCGGCGTGGCACGGAGCTTGTCCACGGTCTCGGACAGTTTTGCGATCCTGGCCATCGGCTCGGCCTGCGCCTTCTCGAGCTTGTCGAGACGGTCGTTGGCCCGGTTGAACTGGTTGAGACCGGTCTTGGAGGTGTGCTCGACATTCGCCTTGAGCGCGACGAGGTCGGCATCGATCCGCGCGACGGAGGCATCGAACGCGCTGGTGTCGGCGACCTGCGCTGGCGCCGGAACCGGAGCTGCAAAGTGCATCATGCCGGCGGTCGCGAGCACGCCGCTGATCGCGCCGACGCTGGCGGCAATCGCCACCACCGCGGCCATCGCCGACAGGCGACGCTTGCCGCCGGCCTCGCGCGGCTCGTCCGCCTTCACGTGGGGGGCGAAATCCTCGCGGTCCCAGGCGCGATCCGAGGGGGGCATGACGATGAGCTTGCCGGGCTTCGGCTCGGGCTTGGATTCAGCCTGCGGCGTGGCGCTGAACTTCGGCACCTCGATCCTCGAGGCTTCGATCCTGGGCGGCTCGACCTTGACTGGATCGGCTTTGGGCGGCGTCTCATGGTCGGGGGCAATCGAAGGGGCCTCGATCCCGGCAGCCTCGACGGCCTGCGGCGCGGTCGCGGCGGCTTCGACGCTCGTCTGTTCGCCGGTCTCTTGGGCAGCCTGCTCAGCCATTGGTTCGCTCACGGCTCAAATACTCCACTCTGGATTGACCTTTTGGTAACTTTCATTGCTTGCGAAATCCTTACCTTCGGACCCGCTTACCGAAATTTTAGGAAGTCATCAGGGGCCGAATTTGGCCGGGAAAGTGGATCCGGTGTGGCGGGCGTGAAACAATTTGTAACCGGGGGAAGATGAACGGCAGGGCAACGGTCGGGCCGCCGCCCTTCGAGGACAGCTGAAGAGGCGGCCGCCTCCAGCGGCAACCGCTTCGCGGTTGCGCGGGGGTGACGGTGAGAGAGTTGGGCGCGCAATCTCGACCTCGTCATTGCGAGCGTAGCGAAGCAATCCAGACTGCCACCGCGGAAAGACTCTGGATTGCTTCGCTACGCTCGCAATGACGGAGTGCGGATTACTGGCCGGCGCTCACATCGTCACAGGTGCATCCGGCAGCTCGTTGCGATGCGAGCCTTGCGGAGGAAAATGCTTTGCCAGCTCGCGCGACACGGCTGCGATGCCTTCGATCACGCCGCGCTCGAACTGGCCGGACCTGAACTCCGCCTCCATGGCGCGGCAGATGGTCTCCCAGCCCGCCGCGCCAACTTTCGCGTCGATGCCGCGGTCGGCGATGATCTCGACGTCGCGATCGGCGAGCAGGAGATAGATGAGGACGCCGTTGTTGTGCGCGGTGTCCCAGATGCGCAAATGCGAGAACACGTCGAGCGCGCGCTCGCGCGCCGGCTGGTTGCGGAACAGGGGGCCGCCGTCGAGCGCGCCTTCGACGACGAAGCGGACCTGGCCGGAATGGGTGGTCTCACCCTGCTTGATCGCCTGCTCGATGCGGGTGAGCACCTTTGGCGGAAAAATCCGCTTTGCCCGCCAATGATGCTGCACCAGATGTCTGGCAATGCGCTTGATGCTCATGACCGCTACCAGCTCCCCGAGGCGCCGCCGCCGCCAAAACTGCCACCACCGCCGCTGAAGCTGCCGCTGTCGCTGCTGCCCGACGATCCGCTGCTCCAGCCGCCTCCCGACGATCCGCTCGACCACGAGCCCCGACGCGACGACCCCGTGCTCGGTCCCATCGCGGAAACCACATCGGCGATGAATCCGATGATGAAGCCGGCGACGCCGAGCACCATGGCAAGTGCGAAGGAACCGAGAATGAGCCAGGTCAATGCTGCGATGATGCCGCCGGTCACCAATGATCCGAGCAGCCGCCCCAGCATGGCCCGGAAGAACCCGCCGACCCCGATCGAGGCGAACACCGTCACGAAGAAGAGCGGCCCGATGTCGTCCAGATTGCCGAAATTCACGCTGGGCGAGGGAACCGGCAGCGGCTCGCCGTCGATGACGCGGATCATGCGATCGACGCCATCCGAGATGCCGCCGCTGAAATCGCCCGTTCTGAATTTCGGTGTGATGATCTCGTCGATGATCCGCCGCGAGGTGACGTCGGTGAGCGCGCCTTCGAGGCCGTAACCGACCTCGATGCGCAAATGCCGGTCGTTCTTAGCAACGACGAGGATCGCGCCATCGTCGACCTTCTTGCGGCCGATCTTCCAGGCCTCCGCAACCCGGATCGAGAACTGCTCGATCGTTTCCGGCTGCGTGGACGGCACGATCAGGACGGCGACCTGGCTGCCTTTGCGCGTCTCGAAGTTGCGCAGTTTTTGCGTGAGCGCAGCAATGTCGCCGCTGGAGAGCGTGCCGGTCTGGTCGACCACGCGGCCGGTCAGCTGCGGCACCGCGACGTCGGCGAAGGCGGGAAACGCGAAGGTGAGGAGGAGTGCGAATACGAACCACACACTCAGTGTCATCGCCCGGCTTGACCGAGCGATCCAGTATTCCAGAGACGGCAGCGAGATACGGAAAGGCCGCGGCGTACTGGATTCCCCGCTTCCGCGGGGAATGACAGTGGTGGGCGTGGCGCGCATGAGAGGCGAACGCACTTACTTCGATGGCGCGGGCGCAGGATTGAAATCGACCTTCGGCGCGGTCGAGATCTCCTTCTCGTTCTCGACCGAGAAGTTCGGCTTCTCCTTGTAGCCGAACGTCATCGCGGTGAGGTTGGTCGGGAACGAGCGGATGGTGACGTTGTACTCCTGCACCGCCTTGATGTAGCGGTTGCGCGCCACCGTGATGCGGTTCTCGGTGCCCTCGAGCTGGGACATCAGGTCCTTGAACAGCGCGTCCGACTTGAGCTGCGGGTAGTTCTCGGTGACGACCAGGAGGCGCGACAGCGCGCTGGAGAGTTCGCCCTGGGCGGCCTGGAACTTCTGGAAGGCCGCGGGGTCGTTCAGCACCTCCGGCGTTGCCTGGATGCTGCCGACCTTGGCGCGGGCATTGGTGACGCCGAGCAGCACGTCCTTCTCCTGCTGGGCAAAGCCCTTCACCGAGTTGACGAGGTTGGGCACGAGATCGGCGCGGCGCTGATACTGGTTCACGACCTCGGACCAGTTGGCCTTGATCTGCTCGTCCTCGCTCTGGATCGCGTTGTAGCCACAATTGGTGAGGCTGAGCGAGGCCAGCGCCGCCAGCACGGTCAGGATCTTGCGCATCAAAATTTCTCCCGGTGGAATCCGGCGCAAACTATCAGAAGGGCCCTGGCGAGTGTCGAGATTTCTTCTCGTCATTCCCGGGCGATGCGACGGGACCGCGCAAGCGCGGCCCGGAGCATCGAAGAATCTCGAGATTCCGGGTTCGCTTCGCGCCCCGGAATGACTGCAACAAGCATATGCGCGCCCCATCGCCAGCCGATTGACGCAAGCCCCTTGCCTATCACCGGCCAACATAGTCAACTCAACGAAACAATAAGACCAAACGGAAACGCCAGGGGGAACGCGATGTCCTCGTTCGAGACCATCCTCGTGGAGCGGCCGGAGCCGGCGATTGCCCGGGTCGTCATGAACCGGCCCGATGCGCGCAACGCGCAGAACCTGCAAATGACCTACGACCTCAACGCTGCCTTCGATGCCGCGGTGCAGGACGACACGGTCAAGGTGATCATCCTTGCCGGCAACGGGCCGCATTTCTCCTCGGGCCACGATTTGCGCCCGGGCGGCAAGAATGAAGCGGGCGTCGATTTTCCGCCGATCGGAAATTGGGGCGGCTTCGCCGAAGCCAACGCGCACGGCCGCTTCGCGCGCGAGCAGGAAATATATCTCCAGATCACGCGCCGTTGGCGCAATCTGGCAAAGCCTGTTATCGCCGAGGTGCACGGCAAGTGCATCGCCGGCGGCTTGATGCTGGCCTGGGCCTGCGACCTCATCGTCGCCAGCGACGATGCGCAGTTCTGCGATCCCGTGGTCGCCATGGGCGTCTGCGGCGTCGAATGGTTCGTGCATCCTTGGGAGCTCGGGCCGCGCAAGGCCAAGGAATTCCTGTTCACGGCCGACAGCTGGAGCGCGCAGGAGGCGCATCAGCTCGGCATGGTCAATCAGGTCGTGCCACGCGCGGAGTTGTCATCGCGCGTGCTGGAGCTGGCGCGCCGGATCGCATCAAAGCCGTCCTTCGCGCTGAAGCTGACCAAGGAGGCGGTCAATCGTTCGGTCGATGTGATGGGCCAGCCGGCTGCAATTGACCAGGCCTTTGCCCTGCATCAGCTCTGTCACGCCCATAACCTTCAGGAGTTCGGCATGATCGTCGATCCATCGGGCCTGCATCCCTCCGTGCGCAAACCGCCGGCGGCCGCGGAGTAGACGCGATGGACCTCAATCTGAGCGACGAGCAACGGCTGCTGCGCGAAAGCGCGGAACGCTTCGTGGCCGAGAGCTACGATGCCGATCATCGCCGCAAGATGGCGAACGATCCGCTCGGCTTCAGCCCGGCGGTATGGACGCAGTTTGCCGAGCTCGGCTGGTTGGCGTTGCCGATCCCGGAGCAGTTTGATGGGCTCGGCGGTGGTGCGGTCGAGATCGGCATCTTGATGGAAGCCTTCGGCCGCGGGCTGGTGTCGGAGCCTTATGTCGCAACCGTCGTGCTCGGAGCCGCGCTGATCGACAGATGCGGCAGCACGGCGCAGAAGCAGGCGAGCCTGCCGAAGATCGCGGACGGGTCGTTGAAGCTGGCGCTTGCGCATTCCGAACGCGCAGCGCGGTTCGATCTCGCCAAAGTTGCGACCGCAGCCAACAAGACCGCGCAGGGCTGGCGTCTTGCCGGCAGCAAGATCGCCGTGCTCGACGGCCATGCCGCCGACGAGATCATCGTCTCCGCGCATATTCACGATCATCGGGGGCCATCGGGGCGGATCGGCCTGTTCCTGGTGCCGGCAACGGCGCCGGGCCTCTCAATCTCCGACTATCCGCGGCTTGGCGGCGGGCGCGCCTGCAATATCGAGCTGCCCGACGTGCATCTTCCTGAGGACGCCCTGCTCGGCGACGGCAAGGATGCGCTGCCCGCAATCGAATGGGCCGTCGATCGCGCCATGGCCGCGCTCGGCGCGGAGGCCGTCGGCATCATGCAGATGCTGCTGGAGACGACGCTGGAATACACCAAGATCCGGAAGCAGTTCGGCCGGCCGCTGTCCGCCAACCAGGTGATCCGCCACCGCCTTGCCGACATGGCGATGCAGGTGGACGAGGCGCGCTCGATGGCGCTGCGCGCCGCGCTGAAGGCAGACAGCACGCCGATCGAGCGCGCGCGGGCCGCGTCGGGCGCGAAGGCGAAGATCGGCAAATGCGCGCGCTTCGTCGGCGAGCAGTCGATCCAGCTTCACGGCGGCATGGGCGTCACCGAGGAGCTCGAGGTCGGCGCCTATTTCAAGCGGCTCGTCGCCTTCGACACGCTGTTCGGCGGCAGCGCGCACCACTATGCCCGCCACGCCCGGCTTGGCCGCACCGGCGTATCGGCCTGAACCGAAAGGAGCGCATCATGGACCTGTCGTTCAATGCCGAGGAGCGCGCCTTCCAGGACGAGGTGCGCGGCTTCATCGCCAAAAATCTCACCGAGGAGATGAAGCGCGCGACCGCGCTGACGCCCTCGGTATTCTCCGATCCTGATATCGGCATGGCCTGGCAGCGCGCGCTGCACAGGCAGGGCTGGGGCGCGCCGGGCTGGCCGGTCGAATATGGCGGTCCGGACTGGACGCCGGCACAGCGCTGGATTTTCGAGACCGAATCCGCGCGCGCCGGCGTGCCCAATGTGAATGTCATGGGCGTAAAGATGGTCGGGCCCGTCATCATCGGCTTCGGCAGCCCTGAGCAGAAGAACTTCTATTTGCCGCGGATTCTCTCCGGCGAGGATTATTGGTGCCAGGGCTACTCCGAGCCGGGCTCCGGCTCCGACCTGTCTTCGCTGAAGACGCGCGCGGTGCGCGACGGCGACCACTACATCATCAACGGCACCAAGATCTGGACCACGCATGCCCACCACGCCAACCGCATGTTCGCGCTGGTGCGCACCAGCGACGGGCCGCGGCAGCAGGACGGCATCAGCTTCATCCTGATCGACATGAAGACGCCGGGCATCACGACGCGCCCGATCCTCACCATCGGCGGCGACCACGAGGTCAACCAGGTGTTCTTTGACGACGTGCGTGTGCCCATGGCCAATCGGGTCGGCGAGGAAGGCAAGGGCTGGACCTACGGCAAGTACCTGCTCGAATTCGAGCGCGGCTCGGGCATCGCCTCCGCCAAGCTGCGCGAAGGGCTGAAGGCGATCGCGGACCTTGCCGAGTCGGACCTGACCGGCCGCGCGATCGACAGTCCTGACATCGCGACGCGCATTTCGGAGGTCGAGGTCGACATCGACGCGCTGGAGATGACCGAGCTGCGCGTGCTCTCGGCGCTCCAGACCGGACAGAATCCCGGCGCGGTGTCGTCGATCCTGAAGCTGCGCAACAGCGAGATCCGCCAGGCCGTGACACGGCTGGGCGCCGACGTGATTGGCCATGACGCCCTCGCCGTCGAGCCGATGCGCCCGCTCTACAAGCTCAACCACGAACCGGCGATACCCGAGGACATGCTGACGGTGGTGCCGGAATATCTCAACGGCCGGGCTTACACGATCTTCGGCGGCACGTCCGAGATCCAGCGCGACATCATCGCGAAGATGATGCTGGGGATTTGAGGCAAAGCTCGCGCAACGCATTCGGTGTCGTCCCGGCGAAGGCCGGGACCCATACGCCGTGACGAAGTTGGCGTGCGAAGCCGGTAACCACCGATCTTCGCCAAACCAGGCTCGGTGGTTATGGGTCCCGGCCTTCGCCGGGACGACAGCTAAGATTGCCGCAACAGCGCGGGCTATGCCCCCGCCTTCGCGTCCCTGATCGCCTGCCAGATCTTCTGCGGCGTCAGGGGCGTGTTGAGCTGGGTGATACCGAGCTCGGCGAGCGCATCCATCACGCCGTTGGTGACGCAGGGCGGGCCGCCGATGGCGCCGGATTCGCCGCAGCCCTTGGCGCCGAGCGGGTTGGTGCGGCAGGGCGCGGAATCATCCAGTGTCACCTCGATCGGCGGCACGTCGCCGGCGCGCGGGATGCAGTAGTCCTGATAGCTCGCGGTCAGGAGCTGGCCGTCGGCATCGTAGGAGACGCCCTCATAGAGCGCCTGGCCGATGCCTTGCGCGACGCCGCCATGGATCTGGCCCGTCACCAGCATCGGGTTCACGGCGACACCGACGTCGTCGACGGTGGTGTAGCGCACGACGCGGGAGACGCCGGTTTCGGGGTCGATCTCGACCTCGCAGATATGCGTGCCGTTCGGCCAGCTCGGACCATCGACCTCGCCTTCCGAATCGACGCTGAGTTTTGCGCCGCTCTCCTTCTCGGCAAGGTCGAACAGGCTGATGCGGCGGTCGGTGCCGACCACGGTGAGCATGCCGCCCTGATATTCGATGTCCTCGACCGAGGTCTCCAGCACGTTCGCCGCCTTCTCGCGCGCCTTCTGGATCAGGTCATTCGACGAGACGGCCACGGCCGTTCCGCCGACGAACAGCGAGCGCGAGCCGACGCTGCCAAAGCCCATCGCCAGATCGGTGTCGCCCTGGACGACATCGATCTTGTCCATGGCAATGCCGAGCGTGTCGGCGATCATCTGGGTGTAGGTGGTCTGAAGCCCCTGCCCCATCGCCATGGTGCCGGAATGCAGGACGACGCGGCCCTGCGAGGTCGCGTGCAGGCTGACCTTCTCGGTATGGGCGCGGCCGCCGGTCCATTCGATGTACGACGTGAGCCCGCGGCCGTAGAGCAGGCCCTTCTTCTTCGCCGCCTTCTTGCGCGCGGCAAAGCCGTCCCAGTCGGCGAGCTTCACGGCACGGTCGAGCATGTGGGCGAAGGCACCGGAATCGTAAACCTGGCCCGCAGCATTGGTGTAGGGCAGCTGCGCCGGCTTGATGTAGTTGGCCTTGCGGATCGCGCGCGGATCCATGCCGATTTTTCGCGCGGCGGCGTCGAACAGGCGCTCGACGATGAAGACGGCCTCGGGCCGGCCCGCACCGCGATAGGCACCGACCGGCGCGGTGTGGGTCATCACCGACTTCACCTCGAAATGCACCAGCGGAAGATCGTAGACGCCGGTCTGCACGAACGGCCCGAGCACCAGGGGAATGATGTTGGCGGCCCCCGAAGAATAGGCGCCGGTGCAGCCGATCGACTTGACCCGATAGGCCAACACCTTGCCCTTCTCGTCCAGCGCGAAGGACGCGGTCGAGGTGAGGTCGCGGCCGTGGGTGCCGCCGACGAACTCGTCGGTGCGGTCGCCGCGCCAGCGGATCTTCTTGCTCAGCTTGGTCGCGGCGTAGGCGACGATGCCGTCCTCGGGATAGAGGTTGGTCTTCTGGCCAAAGCCGCCGCCGATGTCGCCGACCAGCACGCGGACGCTGTCCTTGGGGCGCTTGAGCACGGCTCCCGCCAGCACGTCGCGGGTCGAGGCCGGCGTCTGCGACTGCACGTGCAGGAGGAGACGTCCGGTCTTCTTGTCGATCTCGGCGATGGTCGAGCGCGGCTCCATCGCGGAGGGCACGAGGCGCTGGCTGATGATGTCGAGCTCGACCGTGTGCGCGGCCTTGGCAAAGGCCTCGTCCACCTTGGCGGCATCGCCGTAAGCCATCGCGCCGACGATGTTGTCGGGCGCCTCCGGCCACACCACAGGCGCGCCGGGCTTCACCGCCTCGACCGGGTCGACCACCGCGGGCTGCACGTCGTATTCGACCACGATCGCTTCGGCCGCGCTCTGCGCCTCCGCGCGGGAGGCGGCGACCACCGCCGCCACCGCCTCGCCGGTGTAACGCACGACCTCATGGGCGAGCAGCCGGCGCGGCGGCACCGTCATCGGCTTGCCGTCGGGGCGCTTGAAGATGCTCAGCGTCGGGATGCTGCCGATATCGTCCCTGACGAGATCCGCACCGGTGTAGACCGCGGTGACGCCGGGCATTCCGGCCGCGGCGCTGGTGTCGATCGAGACGATCTTCGCGTGCGCATGCGGCGAGCGCAGCACGTGCAACCACAGCGCGCCGTCCTGCGGCTTGTCGTCGATGAATTGCCCCTTCCCGGTCAGCAGCCGCTGGTCTTCCAAACGCTTGACGGGCTGGCCCGCTCCGAAACGCAAATTGCCGGGAAGAATGTTCATTCCGTGGGGTCCTCGAGGTCTTTTCGAAACTGCGGGCAGCCTTTTAGCGGATCGACCGGGGGCATACCAGCCGCGGTTTTGGGCGGGATATCCACGATTTCGGCATGCGGTCCCGCAAATCTGCGATTCCGTAGGGTGGGCAAAGGCGCACTTGCGCCGTGCCCACGGTCGCTCAACCAACGCGATCAAGATGGTGGGCACGCTTCGCTTTGCCCACCCTACGCACTGCGCATCGCCCCGGAATGACGGCTACGCCAGCTCCCGGAGCGCTGTCTCCACCACCTTGCGCGCATCGGCCGTCAGCGCGGCCTGCGGCGGGATGGGATCGCCGACGTCGTAGCCCTGGATCGAAAGGCCGGCCTTGATGCAGGCGGCGAGGTTGAAGCGGGCGAAGGCTTCGTTGATCCGCCACAGCCTGCGCTGGAGCGCCATGGCCTCGTCCCAGCGGCCCGCCCGGCAGAGGTCGTAGAGCGCGACGCTCTGGCGCGGGATGATGCAGGCAGGTCCCGCCATCCAGCCGAGCCCGCCGATCAGCATCACCGCGGCCGGAATGTGGGCGGAGGCCGAGAACACGCGCAGGCGATCGCCGCAGCGGTTCATGATCGAGAGCAGCCGGCCGGTGTTGGTCGAGGCGTCCTTGATGTAGCCAATGCGCGGATGCTCGGCGAGGCGCGCGATGATTTCGAGGGTGAGGTCGGAGCGCTGGAATTGCGGATTGGTGTAGATGACGACGGGAATGTCCACGGCGTCCGCGATGGCGCGGAAATAGGATTCGACCTGGGTATCGGCGAGCGGGAAATACGCCTCCAGGATCGCCAAAATGCCGTCGGCGCCGAGCTTCTGATACGTCCGTGCCTGCGTCACCGCATCCGCGGTCGAGGTGGAGGCGACGCCGGCCACCACGGGCACGCGGCCCTTCGCGGCTTCGATCGTGGTCTGCACGACCGCCGTGCGCTGGGCGGCATTGAGATAGGCGAACTCGCCGGTCGAGCCGAGCGGCGTCAGACCATGCACGCCGGCACCGATCAGGTCGTCGCAGAGCTTTGCGAGCACGCTCGTCCGCACCGTGCCGTCGGCATCGACGGGGGAGACGAGGTAGGGGAAGACGCCGTGGAATTCGGACATGTCGGGGGCTCCGGAAGCTGGCACCCGACGGGTATTACCAATGCCCGCCCCGGCGATCAAACCTTGAGCAAGCGCACCCGCGTGCCCCAGGGATCGACCGCCTCCAAACCGTCGGCAAGCGCCGTGACCTTCACACCGCTCTTGCGCAGGCGCTCTTCCTGAGCGGCGAGCAGCTCCTGCTTCGCCATCACCAGCGAAAACCAGGCGAGACCGGTTGTGGAATCGTCGCGCAGGCCCGCGCCCTGGCTCTGCCAGACGTTCATGCCGAGGTGATGGTGATAGCGGCCCGACGACAGGAACGCCGCGCCGTTGCGCTTGCGGGTCGGGTCGAGGCCGACGGTGCCGTGGTAGAAGTTCTCGGCCTGCGCGAGATCGCCGACGCGCAGATGCATGTGGCCGACGCGCATTCCGTCCGGCGCCTTGGCATAGTCGGGAACGCGCGTATTGGTCAGCGACAGCAGGTCGGGGATGTTGAGCTCGTCGGTCGCCATCTTCACGCTGCCCTCGCTCCACTGCCATTGCGAGGGCTCGCGGTCGGCATAGACCTCGATGCCGTTACCTTCGGGGTCGTCGAGATAGACGGATTCGCTGACGAGATGGTCGGCAAAGCCCGACAGCGGCACGCGATGCGAGGCGGCGTGCACCAGCCAGCGCGCGAGATCCTTGCGGGTCGGCATCAGGAAGGCGGTGTGGTAGAGGCCTGCGGCATTGCGCGGCTCGATCGCCGCATCCGGACGCGCCTCGAGCACGAGCAGCGTGATGCCGGCCGTACCGAGCTTCGCAGCGCTGGCGGAGCGCTCCATGACGGTCAGCCCGATCACGTCGCGGTAGTAGTCGGCAACCGTGTCGAGATTCTTGACCCGGAGCGTCACCATGCCGACCCGCATCGGCGTGCGGCTGGCATAGGTCGGCCCGCCGCCTTGCGCAGTCCCCTCGGCGCGTGCGGCAGCCGCGGCCGCCATCGCGAGCGAGGTGGCTCCGGCAAGTTGGAGCAGGGTGCGGCGGGTGAGATCGATGGTCATCGGTCGGGGCTCGCTGGAAACGTCTAAGGCCGTACGGCGCAATGTCGACCGATTGCTACACGTTCCCGTGAACGGCTCCCAATCACATGTTCGTCGGCCGGCGCCGGCTCCGTCCTGGCCACCCGACCAGTTTCGCTACCGCCCGCGACATCCCAGATTGGGGACAACTTACAGGAGACCGCCATGACCGCCCCAACTCCACTGTCCTCACTGTCGTCCGCGCTCGCGGATGTCGTGGCGCGCACCGCGCCCTCCGTCGTCTCCGTGCACTCGCATCGCTCCCGCGCAACCGGCTTCGTCTGGAAGCCCGGCCTGATCGTCACCGCCGACGAGGCGTTGGCCGACGAGGGCGAGGTCGAGATCGGCCTCCCCGACGGCAGCCGGGTGGTCGCCACGATCGCCGGCCGCGACCACACCACCGACATCGCGCTGCTGCGCACCGAGGCCGGCGTCGCGCCGGTCAAGCTCGCCGCGACGGTCCCGCCCCTCGGCGCGTTGTCGGTTGTCGTGGCCACCAACCGTGATACGCCGAGCGCCGCGCTCGGGATGGTATCGGCGTCCGGCAAGAGCTGGCGCTCCCTACGCGGCGGCGACATCGATGCCCGGATCGAGCTCGACGTTCGCCTGCGTCCGGGCCAGGAAGGCGGCCTTGCGCTCGATGCGACCGGTGAAGCCTTCGGCATGGCCGTGCTCGGACCAAGGCGCGTGCTGGTGATCCCGACGGCGACGATCGAGCGCATCGCGCCGCAACTCGAAGCCCGCGGCCGCATCGCGCGCGGATATCTCGGGCTCGGGCTCCAGCCGGTGCGGCTCGAGGACGGCATCGGCGCCATGGTGATGAATGTCGACAAGGCCGGACCTTCTGCGGCGGCCGGCATCCGCCAGGGCGATGTGATCGTGGCGGTCAACGACCAGAAACTGTCCGGCGTGCGCGCGCTGTCGAGAACACTGGGACCTGCGAGCGTCGGCGCTGTGGTCGATGTCGCGGTGCGCCGCGGCGGCGAGCCGATCAGCTTCAAGGTCACGGTCGGCGAGAGGCCGGAGGCGTGAGCGAGGACAAGCTACCGGAGATCGTGCTGTCCCTGGAGATCGACGATCCCGCCCTCGCCGATCGCCTGGCGGCGCTGCTCGGCAATGTCGCCGGGCTGCGCCTTGCCGCGCCCGGCGAGCAGGCCGCCGCGACGATCGTCGCCCGCGATCCGCGCAGCATGCCCGAGGACATCGCACTGACGCAGCGCGAGCTCGACGTGCTGGCGCTGATGGCCGAGGGCGCCTCCAACAAGATGATCGCGCGTCAGCTCGGCATCTCCGTGCACACCGTGAAATTCCATGTCGGCTCGCTGCTCGACAAGCTGGATGCCACCGGCCGCACCGATGCGGTGGCGCATGCCGCGCGCCGCGGCGTGATCGAGCTCTGAGCGGCGCGGTTCAATCGCCGATCGCGGTCTGCGCCAGCTCGCGCATGCGGTCGGTATCGACGACGCGGCCATGGCTGATCACGATGCTGGGCGGGCTGTGGAAGCGCAGCGCCTCGGTGACGTCGGCCTGTTCGAGCACGACCAGGTTGGCTGCGCAGCCGAGCCCGAGGCCATAGCGCTCGAGGTTGATCGCCGTCGCGGCGCGCGTGGTGATCATGTCGTAGAGCGTCTCGAACTCGCTCTTCTTCGTCATCCACAACAGATGCGAGGCGAGGAACGCCACCTCCAGCATGTTGTTGCGGCCGAACGGATAATAGGCGTCGGAAATGTCGTCCTGGCCGAGGCAGACATTGATGCCGGCACCGAGCAATTCCTTCACCCGCGCGTGCAGCGGGCCGTTGTGCGGATTGCTGACGACGCTGACACGGGCCTTTCCGAGCAGCACCTTCAGCTCGCGGAGATAGTTCTCGGGATAGAGCGCCATCGCCCGGCAATGATGGGCGAGCGCCCGGCCCTCGACGCCGCGCGCGATCACCGCGCGCGCCATCATGTCGAGCGTGCGCATGTTGGCGTCGCCGACGTCGTCCAGCAGCATCGAGGTTTCGGCGCCGTGCTCGGCCGCGAGGTCGAAGCAGAACGCGACATGGCGGCGCATGTCCTCTTCGTCGGCTTCGATCCAGGGAATCCCGCCGACGACGTCGGCCCCGAGCGCCATCGCCTTGCGCATCAGGCCCTCTGCGCCGGGCTCGCGAAACAGGCCGTCCTGCGGGAATGCCACGACCTGAATGTCGACGATGCCGCGAAACTCCTCGCGGATCGCGAGCAGCGCCTTGACGCCCTCCAGCCGGGCCTTGGTGTCGACGTCGGCGAAGGCGCGGATGTGGAGGTTGCCGTGGAGCGCGGCGAGCGCCACCGCGCGCCGTGCGTTCGGGACGATCCAGGACGCGTCGTAGTTGCTCTTCACCGCTGCGGCGAGATCGACCGCCTTCGCCGCCTCGCTCATGCCGCCGCCCTGATAGGCCTCTAGCGCCGCCTCCGACATCATCGGCAGGGTCCAGACCTTGCAGAGGTGCAGGTGCGGATTGACAAAGGCCGGCGTCACCAGGCCGCCCTTGGCATCGACGAAGGCCTGTGCGCCGGGATCGAGCCGGTTGCCGATCGCGGTGATCACGCCATCGGTGATTGCAATGTCGACGATCTCGCGGCTGCGCGTGCGGGCATTGGTGATGACGAGGTCTGGCAGGCGGGGCATTGCAGGACTTCCACTCGGTACGCGTGCAATCATGCAAGTTGGGTGCCGGGCTGCGCGGGCGGCGGAAACCGGAGCTGGACCGTCAGGCCCGGCGCATTGTCATGCAGCGCAATCTCGGCGCCATGAAGGCGCGCCACTGCCGCAACGAGGCTGAGGCCGAGGCCGTTGCCCGGCGTGTAGCGGCTTTGTTCGAGACGGTAGAACCGCTTGAAGACGTGATCGCGCGCCTCAGCGGGAATGCCCGGACCGTCGTCGGCGATCGTAATCATGGCGCCGCCATCGGCGCTGCGGCATGTCACCGTCACCTGCCCGCCTTTGCGGCCGTGCTTGATCGCGTTGTCGACGAGATTGGCGACGGCGTCGAACAAGAGGTCGCGGTCGCCCGTGATCGCGACCTCGCGGTCGCCGCCGAGGCTGAGACGCGTCGCAACCTGCTCGGCGGCGGCGTCGTAGAGCTCGACGACCTCGCCGGCGATCTCGGCGAGATCAAGCGCGCGAAAGGCGCTCCTGCGGGCGCGGGTCTCGATCTCCGAGATCCGGGTGATGGAGGCGAACATGCCGAGCACGGCATCGAGATCGGCGATGGTGTCGCCGATCAGCGTGGCATCCGCCTCGCTGTTGCGCGGGGTGTGATAGGCCTTCTCCAGCCGGCCGCGCATGCGCGTCAGCGGCGTGCGCAGATCGTGGGCGACGTTGTCGCTGACCTGCTTGACCTCGCCCATCAGCGTCTCGATGCGGTCGAGCATCTGGTTGAGGTTTTCGGCGACGCGGTCCCACTCGTCGTGGCTGCCGCGCAGGGGAATGCGGCGGTCGAGACCGGACAGCATGATGGCACGGCTGGTGGCGTTGATCTCCTCGATCCGCCCCACCGTGCGCCGGGTCACCAGCACGGCTGCGAGCCCGGCGAGCACCAGGAGCAGCACCGCGACCGCGACCATGGCGAGTTCGATCGTGCCGGTGAAGCCGTCGCGATCGCCGGCGGAGCCGAGCCGGCTCTCCACATAGGCGAGCGTACCGAAATAGACGTAGGCCATGATCGCCGCGACGATCAGCCCGAATGCCGCGATCGCGATCAGCGCCAGACGGAAGGTCGAGGAGCGGAGCGTCTTAGCCAGGAGCACGGAGACAATATCCGATGCCGCGGATGGTGTGGATCAGCGGATAGGCCTGGGCGTCGTCGACCTTGCGGCGGACGCGCCCGACATAGACGTCGATGATGTTGGTCGAGGGATCGAAATGCAGGTCCCAGACGTGCTGGAGCAGCATCGCACGCGAGACGACGCGGCCCTCGTTGCGGACGAGATATTCGAGCAGCTGAAACTCGCGCGGCAGCAGCGGAATCTTGCGGCCGCGGCGGCTGGCGTTGCGCGCGATCAGGTCGATGGCGAGGTCGCCGACGCGCAACAGCGTCTCCTTGGCGATGGTCTCGCTGCGGCGGCCGAGGGCCTCGAGCCGCGCAAGCAGCTCGACGAAGGAGAACGGCTTGACGAGATAGTCGTCCCCGCCGGCGCGCAGGCCGCGCACGCGGTCGTCGACCTCGCCGAGCGCGGAGATGATCAGGAAGGGCGCCGCGATGCCGTCGTCGCGCAATTGGCGCATCACGGTGATGCCGTCGATGTCGGGCAGCATGCGGTCGATGGTGATCACGGCATAGTCGCGGGCGGCGCCGTGGCTCAGGGCTTCGCGCCCCGTGGCGGCGAGATCGACCTCATAGCCAGAGGTCGTCAACTCTTCGACGAGCTGGCCTGCGGTTTCCGGATCGTCCTCGACGACCAGGATGCGGCGGTGACCTCCGGTCATGCAAAACTCCGCGCGACGATCGCCACCAGACTATCCCGTTCCGGGGCTGAGCGGAACCGCCCGATGGCGATCGCGACAATGGTGCGGTACGGCGATGCGACTACCAATAGTCTCCGCACACATTGACCCATTGCCACCCATAGGGCGTCCAGCTCCTGCGCCAGCAACCGTCGTCGTAGTAATTGGCGTAGTAGAAGGGCGCGCCAACGAAGGCGAACCGGTGGAAGCGATGATGGCGGAAGAAGAATGCATGGCGGCCGATGAAGGGCCTGCCGTGCCAGCCCGTGCCGGCGAAACGCGGCCCGAAGGCGGCGCGGGTCGCGAGCGGCGCACCGGCAAAGCGCGGCCCGATCGCAGCGTGGGCGGTCATCGGCGAGCCGGCGAAGTGGGCGCCACCGAAACGAGCACCGCCCACGCCGCCGACATGCATCCCGCCAAAGCCACCGGCGTGCATGCCGCCGCCGAAATGTCCTCCGCCGCCAAAGCCGCCATGTCCTCCGCCGCCGAAGCCGCCGTGTCCTCCGCCGCCGAAACCACCACCTCGGGCGAGAACGGGCGAAGCGACCCCCAACGTCGCAGCCATGGCCGCCGCGACGATGCCGGTGAGAAGCCTGCTGTGCATCTGAATATCCTCCTTGTCGCGGCGACGGTCGCGCCGCTCCGGGGGATCAGATGAGGAGAATGCGCCCTCACCTTCAACTTACAAATGCGCCAGATTCTGACGCGGGTGTTAGGGAGGCCCAACTCTCTCGTTCCCTCGCCCCGTTCTTACGGGGAGGGTGGGGTGAGGGCTATCTCCAAGAATGCGATGCGGACTGTTGGCCAAGCTTTCGTCGCGCACTCACATCGGAGTCGGATGGGCCGCCATCTTGGCAACATAGTGCGCTGCGCCTCACCCGGAATCCGCGCTGCGCGCGAATTCCGACCTCTCCCCGCAGAAGAGCGGGGAGAGGTTGGAGATCACACGCGCTTGCCGCCGCTCTTCTCGGCGGCGCGGCGCAGGGCTTCGGCGAGGGCGCCGCCGCCGGAGGATTCCTGCTTGCGCGGCGCCGACGAGGTCATGCGGGCTGCATTGCGCGAGCCATTGTCGCGCTGCATGCCGGGGGCGTCCTTCTTGGCGCCGACCTCGTCGTCGAGCCGCAGCGTCAGCGAGATGCGCTTGCGGGCGACCTCGAAGTCCAGCACCTTCACCTTGACGATGTCGCCGGGCTTCACCACCTCGCGCGGGTCCTTGATGAAGGTCTTCGACATCGCCGAGATGTGCACGAGGCCGTCCTGGTGGACGCCGATGTCGACGAAAGCGCCGAACGCGGCGACGTTGGTCACGGTACCCTCGAGGATCATGCCCTTCTGGAGGTGCTTGATCTCCTCGACACCCTCCTTGAACACAGCGGCCTTGAACGCCGGACGGGGGTCGCGGCCGGGCTTTTCGAGCTCGCGCAGGATGTCGGTGACGGTCGGCAGACCGAAGGTCTCGTCGACGAAATCCTTCGGCTTCAGCGTGCGCACGATCTCGCTGCTGCCGATCAGCGCCTTGATGTCGCTCTTGGTGGCCGCGAGAATCCGGCGCACCACCGGATAGGCTTCCGGATGCACGCCGGACGCATCGAGCGGATCCTCACCGCCGAGAATGCGCAAAAAGCCCGCGCACTGCTCGAACGCCTTCGGCCCGAGGCGCGGCACGTCCTTGAGCGACTTGCGCGACTTGAACGGGCCGTTGGCGTCACGATGTGCCACGATGCTCTGCGCAAGGCCCGAGCCCACGCCCGACACGCGGGCGAGCAGCGGCGCCGAGGCGGTGTTGACGTCGACGCCGACGGCGTTCACGCAATCTTCGACCACGGCGTCGAGCGACTTGGCGAGCTTGGCCTGGCCGAGGTCGTGCTGATACTGGCCGACGCCGATCGCCTTCGGCTCGATCTTGACGAGTTCGGCAAGCGGATCCTGGAGGCGCCGCGCGATCGAGACCGCGCCGCGCAGGGTGACGTCGAGACCGGGCAGTTCCTCCGAGGCGAAGGCCGAGGCCGAATAGACCGACGCGCCGGCTTCCGACACCACGATCTTGTTCATCTTCAGCTCGGCCAGGCCCTTGACGAGATCGCCTGCGAGCTTGTCGGTCTCGCGCGAGGCCGTGCCGTTGCCGATCGCGATCAGCTCGACACGGTGCTTCAGGGCAAGCTTGCCGAGGATTGCGAGCGACTCGTTCCATTGCCGCTGCGGCTCGTGCGGATAGATCACGGCGGTATCGACGACCTTGCCGGTCGCGTCGGTGACGGCGACCTTGACGCCGGTCCGGTAGCCGGGATCGAGCCCCATGGTGACGCGGGTGCCGGCGGGCGCGGCTAGCAGCAGGTCGCGCAAATTGGACGCGAACACGCGCACGGCCTCGGTCTCGGCCGCGTTCCACAGCCGCATGCGCAGGTCGATGTTGAGATGCACCTGGATCTTGGTGCGCCAGGCCCAGCGCACCGTGTCGATCAGCCAGCGGTCGCCGGCGCGCTTGAGGTCGGCGATGCCGAACCGCTTCATGATCTTCAATTCGTAGGCGCTGGGCACGCCCGGCGGCGGCGCCTCGGCTTCGGCCTGAATCTGCAGGTCGAGGATTTCTTCCTTCTCGCCGCGGAACATCGCCAGGATGCGGTGCGACGGCAGCCTGGTCAGCGGCTCGGAGAATTCAAAATAGTCGGCGAACTTTTCGCCCTCGGTCTTCTTGCCATCGCGCACCTTGGAGGCCATGCGCGCATTGGTCCACATCTCCTCGCGCAGCGCGCCGATCAGATCGGCGTCTTCGTCAAATCGCTCGACCAGGATGGCGCGGGCGCCGTCGAGTGCGGCGGCGGCGTCAGCCACGCCCTTCTCGGCGTTGATGAAGCTTTCCGCCACGACCTTGGGATCGTTGCCGGGCTCCGCCATCAGCTGATTGGCGAGCGGCTCGAGGCCGGCTTCCTTGGCGATCTCAGCCTTGGTGCGGCGCTTCGGCTTGAACGGCAGATAGATGTCTTCCAGGCGCGCCTTGCTGTCGGCGGCCATGATCGTGGCTTCGAGGGCGGCATCGAGTTTGCCCTGCTCGCGGATCGATTCGAGGATCGCCTTGCGGCGGTCTTCGAGCTCGCGCAGGTAGCCCAGGCGCTCCTCCAGGGTGCGCAATTGCGCGTCGTCGAGCGCACCGGTCGCTTCCTTGCGGTAGCGGGCGATGAAGGGAACCGTGGCGCCGCCGTCGAGCAGCGTCACCGCTGCCTCGACCTGCTCGGCCCGAACTCCAAGCTCCTGCGCAATTTTCTGGTTGATATTTGCCACGCGAGAATCCCTCTCTCCAAGCACGCGACGCAAACCGAAATCCGGTCGCGGGACGCCGCTTATGGACCAACCCAGGTTGATTCATCAAGGTGCCGCGCGCAACCGTCGACAGACGATTTTTTTGTTGAACCGATGCGATCTCGCCACAATCGTGGGGATGCGGCGGGCGCGGTTGGTATGAAGACTCTATCCTCTTGTCGTCCTGGCGAAAGCCAGGACGACGACGGGGATTGACAGGCGCCTCCGTTCCACGGCTGTTTGCACCGCCGGACCACCGAACTCCACACGAGGACTGCAATGCGGACGACATCGGTCGGCGTCTTCAAGATCGTCACCAAGGGCCCCGGCGACGTCTCCGGCCTCATGGCCATGATCGGCTCCGGCGCGATCGATCCCAAATCGATCCTCGCCGTTCTCGGCAAGACCGAGGGCAATGGCGGTGTCAACGACTTTACCCGGGAATATGCCGTTGCCGCGCTGTGCACGGCTCTGGCGCCACAGCTCGGCTTGTCCCCCGAGGAGGTCGAGCAGCGCATTGCCTTCGTGATGTCCGGCGGCACCGAAGGCGTGCTCAGCCCGCATATCACGGTGTTCACGCGCCGCGAGGTCGAGCGGCGGCCGGCGGGCTTGTCGGGCAAGCGCCTGAGCATCGGCATGGCGCACACGCGGGACTTCCTGCCGGAGGAGCTCGGACGCGCCGCGCAGATCGCGGAGACGGCCGCGGCCGTGAAGGCCGCGATGGCGGACGCCGGGATCGCCGACCCCGCCGACGTCCATTTCGTGCAGATCAAGTGCCCGCTGCTCACCAGCGATCGCGTCGAGGCCGCAAGTGCACGCGGCAACAAGACGGCGACGACCAGCGCCTACGGTTCGATGGCCTATTCGCGCGGCGCCTCCGCGCTCGGCGTTGCGGTCGCGCTCGGCGAGACCGGCTCGGACATCAGCGACGGGGACGTGCTGCGCCGCTACGATCTGTTCTCGAAGGTGGCATCCACCTCGGCCGGAATCGAGCTGATGCACAACGTCGTCATCGTGCTCGGAAATTCGGCGGCATCGGCCAGCGAGTTCGAGATCGGCCACGCCGTGATGAACGATGCGATCGACGCCGCCGCCGTGACGTCGGCGCTGAAGTGCGTCGGGCTTGGCGTCGCACCGCAAGCGGAAGCCGGGCGCGAGCTCGTCAACATCTTCGCCAAGGCGGAGGCCTCGCCCGATGGCAGCGTGCGCGGCTTTCGCCACACCATGCTGGAGGACACCGACATCAGCTCGACGCGCCACGCCCGCGCCGCGGTCGGCGGCCTGATCGCGGGCCTTGCCGGCACCGGCGCAGTCTACGTGTCCGGCGGCGCCGAACATCAGGGCCCGGCGGGCGGCGGGCCGGTTGCGGTGATCGCGCGACTATCGGATTGAGACGGCCGGCCTCCTAAGGTCGTGCGACCTCTCCGCCCCATGCAACCCTGCCCTTCGCGCCGGCTCAGTTGATTCACGCAGGGTCCATGCGAAAGGAAGGACCGCCGCATCTAGAGGATTTGAATTTCATGACTTTGCCGATGAGCTGGAACGAGTGGGCGCAGCACGATGGCGTGGGGCTGGCGGCGCGCGTCCGCAAGGGCGAGCTGACGCCGAAGGAATTGGCCCGCCAGGCCGCTGCTGCCGTCGCCAAGGTCAATCCGGCGCTGTCGGGCGTGGTCGAGCTGTTCGAGGACGTGATCGCCGATCCGGCCAAGGACGGCGCCAACCTCGCCGGCCCGTTCGCCGGCCTGCCCTTCCTGATGAAGGATCTCGGGCCGACCATGAAGGGCCGGCTCCAGGAGATGGGTTCGCTGCTGATGCGCGGCAATCGCGCGAGCGCCGACACCTTCCTGACCGGCAAATTCCGCCAGGCCGGACTGAACCTGATCGGGCGCACCACGACACCGGAATTCGGCGTCTGCAGCTCGGCCGACAATCCGGCCGTCTACGTCACGCGCAATCCCTGGAACACCGACTACACCACCTGCGGCTCGTCCGCGGGCAGCGCGGCGATGGTTGCCGCCGGCGTGGTGCCGATCGCGCATGCGACCGACGGCGGCGGCTCGATCCGCATTCCCGCCGGCGTCAACGGTAATATCGGGCTGAAGGTCTCGCGCGGCGTGTTCTCGCTGGCCCCGCACATGTCCGACCTCACCGGGCTCGTCTCGATCCAGGGCTGCCAGTCGCGCTCGGTGCGCGACACCGCCGCCTTCGTCGATCACGCGCGCGGGCCTGCGCCCGGCGAGTTCATGCCGTTCTGGACCACGGCGCAGCCCTATTCCGAGATGATCAAGCGCGATCCGGGCAAGCTCCGCATCGCGCTGTCGCACACGTGGGGCGATTACACCGCGACGCCGGAGATCGCCGCCGAGCTGGAGAAGACCGGCCGCTTCCTCGAAGGCCTCGGGCACCATGTCGACTACGCACTGCCCGAGCTCGACTTCCGTGCGGCGTTCGAGGCGCAGACGATGTGCTACATCTCGAATTTTGCGGTGGTGATCTCGAACATGCTGGCCGCGCGCGGGCTGGACAAGCCGCCGGAAGATCTCATCGAGCCGATGAACATCAGGATCTGGGAAGCCGGCCGGCACACCAGCTTCGCCGAGCGGGCGAAGATGCAAGGCGTGTTCAACACGACGTCACGCGGTTTCGGCGCGTTCTTCGAGCAGTGGGACGTGATCCTGACGCCGATCACGGCGCTGCCGACGCCGAAAGTCGGCACCAGGGAATATCTCACCATCTCCGACAATCCTGACGTGCTCGACTGGTTCGGCAATCTCTGGCGCTTTTTCGCCTTCACCCCGCTCGCCAATCTCTGCGGCATGCCGGCGATCTCGATGCCGATGGCAACCCAGGACCACGACCTGCCGCTCGGCATCCAGGCGATCGCCAAGCAGGCCAATGACGGCCTGCTGCTGCAACTCGCCGCCCAGATCGAGCGCGCGCTCGACGGCAAGTGGAACGGCGGCAGAAAGCCGAAGGTGCATGTGAGCTGAGGAGCTGCGGTCGCAATGACATGCGATCGCGCTGCCGCCTCAATTCTTCATCGCCGGGATCTCCTCCGTCGGCTGCTGCTGCCCCTGCTTGTACATCGCGAGCGCCTTGTCGAGCGCTTCGCGCAAGGCCAGCGCGGCGGCCACGCTGCAACGCAGGTGCGCGGTCTGGACCACTTCGACCCTGACCGCGGCTCCGACCGGCATCAAGAGGTTCGCGGCGAGCTCGACCTGGATCGCGCCGTTGTGATGGCCGAAGCAGGACGCGCCGTCGAAATAGATGATCGGCGCCCGCTCGGAGCTCGAGCTCGAAATGGTGACGGGCCCCTGATTGGTGCCGGGTGTTTCGGGGTCGGCCATAAGCGCTCCTTGCGGCTAGTCGAACGAACGAAGCGCTCACCATCGGCGCTTCGGACCGCCCTGTCGAGGCCCAACCGACCGCAGGCCTACCGTGCGACCCGCATTCGGGGTTTTGCGCGGCGCCCGGCACTGGTCTAGAACATCGCCATGTCCAGCTCATCGACGTCCGGCCTACCTGCCACGCTCCCGTTCGAGGAACTGGCCGAGGCCATCAAGGGCCGCCGCTCCGACTACGGCCATATCAGCGGGCTCCAGCTCGACCGCTTCGCACCCGCCGAGGCCTGGTCCAGCCTGCCCTACCGTCCCGTCTTCGTCGGCGACACCGAGACCGGGGTGCTGCATGGCGGCGTCGTCACCGCGATGCTGGACGAGAGCTGCGGCATGGCCGTGCAGCTCGCGCTCGACGGCACGCGCGCGATCGCAACCCTCGACCTGCGTATCGACTATCAGAAGCCGGCGACGCCGGGCCTCGACATCAAGGCGCATTCGGTCTGCTACCGCACCACGCGCTCGATCGCCTTCGTACGCTCCACCGCGTATCAGGAGTCCGAGGACGATCCGGTCGCAACCGCAACGGCCTGCTTCATGATCGGCGCCAACCGCACCAACATGCTCGCCGACCGCAGGATGGATTCGCGCAGCATCCCGACCCTGGAGGCGCCGGAGGATCCGGATGGCCCGTTCGCCCGCAGCCCGTTCGCGCGCTGCCTCGGCATCCGCGTCAACGACGACGGCACGCTGACCATGCCGTTCTCGCCAAAGATCATCGGCAATCCGATCCTGCCCGCGATCCATGGCGGCATGACCGGCGCCTTCCTCGAGACCACGGCGATCATCGGGGTCGCACGCGAGCTCGGCGCCGCCGCGCCGCCCAAGCCGATCGGGCTGACCATCAACTACTTGCGCTCCGGCCGCGCGCTCGACAGCTTTGCCAATGTCTCGATCGTCAAGCAGGGCCGGCGCATCGTCGCCTTCGAGGCGCGCGCCTGGCAGGACGATGCGGACAAGCCGATCGCCACTGCCTTCGGCCATTTCATGCTGCGGCCGACGCCTGGAAACGACGAGGAATAGGCCTATTTTACTTGACGGCGGGGGCCTGGAACCACAACGATAGCGCGTTCCCCGTGAGAGGTATTGGGTTGCGGCATCCGATCGACATCATCGCCATGTTCGCCGCCATGTGGCTGCTGGCGTCGATGGTGCTCGACGCGGTGACGCCGAAGGAGCTGACCGCGGTGCTGATCGCCATCGCGATCGGGCCTGCCGTGGTCATCACCGCCGTGTTCTACTATCTGCGCTGCCCGCGCACGGATTTCGCGGTGATGTTCGCAGCGCTGTGGCTGATCTCGGACATCGCCATCGCCTTCATCTCGCCGAAGGAGCTGCCGCATTTCCTGATCGTGCTCGGCTTCGTGCCGGCCCTGCTGATCGGCAGCGTACTGCACTGGCAGCGCTTCCAGCGCCGCCACGAGCGGTTGCATGTGCCGTCGGCGAAGCGCAGCTAACGCGGCAGCAGGTTCGTCTTCGCAAGATCGAGCACCTCGTCGCCGCGGCCGTTCATCACCGCACGCAGCACCCAGAGGCTGAAACCCTTGATCTGCTCGGTCGTGATGGTCGGCGGCATCGACAGCTCCTGCTTGGCGGTGACGACGTCGAGCAGCGCGGGCCCGTTGTGGGCCAGCATCTCCTTCACCGCGCCCGGAAGCTCGCCGGGGTCCTCGACGCGCTTCGCGAAGATCCCCATCGCGCGCGCCATCGCCGCGAAATCGGGGTTTTGCAGGTCGACATTGGTGTCGACGAAGCCGGCGGCCTTCATCTCCAGCGCAACGAAGCCGAGCACGCCGTTGTTGAAGACGACGACCTTCACCGGCAGCTTCATCTGCGTCAGCGTGATCAGATCGCCCATCAACATCGTGAAGCCCCCGTCGCCCGACAGCGAGATCACCTGGCGGCCGGGCTGCGAGGCCTGCGCCCCGATCGCCTGCGGCATCGCATTGGCCATCGAGCCGTGCACGAAGGAGCCGATCAGCCGGCGGCGGCCGTTCATCTCGAGATAGCGCGCCGCCCACACCGTGGGTGTGCCGACATCGGCGGTGAACACGGCATCCTCGGACGCATGGTCGCTGACGACCTTGGCGAGATATTGCGGATGGATCGGCTTGCTGCCGGGGGTGCCCCTGGCGAGCGAGTCCAGCCCCTCGCGCGCCTTCTTGTAATGCGCGACGGCATCGTCGAGATGCTTGCGCTGGGTCTTGGTCTTCAGCAGCGGCAGCAGCGCCTCGATGGTCAGCTTGACGTCGCCGATGAGGCCGAGGTCGATCTTGCAGCGTCGGCCGAGATTTTCCGGGCGGATGTCGATCTGCGCGATCTGGCAACCGGTCGGGAAGAACTGCTTGTAGGGGAAATCGGTGCCGAGCATCACCAGCGCGTCGCAGGCGTGCATGGCGGCATAGCCCGAGGAGAAGCCGATGAACCCGGTCATGCCGACATCGTAGGGATTTTCGTATTCGACGTGCTCCTTGCCGCCGAGCGCATGCACGATCGGGCTCTTCAAGGCCTCCGCAAGCTGCATCAACGGCGCATGCGCGCCGGCGCAGCCACGGCCGCAGAACAGGGTGATGCGCTCGGCGCCGTTCAGGAGGTCCGCGAGCGCCTTCAGCTCATTGGCCTCAGGCACGACTTTCGGCGCCGACAGCGCGAGCCCCCGCGCCGTCGACAGCGCGCGCCTCGGCGGATCGCGGAACGCGACGTCGCCGGGCATGGCGATGACGGCGACGCCGCGCAGGCCCACGGCCGCACGAATGGCGTTCTCGATCACGAAAGGCAGCTGGCTCGCATCCGAGACCAGCTCGCAATAATGGCTGCATTCCCGGAACAGGTTTTGGGGATGGGTTTCCTGAAAGTAGCCGCCGCCGATTTCGGCCGACGGAATCTGCGCCGCGATCGCCAGCACGGGGACGCGGCTGCGATGCGCGTCGAACAGGCCGTTGATCAGATGCAGATTGCCCGGGCCGCAGGAACCTGCGCAGACCGCAAGGCTTCCGGTCATCTCGGCTTCGCCGGCGGCTGCGAACGCCGCAACCTCCTCATGCCGGACGTGGATCCATTCGATGGTGCCGCGACGCCGCAGCGCCTCGGTAAAAGCATTCAGGCTGTCGCCGACGATGCCGTAGATCCGCTTGACGCCGGCCTGTTCGAGCGTTGCCACGAACAGATCGGCCACGTTGTTGATCGCCATGTCGGTCTCCTGATCTCGCTGATTCAGCAAGATAGGATAAAGCGCGGCCGTGACGGGATCACGGCTGGTTTATTGCAGCTTCAGTCTTTCACAATCGCCCGATCGTAGGCCGCGATCGTCTGCTTTGCGCGCGCTGCGACATCGGCCGCCGACATGCCGGGCTTGTAGAGGCTGGAGCCAAGCCCGAATGCGGTGACGCCGCCCTTGATATACTCCGCAAAATTCTGGTCGGAGACACCGCCGACGGCAGCGATCATCACGCCGGCCGGCAGCACCGCGCGAATCGCGGCGATACCGGATGCGCCGAGCACGCTCGCCGGAAAGAATTTCAGGCCCGATGCGCCAGAGCGCGCGGCAAGCAGCGCCTCGGTCGGCGAAAACACCCCCGGCAACGTCACCATGGCGTATTGATGCGCACGCGCGAGCACCTGCGTATCCACATTCGGCGAGACCATCAGCTTGCCGCCGACGTCATTGAGACGATCGACATCTGCGGTGGTCAGCACCGTGCCGGCGCCGATCAGCACGGCGGCCGGCGCGAGCTTCGCAGCGGTGGCGATCGAGCGGAACGGATCGGGCGAATTCAGCGGAATTTCGATCGCGGTCATGCCGGCCTCGATCAGCACGCTGACGATGGACTCGGCCTCCTCCGGCTTGACGCCGCGCAGGATCGCGACCAGCGGACGCTTCATCGACGGAAAGGGAACACTCATCTCAGGAAATCCTTCTTAACTCGTCCAGATCGCCGCCGCCGCCATCGACAGGCCGTGGCGAACGGCTTCATCCGCATCAACCAGCCGCGGGGTCACCGACAGCTCATCGAAAGCCAGCTGATACAGCGTCGCCAGCCGCCCCGACGCAACCAACGTGATGCCGGTCTTGGGAACATTGCCAGAGAGACCCGCCGCCAGCTCGGCGCCGATCAAGGTGCCCGACAGCGTCTCGCGCGCGGCGGCCGGCGTGCCGCCGAACAGCAACTGCCGCGACCGCGCACCGAAGAGCAGGTTGGCGGCGAACGCCGGCGCTTCGAACGCGGCTTTCACCGCCGCCTTGAAGCTTGCAACATCCTCGGCGTCATCGGCGCCTGCGACCGCGAGTGACAGAATCGTCTCGCGCGAGATCACACTGAACAGCTCGCCGGTCATGAAGGTGGAGAAATGCTCGACCGTGCCGTCCTTCACCCGCACCCATTTCGAATGCGTGCCGGGCATGCAGACCAGCGCTTCGCCGGCGGCCTTAAGGCCGAGCGCGCCGAGCAACTGCGTCTCCTCGCCGCGCATCACGTCCGGCGCGCCTGCGTCGCGCTGCGCGATGCCGGGCAGGATGCGGATGTCGCGCGCCTCACCCGGCACCCGCACGGCCTGCTTCAGGATGGAGGTGAGCGGTGCCGGCGTGTCGACATAGCCGGCCTCGACCCAGCCGGTTTTGGCGCCGGCCATACCGCAGACGAGAACGGGCAGATGATCCGGTGCTTCGACGGCGGAAAGATGCGATTGCAGCACACCGGCAAATCCGGTCTTGGCCGCGGCCAGCATGCCCTCGCCACTGCGGCGTTCGGCCAGGACCTGGCCGGCCCGATCGACCAGCCACAGGCGGAAGCTGCTGGTGCCCCAGTCCACCGCGACATAGGCGGGTTCGCTCATCTCGGTTCTCGTCCTCGTCTCACCGGCAAGACGCCGTCTCGCGACAATGAGACGACGGCAGGCAAATTCGCCCCGGGATATCGGCTATTGCCGCCGCAAACCAGCGTTTTATCGCAGGTCTGAGACGCTGCCGCGCTGGCACACCGCTTGCTCATGCATCCCCACTCACATCCGTGAACCGCGCACCAAGACGCGTCAATTGTGGAGAGAAAACCCATGGAAATCGGCTATTTCACGATGCCTTCGCACCCGCCGGAGTGCGGCCTGAAGGAAGGAAACGACTGGGACCTGCAAGTCATGCGCTGGCTCGACGAGCTCGGCTATCAAGAGGCCTGGGTCGGCGAGCACCACACCGCGCCCTGGGAACCCAATCCCACGCCGGATCTCCTGATCGCCCAGGCCTTGATGCAGACCAAGCGCTTGCGCATCGGGCCGGGCGGCTTCCTGCTGCCCTATCACCATCCGGCCGAGCTCGCCAACCGCGTCGCGATGCTCGACCACATGTCCGAAGGCCGGCTCAATTTCGGTGTCGCGGCTAGCGGCCTGCCGAGCGACTGGGCGATGTTCAACGTCGACGGCATGAGCGGGCAGAACCGCGACATGACCCGCGAAGCGCTGGAGATCATCCTGAAGATGTGGACCGATCCCGCGCCCTGGACCTACAAGGGCAAATTCTGGACGGTGACCAAGCCGGACACGATGTTCGACTTCCTCAAGCCTCACATCAAGCCGTTGCAGGCGCCGCATCCGCCAATCGGCGTTGCCGGTCTGTCGAAGAACTCGGACACGCTGAAGCTCGCCGGCGAACGCGGCTTCATCCCGATGAGCCTTAACCTCAACCCGGCCTATGTCGGCAGCCATTGGGACTCGGTCGAGATTGGCGCGGCCAAGACCGGGCGCAAGCCGAACCGGCAGGACTGGCGGCTGGTGCGCGAGGTCTTCGTTGCCGACACCGACGAAGAGGCCTGGAAGCTCTCCACCGGCGACATGATGGGCCGGATGATGCACGAGTACTTCCTGCCCCTGCTCGGCCATTTCGGCTTCAAGGACTATTTGAAGCACGCGCCCGACGTGCCCGACAGCGACGTCACCGTCGAATATTGCGCCAAGCGGAACTGGATCGTCGGCTCGCCCGCGACCGTCGCCGAGAAGATCGAGAAGATCTACGACGAGGTCGGCGGCTTCGGCGTGCTGCTGGTGTTCGGCTTCGACTACAAGCACAAGGCAGAGGCCTGGCACCACTCGCTCTCGCTGCTCAGCAGCGAGGTGATGCCGCGCCTGAAGCATCTCGGCTCCGCGAAGAAGGCGGCTTGACCCGACGCGGATGCGGCGCGATCGTGCCGCATCCGCACCCGTTTCGGAGATCTCCGCGTGAGCGTGGACGCAAAGGATTTCAAGCAGGCGATGCGCCAATGCGCCGGTGCCGTCGCGCTGGTCACGGTCGGTGCCGAGCACGGCAAGCGCACCGGGCTCACGGTCACCTCGGCCTGCTCACTGTCGGACAATCCACCGTCGCTGATCGTCTGCGTCAACCGCAACGCCAGCGCACATACGCGGATCCGCGAGGAAGGCGCCTTCGCAATCAACTTCCTGCACGAGGACCACGCGCTGCTGGCACTCACCTTCAGCGGCCAGAAGGGCGTCAACGGTGACGACCGCTTTGCGTTCGGGCAGTGGACACGCGGGGCCACCGGCGCACCCGTGCTGACCGACGCGGTGGCCGCGTTCGATTGCGAGCTGGCGCAGGAATTCGAAACGAAGACGCATTCGATCTTCGTCGGCGAAGTCCGCGGGGTGTCGCATTCCGACGGGGCCGCGCCGCTGGTCTATCTGCGCAGCAGCTTCCACGTACCCCACGAAATCCGCGGCACCGTTTCAGTCGGCGACCTCGATTCAAGGCATCTGAGCTGGACGGATTTTTCGTAAGGGCGGCGGCGGTGCGCTCCCTCGCCCCGCTTGCGGGGAGAGGGGGAGTCTCTCCGAGGATGGTGACAGTTGGACTCGCGGAGAGTCCCCCTCACCCGCCGCGCTTCGCGCGTCGGCCTCTCCCCGCACGCGGGGAGAGGCGAAAGCCCGCGGCTCGCTCCTCGTTCATCTCCAACCGAAAGCGCTACTGCGCGGTCTCGATCTTCAGGTGCTTGATCTTGCGATACAGCGTCGCGCGGCTGAGCTTCAGCGCACGCGCCGCCTCGGTCACACGACCGCCATGCTTGCGCAGCGCCTCGACGATCGTCGCGCGCTCGGCCGCCGCGAGGTCCGGCTCCGCCGCACGGCCGCCGAACAGCGGCAGATCGAGATCGGCATCGGTGACGACACCGTTCTCCGCCGTGCAGCCGGCAAGCCGCAGCACATGGCGGAGCTGGCGCATGTTGCCGGGATACGGATAGGCCGACAGCAGCGCCCAGGCCTCGTCCGAGAGGCGGCAATTCGGCGCTTCCTCGCGCGCGATCTGGCGAATGATGTCGTCGCGGTCGGCGCGCTCGCGCAAGCTCGGCAGCTTCACCTCCATGCCGCGGAGACGAAAATAGAGATCGGCGCGGAAGGCGCCCTCCTCCGCCATGCGGCCGAGATCGCGATGGGTGGCGCTGATCAGGCGGATGTCGACCGGCACCGGCTTGAGCGCGCCGAGCGGCCAGACCTCGCGGTTTTCCAGCACGCGCAAGAGACGCGTCTGCAGCGCGATCGGCATGTCGCCGATCTCGTCGAGGAACAGCGTGCCGCCGTCGGCCTGCACGATCAGGCCCTTTGAGCCCTCGCGCCGCGCGCCGGTGAAGGCGCCGGCTTCATAGCCGAACA
Organism: Bradyrhizobium sp. 1200_D9_N1_1; assembly: GCF_052075915.1. Lineage (NCBI taxonomy): Bacteria > Pseudomonadati > Pseudomonadota > Alphaproteobacteria > Hyphomicrobiales > Nitrobacteraceae > Bradyrhizobium > Bradyrhizobium sp. 1200_D9_N1_1. The sequence goes on along the minus strand of NZ_CP197226.1, from coordinate 1,915,957 downwards.
GCTCGGCGTCGATCAGGCTCTCCGGCATCGCCGCGCAGTTCAGCGCAACATAATGGTTGCGGGCACGGTTGCTCGCCGCGTGAATGGCGCGGGCGAACACGTCCTTTCCGACGCCGGTCTCGCCATGCAGCAGCACCGGCAGATTGCGATCGCCGATGCTTCGGAGCCGCTTCACGCTTCGCATCAGGCCGGGATCGCGGCCGGCGAGCCGATGCAGGTCATCAAAACGGTCGATCGTCGCATCGCGGCGCGGAGCGTGTGGACCCGTGAAGGATTTGGCGCGCAGCGGCGGGGCGACATGGCCCTCGCCCAACGGACTGCCGTCGGCGCGGCGCAGCTCGACAACATCGTCCGCACTGCGCGCGGCGTGATGATCGAACTTGACGTAACGCGACAGATCGATGCCCGATGCGATCATGCCGTCGGTGAGGCCGAGCAGCGCACGCGCGGAACGGCAGGCGCCGACGATACGGCGGTCGTCGTCATAGGCGAGCAGGCCGCTGCCGCCGTCACCCGGCACCGTCGCGATCCAGGCGTTGCGGAAATGGCCGCGGAAGATCGCACCCTCCATCCGCCGCGTCGCCTCCATCGTCACCGCGAGCGCGAGCTGATGCGCGGCGCGTTCGAGATCCTCGCGGCAGGAGGTGATGTTGATGGCACCGGCGAGCCGGCCGGCCTGGTCGAACAGCGGCGCCACGGCGCAGGAGAACATGTGCCACTGCGCGCGAAAATGCTCGTCGCGATGCACCAGGATCGGCTTCTGCTCGGCCAGCGCGGTGCCGAGCCCGTTGGTGCCCTCAAACGTCTCGGCGAAATTCGAGCCGGTGTAGATCTTCCAGTCCAGAAACATCTTCGCATCTGCTTCGCCCGGCAGCCGGCTGAACAGCATGGTCGCGTTCACATCGGCCAGATTCACACAGTAGCCGGCATCGCGCAGCACGCCGGCGAGATCGTCGAGCTCGGGCGTCGCGAGCCGGATCGTCTCCTCCATCGGCTCGGCGACATGCCGGATCTCGGCCTCGGTGAGTGTTTGCGGCGGGCCCTGACGGGCGGGATCGAGCTTGTGGCTGATCAGGCAGCGCCGCCACGAATTGGCGATCCGCGAAGAGGCATCGACGTCGGCCACATGATTGGCGACGGACAAGACGCGGGCGACATGGTTCGAGGCCGAAAGGCTGGCCATCGCGGACGTCTCCACCCTGTATTATTGTGCAAAGTCTGGCAGCACGGGCGGGGATGTCAATCGGGAACCGGGAACGGGGGAGATGGCACACGGTCTCTAGACGTCATTCCGGGGCGATGCGATGGGACCGCGCAAGCGCGGCCCGGAGCATCGAACCCGGAATCTCGAGATTCTCAGGTGTGCAATTGCACACCATAGTTCGCGCTGCGCGCGCCCCGGAATGACGGCATCATCAAGATTGCTGCACTGCGCTCACCAGGTATCGATGCAGGGCCTCTTCTTCTCCGTCCGCGCGGGCGGCTTCGGCACCGACCTAAGCCCCGCCATGATCCAGCGCCGCGTCTCGGCGGGGTCGATGACGTTGTCGATCTCGAACACGGACGCGATCGAGACCGCCTTGCCGTTGGCATAGAGCTCGGCGACCTTGTTGCGGTAATAGGTCTCGCGCTCTTCGGGGTCGGCGATCGCCTCCATCTCCTTGCGGAAGCCGAGGCGGACATAGCCCTCGAGGCCCATGCCGCCGAACTCGCCGGTGGGCCACGCCGCAGTGAAGAACGAGGCGTGGAAGCCGCCGCCGATCATCGACTGTGCGCCGAGGCCGTAGCCCTTGCGCAGCACGATGCCGAACAGCGGCACGGTGAGGCTCGCGCCGGTCACGAACATGCGCGAGACGTGCCGCACGATCGCGGTCTTCTCGGCTTCCGGGCCGACCATGAAGCCGGGCGTGTCGCAGAGCGAGACGATCGGCAGATCGAACGCGTCGCAGAGCTGGAGAAAGCGCGCGGCCTTGTCGCCGGCATCGGCATCGATCGCGCCGCCGAGATGGCGCGGGTTGTTGGCGATCAGGCCGAACGGCTTGCCCTCGATGCGGATCAGCGCGGTGATCATGCCGACGCCGTAGTCGCGGCGCAGCTCCAGCACGCTGTCCCTGTCCGCGACGAGATCGATCACGCTGCGGATGTCGTAGACGCGCAGGCGGTTCTCCGGAATGGCGCGGCGGAGCAGACGCTGGTCGGCGGCCTGCCAGTCGGTCACCGCGCCCTGGAAATAGGACAGGTATTTTTGCGCGACGCGCGTCGCCTCCTCCTCGTCCTCGACGAGGATGTCGATGACGCCGTTCGGCGACTGGAACGAGACCGGGCCGACCTCGGCCGGATGGTAGACGCCGAGCCCGCCGCCCTCGATCATCGCTGGGCCGCCCATGCCGATCGAGGCATTCTTGGTGGCGATGATGACGTCGCAGCAACCGAGCATCGCGGCATTGCCGGCAAAGCAATAGCCGGAGACGACGCCGATGACGGGCACGAGGCCGGAGAGCCTTGCGAACTGCACGAAGGACGGGCCGTCGAGCCCGGTCATGCCGAGCCGGTCGGTATCGCCGGGCCGGCCGCCGCCGCCCTCGGCGTAGAACACCAGCGGCACGCGCCAGTCTTCCGCCAGCGTCAGCATGCGGTCGATCTTCTTGTGGTTCATGTGGCCCTGCGTGCCCGCGAGCACGGTGTAGTCATAGGCCACGACGATGCAGCGCGCGCCCTCCGGGCCGAACCTCTCGGCGTTAACGGTCGCAACGCCCATGACGAGGCCGTCGGCCGGCGTGTTCTGGATGAGGTCGTCGAGCTTGCGCCGGCGGCGCTGGGCCGCGATCGCGAGGCTGCCGTACTCCATGAACGAGCCGTCGTCGACGAGCTGCGCGACATTCTCGCGGGCGGTGCGCTGGTCGGTGTTGCGACGGCGCTCGACCGAGGCCGGCCGGTTCGCATCGAGCGTGTTGGCCTGGCGCGCGATCAGCTCGGCGAGATCAGGACGGATGTGGTCGAGGTCGACATCGGCTTCCGCCGCCGACGCGTCGGCCGCGACGTCGAGCGGCTCCAGATACAGGATCGGTTCGCCGTGCATCAAAGTGGCGCCGTCTCCGGCGACGAGCTTCGTGACCCGGCCGCCCTGCTCGGCCATGACGAGATGCTCCATCTTCATGGACTCGATCACGGCAAGCTGCTGGCCGGGGCGCACGACCTCGCCTTCCTTCACCTGAATGGTGACGATGGTTCCCTGCAGGGGTGCCGCCACCATCACCGCGCCTTCGGGCACGGCCTGCGTAATGTGCGTCTCCATGCCGTGACCGCCGCCTCGCTCAGTCGGGGCGAAGTAGAGCGGCTTGGCTGCGCCATCGGCCGCCTCGACCAGTTTCGCGATGTTGCGATCGATGAAATCGGTCGCGATGCGGTTGGTCCTGAAATCGGGATGCGCGAGCACCGCCTGGAGAAAGGCGATGTTGGTGACGACGCCATCGATCCGGAATTCGCGCAGGGCGCGCGAAGCCTTGGCGACCACGTCATGCCAGGCCTCGCCCGGCGTATGCACGATGACTTTTGCGAGCAGCGAATCGAAGGCCGCGCTGGTCTTGTAGCCCGCATAGCCAAAACTATCGACACGGACGCCGGGCCCCGACGGCGGCTCGAACAAGGCGAGCACGCCGCCGGTCGGATGCGTCGCGCCAGTCTCGTCCAGCGTCTCCATGTTGACGCGGAGCTGCATGGCGTAGCCGCGCGGCTTCGGGATCGATCCCTGCGCAAGGTCGAGCGAGTCCAGCGTGCTGCCTGCTGCGACCGCGAGCTGGGCGCGGACGAGGTCGAGGCCCAGCACCGCTTCCGTCACGGTGTGCTCGACCTGGAGCCGCGGATTGGCCTCGATGAAGGCAAAGCTATCCTCCGCCGTGCCGTCGACCAGGAACTCGAAGGTACCGAGATTGTCGTAAGCCGCGGCGGTCGCGAGTTGCCTCGCCGCCTCGATGATGCGGCCGCGCAAGGGCCCGCTCAGCGACGGGCTCGGCGCCACCTCGACCAGCTTCTGGTGCCGGCGCTGGATGGTGCATTCGCGCTCCCAGAGATGAGAGACCGCACCATGACGGTCGCCGATGATCTGCACCTCGATATGACGCGCCTGGCGGATCAGCCGCTCGGCATAGACGCCGTCGAAGCCGAATGCCGCCTTGGCCTCGGACTGGCAGCGCGCATAGGCTTCCGCCAGATCGGCCGCATTCTCGACCACGCGCATGCCGCGGCCACCGCCGCCGGCCATCGCCTTGATCACGATCGCCGCGTTGCCGCCAAGCGACGTGAAGAACGCCGTGATCTCCTCGAGCGACGAAGGCCCGCTGGTGCCGGCGATGATCGGCACGCCGCAGCGTTTGGCCAGTTGCCGTGCCGCGACCTTGTCGCCAAACAGTTCGAGCGCTGTCACCTTTGGCCCGACAAAGGTGATCCCCTGCTCGCCACAGGCCTTGGCGAACGCGGCATTCTCGCTCAGAAAACCGTAGCCGGGATGCACGGCATCGCAGCCGGCGCCCTTCGCCGCCGTCACCACGGCCTCGATGTCGAGATAGGCCCGCGCGCCGCGGCCGGGGATCTCGAGCGCCTCGTCGGCGACACGCACATGCAGCGACAGCGCGTCGTCTGCAGGGTGGATCGCTACCGTCGCGATGCCGGCATCGGCCGCCGCGCGCGCGATGCGGATGGCGATCTCGCCGCGATTGGCTATCAGGAGTTTCTTGAACGACATGATGTCTCTCACTCAGACTGCGGCGGGCAGATTTGGATCGAGGTCCTGCTTCTTCACCTTGCCCGTCGCCGTCAGGGGCAGAGCTTCGATGATGCGAATCTCCGGGACCTTGTAGACGGCCATGCGCTCGGCGCACCAGGCACGCAGGCTCTCTGCCGAGATGGTACCGACCGCCTCCGGCTTGAGCTGGATATAGGCCACCGGCACCTGCCCCTTGTCGGGATCGTCGCGTCCGACCACGCCCGAGCCCAGCACCTTCGGATGCTGACCCAGCAGCGCCTCGATCTCCGGCGGGAAGACGCTCATGCCCTTGACCTTCAGCATCTCCTTGCGGCGGCCGAGGAAGTGCAGGAAGCCGTCCTTGTCGATGCTGCCGATGTCGCCGGTGCGCAGCCAGCCATCGACGAGCGACTCCGCGGTCGCCTCCGGCTTGTTCCAGTAGCTCTTGAGCAGCGACGGCGTCCGCACCCGGATCTCGCCTTCCGCACCGAGCGGCAGCAGCGCGCCGGTCTCGAAATCGGTGATCTTGAACTCGGCGCCGGGGACCGGCAGGCCGACGAAGATCGGCTGGTTGTTCAGATCGAAATCGTCGTCCTGGAAGCCTGATGTGAAGGTGTTGGAGGTGTGGGTCTCGGTCATGCCCCAGGCCGCCTCCATCAGGATCGTGCCGGTGAGGTCCTTCCAGCGCCTGCGATAGTCGGCGTTGAGCTTCTTGACGAAGGAGACGACGCGCACCTGCTTCAAGGACGACAGGTCGAACTCGCTCCAGCGCGGATGGTCCATCAGCTCCACCGCTCCGTCGACCGGCATCGCGGTGATCGTAACCTTGTACTTGTCGATCGCGGCCATCGCGCCGACGGCATCCCAGCGCGCCAGCAGAACCAGCGTCGCGCCGGAAAACAGCGGAAAGATCAAGCCAAAGTTCTCACCGGCAATCCAGAACTCCGGAAAGAACGACAGGAACACGCTGCTCTCGTCCGACAGGACCGAGATGCCGTAATTGGCGGCGGCGGTATAGACCATGTCGCGATGGGTGTGAACGCAGCCCTTGGGCATGCCGGTGGTGCCGCCGGTGTAGTTGAGCGCAGCGACCTCATCGAGGCCGGGCGGCGGCAGCGGCGACGGCGCGGGCATCGCGGCAAGCGCCGGCAACAGATCGGTCGCGCCTGCGGCCGCGATGCGCGGCGCGCGGATCGATTCCGGCGTGGGAAACGCAGGCGCCGCCGGCAGGACATCGGCAAAGCTGGTGACGATGATCTCGCGCAGCCGCACCTCGCCCCTCACCTGCTCGACGACGGGGATGAGCTGGTCCAGTGCCACGATTACGTCGGCCTGGGTATCGTTGAGCTCGTAGGACAGCTCGAACGCGCGCGACAGCGGGCTGACGGGGACATGGACCGCGCCGAGCTTCAGGATGCCGAAGAACACGATGTGAAATTGCGGGCAGTTCGGCAGGAAGACGGCGACGCGATCGCCCTTGCGCACGCCCTTGGCCTGCAACAGTGCCGCGAAGCGGTCGCTCTGCCGGTCGAGATCGGCGTAGGTGGTGACGTGCCCGTAGAAGATCACCGCCGGACGCTCCGGGCTCCGCCTCGCCCAGGCGCGCAGATATTCCGTCAAAGGAGCTTCGCCGTGCAGATAGTTCGGCGAACGCGGCAGGCCCTTCGGCCACGCCTTGTCCCACAACCCGCGCAAGGTGGCGAGGTAGTCCTTCTCGTTGAGGGCCGCGCTCATGACGTCTTCCCCGTGTTGCTTTTCTTTTCATAAGGCACGCACGTGCCGTCAATCGACATCGTTACACGTCGAGCACGGCAGACTTCATGTCAAGGAAAACAGTTTTCCGCATCACGGCCGATGCCGCGGCGCGGAAAAAGCGGGCGTTACGCCGCGACGAGGCGAATGATCCGCCTCACGGCCGATGGGATCGGCGCGACGACAGGGACAGTGAACATCGGCTGAAGCTCGCACGCGGCTTCCCCCAGCGGCCCGCCGCCGATGATGACAGCTTCCGCCCCGTCCTTCGCGATGCAGGCCTCGACCGCGCCGGCGAGGGCTGCGCGCAGCTGCGCCGGATCGCGCATCAGCTCTTGCGGATCGCCTTCGGCAAAGCGCGTGCCGGTGTAGCGCGATCGCAGCCCCAGCGCCTCCGGCAACGCGTCGATCTTCGACTTGAGCAGCGGTGTCGTGGTCGCCACACCGAAGCGGCGGCCTCCTGCGGCGGCCTCCAGCATCGACGACTCGCCGATGCCGACCGCAGGCAGCTTCATCGCAGCCCTGATTCCGGCGAGACCGGGATCGCCGAACGCTGCAACGATGATGCCGTCCGGGGAAGCTCGATGCGTCCGCGCGATCTCCTCGACCTCGGCGGCGGCCGCCTCCAGCGCCTCCGCCGACACGATCATCGACGGCGCGCGCGTTGCCGTGGCGCCGACGATGTCGAAACCGGCCACGGCGGCCGACTTCGCGATGGCCACCATCATCGCGGTGGTCGCCTCGAGACTGTTCGGATTGATCAGGAGGATGCGCGCACGCCGATCAGGGTTTTGGTCCATCCCACCGCTATACTAGGCCGCCCGCACGCCGGCAACGAAGGCGCTGACCTCGTTCTCGAGCGATTGCAGTTTCTGCGTCAGCCGGCCGCTGGATTGCAGCACGAGGCCGGCGGCCTGGCCGGTCTCGGCGGTCGCATCGGTCACGCCGGAGATGTTTTGCGAGACCTGATCGGTGCCGGACGCCGCCTCCTGCACGCTGTGCGCGATGGCCTGCGTCGCGGCGCCCTGCTCCTCGACGGCGGCTGCGATCGACGAGGAAATCTCGTTGACCTCCATGATGGTGGCGCGAATGCTCTCGATGTTGCCGACGACCTGATTGGTCTCGGCCTGGATCGCGGTGATCTGCGCGCCGATCTCGTCGGTCGCCTTCGCGGTCTGGCTCGCCAGCGACTTCACCTCACTCGCGACCACCGCAAACCCCCTGCCCGATTCGCCCGCACGCGCCGCCTCGATGGTGGCGTTGAGCGCGAGCAGATTGGTCTGCGAGGCGATCTGGTTGATGAGGTCGATGACCTCGCCGATCTTGTGCGCGGCGGCGGCAAGCCCCTGCACCGTATCGTTGGTGCGCTGGCCGTCGGCGGCCGCCTTGTCGGCCACCGTCGCGGCCTGCGCGACGCGCTGGCTGATCTCGGTGATCGAGGACGACAGCTGGCCGGCGGCGGAGGCCACCGTCTGCACGTTGCTCGACGCCTGCTGGCAGGCCGTTGCCACGAAGCTGGCGCGATCGGTCGCCTTGTTCGCGGTCTCCGACATGCCTTGCGCGGCCTGCTGCATCGCGCGCGCCTCATCGAACACGTCGCGGACCACGGCCTGGACACTCGCCTCGAACTTGCCGGCGAGATCGGCCATCGTCCTGCGCTTCTCGTCGTCGGCTCGCTGCTTCGCCTCCTGCTGCTCGGCATGCATCCGGCCCACGGCCGACGCATTGTCCTTGAACACGGCGAGCGCGTTGGCGAGCCCGCCGACCTCATCGCGCCGATCGGTGTAGGGCACGTCGAACGCACTGTCGCCGGCGGCGAGGCGTTCGGTCAGCGCCGTAATTCCTGCCAACGGCTTCGTGACGCTGCGGCCGATCACGAAGGAGGCACCGAGCACCAGCACGAGCACGACAAGACACACCAGCGCGAACGTCGTCGCGTTCTGGCGGAACACGGCATCGACGTCGTCGAGATAGATGCCGGTGCCGATGATCCAGCCCCAGGGCGCAAAGCCCTTCACATAGGAGACCTTCCCGACCGGCTGGTCGAAGCCGGGCTTCGGCCAGAGATAGCTGTAGAAGCCGGCGCCCTGCTTGCTGACGACGTCAACGAAGCCCATGAACAGCGCGTTGCCGGCGGGGTCCTTCATCCCCGAGAGGTCCTTGCCGTCGAGTTCGGGCTTGATCGGGTGCATGACCATCCTGGGGGTCATGTCGTTGATCCAGAAATACTCGACCTTGTCGTAGCGCAGGCTCTTGATCTCCGCCATGGCGGCAGCCTGCGCCTGCTCGCGCGGGAGTTTTCCGTCGCTCTCGAGCTTCTGATAGTGCGCCAGGATGCCGTAGCCGACGTCCACCATGTGCTGCGTCTTGGCCTGGCGATCGGCGACCATCTGCGTGCGCAGGGTCGAAAGCGCGATCGGCGCCAGCGCGATCATGCCGAGGAGGCTGATGCCGACAATCAGGACCAGCTTGAAACTGATGCGGGAGAAAATCATCGGGGCTCGCAAAATTGGAAGGGCTGATATGCCAGTTTATCCCGCTCCCCTTAGCAAAGCTTTAAGCATTCGGGTTCCCCAAATCCCCGCAAAATCGAGTGGGCGCTCGGCGGCATGCCGTATGCGGCCCGGCAGGTTTGCGGGGCCGGCCGCATTCGAGATCCGAACGCTTCAAATCTAGAAGACCTCGATATCGGCCCTCGACGCGTTGACTTGCGACAGGCTCTGACGGAACGATCAACGCAGATCGTCAGCGCCAGACGCGGCGTGCGCCCAGCCCAAGGCCACAGGCTCAATGCATCAATCGACATACGCCAAGCCCATCGACCTTCCCGCACTGACCGCAGCCGAGCGACTCTTCATCTGGGGATTTCGCGCCAAGGCGCGCAGCGGAAGCGCCGTTCCGACCGCGGCCGACATCCAGCAGGTGTACGACCATTTCCGCGTCGGCGATGCCGTGCCGTCGCTGGAATCGATCATCGAGATCTTTGCCTGCACGGCGCATACGGCGATCGAAGTGCATTGCCCCACCTGTCCGCGCATATCGGAGAGCGAGCACGGAATCCTGCGGGCGATCGCCGCCGCGCAGAAGGAGCGCGACGATGTCGCGCGCGCGCAGTTCGAGTGCTGGCTGCCGCCGGTGGGCGCGGATTGGGCGCTGGCGCCGGTCCGGGGACTTGCGACCATCTTCCGCATGGCCGGCCTCATTCTGCCTGACCGGCATGTCGAGCCTTTTGACCAGGACCGGACAATGGTGATGAAGAGCTGGCTTGTGGGCAGTCCCACGTTGCATTGATGAGATCGTTCATGATGGAGGCTGCGAGCAATTCCGTGCCTGACCCGGAAGCCGGCCAGTCGCGGCTCTGCCCGCTTCAAGCCGCGCTTGCGACCCGTCCCGGCGTCGAAGGCTACGATCAATTCTGCCGCGTCGCGCTTTCGCTGTTCCGCTTCATTGGCGCTGCCTATGCGACCGGCGCGTCCGATTGCTGGGAGGCGGCCTATCGCTTCGCCGACGAGGCGCCCGGCATTGCCGACAGCCCGCTGCTGGTCGCGCGAGCGGCTGCGCTCGTCAGGATCCTGCGCAGCGGCCGGCCATGCGAGCTGTGCTTCATGCCGCCGTCGTGCCGGCGCCTCTCGAAGGACGAGGCGGAGTTGATGCGACTGCTGTCGGCCGCCCGCAGCAAGCAGCCTGGTGAACTCGAGACAATCGTCTGCGGGTTCGTCGGCTCCGGGAAAGAGGATGCGACAACGCGGGCGGTCAACGCGCTTGCCTGCTGCTGACGCCTAACCTCCGGCCTTGCCGAGCACGAGATCGATAGTGTGGGACGCGATCTTGCGCAGCTGCGCGTCGTCGCCGAAGGCCCGTTCGAGCACGGCGAGGCCGCGCGTCACCGTGATGATGTGGAGCGCTGCGACCGCGGGATTGCCGTTGAACTCGCCGCGTTTCGCGCCTGCCGACAATGTGTCCTGAACCAAAGCGGTGATGCGCGAGATGAGGTTCGCAAAGGCCTGGCGCGCGTCCTCGTCGAGCCCCTCGCCTTCGACCGCACCGAGCTCCATCAGGCCGCGCGTGGTCGGACATCCGCGCGGTGGCGAGCCCGAGCGGAAATTCACGATGGTCAGGTCGAAGAACGCGGTGAGGCGTTTGCGCAAACTGCCGGCACCGAGCGCCTTTTGCAGGGCGAGGAGGTAATCGCCCGCGTAGCGCTCATAGGCCTGCAGGAACAGCGCCTCCTTGCTGCCGAAGGCATTGTAGAGGCTGCCGCGCTGGACGCCGGCGTCGCGCGCGATGTCGGACAGCGAGGTGCCGCGCACGCCCTTGCGCCAGAACTGGTCGAACGCAATGCGCAGGACGTCGTCGTGGTCGAACTCGCGCGGTCTCAAATGTCGATCCTCGGCCTGAAAGTATTTGACACGATGTCAAGAACGTGTTTTCTCGACATGGTGTCAAAAACCAATTGGGATTGATAGCCCGTTTCGTCAATGAGCCGGACCGCCGGCGCGCACCGTGCGCCCTGGCCGGTCGGCCCGCATGCAAAGGGACCAGCTCATGCCTCTTCTTCACATCTCGATGCGCGCCGGAAAGCCCGACGCCTACCGGCAGGCGATCCTCGACGGTCTCTACCGCGCCATGCGCGAGGCGCTGAACGTGCCCGAGGGCGACGAGTTCATGACAATCAGCGAGCATGACCCCGCGAACTTCCGCTGCGGCAATGCCTACGGCGTCGAGCGAAGCGAGGACGCTGTGCTGATCCAGATCACCGTGTTCGCCTCGCGCACCCCTGAGCAGAAGAAAGCGCTGTACCGGCGGATCGCGGAGCTGCTCGGCGAGAACCCGGGCATCCGGCCCGAGGACGTGTTCGTGAACGTGCTCGATGCCCCCGGGGAGAACTGGTCGGTCGGCCACGGCCTCGCACAGTTCGCGTGAACTTGCCGGGCGCGGAGTTGCCCGCGCCCCCTTGAGAATTGCCGGCCGGAAGGGTCTGATAGGCGGCGGAGGAAACCTCCGCCGAGCCGAACCCGGGACCTGAGCCGCATGACCATGTCGGTCGAGCAATTGTGGAGCCTGCCTGAAACCGCGCTGGTCGGCGCCTACGCAGAGGCGCGGCGCCGCTACGCGGAGAAGAAGTTCGAGCGCGACACCCAGCGGGCGCGGCTCGAATGGATGCGCGCAAAGCTGTTCGTCAACACGCAGGGCAATGTGACCGAGCGCAAGATGGCGGTGGACGTTTCCGAGGAGCTGGCGCGCAAGGGCCAGGAGGTACGCGAGATGACGCGCGATCTCGACATGCTGAAGATCGACGTGGACGTGATCGACACGATGATCCGGCTGCGCGGCGCGCACGGCGCCCCGCCGGTTCATGCCGAAGAGGCGGCCGAGAAACCGGCCGAGCCGGAGGGGGAGTGAGATGGCTGCGTTCCGCGGAAGCTGCCTGTGCGGCGAGGTCGCGTTCGAGGTCGAGGGTCCGTTCGATCGCTTCCTCAACTGCCACTGCTCGCGCTGCCGCAAAGCGACCGGGACCGCGCATGCCTGCGAGGTGATCGTGAAGGCGGCGGCGCTGCGCTGGCTGCGCGGGGAAACATCCGTCGCGCGCTTCGATCTGCCCAATGCACGAAGCTTTGCGACCGCGTTCTGCAAGAGCTGCGGCAGCCCGATGCCGCATCTCACGCGCAGCGGACGCGAAGCGATCATCCATGCCGGCGCGTTCGACGAGCCGCTGGGCGCGGCACCTGACCGGCACGTGCATTGGACGTCCCGCGCGGATTGGTACGACCACGGAGACGGATTACCGGTGGAGGATTGAGGCTCAGCTTTGTGCATGCCCACCGTGGCGGCGGTGATACGCACTTGGCGACGGCCAGCTCCAGTGCTTCAGTGTCGCTCGATCCGGCTCGAAGATCTCGATCTTGAGCGCTTGGCATGCCGCGGCATCGCTGGAATGGGTTGCGCTACAGTCTCCGCCGGGACAGGCCGACAACGCGCCGAGCAGGTCGATCTCCGCAAGAAACTCGATGAAGTCGCCGGGACGGACCGGACTTGCCTTCATGAAATATTGGTGCGTGTCCTTCGTGAAGCCGGTGCACATGAAGACGTTGAGTACGTCGTGGATATGATGCTCGATCGCGCGTGGCTCCATCTCGAGCTCGGCGGCAAGCGCGCGGGACAGGTTGGAATGGCAGCAGAAATCGTAAGCCGTGCCGTTCAACAGGAGATTTGTATAGGGGTCGCAGCGCGTGCCGATGACATCATGAATGCCGGCGCCGTCCTCGTCGAAGCCGTACCAGCCGAGCGTGTCGTGACTGATGGTCGCCATCGGCCGAAGGTAGGGCATATTGCTCCAGAGCCGGTCCCCGATGCCGACATGTGTACCATGGAGCGCCCGCGTCTTGCCGCTGAAGAAGCGCTCGGAGAGATCCTCCGCATTCCAGAGATTGAGGTCGCCGACCTGAGGACCTTCGATGCTGACGATGCGGAAAAACTGGCCGCGCGCCACGCGAAATGTTCTGGCATCGCGTGGCGGCACGGTGAGCTCGTGCGTCTTGACCATCGTGCGGCGAGCTTGCTCAAGCGCGGCCAGGTCAGGCCCGGGCATCGTGCCGGCCGGATAGACGATCGTCGGCTTGGCGGCGCGGCGCGAAGCGGCGTCTGCGGGTGCGATTTTGGGCGACATGCCAAGCTGATCCCTGTGACTGCAGTCCATCCTACCGCCTCATCTCACCCACTCGCAACGCACTCCGCCAGGATCCCGTCGAGCTCCGCCTTCGAGAGAACGCCGAGCTCGGCGATGAAAACGATGCGTGACCGCGGCACGCCTGGTGTCGGCGCCTCACCCGGCGCCAGTGTTGCGCGGCCGCCGGCGAACTGAAACACCGTCAGACGGCCGGGCTGCTCGACGGTCTCGAACAGGCCCTTGGCGCGGGCGAGTTTCGGCGCCAGCCGGCCGATCGCCTGCTGCAAGCGCGGCAACGAGATTGGGTGGTCCGAGGTCCAGCTCAACGTCTCGAAGCGTTCCTCTGCCGGCCGCCGCGGCCCCGGCTCGCGTGTCGCGGGCGCGCTATCGATGGTTGCGGGAAACAGCAGCGCGGCGGGAATCTCGCCGTGCTGCGCATCGACCACCACGGCGGGGACGCGCAGCACGCGGATGGCTTCGCGCATGCGGGCACCCGCGCCCTCGTCCGCCAGATCCAGCTTGCTGAGCGCCACGATATCGGCGACCCGCAGCTGCGCGCGCACCAGCGCGTCATCCAGGGCTGACGGCGGTGTGCCAGCGTCCATCACGCAGAGCACGGTTTCCAGCGGCGCCTCGCGCAGGATCACCGGATCCATCAGGTTGCGCACGATGTCGGAGGGATCGGCGACGCCGCTGGTCTCGATGACGATATACTCCGGCTTCGGATCACGCCGCAGCAGTGTCGACAGCGTGCGGAGCAGATCGCCTTCGAGCGAGCAGCAGATGCAGCCGTTGGCAAGGCTCACCACGCCGTCGCTCGCGCCCGCGATCAGCTCCGCATCGATGTTGATCGCGCCGAAATCGTTGACCACGGCGGCGATGCGCCGTCCCTCCGCATGCGCCAGCAAATGGTTGACGACCGTGGTCTTGCCCGCCCCCAGAAAGCCCGTCACCAGGAGAATGGGGACCGGCATGGGTCAGCCCTCGACGACCGGGCGGCGCACCGGCCGGCCGGGCCGCGCAGTCACATCCAGAATGCCGTCGCTGATCAGCGGTTGGCCGCTGACGACGAGATGCCGCACGCCCTCGGACGGCCGGTTCATCGCCGTGAACGTCGCGCGGTCGCTCAGCTTCTCGTAATCGAACACGACGATGTCGGCATCGGCGTCCTTTGCGAGCCTGCCCTTGGCGCGCATCGCGGGCGTGCTCTGCGACAGGATCTCCGCAGGGATCAGCGCACATTTGCGCACGCCTTCCAGCAGCGACACCGTCTTGCGCTCGCGCACCCATTCGCGGATGAATTTTGTGAAGCAGCCGGCCGAGCGGGGATGCGAGGTGGCGTCATCCGGCAGCGGCCAGGCATCGCCGGTATAAGTCTTGCCGTCCGACGTCGTCCACGGCATCGCGTCGGACGCGATGGCGCCGCCGGGATACAGCACCGACATGTCGAGCAGGTCGCGGTGATGCGAATTGTTCTCGATGTCGAGGATGTGCCAGAGCACCAGCGAGGACGGCTCTTCGGCCTGCGCCCTGAGCAGCTCCGCGCGATCATGGAAGCGATAGCCGTCGGTCACGCGCTGCACGGAATCGTAACCGGTGCCGTTGCGCTCGACGAATTGGGGATCACTGAAGAAGGCCGCGGCCAGCACGGTCGAACCGGTGCCGTAAGGATAGGCCTCGACCGTAATGGGCAGGCCCTGCGCCTGTGCCTTCTCGACCAGCACGCGGCAGCGCTCGATGTCGGTCTTGCTCGACGAGTTGAAGTGGCAGATGTGCATATGCGCGCCGGTGGCGCCGGCATAGCCGATCAGGCGGATATAGGCCTCCGCCGCGCTCTCGGGGTCGATGCGCGACATGTAGGCGACGTGGGTGAAGGTCGGCACGTCCTGCTTCGCGGCGAGCTGGCAGACCGCGGTCAGCTCCTGCACGCCGGCGCCCGGCGCGTAGGCGTTCAGGATGCCGATGCCGATGCCGCCCTCGTTGAGGCCGCGCGCGAGGCGATCGAGGATGCCGGCGACCTCCGCATCGCTCGCCACATTGTCCATCCAGCGGCGGTCGCGCATGGCGTTGCCGAACGCCTCGAGCGAGCTCTCCGCGTTGGAGCCCGTCATCGCGCCGATGCGCGCAAAAGCCCAGTTGGTGGCGGCGCCGTAGTTCAGCACGCGCCCCTTCCTGGCCTGGCGCTCATACCAGGATGCGACCGGCAGCACGCCGGCCTCGAGATCGAGCGTCGTCGTCACGCCGTCGAACGCCTGCATGCGATCCGCCGGGATCGACTGGCCATGCGCGTGCAGGTCGATGAAGCCCGGCGCCACCACGAGACCGGTGGCGTCGATCACCCGCTCGGCGCCGCCGAGCGAGGAGCCGACGGCGGCGATCTTGCCGTCCACCACCGCCACATCGCCGATGGCATCCATCCCGCTCGCGGGATCCACCACCCTGCCGCCTGAGATCACCAAACCGCTCATATCGTCACTCCGCATGCCATTGCCAAAACCTCCAAAGACCCGGCAGCAGCTTCGGAGGTGCGTCTGGGCCGCATAGAGGCAGATTTTTGTGACAACGACCACCGCCGCGGATGCCGATGCAGCATGCATATTGCCGCGCGGCTGTCGCGGGGACGCGGACGCCAGATGCAGTCTCGGGTTGCATCCCGGCAAATGCCAAGCTATGGGATGCGCGCAATTTCATTTTTGGAGGCGACCATGTCTACGACTGCACGCTTCCCGGGTTCGACGCGCGATATTTGACGCGCTTCCCGGGATCGGTTCCCGGGTGAGACCACCAAGCCCTGCATCAAATCGAATCTGCCGCGACCTATTGGCGCGCGTTTGCGAACCTATTGTCATGACATCCAATCTCAAGCTGGCCCCTGATCGGGGCGACCGGCGTTGCGACCTGCTGGAAAGCCGGCTGCGGCGATATCACCCGCGCTTCCAGGGCGCGGTGCGCGCCTTGGCCGTGCGGCATCCGCGCATTGCGGACCTTGCCGCAAGCTTTCCCGCGCTGCTCTTCGCGCTTGCTGTTCCGCGGCGGGGGCTCGATCCTGCACGCGCGATTGCGTGCGTGATCGACGGCCATGCCCTCGCGGAGGCGGCGCCTGCCGCCGACGCCCCGCTGTGGCTGCGCAAGCTGCCTCCGGAGACGTTTGCGCGTCCGATCCCGCGATTGCCCGACGGCGAACTCTTTCGGCGACAGATCGCGAACCACCTTCCGCGCTCTCCCAAGCTCGCGCCGACATGGCTTCAGCTCGTGGCCGATGCCGCCGAGCTCGCGCACGAACCGATGGCGGCGTGGATCGCGCGTGAATTTGCGCGCGAGCCGCGACGGGTGAAGCCTGCACGGCTGCGGCTGATTTGTCTCTGGGCCTGGTATTCCACTGAGCCCGCGACGTTGGGACATGATCTGATCGAGAGGCCATGGACGCCGGACATGCGCATCGATGCCGCACGTTCGGCCGCAGAGGATTGGCGGACGATCATGGCCCTGCATGCGAGCCTCGGCCGCCAGCCGATCGCCGATATGTGGCTGCGACCAGGCCGGGTGGCGGACTACGAATTTCTGCCGCTGGATTCGATTGCCGCCATCACCGACGAGGCCAAGGCAATGAGGAATTGCCTCAACACCTATGGCCAGAACCTCGCACACAATCGGTCGCGGGTCTTGACCCGAATGCGGATTATTTCGCTGAGCTGGAAGCTTTGACTGCGGAAGGGTGGCTTCGGTCCACGTGATCGTCGTGTCGACGCTTGTGCATCCTGCATGGATCTGCACAGCACCCATTCCACGGCAACGGCGGCGTCTCTCAAGGCACAACCAGTTTCTTGCGAATGGCATAGCGGACCAGTTCGGCCGTCGACGACATTCCGAGCTTGCGCATGGCCGACGCACGATGGGTCTCGACCGTCTTCACGCTCAACTTTAAAATGACGCTCATGGATCTGTTGGTATGCCCTTCCGCAATCAATTGGACCACGCTCTGCTCGCGCGACGTCAGCAGCATGTCCGACCTGCCATGCTTGTTGAGCTGGTAGTCGTGGAGCAGCTTCTCCACCAGGGCGCTGGTGAAGTAGGGCCTGCCGTCGAGCAGCGCCTCGATTGCGGAAATCAGGTGCTTCTTGGCATCCGACTTGAACAAGAAGCCGCGAACTCCCGCCAGAACGGCTTCGGACAGCAGTTCCTCGTCTTCATGCATCGTCAGGATCAGCACCTCCGTGCGCAGATCGAGTGCCTTGAGCCGGCGGCTGACCTCCAACCCGTTCATGAGTGGCATCGAATAGTCGACGATGACGATGTCCGACATCGTCTCCACGGCCAAACCGACGGCTTGCTCGCCATTGGTCGCTTCGCCGGCGACGATCCAGTTGGACTGCGTTTCGACAATCGCGCGAAGCCCTGAACGTACGACTGCATGATCATCCGCAATCAAGATGCGTTTCATGGCGTCGTTCTCGTTTTCCGGCCGCAATCGATGGAGACGGCCGGCAGCAGCAAGGTCGAACGATCATGCCGATCATGGCTCGAAGCGCCATCCTGCAAAACCCTGAACTGCCTCGGCGAATGTACCGACGTGGCCGGCTTCAAGGAGACTCCACGGACCGACGCGCCGTCATGCCTCAACCAGCTGCGCACGAACGGCGTACCGGACCAGACCTGCGGTTGAGTTCACGTCCAGCTTGCGCATCGCAGCCGCTCGATGTGCCTCTGTCGTCTTGACGCTGAGGTTCAGGATCGCGCTGATGCCCTTGTTGCTGTAGCCTTCGGCTACCAGCTTGACGACAAGCTGCTCGCGTGGCGTAAGCCCGCGGCCCCGGTCTGCTTCGCCGCCCGCGCCGTGATCCAGCTCGTTCCGGCAGCTTTCGCTGCAAAATCGCTTATGCACCAAAAGCGCGTCGACGGCCGCCAATAGCGATCTGTTCGCATCCGATTTCGTCAGAAATGCGCGTGCACCGGCCTCGAAGGCCTGCTGAGCGAGCAGACCGGACTTGTGCACCGTGAAGATCAGAACCTCCGTCTGCAGCGGATAGTCCCTGATCCGCCGCGCAACCTCCACACCCGTCATTCGCGGCATGGAGAAGTCGACGATAGCCACGTGCGGCCGGCTTTCGATTGCCGCAGTCAACGCCTTGCTGCCGTCGTTCGCCTCGGCAACCACCTCCCAATCCGCCCGCTGTTCGAGCACCGCTCGCAAGCCCAATCGCACCGCCTCGTGATCATCTGCGATAAGAAAGCGTTTCATGGCAGAGCACTCCAATGTCGCTATACGGCAGCCATGTCCACCCGCCACCGATAACCTTCTTCTTCTTGCCTCAGTGGGTGCCAGCTTGGGCCCTCCCGAAGCCCGTGGCCTTTCGCCGGCCAGGCTTGTTCGTCGTCAGCCCATGCGGAAACACCGCGCGCAGGATGGTGCCGGAGAGCTGTGTTGCCGGATCGGAGTGGATATCCAATGACCCTCCGATCTGTTCGAGCCGTGCCCTCATCGCGGGAATACCGACGCCGACGGATATGGTTTTCGCACCTTGCTTCGCGTAGTCGGCGCGCATCCCTCGCCCATTGTCGGTGACCGTCAATCGAAAATGACGGCCGATCGGGTCGATAACGATGCTCACCTCCGTCGCTTGCGCATGGCGGAATATGTTGGTGAGGGCTTCCTGGACGATCCGCAGCAAGGCGCGTTGCTTCTCGTAAGACAGCCTATCGACGTCGGGCACGATCCTGGTCGTGACCCGCAACGAGGTGCGGGCCGCAAATCCATCGGCGTAGTGCTCGATCGCGGCTTTGAGCCTGTCGACCGTCAGATTCTGGGGGTGTAGCAGATAGGAAAAGGCACGGATTTCCCTGAGTGCCTCATCGATAGACGCGTCGATCTCACCGCAAAGCCGTTCGGCGCCGACCGCGTCGCTCATTTCACGCCGGAGCCGCATGAGACCGAGACTCGCGGCAATCAAATGCTGACATGTCGAATCATGGAGATCGGAAGCAATCCGCTGCTGGATATCCTCCTGGATGGACGCCAGATTGGCAATGACTTGAACATCATCGACACCTTCGGTCGCGGTTTCGAATGCACCATGGCGCACGATACGATGGCTGCCGATCAGCCGGATCGCGCTACCCGCCACGGGATCCACAACCGGAGCGATGGTCGTCTCCATATTTTGCCGCCGGTCGCCAAATGCGAGACGATGGCGAATCCTCACTTCCGTTCCTTCCGCGAGACAGGCGCGAAGGGCTTCATAGATGGATCTGGCGTCATCCCTGCTCATGCAGCTGGAGACGTCCATCTCCCTGATGTCTTCGGACGAGATGCCGAGATGCTGCTCGAATGCCGGATTGATCCCCTCATAGACGAAGCGTCGGCCAGGCGAAGGGCGCACGACGAAGAGAAAGTCAGCCGAGCACATCCAGTACAGCCGGTCGCTGGCCTCTTCGAAATCGAGCCGGAACGACCCTGTGCCGCTGGTTCGAATTGGCTCGGAAGCGGGAAAGCTATGAGGCTTCACGGTACGCGCTCACTCTGCTGCGGCAACGCCCGACATTGAAGCTCGATATCGAGAGTCGCCGTCCTGCCCCGCAGGCGGGGCATCACCCTGGATCAGAGTACGCCCGTGGGGTCCGCAGATTATACACCGTTAGGTTGATAGCGCCATAAGTAGAAGTAGCGCGAGATTAGAATCTCGAATTCGTGAGGGGAGAGCTGAAGGGATCAAATATGCGGTTCGTGCCGGACCATTCGGCACTGGACTCAAAAGAGATGCAACAAATGCTAAAGTGCCGCCAATAGCCTTCACGAACGGCGCGAGAGGATAACAGCTTCCCTGATGCGCAAGCAGCGCCCTCCGAGAATCATGAATATCGTTCTCGGATCAACATCGGACGACACTTTACCAGGCGCTAGCGGGTTCCGGCTCCGCTCGCGCTGGATTTCCTTTTCTTTCCGGCCTTCGCGCTCGGAGAAGGCTGCTGAGGCGGCGCGATCACCAGCGGATGAGACGGCACTTGGAGGCGGTGAGTGGCGGCGTCGTCCCTGAGTGCATCAGTATCCAGGCGCTGGCTTCGGTCGACAGAATCGCGCGGGTCTGCGACGGCGGCAGACGGCGCCGCTAGCCCAACGGCGACTCCCATCAGCACCCACGCGCATTTCATCATCTTGCAGGCCCCTCAAAAAGCGAAGTCAAGTCGAGGACCGATCCTGAGATCCCGGTAGCGCCGCACAGCAACGTTCGATGTACGCGCTTCGTACAACACACTGGTCGTCAACGACACGTTGCTGGTAAAATTGTACTTCACACCCAGGTCCGCCGAGTA
This sequence comes from Bradyrhizobium sp. 1200_D9_N1_1, assembly GCF_052075915.1. Taxonomy (NCBI): domain Bacteria; kingdom Pseudomonadati; phylum Pseudomonadota; class Alphaproteobacteria; order Hyphomicrobiales; family Nitrobacteraceae; genus Bradyrhizobium; species Bradyrhizobium sp. 1200_D9_N1_1. The sequence goes on along the minus strand of NZ_CP197226.1, from coordinate 1,895,489 downwards.
GATCTGGTCTTGCCGCCCCCGGTTCAGCCCGTCTGTGAACCAGAAGGCTTCGAACAGCGGCGTGCTCACGATTGACCATTTCGGATCGAGCTTGACTTCGATGCCGAGCAACGCATCGAAGCGCCAGCGGCGAGCTTCCGCAAGGTCGGAAAACCGGTAGGTCACAAGCAACAGCGGCGAGAGTGTCACATTATTCATGCGGAAGTCGCGCGCCACTGAGCCCATCACGTCATGCGAGGTGAAGGCAAGGTCCCGGTAGACTCCATCGAAATCGTATCGGTTCTCGTAGATGGCGGAGAAGCGCCAGCCGTCCCAATTCTCGGTCAGGCGCGCTCCCACGCGTGCGACTGCAGCGTTGCCATCCTTCTCCGTCGCAAACGCCTCGTATTGGGCGCGGGCGTAGAGCCGGTATGAAAGGTCATTGGTCAGATTCCCGTCCAGCCTGACGCTCACGTCGGGCTCATAGTAGAGATCCGATTTGCGGTTGTCCCGGCTGAACAAAGCATTGTCGGTGAAAGTCGGCGCGACGGAACCGACGACGCTCCACGACGGAGCGGAGTAATACGGCACGGGACTGCTCGCCTTCAGCTCGGTGAGATCAACATCCGCGGCCCACGCGGGGCTTGCCCCAAACAATCCAACGACCGGTAACAGAACGATAGATCCGCGCATGGCATGCCCCGATGGCTTCTGCGTACACCAGGAATCGCCCTAGATTGGGCGACGATTGTGGCGTGTTAGTGATAGGACTTTAAATCAGGGATTGAACCGACAGATTGCCATTTCGTAAAATGCCGGAAGCTCCCGACGCTGCGAAAGAGACGCCGGGGAACTCACGCTGCACGTGACCGATCGGTTGCGTTGCCCCCAACAAAAGGCGGAACGGCGCGCGGACGTGGCACGCTGGTATCGCGGCCGACCCCACTCGATCCGCCTAATAGTCCACCGCGTCCCTGGTGATCGGACAGGTCATGCAATGACCGCCTCCCCGGCCCCGCCCCAGCTCTGCACCGACGATGGTGATCACCTCGATCCCTTCCTTGCGCAGCAAGGTGTTGGTGTAGGTATTGCGGTCATAGGCAAACACCACGCCCGGGGACGCGCAAACCAGGTTAGCGCCGCTGTCCCATTGCGTTCGCTCGCGCATATAGGCGTTGCCGCCGGTCTCGACCACGCGCAGCTTCTTCAGGCCGAGCGCTTCGGCCACGACATCCACGAACGGCTTTTCGTCCTTGCGCAGCTCGAGGCCGGCGGAATTGTCGGCCGGCCGGTAGGAAAAGGCCGCGATGTTGTTGACGATGTCGGGATAGAGCAGAACGCAATCCCGGTCCGCGAACGTGAAGACGGTGTCGAGATGCATTGCTGCGCGGAGCTTGGGCATCGCAGCGACGATCACGCGCTCGGCCGCCTTTTTCTTGAACAAGGCCGCGGCGACCTGGCTGATCGCTTGCCGCGAGGTGCGCTCGCTCAACCCGATCAGGACGTTGCCTTTGCCGATCGGCATCACGTCGCCGCCTTCCAGCGTCGCCAGACCGTGATCCCGCGTCGGATCGCCCCACCAGACATTGACCTTGCCGGCGAAATCCGGATGGAACTTGTAGATGGCGGTGGCGAGAATCGGCTCTTCATGCCGCGCCGGCCAATAGAGCGAATTCAGCGTGACCCCGCCGTAGATCCAGCATGTCGTGTCCCGCGTATACAACGTGTTGGGAAGCGGCGGCAGCAGATACTCGGTCATGCCGGCGGCCTCGCGGACGAGCTTGAGCATCTCGCCGCCATGGGCGTCCGGGAAGTCATGGGTCGAAACGCCCCCGATCAGCGTCTCGGCCAGATCGCGCGGCGTGAGGCTCTCCAGATAGCCCCGCAGTTCGTCGACGAGACCGAGACCGACCTGATCGGGAACAACCTGGTTGTCGAGGATCCACTTCCTGCCCTCAGGGATCGCGACCGTCTCGGTCAGCAGGTTGTGCATCTCGACCACGTCGACACCGCGATCACGCATCTTCTGGACGAAATCGAAATGATCGCGCTTGGCGTTTTCGACCCACAGCACATCGTCAAACAGCAGGGTGTCGCAATTGGAGGGCGTGAGGCGCTGATGGGCGCGGCCGGGTGAGCAGACCATGACCTTGCGGAGCTGACCGACCTCCGAATGAACGCCAAAGGCTCTGTTGGATTCCGATGCCTGCTTTGCCATGGGACTGCCCTTAAGGGTTGCCTTGCCTAGATCGTGATGTAGCCGGTGGCCAATCCGTGGATTCCGACAGCCGCGCCGACGGCGGCTGCGATGAAGATGCCCCACTCGACGGCCGTGAAGACCCTCGCCTTCTGTTCCAGGCGCGCCCAGAAATAGAGCGCGGTGCCCGGCGCGTAGAGGATCAAGGACAGCAGCAGGAACTTCATTCCGGCCGAATAGATCAGGAACAGCGTGTAGATGACGGCGATGCCAGCAAAGATCGTGTCGCGCGTTCGCTCGCTGCCGCTCTTCTCATAGGTCTCGCCCCGCCTGACGAGCAGGAGCCCGTAGGCCGCGACGAGGAAGAACGGAATGAGTGACATCACGCTCGTCAGATTGAGCATCAGCGCGAAGGCATCCTGCGACCAATAGGTGCTGATGACGAAGAGCTGGACGATCACGTTGGTGAGCCAGAGCGCCGCGGCCGGCACCTTGTTCGCGTTCTCCGTGCCGAACAATGCCGGCATATCCCTGGTCCGGCCGGCGGCGGAGAGCACCTCGGCACAGATCAGCGACCAGGCGAGATAGGCCCCCAACACCGAAACCAGAAGTCCAATGCTGACGAAGATCGCGCCCCAATGCCCGACCACGGCCTCCAGGACCGTCGCCATGGACGGTTGCCGCATGCCGGCGATCTCGGCGCGGAGAAGCACGGCGTATGGCAGCATGGTGACGAGCACCATCAGGCTCGTGACGATCGCAAACCCCAGCAGGGTCGCAGCACCGACATGCGCGCGCTCCTTGGCGTAGCGTGAATAGACGCTGGCGCCCTCGATGCCGAGAAAGACAAACACCGTGACCAGCATGGTGGCGCGGATCTGCTCGAACAGGCCCTTGTCCGGCATGCCCTCGCCGCCCCAGAAATTGCCGCGGAACATGTCGGCGTTGAACGAGAATATCAGGATAACGATGAAGACCAGGATCGGCACGATCTTGGCGACAGTGACGATGGTGTTGATCGCGGCCGCCTGCTGCACGCCGCGCAGGATCATGAAGTGGAACAGCCAAATTCCGATCGAGGCGACGATGATTGCGGTGACCGTGTTGCCATCCCCAAAGACCGGAAAGAAGGCGCCCAAGGTCGACTTGATGAGGACCCAATAGGATACGTTGCCAATGCAGCTGCCGATCCAGTATCCGAATGCCGACAAGAAGCCGGGATAGTCGCCAAATCCTTCCTTCGCATAGGCATAGACGCCGGCATCGAGCTCGGGCTTTCGCTCGGCCAGCGCCTGGAACACCCGCGCGAGGGTGTACATGCCGCCGCCGGCAATGCACCAGGCGAAGATCGCGCCAAACGGACCGGTGGCGATGCCGAAAGTTCTCGGCAGCGAGAATATCCCCGAGCCGACCATCGAGCCGACCACCATCGCGGTCAATGCGAACAGGGAGAGCTTTTGGATTGACGGCGTCCCAGTCATGAGAAGACCTCGCGACGCGCGGGTGCGCAACATCCTGGCCGAGCGACCTTGCCGGCGGTCGCACGATGCGCCTTGGGCGAAACCTGGAATATCGGGTGATTACCTAGTCGAGCGTCGGGATTTCCCTCGCCGGAAACAGTCGCTCAAGACGACGGTGGAGCGGAGGCCATGGCTGGTCCCTTCTCCCCGAACCAGGTCACGTACAATGTCGGCAGCAAGACAAGCGTCAGCACGGTCGCGACCAGCAGGCCGCCCATGATTGCGACGGCCATCGGGCCCCAGAAGACGGTTGGAGCAATCGGGATCATGCCGAGAACGGTCGACACCGCCGTCAGCATGATGGGACGGAAACGGGAGCTGCTGGCATCCACCGCCGCGTCCCATGGGCTCTTGCCCTGCGCGCGCTCCGCATCGATCTGGCTGATCAGAATCACCGCGTTCTTGCTGATCATGCCGAGCAGGGCGAGAACGCCGAGAATGGTGACAAAGCCCATCGGCCTGCCGGACAGCAACAGCGCGGCCACAACACCGATCATCCCGAGCGGGGCCACGCTAACGACCATGACCAGTCGCGGGAAGCTCTGCAACTGGACCATCAGAACGGTGAACATGACGAACAGCATCATGGGCACCACAGCGAGCACGGAGGCCTGCGATTTCCGGCTCTCTTCCACGGTCCCGCCGACGGCCACGCCGTAGGATGCAGGAAGCGTCTTCCTCAGCTTTTCGATCGCGGGCGATAGGGCATCCACCACCGTATCGGGCAGCGTTCCACCGCCGATTTCGGCACGCACCGTCAGGGTCGGAATACGGTCGCGCCGCCAGATCAGGGGATGCTCCTGATGATATCCGAACGTCGCAAACTGGCTGAGCGACACCGTCTTTCCTCCAGGCAGCGGCACCTGGAGCGTGCGCAGGTTGGACAGCGAAATGCGCTGTTCGTCGATAGCCCGGGCCACCACGTTGACCCGATAGATGTCGTCGCGGACCTGGGTGACGACTGCGCCAGATATCACGGTGTTCAATACGCTCGATATCGCCTGCGAGCTCAGGCCGAGACGGCGCGCTTCATCCTGATCGACGTAAATCCGCAGCTGGCGCTCCGGCTCCATCCAGTCAAAGTTGATGCTCTTTGTCCTGGGATCGGAGGCAACGATCTGCCCGACCTTGAGCGCAATCTCACGTACCTGCTCCACATCGGGTCCGCCAACGCGATATTGCAGCGGCCATCCGACGGGGGGGCCGAGGCCGAGAGGCGAAACCGACGCAACGGCGGCCGGAAACTGCTCCGCGAGAAGACGTTCCAGCCTCGCCTGCAGGCGCTCGCGCGCTGCGACGTCCTTTGCCACCACAACCGCCTGCGTGAAGGAATCGTTCGGAAGCTCCACGCTCAGTGGAAGATAGAAGCGGATCGCGCCGCGCCCCACATTGGTGCTCCAATGACGGACGTCCGGATCGGCGGCCAATGCTGCATCCAGGCGCTTGGCTGCCGTCTCGCTCGCATGGATCGATGCGTTCTGCGGCAGGGTGAGGTCCACGAGCAATTCGGGTCGATCGGACGACGGAAAGAACTGCCGCGGGATCAACGGAAGCGCGAGAACGGACGCGGCAAAGAGCGCCAGCGAGATCGCAATCGTCGGCCACTTGGCGCGCATCGCCAGCGTCAGAAAATTCCGATAGAAACGGAACATCGCGCCAGGCTCGGCAGCCCCCTTCTGCACCGGCGGGACGAGAATGACGACACCCAGCAAGGGCGTGAAGACCACGGCAACGAGCCACGACACCAGGAGCGCGATCGCAACCACCGCAAACAGCGAGAACGTATATTCGCCGGCCGAGCTCGCGGCAAACCCGACCGGGATGAAGCCCGCGATCGTCACCAGCGTTCCGGCGAGCATGGCAAAGGCATGACTGCGGTAGGCAAACGTCGCAGCGTCGACCTTGCTGTCGCCTTGCGCCAGCCGATTGAGCGTTGCGTCGGTGGTCGTCATCGCGTCGTCGACCAGCAGTGCGAGCGCGATGATCAGCGCTCCCAGCGATATTCGCTGCATGTCGACGCGAGCGATCTCCATGATCGGAAACACGATGGCCAGCGTCAACGGAATGGCAAGCGCGATGATGAGGCCGGGACGGATTCCGAGGCTGATGAAGCTCACCACCAGGATGATGGCGATAGCCTGAAGGAGCGAGGTCATGAATTCGCCGATCGCGCCTCCCACCACGACGGCCTGGTCGGCAACGAGGATCGGCTCGATTCCGATCGGGAGATCGGCGGTGATCTCCGCCATCACCTTCTTGACGTTTCGGCCGAGCGCAAGAATGTCGCCGCCGTCGCGCATTGCGATGGCAAGCCCGATTGCGGGCTGGCCGTTGACCCGGAACATCGGTTGCGGCGGATCCACGTAGCCGCGCCGCACCTGCGCGATGTCGCTCAGCCGAATCGTGCGCCCTCCTGCGACGAAATTGACGCTGGCGATGTCCTGCTCCGACTGAAAACCGCCCGACACCCGCACGGAGATGCTTTCCTTGCCGGTCTGGATCACGCCCGCCGGGCGGACGATATTCTGCGATTGCAGCGCGGCGAGCAGAGCCGCCCGATCGACGCCCAAGGTCGCGAGCTCCTGCTTGGAGAATTCGACGAAGATCACTTCGTCCTGCGCACCCAGGAGTTCGATCTTTGACACGTCCGGGACCTGAAGCAATCGAGAACGGATGCGCTCGACGTGATCCCGCAACTCCCGTTGCGTGAAGCCGTCGCTGGTGAAGCCGTAGACGATGCCGAACGTGTCACCGAAGTCGTCATTGAAGCCCGGACCGACAACTCCGGCAGGCAAGGTGTGCCGCATGTCGCCGATGCTCTTTCTCACCTCATACCAGGTGTCGGAAACCTGCCTCGCGTTAGCACTTCCTTCCAGGTTGACGAAAATGGTGACGAGACCCGCCCGGGTGAAGCTGCGCAGGAAGTCCAGATGGGGCGTCTCCTGCAATTGGCGCTCGAGCCGCTCAGTCACCTGCTTCATCGTCTCTTCGGCCGTTGCCCCCGGCCAGGCCGCCTGAACGACCATGGTCTTGATGGTGAAGGAGGGATCCTCGTTTCGACCAAGCCGGAAATACGCCAGGCCCCCGGCGATCACGGCAACGATCATGACATAGACGACAAGCGAGCGATGCCTGAGGGCCCAGTCGGAGAGATTGAGCCCGGTCATGGCTCTGCCCCGAGCACCCGCACCTTCTGGCCCGGATGAAGCGCCTGCACGCCCGCGGTGACGATGATCTCTCCGGCGTCCAACCCCTGCGAGACGATGACCTGTGCCTGGTCGAAACGCAGGATATCGACATTGCGCGCCGAAACGAGGTTCGTCGACGGATCGACAATCCACACCGCCGGCTGTCGATTTATCCGCGTCAACGCGGTTGCCGGTATGTCGATCACCGGACCGGAACTGGTTTCGACGCGGCCATTGACAGTCGCGCCGAGCCGCATCGCCGCCGGTGGATCCGTCAGGCCGACCTTGACCTCGAAGGTGCGGGTGACCGGATCGGCTTGAGCCGCGATCTGACGAATGCGGCCTCGCGCCGTAATCTTCGGATCATCCGTCAGGCTGACGGTCACCTGCACATCGGCCGGGGCCGATCTGACCATCTGAGCGGGAACATCGAAGATCGCGTCGCGGCCGTCCTGCCTCGCGATCCGCACGATCATTTGTCCGGCCTGAACGACCTCGCCGGCCGCCGGCCCCGTCGCGGTGATCTTGCCCGGCGCGTCGGCTCGCAGTTCGGTGAAACTGACGAGATCGTGCGCAGAGCTCAATTGCGCCTCCGCCGCCTCGACCTGCGACTGGGCGGTCTGTCGTGCTTGCGTCGCCGCCTCGAAATTGGCACGCGTGGTCCACCCTTGTGCCAACAGAGTCTCCTGGCGTTCGTAATGGTTGCGTGCCTGCGTCAACTGGCCCTGTGCGGCGGAAAGAGCGGCCTTCGCCTGTCGCAATGTGCTCAGCTCGTTCTGAGGCTCGAGTTGGGCCAGCAACTGCCCGGCCTCGACCCTGTCACCGAGCCTGGTGTCGTTCGCAAGCAGACGTCCGGAGATCCGGAAAGCGACGCTGACTTCGTCCTCCGCCTCGATGCGCCCCGTGAAGGTCAGCGGCACCAGGCTCTCACGCTTCTCGATCGTCGTGGTCCGGACCGGACGCGGAGACGATTCCTTGGTTTCCACTTGACGGTCACACGCAGCCAGGACCGACGCGGATGCAGCCGCCATCAGCGTCAATGCAATGGCTTGCCGAGATGTCGTTCGGCGACCGCGCATAGCCAAGCTCCTGAAACGTTGCCGGGCAGGTCCGCCTTTCCCGAGGTTGCGATTTCGCGATATCGCCCCTCGGTATTCTTGCCCAGGGGATCGGCCGCACACATCGGCAAATCTACTCGGTGCGGCCGGATGCAATCGCGGTTACGGCACAACGCAAACGCAGGCAGAAACCCGACGAGGCGTGACAATCCGTCGGAGAGCGCTCTAGGGAATTCCTGACGCCTGATCAGGCAATCACCCAATATCGCCGGTCTCATCAAGAGCGCACGGTTGCACACCCAGATGAAGCGATCGAGCGCGTCGGCTTGATGAATCAGGAGGGTTCAAGATGCGAAAGTTGATCCTAGTTGCAGCGGCGATCTCGGCAATGCTGACCATCGCGCCACAGACTGCATCGGCACAGACCCAGCAGAACCAATGGTGCTCCAAATTCAAAGGGATGGTGAACTGCAAGTACTCCACCCAGGATCAGTGCCAGGCGTCCCGGAGCGGAAGAGGCGGCACCTGCTTCCCTCGGCAGGCGTCACGCTAGTTGCGTGGCAGGGCAGCGAGAGCCCATCCAGGGCGATGGCGTCGAACGATCCGCTCGTGGACGCCATTCGAACCGGTGTGGATGCTGTTGTATCGCTACGCCAACCCCCGTTTCGACACATCGACGGGTTCTCGGCTGCGGCCGCCGACAGCGCCGCCGCCGGAATCCCGTCCTTCAATGCACAAGGCCTGGTTTTCGAAACATCGCAGAACGGCGCGAACTAACCCGCCGCCAGCCGAGGACTCCGACGTGAGCGGACCCTCAGGAAAACGAGACGCGCGTACGGGCGTCGGGGCGTCCTGGCGAAGCGCGGCGTCCCGAGCGGCATGGTTCCTCTGCCTTTGGCTCGTGCTTGCCGGCACCTCTGTCGATGACATTCCTGCCGCAACAATCGCCGTCGCGACGGCAACCTGGACGAGCTTGCGTTTGCTGGAGCCTGGCACGTCGCGGCGCTCACCTCGCGCCATCCTCCGACTGGCGCTTCTGTTCCTGTACCAGTCCATTGTGGCCGGAGTGGACGTCGCAAGGCGCGCACTCGATCCCGGCCTGCCGCTGCGCCCGGGATTTGTCGCGTATCCAACCCGTCTTCCGCGTGGCCTGCGTCGCAACGTGTTCGCAACGCTCACCAGCCTGTTGCCAGGCACCGTGCCGGCCGGTGAGGAGGAGGCGCAACTCCTCTATCACTGCCTCGACGTCGATCAGCCCGTGATCGCCGAACTTGATCAGGAGGAGGCGGCCTTGGTTCGAGCGCTTTACAATGACTGAGTTCCTGACGGTCGTGGTCGGTTTCATTCTGGCAATGCTGGCGCTTGGACTGTTGTCGATCCTGCGTGGCCCCGGCGACGCTGACCGGGTCATGGCGACGCAACTGATCGGGACCGGAGGCATTGCGACGCTGCTGCTGCTCGGCACCGTAGCGAGCATACCCGCAGCGATCGACGTGGCTTTGACCCTGGCGCTGCTCGCCACCTTCGCCTCCATCGCGTTCGTCAAGAAGGGGCTGTCCCGCTTCGAGGCCGATGGGACCGCATCAACGGAGGACGAATGAGCCTCGCACGCGACATGATGACGATTGCAGCGGTGTCGGCCGGCGCGTTCTTCTTTCTGGCGGGCACGGTCGGCCTGCTTCGCTTTCCCGATACCCTGACGCGTCTGCACGCGCTCACCAAGGCGGACAACCTCGGCCTCGGCCTGGTCGTGCTCGGACTGCTCCCGCAAGCAGCGGGTCTTCGCGACGGGTCGAAGCTGGTTGGTATCTGGCTGCTCGGCCTGCTCGCGGGCGCCACCGTCTCGCAACTGATTGCGCGCGCGGCGCGCCAAGGCCAGTTGAACCGATGAGCATTGCGACGGTCTTTGAAATTGTCCTTGCCGCGGTCGTGCTGACCCTCGGCGTCTGGACGATCGTCGTGCCCGAGACGTTTTCGGCCACGGTCGGGTTCGTTGCCTATGGACTGCTGGTGGCACTGATCTGGGTACGCCTCGACGCTGCCGACGTTGCTCTGACCGAGGCCGCAATCGGCGGCGGCCTCGGTGGCGTCTTGCTGCTGAGCGCGGCGGCGCGATTGCGGGATGCCGACATGATGGCGGACGAAGCGCCAGGCAAACTGCTGCGAGCGGGCGCCGCAGCGCTGTCCGTGCTGACGGCTGCGGCGCTGGCCGGCGCGGTCCTGTGGCTGCCCGATTCCGCTCCGACGCTTGCTCCGGCTGCTGTTGCAAATGCCTGGGCAACGGGTCTGTCCAACCCCGTCACCAACGTGCTCATGGCGTTCCGCGCCATGGATACGATGCTCGAGAAGATCGTGCTGTTGCTGGCCATCGTCGGCGTTTGGTCGCTTGCGCCTGACAGTGCGTGGGGCGGCCGCCCCGGGCCGCGCCACCAAGCCGATCCACGTGGCGTTCTCGCCTTTCTTGCGCGGCTGCTGCCGCCGGTTGGCATCGTCATCGGGATCTATATCCTCTGGACCGGTTCCGACCATCCCGGCGGAGCTTTTCAGGGCGGCGCGATTCTCGCGTCGATGTGGCTGCTGGCCGTCATGGCCGGATTGGCGGACACACCGCTCGTGAGCGATCGATCGGTACGGTTCATCCTCGTTGCCGGGCCCGGCCTGTTCCTGCTCGTCGGCCTTGCCGGCCTTCTGTTTGGCGCCGCGTTCCTGTCCTATCCGCCAGCGCTGGCCAAGCCGCTGATACTTGGCATCGAGGTCGCAATGACCCTGACGATCGCAGCGACGCTCGGACTGCTGCTCGCCGGCGTACCGGAACGGGGCATGGAGCCGTGAGCGGCGTGACGGTGTTCGGATTGTGCGCTGCTGCCACGGTCGGACTTGGGCTCTACGGCCTGATCACGAAGCCCCAGCCCCTCCGCAAGATCATCGCCTTCAATCTGCTCGGCAGCGGCGTATTCCTCCTGTTCGGCGTCGTTGGACGGCGCGGTGCGGCGGCGGGGATCGGCAATGATCCGGTGCCGCAAGCCCTGGTGATCACCGGCATCGTCGTCGCGTTTTCCGCAACGGCTTTGGCGATTGCACTGCTGCTGCGGCTGTTCCAGACGAGTGCCTCCATGGCGCCGCGCAGTCGCGCCTCGCCGCGCGATGACCCAGATCAGGCCGGTGGCTGATGCTGCCCCCTGCCCCAGCGCTGGACGCGACAACAACCCCAAGCGGCTTCCTGCTGGTGCTGTCGATTGCCATACCCATCGCGGGTGTTCTGCTAGCCTTCGTTCTGGGCGAGCGACACATCAGGCTGGTCGCATTCGCGACGATCCCGCTGGGGCTGGTGATCGTCGTAGCGATTCTGGCAGCAGTTGCGCAGCGCATGGGCCCTCTCGTTTACCTGCTCGGCGCCTGGCCGCCGCCGCTGGGGGTGGCGCTGCGCGCGGACGGATTGTCGGCCGTGATGCTTGCGGCGACCGCAGTCGTGATCTCCGCAGTCGCCGTCTATGCCGGTACTGAATTCTCCGTGACAACGACGGAGGCGCGCGCGCCATTCGTGTTCTGGATCCTGCTGCTGGCGGTCTGGGCCGCGCTGAACACAATCTTTGTCGGTGGAGACCTCTTCACGCTTTATGTTGCCCTGGAATTGCTGACATTCGCCGCGGTGCCGCTGGTCTCGCTGGATGGCCGTCCGGAGACCCTGCGCGCGGCGATACGCTATCTGCTCTTCGCATTGCTCGGCTCCGTGCTCTATTTGCTGGGCACGGCGCTCCTCTATGGTCTTCATGCCACCCTGGATATCGTGCTGTTGTCGCACCGGATTGGAGCACAGCCTGCCTCGCTCGTCGCGGCGGCATTGATGACATCAGGTCTTCTGGCCAAGACCGCACTCTTTCCGTTGCATCTCTGGCTGCCGCCTGCCCACGCAGGCGCGCCGGCTGCCGCTAGTGCGATCCTGTCTGGCCTCGTCGTGAAGGGATCTTTCTTCATCATCGTGCGGCTCTGGTTCCAGGTGATGCCCGGGCTGCCTGGTTTCGCCGCCGCACAACTGCTCGCCGCGCTGGGAGCTGCGGCAATCGTGCTCGGAAGCGTCCTCGCCTTGCGCCAGGAGCGACTGAAGCTCCTGATCGCGTATTCGACGCTGGCCCAGATCGGGTATCTCTTCCTGATGTTTCCGCTCGCGTTCAATGCCTCGGGTCATCTGGAGAGTGGCGAGGCCCTGGCGGGCGGCCTGCTGCAGGCTGCCTCTCACGCCACCGCAAAGGCGGCGATGTTCATGGCCGCCGGATCGATCTACGCCGGGCTGGGCCACGATCGCATCGCGGGGCTCGGCGGTATCGCGCGCGTCCTGCCCTTGAGCGTCCTGGCGTTTGCCATCGCCGGCATCGCGCTGATGGGCGTGCAGCCGAGTGGCGCGTCCCTGGCGAAAGACCTGTTGCTTCAGGCCGCGACCGAGAGGGAGCAATGGTGGTGGGCGGTCGTGCTCCAGGCAAGCGGGGCGTTCACTGCCTCCTATGTCGTGCTGGTTCTGGCTCATGCGCTGGCCCCTCCGGACAAGTCTGTTGTATTGACCGACCCGGCACCGCGCCTTCCGGACGTGGCGGTGCTCGTGCTGGCGCTCTGCTCGTTATTGCTTGGCCTCGTGCCCTGGGAACCGTTTCTGCCTGTCCAGCGCATCTCGCCGTCCGGTCTCTTAGATCTCGAAACTCTCTCCAAATTCCTCTTGCCTCTCCTGGGAGGCGTCGTGCTGGCAATCCTGCTCCGCCCCTGGCCGCACCCGCTTGCGTCTTCGGTGCGTTGGAGGCTCGCCATCGGCGTGTTCGATTCATTCCGACGCGGCTGCTGCGCGTTCGGTGGCTATGTTGAAAGGGGCAACGGTGTCCTGTGCGAGTGGCCGGCGGCAAGCATCTGCCTTCTCATGCTGGCCCTGCTGTTCGGCGTGTTGATGCTTGTGGCCGCGTGAGGCGCCGGCTCATGCATCGGCCGGGAACAGGTGAGGCCCAAGAACAGGTCAGGCCCAAGTGTTCCCCATCGCCATGATCAGGAACATTCATCCCGACGCCTCAGGGTTTTCTCCGATCCCGCGCCGGTGAACCGACGGCTAATCTCTGACAACGCATCCCGCCAGCGGCGCTGGCGTACCAGGCTTGGCCGGGAGTTGCGATCCAGCAGGAGGTCTTCATGTCCGATTTAGTGGCGATCGTATATCCATCCGAAGCGAAGGCTGAGGAAGTTCGTCAACGGCTGCTCAACCTGCAGAAGGAATATCTGATCACGATCAGCGATGCCGTGATCGCCGTGAAGACCGATTCCGGGGGCATCAAGCTCAATCAACTCGTCAACACGACGTCGATGGGAGCGGTAACCGGTGGTTTCTGGGGGCTTCTGATTGGCATGATTTTCCTCAATCCGATCCTCGGTGTCGCCGTCGGCGCGGCCTCCGGCGCGCTCGGCGGCGCGTTATCCGATTTCGGCATCGACGACTCCTTCATGAAGGAATTGTCAGCGTCGCTCCACACCGGCAACGCCGCCCTGTTCGTCCTGATCAAGAGTATGACCGCCGACAAGGTACTGAAGGAGATCAAGGACGCCGGAGGGACCGTGCTGAAGACGTCTTTGGATGATACCAGGGAACAGGCCCTGCGCGACGCGCTAGCAAGCGCCGCGGAGCGACCGGCGGCCTGACAGCCCTTTGGCCGCTCAGCGCCGGCTGCCGGCCAGACGCAGCAGCATCATGAACAGGTTGATGAAGTTGAGATAGAGCGACAGCGCTGAAATCACCGACTTGCGGCCAGCCGACGTTTCATCGTCCCCGCTGTCGTACATCGCCTTGATCCGCTGGGTGTCGTAGGCCGTGAGCCCCGCAAAGACGCCGACACCCACGACCGAGATCAACCAGTCGAGCCCGCTTGATTGCAGGAAGAGGTTCACCAGGCTGGCAATGATGACCCCGATCAGGCCCATGAACAGGAAAGTGCCGAGACCGGACAGGTCACGCCTTGTGGTGTAGCCGAATACGCTGAGCGCTCCGAACATCGCGGCCGCGATGAAAAACACGCGCGTGATCGAGGCGCTGGTGTAGATATGCAGCAGTATCGAGAGCGAGACCCCGACCAGCGCGGCATAGATGAAGAACAGAAGCCGCGCCGTCGCCGCCGACAGCGTATTGATGCGCGCGCTGATGAAAAAGACCAGCGCGAGCGGCGCCAGTATGAAGACCCACATCAACGGACTCTGCAGCAATGCGGGACCGGTGAGCTGATAGGTCAGCCAGGCCACAACGGCGGTCAGGCCGACGCCGGCGGCCATGTAGTTGTAGATGCGCAGCATGTAACCGCGCAATCCAGCGTCCACCGCGATTGCGTCAGAGGTCGCCAGGTTCTGATCGTAGTTTGACATCGCTTGCCTCCTCGCGGAGCCGTTGGGAGGCAGCGACCCTATTCCTCTGCCCTCGCACGGGATATCGGACAATCACCTGATATCCCGGGGGCACGATCACCCTACTCGGCCTGCAAATGTGGCACGCCGGCCTTTCAGTTGTGGCGATTTCCGCCTTACGGAATCGTAAGATGGTGCTGCCGCTTGCGTTCGTCCTTCCGAGCACGCCCCTTACGCATTTGTCACTGGAAGCGGCACGCTTTCCGGCCTAATCGGCCGACATGCGGTACTTCTTTCACATCGTCGACAAATACGGCCTCTCGCCGGACGAGAGCGGATGCGAGCACGTTGACCAGCACGCGGCGATGCTGCATGCCCGTCGCATTGCAGAAGAGCTGGCCAAGGCCGGGGAATTCGTCCGGTCGAGCTTCGTGTTTGTGGCCGATACTGCTCCCGGACTTTCGTCCGGTCGCGACTGAGGAAAGACGAGGCTGGCCGGACCAGGTTCGGCCTACTGGTTTCCTGCCACTGCTCTCTACATAGAATCACGGATGTTCGAGCAGAAGGGCTGCTCCTAAGGTCTTCGCCAAGGGGTGGCCGGCGCTCCACCGTCGCAAAGGTTTGTCGCGCCTGCCCGATCTCCGATTGGAAGGCCAGCTTGCACCATGGCGCCTCCATCGAGCCAGGCCGATCAAAGGCTCTCCCGGAATGCGCTCATCGCGCTCGTGATCGGGTCGATGGTCGGTTCCGGTATCTTTGCATTGCCTGCAGCGTTCGGGCGGACCACGGGCGCGCTCGGAGCGATGATCGCCTGGGCCATCGCAGGCACGGGCATGCTGATGCTCGCCTTCGTGTTTCAGACCTTGTCACAGCGCAAGCCGGACCTCGATGCCGGCATCTATGCCTATGCCAGGGCCGGATTTGGCGACTATATCGGCTTTGCTTCGGCCGTCGGATACTGGATCGGTTGCTGCCTTGCCGACGTCGCCTGCCTCGTCCTGATCAAGGCGACGCTCGGACAGTTTTTCCCGGTCTTCGGCGACGGCACGACGCCGGTGGCGATCGCTTCGGCGTCCGTCCTGCTCTGGGGCGTGCACATTCTGCTGCTGCGCGGCATCACGGGGGCGGCCGCGCTCAATACGATCGCGACCTACGCTAAAATCATCCCGATACTATTGTTCATCGTCGTCGCCGTCATCGCCTTCGACGGCTCGCTCTTCTCCATTAATTTCTGGGGCACGGAGCAGCCGGCCGTTTCGAAGGTAGTCGCGCAGGTTCGCGGCACGATGCTGCTGACGGTGTTCGTGTTCGTCGGAATTGAAGGCGCGAGTGTCTACTCCCGTTACGCCCGGAGCCGCGCCGATGTCGGATTCGCAACCCTTGCCGGCTTTCTGACGGTTCTGTGCCTCCTCGTCCTCGTGACGCTCCTGTCGTACGGCGTGCTGCCACGAGCGGAGCTGGCGGATCTCCCGACACCATCCATGGCCGGCGTGATGGAGGCGGTCGTCGGCCGCTGGGGCAGTGTGTTCATCAGCGTGGCACTCCTGATCTCGGTCCTCGGCAACTACCTGTCCTGGTCGCTGTTGGCGGCCGAGATCCTGCATTCCGCCGCGATCCACCGCACCATGCCCTCCTTTCTCGCCACGGTGAACGTGTACAAGGTCCCTGCCGGCGCGCTCTGGCTCACCAACTGCGTCATCCAGATTTTTCTGCTCGTCACCTGGTTTGCGGAATACGCATTCACGCTTGCCTTGAAGATGACGAGCGCGATGACGCTGATCCCATATTTCTTTGTTGCGGCGTACGGCCTGAAGCTCGCCTGGACCAGCGAGGCCTATCACGCCGGCGAGCACGCCCGGATTGTCGACTGGATCCGCTCGGCCATCGCGACAGTTTACGCGGCCGGCATGATCTACGCAGGCGGGCCCAAGTTTCTCCTGCTGTCGTCGATCCTCTATGCGCCCGGCACGTTGCTGTTCCTTCTCGCAAAACGCGAGCGCAAGGAAGCGATCTTCCGGCCGTTCGAAATCATCCTCTTTGCAGCGATCACGATCGCCGCATGCGCCGGCGTCTACGCGCTGGCCACCGGAGCCATCTCGATTTGAGTCCTTGTCCCTGGTTACATGGAGGCGGATATGAGCACCCGGGCCATCTGTAGCGCCTTGATCCTCGGCGGATTGGTGGCGGTCTCCGCATATCCAACCCTGTCGCTGGCCCAGTCGACCGAGACCGGCGTGTCTGCCCAAAAAGATGCCGGCGCGCCGGCACCGAAGAACGCGGCGCCCAACACCAATACGAACCCGACGAAGCACCGTTACTGGCGTCATCGCGGCGGAAAGCATCCGCACTATGGCAGCCGGCGCGTCCGGACCTAGGCGCAAAGACGATAGCCCACTCCAGCGATTGGACCGATCCATGAGCGAGTCCAGGACAGGACCGGAGAAGCTCCACGAGGTCGTTCTGCGCGACACGTCCGCCGATCTGCCGGACGCGCGACGCAGCATTCTCGCGACCGGACTCACCCTGCTCGCCGCATGCGTCTTCCTGTTTCTGGCGTGGCAGACGGTGTCCAGTCTCCTGCTCATCTTCGCAGGCGTGTTGTTCGCCGCATTTCTGGACGCGTGCGCAAGGGCTCTGGCGCCGGTCCTTCCGCTCAATCGCGCCTGGCGCCTGACGCTGGTCCTGTTGCTGTTCTCCGCTCTGTCGGGGTTTGGAATGGTCTGGGGTGCGGGCAAGCTGCCGGAGCAGACGCGCCTCCTGCTGAAGGTCATGGACAGCCAGATCGACGTCCTGCAGGAGCATCTCCTGTCATATGGCGTTGACCTCCTCGGCCCGGAATGGGGCCGCGACTTTGCACAATGGCTGTTCTCGGATCAGGGCCGTTTTCTCAGCCATGCACAATTTCTGCTCGGCGGAGCCTCAACTCTTCTGACCGGCGCGCTGGTGATCCTGTTCCTCGGGATCCTCTTTGCCTTCGATCCGAACAGCCATCGCGAAAGCCTGGTCATGCTGGTGAAGCAGTCCTATCGCGCGCGGACAAGAGCCGTCATGGACGAGATAGGCACCGTCATGCGGCTGTGGCTGGTCGGACAGCTCATCCGCATCATCCTGATGACGCTGTGGGTCTGGATCGCACTCTACCTCATCGGGCTGCCCGGTCCTTTCGTGCTCGGATTGCAGGCGGGCCTGTCGAATTTCATTCCCTATCTAGGACCCATCGTGGCCGCAATTCCGATCGCGCTCGTCGCAATGCCGCTCGGCAGTTCGCTGCTGATCTGGGCCGTCCTGATCTACACGATCATCCAGTCAGTCGAAGGCTATGTGATCGGCCCGCTGATCCAGCGTCAGGCGGTCGAGATCCCGCCTGCCTGGACGCTGGTCGCCATCGTCATTCTGGGCGCGCTGTTCGGCGTCCTGGGCATTGCGCTGGCCATGCCACTGGTCGCGATCGGCCGTGTCGCAATCATCCGATTCTACGTCGAGGACTACCTTGGCGACAACCTCAAGCAGACATTCAACGACGGTAGATCGTGACTGGATAGCCCATGAGCAAGATCGATGTACAACGGAACGTGGGTACGGAGCCTCCCTCGCCTCGTCCCGGAATGGCTCATTTCCTGTGGCAGCAGCTTCCTTATGTCGTGGCGCTGGTGCTCGCTATCGCAGGCGTCGCCTATACCAACGTCTCCCACCAGCCTCTCGTCGGCTACTGGGAATTCCTGGCGCTTGCCATCTGCGTCGTCTGCGTCGTTACCAAATGGCCGGAGACCCAAGGCAAAGAGGCCCAGCTCCGATTGATCTGGACCCAGGCGCTGCATTGGATTGCCGTCCTGATCACTATGAACATCATACTGATCTCGGGCGTCCAGCAGTTGCTTCCGACACCGGCAACCGGCCTCGTCCTGCTGACGTTGCTCGCACTCGGCACGTTCCTTGCCGGCGTCAGCCTGTTGTCGCTGCAAATCTCGTTCCTCGGCCTGGCGATGGGCGTGGCCGTCCCAGCAATCTCCTGGCTGAAGCAGTCCGTCTTCTTCTTCCTGCTGGGCGCGGTGCTGCTGATCGGCCTCGGCATCACGTTCTGGCTCCGCCAGGACAGCCGACCGAGGATTGCGCCCTCCGACACCAACAGCCAAGTGGAGGCTTGAATGCGAATGACACGGCCTGTTGCAGTCTTCGCCACATCCGCGCTGCTATGCATCGCCAACCTGCCCGCGCGCGCCGAAACGTTCAGGGTCGGCCGGCTCCTCTGCTTGAGCAACCCGCGCGTCGGGCTTGTGCTCGGATCGGTGCAGTCACTGCGCTGCACATTCTTTGCGAGAAACCCGCCGAGGCAGTTCATCTATGAGGGACGGATCCGGCGCGTTGGCCTCGATCTCGGCGTGACCAGTGCAGGCAGCCTGTCGTGGGCCGTGCTCGCCAAGAACTCGCGGATCGGCTCCGCCACCCTGCGCGGCAACTATGTCGGCGCGAGCGGCAGCTTGGCATTCGGCCCCGGTCTCGGCGCCAACGTCCTGATCGGCGGCTCGCGCAGGAGCGTGATGTTGCAGCCGCTGTCGATCGAGCGATCGATCGGAATCAATCTCGCAGCTGGTGTCACCAATCTGACGCTGGGTCCGCGCGGCAGCCGCTAGCTCGCAACCGCGATCCCGCGCGCGATCGCCGGATTCCGGTGGGCTCACGAGAACATTCCCACCCCGTCGCTCAGGGTTTCGTCGGATGTCGACGGCGCGGGCTCGAAGCTACCATCCCAAGCGTGCCGATCATCGCGCGGATCAGGAGGATGGCATGACAGTCTATGACAGCCGGTCGGACATCGGGGTTCTGGGCTCGCCTCCGCTGTGGGTCTGCGCTCTCCTCGGCATCGTGATGATCGCCGCCGGCATCGCGGCTCTCAGCGACGTGGTTTTCGCGACGATCATCAGCGTCAAGCTGATCGGGCTGACGGCTATCGCGGCTGGCGCATTCGAGATCATCCATGCCTTCTGGACCAAAGGATGGGGCGGCTTCCTGTGGCAGATTGTT
This sequence comes from Bradyrhizobium sp. 1200_D9_N1_1, assembly GCF_052075915.1. NCBI lineage: Bacteria > Pseudomonadati > Pseudomonadota > Alphaproteobacteria > Hyphomicrobiales > Nitrobacteraceae > Bradyrhizobium > Bradyrhizobium sp. 1200_D9_N1_1. The sequence continues at coordinate 1,876,162 of NZ_CP197226.1, read as the reverse complement.
CTCGGCGCGCTCTATCTCGCCTTCGGGCTCGTGCTGCTCACCCAGCCGGCTTCCGGTGCCCTGATCCTCACCTATTTCCTCGGCGCGGTGCTGCTCGCCTCGGGTGTCATTCGGTGCGTGCTGAGCTTCGCCCATTGGCGGCAGAACGGATGGATGATGCTGATCTCCGGCATCTTCGGACTGCTCGCGGGCGTGCTGATCCTGTTCGGCTTTCCGACCATCAGCGTCTGGGCCCTCGGATTCCTGCTTGGCGTCGACCTGATCTCGCACGGCTTGGCGTGGCTGCTTTATGCGCTTCAGTCCGTGCGGCGAGCTGCGTAACGATGGAGAAGATGATGATGGACGCTCCCACCCGTCGAGCTTTCCTTGGCTTTGCTCAGAATGCCGTTGCTGCCGCGGCGATCGGCGCTGTCGGAGTTCGTCTGATTGGGACTGCGGAAGCGATGCCGATTGCCCACGATCTTGGCCAGGCCAGCGAGCCGTCGGACCTCCTGACGCAAGCTCAGTGGTGGGGACCCCCAGCCGGTCCCGGTTGGGGACCTGGTCCGGGCTGGGGCCGCCCACCGCCGCGCCGGCGCCGATGGGTTTGCTGGTGGCATCGCGGCCGTCGTCGTTGTGGATGGCGGTGGCGCTAGGAGCCCCCTCTTAACTTGCGCAATCCGCCGGGAGCAGATTTGCCAGAAAGGCTATGCAAGCCCCGACCCGAGCGATGGAGGCGATCGTGCGCCACGTGAATCAATGGCTCCTGTGGGCCGCTCTGATAGCTCTTCTCGTGGTGGCAGCCGCCTTCTGCGTGTCGGTATGGCAGGCAACTCCATCGATGCCGCTCTACCGCAACATCATCCTCGGAGGGGCCGTCGTCCTGATGCTGGTGTTCGGCTGCGGCCTGATCGCGCTGATGTTCTATAGCCGTCGCAAGGGTTATGACGAGCCCGCGCGCAGCGATCGGATACGGCGGGAGTAACGAGGCGCTGGTGAAGCACCGACCCGGCCCGGCTCTTAGGTCTGGAGCAAGGAGCGGACAATGAACCTTGCTGGCGTCTCGATCAGGCTGCTGGCGGCAACTCTCCTGACGATCATCGCCGGTGGGACCGCCCGGACACAACCCGCCGCGGCCGGAGCCCCTGCGGTCGGCGTCGTGGAAGCGACCAGGCGGCCGATCACCGAGACCAGCGAATTTCTTGGACGGATCGAGGCGATCAATCGGGTCAGCGTCGTCGCGCGCGTGACGGCATTTCTGGACAAGCGCCTGTTCGACGAGGGCGCCGAGATCAAGGAAGGCGATGAGCTCTATCGGCTCGAGCGAGGTCCCTTCGAAGCGGATCTTGCATCGAAACAGGCGCAGGTCGCGCAGCTCCAGGCAACGCTCGAAAATGCCAAATTGACGACCGAACGCGCGCGGACCCTGCTCGGAGGTCCCGCCGGGCAACAGTCCACCTACGATGCAGCGATCGCCAACCAGCTCAGCCTCGAAGCCCAGGTGCAAGCCGCGCAAGCCCAGGTCCAAGCCTCCCAGATCAATCTCGGTTACACGAAGATCAACGCGCCGATTGCCGGCAAGATCGGACGCACGGCGGTGACGGAAGGCAACGTCGTCGGTCCGAGCTCGGGCGTGCTGACCACCATCGTCAGCCAGGACCCGATGTATGTCACCTTCCCGGTGCCACTCCGCCAGGGGCTCGAGTTGCGGGAACGATACGGACCACAAGGCGGCCTGGACGCGGTGGTGATCAAGCTGCGACTGCCCGATGGCCGCATGTACGGCCACTCCGGCAAGCTGAATTTCGTCGACAACACCATCGCCCAGAGCACCGATACCATCATCGTACGCGGGGAGATCGGCAATCCAATCCTGCGGGCTTCTTCGGCGGCTGGCGTCACCGTTCACGAGCTGACTGACGGCGAGTTCGTCACCGTCGTGCTGGAGGGCGTCCAGCCGGTCGAGGTGCTGGCAATCCCGCGCTCCGCCGTGCTCTCCGATCAGCAGGGCGACTATGTGCTGGCTGTCGGCGCCGACAACAAGGCCGAGCAGCGCCGCATCCAGCTCGGACAATCGACTACGACCATCGCCGCCGTGATCGCCGGACTTGCGGCCGGCGACAAGGTCATCGCGGAAGGCTTGCAGCGAGTTCGTCCCGGCCAGATCGTTTCGCCGGGACCGGCAAGTCCGCTGATCCTGTCGAGCATGAAGCCCGCCGCGGACGCCCCGGCTCCTCAAGCGGATCACGGCGCCTCCGGCACGACCCGCCCGCTGGACCGCAAACCATGATATCCGCCGTTTTCATCGATCGCCCGCGGCTTTCGATGGTGATCGCCTTCATCATCACCATCGCCGGCGCGCTGGCGTTGATGCAGATTCCGGTGGCGCAATTTCCGGACATCGTGCCGCCGCAGGTCACGGTCTCCGGCACCTTCCCTGGCGCATCCGCCGAGGTGGTCGAGAGCAGCGTCGCCCAACCCCTGGAGGCGCAAATAATCGGCGTCGACCGCGCGCTCTACATGAAATCGACCAGCGCCAATGACGGCAGCTACACACTGACGGTCTCGTTCGCGCTCGGCACCAACCCCGACATCAATACCGTCAACGTCAACAACCGCGTGCAGAGCGCACTGTCGCAACTACCGACCGAAGTGCAGCAGCAGGGGGTAACGGTGCACAAGCGGTCCTCGTCGATCCTGCAATTCCTCGTGCTCTATAGTGCCAATGGCCAGCAGGATCCGCTGTTCATCACCAACTACGCGATCATCAACGTGCTCGATGCGATCGCCAGCACGCCCGGCGTCGGCCAGGCGAACCTGTTCGCCAAGATGAACTACTCGATGCGGATCTGGTTCGATACGCAGCGACTCACCAGCCTCGACCTCACGCCATCGGATGTCATTGCCGCGATTCGCACGCAAAGCGTCCAGGCGCCTGTGGGGCGCATCGGTGCACGTCCGATCAGCGACGACCAACAGCTCCAGTTCAATGTGCAGACCCTGGGCAGGCTCGCCACCGTCGACCAATTCGCCAATATCGTGCTGCGCGCCAACCCGGACGGCTCGTCGCTGCTCGTGAAGGACGTTGCCCGTGTCGAGATGGGCGCGCAAAATCTCGACAGCGAAGCGCGGATCGACGGCCGCGCGGCCGTGCCGGTCGCGATCTATCTGGCGCCGGGTGCCAATGCGATGAGCACCGCACAGGCCGTGGCGGCGACGATGCAGCGGCTGTCGCTGCGTTTTCCCACCGGCCTGAGCTATCTCGTGCAATACGATTCCACGAGCTTCGTGCGCGACACGATCACGGAGGTCTTGCGGACGCTGGGCGAGGCCTTCGTCCTGGTCGTGATCGTGGTGTACCTCTTCCTCGGCAATCTGCGGGCCACGGTGATCCCGGCCGTTGCCGTTCCAGTGAGCCTGGTGGGCACGTTCGCCGTCCTGCTGGTGCTGGGCTATTCGGCCAACACGGTATCCCTGCTGGCCATGGTGCTCGCCATCGGCATCGTGGTGGACGACGCCATCGTCGTCGTCGAGAACGTCGAGCGAGTGATGGAGGAGGAGCCGGGCCTTTCCCCCGCCGAGGCCAGCAAGAAGGCCATGACCCAGATCACCGCGCCGATCATCGCGATCACCCTGGTGCTGCTCTCGGTCTTCGTCCCGATCGCATTCATTCCCGGCATTTCCGGAACGCTGTTTCGCCAGTTTGCGGTGACGATCAGCGCCGCGATGATGATCTCGGCGTTGAATGCGCTGACGCTGTCGCCCGCCTTGTGCGCGCTGTTCCTGCGCCACACCGGGCCCAGGCGCGGCATCATGGGACGCGTCCTCGGCTTCATCGACTGGCTGCGCGACCGCTACAGCGGCGGCGTCCGCCGCCTGGTCCGCGTGCCGGGTCTCTCACTGCCGTTCGTCGCCGTCGTTGCCGCCGGCATCTTCGGCATGTCGCTGATCACGCCAACAGGTTTCCTCCCCGAGGAAGACCAGGGCGCCTTCTTCACCTCGGTGCAACTGCCAGACGGCGCATCGGTGGCGCGAACCAGCGAAGTCACCCAACAGATCGAGGATCTCCTGAAGCAGATCCCCGCCGTCGATCACGTCCTTGCCATCGTGGGCTTTTCCCTGCTCGACGGCGCGTCCGAACCGAACAGCGCATTGGTGGTCACGCGGCTGAAGCCGTTTTCCGATCGCAAGGCGGCAGCCGATTCCGCGCAGGCGCTGATCCGGCAAACCTTCGCAGCCGGCGCACAGATTCGACAGGCCAACGTGTTGCCGTTCAATCTGCCGCCGATCATTGGGCTCTCCACCGGAGGCGGGTTCGAATACCAGCTTCAGGCGCTGGAAGGACAGAGTCCGGCCGCGATCTCCAGCGTCACCGGGGCGCTGATCGGTGCAGCCAACGCCGATCCACGGCTTGCGCGTGTCTTTTCGACCTTCACTGCGACCAATCCATCCATCCATCTCGACATCGACCGCCGCAAGGCGCAGGCGCTCGGCGTGACGGTCAGCGACATCTTCACGGCCTTGCAGGCGACGCTCGGCGGCATCTATGTCAACAACTTCAACCTGTTCGGCCGCACCTGGCAGGTCAACGTTCAGGGCGAAGCGTTCGATCGCGCCGATATTTCGGACATCTGGCGGATCTATCTGCGCAACGGCGCCGGCCAGATGGTGCCGATCAGGTCGCTCGCCGGGATCAGGATCGTGACCGGGCCTCAGGTCATCACCCGCTACAACAATTATCGCTCGGTGACGGTGAACGGCAGCCCGGCGCCGGGCGTCTCCTCAGGAACCGCGATGGTCGCAATGGCAGAAATCTCCAACACCGTGCTGCCTGCGGGCTACAGTTTCGCGTGGACCGGCACCGCCTATCAGGAGCAGCAGGCCGCTGGCCAGACCGGCATCGTGCTCATGCTTGCGGTGCTGTTCGCCTACCTGTTCCTGGTGGCGCTCTATGAGAGCACGGTGATCCCGATCCCGGTGCTGCTGTCGGTCGTCGTCGGCGTGCTCGGGTCCTATGTCGGCATCAAGCTCGCCGGCCTCAATCTCGACCTCTACGGCCAGATCGGGCTCGTGGTCCTGATCGCGCTCGCCGCCAAGAACGGCATTCTGATCGTCGAATTTGCCAAGGAGCAACGCGAAGCGGGCGTGGCGCTCAACGACGCCGCGATCCAGGGCGCACATATGCGCTTTCGCGCGGTCATGATGACGTCGGTCGCCTTCATCCTTGGCCTCCTGCCGCTCGTGATTGCAACCGGCGCTGCGGAGCTCAGCCGCAGGGCGGTCGGGACAGCCGTATTTGCGGGCATGCTTGCGGCAAGCTCAATCGGCATCTTCCTCGTCCCGACGCTCTACGTGACGTTCCAGCGTCTGCGGGAGCGGATGAAGGCCGCGCCAAAGTCCGGCAACTGAGTTGACTGGCGCAAGGTGCGCAAACTCGGCCGATGCCTGCGCGATCAATCAGTTGTCGAGCGAACAAACCCGCGAACTCTCATATAATTGAAATTGCTATGTAATTTATACGGTCTTGCCTCATGTGATCCCGAGCCCGTTCGGGAAAACAAGCGCAACGCGCGCGCTTCCGACTGCCGACCGTGCGTCAGATTGGTCAACGACAACGAATTGCAGCTTGCGGATTGAAGGCCTATGTTGAGTCTCCAACCAAGCAGCCGCCCATCGTACGGCGAGAGTCTGCAGGGGAGAGACCTCACGGTGGATGGCGTGCATTTTGCGCCGGAGGTCACATCATGGCCATTGCTCCCACACTCCAGAAGTACCTCGCCGCTGAGAACATCCAATACGAAGTGGTCCCGCACGAACTCAGCATGACGTCCACTCGCACGGCCGAGGCATGCCATATCCCGGGCGATCGCCTCGCCAAAGGCGTCGTGCTGCGGCGCGACGGCGAATATATGCTGGCCATCTTGCCCGCATCGCATCACCTCCGCCCGTCGGAACTGAAGACGATACTCGGCGGAAATGTCCACATGGCACAAGAAACCGAGATCGGTGAGCTGTTCCGCGATTGTGCGCACGGTGCAGTTCCCGCCGTCGGCAAGTGCTACGGGCTGGATACTATCGTCGACGACAGCATCGAGGCGCAGCCCGACATCTATATGGAAGCCGGCGACCACGAGACGCTGCTTCATATGGGTCACGCGCAGTTTGCACGCCTGACGGCCAACGCACTGCACGGGCGCTTCAGCGCGCACGACTGAGGATTTGCGCACTGCCCAATCTTGGGCGGGAACCTCGGCCGCGACGTCGCCGTCAAACTGTTCAGGAAAGCGACGGCGACAGCGTCGGCGCTTGTCTGGTCAGATCGCGAAGTAATGATGCTTTCTCCTGTGACCTCGCACCCGATCGGTTGTACAGTTCAAACGAATGGGGGCGCTGCTGCAACAACGGAGGCTCGCCATGAAAGTCAAAGACGTGATGCACAAGGGTGTCGACTGGGTCAGCCCCGACACCCCCATCGCCGAGATCGCCAAATTGATGCGGGCGCATGACATCGGCTGCATTCCGATTGGCGAGGACGACAAGCTGGTCGGGATGGTGACCGACCGCGATATCGTCTGCAAAGGGCTCGCGAGCCACACCTTTGATGCTCGCCGCGCAACGGCCCGCGATGTAATGACTGAGGGTATTCATTGCTGCCGGGAGGACGACGACCTCGCAAAGGCGATGCATCATATGGAGAAACTGCAGGTCCGCAGGCTGCCCGTGATCAACAAGAGCAAGCGGATGGTCGGCATCATCAGCCTGGGCGACCTCAGCCGCTCCGCCTCAAATGATCTGCTGACCGAGACCGTCAGGAGTGTTTCGGCGCATCATTGAATTGAGGCCCGAGTTGCTCTCGCGATCGCCAGACGTCGAGCTGGGCCGGAGCCAGGCGTTTGTCATGCAACCATCGCGCAACGCGAGAGCAGCGGCCCGAAGCGCCTGACTTGGCGTCGGCGTGAGCGGGCTAAACTGAAAAGTCGAGGCCCTAGCGGTCGGCGGAGTGTCGGTTCATGTCCTCCAGGAGCTCGCGCATGGCGTCGAACTGCGTGCCAAAGCCTTTCCAGTCGCCGGACCTCAATCGTTCAACGGCCTGATTGTAGCGGTCGAGCGCCTCCCGTGCCTGACTTGCCGATGGGCGTGTGACGGGCATTTCCTCCATCGTGCTCGAGACCGGCCGCACCGCGCCAGGCTCGGTGAACAGAGCCGACAAAGCCTCATCGAGCGTCTCCTTCATCACCACATGCTCGCCATAGGCTGCGATCACGCGTTTCAGCTCCGGCAGGTGCCCGTGCTCCGCTCGCAAATAGAGCGGCGTGACATAGAGGATCGAGTTCTCGATCGGGATCACAAGCAGGTTCGCGCCGCGTATCACCCGCGAGCCCATCTGATTCCACAGCGTGATCTGTTGCGATATCTCGGTACTCTGGTTGATCCGCGCTTCGATCTGGAACGGCCCGTAGACGAGCTTCTCCTTGGGAAATTCGTAGACAATCAGCTTGCCGTAGTCGGGCGCATCGCAGCGTGCGGCGAGCCAGGCGATCATGTTGTCGCGGCGGCTCGGCACCATGGGAAGCATGAGGAAGAACTCAGCCTGCGACTCACCGGGCAGCCGCATGATGATGTAATATGGGGCCATCGTTGCAACGCCGCCGCCGCCCGGCTGGCGCGGGAACTGCCAGAGATCCTCGCGGTTGTAGAAAACGTCGGCGGCCTCCATGTGATAGCTCTGATAGAGCTGCGCCTGAATCAGGAATAGATCCTCCGGATAGCGGATGTGCCTCTGCAGATCCGCCGGCATGACCGAAAATGGCTTGAACAGGTTCGGAAAGATGCGCCGCCAGGTTGCGGCAACCGGATCGCCGGTGTCCATCAGATAAAAGTCGACGGTGCCGTTATAGGCATCGACGATGACCTTCACTGAATTGCGAATGTAGTTGAGATCCTGGTCTTGCGCCGGCTGCGCGGAAGGGAAGTAGGAACTCACCGTGTAGGCGTCCTGCATCCAGAACATCCGCCCATTGCTGATGACCAGATAAGGATCGTGATCGAGCCTGAGGAACGGAGCGATCGTTCGCACCCTTTCCCCGATGTTGCGGCGGATCATGATCCGGCTGTCCGCCGTGATGTAGCTTGAGAGCAGCAGGTTCGGGTCGTTGAAGTAGTAAGCGAACAGGCCTCTCCATACCGCCGCTCCTATCGGAACGCCGCCCGTCCCGTCATAGGCTGCGTAGACATTGTCTTTGCCCTTCGGGTAGTCGAACTCAGGCGTGCTCCCTTTGACGATGACGTAGCTGTCGTGCTCTTCGCCGTAGTAGATGCGCGGTTCGCGGATCTGCGGGCCTCCGTCCGCGACAGGAGGTATGTCGCGCAAATAGAGGAATGGCAGCCCTTCGCTGCTCTTGCGAGTGACCGGGCTCATCACTGCGCCGGTGCCGTGAGTAAACAGCACGTGGTGGTTGACCCATGTCTGGGCATTCGGCGGCAGCAAGGAAGGTCGCAGTTCGCGGGCCGAGATCATGACGCTTTGGTAGGAGCCATTGAGCCAGTAGCGATCGACGTCAAGGTGATGGAATTTGTAGTAGGTGCGGATCTCCTGCAGCTGCGCGTAGGTGTCCGCCAGGGGCTGCCAATCCCACAGCCTGATATTGTCGATGGTCGCCTTGTTGGCATCGAGCGTCTTGAAGCTGAGCTTCTGTTCGGCGGCGAACGGCTTGGCCGCGATCTGATCGAGATTGTAGGCCTGCCGGGTGAGCGCGATGTTGCGTTCGATATAGGGCCTTTCCAGCTCCAGTTCGCTTGGCCTGACGAAGAACTGCCGGAACAGCACGGGAACCAGGCCGGACAGCACGAAAGACCCGATCGCGACAAGCAGGAACGCGGCGGCAGGAAGCCGGTAGGTGCGCACGCGCACGTTTGCCCACGCGGCGAGCGCCGCGATGCCCGAAAGTCCGATCATCAGCCACAAGGCCGGCAGCCCCACATGGACATCGGTGTAACTTGCACCGACAACCACGCCGTTATCGCCATAGAGCAGCAGGTAGCGATCGAGACCAAAGGACCAGGCCTTCACCGCAAACAGAAGACCGAGCAGCGCCGAGCCGTGGGCAATCACCGTCGACGACATTGATCGGCGATGAATGTCGTATTCGATCTCGCCGTGCACCAAGTAGATCGCCGCGGCGAACAGCGCGCTCAGCGCGAGCGCGAGCATCATCCAATTCTTGATGAGGATATAGGCGGGCAGCGAGAAGAGATAGAAGCCGATGTCGTTGTTGTAGAGCGGATCGTCTGCCCCATACGGCGCCTGATAGACAAACTGCAGGAAGACGCCCCAGTTGCCGGCTTCGGCCGCCGCGACAAGCAGAGCGAGCGAAGCCGCACCAGCTGCGATCAACCGCGGCCACCGCAGTCGGTCGCGCACAAGCGCAAGCAGATCTGGCGGCGCGTTGCCCGCGGCGCTCCACACGGAAGCGGCGGCAAGCTGTGTCGACCGCCGTCGGGCGAAGTGCAGTGCGAGCCATCCGTTCAACAACAGGATGACGGCAGTTGCCGTCCAGACCGCAAGAAAGACGACGGCCTTGGCGCCGATTGTTGTCCAGAAAACCTCGCGATAACCGATCACGGAAAACCAAAGCCAGTCGACCAGGAAGTCGCTGGCGAGCGCGAGCAGGGTCAGGACAATCGCAATGACGAGGGCCGCAATAATCAGCCCGACCACGGCACTTTGCCTTGGTGCCTTCCGCTCGGGTCCTGTAATCCCGATCGTCATCGCCTGATCATAGTCGAAATCAGGGACGCCCGCCGCTTGATTCGTGGTCGGGATGACGCCTCGAGGCGGGCGACGCAAGTGCTCGAAGCTGCGTCGCTAGGACCGCGGCGCAATATGGCATTTCGAAACGGCGCAAGGCGCCAAGCACGGCTGATGCAGCCGGCGCGATCAATCAGCTATCGCGCAACATGGCGCTCCCGAACCGGAGTGCCATCGTACAATGTCGGGAAATATCGTGGATTTGGCGCTCCCTAGGGGAATCGAACCCCTGTTTCAGCCTTGAGAGGGCCGCGTCCTAACCGCTAGACGAAGGGAGCGTGAGGGACAGGACATAGCCGCGAATTTTGCCGGCGGCAAGCCTCGATCGGGGGCGAAATCGGCGGATATGCACGGCGAATGCGGCTCAGGCTTAACGGCGCGAAGGACCGCCCGGCCGCACGCGCTCCCGTCACATGGCCGGGAACACTCAGGGCTTCTTCAATTTCTCGATCGCGGCGGCGCCGGCGGCCGGCTCCAGGCGGAACAGGCCAGAGCCCGAAAATGCGGATTTGGACGGCGACGTCGAGCGGATCTGCTCGCCGCTGTTGCCGGCTATGGCCTGGTTGAGCAGGTCCCGAACCGGGGCGGCGCTACGGCTCGTTGGCAAATTTGAGCTTTCCCGCCGGCTTCAGGGTGTGGGCGTCGAAGGTGCGGATCTCGGTGACCCCGCCGACATCCAGCGTGATCACGAGGCGATCGCCGGCGACCCCGGTCGAGACGATCCTGGCGCCCTTCGGCAGGGTGGCGGTGACGTCGCCCGCGATCTCGGGCGCCCTTCCCTCCGACTTGAAAAGGCGGTAGCCCACCGCGATCAGAACGGCGCAGATCGCCAGCGCCGTGGTCAGCCCCGCGATCAGCATCATCCGCCGCACCCGCGCGAACAGCGCGGCCTGCTCGGGGGTCGGTTCGGGAACAGCGGTATCAGACGTCGTCATGGAAAACTCAGGCTCTGCGCAAAGGTTGGAGGTTGTCGTCGCCGGCGACGAGGGCTCGGCCCGGCTCGACCGCGTGCTGGCGGCGCGCCTGCCGGACCTGTCGCGATCGAGGCTGAAAGCCCTGATCCTGGCGGGGGCGGTGAGCCTGAAGGCCTCCGCCGTCCGCGACCCCGCTTATCACGTCAGTCACGGCGATACGATCATAATCGACGTGCCGGAGGCCGCGCCCGCCGAGCCGAAGGGCGAAGAGATCGCCCTCGATATCGTGTTCGAGGACGACGACATCATCGTCATCAACAAGCCCAGGGGCCTGGTCGTGCACCCCGCGGCCGGCCACGAGACCGGCACGCTGGTGAACGCGCTGATCGCCCATTGCGGCTCGACGCTGTCGGGGATCGGCGGGGTACGCCGGCCCGGCATCGTGCACCGGCTGGACAAGGACACGACGGGACTGATGGTGGTCGCCAAGAACGACCTCGCCCACGCCTCGCTGTCGGCACAGTTCGCCGACCACGGCCGCACCGGGGCGATGCGGCGCGGCTATATGGCCTTCGCCTGGGGGGTGCCGGGCCGGCATCGCGGCACCGTCGATGCGCCGATCGACCGCCATCCGTATGCGCGGGAGAAGATGGCGGTGCGCCAGGGCGGCCGCGAGGCAGTGACGCATTGGGAAATCCTGGAGAGTTTTCCGGGGCGCGACGGCAAGCCGATCGCGGCGCTGCTCGCCTGCGAGCTCGAGACCGGGCGCACGCACCAGATCCGGGTCCACCTCGCCCATATCGGCCATCCGCTGATGGGCGATGCGGTCTATGGCCCACACTTCAAGACCAAGGCGAACCAGCTGGCGCCAGAGTCGCAGGCCGCTTTGGCGACGCTCGGGCGGCAGGCCCTGCATGCCTATCTGCTGGTATTGGAGCACCCGAGGACGGGAGAATTACTCCACTGGGAGGCGCCGCTGCCGGAGGATTTGCTTCTCCTCAGGAGCGCCCTGAAAGCGGCGCTATGACGCAGGCTCGTTAGGAAAAGCGTTACATTACAAAAAGTTATAGCTGCCACACGGGGACGTGACGTCAGCAATCCTTCCCTTTTTGCCCCCCCATGGGGTATATTGCGCCTGCGTTGGAAATGACCAACGCGGAACATCGCAGCTACGGCCGGCTTTAACACAGCGGTCGTCTGCCTGGCCCGCCGCTATCGGGGGCCTGAACCTTTGGAGGGCTCAACTATGGCCCGTACCGCTGCTCTGCCGGTCCTCAATGGAGAATCCGGCCTTTCTCGCTACCTCGCCGAGATCCGCAAGTTCCCGATGCTGGAACCCCAGCAGGAATACATGCTCGCCAAGCGCTGGCGGGAGCATGACGATCGCGACGCGGCGCACCAACTCGTCACCAGCCATCTCCGCCTCGTGGCCAAGATCGCCATGGGCTATCGCGGCTACGGCCTGCCGATCTCCGAGGTCGTCTCGGAAGGCAATGTCGGCCTGATGCAGGCGGTGAAGCGTTTCGAACCCGAGAAGGGGTTCCGTCTCGCCACCTACGCGATGTGGTGGATCAAGGCGTCAATTCAAGAGTACATCCTGCGTTCCTGGTCGCTCGTGAAGATGGGCACCACCGCGAACCAGAAGAAGCTATTCTTCAACCTGCGCAAGGCGAAGAGCAAGATCAACGCGCTGGACGAGGGCGATCTCCGCCCCGACCAGGTTGCGACCATTGCCAAGCGGCTGGGCGTGACGGACCAGGACGTGATCGACATGAACCGCCGCCTCGGTGGCGACGCGTCGCTCAACGCGCCGATCCGCGACGACGGCGAAGCCGGCGAATGGCAGGACTGGCTGGTCGACAATACGCCCAACCAGGAAGCCATGATGGCGGAGCACGAGGAGTATGATCACCGCCGTGACGCGCTGAACGGCGCCATGGGCGTGCTCAACCCGCGCGAACGCCGCATCTTCGAGGCCCGCCGCCTCGCCGATGAGCCGATGACGCTGGAAGACCTTGCCGCCGAGTTCGGCGTGTCGCGCGAGCGCGTCCGCCAGATCGAGGTCCGCGCCTTCGAGAAGGTGCAGTCCGCGGTCAAGGGCACGATCGCAAGGGCAGAACAGGCCGCGCTGGAAGCCGCGCACTAAGCAAGGCTTCGCTGGCGCCAGAGATTGGCGGATCGAAAGAGACGGAAAAGTCGGCGGCAACGCCGGCTTTTTTGTTGGGTGGCATGCTTTGATTTGAGTGCGGCGAAGCGCGGCCCCACCCTCGCGGTCATGCTCCGCGAAGGCGGGGCATCCAGTACGCCGCAGCGCTCATCGCGAAAGCGAGATTCCCAACGCACGCCTCTGGAATACTGGATCGCCCGGTCAAGGCCGGGCGATGACAGCTATGAGTGTCGCTATCATTGTGCCTCATTAGGTCGATGCGCGGCACGATTGCGCCACCCTGCGAAGACCGACGTTCGCCGTACTGCCGAATGAGACGGCCATCACGGTCCCCTCCCCCGGACTTGAGGTCGACCCGCGCTGGCTTGAACCCGCGCGTCCGGTGAACCGACCCAAGAAGACCGGGCCGACAAGATCAAGCGAATGGATGCGCCGTGTCGATCATTTTGCAATCCACCGTCGGCGGCTTCTCCGCCCAGTTCATGCGCAAGCTGCCGCTGGTCGAGCAGGCGATGCGGGACCACGGGCTCGATCCCGCGGAGTTCGTGATCTCCAAGGACTACGCCTCGACCGCGACGATCCCGATCATGGGTCCGTTCTTCTTTAACTACAGCGTGTACTTCGGCGACGAGACATTCACCGTCACCGAGCCGAACGACATGGTGTTCCTGGACTACTTCTTCAAACGCGTGCTCGCAGCGGACGAGCCGCCGGAATTGCCGCAGCGGCCGGGTTTGATCCGGCGGCTGTTCGGCTGGATGGCGCAGCCGGTATAGCCCCTCCCGTCATTCCGGGGCGCGCCCCGGAATGACACGCGAGCTACTCCCCCCATGTCCTCGCCAGCGTCGCGAGCCAGCAGCCTTCGCAATAGCGCGCGTCCTTGTAGTCGATCCAATTGTGCGCATAGACGCGGTCGAGCGGGATGTCGTAGCGCGCACGCAGCACCTTTACGAGGATCTTCCACGCCGCGACCTGGGCCTCGGTCGGACCGGCCGCAACATCGGGATAGTTGCCGGCGAACTCGACGCCGATCGAATTGTCGCGCACCACCTGGCGATAGGTCGGTCTGTTGTCGATGTACTTGTTGTCGTTGCGGTTGGCGCCGTCGCCATGGGTCGGCACCAGGTTTTCCGCGACCGCCCAATAGACCGTGCCGTCGGTCTCGACCCAGACCGTAACGCCGCGCCGCGTCGGGTTCTTCGACTGCTCGGCCGCGCCGCCGCGGGCCGAGCCCGCCGGTCCCTCGGTCTGGTGCACGATGATGTTGCGCCAGGAATGGGCGCTGCGGACGTCGCCCCACGGCGCCAGCCAGACGATCTTCAGGCCGGGAATGTCGGGCGTGCCGGAGGCGCGTGCGAGCTTTGCGAGTTCGGCGTCGGTTGCGGCGGCGGGTGCGATCAGGAGGGCGGCGAGAATGGCCGCGAGCAGGCGAGACATCATCATTAAAGGTCCAATGCGGACCCGAGCCTAGCACGCTATCAGGCGAAATGGTGCGCGGCCTCGCCCGTCCCGTTCAGCTCGGGCGAGAGCGGCGGTGCCGGATCGTAGACAGCAAAATCGTTCTTGCCGTTCTTCTTGGCGGCATAGAGCGCGTGATCGGCATGCGCGATCAGGCGGTCCGGGAATTGGCCGATGCCGGGATCCCATTGCGCCGCGCCGATCGAGATCGCGATCGGGATGTCGTTGCCGTTGCAGGCCGCAGCGTCCCGACGGCAGACCTCGAGCACACGGCGGGCGATTGCGGCCGCCTCGCGCAAGGAAGAGGACGGCAGCACGACGCAGAACTCGTCACCGCCGGTGCGGGCGAGCATGTCGCCGGGCCGCAGCCGCGTCTGCGCCATCAGGGTGAAGTGCTGGAGGCAGGCATCGCCCGCGGCATGGCCATGGGTGTCGTTGATGGTCTTGAAGCCGTCGAGATCGATCACCAGCAGCGAGAACGGCTCGCCGCTGCGCTCCGAACGGGCGCATTCCTCGGACAGGCGCTGCAACAGATGGCGCCGGTTGGCGACGCCGGTGAGGTCGTCGAGCAGCGCGAGGTCGGCGACCTCGCCACGCAGCCGGTCCATCGCCATCAGGAGGAAGCCGAAATTGAGCGTCATCGACAGGAACAGAAGCCCCAGCACCATGACGGCATGGGTCTGACCGCCGGCGACCGCCGAGAAATCGTGGCCGAGCAGATTGCCCACCGCACGGGCAAGGAAGATCGCAATGATGGTGATGATGACGATGCCGGCCAGACGGGCGCCAGGATTGACGTGCCCTTCAGGCGGCAACAGCAACAGACGCAGCGACAGCACCAGCGGCAGGGCCTGGCCGATCGTGTAGCTGAGCATGCGCAGCTGCATGTGCTCGAAGCCGACCATGAAGAAGACGACACTGCCGATGCTGATGATCCCCGTCGCAGCCATAACGCGCCAGGAGACCGGCCGGTCGAAGAAGCGCTGAATGCCCATGGCGGCAAAGCAGCTCGCCGCAATGATACCGGTGGCCCCGATGAGAAGCGGCACGGGAGAGGCGACGAACAGACGGATCAGCGCCGCCATCGCGCCGGCCGCGCCGACGAAGGCCGATGCCATCCAGAACCGTGCGGCCGCGAATTTCGGATAGGAACGCGTCACGTAGGCCCAGATCAGGCCGAGCGCCAGGAAGTTGACGACGAAGACCGTCCAGAGTGTCGGTACGTTCAGCATGGCGCGTGCGGCAAGCGCAGCGCCCCGCCCCCCATTACTGGTAGCCGTCCGTCCATAACCCATCCCCGTTTTCTTGCGGGGAACAATGCGCGGGTTGCACTTAACGGAGTCTCACTGCGATCCTTCAAAGCGCGCCTTTGGTTTTGGATTCGTGAACGGCGGGCGGATTGTCGGATCGTTAGGCATGTCGCCATCGGCCTCGTGCGGTCGTATCGCGATCCGCCGCGGAGCGGATTCGCGGGCAAAAATCACCCGAAAACGCATCTGAGCTGTGGATAACGTGATGACACAGATATGACGGCGCGGGGCAGAGACCTGCGAATCTGCTGAGTTTGTCGTCGAGGATGTTGCGAGGCTGGCCCTCCGCCGAGCATCCCTCGTGTCGCGTTCCACCATTAACCCTTGAGAGGATACTATGGCTAAGAAAGCGAAGAAGGCGAAGAAGGCGACAAAGAAGAAGGCCAAGAAGGCCGCGAAGAAGAAGTAGCCAGCATGTTCTTTGCCCGGGTGGAGCTCGCTCCGCCCGGGCGTCGGGTAAGGCTAAGAGAGTTTGAAGATGGCGGGCGCGAGGCCCGCTTTTTTATTGGCTGGAGAAGCTACCGCTCGGCAAACGCGAGCTTGGCGCCGAGTGCGGCAAATCCCGCCGCAAAGCTGCGGCGCAGCCAGGTCATCACCGCTGGGCGGGAGATGACGCGCTCGCGCACGGATGCGGCGCAGAGGCCGTAGACGACGAACACCGCAAACGTCATCGCCATGAAGGCGCCGCTCAATTCCAGCATTCGCGCCAGCACATGGGCCTCGTCCGCCGCGATGAACTGCGGCAGGAAGGCGAGGAAGAAGATCGACAGTTTTGGATTGAGGATGTTGATCAGGAAGCCGGTGACGATGACCCGGCCGCTCGACCGCTCCTTGATCTCGCCCTCCACCGCCAGCGCACCCCGCTCACGCAGCGCCTGCCAGGACATGTAAAGCAGATAGAGAACGCCGCACCATTTCAGCGCGGCGAAGGCGAGCGCGCTGGTGTGGAGCACGGCGGCAAGTCCCAGCATGGCGGCAACCATGTGCGGCACGATCCCGAGCGTGCAGCCGAAGGCGGCAGCCAGGCTGGCGCGGGAGCCGCGCGTCAATGCCGCGGCCAGCGTGTAAAGCACGCCGGTGCCGGGCGAGGCGACGACGATCAGCGAGGTGAGCAGGAAGGACCAGGTCATGAGCAGACCCTACCACCCCGCCTCACGGCAAGAAAGCGGCGCCCCCGGGATCAGCCGTCAGGATGACGGGGTGCGAACAGGCCAGCCCTACAGACAAGGCAATTCCAACACCGTCACCCTGAAGTGCTCGCCTCTTCGGCGAGCCTCGAAGGGTGATGGCCCGGCTGCATCTCGGCCGTTCATCCGAGGCTCGCCACACGACGCTTTGCGCCGCGCGGCTTGCACCTCAGGATGACGAGGTGAGAACTGGCCAGCCCTACAAACAAAGCGGTTCTGCCCCGGTCAGACCACCTGCGCGATCTCGGCCTCGCGCAGCACGTCGAGCGGCGCCCAGGGCTTGGCCCAGAATTTGGCGCCGTCGGGCAAGGGTTGGTTCAAGGGGCGGCCGGAGGTGACGACGACGTCGAGCTTGGGATTGCGTCCCTTGGCGACATGGGCGAGCTCGACGCCGTTCATGCGGCCGGCAAGCTGCACGTCGGTCACCATCAGGCAGAGCGCGCCTGCGCTCTTCTCGAGCACGCGCTCGGCCGCTTCGGCGCTCTCGCACTGGATGACCTGATAGCCGCTCTCTTCCAGCAGGAGACTGAGCATTTCCCTCTGCATGGGGTCGTCTTCAACGACGAGTGCCGTTGCAGGAAATGGTCTCGATTGTCCCATCGGCGACTCCCAATGCTGCCTGTCTTCGTCCAAGTAACTTACGTTAAGGAGCCAACTCGAATACGGTTCGGTTCCATTCTGAAAAAATGTAAATCATAGTTCCAAAATCGGAGCTTGAGGGGGGGATCCATGACTGCGATTCGCGGCGCCGCCGCCATCACGGGAGCTGCAAGCGGCATTGGCCGCGCACTCGCCATCGAACTCGCCCAGCGCGGCTGCGACCTTGCGCTCGCCGATCGCGACGAGGCCGGGCTGAAGGCGCTCGCCGCCGAGATCGGCGAAGGAAGCGAGAAGGCACGTAAGGTCACCGTGCATCGCGTCGACGTCAGCGAGCCCGGCGACATCGCGCAGTTCGCAAGCGAAGCAACAGCGGCGCATCCGTCGCTCGGCATCCTCGTCAACAATGCCGGCGTGGCGCTGCTGGGCACCTTCGAGGAGATCAACCAGGCGCAGATGGAGTGGCTGTTCGACATCAATTTCTGGGGCGTGGTGCACGGCACACGCGCCTTTCTGCCGCACCTGAAGACGATGGAAGCGGCGCATATCGTCAACGTCTCGTCGGTTTTCGGCATCATCGCCCCGCCGGGACAATCGGCCTATGCCGCGGCCAAATTCGCCGTGCGCGGTTTTTCCGAGAGCGTGCGGCACGAGCTCGCGGTCGCCGGAAGCCCGGTGAAGCTGTCGGTCGTGCATCCCGGCGGCGTCGCCACCGCGATCGCGCGGAGCTCGCGCACCGGGGTCGGCGTCACCGACAATGCCCGCCGCTCGCAAATGATCGAGCGGTTCGAGAACGCGGCAAAGACCACACCAAAGGACGCCGCTCTGCGCATCATCAAGGGCATCGAGAGGAACGAGCCCCGCATCCTGATCGGCAACGACGCCCGCTTCATGGACCTGCTGCAGCGCTTCCGCCCGGGGACGTACTGGGCGCCGTTGCAGCGGAGGCTGGAGAAGATGGCGAAGGGGAAGAAGTGAGTGTGATGCGACGCCGCCCTCCGCACCCACCGTTGTCGTCCTGGCGAAAGCCAGGACCCATAGCCACCGAACTCAGTTTGGCGAAGGCGGGCAGTTACTCAGCCAATGCAAGTGACTGAGAGCCGTCGTAACAATTACTCCCTGAGGTAATGGGTCCTGGCTTTCGCCAGGACGACGATGGGGAGTGCCCTCGCAGCCGTCTCCCACCCTCATTGCCCCGCCAGCCGATCGGCAAAATAGCCGATCGTCTTGCGATAGATCACCGCCCTGTTCCACTCCCGCATCGCCTCGAAATTGGCGGTGCCTTCGCCGTAGGGCTGGCCCATCTTGAAGCCGCTGGTGTGGAGCAGGTTCGCGGTCGAGGCGAGCACGTCGGGCACGCTGTGGCGCAGGTCGACGTGACCGTCGCCGTCGAAATCGACGCCGTACTTGATGTAGGACGACGGCAGGAACTGGGTTTGGCCGATCTCGCCGGCATAGGCGCCGATCAGGTCGCGCAGCGGCAGGTCGCCGCGCTGCACGATCTTGAGGGCGGCGAGCAGCTCGCCCTGGAACAGATCGGTGCGGCGGCAGTCATGCGCGAGCGTCGCCAGCGTGCGGATCACCGGCAGCTTGCCGATGTCGCCCTTGCCAAAATCGCTCTCCAGCCCCCAGATCGCAACCAGGATATAGCGGGGTACGCCGAACTGCTGCTCGATGCGCGAGAGCAGCGCGGCGTGACGCTGCAACAGCGCCTTGCCGCCATTGATGCGGCCCGGCCCGACGCGGGTCGAAACATACTGCTCAAAGCTCTTGTTGAAGGTGTAGCGCTGGCGCCGGTCGAAGGCGAGCACGGCGCCGTCCTGGGTGATGCCGCTGAACGCCGCACTGGTCACGCTCGCCGAGACGCCGGCTCCTTGCGCTTCCGAGGCCATGCCGGCGACGAAGCCGTTGAAGTCGCCGCCGCAGCGCGCGGCCTGGGCCGGGCCGCCGGCCAGACCAACGAAGCAAGCGGCGGCCAGAGCGTATCTCAGCATGTCGAGCGATCCCCCAAAATCCCAGTGCGAAGCAGCGCGCGATCATGCCCGGGAAAGCGGCAACCGTCAAAGCGGCGCGCTTGATCCGCATCAACGTGTCTCACGCCCCGCTTTCTAGATTGAGCGAAACACGAGAGCCTCCCAGGAGACTAGCCTATGACCGGAATTACCTTGACCGCCGAGCAGATCCGCAATGCGCCCGCCTTGGTGCGGCAATGGATCGAGCAGGAGGTGATCACCTCGCTCGGCCTTGCACCGCGGACGCCTGCGGCCGCGCCGCCGCAGGCCGCCCATCTCGTCGCCTGCAGCGTGGAGGACATGGCCGGCGTGCTTGAGCATGTCCGCGGCGTGTTTCCCGCCGTGAACGTGCTGTTCGAGCTCGGCCGTCCCGGCATAAGCATCGGCCAGCCCGCAGTGATGACGTTCCGCCTGATGGACATCCTGCATCACACCCGCCTGCAGGACGTCGGCCAGGTCATGACCTGCCTGGAGATGCTGAACCAGGCACTGACCGAGGTGAGGAAAGACCCATCGGTGCGGTTCTGCGGCTTCGACAATGAGGGCCATTGCCTGATCGCGCCGCAGACCCAGACCAGCATCGCAACGCTGTGGCAGACCATGATGGAACGCCAGCAGGCGGCGCAGGCGCCCGAGGCCGGCAGCCGGATTGCACCGGCGGCTTGAAACGGGCGGCGGCTTTCCGGACAATCGGCAAGGGAATGGGCCGCCGGTGAGAACCGGCGGTATGGTGCAGGCGACTAACGTCTGCGCCCCCTCCTCAACCGATAGAGAGTGCCGATGCCCGCGCCGCGAAACATCCCCGGATCGCTCGTCCTTGCCGCCCTGCTCTGCCTTCTCGCCGTCACCACCGCGACCGCGCAGACGCGCGATGTCGCCGGCAGCCGCGACTATCCCGGCATCGGCCGGTTCGCCGGCAGCGTCATCACCGGCTATGTGGTGAAGGATTTTGACGCCGCGCGGATGCAGGCGGCCGCCTTCAAGGACGGCCAGCCGACCGATGCGCGGCGGCTCGAGGGCCGCGTTGTCCGCATCGCCTATCGCACCAATCCTGGTCCCTCGATCCTGGAAGTGTCGCGCAATTTCGAGACGCAGCTCGCGAAAGCCGGCTTCGAGACCCTGCTCGCCTGCGACACCGACGCCTGCGGCGCCATTCCCTTCACGGAAAACATCGACACGCTGCCGATCCCGCAGATGTGGGTCGACGGCTTCAACTACCGCTACTTTGCCGGCCGCAAGAGCGAAGGCGGGCGCGAGACCTATGCCAGCGTCATCGTCAGTCAGAACAACCAGGATATCTATGCGCAGGTCACCGTCGCCGAGCTCGGCGCCATCGCGAACAAGATGGTCGATGCCGCCGCGATGGCGAAGGGCCTGGGCGAGACCGGCCACATCGCGCTCTACGGCATCTATTTCGACACCGACAAGGCCGTGCTGAAGCCGGAGAGCCGCCCGACGCTGGAGCAGATCGCAAAGCTCCTGACCAGCCAGCCGCAGCTCAACGTCTTCATCGTCGGCCACACCGACAGCCAGGGCGCCTACGAGTACAATCTCGACCTGTCGAAACGCCGCGCCGAAGCGGTCGCCGCCGAACTCGCGAAGAGCTTCCGCATCGCGCAGGCGAGACTGCGCACCGCCGGCGTCGGCCTGCTCGCGCCAGTCGGCTCGAACGCGACGGACGCCGGCCGCGCGCTGAACCGGCGGGTGGAGCTGGTGGCGCCGTAACGCCCAACGCTCGTCATTCCGGGGCGCCCGAAGGGCGAATCCGGAATCCATCACGCAGCAGAGTTGGCGGGTAAATAGATTCCGGGCTCGCGCTAACGCGCGCCCCGGAATGACGGATGAGAGAGTTACCGCTATAGTATCGATGCTCGCGCGGCGCCGTCAGTGGTGCGTTGAGCCAGCATGAGGCGAACCGCCATGCCCAACAATCAGCAACCTAAACCAACCCGCCCCGCCCTGCTGCGCATCCCGCTCTTCCGCCTGCTCGCCATCAACCTCGCGATCGGCGCCTGCGCCGCGGCGCTTCTCGTCGGCGGCCTGCTCTGGCTCAACCCCGGGCATCTGCGCGAGCTGATCCTCGCCGACCGCGCAGGCGGCGTTGCGCTTGTTCTGCTGCTCGCTTCGTTCCTCATCACCTTCGGTTCCGCCGCGATGGGCAGCGCGATCATGGCGCAGGGACGTAAGGAGGATGATAGCGGGCGCGGCGGCGGACACCAATCGCCGCTCGCCGTCCAGGAACTGGCGCAGCGCAGGCGCACGCATTGAGATGTGCACCGCGAAGATGGAACTCGTCCGCACCGGATCACATTGTCGGCACGCAGACGGGAACACGTGCAGCCCGACGCGCCTCGCTACAAGCGCGTAATTCTCGCTGCATCGCGAGAGCGGACAAGATGAACAAAGTGATTTTATAGTCCAAGCAATTGTTTCGGCGCGCATCGAAACCAGAGATCGCGATCGACGCATATCTGATGCGCTCACTGCGACACCAACGCTGCGGCGATTTATCTTGCCACGGCATGGCGCGAGTTATATTATTCTATCCTAGGTTGTCGCCCCGCCAGCCCCGGGCGACACTGAAGACCCAAAATAAACGGCGGGCTTTTCGGCCCGCCGTTTATTGAGGAAGGGCCGCAACGGACCTTACGAAGCGCCGGGCGCATCCATTTCTTGAAATCAGATTTCGCCGATCGATGGCACGGAGACCTCCGCAGGCCGCGGCTCCATGCTGACAACCCCCAAAGCCATTTGACTATGACGCCCTTATCGACGACAAGCCGCCATGGCCAAGAAACCCGGAACCAATCCCAAAGGCGAGTTTGCCTTCTTCAACGTCGTCTATGAGGACGGCTCCCAACGCTCCAACCGCCGCGTCCCCGCGGAATTGCTCGGGGGCCTCGAGGGCGACGAGCCCGCCCGCGGCTTCATCATGGAGCAGGACCGCGAGATCGCCGAAAAATCCGGCCGCCCGCCGCTGGCGATCAAGGAGATCGAGCGGGTGGGGGTGAAGAAGAAGTAGGACTTCGAGCGCGACACGCGACGCGTCAGCACAAACGAAAAACGGCGGGCTTTCGGCCCGCCGTTTTCGTCTGGATGCCCGGGTCAGGCCCGGGCATGAGAATCCGAATTAGTTATCCAGGAAGCTCCGCAGCTTCCGGCTCCTCGACGGATGCTTCAGCTTGCGCAGCGCCTTGGCCTCGATCTGGCGAATACGCTCGCGGGTCACCGAGAACTGCTGGCCGACTTCTTCCAGCGTGTGGTCGGTGTTCATGCCGATGCCGAAGCGCATGCGCAGCACGCGCTCTTCGCGCGGAGTGAGCGAGGCGAGCACGCGCGTGGTGGTCTCGCGCAGGTTCGACTGGATCGCGGCGTCGATCGGCAAGATCGCGTTCTTGTCCTCGATGAAATCGCCGAGATGCGAATCCTCCTCGTCACCGACGGGGGTTTCGAGCGACAACGGCTCCTTGGCGATCTTGAGGACCTTGCGGACCTTCTCCAAGGGCATGCCGAGCTTCTCGGCGAGCTCTTCAGGGGTCGGCTCGCGGCCGATCTCGTTGAGCATCTGGCGGCTCGTGCGCACGATCTTGTTGATCGTCTCGATCATGTGCACGGGGATGCGGATGGTGCGCGCCTGGTCGGCGATCGAGCGGGTGATCGCCTGCCGGATCCACCACGTGGCGTAGGTCGAGAACTTGTAGCCGCGGCGATACTCGAACTTGTCGACGGCCTTCATCAGGCCGATGTTGCCTTCCTGGATCAGGTCGAGGAACTGCAGGCCGCGGTTGGTGTACTTCTTCGCGATCGAGATCACGAGACGGAGGTTGGCTTCCACCATCTCCTTCTTGGCCTGGCGGGCTTCGCGCTCGCCCTTCTGCACGGAGTGCACGATCTTGCGGAACTCGACGATCTCCAGGCCGGTGAGCGCAGCGAGCTGATGCACCTCGTGGCGGAGGTCCTTGATGCGGTCCTTCTCGTGGTGGACGAAGTTCTTCCAGCCCTTGGCCGACAGCTTCGAGACGCGGTTGAGCCAGCGCGGATCGAGCTCCGAGCCGGTGTAGTTGCGCAGGAAATCCTCGCGCGCGACGCCGTGGCTGTCGGCGAGACGCATCAGGCGGCCCTCATGCGAGACGAGGCGCTTGTTGATGTCGTAGAGCTGCTCGACGAGACTGTCGATACGCGCCTGGTTGAGGCGCAGCGACTTCACCTCGACGATGATCTCGTCCTTGAGCTTGCGGTACTTGCGCTCCTGGTGCGGCGAGAGCGAGGGCCCATGCGAGGTGCTCTCGAGCTGGTTCTGGATGTCCTGCTCCTGAAGCTTGCGCAGCTTCTTGTAGCTCTCGGCGATCTTGTCGAAGATCTCGACGACCTTGGGCTTGAGCTCGGCCTCGATCGCGGCAAGCGACATCTGGTTCTCGAACTCGTCGTCCTCGTCCATGTCGGCTTCGGCGGCGGCCTCGCCTGGATCCTTCTCGGCCTCGGCGCCGTTGCCGGCGGCAGGCGCGGCGCGGAACGGGGTCGGCGCCGGCGGCGCGGCGGGCGGGGCGACATGCGCGGGCGCAGCCCCGGTCACTGCAACCGCTTCGCCGCCCTCGGCCGTGGCTTCGCCGTTCTCACCGGTGGGGCCGCCGATCATTGCGGTGTTCATGCCGCCCTTGGCTTCGGGGCCGGCATAGGTCGCTTCGAGATCGATGATGTCGCGGAGGAAGATCTTGCCTTCGTTGAGCTCGTCGCGCCAGATGATGATGGCCTGGAAGCTCAGCGGGCTTTCGCACAGCCCTGCGATCATCGCCTCGCGGCCGGCCTCGATGCGCTTGGCGATCGCGATTTCGCCTTCGCGGGAGAGCAGCTCGACGGTGCCCATCTCGCGCAGATACATGCGCACGGGATCGTCGGTGCGCTCGCCCGGCTCGCTCTTCTTGACCTCGGTGACGGCCTTCTGGGTGACCTCGACGAGCTCGTTGTCGGTCTCGTCCTCGCCGCCCTCGTCCTTGTCTTCCTCGCCTTCGCTATCGTCGGCTTCGGTGACGTTGATGCCCATGTCCGAGAGCATGGACATGATGTCCTCGATCTGCTCGGGCGAGGTCTGGTCGGACGGCAACACTTCATTGAGCTGATCGAAGGTCACGAAGCCGCGCTTCTTGGCCTGCTTGATCATCTTCTTCACGGCCGCGTCGGACAGATCGAGCAACGGCGAGGGCGCGTCCTGGGAATCCTTCTCGGGAGCATCCGCTGCCTTGTCGTCTTTTTCCTTGTCCTTCGCCTGCAGCGTCTTTGCCTTGGTGGCCATCCATTGCTCCTAAACGCGTTTCACACAGACGTTCGCCGCGCCTGCCTGAAATCACTTGAACCTGTTGCTCGACGCTCTCGCTTCGTCAGCTCTCGACACGGAAAGGGCGGCGCGCACATCTCTCGCCACCCCCAACTTTCTCTCGCCGGATTTGCCTAACGCTTCGTGAGCCTCTTTGTCGCAGCGGATGCAGGTGTAGTGCCAACAGTTCTCGCGCGGATTCATTCCTGACGCGTCTGTTCTGCCTGCGGCCGCCTCTGGGCCAAAGTGCTACAAGACCGTTAAGCCTCGATTAACCCTGTTTTTGCCGCCAAACCATGGATTTGGCGAGTCTTTTAGCGGTTCCGGCCCCGGCCGTCCGCATGATTCTTTCATCACACGCTCTTCTGGAACCGGCCCGACAGCTCGCCAAAACCCTCGATCAGGGCCTCGGTGCCGTCGACTTCGCCTATCCGAGCCTTGACGTCACGCAGCCACGCCAAATTGGCCTCGCTGGGGTCCTCCCCCAAGGCCAGCTCGGCGTCCTTCAGCTCTCTAAGTAGTGAATGCCATTGCCGATGCAAGGCAACCAGCTGATGCCAAGTGGAGAGAACGTCGTCCCGTGCCGCGCCTTCCCGCGCGCCCCACACCGCCGCGGTCGTGATGCCATTCTCAACCCTTTGAAGAAGCTGAGAAAATCCTCCCTTTTCGATGTCGGCCCGCATCTTCTCGGCCAGCTCGCCAGGGTCCGGCGAGTGGTGATGGTCGTTGGCGAAAGCGGCGATAATGCCGGCGCGGAGCTTGTGGGCCTCCGGATGGGCGAATTCCAGGGCGGCCACCTCCTCGAGGTGCTCATGCAGCAGCCAGGGGTGGTTGATCAGGCATTGCAGGATCAGGGCCTCCCTGCGGGAGATGACGCTGCGCTGGCCCTTCATGATCGGGCTCGTCGCGAGCTGGGGGCTCGCCGCCTGGTAAGGGCCGGAGGGTAGCGGGGTGGGGCCGGGCGCGCCGCGGAACCCCTGGCCGCCGAATCGATTCGCCTGCCCGCCGCTCCGCGGCTGGAACGGGCGGCCGCCCTGACCGGGGCGGAAATTGCCACGGCCGGCAAAGCCGCCGCGGCCGCTCTCGGGCGCAAACGTACGCTGAAGCCGCTCGGCAAGGTCCTGGCGATAATAGCGCCGCACCACCTCGTCGCGAATGCCGCCCGCGAGCTCCTTGATGCGCGCCTCCAGTGCAGCGCGCCGCTCGGGCGTTGCAAAATTGCCGCCTTCGAGCTCGCGCGACCAGAGCATGTCGGCGAGCGGACGCGCCGCCGCGATCACCTCTTCCATCGCGCCACGCCCACCGGAGCGGACGAGATCGTCGGGGTCCTGCCCTTCCGGCAGCAGCGCAAAGCGCAGGCTCTTTCCGGGACTGAGGAATGGCAACGCGAGGTCCGCAGCACGATAGGCCGCCTTCTGCCCGGCCCTGTCGCCGTCGAAGCAGAGGATCGGCTCGTCCGCCATCTTCCAGAGCAGCGCGAGCTGGTTTTCGGTGAGCGCGGTGCCGAGCGGCGCCACGCTGCCTGCAAAGCCCGCGGTGACCATCGCGATGACGTCGACATAGCCTTCGACCACGATCAGCGTGCTGCCGTCATGCGTGGCTTTGCGCGCGGTCTGGTGGTTGTAGAGATTGTCGCCCTTGTGGAAGAGCGGCGTCTCCGGCGAGTTCAGATATTTGGCCGGAACGTCCTTCTCCAGCGCGCGTCCGCCGAAGGCGATGACGCGGCCGCGCAGATCGGTGATCGGAAACATCACGCGATCGCGGAAACGGTCATAGGGCACGGGAATATCGTCGCCGCCGATCAGCAGGCCGGTCTCGACCATGTCGTCGACGGAGACGCCGAGCTTGCCGAGATGCTCCTTCAGCGCGAAGCGATCGGGCGAGGCATAGCCGAGGCGGAACTGCAATTGCGTCGCCGGCGAGATGGCGCGATCGGCGAGATAGCCGCGCGCCTTGGCGCCGACGCGCGAAGCCAGCGTTTCGGCGAAATACTTTGCCGCGAGATCCATGACGTCATGCAGCGAGCGGCGCCGCTGCTCCTGGCGCGCCGCATCGGGCGTCACCGCCGGCAGCGGCAGGCCCGCCATGCTCGCAAGCCGCTCGACCGCCTCTGCGAACGGCAGGCCGTCGGTCTCCATCACGAAGGTGATGATGTCGCCGTGCTTGCCGGAGGAGAAGTCGTGGTAAAAACCCTTCTGGTCGTTGACGTAGAAGGACGGCGTCTTCTCCTGCTGGAACGGCGACAGCCCCTTCCACTCCCGTCCGGCCTTCTTCAGCTTGACGCGCTTGCCTACGACTTCGGAAACCGAAAGTCGGGCACGCAGCTCGTCGAGGAATTGGGGCGTGAAGCGCATGGGGGTGTGTCTAGCGCGAAACCGTGTGAGTCGGGCGAAGGATCAGGGATATAGGTGCGGCCCGCCCAAAAGTCAGGTTTGTCAGGCTTATCCGGGTTATTCGACCTATGCACAGGCGCCGTCATCCCGAGGCGCCCATCCCGTCCCCCCCCCCGCGCAATGGCGAAGCCATTGTCGCTGGAGGCGCTCGCCTCTTCGGCGAGCCTCGAAGGGCGACGGAACAGGTGGCCGGGAATGACGCGAAAAGCTTGAACCTAACCCGGTTCCACGCTTCCATATCCCTATGTTCAGGACCTTTCGAGGCGGCCACAGCGGGGGCTGGCGCATTACCTCGATTTCGCCGGTGACGGGCGAGCCCCTGCCCTTCATGCCGGCGCTGTCGGTCACCGACAGCGAGGCGGTCTCGTTGCCGCTGGTGCCCTCGCGCAATGCTTGGCGGCTTGCCGGCGTGCCCAGCAGCTTGCGCTACACCGAGCGCGCCGAGAAGCAGCAGCTCGTGGCCGTGCAGGCCGGGCTCGGCCGGCTCGAGGCAACCAGCGCGGCGCTGATCCCGATCCGCAAGTCGCAGGCCTGGTGGGAGCTGACGCAGGAAGAGCGCCGCAGGATTTTCGAGGACAGATCGCACCACATCGCCAGCAGCCTGCGCTTCCTGCCCGCCATCGCGCGGCAGCTCTATCACTGCCGCGACCTCGGCGGCCCCTTCGACTTCCTGACTTGGTTCGAGTTCGCCCCCGCGCACGCCTCGCTGTTCGAGGAGCTGGTGGCGATGCTCAGGCGCACCGAGGAATGGACTTACGTCGAACGCGAAGTGGACGTGCGCGTGGTCAAGGAAGTGCTGTCGGCCTAAAGCGCGAAGAGATCGCGCTTTAGGTTATTTTTTTTGAGCATGATCTTGTCGGAAAACCGCTACGCACTTTTCCGGATCATGCTCTAGTGCTCCAGGAAGCGCCCCGACTCGATGCGGGGCAGATCGGCGACGGGCCAGTTGTAGACATAGGTCCAGGCCTTGCCGGCGGTGCCGTCCGGCAGCGTCACGTCGATCAGCTTGCGCAGATATTCGGTCGGCTCCGGAAACCCCTCGCCGCAGGCCTCGTACATGTCGAGCTCGCGCAGCAGCTCGTCGGGCACGCGCATGTGGAACAGCTCGCCATGGACAAGGTCGGACGGCGCATCCGACAGCAGCAAGCCCGGATAATGCTTGATGAGAAAGAGCCGGCCGCGGCAGGTCGCTTTACCCAGAAATTCCGCGTGGCCGGCAAGCAGCCGCGCCATCGGATGGTCGAAGCCACGCGTCAGGGTGCCATAGACGAAGAGACGATCGGAGGTCATGGGGTGTCTATAACTGTGAATTTTGCGGAACGACAGCGTTGCACATTCGATGTCGTCCTGGCGAAAGCCAGGACCCATTACCCCAGGGAGCCGTTTGGCGAAGACTCGTCGTTCGGTACGACTACCGTTCGCAATCGATAGATTCCGCGGTATGGGTCCTGGCTTTCGCCAGGACGACGTTGGAGAGGCGTTGTGCCCGCCTTGCCGCGTAGGCGATCTCGAAGCCGACTCCGATGTCCATCTACAAGACCTCTGCCTCCATCTCCTGGTCGTCCGAAACCACCTTGATGTTCACGTCCATGGCTTCGAAGGCATCCCCGGAGCCGATATAGACGCCGTGCAGCGGGATCGCCTGGCGCGGATCGCGGGCGACCGCGACCCGGATCAGGTCGCGGGTGCCGACGATGCCGTTGGTCGGATCGAACTCGATCCAGCCCGCGCTCGGCAAATAGACCTGCACCCAGGCGTGCGTCGAACCGCCGCCGACGTGCCGCTGCTCGATATCCTCCGGCACGAAGATGTAGCCGGAGACGAATCGCGCGGCGATGCCGAGCTGGCGCAGCGCCTCAATCATGAACAGCGCATAGTCCCGACAAGTTCCTGTGCCCGACTGCAAAGTGTCGAGCGGATGCTGCGTGCCCAACTCGTGGCGCTTGCGGTATTTGAACTGCTTGCGGATGCCGTGCGTCATGCCGCTCAAGATCTTGAAGGTCGGCGTCGGCGCGTCCTCGTCGAGGAAGCCGCGCGCCCACTCCGCGATCTCGCCGTCGGGATCGGTGTATTGCGGCGTGATGTACTGGACGAGATCGGGGAATTCCTCGTCGTCGTAGACGAAGGGATAGAAATAGGCCGGATCGTCCGGCGTCAGCGCGAACTCCTCCACCGGATTGTGCTCGACGGTGACATGCCAGTCGAAGATCAGCGCGTCCGCGCGCTCGTCGAAATTGGCGATCGCGACCGAATTGCCGAACACGTCGTGGATCCAGTGCAGCGACATCGGCTCGGGCGAGATTTCGAGCCTGGAGTCGAGCACGCGCAGATCGTGCCCGTCGCGCGGACGGAGCATGATCCGGTGTTCGCCGAACGCCACGGGGCGGTTATAGCGATATTCGGTCTTGTGATGAATCGTGAGCAGCGGCATCGTGAGGCGATCATGGTGACTTTGGGCGGATCAATCTATAGCGATTCTGCCCGATTCTTGGGGTGACTGCATTTTCCATAGGCAATCAGGATGGCTTTAGACACAGCCGACGCGACCGATCAACTGCTCGGCGAGGGTGACATTCCGCCAGTGCATGAGGTGAATGCGGCGGGGGCATCGCCCTTTCTGCTCACCGCGGATCACTACGGGCGGGTGCTGCCGCGCGCGCTCGGCGATCTCGGCGTCGCCGAGAACGAGCTGACGCGGCACATCGCCTGGGACATCGGCATTGCCGGCGTCGCCGAGCGGCTGGCAGAAATGCTGGATGCGCACCTGATTGCGCAGCGCTATTCGCGGCTCGTGATCGACTGCAACCGCCCGCCGGGCGCCGTGAGCTCGATTCCCGTGCTGTCCGAGGCAACGGCAATCCCGCGCAATGAGGGCATCTCCGCGGGCGAGCGCGCGGCAAGGCGGCGCGAGATTTTCGAGCCCTATCATCATCGCATCGATGCCACGATCGGCCGCCGCCTGCACGACAAGCGGCCGACGGTGCTGGTGTCGCTGCACAGCTTCACGTCGGTCTATGCCGGTGATGAGCGGCCCTGGCATATCGGCGCGCTCTACAACCGCGACACGGTGCTGCCGCAGCTCCTGATCAAACATCTACGCGCCGAGAGCGATCTCGTCGTCGGCGACAACGAGCCCTATGCGGTCAACGACCTCACCGACTACACCATCCCCGTGCATGGCGAAGCCCGCGGCCTCGTCAACACCGGCATCGAGATCCGCCAGGATCTGATCGCGGACCAGTCCGGCCAGCAGCAATGGGCCGAGCGGCTGGCAAGGATCTTTGCGGAGATCGAGCTGGAGTTGCGCGCGGAGAGGGTGGCATAGCCAGCCAGGCCGGCGCTGCGGTCAGCCGCCACGCGTTGCCACGAACACCGCGAGCGCGGCAAAGATCGCGGCGATGCCCCACAGCACGTAGGCGATGCGGCCGTCGCCGCGGGCGTCGAGCGTGGCCTCGGCCGGGTTGTCGGGGTTGACGCGGACCTCGACGGTCGCGCCGTCCTGATAGCGTGACATCAGCTTTCGCAGCATCTCGTCAGACGCCGACGGCGTTCCTGCCGCGACGCGCGCGCATTCATTGGTGTAGCTGACGTTCTGATAGAGGTAGGTGTAGGTCACGCGCTTGCCGAACATCTCGGTGCCGCGGCGCTCGCCCGGCTCGCTCGCCTGGTGATATTCCTCGATTCCCGACAGCTTGATCGTGCCCGGCACGGTCGGCCACCGCGTCGCCATCGAGGCCTGCCGCTGCACGGCCCACGCCATCAGCGCGATGACGAGGCCGAACGCACCGAAGGCGACGACCAGGCCCGCGAGATCGGGCCGTGCGACGTGATGGGCGAGATATTGGTAACTCTGGTTGAGACCGAAGGCCGAGCCGAACACGATGGCGAGCACGATCACCGTGCCGATGCCGAGACAGCCCCACAGGCCTTTGGGCAGATCGCGCTCCAGCACGGCCTGATCGGGATGGCGCGAATTGTAGTAGACGGTGACGATGCTGCCGGCGGGATATTTCGCGAGCTTCTCGGCGACCTGGAAATTGCCGAGGTCTTCGCCGATCGAAATGCGGTTGCAGCGCAGCTTGCGGCCGCCGACCGAATATTCGTAGGTCACGTTGGCGAAGTTGCGGTTCTCCATCCGATAGCCGTCTTCGCGCTCGTCGTCTGACACCCTGACCTCGCGCACCTCGGCAACTGATGTAACCACCTTGCCGGGTGCCTGCGGCCAGCTCCGCGCCTCGCGCGCCTGCCAGGTCTTCACGACGGCGGCAATCAGGATCAGCGCGAGCGGCGCAAGCAGCATCGCGTAAACGAGCGGGGGCAGAGCAGGCACGGCAAAATCCTTCGTCAGCGGCAATGCCCGATTGGACGCATTGCCGCCGCGAAGGGTTCAAACCAAACCGGCCTCTGGAAGGTTATTTCGCCCTGGTCAGCGCCAGCCAGATGCCGCCGCCGATCATGAAGCCGCCGGAGATGCGCGACATCATCCGCGTGCGGCGGGCCGAGAAGAATTTTCGCGCGCGGCCGGCTGCAATCGCGTAGAGTGCGTCCGTCATCGCCGCGGTGACCATGAAAGTTGCGCCGAGCAGTGCGACTTGCGGGAAGTGGTCGCGGTTCATGTCCATGAACTGCGGGATGAAGGCACCGAAGAACACCAGCACCTTCGGGTTCGATAGCAACACCAGGAAACCTTGCAGGAAGAACCCGCCGCGCGGCGGCGGAGGCGGCTGGTCGACATTGACGCCCTCGACCGGCGCCCAGATCAGCTTGATGCCGAGCCAGACCAGGTAGGCGGCGCCGGCAAAGCGCACCCAGTCGAACCAGTAGCCCATGGTCGCCATCAGCGACGTCAGGCCGATCGCAACGATGCCGATGACGATGGCGAGCCCGGCCTGCGCGCCAAGGACATTGGTCAACGCCGCACGCGTGCCGTGACGCAGGCCGTTGGCGATGACGAGGGTGACGATAGGACCCGGCAGCAGCGCCAGCGCAATGCAGGCGGCGACAAAGGCGAGATAGGCTTGCATGGACATCAGGGAGGGACTCGGCTGAAAGCGGTTGAAGGCATTAATGCACGGGAAGAACGGGAACGGAAGACAGATGAGCGCAGTGTGCCCGCCCAACCACCGGTGTCATACCCCGCGGAGGCGGGGTATCCAGTACGCCGCGGCTTCTCGGTATCCCACGAGCGCCTCGGAATACTGGATCACCCGCTTTCGCGGGTGATGACAGCGGAGAACGTGGCGCGGGTCGCGCCCCCTCACCGCCCATCCAATGCAGCAGCCATCCATTGCTTCATCTCCTCCGTTTCCAGAAGCACGAGCGCGGCGCGCTGCGCGGCATTCGCCTCGCCCGCGCCTTGCGCCACCGCGACGAGCAGATCGCAGCGGCGCGACAGCGCGAGGCCGGCGGCGGCATGGCGCGCGCCGTCGGGCATGTCGAGATCGTAGTGCCTGATGCGGCCCTGCATGGCGGCGACGCTCACGGCCTCGCCCGGCGCGACCGGCGTGAAGCGTGGACTGATCAGGTCGATATCGGTGACACGATCGACCTCGTCGTCATCGGCAACGCCGGTGTCGCAATTGCAGAAGCCGCGCTTGGCGCGGACGTAGAGCTCGACGCCATCGCAGCCGCCCGCCGTACAACGGAACGCGCGGCCGGCGGGCCAGCCGTCGCGGGGAAACGGCCAGCTCATCTCCTGCCAATGCCCGGCGCGGTCCGTCGCATGGACACGCAGACCGGGCAGCGCGCCGAGGGCGATCAAGGCCATCAGCATCCTCGCCCCGCGCCGCATCGTCAGCTCTTCGGCGGGCCGGCGACGGCGCGCGCGGGACCGGTCAGTTCGAGGATATGCAGGCCGGTGTTGGCGCGGTCGACGATGTAGATGTAGCCGCGATCATCCGTCTCCACATTGTTGGTCTGGATCGCGACCTTGCAGCGTTCGCCGCCTTCGATCGGGATGCAGCGCTTGTCGGTCGCGCTCGTGATCGACGGAATGAAATAGCCGACCTCCTTGGGGTGATAGGGGTCGCGGATGTCGAGCGCGCGCACGCCGGCATTGAAGAAGGCGATGAAAGCCAGCTTCTTGTAGTAGACCGGCGCCATGCTCTCGTTCGAGGAGTGCGAGCCGAAGCGGCCGCCGCGCTGGCAGAACTGTCCGCTCGCCTCCGGCACGGTATAGCTCGAGATCATCATCGGCCGCGTCTCGGTGGTGACGTCCGCGAACCACACCATCTGCCGCGCCTCGCCGCATTCGTTGAGGATCGCCTCGTCCACGATCATCACGATGTCGCGGGTCCTGCCGTCCTTGTCCTCGGAAAATTCCGCAACGGGCATGTCGAGCATCGGGAACGTCGTGTGCGCGCCGTTGAAGGCGGACATCGGCATCCGCGCAATCTCGGGATAGCGCAGATTGTCCGGCGTCGGCTCCTTCGGCCCGTTCAGGAGCTTGTCACGATCGACGATCTGAAGGATGCCGCCCTTGTTGGTGCCGTACCCGAAAAAGACGCGATTGCCTTGGGGCCCGGTCGAGATCGGCCCGTGCAGTTCGGTCGGTACCGCGCCGGTGGCGCCGGGCTCCTGACCGGGCAGGCCGAAGTCGCGGATCTTCTGCGGATGCGCGGGATCGGAGAGGTCATAGACCTGCGTCATGCGCCGCGTGCGCCAGTCCGGCGCGCCCGAAACGAGAAAGGCGATACCGGTGTCGCATTCCCACCAGCTCTTGTGCGTGTCCTTCAAGCCGCCAATGCGCGCGATCAGCACAGGGCTGGCGGGATCGGCGACGTTCCAGATCTCATGCGCCTCGCTGCCGAAGGTGCGCAGCATGTACACCGCATTCGGATCGCCCTTCGGCAACGACTTGCCGTCGCAGACCCGCACCATCTGCGCGCCGCCGGATTCATATTTGCCTTCCTGCCCCGGCAGGTGACGCAGATATTTGGGATGCGCGGGATCGGTGACGTCGACGATCGAGGTTCCGTTCGGCTCCGCCTGTCCCGTCATCGGATTGACGGGAGCGGGCACGTCGTCGGTGCCGCCGTGATGGCCGATATAGGCGATCCAGCGCTCGCCCTGATGATGGATGGTCGGCTGATAGGCGCTGCGCGCCTGGAGGTCGTTGGTCCCGACCAGCTTCATGTTGGAAGCTTCCGGCGGCGCGCCGATCGTCTGCTTCTGCGCGTAGGCCGGTGTGCCGCAAGCGAAGAAGACGAGGCCCGCGGCAGTTAAGACGCAACGGAACATGAATCCTCCCGGAACCAATCTGCGTTGGCTGAGCTGAAAGGCTAGCACAGCCGACTGCAGGCGCCCAGAACACGATTTCGCGGCCAGTCATTCCGGGGCGCACGAAGTGCGAACCCGGAATCTCGAGATTCCGGGTTCGACGCTGATGCGTCCCCCGGAATGACGTGCCGCTTGACATGCAACCATTTGGTTGCCTATTGTCACCGCCATGGATGAGGTCTTCAAAGCGCTCGCCGACGCGTCACGACGATCGCTGCTCGACAGGCTTCACGCCAGGAACGGCCAGACGCTGAACGAACTCTGCGAAGGCCTCGCGATGACGCGGCAGGCCGTGACCAAGCATCTGGTGATTCTGGAAGAGGCCAACCTGGTCACGGCCATCAGGCATGGCCGCGAGAAGCTGCATTACCTCAATCCGGTGCCGATCCATCAGATCGGCGAACGCTGGATCAGAAAGTTCGAACGCGGCAAGCTCGCCGCGCTCGGCGAGTTGAAACGCCAGTTGGAGAAGCGCGATGAGTAAGCCGCAATTCGTCTATGTGAGCTATATCGAGACCTCGCCGGAAAAGCTGTGGGAGGCGCTGACGTCGAGCGAGTTCACCAGGCAATACTGGTTCGGCGCCGAGATCCGTTCCGACTGGAAGGTCGGCTCGCCCTTCGCGCTTCTGCTGGACGGCGAAATCACCGATTCCGGCGAGATCCTCGAGGCCGATCCGCCGCGGCGCCTGTCCTACAGCTTCAAGCACCAGAAATACGAAGAGCTCCGCGGCGAGCCGATCTCGCGCGTCGTCTTCACCATCGAACCGTTCGGCTCGCTCGTGCGTTTGACCGTGCTGCATGACGGCTTCGTCGAGGGCGGCAAATATCTCGGCGCCGTCTCCAATGGCTGGCCGGCGATCCTGTCAGGCCTCAAGAGCCTGTTGGAGCGAGGCAAGGTGCTCGCCATTCCCCGCGCAGCCCTCAACAAGGGATTCGACGCAAAATGAACCTCGATCAATTCAAGCCGCTCACCGTCTATACCATCTACATCGCCTCCACACCGGAGAAGGTGTGGGAGGCGCTGACCTCGGCCGAGTTCAGCCGGCAGTATTTCTTCGGCAACGCCGTGGAGGTCGAGCCGCGGCTCGGCGGCGCGTTCGTCGTGCGCACGCCCGACGGCGCCCTGCACATCAGCGGCGAGGTCCTCGCTTACGATCCGCCGCGAAAGCTCTCGGTCACCTTCAACGTCAACTGGCCGGATCTGATCGAGAAGCTCGGCCCGACCCTCGTCACCTACGAGATCGAAGAGGTCGGCGACGCGGTCCGTCTCACCATGAGCGAAGGCCATGACCGGCCGCTCAGCGACGACATCCTCTCCGGCGGACGGCAGGGCTGGCCCGCCATCCTCTCCAGCCTCAAGAGCATGCTCGAGACCGGCAAGCCGCTGGTGGTGAAGATGGGCCCGCCGCAGCGGATGCTGGATGCCCTGAAGGCGATGGGGATCAAGACGCCGTAGCGGCCGGAATCTGCGCCCTCATCGCTTCTTCTTCGCCGGCGGCGGTTGAATCTCGTCGATCTTGCGACGGCAATCCCCTTCCGAATCGTGCGGGCCCGAGACAAAGGTCCCACTGACCTTGATCGCGTACCAGCCCGACTCCACGCCGAGCCGGAGTGCTTCGTCTGTCTTGACGTGTCGTGGGGAGAGAGTTTGCATCAGGTGCTTTCGGTTGGCGTTCGATCTCGTATCGAACCGCGGTGGAATCTTTCAGGCATATCCGGCACGCGCCCGCCGCGTCCGACTCACCCGCGGGAACGGGCAATATGCGCAACCATCGCCGTTACGATGGCGTGATGAGCCAGCTCCGCCGGTGCGAGGAATGAGCCGTTTCACGTCGCGCGCGCATGGTCACGGCGCCGCGTGTGCGAAAGGACGACCGGACTTTCCGACATTGGCGCACCGTGCGCGCAATCACTGCAATTAGCTATCGTTTTCTCGCCCGCGCCGCGCTTTTGACGCGCCAAATGCCGTTCTCGATCGAATAAGGCCGCCGAAGCCTCGTTTTCGACTGCTTGGTCGTGCGTCGGGCTTGCCTCTCACGGCACCGGCGCCACCAGACGCCGATAGAGATGCCACGTCGCATGGCCGAGCACCGGCAGCGTCACGATCAGCCCGAGGAAGTAAGGCAGCGCGGAGACGATCAGCAGCATCACGATCACGGCCGCCCAACCGATCATCGGCAGCGGGCTGGTCACGACCGCGCGCACGCTCGTCACCATGGCCGTGACGAAATCGACCTCGCGGTCGAGCAGCAACGGAAACGACACCACGGTGAGCGAGAACAGGATCAGCGACAACACGGCGCCGACCGCGTTGCCGATGGCGAGGAACAGCAGACCCTCATTGGTCGTCAGCACCACCGTCATGAACTCCTGAAGGCTCGAGAACGAGGCGTGCAGGCCGAGCAGCAGCGCGATCAGGAGCCTCACCTGGTACATCCAGATCACGAACATGAACAGCGTGACGAACGCCATCCAGCCGATCTCGCTGCGCGAGCGTATCGCCGACCAGATCGCGCCGAAGGAGACGGGCTCGCCGCGCTCGCGGCGGCGGCTGACCTCGTAGAGACCGATCGCGACGAACGGGCCGATCAGCGCGAAACCGGCGGCCAGGGGATAGACCAGGTAGACCATGCCGAAAGCGGTGAGGCAGAGCATGATGGCGATGCCGCCGGCGGCATAGAGTGCGCCGAAGCAAAGCCCGTAGAGCGGCAGCGCCTGGAAATCGCGGAGACCCTCGACCAGCGCCTCGGCAATGTCGGTCGCCATAACGGGACGCACCACCGGATCGACCTTGCCCGAGATGGACATCAGCTTCCTCCTCATTTGCCGGTGCGATCTTCGTCGCACGCGGATCGTCCGTGATATTAGCGCCGTCGGGCGCCGCGCGCACGCGCAGTTTGGTTCCGGATGACGGTATCCTGGGAGCCCGGCGGCGCTGCGTCGACGCCCCCTGTCGGGGGCTCACCCGTGCTGCGCGCAACCTCAGAATCTTTCCCCCCTCGAGGGCTTTTGGGCACGATGCCTATGGACGGAACGGACGGTGGTGCCGCAAATTGCACCTTCGAACCAGCACACGCGATGACCAGAGCGGACCACCCGACCGATGAGCTTGCGTACCCGGCTACTGATACTCGTCATCGCGGCCATGCTGGTGCCGGCGAGCCTCGTCGGGCTGCGTTTCATGCAGAATCGAAGCAGCGACATCAACGCCGCCCTGACCAATCTGGCGGCGGCGGCCGACGAGATTGCAAGCGATCTGGACGAGAAGATCCAGGGCACCGCGCAGCTTCACTATGGTCTCGCCCGTGCCCGCGACCTCGACACGCGCGACAAGGCGGCGTGCTCGGCGTTCCTGTCGGAAGTGCGCGAGGAATACCCGCAGTTCACCGGGATATTGACCATCGATCCCGACGGCAGCCTGTTCTGCGACTCGCTGCGGACCAACCGCACGCTCGACCTGAGGGATCGCGCCTATTTCAAGCAGGCCCTAGTCTCGCGCGGTGTCGTGCTCGAGCCGGTCTTCGGCCGGCTGACCGGACTGTCAGTGCTCCAGATCGCATATCCTGTGCGATCGGAAGCCGGCGCGCTGAAGCTGATCCTGCTGGCTTCGTTCAACCTGCGCAAATTCGCGGAGTTTCACCACAAGCGGCTGCTCGCCGAGAAGGATATCCTGCTCGTCGATGCCAAGGGCACGGTTCTGGTCGCTCCCTCCGGCGGAGGCTGGACCGAGCCTGTCGGCGGGTCGATCGCGGGATCCGAACTGTTCCGCTTCGCGGCAACGCCCGACCGGAAGGCGTTTCAGGAAGTGACCGATCGCGAGGGCCGCACCCATGTCTGGAGTGTCGCCGCCCGCTCGCCGTCGACCCTGGATGCCGGTCTCTACATCCTGGTCGGACGGTCCAAGGACGGGCTGGTCGCGGCAGCGAACCGACGACTCTACGAGGACATGGCGATCCTGGCGGTGGCCTCGCTGCTGCTGCTGGCGGCGGTCTGGATCCTCGCGACGGTGAGCGTCGGCCGCCAGGTCGGGCGGCTCGCCGCGATGGCCAAGAGGCTCGGGCGCGGTGACCTCGGCGCGCGAATTCTGCCGCCCCATCCGCGCGGCGAACTCGGCGGACTGATGAGCCTGCTCAACGACACCGCCGAGTCGCTCCAGCAGCAACGCGCCGCCATCGCGGAGCTCAACCAGAAACTCAGCCAGTCCCAGAAGATGGAGGCCATGGGCCAGCTCACCGGCGGCGTGGCGCACGATTTCAACAATCTGCTGACCGTCATTCTCGGCAATGCGGAGCATCTTGCCGACAGCCTGGCGGGAAACAAGGAATTGCACCGGATCGCCGGCGATATCGCGACCGCCGCGGAGCGCGGCTCAGACCTGACGCGGAGCCTGCTCGCCTTCGCACGCAAGCAGCCCTTGAGGCCGAGGGAGATCGACATCGCCGGCAGGATTCGCGACATGGAGCCGTTGCTGCGTCGGACCCTGGGCGGGCACATCGAGTGCGCTTTCGCGCTCGAGGCGAATGTGTGGTTGACCAGCGTCGATCCCGGCCAGCTGACAACTGCGCTGCTCAACCTCGTGCTCAACGCGCGCGACGCCTTGCCTGACGGCGGCAAGCTGACGGTCGAGGTGCGCAACGTTTCGCTCGAAGAAACTGACGTCGACGTCAACGGCGAGCCGCGGCCCGGCGACTACGTCATGGTCGCGGTGACGGACACGGGCAGCGGCATGACCGCCGAGGTGGCGAGCCGCGCGTTCGAGCCGTTCTTCACCACCAAGGAGGTCGGCAAGGGGACCGGGCTTGGCCTCAGCATGGTCTACGGGTTCGTGCGACAATCCGGCGGCCTGGTGCAGATGCAGTCCGAACCGGGACACGGCAGCGTCGTCAGGCTGTTCTTTCCCCGCCTCGCAATGCCGCCGACCGAGGACCCATCCCCCCAGGATCGGACCGTCGCACCCGACGGAAGCGAGACCATTCTCGTGGTCGAGGACGACGACATGGTTCGGGCCTATGTCGTGAACGAGCTGAAGACGCTCGGCTACCGCGTCATCGCGGCGCCGAACGGCCCCGCGGCGCTCGACCTGTTGCGCCGGCCGGGGGACATCCACCTGCTGTTCACCGACGTCGTGATGCCCGGCGGCATGTTCGGGCCGGAGCTTGCCAGGCAGGCCACCGGCTTGCGGCCCGAGCTCAAGGTGCTCTTCACCTCCGGCTACACCCAAAATCCCGTCAAGACGCCCGACGGGCTCGGCGACGCCCGTATTCTGACAAAACCGTTCCGGCGGCACGACCTCGCCACGATGCTGCGGTCCGCCCTGTCGGCGCCGCCGCGATGACGTCAGGACGACCACGTGAGCAGAAGCGCCACGCCAAGATTGGCCGCGAACAGGGCCGCGTCGATCACGAAGATCCTGAGCATCGGCCCCTTCAACACGGGCCAGTAGGCAACCCCGACGCGTCCGCCGCGCATCAGGACCGGCAGGTTATAGGCGAACTGGCTGAAGTGGCAGGCGGCGAAGAACAGGAACAGCACAAGCTGCGCCTCGACGGGCTGGAAGAACGGCGGGCGCGCGACCAGAAGAAAGAACGACAAAAGCCCGATCGGCAAATTCATCCCGCCCAGGAACGCCACGCTGGCCGCGAGGGTCGGCGCGATTGGATTGCTCCGCTCTTCCCGCGGCAGCAAGATCTTCAACGTGTTGCGCTGTGCAATGCTGAACTGGATGAATGCGCCGCCGAACCAGAGCGCGTTGAGAAGCAGAACGAAATCCGAAAGGCGCATGTCTATTTTCCGTAAAAGGCTTCGCTGCGCACCACGCGGCCGGCAGCGTCGAAATCCATGAACTCGCTGGCGCGCGTGTCGCCGAGCTGCCACCACACCGTCAGCCGCGAGATCGTGTCATCCCAGCTCCAGGTCAGGATCTTCAGGTCGGTGCTTTCGATGTGGCCATCGGCCTTCCGCCAGTAGGCGCGGATATTTTCGGCGCCAGCGACGACAGGAGAGCCGGTCAGTGTCAGCGCCAGCGGGCTGCGCATCTGCGCATTGTCGGCAAAGTGCGCGACGACCGCGTCGATATCGACCTTGCACCAGTTCGCGCACCATGCCGCGACGAAGCGTTCGGCGGCTGCGCGATTCATTATCTGTGCACTCGTGTCTTGAGCGCTCATCTCTTGAGCGCTCCCGGCTTCCGTCCGCTCATGACGCGGCCCTCCCCTGGCTCGTTGCCGGGAAAGTGGCAAAGTCCACGCCTCATGTCAACTATGTTGACTTGAGAATTCGTCAGTGGTTGTCGGCGATCGCCCCCATGACGGCCATCCATGACGCCGCGCCGGACGCCCCGACGCGATCGAACGCCGCGCGCAGGGCCTTGCGCTCGTGGTCCGATGCCCTTTGCTCGATACGTTTCCCGGCGTCCGTCAGGCGCAGCAGCTTGGAGCGATGCTGCTCGGGCGAGCGCTTCGACGTCAGGAGCTTGCGCTCCAGCAGCAGGTTGAGCGGCCGGTTCAACGCCTGCTTGGAAATGCCGAGGATCTCGATCAGCGCGCCGATCGCGATGTCGGGCCGGCGGGCCACCACGTAGAGGATACGATGGTGCGGGCGCGACAGGCCCTGCTTTGCAAGATACTCGTCGGCCTCCAGCGTCATCCCGCGCCAGCCGTAATACATGAGCTCCAGCGCAGCATCGAGATCGTGCAGCTTCGCAAGTGAGGCGCGGTGAAGCCCCGCGGCTTGAGACGTCTTTGGCATTGTAAGAAGCTAACCCTTCGCCCGCAGTTCGCGCCGCAGCACCTTGCCGGTCGCCGTCATCGGCAGCGTCTCGGCGAACTCCACGAAGCGCGGATATTCGTGCGCGGCGAGCTGCACCTTCACGAACTCCTGGATCTCGCGCGCGAGCGCGTCGCTGCCGGTAAAGCCCGGACGCAGCACGATCCAGGCCTTGATCGACTCCGTGCGGATCGGATCGGGAATACCGACCACCGCGGCCATCGCCACCGACGGATGCTTCATCAGCGTGTGCTCGATCTCGGATGGGCCGACGCGATAGCCGGCGGTGGTGATGACGTCGTCCTCGCGGCTGACATACCAGAAATAGCCGTCCTCGTCCTGCACGCCGAGATCGCCGGTGAGCAGGAAGTCGCCGGCATATTTCTTACGCGTCGCCTCCGGATTGCGCCAGTATTCGAGCATGGTGACGGGGCACGGCTGGCGCACGCCGATGATGCCGCGCTGCCCGCGCGGCTGCTCCTCGCCCTTGTCGTTGACGATGCGGACGTCGAAGCCCGGCGTCGCCTTGCCCATCGCGCCGGGCCGGATCGGAAACAGGTTGGAGTTGCTGCCGATCACGAGATTGCACTCGGTCTGGCCGAATACTTCGTGCGCGTCGATGCCGAAGGTCTCGCGCACCCAGCCCAAGAGTTCGCCGCCGAGCGATTCGCCGCCGGTGAAAATGCTGCGCAGCTTGACGCCGGGATGCTTCACGCCGGCCTGCCGCATCAGCTTCAGCGCCGTCGGCGGCAGGAAGACGTTGCGGACGGAAAGATCGGCCATCATCTGCATCGCCGCCTGCGGCTCGAATTTTCGGGCGCGGTGACCGACCAGGGGAATGCCGTGATACCAGAACGCGAGCAGGCCGTTGACGAGGCCGCCGATCCAGGCCCAGTCCGCCGGCGTCCACATCAGATCGCCGGGGCGCGGCAGGAAGTTGTGGCACATCTCGACGTTCGGCAGATGGCCGAGCACGACGCGATGCGCATGCAGCGCTCCCTTCGGATTGCCCGTTGTGCCCGAGGTGTAGATGATCAGCGCAGGATCGTCGGCCGAGGTGTCGACGGTCGCAAAATCCTCGGACGCGGTTTCGATCGCCGGCCAGAACGGTTTTGCGCCGGCGTGGACGGCGCCGCTCGTGACATAGATGTCCTGCAAATAGGGCAGCCGATCGCGGACCCTCGTGAGCTTCTCCCAGCCCGCCTCATCAGTGATGATGGCTCTTGCTTGCGAATTCGACAGGCGAAATTCCAGCGCGTCCTCGCCGAACAGCGCGAACAGAGGGATCGAGATCAGCCCGGAGCGGAACGCCGCCATATGCGCGATAGGCAGCTCCAGCGACTGCGACAGGAACACCGCGACGCGGTCGCCGCGCGCAAGGCCATCCGCCTTCAGCACGTTGGCGAAGCGGCGCGACATCTCCGCGACCTCGTCGAAGGAGGTGCGCGTGGTGGCGCCGTTCTCGTCGACATAGATCAGCGCGAGACGGCCGGTACCGTCGGCATGGCGGTCGCAGCACGCCTCCGCCATGTTGAAGCGCGCCGGGATATCCCAGCGGAAGTTGCGATAGAGCTCGTCGTAGGTCTTGGCTTCGGTGAGCATGGCTCGCGTTTCCACGGTCTTGGCGTCATGGCCGGGCGAAAGCGCGAAGCGCGTCTTCGCGATCAAAGTCCCGGCCATCCACGCCCTTGCTTCTTGAGCCTAGTCTAAGCTCGTGGATGCCCGGGACAAGCCCGGGCATGATCTGCATTCGACGTCGTTCCGGGGCGGTCCGCAGGACCGACCCCGGAATCTCGAGATTCTCAGGCGTGCAATTGCGCACCATAGTTCGCGCTTTGCGCGCGCCGGAATGACCGCGAGAGAATTATCGCACTGTCGCGAAGAACTTCCTGACATCGCGCACGAACAGCTCCGGCTGCTCGAAGGCGGCGAAATGGCCACCCTTCTCCATCTCGCTCCAATGCGTGATGTTGGAAAAGTTGGGCTCCATCCAGCGCCGTATCGGCGTGATGATCTCCTTCGGGAAGACGGCGACACCGGTCGGCACGCCGACCCTGGGCGTTGTGCGGCGCTTGCCAAAGCTTTCCCAATAGAGCCGTGCGGACGAGGTCGCCGTCTCCGTCGCCCAATAGAGCATGACGTTGTCGAGCAGTTCGTCCCTGGAGAAGATGTTCTCGGGATGACCGCCGCAATCGGTCCAGGCCCAGAACTTTTCCAGAATCCAGGCCGCCTGCCCGCTCGGCGAATCCGTCAAGCCGTAGCCGAGCGTCTGCGGCCGCGTCGACTGCTGCTTGGAATAACCGGAGTCGAGATCGACATAATGCTTGAGGCCGGCGAGCGCGCGCTTCTCCTCCGCCGTCGGCTCGCCCTCGACCTTCGGCGCCGCGTTGAAGGCGAGCGTGATGTGGATACCGGCGCAATGCTCGGCGTCCTGCGCGCCGAGCGAGGTCGTCACCGCCGAGCCCCAGTCGCCGCCTTGCGCGCCATAGCGTGCGTAACCAAGCCGTTCCATCAGCTTCGCCCATGTCGCGGCGATGCGGTCGACGCCCCAGCCGGTGGTCTTCGGCTTGGCGGAGAAGCCGAATCCCGGCAGCGAGGGACAGACGACGTGGAACGCATCCGCAGGATTGCCGCCATGCGCGGCGGGATCGACCAGCGGCGCGATCACCTTCTGGAATTCCACGATCGAGCCGGGCCAGCCATGGGTGATGATCAGCGGCAGCGCGGAGGGCTCCCTCGAACGCGCATGCAGGAAGTGGATATCGAGCCCGTCGATCTCGGTCGTGTATTGATCGATGCGGTTGAGCCTGGCTTCGCGGGCGCGCCAGTCGTAGCCATCAGCCCAATAGGTGCAGATCTCCCGGATCCATTTCAGCGGCGCGCCCTGGCTCCAGTCGTCGACGAGTTCAGCCTCCGGCCAGCGCGTGCGGGCGAGGCGCGATTTGAGATCGGCGAGGATGTCGTCGCTGATGGCGATGCGGAACGGCTTGATGGCGCCGGTCATCGGTTGCCTCCCCTTGTTCTTTTGTCATTCCGGGGCGCGCCCCTTGGCGCGAGCCCGGAATCCATTGCGCAACAGAACTGGCGGCCCGATGGATTCTCTGATGCGCAATTGCGCATCATAGCTCGACGCTGACGCGTCGCCCCGGAATGACAACTCAGCCCGACAGCGCCGCCTTCACCAAACCACTCGCCTTGCCGAAATCCATCTGGCCGGCGTACTTCGCCCGCAACACCGCGATCACCTTGCCCATGTCCTTCATGCCGGCTGCACCGGTTTCAGCGATCGCGTCCGAGATCGCCTTCTTGACCTCGTCATCGGACATCTGCTTCGGCAGGTAGGCCGAGATCACCGCGATCTCCTCGCGCTCCTGCTGGGCAAGCTCGGCGCGGCCGCCCTTGTCGTAGAGCTCGACCGATTCCTGGCGCTGCTTGATCATCTTCTGCAGCACGGCGAGCAGGTCGGCGTCCGACAGCGGCGGCTTGCCGCTGCCGCGGGCCTCGATGTCGGCGTTCTTGAAGGTCGAATTGACCATGCGCAGCGTGGACAGCTTGCGCTCGTCCTTGGCCTTCATGGCCTCCTTGACCGCATTGTTGATGTCGTCGCGCAGCATGGTCGTGATCCCTTTGAATATCCGACGCCTGATCTAGGC
Source organism: Bradyrhizobium sp. 1200_D9_N1_1 (assembly GCF_052075915.1). Classification (NCBI taxonomy): domain Bacteria; kingdom Pseudomonadati; phylum Pseudomonadota; class Alphaproteobacteria; order Hyphomicrobiales; family Nitrobacteraceae; genus Bradyrhizobium; species Bradyrhizobium sp. 1200_D9_N1_1. Next base: position 1,831,330 of record NZ_CP197226.1, on the reverse strand, counting down.
CGTTCGCGCTCCCGAGACAACCTGGCTTTGCAGCCATTCGGTCAGCGCCTGCACCGTCGCCGCGGGCTGTTCCGGCTGCGGCAGATGCCCGCAATTCGCCAGAACGACGAGCTTCGCGCCGGCAATGCCGTCCGCCATCTCCTTCGAGAACGCATTGGGAATCGTGTTGTCCTGATCGCCGGTCAGCACCAGCGTTGGGCATTTGATCGTGGCCAGCGTCGGCCGCGAGTCGACCCGCGCAATGATCGCGGTCTGCTGCCGCAGATAGCCGTCGACGCCGACGTCGTCGCCCTGCTCATGCACGAGCCGGCGAAGGTCGGCATCGTCGCGGCGCGAGGGATGCACCAGTTCCGGAAACATCTCCTCGCGCGCGGCACGCAACTCCCCGCGCTTCGCGCGCTCCATCAGGCCGCGGCGGCGCTGGGTCGCCTCCGCCGTATCGGGCCGGGCCTGGGTGTTGATCAGCGCGAGCCTCAAAACCCGCTCGGGCGCCTGGCGCATGATCTCCAGCGCGATGTAGCCACCCATGGAATGGCCGGCGAGCGCAAAGCGCGGCGGGGCCTCGCCCAGCACGCGGCGGGCGATCGCCGCCATGCTGTCATCGCGGATATGGTTGGCGACCATCACCGGGCCGAACCGCCACAGCGCCGGGATCACCGGGGCATAGATCCGGGCCGAGGAGGCCAGCCCCGGAACCAGCAGAAGCGGGGTGGTCTGGTCCATTATTGCCTCGAAAGCCCCTGGATTTGCCGGAAATTGTGCGGTCAAGCTTAAGTACCCGGGACGGGCTGTCAAATATGCAAAAACGCATGTGAATCGGGCCTCTCCCGCTTTGACGGAGGCGCGCGGGCAGACTATGAAACGCGCTCATGACACAACATGACAACGATCCCGCCTGGCCGGACCATAAACCGACCGCGCTCCTCGTGCTCGCCGATGGCACGGTGCTCGAAGGCTTCGGTCTCGGCGCCGAAGGCCACGCCGTCGGTGAAGTCTGCTTCAACACCGCGATGACCGGTTATGAGGAGATCCTCACCGATCCCTCCTATGCCGGCCAGCTCATCACCTTCACCTTCCCGCATATCGGCAATGTCGGTACCAACGAGGAAGACATCGAGACGGTGAACATGGCCGCGACGCCGGGCGCGCGCGGCGTGATCCTGCGCACCGCCATCACCGATCCCTCGAACTACCGCGCCACCAAGCATCTCGACGCCTGGCTGAAGGCGCGCGGCATCATCGGCCTCTCCGGCATCGACACCCGCGCGCTGACCGCGCTGATCCGCAGCAAGGGCATGCCCAATGCCGTGATCGCGCATGCCAGGAACGGCGAGTTCGACCTGCATGGTCTGAAGGAAGAAGCCCGCGAATGGCCGGGACTCGAGGGCATGGACCTCGTGCCGATGGTCACCTCCGGCCAGCGCTTCACCTGGGACGAGACGCCGTGGCTCTGGGACAAGGGCTTTGGCCAGCAGGACAAGACCGAGTTCAACGTCGTCGCCATCGACTACGGCATCAAGCGCAACATTTTGCGCCTGCTCGCCGGCGTCGGCTGCAAGGTGACGGTGGTGCCGGCAACGACGTCAGCCGAAGATATCCTGGCGATGAAGCCGGACGGCGTGTTCCTGTCGAACGGCCCGGGCGATCCGGCCGCGACCGGCAAATATGCCGTGCCTGTCATCCGGGACGTCATCAAGTCGGGCACGCCGACCTTCGGGATTTGTCTTGGCCACCAGATGCTCGGCCTCGCCGTCGGCGCCAAGACCAAGAAGATGCATCAGGGCCACCACGGCGCCAATCATCCCGTGAAGGACGAGACCACCGGCAAGGTCGAGATCACCTCGATGAACCACGGCTTCGCGGTGGACGAGAAGACGCTGCCGAAGGGTGCGACGCAGACCCACATCTCGCTGTTCGACGGCTCCAATTGCGGCATCCAGCTCGACGGCAAGCCGGTGTTCTCGGTGCAGTACCACCCCGAGGCTTCGCCGGGCCCGCGCGACTCGCACTACCTGTTCCAGCGCTTCGCCGAGCTGATGCGGCAGAAGAAGAGCGCGTAAGCGGCAAGATCACCCGGCGGATGAATCCGCCGGGGCCCGCCGTCAGGGGCGCATGAACATGAAGTCCGTGTCGGGATCGCAGTTCTCGGCGATGAAGCGCAGCTCCGCCTGAATGTCGGCGACGGACCTCGTCTCGAGATATTTTGAGATCACCAGGCTGAGCAAGGCGCGGCAGACGGCTTCGTGCCCGAGACCGGCCGTCTCCGCCTCGTCGACGGCCGCCGAAAAATGGCGCTGCGCAACGTCGGATGCGTACATGGCGTCCCCCTCCTTCGCGTTGATTTGCGTGCCCCTGAATGGCCGCCCGCGCCTTGATCTCCGTCAAGCCGGCATGTGGACTTGTGTCAGGAACAAGGACGCCTGCGCCGTCTTGATTCCTGGTCTGTTGCCACTGGAGCCTCCCATGTCCGTCGTCCGCGACAATGCCGAGCCGCTCGCCATCGTGTTTGAGGATGACGGGCTCGTGCCGAACAACATCCTCCCCTTCCTGGTCTACCAGGGGGCGGTGAAGCTCGACCCGGAGCAGACGATCGAAAACCTGTTTGAGGAGAACGGCTGGGGCGGCACGTGGCGCAACGGCGTCTACGACTATCTGCACTACCACGCGACGGTGCATGAGGTGCTCGGCGTTGCGCGTGGGAGCGCACGCGTTCGCTTCGGCGGCGACCATGGCCAGGAGCTTCAGATCAAGGCCGGCGATGTCGCGATCCTGCCAGCCGGCACCGGACATCAGTGCATCAAGGCAAGCGGTGATTTCTGCGTGATCGGCGCCTATCCGCCGGGCAGCAAGATGGAGATCACGCGCGCGACGCCGGAGAACCATGCCAAGGCGCTGAAGACGATTCCAAAGGTCGCGTTGCCGCCGGCCGATCCGGTGACAGGCAAGGATGGGGCGCTGACGCGGTTGTGGCGATAGCTACAAGCGCGGTGCCGTAGGGTGGGCAATGCGAAGCGTGCCCACCAATCCATTTGAACTGTGCGGACAGATGATGGGCACGGCGCGCGCCTTTGCCCACCCTACGGCACCATGACTAAGCCTCGTTCGCGCCTTCCTGGCGGGTGGCTTCGAACAGGAACCAGGTGCGCCGCTCGGTCTCGTCGATGAAGACCTCGAGGATGCTGGCGCTGGCGACATCGCCGGCGTCATCGCAGACTTCGTGGGCCTTCCGCATCGCGCCCGCGACATGCTTGTTGTCCTGCATCAGCTCGCGCAGCATCTCGCGCGGCGGGACGTAATCCTCGTTGTTGTCCTTGATGGTCTGGAGCTTTGCGACCTGGCCGATCGACTTCAGCGTCGCACCGCCGATCTTGCGGACGCGCTCGGCGAGCTGGTCGGTGGTGGCGAAGATCTGGTCCGAGTGCTCGTCGAGCAGCAGATGGTAGTCGCGGAAATGCCGGCCGCTGATGTGCCAGTGGAAATTCTTGGTCTTGAGATACAGTGCGAACGCGTCGGCCAGAAGCACGTTGAGCGCCTCCGAAACCTTGTTGACCGCCTGGGGCGACAGATCGGTGGGGGTGTCGAGGTCGGGCGAGACCTTGTTGGGGGCTTTGCTCACGGGAAACCTTCCTGTTAGGACGCGGACATTGACGGCGCGCCGTCGCCCCCCTAACGCAAGGTGGGCAGCGCCGGTTCCTGTGCAGGAGCTGTTTGGCCGGGACGTTCGGACACCATGGACGATTGGATCGATTATTACGACTCCACGCATACGATCTATGTCAGCAAGCTGCATCGCGATTTGCACTTCCAGATCATCGCGCGGGACATCATCGGCTACATCTCCTCGCCCGAGGCGACGGTGCTGGACTACGCCTGCGGCGAGGCGCTGTCGGCGAGCCAGGTCGCAGCCGCCTGCGGCAAGCTGATCCTTGCCGAGCCGGCGCCGGGCGTGCGCGGGCGGCTGATCGCGCGGTTTGCCCCGAACACCAAGATCCGCGTCCGCTCGCTCGACGACGCCCGCAAGATGCAGGACCAGTCCATCGACCTCGTGGTGATGAACTCGGTCACGCAGTACATGACGCCGGAGGAGCTCGATGCCGCGCTGCTCAACATCCGGCGATTGTTGACCCCGTCCGGCAAGCTGGTGCTCGGCGACATCCTCCAGCCCAATGTCGGCATGTTCAGGGACGTGATGGCGCTGCTCGGCTTCGGCTTGCGTCACGGCTTCCTGAAGGACGCGCTGATCGGGCTGATCAGCACCGCGCTGTCCGATTACCGTCAGCTGCGCTCGCGCATCGGGCTGCAGCGCTACAGCGAGGACGAGATCACGGCCAGGTTGAAGGCGGCCGGGTTCGCGGTCCAGCGCGCCCACACCAATATCGGCCACAATCGCTGGCGCATGACCTTCATCGCGCGGCCGCCAATGGTTCGTTAAGCATAACAATTGGCTGAGGTGGCTTGTCGCACCTCGCTCGGACATGATCCATCCGGCCCGGTGGCGGAAGTGTCTACGCGAGAGCGGTGCATCGCTCTTTATCCTGGTTCAAATCCAGGCCGGGTCTCCACGCTTCGCCCTGACGGGCTACGCGTGGCGCAGCCATGCTAGACCGGCAGCGGAAGCGTGTCCGGCGCAACTTGAGCGAAGCGAAAGCGTAGACGGACTGTATCCGCGGCTCAATCTGCCTTGGCGACTTCACACTCCGACAGAAGCTGAAGCCGGTCCGCATCCTTGGCTGCGGAGCTGAGCACGGCATCGAGCAGGCCGGGGAAGCGCACCTCCAGATCCTCACGGCGCAGCCGCATGAAGCGGTTGGTGCCCGCCACGCGCGTCTGCATCAGGCCGCATTCGCGCAACTTGGCGAAGTGATAGGCGAGGTTGGATTTGCCGGCGAGACCATTGAAGTCGCCGCAGCAGAGCTCACTGCTGACACGTTCCTGCTGGGCGAGCTGGTAGACGATCGCCAACCGGATCGGATCGCTCAGGCAATCCAGGACCATCGGCAGCTCGATCTGCTCGCGGGTGGGATGGAGGGGCGTGCGGCTCATGGTCCGAATCATAGCGATGCGGCCGTAATGTTCAATAGTTCTTGAACCAATTGACACTGAAACCGTCGCGTTCGATAGTTCAATAAACATTGAACATAGGGATCTCTCCAATGAGCGTATTCTGGCTGGCCCTGGGCGCCTTCGCGATCGGCACCGAAGGCTTTGTTATCGCAGGGCTTTTGCCGGCGATCGCCACCGACCTGTCGATTTCGGTCTCGGCCGCCGGCCAATTGGTCACCGCCTATGCCCTCACCTATGCCGTAGGCTCGCCGATCCTGGCGGTGGCGCTGAACAATATCGACCGCCGCACTGTGCTGGCTCTGGCGCTGACGACCTTCATTGCCGGAAATCTCGCCGCGATGGTGGCTTCCAGCTACCCCCTGCTTCTGGCTTCCCGGATGCTGATGGCCCTGGGCTCCGGGCTGTGCATGCCGACGGCGCTCGCGGTGTCCGTGGCGGTCGCCTCGCCTGAAAGGCGCGGCCGCGCGGTGGCGCTGGTCACCTCGGGACTGACGGTTGCGACCGTGATCGGCGTCCCGCTCGGCAATCTCGTCGGGAGCCTGCTCGGATGGCGCGCGACCTTTGCCATGGTCGCCCTGATCGGTGCCGTCGCGCTCGCCGGCCTCCTGCTGGGCCTGCCCCGCGGCCTGCCGCGCAACACCGCCTCGCTCGGCGAGCGGCTGGCGGTGGCGCGTCACGGCAATGTCCTGGTCGCGCTTCTGATCACGATTCTATGGGGGCTCGGCGGCTTCACCGTGTTCACCTATTTCGCGGTGCCGCTGCGCGGCCTCGGCTTCGATGCCTCGCAGATCAGCCTTGCGCTGCTGGTGTTCGGCGGCGCCGCCGCGATCGGGAACATGCTCGGCGGCGTCCTGGCCGACCGGCTCGGCACGCTCGCCACCGCAGCGCTCGGGCTCGCCGGCATGGCGACCGCGCTGATCCTGCATTCGCTGGTCCTCAAATTGATGCCCGGACAGGCGCATTATGCCGTGCTGGGCACGATCTTCCTCTGGGGCATCTCGGGCTGGGCGTTCTATCCGGCGCAGATCGCCAGTATCATCCGGATCGAGCCGCAGGCCTCGATGATCGCGCTCTCGCTCAACGCCTCGTCGATGTATCTGGGCTTCGCCATCGGCGGCGCCTTGGGAGGCGCGGTGCTGGCCACGCTGTCGCCAAATGACCTCGGCTGGATCGGCGGAACGAGCGTTGCGGCCTCGCTTCTGGTGCACCTCGCCCGTGGCTGGCAGGCACGGCCAAAACCGGTCAAAATTGCCGGTTGATGGGTGTTTTTCGGGGTTTCGCCGCCCCGAAAACTGGTCTAAGACCCACCCGCGCGCGAGGGAGACCACCGCGCTCTCGGCCAAAGGGACGCGCAGCCGCGCGCCCTTTTTTTGTGCCCAAATCCGACTTCGGCGAGAGTTGATGCCCAAACGTACAGACATCACCACCATTCTGATCATCGGCGCCGGTCCCATCGTGATCGGACAGGCCTGCGAGTTCGACTATTCGGGCACGCAGGCGGTGAAGACGCTGAAGGAAGAGGGCTATCGCATCGTCCTCGTCAATTCCAACCCGGCCACGATCATGACCGACCCGGAATTGGCGGATGCGACCTATATCGAGCCAATCACGCCCGAGATCGTCGCCAAGATCATCGAGAAGGAACGTCACGTCATTCCCGGCGGCTTCGCGCTCTTGCCGACCATGGGCGGCCAGACCGCGCTGAACTGCGCGCTGTCGCTGCGCCGGCAGGGCACGCTGGAAAAGTTCCACGTCGAGATGATCGGCGCCACCGCCGACGCGATCGACAAGGCGGAGGATCGCCAGCTCTTCCGCGAGGCCATGACCAAGATCGGGCTCGAGACGCCGAAGTCCCGGCTTGCCAATGCGTCGGCATTGAAGAAGTCGTTCCGCGACAAATATCTCGCCGAACGCGAAAAGCTCTCGGGCGCCGCGCTCGAAGAGCTCGAGCGGCAATGGACGCTGGGCGAAAGCGACCGCCGCAAGCGCTACCAGGAATACGCATTCGGCCAGGCCATGATGGCGCTGTCCGAGATCGGCCTGCCCGCGATCATCCGCCCCTCCTTCACCATGGGCGGCACCGGCGGCGGCATTGCCTACAACAAGGAAGAGTTCCTCGACATCATCGAGCGCGGCCTCGACGCGTCTCCCACCAACGAAGTGCTGATCGAAGAATCCGTGCTCGGCTGGAAGGAGTACGAGATGGAGGTGGTGCGCGACAAGAAGGACAATTGCATCATCGTCTGCTCGATCGAGAACCTCGATCCGATGGGCGTGCACACCGGCGACTCCATCACGGTGGCGCCGGCACTGACGCTGACCGACAAGGAATACCAGATCATGCGCGACGCCTCGCTGGCGGTGCTGCGCGAGATCGGGGTGGAGACCGGCGGCTCCAATGTGCAGTTCGGCGTCAATCCCGACGACGGCCGCATGGTCGTCATCGAGATGAATCCGCGCGTGTCGCGTTCCTCCGCGCTGGCTTCGAAGGCCACCGGCTTTCCGATCGCAAAGGTCGCCGCCAAGCTCGCGGTCGGCTACACCCTGGACGAGATCGCCAACGACATCACCGGCGGCGCCACGCCGGCCTCGTTCGAGCCGACCATCGACTACGTGGTCACGAAAGTGCCGCGCTTCGCCTTCGAGAAATTCCCCGGCGCCTCCACGACGCTCACGACGTCGATGAAGTCGGTCGGCGAAGTCATGGCGATCGGCCGCACCTTCCAGGAAAGTCTTCAGAAGGCATTGCGCGGGCTCGAGACCGGATTGACCGGCCTCGACGAGATCGAGATCGAGGGGCTGGGCCAGCACGACGACAAGAATGCGATCCGTGCCGCGCTCGGCACGCCGACACCCAACCGCCTGCTCCAGGTCGCCCAGGCGATGCGGCTCGGCTGGTCGAACGAGGACATCTTCAACTCCTGCAAGATCGATCCGTGGTTCCTCGGCGAGATGCGCGGCATCGTCGACATGGAGGAGAAGGTCAGGAAGAACGGCCTGCCGGGCAATGCCTTCGGCATGCGCACGCTCAAGGCCATGGGCTTCTCCGACGCGCGGCTCGCGGTGCTCGCCGACACGACGGAAGCCGAGGTGACGGCGAAGCGCCACGCGCTCGACGTTCGCCCGGTCTACAAGCGCATCGACACCTGCGCGGCCGAATTCGCCTCCCCAACCGCCTACATGTACTCGACCTATGAGGCGCCGTTTGCGGGCGCTCCGGCGGACGAGAGCACGCCGTCGGACAAGAAGAAGGTCATCATTCTCGGCGGCGGGCCCAACCGCATCGGCCAGGGCATCGAGTTCGACTATTGCTGCTGTCACGCCTGCTTCGCGCTGCACGACGCCGGCTACGAATCCATCATGGTCAACTGCAACCCGGAGACGGTGTCGACCGACTACGACACCGCGGACCGGCTCTATTTCGAGCCGCTCACCGCCGAGGACGTGCTGGAGATCATCGCGAAGGAGCGCACCAACGGCACGCTGCATGGCGTGATCGTGCAGTTCGGCGGCCAGACGCCGCTCAAGCTGGCGCGCGCGCTCGAGGCCGCCGAAGTGCCGATCCTTGGCACCTCGCCGGACGCCATCGACCTCGCCGAGGACCGCGACCGCTTCAAGCGCGTGCTCGACAAGCTGCGGCTGAAGCAGCCGAAGAATGGTATCGCCTATTCGGTCGAGCAGGCGAGGCTCGTCTCCGCCGATCTCGGCCTGCCCCTGGTAGTGCGTCCGTCCTACGTGCTCGGCGGCCGCGCCATGCAGATCATCCGCGAGGAGAACCAGCTCAACGACTATCTGCTCGGCACGCTGCCGGAGCTGGTGCCGGCCGACGTCAAGGCGCGCTATCCGAACGACAAGACCGGGCAGATCAACACCGTGCTCGGCAAGAACCCGCTGCTGTTCGACCGCTACCTGTCGGATGCGACCGAAATCGACGTCGACTGCCTCAGCGACGGCAAGGACACCTTCATCGTCGGCATCATGGAGCACATCGAGGAAGCCGGCATCCATTCCGGCGACAGCGCCTGCTCGCTGCCGCCGCACTCGCTCGATGCGAAGATGATCGAGGAGCTGGAGCGGCAGACGCGCGAGCTCGCGCTCGGCCTCGACGTCGTCGGCCTGATGAACGTGCAATACGCCATCAAGGACGGCGAGATCTACGTGCTCGAAGTCAATCCGCGCGCCTCGCGCACGGTGCCCTTCGTCGCCAAGGTGGTCGGCACGCCGGTCGCCAAGATTGCCGCGCGCATCATGGCCGGCGAGAAGCTCGCCGATTTCGGGCTGAAGAAGGCGCAGCTCAAGCATGTCGGCGTCAAGGAATCGGTATTCCCGTTCGCGCGCTTCCCCGGCGTCGACACGGTGCTCGGCCCCGAGATGCGCTCGACCGGAGAGGTGATGGGCATCGACCGCTCGTTTGCGGTGGCCTTCGCCAAGAGCCAGCTCGGCGGCGGCACGCGGGTGCCGCGCAAGGGCACGGTGTTCGTCTCGGTGCGCGAAAGCGACAAGACGCGCATCGCCGAGGCCGTTCGCGAATTGCATTCGCTCGGCTTCAAGGTGCTGGCGACGTCGGGCACGCAGCGCTTCCTGACCGACCAGGGCATCCCGACCGAGAAGGTGAACAAGGTGCTGGAAGGGCGGCCGCATATCGTCGACGCCATCACCAATGGCGACGTCCAGCTCGTCTTCAACACCACCGAAGGCCCGCAGGCGCTCGCCGACAGCCGTTCACTGCGGCGCGCGGCCCTCTTGCATAAAGTGCCGTATTACACCACTCTTTCCGGGGCCGTGGCGGCCGCGCAGGGCATCCGCGCCTATCTTGGCGGGGACCTTGAGGTTCGTACCCTGCAGAGCTACTTTTCGGAAACCTGATCGCGAACGGAAGGCTTGGCCTTGAGAGGTTAGCCTTCCGCTAAGTGATTGGCAGTCAAGCCACAATGGCCGCAGGAACTGTCCGGCCATATGGTTGTTCTGTTCCGGCGCCAAGCCCATATCTGTCGACGTCCGGCGGCTCACGTACCGAGCCCCGGAAATACCGACGAATCAAGGTTGGGCGCCCATTCGCGTTCTGGGGCGCACGATCGAAGGACGAGAGAGAAGATGGAAAAGGTTCCGATGACTTCGGCCGGGTTTGCCGCGCTCGGGGAAGAATTGAAGAAGCGCCAGTCCGAGGACCGTCCGCGCATCATCGAGCATATTGCGGAGGCGCGCTCGCACGGAGACCTGTCGGAAAACGCGGAATATCACGCCGCGAAGGAAGAGCAGTCCCACAATGAAGGCCGCATCGCCGAGCTCGAGGACAAGCTCGCGCGCGCCGACATCATTGACATCTCGAAACTGTCCGGCGACACCATCAAATTCGGCGCCACCGTGACGCTGGTCGACGAGGACACCGAGAAGAAGGCGGTGTGGCAGATCGTCGGCGAGGTCGAGGCCGACGCCAAGAAGGGCCGCATCTCCATCACTTCGCCGCTCGCCCGCGCGCTGATCGGCAAGAAGAAGGGTTCGACCGTCGAGGTCAACGCACCCGGCGGCGCCAAGGCGTATGAGATCACCAAGGTGGAGTGGCGGTAAGGATTTGCCGCTGCGCGTGATGATGTTTTGAAAAGGCCGCGCAAACCGCGCGGCCTTTTTGTTTAGGCGTGTTGCTCGGAATGACGGTGTGGAGACCGCGAAGCGCAACTCTATCACCGTCACCCTGAGGTGGCCGCTTCTTCAGCTGCCCTCGAAGGCGACGGCCCCATTGTTGCCTCGCGCGGCGACACGCGGGCCGCCCATCCTTCGAGGCTCCCGATGGGGCGCTCCGCGCCCCATCACTCGCACCTCCAGCGACGAGCGCTACGCGCTCGCGCGGGGGTGACGGGACTAACAGGCTTGGCGAACCTACCGCCGCCCCTTCACATCCAGCGGCACGGCCGCCTCATATTTCGAATTGTGCAGCACCAGCGAGGTCCGCACGTTGCGGACATGGGGCGCGGCGGTCAGGTGGGTGACGAAATCCTGGAAGGTCGCCATGTCGGGCGCGACGCATTTCAGGATGAAATCGACCTCGCCCGACAGCATCCAGCATTCCCGCACCAGGGGCTCGGCGCGGACGAACTCCTCGAAGGCGCGCAAATCCGCCTCGGCCTGGCTGGACAGGTGCACGGCCGCGAACACCGTGACGTCGAAACCGAGCTTTCGCGCGTCCAGCAGCCCGCGATAGCCGTGAATGTAGCCCTCCTCCTCCAGCGCCCGGACCCGGCGCAGGCAGGGCGGCGGCGAAATGCCAACCCGCTTGGCCAGCTCAACATTCGTGATTCGACCGTCGGCCTGAATCTCGGTGAGAATTTTCAGGTCGATCTCGTCTAGGTTCCGCGACACGTGATTGGAACTCCTGGCCTTTGCGGCGGTATCGGGTGGGTTTGTCGCAATCCTCATAGCCCAGTCCGCACCCATTGCGCAATTTTATTGCGCGTGCAGCGCAATCGACTTTTGTTCCCTGTTGGAAAAATCCGCCGACAGGGAATGCAATTCTTGCATAGCTCACCAGAACGCTTAGATTAGCTCTGATATTTCAGCGCCTCCGCGAGGCCTCCTGGCTCCTTCCGCGCCCGCGCTGCAAATCCCCCGTGAAAGGCGTCCATCGAAATGTCCGCTCCTGTTCATGCAAAGGTCGTGATTATTGGCTCTGGCCCCGCGGGCTACACGGCGGCGATCTACGCCGCGCGTGCGATGCTCGAGCCGATCCTGATCCAGGGCATCCAGCCGGGCGGCCAGCTCACCATCACCACCGACGTCGAAAACTATCCGGGCTTCGCCGACGTGATCCAGGGCCCCTGGCTGATGGAGCAGATGGAGAAGCAGGCGGTCCATGTCGGCACCAAGATCGTCACCGACCTGGTGACCAAGCTGGAGACCGGGCGACGGCCGTTCCGCCTCACCTGCGACAGCGGCGACGTCTATCTCGCCGAAACCGTGATTCTCGCCACGGGCGCGCAAGCGCGCTGGCTCGGGCTGCCGTCCGAAGGGAAATTCCAGGGCGGTGGCGTCTCGGCCTGCGCCACCTGCGACGGCTTCTTCTACCGCGGCAAGGAAGTGATCGTGGTCGGCGGCGGCAATACCGCGGTCGAGGAAGCGCTGTTCCTCACCAACCATGCCTCGCAGGTCACCATCGTGCATCGTCGCGACCACTTCCGCGCCGAACGCATCCTGCAGGAGCGTCTGTTCAAGCACCCGAAGATCAAGGTGGTCTGGGACTCAGCCGTCGACGAGATCTGCGGCACCGAGAACCCGAACAAGGTCACCCATGTCCGCCTCAAGAACGTCAAGACCGGCAAGCTCACCGAGCTGAAGGCCGACGGCATCTTCATTGCCATCGGCCACGCCCCGGCGACCGAGCTGGTGAAGGACCAGGTCAAGCTCAAGCCGTCGGGCTATGTCGAGGTCGCCCCGAACTCGACCGCCACCTCGGTGCCCGGCCTGTTCGCCGCCGGCGACGTCGCCGACGAGACTTATCGCCAGGCCGTGACGGCCGCAGGCCTCGGCTGCATGGCAGCACTCGAAGCCGAACGTTTCTTGGCCTTGCGCGCCAGCGAGCGTGCAGCAGCGGAATAAAGATCATGCCTCGAACACGCGACGGATTTACGGATATGGACTGGGACAAGCTGAAGGTGTTTCACGCGGCGGCTGAAGCGGGCAGCTTCACGCATGCGGGCGAACAGCTCGGCCTGTCGCAATCGGCGGTCTCGCGCCAGGTCTCGGCGCTCGAGCAGGAGCTCTCGGTCTCGCTGTTCCACCGCCACGCCCGCGGCCTGATCCTCACCGAGCAGGGCGACCTCCTGTTCCGCACCGCGCATGACGTGTTCATGCAGCTCCAGGCGGCGCGCGCCAAGCTGACCGACAGCCGCGAGCGGCCGAGCGGCGATCTCAAGATCACCACCACGCCCGGCGTCGGCATCAACTGGCTGATCCCGCGGCTCGGCGAATTCACCGCGCTCTATCCGGAGATCCGGATCTCGCTGATCGTCACCGACGAGGAGCTGGACCTGTCGATGCGCGAGGCTGACGTTGCGATCCGCACCCGCAAGCCGACGCAGCCGGACCTCATCCAGCGCAAGCTGTTCGCGATGGGCTTCCACGCCTATTGCTCGCCGGATTACATCAAGCGCTTCGGCACGCCGCGCACGCTGGAGGAGCTCGACTCCCACCGCATCATCACGCTCTCGGACGGCACCTTCGCGCCGCATCTTCAGAACCGCAACTGGCTGGTCGAAGCCGGCCGCAACGGCTCGGGTCCGCGCGAGGCCTATTTCAGGGTGAACAACATCCTCGGCCTGGTGCGCGCCTGTCAGCAGGGGCTCGGCATCGCCGCGCTGCCGGATTATCTGATCGAAGAGCAGAGCCGCCTCGTGCAGCTGTTCGGCGAATCGGATTCGATCCAGCTCGATACATATTTCGTGTATCCCGAGGAGTTGAAGACGGTCGCGCGCGTGCAGGTGTTCCGCGACTTCGTGGTGAGCAAGGCGCAGCGCTGGCCTTCCTGATTTCCGCATGTCTGACATGCGGCCTCGGCTGTTGCTGCATGGCGTTAGGCAAGCTCATAATGTTTGCACGCTGAGCCTTCGCGTTGCGCATTTGTCCCCCTCCTCCAGTGGCGCGGGAGTTCAGTAATCCCTCTTGGAAGGTGATTGTGTCGGCCTCACGTGGCCAATACCTTAAGCCGGGCTCGTTCGAGCCCGGCTTTTTTTCTGCCCAATTCGGCATTCGCCTTCCGCGTGTATTGACAGTTCCACGTATCGCCCGCATCATTTGCGAATGATCACGAAGTCGTGCGCAATCGTTTCGAAAAAGGGCCCCCACCCGGGGACCTCGGATTTTTGCGCGCGCTAACTACGCTTCGTCATCGCAGCAAATCCCGAAAACCCCGCCACCTGGACGGGGTTTTTTCATGTGCCCTCCGTCTCAGGTTTTTTCCCGAGAAGGAGACTGGACATGACCGACCTGCGAACGCATCTGCACGGACTCTGGCTGCCGCTGGTGACGCCGTTTCGAGACGGCAAGCTCGACGAGACGTCGCTGCGGCGGCTGACGCGACATTACTGCGGACAGGCCGTCGACGGCTTCATCCTGGGGGCGACCTCGGGTGAAGGCATGACGCTGCGGGACGCCGAGCTCGAACGCCTCGTCGCCATCGTCCGCGACGAGATGGCGGCCGGCCGCCGAACGTTGCCTATCTGCCTCGGAATGTCGGGCGCGGACACCTCGCGGCTGAAGGAGCGCCTTGATGAAACCGCGGACTGGCCGATCGACGGCTATTTGATCGCGAGCCCCTATTACGTGCGGCCGTCGCAGCGCGGGCTCCTGGCGCATTTCGAAGCACTTGCCGACCACGCCGCCTGGCCGCTCGCGCTCTACAACATTCCCTATCGCTGCGCGGTCAACATCACCAACCAGACCATGCTGCGGCTCGCCGAGCACCCCAACATCGTCGGCCTGAAGGATTGCGGCGCCAGCCGCGAGCAGTCGATCGCGCTGCTGCGCGACCGGCCGGACGGTTTTCGCGTGCTCACCGGCGAGGACGCGAACTACCTCGAGGCGCTCACCGACGGCGCCGATGGCGGCATCGTGCTGTCAGCCCATGTCGAGACCGCGACGTTCGCGGCCGTGTATGCCGAGCTGAAGCGCGGCAACCGCGACGCGGCGCAGGCGCGCTGGCAGGAGGTCGCCGAGCTGACGCGCCTGTTGTTCACCGAGCCCAGCCCCGCGCCGGCCAAGCACTGGCTGTGGCGCAGCGGCCTGATCGACAGCCCCGAAGTGCGCCTGCCGATGGTGGAAGTCAGCAGCGAGCTCGCCGCCACGATCGACCGCGAGATCGAGCGGCGGATGAAAGTCGCGGCGTAGCACCACCCTCCTCACCTCACCCGCATGTGGCCTTTCGAACGAACCGGTTGGCTCCGGTTCGAACGGCTGCGTGCTGCCCGATGCAATCTCAGTGGATATCAACCCATGCGACCTCACCGGTGGCTGTGCGCCCTCAAGGCCCTCTGGCAATTCCTGTCATGCGCGGACGGCTTCACATGGACCGACAAATATCCGGCGACGGCCTGGCTGCGCCGCGACATCGGCCTGAGCGAGGAGGTCGTGACGCGGGAGTGGAATCGGGTCGACGAGATCAGGCGCGAATACAGCGGGTGGGTTTAGCGCGACGCAATCTCACCTCGTGCACGCTGCCTTCCCTTCTCCCCTTGTGGGAGAAGGTGGCGCGAAGCACCGGACGAGGGGTTTCTCTCCGCGCGCAAACTGTCCGTGGGGAGGGAAACCCCTCACCCGTCTCGCCGCTTACGCGGCGAGCCACCCTCCCCCACAAGGGGGGAGGGTAAGAGACCTCGTGGTTAACCGCGCCCCAATCGGCTTCGCATCCGCCGCATGGCGCATCCACGTCTCGTTTACGCTCTGGCGCCTATCGTTTTTCTCCAAAGCCTTCCAAAGGGGGAATGACCATGGGACGTCGCGCCCGGCCTACGGCCGCACAGCAATTCGCGCCCGCCGATCTTTTGCGGGGAATCCTGGTGGTTTCGTCGTTCGGGTTCTGGGCGGTGATGCTCGGCCTGATGCCGGTGCTGCTGTTTCGGGTCTGGCTCGTCGGCTGACGAGAACGCGCGCGGATGGTTAAACCCGCGTCACAAATGCGTTCAAAATGCGAGCGGCGCAGCAACCCGGAATTTTAAAACATCTCGCGTAGCGTGATGCCCATAAGCGAAGAAATCGCGGGGGCGTTTGTGAATAGTCAGAATGAAATGGCGTCGCATTACGACGCACGACAGAGCTTTACCACCGAGGAGAGCTTCACCACCGAGGACATTCTCTGGGCCGCCGGCATCTGGTCGGTGATCCTGACGCTGTCGCCGGTCATCGTGTTCTACATGCTGATGGTGGCGTAACGTTGATCTCGATATTCCGGGTCTGGCGCTTGCGCGCCATCCCGGAATGACAGAGTGAGGCCCAGAAACGCAAAACGCGCAGACATCCGCGCGTTTTTCGTCCGGGGAATGATTTGTGAAAATTATGCCGCCTGCTTGTGCATTGCGCCGGATGCCGACGCCGTGCCGCGAATGGCCTTGACCGAACGCTCGATCGCCGCCCACAGCCTTGCAATCTCCTGAGCCGCACGGCTCTCGGCCTGATACTCACGCGCGCCTTCGCCGTGGCTGAGCGCCATCAACAAATCCGAACGATTGGTGATCTGACCGCCCCACACCGGAGCACGGAATTTCGCCAGCGCTTCGCGGGCGATGGTGACGATCGGGCTTTCGGCTTCGTCGCGCTTGGCCGGAGCACCGTTGAGCACGACCGCGTAGGGCTTGCGCGCCGCGCGGCACATCTGAATGGTTTCCTGCACCGCGTTGACGTCGAACACGCCAGGCCGCGCCGGAATGACCACCATGGTTGCGTTCTTGATCGCGTCGTCGACGACGGCCGAGAGGTTCGGCGGCGTGTCGATCAACACCCATTCATAACCGTCGCGCTTGGCAGCGGAGACGATGCCGCTGACGGAGTTCACGGCCGATTTGATCGGCGGTTCGTTGGTGCCCCGCAGCTTGTGCCACAGCGTGAGCGACCCCTGCGGATCCGCGTCCACGAGCATGACCTGTTTGCTCGCCTTGATCTGCGCGGCGAGATGTGCGGCCAGGGTACTCTTGCCCGAGCCGCCTTTACGCGATGCAAAAACAATAACGTTCATACCTTCGGCCTCCAGATTGACCCCAGGCTCCGAAAATGAATCACCGCGCTGATTCGGGAAAGAAAAATTTACCGGGAGTTGCTCTGCAGCCACGAAATAACAAGACGTGTTGGCTTTTGAGTCACACTGCTGCGCGCGACAAGACACGAACAGCAATCAAGAGCCTGCGATGCGCGCAATCGTTGTTTTTTTTGAGCAGCGAGAAGGGGAAAGCCGGAATGCAACCTTGCCGCGCAAACCGTCTGGCGACTCTTTTCGATCACGTGTGGCGGTAATTTCCGCAAGCAGGCGCGCAAGGCGCGCGAACAAAACGAGTCCGGTAGCTGTCGCGGACCCTATGTCGTCAAGCGCGGAGCCGCGCTTCGCACGCTTGCCCGGGCCTGAGTTTCAGGGAAGGAACGCAGCGGCCGCGCTCAGCCTTCTTCGGATTTCTTCTTCCTGGCCACCTTCGGCGCCGGCTTGGTGCTCTTCTTCGCACTATTCGACGCGCTCTTGGGCGCGATGTTGGTTGGCCTGCCGGCGCGGGCCTCGCCCGGCTCGGGCCCCTGGCGGAAGAACACCTTGCATTGCGGCGAGAGCTGCGCCTTCTTCTGGATCATGCAGGCGGTGATGGCATCGACGTTCGGCACGAACTCGCCGCACAGCCGCATCGCATCCGGCGTGCAGGCCTGCTGCTCCTCCTGGGTGTAGGCGAAGCCGGCGCCGGGGTGGACCAGGACGGCCAGGGCAAGCCCCGACGCGGCGGCAAGAGCGGACTTCCTGAAGTGAAAAGCGGGCATCGATCCCCCCCAAATGTCTGGTCGGGGCGGAGTGTGGGTGAACCGCCGTTCGTTGGCAACGAGGCCGGAGGCGAAACCCGGGACGTGTGCGCTCTCGGCAACAGGGCGGGCCTTCTCCTCCGCTGTCGTCACCCGGCTTGACCGGGCGACCCAGTATTCCAGAGACGCCTGACATTCCCCGAGGAGCCGCGGCGTACTGGATCCCCCGCCTGCGCGGGGGATGACTGCGGTGGGTGGGAAGGATTCCGGCCAACCCTTTGGCAAATCTGGCGAGATCAGGTTTCCGCCGCTGGCCCCGGGACCCTCAAAACAAAAACCGCGAAAACAACCCCATGCACAGTAGCCGGGGCCTTGATATGCCCAGTGAAATCGCCTCTTGCGGATTTTACGAAGCGGTTTTGACTCGTCGGGCAAAACAGGGGCATGATGGCATCATCGAGAGTGCGTGGGGTGGTCGGCTGAT
Organism: Bradyrhizobium sp. 1200_D9_N1_1; assembly: GCF_052075915.1. NCBI lineage: Bacteria > Pseudomonadati > Pseudomonadota > Alphaproteobacteria > Hyphomicrobiales > Nitrobacteraceae > Bradyrhizobium > Bradyrhizobium sp. 1200_D9_N1_1. The sequence goes on along the minus strand of NZ_CP197226.1, from coordinate 1,813,308 downwards.
ATCCCCGTGAAGAGAGGGGGCGCATGGCCACCGTGTTGATCGTCGCGCCGGTGTTTGCCCTGATCGCATCAGGCTATGCCGCGGTGCTGTTTCGCTTCGTCACCGAGACCGCGCACAAGGGCATCTCCGAATTCGCCTTCAGCATCGCGATCCCTGCCCTCCTGTTCCGCACCATCGTCGTGTCGGAATTCCCCGACGTCAGCCCCTACCGGATGTGGGGCGCCTATTACGGCGCCCTCGCCGTCACCTGGATCGCGGCGCTGGCGCTCTCGGCGCTGCTGCGCGCGGGGCGCGAGGACCGCGAGGACGGCGTCGTGTTCGCGATCGGCTCGGTCTACGGCAACATCGTGATGCTCGGCATTCCCCTGACGCTCTCGGCGCTCGGCAACGAGGCGGCGGGGCCGATGGCGCTGATCCTGTCGGTGAACACGCCGCTGCTCTGGCTCTGCGGCATCCTGCAGATGGAGCTTGTCAGCCGCAAGCGGACCGGCTCGGCGCTTTCGGTGATCCAGCCCGTGCTCGCGGACCTCGCCCGCAACCCGCTGATGCTGGCGATCGGTTTTGGCGTGGTCTGGCGCTTCACCGGCCTCGGCCTCAATCCCGTCGTGGACAGGACCATCGAGCTGCTCGCGCAGGCGGGATCCCCGGCGGCGCTGATCGCGCTCGGCATCAACCTGTTCCGCTTCGAGGTGAAGGGCGAGATGTCGAGCGTCGTCGTGATGAGCGCGCTCAAGCTACTGGCGATGCCGGCCGCGGCGTTCGTGCTGGCAAAACTGCTCGGCCTGCCGCCGACCGCGGCCGGCGTCGTCGTGCTGTTCGCGGCGATGCCGACCGGCGCCAACGCGTACATCTTCGCGGTTCAGTATCAGCGGCTGGTGAACCCGGTGTCAGGCGCGGTGGCGCTGGGGACGCTGCTGGCGGCGGTGACGTTGCCGGTGGTGGTGATGGTGGTGGCTGGGGTGAGGTAGGTCGCGCCGACAGACGTGGTTTCCGTTAGGCTTTCAGGAATCGTGACGGAAGCTCGACCCGACAGATCGAGGAGCATCGTCATCGTAATTGTATAACCTTCAGGTTATGAGCCTCACTGCCGAAAGGGCTATTGAACAAGCTGGCCCGCGCGCCAGGCCATCTCCCAGAAGTCTGCCTCGAGTCGGGTGGCTTCCTTGAAGATCGCAATCAGCTCTGCCTCGCGGGCCGGCGTGGCGTAGAGATCGGCGAGATGCTCCATGTGCGCCCGCGCCTTGGCAGCGACCTCCTGGTACGGCGCGCCGGCGTACTCGGCGATCCAGACGCGATAGGCGTTCGTCGCGGCGTCCGCATCGGGTCGTGCGGCGAGCCGTGTGGCGATCTCCGCGTACCCGATCACGCAGGGGGCAAGCGCCACCTTGAGTGCCAGCAGATCGCCGCGCATTCCCGCGTCGAGCACGTAGCGTGTATAGGCCAGCATCTCGGCCGCCGGAGGGGTCTGTTCAAGGTCTGTCGGGGACAGACCCCAATCGGCGCAGAGCTTCACATGCAGGTTCATCTCGACATCAAGGATGGCCGAAAGGCCGGCCGCTGCTTCACGCATGTCGGCAAGTCTGGGCGACTTGTAGACCGCGAGCGCGTAGGCGCGAGCAAACTCAATGAGGAACAGGTAGTCTTGAACGAGGTAGTGACGAAACGCCGCTTCGGGGAGCGAGCCGTCTGCCAATCCGTTCGTGAAGGGATGCTCGGTGTAGGCCCGCCACTCAACGGATGCTTCTGTCTTGAGACGCTCGAAGAAACTCACGATCTTTTTCGCCCGGCTTGCTTGTCCATGAACGTCCTTGGCTCGCTACCGATAGCGCATTGCGAACCGAGGAGCTACGGTGACCGCGGACAAAACTGGCTTTGAGCAGCGTTGCGGATGGGGCACTCCCCGCGTCGAGAGTTTTGTGCACTGTCACCGTAATGCGATCCGGCCGAGATTTCGCCGCTGCCGGAGAACATTTCGGACCGCCAGTTCTTCCAGCAACTCGCGCTATCGAACATCATCACGACGGCCGAGGCGTTGGCAGCGGTCAAGACGGGCGACATCCCGGCGCCGCTAATGGCCATCGTGAGCGCGATGCCGGCCGATCAGCAATTCAACGCCGAGATGCTGCTCTCAGGCGCCACGGTGTTTCAGCGCAGCCATCCAATGACGGCGGCGATCGGCGCGGCCTATGGCTCGAGCGATGACCTGATCGACGCATTCTTTCGGGCCGCCGCGACGCTGTGACCGGAGAAGATTGACGGGGAGGAGGCTCCTAGGGGGCGCTCGGCGGCGTGCAGCATCCCGGCGCGCAATAGTTTTCGGGGCGGCCTTCGGCGCGGCCCTTCCAATATATCGCGCTGCACTCGGCAATTCTGAGATTGGCGTTCGACGAGTAGAGCTTTTCGCCGAGTTTGAGGCAGACGGCGAAGGCGAGCAGGCAGATCACGAAGAGTGTGACAATGCGCCAGTCGTTATCGCTGTCGCCGGAATGATGCTGCTGTTTCTGGTCAATGCAATTTGACATCGGCAATGTTCTTCCAAAATCGTCAATGTTTTTCCAAATGCGAGAGAAAATTCTGGCACCTAACCAGTGATTGTGTCAACCGGAGGCTGTGCGCGGTTTTGCAGTGCGTTAACAACTCCTGATCGGGCCTTATGCCCGGAGTCCAATGAAAGGCCGCCCCTATCGGGCGGCCTTTCGCATTCGAGAGGGGGAAATCCATGTTTTCGAGGGATGTGCTCGACGCGCTGGTCGCGGCCGCAAATGCCAACGCCACGGTGTTTCAGCGCAGCCATCCAATGACGGCGGCAATCGGCGCCGCTTACGGCTGGAGCGATGCCCAGATCGACGCCTTCTTCCGGACCGCGGCGCGAATTACGGTGACAGTGCACTAAACTGAAGTCGCCTGATGTCGTGCAGTTTCGTGCACTGTCACCGTAATGGCATGAAAGGCGCGGCCGATCTCCATACCCAGGTGCAAGAACCTCGGCTGGCCGACCTTCCCCAAGGGGCCGTTTTTCTTTGCGCATATCTGGCCACACGCAAAAAACCGCCAAGGTCTCCCTCGACGGCTCGTGCCGTTGCATTTGAGTAGAGGTACTGCGTCGAGCGGTGCTCGAACGCAGCCCGTGCTTGCTCTTATTTGGACGCACACGACCTTCAATGAGGCCGGTGGGTGCGTTGCCACTGTGTCGGGCCAACGATCCCCGATCCTTATCACATGTGACTGGCGGCGACGCTCTTCAAGCCAGCACTGCTGTCCCGTTCGATGAAATGGCAAAAGCAGATTTTCCAATTAAGTCGCTGCGCTCCAGCCCGCTGCACGGGAGCCAGAGGCGAGAGGTCGGTAGCCAGTTGAGAGGATATTGGTAGCAGTGGAGAGCCCCGTCCCTGAGAATCGAGGCGTAGTCAACCTCACTCAGGAAGGAGCTCGGCGCCAAGCTCACTGACCGGTGGCCGCCGGCAGCACTAAACCGAAGTCGCCTGATCTCGTGGAGTTTCGTGCACTGTCACCGTAATTCAAGCGCCACCTTGAGTGCCAGCAGATCGCCGCGCATTCCCGCGTCGAGCACGTAGCGTGTATAGGCCAGCATCTCGGCCGCCGGAGGGGTCTGTTCAAGGTCTGTCGGGGACAGACCCCAATCGACGCAGAGCTTCACATGCAGGTTCATCTCGACATCAAGGATGGCCGAAAGGCCGGCCGCTGCTTCACGCATGTCGGAATACGGTGACAGTGCACTTAATCGATAACGACAATTCTTTTCCGACTGTGTCGCGGCTCGACCAATGCTTACTCAGCTGCATGAGCAGTACTTTTGCGGCCGCAAGCACTTCACGTTCGGGGATTCGCCCATGATATCCGCCAAGGGGCCGCCACCGAGATACCGGCGCAATGATTAGGTGTCTGGTGCGACACGCGCGCGCGAGAACCACGCGCGGGCGTCGCTACGAAAGAGCAGCACCACGGCGACCACCAACAATAGATATCCGGTGTGAAAGAGGATTGCCGCGACAGCGTTGAACCGGAAACGTTCGTCGAAATCGATGATGACGCTCGGAATTCCGATAATGACCATGACGAGACTGATCCAGCGAGCCCAATTCTGTCGCTTTCGCGCAATCAGCCAAATCCACAACGACTGCCCCGCGATGGAGCAGACGAACATGATCGGATAGCCGATCGGATACAGATTGTAGTACTTGGCAAGGCTGACGGGATTCGCAGCAGCCGACCCCAAGCCCGTGACGAGCGCCGCACCAGCCAGACGCTCGTACCAAATGACACTATCCGGACGGCTTGCGGCCCCCACTTTCTCCGAAGCTCCACCAGCCATTCACCACCCCGACGCGACCGACGAGCCTCGGCCTAATCGGAAGACGATAGCGCACCCAACCGCAACCGGAGAAGCCGGTTGAGACACATGGTATATTCAATCTCTGATCAAGGTGGCTTGGCTGCAACAGCTTGAGTACGGATCTATTCAACAAGCTGCTGGCTGATCCGGGAGGACTGGTACAGTTGGGTGGGCTCGAACCACCGACCTCCTGTTCCACAGACAGGCGCTCTAACCAACTGAGCTACAACTGCATCCTTGCGAGCCGCCCCTGGGGCTACCTGAAAAGGCCGGTCACCGAGGGGGGCTGGACGGGGCGGAAACTAGGTGCAACGGCCGTTTTTGGCAAGGCCGCAAACGGGCGGAATCCACCCTCAAACGACGTTATTTCCAAAGGAAAACCCGGGCCTGGGCCCGGGTTTCTTGTTATTTGGGCATGATCCCATCGGAAAACCGCTGTGCACTTCGCGCGCGGCCCTTCGGGTCCGGATCAGGCCCTGATCAAACCGGCCCCGTCGCTCAGGCGGCGGGCGGGTAGAGCTTCGAGGCGCTGGCCTTGATCGGCTCGGCGGCGGCGGTGGCGGCGCGCTGGGCGATCTCGGCGAGCTCCTTGGCCTGGGCCTGGAAGGTCTCGAGCTGCTTTTTGCCATGGCTGCTCCACAGCGCGAACGCATCCGACGGCGACTTCACGCCGAGCAGCTCCTGGGTGAAGTCCAGATGGGCGGTCGTATTGGCCTTCATGAACTCCATCAGCTTGGCGGTGTACTCGTTCGCGCCCTTGCTGGCGGACGAGAACACGGCCTCAATGGTGCCGTTATGGCTTTCGGCCGCGTCCTTGAACTTGGCGTAGCTCTCGCGCGCCTGCGAAACGCCCTTTTCGGCGAACGCACGCACCTGCTCCGGCACCTCGAACGGGATGATGGAGGCGGAGAATGGATCAGTCGCACCTGTCATTGTTGTCCCTCACGATCATGGAAAATGGAGTGAGCCTTCTGGCGCGCCCGCCGGCCAACCGGGGCCATCTGTTGGCGGGTACGAAGACTGGATACGCGTAACGAAAAAGATGGCTCGTCCAACGCCCAGCAGTATCCCTGCGTAACATGTCAACATTGTGCAGCGCAACGCGATCCGGGGTGCGCGGGGAAAATTTAATCCCGGAGAGGATGAGGTTCCGGGGTACGGGAACCCGTGGTTGAGGTGTACTTCGTCATTCCGGGGCCCGACCGAAGCGAGGGAGCCATGATGCGCAATTGCGCATCTGAGAATCCATCGGGCTACCGGAGATCGCAGGGAATTGGATTCCGGGCTCGCGCCAAGTGGCGCGCCCCGGAATGACATCCCCCGGAGGGGCTCGCGTGCTTCGGCCGGGCCACACCCATGCAGCGCGCGAATCCTGCGGATGCAGCGTCTGCGCGGCTTGCGGGGGCGGCCGGATTAAGGTTATCGCGGCTTTAGGGCTTCCCCCGTAGGCTGGGGCCGTGGACCTGCCCGCGCCCGCGCGCGATACTAACCCTTTCTTAAGGCTGTCATTCCCGGCAGCCCTAAGGCCAGAGGCGTGACAGCGAGACCAAAAGCCGGTTGGATGAGTCATTCGGATTTCCAGTTGCGAGGCGTGGGCGATCCCCGGCTGGCCGTGCATGCGACCTCCCCGCTGCCCGCGTGGCTCTGGTCGGTCGACGGCGCGCGCGTGCTGTGGGCCAATCCGGTCGGCGCAAAATTCTTCGGCGCGGCGCATGCCGCAGTGCTGGCGGAAAAGACGTTCGGCCCGGCCGACAGCCATCGCCGCCAGGTCGCCCGGCTCGCCCGGCAGCTGCCGGCGAGCGGCACGGTGCGGCTCGAACGTCTGCGCGGCTTCGGCGCCCGGCTCGGAACGCTGATGACCTGCGCCTGCACGCGGCTGACCTTCGCCGATGGCGGCCAGGCCGTGCTCGTCACCGCGATGGAGCCATCGGTGCGCACCATGCCGCTGATCGAGCGCCTGCATCGCCTCGTCGCGGGCGCCAAAATGCCGATGGCGGCGTTCGCGCCCGACGGAATGTTCGTCGGCGCCAGCGAAGCCGCCCGCGCCCTGCTCGGCTTCCGCGATCTCGGCGAAGCCGGGCTCGAACGGGCCCGCGGCGATGCGCTTCGCAACGGCCGCGCCGAGACGCCGATCGGCATCGGCCAGATGGTGCTGCAACGGGTCGGCCTCGGTGGCGATGTCGGCCTGGTCGCGCTGATCGAGCCGGCCGCCGCGCAGACGGCAGCGGCGAGCGATGCCGCCCCGGCCGCATCCGCGCCGGAGAGCACGCCTGACGTCACGCCCGCGGCGCCGGCTCAATCCACGCCGCAAGCCGCCGAGGCGCCGAACGAGGCGCCGCCGTCGAACGAGGCGCCGGCCGCTATCGCGCTGTTCGACGCCTTCGCCGAGCCGGCCGAAACGCCCGCGCCTACCGGGACGATCGCGTCCGAGCCGCCGGTGAGCGAGGCGGCGCCGGAGATCGCAACGGTCCAGGAGACTGTCGAAGAAGCCGTCGACGACACGGCCGAAGAGACGGCCCAGGAATCGGCTGAAGAGCCGGCTGACGCGCCGAAAACTCCGGTTGAAAACCATTCCTCAGCCATTGTGTCGCCGCAGGCCGCCCCGATCACTACCGGCATGGTCGAGCCGCCGTCGGGTCCCACGGAGATGCCCGCGCCGCATCAGCATCCGCTGCGCTTCCTCTGGCAGATGGATACAGAGGGCCGCTTTGTGCTGGCGTCCTGCGAGTTCATCCGCCTGATGGGCGCGCACACGGCCGCCGGCTTCGGCCGTCCCTGGCGCGAGATCGCCGCGGAATTCTCGCTCGACCCGGAGGGGCGCGTGGCGCAGGCGCTGGCCAGCCACGACACCTGGGCCGGGATCACCGTGAACTGGCCGGCCGATGGCGGCGAGCATCTGCCGGTCGAGCTCGCGGGCCTGCCGGTCTACGACCACGCGCGCAATTTCGCCGGCTTCAAGGGCTTTGGCGTCTGCCGCGATCTCGACGGCCTCAACCGGCTCGATGCGCTCCGGCGCTTCGAGCTGCTCGCCGAACCGCCGGCGCAGCACGGCCTGTCCGCCGACATCGTCGAGCCCGATCCGGAGCCCGTGGCAGAGGCGCCGCCTCCGCCGGCCGAGCCGCCCGCACCTGAGCCCGAGCCTACACCCGAACCTGAACTGCCCGACCCCGCCCTCGACGCGAATTCACATCCAACCGATCCGGAAACGCCAGTGGAAACGCCTCCCAACGTCGTGCCGTTCCGCCCGCCCAGCGATACCAGATCACCTGGTGATCAGAGATCGCCGACGCTGACGCCGATCGAGAACAGCGCGTTCAACGAGCTCGCCCGGCAATTGTCCGAGCGCCTCGAACGCGAGCGTGAGACGATCGCCACCGCGACGACCGAACCGCCGGCGGAGAGCACGCCCGAACCGCTGATCGAGGCGCCGCACGCGCCGGCCGAATGGCTGACCGAGCCGGCGCCGCCGGCGCGCGGCCACAGCATGCGCGACCGCGCGCTGCTCGACCTCTTGCCGACCGGCATCCTGATCTATCGGCTCGACCGCCTGCTCTACGCCAACCCGGCGTTCCTCGCGCGCATGGGCCATGCCAGCGTGAGCGCGCTGGAGAATGCCGGCGGCCTCGATGCTCTCTATGTCGAGCCGGGCGTATCGCCCGCCAGCAGCACCTCGCAAGGCGGCACGCCGGTCACGATCAGCGCGACGCTTCCCAACGGCGAAGAGCCGCTTCCGACCACCGAGGCGCATCTGCACACGATCGACTGGGACGGCGAGAGCGCGCATGCGCTGGTCTGCGCGCTGCCGGCTGCTGCGCCTGTCGTTACTGCGCCCGCCGTTGCCGAGCCTGTCGCCGCGCTGTCCGTTGCCGCCGAGCCAGTCGTCACCGAGCCACTTGTCGCGGAGTCTTTCCCCTACGCGTCCGAGCTCGAGTCCCAGGCCGGCGATGCCGACGCCGAGGATCTCGCCGCGATCCTCGACACCACGGCCGAGGGCATCGTGATGTTCGATGCGGAAGGCAACATCCTCGTCTGCAACCGCAGCGCCGAAGCGCTGTTCGGCTACGACGGCGAAGCGCTGCTCGAGCAGAACCTGGTGTCGCTGTTCGCGCCGGAGAGCCAGCAGATCGTCGCCGACTATCTCGAAAGCCTGAAGAGCCAGGACATTTCCAGCCTGCTCGATCACGGCCGCGAGGTGCTGGGGCGCGAGAAGAAGGGCGGCGTCATCCCGCTCGCCATGATCATGGGCCGCACAAGGCCCGACGGCCCGAACTTCTTCGCCGTGTTCCGCGACCTCTCCCAGAGCAAGAAGGGCGAGAGCGAGCTGACGCAGGCCCGCCGTCTCGTCGACGGCGCGGCGAATGCCAAGGCCGACATGCTGGCGCGGATCAGCCACGAGATCCGCACGCCGCTCAACGCCATCATCGGCTTTGCCGAGGTGATGATCTCCGAACGCTTCGGCACGCTCGGCAACGAGCGCTACGGCGAATACATGAAGGACATCCGCGCCTCCGGCGAGCGCGTCATCGCGATCATCGACGATTTGCTGGAGCTGTCGCGGATCGAGACCGGCAAGCTCGACCTCAACTTCGCCAACCTCAACCTCAACGACCTGGTCGAGGCCTGCGTCGTGGTGATGCAGCCGCAGGCCAACCGCGAGCGCATCATCATCCGCACCTCGCTCGGCCATGCGCTGCCGCAGGTGAGCGTGGACGCGCGCGCGATGCGGCAGATCACCATGAACCTGATCTCGAACTCGATCCGGCTCGCCAGCGCCGGCGGCCAGGTGATCGTCTCGACCGCGCTCAACGATCGCGGCGAGGTCGCGCTTCGCATCCGCGACACCGGCCACGGCCTTAGCGAGCGCGAGGTCGCGGCCGCGATGGAGCCGTTCCGCACCCCGCCGCCGGGCGATGCCGAGGACAATTCGGCGCTGAGCCTGTCGCTGACCAAAGCGCTGGTCGAAGCCAACCGCGCCCGGTTCAACATCAAGAGCGCAGGCCACGGCACGCTGATCGAAGTGGTGTTCGCGCCCGCGCTGGCGCGGGCTTGAGGCTCGGCGAAATCAAACCTGGTCGACTGGGCGAGGACCACCTCTCCCCAGCGGGGAGGTGGCGCGAGCCCGCGGTTCGACCGATCGAACCAAGCGCGAAGGCTCACGCCGCGCGCACGGTGGCGCTGCGAGGCGCTCAGGGAAATGCTTGCGCCTCCATGGATTGGCCAAACCATCGCGACGCGGCCTGAGCAACCTCCTCATCGTCGGGCGTACCGTCGCAGGCCCACGCGACGAAGCCGTCGGGGCGCACCAACGCTGCACTCAGGCCCAGCCGGTCCTTCGCGTCATCGGCGACATATGTGATCCGGTCGCCCCAGCGGCTTGCAAGCATCCGCAGCGACGCACGGGAGCCGAAGTCCAGCAATAACCCTTTCGCCGTCCTGAGACGTTCTCCGACCGTCGTCCCGTCAGCGAATTCGAAATCGGGAGCACTCCGGCCGACAAGCGGATGGCTGCCCCGAGATCGTAGCGGAGCGAAACGCCGCGCACGCGCTCGGCGAAATAGGTCGCACCGTCCCGCGTCTCGATGAGATCGCGAATGATGGCTTGGAGCGCGCGGGTGCTCGGTGTCGGCCGCATGATCGCGACCTGCGCGCGCGACCAGTCGAGGATTTGCGCGCCCACAGGATGCCGCTCGCGCGAATAGCTGTCGAGGAGATCGGCCGGTGCGCCGCCGCAGATCGTCGCCGCCAGCTTCCAGCCCAGGTTCATCGCATCGCCAAGACCAAGATTGAGGCCCTGGCCGCCCAGCGGCGAATGGATGTGGGCAGCGTCGCCCGCCAGGAGCACACGCCCTCTGCGATACGTGGTTGCCTGATGGGCCCGATCCGTCCAGGTGGCGGCGAGCCGAAGCGCCGTGACGGTGACGTCGGTGCAGGAGACGCGACGCAGGACGCTCTGCACATGCTCGCGTGTGATCGGCTCGGTGCGGTGGAAAGCTCCGCCGTCGAAATCGACCATCGCGATCGTCCCGGGCTGCGCATAGGTATACATGCCGGCGGGCGTGTAGTTGCGGCCCTGGCGAAGCCTGTCCGGATCGGCCAGCTCGACGTCGATGGAATAGCCCGTGAACTCGGGGTCGGTGCCGACGAAGTCAAAGCCACCGATCTTGCGCACCGTGCTGCGGCCACCGTCGCATCCGACAAGTCATCTTGCCCGGAAGGTCTCGCCGGCCGCCTGCACTGTCACGTCTTCGCTCGAGGCGACAACGGCATTCACGGCAAAACCGCGCCGGATCTCGACGCCCATGCTGCGTGCCCGCGCAGCCAGAACGGATTCGAGCGTTGCCATATCGACGGCGAGGTTGGCATCGGCCGACGTCGGCAGACGCCAGGACCACTTCGCCACATCGATGTTGTCCTGATAGAACTGGAGGCCGGCGAAATGACCCGCGGGCCGTCGCGTCTGCTGCATCCAGTGGGCTGCACGCTTGATCGCGTCTGAGGTAAGCTGCTGCGCGGCCACGATCTCTTCCAGCAGGCCACGCCGGTGAAAGGCCTCGAGTGTGGAGATCGAAAGACCGCGCAGGCCAAACGGGAGTTGCTTCAGGGCCGAATGCGAATCTTGCGATTGCTCCAGCACCAGCACCTGGAGACCGGCGAGCTGCAACTCGCACGCGAGAAACAGGCCGACGGGACCGGCACCGGCAATGACGACATCGTATGGAATCGAGGATTGATCGTGCATGAGACGCTCCTGTGGTCGATGTTCGACCGGAGCGTTCCCTGGGCTTGAGAATCACACGGACGAACGATTGGGCGCCTTGGTGGCGTCCGATGTTCGTCGCGGGGATCCCTTGCACAAGGCCAAAGACCAGAGCTTTCGTTACCGAAAGGACTTGGGCTTACCAGACCAAGTCTGCCTTTTCCGACAGGAGACGTATAGTTTCGTGGCGATCGATCTGCAACGAAAAAGGCACGGCGCTTGCGGCGCCGTGCCTTTCACATTCATGTGGCCCGGATCAGCTGTAGATCTCGAACAGGCCGGCGCCGCCCTGGCCGCCGCCGATGCACATCGTCACCACGCCCCACTTCGCCTTGCGGCGCGCGCCTTCCTGGAGCAGATGGCCGGTGAGACGTGCGCCGGTCATGCCGAAGGGATGGCCGATCGCGATCGAGCCGCCATTGACGTTGTACTTGGCGGGATCGATGCCGAGCTGGTCGCGGCAATACAGGCACTGGCTGGCGAAGGCCTCGTTGAGCTCCCACAGATCGATGTCGTCGATCTTGAGGCCGGTGCGCTTGAGCAGCTTCGGGATCGCGAACACCGGACCGATGCCCATCTCGTCGGGCTCGCAGCCGGCGGTCGCCCAGGCGACGAAGCGGCCGAGCGGCTTGAGGCCGCGCTTCTCGGCGTCCTTGGCTTCCATCAGCACGACGGCGGCGGCGCCGTCCGAGAGCTGGCTGGCATTGCCGGCGGTGACGAACTTGCCGGGGCCCTTCACCGGCTCGAGCTTGGCAAGGCCCTCCAACGTGGTCTCGGGCCGGTTGCACTCGTCACGGTCGACGACGTAGTCGACGATGCTCTCCGCCTTGGTCTGCTTGTCGACGACCTTCATCTTGGTCTTCATCGGGACGATCTCGTCCTTGAACTTGTTCGCCTGCTGGGCCGCGGCCATGCGGCGCTGCGATTCCAGCGAGAACTCGTCCTGGTATTCGCGGCTGAGCTTGTAACGCTCGGCGACGATGTCGGCGGTGTCGATCATCGCCATGAAGATGTCGGGCGCGACCTTGAGCAGTTCCGGATCGATCGATTCCTTCGGCGTGCCACCGCCGGGCACCGAGATGCTCTCGACGCCGCCGGCGACGATGCAGTCGGCGCCGTCGGAGCGGATCGAGTTGGCGGCCATCGCGATGGTCTGGAGCCCTGAGGAGCAGAAGCGGTTCACCGAGACGCCGGCGGTGGTCTTCGGCAGGCCGGCGAGCAGAGCGGCCTGGCGGCCGATGTTCGGCGCGCCGTGGGCGCAATTGCCGAGGTAGCAGTCCTCGACATAGTCCTTGTCGACGCCGGCGCGATCGACCGCGTGGCGGATGGCGTGGGCCGCGAGCGACATCGGCGGCGTGATGTTGAACCCGCCGCGGCCGGATTTCGCAAGACCCGTGCGCGCATAGGAAACGATGACGGCTTCACGCATTGTTTTCTCCCTTGTCGAACGATTTTGAACGGAGCGTCCTGGTCGCCATTGGTACACAAAGTTGGAAGGCTGCGGGAGAAATAAAAACGCCGCCCCCGGTGAGGGAGGCGGCGTTGTTCCGCGGGTCGGAATATATGATACGCGTCATTCCGGGGCGGCTCGAAGAGCCGAACCCGGAATCTCGAGATTCTCAGGTGCGCAATTGCGCACAGGAGTTTACTCTTCGCGTGCCCCGGAATGACGGAGTGTCAGAACGTCAGCGCCTTGGCCTGCTTGACCTGCGGCAGCGCCTGCACCTTGGCGAGCACGTCGGCCGGCACCGCGCCGTCGACCTCGACCAGCGCGATGGCGTCGCCGCCCAGCTTGACGCGGCCGAGATGGAAGGTCGCGATGTTGAGCTTGGCGGCGCCAAGCAGGCTCGCGAACGCGCCGATGAAGCCGGGCTTGTCCTCGTTGGTCACGTAGATCATCGACTTGCCGAACTCGGCGTCGACGCGGATGCCCTTGACGTCGACGAGGCGCGGCTTGCCGTCATGATACACGGTGCCGGAGACCGAGCGCTCCTGGCGCTCCGTCGCCACCGTGACGGTGATCAGGCTCTCATAGTCGCTCTGGGCGGCGCGCACGATCTCGTCCACCACCATGCCACGCTCCTTGGCGACCACGGGCGCGGACACCACGTTGACCTCGCCCAGCATCGGCCGCAGCAGGCCCGACAGCACGGCGGAGGTGATCGCCTTGATCTTCATCTCGGCGACATGGCCCTCATAGGTGATCTCGACCTTGAGGATGCCGCTCTCGGTGAGCTGGCCGGCGAACGAGCCGAGCTTCTCGGCGAGCGCGATGAACGGCTTCAGCTTCGGCGCTTCTTCCGCCGTGATCGAGGGGAAGTTGACCGCGTTCGAGATGGCGCCGGTCAGCAGATAGTCCGACATCTGCTCGGCGACCTGGAGCGCGACGTTCTCCTGCGCTTCGGTGGTGGAGGCGCCGAGATGCGGCGTGCAGATCACGTTGGGATGGCCGAACAGCACGTTGGTATTCGCGGGCTCCTCGACGAAGACGTCGAAGGCGGCGCCCGCGATGTGCTTGGAATTCAGCGCATCGACCACCGCCTGCTCGTCGACGAGACCGCCGCGGGCGCAGTTGATCAGGCGCACGCCCTTCTTCATCTTGGCGATCGCGGCAGCATCGATGATGTTCTTGGTCTTCTCGGTCAGCGGGGTGTGCAGCGTGATGAAGTCGGCGCGCTTGAGGAGGTCGTCGAGATCGACCTTCTCGACGCCGATGTCCTTGGCGCGCTCCGGCGACAGGAACGGATCGAACGCGACCACCTTCATGCGCAGGCCGAGCGCGCGGTCCGCGACGATCGAGCCGATATTACCGCAGCCGACCACCCCTAACACCTTGCCGGTGATCTCGACGCCCATGAAGCGGTTCTTCTCCCACTTGCCGGCCTGGGTCGAGGCGTCGGCCTGCGGGATCTCGCGGGCGAGCGCGAGCATCAGGGTGATGGCGTGCTCGGCGGTCGTGATCGAATTGCCGAACGGCGTGTTCATCACGATGATGCCCTTGGCCGTGGCGGCGGGGATCTCGACGTTGTCGACGCCGATGCCGGCGCGGCCGATCACCTTGAGGTTGGTTGCCTTCTCGAGGATCTTGGCGGTCGCCTTGGTCGCGGAGCGGATCGCGAGGCCGTCGTAATTGCCGATGATCTCGGCGAGCTTGTCCTTGTCCTTGCCGAGATTGGGCTGGAAGTCGACCTCGATGCCGCGATCCTTGAAGATCTGCACGGCGGCGGGCGAGAGCGCGTCGGAAATGAGAACTTTGGGTTTGGTCATGGGAATGATCCTCTACCTTCCTCGCAAAGAGGGGCGGCCTTCGGGAGCAGGGTGATGCTGTTTCTTCTCCCTCTCCTCGTTCTTACGGGGAGAGGGTTGGGGTGAGGGGCAGCCACAGGCGAAGGTACTCGCGGAGAGAGCCCCTCACCCGGATTGCTGCGCAATCCGGCCTCTCCCCGTAAGAACGGAGAGAGGCTAAGAAAGCTCACGCCGCCTTGGCGAGCTGCGCCTTGGTCTCGGCGAAGGCCCAGTCGATCCACTGGGTCAGGAGCTCGACGTCCCTGGCCTCGACAGTGGCGCCGCACCAGATGCGCAGGCCGGCCGGTGCATCGCGATAGTAGGCGAAGTCGTAGCCGGCGCCTTCCTTCTCGACCAGCGCGACCAGCTTCTTGGAGAACTCGGCCTGCGCGTCGTCCGAGAGCGCGGTGAGCGCGGGATCGATGAACTTCAGGCACACCGAGGTGTTGGAGCGGATCGAAGCGTCCTTGGCCAGGAAGTCGATCCAGGGCGTCTTCGCCTTCCAGTCGGCCAGCACCTTGGTGTTGGCGTCGGCGCGCGCGATCAGCGCCTTGAGGCCGCCGATCGACTTGGCCCAGTTCAGCGCATCGAGATAGTCCTCGACGCAGAGCATCGACGGCGTGTTGATGGTCTCGCCGACGAAGATGCCTTCGTTGATCTTGCCGCCCTTGGTCATGCGGAAGATCTTCGGCAGCGGCCAGGCCGGCTTGTAGGTCTCGAGCCGCTCCACCGCGCGGGGCGACAGGATCAGCATGCCGTGCGCGGCCTCGCCGCCGAGCGCCTTCTGCCAGGAGAAGGTGACGACGTCGAGCTTGGCCCAGTCGAGGGCCTGCGCGAACGCCGCCGAGGTGGCGTCGCAAATGGTCAGGCCTTCGCGGGTCGCGCTGATCCAGTCGGCGTTCGGGACGCGCACGCCTGACGTGGTGCCGTTCCAGGTGAAGACGACGTCCGACTTCGGATCGACCTTGGAGAGATCGGGGATTTCACCATAAGCCGCATTGAGCTTGGTGACGTCCTTGAGCTTCAATTCCTTGACGATGTCGCTGACCCAGCCTTCGCCGAAGGATTCCCAGGCGAGCGTGGTGACGGGCCGCGCACCAAGCAGCGACCACAGCGCCATCTCGACCGCGCCGGTATCGGAGGCCGGCACGATGCCGATGCGATAATCGGCCGGCACTTCAAGCACTTCGCGCGTCAGATCGATCGCGAGCTTGAGCTTGGTCTTGCCGACCTTCGCGCGATGCGAACGGCCGAGCGCTGCGTCCTTGAGATTTTGGGCATTCCAGCCGGGGCGCTTGGCGCAGGGGCCGGAGGAGAAATGCGGCACGTTGGGCCGCGAAGCGGGCTTCGCTACAGTCATATTCTACCCTTCCAGATAGTAAGCCTCCCGTTGGGGGGAGGTGTCCCGCCGCGGCTGATACGGGAAACGGGAAGAGTCGTCAAGGAAGTTCCGGCACCTCACGCGCGAGTGATGGCGCTTCCGGCGCGATATCGGGGGATTCAACCCTGGCGAGCGCGTTCAGCAAGTCCGTGGCCTCGCTGATCAATTGCGCGGCTTTGCGTCGGCTGCCGACCTTCAAAATGCATTTGTCATTGGCCTGCACAACGTAGTCGTTGCCGACCTTGATCATCGAATAGCTTGTCATCGAAATCCCCGAACCGACCGAGCTCGGTGTCTGACGCTGCCGTAGCACCGTTCGTTCCCGGCTCAACGTGAACGACGGCTGGGTAGTTTACCGGCTCTTAACATGAACGAATGCGCGATCCGAATTCGCTGATTACGCAAGGCGCGCGACCGGAGCCCCATTCCGATACAATCGGAATGGGGCTCTTGATTTTTGTGTTGACGCGTTTTCTTTACGCGAACCGATATCCACTTCGCTCGAAAACGCTCTTACTGCCTCAAAAGCGGACAGTCATGCCGACATGACTCGCTGTGAATCCGAGCCGCTTGTAGAAGCGCTGCGCGTCTACTCGCGTCTGATGCGTCAACAGCTCGACCAGGTTACAGCCACGCGCTTTCGCTTCCGCGATGGCCCATTGCACCAATTGCTCGCCGATGCCGCGGCTGCGACAATCGGCGGCAACGCGCACGTCTTCGAGCAGACCGCGGATGCCGCCTTGCGAGCTGATGCCCGCCAGCACAGCAAGTTGCAGGCAGCCGACCACCCTGCCCTCGCTCTCGGCAACCACCAGCGCGAGATTTGGATCACGCTCGACCCGCGCGAACGCCTCGTAATAGGCGGCAGGCAGCGGCTCCTCCACGCGCTCGCGGCCGCGCCCGAGATGATCGTCGGCGAGCATCGCCACGATCGCAGCGACGTCCTCGCGGCGCGCGCGACGAATGGAGACGGATTTGGCGTTCATACGGAAACTCCAGGACTCAGCGCGCCGGCGGCAGGCCGAGAAAGGTCTCGACTTCGCCGATCCAGCGGCGGACCGCCGCGTAACGACCAAGATCGAAGCCGCCCTCATGCGCGACGCGCGTATAGGCGAGCAGCGAGACGTCGGCGAGCGAAACCGCTTCGCCGGCGAAGAAGCGGCTGCCGGAGAGATGCTGCTCCATGCGGTCGAGCGCCGCATAGCCGCGCTTGACCTTTTCGGGATCGAGCTCGGAGGCGTCCTTGCCGAGATAGACGAGCTGAAAGCGGCACACCGCGATATAGGGCTCGTGGCTGTACTGCTCCCAGAACAGCCATTCGTCCATCTTGGCAGCAGTAAAGGCGTCGCGCGGGATCAGCGCGCTGTCGCGGGCGAGGTAGCGGATGATGGCATTGGACTGCGCCAGCGTGCGGCCGTCGTCGAACGCAACGGTCGGCACCTGGCCGGCGCCGTTCATCGCCAGAAATTGCGGCGTGCGCGTCTCGCCCTTGCGGGTGTCGATGTCGATCCAGTCGTAGGGCAATGCGAGCTTGTCGCAGACCCACTTCACCTTGAGACAATTGCCGGAGTTGGTATCGCCGTAGATCTTCATCGCTGCCGCCCCGCTTCGGAGCGACAGAGCATCAGGACGGAGGGAATCTGTCAACCGCGCTGCGGCGATGCAGCGTCAGAACTTGTAGCCGAGTCCGACGCGCGCATTGTTCAGCGTCACCGAGGTGTTCATGACCGGCGAGAATTTCACGTATTCGTATTCCACGCGCGCGAACAGACCGTCCCAGATGCAGTATTCGACGCCGAGGCCGGCGGTCCAGCCCACCGCGAATGCGTTGGTTCGACGCTGAGTCTGCGACTGAGACTGAGCCGGAACGGCCTGCGGCGCTCCGAAGGTGGTCGTCGTCAACGTGGCGCCGCCGACGACAATCGTATTCGTCACATCCTGACGCAAATCCACGATGCTCGTCACCGAGCGGGACACGTCCATTCGGCCGACCGCAGCGCCCATGAAGGCATACGGCATGAAATCGCCGCCGTCCCAACCCACCCGGCCCCGGAGCGTGATCATGTCCTTGACTTTCGCCGCGGCAGTGCCGGTCAGCGTCACGTCATAATTGTCGGTGACGTTCGCAGCGTGCGCGTCGCCGGGCGGGTTGACGATCGTGAGCGAGTTGGTGCCCGACGTGAGCGTCGAGAGGTTGTTGAAGTAGCTGTAGGTGCCCTCAAGACCGAGAATGGCATCGTACCATTGCCAGTTGCGGCCGACGAAGGCGCCGAAATTTGTGCTCTGCGTGTTGGTCTTGTTCATCAGCGACCAGTTCGCGGTCGGCTGCTGCAGCACGCTGTCGCGGAAAATGAAATTGGTCAGGCCGACGACGCTCTGGCTGAAGTCGGTCGCGTCGGCCGTGTAGCCGCCATTGACGCCGACATAGGCGCCATCCCAACGATGGGACGTCTTGGACAGACCGTCGGTGAAGCCGCCGCGCAGGACGGGCAGATCCGGCATGTCGGCCGCGTGTGCGGCGGATACAGATCCGAACACCGCCGCCACCAACCAAAGCCTACGCATTGCAACGCTCCAAATCGAACTCGAACTTTCGCCATGATCATGGCTCGTTAACCTTAACCAATGGTTGCGCCGGAGCCCTTCGTCGCCGCGAGCAATGAAAAATACGCAAAGCAAAACGGCGCGGGATGATCCCGCGCCGTTAAGAAGTCCTAACCGATGAGGCTGACGATCAGCCCTTGGTGACGAGCGGCGGCGGCACGTAGGCCGGCGGGCTGTTGAGATCCCAGCGCACGCCGAGCTTGAGGTCGTGCGAGGTGAGCTCCTTGAGCTTGATCGAGGTCGGGCCCGAAGCGCTGTTGTCGAACAAGCGGAAGTTGCCGGGCGCCGCGTCGCCGAGGTTCATGTAGCTGTAGGCAAGTTCGACGGTGAACCCGGGATTGACCTTGTAGGCGAGACCGGCGTGAGCGGCCCAGGCGAAGTTCCACTTTCCGCTGTCGGCGAAGTAGGCAACGCTGGCGCTCGGGGTCGGGGTCAGTGCGGCGAGATAGGCAATGCCGTCGTCGCGGAAGCCGCTGATCTTGTTGTAGGAGCCGCCGACACCGGCGCCGATGAACGGGGTGATGCACCACCAGGTGCCGAGATCGACATAGGCGTTGGCCATGACGACCCACTCGGACTTGCTGCCGCTGTAGTTGTCGGAACCGACGAAGCCGGGCCCAATGACGTTGTCCGCACCATGCAGGTTGGCCTTGCCCCGGTACTGGCCGATCACGTCCGCGCGAAACCAGTTGTTGAAGCGATAGCCGACGCCGAGGTCGAACAGCGGGGACGAGTCGAAGCCGAGTCCCTCCGTCGTCTTCGTAAACCCGGGCGCTACGGTGGCCTCGATGCTCTTGGCGCGCTGGTTGGTCATGCCGATGTCACCGCGCAGATACCAGCCGCCGAAGTCGGCGGGCGGAGCCGGCGGCGCGTACATGGGAGGGGGCGCCGCGATCGGCATATCGGCGGCGAACGCCATCGACGAGATCAGGGATGCCGCACCCGCGGCAAGGAGAGACTTAACGCTACGCATTGGCTTCGTCCTTATGGCCGGTGAGGCAAAATGCAGACGCCTCACGTTCTGGAAACTCACGGCCCGGACGATGGCAGCAAATGTTTAAGCGCCACTTAACCCTAATTTTTAAGGTTGATTTTTTCTGACTGTACACGCGGATGCGGCGGAAGCGTTGCAAAAATGCAGCGCCCTTTGTCCTCATTTGCTAACGATGTATGAAGCCGTGTTGCGGCAAAAAAGGATCTGTTAACGCGCGTGCCGCGGCAGTTTCGGCAGGAACACGGCGAGCAGCCCGATCGCCGGGAGGTAAGCGCAGACCTGATAGACGAACTCGATCGAGGTGTGGTCGGCGAGCTTGCCGAGCACGGCCGCGCCGAGGCCTCCGATGCCGAAGGCGACGCCGAAGAACACGCCGGAGATCATGCCGAAGCGGTGCGGCACCAGTTCCTGCGCGAACACGATGATCGACGACGTCGTCGACGAGATGATCAGGCCGATGATGACGCTGAGCACCGCGCTGGCGTGGAGCCCGGCATAAGGCAGCGCCAGCGTGAACGGCAGCGCGCCCAGAATCGAGATCCAGATCACGATCTTGCGCCCGAAGCGATCCCCGAGCGGACCACCGAGAAACGCGCCGACCGCGTTCGCGGCAAGGAAGACGAAGAGATAGATCTGGGCGGCCTGCGTCGACACGCCGAAGCGGTCGATCAGATAGAAGATGTAATAGCTCGACAGGCTCGAGACGTAGAGCTGCTTCGAGAACAGCAGGGCCACGAGCACGAGCAGCGCGACCGCGACGCGGCGCGAGCTCGGCGCGTCAGGATGGGCTTGAACCGCCGCCGTCTTCTTCGCCTTGATCTGCGGCGCGTACCAGCGGCCGATGCGCCAGAGAACGACGATGGCAAGGAACGCGATCGAGGAGAACCAGGCGATGCTGCCCTGCCCGAACGGCACCACGATCAGCGCCGCCAGCACCGGGCCCATCGACGTGCCGAAGCTGCCGCCGAGCTGGAACACCGATTGCGCGAAGCCGTAGCGGCCGCCGGAGGCGAGCCGCGCGATGCGCGCGGATTCCGGATGAAACACCGCCGAGCCGAGACCGACCAGCGCAGCGGCGACGAGGATGACGAGATATTGGTGCGCGGCGCTGAGCAGCAAGAGACCGAAGAAGGTCGAAGCCATGCCGATCGCCAGCGAATAAGGCTGCGCCTTCTTGTCGGTGTAGTGCCCGACCACCGGCTGAAGCAGCGAGGCCGTGAACTGGAAGGCCAGCGTGATCATGCCGATCTGCGCGAAGTCGAGCGCGTAGGTGTCCTTCAGGATCGGGTACACCGAGGCGATCAGCGACTGCATGGTGTCGTTGAGGAAGTGCGAGAAGCTGATGCCGGCGAGCACGACATAGGCCGGCCCCGCAGCCCTGGCGGCAGCGGGCGCCACGTCGCTGACGACGACGGGCTCGGTCAGCGTTTCCGCAGGTACGACGACAGGCTTGTTCAACGGATCAATCCCGGCAGGCGCGGCGAACCGCCGCATCCGCTAGTTACGATGCAAGCGGCGATGGAACCACCGCCAAACGTCGATGGCTGGGATGCGCTTCGCGGCCGGTTTCACCGCGATGCAGCGCGGCCTGCATGGTTCGAGACGCCCGCTTTGGGCGGGCTCCTCACCATGAGGGTTTCAGATTTCGCCGAGAAACAAGACCTCATCCTGAGGGCCCGCCAAAGGCGGGCGTCTCGAAGGATGGCTGCGAGCTCAGGCCGCCGCCTGTCCGAGCGCCGAGACGATGGTGTCGACGACGTCCTCGACCAGGATGCGGTCCTCGCCTTCGCCCATGACGCGGATCACGGGTTCGGTGCCGGAGGAGCGGATCAGCAGGCGGCCATGGCCGTTGAGGCGCTTCTCGCCGTCGGAGATCGCCGATTTGACGTCGGAATCGTCGAGCGGCTTGCCGCCTTTGTGCCGGACGTTCTTGAGGATCTGCGGCAGCGGATCGAAGCGGTGGCAGACTTCCGACACCGGCCGGCGCGACTTCTGCACCACGGCCAGCACCTGCAAGGCGGCAACGAAGCCGTCGCCGGTGGTGGCGTAGTCGGACAGGATGATATGGCCGGACTGCTCGCCACCGAGATTGTAGCCGCCGCTCAGCATCTGCTCGAGCACGTAGCGGTCGCCGACCGGCGTGCGCACGAGATCGAGCCCCTGCCCTTTCAGGAAGCGCTCGAGCCCGAGATTGGACATCACGGTGGCGACGATGCCCGGCCGCGACAGCCGGCCGTCTTCCTTCCAGCTCTGCGCGATCACCGCGAGCAGCTGGTCGCCGTCGACGACATGGCCGCGCTCGTCGACCAGGATGACGCGATCGGCGTCACCGTCCAGCGCAATGCCGATGTCGGCGCGCATCTCGCGCACCTTCTTCGACAGCGCTTCCGGCGAAGTCGAGCCGCAATCCTTGTTGATGTTGAAGCCATCGGGCTCGACGCCGATCGGCACCACGTCGGCGCCCAGCTCCCACAGCGCTTCCGGCACCACCTTGTAGGCGGCGCCGTTGGCGCAATCGACGACGACGCGCAGCCCGTCGAGTGACAGATCGCGCGGCAGCGTGCGCTTGGCGAATTCGATGTAGCGGTCATGCACGCCGTCGATACGGCGGGCGCGGCCGAGGCTCGCGCTCTGCGCCAGCCGCTTGTCGATGGGCTCGTCGAGCAGCTGCTCGATCTGCTTCTCGACGTCGTCGGAGAGCTTGAAGCCCTGCGGACCGAACAGCTTGATGCCGTTGTCCTCGAACAAATTGTGCGAGGCCGAGATCATCACGCCGAGATCGGCGCGCATCGACTTGGTCAGCATCGCAACCGCCGGCGTCGGCATCGGGCCGACCAGCAGCACGTCCATGCCGACCGAGGTGAAGCCGGCGACCATCGCATATTCGATCATGTAGCCGGACAGGCGGGTGTCCTTGCCGATCACGACCCGATGGCGGTGGTCACCGCGCTGAAACGCAAGGCCCGCGGCCTGGCCGACCTTGAGCGCGAGCTCCGGCGTGATCAGTCCGTTGGCGCGGCCCCTAATCCCGTCCGTCCCGAAATATTTGCGGCTCATATCGTCCCCCACGCAACAACCAGGGAATCCCCTCTACAACCACGGAGTGCCCGAACGGGCCCCGCATCCCTGATTTGCTCAGGTCTTATAAGGCCATCACGGCTAACTTGGCTTCAAAAAATGTGATTAATCATTACGGAATAGGGGCCGCCTTCGCCCCGCTAACTAATTGTTAACACTATATTTCCCGTTAGGGAACCGAAATGGGGCGGAACCCGCCCCTATTTGGAGCGCTTCACATGGCCGTCGCCGCGGCTCGGCGCCGGCTGGGTGACGTTGACGGGATCCGAGCCCGGGAAGGTCTCTTCGAGGCCCTCTTCCAGGGCGTCCTCGAGATCCTTTTTCTCCTTGATCTCTTCCGGTGTCGGTGCGGCGTGCGGTCTCGTCATGGCACCCTCCTCTCAAACGATTTGGCTGTGCATCCAACCATGCTAGATGACCCCTCGATCTTCCGATGCAAGACTTTCGGATACGAGACGGGCCCGGGGACACGTTCATGAAGCACATCACCTGTATCGACGATCTTCGCGCGCTGCATAAGCGCCGCGTGCCGAAGGCGTTCTTCGATTATTGCGACCGCGGCTCCTATGCCGAGGAAACGCTGCGCGCCAACCGCGAGGACATGCAGGCGATCAAGTTCCGCCAGCGCATCCTGGTCGACGTCTCCAAGCGCGACACCTCGACCACGATCCTCGGCGAGACCTCGACCATGCCGCTGGTGCTCGCGCCCGTGGGCCTGCTGGGCATGCAGCATGGCGACGGCGAGATCCACGCCTGCCGCGCCGCACAGGCCGCCGGCATCCCGTTCACGCAGTCGACGATGTCGATCTGCTCGATCGAGGACATCGCCGCCAGTGTCGAGAAGCCGTTCTGGTTCCAGCTCTACGTGATGAAGGACCGCGGCTTCATCAAGGCGCTGATCGAACGCGCGATCGCGGCGAAATGCTCGGCGCTGGTGCTGACCGTCGATCTCCAGGTGATCGGCCAGCGCCACCAGGACATCAAGAACGGCATGACCGTGCCGCCGGAATGGTCGCTCTCGAAGCTGATCGATTTCGCCACCAAGCCGGCCTGGGTGTCGGGTGTGTTGCAGGGCAAGCGCCGCACCTTCGGCAATCTCGCCGGCCACCTGAAGGTCAGCGACGACATCACGTCGCTGTCGACCTGGATCAACTCGCAGTTCGACACCTCGCTGAACTGGAACGACATCGATTGGATCCGCAGCATCTGGCCGGGCAAGCTGGTCCTGAAGGGCATTCTCGACGTCGAGGACGCCGAGCTCGCCGCGAAGACCGGCGCGCAGGCGATCGTGGTCTCCAACCATGGCGGCCGGCAGCTCGACGGCGCACCGTCCTCGATCGAGGTGCTGCCCGAGATCGTCGATGCCGTCGGTGACAGGATGGAGATCATGTTCGACGGCGGCATCCGCTCCGGCCAGGACGTGATGCGCGCGCTCGCGCTCGGCGCAAAGTCCTGCATGATCGGCCGCGCCTATGCCTATGGCTTAGGGGCCGGCGGCCAGGCCGGCGTCGCCAAGGCGATCGACATCATCCAGAAGGAACTGCTGACGACCATGGGCCTGTGCGGCGTCAACAGGATCGAGGAGATCGACGATCACATCATCGCGGTGTGACCGCAGCGTCGGTGCCGTAGGGTGGGCAAAGCGAAAGCGTGCCCACCATCCTGCAGGTCTGCGGATCGATGGTGGGCACGGCGCAGGCACACCTTTGCCCACCCTACGATTCCGAGGCGCTCGAAAGCCTCCACAATCTCGGCTGTCGTCCCGGCGCAGGCCGGGATCCATAACCACAGGCAGGCGCGGTTACGGGGACTCGGAGTGACCTGCTTCGCGCAACAACTTCATCTTGTGGTTATGGATCCCGGATCTGCGCGCGCCTAAGGGCGTGCTTGTCCGGGACGACGGAATTTGTGGCAGTAGTCGCGCCTCATATCTTGCACCCTCACATCGGCGGCGTGATCCCGTCCCTGCCGACGTTGACGCGGTTGGCTTCCAGCGAGCCGTCCTCCTTCTTCGCCGCGCCGAAGATGATCAGCTTGGCGCCCGGCTTGATCTCGGACCTGTCGCTGGCGACGAAGCTGACGATCGGGGTATCCGGCGACACCACGACTTTCTTCTCGCCGTCCTTGTATTTCACCGTGATGTTCTGACCGTCGGTGCCCTTCACGGTCTGCGTCACGGTGGCGTTGGTCATGGTCGAGTTGGCGCGCGCGTCCCAGGGCCGAAAACCTTCGGCCGCGCCGCGCTGGTTCTCCGGGAAGATATGCACCGCGATCGCCCTCTGGGTGCCGTCGGGCTCGGGCATAGCGGTGACGCCGATATAGGAGCCTTCCTTGATCTCCGACAGCTCCGTCTTCACCACGGCGAAGACCGCGACGTTGTCGGTCATGCGCACATTCACGTCGCTGCCTTCGCGCGTCTTGATGTCGAGCATGTTGCCGTCGACGTTCGCGATGGTGCCGCGGATACGCACCGTCGGCGCCTGCTGCGCCGAGACAGAGGAAACAGCGATAAAGGTCGCGAAGGCTGCCGCGACGGCGCGCGGCATCCAGGTGTTCGGCTTCGGCATGATTATCCCCTCCAGGGAGTTGCGACGGTCAAACACGGCAACCCCGTGTGACCGCCGCTATTCCCGGCCGTGACGATCACATCGGCGGCGTGAGGCCGTCGCGCCCGACGTTGACGCGGTTGGTCTCGAACGAGCCGTCCGGCAACTGCTTCATGAAGGCGATCACCTTGGCGCCGGCCTTCAGGTCGGTCTTGTCGCCGGGCACGAAGGTCACCACCGGCGTGTTGTCGGGGACGAACACCTTCTTCTCGCCGTCCTTGTACTTGACCAGCAGCGTATGGCCGTCACTGCCGACCACGCTCTCCGACACCGTGGCGTTGGTCATGCTCGAGTTGGGCTTGAGGTCATAGGGGCGCGAGCCTTCGCCGGTGCCGCGCATGCTCTCCGGAAACACATGCACCTCGACGGCGTTGTCGCCGCCGTCAGGCCCCGGCACCGTGGTGGCGCCGACGAAGGAGCCGGGCTTGATGTCGGCGAGTGAAATTTTGGTAATGCCGGACACGCGCACATCGGATGCGATGTGGAGCTTGACGTCCTCGCCGCTGCGCGACTTGACCTGCAGGATGTCGCCGTTGACGCTCTCGATCGTGCCGCGCACGCGCGTCGGCACCGGCGCCCTCTGCGCGAAGGCATAGAGGGTGGAAGCGGCCACCATCGCGACGGCGATGAGCGGACGTGTGAAAGTTGCACGTTGAACAGGCATGATTGTCTCCGATTGTCCCACTGGGATAGAACTCCGGAGGTGGTGCGCTATTCGCCGTTACCCTCTCAAGACTTTGTGAGATCGGCCTCGACCAATGCGCGCAGCTCGTCCGTGACCCGCGGCCGCCGGCCGAACCACAGCTCGAAGCCGCGCACGGCCTGGTGCAGCAGCATGCCGAGACCGTCGGCGGTCCTGAGGCCGCGTGCCTTTGCTGCGGCGAGCAGCGGCGTCACCAGGGGGACATAGACGAGATCGGCGACGACGGCCGCCTGCGGCAGGCGTGCAACATCAACATCGAGTGAAGGCTGACCGCGCATGCCGAGCGAGGTCGTGTTCACGAGAAGTTTTGCACGCGGCAGCACGTCGTCGATCCCGTCCCACGTAACGGGCTGCACGTTCGGCCCGAACTGCTTCGCCAGCGTCTCGGCCCGCGCGATGGTGCGATTGGCGAGATGGATGCGTTTGATGCCGCGCTCGCGCAGGCCGAACACGACCGCGCGCGCGGAGCCGCCGGCCCCGAGCACCAGCGCCTCCTCGGCCGTGTCCCAGCCGGGCGCGCTGGCATCGAGATTGTTGATGAAGCCCTCGACGTCGGTGTTGGTCGAGCGCAGCTCGCCGTCCTCGAACCACAGCGTGTTGGCGGCGCCGACGGCCTTGGCGCGCGCATCTGGCGTCGACAGCGCCAGCACGCCCTCCTTGTGCGGGATGGTGACGTTGGCGCCGACGAAGCCGCGCAGCGACAGCCGCAGCACGAAATCGCGGAGATCCTCGGGCGGGACGGCCTCGATGACATAGCCGCCGGCGATACCGAGCGTGCGCAGCCAATAATGATGGATCAGCGGCGAGCGCGAATGCGCGGCGGGCCATCCGATCAAACAGGCTGCGGGAGCCTTGGTCACGGTCATCTTCTCCCCGGATCGTATCGGAGGCGATCCATTTCGCGTCCCGCGGGCTCTGTCAAGCGCGCGGGCACGATTCCCGCACAGCGCTTCCGCAAGGCCGTGATGCGGCGCCGGCTTGAGAAGGTGCGCGCCGTCAGGTCGCGGCCATATCATCGGCCGCGGACAGAGCCGCGCCGCCCTTGATGTCGGCGACCGCGCGCGCGATGGTCACGCGATAGCGCGCACGGGGCGGGACGCCATATGGGTGAGCAGCGCGCGGCGGACGGCGGGCGAGGCGCCGGTGATGAACAGCCGGATGCCCCGGCGGTGGGCCTTGGCGGCGACGCGGCCGAGCACGTTGGCCGCCGTCGAATCCAGGAACGGCACCGCGGCGAAATCGACCACCATGCCCTTGCGCTTGTCGGCGATGCCGTCGAGCACGCTTCCGATCGCGGAGGCGGCGCCGAAGAAAAACGCGCCGGTGATGCGATAGACCAGCACGTCGCGATCGACCAGACAGTCTGGATTGCTTCGCTGCGCTCGCAATGACGGAGAGGAGGAGGCTGCGTGAGTCCAACTTTCGCCGCACGCGTGGATACAGCCCCTCACACCCTCTCCCCGTAAGAACGGGGAGAGGGTGTGAGAGAGCGTGCTTCCCTCACTGCGCGAGAGACAGACTCACGCCGCGTGCTGATGCGCGGCGATGATCTGGTCGGCGGCGCGGCCCGTGACTTCGGCCATGTGGTCGAACGTACGGGTGAAGCTGCCGGCGCCGGCCGTGGCCGAGCGCAGCTCGACGATCAGCTCGCCGATCTCGGCTTCCGGCATCATGGCGCGGACGCAGTCCCAGCCGCTCCAGCCGTCGCGGGTGTCGAAGCCGAGGATCTGGCCGCGCCGCGCCGACAGGATCGCGTTGATCTTGGCGGTGGCATCCGTCGGGCAGACGATCTCGACCACGTGGATCGGCTCCAGCAATACCGGCTGGCATTGCGGCAGGCCTTCATTAAGTCCGACCCGCGCGGCGGTGCGGAAGGCGAGATCGGAGGAATCGACGCTGTGATAGGAGCCATCGGTCAGCGTCACCTGCACGTCGGTGACGGGGAAACCGAGCGGACCGCGCGTGAGCCCGTCGACGACACCTTCTTCCACCGCCGGGATGTAGTTGCGCGGCACCGCGCCGCCCACCACCTTCTCGGCGAATTTGAAGCCGTCGCCGCGCGGCAGCGGCTTGATGTCGAGCACGACATCGCCGAACTGGCCGTGGCCGCCGGACTGCTTCTTGTGACGGCCGCGCTGGGTGATCGGCTTGCGGATGGTTTCCTGATAGCCGATCGCGGGCGGTTGCGAGGTGACCTTGACGCCGAAGCGATCGCGCAGGCGTTCGCTGGCGACGCGCAGATGCATCTCGCCCTGGCCCCACAGCACGGTGTCGTGGGTCTTTGCGTTCTGCACGACCATGAGCGAGGGATCCTCCTCATGCAGCCGCGTCAGCGCCTGGCCGAGCTTGACGTCGTCCTTGCGGTCGGTGGCCGCAACCGAGATCGCAAGCACTGCCGATGTCGGTTCTGCCGTGACCAGCGCCGCCGGCTGGGTCTTGCCGCTCGAGACCATGTCGCCGGTCTTGACCGGATCGAGCTTGGCGAGCGCGACCGTGTCGCCGGCTTCCGCCGCGGCACGCTTGGTGTCGTAGGCACCGTTGACGGCGAGGATGCCGGAGATGCGCCCCGCGCCGCCGGAGGAGGATTGCAGCGTGGCACCGTCGTCGAGATGGCCGGCGAGCAGCCGCGTCAGCGACAGCTTTCCGCCATGCTGCGAATGCAGCGTCTTGAAGACGTAGCCAAGCGCGTCCTTGCTCTCCGGTGCGCCGAGACGCTTTGCAGTCTCCGCAACACCCGGCGCCTCGTGGCGCAGCGCCTTCATCAGGCGCAGCACGCCGTTTTCGCGCGCCGCGGCGCCGAGCAGCACCGGGCAGATCAGCCCTTCGCGCAATTCGCGGGCGAGATCGTCGAACACGGCATCGCGCGGCGGCTGGATGTCTTCGAGCAGTTGTTCCATCAGCGCATCGTCGTGGTCGGCGAGCTTCTCCAGCATCGAGAAGCGGGCCTCCTTCTCGCGGTCGCGATCGCCGCCTGCGAGCGCGATGACCTCGGAGGCCTTGTGCTCGCGATAGATGAAAGCGCGCTCCAGCGCGAGATCGACGAAGCCCTCGATCAACTCGTCCTTCCAGATCGGGATCTGGCGCAGCACCAGCGGCACGCGCGAGGCGGGTTGGAGCGTTGCGAGCGTCTCGCGGATGCGCTTGTTGGCGCGGTCGATCTTGTTGAGGAACAGGAAACGCGGAATCTTCAGCTCCTCCAGCTCGCGCAGGATGATCTGAAGCTGGGGCAGCTTCTTCTCGTCGGCTTCGCAGACTACGACCGCGGCATCGACCGCGGGCAACGCGGCGCGCATGTCGTGGGCGAATTCGACGGAACCGGGACAGTCGAGGAAGGTGTAGCTGTCGCCCATGAAACTCGTGGTGGCGGCAGTGAGGCCGACGGTCATCTTGTGATGACGGGCCTCGGGCGTGGCGTCGCCGACGGAAGTTCCGGCATCTACGCTGCCGGCACGCGGGATTGCGCCCGTTCGTGCCAATATCGCTTCAAGAAGTGTGGTTTTACCGCTTTGGAATGGGCCCACCAGCGCAATGCACCGTGGACCTCGGGGACTTCTGACGTCTTGTCCCATTCGCCGCCTCCTTGGTGTGGAGCTCGGCCCATGATTGGGTCGGCAAACGCGGATGCTCTGCCCGTCCCCGAGATTTGGCAAGCGTCAAACGTCGCTGCGGTGCGTCCTTGTGATCGCGCCGGTGGAACGGCGCGATCACACGCATAATTGTTAACGGCCGGGCCGGAGTTCCAGGCTTTCGAGGCCGGCGGCGACGTTGAGTCCGACCTGGCCCTGCACGCTGAGCGGCTGGAGCGCGATCGAATTGTTGGAGCCGCCGACCAGCGCATTGCCACCGATACCGACGCCGACCGAAGCGCTACCCTGCGCGCCGGCATAATTGCCCGAGAGATCGCCGGGGCCGAGCCGGTCGACCGGCGCGAACACGCCCCAGGCCAGCGTCGTCTCCTGGGTGATGCCGATGTCGAGACCGACTTTGCGGATGGTCGCGACATAGCGATCCTCCGGCAAACCGTCGGCACGCAGGACGCAGCCGAGATTGGTCAGCGATCCCACGATGAAGCCAACGCTGGCACCGCCGCGGCATTCGAGCACGCCAACCCGGACCATCCGCTGCTGCTGAGCGTCGCTGTTTGCGACGGAGGCAACGAGGCTGGCGGCAGTGAGCCCGGCGAAGATGAACGTACGGCGCATGAATGTCTCCGGCGATGAATGTGATGCGAGCAGAGAGTCGCGCCTGCAAGCGAGGCGCGACGTTCTATGCCACAAGAGTCGTAGTGGTGCCAGATCACGCGTGACGATAAGCGTGCAAACAATAAAAAGGCCCGCCAGAGGCGGGCCTTTTCGATAGGTATTTGCGACAGGCTCAGCGGAGATTGCCGCAGAAGCGCTGGATGCGCTTGCAGGCGTCTTCGAGGTCCGAGGTCTTGGTCGCGTAGGAGATGCGGAACGCCGGGCCGAGGCCGAAGGCCGAACCCTGCACTACGGCGACGCCTTCGGTCTCCAGCAGCTCGGTGACGAACTGCTCGTCGTTGGAGATCACGTTGCCCGACGGCGCTTTCTTGCCGATCGTGCCGGCGCAGGACGGATAGACGTAGAACGCACCCTGGGGGCGCGGGCACTCGATCCCGTTCGCTTGGTTGAGCATGGAGACGACGAGGTCGCGGCGCTCCTTGAACACCTTGTTGTTGGCGGGGATGAAGTCCTGCGGACCGTTCAGCGCCTCCACCGAGGCCCACTGCGCGATCGAGCACGGGTTCGAGGTCGACTGCGACTGGATGGTCGCCATCGCCTTGATGAGCTGGGCAGGGCCGCCGGCATAGCCGATGCGCCAGCCGGTCATGCAATAGGCCTTCGACACGCCGTTCACGGTGAGCGTGCGGTCGTAGAGGCTGGGCTCGACCTGCGCGACCGTGGTGAACTGGAAGTCGTCATAGACGAGGTGCTCGTACATGTCGTCGGTCATCACCCACACATGCGGATGCTTGACCAGCACGTCGGTGAGCGCCTTCAGCTCGGCCCTGGTGTAGGCAGCGCCGGTCGGGTTCGACGGCGAGCACAGGATCACCCATTTGGTCTTCGGCGTGATCGCGCGCTCGAGCGCTTCGGCCCCGAGCTTGAAGCCGGTCGCCGCGGTGCAGACCACCGGCACCGGCTCGCCGCCGGCGAGCGCCACCATCTCGGGATAGCTGACCCAGTACGGCGCCGGGATGATCACCTCGTCGCCAGGATTGATGGTCGCCATCAGCGCGTTGTAGAGCACCTGCTTGCCGCCGGTGCCGACGATGACCTGGTTCGGCTTGTAGACGACGCCGTTCTCGCGCTGAAACTTCGCGATGATGGCTTCCTTCAGCTCGGGGATGCCGTCGACCGCGGTGTACTTGGTCTTGCCGGCTTCGATGGCGTGGATCGCCGCCAGCTTGATGTTGGCGGGCGTGTCGAAGTCGGGCTCGCCGGCACCTAAGCCGATGACGTTGCGGCCCGCCGCTTTCAGCGCGCGTGCTTTATCCGTGACCGCGATGGTCGCGGACGGCTTCACACGGTCGAGCGCAGCGGCAAGGAAGGACATCGTCATCTCCTGACAAGCGTCGTGACCCATGGGTCGTCACGACTCTGATTGTGGGAATGAAGCCACCCTAAAACGTGTGCCGCTGCGCCGCAAGAAACTTCGGCCCGATCTCGAAAAAGTTTACGGATTCCGGCGTTTCGAGGCGGGATTTCCCGCAATATTCCGTAACTTTGCCGTCCGAATCCCTCATATCCGGCAAGGCCTGTCCTCGGAGCAATTTTGCGTGTTTGCCGTCGCCAAACCAGACCGTCGTCATGCCCAGGCTTAGCCGTCCGAAGGACGGCGTCGCTTTCGCTCGCCTATGTCCCGGGCATCCACGTTCTTTCTGCCGTGCGGCGAGGCGTGGATGGCCGGGACAAGCCCGGCCATCACGATGTGGAAGCATGGTGCCCTGAACCGATCGCCCCTCTCGCGGAGCAACGCATCCGCACGTTGACGCAAGCGTGATCTGATTTGCATCGTCGCGTGGAAATGATCTTCCGTGGCGTTGCAGTGCGGTAGGGTTTTCGAGTTTTTCTATTGGCTGGCTCTTGCGGCGGATTCGCATCGGCATCATTGTTTAGCCGCGTTGCGGGGCAACAAGCGCCGCGCCTTCCCGTCCTCGGTTTAGAACTCCCAGAATGTACAAGCTCTATTCGATGCAACGCTCCGGCAACAGCTACAAGGTCCGCCTTGCGCTGGCGCTGTTGAACTTGCCTTACGAAGCGGTCGAGGTGGACATTCTGCGCGGCGAGAGCCGGACGCCGGACTTTCTGTCCAAGAACCCGTCAGGCCAGGTGCCGCTTCTCGAGGTCGACGGCAACCGTTATCTCGCCGAGTCCAACGCCATCCTCTGGTACGTCGCCGTCGGCACGCCGCTCGCGCCGGAGAACCGCATCGATCGCGCCGAGGCGCTGCAATGGATGTTCTTCGAGCAGCACGCGCTCGAGCCGAACATCGGCGCCGCCTATTTCTGGCTGTCGCTGGTCAAGGGCGGCCGCGACCTCCAGACCCATTCGCTGGAGGACTGGATGGAACGCGGCTATGGCGCGCTCCAGGTGATGGAGAACCATCTCAAGACCAACGCCTATTTTGCCGCGCGCCAGCTCACGGTCGCCGACATCGCGCTGTACGGCTACACCCATCTCGCCGACCGCTGCGATTTCGACCTTTCGACCTTCCCGGCGATCCGGGACTGGCTGAAGCGCGTCGAGGCCGCGCCCGGCTTCGTCGCGATGGACTGGCGGCCGGCCGACATCGACGACCCCGCCAGCATCGCCGCCAGCGCCTGATGGCGCGGGCCTGGGCGAATAGCGGGCATAAGCGTCGTCTTTGCCGCAATCCCGCCATTTTCGTTGCGGCAGCCGCCGCAATATTGCCGGTTGAAACTGGGAAATTCTGGAAAGTCGCGGGTGATTCGCTCGCACGTTGAAGGATTTAGACCTATGATTCGGGCGTCCGGCACGGCAGGCTTTCAGGGCCAACCCGCTACCGTTTCGTCTTCCCGGCTGACCAACGCGGTCGCGGCCTCGCTCGCCGTCGCCGCGCTCTCGCTGTGCCTGATCGTCACCCTGACGGTGCTGTCGACCAAGGCGACCATGGCGATGGGCCTGCCGGTCTGATTCCCGTTTCATCCTGACCAGCCTTCAGGGCGCCGCGTGACCCGCGCCGACCGGCATCGCGACAGGACGTCGATGAAGTCACCTGTGGTAGTCGTTGCAATCACCCTGACTGCGGCCATCCTGGTCGCGGCCTCGCTGTTGATTTTCACCGGCATGCGCAAGAGCTCGGGCACCTCGACGCTGAATGCGCCCGCGTCGCTGCAACGCGTCAGGCACGCGCACTTGGTCTAAAATCATCCGAAAGCTTTGCGCGCCGCCGCAAGCCGCCCTTAAGCACTTCGCACGAATTCGCACCGCACCGGTGCAACCATCAGTCACTGTTGCCGCCTTACCTCGTTCAGGGAGGAACGAGACAGGCCCATGCGATACGGATGGCGTGCGATCTGTGGACCGGTGCTGACAGCGGCGACCCTGCTGCTGGCGATCCTTTTCGATCGCGCCATCCCCTCGCCCGCACCGCTGCTCGTCTGCATCGTGGCGCTTGCGGGCGCGCTGTCGGGTTTCGCCTCCGCCATCACCAGCGCAGCCTTCGCCGTGACCGGCACGGTGCTGCTCCTGTTCTTCCACCGAGCAATGCCCTTGGCGACCGCGGATCTGGTGCAGCTCGGCCTCCTCGCGGTGACGACCGCCGGCACTGCCGCGATCAGCGGCCTGATGCGCGAGCGGCTGCTCGGCACCTTTGCCGCCGAGCGCCAGAGCCACGCCACCGCCGCGCGGCTGTCGGCCGCGCTCGACCAGGTCGATATCGGCATCGTGCTGCTGGATGCCGAGACGCGCGCCGAATTCATCAACCGCGCGTTCCGCGATTATTTTGCGGTGCCGGACGACATCGCCGACGGCAAACCGCCCTTCGTCGCGCTGATGTATCACGGCCGCGACACCGGCGCGTTCGAGCTGCCGGAGGACGAGCTCGCCACCTTCATCGCGCAGCGCATGGAGATGGTGCGCATCGGCGATGCCACGCCGATCAACATCGCCTTGCGCAGTGGCGAGGTGCTGCGCTTCGTCTGCGCCGCGCTGCCCGACGGCGGGCGCATGCTGAGCTACACCCCGGTAACCGACCTCGTGCGCCACACCGATGCGCCCTCGCGCGCCGACTATTACCGTTCGCTGCGTGACCCCACCGGCCGCAGGCTGATCCGGCACCTGCGCGCCGCGGAATAGCGTCACAGCACGATTGATCGACGCGCCCTTCATCACGTATGAAGGTTGCTTCATCGATCGCGGAATTTCCAGATGTCGCTCACCGTTCGCTCCGTCACCAAGCAGGACTACGATCAATGGCTGCCGCTGTGGGACGGCTACAACGCCTTCTACGGCCGCTCGGGCCCGACCGCGCTCGCGCCCGAGATCACGCGGATGACGTGGCAGCGCTTCTTCGACGCCTATGAACCCTTGCATGCGCTGGTCGCCGAAAGCGACGGCCGGCTGCTCGGGCTGACGCACTACCTGTTCCATCGCAGCACCACCGCGATCGAGCCGTCCTGCTATTTGCAGGATCTGTTCACGCTGGAGGCCGCGCGCGGCAAGGGCGTCGCCTCGGCGCTGATCCATGGCGTGTACGAGCGGGCGAAACTGGCGGGATCGCCGCGGGTCTACTGGCAGACGCACGAGACCAACGTCACGGCGCAGCGCCTGTACGACAAGGTCGCGGAGCGGTCCGGCTTCATCGTCTATCGCAAGCTGTTCTAATCCCGCGCGCAGCCTGTGGATAACTACCGCTGTCACCTACGCGTTACATAGCGGGACTAGGCTCCACCTGCGTCTGATCAGGCCCCCCGTCACCGATCAAGCGCCCCAAAGCGGTCCCCGTCAGTCGCCGCGTCTGACAGGGGCCGCATTTTTTTGTCCGCTCTGCCGGCATGGCAGCAGCGCGGCGAGCAGCTTGCTGGCGCGGCGCACCGCGGTCACAATGTGCTGCTGCTCGTCTCACAGGATCTCCCATGGAAATTCGCAATCTCGGCGCCTCCGGCCTTCGCGTGTCTGCGGTCGGGCTCGGCTGCAACAATTTCGGCCAGCGCACCGACCTCGAGACCTCGCGCAAGGTGATCCATCGCGCGCTCGACCTCGGCATCACGCTGTTCGACACCGCCGACATCTATTCGAACATGGGCGGCTCGGAAAACGTGCTCGGCACTGTCCTGGGCGATCGCCGCAAGGACATCGTGCTGGCGACGAAATATTCCAAGCCGATGGCGGAGGACGGAACCAAGCAGGGCGCCTCGCGCCGCTACATCATGGCCGCCGTGGAAGCGAGCCTGAAGCGGCTGAAGACCGACTACATCGATCTCTACCAGCAGCACGACTATGACCCGCTGACGCCGATCGAGGAGAGCCTGCGCGCGCTCGACGATCTCGTCCGGCAGGGCAAGGTCCGCTACATCGGCAATTCGAACTTTCCGGCCTGGCGGATCGCCGAGGCCGAGTACGTCGCACGCGCGATGAATGTCAGCCGCTTCGTCTCCTGCCAGGACGAATATTCCCTGGTGGTGCGCGACATCGAGAAGGACTTGCTACCGGCAGCAACGGAATACAAGCTCGGCCTGTTGCCGTTCTTCCCGCTCGCCAGCGGACTTCTGACCGGAAAGTACCGGAAGGGCGAGAGCGCGCCTGACGACACCCGCTTCGGCAAGGTGCCGCGGCTGCGCGACCGCTACGTCACGCCGCGCAACGAGGACATCGTCGAGAAGCTCCAGGCCTTCGCCAAGGCGCGCGGCCACAGCATGCTCGAGCTTGCCTTCTCCTGGCTCGCCTCGCGCCCGCAGGTGTCGAGCGTGATCGCCGGCGCCACCCGCGTCGAGCAGATCGAGGAAAACGTCAAGGCGATCGCGTGGAAGCTCAGCACTGATGATCTTGCCGAGATCGACACGATCACCCTGGGCTGACGTTTGAAGCGCGGCGCTATTTCGCGCCGCGCCCCACCGTCTGCATCACTTCGAAGCCTTCGAATTGCGGATGGCCGAGATAAAGCGGCTTGTTGTCGCCGGCCTTGTGATGCGCGGCCCGAAAAGCCTCCGACTTGGTCCACGCCTCGAACGCCGCGTGGTTCGCCCACACGGTGTGCGAGGCATACAGCGTGTGGTCCTCGAGCTCGGGGCCGCGCAGCAGATGGAATTCGACGAAGCCCGGCACCTTGTCCAGATGCGTGTCGCGCGAGAGCCAGACCTGCTCGAAGGCGGCCTCGGAGCCCTTGGCGACGCGGAAGCGGTTCATGGCGATGTACATGGGTGGTCTCTCCTGATGCTCAGGCGATTATCTCGTCATTCCGGGATGCGCCGCAAGGCGCAGGCCCGGAATCCATAACCCCGATCGGGAGTATGGATTCCGGGCTCGCGCCAAGAGGCGTGCCCCGGAATGACGGCGTTTGTGGATTAGGCCACCAAGCCCTTCATCGGCCTTGCGCTTGCGCTGTCCGGGAACACCGTCTCGGCCAGCACGCGATCGGACAGGCCAAACTGGCCTTGCAGCACGCCCTTGATCACGGAGCGCAAGTCCGTGGTGGGCTTGAGGTCGCGGGCCTCATAGAGGTTGGCGGGCTTGAGGCCCGGCCAGTCGGAGATGACGCGGCCGCCCTTCACCGCGCCGCCGGCGAGCAGCGCGACGGTGGCGGTGCCGTGATCGGTGCCGTCGGTGCCGTTGATGCGCGCGGTGCGGCCGAATTCGGTGGCGACGACGACGACGGTATCGCGCCAGCGCTCGCCGAGGCCGTTCTCGAATTCGACGAGCGCGCCGTCGAGCCCGCCGAGCAGGAAGGCGAGACGCCCGACCGGGCCGCCTTCATTGGCGGGCGTATCCCAGCCGTCGAAGGCGAGCGCGGCGATGCGCGGGCCGTCGTCGGCCGCCATCAGCTTGGCGGCGCCGCGCGCGACCTGGCGCATCTGCGCGACCTGATTGCCGCCCTTCGGCTTCATGTCGTCGCCGCTTGCGGCCTTCTCCAACTGGAGGCCCTGCGAGAGGGCCATCGCCAACGCGGGATCGCGGTGACGGTAGAGATCGACGAGCCGCATCGCGGTGTCGTCGTCGGCCTGCGGCAGCGCCACCGGCGCCCAGCCGACGGTCGGCGCATTGCCGCGCAGCACCAGCGGCGTGGTCGGCCCGACCGCAAGGCCGCTCGACACGCGCTCGCCGCGCGGCAGCGCTTCCAGCGCGCGGTTGAGCCAGCCGGACTGCACCCGGCCGGGGCCGGCATAACCGCTTTCGAGCACGTCCTGGCCGTCGAAATGCGAACGGTCGCGATAGGGTGTCGCCACCGCGTGGATCACTGCGGCATGCATGTCGCGATACATGCGCGCGAACTCCGGCATAGCCGGATGCAGCGCGAAGAAGGAATCGAGCATGATCGCGGGATGCGCGCCGTCCGCCGCGAGCGCGATCGATCCGTGCAGGCCGGCATAATCGGGGTCACCGACCGGCGCGACGGTCGAGAGCCCGTCGAGCGCACCGCGCAGGATCACCACGATCAGCCTGGGATCGCGACCGTCGGCCGCGCGGGCGAATTTCGGCAAATAGGCCCAGGCCGCGAAGGAGGCACCGCCGAGCAGAAGACCGCGGCGCGAGGTGAGGAGCCGGTTCTCGACGCAGTCGATCATCATCATCTCCTCTGCATTTCCGGCGACATCAGCAGCAGCGCCAGCGCCTGCTGGCGCGATTCCGCGCGCTCGATGGTCCGCCGCGTTTCGATCGACGCCGCGTCTGCCGCTGCGAATTCCAGCAGGTCGAGCGGGTCGATGTTGTTGCCGAGCCGCGCGCCCATCTGCGCGGCGATGTCGAGCCGCAGCTTCATGCCTTCGGGCGCGGCCCAGGCCGCAACGGTGTCCGGGAAACCGTTGGGACCGGACGGCGACCACAGCGGCTGGCCGAGCAGATTGAGACCGTTCAGATAGGCGCCGGGATCCTCCGGCACGCGCGCGAGCAGCCGGCCGCTCGCGACCAGGAAATCGTAAGGGCTGCGCATCTTGGTCAGCGGCGCCTTCCAGGCCTCGTCAGAATCGACCAACGCGGTCGCCATGGCCTTGAGATCACCATCGGTCTTGACGAAGACGTCGCGCAGGCGCGCGACCAATGCCTGGGGCGGATCGTCGGCGACGAAATGACGAACGAGCTTGGTCGCGATGAAATTCGCGGTCGACGGATGCCGGGCGATGTCGGCGAGCGCCGCCTCGCCCTGCGCCAGCCCCGTCGGCTCGTAGGTCTTGCCGAGCAGCACTTGCGGCCCCGGCTGGTGCGCGTTGACGTTGAAGGCGAAGGAGCCGGGTGTGCCGAGCCCGCCTTGCCGTCCGGCAAAGGTCCAGCCCGTGATGATGCGCGCGAGCGAGGTGACGTCCTCCTGCGTGTAGCCGCCGCCGACGCCGAGCGTGTGCAGCTCCATGATCTCGCGCGCGAGATTTTCGTTGAGCCCGCGCTTGCGGTTTTGCCCCGCGCGCGAGTCCGGCCCAAGCGATTGCTGGTTGTCGAGGAAGAACAGCATGGCCGGATGCTGCTCGACCGCCTTGAGCATGTCGGCGAAGCGCCCGAGCACGTGCGGCCGGATCGCCTCGCGCTCGAACGCGCCGGCCCAGATCCGCGCCAGCTCGCCCTTGCTCGCGGAGATGCAGAAATGGTTGGACCAGAACACGACCAGCCGCTCGGTGAAGCCGCACTCGACCAGCGTGGCACGCTGCAAGCGCGCCAGCGCCTCGGCACGAAAGGTTTTCTGGATCACGTTGAGCGGCTGCGGTGCAGGTTTTGCGGCGGGCGGCGCGGCCATGTTCGGCTGCATGGTCTCGGGCTTCGCCGCAGCGTCCGCCGGCTTGGCTTCGGCCATCTGGCCGGCGATCTCGGTCGCAGCCGTGTTCAGCGAGAGATTGCGGCGCGGCCCGGGCTTCTGATCAGCCGGCGCCTGCAGTGGCGGCGCTTCGGGCGGCGTGCCGGCCTTGGCGGCGGCCTCACGTGCCTGCTTGACCTCGTCCTGATAGGCGAACACGGCCTGACCGAGTTGCGGCGTCGATTGCAGGCCGGGCGCCTCCAGCAGCACGCCGTTGGGACGCGCCAGTTCCGCCTTCACGAAACCGCGCGGATCGGACGCCGCGTTGATCAGATCGCCGGATGCCCCGCCGCGGGCGCCGAGGCCGAAGCGGTTGAGCGCGACGAGGGCGGCTTGCGAATCGCGGGCCATCGATTTGTCCTTCGCGGATTGCCAACCGCTTTCCTGGTCTGTGCGCGGCGGATAATATACTGCAGCCGGAGATGAACCCGACATGAAAATGACGGCACAGCTTTTGCGCAAATCATGACAATTCCGAAAGAATCCTCAATGCAGGGCCCGCGCCGTCTCACCTGCTCCCGCTGCGGCACCGAGTTCGGCTGCGACCTCTCGGGCACCTGCTGGTGCGCGGAGGAAACCGCGCGACTGCCGATGCCGGTCAAGGGCGAGGATTGTTTGTGCCGGGACTGTCTGCGCAAGGCGGCGGCGCGTAGCCCGGATGGAGCGCAAGCGTAATCCGGGCTACGGCAGTATCGTAGGGTGGGCAAAGCGAAGCGTGCCCACCATTTTCATTGCGCGTGTGGGGAGATGGTGGGCACGGCGCTTTGCGCCTTTGCCCACCCTACGAAGCGACAAAACTTACACCGCATGCCCCGGTGAGGTCCGCGCCATGCCGTCGAACGCGTCGAGCAGCTTCTCGCGCCAGGCGTAGACCGGATCATCCGCCTCCAGCAGCTTGAACGGGCTCGTCACGCGCGCCCACTGAAAACCGCCGAACACGATGTAGTCGGCATAGTTCGGCGCGCCGCCGCCGATGAAGGGCTGCTTCTTCAACGTTTGCCGCATCATCTCCAACGATTTGCGGAAGGCGACCACGCCGGCATCGCGGCTGGCCATGATCTCTTCCAGCGTCTTGCCGCCAAAGCGCGCCTCGCGCGATTGGCGGAAATAGGCGGCATCGACGTCGGCGAGATTCTTCGGGATGTCGGCGATGATCAGCGGAAAGATGCCGCCGACGATGGCGATGTCGCCGAAGGCGTTGATCATGCGCGCCATGGCGCGGCCGCCCTCGCCGCCGAACAGCGACGGGCGATCCGGAAACCTGTCTTCGAGATAGTTCGCGATCGTCCAGGAATCGACGACGGGCTTGTCATCGTGCAGGAGCACCGGGACCTTCTCCGAGCCGTGCGGCGCGATCGCGCTCTTCTCGGTGAAGCGCCAGGGCAGCGATTCCGCCGCCAGCCCCTTGTGCGCCAGCGCCATCCGCGTGCGCCAGCAATACGGGCTGAAGGGACGCGAGGCGTCGGTGCCGACGAGTTCGAACAGTTTGAGCGACATGGCCGGTGCTCCGTGATCGCGAACGCAGCGAAGCAATCCAGACTGCCGCCGCGGAGACATTCTGGATTGCTTCGCTGGCGCTCGCAATGATGATGTGGAGACCTCACCGCCCGTGCGTGCGCAAGAACCTCTCGCCGTCCTCCGTCACCGCGATCACCAGCCCGAGGCCTGCAACCGTCTCGCGCGCGACGTAGCCGCGGTCGGCGGCGTCTTCCCAGATGGTGAGGCGCGGGCACGAGGTCTTCCAGGTCGAAATCACCTCGGCATAGGCGCGCGGCTCGCGCGCGACCCATTCGACGAAGTCCA
Source organism: Bradyrhizobium sp. 1200_D9_N1_1 (assembly GCF_052075915.1). Taxonomy (NCBI): domain Bacteria; kingdom Pseudomonadati; phylum Pseudomonadota; class Alphaproteobacteria; order Hyphomicrobiales; family Nitrobacteraceae; genus Bradyrhizobium; species Bradyrhizobium sp. 1200_D9_N1_1. The sequence goes on along the minus strand of NZ_CP197226.1, from coordinate 1,772,762 downwards.
GCACCAGCGGATCGGCAGTCTCGCTCATTGCAAACCTCCCTTGTCGAAGGCCGCCAGCACCGGGGTGCGAACCAGCAGCCAGCCGCCATAGGCGACGTAGTAGCAGGCGATGGTGGTGATCAGCTTGTTCGACCAGGCGATGAATTGCTGGTCGGTCATGGCTTCGAGAATGCGGCGCGCGAGCGTGGTGCCGAGCATGGATGCTACGATCGCGACGCCGGCGAGCACGGGATCGAGGCTCGCGGCCTGGTCGATGATGCCGCCGAAATAGATCAGCTTGGTGAAGTGGCTGACGAGCTGGCACATCGCCTTCGTCGCCACCTTCTCGCGCCGGCCGAAATCGCCGCCGAGGAAGAAGGTGTCGAGCAGCGGCCCCGACACGCCGGTCATCAGCATCAAGCCCATGCAGATCGTGCCATAGACGGTGCCCTGCCAGAGCCTATCAGGGTCCGGCTTGATGTTCGTCGGCAGCAGCCGCGCCATGAACGGGGTGATGCCGAGCAGCAGCAGCGCCATCGGCTTGTCAGGCACGTAGCGGGTGAGCGACCAGGCCGCGAGCGCGATGGTCGCGCCGACCATATAGTTCGCGACGGGCCGCCAGCGGATATGCGCCCGCCACAGGAACGCACGCCAGCCGTTCGAGGCCATCTGCGTGATCGCATGCAGCACCATCGCGGTCGGCAGCGGCATCAGGGCCAGCAGCACGCCGATCAGGATCAGCCCGCCCGCCATGCCGAACAGCCCCGACAGGAACGCGGTGGCGACCATCAGCAATCCAAGGGCAGCGATCATCATGGGTGTCACGCGGGGTCTCCGTGGCAAGTGAGGGACGCAGACTGTGCGCTCTCCCTCGCCCCGCTTGCGGGGAGAGGGTGGGATGAGGGGGAGCCTCCACAAGGGAGGTGGCAGTTGGACTCGCGGAGACTCCCCCTCACCCGGAATTTGCTGTCGCAAATTCCGGCCTCTCCCCGCAGGCGGGGAGAGGCGAAGAAGCAGCCTCCCGCTCAACAAAATCAGCATGGATTACGCTGATATTTCTGCCTCGCTTGCTCCCCTCGCGCAAACTGAGTTATCTTGCCCTGGCATCAGCTTTCCTGAGGGTCGGTCATTTGCGGCGGCTGCTCTTTCTCAACGGCATCAAGGCATTCGAGGCGGCGGCGCGGACCGGCAGCTTTGCTGCGGCGGGCGTCGAGCTCAACGTGTCGGCGGCCGCGGTCAGCCGCATGGTGCATCTGCTGGAGGAGCGGCTCGGCGTCGCGCTGTTCGAGCGCAAGGCCAACAGGCTGGTACTGACGCAGGCGGGACGCGCCTATCAGAGCGGGCTGACGCCGATCTTCGATGCGCTCGCCAGCCTGACCGCGCAGGTGACGGCGCCGTCCAGCGTCCGCGTGCTCACCATCGGCGTCGGCCACACCTTTGCGATGCGCTGGCTGATCCCGCGCCTGTCGGAGTTTCGCAACGAGGAGCCCGACATCGAGGTGCGCTTCACCACCGGCGGCGCGTCGGTGCCGTTCGGCGAGGACTGGAGCTGCGGCATCAAGCTCGGCACCGGCGACTGGCCCGGTCTCGTCGCCGAGCCGCTGTTCGCCGGCGACCTCACGCCGGTCTGCGTGCCCCGTCTCGCCGCGAGCCTGAAGCGCCCGGCCGATCTCAGGGGACCCAGCCTGATCCGCGTCGCACATTCAGCCGAGGACTGGCCGATCTGGCTGAAGGCCGCCAACCTCGCGCGCATCAATGCGCGCGGGCCGGAATTCCAGTTCTACGGCCAGGCGCTCCAGGCCGCCGCCGACGGGCTCGGCATCGCCATGGGCATCCGGCCCTACATCGACGACGATCTCGCCGCCGGGCGCCTGGTAGCGCCGTTCGACCTCTCGGTGCCCAAAGGCATGCGCTGGTATCTGGTCTATCGCAGCTTCCAGACCGAGCAGCGCGACTTTGCCGCGTTCCGCCGCTGGATCATGCGGGCGGCGTCGGAACCCGCCGCCCGTCCGGCGAGGCGCACCGGCCGCACCACCGCGCGGAACTGAAATTCAGCGGTTCCGCGGGCAAAAAACCCCGTCGCATGTGAACCGCTTCACATCCTGAAATCCGCAAACGTGGTCCCCTGACCCTCCAACAAGGCGCTCGAGCAACAGACTCGACCAAGACACTCCGGGGACTACCAATGACGACCATCTATGACGGCTTTGACATCGAATCCTTCGAAGCTGGCAAGGGGCTGTGGCACGCCCGCATCCGGCGCGCCGATTTCAGCCTGGTTGCCATCGACGGCGTGCTGTTTCCGGCCATGGAGGTCGGCTTCGCCTGGCCCGATCGCGACGCCGCGATTGCCGATGCCAAGCACCACATCGATCGCTTCCGCCGGCGGGCCGACAGCGACGACGAATAATCGGTCAGGGACGGCGAAGGGGAACCGGTCATGTCAATCACCGAATTCGACGACGGAGCGCGGCCTCGGATCTACAACCGCGCCGTCCTGTCGAATTGTCCCGAATGCGACGGCGATCTCACGGTGCTCCGCGTGATCGGCGGCCGCGCCGGGTGCGAGTACTGGACCATGCGCTGCACCGATTGCGGCGGGATCCACCTCGACATCCTCAAGGCGCATGGGACGGCCGAGGACAACGAGGGCCCGCTGCCGGCGGCGTGACGTTTCGGCCTGCTGCCAACCTGCTGTCAGCAGCCTGCGCACGGACGGGCATTCGCCCTTTCCTGAGGGGCGGACTCGTCCCATATTCGCCTCATGGCGAAGAAACCTGCATCCTCCGAAAAATCCGGCAAATCCCCCAAGTCCAAGGCCCCGTCCAAGGCCCCGAACTCGAAGGCGCACCGCCCTGACGTGCAGCCGATCGGGCCGGCGCTGGCCGAGCTGCTCAATCCCGCCATCAACCGCGGCGATGCCGGGCTTGGATCGGGCACCGGCCTCCAGCCGCCGCCGGACAATTCGCGCGACCGCCGCGCCGGGGGCGAGGCCGCCGCGCATCGCGCGCGCGCCTCGACGCCGAAGGACTTTCCCAGTGACCGCCCGGCGGGACTCGACGAGGCGCCGCAGGCCAATTACGGCACCGCGGCCACGATCCCGACGCTCGATCCGGAACTGGCGCGGCAGCTCGGCCTGCCCACCGAGGAGGACGATGCCGAGGCGCTGGCGCGTCCGCCGCGCAGCAAAATGGAGGCGCTCGGCGTCAAGGCGACCGCGGATGCGCTGGAGTCGCTGATCCGCGAGGGCCGGCCGGAGTTCCGCAAGGACGACGGCTCCACGAAGGTATGGACCCCGCATCGGCCGCCGCGCCCGGAAAAGTCCGAAGGTGGCGTGCGCTTCGAGATCAAGTCGCACTACGAGCCGCGCGGCGACCAGCCGACCGCGATCGCCGAGCTCGTCGAGGGCATCGAGCGCAACGACCGCAGCCAAGTGCTGCTCGGCGTCACCGGAAGCGGCAAGACCTACACCATGGCCAAGGTAATCGAGGCGACGCAGCGCCCCGCCATCATCCTGGCGCCGAACAAGACGCTGGCCGCCCAGCTCTATGGCGAGTTCAAGAACTTCTTCCCCGACAACGCGGTCGAATATTTCGTCTCGTATTACGACTACTACCAGCCGGAAGCGTACGTCCCGCGCACCGACACCTATATCGAGAAGGACTCCTCGATCAACGAGCAGATCGACCGCATGCGCCACTCGGCGACGCGCGCGCTGCTCGAACGCGACGACGTCATCATCGTCGCCTCGGTGTCCTGCATCTACGGTATCGGCTCGGTCGAGACCTACACCGCGATGACCTTCGCGCTGAAGAAGGGCGAGCGCATCGACCAGCGCCAGCTGATCGCCGACCTCGTCGCGCTCCAGTACAAGCGCACCCAGGCCGATTTCACCCGCGGCACCTTCCGGGTCAGAGGCGACGTCATCGACATCTTCCCGGCGCACTATGAGGACCGCGCCTGGCGCGTGAACCTGTTCGGCGACACCATCGAGACCATCGAGGAGTTCGATCCGCTCACCGGCCACAAGCAGGACGAGCTCGAATTCATCAAGATGTACGCCAACTCGCACTATGTGACGCCGCGCCCGACGCTGGTGCAGGCGATCAAGTCGATCAAATCGGAATTGAAGCAGCGGCTCGATCAGCTGCACGACCAGGGCCGCCTTTTGGAAGCGCAGCGGCTGGAGCAGCGCACCACCTTCGACCTCGAGATGATGGAGGCGACCGGAAGCTGCGCCGGCATCGAGAACTATTCGCGCTATCTCACCGGACGCCTGCCCGGCGAGCCGCCGCCGACGCTGTTCGAATACGTGCCTGACAACGCGCTGGTGTTCGCCGACGAAAGCCACGTCACCGTCCCCCAGATCGGCGCCATGTTCAAAGGCGACTTCCGCCGCAAGGCGACGCTCGCCGAATACGGTTTCCGCCTGCCCTCCTGCATGGACAACCGCCCGCTCCGCTTCGAGGAATGGGACATGATGCGGCCGCAGACCATCGCGGTGTCGGCGACGCCGAGCGGCTGGGAGCTGAACGAGAGCGGCGGCGTGTTCGTCGAGCAGGTCATTCGCCCGACCGGGCTTATTGATCCTCCGGTCAACATTCGCCCCGCCCGCACCCAGGTCGACGATCTGGTCGGCGAAGTCCGCGCCACCGCGCAGGCCGGCTATCGCTCGCTGATCACGGTGCTGACCAAGCGCATGGCGGAGGATCTCACCGAATATCTGCACGAGCAGGGTATTCGCGTCCGCTACATGCACTCGGATATCGACACCATCGAGCGCATCGAGATCATCCGGGATCTCCGGCTCGGCGCGTTCGACGCGCTGGTCGGCATCAACCTCCTGCGCGAGGGCCTCGACATTCCCGAATGCGCGCTGGTCGCGATTCTCGACGCCGACAAGGAAGGCTTTTTGCGCAGCGAAACGTCCTTGATCCAGACCATCGGCCGCGCCGCGCGCAACGTCGACGGCAAGGTGATCCTCTATGCCGACCAGATGACCGGCTCGATGGAGCGCGCCATCGCCGAGACCAATCGGCGCCGCGAAAAACAGGTCGAGTACAACACCGCCAACGGCATCACGCCGGAGAGCGTGAAGAAGCAGATCGGCGACATCCTCAATTCCGTCTACGAGCGCGACCACGTGCTGGTCGAGGTCGGCGGCCAGGACATGACCGACGACGTCATCTCGATCGGACACAATTTCGAAGCCGTGCTCGCCGATCTCGAAACCCGCATGCGCGAGGCCGCCGCCGATTTGAACTTCGAGGAAGCCGCGCGCCTGCGCGACGAAGTCAAGCGCCTGCGCGCCACCGAGCTCGCGGTGGTCGACGACCCCACCGCCAAGCAGCGCACCGTCCAGGGCAAGGCCGGCGCCTATGCCGGCACCAAGAAGTACGGCGACGCGGCGAACCTGCCCGTCAGCGCGATGAAGAGGAAAACCGTGAGCTCCGCGCTGAAGGCCAGCGGCGGCGGCAGCGGCTCGAAGGTGCACAAGCCGCATCTCGACGAGATGCACGGCCCGGAATCGCTGCCCTACCGCGAGAAGCCGAGCCTGCCGGCAAAGCCGTTCGGCAGCACGAGCCGGATCATCCAGCCGACGGACTCGCGACAGTCAGGACCGGAGTTCGGCCCCACCCCGCGCTCCAGCGGCGGCGCGCCGGGGCATCGCGGCGGGTGGAAGAAGAGGTAGGGGGCGCGGGGTCATCCGCGTTGTTCGTGGTTATGGATTCCGGGCTCGCGACTTCGTCGCGCCCCGGAATGACGAGGGAGAGATATGCTCCCTCACCCCACGCTCGCCGTCACCACGGCCATCACCGACAGCAGCAGCACGATGGTCACGAGCTGGAGCGAGGCGACCGGCTGGGTGCGCCAGGCGGTGATCTTGTCGCCGAGCGACAAATGGGCTTCGAAGAATTTCGGTTCGTAGACGGTCTTGAAGACGGCGGGGAAGCTCGGGCCCAGGGCCACCGCGAGCAGCGCGTGGGCGAGCTAGGCGATTGCGACGAAGATGGCGACGCTGGGGTCGCCGACGCGGTCGTGGTTACCGAGCAGCTTGAGCAGCATCGCGGCCGTGGCGAAGGTCGGGAAGCTCTGGAGGGTCGCGGTCAGCGCAAGGCCTTCGACCGCGTTGTGCAGGCGGGACTTTGGGGATGACGTTAGTCGCGATGCCGCACGGGTGATGTGAGTTGGGTCACGCGCCTTTTTGGCGCCGGAACAAGAGGCGAGATGGATTCCGGGTTCGTGCCAAGTGGCGCGCCCCGGAATGACAGGGAGCTACAGCTTCCCCTGCCCGTTCACCTGGCCCTGCTGTTGCCGCTGCCTTTCCTGTTCCTTGGCGTGGTGCCGGCCGTAGAGGCAGCCGGCGGCGGCGCCGAGGACGCCGTGATGGCCGGCATAGTGGCCGGCGACGCCGCCGACGACGGCGCCCTTGATGCAGCCCTTGGGGTTGGCGGTGGAGGTCGCACCGCAGATGAGAAGCGCGGCGGTGACGGCGAGAAGCTGGGATTTCATGGATCGATGTCTCCGGATGCGGTGTCGGCGTCCCAACGGGCGCGGGCGTATCGCGGTTCCCGCGCCTGCGCGGCCCCGGCATTGCGCAAGGCGATTTCGTGCAGGCGCACGGGCGCTCAACCCATAATTGCAGCCATGAACCTGGCATTGCGCTTGCGCGTCATATCGACTGCAACACTCCTGTGGTTTCGCGGATTGCCGGTGCGCGAAACCGCGCGTTAGCGTTGCGCAACGCCATGCGGCCAATGAGGACGGGCGGAATGACAGTCGAGAAGCTCAATCGCCAGCGCGTCGTGCATCTGCTCGACGCCTTCGCGCGCGGCGACATCGAGGCCGCGCTGTCGTGCTGCACCGACGACGTCGACTTCCTCACCCACGCGCCGATCGACATCCTGCCGCACATGGTGCCGCGCCACGGCAAGGCCGAATTGCGCGCGCTCTGGCAGACGGTCTGGTCGCGCTATTCGGAGATCCGCTACAAGGCGCCGCACATCGTCGCCGAGGGCGACGAGGTCGCCACCTACATGCAGACCTATTTCAGGAAGCGCAGCAACGACCGCGTCGTGCAGTTCGACATGGCGGTGTTCTACACCTTCCGCAACGGACAGGTGGCGCAGATCCGCGAGATCATCGATTCCTACGATCTGGTGCAGCAGGTGCTGGAGCGCGAGATCGGACCGCTGATCGTGGGGGCGCGGGTGGACGGGAGTTAATCCCGACCGCGCTCTTCGCGACGTCGTCCTGGCGAAAGCCAGGACCCATTACCCCGACTGCCGATATGGTGGCACCTTGCTAACCGCTAGCGTGCCCATTGCAGGATTCGGTGGCTATGGGTCCTGGCATTCGCCAGGACGACACCGAGAATGCGGGAACCAGCGCTCGTACGCTTGAGCCCCCCGGAAGATTACGGGGTTCTGTTGTAAATCTCACAAAACGCGATCAATTGTGCATTGCGAAAACGTGAATTGCGTTTTGGCCGAAATTCCGTATTTTATTCGCATACAAACGAGTTGAGCCGCCCCGAGGCACGTTTCCTGTGCATCGGGCTGCTTTCCGTTTTTTTGCAAGCCAGCTTCAGGACTGCCCAAAATGACAGAGCACAGCCTCTGGCGTTTCTCGCGCGCATTGCACCGCGCGATCAACGACCGGCATTTCGAGGATATCGAGGCCCTGATCGACGAGGACGTCGAGTGGGCGCTCTATGGCCCGATCGACATGTTTCCGTTCCTCGGCGCACGCCAGGGCAAGGACGCCGTGCTCGACGTCATCCGCCAGCTCGCCGACAATTTCCAGGTCCGCCGCTTCGATCGCGAGAGCATCATGCTCGGCGTCGATTCCGCCGCCTCGATGCTGCGCTATTCGCTGACGGCGCTGGATTCCAACAAGCCGATTTCCTTGCGGGTCGCGCAGTTCGCCCAGTTCAGGGCGGGCAAGCTCGTCAGCTTGCGCGTGCTGATCGACACCTTCGACCTGGTCGAGCAGGCACTCGGCCGTGCCATTCATCTGCCGAAGATGAGCAGCGTCGGCTGAGGGGGGACGCCAACGGGCCCCGCTCTTCGGGACCGATGACGATGCGTGGCGCGACGTCCTGGCCTCCAGCCCCGCCGGATGCCGTCGTGCCGGAAGCCCGTCGTCGGGCGCGCGCCTTTCGCGCGGCCCGTTGGTTCGCGTCCCCAGGCAAGCGTCCAAAGGCGAGCCGCCACAATTTCGCAACGATAGGTCAGCATCCTCGCTGCGGAATGGCGCATGGTCATTGCGGAAGTCCGCTATATATTATCGGACAGCATGCGCCGGGGTTCGCGGGCAGGACGATGGAATTCTCGACAGGTTTTGGCTGGACCAGGCTGCCGGCGCTGGCGGCCGCGTTCATTCTGGGCTCGGTGCTGACGGTCTCGGCGCAGATCATCCCGCCCTTCTCCCCACCCGCGGCCGCGCCCGACGAGGACGCCGAGGCGGCCGAAGCCCCCGACGCCAACGACCCCGACGTGCTCAAAGGCATCGACGTCGACAAGCTCGACTGGGGCCAGCTCGCGATCGACGCCGGCACGCTCAACGACCTCATCGCCGCCAAGAAGCGCGCGCAGGCCGCCGCCAATGACGGGATGAACTGGTCGTCGAACACCAATGCCAACGGCTCCTCGGCGGTGACGGTGAAGCAGTCGGTATCCTCGTTCTGGGACGCCCGCATCGGCGCCGACATGACGGTGACGAGCGAGCCGCGGACGATGTCCGAGCTCTTGGCGCAGAAGGCCGCCAATGGCGGCAGCCTGCCGCAATCCTCCGGCAGCGCCTGGGCGGCGGCGACCGCGCCGGGCGCGGGCCCGATCTGGGACAAGACCGCGGTGGAAGCCCGCGTCGATCCCGGCGCCGAGCAGAGCAAGCTCGGCGCGTCGCTGACCAAATCGTTGCCGCTGTCGGGCGACACGTCGCTGACGCTCCAGAACGGCTACAGCGTCAACCAGCAGGGCACGACCGCGGTCCCCGGCATCGGCGGGCACATCACCCGCAATTACGAGACCGACCAGTCCGCCAAGGTCACCCTCACCGACACCGGCACCAGCATCACCGCCGGCCAGACGCTCTCGACCACCGACGACAAATGGCTGCGCAAGTTCGGCGCCGAGCAAAAGCTGTTCGACAACGTCACCGTCTCCGGCTCGGTCGGCGAGACCTCGCAGGGCGCGATCAACAAGAGCCTGACGGCGGGGTTCAAGAAGAGCTGGTGAGTGTGTTTTCGCCTCTCCCCGCTTGCGGGGAGAGGCCGGAATTTGCGACAGCAAACTCCGGGTGAGGGGGAGTCTCCGCGGGTCCAACTCTCACCATCCTCGCGGAGAGTCCCCCTCACCTCCCTCTCCCCGCTTGCGGGGAGAGGGAGTCAGACACCGGCCGTGCCGCGAAGGCGCTCCGCCGCAGCCGCCGTTTAGACATTCCTAACCATACGCCACGGCAAAACCCCCGAATGGTCCGCCCTTGCCGCATCTCGGCCCAGTTACGGTCAAAATCCGGCGCCCTGATGCGGATCGCCTTACAGACGTCGTCGTGCGGGGGACACTCGCGCTGCGCTCAACGCGAACAGGGGAACAACGATGAACGCCATGCGTCCGGAAAAGACCGAGACCACCGAGACCGAGACGGTCGACAGCAATCTCGCCGCGGTGACGGAAGTCGAAGCCGGCATCCGTGACTTCGTCCGCAACGACATCGCCTATCTGCGCCGGCCGGCAGCGACGACCACCGACGCGCCGCCGCTCGATCCGAGCGCGGAGGCCACCGTCACCAACGTCAACTCGCTGATCCAGCGCGTCGCCGGCACCTCGCTCGCCGAGATCGAGAATCTGATCTCCGAGCTCGAGAGCCTGCGCGACCTGCTCCATGCCGAAGGCCAGCGCGTCCAGCGGGAGATCTCCGGCTACGCCCAGCTCAGCCAGGCCGCGATGAAGTCGACCCGCATGATCGCCGACAACGTCGCGCAGTGGAAGCGCGCCGCCGACGGCCTGCGCAACAGCTGATCGGTCAGCACCCGGCATCACCGGCCGCCGCGTTCCGAAAGGGGCGCGGCGGTTTTGATTCTTGGGGAGTCGCGCGCTCCTCAACGACGGTGTCATCACCCGCCTTGTGCGCACTTGCGCACTGGAGCGGGCGATCCAGTATTCCAGAGACGGCGGTGATTGAGCGGAGACGCCGCGGCGTACTGGATGCCCCGGACAAGCCGGGGCATGACAGCGGAGGGCTTGGCAGGCGGCCACGCAAGTACGTCGGCCAGAGCCCCCCTTTTGAACCCTCCACCCCTCCCCGACGACCAATGCCAGGCGCCCGTCGGTTTTACGCGGGCTCAGGGGGACATTTCATGGAAAGCATTCGGCCCGACACCACGGAGCCCATACCGCTGCGACCCGCGCCGAACCAGTTCGGCACGATCATGCTGCGCTTCGTTGGATTATTGGCGGTTGCGATCGCAGTGCTGGCGTTCGTCTATAGCCGCTGAGCGGAAGCCGGACACCGGCCCCGAAACGTTAACGAGCTCCTTACCGGGCGGCTTCCACGGTCGAGGCTTCCAGGGTGTAGGCGCCATCGGCATAGCCCTTCACCACCATGCCGGCGACCAGCATCACGGCCAACGTCGCGGTCGCAAAGATAAATCCAACAAACTTGAGTGCGCCGCGGTCAGCCATGGTCCTCGTCCCCTGTCCTCTGCCTATTCGTTCAAATAGACAGCGACAGGTTCATAATTGGTTAGCAACTCGATGGTTCCCCCAACTGCTTCGCGGGCAACCATGTTGCGCAGGCTTATGGCAGCCGCCCGGAATCGCGTCCATAGCGCGCGGGCAACACTCGCGCTCTTTTCAGCCGTTCATCTTGGAACTGATCTAACCGCCCTTCCGCATCGGCACGAAGGCTGAGGCGGTGATGGCGTAGACCTCTTCGCCGCGCTGGTTGGTGCCGGTGGTGCGGGCCGTCAAAATGCCCCAGCCGGGGCGCGAGGCGGAGGTGCGCTTGTCGATGACGACATTGGCGTAAGAAACGGTATCGCCGGCGAGCACCGGCCGGATCCAGCGCAGGTCGCGAAAGCCCGGTGACGGGCCCCACACCGCGACCTCCTCGCCGCGCGCTGCGGCCACTCGCGCCAGACGTTGGCCGTCCGCGACAAGCAGGCTCATGCAGGCCGAGCCGACATGCCAGCCCGAGGCCGCGAGCCCGCCGAACAGCGAGTTCTTGCCTTCCTCCTCGTCGAGGTGAAAGCGCTGCGGATCGAATTTTTGGGCGAATGTCTTGATCGACTCCGCGGTGAACGTATAGGCGCCGATCTCACGGCGATGGCCGATCTCGATCTCCTCGAAAAACGGCATCAGACCGCCCCCTCGCGTCGCTCGATCAGGATCGGCGAGGTCATCTCGCACAGCACCTGCCCCGCCGCGTTGCGCACGGTGCATTTGAACTTGACGATGCCGAGCCCGGGGCGGCTCTTCGAGGCGCGCGCCTCCATGACATCGACGTCCAGCATGAGGTCGTCGCCGGGCCTGAGCGGCGACAGCCAGCGCACCTCGTCGACGCCGGGGGAGCCGAGCGAGGCGGCGCGGGTGATGAAGCCGTCGGCCATCATCCGCATCATCAGCGAGCACAGGTGCCAGCCCGAGCCGGACAGGCCGCGCAGCATGCTCTTGCTGGCGGCGTCCTCGTCCAGGTGCATCGGTTGCGGATCGAACTCGGCGGCGAAGGCCAAGATCTCGTCGCGGGTGACATGGCGCGGGCCGAACGTTCCGAACCGGCCGGGCGGGAAGTCTTCAAAGGTCAGGGTCATCTTGGGATTGCTGGCGGAAATGACAGATTGTGGCCGCACTTTGCGGCAATCTCAACCCGCCGGCCCGCATGGCTCGTGCTACATTCGACGCGGCGATTCTGGCCTTGAGTCGGGTCAACCGAGGGCCGAAGCCCGATTTGACAAGGCCCGATTTGTCCGGGGGAGAGCGATGTTTTCATTCAGCGACCTGTTTCAGTGGGACCGCTTTATCACGCCGACGATCATCAAGACCTTCTACTGGCTGGTGATCGCGCTGATCTGCCTGTTCGGCCTCTCCGGCATCTTCTCCGGCCTAGCTGCGATGGCGATCAGCCCGTTCGGCGGCTTCCTGGTGCTGCTGTCGTCGATCGCGAGCGTCGTCGTCGGCATCGTGTTCTCGCGCATCGTCGCGGAACTGATCCTGATCGTCTTCCGCATCAACGAGCATCTCGGCGCGATCCGGGATCAGGGCGGCGGGATGCGGTAGCCCGTCATTCCGGGGCGCGCGCAGCGCGAACCCGGAATCCATCGGGCCTCAGAACAAGTGGATGAATGGATTCCGGGCTCGCGCCAAGAGGCGCGCCCCGGAATGACAACTCCGGCTTACGTATTGAACCGGAAATGCATCACGTCGCCGTCGGCGACGACGTATTCCTTGCCTTCGAGGCGGAGCTTGCCGGCATCGCGGGCGCCGGCTTCGCCGCCGAGCGCGACGTAGTCGTCAAACGCGATCGTCTCGGCGCGGATGAAGCCTTTCTCGAAATCGGTGTGGATCACGCCGGCCGCTCCCGGCGCCTTGGTGCCGCGATGGATGGTCCAGGCACGCGCTTCCTTCGGGCCCACCGTGAAATAGGTGATGAGGTCGAGCAGCGTGTAGCCGGCGCGGATCAGGCGGTCGAGGCCGGCCTCTTCGAGACCCAGCGTCTCCAGGAAGTCGGCGCGTTCTTCGCGCGAAATGGTGGCGATCTCGGATTCGATCTTGGCCGAGATGACGACGGCGACGGCGCCTTCCTTGGCGGCCTGCTCCTGCACCGCCTTGGAGAACGAATTGCCGGTCGCGGCCGAACCTTCCTCGACGTTGCAGACATAGAGCACGGGCTTGGACGAGAGCAGGCCGAGCATCCCGAAGGCGCGCTCCTCCTCCGCCTTGCGCTCGACGAGGCGCGCGGGCTTGCCCTCGCGCAGCAGCACCAGGGTGCGGTTGACGAGGTCGAGCTGCTCCTTGGCGTCCTTGTCGTTGCCCTTGGCCTTCTTGGTGAGGTTGTCGACGCGCTTCTCGAGGCTGTCGAGGTCGGCGAGCATCAGCTCGGTCTCGATGGTCTCGATGTCGGCGAGCGGGGCGATCTTGCCCTCGACATGGGTGATGTCGGAGTCTTCAAAGCAGCGCACGACATGCGCGATGGCGTCGACCTCGCGGATGTTGGCGAGGAACTGGTTGCCGAGGCCTTCGCCCTTGGAGGCGCCGCGCACGAGGCCCGCGATGTCGACGAAGGTCAGCCGGGTCGGAATGATCTGGCCGGACTTGGCGATCGCCGCAAGCTTGTCGAGCCGCGGATCGGGCACGGCCACCTCGCCGACATTCGGCTCGATGGTGCAGAACGGATAGTTCGCAGCCTGCGCCGCGGCCGTCTCGGTCAGCGCATTGAACAAGGTCGACTTGCCGACATTGGGCAATCCGACGATCCCGCATTTGAATCCCACGAGCGTTATTCCTTGCCGTTGTCGTCCTTGGTCAAAAACCCCTTCGCCTGCATGGCAAGATGCACCCTGTTGGCGAAGGTCGCGTCCGTGCCCTTGGCGATCAGCGCGGCGTGCTCGGCGACCGCGTCGCAGAGTGTCGCCACCCAGTCGTTGTCGGCCTTGGCGAAGTCCGACAGCACGTGGCCGTGCACCAGTTCCTTGACGCCGGGATGACCGATGCCGAGCCTGACACGACGGTAGTCGTTGCCGATATGCGCCGAGATCGAGCGCAGACCGTTGTGGCCGGCGATGCCGCCGCCGACCTTCACCCGCACCTTGCCCGGCGGCAGCTCGAGCTCGTCATGGAACACGGTGACGTCGCCAGGGGCGATCTTGAAGAAGCCTGCCGCCTCCTGAACGCTCCGGCCGGAATCGTTCATGTAGGTCGTCGGCTTGAGCAGGATCACGCGCTCGGTGCCGAGCGCGCCTTCCGAGGTCTCGCCCTGAAACCTGCGGCGCCATGGCGAGAAACCATGACGCCGCGCGATCTCGTCGACGGCCATGAAGCCGATATTGTGCCGGTTACGTGCGTATTTCGCGCCGGGATTGCCGAGCCCAACAAAGAGTCGCATGACGCGGCGCGCCCCTCGCTCGGCGCGCGGTCACAGGACCGCGCGCCAGCTCTTTGAGAGAATTACTTCTTCTTGTCGCCGCCGGCGGGAGCCTTGGCAGCCGCTGCCGGAGCAGCAGCAGCCGGAGCAGCCGCACCAGCCGCAGGAGCTGCTGCAGCCGGAGCCGCGCCACCAGCAGCTGCCGCAGCAGCAGCCTTCTGCTCTTCGGCGTAGCCGGACGGCGGCACGATGGTGACGAGGGTCGCGTCCTCGCGGGTCAGCGCCTTCACGCCGGCCGGCAGCTTGACGTCCGACAGATGCAGCGAGTGACCGATTTCGAGCGAGCCGACGTCGGCCTCGATGTACTGCGGGATGCTCTCGACGCCGCATTCGAGCTCGATCGCGTGGGCAACGATGTTGACGGTGCCGCCGCGCTTCACGCCCGGGGAGGCTTCCGACTTCACCACGTGCAAGGGAACGCTGATGCGGATGGTGGCGCCTTCGCCGAGCCGCATGAAGTCGACATGGATCGGGAAGTCCTTGACCGGATCGAGGTGATAGTCGCGCGGAATCACGCGGTGCTTCTTGCCCTCGAGGTCGATGTCGACCAGCGTGGTCAGGAACCGGCCGGCCAGGATGCGCTGGCGCAGTTCGCGATCTTCAATCGAGATCGTGACGGGGGGCTGGTTGTTGCCATAGATCACTCCGGGCACTCTGCCGGCGCGACGCTCAGCCCGGGCGGCCCCCTTGCCGCTCTTCGGACGTGCGGTCGCCTTCAATTCCTTGACGGTCGTCGCCATGTCGTTAAGTCCTTGTTTTTGCAAAAGTTAATGGGCCGCAGCGCGGCCCATGGCATCGTCCACAGCAAGCCTCCAGGGGTGCGGGGGCCGCGAACGTGGCGGGCTTTTACCCGGAAGATGCGGAAATGACAAGAAGAATGGGCTGGCGGGCCGCGCCGGACTAGCCGTCATTCCGGGGCGGTCGCGACAGCGACCGAACCCGGAATCTCGAGGTTCCGGGTTCGATGCTGCGCATCGCCCCGGAACGACAAATACCTATCCCCCCAGCTTCGCCTCCAGCGCCGTGATGCGCGCCTTCAGGGCTTCGTTCTCCTCGCGCGCCAGGCGGGCCATGTCCTTGACCGCCTCGAACTCCTCGCGCTTGACGAGGTCCATGTCGCGCAGGAATTTCTCGGCCTGGGTCCGCATCACCGTGTCGAACTCGCGCTTGACGCCCTGAGCCGCACCGGCGGCGTCGTTCATCAGGCGGCCGATCTCGTCGAAAAACCGGTTGTTGGTCTGGGTCATGTCGGTCTCCTGGCGGCTCCGATAAACTTTGCGCGAACTCTCGGAAAGACAATGGCAATCCGATCGGGCCGGATCAAGGGCCGATCGGCCGTATCCTTGTCATGCCCCGGTTTCCTTGCAATCGTATTCAACGTCCCGGCATAAGAAGAATCACAAGGCGCACGAGATGATCGACCAGCAGATCGCGATTCCCACCAAGGACGGCCACACCGCAACCTTCATCAGCCATCCCGAGCGTGGCGGGCCGTTTCCGGTCATCCTGTTCTACATGGATGCGCCGGCGATCCGCGAAGAGCTGCGCGACATGGCGCGCCGGCTCGCGACATCAGGCTATTACGTGATGCTGCCGAACCTCTATTACCGCTCCGGCGTGATGGAGCTGGGCGCGCTGCCGGCCGACCCGAACGCACCGGAGCGCAAGCGCATGTTCGCGCTGATGAGCTCGCTCACCATTCCCATGATCATGGACGACACACGCGCGCTGCTCACTTACGCCGAGGGCCAGGCCGCCGCGAACACGAAGATTGTCGGCACCGTCGGCTACTGCATGAGCGGCCGCTACGCGGTCAACGCCGCCACGCATTTCCCCGATCGCGTCAAGGCCGCCGCCTCGATCTACGGGGTGCAGCTCGCAACCGACCAGGACGACAGTCCGCATCTGGCCCCAGCCAAGACCAGGGCCGAGCTCTACTTCGCCTGCGCCGAGACCGATGTCTACGCGCCGCCGGAGATTATCGAAAAGGTCAAAGAGGGCATGAAAGGTGCCAAGGCCGAGGTCGAGATCTATCCCGGCACGCATCACGGCTTCGCCTTCCCCAAGCGCCCGGTCTATGACCGCGACGCCGCCGAGCGGCACTGGGAGCGTCTGCTGGCGCTCTATCGCCGCAATCTCGTGTGAGCAGCAGTATGATCGGCCTGTCCGCGAACTCGGTGCACCTCTCCCGCTTGCGGGGGAGGTCGGCGCGAAGCGCCGGGTGGGGGTTCTCTCCACACGGAGATTATCTTGATTGCGGAGACACCCCCTCCCCAACCCTCCCCCGCAAGCGGGAGAGGGGGCGCAGCTCCGTCGGGGCCGCAGCTTGCCCATCAAACTCTAGAAACAAGGCGTGATGCCCTTTCTTCTCATCGACTTTCCCGCCTTCAAGCCGATCGCGATCGAGATCGGTCCGTTTGCGATCCGCTGGTACGCGCTGGCCTATATCTGCGGCATCGTGTTCGGCTGGCTCTATGCGCGCTCGCTCCTGAAGAACGAGCGCTTGTGGGGCGGGCCGGCGCCGATCTCGCTGGTGCAGGTCGACGACTTCATCCTGTGGGTCACGCTCGGCATCATCCTCGG
Source organism: Bradyrhizobium sp. 1200_D9_N1_1 (assembly GCF_052075915.1). Taxonomy (NCBI): domain Bacteria; kingdom Pseudomonadati; phylum Pseudomonadota; class Alphaproteobacteria; order Hyphomicrobiales; family Nitrobacteraceae; genus Bradyrhizobium; species Bradyrhizobium sp. 1200_D9_N1_1. The sequence goes on along the minus strand of NZ_CP197226.1, from coordinate 1,756,058 downwards.
CGGCCGCACCGGCTATGTGCTGTTCTACAATCTGCCCTTCTTCATCGAGCACCCCGCCGCGATCTTCCGACTGTGGGAGGGCGGCATGTCGTTCCATGGCGGGTTCCTCGGCTGCGTCGTCGCGGTGATGTGGTTCGCCTACCGCAACGGGATCCCGATCCTGTCGCTCGGCGACATCACCACCGCGGTCGCGCCGGTCGGGCTGCTGCTCGGGCGCATCGCCAATTTCATCAACGGCGAATTGTGGGGCCGTGCCACCGATGCGAGCCTGCCCTGGGCGATGGTCTTCCCCAACGATCCCACCCAGCTGCCGCGGCATCCGAGCCAGCTCTATGAGGCCGGCATGGAGGGCATCCTGCTGTTCACGGTGCTTGCGATCATGATCCGCCTCGGCGCCCTGAAGCGGCCCGGAATGATCCTCGGCGCCTTCATCCTGATCTATGGTCTGACCCGGATCGCCGGCGAGCATTTCCGCGAGCCGGACGTCCAGCTCGGCTTCCTCTGGGGCGGATTAACCATGGGCATGCTGTTGTCGATCCCGATGCTTATTGTAGGTCTCATACTTATTGTATTGGCTATCAGGCGCGGTGCGCCGAGGCCGATCGAGGCCATTCGTTAATTCCTTTCGAGAAGAAGGCCGTGACCGAACAGCCGCTACTCAACGAGATCAAGGCGCTGATCAAATCCTCAGGCCCCATGCCGGTCTGGCGGTACATGGAACTGTGCCTGATGCATCCGCGCTATGGCTATTACGTCTCGCGCGATCCGCTCGGGCGTGAGGGCGACTTCACCACCGCGCCCGAGGTCAGCCAGATGTTCGGCGAGCTGCTGGGCCTGTGGACCGCCTCGGTGTGGAAGCAGATGGGCTCGCCGCAATCTTTGCGGCTGATCGAGCTCGGCCCCGGCCGCGGCACCATGATGGCGGATGCGCTGCGTGCGCTCCGCGTGCTGCCGCCGCTCTACCAGGCGCTTCAGATCCACCTGGTCGAGGTCAATCCCGTCCTGCGCGAACGGCAGAGTGCGACGCTGTCGGGCGCGCGCAACGTCGCCTGGCACGACAGCATCGACGACGTGCCCGAAGGCCCGAGCATCATCCTCGCCAACGAATATTTCGACGTGCTGCCGATCCACCAGATGGTGAAGCGCGAGAACGGCTGGCACGAGCGCGTGATCGAGATCGATCCCAACGGCAAGCTTCAGTTCGGCGCGGCCTCCGAGCCGACGCCGCGCTTCGACGTGCTGCTGCCGCCCCTGGTGCGCGCCGCGCCGGTCGGCGCCGTGTTCGAATGGCGTCCCGACGGCGAGGTCATGAAGCTCGCCACGCGCGTGCGCGATCAGGACGGCGCGGCGCTGATCATCGATTACGGCCATTTGCGCAGCGATGCCGGCGACACCTTCCAGGCGATCGCGCGCCACACCTTTACCGATCCCTTGAAGGCGCCGGGTCAGGCCGACGTCACCGCCCATGTCGATTTCCAGGCGCTGGCGCGTGCGGCCGAGGATGTCGGCGCCCGCGTGCACGGGCCGGTGACGCAGGGCGATTTCCTCAAGCGCGTCGGCATCGACACCCGCGCGGCCGCCTTGATGCAGAAGGCAACGCCCGAGGTCGCCACCGACATTTCGGTGGCGCTGAAGCGCCTGACCGACACCGGGCGCAGCGGCATGGGCTCGATGTTCAAGGTGCTCGGCATCTCCGAGCCGCGGCTAACTGGCCTCGCCGGCCTCAGCGATCTCGAACACGCCGGAGGGAACTGATGACCCTCGCTTCGTCACTGCTGTCGGCGGTGCCAGGGCTGCGCCATTCCTTCTTCACCCGTGAAGGCGGCGTCTCCGGCGGCATCTACTCGGCGCTGAACGGCGGCCTCGGCTCCAACGATGATCAGGCCCTCGTCGCCGAGAACCGCCGCCGCATGGCCGAGCATGTCGGCGTGGCGCCGGAACGTTTCCTCAGCCTGCACCAGATCCATTCGCCCGACGTGCTCATTGCCGAGACGCCGTGGCCGAGCGGGCCGCGGCCGAAGGGCGACGCGCTGGTCACCAGGACGCCCGGCATCGCGCTCGGCGTCTCCACCGCCGATTGCGGGCCGGTGCTGTTCGTCGATCCCAATGCGCGCGTGATCGGCGGTGCCCATGCCGGCTGGAAGGGCGCGCTGACCGGCGTGCTGGAGTCCACGATTCTAGCGATGGAAAAGCTCGGCGCCACGCGCGGCGGCATCATCGCCGCGATCGGCCCGCTGATCCGGCAGGAGAGCTACGAGGTCGGCAACGAGTTCGTGGCGCGCTTCATCGAGGCGGACGCGGACAACGCGATGTTCTTCATCCCGTCGGTGCGCGAGGGCCACGCGATGTTCGACCTCGCCGGCTTCATCCGGACGCGGCTGGAGGCCGCCGGCATCCTGATGATCGACGACCTCGGCCTCGACACCTATGCCGACGAGCGCTTCTTCAGCTATCGCCGCTCGGTGCATCGCAAGGAGCCGGATTACGGCCGCCACGTCCACGCGATCGCGCTCGAGGGGTGAACACACAGGCAACACGCCGTCATTCCGGGGCTCGCGAAGCGAGAACCCGGAATCATCGTGCAGCAATTTATGCGGAGAAATGGATTCCGGGTTCGCGCCAAGTGGGCGCGCCCCGGAATGACAGTGGGATGTGTCGCCCCTGCCCTAGACGTTAATGCGTTTTAACGATATCGCTGCCCTCCATAATGAGGGACGCGTCATTCATCCTGGGCCGCGCGGGTTCGCGCGTGCTGGCGGTCATGCTGCTGGCAGCGGCGACCGCGCTTGGCGGTTGCGCCGGCGGCGGCGGTGCCGCCAACTCCTATGCGATGGCGCCGAGCGCCGGCAGTGGAGCGACGGTGGCGTTCGAATCCATCGACGGGCCGCCGCCACAGGTGTTCGACCGCATGGTCGGCGTGCTCGACAGCGAATCCAAGCTGCGCAGCCTGTCCGTGGTCTCCCGCGAGGGGACGGCTGCCTATCGCGTGCGCAGCTACCTCTCCGCCCAGATCGTGCGCGGCAGGACCGTGATCGCCTGGGTCTGGGACGTCTACGACGCCAACCAGCAGCGGGCGCTGCGCCTCTCCGGCGAGGAACCCACCTCGGCCAAGGGTGGCCGCGATGCGACGCGCGATCCGTGGAGCGCCGCCGACGACCTGGTGCTGCGGAAGATCGCCCAGGCCGGATTCAGCGGACTTTCCAACATGATCAACGGCACGCCGGAGGCGCCGAGCGCTGCTCCGGGCCTGCGGGGACCTGCGGTGGCAAGCGTCACCCCGGAGGCTCCGGCACCGGAGATGCCGGCCTCGGCGCTCGGCTACGCCGAGCGATAACCCCCGCTAAACCACGGCCTCAAGTTGCGGCCAAACCGTTGGCCCGACTCAGGATTTTCAAAGGGAAAACGTAGCATCCCGGGTTGCCATTGCAGCCCCCGGCCTGATATTTCCTCGCCCGTCGTAACCGTGCTTCGAGTGGGTATTCCCAGATGTTGAACGTCCTATCCAGCAAAGCGCGGGAGGAAGCGTCCATGTCGGCCAAGAACGGCTCCATCAAGCTTGTCGCCGGCAACTCCAATCCGGCTCTCGCCCAGGCCATCGCGCAAGGCCTCCACCTGCCGCTGACCAAGGCGGTGGTCCGGCGCTTCGCCGACATGGAGATCTTCGTCGAGATCCAGGAGAACGTCCGCGGCTCGGATGCCTTCATCATCCAGTCGACCTCGTTCCCGGCGAACGACCACCTGATGGAGCTCCTGATCATCACCGACGCGCTGCGCCGCTCCTCGGCGCGCCGCATCACCGCGGTGCTGCCCTATTTCGGCTACGCCCGGCAGGACCGCAAATCGGGCTCGCGCACGCCGATCTCGGCCAAGCTCGTCGCCAACCTGATCACGCAGGCCGGCGTCGACCGCGTCATGACGCTCGACCTGCATGCCGGCCAGATCCAGGGCTTCTTCGACATCCCGACCGACAATCTCTACGCGGCACCGCTGATGGTGCGCGACATCAAGGACAAGTTCGACCTGTCCAAGACGATGGTGATCTCGCCCGACGTCGGCGGCGTGGCCCGCGCGCGCGGCCTCGCCAAGCGCATCAACACCCCGCTCGCCATCGTCGACAAGCGCCGCGAGCGGCCGGGTGAATCCGAGGTCATGAACGTAATCGGCGACGTCGCCGGCTACACCTGTATCCTGGTCGACGACATCGTGGACTCCGGCGGCACGCTGGTGAACGCGGCCGACGCGCTGATCGCCAAGGGCGCCAAGGACGTCTACGCCTACATCACGCACGGCGTGCTCTCCGGCGGCGCGGCCGCCCGTATCACGAACTCCAAGCTGAAGGAGCTCGTGATCACCGACTCGATCCTGCCGACGGACGCGGTGAGCAAGGCGCCGAACATCCGCACGCTCCCGATCGCCAGCCTGATCTCGGACGCGATCGCGCGCACCGCCGCGGAAGAGTCGGTGTCGAGCCTATTCGATTAATTCATCTACGCCGTCACGATCGCAAGGTGGGCAAAGGCGCGGCGCGCCGTGCCCACCTTTTTTGTTGCCATGCCTTTTATTGCCATGACGGTCATGGGCACGCTTCGCCCCACCCTGCCAGCTCGTGCTCCGACTGCACCGCAGCACAAGCCCCACGGGTTGTTGCCAATCGCGGCCCATGACATCATCCGGACGCCGAGTCATCTCTGCCCTCTGGATGCCTGATGCCACGCCGGAAATTTGCCTGGGAGAAGCTGTCGGACGACGAATTGCTCGCGCAACGTCTCTCTAGCCTGAGGGTTACGGTCGAAGGCACCTGGCTCGAGGATTGCGTCGCCACCCTCCACGAGGAGCTCGAAGAGCGGGGCATCCGGCTGCGACCGCATACATGGATCTCGAGCGAATGGTTCAGTCCGGGCGATGTACCCGGCATCGCCATCCCATTCTATCTCGCCCATCCCCGCCTGATGAAGCTCGAGAAGAAGATGATGTTCGACGTCGAGGGCGGAACCTGGCGCGAGTGTATGGCCATACTCCGTCACGAGGCGGGCCATGCCATCCAGCACGGCTATCAGCTGCAGCGCCGCCGGCGCTGGCAGCAGCTGTTCGGTCCGTCGTCGAAGCACTATCCGCGCTACTACCGGCCCAATCCGGCGAGCCGGCGCTATGTCCAGCATCTCCGGCTCTGGTACGCGCAGAGCCATCCTGACGAGGATTTCGCCGAAACTTTTGCGGTGTGGCTGCGGCCGCGTTCGAACTGGCGAACACGATATGCCGGCTGGCCCGCACTGAAGAAGCTCGAATATGTCGACGAGCTGATGGGCGAGATTGCGGGAAAGCGGCCGCTGATCACGACACGAGAGCGTGTCGACCCGTTGAGCAAGCTCGGCCAGACGCTCGAAGACCACTACAAGAAGAAGCAGGCGTTCTACGCCTTCACGCCGCCGAAGACCTACGACCGCGACCTCTCGAGGCTATTTTCCGCCGATCCACGGCATCACCGCTCAAAACCGGCTTCGAGCCTGATCAGACGGCACCGCGCCCAGATCAGGCAATTGGTCGCGCGATGGACGGGCGAGAACCAGCTCACGCTCGATGCCGTGCTTGACGACATGATCTCCCGCTGCCGCGAGCTCGATCTGCGCGCGGTCGGCCCCGAACAGAAGCTCGTTCTCGATTTCACCGTCCTCGTGACCGCCAAGACGATGCACGCGCTGTTTGGCCCGTCTCGGCGCAAATGGATCGCGCTATGAGACGCTTGCGTATTCTGGTCCTGATGCATCCGGATTTCATGCCTCCGGATTCAAGCGACGGATACACCGCGCAGGAAATCAACGCGTGGAAAACGGAATACGACGTGGTGAGCACCTTGCGCGCGGCCGGCCACGAGGTTCGCGCCCTCGGCGCGCAGGACGAAATCAAGCCGGTGCGCGAGGCGATCGAGGAGTTCAAGCCGCACGTGGTTTTCACGTTGCTGGAGGAATTCCACAACAACGTCGCCTACGACCAGCACATCGCCAGCTATCTCGAGCTGATGAAAGTCCCTTATACCGGGTGCAATCCGCGCGGCCTGATCCTGGCGCGCGGCAAGGATTTGTCCAAGACGCTGGTGCATCACCGCCGGATCGCGGCGCCGGCCTTCGCCGTCTTCCCGATGCGCCGCAAGGTGAAACGCCCGACGCGCCTTGCGCTGCCGCTGATCGTCAAGAGCCTGAACATGGACGGGTCCTTCGGCATCTCGCAGGCATCGATCGTCGATACCGACGAGAAGCTCGCGGAACGGGTCGCCTTCATCCACGAGCGGGTCGAATCCGCCGCGATCGCCGAGCAGTTCATCGAGGGGCGCGAGCTTTACGTCGGCGTGCTCGGCAACAACCGGCTGCGCGTCCTGCCGATCTGGGAACTGAAATTCGGCAGCATGGGCGGGCGCAGGTCACGGCACATCGCCACGGAGAAAGCCAAGCACGACACCGACTATCAGGAGAAGGTCGGCATCGTCGACGGGCCGGCGAAGGACCTCGCGCCCGAAGTCACCGCGCGCATCCAGCGCGCCGCGAAACGCATCTACCGAGCGCTTGGCCTCGACGGCTACGCGCGTATCGATTTTCGTCTCGCCGCCGACGGCACGCCGTATTTCATCGAGGCCAATCCCAACCCCGAGATCGCCAAGAGCCAGGAGTTCGCCACGGCGGCTCAACATGCCGGGCTCAAATATCCGGATCTCCTGCAGCGCATCCTGGCTCTCGGAATAAGCCGGGCCAAGGCGGGGGTGTCGCTGGGGTGATGCAAGATGGCAGCGATCATAGAGTAACCCCTCATCCTTCGAGACGCGCTACGCGCTCCCAGGGATGAGGGGTGATGGTTGTTGCGTTGGGTTAGGCAATTCCCGCCGCGACCTGGCCGCGCAAACGCTCCAGGCCTAGCAGCGTGTTGGCGCAGGCTTCCGCGACCTCGACGCCCTTGATCGCAAAATGCCTGCGGAAGAAATCGTAGTGCACTTCGGTCTCGTGGAATTGCTGCGGCGTCAGCACCGCCGAGAACACCGGCACCTCGGTGCGCAGCTGCACGTCCATCAGCGCCTTGATCACGGTGTCGGCGACGAACTCGTGGCGATAGATGCCACCGTCGACGACGAGGCCGGCCGCGACGATCGCGGTGTAGCGCCGCGTCTTGGCGAGGATCTGCGCGTGCAGCGGGATCTCGAACGAGCCCGGCACCTCGAATACGTCGACATGGGTGAGGTGGCGCGCCTCGGCCTCCTTCATGAAGGCGATGCGGGCCTCCTCGACCACGTCGCGGTGCCAGCAGGCCTGCACGAAGGCCACCCGCTGCGGCTTTGCAAAACGCGGATGCTCGATTGCCGGCGGGTCCACGGGAACCGGCGGCTGGGTCGTCTCGGCAGTTTCGGCTTTGGAAGTTTGGACTTGGGAAGTTTGGACTTGGGGATCTTGCAACATCTGATTCATGGCTTTCCTCAGTTAAGGACCAGAATCAGGGCACACGGAACGACAAACAGCCGCACCTTGCGATGCGTCTGCCACCGACCGTTCTCTTTCATCCGGACTTTAACCGTCGGCTTCGGAGTTGCACCGAATCTGCTGACCCTTCCCTCCGAGGGGTCCCCGAGGGAATCCCTATCAAGGAGAAGGCGCTCGCGGGCTTAGGCCTTTCGGCCCTTACCGCCGGTGGGGACTTTCACCCCGCCCTGAGAACTTATCCACCCGATATGGGTGGACTATTCCGAATTATGACGAACAGGGAGGCGGCCAGCAAGAACCTTCCTTATGGGTACTACGCATGTGCCTATGACGTCAGGGCGAAACTCTGCGAAAATCCTGCGGGGCAGAAGGTCGAACAGGGCGGGACCGATCCGGACCCGCAAGGAGGGCACCGGCACATGGAACGCAGCAGGCGCCGGCCGATCCGATTCCGGTTTGTTCTCCTCCGTTAAGAATTGTGGCGGAGATGAGCTGTGGACGAACGAGTCCTGACTTGTGGACGGACTCGGCAGCCAGTTGCGCAGATTCCGCAAATCACATCAGTTGATCCGCGACAAGCCCGCGCTGATCCCGGGATCGCGAGAGCGACGCCAAGGGGATCGCCTTAGCAATATTAAGGGAGCGCGCGCCGGACCAACCGCGTGCGTATCAAAGACAACAAGAAGGCAAGAGGTCGAGACGGCATGTCCCTGCTCGAAGGCGCTATCGATTCCAGAAATCACCCGCTCGCGGTGGTCGAGGATATCGCTGCCAGCAACAACTGGCCGTTCGAACGCTCCGGCGAAGACGAACTCACGATTGTCTCGAAGGGACAATGGACCGACTACCAGCTCTCCTTCACCTGGATGGGCGGGATCGAGGCGCTGCATCTGGCCTGCGCGTTCGACATGAAGATTCCGGTCGCACGGCGGAGCGAAGTGCAGCGGCTCGTCGCCGCCGTCAACGAGCAGTTGTGGGTCGGCCATTTCGACCTGTGGACCAACACCGGCATGGTCATGCACCGCCAGGCCCTGGTGCTGCCGGGCGGACTCACCGCCTCGACCGCGCAATGCGAAGCCATGCTCGCCGGCGCCATCCACGCCTGCGAGCGCTACTTCCCGGCGTTCCAGTTCGTGGTGTGGGCGGGCAAGACCACGACGGAAGCGATGGACGCGGCGATGTTCGACACGGTGGGAGAGGCGTAGGGCCTCTCGTGACGTAACGCCGCTCCCTCCCCACGTCATCCCGGACAAGCGCGCCCAAAGCGCGCGCAGATCCGGGATCCATACCGCGTGATTTCGTTTGTGGCACGCGGCTTGTTGCCAACAGCTGCATCCACTAGAAACATTCGTGGTTATGGGTCCCGGCCTTCGCCGGGACGACACCGAATTTGTGGTGACCACAGTGGCGAACAGCACTCTTCAAAACATCACCGGCACCATCCTTCTCGCCGGCGCCGGCAAGATGGGCGGCGCGATGCTGACCGGATGGCTGGCGGGCGGACTCGATCCGCGCCGTGTCGCGGTGGTCGACCCGCACATCGCGCCTGAGATCAGCGCGCTTGCCGCCAAGGGCGTGGCGCTCAATCCCGATGCGAAGGCGGCAGGTCAGGTCGAGACGATGGTCGTCGCGGTGAAGCCGCAGATGTTCCGCGAGGCCGGCGCGAAGCTGAAGCCCTTCGTCTCGGAGAAGACCTCCGTGGTCTCGATCATGGCGGGAACCGCGATCGCCTCGCTTCAGGAGGTCTGCGGCGGCGCTGTCGTGCGCGCGATGCCGAACACGCCGGCCGCGATCGGCCGCGGCATCACGGTGGCGGTTGCGGCGAAGAACGTCAGCACCGCGCAACGCGCGGTGGCCGACGCGCTGCTGCGCGCCACCGGCTCGGTCGAATGGGTCGAGGATGAGAGCCTGATGGATGCGGTGACCGCGGTGTCCGGCTCGGGACCGGCCTATGTGTTCCTGCTCGCCGAGGAACTTGCGCGCGCCGGTGTCGAAGCGGGATTGCCCGAGGCGCTGGCGACGAAGCTCGCGCGCGAAACGGTGGCAGGCTCGGGCGAGCTGCTGCATCAATCCGAGCTGCCCTCCGGCACGCTGCGCCAGAACGTCACCTCGCCCGGCGGCACCACGGCCGCAGCGCTCGGCGTGCTGATGGGCGAGCCCGGCCTGCGCGACCTGATGATCCGTGCAATCGCAGCGGCGACGCAGCGGTCGAAGGAATTGGCGAAGTAGCAAGATGCCGTAGGGTGGGCAAAGCGAAGCGTGCCCACCACATCTGTCTTGCACGCTGAGCAATGGTGGGCACGGCGCTTCGCGCCTTTGCCCACCCTACGATTTCGAGCCTGCCCCGAGCCGCTTGTTGAACATCTCGACATTGACGAGCCCGCGCGCGTGGCGGCCCTCGCCGAGCTTGCGCGTGCCCTCGAACGCCTCGACTTCGAAACGGATGACGCGGCGCTCGACCGCGACCACCTTCGCGGTGGTCCGCACCGTCGCGCCGACCAGGGCGGCTGCGAGATGGCGGATGTCGACCTCGGTGCCGACGGTGACCCAGCCCGGCTGAAGCGCAGGGCGGATCGCATCGCCCGACGTCATCTCCATCTCGAGGATCATCATCGGCGTCGCATAGACAAAAGGCATGCCCGGCACGAAGTGCCCGACCGTGCGCTCCACTGGGACCACCAGCGTGCGCTCCGCGCTCATGCCTGTCGTGATGAAGTCGCGTGCGTCCATGGTGCTTGCTCGTCATTCCGGGGCGCGCGAAGCGCGAACCCGGAATCCAGAAGTTTACAGCTCGAGATTCCGGGTTCAGCCCTGACGGGCTGCCCCGGAATGACGCTAACGCGTCACTTCTTCGCAGCCGCCGCGCGCTCCACGAACGTCTTGCCGCCCTTCATCTTGTGGCGGAGCGGGGCTTCGTTGATCTGGATGACGACGGCATCGGCGTCGACGCCGAGATTCTTCACCAGTGCCTGCGTGATGTCGCGCATCATGCCGGCCTTCTGTTCATCGGTGCGGCCTTCGGCCATGCTGACGGTGATCTCAGGCATCGTTTTCTCCCTGCTGCTGTCGTCATGATCGGGCTTGTCCCGATCATTCAAAGTCGTGTGCATCAAACAGGACGTGGATGCCCGGGACAAGCCCGGGCATCAGGCGATGCGCGAATAGCTAGCCCCAGCTCACGTCATGGCGCGCCAGCACCTCGCGCACCTTTGCGACGAGATCGGCTTCGGCGCACGAGAACTGCGCCGGGCGGCTCTCGCGCCATTCCTGGTTGGAAGCAATCGCAGCGGCCGCTTTCGCGCCTTCGATCAGGTCCTTGATCTGCAGCTCGCCGCGCGCCTTTTCGTCCGAGCCCTGGATGATGACGCAAGGGCTGTTGCGGCGGTCGGCATATTTGAGCTGGTTGCCCATATTCTTGGGATTGCCGAGATAGAGCTCGGCGCGGATGCCGGCGGTGCGCAGGCTTGCCACCATCTTCTGGTAGTCGGCGACGCGGTCGCGGTCGAACACGGTGACGACGACGGGACCGAACTCGGGCCGCGTGTCGAGCTTGCCGAGCAGCGTCAGCGCAGCCTGGAGCCGCGAGACGCCGATCGAGAATCCGGTCGCCGGCACCGGCTCGCCGCGGAAGCGCGAGACGAGGCCGTCGTAGCGGCCACCGCCACCGACGGAGCCGAAGCGTACCGGGCGGCCCTTCTCGTCCTTGGTGTCGAGCAGGAGTTCGACCTCGTAGACGGGGCCGGTGTAGTATTCGAGGCCGCGCACAACGGAGGGGTCGATCTTGATGCGGTCCGCACCGTACCCCGACGCCATGACCAGCTTGGCGATCTCTTCCAGCTCGCTCACGCCGGCCTGACCAACTTCGCTCTTGGCGAGGTAAGCTTCCGCCGCGGCAATGGCTTCTTTCCAATCGTCGCGCGGTTTGGTGATGGCCAGAACAACGTCGGCCTCCGCCGCGCTCAAATTGGCGCCTTTCGTGAAGTCGCCCTTGCCCTCTTCGCCACCGTCCCACCTGCCGGGACCGAGCAATTTACGCACCTCATCGGCGGGAAACTTGTCGAGCTTGTCGATTGCGCGCAGCACAGTCAGCCGGCGTGCGGCATTCTCGTCGCCGGCAAGTCCAATTGCTTCCAGAACACCGTCGAGCACTTTTCGGTTGTTCACCTTCACCACGTACTGGCCGCGCTGAACGCCAAGCGCCTCCATCGTGTCCGCAGCCATCATGCAGATCTCGGCATCCGCCGCCGGCGTTGCCGAGCCGACCGTGTCGGCATCGAACTGCATGAACTGGCGGAAGCGGCCGGGGCCGGGCTTCTCGTTGCGGAAGACGTAGCCGACGCGGTAGCTGCGGTAGGGCAAGACCAGACCGTCCGTCCCGTAGCGCTCGCCGACATAGCGGGCGAGCGGCGCGGTCAGATCGTAACGCAAGCTAATCCACTGCTCGTCGTCGTCCTGGAACGAGAACACGCCCTCGTTCGGGCGGTCCTGGTCGGGCAGGAACTTGCCGAGCGCGTCGGTGTATTCCATCGCCGGCGTCTCCACCGGCTCGAAGCCGTAGAGCTCGTAGACGGCGCGGATCTTCTCGACCATCTCGCGCGTCGCCCGGATCGCGGCGGGATCGCGATCCTCGAGCCCGCGCGGCAGGCGCGCCTTCAGTTTCTGGGGTTTTTTGGGTTTTTCGGCCATGCGCGGCGTTTACCAGCCGACGCGCGAGGCGGCAACCGGGGCGGCAAGCCGGGGGGCCCCAAGTCCGCGCGCCTCGGCGTCATTCCGGGGCGATGCGCAGCATCGAGCCCGGAATCTCGAGATTCCCCGGTGCGCAACTGCGCACCTCAGGTCTGGTCCTTCGGACCATCCCGGAATGACGACTGCTTCCCTATGGCTGCTCCATGCGCGCCCGGAGGGCGTCCGCATCCGCCTTCGGCAGCGACTTCAGCGTCGGCTTGATGGTTTCGCCGCCGACGATCTTGCCGTTGCGCATGAACATCCAGTCCGAGATGTCGGCTTCGCTGAATGTGACCTTGTCGCCTGCCCGCTTGCCGGGCAGATCACGCGGTTCGTTGGCGAACACGCCCGAATAGGCCCCGTTCGGCAGTTTCTTCACCTCGGCGATCCAGATGTGCTCGCCGCCTTTGCGGGTGAAAAAGCGCACTTTCAGGGCGTGCCCGGTTTCCGACGGCTTGGGCGCCTCGTAGGACGCCCAGAAGGTCGGCAGCGTGCCGCGGGCGCGTGCGATCGCGGTGTTCATCTCGGGGTCGGTGGTGCGCACATCGACAACGGGCGAGCGGTCTTCGGCTGCGACCTCCGGCTTGGGGCCGATGGTCAGGATGCCGAAGACGGTGATGCCGGTGATTGCGGCGAGGACGACCCATTTCAGGGGCTGGGAAAGCGTGGATGCCATGATCGCGATGTCCGGATGCGTCAATATCTCCGGGCTTTGTCGCGGGATCGTGGCGGCGCGTTCATGATGTCCGCTCTTCGCCTCTCCCCGCTTGCGGGGAGAGGCCGGAATGCGCGCAGAACGCGCGGATTCCGGGTGAGGGGGACTCTCCGCGAGTCCAACTGCCAGCGTCCCCGTGGAGACTCCCCCTCACCCCGACCCTCTCCCCGCAAGCGGGGAGAGGGAGAAAAATCAAAACACCTTGCGGATCCAGTTGTGGGGATCGTTGGTGCGGCCGTACTGGATGTCGACGAGCTGCTTGCGCAGGCCCATGGCGACCGGGCCGGCGACGCCGCCGCTGATCTCGAAATCGCCGCTCACCGAGCGCACCTTGCCGATCGGCGAGATCACCGCCGCGGTGCCGCAGGCGAACGCTTCCTTCAGCTTGCCGCTGGCCGCATCCTTGCGCCACTGGTCGAGCGAGTACGGCTCCTCGCGCACCGTCTTGCCGGCATCCTTCGCCAGCGCGATGATGGAGTCGCGGGTGATGCCGGGCAGGATCGTGCCGAGCGGCGGCGTCGACAACGAGCCGTCCTCGAACACGAAGAAGATGTTCATGCCGCCGAGCTCCTCGACGTAGCGGCGCTCGATCGCATCGAGGAAGACCACCTGATCGCAGCCGTGCTGAATGGCTTCCGCCTGCGCACGCAGACTCGCGGCGTAATTGCCACCGCACTTGACGGCGCCGGTGCCGCCGACCGCGGCGCGCGTGTAGTTCTCCGAGACCCAGATCGACACCGGCGCAGGTCCGCCCTTGAAATAGGAGCCGACCGGTGAGGCGATCACCGCGAAGATGTATTCGGACGACGGCTTGACGCCGAGGAAGGTCTCGCTCGCGATCATGAAGGGGCGCAGGTAAAGGCTGCCCTCGCCGCCCGGCATCCAGGCGCGATCGATGCGCACGACCTGCTCGACCGCCTCGATGAAGACGTCTTCGGGCAGCTGCGCCATCGCCATGCGATCGGCCGAGTCCCTGAAGCGCCGCGCATTGGCGTCGGGGCGGAACAGGTTCACGCCGCCGTCGTCGCGCTTGTAGGCCTTGAGGCCCTCGAAAATTTCCTGGGCGTAGTGCAGGACGGCGCCGGCCGGATCGAGCTGGAAGTTGGCGCGCGCCTCGATGCGCGCCTCGTACCAGCCGCCCTTGGCCTGGTTGTAACGGACGATCGCCATGTGGTCGGTGAAGACCCGCCCGAAGCCGGGGTCCACCAGCTTGGCGACGCGGTCCTTTTCTGGAGTAGGATTGGATGCGGGCTGGATGTCGAATTTCATGCTCATGTCCTTGGCTCCCGCTGCCGGTAGCGGCGCTGTTCTGGCGCCCGCCTGCCCTGTTTCGGGTCCGGCTGGCTTGATTAGAGTTGTGGCCGGGCCACCGCCAGCCTTGTTACGGCCGGTTTCCGTGGCCAGCATGTCGCCGAGGACATGCTTTTGCGGAAGGCGGAAGTCCAGTATGTTTTGTCGAAATGCCGCTCGACAATCGCACGGTAGATCTGATCCGGCCGTCGCTGCCTGTCCGACTCTCTCCGGCCGCCTCAGCTTCGATGCCACCCGACGCGAAACGATCTAAAATTTCGTGCGGGCTGATCGTTTTGTAACATTGAACCCAAGATACGTCAATATGCCTGACATAAATTTCGCGACTCCCCCTCAAGACGCTGCCGAGCCCCGGCCGGCGGCAGGCGATGGAGGCAATTTGCGCTGGGATATCATCGAGCTGCTGTTCTTCGCCTATCGCGACTTCGTCGGCGATCCCGACCAGGAGCTGGAGGCGTTCGGCTTCGGCCGGGCCCATCACCGCGTCATGCACTTCGTCTACCGCTATCCCGGGCTCAAGGTCGCCGACCTCCTCGACGTCCTGCGCATCACAAAACAGTCGCTCGGCCGGGTGCTCAAGCAGCTCCTGGACGAGGGCTATATCGTGCAGAAGACCGGCGACAATGACCGCCGCCAGCGCCTGCTCTACGCAACGCCGAAGGGCGAGGCGCTGGTGCAGAAGCTCGCCGGGCTCCAGACCACGCGGATCACCAAGGCGCTCGCCGAGATGGCGCCGCAGGATGCGGAGACCGTCAAGCGCTTCCTGCGCGCGATGATCGACCGCGACGATCCGGACAAGGTGCTGGAGACGATCTTCGCCTCCGTCAATCAAGACGCAAAGGAGTGACCGTGCCACTCGCTGCCACGCTCGCCCGTCCGCCGGTGCAACCGGCCGACGACGCCCCGCATCTCCTGCTGGTCGACGACGACCGCCGCATCCGCGATCTGCTGTCGCGCTTCCTCGCCGGCGAAGGCTATCGCGTCTCGACCGCGGCGAGCGCCAGCGATGCGCGTTCGAAGCTCATGGGCCTGCATTTCGACCTCCTGATCCTCGACGTCATGATGCCTGGCGAGACCGGCTTCGACCTCGCCCGCTTCATCCGGACGTCCTCCTCGGTGCCGATCGTGATGCTGACGGCGCGCCACGAAGCGGAAGCCCGCATCGAAGGCCTTCAGATCGGCGCCGACGACTACGTGGCAAAGCCGTTCGAGCCACGCGAGCTCGCGCTGCGCATCAACAACATCCTCAAGCGCGCCGCCCCGCCGCCGCAGGCAGCGATGGTGGAGAAGATCGCGTTCGGCCCCTACGTCTACCATCTCGATCGCGGCGAATTGCGCCAGGGCGAAGAGGTCATTCACCTCACCGATCGCGAGCGCGAGATGCTGCGGATTCTCTCGGAGACGCCGGGCGAGACCGTGCCGCGCAGCGCACTGACCGGCAATGGCAGCGTCAACGAGCGCGCCGTCGACGTGCAGATCAACCGCCTCAGGCGCAAGATCGAGACCGATCCCGCCAATCCGCTGTTCCTCCAGGCGGTGCGCGGCATCGGCTATCGCCTGGTGGCCTCGCCTTAAACCGCAGTGAAACGCGACCGATGAGCACGATCGATACCGGCCTGACGCTGCTGAAGAGCGCCGCCGGCCGCGTCTCCGCCGCCAATGGCTGGATGGGCAACGCGTTCAAGGGCTGGATGCCGACCGGCCTCTATGCCCGCGCGCTCCTCATCATGATCGTGCCGATGGTGATCCTGCAATCGGTCGTCGCCTTCGTGTTCATGGAGCGGCACTGGAACACGGTGACGCGCCGCCTGTCGGCCGCAGTGGTGCAGGACATCGCCGCGCTGATCGACATCTACAAGGGCTATCCGCAGGACAAGGACCGCGACCAGATCCGCCGCATCGCGCAGCAACGCCTCGGACTCGTGGTCGACTTCCTGCCCGCCGGCGACATGCCGCCGCCAGGACCAAAGCCGTTCTTCTCGCTGCTCGACCAGACGCTGTCGGTGCAGCTCGGCCGCCAGATCGGGCGCTCGTTCTGGATCGACACGGTCGGCCGCTCCAACCTCGTCGAGATCCGCATCCAGCTCGACGACGCCGTGATGCGCGTGTTCGCGCAGCGCAGCGCCGCTTACGCTTCGAACTCGGAGATCTTCCTGTTCTGGATGGTCGGCACGTCCTCGATCCTCTTGATCGTCGCAGTGCTGTTCCTGCGCAACCAGATCAAGCCGATCCTGCGCCTTGCCGATGCCGCCGAAAGCTTCGGCAAGGGCCGCGAGGCGCCGAACTTCAGGCCGCGCGGCGCGCGCGAAGTGCGACGCGCGGCGGTCGCCTTCCTCGAGATGAAATCGCGCATCGAGCGCACGATGGAGCAGCGCACCGCGATGCTGGCCGGCGTCAGCCACGACCTGCGCACCATCCTGACCCGCTTCAAGCTCGAGCTGGCGCTGATCGGCGACAGCCCGGAGCTCGAAGGCATGCGCAAGGACGTCGACGAGATGTCGATGATGCTGGAGGACTACCTTGCGTTTGCCCGCGGCGATTCCGGCGAGCAGTCGCAGCCGACCGACATGGCGCAGGCGCTCGAGGAGCTGCGCAGCGATGCCGAACGCCACGGCCACGCTGCAACCGTCGCATTCAACGGACTGCCGGTGGTGACGGTGAAGCCGGCCTCGTTCAAGCGCTGCCTCGCCAACCTCGTCACCAATGCGGCGCGCTACGGCAAGAGCATCGCCATCACCGGCCAGCGCGATCACCGTTATCTGACCGTCACGGTCGACGACGACGGCCCGGGCATCCCCGCGCATCTGCGCGAAGAGGTGTTCAAGCCGTTCCTGCGGCTGGACAACGCCCGCAACCAGGACGAAGGCGGCACGGGCCTTGGCCTCGCCATCGCCCGCGACATCGCCCGCTCGCATGGCGGCGACATCACGCTGGGCGACAGCCCGATGGGCGGATTAAGGGCGAGCGTGCGGATACCGGTGTAACTGCCGTAGCCCGGATTTCGCTACGCTCCATCCGGGCTACAATCTCGCCTACTTCGGCAGCAGGGCCTTCAGCTTGTCGACGTCGCGCACGTTCATCTTGAAGCCGCCGGGCATCACGATGTCGCCGGGCTTCTGGTCCGGCTTGCAGGCGCCCAGCCATTTCGCTTCGAGCGTCATGGTGGTGTCGCGCCCCGCCGCGCCGGCGGCGCCGCCTTGCGCGTGCGAGGTGGTCTTCACCGTATAGGCCGAGTTGAAATCGCCCGTGATCTCGGCGTGCGAGGTGGTGCTGATGCCGGCGACGCTGCACTCGGAATCGCTGACATAACCGGTCGCGGTCTTCTTGATGTCCTGCTTGGCGCAGATCTGCTTGGCCATCGGGGAGACGTTGTTGTTCATCTCCTTGTCGACGGTCTCGTCGGTGCAGTGCTGCATGGTCATTTCCGGCATCTGCGAGCCGGTCCTGACCATTTTCAATTCCCACAGGCCGGCCTTGCGCACCGGCAGATCGTCGGCACTGGCGCCGCCTGCCGACACCACAAGGCAAAGGGCCGAGCCGAGCAAAGCAAGTTTGCGCGTCATGTGGGAAGCTCCCGGCTGAGAGATCGCTGCGTTACGAAAACGCCTCAGTACAGCGTGCGGATCGGCTGGTTGGCGGCGCCATAGGGCACCCAGCGGCAGGAGAACGAGATGTAGCCGCCCTCATAGGCCTGCACGCCGAGGAATTTGACGACCTTGCCGTACCGCGCGCAATGATCGACCGCGACCTGCCGCGCATCGACCTGATTGGCCATCGAATAGGCGATGATGCCGCCGGTGTCGTTGCCCTTGAACGGGGGCACAGGAAGGATATCGGCGCGCGCCGACTGGCCCGCCATCATACCCAGGGCAAGAAGGCCCGCGGCCGCAATGATTCGCATTCCCGTTACTCCAATTGGTTGGCGCCAGTTTACGGTGCCGGGACGGAAGTGAAAAGAACTGAAGCCCTGTCGGATGCGACGTTCTGGTCAACTCCTGGCCAAGTGTTGCCGCGCTGCACTTGACCTCACCCGCCCTTCGCGGCACCGTCCGACCTCCGCAGATCATCTGTCTGGATTGCCCATGCGCGCCTCGACCTCCCTGAAATCGCTCCGCTTTGCCGCCGTGCTCGGCCTCATGTTCGGGGCGCTGTCGCTCGGTGAGGCCAGGGCCGCCAATCCGCTGGAGCTGAATTTCTGGCTGAGCGGACCGCGCTATGACGGCAATGTGGCAGATTGCGACAAGGCGCTGCCGACGATCGCCACCCAGTTCTGGGAGAAGGAAAGCGCCTTCTGGAATTCCTCGTTGAAGATCACCGGCTTCTCCGCCGTGCACGAGACCGCGTTCCGACCCTGGCAGTCCGACAATATTCCGCGCCGCTATTGCACCGGCGAGGCCATGCTGAACGACGGCAAGGTGCGCAAGGTGCATTTCTCGATCATCGAGGATGGCGGCTTCGCTGGTTACGGCAATGGTGTCGAATGGTGCGTGGTCGGACTCGACCGCAACTGGGCCTACAATCCGGCCTGTCGCGCCGCCAAGCAGTAATTCGACAGCCCTGATTCGGACCGGGCCAGCGGCCTGACGAGGGCCGCCCGAATTTTGTTCTTGAAATGTTCTCATCGCCTGCTAGGCTCGATTGCACAGTCTAGTTGAGGGGCGTCGCCATGTTTCATTCCAGATTGCATTCGTTCTCCCGCCTGATGATCTCGCTGACCTTGACCTTTGCCCTGCCCCTTGCCGCCGGGCTGGTCTTGCCGGCGGGCGTCGCGAAAGCTCAGGACAGGCGGCAGAACGCGCCCGGCGAATTCGATTTCTATGTGCTGTCGCTCTCGTGGTCGCCCTCCTTCTGCGAGGAGGCGGCGGAGCGCGGCGGCCGCTCCCAGATCCAGTGCAGCGGCCGGCCCTATTCCTTCGTGGTGCACGGGCTGTGGCCGCAATATGAGAACGGCTTCCCGGAATATTGCCAGCGGCCGGCGCCGCGGCTGAACCGCAGCATCGTCTCCTCGATGCTCGACCTGATGCCGGCGCCGGGCCTGATCTTCAACGAGTGGGACAAGCACGGCACCTGCTCGGGGCTCGCCGACCGCAGCTATTTCGAGACGATCAGGAAAGCGCGCGCCGCCATCAAGATTCCGGCCGAATATCTCGAATTGTCGCAGGCCAAGACCGTGGCGCCTGCCGACGTCGAGGAGGCCTTCATCAAGGCCAATCCGGGCCTCGGCAGCGCCGCCGTCTCGGTCACCTGCAACCGGACGCGGCTGTCCGAGGTCCGCATCTGCCTCAGCAAGGACCTGCAATTCCGCGCCTGCGAGGAGATGGACCGCCGCGCCTGCCGCCGCGACCAGGTGACGATGCCGCCGATCAGGGGTGGGTAGCTGCTAAATCAGCTCCGTCATTCCGGGGCACGCGAAGCGTGAACTATGGTGCGCAGTTCGGTGCTACGTACCGCCCCGGAATGACGGGAGTTACTTTCATCGCGCGATGTCGTAACTCTCCGCCATGAACTACCGTCACGCCTTTCATGCCGGCAACTTTGCCGATGTCATCAAGCACATCGTGCTGGCGCGCATCCTCACTTATTTGCAGGACAAGCCGGGGGCGTTCCGCGTCATCGACACCCATGCCGGCGCCGGCCTCTACGATCTCGAAAGCGACGAGGCGCGGCGCGGTGGCGAATGGCTGACCGGCATCGCGCGACTGATGCAGGCGCGCCTGTCGAACGAGACCGCGGCGCTGACAAAGCCCTATCTCGACATCGTCCGCGCCTTCAATCCGAAGGGCGAGCTCAAGGCCTATCCGGGTTCGCCGCTGATCGCGCGCGGCCTGCTCAGGCCGCAGGACCGCCTCGTCGCCTGCGAACTCGAGCCGAAGGCACGCAAGGCGCTGATCGACGTGCTGCGCCGCGACGAGCAGGCACGCGTGGTCGATCTCGACGGCTGGGTGGCACTGCCGGCCTTCGTGCCGCCGAAGGAGCGGCGCGGGCTCGTGCTGATCGACCCGCCGTTCGAGGCAAAGAACGAGTTCGAACGGCTGGGCGAAGCCTTCTCGGAGGCTTTCGCAAAATGGCCGACCGGTATCTATGTAATCTGGTATCCGGCCAAGAGCCGGCGCGCCACCGATGCGCTGGCACAGCTCGTGGCGCGGCTCGCAGCCGCAGCAAAGCCACCGGGCAAATGCCTGCGCCTCGAGTTCAGTGCCGCGCCGCAGCTTGACGGCGCAGCCCTCACCTCCACCGGACTGCTGATCGTCAATCCCCCTTACACGCTGCATGGCGAGCTCAAGACGATCCTGCCCGAGCTCGAAATGCCGCTCGGCCAGGGCGGCGCTGCCAGATTCCGATTAGAGGTGCCGAGGCCGTAACACTCCGGCATTCTTGGGAAAAATATGCAGGAGCCGTAGTCAATCTGCAAAGAACCGTATTATGCTATTTCCGTGACTGGCTTTACGTTCCGCTTCCGCGAATGGTTGCGGCGGAGTGAAGGCCTAAGAAAGATCCGGCCGGACCGAAAGGTCCGCCCAAGGATGGCCAGCTCCCGGGCTCCGTACGGCCCGGTCATGTCGTGACGTGAGTCTGCGTCACGACGGAGGAGCAATGAGGGGGAGTTTCCCGATGGCCATGACGGGAACGGTCAAGTTCTTCAACGGCGAGCGCGGCTACGGCTTCATCAAGCCGGATGACGGCGGTCGCGATGTCTTCGTTCACATCACTGCTGTGGAGCGAGCGGGACTGAAGGACCTTGCCGAAGGACAGCGTATTACTTTCGAAGTCGAACCGGACAAGAAGGGGAAGGGACCGAAGGCGGTCAATTTGGTCATCCTCTCCTAGCGGGCCTGACGCAAAAAAACCTGGCGCAAAAAAAGTCCCGGCCGCGAGCGGCCGGGAGGTTATTGTCCGGTATTTTCTTATTTGGCTATCAGAAGTGATAGTTGACGCCTGCGCGCACAACGCTGGCGGTATAGCCGTTTGACACGCCTGTAATTGCGAACTGACTCGTCGACAGATCGATGTAGAGATATTCGAGCTTGGCGCTCCAGTTCGGCGCGAGGCCGACTTCCGCACCGGCACCGATGGTCCAGCCGGCGCTGGTGTGCGACTCCGTCCAGCCGAAGGTCTGCGCGCGCAGTTCGCCGAAGGCGAGGCCGGCGGTGCCGTAGAACAGCACGTTGCTGAAGGCATAGCCGACGCGGCCGCGCAGGGTGCCGAACCACGGATTGGAGAACTTCCAGGGCGCGAAGGTGTCGTCGGCGCCAGCGGCCTGGATGTCGCCCTCGACGCCGAACACCCACGGGCCGTTCTGGAAATTGTAGCCGGCCTGAATGCCGCCGACGAAGCCGGACGGCTTTGAGGGATTGTTGTCGACCGAGCCCCACTCATAGCCGATGTTGCCGCCGAGATACGGACCGGCCCAGCTATAGGCGTTCAGCGGCTGGTTGACGGTATAGGGGGCACGCTGCCCGTAACTGAGATCGGCGGCCTCTGCCGAAGCTGTCCAGCCGGCGGCAACCAACGCGGCTGCGCCCACAACGAGCCTCTTCATCACACACTCCAACGCAACTGCCGCAACCGGTGCGATGCCGGCGCCGCCGCGCCATGTCGCATGGTTACGGAACCAAGACCTTTTCGCGTAAGATTTATCGAGAGTTTTAAGTTAAAGGGCTGTTAAGACCCGTTACCGCGCGCTTAACAGACTTAAGGAAGCGTTACCGGGAACTGCGCCGCCATCCTGTGCGTGCAGCATGGCCGGAACTTCAAATCGGTCCCCCCAGCGCCTAAATTCGTCCCATGGTTCACGATTCCACCGACGATCCGGACGACACCCGCGTTCGCAAATCAAGGCGCGGCACAGCACTGGATGCCCCGCCCCAGGAGACGGCACCGCCGGACCTCGATCCCGCCACCACGGGCGGCGACGACGAGGACGACGCGCTTCTGCCTGACATCCTGGAAGAGAGCGGCGCAGTCGGCGAAGAACCGCTGGCGAGCGGCCACGAGGCCGGCGCAGTCGGCGAAGAACCGCTGGCGAGCGGCCACGAGGCGATCGAGCGCGCGGTCCGGCTCGCGCCGACCTCGCCCGGCGTCTATCGCATGCTCAACGCGAATGCCGACGTGCTCTATGTCGGCAAGGCCAAGAACGTCAAAAAGCGCCTGTCCAACTACGCGCGCCAGAGTGCGCCGCAGCCGGCGCGCATCCTGCGCATGATCGCCGCCACGGTGACCGTGGAGATCGTCTCGACCAACACCGAGACCGAAGCGCTGCTGCTGGAAGCCAACCTCATCAAGCAGCTCCGGCCGCGCTTCAACGTGCAGCTGCGCGACGACAAGTCGTTTCCCTATATCCTGATCACCGGCGACCACTGGGCGCCGCAGATCCTGAAGCACCGCGGAGCGCAGACCCGGCCCGGACGCTATTTCGGCCCGTTCGCCTCCGCAGGTGCCGTCAACCGCACCATCACGGCGTTGCAGCGCGCGTTCCTGATCCGCTCCTGCACCGATTCCTTCTTCGAGAGCCGCAGCAGGCCCTGCCTGCTCTACCAGATCCGCCGCTGCGCCGGTCCCTGCACCCGCGAGATCGATTTCCCCGGCTATACGACCCTGGTGCGCGAGGCGACCGACTTCCTCTCCGGCAAGAGCCATGCGGTGAAGCAGGAGCTCGCCGGCGAGATGGAGAAGGCGGCCAACGAGCTCGAATTCGAGACCGCCGCGCTCTACCGCGACCGCCTTGCCGCGCTGTCGGCGATCCAGTCGCAGCAGGGCATCAATCCGCGCACGGTAGAGGAGGCCGACGTGTTCGCCATCCACCAGGAGGGCGGCTTCTCCTGCGTCGAGGTGTTCTTCTTCCGCACCGGCCAGAACTGGGGCAACCGCGCCTATTTCCCGCGCGCGGAGAAGACCTTTACGCCCGAAGAAGTGCTCAGCTCCTTCCTCGCCCAGTTCTACGACGACAAGCCGCCGCCGAAGAACATCCTGCTTTCGCATGAGATCGAGGAGAGCGAGCTGCTTGCCAACGCGCTGTCGATCAAGGCCGGCCACAAGATCGAGGTCACCGCGCCGAAGCGCGGCGAGAAAAAGGAGCTCGTCGCCCATGCGCTGACCAATGCGCGCGAGGCGCTGGGCCGAAAGCTCGCGGACACCGCGACGCAGGGCCGCCTGCTCGACGCCATGGCGACGACGTTGAGCCTGCCGCATGCTCCCAAGCGCATCGAAGTCTACGACAACAGCCACATCCAGGGCACCAATGCGGTCGGCGCCATGATCGTCGCGGGCCCGGACGGCTTCGTGAAGAACCAGTACCGCAAGTTCAACATCAAGTCGGAAGGGCTCACGCCCGGCGACGACTACGGCATGATGCGCGAGGTGCTGGAGCGCCGCTTCAAGCGCCTCATCAATCCGCCCGAGGAGGGCGCCAAGGTCAAGGACGACGATTTTCCGCAATGGCCCGACCTCGTGATCATCGACGGCGGCCGCGGCCAGCTCAACGCCGTCCGGGAGATCTTTGCAAATCTCGGCCTGACCCAGGTGTCGCTGATGTCGGTCGCCAAGGGGCCGGACCGGGATGCCGGCCGCGAGACCCTGTTCATGCCGGAGCGCGAGGCGATCAAGCTCGAGCCGCGCGACCCCGTGCTCTATTTCATTCAGCGTCTGCGCGACGAGGCCCACCGCTTCGTCATCGGCTCGCACCGCAAGCTGCGCAAGAAGGACATCCGCGAGGCCGGTTTGCAGGAGATTCCGGGCATCGGCCCGTCACGCAAACGTGCCTTGCTGCATCATTTCGGAACCCTGAAGGAGATCGAACGGGCCTCGATCGCCGATCTCGGCAAGGTTCCGGGGGTGAGCGCCGAAAGCGCCCGCAGGATTTTCGAGTATTTCCATCCCCAGCCGGGGTGAACTAAGGGGTCCGCAGTCATATGGTCGTCGCATCCTGCACCCCATTTGGGAGCGGGACGGTTGACCTTCAGGCTTGAGCGGTATTGGTAGGACGGATGAACATCGCCACGACACGAGGGACGACCAGCCGCGCGATGTCCCTCCCGAACATCCTGACCTATGGCCGGATCGCCGCGATCCCGGTCGTGGTCGGGTGCATCTACGCGCAGTCGATTCTGGATCAGCCGTTGTGGCTGCGCTGGGTCGCGGTCGCCATTTTCATCGCGGCGGCAGTCACCGATTACCTCGACGGCTATTACGCGCGGATCTGGAATCAACAATCGGCGTTCGGCCGGATGCTCGATCCGATCGCCGACAAGCTGCTGGTCGCCTCCTGCCTACTGATGCTGGCCGCCGACGGTATCATCCATGGCTGGTCGCTGTGGGCCGCCATCGTGATCCTGTGCCGCGAGATCCTGGTCTCGGGCCTGCGCGAATATCTCGCCGCGCTGCGCGTCAGCGTGCCCGTCACCAAGCTTGCCAAGTGGAAGACCACGGTCCAGCTCGTCGCCATCGGCTTCCTGCTCGCGGGCGAGGCCGGCGACCAGGTCGTGCCCGTCGTAACCCAGATCGGCCTCTTGCTGCTGTGGGCCTCGGCGATCCTCACCATGTACACCGGCTACGATTATTTCCGCTCCGGCATCCATCACCTCATCAAGGAGGATGAGGTATGAAGGTGAAATATTTTGCCTGGGTGCGCGAACGCGTCGGCAAGGCCGAGGAAACCATCGAGCCGCCCGCGACCGTGCGCACCGTCGAGGAGCTGATCGCCTGGCTGTCCGGCCGGAGCGAGGCCTATGCCTATGCGTTCGAGAAGCCGAAGGTCATCCGCGCCGCGATCGACCATGCCCATGTCAAGTCGGACGCCGCAATCGCGGGCGCCCGCGAGATCGCGTTCTTCCCGCCGATGACCGGCGGCTAGGCCCATGACTTCCCCTGCGACCACCGGCCCCGTCACCATCCGTATTCAAGAGGACGATTTCGACATTGCGCGCGAGATCGCGCTCCTGACCAGGAGCCGGACCGACATCGGCGCGGTCGTGAGCTTCTCCGGCATCTGCCGCGGCGACGAGGATAGCGCGAAGATCGCCGCGCTGACGCTCGAACATTATCCCGGCATGGCCGAGGAAGAGATCAAGCGTCATGTCGACGAGGCAACCACGCGCTGGCCGCTCAACGGCGTCACGGTCATCCATCGCGTCGGGCGGTTCATGCCCGGCCAGAACATCGTGCTGGTGCTGACCGCCTCGCAGCATCGTCAGGCCGCATTCCAGGCGGCCGAGTTCCTGATGGACTATCTCAAGACCAGCGCGCCGTTCTGGAAGAAGGAAGAGAGCGCCACCGGCACCGGCTGGGTCGAGGCCCACGCCCGTGATGACGAGGCCGCCGCACGCTGGACGAAATCCTGATGGCAAGAGCTTCGAAAAAGACCGCGCGCGGCCGCGCCGCGCCAAAACTTGCGAAGGTCGGCCGCGGCGAGCTTGTCACGCTCATCGACTACGTCCGCTATTCCGTGAGCCGCTTCAATGAAGCCAAGCTCGCCTTCGCGCACGGCACCACCGATCCGGTGGCGGAAGCGGCCTTCCTGGTCTGCGAGGCCCTGCATCTGCATCCCGACCAGTTCGAGGCCTTTGCCCACGCCCGCGTCACCGCCGCGGAAGGCAAGACCCTCCTCGACCTGATTCATCAGCGCGTGACCACGCGCAAACCGGCCGCCTATCTCGTCAACAAGATCTACATGCGCGGCCTGCCCTTCTATGTCGACGAGCGCGTCATCGTCCCGCGCTCCTACATCGGCGAACTGCTGGATTCGCATTTCGGCGGCGACGGCGAGGCCGGCTCGCTGATCGACCACCCCACGGCCGTCGAGCGCGTGCTCGACCTCTGCACGGGTTCGGGATGCCTTGCCATCCTCGCCGCGTATCACTTCCCGAATGCAACGGTCGATGCCGTCGACATCTCCAAGGGCGCGCTCGAAGTCGCCGCGCGCAATGTCGGGGAGCACGGGCTCGATGAGCGGGTCACGCTCCATCGCGGCGACCTGTTCGCCCCGCTCGGCGATAACAGATACGACCTTATCATCACCAACCCGCCTTACGTCGATGCGGAAGGCATGGCGGCCTTGCCGCCGGAATGCCGAGCCGAGCCGAAGCTTGCCTTCGACGGCGGCGTCGACGGTCTCGACGTGGTGCGCCGGATCCTGCGCGACGCCCCTGAGCACCTGACGCCGGACGGCGGGTTGATCTGCGAGATTGGCCGCGGCCGCGAATTGGTCGACGAGGCCTTCCCGGAACTGCCGCTGCTCTGGCTGGACACCGAAGACTCCGAAGGCGAGGTATTCTGGATCGCGGCCGCCGATCTCGACTGATCGGCCGCCGCGGCGGCACTCCGCGCGGAACAAGTCAAATCCCGTCACGTTCATCCCCGACGAATGTCTCGCTCTCGGAGGATGTCCGCATGCTCGCGCCATCGGGCGAATTGCTGCGCGTCGGCGTGGCGCTGAAACTCAACCATCTCAAGCGTGCCGCCCGGTCCTACTTGCGTGACCGCACCAGCCAGGCCACGGGACGGGCGACGTCCTATGCGGTCGCGGCCGGCCTGTTCGCAGTGGCCGGGCTGTTCCTGATCGCGGCCTTCTTTGTCGGCCTGGTCGCCCTGTACCGCTGGATCGCGATCACCTACGGACAGTTCTGGGGCTTCGGTGCCGTCGGCGCCGTGCTGTTGGTCCTGGCTGCATGCTGCGGCGGCGCGGCTCTGGCCCAGATGAACCGTCGGGACAAGCCGATCGTGCCGCTGGCCAGCCGCCTGCGCGTTGCGATCGCCACCCCGCGGATTCCGCGCGGAACGGTCAAGCAGGCGGTGAAAGAGGTCGCGACGACGATTCCCCTGGCGCCGCTCGCACCCGGCGAACGCAGCCATGGCGGCAACACCCGGCCCGTGCGCGCCAACCGTCCCGTGCAGCTGGGTCTGATGCTCGCAGCCGTCGGGCTGCTGGGCTTCACGGCCGCGCGTCGGAGACGGCACGGGCACGGATTGGACGCTTGAGATGCCCGCGCGGCGCTCAGGGCAGCTCGACTCCTGGCTGCTGATCGCCACCACGGCCGTCTTCGTGCTGACCGCCGAGCGCTACTTCCAGGACCCCGGCGTGGTCCGGCCGGGGCCTCCGCAAGACCACCACAATGGCGAGGCGAATGCACCGGAAACGAGCCCGGCGCGTGCGGCCGTCCAGCCCGGCCATGGCCGCGGTGCGAAGAGTCCCCTCGCTATCCCCTGGGCCGGCTGGAAGGATATCTTCTGGCGTACCTATCAGCGCATCGACGACGATCGCCTGCTCGCCACGGCGGGCGGTGTCGTGTTCTTCGGGCTGCTCGCGATCTTCCCCGCAGTCACCGCGCTGGTCTCATCGTACGGCCTGTTCGCCGATCCCTCGACGATCAGCGCCAATCTGCAAACGCTTGCGACGATGCTGCCCGAGGGCTCGTTCCAGATCGTCGAGGACCAGGTCGCGCGTGTGGTGTCGAAGGGCAATACGACGCTTGGTGTCACCTTCCTGCTCGGCCTCCTGCTTGCGATCTGGAGCGCCAATGCCGGCGTCAAATCGATCTTCGATGCCCTCAATGTCGCCTATGAGGAACGCGAGAAGCGCAGCTTCATCCGGCTGAACTCGGTGTCGCTGGCCTTCACGGCCGGCGGCATCGTGGCGCTGCTGCTGATGGTGGGCGCCGTCGTCGCCTTCCCACTCGCGCTCGATCATCTCGGCCTGGCGCCCGAAAGCAAGTTGATCGTGGCGCTGGCACGATGGCCGCTCCTGTTCCTCATCCTGCTCGTGGCGCTTGCCATCCTCTACCGCTTCGCACCCAGCCGCGATGCGCCGCGCTGGCAATGGCTGAGCCTCGGCGCGGTGGCGGCCGCCCTGCTCTGGATTGCCGGCTCTGCCTTGCTGTCCTGGTATCTGTCCGAGTTCGCCAATTACAACGCCACCTACGGCTCGCTCGGCGCGGCGATCGGCCTGATGATGTGGATGTGGATGTCCGCGATCGTCATCATGTTCGGCGCCGAGCTGAACTCGGAGATCGAACGGCAGACCCTGCGCGACACGACCACCGGGCAACCGAGGCCGCTCGGAAGCCGCGAGGCGGTCTCTGCGGATACGGTCGGCGCCGCCGCTCCGGCCTGACCTCGCCGCGAACGGACCGCTATCCCCTCGAATCAACAATGATGTTAGGGTCACGCGGCTTGGGGGAGCATGAGGCGTGACGGGTTCGCACAGTAACCCGTGTTTTCCCGGGTGAGGCAGTCAGCTCTTGAGGCGTAACGCGCGGCATGATTCGCATTTCGACGATCTTCATCGCCATCTGCATGGTTCTGGTCGCGGCCTCACTCGGGCTGGCGCTCGACGCGGTCGCCGGCATCAGCGGAACCGAATCCGCGATCGTGGCGCTGACCGCGCTGACCTTCCTGATCCTCTACAACGCGGTATCGATGCGGCTGCGCGACCGCAGCGACGTCGGCGGCCAGATCGCCGACCTCTCGCGCGGCACCGCCGACCTCGCCCGCCAGGTGGCCGAATTCGGCCGCCGGTTGGCTGCGATCGAAGGGCGCATCGCCTCGTCCAATTCGACCAATTCCGACCGTATCCAGTCGGTGGTCGGCGAGATCAACGAGCTCGGCGGGCTGGTCAGGCAGCTCGCGTCCACCGTGTCGACCCATGAGGACCTGCTGGCCGGCGCGACGCCGCCCTCTCCCGCTCCGGTCGCAAGGGCGGAACCGGAAGCACCGATCGACCTGATCGCGCCGCTCGGGGAGCGGCCGGTGGCGCCACCACCGCTTCTCGCGGCTCCCCCGCCTCCCGCAGCGCAGCCGCGGCCGGCACCGGCAGCTCAGGCCCAAGCCGCCCATCCGGTTCAGACTGCCAACGGACGCAACCAGACCCAATTGCTGGCGACGCTGCGCAGCGCGATCGACGAGAACCGCGTCGACATCTTCCTCCAGCCGATGGTGACGCTGCCGCAGCGCAAAGTGCGGTTCTACGAGGCGGTGACACGGGTCCGCGACGAGCGCGACCAGTTGATCGCCGCCGAGGAGTTCATCAGCATCGCGGAGGCCTCGGGCCTGATCGGGCGTGTCGACAACATGGTGATGCTGCGCTGTGTGCAGGTGCTGCGCCGCCTGATGGTCCGCAACAAGGACGTCGGCGTGTTCTGCAACGTCGCGGCCTCCACGCTCGGCAATTCCACCACCTTCGCGCAATGCCTCGACTTCCTCGAAGCCAACCGGGCGCTGGCGCCGTCGCTGGTGCTGGAGTTCAAGCAGTCGACCTTCCGCAATCTCGGCCCGGCCGAGTCCGAGAACCTCGCCGCGCTCGCCCAGCGCGGCTTCCGCTTCTCGATCGACCATGTCACGGATCTGCGCATCGAGCCGCGCGAGCTCGCCGACCGCGGCGTGCGCTTCATCAAGGTGCCGGCCACGCTGTTGCTCGACCCGAGGCAGGCCTCGACCTCGGACATCCACCCGTCCGACCTCTCCGACCTGCTCGGCCGCTTCGGTATCGACCTGATCGCCGAGCGGATCGAGGGCGAGCGCGCCGTGGTCGATCTGCTCGACTATGACGTGCGGTTCGGCCAGGGGTTCCTGTTCGCGCCGCCCCGGCCATTGCGGCCGGAGGGGGCATCTGCTACCGGCGGGGCCTCGCCGAACCAGGCGCAGGACATTCAGGGATCCAATGTCTCCGGCACACCCAGCCCAGGCGCGACGTCAGCCGCTCCTCCAGCACAACGCATCACCGGCAACGCGGCGCTCGCGCGCCGCATCTGATCGGCCGTGCGCATCATGACCACGCTGCATTTTGCCGAAAGCCTGCGCGAGCTCGTGGGCGATGTGGACGTCGTGCTCAGCGACATCTGGGGCGTGGTTCACAACGGCCTGGAATCTTTCCCCGAAGCCTGCGAAGCGCTGCACACCTATCGCAGCCGCGGCGGTACGGTGATCCTGATCACCAATGCACCGCGCCCCGCCGACTCCGTGCAGCGGCAATTGCGCAAGCTCGGCGTCGCCGACGAGACCTATGACGCGATCGTCTCGTCGGGCGATCTGACCCGGCTCTATGTCGCCGAGCATCCCGGCCGCAAGATGTTCTGGCTGGGCCCCGAGCGCGACAACTCGATCTATCGCGGCCTCGATGCGGTGACCGCACCGCTGGAAGAGGCCGACTACATCGTCTGCACCGGCCTCTATGACGACGAGACCGAGACGGCGGAAGACTATCGCGGCATGATGCTAAAGGCGCGCGAGCGCAAGCTGACTCTGGTGTGCGCCAACCCGGACATCGTGGTGGAACGCGGCGACCGGCTGATCTATTGCGCCGGCGCGATCGCCGAGCTCTATCGCGAGCTCGGCGGCGAGGTGATCTTCTACGGCAAGCCGCACCGGCCGATCTACGAGCGCGCGATGGCGCTGGCCGGCGAACGCCAGGGCCACCAGATCGACCGCAGACGCGTGCTGGCGATCGGCGATTCCGTCCGTACCGACCTCACCGGCGCGCGCGAATTCGGCATCGACTGCCTGTTCGTCACCCGCGGCATCCATGCCGAGGAGTTCGAAGGTCTCGACCAGCTCGACCCGGCATCCGTGATGGAATTGTTCGGCCACCCGCCGAAGGCGCTGATGCGCGAATTGAAGTGGTGACGGCATAGCCGTCATCCCGGGATGGTCCGAAGGACCAGACCTCAGATGCGCAATTGCGCATCGGGGGATCTCGAGATTCTCAGGTGCGCAATCGCGCACCATAGTTCGGTGCTGCGCACCGCCCCGGAATGACACTCGCAACGCAGAAGGCCCGGGACGAGCCCGGGCCTTGCGAATTCAACCGATAGCCCAGGCGCGCTTACGCGCTCGCCATGTCCGGGAAGACCGCCTCGATCTTGGTCTTCAGCGTCGCCGCGTTGAACGGCTTGACGATGTAGTTGTTCACGCCGGCCTTCTTGGCCGCGATCACGTTCTCGGTCTTCGATTCCGCCGTGATCATGATGAAAGGCGTGGTGGCGAGGTTCGGATCCGCGCGCACTTCGCGCAGCAGGTCGTAACCCGTCATCGGCTCCATGTTCCAGTCGGAGATCACGAGGCCGTACTTCTTGCCGCGCATCTTGTTCAGCGCCGCCGAACCATCGCTGGCATCGTCGATGTTCTCGAAGCCAAGCTGCTTCAGCAGATTCCTGATGATACGGATCATGGTGCTGTAGTCATCCACCACCAGAACCGGCATCGACAAATCAACCGCCATCTCGACTCCCCCAACGCAAACCCAGGAATATTACGATTGGAGCCGCCAGGCCGGAGGCCCGTGCAGTTCCACGTTTCAAGGACTAGCACCAAGGCGTTAAACAGCGCGTTAACTGCCGCCGCCCCCGAAGAATTGAAATGGCGTTCAATGCCCCCGCCTCCCCCGCTTGACTTCGCCGGGCGGGTCACGCCACGGTCCCGGCCGGTCCCGCCGGCTCGAGAATTTCCCCTGATGGCCCCGCATTTTACCGTTATCCGCGACACCACGCCGGATTCCGCGATCCCCCGGGGCGCCGTGGTCGCCATGGGCAATTTCGACGGGGTACATCTCGGTCATCGCGCCGTGATCGCAGCGGCCCTGGAGATGGGCCGGGCGCATGGCCGCCCTGCGCTGGCGTTGACCTTCGAGCCGCATCCACGGCGGTTTTTCAGCCCCAACACCCCGCAATTCCGCCTGACGGACGAGCGGGCCAAGCTGCGGCTTCTGGCCGGGACCGGGCTCTCCGGTGCCGTGGTCATGACCTTCGACAAGGCGAGAGCCGGCACCAGCGCGCAAGATTTCATTCACCATGACCTGATCGGGCGCCTCGGCGTCAGCGCAATCGCGGTCGGCTACGACTTCCATTTCGGCAAGGGACGGGTCGGCTCGCCGAGCCTGCTGGTCAACGAGGCGCCCCGGCTCGGCATCGAGGTCGACGTGCAGCCGCATGTCGATTTCGACGAACGGCCGGTTTCCTCCAGCGCCATCCGGATTGCGCTCGCCGAGGGCCAGCTTGACGAAGCCACCACCATGCTCGGCGCCCCCTGGTTCATCACCGGCGAGGTGATCCATGGCGAAAAGCGCGGCCGCGACCTCGGCTACCCCACCGCCAATATCCGCCTCGACGCCAATTGCGGCCTCAAGCACGGCATCTATGCGGTGCGGGTCGGCCGCGGCGCCGAGCGCCTGGACGGCGTGGCGAGCTTCGGCCGCCGCCCGACCTTTGATAATGGCGCCCCGCTGCTGGAAATCTTCCTGTTCGACTTCAAGGGCGACCTCTATGGGCAGGCGCTCGACTGCGCCTTCGTCGGCTTCATACGCGAGGAGCTGAAATTCGACAGCCTAGAGGCCCTGATCCGCCAGATGGACGACGATTCCGCCCGCGCCCGCGCCATGCTGGCCGCCGCGCCGGACGCATTTCCGCGGCTGGGCGTCATCGATTGAGGCCGAAAACCGGCCTGCCGGACCTTTGCGCTTCCTCCGCCCGGCTGCTATGGAGTGCCCATGTTTGCGCGGCGCATCATAGGAATTAGCGGCCCGGCTTCCGCCTGAGCCTGAAGGCTCGGCGCAAGACCGGGATTTCGTCGTTTCACCCTGCGATTCCGCATCGCCATCCGTTCCCGCGCCCTTCCGAGCCAGTCAGCCTCATGTCCGAAAAGCCGCAAAAGTCCCAAAAGTCCGAAGTCAAAGACTATTCGAAAACCCTGTTCCTGCCGCAGACCGAATTCCCGATGCGCGCCGGCCTGCCGCAGCGCGAGCCGGAGATCCTGAAATACTGGAACGACATCGGCCTCTACGACAGGCTGCGTCAGGAAGCCGAGGGCCGCACCAAATTCGTGTTGCATGACGGCCCGCCCTACGCCAACGGCAACATCCATATCGGCCACGCGCTGAACAAGATTCTCAAGGACGTCGTGACCAAGAGCCAGCAGATGCTCGGCTTCGACTCCAACTACGTGCCCGGCTGGGACTGCCACGGCCTGCCGATCGAATGGAAGATCGAGGAGGAGAACTACCGCAAGAAGGGCAAGCAGAAGCCCGACTTCCGCGACTCCGCCGCGATGGTCGCGTTCCGAAAAGAGTGCCGCGCCTACGCGACGCACTGGATCAACGTGCAGCGCGA
Organism: Bradyrhizobium sp. 1200_D9_N1_1; assembly: GCF_052075915.1. NCBI lineage: Bacteria > Pseudomonadati > Pseudomonadota > Alphaproteobacteria > Hyphomicrobiales > Nitrobacteraceae > Bradyrhizobium > Bradyrhizobium sp. 1200_D9_N1_1. Next base: position 1,722,759 of record NZ_CP197226.1, on the reverse strand, counting down.
GGAATTCAAGCGCCTCGGCATCATCGGCGACTGGGATCATCCCTATCAGACGATGAGCTATCCGGCCGAAGCGCAGATCGCGCGCGAGCTGATGAAGTTCGCCGCCAACGGCACGCTGTATCGCGGCTCCAAGCCGGTGATGTGGAGCGTGGTCGAGAAGACCGCGCTTGCGGAAGCCGAGGTCGAGTACGAGGACTACACCTCCGACATGGTCTGGGTGAAATTCCCGGTCACCTCGCCAGCGCACGGCGCGCTCGCCTCCGCCAGCGTGGTGATCTGGACCACCACGCCGTGGACGCTGCCCGGCAACCGCGCCATCTCGTTCTCACCGAAGATCGCTTACGGCCTCTACAAGGTGACGGATGCGCCTGCGGACAATTGGGCGAAGACCGGTGATCTCCTGATCCTGGCCGATGCGCTGGCCGCAGAAGTGTTCAAGCAGGCCCGTGTCACGACCTATGAGAAGGTGCGCGAGTTGCCGGCGGACACGCTCGACGCGGTGGAATGCGCACATCCGCTGAAGGGCTTTAGCGGCGGCTACGAATTCACGGTGCCGCTGCTGCCGGGCGATCACGTCACCGACGATACCGGCACCGGCTTCGTGCACACCGCGCCCGGCCACGGCCGCGAGGACTTTGACGTCTGGATGGCGAATGCGCGCGAACTGGAAGCGCGCGGCATCAACACAACGATCCCCTACACCGTCGATGAGAACGGCGCTTTCACCGACCACGCGCCGGGTTTTGTCGGCAAACGCGTCATCAACGACAAGGGCGAGAAGGGCGATGCCAACGAGGCCGTGATCAAGGCGCTGATCGACGCCGGCAAGCTGCTGGCCCGCGGCCGCCTCAAGCACCAATATCCGCATTCCTGGCGCTCGAAGAAGCCGGTGATCTTCCGCAACACGCCGCAATGGTTCATCGCGATGGACAAGGACATCAGCGCGAACGGCCATGCGAAGAAGGGCGACACGCTGCGCGCCCGCGCGCTGCACGCGATCTCGGTCACACAATGGGTGCCGCCGTCGGGCGAGAACCGCATCAACGGCATGATCGCCAACCGTCCGGACTGGGTGATCTCGCGCCAGCGCGCCTGGGGCGTGCCGATCGCCGTGTTCGTGCGCGAGAAGAGCGACGGCTCGGCCGAGATCCTGCAGGACGAGATCGTCAACCAGCGCATCGCCGAGGCCTTCATGGAGGAAGGCGCCGACGCCTGGTACATGGACGGCGCCCGCGAGCGCTTCCTCGGCTCCCGCGCGAGCGAAGACTGGAAGAAGGTCGACGACATCTGCGACGTCTGGTTCGATTCCGGCTCCACGCATGCCTTCGTGCTCGAGGATCGCCAAAACTTCCCGCAGCTCGGCAACATCGTCCGCAAGGTGGACGGCGGCAGCGACACCGTGATGTATCTCGAAGGCAGCGACCAGCATCGCGGCTGGTTTCATTCCTCGCTGCTGGAAAGCGCGGGCACGCGCGGCCGCGCGCCCTACGACATCGTGCTGACCCACGGCTTCACGCTCGACGAGAACGGCCGCAAGATGTCGAAGTCGCTCGGCAACACGGTCGAGCCGCAGAAGGTGATCAAGGATTCGGGCGCGGACATTCTGCGCCTGTGGGTCTGCGCCACCGACATTGCCGACGACCAGCGCATCGGCCCCGAGATCCTGAAGAACACCATCGAGACCTATCGCAAGCTGCGCAACTCGATCCGCTGGATGCTTGGAACGCTGCATCACTTCAAGCCGAGCGAGAAGGTCGCCTATGCCGAGATGCCCGAGCTCGAGCGGCTGATGCTGCACGAATTGGCCGGCCATGCCGAGACCGTTCGCAACGCCTATGCCGCCTTCGACTACAAGACCGTGGTCGCAAGCCTCGCGGCCTTCATGAACTCGGAGCTGTCGGCGTTCTATTTCGATATCCGCAAGGACACGCTCTATTGCGATCCGCCGTCCTCGCCGGCGCGCAAGGCCGCGCTCACCACGATCGACCTGTTGTGCGACGCCATCCTGAAATGGCTCGCGCCCATCCTGAGCTTCACGACCGACGAAGCCTGGCGGATGTTCCGCCCCAACGCGGAGCCGTCGGTCCATTTGACCCTGTTCCCGGCGGACATCGAAAAGCTCCGCGACGACAAGCTCGCCGCGAAGTGGGAGACGATCCGCAACGTCCGCCGCGCCGTCACCGGCGCGCTCGAGCTCGAACGCGCCGCCAAGAACATCGGCTCGTCGCTGGAGGCATCGCCCGTGATCTATGTCGCCGACCGCGACATGCTGGCGACGCTGTTCGACACCGATCTCGCCGAGGTCTGCATCACCTCGAACTACGAGGTGCGCGAGAGCGAGGCGCCGGCTTCGGCGTTCCGTCTCGATGCGGTGCCAGGCGTTGCCGTCGTGGTCGAGAAGGCGGTCGGCACCAAATGCGCCCGCTCCTGGAAGATCTCGCAGACGGTCGGCGAAGACCCTGAGTATCCCGACGTCACCCCGCGCGACGCCCAGGCGCTGCGCGAATGGAAGGCGCTGGGGGTGGGGGTCTGATAGTCGTCCCGGCGAAAGCCAGGGCCCATCACCACCGCCGTCAAAGGTGAACAGAGATCGATGACCCCGAGTCTTTCAAACGATTACCGCCTGGGGTTATGGGTCCTGGCATTCGCCAGGACGACGGCGGAGTATGCCGCGGCGGCGTTGGGTCACGCACGATGACCCCCCTCCGCGCCGGCATCCTCTCCGCCATCGCCACGGTCATCCTCGACCAGGCCTCGAAGCTCTGGCTGCTGCACGGGTTCGACCTCGCCCATCGCGGCGCGGTGCGGGTGACGCCGTTCTTCGACCTGGTGCTGGCCTGGAACATCGGCATCAGCTTCGGCTGGCTCCAGAACGACAGCCAGGCGGCGCAGCTCGCGCTGATGGCGGTCAAGGCCATCGCGGTGGTCGCGCTGGCGATCTGGATGGCCCGCTCCCACACCCTGCTTGCGACCGTCGCGCTCGGGCTGATCATCGGGGGCGCCATCGGCAACGGCATCGACCGACTGGCCTATGGCGCGGTGGTCGATTTTGCCCTGTTTCATCTCGATATCGGCGGAAATACCTATAATTGGTACGTGTTTAACCTCGCGGACGTAGCCATCGTTGCTGGGGTGGCGGGGCTATTGTATGATTCCTTCCTGGGGGTACCCGCCGCAAAAGCGCCCTGATCCCGGCCGATACGGACCGGCAGGTGGAACCCGGCCTTTTGCGAGGGTTGGCCGCGCGCGAGCGGCAATCTGCCACAATATGGAACAGGTACAGTGATGCGCAGCTCGAAGACCAGCGGTTCGATGGTTCGAGACCCCAAATGGGGGTTCATGCGGGCATTGAAATTGTCCGCTGTCGCGCTCGGCATCGGTCTCGTCATGTCGGCAGGCCCGGTCCGCGCCGGTGACGACGGCGACGATGATGACGACATGACCTTCGAAGAGAAGCTCATCGACAATCTGATGTCCGGTATCGGCGCCAAGAGCATGGAGAAGAAAGGTATCGAGTACCGCGAGCGGTCGCCGCTGGTGGTGCCGCCCAAGCTCGACCTGCCGCCGCCCGCCGGCACCGAAGCCAAGAACGCGCCGAACTGGCCGAAGGACCCCGACGAGAAGCGCCGCAAGGAGGCCATCGCTCAGAGGAAAAAGGCCGTCAAGGCGACGGAGAACTGGCAGGCGGCCCAGCCGCTGACGCCCGCCGAGATGAGAGCCGGCACGGCAGCTGCCCCGGAGCGCACCAGCAACGATCCGATTCAGCCGGGCACCAACGGCAACCCGTCGCTCAGCCCCGCCCAGCTCGGTTTCTCCGGTGGCCTGTGGAACATGATGAAGAGCGGCAACAGCTCCGAGGAAAAGCAATTCACGAGCGAACCCCCGCGCCAGTCGCTGGTCGAGCCCCCGCCGGGCTATCAGACGCCGTCGCCGAACTACGCCTATGGCGCCGGTCCGGACAAGTCGCGGCGGACCTATTTCGACATCATGTCGGGCAAGGACAAGGAGCAATAGCCCCCCTCGCCCGCCGCGACGTCCTGACATTAGCGAACCTGGCGCCGGCGGCTCATGCGCGCCGGACGCGGCCCTTGAATTGCTTATCAGTAACTTGCCTACGCGTTGAGTTCTCTGCTTCGTGACGCGAAGCCTCAGCCGCACGGTGTAGCATGCCGTGCCTCCGAGCCGGACATCCGGGCTCGGCCTTTCACCAGGGATCATGATGTCCGCAAACCGATCGGTTGCCTGCCTTTTTACCGCGCTGCTTTCGACGAGTGTCCTGACAGCCAACGCCGCCCTCGCCCAGACCACGGTGACATCGGCCCCGCCCGCCAGCTTCACGCTCAGCAACGGCCTCCAGGTCGTGGTGATCCCGGACCACCGCACGCCCGTGGTCACGGAGATGATCTGGTACAAGGTCGGCTCGGCCGACGAGACGCCGGGCAAGTCCGGGCTCGCGCACTTCCTCGAGCACCTGATGTTCAAGGGCACCGAGAAGCATCCGGTCGGCGAATTCTCGCAGACCGTGCTCCGTGTCGGCGGCAACGAGAACGCCTCGACCTCAGTCGACTACACCAACTACTACCAGCGCGTGCCGAAAGAGCAGCTGCCGACCATGATGGAGTTCGAGGCCGATCGCATGACCGGCCTGATCCTCAAGGACGAGAACGTGCTGCCCGAACGCGACGTCGTGCTCGAAGAGTACAACATGCGCATCGCCAACAATCCGGACGCGCGGCTCAACGAGCAGATCATGGCCGCGCTCTATCTCAACCATCCCTACGGCCGGCCGGTGATCGGCTGGCATCAGGAGATCGAGAAGCTCGATCGCGAGGATGCGCTGGCCTTCTACCGCCGCTTCTACGCGCCGAACAACGCGATCCTGGTGATCGCCGGCGACGTCGAGGCCGCCGACATCCGCCCGCTGGTCGAGCGCAATTTCGCCTCCATCCCGGCCCAGCCCGCGATCCCGGCACGCCGCGTCCGTCCGCAGGAGCCGGACCCGGCGGCGCCGCGCACCGTCACGCTGTCCGACCCGCGCGTCGAGCAACCGAGCCTGCGTCGCTATTATCTCGTGCCCTCCGCCACGACGGCCGCGGCCGGCGAGAGTGCGGCCCTCGACGTGATGGCCCAGCTGATGGGCAGCGGCAGCAATTCCTATCTCTACCGCGCGCTCGTCGTCGACAAGCCGCTCGCGGTCTCCGCCAGCGCCAGCTATTCGAGCGTCTCGCTCGACCCGACCCAATTCGCGATCTCGGCCGCGCCGAAACCGGGCGTCGGCTTCGCCGAGGTCGAGCAGGTGATCGACGGCGTCATCGCCGACATCGCGCAGAACCCGATCCGCGCCGAGGATCTCGAGCGGGTCAAGACGCAGCTCATCGCGGAAGCGATCTACGCCCAGGACAACCAGGCGGTGCTGGCGCGCTGGTATGGCGGCGCGCTAACCACGGGCCTGTCGATCGAGGACATCAGGAGCTGGCCCGACCGCATTCGCGCGGTCACCGCCGACCAGGTTCGCGCTGTTGCGCAGAAATGGCTGGAGAAGAAGCGTTCGGTGACGGGCTATCTGATCAAGGACACCACCGCCACCAAGCGCGAGGAGAAGCGTTCGTGACCTATCCCTTCCTTCGCACGCGTCGTTTCGCGTTGGCCTTCGTCACCGGCGCTGCGCTCGCGCTCGCCGCGGTCCAGCCGTCGCAGGCCGCCGCAAAGATCCAGCGCCTGGTTTCGCCCGGCGGCATCGAGGCCTGGTTCGTGCAGGACGCGACCGTGCCGCTGATCGCCATGGAATATTCCTTTGCCGGCGGCTCGGCCCAGGATCCCAAGGACAAGGCGGGCGTCGCCAATCTCGTCGGCGATCTCCTCGACGAAGGCTCCGGCGATCTCGACTCCAAGACCTTCCACGAGCGGCTCGACCGCCGCGCCATCGAGCTTTCCTTCAGCGCCACCCGCGACACCTTCCGCGGCAGCCTGCGCATGCTGCGCGACAACAAGGACGAAGCCTTCGACCTGCTCAGGATGGCATTGACCTCGCCGCATTTCGACACCGCCGACGTCGAGCGCATCCGCTCGCAGGTGATCTCGGGCCTGCGCCGCGAGACCACCAACCCGACGTCGCTCGCGAGCCGCAAATTCCTGGAGGTCGCCTTCGGCGATCATCCCTACGGCCGGCAGACCAACGGCACGCTGGACAGCGTGCCGACCGTCACGGTTGCCGACATGAAGGACTATGTCGGCCGCGTGCTCGCCAAGGACGGGCTGAAAGTCGCAGTGGTCGGCGACGTCGATCCGGCGACCCTCGGCAAGCTGCTCGACCACACCTTCGGCAGCCTGCCCGCCAAGGCCAATCTCGTGCCGGTGCCCGACGTCGAGGCAGCCAAGCCGCCGCAGCGCGCCTTCGTGCCGCTCGACGTGCCGCAGACTGTCATCACCTTCGGCGGCCCCGGCGTGAAGCGCAGCGACCCGAACTTCATGGCGGCCTATGTCGTCAACCACATCCTCGGCGGCGGCGGATTGTCTTCCCGGCTCTATCGCGAGGTCCGCGAGAAGCGTGGCCTCGCCTATTCGGTGTTTGAATCGCTGCTCTGGATGGAGCATTCGGCGGTCTTCATCGGCAATACCGGCACCCGGGCCGACCGTGCCGGCGACACCATCGACGCCATCGAGAAGGAGGTGCGCCGCATCGCCGAGGAGGGCCCGACGCAGAAGGAGCTCGACGAGGCCAAGTCCTACCTCAAGGGCTCGCAGATGCTGGCGCTGGATACGTCCTCGAAGCTCGCGCAGGCGCTGCTGCAATACCAGCAGGACAAGCTGCCGATCGACTATATCGAGAAGCGCAACGCCATCGTCGACGCGGTGACGCTGGATGACGCCAAGGCGGCCGCCAAGCGCCTCTGGGGCCAGGGCCTCCTGACCGTCGTCGTCGGCCGCGCCCCGCAGGCCGCCGCCCAGCCGGCGGCAGCACCGGCGACGAAGTCGAACTGAGGTCTTCCATCCGCTGTGTTGAATGGCCGGGCTCGCCCGGCCATTTGCGTTTCGTATGAGCGCCATTGCCGAACGTGAACGTCCGGGATATGTCCGGACATCACGAATGGTGCCTTCATGCTGCGGATATCCCGCGATCTCGTCATCGACGAGGACGACATCGAGATCGGCTTCGTCCGCGCCTCCGGCCCCGGCGGGCAGAATGTCAACAAGGTCGCGACCTCGGCCCAGCTGCGCTTCGACACGCGCAAGCTGACCCTGCCGGAGGATGCGACGATCCGACTCGCCCGCATCGCGGGCCAGCGCATGACCAAGGACGGCGTGATCGTGATCCACGCCCAGCGCTTCCGCACCCAGGAACGCAACCGCCAGGACGCCATCGACCGGCTCGTCGAGATCCTGAGCGAGGCGATGATACGGCCGAAGCCACGGCGCGCGACACGGCCGACCTTTGGCTCCAAGCAGCGCCGGCTTGAGGGCAAGAAGCGTCGCAGCGACGTCAAGGCCGGACGCGGCCGGAGTTTCGACGATTGAATGGGCAAAGACCTCCGGCCGCCGAGCGGCCGGAGGTTTGCAGGTTCACGTTCCGGCGTCAGTAACGCTTGCCGGTGGCGGGGCTGCCCGAAGCGGAATCGTCGACCGTCCCCTTGTGCGCTGCGCTTCCCGTTGTGCCGACCGTGCCCTTCGTCCCCTTGGTCGACTTCATGCCCGTCTTCTCACCCGCAGCTCCCGGCTGCGTAGCGAGATCCTCATCTTCGCCGACTGACGCGCCCCCCTGCATGGGTTTGCTTTGCACGGTGCCGCCAGGCTTGATGCCAGATGACGTGCCTTGCGCGAAAACGGGCGTCGCAATGAGGGCCGCAAGAGCGCATGCGATTGCAGAAGTCTTCACCAACTTCATCCATTTCTCCTGGATTTTTCGCGATGAACGGGTCGGCTGCGTCCTGCGCCGCCCGCCTGCACCGGACCGGTTCATCGCATAGAGAGTTCGAGCGGCGCGATCGCGATGCAATCCGCCTCGTGTGGTCATCGTTTAGGGATTTCGAGGCGGTTTCGCGGAATTGTGCTCCGCATATGCGGCAGCGCGGAACACGCTCCCCGCGAGCATCTCCGCTTGCAGCGAAACAGCCCGCTACTACCACCGCATGTTTGGCGGCGCCTAGAGTTTGCGCACGCTGAATTTGACGTGGATGGGCGAGCTCTTGGCAATGCGCGCAGTCGTGCTGGGATTGTGCACCGCAGTGGTGCTGGTGGTGCGGGTTGCCGACGCGCAGATGCCCTTGCCGGCCGCAAAGCCGCCGGACGGCGCGACACTGTTCAAGCAGCAATGCGCGGTGTGTCACACTTTGAGCCTGTCGGAACCGTTGCGGCAAGGTCCGCCGCTGGTCAAGATCGTGGGCCGGACCGCCGGCAAGGTCGACGGCTTCCGCTATTCGGACGGCCTCGCCAAAGCCGACTTCGCCTGGGACGAGACCCGGCTCGATGCGTGGCTGACCAATCCGCAAGCCGTCATTCCCGGCGTGGTCATGGCCTACCGGCAGGGTAAGCCGGAGACGCGCGCCGCCATCATCACCTACCTCAAGGAGCTGAACTGAATGGCCAAGCCCGTCCATTCCATGATCCGCGTGCTGAATGAGGCGCGCTCGCTCGATTTCTACCAGCGCGCCTTCGGCCTCGAAGTCACCGACCACCTGAAGTTCTCTGACTTCGCCCTGATCTATCTGCGTCACCCCTCCTCACCTTTCGAGGTGGAGCTGACGGTGAATTTCGATCGCAAGGAGCCGTACGCGCTCGGCGACGGCTACGGCCATCTCGCCGTGGTCGTCGACGATCTCGATGCCGAGCATGCCCGCTTCGAGCGCGAGAAGCTCGCACCGGGCCCCTTGCGCGACTTCAAGCACGACGGCAGGACGCTGGCGCGCTTCTTCTTCGTCAGTGATCCCGATGGCTACAAGATCGAGGTGATCCAGCGGGGCGGACGTTTCAACTGATCAACTCACAAAGATCCAAATCACAAAAATACGGAGGAATGCCATGAGAGAAGTCGATCGTCGAAGCAAGCACAACCGCCGCGTCTTTCTCAAGGGCGCGGCGACCGCCGTGCCGGTCGTCGCTGTCGCGACCAGCGTCGCCGTCAGCATCGAGGACGCATGGGCCGATGATTCCAGCACGTTGTCCCCGGCGACGATGAAGACGCTGCTGAAGGTCGCGCGCGACATCTATCCGCACGATATTCTCGGCGACAGCTACTACATCACCGCGATCAAGCCATGGGACGGCAAGGCGGCCAAGGACCCTGCCATCAAGTCGCTGATCAGCGACGGCATCGCGCGGCTCGATCAGAACGCGCGGGATCGCCACAAGGTGGCTTACGCCGAAGTCCCCTGGGAAGCCGACCGCGTGGTGCTGCTGAAGGAGATCGAGCAGAGCGACTTCTTCCAGAAGGTGCGCGGCGACCTGATCGTCTCGCTCTACAACCAGAAAGAGGTCTGGCCGCGGTTCGGCTACGAGGGCTCCTCCGCCGAGCACGGCGGCTACATCAACCGCGGCTTCGCCGACATCGACTGGCTGCCGAAGGCTTAAATCGCCACCCAACGGTTCAGGAGAACGCATATGACAAAATTCGATCTGAACGACTCCAGCGTTGTGGTGATCGTCGGCTCCGGTGCCGGCGGCGGCACGCTGGGCAACGAGCTCGCGCAGAAGGGCGTCAAGGTGGTCATTCTCGAAGCAGGGCCCCGCATCGAGAACCAGGACTTCATCAACGACGAGTGGGAGAGCTTTTCCCAGCTCGCCTGGACCGATGCCCGCACCACGTCGGGGACGTGGCGCGTCGCCAAGGACTTCTCGGGTCTTCCCGCCTGGATCGTCAAGGCGGTCGGCGGCTCGACCGTGCATTGGGCCGGCGCCTCGCTGCGCTTCGACGAGCACGAGTTCAGGGTGAAGAGCGCCTACGGCAATATTCCCGGCGCCAATTTGCTCGACTGGCCGGTGACGCTGGCGGAGATGGAGCCGTGGTACGCCAAGGCCGAGAACAAGATGGGCGTAACCCGCACCAACGGCATTCCCGGACTTCCCGGCAACAATAACTTCAAGGTGCTGGAGGCCGGCGCGAAGAAGCTCGGCTACAAGACCGTGCACACCGGCAACATGGCGATCAACAGCCAGCCGCGCGATGGCCGCGGCTCCTGCCAGCAGATCGGCTTCTGCTTCCAGGGCTGCAAGTCCGGCGCGAAATGGTCGACGCTCTACACCGAGATCCCCAAGGGCGAGGCGACCGGCAATCTCGAGGTGCGGCCGAGCAGCATGGCGGTCAAGATCGAGCATGACGCCGGCGGCAAGGTCACCGGTGTCGTCTACGCCGACGAGGCAGGCGCAATGCAACGCCAGAAGGCGCGCATCGTCGCGGTCGCCGGCAATTCGATCGAGAGCCCGCGGCTGCTGCTCAACAGCGCCTCGACCATGTTCCCGGATGGCCTCGCCAATTCGTCGGGACAGGTCGGCCGCAACTACATGCGGCACATGACCGGCAGCGTCTACGCCGTGTTCGAGAAGTCGGTGCACATGTATCGCGGCACCACCATGGCCGGCATCATTCGCGACGAGGCCGCCAACAATCCGAAACGCGGCTTCGTCGGCGGCTATGAGATGGAGACGCTGTCGATCGGCCTGCCGTTCATGGCGGCCTTCCTCAATCCCGGCGCCTGGGGCCGTCCGTTCACGTCAGCGCTCGACGGTTATCCCAGGATGGCCGGCATGTGGCTGGTCGGCGAGGACATGCCGCAGGAGACCAACCGCATCACGCTCGACCCGGTCGTGAAGGACAAGTTCGGCCAGCCGGTCGCGAGCGTGCATTTCGACGACCATCCCAACGACATCGCGATGCGCGCACACGCCTACAAGCAGGGCGCCGCGGTCTACGACGCCGTCGGCGCCACCGTGACCTATCCCACGCCGCCCTATCCGAGCACGCACAATCTCGGGACCAACCGGATGAGCGAGAAGCCGCGCGACGGCGTGGTCAACAAGTTCGGGCAGAGCCACGACGTCAAGAACCTGTTCGTCTCCGACGGCAGCCAGTTCACCAGCGGCGCGGCCTGCAACCCGACCCTGACAATCGTCGCGCTCGCGATCCGGCAGGCGGATTACATCGCCGGCGCGATGCAGAAGAAGGAGATCTGAGGTCAGATAGGCAACCGCTCTCTCCCCCGTCATTGCGAGCGGAGCGAATCAGTCCAGACTGCCGACGCCGAAAGATTCTGGATTGCTTCGTCGCAAGCGCTCCTCGCAATGATGATGTGGAGGCAGTTGCGAAGCCCGGATGGAATCTCGTAGCCCGGATGGAGCGAAGCGTAATCCGGGGCGCGGACGGATGACCAGAACCCGGATTGCGCTACGCTCCATCCGGGCTACGCACTTTTGTTGGGACAGCTATTCGGCCGCATCGAGGATCGGCGCCACCGTGGCCTTGAACTCCTGCACCGTCGCCATGTTCCTCGACCGGTAGATCAAACATGAGCAGCGCAGCAGCGAGGCGAAATTGTTGACCTCGCCGTGATGGTCGAGCACCTCGTTGTAGAGCGTGGTCAGGAACTTCCCGAGGCTCATGTTCTCCCTGGCCGCGATCTCCTCCAACGTGTCCCAGAACGCCATTTCCAGCCGGATCGAGGTGCAGTGGCCATCGATCCGCAAGGAGCGGGTCTGGGATTCGTAGTCGCGTTGGGGCTGGTGCGCGAAGAGATGGCACATGGCGTCCTCCCGTCCTGTTGCCGTTTTTTCACGATGCTACACCGCGGCCCGGCACCCCACAATCAGGACTGCAGCCGGAGATCGGTCCGTCCCGCCTGCGCGATTTTCTCGAACGTCCAATGTCTTCAATGTGATAGATATCCCTCTTCCCCAGCCCGCCACGTTCCTGTTGCTCAACACATGCTTTTGACGCAACACGGCTTAAGATAACGCCGTTCGCGAACCCAAGACCCGAGCCCATGCCCGTCCGCCAACTGCCAGAGCAAGTCGTCAACCGCATCGCCGCCGGCGAGGTGGTCGAACGACCCGCGAGCGTGGTCAAGGAGCTGGTCGAGAACGCGATCGATGCCGGCGCGAGCCGGATCGACGTCTTCACCGACGGCGGCGGCCGGCGGCGGATCGGCATCACCGACGACGGCAGCGGGATGACGGCGAAGGACCTCGCGCTCGCGGTGGAGCGCCACGCCACCTCCAAGCTCGACGACGAGGACCTGCTCCAGATCCGCACGCTCGGGTTCCGCGGCGAGGCCCTGCCCTCGATTGGCTCGGTGGCGCGTCTGTCGATCACCACGCGCCATGCCGGCGAGCCGCACGCCTGGGCACTCACCGTCGAGGGCGGCGAGAAATCGGAAATCATGCCGGCGGCGCTGGCCCACGGCACGCGCGTCGAGGTCAACGACCTCTTCTACGCGACGCCGGCGCGGCTGAAGTTCTTGAAGACCGACCGCACCGAGGCCGAGGCGATCCGCGAGGTGGTGCGGCGGCTCGCAATGGCGCGACCGGACGTCGCCTTCACGCTTGCGGGCGAAGAGCGCGCGCCCGTGACCTGGGCCGCGGCGCTACCCGGCGCCGCCGGACGGCTGACGCGGCTCGGCGACATCCTCGGCGCGGAGTTTCGCAGCCACGCCATCGAGGTCCATGCCGAACGCGAGGGCATCGTCGTTTCCGGCTATGCCGCAGCCCCCGCGCTGACCAAAGCCAACGCGCTCGGACAATATCTCTTCGTCAACGGCCGCCCGGTGCGCGACAAGCTGATCCTAGGGGCCGTGCGCGCGGCCTATTCCGACTATCTGCCGCGTGACCGCCACCCCGTGCTGGCGCTGTTCGTCACGCTCGATCCGCGCGAGGTCGACGCCAACGTGCATCCGGCCAAGACCGAGGTCCGCTTCCGCAACGCGGGCCTCGTGCGCGCGCTGATCGTCCATGGATTGAAGGAGGCGCTCGCGCGCGAGGGCCGCCGCACCGCCGCCAACAGCGGCGAGAGTGCATTGTCCTCGTTCCGGCCCGCCTTCACGCCGCGCCCGGCGAGCTGGGACTGGCGGGCCTCGCCGTCCGCGCCGGTCGCACCGATGCCGTCATTCGATGGCGCGGCGGCGCCCGCCTTCACGGAGCGCGCCCAGGCGGCGTTCGATGTCGGCGCGCCCAGTGCAGACGTGCGGTTCGAGACGCAGCCCGTCAGCGACCTCGTCGACCGCCCGCTCGGCGCGGCGCGCACGCAGATCCACGAGACCTACATCGTCTCGCAGACCCGCGACGGCCTGATCATCGTCGATCAGCATGCCGCGCATGAGCGCATCGTCTATGAGGGGCTGAAGGCCTCGCTCGCCGCCAACGGCGTGCAGCGGCAGATCCTCTTGATCCCCGAGATCGTCGAGATGGACGAGGCCACGGTGGAGCGCCTGCTCGAGCGCAGCGACGAGCTGGCCTCGTTCGGGCTTGCGATCGAATCCTTTGGCCCGGGCGCGGTCGCCGTGCGCGAGACGCCGTCGCTCCTCGGCAAGACCAATGCGGGCGGGCTCTTGCGCGACCTCTCCGAGCATATGGCCGAATGGGACGAAGCGCTGCCGCTCGAGCGCCGCCTGATGCACGTCGCCGCCACCATGGCCTGCCACGGCTCGGTGCGCGCCGGCCGCAGGCTGCGGCCCGAGGAGATGAACGCCCTGCTCCGCGAGATGGAGGAGACGCCGAACTCCGGCCAGTGCAATCACGGCCGGCCGACCTATGTCGAGCTGAAGCTCTCGGATGTGGAGAAGCTGTTCGGGCGGCGGTAATTTAAGCGTTGCGCTTCAAAAACACGAACTCCGTGTCGTCATAGGCGCGCCGCTCCAGCTCCTCGAAACCTTCAGGCGCCGTAAACTGCGCGGCCTTGGCCTCTTCCACCACCAGCAGCGCGCCCGGTGTCAGCCAGCCGCCGTCGCGCAAGCTCACAAGCGCCTTCTCCGCAAGTCCCCTGCCATAGGGCGGATCGAGGAACACCAGCGAGAACGGCTCGACGGGATGCGCCGGGCCGAGATCGGTCGCATCGCGGCGATAGACTTTTGTCACCCCGCCGAGGCCGAGCGATTCTACATTGTTGCGCAACAACGCCCGCGCCTCCGCACCGTTGTCGACGAACAGCACGAACTTCGCGCCGCGCGAAGACGCCTCGATGCCGAGCGCGCCGGTGCCCGCGAAGAGATCGAGCACGCGCGCGTCCTCGATCGGATCGTCATAGGCGTGCACGAGGATGTTGAACACGGACTCGCGCAGGCGGTCCGCCGTGGGGCGGATGTCGCGCGAGGACGGTGAGGCGAGATTACGCCCCTTCAAGCGACCGCCGACGACGCGCAATTAGTCCTCCCGCGGCGTCAAATCGCGCTTACCGTGATAGCCGCGCTTGGGACGGCGCGGGGGGCCATAGCCGCTCGCCTCCGCCTCGTTGCGCTCGCGCGCCTCCTCGCTGCCGGTGCGCTGCACCAGCACGCGGCGGCCCTTGCGGTCGTTGATCACGGCGCGCTTGCTGGCGGGCTTCTTCTCGTGCGGCGCGCCGTCATCGGTCGCAGCGGCCTTCTGCGGCACGTCGAACTGCGCACCCGACTTCTCGATCACCTTGTCGCCGAGCTGCTCGCGCAGCACGCGCGACTTGATCTCCTCGACCTGGCCTTCGGGGACCTCGCCGAGCTGGAACGGGCCGTAGGACACGCGGATCAGCCGGTTCACCTCGAGCCCGAGATGGGCGCAGACGTTGCGCACCTCGCGGTTCTTGCCTTCACGGATCGCGAACACCAGCCAGACATTGGCGCCCTGGTCGCGCTCGAGTGTCGCATCGATCGGGCCGTATTTGACGCCCTCGACCTCGATGCCAGCCTTGAGCTCGTCGAGCTGGGCCTGGGTGACGTCGCCATGGGCGCGGACGCGGTAGCGGCGCAGCCAGCCGGTGTCCGGCAGCTCGAGCGTGCGCGCGAGGCCGCCGTCATTGGTGAGCAACAACAGGCCTTCGGTGTTGAAGTCGAGCCGGCCGACGCTGATCAGGCGCGGCAGACCTTCGGGCAGATTGTCGAACACGGTCGGACGACCCTCGGGATCGTCATGCGTGGTCATGAGGCCGCGCGGCTTGTGATAGAGGAACAGCCGCGTGCGCTCGCGCGGCGGCAACGGCTTGCCGTCGACAGTGACGACGTCGTTCGGTGTGATGTCGAGCGCCGGCGAATTGATGACGCGGCCGTTGACGGCGACGCGGCCCTGCGTGACCATCTCCTCGGCGTCGCGGCGCGAGGCAAGCCCCGCGCGCGCCAGCGCCTTGGCGATGCGCTCGCCGGCCTTCTTCGGCTTCGGCGCGTCTTCGCGGCGCGGCCGCCCCTCGAAATCCCGATCGCGCTCGCGATAGGCGCCGCGGCCGCCGAAGGCCGGGCGCTTCTCGAAGATCCGGCTCTCGTCCTCGTTTTCGCGGCGCGGACGATCACCGAACCGGCCTTCGCTGCGCGGATGCTCGTGCCAGTCGGAGCGGCCTTCCGAGCGCTCGCGCGGGCGATTGAATTTCGGCCGGTCGCCGCCGCGCTCGCCATCGCCGTCACGACGGGGGCGATCGAATTTTGGACGATCATCGCGCGGGCGATCGAACTTGGGACGATCAAACTTGGGACGATCGAATTTGGGCCGCTCGCGGAACGGACGATCGCCCGACGGCCGATCGTCGCGCGAACGCGAGAACCGCGGACGGTCGTCGCCGCCTTCGCGCTTCTGCCAGGGCTTGTCTTCGCTGCGATCGCGGCCGCCAAAATCCTTGCGCGGACCCTTGCTGAAATCCTTGCGCGGCGGCCGGTCGCCGCGCGGACCCGCATCGCGCTTCTGCCACGGCTTCGAATCGCTGCGCTCGCCACGATCGCGCGGGCGGTCGCTGCGGTCCGGTGCGCCGCGCGAGAACTTCCGTTCGCCGTCGAACTTACGCTCCGGGCGGTCGCCACGCGGTGCGGAGGGCCGCTTGTCGCCGAACTTCCTGTCACCGGTCCGGCCGGCGGCGCGGGAATCGTCGCGATCCCGGCTGCGCGGCGGACGGTCGTCACGGCCATAGGACGGGCGATCGCCGCGCGGCTTGAACGGCCGCTTCTCGCCGTCGCGCGCGCCGCGATCCGAAAACGGACGGTCGCCACGCGGCTTGAAGCTGCGCTCACCGCGCTCCTCACCACCGCGGTCGTCGCGCTTGAAGCGCGGGCGGTCGCTGAAATCGCGGCGCGGGGCATCGCCCTCTTCGCGGCGGCGGAACGGACGGCCCTCGCGGTCACCGCGGGGTGGGCGGCTGTCGCCCTTGCCCTCAAAGCCGCGCTTGGCGAACTTCTTCTCGGGGCCGCGCGCCTTGCCGGAACGGCCCTTGGCCGGGCCTCGATCACGCCGGCCGCGGGAATCGTTGTCTTTGTCGCTGTCGCGAGGCATGAATAATCTCACTCAGGGGGTGGCCAGAGGGCAGTGTGCGCGCTCGTTCCGAGCCGCATGCTCAGGCAAAACCGGTATTCACTCTTGCTGAAGGCGGAGCTACTAGCAGGTTTCTGGCGATGATACGAGGCTTGAAAGCCCCCTCTTTCATGGATTTGGCGCTCAAAACGGCCGAAAATGCCGGAAAGGCGGGCGAAGTTCCGATCGGGTGCGTCGTGGTCCGCAATTACGAGGTCATCGCCACGGCCGCCAACCGGACGCTGACCGATTACGACCCCACGGCCCATGCCGAGATCGTCGCGCTGCGCGAGGCCGCGAAAAAGATCGGCAGCGAGCGCCTGGTCGACTGCGACCTCTACGTGACACTGGAGCCCTGCACCATGTGTGCGGGCGCGATCTCTTTTGCAAGGGTCAGGCGACTCTATTACGGCGCCGCCGACCCCAAGGGCGGCGCGGTAGAATCAGGCGTGCGCTTCTTTGCCTCGCCGACCTGCCATCACGCGCCGGACGTCTATTCCGGGGTCGGCGAGAGCGAAGCGGCGCGGCTGCTCAAGGAGTTCTTTCGGGAGCGGCGCTAGCTGCCTGCGAAGAACTCGCGCAGCGCCTTTGCGGTGACGTCGGGGTTCTCCTCGGTGAGGAAGTGCCCCGAGTCCACCGGCATTCCGTCGACGTTCGTGGCCCATTGCTTCCACGTATCCAGCGGTGTCGCTGCGGCCTGCGCGACGCCGGCGTTGCCCCACAGCGCCAGCATGGGAATGGTGATCTTCTTGCCAGCCTCGAAATCGGCCTTGTCGAGGTCGTAGTCGAAATAGGCGCCGGCGCGGTAGTCCTCGCACATCGCGTGCACGCGGGCGGGATCGCGGAACGGGGCGATGTAGTGTTCGAGCGCGCGCTCGTCGATGGCCTCTAACGTCTTCGACTTGGTCTGGCTCGCCATCTTGAAGCGCAGGAAGAACTCGCCATTGCCCGAGATCAGCGTCTCCGGCAGCGGGGCGGGCTGCGCCAGGAAGGTCCAGTGATAGATCTTCAGCGCGTAGGCGCGGTTCATCCGCTCCCAGTAATTATAGGTCGGCAGGATATCGAGCACGGCAAGCTTCGACAGCCGACCGGGATGGTCGAGCGCGAGGCGGTAGGAGACGCGGCCGCCGCGGTCGTGGCCGGCGAGCGCGAAGTGCACGTGGCCGAGGCGCTCCATCGCCTCCACCATGGCCTTGGCCATCGCGCGCTTGCTGTAGGGCATGTGCAGCGCGTCGCTCTCGGGCATGTCGGACCAGCCATAGCCCGGCAGGTCGGCGATGATCAGCGTGAACTTGTCGGCAAGCTGCGGCGCCACGCGGTGCCACATCACATGCGTCTCGGAGAAGCCGTGCAGGAGCAGCAGCGGCGGCCCCTTGCCGCCGACGCGGGCAAAGATGCGGCCGAGGGAGGTGTTGATCCACTCGGAGGCGAAGCCGGGATAGAGGTCGGCGAGATCGGACATCTTTCTGCATCCTTGTCTGGTCAGTCCCGGAACCGCTTCCAACAAAAATGTCGAAAACAACCCCATGCACAGTAGCACGCGTCCTCGGCGAAGGGCGCTAAGCCCAACAGCCGACTACGCATTTTTGAAATGTCGATATGGCGGCGCGATGGCGCAAGGTTTTTTGCGCGCGCAGCGGAAAAACCGCTGTCAGCCCCTGGCCTTCTCCGCTTCCACCGCCTGCCAGCCGATGTCGCGGCGGCAGAAGCCTTCCGGCCAGTTGATGCGGTCGACGGCCTGATAGGCGCGGCCTTGCGCCTCCGTCACGGTCGCACCGAGCGCGCAGACGTTGAGCACACGGCCGCCATTGGCGAGGATCGCGCCGTCCTTTGCGACGGTGCCGGCGTGGAAGATCTCGACGGTGTCGACCTTGGCGGCCTCCTCCAGCCCCTGGATGCGCGTGCCCTTCTGGTAGTCGCCGGGATAGCCCTTCGCCGCCATCACCACGGTGAGTGCGGATTCCGGATACCAGCGCAGATCGAAATGCTTCAACTCCCCGTCGCAGGCGGCAATGAACGCCGGCACGATGTCCGACATCATGCGCAGCATCAGGACCTGGCACTCGGGATCGCCGAAGCGGACGTTGAACTCGAACAGCTTCGGACCCTGCGTGGTCAGCATGATCCCGGCATAGAGGATGCCGCGGAACGGCGTGCCGCGCTGCTTCATGCCGGCGACCGTCGGCAGGATGATCCTGGCCATGATCGCGTCATGGATCGCCGGCGTCACCAGCGGCGTCGGCGAATAGGCGCCCATGCCGCCGGTGTTCGGGCCGACGTCGTGGTCGAACACGCGCTTGTGGTCCTGCGCGGAGGCCAGCGGAATGGCGGTCTCGCCGTCGCACAGCGCGAAGAAGCTGATCTCGCGGCCCGGCAGGAATTCCTCGATCACGACTTCGGCGCCGGCTTCGCCAAAGGCGCCCTCGAACATCATGGCGATGGCGTCCTCGGCCTCGCGCACGGTCTTGGCGACGACGACGCCCTTGCCGGCGGCAAGACCGTCGGCTTTCACCACGATCGGCGCGCCCTGGCTGATGACATAGTCGCGCGCGTCCTTGGCATTGGTGAAGCGCTTGTAGGCGCCGGTCGGAATGCCGAATTCGGTGCACAGCGCCTTGGTGAAGCCCTTGGAGCTTTCAAGCTGGGCGGCCGCCCCGCTCGGCCCGAACGCCTTGATGCCGGCGGCGGTGAGGTCATCGACGATGCCGGCCGCCAGCGGCGTCTCCGGGCCGACCACCACAAGCTCGACCGCGTTCCTCTTGCAGAAGGCGATCACGGCAGCATGGTCGGCGACATCGAGCGCCACGCATTCCGCCTCCCGCGCGATGCCGGCATTGCCGGGCGCGCACCAGAATTTGGTCACCAGGGGAGAGGCTGCGATTTTCCATGCGAGAGCATGTTCGCGGCCGCCGGAACCGAGCAGGAGGATGTGCATCGAAGGCTCGAAAAGAGGGGTTTGCTGGGGCGGAGGTCGCACGAATCGGGGCGGGTCTCAAGGGGGTGATGCCCCACGCTCCCCGTCATTCCGGGGCGCGGCGAAGCCGCCCCTTCTCCGCTTGCGGTCACCTTTCGTTACTGCATCTGGGCGGGCTTGGCGAGGCTGCTGATGCGTCGGCGCAGCAGCCGGTTTTTGGTGCTGCGACCGGCGGTCGAGCGCGCGCCAAAAGCAGGGCTCGCGCTGCACGGCGGCGCGACGGAGCTACCGTAGAACCCCGGCGTTCGAGCGGCTGCGACTCAGATAAACTTGAGGTTGCCTACGGAGATTCCAGCATGGCAACTGATCCAAGCAAGTCCCGCTACCCTCACGTCCCGGAGCGCAACAAGCGCATCTGCGCCCGCTACGACGAAGGCCGCGCCTCTGGTCTGTCGTTGACGGCCCTCGGAAAGGAGTTCGGCCTCAATCGCGAGACCATTCGCGGCATCATCCGTCGCCGCGACAATGCGCGCCGACGAGCAGAGGCACTTGCGCCGCTCAGAGAGGCGTTTGCGAAGGGCGTAGGTCGGCAAGTCAGCGACCGTCGATAGGTCCACGGCGGAGCTAGACGAGATCAGGTGGAGCTAGACGAGATCAATTACGGTGACAGTGCACTAAACTTCAAGCCAAAGCATCGGACGACATAGTTTAGTGCACTGTCACCGTAATCCACCGTAATCCGAAGGCGCAAACAAAATCGGCGGATGAGTGAAGATCAACTCGTCAGCTAAGCACTCAAGATGTAGTTGGGAGCAGACCGTCGCCTGCGCTCTCCTCAGACCGGGTATCACAATGCCTAGAGACAGAATTGCTGAACTTATGACGATGAGGCAGCGCGCCGGAGGCAAGTACAAGCGCTGCCCTTCCTACACCGATTTAGCATCCCTGAAAGTCTCATGGCAGGCCAATAGAAAGCAAATCCCTGAGCTTTCCGATTTGCTTCCTGCTCGGGCGGTGACTCTTCTTGAGGTGTTTCTTCGTCGTTGGTTGGAGCGCTTGATTGATTTTGGATCGCCTTATGTCGAACGCGCATCCAAATTGAACCTTAGTCTCAAATTCGATTTCCCGATAGCCAAGGGCTTGCAGGGGGGCGCCGTAACATTTGGCGAACTCTTCGCGCACAGCGTATCTCTGAGTGAGATGAGTTCTATCTGCTCCACTTTCGAGAGGATACTGGAGGGCGATCTTTTTGAGGCGATTAAAAACACGCGCGACCGTTGGGAAGAAAAGCAGACTGGTCAACAAGGGAAGCCAATTATCTCTGATGTAGGTGCGGTGCGTGCATCGATGGCTCGTCTGCTAGAGGTCCGCCACATCCTAGTCCACGAATTTCCGTTGGAGGCGCCCTGCACTGATGCCGAATTGTTGGCCCTCGTTGACCACACAATATCGTTCTTGCACGCCGCTGACGAGCATTTCGCGAATCTGATTTTCCCTGACTATCCGATGACGCAATCGGAAATGAACGATCGAGCTGCACAGAGCTACGCGGCTCTTAACGAAGAGCTAGACAAGATATGCGCTCAAGTTAGAGCATACACAGGCCGCGACGAAGTTGACGCGGTGCAGAAACTCTGGGGCGAATTTAGAAACGCGGAAGCCGAACGACAAGCACAGCGCCACCTTGGCGGGACCATACGTAGGATGCTCTACATTCTGGCAGCTACCCGCATCACCGAAGCTCGCATTAAGGAACTGAGGGACTGGATTGAGGACCCCGGTGATTGATCGTGGATTTGAACGCGTTGGTCTGCAATAGCATGCATTAAAGAATTACGGTGACAGTGCTGGACTGCACCGTCACCGTAATTCCCCTGCCCGTAGCGGGCACCCGCTGCCAAAAATATTGCGGATGTATCATTACCATCGTACTATCTGTGAGTGTTTATTGGATAATGTAGGATCATTGCCATGCCATTCGAAGCGCCGCAGCTAGCGGCCACGCCCCCATCTCAATACGATGAACTGCCTCCGACCCTAGAGCGAGCGCTGTTTAGAAGGTTCTGGACTTCGCTTGTCATTGTAAGCTCAGTCATATTTGCCGTCGGGTCCGGCCTTTCGGCATTCGCGTCCCAGCTAATTGCATCAGTAATCGATGAAAGAGTTCGTGTGGCGAATGGAAGGATCGACAACCTAGTTCGGCCATATCAGATTAGGTACTCCGAAAATGAGTCCTGAAACGCTCAAATTCATCACCGATATCTCTCCATTCGGCACGGCACTTGCGACAGTGATTGGCGCGGTTTGGGTAGCCCTAACCTATTTCCGTAGTGAGAAGGACGCGGCAGTCACAAGAAAGTTTGAGAGCAGAAAGCCGTTCCTGGAGCTTCAACTGAAGCTCTACACCGAGACGGCACAAATTGCCGGCAAGCTTGCTGTCGCCGACATAAACAAGGCCGACTACAGTGATGCAGTCTATCGCTTCTGGGAACTGTATTGGAGCGAGCTTGCGGTGGTCGAGGACAGGCAAGTTGAGCGAGCCATGGAGCAAGTGGGCGACGCGTTAGCGAAGTTTCAGAATGGCGAACCACGCAAAGTCGTCGAAGATGCCGTTCTTGACCTAGCCCATGCACTTCGGGACGAGATAGTCAGCGAATGGGGTGCTCATATCGGCACAAGAATCAAAAAAATTGCCACGAGTGCCTGAATTACGGTGACGGCGCTGCACTAAATTCCAAGAATTACGGTGACAGTGCACTAAATTCCAACGCCAAATCATCAGTTGACTTGGTTTAGTGCACTGTCACCGTAATCTCCGATGATGTCCGGCTCTCCGACATCGGGCCGCGCTTCGTGTGCGAGCGCTGCGGCCAGCGCAGCGCGGAGGTGCGGCCGAATTTCGAACCGGCGAAGATGGGGGACAATCCCGGATGACGAATCCCATCTCCAGTGGTGAATGGGCTTTCTCGACGATTGCGCAGCACGATGCGACTCGCGCTCAACGACTTGAGCAAGCCATCGAATACGACCAGATCATCGAGAACCTTTCGTCGACTCTAAAAAAGGCGATAACAGCAGGCGACTACTGGTTGGGAGTTGATCGCTATCGCGGTTGCATGCGCGGAATCGTCCAGTTTCGCACCCAACCAGAGCTTTACGATTTGTTCTTCAACGCGAGAACCGGGTATCGCGCACAATTCTGGACATCGCCGCGTCGCGGGCTGGAGGCGAATGCTGATTGCGTTGCCAAGCTGACTGCGGCGCTCAAAGATCATCTACCAAACCAGTTCAGGGCAAGGGAGATCGTTTGCCGAACTGATGGCTTTACGCGCGAAGATGAGGACGCAGGCAGTTGCGCGATGGCGAGCGAGTCCTTCTTTGAATCACTCGACTCCAAATTCTCAAAAATATGGGTTTGCGAGCGACTGATTCAAGGCAAGCCGGGATCGCTCGTATCGCTCGGCGAGGTTCACTCAGGTATTCGGCTCGATGTTCGTCGTTGGCAAACTGCAAGGGCACCGTACCCATCATCCGAATTTGCGTGGCTGGACCTGAAGGGTGGTTTTGTCGGAGGCGATCAGCCAAAATCTCCAGAGACGCGGGCTCACGACATCCACTATCGCGGGTGGTCTTAAAATCGCAAGGCATCAGTCCGGATGGTTGCGGCCGCTCGGCGAAGATCGAGATCATGGCAGCACGCGAGACGCTGCAGTGGACCGAACCTGTGAATAGCCGGGACAAACAACCCGAGCCTCGCGGCTCTACCCTGCATTGTGCCATCGTGACGGCTCCCGATTCGCAAGAAGGGGTTGCACCGCCATGGCATTGAACGCTTCGCGTTGGCCGCGATACTCTCATGAGGTCTCTAGTGCAAGATGATCAACACGCACCCGCGAAACCGCAGCTAGAATTTAAGGAAGTAGCCGTTCTTATTCCGCTAATCGGTACTGCAATCGCGATCAGCTACGACGTTGGATACTTCTACGGACTCGATATTAAGCTATTCACGCTCTTCTCGATCACCGAGCACGTCGTTTTCGCATTGGAAGCTACGCCAGTTGCGTTTGTATTGGCTATTTTTTTGATTGCCTATTTGGGCCCGGGCCTTGATGTGTTGCTTGGAGTAAAAGTCCACACTGCCGGGAAAAATATGCATAAGACTAAGAGACGATACGTCGATGCAGCAATACCCGCGGGTCTTGTTTTGCTCGTTGGAGTAGCCCTTTACTTCAGCTTCTTTGGATTGATCGCAGGACTAATCGCTGGCGCAGCCGTGACTTTTGTTCCGCTTGTTTCCCATTCCCAGAAGGTTAGTCTACTTGATCTCTGGTATTTTGATCATCGTTACCGCATTTGCAACCGGCCACGACTTTGCTCATTCTTATGTGTCACGCGGAGCCAGCGACCACTCGATTCAACTGGAAAATGAAAAGCTCGCGGTCAAACTTATTCGCGCTGGAGATCGAGGAGTTCTGTACTTCGAGCCGAATACCAAGCAGCTAGATTTCGTGAGATGGGACGCTGTAAGGAAATTGAGTAGCGCTTGGTGACAGCCAATTTGTCCCACGGCACCGCGTGGCAGGCTGTCACTTCGCGGCTTCCGCAATCGCGACCAACGGATCGGGCTCGTGCTTCGACAGACCGGCGGATGAGGGGTTGTATCCGCAAACACAAACAGGAGTAAGACTCGCAGAGAGAACCCCTCACCCGAGTGAGTCTGTGTCACCAGCGAAGATTCCCTCTCCCGCAAGGGGAGAGGCACCGCAATCAGCATTGCAGAAAGCTACACCTGCTTCCCCGCAATGATCTCCTGCAACGTCGCCACATGCCGCGCGAAGGCGCCGCGCCCCGCCGCGGTGGCGGTCACCGTCGTCTGCGGCTTCTTGCCGACGAAGGCCTTCTCCACGGACACATAGCCGGCCTTGGCCAGCGTCTCGATATGCGCGCCGAGATTGCCGTCGGTGGCGCCCGTCAGCTTTTTCAGCCGCGAGAACTCCAGGCCCGCCGTCGCAGGCAGCGCGTTCAGCGCCGCCATGATCTTGAGCCGCAACGGCTGGTGGATGATGTCGTCGAGCTCCGCCATTGGCTAGATCCGCCGCATCCAGAGGCCGCCGAGGATCAGCCCGCCGCCGTTGACGAAGGCCATCCAGAGCGGGAACGCCTCGCCGATGAAGACGAAGCCGATCAGCGTCAGCGCGGAGATGCCGAGACCGATCGCCACGAAGGCATAGCCGAACCAGAGGCCTGCCAGGGTGTAGAACAGCATGAAGTAGAGCGGCCAGAACGCCCCCAGCTGACGCGGGCCGAAATGGCCGATCACGTTGGTGCAGAGATAGCCGAAGGCGAAGAACAACACGAACACCAGGAGCAGCCTGATGTCGAAGGCTGCTCCCCGGGGATGATGCGGCGGATTGAGCAGGCGGAGCGCAACCAGGCCGCCGACACCGAGAACATCGACCGCAACCCAGGCGTAGACCGCATAGACCGGCCAGAGCCAGGTCACGAGATTGCCTGCGAGCACCAGCACGCCCCACCAGACGGCCGCATAGCTCGCCAGTTCGTAGAGCTGCGATTGCTTCACGCGCTGGACGATGTCGTCGATGTCGGCCAGCGCTGCGGACGCCTCCTTGCTGTCGATCATGTCGTCCCTTTCAGTCCCAGCGCTATCTCGTATGACGCTCGGTGACACCTGAGCGCACGCCTCGTCCTTCGAGACGACCGCTTCGCGGTCTCCTCAGGATGAGGCTCAGCTGCACCAGTCCCCTTTGAAGCGACCGCCGCAAACTCCGCCCTCATCCTGAGGGTCCGCCGCAGGCGGGCGTCTCGAAGGATGGCCGCGGGGAAGCCGCTCCCATATGCGCTTGCCTTGCCATCAGCGGATCGCATCATGACTGCCCGCTCCCGCGCGTTGCCACGTCCTCGGCGATCGCCGAGATCGCCTTCGGGCTGGTGACGATGCCCATGTGGTTGATGCCGTCGATGATCTTGACGTCGACCGACGGTTTGATCGCCTGCACCGCCTCCGCATATTTATCCGAGATCATCATCTCGTCCTCGGCACCGCCGAAGATCGTGATGGGGCGTGTCGTCGCCGCGAGATCGAGACGATAGCCGCGCGTCGCGAAATTGCGCATCAGGCGGTCGGAATAGGTGGGGACGAGATACTTCGCCGAATTCGCAGGCACGGCCAGAGCAAGCACCGGAAGCTGCGAGCAGCAGTCGATGCCGAGCTTGCGCAGGGCGGTGAGGCCGAGGAGGCGGGGAACGTCGGCATTGGCCCAGCCGCCGGAATGCGGCTTGTTGGTCGGCGCGTCATAGCCGAGATAGGGCGCGAGCAGCACGGTGCGCACGAACATGTCCTGCATGATCGGCGTCGCGGCAACGCGCAGCGAGAAGCCGGCGCCGGCTGAATGGCCGATCAGGGTCAGCGGCAGATCGGGCGCGGCCTTGCGGACATGAGCGACGAAATCGACGAGGTCGTCCTCGAGCTGGCCGACATAGCCGATGTCGCCACGGGTGCCAGAGCCGCCATGGCCGCGCATGTCGAGCGCCCAGGTCTCGACGCCGCGCAAGGCGATCGCATGGGTCAGCGCGTGGTTGACGGTGCCGCTGGAGCCGGAGGAGCCGTGGATGAAGATCGCGCCAAGGCCGCTCGCCGGCCCGTTCGGGACGTAGTGGCGAAAGCCGATCCAGGTGCCGTCGCGGGCCTGAAAACGCTCGAGCGGCGGCATGGTCGAGAAGTCGACAAGCTTCACCGACTCCGAGACCGACCGCATCTCCGGCGGCCGCTCCGGTGGCGTTGCGATCATCGCGACCAGGATCAGCGCCACGGCGCCGACTGCGCACAGGGCCCATTTCAGTCCGTTCAACACGCCGCGCAGCAGCTGCTTCGCCATGGGCTCAACTCCATTCAACTCACCATCGATAGAGAACTCTATATTACAGAGTACTCTCCAAATCAATCCCCGGATTGGCGCCGCGCGGCGAAAATCCTTAACGTCGGGTCTGACCCCAAAATGCCGAATCGTTTGCCGATGCCGCCCGCGGAACCCCTGCTCAACGCCCCCGAATTCACCGTCTCCGAGCTTTCACAGTCCCTGAAGCGGACGGTGGAGGATGCCTTTGGCCATGTCCGGGTCCGCGGCGAGATCTCGGGCTTTCGCGGCGCCCACTCCTCCGGCCACTGCTATTTCGCGCTCAAGGACGAGAGCGCCAAGATCGAGGCGGTGATCTGGAAGGGCGTGCACGGTCGGATGCGCTTCAAGCCGCAGGAGGGGCTCGAGGTCATCGCCACCGGCAAGCTCACGACCTATCCGGGCTCCTCGAAATACCAGATCGTCATCGAGGCGCTGGAGCCGGCCGGCATCGGCGCGCTGATGGCGCTGATGGAGGAACGCAAGAAGAAGCTTGCCGCCGAGGGCCTGTTCGACGAGGCGCGCAAGCAGCTGCTGCCCTGGCTGCCAGAGGTGATCGGCGTCGTGACCTCGCCGACCGGCGCCGTCATCCGCGACATCCTGCACCGGCTGGAGGACCGCTTCCCCCGCCATGTGCTGGTGTGGCCGGTCAAGGTGCAGGGCGAAGGCTCGGCCGAGCAAGTCGCGGCCGCGATCCGCGGCTTCAACGCGCTGCCGGAGGGCGGCAAGATTCCGCGGCCCGACGTGCTGATCGTCGCGCGCGGCGGCGGCTCGCTGGAGGATCTCTGGTCGTTCAACGAGGAGATCGTGGTGCGGGCAGCAGCCGAGAGCATGATCCCGCTGATCTCCGCCGTGGGCCACGAGACCGACATCACGCTGATCGATTTCGTCGCCGACAAGCGCGCGCCGACGCCGACAGCGGCGGCCGAGATGGCTGTGCCGGTGCGCAGCGATCTGTTCGTCGAGGTCGCCGATCTCGCACGGCGCACCCGCGCCTATTGGCAGCGCGCCCACGAAAGCCGCCGCAGCGAATTGCGTGCGGCCGCGCGTGCGCTGCCGGCGGCCGGAGATCTGCTGGCGATCCCGCGGCAGCGGCTGGATTCGGCGGGCGCCGCCCTGCCCCGCGGCTTGAAAGCCAACACGCATGCGCATTTCCGCAGGTTTACTGCGGCGGGCGCAAAGCTGACGCTGCGGGTGCTGCACGGGCAGATCGCGCAGGCCGATCATCGGCTCACCGTGTGCGGCGAGCGGCTTGGTCTCTCCGCGCGGTCGCTGCTGCGGCAGCGGCGCGACCGCTTTGCCGGTCTCGAGGTGCGGCTGCGTGCCTCAAAACTCTCCAACGCACAGGCGCAGCGCAACGCGATTGCCCGCCAGCGCGAACGCACGCATCGCCTGGCCGAGCGTGCCAACCGTGCGCTGGTGACGCTGCTGCAACGGCTCGACGCCCGCGTCGAGGCCAGCGGCAAGCTGCTCTCGGCGCTGTCCTACCGCGGCGTGCTAGCGCGCGGCTTTGCGCTGGTGCGGGACGAGGCCGGCCATCCCCTGCATTCGGCCGACAGCGTCGGTCCCGGCGCACGCGTCGAGATCGAGTTCGCGGACGGACGTGTCGGCGCGACAACGGATGCGGATCGTCCGGCGCCTCCTGCCAAGCGCGCACAGCAACCGAAGCCGGCCGCGCAGGAGACCAAACCCGCGCCGAAGCGCGTCGGCAAGCCGGTGGATCAGGGCAGTTTGTTCTGAGTTGGCGGCTCACTCTCCGTGTCGTCCCGGCGAAAGCCAGGACCCATTACCCCAGGAAGTAGTTTGGCGAAGACTGATCGTTCGGGACTAATGCCGCGTACAATCGATAGATTCCGCGGTATGGGTCCTGGCTTTCGCCAGGACGACGTCGGGGAGAGTTGGTCGCCCTCTCAATACACATCAGCGTGGAAGGGTGGGAGACGCAACAGCCCGCCTAGCGGCAGGACAATCCCGCGTCGATCGTGGTCCAGAAGCCGCAATGTTCCGGCGCGAGCATTGGCGCGCCGGCGTGGGCTTCGAACAGGAAGATCGCGACGGTGAAGACGATCAGTGCGGAGGAAAAAAGGACGATGCGGTTGCGCATGTGGGATGCGTTTAACCGACATCGTGGTCGAATGATGGCACCGTCCCGTGCTGAAACCGCAGCCATGCGCGATCCGTAGATTCACTGTCGGCCACTCTCCGTGCAGGGCGGTGGTCGATGCGGGGCTGTCCGCCTCAAGTTGTTCCTCGGGCGGCCCCGCTTGGGAATCCGTAGCCCCCTAGCCCGCATGAGCGCAGCGATATCCGGGCTTCTGGATCTTCATCACCGCGCCAGCCACTCCGCGACGTCCTTCTGCGACTCCGCGCGCGCGACCGCATCGGTGCCGAGATGGCCGTGCTCGGGCGCGGCGGCGTCGCTGCTGCCGCTAGCTGCGTGCAGCGGCGTGTTGGCGCGGTCGAAGTCGTGATAGGCGCCGGGATAGACCACGATGCGCGCGAGCGCGCTGCGGCCATGCGCACCCTCGACCATCTGGCGGCAGGCCGGCGGCGACGACACGTCGTCATTGGCGCCGATCAAAACCAGGGTCGGCACCCGCGTGCTCCAGCCGAGACCGGCGGAGATGCGGCAATCCGGATAGAACGCGATCGCCGCGCGGAAATCCGGACCTGCGTCGCGCGCCGCGTTCTGCGGGCGCACCGCCCACAGCAGCGTGCTCGCGCCGTTGGCCCAGCCGATCAGGCTGACGCGGTCGCGCGCGACCCAGACCTGCTTCATCAGCCAGGCGCGCGCGGCCGCGACGTCGGCGACACGCTCGCGCCGCGCCTTGACGTGCGTCTCCTTGACGCGGCATTGCGGCCCGAGCTCGCGCGAGCCGTAGCTGTCGGGCAGCAGCACCGCGTTACCGGCCTTGAGCAGCCGCTCCGCCCAGTCGCGATAGCGCGGCAATACGGGATCGGCATGGCCGCCGAGGCCGCCGCAGCCATGCAGCGCGATCACGGTCGGAAACGGCCCGGCGCCCTCGGGCTTGTAGAGCTGGGCATGCAGGATTCCGGAGCCGAGCGGAATCTCGACCTGCTGCGGCGCAGGCGCAGCGCGCGCGGCCGACATCAGCAGCATCAGGAACAGGGCGGTCAATCGAAGGCGCATCGGGCTCTGCCGTATCAGGTGCCGGCCGCTTGCGCCGGGACGATCCTTCGCCCGAAGCACTATCATGCGAAAACGGCGGCAAAACATCACAAACCGGTGGGTTTACCGGGCGGACAGGCCGCCCTATCTATGCTACATCCCGTCCAACACATCGTGCCCTCCAGGGTTTTTTACGGAGAGGCCTTCCACGGAGACTTTCGACCGTGCTGAACAAGTTCGGCTCTTCCGGCAATGGCGAAGCGCAGGTGCAATATCTCGACGGCGATTTCCGCGTGATCTCGCCGGGGACCTATGTGCGCTGCGCGATCACCGACACGCGGATCCCGCTCGACGAATTGAAGTACTGGAGCGTGGACCTTCAAGAAGCCTACGCCACGCCGGCCGCGGTGCTGCAGCGGCATTTCCCCGGCGCGCCAAAGCCGCAGCCGTGAGGCCGCGCCTGCGCTGCTAGTGCTGCTCAGTGGCATCCCCGCCCACGCAGGTCTTGATGAAGGTCTTCCTGGGCTCGCCGACGACCTTCTGATTGATCGCCTGCTTGAGGCAATCGACCCGCGCCTGCGCCATGCAGAGCTGCATCTGGTCGCGCTTGTCCTGTCCCTTCAGGTCTTGCGTCGTGCCGAGACACGTCACGCGCCTGGTCGCGGGAACCGGCACCGTGCCGGTCGAAGCGGCGGGCGGCGTCGTTTGTGCAAACACGGGCGCAATGATCAGACACACAAGGCTGGCGGCGACAGTCGCGGACGGCAATTTCATCGAATTCTCCCGATCGGTCCCGGACCGATAGGCGTTTTGCGATGAATGTCGCGTGAATGGCGGGCTGCCGCAGGGTGCGGCAAAGCGAAAGCGTGCCCACCATCACTTCGTCGCGGGCGTGTGCTCAGGCTTGGTGAGATTGTGTTACGTTGGGGGCAGGACAGTTTGGGAGCTCGAATGGGACGCCCGAATGCATTCGACGGGATGATGCACGAATTCTGTGCGAACCTAGGTTGGTGTGGCGGCGTCGAGGATCGCACGCCGCTGCACGTGCTTCCGAGCGCAGCCAACTGAAGACTGTCTCCGTGAAGCACATCGGAACGGACGTCGTCGATGCGAGCAAGCTTCGCTCCGGGCATCACGGCGTGTAAATTGCGCCGCGCTATTCCAGCCACCGCGGCAGGGGCAGCGCACCTCAACTGCGGGTCTCACAGCCAAAATGATCTCCGTCGTGCCGATCTGCGTTGCATCGAACAGTGCTTGCACTCCTTGGTGAGTCATTTCGCGCTGTGGTTGGATTCTTTGGTGCGACTTGGCGCCCTTAAGTTGTTTGACGAAGTCTTGGTGAAACAGAGGGCTGCTATAGTGCGTGTTAGGTAACTGGCCCTGCTCTTTTTATCGCGCAGACAATCAAGTCAACCAAACGGCCATCGAGCTTTGGAATTGGCGCAGTCTGTGAACGGGCTCATATCGAAGAGCCATCTGGCGGGTTACGATCACCTCGAAAATTTGCGGTGAAATATTTGTAAATCGAAAGTCAAACGATGGGGGGGGATCATGCCCACCATACTGGACCTGCTCTATCGTGAATATTGCCGCGCCCGCCTCGCTGAAATGCGGAAACAGCTGCTGATCGCAGCTGAACGCTCTGAAGCTCTCGAAGCGCATTATCATCCTGCGGACCAGGGTGACGATGAGAGGACGGACGTACAACGCAAGACCGGTCGCGGCGTGCCGACTTGAAGCGGCACCAAGACCGGCGATCTCTCCCGCGTAGCAGTGACCAAGCAATTGGCAGCAGTTTGGGAGCAAGCAATGAATACACCCGAATGCTATACTGTCATGGTGGCCTGCGCCTCGTGCCTGACCATCATCGGAATGATAGCCGTTGGAGCCTGGTGAGGGGGCCTGACCGCTGAGCCGGGATTGCACTCCGTTAGCGGGCCCGCTGCCAAGCACGTTCAGTCGGACCTAGGACGCCGGACGCAGCACGCGCCGTCCCGCATCGTCCGTCAATGGACGCCGCAAGGCCTTCGCCGCGCCTCAGCGTGCAGACCTGCTTCTTGCTGTGAGGAAAGCGTTGCCGCCGCTTGATGCGATTGCGGCGGCATCGCTCGAGATCCGGATATCAGCCTCCGGGCGGAGTATACGAAGAACGCAGCTTCGCCGCGTTCTGGCGGACCTGCTTGATCTCGTCCTGCGTGAACAGCCGGGTCAGCTTCACGTTCTGCAGGGTGCCCGCCGTGACGGTCAGGCCGGAAATCGCCGGAGCCGCACTCGGATCAGGCACATCGAAAATCACCAGAACGCCTGGACCGTCGGCCGCAACGCTGTACATCGAAATCAGCTTGCCGCCGGCCGCTTCGATAAGTTTCCTCGCCGCCTCCTGGCGATTGGTCGTGGGGTTTTCCAAAATGGCGTTGAGAGCGCGTGGTGTGTATTGTCCAGTGAGGCAAAAATGCATGGCATGTTCTCCTCTGAGCTTTTGGCAATGACTCTCCCAGCCGTTCCGAACTTATCGGTACGGTCTCGCATCTGAAATGATGAAGGTACGTTGCCCGCCGTGGGCATAAACGCCGCCGATGATTGCCGGGAGTTCGGCACGTCCCGGTGACGGCTCTCATCGAAGGCTACATCAACTCCCGAACCTGCGGAAGAGAATTCATCCGCCGCGACATGTCGCCCCGGTGTCGCACGCGATCAACGCCTGCCGAACCGCCGCTCGCGCGCCTTGTAGAGATGATCGCTGATCAATTGCCGCAACTTTGCCGGGTCATCGAATTCGAGCTGCACCGCGAACGGCACGATGCCGTTGGGCACGCCCTCGCTGCCGCGCAGGCGCGCGAGATCCTTTTCCGTAGTCACAAGCGTCAGCTGCTCGCGCTGTGCTTCCGCCGCGAGCGCGGCGATCTCCTCGGGCGAGAACATGTGGTGATCGTCGAAGCGACGCGTGCGCGCGACATCGATGCCGCTGGCGCGCAGGGTGCGGAAGAAGCGTTCGGGATCGCCAATGCCGGCGAACGCGAAAACCCGTTTGCCGAACAGCTGCGCGACCGAGGCTGCATCCGGCTTCAGGCGCGCGCGCAGCTCCGGCTTGTTGCGCTTGGCAAGCTCGGCGGCGACGTCGTTGGCGGCGCGGCCGTCGCCGATCAGCACCAGCGCGTCGGTACGCGCGAGCTGGGCCTTCAGCGGCGCGCGCAGGGGACCGGCCGGAAACACCTTGCCGTTGCCGATGCCGCGCTCGCTGTCGATCACGATCAGCGAGGCATCCTTGAGCAGACGCGGGTTCTGGAAGCCGTCGTCCATCAGGATCACGGTCGCGCCTTGTGATTTGGCGAGCGCGACGCCGTCGAGGCGGTCACGCGCGACGACGACCGGGACGTCGCGCGCCATCATCAGCGGCTCGTCGCCGACATCGGCTGCGATGTGACGCGCGCCGTCGACCATCACCGGGCCCTGCAGGCGCCCGCCATAGCCGCGGCTGAGCACGACAGGCGTCTCGCCGAGCTCACGCAGGAGCTTCGTCAGCGCCAGCACGGTCGGCGTCTTGCCGGCGCCGCCGACATGGTAGTTGCCGACGCAGATCACGGGGATGCCGGCGTCGAATCCCTGGAGCGCCATGCGACGCGCCGTGATCGCGCCGTAGAGCGCGCCCAGGGGACGGAGGATTTGGGACTCTGGGGAACGCGGCCGGTACCAGAAGGCCGGCTCACGCATTGGCGGCCCCCATCTCGATCCGCAATTGCAGCAGATACGGCTCGAGCGCGGTCATGGTGCGCTCCAGCGCGCCGCCGAGCTGCTCGACCACGCTGCTGCCTGCCTGCTGTATCTTGTCGCGCACGGCGGGATCGGCCAGGAGCTGGCCGAGCTGCTTGACCAGGATCTCCTGCGTGTCGGCCTGGCGCGCGCCGCCGCTCGCATCGAGCGCTTCGTAGACGTCGGCGAAATTGAAGACGTGCGGACCATGGACGATCGCCGCACCGAGCTTGATCGCCTCGATCGGATTCTGGCCGCCATGGCGGATCAGCGACCCGCCCATGAACACGATCGGCGAGAGCCGGTAGAACAGGCCGAGCTCGCCCATGGTGTCGGCGACATAGACATCGGTCGCGGCCGTCGGCAGCTCCTCGCGCGAGCGCAGCGCCGGCTTCAGGCCCGACGCGGTGATCAGGCCAGCGATCGAGGAGCCGCGATCCGGATGGCGCGGCACGATCACGGTCAGAAGCTGCGGGAAGAAACCGACGAGGCTGCGATGCGCCGCCACCAGCATCTCGTCCTCGCCCGGATGGGTCGAGGCCGCGACGATGATCGGACGCCCGCGCGTCATCGCCATCAGCCGTTCGAGCTTGGCGGGATCGGCCGGCGGCGCCGGCACGTCGAGCTTGAGATTGCCGGTGGTGAGGACGTCGCGGCCGCCGAGCGCGGAGAAGCGTTCGGCGTCAAGCTTGGACTGCGCCAAGCAGATGTCGAACCGCGACAGCAGCGCCGAGATGGTACCGTACATGCGCCGCCAGCGCGGGAAGGAGCGCGGCGACATCCGACCGTTGATCAGCACCATCGGCACCCGCCGCGTTGCGCCCGCCAGGATCAGGTTCGGCCACAGATCGGATTCGATGAACAGCGCCAGCGACGGCTTCCAGTGGTCGAGGAAGCGCGCGACATAGCGCGGGGAATCATACGGCACGTATTGATGGATGACGTCGGGTGGAAAGCGTTTTGCGACGACGGCGGCCGAGGTGACGGTGCCGGATGTGAGCAGGATGCGCAAATTGAGATCGCGCAGCCGCCCGATCAGCGCCGCCGCGGCCAGAACCTCGCCGACGCTGGCGCCGTGGATCCAGACCAGCGGACCATGCGGCCGCACATCCCGGGACAGGCCGCGCCGCTCGCCGACACGCGCGGGGTCTTCCTTGCCCTGCTTCAGCCGCCGCTTGATCAGCGCAGGCGCGAGCGGCACCAGGCCGGAAGCCAGGCGCTGGTACATCCGCAGCGTCATCGGCAGCGCTCTGGGCAGCGAATTAGGCATCTTGCGGCCCCGGGCGGCCGAGCTGCGCATAGGCGCGCCGGGTCGCTTCGTTCAACGTCTCCTCCAGCTCCAGCCGCAACGCTTCCATCATGGCGGCGTCGGCGTCCGGCGGAACGTGGATTTCCTTGATGCCGACCAATGCGCCCCGCCCGAACGGCAGGTTGATGGTGGTGCGGTCCCAGTTCTTGAGCCGGATGAAACGGCTGGTCGCCATCGCGAAAGGCATGATCGGCCGCCCCGATTCCCGTGCCAGCATGATGATGCCGAGCCCGGCCACGCGCGCGCGCTTGGGGACATCGGCGGTCAGCGCGACATTACAACCGTCCTGCAACGTCCGCACCATCTCCTTGAAGGCGCCGACGCCACCTTTACGGTGGAAGGCACTGCCATGATCCCCGGAACCGCGGATGAGGCCGATGCCGAGCCGCTCCACCGCGATGGCGTTGAACTCGCCGTCGCGGTGCCGGGAGATCAGGACCTTGGCCCGGTAGGAGTCCTTGTTCTTGATGAACGGGGTGAGGAAATGCTGGCCGTGCCAGAAGGCGAAGATCGCCGGGATCTGCGGCTCGACGATGTCATAGACGTCGGGCGGATCGAACGTGAATTTGTTGGTCCGCCAGACCAGACGCAGATATTCGGCCGCCAGGACCCCGACGGCACGCTGAAACCAGCTGCTTCGC
The DNA here is from genome assembly GCF_052075915.1 of Bradyrhizobium sp. 1200_D9_N1_1. Classification (NCBI taxonomy): domain Bacteria; kingdom Pseudomonadati; phylum Pseudomonadota; class Alphaproteobacteria; order Hyphomicrobiales; family Nitrobacteraceae; genus Bradyrhizobium; species Bradyrhizobium sp. 1200_D9_N1_1. Next base: position 1,687,664 of record NZ_CP197226.1, on the reverse strand, counting down.
AGCGTATTGCGAAGCAGCTTTTTCAACGCGCCTTCGTTTCTTGATTCGGGTCGAGCAGCCGGTGGAGATGGACGATGAAGTAGCGCATCTGCGCATTGTCGACCGTGCTCTGCGCCTTGGCGCGCCAGGCGACGTGGGCGGACGCATAGTTCGGGTAGAGGCCGACGATCTCGACGTCGTCGAGGTTCTTGAAGGTGTTGTGCTCGAGATCGAGCAGTTCGCCTCCGATGACGAGATGAAGCAGTTGTTGCGGGGCACTATCTGGCATGGGTTCTCTTCCTAACGGGCTGCCCGGCAAAGCAGTGTTCGACAAGCACAGCGAAAGCGCTCAGGGCAAGGGACGATTTCGAAAATGCGCGACAATGCTCGCATGACGATCGCGACCCGCTGCCACCAGCACCCCGTGCGCCACTTCCCGGCGGTTATAGAGGATGGGATCTCCGGAGAGGTCGCTCATCCTACCATCCGCTTCCTGCACGATCAAATCGGCCGCCGCAAGATCCCAATCATGGCTGTTGCCGCCCGCAAAAGCCGCATCCAGCGCGCCGTGGGCGACCCGGCAGAGCCGGAGCGCGAGCGAGCCGATTCGCGGGTGCAGCTTGATGTCGCCGCCGGCGGTATTGAGACGCTCGACCATCGGCTTGGGGCCGGCCATGCGGGAGAAATCGAACGTGGACCCGGGCGTCGCCCGCACCGGCTTGTCGTTGAGCAGCGTACCCTGGCCGCGGGCCGCGAAGAAGAACTCGCCGCTGGCCGGCGCGAACACCGCGGCCAGCAGCGGCGCGGCGTCCTCGACCAACGCCACGCTGACGCACCATTCGTCGTGGCCGCCCAGATAATTGCGCGTGCCGTCGATCGGATCGACCACCCAGACCAGCCGCCGCGACAGCCGCGTGGAATCGTCGGCGCTCTCCTCCGACAGCCAGCCATAGTCGGGCGTGGCACTGCGCAGGCGCGCTTCGAGCAGGTCGTTGACGGCGATGTCGGCTTCCGACACCGGCGAGGACGCGCCCTTGGTCCATGTCTTCAGCTCGGTGCGGAACATCGACTGCGCGAGCGCGCCCGCTTCCCGTACCGTGTCTTTCAGCAGCGCCGCGTCGCGCGTCAGGATCGTCGCGTCGAGCGAGTTCGCGTCAGCGTCCGCCAAGCGTCAAACCCTCGATACGCACCGTCGGCGCATTGATGCCGTAGCGGAATTCGAGATTGTTGGCGGGCTGCATCGACTTGAAGATCTCGAACAGGTGGCCTGCGATCGTCACCTCGCTGACGGGATAGGTGATCTCGCCGTTCTCGATCCAGAAGCCGGAGGCGCCGCGGCTGTAATCGCCGGTGACGCCGTTGACGCCGGAGCCGATCAGGTCGGTGACGTAGAAACCCTGCTTGATGTCGGCGATCAGCTCGGCCGGTGTCGGTGTGCCGGCTTCGAGATGCAGATTGTACGGCCCGGGCGAGGGCGAGGACGAGACGCCGCGATGGGCGTGGCCGGTGGTGGCAAGGCCCAGCTCCCGCGCGGTGGCGCAGTCGAGCAGCCAGGTCGTCAGCACGCCCTCGTCGATCAGCGCGATCTTCTTCACCGCGACGCCCTCGGCATCGAAGGTCTGCGAGCGCAGGCCGCGCTTGCGCAGGGGATCGTCGATGATGCGGATGTTCTTGGCGAACAGCTGCTGGCCGAGCTTGTCCTTCAGGAAGCTGGTCTTGCGCGCGATCGAGGCTCCGTTGATGGCGCCGACGACATGGCCGACCAGCGAGCCCGCAACGCGCGGATCGAACACGACCGGCACCTTGCAGGTCTCGACCTTGCGCGGATTGTAGCGCGCCACGGTGCGCTCGCCGGCGGAGCGGCCGACGATCTCCGGCGACAGCAGGTCGGCGCCATGCGGCGCCGAGGTGAAGTCGTAGTCGCGCTCCATGCCGGTGCCTTCGCCGGCGATTGCGGTGGCCGAGATGCCCTGGCTCGAGCGCAGGTAAGAACCGTGGAAGCCGGTCGAGGTGACGAGCACCATGCCGCCCATGCCGGCGGAGGCCGAGGCGCCGCCGGACTTGGTCACGCCCTTCACCGCGAGCGCAGCAGCCTCGGCTTCGAGCGCGCGGCGCTCGAGCTCCGAGGTTGCCGGAATATTCGGATCGAGCAGATCGAGATCGGGGAAATCGCGCGCGAGCAGCGCGGGATCGGCGAGGCCGACATATTTGTCGTCGGGTGCGACCTTCGCCATCGCGACAGCGCGTTCGGCGAGCTTGGTCACGGCATCGCCGCTGACGTCGTTGGTCGAGACCACCGCCTGGCGCTGGCCGACCAGCACGCGCAGGCCGACATCGTCGCCCTCGGACCGCTCGGATTCCTCGACACGGCCGTCGCGCACCTCGACGCCTTGCGAGACGCCGCGCACTGCGACCGCATCGGCCGCATCCGCGCCGGCGCGCCTGGCCGCCTCGACCAGCCGCTGCGCGAGATCGGACAGCGCGGACTGATCGAACAGGTCGCGATTGGCTTTGGGCGAAAGCGTCGAGCTTGGTGAAGGGTTCACAAACGAAATCCTGTTGGGGCGGGGTTCGGGACCGGAACCCACAGATGTGCCCTGATAGCGCGGACTTCAAGCATTTTCAGTCCGCTAAAAGCTCAGATTCGCGACTTCGGCGCAACGTCTCGTCAATCATGCGCGCCAAGGTCTTGTCAATCATGAGCCGAGGTGACGCTGGGTTAACCAGCCTTTTTAAGCGGTTTCGGAAGCCGCCGCGCTAAGGTCCTCGCATCGACCGGGAACATAATCCTGGCGGGGAGAACTAAAGCCGTGAGGCGTCAAACAGCAACAAGCGGGATCGCTCCCGCCGGGTCGAGCCGCTCTCTGCGGCTCGACCCTCTTTCCCTTCCGGTCCGCTTCGATGCGCATGATCCGCGCGCCGACGGATACACAAGGCAGATCGAGCTTCATCGCGAACGTGTCGTGCTGCGCCGTGCCGTCCGCGGCATGCGGATGGCGATCAACGTGCGCGTCAGCGACTTCTCCGGCGTCGCGCTGCGCGGCAACGACGCGGCGCAGGCCCTCGTCCTCGTCCATCGCGATCCCTCGCTCTCCGTTCCGCTGCTGGTCGGCGCCGACGGCGACGAGCTCACCGAGGCCTGGGCGGTCTGGAGCGAGATCTTCGCGCTTCCGCAGCTCGACGAAGGCGCGCGCAAGCCCGCACCGCGCCGCCGCCGCGCCAACGCGATCCGCGCCCGCCGTCCGAAATTCCTGATGCGCCGGCGCACCGCCATGGCGCGCGAGCTGTCGGTTCATCACGGCGAGCGCGAGATCATCGCGAGGAACTAAAGGTGCCGTAGGGTGGGCAAAGCGAAAGCGTGCCCGCCTATTTCCATCTCAATCTCGGCAAGATGGCGGGCGCGGCGCAAGAGCGCCTTTGCCCACCCCACGCATTTGCGTCACGCCGCGCGCATCACCGCGTCCGCGAGCAATCCCGCAAACAACAGCAGGCCCGCATCCCGGTTCGACTTGAACAGGCGCAGGCAAAGCGCGGGATCGTCGATCCTCAAGCGCACGATCTGCGAGGCCAGATGCGCGGCGAAAGCGGCAAGCCCGAGCCAGGCGGGCCAGCGCACATCGCCTGACGCCAGCGCGACGCCGATCAGCACCACCGCGAGCCCATAGAACAGGACCAGCGCCTGGTGCGTGTGCGCGCCGAACAGGCGCGCGGTGGACTTGATGCCGATCAGCGCGTCGTCCTCGGCATCCTGATGCGCGTAGATCGTGTCATAGCCGATCACCCAGGCGATCGATCCGCCATACAGCACGAGCGCGGTGACGTCGATGCGGCCGAAGGTGACGGCAAAGCCCATCAAGGCGCCCCAGGAGAACGCGAGGCCGAGCACGATCTGCGGCCACCAGGTGATGCGCTTCATGAAGGGGTAGATCGCGACAATCAGAAGCGAGGCGATGCCGGTCAGGACCGCGAAGCGATTGAATTGCAGGAGCACCACGAGACCGATCAGGGCCTGCGCGACCATGAAGGCCAGCGCCTGCTTCGTGGTCACCTGCCCCGACGGCAGCGGCCGCGAGCGGGTGCGCTCGACCTTGTCGTCGAGATCGCGGTCGGTGATGTCGTTCCAGGTGCAGCCTGCCCCGCGCATGACGAAGGCGCCGATGAAGAACAGGACGATGGTGAGCGGCAGGCGGCCGGAATCGTGCGCGATGCCGGCGGCGAGCGCCGCCGACCACCAGCATGGCATCAGGAGAAGCCAGGAGCCGATCGGACGATCGAAGCGGGACAATCGCAAATAGGGCCGCGCCCATGGCGGCGCGAGCGTATCGACCCAGTTGCCGGTGGAGTCGGCAACGCGGGCGGATGCGTCGCTCATCGCGTGAGGACGTTGCCGTTGAGCGTGTCGAAGGTGCTGCCGCCCTTCTTGCCGGCATTGGCTTCAGGTGCCGAGCCCGAACCCAGCACCTCGCTCAGCGACGGGCCGGCCGGACCGCGCGGCTGGTTCTGCATCTGCTGCGCGACGTTGCAGACCTTCGTGGTCATGGCCTCGGTGTTCTTGTGGCCGTCCTTCATCTGCGCGCCGACCTGCGGCGGGATTCCGCATTTTGCAGCGTTGGTCTCGACGTACTTGATCATCTTCATTTCAGCCTGGCCGAAATTGCGGATCAGCTTGCACGCCTCGTCCGGCGGCGCGTGGCGGTCGCTCGCGGCCTTAATCGCCTTGCCGCGCTTCTCGGCCTCCTCGCGCAGGGGAATGAAGGCCTTCATGCAGTCCTCACCCGGGGCTTGCGTCGGCGGGGCCGCGCTGAAAGCGCCGGCGCCGCCGACCGGCGCGGCGCCGTTCACCGGAAACGAGGATTGCGGCGCCGTGCCGACGGAGGCTGTCGGCGCCGAGCCGTTCACGGGCGGAAACGCCGAGCTGCTCGCGGCCTGGTTTGGCAGCGGCGCCGGGAAGGCGCTTTGCGCATAGGCGCCCACGGCCCCCATGGTGATCATGGCGGCGGTGATCGGAACCATCAAATGACGGATCATCAAGGCAGTCTCTCCGGCAGGAGCTTACGGGGTTCGGCGTCTTCCCAATTGAAGCGCAACCAGCGTGTTCGCGTTTTTACGATTCCCGCCGGCCCTTAACAACCCGTCGAATAGGGCAAGAGCGCGGCGCGCCGACGCACCGGTTCGGCAATATTTACCCCCGAAATGGCGGCTTTCGGTTAATAACGGCGGCAAATCGGACCTGAATGATGCCTTCCCACGATTTCCGCGCCCCCCGCCTGTTCGTCGATGCCCCCCTGGCCCAGGACGCCAGGGTCCCGCTCGACCGCGACCAGAGCAATTATCTCGGCAATGTGCTGCGGCTTGCCGCGGGGGCCGAGGTCCTGGCCTTCAACGGCCGCGACGGCGAATGGCAGGCCGCCATCGAAGGCCGCAAACGGCCGGACGGCCTCGTCATCCTCCAGCAGACCCGGCCGCAGGACCGGCTGGCCGACCTCACTTACGTCTTCGCCCCGCTCAAGCACGCCCGGCTCGATTACATGGTCCAGAAGGCCATTGAGATGGGCGCCGCCGGCCTGCAACCGGTCCTGACCCGGTTCACCCAGGCCTCCCGGGTCAACACCGAGCGGATGCGTGCCAACGTGGTCGAGGCCTCCGAGCAATGCGGCATCCTGAGCATCGCGACCGTGGCCGAGCCGGTGCCGCTGGAGCGCTTCCTCAGCCAGCGCGCCGCGGGTCGCCTGCTCATCTTCTGCGATGAGGCGGCGGAGGTCGAAAACCCCGTTCAGAGCCTGCAAGGCGCGCGCGAGGCGGGACAAGGTATCGACGTGCTGATCGGCCCCGAAGGCGGCTTTGCCGAGGAAGAGCGGGCGCTGCTGCTGCGACAGCCGAAGATCCTGCGGCTCGCCCTGGGTCCCCGGATCATGCGGGCCGACACCGCCGCGGTGGCTGCGCTGGCGCTGGTGCAGACGGTGCTGGGCGATTGGGGCGGCAAGACGCCCTGATGCTGCGCATTGGCCGGCCGTTAAGCGATTGATCCTTTGGAGGTCGAAACCGCTTTCCGGCCATGCTAAGGGCTGCGCCAACTGGCTTGCCTCCACTTGCCTCCCCTTGCCCTGCCCGGTTCCACCGGGACGATGGACCCCTGAGATGACCGCGACTGCCACCTCAAATGCTGCCGGCTCCGCCGCCTGGGCGGATACGCTGCTCTTGTCGTTCGCGCAGGCCGGCTATGTCAGGGCCGAGCCGGCGATCCTGCAACCGGCCGAGCCGTTCCTGGACCTTTCCGGCGAGGACATCCGCAAAAGTCTGTATCTGACCACGGACCTCACCGGCGAGGAGCTCTGCCTGCGCCCGGACCTGACCATACCGGTGGCGCGCGATTACCTCGCCTCCAGCCGCGCCGGCCAGCCGGCCGGGTTCAGCTATCTCGGTCCGGTGTTCCGCTACCGCAGCGGCCAGGCCAGCGAGTTTCTTCAGGCCGGCATCGAATCGTTCGGCCGCCAGGACCGCGCCGCGGCCGATGCCGAGATGCTGGCGCTGGCGCTGGAGGCGACGGGCGCCTTCGGCGTCCGCGACGTCGAGATCCGCACCGGCGACGTGGCGCTGTTCAACGCGCTGCTCGACGCGCTCAACCTCTATCCGGTCTGGCGGCGCCGCCTGGTCAAGGACTTCAACCGCAAGATCAGCCTGGAGCAGGATCTGGAACGGCTGGCGGCCGCGACGACCGCCACCCGCAGCGAATATGAGGGCGTGCTGGCGGCGCTGGCCGGCTCCGACCGCAAGGCGGCGCTCGCCTTCGTCACCGATTTGATGTCGATCGCCGGGACCACCAATGTCGGCGGCCGCACCACCGCCGAGATCGCCGACCGCTTCCTCGAGCAATCGACGCTGAAGGGCGGCGCGCTGCCCCGCGAGGCGATCACCGTGCTCAAGCGCTTCCTGTCGATCGCAGGCAATCCCGACGACGCCGTCGCCGAGCTGCGCGCGCTCACCACCGACGCCAGGCTCGACCTCACGGCTGCGATCGATCAGTTCGAGAGCCGGGTCGGCTTCATGGCTGCGCGCGGCATCGACGTGAAGCAGACGCGCTTCTCGACCGCGTTCGGACGCGGGCTCGACTATTACACCGGCTTCGAATTCGAGCTGCATCACCGGGGCAATGGCGCCGAACCGCTGGTCGCCGGCGGACGCTATGACGGGCTGATGACCCAGCTCGGTTCAGCCGAGCCGATCGCCGCTGTCGGTTTCTCGGTCTGGGTGGACGCGCTGACCCGGATCGGCCGCAAGGTGGGAGCCTAAGTCATGAGCGCGCCATTCGTTCTGGCCGTTCCCTCCAAGGGCCGCCTCCAGGAAAACACCGAAGCCTTTTTCGCCCGCGCGGGCCTCAAGCTGTCGAAGGCCGGCGGCGCACGCGACTATCGCGGCACCATCGCGGGCCTCGACAATGTCGAGGTCGCCTATCTGTCGGCGAGCGAGATCGCCGCGCAGCTGTCGCGCGGCCTCGCCCATCTCGGCGTCACCGGCGAGGACCTGGTGCGCGAGAACATCGCGGACGCCGACAAGCGCGTGTCCCTGATCGAAGGCCTCGGCTTCGGCTATGCCGACGTCGTCGTCGCGGTGCCGCAGGCCTGGATCGACGTCCGCACCATGGCCGACCTCGACGACGTCACCACCGGCTTCCGCGAGCAGCATCACATGCGGATGCGGGTCGCGACCAAGTTCGTCAATCTCACCCGCGCGTTCTTCCAGAACCACGGCATCACCGATTACCGCATCGTCGAAAGCGCAGGCGCGACCGAAGGCGCGCCGGCAGCCGGCAGCGCCGAGCTGATCGTCGACATCACGACGACCGGCGCGACCCTCGCCGCCAACGGCTTGCGGGTGCTCGACGACGGCATGATCCTGCGCAGCCAGGCCAATCTGGTCGCCTCCAGGGATGCCGACTGGTCGCCGCAGGCGCGGGAGACCGCGCGCGTCATCCTCGACCACATCGCGGCGCGGGCGCGGGCCAACAAATACCGCGAGGTCCGGACCCGATTCCGGCAGTGCGACGCCGCCCTGCTCGGCGAGGCCCACAGCCGTTTCGGCGTCGAGGCCCCGTTCGGCGGGCCGACCTCGTCGGGCATGCTGACGCTGCACTGCCCGCCGGGGCAGCTCTATGCGCTCGCGAGCTTCCTGCGCGAGCATGGCGCCGAGACCGTCTCGGTGGTTTCGCTCGACTACGTGTTCGACCGGGAGAACCCGCTGTTCGCCAAGCTCGAGGCGTTCCTGCGGCGGTGAGCCTCAGGTCCGTTCAGCGTAGCGACAGCAAACGGCAGCTACCATATGCTGTTGAGATGACCTTGAACGCCTCTGGAACCTTGATCGATGACGCTGGGCTCTGATGTTTCCGGCCTGACGACCACCGCGGCCAACGCCGCCGCGAAGGGACTGTCGATTGTCGTCCCCGTCTACAACGAGGCGGCGGGGCTTGCCGCCCTGCACCAGCGCATCTGCGATCTCGCAAAGACCCTGCGGCAGCGCCATCGCCTCGCTTGCGAGGTGGTCTATGTCGACGACGGCAGCGCGGACGCGACGCTGTCGATCGCGCGCAGCCTGCCGGCCGACGCGATCGACGTCCAGGTGGTCTCGCTGTCGCGCAATTTCGGCAAGGAGGCGGCGCTGATGGCCGGCCTCGACCATGCCCGCCTCGGCGCCGTGATGTTCATGGACGGCGACGGCCAGCATCCGCCGGCTCTCGTCGAGCAGCTTGTGGGACACTGGATCGATGACGGCTACGACGTCGTCTATACCGCCAAGGCGCATCGCGACAACGAAACCTTCCTGCGGCGGCTCGCCGTGCATGGCTTCTACGCCCTGATCAACTGGGGTGCCCGCCAGAAGATTCCGGAAGACGCCGGCGATTTCCGCCTGCTTTCGCCGCGCGCGGTCACGGCGCTTCGGCAACTGCCGGAGCGCAACCGCTTCTTCAAGGGCCTGGCAAGCTGGATCGGCTTCCGCCAGATCCGCGTCGACTACGAGCCGTCGCCGCGCGCCCATGGCGTTACCACCTTCAACGCCGCGCGCCTGCTCGGCCTGTCGATCGAAGGCCTGACCTCGTTCTCGGTGGCACCACTGCGTTTCGCCAGCCTGCTCGGCGTCGTGCTCGCCGGCATCGCCTTCCTGTTCGGCCTCTCCATTCTCTGGGAGGTCTTCACCACCGGCAAGCAGGTCCCCGGCTATCCCTCGCTCGTGGTCGGCCTGATGACCATCGGCGGCGTGCAGCTCATCATGATCGGCATCGTCGGCGAATATATCGGCAAGATCCTCTCCGAGCTGAAGGCGCGCCCGATCTACTTCGTCGCCGAGCACAGCGAGAAGCATTTCGAGGCCGACAAGGCCGACGACGCCGCGAAGAGGACGGCGGCCGAATGAGCGCGGCGGCGGCGCCGCGGCGGATCTGGCTCTGCGCCGACGATTACGGCATCAGCCCGGGCGTCAATCGCGCCATCCGAGACCTGATCGAGCGCGGCCGCCTCAACGCCACCTCCGTGATGATGGTCGGCCCCGCGATCGCTCGCGGCGAGATCGAGGCGCTTGAGGCCGCGGCGAAGACGAGCCCGCGCTGCGCGATCGGATTGCATGTGACGCTGTCCGCGCCGTTCCGGCCGCTCACCATGCATTTCCGCCCGCTCGACGGCGACATGTTCATGCCGTTTCCGAAGCTCTTGCGCGCGGGTGTCTTGCGGCGGCTCGACCGCGAATTCTTTCGCAATGAGGTGAAGGCGCAGCTCGTGGCCTTCACGGAGGCTTTCGGCCGCGCGCCAGACTTCGTCGACGGCCATCAGCATGTGCAGCTCTATCCGCAGGTGCGCGACGGCTTTATCGACGCGGTCAGCGAAACCGCGCCGAACGCCTGGGTGCGCCAGGGCGGCCGCGACCTGCCGCTGGCGCAGCGGCTGGCCTCGCCGAAGGCCATGGTGCTCGACATCCTCAGCGCGCAATTCCGCCGCCGCGCCGCCGGCGCCGGCCTCGGTTTCAATCCCGGCTTCGCCGGCGCCTATGACTTCACCCGCGCGGCCGATTTCGGCGCGCTGATGCGGCAGTTCCTGGAAGGCCTCCCCGATGGCGGCCTCGTGATGTGCCATCCCGGCTTCGTGGACGACGTCCTTGCCGCGCTTGATCCGATGACCGACGTGCGCGAACGCGAGCATGCCTATCTTGGGGGCGATGAATTCGTGCGGTTGCTGGCGCAGACCAACGCGACACTGGGGTGAATGGCGGCTAAAGCCGGCCGCGAGGCAGCTTGTCGCATACCGAAATTTAATCCAGCCGGCACTGTTGGGGCCACAATGGAACCCTACATCTCCTGCGCGCTTGGTTTGCGCGAGGGAGATTGATCATGACGCCGCAGGAACGCCAGCTCGTCGACGAGCTTTTTGACCGGCTTTCGAAACTGGAAAATGCACCGCGCGATCCCGACGCGATCGCCGCGATCTCCGACGGCCTGCGCAAGGCGCCCGGCGCCGTCTACGCGCTGGTGCAGACCACCCTGTTGCAGGACGAAGCGCTCAAGCGCGCCCATAACCGCATCCAGGAACTGGAAGCGGCGCAGGCGCCCGAGCCGGCCCAGTCCGGCGGCTTCCTGGATACCATGCGCGACACGCTGTTCGGTGGCGGCCCCTCGCGCGGCTCGGTTCCGAACGTGCCGCCGCGTGACGCACGGCCGGTGTGGAACAGCGGCCAGGCGATGCAACAGGCGCAACCGGGTTACGGCCAGCAGGCTTACGGCCAAGGCCCAGGTCAAGGCCCCGGTCAGGGCTATGGCGCCCCGCCGGTCGGCGGTGGCGGCGGCTCGTTCCTCGGTACGGCCGCGGCGGCCGCGGCCGGCGTCGTCGGCGGCTCACTGCTGCTCTCCAGCATCCGCGGCATGATGGGCGGATCGCACCAGCAGGCCTTCGGCGACACCAACGCCCTGGGCGACCGCAGCGCTGGCGGAAGTCCCTGGGGCGGCAGCGACCAGTCCGGCGGCTCGCTCGCGCGCGATGCCGGCCTCGACGACATCGGATCGAACCGCGACCGTGGCGGCGATTCCCGCCAAGGCTTTGTCGACCAGGCTTCGAACGACGACCAGAATTACAACGATCAGAACGACAATGACGACAACGTAGACCTGGCCGACGACAGCGATTTCGGCGGCGACGATGGCGGCAGCGATTATGCGTAAGGCCGCTCGATAGCGCGCAAACAAAAACGGCCGCCGATGGGGCGGCCGTTTTCATTTCGGGGCTCGGACCTCACATCACCACGACCCTGGTGCCGACATTGACGCGGCCGTAGAGGTCGATGACGTCCTCGTTGCGCATGCGGATGCAGCCGGAGGAGACGTTGGTGCCGATGGTCCAGGGCTCGTTGGAGCCGTGGATGCGGTAGAGCGTGGAGCCGAGATACATCGCGCGCGCGCCGAGCGGGTTTTCCGGACCGCCTTCCATGTGCCTGGGCAAGTCGGGGCGGCGCGCGATCATTTCCGCCGGCGGCGTCCAGTCCGGCCATTCGCGCTTGGCCGTGATCGCCTTGACGCCGGACCAGGTGAAGCCGGGACGGCCGACGCCGATGCCGTAGCGCATCGCCCGGCCGTTGCCCTCGACGAGATAGAGGAACTTGTTCGGCGTATCGACCACGATCGTGCCGGCACTTTCCTTGCCGCTATAGTCAACGAGTTGTTTCTCGAACTTCGGATCGAATTGACGCTGGCGCGGATCGACCGCCTCCTGCTGGAGACCTGCGCCTTGCTGATATCCACCCTGCATCTGCGGTTCGCCCATCGGCGGCAGGCGGCGCGGATCGTTGTAGCCCGGCTGCTGCTGGTACACCGGCGGCGCGTAGGCCGGACCGCGGCCGGGCCCATCGCCGAACAGGAACTCGATGAAGCCGCCGCCCATGTTCGCGTTGGAGGCGACGCGCACCGGCGCCGGCGGCACTTGCGGCTGATAAAGCACCGCGGGCGGATCGTTCGGCACGGTATTGTCGAAGGCGCTGGCGCTGGTTGCGCCGGCAACGAGGGTGCAAGCGCTGCCGAGCAGCGCGACAGACATTTTCTTGAACATCGACGTACTCTGTACTGTTTCGTCTAGATCACATGCGTCGTGCAGAGCTGATGGCTGATCGGCGCCCGCGACGTGGTCAATAAAGAGCAAAAGGCGTTTCGTTTGGTAAACGGAAACGCCGTTTTGATTCACCACGTCGCGAGCGAGAGCCCAATTTGGCGATCAGCGTTTATTTTCGATGAACGCCTCATGCTCATGGTTAATCGCTTCTTCTCGCGTCGTCGCGCGCGGCCGCGCAACAGTTCCGGTCGTGAACCTCGTGTTAAATTGCTTCTGCCTACAAAGACGCGTGAGTGAGGTGGGGGGAGTTTCTGATGGCTATTCACCGCAAACGTTTTCGTGTCGAAGAGGCTATTGTCGGCGAGATGCCCAGCCCCGAAATGATTGAGGAGGCTGCGCCGATGCATAGCGAGATCATGGCGGAGCTGCGCGCGATCCGCGCACAGATGGCGAAGGGCACCGCTGCCCCGCTGTCCGCCAGCGCGGCGATGGCGGCGATCGACGCTTCCACGGCCCATGAGCTTGCCGAGACGCGCACCATGCTCGACACCTACCGGGCGCAGATCGAGCAGTGCGAGAAGCTGAAGGTCGAGCTCGACCTCATCCACGACGCCATCGACCGCACCAAGCGCGAAATCGCGACGCTGCACGGCAAGAGCTTCGACGGCGGCGAGATGGCCAAGGTCAATGGCGAACTCGGCGCGGTCGTCGGCGGCACCGAACAGGCGACCCAGCAGATCCTGGAAGCCGCCGAGTCGATCGACCAGGCGGCCAGCGCGATGTCCAAGGTGCAATCGGCCGACCAGCAGAAGCGGCTCGCCGACGACATCCAGGAACGCGTCATCTCGATCTTCGAGGCCTGCAACTTCCAGGACCTGACCGGCCAGCGCATCAGCAAGGTCATGACCACGATGAAGTTCATCGAGCAGCACATCAACGCGATGATGGAGATCTGGGGCGGCGTCGACGCGATCAAGGCCCATGTGCCGGCGCCGGCCGACACCCGCAGCGAGGACGAAAAACTCCTCAACGGTCCGAAGCTCGCCGGCGACGTCGGCCACGCCTCGCAGGACGACATCGATGCGCTGTTCGACTGAACGGACGCGAGATTACGGAAAAGCAAAACGCCGGCGCGAGCCGGCGTTTTTTGTTTTTTGGCGATTTATCTCACGCTGTCATTCCGGGGCGGTCCGCAGGACCGAACCCGGAATCTCGAGATTCTCAGGTGCGCAATTGCACACCATAGTTCGATGCTTTCGCATCGCCCCGGAATGACGGGAAGAACATCACGCCCTCGGGGCGCAGCGGACGTAGACCATGTTGCCGTAGCGGGTGGCGGCGTCCTTGTCGATGAAGCGGGTGATCAGGACGCGCCCGTCGAAGGACACGATCTCGCGGTCCTGCTCGCCGGGGGTCGGACCGGCCGGCCCGATATAGTTCTTGCCGCTGGGCGAGCCCTTCAGCCGCAATTCCTGCGGTGTCGCCTGGTCGGCCAGATGCATGACCACGCCGCCGGAGGTGCCGGCGCCGATCACGTAAGGATTCTTGCACTGGGACCGCGCGGCGGCCTCGGTGCGGGCGCGGTCGGCCGGGTTCTGGAACGAGGCGAGACCCCAGCGGCCGACGATCTCGTCGGCGCGGATGCTCGCCGGCATTTCCGGACCGGTACCGGGCTCTGCCTCGGGCGGCGGCGAGGACGACGAGAAGGACGGCAGGCTCATGCCGCCGCCGCAGGCGCCAAGCAGCAACGCCAGGCCAGATGCGGCCGCCAGATTGGCAACCCTGCGCGCGTGAGCTGAAGTGATCATGGCATTCCCCCGAACAAGACCATGGCCGCACCCCTTCTGCAGCCAAGCGCAAAACCGCCACCGGAGCAATGACGTTTGATACGCCGGCGCCCCGAACACGTTTCCAATGCCACCATCCTATATCCGCCTCACCAATCGCTTAACCACCTTTGCTTGACAGGATCGCGGCCAAGCCATATTTCCGGGCGCACTATTAGCACTCGGAAAGCCCGATTGCTAAGCGCGCCGTTCGATCCTCGGGACGAGGGTGGACGGAAGCGCCGCCCCACCCACTTCCACTACTTCCGAAGCGAGCCTCCAAAGGGAAACGTCATGGCTAAATCCAAATTTCGTCCGCTGCATGACCGTGTCGTGGTCAAACGTATCGACGCCGAGGAAAAGACCAAGGGCGGCATCATCATTCCGGACACCGCCAAGGAAAAGCCCTCCCAGGGCGAGGTCGTCGCCGTCGGCCCCGGCGGCCGTGACGAGACCGGCAAGCTGATCCCGATCGACCTCAAGGTCGGCGACCGCGTGCTGTTCGGCAAGTGGTCGGGCACCGAGGTCAAGATCGACAACGAAGAGCTCCTGATCATGAAGGAGTCGGACATCATGGGCGTGATGGCCTAAGGCCATCAGCCTGAACGGCCGCTGAATGTCGTGCCCGGATCGCGTGATCCGGGCATCCATCCTTCCGCCGGGTTCGACCTGCGGATCCCGGAATCGATGCGGCCGGCAAAGCGGCAAGACGCAGCACGAAACAAGACACAGCACGAAACACGAGGGATTGCAGAAATGGCTGCCAAAGACGTCAAGTTTTCCGGAGACGCGCGCGAACGCATGCTGCGCGGCGTCGACATTCTCGCCAACGCCGTCAAGGTGACGCTCGGCCCGAAGGGCCGCAACGTCGTCATCGAGAAGAGCTTCGGCGCGCCCCGCATCACCAAGGACGGCGTCACCGTCGCCAAGGAGATCGAGCTCGAGGACAAGTTCGAGAACATGGGCGCCCAGATGGTGCGTGAGGTCGCTTCCAAGACCAACGACCTCGCCGGCGACGGCACCACCACCGCGACCGTGCTGGCCCAGGCCATCGTGCGCGAAGGCGCCAAGGCGGTTGCCGCCGGCATGAACCCGATGGACCTCAAGCGCGGCATCGACATCGCGGTTGCGGCCGTCATCAAGGACATCGAGAAGCGCGCCAAGCCGGTCGCTTCCTCCTCCGAGGTCGCCCAGGTCGGCACTATCTCGGCCAACGGCGATGCCGCCATCGGCAAGATGATCGCGCAGGCGATGCAGAAGGTCGGCAACGAGGGCGTCATCACCGTCGAGGAGAACAAGTCGCTCGACACCGAGGTCGACATCGTCGAGGGCATGAAGTTCGACCGCGGCTATCTCAGCCCCTACTTCGTCACCAACGCCGAGAAGATGACCGCCGAGCTCGAGGACGCCTACATCCTCCTGCACGAGAAGAAGCTCTCGGGCCTCCAGGCCATGCTGCCGGTGCTCGAAGCCGTGGTGCAGTCGGGCAAGCCGCTCGTGATCATCGCCGAGGACGTCGAGGGCGAGGCGCTGGCCACCCTGGTCGTCAACCGCCTGCGCGGCGGCCTCAAGGTCGCCGCCGTCAAGGCGCCGGGCTTCGGTGACCGCCGCAAGGCCATGCTCGAGGATCTCGCGATCCTCACCGGCGGCCAGCTCATCTCCGAAGAGCTCGGCATCAAGCTCGAGAACGTCACGGTGAAGATGCTCGGCCGCGCCAAGAAGGTGGTGATCGACAAGGAGAACACCACGATCGTCAACGGTGCCGGCAAGAAGCCCGACATCGAGGCCCGCGTCGGCCAGATCAAGGCGCAGATCGAGGAGACCACCTCGGACTACGACCGCGAGAAGCTCCAGGAGCGCCTCGCCAAGCTCGCCGGCGGCGTCGCGGTGATCCGCGTCGGCGGCGCGACCGAGATCGAGGTCAAGGAGAAGAAGGACCGCGTCGAGGACGCCCTCAACGCCACCCGTGCCGCGGTGCAGGAAGGCATCGTCCCCGGCGGCGGCGTCGCGCTGCTCCGCGCCAAGAAGGCGGTGGGCCGTCTCACCAACGCCAATGACGACGTCCAGGCCGGCATCAACATCGTGCTGAAGGCGCTGGAAGCCCCGATCCGCCAGATCTCCGAGAACGCGGGCGTGGAAGGCTCGATCGTCGTCGGCAAGATCCTGGAGAACAAGTCCGAGACCTTCGGCTTCGACGCCCAGAACGAGGACTATGTCGACATGGTCGAGAAGGGCATCATCGACCCCGCCAAGGTGGTGCGCACCGCGCTCCAGGACGCCTCCTCCGTGGCCGGCCTGCTGGTGACCACCGAAGCCATGGTCGCCGAGGCGCCGAAGAAGGACGCTCCGCCCGCGATGCCAGCCGGCGGCGGCATGGGCGGCTTCTGAGCCCACCGTTCCCCGACAATGTTGCGAAGGCCGCCTCCGGGCGGCCTTCTTTTTTGCCGACCATGGCTCACGCTTTCCGATTCAACCGACGGCCAAAACCCATTACGGTGGCGCCGATTCTAAAGCGCGATGAGGTCGGAACGAGTCGTCATCACGCTTTAGGTTGTTGTTTGAGCATGATCTTTTCGGTCACACTTTTCCGGATCATGCTCCCTTGCTCGAGGATTTTATCGATGCGCGCGCTTCTGGTTTGCTCCACGGCCCTTGTGGCGGCTCTGCTTGCTGTTTCGCCGGAGGTCGCATCCGCCCAGATGAAGCTGTCGCCAAAGGCGACGGTGCCGGGCGGCCCCGAGACGCGCTATTTCACCTCGATCGACGGGCTGATGGACGGCAATGCCGACGTGATCCTGAAGGAGACGCGCCAGGGCAAGACGGTCACGGCCGCCGTGCTCGACGTCTGTTATCCGGTCGCGAAAAATTCCGACCGCAAGGATCGCTTCGTCGTCAATCTCCAGGTCGCCGGCCAGACGCTGACCGGCACGACGCAGAGCCTCGGCGCGAAGGCGCCCGTCACCGTCAAGCTGCTGCGCAAGCCGACCGGAGACACTTTCGAATTCCGCGGCCAGATTGGAATCGGCCAGGCCGTGACTGAGGTCACCTCGCCCGACAATTCCGATCTCAGCGAGAAGGAGTTTCTGGACAACCAGACCTCCGACGACGGCATCACGCCGCAGCCGAAGGACTTCACCGACGTCTCGCCGGAGGCGATCGCGGTCAAGGTCAAGCTGGATGCGGCGACCGAGTTCCTGAAGAGCCTGAAGGGCCAGGAGGTCGAGGTGACGCTGGCGAGCCTCACCGTCGGCTGCGACGCGTTGCGCGCCGGCGAGCAGACCATCAACATGTCGGTCGACCCGGAGCGCGCCGGCGCGCTGCTGGCAAAATTCAAGGCGATGCCCGGCGTCACCGCCGCGGGCTGGACCGCGGGCATGACCGAGATGGACCGCACCATCCGCTTCGCCGCGGCCGACTGGCGCGACGGCGACAAGATCAACCGCGACAAGCTCGCAGCCGCCGTGGCGGGCGTGCTGGGCCGGACGCTCGCGGCAAAGCCGGTCTCGCAAAACTTCAACCCGGCCACCGGCAAGCTCAAGCTGGTCTTCAAGCGGCCGAACCAGGATTTCCCGACGCTCGATCTGACCGACACGATCGAGGTCGCAGGGCTCATCTCGCCGGACAAGCCCGGCACGACCGACAAGCTCATGCTCTGGATCGGCAGCCCCGCCACCACGACCGCCGACGAGAGCAGCGGCGCCAAGCTCAATCTCTCGGACGAAGCTTCGGCCGACGAGGAGGGCGACCAGCCCGACGACAACGGCTCGGTCGAGGCCCTCGCAAAGGAATTGAAGGGCCAGCGCTGGGACGCCGACAAGTCGGTGTGGAAGTAGACGGAGACACCACCTCAACCCCGGCGAAGCCTTGGCGTAGCCGGGTCGCGGGGTATGACAGCGAGGCTAATTGCCGTTCGCGCGGAAGCGCAGCGGCTTGGGGCCGAGAAGCGTCAGCACGTCGCCCTGGCGCTTCCAGGTCTCGACGCTGCCGAGCGCTGCGACGAGATCGTCGTCGGCCTGGGCCTTTGCCGGCGGGCAGGACCGGTCCTGGATCTGGCCGGGGACGAAGATCACGGTGTTGCCGGCGACCGAGAACTGGCCCTTGCCGCCCTTGCACCAGAGCTCCAGCACGACCTCGCCATTGTCTCCAATCTCGATGTTCGGAATCCGCTTCGAGCCCGGCTGCGGCGACGCCTCCAGCGTCAGTTCGGTGCCGAAGGGAAAACCATCCTCCGCACGCGCGACAGTGGACATCGCAAGCACTGCAACCATCGCACACACCATATGCCTGAGCGAAACCATGAAACCTCTCGAGCGACCTGATTTGCCGCACCTTCTATAAGACGGCGGCGCCATTGAGAAGGTTCGCCCATGACGGACGCAAAAATCCCCGCGGGGGTGAACCCCGCGGGGATTTGCGTCGAAGTGGAGCCTGTTACTTCAACACCATCGCCGTGAACGGCCAGACATAGGCCTGCAACGTCACGAGCACGCCGACGAGGCAGGCCAGCACGATCGAGTGCCAGAACACGAAGCGCAGGATCGTGCCTTCATGGCCGTACCAGTTGGTGGCGGTGGAGGCGACGACGATCGATTGCGCGTCGATCATCTTGCCCATCACGCCGCCGGAGGAGTTCGCCGCGCCCATCAGGATCGGCGACAGGCCGAGCTGCTCGGATGTGATCTTCTGCAAGTTCCCGAACAGCACGTTGGAGGCGGTGTCCGATCCCGTCAGCGCCACGCCGAGCCAGCCGAGCAGCGTGCCGAAGAAGGGATAGAGCACGCCGGTTGCGGCGAAGGCGAGACCGAGCGTCGCATCGACGCCGGACAGGCGCGTCAGCGTGCCGATCGCGAGCATCGCCGAGATCGTGATCAGCGAGATCGCGCACAGCCGGATGGTGCGGGCGTACTCGGTCACGAGCTTGCCGGGACCGACGCCCATCAGGAAGCCGGAGATGATCGCCGCGATCAGCATGCCCGTACCGGTGAAGGACAGGTAGGTGAAGCCGAACACCGCGCTCTCCTTGGTCGGCCCTGGCGCGACCGGCGGCATCTTGTTGATCATCTGGTGCAACTCGGGAACGGGATAGTTCCAGGTGAAGATCGAGTTCGCCCAGGTCTTGAAGCCACCATTGCCCCAGACCAGCATCACGATGCAGACCATGATCCATGGCAGCAGCGCGCTGAAGAGCTCGCTTTGCGTCAGCGGTGTCTTGTCCAGCGGCTTTGCGGCGGCCATGGTGGAGGCCGATTCGTCGCGGCCGCGCAGCGCCGGCGACAGCCAGAGCTGCCTGGGCTGCCACACCTTCAGGAACAGGATCAGCGCGCCCATCGAGATCAGCGAGGCGCCGATGTCGACGATCCACGGATTGATGAAGTTCGAGATCACGAATTGCGGGACCGCGAACGACACGCCGGTGACGAGGATCGCCGGCCAAACGTCCTTCATGCCCTTCCAGCCTGCGAACGCCCACACCACCCAGAACGGCACGATCAGCGAGAAGAACGGCAACTGCCGTCCGACCATCGCGCCGAGGATGTAGGGATCGAGCCCGGTGACCGAGGCAAGGCCCTGGATCGGCGTGCCCAGCGCGCCATAGGCGACCGGCGCGGTGTTGGCGATCAGCGACAGGCCGGAAGCGGCGAGCGGCGAGAAGCCGAGGCCGATCAGCACCGCGCCGGTGATCGCAACCGGCGTGCCGAAGCCGGAGGCGCCCTCGAAGAAGGCGCCGAACGAGAACGCGATCAGCAGCAATTGCAGCCGCCGGTCCTCGGTGACGCCGCCGACCGCGCGCTTGAGCAATTCGAAGCGTCCGGTGGTCACCGTCACCTGGTAGAGGAAGATGACGTTGAGAACGATCCAGCCGATCGGGAAGAAGCCGGTCACGACGCCGAGGATCGAGGCGCGGATCGACATGTTCACCGGCATGGTGAAGACGAATATCGTGATCAGGTTGGCTACGATCACGGCGATGATGGCCGCGATATGCGCCTGGACGCGGCCGCTCGCGATCAGGACCAGCAGCGTGACGACGGGTACCGCCGCGGCGATCGTCGACAGCACAGGGTTGTGCAGCGGATCATAGATTTGATTCCACATGGTCTTCCTCCCCCACGCATGTGTGCCGCAGGCGGCCCGCGTGGACAGCCGAACCTGCTTGACGCTGGAAGCGATAACCCCCGAGCTGGACGCGAATTCCTCGCGAATGCGGCGGTTCCCGTCCGCTCACAAGCTCGCGAAGTCCCGAAGGCCCCCACCCCGCGCCGTTAAACCCCATGCTAGGGTTGCAAGCGCCGACAAGCCAACGCAAATTGCAGAACTTGCGACTTTAGTCTAAGCGCGCCCATTTCGGCCGTTGCCTCAGCCATTTGGCTCCAGGCATTTGTGCACATCCCCTCAGGAGACAGAGCTCTGTGAAGAACATCAGCGCCACGCTCGCGATCGTCTGGCGAATCGCCGTCCCCTATTTCCGATCCGAGGACAAATGGGTCGGCCGCGGCCTGCTCGCCGCCGTGATCGCGATGGAGCTGGCGCTGGTCGCGATCGACGTGCTCGTGAACCAGTGGCAGAACCGGTTCTACAGCGCACTGCAGGCGAGCGACTGGGACGCGTTCGTCACGCAGATCTGGATTTTCGTCGCCCTCGCCTCGATGTTTATCGCGCTGGCGGTCTACAAGCTGTACTTGAACCAATGGCTCCAGATCCGCTGGCGGCAATGGCTGACCCGGCACTATCTGGGCGAATGGCTGCAAGGCGCCACGCATTACCGCATGCAGCTCAAGGGCGATGCGGCTGACAACCCGGACCAGCGCATCACCGAGGACGTCAAGAACTTCGTCGAGCAGACCCTGACGATCGGGCTCGGCCTGCTCTCGTCGATCGTGACGCTGTTCTCCTTCGTGATCATCCTCTGGGGTCTCTCCAACGCCGCGCCGCTGCACCTGTTCGGCACCGACCTCATGATCCCGGGCTATCTTTGCTGGGGCGCGCTCGTCTACGCGATCTTCGGCACCGCGCTGACGCACTGGATCGGTGCTCCGCTGGTCAACCTCAATTTCGAGCAGCAGCGCTATGAGGCCGACTTCCGCTTCCACCTCGTCCGCGTCCGCGAGAATTCCGAGCAGATCGCGCTGCTCAAGGGTGAAGGGGCCGAACGCGGCCGGCTCCTGGGTCGCTTCGGCCTTGTGATCGGCAACTGGTACGCCATCATGAGCCGGACCAAGCGCCTCACCGCGTTCACCGCGAGCTATCAGCAGGCCGCCGTGATCTTTCCCTATGTGCTGGTGGCGCCGGCCTTCTTCGCCAAGAAGATCCAGCTCGGCGACATGATGCAGACCGCATCGGCCTTTTCCAGCGTACAAGGCGCGTTGTCGTTCTTCGTCACGGCTTACCGATCGCTCGCGGAATGGCGCTCGATCGTCGCGCGTCTCGATGGCTTCGAGATGTCGGTCGATTCAGCCGCGAACCTGCCGGCACATGAGCCGGCGATCGCCCTCGAGGCCGCCGGCGGCGACCGCAATATCGGCCTCGAGCAGCTCTGCGTGAACCTGCCCAACGGCACGCCGCTGGTCGCCGCCGGCGCCTTCGCCATCCAGGTGCCGGAGCGCGTGCTGGTGACGGGGCCGTCCGGCTCCGGCAAGTCGACCCTGTTCCGGGCCATCGCCGGCATCTGGCCGTTCGGCACCGGCACCATCGTCGTCCCCGAAAGGGCGAAGCTGATGATGCTGCCGCAGCGCCCCTATTTCCCCGTCGGGGTTCTGCGCGATGCCGTGGTCTATCCCGCAGCGCCTGATACATTCGACGCCGCGCGCGTCCGGGACGCGCTGATCGCGGTCGGATTGCCCGACCTCGCCGAGCGGCTCGACGAGGACGGGCACTGGAACCGGATGCTGTCGCTCGGCGAGCAGCAGCGTCTGGGTCTCGCCCGCGCGCTGCTGCATGCGCCGGACTATCTGTTCCTGGACGAGGCCACCGCCTCGCTGGACGAGCCGTCCGAGGCCCGGCTGTACCGGCTGCTGACGGAGAGGCTGCCGCAAGCCGCCATCGTCTCGATCGGCCATCGCTCGACCCTCGATGCTTTCCATACCCGCAAGGTGACGATGGTGAAGGACGGCCAGATCCACGTCCTCGGCAAGAGCGGCGAGCCGGTCCAGGCGGAATCGACCGTGGCGCGCTGAGGCGCAAGACGATCGCTATCGTAGTCGAAGGACCCCGATAAGGGCCTTTCCTTGCGGCCCATCCTTCGAGACGCCCGCCTTTGGCGGGCCCTCAGGATGAGGTCGGACTTCGCCGCAAAGTCCCAGATCCTCATGGTGAGGAGCGCCGCCCTGCGGCGCGCCTCCCGGACGATGCTTCGCATCGCCTAGAAAACCATGAAGGCCCGGCACGATCGCAGCGCTCCAGGCCGCAAAAGCAAAAGGGCGGCAGATTGCTCTGCCGCCCTCAGCAAGTCGTTTCGGGAAGAAACTTACTTCAGGTTGGTCATCGCCGTCAGGTCGAACGACAGCTTGGCGATGCCGGCCGCGCCGCACCAGTTGGAGCCAGCGCCGCTCGGGTTGATCGGGGTGACGTTGGTGGTGCCGGTGGCATTGAAGGCGCTGGTGAAGGCGTTGCAATCACCCTTGTTCAGGTCGGTGTCGGAGTAACGCAGATCCAGCGTGAACACCTTGTAGGTGAAGCCGATGCCGACGTTCCAGGTGTTGTAGTCCTTGTAGGGAATACCGTTGGCGAAAACGGTGCCGGCGCCGGTGCCGTAGAAGGCGTCCGAGGTGCCGAACCACTGGCGGCCGAACTCACCCGACACATACATGCCGACGCCCGAGGGACCGAAGACGGTGCTGGGCGCGGTGTACTTGGCAGTCACCGACGCGTAGTTGCCCCAGGCACCCGAGTTCAGGAAGTTCGGCGAGTAGTACTCGTTCACGCCGACGGCCCAGTTGTCGTTGATGGTGTAGTTCAGCTTGGCATAGCCTTCGAAGAAGCTGACGTTCTTCTTCATGACGTTGCCGTCGGCGAGGAAGATCGTGGTGGTGCTGACGGCGCAGACGTTGCCGCCGGGAACGCCGCCGGTGAGCACGTTGTCGGCGCAGCTTCCGCCCGGATACAGGTAGCCCCAGATACCGAAGTCGAAGGCGAAGGCGCCGAAGGTCGGGCGGATACCGCCGTAGACGTCGACTTCAGCCGCAGCGCGGTTGGCGAAGGAGATGCTCTCCGCGGACACACCGGCGTAAAGCTGGAGGTCCTTGGTGACGTTGTAGCGCGGCTCGAAATAAGCGGCGACCGACGGCTGGTGGTTCGACTGGGTCACGCCGCGGAAGATGTAATCGCTGACGAGCGCACCGCCGAAGGCGATGTCCCAGGGGTCGAAGGCAGCGACCGGCGGGGCCTTCTTGGCCTTCACCGCCATATCCGCCGCGAAAGCCGAACCCGTCGTCACCATTGCCAGCGCCGTTGCCAACAAAGCCACTTTTTTCATTTCGATCCCCATCACCAGTTCTCACCCAGTCGGTTTCCCGGAAGCCCCCCGGGGCGTACGACCCAACATCAAAAATTCATGACTGCGGCAATCTGGATCGGGGGATGTGAACCGTGAAGCAAAAAACGCGGGCATCTGCTGACTTTTTAGGCGTTCTGACGATTTCACGAAAGGTTGTCTGCCTGTGTGGCTTCTCGATCACATTATTTGCCCTCCAAAGGGCACTGAAGGACGGGGTTAGTACGGAGACCTGCAGTACCGTGCTCCGCGCGCTACGAATCGGGCTGGCGCCGGGGAATGGCGGCCTCCGGCAGCCACAGCCGCGATGCAGAAAGGCCGCAGCGTCGCCGCCGCGGCCCTCCTGCTGTCGATCGTGGTCGTTGGGTGAAGCCAGCCCTGGCCCAGCCCCTGGCCTGACCGCGGGCCTGACCTTAGGCCTAACCCTGCCCCTCGGCCGGCGTCGGTTCCGCAGAAGACGAAGGCATCGCCCAGCTTGTCTCGGCGACAGGCTCGGGAGCCGGAGCTGCCACCGGCGCTGACGGCTTCGGCGCGGGAGCTGCCTTCGCCTTCTTCGGTGCCGCCTTCTTCGCAACCACCTTCTTGGCGGCCTTCTTCGGTGCAGCCTTCTTTGCAGCTTTCTTGGCCGACTTCTTCGGTGCGGCCTTCTTGGCAGATTTCTTCGCTGACTTCTTGGCTGCCTTCTTCGTCGCCTTCTTCGCGGTCTTCTTCGCCGCTACAGCCTTCTTGGCCTTTTTTGCCTTCTTGCTTTTTTTCTTTTTCGCTTTCGCCATCGTGGTCCTCCTGTTGCCGCCGAACAATGGTCGATCGGACGTCTTTCCGCCGTCACCTCCGGACGAAAGCTCAGCTCGACGCGTTCAATGCCGGCCGCGCCCCGCCCGTAGCCCAATCGAGAAGCTCAATCGTGTGTACGACCGGAACTGACGTGCCACTGGCAATCTGCACCATGCAGCCGATATTGCCCGCGGCAATCATGTCCGGCTTGACGCTCGCGATGTTGGCGACCTTGCGATCGCGCAACCGGCCCGCAAGCTCGGGCTGGAGAATGTTGTAGGTCCCCGCCGAACCGCAACACAAATGGCTCTCGGGCACATCTTTCACCACGAATCCATTCTTGGAAAGCAATTCTTTCGGAAGGCCCGTGATTTTCTGCCCGTGCTGCAACGAACACGCGGAGTGATAGGCGACGACGATGTTGTCGCCTATCGCAGTGGTCGCGAGATCGAGGCCGGCAACATATTCGGTGATGTCCTTGGCAAGCGCGGACACCTTCGCCGCATCGGCCGCGAACGCAGCGTCCTCGCGCAGCAGATAGCCGTAGTCCTTGATCACGGTGCCGCAGCCGGACGCCGTCACCAGGATGGCGTCGAGCCCCTCGCCGGCCGCTTCCGCCCGCCATGCCGCGATATTGGCGCGAGCCCGCGCCAGCGCATCGTGGTCGTTGCCAAGGTGATGGGTCAGCGCGCCGCAGCATTGCTCGTCCCTGACCA
Source organism: Bradyrhizobium sp. 1200_D9_N1_1 (assembly GCF_052075915.1). Lineage (NCBI taxonomy): Bacteria > Pseudomonadati > Pseudomonadota > Alphaproteobacteria > Hyphomicrobiales > Nitrobacteraceae > Bradyrhizobium > Bradyrhizobium sp. 1200_D9_N1_1. The sequence continues at coordinate 1,662,802 of NZ_CP197226.1, read as the reverse complement.
GGACGACCTCGATGCCGTGGCGGGTGAGAAGACTGATGGCAGACTGGTTGATGCGCGGCGCCAGCACCTGCTGCGCGCAGCCCTGGAGCAGCGCGACCCGGCCGCGCTTCTTGCCGAGCGCCGCAAACACGCTGCCCGGGAGGGGGCCGGGCGACGGCAGCCGGTTCGGGGCCAGCGCCAGCATCGCCTTGAGGCGCTGGACCAGGCCCGGTGTCGCCGAGGGCCGCGGCGTCGGCAGGAATACGGCGAGCGGACGGGCCAGCCGCGCCAGCCACATGCTGGCGCGGAAGCGCTGCGGATCCGGCAGGACGAAGGCCAGCACCTGGCGCAGCAGCCGCTCGGTGAGTGGCCGCTGATAGCGTTGCTCGATCCTGACCCGGGCCTGGTCGACGAGGTGCATGTAGTTCACCCCGGAGGGGCAGGTCGTCATGCAGGCCAGGCACGACAGGCAGCGGTCGACATGCTTAACCACCTCGGCCGTCGGCGTCTGGTCCTTCTCCAGCATCTCCTTGATCAGATAGATGCGGCCGCGCGGGCTATCGAGCTCGTCGCCGAGCAGCACATAGGTCGGACAGGTTGCAGTGCAGAAGCCGCAATGGACGCAGGCGCGCAGGATCTTGTCGGCCTCCGCGATATCGGGATCGGCAAGCTGCGCGAGTGAGAATTCGGTCTTCATGCCGCAGCGCCCCGCGTCAGCCGTCCCCGGTTGAGAATGGACTTCGGATCGAAACCGGCCCGTACCCGCTCGCTCAGGGCGGCGATGCCTGGCGCTTGCGGATGGAACACATCGACATCGCGCCTGACATCCTCTGCCGCCCGGATCAGCATGGCATGCCCGCCGACCGCATTCGCACGCGCGCGCACGGCCGGTTCATGCGCATCGCCCTTCGGCGGCAGTGCGGCCCAGATCAATCCGCCGCCCCAATCGTAGATCACGTCGCCGCCGGTCTCGCGCGCCAGCTGGGTCCCGAGCGCCGCACCTGACGCCGGCGGACAGACGATCCGCCACACCGGCCGGGCGCCCAGCGCGCCGCCGGCCGCGAACGGCAGGACGTCGCGGATGGTCGCCCACAGTGCCGCCGACGATGCGTCCTCGACCAGGGCCGCGGTTCCGAACGGCGCCAGCAATTCGCGCAGCGAACCGGCGCGGTGGGCGGCTGAAGCGGTAATGCCTTCGAGCCGCAGCACGGTCAGCGCTTCGCCCTGGCCCGCGATGTCGCCGAGCCCGTCGATCTTCGCCCGGAACGCGGATTTCGGCAGGTGGGCGGCGCCGGACACGTCGAAGGGCGAGCCGAGCGCCGCGGTCATCGCCTTGTTGGCGGCGGCATCGTCGAGCCCGCGCAGCAGCAGCGTCCGCTCGGCCTCCGGCTTCGGCATCACCTTCAGCGTGACCTCGGTCATCACCGACAGCGTGCCCCAGGAACCGGCCAGAAGCTTGCAGAGGTCGTAGCCGGTGACGTTCTTCACCACCTTGCCGCCGGTCTTGAAGCTGTCGCCGAAACCGGAGACGGCGTGCGCCCCGAGCAGGTGGTCGCGCGCCCCGCCCGCCCGGATGCGCCGCGGGCCGGCGAGGCCCGCCGCGATCATACCGCCGATGGTGCCTGATACGGGCGTGCCGAGCAGCGGCGCGGTGTTCATCGGCTCAAAGGCGAATTGCTGGTTCTTGGCATCGATCAGCGACAGCACGTCGGCCAGCGGCGCACCGGCCTCAAGCGTCACGATCAGCTCGTTGGGCTCGTAGGAGGTGACGGCATTGAGCGCGGAGACGTCGAGCACGGCGTTGGTCGCCATCGCGTGGCCAATGCTGCGCTTGCTGCCATGACCGATGATCTCGAGCGGCTGCTCGTTGGCAATCGCCGCGCGCACCACCTCTTCGACGTCTTTGGCGTCTCTGACCTTGAGCGTATCCACGGGAAAAGGCGGTAGCGAAATTCGCCGCCAAAATCAAATGCAGCGTGACGCGGCGACCATCCACCGGCGCGATGCCAGTGCGGCGTGCGACGAAACTCCATCAGGCCGGCTCCGCGACATCCGACAACAACGGTTCGATAAAGATCGAAGCGTTCACGACATCGACACTTCGATCACCGGCGAACCAAAGCCGACAGGCCATCGCTACAAGCTTGCGCCGATCGCGATCGAGCCCAACCGACGGAGACACACATGGAGCGATCGACATATGCGCGGTCGGCGCCGCGCGTCCACGAAACATTCAGCCGCAGGTCGGTGATCACCGCCTTCGGTGCCGTCCTGGCGATTTATCTCTCGCCGTGGACGTCGTCATCTCAAGCCCAGCAGCAAGGAGGAAAGACCATGAACCACTATGCCACGCAGAAATCCCTCAGCGACGCCGTCGACGGCGGCGGCCTGCTCGTCGTCGCGCAATGGGAGGCCAAGCCCGGCGAGGCCGACAAGGTCGCCGCGATCCTCGAACGCTTCCTGCCCGAGGCGCAGCGCGAGGACGGCGTCAACCTGTTCCTGATCTCACGCGCCAGGGAGAATCCGGCCCAGTTCCTGTTCTACGAGCTGTTCCGCGACGAGGCCGCTTTCAAGGCGCACCAGGAGAGCGGGCACTTCAAGACGTACATCGCCGGCGAAGCCCTGCCGCTACTGGCGAAGCGCGAGCGGGCGCAATACGGGCTGCTGTAAGCGTTTCGGAGGGAAGAGGTTTGCATCGCAAGCCCCTTCCCTCCGCGCGAGCGCCTAGAACCGCGGAATGTCCGGAAACGCCAGCTTGCCCGCGTGCACGTGCATGCGGCCGAGCTCGGCGCAGCGGTGCAGGGTCGGAAACACTTTTCCGGGGTTGAGCAGGCCCTGCGCGTCGAAGGCGCATTTCAGCCGCTGCTGCTGGTTGAGGTCGATCTCGCTGAACATCTCCGGCATCAGATCGCGCTTCTCGATGCCGACGCCGTGCTCGCCGGTGAGCACCCCGCCGAACTCGACACAGGCGCGCAGAATGTCAGCGCCGAATGCCTCGGCCCGCTCGATCTCGCCGGGCTTGTTGGCATCGTAGAGGATCAGCGGGTGCAAATTGCCGTCGCCGGCGTGGAACACATTGGCGCAGCCGAGCTGGTATTTTTCCGAGAGCTCGCGGATGCGCGCCAGCGCCTTCGGCAGCGCACCGCGGGGAATGGTGCCGTCCATGCAGAGATAGTCGGGCGAGATGCGGCCGACGGCCGGAAATGCGGCTTTCCGGCCCGCCCAGAACAGGTTGCGCTCGGCCTCCGAGGTCGAGATCTGGCAGGTGGTCGAGCCGCAGGCATTGGCGATGGTCTCGACGCGCGTGATCAGCTCGTCGACCTCGATCTTGGGACCGTCGAGCTCGATGATGAGCAGCGCCTCGACGTCGAGCGGATAGCCGGCATGGACGAAGGCTTCCGCGGCGTGGATCGCGGGCTTGTCCATCATCTCCATGCCGCCGGGAATGATGCCGGCGCCGATGATGCGTGCCACGCATTCGCCGGCCGCTTCGACCTCCGCGAAGCCGACCATCAGCGCGCGCGCCGTCTCCGGCTTTTGCAGGATGCGCACCGTGATCTCGGTGATGACGCCGAGCAGACCTTCGGAGCCGGTGATGACGCCCATCAGGTCGTAGCCGGCGTTCTCGCACCCCTTGCCGCCGATCCGCAGGATCTCGCCGCTCATCAGCACGATCTCGCAGCCCAGCACGTTGTTGGTGGTCATGCCGTATTTGAGGCAGTGCACGCCGCCGGAATTCTCCGCGACATTGCCGCCGATCGAGCAGGCGATCTGCGAGGACGGATCGGGCGCGTAATAGAAGCCGGCATGCGCAACCGCCTGGCTGATGGCGAGATTGGTGACACCGGGCTCGGTGACGACGACGCGGTTGTCGAAATCGATCTCGCGGATGCGCTTGAACTTGCCGAGCCCGAGCAGCACGCCGTCTTCGAGCGGCAGCGCGCCGCCGGACAGCGAGGTGCCGGAGCCGCGCGGCACCACCTTGATGCCCTGCCCGGCACAATATTTCAGGATGAGCGAGACCTGCTCGGTCGTATCGGGCAGCACCACGACCATCGGCGGCTGGCGATAGGCGGTCAGCCCGTCGGATTCATAGGCCCGCATCTCGGCGGCGCTGTCGATCACGCCTTCGCCTGATACGATTGCGCGCAAGGCGGCGACGATCTCGCTGCGACGCGCCAGCACTGCCTGGTCGCTTGCGGGCATCATGATGGCCATATTACGAAGCCTTCGTCCGACGGAGGGAATTGTCCCGGCAAATCAATCATGTCTTGCCGTCTTTGGGTAGGTCCTCCGAAGGTCGCATTGCATTGTTGCAGCGCAAGTTCTCTCTGGGGCAAGTCTGCTATCAGGAAACCTGTCAAGGATTCGCGGCTTGTCCACTTGCCCTGGACCTGCCAAAACCACGACCCTCCATCTGACCCGGGAAGAGACGAAGAGCACCCTTATGACAAAACTGACTTTCGGCGCGCTAGTTGCCCTCGCCATGACTGCCGCAGCGTCCACCGCCATGTCTTCCAAAGCGATGGCGCAGGACGCCGCCGCGGGCAAGACGTCGTTCAACAAGTGCCTGGCCTGCCACGCGATCGGCGAAGGCGCCAAGAACAAGGTCGGCCCCGAGCTCAACGGCCTCAACGGCCGCAAGTCGGGAACTGCGCCGGACTACAGCTATTCGGATGCGAACAAGAATTCCGGCATCACCTGGGACGAAGCCACGTTCAAGGAGTACATCAAGGACCCCAAGGCCAAGATCCCCGGCACCAAGATGGCGTTCGCCGGCATCAAGAACGAGACCGAGATCAACAATCTCTGGACCTTTGTCTCGCAGTTCGACAAGGACGGGAAGATCAAGCAGTAAGCGCGCGAGAGGCGGCCGCCAGAGCTTCGGTTCTGATTGAAGCAGAGCCGAAGCTCCGGCTTCTTGTTTGGACGCGTTTTCTTCACGCGAACCGGTATCCGCTTCGCTCGAAAACGCTTCAGTCAGCGGCCGCCTGCGCGGGCACGATTTTCCCGATCATCGTCTCGATCTCCGTCTTCACCAGATCCGGCACGGCGTTCTGCACCATGTGGCCGAGATCGGGCAGCACGATCAGCTTTGCATTCGGCACCATCGCCGCGAACGGGCGCGCGTGGATGTTGGTCTTCACCGTCTTGTCGGGTTCGCCGGCGATGATCGTGACCGGGGCCGATATTTCGCCATAGCGCGTGGCTTGCCCGGCCACCGACGCCTTCAACGTCACCAGATCATAGGCATTGGCGATGAACTCGCGCGGCCGCAGCAGCAGCGGCGTCGCGGAGTGCTGCACGAAACCATCGGGCATGGTCTGCGGCAGGAACACATTGCGCGCGCCGGACTCGGCGACGAAATACCCGAGCGGCAGCGTGATGGTGTAGGCGAGCAGCGGGCCGATCACGGGCGTTGCGATGAGCTCGTTGTAGCGGCCGACGCCGCCGCGCCAGGGATGGGTGACGGGCGCCAGCATCACGAGGCCGGCGACGCGGCCCCGATGATCGAGCGCGAGGCGCGCGCCGAGCGCCCCACTCCAGGAATGCACGACGAACACCGCACGATCGATTCCGAGCTTACGAAGCGCCTCGTCGATCATCCGCGCCTGGATCTGCGGCGTCGAATCCTGCCGCCGCGCGCGCGTGCTCCAGCCATGGCCGGGACGGTCGATCAGGATGACGCGATGGTCTTTTGCCAGGAGATCGCCGAGCGGGCGTCGCATCGCTTCGAGATTGGAGCTCGCGCCGTGCAGCATCACGACCGGCAGGCCTGAATCGCGCGGGCCGATGTCGACGACGTGAAGCGTCGCGCCATCGACCTCGATCATCCGGCCCTGTGGCGGAAAGGCGCGTTGCACGGCGACGATTCCGGCCTGCGTGACCAGCGCCAGCAGAACCAGCGCCGTCACGACTGTCATCACGATCATTGAGAGAATCCGGACGTAATAGGGCACCTGGCAATTACGGGGCGTGGCACGCGGCAGTTTCGCCCCAGGGGCTTCAGCACTTCCACCGGAAATGAGGGGCTGTGGATATGTGCATAATCGAGGGCCAGAAAAACTCAATAGAATCAATCTAATTCCTGATTGCGCGCGAGCTTCGGACCAGCTTCATGCGGTCGTCATAGCGGTTTCCATATAATCGCCATGGTCGGTTCCGCCATTTAGGCGCGGGTGGGCGCCGATCCTCCTCGCGACCTCAGGGGATGCGGGACAGGCCGGCAGGATTTGTCCTGATTTGAACCGGAGAATTTCGATGAGCTTCAGATCGAACGACACTGCAATCGACGAGATTGTCGCAAGCTGCAACGGTGACCTGCGCGGTGCCGTGCGGGCGCTGCTCCTGATCAACGAGCATCTCGAGGCGGAGCTCGCTAGGGCTTACGCCGCAGCGGCCGATCGCGGCCTCGCCGAGCGCGGCGGCAGCGCCCTGCATTAGGTTGCGGGCCGGACCTAGTCCGTCTTGTCCGCGTCCTTTTCGTCGTCGGGACTGACCGCGGGACAGGCGCGGATGGTCGAGCGGGCGAGCTTGGCGTCGGACCTGGACTTGTAGGGACCATCGCCGAACCAGATGTCGCCGATGATGACCGGATTGCTGGTCACGATGTTGCATTTGCCGGTGGCGCGGTTGCCGACCACCCAGAACAGTCCGTCGGCGAGACTCACCGTTCCCGACGCGAGCAACAAGCTACCCGCAAAAATCAAACGCTTCATGGCTTTGCTCCTGCCATGCAGGTAGGCCTGCGGCCGCATTGGCGATACCCCAGCTCATGCGACGCGTGTGATCGTGGTTAATCCGCGTGCGCCGCAATCGCTCGGGATATGATCAAACTATCCCTTTGCGCTGGCGCGGCCCTTCGGGTCCGGATCGTGCTCTAGATGTCGCGGCCTTCGACCTTTTCGGTCAGCGCCTTGACCTGATCGGGTATCTTCTCGAGGTGCGGATTGACGGCGAGCGCCTTGCGGTAGGCCTCGAGCGCGCGCTTCTCGTCGCCGACCTCCTGCATGATCATGCCGAGCCCCGCGAGCGCGCCGAAATGGCGGGGTTCGCGGATCAGCACTTGCTGGATGTCGGCGAGCGAGCGGCCGTAGTCGTTCTGCATGTAGTAGAGCGTGGCGCGCCGGTTCCAGGCCTCGATGTAGTCGGGCCTGAGCTTGATGACCGAATCCAGCAACTTGATCGCGACGTCGATCTTCTGCGCGTCGACCGCGGTCTTGGCGCGCGCCATCAGCAGCGAGGCGGTATCGCTCGGGGTCTGGAGCCAGATCGCCCAGATCCGCGCCTCGACATGCTTGGCGCTGACATCGTCGGGCGCCGCCTTCAGCGCGCCGAACAGGAAATCGAGATTTTTGGTGCGATCGACCTTGGGCAGCTTGGCCGGCGCTTCGGGAAGCTTCTTCTGCTTGCCGGGCGGGGTCGGCGGCTCAACCTGCTGCGCCGCGGCCGGAGCGAGGCCGGCGGTTCCCAGGGCAAGGGCCAAACACAGGGTGCGTGCGAAAGGGAATCTCACTGCCAGGACTCTCACTGCCATGACCGAAGTCTAGACGCGCAAAGCCGCCCTTGCAAAGCAAAGGCGGCGTCAAACTCGTGTGAGACCGTGGTCTTGCGGGCGCGCGGGGCGTCCGGCAGGGCGTGATCAGCCGCCCAGATCAGCCTTGGCGAGCCTTGAAGCGGCGCTGCACCTTGTTGATCACATAGACCCGGCCCTTGCGGCGGACCAGGCGGTTGGCGCGATGGCGACCGCGCAGCGATTTCAGCGAGTTACGGACCTTCATGGCAGAATCCTGAACGTTCGAAAGGCCGTGTTCGGCACTACCGTTTCGGCACGCGCGAATGTGGCAAAATGAGATTTTTCCCGCTGGCGGACGACCGCCCGGGACGGGGCGGTTCTTAAGGCATGGCGGGAGGTCATGTCAATGTTAACTGCCCGGTTCCGAACCGGCAATTTCGCGAAAACAACCCCATGCACAGTAGAAACGACCGGATCGGCCCGATCCGCCTCGTCAGAGGCCAAGCATAGCAAAGACTTTTGCGGGCTGCGGTTTTGCTTCCAGCGACGCCTTGCCAAATTCGTTATATCATATAATCAATTTGGCAACCCGTCGGGAGGAAACCAATGCCGAAGCTGAAGCTGCCCAACATCGACGATGTCGTCGCCATCGACATCCACACCCACGCCGAAGAGCCCTGCGGCTGCCACGCCGACGACGGCTATGACGACTTCCAGGCGCAGATGGCGGAGTACTTCAAGTCGCCGAACAAGCATCCGCCGACCGTGCCGGAGACCGCGGCCTACTATCGCTCCAAGAACATCGCCGCGGTGATCTTCCCGGTCGACGCCGAGCGCGAGACCGGTTTCCGCCGCTACAACAATTACGAGATGCTGGAGGTCGCCTCCGATCATCTCGACGTCCTCATCCCGTTCGTCTCGATCGACCCGCACAAGGGCAAGCTCGGGGCGCGCGAGGCGCGCAAGCTGATCGAGGAATACGGCGTGCGCGGCTTCAAATTCCATCCGACCATGCAGGGCTTCTACGCCAACGACCGCATGGCCTATCCGCTCTACGAAGAGATCAACAATGGCGGCGCGATCGCGCTGTTCCACACCGGCCAGACCGGCGTCGGCTCGGGCATGCCCGGCGGCATGGGGATGCGGCTGAAATATTCCAACCCGATGTACATGGACGACGTCGCGGCCGATTTTCCCGACCTCAAGATCATCCTCGCCCACCCCTCCTTCCCCTGGCAGGAAGAGGCGCTGTCGGTCGCGACCCACAAGCCGAACGTCTACATCGACCTGTCGGGCTGGTCGCCGAAATACTTCCCGCCGATCCTGGTGCGCTACATCAACTCGATCCTCCAGGACAAGATGCTGTTCGGCTCGGACTGGCCGGTGATCACGCCGGACCGCTGGCTGTCGGACTTCGCCAAGATCGACATCCGCGACGAGATCCGGCCGAAGGTGCTGAAGGCGAACGCGCGCAAGCTGCTGGGCATCTAGCGCGGACGCTGAGAAGGCCGCTGGCGTGGCAGGGCAACGCTCGAGTTGCCGACGGCAAGGAGACCGCCTGACGGCGGTCTCCGGAAGTTCACCGCGTCTGATCAGGCGGCTCGCTTGAAAGCCTCCCGCGCCGCCTCGTTGGCACGATCAAAGGCAAGGCGGGTCTCCGCCAGGGCCGCCATGAGTGCGGACCATGAGTGGGTCCCCGCCTCTCTGAGCTTCTCCAGTTTTTTCTCCGCCTCGATTGCATCGGCATTCATGCGCTTCAGGGCTGCGTCGATGTCGCCGCGGCGCTCGGACGCAAAGTTCTTGGCATCGCTGCCGAGCTTGTCGGCGGCTTCGCGCCACGCCTTGAGCTGCGCTTCGGCCTGAAGCTTGAACGTCGCCTGTTGCTGCTCGATCTGCTTGCCGAAGCTTTCGACGTATTTTCCGGCCTCGGTCTCGAACACGCGCCAATCGGCTTCCATCCTTGATTTTGCCTGGGTCCAGGCGGCCTCGCCGACCTCCGACTGCTTCTTCACGGTGTCGCGGAATTCGTCGCGCTGCTTGCAGAGATCCGCCAGAACCTTCGTGGCCTTCTCACGCGCTTCCGACTGCACCTCGGAAGCCCTGGCTTCGAGCGAGGTCACCGTTGCTTCCATTTCGTCAAGACGCTCCTTGGCCCAGTTGGTGAAGAAATTGATGTTGTTTTGCGTGACCATTGCTTCGTGTCCATGGTTCGAATGGTACCGCCCCAGTTTCCCGACTAACACGCTGCGCCACACGCGTTCTTGACGTGAGTCAAGCAACGTCGCCGAGCTGATGAGGGCCTCGATGCCGAGGACAGAAACCCTCACTTGCCAGATCAAGCGCCAGCCCGGGACTCAAGGATTTGTAGGTCGCGAGCGGCGCCTGCGCCATTGCCGGGTGCGCGAGCATCAACAGGCGGTGGCCGCAAGCAGGGTGCGAGCGAGCATGGTTTCTCCGACGTGAGCTGGTCGACGTCGACTTTAATCTAGGGCGTGTACTCTTAACGCGCAGAAGTCCGATCTTGAAGGCTTAGCGGAAATGTTCCGCTCGGTCAGCGCATTGCCGCTGATGACCCGATTGAGACATCCTCTTGACAGTCGGGCGATGAAGAACGCGGTCTGTCGGCTGAGCCATCAAAGGCCCATGTACGCCCAAGAGGGAGTACCACCATTTTTCTATCGCGATTGGCGGCCATGAGGTTGTTATCGTCTTGTCGGAAATGGCAAAAACCCTCACCCTTGGTTCGGCCAGTTCATTCCGACATTGCTTTGATGAAAAGCTAGGAGGGAACATGCGCAAATATGTCCGTGGTACCTTCGTCGCCGCGCTAGGTCTTGCTTTTATCGGTGCGGCCCTCAGACCAATTGCAGCAGAAGAGCCTTACAAGGCTCAGCTCGACGCGTTGCGCAAATCGCTGGAGAAATATCAGGACTACAAGGTAGCCGTGCGCGACCTCTACCTGTCGACGGTGGGCTGCGTGCACTATTCTGGCGAGAAAGTTCCGCACCACATGGAGTATGCCAAAGGCGCTATGGGAGTGCACTTTGCCAATGTCACAGTGCAGGGCGCTCCCGATCCGATGAAGCCCAACGTATTGATCTACGAACCTGTGGGCAAGGAATTGAAGCTCGTGGCTGTTGAGTGGTTGGTGCCTCTAACGGCAGATACCAAGCAGCGCCCCTCTCTCTTCGACCAACCCTTCATGGGCCCGATGGAAGGACACTGGCCGCTCATTCCAAAGGAGTTTGTGCATTATGATCTGCATGCCTGGTTGTTCAAGGACAACCCGCTCGGCATGTTTGCGCCCACCAACCCGAATGTTAGCTGCGAGGGCTACGACTTTTCCCTGCTGGAAGAGCCGACCATGATGGTGCCGGGCCCATAAGCCAATCGCGAGGTCGGCTTCTGGCCCATCAGCGAAGTGGTAGCACGCCTCATTGAGGTCCGTTCAATGGGGCATAGCGGACTGAGCTTGCTCACGTTGAGTTTTTCGCGTTTTGACCCCAAAGAAGGCACGGCATCGGGCCGGGCAGATGTCGGCCTCGACCCGCTTCGGACATCGCGGTTTGGCAAACAGGGCAGTAAGACTCCCGGGCGCATCACGAGGCAATATGAGGCGGCGGGAGTTCATCGGGCTGGTTGGTGGTGCAGCTGCTTCGTCGGTTGTGGCGCAAGCAAACTTTTTCCGCTTTAGCGGGCGCTAAGCGGGATGGGCAAGTAATCTTATGCTCGTCGGTTGCTACTTTTGCTGAACGCGGCTGAGATAATCGACAACAGCGAGGATGCGTTTTCGCACGACGACTTCGGGGCTTTGCTCCGGCCCGGCCATCTTCCAATAAGACGGATCAACATAGTGAGGCAAGTTGACAATGGGGTTGAATCGTTCCCCCCAAATTGGCATCTCACGAGTGCCGTGAGCAGGAATTGTTTTCGATCCATCTATGGTTTCATAGACAGCGTTCGTGGGAAAGACCCCGTTGTTGTTCTTGGCCAACACCGTCAAATCGGGAGGCGGGATCTTGAGCTGGTCGCTGACCGGTCCTTTGCCCTTTGCATCCGCGCCATGACAACTCGCGCACGAAGACTGAAATTCTGACTTGCCGATGTCGAGGTCTTCAGCCTGAGCCGCGGCAGCGAAAGCAGCGGTAAGGCCGGCAATTATCAACCAACCACACTTTACCATGTCGCGCTCCAACGCTGGCTAGAAAGGCTTTACTACTAGCCGCTTTGCGCTCCGACAGATTGACGCATATCAAGACTGGCTTCCGGCTTAGGCTTGTGAAGGCTCTGGGAGTGGCATGCTTTCGCCGGCTGATCGGACTTAAGAGCCCGCGCCCTAGAGTGATGCCGTGCTCGCCGATCTCGCGCTGCTCTGCTACCACCCGCATGGTCTGGGCGCGTCCGCCGTTCGGTCGCTATCGGGGATAGATCGGACATGGAGCGGATAACCCATGTCGGTCGCAAATGACCCGAATGTATGGTCCGGCCGTGCGTAGCAAGAGGTTCGTCGATCAGGTGGTGTGGTCTTGCATCAATGTATCCGGCCTTTGATTGGAGCATTTTCTCCGGGCCATCATGGATATCAGCGCGCGTGCGTTCTCATTAGCGGACAGGCCTCGATTGGGCCATTTGGGTCACCAGTGTTCGCATGCGCCGGGAAGACCGAACCTCCATCTCGTCTCATCCTCTCGCAGACCTCGGCTGGAACCTGTTGATGGGGTTACGTCATCGCTTGCTCCTCCTACCTCGCAGTTCCTGTGTTCGAGCCAGGGGCCGTTCCTTCGTCCCGGCCCGCAGGACGTGCGTCGCGTCGCGCGCACGGGCGGTCAAGGCCGGCCGTTGCGCTTGGCTTGCGGCTGGCTCCGGCGTTGCCAGGCCGCGCCTTGACCGCGCCGAGCACGGCGCGACGATCAAGCGGGTCGGACGCCTGCATCGTTGGTCCTTGTCAGCTCGAAGGCGCGTCCTTTAGCCAGCACCGCCCAGGCGATGCGGGCAAGCTTGTTGGCGAGTGCGATCGCCAGCACGTTGTGGTGCAATCGCTTCTTGGCGGCTTCGATCCAGGATCTGAGTCCGTAACGTTCCCAGTTCTTGATCCTGACCAGCACCACCCATGCCGCCTGGACGAACAGAACGCGGAGGTAGCGATTGCCGCGCCGTGAGATTTTGCCGAGGATCGTGCGGTCTCCCGTCGAGATCTGCTTGGGCACCAGCCCGAGCCAGGCGCCGAAGTCACGGCCTTTGGAGAAGACGTCTCCAGTGCCGATCGCGGCCACCATGGCGCTCGAAATGATCGGCCCGATGCCAGGCACCGTCATCAGGCGCGAACATGCCTGATCTTGACGGGCCAGTGCTTCGATCTCGCCGGAGAGCCTATCGATGCGCTGATCCAGCCGACGCCAGTCGCCTGCCAACTCCTCGATGACACACAACATGCGTGGCGACAGGGCATCGGTGCGCGTCGCAAGGATGGTGGGCAGTTCTGTGCGCAGGAAGCCGATACCCTGGCGCACCGCGATCCCGCGTTCCAGCATGAAGGCGCGAATCTGGTTGATGATGCCGGTGCGTTGCGACACCAGCCGCTCGCGCACCCGATGCAGCGCCTGCAGATCCAGTTGCTCCGCGGTCTTGGTCGCCACGAACTTCATCGTCGGGCGCTGCACGGCTTCGGCAATCGCTTCGGCGTCATTGAAGTCGTTCTTCGGTCCTTTGCTATAAGGGCGGACATATTTGGCCGGCATCAACCTGGCATCGTGACCTAACGATGCGAGTTTGCGGCTCAAATGATGTGCGCCGACGCAGGCTTCCATGCCGATCAGGCAAGGCGGCATATTGGCGAGCCGCGCCTCGACCTGGCCACGCGACCACTTTTGCCGCAGCACGACGGTGCCGCGCGTATCGTGGCCCACGACGTGGAACGAGTTTTTGCCGATATCGATGCCGATCACGGCGATCGCGGTACTGGGTGTCTGGGACATGGCGTGCTCCTTGTCTTGGCGCCCCTGGCCAGCTTATCGCTGGCGGGGCAGGAGCACGGCCGGACCATCCCATTAGCGGACTCTCGCATCGGCTACTAGTCAGCTTCAACGTAGCGAATGATGCTCTGATTTTGAACGTTTGCAACCAATTCATCCGCGCGGGACAAAAGACGGCGGAGCAGGGGCGACGGATTAGTCCGATTGTATCCCAGCGCCAGATCGACCGTCGGCGTGCCGCCCTCGAGCGCTCTGGCGACGACGTTCGGTGCAAGCATGTTCTGCGCATAGAGCGGGACGAGGCTAATTCCGCCTGTGGAAGCCACGAGCGACATGGCCGATGATATGTTTTCGCCTTCATACTTCGCCTTGAGGGTAATGCCGACCCGAGATGCGTAATTATGTATGACCTCTTGCAAGACCGGCGATGTTCTTGCCGAGCTGACATAGATCTCGCGGGCGAGATCCTGCGGACGAATCTTCTTCCGTGATGCCAAGCGGTGTTCGGCCGGCAGCACGGCAATCAAGGGCTCCTTCGCCAATATCTTGAAGACGACGCCCTCGTTGTCTTTCTCCGGACGAAGGAAAGCGATGTCCAGCTTTCCCCGCATCAATGCCAGTGCGAGTTCTGGCGAAGATTGCGTGCTGAGCGTCACGTCGACATCGGGGGCTTCCTCGCGGAGGATGCGCAGCAACTGGGGGAGCCACATCACCTCCAGCCCGACGAGAAAGCCCATCGAGAGGACGGGCCTTTGCGGTTGCGCCGTCTGCCGGGCCCCTTCCGTTGCGGCCTCGACCTGCAGCAGCGCCAGCCGCGCATGATCGAGAAACACGCGTCCGGCAGCGGTCAGCGTCACGCCGCGCGCCTGGCGCTCCAATAACTGGACGCCGACTTCGGCTTCCAGATCGCGAATTTGCCGGCTCAAGGACGGCTGGGAGGTGTTCAGTCGCCGTTCGGCGGCGTTCAGCAGGCTGCCTTCTTCAGCGACGGCAACGAAATAGCGCAGGTGCCGGAGCTCCATGATCCCTCGTATATCTTCCAGGCATAGCTCGAAGCCTACAAGGTCTTGGTCAGGAGCCAAAGGGGGATTTACCGTTTCGCAGTCTTCAACCAAAAAAAGGACAACGAACAATGTCTTCGCCGAAGCATAGTATCGTCTTCAGCAAAGTGATCCCAGCACTCCAGGCCGATAGGAACGGCGTGATCGCAATTCAGTACGGCCTCGACAATTCTGCAGCGCGATCGAGAGTGGCGTCCCTCATTTAGCGGGAAACGCGCGCGAATGCGCAGGAGCGACGAATAGCGCCGCGCCGGATCCGGCGATAACGCGTCGGCGATCGGGTGTTGGCACGACAAGGGCTTGCCGGCGAGGCCGCTGAACATCGTGTCTTTTGGAAAGCCAGGGGGCGCGATCTGTGGCCTGATCAGCTTGCGCCTGCCTGCTTTTTTAGACCCCCGTCCGCAAACTTTTCAACAAAGATCTAACAGCGCAGATGGAGCGACTCGATGTCGACGATCACGACTACAGACGGCGTAAGCATCTTCTACAAGGATTGGGGATCAGGTCAGCCGATCGTGTTCAGCCACGGCTGGCCGCTGACAGCGGACGACTGGGATGCCCAGATGATGTTCTTCCTTCATCACGGGTATCGTGTGATCGCCCACGACCGGCGCGGCCACGGCCGGTCCGACCAGCCCGGCACCGGCAACGACATGGACCACTGGGTTGCCGACCTCGCGGCCCTGACTGAACACCTCAACCTGCGCGACGCGATACATATCGGGCATTCGACAGGTTGCGGTGAGGTCGCTCGCTATGTTGCTCGCCACCCGGCGCGCGTCGCGAAGGCCGTACTGGTCGCTTCACTGACGCCGAACATGTACCGGAGCGAGGACAATCCGTCCGGTCAACCGCCGGAGTGGTTCGAAGCGATCCGGGCAGGTATGTTGGGTAACCGGTCGGAGTTCTACCGTTTCGTCCCTGAGAATCCGTTCTACGGCTACAATCTCGACGGAGCCAAGCCTTCGGAGGCCATCATCGCCAACTGGTGGCGCCAAGGCATGGCCGGTGGTGCCCTCGCTCACTATACGACTGTCGACTCTTGGCTCGAAGACTATACCGAGGATCTCAAGAAGATCACCGTGCCGGTGCTGGTGATGCATGGCGAGGCGGATCAAGTCGTCCCATTCGCAAGTACCGTGCCGCGTGCGGTCAACCTGCTTAAGAACGGGTCGCTGAAAACTTATCCAGGCTACCCCCATGGCATGCTCACCACACATGCGGATGTCCTCAACCCCGACCTGCTCTCGTTCATCAGGACTTGACGACATCGCTCATCCATCATCGCCTCCCGCGCGAAGGAGATGCCGTTTGCAAGGCGGCCTCTCCTTCCAGTTCAAGAGATGGTGTGCAACGGCCGCCTTTGGCCCAACGCGGAAGTCCCGCGACGTCCGCTTTCGCGCCGCTATCGGGGGCATAGCGGACGTCTAACGGCGTCCCGATTAATGAGTACGCGCGCTAGTCATCTGGAACGCAAGTTCGTGACATTAGTTGATCGCTCGAATCTCTAGGGAGGAGAGCGCTCGTGGCGAATGCAGGTGTGAAAGGCCGGCCGATCGCGCCGTTGGTGCTGAGTCCGCAGGAGCGGGCGTACTTGGAGAGGCAAGTTCGTCGTCATCGTGTGGCCTGATCGCTATCTGAGCGGTGCCGCACGATCCTGCGGTGTGCAGATGGTCTGCCAAGCAAGTCTGTGGCTGCCGAACTTGGCATCCATGAACACACCGTTGGCAAGTGGCGCCGCCGATTCTTGAAGGATCGCTGTGATGGCCTGCTTGACGAAGCCCGCCCTGGCCGCCCTCGAACCATCGACGACGATCAGGTTGCTGAGGTAATCGAGCGGACATTGCGTACGACACCGCCCGACGCGACGCACTGGTCGATCCGCTCGATGGCTGCGGAAACTGGCTTTTCTCACACCACGATCCGCCGAATGTGGACGGCGTTCGGCTTGCAGCCGCACCGCAGCCAGACATTTAAACTGTCGAGCGATCCGCTATTCGTCGACAAGGTGCGCGATATTGTCGGGCTTTACCTGTCCCCACCGAACCGAGCCATTGTCCTCAGTGTCGATGAGAAAAGCCAGATCCAGGCACTCGATCGCGAGCAGCCGGTCTTGCCGATGATGCCTGGGGTGCCGGAACGTCGCACGCACAGCTATGTGCGGCATGGTACGACCACGCTGTTTGCAGCACTCGATGTCGCTTCCGGCTTTGTCATTGGCAAATGCTACAAGCGCCATCGGGCGGTCGAGTTCTTGAAGTTCCTCAAAGAGATCGACGCTCAAATCCCTGAGGGGCTCGCTGTCCATATCGTCATGGACAACTACGCCACCCACAAGACACCCAAGATCAAAGCGTGGCTCGCTCGCCGGCCGCACTATCATGTCCACTTTACGCCGACTTCAGCGTCATGGATCAATCAGGTCGAGCGTTGGTTCGCCGAGCTCACCAGAAAGCAGATCCAGCGAGGTGTCCACACCTCCGTCAAGCAGCTCGAGGTCGACATCCGCAGCTTCATCGACGTGCACAACAATAACCCGAAGCCCTTCAAATGGACCAAGTCCGCAGACCAGATCTTGGCTTCCGTCAAACGCTTCTGCCACAAAGCCCAGCAGACTTTATGTGGCGAACTTTAGATTCACGTGACTAGTTCAGCGCACCGTATGTCAGGTCGTCGAATACGGTGACACTGTCGGCCTTGGTCCACAAGCCGATCATGCCGGCGTCCCTGATCGATTCGTCCTCGACCTCGAACATCGGCTTGCCGTCATACATTACCCTGAACAGCTTTCCCGCGAATTCGCAGCGTAGGGAATGCCATTGACCTGATGGCACCGATACCTTGACGCCATAGCCACCTTTCCGGCCGACGATATCGAGCGCGCTGCGAACACCTTTGATCGTCTTGTAGAGCACGACATTGTCTTCAAGCGCGTTGGCCCGCACGACATAGTAATTGTCGGCATCCTTTGCGCGCCAGACAATACCGGCCGCACGATCCTCGGAGCCTGCGATCGCCTTGAACTTGACCTCGACGAACCCGTTCAGGATGCTGGTGCCGTTCCTGAGCGCCACTGGAAACGTCGCCTGACCGGATTGTTTCAGGACGTTCGGCTTGCTTGGCGCCGTCGACTCCGCCTCGACCGTCCATTTTGGCTGGCCGCGACCCGTCTTCGTCAGAGTCCAACCTTCGGGCGCTGCGCCGGTTGCTGCGTTGTCAAAATTTACCGTTTCTGCCATCGCGTTTCCTTCCACCGACAATAGGAACAACGCCGCCCCCAAGAGCGCTACGCTCATTCTTCGCACGACGTCTAAGCTTCCCGCCTGTATTGATCGTAGAGTGTCGCAGCGTTGTCCCATTTGATCGCTTCCATGTAGATGTCGACATACTTCGCGGCCGCGGCGCCGTAATCCATGTGATAGGCGTGCTCATACATGTCGAGCACCAGCACGGGGCGTCCGCCGGCCAGCGTCGTCGTGTGGTCGGCGGCCCACTGATTGACCAGCCGCTTGTCGCGCGGTGAGTAGGAAAGAATCACCCAGCCGGAGCCGCCGCCTTCGGCCTTGCCCATGGCGGAGAACTCCGCGCGCCACCGCTCCATGCTGCCGAAATCGCGCGCGATCGCCTCGGCAAGTGCTGTGCTCGGCTTGCCGGCACCGCCGAGCCCGTCGAAATAGATTTCATGGAGGATCATCGAGTTTGACGCGACGAGCTCCTCGCGCTTCAGGCCGTTGATGACGAAGTTCGGAGCTTTCGCGAAGTCGAGCTCGGCGAGTTGCGTTCCGATCGCGTTCAGTCGCTTTACGGCGCCGACATAGTTGTTCTCGTAGTGACTGACGAGCACCTTCTCCGAGATGCCGGCAATGGATTTCGGATCGAACGGCATCGGCTTGGACTGGTATGTCATTGGCTTGGCTCCTGTTGGCTGATTGGCTTGCGCAAGGGCTTGCGTCCCCGCGAGTAGTGCGGTCGACGCCGCGGCGGCCCCCACGCCCCTGATGAAGTCTCGGCGGTCGGTATTCGTGGTCATGAAGTCCTCCACTTGATCGTCGTCCCCAACGTCCCCCGCGTACTCGCTAGCTCTTGGTGCTCGCCGTCTTGTCGCGTGCGCAAATAGACCGCGCGGTCCTCGTCGATACGGACATCGACGAGGCCGGCGCGCTGGCGGCACCAATTGACGGGACAATTTCTGTGATGAGATCGAGATGAAAGCAGACATGCAGCGTCCTTGGTGACCAGGACGCGATACTTGGGCATGTCGCCTCGCGGGGAGATCGCAGATCCCCGTGCCTCGAATTAAGCGCCTGCCGGCGGCAGTGTCAATCTGCTGCGCGACGCCGCCGGGGTGACGATTTCTTGAAGAAGGTTCCGACCTTGTCGCGCACCGGGCCGTTTCGGTATTGTCCGTGCGCCTCCCGCAAAGATCCCAAAGGAGCGAGCCAATGAGCCTCAAAGCCGTCGTCTTCGACGCCTACGGAACGCTCTACGACATCCAGTCGGTCGCTGACATCACCGAGGATGCGTTTCCGGGCTACGGCGAGATCATCACGCAGGTCTGGCGCATCAAGCAGCTCGAATACACCTGGTTGCGCTCTCTGATGCAGCGCTACCAGGACTTTGACGCGGTCACGCGCGACTCACTCGCCTATACGCTGCGCATCCTTGGGCTCGCTTATGAGCGCGAGGAATTCGAGCGCGTGATCGAAAAGTATCTGCATCTCGATCTCTATCCGGATGCAACAAGCGCGCTTGCGGCCTTGAAGCCCCGACAACTCGCCATCCTCTCCAACGGCAGTCCGGACATGCTGAACGGGCTCGTGCGCAACACCAAGCTTGACCGCCTGCTCGATGCCACCATCAGTGTCGATGCCAAGAAGGTCTTCAAGCCGAGCCCGGCGGCCTATGAGCTGATCGGCGAGGTGCTCGGCACCGCGCCGGACGAGGTTCTGTTCGTCTCCTCCAATCCCTGGGACGTGGCGGGCGCGAAGTCGTATGGCTTGAACGTCGCATGGATCGAGCGGGTGACGCCCGAGGCGATGGCGCTGGCTTGCGTCGAGAACGAACTCGTGGCACCGCTGACGATGTTCAAGGCGATCCGCACCCAGATGGACGAGCTTGGCTTTGCGCCGGACCACCGCGTCCGCGCACTCTCCGAGCTGCCAAGTATCATCTGAGGTAGGTACGCCGCCCGCCCGTGAGACTGGAATGAGCCTGGAATCCGTTCGCGCCTTCTTCGCCGAGAAAGCCCCCGACATCTCCGTCATTGAATCCCCGATCAGCTCCGCGACCGTGGCGCTGGCGGCCGAGGCCTATGGTGTCGAGCCGGGGCGAATCGCCAAGACGCTGTCGTTGCGGATCGGCGAGCGCGTCATCCTGATCGTCGCCGCCGGCACCTCGCGCATGGACAACAAGAAGGTGAAGACGCAGTTCGGCGGCAAGCCGAAGATGCTGGGGCTGGAAGAGGTCGCCGAGATCACCGGCCACGAGGTCGGCGGCGTCTGTCCGTTCGGACTGAAGGCGCCGCTGCCGGTCTATTGCGACGTATCGCTGAAGGCGTTCGACGTGGTGGTGCCGGCCGCAGGCTCGACTCACAGCGCGGTGCGCATCACGCCCGAGCGGATGGCCGAGCTGACCGCGGCCGAATGGATCGATGTCTGCGAAATCAGGCCTTAAGAGACGTTAATCGTCCTCATCGTAAGGCCGCGGCTGCGGGGGCGGCGGCGCAGCATTGTAGCGCGGTGGCGGCACCGCCCGCCCTCGCGGGACCGGCTGCTGCGGCTGCATCTGGTTGTTGGATTGGAACACCGCACGGCAGGCGCTGGAGAGCTGGGGCGTGTTCTGCTGCAAGCAAGCCGTGATGCGGCTCACGTCCGGAATCTGGTCGCTGCACAGGCGCCACACATCCGGTGTGCAGGCCATCTGCTGTTCCATGGTTCCGCGATATTCTTCGGCGAATGCTGCGCCTTGCGCGACGATGCCGCCAATCGCGAGCGCCACACCCAGCGCAATCCGCTCTGTTCGCATGTCTCGATTCCTTCCAGAGTTTCTCGAATTCTCATCAATCAATGAGACACGGGCAGGTTCTGGACGAACAAAAAAATGTGAAGGTCCGGCCGGAACCTACTCCACCCGGCCGATCTTCTTCACCGCCGTGATCAGGCGCGCACTGTCGTCGGCGACGAAACGCGAGAACTCCGGCGCGTCCTGATAGGCGACGAGACTGCCGGAGGCCTCGAAGGACTTGAGGACCTCCGGACTCGCCATCACCTGCGCCATGGCCTCGCGCAGCCGGGTCGCGATCGGCGCGGGAAGAGAGCTCTGTGCAAAGAGCCCGGCCCATATGTACATCTCGACATCCTTGTAGCCGAGCTCCTGGAAGGTCGGCACGTCGGGGAAGCTCGCGATGCGTCGCGCACCGCAATTGCCGAGCACGCGCAGCTTGCCGTCGTCGACCTGCGGCTTCAGCGTGCCGGGCGCGGCCGCGATTGCCTGCACGGTGCCGCTGAGCAACGCGGTGAGCGCGGGACCGGCGCCGCGGAACGGCACGTGCAGCAGCTTGATGCCGGCGCTGTTCGCAAACATCTCCATCGCCACATGTAGCGTGCCGTACGGCCCGGACGAGCCATAAGTGATCTGGCCCGGCCGCTTCTTCGCGTCCTCGATGAAATCCTGCGCGGTCTTCCATGGCGCCGAGACCGGCACCGCGAGCAGCGTGGGATCGGCGAGCACGCGCGCGATCGGCATGAACTGCGAGACTTCGTAGGCGACGGGACGGTCGAACAGCCGGTCGGCCTCCGGCAGCACCGCGAGCGACGAAAGGGTCATCAGCAGCGTGTAACCATCCGGCTCGGCGCGCGCCGCCGCGGCATTGCCGACCGATCCGCCGCCGCCGCCGGCCCGGTTGTCGACGATCACGGGCTTGCCGAGGATCCGCTCCAGCGCCATGGCCACGGGGCGCGCGGCGAGATCGGCCTGGCCGCCGGCCGGAAACGGCACGATCATGGTGATGTTGCGGGCCGGATAGCCCTGCGCGAGCGCCTGGTCCGGTAACGCAGCCCGCAACAACGGCAATGCCGCAACCGCGCGCAAGAGATCGCGTCGATCCATGGTGGTCCCTCCCCCTGATTTTCTTTGTTTCGGCGGCCAGCCTAGCGCGGCGATCGGCAAGAACAAGACGTTTACGAAGTGTTAACCATGTTCGGTCCGGCCCGGAACGCATCCCCGGACCGGCTGTTGCCCTTCCAGGGAGTGAGTGATGCGCAATCTTCAAACCATTGACGTCGCGTTGGACGAGATGCTGGTCAATCTCGCGGCGATCGTGCTGCGGCTGTCAAAGCCCGAGGTGACGCGAACCCCGGAAGCGCGGCGCGCATTGGCGCAATCGGTCCACCAATACGCGGTCTGCGCGGCACGCTCGACGGACCCGCGCGTCCACGAATTGAAATCCGAACTGGAGGGGACGCTGAAGCCGAGCCTGCGCATCGTCGCGATCAACGGCGTGAAGGTGTCGTAGTCAGACCGTCTTCGCCTTCGCGCGCGTCCGCCGCCTGCACGTGCCCGGCAGCTTTGCCGCGAGAAAATCGGCGAGCGCTTCGACGCGTGCGGGGCGCGGGCCGCCGGGCGGCGTCACCAGGTGCACGGCGCCTTCGGCCTGCTTCCAGTCCTTCAGGATCACCTCGACCTCGCCGGAGGAGATGGCCTCGCCGACGATGAATTCGGGAAGCTCGGCGATGCCGAGGCCGGCGATCAGCGCCGGCATCACCGCTTCACCGTTGTTGACGCGAAGCTGCCCGCCCGGACGCACGCTTGCCTGCTCGCCGGCGGAATTGGTGTAGTGCCAGACATTGGGCGTGGAGAGATAGGCGTAGCTGAAGCATTTGTGCTCGGCCAGATGCATCGGATGCGTCGGGCGGCCGTGACGCTTGAGGTAGGACGGCGCCGCCACCGTGAAGCGCGGCATGGTGAACAGCCGCCGCGCGATCAGCGAGGAATCCGGCAGCCGCGCGATCCGCACCGCCATGTCAAAACCCTCGCCGATCAGGTCGATGGTCGCATCGCTCAGATGCAGATCGACCGAGACTTCCGGATAGGTCTCGAAGAACTCCGGCAGCAGCGGCGCCACCGCC
This sequence comes from Bradyrhizobium sp. 1200_D9_N1_1, assembly GCF_052075915.1. NCBI lineage: Bacteria > Pseudomonadati > Pseudomonadota > Alphaproteobacteria > Hyphomicrobiales > Nitrobacteraceae > Bradyrhizobium > Bradyrhizobium sp. 1200_D9_N1_1. The sequence continues at coordinate 1,640,148 of NZ_CP197226.1, read as the reverse complement.
TTGATCCCGAACGTCATGGGCACGGCGAGCCGCACGAGGCCGCGCGGCGCCACCGATTGCGCCAGCGCCTCGTTCTCCGCCGCCTCGCCATCGACGAGCAGGCGCGTCGCGCGCTCGGCGAGCTTGTGCCCGGCATCGGTCAGCGCGAGCCGGCGCGAGGTGCGGTTGAACAGCCGGGCGCCGAGCCGCTCCTCCAGCCGGGTGACGGCCTTCGACACCGTCGCCTTGGACATCGCGAGCTCGCTCGCGGCCCCCGCAAACGACCGTAATTCCACGACTTTTGCGAAAATCGCGAGCGCCTCGAAATCGGGGAGTTTTGCCATGGGAGCGGGTCCGTCAGGAGTAATTCAGGAAACAATGCGTTTCAACAGTTTCTATTTCTATACCACAGGCGGAGGCTTATCCAAGCGTCATCAGAAATTCAGGAATGGAGAAATCCAATGACCAAGAAGCTCTCAGGCAAGGTTGCCCTCGTCACCGGCGGTTCGCGCGGCATCGGCGCAGCCTCAGCCCGCGCGCTCGCCGATGAAGGCGCGGATGTCGCCATCAGCTACGTCGCCTCGCCCGACAAGGCCGAAGCGGTCGTCACGGAGTTGAAGGCCAGGGGCGTCAAGGCTCGCGCTTTCAAAGCCGACCAGGCCTCGGCCAAGGACGTCACCAAGCTCGTCAACGACGTCGCCAAGGAATTCGGCCATCTCGATATCCTCGTCAACAATGCCGGCGTCGCCGCGGGCGGCGCGACCGACGATGCCAAGGCCGACACCGACGCGCTGGAACGCCAGGACCAGGTCAACGTGCATGGCGTGATCGCGGCGATCCGCGCCGCCTCGCAGCTGATGGGCGAAGGCGGCCGCATCGTCACGGTCGGCTCGATGCTGGCCGACCGCGCCTCGTTCCCCGGCCTTGCCGACTACGTCGCCACCAAGGCGGCCGTGGTCGGGTACACCAAGGGCGCGGCGCGCGACCTCGGCCCGCGCGGCATCACCGTCAACGTCGTGCAGCCCGGCTCGATCAACACCGACATGAACCCGGACGACGACCGCGACTTCGCGGAAGCCCAGCGCAAGCAGCACGCGCTCCAACGCTTCGGCCGCCCCGAGGAAGTCGCCGCCGGCGTTGTCTTCCTCGCAAGCCCGGAGGCCTCTTTCGTCACCGGCACCGTGCTCAATGTCGACGGCGGGTTTGGCGCGTAACGCCAAACCCCTCCCCTCCAGTCAGGACCCACTTCCATGATCGAACTCAGACCTTTCGCAAAGCTCGGCGGCGCCGACCACGGCTGGCTCAAGGCCAAGCATCACTTCTCCTTCGCTAGCCACTACGACCCGAACAACATGGGTCACGGCTCCTTAAGGGTGTGGAACGACGACGAGATCGCGCCGAACACGGGCTTTCCCGCCCATCCCCATGCCAACATGGAAATCATCACCTATGTGCGCGAGGGCGCGATCACCCACCAGGACAACCTCGGCAACGAGGGACGCACCGAGGCGGGCGACGTGCAGGTGATGAGCGCCGGCAGCGGCATCCGTCACTCCGAGTACAATCTCGAGCCGAGCAAGACCCGGATCTTCCAGATCTGGATCGAGCCTGTGGCGCGCGGCGGCCAGCCGACCTGGGGCTCGAAGCCGTTCCCGAAAGGGGATCGCTCCGGCAAGCTCGTCACCATCGCGAGCGGCTTCAAGGACGACACGGAAGCACTGCCGATCCGCGCCGATGCGCGGGTGCTCGCCACCACGTTGAAGGCCGGCGAAAGCGCGGAGTACGAGCCGCAGAAGTTGCGGCATCTCTACCTCGTGCCCGCGGCAGGCTCGGTCGAGATCAACGGCGTGCGCGTCAACGCCCGCGACGGCGCCGCGATCCGCGACGAGAGCAGGTTGAAGATCACGGCGCTCGAAGATTCCGAGCTCGTGCTCGTCGACGCGGCCTAGCGGCGGCGAGCTGCATCATCTTCCGTCATTCCGGGATGGCGCGAAGCGCCAGACCCTGAATCTCGAGGTTCCGGGTTCGATGCTTTGCATCGCCCCGGAACGACGGAGCAATCACGAACACTCACTGATCACCCAACGGAGACCACCATGACCAAAGTTCTCGTCCTCTATTATTCCGCCTATGGCCACATCGAAGCGATGGCCAACGCCGTTGCCGAAGGCGCGCGCGAGGCCGGCGTCACCGTCGACATCAAGCGCGTGCCCGAGCTGGTTCCGGCCGAGGTCGCCAAGGCCTCGTACTACAAGGTCGACCAAGCCGCTCCGATCGCCAAGATCGAGGACCTCACCAATTACGACGCGATCATCGTCGGTACCGGCACGCGCTTCGGCCGGATGGGCTCGCAGATGGCGAACTTCCTCGACCAGGCCGGCGGGCTCTGGGCCAAGGGCGCGCTGCATGGCAAGGTCGGCGGCGCCTTCACGTCCAGCGCGACCCAGCATGGCGGCCAGGAGACGACGCTGTTCTCGATCATCACCAACCTCCTGCATTTCGGCATGGTCGTGGTCGGCATGAACTACGGCTTTGCCGGCCAGATGAAGCTCGACGAGGTCACCGGCGGCGCGCCCTACGGCGCCACCACGATCACCGGCGGTGACGGCAGCCGCCAGCCCAGCGCCAACGAGCTCGCCGGCGCGCGCTATCAGGGCCGCCAGATCGCGGAGACCGCCAGGAAACTCCATGGCTGAGCGGCACGGCTGAGCTCCACGGTTAAGCTGCGCGGTCAAGCTTGACGATCGACCGCATGGCTGATGCGACACGGGCGGCATTCTCTTTCGGGAATGCCGCCCCATCTACGTATTCAGGGATATTTGACCAGAAGCGATACGAATGGCTTTCGAACTGTTGTTGATTGCGCAGATGATCCGCAGGCCCGCCCAGGCGCTTGCGCGGCGCTGGTATTGCCGCAGCCTGTTCCGCGCCTCGCGCGGCCGGCTTCACTGTGCAGGTTGCACGGGATCGTGAGACGGCAATCCCCCTAGGCCTGCGTGATGTCGGCGCGAGGCTGAACTGACGCCGTCGGCGTGGGCGCCGGCGCCGTCGACAGCCACCAACCCTCACCGGCGAACCAGCACGTCTCGTCGGGAGCGCCTTTCCTCCGCAACGACTGCACGCTCTCCCATCCTCTCGCGAACGCCTCAGCCAATCGCCGACCGGCCTCCGCATCCTGCAATCCTGCGCAGCCGATGAACTGGGCCCGGCTGAGAAATTTCGCCGGCCAGATCGCGTCGTCGTCAGGACGCGTGATCATCAACATACCGCCGTGCATGCCTTCCGGCGCCAACGGAAACACCAGCCGCCCGCCGGGCCGTAGCGCCTCGAGCCACTCCGTGGCCGGCTGCGCCGCGCCGGCGCAGACATAGATCACATCCGCAGCCGGCAGATCGGACGCGATGCCCGAACGGTCGTGCACATCCGCATGGGCGATATCCCTGAGATTTTCGCGCGCCAGTCCTGCCAGACGCTGGTCGATCTCGTAGGCATGGACGCGGCCGCCGGGTCCGACGAGATGCGCGAGGATCGCGGTGTAGTAGCCGCTACCCGCACCGATCTGGATCACAGTCTCGCCTTCCTTCACGGCGCAGCCGCTGAGCCAATGGGCGTGCGCACCGGGCATTCCGATATTGAGGCCACGCGCGCTGTCGAGCGCCAGCAGCGTGTTCTGATAGATGAACGCGGGATCATCATCGGGCGTCACGACATAGGGATGACCGCCGAGACAGATCGACCACGGCCCGGGCCCGACGAAAGGCTCGCGCCTGACGGTCCGAAAGGCCTCCTCGATACGGGGATCCGCGGCTCTCGCCGCGGCGCAGATCAACTGCGCATAGAATGCGCGATATTTTGCCGAACGATCTTCCATGTCGCCTCCGTGAAACGGAGACGACGATAACACAACGATTGCGATATTCGAGCGACATCTGCAATCGGGGGGCGCGTGCTCTAGCGCGTTCCCTTGCCCATCGCCCGCGACGCGACAGCGGCCAGCCTGGGATGGCGGCGCAGGCCCTGCGCGGCATGGTCGCGCCATGCGTAAGGAGCGCCGCGCCAGGACAGCGCGACGCTGGCGTCGGTCAGCGCGACCTTCTCGGCGCCGAAGCGGCGCTTGTAGTCCTGGTTGCCGATGCTGAGATCGAAACGGCGCACGCCCTCCGCATGCAGCGCCGCCATGGTGCGCTCGGTGACGAGCAGCCCCGGCGAGCAGCTCGACCATGAACCGCCGGCGTGGCTGATCCGCAGCAGGAAATAGGTCGCGCCATGCCTGACGCCGAACGTGGTGGCAACGACGCCCTCGTCGCACACCAGCGCCGAGATGACGACATAACCATCCGCAACACCCTGGCGCGCGACGTCGCGATAGAATCGGGCATGCGTGTCGTCGTTGAGCACGAACCGCGAGCCGAGCTTGCGCATGCGCGCTTGCTGCTGCGCGTCCATCACGTCCAGCAGCTCAAGCGCGCGCGCGACATCCGTGGCGATCTCGAACCGCGCGCCGGCATGACGGCTGAACACGCGCCAGCAGCGCGGCATCTGCATGCGCGCCGAGCCAGTATCCATGCTGGAACGCGGTGCGATGCCCGCCATTCAGGCGCAATGCGGCCTGCCGCCAGTCACGCACGAAATCGACCGCGATTCCCGACGTGCTGGACACCCGATCATCTGGTTGCTCGACGCTGAGAAACGCCATCCGCGGGTCATACAGTGACTGAATGTTTCCAGATAGATTATGTTTTGCCGCAGTCCACAAGTGACGTCGCCGCATATCGTTAAGCGGATGCCACTTACGGCCGTTCCGGCTGCGACAAGCTGTCAGCGCGCGGCTCCGTTTGCTCGACGCACTGGAACCTGGCCAGGAAATGCAGACCGGCCGCGGCAAGCGCGAACATGAACCAGATCGGATTCTGCCGTTCGAGCAGGAAGGTCTCGGTGGTCCCGTAGTACAGGCCGAACAGCCACACGGTCAGGAACAGTTTGACCAGCGCAGCGCTGCGGTTGTGCGCCTGGGCCGACTGGAAATTACGGAGCGGCGCGAGCACGAAGACGAGGACGACGAGCAGCAAGCCCGGCAGGCCGATGGTGACCGCGAGGTCGAGATAGCTGTTGTGGCTGTGCGCGGCGGACGTCGCCCATTCGGCGCCCTGAGCGGTCTGCCGCGCCGTCACGTCGTCCCAGAAGGCCGCATAGCCGTGGCCGATGATCGGCTTTTCGGCGACGGCCGCGAGCGCGAACTCCCAGATGTCGGAACGGCCGGTGAAGGTGGGATCGAGAGGAAGCAGCCGCGTCATGGCGCCGAGCGACGGGCTCACGACGCTGCCGACCGTCAGCAGGTTCATCACGATCAGCGGGACGAAACACATGAGCCGCTTCAGCCACGGGCTTGGCGTGGCACAGACCAGCGACGCGAGGGCGTAGATCGCAAGGCACAGCACCGACGACGTCTTGCCGCCGGTGAAGATCAGGAAGATGCCCGCCAGCGCGGCGATCGCCGGTCCCATCACGAACGACCCGACGCTGCAGAGGTAAATGCCGACATAGACCAGGATGGTCATCACGGGAGATGCGACGTTCTTGTGGCCGAAACTGCCGCGCCAATCGCCGGCAAGCTGCGGCTCGGTGACGTCGAGCGCGGTGTGGATGGAATATTGCGGCGCGAGGAAGACGCCGAGATAGCACAGCACCAGCAGCACGAGCGCGGCAGCGCCGAGGCACAGGTTGAAGCTGCGCTGCGTCGGCGGCAGCAATGGCAACAGAACGGCGAGCGACGTCACGCTGGCCGCGAGCACGAAGCGCTGCATCGAAACGCCGCGGCTCTCTGAGAAGACGATGTTGATCAGCAGCCAGCCGACGAGGCAGAGATGCAGCGGGGTCACCAGGCTCTTCAGCGCGGGCGCATCCGTGGCGGCGACGAGCAACACGGCGATTGCAGCCAGGAGGCCGAAGGAGATGTAGGTGAGCGCCATTCGCCCGCCGACGACGGTGGTGACGTCGGGATTGCGCAAATCGGGAAACGGATCGAGCGTCACCAGCACGAGGAGCAGGGCCGCAACCGCGACGAGGCAGCGCGCCGCCAGCGCGGCATTCAGACCGGCAAGCCCATCGCACAGGACGTGGCCGAACGATCGGGCCTCGACGTCGGTCATGTCAGCGGCACTGCGATCCATGGCTCAAGGCCGGCCTGGTGAACCCGGGGAAGCAAGCGACAAGTCTTAGCTCGTCCTCGTTAACCATCCGTCAACCAGCAGGCCGGACGCGTCGGACGCCTTCTGCCGCCGCGCCACGCTTCGCGCGATCTCGTAATATTGCAGCGCTCGCTGTTCCAGCGTGAGATTGTCGAGCACGAAGCCGCGCGGATCGAACGCATCAGCGGCGCAGCCGGCCCAGAAATCGTCCCAGCCTGCCTCGAACCCGGCGGAGTCGACGAACCTCGTGCCGCAACGGTGATCCCAGTACGGCACCGACGACACCGGTTCGAACTTCACGCGATGCGGATAATAGTCGGGGTCCCGCCACGGGCCGCCAGGGTCCCAGGCGAACACCGGCACGCCGCAGGCCAGCGCCTGCTGATAGGCGATGCCCTGGCTTTCGTTCTGGCACAGGAAGATCATCGCGCGCGAGCGCGCAAGCGCGGCCTGATAGTCCTCCTCCTTGTAGCTGCCATAGCGCAGCTCGGTGAACGAGCGCCCCTCCTTGAGCAGCCGGGCGCGGACAGGCTCGATCAACTCCGGCGCATAGCGCTCGCGGTCCCAGTGGACCTTGTCGTAGATCAGCACGTCGACGGTCTTCTGCGAGGCGCGCGACGGCGCCCAGAGATCCGTGTCGATGCCGACGGGCCAGGCCTCCGTGTCGGGCCAGTACGGCCGGTACATGTCGGCGTACCACTGGCCGGGCACCACGACCTTCTTCACCGGCAGGCGCTTGAACAGGTCGGGATCGTCGAGCGGATGATTGTGGGCGGCGACGCCGAGCAGGATCGGATTCTTCCACGCGAACTTGTCGAGCAGGAAGGTGCGACCGATGATGCAGGCGACTTCCTCGGGATGCTGCGCGACGTAGCCGTAGTCGTTGACGCGGTAGCGGATGCCGAGCCGATCGAGCCCCGCGCAGAGATTTAGGAACACGCGAAGCTGCCCGCTCATGCGCGGCTCGCCGAGCAGCATGCGGCGCGCCATGCGCCGCAGATGCCGGTCGCCGGGAAACCAGCGGTCGTCCTTGTCCTCGTAGAAAAGGTTGAGGACCATGTCGTCGGGATCGTAGTCGAATGTCTTTGCGGGCACTGGAATCCATCCGCGGCAGCCGAGTGCGCATTCTCGCATGGGACCGGCTGTCGCACTCTTCCAAGTTTGCGACAGGCTTAATGCCAACGGCTTAACGTTATTCTGCGAATCCGGCGTCGCGCAGGCCTTCCGAGAAACGATTTGGCCGTAATGCGGGTATCATCCGCAGCGGCCAAGGTTGCCATCGATCGCATCTGCAGATGCGCCCTGGTTAACGAATCCTTAAAGCGAGCCGCAGCTTGATCACCGCCGAAGACGTTCTCGATTTACCGGTCAGCGCACGCGTGGCGACGCAAGCGCGCCTCCCGCTGCCGGTGGGCTCGACCACGTCGGTGTCCGTCGTCATTCCCGCCAAGAACGTTGCGGCCTATGTCGGCGAAACCCTCGCCAGCGCGCTGGCGCAAGGCGAGGTGACCGAGGTGATTGTCGTGGACGACGGTTCGACCGACAACACCATCGCGATCGTCCGCGCCATTCGCGACCCGCGGCTGCGCCTGATGACCAACGATTCCGCCGGCGTATCGGCCGCGCGCAATCTCGGCGCGCGACATGCCAGCGGCGAGTGGCTCCTCTTCCTCGATGCCGACGACCGCCTGCGCCCCGGCGCGGTCGCGGCACTGCTGGCCGCAGCGCGCGGCGCTCCGCGCGCCGTCCTCGTCTACGGCGACTACAACACGATCGACAGCGAGGGACGGCAGGTCGGCCGGCGCGACCTCTTGAAAGGACGCCGCAAGCCCTCCGGCGACGTGCTGACGCGGCTCGCGGCCAGCAATTTCATCGTCAATGGCGGCATCGCGCTCGCGCGTGCGGAGGCCTTCCGCGCCATAGGCGGCTTCGACACCTCCCTCAGATATTGCGAGGACTGGCACTGCTGGTGCCGCCTTGCTGCGATCGGCGAGTTCGAGTTCGCACCAAAGCTTCTGCTCGACTATCGCCTGCACACGGCCAACACCATGAACGCGGCTGTGCGGACACCGCAGGATTTCTTCCCGGCGATCGCGCGGGTCTTCGACGACGGACTGATCCTGGCGAGATTGCCCGAGGGCACGGCAGCCCGGCTGCGGCAGGCGGCCGAGATTCATCTCGTCACCTATTCGGCGATGCAGGCGGTCCGCTTCGGCAGATATCGCCAGGCCTTCACCTATCTCGGGATGGTCGGCCGCCGCTCGCTCAAATCGCTGCCGCGCTCCGCGCTCAGGGTCGCCCTCGCCTGCTTTGGCATTTAGTCCGCCGCCACGGCGTCAGGACACGATCTTCGAGGCCTCATAGGGCTTCGGCTCGATGCCGAGCGCTGCCAGCAAGGAGCCGAGCGCGACCATCACGGGATGCATCGCGACGACGGCTTTCGACGTCGCCAGCAGGCGGGCCGCGCGTAGTAAAGACAGCGGCAGCCGGCCGAGCATCTGCGCAAACACCCGCACCCGCGCCGCTGCGCCCTGCGCAGCCTTGTGCTGCACACGGTAGTTGATCGCGCCGATACGCAGACCGCGCTTTGCGATCCAGCCGAGGCTGGTGCGGCTTTGTGGCACGGTCTCGGTGATGACCGCCTCTGTCGTCCAGTGGAACGTCATGCCGGCATCGCGGCAACGCACGAAGAAGTCGCAGTCGCCGCCGCCGAGGAAGTTGAAGCGCAGATCGAAAGCCGGACTGCCGAGCCGGTCGAACGCCGCACGCGTGATCAGACAATTGCCGCAGCCATAGATCAGCGGCACCGCGCCGCTGTAGTCGTAGGCTGGGCGGAAGGCGGGATGACGCGAAAGCCAGGGCTGGCTGTCGTCGTCGAAGTCAGGCAGCACCGGCCCGCCGACCACGTCGGCGCCGGTCGCCTCTGCGGTGCGAACCATCAGCTCGAGCCAGTCGGGCGAGGCGATCTCGTCGTCGTCGATCATCAGGAAGCGGGTCGCTGCGGGAAACAGCGCCTGTGCCGTCTCGAACGCAGCGTTGATCGCCTGACAGTTACCCTGCCGCTGCTCGACAAGGCAGATGCCCTGGAGCCGGCCGTCGGCGAGATACTCCGCGGCAACCGGCGCGCTCTCGCGCCGCGCGGCATCGTTCTCCACCATGACGACGGCGAAGGAACGCGGGGTTCGCTGGCTCGCGAGCGATTCCAGCGTCAGCCGCAGATGCTGCGGGCGGCGGAAGCAGGGAATGCAGACGACAATGCCGACCGACAGGTCGATGACGCGAGAGCTCGCCGCGATCTCCCGGTTGGGATCGCGCACGGCATCCGAGAGCCGGCTGGCGGACAGGTCTGTCGGGATCAGCGTCATGGCGTTCTAGATGCCCGAGATATGTTGAAAAAGCCCTGCGTCAATCGCATGAGCCGGTGACGTCCCGCGAGGACACAGTGCCATGGGACAGATGCGTACCAAAGTGAACGGCCGGACCGAGGCGCGAAACGGCACCATTCCGCGGATCTCTCGACAATGCAGACCTGCCGCCATGCGCTTAACCGCTTTCGCGTGTTTTCCCTGCCAATCCATGCGCGCGTGGTACTGCAAGTCGCAGTCCATCGGCCGCGGACGGCGCGACAGGGACAATGCTGTAGTTAACGGCCATGCGCATTAACCCGACCGTAAGCACCGCGACCGGTGAAGCATCGCGGCACCAGATTTGCTCTTCGGGCATGCGAGACTTTTCCTGTAAATTTGAGTCGAACAAGCGCGGTCAGAAAATATGAACAAGCCAGCCACGATCGATTTCGCGACAGCTACGGCGATCCAGATCCCCGCGGCCACCGCGCAAGCCGAGGCGCTGCACGATCTGGTCCCCGGCGAAGCCCGCGACAGCCTGCTCGCCGTCCACGACGTACTGCGCCGCGAACTGCCGCAGGGCCGGCTCGCCATCTATGAAGCCGGCGGCGGCTCGTGCAGCGTTCTGCCGCCGGAATTGCTGAGCCGCAGCCAGGTCACCGTCGTCGACATCGACGAGGACCAGGTCCGCAACAACACCTATGCGGACGAAGCCATCCGCGGCGACGTGCAGACCTACCGCTTCGGCGGCGAGACCTTCGATCTCGTGATCTGCTACAACGTGATCGAGCATCTGCCCAACGTCGACGCTGCGCTCCTGAATTTTCGCGACGCACTCAAGCGCGGCGGGATGATCCTGATCGGCGCGCCCAATCCGCGCTCGCTGTCCGGCGTCGTCACCAAGTACTCGCCGCACTGGTTCCACGTCTGGTTCTACCGACACATCCGCGGCATTAGGGATGCCGGCCTGCCCGGCGAACCACCGTTCCCGACCTTCTTTCATCCGCTGGTGACGTTGCCGCGGCTCGAAGCGTTTGCGGCCGCCAATGGCCTCGATATGACCTATCGCCGTGAGGTCGAGAGTCCGCGCTATCCCGAGATGCGCCGGCGCAAGCCGCTGTTCGCAGCTCTGGTCGATGCCGGCGCCGCAATGCTGAACGCCGTGCTCCCGCGCGGCACCGACGTTCGCCGCGGCGATTATCACGTCATCCTGCGGAAGAGCTGACAATCATGGCACGCGCGCGGTCCATCGCAGGACGAGCGAAGCCTGGCGGCCTTGCTGCGCGCGGTAACGAACCGTTAATCCCTTGGGGACCCCGGCATCGCGAGTGTCACAGTGACGCGCCGAGGCGCGGCGTGCGCTTAAACGCTTTGTTTGCCATTTCGGTGAATAGTCCCTCAATGAGTATGGTTAATTTTCCCTGTTGCGTTGATTGGGCACCTATATCCCGGGTGCGTGGCGTAAAGCGAAGAGTAACCCCTCAGCCCGCGGTCGTTGGAATGAAAGCTGGGGACTATGCTTGACTACAACCAGCCGATAGATCGGGCCGGACCGGAGGCCCCGCGACAACGGCCTCAAACCGGCTTCAACGTGCTGGAGCTCGTCAATCTGCTCTGGCGGCGGAAGATCGCGATTGCCGCTGCCGCACTCCTCGGTGCGACGCTTGCCGTCACCGTGGGCAAGAGCGTGACGCCCCGCTACACCGCCACCGCCCAGCTCTATGTCGACCCGCGCGAGCTTCAGCTGGTCGATCGCGAGCTCACGCCGCGTGCCCAGGACGTCTCCGGCATGACCATGGTGGTGGAGAGCCAGGCCCGCCTGATCACCTCGAACAGCGTGCTGCTCCAGGTGATCCAGCAGGCCGGCCTCGACAAGGACCCCGAATTCGGCGGCGGTGATGCCAGGAGCCTGATGTCGTCGCTGCTCGGCCTGATCGGCCTTCAGCCCCGCGCGCCGTCCGCCGCGGAAACCAAGGAAGTGCAGCTCGCGGCGCTCGACGCGCTGAACCGGCACATCACGGTCCGCAAGACCGAGAAGAGCTTCATCGTCGACATCGAGGTCTGGTCGACCGATCCGGCGAAAGCGGCGATGCTCGCCAACACGCTGACCAGCGCCTACCTCGCCGAATCCCGCAACTCGCAGGCTTCGGCCGCGCGACGCGCCACCAACGATCTCTCCGGCCGCCTCAAGGAGCTTCGCGAGCGGTTGCGCAGTGCCGAGACCGCGCTCGCCACCTACAAGGCCCAGAACAATTTCGTCGGCACCCAGGACGCGCTGATCAGCGACCAGCAGCTCTCCGCCAGCAACCAGCGGCTTTCCGCGGCCCGCGCGGCGACAATGGACGCACAGGCGCGGCTCGACCAGATCGAGGCGAGCCGGCGCACCGCTGCCGATGCCGGCGCGAATTCGGAGGCGCTGCAATCGCCAACCATCGCGAACCTGCGCGCGCAATATGCCGACGCCCGCAAGAAGTACGCGGAGCAGGCCGGCGAGCTTGGCCCGCGCCATCCGGCGCTGCGCCAGACCGAGAAACAGGTCGAGGATCTCAAGCGCACCATCAACGAGGAGATCGATCGCTTCGCGCAGTCCGCCAAGAACGATCTGACGCGCGCCCGCGACTACGAAGCTTCTCTGAACCGGGCGCTGGAGGCGCAGAAGCGGCAGAGCGTGCAGCTCAGCCAGGCCGCCGTGCGCCTGCGCGAGCTCGAGCGCGAGGCCGATGCCAGCCGCGACGTCTATCAGTCCTTCCTCAAGCGCTCGCGCGAGACCGAGGAGCAGGAGACCCTGAACACCTCGGCGGCCCGCGTCATCGGCGAAGCCACCGTGCCGCAGCGGCGCTCGTTCCCGCCGGCGATGAGCCTGTTCGCCATGATCGGCTTCATCTTCGGCGCGCTCGCGGCTTCGAGCTGGTTCGTCGCGGCCGAGCTCCTGTTCGCCGGCGCCCCCACGCCGGCCCGCCGTGAACGCACACCGGCGCCGCAAGCTCCCCGAGCGCCAGAGACGACGCGGACTTCGGAGATTGCCCGGCCTCAGCAGGCATCGCGCACTCCGGAAGTCGCGCAGGCTCTGCCGGAAGTTGCCGCGCCATCGCTGCAGCCCTCGATGGTCGAAAGGCCCCTGATCGAAAAGCCGCTGATCGCGCGCCTGCAGGAGGCCGATGTCATCCACACGCTGGGTGCCATTCTCGCCACCGGCGGCGGCGTCGACCTGACACGGCTGGGCTGGCCGACGCTGCGCCCCGGCTTCCCCCTGACGAGCCTGCTCAATGCCTGGCGCGACATGCGCGCCGCGGTCACCCGGCGTGCCGGCGGCAAGGCGATGCCGGTGATCGCGCTCGTTGGTGCGAGCGAGACCACCGGGCGCAGCGTGACCGCGCTGAATTTCGCGCTCGCGGCCGCGCGTGACGGTGCCCGCGTCCTGATGATCGATGCCGACCATCAGGCACGCTCGCTCTCGAACAAGGTCACCCGTCCCGGCAAGAGCGAGCCGAGCGCGCTCGGCTGGCTCTCGATCGGCAGCAAGGCCGCGCGCGAGATCAAGACGGTGAACGGCATTTCGGTGCTGCCGGCCGCCGAAGGCGACGCGGGCAAAGCGGCCGAGGCCATCCGCAAGGCGATTTCGCAGGCGCGCGCCGCCGGCGGCTATGACCTCGTGGTCCTCGACGGCCCCGCGATGCCGCTCCCGGCCGGCGGCCGCAAGCTGCTCGACGATGCCGACGCACTGGTTGCGGTACTGCCGACCAGCCTCGACATCAACGACAGCCTGGAAGAGATCCTGAGCACGCTCGGCCGCGCCGAGCGCAAGCTCGTCGGCGTCGTGCTCGACGAACTCGCGCCCGCAACCCAGGCGCGCCAGCGAGGCAGACAATATGCTTGAGCGCCGCGTCAATCTGGACGGCCGGGCCGCAACCGCCGACGTGCCGCGGATCACCGTCGGCGGCCTTCGCATGGCCGCGCTCGACCTGGAAGCGACCGCCGACTTCATGATCGAGGCGACCGATCCGCGTCATCGCATCGGCCGTCCGTTGCACCTGACCTCGGCCAATGGCGAGGTGCTGGCACGCTGCTCGACCGAGCCGGAGACCGAACGCCTGTTCCGCGGCGCCGACCTGATCAACGCCGACGGCCAGCCGCTGGTGGCGGCCTCGAAGCTGCAATCCTGGTTCCCGCTGCCCGAGCGCGTCGCGACCACGGACCTGTTCCACGTCGTCGCGCGCAAAGCCGAAGCGGTCGGCCGCACCTTCTACATGTTCGGCGCCAGCGAGGCCGAGAACGCCGCGGCGGTCGAGAACGTCCGGACGATGTATCCGAACCTCAAGATCGTCGGGCACAGCCACGGCTATCTGCGCGGCGAGGCCCTGCGCGCGAAGGTCGAGGAGATCAACGCGCTCGCGCCGGACTATCTCTGGGTCGCGCTCGGCGTGCCCAACGAGCAGGCATTCGTGGAGCAATACACGCCGTTGCTGACCAATGTTGGCGTTATCAAGACATCGGGCGGCCTTTTCAACTTTTTGTCGGGCAGCCGGTCCCGCGCGCCGCAATGGATGCAGAAATTCGGACTCGAATGGGCCTGGCGCACCTGGCTCGAGCCACGCCGCCTGTTCTGGCGCTATTTGACCACCAACCCCCGCGCACTCTATCTTCTCTTCAGCCGCAAACGGCCTTCCAATCGCTGAGAGAAGAGTAGAAGACGATATGACCGACCGACCGACCGTCCTCGTCACAGGGGGCGCGGGCTATATTGGCTCGCATGCCTGCCGCGCACTGTCTGCCGCCGGCTATCAGCCCGTCGTTTATGACAATCTCTCGACAGGTCATCGCAGCTTCGTCGCCGGCCCCCTGGTGATCGGCGACCTTCTCGACGATGCAGCGTTGGCGCGCGCCTTTGCCGACCACAAGGTCACGGCGGTGATGCATTTCGCGGCGGCGAGCCTCGTCGGCGAATCCATGACCGATCCGCAGAAGTACTACATCAACAATGTGCAGGGCACGCTGTCGCTGCTCCAGGCGATGCGCAACGCCGGCTGCCATCGCATCGTGTTCTCCTCGACCGGCGCCGTCTACGGCAACGCCGATTCCAAGGAGCTGCCGGAAGACTTTCCCTGCGCGCCGATCAATCCCTATGGCGCCTCGAAATGGATGATCGAGCGCATGCTCGCCGACTATCGCGCGGCCTATGGCTTCGGCGCGTTCTGCCTGCGCTATTTCAACGCCAGCGGCGCCGATCCGGCCGGCGGCATCGGCGAACTGCGCGACAACGAGACCCATCTCATTCCGCGGGCCATGATGGCCCTGCAGGGTCATGTCGACTTCGCTGTGTTCGGCGACGACTACGACACGCCCGACGGCACCGCGATCCGCGACTACATCCATGTCACCGACCTCGCCGCCGCGCATGTCGCGGCGCTGAAGCTGCTGGAACAGGGACATGCCGGCGGCAGCTTCAATCTCGGCACCGGCTCCGGCTTTTCGGTGCGCGAGATCCTCAACGCCATCAGGCAGGAGACCGGGCGCGAGGTGCCGCACACCGTCAAGCCGCGCCGCGCCGGCGATCCCACCTATCTGGTCGCCGACCCGTCCGCCGCGCGAAAAGTTCTGAACTTCGTGCCGCGTCACTCTGACCTGCCTACGGTCATCCGCACCGCCTGGGCCTGGCACCAGAAGGCACATCCGTTCAGGTCGCGTTAGGCAACCGTAACACCCGCACCTTGCCTGCCGTCCCTCCAAACGGCTAGAATGGACGTTCGCTGCCGCCGTCGGCGCATCGCTGACGGCCGCATTTCAGGCATTGCCG
Source organism: Bradyrhizobium sp. 1200_D9_N1_1 (assembly GCF_052075915.1). Classification (NCBI taxonomy): domain Bacteria; kingdom Pseudomonadati; phylum Pseudomonadota; class Alphaproteobacteria; order Hyphomicrobiales; family Nitrobacteraceae; genus Bradyrhizobium; species Bradyrhizobium sp. 1200_D9_N1_1. The sequence continues at coordinate 1,624,840 of NZ_CP197226.1, read as the reverse complement.
ACGATGATGTCGGCATGCATGGCTCGGCCAATTTGCGCGAGCCAGCTTTTTCCGAGCGTCAAGGCCACGATCAAATCCGCGCGTCGGCCTGTCATCGGGCGCGGATTCCGGGAGTATCGACCGCATGCATCAGGCTGCACGCCTGGAGTTCGAGCGCGTGATGGATGAGTTCGTTCGCTGGCATGTCGTGCCCGGGGACGAGCGCTCGCCTGCGCCTGCCTGGTGGTGGGGGCCTGCCATGGCGGTGGTCGACGATCACGAGCCGATGAGCGGCGCATGGTGCTCCGAGCTCGGCTTGAACGAAGGCGCGAGCTTCGCCGACGGTGCGCGCACGATACTCGCGCTGTTCGTCGAGCAGACCTCGCTGACGGGGCCGCAGGATTTTCCGCGCAAGGCCGAGGCCACGGATCACGAGGTCCGCGAATTGCACCCGCAACCGTCAGACGACAGCGCGTTTCAGCCGTAACGCGGCGGCTTCGCGGGCGACGGGATCCGGCTCCGGCTGGAGCGGCGGCGCGATCGGCAGAACCATCGGCCGCAGCAGTTCGGCCATCTGCCGGGCCGGCAGCGGCTTCGAGATCAGGAAGCCCTGCATCTCGTCGCAGCCATGGGTGCGCAGGAACGCCTCCTGCTCGACGTTCTCGACGCCTTCGGCGACGACGGTCATGCCGAGCGCCTTGCCCATGCTGATGATCGCCTGCGCGATCGCCTGGTCCTCCGAATCCTGCGGCAGGTCACGCACGAAGGAACGGTCGATCTTGATGGTGTCGATCGGAAAGTGCTTCATCAGCGACATCGACGAATAGCCGGTGCCGAAATCGTCGATGGCGAGGCGGATGCCGCGGCTCTGGATGGCGTCGAGCACCTTGAGCGCGCGCCCGACATTGCGCATCATCATGCTCTCGGTGACCTCCAACTGGAGCAGCACCGGCGACATGCCGGAGGCCGCCAGCGCCTCGTCGACATCCTGCAACAGATGTTCGTCGACGAACTGCCGCGGCGACAGGTTCACCGCCATCGACAGCGGCAACAGGCCGCGGCGCTGCCACGCCATCGCCTGCGCGCAGGCCTCGTTCAGCACCCAGCGGCCGATCGGCACGATCAGCCCGGTTTCTTCCGCAAGCGGAATGAACTGTGCCGGCGAGACGTTGCCGAGATCGGGATGTGCCCAGCGCAGCAGCGCTTCCACGCCGGTGATCTGGCCGGTCTCCATGTCGACCTTGGGCTGGTAGTTCAGCGAAAACTGCTCGCGCTCCAGCGCCCGGCGCAGCGCGCTCTCGAGCGACAGCCGCTCGATCGACTGCGTCTTCACTTCCTTTGAGAAGAAGCGGTAGCCGTTCTTGCCGTCCTCCTTGGCGAGATACATCGCCATGTCGGCGTTCTTGGTCAGCGTCTGCGCGTCGGAGCCGTTGGCCGGATACATCGCGATGCCGATCGAGGCCGTGGTGTGGCACTCGTGGCCGGCCAGCTCCATGGGCTCGGCGAGCGCCGCGAGCAACCCGGTCGCAATCCGCTGCACGTCGTCGATCTCGCCGCACTGGTCGAGGATCACCACGAACTCGTCGCCGCCGAGGCGCGCCACCACGTCGCTTGTCCGCAGCGCACCGCGCAGCCGGTTCGCCACTTCGAGCAGGAGCAGATCGCCGGCCTCGTGGCCCAGCGAATCGTTGATGACCTTGAAGCGGTCGAGATCGATGAACAGAACCGCAAAACGGTGATCGTGGCGCTGCGCGGCGTCGATCGCCTCGCGCAGCAGCCCGTTGAAGGTCTCGCGGTTCGGCAGGTCGGTCAGGCTGTCATGCGAGGCGAGGTATTCGATTCGCTCGTCCGCCTGGTTCTTCTCGTCGGTGCGATCGAAATTCTCCATCGCAAAGGAGACGTTGTCGGCGAGGCGCTGCAGCAGCTCGACGAACTCGGACGTGAAGGTGCCCGGTTCGGTCGACATGTAGATCATGACGCCGACGGCCTGGTCGTGCGCGATGAGCGGAAACGCCGCGCCCGACCGTGCGCCGTCGCCGCGGACGACGGCATGGAAGACACGGACGCGATCGTCGTTGAGATAGTCGTTGCTGATGCAGGGCTGGCGTGTGCGGAATGCCGTGCCGCTCATTCCGCGCCCCTCGGGACGCTCGGGGTCGATGGAGAGGCGGATGTTGCGCGTGGTTTCGGCGGACGGCCCGGCCGCGGCCACGATCTCGAGCTGGTCGCTGTCGGCCCTGGCCAGCGCGATCGTCGTCGAGGTGAACTTGGCGCCGTTCGATGCCGCGAGGCAGACGAGGTCGAACAGCTCGGCGCGCGACTTCGCCCGCATGATCGCCTCGTTGGTGGCGCTCAGCGCCGCGAACATGCGCGTCAGGCGCTCCTTCTGCGCCTCGGTGCGGGCCTTTTCCTCGGCCCGATCGAAATTGTCGAGCGCGAACGAGACGTTCTCGGCAAGCCGCCCCAAGAGCTGGATCAGGTCCGGCGTGAACGCGCTTTCGTCGACTGAAAGGAACAGCAGCACGCCGACCGCCTTGCTGCCGTTGCTGAGCAGCGGGAAGCAGGCCCCCGATCTCGTGCCCTGAATGCGCGCGATCTGGTGCCAATGCGCCGTGCGGATGTCGGTGAGAAGCTCGTTGGCGACGCAAGGGATGCGCGTGCGGAAGGCGGTGCCGGTCAACCCCCGGCCTTCCGGATCTTCCGCCGACGTCGAGAACCGCCACGACTTGACCTGGTAGCAGCTCTCACCCTTGGTCATGGCGATGTCGAGGTAATGTCCGGTTTCGTCCACCAGCGCGATGGTCGCGGAGGAGAAGGTGCCGCCGAGCACCGCGGCTTCGCAGACCACCTCGAACAATTCGGCGCGGGTCTTCACCCGCATGATGGCTTCGTTGGTCGCGCTCAGCGCCTCGAGCATGCCCCGCAGACGATTGCGCTGGATTTCGGCCTTGGCCTTTTCATCTGCGCGATCGAAATTCTCCAGCGCGAAGGCGACGTTGGCCTGAAGCTTGCGCAACAGCTCGACGAACTCGGGCGTGAAGGTACCGCGCTCCGGAGAATTGAACAGGAACACGCCCTCGACCCGGTCGCCATTCAGGAGCGGCAGCGCCGCGGACGACGCGATGCCGGTGCGGCGGGCGCTGGCCTGCCACGGCGCAATGCGGTCGTCGGCGAACACGTCGTTGCTGACCGAGGGCTGGCGCGTGCGGAACGCAGTGCCGGTCAGCCCGCGTCCCTCCGGCACCTGGTCGGAGGTGGAGAACTTGAAGGTGCGGACCTGTTCGGCGTTCGGCCCATAGCTGGCGACCACGCGCAGCAGCTCGGCACGATGGTCGGCGAGCGCAATGGTGACCGAGGTGAACTTGGCGCCCTTCGCCGTCGCCTCGCAGACGAGGTCGAACAGCTCGGCCCGCGTCCGCGCGCGCAGGATCGCCTCGTTGGTGGCGCTCAGCGCCGCATACATGCGGGCGAGACGCTCTTCTTCCCCGGCGATCCTGGCCTTCTCCGACTCACGGTCAAAATTCTCAATCGCGAACGAGACGTTCTCCGCCATGCGCAGGAGCAGCGCGACGACTTCCTCGTCCTTGGCCCACGACCTGCTGACGAAGGACAACAGCACGCCGACGCTTTCGCCGTGCTTGATCAGCGGCGCGACCACGCAGGCGGCGACACCGGTGTTGACGTTGGCCTGCTCCCACGGGGTTCCCCGGGTGCGGCTGGCGAGATCTTCCTCGATGACGGCCTTCTGCGTCCGGAACACCTCGCCGGAGATGCCCTTGCCATAGGGATTCTCCGGATCGATCGAATAGCGCGCCTGGGTGACCAGCTCCAGATTCTGTCCCGTAGATGCGACCGGCTTCATCCAGTGCGAACCCGGTTCGCGGAGCAGGACGATGGTCGCAAGCGACTTGCCGCCATGCACGGAGGCGTCGCACACGAGCTGGTAGAGCTCCTGCTCGGTCTTGGCGCGGAGAATGGCCTCGTTGGTGGCGCTGATGGCGCCGAACATGCGGTTGAGCCGCCGCGTCGCCCGCTCGCTGGTCTGCCGCGCCGTCTCACGCGCGAAATTGTCGAGGGCATAGGAGATGTTGGCCGACATGCGCTCGAACAGCGACACCATCTGCTCGTTCAGCGAGCCGGCTTCGCTGCGGGTCACGTACAGCACGCCGACGCTCTTGCCGTTGCAGAGTAGCGGCAGCGCCGCGGCAGCGCCAATGTGGGCCTTGGCGGCGCCCTCGCGCCACGCCAGCGAGCGCGGATCGTTCAGATAATCGTTGCTGACGCACAGCCTCTGATCGCGAAACGCCTCGCCGCCGACGCCCAATCCTTCCGGCGTGCCGGCGTCCGTGGTGATCTCGATCGAGCGCAGCCGCTGGATATCGTCGCCGCAGCCGGCCGCAAAGCAAAGCCGCCGGCCGTCCGGTCCCACCAGGAACACGGCCACGGCCAAAAAGTCCCCGCTCGAAAACCCGGCGTCGCAGACCTTCTGGTACAGCTCGTCCGGCGATTTCGCGTAGAGGATCGCTTCGTTTATGGCGCTCAACGCCGCAAAGGTGCGCGCGAGTGTCGTCGGCACGATCTCAGCTCCCGGGCATTTCTGCCTAATTTTCCCGGGTACTTTATGAACGGCCATCGCCTAAGTGGTCGTTATTGCGTGTCGCAAACCGTCGATCAGAGTGAACGAGCTGCGAACGACCCCCGCCAAACTGTCGAGAATACCGCCGGCCGGAACGAATCTTCGACCAAAGGCGCGCTCTCTTTACGAATTTGCAGCCCTGTATTGGTTTACGGGAGATTGATATCGGTCCTGCGCTTTGAGACGATGGTCCCCAACAAGCGCCCGCCAGCTATCATGATAAGGGCGATGACCGGGGAAACGCCATGCCGATCGTCAGGGCCGACCGCCTCACGCGCATCAGCGCCGCCCTGCTCCAGGCGGCGGGAGCTTCCCAGGAAGAGGCCGATGCGGTCGCGACCGGCTGCGTCAACGCCAATCTCGCCGGCCACGACTCCCACGGTGTGATCGCGGTTCCCACCTATATCGACCGCATCAAGGCCGGGCACATCGTTCCCGGCGCGACATGGACCATCATCCAGGAATCGCCGACCACGACCGTAATCGACGGCCATTGGGGATTTGGTTTCCACGTCAACGCCAAGGCAATGGCGCTGACGATCGAGAAGGCGAAGACGGCGAACGTCGCCGCCTGCACCGTGTTCCGGCAGAGCCATGTCGGCCGCCTCGCCGCTTATCCGCTGATGGCGATGCGCGAAGGCATGATCGGGATTGCAACCGCGGACTCCGGCCGCTCGCCGAAGCACGTGGCGCCGTTCGGCGGCAAGGAGGCGCGGCTCGGCACCAACCCGATCTCGATCGCGGTGCCGTCCGATCTCGATGCGCCGTTCTACCTGGACATGGCGACCTCGGCGGTCGCCGCCGGCAAGATCCAGCTCGCTGTGGCCCGCGGCGATAAGATCCCGACGGGATGGATCATCGATGCCGAGGGACGGCACACCAACGACCCGACCCAGTATCGCAAGGGCGGCGCGCTGCTGCCGCTCGGCGGCACCGAGGGCTACAAGGGCAGCGGGCTTGCCGCCATGGTCGAGGTGCTGTGCGGCCTGCTCACCGGTCTCGGCTTCGGCGTCGAGCCGACGGGGCGGCACAATGACGGCTGCTTCATGGCGGTGTTCAACGTCGCCGCGTTCCGCCCGCTGAAGGAGTTCAAGCGCGAGGTCGCCGAATTCGCGCGCTATCTGAAATCGACCCCGCCCTCCGAGGGCAGCACGGGCGTCTACTATCCCGGCGAGATCGAGGGCGTGCGCGAGCAACAGCGGCTGCGTGACGGCATCGAGGTCGAGGATGCCACCTGGGACAAGCTGCGCGCGCTGGCGCGGGAATACCGGCTCGACACGGTGCTCGATCTGGCCTGACGCAATTCGGAGAACAGCAGCATGACGCGGCAGATGGTACTGGTCGGCTTCCTCCAGGCGCAAAACTGCACCAATTTGCCGAGCTCCTGGCGGCATCCGGACTCGCGCGACGATTCGATGTCGGCGGATTACTATCAGGAGATCGCCAGGATCCTCGAAGCCGGCAAGTTTCACATGGCCTTCTTCGACGATCGCCTGGCGATGCCGGACCGCTACGGCAACGACCACGCCCATACCGTCGAATACGGCATCCGCTGCGTGAAGATGGACCCGCTGATCGTGCTGACCACGATGGGCATGGTCACCGACAAGCTCGGCCTTGGCGCGACCTGCTCGACCACCTATTACGAGCCGTTCGACGTCGCGCGCCGCTTCGCGACGCTCGACTTGATGTCCGGCGGGCGCGCGGGCTGGAACGTCGTCACCTCGCTCAATGACGGCGAGGCGCTCAACATGGGCCGGGACTCCCATCCCGAACACGATTCCCGCTACGACCGCGCCGACGAGTTCATGGAGGTCGTCCTCGGCCACTGGGACACGTGGGAGGACGGCGCGCTCATCATGGACAAGAGGAGCGGCCGCTTTGCCGATCCGGCCAAGGTGAAGCGGCTCGATCACAAGGGAGCAGCCTTCAAGTCGCGCGGGCCGTTCACCGTGCCGCGTTCGCAACAGGGCCATCCTGTCATCATCCAGGCCGGCGCATCCGGCCGCGGCCAGCGCTTTGCCGGCCGCTGGGGCGAGGTGATCTTCACCGCCGCGCGCAACCTCGCCGCGGCCAAGGAGGGTTATGCGGCCGTGCGCAACGAGGCGGCCAAAGCCGGCCGCGATCCCGAGCAGATGTTCCTCTGCAACCTGACGACGCCGGTCTGCGGCGCGACCAAGGCCGAAGCCGAAGACAAGATGGCGCTGATCAACAAGCTGCCGCTCCAGATCGACGCGCTGTCGCTGCTCGCCGAAGCGCTCAATTACGATTTCGCCTCCAAGGACCTCGACGCGCCGCTGACCACGGAAGAGCTGAAGAGCATGCAGGGCATTCTGGGCATCCGCGACGGCGTGCTGAAGAATTCAGGCAAGAGCAATCCGAGCGCGCGCGATTTCGTCACCTTCTCCAGCCGCGGCCAGGTGCAGGACGCGATGGTCGGCGGCCCCAAGGAGATCGCGGACAAGCTCGAAGAGATGTTCGTCGAGCGCGGCTGCGACGGCTTCGTCATCGCGGCCACCTACGTGCCCGGCTCCTACGCCGATTTCGTTCGCCATATCGTGCCGGAATTGCAGCGGCGCGGCTTGTTCCAGAAGGACTATCGCGGCAAGACGCTGCGGGAAAATCTCGGCTTGAGGCGGCCTGCCGCCGGCGCCTGGAAGGTGCAGCCGCGCGATGCTGCGGAATAACTGGAGGATCCGACATGCGCTGGCTGAAATTCTCCGCCTCGGACAAGACCTCCTGGGGGATCGTTGAAGGCGACCGGGTCATCGCAATCGACGGCGATCCCTTCCGCGAATGGCAGCGCACCTCGCGCACGCTTCCGCTTGGCGAGGTGAAGATCGAGCTGCCGCTGATCCCGCGCACCTTCTATTGCGTCGGCCTGAACTATTTGAAGCACCTGAAGGAGGCCGCCGACAAGCGCGGCGAGGTGCCGGCCGTGCCTGACAGGCCCGAGATCGGCTATCGCGCGCAGAACGCGCTGATCGCACACGACGAGGAGGTCGTGATCCCCTCTTTCGCGACGGACAAGATCCACTACGAGGGCGAGCTCGTCGTCGTCATCGGCAAGAAGGTCAAACACCTCACCAAGCAGAACGCGATGGATTGCGTGTTCGGCTACACCATCGGCAACGACGTCAGCGAGCGCAGCTGGCAGAAGGCGGATCGCAGCCTGTGGCGCTCGAAGAACGCCGACACGTTCAAGCCGATGGGCCCGTGGATCGAGACCGAGGCGAATCTCGCCAGGATGGAGACCGTCGTCCGCGTCAACGGCAAGGAGACCAACCGCTTCTACACCAACGACATGATCTTCGGCGTGGTGCCGTTCCTGGTCGAGCTGACCAAGTACTTTACGCTATGGCCGGGCGATGTGATCTGGATGGGCACCGACGGCGCCTCGCCGGACATCAAGCACGGCGATGTCGTGGAGATCGATATCACCGGCATCGGCACGCTGCGCAATCGGTTCGTGCGGGAGCAACGGTAGATCAGCTCGCGCCGCCTGAGCGGCCCTTCACATGATCGATAAAGGCCCGCAACTTCGGCATGATTTGTCGGTGACCGGGATAGTACAGGAACACGCCCGGTGTCATCGGCGCGAATTGCTCCAGGACGGGAACGAGCTTGCCCGCCGCCATGGCACCGGTGGCCAGCGGTGCGGGCACTTGCGCAAGACCCACACCTTCGACGGCGGCTCCGAGCATCGTCGGAAAGTCGTTCGCGATGAAAGGTCCCGCAACCACAATCTCGATCGAACGACCGTTGTCGTCGAGCGACCATGACGCAAGCGCACCGTTCGATCGTCGCAATCTCAAGCACGCGTGCTCGCGCAGATCGTCCGGCCGCTCGGGCCGACCGCGGCGGGCAAGGTAAGCCGGGCTGCCGAGGATAATGAGCGGTAGCGGGTTCGTCAGGCGCACCGCGACCATGTCGGGGGCGATGAACTGGCCCAACCTGATGCCGGCGTCAAAACCTTCGGCTGCGAGGTCGACCAGCTCTTCGCTTGCGGCAAGCTCCACCTCGATCTCGGGAAATGCCCGACAGAACGACGCGATCAGCGGCTCCAGCAGGATCGGCACGACGGAGCGCGGCACGGTGAGACGCAGGAGGCCGGCCGGTCGCTGTCCGAGCTCGCGCGCCGCCCCGCTTGCCGCGACGAGCTCCTCGAAGGCGGGTCTGGCGCGCGCAAGGAATCTTTCGCCGGCTTCGGTCAAACCGACGCTGCGGGTCGTGCGGATGAAGAGCGCGGCGCCGACGCGCGCCTCGAGCGCGCGTATCGCCTGACTGATGGCCGATGGCGTGACCCCGAGCTCAGCTGCCGCTCGGCGGAAACTGCGATGCTGGGCGACACTCAGGAACGCCTCCACGCCGTCCAGTGCACCGTGCCTGACTGTGAAGTTCTGCTTCATAGCCCGTCAACATTATCGCGAATAGTAACTCGCGGGAAGCGGCCTTACATCCGAATTGCAAATGAGCCGTGCCGTCGCCGCAGCCGCCGCGATCGGAGACATGAAATCGATGAAGACAATCCGCGACGTCGTCCTGAACGTCGTCTTGGCAGTCACCCTCATACTCACAGGCGCAACCTCCATGGCCGATCCTTCACTTGCCCAATCACAGACCGCGGCGCCGACAACGGGGGTCATGGTCATCCTGACCGTCAAGGCGGGCGTCACCCGAGATCAGATCATGGCCGTCATGCCCGATGAAATCAGGCAGACCGTGCAGCTCTATCTCAACGGAACGGTTCGCGAATGGTATTCGCGATCCGACGGGCGCGGCGCCGTATTCCTGTTGAATGTCAGGGATGTCGCCGAGGGACACGCGATCATGGATGGCCTGCCGCTCGCGCGGCGGGAGCTCATGGACCACGACTACATCGCAGTCGGTCCGCTGATGCCGCTCGGTCTGCTGATGGCCAAACCCTGAGCGTCCGCCAACGCCGAACCGACCAGCTTCGACTGCACCCGGCCGGAGAGGCCACCACAAGGACATCCGAACGTGCCGCAAAGCTTCAACCTTCCCTTCGTGCTCAGCGTCGCCGGTGCTTTCCTGACAAGCGCGGTGGTGGCTTCGATCTACGTCTGGCCGGCACTCCGCGTCATGCCGCGCTACGAGGCCCTGAGACTGCTCGCGGCCTTCAACGCGTTCAGGTTCTTCGGCATGAATTTCATGGTGGCGGGATTCGTATCCGCGGAGTTGAGCCCGAATTTCGCCGCCGAGGTCGGATGGGGGGACCTTATTGCCGCCACTCTCGCGCTCGCGTCAATCGCAGCACTCTCCTGGCGATGGTCGATCGCAATTCCGGTGGTCTGGGCGTTCAACGTCTGGGGCACGCTGGATCTCCTGAATGCCTACTACATGGGCGTGACGAAAATCCAGGATCCCGGCCTCTTCGGCGCCGGCATTTATATTCCAGCCCTCTACGTGCCGCTGCTGCTCGTCAGCCATGTTCTCGTCTTCATGATTCTGGTGAGGTCCGGATCGGAAGAAGAAACGGCCTGACATGGCCGCTGGCCGCGATCTCGTGCGTCCACCGCAGTCGACCTCTCTCTAGGGAACGCCGATGAACAGCGATGCTGCTTCCGTTGCCGCCCCGGCCCAGCCTGCCATCCGGCTCGGCTTGATGTGGACCGTTCTATTCACGATCCTGTGGACCTGGCTGATCTACTCGCTCCCCGCACTTCCGCAGAGCGGTTTTCCGGCCCTCGGCGTTCGGCTGCTGGCCCATGGGCTCATTGCGCTCGGCCTGTGGCTCGGGCTCGAAAACACCGCGTTGACGCCAGAGCAACGCCGGGCGACCTGGCTGGTCGTCATGGTCTCCTTCACGCTTTGGGCTGCCCTCGCCTGGACGGCATCCATCAATGGTTCATTCCGCACGGGCGCCTCCTCCTTGCCGCTGCTTCCCGCGGCGATCCTGCTGCCAGTGATCGTCGGCACTCCGGTGCTGATGCTATCGAAGCGGGTCGGACAATTGCTCGATGCAATGCCGGCGACGTGGCTCATCGCCCCTCAGGTTTATCGCATCTTTGGCAGTCAATGGCTCGCTTACTGGCTGCGCGGGGTGCTGCCGGGCGTCTGGGCATTGCCGGCAGGAGCCGGCGACGTGCTGACCGGACTGTTCGCGGTGCCGGTGGCGATCGCCTTGGCGGCCGGGACGGCCGAGGGGCGGACAGGTGCGATCTTCTGGAATATCTTCGGCCTCGCAGACTTCGCCGTTGCGATCGCCCTGGGAATGGCGATGTCGCCTGGCCCGTTCCAGCTCATCGTTCCGGATGGCCCGAGCATGGCCATTGATACCTTTCCGAACGTGCTGACCCCGGCTTTCGTCGTGCCAAGCTCGATCCTGCTGCATGCACTGTCGCTGCGCCAACTGCGCCGGCGCAGCCGGACTGAGGCAGTGTGAGTCCCGTCGTTGTCTCAGAACGGCAGCGCCACGCCGGTCTTGATCTCCTTCAGCACCACATTGCTGCGGACATAGCGGATGCCGGGGATGCGGAACATGAACTCGTCGAGGAATCTGTTATAGGCCGCCATGTCCTGCACGACGACGCGCAAATGATAATCGGCGTCGCCCGTGGTCGCGAAACATTCCAGCACCTCGCGGCGCGTCGTGACCCTGGCCACGAATTCGTCGACGAACTTCGCATCGTGCCGCTCCAGCGAGACGTGGAGGATGGCCGACATCGTAAATCCCGCCTGCTCGCGCGCGACCAGCGCCGCATAGCCTTGGATGACGCCGCTCTCCTCCAGCGCGCGCACCCTGCGCCAGCAGGCGGAAGTGGACATGCCGATCTCGTCGGCGAGCTGCTGATTGGTGGCGCGACCATCCTTCTGAAGGTGGGCGAGTATTCGCGTGTCCTGTTCTTCGATCATGGAGGCCTCCCCGGGCCGAGAACATCTACCAAATTTGATTGCCTTGCGCAAAATTCTACCGAAATTTTGATATATGCGGGACAAATAGGTAAGACCTACCAGCCTCCCAGGCATAATCTTCCAGCTTCAGGCAGGATGCCGCGCGAGGTCCACCATGGACGCCATTCCGTCACTCGACGCTTACGAGCTCTCCGACCGCTACGACCGCGAGGACGGCCGCGTCTTCCTCACGGGTACGCAGGCCATCGTCCGCATCGCACTCGACCAGGCGAAGCGCGACCGTATGCGCGGTCTCAACACCGCCGGCTTCATCTCCGGCTATCGCGGCTCGCCGCTCGGCGGCATCGATCTCGAGCTGTGGCGCATCCAGGAGCGCCTCAAGCGGGACCGCATCGAATTCCTTCCGGCCGTGAACGAGGACCTCGCGGCAACCGCCGTGCTCGGCTCGCAACAAGTCGAGACGCAAGCGGAGCGCGAGGTCGATGGCGTGTTCGGGCTCTGGTACGGCAAGGGTCCCGGCGTCGACCGCTCCGGCGATGCGCTCAAGCACGGCAATGCCTATGGCTCCTCGCCTCATGGCGGCGTGCTGGTGGTCGCCGGCGACGACCATGGCTGCGTCTCCTCCTCGATGCCGCACCAGTCCGACGTCGCCTTCATGAGCTGGTTCATGCCGACGTTGCATCCAGCCGATGTCGGCGAATATCTGGCGTTCGGCGAATATGGCTACGCGCTGAGCCGCTTCTCCGGCATGTGGGTCGGCTTCAAGGCGATCTCGGAGATCGTGGAGTCAGGCGCATCCGTCGCGCTGCGCCCGCCGCGCGCCTTCCGCACGCCCGACTTCACGCCGCCGCCGGGCGGCCTGCATTATCGCTGGCCGGACCTGCCGGGACCGCAGATCGAGGAGCGGCTGGAGGCGAAGAAGCACGCGGTCTATGCCTTCGCAAAGGCCAATCCGATCGACCGCCACATCTACGACATTCCGAACGCCACCTACGGCATCGTCACCACAGGCAAGGCGCATCTCGACCTGATGGAAGCGCTGCGGCTGATGGGCCTCGATGAGGCGGCCTGCCGCAGCATCGGCATCGACGTCTACAAGGTCGGCATGGTCTGGCCGCTGGCGCTACATGACGCGATGGACTTCGTGAAGGGCAAGCGCGAGATCCTCGTTGTCGAGGAAAAGCGCGGCATCATCGAGAGCCAGTTCAAGGAGTATTTCTACGACTATCCCGGCACCAAGCCCGAGCGCATGGTCGGCAAGCATGACGAGCGAGGGGCGCGGCTGATCTCCTGGATCGGCGAATTGTCGCCGCGTGCGCTGGCTGGCGTGCTCGCCCGCCGGCTCGATCCGATGTTTCCGGGCCTCAATCTCGCCGCACGCGCGGCCGCCTTGATGCCTGAAGCCGCCCGCACGATCAACGTCAGCGGTGCGACACGTACGCCTTATTTCTGCTCGGGCTGCCCACACAACACGTCGACAAAGGTGCCTGAGGGCTCGAAGGCGCTGGCCGGCATCGGTTGCCACTTCATGGCGAGCTGGATGGACCGCGAGACGTCGTCGCTGATCCAGATGGGCGGCGAGGGCGTGAACTGGGCAGCGTCATCGAGATTCACCGGCAACAGGCACATCTTCCAGAATCTCGGCGAAGGCACCTACTATCACTCCGGCTCGATGGCGATCCGGCAGGCGATCGCCGCCAAGGCCAACATCACCTACAAGATCCTGTTCAACGACGCCGTCGCCATGACCGGCGGCCAGCCGGTCGACGGCCCCATCAGTGTCCATGCCATCGCGCATAGCGTCCGTGCTGAAGGCGTGGCGCGCATCGCGCTGGTGTCGGACGATCCCGCGCAATTTTCGCCGGCGGACCTGCCCATCGGCGTCACCATCCATCCGCGCGAGGAAATGGACCCCGTGCAGCGCGAGCTGCGCGAGGTCTCCGGCGTCTCCGTCCTGATCTACCAGCAGACCTGCGCCACCGAGAAACGGCGCCGCCGCAAGCGCGGGCAGATGGCCGACCCCAAGCGTTTTGCCTACATCAACGACCTCGTCTGCGAGGGCTGCGGCGACTGCTCGGTCGAATCCAACTGCCTCAGCGTCGAGCCGAAGGAGACGCCGTTCGGCCGCAAGCGGCAAATCAACCTGTCGACCTGCAACAAGGATTTTTCCTGCCTCAACGGCTTCTGTCCCAGTTTCGTGACTGTCGAAGGCGCGACGCGCCGGAAGAAGAGCGCGAGCCAGATCGACGCGGTCGGCCGCGCGGCGACGCTTCCCCTGCCCGCTCCCGTCGCGCTCGACCGTCCCTACGACCTGCTGGTAACAGGCGTCGGCGGCACCGGCGTGATCACCGTCGGCGCGCTGATCGGCATGGCCGCGCATCTCGAACGGAGCGGCGTCTCGGTCCTCGACTTCACCGGCTTTGCGCAGAAGTTTGGCCCGGTGCTGAGCTACATCCGCCTCGCCGCCTCGCCCGAAGCGTTGCACCAGGTCCGCATCGACCAGGGCGCGGCCGATGCGTTGATCGGCTGCGACCTCGTCGTCAGCTCCGCGCCGAAGGCGTCCGGCACCTATCGCCGCGGTACGCGCGCCGCTGTCAACACGGCGGAGATGCCGACCGGCGACGTCGTCCGCTTCCGCGACGCCGATCTCGCTTCGCCCGCCCGCCTGCGCGCGATCCGGCAGGTCGTCGGCAACGACAATCTCGACACCATCAACGCCAACGCGCTGGCCGAACGGCTGCTGGGCGATGCCGTCTATGCCAACATCATCATGCTGGGCTTTGCCTGGCAGCGCGGACTGATCCCCGTCTCGCTGCAAGCGCTGTTGCGCGCGATCGAGCTCAACGGCATCGCGGTCGAGCGCAACAAGCAGGCCTTTGCCTGGGGCCGGATCGCCGCCGCCGATCCGGACTCTCTGCCGAGGGCGGACGATACGCCCAAAACCGAGACGCTCGACCAGCTCATCGCCCGCCGCGCCGATTTCCTCACCGCTTATCAGAACGCGGCCTATGCGGCACGCTACCGGACGATCGTCAATAAGGTTCGCAACGCCGAAGCTGCGCTGAGCAGCGAGGCGATGACCGAGGCCGTCGCACGCGTGCTGTTCAAGCTGATGGCCTACAAGGACGAGTACGAGGTGGCGCGCCTGCACATGCAGACCGGCTTCCTCGACGAACTGAAGCGCGAGTTCGAGGACGGTTTTAGCGTCCAGTATCACCTTGCGCCGCCGTTCCTGCCGTCCGAACGCGACGCCCGTGGCCGTCCGCGCAAGCGCGCCTTCGGCCAGTGGATCCAGACGCCGCTTGCCCTGCTCGCGCGGTTGAAGGGGTTGCGCGGGACGCCGCTCGATCCGTTCGGTTACACCGCCGAGCGGCGCACCGAGCGGGAGCTGATCTCCTGGTATGAGGGCGTGATCGAACGAATGCTCCACGAACTCGACGCGGCGCGCCTGCCCGATTTCATTGCGATCGCCAAGGCTCCGATGGAGATCCGTGGCTACGGCCCAGTCAAGGACATCGCGGTCGCGAAGGTGAAGCCGGAGGTCGAACGGCGTCTCGCCGATGTGATCACGGCATCGCCGGCAGAAATGCGCGCCCACGGTTGACGTGAAACACCGATCCCGGCAGCAATGCCGGCATTCCCGTGTCCAGATTCCGATCGCGCTCGGCGCGACGAGCAAATTGCCGATTGGCCTTGAGCTCGACGGCCCGGCAGGCAGCGATCGTCGCTTGCTCGCGATCGGCATCGCGCTTGACGGCGTGTTCGGGCGGCTGCCGCCGCCGCACCGGTCATGAATAAGGATTGATCAGCTTCTGCTGCTCGGCGCTGTGCGCCACCAGCATGTCGATGAAGGTTCTCACCTTCGCCGACAGATGATGTTTGTGCGGATAGACAGCGTTCATGGACAGCTCGACCGTCCGATATTCCGGCAACAGGCGCACGAGGCGGCCGGCCTCGAGGTCGTCCTGAATGAGAAACCCCGCCATCAGGCAGACGGCAGCGCCCCCCAGCGCGACCTTCCGCAGCGCTTCTCCGCTGTTGGTGACGAAGCTGCCGGATATCCGTACCGATGCCGGCGTGCCCTTGCGATCGAGGAAGCGCCATTCATCGCCAAACGGATAGTTCAGGTGACGGCCGCAATTATGCGCAGCGAGCTCGTCGAGCTTCTGCACCCGGCCGTGCTTCTCGATATATTCGTGGGAACAGCACAGCACGTGACGCCAGGTGGCGAGGCTCCGCACGATCAGGCTCGAATCCGGCGGCGGCGTCATGCGCAGGGCAACGTCGTAGCCTTCCTCGATGAGATCGACATCGGCCTCGCCCATGCGCAAATCGATCTTGAGCTCCGGATAGGCCGACAGGAGTTTCGCCACAACCGGCGCGACGAACGGGACCATGTGCGTGGCGACGTGGACGCGCAACGTGCCGCGGGGCACCGACTGCAATTCGCTCGCGATATCGTCGGCCTGTTCGATATCGGCGAGGATCTGGACGCAGCGGTCGTAATAGGCCTTGCCGATCTCGGTGAGGTTGACCCTGCGCGTGGTGCGCTGAAGCAGCCTCACGCCGAGCCGGTCTTCCAGCGCCTGGACGTGATTGCTCACCATGGTGGTCGACATGTTGAGCTTGCGGGCTGCTGCGGAGAAGCCGCCGGTCTCGACCACCCGGCTGAAGACTTCGAGGCTGGTCAATCGGTCCATGCCGCCTGATTATCCGCTCTTGATCGATAATCTCAAGGTTTTCGCCCCGATTATCTACCAGATCATCCCGCGTGTGACATGGCGCATGGGTTAGCAGCAATCGCTCGACAGGTGCGGCAATCGCTCTGGGGCAGTCGCACGTCTGGTCCGGTAGACCACACAGTAGGGCGAGCCCCCGGACTATCCACCCCTAATGGATAATCCTTCCGGCATTTCGCCGATTATCGCTCGAACTGGAAAGACCGATAGTCCCTGCCAGCCGATAGGAGACCGTCATGTCCGAGATGCCCCGCACCGAGAACTTTCAGCAAGCAACTGAAATCACTCAAGATTATTCCAAGTCGCCGCAGCTTGTGCCGATCCGTAACAAGCTCCGGCGCGCGACCCTGATACTCGCACTCCTCGCGGGCACGACAGCGGTTGTCTATTACGGACACGACTACTGGATCAACGGCCGCTATCTCGAGACGACCGACGACGCCTATGTCAAGGCGGACTCCACGATCGTCGCGCCGAAGGTTTCCGGCTACATCGCGAAGGTCCTGGTCGGCGACAACGAAAAGGTCAAGGCCGGCCAGGTGCTGGCCAGGATCGACGATCGCGACTTCAAGGCGGCGCTCGATCAGGCCCGCGCCGATGTCGCCGCCGCGGAGGCTTCCGTGCGCAACCTCGATGCCCAGCTCGAACTGCAACAGCCGATCATCGAGCAGAGCACGGCCGATGTCACGGCTGCGGACGCCAATCTGAAATTCGCCCAGGAGGAACGCGCCCGCTACGACGACCTGATGAAGTCGGGCTCCGGCACGATCCAGCGCGCGCAGCAGACCGATGCGGCGCTGCGCGCCAGCAACGCGCAATTGCAGCACGCCAAATCGGGCCTTCTGGCCGCACAGCGCAAGGTCGACGTGCTCACCACCCAGCGCGCCCAGGCCACGGCCCAGCTCGAACGCGCCCGCGCGGTCGCGCAGCAGGCGGCGTTGAACCTGTCCTATACCGAGATCACCGCACCGGTAGACGGCACGGTCGGCGCCCGTAGCTTGCGCGTCGGCCAGTACGTGCAGTCCGGCACGCAGTTGATGGCGGTGGTGCCGCTCGATGCGGTCTATGTGGTCGCGAACTTCAAGGAGACGCAACTCACCCATGTCCGCGCCGGCCAGCCGGTCGAGCTGCGCGTCGACAGCTTCCGCAGCCAGACCCTGCGCGGTCATGTCGACAGCCTGTCGCCGGCCAGCGGGCTCGAATTCGCGCTGCTGCCGCCCGATAACGCCACCGGCAATTTCACCAAGATCGTGCAGCGCGTCCCGGTGAAGATCGTGCTCGACGATCACAGCCTCACCGGCCTGCTGCGGCCCGGCATGTCGGCGGTGCCGACCGTCGACACCAAGGCCGCTGTGCTGGCTGAGCGCGAGACGGCAAAGCGCCTCGCTGACAACACCTCGCGCCCGAACGGCGGCTGACGTCGAGGGGCATGCGGCAGGATTATCAAGCCCTGCCGCATGATCCTTCCAGGACTTCCTCGATTATCGAAACCATCCACCCAGCGCATCCTGTCTCCGTAACCGAGACGAGGCTTCCATGAGCACGCTCCAACCGACCGTCAACGCCGCCTCCGCCGCCAACTTCCCCGCGCCGGCCGCGGCTCCCACGATTCCGGCCGTGTCGGCCAAGACCTGGATCGCGGTGATCGGCGCGACGCTCGGCGCCTTCATGGCGGTGCTGAACATCCAGATCGTCAACGCCTCGCTCGCCGACATCCAGGGCGCGATCGGCGCCGGCATCGACGACGGCGGCTGGATCTCGACCTCCTATCTGATCGCGGAGATCGTGGTGATCCCGCTGTCGGGCTGGCTCGCCCAGGTGTTCTCGATCCGCATCTACCTCCTCACCAACGCGATCTTATTTCTGGTGTTCTCGGCGGCCTGCGCGCTGGCGCAGGACCTGCCGCAAATGATCGTCCTTCGCGCCGTGCAGGGCTTTAGCGGCGGCGTGCTGATCCCGATGGCGTTCACACTGATCATCACGCTCTTGCCGAAGGCGAAACAGCCGATCGGACTTGCGCTGTTTGCGATCTCTGCGACATTCGCACCCGCCATCGGCCCGACCATCGGCGGCTATCTCACCGAGAATTGGGGCTGGGAGTACATCTTCTACGTCAACCTGGTTCCCGGCACGCTGATGATCGCGATGCTGTGGTTCTCGCTGGAAGCGAAGCCGATGAAGCTGTCGCTGCTGCGCGAGGGCGACTGGCCGGGTATCGTCACCATGGCGATCGGCCTCTCCGCGCTGCAGACCGTGCTGGAAGAAGGCAACAAGGACGACTGGTTCGGCTCGCCCTTCATCGTCAAACTGTCCATTATCGCCGTCATTGCGTTGACCGCTTTCCTCGTGATCGAGCTGACTGCGAAGAAGCCGCTGTTGAACCTGCGTCTGCTGGTTCGCCGCAATTTCGGCTTCGGCATCCTCGCCAACTTCCTGCTCGGTATCGCGCTGTACGGTTCGGTGTTCATCATGCCGGTCTATCTGTCGCGCATCCAGGGCTACAATGCCGAACAGATCGGCATGGTTCTGGCTTGGACCGGCTTGCCGCAGCTGTTGCTGATCCCTCTGGTGCCGCGGCTGATGCAACGCTTCGACGCCCGGATCATCATCGGCGTCGGCTTTGCGCTGTTCGCGGCTTCCAATTTCATGAACATCTATATGACGAATGACTACGCCACCGATCAGCTGTTCTGGCCCAACGTCGTTCGTGCTGTCGGACAGGCGTTTGTATTCGCGCCGCTCTCGGCCGTCGCCACGGCCGGAATCGAGCCGGAGAATGCCGGCTCCGCATCGGGCCTATTCAACATGATGCGCAACCTCGGCGGCGCCATCGGCATTGCGCTGCTCCAGACCGTGCTGACCAAGCGCGAGCAGTATCACTCCAACGTTCTGATGCAGTCGGTCTCGATGTTCGAGCAGGCCACCCGCACGCGGCTGGAACAGCTCACTCAATATTTCGTCAATCACGGCATCCTCGATCGTGCGGATGCGTCGCATCGTGCCTATGTCGCAATCGGCCATATCGTGCAGAAGCAGGCCTATATCCTGGCCTTCAGCGACACCTTCTACCTGCTCGGCATGGCGCTGATCGTGGCCCTGATCGCCGTCCTCTTCCTGAAGAAGCCCGGCCAGACCTCGGCCGGTGGAGCCCACTGACGTCACCCCAGCAAAAGGAGAACGACCATGAAGCCCCGCATGAACTACTATCAGGCCGCGCCCGACACGCTCAAAGCCCTGATCGCGGTGGACGATCAGATCAAGGCCAGCGGCCTGGAGCAATCCCTGATCGAACTGGTCAAGACACGGGCGTCGCAGATCAACGGTTGCGCCTTCTGCATCAACATGCACACCGAGGACGCCCGCAAGCGCGGCGAGACCGAACAGCGGCTCTATCTTCTCAATGCCTGGCGCGAATCTCCGCTCTACACCGATCGCGAGCGCGCCGCCTTGGCCTGGACCGAAGCGGTGACGCTGATCTCCGAGACGCACGCCCCCGACGACATCTACGAGCAGGTCCGCGCGCAGTTCTCGGAGCAGGAGACGGTCAACCTCACCACGCTGATCGGCACCATCAACGCGTGGAACAGGATCGCGATCTCGTTCCGCGCGGTCCATCCGGTGAAGGTGAAGGCGTCGGTGGCGTGAGGGGTGGTGTCAGTGGCGGCGTGCTGGACGCAACGCCGCTACCACACGCTCAACTGTCATGCCCCGCGAAGGCGGGGCATCCAGTACGCCGCAGCCTCTCGATTCATTCACGGGCGTCACGGAGTACTGGATCGCCCGCCTTCGCGGGCGATGACACCTGAGGTGCGTCCTAAACCGCCGTCGCCTTGGCGAATTCCACGTAGATCTCGCGCAGACGCGTCGCCATCGGGCCGGGCTTGCCGTCGCCGATTGTCTTGCCATCAATCGCGACCACCGGCTGCACGAACGACGAGGCCGAGGTGATGAAGGCTTCCTTGGCGGCCAGCGCCTCGGCGACCGTGAAGGACCGCTCCTCGACGCGGAGCTGACGTTCTTCCGCGAGCGCGATCACGGCCTTGCGCGTACAGCCCGGCAGAATCGCGTTGGAGTTCTTGCGCGTGACGATGACATCGTCCTTCGTCAGGATGAACGCCGACGATGAACCGCCCTCGGTGACGTATCCATCCTGCAGCATCCAGGCTTCGCCTGCACCGGCCTCCGCCGCGGCCTGCTTCGCCAGCACCTGCGCCAGCAGCGCCACGCTCTTG
Organism: Bradyrhizobium sp. 1200_D9_N1_1; assembly: GCF_052075915.1. Classification (NCBI taxonomy): domain Bacteria; kingdom Pseudomonadati; phylum Pseudomonadota; class Alphaproteobacteria; order Hyphomicrobiales; family Nitrobacteraceae; genus Bradyrhizobium; species Bradyrhizobium sp. 1200_D9_N1_1. The sequence goes on along the minus strand of NZ_CP197226.1, from coordinate 1,604,378 downwards.
ATGTCACGCCGCTCCCAGCGGATGTCGGGCACGGTGATCACGTTGATGCCGGTCTTGGCCGAGGCGGCATTGATGATGTCCTTTTCCGAGGTGAACATCACCAGGCTCGACCTGACATCAGCCTTGGGGAACGGGAAGTCGCGGCCCTTGTCGGCGCCGCGCGTAACCTGGAGATAGACGAGGCCGCTCCCGAGCTTGTTGCGCGCGATCAGTTCCTTCTGCAGCTCGGTGATGCGGTCGACCGTCTCCGGCAGCCTCAAGCTGATCTCGCCGACGGAACGCTCCAGCCGCGCCAGATGCGAGGCGTTGTCGACCAGCTTGCCGTCCAGCACGGCCGAGACCTCGTAGATGCCGTCGGCGAACAGGAAGCCGCGGTCGAGAACCGAGATTTTGGCGTCCGAGAGCGGGACGAATGAGCCGTTGACGTAGGCGATCGAGTCCAAGGCAGGTCTCCTGGCGGGAAAAGGGGATTTGGCCACGGGTATAGGAGATTTAGCGAGCCCGATAAACCCTCGATCCGTCATTCCGGGGCATTCGCAAAGCGAATGAGCCCGGAATCTCGAGATTCCGGGTTCGATGCTTCGCATCGCCCCGGAATGACGGCGCCGGTTAATGCGACAGAATCTTCGACAAGAACTTCTGCGCGCGGTCGCTGCGCGGCTTGCCGAAGAAATCCTCCTTCGCCGCGTCCTCGACGATCTCGCCGCGATCCATGAAGATCACGCGGTTGGCGACCTTGCGGGCAAAGCCCATCTCGTGCGTGACGACCATCATGGTCATGCCCTCGCGGGCGAGATCGACCATGACGTCGAGCACCTCGCTGACCATTTCAGGATCGAGCGCCGAGGTCGGCTCGTCGAACAGCATGACGATCGGATCCATCGCGAGCGCGCGCGCGATCGCAACGCGCTGCTGCTGGCCGCCGGAGAGCTGCGCCGGGAATTTCTGCGCCTGCTCCTTCAGGCCGACGCGCTCCAGGAGCTGCATGCCTTTCGCCACCGCCTTGTCGTACGGCCGTCCCAGCACCTTCTGCTGGGCAAGGCAGAGGTTCTCGATGATCTTGAGATGCGGGAACAGCTCGAAGTGCTGGAACACCATGCCGACGCGCGAGCGAAGCTTCGGCAGGTCGGTCCTGGGATCGTTGACCTTGGTGCCGTCGACGCTGATGTCGCCCTCCTGGAACGGCTCGAGCGCGTTGACGCATTTGATCAGCGTCGACTTGCCCGAACCCGAGGGACCGCAGACCACGACGACCTCGCCCTTGGTGACGCTGGTGGTGCAGTCGGTCAGCACCTGGAAGGTCGGGGTGTACCATTTGTTGACGTGGCTGATTTCGATCATGACCGACACGCTCTATCGAATGATGGCGATGCGCGCCTGGAGGCGACGCACGCCGAAGGACGCGACACAGGAAATGGTGAAGTAGACGACGGCGGCGAACAGGTACATCTCGACCAGGCGGCCGTCGCGCTGCGCGACCTTGCTCGCCGCGCCCAGAAAGTCCGGGATCGAGAGCACGTAGACCAGCGAGGTGTCCTGGAACAGCACGATGGTCTGCGTCAGCAGCACCGGCAGCATGTTGCGGAACGCCTGCGGCAGCACGACGTAGCGCATGGTCTGGGCGTAGGTCAGGCCGAGCGCGTTGGCGGCGGCGGGCTGGCCGCGCGAGATCGACTGGATGCCGGCGCGCATGATCTCGGAGAAGTACGCCGCCTCGAACATGATGAAGGTGATGAGCGAGGAGGCGAACGCGCCGACGCTGATCGGCCGCGACGCGCCGGTCACCCACTGCCCGATATAGGGCACCAGGAAGTAGAACCAGAAGATGACCAGCACCAACGGCAGCGAGCGCATGAAGTCGACATAGACGCCGGCGATGCGGCCGAGCACCTTGAAGCCCGACAGTCGCATCAACGCGATCGCGGTGCCGAAGATCAGGCCGCCGAGGCCCGCCAGCGCCGTCAGGGTCACCGTGAACGTCATGCCCTCGTAGAACAGGTAGGGCAGCGCGCGGCGGATGACGTCGAAATCGAGATTACCGAACATTGCGCTATTTCCCCGTGATGTAGCCGGGGATCGCGACATAGCGCTCGAGGAAGCGCATCGCGGTCACGACGACGGCGTTGACGAGGAGATAAAGGATGGTCGCGGCGGTGAAGGCCTCGAACACCTGGAACGAGAATTCCTGCATCGAGCGCGCCTGTCCGGTCAGCTCGATCAGGCCGATGGTGATGGCCACCGCCGTGTTCTTGATGGTGTTGAGGAACTCGGAAGTCAGCGGCGGCAGGATGATGCGGAACGCCATCGGCAGCAGCACGTAGCGATAGCCCTGCACGGTGGTGAGCCCGAGCGCGGTCGCCGCCATCTTCTGCCCGCGCGGCAACGAACCGATGCCCGCCTGCAATTGCACCGCGACGCGCGCCGACATGAAGAAGCCGATGCCGATCGCGGCCGTCCAGAACGGCGCATTCGGCAGTTGCTTCAGCCACAGGCCGGCGGATTTCGGCAGCAGTTCCGGCAGCACGAAGAACCACAGGAAGAGCTGCACCAGCAGCGGCATGTTGCGGAAGAACTCGACCCAGCAGAAGCCGAACCGGTAGGCCGCCTTGGACGGCAGCGTGCGCATGACGCCGACGAGCGAGCCGAACACCAGCGCGATGATCCAGGCGAGCACCGCCGTCTTCAGGGTCAGCACCAGGCCCGACAACAGCATGTCGAGATAGGTGCCGGTCCCCATCGGGTTCGGCTCGAAGAAAATTCCCCAGTTCCAGTGGTAGTTCACGTGTCCCTCGCGCGAACGCGCCAATCACAGATGTCGTAAACGTCTATGCAAATGTCCGGCCACTCCCTCCAGAATGGCCGGAATTTGCTTCCTCTCCCCGCAAGCGGGGAGAGGCGAACAACTCAGCTTACTTGTAGTCGTCCGGGTTCGGCGAGTCCGTCGGCTTGGCGAACTCGTTCTTCAGCTCGGCCGAGATCGGAGTGTTGAGGTTGAGCCCCTTCGGCGGGATCTTGGCCGTGAACCACTTCTCGTAGATCTTCTGGCCTTCGCCCGAGGTGTAGAGCGCAGCGGTCGCCGCATCGACCACCTTCTTGAACGGCGCGTCGTCCTTGCGCAGCATAATGCCGTAGGGCTCGGGCTTGGAGAAGGCGTCCTTGGAGATGACGTAGTCGTCGGGCGACTTCGAGCCGGCAACGAGGCTCGCGAGCAGGATATCGTCCATCACGAAGGCGACCGCGCGATCGGTCTCGACCATCAGGAAGGATTCGGCGTGATCCTTGGCCGGGATGATGTTGGCGCCGAGGCCTTTCGCAACATTGGCCTCGGTGAGCTGCTTGATGTTGGTGGTGCCGGCAGTCGAGACCACGGTCTTGCCCTTGAGATCATCGATCGACTTCAGGCCGCTCGACTTCTTGAACACGTAGCGGCTGGCGGTCAGGAAGTGGGTGTTGGTGAAGGCGACCTGCTTCTGGCGGTCGGCATTGTTGGTGGTCGAGCCGCATTCGAGGTCGATGGTGCCGTTGGCCATCAGCGGGATGCGGGTCGCCGAGGTCACCGGATTGAGCTTGACCTCGAGCTTGTCGAGCTTGAGTTCCTTCTTCACGGCGTCGACGATCTTGTAGCAGATGTCCATCGCGAACCCGATCGGCTTCTGGTTGTCGTCCAGATAGGAGAACGGGATGGAGGAGTCGCGGAAGCCCAGCGTGATGGCACCGGTGTCCTTGATGTTCTTCAGCGTGCCGGTCAGCTCCTGGGCCCCGGCCTGGCTGACGACGAAGGTCGCGGCGAGCGCGAGCCCGATGTGACGGAAATGCTTCACTTTTTTGGTCCCCTTTCAGGATGATGCGGCCGGATGCAAGCACAAATCAGGCCGGATTAGAATGTGACTTTCGACTGGATCGCCGCTCAGGTTAACGGCTCAGGTAAGTGGTTTGGGCAATTCGCCGAGATCCCAGAACAGGCCGGCCATCACCGTCAAGGCCTCTTCGGTCAACGGCAGCAGGATGTGCTCATTGGGCGCATGCTGGGAGCAGCCGGGATAGGAGTGCGGGACCCAGATCGTCGGCAGGCCCAGGATCTCGGAAAACACGTCGTTCGGCAGCGAGCCGCCGAAGTTCGGCAGCACCGCCGGCGCCTTGCCGGTAGTTTCCCGCACCGAATCCGCCGCCCATTTGATCCAGGGGCTGTCGAAATCGGTACGCGAGGCGGCAAAGCTCTGTGCGGCCCGCACCTCGACCATCGGGAAACCCTTTTGCACCAGATGCGCGCGGACGGCCTCGATCAGGCCGTCGACCTTGGTGCCGACGACAAAACGCAGTTGCAGCACGGCATTGGCATGGCCGGGAATGGCGTTGGCCGGCTTCTCGATATTGCCGGACGACATCGCCAGCACTTCCAACGTGTTCCAGGCATAGAGGCGTTCGGCCGCCGACAGGCCTTCCTCGCCCCAGTTCTCCGCCAGCGCCGGCTCGTCCGCGGTCGGCACCACGTCCACGTCCGCAAGATAGCTGCGGATCTGGTTGGTGAGCCGCGGCGGCTTCAGGGCATCGAGCTGGAGACGGCCATGGCCGTCGACCAGCGTCGAGATCGCGTTGACCAGAATGGTCGCGGGGTTGGCGAGCACGCCGCCCCAATTGCCGGAATGATGGCCGCCATCGCGCAAATTGACGTCGAGATGGATGCGGATGCCGCCACGGCAGCCGAGGAAGAGTGTCGGGCGATCTGCCGACAGCCGCGGTCCGTCGGAGGCCATGAACAGATCGGCCTTGAGCGCATCGCGATTGAGGTCGCAGACCTTGCCGAGATCGGGCGAGCCGATCTCCTCGCCCATCTCGACGATGAATTTGGCGTTGAAGCCGAGCTTGCCGCCGCGGGCCTCGCGCACCGCGCGGAGCGCCGCCATGTTGATGCTGTGCTGGCCCTTGTTGTCGGCGGTGCCGCGGCCGTAGAGGCGCGTGCCCGCAACCGTCGTGCGCCAGGGATCGCGGCCATCGCGCCACTCGCCTTCCATGCCGTCGACGACGTCGCCATGGCCGTAAATCAGCACGGTCGGGGCGGATGCGCTCTCGTGATGCTCGGCGAACAGGAACGGCGCCTTGCCGCTGGGAGATTCGACCATGCGGCTTTGAAAATCGAGCTCCGCGAACGCCGGCTGCATCTCCTGTTCCAGATAGGCGCGCAGCTCGGGGCCGCGCGACGGATTCTGGCTCTCGGTCTTGAAGGCGACGCGGCGGTCGAGTTCGGCGAGGAACGCGCCCGAATTGAAATCCTCACGGGCACGGGCGATGGCGGCGGCTCTGGTCATGATTTGCTTTTCGGACTTCGAGGAAGGACCCTACCCGAGACAGGACGGCCTTCGATAGTGGCGGGGACTTGGATTGTTCTTGTAGTTCTCTTGTAGTTCTCTTGTTCTCTTGGGATTTCGTTCTTGCTCGCTTGAGATTGGCTTGCCAAGGGCAGCAGTGCTGCTGATTTTGGCCTTGCCAAGTGCAAGTTATATGCAAGAACTTCGCCAAGTTGGGGCGCACGTCTATCATTCGAAGAGCGCTCGGTACAGAGCGCCGGGGGACCAATATGGCCAAGCAGATCAGGCTCAACGCCTTTGCGATGAATTGCGTCGCCCACCAGTCGCCGGGCCTGTGGACCCATCCGCGCGACCGCACCGCCGAATATAATCGCCTGCCTTACTGGCTCGATCTCGCCAGGACGCTGGAGCGCGGCCGTTTCGACGGATTGTTCCTGGCCGACGTGCTTGGCGTCTACGACGTCTATGGCAACAGCCCTGACGCAGCCTTGCGCAATGCAGCACAGACGCCGTCGAACGAGCCGCTGCTCCTGCTCTCGGCGATGGCGGCGGTGACGCAAAATCTCGGTTTCGGCGTCACCAGCAATTTGTCCTTCGAACCGCCCTACCCGTTCGCGCGGCGGATGTCGACACTCGACCATCTCACCGAGGGCCGGATCGGCTGGAACGTCGTCACCGGCTATCTCGACAGCGCCGCCCGCGGCGCCGGCAAGGACAAGCAGACCGGACATGACGACCGCTACGACATCGCCGACGAATATATGGAGGTCGTCTACAAGCTCTGGGAAGGAAGCTGGGAGGACGATGCCGTGCTGCGCGACCGGGCGCGCGGCATCTTCACCGATCCCGCAAAGGTTCATCGCGTCAATCACGAGGGCGCGAACTACCGCATCAACAACACCATCCATCTCAGCGAGCCGTCGCCGCAGCGCACGCCCGTGCTGTACCAGGCCGGCACCTCGCCGCGCGGCCGCCAGTTCGCGGCGCGTCACGCCGAATGTGTGTTCATGTCGGGACCGTCGGCCAAGATCATCGCGCCGCGCGTCTCCGCGATCCGCCAGGAGGCTGCCGCACTCGGCCGCAATCCGGCGGAGATCCTCATGTTCAACATGATGACGATCATCCTCGGCAACACGGAGGCTGAAGCTGCGGCGAAATATGCCGACTACCGCTCGCATATCAGCCCGGAAGGCGCCCTGGCCCTGATGTCGGGATGGACCGGCATCGACTTCTCCGGCTACGAGCCCGACCAGCAGGTCCGGCACGTCCAGAACGATGCCGGCCGCAGCGCGCTCGACAACGTCACCCGCGGTGATCCCGACCGCGTCTGGACCGTGCGCGACGTCATCGAGCATGTCGGCATCGGCGGTGCCGGTCCGGTCGTGGTGGGCACGCCGGAGAGCGTCGCAGACAAGATCGAGGATTGGTTCGAGAAGACGGACGTCGACGGCCTCAACGTGGCGTTCGCGATCTCGCCCGGTGATTTCGAGGACATCGCCGACATGCTGGTGCCGGAGCTGACGCGGCGCGGACGGTACAAGCCGGAATATGCGAAAGGCACGTTGCGGGAGAAGCTGTTCGGTGCGGGGCGCGCAAGGCTCGACACGCCGCATCCGGCGGCGGGGTATCGGGTGGGGAAGACGGTGTAGGCACCACCCCCAATGTCGTCCTGGCGAAAGCCAGGACCCATTACCCCAACAGGGAGTTTGGCGAAGACTGGTCGTTCGGGATTAGTACCACCCGCACACGATAGATCACGCGGTATGGGTCCTGGCTTTCGCCAGGACGACGATGTGGAGGCATTGTGCACGCTGCCTCCACACCGTTACTGCCCTACACCTTCCCGTCCACCATTACCTCGATCAGCTTCGTCCCCGGCCGGCCAAACGCCGACGACAGCGTCGCCTTCAGCTCGCTTGGGTCGCTGATCTTGATCGCCTCGCACCCCAATGCCTTCGCGATCCCGGCGAAATCGACCGGCGGATCGACAAAATCCATGCCGACATAATTGTCGTCGCCATGGAAGGCGAGCAGGCGCTGCTTGATGATGCGATAGCCGCCATTGTTGGCGATGACGACGTTGAGCGGCAGCTTGTGATGTGCCGCCGTCCACAGCGACTGGATCGAATACATCGCGCTGCCGTCGCCGGAGAAGCACACCACGGGACGATCCGGATTGGCGATGCTGACGCCGACCGAGGCCGGCAGGCCCCAGCCGATGCCGCCGGATGCGAGCCCATGATAGCCGAAGCGATCGCGGTGCGGATGCAGGTTCGTGATCTGGCGGCTGGAGGTGAGGCCTTCGTCGACGAGGATGGCGTTGCCGGGCATGGCCTCTGTCATTTGCAGCACCAGATAGTCCGGATCGATGGGGTTGCGGCCCGCACTCTTGCCGATCTGCTCCACCAGCGCGGCGCGGCGCGCGCTCCAGTTCTTCGGCGCAAGCTCGGCGAGACGCTGCCTGGCGCGTTGCGCCAGTGCCGCGCCGCCCATCTCCTTCAGCACCGGGATCAGCGCGCGCAGCGTTTCCTTGACGTCCGCCTTCAGCGCAATCTCCGCGCCAAAATTCTTGGCGATCTCCCAGTCGACGAGGCCGACCTGGAGAATTGGCAATCCATCCGGCAGCGGATCGACCTCGCTATAGACCGACATCCGCAGCGGATCGCCGCCGAGCGCGATCAGGAGGTCGTAGGGCGCGAGCGTGTCGCGCGCGACCTTCTGCACCCGCGCCAACGTGCCGACGAAGCTCGGGCTCTCCGAGAGGAAGTGCGAGCCATAGGGCGTCGAGGACTGATAGGCGGCAGCGCCGAGCAGCTCGGCGAGCTCGGCCGCCTCCTTCAGCGCGTCGCTCTTGACCACCTCGTCCATGGTGACGATGACAGGACGTTCGGCCTTGAGCAGCCGCGCGGCAAAGGCCTTCAGCGCCTCGTCCGACGGTTTGGTGCGCGCGTCGATGCGGGTGGAGCGGCCAAGATCGATGCCGGCTTCGCTGTTGAGGATGTCACCGGGCAGCGAGATGAACACCGGCCCGGTCGGCGGCGTCATCGCGACCTTGGCAGCGCGGCGCACGATGCGCGGCAGATCCTCCAGCCGCGTCACCTCGACCGCCCATTTCACCAGCGGTTCGGCCATGCGCACCAGCGGGCCGTACAGCACCGGCTCCATCAGGCCGTGGCCCTGCTCCTGCTGGCCCGCGGTCAAAATCATCGGCGTGCCCGTGAACTGGGCGTTGTAGAGCGAGCCCATGGCGTTGCCGAGGCCGGGCGCGACATGGACGTTGCAGGCGACGAGCTTTCCGGAGGCGCGGCTGTAGCCGTCGGCGATCGCGACCACCAGGCTCTCCTGCATTGCCATCACATAGGTGAGATCAGGGTGGTCCTTCAGCGCATGCATGATCGGCAGCTCGGTGGTGCCGGGGTTGCCGAACAGATGGGTGATGCCCTCGTCCTTGAGCAGCGCGAGAAAAGCGGAACGGCCGGTGATCTTGTTCTTCATGTTTCCTCCAGAAGCGGGCGTTGCCGCAAGGACGGAGGCATGATGGCCGAACTTGGCCGAGGCACGCAAGGAAGCGCCGTCATGGCAGACTTGCGCCGACGCGCGCAAGCTGGAAACATGCTCGGGCGTAAACCTGCACGGGGAGACGCGATGGCCTATGACGAGAACACCGCGGCGCGGGTGCGCAAATTACTGGCGGGTCAGCGATATGTCGCGGAAAAGAAGATGATGGGCGGCCTCTGCTTCATGGTGAACAACACCATGTGCTGCACCGTAAGCGGGCGCGGCGGCATGCTGATCCGCGTCGGCCCGGAAGCGCATGCACGCATGCTGCAGGAGCCGCATACGAGCCCGATGGAAATGCGCGGGCGCATCATGACCGGCTTTGTCCGCGTCGCGCCGGACGGCTATCAGGGCGATGCCGAGCTGAAAAAATGGGTCAAGCGCGGGCTCGACTTCGTGGCGGCGAATAACGCGGGACGCAAAGCGGCGCCGCGGAAGGCTGTTTCGGCGAAGACTGAGGTCGCCGCCAAGGCTAAAGCACCTCCTCGCGGCCGAGCTCGAAAGGGTCTTCGCCGCTAGCGCGCTTCTTCTTTTTCGAGCGCTGCCAGACCACACCGGGAAAGCCCTTCAACGGCACCAGCGGCTCGCCGGTATAGGCCCATTCCTGGAGCTCTTCGATCGCGATGTGATAGAGCGGCTGGCGGCCGGTGCGCTCCCTAAACAGCGCGCGGGGGATGTTGACCATGTGGGGCCCGCGCGGCCGCTCGTAGGCGATCGGCGTGCCGCAATGCGAGCAGAAGCTGCGCGCGGTCCTGGTGGCCTTGTCCTCGTAGCGCGTGAGGGCAGTCTTGCCGGAGGTGATGCGAAAGCGCTTCTTCCAGCTCCCGACATAGGTCGCGTAAGCCGCGCCATGGGCGCGGCGACTACTGGCGGAATGATCGTGCCAGGCCCAGCGCGCGGGAACGTCGATCTCGAAGGTGACCTTGCCGCAGAGGCATTGACCGGTGGCGGTTCCTGCGGCGGCTGCGGCTTTGGCCATCGTCTCTCTCCGTCGTCGTTGCAGAGGCGACAATACACGATCGTCATTCCGGGGCGCGACGAAGTCGCGAGCCCGGAATCCATCGGGCTGCGTACTCAGAGGCGGCATGGATTCCGGGCTCGACGCTCCCGGGCCGCGCTTCGCGCGGTCCCGAGCGTTGCCCCGGAATGACTGAGGGAGACTACGCCGGTGTCAGCTCGTCATACGCCGGATAATCCGTATACCCCTTCTCCTCGCCGCCGTAGAACGTGGCCCGATTGTAAGGCGTGATCGGATAATCGTGCCGAAGGCGCCGCGGCAAATCGGGGTTGGAGATGAAGATACGGCCGAAGGCGATGATGTCGGCATGGCCGTCGGCGATCGCCGCATTCGCGGTCTCGCCGGTAAACCCGCCGGCCGTCATCAGCACGCCGCTGTAGAGTGGGCGGAACAGCACCATCGCCGACGGTACATTCTCCCAGTGGACGTCGGCGCGCCCGGCGCCGCTGGAGCGCGGCTCGATGAAGTGAAGATAGGCAAGACCGAGCTTGTCGAGCGCCTTCACGACATGGGTGTAGAGCGGCATCGGATCGGGCTCGCCGGAATCGTTGGCGATACCGTGCGGCGACAGCCGCACGGCGACGCGGTTGGCACCCCAGACGTCGATCGCGGCCTGCGTGACATCGAGCAGAAGCCGCGCGCGATTCTCTATTCCGCCGCCATATTGATCGGTGCGCTGGTTGCTGCGCGATTGCAGGAACTGCTCGAGCAGATAGCCGTTGGCGCCGTGGATCTCGACGCCGTCAAAGCCGGCAGCGAGCGCATTCTTCGCGCCCTGCCGGAACGCCTCGACGATGCCCTTGACCTCGTCCGTCTCCAGCGCGCGCGGCGTCTCGTAGTCGGCGATCTTGCCTTCGGCCGTCATCGCCTTCATGCCTTCGGCCTTGATCGCAATCGCCGAGGCCGAGACCGGCAGCTCACCGCCATGGAAGGACGAATGCGAGACGCGGCCGACATGCCAGAGCTGGAGGAAGATGATGCCGCCCTTGGCATGCACGGCATCCGTCACCTTGCGCCAGCCGGCGATCTGCGCCTCCGAATAGATGCCGGGCGTCGCCGGATTGCCGCGGCCGTGCGAGAGCACCGGCGAGGCTTCGGCGATGAGCAAGCCGCCCGGCGTCGCGCGCTGGCCGTAATATTCGGCATTGAGCGGCCGGGGCGAAAAGCTGTCGCGCTCGGCGCGCATGCGCGTCAGCGGCGCCATCGCGACGCGATGCGCCAGCTCGTACGGACCGACCTGCAACGGTTTGAACAACGCCGGAAATTTCATGCTGGCCCCAAAGTGGCTATGGAAGGATGCGGAACATATAAGAGGAAGAGACGGCCTGAAAAGACGGTGCCCGGTCTCCCTCTCCCCGTTCTTACGGGGAGAGGGTTGGGGTGAGGGGCCGCCTCCACGAAAATGGTGAGAGCTGGACTCGCGGAAACGCCCCCTCACCCGGAATCCGCGCTACCCGCGCATTCCGGCCTCTCCCCGCAAGCGGGGAGAGGCAAAGTGGCGCCGCGAACGCGGGAACCACGCTACGCCGTCTTGATCCAGACGGCCTTCACGTTGAGATACTCCTCGACGTGCTGCTTGCCGGACTCGCGGCCGTAACCGCTCATCTTGTAGCCGCCGAAGGGCACGGCCGGATCCATCGCCTGGTAGCAGTTCACCCACACCGAGCCGGCACGCAGGCTCTTCGCGACCGCATGCGCCTTGCTGACGTCGCGCGTCCACAGGCCCGAGCCGAGGCCGAACGTGGTGTTGTTGGCGCGCTTGACCAGTTCGTCCATGTCCTTGAACGCGATGGCGGAGATGACGGGGCCAAAAATCTCCTCCTGCGCGATGCGCATATTGTCCTGGACGCCCGCGAACACGGTCGGCGAGACGAAGAAACCCTTCGACAGCGCGCCTTCGGTGACGCGGCCGCCGCCGGCGAGCGCCCGCGCGCCTTCCTTCTGGCCGATATCGAGATAGCCGGTGACGCGCTCGAGCTGCTGCTCGGAGACCAGCGGGCCGATCTGCACGTTGGGATCGAGACCATTGCCGACTTGCAGCTTCTTGCCGAACTCGGCGACGCGGCCGACGAACTCCTCGTAGATCGACTGCTCGACGAACAGGCGCGTACCGGCGCTACAGATCTGGCCAGAGTTGGCAAACACCGCCATCGCGGCGCCGGGCACGGCGGCATCGAGATCGGCGTCCGCGAACACGATGTCCGGCGACTTGCCGCCAAGCTCGAGCGAGACGCGCTTGAGGTTGCCGGCCGAGGCGCGGATGATCGACTGTCCCGTGACGTGCGAGCCGGTGAAGGCGACCTTGTCGACGTCAGGGTGCGCGGCGAGCGCAGCGCCCGCGGTCTCGCCATAGCCGGGCACGACGTTGACGACGCCGGGCGGAATGCCTGCCTCCATCGCCAGCTCGGCGATGCGCAACGAGGTCAGCGGCGCCTCTTCGGCGGGCTTGAGCACCACGGTGCAGCCGGTGGCGATCGCCGGGCCGATCTTCCAGATCGTCGCGGTGAGCGGGCCGTTCCAGGGGATGATGGCGCCGACGACGCCGATCGGCTCCTTCAGCGTGTAGGAGAAGATTTCGCCCGGCAGCGAGTTCTCGATGGTCTCGCCATGGATCGCGGTGGTCTGACCGGCGTAATAGCGCAGCATGCCGACGGCGCGGAGGCGATAGGCACGGGTGCGGCTGAGCGGCGCGCCCATGTCGAGCGTGTCGAGCTGCGACAATTCGTCGAAATTCTTCTCGACGAGATCGGCAAGCCTCAGCAGCAGGTTCTGCCGCTCGAACGGCTTGACCTTGCTCCAGGGTCCTTCGAAGGCGCGGCGGGCGGCGGCAACGGCGCGGTCGATGTCTTCCTTGTCACCCTCGGCAACGGTTGCGAGCAGTTCGCCGGTCGCGGGATTGTGGGTCTCGAAGCGCTTGCCGGAGGCGGCATCGACCCATTTCCCGTCGATCAGCATCTGCTTGTAGGACCCATTGGCGAACGGGTGGCGCGTGATCGGAATAGCCTGCGACACAGCCATGGCTGCACTCCCTGTCAGGTGATTGATTGGGTTCGATCTCGGCGGGATCGTTGGGCGAGAAAGGATACAGCGGTGCCGGAAAGGCGTAAAGGCGGCGAGGAACGAAGACCTCCCATGCCGACTTGTGCAGGGTCGCGCGAACGCCATGTTATAGCTCGACCGAACTTGACGCCGCTCCCCGGAGAATGAGCCATGTCGCATCCTGTCATCGCCAAGGGCAATGTCGCCGTGATCACCGGGGGCGCATCCGGCATCGGCCTCGCCGCCGCCATCGCCTTCGCGCGCGCGGGAATGAAGGTGTGCATCGCCGACGTCGACCAGGCGCGACTGCAGGAGGCCGCAACAAGACTGTCATCCGTCACCGCCGCCACACATGTGATGACATTCGTCGTCGATGTCAGCCGCGCCGAGAGCGTGAAGGAACTGGAACACGCCGTCGGCGCGCATTTCGGCGGTACCGATATCCTCATGAACAATGCGGGCATCCAGCCCGGCAGCACGCTGCTCGGCGAGCCCGATAACTGGCAGCGCATCATCGCCGTCAACATGTGGGGCATCATCAACGGCTCGCGCATCTTCGCGCCCAACATGATCGCGCGCGGCAAGGCCGGCCTGATCATCAACACCGGCTCGAAGCAGGGCATCACCACGCCGCCCGGAGATCCCGCCTACAATGTCTCGAAGGCCGGCGTGAAGGCTTTTACGGAAGCGCTCCAGCATGAGCTGCGCAACACGGAAGGCTGCCACATCACGGCGCATCTGCTCGTTCCCGGCTTCGTCTTCACGGGGCTGACCGCGAAGGGCCGCACCGAGAAGCCGGCGGGAGCCTGGACGCCCGAGCAGACCGTCGAATTCATGATCACCCGGCTCGAGGCCGGCGATTTCTACATCCTGTGCCCGGACAACGACGTGCCCCGCGCCCTCGACGAAAAGCGCATGCTCTGGGCCGCCGGCGATATCGTCGAGAACCGGCCCCCGCTGTCGCGCTGGCACCCGGACTATGCGGACGCGTTCGCGAAGTTCGTGAAGGGGGGCTAGGCGCGCTCTCTCGCTCCCTCTCCTCGTTCCTACGGGGAGAGGGTGGGGTGAGGGGCTGCTTACGCACACTGCGGTCTGAACTATTGAAGGGATTTCGCAAGGGGGGGCCGTGGAGTCGGAGAGACTTTTGTCGCTGCGACTCAGTGCCATGCCCCTCACCCGGATCGCGTCGGGCGATGCTTCGCATCGCCGAGGGCGATCCGACCTCTCCCCGCAGAAGGAAAGGGAGAGGTTAAGAAGCCTACAGCGTCTCTTGCTGATGCCCGCAATTCTTGCAGGCGAACTTGACGCGGCTCTGGCCCTTTGGCGCCTGCACCCGGTTCGGGGCGCCGCACTTGCCGCAGACCGCCTCGATCCGGGTATCGCCCTGCTTGATGACGATGGTCTTCTTTTCCATCGATTCGCGGATCAGGCGCTCGGCCTCCTCTCGCAGGGATTGTTTGGACAAAGCTCATCTCCGCCATGAATGCGGGCGAGGCTTATCGCACCTGCGTCGGAATCACAATCCGTGATGGTGATCGCGGCGTTATCAACATGTCATTCCGGGATGGTCCGCAGGACCAGACCTCAGGTGCGCACTTGCGCACCGGGGAATCTCGAGATTCCGGGTTCATTCGCTGTGCAAATGCCCCGGAATGACGGTGTATGACTTCAGACCTCGACAATCACATAGCTGTCCTCGACATGCACCGGAAACGTTTCGGCAACATACGGGCCCTTCTGCAATTCGTCGCCCCGCTCCACCGCGACCGGATATGACCTGATCCTGACGCGTTTCGGATCGAACCAGGACTGGCCGCTGCGCATGTCGAACTCCCAGCCGTGCCAGGGACAGCGCAGCATCTCGCCGACGCGAGAGCGCTGATAGATGCCCGGCTCGGGCGAGGTCAGCCGCGCCACGCAGGCGGCCTTGTCGAGCGGCGCGCCCTCATGCGGGCAGCGGTTCAGAAGCGCAAAGAACTCGCCGTTGACGTGGAACACGACGATGTCGCGGCCCGCGACGTCGACGACCTTGTTGCCGCCAGGCGGGATCTCGGAGGTGCGGGCGACAATGTGACGGGCCATGCTGGTTTCAGAACTTGTAGACCGCGCGGGCATTGGTGCTGAAGATCTTCTTCCGCTCAGCCTCGGTCAGCGGCGTCTTGAAGGCGAAGCGCGGATCGTCGAAGTCCCAATGCGGATAGTCCGACGAGAACAGCAGACGGTCGATGCCGACCCATTCGATCAGCGCGCGCAGGTGCCGGGCCTCGTCCGGCTCGTCGATCGGCTGGGTCGTGAACCAGAAGTGCTCGCGGACGTATTCCGAGGGCCTGCGCTTGAGGTGTGGCACCTCGCTGCGGAACCGCTCGAAATGCTGGTCCATGCGCCACACCGCTGACGGAATCCAGCCAAAGCCGCCCTCGATGAAGACGATCTTCAGCTTTGGAAAGCGCTCCGGCACGCCCTCGATGACGAGGCTCGCAAGCTGCGCGGCAATGGTGTGCGCGTTCGACTGATGCTCCTCGACATAATAGGACGGCCAGCCGCCGCCGGTCGGCGCGTGGCCGCCATAGCCGCCGACATGGATGCCGAGCGGCAAGTCCAGTGCCTGCGCGCGCTCGTAGATCGGCCAGTAGCGGCGGCGGCCGAGCGGCTCGTTGGCGCGCGGCGAGACGTTGATCTGGATGTATTCCCCGACCTTGGCGCAGCGCTCGATCTCGGCAATGGCTAGCTCGTTGCCGTCCTGCCCGACCAGGATCGACGCCTTCAGGCGCGGATCCCGATGCGACCAGAACGCCAGCTGCCAGTCGTTGATGGCGCGCTGGATCGCGGCGCCGAACTCCAGGTTCTGCTGCGAGAAGATGAAGAGATCGAGCACCTGGAGAATGCCGAATTCGACGTCGAGCGGATCGAGATGCTGCTTGCGCATGAAATCAAGATCGGAACCGGGCGGCCCCCCGGTCGGCGGCCAGGCATCGCGCCGCGCGATCAGCGGCGAGGACCGCGGATAGGGCGTGGTGAACAGATACGGCGTGCGCAGATGGCTGCCGTATTCCTTCAAGTGCTGCTGCCAGCGCTTCGGCAGGAATTCGTTCAGATCGTCGGTCGAGCGAAGACTCGGATGGACGTCGCAATCGACGATGCGCAGCCGCGATGCGGCGGGCTTCTCGTCGTCGCGCAACGGACGGTCGATGACCTCACTCATGCGAACCTCCAAAATCAGTTGGCGAGCGACAATCGCGGAAACGTCTCCAGCGGGTTGTCGACGCACATCTTCGCGATGATGCTCTTCGGTAGATTCGGCGGGATTGGATCGTCGCCGTCGAACTGCCAATGCGGGTAGTCGGACGCGAACAGGAACATTTTTTCGGAACCGATCTGGTCGATGATCTCCTCGACGCTTTTCGCGTCGCTAGGTGCATCGAACGGCTGCATGGTGACGCGAAAATTGTCGCGGATGATCGATGCCGGCTCGCGCTCGACCCAGGGAACCTCGACGCGCACGCCGCGCCAGGTCTTGTTGGCCCGCCACATGAAGGCCGGCAGCCAGCTTACGCCCGACTCCATCAGCACGACCTTCAAGTTTGGGTATTTGCCGAACACCCCCTCATAGATCAGGCTGAGGATCTGCGCCTGAAACGCCTGGGCCTCGACGAAGTAATATTCATAACGATGCGACGGCCAGCCGGCCGAGCTCGGCGCCTGGCGATATTGCGTGCCGGCGTGGATCGCGAGCGGCAGCTTGTACTTTTCTGCGAGCTGATAGACGGGCCAGAAATGTCGCCGTCCCAGTAGCGTCTCGCCCTGCGCCAGCACCAGGATGGAGACGAAGCGATTGTCGCCGGCGCGGCGCTCGATCTCCTCGATCGCGAGATCCGGCGCCTGCATCGGCACCACGATGGAGGCGCGCAGGCGGGAATCGCGCGCAAGCCATTCGGCGGCGATCCAGTCGTTGATGGCCTTGCAGAAGTCGGCCGCCATGTAGGCGTCGAAGACGGCCTGCGCGCCGTAGAGCACGTTGAGGATGGCGTGGCTCGCACCCAATTGGTCGAACGCGCCCTTCTGCACCATGGCGAGATCGGAGCCGGGCTTGGCGCCGTTGGCCGGCCGCCAGTCGGCGCGGCCCGAAAGGGGCATGCTCGGTGGATAGGAGGTGAGATCGAGCCCATCGATGGCGCGGCTCACCACCTGCTCTTTCCAGTGATCGCTGAGATAGGGAAGCAGCGTCGTGCGCGTGCCACCAACGGCCGGGTGGATGTCGCAGTCGATCCGCGTCGCCGCCATTGGGGGTTCCTCGGAGTTTCCTCGCGCAGTCTTTATTGGCGGCGTTCTTCGCGCCGCCCGGGCAGAGTGCGCCGGCCGGCGCCGCCACGCAAGGGCGCGCGCCCGCGCGATCCGTCATGGCTCGGTTGCATTTCGCGGGCGCGATATGTGGATCAGCCGCGCGGTGGATGCTCTGGCACCCACCGCGTCAGATTGCAAACCTTTGCGCACTTCTCTCCTCAAGCGGCCTTGGAAACCTCCATCAAGAGGCGCTCGGCCTTGGCATCCTCGATGCGGTTCATCAGCCGGCTGCTCTCGTGATTGTCGCGCACGGTCTTGGTCAGCGTGACGCAGGTCTGGAGCAGCATCGCGACGCCCATGGTGAGATAGCCCTTCATCCAGAGGTCGATCGGCAGGAAGAAGATGCCGATTGCGACGAGGAAGGCGGAAGCCGCGAAGGACACGTAAGTGAAGGTCACCCAGGCGCTGCTGTGGGGCTGGCCGTTCTGGTTCATGGTCGTCTCCTGTTGGTTCGAATGATGATGGGATCTGAGTTCAGGCAGTCGGCTGGTGCTTGGACTTCAACCGCGCCAGCACGTCGTCCGCGGTCGTCTTCAGCCGGGGGCCGAAGCCCTGCTCGGCGAGTCGTTCGGCGGTCGTTAGCGGACCGGTGGCCGCATCGAGCTCAAACAGCGCGTCATCGGCGGCCTGGGCTTCCATCTGGCGCTCGCGCAGGCGCCTCAAGGTGCTCTCCGCTTCCGGCAGTGTGGATTCGTAAGGACGTGCGGCCTCGATGCCGCTGCGGCGAAGCGAGCGCACCGCTTCCGAGGCACGGGCGAGGCGACGGCCGCGATCGAGCTCGGTGATGCGGGCCTGGGCGCTTGCAACGTGCCGCTTCAGCCTGATGATCTCGGTCGCGAACAGCGCGCGGGCCGTCATCGCCGCATCGCGGTCGGCTTCGAGGCCCGCGATGGCTTCGGCGGCCTCCTTGGCGAGATCCTCGCGGCCGCCATCGAGCGCCGCCACCGCGCGGGTCTCGAGATCGGCGATGCGGGCGAGGGTCGCCTCGAGCTTGCGGCCTTCCTGCTGGTCCTGCGCGATCGCCAGCGCCAGCGTCCGCTTGCTGCGCTCCACCGCGGCAGCGGCATCGCGCATCTGCTGATCGAGGATCAGCAGGGCTGTACGGTCCTCCAGCTCCTCGCCTGCGGCGGCCACGCTGCCGCGGAAAAGTGTCACGACGGTCTTGAACATCTGCAGCTCCCTGTTTATGAGCGTTGCTCACAAATGCTTTGTAGCAGGAATATTGAACATCGTTCAATAAATATTTGAGCGACGCTCAAGAATTTGACTCCAGATGACTAAGGCCTTGGAACGTCGAGCGAAACTTCGGACCGACCTGATCCAGGCGGCCGAGCGGATGATCGCTGAGCGGGGGTTGGCGGGTCTGAAAACCCGCGATTTGGCCCGCGAGATCGGCTGCGCCAATGGCGCGGTCTACAATCTCGTCGCCGACGTGGACGAACTCGTCCTGCGGGTCGGCTCGCGCACGCTGCATCGCCTCGATGAGGCGCTCAGCGCGGCGGAACGCGCCGGGGAGCCCTCGCCCCAGGAAACGCTGGTCCGCATCGCCATTGCCTATTGCGACTTCGCCGCCGAAAACCTCGAACTCTGGCGCGCGCTGTTCGAGCACCGCATGGCCGCCGACAAGATCCTCCCCGACTGGTCCGTCGACGATCAGCTGCAGCTGTTCCGCCACATCTACCACCCGCTGGCGCTGCTGCTTCCCAAGCGCAGTCAGGAAGAGCTCGGCATCACCGCGCGCAGCCTGTTCTCGGCCGTGCATGGCATGGTGGCGCTGGGACTGGAGCAGAAACTGGTCGCCGTTCCCCTGCCGGCGCTGCGCAAGGAGATCGCAAACCTCGTGCGCGCGATGATCGACGGGCTGATCGCGCGGGCGGAGTAAAAAGATCGGCGGCGGCTGACTAAAATTTCGCCTGTCGCATCGCGAGTGGTGCGCTTAGCCTTCGGGCCGTCCCCTCACCTCTATCCGGAGTCTCTCATGCCCCTCCTCATCCGCGGCGGCACCGTCGTCAATCACGATCATTCGCGCCGTGCGGACGTGCTCATCGACGGCGAGACCATCGTGGCGGTGGGCCCGTCGCTCGAGGCGCCCACAGGCACCGAGGTCATCGATGCCGGCGGCGCCTACGTCATTCCGGGCGGGATCGATCCGCATACCCATCTCGAAATGCCGTTCATGGGCACCGTCACCGCCGACGATTTCGAATCGGGAACCAAGGCGGCACTGAGCGGCGGCACCACCATGGTGGTGGATTTCTGCCTGCCCGATCCCGGCCAGTCGATGCTCGCGGCCTATCAGGAGTGGCGGCACAAATCCGAGAAGGCCGCCAGCGACTACGGCTTCCACATGGCGGTGACGTCGTGGTCGAAGCAGATTTTTGACGAGATGGAGACCGTGGTCAAAACCTACGGCATCAACACCTTCAAGCATTTCATGGCCTACAAGGGCGCGCTGATGGTGAATGATGACGAGCTCTACAACTCGTTCGCGCGCTGCGCCCATCTCGGCGCGATGCCTGTTGTCCATGCGGAGAACGGCGACGTCGTCGCCCTGATGCAGGAGGCGCTGATCGCGCGCGGCGTCACCGGCCCCGAGGGCCACGCTTATTCGCGGCCGCCGGAGGTCGAGGGCGAAGCCACCAACCGCGCCATCATGATCGCGGACATGACGGGCACGCCGGTCTACATCGTGCACACCAGCTGCCGCGAGGCGCATGAGGCGATCGCGCGGGCGCGCGCAGCGGGAAAGCGCGTCTATGGCGAGCCGCTGATCCAGCATCTGCTGCTCGATGCCCGTGAGTACCAGCACAAGGACTGGGATCATTCCGCCCAGCGCGTGATGTCGCCACCGTTCCGCGACAAACAGCATCAGGACAGCCTATGGGCCGGCCTGCAATCCGGCTCGCTCCAGGTGGTCGCGACCGACCATTGCGCCTTCACCACGGAGCAGAAGCGGTTCGGGCTCGGCGATTTCAGGAAGATCCCGAACGGCACCGGCGGCCTCGAAGACCGCCTCGCGTTGTTGTGGACCGCGGGCGTCGCCACGGGGCGGCTGACAAAGGAGGAGTTCGTCGCGGTGACCTCGGCAAACATCGCCCGCATCCTCAACATCTACCCGCGCAAGGGTGCGGTCGCGGTCGGCTCGGATGCCGATATCGTGGTGTGGGACCCCAAGGCGACAAAGAGCATCAGCGCGAAGCGGCAGATGAGCCGGATCGACTACAATGTGTTCGAAGGCTTTGCCTGCACCGGCGGACCGGCGGCGACGCTCTCGCGCGGCCGCGTCGTCTGGACGGATGGCGATCTGCGCGCCGAGGCAGGCGATGGCCGCTACATCGAACGCCCCGCCTTCTCGCCCGTGCATGTGGCGAATTCGACCTGGAAAGAGCTGACCGCCCCGCGCGCAGTCGCACGCGGAGCGGTGACGCCTTGAGAACGCGATCCACGCGGGATGCGACGCCATGAAGCGCGGTTGATGGCACGCGCTTTGCCTCTTTATGTCGCAACTTTCTCTCAAGGAGGCCGCGATGAGCGCATCATCTTCCGACATGAACCGTCGCAGCGTCGTGCTCGGTGGCCTCGGTATCGCCGGAATGACGGCCGTCGCGCCTCCCTTCGCCCGGGCGCAGGGACGCAGCGAGACGCTGCTGGTGGTGCAGGAGCTGGGGCCGAACTCGCTGGACATGCAGGGCGTCGGCTCCAACCAGACCGTGAACGGCCTGTCCTGGAATTGCTACGATCGCCTGCTGACCTACGCCTCCAAGACGCTGCCCGATGGGACCGTGTCCTATGATCGCGAGAAGCTCGCGCCTGAACTCGCCGAGAGCTGGGAGGTCGCGGCCGACGGCATGTCCTGCACCTTTCGCTTGCGGAAGGATGCGAAATTCCACGACGGCGCGCCGGTCACGGCCAGGGACGTCAAATGGTCGTTCGACCGCGCCGTGAAGGTCGGCGGCTTTCCGACCTTCCAGATGTCGGCGGGATCGCTGGAAAAGCCCGAGCAGTTCGTCGTGGTCGACGACCACACCTTCCGCATCGATTATGTGCGCAAGGACAAGATGCTGCTGTTCAACGTCGCGGTGGTCGTGCCCTTCATCATCAATTCCGAGCTCGCCAAGAAGAACGCAACGCCCGAGGATCCGTGGGCGCTGGCCTGGCTGAAGACCAACGAGGCCGGCGGCGGCGCCTACAGGATCGAGAGCTGGAAGCCCGGCAGCGAGACCGTGCTGGCGCGCTTTGACGACTGGAAGAGCGGACCGCTGCCGAAGGTCAAGCGCGTGATCGCGCGCGACGTCCCCTCCGCAGGCACGCGGCGCGCGATGCTGGAGCGGGGCGATGCGGATATCTCCAGCGGCTTTGCGCCGCGCGATTTCGAGCAGATCATCAAGGAGGGCAAGGTCAAGGTCTCGGGCGTGCCGATCCCGAACGCGCTCTGGTACGTCGCGCTGAACACGGCAAAGCCGCCGTTCGACAATGCCAAGCTGCGCCAGGCCGTCGCCTGGGCGATGCCTTACGAGCAGATCCAGAGCAGCGCCTTCTTCGGACGCGCCGTTCCGATGTATGGCGGCGCGGCCGACGTCTCAAAGCCGGTCTGGCCGCAGCCGTTTCCCTATGTCACCGATCTCGACAAGGCCAAGGCCCTGATGAAAGAGGCAGGGTTCGAGTCCGGACTGGAAACGACGCTGTCGCTCGACACCGGTACGGCGACCGTCGGCGAGCCGACCGCGATCCTGATCCAGGAGAGCCTCGCCAAGATCGGCATCAAGGCAGGAATCGAGAAAATCCCCGGCGCGAACTGGCGCACGACGCTGAACAAGAAGGAGCTGCCGCTCGCGCTCAACCGCTTCAGCGGCTGGCTGGATTATCCCGAATATTACTTCTACTGGAATTTTCACGGCAACAATTCGATCTTCAACATCTCCTCCTACCAGAACAAGGAGATGGACGCGCTGATCGACAAGGCACGCTTCACCGCGGATGCGGCAGAATACGACAGGTGCGTAAAGGATTTCATCGCGCTCTGCATGCGCGACGTTCCCGTCATCCCGCTCAACCAGCCGATCCACGACGTCGCCATGCAGAAGGCCGTCACCGGCTACGAGTTCTGGTTTCACCGCGAGCCGGACTACCGTCAGTTCGCGAAGGGCTAGTGCCGATCGACGACGCGGACGAGGCCTGAGGCGTCTCGCGCCTGCCCGGTCGGAAAGCTTCGCGCGAGTCGCGTCTCGCTCGCGTGGAGCATCACCGCGTCGAGCTTGCCCTGCCGCGATCCGTTCAGCGCGCAGGCGAAGACACGATAGAACTGCGCGCCGTCATAGGCGACCAGCAGCATATCGACGCCGGCATTGATCGCCTCGACCACTGCTTTGCAGACGTCGTTCTGGTAGATCGCGCCCATCACGAGGTCGTCGGTCATCACCATGCCCTGGTAATTCCATTTGTCGCGGATGATGCCCTGGACGACCCGCTTCGAGTGCGACGCGGCGCGATCTGGATCGACCGCGGTGAGCGTGACGTGGCCGACCATAAGCGCGCTATGCGAATGCGAAAGCACCTCGCGGAACGGCAGCCAGTCGGTTGCCTCCAGCTCCCTCACCGGCGTGTTGAGACTGGCACTGAAATGATGCGTGTCGGTGCGCACGCGCCCGATGCCGGGGAAATGCTTCAGCGTTGCGCCCACGCCGGATTCTTCCAGCCCGCGGACATAGGCGTTTGCGATCGTGCTGACCACGACGGGATCGGTCGCAATCGCGCGCTGGCCGATCAGCGTATGGAAATCGAGGCGGTTGCGCCTCTGCGGCGGCTTGAGGTCGAGCACCGGCGCAAGATTGAGATTGACGCCGACGCCCGCGAGCTCGCGGCCGTGGATGCGGCCGAACTCCTCGGCTTTGGTCTGCTGCTCGTCGGGGGCAAGCGAGGAGAGGGTCGCGAGCGCCGGCACCTTTGTCAACGGCGGCGCGAGATGCCCGACGATCCCGCCTTCCTGGTCCGCGGCGACGACCAGCGGCGGCAGCCCCACAGCGCGCCGCTTGTCCTGGAGCGTAGCGATCTCGGCACGTAGCGCCTCGATGGTCCGCCCCCGGATGTTGTGCCGGGTGACGTAGACGCCGCCGATCAAGCCTTGCTCGGCAAGGCGCGCGACCTCGGGAAAGGAGGAATAGCCGACCATGAAGTGAGGCCCGAGCTGACGCGCCTCATTGGCGCTGGCGGCAAGAACGTCGTGCTTGCGCAGCTCGAACTTCAGATGCGCCACCGACATCAGCAGCGGCGGCAGGCACCAGAGCATGACGAGAAGCTTGCCGGCCATGGTGCGCCACCGCCCTCTGCGAAGCAGAAGCATGACGATCGCGATGCTTGCAACGACAAGCACGATGTTTCCGGCGCCGCGCAGCGGGACCAGATAGGGATCGTTCTTGTTCGCGGCCGCGAACGCGACGATAGGCGCGGCCAGCCAGAGCAGGATGAGACCGATACGGCGGAGGAATTGCATGATGCGTCACACGCTAGAAGTGGCGAATGCTTCGCACCTAACAAAGCGATTTGCGCTGCGCGAGAGGCAAAAGCGCACCTGCACGAAAACTGCAAAAGACTCCTGAAACCGTGCAGACGATGATCCCGCCTTCTGCACAGACGCTGTTCAGACTTCGTGACGTTACCCATCACGAGAGGTCTTTTGGACATGACGAGCCTGGCTTCGACGATCGCAGCGGACATCCAACCGATCAGGCATTCCTCGATTCCAGCCAAGCTTGGCTGCGCGCTGGCGCTGGCTGCGCTCGCCGACCGGCTGTTCTATGGCGAGCGCATCGGACTGTCGCTCACGCTGTTTGCGACCGCGATGGCTTGCGTGTCGGCGCTGTTCAATCATGCGGCCCTGGATCTGCGGCGCGCCATGATCGCTGCGACCATTCTCGTCGCCGGCCTCGTGCCGGCCGTCGAGGAGCTCAACACGCTGTCCTTCCCGATCCTCATCACGGCGCTGGCCATTGCGCTCATGGTCGCGACCAATCCGGAAACGACCGAGTTCACCGAGCGTGCCCGTGCGCTACGCAATTTCTTCCTGCTCGGTCCCTTCAGGTTCTTCCTCGACGCGCTTCAGGTGTTCAACATGTCGGCGTTCACCCGCGGCATCGCGCTCTGGCTGCTGCCGGTGGCGCTCGGCACCGTCTTCGTCGCGCTGTTCGCGGCGGCCAATCCGGTGATCGAGCAGTGGGTGTCTCTGCTCAATCCAAAAATCCTCCTCGAATATGTCAGCGTACCGCGTGTGCTGTTCTGGACGACGATGCTGGCGCTGGTCTGGCCGTTCATCCATGTGCGCTGGCGGCGGAGGAAGGTTGTTACCACGACGGATGCCGATGGCCCGGTGCCGCCGCTGCCGCCCATGGTCTCAGCGGAGTTTCTCGGCCCCTCGACGATCCTGCGCTCGCTGATCCTGTTCAATCTGCTGTTCGCGGCACAGTCCATTCTCGACGGCATCTATCTCTGGGGTCACGTCGCGCTGCCCGCGAACATGACTTATGCGGCCTACGCCCATCGCGGCGCCTACCCGCTGATCGCGACCGCCCTGCTCGCTGCTGCCTTCGTACTGGTGGCGATGCGCCCGGGTGAACCGGCTGACAAATCAAAGGTGATCCGGCCGCTGGTCTATCTCTGGGTCGGGCAGAACGTCCTTTTGGTCGCCTCCTCCATCCTCCGCCTCGACCTCTACGTGGGCATCTACATGCTGACCTATTGGCGCATCGCGGCCTTCATCTGGATGGGTCTGGTGGCACTCGGGCTGATCCTGATCGTGGCCCGCATCGCGCTCGACCAATCCAACCGGTGGCTTGTCCGCGCCAATCTGATCGCGTTAACGATCGTGCTCTATACTGCCTCGCTGGTGAACTTCGATGCGTTCATTGCCGACTATAATGTTGCCCACAGTCGGGAAGCATCGGGCAACGGCGTGCAGATCGACATCAACTATCTCCTGACGCTTGGGCCACAGGCGCTGCCCGCCATAGACAAGGCGATCTTGCTGCGGCCCGGCAGCCCCGAGAGCTGCCTTGTGTCGCGCCGCGACCGCCTTGTAGAACAGCAACGTCAGGATCTGGCCTGGCGGAGCTGGGGCTTTCGAAACTGGCGGCTCCAGCGCAGGCTGGAGGCGCAGGTGAAGAACCAGCCGGCAGGGTGAGCGGAGAGTTTACTTGGCGCATCGCATTCTCATCGTCGACGACGAGGGCCACATCCGCGAGGTCATCCGGGTCGCCCTGAAGAAGGCCGGCATGGACGTGATCGAGGCCCGCGACGGCAAGGAGGCACTCGCCCGCTTTGCCGCCGACAGGCCCGATTTGATCGTGCTCGACGTCGGCATGCCCGAGTTCGACGGCCTCGACGTCTGCCGCGAGATACGCAAAGGCTCCGACGTGCCGATCCTGTTCCTGTCGGCGCGCGACGAGGAGATCGACCGCGTGCTCGGCCTTGAGATCGGCGGCGACGACTACGTGACAAAGCCGTTCAGCCCGCGCGAGCTGGTGGCGCGGGTCAACGTCATCCTGCGCCGGCTCAGCCCGCGCAATGGCGAGGCCAAGGCCGGGCCGAGCGCGCTGGCGCAAGGTGGCCTGCTGATCGATCCGGAGCAGCATGTGGCGTCGTTCGCCGGCACGCCGCTGAAGCTGACCGCGATCGAGTTCGGCATTCTGCGCGCGTTCCTGACCCGGCCGACCTCGGTGTTCAACCGCGAGCAGCTGATGCGCGCGGCCTACCAACTCAACATCCAGGTCTCCGACCGCACCATCGATAGCCACATCCGCAACATCCGCGCCAAGCTCGCGGCGCTTTCCTGCGACAACGTGATCGAGACCATCCACGGCGTCGGCTTCAAGCTCGGCCGCTGCGAGAAAGAGGCATGAGCGGGGCCCCCGACAAATGGCGGCCGTCGCTCGGGCTTGTCATCTTCGCGGTGCTGGCGACGGTCGCGGTGCTGCCGCTGGTCGGCCTGTTCTTCTTCCGCCTCTACGACAACCAGCTGATCCGCCAGACCCAGGCCGAGCTGATCGCGCAAAGCCGCGTGCTGGCGACGATCTATGCGCAGGAGGTCACGGCAAGGCTCGACAGCGGCCTGACGCTCGGCGCCGAGGTGCCGCCGAACGTGCTGCCTGATCCGGGCGACCAGGTCACGCCGATCCGCCCCGCGCTTGACCTCACCGCCAACGATCTGCTCCGCCGGCGGCCCGATGCGCAACCCGCGCCCAAGCCGGCACAGCCGGCCTATGTCGAGATCGGCGCAAGGCTGACGCCGATCATCCGCGAGACCCAGAAGGTGACGCTGGCAGGTTTCAGGATCCTCGATCCGCAGGGCGTCGTGATCGCCGGGCGCCAGGAGGTCGGGCAGTCGCTTGCCCATATCGAGGAGGTCGCGGACGCGCTGCACGGGCAGTATCGCGCCACCCTGCGCAACCGCGTGCCGGACAAGCCGCCGCCGCCGATCTACTCCTTCAGCCGCGGCCTCGGCGTGCACGTGTTCTCGGCGATGCCCGTCATCGTCAACAACCGCGTCGCGGGGGTGATCTACACCACGCGGACGCCGAGCAACATCTTCGACCATCTCTACCAGGAGCGGGCTAAGTTCGTGCTGGCCGGGCTCGCCGTGATCCTCGGCACGATCGCGATCGGCCTCGTGTTCTCCCGCACCATCACGCTGCCGATGCGCGAGCTGATCGACCGCGCCGCCAGAATTGGCCGCGGCGACCGCGAGGCGTTCAGGCCGCTGCGGCACTACGGCACGCGCGAGTTCGCCCAGCTCTCGCACAGCTTCCTCGGCATGGCCGAGCAGCTGGCGCGGCGCTCCGACTACATCGCGACCTTCTCGGCGCACCTCACCCACGAGCTGAAATCGCCGCTGACCTCGATCAAGGGCGCAGCCGAGCTGTTGCAGGATTCGGTTCAAGGCAAATCCGAGGACCTGACGCCGGCCGAGCAGAAAACGTTCATCGCCAACATCCTGTCCGACACCCAGCGGCTGGAGGCGATGGCGCAGCGGCTGCGCGAGCTCGCCCGCGCCGAGAGCCTGCCGCAGAACGAGCGCACCGAGCTTGCGCCCGTCATCGCCGACCTCAGGAGCAGGTTTCCGGAAAGCTCCATCGAGGCCAGCGGCAGCCTCGACCGGGCGATCGGCATGTCCGGCGAGAAGGCATTGATCGTGCTGTCGCATCTCGCCGACAACGCGGTGCGGCACAAGGCTGGGACAATCAGGCTGGAGGCGGTGGACGCGCGGACGACCCTGCTTCTTACCGTGAGCAATGACGGCGAGCCGATCTCGGCGCCGAACCGCGACAGGATCTTTGACGCGTTCTTCACCACCCGCCGCGACCAGGGCGGCACAGGGATGGGGCTGGCAATCGCGCGCGCGGTGATGGCGAGCCATGGCGGCTCGATCAGGCTGAAGCCGACCGACGACGGTGCGGCCTTCGAGCTGCAGTTTCCAGTCGCCTAGATCGCGAACACCCAGGCGGCGACGATGGTGCCGATGGTGACGAGACCGGCGATGGTCCAGCCAGCGGCATATTCCAGCTCAGGGTGACCGGTCGCCCGCATGATCTCTGCCGGATCGGCGGTATGCTTCTCTGCCATGACAGCCTCGCACGTTTCTTCCCGTGTCTAAGGATAAGTCGCGCCAGCCGCCAGAAGGTTCCATCACGGACGTGCGAGGGACACAAAGACGCGAAAACAACCCCATGCACAGTAGAAAGCCCGCTCCGGCGCGCGGCCCGGTCGCGCCGCACAACCTTCTGACACATCGGTGCAAAACGTCCCCGCCGCGCAATTCCCGCGTGCCCCGCGCCTTGCCTTCCAAATCCGGTTGCATGCTAGACTGGACGCTGTCCACGGCAGGAGGGAAGCATGGCCGACAACAAGGCAAAGCGGGGCGGAGCCGATCGCGCCCTGATTGCGCTCACCGAGAAATACGAAGTCGCCTATTGGTCGAAGAAGTTCAAAGTGACGCCGGCCAAGCTGAAATACGCCGTCAAGAAGGTCGGCCACTCCGCCAAGAAGGTCGAGGCCTACATCAAGCTCCAGAAGCACCGCGCCTCCGACAAGAGCCGGATCGCGCTGAGTGAGGCCTATGAGGTCCGCTACTGGTCGAAGAAATTCAAGATCACCCCGGCCAAGCTGAAGGCCGCCGTGGCCGCAGCCGGCCATTCCGCCAAGAAGGTGGAAGCGTATCTCGCGGCCCAGAAGGCGGCAAAAAAGGCCAGGAAGGCAAAGAAAACGGTCAAACGGAAGAAGGCCGCCTGAGATTTCGGGCCCATGGAGGCAGGGATGAAATCCGGCCGATCGATCCTATCCTGCGCCCTCGTTCTTGCCGCCACGTCCCACGTCGCAGGCGCCTCCGCAGCCACGCCCGCAAAGGTCTCGGGCTCGGCGGCGCTGGCGCTCGCGGGCGTGATCGCGCCGCTGTCCCCGAACCTCACCGGCGCCGAGAAGAAGGCGGTGGCGATGCTGTTCTCCGCCAATGCCGACATTCCCTACAAGAAGGCCATTGTGGTGACCGCCGACCGGATCGTCTGCCGCACCGGCAATGTCGACATCACCGTTCGCAATTGCGAGGTGACCTTCGGCAAGAAGGTGAAAACCGTGAACGGCTCCACTGCCAACGAGATATTCGCGACCGAAGCGCTGGCCGGCGTTCCGCCCGACGGCGCGGCGGGATCGAATTTCGAGAGCCTCGCCAAGCTGAGCTGCACGATCGACCCCAACGCGATCAGGCGGAAGGACGGCAGCGGCGCGGATTGCACATTCGAGCCGGGGAATTGAGCGCCGAGGGCGCCGTCAAATCGCCTCAAGACCAGCCAACTAATAAGGCGAATTGAAAAGACAGGCCCCAAGAGCGAGCCAATATGAGCGCGCAAGGCCCGGCACCATCATGAAGAATTATCTCGCATTTTTGCTTGTTCTGACCGTCTCGACAGCTTCCGCGCATGGTCCGGTTCCGACGCGGCTGGCTGCGCCATCCGATCTCGTCCGCGTCGGGCTGACCGACAACGACACCACCGCCGGCGGCACCGCGCGGCTCTGCGAGCAGGTCACCTTCGCGCGCGGCCTGCGCTACGGCGAGAGCGAAGCCAATGTGCTCGATGTCGCCACCAGCGCGACCAAGGCGGATACGCCGCGGCCGGTGCTGCTGTTCGTGGCGGGCGACACTTTCACCGGCGACCATGCGGCGCCGGAGCTGTCGCGCCAGATCCAGGACCAGATCATGTGCTTTGCCGCGCGCAACGACATGATCGGGGTGCGCGTCAACTATCGCCTCGCGCCGTCGGCGAGCTGGCCCGCCGGGGCGACCGACGTGGCGGCGGCACTGTCCTGGGTCCACGGCAATATCGACCTGTTCAATGGCGATGCCCGCGAGATCGTCGCGGTCGGCTATGGCGCCGGCGCCTTTCACGTCGCCACCCTGCTGGCGCATCCCGAGCTCCAGACCGACCGCGCCGACGTCGCTGGCGTCGTGCTGGTGTCCGGGATCTATCGCGTGGGCAAGGACGCGAGCGACAACGAGAAGGCCTATCTCGGCAGCGACGCGACCCAGTACGACAAGCGCTCGGTCTTCCCCGGCATCCTCAATGTCGACGTGCCGATCGTGCTGGCCTGGGCCGCGGACGATTCCACCAGGCTGGTGGCACAGGGCGAGACCCTGAAGAAGACGCTCTGCGGCGCCGGCCATTGTCCGCGCGGCACCATCCTGCGCAGCCGCGACGGCATCGCCGCCGCCTTCGGCCTCGACGGCTCCGGCGACAGCCTCGCCGAACCGACGCTGCTGCTGGTGCATCAGCTCGAGGCGCGGGGGCTGCCGTAGCGGGGTGTTGCGGGCGGAGCGCGTTATTTACTCCGACCTTTTGCTGGGCCACCACTCTCCCCCGCCCTCCCCCGCAAGGGGGGAGGGAGCGCAGCGGAGTGCGCCGCTACGCTGTGCCGCACCGCACCGTCGCAATTGATAAGAACGAACGCGTGCCACAACGAAGGTGCGTTCCCTCCCCCCTTGCGGGGGAGGGTTAGGGAGGGGGGTGCCACACGGCACACTCCCTCGTTTGTCAGCGCGTCAGCACGCCTGCCGCTTTCGTTCGCGCTAACAGCTGCGCTGCTTTGAAGTGCGCCACCAAGCCACAGCTTTGACAAACGCTTGACGTAGATCAACTCGCCTTGGTGCGGACTGAGCCGACCTCGTTGGGGGCCAACGACAAGGTGTCGAGCATGCGCGTCACCGGCAGGCTGCTATTCATTGTGATCATCGCCTTCGCTTCGCTCGGGGCGATGTCCCAGCAACGGTCCGAACAACCGGCAAGCGACAACGAGATCCGCATCGGCAATGTGATGCCGTATTCGGGGCCGCTCTCGGAGTTCGGCGCGATCGGCACCGCGGAGGCCGCCTATTTCGATATGATCAACGCGCGCGGCGGCATCAACGGCCGCAAGATCCGCTTCATCACCCGCGACGACAATTCCGATCCGGCGGCCGCGCTGGAGCTGACCCGCAATCTGGTCGAGAAGGACGACGTCCATCTGATGTTCGGCTCGTTCGGCACGCCCGGGAATCTCGCCACGCGCTGGTATCTGAACGAGAAGAAGATCCCGCAGCTTTTCCTCGCCACCGGCGACGAGGAGCTGAGCCAGGCCAAGGCGTTTCCCTGGACCATGGGCTGGCAGCCGTCGTTCCGGTCGGAGGGACGCATCTACGCCAACTACATCCAGGCCTACTATCCGCGGAAGAAGATCGTGGTGCTCTGGCAGAACGACCAGTTCGGGCGCATGCTCTACAAGGGTATCCAAGAAGGCCTCGGCGATCTGAACCGTCACGTCCTCGTCGACATCGCCTTCGATATCAACGACGAGCATCTCGAAGGGCACGTCTCGATCCTCAAGCGCGCCGGCGCCGACATCTTCGTCTTTCTCGGCGTGCCGTCGACGGCGTCCAAGGTGATCAAGCTGGCGGCGTCGCTCAAATGGCGTCCGGTCTTCATCGTGAACGACGCCTCCGCCTCGATCGCCAATGCGATGGCGCCCGCGGGCCTGGAGAATTCGGCCGGCGTAGTCTCGGCCGCCTTCCTGAAGGATCCGAGCGATCCCGCATGGAAGAACGATCCCGCCATGAAGGACTGGTTCGCCTTCATGGATAAATACCACCAGGTCGAAAGCACCAACAACAGCGCGGCAGTCTATGGCTACGCCGCGGCCGAGGCGCTGACCAAGGTGCTGAAGCAATGCGGCGACGATTTTTCGCGCGAGAACATCATGCGTCAGGCGGCTTCGCTGAAGAGCTATCAGCCTTCCCTCGCGCTCCCCAACATCAGGATGAACACCTCGCCGGACAGCTATCTGCCGATCAGGCAGATGCGGCTGGTGCAGTTCGACGGCCGTTCCTGGCAGCCCTTCGGCGACGTGATCGAAACCGCATTCACGGAAGGCGCGGCGCGGTAGCCTGCTCACGCGCACCTTTTGCCGGGCTACCCCTCTCCCCCGCCCTCCCCCGCAAGGGGGGAGGGAGCGCGGTGTGCCGTGCGGTGAGAGCTGGGCTCACAAGCTCGACGAGTTCACTGACCCAATGCCGATTGTCATCACCTTGACGCAGCCACACGCACAACTGTGTTCCCTCCCCCCTTGCGGGGGAGGGTTAGGGAGGGGGGTGCCGCACGGGGACTCTCTCGACCGGTAAAGCGGCTGCGCACCCTCACGCCGGCTTCAGCGAGGCCAGCGCATTCTCCAGCAGCGAGCGCACACGCGCGGCATCGCCTGACTTCACCACCGCGGGGTCGAGATAGAGCTCGAGGCCGGGCGCGCGTTCGGTGATGATGCCGCTGTTCTCCGCCGCGGCATCGTTCAGCGCGTCGACCGAATAGGGAATCACCTCGCGGCTGATGCCCTTCATCGTGATCGCCGGCAGCGCGTGGGCGCGGACGATGTCGCTGACCAGAGCGAAGGTCTCGTAGCTCAGCACGATGCCGCCGGGCTCGGCGATCGATTGCAGGCGCGCGGCGAGGTTCGCCTCGGCACCGATGATGGTGTAGTCCATGCGGTCGCTGCTGCCGAAATTTCCGACATTGCAATAGCCGGAATTGATGCCCATGCGCGAGCGGAACGGTTGCTCGATGCCGGAGGCGCGCCACTTCGCATTGAGCTCGGCAAGCCGCTGCTGCATGCGCCAGGCCATCTGGAGGCAGGCCTGCGCATCGGCGCGGTCGCCCCTGGTCTCGGGGTCGCCGAAGAAGATCAGCATGGCATCGCCGATGAACTTGTCGATCGTGCCGCCATGTTCGTGGGCGATCGCCGACATCTCGGTGAAATATTCATTGAGGAGTTGCGTCAGTTGCTCGGGCTGGAGCCGCTCCGCGGTCGCCGTAAAATTCTGGATGTCGGAGAAGAAGATGGTGAGCTTCTTGCGCTCGGTGTGGATGATGACGTCCTTCTGGCCGGAGAAGATGCTCTTGTAGACCTGCGGCGGGATGTAGCGCGAGATCTTCATCGAGAGCGAGGCGAGGAAGTCGTTGGCGGATTCGAGCTCCTTGTTCATGCCCTTGATGCGGCTCGCCTGGCGGCGCTGGAGCGAGAGGAAGGACAGGCCGCTGCCAGCGGCGATCAGGAAATAGGCCAGCAGGAACTTGAACGAGAAGATGTTGGCGGCGATCGGCTGGGCGATGATCACCTCCTGGATGCCCCTGATATCGCCGACCTTCCAGTCCTTCTTCGGGCTTTCGGGGTGGCTGTTGTGACAGCTCACGCAGGCCGGGCCCATCGTGACGGGGGCGACGAGGCGGACCTTGTCGTTGAACAGCGAGGTCTCGGTCTCCAAGATCTTCTGTTCGGGATCCCTGCGCAGCGCGTCGAGCGCGTCCTTCTCGAACTTGTCGAGCTGGTGCGGCGCACGGTTCTGGAACGGGAAGTCCGAGACGAAGCGGTAGGTGATGTTCTCCTGCTGCGCGCCGATCACCCGTCCGAGCTCCAGCGACAGCGTCGCCGGGATCGGGATCGCACCAGGAACGGATTCGTAATTGTGAACCACCCTGGTCGTACCATCAGGATTGGCGATGATGCGCCCGACCACGTTGGTCGCGTAGTAGCTGCGCACACTCGTGATTACCGAATTGAGATCGGCGGCCTGCCGGCGCAGCGCCGTCTTGGAGAGCTCGGTCAGGTCCAGCCACACCGCGAGCGGCAGAGCGAGCAGCAGGAACGCGATCGCGGCACCGGTCAGGACGCCGCTCTTGCGCTGTTCTTCGGCGATCTCTTGTTTCACACTGTGGCTCCGTTGTGTGCGCTTTTGTCGCAAACCTCCCGGGATTTGCGGCAAAGCCTGCGGCGGCACAGAGCCAACAAAAGCGGGCGCGCGCAACCCCATTTTATGGTGGTCGCACCAAGCGTCTTTCCGTTTCATCACGAAGGTTTAAGATCGGGATCAACCTGCATTGATCATCCGGAGCCAGCACCCATGACCGAGACCGTCCGCATCAAGCGCTTCAATGCGCGGCCCGTGATCGTGCCGATGAACCTGCCGCTCCAGACCTCGACCGGGGCGGTTGCCAGGGCGCCGCTGGTGCTGATCGACTGCGAGACCGACCAGGGCGCCCGCGGGCACGCCTATCTGTTCTCGATCACGCCGTCGGCCCTGAAGCCGCTGACGGCGATGGTCACGGAAATGTCGGAGCTGCTTGCCGGCGACGAGCTGCTGCCGTTCGAGATCGAGCGCAAGCTGACCCAGCGCTTCACGCTGCTGGGCCTCGCCGGCCTGCAGCGGCTGGCGCAATCCGGCATCGACATGGCGGCCTGGGACGCGCTGGCCCGCAGCAAAGGCCTGCCGCTGGCAAGGCTCCTCGGCGGCGCGCCGAAGCCGGTCAAGGCTTACAATTCGAAGGGGCTCGGCATCATGCCGGCAGGCGCCGCGGTGGAGGAGGCGCACAGGTTGCTGGCGGAGGGTTTTCACGCCGCCAAGATCCGCGTCGGCCGGCCCGATGCGCGGGAGGATCTCGCGGTGGTGCGCGCGGTGAGAAAAGCCGTCGGCGATCAGGTCACGCTGATGTGCGACTACAACCAGGCCCTGACGGTCACCGAAGCCATCCGCCGCGGCGAGATGCTCGACGAGGAGGGCTTGAGCTGGATCGAGGAGCCGATCCGCCACGACGACTACGAGGGTTGCGCCCGCATCGCGGACGCGCTGCGCACGCCGGTCCAGATCGGCGAGAATTTTGACAGCGCCTTCTCGATGCAAGCGGCGCTGTCGGCGGAAGCCTGCGACTACGTGATGCCTGATGTGCAGCGCATCGGCGGCGTCACCGGCTGGCTCCGCGCCGCCGCGCTCGCGCATGCCGCCGGCATCGAGATGTCCACCCATCTGTTCTCGGAAGTCAGCGCGCATCTCTTGTGCGTGACGCCGACCGCGCACTGGCTGGAATATGTCGACTGGGCCGACGCGGTGCTTTCGACGCGATTGAAGATCAAGGACGGCTTTGCTCTGCCGAACGAGGAGCCGGGCAACGGCATCGCGTGGGACGAGGCGGCGGTGAAGAAATATCTGGTCAGCTGATCCGGCTACGTTCGCGCGAAGGAAAAGCCGGACTGGCCGCGAAGGAACCCGTTGGCAAAGGCGACGCCCGGGTAAAGCTCGGACAGGCGGCCATTTGCCTCTTCGGCTGACCTGCGCCCGTCGAGCACGTCGCGAAAGGTCTTTGCGACTTCGACCATGTCGCAATCCTGCGGCGACAGGCGCAGCGAGCCGATCCCGGCCTCGCGCAGCGCACCGATGTCACTGACGAGATTGGTGCAGGCATGCGACAGGGTCTGCACGCCGTTGATGGTCAGGAAATCCTGCTGGTCCAGCGTCTTCAGCGCGAGCCCGTCGGGGTCCTTCTCGCAGACGAAGCGGCAATTGTCCTTGGAGAGCTTGTGAAGCCGCGCATGGTAGCAGCGGGCCGCGATCGCCAGCGGCACCCTGCCGAAAGCGAATATCTCGATCACGGCCTCCGGCAGCGCCGCGGCGATCGCCGCCGCTGATGCGACCGGCAGTTCGGGCGGCAAGCAGATGCGCGCGGCGCCTTGCCGGACGTGAAAGGCCGCGCTGGTCTCGTTGTAGATGTTGACGAAGGGCCCGATGGCGTGCGGCCGGCCCTTGATCGACCTGAGGCAGGTGAGGTCGTTGACTTCGACCAGCGCGTCCCCGGCGGCGCAGAGCTCTTCGGTCTGACGCCGTTCGCGCCGCAGCGACACCAGGATCAGCGAGCCCAGCAGGACCTGCTTGCCGGCCTGCTGGAGGCGTTCGATCACCTCAGGCAGATGCCCGGCGAAGAACGGAGACCGTTTCGAGCACACGATCTCGCCGACGGAGACGACGTCGACCGGCGCCTCGTCGGCGATCCGGAAGTAGAAATCGCGCCAGCGCTCCGGCGCCCAATTGTACAGGACCGGGCCGAGACTAAGCTGCATCGGGGCATCTCTCATTCATGGCTGGACCGCCAGCCCTCGCTTCACCAGTCATCGCCTAACGATCATCGCCATGTCTTGCGATAGGCGCCGAGCGTGGAGGCCTGGCCTTCGGTGAACGGCTTCAGGCTCACGATATCGGCTTCGCTTCCATCCTCCAGCGTATCGAGCGCGCGGCGGAAGTGACGGACCACGCTCTCGATATAGGCGCGTCCGCGCTGGCGTCCCTCGATCTTCAGCGCGGCCACGCCGGCGCTCCGCAATCCGCCGAGCAGCGTCGTGGCGTCGAGGCTGACCGGATCCTCGAAAATGTAGCCGTCACCAAGCGCCGTCGAGAAGCGCCCCTTGCAAAGGGTCGGATAGCCCGCGGCTTCCTGGGGAGCGAAGCGGTTGATGGTGAAGCCGCCGAGCCGGGATGTCGTTCCTTTCGCGGTCTCCTCATAGGCCACGTGACTTGCCGGCGAGCAGACGCCCTGCATGTTCGGCGATTTTCCGGTGGCATAGGACGACAGGGAGCAGCGCCCTTCGGCCATCACGCAAAGGCCGCCGAACACGAACACCTCGGTCTCGCATGTCGTCTCGCGGGCGATCTCGGCGATCTCCGAAACGCTGAGCACGCGCGGCAGCACGACGCGGCGCGCTCCGAACGTCTCGACATAGAAGGCGATGGCGTCGGGGTTCGCGGCCGCCGCCTGCACCGAGACATGCAGGCGCTGGTTCGGATGGCGCCTTGCGACATAATCCATCAAGCCGATGTCGGCGACGATCAGCGCGTCCGCACCGGCATCGACGGCATCGTCCACCGCCCGTTGCCAGAGTGCCACGGACGACGCCCGCGGAAAGGTGTTGATAGCGACGAGGATGCGCGCGCCGCGTCCGTGGGCAAAGGCGATCCCCTTGCGCAGCTCGTCGCGGCTGAAGTTCAGCCCGGGAAAATTGCGCGCATTGGTCTCGTCGTTGAAGCCGCAATAGACGGCGTCCGCGCCCGCATCGATGGCGCTCCGCAGCGCGGCCGGCGTGCCGGCGGGACAGATCAGCTCCATCACGTCCGCTCCCGGGACGCGCCGGTCAACCTGTCCCGCGCGTGCTCGAACGAACGCCTGGCCGGCTCGCCCAGCGGACCGAACAGGGACGCCAGCTCTGCGGCCAGATCGAGCCGCGCATCGTCGATCGCGTTACGCAAGGCCAGCACCGCCTCCATGTCGCCCTCGATTCCGAGCTGGCGCGAGAACATCAGCGCATCGCCGTCGACCCTGCCCTCGACCAGGGCCAGCAGGTTCGCGAGCGAGGCGGAGACGCAGGCGTCCAAGCCGGATGGCAATTCGCGCACCACCGACAATCGCGCTGGCGCGGCCTCGACGATGAACGCGAACGGCAAGTCGGTCGGCTTGATTCCGAACCGTGCACGGCGATGTTCGCCGAGCCTGTCGAGCAGGCCGGGATTGCGCCTCAGGATCCGCTCCAGGAACCCACCGAGAACGAGTTGCAGCGGCAGCAGGGGCAAGGGACGCAGCGCGAGCGCGAGAAGCGGCGGGATTGTCGGCAACGGGCCGGACGCGAGGGACGAATGACTCATGGGACATATCTGAGCCGATTGCGCGCGAATGTATTTGAGCGGGAACAATGAGGAGCGAAATCGCTCCGGCTAGCTTCTGCTCCTTTCAGGAGATTGTCCGCTTGCAACGCGACGTTCCGCGCTTCCGCGAATTATCCGACTTCCTGCGCTTCATCGAAGGCAAGGGACAATTGCGACGCATTCGCGAACCGGTCTCCGTGGTCCATGAGATCACGGAGATTCACCGGCGCGTCATCGGCGAGCACGGACCGGCACTATTGTTCGAACGGCCGATCAGGGCCGACGGCCTACCATCCGGCATGCCGCTCCTGACCAATCTGTTCGGCACGGTGGAGCGGACCGCGTGGGGCATGGGCATCACGCCTGACCGGCTCGAAGAGCTCGGCGCGATGATGGCCGAGTTGCGCGCACCGCGCCCCCCGCACGGCGTTCGGGACGCCTGGCGCAAGCTGCCGCTGGCCCGCGCCGCGCTTGCGACCCGGCCGCGCTCGCGCGCAGCCGCGCCGGTGCAGGATCGCGCCGCCATGGGCGAGGACATCGATCTGACGAAACTGCCGGCGCAGATCTGCTGGCCGGGCGAGCCTGCCCCATTGATCACCTGGCCACTGGTCATCACCGCGCCGCCGGCATCGCCGGCCGCCGACCAGGAGGAGAATGTCGGCGTCTATCGCATGCAGATCCTCGGCCGCGACCGCGCCATCGTCCGCTGGCTCGCCCATCGCGGCGGCGCCCGGCATCATCAGCAATGGAAGGCCGTAGGGCGCGACATGCCGGTCGCAATCGTCATCGGCGCCGACCCCGCGACCATCCTTGCCGCGGTAATGCCACTGCCCGAGACGATCTCCGAGCTGCGCTTCGCGGGCATCCTGCGCGGTGAGCGGCCCGAGCTGACGCCCTGCCTCACCGTACCGCTCGAGGTCCCTGCCACGGCCGAGATCGTCATCGAGGGCTTTGTCTCGGCGACCGAGACGGCGGCCGAAGGTCCCTATGGCGATCACACCGGTTACTACAATTCGGTCGAGCAGTTTCCGGTGCTGCGCGTCACCGCCATCACGTCGCGGCAACAGCCGATCTATCTGTCGACCTTCACGGGCCGCGCGCCGGACGAGCCGTCCCGGATCGGCGAGGCCCTGAACCGGCTGTTCGTGCCGCTGATCCGGCAGCAATTCCCCGAGGTGACCGACTGCTGGCTGCCGCCCGAGACCTGCTCCTACCGGGTCGCGATCGCATCGATCAAAAAGCGCTATCCCGGCCAGGCACGGCGGCTGATGCTGGGCCTGTGGTCGATGCTGCCGCAGTTCAGCTACACCAAACTATTGATCGTGGTCGACGACGACATCGACATTCGCGACTGGCGCGAGGTGATGTGGGCGGTGGCGACGCGGAGCGACAGCTCGCGTGATCTCGTGGCGCTGTCCGACACGCCGATCGACTATCTCGACTTCGCCTCGCCGAAATCCGGCCTCGGCGGCAAGCTCGGGATCGACGCCACTACGAAGATGCCGCCGGAGACGGAGCGGGAATGGGGCGAGCCGCTGGCGATGGATTCCGCCGTGATCGCCAAAGTCGATGCGATGTGGCCGGCGCTCGGCCTCGGCGGGATCGGCGGGCTGCAGCTACGCGAGCCCGCATGAGCGAGCGGCATGGCGTGATCGTCGGCATCAGCGGTGCCTCGGGCGCGGCCATCGGCGTGCGCATCGTCGAGCGGCTGGCGGAGAATCCACACTGCGCGGTGCATCTGGTGATCTCACCGGCAGCGGAGCGTACGCTCGCCGAGGAGGTCGGCCCCGAGGCGCTGCCGCGCCTGCGCGCCCTCGCCTTCCGCGACCATGCGGTTTCGGACATCGGCGCCAGCATCGCCAGCGGCTCGTTTCCGGTCGGCGGCATGATCGTGGCGCCGTGCTCGATCCGGACGCTGTCGGCGGTTGCCTTCGGACAGCTCGACAATCTTCTCGTGCGCGCCGCTGACGTGCAGCTCAAGGAGCGACGGCGCCTGGTGCTGCTGGTGCGCGAGAGCCCGCTGCATCTCGGCCATCTCCGCGCGATGGTCCAGGCCACCGAGATCGGCGCGATCATCGCGCCGCCGCTGCCGGCCTTCTATCTGAAGCCGCAGTCGCTGGCCGAGATCGTCGATCAGATCGCCTGCCGCGCGATCAATCTGCTGAACCTGCCGGACATTGCGGCGCCGGCGCTGAAATGGCACGGCGATAGATAAGCGCCAGCGCGCGGCGGCGTTCAGGTCCGTCGTCTCGGGCAGGCCGTTCTGGCGCCGATCGATGAGGGCGTTCATCGTTGCACGCAAGTGCGACAGGGATTATCGATGCTGCATGACCAAATGGCGTCCTCACCCCCATATCCGAGTCGTCGCGACCGGCCTGCACTGGCGGGACGGGCGGTTGCTGGCGGCCGAGGTTCGCGACGATGCGGGCCGGATCAAGGGCGTGCGCCCGCTTGGCGGCGAGATCGAGTTCGGCGAGAGCTGGCGGGCGGCGCTCGTGCGGGAATTTTGCGAAGAGCTCGGCATCGACATTGCCATCACGGGCGAACCACTGGTGATGGAGAACATTTTTGCGCATGAGGGAGAGACCGGGCACGAGGTGATGTTCATCGCCGAGGTCGCGTTTCCCGACGGCGCGTTCAGCGGACAGGACCGCATCGATTTCCGCGAGGATAACGGCGAGCAGATCGTCGCGCGCTGGTTCGACCTCGCCGATCTCGACGTGGAGGGCGGACCCAGCCTCTATCCGACCGGATTGAAGGATCTGCTGCTGGAGGCAAGAGACGGAACTGCGTGAGAGGCGTCGCTCTCATCACGTTCCGCCCGTATCGCGCCGATAGCGGAAGTCGCAATGCGGCGCGCCTTGCATGATCGTCTGCGTGCGCGTGAGCCTGACGTCGGGGCCGAACCCTTCCGCGGTCGCGAAGTCGGCGGTGCAGACCAGGAGAAAGCCGAGCTCCGGCTCGCCCAGCGCCTTGTAGAACTCGGCATAGGCGCATCGCTTGACGTCGAACGCGAAGGCGTCGTGGCTCTGCTCGATCACGTCATAGGCGAGCGCATCGTCGCGGGCATAGGTCCCGAACGCCGACGATACGGCCTTGCCGAGATCGCTCTCGTTCTTGGCTTTCCAGAACTCCTCGCCGAAGCCGCGATAGAGATCGCCGAGCGCCTTGCGCACCAGCGCGTTGGCGCGCGCCTCGCCGAGCTCGGCCTGGAGCGCCTTGACCAAGGGCACCAGCACCTGGGCCTGGATCTTTGCCTGTTCGATGACGGACACGCTCATGGGCAACCTTCATCCGGGTTACTTCACGCCACAGCACGATAACTCAACTTGCTGTTGGCGGCGAGAGCTTGCCTGTTTCGTCCTATGACGTCCCAAAGCCTACGTTTCCGTGATGTCAGGGTTATCGCCGATCGTGCAATTCTGAAAACGTCGACGCAGCCATCAATGGTATGATGAGTACCATTCAAATGCCGCCGGCAGATGACCAGAGGTGAACATGATCCGACCCGAGATGTCTCCAAGCAACGTCAGGCCACGACGTTCTTCACGACGCCGTCATGTTGCGGCGGTGGCCGCGGCACTGTTTCTCGCCACCACGTACTGGTCAGTCGGAGGCGCGCAGGCTGCCGCGAATGACGCCGAGGCACGAGCCATCTTCGAGAAATTCATCGCGGCACAGAATGCGCATGATGCCGATGCGGTGAAGGCGATGCTCTTGAATTCGCCCGGCACGCTGCTGTTTGCCAGCGGCGAGGAGCCGCCGCAGGCATACTAAGTAGTTCACGCGCTCTTGGAGCCTACGCGCTGACGGGGGCACGGGTCGCTTCCAGCGTCTTGCGCAGCTCGCAGGTGCTGGCAAGCTTGCGCCGGATCCGCTCGATGGCGGCCGGCAGCACCCAGTCTTTGAAGGGAGCACCGTTGCGCAAGGCGCCGGGTTTGCGGGCGAGCACCGGCACATATGCCAGGGGCCGTAGACGGTATCGCCGCGGCCAAAGGATCCCGGGTGCTCGGCAACGATGCTGCGACCGAGTACTTGTTGTTGTCGAAGCGCACCAGGTCTTCGAGACCGACGCCGTCACCGCATGGAAGCCGTCGAAGCGGCCGGCATAGGCAACGAGTTTGGGGCGTTCGCCTTCGAACACTTCCCAGATCGTCCGATCGACCAGTTCCGGATGGCGATGAGCCTTGGCGTAAGCGATGCATTTGTCGAGCAGCCAGGCGTTTAACTCG
The DNA here is from genome assembly GCF_052075915.1 of Bradyrhizobium sp. 1200_D9_N1_1. Lineage (NCBI taxonomy): Bacteria > Pseudomonadati > Pseudomonadota > Alphaproteobacteria > Hyphomicrobiales > Nitrobacteraceae > Bradyrhizobium > Bradyrhizobium sp. 1200_D9_N1_1. The sequence goes on along the minus strand of NZ_CP197226.1, from coordinate 1,562,864 downwards.
TCGAGGTTTTTGAACCGCAGCCGCGGCGTGAAGAAGCGTTCCCTGACCAGCCCGACCTGGTTCTCGACCTGCCCCTTCTCCCAGCCCGACGCTGGCGTGCATCGGTGCGCGTCGCAAGGATGGTGGGCAGTTCAGGTCAATCGCGTCGGTTTGACAGGCCACCGAGGACTTCCGGTCAAGCCTGGTGAATGGACTTCCAGAACCGCTTTCATGGAGGGAGCGGCGGTCGCCAGATCGAAGAAGCCCAGGGAGGTCTGATAGGTTTACTGGATACGACAGAACGCAGTTGCTTGGGACGTCCCATGGTCGGACGACAAGATCGCTGCGGCGCGCACCCGGGAGCGCGAGACCAAAAATCAATTCTTCGCAGGAGAGACACCAGCAAACTTCTGGCAACGCTTCTGGCGCTGGCTATTCGGATAAGGGCTTCGGTCGGACCAAGAACAAGAGAGCATTGACTTCGCACAAGATGGGATGCCACTTACGCTTCGCCCACACCGGTTGGACGACAGCAAGCGCTGGGAGGAAGGCGATCAACATCGACGCAAAGATCTTCAGCAATTTTTTGCAAAACTCCCCCATCGAACGGACCCGGGTCAAGTATCGCAAATGCGATCGTTCGGCCCGGCAATAAATTACCGTCTGATGCCTTGCACTCCGACTTCAACATGTTTCTTGAGCTTGCCCTCGTATTCTATGAAGCGACCTGCCGTGATCTGATCGTAAGGGCGCAGGCGCGGATTCGAGCACGGCAACGCCATCACGAGGTCAGCATTGCCTTCGCGATTCTTCAGCCGAACCATTCGCGTATCGGCGAAGTCGGTGGTCGCGCCGATGAAGACGATCGCGCATGCCAGAGCTGAGATCTGAGAATAGCCCCAGCTCCGGACCTTCGAAGCTGGGGCTGAGCCTCTCGATTGGGACCGGCAAGGGGATAGCCGGCAACACAATCTTAGCTCCTCCACCGAAGTCGAGGGATCACAATCCGGTGTCGAAATCGTCAAGGTGTACGTGGCAAAACAGAGCTGCGCGTCAGAAGTCGCTGACGCTTAAGGAAGGCGATGCTCGTCTGTATGCTCCGCATCGGATCAGCCGAAACGTCCTGTTCGACGAAAACATGTTGCACACCGCTCTCCGCGGCGGCTTCGAGTATCTCGGCGAAGTTAATCGTACCGTGACCAAGTTCGATGGTCGATCCGTTCTTTGCCATGTCCTTCAGGTGCAGGAGGCGAAATCGCGATGGATGCCCTCTCAAGAAGCGCGCTGAATCGAGATGTCCCTTGGTTGCCCAGTAAACATCGAGCTCGAACATGACAAAGCGCTCATCGGTGCGGCTGAGCAGAACGTCGTATGGCTGGATGCCACCTGCCAAGTTCCCGAATTCAAAATCATGATTGTGATAGGCAAGCGTTAGCCCGGAACGCTGCGCCAGTTCACCGATCGTGTTCAGAGTGTCACAAATCCGCTGCCAATCATCGAGTGTTTGCCTTTCCGATACGTCCAGCCAGGGACAAACGACGAACCGGCTGTCGAGCAAATGGGCGATGTCGAATGCTGAGTTGGCGTTGTTCCGCAGGCTGGCGTAGTCGAGATGCAGCGATGGTGCGGTGAGATCCAGGCTGCGCAGGAGCTTGCGGGTGAGCCTCAGGTCGTTCCCGAGAATGCCGGCAAACTCCAGCTCGCGATACCCGAAATTCGCGACTTTCCTCAGCGTTCCTTCGAAGTCGGCCTTCAGCGGGTCGCGGACGGTGTAGAGTTGGAGACCGATATTCCACAGTTCCCGACCGGAAACCGGCTCGATTCCCATCGTGGCACCGGCCGCGATCCCTCCCAAAACAGTGCGTCTGCTGAGTGGCGCCAGCACGCTCGGCTACCTTGGTGCCTGCAGTACGACGCCATAGCTCTTGTATATCCGATCGACGGTGCCATCGGTTCGTAACCGATCGAGAGCTCCATCCATGGCTTCGCGTAAGGCATCATCAGGGCGAACCATGCCGACGGCGACATTCCAGTTGAGATCCACCGTGCTCTCGTCGCGATCAAGGATGCGGAGCGCCTTGTCGGGATGCGTCAGATTGAAATAGCTCGCCACGGTGGGCGTCACCGCAGCGGCGTCGATCTCGTTATTCGAAAGGGCCTCGAGACTGTCGCTCTCGAAACCAAAGGTCGATGTAGGTACGTGCCGCTGACTAATTATCATGGCTGCGACGGACCCGACCTGCACCCCGACCTTGGTATGCTCGTTGAGGCTCTTGAACGACGTAAGCGTGCTGGCGGATGGCACGGCCAACGCGACGCCCGTGCGATAGTACGGTTTCGAGATCCTCAAGTGAGTTTCGCCTTGCGCCTCGCGGTCGGCGATCACATCGAGAAGAATGTCACAGCCAGCGCTACGCATTTGGTACTGGGTAATGATCCAATCAAGCCTCAGGGAGACGCCGAGCTCCCGCGCCAGTGCTTGTCCCAATTCAACCTGAAATCCGGGAGGATCCCCGGCTTTGCTCGCGAATGGAAGCGAGTTCGGGTGAGCACATAACCCAAGTACGCCGGCCGAGCGGATTGTCTCGAGGGATCGAGCCCGTGCCGGCCCCAGCAAACCTGCCACCGTCACGATGATGAGCGGGAGGATCAGTTCTGTTCCGCGTACCTTGCGCATGGAGTTTGACTCGCCGGCTCATCCCTCTCGCGGCTTTAATTCCCGGATGTACTTGATGATTTGGTCGATCTGAGCATCGCTGAAGGTAGAATCGAATGCAGGCATCGCGCCTTGTTTGCCGTTCTTGATACGGTCGCGAATAAAATCGTCATCGCGCGTCGTGTTCATGAGCTGCGGTCCCTTACCCGCCGCGCGGCCGCCATCGGAATGACACCAGCCGCAGGTCGTTGCGAACAGCTGCTTAACATCGAAGTTCCCGTTGTCCGGCGCAGCGGAATCCGTCTGCGCGGAGACAGGCGTGGCACATGCGAACCAAGTGGCCAGCGCCATCAAGCTCAACTTCATGACGCAGAACTCCACTTTCCGTTAGCCCTGACCGTTCCAAGGCACGGGGAGCGAGCTTCTGTCGCTCCCCGCCAGATTGTCCGAAAACCCCTATTTCAAGCTGTACACGATGAGCGCGCCATCATCGCGCGGCATGCTCTTGTAAACGCCGCCGAAGGTCGGCGCGTAGTCGTCCGACGCCATGCCGCCGAAGCCCGCGGTCACGGCGACATATTGCTTGCCGTTAACGGCGTAGCTGACGATGCCGCCCTGGTGGCCAGTGCCGTCGGAATGGCTCCACAGCTCGGCACCCGACTCGGCGTCGTAAGCATGAAGGGTGCCGCGCGAGTCAGGCACGAAGACGAGATTGCCACCGGTCGATAGCACGCTTCCAAGCGGCGGCTCGGGGTAGCGAACCTCCCACTTCTTGACTCCGGTCACCGGGTCGCGCGCGTCGAGATGACCGTAGATCTCGCCGCCCGGAGGAGGCGCGATCTTAAAGTCGGCGCCGATGTTGAGCTGGGCTTGGGGCGCGGTCACCGGTGTGGTCTTCATGACCTCGAGCGTCATGCACCATTCTTGGCCGAGCTTGTAGTATAGACCCGTCTTCGGATTGTATGAACCCGAGTTGAAGCTGACACCGCCGGAAATATGCGGGCAGAGGGGTTCATTGACCTTGCCTGCGGAGAAGTCGCGACGGCCGATCAACTCACCTGTCTTGGGATCGATATCCTTGACGAAGTTGCTGTTCTGAGTGATCCGCCAGACATTCTTGATACCCAAATTACGGTCATAGACGAAGATGTAGCCGCTCTTATTGGGGTGCACCACGAGCTTCTGCCCGTCGCGATCGAGCATTACAAACTCACCGACCGCGCTGTCGAAGTCCCAGGCGTCGTGCGGCAGCTCCTGATGATAGAACTTTAGTTTGCCGCTATCGAGATCGAGACCGATCACTGAGGTCGTATAGAGATTGTCACCTGGGCGGGCGCCTTGCGTCTTGTAATCGGAGCCCGACCAATCGTAGAGCGGCGCCGGGTTCGCGGTGCCCCACAAGATGGTGTTAGTCTCGGAATCGTAGGTGCCTGGCATCCAGCCGCCGCCGCCGCCGGTGCGCCAGGAGTCACTGCCCCAAGTCTTCATGGCTTCGTCGGTGCCCGCAACCGTCAGGAACTCCCATTTCTTCTTTCCTGTGGCGGCATCGACAGCAAAGATCGGGCCGCGGCCCGGCCATTCGCCGCCCTGCGCGCCAATGATCACCGTGCCCTTCGCATAGAGGGGCGCGCCGGTGAAACCGACCGTCAGCTTTTGGGAATCGATAAGCTTGGTGTCCCAGGCGACCTTTCCAGTCTTCATATCAAGCGCGATGAGCCGGCCATCCATCGTGCCGACGTAGACCTTGCCTTCTCCGAGCGCAGCGCCGCGATTATAGGGAGAGTGCGTCTGCCGCGCGATCAGGGCTTCGTCAAGTTCGGGGAAATAGGACCAGATCACCTCCCCTGTCGCGCCGTTCAGCGCAAACACTCGACTGTAAGAGCCCGTGTAGTAGAGCACGCCGTCGGCCGCAAGCGGCATTGACTGCAAGCCACGGGTGGACCGTCCCGGAATATGGATCCAGGCAACGCTTAAGTTACCGACATTGCTCGTATTGATCTGCGAAAGGGGACTGTAGTGATAAGACTTATAGGAACCGTGATAAGTCAGCCAGTCGTTCTGGCCGCCGGTCTCGATGCGCGCGGTATCCACAGTTTGGGCAACGGTTGACGACGCGGCAAACGTCGCACCAATCGCAACAACCACAGGCAAAGACAAATAACCCCACCGTTTCTTCATATGCTCGTCCTCCATTTCATTTTTATGGCACTTGGTCATTGCCTTGCTGGGCGCGCTGCGCCCTGTTCATTTGTCGACCCGAATAGATACGGCGTGCCAACAATCTCACCTCGTATCATAGGAACCCCGGCATCGAGGCTTTCGTCGAGTTCCACTGAAGGGGCTGCTTTCCGCACGGAGATGCACCCGCATCTCGTCAGTCATTTCGTCCAAAAGTTGTTTGCTGGGCACACGATATCGCCTGCAGGCAATGCCCGCGCTTATCGCGGCATTGCGGACGACTCGATTGACGCATCGCACAATCGGCGGCCGGCTTCCACTTTGCACATGCAGAGCGTTTGCAGCCATCGCGTCTAACTGCCTCTCAGCCTCGAATGGCCCATGCAGCGAGTTTCGGCTTGCTTGACGGCATCGTTGCCGCGGAATGTGGCGACACGGCGCCGAGTTGTATCATCCAAGGCGATTTTGTGAAGACGGCAAGCAGGTCGCGCACTAAACCGGGATTTCGTCACCTGAGCTGACCTAAAGACTTCACGGGCATCCCACACCGAAACGGCCGGCGCGTCGCATGGAAGTCCGTTCTTCCTTGGGGTAAGGCAGACTTCGCCTATCGACCAATCACGAGCGAGGAGAAGGCAAGCCCCCACGGCCTTACAGAACTACAGCCTATCAAGATTGTTCGCTTAACTCGCAGTGCATTCGACAGGACCAGGGCGCATTCCGCGATGGAGCATGAGACTCTGCTTGAAGCTGCGAAGCAGCGCCTGGATGCAAGCACACGAGCCAAGCGCCAGCGTTGAAAGACAGTCGAGCATCCGTTGGCACGATTAAGGCGCGCAGGAGAGCGACACAGTTCCTTACCAAAGCGCTCCCCAAATTAGCCGGCGAAGTGGCTCTATCGGTCTGGCTTATGGCCGCCATCCCGCGCCTGATCAGACCTTCTCAAACATCCATAGTGCCAGCACGCGCGTGCCGTATGTAAGCGCGACGCCTGTCAGAATCATTGCGATTGTTGTCCAGTCGCTGTTGAAGAGCGAGGCCATCGTCGCGAATGTGCAGGCCGTCGAGCACTCCGAACAGCTCGCTGAGCGCCCGGGCCGAGGAGCTTGGTCACGATGATATCGTGTGCTTCCTCACCAAATCTGAACGAAGAGAAGGCGGCCGGCACCATGCTCAACACAGTGGCGCCGCGCAAGGGCGTCAACGCCAAGGCTTCGAGCGCGGCCTGATCGAGTTTCAAGGCGGTTTCAGCGGCACCGCGACAACGCGGTGCCGCTGTCTCGTTGTGCCAATCGGGCAAGGCGGACCTGCCGGCGCACGAACCAGGCGGCGACGGCCACGGTCAGCCAAGCCAGCGAAGCGCCGATGAATGCGCCTGCGACGCTCCGCTCGACGAGGAACCAGAACACTGCGGCGAAGGCGAGCATACCGAGAGCGCCCAGTGCGGCACCGGCGGCATCTAGCGCGGCGGCCTCCCGCCCTCGCCGCCTCCCTTCGAGACCAGCCTCCCGTTTGCGACGGAGTTCGTGCTTCTCTATTAAGGTCGCGCTGGCGCAGAAGATCGCCGGGAGCGCGAGAAAGAGACCTCCGATCGACGCTCCGTAACGACTGCTGATCAATCCCGTGAACGCGGTGGCGGCGCCGCCTAGGCCGAAACGCACCAAGTATTCGTACCACCACCCTTCCCGCAGCGACGAGGGCGAGACCTTCATCGGAAGCCTCGCGCGTACCCCCCGCGAGCGCCCATAGACCGAAGGCTGCGCCTAACCAGACGACGATAGAGACGATCGTCGCCGGCAACGCCCGCATCCGGGCGCGCATGAGGAGCTGGCAGACCAGGATGCTGTAGACCACCAGCGCGACCGCGCCGGCCATCATGGAAAGGCTTTGGGCCCCGGCGTAGACGGCGCCATGTTCATAAATCGCGATGCCCAGTGTCGCGAGCGCAACCGAAGGTGCCGCCCCGAAGAGGCCGGCGAAGCTCTTCGGCTTCAGCACGTCGCCCAACATCGAGAACGCCGAAACGACTGCGCCTCCGATCAGGAAACGGATGAGGTACTCGGTCATTTCGGCCTCTTCCAAAGCTTCTTGAGCGGCCCCGCGCCGCCATAGGCCGGGTCCTTGCGCGGCACCGGTACCTTCGGAATGGTCTTCAGCGCGCGCGGACGGTCCTCGACAGTCGTGCACTCGTCGTAGGTGCCTGCCGACGGATAGGCGCCGACGACGAGAGAGTCCTTGTCCGCCGCCAGGCATTGATGGCCGGTCCCAGCGGGCAGGACTACGACGTCGCCGGCCTTCAGCGTGAAGGTCCGCCCCTTGTTGCCGCCGAAGCGGACGCGCCCCTTGCCGCGCGCTATCCCGAGGACCTCGTGGATTCTCGAATGGTAGTGAACATAGTCGTAGATGCCGTCGCGCCAGCTATCCCCCCATCCGTTGCCTTCGAACAGGTCTTCGAGCACCGCCGCAGGATCGTGCTGCTCGTCGAGTCTGACGGCGCTTCGGTACAGCATCAGGGGCCAGCGCGGGTGATTGGGCACAAGGCCGTCATCCCTAAAGCGGACCACGTGTGGCTTCCGCGGACGAGGCAGTTCGGAAGCCCGACGCTTGCCCGGGCGACGAAGACCGGTGGCGCGTTCGGCGTATTCCTTAAGGTCCTCAAGTAGCGGCATTATCTGTCTCCTTGACGGGATAGCCCGTCCATAGGCGAAGCATTCGTTCGAGCGCCGCACCAAGGGCGAAGCCGGCGACGACGTCGCTCGCCCAGTGCGCCAGCACGACGATGCGCGTCAGACAGAGGCCCACCGCCAGCGCGAGGATCGCCCGGCGGGGTCACACCCCGGCCCCCGAGCTGGGGCTTTCGGTTGTCGGGTGTCGAGAGGAGGCTAGTGTTGAGGTAGCGTGTAACGGCCCGGTCCTTAGCTATCGGTCGGCTCTGCTCCGAGAGTCCTTGGACCCGAGAAGCTTCAGCGCCGTATCGATCTTGGCGAGGAGCGCCTGGATTTCGGCGCGCTCGTTCGCGCCGGGTCCGGCTTCAAGCCGCGCCAGCAATTGCTCTTTCTGTCCCAGCAGCTTCGCAAGAGCGGACATCCGATCACCGCAATGTCGACCGTATCGAAAGGGCCGCTCGGAGAGCGGCCCTTTCTTGGTAACCGGCTACGGGTTGCCGAAGCTGAAGCCGCTGAGCGGGGCGGCGCTCGCAGCCGATCCCAAAAGGGAGGCGGCGAGCATTCCCAGTGCAATGATCTTCATGAATGTTCTCCTTCCTTGGCGAAATCAGTCGATCTCTTCGATGATGCGACGTTCCTGCGGTTCGACGATGTAGGTTCGGCTATCCCGGTGAATGTATCGGTACTCCCGCAGGCTCGGCGCCTCGCGATAGACCTCGTCGGGGAAGGCATCGATTTCCACGCCGTCCGGTAGGCGCTCGCCCCGGCGGATCTCAGTTCGCACTGTGCTGCCGGTCGTTTGCCGCTCGCGCTCGACGGGACGCGCCTTGACGTGCTTGCGGATCACCTCGCGATCACGATCGCTGAACGTGGTCTTCCGCTGCTCGGTGCGCGCCGGAGCGGCCGCCGTGGACCGGCCCGAGTACGGCAGGACCGCGACGATCTTGTAGCTGGAGGGCTCCACGATCACGACTTCGTCCTTCACCAGGACGAAGTTGTAGCCCCGGTACTGGGGCACGATCTCGACGACCTCCGCCGGCAGCGGCTGCAGACGGACATCCCGCGGCACGGCAGTGCCCACGGACAACGAGAAATTCACGTTGTTGAGGGGCTGCACGTTGAGGTGCGAAATCGACGTGCTGATCCGTGTCCGCTGCTGATCATTGATGTTCACCGAGGCATTCACGTTCGTGTTCGACGAACGATCGGCCGTATTCTGCTGGGTGCTCGGCTGCTGGGCCGTGTTCGTCGAGTTACTACCCGTCGGAGACTGCGCCTGACTGGCGCCCGAAGCTGGCGGGTTCGCGCTCTGCGCCCGGTTGTCCGTAGGCGGGTTGGTCTGCGTCTGGTCCGAAGGCGCATTGGTCTGGTTGGAGGGCTGGCTGGTCTGCGCCTGATTGGTCGAGTTGTTCGAGGTGGGCGCCTGCGTGGTGTTGGTGCCCGTACCGGAATTGGTCGTTTGGCCTGCAGCGCTCTGGCCGGTCGATGACGGAGACTGCGTCTGGGCCGAATTGGTCGAAGGATTGGTCTGCGCGGATCCCGAAGGTGTTGAAGAGGACGGCGTCGTCGAGGTGGAATCCGGCTGACGCTGCGTAGTTGACGGATTGGAGTTCGACGTGCTCGGAGAAGATTGCGCAAGAGCCGAAGTCGCGATCGCGACAGCAGCCGTCGTAGCCAAGAATAAACGCTTGTCCATCTGAACCTCCTAAATGCGGATGTCGATCAACCTCCGATGCGGCACGCGGTTCCTTTTCGGGAAAACCCGGCAGCTCTCGTGGCGGCGGGAGGTGAATTTCTTCCGGTAGACCCAAGATCGCGGTTGTGCCGAAATGGCGCTGGGGCGCTGCAGCCGCGAACAAACGGAACTTCAGTCAAACCACGCCGTTGGCAGTGACTACTTACGAATCATTTGAGGAGGACACACCATGAAGAAGCTGATTGTGTGCGGCGCGCTTGCCGCTTTCGCCCTCGGCACGCAGGCCGCCAGCGCCGCCGAGTTCTACATCGTGCGCGACGCGACCACAAAGAAGTGCACTGTCGTCGACACCAAGCCGACCACTACGACCACGACGGTGGTGGGCAACGGCGTCTACAAGACCAAGGTCGAGGCCGAATCCGCGGTGAAGACCACCAAGGTGTGCACCGAACAGTAAATATCGCGGGCTTCAGGCGGCCACTCGGAAGCGTTCGGACAGCAATTGGAGGAAATGCCCGTACTCATTTTGTGGGCCGTTCCTGCCGTCCTCGTTATTGGCGGCCTCGGCTATTTCTTAATTCACATGCACTGAACGACGACCCGCCCGATGATCCGGGCGGGTCTTTTTTCCCGACAACCGTCGGTGGCTCACGGCGGACAAAAAAGGGCCCCGTGATGGGGCCCTCATCTCCGAACTCTCGTCCCATTTAGTTGTAATCTGAGTATTTGAACTGCGGGAGCGCCTTCAATTGCTCCTTGTTGCCACTCATGACGGCGTGGTCAGGGACCCAATCGTTCGTGCTGCGGTTCGTGGTGGTTGTCGCTGCGGCGCCGGTGGTGGTGTCGCGCGACGTGGTCGAGGTGCTGCTCGAACTGGTCCGGACCGGCTCTTCGACGAACTTCAGCTTGTCCATCGAGACGGCGATGTCGTGCTCACCCATCCCCAAAAAACCGCCGATGCCGATCACCACCGCGTTGATCTTACCGCTCTTGTCGACGAGCAGCTCGTTGATGTCGCCGAGCTTCTCGTTGGCCTCGTTGTAGACGTTCAGGCCCATGAGCTTCGAGGCGCGCCAATTTCCCTTGAGCGCGATCTTCGCATCGGCCGAGTGGGTGGCCGCCGGCGCGGCGCGATCGGCCGGCTGAGTGGTTTGCGCGTACGCAGCGCCGCCGATCACAGCAGTGCCAAGCAGAGCGACGGCAAGAAAGCTTTTCATCGATTATCTCCTCCAACGTGAGCCAACATCCGTACAGATGCCGGCGCCAACGCCCGGGGCTGCCACTTGTTCCTGAATTGACTCTTGTTCAGAACGGTGCTCTCGCGAAGGATTCGATCCGCGCTGCGGACGCCGGTGCGCTACCGACGTTCGGTGGTAACAAGCCGGACGGGAATGCGCTTACCGTCGGAGCGGAGGCAGGCTTCCGAGAAATGCGGCCAAACCTGCTTCGAACAGACTTCCGCTTCCTTCGTGGAATCGCTTGCCGGCTGGACCTGCGGCTGCGGAGGAGGCGCCTCATCCGCAAGAGCCGCCGTCGTTGCGAGCAGAACGAAAGCTGCCGTTGCGTAAATAATGGTTTTCATGTGTCCTCGATCGCCAACTCAACGACCAGAGTCCGAAGCCGTTCCGACAGGTCGGGAAGACTGTGCTGCCCCTTTCGCGAATCCTTCGTCTCCTCCAGGTATCTGAACACTCTCGGCTGCGCGGACTCCGCGATCGACCAACTCGCGATATCGGATCTCGTACTCCCTCGCCATCCGGCTCGCGGCGAAGCGCTCCTCGAACCGGGCCCGGACTGCTCTTCTGTCCAGCCGGCCCAGTTCGTTCACCGCCGCGATCGCCTGCTCCTCGTTGTCGACGATAAAGCCGGTCACGCCGTCTTCCACCACTTCGGGCACCGAGCCCCACCGGTAAGCGATCACAGGCGTCCCACACGCCATCGCTTCGATCATGACGAGCCCGAAGGGCTCCGGCCAATTGATCGGAAACAGCAACGCGGCGGCCCCGGCGAGGAAGGGCTGCTTCCTGATTTCGTCCACCTCGCCGACGAGCCGGATCTCTTCACCATCGATGTTCGGTTCGAGCTTCTTCTTGAAGTAGGCCGTCTCCGCGCGAGGAATCTTGGCGGCGACCCGCAGCGGCATCCGCGCGGCCCGCGCGATACGTATGGCGGCTTCCGGTCCCTTGTCTGCCGTCAGCCGCCCGAGAAAAGCCAGGTACGAACCATGGTCGTAAGAGGGCCGAAACAGGTCCTTGGGCATGCCGTGCTGGATCGTTGCGATCCAGTTCGCATCCGGAAGCGGCCGACGCTGGTTGTCGGAAATCGAGACGAAGCCCGCGTTCGGAAAGGCCCCGATCACCTTCGATAGACCGGGAAGGTCGAGGCGGCCGTGCATCGTCGTGAGGAAAGGCACCCCGGTCCGGCTGAGCACAGGAAGTGGCAACCAGTCGACGTGGGAGTGGATCACGTCGAAGTCGCTCGCGCGCTCGGCAATGGCTTCTATCAGCAACGCGCAGGCGGCGCTCGGGTCCGCGCCCCTCCGGCCCAGGCGCAGTGCGCGCGGCCACACCGGGTGGAGCTTTCCCTTCGTCTTCGAATCTCCGCTCGCGAACAGGGTGACGTCGTGTCCGAGCTCGACCAGTTCGTCCATCAGCCAGGCGATCACCCGCTCCGTGCCACCATACAGCTTTGGAGGAACGCTCTCGGCCAACGGAGCAAGCTGGGCAATCCGCATCGGCTAGGCCCCGAGCACGAACCGCAGGACCGTCACGATAGTCGCGGAAATGAGGGATGAAATCGCGAGCATTGTCCAACTCGGCCTTGTGCTTCCGCGAGCCACGCGTGCGGCGAGCATTTTCATCCCCGTCAACATTCGTCTTCGGGAAGCCGGTGCAGGTAGGCTATCCCGAAGCTGGCGAGTTCTTCGGCATCGCTCTCTCGCTCATCCCCTCTCCTTTGCAGGTGGCGCTCGAGCAGGCAGCGACGGCTGTCCTGTGCATCGACGTCGGGGTGCCTCGCCCGGTACACCGTCCAGGCGGTCTCCGCGGCCCTCATCAAGGCGACTTCGTCGACCATCTTCACCTCCGGCGACCGCACCAATCGCAGGCAACTCAAGAGGGTTCGGAAAGTTTCTAGTTTTTCCCGAAGCCTCGAAATACCGGCGGAGATCCGCGAGGAGGAGTCAGGAGGCCCTCCCTCGCGCCCGCTCGCGGGCGGCTCGGCGGCGTTGCAGTCGGTTGCTTCGGCCGGACGTTGTGGAGGCGTGAGGTCGGGGCGCGGGGGCTAGAGATGAAGGTTCGGCTCCGAGGCCTTCGCTTGTGGGCTCCAGTTCGCGAGGCCGCGCTTCCATGAATTCCAGCACTACCCGGCCCTTCTCGGTTATGCGCCAGCCACCGTTCAGTCGCTCGACCAGTCCTTGCGAGAAGATATCCAGATCCGGCACGCGCGCGGCCAGGCGCTTGGTGCGCTCTACCCAGTCACGTCCGCTCGTCGCAAGGATCGCCATGTCGCGCTTGAGGTCCGCCATGACTGCGAATCCATCGGGATAGCTCACGAGGATCTTGAGCACGGTGACCTGGAAGTTCACGCCCCGGCTCCCTTCCGCTACCGCCACATCGTCGGTGCGTCGTGGAGAGCCTCGCAGCCGACCTGCTTTAGTCTCTCGCGCGAAGTGTCGCCGTTCGTGGCGGCTTCCAGAATCCTGGATGCCACGAAGCTGCGTGCGCCGGTCTCATAGCGCGAGACGTCTGCGCAGACTTCGTCGAGAACGGCGCGCAGAAGCGCGGTCGTTGCCGGATAGAACATGGGAGGCCCCAAAAGGAGAAATAATCGTAGCGCAATCGCGGGGGCGCCGAAATCAACAGTGTTAAGCGCCCCAATATCTGGCCAAGTCTACACTCGAAGTCCAGCTCGGCAAGCTCCGAAAAGTCGCCGCACCGCACGCGGATTGAACCGGTCTTCGGTCGAAATGTTTGTGTTCCAAGCTCGAAACTCTCAAGTGACGACGTCCCGGCGCCGAGCACCATTGCCCCTCGGCACCGGGGCAACCAGCAACCATTGCCTATTTTTCCCGTTGTCTGGCCGGGCCAGAAACGTGGAGAGGAGGAATCCGATGAAGAAGATTGCAATGGTGGCGGCGACGGTCGGCGCTCTCGGTCTCGGCTCGATCGCGGCGACGTCGCCCGCCGAGGCTCATTGGCGAGGTGGCTGGGGACCGGGTATAGCCGGCGGCCTGATCGCCGGCGCGGTGATCGGCGGGCTTGCCTCCTCGGCGTATGCCTGGGGGCCGGGCTACTACGACTACGGTCCGGGCTACTACGGCGCCGGATACTATGGCGGACCCTACGCCTATGACTATGGGTACGATGCGCCCTACCGCTGGGGCGGCGGCTACGCCACGACCTACTACACCGCGCCGGTGTCCTATGGCTACCGGTACCGCCGCGTCGTCCGGCCCGCCTACGCCTATTACCGCGGCGCCTATCCGGTCGTGCGGCACCACTGGCATCATCACCACTGGTGATACGGCGCCGTCCCTTGAGGCCCCCGTCAGGCCGCGCTCCGAACGGGCGCGGCCTTCGTGGAGCAGGATATTGCAGGTCACCACCATCCGCCGGTGAAGAAGTCGTGCCGGCCGAACGCCAGCCGTGGTTCGGCTGGCCTCCTCACGGATTTTCGTCCACCGCTTCGCCTGCGGGCGGACTTCTGCGCGTTTGCGCGCCGGCGGCTCTTTCTTGGCGTCGGACGGCGGTGCTGCAGGCATCGAGGCCATCGCCTCTCCCACTGATTGCTCCGGTTCTTCCGGCATGGGATCAGCCTCCGCGCGATCTTCGGAACATCGGTGCGCAGGCGCGTGTCGAAGCTTTGCCTCCAACTCCAGACAAACCGCTGCATCGGACTAACCGACGCGATGGGCCAACATGATGTTCGACGCACTTTTCGCGCGCACCGAAACAATATCCATCGTTATCGTCGGCTAACGGTGCAACTCACGAGCAACATGCGCTCTCCCTCGCAGAAGCTTGGGGACATTCTGCCATTAGGTCAACGCTTCTGTATTTTCCGAATCGACAGTTCATGGTGGCTCAGCCACGCGCCACGTTCCGGGGTGTAGGAGTGAGCCAGTTTCTGTCGACGCTTCTGCTAGTTACCGCGGTAATTTTGACCGTCTGCTTTGGAGTGGCGGCCTGGCGCCTCTCTGACGAGAAGGACATCGACGTCACTGGCCAAATTCCGCGCCAGTCCTATGGCTGGAAACCGACATCGAGGAATTGAGCGGGCCGCACCGCGATCTGCTCTGGAGCAAGCCACTTTCAGAGTACGCCCTCCATCAGATGTGCAAGCGTCTCTTGATCCCGCTGCCGATCCGCGGGCATTTCAAGAAGCGGCCGCCAAGGCCGCCATTGGACGGAGACCCGATAAGGGACCGACTCGACGAGTACGACGTGATAGGCCCGTCGGCGTGGTTCGCCCCACGCAGATGCAAAATCCCCAGCGCGCGAACGCTGGGGTGGCCGCATCCATTAATGATCGAGATGCGGCCGCGAAGATCGAGGCGCTGGCTGAGGAATATAAGAGGCGCGCTGGGGCGCTCAGCGCTTCCAAAGAGGCGGGAAGCACACAAAGGATTCGGACGAGCCCTGACTGCAGCCAGTATCAGACTGCGTTCAGCAAGCCTACGCCTCTAGCGGGCCAGACGCCGGATTGCTTTAGCCGCCCGGCGTGGACCATGCCATCCGAGAAATTCCAGCTCCTTGTTCTCAAGCGCATTCGTCGCCCGAAAGAATTGTTCAAGGTCGTCGCGCGCGCGGGAAGGCAGTTTGCGGACGTCCTTGATATCCGTTTCGAGCGGTGATCGGTCAGGCACCGCAAACACGCGGTCGTTTCGTTCCTTCTTGCCCTTGCTTTTCTGTTCGACCTCAAGAATGCCAACTGGACGACAGCGCAGCACGACACCGGGGTATGTCTGCGCGTCATGCAGGATCAGCACATCCAGCGGATCGCCGTCCTCGGCTTTCGTCGAGGGAATGAAGCCCCAGTCGTAGGGATAGGTCAGACCTGCCATCAGCGGCTTCGCCAGGGCAAAAACGCCAAGCTTGGGATCGAAATCAAGTTTGCACGAGCTGCCCCGCGGCGTCTCGACCACGGCGAAGATATTATCGTCGTCGGCCCAACTCGGCAATTTCGTCAGATCGGTCATCGCAACAGTCGATCACGCATTTCGCACCGACAACGGGGACCGGCCCGACGAAATCGCGTGTCGGTCAGGCCCCCTGCTGACATCACGCGGCGGTGGACGCTTTCTTGTTGACGCCCTTGCGCAGTGCGACGGTATTGAGCTTGGTGTTCGCCGCCTTCTCTTCGTTCAGATTTGTGGTCAAAAATCGCACGATATCGTCGTGGCCAAGTTCTTCCGCCCAGGCAATCAGCGTACCGTAACGGCATATCTCGTAATGCTCGACGGCCTGCGCGTTCGCGACAATCGCCGCGTCAAGCACCGTCTTATCTTCGATCTCGCCAGCCGTCTCGTTCGCTTCTTTGATCAGACCGTCGATAGCGGGACATTGCGTGCCGCTCGGCCCCTTGCCCAGCTTCTCAAAAGCCTTTTCGAGACGCTCGATCTGCTTGTTAGTTTCTTCCAAATGGTTCTTGAGGCCCGCCACCAGATCGCGGTTGGTCGCCTTCTCGATCATTTTCGGGAGCGCCTTTATGATCTGCTGCTCGGAGTAATAAATGTCCTGCAAGCCGTGTAGGAGCAAGTCATCCATTGTTTTGAGGTCTTTTGTGAAGAATCCCATAGCTTCCCTCCTCGTTCTTAAGGCATGGGAACGCGCGCTTGCGAACCTTGTTCCTCCGCGGCTCCGTCCAGCGGCCGCCCAAGGACCCCCTCGCGTCTTCGGGATTGACGATTCGCGCTGCGGGGGAACGGAGTTGCGGCGGCCGGCCGCGTGGCAAGAAGGAACTCTAGCATCAAGCCGGTGTTTTGCTTTTTTGCGGAGTTTTGCATGGTCAGCACCTCGCTATGGATGGATACCGAGATATTGCCGGAGGCGAGTGCGCTCAAAGGTGATGTGCATTGCGATGTAGCCGTTGTCGGCTCGGGGATTGCCGGTCTGTCGACCGCCTACGAGCTCTCCAAGCGTGATCAGTCGGTGATTGTCATCGACCGTAAGGGCATCGCGAGCGGTATGACGGCGCGCACCTCGGCGCATCTTGCGCCGCTTTGCGATGATCTGATGAGTGAATTCAGGAAGCTGCGTGGCCCGGAAATCGCAAAGCTGTTCTACGAAAGTCAGGCGGCGGCCGTCGATCGTATCGAGGAAATCCAGGCGAGCGAAACCATCGCCTGTGACTTTCGGCGTCTCGATGGGTATCTCTTCCAGGGCCACGGCATGCCGGCCGATGTGCTCGATGAGGAACTGGAAGCGGTGCGCGAAGTCGGTGCCCCCGTCCATCGGCTGGTCGGCGTTCCTCTCAAGGGATGTGAGAACCGTCATGTGCTTCGCTATCCGCGCCAGGCGACCTTCCACCCCCTCAAATATCTTGCCGGCGTGGCCGCAGTTTGCCAGACCCACGGCGTCCGCTTCTTCGCTAACAGTCCGGTCGAAGAGGTTGCGCAAGGAGATGGCGACGTTACGCTCCGAACCGCACAAGGGCAGATTACGGCCGGTAACGCCGTGATCGCGACCAACGCCTCAATTACTGACCGCTATCAACTGCATTCCAAAGTCGCTCCCTACCGCACCTACGTGCTCGCTTTCGCGATTGCACGGGGCGAACTCCCCGACGCGCTCTATTGGGATACCGAGGATCCCTATCACTATGTGCGGCTGCAACTAGGTTCCGACGATCATGACGTCGTCCTTATCGGCGGCGAAGACCACAAGAGCGGTGAAGCAAATGACGCCGAGAAGCGCTTTGCCAAATTGGAGAGCTGGGCGCGCGAATTGATCCCGGGCCTTGGCAGGGTCACACACCGCTGGTCCGGCCAGGTTCTCGATACCATTGACTATGCCGGCTTCATCGGCCGCGAGCCTGGCAGCGAACGCATCTACCTCGCGATGGGGGATTCCGGCCAAGGGCTGACCCATGGCGTGATGGGCGCGATGCTGAACACGTCCCTTATTCTCGGCGAGCACAACCCCTGGAGTGCTGTATATGCGCCTGGCCGCACACCACTTGCGGCCGCCAGGAATTTCTTGCGCGAGAACCTGACCATCCTACAAAACCTTGCCGAGTATGTGGCACCGGGTGAAATTGCCTCCCTTGAGAAGATTGAGCCGGGTGAGGGCGCCATCCTACGGCGGGGCTTCGAAAAGATTGCCGCCTACAGGGACAAGGCCGGCGAACTGCACCTTCATTCGGCAAGCTGCACGCATATCGGTTGTCATCTGCACTGGAACAGCTTCGAGACCTGCTGGGACTGTCCATGCCACGGCTCGATCTTTGCGCCAAACGGACAACCGATCAATGCACCAGCCGTGTCCGCCTTGCGACCCGTAAAGGTCTAACGAAACTGCTTCTATGCTCTCGGGAGAGTTCCATCTTTAAGGACGAAGACATCGAGCAAGATGATCTGCGCAGCTCCCGCACCCCTTGGGCGGCCCTGCCTCCCCCACCGATAAAGCCTATCGCCGACAGCTTTCGTTGCGATGCTCTGGTAATCGGCGCCGGCATAACGGGTGCTCTGGTGGCCGAACGCCTGACACGGCAAGGTCGTCAGGTGGTCATCATCGATCGCGAGCTTCCCAGCCTCGGCAGCACAGTTGCGAGCACCGCGATGCTGCTCTGGGAGACCGACCGTCCTCTCTTTGAACTCGCGCAGCTCTATAACTTCGAGAAAGCGGTCCGCTGCTATCGGGCTAGCCACCATGCCGCGCGGGGCTTACTTGCCCTGGTCACCGATCACGGAATTGCCTGCCAGATGCGGCCACGTCTTTCGCTTTATTTGGCCGTCGATGACAGTCCGAAGCTTGTTCGGAATGAATATGCCCTGAGGAGCCGCGCTGATCTGCCGACACTGTTTCTCGATCGTGTCGAGCTGCTCAACCGCTTCGGCATCGCGCGGGCAGGCGCCCTTTTGTCAAGGGACGCAGCCGACGCCGATCCGGTGCGACTCACACGTGGCCTACTTGATGTCTCTCTCCAACGCGGCGCCCGCCTCCTGAAGGCCAACGCGGTTGCCTACGACAGCGCGGCGTCAACTGTGACCGTCGGCCTTGAAAACGGGCTTTCGATCGAAGCGCGCCATGTCGTGCTCGCGACCGGCTATGTGATGCCGAATATTGTGGGCTCCACATCGAACCAGCCAGCCTCCAGCTGGGCAATCGCGACCCGACGTCGGCCGAACGCTCTGTGGCCCGAGCAAGCGCTGATCTGGGAAGCGACCCGCAACTATCACTATGCGCGCACTACGCCGGATGGCCGCGTCATCTTTGGTGGCGAAGATGATGATGCCATCATCGATCCCGAAGCTCGCGCTGCCGCGACGCCGGCAAAGGTAAGAGCGCTCAAGGAGCGCCTGAAGGCGCTTTGGCCCCGCGCATCCACCGAGGTGGCCTTCACCTGGTCCGGCGCGTTCGATACCACCCGTGACGGGTTGCCGCTGATTGGCGCTGTGCCCGGCTACAGGAATATCCTTGCCGCCTTCGGCTATGGCGGCAACGGGATTACCTTTAGCTTCCTCGCGGCGGAACTGCTGGGCACGCTGCTTTCAGGAGGCTCTTCGCCCCTGCTCGACGTTCTTGCGCTCGACCGCGATCTCCCAGCTAACGACGCGCCATCAGATAGCCAAGCATGAAGGCGACGAGCAGCGACGGCAGTGGGGCCTCCCGACCACATCACGCAGAAAGGCGCGCGCCCGGCCGGGCGGTTGCCCCTCTTCCAAACTCTGCCGCACACGAGACCGAATTGGACCCTGGAAGCCATTTCGTGCCTCCTCGCGGGGGCGTGCGTCGTTGTGCTGCAATTTCTGCTGGGACCGTAGGATTGACGACTTACGGCGCGCCGGAGAGGACCGCGCGCAGGGACGCGATGGTTTCAGCTTCGAATATCGTGAATTCCGGCGCGCCAGCGCGGTGCTCCCGCCGGTGCGGCGAACAGGTCGGCGGCCACACGCGCTGAGAAATCGCAGGAACGAGCACCTGCCGATCTCACTTGTCTTGCATCAATCTTTTCAGGAGGAGGACGACGATGGAAACGGAAAGACGTGAAACGGGAACGCTGATCGGCAGCGACAAGGTCGAAGGCACGGCGGTATACGGCGCGGGTGACCAGAAGATTGGGTCGATCGAGCGCGTGATGATCGACAAGGTGAGCGGGCAGGTGTCGTATGCGGTTCTCGGCTTCGGCGGGTTCTTAGGCATCGGCGACGACCACTACCCGCTGCCATGGCAGTCACTGAAGTACGACACGAACCTTGGCGGGTATCGGACCAATCTCAGCGCCGACAGGCTGCAAGGAGCGCCGCACTACGGCAACGATAACGACTGGAATTGGGACGACCCAACGCGAGCGAGAGCGGTGAACGACTACTATTCCGGCTTCTAGCCTTGCCGGCGGTCGAGGCCCTTTGTCGCGAGCGCGCTTCCGGCTGGTGCCGCACGCGAAGTTGAAATGGGTCAAGGCGAAGCAAGGCCAGACTTGGAGTTGTACCGAGTGGCGTTAGCACTCACGTGCTCTTACGGTTGTGGGGCCCGGCGCCTAAGCCCTCCGGGTCCCGCTTCTAGAGTGCTCGAGCCATCGGACGGCCTCAGCGAGCTTTCTGTCCATCTGCGCGCGGGATCCTGGAGCGGATTGATTCCATCGCGGTATGCGCAGGCATGCCGGTCGCGCCCGGCCTTGCCGGGTTCGCTGTTCATTGGGTCGGCGAAAGCTGCGATGCTTCGCGAGCGCGGCGAAACGCAACGAAATTGGCAAAATCCGCGAAATCTGTGCGGCTAATACGCATGCCCCCGTATACCATAGCGACTCAATCATGTTGACAGCCATTCCGCATTATCGCGGCCAGCACCCCGATGGCGGCCGTTGTATCCGCACCCCGATGGAACCTACAGGCTTTTCCGATCTTGAACCGAATATTTCCAAACGACGGGAGGAGCGTCATGCCTCGTGGCGACAAGTCAAGTTACACCGACAAGCAGAAGCGACAGGCCGAGCATATCGAGGAAGGCTATGAACACCGTGGCGTCCCGGAGAAGGAAGCCGAGCGGCGCGCCTGGGCGACCGTAAACAAGGAGACCCACGGCGGGAAGAAGAGCGGCTCGGGTCGAGGCACTGAGGAAGACCATTCGCCGTCCCGCAAAGGTGGCAGATTGGGCGGCGCGGCGTCGGCCAAGCGGCCGGCATCGGAGCGTTCGAGGTCCGCCAAAAAGGCGGCCAAGACCAGAAAACGACGTGCTGCGTAAAGTCATCGAAAGGGAAGACGGGTCTCGAAGCCGTCTTTTCCTTGGAGCGTTTGTACTCCTCACGGCGCTGATCTATGGCGTCCTCAGCTATCACTATCCAAACCGCGCGTTGGATCGCGTGGCCGAAAAAGTTACGCGCGAGAGGTACCGAAGGAACGAAACCTGGCGCGACGCGATCGGGACTTCGATATTGGCTAGGACGCGCTCCAAATCCGCGGCGCTCTACCGAATAGTCGTCGAAGCTTATCGCCTGTTCTCAAAAATCTCCGGCAGGGCGATAGGCCAGCCAGCGACCTCACGCTGGACGGCTCAACCCAAGTTCCATGTTCAAGGTGACCTCATCGTCAAACACCCATCCTCATCATCGAACAACCATGGAGTCCCTTATGTCGCTGTCACCTTCCCGAGCCCCGCAACGACACTGCGCGAGATGCGCGGGTCCATCATCAAGGACGCGGACAAGACGGAGGTGCGAACCGCGATCACGAGCATGGTGAAGGCGGCACGCTGGATCTTCCGACCTCTCCGAGAGACATTGACCACGACGACTAACCGTTTCGCGGGCGACGTCAGAGCCCATCCTGGAATGGCCTAATCTGACGCCGACAAACTCGTCACGTCTTTCATGTCCCGATATCGATCAGCGCTATGCCTATATCTGGCTTCTTCCTCCGCCTGAGATGAGCTGGCGTGTCCGCGACGACCAACTCGAGCGTCGGTCGAACCTTTCCTTCGAGAAGATGCCCGCGACGACCTTCTTGGCATCGAAGATATCCTTGATGAAAAGCGCCTTGGGCTCGACTCGCAGAAGATCCGGATTGATCTGCCCGCCGGGCAACACAATCGCGTCGTAGTCGGGGGCCGATGCCTCCTCGAGCGCCTTGTCGACCTTCACCGGCCGCCCCCAATCCTTCTTGTCCCAGCCTTTGATCTCGCCGGCGGCGAGCGAGACGACATCGACCGTTGCGCCAGCCTTCTTCAAGCGATCCTGCGATACTTCCAACTCGGCCCGCTCGAAGCCGTTCGTGGCGAGAATGGCGATCCTTTTGCCGGTCAGATCCATGGGTCCAATCCTTCGTTTCGGGGTTTTGTCCAACAATCGATCGTCTCGAACATCGTTCCTGAAGAGATAGCTCGGTCGAGAGTTAGGATTCGACCGCCGAGACGACGGTTATCAGGGGTTAGAAGCAGCAGGAGCGCCTCGCATCGCTGGCAGGTTCAATGGCAAAGTCGTCATCGTCACAGGAGCAGCTTCCGGCATCGGAGAAGCGACAGCTCGCCGCTTCGTTACAGAGGCCACGAAGGCAGCCCTCGTCGACCGCAATAGAGCCTTACTGGAAGAAGTCGCCAAGAGTCTGCCCGCCGACCAGGTGATGGTCCAAGCCACCGACGTGTCGGACTCGAGCGCCATCGACGAAATGGTCGCGGCGGTTGTCGACCGCTTCGGACGGCTGGACGTTGTCGTAAACAACGCGGGCGTCCATGAAGGGGGCGCCCCCGCTTCCATCACCGACAAGAAATGGCGGACGGTAATGTCGACTGACGTCGACGGCGTGTTCTATGGCTGCCGCGCGGCACTGCCCACCTTGAAAAGACCAGGGGCTCGATCGTGAACAGGGTGTCAGTCTCCGGGACCGATGGCGATTGGGGCATGAGCCCCTACAACGCGGCGAAGGGCGCCGTCGTCAATCTGACGCGCGCCCTTGCCCTGGACCTCGGCAAGAAGGGCATCCGCGTGAACGCGGTCTGTCCTAGCCTGACGCGTACGGGCATTACGGAAGACATGATGGACGACAAGGAACTGCTCGCGAAGTTCGCCGAGCGGATTCCGTTGGGCCGCGTCTGCGAACCAGAGGAAGTTGCCGCCGTGATTGCGTTCCTGGCAAGCGAAGACGCGAGCTTCATGACCGGCGCCAACGTAGCGGTGGACGGGGGCGTATCCGCCTCCAATGGGCAACCGCCGCAGGAATAGCCGTAGAGCGCCGGTCGCGGTCCTATTTTGTGAGCGCTGTATCGCCGAACCGAGCGTAAAGGGTGCCTGGACCGGGGTACACTTCGACGCACCCAGCTTCCCGCAGCGAGTTTTCGGTGAATCCGCCGCAGAGGACGCCGATGGCCGAGACGCCCGCCTTGCGGGCCGCGATAGCATCGTAGGGCGTGTCGCCGATCGCGACCGCTTCAGACCCCTTGATGCCAAGCTTCTTCAGCACGACTTCGAAGATGTCCGGGGCCGGTTTGGATTCATCGACGTCTTCGGAGGACGTAGCGACGTCTACCAGATCGGAGATGGCAGCGATGTCGAGGTACTTCTTGAGTTCGTCCTCCTTCGCCGAGGATGCTACAGCGATGCGGAGACCGGCCTCGCGGACGCGCTGCAGGAGTTGTGAGACCGCCGAGAAGGGACGGATGAGCGGTAGATAAGTCGACTTGAAGCGGTTGCCGCGCCACTCCTCCAAATGCTTGCCGTGTTCTCGCTGCTGTTCATCGGACAGAAAAACCGGGATGAGCTTATCCCCGCCCTTCCCGATCTGGCTGCGCACCTGCTCGAAGGTGACGTCGTGACCAAATTCCACCATCGCTTCCTGCCAGGCGAGCGCGTGGAGATCTACCGAGTCCAGAAGCGTGCCGTCGAGATCGAAAATGGCTGCTTTAGGCAATTCGCTGTCCTCCATGTCCATCACGACCAAGCGATGCGCACCAATCCGCTAGAGCGTGTTCTTCGCTATGCGCCGGTTGAGCATGCACGGCCAAGGCATCGCCACTACGCGGATCCGCCGGCGACCATTGCGGGCTTGATCGAAGGATCGGAGTTTCACAACGATCCCGGTTCGACCCGGCTAGGCCCGGGTATCCAGTAGCTGCGAGACGGCGGCAGCCAATTGCGCCGGCGCAAAGGGCTTCTCAATCAGGAGGCTGCCATCGACGCCCTGCGATTTCCAGTCTGGCGCGCTGGCGCTCGTCATGTAGACCACAGGAAACCCAGGCGTGATTTCCCTGATTTGCCGCGCCAGCTCCCATCCGCTGATGCCGTCACCCAGGTTGACGTCCGTCAGCAGCGCCCGACACTGCTCCCGGCCGTCCCGAAAGGTGGACATCGCCGCCTCTCCCGAATGGACCGAGCAGGCCTCGAAGCCGCCGTCCGACAAGGCGTCCTCGATGAAGCTGCAGATCAGAGCTTCATCCTCGACCACGAGAACACGAAGGGCATTGCTCACTTTTCAAGTCTCCTTTGCGACCGGGGCCGATCCTGTCCCGCCACGGCGGGTGCGTTCGGCCGCGAGTGGCCCGCCGCTCAAGCCACCGGAACACCGTAGTAGGCATTCACGGAGCGCGCGGCGCGGGATCGCTCCAATTCCAACTGCTCTCGTCGGCGTATTTGGGGGCGCTGCGGAGATGGTCCTGGGTAATGCCGGTGACGTAGCCGCAGAGATTGGTGTCGTACTTCAGCGCCTGCCAAGGCAGCGGATAGTGAACGTCGCCGATGCGGAGCAGGCCGTCGAAGCTCAGCACCGCGTGCGATACCTTGCCGCTGACCTTGTCGATCATGACGCGCTCGATGTAGCCGACCTTTTCGCCGTCGGCCCCGTAGACATTCGTACCCTCGACGTTGTCGCTTCCGATCAGGCTGAAGGTCTCACGATCTTCCATGGCCATATTGACCTCCCGAATGTTGTCTTCTGGAGTCAACGGGAGGACGATGGCGCCGTTCCTGGCTGAAAGCCTCGGTGGCCCTAGTTTTGGATGAGCGGAGTTCGAGCATGGAACTGACCGAGCTGGAGCGCGAATTTCTGAGGAAGCTGCTCGGCGAATCCTGGGTCAGCCCGCCGATGTTCGACCATGAGATCGTGGCCCGGCTGGTGGAGCTCGGTCTCGTGGAAACCGAACCGCTTCCATCCGGCGATATCGAATACCGGATCACTGACGCGGGGCGAGCGGCGGCCGCGTAAACGCGATTCGGGAATCCCAGGTTCCGTTCCCGGCTGAACGATCGATCGGATGACCTCGGCCGCAACGCTTTGCCTGCAAGCGCGGCCCAGGTCCAAGGTTCCTGCGAGGCAGCGGAATGCCGCGGCGGCACCCTGGAGCCTCAAGTTCGGAGGAACGATAATCGTCGTATCCAGGATCCTGCAGAACTTAGCCATCGGCCGAGGCCGCCTCACAGGTTAGAGAAACGCCCCCGAATCGTCGAAGTTGGCATCGCGTCCGGCATGTAACGAGAAGCTCCGACAACTGCCGCCGCGGCCTCGCCAGGTCCCTCCGGAGCGGCGTTGTGCCAGTCTTACTCGACGACGAAAAACGTGCGTGGATGGAGCTTACGTCAGCGTCCAAACTCGTCCGTAGTGCGAGGGAATGTCCAGCCAGACCTGCTGCAGCGCAGGAACATTCTTCAGATCTAGAGCGACCCCATGCAGCTCTTCGACGTAGTTGCCGGCCTTAGGAAACCAGAACGGAACGGTCCGGTCGGTGTCGCCGAAATTAGTGGCGATCAAGGTGTACTGGGCGCCGTCGTGACGCGCGAACAGCAGGATGCCGAACTGCTGATACCGATCCCAATCATTGAAGAAGAAGTATGTGCCTTGACGAATGTGGTCTCTCTGCCGCCGAATGCGCAGCAACCTGCGCACCAGGCTCACGATCGGCCGGCCTGACTCATCGTAGAAAAAGTCCCAACGCATGGGCCGCAGCAGCGATACCCGGCCCATTCCGAAATCGAGCAAAAAATAGTTCTCCGCAAACTCCTCGCCTTGCCAGAGCATCGGAATGCCTTTGGAAGCTCGGAGCAGCGGTATCAGCGCGAAGCTGGGATCAAGGTGGCATCTCGGACGTTACTACGGCGGCGGCAGGATATCCGTGCATGGCAAGGAGGCGGTGCACGTCAAGGCCAACGGTGGCAGCCATGGCAGATACCCCTTCGACCGCGCCCGTGGGCCATCCGCCAAATTTAGATCATCCGGATCATCGCCGGGCGATCTGCAACGAGATTGGTGAGCGACTTCGCGGCACCCTCACGGACGATCTCACCCCGCTACCATTGCGACTGCAAGGCATGGTGGAGCGGCTGACCGACTTGGATGGCGACGCCCCATCGGCCGCGCCGGATCGCCGGAGCGGTGCGCCATCCCGGCTACTCTCGAAATTTGTGTCAGCGCTTTCGCGGGCTCTCCGAAAGGGCCCTTGAAGTGCGGGGACGTGAGACCGCACCTTTTCGGCGCATTTCACCCGGACGATTTTCGAATTTAGTTTGCTAGAGTGCGCCACTCGCGCGTTTCCAAGTGAGGGCTGTGTGGGACGCGACCGCGTGCGTAAATCGCGGTAAACGGCCCGCTGGCATTTACCGGACCCACGTCCCACGCGGCGGCGCATCCCGCAATCCTAGAGCATGCACTCATTATGAGCGGCTGGCCGACTGATGTCCGGTCAACCCCCAACAGTGGCTGAAGAGCGAACATTCCCCGAGGTCGCAGATGGGCCCAATAGGCGACATGCAGTGGGATATTACTCTATCAACAGCAGCCCCCGCTTCTTATCGCCGTCGAGCGTATTTACAGCGTCGAACAGCCGCTTCCGCTCGACCAGCCATGGCTGGAAGTTGAAATTGACATCGAGCACGAAAACGAGGTCCTCGGCTTCGAAATAGCCCCCAATTGGGGAGTGATGTCCGCTACCAGCACCAAAAATTCGAGCGCGATCGAAATTCACGATGTAGCGTCGGCCCGGATCGTTGGCGCGACGGAGATGCTCCAGAAACTGGTTCTCGCTGAGATCGCGTAAGACCGTGACTTTCCGGCTCGTGTTGGTCTGGGCGACTTTGGCCAGCTCGTCGAGCGTGAGACCCATGATGCACACGCCTGTCCAGCAGCTCCATGTACCGGCCAACACCTTGCCCTCCGTCCGTGCCGCCTCGCCAAGCGACCGGTAGGCATTCGCAACAGCTGCAGGTCCGCAGCGAGAGCCATTTGACTGCCAGTCAACGTGTCTTTGGAATGTGGCTGCCACGGGCAGGTGCCACGCACGCTCCATAAGCTCCGGAGCACGTGTTACCGATGACGCTATGGCGTCTGATGGCACGTGCGATTGACCGACCACCAGGGCACCGGCACAAACCAGACCCACGGCGATAACCGTGCTGCTGATACTGGCGTAGCGCCATCGCTTCATGGATCAGAACCTTAGCGGCAATGACGATATTGGCCGGCAAGATTATGTTTTCAAGCTAACTGGCGAGAGATATCGAGAGATATTGTGTGAGCGTCCCATGGGGGCAACAGCTGCTCTCGATGGCGGCAGTCAGCCAGTCCCGGATCCCCGCAACGCCCGAGCTGAAGGCGCACCTCGACAAGCTAAAGAAACGAAGGCCGGCGCGCTGGTGATGCTGACGCCGACAGGAAGGGCTTACACCAAGCGCTATTTCAACGAGCACTGGCGTGAGGACTGCGACAAGGTCGACGCGATCAATGCTGAAACCGCGGCCAACGGCAAAAACGCCGAATACGTCAAAACGGCGGACCTTAATTTCCACGAGAACCGCGGCACGGCCGCGACGCTGCTCGCCGAAGCCGGCGCCGGAGATCGCCGAGGCGCTATGCTGGAGCGTCGATAAGGCGCAGAAGGTGATTGATCTGTACCTCGCGCGTGGCGGCGTGCTGGCCGCGAATGCGATCAGGAAACTCGAAGACTACCGGGACAGAACGACGCCCTCGTGAAACTTGGGTGCGATCGATCTTCAAAGAATTACAGGAACTTAGGAAACAGCGGGTCCTTCTCACGTTGTTGAGCAAACAACCTGAGGAGGAAAGCATGCGTCGAATCGCACTTGCAGCAATCGTTCTTGCCGCTGGCTTGACGCCAATGGTGGCTCAACAGACCTCGCCAAACATGCAAAACGAAGCCGATAAAGGCATCAAGACTCAAAACTCCGGTGGGTCGGGTTACGTCGGTGAACAGGACAGACCAGGTTCCGCAGCGCAAATGCCGGGCAGTAGCTCAGGTCGCGCCGATTCCACGACAACAGCACCTAGCGCTCAAAATTCCGGAGCAGCAATTGCCGGAGCACCGGGTGGCAAAAGCGGCCCCTCTCCAAAAGGTACTGTCGGTCAGAACACGTCGACCCAGCAACAGGACTCATCGAATATCAAAGGTCTGCCGGGAAACAAGAGCGGCCCGCCCGCTAAACGTTGACGGCTCGTTGCTCGAAGGCGCGTGGCGTAATCGCCACGCGTCTTGATCGCTCTAGACCGGCAAATTGTCGGTCATGCCGGGCGGCAGCTCATCTGGCTGCGACCGTCCCGTCAGAAGCTGCTTCTCGGCTTCATACCAGAAGGCATCCACGTCCTCGCTTGGCTCGCCCGGAGCACGCCAAAGCTCGTAGGCGCGAATACGAATGTCTTCCTGACTTAAGTTGGGCGTCGGTTGCTTCTATCTACTGGTGCAAACCTTGGCTCCAGACGTTCTCGCGGTTGTTCAGTGTCGCTGGAGAGCGTATCGACGTTTTAATCTTTCGGTTGTCGTCCGGGCAGCATAATCGATGCGGTCAATGTCGGCGCCGTCGGCCGCAGTAACGTTCAAACGCCAATTCATAGTGCTCGGGTTATCTTCATCGCATTCAACTTCGACCGCAATAACCAGTTCGCCGCCCGAAAAGCTCCGGATCTCCTGCAGCGCTATCAACTCCAGGTTTTTCCTTGACACACTGATCATTGCGAGGCTCGCGCGCCCATTTCTCAACCAACACGCAGCGTTCTTGCCTCGTTCCTAAAATGCGAAAAAGTCAGCCATGCCGTCTTGTCGCAGACCGAGACAAAGAAAGCGGGTCTAGCCTAGCCCGGCATTGTGTCCTTGCGGTTGAGACAGCCAGGGGTCGGCTGTTCACTTTCTGACTTGAGCCCATTGGGGGGACGGTACTTCTGCCAAGGAACGATGGCCGTCGGTTCGTAGCTGCGGCGCACAGTCCACTAAGACCGGCCCCTGGGCTCCAAAGGAGTGCCCCTTTTGGGCAGTCATCTTTTCCACTTCACCGGCGTAAATTGGAACTCGCCCATCGGGCTGGCTCGCCCCTTCCAGCCCCAATCCGTGAGGCAGGCGGCCCTACCGCGCGATCAGCGAGGCGGGGTTGCTGCGCGTCATACACTCGCGGATGAGGAATGAGGACACCGCCTTTCGCAGGGCGCTGGCCTGCTTCAACCCATAGCGTCAAGGACTTGGATCCAGCGAACGGATTGCGAACGCAAGTGTATTCATCAGCGGAACGCGGTTCCGGGCTAAGGCGAGCTAATTTATTGACATTACCAAGCTGGTTGGTCGGCGCTTGGTGATGAAAGCCGGTTGGATTCCGCCTGCCCAGCAAGCGAGGGTGTCGTGATCGAACAACCTCACTTCGACCCTTACTCGATCTTAGCACGCATCTGTTTTGCCGCCGCCGTCGTCGGTGGCGTAGCGCTCATTGCGAAGGCGATCATGAGTATCTGTTTCATGTAGGCATAGTCGCCTTTGGGTCAAACTCGGAAGTCGGCGGGTCTATGGATGGTCTGTTTTGCCACTGTGAGCGGACATCACCGGCTCCGCTGTTCAGGTCCGCGAAGGGCCAATTGCTGACTCATGCACCGCAGCAACAGGGGGTTCTATTGATCACCTCGTCGTCGCGCGCGAGCACAGTTCATTCGGGTAACCCCGCTTTGCGGAGACCCTCAATAAACATCTTTGCGCTTTTGGGGACCCGGGCGATATGCCCCGATATTGTAAAGGTTGGATCGATCTCAAGCACACGCGCCGCTGCGGCGTGCGCCTCAGCGTCGCGTCCGAGATGGGCGAAGGCAGACGCCAGTCCGCGGCAAGCTGGCATAAAGGAAGGATTCTGACGAAGGGCTTTCTTCAATACAATGATCGCCTCGTCAAACCGGCGAAGGCCCACAAGAGCATGCCCAATGCCCAGAAACGTCATATGCAGCAGCGGGTCTAATGGGCTCATGCGAATGGCACGTTCAAAGCTTCGAATAGCCTCTTCGGGCAGCCCCGCCATTGTATAGACCCAGCCTCTATTGTTCCAAGTGCGCCATGAATTCGGGTTGAGCGCGACCGCCCGGTCAGCCATTTCGATTTCGGCTTCACTATCGCCGACCACACACGCCGAGACTACGGCAACCCTTGACAACGTGTCCGGATCACCATCATCGAGGCTCAATGCCAAACGAGCAAGCCGAATTGCTTCCTTGGCGTCGAACTCGGGATTGTTGGCATAGCCTAAAGCGACGTTGCTCGCGTGACAGTCACCTGCCAGAGCCGCTGCAGAGCTGAACCTCGGGTCTAGCTCCAAAGCGCGATGAGCAAGCTTAATCGCCTCGGCCAAACTTTCGCGGGTCGTCAGGTAATACTGTTGCATGGATCGGAGAAAAAAATCATAGGCAGTGAGGTTCTCTGGTCGCCGCCGCGCAGCCGTTGCAATCTCTGTTTGAAGCATCTTTGGCTGAACGGCCGAGACAACGGCGAGCGCAACGTCGTCTTGGAGAGCGAAAATGTCCGTCAGATCACGCTCGAATCTGTCCGCCCAGATGTGCGTCCCTGTAATCGCGTCGATCAACTGTCCGGCGATGCGAACTTTCCCGGCAGCCTTGCGCACAGACCCCTCAAGGATATAGCGCACGCCCAGCTCGTGCCCGACCTGCTTCACGTTCACCGCCTTGCCCTTGTAGGTAAAGCTGGAATTGCGGGCGATCACGAACAACCATTTGAACCGCGAAAGCGCGGTGGTGATCTCCTCAACCATTCCGTCCGCGAAGTATTCCTGTTCGGGATCGCCGCTCATGTTCTCGAACGGCAGCACGGCGATGGATGGCTTGGCTGGAAGTGGCGGGGCCGCGCTTAGTCTCTCGGTCAGCGCGCTAGACGCTCCAGCACGGACAGCGTAAGCGCGGACCGGCTTGGCGATGTTCTTGAGCTGCTGCTCGCCGCGATCCTCGAAGCCAACGTCCAGCTTGCCTTCGACTTCGCTATAGACCTTTTCGGACATCAGGATGCCGCCCGGATCGGCGATCCCCTCCAGCCGGACAGCGATGTTGATCCCGTCGCCATAGAGGTCGCCGTCCTGCCCAACGATCACGTCACCAAGGTTGAGCCCGATGCGTAGCTTGAATGGACCGCTCCCCTCGGCGAGATGATCCTGCATCTCAGTCGCGCATCTCACGGCGGCTAAGGGACTCGCGAATTCGGCGAGCGCGCCATCACCCGTTGTCTTGATCAGTCGCCCGTCGTGGCGGGAGAGGCTAGGCTCGATCAATTCTCGCTTGAGCCGCTCGAACTCGGCGTAGGTGGCCTCCTCAGCGCGTTGCATCAACGCAGAGTAACCAACCACGTCGGCGGCCAAGATCGCCGCTAGTCGCCTCTGAACCCGCTGCTCGGTCACAGCCCCTCCGAACGACCAGACTAACCCCGCCGCTGGGACAAGGCGGAGCGTAGCACTTTGTTGCGGACATGTGAGCGGTAATCGCCGGAGAGACCCCATCTTGCCCAAAATTCGGGGCCGCCGTGGCACGGGCTGCACTCGCTTTTCCATTGCCGGGTGCAAGGCAAAGCGCCCCGGCCAATTCAATGCACTATGTCTCTTACGGGTCAAAAGCGCCGTTTTGGCTACGGCCCGCGCACTTCCGGTCTGCACCGCTAATCGGACGGACCCGGCGTCGGCGGCCACTTCGCAAAAGGGCCATAAGAGAGACTTGTTCAACGGACATCCGCCGAGCACAGTAACTAGCGTCTTAGCTTCCTCTCCTACGGAGGTTCTTCCGTGACATCCAACCCTTGGCTCACTCTCCTCGGACTGATCAACGGCTTCCAGGTCACACAGGCAATTCATGTCGCGTCAACTCTTCGTATCGCAGACCATCTGAAAGGCGACTCTCGTTCGGCAGAGGAGTTGGCGCCCTTAACGCAAAGCCATCCAGGCGCTCTCTACCGACTGCTGCGGGCGCTCGCCGCAGTGGGCGTTTTTGAGGAAGATGAAGACCGAAGGTTTGCGCTGACACCAATGGGAGATTGTTTGCGCACTGACTCCGCGACACCGATCGGCGCGTGGGCGGAGTGCGTCGGAAGTCCCTACGTTTGGAGCACATGGGGCCATCTGCTGCACAGCATTCGAACCGGCGAGAATGCCTTTCAAAGTCTCAACGGTAAGGACATTTGGAATTATCGCGCCGAACGTCCGGAGGAGAGCGCGGTCTTCGATCGCGCTATGACGGAGTTTTCGCGCGGCGGCGCTGAAGCCGTTATCGGCGCGTATGATTTCTCCGCTTTCCATCATGTTGTGGATGTGGGTGGCGGACGCGGTTTAATGCTGGCAGCCATTCTGACCGCTCATCCCAGGATGCAGGGCACGTTGTTTGATCAGCCAGGGGTCATTGCCGGAGCCGAGGCGGTTCTGGAAGCGCACGGCGTCGTCGACCGTTGCCGAATGGTGAGCGGAAGTTTCTTCGAATCGGTACCTGAAGGCGGAGATGCCTACGTCATGCGGGTAGTAATCCACGATTGGGACGACGACGAAGCGATCGCCATTTTGAAGGCGTGCCGGCGTGCGATGCGGGAGACGGCGAAGTTGGTTCTCATCGAGCGAATTATCGCGCCTGCGAACGAAGTACCGGCGACAAAATTCATGGACCTCCACATGTTGGCTTTGCCCGGTGGGCGGGAGCGGACCCGCGACGAGTTCTCTGACCTGCTTGCCAAATCTGGCTTCGAGCTGACGCGCGTTGTGCCAGCGGGTAGAATCAACGTCATCGAGGCCCGGCCATATTGAGCACAAGGCGGCCCGCCCGGCCTCCGGTGCGTTCCGGGTCACAACGCGAAGAATTCACCTGAGCAAGTCTAGTCCCCATGCCTCAGTAAGCGGACATCCGCGAGGCCAGACGCTACTTCGGAAAAGGGCCAATTACAGATCTTGGCCGCGAACGGACGCGCGGATAGCCGTTGCGATCTTCGCCTTCGGGCCACAGGCGGAAACGAGACTATCAGCTTGCAGAGGAGTCACCCCTGTTTTGAGTCAATTGCAACCCGTCGCATGCGCGGCAGTCAGGACAAGAGTCCTGCACCCTCTTGATCGCGACCCGACGGAGATCGATCGGGTTCTTTTGACCGTCAGCAGCCAGGATCAAAATCTTCTCGGCGAGGCATGCCATCAATGAAGGGGTTCGCCTTGCTTCGGGCAGCGTCTCTGCAGCATTCGCCAGAATACCTCGCAATACGGCACGAGGATAAGTGTGCGACCACTCGCTCTTCGTCGGCGCCATCAGCTACTCCACAGAGAGACTACCTACAAACAAGAATTGCTGCTGAACTTCGCTCGCCCGCCTCGCTCTTTAAAAAAGAGGCCGTCGAACCCAACATTCGACGGCCCAATTCGTTCGGTGTGACGTGGTGAGCGTTTGGGGGGCTGCCACACCGACGAACCAATATAGTTAGGTCATTGAAAGCCGGATATCTTAGTCATCTCGACGCGCTTCGCAGAGGGGGGTAGTTTCCCAATTTCGTTCTCGAGCAACCAGAGCAATATGCTGCGCTTGTTCGGGTGCGTCTCCTCTCGCAGGAGCTTCTTGTAATGAACTAGGTTCTGGCTGACGATGAAGCTTTCCAAGTCAGTCATTCGAGCCTCGCCTTCTCACGCACTCATTCATACGGTACGCGGTGCGCGAGCAGAACGATTTTCAAGGGCCGAATCCTGCAGACATTGCTCAATCTGGGTCATCACAAATTGAGTGTTCCTTGCAGATTTTGAGCCAGACTGGGTATTGATCTGGATCAGTTTCAGCATCCATCTCCCGATGTAGCGATTTCCTACTCGGCACAATGATGTGACGAGGTCCCGGTCGATTTGGATCATGGATCTTCTTGAATACCCGCTCAGTCGATCTCCGGTCGTTCGCACCCGCGATCCGGAGACGATGAGGAATGCGCTGTTTACGGTGTATGGGGCAACTGGATTTGCGGTCGCTAAACCAGCCGACTTCGAAGGAGTGGCAAATTACCTACTATTGTCCAAGATCGGGCTTGGCTTTTGTGGATATGGTGCGAAGACAGTCGTCGAGTTTCCTGAAGGCGATTTCGCAAGATTACAAATCGGCCTCAAGGGGAAAGCAGGGGTCATTTTAGGCAGCACCGCGACGATCCCCGTGAATGAGCAGCAGCCCGGCATTACGCCGCCGGGACAGCCAACAACCATTGTGTTTGAACCTGGGTTCGAGCAGCTGATCCTTCGCATAAAAACCGGGGCGCTGGAGAACGCTTTAACAACACTGCTCGGCGCAAAACCTCGGGGATCGCTGGTGTTCGACCCGACGGCGCCTCCGAAGCCGCCGACTGCTCAGCTGTTGCGTGAGCTGATCATGTTCCTAGCCAATCAGCTAAATTCAATGGCAGCGCAGTTGCCCAAGTCGATGCTCCAAGAGCTTGAGCAAGCGCTAATCGTCTCGTTTCTCTCGGCTCACCGGCACAACTTCACCGAACTGTTGGAGAGTTCCGCCACGGAACCGGCGCCGCTCGTAGTCCGCTTGGCTGAAGAATACGTCGAAGCAAATTGGGCTCGCGCTATTACCATTGAGGAGCTGGCATCACAGACGAACACCAGCATCCGTAGCCTCTACGCGGCTTTCAAGAAATACCGCGGGTACTCGCCGATGAGATTTGCAAAAACCGTGCGCTTGCGACGTGCAAGGCAGATGCTCCTGGAAGGGAATCCGAAAACTTCCGTTTCCCAAATCGCTTTCAAATGCGGTTTCGGCAATCTGGGCCATTTCGCCGGTGATTTCCGGCAAATGTTCGGAGAGCTTCCCTCCGAAGTTTTCGCGCGAGCACAGCGAGCGAGGTAGAGTGCGAACGCATGTAATCAAGATGGGGCGGCGTTTCGCGCCGCCGCTCAGCATCTCTGCCGAGCCGAAATTCGAGTTGTAACTGCGCGCCGGGGCCGTCCCCGACAGCACGGCTGGCTCAATCTCGGTATTCCGCATGGGGTCAAAAGCGTCGGTGTACGTCTCGGCCGACGTAAGCAACCTCTCAGAAGCAAACTCCGCCCGGAGGGGCCGCGCGGCGAGGTTCTGTGCGGAGAGGGAAAGGTGACTCCCATCTAGCCGCGAAGGCTATTGTTGCTTTTGGATTGTCGTGAGTGTCCCACGCGGAGTTGCGGGCACGTCTCTGGCTTCTTCTTCGGCTAGGAGCGTTCGGATGAGGGCCCGCTTGTCCTCATTCTTCTCCTCCTCAAGAAGTCGCCGGTATAGGCGGTTATGCGGCTGCCTCGTTGCGGTGGTACGAAGCGCAAGCCGTCGTCGGACATCTTCGATGTAGCGCGCCACTTCGCAGAAATGCCATCATCTATCGTCGCTCTGGCTCAGCGATGGGCTTTGCTGAGCAACACTATTCCGAGCAGGATGATCAATATCGGTGCCAACGGCAGGGAAACTGCAGAAGCATCCACACGCCTCCTGCGAGAAAAGCTACGCCGCAGGCAATCCAGAACAGGTCAACCTTATTGTCCATGCTCCAGTGGAAAAACTGCGCCGCTAAGAGTGAGGACGCCGACGCCCACAAGAAACCAGTCCCACGGCACCCCCATTAGCATGGCGATCCCTACCCAAATGAAGAACGCGGCCCACGCGACAGAGTCGATTCTCCGCGCAGTTTCGCTCGCAGAGCCTTCGCTGAAGGCTGGTTGGATGCTGTTCATCACACGTGCACCGGATAGAGGTTGGAGAGACCAGCGTAAGCACCAGTGATCAAAATGAACGGCGCAAAAACAAAGGGCCACTCGGCCAATTCGGTACTGCAAAATCGGATTAGGCCATCAACGATAGACGACCTCTTAGAACTATCGGCGGCGCAGACCAATGAGCCTCAATGGTCGCAGGCCGGTTGTAAGTTAAGTCTTCGCATCAGAGAGCCGATGCCATCGACAGTCTTGTGACGCAGCTACCTTGGCGGAGGAGTCGCTTCGGGAGGTGCTTCGCGATGGCTCAGGCTTCAACTTCTTCGCACTGGCTCGGGTGTCATTTGGATCGTGCCAGTGGCGAGCAATGAATTCTGGAGCCTTCGTCTTGGCCACTTCCCTTGGCTTAGGTTGAGGTGGTACCGGCGGCTCGGAAGGTGTTGTGTAAGCAAGGGCAACCTGCTCCACCCTCGGCTGGATGTCCTGCATGCTGACCAGCGAAAGCCGATCAGCCTTATTGCCGGCTACAGCAGGATAGGTGATTGATGTCATCGGCACCGGAGGAGACTTGGAGGTGGCGGCAGCAATAGCTCCGACGCCCCCAACACAAATCAATCCAAGTACGACGACCTTGATCACAGCGATGCCCACACCGAGGGATCGAGCCTAGACGACATTTTGCCCAGATTAAGGCTACCTGTTTGTTTGGTTAACGCAATAGCTGATCCGCGCCAAGCTCACGACCCCAGAGCAAGGCTATAATTCGGACCTGAGTAGCAGATCGTCTCGATATTCTCTTTCGACCTGTATCGAGCAATGAGTTCAGCGGTAGACTTTGAGGGCTTAACGGCGTTAGGCCAAATTACTATCCCTCTGCTCTCGCTGTCGGTCTTCCAGGTTCGATTGGCGCCTTCCAGCACAACGTCAACGAATTCCCGCCAGAGAATCACTTGGCTTGGCCCCATGAATTGCCAGAAACCCCGAGTTTGACGGTGGGTCTCGGTGGTTCGCTGAGACTTCAGCTCAACGTTAACAAGTTCGCATGCTCCGTTCTCGTCGGTGCGGATCATAAGCAAATCGGCGACCACTTTCGTTGGTTTCGAGTCTCCCCTGTCGTCGGAGGCCGCCAGTGCGATCTCATCTGAAACAAATCACCCTCTCCGCGCCCTATAGCGGGAGCGGGCCAGTTCCGGCAACCGATCAGACCTTAAAAGGCCCGTGGAGTCAGGCCCCCCGAGCACAGGCGCAGCGCTAGAGCATGAGCTCCAGGTCTTTCCTGAGCACGACCTGGCCATCGCGCTCGACAACATAAGTGGCCTTGTAGGACCCGCGTTCCCACCCCCCAGGAGGTCGCTTCTTCCCCGCAAAGAGCATGAATTGCGCCTTGTTGGCCTGAAGTGGCGCAGACCGAGTTTCCGCAATGACGTTCTCGAGAGGATCCTTGATGACCAGCCATTGCGCATCGCCTGCCTTGAGCCCGATAGCCCGCACGAATGCGACGATCGCCATCGAACTGGCAGACGGCATTTGCCTCTCGGCACTGCCGTCCTCGATGAGCTCCATCGTGACCGGACCCGTCGTAAAGCCCGCATTGAGGATGGCTCGTTCCTGATACTCGAGTTTCGAGCGCAAGGCAGTAAGCCAGAGGGATTGACCGCCTTGGCAAGACTCGGGACGAACGCCATACGCAAAGGGATCGACGACCACGCCATTGTGCCTCACGGTGAAATGCAGGTGAGGATACTCCGTGAGGCCGGAGAGACCTACACGGCCGATCGGCTGTCCAAGTTCGACCTTGTCTCCAAGTTTGACCAACACACTTCCGGCGGCCAGGTGGCAGTACTGGGTTTCCCACTGCTCCGGGTGTTCGATGACGACGCCATTGCCGCATTCGGCCTCGCGCACCGCTTCGCGCCCCAATTTTGTAAAAGTCCCGTCTGGAGCGTCATTGCGGATACGAAGAATGCTGCCGCCTGCCGCTGCGCGCACTTCCACGCCGGCCTTTTGCACTGCCAGTGAGGGCAAGCGAAAGTCGGTGCCGTTGTGTTCGTCATAAGTCAGCGTGCCGCACTTGTAATCTCGCGCCGACCGAGACGGATCGAGATCCGTGTAATTCTGGATGTAGCAGGTACGGCCAGGCTCGCAGGCAATAGGAAGCGCCAATTGAATGCTCTGGGCATCGGCATGGAAGCCGGCCCCAACCAATACGAGGGCGGCAAACGCCCGGTGGAGCAAACCTGCGCAGCTCATGCGACTCGACATCGCGGAGACCCCCGTACTCAGTCAGGCGAACGCTTGCCAGCCCTCCGCAATCTCATCGGACCCTCTTCGTCCAATTGACAGTCGAAGGCCGGCCGGCTCACCGAGTTCTCCCGCCTGCCAGCGCCAAAAGGCGACTGGGTGAGATGATACAGAAGAAAGAATTCCGACTGTCGATTGATCCCTAATTTGAGCATGATCCTCTTGGTGTAGGTTCGCACCGTTGCCTCGGTCAGCCGAAGCTCGGCTCCAATATCGCGAGGGCAATGGAATTGAAGAATCCGGGTGACGATTCTTTCCTCGGCCCAGTTCAATCCGAAGGCAGATGCAATGCAGTGCGCGCCCTGCACGTCGTCGAATTGCGGCACGACAATGAGGGCCTGTCCCAGCTTGTCATGCGTTGGAACAGCGCCGATCTTGGCGAAGGCGAACTGCTGACGATCCATCGAGAGCGGTACCGTGGTATTGAACCATCCATGAGTCCCGCTCTCGATCAGCACCTTCCCGACTGCCTCCCGCAAGCTCTCGGTCACGGAACCGCATGAGCCCGCGAGCCTGCCTCCGTCCATCCTTAGCAGCTGGCGCTTGGCAAGCAGTACTCGTCCACCACGATTGACTGCGTAAATGTGCAGACTCTGGTCCGCGACGATGGCGGGAAAGGTCAGCTCTTCGAGCCAGAGTTGCGCATCGACATGCTCCGGCGTTTGCCGGGCAAGTGAATGAGCGGCCTTCCATAACGGGCGCACGGTATGCGCCAAACCGGGAATCTCGGCTGCCGCAAGCGCGGCCGGTCGCCATCCGGCCACGAATACGACCGTGGCTCGCTCATCGGAAGCAAACCTGCCAATGACTGAATGACTCTTTACCGGGGGTTCCGCACCGATCAACTTGCGGACGAACGAGGTCCGGGAATTGATCGGCTCGAGCGAGGCGACGTCCTCA
Source organism: Bradyrhizobium sp. 1200_D9_N1_1 (assembly GCF_052075915.1). Lineage (NCBI taxonomy): Bacteria > Pseudomonadati > Pseudomonadota > Alphaproteobacteria > Hyphomicrobiales > Nitrobacteraceae > Bradyrhizobium > Bradyrhizobium sp. 1200_D9_N1_1. The sequence continues at coordinate 1,524,409 of NZ_CP197226.1, read as the reverse complement.
GGGGTGCCCGTGCGCGCAATTCGCTCAACCACCGTCGTGCATGACGGGTCGGTTGGGGCGTCTCCGATTCTGACTTCTTCAAGCCCGGAGGAGGATATCATGGCTACGTAGCAGCTCCGGCAACCGAGCAATTCCGCCATGGCCTTCGCGAAATATTCCATTGCGATCTGTGGCGGGCGCGGCTCCGGACACGGCCCTGATAGACCACATCCGTCATTGCCTTGCTTCGAGGCGCGCTCGACGCAACCGGAACGAAAATCATCCTGTGCGGACGGTAGTGCCTTACTGCATTCATGCACGGTCGCCTCCCTCGCAGGCCGGCCCACCCCTCACCAGCGCCTAATTCTCCCTGAACGCACGGTTGATCCGTAGCGTCATCGGCTGCAAAAGATATTCCGCAAAGGTTCGTTCCCCCGTCTCGACAAATATCTCGACAGGCATTCCAGGCATCAATGTGGAGATGTAGGAGGCTGTCGGCGCGTTGGGGTCCAGCTCAACCTCGGCCAAATAGGAGCTCTCGCCGGAACGGGTGTCGGTCAGCGCGTCTGCCGCAACGCCGACGACCCTTCCCTCGAGCATCGGCCGGCGACGAACGTTCAGCGCGTGAACCCGCACACGCGTCATCTGTCCGACATAGACCTCTTCCCGATCGGCAGGCTTCAATGTCGCCTCGATGACAAGCCGATCTTGCGTCGGAACGATTTCCAAAAGGGTTTCCCGAGGTCCAAGCACGGCATTGAGGTCCCTGCTGTTGAGGCCGACGATCCTTCCACTTTCCGGGGCACGCAATTCGGACCGGACAAGCTGGGCACGCAACGCGGCAATTCGATGTCTGAGGTCACCGATTTCCTCGCTCGTCGCATGCCGCTGCTTGGCGATATCCTGATTTTGGTTGAACCCTAGTTGCCGGCGTCTGTCCTGCAACTCCGAGATCTTGCCCTGCATCTCCGAAATTGATGCGGCATTGCGATCGACCTGTCCGGCAGCCTCGGCTTCCGCGCGTTGCAACGCCAACACACGTGGTTTCCGGGCGAGGCCCTTTGCGAGGAGATAGCTCGTGTCGGCTATCTCTTCTCGCAAAAGTTTGAGTTGCTGTTCAAGTCCTTGAGTGTTGCTCTCCAGGCCGCGGATGGCGTCCGCGTTTTGGAGCATCTGCTGATCGATCACCTTGCGCTCGTTTTCAATCGCGGCCAGTCGCGCGGCAAATTCAGCCTCCTGGGTTTGAATGGCGATACGTGCGGAGAGACGGGTCGCACTTTCCCGCAATTCGTCCGGAAACCGGATTGACTTGGCGGCGTCTTGCTCCGCCGCCAGCCGGGCCTCCATCGCCAGGTCGGCAAAGAACTTCGTTTCGAGGGAACCAAGGGTCGCTTCGATCTGCGCGGTGTCGAGCCGTGCAATGAGTTGACCGGCTTCGACGTGATCGTTCTCCCGGACATAGATCGATTTGATGATTCCGCCTTCCAGATGTTGCACCGCCTTGCGCTTTGAATGGACCTTGATGAATCCCGGTGCCACGACGGCGCCGCGGAGCGGAACCGTGGTTGCCCACAATCCGAAGCCGCAAAATTGCAGGACGAGCAATACACAACCCCAGGCGATGATCCGTCGCATGTCGGATCGCGGTTGCTCCGTCGGCCACGTCTTCGACCGGCCGGCAACAGGCGCGGACATCGCGGAGGCATGACCGGTCTGCGTCATGGAATGACCCTCCTGCCTGGCAGCCTCTGAGGTTCGACATTGCGAGGGGGCCCTGGCGAACCCGGTACCGGTGCCGGCCGCTGGGTACGAAGAACCTCATATGGCGGTCCGAAGGCGATCTGGTTGCCGTCCCGCAACAGCAGCACGGCATCGGCGATGGTCAACAGCCGCGGCCGGTGGGTGACGATCACCGACGCTGCGCCGCGCGCTTTGGCCGATTGAATGGCGGAGCACAACGCTTCTTCGCCGTCCGGGTCGAGATTAGCATTGGGCTCATCCAGCAGGATCAATTTGCGATCGCCGAAGAAAGCGCGTGCAAGACCAAGGCGCTGACGCTGGCCCCCGGATAGCCTGCAGCCGTCGCGGCCGATCTCGGTCTGGTAGCCGGCCGGAAGAGACAGGATCATCTCATGCGCCTGCGCGAGCATGGCCGCCGCGACGATGGCCTCGTCCCGTGCGCATTCATCAAACCCGGCAATGGCTTCGGCCACCGTTCCATCCAGGAGCTGCACGTCCTGGGGGAGATAGCCGACGAATTGCCCAAGCTGGTCGGGATCCCAGGTATGGAGTGCTGCGTGGTCCAACCGGATCGTACCGCTGGTCGGCCGCTCGAGGCCTGCCATCAAGCGCAGCAATGTGGATTTTCCAGCACCGGTCGGTCCGATCACGACGATAAGTTCGGACGGACGGCATTGAAAGGATATGCCCGCGAGAATGGGACGCTGCGTCCCGCCAATCCGGAATGTCACCCGTTCGACCTGGAGGATGCCGGATGGCGGCGGAAGCAACGTCTTCCGCGGACGCGCAAGCACCGGCATCGCGGCGTTGCAGACTTGCGTCCAGGCGTCCTGCGCAGATGCCAGCGCGCGCCAGGCCGAGACTAACCCTTCCATGGGCTGCAATGTGCGCGCTATCAGGATCGAGCTCGCGATCAGACTGCCGGACAGCACCTCGTTCTGGAGCACGAGCCAGGCACCACAGCCGATCGCGGCAATCTGCAGGATGGTCCTGACCGTTCGCGCGGCGGCGCTAATCGTGTAGATGCGTTCGCTGGCCCGCACCACCGGAGACAGGGCTTCGTCATTGAGGCTCATGAACGCGCGGATGGCGCCCCGGGTCCAGCCCATCGCCCGCACCACGCTGGAGTGCCGGACGATTCCATCGAGCAACGCCTGCGTCTTCAACGCGGCCTGCGAAGCCTGCGCAATTTCCCCGCGCGCGATCCAGTGGCTTGCAACACCCATCGCCAGCAGGACCCCAACCCCGATCAGGGCTATGACGCCATACCAGGGGTGCAGGAAGAACAGGATGAGAATAAACACCGGGAGGAATGGAGCATCTATCAGCGATGTGACCGTTCCGCTCGACAGGAAACTTCTCAACTCGCGAAGCTTGACGAGATCGTGCTGCCGGCAGTCGCCCGGCGCCGCGCCGGTGATGCTACCTTCAAGGATGATCGGAGCGAGGCAGTGCTCGAACCCGACCGCGAACCGGCTCAACAGACGGTTACGAAACGTGTCGAAGGCGGCGCTGAAGGCGAGAGCGCCGACGGCGATGACGGTCAGGCCGACAAGCGTCTCGACGCTTCCGCTGCTGAGCACGCGGTCGAACACTTCGATGGAATAGAAAGGTACGACCAGCAGCAGCAGGTTTACGGACACACTGAAACACACGATCCACACCAATGCGAATCGTCCCGGAATTAAGGCCACCAGCAATCTCTGACCAGATGCTGGGATCGCACCACGGTTACGCGAATACATAACTTGCCAGCACTATCACTGACTGAGATGAGGGCGGGGCGGCCTAACAGCCGCCACGCTACTAGTCGGCGCTAGACAACTTCGATCGCCGTATAACCGGCGGCATTGTTGATATCATCGATCGACTCGAACGGTGTCGCGCCGCCCGAGACGCCGTCGAGCTGGATTGTGCCGAAGCCGAAATCCAGCACCGTGTTGGTGCCGTCGTCGTCCACGACGACCGTGGCCGGGTCAAAGCCTGCCGGAGCATCGACATGAACGACATCGCCATCAGCGGCACTGAGGTCGGTGACCTCATCATTGCCGAAATTGGTCGCCGTACCGTCACCGAAATTGTGCGTATCGGTACCTCCGCCGCCCGTCAGCACATCGTCGCCGAGCCCGCCGCTGAGGACATCGGCGCCGTTGCCGCCGCTCAACTCGTCATCGCCGGCATCGCCATTCAGGGTGTCGTTGCCGGCCCCTCCCGATAGGGAGTCGGCCCCGTCTCCACCGTTCAGGACATCGGCGCCGTCGCCGCCGGCCAGCGTGTCGTCTCCGGCGTCGCCGTTCAGCGTGTCGTTGCCGGCTCCGCCGCTGAGTTCGTCATCGCCGTTACCGCCGCTCATGGTGTCGTTGCCCGCACCGCCGGCCATGAGGTCGTCTCCGGCATCGCCGAACATCACATCGTTGCCGCCGCCGCCATCCATGAGATCATCGCCGGCATCGCCATGCATGGTGTCGATACCGTCGCCACCGTTCAGCGTATCGGCGCCGGCACCACCGTTCAGGATGTCGTCGCCCATACCGCCATTCAGCAGATCATTGCCAAGTCCGCCGTTCAGCGTGTCGTTACCGGCGTCGCCATTCAGAGTGTCATCCCCGAGGCCGCCGTTAAGTACGTCGTTACCGTCGCCGCCGTTCAATACGTCATTGCCGGCGTCGCCGCTCAACGTATCGTCGCCGGCGTCGCCCCACAGGGTGTCCGCGCCTGCGCCGCCATGGACGTCATCGTTGCCGTCCCCGCCATGGATGCTGTCGTCGCCGGCGTCACCAAAGAGGTGATCGTCGCCGGTTCCACCATCGATTGTATCGATGCCCGCGTTTCCATGGATGGTGTCCACGCCGGCATTTCCGTTCAGCGTATCGTCGCCCGCGCCGCCATTGATCGTGTCATCGCCATCGCCACCGGCGATCGTATCGATACCGGCATTTCCATCCAGGGTATCGTTGCCGGCACCCCCATCGATGTTATCGTTGCCCGGACCGCCGCTTACGGTATCGTTGCCGTCGAGACCCGTGATGGTGTCGTTACCTTGCAGGCCATTGATCTGATCGTCCGCAGCCGTGCCGGGCAATACATCGTCGCCTGCTGTTCCGTTGATGAGTGCCATGGTCTCCGCTCCCTTTGCATGGAAATGCGCGACGCGGGTCGGATTGCGGCCCGTCATGGACGTCGCAGATTTTGGGTTTGGCTTGATGCCCATCACCGATCGATGTGGGCTCCGATCAAGCAACCTTGGATGAAAGAAGAGCGATCCAGCAATCCCCATTTGGGGACAAAAGAATACGGCAAGCTGGTGGACCCAATGACGGCCACAGTCTTCGTCTCAGGCGCGAACGACCCTCACTCGTTCAACCGATGAGTCCGTCAAGGTGATGTCGGCGTGCGAGCGGAGATGACGGTGGTGCTGTTACGAGAGGTGCTGCTCGATGGCTCTGGCTTCAACTTCTTCGCACTTGCTCGGGAATCATTCGGATCGTGCCAGTGGCGAGGAATGAACGCTGGAGCCTTACGCACGTACATTCAAACTAATGAATTCTGGCGTCGAGCCACCTCCAATCAGCTCAGCTACAGTGGTGCAAACCCCGGGTCTGCGATCCTGTTAAATCAGCCCGGAGACCGGTTGCAGCGCTTTCCAAACCCTGCACGACCTATTTGCCCAGAAAGTCGACCTCGAGCTGCCGCGCCAAATGGGCTGGTCGGCATCTAGGCTGCCCGGAATCTCGCTTGCCTCGCTGCAGACGGTCGCCGACGCAGAGTCGCAGCACGACTTGCCGATCTGACCACATGCCAGCGTGGGAGCGTGCCCACGACTCTCGCTTCGGCCTGATCCCTATGTCGACGCGGCCAGAGATTGCTCACAACGGAAGTTGCAGCAGATCTCCGCGGCACAGAAAGTCTGACATGGCCTTGAGATCCTGACCTTCTAAAGGTTGGGTTCTGCAAGTCGCTTTGTCAGGGCCCTCGATAGCACCCGATAAGAGCGCCCGTTCGCGCCGATCTTGTCAGGAAACGACGTGCGGCTGTCCTGATCCGTAGGATCGGGTTTGTTGTTCAAAGCAGCGCCCCGTGGCCACATGCGGACAAGCCAGCTAAGCACCAGGAGTTTCAGATGATTCCGAGCAGCATGATTCGTGACGCTACTGAAGAGCGAACTCTTTCAACAATGATGGCCTGGCGCGTTCGCGAGTTCGGGCCACCAGAGATCATGAAGTTCGAGCGCGTTCCACGGCCCGAGCCAGGCGCTGGCGAGGTCCTGGTCAAAGTCAAAGCCGCTGGAGTCGGACCATGGGATGGCTGGATCAGGGCTGGCAAGAGCGCTTTGCCGCAACCGCTTCCTCTCACTTTGGGTTCAGATCTTTCTGGTGAAATCGTCGCCATGGGCCATGACGTTGCCGAGTTAGCTGTGGGAGATCAGGTGTACGGTGTTACGAACCCGCAGTTTGTCGGGGCCTACGCCGAATACGCTGTCGCTTCCGCAGGGATGGTTTCGACTAAGCCAACCTCGCTAACCCACGTCGAAGCCGCCTCCGTTCCTGTCGTTGCCGTCACCGCATGGCAGGCATTGTTTGATCACGCCCAACTCAAAGCAGGTCAAACGGTGGTCATTCAGGGAGCGGCCGGTAACGTAGGATCCTATGCGGTTCAACTGGCTCGTCAGGCAGGTGTGCAAACCATCGCATCCGTATCGACGGAGGATATTTCCGCCGTGCGCGACCTCGGCGCAAACACCGTGATTGATTGCCGGACCCAGCGCTTTGAGAAAGAAGTACAGGACGCGGACGCTGTTATTGATCTGGTCGGCGGCGAAACTCAAGAACGCTCATTCCAGGTCCTTCGTCGCGGCGGCAAGCTGATTTCGGCAGTGTCTCGCCCGGGTCAGGACCTTGCAAAGCGCTACGGTGTTGAAGCCGCCTTCTTTCTGGTCAACGTCAGGAGCGAATTTCTGACCAAGGTCGCTCGCTTCATCGATGGTGGAAAACTACGAACAAACGTGGGGACAGTCTTACCGCTCGCGGATGCGCGCGAGGCTCATTTGATGCTGGAACGCGTGCGGCCTCAGCCGAAAGGAAAGATCGTGCTCGACGTCGGAGCGAGTTGATCAGGATAACGTCGCAGTTGCGCTCCCGCGCAATGCGCAGCCAAGCCCCACAGTAATCCTAGAAAGGACGCAACAATGACAGCCCGAAATCTCGCCCAGGCTCTCGTCATTCCCGATTCCTTGCTCGCGAAAGAGGCGACAGACATCCTGCGCGAACATTCCACCGATCTGCTGTTCAATCACTCGATCCGCGTCTACCTGTTCGCGACTGAGCAGGGTCGTCAGAGGAATCTGCGCTTCGACCGTGAGCTTCTGTACGTCGCCGCCGCATTTCACGATCTCGGCCTGATCAAGAAGTTCTCGAGCCCAGACGAGCGCTTCGAGGTCGATGGCGCAAATGCCGCACGGCAGTTTCTTAGCACCCATAACATCGCTGAAGATCAGATGCAGACCGTCTGGGAAGCAATCGCGCTGCACACCACTCCCGGCATCCCGAAGTATATGGGTCCTGAAGTAGCGCTCCTCAATTCCGGTGTTCTTCTCGATGTCATTGGAGTGGGGTTCGAGCAATTTCCTGCGGAGCTGCGCGAGGAAATCGTCGCCAAGTACCCGCGCACGAATTTCAGAGAAGGCTTCATTCAGGAGTATTTCGCCGGTTTTGCGCACAAGCCAGCGACCACGTACGGCACCGTCAACGCCGCCGTTTGCGAGCGTTTCATCCCGGGGTTCAAGAGTCCCAACGCCTGCGACCTGATCACTGCTTCTCCCTTCCCGGATTCCCAGCACAAGACTCACAATCATGACTAGGACCTATCCGGTGCTCCAGGAGCTCAAGCCCGATCGCGCGCAAGTTACCAGCGCCGACTCGCTGGCCTCCCCAATCTGGTTAACCCTTGGCGAAGGGGTTCATGATCGCCGGGCTCTCTGTTGTCGGTGCTGCTCAGCGGCAGCAGCACATCAGGCCGAAGGTGATGGCGGAGGCAATGGCTTCTCATCGGAAGCTTCACCATGACCATCGGTTCGGCTCTGAGTCCTGGTTTCAAGCAGTTGCGTGAACTCGTTAGAAGAGGATGTGCGATGATGTCGATCAGTGGATTTGCCTATCGGATTGGTGCTGTATCAGACCCTCGAGGTATGTCGGCAAAAGCAGCGAGAAGAGCACTGCGAACGGCCGCCGTCCCGCTGATAGCAGCAGCGATCGCCCTGGGAGCCTCCCCGGCGATCGCGCAGGACCGGGAGCAGGTGAAAGTCGCCTTCGCGCACACACTGCCGAATGTCGAAGGAAAGAGGCTGGTTGCTGTGACGGTGACTTATCCTCCCGGAGCCAAATCGCTCGCTCATCACCACGCAGCGTCAGCTTTTATCTACGCCTACGTGCTGTCGGGGGCCATCCGTAGTCAAGTCGGCGACGAACCCGCGAAGATCTATCACGCAGGCGAAAGCTTTTACGAAATGCCCGGTTCGCATCACAGGGTCAGTGAGAACGCGAGTGACAAGGAGTCCGCCAGCTTACTGGCGGTCTTCGTTGTGGATTCCAAGGACGAGCCATTGACGACGCCGGACAAGGCGCCGGGATCACAATAATGGCGCGACAAATTCGCCTGTTGCCGTGACGATCTTTTTGGACCTCCATGGGCCTCTTGATTGGCCGGTGGGAGAGCAAAATCGACCAATAGAGGTCCATAGCCCCTGGTTTATCCCGGATGCACGGATGTTCGTTCTGTTGCCTCTCGGATCGCCCCAGGCCTTTTGCGGGGGCCGGACTACCTGCATAATAAGGCTCCGAGTGGAGAGGCTGTAACAGGTGCCGGTACAGGCTGTCGCGATCGTCGTCTGTGAGGGGGTCCAGGCCCTGGACGTGGCGGGGCCGATGGATGTGTTCAGCGAGGCGAACACGTTTCTCGGCAGCGCGTATCGCTACGAAACGGTATTGGTTGCTGCTCACCGCAATCCGCTGCGCGCGTCGAACGGCATACGCATGGTCGCCGACCTGACTTTCGATGAGGCGGCGGGCGGCTTCGACATCGTTCTGGTGGCCGGCACTCCGACGCCACCGGAAGCGGAGCCCGAACCGTGCCTGCTTCAGTGGGTCAAGGAGCTACCGTGGCGCTCCAGCGTCTATGGATCGATCTGCACTGGGGCTTTTGTGCTCGGTTATGCCGGCCTCCTCGACGATCGGCGTGTCACCACCCATTGGCAGGATGCACAGGCGCTGGCGGCCAGGTTTCCGAAGGCCAAAGTCGAACCGGATCTGATCTATGTCCGCGATGGACGGTTGATCACCGCGGCTGGTGTGACTGCGGGGATAGATTTGGGCTTGGCGCTCGTCGGGCAGCGGCACGGCGCGGAAACGGCGCTCAAGGTCGCCAAGCGGCTGGTTGTAGTTGCCCAGCGCCAGGGCGGACAATCGCAGTTCAGTCCCTACCTCACGGCACCTGCGGATCCGGAATCGCCAATCGCACGCATCCAGGACCATGTCATGGCCAATATTGGGGATCGCCACACGTTGGAGTCGCTTGCCGCTGTGGTCGGCATGAGCCCCCGGAATCTGGCCCGGCATTTCGGGCAGGTGACCGGGACCACACCGCACGAGTTCATCGAGCGCGCCCGTATTGATGCCGCGCGCATGATGCTGGAAGCAAGCGACCGACCGCTGAAGGCCATTGCCTTCGATTGCGGCTTCGGATCTGCGGATCGGATGAGGATTGTCTTCAGCACCCGTCTCGGCGTGACCCCTGTCCAATATCGCGCCAGCTTCCGACGAGCAGAACCGCAATAGTTCGCGAGCTATCCGAGGACGAAACTGCGGGCTCCTACTGCCCTGAAGCTCCGAGCGGCCCTTTGTCAGGAAACGACGTACGGCTGTCCTGATCCGTAGCATCCCGCTTGTTGTCCGGAGCAGAGCTCTGTTGCCTAATCCCGACAAGCAACCAGCCCGTTATCCAACCGAGGAGATTACTCCATGTCCGAAATCATCGCCGGCATTCGCGTGCCTGACAGCGCCATCGCGCGCGCAGCCACGCAGCTCGTGCGCGATACCGAAGACGACCTGCTCTACAACCATAGTCGGCGTGTCTTCCTGTGGGGCGCGCTCACCGGCGAGCGCCGCGGGCTGAAATACGACCCGGAGCTGCTTTACCTCGGCGCCATGTTCCACGACCTGGGCCTCACCGAGAAATATTCGAGCCCCGATCTGCGCTTCGAGGTCGACGGCGCCAATGCCGCCCGCAAATTCATGAAAAGCTACGGCGTGCCCGAGCGTGACATCGAGGACGTCTGGACTGCCATCGCGCTCCACACCACGCCCGGAATCCCCGAGCACATGCGCCCGACCATCGCGCTGGTGACCGCCGGTGTGGAGATGGACGTGCTCGGCATCGCCTATCACGACTTCACGCATGAACAGCGCGACCATGTCTGCGTCCATCATCCGCGTGAGGCAAATTTCAAGGAGAACATCATCGATCACTTCGCCAATGGAATTATCAAGAAGCCGCTGACGACGTTCGGAAACGTGAAGGCCGACGTCCTCGCGCTGAAGGACATGAACTACGTCCGTCAGAACTTCTGCTCGATCATCCTTGGCTCAGCGTGGCCGCACTGAGCCCTCGTTGCTCCCAGCCGATACCAGCCCATACGAGCATGTCTGGTCCTGAAGGTACCGAAATCGGCACGGTGAGATGTCGTTGCGCAGGGGGATCGAGGTTCCGCTCTTTCTAAAGGGATGAAGACACCAGTTGGTTCCCTCTGAGGTCGGCGGACGCGATGTGGGGGGCAGCGCAGAATCGGACCTCAAATGGGAGCCGGCCGGTTCCTTCCGAAAGGCCATTGCATACAGAAGAGACAGGACAGCTATTTCAGACAATCGCCACAAAGTTCACTGACACGACCCCGACAGTCAGTCTCCACGAAGGCCGCGATGTCCCAGTATTCACTCGATGTGTTGCGTCAGCGCTATGTCGTGGAGAAAAGACCGCTTGAAGCCAAGTGTCGAGCAGATCTTGCGGGCAGACACCCGCGCGGGAGCGCGGGCGATCTTGGCTTCAATCGATAAACGCCGCTTCGAGAATAGGTCCGAAGGGCAGCGGCTCCGCAAGATGCTCCGCTTCGAGACCTCCCTCTGGGAAAGTGGCCATGCTGCCGTGGCAGGTGTGGACGAGGCCGGAATGAGCCCTCTCGCCGGGCCGGTCTCCGCTGGCGCCGTGATCCTGAAACCTGGCACGCGGATAGTCGGGATCGACGACTCGAAAAAGCTCGATGCCGCGGCACGCGAAGAACTCGCGAAGGAGATCAAGGAAAAGGCGGAGAGTTGGTGTGTGGCGTTCGTCGAGGTCGAGGAGATCGACGCGATCAATATCTATTGGGCCGGCATCCAGGCTATGCAGCGTGCGGTCCGGGGGCTACGGTTGCCACCCCGCATTGTGCCAGCGTGACCACTCTGATTCGCACAAATGGAAAACGAGCCCCCAATGGCGGAAATTCGAATTGACGCTGACAAGGCTGAACGAATGATCTCTCAGATACTGCGCGACGAAGGCGGCATGCTTCCAGCCAAAGCAAACCAACTCGCGGCAAACATAAGCAGGCGGCTCGGGTTGGCCATGGCAGCTCCGACGTCAGAGTCCCTGACGGGTTATAGAGCTATTCGTCGAGAGCCCCCCCTACGGCAGCGATTTTGCTTTCGCCGTGGCTAAGATACTTGCCGACGCAAAGGGCGATTCCGCGCTGCATCCCGAGCCGCTTTGGAAAGCGGTTTATGATCGCGGTCGCGATCTTCCTGCGTCGGGCCTCGATCCATGATCGGGATAGACTACTGGAGAACGGAGTGGTCCACCTTTCACTATAACCTTGGGTGGTCTCGTTGGGTTCGGTTCTTGGATGGGTGGATCGCGAAATGCGCGATGGCCGTACCCGTCGTTGGCTATCTAGTTTTATTCAACGACGGTGTTTCCCAGCACATATCGTTCAATGATCTTGCAAGCGAACATCAACTGTCGGTGCTTAGCCTCACGGCGTCCGGGCGACTGAAGCTGATATACTTTGGCCTAATTATTTTGGGTTCAGCAAACATCCTTTACCGATTGCGGCGACCTTATATTTTCCGGGTCGGCACCGATCAGTTTGATTACGTGGAGCGAGCGCTGGTTCATTTCACCGTGGACAATTACATCGATCTAAACGGGGTTATCAGACACGAAGGTCACCGCACGTTGCATGGGAAATATGATGACGCGGAATTTGACAGCTTCGTCGATGCTGCGACAGGACGGAACAATCCCGATGTCGGGAACTGGAATCTAGCAAAGAGTAAGTTTGAAGGCCTGCTCCGGTCGATCCTCATAGAGACTTTTTTCCGGAATGACGTCAAGCATCGGTTGGCACTTACGTGCTTCTTGCTTTTAGCATTCTGCGGATACGGCCTGCTTCTTATTCCGAGCTTCGATCTGTTCGTTAAGGTCATTCGCGTCACGATAAGGGGTGTGACGTAAGAGCCCTCACTTCACTTCGCGGCCTGCCTCGGTGGCTTCGCAGGCGGCAACGGGATCGGGATGCCACCGCGAAACACCGCAACGCTGCATGCGCAGCGCCAATTCGGCACCTTCGCGCTTCGCACCGGGATCGCCATAGGGCTGATCCAGCGCGCTCAAGGTGGGATAGCACCGTAGACTTTGCCACTTCATCAGGCCCAGCGCTTCGATCCGGCAATGATTCGCGGCTAACAGTTGCACATTTACAACCCGCACAGTCATTTGAGATACTAAGCTCGTCGATTGAGACGACCAAAACATATTTCATTCAATAAGATTAGCGGGGGACAAAAGGTGTTTGATGTCTATCGCAATGACAAGCGCGACTTGCTCGTTCTAAGTACAGGCTCTGCCGTACCCGTGCTTTACTCTGCACATAAGTGGCGCAAGAGCAGAAAAAGAGTTTTCAAAGTCAGCGCCGAGATCAGGCTGGCCGTTCAGAGCCAAGGCTATTACGTCCGCCGCTTGCGCGTTACCGATAAGGGATTGATGTAGGTCGAGTGCGTCAGCATCACCCCCGACCAAGCGCCATCCTCGCGCCCTACCGCGTGGTCAACTGCTATGCCCCGCGCCTGCGTAGTGCCGGATGATCCGGTAAATCGATGCTTGCCGAAATTCGATCACTTATTTTCTGCAACTTGGATACTTCAATACCGACCGCGCGCAACCTGATAAACTTTCGTTAACCACTTAGGCGTGAAACTAAAACACGGATTTCTACTGCGTATCGGGCAGCCGTGATTATCACGGCAACTCTAGTCGGAGTTGGTCTGTTCGACCGTTGTCTCGCGTGAAGCTATATTTTTTTCATCGTTTTTTTGATCGCTTTCGACAAAGCAACGTCATTGCGGCAGTAATTGCCGACCGCAAAAGAGATTTACGACAATGTCTTCGGTCCTTAGATTTCAGCGGCCTCGCAAATTGAAATCTGGGACAAGTCCCTCAGACCAGAGACTGCCCGACGTTTTAGCGAACGTCGCCGCTCTGTTGTCGCAGGTTGAAGCTCTAAAAATTAAGACAGCAGATGACGCCCGCCAGGCCATTTTTCTTCTTGAACTCGCGAATACTTGCATCCGGCTGATCGTCGGGCAGACCAATTTGGATGAAGAGGTCAGAAAGGCGCTACTTGCTCATTCTGCGATGATCGATATGCGCCTTGGAGCCGCGCGCAGGGACGCATCTATTCTGAAAAGTTGATTGAAGCATTGGAATTTCAGATGATTGGAAATAATCGAAAGACAAATCGCGTTCGGTTTGACCACAAACATATCGTTAGGATCATGGGAGCCGATGGGACATGGCAGCGAAGGTGTCATCTTCTCGACGCGTCTGAAAGCGGTGCCAAACTTGAGGTTGAAGGCTCAACCGATCCTCTAAAGGCACAAGAATTTTTCCTCGTTCTATCCACCACAGGTCTGGCATTTCGGCGATGCGAACTGATTTGGGTCGATGGATCTCAGGTCGGAATTCATTTCGTCACCGCGCGGACAAAGGGCAAAGCGAACGCAGAGAAACAACGTGTTTGTTCACAATAGGAAGATCTTTAAGTGCAGCTTATTTCCTCTCGAATTATTCCGTTCATCGATACTCAATCCCTCTCAGAGAGCCACGCCAGAGAAGCGTTACTGCATGACAATCGCAGAGGCTTCGTCCTCTATCTTTCTAGCGGTGATTTAGCATCGGCCAGGGAAGAACGCGTCTTGTTTCTAGAGCCGCGACAAGCTCTGTTATGGCTAAATGAGTCCTCAGAGGAGCCGGGATCATTTTGGGTATGAGGCATTACGTCCCGACTTAGACACGCAGCCAATCCCCGGACCACACCTTGTCTATGGTTCCTGTCGACCAGGCCGAATGTTTTCGTGATTGGAGCCGGTCTCATTCAAAGACAATGCCGTGATCCTGACGGCGCAGACGAGCAGCGTGATGTCTGGATGCGCGCGCCGTGGGATGAGCGAAGGCGTTACAGCGGCCGTTGCCGGATGGCGCGCTCAAGATTGTGATGCGTGGAGCGGAGAAGGAAGTTAAGGCGGCGGGCTGAACGGGAACAACTGGTTGGCGATCTCGTCGCTGCGCCATCCAACCGCGCCAGCCCAGCCTCAATCACGACAATGTCTTCCTCGATCTGTCGAATAGTGCTCGTGCAGTCGATCCCGGTACATGAATTGAAATCTGCGATAAGTTTGCGGCGCTGTGTCCGAAGCTCATCAAGAGCGGCTTGGTCTCTGAGGGAAACGTAACCCTCCACGATCAGCTCAATAGCACCTGACACTTCATACCCCCCGAGCCTCATGCACACCCTCAAGCACTCCCCAAGCTAGGTTCGGGAGCGCGCCAATAAGGCTACGCGTCTCAATCCCGCGCCTTGAGTTCGTATAGAACAACGTGCCTCCGCAACTCGTGCGCAGTGGCCAAAACAGACATAGCAGTGAGCCAACTGGAGCGGCGAGAAGGCTTCGCGCGCCCGCCCGGTTACGATAAGTGTAATTGTTTTAGCAGCGTAGACAGCTGGATTATTTGGATCGATTTCGAGCGCTGCATCGTATTCAGCCATTGCCTCCTCAGGGTGTCCAAATAGAAGAATGGCTCCCTTGGTCCTATGGGCACTCGCGCTTGCCGGGTTTTTGGACAGAACTCTGTCGACGAGGTCGAGCGCTTGTTTCTTGTCTTCCACAACGGAAGACCAAGCGCCCAAGCCGCTTGGTATCTCGACCCGACGCAGCACATCGGCGCGACCACTCCAATGTCCATCCTGTAATGCCGCTTGGACGATCACTGCGTCGCCGCGGACCATCGCCTAGCGACGGAGCCGCCCTGCTCGGCAAGATGGTCGACGAAGCCCCGCTCGTGGATCTTGCCGCGCTCTGTCAGCGCATCGAGAGTTGGGTCATCGCGGACCCTTGGCCTCGCCAGCTCGCCTTGCGCGACCTTGAGATCGAGGTACGTGAGGTAACGACAATTCAGGTGCCCGACCAAGTCGCCTGCGCTGAAGACGATCGCCGCGCCGTTCTTTTGCATCTATTCCCCCGCGACTGCTGCCGGGACCTAAGGGACACGGCTTTCGCAGCAACGATACCGGCCTTCAGACGGGCGCAAAAGGCCTTCGGAAGTAGAACACGCAAAGCGAAAGAAGCCGGCTGCGAGCCGAGTATCGACAGAAACAGCCGCGCCTTCACCCATCCGATCTTTATGTGACAATTGGGTTTTCGGACCACCGGAGCCCGCAAAGCAAACAAGGCGAGATAAGCCACAATGCGCACATCAGTTGTTATGGAAGAAGTCGGCCATAGACCGACCTCAAACTAGACACCGGGCCGAAATCTATCTTGATCTCCGCCTTGCATTGCCGGCTCAACCGGTCGACGCGACACAGGCGCTAAAGCTGGCGCAGCGGACCAGTGGGTCTTCGATGCGGGGTCCGCACGAGCTTGTCAGGCCCATGCGGCAATGGGCCACGCCAAACCGCGAACCCAACCATGTGCTACGAAGCTTTATGCCTTGTGATGAACGGGCTGCAGGCCATAGACCGGGGTCGGAACGCCCTCATAGCGAGCTTTCAACTGTAGGGACAGGAATTGCGAGTAGTGACGCGACTGGTGCAGGTTACCGCCGTGGAACCATAACCCTTCCTGCTGCGTCGGCTTCCACATGTTGCGCTGTTCGCCTTCCCATGGGCCGGGATCCTTGGTGGTATTCGAGCCTAGTCCCCAGACCTTGCCGACCTTGTCGGCCATGTCCCGGCTGATCAGGTCGGCGACAAAGCCGTTCATCGAACTGTAGCCGGTGGCGTAGACGATCACATCGGCGGGCAGCTCCTTCCCGTCGTAGAGTCTGACACCATTGGGCGTGATTTCCTCGACCTGGCCTGCGACCAACTTGACCTTTCCGTCGATGATGAGCTGCGAGGCGCCAACGTCGATGTAGTAGCCCGAGCCGCGACGCAAGTACTTCATGAACAGACCGGAATCGTCGTCGCCGAAGTCGAGCCGAAAACCGGCTCTCGTCAACCCTGCATAGAAATCGGCGTCATCCTGGCGGATCTTGTCATAAACCGGCTTCTGCAACTGATGCAGGATCTTGTAGGGCAGCGAAGCGAAGATCAGATCGGCCTTGGCTGTCGTCATTCCACCGCGGACCGCGCGCTCTGAATAGAGGTCCGCGATGGATGCCATCAGCGAATCCGAGCGCACGATATGGGTGGTCGAGCGCTGCACCATGGTCACGTCGACGCCGGCCTCGTACAGCGCGGCGCAGATGTCATGTGCCGAATTGTTCGAGCCGATCACGACGACCTTCTTGCCCTTGTAGCGATCGGGACCTGGGTGGCGCGAGGAATGGTGCTGTTCACCCTTGAAGGTGTCCATACCCTTGAATTGCGGCATGTTCGGCTTGGCGGACATGCCGGTCGCGAAAACCAGCTGCTTCGGCTTGAGCGTAATCTCCTTGCCATCGCGCTCGACGACAACCGTCCATTCCTTTTTGGCGTCGTCCCAGTCAGCGTGTTTGGCCGTGGTGCCGGTCCAGTAGTTCAGCTCCATGACCTTGGTGTACATCTCCAGCCAGTCGCCGATCTTGTCCTTGGGCGAAAACACCGGCCAGTTCTTCGGAAAGTCGATGTACGGCAAATGATCGTACCAGACCGGATCATGCAGGCAGAGCGACTTGTAGCGGTTGCGCCAGGAGTCGCCGGGACGGGCGTTCTTCTCGACGATGATGGTGGGCACGCCGAGCTGGCGCAACCGCGCGCCGAGTGCGATGCCACCCTGACCGCCGCCGATGATGAGCACGTACGGCTGCGTCTTAAGGCCGAGCTGCTCGGTTTCCTCGTCCCGCAATTCCTTCCATGTTTTGGCGCCGGGATTGACGCCATGGCGGGCACCAAGCGGCCGGGTGAAGCCCGCCTTTTCCTCGTGACCTTTCAGTTCGACCATCGTCGTCAAAAGCGTCCAGATCTGGCCGTTCTGGAGACGGACTAGACCGTAGCCGCGCGCGACCTCGGTCTCGAACGTGATCCAGCATTCGATTACGCCGTCGGCTTCAGTAGCGCTTTCCGCGTCGGCTATTTTCCAATTGCGTGGCTTTGCTTGTGCCAAGCAGGAGTTGAGCATCTCGCGGATCTGATCGCGACCTTCCATGGTCTTGATGTTCCAGGTGAAGGCAACGAGGTCGCGCCAGTAGCACTCGGGTGCGAACATCGCTACGGCGGCGTCCAGGTCGCCCGCCACAAGCGCCGCTTCGAATTTGTCGAGAAAGGCCTGGATGCGCGCGTTAAGCGTGGTGTCGAGCATCATTTCCTCCCAAGAAGCTTTTTGATCTTTCCGCAATTGTTGCAAGCTTATCCGAACGATCGGCCGAAACCAGACTCGCGCGGATCAACTTTTTCGCAGCGCTTCTGATCGGATAGCGGCACCTTGCCGCGGTGCGTCAGTCCGCAAATTGCTCATGTTTCGTGGTCGCTTTGCCGAAAATTTGTCAGCAAGCGGATGATAGGACCCACTCTTTTGCGAACTGCCGGTTCGACCGAATGTCCGCTTTGCGCGAGGACCCGCCATCCGGCCAAGTCGCTTGTTGACCCGAAGCAGGTGCTTTCCGCAACCGACAAGGCCTAACGTGCACATTCTTGAACTGCGAAAAGCCGCCAGCGGCCGGGGACGCCCTTGAGAGTATGAGAACCCCGGTCCGAGCATTCCACTCTTGAGCCAGCGATCAGGTCCTTCACGGTGCTGGAAAGAAGTATCTCGCCAGGATCAGCGCGGGCTGCCACGCGCGCACCGATGTGCACAGCGATGCCAGCCACGTCGTCGCCTTCAATTACGCACTCGCCAGTATGAATACCGCAGCGGATCGCCAACCCCAAACTGCCAACCACGTCCCTGACCGCGCGCGCGCATTTGATCGCGCGCGCCGGGCCGTCGAAGGTTGCGAACACACCATCGCCGGCAGTGTTCACGACGCGACCGCCGAGACGCGCGACTTCCTTGCTAACGAGCTGATGATAGTTGTCGACCAGGTCGCGCCAACGTGAGTCTCCGATCTCCGTGGCGCGCTGGGTCGACTGGACAACATCAATGAAGAGGACCGTTGCGAGAACGCGGTCCGCCTCCAACATCGGAGTTTCGCCCGTCAGAAATTCTTGGATCTCTGCAAGCAGCGAATCGGCATCGCCGATCCAGAGCATGTGATCGTCGCCGGGCAGCTCGACGAACTTTGCACCCGGGATCTGCCCGGCCATGTAGCGAGCGCCCTCGCAAGGCTGCAATCGATCGCCTCTCCTGTGGAGGATCAAGGTAGGCACCCTGATCGTCGGAAGGATCGCGCGAATGTCGACCTCGACATTCATCCGATAGAGCGTGATGCCGGCGCCTGGGCTGGCGGCTATGCGCATGAACTGGGCCCACCATTGACGCACCCGTTCGTCATTGGCAGCACTGGGGGCCAGCGTCTTGAGGCCGATCGGTGTTCCCCAATGCTTTTCGTAAGCATTGAAGGCGGCTTCGTGCTGCTCACGTGTGGGGCCCCACGGATAGTCGTCGGTGCGAATCCACTTGGCGTAAGCGCCATACATGATCAGTGCGGCGGTGCGCCCGGGATAGGTCGCGGCAAACAGCGTCGAAAGCGGCCCCCCCTCAGAGATGCCGAAGATGACGGCGCGATTTGAACCTGCTGCGTCCATGACCGCGCGGATATCATCCATCCGCATTTCGAGGGTGGGCAGCGCGCTCTCCGCGACGCGGTCCGACAGGCCCGTGCCGCGCTTGTCAAAGACGATGAGGCGACTGAAAGAGGCCAAACGGTTGAGGAACCTGGCTAATGCGGGATCTTCCCATTGGTACTCAAGATGAGAAATCCAGCCATGAACCAGCACCAAGTCGATGGGCCCATCACCAACGACTTGGTAGGCGATGTGAACGTCGCCGCTCTTGGCGTAGTGGGTTGCAGGGACCATAGCCTGGTACCCGTCGGATTACGTCATTGTCGCCCACGACAACTACACTGCGCAAGTCCACGGCGGAGGATCAATGCGTCAATACGGCTTCCCTGATGCGCCTGCCCAAGATCAATCAGGCTTCGCCTTCTGGTCCTTAGCCGTTGTCGACTATCTCGCCAGATGTCCGCTTCGCGTCCACGAGCGGATTCGCAAGTGAGATGTTATGAAAGAAGTCGGTCGATGGCCGACGTCCCTTTTGATGCGTTTAGCGGATCTGAAAACATTTGGGTCGCACGTCAGCGATGGGCCAGAAGGGAGGGCCGCTCTTGGGCGCAAAGCGGACACAAGGCGAGATCTGCTTGTCGCCGAAGGGCCGATAGTGTTGCAAAAGTCGAAAGCTGAACGACGCCGAAAATCTCGCAAAAGCTGATTTTAGCCAGCTCCACCACTGCAATGCTCCGTAGCGCCCATACGAAGCTCCGTGGTCGTTTTTGTGGGAAACGATGTGGTCCCTCATATCGCCGCGTGCGAAGCGCAAGCAGACATCGGCACCTGATCGATCACCTCGCTAGCGCGCAGCAGGAACGACCCGAGCGCGTCGTTGACGACGTAAAGTGCATCCGCGCGACCAGCGGCGGTGAGGCCCCGCTCGGCCCGCGGGTGCGGCAACTCCTGCCAAACACTCAACGGAAATTTACTGGTGCGCCCGCTCGGCATCGGCGGTGGCGGTGGTCATGTATTTCGAATAGAAATGAGCAACCCGCTCGCGCCACATTCCGACGAACGCCTCCGACGTTAGCTTCTCCACCGATTTCCACGCCTCTTTGACGGCCGGAAGCGTATTGCGCCAGATCGCGCGCCTGCACCATTTTTCGCCCTTCTCCCTGCCTTCGCTGGTGGCGCACATCGATTTCCAGGCTATGCGATTGGGTTGGCTGAGGTGCTCCGCGGCGCCCTCCCAGCCCTGCTGATGGATCAGGTAGAGATCGTTCAAGTCCGGCTCCCTGTGCGTCACCCACTGAAACAGAATGCCTTCGATGATGACCTTGTAGGCTGCCGCAACGGCATTATCGCGGGGATTGAGAATGTCTCCGGAGCCGAATTTGCCGAACTCGTATTTGCTCAGCTGGAACAGTCCGATATACGACCCGGTGCGTTGCTTGGGGTCGAAACCGGACTCGACCTTAGCCACCGCCTTCATGAAAGTGAAATCCAGACCGAAAGCGTCGGACGCGCGTTTGATCTCTTCCACCGGCGTTCCGACCGGGATGTCCTTGAACGAACGCAAGACGATCGCAGCCGGCTTCTCGGCAGGCGGCAGTTCGGACCAGACATAACAAATGAGATACCGAAAATCCTGCGGCCCCGAGTTGGAGGAACCGCCGGATGCACCACACCTTGTCGGCGCCGGTTGGGCGACATCACGGTGGCCCAAGCCCACCGATTCCTGCACAGGCGGTAAATCGGCCGACAGCATCTGCGACGGATCGGGCAACGCGACGATCGATTCCGGCTTATCCGATACCGCCGTCGTGTCGGTGGTCGTCCCTGCCGCGGGTTCGGCGGCCGTCGCCACTTCGGCGCTAGCGACAGTGGCGTTCGCGACAACGGCGTTGGCCATTGCGATTGCCTGCGGTTCATCCGCGAGCCGAGCGGTGGCGGCGAGAGATGCTGCGCGGTCCTCGATTGGCACTGCGCGGGCGTTCTCGGTGCCGGCCGAACCGAAGCCAGCCAGCCAGCCAACGATCCCCCCCGCGAGAACGACCGTCCCGCAAAACGTTGGCGCCACTATCGCAAATCGCCGCGGGTTCATGATGCCGTCGCCTCCATAGGCTCCGCCGGAGCCGTGTAGAAAAGCCAAGCATGCGAAGAGGCTCATTCTTGGGATCAATGTGGGTCGCGCAATGGCGCAAACGGCCGCTCGTCAATTTCTCCAAAACATGTTGCCCGATTGCAACGCGCCGATCACAAGCAATTGCGCCCGTCTCAACGGCAACTCCCACCGTAATTGTGAGTACGGTCCTATTTTCGACCCACTGCGACCAGATTTGAAGGAGAGGCTTGGCGCGCTGGTCGGGATGACGCATCAGGCGTCGGCTTCGCGCATCGTTTCGAAACGATGGAATCGTGCCTATTGGACCGGGCGATGTTCGCTCAGGGATTACGAGCAATGCAGCGCGCGATAACAACGGCTGTATTCGCCATCTTCATGCTCCCTGCGGGGATCGTACACGCTCAATTTCTGTTTGAACCCCAACACACGTTCTGGCCGGGCCAATACGCTCACAAGCACCACCACCGGCAGACAAACTCTGAAACCGCGCCCGAGCCCCTTCCGAAGGGCCCGCTCCAGATCATCATCTCAATAGCAGACCAACGAGTCTCGCTTTTTGACAACGGCGCCCTGATTGCACGCTCTTCGGTGTCCACGGGAATGGAGGGGCATCCTACGCCCCTCGGCGTGTTCAGCGTTATCAGCAAACAACGATGGCACCGTTCAAATATTTATAGCGCCGCACCCATGCCCTACATGCAACGCATCACCTGGTCAGGGATAGCGTTGCACGCCGGTGTCGTGCCTGGGCATCCGGCGTCACACGGCTGCATCCGTTTGAAGAGTGATTTTGCCGTTCGACTCTGGCATCTCACGAAGCGCGGCACGCGCGTGATCATTGCGCACGGTGATGTCCAGCCGGTCGAGATAACCAATCCGCATCTTTTTCAAGCGAAAGCCTCGTCCGCTTCGTCGGAATTCCAGACTGCCACCGTCGCAACCAAGAGCATCGGTACAGCCGCAGCAACGCAGGGATCACTGGTGTCAAACGCGGAGACTCCGGAAGCCGCCAGTCTCCAGGTGCCGGGCTCGGTTCCCGCTGCAAGCGCGCCAAAAAAAATCGTCCCAATCTCCATCTTCGTCAGTCGTAAGTTGAGCAAGCTGTTCGTGCGTCAGGGATTCACGCCGTTGTTTGATGTCCCGGTCAAGATCGAAAATTCGGAGGAGCCGCTGGGAACACACGTGTTTACCGCAATGGAATTCCAGAACGAGGGAACGGCTATTCGCTGGACCGTCGTGTCGATTCCGGACGAATTTCCTCGCATCGAGGGTGCCACGAAAGGGCGCGAGGCGCCCGTGAAGCAAACCGCCCTATCGGTACCGTCGCCCGATCAGGCCAACGCTGTCCTCAACCGCATCGAAATACCTCAGGATACGGTTGAGAGGATCTCTAAACTTCTGACGCCGGCCTCTTCATTGATTATTTCCGACAACGGATTTAGCCATGAGACCGGAAAAGACACGGATTTCATCGTGGTAACGCATTGATGCGGCGACGCAACCCACCAACAAACGACGCCGCTGCGCAACCCGTTGGAATTGTTCGACCGCAATTCTGGTGCAAAATTCTTGATGTCCGCACCTAAGCCAAAACGGCGCGAGGTCCGTTCTGGGTCACGAGCGACAAACCTCACGTTGAGCACAACGAGTCCGCTCTTGCCTCGGTCGCCGACATGCGAGCGGACATGAACTTCTGTCGCTAAGGGCCATAAGCCGACCTGCCAGGGGCAGGGAATGCTCCGATGAGCGGCAGTGGTGGCATGGCAGACACGATCGAACCGGCTGGGCGTTACCAGCGGCACTTGGTCACCTAGCAGGCTCACCGTCGATCAGGCGAAGGGGGCGGCCCCGGTTGGCTTCGCTGGCAGCGGATGCCAAAAACTCATTTAGCAGGTGTCGTTTGATCCTGATCGGTTCACGCTCGCCTTGGGAAGCGAGTAAGAGAACGCGCTCGGCAACTTCCACCGCAGATCGCTGCTGCTGACGAGTGAATGACGGACTGGAAAGAACGTCGTCTAGAACGTCGCGGAGCATATGTACTGTTACCGTGTCGTAAGTCATGCGCCGAATACCCCGCTCGTCGAAACAAGATGCGTCGTAGTGATGGCGCAAGCGAAAGGAAGTGAAGCGTCGCCGGGCTCGAAATAAGCGTCCCGGCAGCGCTTATTCTCTAACTGAGCGCTGAAATCCCAGTCGTCCTGCATTGCGCAATGGTCATGCCACAGGCTTGTGACACCGGTTCGCGCCGGGGTTCCATGCAACAGTCGAACGGCGACCGGAAGCCCCGATCGCGATCTACAGTCCCGTAATATGCACGTTGACGTGCATTTGGTTCCCAGCAAGTTCTTAATATATATAAAGAATTTCCGCTAGATATCTGCGCCGAGTGTTGCAGCTTAGCTACATCAACCTTCAGGCGAACGGGATAGCGTTGATTCCTCAGGTGGGCGTCGTGCCTTTTTTGAACTTCTTTCTGGGGAGATTTCTCGTAATGAAAAAGCTTCTGATTGCCGCGGCCGGGATGATGGCCGTGGGTCTATCCGCCCCTGCGTCGGCGGCTGATCTGGCGGCCCGTCCCTACACCAAGGCGCCGCCCCCGGTGGTCGCGCCGATCTATGACTGGACGGGATTCTACATCGGTGCCAACGGCGGTTGGGGCCAAAGCCACAGTTGCGTGGATTTCGTAACTGCCCTTGGAACGGTCGCGAGCGGGTGCGGTGATCGGTCGGGAGGCGTCGTCGGCGGGCAAATTGGATATCGCTGGCAAACCAGTCAGTTTGTGTTCGGATTGGAAGCCCAAGGCGATTGGGCCGACCTCAAGAACACGCGGGTGAGCCTGTTCAATCCGACGCTCTCAACCACGGCAAAGACTGACGCCATCGGTCTGTTCACCGGGCAACTCGGTTGGGCTTGGAATTCGGCGCTGCTCTATGTGAAGGGCGGTGCGGCTGTGACCAGCAATCGCTTGACTATATTCGACAACACCACCGGGATCGGTCTGGTCTCGGCAGATAATACGCGCTGGGGCGGTACCTTGGGTGTCGGCTTTGAGTATGGCTTCACGCCCAACTGGTCGGTCGGTGTTGAGTACGACCACCTGTGGATGGGGCACGCAAATAACTCCTTCTCCGTGGTCGATCCGCGCCTTGCGGCGGTACTCAACGACCGGATCAGCCAGGACGTGGACATGGTCACCGTTCGGTTCAACTATCGCTTTGGTGGTTACGGGGCTCCGATCGCGGCGAGATACTGATCGCTCCAGTCTGTGCAAACCAAAGCCCCGGCTCGCCGGGGCTTTTTTGCGGGCTATGAATTGCTAGCGTCTGAGGTGGGTCAAAATGCGAAGGACTCAACGTAAGCTCGGGTCTGCTATGCCCCGTTGAATGGACCTCAATGAGGCGTGTCGCCGCTTCGCTACCGGAAGTCAGGCGTCGAACTCCGCGAGAGCATGACGATCTAGCAATTCGATCCGCCGCTGAATGTTTCCGTCAAAGCGCAGCAGCGCTTCGTCTCGAAGTATGGAAAACGCGCGGGAGACGGTTTCCAAGGTGATGCCGAGATAGTCGGCGATGTCGCGGCGGTTCATTGGCAGCAACATCATCGCGGGATGTGCTAGCCGTTCATCCATTTCAAGAAGGAAGGCGGCAACTCTCTCCAGGGAAGTCTTCCGCCCCAGGAGAAGCATGTGATCTTCCGCGTGCTGCAGGTTTTGCGTAACAAAGCAAATGAGGTTTTTTGTGCTGACTACTCGATTTTGCATGGCATCGAGGATGCTGCCTCGCTTTATGATGCGAACGTGGGTTTCGACGAGAGCGTCAGCGCTAAACCGGTGCGCGACGCCATTCTCAAATCCGAACATGTCACCCTGGAGGTGGAACGCATTGATCTGGTGGCGACCATCTGGGAGCATCTTATACGTCCGCACCGCTCCGGAAGTAATCTGGTAGACGTATTCGTCGGCGTGCCCCCCTTCGCCAAAAATCTCGATGCCCTTGCGATACTTGAACTCGCTGCAGAAGACGCGCTCGCCAGCGAGATCGGCGAGGGGCGGACCTACGTAGTCAACCGGAGGCGGGTGCTTCTCTTGGCTGGCCGGAAAAATGCGTACAAAAGGAAGCCGCCAGCCCTTGGGGAAGCCAGCGGCTTTGGGTGGGGTCGCGTAGTGGGGGCTACGCAACGTCTCCATTAGCTCTAGCGAAAGGATCGCATGTTGATCAGGATCAAGCTGGATATCGGGTGGAGTCGATGGACGCCCGCTATGGGTCAAAAGCGACCGTCTGGCGCTCGGCTACAAACTTCCGGTCTGCCCCTATGAACTGACATCCCGCTACACCGCGCCTACGGACGCGATGGGCCATATGCGGAAGTCACTGCTCCGGTAGCCCCGCTTTGCGCAACGCTCCTTCCACGTAAGCGCGCTGCTCCACGTAGGCAGGATCGTCCGACAGATCGGTGGCCCGGAATTTCGCAAGACTGGTGTAGTTCGGATTCAGGCGACCCGCCGCCGCGAGTGCCGCGCGGGCAGCCGCTATGTCGTCTTTGATAGCCATGATCGCGGCGTAGTAAAGTTGGCCATATGCCAGTCTCGGATTCGTCGCCACCGACCTGCTGAGCCAGGTTAGCGCCTCATCATCGCGCCTGAGCAGGATCATCGCGCGCCCCATTTCAAACTGCCACGTTCCAAGACCCGGGTCGCGTGGACTGAGTTCAATGGCCCGATCGAACAGCGGGATTGCGTCAAGAGATTTCCCGGTGAAGACAAACGTCTCGCCAAGAAAAAGCGTCGTTGTCGCTATATTGCCGTTGATTTGCAGGGAGATCCTGTACTGCTCGGCGGCCTCTTTCTGCCGCCTCTGTGCCTGCAGGGCCCGGGCGCGCAACGCATGAGCGGCCGCATTATTCGGATCGAGCCCGACTGCTTGCTGCGAGAGCTCGTCGGCGCGACTTAAATCTCCTGCCGGGTCGGGGGATTGTCCATTGATCACCAGATTGGCTAGTGTCAGGGAAAGTCCTGTCATCGCCCTTAATGTATGCGGATCAATCTCAAGCGCATGCTCAAACAGGCGCCGAGCTTCCTCACGCGTCTCGGGCGTGGTCGGCTTGTACACGGCAGCCCATCCCTGCAAAGCAAGGTCCGACGCGGTAGGATTGGTCTGGTGCTCCAGTTCGATGCTGCGGGCCGCTAGAACAACCAGTTCCAATCCCAGAGTGCGGGCGATCCGGCCGGTTATGTCATCTTGCAATTCCAGATAGTTGCTCCGCAGACGATCGAAGCGGTCCGACCAGACATGGCCGCCAGTTTCAGTATCGATCAGCTGCGCATTGACTCGAACCTGATCGCCGACGCGCTGCACGCTACCTTCGAGCGCGAAGCGGACACCGAGTTCACGCCCGATCTGGCGGGCATCTATCGACTTGCCCTTGTAGGTGAACGCCGTGTTGCGCGCGATACGAAGCTGCCCTGAATTCGCGAGAGATCTGTTGTCAGGCCGTCCGTGTGCGAAATAATCCTGTCCCGGATCGCCACTGAGGTTGGTGAAGGGAAGCACGACAATGGATAAGCGCGGTGCTGTCCTGGATACTCGGGACGCCGCTTACGCGCCCTCTCGCGAGGGCCAAATCCGCCGTGCCGCTGTGCCTCGTGGTGGGGCGCTACCCGTAAATTTCCCAAGTGTTGGCGACTAGGCGCGCTGGTTAAGTGGTCGGCAGGTTCTGAGCGCCGTACCATGAAAGCACCGAAGCCAAAGCAATGGGCCGAGCAGGAAATCCGACGCTTGGTCAGGCTCGCCCGGCAGGGCGTTGGCGTATCGAAGATAGCCACCGAACTGGGCCGCCATGCGGGGTCGGTGAGGCGAATGGCGCGAACGATGGGAATACTATTGAAGAAGTAGCCGTCGTTCGACGCCTGATCCGTTGAATGCAGGGCGGCGGCCCTACAGCCCAAAACCGCGGCCAATCTCCCGCACAAGCCTGAACGCAGCGTCAGTATTTCAGCCGTAAAAGAGCGCCTGATCGAGCTGCGAAAGAATGCTCAGCCCAAATAGCGCGATAGCTATGCCTCTAAACATGGTTGTGGACCGGGTTGAACCATACAGCGAAAGTTCAAATCGGCCCCAGCCGCAGGTTGGGAGAAACAGCCGGGGCCGACATTCCCATTCCGTGTGCCGTAATCAGCGGTAATCGGCACGGCTCCCAGCAAGCCACAAGAAAGCTAATGAACTGTTTCGCTCGCCTCTGTTCGGGCGGACCAGCGCCGCTGCGTGCTCCCGTGTGTAGCGCAGCGGTGACACTCCGGGCCCGAGCCCCCATAACCTCAGCAGCCTGAACGGCAGGTTGTTCGGCTACGGGGCGAGGCTAATAACCTGGCGAAGCAAGCCGCGTCGATCTTGCGCAGGCGCGCATCGCTGCACCACCTAGCTGAAGGAGGTGCGTTGCCGCTGCGCGGCGCGTCGCGAGCTGGCCAAGCAGAACTCACATCGTTTGCAACAATATCATTCCGACGACGGTCACAAAGAAACCGATTGCCGTCACTGCGGCGAAGCACCGCTCTACGCTATCCATGAACGCAACCCCTGCCGAAAAAATTCAGTTCAGCGTTTTCCGTGATCTACTGCGATTCCAACCGCTGACTCGCTCGTACCCCGCGAGGAAATTTGAGATCTCCTTCCCTAGAACAGAACGCTCTGCAAAGAGTGAGAGCTAGCTGTGACCGTCAAGGGGACTTGGTACCGAAAGCGCTCATGCCGCCCTACTGTGGGCCGATTGCGTGGTGTTCGCATCATCTCCAATTGCTGGGAGCGGGAAGGCAGATGTGCATGACTGATCGCGCAGCGCATCATCGGCCAAATGCTCCCAAAACTCAGCTTCGGCGAGCAGTTTCCAACTTCGATCAGGGTGATGCGCAGCAGTCTGACGGCACAGCGATGCCATCGCGCGCAGGCGACTTAGAGTATCCACCTACTCCTCCCAATATCTTTGTTTTTTCCACCCTATTTTCTATTTTTGCGTCGGAGTCATTATGATTATGACGCAGAACCAATTTTTAGGTTTGCAAGCGCGATTCGGCTTTCGTTACGCCTCAAATCGCGTCCCGAAAACAACGGACGTCGAACTGCTGATAGAGCGGCTTCGAGAGCTGGAGCTTAGCCTGGCGGCGCGAGAACTGACGGACAAGCACGAGCCGCAGTAGCGTAATGAACAACCAAGGCTGGCAGGGGACTTTCGACGATCCGATCCTACTGCCAGATGGCCGCAAGCTGATCACGCTGCACGACGCCGCCACCGTCATCACGAAGCTGCCGAGGCCCGAGCATGATGCTCCGGAATGGCAGGCCGCCATCGAGGCGCTGATGCTGGTGGTCGATCTCGGAGGCCCGACGATCTTCGCTCGCGTCGGCGTTGTGCGTGCGCTTAGCCGACATCAGAAGCCGTTCGTCAAGCCGCGCAAGAAGCGCGTGAGAGCGTACACGAATCGTCAGATGATGAAGCGGCCCTGGATTGTAAAACATCAACCGCGCCCTATTCGCAGCGCAAGCACTTGTGCTGCGTGGGGCGCGGAGGTTGACGCTCGCTTTCTCTGACCGCCAGGACGCTGGCACTGTCGGCGCTGACCCCGTCGGGCGCTGGCACTACCTGTTTGCCAGGCTAGCCGAACACCTGTCTGTGCTCGCATCGGAGGTGGAGCGGGCGATTGGCAAGCCTGCCGCCCAAGGCCGTAAAAGCCACACGGGCGACGATCTGCGGAGGCTGCCGCTGCATCTTCGCAAGTCCAATCTAGAACGCCTACTTGCGCGGCGCCCACGATCTGCGCCACGGGCAACTCGACAAGAACGCGCCTCTGCTTGAGTTACCTCCTAATGGTAGACGCCCGATCTACCGTTTGTTCGCAACGATTGGCATGATGCACGGACTGTACGCCGTGAGGTGAAGACAATGATCAATGACCGCCTCCTGCGGCCACCGCCGATGGCTCGCATCCGCAAGATCGGCATCATCGGAACCGCACTCCTCCTGCTTGGGCCGATGGCCGCTTCCACCGTTCTTGGAGCAGGAACGCGCATCTCTGAAGGCTTCGAGCCGTTCGAGAAATCAGCGAATGAGCGCATCGCCCAAGCCTTCGAGGACATTAGGGACCTCGCGCCCATCTCTGATGAGCTGAACACCGCGCTGGCGTCGCTGAGCCAGAGTGTGCAGGGCGCGCAGAAGCCGCCGGTTCAGGCTGAAGGCAATGAATGACCTGATCTGACTTCCTTCTGTGATGAGAGGCAATGCAGCTCGTAGTAACGCCGTGCCGTTTGAGGTGCCATTTCCGGGCATGGGACAGCAGGCACGTTTTCACCACGAGGTTGTCAAAATAATCCCTCTGCTTCCACGGAATGGGATACCTACGACGTCCAGTACCTCAACGCCGATCCCAAGTAATTGCGACCACGTCCGTCGGAGAGATCGACGATGACCGAAGAACGAATTGCTCGTTTACGTACCCATAGGAACAATATTGATCGATATCGGCGCCTGCTCGAAACTGAGTTAAGTGAGGCCGAACGGCACTACCTCGAAAGGCGGCTGTCCGAGGAACAATCCGCAATGGAAATGGACCTGAGCACGGTCGAGCCGCCGCCGATTATGGTCGGACCGAAATGACCACCTCAGATCGAGCACGACCTTTGGCGGGCGACGGCCCGACCACTGCGGAAACTGCTCGGCGTCTGGGGATAAGATACCAACATGCCTACAACATCCTGCACAATTCTGGCGCTGACAAATCCAATCGGCGGATCGGGGCGAGGCAAGTGGGTCTCCTCGCCATATACGCGCAGCGGCGACATTAAGGGAACGAGGGAAAGACGGCTACGTTCGACCACAACAAATGGCCCCGACGCTTTGCACGTCGGGGCCCTTCAAGATTATCAGGCCGGTTACATCCGCCGTGCCCTCTGATCCAGATGTCGCCGATTACTGCACCCGATTTTGTGCAGATGATGGCAGCCGCACGGCATTGAGGTAATCACATGCGGCGCGAAAGCGCTCGGCCGCCAGCTCGCCCTTGCGCCACTCGGCGCGCAGTCGGCGCTCGGCCGCCAATTGTAGACCCGCGACCGTCGTTGCGATAACGTCGTCGATCTCCGCGCCCGTTAAGGTCCGGCGAATTTTCAGCACGATGCTCAGGGCCATGATGATTGGGCCGTGTGGGCGCAGCAGATCGTGCGCCTGCTGCTCGCAGAACGACAGGAACCGCTCGACAGCCTGTGCCGACTTGCAGACCAATGTCGCGAGCGCAACTGCTTGCTCAACGTCACTAACGGAGGGCACGGGCTCCCTGGCAGAAGCATACGTTCCGCGACAGATGCCGCGCCCAGCTCAATGCAACGGTCGAGCACGTGCAAGTACGTATCTGCGGCATCGCCGCGAACCTCGCCATCCTGGGGCATGAGGTCCCGCAATTGGCCGCACAGCTCCGGCACATCAGCAGCGTCGTCATCGCTGCCGAAGGCAACGCTGTGGCGCGGCCCCCACACGAGACCGCCGTACTTCCCGTTCTGATCGGGATTGATTGTCGCTCCGCCGAGCGGCTTGCCGAGCAAGCGCGCTGCCACGGCGTGACCGGCCGAGCAGATCGTCGTATTCGTCGTGCTCGTCGCCAAAGCTCATGTAGTCATCATTCATGCCGGAACTCCTGCGGCCAGCTCATCGCGTCCGATGAGCTGGCCGCCTTCCACCGACTCCGCGAAAGCTTATTCACGAACGCGGAACGTCAATCAGGATCGTGCGCGGTTCCGCGGTGGGGAGCGGAGTGAAGTTCGCTGAGCGCGGCACAGGATCGAAGTGCGGCAGGTTCTTGGGCTCCTCGACGACATCGAGATCGATGACATCGGGCGCGCGCGGATTGAAGTCGCCGCCGCGCGTACCACGGAGCCGAGCGCGCTTCGGATC
This sequence comes from Bradyrhizobium sp. 1200_D9_N1_1, assembly GCF_052075915.1. Taxonomy (NCBI): domain Bacteria; kingdom Pseudomonadati; phylum Pseudomonadota; class Alphaproteobacteria; order Hyphomicrobiales; family Nitrobacteraceae; genus Bradyrhizobium; species Bradyrhizobium sp. 1200_D9_N1_1. Next base: position 1,493,420 of record NZ_CP197226.1, on the reverse strand, counting down.
CGTCACCAAGACCGCCACACCCATGCGCAGAGCACGCTGCGCAGTCGTCACCGGCATGGTTGCATCTTCAAATTGCTTGGCGAAACGGATGCGGCCGTCGTGATCGCCGAAATTTGCAGACTTCATCATGAAGATCATTTGCGTCGGCGGCGACGGCTCAGCAATCGGGACCGAAGTGGTGACCGGCTGGGCTGCCGGGATAGGCGCAACGCCCTCGCGGACCGCGACCACCATGCCGCGCAGCTCCACGAGCGCAAAACCGGCAGCGACTTCGACCTGCGTCGCGGTGTTGCAGATAAAGCGGACCATTGCGCCGCTCTCATGGTGGAAGTGAAGTTTCTCCAGGGCGTCGGCAAAGCGCTTGCCAGCCGCCAGATAATCCGGCAGCGCCCGCTCGACGGCATCGAGATCACTAGCCAGCTTTTCGCTTGCGGCCTTGCGTTCGACAGTAGCGCGTTCTGCTGCGAGCTTCTGCTCGGCATCGGTAATCTTCGCCTGCACCTCCACGAGCGCATTCGCGTAACCGTCGCGGGTCACGGCGCAGGCGGCGACCGCCGTCTCCAACTTCGCGCGGGCCTTGTCATCGGCATCAAGATCGGCATCGAGGTGGTGACGCTGGAGTTTCGCTTTGGCGTCATCGTGGGCCGCTTCCGCAGCGGAATGGCGGCTATCCAAGGCTGCGGCGCGCGTGCGCAGCGAGGCCAGTTCGGCTTCAAGCTTTTCCATGGGTGATTTTCGTCGGAAGAATGGTGTCATGCCTCCTAGCCTACGGAGAGCAAACCGATTTGCGAATGATGGACCTGTGGCCTGCGTCACATGGCTGGGCATTCAAGGGCAATTGTTGTGGTGATGCCCAATGATTGCCGGATCGTTGGGCGGGCGCACTTGCAAATGGCCTCAGATCAGATGTCCGCTTGCCCCTGATAAGCGGCGGAATAGCGGACGTTCTCCAGTGGCTGCTTGGGGCCAGGAGCGGACAGCGCGTTCTAAAGCCCCGTCAGTGCACGGTTTACTGATATCTCTTGCAGCCTCTTCTCACTGCATCCGGACGCAATATTATCTTCCATTCCATTGTGACCAGCGGCACTCCAGCCCATCGTTCGTAATCACATTCGTAGTACACGCCGCGCCGCCCGACTCCCCTCGCGCATCTCGCGCCAGCGGAAACCAGCTCTTTCTGCAAAACTTGAAGATCTGAACCCGCAGGAAAGCGACTGTTCAGATACGTTTGCGCGGCGCTACAATCTCTTTTCGCGGCAAGGACTCGAAATAGTTGAAATCGAAAGTCGTCGGATCTCCTCCCATCGCTTCTTCACAACATATGGATGGAAGTACCACGACCAATAGTGATACCCAACCCGCCGAGCCCGAGCGCATCTCCCATGTCCTTCAACCAGTTGTTAGGCTAAACCGCGTGGAGAATACAAGTTACTCTGCTAGTGGCTCTACAATGTATTCAATTGGTTTGAACATGCACAGCTAAAGATTGCAATTGGCAGGTCGTTACGCCGGCCGAAGTGTTGTCTTGATGTCTGCAACGGGTCATTCGCGTTCATTTGGCCGCATCCCCACCACGTCTGCTCTGGCGTCGGCTGCTGACGAGCCGGGCGCGGTTGCAAGTTCGCCCTCGGGGGCGTTCTCCGTGGTCAGTTTCGTTCTGGCCGGCCACTGCCGCTGTCTCGGATCGCCCTGGGCAATATCACTTGGCCTTTGGTCGAGACGGTGGTGGTCAGTTTCTGTTTGGATCAGCAGGCACGGCGGACGTAACCGGCCTGATGATCGTGAAGGGCGACGACGTGCGACATCGTCGGGGCCTTTCTGCTTTGTGTCAGGGGAAACGGATCGGCCTCGCCACGGCCGCCTATCTATCGACGTTATCTCCGCGGGTTGCAAACCGCTCGTCCACGGGCGTTGGCTGCCGCCTGGGTTCGTAGCGCTCCACTAAATTCAAAAGGCGCTTTTTGATGAATGGGTCGGCTTGCTCTGCGAGTTCACGTAATATTTTCGCACGTTGCCTATTAAATTCGTCGTCCAACATAGTCGGCCCCATTATAAAATATGAGATCGCAATAGTATGAATGTAGCGGCTTAGGCTTCGCGAGAAAGCCCAAAATATTTTCCTGCGTGACTAATACGAACGGCCGCGCGTTACAGAAAGACCATCTACAGACGGTCTTTCTGTAGGCGCCGGATGCGCGTGGCTTCTTCCCCGCCGATCATAATATTACCAGCCAATTTTTAGCGCAGATTATCTACGCAGGTCAGGCTTATCGTGTGAAGCCGAAACCACGGTGCAAATCATGGAACAAGAGAAGAGTTGCTTGCGTGCAACATGCTAGTGCCTGCCAACTTGTTTGTTCGCGACCTCACAGCTCCCGCTCCATCGCGGGGTGACTGCGGTTTTTTACCTTTACCCAATGCTTGCTCCGGCCCGCCTGATCAGGCTGGTCGCGACGCTTCGATACCAATCCTTCAAGACCCATGTTGCACGCGGCGCGGAATAGGTCAGGTCCAAGCTGGCCACGCTCAAAGGGATTAACGAAAACGCCTTCAGGACGCCGCGCCAGCAGGCGCTCCAAGTTCGTCTTCCGCATCGACAACGAGAGCCTGCGGTGATCGTCGCCGCCTTCGGCGAGAATATCGAAGGCGCAGAACTGCACTTCGTGGTCGCGCTTGCGCGAGTGAAGTGCGTTGAAATCGGAGATGCCATCGACGCCGAGCACGACTGCTTCGCCATCGAGGACGAAATGCTTCTGGCGGACCTTGCGCGCGGCCTCGACGATCCAAGGATAGCGACTGGCCCAGTTGTACCCGCCGCGCGTGATCAGGCGTACCCGGTGGCCCTCGCGCTCAAGGCGAAGACGGTAGCCGTCATACTTTACTTCATGAAGCCAATCCGGCCCGCTAGAGACGGCCACACCTCTGCTGGGAAGGCAAAACTCAAATGAACGCATTCAGGAAAAATAGGCATTCGATGCCTGATTACGAGATGGAGCTTAGGGCAACTCGGTCAAGCTGGCGTCCACATTTTTACGGCTTGGGCGGCAGATCAGGAGCGATGTCGCTGCCGTGCTCTCACCGATAGCCTGCTCTACTGCGGATGCGAGCACCGCAAGGTGTTCAGCCAGTTTGGCAAACAGTTCGCGCTTTTTGGGGTCCGTCGCCAAGTCGCGAATAAGGGCGCACTCAGCGGCGTCTCGCTGTAGCTTCTCCAGTTGGGCCTGCATGTCTTTCATCTGCGGCCTCGATGTTCCAGTGCGGGAACATTACAAATACCTGTTCCGGGTCACAAGTGAACAGAGCGATATCGCCGACTGGGACTAGCCTCCAATTGCGTGGCGCCTCCTCACGGCGCCAGCCCGTCGGACCGCTCGGCCCCGCAACTGTCCCCTCCGTACCGCCGCAAGTGGGCCGGGCTGGTCCGAGGGGCTTTGCGCAGCGTCAAAGCGATATCCTGCCATGTCGGACAGACTGGACGCGTAGCCGAACAACCTATTGTCAGGCTTCTGAGGTTATGAGGCCCTGGGCTCCTAGGCACACCGGGCCTCGCCTTAACTGCCTATCCGCCCCTGACTGTGTGTTGATCTCGCAGGCGATGTGCGACAGGAGGCTAACGTGTCCGCCGAAAATTACGCCGATGATCTCCGCGCGACCGTGCGCTTTGCTCTAGAGACGACCCGTGCAATCGCGGTCTGCCCCTTCCATTCTCAAGTGACCATCCGCATAGGGGATGATGCGGCCGAGAGCCATGCTTTCGAGCGCGCGAAGAGAGTCGTCAAGAGTGACGGCACGAACTGGGACCCGCGGGCTCTTATGGGCGAGATTGGTCGGCAGCTAGGTGAAGCCGCTGACGGTGAATGTCCGCTTTGCGCGTCGTAGAGAGCCATCCGTCTGGCGCTCACCCGCGCATATTGTGCGAGCGCGGTTGCTGGCCGCTCGCAGGTGCTCGGCTGATGTTTGCGATCACCTGTTTCGCCGTTTTCGTATCCGCACAGTCAGCCAAGCCGCGGCCTGAAGACTGCGCACTTCCGCTGCAGGCCGATACCGACCTGCATTCGTCGAATTCGCAATCTTCTTCGCTGCATCTTCGCCACATCGCCTGCCGTTGAGATCGCCGGCGTCGCCAGTCCGTGTAACTACAGCTCCGGATGAATACTGTGAGAAAAGCTGACTTATCGAGCGATCTTTGTGTGGGTGCGCCCCAGCGGCAAAGAACGTGGCCGCGATATCGAGCGTACGAAAAGCCGTCCTCAGCGACATTCGCGTTTCGACAAGTCTTGAGGGAGCTGACCGCACGAGCGGCCTTCAAGCGCCCGAGGAACATCTCCGCGCGCGGTCGGTTGGCCGAGTGATTGCCGATGAAAGGACGGGGCGGCGGGAGGAGGCTGCGGTGGCAAGAACATCAATCTCGAAGACCGACTTGGAGCTTATGGCGCTTCAGCAGATTCGGAGCTTCCCGGGCGGCGAGCATGCGGTTTCTGTCGAGGTCGAATGCGTCGCTGGCGAGGCCCGAGACGTGACCTGGAGGCTTCATGTCACCGCAAAGGACGAAGCCGACTTCGGGCGTATCCATTATGCCGCAGAGACCACGACCGAAAGATTGAAGCGACGGTATTGCCTCAAACGGTGACCAGATGATCCATCACGTCTCGCTCGGCAGTAACGATGTCAACAGCGCAAGAGCTTTCTACGATCCGCTGATGTCCCTTCTCGGACTGCGGCTCCTCAAACACTCGGACCGTTCGCTCCACTACGGCGCCTCGGATATCATTTTCAGTATCGAAACCCCGATAGACGGGCTTCGGGCAACGGCAGGAAATGGCACTCACGTAGCTTTTCAAGCACCGGATCGCGAGACAGTGAGAGCTTCCGCGCGACCGCACTTGCGCTTGGAGGCGTTGACGAAGGGACTCCCGGCATCCGAGACAATTACAACGCGAATTATTTTGGTGCCTTCGTACGCGACCTCGATGGAAACAAGATTGAGGCGGTGACGTACACCGCAAGAGAAAGCTTTTAAGAAGGCCCTTGAAATTCGCCCCGGCTAGGAGGCTGTCGAGGCCGGTGTCCCGAGAAGCGCGTCCTGCAAAGCGAGAGGATTTGAACCTCCGACCCTAGTCTCCCAGGCGCGGGCAACCTTTTGATCTTTCGATGTTATTTTCGAACTACCCTATTCAGCCCCCGCTGAATGAGCACGCTTTTCGGCCCGATTGGAACGTGAGCCTGACGTACCGCATTACCGCGCATGCCGAGATATTTCTTTCACATTACGCACGAGCGCACCGAGATCGACCGCGTGGGCGAGGACCTCCCGGACAAGCATGCCGCGTGGAAGGAGGCCACTGTCACCGCCGGGCAGATACTACAGGGCATTGACGGGAACCTAGTACCGGGCCGAGACTGGCGGATGGAAGTGGCCGACGAGTTTCAGAACACGCTCTACGTTCTGCATATTCGGGCTGAAAAACCAGCGTAAGGCCGCCTCAGTTGGCGGTTTAGTGTTCGATTTTCATTGCGAACTGAGTGTTCGCGAGCCACATACGATAGCCCACCACCGTTGTTCCTCCAGATGGAACCAACTTGTCGGGATCCGCATCTTAGGAATCGGAAAACTCAAACCCTGCGGTTAGGACCCGTAAGACGAGGTGTTGTCATGCAGCGCCGCCGCCGTTTCAAACAAATACAGTCCCTTGAAGAACGTTTAGCCGAAATAGCAAAACGCCTCCGTGAAGAGGCCAAATCCCTCCCCCAGGAATGGAGCGCCAAGAAAAGCTCCGCAAAGCCTGGCAAGCCGAAACCGGCTCGCACGTGAGCGAGTGGCTGAGATCGCCCGGATTGCCACTGCCTGAGTAATCCGCTCAGCGGTTTCAGGAACATTTGCCGGCATAGGCCGGTTGATCGCCATCACCGTTACAACATTTGGCCTTTGCCGGTGACTGCGAGTCCTTGTTCACGCCTCCCACCGTGGATGGCAAGCATGTGCGAACATTGCGTGGAGCTAGATAGACGGATCAACCACCTGAAAGGCTTGCTTGCGAAGGTAACTGATGCACAGACAGTCGCCGCAATCGGCGCGATGGTCGAGAAAATCGAAGCCGAGAAGATCGCCCTCCATCTCACCAAATAAAGGCCGCCTCAGTTGGCGGCTTCTCCTGTTCGAGGATCGAGCGGCTCAACGCGCGAAGGTTTATCGGGTGCTGTCCTAGGCCGTGTACCTATAAACCCGGCGGCGTCATGTGACTGGTGGCTCCTATAGCGACCAAGTTCTTGGGGCAGCGCAATATGTCGTGAGAGCAGCGAAGCCAAGCTCGATTGGGTTTTACGTCGGAACGGCGATTTCGCAAACTAGCCCTTCCGCGCGCCAGTCAAAATGCACCTTGCCGCCAAGTGGGGTGATCGTTCCTTCGATGAGGCGGCTACCAAAGCCCTTGCGTTCGGGCGCATTTACCCTCGGACCGCCCAATTCGGTCCAGCGGAGCATTAGCTGTCCATCCTCGGCTCGCGACCAATCCAATCCAATCCAGCCTTTCGCGTTAGACAGCGCTCCATACTTGGCAGCGTTGGTCGCTAATTCATGCAAAACCACAGCAATCGCCTGTGCAGCGGTGGGTTCTAGGGTCTGTACCTAAATAGCGCCACGTGATTCTCTTGCCTACGTGTTGATTCGGGGGCGAGAGAATGCGCGCTGGTTTGTTTTGGCTGAACGACAGGCAATGGGCGCGTATCGAACCGCATCTGCCGAGGGGACTGACGGGGCCGGATCGGGACGACGACCGACGCATCGTCAGCGGCATCATTCACATGCTGCAATCGGGTGCACGATGGCGTGATTGTCCACGTGAATACGGCCCTTACACGACGATCTACAATCGCTTCAATCGCTGGGCCAAGCGAGGACGATGGTGCGCAATCTTCGAAGCGCTGGCCAAGCCTGGCGAAGACGGCGTCGTACTGTCGCTCGACTCGACCTCGATTAAAGCTCACCGGTGTGCCTCCGGCGGAAAAGGGGGGAGCACAATCAAGCAATCGGCCGCTCGCGCGGAGGCCGCACGACAAAAATCCATGCGCTGAGCGATCCGCTCTGCCGGCCGGTCGTCCTGCATCTGACTCCAGGCCAGGATGCCGATATCGCTGCGGCTCCCGATGTCCTGGCGCTCGCGCCACCCATGAGCGTGCTCCTCGCCGACAAAGGGTATGATGGCGACAAGCTTCGCGGCGCAATCATTCGTCGCGGCGCCAAGCCCGTAATCCCCAATAAATCTAACCGTGTCGTCATCCATCGCTTCAACAAACGCGCCTACAAAGGACGAAATGTCATCGAACGCTGCTTTTGCAGGCTCAAGGACTTCCGGCGCATCGCCACGCGATATGACAAGCTCGCCCGTAATTTTTTGGCCGCTGTTCATCTCGCCGCTCTCGTCGCATATTGGCTCAATTGAGTCTGGACCCTAATACAATTTGCAGACCCTCCATCACAATCCGCTTGTCTTGGCCTTCTTGGAGATAAGGGGCGAGCTCTTGCTTGGCGATCGCCGAGACCTCGGCTCCTATCCACCGCGTTTCAACAAACAGCGAGTGAACATTTGCCATCGCTTGGATGCGCCCGCTGATCACTTCCTTGAGGCGCTCGGAGGTGTCGGACTGAGAAAGATTGATGATTGCCTGTACGTTCGCGAGGATGTTCTTGCTTCGGTGCTCCGCCTCGCGAGCCAGAATGCGAATCTGCTCCTGAGCTCGCTTGTGCTCGGTAATATCTCTAGCAATCTTAGATGCGCCAATGATGTTGCCGTGGGCATCTTTGACAGGAGAAACGGTCAGCGAAACGACGATTGAGCTACCATCCCTACGTCGGCGAACAGTCTCAAAATGGTCGAGGCGCTCACCTCGTCGGATGCGGGTTAAAATCTCGCGTTCTTCGCTTTGTCGGTCCTCCGGGATCACAAGTGTAATAGGCTGGCCGATCGCCTCGGCGGCCGAATAGCCGAAGATGCGCTCAGCCCCCTTATTCCAACTTGTAATAATGCCGTCCAGATTCTTGCTAACGATCACGTCGTCGCTAGATTCAACTATGGAGGCCAGCAGATTGGCCAACCGCTCGGCACGGTCCAGGGCCGGCTCGTTGACGAGAGCTTCGCGTTGAAGTCCCGGCTCTCCTTTAATCGCCAATAGGACCCCCAAACCCAGATGTTGCACTGCCGTTGGTGCCCAATCATAGCACCGAAAGCAAAGGCAAGAAGGTGTCCATTGGGACGGTTTCAGCGGAAATTGTCGGTCCCCTTCTACTCGGTAAGTGTCCAACCGGGGCCTGCCCGGAAGCGTTGCGTCTGGACAGGGCTGGCTGCGCGTTATGAGTCCGCGCCCTAGTTAAGACACTCGCAGGGGCAGACAGGAGACACCCGCCTAATCTGCTGCGTCTGTGGCAGCGAAAAAATCAATTAGACGATTCACAAATGTGCTTGCGAGAATCTTGAGGATCGGGAAAAATCGGCAATCCGGGGCTGGCTAGACCATTTGATCTCGGAATTATTGAAACCCGGACGGGGCCGCTGATGGCGAGTCGGCGGCCCTTGTCTATGTGGCAGGGCGGCTGCCAAGTTTTCCTGGTGCCCCGCGACCCCGTTGGCGACGTGCTCTATGGTACCGAACTCCTAGACCTATGCTATTGGCGGTCCACCGCAAAGATTGATACGTGACAGCGCCCGTGCCGAGCTCCTATTAAAGCCCCCATGACCACGCCGATCACGATCAAGAAGCACGAACGCGTCCCCGACACCGGCAGCTATAAGGTCCGCTTCGCGGACGGCCGTCCGAGCGTCTATTTCTACTGGGGCGACCTGCCCGGCCGGCGGCTTCGACCGGATCTGCTGACGCGCAACGAGGCCGAGGCCAAGGCCAAGGAACTGGCTCGCATCGAGCGCGACAAGCTCGCCGGCGCCAGCGCATGAAGCACGTCGAGACCCGCCACTTCGCAGATCCGCAAGTTGCCGCACGCAAGCTCCTCGAGCTCGCCGCCGGCGTCGAGCCCGTCAATGGGCGCATTCACATCGAGAAGATCAACGCGCCGTTCCTCTCCAGGAACGGCTGCAAGGCGACGGGCCCGGAGTTCGGCACCGGCATCCAGCATGCGGTCGAGAGAGGCTGGCTCGAGCTGCACGAGAGCGGAACCTTCGTGCGGCTTAATCAAGGCTGAGGTCCAATAAAAACGGCCCCAGCATACCCCTATGCTGGGACCGTTGGAGGTGCTTGGCGGTAGTGGGTCGCTAAGCATCCCTAGCTTAGGAAAAACTGGCAATCAGGTCTGTGCGCTTTCGTACACAAGCGGTATGGTTCCGCTCGGGAACGGAACTGATCGCAATGAAAGGCATGCAGGCTCAATTGGAAAAGCTCCGCACGGATGCTGCCGAGTGCGCCCTCATCCGTGACCTGGCGACCGCCCCGAAGAAACGAGAGCTTTTTACGAGGTTGGCTGATCACCTGACGACGCTCCAGCGCGCAAGGATGCTGGCAACCGGCGCCACCTCGATCTGCAAGCTGAACCTCTTGGTGTAGAGATTGATGAGCGCATCGTGACTTTCATCAGACGAGCTGCAGAGCGCGTCCTCAGCGAGGATAACACGGTAGCCGATATCGACCGCAGCCAGCACCGTTGCGAGCACACAGACATCGGTCTCACCGCCAGACACGATCAGCGTGTCCACCTGATGCTCATCCAGAAAGGCTTGCAGGCGCCTATTGGTGAATGCGCAGTAAGTCTGGCGGTCGATGACTGTGGCAGGCGGCACAAAGCGTGTCAGGGCCGGCATCAGCTCAAGCAACCCCGGATCGGCCTTGTCGCGTGTCACGCATTCCCATTTCTCATAATAGGCTTTCCAGACGTCGCGCGCCTCGGCCTTGTTACGGACCGGAATGAAGCGCGTGAAGACGGTACGTGGCGGCGCGTGCGCAATCAGCCTGACCGCCTCGGGTAGCGCACGCTCCAACCAGGGCGTTGCCCACGGGGCATACGGTGCGAACAACCTTTGCATGTCGATGCAGAGATGGACGGCGTGAGGACCGGGGGGTGCGAGCAGTTGCCCCATGACTAGCCCGATCTTCCCTGACGACCAAATCCCGTCAGCCGCCTTATGACGCGCTCCAGCGCGACTCCGATCGCCAGACCCGCAAGTACATCACTTGCCCAGTGAGCCAGCAGGAACACGCGCGTCGACACCAGAACGGCGCCGAGGCCCCACGCGAGATTGCGCTTGGCGGGCGACAGGACCGCGGCGGCGGATGCGAGGGCACCGACATGCACGGCATGCCCCGAGGGGAACGCATCCAGCGCGCGGCCGGAGAGTGGGATGCCATGCAGATGGCCGCGCACGGTGCGCCGGTCCGGCCGCACCTGGTCAAAATGCGTTTTTAGAAGGTGTGGCAACAGGACAGAGGCGAGCGTCGTCAGCAGCACATGATCGCTTGCGTGCCGCTGCGGCAGTGGTTTGGCGCGACACCAGAGCCACCATCCGACGGCAACCGCGGTCAGAATATGCTCATCCGCTCCCCAGGTCAGCGCGCCCGAAATCCGCTCCGGCAGCGGACGGGTGTGTCGCGCAATCGCACGCGCAAGTTCGATATCGGCGGACAAAGGATGTACTCGTATCGTCATCGACTGCCTTCTCTCGCAGATGTCCTTATGCCCTGCAGCAATCTCCGTAAAAGAGTGATTGGAAAGCAGAGCAAGTCGACCTGGTCTTTCAATCAACCGCCTCGAAAACCGTTCCCGGCGAGGAACTGTGCGCCGGACGGACGCGTTGGATGCGAGGGACAGATCAATGGAGGAGAGAGCCATGGGCTTTGGACGAGGCGCATTGTTGTGGTTGCTGGGCATACCGTTGCCGATCATTCTGCTGCTCGCGATCTTCTGGCACCATTAAACCAGCGGCACAGGTCAGGCGAGCCTGTCGGCCAAAGGACTGTCAAAGTGCCCTGAGCAGCCCTGATGTAATATTCATGCGATGCTGGCCGGCTCGACAGCCTATGCCATTGGCGAAGGCCGCAGATGCCCCGTTGGCCTCGCCCGCAAACCGCGGCAGGCCATGGCGTTTTATTCGGTGCTTGCCCTCTCGGTCGGCCTCGGTGTGGCGCTCAATTTCACGCCAATTGATCCGATCAAGACGCTTTACTGGAGTGCGGTCATTAACGGGGTGCTAGCAGCACCGGTAATGACCGTTTTAATGCTGCTTGTCAGACGGCGTGACGTGATGGGCAAGCTCGTGGTCGAAGGCTGGCTGTATTGGCTCGGCTGGGCGTCGACGGCGGCGATGGCTCTTTGCATCGTCGGCATGGCGGTCAGCATGCTGGTACCAAGATCGTCCTAGAAACGGCGATCAAGGAGGAAATGGTGGACTACGCGCTGCGCTTTCTGATTGGCGGCTTGGTCGTTTCCCTGTTTGCGGTCATAGGCGACGTGCTGCGGCCCAAGAGCTTCGCGGGATTGTTTGGCGCCGCGCCCTCCGTAGCTCTAGCAACGCTCGGCCTCGCCTTCTCAAAACATGGCGGCGACTATGTTGCGATCGAAGGCCGCTCGATGATGCTCGGTTCGATCGCGCTCGCGGCTTACAGCGTTGCTGTTTGTCAGTTGCTGATACGGGCCGAATGGTCGGCGCTCAAGGCCACCCTCGCCGCTTTCGCGATCTGGCTTGTGGCCGCGATAGGCCTCAAGCAATTTTTGATAGGCTGACCACTATGGTTGTCCACTTCAAGTTCTCCGCACTCAAGCAGGGACGACTTTACGAATATGTCGTGCGTTTTGCATTGGGCGGGTTGGCAACCGTGGTGGCTGGCCTTGTCGCGGACGGGGCAGGGCCGGAGGCCGGCGGGCTGATGCTGGCCTTTCCAGCGATCTTCTGTGCCAGTGCGACCTTGATCGAGAAGCATGAGCGTGAGCGCAAGGAGAAAAACGGCCTGCGCGGGCAGCGACGCGGAAAGGCTGCCGCCGCACTTGATGCCGCCGGGGCCGGATGGGGAAGTCTGGGCCTTGCCTGCTTCGCGCTCTTCATCTGGCACGGACGCGCTTTACAGCCCGCGCTCTGCCTCGCAGCGGGTTCGCTCGTCTGGTTCGCGGTCGCCGTCCTCATGTGGCGCCTACGGCGCGAACTACGTTTCGGAAGTCCCTCCTAAAATTTAAGAGTCGTCCGCAAGCCGAACACGGAAGCATTCTCGAGTGGCGTTCCGGCTAGAGGTCCTGAAGGGTTCGTTGCTCCTCCACCGGGGTGAATAATGTACTGAAAATTGGGCTGCAGCGTCCAGCCATCCCTGATCTGGTACTGATAGACGGCGGTTAGAAGGCCTTCGCTCACAGGTTATTCGGCGGCCCAACTGCTGGGCCTAACAATTTTCGAGGAGACGCATCCGGAAGATGTGTCGGAGGATCGCCGTCAATTCCAGCGCCAGCTCGCGGGCGAGTTCGAGCGCTGCAGCATCGAAAAGCGCATTGCCCGCAAGGATGGCGGCCATATCTGGGCCCAGGTGACGTCGTCGAGCGTCCGCGATGCTGACGGGCGCTTTCTTTATGCGGTTCGCGTTCAGCACGACATCACCAATCGCAAGCGAGCTGAGAGGCACTATCCCGTCGCATGGAAGAACACGCAGCGCTGTTTGCCTTTTCGGAACGATTGCAGCATTGCACCTCGTCCACCGATTGTTACGAGGCCGCCCTTAATGCAGTTCCGGGTCAAAGGTCAGGCCCTTGCGCTTTCCTGCCAAGGCGGCCCAATAATAAACGCGCATAGAGTGTTGAAACAGCCGGACTGATAGATCTCGCCGATCGTCATCTTCTCGAACTCGCAGGCGGTGAGGAGGTACATGGAACATAATCCTTCGCGCCTGGAAGTTTTATCGGCTGGTTCCAAAGAAAGCCTTGCCGAGCAGATCGAAGTTTATCAATTGCGATATTGGCTCCGTAGACGCGATGCGCACGAAGTCCGCTAATGGGATGGTCCGGCCGTGCTCCTGCCCCGCCAGCGATAAGCTGGCCAGGGGCGCCAAGACAAGGAGCACGCCATGTCCCAGACACCCAGTACCGCGATCGCCGTGATCGGCATCGATATCGGCAAAAACTCGTTCCACGTCGTGGGCCACGATACGCGCGGCACCGTCGTGCTGCGGCAAAAGTGGTCGCGTGGCCAGGTCGAGGCGCGGCTCGCCAATATGCCGCCTTGCCTGATCGGCATGGAAGCCTGCGTCGGCGCACATCATTTGAGCCGCAAACTCGCATCGTTAGGTCACGATGCCAGGTTGATGCCGGCCAAATATGTCCGCCCTTATAGCAAAGGACCGAAGAACGACTTCAATGACGCCGAAGCGATTGCCGAAGCCGTGCAGCGCCCGACGATGAAGTTCGTGGCGACCAAGACCGCGGAGCAACTGGATCTGCAGGCGCTGCATCGGGTGCGCGAGCGGCTGGTGTCGCAACGCACCGGCATCATCAACCAGATTCGCGCCTTCATGCTGGAACGCGGGATCGCGGTGCGCCAGGGTATCGGCTTCCTGCGCACAGAACTGCCCACCATCCTTGCGACGCGCACCGATGCCCTGTCGCCACGCATGTTGTGTGTCATCGAGGAGTTGGCAGGCGACTGGCGTCGGCTGGATCAGCGCATCGATAGGCTCTCCGGCGAGATCGAAGCACTGGCCCGTCAAGATCAGGCATGTTCGCGCCTGATGACGGTGCCTGGCATCGGGCCGATCATTTCGAGCGCCATGGTGGCCGCGATCGGCACTGGAGACGTCTTCTCCAAAGGCCGTGACTTCGGCGCCTGGCTCGGGCTGGTGCCCAAGCAGATCTCGACGGGAGACCGCACGATCCTCGGCAAAATCTCAAGGCGCGGCAATCGCTACCTCCGCGTTCTGTTCGTCCAGGCGGCATGGGTGGTGCTGGTCAGGATCAAGAACTGGGAACGTTACGGACTCAGATCCTGGATCGAAGCCGCCAAGAAGCGATTGCACCACAACGTGCTGGCGATCGCACTCGCCAACAAGCTTGCCCGCATCGCCTGGGCGGTGCTGGCTAAAGGACGCGCCTTCGAGCTGACAAGGACCAACGATGCAGGCGTCCGACCCGCTTGATCGTCGCGCCGTGCTCGGCGCGGTCAAGGCGCGGCCTGGCAACGCCGGAGCCAGCCGCAAGCAAAGCGCAACGGCCGGCCTTGACCGCCCGTGCGCGCGACGCGACGCACGTCCTGCGGGCCGGGACGAAGGAACGGCCCCTGGCTCGAACACAGGAACTGCGAGGTAGGAGGAGCAAGCGATGACGTAACCCCATCAACAGGTTCCAGCCGAGGTCTGCGAGAGGATGAGACGAGATGGAGGTTCGGTCTTCCCGGCGCATGCGAACACTGGTGACCCAAATGGCCCAATCGAGGCCTGTCCGCTAATGAGAACGCACGCGCGCTGATATCCATGATGGCCCGGAGAAAATGCTCCAATCAAAGGCCGGATACATTGATGCAAGACCACACCACCTGATCGACGAACCTCTTGCTACGCACGGCCGGACCGTACATCGGGGTCAAAAGCAGCGGTGCACGTCTCGGCCGACGACTTCCGGTCTACCTCAATTTCGGACGTATTGTTGTGCCGCGCCCAGGGTCGCATCTGGGCCAATAAGCGACATGAGCAGCGTGGCCTGGTCATTCGATCCGTCGTACAATATCTCCTCGGTTGGGTTGCGAGCCATGGTGCAAAAGCGGCCAGTCCGGGTCGAGCGTAGGTTGTCGGCGATATTGGCCGCCGACATCGCTGGCTATTCGCGGCTGATGCACAATGACGAAGAGGCAACGCACGCCAAACTGGCAGCGCTCCTAGCAGACGCCGTCGAGCCCGCGATTGCCGAACGCGGGGGCCGCATTGTGAAGAACACCGGCGACGGCTTCTTGGCAGAGTTTCCAAGCGCGGTCGAAGCGGTTCGAGCTGCCATTCAATTTCAGACCCGCGTCCGCGAACTTACCGTCGGTTATGCTGAAGACAGGCGCATCCTGTTCCGTGTGGGCATCAATATCGGCGACGTAATTGTTGAACCGCATGACATCTTTGGAGACGGCGTTAACATCGCGGCGCGGCTTGAGGGCATCGCCGAACCCGGCGGCATCTGCCTATCCTCCTCCGCCTACGATCAGGTTCGCGGCAAGGTCGCGGTCGAGTTCGCCGATCTAGCGAGCAGAGCCTCAAGAATATTGCCCGCCCAGTCCGAGCCTATGCTGTGGTCTGGGATGGATTTATTCGGGGCACAACGACTGAGGGTGCGATGCCGAGCACACCTCCCCCGACACATCTGTCCATCGTGGTGCTGCCGTTCGCGAACATCGGCGGCGATCCCGAGCAAGACTATTTCGCCGATGGCGTGACCGAGAGCCTGACTACGGACCTGTCGCGCATTAGGGACTCATTCGTGATTGCCAGCACCACTGCGTTGACGTTTAAGGGCATGGCCGTCGACGTGAAGAAGGTCGGGCGCGAGTTGAACGTCCGCTACGTGCTCGAAGGCTCGGTGCAGCGGGGCAGCAACCGACTTCGGGTGAATGTGCAGCTGATCGACGCGAAAACCGGCAATCATCTTTGGGCCGAACGCTTCGACAAGCCTGTCGCCGACCTTTTCGATATGCAGGACGAAATCGTTTCGCGGCTCGCTAACACTCTCGATGCCCAGCTCATCGCGGCCGAGGCACGGCTAGCGCAACGTTCGCCGCATCCTGATGCGATGGACTTGTATTTTCAGGGCATCGCTTGCTTACACGAAGGACTAACCAACGAACACTTGGCGCAAGCGCGCGGCTTTTTCGAACGTGCCTTGGCGCTCGATCCCGACTGTGTCGAAGCACTGGTTGGCAGCGCAATAGTTGACTTTAATAGGGGCGCTAACTTTTCTATTGACGACCGCGCTGCGCTGCTCGCGGCGGCCGAGGGGGCCTTAATCAAGGCTTTGTCCCTGGCTCCGCAATACGCCCCGGCCCACATGTATCTCGGCGCCGTGCATATTTTTACGGCCCGCGCGGCCCAAGGTATCGCCGAATGTGAGCACGCGTTGTCGCTGGATCGAAATCTAGCTAACGCCCATGGCTGGATTGGTCTTGCCAAGTATTTTCTTGCTCGCGCCGAGGAGACCGAGGCCCATGTCCATGAGGCGCTGCGCCTCTCTCCCCGGGATATCTGGGTCTACCGGTGGATGCTGTTTGTCGGCTGCGCCAACGTGCAGCTCAATGCCGACGCCGAGGCGGTCGCCTGGCTGCGCCGAAGCATCGAGGCCAACCGCAATTTCCCCCTCGCGCATTTCCATCTCGCCGCCGCGCTGGCGCTGCTTGGGTGGCTGGACGAGGCACGGGCCGCCGCGCAGGTAGGGCTTGCACTCGATCCAGGGTTCACCATCCGCCGCTTCCAACGCCATGCTCCGAGTAACAATCCGACTTACCTAGTCAGACGCGAACGCTTCTATGAGGGCATGCGCTTGGCCGGGCTGCCAGAGGGCTAAAGGTCGGTTTTGGGAAATGAGCGCCGGTCGAAGACCGGGTCGCCCATGTCCACTCTACCCAACACACCGGACTTCTGCGACTACCCGAGCCTTTTCGCCTCTGGGCCAACAACGGCCCTCGTTACGGCTGTTGCCCAGAGAAAGAGAATAGTCGGCTACCACCGCCGGTGATAGACTTCGGTGCCAGCTAACGTGTTTCGAGCATAGTCCCATGATTAGCAAGGCCGATACTATTGTCATTGGCTCCGGCGGCCTCGGCGCTGCCACAGCATATTACTTGAGCAAACGCGGTCTCAACGTCGTTCTGATCGACAAGCACGATATCGGATCGCAAACCTCGCCCCGCGCTGCGGGCATGGTGAGCTGCGTCCGCAAGAGCGACTTGATGATTGGCCTCATCAAGGACGCTTGCCGTAAGATTGAAGCGTTCACCGAAGAAACGGGGCAGCCTCTCGATTGGGTGCACTCTGGCAGCCTGAAGATCGCGCGTCGGCCGCAGGACGCGGAGGTGATCAGGGCTGACCTTGAGCGCGGGCGCCGCATGGGCCTTGATGTCGAGCCGATTTCTTCGGAGCAGGCAAGTCGCCTCAATCCGTTTTTAAAGCCGACCGGCGTCGTCGCGGCGATGAGGATCGGTGACGACAGGTATTTCGACCCCGCGCAGGTCGCCACCGGCTTCGCCATAGCAGCGGCAGCTCGAGGCGCAACCGTACTGCCAAAGACGGACGTGCTCACCGTAAACATCACTGCCCGCAAGGTGACCGGCGTAACCACCTCGAAAGGCATCATTGAAGGCCCGATCGTGGTTGATGCGGCTGGTGCATGGACGCGATAGGTCGCGGAGGCATGTGGGATTTCCGTGCCTCTGGTCCCGACCCGGCAGCAACTCATCGTCACCGAGCCTTTGGATGGCGCGCGTGCTGACCAACCAATGATTCGGATCATGGATGCCGCCGTATACACGCGTCCCTGCCAGGGCGGCTTGCTTTGGGGTGTCTACGAAGAAACCCCACGACTTTTCGACATGGAGTCGCTCGGAGCCAGTTTCGACATCAAGGACATGCCACTCGACATCGACGTGCTGCGTTCAGCGGCTCTTGAAGTCAAAGATCAACTTCCAATCCTGCAAACGGCAAAAGTGCGAGAATTTCGTGGTGGCATTCCGACAATGACCGCCGACGGCCACCACATCCTTGGCCCGGCCTCCGGAGCTGCAGGCTTCTATTTTGCAAGCGGGTGCAACGTCGCTGGCCTCTCAATCTCGCCGACCATCGGAGAGGCGCTTGCAACCTGGATCATCGATGGCAAGCCGGCTGTCGATCTCTCGCCTATGTCTGTCATGCGCTTCAAAGACCAGCCGTGGTCTGAACCTCAACTACAGAGGGAAGCCGCTTGGCAGTATCGGCACTTCTATGGCGCCGTCTAAGCTACCGCGGGTGATTTAGGAAAGTCGACGCGCTTCGAGTCACGAAGGAATGACGGCTATGGGTCACAAGTCGCCGATCACGCTCAAGATGGCAGACTTCCGCTTGACATTGGTAAGCCGACGTTTGTGAGTACACGCCCTAGTGCAGGAACCACGCGAGCGCGGCGCATTTGAATCGTCGCCGGCTCGCCCCCGAGCCGGCGGAGCGGCCCCGGCCCTCCCCGCCGGAAGCCCCTGAAGCCGGGGTCGTCTCTCCGATACCGTCTGTGTTGGAGTTTGCGTATGCGTGTCTCGCCCTCGATCTTGCCCGCGGACCGGCTCGACCGCGACATCTATCTGGTTCTCGCCGACGCTAACCATAACTGCGACCAGGTCTTGTTTTGGCAAATCCTAAAACTTATGGTTGTGACTTTCAGTATGGAATTTTTTGATGATGGTCCGATTACCTATGGTCGCGGTCATCGCGCCCGACGGGGAAAGATCATACTGGGTCGCAGCGGTCGAACCTGAGAGGGCGACCGAAGCGGTCGCGCAGGTCGTTGGTGACGGGCAAATCGTTAGGCTCTTGCAGCACCGCCTGCGCGTGAAATCAGATGCGCTCCGCCCAGGCGAAGTCCGCCGACTTGGGATCTGACCAGACACCTACCCCCGAAGAGGCACTCCATCTCCCCAAAAGAGCGTCCTCTCCGCCTTAGCACCCCCGGTATATATTAGCGTTACGCACATTGGCGGGCAGAGAGCGCGCGCTTTCGCTGCCGTCTCTTGGGGGAGTCGTGCGGATGACCCGTTTCTTCTTCCATGTCCACGACGGCATTACCATCTTCGATGATGTCGGACTGGAACTTCCGGATATCGCCGCCGCGCAAGCAGCGGCGATCGAATTGAGCAGTAAAATCCTCAACGATGGAGCAGAGGGACCCTTGTGGCAGGACCTTACCGGGCGCGTCGAGGTGACCGACAGCCCCGGAATCGGCGGGCAGATCTTCCTTGTCGTCAACTTTTCGGTCACAACGTAATGCACTAAACTAACCTACGCTCCGTGATGGTGCCCGACGGCGGCAATTGCGATGCGCGCTTCCCGGAGGGCGGCCGTCCAAATTCTTCTACTGGGACAACCTAGCCCGCAGCCGGATGCGTCCGGAGGTATTTGATAACGCCACCGCTGAGGCACAGACAAAGGCGCTCGCGCGGGCTGAGCAGGACAGACCGAGATGTTCCTCGCCGCTCAACTTTAGGCTAGCAGGCTTAAACAGTCCAGCGCGGGAACTAGCTAGTAACCCACCTCATCAAAAACGTTCCGATATAGCTACGAAAGCGCGTGCGCTTACAATGAGCACTCGACTTCACATTACGCAACGGGTGGCGTTACGAAACGGGTCGGATTTTTAGGTCCCAGCTCGCTTTTGATCGACAGCATTGCCATCTCACCCGTAGGGCTATCGCCTCTTCAGCGTCGCCTCAATGCCAAATGCCGATCGTCCGAAGCAGAAAAATAAGGGACGAATAACCTCGACAAAGATATTTCGATCCAATTCCGATCAGACCGAGATCAGCAGAGAGGACTTAGATTTTCACACTTCTCATTTCCCTAATCTTTTTCAAAACGAAATGATATCGAGCCTTCGTTCAATATGTTGGCGGCTCTCAGGCCTGCGTCGTCTTGCGGATTGTCTACCGTGTGACGTGCGACGACTGGGTCATCATGTTGGCCAACGCCGATGGTGCACGCTGCCCGAGCGGTTCGTGCCGCAGCGATCGAGATCGGTGCCGGCCAGACCGGAGCTCGGCAAGATTGGGTAGCATTGATGGCGTCGAGCCCCAGCCAGCACGGCGGTCTTGATCCTCGAACTCAGCCCCAGCGCGCGCTCGCTGGGGAATGGAGGTGCCAATTCCTCCGGTGATTCTTCCGTAATCGCGAAACAGGCGCGGTTACGATCGCTCAAGGATCCAATCTCGTTCTATGGATAGTAATCGCAGTGCTCCTTCTGCTCTGGATCTAGCCGTCCCCAGGTAAAGCGAGCGTCGCCCTAAGGGCGGTCGCCAAAGGTGGCCGCCTTCTCTGGGCCATCGACGAGATCGCTCCCGGCGTGACTCCTTCGGCGCTTCCTCGGGACGGCCGTCACGGTCTATGAGCTAACGACCCTCCTGCACCAGTCGCGAAAATGACCGCAAAGCCAATATCTGAGTCAGAGTGGTCCGTTCGTCCGGAAACGAAGCGGGCAAGGTCGCCATAGGGCGCCTGGTCTTTTCGAACTACGAAAGCAGCATCTGACTTGAACCGGATACAGGAAGGCCAGATGGGCACCTGGCTACGAGGCTGCATTAACCATACCAACGCGGCAAGCTTGGCATATCCAGCCGAAAGTTAGCATATCTGATCGGCTTCGCAGCAAGCGCGAAGCGGATAAGCGGCTGCCGTCCGGTGCTGGAACACCAAACGACAGCCTGACCACAACCGACTAATGGAGAGTCGTTCATGGCTACCAGCCACTATAGCGCCGATTCGGCATCCTTGCCCCAAACCTACCTGCGGCCTGGGCCGCTACCTTCTGCCGTTGACAAGAGTGAACGCTTCCCGGACGGCGGCCTTGTGCCGGTGTTCGCGACGGTCTTCGAG
The DNA here is from genome assembly GCF_052075915.1 of Bradyrhizobium sp. 1200_D9_N1_1. Lineage (NCBI taxonomy): Bacteria > Pseudomonadati > Pseudomonadota > Alphaproteobacteria > Hyphomicrobiales > Nitrobacteraceae > Bradyrhizobium > Bradyrhizobium sp. 1200_D9_N1_1. Next base: position 1,472,873 of record NZ_CP197226.1, on the reverse strand, counting down.
AATTTCAACTCGTCGTTCACGGATTAGCGATCGTCAATTCGACGTCGCGCATCGCAAGGGGTGGCGAAAGGCCACCTCCTCGTTGGGACCGGCTGCTCTGCCTTCCATCCAAACGACCAACCTTTGCGATGCCTGGGTCTCCGTTGCTTCGGCTCACCTGGCGGCAACAACGATACTCAGTTCACGACGTCGGCCGGCGATCTCTCGCAACAGAGGGATTTCAGTCATGTCATTGTCATTCGACCTGCCATCGTCGCGGACCACCTGCACGTCCAAGATCTTCCGTCCCGGGGATGGCATCACCAGCCCTCGGCTGGTGCATCACGGCGCGAGCCGTGTTGGGGTCTGGGTCATCCCCCTCGCTGATCGCAACAGCACCGATCTGGCGCTGGCCGTCGGCCCCGCCGCCTACGTGCTGATGAACCGCGAGACGGCCTACTTCGGCGAGACCAAAAACATCAATATGCGTTTCTCGAAGCATTTTGCCGATCCGGCAAAGGCGTTTGCCCGCGTAGCCTACGTTGTCGTCGGATATCCCGAGCCCTGGTCCAACAAGGACCCAGCATTCTATCTTCAATATCACCTCTGGAGCATTGCTCAAGCAGCGCGCCACGTCGTCATCACCAACGAGTGGACCCCGACAATTCCCAGGGTCCGCGCCGATGAACGCGCCGAAATGGAGCGCATCCTCGAGGACGCGCGTCAGCAACTGTTTGACGCGGGTTGTCTGGCACTGGATTCCTACTTCGATCGCGTTCCCGTAGTTAGTTCAACTGAACGAGACGACGATCCGATCGGGCCGAACGACATGGAGCCGATGCTGATCGACATCGTCGCCACACCTCCCGCCGGAGGTGAGCTTGAGCTGAATTATGTAGGCCTCTGGGCACGGGGCTATCCCACATCCGATCGCGGGTTCGTGGTCATGCCCGGCGCCGAATTCCGTTGGCCCATCAACGGTAGCGCCCAGGGGATCGTCGACACCCGCCGCAGCGAATTGGAAGCGAAGCACGCCCTGGCCACGATCCCCGGGGCTGCCGACCGAAAGCGCCTTCTGGTCGCCGTCTGGTTTCCATCCGCCGCTATCGCGGCGAAGGTCATCACGGGCGCCCATATTGGTTCGAGAGTGTGGGTCCCCCGCCGCTACCCGCAACCGATCATCATTGCGAACTGAGGGGGCCGCGAATGTCTGCTTCGAACAATCCCACGAGCGATATCTGGCCGCTCTCCACGGACGACGGCCCTCCGCTGGCGTGGTGGCGGATGCTCTCGGTGCATCAGTTCCGATACACCGAACAGTCAATCATCGGTACCATGTTGCAACGAATCGCCGTCCTTCATGGCGGCGACAAACTCCGGGCCGCCCTGAGTGGCGATCCGGCAGCTGCGATCGCTGCCGCCCTCTCCTTGATGCCGATCCGCGACATTTCGCTGACCGTCGACATCACGATGACCGCCCTGCTTCACTCGGCCCTCAGCGATGACCCCGCGGCCATGCTCGTGCTGTCGCACGTTCTTGGTCGCCTCGAGTTCGATCTTCCTTTTAAGGTCGAACTCGCCACCCTGTGGCTTACCCATCACATCCGTTACGCTAAGGCTACCGGTCAGTCTGCCCGGACGGAGGCAATGGTCTCGCTGGCTCTTTGCGAGGAGGATCTCGCTTGAGCGCGAATGATGACGATGACAATTCCGATCATCTGGATCTACCGACAGCGGAGGACGCCGCCTCGACCGGCGCCGCTGCCGATTCGGCCGATTGGGACGAACGCCTCAAGGGCCTGCCCAGGCTTTTGCGCTATGCAATGCTGATTGTCGATGGCGCCGATCACGTTGAGGAGCGGCTCATCGCTGAAGTCGAAGAGCTCTGCCCGCAGTTGTCCCATAATCTCGCATGGGCTAAAGGCAGGTCGTTAGAGGGCGCAATGGCGCTGGCGGCTGAACTCGATCGCCGCGCGGTCGCTCATAGTGAGCCAGCTCTCAGGAGCCTTGCTGATAGTGTCCGGCTCGTGAGCTTGCCGACGCCACGTGATGACGAACACTTCCAGCAGCATCGCAGGGTCGCCAAGGCACTGGTCAAGGCCTTTCAGCTGAATTCGCTGATCGTCGAACAGAAGGTTCGCTGCGACCTTGAACGGTTCACCTATGGCTGGGCCGCGCTACAGGCCTGCACGCATTTTGTGCCAAAGAAGTTCTCTGCGGCAATGAACGCCTCCCTGGTCGGGCACCGCACGGCCGAGCATCGCATCTCCGCAGCCAAAGCGGCGTTGCGACTTCAGTTCAGGGAGGAGAATGACCGCCGAAAGCAACGGGAAGCCGACCGGACCGAAGCCGTCGAGCGACAAGCCGCCCCGATCCTCGAGGTCATTCCCGATCATCATCTCGTCGTTGCGCGTCTGTCCGAAAACGAGATGAAGAGCCCCAAGCTCAAGGAGATCATCGGGCCGCTGAAGGACGTCGTCAACGTCGCCTTACCGCTCGTTCAGGCACCGGCGTTGTACGAAGCGCGCAACACCCTGCTGTTCGAGTTCCCGTACGCCAGCGAGGTCGTCGACTTCGCCTTGGCAGATCTCGTTGGACGCGAGACAGTGCATTTGCGCCCCCTCCTGATCGTTGGCGAGCCCGGCGGTGGTAAGAGCCGGTTCGCCCGCCGACTGGGCGAGGTCTTGGGTGTCGCCGTATGGCGGAGCGATGCAAGCCGCTCCGATAGTGCTTCCTTCGGGGGCACGGACCGGCGCTGGTACTCAGCCGAGCCGTGTCACGCCTTCCTCGCAATTGCGCAGGCACGCATTGCCAATCCGCTCGTGCTGGTCGACGAGATCGAGAAGGCTGCGACGCGAAGCGACAATGGCCGACTTTGGGACGTGCTGCTCGCATTTCTCGAAGCGGAGACGAGCTCGCGCTATCCCGATCCCGCGCTTCAGACAAATCTTGATCTGTCGCAGGTAAGTTACGTCGCTACCGCAAACCGTCTCGATCCCCTGCCCGGTCCGATCCGGGACCGGTTCCGGGTCGTGAGCTTTCCCAAACCGACCTCCAAGGATCTCGACGCCCTGCTGCCGGCCGTGTTGACCGATCTCGCGAGGGAGCGCGGCCTCGATCAGAGTTGGGTGACGCCGCTCGATGGCATTGAGCACGAGGCGGTCGCGAGAAACTGGGCCGGTGGCTCGGTGCGCCGCCTGCGTCGTGTTGTCGAAGCCGTCCTGCGCGAGCGCGACATCCACGCATCGAGGAACTGATCATGGAGGAGAACGGCTCAGGAAGACCACGGCCGCTATTGCCTCGGCCGCCGCATTTGCGCGGGATAACCCGTCCCCAGGGCTTAAGTGGCGCACGCCCACCCGATACTATCACGGTCAATTCTCAGAGGACCGATGCCGTGACCGATCCCCAGATCGTCTGCCCCAACTGCCACACCGAAATCAAGCTGACGGAATCGCTCGCCGCTCCCCTCATCGCAGAGACGCGCCGCAAGTTCGATCAACAGCTTACTGCAAAGGAGGAAGACTTTGGCCGGCGCGAAGCGCTACTCAAGCAGGCCAGAGAAGAAATCGCGAAAGCTCGCGAGGCCGTTGACGAGCAGGTGGCGGCCAAGCTGAAGGCGGAGCGGGCGAACATCGCCGAAGCTGAAGCCAAGAGAGCGCGTCTGGCGGTCGCCGACGAGCTCAGCACCCGCGACTAGCAATTGGCCGATTTGCAGCAGATGCTCACGACCAATGGCGAAAAGCTGGCTGCAGCCCAAAAGATCCAGGCGGGCATGCTTCGCAAGGAGCGCGAGCTCGACGATGCCAGGCGGGAAGTCGAGCTCACGGTCGAGACGAAGGTGGCGTTTGCTGCCGTACGCGACAAGGCCAAGCTTGATGTCGAGGACTCGTTCAAGGCGGAGGTCGCCGAGAGCAGTTGTCATCTACTAGGATGACACTCTTCCGGAGCACAGGACGCAACTGCTGCACTAACTTCTCAACCTCGTAATGCCAGGCCGCGGCGAATACGAACACAAAATCATAAAGGCTTGCGCCAACAAGGACGTTCCGCAGGAATCCCCGTCGCTGCATAGCAAACGACGTTCCGGATCCTTGCGACATCATCGCGTCCAAGATCAATGCGCGCCGCGCTTCGGGAAGGCGAACAATGAAGCTCCGCTTCATCGGTGTGGTCAAAAGCCATCCAAACTCGTCTTCATCAGCGCGCGCGAGCACGACCTCGCCTCGCCTGCAGATGTTGCGGATCTCGAGTTCCCGGGCGACACGGTCTAATGACGAAGTCGAGTGTGCTCCACCCGGCCGCTTGGCACTCTTCCTGCATTTTTTCAGGAGCTCCCGAAGCTCCATAATCGTCAGCTTGCCCTCGCTGACATCTTCGAGCAATTTTCGACGGCGCTCCGGTTGCCTTGCGGCAATTCGAGCGACCCGCTCGACAGCAGCCACTGGCATCCTGACATCAGGTGCCAGCTCGGTGATGCCTTCTGCCTCCAGGAATTGTGCCGCAGCGATAAAGCGGCGGAGCGTGTTGTCGCTGAGCCTCACTTTCTTCGACAGCTTGGCGATGTAGTCGCCGCGTTCGCCGTGCTCTAAAGCTTCAAAGGGACGCAGATGCGGCCTGATATAGGCAAGCCAATCGTTTGCGATACGTCCGGGGCGCGCAGCCATAAAAAATCGTCGATTCGCGAAGGTCGTTTATTATAAGCCAGAGCTGTGGCTTTCCAAGCGAATGATGATGTTGACGGCAGGACGACTTCAGCTGACACTAAAGCTGGCAGACGAGATAGGCTGTCGTGCAATAGGATGCGATGAACGTGATTGTTGTGGGCGAAAAGCTGACTGAGAAAGGGGCCTGTCCTGCTCTGCGTTACATTCGGAGTAACGGGGGGGAAGCCGACCTTTGCTTCGGCAGCGCGCATCAATCGAACGTCATCCAAGCTGACAGAGATCGGTCTCCTGGAATGAAGCTGGACGGCATGAATGTCGGGCAGGAAGCGGGCCCCAGGTTGAGTAGCGCGCATCGCGCGGTCGCTAACCGAGTGGAAAGCAGCGGGGCATCCGGCATTGGACCGGACGGCATCAATGTCTGCGGTGAGGTTTCCAGCGCCACGGAGCGCCTTCGTGGAAATCTCGTGGAAATCATCTTTTCGCCGGCCAGCCGCAAGGCGGCTAAACCCTTGAAGAAGATGGTGGGCACGACAGGGATCGAACCTGTGACCCCTACCATGTCAAGGTAGTGCTCTCCCGCTGAGCTACGTGCCCTAGAGGTCATTTCATCGGTGGGGTCCCTATAACGGCTCAGGGGACCCGGCGCAAGGACGGAAGGAGGCCGATTTAGGCCGCCAGCATCTTGTTCACTTCGCTGACCAATTCGCGCAGATGCACGGGCTTGGACAGCACCTTGGCGTTCTTGGGGGCGTCCGAATCCGAGTTCAGGGCGACCGCGGCGAAGCCGGTGATGAACATGATCTTGATGTCGGGGTCGAGTTCCGAGGCCCGGCGGGCGAGCTCGATCCCGTCCATCTCCGGCATCACGATGTCGGTCAGCAGCATCTCGAACGGCTCTTCGCGGAGCCGCTGGTAGGCGGCCATGCCGTTGTCATGGGACGAGACCTGAAAACCGGCGTTTTCCAGCGCCTTGACCAGGAAACGGCGCATGTCGTTGTCGTCTTCGGCGAGCAGGATCTTTGGCATGGCAGGAAACGTCGAATCCCCAGAGGATATCAGCAGAGGTCACTAAGCCCGACAGAGGGTAAATTTGGGGTGAAAATCTTTACCCTGGACGGATCGCGCTGCCGGCTCCTTGTGAACCGGAATGCGGATCGAATCAATCGAAGCCGACCGGATGATCCCCGCCTCGCTGCCTGCACGGTTAAGACATGTTCCAGCGCAGATCACATCTTTTCGCTTGGCAGAATGGTTGCGATTCCGGACAATGACGACACATGAGAGCCGCTCGACCGGCCGAATCAATCCGTTCAAGCCTTTGCCGGGCCCTACAGGATCCCGCGGGGCCGGATCTTGTGGCGTGAAGGGACGAAGCCTGGGAATAAGGGACGAAGCCTGAGAAGATGACCCGGTTTGACGGCGAGATGTCGCCAGCATTCGAGATCGTCGAGCCCGCCGAATGGCGCGCGCCGGTCATCTTCAACTCGCCCCACTCCGGCTCGACCTATCCGGACGAATTCCTCAGCGCCTCCAGGATCGACCTGCCGACGCTGCGGCGGTCGGAAGATTCCTTCATGGACGAGCTGATCGGCCATCTCAGCGCCCGCGGCTTTCCGACCGTGCGGGTTAACTTTCCCCGCTCCTATGTCGACGTCAACCGCGAGCCCTACGAGCTCGACCCCCGCATGTTCACCGGCCGCCTGCCGAGCTTTGCCAATACCCGCTCGATGCGGGTCGCCGGCGGCCTCGGCACCATCCCGCGCGTGGTCGGCGATGGCCAGGAGATCTATCGCGACCGTATTCTGGTCGACGATGCGTTGGCGCGGATCGAGACGCTCTACAAGCCCTATCACCGCGCGCTGCGCCGGCTGATCAACAAGGTGCACCAGATGTTCGGCACGGTAGTGCTGGTCGACTGCCACTCGATGCCCTCGGTCGGCGTCAGCAGGGACGAGCCGCGCCGGCCCGACATCGTGATCGGCGACCGCTACGGTACGAGTTGCACCCCGCTGTTACCCGACCGGGTCGAAGAGACCATGGGCGGGCTCGGCTATTCGATCGGCCGCAACAAGCCCTATGCCGGCGGCTTCATCACCGAGCATTACGGCAACCCGGCGAGCGGGCTTCACGCGGTGCAGCTCGAGCTCAACCGCGCGATCTACATGGACGAGCGACGACGCGAGCGCAGTCCGCGCTTTGCGCAAGTGGCAACCGACTTCGGCGTGCTCGCCGACGTGCTGGCGGCCACGATCCCGTTCGGCGATCTCGGACCGTTCCAGGCCGCGGCGGAATAGGCGGCAAGCCTGCGACGCGCGACCACGTCGCGGATCAGGGACCAGACACAGCTGCGAGCGTATCGGGCGCCGGATCTTCACTTCGCGTTTTCGCACAGCCGAAGTGAAACAGGCGACCCAAAGAAAAAAGGGCCGCTCGCGAATGACGCAAGCGGCCCAAGTCTAGGGAGGAAACGCCCAAGGAGGGCAGCGGTAACGCAGAGCGCTACCGCACCGCAACAATATGCGGCCGCGCCGCACAAAGTGCAAGGGCTTTTGAGCCATTTCCCATGCAAAACACACATGGCTCTGTTGCTTCCAGAGAAACCCAGATTCAGTTCCTTTGATAAGGAAATTCAATGGGTTGATAGTCATTTGCATACGAACAAGGCATGTTCGGAACTAAGTTTTCAACTCAATGATCGATATTTGGCCAGCAGATGGCTCGGATGAGGCAACCGGCATCGGCATCCAAAATACCAGGGTGCAAATCAAGACAGCGCTGCACGCGAGAGGCGAATTGAGATAGGCAGATGCGAGCTTCACCCGACTTTCGTTTTGAGGATGCGCCGTGACGGTGATCGACTTCTCAGCCTTCATCGGAGGGCTCGCCACCGCCTCCGGCGAAACCATCCTGCCGTTCTTCCGCACCTCGCTGTCGATCGACGACAAGAGCAAGACCAAGGATTTCGATCCGGTGACCGAAGCCGACCGCGCCGCGGAGGCGGTGATGCGGCGGCTGATCAAGGCCAATTTCCCCCAGCACGGCATCGTCGGCGAGGAATTCGGCAATGAGCGCGAGGACGCCGACTATGTCTGGGTGCTCGATCCCATCGACGGCACGAAGTCCTTCATCGGCGGGTTCCCGATCTGGGGCACGCTGATCGCGCTGCTGCACAAGGGCGCGCCGGTGTTCGGCATGATGCACCAGCCCTTCATCGGCGAGCGTTTTTCCGGCGACAACGGCTCGGCCAACTATAAAGGCCCCTCCGGCGAGCGTCGGCTCCAGGTCCGCCGCTGCGCTTCGCTGTCGGAGGCGACGACCTACACCACGAGCCCGCTGCTCATGAACGAGCGCGACCGCGCCATTTTCGGCCGTATCGAGAAGGGCGCGCGGCTGTCGCGCTATGGCGGCGACTGCTACTCCTATTGCATGCTGGCGGCCGGCCACGTCGATCTCGTGGTCGAGACCGAGCTGAAGCCCTACGACATCGCGGCCCTGATCCCGATCGTGACCGGCGCCGGCGGCGTCGTCACCACCTGGGAAGGCAAGCCGGCCCAGGGCGGCGGCCGCATCATCGCGGCGGGCGATGCCAGGGTCCACGAAGAAGCAATGAAACTGCTCAACGGATAGCCGCCCCAAGAGGCTTGTATGAAAAACTGGCGTAAGCTCTTCCTCGCAAGCCTGCTTCTGTTTCCCGCCCTCGCCTCCGCCCAGAATTTTCCGGCCAAGCCGATCAAGCTGATCGTGCCGTTCCCGGCCGGCGGCCCCAACGACATCATCGCGCGCGTGATCGGCCAGCGCATGTCCGAGCTCTCGGGCCAGCCGGTGCTGATCGACAATCGCGGTGGCCAAGGCGGCGTGCTCGGCACCGACGCGGTCTCGAAGGCCGCGCCCGACGGCTACACCATCGCGATCTCCTCAGCCGGCGCGCTCGCGATCAGCCCGAGCATGGAGCGGGTCGCCTACGACGCATTGTCCGACCTCACGCCGGTGACGCTGGTTGCAACCGTGCCGGAAATGCTTGTCGTCGCCACCAACGTGCCTGCCAAGGACATCGGCGAACTGATCGCGCTCGCCAAGGCCCAGCCCGGAAAGCTCAACTTCGCCTCCTCCGGCCCCGGCAGCCTGCCGCACCTCGCCGGCGAATTGTTCAAGCTGACCGCGAAGATCGACATCGTGCACGTGCCCTATCGCGGCGCCGCACCCGCGGTGAACGACCTGCTGGGCCAGCAGGTGCAGATGACGTTCCTCGATCTTCCGGTGCTGCTGCCGCAGGTCAAGGCCGGCGCCTTACGGCCGATCGCGGTCGGTTCAGTCGAGCGCGCACCGACCGCGCCTAAGGTACCGACCACGGCGGAAGCGGGCTTTCCTGATCTGCGCATCGAGAACTGGTACGGCATGGTCGCGCCCAAGGGCACGCCGAAGGAGATCGTCGCAGCGCTGCATGGCCTGGCGATCAAGGCGATGGCGGATCCGGCCGTGAAGGAAAAGCTCGCCGCGCAAGGCGCGACGCTTGTTGGTGATGAGCCGGAGCATTTCCGCCAATTCATCGCGGACGAGACGAAGAAGTGGACGAAGGTGATCAAGGACGCCGGGGTGGAGACGGCGAAGTAGCGCTCGGTAAGCGAACGGCCTCACACCGCCTCGGCCCGCAAATGCTCCACCAGCATCTTGGCCGGGCGCGGCAGCGTCTTGAAGCTTCGCGCGCAGATCACGAGTTTGCGGTTGGCGAAGGCATCGCGCAGGCGGACCATGGCGAGCGGCATCAGCTTGGCGCAGCGGCGGGCAGCGGCTTCGGGCACCAGGGCGACGCCGACATCGGCGGCGACCATCTGGCAGATCGCATCGAAGTCGCGCAGGCGCGCGCGGTAATGCGGCCGCATGCCAAGCCGGGCCGCGTGCTTCGAAATATGAACCTGGAGCGCGGTGGCGCTGGTGAGCCCGACGAAGTCGCACGCACCCGCCTCCTGGAAATCGATCTGGCGGCGGCCGGCGAACGGGCCGCGCCGTGACGTCACCAACGTCAGGTGATCCTCGCTGAAGACGAAGCGCTCGATATGGTCGGGCAGCGCGTGCTCCGCGGCGAAGCCGAGGTCGGCGGCACCGGCGGTGATCGCCGCCGCGATGTCGGTGCTCTCGCGCTCCTCGATGTCGATGGCGACGTCGCGATGCTCGCGCAGGAAGCCGGCCAGCGCCTTCGGCAGATGCTCCGACAGGCCGGAGGTGTTGGCGAGAAAATGCACGCTGGCGCGCACGCCGCTGGCAAAACCGGCGAGATCGCCGCGCATGGCGTCGATCTGGTGGATGACGAGACGGGCATGATCGAGCAGGCTCTCGCCGGCCGCAGTCAACTCAACGCCGCGGCGGCCGCGCTTGAGCAGCGCGACGCCGAGCGCATCCTCCAGCCCCTTGATGCGCGCACTTGCCGAGGCCAGCGCCAGATTCGACCGCTCGGCGCCGCGGGTGATGCTGCGCTGGTCGGCGACTGCGATGAACAGCTGGAGATCGACGAGATCGAAACGCATTTGGTCTCCTCCAACCAAGCCTTCGTCCATAGCGAAGGCTGTCTCCGTAACCTCCAGATTGTGCCCGGGCGCGGCTTCGGTCAATGTGCAGGTCATGATCGACCCTTTCCTCATTGTCATCGCCGCCGTCTTCCTGGTCGCCGGATTCGTCAAGGGCGTGGTCGGGCTCGGCCTGCCGACCGTCTCCATGGGCCTGCTCGCGGTGAGCATGGCCCCGAGCCGCGCGATCGCCATCGTCATCGTGCCCGCCATCATCACCAACATCTGGCAGACTTTCGTCGGACCGTACTTGCGCGACATCCTCAGGCGGCTGTGGCCGCTGATGATCGGCACCGTGATCGGCTGCTGGCTCAATGCCGGCGCGCTGACCGGCCCGCATGCGCGCTACGGCACGATCGTGCTCGGCGCCCTGCTGGTGATCTACGCGGTGATAGGCCTGAACAAATTCCAGTTCCGCGTCGCGCCGCAGAACGAGAAATGGGTCGGTGGCGTGGTCGGCGTGGTCACCGGCGTGATCTCCGCCTCGACCGGCGTGCAGGTGATCCCCTCGATGCCGTTCATGCAGGCGATCGGCATGGAGAAGGACGAGCTGGTGCAGGCACTCGGCGTGTTCTTCACGACCGCGACGCTGGCGCTCGCCTTCAACCTCACCGCCGGCGGATTGCTGACGCCGGCCAATGCGGTGCCGGGCGCCGTGGGCCTCGCCATGGCCTTTGCCGGCATGCTCATCGGCCAGTCGGTGCGGGCGCGGATGCCGGCGGAGGCGTTTCGCCGCTGGTTCCTGATCGCGATGATCCTGCTCGGCCTTTATCTGGCCGGCAGCGCGCTTCTGAAGGAATTCGCCTGAGAAGAGGCTCACGCCTTCGGCGCGTAGCCCGGCACCCATTTATCGTATTGAGGCAGATCGTCCTGGATCGTCCACCACGGCGCGCGCGACGAGGTGAAGACGTGGAGGCGGGGCCTGACGTCAGGATCGTCATCGAGCAGGCCGGCGGGAATGCTGACGGTCGGCAAATAACTCGCCTTGCCCGGCGTCAGGCAGCCGCAGGTCTTGCAGCGATGGCGAAAACTGCCCGGCGCGGACTCGTAAGCCACCGTCATGTCCTCGCCCGCGACAAAGCGAAACTTGTCGGCTTCAACATGGGCATAGGTGGCGAATGCCGCGCCGGTCAGCTTGCGGCAATTGACGCAATGACAATGCGTCAGCGTGCGAACCTCGTCGATCTCGAAACGCACGGCGCCGCACAGACAGCTTCCACGAATCATCGAAACCTCCCGCGCGCGGCCTCTATCGGGCCGATTGCATGCCACACCAGTCATTCGTTCGAACGAGTTACCGCGTCTCCAGCATGGCGACGCGGACGCCGAGATAGATGAACAGGCCGCCGAGCGCGCGGTTGACCCAGGCGATCGCGCCCTCGGAGGCCCGCAAGCGGTGCGCGGCCTTTGCCGCGAACGCCGCCAGCACCAGGCACCACAGCGTTCCCGTGCAGATGAAAATCAGGCCGAGGGTCAGGAAGGCGAGCGGCTTGTGCGGAGAATCGGCTGCGACGAATTGCGGCAGGAAGGCCAGGAAGAACAGCGCGACCTTGGGATTGAGCGCGTTGGTGAAGACGCCCTGGAGGAACACCCGCCGCAGCGAGCTCCGCGCCGGCTCGTCGATCGCCGATGCCAGCGTCGGGCGCGACCACAGCATCTGAAGTCCCGTGACGACCAGATAGGCCGCGCCAACCAGCTTCAGGATCGAAAAAGCGGTAGATGAGGCCATCAGCAGGGCCGAAAGGCCGATTGCCGCGCCTGCGACGTGGAAAAAGCAGCCGCAACTGATGCCCAAGGCGGCGGCAGCCCCGCCCCGCCAGCCCATCTGCATGCTGCGGCCGATGACGTAGACGGAGTCCGGTCCCGGCGTGATGTTGAGCAGCACGCCCGACAGGATGAAGAGCCAGATTTCGTGAATGCCCAGCATGTGAGGTGCCCCGCCGCCCCGTCCGTCTCAAGGGATCGGGCTTAGTCGGTTCGGCGGCCGCCGTCCACCGCCGGGACTGCGTAGGATTTACCTTGAATTTGCAATGCGGATCATACTTTCCCGCGGCCTCATCTGCTCTATAAAGGCAGGGTTCTTGAAATGCGGGATTCGAGGCGACTGCCACGCCGTGGCCAGTCCTCCATCCTTTGGAGCTCCGAGAATATGGAAAGACGTCTGGCTGCCATTGTTTGCGCCGATGTCGCCGGCTATTCGCGCATGATGGGCAGCGACGAGGCTGGCACCCATGCCGCCTTCAAGGCGCATCGCAGCGCGATTCACCCCATCATCCTCAATCACGGCGGCCGCGTCGTGAAGAACACCGGCGACGGCTTCCTGCTGGAGTTCCCCTCGATCGTCGGCGCCACCGAAGCCGCGATCGCGATGCAGACGCTGATGGCGGAGCGCAACCACCATCTGCCGGCTGACCGCGCCATGCAGTTCAGGCTCGGCATCCACATGGGCGACGTCATCGCCGACGAGGACGAGGTGTTCGGTGACGATGTCAACATTGCCGTCCGCCTGGAATCGGTGGCGAGCCCCGGCGGCTTCGCCATCTCGGCCAAGGCCTACAGCGAGGCGAACAAGCATCTCACCGTGCCGCTGGTCGATGGCGGCAACCATCGCTTCAAGAACATCAAGGATGCGGTCGGGGTCTGGACCTGGAAGCCCGAGGGCGCACGGGCGATCGCCCCCGAGCTGAGGGAGGCCTCCGCACTCTCGCAGCAGTACCGCACCGCGATCGTCGGCGTGCTGCCCTTCGCCAATCTCAGCGACGCCCAGGACGAATACTTCTCCGACGGCCTGACCGAGGATCTGATCCACGCGCTGTCGCTGCAATCCTTCTATCGGGTGCTGAGCCGCAACTCGACCTTCGCCTTCAAGGGCAAGAACACGAGCACTCGGCTGATCGCGCGCGAGATCGACGCCACCTATCTGATCCAGGGCTCGGTGCGGCGCGCCGGAGCCAAGATCCGCGTCACCGCGGAGCTGATCGCGCCGGAGACCGGCGAGCAGCTCTGGACCGGGCGCTACGACCGCGACATCGGCGACTTCTTCGCGATGCAGGACGAGATCACCACCAACCTGTCCGCCGCCATCGCCACCGAGATCGTCCGCGCGGAGGCCTCGGCGCCCGCGCGGCTCTCGACCGACGTAACCGCGTGGGACCGCTTCCTCAAGGGGCTGTCGCATTACTACCGGCAGACCAAGGAGGACCTGGCCGCCGCCATCGACCTGTTCCGGGAGGCCATCGCGGTCGATCCCAAGCTGTCGATCGCGCACGCCTACCTTGCCACGATCCAGATCCAGAGCATCCAGTTCGGCTGGGTCAAGGGTACGCGGGAGATGTGGGCCGAGGCGATGAACCTCGCCGAAACCAGTGTCCGGCTCGACCCGCGCTCCTCCTTCGCGTTCTCGATCCTGTCCTGGGCCCATGCGATGGAAGGGCATTACGAGGCCGCGATGGACGCCGCCAAGCGCGCGGTCGCACTCAACCCCTACGACAACGGCGCGCGCGGCGTGCTCGGCATCTGCCATTTCGTGATCGGCGAGCACCGCGAGGCGATCGAGCTGTTTTCGATGGCCGCGCAGCGCGACAACAGCGACCCGCGCTACCAATGGGCCGCACTGAACGCGTTCAGCCATTATCTGTTGGGGCAGTATGACGCGACCCTGTCGTGGGCCCGCGAGCAGCTCTACATCAACCCGAACCACATGCAGGCGCTGGCGATCCGAGCCGCAGCGCTGGCGCAATTGGGGCGGACCGGCGAGGCCGTCGAGGCGACCCGCGTGCTCATGGGCAACTACCCGACCCTGAATGTCGACCGCCATTTGCGCAATTTCCACTGGAAGCGGCCCGAGGACCTCGCTCATTACCGCGAGGGGCTTCTGAAGGCGGGCGTGCCGCTCGGCAAGCTGACGCTGGTCCAGAGCGACGTCAAACGCGCCGCCGAGTCCTGACAGGCGGACTGCGGCCGCGCGACGATCTCTCGTCCGCTCTTGTTGACAGCACAGTGAATTCAGCCACACTTTGTCACACGCTGAAGTAGTATAGTCGGCGGCGGCCGCGCTGGCTGTTTGTTAGGACTTTCCGCGCTTGATCGGCGCGTCTGATTTTCACGATTCGCCGTTTTCAGGAATTGGGCCATGCATCACCCCGCCTCGAAGCCCCCCTTCGACCCCTCGATCGGGGTCTCGCCGAACAATCCCTGTCCATTCCTGCGCGGCCTCGTCGGCGAAGGCTTCGTCGACGGCGGGACCGTCCCGCTCAACACGCTGTCGCAGACCATCGCGAATGCGAGCGGCGAGACGGGGCTGATGAAGAGCTGGGCCCGGATCCAGGTCCGCGGCGTTGCGCTCATCGCCAACGGATTTAGCCACATCCTGAAAAGCATCCGGTCGGGCCCGCAGCTCGACGAACTGCGCGGTGGCCCTCTGGACAAGCGCGGCGCCGGCTCGCGCGTCCTCGGCGTCGACGGCAAGGTCAACGAGGACGAGATCGCGCGGCTCCAGAGCTTCGGCCGGACCTACACCGATCCGGACACCGGCAGCAGCGAGCCCGGCCTCAACGCTGCGGAAATCAAGACCTTCATGCACGAGAACCTCAAGCGCGCAGGCAGCGCCGTGCGCTGGTACTACCCCGTGCTGATGCAGTTCGAATGGCCCGTCCTGCTGAAGATCATGGGCAAGGGCACGGGTAAGGAGGATCGCTATCTCAGCGTCGCCGACGTGCGCACGCTGCTGAACGCGCGCCAATTCCCCGACCGCATCAACCAGCGGATTTTATCGCAGCCGCTGCTGTCATCCTGCGCGCTCAGGTTTCGCTGGGCTCTCGGGATCATAGCGTTCCTGTTCGCGGCCGCTCTTGTCGCGCTCGTGGCGGTCGCCGAATTCCCCGACCAGGTCCGCGCCATGCTGCCGCAGAAGGGAGTCCTCGCACAGCTGCTGCCGCCGCCCTTGCCAAAACTCCCGGAGACGACGGCGGCCTTCTGGCTCGAGCAGAACTGGTCGCTGGAGGACCGGCACTGGTTCCACCACACCAGCCAGGGCACCGCGACCTTTCCGGTTCCCTACACCTGGTTCATGGCGCTGGAGCAGCCGCGTCTTCGCCTGTTCTCACGCCCCGGCATGGTGAAGGACAGCGCCTATCTCGAGCGCTTCGGCTTCATCCAGAGCCCGCAATCCATCAAGACCGACGCAACCACGCTGCGGAGCTTCGGCTACGCCAACGTCTACGACACGACGCAGCCGAAGAGCCTGTCGACCGATTGGTCGCCGGTCGAGAATGTCGACGGCCTGCCGGTCGGCTTCGCGCGGATGACGGGTGTCGTCGATCCCGCGACCGGCCGCCGCGAGGAAGACAAGATCGGGCTGACCTGCGCCGCCTGCCACACCGGGCACGTGCGCTACAAGGGCGTGGACGTGCGCTTCGACGGCGGCCCGGCCATGACCGACCTGAAGAAGCTCGAGAGCGTGACCGGGCTCTCGATCGCCTACACGCTCTACGTGCCGTTCCGCTTCAAGCGGTTCGCCGACCGCGTACTCGGCCCCGATGCGAGCGACGCCGACCGCAATGCGCTCAAGCAGAGCCTCAAGGCGACCCTCACATTCCTGCTCGACTGGCAAAAGGGTTACGACAAGACGATCGCCGGCAAGAAGACCTGGGACGGCAAGCAGCAAAAGGACACGGAAGAAGGCTTCGGCCGTCTCGATGCGCTCAATCGCATCGGCAACCAGGTGTTCTCCCAGGATTTCGCGCTGAGCGGGGTCAAGGGATTCGAGAAGAACCTGCATGCCCAGGACGCGCCGGTCAGCTTCCCTCCGATCTGGACCGTGCCGTGGCTCAAATTCGCGCAGTACGATGCCTCGATCGAGCAGCCGCTGATCCGCAATGCCGGCGAGGCGCTCGGCGTGACGGCGCTGCTCAACCTGTCCGACGCCTATCCCAAGGACAGGCTTTACCGGTCCTCGGCCGATGTCACCAACCTGCACTGGATCGAGAGTCTGCTGGCGGGCCCCGATCCCTACGCGCAGAAGAAGCTCGGCGGACTGACCTCGCCGAGATGGCCTTCGCAGATTCTCGGCGACGACTGGAAGATCAATCCGGACCGCGTCAAGAGCGGCCGCAAGCTCTACGCCAAGATCTGCGTGGAGTGCCACCTCGGTCCCGTCAACGATCCCGAGTTCGACAAGGAGTTTCCGCAGGAGAGCGTGTGGTCGTCGTCGCGCTGGGAGCGCATCGGCGACGAGATGGTGCTCAACCCGATCCAGAAGAGCGTCACGGGCATGGGGACGGATTCCGCCCAGGCCAGAGTCCTGGAGAAGCGGACGGTCTCGGTGCCGGGCTTCCTCGATCTGAATCCGACACGCATCCTCGGCGACCAATGGAAATGCACCAACCTGCCGGAGACGACCTCGACCGAAATGCCCTATTCGGTTGGGCTGATGGCGATCGTCGACATCGTCAGCCGAAAGGCGATGAATGACGCTCAAATCCCGCCCGACGCGCAGAAGCGCTGGTGGGGCGCCCGCGCCAATTGTCCCAATCCCGGGCCGCAGCCGCCGGATCCCAAGGAGCCCGGTCCCTGGTATCGCGCGCGCCCGCTGAACGGGGTGTGGGCCACCGCGCCCTATCTCCACAACGGTTCAGTGCCCTCGCTGGACTGGATGCTGCGGCCTGCTGCCGAGCGACCCAAGAAATTCTGCATGGGCCAGCGCGACTACGATCCGAAGCTGGTCGGCTTCGCCGTCGTCGAGGGCGAGCGCTGCAAGACCGGAGAAACGCAGTTCTCGACCACCTGGCCCGACGGCACCGAGATCAACGGCAACAGCAATCTCGGCCATTCGTTCGAGGGCAAGGGGCCGCCGCACAAGGACGGCGTCGTCGGCCGCCTGCTGGAAGAAGAAGAGCGCAAGGACCTGATCGAGTATCTGAAGACGCTGTAGCGCGGTCCTTTCACCTCTCCCCGCATCCGCCTTCGTTGAAGCTTCAGCGGACAAGAGCGGGGCGAGGGAGCGCACCGTCACTGCCGCTCACTTGAACAGCGGCGTGCCCGGCACGAAGGCGTCGAAGGCGGCCCAGAACTGGGAGCGGTAGCGGTCCTGCTCCTGGAGGATCTCGTGCTTCGAGCCGGCGATCACGAGATGGGAGCCGGCGCGCAAATGGTAGGCGAACTCCTCGATCGCGGCGGTCGAAACCACGGTGTCGCTGGAGGCCGCCAGCATCAGGATCGGCTGGCGGATCTCGGAGGGGTAGTTCATGCCCTTGAAGGTGTGCATGGCGCGGAAGGCGCTATCGGCCCAGGCGACCGTCGGTGACGCCAGCCCGAGCGTCGGATCCTCCTCCAGGATCGCGGCGTTGCGCGCATAACGCACGGGATCGCTGGTCAGGGGATTGTTGATGAAGGGATCGAGCCCGGTGATGCGGTCGCTGCCGCCGGGAACATAGCGGCCGCCCATCCCCATCAGGCGCATCGTCTTCAGAAGCGCCCGCGACGGAAACGAGGTGGTGCGGCCTGGCAGGTCGATCATCGGCGCCGACAGCACCATGCGGTCGAACCAGCGCTTGCCCGCATGCGCAACGCGCAGCAACACCGTACCGCCCATGGAGTGGGCGAGCGCGAAGAAGGGCGGCGGGCAATCCGGCAGCACCACCTGCTGCACGAAGGTCTCGACGTCGATTTCGAAATCGGCGAAGTCGCGCACATAGCCCTTGCGCGGATCGCGC
Organism: Bradyrhizobium sp. 1200_D9_N1_1; assembly: GCF_052075915.1. Lineage (NCBI taxonomy): Bacteria > Pseudomonadati > Pseudomonadota > Alphaproteobacteria > Hyphomicrobiales > Nitrobacteraceae > Bradyrhizobium > Bradyrhizobium sp. 1200_D9_N1_1. The sequence goes on along the minus strand of NZ_CP197226.1, from coordinate 1,454,954 downwards.
AGGCGGCGCGAGGAGTGGCCCTGCCCGCGCCAGTCGATCATCGCCACCGCAAAGCCGCGGTCGCGCAGGTCGCGCACGGTCTCGAAATATTTCTCGATCTGCTCGCTGCGTCCGGTGAAGACGCAGACCGTGCCCTTGCGGTTCGCCGGCGGCGCCCAGCGCGCAAAGCGCAGCTCGGCGCCATCGGGTGTCTTGATGGTGCCGCTGACGACGTCTTCGGGAACGGGATTGGACGGAATCGAGATCAGCGTCATTGGGCGAGAAATGCTGAAAATCAAGGGCGGGAGCGCCGAAAAGGCGCAAGTTGCCGCCCTCTTGAACGCCGTTCCCTTGAACCCATATCACCATGGTGCAGGCCGCTACCAGTGTTTCGGAACCGGAACATCAGGCTGCACACAGACTAAAGCCCGGCCCGATTGGCGGGCGGGTTACCAAACAGTCGCTCAATGGAGGACTTGACCATGCGTACCTACGATCTCACCCCCTTCTATCGTTCCACCGTCGGCTTCGACCGCCTCTTCAACCTGCTCGACCAGGCCGGTTCGGACGGCAGCCCCGGTTATCCCCCCTACAACATCGAGCGCACCGGCGAGAACGCCTACCGCATCACCGTTGCGGTCTCGGGCTTTGCCAAGGATGAGCTTTCGATCGTCGCGAAGGAAAACACGCTGACGATCAAGGGCGAGAAAGTCGCAAACGAGAACTCGAAGTCCGAAGTGATTTACCGCGGCATCGCCGCGCGTGCCTTCGAGCGCGCCTTCCAGCTTGCCGATTTCGTGCAGGTGAAGGACGCCTCGCTCGAGAACGGGCTGCTTCACGTCGATCTCGTCCGCGAGATTCCCGAAGCCAAGAAGCCGCGCCAGATCGCGATCAACGCCGGCGCGCCCAAGGCGCAGGTGATCGAGAACTCGGCCGCGCAAGTCGCCGCGTAAAACACGCACGCCACTTCCAGGTTGCGAAAACGCCCCGGTGCCCCGGGGCGTTTTTTTCGTTTGCACCGCATCACAGACTGGTGAGCCTCGTAACAGCGCGGCCTCTCCCTCCGTCCTTTGGGCATCGAACCCAAAACAAGACGGAGAACGATCATGACACTTTGGCGCAGCCTTTTCGTCGCCGCGAGCCTGCTGGCGGCTCCCCTCAGCCTCGCTCACGCACAGAGCCCGCAAGCCGTGAAGGCCAAGAACGTCGTGCTGGTGCACGGCGCCTGGGCCGACGGATCGAGCTGGTCCGAGGTGATCCCGATCCTCCAGGCCGCCGGCCTTCACGTGACCGCCGTGCAGAATCCGCTGTCGTCGCTTGCGGACTCGGTCGAGGCGACCAAGCGCGCGCTGGCCGAGCAGGACGGGCCGACCGTGCTGGTCGCGCATTCCTGGGGCGGCACCGTGATCAGCCAGGTCGGCACCGACCCGAAGGTCACCGGCCTCGTCTATGTCGCCGCACGCGCGCCCGATGCCAACGAGGATTTCGTCGCGCTGTCGAAGCAATTCCCGACCGGCCCGGTGCGCGCCGGCATCATCGAGCGCGACGGCTACACCAAGCTCTCGGAAGACGCCTTCCTGAAATATTTCGCCAATGGCGTGAAGCCGGAACGGGCCAAGGAGCTCTATGCCGTGCAATGGCCGACCGCGGCCTCGATCTTCGCCGGCCGCACCACGGAAGCTGCATGGCACGCCAAGCCGAGCTGGTACGCGGTGTCGAAGAACGACGACACCATCAATCCGGACTTCGAGCGCTTCCTCGCCAAGCGCATGAACGCAACGACGATCGAGCTCGATGCCGGCCACCTCTCGCTGGTGTCGCATCCGAAGGACGTGGCGAACCTGATCCTGGAAGCTGCGGGGTATCCGCGGAGCTGAGAGGCGATTCTCACGATGCAAAAAAGGCGCCTGAAATCTCAGGCGCCATTTATCTTTGCTCCAACATCGTCCTGGCGAAAGCCAGGACGACACCGAAAATGTCGTGAGCGCCGTCGCGCCAAACGAACTGCGCGCTAATCCAGTCCCTGCGCGGCCGGCATGTCCTGCGTCGGCAGAATCGTCGCGGCGGGCTTCGTCTGACCCACTGTCGGCGCAGCGGCCTGCGGCGCGGCCTCGGCGGGCTTGGCCTGCACGGCAGCGGTCTGCTGCGCGGGCTGTGCCTGCGGTGCTTGAGCTTGCGGCGCCTGGGCCTGCTGTACCGCAGGCTCGGCCGGCTTCGCTGCCGCGACCGGCGTCTCGCCGCGCTGCGGAGCCGCCTTGGGCAGCGGCACCGTGCGCCTTGCGACATGCGGGATCGAGGCCGGCGGGCGCGGCGGGCCGCTGCGGACCACGGTCGGCGGCGGCAGCGCGCTTTGCGGGCCGTAGGGCGCGACCGTGGGCTGCTCATAGGCCGGTGCCATGCCGTAGGCATCGGCGGCGGGCATGAAGCGGATGATCCGGCCGTCGCGGGCGTCGATCACGAGCCGGCCGTCGTCGCCGCGGCGGTCGATCACCGAGATGGTGTAGACGCTGCCGCGCAGCCGCGGGATGCCGAGCGGCGAGAAGCCGTTGTCGCGCAGCACCGCATAGACCTCGGTGGCCGGCAGCAGCGCCGGGCCGCGTTCCTCGTAGCCATAGCCATAGCCGTATCGCGGCGGCGGAGGCGGCGCGGCATCCGGTGGCGCATAGGGCCGGTCGAAATCCGACACGGCGATCGTGGCCCCTCCCGCAATACCGTTGGCCGGAACTTGCGCCCCTGCCGCGGTCACAGCCAGCGCCAGCGCGGCGGCGGCCACACATCCTGTGAAAAACTTCATGGTCGACACGCTCCTGTCAGCCCCCGGATGGATCGCGCTCTTTCGCTTCTTGCGGCGTGGCGCGCCTTCCGAAGGGTCGATCCGAAGCTTCATTTGGGATTTCGGCGTCCACAGGGCCGGATCAGGGCGCGTTTGCTTCAAAACCAGGGCTGCGCAACTTTCGGAAAGCGATTGATTGACAGATCGGGAATCGGGACTTTCGCGCGCTTGTGTGATAGACAAAAATTTGGCAAGGTGATGGTTAGGACAGGAAAGCTGTCTCAATTTTGCTTGCGGTTCCGGCATAGGGATTGCAACGAAAGTCGGTGCTTCCGAGCACCAAGAAGGCAACAGGCAAAGCCGTTCACGGGGACGTAGAACGCCTTGGCCTGAATTTAAGAAAATGCGGCTCGCAGCGGACGAGCGGTGACCCAGAGGCGGGTGCCGCGGAACGCCCAAGGTGCGCCGAAGATGGCGGTGAGACAGCTTGCCGCATGGAGAGGACGAGGACATGAACGGGTCGCAATTCGAGCGCGCAAACATCGTGGCAGAAGAACTGTCGGCGACGGTCGCCTCGAAAACGACCGATCCGATTCAGGAACACAATTCGCGCCCGCCCGCCGAAGGCCTCTACGATCCGAGCCTGGAAAAGGATTCCTGCGGCGTCGGCTTCATCGCCAACATCAAGGGCAAGAGGTCGCACAAGATCGTCTCGGACGCGCTGAGCATCCTCTGCAACCTCGAGCATCGCGGCGCTGTCGGCGCCGATCCGCGCGCCGGTGACGGTGCCGGCATCCTGGTGCAGATCCCGCACGCCTTCTTCAGCCGCAAGGCCAAGGAGCTCGGCTTCACGCTGCCGCAGCCCGGCGAATACGCCATCGGCGCGCTGTTCATGCCGCGCGACACCGCCTGGCGCAACGTCATCAAGAGCATCATCGCCGACCAGATCAAGGAAGAGGGCCTGACCCTGCTCGGCTGGCGCGACGTGCCGACCGACAACTCCTCGCTCGGCGTCACCGTGAAGCCGACCGAGCCCGCCTGCATGCAGGTGTTCATCGGCCGCAACGGCACCGCCAAGACCGAGGACGATTTCGAGCGCCGGCTCTACATCCTGCGCAAGTCGATCTCGCAGGCGATCTACCAGCGCCGCGACCGCGGCCTTGCGGGCTATTACCCCTGCTCGATGTCCTGCCGCACCGTGATCTACAAGGGCATGTTCCTCGCCGACCAGCTCGGCAAGTACTATCCCGACCTGCACGAGGCGGACTTCGAGAGTGCGCTGGCGCTGGTGCATCAGCGCTTCTCGACCAACACCTTCCCGGCCTGGTCGCTGGCGCATCCCTACCGCATGATCGCGCATAACGGCGAGATCAACACGCTGCGCGGCAACACCAACTGGATGGCGGCGCGCCAGGCCTCGGTGAGCTCCGAGCTCTACGGCAAGGACATCAACCGGCTCTGGCCGATCTCCTATGAAGGCCAGTCCGACACCGCCTGCTTCGACAACGCGCTCGAATTCCTGGTGCAGGGCGGCTACTCGCTGCCGCACGCCGTCATGATGATGATCCCGGAGGCGTGGGCCGGCAATCCGCTGATGGATGAGAAGCGCCGCGCCTTCTACGAATATCATGCCGCGCTGATGGAGCCGTGGGACGGCCCCGCCGCGATCGCCTTCACCGACGGCCGCCAGATCGGCGCCACGCTGGACCGCAACGGGTTGCGGCCGGCGCGCTATCTCGTGACCAAGGACGACCGCATCGTGATGGCGTCCGAGATGGGCGTGCTGACGATCCCCGAGGACCAGATCATCACCAAGTGGCGGCTCCAGCCCGGCAAGATGCTGCTGGTCGACCTCGAGCAGGGCCGCCTGATCCCCGACGACGAGATCAAGGCCGAGCTCGCCAAGAGCCATCCCTACAAGGAGTGGCTGGAGCGGACCCAGATCGTGCTGGAAGAGCTGCCGAAGGTTCCGACCACCGGCGTGCGCTCCAACCTGTCGCTGCTCGATCGCCAGCAGGCGTTCGGCTACAGCCAGGAAGACATCACCATCCTGATGACGCCGATGGCGGCGACGGGCGAGGAAGCCGCGGGCTCGATGGGCAACGACACGCCGATCTCGGCGCTGTCGGACAAGGCCAAGCCGCTGTTCACCTACTTCAAGCAGAACTTCGCGCAGGTCACCAACCCGCCGATCGACCCGATCCGCGAAGAGCTGGTGATGAGCCTCGTCTCGATCATCGGACCGCGGCCGAACCTGTTCGACCTGCAGGGCATGGCCACCACCAAGCGCCTCGAAGTGCGCCAGCCGATCCTGACCGACGCGGATCTCGAGAAGATCCGCTCGATCACCGACGTGGCCGACACCCACTTCAAGTCGCGCACGCTGGACACCACCTTCCACGCCGGGCTCGGCGCAGCCGGCATGGACCAGGTGCTGGACGAGCTCTGCGCGCGCGCCGAAAGCGCGGTGCGCGAGGGCGTCAACATCATCATCCTGTCCGACCGCATGGTCGGCACCGACCGGGTTCCGATCCCGGCACTGCTGGCCTGCGCTGCCGTGCATCATCATCTGATCCGCGTCGGACTGCGCACCTCGGTCGGCCTTGTCGTCGAATCCGGTGAGCCGCGCGAAGTGCATCACTTCGCCTGCCTTGCCGGCTACGGCGCCGAAGCGATCAATCCCTACCTCGCGTTCGAGACCATCATCGCGATGAAGGACCGCCTGCCCGGCTCGCTCGACGACTACGAGATCGTCAAGCGCTACATCAAGTCGATCGGCAAGGGTCTCTTGAAGGTGATGTCCAAGATGGGCATCTCGACCTACCAGTCCTATTGCGGCGCGCAGATCTTCGACGCGGTCGGCCTCAAGGCGGACTTCGTCGGAAAGTTCTTCGCCGGCACGCATACCCGCGTCGAAGGCGTGGGTCTGGCCGAGATCGCGGAAGAAGCCGTGCGCCGCCATGCCGACGCGTTCGGCGAGGCGCTGGTCTATAAGACCTCGCTCGACGTCGGCGGCGAATATGCCTATCGCAGCCGCGGCGAGGACCATGCCTGGACCGCCGAGTCGGTCGGGCTGCTTCAGCACGCTGCGCGCGGCAATTCGCTGGAGCGCTATCGCGCCTTCGCCAAGATCCTGAACGAGCAGTCGGAGCGCCTGCTGACGCTGCGCGGCCTGTTCCGGATCAAGAGCGCCGAGGAAGAGAAGCGCAAGCCGGTGCCGCTCGACCAGGTCGAGCCGGCCAAGGACATCGTCAAGCGTTTCGCCACGGGTGCGATGAGCTTCGGCTCGATCTCGCGCGAGGCGCACACCACGCTCGCGATCGCCATGAACCGGATCGGCGGCAAGTCGAACACCGGTGAAGGCGGCGAGGAAGCCGACCGCTTCAAGCCGCTGCCGAACGGCGATTCCATGCGCTCAGCGATCAAGCAGGTTGCCTCGGGCCGCTTCGGCGTCACCACGGAGTATCTCGTCAACTCCGACATGATGCAGATCAAGATGGCGCAGGGTGCCAAGCCCGGCGAAGGCGGCCAGCTGCCCGGCCACAAGGTCGACGCGACCATCGCCAAGGTCCGGCACTCGACGCCGGGCGTCGGCCTGATCTCGCCGCCGCCGCATCACGACATCTACTCGATCGAGGATCTGGCGCAGCTCATCTACGACCTCAAGAACGTCAACCCGACGGGCGACGTCTCGGTCAAGCTCGTCTCCGAGATCGGCGTCGGCACGGTCGCCGCGGGCGTCGCCAAGGCGCGCGCCGACCATGTCACCATCGCGGGCTTCGAGGGCGGCACCGGTGCATCGCCCCTGACCTCGATCAAGCACGCCGGCTCACCGTGGGAGATCGGCCTTGCCGAAACCCACCAGACGCTGGTGCGCGAGCGGCTGCGCAGCCGCATCGTGGTCCAGGTCGATGGCGGCTTCCGCACCGGCCGTGACGTCGTGATCGGCGCGCTGCTCGGCGCCGACGAGTTCGGTTTCGCCACCGCGCCGCTGATCGCTGCCGGCTGCATCATGATGCGCAAGTGCCATCTCAACACCTGCCCGGTCGGCGTCGCGACCCAGGACCCCGTCCTGCGCAAGCGCTTCACCGGCCAGCCCGAGCACGTGATCAACTACTTCTTCTTCGTTGCGGAAGAGGTCCGCGAGATCATGGCCTCGCTCGGCTTCCGCACCTTCAACGAGATGATCGGCCAGGTTCAGCTGCTCGACCAGACCAAGCTGGTCGCGCACTGGAAGGCCAAGGGGCTCGACTTCTCCAAGCTGTTCGTCAAGCAGAAGGAAGAGAAGGGCCAGAAGATCTATCACTCCGAGCGCCAGAACCATCATCTGGAAGCTGTGCTCGACCGCACGCTGATCGAGCAGGCGACGCCCGCGCTCGATCGCGGCGCGCCGGTGAAGATCGACGCTACGATCAACAGCACCAACCGTTCCGCCGGCGCCATGCTGTCGGGCGCGGTCGCCAAGATCTACGGCCATGCCGGCCTGCCGCATGACACCATCCATGTCAGCCTCAAGGGCACTGCCGGCCAGGCCTTCGGCGCGTGGCTCGCCCATGGCGTCACCTTCGAGCTCGAGGGTGAAGGCAACGACTATGTCGGCAAGGGCCTCTCGGGCGGCAAGATCATCGTCAAGCCGCCGAAGAACTCCGCGATCGTGCCGGAAGAAAGCATCATCGTCGGCAACACCGTGATGTACGGCGCGATCCAGGGCGAGTGCTACTTCCGCGGCATCGCCGGCGAACGCTTCGCCGTGCGCAACTCGGGCGCGATCGCCGTGGTCGAGGGCGCGGGCGATCATTGCTGCGAATACATGACCGGCGGCATCGTGGTCGTGCTCGGCAAGACCGGGCGCAACTTCGCGGCCGGCATGTCGGGCGGCATCGCCTACGTGCTCGACGAGACCGGCGACTTCGACAAGCTGTGCAACCTCAGCATGGTCGAACTCGAACCGGTCCTGTCGGAGGAGCTGATCAACGCCGGCACCTACAATCACACCGGTGACCTCGAGGCGCATGGCCGGGTCGACGTGTTCAAGGGCCTACTCGACTCCGACGTCGAGCGGCTGCACGTCCTGATCACGCGCCATGCGAAAGCGACCGGCTCCAAGCGCGCCGCCGACATCCTTGCCAATTGGAAGGACTGGCTGCCAAAATTCCGCAAGGTGATGCCGGTCGAGTACCGGCGTGCGCTGCGCGAAATGGCGGCCAACGCGGACGCCGAGCCGAAGATCGCGATCGGGGCGTAATTCTCAACTCGCGTCATTCCGGGGCGCGCAAAGCGCGAACCCGGAATCTCGCAAACCAACCTCCAGGTTCCGGGTCTGCGCGCGGCGCGCGCATCCCGGAACGACGGCAAACAAACCTAAGCGGCAGGGACTTCGGGTTTAATGGGCAAGATCACGGGTTTTCTGGAAATCGAACGGCACGACCGCAAGTACACCCCGGTCGCCGAGCGCGTGAAGCATTTTCACGAGTTCGTCGTTCCCTTGACCGAGAGGGAAACGCGCGACCAGGCCGCGCGCTGTATGAACTGCGGCATTCCCTATTGCCACGGCACAGGCTCGGTCGCGCCCGGCACGCCGGGCTGCCCGGTCAACAACCAGATCCCCGATTTCAACGACCTCGTCTATCAGGGCAACTGGGAAGAGGCCTCGCGCAACCTGCACTCGACCAACAATTTCCCGGAGTTCACCGGGCGCATCTGCCCCGCGCCGTGCGAAGCGTCCTGCACGCTCAACATCGACGACAACCCGGTCACCATCAAGACGATCGAATGCGCGATCGTCGACCGCGCCTGGGACAATGGCTGGCTGAAGCCGGAAGTCGCCTCCGTCAAGACCGGCAAGAAGGTCGCAGTGATCGGCTCTGGACCCGCCGGCATGGCCTGCGCGCAGCAGCTCGCGCGCGCCGGCCACGACGTGCACCTGTTCGAGAAGTTCGCCAAGGCCGGCGGCTTGCTCCGTTACGGCATCCCCGACTTCAAGATGGAGAAGGGCATCATCGACCGCCGCGTCAAGCAGATGGAAGGCGAAGGCGTCACCTTCCACTACAACAGCCATGTCGGCGCTGACGGCAATGTCGATCCGCGCGAGATGCTCAACGAGTATGACGCCGTGGCGCTGACCGGCGGCGCGGAAGCCCCGCGCGACCTGCCGATCCCCGGCCGCGATCTCCAAGGCATCCACTACGCCATGGACTTCCTGCCGCAGCAGAATCGCCGCGTCTCCGAGGAGCCGCTGAACGGCGTCACCGAGATTTTGGCCGGCGGCAAGCATGTCGTCGTCATCGGCGGCGGCGACACCGGAAGCGACTGCATCGGCACCTCGCTGCGCCAGGGCGCGCTGTCCGTGACCCAGCTCGAGATCATGCCCGCCCCGCCCGAGCGCGAGAACAAGGGCCTGACCTGGCCGAACTGGCCGCTGAAGATGCGCACCTCCTCCAGCCAGGCCGAAGGCGCGATCCGCGAATTCGCCGTGCTGACCCAGAAGTTTTCCGGCGAGAACGGCCAGGTCAAGAAGCTGCACTGCGTGCGCGTCGACGACAAGTTCAAGCCGATTGCCGGCACCGAGTTCGAGCTGGATGCCGAGCTCGTCCTGCTCGCCATGGGTTTCGTCCACCCCGTGCATGAGGGCCTGCTCAAGCTGCTCTCGGTCGAGCTCGACCCCCGCGGCAACGTCAAGGCCAACACGCTCGACTACCAGACCTCGCGTCCGAACGTGTTCACCGCCGGCGACATGCGGCGTGGGCAATCGCTGGTGGTCTGGGCGATCCGTGAGGGCCGGCTGTGTGCAAGGTCGATTGATACGTTCTTGATGGGGAAGACGGATCTGCCGCGGTAGGTTCGCCGCTCGCCGGTCATTCCGGGGCGCGCGAAGCGCGAGCCCGGAATCCATTTATCCACGCCCCCTGACGCCCGATGGATTCCGGGTTCGCGCCAAATGGCGCGCCCCGGAATGACGAGCGGAGAGAGCCGTGCTCTCGCGCCTCATCTCACTCCAGACGCGTGCTGACAGGCGTCAATTCTGCAGCCTCACCCCCAGCATCACCACCGTGCCCTGCGAGCTCGAGGTCGGCTGGTTCGAATCCAGGATGTCGTGGCGCAGCGTGCCCTTGATCCAGATGTTGCGATTGAGCTTGTAGATCAGGTTGCCTTCGAGCGAGTAGGTTTTGTCGTTACGACCCTGGTTCTGGTAATCGTAGGTGCCGTAGGTGAACTTGCCGACCGCGGTGAGCCAGCGGCGGAAGTCGTGATCGACTTCGACCCCGTAGGTGTGCACCAGCACGCCGGAGGAGCCGGGGACCGTGGTCTCCGCGATCTGCGTGTCGGTGGCGAATTTCACCGTGGTCAGGCCGCTCGCGTTCCAGATCAGCGAGCCCGAGGTGAGGAAGCCCGAGAGCTGACTGAGGCGCGGGTCGACATAGTTGCGCGCAGAATAGCCGACCGAGACCTCGCCGGTGAGGATGCGCGAGAACTCGAAGGACGAGCCGACCTTGGCATAGCCGCCGTTTGAATCGCGGAAGTAGCCGTTGCGGTCGGCGGCCTGGTCGTGGACGCGGGTGTCGCCCTGGATCTCGACGAACGGCTTCAGGCCCGGCTTGAGCTCGTAGGAGAAGCGGCCGACCCCGCCGTACTGGTTGAAGTCGCGATCGTTGTTGCTGAAGGTCGAGCCGTCGGTGAGCTTTGAATCCGTGTAGGCGGTGCGATCCACGGTGGCGCCGGCGGCGACCTGGAAGCGGTTGAAGGTCTGGTCGAAGCCGATGGTCGTGCCATAGGTCGCATAGACCGGATATTTCTGGAGGCCGGCCTGCACGTTCGGGCTGCCGGGATTGTCGGTGGCGAGCCGCAGGCGCAGTTGCGAGGTCAGCTTGAGATCGCGGTCGACGTCGATGCGGCCGTCGACATGACCGGTGAAATCGGGCCGGTCGATCTCGACCGGCGAGGGCGAGGCGAAGCCGTCGATCGTCGCCGGCATGTTGTTGGTGTAGCCCGAGAACGAGCCGCGCAAATCGGCGACCAGCGCGTGGCGCTCCCAGTCGGACGCCACGAGGAGGTCGGGCGCGACGACGTAGACCGGCGAGCCGACCGGCTTGTTCAGACGCGCCGGGTTGGTGTCATAGCCGGCGGAGAGCTCGAGCCCGCCCTTGATCAGGAAGCTGCCGGCATAATCGCCGACCGCGCCGAACGCGTCGTCATCGGCCTTGAGGCGGCGGCGCAGCGGCTGGCCGGGCACGCTGCCGGCCATCGCCGGCGGCACCGGCACCTTGTGCGCGGTCTCCGACGGCGGCGGCGCGATGCGCGGCGGGCCGAGCGTCCTGTCCGGCGTTGCCGGCGGCACCGGCGAGCCGGGTCCGACCGGGCGCTTCGGTTTCGGCTGCCCGGGATAGAGCTTGGGCTGCTGCCGCTTGCGGTTGAGCGAGTCGTAACCCGAGCCGCTGGCGCCGTTGGCGGCCGGCAGGCCGTAGGTCGGCACCTGGCCGACGCGCGAGGTCGCCGGCGTCTGCTGGCGCTTGCGCGGGTCGGCATTGGGATCGGGCAGCGCCGGCAGCGCGTCCGAGGGCGCCTGCGGCACGCCCGCCGTGCGGCGCGTCGGCAGTGTCTCAGGCGCGGCGAAGCCGCCGCGGTTGGGATTGAACAGGTCAGGCGTGAGGCTCTGGGCGGCGACTGGGCCGCTTTGCAGGGCCGTCAGCGCAAGACACGGCAAAGCCGCGCGCAGGAAATGCGCGCGTTTGCTCCGGCCCATGCCTGGAGACGACCCCACGATGGAATTACCCCAACGAAATCAAATACTTTCGCGACGGTTCCCGCCGGCTGGCAGAAACCATCGTTAATGGAGTTAAAACAATTATGGTTAATGACCCGTTGAGGGTCGGGGCGGCCGCGTCGCCTCATACGCCGAGGCGTGCTAAGCAGGCACCAACGGGCCATCGCCCCTCCTCCCTGGACCTGAACATGCCGAGTTCGAAACCGCTGATGACCCAATCATCCGGCCCCATTCCCGCCAGCGTCGAATCCGCGCTCCGCACCCTGGAGACAGAGAGCGGCGGCATCAACGCGCTCGCCGCCGCCCTGCGCGGCCCGCTGGGTGCGACCTTCGCCAAGGCGGTCGACATGATCCGGCAGGCCAAGGGTCGCGTCATCGTCACCGGGCTCGGCAAGTCAGGTCATATGGGGCGCAAGATCGCCGCGACGCTGGCCTCGACCGGCACGCCCGCCTTCTTCGTTCACACCGCTGAAGCCGCCCATGGCGACCTCGGCATGATCACCGCGGACGACGTCATCATGGCGCTGTCCTGGTCCGGCGAGCAGCCGGAGATGAAGACCCTCGTGAACTATTCGGCGCGCTTTGCGATCCCCATGATCGCGGTGACGTCGAACGCGGCGTCCTCGTTGGGGCAAGCCGCCGACCTCGTGATCGAGCTGCCGAAGGCGCGCGAGGCCTGCCCGCACAATCTGGCGCCGACCACCTCGACGCTGATGCAGGCTGCGATCGGCGATGCGCTCGCGATCGCGCTGCTCGAAGGCCGCGGCTTCACCGCGCTGGAGTTCGCGCATTTCCATCCCGGCGGCAAGCTCGGCGCGATGCTGAAATTCGTCCGCGACTACATGCGCACCGGCGCGGAGATCCCGGTCAAGCCTGAAGGCACCAAGATGTCGGAGGCCGTGGTCGAGATGTCGGCCAAGGGACTGGGCTGCGTCTGCATCGTCAACGACGCGAATGAGGCCGTCGGCATCATCACCGACGGCGATCTGCGCCGTCACATGCGTCCCGACCTGCTGACAGTGTCGGTCGACGACATCATGACCAGGCAGCCCAAGTCCGTGCCGCCCTCGATGCTCGCCACCGAGATGATCGAGGTGCTGAACACCCGCAAAATCACGACGCTGCTGGTGACCGAGGCGGGCAAGGTCGTGGGCATCGTGCATTTGCACGATCTGCTGCGCGCGGGCGTGGCGTAGCTTCAAGCACAGTCATTCCGGGGCGATGCGAAGCATCGAACCCGGAATCTCGAGATTCCGGGTTCACGCTTCGCGTGCCCCGGAATGACAGCGAGGGCTACGCCGGAAACTGCGCCGCCTTTTCCTCCAGCGGCAGCCGCAAGCCGTTCGCCAGATACGACACCGTGCGATAGAAGCCGCACAGCAGCATGATCTCCAGAATCTGCGCCTCGTCGTAATGCGCCGCGAGCGCGGCGAATTCCGCGTCGGTGAACGTCGAGCGGTGATGCAGCGCATCGACGGCGGCAATCAGCGCCTGCTCGTCCAGTGACCAGCAGGCTGATGTCGCATCGCCCTCTACGGTCGCGCGGACCTCCTCCTCCGTGAGGCGCGCCGGCCCGGCAAAGACCGCGACATGCACACCCCATTCGTATTCGCATTTGCTCAGCGCGCAGGTGCGGTCGATCACGATCTCGCGCTGGCGCAGGGACAGCGGCCCGGGATCGAGCAGCCCGCCGGCGCGAAACTTGTCCCAGGCGCGGCCGTGGCCCGCCATCACCCGGAACAGCACCAGCGGCGGCGCGCCGCGCATGATGCGGTCGAACTGCGCCTGGATCTCCGGGGGATAAGGCGGCGCGAGCGGCGCAATGCGCGGTGTGGCCCGGGACATCGGCCGTCTCCGTTGCTACAATTATCGTAGCGATACGCTACACTATCTGTAGCGCGACGCAAGAGGACGACGATGGCGAAACAGGCCGGTTCGACAACACGCAACGTCCGCGGCTCGCGCACCGGACGGCCGATCATGGCGCTGCTCGACCTGCTCGGCCGGCGCTGGACCTTGCGTATCCTGTGGGAGTTGCGCGAGGAGCCCCTCACCTCCCGCGCATTGCGCATGGCGTGCGACGAGGCTTCGCCCACGGTGCTGCAAGCGCGGCTGGACGATTTGCGCGAGGCGGGGTTCGTGGAGCTCGGCGAAGGCGGAGGCTATGGGCTGACGCCGCTCGGGCGGGACTTGTGCGAGACGTTCATGCCGCTGCACAGATTCGCGGAGAGGTGGAGGAGGTAGAATCGGAACATCTGCCGCGCGCTCCAATCTTCCTTCTCCCCTTGTGGGAGAAGGTGGCGCGAAGCGCCGGATGAGGGGTTTTCTCCGCAAACTCAGCGCTGCGTTGGAGGAGGGAGACCCCTCACCCGTCTCGCCGCTACGCGGCGAGCCCCCTCTCCCACAAGGGGAGAGGGGAAGAGAAAACTACGCCACCGCTACCGTCAGATTCACGCCGTCCACCTGCACCACCTTCACGCGCGTCCCGGCCGGCGTATCGGGACCTGCGACGCGCCAGACCGTGTCGCCGATGCGCATGGTGCCGTTGCCGTCGACGATCGGCTTCTCCAGCGTGAACTCACGGCCGAGCAGCGCCTCGGTGCGCTTGTTGAGGAAGGGGCTTGCGCTTGCATCGGGCCTCGGCCGGGCGAGCCGCCGCCACACCGGCACGGCGGCGGCAGCGAAGATCGCGAACATCACGAGCTGAGTCTGCCAGGACAGATGAACGGCGAACGAGATCAGGCCCACCAGCAAAGCGGCGAGCCCGAGCCAGAACAGGAATACGCCCGGTGCGATCGTCTCCAGCGCCATCAGGATGAAGGCAAAGATCAGCCAGTTCCAGGTGCCGAGCGATACGAACGTGTCGGTCATGATACGACCTCTGAATATTGACGCATGCCGTTTTCAAAAGAACCGCGTCATGCGCCGGTGACTATCCCTGCCGCGGCGGCACCGCCGGCGGCGTACTGCCGGTCGGAGGCACAGAGCCCGGGCGGCGAGCAGCGGCAGCCGCAGACGCCGCGCTTTCGCCGAACGTTGCTTTCGCGATCTCGCCGATGCCGGCGAGCGAGCCGAGCATGCTGGTGGCTTCGATCGGCAGCATGATGATCTTCTGGTTCGGCGAGTCCGCGAACTGGCCGAACGCCTTGATATATTTGTCGGCGATAAAATAGTTCAACGCCGCGACGTCGCCCTTGGCGATGGCTTCACTGACCATCTGCGTCGCCTTGGCCTCGGCCTCCGCGGACCGCTCGCGGGCCTCGGCGTCGCGGAACGCGGCTTCCTTGCGGCCCTCGGCCTGGAGGATCTGGCCCTGCTTGGCGCCTTCCGCGCGCAGGATCTCCGACTGTCGCTGGCCTTCGGCGGCCAGAATGTCGGCGCGCTTGACGCGCTCCGCCTTCATCTGGCGGCCCATCGCCTCGACGAGATCGGCGGGCGGCACGATGTCCTTGATCTCGATGCGGTTGACCTTCAGGCCCCAGGGCGAGACCGCCGCATCGACGACGCGCAACAGGCGCTCGTTGATCTCGTCGCGATGCGACAGCACCTGGTCGAGATCCATCGCGCCCATCACCGAGCGGATGTTGGTCATGGTCAGGACCGTGATGGCCTGGGTCAGGTTGGAGACCTCGTAGCTCGCCTTGGCGGCGTCGAACACCTGGTAGAAGGCGACGCCGTCCACCGTCACGGTGGCGTTGTCCTTGGTGATCACCTCCTGCTCGGGAATGTCGATCACCTGCTCCATCATGTTGATCTTGCGCCCGACGCGATCGAAATAGGGCACGATCAGGTTGAGCCCGGGGCTCAGCGTCTGGGTGTACTTGCCGAACCGCTCGATGGTCCAGTCATAGCCCTGCGGGACGGTCTTCACGCCGGCAATCAGCGTGACGATGACGAGCAAAACCAGAACAATCGCGAAAATGTCGAAACCGCTCATATTTCCTCCAAGGCGGGAAAAAGCCCTTTCCCGCGCTGTCATTGGTCGGGAACGCGACCTTACTGGTTCAGCGGTTACGATTCACGTCGGCATTCGGACGATTCTGCACAAGACGAACTCGGGGGGAAACGGTCATGATATGTATTTCCGAAAGGCTCTTGAAAGCGTCCGGGCGCAGACCTAACGGCGAAAGTTAACGAATCCGGACATGTCGTCCGTCACGGACGACTTTATTCGATGACGTCGTTCGCGGTTGCGAGCAAGCCTGGGGGAATGGTGACGCCAAGCGCCTTGGCGGCCTTGAGGTTGACCGCGAGCTCGAACTTGGTGGGGTTCTGCACCGGCAGGTCGGCTGCCTGCGCGCCCTTCAGGATGCGATCGATGTAGCCCGCGGCACGGCGGAGCTGCTCGGCGCTGTCGGTGCTGTAGGACATCAGCCCGCCCTCGTCGACGAAGGTGCGGCTCCAGAACACCGCAGGCACGCGCGCCTCTCTGACCGCCGCGAGCAGATGCGCGCGGTTGGCCATGGTGAAGAAGTCCGGCAGGATCAGCAGGCCGCCGTCTTTGCGCGAGGCCAGCGCCGCGATCGAGGCTGCGTCATGGACCGGCGCGGGCTCGACCGTCACGTGAAGCGTCCGTGCGGCGTCCTCGATCGTGCGCAGCATGAGGGCAGCGAACGGCGCGGTGGCGGGATTGTAGACGACGAAGACGCGGGACACTTTCGGCGTCACTTGCGTCAGCATCTCCAGCCATTTGCCGGCCAGCGGGCCGTCGTAATCGGTGAAGCCGGTGATGTTGCCGCCGGGATGGGCGAGGTTCTGGACGAAGCCCTGGCTGACGGGATCGGTGACCACGGCGAACACGATCGGGATCATCGCGGTGCGCCGGCGCAGCTCTTCGACCGAGGGCGTGCCGACCGCGAGCAGGATGTCGGGCTTGAGCGCGATCAGCTCGTCGGCGAGCCCGGCGATCCGCGCCCGGTCGCCGGCGCCGCTGCGCCAGTCGATCCTGAGATTGCCGTGCTCTTTCCAGCCATGGGCGGCGAGCGCCTCGACCAGGATGGCGCTGCGCGTCTGCCCGATCGCATCGTCGGCGGCCGTGACCGAGAGCACGCCGAGCCGCCGCGTCGCATTCGCCTGCTGCGCCTGTGCCGAAGCCGGCAGCACGACGATCGTCCCAAGAAGCGCCAGACACGCGCGGCGGTTCAAGGGGCGAACCATCAGATCCAGGCTCACTATATCCAGCCCTGGAGCTCGCGCAGCACCAGGGTGCGGATCACGTCCATGCCGGGTTCGCTGTCGTTGAGGCAGGGGATCGCGGAAAACTGCTCGCCGCCATTGTGCTTGAAGATCTCGGCATTCTCCTGCGCGATCTCCTCCAGCGTCTCCAGGCAGTCAGCGGCAAAACCCGGCGTCACCACCGCGATGCGGCGCACGCCCTCTTTCGCGAGCCGCTCCATCGTCTTGTCGGTGTAGGGCTGGAGCCACTCGTCATTGCCGAAGCGCGACTGGAAGGTCAGCAGCAATTTTGATGCGTCCACGCCGAGCCGGCGGCGCAGCGCCTCGGTCGTGGCGATGCAATGCTCCTGATAGGGATCGCCCTTGTCGACATAGGATTTCGGCATGCCGTGGAAGGAGGCGACGATCAGCTCCGGCTTGAACGGCAGGGTTGCCAGATGCGTCTCGATCGAGACGGCGAGCGCCTCGATATAGGCCTCGTCCTCGTAGTACGGCGGCGTCACCCGCAGCGTCGGCTGCGCACGCAGGCGGGCGAGCACGCGGAACACCTCGTCGCAGACGGTCGCCGAGGTCGAGGCGGAATATTGCGGATAAAGCGGGACCGCGAGGATGCGGTCGCATCCCTCCGCGATCAGCGCGTCGATGCCCGACTTGATCGAGGGATTGCCGTAGCGCATCGCCCAGTCCACCACGACATGATCGCGATCCGACAGCGCGGCGGCGAGCTTGTCGCTTTGCGACCGCGTGATGGTCTTCAGTGGCGACTCGTTCTTCTCGTTGTTCCAGATCTTCTGGTAGTCGAGCGCCTTGGTGCGGGGACGGCTGCGCAGGATGATCCCGTTCAGCACCACCTTCCAGACCAGGCCCTGGTCCTCGATGACCCGGGCGTCCGAGAGGAATTCCTTGAGATAGACCCGCACCCCCGGCGCATCGGCCGTATCGGGCGTGCCGAGATTGACCAGGAGCACGCCGACCCGCTTCTGGCCGGACTGGACGGTTGGCTGTGTGGTCTCGTTGGGAGCGGCGGTCGACATGATCAGTTGCGTCGCGCGTTGCACCGAACTTGTCAAGATGAGCCCGGTTTCGCTAGGGTCGCACCCAAGCGGGGGAGGGAAGATGACACTCGCGGAATGGTGCGTATTCGGAGCGCTGCTGCTCTACCTTGCGACGATCGCCTCGATCAAATGGATCCGGTTTCGCGGGTTCGACAATTCCCGGCCGCGCGATCCCGCCTTCTATGAGGACGCCATCGCGCAGCGCGCGCTCGGCGCCCACCAGAACGGCATCGAGACCTTTCCGTTCTTCGCCTTCGCGGTGCTGCTCGCCGAATTCAGGGACTCGCCGCAGCGGCTGATCGACGAGCTCGCGGTGCTGTTCCTGATCGTGCGGATCGCCTACGTGCTGACCTATCTCGGCAACCGCCCGACGCTGCGCTCGATCCTCTGGAGCATCGGCTTTGCGATCAATCTCGTGATCTTCTTCATGCCGATGCTGAAGCGGTTCTTGCCGGTGTGAGGGGCGCGCGCCCTTCAACCCGTCATCCTGAGGTGCGAGCCCCGCGGTGCAAAGCACCGTGAGGTGAGCCTCGAAGGATGACGGTGATAGTTGATCGTAGCCCGGATGGAGCGAAGTGCTCCGGTCAAAAACACGTCGTCCGTTCGGCGGCGATGTAGCCGAACAACAGGCCGACGCCGAACAGCAGCACGAGACCTGCGGCACCGAATTCGATGCCGCGCATGAACAGCGCGCCGCCGCCGTCACGCCCTGCGCTCAGGCGGGCGGCAATGTCCTTGGCGGAGACGGCGACGACGGCAATGGCCGCGACCGTGATCGCGGTGCCGAGCCCCATCAGGAAGGTCGCGGCGATGCCGGCCCAGAACAGGCCCTGGGCCAGCGCGAACACCAGCACCAGGATCGCACCCGAGCAAGGGCGGATGCCGACGGTCAGGATCGCGGCGAACCCGCGCCGCCAGCCACCGGGGCCGGCCAGCTCGCTCGGCGCCGGGCCGTGGGAATGGCCGCAATGCTCGTCGTGGACGTGGTCGTGCCCGTGATCGTGATGGGCGTGACCATGATCATGGTGATCGTGATCATGATGATCATGCGCCTCACGATGGTGGTGATGGCCGTGATCATGGTGCTGCGGCACGCCTGCGATCGCCGGCACCGGCTGGGTCGCCTGAAGCGCGCGGATGAAGGCGCCGCCTTTGACCCAGACCAGCCGCAGGCCGAACAGCGCGATCAGGCCATAGCTCGCGATCTCGATCATGCCTTCGGCCTTGCACATGGTCTTGGCCGTCGCATTCAGGATCCAGGCCGAGATGCCGACGATCAGGATCGCGACCACCGACTGCATCAGGGCCGAGGCAAACGAGAGCGCGATCCCGCGCCGCGCGGTCTCGCGGTTGGCGACGAGATAGGAGGCGATCACCGCCTTGCCGTGGCCGGGGCCGGCGGCATGGAAGATGCCATAGGCAAATGAGATGAAGAGCAGCGTCCACACCGCCGAACCGTCGGACTTGGCGGCGCGGATGGTCGCCGACATCTGGCGATAGAATTCCGACTGTTTTGCCAATAGCCAGCCTATGAGGCCGCTGGCCTCGGGCTCGGCCGCCGGCGCGGGTTTCGGTGCGCCGAACGGATTTTGCGCGAGGAGATCGTGAAGCGCGGCATCGGCCACGCCGAGCACGAGGACAACCGCAGCACCGGCGAGCAGCCCGCGGGCAAGCGGCGAATGCAGGCTACCGGTCAAGGGCAATCCACCGTGATCTTGTTGGCGAACATCATGCCGAAATTGCTGTTCTCGCCGTTCAGGAAGGTCTGCTCGTTGAGCTTCTGGGCGGTGGCCGAGCCGTCGTTCGGCCGGTCCAGCTTCATCTGGCAGCCGGCGGGCGCGCCGACCAGCTTGACCGGATTGTCCTTGGCCATCTGGAAGTCGATGAAGAAGGAACGGTCGAACACTTCGAGCACCAGTTGCTTGGGCTTGACCGGGTTCTTCAGCGGCAGCGTGAAGTGCAGGGTCAGCACCGTATCCTTGTAGTCGAGGAAGTAGTCGACCGGCTCCTGGAATCGCTCCTTCTTGCCGTCCGCTCGCGCGAAGGTGAAGTAGGCATATTCCTTCAGCGACTCGACATTGGTCTGCGCCAGCGGCCCGAGCTCCTCGCGCGTATAGGCGCCCTTGGTCTTGCTCTCGAGCCCCTGCACCGCATAGGCCGAGAACATGTCGTCGAAGGTCCAGGCGTGGCGCACGCCGGTGATGCTGCCGTCCGCGGCGTAAAGCAGCTCGCTGGTCGCGGTGATCCAGACATGCGGATGCGCGCGCGCCGCACCCGCCGCGAGCGTGAGGACGGCGGCGAGCAACAGGCCGAGCAGGGCGCGCATACCCATCAGGCCGCCCTGGCGTCGTCGAGCAGGCCGCGGCGGCGGAGCAGTGCGTCGGGCTCCGGCGGGCGGCCGCGGAAGGCCTCATAGGCGGCCTCCGGATCGACCGATCCGCCCGAGGAGTAGATGTCGTCATGCAGACGTTTTGCGACGGCTGGATCGAAGATGTCGCCGGCCTCCTCGAACGCGCCGAAGGCGTCGGCGTCCATCACCTCCGACCACATATAGCTGTAATATCCGGCGGCATAGTGGTCGCCGGTGAAGATGTGACCGAACTGCGTGGGCCGATGACGCAGCGCGATCTCCTCGGGCATGCCGATCTTCTCCAGCTCCTTCTTCTCGAAGGCCCGTACATCGCTGGCCGCCGCGGCCGGCTGGGTGTGGAATTCGAGGTCCACCAGCGCCGAGGAGACGAACTCGACCGTGGCAAAGCCCTGGTTGAATTTTCGCGCGGCGAGGAAGCGCTGGAGCAGGTCGTCCGGCAGCGGCTCGCCGGTCTGGTAGTGGCGGGCGAATTGCTGGAGCACCTCGGGCCGTTCCTGCCAGTGCTCGTAGAGCTGCGACGGCAGCTCGACGAAGTCGGTGAACACGGAGGTGCCCGACAGCGATGGATAGGTCACGTTGGACAGCATGCCGTGCAGGCCGTGGCCGAACTCGTGGAACAGGGTGCGGGCGTCGTCAGGCGACAGCAGCGAGGGCTCGCCGCCGGCCCCCTTGGCAAAATTGCAGATATTGAGAACGAGCGGCGCGACGTCGCCGTCGAGCTTCTGCTGGTCGCGCAGCGAGGTCATCCAGGCGCCGGAGCGCTTCGACGGCCGGGCGAAGTAGTCGCCATAGAACAGCGCCTTGTGCTTGCCGTCCCGCCCCTTCACCTCCCAGACCCGGACGTCCGGGTGCCAGACCGGCACGTCCTTGCGCTCCTCGAAGGTGATGCCGAACAGGCGCGTGGCGCAGTCGAAGGCGGCGGCGATCATGTGGTCGAGCGCGAGATACGGCTTGATCGCAGCGTCGTCGAAATTGGCCCGCTGAAGACGGAGCTTTTCGGCGTAGAAGCGCCAGTCCCACGGCGCGAGCTTGAAATTGCCGCCCTCTTCCGTGATCAGCGTCTGCATCTCGTCGCGATCGGCGAGCGCCCGGGCGCGCGCCGGCTTCCAGACCCGCTCGAGCAGCCCCCGCACCGCTTCCGGCGTCTTGGCCATGGAGTCCTCGAGCCGGTAGGCGGCGTAGGTCGGATAGCCCAGCAGGTTCGCGCTCTCCTCGCGCAGCTTCAGGATCTCGACGATGGTCGTATTGTTGTCGTTGGCGTTGCCGTTGTCGCCGCGCGCAGTGAAGGCCTTGTAGACCTTCTCGCGCAGGTCGCGCCGGGCCGAACTCTTCAGGAACGATTCGACCGAGGAACGTGACAGCGTGACGATAGCCTTGCCGGCGATGCCGCGCTCTTCCGCCGCAGCCTTGGCACTGGCGACGAAGCTCTCCGGCAGGCCCTGGCGGTCGGCTTCCCCTAACTCCATGAACCATTCCTGCTCGTCGCCGAGCAGATGATGGCTGAAGCCGGTGCCGAGCTGGGCGAGCCTCTCGTTGATCTCGGCCATCCGCGTCTTGGCCTCCTCGGAGAGGCCGGCGCCGGCGCGGTGGAAGCGGGTATAGGTGCGCTCCAGCAGGCGGAGCTGTTCGGGCGAAAGACCCAGATTGGCGCGGTTCTCGTGCAGCTGGGCGATGCGACCAAACAGCACGGCGTTCATCATGATCGGATTCCAGTGCCGCGCCATCCGCAAGGAAACCTCCTTGTCGATCTCCAGGATGGCCGGGTTGGAATGCGCCGAGACGAGGTCATAGAACACCGCCGCCACCTTGCTCAGCAGCTTGCCCGAGCGCTCCAGCGCCGTGATGGTGTTGGCGAAGTCGGGCGCGGCCGGGTCGTTGGTGATCGCCGCGATCTCGGCGGAATGGTCGGCGAAGGCCTGCTCGAAGGCCGGCAGGAAGTGCTCCGGCGTGATCTCGTCGAAGGGCGGGGTCGCGAACGGCGTCACCCAGGCCTTCAGCAGCGGGTTGGTCTCTGGGTCCGTAGTTTGGCGGGTTTCTGACATCGCAAGTCCCGGTTTTCGAGCTGGTTTGTTGCGGCCAGCTATAGCACGCGATCGGGCTTTTTTGGGCCATTTGGCCTTGCTCCCGCCCGCCTTTTCGGAGAGATTGCGGCCCTCGAAGACTAGGGATCCCTGAGCCCCATGAACGCGCCTTCCTCTTCCCGCCAGATCGTCTGGCCCAGCGTCATCACCGTCATCAGCGCCGCCATCCTGATCGGCGCGGAGGTGTTCGGCGCGGCCTTTGCCGGCGGCTGGGCGCTCGCGATCCTGTTCGGTTTAGGCGATCAGGGCGCGCACATCCTCCAGGCCGTGCTGTTCGCACTCGGCGTGCTGGTGATGACCGCGTTCGTCCGCGCCGCGCAGCGCGTCGAGCCCTTCACGAAGCGCGGCTGACGCTCGCTCGCGCGCGCGAGACACGCGCGCAGGCTTGAAAACTTAACGCACGTTCATCTTCCGCGTCGCTCGCGCAACACTGCGCAAGCAGATGTTAGGCAAATCTGTTCTCAGCCTAAAAAAATTGTTGCGAAGCAGAGTCAAAACGCTTATGTGCGCTCTTGCCCAATTTCGCACGTGCCTGTGGTCGTGTGTCAGTCGGTAGGTATCCGGACAAGAGGCCGGACAGCCGCCAAGGGGTGAAGAAGCCGAGGGGCTCTTCGGAAGTGCGGAAGTCAAAAGACCGAAAGGTCGGACGACGAAGCAAACCCGGAGCGTCCAGCATCTCTCTCAAGAGATGCCATGTCGAAGGTGACTTCACTCTTTGCAACCGTGACTGGCAGCCGGAGGCGAACCGGCGCACCCCGCTCTCAACGGGGGACGCGACTTAAAGCAACGACGGATCGGGCTTTTTTGGTCTCTACCGGCAGTCCAACGCCGGCGCGGGCTACTGAAAAGGCTTGTCCTTCATTGCCAGGTGTGCGGGCGGGAAATTCCCAACCAATCCACGGCAGCACAGTCTGGTTTGAGTCTTTTGGCTTCGTTGCGCCTCCATCGCGCAATCCGGCCAGAGCGCTCTTATCCGACGTCATTTTTTGAACGGATCCCCGTCGCTGGGCCGTTTGGGAGAGTGCTATGACCGAACGTATTCAGGAATTCCTGCGCAATCGCCGCAGCGAGGGCCGGGACACCGAGCCGTGCCTCGTCGTCGACCTCGAGGTCGTGCGCGACAATTACCAGACCTTTTCCAAGGCGCTGCCCGACAGCCGCGTGTTCTATGCCGTCAAGGCGAACCCGGCGCCGGAAGTGCTGGCCCTGCTCGCCTCCATGGGCTCCTGCTTCGACACCGCGACCGTCGCCGAGATCGAGATGGCGCTGGCCGCTGGCGCTACGCCCGACCGCATCTCCTTCGGCAACACGATCAAGAAGGAGCGCGACATCGCGCGCGCCTTCGCGCTCGGCATTCGGCTGTTCGCGGTCGATTGCGCCGCCGAGGTCGAGAAGATCGCCCGTGCCGCTCCCGGCGCGAAGGTGTTCTGCCGCATCCTCTATGACTGCGCCGGCGCCGAGTGGCCGCTGTCGCGCAAGTTCGGCTGCGACCCGGAGATGGCCGTCGACGTGCTGGACGTCGCCAAGCGCCTGGGCCTGGAGCCGTGCGGCATCTCCTTCCATGTCGGCTCGCAGCAGCGCAAGGTGAAGGCGTGGGACCGTGCGCTGGCGATGGCCTCGCAGGTGTTCCGCGACTGTGCCGAGCGCGGCATCAACCTCTCCATGGTCAACATGGGCGGCGGCTTCCCGACCAAGTACCTGAAGGACGTGCCGCCGGTGGTGACCTACGGCCGCTCGATCTTCCGCGCGCTGCGCAAGCACTTCGGCAACCAGATCCCGGAGACCATCATCGAGCCGGGCCGCGGCATGGTGGGCAACGCCGGCATCATCGAGTCCGAGGTCGTGCTCATCTCGAAGAAGAGCGACGAGGACGAGGTGCGCTGGGTCTATCTCGACATCGGCAAGTTCGGCGGCCTGGCCGAGACCATGGACGAGTCGATCCGCTACGCCATCCGTACCGCCCATGACGGCGCGGACATGACGCCGTGCGTGCTCGCGGGACCCACCTGCGACAGCGCCGACGTGCTGTACGAGAAGAACCCGTATCCGCTACCGGTGACGCTCGAGATCGGCGACAAGGTGCTGATCGAAGGCACCGGGGCCTATACGTCGACCTACTCGTCGGTGGCGTTCAACGGCATCCCGCCGCTGAAGACCTACCACATCTGATCCGCCTCTCTGTCTGAGGCCTGACGAACCCGGGAGCCGGCTTGCCGGCTCCTCCCTCACATTTCTGATTTCTGACGACGTCTTGAGCCGGCGTGCTGATCGCATGTCGGTTCAAGCGGGGACTGACGCGCCATGACTGCTTTTCGGAAGCCACAAGTCGCCCTCACTTCGAAAGCCGCTCCGTTCGCGATCCGTGCGGAGCGTGCTGCCGACGTCGCCGCCCGTGAAGCGCTGCTCGATGCCAGCTTTGGCGAGAACCGCCATGGCCGCACCTGCCAGCGCCTGCGCGACGGACGTGCACCTGCCTCAGGCCTTGCCCTGTCGGCTGTGCGCGAGGGGACACTCGTGGGAACCGTGCGGCTGTGGCACGTCAGCGCCGGAGGCAGGCCCGCTCTGGTCCTCGGACCGCTGGCGGTGGACCCTGCCTGCCGCGAGCTCGGGATCGGCGCCGCGCTGATGCAACAAGCGCTGGCCGCCGCCCGGGCGCGCGGGCATGCCGCCGTGATCCTGCTTGGCGATGCCCCCTACTATGCGCGTTTCGGCTTCTCGGCCGAGAGGACCGGCGCACTGATGCTGCCCGGCCCGTTCGAGCGAGACCGCCTGCTGGCGATCGAATTCCAGGCCGGTGCGCTGGATGGCGCCGAGGGGATGATCGTCCCGACCGGCGCGGCCCTGGCCAAACGGAGGGTGGTTCGCCCCCTCCAGGCGCACGCGGCCTAAGGGATTGCCATGATGGCGACGACCGAAGCTGCAGTGAGCAGCAACGCCCGGTCGCGCCCGCGCCAAGCTCACTTCCTTTGGGGTTGCGCAGGCCCCGGAAACACCCTTTAACCCCGCGAAACACCTCTTTCAGTCGAGACCGAACATGTCCCGTCGCCTGATCTCCACCGGCTCCCCGTTCGAGAAGACCGCCGGCTACAGCCGCGCCGTGGTCGACGGCGACTTCGCCTTCGTCGCGGGAACCACCGGCTATGACTACACCACGATGACGATGCCGGCCGATGTCACGAGCCAGTCACGCAACTGCTTCAAGACCATCGAAGCTGCCCTGAAGGAGGGCGGTTTCGAGATGGCCGACATCGTCCGCGTGACCTACTACCTCACCGACATCAAGGATGCAGACGCGCACTTTGCCGTTTGCGGCGAAGTCCTCGGCGACATCCGCCCAGCGGCAACGCTCCTCGTCGTCTCGGCGCTCTACAAGCCCGAGATGAAGGTCGAGATCGAAGCGACCGCCAAGCGCCGCAGCGCCTGATCCACCCCTCACCCTTTGTCCGTCAGCACGTTCCGGAGAAACCATCCCATGAGCCCCGCCTCGCAGATCTACGCGAAGATCACTGGTCCCATCGTCATGGTCGGCTTCGGCTCCATCGGCAAAGGCACGCTGCCGCTGATCGAGCGGCATCTCGACTACGACAAGTCGCGCGTCACCGTGATCGATCCCAAGGACGAGGGCCGCAAGGCACATTGCGAGAAGCACAATGTCCGCTTCATCCAGAAGGGCGTGACCAAGGACAATTACCGCGAGTTGCTGACCCCGCTGCTCACCGAGGGCGGCGGCCAGGGCTTTTGCGTCAATCTCTCGGTCGATACCGGCTCGACCGACATCATGGAGCTCTGCAACGAGCTCGGCGCTCTTTATATCGATACCGTCAACGAGCCCTGGCTCGGCTTCTATTTCGATTCGTCGAAGGGCCCGGAAGCGCGCTCCAACTACGCCCTGCGCGAAGTGACGCTGGCCGCCAAGAAGGCGCGCCCGGCGGGCTCGACCACGGCCGTCTCCTGCTGCGGCGCCAATCCCGGCATGGTGTCCTTCTTCGTCAAGCAGGCGCTGCTCAATGTCGCCGCCGACCTGAAGCTCAATGCCCCCAAGCCGAAGACCAAGGCCGAATGGGCGGACCTGATGCGGCAGGCCGGCATCAAGGGCATCCACATCGCCGAACGCGACACCCAGCGCTCCAAGAAGCCGAAAGAGCCTGACGTCTTCGTCAACACCTGGTCGGTGGAAGGCTTCCTGTCGGAAGGCGTGCAGCCGTCCGAGCTCGGCTGGGGCACCCATGAAAAATGGATGCCCGAGAATGCGCGGACCCACGAAGCCGGCTGCGGCGCCGCCATCTATCTGATGCAGCCCGGCGCCAACACGCGCGTGCGCACCTGGTGCCCGACCCGCGGCGCGCAGTACGGCTTCCTCGTCACCCACAACGAGTCGATCTCGATCGCCGATTACTTCACGGTGCGTGACGCCTCGGGCAAGGCGGTCTATCGGCCGACCTGCCACTACGCCTATCATCCGGCTGACGATGCCGTGCTGTCGCTGCATGAGATGTTCGGCCGCGCCGCGAAGATGCAGGAAAAGCACCACATCCTCGATGAGAACGAAATCGTCGACGGCATCGACGAGCTCGGCGTGCTGCTGTTCGGCCATGACAACAATGCCTACTGGTACGGCTCGCAGCTCTCCATCGAGGAGACCCGCAAACTGGCGCCCTATCAGAACGCCACCGGCCTGCAAGTGACCTCCGCCGTGCTCGGCGGCATGGTGTGGGCGCTGGAAAACCCGAACGAGGGCATCGTCGAAGCCGACGAGATGGATTTCGATCGCCTGCTGGAAATCCAGCTGCCCTATCTCGGCCCGGTGAAGGGTTTCTACACCGACTGGACGCCGCTGACGGACCGTCCAGGACTGTTTCCGGAAGATATCGATACCAGCGATCCCTGGCAGTTCCGGAATATTCTGGTGCGTTGACCCCGAAGGGGTCATCCCGGGATGCGCGCCAGGCGCGCAGACCCGGGATCTCGAAGTTCCTAGCAAGAGATTCTCAGGTGCGCGAGTGCGCACCATAGTTCATCGCTGGCGCGATGCCCCGGAATGACGTTCGTTACTTGGCCATGTAATCGAACGCCACGCTGCCGAGCCCGAGCGTCAGGTCCGCTTTGAAATGCAGCGCCGAGATCACCTCGCGCACCGGCAGGCGGGCGACGTCGCAGAGTGCGTGGGGAAACAGGCCGAGTGCGGCAGGGCCAGTCCACGCTTCCTTCAGCACGACGTCATCGAGATGAAAGCGCACCAGCTCGCAGATCCGCGGGCTGCCGTCGACATGCGGGATGATCTTCAGGATGAAGTTCGGCGACGCCATCGACTTCAGCACCGTGTCGTGGTCGACCTTGTGGTGCTTGTAACCCATCGTGGCCGAAGCGCAGAGTACCGAGCCGTAATGCAGCGAGCCGACCAGGACGTCGCTCTCGACCTCGATCTTGGGCCTCGCGAGCTTCTTCGGAAAGCCCCACAACTCGCGGCCGCCGGCGATCGGGGCCTCGTCGTCCAGATACATCGCGTGGGTGTAGCCGCCCTCCTCGCCCTTGAAGCGGACCGGGATCACCTGCCCGGTTTCGGTGTAGTCGCCGAATCCGGTCGAGTCTGGCATGCGAATGAATTCGTATTTCACCAACGGCTCCGCCACCTCAAGCGGCTCGGGCACGATGGTGGCGAGGGCTTCGGGATCGGTCCTGTAGGTGATGATGAAATACTCGCGGTCGAAGAAGCGATATGGCCCCGGCGGAAATGCCGGATTGGTGAGCGGCATCGAATAAGCGGTGCGGCGGACGTCTTCGATCTTCATGGGAGGCCCCATCTGTCGTTGGCGTGACGGATTATGGATCGGGCCGCCTGCCGATGCGAGATCGTATAATTAGCATCGGTCGTCAAATGCGCGTCACAATATGCCGGCCGTCGGGCTACTTCTCCCTGATCGGCGGCGCGATCTTCTCCGCGGGCGCCGCCGGCAGTGCCGGCTTGGTGGCTGCGCCTTGCGTCTTCGGATCGGGGCGCGCGGGCTCGGGCGCCGGTGTGGTCGGCCGGTCTCCGCCGGGCTTTGATTCAGCCGGAGTCTTGCTCTGATCGTCGGACGGCGTGCCCTGGAGCGGCCCTGTCGCCTGCGCCGTCTGCATCCGGCTCTCGGCGCGGATTTGCGCCAGCGACAGGCCTGACACCACGACGCCGGCAGCAAACAGCGAACAGGCGATCATCAGGTCGATTTTCAGTCTGCGCTTGTCATATTGGCCGGGCATGTCGATCACCGCCTTTGTCCGCGGGATCAACGAAATTGGAGCGCACCGGTTCCGCCGCGGCTAGCGAGCCGCCGGGAACTGAAACTGACGGGGAACCCCAAGCGGATCTTCGATTGTGAGCGTGGCGTTAGTCCCGTCGTCAGCGATGGCGATCTTCGGCGCGGGCTCTTTGTACCAGTAAATCCAATTTGACGCGCTCCATCTTACTCCCGGCCAATCCGCGCTGACCATGTCCCGTTCAAGCAAGCGATCGCCCGACTTGGAAAAAACAACGAGTTGGCACGGATTCCAAAGCATGATGTGCGAAAGCCCGACAACGTATTTCAGATTGGGCGAAATCCAGATGTATGTCAGTGCCGGAACGGGGCGGCGAAATAACTCTGTACCGGTCGTGGTGTCGTGCAAGCGCAGATAGGAATAGTCATTGTCCGCGGTGAAGGGGTCTCTTGTCGAAGAGATCATCTTCCAGCGTGATTTTTCGCTACTATAGCCCCAATCGTGATGATGTTCGGCGCGAAGCGTCCCCGCCTCAGCCGAGATATCGACGACGCCCTCATAGCCGATTCTGTCGGCATGCGCCGGAGCGATGAACGGCACAACTGACGAGAGCGCAATCCGCAGGATTGCTAGGCGGCACAATCGCATAAACAGTCCGCGAGCCTGTTCGGCCATGCCCTCAGTCCGTTGTGCTGACTTCCCAGGTGGCGTGGCGCACGCCCGGCAGGTGCTGAAGATCGGTCGCCACCGCGTTCAGCTCGTTCGGATCGACCGCGGTCGCGACCAGCTTTGCGACGATCTCGATCAGATCGTCCCCGGTCTCGACCACGTCGATATCGGCCACCGGATATTTTGCGCCCTCGAGCTTCTCGACCAGCCGGTCGCGCATGTCGGGCAAGGCATCCGCCGCCACCGCGAGCTTGAAATAGTAGGTCGCCTCCGAAGTCTTCTCGTTCAGCGGAATGCGGTTGATGGCGTTGACCAGCGGGCGCAGCATGGTGTTGCCGGCGATGACGAACACGGTCAGCGCGGCCGCCTGCGCGACCATGTCGGCGCCGGCGCAGGAGCCGACCGCGGCCGAGGCCCACAGCGTCGCCGCGGTGTTGAGCCCGCGCACGTCCATGCCCTGCTTCATGATAACGCCGGCGCCGAGGAAGCCGATGCCGGAGACGACGTAGGAGATCACGCGCACCGCGCCGTCGGCCCCGGTCAGGTGCATGGCGAGATCGACGAAGGCGGCCGCACCCACCGCGACCAGCACGTTGGTGCGCAGGCCCGCGGTGCGCTGGCGATACTGCCGCTCGGCGCCGATCAGCGTGCCCAGCACGAAGGCCGTGAACAGGCTGACCAGCGTGTCGGCGAAATCAGCAATCTGGAACGTCGTCAGAAACCGCATGGCCCCCTATACGGCCGGAACGATGACAGTTCAAAGCTCCAGCAGGCCGCCGTCCCCATTTTCATCCGCAAACGCCAGCAGCGTGCCCTTGGCGTTCCAGGCGAGCGCCGCCACCGGCGGTGTGCCATTGCGGCGGACCAGGATCTCGGCGCCGTCCTCCAGCCGCACCATCAGCACGGTGCCGTCGCTGTAACCGGCGGCGAGGATGTCGTTCTTGGGATGGCAGGCGACGACCGAGACGCGCGCCTGCAGCGGCGCGAGCATCGCGGGCTCCTTGCCCATCGGGCCGTCCTTGCTGCCGAACGGCCACAGGATGACGGTATCGGCGCCCGAGGTCGCAAGCGCCTTGCCGCCCGCGCTCCAGGACATCGAGCGAACGCGGCCGGGATAGCCGGTCATGCGCATGTGGCGGTTATCGGCCAGCCGCCAGCCGTGCAGCGCCGGTTCGTGCATCGCGGTGACCAGGAATTTGTTGTCCGGGCTGAAGGTCACCGCGTGATGCGAGCCGGCCCAGGGCAGGAATTCGGCTGATGCCGCCATGTTCGGAAACCACAGCGTCGCGCCGTTGTAATGCGCAATCGCGAGCCGAAGGCCCTTCGGCGCGAACGCAAGCCCGCCGACGGTCGAGGGCACCTCGAGCGACTTCTCCTCGGTCTTGCCGCTCTTGACGGTCGCCGTCTTGCCGGCGGACCAGGCGAAGGCCCCGTCCGCGTGCAGCGCCACCGCGTCGATCCAGCGGCGCTTGGGGTCGGTGGCGAGCAACGTCACCTCGCCCTTGGCATCGAGCGACACGACCTTGCCGTCGTCGCCGCCCATGACGAGGCGCTTGCCGTCGGACGCGGTCGAGAGAATGCCGCCGCCGTGGACGGCGACGGTGGTGATCTCGCCCTGGCTATCGACGAACGCGACGTTCTCCTCGCCGCCGACGAAGGCGGCGCGGTCACCG
The DNA here is from genome assembly GCF_052075915.1 of Bradyrhizobium sp. 1200_D9_N1_1. Lineage (NCBI taxonomy): Bacteria > Pseudomonadati > Pseudomonadota > Alphaproteobacteria > Hyphomicrobiales > Nitrobacteraceae > Bradyrhizobium > Bradyrhizobium sp. 1200_D9_N1_1. Next base: position 1,424,183 of record NZ_CP197226.1, on the reverse strand, counting down.
AGGAAATGCACCGACGTCACGCCCATGCCGAGCGCGACCGGCTTGACGCGGTCGGTGACGGAGACGATCGAGGCGGAATCGGGGGCGGGCGTAAACTCTTTCATCACGAGACGATGCAGCTCTCAAAACCCTTGCGGATGGCCTCTTCCGGCAATTCGCGGCCGATGAAGACGAGGCGGCTCTCGCGCGGCTCGCCGTCCTTCCATTTCCGCTGGTGGTTACCCTCCAGCATCATATGGACGCCCTGGAAGACGTAGCGGTCATCGTCGTCGTGGAAGGCGAGTATGCCCTTGGAGCGCAGGATCTTGCCGCCCTCGACCTGCACCAGGTTCTGGAGCCAGGGCATGAACATGTTCGGGTCGAGCGGCTTGTCGGTCTTGAGCGACAGCGATTGCATGTCCTCGTCGTGATAGTGCTTCAGGCCGTGGCCGTGATCGTGGTGATGATGGTCGTGGCCGTGGTGGTGATGATCATGGTCGTGGTCGTGATCGTCGGCCTCCAAAAAGTCCGGCTCGATGTCGAGGATGCGGTCGAGGTCGAACGCGCCGCGGTCGAGCACGTCGGCCAGCGCCACCGAGCAGCGCTCGGTGCGGTGGAGTTTCGCATAGGGGTTGATGGCGCGGATGCGGGCCTCGACCTCGGCGAGCTCACCCTTGGTGACGAGATCGGTCTTGTTCAGCACGATGACGTCGGCAAAGGCGATCTGGTTCTTGGCCTCGGGCGCGTCCTTCAGACGGTCGGACAGCCATTTGGCGTCGGCAACCGTCACCACCGCGTCGAGGCGCGCGTTCTTCTGCACGTCCTCGTCGACAAAGAAGGTCTGGGCCACCGGCGCCGGATCGGCAAGGCCCGTGGTCTCGACGATGATGGCGTCGAACTTGCCCTTGCGCTTCATCAGCCCGTCCATGATGCGCACGAGGTCGCCGCGCACGGTGCAGCAGATGCAGCCATTGTTCATCTCGAACACTTCCTCATCGGCGCCGATGATGAGGTCGTTGTCGATGCCTATCTCGCCGAACTCGTTGACGATGACGGCGTATTTCTTGCCGTGGTTTTCCGAAAGGATGCGGTTCAAAAGCGTTGTCTTGCCGGCGCCGAGATAGCCGGTCAGGACGGTCACGGGAATTTTCTGGGAGGTCGCTTCAGACATAACTACTCCGGGGTCGGGCTCTTTCGCGCGACGCGAGGCGGGGTGGCCCCTGCCCTAGTGGTCAAGCGCGCTGGTCAGGGCCTTTATATTGTGCCTGACCATGTCAATGTAAGTGGGTGCGGACCCCTTTTCACCCGTCAAACCGTCCGAAATCAAGGTCCCGCCGACCTTTGCCCCGGTCTCGGCCGCGATCCGCCGGATCAGGCGGTCGTCGCTGATATTCTCCAAGAATACCGCCGGGATCTTCTGGCCTTTGATCTGGCCAATGATGGCGGCGATGTCCCGCGCGCTGGGCTCGGTTTCGGTGGAGACGCCGAGCGGCGCGATGAACTGGATACCGTATTCGGCAGCGAAATAGCCGAAGGCGTCATGGGTGGAGATCACCTTGCGCCGCTCGGGCGGAATTTTCGCAACGGCCTCGCGCACCTCGCGGTCGAGCGTTTCGAGCTTTTCCAGATAGGCCTTGGCCTGGGCGCGGAAGAACTCCGCGTCCTCGGGATCGGCCGCGGCCAGCGCGTTGGCGATATCCGTCACGTAAACCTTGGCGTTGGGGACGGACTGCCAGGCATGCGGATCGGCAGCCGAGCCAAGCTTCAGGGGCGCGATGCCGGCGCTGGCGGTGACGACCGTTGCCTTGCTGCCGGAGGATTGCACGAGGCGCGGCAGCCAGCCCTCGAGGCCGAGCCCATTGACGACAACGAACTTTGCGTCCGCGATCCGCTTCGCATCGCTTGGCGCCGGTGTGTAGACATGGACGTCGCTGTCGGGGCCGACCAGCGTGGTGACGCTGACCCGGTCTCCACCGACGTTGCGGACGAAGTCGCCGAGGATCGAGAAGCTGGCGACGACGTTGAGCCGTTCCGCGGCATGCAGCGGCGAGGCGGTCAGCAGCAAGGCAAGGAGCAGAAGGAAGCGCATTGCGGTCACGCTTCCAGATGCCGGCCGGGAAACAGTTGCCGGACGATACCGCCGACACGGCCGAACAGCACCGAGACGATGTAGAGCACGGTCGCGACCAGAATGATAGCAGGGCCCGACGGCACGCGGGTCTGGAACGACAGCACGAGGCCGGCATAGCCCGAGACTGCGGCGGCGACGACCGCGATGCAGATCATCGCCGTGAGATCGCGCGACCAGAACCGCGCGATGCCGGCCGGCAGGATCATCAGCCCCACCGCGAGCAGCGTGCCGAGCGCCTGAAAGCCGTTGACGAGGTTGATCACGACGAGCGCGAGGAAAGCGAGATGCGCAGGCCCCCCGGCCCGGCTGACAGTGCGCAGGAACAGCGGATCGACACTCTCGATCACCAGCGGGCGGTAGATCACGGCGAGCACCAGCAGCGTCACCGTGGCGTTGAAGGCGACCACCAGCAGCGTCTGGTCGTCCATCGCGAGGATGTTGCCGAACAGCACGTGCAGCAGGTCGATATTGGTGCCCTTGATCGAGACGATGGTCACCCCCAGCGCCAGCGAGGCCAGGTAGAAGGTCGCGAGCGACGCGTCCTCCTTCAGCCCGGTCGAGCGCGCGACCACACCGGCGAGGATCGCGACCGCAAAGCCCGCGAACAGGCCGCCGGCCGTCATTGCAAACAGATTGAGACCGGAGAGCAGGAAGCCGACCGCCGCGCCCGGCAGGATCGCATGCGCCATGGCATCGCCGACGAGGCTCATCCGTCGCAGCATCAGGAATACGCCGATCGGCGCGCCCGCGAGCGACAGCGCGATCACGGCGGCAAGCGCGCGCCGCATGAACTCAAATTCGGTGAACGGACCGATCAGCGCGTCATGGAGCATTTGCGGTCACGCCGCCCGCGAGCGGGCATCGTCGGCCGCGCAGGCCGCGGCGCTGTCGTCGAACGCCTCGCACATCCGCATCGCGACCATGAGGTTCTCCGGCGTCAGCACCTCCGCCGTCGGGCCCCATGCCACAGGGCCGCGCGCCAGCACCAGGGTCTCGGTGAAATGGCTGCGCACCATCTCCATGTCATGCAGCGCGGCGAGCACCGTGCGGCCCTCGCCGTGCCAGCGCTTCACCAGCGCGAGCAGGTCGGTCGTGGTCTTGCTGTCGATGGCGTTGAAGGGCTCGTCGAGCACGATCAACCGCGCGTCCTGGAGCAACACGCGCGCGAACAGCACGCGCTGCATCTGACCGCCGGAGAGCGTGCCGATCGGGCGGTTCTCGAAGCCATTCAGCCCAACGGCGCCGATCGCGCGGAGGATTTTTTCGCGCGCGGCTTTGCCGATTCCGCCGAACAGGCCGGTGCCGCGCCACAGGCCGGTGCCGACGAAGTCGAACACCGAAATGGGGAAGCTGCGGTCGATCTCCGCGCTCTGCGGCAGATAGGCGATATCGCGGGAGTCGAGCCCGCCGAGATGGATGCTGCCGTCGAGCGGCCTGAGGATGCCGACGATGCCGCGCAGCAGGGTCGACTTGCCGGCGCCGTTCGGGCCGATCACGGCGACCAGCGCACCCGGCGCAACCTCGCCGTTGAGATGGTGCACGGCCGGATGCCGGTCGTAGCCCAGCGTGACGTTGTGGAAATGCAGCGCCGCCATCGTCACCTCATTGCCAGAAAGACGATGCCCCAGAGCACGGCGCAGACGGCAACGGCGGCCGAGAGGCGGCCCGCCATGGTCATGCGCAGGATCGACCAGGGCGCCGCTTGGGCCGGATGCGGCGAGGTCGCGTCATGGACGTGGGCATGGGTGTGGTCGTGCCCGTGCGAATGCGCGTCGCCATGAGAATGGCCGTGGGCATGGTCGTGATGGTGGGCGTGGGACGCGGCGGGAACCATGTCTGGACGTTATATTATAACATTACGCCTGTCCACGCCGGGCTCAGGGCTTGCCGATCACCATCGCGATGGCGGCCGCCACAAACGGGAACGGCACCGAAACGGCGCAACGGAACCAGACGAAACGGGCCGGCATGAACGGGATTTCCCACAAAATCACCCGCTGGAAGGCAAACAGCGCCCAGGCGACGACATAGGCGACCACTTGCGGCACCCCGCCGCCCGACTTCAGCGCCACGGTCCCGATGGAGAAGCCGATCACGGGGCCGCCGGGCGTGGCGGCACCGGCGACCACGGCGGTCGCGACCCCCAGCCAGCCGCTGTCCGGTCCGAGCCAGCCGGTGATCACCTCCTGGGGGATGATGGCGGCGATGTAGCCGGAGCCGATCACCCCCAACGCGATCCGCGGCACGATGTTGATGAAGTCCATCGAGCCTTCGCGCAGCGAGGCCTTGAACACCGGAGGGCCGCGACGGAAGGCGATCAGGCCGACGCCGAAGACCGAGCCCCATAGCAGAATGTCGATGAGGAGCGCCGCGCTCAACTCGCCTCCTCATCGCTGTCACGCTTCGGATAGAGCCGGACATAGACGAAGCGGCCGAGGCCGCCTGCGAGCACCGGCAGCGGCAGCGAGATGACGATCCGCCACAGCGTGAAATCGGTGCCCATGATCGGGATTTCCCAGGCGACCGCCCGGCCGTAGCCGATCAGGGTCCAGCTCACGACCATGGCGATGGTGGCGCCGAAATCGGCGCCGACCGCCAGCAGCGCGCTCGCCACGGGATAGGCGGTGAAGGGACCGCCCGGCAGGATCGCGCCGAAGGCGGTACCGATCAGAAGGCCCTTTAGGCCGGATTGCGGCCCGAGCGAGCGCGAGACTTTCTCGTGCGGCAGGATCTCGGAGATGAAGGCGCCGAGCAGGCAGCCGGCCAGCACGCGCGGCAGGATGCCGCCGAACAGCGAGAGGTCGTGGGTGAGAATGTCCAGAACGCCGTCGGTGCCGTCACGCCGCCACACCAGCGCCGCGCTGACCGCCACCAGGACCGCGATGATGATCGTCGACCAGCCGATCGGCTTGCGCACACGGCCCGGCCGCGGCTCGGACTCCGCGTCCTCGGCAGGCGCCGGGTCTTTCGGGGAAGGGTCTGACAACGGGTGTGGGGCGGCTCGATGGTGATGCCCGTCCTGATTAAGGGCGCCGTCCATGCGATGCAAACGGTACGATCACAGACCGATGCGCGCATGGCGCAGGACTGGTTCAATCAATTCCGCACAGCAAAAAGGCGGCCGCGCATGCGACCGCCTTGTCTGTCATTCCGGGGCGGCGAAGCCGAACCCGGAATCTCGAGATTCCGGGTTCGATGCTACGCATCGCCCCGGAATGACGGAGTAAAGCCTTACGCCTTGTCGAACAGGGACTCGACGTATTCCCAGTTCACGAGGTTCTCGACGAACGCCTTGAGATAGTCCGGACGGCGGTTGCGATAGTCGATGTAGTAGGAGTGCTCCCAGACGTCGCAGCCGAGGATCGGGGTGGCGCCGTGCACCAGCGGATTCTCGCCGTTCGGGGTCTTGGAGATCTCGAGCTTGCCGTTCTTGACCTGGAGCCAGCACCAGCCGGAGCCGAACTGGCCGACGCCGGCCGCCTGGAAGTCGGTCTTGAACTTCTCGAAGCCGCCGAGGTCCTCGTTGATCTTCTTCTCGAGCTTGCCGGGCAGCTTGGTGCCGCCGCCATTGGGCTTCATCCAGCTCCAGAAGTGGATGTGGTTGTAGTGCTGGCCGGCATTGTTGAACACCGCGGGGTTCTTGCCGAACGAGCCCTTGACGATCTCCTCAAGGGACTTGCCTTCCCATTCGGTGCCCTTGAGCGCGTTGTTGCCGTTGGTGACGTAGGCCTGATGATGCTTGTCGTGGTGGAATTCGAGCGTCTCCTTCGACATGAACTGGCCGAGGGCGTCATAGGCGTAAGGGAGAGGGGGCAGCGTAAAGGTCATGGGTTCTTGTCCGCAACTGGGTGGGGAACGTGTTCTAACGGTCATCCCTTATAGAAGGTTCCGCGGCCGTTAAATACCTCAGAATTTGCGAAAACGCGTGATGGGTGCCGCTTGGCTGGATTGCATAAAATCGTCGCAGCACGCGCTGGTCATCAGCCGTGCGGTTCGCCATAAAATATCGTTGCCTTTGAAGCGCTTATGACAGAACGAATGCGCCACGAAGCGGAGCTGCGAAGGACGAAGCCATGACCATCGAGATCGACATCTTGAACGGCGACGCCTCGTGGCCGATCACCGAGCCGCTGCATCAGGCGGTCTGGGGACCGCATGTGGTCGCGGACAAGCCCTGGGCTCACGTCAAATGGGACAACGCCCATCTTCGCGTGCTGCTCGAGACGCCCGAGGACGGCCTCGTCTGCCACGTCGGCGTCTACTTTCGCACCGTCACCTGGAACGGGCAGAAGGTTCACGCCGGCGGCATCGGCGGCGTCTGCACGCGCGAGGACCGGCGCGGTCGCGGCTACGCCACCATGGCTATCGACGCGGCGGTGCACACCATGCGCGCCAACGAGGCGGTCCGCTTCGCGCTGCTGTTCTGCGAGCCGCACAATTTTGCGTTCTACGAATCCCGCAGCTGGCTGCCCTTCAAGGGCGAGGTCTATTGCGAGCAGCCGGAGGGGCGGATCCGCTTCGACTACATGGCGCCGTACGTCTTCAACATCGTCCGCGCGCCGACGCTGGGCACCATCGACCTATGCGGCTTGCCCTGGTGAGCCCTGCGTGACCGGAGGGCTGGTGCCAGAGAGCCACGCCCTGTAATATGTCGGTCATCATCCAATATTCCGCACCGTGGACATGACGATCGACGCCCCCATAGACGCCGCCCCGCCGCGTGCACCGGTCGCCTCCCCCATCGCCAGCCTGCTGACGGCGCCGATCCTGCCGATGCTGCTGCGGCTCGCGATCCCCAACATGATCGCGATGGTCGGCAGCACGCTGGTTGCGATCGCCGAGACCTCCTATATCGGCCGGCTCGGCACCATCCCGCTCGCGGCGATCGCGCTGGTGTTCCCGTTCGCGATGCTGACGCAGATGATGAGCGCGGGCGCGATGGGCGGCGGCGTCTCATCCGCGATCAGCCGCGCGCTCGGCGCCGGGGATCGCGACCGCGCCGCGACGCTGGCGCTGCATGCCGCCATCATCGGCCTCTGCGGCGGGCTGTTCTTCACGGTAACGATGCTGGTCTTCGGCCGCTCGTTCTTCACGCTGCTCGGCGGCCGCGAGCGCGTGCTCGAGGAAGCCTGCGGTTATTCGCAGGTGCTGTTCTCCGGCGCGGTCGCGATCTGGCTCGTCAACACGCTGGCCTCGGTGATCCGCGGCACCGGCGACATGCGCCTGCCCTCGATGACACTGATCGGGGCAAGCGTGCTCCAGATCGCGCTCGGCGGCACGCTGGGGCTCGGCCTGTTCGGCGTGAAGCAATTCGGCATGCCGGGCGTCGCCGCCGGCCAGTTGATCGCATTCACCTGCGCCGCGGTCTTCTTCCTCTGGTATCTCTTGTCAGGCCGCAGCCGGCTGCCGCTGGATTTCCGCGCGTTTTATTTTGAGCGCGCGATGTTCCTGGACATCCTCAAGGTGGGCGCGGTCGCCTGCCTCTCGCCGCTGCAGACCGTGCTCACCATTCTGATCTTCACCAGGATCCTGGCGACGTTCGGCACCGAGATGCTGGCCGGTTACGGCATCGGCTCGCGGCTGGAATTTCTGCTGATCCCGATCACCTTCGCCTTCGGCATCGCCTCGGTGCCGATGGTCGGCATGGCGATCGGCGCCGGACAAGTGAAGCGCGCACGGCGCGTGGCCTGGACCGCAGCCGCGGCGTCCGCCCTCACCGTCGGCCTGATCGGACTCGTCATCGCGCTCGATCCCGCGTTGTGGGCCTCGCTCTTCACCGCCGACCCCGGCGTCACCGCCGCCGCGCACAGCTATTTCCACTGGGCCGGCCCGGCCTTCGCGTTCTTCGGCATGGGCGTGTCGCTGTACTTCTCCTCACAGGGCGCCGCGCGCGTCGGCGGACCGGTGCTGGCCTCCACCGCGCGGCTTCTGATCGTCGCGATCGGCGGCGGCGTCCTCATGATGGCGCAAGCGCCGGCCTGGACCTTGTTCGCGCTGGTCGGCGGCGCGATGGTGGTGTTCGGACTGTCGACCGCGGTCTCCGTCGCTTTCGCGCGCTGGGGCAAATGAGCGCAGGCAAGTAAGCGCGGGAATGTGATTCCATCCAGCGTTGCACTATCCTGCTGGGCTGCTATGGAGGCGCTCCACTTCGGGGCCTCTCCATGATTTCCAGATTCGCTACTCTCGTCGTCCTTCTGGCTGCGCTGCTTGGCGCGACCGCCGCCCAAGCGCAGAGCGCCGACGGGACCTGGCTCACGCAGGCCGGCGACGCCCGCGTCAAGATCAGCAAGTGCGGCGGCGGCCTCTGCGGCGTTATCGTCTGGCTGCGCGAACCCATGGACACCGCGACCGGCCAGCCCGCCACCGACAGCAAGAATCCCAATCCCGCGCTGGCGAGACGGCCGATGATCGGCCTGCCGTTGTTCAGCGGCATGCAGCCGTCCGGCCCGAACAAATGGTCGGGCCAGATCTACAATGCCGACGACGGCAGCACCTATGCGAGCAGCGTCTCGGTCACGGGTGCAGACTCGCTGCGGGTCGAAGGCTGCGTCGGCGCGCTTTGCGGGGGCGAAACCTGGACGCGCGCGGGACGCTAGCGCTTCAAGCCATCATCGCCTTCAGCGCCGTCGCCGCCGAGGCGTAGCCGCCCCGCGCGCCGTCGATGAAGTGCACGTGGTCGCTGCGCAGCGCCGACGGCGTGAAGCAGGTCATCATCGCGGCGTCCTGCGGGTAGAGGCCGTAGCGCACGACGCCCTCGCGCGCGGCAGCCGCAAGACGATCGCTGAGGGCGCGTTCGAGCTCGGGTGTACAGTCGAGGATCATGCGCAGGCCGTCGTCATATTTCCTGAAGTCCGAGTTCTCGACCACCTGACGTTTGTAGAGGTTGGGCACGAAGCCGCCGACCTTGATGTCGAAGCGCATGATCAGATAGGCGAACAGCGTGTAGGCCAGCACGCCGGCGCGGCGCGCGAGCAGCGGGCCGCCGCGCTTGGTGCGGGCTTCGTAGTCCAGCCCCTGCGGCGGCCATTTCAGCGGCGGCCCCTGTGGCGGCACCGGGCGGGCGCCGTCCGGGCTGCGTTCGACGAGGTGGATGATGTCCTCGATCACCTTGCGGAACGCCGGCGGGTCCGCGCCGCGTGCCGGCATCACCAGAACGGACAGGATCAGGCCGCGCGAGGCCGGAATCACCTCGAAGCGGCAGGACAGGCCGGACAGATCCGGCTGCGTGCTGGCCGGCGCCTCAGCGACGGCGAACTCACCGCGCTTCATCGCGGCGTCGGCCCAGGCGAGCCCGCCGCCGGAGAACATCGCATAGGACAGGTTCGCCGACGGACCGAAGCGCGCGACGCGCACGTCGAGACCTTGCGCCCGGATCGCACTCACCGGCACCAGCGCAACACGCATCGTCAGATCGAGATCCTCCCGTACCCAGGTCGCGGTCGCAGCCAGCGCGTCCCGGGCGCGATCGAGATCGCCGGGCGCGACCGCAAAGCTCGCGCCGTCACCGCCGAACACGAAGGGGAATTCCCGTCCCTCAAGCGCATTGGTCACCGCCGCGATCACGGCAGCGCCGGCCATGTTGACCGCCTTGTAGCGCTGCGCCGCGATCGCCTTGGTGGAATCGACGATGTCGGCGACACCGATGCTCCAGTCATCCGGCAGCGACGCATAGAGCGCGGGGTCCATCAGGCTGGTGAAGCCGCGGAAGACGGGGATGCCGCCATAGAAGGATTCGCCTGATGTCATCGGATGATGCCGAATGGTTGGACGCGTCCAGGAGAAGTACGTGGCAGGACCGATCCGGGTTCGCCGGCTGGCGCCCCCTCGAAGTCCCGATCATTGGCCGAAATGGCGGCGGACAACAAGATCGCACCGCGCCGCAATGCCGCAGCTTGTCATTGATCAGCATCAAACAGCCGGCCGAAAATGACGTTTACGGTTGAGCCATCTGAAATGGTTGCGCGGGATGATCGGGGTGTCTGATTTTGGTAGCAAGGACTCCACCTCGCCGGTACGCCGACGCACGGGGCTGGACGTGATCAGTGCGGTGAAAATGCCGGAGCTGCTGACCGCCACCGTCGATGCCTGGGCGGAGGCCCATCAACTGTCGCGCTCGGATGCGATCTGCAAGCTGGTCGAGTTCGGCCTGAGGATCGCGCCTCCCACACCGGCATCGGGGTCCACGGTCGTCTCGGACGCGACCAGGCTCGAGGAGCTCGCGGTGCATGAGATCGAGGGACTGCTCGATCCCGCATTGCCGGAGGACGAACGCGAGCGTCGCATCCGCCGCCTCACCGAAGGGCCGCCGGAATTCTCACACGAACGGATTGACCTGCCTAAGCCTCGGACGTGAGCGACTAGTGCAGCTTCTCATCCTCACGGTTGCGCAAGGCGTCGTGAGACGCGTCATGGCAGCCGACCAAGCGCACGAATTGCTGCGGGTACATCTCGTGACCGTGATCGCCGGAATTCTGGTGCGTCATCGGCGGACAACGGACGTCGTCCAGCTTCGCGCGCGATTGCTCCGTCCGGCCCTGATTTGAAGCGGTCATGTTTCGCATGGTCATGCACTGCTCCCTGTCGATTGGGGCAGATCGATTGACGTAACCCAATCGATTGCGGGGGCATCTTACGACCAAATCCGGTCGAATGTCATTGCGCCGAATCAATGCAATTGTGGCGGTGAAGTTCCGCCTTACGCCGTGTTCCCGGCGTCGACCGTGAACACGGTGCCCGTGACGTTGCGGCCGCCATCGCCGAGCAGATATTCCACCATCCGTGCGACGTCTTCCGTCTCCGGCAGCCGGCGCAATGCACTTCGGCCCGCGATGCGTTTGCGTCCTTCGTCGGAGAGATTGTGAGTCAGCTCGGTGTCGATGAAACCAGGCGCAATCGCGTTCACGGTGATGCCGAGCTTGCCGACTTCACGCGCGAGCGAGCGGGTAAAGCCGGTGGCGGCCGCCTTGGTCGCGCCATAGACGGACAGGCCGTTATAGCCGGTCGTCGCGATGATCGAGGAGATGTTGATGATGCGGCCGGCACCATCGGCCATCATCTGCCGTGCGACATATTTGGTGAGAATGATCGGCGACAGCACGTTGAGCTGCACCAGCGCCTCGATCTCGGAATTGTGCATGGTCGCGAGCAGGCCTTCGGTGCCGAGGCCGGCATTGTTGACGAGGCCGTAGATCGGGCCGAATTCGTCGCGCACGAGCTTTGCGAAAGCGGGAATCGCGTCGATCACCGCGAGATCGCAGGCTCGGAAATGCAGACGACCCTCGGACTCGCCAATGGCGGCCCTGAGCTCGTCGCTCTCGCGGCGCGCCGCGGCAATCACGTTGTAGCCGGCGCCAGCCAGACGCTTGCCAATCGCAAGGCCGATACCGCGGCTGCCGCCGGTGACGAGGACATTATGCATCGGTGCGCGCCAGTTTGCCGGCCGGGGTGACGTCGAGCGTCTCGACGAAGCGGATCACCGCCGGCACCTTGTGGGAAGCGAGCTGCGCGCGGCATTGATCCAGGATCTGGTCGCGAATCTCCTTCGCGCGCGCCTGGTCGGTGCCGTCGGCGAGGATCACGTCGGCGACCACGATGCCGCCGGTGATCGGACTCTTCCGCGACTTGGCCCGCGACATCCGGACGTCGGAATGGCGATTGATGACAGCCTCGATCTCCTCGGGGTGGACCTTCAGCCCACCGATATTGATGATGCCGCCGCGGCGGCCGACGAAATAATAGCGGTCCCCGCGCAGCTCGACAATATCGCCGCTGTCGACAAATCCGTCATCATCGGTGAGCGCGGCGGCGTCGCGGCCGATATAGGCATGTGCGGTGCGCGTCGAGCGGATGCGCAGCGAGCCGTCCACGACCTTCATCTCGACGCCGTTGCGGTTGCCGAGATAGTCGGCCGGAAAGCCTTCGAGCCCGTCATTCACGGCGAAGCCGACACCGGCCTCGGTCGAGGCGTAGGCATGGCCGACCGAGGAATTCGGGAATGCCGCCTTCAGGCCGTCGAGCACCGCCTGGTCGGCGATCTCGCCGGAGAGACGGACGTAAGCCGGCGCGAATTGCGCGGCCGAGCCGCTCATCAGAAGCTTGCGCCAGTGCGAGGGCGTGCCGGAGATGTGGGAGACCGCGCGCGCGTTCAGCCGAGCGACGTGATCGGCGAGGGCCTCATGCGGATCCGACAGCACCATGGAGCCGCCGGAGAGGATGGCGCGGAGGAAGATCTGGAGGCCGCCATAGCGGCGAATGTCGTAGAACGTCGCCCACACCGGCGCCGGTCCGCGCGCGGGGCCTTCGGCGACGATCGCGCCGGTCAGCGCTTCCAGCGTATGGCCGGCGATCTTCGGCACGCCTGACGTGCCCGAGGTCAGCATCAGCCATTCGGTGGCGCGCTCGGTCTGCGCGGGCGCGGTGGCTTGAAGCGGCAATTGTGCGGTGACGACCAGCGGCACGCCGGTCTCAGCCCAGCGATCGGGCTCGTCGGTGACGACGGCATCGATCCCGGCATCCGCGATCAGCGCGTCCAGATACGCCGGATTGAGATCGGGCGGACACAGCAGCATGCGGCGGGCGACGCCGTCGAGCTCGATCATGGCAAGGCCCGACCGGAGCTGGTCGGACAATTTGAGCAGCACCGCGCGGCCGGACAGCTCGCGCAGGCGGCCGCCCAGGACCGTCTGCGACAGGATGTCGGTCAGCGACACGACATCGTGCGCATCCGACAGCGTACGGCCCTTCAGCTCCGCGCCGAGATGATCGCGAAGCGCAAAGATCTCACGCGGGGACATTTTCGTAGGCCCGCACGAAATCGCCGACCGTGGCGGGGAACGCTGCGTCCTCGGAAATGGTGAACGGATCGACACCGGTCTCGTCCTCGAGCCGAGCGACAAGGATCGCGAAGGCGAGCGAGTCGAAACCCGTCTCGTGCAGGGACAGATCGTCCGAGAGCGCGGGAAGCGCGACGTGCTGTTCCTTGGCGATCTGCTGGATCGCTTCAATGACCTTGGACCTTACCGACATGGCTGGCTTGCCTCTTGCTTTGTTGATCGATCGTATGTCTTGCGGCGGCTCTTGATGACCGCCTCCCCATGGCCGTCTGTTTACTCGACAGAAGTAAATGGCTTCTTGGACAATTCAGATAAAATTGGACCTATCTGGCGGATTTTGGTTGGGCTACAGCCGGATCGCGCCCTCCGAGATTGCCGCATACGCCTCCCCGTCCAGCGCCACATAGGCACCTGACTTCGGATCGAGCATGAAGAGCGGACCGGAGATCGCGCCCGGGTCAAAGCCCTCGCGGGCGAGCTCACCCTTCTTCTGCTTGAAGGTCTCGGTGGCATCGAGCTCGCGCGAGATGCGGATGAAAACCGGGCGGGCGTAAGCTGGCAGGCGCTGCGCAAGGTGGGCAGACAGTGCGGTGACGTCAAAACCCTCGTTCACGACGATTGCGCTCATGCCGGCGCGGCCGTCGGTGCCGGGGATGCTGACGCCGTAAGTGGTGGCGTCGATGACGCCGGTAAAATCGCGCACGGCGTCGTTGACCTCCGAGGTCGCGACGTTCTCGCCCTTCCAGCGAAAGGTGTCGCCGATGCGATCGACGAAATGGAAGAAGCCCTTGTCGTCGAGCCGCATCAGATCGCCGGTGCGGAACCAGGCATCGCCCCTGGCGAAGACATCGCGCAGGATCTTCTTCTCGGTCTCCCCGGCGTCCGTGTAGCCCTCGAAGTGGCCGCCGCCCTGGTCCGCCGTGCCGATGCGGCCGATGGCCTCGCCCGCCTCGCCACGGGCGGAGGCGATGCAAAGACCCTCTTCATTGCGCAACGGCGCGCCGCTGTCAGGGTCGAGCTTGACGAGGCTCGCGGGGAAACGATGCGCGAGCAGCGGCGGGATACGGCCGATCGCGCCGGGCTGGCCCTCGACGTTGAACAGCGAGAAATTGCCTTCGGTCGCCGCATAGAATTCGAGGATGCGAGGAATGGCGAAGCGGGTCTGAAAGTCCTCCCAGATGTCGCCGCGCAGGCCGTTGCCGCAGACGAGCCGCAGCCGATGGCGGTTCTCGTATTCCGACGGCGGCGCCTTGAGCAGATAGCGGCAGAGCTCGCCGATATACTGAAACAGCGTGCAGTCGTGCCGCACGATGTCGGACCAGAAATTCGACGCCGAGAATTTGTCCGCGATCACCACCGAGCCGCCGGCGGCCAGCATGCTGCACGGCGCGACGATGCCGCCGACCGAGTGGAACAGCGGCAGACAATCGTAGAGCCGGTCCTGTGGGCCGGCGCCGGTGAGGCCGGCGAACCAAAAGCCCCAGTTGAGGATGCGGCGATGGCTGATGCTGGCGGCCTTGGGCAGGCCTGTCGTGCCGGACGTGTAGATCAGCAGCGCGCGATCATCGATGGTGACGTCGCCGTGCTCTCCGGGACAAAGCGGGCCGTCGTCGAGCGCGGCAAGCGCGACGTCGATGGCCCGCTCGCTGCGGGCATCGCCATGAGTCCAGACCTCGGCCTCGGTCTTCAGATGTGGCTTCGCACTCTCCAGCGTCTCCACCAGGTCGTGCGCGACGATGATGTGCAGGGGCCTCGCGACATCGAGGCAATGCGCGAGCGATTGCCCGACAAGCTTTGTATTGATCAGCGCGACCACACCGCCGATCCGGCTAATGCCGAGCCAGGCGGCAACATAGTCGAGGCCGTTCGGCATGATCAGGCCGACAGTTTCGCCCTTGCTCACACCGACCGAGCGCGCCCAGCGCGCATAGCGGTTGATGCGTTTCGACAAACCTTCGTAGTCGAGCGCTGCGTCATCCGTGATCAGCGCGACGCGGTCGGGCTGACGCTGCGCCCAATCGTCGACGACGTCGGCAAACAGCCGGCCCGGCAGCGTCTCGATCCGCGCGGTCAGCTCGATCGCCTTCAGCCAGATCTTTGACGCCGATGGCGCGCGCGCGGCCTTCGGTTGCTCGATGACGCCGGTGGTCATGCCGTTCATGCTTTCGGAACGTGTCTGCTGGTTCCCCCAGCTTAGCCCGCGCGCCCTGCCCAGGTGTTAAGAGACAAGGTAAAAGCCGGTTAGTGCGCGATTAACTCTAGTCATCCTTTACCAAGCCGATGGGATCGGCGTGCGCCGCAGCGCAATTCTTGCGATAGCAAAACGAGTCATTTGGGCGCGCTGCGCGTGTCCTCGCCTCGGCTGCGGGGACAGGGGAACTGGAGACGACCATGATCACCAAGCGACATTTCCTCCACACCGCCGCCTGTGCCGTCGCTGCGCTCGTTGCGCCGCGCGCCTTTGCGATCGGCACCCCCTCCTATCCATCGCGCAGCGTGAAATGGGTGGTGCCTTATGCCCCGGGCGGCGCCACCGACGTGCTGTCGCGGCTGCTCTGCCAGCGCCTGTCCGAACGGCTCGGCCAGACCTTCGTCGTCGAGAACAAGCCGGGCGCCGGCAGCAATATCGGGACGCAGGCGGTCATCACGTCCGCCCCTGACGGCTACACGCTGCTGCTGACCTCGACCGCGAACGCGATCAACGCCTCGTTCGATCCTTCGCTGCCGTATGATTTCGCCAAGAGCATCGCGCCGATCGCGGGCGTCGCGCGGATTCCGCT
Source organism: Bradyrhizobium sp. 1200_D9_N1_1 (assembly GCF_052075915.1). Taxonomy (NCBI): domain Bacteria; kingdom Pseudomonadati; phylum Pseudomonadota; class Alphaproteobacteria; order Hyphomicrobiales; family Nitrobacteraceae; genus Bradyrhizobium; species Bradyrhizobium sp. 1200_D9_N1_1. The sequence goes on along the minus strand of NZ_CP197226.1, from coordinate 1,408,461 downwards.
GGTGCTGGTCGTCAACAACGACCTGCCGGTGAAGACCGTCGCCGACTTCATCGCCTACGCCAAGGCCAATCCCGGCAAGATGTCGATCGCTTCCTCCGGGATCGGCACCTCGCTGCATCTGTCCGGCGAGCTGTTCAAGTCGCTGGCCGGCGTGCGGTTCACCCACGTCCCCTATCGCGGCTCGGCGCCGGGCCTGACCGACGTGATGAGCGGCCAGATCCAGGGCATGTTCGACAACGTCACCTCGTCCTTCGAGCTGGTGCGCGCCGGAAAGCTGCGCGCGCTCGGCGTCACCACGCGCGAGCGTTCAGAGATCCTGCCGGACGCGCCGCCGATCGCGGAGACGCTGCCCGGCTACGAGACGAGCTCATTCTACGGCGTCGGCGCCCCGCACGACACGCCGCGCGAGATCGTCGATCTTCTCAATCGCGAGATCGACACCGCGCTCTCCGACGCCGAGATCAAGGTCCGCATCGCCGAACTCGGCGCGATCCCGCTGCACGGCAATGCCGGCGAGTTCGGCGGCATGCTGACGGCGGAGACCGAGCGCTGGCGCAAGGTGGTCGAGCTTTCGGGGATCAAGAAGGAATAGCGTTTCCCGAGGTGCAAGCCACGCCTCCGCAGCGGCGTCAGTCTGCCGTGAATTCGAGGTTGAACCGGATTGGATTGACGGGAGTGGTGACGAACTTGACGCTTTTGCCGCTCAACCCGGCGAACGGACCCGAACCGAATTTGACGATCCCCTTGCCCGAGGACTCGACGCCAATGGGCTTGCCGTCCTTCATGACCGCCTGAGCGGAGCCTTCGATCAGTTGCGTGACGAGACGTCCACCGGGAATCCGGTGCACGCCACCACCGAATACGATGGTCGCTTTTGGGCCGTCCCATTCCACCGCATTGGAGGCGGAATAGACCGCGCCCTTCAGCAGGCCATCGACACCGACGCAGACGTAGTCCTGAGTCACCAAATTGTGGTCGGGGCGGTCGCCGATCGGCTCCTGGCTATAGAAACCGGCGGTGCTGCATTCGTAACGCGCGATCATGTCCGCGCGGGCCGGCTGGGAAACGGCGATCAAACCAAAGGTCGCGCCGATGAGCGTGATAACGGTGCGCTTGTTCATGCAGATGTCCTCGCCTCAAGCGCCCGATCTAACAGGCCGGCGTGATGCCGGGCTCCTGATGCCGAGCTTCGGGACGAGGGTGACGAGGATTGCAATTCCGCGCGTTGATCTGGGTCAACCGCAGGAGGCGCTGGCGACTGGTGAAAGCACAGGGATTGGTGGCCGCGGAGTGAGCGCTAGCCGCTTCGCCTGTGACGCTGGCGCGGCGACGGCACGCTGACCGGATAATACGGATTGAGATCGCAGGTCGCGGCGCGGCCCGCCGCGGTGGCGCGACACTGCGGCAGCGAGGTGAAGGAGCAGTCATACCACTCCCCGCCGCCGCCGCTCGAGCCGGAATAGACGTGCATGCAGACGGGATAGCGGGGATCGAAGGTTTGCGCATGCGACGGCGCGGCCGCGACCACCGCACCGATGCTTACGACCAGGCCGAACGAGAAACGCATGAGCAGTGCTCCAGCGTGCCGCATCGCGGATCGCTATTGTTGCACCTTCTTGTGACGCCGGCGCGGCGGCGGCGGAGGCTCGTCAAAAGCGTAATAGGGATTGAGGTCGCAGCTCGCGGAGCGGCCCGACGCCGTGGCGCGACACTGCGGCAGCGAGGTGAAGGAGCAGTCGTAATAGTCGCCGCCGCCGCCCCAACCGCCGGGCGTGTAGACGTGCATGCACACCGGATAGCGCGGATCATAGGTCTGGGCGCGCGCATCTGCCGCAGCAAACAGCGTGACAATCGCGGTGAGGGTCAGGATCGGCAAACGCATGGAGACATCCTCGAATCGGTAGCGTCGGCGGATCGGATGCCGACGGCCTGATATGGCATAACACCACGCCGGAGGCGACTGTTCCGAAGTACAGATGACGGCAAGGTGAGGCGGTGCGCCGCGGCGCTATCCGCCGAGCCCCTGCAACACGAGCCGGTTCAACCTCGCCGCAAACGCCGCCGGGTCCTCCGGCAACTCGCCGTCCAGGATCTGTGCCTGCTCGAGCAGGAGCAAGCTGAGATCGTCGACCGCCTTGGAGCCGGCCTGAGCCTTGGTGATCGCCCCCACCATCGGATGGCGCAGATTGATCTCGAGGACCGGCTTGGCGCGCATGCCGCGGTTCTGCTGCGACAGGATACGCTCGAGTTCGCGGCTCGGACCCTGGCTGTCGGCAACGAGGCAGGAGGCCGAGCTGGTGAGGCGCGTGGACGCCTTGACGTCGCTGACGCGCTCGCCGAGGGCGGCCTTGATGACCGCGATGGTGGCGGCCTCGTCCGCCTCCGGCTCGTCCTTCTTCGCCTCGTCCGTCGCGTCGACGCGCGGGATCAGGTCGAGATTGAGATCGCCCTGGCTCAGCGACTTCAGCGGCTTGCCCTCGAACTCCGTCGGCATCGAGGTCCAGAAGGCATCGACCGGATCGGACAGCAGCAGCACCTCGATGCCGCGCGCGGTCGCCGCCTCGAGCCGCGGGTTGGACTTCAGCCGTTCGATGCTGTCACCGACGAGATAATAGATCTCGGTCTGGTTCGGCTTGAAATCGGCGACAACCTGCTTCAGCGACCGCTTCTCGCCCGTCGTGGTGGTGAAGCGCGACAGCGCCAGCAGCTTTTCGCGACGCTCGAAATCCTCGTAGATGCCCTCTTTCAGCACCGCGCCGAAAGCATCCCAGATCTTCGCGAAGTTCTCCGCGTCCTTCTCGGCGAGGCCCTCGAGCTCGGACACGACACGGGTCGCCACGGCCTTGCGGATCTGCACGAGCTGCGGATTGTTCTGGAGCATCTCGCGCGAGATGTTGAGCGGAAGATCCTCGCTGTCGACGACGCCGCGGATGAAGCGCAGATAGCCCGGGAGCAGATCGGCATCATCGGTGATGAAGACGCGGCGGACATAGAGCCTGACGCGCCCCTTGCGCGAGGGCTCGAACAGGTCGAACGGCTTTGTCGACGGCGCAAACAGCAGCACGGCGTAGGAGTAGCGGCCCTCGGCGCGGTAGTGCAGCGTCATCGCAGGGTCGTCGAAGGCGGAGGCGATCTGCTGATAGGCCTTCTTGTAGTCCTCGGCTGAAAGCTCCGATTTCGATCGCTGCCACAGCGCGCTCGCCGAGTTGATCTGGCGCGGCTCGCCCTCTTCCGGCACCAGCTCGATGGGAAACAGGATGTTGTCGGAATAGGCACCGACGATGCGCTCGATCTCGTAGGTCTCGAGATATTTCTTGGCGTCGTCCTTCAGGTGCAGGACGATCTCGGTGCCGCGTGTCACGCGCGCCGCGTCTTCCTCGCTGGCCCGCGCGATCTCGAAGCCGGAGCCGCCGGAGGACGTCCAGCTCCAGACGTCGCTCTCGCCGGCGCGGCGGCTGACCACGATGATCTTGTCGGCGACCATGAAGGCGGAATAGAAGCCGACGCCGAACTGGCCGATCAGGCCGAGGCCGTCCTTGGCCTCCTTCAGCTTCGAGACGAACGCCTTGGTGCCGGAGCGGGCGATGGTGCCGAGATGGTCGATCAGCTCCTGCCGCTCCATGCCGATGCCGTTATCGGCGATCGTGAGCGTTCCGGCCGTCTTGTTCGGGATGATGCGGATCTTGAGCGCGTCGCCCTCGCCCAGCAGCGCGGGACTTTCGATCGCCTCGTAGCGGAGCTTGTCACAGGCATCCGAGGCGTTGGAGACGAGCTCGCGCAGGAAGATGTCGGTCTCCGAATAGACGGAGTGCACCATGAGGTGCAGCAGCTCGGAAACCTCGGCCTGGAAGGGCTGCGTATGCACAGCTGAATCTGACGTCGTCATGCGTTTACCCGGTCAATCAAAAGGGGAAAACCGGGATATAACGCGATGGGACGGCGGATCAAGAGGACGTGAGCAGCCGTCCCTGCCCGCGGCAGAGGCAGCCTGTCCCTTGACCTGTCCCTTGGCCTGGGGCGATCAGGTCACGCAGCGGCCCGGCTGGAGCAGCTTGGCGACCTCGGTCAGGGAGCTGACCATCGGCTCGCAGGCGATGGTCGGCTTGTTGCGGCCCTGCTTCTGATTCTGGTTCTGGTTCTGGAGCGTCACCGGCGGCTTGGCATTGCCGGTCTCGATCACTGCGGGGACCCGCAGCAGCACCGAGGTATCGGCAAGGTCGTTCAGCCGCATCGACACGGTGCGGGTGGGAACCGCCGCCGACTTGATCTCGGCGAGCCGGTCGGCCTTGCCTGTCCGATTGACGTCATGGCCGGGCTTGTCGGCGACCGCCTGCCAGCGGTCGGCCAGATCATGGCCGGAGGCCAGTTGCACGTGCGCCGCGCCGAGCATCGCGGCAATCGCGGCGGCGCCCAAAAATACCTTTTGAATCTGTGACATGGCTGTCGACCCCTCGCCCCATGGCGATCGCGGGAACAACGCAGCCGGAGGAGCGGGGGTTCTCGGCCGTCACGATCACTTAACCGTGTGCGAAAAAGGTCGCGCCGCGAAAAATATTTCGGGAGCCTTGGAACGACTTCCGCGCCTGGGAGTCGTATCAACAGCCGGCTATTCCCCCCTGCCCCATAAGCCGGCGACGTAGGGCGCGACTGTGGTGATGCCAGTCGCGCCTTACTTTTTTTCTTATTTGGGCGAGAGAATTTTGGCACCCTCTCGGCCGCCTCTGCCCCATGGCAGAAGCTCTTTCCAAGCCGAATTTTCCTCGTCCCTGAAGTTCGCGGCGGGCAAGGGGGCCTTCAATAGGCTCGACGTATTTGCCGAATTCGGGATCAACCTTCGCCGCGGGCCGGCAGCTCGAGCGGATTGCGAGCGCGAAGGCGCGGAGAAAAGAGCAGGTCGGATTTCGGAAACGCCCGCTAGATCAGCCGTAGCGGCTGAAAAATTGCGACTTGGACCCACTATCATTTTGACCCCCTGCCTCCGCGTGGGCATGATGGAAACGAGAACAGCGCGTTCGGCACTTCTCTGATCCGCCACCAGCGACAGTGGGTTGGAATATTGCCATGGAGCAGGAGCGGCCGGTTCGTCTTGAACGCAGGCTATCAGCGATAATGGCCGCTGACGTGGCGGGCTATTCGCGGCTAATGCACCATGACGAAGAAGCAACCCACTCTAAATTGACAAGTCTCCTTGCCGAAGGGGTCGCGCCTGCCATCTCCGAACACGGAGGCCGGATCGTGAAGAACACCGGCGATGGGTTCTTGGCAGAGTTTCCAAGCGCGGTCGAAGCGGTTCGCGCCGCAGTGCAGTTTCAGACTCGCATCAGGGAGCTTACCGCCGCCGATGCGGAAGAACGACGAATTGCCTTTCGCGTCGGCATCAATGTAGGCGATGTGATTGTCGAACCGCATGATGTTTTTGGTGACGGCGTCAATATCGCGGCACGGCTAGAGAGTATCGCTGACCCCGGCGGAATCTGCATTTCCTCGTCTGCCTACGATCACATCAGGGGCAAGGTCGGCATTGAGTTTGCAAATTGTGGAGAGCAGACTTTCAAGAATATTGATCTTCCGATCCAAACCTATGCCGCCCTCCTAGATGGCCTCTACCCCCAAAGACCCGTTGGCGCGAAGGTGCCCCGCTCACCGCCCCGCCTCTCCATTGTCGTGCTGCCTTTCGCCAATCTTAGCGGCGACCCCTTGCAGGATTATTTCGTCGATGGCGTGACCGAGAGCCTGACCACCGACCTGTCGCGCATCAGTGGATCGCTCGTGATCGGCCGCCACACTGCATATACCTACAAAGGCAAGCCGATCGACCTGAAGCAGATTGGCCGCGACCTTGACGTTCGCTACGTGCTCGAAGGGTCCGTACAGCGCAGCGGAGACCGCTTTCGAGTGAATGTCCAACTGGTCGACACTGAAACAGGAAGCCACCTCTGGGCGGACCGCTTTGACAAACCCCTAGCCGATCTCTTCGAGATGCAGGACGAAATTGTGTCGAGATTGGCCAACGCGCTTAATGCCCAACTCATCGCTGCGGAGGCACGGCGGGCGGAACGCTCATTGCAACCGAGCGCGTTGGACTTTTATTTCCAAGGAATGGCCCTTTGGAACAAGAGTTGGACTTCTCCTCACCTGAGGCAGGCTCGAAGCTTCTTTGAGCGGGCCTTGGGACTTGAGCCGGACAACGTTGAGGCATTGGTAGGGATCGCGCTGGTCGATGCGGCAATGGCTGGCGTTGTTTTCGCTGATGACCCTTGCCGATATTTCGCGGCGTCAGAGGCGGCTTCAATGAAAGCGCTTTCGTTAGACCCGCAACACGCTCTCGCTCACATGGCTTTAGGCGTCGTGCAAGTATGTACGCAGCGCGCGGAGAAAGGAGTTGCCGAATGCGAGCGCGCACTGGCTCTGAACCGAAATTTGGCGGAGGCTCATGCTCTCTTTGGCGTCGCAAAAATGCTTCTCGGTCACCCAGAAGAAATGGAGGGATACGTACGAGATGCATTGCGCCTGTCCCCACGTGACGACGGCGCACATCGGTGGCTGTGCTGCGTTGGCTTAGCCAAATTATGCCTCGGAGCCGAGGCCGAGGCGATTGAGTGGTTACGGCGAAGCATAAAGGCCAACCCAAACTACCCCGTTGCCCATTTTGTATCAGCAGCGGTTCTAGCCCTCATCGGAAAGATGGATGATGCGGTGGCAGCCAAGCGAGACGGACTTGCACTGGATCCCGCTTTCGCCATTCGTCGCTTGAAGAATGTTTGGCTTTCGGACGATCCTACATTCCGCGCAGGAAGCAGGCGCCTCGTAAAGGGCCTGCACATGGCTGGAGTTCCGGAATAGTTGTGATGCCGGTCGCGCCTCTCGAGCAGCCGAGGCCGCCGCGATCAGGGCGGGCCGAAAGGCCATACCAAGCAGATCAAGCTGGCATCAGCGGCGGGTGCGTATCCTGAGCCTCTACACGATCATGAAATTCGATGCGTGCAATTGGCTGATCGCGGTATCAACGAAGTCAATGGACCCTGCGTTAGAACCGCTCCCCAGCGCGAGCAGGGTCCCGCCGTGTCCATCGCTCCTAAGCGCGCTCATGATGTCGGCGACGGAGTGATAATCGCCCACACCGTTCGCAAGAGCGACGATTCCGAGCGTGTCATTGCCAAATCCGGAGATCGTATCGACCTGGCTGCTGGAATTGACGGAGACGGTCAGACCCGTGCCGTGATCGATGATGTCGACATGGGCCGGGCCATTGATGATCGCCTGATTGCCAAACCCGACAAAGTTAAACTGGTCTGACCCGCCATTGACCGTAACGACGTCCTGGCCGATTTGGTTTGTCACATTTGCCTGGGACCCGTTGAGCACCACGTGATTGGCAGCTCCGCCAAGCATGATTGTATCGTGGCCCGCGCCAGCAACGACGTTGTCCGATCCGCTGCCGGCTATGATCGCGTTCGTTCCCGAGCCGACGGTGATCTGGTTTCCCATCCCGCCGAGATTCACGGTGTTGTTGCCATCACCGAGAGTAACGCTGTTGGCGCCATCTCGACCCGCAACGACATCATTGCCATTCCCCAGCATGACCGTGTTGCCATATCCGGAGAGCGTCACCAGGTCGTTGCCGTTGCCGGCGGTCGTTTGGCTTGCACCGTCACCGGGATGGACAATATCGTTGCCGTTACCCAGCGTGATGACGTTCCCGTATCCGCTGGCGTCGATGGTGTCATTGCCGTTACCGAGCGCAATCGTCGTGGCGCCTGTCGATCCCGTCACCGTAACATTGCCGTAGCCGCCGGTGACGTGGTTGACGATCCCCTGCAGATAGACGGCGCTGTCGCCGCTCGGCACATCAACCGTACCGTATAATCCGGCGTAGATCGTGTCGCTGCCGCCATTGCCGTGGATGGTATTGAACATGCCATAGGCGTGGATGATGTCGTTGCCCGTCGTACCCTGAATGATCGCATAACCGGAGGCCGGGCCGTCGATCGTCGTGGTACCGGCTTGATGCGTGTCCGTGACAGAGGTATTGGTGTCGCTGACGGTCAAGCCGACACTGCTTGTGTCGCTCAGAGTGAACGTGGTCGTTACGCTGCCATCTCCGTGCGGCGAGGCTACAAACGTGAGGGCGTGCAACTCGGCGGTCAGGTTGGCAGCGCTGGTTGCCGCCAGCTCGTAGGTTCCGTTTCCAAGCGAGATCAGTCCTGACCCGGACAGGATGCCAGCCGCACCTGCGAGCGTGATGATCAGGCTGTCCGTTGCCGCTGCGTTTGGATCCGTGATCGTTACGGTCGCGAATGGATTGATAGAAGCTTGGTTGCTGGTCGCTTGTCCCGATACGGCTCCAGCGATGGCCGGCAAGGCCGCGGCTGTCAGCAGAATGCCGCCGGAGCTGTCTTTCGCGATGCCGAAGCGCGTGACCGAAGTATCCGCCAGTGTAAAGGTCTCGCTGGCCGCACCGTTGCTGACCGTGAGCTTCGAGCCGGATACAGTCACCGTTGCGCCGCTCGTATAGGACAGCCCGGACAGGTCGATCTGGTCACCGAGCGCAATGCCCTTGATCTGGCTTGCAAAGGCCGATGAGCCCGAAACCAGCTTCTGCTCGATCTTGAGCGTGCCTTGGCCGGAGAAGGTGATCGCGTCATCGGAAATCGCGCCGGCCTTGAGATCAAGCATGCCGCCGGCGATCGTGGTCGCGCCGGCAATGCCACCGGCTTCGACGAGTTCTGTGGCTCCACGAAGAACCGTCGAAGCGTTCGCGGTGCCCTGATCGAGCACATCAAGCGTGCCGCCGTTCAGGATAGTGGAGGTGACGATGCCGCCGTCCGAGACGGAGAGGCTTCCTGAGTTGAGGACTGTCCCGCTCGCCGCGCTGGCGTCGACCGCGGGCGCGCTCGGGTCGTTCGTAGGGTCTGCAACGGATCCCGAAACCGTCATCACACCACCATTGATGATGGCTTTCTTGGCGATCCCCGCCCCGAACAGGTGCAATTGGCCGCCGCTGCCGACAACGGCAAAATCGACTTCGCTTCTGAAGACGATGCCGTACGGGCCTCCGGGAGGATAATAGATCGTCTCTCCCGAAGCGTTGATGACACCGCCCGAGTTGACGACAGTGCCGCTGGCAAAGCCCCCGTTGGTGAGATTCTGGACACCCCCGCCATTGACGGTGGTTGATGTCACGATGCCGGTATCGACGTCCTGCTCGGCGCCATTGTTGACAGTGGTGTGATCGGCCCGCCCTGGACCCGGCGCATCGTGCAGGTAAATGCCGGCGACACGTTGAATACCGCCCGTGTTGATTGTGGTGTAGCTCGCGGTGGATGCAAGCCCGACATCCTGCTCGCCGCCATTGATGACCGTGTTGCTGGCGGTGGCCCCTAAGTCGTAGTTGCCCAGGATCTGCTTACCGCCCGCTGATATCGTCGTGTTCGTGGCCGTACCGAACACCTTGAACAAGATGCCGTCCGATACGGTGAAGCCGTTTTCCGTGTAGCCATAGTCGGCAACAAACGTTGCGCCACTCTGGAAGGTCGTGTTGGACAGCGTCGCGCCAGCTTCAGCGATGAGCGTTGCGCCCGCGGAAATGACGCTGTTACTGAGCACGCCACCGTCCAGGACGGCCAGCGTCACGCTCTTCGGGACAGTGAATCCGTTTTCAATCGTGCCGTCGCCGATCTGCAATGTGCTGCCGGCGTTGAAGACCGTGCCCGAAAAATCGGCGTTACCAAGCACGACAAGCCCGCCGTACTGATTGACGGTCGTGTTGATCGCCGTCGCGCCCGCGGACAGCACCATCGTTCCGTAATTGATCGTCGTGCCCGTTGCCGTGCCACCTGCATCGACATTCAGCGTGCCGAAGTTCTGGAGTATCGTGCCCGACACCAACGCTCCGTCCGACACCGTTAGTGTTCCAAAACCTTCAACGATGGTGCCGGTCGCCATGCTGGCGTCGACGGCCGGCTGGCCGGGGACATTGGCGAACGGATCCGGGATCGATCCCGAGACAGTCATGACGCCGCCGTTGACGATGGCGTTCACTGCGGTCCCGCCGCCAGTGACGTCGAGCTCGCCCTGGTAGTTGATGGTTGCAGCGGTCGCCACGCTTCGGATCACCGGCTCCGGGTACACGGGCGCCGTTTCCACAGTTTCACCCGAAACCCTGAGAACACCGCCAGAATTGACGATGGTGCCGCTGGCGCTGCCGCCATTCGTCACGTTCTGAACGCCACCGGAATTGACGGTCGTCGTCGTTGCGATGCCCGTGTCGACGTCCTGCTCGCCGCCGCCATTGATCGTGGTGTGATCGACCTCGCCCGGGGTTGGACCTTCATGGATATATTCGCCCGTGACACGCTGGACGCCGCCCGCGTTGATGGTCGTGTAGCTGGCGACGCCGTCAAAGACGACGTCCTGTTCTCCGCCGTTGATGACAGTGTGGGTTGCCGTGCTCGTTGCGAAGGATCCGCCGACCGTCTGCAAGGCGCCGGCCAGGATCGTCGTGCTATCGACGGAGATGCCGCCACTGACATCCATCGTGTCGCCGTCATGGAGCGTCATGCCACTGGCGGGAGGAATAACCGTCATACGAATGCTCCGCGTTCGGTGCTTGGAAAATCAAACGAGCAAAGCAAAATCATGCGACGACCATTCAACCTAAAACTGCGCTAGCTGAGAATGCCTGTCAAGCAGACCCTATTTTTCAATGAAGATTTTGAACGGCGTCTTGCGCGTTCTCTGCTGACAATGCCGTGACGCGCGCGCGCGCGAGTATTGCCGGATGAATTTATCAGCAGCGTGACGAAAATTACGGCGACCACGCGCATTCAAGATTTGCGCGAGGCATCCGCGTGAGAAGCCGATCATAGCGCATCGAAAGTTCCGTTATCGTTCCGCGCTACGCTGGCCACTCTCGGAGCCTCTACGCAGCGGCAACAGGCTATCATCGCGATGCGTGGCGGCATCTGCCGCAATGTTTCCCTCGCACCGGCTCTGCCGCAACGATGATCGGCAACCCAAGCTTCCTGGAGAGCTCATCGGCAACGATGCGCAACAAGATATCGACAGGAGCCGCCCGGCACAAAGCCAGTCGCGCTTGCTCTGGTCTGGGGCTTACTTCGCCTTCCCCGCCAGCCACTCCCGCCCCTCGCCGTAGAGCTTCTCGACCTCGGCACCGGTGAGGCCCGGCATGTCGCGCTTCACCTTGTAGCCGATCAGCTCCTGCATGTAGGCGAGATGGCGGTAGCCTTCGGGCAGCGCGGCGAGCGCTTGCTGGTCGAGGCGGAGCGTCGCGGCGGGATCGACCGGGTCGATCCGGTCCTTCTCGTAGATCGGCTGGCGTCGGACGATGCCCCATTTTCCCTGCCGCTTCTCCAGGAAATCGTAGAAGCGTCCGGTGCAGACGACGTCGCAGAGCACGTCGTGCACGCCCGCGCGCTGCGAGATCGTCATCTTCGTCTGCGCAATGGCGCGCTCGCCGGACAAATCGATGCTGGTGCCGCCGAGGAAATGCAGGATGCGCACGCCCTTTGCGAACCCCTCCTGGCTGACGCGCATGAAGTCCCGCGCCGGCCCCTGAAACCAGGTGGCGGACATCCAGCCCTCCTCGTGCCAGACCGTGGCAAAGCGCTCCCAGTCGCCGGCATCGCGCCAGACCGCCCAGTTTTCGACGAGGTCGCGGATGGCGAGACGATCGAGGAGGTGCGGGTCCATGGTACGTCTCTCCGGGCGGCTTGAGGCTGCGATGGATGTCATCGGCCCGACGTATCAACGGGGCAATTGGGTTGCCGTCAAGCGCCCGATGCTTCACCGCCGTTCGAATTGCCCACAGCGAGAGAAACGCGATACGAGCAACGAGTCTTGCAATCAACCTGGCCGCGACTAATATCCGCACCGATGCAGATGAAATTCCCTTTGTTAGCCGCGTTTCTCGGATTACTCGCGGTTTCCCCCACACACGCGCAAACAGATTTGCAGACCGAACGCGCGACGGCCTGGAAGGCAAGACTGTCGGCGCACATAGCCGGCTACCGTCAATTTCCGGCTGAAGCACTGGGCCAAACCGGCGAGGCCAGGGTCACATTCGTCATCGACCGGTCCGGCAGGTTGATCTCACAGGCTCTGGCCGTGAGCACCGGCTCTCGGCCACTCGACGTTGCCGCGCTGCAGATCGTCGCTCGTGCCCAACCGTTTCCGGCGCCGCCTTCGGAGCTCAACGATGAGTCACTCACGTTGACAGTGCCGATTGTCTTCAATGGCCGTCAATTCCAGCTGCAACCTTCCGGGCTAGTGCTGAGCAGGCCCGGTCCTGTGCTCACGGAGGAGGATGCCATGGCCGCCTGGCGGAAGGTGGCCACCGAACATGTCTGGCGTCACAGGGTGTTTCCTTCGGAGGCGATGGGTCAGATAGGCAATGCTGGCGTCACATTCGTGATCGACCGCTCGGGCAAATTGATCTCGCACGCTTTGGTGGAAAGCACAGGCTCCCCGCCCCTGGATGCAGCAGCTCTCAAAATGGTGGAGCGAAGCGAACCATTTCCGAAGCCGCCTCCCGAGGCCAAGGACGACCTCCAGCGGATTACCATCTTCATGACTCTCGACGGCGTGCAACGCTTGGTCGAGCCCGGGCCGTGGGCGGACGAGGCCAAATTGAAGGCCAAGATCAACAGCGTCTGCCGAGGTTGTTGAACAGGGTATCGGCAAACAAAAAACGGCGCGCCTTGCGACGCGCCGTCTTCTTGTTCGATACAGCTCTTCTTACGCCGCGGGCGCCTTGGGCGTGCGGTTGCGCGAGTTGCGCTGGAAGAACAGCGCCTGGCTTGCCACCGCCGACACCATCGCCGGCTGGAACGGCTTCGAGATCAGGAACGCGGGCTCCGGGCGCTCGCCGGTGAGGAAGCGCTCCGGGTAGGCGGTGATGAACACCACCGGCACCTCGAAGGTGCGCAGCAATTCGTTGACCGCGTCGAGCCCCGACGAGCCGTCAGCGAGCTGGATGTCGGCGAGGATCAGGCCGGGCCGCCTGTTCTTGGCCAGCGCCACGGCATCGGCATGCGTGCGCGCGACGCCGACGACGTTGTGGCCGAGATTCTTCACCAGGCTCTCGAGGTCCATGGCGATGAAGGTCTCGTCCTCGATGATCAGCACGTCGGTGGCGATCTCCGCCGCCATCTCGCGCCCCGCTGCGTCCGCAAGCCGCCGCGTCTCGGCGACATCGGTGCTGAGGATGAAGGCGACCTCCTCTTCCGAAAATCCCTCGAGCGAAAGCAGCAGGAAGGCCTGCCGCGGCAGCGGCGTGATGTTCGACAGCCGCCGCTCCGGCGGCATCGGCAGGGTGGTCACCTCGGAGTCGTCGTTGACGGAGACGGAATTCCAGATCTGGGTGAACAGCCGGAACAGGCCCGCGCGCGGGCCATGGCTTTCGTCGAGCACGGCGGGATCACCGAGCATGGCTTCCAACATGGCTGCGACATAGGCGTCGCCGGAAGCCTGGCTGCCCGTCAGGGCGCGTGCATACCGGCGCAACAACGGCAAGTGTTCAGCGACAAGCTGTGAACGGGACATCCCCACTCCATTCATCTTCGGACCGACCTTAGAGAAGACTTTAGAGACATCACGAGGGGAGGCCCGGGTTCCCCTGCTGGGGCTGACTACGCCTCAGGGCAAGAAAAGTTCCGCAGCCGGCGGAACTTTTTCTCGAACCTGGAATTGTGCCTATCCAGGGAACGGCTCCCGGTTGAGGAAACTTCTCGAATTTACAGTCACTTAACTCGGGGAAACGTGGAACAGGTCATGAAAGATCTCAAGTCTCAAGCCAGCAAAAGCACGACCCCCGGCAAGGGAGGGCTCACTCCGGAGATCCAATCCCGGATCGGGCATCAGCTCCGCGCCATGTACGACGACGTCGTACGGCAGGGGGTTCCAGATCGGTTCGCAGAACTGATCAAGAAGCTTGATGCGCCGGGAGCGACATCCCAAGTGGGAAATGAGGGCGGATCCAACGACAACAACAATGGGAGGGATTAATGCCTCTCACGGACTCCCTGCGTAACGACATCCTCGCGGCCGTGCCAAGTCTGCGCGCGTTCGCGATCTCGCTCAGCGGCAACGCCGACCGCGCCGACGATCTGGTGCAGGAAACGCTGTTGCGCGCGCTTGCCAACATCGACTCGTTCCAGCCCGGCTCCAACCTGCCGGCCTGGCTGTTCACGATCCTGCGCAATCTGTTCCGCTCCGACTATCGCAAGCGGCGGCGCGAGGTCGAGGACGCCGAGGGCAATTATGCGAAGACGCTGAAGACTCAGCCCTCGCAGAACGCGCATCTCGAGTTCGAGGAGTTTCGCACCGCGCTCGAGAAGCTTCCGCAGGACCAGCGCGAAGCGCTGATCCTGGTCGGTGCCTCCGGCTTCTCCTATGAGGACGCGGCCTCGATCTGCGGCTGTGCGGTCGGCACGATCAAGAGCCGGGTCAACCGTGCGCGCTCGAAACTCGCCGCGCTGCTCTATGTCGACGGCGCCGAGGATTTCGGGCCCGACGAGACCGTGCGCGCCGTGATCGGCGGCAGCGGCGGGTAGCGGCACGCGTCAACCGGACTGAGACGACAAGCATGAAGGCGGCCGTTTCCGCGCCCGCCTTCATGCGCGCGTGAGTATCGGGCGTGCCGCTCGATCACTCGTCCACGAATGTCACGGTGTCAGCGACGCTCGCCCGCGAGGTGCGGTAGCTGTTGACCTTGTGGGCGTGGTCGGCATAGCCGAACGAGATGCCGCAGACGACGCGGCGGTCATCGGGCAGATTGAAGTGACGGCGGATCAGGCCGGAGTGGCGCGCCAGCGCGGCCTGCGGAATCGTGCCGAGCCCGAGCGCCTGGGCGGCCAGCATGAAATTGGAGACATAGGCCCCGCAATCGATCGCGCCGTAGATGCCGAGCGGCTCGTTGGTGTGGATCACAGCCACATGCGGCGCGCCGAAGAAATTGTAGTTCTCCAGCGCCTGCCTGGCGTAGCCGCTTCTGTCGCCGCGGGGAATCCCGAGCGTGTTGTAGAGCTGAAAGCCGCTCTCACGGCGGCGATCGAGATAGACGCCGACATATTCGCGCGGCGGGGTGAAATCGTAATCGTCGCCGAGTCCGCTGGAGGCTTCCTTGTAGATCAGCCGGCGAAAGCGCTCCTTGGCCTCGCCGCTGGCGATGATGACCTGCCAGGGCTGGCTGTTGCACCAGGACGCGGTGCGCTGCGCGGTGGTCAGCACGTGCTCGATGGTGGCGCGATCGACCTCTTTGGGAAGGAAAGCGCGGACGGAGTAGCGCTCGTTGAGCAGCTCTTCGAGCACGCCGATGCGGTTATTCTGATTCACTTTTGCGTCCATTGATCAGCTCGCATTGTTCTCTTCGTAGGGTGGGCAAAGGCGCCATAGCGCCGCGCCCACCAACAGACCTACCTCGGCGCACCTGCATATGGTGGGCACGCTTCGCTTTGCCCACCCTACGATACTAGCGTCCCTTGGTCGGGATCTTGTTATACGGCACGTCCTTGTCGACGCGGATGTCGCCCGGCAGGCCCAGCACGCGCTCCGCGATGATGTTGCGCAGGATCTCGTCAGTGCCGCCGGCAATGCGCATCGAGGGCGAGGACAGCAGCATCTGCTGGAACTGGCCCTGCACCGTCTCCTCATCGCTGCCCGTGAGAACGCCGGCCGCACCCTGGAGGTCCATGGCGTAGGTCGCGATGTCCTGGAGCATCATGCCCGAGACCAGCTTGCCGATCGAGTTCTCCGGACCCGGCTGCTCGCCTTTCGACAGCGCCGAGATCGCGCGGTAGCTCGTATATTTCAGCCCGCTCGACTTCACCGCCCAGCTGGCAAGCTTCGAGCGCACCGCGGGATCGTCGATGGCAAGCCCGTCCTCCAGCATCAGGTTCGCGCAGAACTCGAACATCTCAGGCACGCCGGTCGCGAGCCGCGAGCCGATCGACATGCGCTCGTTCATCAGCGTGGTCAGCGACACGCTCCAGCCCTCGCCGACGGCGCCGAGCCGCTGGCTGTCTGATATCACCACGTCGGTGAAATAGACCTCGTTGAACTCCTGCATGCCGTTGGCCTGCTTGATCGGCCGCACCTCGACGCCCGGGCTCTTCATGTCCAGGAAGAACATGGTGAGGCCCTTGTGCTTGGGTACGCTCGGATCGGTGCGCGCGATCAGAAGACCGAAGTCGGAATAATGCGCGCCCGAGGTCCAGATCTTCTGGCCGTTGACGACCCAATTGTCGCCCTTCTTCTCCGCACGCGTGCGCAAGCCCGCAACGTCAGAGCCGGCCGAGGGTTCAGAGAACAGCTGGCACCAGATCTCCTCGCCCGAGGCGAGCTTCGGCAGATGGCGACGCTTGGCGTCCTCGCTGCCCCAGGCCATCACGGTTGGCCCGCACATGCCTTCGCCGATCTGGAACGGCTGCGTCAGCTTGCCGTAGACGCCCTCCTCCTGCTGCCAGATCACGCGCTCGATCGGCGTGGCGCCGCGGCCGCCATATTCCTTCGGCCAGTGCAGGCAGGCCCAATTGCCCTCGAACTTCTTCTTCTGCCAGGCCTTGCCGACATCGACGATGTCGTGCTTCGCAAGCCGGATGCGACCGAGCGAGGATTTTGACAGCTCGGCATGCAGCTCCTTCGGCGCGTTGGCCTCGACCCATTGGCGCGCAGTCTCGCGGAATGCGGCTTCCTGCGGGGTATCGTCGAAATTCATGGCGGCTTCCTTTTCCTAGTCATTCCGGGGCGCGCAACGCGCGAACCCGGAATCCAGAGGTTACTTACGCATCTCGAGATTCTCAGATGTACAATTGCACATCGTAGTTCGGCTCTTCGAGCCGCCCCGGAATGACGGCTAATTCCTTCCCTTGGTCGGGATCTTGTTGAACGGCACGTCCTTGTCGACCCGGATATCGCCCGGCAGGCCCAGCACCCGCTCGGCGATGATGTTGCGCATGATCTCGTCGGTGCCGCCTTCGACACGGGTGCCCGGCGCACGCAGCAGCATGGCCTGGAAACGGCCGGCGAGTTCGGCATCCTCGGGGCCGCTGATGACCCCGCTCGCGCCCTGCAAGTCCAGCGCGTAGGCCGCGACGTCCTGGATCATCGAGCCCGCCACCAGCTTGCCGATCGAATTTTCCGGCCCCGGCCGCTCGCCCTTCGACAGCGCCGAGATCGCGCGCATGCTGGTGTAGCGCAGCCCGCTCGCCTTCACCGCCCAGTTCGCCAGCTTCGAGCGCACCGCGCGATCCTCGATCGCCGGACCGTTGTCCAGCATCAGGCCGGAGCAATAGTCGAACAACTCAGGGAAACCGGTCGAGACGCCCGCGCCGATCGACATGCGCTCGTTCATCAGCGTGGTCAGCGAGACGTTCCATCCGTCATTGACCTCGCCGAGGCGCTGATGGTCGGGAATCCGCACGTTGGTGAAATAGACCTCGTTGAAATCGGAGGCGCCGCTCGCCTGCTTGATCGGCCGCACCTCGACGCCGGGGCTCTTCATGTCCAGGAAGAACATGGTAAGACCCTTGTGCTTGGGCACGGTCGGATCGGTGCGGGTAAGCAGGATGCCGTAATCGGAATAATGCGCGCCTGATGTCCAGATCTTCTGGCCGTTGATGACCCATTCATCGCCGTCCTTCTCCGCCCGCGTGCGCAGGCCCGCGACGTCGGAGCCGCCGGCGGGCTCGGAGAACAGCTGGCACCAGACCTTTTCGCCGGAGGCGAGCGGCGGCAGATAGCTGCGCTTATGCTCCTCGCGCGCGAACGCCATCATGGTCGGCCCGCACATGCCGTGGCCGATGATGAACATATGGGAGAGTTTTCCGAACGGCCCCTCTTCCTGCTGCCAGATCACGCGCTCGATCGGAGAGGCGCCGCGGCCGCCATACTCCTTCGGCCAGTGCAGGCAGGCCCAGCCGGCATCGGCCTTCTTCTTCTGCCAGGCCTTCGCGACCTCGAGAATGTTGGCGTTCTTGAGCTGGGTGCGGCCGAGCGAGGATTTGCGCAGCTCTTCCTCGTACTGCTTCGGCGCATTCGCCGATATCCAGGCACGCGCGGTGGCGCGGAATTCGGCTTCCTGTGGGGTGTCGTCGAAGTTCATGGTGCTGTTCTCTCCGTCATTCCGGGACGCGCGCAGCGCGAACCCGGAATCTAGATGTTATTCACTCATCTCCGGATTCCGGGTTCGCCGCGTTGCGGCGCCCCGGAATGACGACAACATCAAGCCGCGTTCTTCTTGCGCATGCGGTCGATCAGTTGGTCTTCCCAATAGGACAGGCTGCCGAGGGCCAGCGCCATCGCGTTCGCCCGGCGGTAGTACATGTGGCAGTCGAACTCCCAGGTGAAACCCATGCCGCCGTGCACCTGGATGTTGTTCTTGGCGCAGTGCTGGAACGCCTGCGTGGCGCTGATGCGCGCGGCGGCGGCGGCTTCCGGCAATTCGGATGCATTGGTCGAAAGCGCCCAGGCGCCGTAATAGCTGTTGGAGCGCGCCAGCGTCGCCGAGACGTACATGTCGGCGAGCATGTGCTTCACCGCCTGGAACGAGCCGATCTGGCGGCCGAAGGCGATGCGGTCGAGAGCGTAGTCGCGGCCCATCTCCAGCGCGCGGTCGGAGCCGCCAACCTGCTCGAAGGCGCACAGCACGGCGGCACGGTCGAGCACCTGGGTGAGGATGCTCCAGCCCTCGCCGGCAGCGCCCAGCGGCTCGGCCTTGCAGTCCTTGAAAGTGATCTCCGCCTGGCCACGCGTCGGATCGAGGTTGGTCAGGCCTTTCACCTCGACGCCGCCGCCCTTGAGATCGACCAGGAATAGCGAGATGTCGCTCTCACGCCCGCTCGAACCCGTGCGAGCTGCAACGACGGCGAAGTCGGCGATCGCGCCATCGGCCACAGGCTTCTTGACGCCGTTAAGCACGCCATTCGCAGCAGCGAGCTTGATGGCCTTCGGCGACGGATTGCCCTTGCCCTCGAACAGCGCCAGCGTCCCGATCGCCTCGCCCGAGGCAATTGCCGGCAGCCATTTTTTCTTCTGCGCGTCGCTGCCGGCGATCAGCAGCGCTTCGGCGGCGAGATAGACGGTCGAGGAGAACGGCACCGGCGCGTTGGCCCGGCCCATCTCTTCCGCGATCACGCAAAGCTCGAGATGGCCGGCGCCGGCACCGCCGAATTCCTCGGGGATTGCGACGCCGAGAAATCCCATTTCGGCGAGCCCCTTCCACAGCTCCTTGTCGTAGGGCGCCTTGCCGTCGAGCACGACGCGCACCGCCTTGGGCGGGCATTTTTCGGTGAGGAATTTGCGCGCCTGATCGCGAAGCTGCTTCTGGTCGTCGGAGAAGTCGAAGTTCATGGCGGGCTACCTTTGTTTATTCGTTGTCATTTATTGCCGTCATTCCGGGGCGCGCGGAGCGCGAGCCCGGAATCCATATCCACCAGCCGGGGTTATGGATTCCGGGCCTGCGCCTCTCGGCGCATCCCGGAATGACGAATGGAGAGAGGAGTGTTTCATCGCAGCACGACCACATCCTGATCCGGCTTGTCCGCATAGAGCCGCTCCACCAGCGCGGCGCGGCGCTCCAGGCCGGCGCGCTGGTTGATGTAGCCCTTGTCGGTCAGCTCATTGCCGTCGATCGAAGGCGGCTCGACCATCAGCATGGCGCGCGCGATGATGCGGCTGCTGGCGCCTTCGCACTCCTTATTGTGCGTCTCCAGACCGCGCCTGAAGCAGGCGATCACCTCGGGATGCTTCACGGCATCCTCAAAGCTGAGATCGGGATTGCCGACGAGCTGGCGGCAGGCATGCAGGTTCGGCCAGGCGAGCAGGCCGATGAAGGCGCGATCCTGCCCCGCGACCAGCGCGTCATGCACGACAGGCGTCGTGGCTGCGATGGTGTCGGTGCGGAGCGAGCCGACATGGACGAAGGTCCCAGTCGTGAGCTTGAAGTCTTCGACGACGCGCCCGGCAAAGATGATGCCCTTCACCGGATCGGCATCGTCGACAAAAATGCCGGCATCGCCGATGCAGTAGAAGCCTTCCTCGTCGAACATCTTCCTGGTCAGCTCCGGCTGGCCGAAATAGCCGGGCGTGACGTTGACACCGCGCAGACGCAGCTCGTATTTCGAGCCGCACGGCACCATCTTCAATTCGACGCCGGGGAACGGCAGGCCGATCAGGCCAACGCGCTCGGTGTCCCAATAGGTGCCGGTCGAGGTCGGCGCAGTCTCGGTCGAGCCCCAGCCGGTGTAGAACACGATCCGTTCGCCGGTGGTCTTCACCGCGAGGTCCTGCATGCGGTCGTAGAGATCATCAGGCAGCCGCGCGCCGCCATAGGCCATGATCGACAGGTTCTTGAAGAAGGAGCGGCAGAGCGCATCGTCCTTCTCCATGGCAGCGGCAAGCGCGGCGTAGCCGGCCGGCACGTTGGCGTAATAGGTCGGCGAGATCTCGCGCAGATTGCGCAGCGTCTCCTCGAACTGGCCCGGCATCGGCCGGCCGTCGTCGATATAGAGCGTCCCGCCGTCGACCAGGATGGGATGGAACGCCGCATTGCCGCCCATCGTGTGGTTCCACGGCATCCAGTCCAGCATGGTCGAGATCGGACCGCCCGGATCGCGCGGCCGCACCTGCATCATCATCGCCGCATTGGCGCACATCATCGCTTGCGTGTTGATGACAGCTTTTGGCATGCCGGTCGAACCTGACGTGAACAGCAGCTTGCCGACGGTGTCGGGCGTGATCCTGGCAATCGACTCCTCGACGGCGCCGGTCACCGGCGTTGCCGCAAGCTCGGCAAAGCTGACGCTCTTGATACCCTCGCAGGGCCGCAAGACGTGAACGACGGTGACGCCGGTGAGGTCGATCGCCTTGAGCGCCTTCTCGAAGGTCGGGCCGTCCTGCACCATCACCACGGCCGGCTTGATCAGGTCGAACAAATATTTCAGCTTGACGTGATCGTGGCTCATCAACGAGTAGGCCGGCGACACGGGAGCCGCCGGAACGCGCGCCTGCATCGCGGCCTGTGTCATCAGCGCATGCTCGATCGAGTTGCCGGACACGATCGTGACCGGGCGGCCATCGAGACCGAGATCGAGCAGGCCTTGCGTCAGTGCATCCACGGTGCGCTTGGCTTCGCCGTAAGAGACCTTCCGCCATTCGCGGTTCGGTCCGCCGCGCTGGGCGAGCCAGATGCGCTCGGGTGCTTGCGTCGCCCATTTCGCCAGCGAGGCCGGGATGTGCTTCTCGTAAGGTTGCAGCGGAATGCGCGACTTCAGCACCACCGTGCCGTCGCCGCGGCGCTCGACGTCGATGTCGCGTGCCAGCCACTCGACCTTGCGAAAGGCGGGCTTCGTCATCACCGCCGCCGCGCTGCCACTCATTTTGCGTCTCCCGGAATTACTGTCCTTTGCGGATCTTCGTCGTTCAGCGCCTGATATAGACAGGCTTTCGCTTCTCAAGGAAGGCCCTGATGCCTTCCGAAAATTCCTCGGAGCGGCTGCACAGGACCTGATTGCGGTCCTCCATCGCGATCGCGGCTTCCAGCGATCCGGCATCGACGCTCATGTTGAGACATTCTTTCGAGAGGCGAAGCCCCACGGGCGAGGCCGTGATCATCGCATCGATGTAAGGCTCGGCAGCGTCATCGAGCTTGTCTTCGTCGACGACCTCGGAGACGAGACCGACCGCGAGCGCCCGCTCGGCGCCGATGAAGCGTCCCGTGAGGATCAGCTCGGAGGCGACGGAGACACCGACGAGGCGCGGCAGGAAATAGCTGGTGCCGATGTCGCAGCCGCCAAGGCCGAGCTTGATGAAGGCGCAGTTCATCCGCGCCGATTTCGTCGCGATCCGGATGTCGGAGGCGAGCGCCAGCGCAAAGCCGCCGCCCGCCGCCGCGCCCTGCACCAGCGCCAGGATCGGCTGCGGACAGCGCCGCATCAGCATCACGATGTCGGCAATGCGGCGCTGCGAGTCCAGCGACTCGGTGACGCCGGGCGGCTCCTGCTGCCCGGCACGGCGCGCCATCGCGGCCTTGAGATCGAGGCCCGCGCAAAAATTCTTGCCGGCGCCCTTCAGCACCACCACGCGCGTATCGCGGTTGCGCTGCAGCCCCTGGAAGTAGGCGTTGAGCGCATCGATCAGCGCGGGATCGAGCGCGTTGAGGCTGTCAGGACGATTGAGCGTCACCCGGTCGACGCCGTCGTTGTGCTCGATCAGCAGCGGTTGGGACATGCGTGATCTCCTTCATCCGCAACGATGGTGCCGATTGCTGCGCCCTCTCCCCTTGTGGGAGAGGGCATGTACGTCGCTCGACGCGCATTCGCTCGGGTGAGGGGTCTGCCTCCACAGATGAGATCGCGGAGCGAACCCCTCATCCGTCGCGCTACGCGCGCCACCTTCTCCCACAAGGGGAGAAGGGAAGAGAGCTCTACCGCGGCGCCATGCGGATCGCGCCGTCGAGGCGGATGGTCTCGCCGTTGAGCATCGGGTTCTCGACGATGTGCACCGCGAGCATGCCGTATTCATTGGCGTCGCCGAGACGCGCGGGATGCGGCACCTGGGCGCCCAGGCTCTTGCGGGCCTCTTCGTTCAGGCCCATCAGCAGCGGCGTCAGGAACAGGCCGGGCGCGATGGTGTTGACGCGGATCTTCTGGCTGGCGAGGTCGCGCGCGGCAGGCAGCGTGAGGCCGACGACGCCGCCCTTGGAGGCCGCATAGGCGATCTGGCCGATCTGGCCTTCATAGGCGGCAACAGAAGCGGTGTTGACGATGACGCCGCGCTCTTCGCCGATCGGCTCGGCGGTGACGAGGCGCTCGGCGAACAGCCGCAGGCAGTTGAAGGTGCCGATCAGGTTGACGTTGATGATGCGCGCGAACTTTTCCAAGGGATAAACGCCGTCGCGACCGACGATGCGCTGCGAGCCGCCGATACCGGCGCAGTTCATCAGCACGCGGGCGATGCCATGGGCGGCTTCCGCCTTCGCGATCGCCGCCTTGATCTGCTCCTCGCTGGTGACGTCGGCATGCAGCGCGACGCCCTTCACCTCGGCCGCGACCTTCTCGGCGTTTTCCTTGCTCTGGTCGATCACGCCGATCTTGGCGCCCTTGGCGGCCATGGCGCGGGCGGTCGCGGCACCCAGGCCCGAACCACCGCCGGTGATGAGAACGGCTACGTCTTTCAGCTGCATCGCAAATACCTTTCCTTGGGCGTTTCTTCTCTAGACTTGAAGAGTTCGGCCGGATCATCCGGCCGCGGCGGCGTCCCCGGCTTGCGTGAGGATGCCGCCGCAGATCAGCGTTTCCATGTGCTTGATGTATTGCCGGCAGACTTCATCGGTGACCGGGCCGACGCCGGTCGCGCGGGACATCGCGTGCCGGCCGAAGAACAGATGATCGCAGGCGCCGATCAGGCTGGTGTAGAACAGCACCGGATCGGTCTGGCGGAATTCGCCGCTGCTGACGCCTTCGGCGAGCAGGCGGCGATGAAAATCCAGCAGCGGCGCGACGAAGAATTTCGAGACTTCGTCGGCAGAGCCGGCAACGCTCTCGTGCAGGAGATAGTGGATCAGCCGATTCATGTAGGGGAACCGGTGATAGGCGCGGATGATGCCGCCGATATGCAGCTTCAGCTTCGCGGTCGGCGTGATCGGCTGCGCCAGCAGATATTCGAGATTGGACAGCTCCGTCCCCGCATCGCGCTCGAGCAGCGCCAGCAGCAGGCCGTCCTTGTTGCCGAAGTGATATTTGACCAGCGCGGCGTTGGCGCCCGACTTCTGGGCGATGTCGGAGAGCGAAATCTCGATCGAGGAACGTTCGATCATCAGCTCGCTTGCGGCCACGAGCAATTTCTCTGCCGTGGAATTCTTTCCGCTGGGGAGCTTGGTCGGTACGCTGGTAGCCACGGAGTTCCCTGTTCTCGCCGCTTGAGGCGGGGCGCAGATAAGCCCAAGCAGCGCCTCATCACAAGAGTTAATTGATCGATTGACTAAATGATGTCGCACCCTTTTAATCCGCCCCGACAACCCAACCCGATCCAGAAAAATCCAGGGAGAAACCGAAATGGCCGAGGCTTACATCGTCGCCGCTGCGCGTACCGCGGGCGGGCGCAAGGGGGGCCGCCTCGCCGGCTGGCATCCGGCCGATCTCGCCGCAAAAGTGCTGGACGAGCTGGTCGATCGCGCCAAGATCGACCCGGCCTTGGTCGAGGACGTGATCATGGGCTGCGTGATGCAGGTCGGCGAACAGTCCAACAATGTCGCGCGCAATGCGATCATGGCCTCGAAGCTGCCGGAGAGCGTGCCGGGCACCTCGATCGACCGCCAGTGCGGCTCCTCGCAGCAGGCGTTGCACTTCGCAGCCCAAGCCGTGATGTCCGGCACGATGGACGTCGTGATCGCGGCCGGCGTGGAATCGATGACGCGCGTGCCGATGGGCCTGTCATCGCAGCTCCCGGCCAAGAACGGCTTTGGCAATTACAAGAGCCCGGGCATCGAGGCGAGGTATCCGAACATCGTGTTCAGCCAGTTCACCGGCGCCGAGATGATGGCCGAGAAGTACGGCTTGTCGAAGAATGAGCTCGACGAATACTCCTTCAACAGCCACCAGCGCGCGATCGCGGCGACGCAAGCCGGTCACTTCAAGAAGGAGATCGTGCCGCTCGAGATCACCCGCGCCGACGGCTCCAAGGATACCCACCACATCGACGAGGGCATCCGCTTCGACGCCACGCTCGAAGGCATCAAGGGCGTCAAACTGATCGCCGAGAACGGCAAGCTTTCCGCGGCCAGCGCCAGCCAGATCTGCGACGGCGCTTCCGGCGTCATGGTGGTGAACGAGCGCGGCCTGAAGCAGCTTGGCGTCAAGCCGCTTGCGCGCATCCATCACATGACCATGATGGGCGGCGATCCCGTGATCATGCTCGACGCTCCGCTGCACGCCACCAAGCGCGCGCTGGAGAAGGCCGGCATGACGATCGGCGACATCGACCTGTTCGAGGTCAACGAGGCCTTCGCGTCGGTGCCGACCGCCTGGCTCAAGACCACCGGCGCCGATCCGGAGCGCCTCAACGTCAATGGGGGGGCCATCGCGCTCGGCCATCCGCTCGGCGGCTCCGGCACCAAGCTGATGACCACGCTGATCCACGCGCTGCACCAGCGAGGCAAGCGCTATGGCCTGCAGACCATGTGCGAAGGCGGCGGCATGGCCAATGTGACGATCGTGGAGCGGCTGTAAGCTGCTTCGACACAGACGGTGTCGTCCCGGACAAGCGCGCCTAAAGCGCGCGCCGATCCGGGATCCATAACCACAGAAGGCTGTGGTTATGCCGCGCTGGAGCTCCATCTCGTTTCAACAACCGAGGCCTGTGGTTATGGATCCCGGCCTTCGCCGGGATGACACCTTTCTTGTTGAGAGACCTACGCTCATGACCCACCCCTCCATCCACGCCCGCGCCACGCCGAACAAGATCGCTTACCAGATGGCGGGCACCGGCAAGGCGATCACCTATCGCGAACTCGACGAGCTCTCGAACCAGGGCGCACACCTGTTCCGCTCGCTCGGCCTGAAGGCCGGCGATCACATCGCACTGTTGATGGAGAACCGGCTTGCCTTCATGGAGCTCTGCTGGGCCGCGCAGCGCAGCGGGCTCTATTACACCGCGATCAGCCGCTATCTGAAGCAGGACGAGATCGACTACATCATCGCCGATTGCGGCGCCAAGGTCGTGATCACCACGCCGAAATGCGCCGACCAGATCAAGGCCCTGATCAAGGGCACGCCCGGCGAGCCGGTCTTCTACATGATGGACGAACCGCTGCCCGGCTTCCGCTCCTACGACAAGGAAGCCGCCGCGCAGCCGACGACGCCGATCTCCGACGAGGTCGCCGGCTACGACATGCTGTATTCGTCCGGCACCACCGGCCGGCCCAAGGGAATCAAGAAGGCGTTCGAGGGCAACAAGATCGACGTGCCGAACGCCTTCCTGCGCGTGCTCTGCGCCGACATGTGCGGCATGAATGCGGCGAGCACGTACCTCTCGCCGGCGCCGCTCTATCACGCGGCGCCCCTGCGCTTCAACATGATGGCGATCGTGCTCGGCGGCACCTCCATCATCATGGAGCATTTCGACGCCGAAGAATTCTTGAAGCTGGTCGAAAAGTATGAGGTCACGCAGTCGCAGCTCGTGCCGACCATGTTCGTGCGGATGCTCAAGCTGCCGGACGAGGTGCGCTACCGGTACAACGTCTCGACGCTCAAGGGCGCAATCCACGCCGCAGCCCCCTGCCCGGTCGACGTCAAAGCCAAAATGATCGAATGGTGGGGACCGATCCTGATCGAGTATTACGCCGGCTCGGAAGGCAACGGCGTCACCGTCTGCAACTCGCAGCAATGGCTGGAGCATCGCGGCAGCGTCGGCCGCGCCGTGGTCGGCAAGATCAAGATTCTCGACGAAAACGACGAGGAGCAACCGACCGGCGAAATCGGCACGGTCTATTTCGCCGACGCGCCTGCTTTCGCCTATCACAACGACCCCGAGAAGACGAAGAAGGCCTACAACGCCAAGGGCTGGTCGACGCTCGGTGACGTCGGCTATCTCGACAAGGACGGCTTCCTGTTTCTCACCGACCGCAAGTCCTACATGATCATTTCCGGCGGGGTGAACATCTACCCGCAGGAGACCGAGGACGTGCTCATCACCCACCCCGATGTCGCCGACGTCGCCGTATTCGGCGTGCCGAACGAGGAGATGGGCGAGGAGGTGAAGGCGGTGGTGCAGCCGCACGACATGACGCGTGCGGGCAAGGCGCTGGAAGCCGACCTGATCGCGTTCTGCAAGGGTCGCCTCTCCGCGATCAAGTGCCCGCGTTCGATCGATTTCGAGGCGGAGCTGCCGCGCACGCCGACGGGCAAGCTGGTGAAGCGGCATTTGCGCGACAGGTATTGGCCGAAGACAACAGCGAAGATCTAGCGCTCTCTCTTACCCTCCCCCTCCCGGGAGGGTGGCGGCATCCTCAATCAAACAGGCTCGGCGTGTGGTTCACCAGCGCGCCTTCGATCTCGAGCATCTTCAGTTTGGTGACGACGCCGCCATTGGCCGAGAAGCCGCCGGGCTTGTTGCCGGCCGCCAGCACCCGATGGCAGGGCACGACGATCGGGCACGGGTTGCGGCCGAGCGCCTGGCCGACGTCGCGCGACAGCTGGACGCCACCGAGCTGCTTGGCAATGTCGCCATAGGTGATGGTCTTGCCGGGCGGGATGGTACGGGCGATCTCGTAGACGCCGCGGTTGAAATCGGGCACGCCGTCGAGATCGAGCGGGATGTCGGTGAGGTCATCCGGCTCGCCTGCGAGCAGATTCGTGATGCGGTCGATCGCCTGCTGCACCTCGGCGGTCGGCTCGGCTTCGCTGGCATCAGCGTGGCGCTGACTGATGCGGGTGCGGATCTTCTGCTCGCCGCCCATCGGCAGCTGCGTGCCGTTGATGCCGCGCGGGCCCCAGGCGACGGCGCAAAGGCCGATCCTGGTATCGAACAGGGCAAAATGCTGGTCGGTCATGGCTCGGTTTCTGGCTGCGTCCTCATCGCATGCCCCCAATGTGATCTCAGGCCAAATCTAGGCTTGGAAATAGTTGCGATCCACCCGGTTTCCGGGAATCTTGCACAGGAGTTCCAATTTCTCGCGAGCCCGGAATGCAACGCCTCCACGTCAACGGATACGACATGGCCTATATAGACGTGGGTGAAGACCGAGGCCGACCCCCGTTGGTCTGCGTGCATGGCTCGCTCAATGATTTCCGCGTCTGGGGCTGCGTGCTCGGGCCGCTGATGCAGCGGCATCGGGTGATCGCCGTCAGCCTGCGCCATTTCTTCCCCGACCGCTGGGACGGCGTCGGCGATACCTATTCGATCGCCCAGCATGTCCAGGACGTCATCGCCTTCATCGAGAAGCTCGACGTCGGCCCGGTCGATCTGATGGGCCATTCCCGCGGTGGACACATCTGCTTTCGCGTGGCGCAGGCGCGCCCCGATCTGTTGCGGCGGCTGATCCTGGCCGAGCCCGGCGGAGAGCTCGATGCGAGCCTCGATCCCGATTATGCCGGCGGTCCCTCGCCGCTCTTGGCGCGATTCACGGCCTCGGCGGAGAAGATCGCGGCGGGCGATGTCGACGGCGGCCTCGCCGTGTTCGTCGACACGCTGGAGGGCGCCGGCACCTGGCCGCGGCTGCCGGCGATGGTGAAGCAGAATCTGCGCGACAACGCCATGACGTTGATCGGCCAGGTCCGCGACAACCGCCCGCCCTTCTCGAAGGCGGATGCGGAATCGATTCTGATGCCGACGCTGTTCATCCTGGGTGCGCGGACCAAGGGCCTGCTGCCGAAGGTGCTGCATGCGCTCGCAGCGCATGTGCCCTATTCCAAGACGGCGATCATCCCGAACGCGACGCATCCGATGTTCGAGCAGGCGCCGCAAAAATACTCCGAAGTGGTTCTGGATTTCCTGGCGAGCTGATCATGCAGAGCTTTCGCGTCAACGGTTACGACATGGCCTATCTCGAAGTCGGGGATGGTCCGCCGCTGGTCTGCGTGCACGGCACACTCGGGGATTTCCGCACCTGGTATTCGGTGCTCGGCCCGCTGTCGAAGAGCCATCGGGTGATCTCGGTCAGCCTGCGGCATTTCTTTCCCGAGCACTGGGACGCCGTCGGCGACGACTACAGGGTGGCGCAGCACGTCGCCGATATGATCGCCTTCATCGAGCAGGTCAGGCCCGCACCCGTCGACCTGATGGGCCATTCGCGCGGCGGCCACATCGCGTTCCGCGTCGCGCAAGCGCGGCCTGATCTGTTGCGCAAGCTGGTGCTGGCCGAGCCCGGCGGCGATCTGGATGCCAGCCTGCCGGTGCCCGAAGGCACGCCCGCGTACCCGCCGCTCGCGGCGCGCACGGCGCGCTCGGTCGAGATGATCCGCGCCGGCGACATCGAGGGCGCGCTGCAGAATTTCTACGAGGGCATCGAAGGCGACGGCTCCTGGCGCCGCGTGCCGGCGGCGGCCAAGCAGCAATTGCGCGACAATACGCTCACCTTCCTCGGCCAGATCAACGAGCAGCGCCGGCCCTACACGCTCGCGGATGCGCAGGCGATCAGGACGCCGACGCTCCTGATCGGCGGCGGCGCGACGACGGGAAGCCTGTCGGTGATGTGGCGCGTGCTGGCGGAGCACATCGCAGGAGCCAGGACGGCGGTGATCGCGAATGCCGGCCACTGGATGTTCGAGCAGGCGCCGCTGGAGTATGGCGAGGAGGTGAACAGGTTCCTGGCGGAGTAGCTGCTTGTTCGCCTCTCCCCGCAAGCGGGGCGAGGGAGTGCACGGCTGGTGCCTCCCTCACTTGCACTCACGCCACCTTCCACACGCCGACCGGCATCTTGATCGTCGCGTTGAGGCGGTTCCAGACGTTGATGGTCGCGATCGAGAGGATCAGCGTTGCAAGCTCGCGCTCGTCGAAATGCTTGGCGGCCTCATTCCAGATCGTGTCGGACACCGGATCCTCACGGTCGGCGAGACGGGTGACCGCCTCGGTCAGAGCCAGCGCGGCGCGCTCGGCTTCGCTGAAATAAGGCGCGTCGCGCCAGGCCGAGACGGCGAACAGGCGCTCGTCGGTCTCGCCGGCCTTGCGGGCGATCTTCGGGTGCATGTCGACGCAGACGCTGCAACCATTGATCTGGCTGGCGCGCAGGTGCACCAGTTCCAGGAGCTTTTCCGGCAGGCCTTGTTTGGTCAAATTGCCGAGAGATTGCAGAACATTCATGGCCTCGGGCAGGACCATGACGGGGTGATTCATGCGGGCGTGCATCGTTGTCGTCTCCATCTGTCGAATTTCGAAGGTTCCGGTCACATTGGCCGGATTGGCTTCGTCATGGGCATGACGGATCGCGATGAGGGAATGTGACTGATGACCCAAAAAAACTTTGAAGAAGATTTTCTCAGCCAGCAGTTCGAGGCCAACAGGGATCATTTGCGCGCGGTCGCCTACCGGATGCTGGGTTCCCGCGGCGAGATCGACGATGCCGTGCAGGAGGCCTGGCTGCGGCTCAGCCGGAGCGATACGTCCGATGTCGCGAATCTGCGGGGCTGGCTGACCACCGTGGTCGCGCGCATCTGCCTCGACATGCTGCGCGCACGAAAGTCGCGCCGGGAGGACCCGATGGGCCCGCATGTGCCGGAGCCGGTCGATGAGACGCGGGAGCGCGAAGCGGAGATGGCCGATTCCGTCGGCGCGGCACTCCTGATCGTGCTGGAAACATTGCAGCCGGCCGAGCGGCTCGCCTTCGTGCTGCATGACATGTTCGCGGTGCCCTTCGAGGAGATCGCGCCGATCGTCGGGCGCTCCGTCGATGCCTCGCGCCAGCTTGCCAGCCGCGCGCGGCGGCGCGTGCAGGGCGCGCCGGTGCCCGAGACGGACCTGTCGCGTCAACGCAAGATCGTCGATGCCTTCCTCGCGGCTTCGCGCGAAGGCAATTTCGAGGGGCTGCTCGCCGTGCTCGATCCCGACGTCGTCTTTCGCGCCGACCAGGCCGCGGTGCGGCTCGGTACGCTGCCGGAGATCCGCGGCGCGGATGCGGTCGCGAAGCTCTACAAGGGCCGCGCCCAGGCCGCGCGCACGGCACTGGTCGATGGCGAGATCGGTGTTGCGGTCATCCTCGGCGGGCAATTGCGCATCGCGCTGCGCGTGACCTTCAGCGGCGACCGGATCGCGGCGATCGAGGCGGTGGCCGATGCAGAAGCGATCGCGTCGCTCGAGGTGGAGGTGCTCGAACGCTAGGCCGGCCGGATGCTGATCGAGCAGGGCAAGAAGAAGTAGGCGCCCAACCGGGCAAAAACCGTTAGCGCGAAGACAACCCCATGCACAGTAAATGGCCCTAATGATATCAATCGTTTAGCAGCCCCCCACAACGGCGGCTGACGCCGCGTCGGGACGCGCTTGACGCCTTCCGCCCCCCGACGTACCTTCGAATACGGAATTCCGTATTCCATCTAAGTGCTGTTGGAGCTGCCGGCGTGATCCCTCTCGACCCGCTCCCGAACCTGATCGACCAGGTCTATGGTCGGATCCTGGAGGCGATCTCCGATCGCACGTTGCAGCCCGGCCAGCGCATCCGGCAGAACGAGCTCGCCGACAAGCTCGGCGTGTCGCGCCAGCCGGTGTCGCATGCGCTGCATCTGCTGCATCGGCAGGGCCTCGTCGCCGAAAGCGGCCGGCGCGGCTTTGAGGTCACCCAGCTCGATCCCGCGCGTATCCGCCAGCTCTACGAGGTGCGCGGCGCCATTGATGCGCTGGCCGCGCGGCTCGCCGCGATGCGCGCCGCAAGCGACGCGGCAGGACGCGCGCGGCTCGAGGTGGCGCTCGCCGCCGGGCGCCGCATCGATCGCAAGACGCCGCTTGCCGAGCTCATCGTGCTCGACGTCGATTTTCATCGCGCGATCTATCAGCTCGCCGGCAATCCCGTGATCGAGGAGACCATCGCGCCGCAATGGCCGCATATGCGCCGCTCGATGGCGACCGTGCTGTCGGAGCTCGATTATCGCGACAGCGCCTGGGCCGAGCATGCCGACATCGCAGCTCACATTCTCGCAGGCGATGCGAAGGCCGCCGAACGCGCCGCACTCGCGCATGCGCAGACGGCGGGACGGATGACCGAGGAGAGGTTGCGGGCGACGGACGAGGCGGCGGCGTAGCTAAACGCTGTCATTCCGGGGCACGCGAAGCGTGAACCCGGAATCCATTGGGCCACAGAGACTGCGGATCAATAGATTCCGGGTTCGATGCTGCGCATCGCCCCGGAATGACAAGAACAAAACAACGGGAGGACGACCCATGAGACTGTCTCAGGAGCAATTGGAGTTCTTCCACCGCGAGGGCTGGCTGTTCCTGCCCGAATTGTTCAGCCAGGAGGAGGTCGATCTGCTCGCGCGCGAGGCGGTCGGCATTTACGACGCCAACCGGCCGGAGGTCTGGCGCGAGAAGAGCGGCGCGCCGCGCACGGCGTTTGCCGCGCATCTCTACAACGAGGCCTTCCGCATTCTGGGCGCGCATCCGCGCATGATCGACCCGGTCGAGCAATTGTTCGGCGAGCCTGTCTACATGCACCAGTTCAAGATCAACGCGAAATCGGCCTTCACCGGCGACGTCTGGCAATGGCACCAGGATTACGGCACCTGGAAGCGCGACGACGGCATGCCGGAGCCGCGCGCGATGAACATCGCGATCTTCCTCGACGAGGTGATGCCGATCAACGGCCCCCTGATGCTGGTGCCGCGCAGCCAGAATGCCGGCGATCTCGAAGCCTCGCATGACCTTGCCACCACGTCCTACCCGCTGTGGACGCTGGACGAGGACACCGTGACGCGCCTCGTCAAGCAGGGCGGCATCGTGGCGCCCACGGGCAAGCCCGGCGGCATGCTGATGTTCCACGGCAATCTCGTGCACGGCTCGGCCGGCAACATCACGCCCTACCCGCGCAAGATCGTGTACCTGACGCTGAACGCGGTCTCGAACTATATCCGCACCCCCACGCGGCCCGAATACATCGCCCACCGCGATTTCGCGCCGATCAAGACGGTGGACGACGACGCCCTGCTGCGCCTTGCCCGTGCGCCGCGGCAGGCGGCGGAGTAAGCTGTCATTCCGGGGCGCGACGAAGTCGCGAGCCCGGAATCCATTTATCCGCGTCCTTTGCGGCCCGATGGATTCCAGGCTCGACGCTCCCGGGGCGCGCTTCGCGCGGTCCCGTCGCGTCGCCCCGGAATGACTGAACCTGATCGTTCGCGTCGTCCCGACCGCGATAGCACTCTTGGATGTCTCCCATGAACCTCTTCCGCCTCCTCCAGGCCCGCGCGTCCGCCGGCAAGCCTGTCCGTGTCGCGCTGATCGGTGCGGGCAAATTCGGCTCGATGTTTCTCGCGCAGGTGCCGCACACGCCGGGGCTGGAGGTGCCCATCATCGTCGACATCGACCGCGACCGCGCGCGCGAGGCCTGCCGCACAGTCGGCTGGGATGCGGCGCGCATCGCCGCGACCGTGTTCACCGATGACGGCGCACGCGCCATCGCCGGCGGCGCAATGGACGTGGTGGTGGAAGCGACCGGCAACCCGGCCGTCGGCATCAGGCACGCGCGCGCGGCGATCGCGGCGGGCAAGCATATCGTGATGGTCAATGTCGAGGCCGACGTGCTGGCGGGCCCGCTGCTCGCCGAGGAGGCGCGCAAGGCGGGCGTGGTCTATTCGCTCGCCTATGGCGACCAGCCGGCATTGACGGCGGAGATGGTCGACTGGGCCCGCGCCACCGGCTTTCGCGTCGTCGCCGCCGGCAAGGGTACGAAATATCTGCCGGCCTATCACGACGTGACGCCGGACGGCGTCTGGCAGCATTACGGCCTGACCGCCGGCGAAGCACAGTCGGCCGGCATGAACCCGCAGATGTTCAACTCCTTCCTCGACGGCACCAAGTCGGCGATCGAGATGGCCGCGATCGCCAATGCCTGCGGCCTCGACGTGCCGGCGGAGGGACTGCTGTTTCCGCCCTGCGGCGTCGACGATCTGCCGCACATCATGCGGCCGCGTTCGCGTGGCGGCGTGCTGGAGCGCTCCGGCGTGGTGGAAGTCGTCTCCTCGCTCGAACGCGATGGACGGCCGGTGTTTCGCGACCTGCGCTGGGGTGTCTATGTCGTGCTGGAGGCTCCGAACGACTATGCCGCCGACTGCTTCAAGCAGTACGGCCTCAAGACCGATTCCAGCGGACGCTTTGCTGCGATGTACAAGCCCTATCACCTGATCGGGCTCGAGCTGAACATCTCGGTGCTGTCGGCCGCGTTGCGGGGCGAGCCGACCGGCCAGCCCCACGGCTTCCGCGGCGACGTCGCAGCGGTGGCCAAGCGGGCCTTGCGCGCCGGCGAAATGCTCGACGGCGAAGGCGGCTACACCGTGTGGGGCAAGCTGGTGCCGGCGGCCGCGAGCCTCAAGGCCGGCGCGCTGCCGATCGGGCTCGCCCATCGCGTGAAGCTGAAACATGACGTTGCGCATGGCACGGTGGTGCGCTGGGACGACGTCGAGTTCGACGCCGGCAACGAGACGATCAGGACGCGAAAGGCGATGGAAGCGGCGTTCGCGAAAGAGGGTTAAGGCGTGTTGGATTGAAGGACTTGCGCCGCTAGCTCCCTCAACTCTCCCGCTCGCGGGAGAGGTATAGGCCGCCTGCTTCGCCGGCGTTCGCACTTGCGAGGGCGGCACGAGGCTTGATTCTCGCGAGCCTCCCGGTCATCCTCGCTAGCGGAACCGCAACGCACGGGATCCACAAAGAGCCCTCAAGGGCCAGCGGAAACACCCACATCGTCACAACACCCCGTCGGTTATCGGCGAAGCAAGGACGACAGAAGATCGTTCCCCTTGTCGAGGAATCGGCGCAATGGAGGGCTACGCATGAAACGTCGTGATTTCTTGAAAGTGACAGGCGCTGGGCTAGCGGCAAGCACGGCCGTTGCCGCACCGGCGATCGCTCAGTCGGCGCCGGAGGTGAAATGGCGGCTCGCCGCGAGCTGGCCCAAGGCGCTCGACACGCTCTATGGCGGCTGCGAATATTTCTGCAAGCGCGTCGCCGAAGTCACCGACAACAAATTCCAGATCCAACCGTTCGCAGCCGGCGAGATCGTCCCGGGCCTGCAGGTGCTCGACGCCGTGTCGAACGGCACCGTCGAGATGGGCAACACGGCGTTGTATTACTATTGGGGCAAGAATCCCGCCTTCACCTTCGGCACGTCGCTGCCGTTCGGGCTGAACACGCGCGCGCATATTTCCTGGCTGCTGTTCGGCGGCGGCACCGAGTTGCTCAACGGCCTCCTGAAGGAATACAACACGGTCGGCATTCCAACCGGCTCGACCGGCGCCCAGATGGGCGGATGGTTCCGGAAGGAGATCAAGTCGATGGAGGATTTCAAGGGATTGAAATTCCGCGTCGGCGGCTTCGCCGGCACGATCATCGCCAAGGTCGGCGGCGTGCCGCAGCAGATCGCGGGCGGCGACATCTATCCGGCGCTGGAGAAGGGAACGATCGACGCGGCCGAATGGGTCGGGCCCTATGACGACGAGAAGCTCGGCTTCGTCAAGGTCGCGAAATTCTACTACTATCCGGGCTGGTGGGAAGGCACCGGCCAGGGCCACAACATCATGAATCTCGACAAGTGGAACGCGCTGCCCAAGCACTACCAGGCCGCGATCGAGATGGCCTCGCGCGATACCTTCACGTGGGTCACCGGGAAATACGACTACGTCAACCCGCCCGCGCTGAAGCGCCTGCTGGTGGCCGGTGCGATCCTGAAGCCGTTCCCGCAGGAGGTGCTGGAGGCCTGCTACGCCGCCGCGAACGAGATCTACGCGGATCTGTCCAAGACCAACCCGCACTTCGCCAAGATGTACACGAGCCTTTCCGCGTTCCGGAACGAATCGCTCGCCTGGATGCAGGTCGCCGAGCTCAGCTACGACAGCTTCATGATGCGGATGCGCACGCGGACGTGAGGCGCCGAACGGCGAAAGACGTCAGGAACGACGAAAGCCCCGGAGATGTCTCCGGGGCTTTCGGTTTTCGATGCATCCACGCGCGACGTGGCGGCTAGACCAACCCGCCCGCATCCGCGACGCGGCGCTGGTGATAGTCGGTGTCGCCGAAGGTGTTCTCGATCATGGTCAGGCGCTTGAAGTAGTGGCCGATCTTCGCCTCCATGGTCATGCCGATGCCGCCGTGGAGCTGGATCGACTGCTGGCCGACGAATTTCAGCGACTTGCCGATCTGCACCTTGGCCGCGGCGATCGCGTTGGAGCGCTCTTTGGCGTTCTCGAAGTCGTTCGCCATGGTTGCGAACATCGACATCGAGCGTGCCTGCTCGGCGGCGACGAACATGTCGGACGCACGGTGCTGGAGCGACTGGAACGAGCCGATCGCGACGCCGAACTGCTTGCGCGTCTTGATGTACTCGACCGTGGTCTTGAGCGACTCGTCCATCAGGCCGACCGCCTCGGCGCAAAGCGCGACGCGAGCTTCGTCAACGACGCGTTCGATCAGCGCGAGTGCATCCTCGGGATTGCCGATCGCGGCATCCGCGCCCACCTCGACACCGGTGAAGGTGATGTCGGCCGCGTGCAGGCCGTCCTGGGTCGGGTACGATTTCTTCGTCACGCCCTTGGCATTCGCCGGGACCAGGAACACGCCGATCCCGGTCTTGTCGCGGCGGTCACCCTTGGTGCGGGCGGTCACGAGAAGCGTGGCGGCGTTCTCGCCGTTGAGCACGACGAACTTTTCGCCGTCGATGATCCAGCCGTCGGCCTTCTTCTTCGCGGTCGTCGAGACGTCGAACAGATCGTAGCGGGAGTTCTTCTCGAGCTGGGCAAACGCAAGGGTCTTGCTGCCGTCGATGATCCCGGGCACGTACGCGGCCTTCTGCGCATCCGAGCCGGCGTGACGCAGGAAGCCGCCGCAGATCACGACGGTTGCCAGATAGGGCTCGAGCACCAGCGCCTTGCCGAGCGCTTCCATCACGATCATGGTCTCGACGCCGCCGCCGCCGAAGCCGCCATCGGCTTCGCTGAACGGCAGGCCGAGCAGGCCCTGCTCGGCGAGCTTGCCCCAGACGGCCTGGCTCCAGCCGCCCTTCTCCTTCATGTACTTCTTGCGGCTCTCGAAATCGTAGGAATCGGTCAGCAGGCCGTCGATGCTTTCCTTGAGAAGCCGCTGCTCCTCGGACAGATCAAAATCCATTTCTTTGGTTCCTCGTACCCGGAATTTTTGCTTCGTCATTCCGGGACACGCGCGATAGCGCGGGGACCCGGAATCCAGAGATTGTGGCGCGAGATTCCGGGTTCGCGCTGGCGCGCGCCCCGGAATGACGTTTAGAGCCCCAGCACCGCCTTGGCGATGATGTTGCGCTGGATCTCGTTGGAGCCGCCGTAGATCGAGACCTTGCGGTTGTTGAAGTAGCTCGGCGCGATCTGGGCGGTCCACTCCATCGCTTCGTTGGAGCCGTCGTCGCCGTGCACGTCGTAGGGCGCGGCGAACGGACCGATCACTTCCATGAGCAGCTCGGTGGTGGTCTGCTGGATCTCGGAGCCCTTGATCTTCAGCACCGAGGAGGCCGGATTGGGCTTGCCCTTGCCGTGCTTGCCCTCGTCGGCGACGACGCGGAGCTGGGTCAGCTCGAGCGCCTTCAGCTCGATCTCGCAGGCCGCCAGCTTCTCGCGGAAGGCCGCGTCCTGGATGATCGGCTTGCCGCCGGATTCGACCTTGGAAGCGAGATCGCGGATGCGGCGCAGCCGCTCCTTGGAGACGCCGACGCGCGCGATGCCGGTACGCTCATTGCCGAGCAGGAATTTCGCGTAATCCCAGCCCTTGTTCTCCTCGCCGATCAGGTTCTCGTAGGGCACCTCGACGTCGTCGAAGAACACCTCGTTGACCTCGACGCCGCCGTCGATGGTCTGGATCGGGCGCACGGTGACGCCCTTCGACTTCATCGAGAACACGATGAAGGAGATGCCCATCTGCTTCTTGGCGGTCGCGTCGGTGCGGCAGAGGCAGAAAATCATGTCGGCGTGCTGGGCCAGCGTCGTCCAGGTCTTCTGGCCGTTGATGATCCATTTGTCGCCCTTGCGCTCGGCCTTCGTCTTCAGCGAGGCGAGATCGGAGCCGGAGCCGGGCTCGGAGAAGCCCTGGCACCACCAATCGTCAACGTTGGCGATGCGCGGCAGGTACTTTTTCTTCTGCTCCTCGTTGCCGAAGGTGTAGATGACGGGGCCGACCATGCTGACGCCGAAGGCGAGCGGCTGCGGCGCCGGATAGGACTGCAGCTCCTCGTTGAAGATGTAGTGCTGCACGGACGTCCACCCCGTGCCGCCATATTGCTTCGGCCAGTGGCTGACGCCCCAGCCCTTCTTGTTGAGGATGCGCCACCACGTCACCATCTCGTCCTTCGAGAGGTGACGGCCCTCGACCAGCTTGCGCCGCGTATCCGGCGGCACGTTGTCGCGGAAGAATGACCGCACTTCCTCGCGAAACGCCTGCTCTTCTTTCGTGAATGCGAGATCCATCGGATCCTCCTGTTTCCCCGTCGTCCTGGCGAAAGCCAGGACCCATTACCACCGGCCTTCGTTTTGCGAAGGCAACTGCTGTCTGTCCGCCAAACTCCTGCTGCGGAGTATGGGTCCTGGCTTTCGCCAGGACGACAGAAAATTACTGCAACACCTCGAACAACCCGGCCGCGCCCATGCCGCCGCCGACGCACATGGTGACGACCGCATACTTGGCCTTGCGGCGGCGGCCTTCGATCAGGGCGTGGCCGGTCAGGCGCGCGCCGGACATGCCGTAGGGATGGCCGACCGCGATCGCACCGCCATTGACGTTGATCTTCTCGGGGTCGATGCCGAGCTTGTCGCGGCAATACAGCACCTGCACCGCGAAGGCTTCGTTGAGCTCCCAGAGGCCGATGTCGTCGACGGTGAGGCCGTGGCGCTTCAGCAGGCGCGGCACGGCGAAGACCGGGCCGATGCCCATCTCGTCCGGCTCGCAGCCGGCCGAGACGAAGCCGCGGAAGATGCCGAGCGGCTTGAGGCCGCGCTTTGAGGCTTCCTTGTCGCTCATGATGACGGTGGCGCTGGCGCCATCCGAGAGCTGGCTGGCGTTGCCGGCGGTGACGGAAAAGCCTTCGCCGCGCACCGGCTTGAGGCCGGCGAGACCTTCAGCCGTGGTCTCGGGGCGCGGGCCTTCGTCCTGCGACAAGGTCACCTCCTTGAACGAGACCGCGCCGGTCGCCTTGTCGGTGACCGCCATCTGCGTGGTGATCGGCGCGAGCTCGTCCTTGAACTTGCCGCCCTGCTGCGCGGCCGCGGTGCGGCGCTGGCTCTCCAGCGAATATTCGTCCTGCTTCTCGCGCGAGATGCCGTAGCGCTTGGCGACGATTTCGGCCGTGTCGATCATGGGCATGTAGACCTCGCCCTTGATCTTGAGCAGCGCCGGGTCCTGGGCGTGGAAGCCGTTCATCTTGTCGTTCTGCACGAGGCTGATCGACTCGCCGCCGCCGCCGACCGCGATCTCGACGCCGTCGAAGATCACCGAGCGTGCGGCGAGCGCGATGGCCTGGAGGCCCGAGGCGCACTGCCGGTCGATGGTGGTGCCGGCGACGGTGACGGGCAGGCCGGCGCGGAGCAGCGCCTTGCGCGCGATGTTGCCGCCGGTCGCGCCCTGCTGGAGGGCGGCGCCCATCACCACGTCCTCGACCTCCTTCGGATCGACCTTGGCGCGGGCAACGGCTTCGCCGATGGCGTGGCCGAGCAGCGTGGCGCCCTCGGTGGCGTTGAGCATGCCGCGATAGGCCTTGCCGATCGGCGTGCGGGCGGTGGAAACGATGACGGCGTCGGTCAAGAACGACCTCCTGATGCGGGTTGGGTGGATTGTGACGGTTTCTGCTGCTGGCGCAATTCGTGGCGCGACAGTTTTCCGACCGGCGTGCGCGGCAAATCGTCGACGAACTCGACCTCTACAGGCATTTCGTGCTTGCCGACCTTGCCGGCGAGCTGCGCCCGCAGCTCGTCGAGCGAGAACGGTTTTGCACCGGGCTTCAGCTTGATGAAGGCCTTGGCGGCCTCGCCGCGATACTGGTCGGGGATGCCGAGCACGATCACCTCGTGCACGCCGGGAAGGGTGTAGATCGCCTGCTCGATCATCTGCGGATAGACGTTGAAGCCGCCGGAGATGATCATGTCCTTCTTGCGGTCGACCAGGAAGAAATAGCCGTCGGTATCGACATAGCCGATGTCGCCGGTAAGGAAGCGGCCGTCGATGAAAGCCTCCGCGGATCCCTCGGGCTTGTTCCAATAGCCCCTGGTGACGTTCGGGCCCTTGATGCGGATCTCGCCGACCTCGCCCGGCGGCAGCACTTTCGTCGGATCGTCCAGCGACACGACGTCGAGCTCGATGCCGGGCAGCATCAGCCCGATCGAGCCGGGCTTGTCGGGGCCCGTGGGCGGATGGCCGGTGCCGGGCGAGCAGGTCTCGGTCATGCCCCAGCCGCTGCGCAGCTTCTTGCCGACCTTGCGCTCGAAAAAGTTCGCGATCTCCACCGGCAGCGGCGCGCCGCCGGAGCCGATCGTCGCAAGCGAGGAGAAATCGCGCTTGTCCAGATCAGGCAGCGCTGCGATCGCGATCCACATCGTCGGCACGCCCGGGAAATAGGTGGCGCGCTTGACCTCGATGTCGCGCATGACAGCTTCGACGTCGAAGCGCTGGTGGATCGAGATCAGATTGCCGCGGCGGAGCGAGGACAACAGCACGACGGTGAGCGCGTAGATGTGGAACAGCGGCAGCACGCAGATCACGCGCTCGACGACGTCACCACGGGTCGCGCGCGATGGCTTGCCCCAGACGTCGTAGATCGACACCGCCGACGTCAGATTACCGTGCGTGAGCATCGCGCCCTTGGGCAGGCCGGTGGTGCCGCCGGTATATTGCAGCAGGGCGACGTCGTCGGCGGTGACTTGCGGCCACTCTGCCGGCGCGGCGGCGCCTTCGACGAAGGTCTTGAAGGTGACGATGCGGGGATCAGCGGGGATCGCGGCCTGGGGCGTGCCGACCTTGCCCCAATTGTCGTCTTCGCAGACGACGAGGCGGTCGATCAGGCCCTTCTCCAAAAATTTCAGCGCCGTCGGCAGCAGCGCGGCGAGGTTGGAGGTGACGAGCAGGCGCGAGCCGGAGTCGGACACCTTGTGCGTCAGCGCGATCTCGCCGTCGAGCGGCGACAGATGCGCGACGCGGGCGCCGGCCTTCAGCGCGCCGAAGAAATTGACGGGGTGATCGGGCGTGTTGCCGAGGAACAGCGCGACGGAGGCGCTCTTGCCGCAGCCGGCGCGGAGGAACGCCGCCGCGGCACGCTCGGCCATCGCGGCGAGCTCGGTGTAGGTGATCGGACGTTCGCGAAATTCCAGCGCGGTGCGCGGGCCGTAATCGGCGGCGGCTTTCGACAGCAGGTCGGGGAGCGTGCCCTGGACGATGGTGTCGTCCCAACGCACGCCCTCGGGATAAAACTGTTCGCCGGGATGGGTCATTTACTACATCACACTCAGTGGTCATTCCGGGGCGCGACAAAGTCGCGAACCCGGAATCCATCGAGCAGCATACTCGAAGGCGAAATGGATTCCGGGTCTGGCCCTTCGGGCCATCCCGGAATGACGAGAGGATAGCCAGCGGCCATCACGCCGCCTTCGACGCCGCCGCAAGCGAGGCGAAGGTCTTGCCCTCCGCCGCGAGCTTCTTCAGCAGCGGCGCGGGCTCGAGGCTGGGGTCGTTGGTTTCCTTGGCGTAGAACGAGAGGCGATCGGCGATGTGCTTGAGGCCGACGGTGTCGGCCCAGAACATCGGGCCGCCGCGATAGATCGGCCAGCCATAGCCATAGAGCCAGACCACGTCGATGTCGGAGGGGCGCGCCGCGATGCCTTCTTCGAGGATCTTTGCGCCCTCGTTGATCATCGGATACATCATGCGCTCGAGGATCTCCTCGTCGCTGACGGCGCGCTTCTTGCGGCCGAGGCGGGCAAGCGTCTCGTCGATCAGCTTCTCGACCTCAGGGTCGGGCAGCGCCGAGCGGGAGCCGGCTTCGTACTTGTAGTAGCCCTTGCCGGTCTTCTGGCCGAAGCGGCCGGCTTCGCAGAGCGCGTCCGCGATCTCGGACTTGATGCCGCGGTCTTTCCGCGAGCGCCAGCCGATGTCGAGGCCGGCGAGATCGCCCATCGCGAACGGCCCCATCGGCATGCCGAACTTGGTGACGACCGCGTCGACCTGTTGCGGCAAGGCACCTTCGAACAGCAGCTTCTCGGACTGCTTGCCGCGCTGCGCCAGCATGCGGTTGCCGACGAAGCCGTCGCAGACGCCGACCACGGCCGGCACCTTCGCGATCTTGCGCGCGATGGTGACGGCGGTCACCAGCGCATCCGGCGCGGTCTTGTCGGCGCGCACGATTTCGCACAGCTTCATGACGTTGGCCGGCGAGAAGAAGTGCATGCCGAGCACGTCCTGCGGACGCTTGGTCGACTTCGCGATCTCGTCGATGTTGAGATACGAGGTGTTGGAGGCGAGCACGGCGCCGGGCTTCGCAAACTGGTCGAGCTTGCCGAACACTTCCTTCTTGACCGCCATGGTCTCGAACACGGCCTCGATGACGAGGTCGGCATCGCCGACATTCTCGATGCCGACGACGCCGGTGATCAGCGCCATGCGCTTGGCGGGCGCGTCCGCCGGGATGCCGCCGCGCGCGGCGGTCGCTTCCCAGTTCTTCTGCATGATGCCGAGGCCGCGCTTGAGCTGCTCCTCGCCGGTCTCGATCAGGGTGACGGGAACCCCGGCATTGGCAAACGACATCGCGATGCCGCCGCCCATGGTGCCGGCGCCGAGAATGGCAACACGGTTGACGGGGCGCGACTTGGTGCCCTCGGGCACGCCGGCGATCTTGGCGGCCTCACGCTCGGCGAAGAAGGCGTAGCGCTGCGCCTTGGACTGGTCGCTGGCGACCAGCTTGAGGAAGCCCTCGCGTTCCTTCTTCAGGCCCTCGTCGAACGGAAAATCGATGGCGTAGCCGACCGCGTCGGCGGCCGCGAACGGCGCCTCCAGCCCGCGCGACTTCTTGGTCATGGCGGCGACCGCATTGGTGAAGATCGAGCGGTCGGCCTTGGCGGCCGCGAGCTTGGAATCGTCGTCGCGCAGGCGGCGCAGCGGACGCTTCTCGGCCAGCAATTTGCGGACGAAGGCTTCGCCGCCGGAGGCCGGACCCTCGACGATCTCCTCGATCAGGCCGTTCTTGAGCGCTTCCGCCGCACCGATCGGATCGCCGCCGACGATCATCTTGACGGCGAGTTCGGGGCCGACCGCGCGCGGCAGGCGCTGGGTGCCGCCGGCGCCCGGCAGCAGGCCGAGCTTCACCTCGGGCAGGCCGAGCTTGGCCTCCTTCACCGCAACGCGGAAATGACAGGCCAGCGCGACCTCGAGGCCGCCGCCGAGCGCGGTGCCGTGAATTGCGGCAACGACCGGCTTCGGCGAGTTCTCGATCTCGGACAGCACGTCGTTGAGGGCGGGCGCCTTCGGCGGCTTGCCGAATTCGGTGATATCGGCACCGGCGATGAAGGTGCGGCCGGCGCAGGTCAGCACGATGCCCTTGATCGCGGGATCGGCGACCGCGGCCTTGATGCACTCCAAAATGCCACCGCGGACTGCGGCACTCAGCGCATTGACCGGAGGGCTGTTGACCGTGACGATCCCGACTTCGTCATGACGCTCAAGCTTGACCACTTCGCTCACGGTTTCCCTCCTTGGTGGGGATTTACTTTTGTTCGATTTCGCGGTGCGGAATTTAATTCCGCATCTTGACGGCAGGGTTATTTTGAAGCACGGACGTTGTCAACGACTCCGCGCAAGAAGCAGATCAGGGATGAAGCGTACAGGAAAGAAGACTGCGACCGATCGGAATTTCGTCGTCGCGCTTTCCCGCGGACTTGATGTATTGCGCGCATTCCAACCCAGCGACGGACTTCTCGGCAACCAGGAGATCGCGGCCCGCACCAATCTGCCCAAGCCGACCGTTTCGCGCCTGACCTACACATTGACGAAGCTCGGTTATCTGACGCCGGTTCCCCGTTTCGAGAAGTACCAGCTCGCGCCGGCCGCGATGGCGCTCGGCTACGCGGCGTTATCTAATCTCGGCGTTCGGCATTTGTCCGAACCGTTTCGCGAGGAAGTGATGCGCGCGACCGGCGGCGCGGTCGCGATCGGGGGCCGCGACCGTCACAGCATGATCTATTTCGGGCAGAGCCGCGGCAGCGAGACGGTCGGCGTTCAACTTGACGTCGGCTCCCGCGTGCCGATTGCAACCAGCGCCATGGGCCGCGCCTATTTCTGGGCGCTGGCTGACGAAGATCGCGCCGAGCTGTCGCGCGTCCTGC
Source organism: Bradyrhizobium sp. 1200_D9_N1_1 (assembly GCF_052075915.1). Taxonomy (NCBI): domain Bacteria; kingdom Pseudomonadati; phylum Pseudomonadota; class Alphaproteobacteria; order Hyphomicrobiales; family Nitrobacteraceae; genus Bradyrhizobium; species Bradyrhizobium sp. 1200_D9_N1_1. Next base: position 1,364,437 of record NZ_CP197226.1, on the reverse strand, counting down.
GCGAACATTACGGCAGCCGCTGGCCGAAGATGCGCGATGGCCTCGAACGTTCCGGCGAGACCGTCGCGAAATACGGCTTTGCGATTTCCGTCGGCGACTGGCACGACGACATCGGCGCCGCCGGCGTCGCGCTCAAGCTCAACGATGGAACCGGACCTTACGCATTCAATTGCGGCGCGCCCGCATTCCGCTTCACGGAAGAGCGTTTGATCAACGACATTGGACCGCGTCTGCTTGCGATGGTAAGGAACATCGAAGCGGCACTCGGGGGTCTGATGCCGCATTCCAAAAAAGAAGTCAGCAAAAAGCTGAAATCAGGAGGAAAAGTTGCGCGTGTGGCCGAGGGGTTCAGATAGCCTTTGTCATGATCGGGAGCGGTTCGCATCGCCCCGTCGCCCACTGAAATTTGTGGGCGAGACGAGATGACGCAGGCACAGCTCGCGCAGGGGACATCGCCCCTGCTCGCGGTTCGCGACGTCAGCGTCGTGTTCGGCGGCATCATCGCGCTCAACGGTGTGTCCTTCGACATGCACAAGGGCCAGATCCTCGGATTGATCGGCCCCAACGGCGCCGGCAAGACGACGCTCTTCAACTGCCTCTCGCGGCTCTACCAGCCGTCGTCCGGCGACATCCTGATGGAGGGCGCGAGCATCCTGTCGCGGCCGCCGCACCGGATCGCCGAGATCGGCATCGGCCGCACCTTCCAGAACGTGGCGCTGTTTCCGAACCTCTCGGTGATGGACAACGTCCGCGTCGGCGCCCATTCGAAGACCTCCAGCGACATCATCAGCGACTCCCTGAGACTGGCCTGGGTCCGGCGCAGCGAGAACGACGTGAACAAGAAGGTGTACGAGATCCTCGCCTATCTCGACCTCGAGGAGGTCGCGCACACCGTCGTGTCCGGCCTGCCCTTCGGCACGCAGAAGCGCGTCGAGCTGGCGCGCGCACTGGCGGCCGATCCGAAGATCCTGCTGCTCGACGAGCCGGCCGGCGGCCTCAATCACGAGGAAGTCTACGTGCTTGGCGACCTCATCCGCCGCATCCGCGACGACCGCCACATGACCGTGCTGCTGGTCGAGCACCACATGGGCCTCGTGATGTCGATCGCCGACCACGTCGTCGCGCTCAATTTCGGCAAGAAGCTCGCGGAAGGCACCCCCGCCCAGGTGCAGGCGGACCCCGACGTCATCAAGGCCTATCTCGGGAGCAAGGACCAATGACGACACTGCTCAACGTCAAGGACCTGCGCGCCTATTACGGCCAGGTCCAGGCGCTCCATGGCCTGTCCTTCTCGCTCAACGAGGGCTCGCTGACGACGCTGCTGGGCGCCAACGGCGCCGGCAAGACCACCACGTTGCGCGCGATCTGCAACATGGTGCGCTCGACCGGCGGAATCGAGTTCGACGGCAAGCCGCTCAACAACCGCTCCACCGAGAGCATCGTGCGGTTCGGCATCGCCCATGTGCCGCAGGGCCGCGGCACCTTCACCAACATGACGGTGGAGGAGAACCTCCAGCTGGGAGCGATCACCCGCAAGGACGGCGCCGGCATCGTCTCCGACATCGAGCGCATGTATGCGCATTTCCCGGTGCTCAAGCAGCGCCACACCCAGCAGGCCGGCACCCTCTCGGGCGGCGAGCAGCAGATGCTCGCGGTCGCCCGCGCCCTGATGCTGCGGCCGCGCCTGATGCTGCTGGACGAGCCGTCCTTCGGCCTCGCCCCTCTCGTCGTGCGCGACCTGTTCGGCATCCTCGGCAAGATCAACCGCGAGGACAAGGTGTCGATCCTGGTGGTCGAGCAGAACGCCCAGCTCGCGCTCGAGCTCGCCGACCAGGCCTACGTGATCGAGACCGGTCGCATCGTGATGTCGGGCAACGCCAAGGACATCGCGAACAACGAAGAAATCCGCAAATCCTATCTGGGTTACTGAGGAGCCGGCACGATGGAGCTTTTCACCAATCAAGTGCTGGCCGGCATCGCCACGGGCGCGATCTATGCCTGCATGGCGCTCGCCGTGGTCATGATCTACCAGGCCATCGACCATCTCAACTTCGCGCAGGGCGAGATGGCGATGTTCTCGACCTTCATCTCCTGGCAGCTGATGCAGTGGGGCATCCCCTACTGGGCCGCTTTCGTCATCACGCTGGCGCTCTCCTTCGTCGGCGGCATCGCGATCGAGCGCATCCTGTTCAAGCCGCTGGCGAAGGCGCCCGTGCTGACCAACGTCGCCGGCTTCATCGCGCTGTTCGCGATCATCAACTCCTCGGCCGGCCTGATCTGGGACTTCACCATCAAGCAATATCCGACCCCGTTCGGCTCTTCGCCGTTCCTCGGCAGCCAGCTGATCTCGACCCACCAGGCCGGCATGATCGGCGTCACCGTGCTGCTGCTGCTCGGCCTGTATTTCTTCTTCCAGTACACGCGGATCGGCCTTGCCATGCGCGCGGCCGCCTCGGTGCCTGAATCGGCGCGCCTCGTCGGCATCAACACGAGCTGGATGATCGCGCTCGGCTGGGGCATGGCGTCCGCGATCGGCTCGATCGCCGGCATGCTGATCGCGCCCGTGGTGTTCCTCGAGCCCAACATGATGGGCGGCGTGTTGATCTACGGCTTTGCCGCCGCGGTGCTGGGCGGACTGACCAGCCCGTTCGGCGCCGTGGTCGGCGGCTTCCTGGTCGGCATCTTCGAGAATCTCGCCGGCACCTACATCCCCGGCGTCGGCAACGAGCTGAAACTCCCGATCGCGCTCGCGCTGATCATCTCCGTCCTGGTCGTCAAACCCGCTGGTCTGTTCGGCCGGCACATCGTCAAGCGAGTTTGATCATGAGCGCAGCAGAAGAAGTCGTCGCCGAAGGCCATCAGGCGGTCGAGGCCGTTCCGAAGCGCGCCATGACGCTGGGCACCGGCACCTCGCTGGTGGTGCTGGCTGCGCTGCTGATCGCACCCGTCTTCGTCAAGAACTTCATCATCTTCCAGATGACGATGCTTCTGATCTACGGGCTCGCGGTGCTGGCGCTGAACATCCTGACCGGCGGGTCGGGCCAGTTCTCGCTCGGCCAGAGCGCCTTCTACGCCGTCGGCGCCTATACGACGGCGGTGCTGATGGAGCACTTCAACATCAACTATGCGCTGACGCTGCCGGTCGCCGGCGTGGTCTGCTTCGGCTTCGGCTTCCTGTTCGGACAGCCGGCGCTGCGGCTCTCCGGCGTCTATCTGGCGCTCGCGACCTTCGCGCTCGCCACCGCCATGCCGCAGCTTCTGAAGCTGAACTTCCTCGAGCACTGGACCGGCGGCGTGCAGGGCCTCGTCGTCACCAAGCCCGACGCGCCGTTCGGCCTGCCGATGTCGCAGGACATGTGGCTGTACTACTTCACGCTGGTCGTCGTGATCGCGATCTACATCTTCTCGGTGAACCTGCTGCGCTCCCGTTCGGGCCGCGCCTTCATGGCGATCCGCGACAACGAGATCGCGGCCTCCGCCATGGGCGTGGACGTCGCGCTGTACAAGACCCTGGCCTTCGGCGTCTCCGCGGCCATCACCGGTATCGCCGGCTCGCTCGGCGCCATCGCGGTGCAGTTCGTGGCGCCCGACAGCTACACCATCACGCTCGCGATCTCGCTGTTCCTCGGCATGGTCGTCGGCGGCGTCGGCTGGCTGCCCGGCTCGATCGTCGGCGCCGCCTTCATCATCTTCGTGCCGAACATCGCGGAAGGCATCTCCAAGGGCCTCTCCGGCGCCGTGTTCGGCGTGCTCCTGTTCGCCGTCATCTACCTCGTGCCGCATGGCGCAAGGCAAATCGCAATCCTGGGCCAGCAACTCGCCGGAAGGCTCAGAAAGAACTGAAACCCTCTTAAGGAAGGAGACCAAATTGTTTCTTGGAAGAATAGTGCGAACCACCGCGCTCGTAACGGCGGTCGCGACCCTCAGCTCCGGCGCAGCACTTGCTCAGAAGAAATACGACACCGGCGCGTCCGATACCGAGATCAAGATCGGCAACATCATGCCGTACAGCGGTCCGGCGTCGGCCTATGGCATCATCGGCAAGACCGAAGAAGCCTATTTCAAGATGATCAACGACAAGGGCGGCATCAACGGCCGCAAGATCAACTTCGTCACCTATGACGACGGCTATTCGCCGCCGAAGGCCGTGGAGCAGGTCCGCAAGCTGGTCGAGAGCGACGAGGTGCTGGCCGTGTTCAACCCGCTCGGCACGCCCTCGAACAGCGCGATCCAGAAATACCTGAACGCCAAGAAGATCCCGCAGCTGTTCGTCGCCACCGGCGCCACCAAGTGGAACGACCCGAAGAACTTCCCCTGGACCATGGGCTGGCAGCCCTCCTACCAGAGCGAAGCGCAGATCTACGCGAAATGGCTGACGAAGGAAAAGCCCGACGCCAAGGTCGCGATCCTCTACCAGAACGACGATTTCGGCAAAGACTACCTCAAGGGCACCAAGGACGGGCTCGGCGCCAAGGCGGCGTCGACCATCATCATGGAGGAGAGCTACGAGGTATCCGAGCCGTCGATCGACGGTCACATCGTCAAGATCAAGGCCGCCAATCCCGACGTGCTGCTGATCTATGCGACCCCGAAGTTCGCGGCCCAGACCATCAAGAAGACCGCCGAGCTCAACTGGAAGCCGCTCCAGATCCTGACCAACGTGTCGATCTCGGTCGGCAGCGTGATGAAGCCGGCCGGCTTCGAGAACGCGCAGGGCGTGCTGTCGGCGGCCTATGCCAAGGACTCGACGGATCCGCAGTGGGCCAACGACCCCGGCATGAAGAAGTGGAACGAGTTCGTCGACAAGTACATGCCGGGTGCCGACAAGTCCGACACCAGCATGGTCTACGGCTATGGTGCCGCGTCGACCCTGGCCAAGGCGCTGGAAATGTGCGGTGACGATCTCACCCGCGCCAACCTGATGAAGCAGGCGGCGAGCCTGAAGGACTTCACGCCGGACACCCTGCTGCCTGGGGTCAAGATCAACACCAGCGCCACCGACTTCGCTCCGATCGCGCAGCTCCAGATGCAGCGCTTCAAGGGCGAGAGGTGGGAACTGTTCGGCGAGATCATCAGCGGCGACGTCGCCTCCGAGTGACACGCTGACGCAATAAGCCGACCGTAAAGAAGCCCCCGCAGGCGACCGCGGGGGCTTTTTGTTGACGGCGGGCGTCAATCTTGTTCAATGCGGCGCTGATCCAGCCCGGGGTAGGAGAACAATGACTGCCGTTCGTTTTCAGGTTGCGGCCCTCGCGGCCGCACTCGCGTTGTGCACTGCGATGACTGGCCCGGTGCTGGCGCAAAAGAAATACGACAGCGGCGCTTCCGATACCGAGATCAAGATCGGCAACATCATGCCCTATAGCGGGCCGGCCTCCGCCTATGCCGTGATCGGCAAGACCGAGGAAGCCTATTTCAACAAGATCAATGCCGAGGGGGGCGTCAACGGCCGCAAGATCAAGTTCATCTCCTATGACGACGGCTATTCGCCGCCGAAGACGGTGGAGCAGGCGCGCAAGCTGGTCGAGAGCGACGGGGTGCTCCTGATCTTCGGCTCGCTCGGCACCTCGACCAACGGCGCGATCCGCAAATACATGAACGAGAAAAAGGTGCCGCAATTGTTCGTGGCGAGCGGCGCCTCGAAGTGGAACGATCCCAGGCAATATCCCTGGACCATGGGCTGGCAGCCGAGCTACGCGAGCGAGGCGCGCATCTATGCCAAATACGTCATGAAGGAGAAGCCGGACGCGAAGATCGGAGTGCTCTACCAGAACGCCGATTTCGGCAAGGACTATCTGAAGGGGCTGAAGGGCGGCCTGGGGGCCAAGGCGTCGATGATCGTGCTGGAAGAGGCCTACGACACCTCGGAGCCGGCCGTCGACGAGCACGTCGTGAAGCTGAAGGCCTCGGGCGCCGACGTCTTCATCAGCATCACCACACCGAAATTCGCAGCCCAGGCGATCAAGAAGGCGGCCGAGATCAACTGGCATCCGATGCAGATCATCTCCAACGTCTCGGCCTCGGTCGGCGGCGTGCTGGAGCCGGCGGGAATCGAGATCTCGCAAGGCATTCTCTCGGCCAGCTACACCAAGGACGGCTCGGACCCGCAATGGAACGCCGATGAGGGCATGAAGAAGTTCTATAACTTCCTCGCGCAATTCGATCCCAAGGCGAACAAGCTCGATGCCGGCGTGGTGTTCGGCTATGCCGCCGCCCAGACCATGGTGAAGGTGCTGCACATGTGCGGCGACGACCTCACCCGCGAGAACGTCATGAAGCAGGCCGCTTCCTTGAAGGATTTCGAGCCGGACACGCTGCTGCCCGGCATCAGGATCAACACCGCGCCGGACAATTTCGCCCCGATCGAACAGCTCCAGATGATGCGGTTCAAGGGCAAGAAATGGGAGCTGTTCGGCGACATCATCTCGAGCGATACGGGACATTAGCTGGATCAACTCAAAATCGATATACTCGCGTTAAACAACTCAAGGCAGTCGCGCTGTCTCGCACTCGCACACGAGACCGCGCCCGTCCCTGACTACTAAAGAAGCAGCCCCTGCGACGCCGTCGCGGGGGCTTTCTGTTGAAGGCACAGGACAAATCGTATTGAATTGCGGCGGCGTCGCCAAAAACAATCAAGACAAGAAACGGGACGCACACACACCAAGAAAATAGGGAGATAGGAATGCCCGCTGTCACCGGCAAACTTGCGGCCGCGTCACTGGCGCTTGCGCTCGTTGCGGCCTCGGCCTCCACTGCATCGGCCCAGAAGAAATACGATACCGGCGCGACCGACACCGAGATCAAGATCGGCAACATCATGCCCTACAGCGGACCGGCCTCCGCCTACGGCATCATCGGGCGAACCGAAGCCGCCTATTTCAAGAAGATCAACGAAGAGGGCGGGATCAACGGCCGCAAGATCAACTACATCAGCTATGACGACGCCTATTCGCCGCCGAAGACGGTCGAGCAGGCGCGCAAGCTGGTCGAGAGCGACGAGGTGCTGTTCATCTTCAACTCGCTCGGCACGCCGCCCAACTCGGCGATCCAGAAGTACATGAATTCGAAGAAGGTGCCGCAGCTGTTCGTCGCCACCGGCGCCACCAAGTGGAACGATCCGCAGAACTTCCCCTGGACCATGGGCTGGCAGCCCAACTACCAGAGCGAGACGCAGATCTACGCGAAGTGGCTCTTGAAGAACAAGCCGGACGCCAAGATCGCCGTGCTCTACCAGAACGACGATTACGGCAAGGACTACCTCAAGGGCCTGAAGGACGGCCTGGGAGCCAAGGCTGCCTCGATGATCGTGATCGAGGAGAGCTACGAGACCTCCGAGCCGACCATCGACAACCACATCGTCAAGCTGAAATCGACCGGCGCCGACGTGTTCATGAACATCACGACGCCGAAATTCGCGGCGCAGGCGATCAAGAAGAATTCCGAGATCGGCTGGAAGCCGCTGCACTTCCTCAACAACGTCTCCGCCTCCGTCGGCAGCGTGATGAAGCCCGCCGGCTTCGAGAACGGCCAAGACATCATCTCGGCCGACTATCTCAAGGACGTGTCCGATCCGGCATGGAACAATGACGCGGGCATGAAGGAATTTCTCGCCTTCATGACCAAGTACTTCCCGGAAGGCGACAAGCTGGACAAGGGCACCATCGTCGGCTTCGCCGTGGCGCAGACGGTGGTTCAGGTCCTCAAGCAGTGCGGTGACAATCTCACGCGCGAGAACATCATGAAGGAAGCCGCCAACCTGAAGAACTTCCGCACCGAGGCGCTGCTGCCCGGCATCCAGATCAACACCGGGCCGAACGACTTCGCGCCGATCAGCCAGCTCCAGCTCGAAAAGTTCAAGGGCGAACGCTGGGAGCTGTTCGGCGACGTGATCAGCGCCGACGCCGGCGGCTAGCCGTCCAGCAACATCCAGTTGCGCGAAAGGCCCCCCGCGAGACCATCGCGGGGGGCCTTTTTGTCGCGCGGCGATTATGATCACGCGATTGCACAATCGAATGATGGTAAACCCTGCTTACGCTTTCGCGCATGATACGGTAGGCAGGTGAACGGCGAATTCGCCGCCATCGCTTCAGTCTGCTCAAGGCCATCGTCATGACCGACCGACGTCCCCTGCTCCGCGCGCTCTACGACGCCGCCGTTGCCGCCGCGCATCCGAGTACAATTCTGGCGCCGCATCTGCGGCCGGCCCCGACAGGACGCGTGATCTGCCTCGCCGCCGGCAAGGGCGCCGGCGCGATGGCCGCGGCCGCCGAGCGGCATTATCTCGACACGCTGAAGCTCGCGCCGGAGCGGCTGGTTGGCATCGCCACCACGCGCCACGGCTACGGCGTGCCGACACGCCGCATCCGCGTGGTCGAAGCCGGCCATCCCGTGCCCGATGAAGCCGGCCTCAAGGGCGCGGCCGACACGCTCGCGCTCGCGGGCGAGGCCGGGCCCGACGACCTGCTTCTGGTCCTGCTCACCGGCGGTGGCTCGGCGAACTGGATCGCGCCGGTGGACGGCATCAGTTTCGCGCAGAAGCAGGCGGTCAACAAGGCGCTGCTGCGTTCGGGCGCGCCGATCGGCGAGATGAACGTCGTGCGCAAGCATCTGTCGCGCATCAAGGGCGGGCGGCTGGCGCGCGCCGGCAGGAACGCCGCCGAGATCGTGACGCTCGCGATCTCCGACGTGCCGCATGACGATCCCTCCGCGATCGCCTCCGGCCCCACCGTGCCCGATCCGACCACGCTGGCGGATGCGCGCGCGATCGTGGCCAGGTACAAGCTCGATATCGACCATGCCGTGCGCCGCGCGCTCGACAATCCCGATAACGAAAGCTGCAAGCCGGATGATGCCGCCTTTGCGCGCGCATCATTCGAATTGATCGCGCGGCCCAAGCAGTCGCTCGACGCCGCGGTGAAGCTCGCCAAAGAGGCCGGCTACGAGACGATTGATCTCGGCGCCGATCTCGAAGGCGAGGCGCGCGAGGTCGCGGCCCATCATGCCGGACTCGCGTTGCAGGCGCGTGCGCAGGGCAAGCGCATCGCGATCCTCTCCGGCGGCGAGCTCACGGTCACCGTGCGCGGCCAGGGGCGCGGCGGTCCGAACCAGGAATACGCGCTGGCGCTCGCCGGCCTCTTGAAGGACACGGCCGGCATCTCCGCGCTCGCGGGCGACACCGACGGCGCCGACGGCGGCGCCGGCCACCCTACCGACCCCGCAGGCGCGCTGATCGACGCGGCCACGTTTGCGAAGATGAAGGCGCTGGCACTCCAGCCGCAGGCCTATCTCGACAACAACGACGCGACGACGTTCTTCGAGGCGACCGGCGATCTGCTGATGCCCGGCCCGACGCTGACGAACGTGAATGATATCAGGGTGATCCTGGTGGATTGAGCGAGCGCTTCTCGCTCCGCTGCGTTCCCTCCCCCTTGCGGGGCAGGGCTATCGCATGTGGTTTGCATGATGCGGCGGCATCGGCACTCGGCTCCCTCTCCCGCTTGCGGGGGAGGGCTGGGGTGGGGGTGTCTCCGCGTCGGGATTGCCTGGGATTGCGGAGAACGTCCCTGCGTGGCGAGAGCCCTCACCCGCCGCGCTCGGGACGATGCTTCGCATCGCCCGGGGCGCGTCGGCCTCTCCCGCAAGCGGGAGAGGCGGAGCAAACCCGCGGACAATTCTCGTGAAATCCACATGCGATAGCCCTGCCCCCGCAAGGGGGGAGGGAGCAGAGAGAGCGTGCGGTTAAGCCCAGCTCAAAACTCGTTGGCGATCTTCGAGAGCATCTCGATCAGGGCTTCGCGGTTGGCCTGGCCGAGCAGGTCGTTCAGCCGCGCCTCGTGCTTGGTGGCGACGAGCTTTTTCGCCCGCGTCAGCACAGCCTTGCCCTTGTCGGTCAGGACCAGGATATGCGAGCGGCGGTCGTTGGTGGAACGGATCCGCGCACAAAGGTCGCGGCTTTCGAGATTGTCGAGCATGGCCACGAAATTCGGGCGCAGGATGCCGAGGGTGGAGGCGATCTCGGTCTGGTTCCGCCCCGGGTTCTTCTCGACCAGCAGCAGCACCGAGAACTGCGCGGGGGTGAGCTGGAGCGAGGCCATGCAGCGCAGGAAGTTCTCGAACACCTTGAGCTGCGCCCGCTTCAGCACATAGCCGAGCTGTTCGGAGAGCTCGCCGAGCTGGAGGGCATCGGTAGAGCCCTGGCCCTGGGCCTCGGCCGCGTCCTTGCGGCCCTTGGCCGAGTCAGCCGGTTTTTCTGAAGACTTTTCAGCGGTTTTGGAAACGGTCATCGCCTCGTGCTCGTAATCCCGCTAAATTCGGGGCGGGTCGCCCGCCACCCTTGAAGTTATATTTGATAATTGTTATGCACCATATCAAATATCGTCAGCGTATTTCAATGGCTGTGAGGGACCATCCACCGCGATTGCGGAGACCGGTCCTTAATCTTTGAGGGGGAGCGTCCGGTCTTGAACACCACTATCATGCTGTTCCTGGTGCAGGACGGCATCACCAATGGCGCGATCTATGCGCTGCTCGGCCTCGCGCTGGTGCTGGTGTTCGCCGTTACCCGCGTGATCCTCATTCCCCAGGGCGAGTTCGTTACCTATGGCGCGCTGACCTATGCCTCGCTGGCCGCGGGCCAGATGCCGGGCACGGCAAAGCTCGCGCTCGCCCTCGGCATCGGCGCCTTCGGCTTCGACCTGTTCGTGGCCCGCAAGGCGCTGCATGGCCGGCTGATCCTGCGCAGCGTCCTCACCAATATCGTGCTGCCGGCCATCGTGCTGGCGCTGACAATCTACTTCGCCGCCCAGAAGCCGCCGGTGGCGGTCTGCATCGCGCTGTCGCTGGTGATCGTGGCGATGATCGGCCTGTATCTCTACCGCATCGCGTTCCAGCCGCTGGCGCACACCTCGGTGCTGGTGCTGCTGATCGCCTCCGTGGGCGTCCACCTCGCGCTGCAGGGACTGGGCCTGCTGTTCTTCGGCGCCGAGGGCCAGCGCGGACCTGCCGTGCTGTCCGGCTCTTTCACCGCCGGCGCGCTGCGTTTCACCGGCCAGAGCATCACCGTCTACGCCATCACCATCGCCTTCATCGTCGGGCTCTGGCTGTTCTTCGGCCTGACGCTCTACGGCAAGGCGCTGCGCGCGACCGCCGTGAACCGGTTAGGGGCGCGGCTCGCTGGCATCCGCACCACGCTGTCGGGGCAGATCGCCTTCCTGCTGGCGTCCGTCATCGGCGCGCTGTCGGGCATCATGATCGTGCCGATCACGACGCTCTATTACGACAGCGGCTTCCTGATCGGGCTGAAGGGTTTCGTTGCCGCGATCATCGGCGGCCTCGTCAGCTACCCCCTCACCGCCGTCGCCGCGCTGGTCGTCGGCATCGTCGAGGCGTTCTCGTCCTTCTACGCCTCCAACTACAAGGAAGTGATCGTCTTCATGCTGCTGATCCCCGTGCTGCTGCTGCGCTCGCTCGCCGCGCCCGCGGTCGAGGAAGAGAAGGACTGACGCTAAGATGCAGAGCCGGCTCCCCATCCTCGTCTTCGCGCTTGTCATGGCGGCGATCCCGTTTGTCCCGGGCATGCCGCCGTTCTGGATCGTGCTGCTCGACAATATCGGCCTTGCCGCCCTCGTCGCGATGGGCCTCGTGCTGCTGACGGGCGTCGGCGGCCTGACCTCGTTCGGACAAGCCGCCTTCGTCGGCTTCGGCGCCTACACCACCGCGGTGCTGTCGACGAGCTACGGCCTGTCGCCCTGGCTGACGCTGCCGTTGTCGCTCGTGGTCAGCGGATCGCTGGCGGTGCTGCTTGGCCTCGTCACCGTCCGCCTCTCCGGCCACTATCTGCCGCTCGGCACGCTCGCCTGGGGGCTCGGCCTGTTCTATCTCTTCAGCAAGCTGGAGTTTTTGGGCCGCAACGACGGCATCTCGGCGATCCCGCCGCTGTCGATCGGCGCGTTCAAGATGCTCTCGCCCGGCTCGATCTACTACGCGATCTGGGTCGCCGTGATCCTCTCGGCCCTGCTCACGATGAACCTGCTGGACTCCCGCACCGGCCGCGCCATCCGCGCGCTCAGGCGCGGCCATGTCGCCGCCGAGGCGTTCGGCGTGCACACGCCGCGGGCAAAGCTACTGGTGTTCATCCACGCCGCGGTGCTAGCCGGTCTCTCCGGCTGGCTCTATGCCCACCTTCAGCGCGCGGTGAACCCGACGCCGTTCGGCGCACAGGCCGGCATCGAATATCTCTTCATCGCGGTGGTCGGCGGCGCCGGCTATGTCTGGGGCGGCGTGCTGGGCGCGGCGATCGTCGTGGTCCTGAAAGAGGTGCTGCAAAGCTATCTGCCGCTGCTCCTGCCGGGTTCCGGCCAGGTCGAGACCATCGTGTTCGGCATCATGCTGGTGGCGCTGTTGCAACTCGCGCCCGGCGGCGTCTGGCCCTGGCTGATGTCGTTCCTGCCCGAGCCTACCCGCGGCAGGAAGCCGGACACCTCGCTGAAGCTGGAGCAGCGCACCCGCGCGCCCGGCGAAGCCAGCGTCCTGCTCCAGGTCGAGAAGGCACGCAAGCAATTCGGCGGCGTGATCGCGGTCAACAACGTTTCCTTCGAGGTCCAGGCCCGCGAGATCGTCGCGCTGATCGGGCCGAACGGCGCCGGCAAGAGCACGACGTTCAACCTGATCACCGGCGTGCTGTCGGCGACCTCAGGCTCGATCTCGGTGCTTGGCAAGAGGCTCGACAACGCGCCGCCGCAGGAGATCGTCAAGCTCGGCATCTCCCGCACCTTCCAGCACGTGAAGCTGGTCCCCGACATGACCGTGCTGGAGAACGTCGCTATCGGCGCGCATCTGCGCGGTCATTCGGGGCCGATCTCCTCCATGCTGCGGCTCGACCGCGCCGACGAGGCAAAGCTGCTCGCCGAGGCCGCACGCCAGATCGAGCGCGTCGGGCTTGCCGACCAGATGCACCAGCTCGCAGGTTCGCTCTCGCTCGGCCAGCAGCGCATCGTCGAGATCGCGCGCGCGCTGTGCGTCGATCCGATGCTGCTGCTGCTCGACGAGCCGGCCGCCGGCCTGCGCCACATGGAGAAGCAGCAGCTTGCCAGGCTGCTGCGCGAATTGCGCGACGGCGGCATGAGCGTGCTGCTGGTCGAGCACGACATGGGCTTTGTCATGAACCTCGCCGACCGCATCGTCGTGCTCGATTTCGGCACCAAGATCGCGGAGGGCACGCCCGCCACGATCAAGACCAATCCCGAAGTGATCAAGGCCTATCTCGGAGTGGCGGCATGAGCGCGCTGTTGTCCGTCACCGACGCGCATGTCGCCTACGGCAAGGTCGAGGCCGTGCGTTCGGTCTCGCTCGAGGTCGGGGCGAACCAGATCGTCACCATCGTCGGCGCCAACGGCGCCGGCAAGACCACGCTGCTGTCGGCCATCATGGGCATTCTGCCGCTGAAGGGCCGCGTCGCCTTCGCAGGCCAGGACCTCGCCCGGCTCGACATCGAGGACCGCGTCGCGATGGGCCTCGGCCTCGTCCCGGAGCACCGCGAATTGTTCGTGACCATGAATGTCGAGGACAATCTCGAGCTCGGGGCCTTCCGCATCGAGCGGAGCAAGTCGAAGGCCTCGATGGAGCGGGTCTACACGCTGTTCCCGCGGCTGAAGGAGCGGCGCAAGCAGCTCGCCGGCACGCTCTCCGGCGGCGAGCAGCAGATGCTCGCGATGGGTCGCGCGCTGATGGGCGAGCCGAAGCTCCTGATGCTGGACGAACCGAGCCTCGGTCTCGCCCCGATTATCGTCGCCGACATCTTCCGCATCGTCACCGAGCTCCGCACCGCCGGCGTCTCGGTGCTGCTGGTCGAACAGAACGCGCAGGCCGCGCTCAAGATCGCGGACCAGGCCTATGTGATGGAGCTCGGCGAGTTCGTGCTCAGCGGCAAGGCCAGCGACATCGCCGCGAACGAACGCGTTGCGGCGAGCTATCTCGGCTTCCAGCACGAAGGTGCGAGCGTTCTGTAGTTCTGAGGCGTCGCCACGAACTCAACTGTCATCGTCCGCGAAGGCGGACGATCCAGTACTCCGAGAAGACCGTGGTCGAATCGATAGGTCGCTGCGTACTGGATGCCCCGCCTTCGCGGGGCATGACACCGAAGAATGCGACGAGATTCGCGCCTAGATGCTCGCCGCCTTCTCCTTCAACGCCGCCACCTCCGCTTCCAGCTCGGCGATCCGCTGATCCCTCGCCGCCAGCGCGGCCGCGACATCCGTCGCATCGAACTTCTGCGGAATGTGCTGCGGGCAGTTGGTGTCCCAGGCCGCGATCTTGAACAGGATCACCTGCTCCGGCCGCGCGCGATATCCCTTCGGCATCAGCGACGTCGTCAGCGCATCGTCATCCTCGACCACGCGCGCCTCGCCCCAGATCTTCACCCGGCGGCGATGGGCGTAGTCCATCACGAAGATGTAGGCCTTGGGATTTTCGGACAGGTTTCCCTGCGTGATGTATTGCCGGTTGCCGGCGTAGTCCGTGAAAGCCAACGTCTGCTTATCCAGCACCTTCAAAAACCCCTTCGGCCCGCCACGGTGCTGGATATAGGGCTGGCCATCGGCAGAGGCGGTGGCGAAATAAAAGCTGTTGGCATCGGCCAGGAACGCTGCGAGGTTCTCATCGACCTCGGTGCGCCAGCCGCGCTGCTCGGCATGGGCATAGCCTTCGCGCGATCCCTTTCGGGTCTGGATCGATTTCACCGCCGGCGTGAACGCCACGTCGCTGGCGTAGGTGAGGGTTGCCGTCATCGGAACATCTCCTGGAATCCCGGCGCATTTCTGCGTCTTTCGGCGATTAAAATGGACCTTTCGGCGTTTAAAACAATCCGCCGGCTTGACACTTCATCATTGCAATATATGCAATAATGCCATGGACCGCCTGGAAGCCATGCACGTGTTCGTCACCGTTGCCGATCTGCGCGGCTTTGCGCCGGCGGCGCGCAAGTTGCACCTGTCGCCCTCGGCGGTGACGCGGCTGATCGCGGCGCTGGAAGAGCATCTCGGCGCCCGGCTGTTGCAGCGGACCACGCGGCAGGTGACGCTGACCGATGTCGGCACACGCTATCTGGAGCGCGCGCGGCGCATTCTCGCCGATGTCGAGGAGGCCGACGGCTCGGCGCGGGAAGAGCGTAACCGGCCGAGCGGGCGGCTGGTGGTGTCGGCACCGGTCGGCTTCGGCCGGCTGCATGTCGGGCCGGTCATGACCGCCTATCTGAAGCGCTATCCCGAGGTTGCCGGCGAATTGCGGCTGTCCGACCATCTCGTCAATCTCGTGGAAGACGCCGTCGATGTGGCGGTGCGGATCGGCCATCTCGCCGATTCGTCCCTCGTCGCGCGCCAGGTCGGCGAGATGCGGCGGATCGTGGTGGCCGCGCCCGGCTATCTGAAGCGCCATGGCGAACCGAAGACGCCGGAAGCGCTCGCCTCGCACCAGACCATCCAGTTCGGACCATCCGCCAGCTGGCATTTCATGCAGGACGGCCGCGACATCGAGGTGACGACGAACCCGCGCCTCACCAGCAATAGCGCTGACGCCGCCCTGCAATATGCCGAGGCCGGCGGCGGCGTCACGCGGGTGCTGGCCTATCAGGCCGCCGAGGGCTTGAAGCGCGGGCGGCTGAAGGTCGTGCTGGCGAAATACGAGCAGCCGGCGCTGCCCATCCATGTCGTCTATCCGACCTCGCGCCTGCTCTCGGCCAAGGTGCGCGCGTTCGTCGATCTCGTGGTGGAGACGGCGGAGTGGCGGTTTGGGTGAAGGCGGTCATTCCGGGGCTCGCAAAGCGAGAACCCGGAATCTCGAGATTCCGGGTTCGATGCTTTCGCATCGCCCCGGAATGACAGCTAGCCCTTCTTCGGCACCACCCGAAACGTCCCGCTGGCCCGCGCTATCACGGTGTCGTCGGCCTTGACCAGGCACTGCGCGAAACAGATCGTGCTGCCGGTCTTGATCACCTCGCCCTCGACCGCGAGCCACTGGCCGATTTCGGCGGCGCCGACATAGTCGACCGACAACGAGATCGTGACGAAGGACGTCGTCCAGCCGGTCGCCTGTGCGCAGCTGTAACCCATGGCGGCATCGGCGAGCGCCGCGATCAGTCCGCCATGGATGAGCCCGCGCGCGTTGGTGTGCGGCTTGGCCAGGCGCAGGCCGATGATCACGGCCTTGTCGGCCTTCTTCGAGTAGAGCGGCTCCCAGGGATCGGTGAGCGGGGCTTTGCGGAAATGCGGCTCGAAGCCGGCGGGAATGTCGGTGGCGGTCATCGCTGTCTCGCGTTGCTGGTTGCCAGCATTGAACGCGATGGGCGTGGCGGACGCATCACCTACAAAGTTTTAAACGGAATTTGCGCGGGTGTTTGAAACGGGCGGCGGCGTTGCGAGGAATGCAACGCCCGTAGGGTGGGCAAAGGCGCAACGCGCCGTGCCCACCATCTCTCCACAAACGCATAGCTGGTGGGCACGCTTCGCTTTGCCCACCCTACGGCACTTCTCTAAAACGGCAGCCCCACATAATTCTCCGACAGCGACGACATCGCGGCCTGCGACTGCGTGACGTAGTCGAGTTCGGCGAGCTGGATGCGGGCGCCGATGGCGCCGGTGTCGGGGAATTTGTGCAGCATCGAGGTCATCCACCAGGAGAAGCGCACCGCCTTCCAGACGCGCGCCAGTGCCTTGGCGGAATAGGCGTCGATGCCGGCGCTGGACTTCTCGTCGTAGAATTCGCGCAGCGCGCTCGACAGATAATGCGCGTCGCTGGCCGCAAGGTTCAGTCCCTTGGCGCCGGTCGGCGGCACGATGTGGGCGGCATCGCCGCACAGGAACATTTTGCCGAAGCGCATCGGCTCGGCGACGAAGCTGCGCAAGGGGGCGATACTCTTCTCGATCGAGGGACCGGTGACGAGGCTGTCGGCGGCCTCCTGGTCGAGCCGACGCTTCAATTCGTCCCAGAAGCGGTCGTCGGGCCATTGGTCGACATGGTCGTCCAGCGAGCACTGCACATAGTAGCGGCTGCGCTTCATCGAGCGCATGGTGCAGAGCGCAAAGCCGAGGGCGTGGTTGGAGTAGATCAGCTCGTGGCTGACCGGCGGCGTCTCGGAGAGAATGCCGAGCCAACCGAACGGATAGACCCGCTCGAACTCCTCGATCGCCGAGGCCGGAACGCTGGCGCGGCTGACGCCATGAAAACCGTCGCAGCCGGCGATGAAATCGCAATCGAGCGTGTGGGTGACGCCGTCCCTGACCCAGGTTACGCGCGGGTGACTGCCGTCGAAATCATGCGGTCGCACGTCCTTGGCCTCGTAGACCGTATCGAGGCCGGCCGCCTTACGCGCGTTCATCAGGTCGAGCGTGACCTCGGTCTGGCCGTAGATCATGACCGTCTTGCCGGTCGCGGCCTTCATGTCGATGCGATGACGGCGGCCGGAAAAGGCCAGCTCAATGCCCTCATGCACCAGGCCTTCGGCATGCGCCCGCACGCCGGCACCGACCTGGTCGAGCAGCGCGACGGTTCCCTCCTCCAGAAGACCGGCGCGGATGCGGCCGAGCACGTAGTCCGGGCTCTGCCGCTCCAGGATGAAATTGTCGATGCCGTAATTGTGCAGCAGTTGCCCAAGCAACAATCCAGCCGGCCCGGCCCCGATGATTGCGACTTTTGTCCGCAATACTTGCTCCTCCCGATCCTGTAGGCTTTCGTCGCGGCTCGCTTGTCGCGATGATCCGCGCAAGTTAATTATATCATATAACGGTTGGGCAAAAGGGGAGTGCTGGTCGCGCTAGCATCGACAAATCCATGCAACATGGCTGACGTACAGGACGCGACAACGTGCGCGCCAATTCCGGCTTGAACGCGCCGGCCAATTAGATAACATGTTAAATAACGAGACCGGGCCATCGAAGCCCGCCGTCGAAAACAGGGAGAGACGTGTGATGAGGAAAGCCTGTCTGGCTTTGTTGCTCGCAGCAAGCGTGACGCCGGCGTTGGCGCAGGACAAGACCTTCGACTTGAAGATCTCGCACTGGGTGCCGGCATCGCACCCGCTGCAAAAATCGCTGGAAGACTGGGTGGCCGCGGTGAACAAGGATTCCGGCGGCACCATTACGGGCAAGGTGTTTCCGGCCCAGCAGCTCGGCAAGGCGTTCGATCATTACGACATGGCGCGCGATGGCATCGCCGATGTCACCTATGTCAATCCCGGCTATCAGCCCGGCCGCTTCCCGATCGTCGGCGCCGGCGAATTGCCGTTCCTGATCTCGGATGCCAAGGGCGGCTCGATGGGGCTCGACGCCTGGTATCGCAAATATGCCGAGAAGGAGATGAAGGACGTCAAATACTGCCTCGCCTTCGTCCACTCGCCCTCCTCCTTCCATTCCAAAACCAAGAAGATCGTGATGCCGGAGGACGTGAAGGGGCTGAAGATCCGTCCCGCGCACGCCACCATGGCGAACTTCGTCACCTCGCTCGGCGGCACCAATGTGCAGTCCTCCGCGCCCGAAGTGCGCGACATCATCGAGCGCGGCGTCGCCGACGGCGTCACCTTCCCATGGGGTTCCCTCGTGCTGTTCGGCATCGACAAGGTGACCAAGTACGACATGGAGGCGCCGCTCTACACCACGACCTTCGTGTTCGTGATCAACAAGGACAAGTACAATGCGATGTCCGACAAGCAGAAGGCCGCAATCGACAAGAACTGCTCGGTCGAGATGGCCGGCGTGGTCGGCGAGCACTGGGGCAAGTTCGAGGACGCCGGCGTCGACAAGGTGAAGGCGGAAGAGGGGCACGAGGTCTACAAGCTGACACAAGAGCAGACCGCGGCCTGGAAGAAAGCCGCCGAGCCGCTGGTCAAGACCTGGGGCGACGGCGCCAAGAAAGCGGGCGCCGATCCGGACGCCGCGCTGGCGGATTTGAAGGCCTCGCTGAAGAAGTACAACGCGCTGGCGGAGTAGCGCTTCGTTGAAACAGATGCGGCGGCGAGAGACATCTCGCCGCCGTCATTCTGCAAGTGCGCTGTTAGGAGCGCACGACGCTTCCTCCCCCTCTCCCCGCCTGCGGGGAGAGGGTTGGGGTGAGGGGGAGTCTCCGCGGGGACGGTGAAAGTTGGACTCGCGGAGAGCCCCCCTCACCCGGAATCCGCGCTTGCGCGCGCATTCCGGCCTCTCCCCGCAAGCGGGGAGAGGCGAACGACCGCCTTCTGAGCCGAGAGCGAGAATGACATCACTCAGGACACACCCATGAAGCGCGCCTGGATGGATCGCTTTATCGACACGATCGAATGGATCGCGGCCGGCTTCGTCGGCCTCGTCGCGCTCGACATCTTCGTGTCGGTTCTGCTGCGCAACACGCTGAACTATTCGATCCCCGACAGCTTCGACATCGGCCGCATGCTGCTCGGCATCCTGATCTTCTGGGGCATCGCTGCGACCTCCTATCGCGGCACCCACATCACGGTCGACCTGGTCTGGGGCAATGTCGAGCCGCGCTATCAGCGCTGGATCGACGTGTTCGCGACCCTGGTGCTGCTGTTCGTCGTCACGGTGCAGACCTGGACCCTGTTCGACAAGGTGCGCGGCACCTACAACGACAACGTCCAGACCTTCGACATGCACATGCCGACCTGGCCGTTCTTCGCGATTGCCTGGATCGGCGACGTCTCCGCCGTGCTGCTGATCGCGATCCGCACCTACCGGCTGATCTTCCATCCCGAAGAAATGCACGACCCCAAGCTGAAGGCGACGGAGTAATCATGAGCACCGATGCCGTCGCCGTAATCGGCTTCGTTTCCCTGTTTGCGTTGATGCTGCTGCGCGTGCCCGTCGGCATGGCCATGGGCCTCGTCGGCGTCTCCGGCTTCTCCTATCTGGTCGGCGCCACGCCGGCGCTGAAACTGGTCGGCCAGACCTCGATGCGCACGGTCACCGACTACACGTTCGGCGTCATCCCGATGTTCCTGCTGATGGGCTCCTTCGTCAGCAATTCCGGCATGAGCCGCGAGCTGTTCCGCGCCGCCAACGGGTTCGTCGGACATTTGCGCGGCGGGCTCGGCATCGCCACCGTCGGGGCCTGCGGCGGCTTTGCCGCGATCTGCGGCTCCTCGGTTGCGACCGCCGCGACCTTCTCCGCCGTCGCCTACCCCGAGATGCGCCGCTTCGGCTATCCGCAGTCGTTCGCCACCGGCGTGATCGCGGCCGGCGGCACGCTCGGCGCGATGCTGCCGCCCTCCACCGTGCTGGCGGTCTACGGCATCATCACCGAGCAGGACATCGGAAAACTCTTCATCGCCGGCATCATTCCGGGCCTGCTGGCGATGACCATGTACATGATCACGATCGCCCTGATCGGATACTTCCGGCCGGACTTCCTGCCCAAGGGCAAGGTGCTGCCGTGGCGCGAGCGCTTTGCCGGCCTGAAGGAGATCTGGGCCCCGGTCCTGCTGTTCGTCTTCGTCATCGGCGGCCTTTACGGCTTGCCCTTCCTGCCGCGCTTCACGCCGACGGAAGCCGGCGGCGTCGGGGCCACCGGCGCCTTCATCATCGGCGTCTTCACCGGCCGGCTCGACCGCGAGAAGATTTTGGCCTCGCTGCTCCAGGCGACGCGCACCGCCGCCGCGGTGTTCACCGTGCTGATCGGTGCGCTGATCTTCGGCTATTTCCTCACGGTGACGCAGACGCCGCAGAAGGTGACGGAATTTTTGACCGGCCTCGGCCTCGGCCCCTACGGCGTGCTGGCACTGATCATGGTGATGTATCTCGTGCTCGGCTGCCTGATGGACGCCATGGCGATGATCATCCTCACCGTGCCGATCATCTTCCCCGTCATCATGCATCTCGGCTTCGACCCGATCTGGTTCGGCGTCATCATCGTGATGACCGTCGAGCTCGGCCTGATCCACCCGCCGGTCGGCATGAACGTCTTCGTCATAAAAAGCGTGGTGAAGGACGTCTCCTTCTCCACCATCTTCAAGGGCGTGATCCCGTTCGTGGCGACGGATCTGGTGCGGCTGGTGATCCTGATCGCCTTCCCGCTGCTGGCGACCTGGCTGCCGACGCGGATGATGGCGCATTAATGATGGATTGAATGCGGGTTCTCGCCGCAACGGCGGTGATCTCCCTCGCCCCGCTTGCGGGGAGAGGGTTGGGGTGAGGGGGAGCCTCCGCGAGGACGGTGACAGTCGGACTCGCGGAGACTCCCCCTCACCCGGAATCCGCGCTACGCGCGCATTCCGGCCTCTCCCCGCAGGCGGGGAGAGGCGAAGACACCGGCGCCTTCTGACCGTGTGACCGTGTGACCGTTGGAGTGACACATGACCCCCACCCTCGACACCAAATACGTCTTCACCATCACCGCCCGCATCGGCGACGTCGTCACCGCCGGCGAGACCGGCATCGGGGTCCGCCGCATCATTCCGATCATCGGCGGCGAGGTGACGGGCGCGGTCACCGGCAAGGTGCTGCCGTTCGGCGCCGACTTCCAGACCATCCGCCCCAACGAGCTGATCGACCTAGAAGCGAAATACGCCTTCGAGACCGCCGACGGCGCCATCGTCTATGTCGAGAACAAGGGCATCCGCTTCGGCCCGGTCGAGCTGCTGCAAGAGCTCAAGCGCGGCGAGCCGGTCGATCCGAAACTGATCTATTTCCGGACCGTGCCGCGGTTCGAGACCGGGCATGAAAAGTATCGCTGGCTGATGGAGCACATTTTTGTAGCTTCAGCCGCACGCCACGCGGACCGCGTCGTGATCGACGTCCATCAGGTGATGTGAGGAATCGGTCTTTGACCCAGGGCGAACCTGGTTCAGAATGTGATCTGCACCAAGTTGTGCAGACCACGGGAGTCCCACCATGTCTCTTATGGCTTCCAGCGAACCAGTCCCCCAACACACCTTCGACTCCGCCGAAATGGGCGCCATCGCTCATCTCTACCGCGGCGAGGTCTATCGATCGACGATCTGGCGAACGCGGCTCGACAACACGACCAATTGGGCGATCGTCACGATGGGCATCGCGCTGTCGACGACATTTTCGAGCCCGGAGGCTTCGCCTCTACCACTCGTGCTTGTCGGACTGCTCCTTGCCGTGTTCCTTGGTATGGAGGCGCGGCGTTATCGCTATTTCAATGTCTGGCGTGCCCGGGCTCGTTGGCTGGAGAGGAATTTCTATGCGCCAATCTTCACCGGTGAAGCGCACGACGATAGCTGGAAGGCCGTTCTCGCGCGCGACTACACTGCGCCCCGCCATCACATTTCATTTGTCCGCGCTACCGGACGGCGGTTGCGTCGCAACTACGTCTGGATATTCGCCATCCAGGCGACAGCCTATTACGGCAAGATTGCAATCCATCCGACGCCTGCAATGACCTTGACGGAACTTATCGATCGCGCCGCCGTCGGACCGATTCCCGGCTGGGTCGTTCTGATCGTAGGCTTTGCCTACAATTTCGGGTGGCTGGCGTTTGCGCTCGGCACGATGTGGCTCGACCGGCGCGAGCACGGGACCAAGGGCGACCGGGTGGCGATGGGCTGATGACATCGGCGGCTACCCGTTCCCCGGGGGAGCCGAGACGAGCGTAGCTGCCCCGACGCCAGGGAGGGCCTCCCTTGTTGACTCCTTGTAAATTCGTTATACAACATAACTATTCTGATAAGGACGCAAATGACACAGGGAAACGCCGAGACCGCTGACGCGGGTGCCTCCGGGCTGTTGAGGATCGAGCGGGCCGACAGGGTTCTGACCGTGGGCCTGAACCGGCCGGCCAAGCGCAATGCGCTCAATGACGGCATCATCCTGGAAATCGGCGAGTGCTTTGCGTCCCTGCCCGAGGATATCGGCGCGGTCGTCATCCACGGCATCGGCGACCATTTCTCCTCCGGCCTCGACCTGTCCGAACTGACGGAGCACGACGCGACCGGCGGGCTGCTCCATTCGCAGATGTGGCACCGGGTGTTCGACCGCATCCAGTATAGCCGCGTGCCCGTGATCGCCGCGCTCCGGGGTGCCGTGATCGGCGGCGGGCTGGAGCTCGCCTGCGCCGCCCATATTCGCGTCGCCGAGCCCTCGACCTATTTCGCGCTGCCGGAGGGGCAGCGCGGCATCTTCGTCGGCGGCGGCGGCTCGGTGCGGCTGCCGCGGCTGATCGGCGTTGCCAGGATGATGGACATGATGCTGACCGGCCGCGTCTATAGCGCGACCGAAGGCGCTTCCTACGGCTTTGCGCAATATCTGACCGAAGCCGGCAACGGGCTCGGCAAGGCGCTTGAGCTTGCGACCAAGATCGCCTCCAACGCGCCGCTGACGAATTTCGCCGTGCTCCAGGCGCTGCCGATGATCGCGGAAGCCAATCCGCAGACCGGCCTGTTGATGGAATCGCTGATGGCCACCGTCGCCCAGAGCGACAAGGAAGCAAAGCGCAGGATCCGCGAATTCCTCGAGCACAAGACCGCCAAGGTGAAGCCAAAGTCATGAATGCACAGCCGTCCTCTTCCGGCACGGAGCGCGGCGCAAGCACTTTCCCGCTGCGGCCGATTTCGTTCGGCGATCCCGTCGTCAATATCGAACGGCGTGAGGACGGGACGATCTACCTGCGGCCGAAGCAGCCGCTCGGCGACTATTCCGTCCGCATCACCGACCGTCTGCATCATTGGGCGACGACGACGCCGGACCGCGTCTTCATGGCGGAGCGCGAAGGCGGCCGCGGCTGGCGCAAGATCACCTATGCCGAGCTGCTCACCGCGAGCCGGCACATCGCCTCGGCGCTGATCCAGCGCGGCTTGTCGGCGGACCGGCCGGTGGTCATCCTCTCCGGCAATTCGATCGACCATGCGCTTTTGGCCTTCGGCGCGTTCTATGCCGGCGTTCCGTTCTGCCCGGTGTCGCCGGCCTATTCGCTGGTGTCGAAGGATTACGGCAAGCTCTCCTATCTGATGAAGCTCTTGACGCCCGGCCTCGTCTTCGCCGAGGACGCCGACAAGTTCTCGGATGCGCTCGCTGCCAATGTTTCGCTCGGCACCGAGATCGCCGCCTCCTACGGCCATGTGGCGGGCCGCGACGTCACGCTGCTCGCCGACCTCATGGCGACGCCGATCCGCGGCGATCTCGACGAAGTCCACGGCAAGATCGGCCCCGATACGATCGCGAAATTCCTGCTGACGTCGGGCTCGACCGGCAATCCCAAGGCCGTCATCAACACCCAGCGCATGATCTGCGCCAACCAGGTGATGCTGCGCGAGACCCTCGCCTTCCTCAAGGACGAGCCGCCCGTCATCATCGACTGGCTGCCCTGGAATCACACCTTTGGCGGCAACCACAATATCGGCCTGACGCTCTACAATGGCGGCTCGATGTATCTGGACGCCGGCAAGCCGATGCCCGGTGGCATCGAGGAGACCGTGCGCAATCTCCAGGAGATTTCGCCGACCGTCTATTTCAACGTGCCGAAGGGCTATGAGTCGCTGCTGCCCTATCTGCGCGACGACCAGGGCCTGCGCGCGAAATTCTTCGACCGGCTGCATGCGATGTTCTTCTCGGGCGCGGCGCTGTCGCCGTTCGTCTGGGACAGCCTCGACGAGCTCGCGGTGAAGGAAAAAGGCTATCGCGTGCCGATGCTGACCGGCCTTGGCGCGACCGAGACCGCGCCGTTCTTCATGTCGGTCAATCCGCGCACCAGCCGCTCCGGCCATGTCGGCCTCCCCGTCTCCGGCAACGACGCCAAGCTGGTGCCGAACAACGGCAAGCTCGAGGTCCGCGCCAAGGGGCCGAACGTGATGCCCGGCTACTGGCGCCAGGCGGATATCACCGCAAAATCCTTCGACGAAGAAGGATTCTACAAGTTGGGCGACGCGCTCAAGCCTGCCGATCCCGATGATCTCAACGCCGGCTTCGATTTCGACGGCCGCGTCAGCGAGGACTTCAAGCTCGCGAGCGGTACCTGGGTCAGTGTCGGCCCCTTGCGCGCGCGCTTCGTTGCGGCCTGCGCACCGCTGGTGCGCGACGTCGTCATCGCCGGCATCAACCGCGACGAGGTCTCCGCGCTGGTCGTGCTCGACCTCGACGGCTGTAGGCTGGTCAACCCGACGCTGCCGGCCGACGACCTCGTCGTCGCGACGCGCGACCGGCTGGTGCGCGAGGCCTTTCGCGAGCGCCTGACCCGTTTCCTCGGCTCGGCCACCGGTTCCTCGACGCGGATCACGCGCGCGATCCTGATGGACACGCCGCTCTCGATCGACAAGGGCGAGGTCACCGACAAGGGCTCGATCAACCAGCGCGCGGTGCTGGAGCATCGCGGCGCGCTGATCGACGAGCTCTACGCTGCCAATCCATCGGACCGTGTGATATCGGTCGGCTAAGAAACCATCGCTACAGGAGAACGCCATGTTGTTGAAGGATCAGGCAGCCATCGTCACCGGCGGCGCATCGGGGCTGGGCGCGGCGACCGCGCGAAAACTGGCGGCGCAGGGCGCCAAGGTCGCGGTGTGCGACCTCAATGCCAAGCTCGCCGAAACCGTCGCCGCCGAGATCAAGGGCGTGGCGGTGACCTGCGACGTCTCCGACGCCGCTTCCGCTGAAGCTGCGATCGCGCAGGCGACCAAGGCCCACGGCCCCGCGCGCGTGCTGGTCAACTGCGCCGGCATCGGCGTGGCAAAACGCGTCGTCGGCCGCGACGGCCCGATGGCGCTCGCCGATTTCGACAAGGTAATCAAGGTCAACCTGATCGGCACCTTCAACATGCTCCGCCTCGCCGCAACCGAGATGTCCAAGCTCGAGCCGCAGGCGACCGGCGAGCGCGGCGTCATCATCAACACCGCCTCCGTGGCCGCCTATGACGGCCAGATCGGCCAGTCGGCCTATTCGGCCTCGAAGGGCGGCATCGTCGGCATGACGCTGCCGATCGCGCGCGAGCTCGCACAGTTCGGCATCCGCGTGCTGACGATCGCGCCCGGCCTGTTCCTCACCCCGCTGCTCGCGAACCTGCCGCAGGAAGCCCAGGATTCGCTCGCGGCCGCGATCCCCTTCCCGCGCCGGCTCGGCAATGCCGACGAGTTCGCCGCGCTCGCGCTGCACATGGTCGAGAATTCGTACCTCAACGGCGAGGTGGTGCGCCTCGACGGCTCGCTGCGCATGGCGCCGAAGTAAATTCATGAGCGATATTGCAGCAGCGTCCTCGACCTTACCTCTCCCATTGGGAGAGGTCGGCGCGCAGCGCCGGGTGAGGGGCTTTGCACTATCGAGAGACCGAAACCGCTCACCCGAATTGCTGCGCAATTCGACCTCTCCCTACGGGAGAGGTGAGAGCCGGCCCCAACGAGTACCAACCACATGTTCGTGAACCGGCGCGACGTACAGATCCAATGGGGCGATTGCGACCCCGCCAACATCGTCTATTACCCGCGCTATTTCAGCATGTTCGACGATTCGACCTCGGTCCTGTTCGAGAAGGCCGGCTTCTCGAAGCAGGACCTGGTCCACAAATACGGCCTGGTCGGTATCCCCATGGTCGACACGCGGGCCAAGTTCTACATCCCCTCGACCCATGGCGACTGGATCACCATCGAGACGAAGATCGAGAGCATCAAGCGCTCGAGCTTCGAGGTGAAGCACAATGTCTACAAGACCGCCGATCTCGCCATCGAGGCATTCGAGACCCGCGTCCTGGTCGGCCGCGACCCGGCCAATCCGGAGAAGCTGAAATCGGCACCGTTTCCGGCGGAAATGGTGACCAAGTTTACGGGAAGTTAGATCGGGGAGCTAAATCGCCGCATCACCAAAAGAGGGGGCTGAATTACCCCCCGATTTCTGCTTTCAAAGAAACACGTCAAGGGAGGAACAATAGATGAAACGCTTTTACCTGACCGCCGCGATCGCCGCGGCGACGCTTGCCCTGCCGGCCCTGCCCGCGCTGGCGCAGACCAGCGAAATCACCATCGGCATCACCACCACCACGACCGGCCCGGGCGCCGCCCTCGGCATTCCCGAGCGCAATGCGCTGGAGTTCGTGCCGAAGGAGATCGGCGGCGTGCCGCTGAAGGTGATCGTGCTCGACGACGGCGGCGATCCCACCACCGCGACCACCAACGCCCGCCGCTTCGTGACCGAATCCAAGGCCGACATCATCATGGGCTCGGCGCTGACGCCGCCGACCATCGCGGTCTCCAACGTCGCCAACGAAGCCGGCATTCCGCATTTCGGCCTCGCGCCGTTCCCGATCACGCCCGAGCGCATGAAGTGGTCGGTGGCGATGCCGCAGCCGATCCCGATCGTGGGCAAGGTGCTATACGACCACATGAAGTCGAAGGGTGTGAAGACCCTCGGCTATATCGGCTACTCCGATTCCTACGGCGACCTCTGGTTCAACGACCTGAAGGCGCAGGCCGTGCCGATGGGCATGACCATCGTGGACGAGGAGCGCTTCGCCCGTCCCGATACGTCGGTGACCGGACAGGTGCTCAAGCTCGTCGCCGCCAATCCCGACGCGATCCTGGTCGGCGCCTCCGGCACTGCGGCCGCGCTGCCGCAGACCGAGCTGCGCGAGCGTGGCTACCAGGGCCTGATCTACCAGACCCATGGCGCCGCCAGCATGGACTTCATCCGCATCGCCGGCAAAGCGGCCGAAGGCGTGCTGATGGCCTCGGGCCCCGTCATGGACCCCGAGGACCAGCCGGACGAAGCCGCCACCAAGAAGCCGGGCCTCGCGCTCAACTCGGCCTATGAAGGCAAGTACGGCCCGAACAGCCGCAGCCAGTTCGCCGGCCATTCCTATGACGCCTTCGAGATCCTGAAGCGAGTCATCCCGACCGCGCTGAAGACGGCCAAGCCCGGCACGCCGGAATTCCGCGAAGCGATCCGCCAGGCGCTGCTGTCGGAGAAGGAATTGGCTGCGAGCCAGGGCGTCTACAACTTCACCGAAAAGGACCGCTACGGCCTCGACGAGCGCTCGCGCATCCTGCTCACGGTGAAGAACGGCAAGTACACGCTGGTGAAGTAAGCGCTGCGACAGTTTCGAGACGACGAGAGCCGGCCCGATGGGCCGGCTCTTTTCTTTTGGCTTCCTTGAGGCGACGCTAAGCCGCCTGCCGCAGCGGGGTCCAGGCGAACTCCGGATAGTAATTGTCCATCATGCGGTCGACATAGGCGGTGAGGTTCGGGAAGCCCTCGGCCCGCTGCCGCAAACCGGATTCGAAGAACGGCGTCAGGATTCCGGCGAGTGCGCCGAAGGCGGTGGCATCGACACCACAGGGCTTGTTGCCCATCAGATAGGCCTTGTCGCCGAGTTGCACCGAAAGCGCGAACAGCGAGCGCACCGCGAGATCGACGTCGTCGTCCGGTGCGTGGCGGCCGAGCCCGGAGAGCAGATAGTTCTCGGCGACACGGAATTGCGCATCCTCGCGCAATTTTTCGCGATTGTGTTCCGGCGCGCCGTCGAAGAAATGCGACGGGCCCTTGGCGAAGTTGATCGGATCGACCCAGCGCGCGCCGACCAGCGCCCAATAGACGTGATGCTCGATCATGCGCTCGAACGCCCAGGCCTGTGCGCGCTCCTGCAACGAGAGCCCGGCGTCGAAATCGAAGCCGTAGCGGCGCTCGATATGGGCGCGGATGAAGGTGGAATCGGCCACCGCCTCGCCGCCGTCGTCGATGAACGGCAGCTGCCCCTTGGGGGAGGCGGGCGGCATCGCACGCTCCTTCCGGTAGGGCAGTCCCGCCATCTTGAGCTGCACCTCCGTCTTGGTGACGAAGGGGCTGATTTCCGGCAGGCCGAAGCCGGTGCCAAAGCCGTAAAGCGTGATCATAAAGCTCTCCTGAAGAAAGAGTTGACGGAACCTAACCGCGGGCTGCTGCCACCATGGTGGCAGCAGCCGTGATATCTTCTGCGAAACGGGCCCCTCGCCAGGCGCGGCCCATGATGTGGCGGACCAGCGCGTCCGCAGCCTGGATCAGCGAGCGTGTCACCATGGTCGCGAGCGCAACGCGGAGGTCGACGACGGTGAGATCGAAAAACATGAGCCGGCTGAAGGCCAAAGCGTGCAGCACGGCCTGCGCCCGCCACAGCGGACCGGCCGGGCTGAAATGGGTTGGGATGATCATGGACAAATCCTCTTCAGTCGATGTGTTGTCCCGGTATAGAACCCCCCTGCTGCCAACATCCTGTCAGCATCCACGCGCCGGATTTTGAGCGGGCTGCGGTCAGGAATTTGGAAAGAGAATTGTCATGAGACGCGCCGACCGGCTGTTTCAGATCATCCAGGTGCTGAGGCGCACGCGTAAGCCGCTGACGGCGGATGCGATTGCGGCCGAGCTCGAGACCTCCAAGCGCACGATCTATCGCGACATCGCGACACTGATCGGCCAGCGCGTGCCGATCCGCGGCGAAGCCGGCATGGGCTACATCCTGGAAAAGGGTTTTGACCTGCCGCCCCTGATGCTGACACCCGACGAGATCGAGGCGGCGGTGCTGGGCGCGCAATGGGTCGCGGGCCATGCCGATTCCACACTGGCGCGCGCGGCCGAAGATCTGATGGCGAAGATCGCCGACACCGTGCCTGAGCGCCTGCGCCCCTTCGTGCTGGAGCCCGCGAGCCGCGCGCGGCCAAGCTGGAACAGGGAGCCGGACCGCCTCGACATGGCGCGCACGCGCACCCAGATCCACGAAGGCAAGAAGATCATGCTGCGCTATCGCGACGAGCAGGGCCGCCCCAGCGAGCGCATGATCTGGCCGATCTCGGTCGGCTATCTCGAAGCCGTGCGCCTGCTCGCGGCCTGGTGCGAGCTGCGCAGCGACTTCCGCAGCTTCCGCACCGACCGCGTCGTGGAGGCGACCTATCTCGACGAGAAATATCCGGAGCGGCGCGACGTGCTGCGCGCAAAATGGCGGCAGAGCCTGGTCTGGGGCCCGCCAAAGGACACGTGACGACGATGGAAGAGCCATCCCCCATCGACCTGTCGAGCTGCTGCCAGAGCTGCGGCGCCTGCTGCGGCTATTCGGAGAACTGGCCCCGCTTCTCGATCGAGAGCGACGAGGAGCTTGCGGCGATCCCGGAGGCGCTCGTCAATGCGCGGCAGTCCGGCATGCGCTGCGAAGGCGATCGCTGCTCGGCGTTGCGTGGGGAGATCGGGAAAGAGACCGCCTGCGGCATCTACGCCGTGCGGCCGGAAGTCTGTCGCAGCTGCATGCCGGGCGACGCCGAATGCGCAATGGCGCGGCGGAAGTTCGGGCTGCCGATGATCGCGAACCCTTAGGCGGGGACAGCTTCGCTGATTTCGTCGTCGAGCTCGTCATCGAGCGGTGCAAGCACCGAGAGCGGCTTGGTCGACAGCGTGATCGGCTTGCGGCCACCCGACAGCGACGGCGAGGATTTGGCGACGCCTTCGCGCGACAGCGCGTAGAGCGTCGAGCCGACCCGGCCGCCGTTCTCGATCAGGTCGCGCTCGCTGCAGCTGCCCGCGATCGCGACCGCCAGCGAATGCAAATGGCTGCGGCGATAGCAGAACAGCGCCAGCTTCGCGCGTGCGTCAGGGGAAACACTCTCAACCAACCTCGGCAGGCCACTCTCGCTGGCGCGATACATCTCGCCAAGGAGCTCGTCGCGAACCGGGCAGAAATCGCTTTCAAAGGCGTCGCGGCTTGAAAACATTGCAGTTCTCCCTCGTGTGGGGAAGATGCAGCGCAATTCTCTAACGGAAGGTTAACCACCCCTGACGGTAGTCACCCGGGGTTCCTTGTGCGCTCCCCGCGAATCGGAAGGGGCGAGAATTGCCACTTGCCGTCATTCCGGGGCTCGCGAAGCGAGAACCCGGAATCTCGAGATTCCGGGTTCGGTCCTGCGGACCGCCCCGGAATGACGGGTGCAAGCAATCAGTTCGCCGCCATGAAGATGGAGAGGCCGAAGCCGGTCAGGTGATGGAGCGCCTGGTCGACGCCGATCAGGGTCCAGAACCAGGGGTGCGCAAGGTCGACCCCGAAATTGGCGGAGACGAACCCCTTGGCGCGGTCGATCGTGATGTGGATCACGAAATCGATGAAGGCCACGAACCAGAATTTCGGCGCGACGATCAGGATCAGCGGCAGCGCAACCGCAAGGTGAATCAGGCAATGCACCAGGAGCGGCAGGGCCCAGCCGTGCTTCTGGTCCTTGCCATGCGCCATCCAGGCGGTCTGCAGGACGAAATCAGCGATGATGTGCTTGAACGTGAGCAACAACATCCAGCCAATGAGCGCCTCAACCGGAACCGCCGATGACATGGGTGGAAACGACAAAGCTGACGCCCTCATTGAGGTGACAAGAAAAGATTGGAGCGTTCAGCGCAACTTCTTCTTGGACCGGTCAAATCGCCGGGACCTCTGATTTATGACACCTCCCGCACCGGAATGCAGCCGGGGGGAACCGGAAAATCGCCAACTGTGGCTAACTGGTGATAGGATGACCAATCGCCGCGTCGGCGTGGAGTAAGGTTACCTCCGGCTCGAAATTTGCATTCCGGTACCGGCAAGCTATCATTGGCGATAGAGAATATCGTTCTTTTTTCAGGCGTTTAAGAATTGCAGGGGCGCACGCAGCGATCGGATCCGCGAGCCGCCCGCGACCCAGAATAAGGCCAGAGTGCTGCCATGAGTACTGAAGGCCCGACCACATCGTCGGTCGAACCGCCGCCCCGGCGCCCCAAGGTAATCAAGACCAATCAGCAGCAGGTCCTGCTGTACGTCGTGCTGACCCTGCTGCTGTCGCTTGCCACCGTCTGGGCCGGCCGCGCGCTGGTGCACAATTCGGAGACGCTGACCTTTGCCGTCGGCGCACCCAACAGCGACGAGGCGCTGTTCGCGGTCAAGCTCGCCGCACTCCTGAAGAACAACGCCTCGCGCTTCCGCATCAAGATCGTCAACAACCCTGACAATGCCAAGGCGCTTGCCCAGTTCGACCGCAAGCAGGCCGACCTCGCCGTGCTGCGCACCGACGCCAAGGTCCCGCTGCGGGCGCGCACGCTCGCGATCCTCGAGCACGACCTCGTGCTCCTGCTTGGACCCGGCAACAAGAAGATCAAGTCGCTTGCCGAGCTGAAGAAGAAGAAGGTCGCAGTCCTCGCCGAGAACGAGTCCTCGCTTGCCTTCGTCCGCGGCATCCTCGACATCCCCGACGGTCCGGACGCCGCCAGGATACAGATGGCGCCGCAGGGCGCAACACTCGACAAGCTGCTTGCGCCGGGAAACGGCTTCGGTGCGGTGATCGCCATCGTCCACGCCTCGAAAGCGGTGCGGGACAAGGCCTATGAGCAGGTCGCCAAACGCGGCGGCTTCACGCTCAACGCAATCGACGAGACCAAGGCGCTGGCGCGCAAATTCCCCGGCATTGCAGACGAGACGCTGACGGCAGGGACGCTGTCGGTCTCGCCTGAAATTCCCGACGACGATCTCGAAACGATCGGGCTGGAATGGCTGCTGGTCGCGCAATCCAGGATGTCGGCGGCCACGGCGGGCGAACTCGCGCGCACCGTCTACGAGAACAAGTCGGCCCTCGGGCTCGACAGCGGCTTCGCCAGCAGGATCGAGCCGGCCTCGGTCGAGAAGGACGCCTATGTGATGGCGCATCAGGGCGCGGCCGATTACATCAACGACGACACCAAGTCGTTCATGGATAAATACAGCGACCTGATGTATCTCGGCGCCGCGGCGCTCAGCGTCATCGGCTCGATCTTCGCCGCCATCTACGCCAAGATCACCCGGATCGCACCGGAGAAGGCCAGCGAGCTCTCCACCGCCATCCTCGACATCGGCGAGCGCATCGAGCACGCCCACTCGCTGGATCAGCTCGAATGTCTCCAGGACGAGCTGGAAGGTATCCTGCGCGGCGCGGTCATCGGCCTCCGGGACGGCACGATCAGTACCGACGGGCTCGACACCTTCAAGCTCGGCTACGAATTCGTCCGCGACGAGATCGGCATGCGTCGCGACTACCTGAAGCGCCATGCGGGCGAGATCGATGAAACCGCCCCGGATGCCGGCCCTCCCCAGCACGACGACAGCAACGTTGTGGTGGTCAAGACCG
The DNA here is from genome assembly GCF_052075915.1 of Bradyrhizobium sp. 1200_D9_N1_1. Lineage (NCBI taxonomy): Bacteria > Pseudomonadati > Pseudomonadota > Alphaproteobacteria > Hyphomicrobiales > Nitrobacteraceae > Bradyrhizobium > Bradyrhizobium sp. 1200_D9_N1_1. The sequence goes on along the minus strand of NZ_CP197226.1, from coordinate 1,331,379 downwards.
CGCAGAGCGCTTGACCCGCCCATCTGGCACTCTCGGGGCAGGGCGGGCGGACGTCTTCCGGGAGGATCAACCGCCGGAACTCGGGAACCCTCCCCATCCGCAACCATTGGTTTCCGGATACAACCGGAGAACGCGCCATGCGTACACTCCTCATGATCTTCCTCGTGGGAATGCTGGCAGCGGTTGGCTATTTCGCTTATTCCGCGATGGCGGTCGAAGGCGAGCCGATCCCGACGGAAGGCTATGTGGCTCTCGCGCTGGGGGCGGGATTTTCCGTCGTCGTGGGCATCGGCCTGATGGTCCTGCTGTTCTTCAGCAGCCGCCGCGGCTACGACGAGCCGCCGCATTTCAGGTAGCGGCGGGACCGGCTGCCGCCCCCCGCCTTCGTCTTCCCATTTGCCGCGGCCCGCGCCCGTCGTTGACGGCCTCGGCCCGGGCAGGCACTTTGACACCGAGGTCCCAGCCGGGACCGCAAAAGCCAAGACTGCTGAAGCGAAGACCGCTAAAGCCAAGACCGCTAAAGCCAAGACCGAGCCACCTTCCCGCATGTTCAAGCCGCTGATCTCCGCTCTGGCCCAGTTCGTGGCCGCCACGGCCGGCCGCAACATGACCAAGGCGGCCTATGTTGCGGTCGGCGTCGGCCTGCTCAGCATGGTGCTGCTGACGGTTGGCCCGGCCTATGAGACGGCGCCCCGCTGGGTCGATGCCCTGCTCTGGGCCTGCCTCGCCTATTTCGTGTTCGAATGGGTCGTCCGGCTGCGCCACATGAGGCGAACCGAGCGCCTTGCGCTCTACATGTCCTCCTCCGCCGGCATCGTCGATGCGATCGGAGCGCTGGCCGTGCCGGTCGCGCTGGTTCTCGGCGTCGAGCTTCGGACGGCCTGGCTGCTCAGCGTGCTCTGGGTGCTGAAGGTGGTGCCGGGCATTCCGGGCCTGCGCCAGCTCCGCCGCGTCCTGGTGCTGGAATCGGGACCGCTGGTCAGCGTGCTCGTGATCTTCCTGATGGTGGTTTTCCTCGCCTCCGTCGCCGAATATTTCCTGGAGCGGGACGTGCAGCCTCAGACCTTCGGCAGCGTGCCGGCGGCGCTGTGGTGGGCGGTGGTCACCTTGACGACGACCGGCTATGGCGACGTCGTGCCGGTGACGCCTCTGGGGCGCATGGTGGCGGCGCTGGTGATGATCTCCGGCCTCGGCGTGTTCGGTCTCTGGACCGGTATCCTGGCAACCGGCTTTGCCGCGGAGACCCGGCGCGACAATTTCCTCAAGACCTGGGAATCCGTCAGCAAGGTGCCGTTCTTTGCGGCGCTTGGCCCGGCGGCCATCGCCGACGTCACCCATATGCTGCGGACCATGGAGCTGCCGGCGCGCACCATGATCATCCGCAAGGGCACGCAGGGCGACTGCATGTATTTTATCGCTGCCGGCGCGGTCGAGGTCGACCTGCCCGGCAAGAAGGTTCAGCTCGGCGAAGGCGCCTTCTTCGGCGAGATGGCGCTGCTCGGCAACAACATGCGCGGCGCCAACGTCTCGACCACGAAGGTGTCGCGGCTCCTGGTGCTCGATCTCGTCGATTTCCGCGTGCTGATGGCGCGGCATCCCGACCTCGCCGAGACCATCGACGCCGAGGCGAAACGGCGCACGCTCGAAAACAGGTAAAGGGAGACAAGAATGTCGGATATAGCCGACGCAGCCTCTGGCCCCGTGCTCGAACGCGACGGCGCGCGGGCCACCATCCGCCTCAATCGTCCCAAGCATCTCAACCGGCTCCAGGCCGAAGATCTCGGCGAACTCGTCAAACTGTTCGACCGGATCGAGGCTGATCCCGCGATCCGCGTGCTGGTGCTGACCGGCACCGGGCGCGCCTTTTCGGCGGGCTATGATCTGAATTCGGTCGCCGAGCGCGCGGTGAGCGCAAGCGAGCAGCAGAGCGCGGGCTCGGCCTTCGAAGCGGTCGTCAACCGGCTGGAGGATCTCGGCGTGCCGACCATCTGCCGGCTCAATGGCGGCGTCTATGGCGGCTCGACGGACCTCGCGCTCGCCTGCGATTTCCGCATCGGCGTCGACACCGCCGAGATGTTCATGCCGGCGGCGCGGCTCGGGCTGCACTATTACCGGAGCGGCATCAAACGCTACGTGACGCGGCTCGGCGTCGACAATGCGAAGAGGCTGTTTTTGACCGCGCAAAAGATCAGCGCGCCGGAGATGCTGCGGATCGGCTATCTCACCGCCATGGTGGCGGTGGAATTCCTCGACGAGGAGGTCGACAAGCTTGCCGGCGTCCTCGCCGGCAACGCGCCACAGGCGATGCGCGGCATGAAGCGCGCCATCAACGAATTCGCCCGCGGCGAATTGGATGAACAAGCCGCCGACCAGCGCCACCGCGACAGCATGCGCGGCGACGAGATCAAGGAAGGCATCAAGGCGTTCGCGGAAAAGCGGCCGCCAAAATTCTGATCACGCCCGCTTCGACCGCATCGCGCGCACCTGCGTGAGCTTGGGATCGCGGACGAGCGCCTGGTAGCGTTTGCTGTCGACGGCGTAAATCGCGATCCGGCCCTCACTGTCGGCATGAACGCCCCAGCCAAAACGCTTGCCCAGGCTCGACGCCCTCATGCACGCCTGCCCCCGGGAGAAGAACGCTTCACGGGCCGCACGCTTCTCCGTCTTCGTCGCCTTCACATCGAGCTCGCGTCCCGGCGCAGACGTCGCGAAGATCACGTCGTCGGACGTGTGTTTGTAGGGTGCCTTGGCGATCATCTCGTATTGCAGGGACGCCACCGTCGGCTTTCCCGCGCGCAGCGGCGGCTCCTCGCCAGTATGCGCCGGACAGTCTTCAGCGACCCGGATGAAGGTGTTGAAGCAATTGGTCGTGTGAATTGTCATCTGCAACCCTGGATCATTCAACCGACAGCAGCCGCAGCATGCTGCGCCGCCATCTCGTCATCCGCCGCATTGATCCGCTGGAACGCGGGCCGTGACGTCATCCGCTCGGCATAGCGGACGAAGACGTCCTTTTTCGGCACGATGCCGAACATCATCGTCCAGCTGAACGCGACGCCCCATAGCACGTCTGCTGCTGTCATGCGCTCGCCGAGCAGATACGGCCCCTTCGACAATTGCGCCTCGAGCGCACCCAGCATGGTGTCGTAATCGGCATAGGGCGACTGCGTGATCGGTGCCGGCTCGCGCTGCATGAACTTGTCGATTAAAGCCGGCTCGAACGATGCGCCGTAATAGGCGATCCAGCGCAGATAGGGGCCGCGCAGCGGATCGTCCAGCGCGGGCGTCAATCCCGCCTGCGGAAACAGGTCGCCGAGATAAATGGTGATGGCGACCTGCTCGGTCACCAGCGCATCGCCGTGGCGGATCGCCGGCACCTTGCCGAGCGGGTTGATCGCGAGATAGGCGCCCTGCCGCTGCTCGCCGGCCTTCATGTTGAGGACATGGAGATCGTAGGGCGCCCCCAACTCCTCCAGCAGCACCCGCGTGCCGGTGGCGCGGCTTTGCGGCGAGTAATACAGCGTGATGCGGTTCGGATCGGTCATGGCAGGTCTCCTCGGGCGCCGTCTGGCGATGCGCACCTTGTAGCGGACCATACCTGACATCCTGTGTCAGGTATGGTTTAAGGGGTCATGCGCGCGAGCCGGATGCTGTCGATCCTCACCACCCTCCAGGCCAGGGGGCAAGTCACCGCGCCCGAGCTCGCGCAAGCCTGCGAGGTGTCGGTGCGCACGATCTATCGCGACATCGACGCGCTCGCGGCATCGGGCGTCCCTGTTTATGCCGACCGCGGCGCGGAGGGCGGCTACCGCCTGCTCGACGGCTATCGCGTGCGGCTGAACGGCCTGTCGCAGAACGAGGCGGAAGCGCTGTTCCTGACCGGTTTGCCGGGGCCGGCGGCAGCACTCGGGCTGGATGCGGCAATGATCGCCGCGCAGAACAAGCTGATGGCGGCACTGCCCGCCAACCTGCGCGCGGACGCCGGGCGGATGCAGGAGCGTTTTCACCTGGACGCTCCCGGCTGGTTCGGCGAGGCGGAAGAACCAAAGCACCTGCGCACGATTGCCGGTGCGGCCCTGCGCGGGACGCTGATCAAGATCCGCTACCAGAGCTGGCGCGCCGAAAAGCAGCGCCGCGTGGCGCCGCTCGGGCTCGTGCTGAAGGGCGGCGGCTGGTATCTCGCAGGGCAGGTCGACGGCAGCGTGCGCACCTATCGTGTCGCGCGCGTGCTCGATTGCACGGCGCTCGACGAGCGCTTCGATCGTCCCGCCGATTTCGATCTCGCCGCCTATTGGCAGGCCGCCACGCTGCGCCTCGAGGCCGAGATGCATCCGAATGTCGCGATCGTGCGGCTGTCGCCGTTCGGCGTGAAACTGCTCGACGCGCTGAGCCAGCCTTACGTCCGGGCGCGCACGCAGATCGAGGACGCTGCCGACGCGGACGGCTGGCGCATCGCCAGAGTGCCGACCGGCAAGACGTCATGGCACGCCGCGGCCGAATTGCTGCGGCTCGGTCCCGAGGCCGAGGTGCTGGAGCCTGCCGATCTCCGCGAGAAGATGGCCGAGCTGACGCAGGCCATGGCCGCGCGCTATCGCGCGGCGCGGAAAGCATGACGGCGGCGCGCCTCGCCGCAGTCGACGAAACAATCCTGAAACACGATTCTCCCCTCGCCCCGTGAACGCATTCGCGTTTCGACCCGACCGAGATGCAGGGACACAACAACGGCCTCGCGCCAACTGGAGAATGAAGATGTTTCGTAAGCTTGCACTCGGTCTGATCGCTGCCGGCTCGCTCGGCGTTGCCGCTCTCGCCCCCACCGCCGCTTCGGCCCACGGCTTCCACCATCACTGGGGTCCCGGCTGGGGCTTTGGCGGAATCTACGTCAACACCGGCGTCAACAACTGCTACCAGGAGCGCGTCGTCCAGACCCGCCACGGACTGCGCGTCCGCGTCGTGAATGTCTGCGCCTACGGAATCTACTGATATCTCGCGCCGTCGACAAAGCCCCGATCGCTCCGCGATCGGGGTTTTGCATTTGCCTAGCCGGCCTGCCGGTGCCGGCGAAACCAGGCCCAGGTCTCGCGCGTCGTCGCGATATAGCCGCGGCCGCGATGGACGATCTCGCCGTCGACGATCTCGTTCAGCTTCGGCAGCGCGTGGAAGGGTATGGAGGGATAGGCGTGATGCTCGACGTGGTAAGGCATGTTCCACGCGAACCATTTGACGAGCGCGCCGGTGTAGGTGGTGCGCGTGTTCTGGAAGGCGCTGCGGGTGCGGTCGCAGCCGGTGTGCTCGGCATAGAGATAGGGCCGCAGGAAGAACTGCCCGATGACAAGCGGCACGATCCAGACCCAGAGCAGCAGCGCCGAGGAGAACCACAGCGAGAGCGCGAGCAGCAGCGCATAGAGCGCAGCATAGGCGCGCGCCTCGCGCACGATGATGGCGCGCTTGTTTTCGGGAATCCAGGGCACCGTGACCTTGCCGGTCACGGCGTGGCCGAGCATCAGCCAGAGGCGGCCGGCGACCTGGAGCAGGCCGCTATAAGCGAGCGCCAGCTGCGTATCGGATTTCGGCTTCACGCCGACGATCAGCTCCGGGTCCTTCTCAGGATCCTGGGTGTAGCGGTGATGGTCCCAGTGAAACAGGCAGTAATATTCGTAAGGTTGTCCGATGATGAAGCCCGAAGGATAGCCGACCGCAAGGTTGAGGCCACGGCTCCTGAACGCGGTCTTGTGCGCGGTCTCGTGCAACGCCATGAACAGGAAGGCGACGAAATAGCCCTGCACCGCCATCAGCGGCAGGGCCCATAACACGCCCCAGGCCGAAGAGACCTTCCAGACCAGCGCGCCGACCAGCACGACCAGGCCGTAATGGCTGAGGCTTTTCGCGGTCCCCCTGAGATCGGAGCGCACCGACAATTCACGCAGCATCGCCGGCGTGAGCGGCTTCAGGCGGTGGCCCGGCTCTGAAACGGTTGCGTCAGTCATGATCGGATGCCTGTCTTACTTGCTGAGGAGCTGTGCGATCTCGGCCCTGATGAAGGCCTGGTCGGGTGGATTGTTGACGGGATTTCCGGCGCGATGGCCGTGCAGCGACGGGATCGGATGCAGCACCGCCGATTTTGCGTTGACCAGCCGACCGAGTTCGTCCTCGTTGTCGCGGACGTCGAAATAGCGGTCGGTGGCGCCCGGCATCAGCAGCATGTGCGCCTTGATCGCGGCGAGCGCCCGATCGAGATCGCCGCCGAATGCGGCGCAGCGGCTGATATCGCCGCTCTGCCAGATGCCAATCTGCGCCAGCAGGTCGTTGGCATCGCGCCGCGCGAACGTCGCGTCCCAGCCACGGACGAGATAGTCCTCAAGCGAGCTGAAACCGGCCTCGCGCCAGAGCTCGTCGCGATAGAAGCCGTGCGACATCGCCCAGCCGGCATAGACGCGCCCCATGGCGCGGTAGCCGACGGTGGGCTTCTCGACGAAACGGCCGTTACGGAAGGCGGGATCGCCGGTCAGCGCGGCCTTCACGCTTTCGAGGAAAACATGATTATAGGGCGCGCAGCGCGCACTGCCGCAGACCACCGCGGCGCGCTCGACCATATCGGGATGAGATGCCGCCCAGTGATAGGCCTGCATGCCGCCCATCGACCAGCCATAGACCAGCGCGAGCTTCGAGATGCCGAAGCGCCCGGTGAGAAGGCGATGCTGGACCGCGATGGCGTCGTGGTAGGTCGGCTCGGGGAACGGGCCAGCCGTGTTCGAGGGCGAGGACGACAGGCCGTTGCCGAACAGATTCGGGATGATGATGAAGTAGCGTTCGGGATCGAGCACGCCGCCGGACCCGATCAGCCATTCGGTGTCGTAATGCTGCGCGCTGAACGAGGTCGGGTAGAGGATGACGTTGTCTTTGGCCGGGCTCAGCGTGCCGTACGTCTTGTAGGCGAGCGTCATCGAGGGGAAGATGGCCCCGGACTGGAGCGTGACGTCGCCGGCCTCGAAGGTCTCATAGTCGCGCTGCGCCGTCATGCGTTCAACTCCGCTCACGCGGTCGCAGAACGCGCCGCTGAAATGGCGATGCATCGATCATGCCGGGCCGCTCACGCATCATTGCGTCACGCTTAATAACTGTACGAATAGTACATATATTAGCAGGTGGCAAGATGTATCTGTCCGGTTCGCCGGCTCAAGCGATGGCCGCCAGATAGCGCGCGACCGACGCCGCGAATGCGGCCTTGGCCCCCGCGGCGATGTTGCGCCCCCACCAGGCGCCATAAATGCGGTCGAAGGCGAACGGCTCGACAACGCCGGCGATCCGCCGCACCGCGGTGGCATTGAGCGGCATGTAGTTCGGATAGGAATACATGAAGCTGACGAAGCGGCGGTCCATCGTCACCTGCGCGATGTCGCCGGTGAGCAGCGCGCCCCTGCCGTCCGCGCCCTGCCGCCAGTGCAGCATGGTGGCGCCGGCGAAATGGCCGCCGCTGCGCAGCAGCACCACGTCGTCGGAGATGCGATGGCTGTCGCCGGTCCAGTGCACGATCGAGGCATGCGGCCGCGTCACCCATTGGCGGTCATCCGCGTGCAGAAAGACCGGGATGCCGCCGAAAGCCTCGCTCCAGTCGGCGAGCGCGCCATAATAATGCGGATGTGAGATCGCGATTGCCTGCAGTCCGCCGAGCGAGCGGACCTGCGCGATCGCCTCCGGCGTTGCCAACGGCACGCAGTCCCACATCACGCAGCCGTCTGCGAGCGGCACGAGCAAGGCGCGCTGGCCGATGGCGAAGCTCGGCTCGAGTGCAAGACCGGTCAGGCCGAGATCGTCGCGACAGATCATGCGATGGCTTTCCGCCAACGCCTCGCGGGTGAGGAAGGTCTGCCCTTTCCAGTTCACGAATTGCCGTTCGTCCTCGCAGATCGGACAGGACGCAGGAGGTCTTTCGCTGGCCGGGAATTGCGCGCCGCAGGTTTCGCAGGTCCAGAGGGACATGGCTCGTGATCCAGGATGTGACGCTTCAAATATGGACAGGCGCGCGTCGACGGCAAGAGCGCTGCAAGCGGGAAAGGCGAACGACGCCTCACGTCCCGAAATTCTTCTGGATCGCCTTGTCGAGCGTCTCGCCGCCGACGAAGCGCTGGCGCAGCTCGCGCTTGAGCAGCTTGCCGCTCGGATTCTTCGGCAGGCTATCGACGAAGATGACCCGCTTGGGCACCTTGAAATGCGCCATCTGGCCGGCGCAGTGCTTGATGACGGATTCTTCGTCGAGCGTCTCGCCGCTCTTGACCACGACGATCGCGGTGACCGCCTCGATCCAGCGCGGATCGGGCAGCCCGACGACGGCAACCTCCGACACCGCCGGGATACGATACACCATCTCCTCGACCTCGCGGCTCGCGACGTTCTCGCCGCCGGTCTTGATCATGTCCTTGACGCGGTCGACCACGGTGATGTGACCCTCGCCATCGACGGTAGCGAGATCGCCGGAGTGAAACCAGCCGCCGGAGAACGCGGCCGCCGTCTTGACGGGATCGTTGTAATAGCCGGACAACAGGTGCGGCGAGCGGTGCACGATCTCGCCGACCTCGCCGACCTTGACGTCCTCCATCGCCGTATTGACCACGCGCGTCTCGACGTTCAGCACCGGCTTGCCGGCCGAGCCGGCCTTGCGCAGCTGGTCCTCGGGCCGCAGCACGGTCGCGAGCGGCGCGATCTCGGTCTGGCCGTAGAAGTTCCAGAATTTAACGGCGGGCAGACGGCGCTGAAGCTCGAGCAAGACTTCCACCGGCATGATCGAGGCGCCGTAATAGCCCTTCTGCAAGGTCGACAGGTCGGTCTTGTCGAAATTGGGTGAGCGCAGCATCGCGATCCAGATCGTTGGCGGCGCGAAAAACGACGTGATCCTGTGCGCCTGGATCAGCGCCAGGATGTTGTCGGCAGTAGGCTTTCTCGTGATCACGCCGGAGGCGCCGAGATAGACTTGCGGGCCAAGGAACACGTCGAGCTGGGCGCAATGATAGAGCGGCAGCGCGTGCAGGAATTTATCGTCCACACTCATGCCGCCGTCGATGATGCAGCTGACATACTGCCACATCACGGCTTCATGGGTCAGCATCGCCCCTTTGGGCAGCGACTCCGTACCGCTGGTGTAGACGATCTGCGCGAGGTCGCGGCTGTCGACGGACGCCTCCAGGAACGAGCCGTCGGCATGAAGCAGATCGTCGAAGGTGGTGAGGCCGGCGGGCGCGGTGGCGGGATCCTCGCCCGGGAGCCAGATCATCTTCTCGACCGCACAGTCCTTGGCCGAGGCCGCTCGCGCGGGCTCGACGAAATCAGGCCCGGTCGCAAGCAGCTTTGCGCCGGAGCTCTTCAGGATGAAATTGATCTCATCCGGATTGAGCATGAAGTTGATCGGCACCAGCACCGCGCCGATCCGCGCCACTGCGAAGCGGAGCGCGGCAAAGGCATGGGAGTTGCGCGAGAGCACGGCGAGACGATCGCCCTTTTTGACGCCGAGGCCGAGCAGGCCGCGGCCGAACCGGTTGCAGATCGCGTCCATCTCGGCGAACGTCCAGCTCACGCCGCCGCAGCTTATCGCGAGCTTACCCGGATCGCGGCCCGCCGAACGGCGCAGGAGATCGCCGATGGAATGCTCGCGCGCTTTCGAGATGGTGGCTGCGGTGTCGCTGGACATTTCTATTCCCCAAGATTTGCAATTTGCGCGAAGCGTAGTCGGCGCTGTCGACTGCGTCAAATTGCCTGCGCGCCGGCGTCATGACGCAAGAATTGCCCCTTCGCCGGGGCAATCTAATCTGGCGCGCCAACTACAAAGATCGGGGGAAATGTCATGTATCGGATCGCACGCGCCGCCCTTGCGGCCGGGCTGTTGTCTGCGCTTTTCATCAATCCGTCGCCCGCCCAGCAGACCCCGCTCAAGATCGGCGTGCTCTCCGACTTCTCCTCGGTCTATTCCGACATCGGCGGTATGGGGAACGTCGAGGCCACCAGGATGGCCATCGAGGATTTTGGCGGGCAGATGTTCGGCAAGCCGATCGACATGGTCTCGGCCGACGTGCTCAACAAGCCCGACGTCGCCTCCACCATCGCCCGCAAATGGTGGGAGACCGAGGGCGTCGACATGATCATCGACCTGCCGACCTCGGCCACCGCGCTCGCCGTGATGGAGCTGTCGAAGCAGTACGAGAAGATCATGATCGTGACGGATGCGGCGAGCTCCGACATCACCGGAAAATCCTGCTCGCCCTACACCGCGCACTGGACCTACGACACCTATGCCAACGCCCACACCGTCGGCAGCGCCATCGTCAAGAACGGCGGCGACACCTGGTTCTTCCTCACCGCCGACTACGTGTTCGGCCATTCGGTCGAGCGCGACACCGGCGACGTGGTGAAGGCCGCCGGCGGCAAGGTGCTCGGCAGCGTCAAGCATCCGCTCAACACCGCCGACTTCTCGTCCTTCCTGCTCCAGGCCCAGGCCTCCAAGGCCAAGATCATCGGGCTTGCCAATGGCGGCGGCGACACCATCAACGCGATCAAGCAGGCCGGCGAGTTCGGCATCGTCGCCGGCGGCCAGAACCTGGCGGCGATCGTGATGTTCATCTCCGACGTGCACAGCCTGGGGCTGAAGCTCGCGCAGGGGCTGATCATCACCGAGGCCTATTACTGGGACCTCAACGACAAGACCCGTGCCTTCGGCAAGCGCTTCCTGGAGCGCGTCAAGCGGATGCCGACGATGAACCAGGCCGCGACCTACAGCGCGACGCTGCATTACCTCAAGGCCGTGCAGGCCGCCGGCACCAGGGACACCAAGACCGTGATGGCCAAGATGCGCGAGCTGCCGGTGAGGGATGCCTTCACCGACAACGGCAGCTTGCGCGAGGACGGCCGCATGGTCCACAGCATGTACCTGTTCCAGGTGAAGAAGCCCGAGGAATCCAGGGGTCCGTGGGACTATTACAAGCTGCTCGCCGAAGTCCCGGCCGATCAGGCCTTCCGGCCGCTGAAGGACGGCGGCTGCCCGCTGCTGAAGTAGCGCTTTGCGCGCATCGGGGACCTGCCTTCCGTCGCGGGGCGGGCCCACGACATTGCATTGCACGGAAAAAACGAGCGAGCGCTCTCTCAGAAAATTCTGGTCCGCCCCCTTTCCCGACGGCCACTCTCTGCGCTAGGAATGACGACAAGGGTGTAAAGCCCACGCCTGGATCAACAACAACGCCAAAAGACCCGGGAAGAAATTTGGGGAGGCAGCGTGAATCTCGCGCGCCGACGACCTTGGACGAACGCGTTCTCGACGGAAGCGCTGTGCACGCGCATTCTGGAACGTCACCGCGACTCAATCCGCGTCCAGAAGCCACGTCTTGCCGTCGCAAATCTCGCGCGTATCATCGGCGCAACCCTCACCCTCTCCAACAAGCAGGGCTTTCACGCCACCACGCTCCGCCAGCTCGCGGAGGCCTCCGGCCTCAGCATGGGCGGCCTCTATACGTATATCGACAGCAAGCCCAGGCTCCTGTCGATGATCCTCGGCGAGGTCGCGGCAACGGCGACCGAGGTTCTGACGGCGCCTCCCGACGACGTCAGGAATGACGCCCACAGGCACCTCGACTGGATCATCGCGACCCATATCCGCATGAGCGAGGCGATGCAGCCCTGGTTCGTCTTCGCCTTCATGGAGGCGAAGTCCTTTCCGCCGGCGGAACGTCAGCGCGCGATCGACATGGAAGCCATGACCGAGAAGATCATCGCCGACGTCCTCAGGCAGGGCGTCGCCAGTGGCGCCTTCACGATCGACCATGTCAGGCTCACGGCGTCGCTGATCAAGCCGCTGCTGCAGGACTGGTACGTCAAGCGCGCCAAGTACCGCAAACGCGGCACGTCGATCGACGGATACATCGATGGCGTCGGCAACTTCGTGAGCGCCGCCTTGTCGAGTGGCACCCGCGCCAACGGACGCTCGTCCGCCAGGGCACGCTCGCGGCCAAAGCAGATGGCGCACCCATAGTCCGCAGGAAGGGCCAGGCGATGAAGCGTTTCCGGTTCAATCAGCAAGAGATCGTCTTCGCCGTCTTCGCGCTGCTGTTCCTGGTATTCTCGATCTTCCTGCGCGGCTTTCTCACCCCGGAGAACATGCTGACGCTGCTCCAGAACGTCTCCGTGCTCGGCATCCTCGGCCTTGCCATGGCGATCGTCGTGATCGGACGCGGCATCGACATCTCGCTGATCGCCGCGCTCGCCGTGCCGCCGGGGCTGGTCTTGCAGATGGTGCAGAACGGCCACTCGCTGCCGGCCTCGCTCCTGACCGCCGTGCTGCTGACGATTGCCTTCGGACTCGTCAATGGCTGGCTGATCGCCTACGCCGAGGTTCCCTCGTTGTTCGCGACGCTCGCGACCGGCTTGCTCCTCGCCGGTCTCGGGCAGGCCGCATTGTTCCAGCTCGACGTCGTGCAGTGGAGCCCCGGCATGGACGGCTTCGAGCGGCTCGGACAGGGCACGATCCTCGGCATCCCGACGTCGATCATCATGTTCGCGATCGCCTGCATCGTGGTGGCTTTCCTGCTGCGCCAGACGCGCTGGGGCGCCTATATCTATGCGATCGGCGACAACCCTTTCGCCGCGCGCGTCACCGGCATTCCCTCCCGCCCGATCATCGTCCTGCAATATGTGATCGCCGCCCTGATCGGCTGCTTCGCCGGCCTCGTGTTGGCTGCATCCGTCAACTCGATGCCGACCCGCATCTTCAACTCCACGCTCATCTACGACGTCATTCTGGTCGTCGTGCTCGGCGGCATCGGGCTATCGGGCGGCCGCGGCGGCGTCCTGAACGTCGTGATCGGCACGCTCCTGATCGGCACGATGCTCAACGGCATGACCATCATGGACATCTCCTACGCCGGGCAGAATCTCATCAAGGGCGTGGTTCTGCTGCTCGCCGTCATCACCGATTCCTTCCTCAATCCGCGCAACGAGGAGACGGCGCAGCAGGGCGACATCTGACCGACCCAACGAGATAACGACAACCACAACCAAGGAGGAAGCAATGAAGCATCTCGGCAGCCCGACAAAGGCCATCGTTGCAGCACTGGGCCTTGCGGCCATGACCGCACCGGCTTTGGCCCAGCAGGGCCTGGACGAGCCGTTCCAGAAGCCGTTCAAGGAAGCGCTGGCCGGCAAGACCGTGGCCTATGTTCCGGTCGCGATGAACTTCGACCTCACCGAGGGCTGGTATGCCGGCCTGAAGAAGGAGCTCGAGCCGCTCGGCGTCAAGTTCGTGATCCGCGACGCCAACTGGAACACCAATGCCGGCGCGCAGGCCGTCACCTCGCTGATCTCGGAGAAGCCGGCGGTGATGGTGGTGCATAATCCGGACGTGCAGACCTATGCCAAATTGCTCCAGCGCGCCGAGAACGAAGGCATCTACGTCATCCAGATCAACATGGGCTCTGCCTATCGGAGCTCCGCCTTCGTCGGTGCCAACTGGGTCGAGATCGGCGAACGCCAGACCGAAGGCGTGGTCAAGGCCTGCGAGGGCAAATCGAACAAGATCGCGATCATCCAGGGCGCGCTGTCGGCGGCCGCCAGCGCCTATACGCTCAAAGGCGTCGAGAACGTGCTCGCCAAGCATCCCGAGATCAAGGTGGTGTCGAGCCAGGCCGCCGATTGGGACGCCGCCAAGGCCAAGGCGATCACGCAAACGGTGCTGAAGCAGAACCCCGATCTCTGCGGCATCGTCGGCTTCTGGGACGGCATGGATATCGGCACGGCGGCGGCCGTGAAGGAAGCCGGGCTCACCGGCAAGGTATTCCTGGCCACCTCGGGCGGCGGCGAACGCAAGGGCGCGTGCGAACTGGTGAAGTCGGGCGCGTTCGATCTCAACATGAGCTACGACGTGCCGACCCAGGCGGCACAGATGGCAGGCACGATCAAATGGCTGCTCTCGTCGGGCGTCAAGCCCGGCTCCGTCAAGGGCTCGGAATACACCACGCTGATTCCGATCACCAAGGAGAACGCCGACAGCCAGACCGCCTGCTGGAATCTCAGCGATCTCAAGAAATAGTTCGACGCTGACGCTCGAGGTTCCCTGGGCCATTGCGGTCTCGGGGACCTCGCTCCCAACATTTTCCATGCCCCGCTGGAATGCCGATGCGCGACACCCTGACAAGCCTGCGTTACCGCTACTGGCCCGATCATCTGCTCGGCGAAATCCTGTCCAAGCGATGGACCGAGACGGCCATCCCGGTCATCCTGCTGCTGATCGTCGGCCTCGCGCTCAGCCGGTCCATCGACAATTTCCTGTCGCCGGCGAGCCTTGCCGACACCGCGCGCCAGGCCGGAGAGATCGGCTTCATCGCGCTCGGGCTGGCGCTGGTCGTCATCGTCGGCGGCATCGATCTGTCCGTCGGTTCGATCTTCGCACTGACGGATTTCTGCGCGCTCTATCTGCTCGACGTGCTGGGCTGGCCGGTCCCGGCGGTGGTGGCCGCCACGCTGCTCTGCGGTGCGCTGCTCGGCGCCGTCAACGGCGTCCTGATCGGTTATCTGCGGCTGCGCGCCTTCATCACCACGCTGATCACCCTGATCATCTACCGCTCGGCCTACGACCTCCTGATCCAGCGCTACTCCAACGCCATCGCGTCGGCCTTCCCCGACATCCCGTCCTGGGACTTCATCGGCGGCGGCAGCATCTTCGGCATCCCGACCGTAGCGCTGGTCTATATCGTCATCGCCATCTTCGGCCATATCTTCATGACGCGGCTGCGGCCCGGCTGGCACATCACCGCGATCGGCGGCTCGCGCCGCTCGGCGTACAATTCCGGCATTCCCGTCCGTCGCACGATCGCGCTCTGCTACGTCGCAAGCGGCGTGCTGACCAGCATCGGCGCGCTGTTCTTCGCCTCCCGGCTCGGCACCGTCGGCGGCGACATCGGCGTCGGCCTCGAGGTGATCGTGCTGACCGCGACGGTGCTGGGCGGCATCACGCTCGGCGGCGGCAAGGGTTCGGTCGCCAAATCCGCGGTCGGGGTCCTGATCGTGCTCCTGATCACCAATGGTCTCACGACCATGAACGCGCGCGGCGGCGTCAACCGGATGGCGCTCGCCGGCATCCTGCTCGTCGCCGCGATGGTCGACATCCGCTGGCAGAAGAATCGGACGCGCATCATCAGCAAGGTCTACGTCGCCCCGACCTACCACGCGCTGCCGCCGCCTCCCCCGACCGAGATCGGGCAGGGCGGCCCGTTCGAGCAGAACGACAAGCTGCGCGATGTCGAATTGATCGGCCTTGGCCGCATCGAGGCGCCGGAGGACGTCATCCTCGATCGCCACGACAACCTCTATGCGGGCTCGCGCCACGGCGACATCATCCGCTTCCTCGCGCCCGACTATCAGAAGATGGAAGTATTCGCCCATATCGGCGGCCAGCCGCTCGGCATGGCCTTCGATCGCGAGGACAATCTCTACATCTGCATCGGCGGCATGGGGCTCTATCGCATCAAGCCCGATGGCACCGTGGAAAAGGCGACCGACGAGACCAACCGCAGCATGCGTTCGGTCAACGACGACAGCCGCCTTCGGCTCGCCGACGACCTCGACATCACCGACGACGGCCTCATTTTCTTCTCCGAGGCGACCGTGCGCTACGAGATGGACGAGTGGCCGATCGATGGCCTCGAGGCGCGGGGCAACGGCCGCATCATCTGTTACGACACCAGGACCGGCGCGACACGGACGGAATTGCGCGGCCTCAAATTTCCCAACGGCATCTGCGTGGCCAGCGACGGCCAGTCGATCCTGTTCGCCGAGACCTTTGGCTGCTCGATCAAGCGCTATTGGTTCGCAGGACCGAAGAAGGGCGCGGTCGAGGTGGTGATGGACAACCTCCCCGGCTACCCCGACAACATCAACCTCGCCTCCGACGGCAATTACTGGCTGGCGCTGGTCGGCATGCGCAGCCCTTCGCTCGACCTCGCCTGGAAGATGCCCGGCTTCCGGCGCCGCATGGCCAAGCGTGTGCCGGTCGACGAGTGGCTGTTCCCGAACATCAACACAGGCTGCGTTGTCAAGTTCAACGAGCAGGGCAAGATCCTCGAATCGTTCTGGGACCTGCGCGGCGAAAACCATCCGATGATCACCTCGATGCGCGAGCATCGCGGCTACCTCTATCTCGGCGGCATCGCCAACAACCGGATCGGCCGCTACAAGCTCGACAACGCCGATCCCGACTTCGTCCAGTATGACAAGCGGTGGGGGAAGCTGTCGTGATCGCAGCCGTCAGGGAATTCGCCAACCGCTTTCTCGGGCGCGGCGAAGCCACCATCACGGTGCCGTCCTTCGACGGTGCCTTGAAGCCCAACCAGAAGCTGGAAGCCGCCGACACCTTGCTGACGTGCGAGGCGCCGGAGGACCTCGCCACCGATGGCCGCAACCTCTTCATTGCGGACGGTCCGCGGCTGATGTGCCTGAATGGCGGCTCGCCCTCGGAGATCCGCACCTTCGATCGGCCGATCTCGGCGTTGTGTGTCCTTCCCGAAGGCGGCCTTGCCGTGGCGCTCGGGGGACGCGAGGTGCGCCTTTACGCAAGCCCTTCGGCCGAACAGCCAAGCGTGACGTTTGCCGACGCCGCCTTCAATGCCGTCAACGCGCTCGCGCCGGCGGGCGACAACACGCTGATTGCGACGGACGGCTCGGCGACATGCGGCGTCGACGACTGGGCGCGCGACCTGATGGAGCTGAACCGGAGCGGCCGCGTGTTCAGGCTGGATCCCGGCAGCAAATCCGTGACGGCGCTGGCCCAGGGGCTCGGCCATGCCTTCGGCGCCTGCGCGCATGGCAACGGCGTGCTTGTCAGCGAGAGCTGGCGCCACCGCCTCGTTCTGGTGACGCCGGGCGCATCGCCCCGGATCGTGCTCGCCCACCTGCCCGTCTATCCGTCGCGACTGACAAGAGCCGCGGGCGGCGGCTACTGGCTCACCGCCTTCACCGCGCGCACCCAGCTCATCGAGTTCGTGCTGCGTGAGCCGGCCTATCGCCGCCGCATGATGACGGAGATCGATCCGGCGTATTGGGTTGCCCCGCGCCTGCGCTCAGGCCTCTCGTTCAAGGAGCCGATGCAGGGCGCGCACATCAAGACCATGGGCGTCATCAAGCCGTGGGCGCCGCCGCGATCCTACGGACTCGTCATCCGTCTCAACCCCGATGGCCAGCCGCTCTATTCGCTGCACAGCCGGGTTGACGGCGTCAATCACGGAATCGTTGCGGCCATCGAGATGGGCGACGACCTCGTCCTGATCGCCAAGGGACCTGGCCGTGTCCTGCGACTGCCGCTGGCCGGCCTTGCCGAGGAGTTTTGCCAATGAGCGACATCATGCTCTCGCTGCGCAAGGCGACAAAACTCTACGCCGGCGTTCCCGCCATCGACGGGGTCGACTTCGACCTGCGCCGCGGCGAGATCCACGCGCTGGTCGGCGAGAACGGTGCCGGCAAGTCGACGCTCACCAAGGTCATGGCCGGCGTGGTGACGCTGACCTCGGGCGCCATGACGGTCGACGGCGCGGACGTCGCACCGAGGACGCCGCTGGAGGCACGCAATCTCGGCATCGCCATGGTGTTTCAGGAGAACAGCCTGGTGCCGACCATGACGGTGGCGCAGAATTTATTCCTCGGGCAGGAGAAGTTCTATAACCGCTTGCGCGGAATCTACATCGCCGCGCAGCAGTTTTTGCAATCGCTCAATTTTGACGTCACGCCGACCGCCACGGTCAGCGGTCTCGGCGCGGCCAAGAAGCAGATGGTGGAAATTGCGCGCGCGGTTCTGCACCGCGCCAAGGTCATCATCTTCGACGAGCCGACCGCGTCGTTGACGCCGGAGGAGAAGAAGTACTTCTTCGACCTCGTCCGCGACCTCAGGAAGCGCGGTGTCTCGATCGTCTTCATCTCACATGCCCTGGAAGAGGCCCTGCTGCTCGCCGACCGCATCACGGTCCTGCGCGACGGCAAGCATGTCGTGACCGACGACGCCGCCAAATTCGACCGCGCCGCGATCGTACAGGCCATGGTCGGCCGCGACCTGTCGAACACGCTCTACGGCGCACGCAAGCGCAGCGTGCGGCCGGCCGGCCCGCGCGTGCTCACGGTGCAGAATTTGAAGATGGCGCCGATGGTGAAGAACAATTCGCTGTCGGTGTTCGCAGGGCAGATCACCGGCGTATTCGGCCTCGTCGGGGCCGGCCGCACCGAGACGTTCAAGATCGTCTCCGGCGTGCTGAAGCGCGACTTCTTCCACGGCGGCGAGATCCTGCTGCACGACAAGCCGGTGCGCTACCGGGTGCCGGCGCCGGCGGTCAAGGCCGGCATCGCCTATGTCACCGAGGATCGCAAGGTCGAGGGCTTCTTCGAGACGTCCTCGATCGCGCGCAACATCTATCTCGGGCTTCTGTCGAAGTTTCCCAAGGGCCGCATGATGCTGTCGCGGCGGGAAACCGAGACCATCGGCAAGACCTGGATCGAGAAGCTCAGGGTTCGCGCCATCGGCGACCACGGCAAGGTGGTCGAGCTGTCCGGCGGCAATCAGCAGAAGGTCGTGATCGCCAAATCGCTGGTGCAGGAGCCCGACCTGATCATCTTCGACGAGCCGACCCGCGGCGTCGACGTCGGCGCCATCGTCGAGATCCACGAGCTGATCAACCAGCTGGCCGACGAGGGCAAGGCCGTCGTGGTCATCTCGTCCTATTTGCCCGAGATCATGGCGCTCTCCGACCGCATCCTGGTCTCACGCCAGGGCAAGGTCGTGGAGGAATTCTCCGCGCTGGACGCGACGGAAGAGAGGATCATGTACGCGGCGATCCACTAGGCGTCGCCAGAGCGCTCCGGGCCAGCCGACTGCCTGAACCTTGGGCAGAGGCAACGATCGCGCAATCTGATCTGCATCAAGTTGCGCTGCAACAATCGCGGCAATGTTGGACCAGCTTCGGCTGCGCGGCTTCCACCTCGGAGAGATCCGTAGCGGCCGGCCATTCGTGTCTCAACATGTGGGCGCCGCGGCGCGGCGTTATGAACAGATGAACTTCACTCCGGGCCGCGTCATCGCCGCGATCGCCATCCTGCTTGCAGGCGGCGGCTATTACTACTGGCAGCACCGCGATTCCAACACGCTGCCGGCAGGCTTTGCCCGCGGCAACGGCCGCATCGAAGCGGTCGAGATCGACATCGCCACCAAGACGCCTGGCCGGATTCGCGAAATCCTGGTCAACGAAGGTGATTTCGTGAACGCCGGCCAGGTTCTGGCGCGGATGGACACCGAGCAATTGCAGGCGCAGCGCCGCCAGGCCGAAGCGCAGCTCCAGCGCGCATCCATCAATGTCGAGACCGCGAAGAGCCTGGTGAACCAGCGCGAGGCCGAACGCAGGGCTGCGGAGGCCGTGGTCGACCAGCGCATCGCCCAGCTCGACACCGCCAGCCGCAAGCTCGATCGCTCCGAGCAATTGATCAGGACGAATGCGGTGTCGCAGCAGGTGCTGGACGACGACCGCTCGGCCAACGCCACGGCCAAGGCGGCGCTTGCCGCCTCCCAGGCCCAGGTCGCAGCCTCCGAGGCCGCGATCAGCTCCGCCCGCGCCATGGTGATCGATGCCGGCGCCTCGGTCGACGCCGCCAAGGCCGCGATCGAAAGCATCAACGCCGACCTCAACGACAGTGTGCTGAAGGCGCCGCGCGAAGGCCGCGTCCAGTATCGCGTGTCGCAGCCGGGCGAGGTGCTCGCGGCCGGCGGCCGCGTCCTCAACATGGTCGATCTCGGCGACGTCTACATGACATTCTTCCTGCCGACCGCGGATGCCGGCCGCGTCGCGATCGGCTCCGAGGTCCGCCTCGTGCTCGACGCCATCCCGCAATACGTGATCCCGGCCAAGGCCACCTTCGTCGCCGACGTCGCGCAATTCACGCCCAAGACCGTCGAGACCGAGGAGGAACGCCAGAAGCTGATGTTCCGCATCAAGGCGCATATCGCGCCCGAGCTGCTGCGCCAGCACATCGAGCATGTGAAGACCGGCCTGCCCGGCATGGCCTATGTGCAGCTCGATCCGGCCGCGCAATGGCCCCACAATCTCAAGATCAAAGTGACCCGATGAGCGCGACTGCCGCAGCCGACGCACCGGCCGGGCCCGGCAGCGTGGTGCATCTCGAAGGCGTAGGCCTGAGCTACGGCAAGACCCGCGCGCTGGATGGCATTACCCTCGACCTGCCGTCCGGCTGCATGATCGGATTGATCGGACCCGACGGCGTCGGCAAATCCAGCCTGCTCGCGCTGATCGCCGGCGCTCGCGAGATCCAGCAGGGACGCATCCATGTGCTTGGCGGCGACATGGCGAGCTCGCGCCATCGCCGTACGGTCTGCCCTGATATCGCCTATATGCCGCAGGGGCTGGGCAAGAATCTGTATCCAACGTTGTCGGTGTTCGAGAACATCGACTTCTTCGGCCGCTTGTTCGGACACGACAAGGCGGAACGAAGCAGACGGATCGCTGGCCTTTTGCGCGACACCGGGCTCACCCCCTTCGCCGACCGCCCGGCCGCAAAGCTCTCCGGCGGCATGAAGCAGAAGGTGGGCCTGTGCTGCGCCCTGATCCACGATCCCGAGTTGCTGATCCTGGACGAGCCGACCACCGGCGTCGATCCCTTGTCGCGGCGCCAGTTCTGGGAGCTGATCGCCTCGATCCGGAGCAGCCGGCCCGGCATGAGCGTGATCGTCTCGACCGCCTATATGGAGGAGGCCGCGCAGTTCGACTTCCTGATCGCGATGAACGCCGGCCGCGTGCTGGCGACGGGAACGCCTGCCGCGCTCAAGCGTCAGACCGGCGCCGACACGCTCGACGACGCCTTCATCCGCCTCTTGCCGGAGGCAGATCGCGGCAATCACACCGGCGTCGTCATCCCGCCGCGCAGCGCGGACCATGACGAGATCGCGATCGAGGCGGACCACCTGACCCGGAGCTTCAATGACTTCGTCGCTGTCGACGATGTCAGCTTCCGCATCAGGAAGGGCGAGATCTTCGGCTTCCTCGGTTCGAACGGATGCGGCAAGACCACGACCATGAAGATGCTCACCGGCCTGTTGCCCGTGAGCGAGGGCAATGCGCGACTGTTCGGCAATGCGATCGATGCCGGCGATATGTCCGTGCGCCGCCGCATCGGCTACATGTCGCAGGGCTTCTCGCTCTATTCGGAGCTGACGGTCGCCCAGAATCTCGATCTGCATGCGCGGCTGTTCGGGCTGCCGGCGGAGACTATCGCCGCGCGCATCCACGAGATGATCACCCGGTTCGATCTTGCGGAGGTGGCCGACGCCCTGCCCGACGCGCTGCCGCTCGGCCTGCGGCAGCGGCTGTCGCTGGCGGTCGCCATGATCCATGCGCCGGACATCCTCATTCTCGACGAGCCGACCTCCGGCGTCGATCCCGTCGCCCGCGACCGCTTCTGGCAGATTCTCGCCGAGCTCTCGCGCAAGGACAACGTCACCATCTTCGTCTCGACCCATTTCATGAACGAGGCCGAACGCTGCGACCGGATCTCGCTGATGCACGCGGGCAAGGTGCTGACGTCGGACACGCCTGCCGCGATCGTGGCCGCGCGCGGCACCGCCACGCTGGAGCAGGCCTTCATCGCCTGCCTCGAAGAGGCGATCGCTGACACGGCGGATGCAGCCGGCCCGCCTGCGGCCGCATCGCCCGCGCCGGCTGCGACCGCTACGCCGCCGCGCAAGCGCAGCAGCGCGACGTTCAATCCGATCCGCATGCTGGCCTATTCCCGGCGCGAGGCGCTCGAGCTGCGCCGCGACCCGATCCGCGCGACGCTCGCGATCCTCGGCAGTGTGCTGCTGCTGTTCGTGCTCGGCTACGGCATCAGCATGGACGTCGAGAACCTGACCTTCGCCGTGCTCGACCGCGACGACAGCGCCATCAGCCGCGACTACAGCCTGCAGATCGCGGGGTCGCGCTACTTCACCGAAAAGCCTCCGATCACGGATTACGCCGATCTCGACCGCCGCATGCGCGCCGGCGAGATTGGCCTCGCCATCGAGCTGCCGCCCGGCTTCGGCCGCGACGTCAGCCGCGGTCGCCATGTCGAGATCGGCGCCTGGGTCGACGGTGCCAACCCCACCCGCGCCGAAACGCTGCGCTCTTACGCCCAGGCGATCCACGCCACCTGGCTCGCGCAGAAGGGCCGCGAGCTCTATGGCGAGGCGGCGATCGCCGGTTCCTACAAGCTCGAGCTCCGCTACCGCTACAATCCCGACGTCAGAAGCGTCGTCGCCATGGCGCCCGGAATCATTCCGCTGCTCCTGATCATGATTCCGGCGGTGCTCGCCGCACTCGCGGTGGTGCGCGAGAAGGAGCTCGGCTCGATCGTCAATTTCTACGTGACGCCGGTGACGCGGCTGGAATTCCTGCTCGGCACGCAACTGCCCTATGTCGTGCTGGCATTCGGCAACTTCCTGCTCCTGGTCGGCTTCGCGCTCGCCGTCTTCGGCGTGCCCTTCACCGGCAGCTTTCCGACCTATGCGCTCGCCGCCCTGCTCTATGTCACCGCCACGACCGGCATGGGGCTGGTGATCTCGGCCTTCATGAACAGCCAGATCGCGGCGCTGTTCGGCACGGTGCTGATCACGCTGATCCCGGCCATCCAGTATTCCGGGCTGATCGATCCGGTTTCATCGCTCCAGGGCCTGGGCGCACTGGTCGGGCGGCTCTATCCCACCACCTATTTCGTCACGATCTCGCGCGGCACCTTCTCCAAGGGGCTCGGTTTCGAGACTCTCCACAACGATCTCCTGGCGCTCGCCGTCATGATCCCGGTGCTGGTGGCAGCCGGCACAATGCTGCTGAAGAAACAGGCCCGCTGACCATGCGCATCGACAACGTGCTTCAGCTCGGCATCAAGGAATTGCGCGGCCTCGTGCGCGACCCGATGCTGCTCGTGCTCATCGTCTACTCCTTCACGCTGGCGGTCTATGCAGGTGCCAAGGCACTGCCGGAAACGTTGAACCGCGCCGCGATCGCCATCGTCGACGAAGACCATTCGCCGATATCGACCCGCATCGAGATGGCGTTCACGCCACCCTACTTTTCCGAGCCGCGCCTGATCTCGCAATACGAGATGGACCGGCGGATGGACGCGGGTCTCGACACCTTCGCGCTCGACATACCGCCGGACTTCCAGCGCGACCTGCTGGCGCGGAGATCGCCCGCGATCCAGCTCAACGTCGATGCGACGCGGATCTCGCAGGCCTTCAACGGCGGCGGCTATGTCGAGCAGATCGTCAGCGCGGAGATCGCGGAATTTCTGGCGCACACGCGCAATGCACAGGCCGCACCGATCGAGCTGGCGCTGCGGGCGCGGTTCAACCCGGAACTGAAGAAGTCCTGGTTCGGCGCCATCGACCACGTGATCACCTCGATCACCATGCTCTCGATCATCCTGACCGGCGCAGCGCTGATCCGCGAGCGCGAGCACGGCACGATCGAGCACCTGCTGGTGATGCCGGTCACGCCACTGGAAATCATGGTGAGCAAGATCTGGTCGATGGGAGCGGTGGTGCTGATCGCCTCCGCCTTGTCGATCATCTTCGTGGTCAAGGGGTGGCTGGCGGTTACCATCGATGGCTCGGTGGCGCTGTTCCTCGTCGGCGCGGCGCTTCAGCTCTTCGCCACCACCAGCATGGGCATCTTCCTCGCCACCGTCGCCGGGTCGATGCCGCAGTTCGGGCTGCTGCTGATCATGATCCTGCTGCCGCTGCAGACCCTGTCGGGCAGCATGACGCCGCGGGAGAGCATGCCGCAATTCGTCCAGGACATCATGCTGGCGGCGCCCAACACGCATTTCGTGATGCTCGCGCAGGCGATCCTGTTCCGCGGCGCGGGCCTGGAGGCCGTCTGGCCGCAGCTCGTCGCGCTCACGCTGATCGGCGTCGTCTTCTTCCTGATCGCGCAGCGCCGGTTTCGCGCGTTTCTGGCCTAGGCACGACGCGCGGCCCGAGCGTATTGCCCGGCCTCAAAGCTTGTGCCCCTTCTGCCGCAGCGCCTCGATCAGGCGCTGCTTCAGCTCGTCGGCCGCCTTCTGACCGACGTCCTGGCCGATCTGCATGCTCGCCTGCGCCAGCGCATCCGACTTCTCCAGGAATTTTCGTCCCACGGGCTGGGCGTAGAACGCCTCGATCTGGCGCAGCTCATCGACGGTGAAGCTGGCGGCGTAGAGAGCCGCGATCTGATCGATCATCGAGGCGACGAACGGAGCATAGATCTCGGCGCCGGGCGCCGTCAGCGCATCATAGTCGCGCTCGATCTCCGGCCTGTCCTGGGCGACCACCGGCCTGAGCTTAAGCAGGAGCTGCGGCAGCAGCGCACGATACTGGTCCGCAATCTTCAGCGTGACGACGAGCTTGCGCGCCGCATTCATCGCCTCCGGCGGCGGCGCCTGCGCCGACGCGCCGCAGACCAGGAACAGGAGCGTGCCGGCGATCGTCAACAAACGTCTGGACATGAACCTCTCCGTGAGAAGGCGAGCTGGCGCCACGATGCTTTCAACGGCTCGCGGGCGCCCCGGCCGCGGCCGGAGCGCTTTCGGGCTCGGAATCCTCGACCTCCGTCACCTTCACGAACAGGCTGGGCACGCGTTCGGCACGATCGAGCAGCCAGGCGGCGCCGATCATGATGACGATGCCGACGATGGAGACGGCGAGCTGCTCCCAGACGCCCTTGGTGTATTGCGTCAGGATCCAGTGCGCGGAGAACGACAGGAACACCCCGAGGCAGAAGATCGGCAGCGAATGCTGGCCGCAGAGGATGACCGGGCGCAGCCAGGGTGTGTGCAGTGACCGCCATTTGCGCGAGATGAAATGGGTGACCCAGATCGCCAGCGCCAGGAAATGCGTGAAGCGCAGCATGTCGAGATCGGTCTTGTCGATCGGGTAGATCGCCTTGATCATCCATTTCGGGATCAGGGCCTCGAGCGCGGGAACGTGCCAGGTCATCACGATCAGGAGCGCGAAGGCGAGCCAGGCCGCCGCGAGCGTCATCGCCGCCTTCGACCACACCCATTTCGCGATCTTCCCGATCTGGCCGATGCCGCACCAGGCCGCGAACACGAACATCAGCTGCCAGCAGAACGGGTTGAAGTACCATTTCGTGCCGGGCGGATAGGAGGCGACGTTCCAGTCGAACCAGCGCGACAGCACATAGAGCACCACGGAGGCGGCGAGGGTCAGGTTCGGCCGCCGCACCAGGCACCAGACGATGAAGGGCGAGGCGAACACCAGCGCGATGTAGAGCGGCAGCACGTCGAGATTGACCGGCTTGTATTTCAGGACGATCGCCTGCCCGATCAGCTCGTCCGGATGCGACAGGAAGTTGAACACGTTGAACTCGTGCTCGTACATCGGATTGTCGAAGCGGCGCGCGGTGCGCGCGATCTGCGCCGTGAACAGCAGGAACAACATGATGTGGGCGACGTACATCTCGGCCGCGCGACGCCACAGCCGCTTGAGCGCGGCGAGAAACCAGCCGCCCGCGATGATCGGCCCGTAGATCCAGCCGACCAGGTAGCCGGAGATGAAGACGAAGAACTCGGCGGCGTCGCTGAAGCCGTAATTGCGCAGCGTCAGCCAGGCCACGACGTCGTGCGGGATGTGGTCGAGGAAGATCATCCACAGGCCGATGCCGCGGAAGAGATCGAGCCGCAGGTCGCGCTCGACCGGCGCCAACAGTGCTGACTGGTCCCGTGTGATCATGGCCCCGCCTCTTCCGGTGGGCGTCGCGCCGTGGCGGCGCCGACAAAATGCAATGCTAAAAAACGCGAATCAAAAGATCACCTGGCCCTGCGGCTAGCTTCCCGCCAACGGTAGCCGACCCAGGTGCCCGCGCAAGGGACTTCGTCATGACGGGCGGCGGGGACCACCGCCGGGCCGCGCCGAACCGGCGGCCATCCCACTAAAACATCGAAAACAACCCCATGCACAGTAGAAGTGGCACGATAAGCCATTGTGATTACTACAAAATAAAAACGATATGTCGGGCAAGAAAGTCACCCCGGCGGTACGATCGCACGGCAGGCGGATTGAGAGTGAGGGGTCAGGCGATCTCGTCGCCCCGGGCGAGCATCCCGGTCAGCATCGCCTCGGCCTTCTGCTTCAGCGGCAGCGCGCCGCTGTCGGAGGCGATCGCGATCGCCGCGCGCAGGGCGGCAAGGATCGCGGCCTTGTTCTCCTCGCTGGAGGGAGGCGTCACCACGGCTTCGCCGAACAGGGCTTCGGCCTCGAGGCCGGCAAACCCCTGCTGCCGCGCGGTGTTGCGCGCCTCGCGCAGCATGTTCTGCGCGGCCTGGACGTCGCCGAGCCGGCAGGTTGCCAGCGCCAGGTAGATCGAGCTGCGCAGCACCGCCGAGGTATAGCCGACCGCCTTCGCCTCCTCCCGCGCCTCGCCGAGCATGCCGCGCGCCCGGTCGAACAGACCCTGCTCGAGATAGGCGATGCCGAGGTGGCAGGCGAGCACCGGCACGAACAGCCGAATGCCATGCTTCTGCGCGAGGACGAAACCCTCTTCGAGGATGGCGGCGGCCGCCG
The DNA here is from genome assembly GCF_052075915.1 of Bradyrhizobium sp. 1200_D9_N1_1. Classification (NCBI taxonomy): domain Bacteria; kingdom Pseudomonadati; phylum Pseudomonadota; class Alphaproteobacteria; order Hyphomicrobiales; family Nitrobacteraceae; genus Bradyrhizobium; species Bradyrhizobium sp. 1200_D9_N1_1. Next base: position 1,304,765 of record NZ_CP197226.1, on the reverse strand, counting down.
CCGGATCGTTGCGGCCGAGCTTCAGCCACCCGCCGCTATAGGCCGCCGCGACGCGGTCGTAGGGACGGCCGGTCTCCTCCGCGATCGCCGCGGCCTGCTGCTGGAGCTGTTCGGCGGCATCGAGCTCGCCCATCACGGTGTGGGTGAAGCTCTTCATCATGCAGCAGAGGAGGAGCGTGTATTTTGGGGGCGTACCGAAGGGCGCGCTTGCCTCCGGTCCCATGAGATTAGCGCGGCCTCGCGCCAACGTCTGCTCCGCTTCGCGATATCGACCGGCGAGAAAATAGGCCTGTCCCAGATTGTATTGTGCAAGGTTGCGCCAACCCGGGTTGCCTGACTTCTCGGCGAGGCCAACGACCTCCCGGCCGAGCGCAACCGCTTCAGTTGGCGTTCCGTAGAAATTCTGTCCACCCGCCATGACGGTCATGGCGGCGACCTTTCTTCCGATGTCGTCAATTCCACTGGCCCGGCGTTCGGCCTCTTTTCCGAGATCGATCCACTCGGCAACCTGACCGGACCAGATGAATGCCATTCGCGCCTCCATCCGGAGGTCAATTGCATCTGCCTCCCGCGAAGGAGTCATCGGTGTTTTGTCGAGCGAACTCATCGCGATCCCGAAATAGTCGACCGCATCGGCATATGCCGAGCGCACAAGACATTTCCGCGCGGCCCCCCTCCCGTACCCGAACGCTTTCAGCCAATCCTTCGCGCGCATTGCGTGGTAGCAAAGCGTGTCAGGACCGTCGCTCCATGTCTCGTCGCTTTCGAAGGCCGCAAGAATTCGCGCATGTATATTTTCGCGCACCTTTTCGACCATCGACTCGTAGGTCACTTGGCGGACCATCTCGTGCTGGAACTCGATCGAGTCCTCAAGTTCACTATCGATCCTGACGAGGAGCTCGGCTCGGTCGAGCGCTCCAAGGCAATCCTGGAAGACGTCTTCGGGCAGCGCCGCGACGTTCCGCAGCATCATCACGCTTGAGCGCGGCCCCAGCGCCGCCGCTATTTGGAGAACCGAGCGCTCCTGCCTTGAAATGCGATCGAGCCGCGCCGCAATCACGCCCTGAATGCTGGTGGGGATGCCGAGCTCATCAATGGGTCGAACGAGCGCAAGGTCACCCCACTGACCGCGAAGCGTGCCACTATCTTTCAGTCCGCGGCAGACTTCCTCGAGAAACAGGGGAACGTTGGCCGTATGAGAGATGATACGGTTCTTCAAATCGGTGTTCGTCGCCGACGGTCCGAGCATATCGGCCAACATGGCCAATCCCGAATCGTCATCCAGGGGGCGCATTGCAATCACTTCCGCGTGGCAGCGCGCGATCCACTCAGGCATGCCGTTCGGCCTGCTCGTGAGAAAAACCATCAGGTTGGGGCTCTGCAACGACGCGATTGCAGCAACAACCGCATCGCTGGCTCGGTCGATCCAGTGCAGGTCCTCGATGAGAAGAACGGTGCGCTGCTGGAAGGCCAAGCCTTGAACGATGGCGCAACTTGCATCGGAAATGGCGCGCGCGCGCGCGTAAGGCTCCAACTCGCTCCAGCGAGGATCCTCGACCGGAATATCCAATATGGAATCGATCGCGAGTTGATGGATTGCCTGCAACTCCTGTCGGATGTCGACCAGACTATCCGAATCTCTGGCGGTAACTTCGGAGATCGAAAGTATAATGCGCTTGAGCGCGCTGAACGGCACGCCCTGAAGGTTCGGGCTGCACTCGGCGTCGATCAACCGCCAGCCATCGGCCTTGAGCTCCTGGGCGAACTCATGTGCGAGCCGCGATTTTCCGATGCCTGCATCGCCGATCAGAAGGACCGTCTGCCGGCTTGCACTGGACCTCTCCGCGGCGCGTCCCAACAGGGCCCGCTCGGTCGTTCGATCGACAAACCGCGAAACGCTCCGCGCACGTCGCACCCGCCAGCTTGAAAGGTCGCTCGCTCCGACGACACGGTAGACCGGCAGCGGCTCGTTGAAGCCGCGCAGCACCTTGAGGCCCAGGGATTCGAATCGGACATGTCCATCCGCGAGTTTCTGGCAGGCTTCCGACACGTAGATCTGATTGGCCTCGGCCGCTGCCTCCAGCCGCGCGGCAAGATGCTGAGCGGCGCCTCCGATCTCGTAGACCTTGGAAAACTCGCTGGCGACCATATAGGCGACGACGTGCCCCGAATGGAGGCCGACCCGAACCTGAAGTCCGGGATCCCCAAGACGGCCAACGCGCCGGACAAGCTCGATGGCCGCATGGCAGGCCAGCGGCGCATGGTTGTCGTCGGCGATCGGGGCACCAAAGACCGCGGCCAAGCCGTCCCCCAACTCCTTGCTGACGATGCCGCCAAACTGGCGTACCGCGCCCCTCATGGCCGCCAGCGCAGGCTCCAGGCGCGAGACGGCCTCCTCCGGCTCCAGTTCGGCAACAAGCCCTGTGGAGTCGATGACGTCGGCTCGGAGAATTGTCACAAACCGCCGCTCGCTGTCGGGATCAGCACGCCGACGTACCGCCGCCCCACACTTGGAGCACCAGCTATCGTCGGGATCAATCGCCGACTGACACGCGAAGCAATGCATTCCTGCGCCTTCAAGGATCGCGGCGTCGCTGTCGTCCAGCGCCCGCGAGCAACTCGTGGTAAGAATACCTATCAAGAACCGCTTAGCAATCGGACTTGCCCATCGCCGTTTAGCGGGGCACGGTGCGGTTGGCGATCTGGACGAAACACAGTCCTGAGTGGTAGCGTACGCAAATCCCAGCAAAGATGGGGCATATATCGGCGAGGCCAGGTTGGCAAAACTAACCGGCGTCGTGGAGCTGTATGTATTTTCGCAAAGCCAAGGACATATTGAGGGAAAAGACGATGGGGTCGAGAACTTACACCGGGGCTTCATTCAAAGATTTGATGAACGACAATTATTTCCCTCTGGAAAACATGCAGAGGAGCGTGGACATCCTCAAGGCGTCGCCGGACATCCATCTACCGACCCTGGAGTACGGCCAGTACCACCTGATCCTGACGCCGGCGGACAAATGGCCGGACGGGAGTGCGGCGTACTGGCACAAGGAGAAGGGCCGGGCTCGCGTCGACCTCACCACGCAGCTGAATACGGTCCCGCTGTCCAAGGACGAGCCCGGCGTGATCCCGCTGACGCGATGCGCGCTGCTCGATGCCTGCGTGCGGAAATGCTTCAATTCCGAGCCGCCGATCCCGATGAAGACGAATATCATCACCCACGCGGCGAGCGACGCCTATGCCGACCGGCACGAAATCCGGCTGGAGTGGGAGTACGACAATGGTGAGGACCAGGCGCCGACGTTGCTCCACCTGACGATGGTCTGTCCGTACCGACCCTGATTCCGAGCGGGAGCAGCGCGGAGGCTTCCGCACCAATCGAAGGTGGTCCGTCGTCGCCACAGCATACGTTGCGCGACGGACCAATCATGCCCCGCCCGCTCGGCCCGAAGGCCGCGGCGCACTGTCTCGCTGCCGCCCCGTCATGGGCCTGTCGCACGAAAATGATCCGCTCCAGCTGTGCGCGTGCGAGTCGCCTGCTTGAGGCAACCGTCGCGTCCGTTGACAGGAGCGGCCGATGCCGGTGGGACTGCTGGAGGTCGAAGGCACGATCGAGGTCAGCCAGTTCTGGCCGGAGGGGAGGTCTGACGCCGACACCACCAAGGTCGTGGTGAACGTCGCGCCCGATGCGATCCGCTTCCGCAAGAACGACACCTCGCCGTTCCAGCCGACCCATGTCTTCGACAACGCTAAGGTCAAGGGCCGGACCAACACGGCGCCGATCAAGAACGGCAAGCTGACCGTGCGCCTTCAGGGCATCGACGCGCCGGAGCTGCACTATCAGCCGTCGCCGCTGTCGCCGGCCGAGAAGAAGGGCCTGGCGGATGCCAAGCGGCAGGCCTATCACGAGGTCACTCATCCTTACCGGCAATTCCTCGGCGCGACGTCGAGCAAGGCGCTGCATGATTTCCTCAGCCGTGCCGGCGAGGCGACGCTGGCCTGCCGGGTGTTCACCCATGTCGATGCGCCGAACGAGGTGTTCGACACCTATGGACGGCTGGTCGGCGACATCGAGGTGGCGGTCACGAACAAGACGGTCGACATCAACCACTGGCTGGTCGAGCAGGGCTTTGCCTATCCGACGTTCTACTCCTCGATGAACGACGACGAGATCAAGGCCTTCCTCGTGCTCGCCAAGGCCGCGCGGACGAAGAAACTGCCGGTCTGGAAACATCTCGCCAAAACCGTTCCGGCCTTCGACTTCGACCTGCGCGAGCCCAAGAAGAACGAGACCGACGTGCTCGCGACCGACAAGGGCCCGGTGATCCTGCCAAAACTCTACCGCCGCCAGACCAACTGGTCGGCGCGCAAGAAGGCGAAGGTGACCAGCCAGACCTTCCAGAAATTCCTGGGTGAAGGGTCAGGCGGCAAGCCGGACACCTGCTACGAGATCGACGACTTCCTGACCAACGGCGTTCACTCGGCGACGCCGCGGAATTTTGCGGAGTTCGTCGAGGGCGGGAAGACCATCAAGTTTCAGCCGGAGGGGCTGGTGTTCGGCGAGGCGCCGTCGAGCCTGGTCGGGGCGGACAACAAGTCCATCCTCCATTTCTGAGGCCTGCCTGTCGCCAAACAAAATGGCCCGCGTCGCGCGGGCCATTTTCTCATCCAAAGCTGCGAAGTCCGAACTTGGCCTTCAGCGACGTCGGACCGCCAGAGCGCCTGCTCGTTAGCGAAGGCCGCCGGTGACGTGAAGTGTCTCGCCGGTGACGTAGGACGCGTCGTCCGATGCGAAGAAGGCCACCGCGGCAGCGATCTCCTCGACCTTGCCGATGCGGCCAAGCGGGGTGGTGGATTCGATCCAGTTGCGCATGTCGCCCTCGTGCAGGCCGGCCGACACGACGCCTTCGGTGGCGATCATGCCTGGATTGACGGCGTTGACGCGAATCTTGCGCGGCGCGAGCTCCTTCGACAGCACGGAGGAGATCGCATCCACCGAGGCTTTGGTCGCAGTGTAGACGGCGGTGTTCGCCGGCGCGATGGTCGATACGCCGGAGCTGATGTTGATGATACTTCCGCCGTTGGCGTTGAAGTGCTTCGCCGCTTCACCCGAGACCAGCAGCAGGCCAAGCACATTGAGGTCGAAATGCTTGTGGAAATGCTCGGGCGTGATGGCCTCGAGCGGGGCGAACTCGTAGACGCCCGCGTTGTTGACGAGGATGTCGATCGCGCCGAACGCCTTCACGGTCTCCGCGACGACGCTCTTCACGTCCTTGGCGTCGGCCAGGTTGCCATGGACCGCGACGGCTTTACCCCCCTTGGCGATGATGGCGGCGACCACGCGGTCGGCGGCCTGCTTGCTGGAGCTGTAATTGACGGCAACCGCCGCCCCCTCAGCCGCAAGCCGGGCGGAGATTTCGGCACCAATGCCTTTGGATGCGCCGGTCACGAGCGCTACTTTGCCTTCCAGTCTCTTGGTCATCGCATGTCTTCCGTTGTTCGGCGGGATGCCGATATTCAATAGTTCAATACTAGTGAACTATTGAATGAGTTCAAGGGGCATGCTATATTTTGGGCATGGTGCAGTTCGTTCACCCTTCGCGCGACGAGATTACGCTGGCCGGAGTGCTCGGAGCCCTCGCGGATCCCATGCGGCTGCGGATCGTCAAAAGCCTGGTCGCGCAGAACGCTTGCATGTCGTGTACCGAGGCGGCGCCTTGCCCTGACATGGCGAAATCGACCCTGTCGAACCATTTTCGCATTCTGCGGGAGGCCGGCCTGATCCGGACGTCAAAGCAAGGTGTCCAGCACCGCAACGTGTTGCGCGAGGAGGACATCAATGCGCGGTTTCCGAAACTGCTGAAAATGATCCTGAGCTATCCGGACTGAGTGTCGCCACTACCAGGCATAGCGGATGATGCCCTTGCCGGCGTAGCTGCTTGTGACGTTCGAAAACTCGCCCTCGAAGGTAGCGCCGAACGAGACGCCGCCGCGCCATTTCACCTCGGCCGAGGCCGTGACGAGCGCGGAGTCGCGCGCCTGCGCCGCGCCGTTGACCACGAATGATGCGCCCGGGAGCGCCTGGAAGGTGGCCGCGATAGCGCGATCGGGATCGAAGTCGTGCGCCCAGGCGGCGCGGCCGCGCAAGACCAGGACGGCATCGCTCAGCGCAAACGACCTGTCCGCGCGCAGACCGAGCTCGCTGCGCGTGTCGGTGACGCTCCGCGAACCGTAACTCAGGGCGAAGGCATTGCTGCCCGCGAGCACCTGTTCGGCATAGGCCGGCAGATCGAAGATGGTCGACTGGCCGGCGGCGTAAGGCGTGAGCCCCATCCACGGCGTCACGAAGCGATAGCCGGCCTCGACGCGGCCGGAATAGGCGTTGGCGTTGAAGCGGGCCCGCAACTGATCGCTGCCGGCGATGGTGACGGTGCGGGTGGTGGTAATGTCCTGCCAGCCATACGCCAGCGCGGCGGAGACGTAGGCCGCGCCGACGCCGTGGCGAAGGAAGGCGCCGGCCTGAAACAAATCCGACCGGCCGCTGCCGCCGTTGGCGACGCCAAAGCTCGTGCCGCCGCCGGCCAGCGCGAAGCCGGCGACGGTGTCGGGTGAAAAGCGATAATCGGCGCCGACCGCCGTGCCGGCGATGCGACTGGTCGCCGTGTTCGATCCCATCGTGGCATTGCCGTCGGTGGTCTGCGAACCGCCATAGCCCGCGGCCCATACGCCCCAGCGTTGCATTACGATGTCGGACGCCGCCGGGGCCTTGCGGGAGAGCGCGGCATAGGCGTCGCGCTCCGCGGCGGAACGTCCGCGACCGGTGGAGGCGTAGGCACGGAAGCCATCCTCGTCGGCGAATTGCGACGCACCGGCCGGCGACGATCCGCCATCGCCCCGGCCGGCCAGGAACGGATCGGTGAGGACGCCGATGAACTGCGTCATCGCGTCGAACGTGGTCTGCTGCGACCCGGTCGCAGTTTCGCCGGAGGCTTGCGTCAGGCCCGCTTGCGACAGCGTGCCGTACACGGCGGGAATGCCGCCGGTGAGGTTGAAGAAAGTCGACAACGCATTTCCGACATTCTGCTGATTGACGTTGAGCCCGCCGGGAATGGAAAAGTTCAGCGCCAGATCGAGATAGGCATTGTTGGCATCATAGCTCAGGCTGGTGTGAAAGGTGGCCGGCAGGTTGGTATCGACCAGCGCGCCGAACGTGCCGGTCAACCCGCCGCCGGCATTGACGATCGTGTATTGCTTCGCCACGTAGCTGCCGGCCGCGAACACGGCACTGACGGTGGCCCCGCCCAGGGTCGCGGTGCCGGTCACGTTGACGCGATCGGCATTGGCGGGCGAGACCTCGACCACGTAAGTCGACGGCGCCGTGAAGACGAGATTGCCGTTCACGGTCAAAAGGCCGATCGAATTGCCCGGCGCCAGCACGCCGCCATTGATCGTAGTGTTGCCGACCGTGCCGTTGCCGCCGAGCGTGCCGCCGCTGTTGACGGTGGTCAGCGACGCCGAGGCGAGCGAGCCGTTGACGGAGAGAATGCCGGCATCGACGCTGACCGCGCCTGTGAATGAACTCGATCCCGTCAGCGTCCAGTTGCTGCTGCCGGCCTTCACGAAGCTGCCGAAGCCGCGGTACTGGGCGGAGTCGCCGAGCGTCGACAGGTCGAACGAGCTGTTGGCGGCTCCGCCCAGCCGGAGCGTGTCGGCGTAGCTGAAGGCCATTACGTTGCCGGTGACGGTCGACCCGGCCTGAAGCTCCAGACTGTTGACGCCGCCGGTGAATGTGATGGCGTTGGCACGGGCCCCCGTGCCGGCATTTCCGAGCCCGCCGCTGATGATCCCCGCATTCTGCACGACGAGGCCGGCGCCGCTGATTCCCGCGCCGCCGGCGACGGGCGGAAAAAAGGTCGGATACCTGGGATCACCTTGGGGGCCACCGGTGCCTCCCGAAATCATGCCGGTATTGATGACGATGCCCCCGGCCGCGAGAACAAGACCATCGCCGCCGCCGCCGCCGCTTCCAGAACCGATTGCGCTTCCGCCGCCAGAACCGCCGCTTCCTCCCGTGATCGAACCGGCATTGGTCACGGTTGCAGTGGTGCCGACGACGACACCCTTTCCACCTCCACCGGCGCCGCCATTGCCATCGGCGGAAGTTGTGCCTGCATCGCCGCCCGAACCACCCCTGATGAAGACGCCGGCATTGACCTGCAGATCGCCGCCGGACAGGTACAAGCCATCGCCGCCGCCACCGCCCCCGCCGGCCGACCCGTTGTAGGGGCCAAGACCGCCTGCTCCGCCATTTCCGCCGGTCAGGTTGACCACCGCGGCGTAGTTGCCGCTGACGGTCGCGGCCCGGCCACCACCCCCGCCGCCGCCCCCGGCGTTGATGCCCCCCTGGAATCCACCCCCGCCTCCGCTGCCGCTGCCGCCGCCACCGCCGCCTGAATAACCCGCGCCCCCGGTTCCTCCGCCTGGCGCAACGTTGTTTCCGGCTGCGCCCCCGTACGGACCGCTTCCCGCAGTGTCCGGGCCACCGCCGCTTGCGCCATTCCCCGCTGCATTCCCGTCGCCCGCCAGACCACCGGCGCCGCCGGCTCCGGGGACACTGTCGGAGTAGGCGCTGCCAGTGCCGCCGTTGCCGCCGACCAGTTGCGCATGCGCCGGCATCATTTGCGCCGCAAGGCCGACAAGAACACCGACGCTCGCAAGCAGAGCCCTGCGCAACAGCCATCCAAGGCCGGCGCATCGCGAAGGCGCCGGCGTGCGCGGACCGGAGCGATGCCGGTCGCGCGACGGGTCGATCTCATCGGGAGAAAGCGGCAAGGACCTGTTGTTCATCATCATCTGCGACATCAAGGAGGAGGCCGCCCGCGATCAGTGCAGGCCGGCGGCGCGAAGATCCGTAACAGGTCGCCCGCCGCCGTGATGTGCCGTGTGTCTCACGCGCGGATTCCGACGGACGGTGATGCAGAGACGGCACAGTCGCGCGAACCGTCGATGCTCGCCTCAACGGGAAGCAGAAAGAATTGCCGACAGTCGGCAGAATGGTCCGGCGGTTGATCGGGCCTGCGGCCTCGCGAGCGACGAAGCGTCGGACTTGTCTCGATCCATCAATCAACAATCGCAGCGCGCAGGATTGGTACGGATCGTGCAATTCCTCGTCGTGCAGACGAACGAGGATCGGACAATGAATATCTCGGGCGCGAATGCCTACGCGTATTTGCAAGACGCTTCATCGGCAAAGCGAGCGAATGCCGGCACGACGTCATCCGCCGGCAGTGCGCCGGTCTCATCGAGCGGCTCCGGTCAGGCCAGCGACGGAAGCGTCCAGAGCACCAAACGACTGGCGTCGATCTGACGGTCTGATCATCCGCCGATCCGGATCAGCCGTCGTAGCCTTTCGGACGATTGAAGCGCCCATGGCAAAACAAAAATGGCAAAACAAAAATGGCCCGCGCGATGCGGGCCATTTTCGTATCGGAACCGGTGAAGTCCGAATTTGGTTGCGGGGATAGGATTTGAACCTATGACCTTCAGGTTATGAGCCTGACGAGCTACCGGGCTGCTCCACCCCGCGTTAAACCGTTGCGCGCCTTCGTTAAAATGCCGGGGACGGGGGATGAGGGCCGGCGCTGTTCGCGTGGCTTGCTTCTTCCGTCCCAAAGGCTTCCTTGGAAGGCAACCCCGGGGCAAAGCCCGTCGGGTGCGGGGGGTATGTACCAACCCGGGCTGCCTTTGGAAAGGGCTGCGAGGACGTTTTTTTCGACTTTATGACAGGTGGATGGACCGGATTCCGGCCCGCCAGCCGCGCTCTTGCCAGAAGTTCCGCAAAGGGCCAGCTTGCCGCAACAAAACCAGGGGCGAAACGCCAATTTAGGGAGCAACGCCATGGACCAGACCAGGGACCAGATCTTGGATCGATCTTTGGACCGATCCCCGGCGAGCGCCCCGCTGCGGGCCCTCGCCGACGCCTTCCACGCCATGATCGCGCGGTCGCGGGCGGAGCCGGCCGCTGATCTGGCCGAGCGGCTCGACCGGCTGGCGCGGCTGCGCGCCGTCGTCGCCGACAATGAAGAGCGCTTCCGCCAGGCGATCTCGGCCGATTTCGGCCACCGCTCGGCGGTCGAGACCACCATCGCCGAGACCATGATGGTCTACAGCGAGATACGCCATGCGACAAAACACCTGAAGAGCTGGATGGCGCCGCAGCGAATCGCCACCGCGCTGCAATTCCTGCCGGCGCGCAACCGGCTGATCCCGCAGCCGCTCGGCGTCGTCGGCATCATCGCCCCCTGGAATTATCCGCTCCAGCTGACGCTGGCGCCCGCGATCGGCGCGATTGCCGCCGGCAACCTGGTCATGATCAAGCCGAGCGAGCTCGTCCCGCATTTCGCAGGCCTGCTGAAAGAGACGGTTGCCGCAAGGTTCGACGCGACCGAGCTGCTCGTCACCGGCGTCGAGGACGAGATCGCCAAGGCCTTTGCGTCGCTCCCCTTCGATCATCTGGTGTTCACCGGCTCGACCCGGGTCGGACGGCTGGTCGCGGAGGCCGCGGGGCGCAATCTGACGCCTGTGACGCTCGAACTCGGCGGCAAGTCGCCTGCTATCATCGACGCCTCCGCCGATCTCGATGAGGCGGCCGAGCGCATCGCCTACGGCAAGCTGCTCAATGCCGGGCAGACCTGCATCGCGCCGGACTACGTGCTGGTGCCGGAGCGCTCGCTGCAGGCCTTCGCCGAGAAGCTGCGCGCGCAGATGCGGCGCATGTTCGGCACCGATCCCGCGAACAAGGACTACACCTCCGTCATCTCCGACCGGCACTACGCGCGGCTCGAAGGTCTCGTCGCGGATGCCGTAGAGCGCGGCGCAAAAATCCTGCAACCGGCAAGGGCCGACGATCCCAACTGGAAGGCGCACCGCAAATTCCCGCCGACGCTGATCCTTGGCGCCACCGAAGACATGGCGGTGATGCAGGAGGAGATATTTGGGCCGGTGCTGCCGGTGCTGGGCTATCGCGAGCCGGCCGATGCCATCGCCTTCGTCAACCGCCGCGACCGGCCGCTTGCGCTCTACTGGTTCGGCAAGGACCGCGACGCGCGCGACGCGGTGCTGTCGCGCACCGTCTCCGGCGGCGTCACCGTCAACGACTGCCTGTTCCACTTCGCGCAGGTGAACCAGCCGATGGGCGGCGTCGGCGCATCCGGCACCGGCGCCTATCACGGCGAATGGGGTTTTCGCACGTTCAGCAAGCTGAAGCCGGTGTTCTACCGCTCGAAATTCAACCGCCTCGCCGATCTCTACCCGCCCTATGGCGGCAAGATCGCGCGGCTGGAGAAGATGATGCGGTTCATGTCGTAGGGGCAGTCGTTCCGGGGCGCGAAGCGAACCCGGAACCTCGAGATTCCGGGGTCGCGCTACGCGCGCCCCGGAATGACGATAAGGGGAGAAACAACATTGACTGACACATTCGATTTTGTCGTCGTGGGCGCGGGCTCCGGCGGCTGCGCGGTTGCGGGGCGGCTGTCGGAGGATGCGGCGACATCAGTGGCGCTGCTCGATGCGGGCGGGCGGAACGACAGTTGGCGGATCACCACGCCATTCGGGCTCGCTTTGCCATACCGCGCGGCCAACTGGGCGTTCGACACTGTGCCGCAGAAGGGATTGAACGGCCGCATCGGCTATCAACCGCGCGGCAAGGGCCTCGGCGGTTCCTCGGCGATCAACGCGATGGTCTATATCCGCGGCAACAAATGGGACTACGACCACTGGGCCGCGCTCGGCAACGCCGGCTGGTCGTATGCGGATGTGCTGCCCTACTTCAAGCGCTCGGAGAACAACGCCGATTTCGACGGCGAATATCATGGCAAGGGCGGCCCGCTGCATGTCAACAAGCTGCGCTCGGACAATCCGATCCATGACGTCTTCCATCAGGCTGCGCGCGAGGCGCAGTTCCGCATTCGCGAGGACTTCAATGAAGAGGACCATGAAGGGCTCGGCAGCTACCAGGTGACGCAGCACGGTGGCGAGCGCTGGAGCGCGGCGCGCGCCTATGTGGATCCCCACATGGGCAAGCGGGCGAATCTGCGCGTCGAGACGCAAGCGCATGCCACGCGCATCCTGTTCGAAGGTAGGCGCGCAGTGGGCGTCGAGTACCGGCAGGGCAAGGAGCTGAAGCAGCTCCGCGCCCGCCGCGAGGTGATCCTCGCCTCCGGCGCCTTCCAGTCGCCGCAGTTGCTGATGCTGTCGGGCGTCGGCGACGGCGATGCGCTTGCCGCGCACGGCATCGGCGTCGTGCATCATTTGCCGGGCGTCGGGCGCAATCTGCAGGACCATCCGGATTTCGTGTTCGTCTACGCCTCCGACTATCCGCACTTCGTTCACGCGTCACTCGGCCGGCTGCCATCCCTGCTGCGCGCGATCCAGCGGTACCGCCGCGAGCGACGCGGCCTGATGACCACCAATTTCGCCGAGTGTGGCGGCTTCCTGAAGACGCAGGCTCACCTCGACGTGCCGGACATTCAACTGCACTTCATCATCGCGATGCTCGACGACCACGGCCGCAAGAAGCACAAGGAAGCGGGCTTCTCGTGCCATGTCTGCCTGCTCAGACCGAAGAGCCGCGGCAGCGTCTGGCTGAAGAGCGCCGATCCGCTCGCAGCCCCCATGATCGATCCGAATTTTTTGGGCGAGGCGGAGGATCTCGAGACGATGGTCGCGGGCTTCAAGACCACGCGACGGCTGATGGAGACGCCTGCGATGCGCGCGTTGCAGAAGAAGGACATGTTCACGTCCGATGTGAAGACGGACGACGATATCCGCGCCATCCTGCGCAATCGCGTCGACACCGTCTATCACCCCGTCGGCACCTGCAAGATGGGCACGGACGCGATGGCCGTGGTCGATCCGCAATTGAAGGTGCACGGCGTCGAGGCCATGCGCGTCGTCGATGCCTCGATCATGCCGACGCTGATCGGCGGTAACACCAATGCGCCGACGATCATGATCGGAGAGAAGGCGGCGGATATGATCAGGGCGGAAGTGCGGGCGAATTAGCGACGCTGTCGCGTCACTCTCCACTGTCGTCCCGGCCTAGTGCGCAATTGCGCATGGGGGCCGGGACGACGGAAGCAATCAATTCAACAAGAACCCGCCGTCCACCGTCACCACGCTCCCCGTCATGTAGCGCGAGGCCTTCGAGGCCAGCAGCAGGATCGCGCCGTCGAGATCGGACTCGGCGCCGACGCGGCGCTGGGGGATGCGTTTTGCCAGGCGCTCGCCTGCCGGCGTCGACCAGAAGGCGTGGTTCATCTCGGTGTCGATATAGCCGGGCGCCAGCGCGTTGATGCGGATGTTCTGCCCCGCAAGCTCCAGCGCCATCGCTTTCGTCGCCTGGATAATGCCGGCCTTGGAGATCGCGTAGGGCGACACCGCTTTCAAGACGCCGGTGCCGAGCACCGAGGCGATGTTGACGATGTTGCCTTCCTGCTTGCGCGCGATCATGCGCCGCGCGACTTCCGTCGCGAGGAAATAGGCGCCCTTGAGATTGGCGCCGATCACCGTGTCCCAATCGGCCTCGGTCTGCTCGGTCGCCAGCTTCTCGATGGCGATGCCGGCATTGTTGATCAGCACCGTGACGGGACCGAGCGCGGCTTCCGTGGCATCGACGGCCTTCGCGATCGAGGCGATGTCGGTGACGTCGAGCGCGACGGCGGCGGCGCGGCCGCCGTTGCCGCGGATCTCCTGTTCCAGATTCTTCAACTTGTCCGTTTGCCGTGCCGCGAGCGCGACGGCCGCGCCATGCGCCGCCAGCAGCCGGGCAAACTGCCGCCCCAGCCCCTGGCTCGCGCCGGTGACGAGGATGGTTTCTTTACTGACGTCGAATAGGCCTGACATGACGATTTCCTTGGGCATAACCCTTGAGCTTCCGGAGCCAAAAATACAGACGATTTTAGCGGTCTGAAACCAGAATGATCGGTTCGGCGTTCATTCGTTCCACCGAGGCAGGGCTCTGCTCATGAACAGTTTCGATCTCGCGGTCTATGCGGCGCTCGCCATCGCCATCGGCTTCGGATTCAGGACCGGCCTGCTGCGCAGCGCCATGACCATCCTCGCCTATCTGCTCGCCGCGCCCATCGCGGTCGCGCTGATGCCGCTGATCGTGCCGCAGGTCGCAAGCAATCCGAACGCGCCGCTGCTCCAGAACTGGATCTGGTTCTTCGGCATCTTTCTCGTCGTCGGCATGTTGTTCGGACATATCGGCCGCCTCGCGGTGAACGACACGGTCCGTGAGGCCGGGATCGGCGACCGCCTTGGCGGCGCCGCGCTCGGCGCCATCAGGGTCGGCCTCGTCGCCACCACGCTGGTGCTGGTGTTCGACCAGATCGTGCCGGCCAACCGCCAGCCGCCCTTCCTGGCCGGCTCGCATCTGCGGCCGCTGTTCTCGGCGGCCGGGCAGATGGGCTTCAAGTCGCTGCCGCCGGAAGCCGCTGCCGCGATCGACCGCCTCAAGCAGGAGCGGCACATCTGATCAGGCGCATTTGCATCGCCGCGCGGATGCGCATGCATTTTGGTGCGAGCCCGTCCCTTATCAGCGGCACCACGATTGGCTAGAGTGCCGCCCGTCCAAAACCTGCCTGACATTACGGGAGTGAAACAGTGGATCTTGGGATCAAAGGTCGCCGCGCCATCGTCTGCGCATCCAGCAAGGGCCTCGGCCGCGCCTGCGCCATCTCGCTGGCCGAAGCCGGCGTTCACGTCACGCTGACCGCGCGCGGCGCCGAGGCCCTGAAGAAAACCGCCGACGACATCCGCAAACTCTATCCGGCCGTCACGGTCACCGAGATCGTCGGCGACATCACGACGCCGGCGGGCCGCGAGGCCGTGCTGAAGGCCTGCCCCGAGCCGGACATCCTGATCAACAATGCCGGCGGCCCGCCGCCCGGCGATTTCCGCAACTGGACCCGCGATGACTGGATCAAGGCGATCGACGCCAACATGCTGACCCCGATCGAGCTGATCAAGGCGACCGTGGACGGCATGATGGCGCGCAAGTTCGGCCGCATCGTCAACATCACCTCGGCCGCGGTGAAGGCGCCGATCGACATCCTCGGCCTCTCCAACGGCGCGCGCGCCGGCCTCACCGGCTTCATCGCCGGCCTGTCGCGCAAGACCGTGATCAACAACGTCACCATCAACGGCCTCCTGCCGGGCCCGTTCGAGACCGACCGCCTGACCGGCACCGCCAAGGCCGAGGCCGACAAGCGCGGCACAACGCCGGAGCAGATCCTGGCCGAGCGCGCCAAGCTCAATCCCGCCGGCCGCTTCGGCCAGCCGGACGAGTTCGGCTATGCCTGCGCTTTTCTCTGCGGCGCCAAGGCCGGCTTCATCACCGGGCAGAACATCCTGCTCGACGGTGGCGCGTTCCCGGGCACGCTGTGAGCCATCGCGCCTGAGACGGCGCAATCCACGAAAGACCATCATGCCCGGGCTTGCCCCGGGCATGATGATGTGGAGGCGTCAGAGCCCAATCATTTCCGGCTCACTGCGAGCCCGGCTACTCATCGCCGTTTCGTCGGCTCATCCTCGTCCCGTTCGCTGGGACCGGAGGAATCGGCAGTGAGGCGCTCATCGGTCCAGTCGATGCCGAGTTCGTCGAGACCGTCGGCCAACAGATCGCCCAGCATCGGCTCGCCCAGCAGATATTGCACAGCTTCGCGCCGGGGCGCCTTGTACTCGGCGCGGGCCTCGGCGGCGCGGGCGCGCAGATCGTCCCACTCGTCGACGGAGCCGTCGCCGCGGCCAATCCACATCAGCGTCACGAGGTCGAGCTGCTCGTCCTCGTTCAGCGCCCCGATGAAGCCGGTCAACTCGCTTGCGACCGGATCGGACGCCGTGTCCTCCAGAACGTCGATCCCGTCATCGTCGGAGGGGTTCGAGCCCGAGTCCGGATCGGATGCTGCTTCCTTGACGTCGAATTCGCGGGCCTTCTCGATGATGAAAGCGACCTTCTCGGCGGAAATTGCAAGCTCTGGCATCGTCTTCCCCTCTCGCTCTTCTCTGGTTTTTCCTGGGTTCCAGCGATAACGCGGCGCGCCACCAGATGATCCATTGCGCTTCATGGCGGAAACCCGCATGTTTCGGCGCCAAAGCGTTCTCTCTCGTCATTCCGGCGCGGGACGTCGTCGCGAACCCGGACTCTCACGCAACGATCTCGAGATTCCGGGTTCGATGCTTGCGCATCGCCCCGGAATGACAGCGAGGCGCAAAGCAAGAACATGGGGATGCGCCGGATGTCGTGGAAGGTGGGCAAGGTCAAGATCACGAAACTCGTCGAGATGGAGACAGTCGGCTCGACCCGCTTCATCCTGCCGGCCGCGACCAACGATGAAATCCGGAAGCTGCCCTGGCTGATCCCGCATTTCGCCACCGAAGAGGGCCGACTGAAAATGTCGATCCACTCGCTGGTGGTCGAGACGCCGACGCGCCGCATCGTGGTCGACACCGGTCTCGGCAACGACAAGCAGGGCCGCGGCGTCCCCGTCTGGAACAACCGCAGCACGCCGTTTCTGGAGACCATGGCGGCGGCGGGCTTTCCCCCTGACAGCATCGACACCGTGCTGTGCACACATCTTCATGTCGACCATGTCGGCTGGAATACAAAACTGGTCGACGGCAAATGGGTGCCGACCTTCCCGAAGGCGCGCTACCTGTTCGGCGAGACCGAATACGAGTATTGGCGCGATTATACGGCCGAGCCGGACAAGGTCGCGGTGTTCAACGATTCCGTGAAGCCGGTCGTCGATGCCGGCCAGGTCGAGCTGATCCCAAGCGATCACCGGCTCTGCGAGGAGATCAGCGTGATCCCGACCCCCGGCCACAGCCCCGGTCACATGAGCGTCCTGATCGAGTCCGGCGGTGAGCAGGGGCTGCTCACCGGCGACGTTGCCCATCATCCCTGCCAGATGTCGCATCTCGACTGGTGCTCGGTCATCGATACCGATCCCGCCCAATCGGCGGCAACGCGGCACAAGGTGTTCTCGCGCCTTGCCGACACCCCGACGCTGGTGATCGGCGGGCATTATTCGGCCGGACACATCAGGCGGGATGGGGACGCGTTCAGGTTCGTGGCGCTGGGATGAGACGCAATCGTAGGGTGGGCACAGCGCGGCGTGTCCACCCTCCCGGGCAAGGAAAAGAATTGGTGGGCACGGCGCTCCGCACCTTTGCCCACCCTACAAAGGAGGGGCTGCAATGCGCCCCGTTTTGAGCGGTTGAATTTCCCGCCGCCCTGTTCCATGAAGCTATTTAACCGATCGGTCCATCTCCAGGGAGAAACGAGAATGAAGCTTGTTCGTTACGGCGAAAAGGGTGCGGAAAAGCCCGGCCTGATCGACAAATCCGGCCAGTTGCGCGACCTGTCGGCGCATGTGAAGGACCTGACCGGCGAGGCCTATTCGCCGGAAAGCCTGAAGAAGCTCGCCGCGCTCGACCCCGCCTCGCTGCCCGCCGTTTCCGGCAAGCCGCGGTTCGGCGCACCCGTCACCGGCATCTCGAAATTCGTCGCCATCGGCCTCAACTACAGCGACCACGCCAAGGAAACGGGAGCCGCGATCCCGACCGAGCCGATCATCTTCATGAAGGCGAACACCTCGCTGTCCGGCCCGAACGACGCGGTCGAGAAGCCGCGCGGCTCGACCAAGCTCGACTGGGAGGTCGAGATCGCCGCCATCATCGGCACCCGCGCCAAGTACGTCTCCGAAGCCGACGCGCTGAACTACGTCGCCGGCTATTGCGTCTGCAACGACGTCTCCGAGCGCAACTTCCAGACCGAGCGCCTCGGCCAGTGGACCAAGGGCAAGTCGCACGACACCTTCGGTCCGGTCGGCCCGTGGCTGGCCACCAAGGACGAGATCAAGGACGTGCAGAACCTGTCGATGTGGCTCGACGTCAACGGCCAGCGCCGCCAGACCGGCTCGACCAAGACCATGATCTTCTCCATGGCCAAGTGCATCTCCTATGTCTCGCAGTTCATGACGCTGCTGCCGGGCGACATCATCACCACGGGCACCCCGCCCGGCGTCGGCCTCGGCATGAAGCCGCCGACCTTCCTCAATGTCGGCGACGTCGTGACGCTGGGCATCGAGGGTCTCGGCGAGCAGCGGCAGGAGATCGTGGCAGCGTAAGCGGCAATCACCTCCTTCGTCATTCCGGGATGGCGCGAGAGCGCCAGACCCGGAATCTCGAGATTCCGGGTTCGATGCTTCGCATCGCCCCGGAATGACAACAAGGATCCAAAATGAAGCTCACCTTCTCCGCCGCCTCGCCCTTCGCCCGCAAGGTGCGCATCGCCGCGATCGAGCTTGGGCTGATCGACAAGATCGAGTTCACGCCGGCAACCGTCGCCCCGGGGCAAGCCAATGAGGACTATTCGCGCATCACGCCGCTGAAGAAGCTGCCGGTGCTGATCACCAATGACGGCGACGTCATCCTCGATTCCTACGTCATCGTCGAATATCTCAACGAGATGGCCGGCGGCAGCCTGATCCCGGATTACGGTCCGCGGCGATGGAAGGCCAAGACCAATCACTCCCTGATCAACGGCATGCTCGATTCCATGCTGCTGTGCCGCTACGAGAGAATGGTGCGGCCGCAGGGCCTGCAATGGCAGGCGTGGTCGGACGACCACTGGAACAGGGCCTGGACCGGCATGGCGCGCTTCGAGAACATGCCCGAGGTGCTGAACGGACCGTTCGACATCTCGCAGATCGGCCTCGTCTGCGTGCTCGGCTATGCCGATTTCCGCTTCGCCGATTGCGGCTGGCGCAAGGCCTATCCGAAGCTCGACGCCTTCCACCAGAAGATGCTGGAGCGGCCTTCCGTGAAGATCTCGGTGCCGCCAGCGGCGTAACCCGCTAGGAGTGTCCATGAGCCTGAAATACTCGGTCGGCGATCTCACCATCCATCGCGTCATCGAGCAGGAAACCTCGTTCGTCCCGGCGCTGGAGATGCTGCCGGGACTGACACCCGAGGTGCTGACCGAGAACCGGGCATGGATGCGGCAGGCCAAGGCACTCGACGACAACGATGTGCTGCTCTTGTGCTTCCAGTCCTATGTGGTGAAGACGCCGCACCACACCATTTTGATCGACAGCTGCATCGGCAACGACAAGCCGCGCCCCAATCGGCCGAAATGGAACATGAAGACCGACGACACGTACTTGGGTGCACTTGGCGCCGCCGGATTCTCGCCTGGCGACATCGACTTCGTGATGTGCACGCATCTGCACGTCGACCACGTCGGCTGGAACACACGGCTCGAAAACGGCCGCTGGGTGCCGACCTTCCCCAAGGCGCGCTACGTCTTCGCCAAGCAGGAGTTCGACCATTGGTCGGCTCAGAACGCGAAGACGGAGATCCCGCCTTTCGTGGACAGCGTGCTGCCGGTGGTCGAGGCCAAGCGCCACGAGTTCGTCGGCAACGACCATCAGATCGGCGACCACGTCCGCATCCTGCCGACGCCCGGTCACACACCGGGCCATATCGCAATCACGGTGGGCCGCGGCAAGGACGACGCGGTGTTCTCCGGCGATCTCATGCATTCGCCGCTGCAGACGCTCTATCCGGAGCTGTCGATCAAGTTCGACGTCGACCCGGCGAAGGCGGCTACGACGCGCCGCAGCTTCCTGGAGCGCTATTGCGACACCGAGACGCTGTGCTGCACGGCGCACTTCCCTTCGCCGTCGGTGGGCAAGATCCGGCGCAAGGGCAACGCGTTCGTGTGTGCGGCGGTTTAGCGAGATGCCGTAGGGTGGGCAAAGGCGAGCGCTTCGCGCGCCGTGCCCACCACTCCTTATGGTGGGCACGCTCCGCTTTGCCCACCCTACGATTCCACCCGTGTGGAGAAAGCAATGACAGCACTCCCCGACATCCCCCTGCCCGCCGGAATCCGCGCGCGTTATGTCGACGGCATCAACGGCTTGCGCATGCATGTGCTGGAGGCCGGCTTCGAGTCAAAGGGCCGCTCCTGCATCCTGTTGCTGCACGGCTTTCCCGAGCTGGCCTTCTCCTGGCGCAAGGTGATGCCGGCGCTCGCCGCCGCCGGTTATCACGTGATCGCCCCCGACCAGCGCGGCTACGGGCGCACCACGGGATGGACTGCCGACTACGATGGCGATCTCGCGCCGTTCTCGCTCCTCAACCTTGTGCGCGATGCGCTCTCCCTGGTGTCGGCCTTCGGTTACAAGCAGGTCGATCTCGCCGGGCATGATTTCGGCAGCCCAGTCGCGGCATGGTGTGCGCTGATCCGGCCCGACGTGTTTCGTTCGGTGACGCTGATGAGCGCGCCATTCGGCGGAGCGCCGCCGCTACCATTCAACACAGTTGATGGTCCCGCAAAGCCTGCGGTCGAAGACCCCGTTTATCGCGAGCTTGCCGCGCTGCCGCGTCCGCGCAAGCACTATCAATGGTACTACGCGACACGCGAAGCCAACGCGGACATGCAGCACGCGCCGCAGGGCGTGCACGATTTCCTGCGCGCCTATTATCATCACAAGAGCGCAGACTGGACCGACAACAAACCGTATCCGCTCAAGGCGTGGTCGGCAGACGAACTGGCGAAGCTGCCAACCTACTACGTGATGGACGCCGGCGAGACCATGGCCGAGACGGTCGCGAAGGAGATGCCCTCGCGCGCCGCGATCGCCGCGAACCAATGGCTGCCGGACAGCGACCTCGCCTATTACAGCGCCGAATACGGCCGCACCGGATTTCAGGGCGGGCTGCAATGGTATCGCTACGGTACGTCGGGCATGCTCAACGACGAGATGCAGCTGTTCTCCGGCCGCAGCATCGACGTGCCCTCCTGCTTCATCTCCGGCAGGCAGGATTGGGGCACCTATCAGCGCCCAGGCGTGTTCGAGGCGATGCAGAAAAGCGCGTGCACCATGATGCTCGGCTGCCATCTCGTCGACGGCGCCGGCCATTGGGTGCAGCAGGAGCAGCCGGCCGAGGTGAGCCGGTTGCTGCTCGACTTCCTGGCCAAGACTTCCTGACTAAGTCCCGCGCCGGCTGATTTGACCCAGGAACCACGGCGGCCTATATAATTTAGAATCATTCTAAACTAGTGGGACAGGGCCGTCGTGAAGAATTTTGCCGATCTGACCGAGCGCGAGGTGCTTGCGGTCGCGATCTCCTCCGAGGAGGAGGACAGCCGCATCTACATGACCTTCGCCGAAGATCTGAGAGAGCGTTACCCGGACTCAGCCAAGATCTTCGAACAGATGGCCGAGGAAGAGCGCGGACATCGCCACATGCTGCTGGAGACGTACGAGCAGCGGTTCGGTCCGCACCTGCCTCCCATCCGCCGCGAGGACGTCAAGGGCTTCCTGCGTCGCCGCCCGGTCTGGCTCACCAAGAACCTGTCGCTCGACACCATCCGCAGGGAAGTCGAGACCATGGAACTGCAGGCCGAGCGCTTTTACGTGAAGGCCGCCGAACAGGCGCAGGATGTCGGCGTGCGCCGTTTGCTCGGCGATCTCGCCGAAGCCGAGAAAGGCCACGAAGAGATGGCCGCAAAGCTCTCGGACCAGATCCTGAGCCCGGATGTGCGCGCGGAGGAAGATCGCACCAACCGCCGCATGTTCGTGCTGCAATATGTGCAGCCGGGCCTTGCCGGCCTGATGGACGGATCGGTCTCGACGCTGGCACCGCTGTTTGCCGCCGCGTTCGCCACCCACCAGAACTGGCAGACGTTTCTTGTCGGCCTCGCCGCCTCGATCGGCGCTGGCATCAGCATGGGATTTGCGGAAGCGCTGTCCGACGACGGATCGCTCACGGGGCGCGGCTCGCCATGGCTGCGCGGTCTCACCTGCGGCTTGATGACGACGCTCGGCGGGCTCGGCCACACCGCGCCCTATCTGGTGCCCGACAGCTGGGCCAACGCGTTCTGGATCGCGACGGCGATCGCCGGAGTCGTCGTGTTCTTCGAGCTATGGGCAATCGCCTTCATCCGCTCGCGCTACATGGACACGCCGTTCCTCCAGGCCGTTTTCCAGATCGTGCTCGGCGGCGCCATCGTGCTGGCGGTGGGGATATTGATCGGAGCGGCGTAGTAGCCGCAATCTCGGTGTCATCGCCCGCGAAAGCGGGCGATGACACCGACTTTTTGGCACTGCCCGACGAGCCTCATCCACATATCAATCGCGATCAAACAGCGGTTGCAGCGTTCGGCTAAACTGCTCATCATCCGCAGACAACCAGAGCGGGAGAAGCGCCGTGGCCAAATCGGAATGGAGTTTCAAGAGCGCAGTCGAGCTGTCGGCCGCATTGAGCGCGAAGAAGGTCTCGGCGGTCGAGCTCACGCGGGACGCGATTGGCCGTATCGAGCGTCATGACGGCAAGATCAACGCGATCTGCGTGCGGGATTTCGATCGGGCGCTCGGCGCCGCGCGCGAGGCGGACGCTGCATTGGTCCGCGGCGAGCGCAAGCCGCTGCTCGGCCTGCCCCTGACGATCAAGGAATCCTTTAACATCGCCGGCCTGCCGACGACCTGGGGCTTCGTCCCGCAGAAGGATTTCAAGCCTGTCGAAGACGCGCTGCCGGTCGCACGCATCAAGCAGGCCGGCGGTGTGATCCTCGGCAAGACCAACGTGCCGGTCGGTCTCAGCGACTGGCAGAGCTACAACGACATCTACGGCACCACGAACAACCCCTATGATCTCGGCCGCACGCCGGGTGGATCATCCGGGGGATCTTCGGCAGCCCTCGCCGCAGGCTATTGCGCGCTCGCCACCGGCTCCGACATCGGCGGCTCCCTGCGTGTGCCGGCATTTCATTGCGGCATCTTCGCTCACAAGCCGACCATCAATCTCTGCGCAGCGCGCGGCGAGACTCCGCCGCCGTTTCCGGCCATTCCGCGCGAAGGCGACCTCGCCGTCATCGGTCCGATGGCGCGCACCGCTGCGGATCTCTCCTTGCTGCTCGACGTCATGGCCGGACCGGATCCGCTCGATGCCGGCGTCGCCTACAAACTCGATCTGCCTGTTGCGCGGCATCAGTCGCTGCGCGATTTTCGTGTCCTGGTGATCGAGAGCCATCCGCTGCTGCCGACTGACCGGGACGTGCGCGACGCGATCGACAAGCTCGCCACCGATCTTGCGAAGGCCGGCGTGACGGTCGCGCGCGAGAGCCCGCTGCTTCCGGACTTCGCGGACACGTCGCGGCTTTACATGCGCATGCTGCTGGGCTTCCTCGGCGCGTTCTTCCTGCCCGACGAGCTGGCGGATTCGCAGGCTCGGGCGAGCCAGTTGTCGCCGGAGGACCGAAGCCTCGAAGCGGAGCGGCTGCGCGGCACGATTGCAAGCCACCGCGCCTGGGTGCTCGACGCAGGTAGCCGCGCCGGCCTGCGGGCGCAATGGCGCGCGCTGTTCAAGAGCTTCGACGCGGTGATCTGCCCGATCATGCCGACGCCGGCCTTTCCGCACGATCATTCGCCGGAGCAGAGCCTGCGACGCATCAGCATCGACGGCAAGGACTACCCTTATTCCGACCAGCTCGCCTGGCCGGGCGTCGCGACGCTTCCGGGCCTGCCGGCGACGGCCGTTCCGCTCGGCCTGTCGAAAGACGGCTTGCCCGTCGGCGTCCAGATCGTCGGCCCCTTCCTGGAGGACCGCACCCCCTTGAGGCTCGCCGAACTGATCGAGCGCGAGTTCGGCGGCTTCACACCGCCGCCATTGTTCTATGATTAGTCCTGTCGTCAACGACCACCGGGGAGAGAACGTCATGAGCCAGGACATGGAAGAGCTCACCGCGCTCAACCGCGACTACGTTGCCTCCGTGCAGAACTGCGACGTCAAGCGGTTCGACCAGATCCTGGCGCCGGAGTTCTATTGCTCGAATCCCGACAAGACATTGGTCGACCGCGCCGCTTTCCTGGAACAGACGGCGCGGCCGATCGCGATCCGGAACCTCAGGGAGCACGACGTCATCATCCGCATCATGGGCGACTTCGCCATCATCCACGCAGCGACAAGCTACACCACGGCGGACGGTCAGCAGGCGACGGGCCGCTACACCGATTGCTGGGCGAAGAAGAACGGCAGATGGCTCGCGGTGTCGGCGCACGTGTCGCGGTGAGGCGGGCAAACCATCCTCACACTCCGCTGTCATGCCCCGGCTTGACCGGGGCATCCAGTACTCCGCGGCGACAGTTGGCTCACACAACTCCCGCTGCGGAGTACTGGATCGCCCGCCTTCGCGGGCGATGACACCATCAATGTGGATCAACTATCAAATACGATCACGCTCCGCAGCGTCTTGCCGGCCTTCATGTTGGCAAAGCCCTCGTTGATCTCCGACAGCTTCAGCTTGGCGGAGATCCAGTCCTCCAGGTGCAGCCGCCCTCGCAGATAGAAGTCGACCAGGCGCGGCATGTCGACGCGGAAATGGTTGGAGCCCATGGACGAGCCCTGGATCTTGCGTTCGCGCAGGAAGTCGAAGCCGTGCAGCTCGATCTTCTGGCCGAACGGGATCATGCCGACGATGGTGGCGGTGCCGCCGGAGGCGAGCATGGCGAAGGCCTGCTCGGCGGTCTCCTTGCGGCCGAGCACCTCGAAGGAGTGATGCACGCCGCCATTGGTGAGATCGCGGACCTGCTTCACCACGTCGCCGTCGGCGGGGTTGATGATATCGGTCGCACCCAGCTTGGTCGCGAGCTGGAGTTTTGCGGGATTGGTGTCGATGGCAATGATGCGGCCGGCGCCGGCAATCTGCGCGCCGTTGATCGCGGCCATGCCGACGCCGCCGCAGCCGATCACCGCGACGGTCTCGCCGGCCGTCACCTTCGCCGTATTCACCACTGCGCCATAGCCGGTGATGACGCCGCACCCGATCAGCGCGGCGAGATCAAGCGGCATCTCCTTCCTGATTTTGACGATCGCGTTCTCGTGCACCAGCATCTGCTCGGCAAAGGACGAGAGGTTGAGGAACTGGTGCAGCTTTTCGGAGCGAGACCATTGCATGCGGTCGGAGACGCCCGGCAGCAGCTTCACCGTGGTGTCGGTGCAGAGCACGGTGCGGCCCGTGGTGCAGTTGTCGCAGGTGCCGCAGAACACGGACAGGCAGGTGACGACGTGATCGCCCGGCTTCACATAGGTGACGTCGGAGCCGACCTGCTCGACCACGCCGGCGGATTCATGCCCGAGCACCGCGGGCAGCGGATGCGGATACAGCCCTTCCATGAAGTGCAGGTCGGAGTGGCAGAGGCCGGCGACCGATGTGCGGATCAGGACCTCGCGCGGGCCGGGCTTCGGCAGGCTGACATCCTCGATGACCAGAGGCTTGTTGACTTCATAGAGGACGGCGGCCTTCATCGAGCACTCCCTGTCGTTTTTTTTGCTTTGAACGCGGGCGCAGCCTACGCTGCCAGAACCAGTTCGCCAACCTCGCCCATGCCGGCATCGCGCTCGCCGAGCAGCAGCGCGGCGATCTTCGCTTGCGTGGCATTTTCCGTCAGCCGGAACGGATCGCTTGGCGCGACCCGGTGATCGATCACGAGGCGCGACAGCAGCAGCCGGCGTGCATCGCCGCGCATGGCGTGGATGCGATGCGCTTCCCAGGCGAGCGCGACGGCGCTGGCGACATGATAGAGCAGGCTCGTCGCGCGGCGCGCGTCGGCCTCGTTCTCGGCCTTGCCCGCAACCTCGCGCGCGAAGCCGACCGCGCGATCGGTGAGCGTGTGCAAACGGTCGCGCCAGGCCTGCGGCACCGAGGCGCTGTCATCGAGCCGGGCGTGCAGATCCGCGGCCAGCGCGGATTCCGCGCCATGGCGACCGACCGCGCGCCTCAGCGCATCGATCGCGACGATATTGCCGGTGCCTTCCCAGACCGAGCCGAGATGGGCGTCGCGCAGCAGCCGTGCGGTGGCGAATTCCTCGATATAGCCGATGCCGCCGCGCATCTCGAGCGCATCGCCGCAGACTTTTCGTGCATCGCGCGTGGCGCGGAATTTCAATGTCGGGGTGAGGATGCGCAGCAGCGCCGCCGCGTCCTGGCTGCCGGCCTCGGCGCGGTCGAGCGCGTCCGCCGTGAGGAAGCTCATCGACAGCGCCTGCTCGACCGGCAGCATGATCTTCAGCATCTGCCGCCGGCCGAGCGGCAGGTCGATGATGCGGCTGCCGAACACCACGCGGTTCTTCGCGACCGTCATGGCGTCATGGTAGGCGCGGCGCATCAGCGCGGTGGATTTCACGCCGTTGGAGAGCCGCGACGAGTTCACCATCTCGGCCATCTGCACGAAGCCGCGGTCGAGCTTGCCGACCGCGTAGGCGATCGCGCCTTCGAGCTTGATCTCGCCCGAGGCCATCGAGCGCGTGCCGAGCTTGTCCTTCAGACGCACGATCCGGTAGTGGTTCTGCGAGCCGTCGTCGAGGAAGCGCAGCATCAGGAACAGGCCGACGCCGCGGGTGCCGGGGCCGGCGCCTTCGGGGCGCGCCAGCAGCATCACGACTTTCGCATCGGCGTTCGAGCAGAACCATTTTTCGCCGTACAGGCGCCAATGATCGCCCTCCTGCACGGCGCGCGTCGTGAGCGTGCCGACGTCGGAGCCGCCCTCCTTCTCGGTCATGAACTGGCCGCCCTGGGTCAGCTTGGTCATGTCGGTCTGGGTGAGACCATCGAGATATTTCGCCTTCAGCGCCTCGCTGCCGAAATTCGCCAGGAGTTTTGCGCAGCCGTCGGTGACGTTGATCGGACAGCCCATACCGAATTCGGTCTGATTGAACAGGAAGGTGAAGGCGTGCTTTGCCACTACAGGATATTTGTCCGGCCAGCCCATGATGCCCTTGCGGATCGACAGCGCGTGGATGCCGAACTCGCCGAACGCGGCTTTCTCCAGTTCGCGATAGGCCGGGTGGTATTCGATCCACTGCACGTCGCGGCCGAACTTGTCGCGCTGGTGCAGCACCGGCGTGTGGCGGTCGGCCAGCCGCGCACATTCGTCGAGGGTTCCGCCGGCGAGCTCGCCGAGGCGATCGAGATGCGGCTCGATGTGACGGAACAGCGTCTCCGGCAGATGGATGCGCAAGAGATCCGTCAGCGCCTGATCGGCGCGGTAGAAATTCATGCCTGACGTATCGGGCGCCAGCAGGCCGGATGGTGCGGCCGCGGCATTTTTCGGCTGCGCTGTGACCGGCTTGTGCATGATCGTCCTCTTCGTTTCCGCCCGACGGCAATTCTTAGCGCTTGCCGCTTTGGATGATGTCGATCATGCTCCAGCCGCGGATGCGGATAAAGCCGCAAATTGTCAGGGAGGCATGATCGCCGTGAAGGAGCAATTCGCTCTGCGGAATTATGACCGACCGGGCCTGCACCCCGGCTGGTTGTCCGGGTGGCGGATGCATAGATCAGCGGCTTCCCGTCTCTGAGAGATCACGCCATGGAACATCCGAAATACAAGATCGCGCTCATCGTCGGCGCCGGCGAAGGCTTGAGCGCCTCGCTGGCGCGGCTGCTGTCCACACAAGGCATTCGCGTGGCGCTTGCCGCGCGGAAGATCGAGAAGCTGGGCGCGCTCTGCACCGAGACCGGTGCCAAAGCCTATGCCTGCAACGCCACCGAGCCGGATGAGGTCGAGCGCCTGTTCGGCCTCGTCGAGCGCGAGATCGGCACGCCCGACCTCGTCGTCTACAATGCCAGCGGCCGCACGCGCGGGCCGTTCGTCGATCTCGTTCCGGCCGATGTCGCGCAGGCCATCGCGGTCAGCGCCTATGGCGGCTTCCTGGTGGCGCAGCAGGCGGCCAAGCGCATGCTGCCGAACAAGCACGGCGCGATCCTGTTCACCGGCGCCTCGGCCAGCGTCAAGGGCTATGCGCAGTCCGCTTCCTTCGCGATGGGCAAGTTCGCGCTGCGCGGGCTCGCCCAGAGCCTGGCGCGCGAGCTGTCGCCGCAAGGCATCCATGTCGCGCATTTCGTGATCGATGGCGGCATCAGGAGCGCGGCGCGGACGGAGCCGGAAGACAAGCCGGACTCCATGCTCGATCCTGATGCGATCGCACAGAGCTACTGGAACGTGCTGCAGCAGCCGCGCAGCGCCTGGAGCTGGGAGCTGGAGCTGCGGCCGTGGGTGGAGAAGTTTTAGTTGAGTTTGTCTTTCCGGGGCGGCTCGAAGAGCCGAACTATGGTGCGCATTTGCGCACCTGAGAATCTCGAGATTCCGGGTTCGATGCTTCGCATCGCCCCGGAATGACAACAATGAACGGGAAGCGACATGACCACCGAAACCACCGTCGATACGGGCACCAGCGAACTCCTCTGCGTCATCCGCGACCGCGTCGCAGTGATCACGCTGAACCGGCCGGAGGCGCGCAATTCGCTGTCGGACAGCCTGACGCCGGCGCTGCGGACGATGATCCGCACCTGCGGCGAGAGCCCCGATGTCGGCGCGCTGCTGATCACCGGCGCGGGCGAAGCGTTCTGCGCCGGCGGCAACGTCAAGGGCATGGGCGCGCATCGCGATCCGAAGAAGCTGGAGATGTCGCTGGAAGATCGGGTCGCCGATCTCCAGGAGCGGCAGCGGCTGCTCACCGGCGCGCTGGTCTCGGTGCGCAAGCCGACGATCGCCGCGCTCCCCGGTCCCGCGGTCGGCGCAGGGCTTGCGATCGCCATGGCCTGCGACATCCGCATCGCCGCGCAATCCGCCTTCGTCGCCACCGGCTATGCCCGCATCGCACTCAGTGGCGATTACGGCATCGCCTGGCTGCTCACCCGCCTCGTCGGCACCGCCCGGGCGCGCGAGCTGATGTTCACCGGCGACAGGGTCGATGCCGCGCGTTGTGAGGCCATCGGCCTCGTCAACCGCGTCGTGCCTGACGACAAGCTACAAGCCGAAGCCTTCGCGCTGGCAAAGTCGCTCGCCGAAGGCCCGCGCCTCGCGCTGCGCTACATGAAGGACAATCTCGACGAAGCCATCCAGTTCGATTTCGAGACCGCCCGCGACCACGAGGCCGAACGACTGATCCGCCTCACCGCGACCGCCGATCACAAGGAAGCGGTGCAGGCCTTCATCGAGAAGCGCAAGGCGGTGTTCACGGGGAAGTAACAGGCCCTTCACAGTCAGGAATCGAACCTGGATGGTGCAACGAGCCGTCATTCCGGGGCGATGCGCAGCATCGAGCCCGGAATCCATTGGGCCGCGAGACACGCGGTGAAATGGATTTCGGGTTCGCGCTACGCGCCCCGGAATGACGGCTTGGGAATATCTACGCGACGACGACTGCTTAAGGCAAAAAAATGCCCGGCTCAGGTTGACCCGGGCCGGGCTTGCAGTGGTGTCAGGCCGAGGCTGAGGGGCTGTCGGCCTGACGGGAAAGGGCGGCGAGACGCCAGCTCGCGCAGGGAATGTCCTTCGGTGCGACCGCGATCTCCTTGTCGAAGCGCACCAGCTTCCAGTCATCGGGGTGATTGACGAAGGCAAATCCGGATTTGCGGGCGAGCGAGATCATGGTCTCGTTGGAGCGCAGCGTATCGCCGAACATGTGCTCGGCGCCGAGCGCCGCGGCGCGGCACTCAAGATTTTTCATGAGCGCAGTGGCGATGCCGTGGCCCTGCCAGCGATCGTCGACCGACAGGCCGAACTCGAGCGTCGCGGTTTCGGCATGCAGCGCGTAGCGCGCCTCGGCGACGATGGTCTCGAAGCCGTCGACCATCTTGGTCGCGACCACGGTGAAGCGCTCGCGCTCGCCCACCTGGAGGAAGTCGTGTAGCAGGCCCTTCGGCAATTCGCTGATCGCGCCGAAGAAGCGGTTGTAGCGGGAGCGGGTCGAGAGCGAACGGAAATAGTGCTGAAGCTCCTCGGTGTCGCGCGGCTCGACGAAGCGAACGTTGATCGCCTCGCCCTGCCGGGTGCGCAGGGCGTCCGAATATTGCTTCAGATCTTCCAGGCGAAGAGTGCTCATGACACATGCCCTGAGAAAGAGGGACCGCCGGCGCCCCTGTAATCAGGCGGCGCCGGCCTGGCGGCCAATCAGGCCCGCCAGAAGGGTTTGTCGGCCTCATAGGCGATGTCGGACCAGGACAGGCCGACGTCGTGGAGGTCGCGGGCGGTCCATTTGGTCAGCTCGCGGCGGGTCCGGTAGCGCTCGTGCCAGACATGAAGCGTCTCGCCGATCTGCTGGATCAGGCCGGGCGCATGATGATTTGTCATCGAATTCTGGGTCAAGGTAGACATTTTCAGCTCCTGGAGCTAACTTGGCCGCTAATATCTGCGCTCGATCGCACTGCGACAAACGACAATTTGTACCTCTTCGCATGAAATAACGTCATGTATCCTGCTGCCAGATGACTGCCAGATTGCCCTCCCTGAACGGATTGCGGGCGTTCGAGGCGGCCGCGCGCCATCTCAGCTTCACGCTGGCGGCGAGCGAGCTGAACGTGACGCAGACCGCGATCAGCCATCAGATCCGGCGATTGGAGGAGGAGCTCGGCATCCGCCTGTTCATCCGGCAGAACCGCGCGCTGGCGCTGACGCCGGAAGCGCGCGACTATCTGCCGGGCGTCCGCGCCGCCTTCAACGACCTCCGCCTCGCCACCGACCGCCTGCTGCGCAGGGACGACGACAAGGTGCTGACGCTCTCGACGCTGGCCTCGCTTGCCGCAAAATGGCTGCTGCCGCGGCTGACGGATTTCCAGGAGCAGCATCCCGGCATCGACGTGCGGATCACCACGTCGACCAGCCTCGTCGACTTCCAGCGCGACGATGTCGATGCCGCAATCCGCTACGGCCGCGGCCAGTGGCCGGGCCTGCGTGCCGACTGGCTGATGGCGGACGAGCTGTTTCCGGTGTGCAGTCCGTCACTGCTGCGCGGTGACAAGCCGCTGCAGCGTCCGGAGGATCTGCGAAATCATCCGCTGCTGCACACCTCCAACGCCAACAGCGACGACTGGCGGCTGTGGCTGACGGCGGCAGGCCTGCCGGCCGATATCGCCAAGCAGCCCGGCATCACCTTCGACATGATCTTCATGACCATCCAGGCCGCGATCGACGGCATCGGCGTGGCGATGGGGCGGACATCCTACGTGCAGGACGACATCGCCAAGGGCCGCCTCGTCGTCCCCTTCAAGATCGCGCTGCCGGCCGATGCGGGCTTCTACCTGGTCGCGCCGGAGGGTCGCCGCGAGGCGCCAAAGCTCGCCGCGTTCCGTCAATGGATCGTCGCTGCAACGCAAAATAAAGCCTGAAAAATCATCAGCTTCCTCTGGAAAACCGATTGACTCGCCGCGCCCTGCGCGGGAAGGGGTAGGACAGATTGTCGCAGCAGCACAACCTGTCGCCTGCCGAGAAGTGAGTTCCGGTCCGGCCACACTTGAAGGGGAGTAACGTCATGGCTGGACCAGCCACCTCAACCAATCCGCCCGAGATCAAGTCGCGCATCGGCGCGATCCTGCGCGCCACATCCGGCAATTTCCTCGAGCAGTTCGACTTCTTCCTGTTCGGCTTCTACGCCGCCGCCATCGGCAAGGCGTTCTTCCCCTCCACCAACGAGACGGCCTCGCTGCTCAACACGTTCGGCGTGTTCTGGCTCGGCGCCCTGATGCGGCCCGTCGGCGCGATCGTGCTCGGGGCCTACATCGACCGCATCGGCCGCCGCCAGGGCCTGATCGTCACGCTCGGCATCATGGCCATCGGCACGGTCGTGATCGCGTTCTGCCCGAGCTACGCGACCATCGGCATCGCAGCGCCCGTCATCGTGCTGATCGGCCGCCTGCTGCAGGGCTTCTCCGCCGGCGTCGAGCTCGGCGGCGTGTCGGTCTATCTCGCCGAGATCTCGACGCCCGGCAACCGCGGCTTCTACACCTCGTTCCAGTCGTCGAGCCAGCAGGTCGCGATCTTCGTGGCCTCGATCCTCGGCTATCTTCTCTCCGAGGTGATGCCCGCCGACACGGTGGCCGCCTGGGGCTGGCGTATTCCCTTCTTCGTCGGCTGCCTGATCATCCCCCTGATCTTCTTCCTGCGGCGCACGCTCGAGGAAACGCCGGCCTTCCTCGCCATGAAGAAGCATCCCACGGCGAGCGAGGTATTCGCCTCCGCGCTCGCCAACTGGCGCATCGTCATCCTCGGCATGATGATCGCGATCCTGACCACGACGACGTTCTACTTCGTCACCGTGTACACGCCGACGTTCGGCAAGACCGTGCTGAAGCTGTCGACGCAGGACGCGCTGCTGGTGACGCTGCTGGTCGCCGTAACCAACTTCTTCTGGAATCCGGTCGGCGGCGCGCTGTCCGACCGCATCGGCCGCAAGCCGGTGCTGATCACCATCGCCTGCCTGTCGCTCGTCACCGCCTACCCCGCGCTGCACTGGCTGGTGGCGGCGCCGACCTTCGGCAAGCTGCTCGCGGTCGAGATGATGTTCTCGTTCTATTTCGGCGTCTACAGCGGCACCATGCTCGGCGCCCTCGTCGAGATCGTGCCGGCGCATGTCCGCACCACCTGCTTCTCGCTCGCCTTCGCGCTCGCAGCCGCGCTGTTCGGCACCTTCACGCCGTTCGCCTCGACCTGGTTGATCGAGCGGACCGGCGACAAGGCCTCGCCCGGCTTCTGGCTGATGTTCGCCGCCCTGCTCGGCATCATCGCGGCCTCGACGGTGTATCGCGGCGGCGGCAAGGCGGTGCCGACCTATGATGCGGTGGCGGAGCCGGTTGCGGGGCGTTGACGGTCATTCTGGGGCGCCTCGAAGAGGCGAGCCCGGAATCCATTTCTCCCAGCATTCCAGACGCACGATGGATTCCGGGTTCAGCCCTGCGGGCTGTCCCGGAATGACAGTGGGACTACAGCTCCACCACCACGTAGTCGCTCTCGACCTTCACCGGGATCGTCTCGGCGACGTACGGCCCCTTCACGACGCTCGCGCCAGGCGCGACATGGGCCGGATAGGCCTTCACGCGGAAGCGGCGGGGGTCGCAATAGGACTGGCCGGTGCGGATGTCGAACTCCCAGCCATGCCAGGGACAGCGGATGATCTCGCCAAGCCTGGTGTATTCGATCTCGCCGGGGTCGCTCGATTGCGCGAGCCCGATCAGCGGGCCCTCGCACAGCGCCGCGCCCTGATGCGGGCAGCGGTTCATCAGGCCGAAATATTCGCCCTTGATGTTGAAGACCGCGATCGGCCGTCCCTCGATCTCCAGGAATTTTCGCGTGCCGGGTGGCAACTCATCGACCGGCGCAATCACGTGACGCGCCATCAATTGATTCCGTACAGCTTGCGCGCATTGCCGAGATAAAACGCCTCGCGGTTGGTATCGCTGACGCCCGCCGGCAAGATGCGCGACGGTTCGTCGTAGTCCCAGTGCGGATAATCGGTCGCGAACAGCAGGCGGTCCCAGCCGATCCACTTGATGACGTCGAACAGATCCTCGCGCCGCTCCGGATCCTCCATCGGCTGCGTCGTCCACCACACCTGCTCGCGGATATATTCCGACGGCGGACGCTTCACATGCGGCACTTCGCTCCTGAGCCGCTGCCAGGCCTTGTCCAATCGCCACGCAAGCGACGGCGCCCAGCCGAAGCCGGCCTCGATCATCACCATCTTCAGCTTCGGGAAGCGTTCGAACACGCCTTCAAGCACGAGGCTGGCCAGCGCCGATTGCTGGCACTGCGAATGTCCCACCATCTCCTCGATGTAATAGGAAGGCCAGCCCGACGGCGTGATCGGGTTGCCGCCGAAGCCGAAGGCGTGGACGCCGACGGGAAGGCCGGCCTCTTCCGCGGCCTGATAGATCGGCCAGTAGCGGCGCTGGCCGAGCGGCTCGACGTTGCGGCTGAGCAGCAGCACCTGAACGAAATTCTTGTCGCCGGCGCGCTCGCGGATTTCGGCGGCCGCCGACAGCCCGTCCTCATTGCCGACGACGATGGACGCTTTCAGCCGTTTGTCCTTGCTGGTCCATTTGTCGATCTGCCAGTCGTTGATCGCCGAGCACAAAGCGGCCGAGAGCTCGTGATTGCGGATGCCCTGCCCGGCATTGAGCGGATTGAGCACGCCCAGCTGCACGTTGTTGGGGTCGAGCAGCTGCTTCTGCATGAAGGAGAGCGAGGAGCCCTGCGGCCCGCCTTCCGGCGGATAGGCGTCGCGGCGCGAGGCGTTGGGCTGGGCCTTCGGATAGGGCGGGCCTTCCATCATGCCCTGATAGGCGTGCACGCCATAGACTTCGAGATGATGCTGCCAGCGTTTGGCGAGATAGGGATAGAGCTCGGTGCGGGTCGCGCGGGCCGGATGGATGTCACAATCCGCGATCGCGGTCTTGGTCGTCAGGGGGGAAGCGGCTTCGGTGCTCTCGCGGAATTGAATATTCATCGCCTTGCCTCCTTTTGCAGCGGCTAAGTCAGGCGGGGATAGGTCGCATGCGGATTGTCGATCATGATCTTGCGCACGAGATCGGGGGTGAGGCCCTGGGGGAGCGCGTCCTGGCCGTCGAACTGCCAGTGTGGATAGTCCGTGGAGAATAGGACCAATTCATCCGACTGCATATGATCAAACAGGCGAATTAATGTCTCGGGTTCCGGCGGCGCATCAAATGGCTGTAACGAGAAGCGGATGTTGCTGCGCACAAGTTCCAGCGGCGCGCGATCGACCCAGGGCGTCTCCATCCGCACCCCGCGCCAGAATTTGTGAAGCCGCCAGAGAAAGGGGGAGATCCAGGACACGCCGGACTCCAGCATCACCATTTTCAGCCGCGGATATTTGGCGAACACGCCCTCGACGATCACGCTGGTGAGCTGGGTCTGGAACGCCTGGGCCTGACCGACATAATCCTCGATGTGATAGGAACCCCAGCCCACCGCGGTCGGCGGATTGTGATAGGCGGAACCGGCATGAATGCCGACCGCGAGGTCCAGCCGCTCCGCGGCCTCGTAGATCGGCCACAGCGCGCGCTTGCCGAGCGGCACGTCGCCCATCACCAGCATCAACACCTGTACGAAACGGCGGTCGTGCGCGCAGCGTTCGATCTCGGCGACGGCCTTCTCGACGCTTTGCGTGGGGATCACGATCGAGCCGCGCAGCCGCTTGTCACGATCGAGCCATTCCTTCACCAGCCAGTCGTTCAGCGCACGGCAGAAGGCGGCCTGCATGTCCTCGGAAAACACCATCTGCACGGCGTAGAGCGGATTGCAGATGGCATGGCTGACCTGAAAAGGATCGAGCACATGGCGCTGCATGTCTTCCAGGCTCGCGCCCGGCTTGCCGCTCTCGGGACGCCAATCGGGGCGCGCCACGATCGGCGAGTTCTGCGGGTAGGATTGCGAGACGAGGTCCATCATGCCGCGCGTCGTCACCTGATCGCGCCAATAGTCGTTCAGGTACGGCAGCAGGCTGGTCAGATGCGGCACGGCCGGATGCACGTCGCAATCCACCCCGCCGGCGATCAGGGACGCCATCACGTCTCCTTCACGTTTCCTCGTCACGTCTTCTCGCGGTCGGCTTGGCCGCTCCGCCTTGTGTGCGCCATTCAAGCAGGCCTGACCGTCGCCCGCAACTCGGCCAAGGCAGCCAGCTTATGCTAGGAAGGCTGAGCTCGGTTGCGAGGGAATGAGAGGTCAAAGGGATGAAAGAGCTCGTCGGCATTGCTGAACAGGTTGCGGCGAAACTGATCGCGCGCAAACAGACCATTGCGGTCGCGGAATCCTCGACCGGCGGCCTGATTTCGGCCGGCCTGCTCGCGGTGCCCGGTGCATCCGCCTATTTCCTCGGTGGCGCGGTGGTCTACACCCGCGATGCCAGGCGCGTGCTGATGGATATTTCGGACGAAGGAATGAAGGGCTTCCGCTCCTCGTCGGAGCCATACGCAAAGCTGTTGGCCGAGCAGATGCGCAGCCGCTTCAATTGCGACTGGGGCCTGTCCGAGACCGGCGCCGCCGGCCCCACCGGCAACCGCTACGGCGACGCCGCCGGCCATAGCTGCATGGCGGTCGCGGGGCCGGCGGCGGAAGTGATCACGCTGGAGACGGGCGGCAATGACCGGCTTGCGAATATGCAAGTGTTTGCGACGACGGCGCTGAAGCTGCTGCTGAGGAAGCTATCGGAATAGCCACATCGTCGTTTGCGGACGAGAGAGCGGCGCCGTCTTACATCTCGTGTCGTCCAGGCGAAAGCCAGGACCCATAACCCCAAATGGAAATTGTTGCGGTCGGCGGGGCCGCAGCTTCTTCCAACAACATTCGATGGTGGTAATGGGTCCTGGCCTTCGCCAGGACGACGTTGGGGAGGCACGGTGCCTACCGCCCTAAATGCCGCATGAAGATCCGCACCACATACCCCTTGAACCGCGGCGCTTCGTCGTAAAGGTCCGATGCGATCCGTTCGATGGTCTCGCGCAGGGACAGGAATTGCGCCTGCCGCGCGCTGCTCTCGGTGCCCTGCATGCCTGCAAGTTCGTCCATCGCGGCGTCGGAGATCTGGCAGTGCACGACCTCGCCATCGTTCAGCATGGTGAAGCGAAAGGCCAGACGTTCGAGGTCGTGGCCGATAATCCTGTCGCGCGTCAGCGGCATCCAATTGTCCCGTTCGCGCCCCCGAACGGGACAATGCTGAAAATCTGACGCGTTGTCACCACCCGCGCCAGAGTGCATGGCCGTCATACGACGCTCTTCAACAGCGCGCTCCCGTCAGTCGGCCACGCTCCGGCGTCAGTAGACGAGCGCCGTACCGGACGGCTTGTCCAGTGCCGCGGCCAGCGATCTGTACTCATCGCAATCCGTCCCGCAGATGGATGCGATCCGGCCGAGGTGATAGAGCGCCTGCTCGCGGTTGCCCCGCTCGAGCTGCCACAGTCCGTAATATTGCCACGTCTGCACGTGGTTCGGATCTGCCCGCAAGGCGCGTTCGTACCAGACCTGCGACTGCTCGTAGTCGCCGAGCTTGCGATAGGAGTAGCCGATGAGGTTGGCGACGTTCGGATGGTCGTCATGGCCGAGCGACTTCAACTGCGCGATCGCGGTCGCATAGTCGTTACGCTCGTAGATGGTGTCATAGGCCACGCGGTAACCGGCAGCGAAAGCGGGATCGCCTATGCTGGACTGGTTGCCTTGCTTCTTGCCCTTCTGGGTCGCCTTGGTGCCCGGCCGCTTCGGATAGGTTGGCTGCGGCTTCTGATCCGAATAGGCGCCGGCGTAGGGATCGGTAGAACTGATGCTGCCGCCGCCTCCACCACCGCCGCCCCCGCCCGCGGCGAGCGCCGGCGAGCTCAACAGGGCTGCAGCAAATGTGCCGAGTGTGACGAGCCTGATCATCCCAGTGAACATCTCCGTCTCCTGTCCTGCTTCAAGCGGCCCCGGACGAATTGATAACCCTGCCTCGGCAGCGATATTCCAGGTGCTGTGTTCACGGAGACGTCAGCGTTCGTACGACAGTTCTGTTGTCCTTTACTGGAATGCCACTTCGGCAAAGCTTCTCAGCTTTCGCGAATGCAGGCGCTCCGACTCCTGCTGTTTGAGCCGCTCCAGCGCCTTCAGGCCGATCTCGAGATGCTGGCCGACGCGGCGGCGGTAGAATTCGCTGGCCATGCCCGCGAGCTTGATCTCGCCGTGCAGCGGCTTGTCGGACACGCAGAGCAGCGTGCCGTAGGGGACGCGGAAGCGATAGCCGTTGGCGGCGATCGCGGCCGATTCCATGTCGAGTGCGACCGCGCGCGATTGCGACAGGCGGCGGATCATCTCAGGGCCTGAGATCTCCCAGTTGCGGTTGTCGACGCTCGCGACCGTGCCGGTGCGCATCAGGCGTTTGAGCTCGAAGCCTTCGAGGCCCGTGACGTCCTCGACCGCCTCCTCGAGCGCGACCTGCATCTCGGCGAGCGCCGGGATCGGCACCCAGAGCGGCAGCTCGCGGTCGAGCACGTGGTCCTCGCGCACGTAACCATGGGCGAGGACATAGTCGCCGAGCCGCTGCGTGTTGCGCAGGCCCGCGCAATGGCCGAGCATCAGCCAGGCGTGCGGGCGCAGCACCGCGACGTGGTCGGTGACGTTGCGCGCATTGGACGGGCCGGTGCCGATGTTGATCAGGCTGATGCCGCGATAGCCGGGCTCGACCAGATGGAAGGCCGGCATCTGCGGCGTGCGTGTCGGCGCGTCCCCGCTCGTCGCGCCCCCGCTCCGCGTGATCACGTTGCCGGGCGCGACGAAGGCGTCGAGGCCGGCCTCGCCGGACTGAAGCCGCTGCTGGCAGAGCTGCGCGAAGGCATCGACATAGAACTGGTAGTTGGTGAAGATCACGAAGTTCTGGAAGTGCTCGGGATCGGTGCCGGTGTAGTGATAGAGCCGGCGCAGCGAGTAATCGACCCGGGCGGCCCGAAACAGGGACAGCGGCTCCGGCGCGCCGGGCTGGAGCTCGAAGGTGCCGTCCGCAATCGAATCGTCCATGGTGGCGAGATCGGGCACATCGAACGCGTCGCGCAGCGATCGCGTCACAAGGGAATTCTCGCCGGTGGTGATGGCGGCTTCGATGTTGATGTCGCGGCGATAGGCGAAGTGGATCGGGATCGGCTCCGCCGACTCGCCGATCTCGACGGGTACGCCGTGGTTCTGGATCAACAGGCCGATCTGCTCGGTGAGATAGCTGCGGAACAGATCCGGTCGCGTCACGCTGGTCTCGTGCACGCCGGGGCCGGCGACGAAGCCGTAGGAGAGACGCGAATCCAGCCGCGCATACGTCGCGGTGGTGAGGCGGACGAAGGGGTAGTAGGCCCGCGCCCGCGTCGTGATCGCTTCGCCGCCGACATAGGCCTCGAACCGGTCGCGCAGGAATTTCGTATTGCGTTCGTATATCTCTTCGAGCCGTGCGACGGCCGCGGACGCGTCGGAGAAGGATTCGGTGGCGATGGAGGGCGGGGATTGCATGGTTCGAACGCCGGGTTCGTGGGGCTTGAGTCGAACTATAGCAAGACGCAGCCAAGCCGTCATTGCGAGCGCAATGACGAGTTGGGGGTGACGCGCCGCCGCGCGTCACTTCTCCCGGAAGGCCCGCATCAACTGGTCGTGCAGCGGCTTCATCAGATAGGACAGCATGGTGCGGTCGCCGGTCTGGACGAAGGCTTCCACGGGCATGCCGGGGATCAGCTTGGAATCGCCGAGCCGGACGACCTCTTCGGCCGGCAGCGAGACGCGGATGGTGTAGTAGCTCTGGCCGGTACGCTGGTCGGTGGTGACGTCGGGCGAGACGCGGCTGACGACGCCGTTGAGCTCGGGCGTGGTGCGCTGGTTGAATGCGGACAGGCGCAGCAGCGTCTTCTGGCCGATCTGGAGCTTGTCGATATCGACCGGATTGACCTTGGCCTCGACCTGGAGATCGTCGGCCTGCGGCACGATCAGCATCAGCGCATCACCGGCGGTGACGACGCCGCCGACGGTGTGCACGGTCGATTGCAGCACCATGCCGTCCTGCGGCGCGCGGATGTCGACGCGGCGGAGCTGGTCCTCGGCGGCGACCTTGCGCTCGATCAGCTCGCCGATCTTGTCGTTGGTCTCGCGCAAATCCTTGGAGACCTCGCTCACCATGTCCTTGTCGACCTGGATGATCTGAAGCTCGGTCTCGGTGATCTTGCCCTTGGCCTGCGCCCGCGAGGCGATGTACTGCGCCCGCTCGCCGTTGAGGCGAGCGCTGTCGCGCTCGAGCGTGGTCAGGCGCGAGATCTGCACGAGATGCTTCTCGTAGAGATCGCGCACGCCGGTGAGCTCCTGCTGCACCAGCGAGATTTCCTTGTCCTTGGCCCGCTCCTGCGCGGAGAGACCCTCGATCTCCTCGTTGAGCTGCTGGATGCGCTCGCGGAGCTGCGCCTTCTGGCCGGCACGGCCGTTGACGCGGACGTCGAACAGCTTGGTTTCGGCGGAGAGCAGCGTCTTGACGTCGTAATCGTTGCCGCGATCGAGCAGCGATTGCGGGAAATCGATCCTGTCGATACCGCGCTGCTCGGCCTGGAGCCGTGCCGCGCGCGCCAGCGCGGCGTCGAGATTCTTGGTGACGATGGCGAGGTTCGCCTTGGTGACGGTGTCGTCGAGCCGCACCACCACGTCGCCGGCCTTGACCACGTCGCCGTCGCGGGCGCGCAGCTCGCCGACCACGCCGCCGGTCGGGTGCTGCACCTTCTTGACGTTGGATTCGACCACGACCTGGCCCGGTGCGATCAGCGCCCCCGAGATCTGCACCGTGGCCGCCCAGCCGCCGAGGCCGACGACCAGGACCAGCACGATCCCGAGCCCGAGCATCAAGTGAAACTTGATGGAATCCCGCACGGTCTTCTTGGCGGCGGGCTTGCCGCCACCGATCGCCATCGTGCTCATGACTTTGTGCTCATGACTTGGCCACTCCGCCCTCACTGACGACCTTGATCGGTGCCGGCGGCGTCACGCGCGGCTGGAGCACCTGGGCGAGCACCTGCTCCTTCGGGCCGAAGGCCTGCATGCGGCCGTCGCGCAGCACCAGGATCTGGTCGACCGCCTCGACGCCGATCGGCCGATGCGCCACCACGACGACGATAGCGCCGCGCTCGCGGGCGGCGCGGATGGCGCGGGTCAACGCCTCGTCGCCTTCGGTGTCGAGATTGGAATTGGGCTCATCGAGCACGATCAGGAACGGATTGCCGTAGAGCGCGCGCGCCAGCGCCACGCGCTGCGCCTGGCCTGCGGACAGCGCGCCACCCTGCTCGCCGACCTGCGTGTTGTAGCCCTCGCGCATCTTGATGATCATCTCGTGCACGCCGGCCTCCTTGGCCGCGGCGATGATGCCGTCGGAGGTGGCCTCGGGGTCGAAGCGGCTGATGTTCTGCGCGATAGTGCCGCCGAACAGTTCCACGTCCTGCGGCAGATAGCCGATGTGCCGGCCGAGCATGTCCGATGACCATTGGTCGAGCGCCGCGCCGTCGAGCCGCACCTTGCCGCGCACCGGCTGCCAGACGCCGACCAGCGCGCGGATCAGCGAGGATTTGCCGGAGCCGCTCGGCCCGATCACGCCGAGACCGTTGCCGGCGGCGAGCGCGAAGGTGATGTCCTGCACGATGAGGCGCTGATCGCCCGGCGGAACCATGGCGACGCCCTCGACCGAGAGCCGGCTGGTGGGCGCCTGCAACTGGGTCGGCATCGTCTGCGCCGGCATCTGCTCCAGCAGGCGGGTCAAGCGCTGCCAGCTCTGGCGGGCCGCGACGAAGGATTTCCAGTGCGCGATGGCGAGATCGACCGGCGCCAGCGCGCGGGCCGACAGGATCGAGCCCGCGATGATGATGCCGGCGGTCGCCTCCTGGTGGATGACGAGATAGGCGCCGACCGCGAGCACGGCGGATTGCAGCATCATGCGCAGCACCTTGGCGACCGCGCCGAGGCCGCCGGCGACGTCGCTCGCACGCTGATTGCCGACGAGATATTTTTCGTTGGCCTCGCTCCAGCGCTGGTTCATCCGGCTGGTCATGCCCATCGACACCATCACTTCGGCATTGCGACGGCTGGAGGCGGCGAGATCGTTGCGCTGGGCCGCAAGCCCCATCGCATCCTTCGCCGGCTGGCGGGACATGAACTCGGTGACCACCGTCAGCCCGACCAGGATGATGGCGCCGACCAGCGCGGTCACGCCGATCATGACGTGGAAGGCGAAGCAGATGGCGAGATAGAGCGGCAGCCAGGGCAGATCGAAGAACGCGCTCGGTCCCATGCCGCCGAGGAAGGAGCGGACATTGTCGAGGTCGCGCAGCGGCTGGAGGCCCTCGTTGCGGCTGCCGATCAGCAGCGGCAGGCGCACGACGGTGTCGAACACGCGCTTGTTCAGGGCCTCGTCGAGCGCGGTGCCGATCCGCCCCAGGATCCGGTTGCGGATCATGTCGAGCACGCCCTGCGCCGCGTAGAGGAAGCTGGCGATGATGATCAGGCCGACCAGCGTCGGAATGCTGCGGCTCGGCAGCACCCGGTCGTAGACCTCCAGCATGAAGATCGACCCGGTCAGATAGAGCAGGTTGATCATGCAGCTCATCAGGCCGACGCCGACGAATGCCGTGCGACAAGCGCGCAGCGCGTCAGCGAGCTCCGAACGGCGAACGCCAGGGACGGCTGCCATCAGTCTGGTCTCTTTCGGGTAAGGGGCAAAGCCCCTGATTTCAAAGGCAATTTCAGGAGTAATTGACCCGGATTAACATCGCGTTTTCGCCCCTCGTCCAACGCGGCTGAATCAACCCGATCCCCTGTGGGGGCACATCACCCCCTGATGGCCCGGCGCGCAAGTCCGGAATCTCACAGTCTTGCGGCTTTTTCTTGCAGATATGTCACCTCTCCCCGGGCGGGGAGAGGTCGAAAGTTAGGTCAAGGCGCCGCTAGAACCGGCCGCCGCCGCGGACCAGCCGCACCACGAGCAGCAGGATGACCGCGCCGATAGCGGAATAGACGATTTCTGACACGAGCCCAGTGCCGATACGAATGCCGAGCTTCGGGAACAGGAAGCTGGCCACAAACGCGCCGGCGATGCCGATCACGATGTCGCCGATGATGCCGAAACCGGCGCCCCGCACCACCTTGCCGGCCAGCCAGCCGGCGACCAGGCCGACGAACAGAATGACGAGCAGGCCTTCATTGGAAATGTACATAAGTGAGGTCCCTCTCCGTGAACGGGGCCATGGAACCGGAACCGGGATGAATGGGGTCTGAATGCTGGTCGGCTCGCCCTCGGTGGGGCGTCTAAACAAAAAACTCGAAAACAACCCCATGCACAGTAGAACGGACCTTGGCCGAGCGCGCTCGGTGAATTGTGACAAGCCGGTGTTGCCGCAGAGGAATTCCGAAGTGGCGCGCGTTTGGAAAGTGAGGGACGCAAACTCTCTCATTCCCTCCCCCTTGCGGGCGAGGGGCAGGGAGAGGGGTAGCCGCGGGCGCGGGCGGCTTTTCACCTCTCCCCGCTTGCGGGGAGAGGTCGGATCGCATCGCAAGATGCGATCCGGGTGAGGGGGTACAGGTCTCTCGACATGGTCATGCGCGGAGAGAGGCCCCTCACCCCAACCCTCTCCCCGCAAGAGCGGGGCGAGGGAGCGCACCGTCCCGGGAGCGACAGCTCGCCAGCGCTACGACGCCGTCACCGGCTCCGCCAGCACGCACCTTGCCGCCCGGCCTGGTCCCACCTCCACATTCGCAGGCAGTTGCTCCAGGCAGCGCG
The DNA here is from genome assembly GCF_052075915.1 of Bradyrhizobium sp. 1200_D9_N1_1. Lineage (NCBI taxonomy): Bacteria > Pseudomonadati > Pseudomonadota > Alphaproteobacteria > Hyphomicrobiales > Nitrobacteraceae > Bradyrhizobium > Bradyrhizobium sp. 1200_D9_N1_1. Next base: position 1,261,589 of record NZ_CP197226.1, on the reverse strand, counting down.
GCTGGGCGGCGGCGCAGCGGGGGGCGAAGGAGCAATTGTGGGGCTTTTCGGCCAGCGACGGCGGGGTGCCCGGGATGGTTTCGAGGCGCTGCCCCCGCTTGGCGCCGTGGATGGTGGAGGCGAGCAGGCCCTTGGCATAGGGGTGCACCGGCGTGCGGACGATGTCACGCAAGGTTCCCTGCTCCACGATCTGGCCGGCATACATCACCGCGACGCGGTCGCAGATCTCGATGGCGACGCCGATGTCGTGGGTGACGAAGATGACGGACATGCCGAACTCGCGCTGCAGCTCGCGCAGCAGCAGCAGGATCTGGATCTGCACGGTGGCATCGAGCGCGGTGGTCGGCTCGTCCGCGAGCAGGATCTTTGGCCGGCAGGCGAGCGCCAGCGCGATCATCGCGCGCTGACGCATGCCGCCGGACATTTCGTGCGGATAGGCATCGAGCCGCCGTTTTGCGGAAGGAATGCGCACGACCTCGAGCATTTCGAGCGCGCGTGCCCTTCCTTCCGCATAAGACTTGCCTTCGTGGCGCACCACGCTTTCGGCGATCTGCGCGCCGATGGTGTAGACCGGATCGAGCGCGAGCGCCGGCTCCTGAAAGATCATCGAGACGGTCTGGCCGCGGAACGACGAGAGCTCCTCGTCGTTCATCGCGAGCACGTCGCGGCCCATCACGTTGACCTTGCCCGTGATCTGCGTGCGCTTCTTCGGCAGCAGCCGCATCAGCGCACGCAGGGTCACGCTCTTGCCGGAACCGGATTCGCCGAGCAGGCCCAGCACCTCGCCGTCTCCCAGCGAGAGGCTGAGATCGTTCACGGCATAGACCGTGCGCTCGCCGGTGAAGCGGATGTTGAGGCCTGAGATCTCGACGAGCTTTGTCATGACGGCAGTTTGGGTACCCGATCGTGATAGTCGGTGACGCGCTGGAACGCCGCGCCGATGGTGAGCAGGGTCGCTTCATCGAAGGAGCGGCCGATCAACTGCATGCCAACAGGCAGCCCGCTTTTGGTGAAGCCGGACGGTACGGTCAGCGACGGCAGGCCGAGGAAATTCACCGGGCGGGTGAACAGCGTCAGCCGCTGCACCATGGCCGGCGCATTCGGGCCGCCGCCGACATCGCTCTCCTCGATGGTCGGCGCCGGCACCGGCGAGGCCGGCGCGATGATCGCGTCGACACCAGCGGTCGCGGCGTTGTGGGCGGCAAGCGCGGGACCGCGCCAGCGCATCGCTTCGAGATAGGTGATGGCGGGAACGGCGAGACCGTTCTGCAGCCGCATCAAGACCTGCGGTCCATAATCCTGCGGACGCTCGATCATCCAGCGCTTGTGAAAGGCGGCGGCTTCCGCCGCGAGCACGAGCTGGCTCGCCGAAGACAATTGCCGCTGGTCCGGCAGCTCGACCTTGACGATGTCGGCGCCCTCGCGCTTGAGCACCGCGATGGTCTCGTCCAGCACGCGCGCGACCTCGCTGTCGAGATCGTCGACGTAGAACGACGCGGGCACGCCGATCTTGAGGCCTTTCAGCGAACCCTTGGTCGCGCCGACATAGTCGGACAGCGGCTCATGGCTCGCGGTCGAATCCTCGGGATCGGGACCGGCCATTAGCGCCAGCAGCAGCGCGCAGTCCTCGGCGGTGCGGGCGAGCGGCCCGACCGTGTCGAGCGATTGCGACAGCGGCATCGCGCCGGCGCGGCTGACGCGGCTCCAGGTGGTCTTGAGGCCGGTGACGCCGCAGAAATGTGCGGGCATGCGGATTGAACCGCCGGTATCGGAGCCCAGCGCCGCAAAGGTCAGCCGCGCGGCCACCGCCGAGCCGGAGCCCGACGACGAGCCGCCGGTGATATGCGCGACGTTCCAGGGATTGCGCACCGGACCGTAATGGGCGTTGTGGCCGGTCGGTCCATAGGCGAATTCGGCGAGATGCAGCGTGCCGAGCCGGACCTGGCCCGCATCCTTCAGCCGCTGCAAGGCGGTGGAGGTCGTCGTCGCGACGAAATCGCGGCGGATCAGCGAGCCGCAGGTCGAGACCTTGCCGGCATCGTAATACATGTCCTTGTGCGCGAGCGGCACGCCATGCAGCGGACCGCGCACTTCGCCCTTGGCCAGCTCGGCATCGGCGGCCTCGGCTGCTTTCAGCGCCGCCTCCGCCTCGATCGACATGAAGGCGTTGAGATGCGGCTGCCACTGCGCGATGCGGTGCAGCAGCGCGCGCGTCACCTCATGCGAGGACACCTGCTTCATCGCGATCGCACGCGCGACCTCGGTGAGCGTCATCAATGCCGGTTCGGTGCTCATTTCGACACCTTCGCCGTCTGCGCGAGCACGTAAGAAGCCGGCTCGAGGTCGAATGGCAGCGTGCCGGCGATGGCGGCAAAGCCTTCGAAGGCCGGCCCGATGGAGTTGGAGATGCGTGTTGCGATCTCGTCATCCACGGGAACGCCGGCAACTAGCGCGATCGGCTTGATCTCTTTTGGTGTCGGTCTCGTCATGCGATTTCCCCTGCGGGCGCGCGGCTATGGCCTGACCCCGGAATGGCCATGTAGCACGCGGCCTCGTGGCCCATTGTATCGACCGCGGTGAGCTTTGGCGCTGCATTTGCGCAGAGCGGCTCCGCAAATGCGCAGCGCGTGTGGAAGCGGCAGCCCGACGGCGGATCGATCGGATTGGGCGGATCGCCGGTGATCGGCGGCTTTTCGGTACGCCTGTCAGGATCGGAGGACGGCATCGCCGCCAGCAGCGCGCGCGTATAGGGATGCGCCGGCTGGTCCCAGACCTGGTCGACCGGGCCGAGCTCGACGACCTCGCCGAGATACATCACCAGCACACGATCGCTGATGTAGCGCACGACGTTGAGATCGTGGCTGATGAAAAGATAGGTCAGGCCGAATTCGCGCTTGAGATCGGCCAAGAGATTGAGCACCTGCGCCTCGACGGATTTGTCGAGCGCGGAGACGGCTTCGTCCAAAATCACCAACCGCGGCGACAGCGCCAGCGCCCGCGCGATATTGACGCGCTGGCGCTGGCCGCCGGAAATCTCGTGCGGATAGCGGTTGGCGAAGTTTTCCGGGCGCAGGCCGACCTTGCCGAGCAGCTCGCGCGCCAGCGCCCGCGCCGTGCCATCGGCCATGCCGTGGACTTTCGGGCCAAAGGCGATGGATTCCTCGATGGTGAGGCGCGGATTGAGCGAGGCATAAGAGTCCTGGAACACCATCTGCATGCCGCGGCGCAGCTCGCGCAGCGACAGCGCCTGACCGACGGTCATGCCGTCATAGATGATGTCGCCGGTATCGCGCGGCATCAGATGCATCAGGAGGCGCGCGGTGGTGGACTTGCCGCAGCCGGATTCACCGACGATGCCGACGGTCTCGCCCTTGGCGACAGAGAAGGAGACGTTGTCCACGGCGCGCACGGTGCGTTTCGCGGCGAACAACCCGCCGCGGACGGGGAAATGCTTGGTCAGGCCGTTGACCTGGAGCAGCGGCTGCGCGACGCCGCCAAGATCTTCGATCGGCTCAAGCATGGCGACGGAAGCGTTGGTTTCGCTCATGGCCTAGTTCCTGATGTCCATGGCGCTGCGCAGGCCGTCCGAGAGAAGGTTGAAGCAGATCGAGACCGCGAAGATCATCGCGCCGGGAAGCGCGGCGACCCAGGGATTGACGTAGATCGCGGTGCGCAGCGTATTCAGCATCAGCCCCCATTCCGGCTCCGGCGGCTTGGTGCCGAGGCCAAGGAAGGAGAGGCCGGCGGCCAGGATCATCGAGACCGAGATCAGGCTGGTGGCATAGACGAAGATCGCGCCCAGCACGTTGCCGAGGATGTGCACGCGCATGATCGTGAAGGCCCCGGCACCGGAGGCGCGCGCGGCCTCGACGAAATCCATGTTGCGCACGCCGGTGGTGACACTCTCGGCAACGCGGGTGATCTGCGGCACGAACACGATGGTCAATGCCACGATGGAGTTGAGGATGCCGGCGCCGAGCGCGCCGGAGATGGCGATGGCGAGCAGCACCGACGGGAAAGCGTAGAACACGTCCACGGTGCGCATGATCGCGGTGTTGAGCTTGCCGCCGACATAGCCGGCAATGATGCCAAGCGAGGTGCCGATGCAGAAGGCAAGGATCACGGGCAGGATGCCGATGACCAGCGACAGCCGCCCGCCATAGATCAGCCGTGCCAGCATGTCGCGGCCGAGCTCGTCGGTGCCGAGCGGGTAGCCGACCGTGCCGATATGCCGAAGGCGGCGGATCATCGAGCCCTTGTAGGGGTCTTCCAGGCCGAGCCATGGCGCCAGGATCGCGGACAGGAAGATCAGCAGCAGCACCAGCGCGCAGGCCATGCTGACCTTGTCGCGCACGATGCGGCGGCCGACGGTGGCCCAATAGCCGCGCGCCTTGGTGGCGGGCGCGGCCTGCAGCGCGGCGTCGGCAGTGGCGGACAACGGAAGCTCGCTCATCGGCTAGCCCCGCTTGATGCGCGGATCGATCGCGGCTTGCGCGATATCGACCAGCAGATTGAGGAAGACGAAGAACAGCGCGAGGATCAGGATCGTGCCCTGCAGCAGCGGCAGGTCGCGCTGGAAGATCGCCGAGTTGAGCAGGAAGCCCGAGCCCGGCCAGGAGAACACGGTTTCGATCAGGATCGAGCCGCCGAGCATGTAGCCGAGCTGAAGCCCCATCACCGCGAGCGCGGTGGGCGCGGCGTTCTTGATGACGTGACGGAACACGCCGGTTTCGTGCAGGCCTTTTGCGCGCAGGGCCTCGACGAAGTCCTGGCTGAGGATGTCGCCGGTGAGCGCGCGCACGGTGCGGGTGACGATGCCCATCGGAATCACCGACGTGGTGATCGCCGGCAGCACGAGATATTTCAGGTGCGCCCAGTCCCACGCCCAGGAGTTGGAGCCGTTGGGCCCGGCGCCGACCGCGGGCAGCCAGTTCAGCTGCACCGAGAAGATAATGACCAGCACCATGCCGAGCCAGTAATGCGGCACCGAGACGCCGGCGATGGCAAAGGAGGTCGCGACCTTGTCGATCCAGGTCTCGCGGAAATAGCCCGCGATCAGGCCGAGCAGGATGCCCATGGTGAAGCCGATGATGGCGGCGGCAATCGCGAGCGTGACGGTGTTGCCGACCGCGCGCATGACCTCGGCGAGCACGGGGCGCCCCGTCGCGATGGAATTGCCGAGATCGCCATGAAGGGCACGGAGCAGCCAAAGCCCGAACTGCACCGGCAGCGGCCGGTCGAAGCCGTAGGCGGCGCGCAGCTGCGCCGCGAGCTCCTGCGAAGCGTCGGCCGGCAGCACGGCGACGAGCGGATCGCCCGGCGTGATGTGCACGAGCAGAAAGCACACCAGCGCGACGCTGATGACGATCGGGACGACATAGACGATGCGTCTGGCGGTATAGGCGAGCACGTCGGATTCTTTCTTCCCTTCTCCCCTTGTGGGAGAAGGTGGCGCGAAGCGCCGGATGAGGGGTTCTATCCGCGGTTACAGCATTATCGAATGAGAGAGAGGGTCACTCGCGGAGAGAGACCCCTCACCCGGCTTCGCTATCGCGAAGCCACCCTCTCCCACAAGGGGAGAGGGTACAGCGTGCGTGTGGCGCGAACTACTGCATCGACACCAGCGAGAAGTCGATGAACCAGCTCTTCGGCTGCACGACGCCTGTGACCTTCGGGCTGATGGCGCGGGGGCCGACGTCGTGGGCGACGTAGAGGAAGGCGGCGTCGTCGACGGAGGCCGCGTGCAGCTCGGCGAGCGCGGCATCACGCGCGGCGGGATCGAAGGTCTGGCGCGCCTTCTTCACCAGCTCGTCGAACTTGGGATTGTTGATGAAACCCCAATTGTTCGAGACCGGCGGCGCCATGCCCGATTGCAGGAAGCGCACCAGTGCGAAGAACGGGTCCATCGCCGCATAGGTGACGTTGGTCGCGTTGGAGCCGTTGGCCGAGGGATCCTTGGCGCCGCGGCGCCAGTTGGTGAACAGCGTGTTCCACTCGATGACGTCGAGCTTCACGTCGAAATAGCATTCGGCGAGCGCCTGCTGGAGATATTCGTTCATCGGCAGCGGCTGCATCTGGCCCGAGCCGGAGGCCGAGGTCTGGATCTTCACCTCGAGCTTCTTGTTCGGGCCGAAGCCGGCCTCCTGCATCAGCTTCTGCGCGGCCGCCTTGTCATACTTGATCTCGAAAGCCGGCTTGCCGCGCCAGGGATGGCCGGGCTCGAAGGTGCCGGTCGCAGGCACCATCAGGCCGGCGAGCAGGCCGTCCTTGAGGCCTTCGCGATCGACGCAGAGGTTGGCCGCCTTGCGCACGCGGATATCGTTCCAGGGCGAGCCTTCGATGCGCGAGAACTGCCACGGCCAGACATGCGGCTGCTCGTTCGCATAGAGCTTGAAGCCGCGCTGCTTGAGCTCGGGCAGCGCGTCCGGCGCGGGCGCCTCGACCCAATCGACCTGCCCGGAGAGCAGCGCCGCGGTGCGGGCGTTCGCCTCCGGCATCGGCAACAGCACCATCTTGTCGACCTTGGGCACGCGCGCCTTGTCCCAATAGCTCGCATTCTTGACCAGCTCGAGCCGCTCACGCGGGGTGAAGCTCGCCATCTTCCACGGGCCGGTGCCCGCGGCATCCTTCGCAAAGGCAGTCCAGGCGGCCTGCGACTTGGCCTTGGCGTCGGCGCCTTCCGCCTTGTCATAGAAATGCTGCCACTTCGCCGGGCTCGCCATGAACAAATTGGTGAGGTTGATCGGCAGGAAGCTGTCGGGCTCCTTGGTGGTGAGCTCGACCGTCATGTCGTCGATCTTCTTCGCCGAGGCGAGCGTCGGCATGCGCGAGGCCGTGACGCCGACCTGGCTGGCGTCGAATTGCGGCGCATCCTGCTTCAGCACCTTCTCGACGTTCCACACCACGGCGTCCGCATTGAACGGCGAGCCGTCATGGAAGGTGACGCCGGGGCGCAACTTGAAGGTCCATTTGGTCTTGTCGGCATCGTCGACCTTCCACTCGGTCGCAAGGCCCGGGATCACCACGCTCGGCTTGTCGGCGGAGGACAGGTCCCAGCCGGTCAGCGCGTCATACATGGTGAGGCCGGTGAAGCGGTTGCCTTCAAAGCCCTGATCGGGCTGGCCCAGCGTGCGCGGAATATCGGCAGCGGTCATGCCGATGCGCAGCACCGTTTCCGCGCTGGCCACACGCGGCCATGCGGCGGCACTGCCGAGCGCCAGCAACGCGATCAGCGCCGCGCGGGTCTTGTTGTTCTTGATCAGCATCGTCTCAGTCCTCTTCCGGCTTTCAGTGACTAATTTTGATGCAATCGCATGCAATGGCTGTGCCAATGGGGAAACTTTTTCTGCAAATTGCCCCTGCGACGACAAGTCTTTGTGATCGCACGTCTGCGGAGGCACGTCGCTGCCTATTCTGGCATCAAGATTGCAAGTTTGGCCCCGAAATCTCCTGGGAGCTTTGGGCCATGCGTATCCGACTAACGACCTGTTTCGCCGTGCTTGCGCTGGCGATTTCCGCGATCTCGGCGCGCGCCGAAACGGTGGTGCGCTACGGCATCTCGATGGCGGACATTCCGCTGACGACCGGCCAGCCCGATCGCGGCGCCGGCGCCTATCAGTTCACGGCCTACACGATCTACGATCCGCTCGTCGCCTGGGAGATGGACGTCGCCGATCGTCCCGGCAAGCTGGTGCCGGGCCTCGCGACCGAATGGAAGGTGGACGATGCCGACAAGACCAAATGGCGCTTCACGCTGCGCAAGGGTGTGAAGTTTCACGACGGCAGCGAGTTCAACGCCGATGCCGTGATCTGGAATCTCGACAAGGTGCTCAACGACAAGGCGCCGCAATTCGACAAGCGGCAGAGCGCGCAGGTGAAGACCCGCCTGCCATCCGTCGCAAGCTACGCCAAGATCGACGATTCCACGGTGGAGATCACCACCAAGACGGTTGATTCCTTCTTTCCCTATCAGATGCTGTGGTTCCTGGTCTCGAGCCCGGCGCAGTACGAGAAGCTCGGCAAGGACTGGGACAAGTTCGCCAGCGAGCCCTCCGGCACCGGCCCGTTCAAGCTGACCAAGCTGGTGCCGCGCGAGCTTGCGGAGCTGACCAAGAATCCGGACTACTGGAACAAGAAGCGCATCCCCAAGGTCGACAAGCTGGTGCTGGTGCCGATGCCCGAAGCGCTGACGCGCACCAACGCGTTGCTCGCCGGGCAAGTCGACCTGATCGAGACGCCGGCGCCGGACGCCGTGCCGCAGTTGAAGGCGGCCGGCATGAAGCTCGTCGACAACGTCACGCCGCATGTCTGGAATTATCATCTGAGCGTGCTGCCGGGCTCGCCCTGGACCGACATCCGCTTGCGCAAGGCGCTGAACCTTGCGATCGATCGTGAGGCCGTGGTCGGCCTGATGAACGGCCTGGCAAAACCCGCCAAGGGCCAGGTCGATCCGTCGAGCCCGTGGTTCGGCAAGCCGACCTTCGAGCTGAAATACGACCTTGCGGCGGCGAAGAAGCTGGTCGAGGAAGCCGGCTACTCCAAGGCCAAGCCGCTCAAGACCACCTTCATCATCGCGCAGGGCGGCACCGGCCAGATGCTGTCGCTGCCGATGAACGAGTTCTTGCAGCAGAGCTTCAAGGAGATCGGCATCGACATCGACTTCAAGGTCGTCGAGCTCGAGACGCTCTACACGCATTGGCGCAAGGGCGCGGCCGACGAGATGAACGCCGGCATCACCGCCAACAACATCGCCTATGTCACCTCCGACCCGCTCTACGCCATCGTCCGCTTCTTCCATTCCGGCCAGATCGCGCCGGTCGGCGTCAACTGGGGCGGCTACAAGAACCCGAAGGTCGACGCGCTGATCGACGAGGCCAAGCAGACCTTCGACAGCGCCAAGCAGGATGAGTTGCTCGCCCAGGCGCACGCGCTGATCGTCGATGACGCCGCGCTGGTCTGGGTCGTCCACGACACCAACCCGCATGCGCTGTCGCCTAAGATCAAGCAGTTCGTGCAGGCGCAGCACTGGTTCCAGGACCTGACGACGATCGGGGTGGAGTGAGGGCAATCTACCGCGTCAAACACCCCTGTCGTCCCGGGCAAGCGTCAGCGCAGACCCGGGACCCATAGCCACAGGGAGATGTTTGGCGAAGACTCGGGTTGCCGATCTCGCGCCGCAACTCCTCCCTGGGATTATGGGTCCCGGATCGGCGCGCGCTTGAGGCGCGCTTGTCCGGGACGACAGCGAATGTGTGCCCCCTACTTCGTCAGCAGCGCGTATGCCCCGTTCCAGCCTTCCGCCGGCGGATTGAGCTGGAATTCCTTGATGCGGATTTCATAAAGCTTGAACAGCTTTTCCAGCGTGTCGGCGTCCTCGCTGCGACGGCCGCGCTCGATGGCGTCCAGCGCGCCCTGCCAGTCGCGGTTGCGGTAGCAGCCGAGCATCTCGATGGTGACGTTGCGCAGGCGCTGGAAGGAGCCTGAATGCATCACGTCCTCGCGGCCGGCGACGGCGTAGATCACCTCCGGCTCGGTCTTGCCCTTGACCATGATGAAGTCGAGCTCGAGGATCGCGAACTTGTCCTTGGCGGCGAGCGCGGTCCTGGAGCCGACGATGATCGGGAAACCGTATTCCTTCGACTGTCCCTCCAGGCGCGAGGCCAGGTTCACGCTGTCGCCGAGCACCGAATAATTCTTCTTCAGGTCGGAGCCCATGTTGCCGACCACGCCGATGCCGGTGTTGAGGCCGATGCCGACATTGAGCGGGATGTAGACGTGGCCGCCGTCGGCGGCCTCCTCCTCGCGCTCCTTGTTGACCGCGTCGATCCGCTCCAGCATCTGGATCGCAGCCTCGCAGGCGTTGACCTCGTGCTCGGCATCGTCGAGCGGCGCGTTCCAGAACGCCATGATGGCGTCGCCCATGTACTTGTCGATATAGCCCTTCTGATCGATGATCACGTCGGTCAGCGGCGTCAGGAAGCGGTTCATCAGCGTGATGAGACCTTGCGGATCGTGCTTGTAGCTCTCCGAGATCGTGGTGAAGCCGCGCACGTCGGAGAACATGATCGTCATCTCGCGCTCCTCGCCGCCGAGCACGAGCTTTTCCGGCGACTGCGCCAGCTGTTCGACCAGAACCGGCGACATGTACTGCGCGAACATGCCTCGGATCTGCACGCGCTGGCGCTGCTCGCGCACGAAGCTGGCGAAGATCAGCGTCAGGTAGATCGCGGTGGTCGACAGCAGCGGGTAGGTGAAGTCGATGAGGTAGCGGTACTGCGCGTAGAAGAACCAGGACACGCCGACCAGGATGGCGGCGAACATCGCGCCCGCAAGCACGAGGCGTACCGGGCCGAGGTTCGGCGTGAAGATGATGACGAGCAGGCCGATGACAAGCGCGGCGATCAATTCGACGCCGAGCGCGTAGTTCGGCTGGGAGATCACCGCGCCGCTCAGCACGCTCTCCAGCACCTGGGCATGGATCTCGACGCCCGGCATGGTCGAGGACACCGGCGTGGTCTTGATGTCGTTGAGCCCGACCGCGGAGGTGCCGACCAGCACCAGCTTGCCGGCGATCTTGGCGGGCGGCACGGTGTTGTCGAGCACGTCGGCCGCCGAGACGTAGATCGAGGGATCCTGGCGAGCGTAATGCACCCAGAGCTGGCCGTTTCTGTCGGTCGGTATCTCGACGCCCTTGAGGCGCACGCCCCGCACGCCGGTCTTGTCGGTCCGGACCAGCAGCGTCGGCGTTCCCGTGATGACGCGCAGGATCTCGAGGCTGAGCGAGGGCATGACCATGCCCTGCGCGCGCATGATCATCGGCACGCGGCGGATCAATCCGTCGCGCTCGGTCTTGATCGAAAACAGGCCACGGCCCGCCGCAACCTTCTCGATGACGGGCACGTTGCGCAGGAGGCCCGGGAATTCGAACAGAAAGCGTTCGGCACCGTCCTCGCCGACCGTCGCGACGCCGGTGAAGGGGAGCTCCTTGTCGATCTCCGACGAGATCGCCCGCTGCCCGGTCTCGCCCAGCACCACGCGCGAGCGCTTGATAGCATCGGCAAGGATCTGGTCATTGGTCGGCAGCTCGCGCAGCTTGGCGCGGGTGGCATCGTCCAGATAGCGCATCTGGCTCGCGACCAGATCCGGGTTGAGCCGGTCGGCTTCCGAGAACACCACGTCGAAACCGATCGCGACCGCGCCGTTGCTGGTGAGGTTCTGGATCAAATCGGCGATCCGCGTCCGCGGCCACGGCCACTGCCCGAGCCTGGCGAGGCTCTTGTCGTCGATGTCGACGATGGTGACCGGCCGCGCCGTCTTGTGGCGCGGATCGATCAGCTGAAACATGTCGAAGGTGCGCAGCCGCAATTCCTGGATCGGCGGCGGATCCCAGAGCCGGGCGCCGGCGAAGACGACCAGCAGCGCCAGGCACATCAGCCGCGCAAGGCCAAGCTTCCGCGCAAACCACCGCCGGAGGATCTTGAGACGTTTCATATCGCCTGAATTTCCCGCAGCTCTTCTTCGTCCGATGTTCGGGCGACAATACGCAATCAGCTACATCTTTGATACCGGAATCCGCCGCGAACGAGGCGCCGTAGCCGAACCGGGGGAATGACCGTCAGGCATGGTTCGCGACGATGAAATCACCGGCATGCAGGCTGCTCGCCACGAGATTCTTCAGGCGGATCGACTGGTGATCGTCGAGCGTGACCAGCGTGTCGGCTCCCTGTTGCGTGATGCCGAGATCGCTGAAGGAGTGGATGTTGGCAAACTTCTGCAGGTCGATCTTGTCCTGGCCCAGCTCGAAATCGACGATCGTGCTCTGAACCGGAAGCGTCGAATTCGTAAAGGAGAACTGGTCCTGCCCGTCGTTTCCGACCAGGGTGGGTCCCGTGGGCGGATCGACGACCAGCGTGCCGCCGTTGCCGTCGTTGGCGAAATGGAAGCTGTCGATGCTGTAGCTCCCGGCAAACTTGATGGTCGCGGTGTCGGTCCCGTCGGACAGCGTCAGCACGCCGCCCAGATGGTCGGCGTTTTCGGTGTAGGTCACCCCGGTCAGGCTCGAGAAGCCGATGTCCTTGAGGTCGAGGAGATCCGAATTGGTGGTGGTGCCGTCGCCCGCGAAGCCGTTGATGACGCCGGTGAAATCGGCGGCGTGTTCGATCGCGAAGGTGCCGGTGGTTCCGGTCCCGTTGGCGAAGGTCACGCTCTGTGCGGAAGCCTCGCTGAGGTTCAGCACCGCGTCGGACTCGATCGTCATGGGCGCATCGGCGAGCGGATCATAAACGGTGGTGCCGCCATGACCGTCGCTCTGAAGGGTCCAATTCAGGTCCCTGCCGAGAAACTGCAGGGTGACGGTGGTCGCGCCGTTGTAGAAGTCGACGGTCGTGACGTTCGTGTCCGAATTGTACTGGGCCTGCGCCGACATCGAGGACGTCCAGGCGAGATCCTTCATGTCGATCAGATTGCCGGACGAGAGCGGAGCTCCGGCCGGAGAGCCCGAGATGAGCCCGTGGAAATCCTTGGCATGGTCCAGGACCAGGGTGCCCAGGCCGTTGTCGTAGTAGACGACGATCCCCGAAACCGAGCCCTCGATCTCCACGACGGCCTTGTTGGAAATCTCGATCGCGCCGGTGCCGCTGACATTGCCCTTGATGTCGATCGTCGAAACGTTGTTCCCGAAGAACGGACCGGCCTCGATCAGGCCATTGTCGACCACGTCGCCCTTCACCGTGAACACGGTGCCGGGCTCGGTCAGCAGCGTCACGCCGGAGGCGACGGTGAGGTCGTGGATCGTGACGTTGGCCGCGCTGTCGACGGTGCAGGGTTCGCCTCCGGCGAGCAGCTTCACGTCGTAGCTGGCCGCCGGCACGCCCAGGCTCCAGTTCGACGCCGTGTTCCAGTCGCCGCCGGCAGGATTGGTCCATTCATCGACCGGGGCGATCTCGACGATGGTGCCGCCGTTTCCGTCGCTGCTCGTGATGAAATGCGTGTCGCTGTAGCTGCCGATGAGCTTGAGCGTGATGCTGTGGTTATGCGTATCGCTCACGACGAGATTGCCGGTGAGGGCGTCATAGGTCGCCGTGGTCCCGCCGTCCCAGGTGATGGTCGACAGGTCGATCTTCTCGTTGGCGGCGAAGCCGGCGATCGAACCGCCGAAGGTCGCGGTGTCGATCTCGAGCTCGCCGCCGGCGCCGGCGAAGGTGACGGTCTGCGACACCAGGTTCTTGATCTCGAGCGTCGCATTGGCGTCGATCGTGACCGAGCCTGCGCCGGTCAGCGAGCCGAACAGCGTCAGCGTTCCGGTGTGGACCTCGATGAGATGGCTGTTGACGATGGTGCCCGTGATCGACGCCGCGCCCCAGCTGTCGATGTCGCCGGAATTGCTGATGCCGGTTCCGTTCACCGAAATCGAGGCGCCATTGAGCAGATCGATTTCGCCGGCGTTGACGATCGAGGACACGTTGCCGAAGACGCTGCTGCCGCCGACGGTCCAGATGCCGCCTGCATTGTTGTTGAAGGTCGCGCTCGCGACCGAGATGTTGCCGTTGATGTGGCCGGTGTTGTTGATGATGACGGCGCCGCCGGTCTCGACGATCGCATAAGTCGCGGAGGTCACGGTGGAGGCGACGGCCGGCCCGATCGTGCCGGAATTGTCGATCGTCGCGAGGCCGTTCGCGTTCTCCTGGATGAAGATCGCCGCATGGCCGGTCGCGCCCACGACCGAGCCGGTGTTGGTGACGTGCGTCGAGCCGGTCGCGGCCGGATCGCCCGGAGCGACGGCGTTCTGATTGACACTGATGCCGACGCTGCTGGTGCCGGTGATATGGCCGTTATTGACAATGGTGACAGCGCCTGCACCCGCGGCAAAAGCGGACAGGCCGACCGCGCCGGTGGCGGAGCCGTTGTTGGTGACGCTGACGTCCCCGCCCCCATGATCGAAGACACCGATCGCGGTGCCCGCCGCGGTGATCGAGGAGCCCGCGCCGGTCGTGACCGTGACCTTGCCGACGCCCCAGGTGAACGCCTCGATGCCGTAGCCGGCATCCGCGATGATGGTCGCATCGCTGGTGACGGTGACGTCGCCGCTGACGGCGTTCGAGAAGACGCCGCTGCCACCCGGCTTGTAGCCCGCGATGATCGCGCCCGGCGTGGTGGTATCGCCGTTCGGCGCCGAGCCGGAATGGATGGCGCCGTGCGCCACGACGGAGATCGTGCTGTGTACGCCGCTTGCGATCGCCGCAGCGTAGTTGACCGCCACGATGCCGGAGCTGCCCGAGATGACGCTATCGCCGCTCGCCAGGGTAACGCTGATGTCGCCCTGGTCGATGCTATAGGCGAGAATGCCGTAGCTGGTCGTGCCCTTCACCGAGGCACTGGCACCGAGCGTGACGGTCACGTTGCCGCTACCGCCGTTCAGCGCCTGGGCGCGGATGCCTATCTCGGCACCGATGACGGTGGTGCCGGCGCCGTCGTTCACCGTGACGTCGCCATTGCCGTAATTGTAGGCGTGGATGCCGTAGCCGCCCGCGGCGGCGACATTGCCGTAGTTGTTGACGACGACGTTGCCATAGACGTTGGCGTTGGCGCCAAAGCCAGTCGCCGCGCCGAGGTAGCCGGCCTCGAGGCCAGCCGGCGCGTTGCCGCTCAGATTGAGGCTCGCACCAGAGTTGACGGTGCCGTAGTTGGTGACGGTGATCGAGCTGTGATCCGAGGCCAGGAGCGTGCTCGCGCGATTGACTGCGACAACGCCGGAGCTTCCCGACGTGACGACGCTGCCGGCCTCCGTCCTGACGGTCGTGCTGCCTGAGCCATAGCTGCGCGAGCGGATGCCGTAGATCGAGTTCCCCGTGATGGTGCCGCCGGCGTCGATGGTAATGTCGCCGCCACCCTCAGTGTGCGCATCGATGCCGTAGGCGCCGCCCGCGGCGCCGCCAAGCTGGGTGATCGAAATGTCGCCGCCGTTGGCGGTGTTCAGGTTCTCGACCAGCACACCGACCGAATTCGCGCCGGAGCCGGTCGCCTTGCCGGTGAGATCGTTGACCGTGATGGCACCGGAGCCCGTTTGGCTGTCGCGCAACGTGATGCCGTTACCGGCACTGCCGGTAATGTTGCCGGTCGCCGTCAGCGAGATGTCGCCTGTGCCATTCTGCGTGACGACGACGCCATTGGCCGCACCGGTCAGTGCACCGGTGGGCGTGAGAATGATGTCACCATGGCTACCGGGCGACCCACCCGAGGCGGTGAAGTCGACCGCATCACCACTTAATGCCTCAATGTTGGCATCACCGGTGATGGTGAAGGTGCCTCCCGTTGACGCCTGACCGCTGATGGTACCGCTGAAGGCGTGGCTTGTATCGTCGAGCTTGAGCGTGTTGGAGCCGCCCGCGAAGAGGACCGTCTGCGCGTCCGCACCGCCGAGCTCAAGCATCGCGCCGTTGTCGATGATCACCGCGCCGACGCCGCTGAGGCCGCCGGAGAGGTTCAACGTTCCGGCCTGGACCTCGATGGTGCCGGTGTTGGTGACCGCCGCCGAGATCGTGTTGAGACCGGTGACCCCGTAGAGATTGCCAGAATTGCTCAGGCTGCCGCCATTGATCGAAACGTCGGACAGATAGAGTTTTGACGCGGCGTCGATCGAGATCGTTCCGCCGGCGTTGGCCACGGTGGCGGTTATCAGCTTCAGCGTGGCGCCGTTCACCACCTCGATCAGATCGTGATTGGTGATCGCGTGAAGGACGCCGGGATCGACCGTCAGCGTGCCGCCGGTGACGGCGATCGTGCCGGTATTGGTGATATCGGCGTTGTGGATCGCGCTCGTGCCGGTCGATTCCAGCGTCCCCGCGATCGTCAACGTGCCGCCATCGATCACTGCCCCGACGAGATCGAGCGTCGAGCCTGATGTGACCGAAACCGCGCCGGTGCCGTTGGTCACCGTCATCGCGATCAGCTTCAGCGTGCCGCCATTGATTGCGGCCAGCGTGCCGGTGTTGGTGACGGCCTCGTGGTCGATGTCGAGCTCGGCGCCATTGGCCTGAAGCGTGCCGGCGTTGGCGATGGTGGCCGAGGTCATCGTGGCAAGCGTCAGCAGGCCGCCAACCGCCTCGATCAGGCCGTTGCTGGTGATGGCAGCATCGGTGATCGTGGTCGCCCCGGACGAATCCAGCGTGCCCGAAACGGAGAGTGCGCCGCCGGTCAGGCTCGCACCCGCCAGGGTCAGCTTCTTGCCGGGATCGACCTTGACGGTGCCGCCGTTGCCGATCGTGGCTCCCGCAATGGTGGCATCGTCGAGCGTCAGTGTGACGCCGTTTTCGACCGTGACCGTGCCCTTGTTCAGGGTTGCGTTGCCGTCGATCTTGCTGTTGCCGGTGACGTCGATCGCGCCGCCCTGCGCACCGCTATAATTGTCGATGGTGCCGCCGGTGATCTCGGTACCGGACAGCGTCAGCGTCTGGCCATCGTCGATCTTGATGACATGGCTGGTGTTGGTCAGGATATCGTTGAGCAGCGTCGCGGCGCCGGCGATCTCGAGCGTGCCGGTGTTGGCGACCGCTCCGCCCTGGATCCTGGCGCCCTCCTTGAGCTTGACGGTGTTGTCGAGCTCGATGCTGGAATTGTCGGTGATATCAGTCCCGGACACGGTGACGCCATCCAGCGTCAGCGCGGCACCCGCGGTGACCGCAGTGACGCTGAGTATGGCACCGCCGTCGATCTTGCTGGCACCCATGACGTCGATGGTGCCGCCGCCCTTGATGGCGCCGCCGCTGAGCGTGGCGTGGTCCAGGGTCAACGCGGCATTGGCATCGACGATAACGTTGCCGCTCGAATTATTGACGGTCGAGCCCTGGTCGATGGCCAGGGCGCCGTTCGCCAGCACCTCGATCGTGCCGGCATTGTCGACGCCCTCATTGCTCAGCGCATTGCCGCTGCCGCTGACGTTGAGGACAGCATTGTTGTTCAGGATGCCGTCGCTCAGGACGGCGTTGCCGGTCAGGTCGATTTCACCGTTGCCGGTGATCACGCCTGTGCCGCGGATGCCGGCGTTGAGGACGGGGCCATCTTCATCGTCACCGCCGCCGATAACCGGCCCCGCTCCGCTAATCGTCGCGCCGTTGACGGTCAGCTTGCCGCTGGCATCGACGGTAACCGCACCGTTGTTGGTGACGCTGGAGCCCTGGTCGACGGTCAGCCAGCCATTCGCCAGCACCTTGATCGTCCCGCTCGACGTATTGGAGACGCTCTCGTGGGCGAACTCGGCCGTACCCTTGACGTTGACCGTGCCGGAATTGTTCAGCGCGCCGTGCTCGATCAGGCTGGTGCCGTCGAGCTCCAGCGTGCCCAGAATGGCGACGGTGCCGCCGTCGACCGTCGCGGTATCGACGATCAGCATCGTGCCGGCATCGGTCTTCAGCGTGCCGCCGGCATTGTGGATCGTGGCCAGTATGTTCAACGTGCCGCCCGACAGCTCGATCGTGCCCGAATTGCTGATCGTGGTGCCGCTGGCGAAATCACCGCCGCCCTGGAGCGTCAGATAGCCGGCATTGGTAAGCACGCTCGTGTCGAGGATCTTGGCCTTGCCGCCGACCGACATCGTGCCGGTCACGGTGTTGGTGAGGATCGAGTCCGCGCCCATGTTGAGCGCGCCCGATATCGTCAGCGAGCTCTGGTTGATCAGTTTCGGCGGCGGGCCGCCGAAATCGTTCATCGTCACCGACCTGGCATAGGCGGCGACGTCGATCGTCACCGGATAGGACGGCGTCAGGCCGTGCAGCTGATCGGTGATGACGATGACGTCGTCATTGATGGTCGGGACGGTGCCGGTTTCCCAGTTCGCCGCGTCCTTCCAGAAACCGCCGGAAGGCGCGCCCGCGTGGTCGGTCGCGATCCACACCACCGCGGGCGCATCGGTGCCCTTGATCGTGACGGTGATGGTCTGCTGCGAGGTGGCGCCCTGCGAATCCTTGAGCGTCACGGTGTAGGTCAGCGTCAGCACCTCGCCCTTCGGAATGAAGTCGGCGAGGTAGACGGGAAGGTCGGCCAGCGACCAGTTGATGGTGCCGGTGCCGTCCCCGGTGCCGTCGGCACCCGCCGCGATCGCGACCGACATCGCGCTCTGGAACGCGGCGAGCGGACCCGGCGGAACGGTGCTGCCATCAGGCAGGGTCGCGCTGGTCAGCGCCACCGACACCGTATGCTTGTCGGTGAGATCGACGTCGTCGAAGCTCAGCGTACCCGACGTCGGCACATCGCTGGTGAGCGGACCGCCCGGCTTGCTGGTGCCGCCTTCGAAGGTGATGGTCGGAACGCTGGTGGTGATCACCGGCTTGTCGTTGGTGCCGGTGATCGTGATGGTGATGTCGATGAACGACGCTTCGGGGTTGACCGAGAAATTGTTGTCGACGCGGACCCTGTAGGTGAGCGTCAGCGTTTCGCCCGCCGCCAGGAAGTCGAAGACGTGGTCGGGGATCGTATAGGTCCAGACCGCAGAGCCGTTATTGTTGTTGCCGGCGGCGGCGGCGACCTGGATATCGATCTGCGTCGCCGCGATGTCCTGCTTCTGGAGCGCAGAGAGCGTGCCGGTGACATCCTGCTGGCCGGCGGTCTTGTAGACGTAGTTCGGCGCGTCGCCGAAGCTAATGCTCACCGTCGGCTGATCGCCCAGGTTCTGGTCGACGAAGGTGATCCGGCCGGAGATCGTATCGGGCGTCGTATCGCCGGTCGCGTTCGCGTGCTCGGTCAGCGCGAACGCCGTCTTCACGTTGCCGTCGAGATCGAGGCTTTGACGCAGGGGCGGCCCGGGGATGCGGGTGCTGGTCGCCGGATTATGGCCCGCCCCCTCCGAACCCGGCTGATTGGGATTCGTGAAGGTCGCGGTCGCGGTGGCACCGGTGTCCGTCTTGATAACGACAATGTTGCCGGTCTGCGTGATCGTGTCGGTGAAGTTCGTGGTCAGCTTGGTGTTGGTGTTGTTGTCGGTGAACTTCAGCGTGAACACGTCCGTGATCAGCTTCTGGATGTCCGGCGACATCAGCGCGTTGGTGATCGAGACGTTGCCGCCGCTGATCTGGATCATCTGGCCGGCCTGATTGACCGTCGCGATCGGCAGCAGCGTGACCTTGTCGAACAGGATGTAGGAGCCCGTCGTGCCGTTCGGCTCGACCAGCACCTGGAAGCTCGCCTGCGGCTGCGGATCGCCGCCGCCGGCGGGAACGACGAAGTTGATCTGGGTCAGCACCGCCGTGCCGCGGATGCCCATGGTGGCGACCGGCGTGTCGATCTTCATGTCGCCGTGCTTGGCGGTCTCGCCGGCGACGAAGGTGATGGTGCCGGCGACCAGGCTGAGCAGCGAGGAGTTGTTCGACCCGTTGGGGTCGTAGACCATCTCGTTCAGCACCATCCGCGCATTGGAGGACAGGCCGAACACGGTGCCGTCGATGAAGGTGATACCGAGCGTCGAATCCGCGCCGGTCGAGACCACGTCGCCCTTCTCGACATTGTCGCCGTTGTTCAGGATGACCGAAACGCCGTTGCGGACCGCGGTCGCGCTGCCGGAGAGTTTGGTGACGTGGCCGATGACCTGGGCTGCGGCAGTACCGGGCGCGGCCTGCGCATATTGCACATGGCCCGTGAGCGCGTTGACGACGTCGCCGGTGAGGTGGGCGCCATCGGGCGAGGCGATCGCGGCGCGCTTGTCGCCCCTGAAATAATCGTGAACGACGAACTCGTGTCCGTCATGGGACAGCACGAGGTCGAGACCGGCGCGCTTGAACTCGCCGTTGAAGATCAGGTTCGGTTCGGGAACCACGAACGCGCCATCAGGCACGTGACCGTGCGCCTTCGCGATGAAGGGCTTGGCGGTAAAGGAATCGACATGGACATCGGCGGGCGAGTGGGAACCCTGGCCGTCCAAGAAGATCGCGGCGTCAAATTTGCCAGCGTAATTCAACCGGGCACCGTAAAAAGGGTTAAAATTTAAGTAAGTATCAACCGCCTAAGCTTGCATAGCATTACTAAATCCTTAGCGAAACCATCTATTGCTTGTGTGATTTCGCGTCACTTGACGATCGGAGCCCCCGAAGAGCAGTGCCCTCATGGTGAGGACAAAGTATTCCTTGCAGTATTCTGAAGTTGAAGTCGGCCCGTTTTCGCACATTCTCAGTCATCCAAAGTAAACTGCCGTATAGATCAAGCGGCAGATACTCATGTCATCTTTTCTTCGTGGAACCCCGGGGCATCCTGCGGGAAATACGGAACTAAATCTGTGACCCAACTAACAGAACCCGTGAAATAGCGGGTCGTTAGCCATAGGCGACAGAATCAGCCTACCTGCAACTTCTGCCTGCAATTGTTTCCATTTCGCGGCGACCGGACACCTCCTAGCCCCCGATTCGTAAAATTTTACGCAATTTGGGCAGAGCCGTTTCAGCCTGTCCCACGGTTTTGGGGCCCCTGCCGGGCGCGTTAAGCAGAACAAAACGGCCCGTCTCGCACTATCTCCGCGAAAGCAACAAAGCCCGGCACGTACAGGTCGAGGGGGACCTGGCGAAGCCGGAAGGGGATGTCAGATGGAGACCGCTGCTCGCTCGCGCGCCTGGCGCGCAATCCTTGTCCTGTGCGGATTGGTTCTGCTCGGATCGGCCGCAGAGCTCCGCGCCGGCACGCTGCTGTCGCCGGGCGCCGGCGTCCTCGTGCGCAAATCCGCCGAACCGTTCGGCGTGTTCGCCTTTGCCATCTCGTCCGGCAGCCTCCAGCAGAAATGGTCCGCGCTGAAATCCAGGCTCGACGACGACATGGTGCAGCTCGCGCTGTGCGACGGCGACCGCGACAATTGCGCATCGCCTGCGGCACTCAAGTTGCTCGCCATCGTCGACCAGGCCCGCGCCCGCGACGGCCGCGCCCGGCTGGGCGAGACCAATCGCGCCATCAACCTCGCCATCCGCGCCGCCAATGACGGCGCCGACGACGTCTGGAGCTCGCCGCTTGCGACCTTCCAGCGCGGCGCCGGCGACTGCGAAGACTATGCCATCGCCAAGCTGGCCGCGCTGCGGCTCGCCGGCGTTGCCACCGAGGACCTCCGCGTCGTCGTGGTGCGCGACATCCGCGCCGGCGAGGAGCATGCGGTTGCCGCGGCAAAGCTCGACGGACACTGGCTGATGCTGGACAACCGCCGCATGGCGATGGTCGAGGACGACGACTCGCGGGGCTACCAGCCGCTGTTCGTGCTGTACCAGTCGGCCGTGCTGAAATATGTCGACGAGCCGGTGCGGTTGTCGATGGCCACGGCCGAGGCGCACTGAGCTAGCTTGCAACCCGGATGGAGCCAGCGGGTCGACGCAAAGCGCCGTCCCACAAATTCATTCCACCACGCGATCCGGGGCGCTAGCATGCCTCCGGCAAGGCGGGGGCGACTGGAATGCGGTTCATCGGGCTGATTGTGCTTGCGCTGCTGGCGCCCGCGGCACCCGTGTTCGCGCAATCCGGCCCATCCGATCGCTCCATCGCCGACAAGCTGCCGCTGTTCGCCAGGAACAACTGCCAGCAGATTCGCGACCCCGGCAATCAATTGATCTGCGGTGACGCCGAGCTTGCCGCCGCCGCCGAGAAGCTGGGCACGGCGATCGAGGCGCGGCTCGCCCGCCTGCCCGACCGCCTGCCGGCGATCGAGGAGAACGCCATCTGGGGCCGCCAGCGCAATCTCGGCTGCGGCATCGTCGGCCAGACCCGGATCCGCGCCGACGATTTCGACCGGGTGAAGGCGTGTCTCCTCAAGGTGACCGAGGAGCGCGCCACGATCCTGCGTGATCCCGATTTCGACTGTCTCGCCGCCAATACGGCCGCGGGCGCACTGATCTGCGCGGAGCCCTCGCTGGCGCTCGCCGAAACGGAGCTCAATGGCCAGGTGCTCGGGCTGATCGGCAAGCTGGACCCGACTGCGGCCCGCTTTGCCTTCGCTGAATACGGCCGGTGGACGCGAGAGCGTGACCGCAGATGCAATCTGGTCGGCAAGGAGAACGTGCCGCTGCAAGAGCTCGAATCGGCGGAGAGCTGCCTCGCCGATTACCTCGCACACAAGATCGACGAGATCCGCGCCGCCAAGGGCGATCCCAAAAAGGTGTTCGGCCGGCAGGTCGCCGCCCGCTCGCCCGACACCGACGCCGTCGACTTCTGCGCCGCGCGGATTCACGCGGCCAATTCCTGCGGAAATTTCCTGCGCATCAACCGCGTCTACGCCGTCGACAGCCAGGTGAGCGACCAGGAGGCGCAGGTCACGGGCGAGATCGAAATGGTCGTGCTGGCGCCCTTCGCCACATGCAGCAAGGTCGCCTCCACCTGCACCGGCACCTGCTGGGACGCCAGGACGGGTCGTCCGCAGCCGGGAGCCGCCGGCAACAAGGAGCGCTCCGCGGACGCCTTCAACGTCACGCGCCGCCTCAGGATCCAGCGCACCTTCGCCTTCGTCAAAGCCGGCGACGGCTGGCGCTGCCGTGAAGACGAGCTGGCACCGGTGAATTCGGGGACCGCGGGCGGCGGATCGTAGGTGTTTCTTCTCCCTCTCCCCGCTCTTCGCGGGGCCGCGGCGAGCTCCGCTCGCGCTGAGAGGGTTGGGGTGAGGGGCAGCTTCCGCAAAGACGGTGAAAGATGGACTCGCGGAGACTCCCCCTCACCCGGAATTTGCTCCCGCAAATTCCGGCCTCTCCCCGCACGCGGGGAGAGGCGAAGACGCATCAAAACATCAGATTGTCCTTCACCAGCACCCAGCGGCCGCCCTTGACCTGCTGCACCTGGGTGATGGTGTTGGCGAGGTGGTCGGTCTTGGAGAACTTCGTCGGGGGCGAGTTGAAGATGTCGAGGAACTTCTCGCCCGACTCGAGCGAGTCCAGCATCTTCTGTCCCGTGAGGTCCTTGCCCGCCTTCTGCGCATAGAAGGCGAAGGTCATCACCGCGTTGTAGCCGATGATCGCCTGCGTGTTGGCGTCGGTGTTGAACATCTTCTTGTAGTTGACGAGCCAGTCGTGGACCTTGCCCTTGGCGGTGTCCTCATACGGGATCTCGAAGCCCGACGCGGCATAGAGGCCTTCCACTGCTTCCTTGCCGAGCATGGGCACTTCCATCACGTTGACGGGCGTCGCACCGAGGAAGGTGACGTCCCAGCCGAGCTTCCTGGCCTCGGTCATGGCGCCGATGGGCTCGCGCAGGACCGCGCCGAGCACGACGAGGTCGCAGCCGTCGGACTTCATCTTCGCGACCTGGGCGCTGAAGTCGGAGGCGCCGCGCTTGTAGCTCGTGATCGAGGCCGGCTGCACCTTCATCACAGCCAGTTGCTGGTTGAATCCGTCAAGCACGTTCTTTCCGTACTCGTCGTCCTGGTGCATGATGCAGGGCTTCTGGAAGCTCTTCCACTCCATCATGTATTTGAGCGCGGCGCGCGTGCTCTCCACATAGGGCAGGAGGTTGTTGAACTTCAGCCGCTCCTGCGGCTTGGCCGGATCGAACTTGAAGGTGAACTCCGCCGCCGTCAGCGGGAAGAGCTGAAGCACCCCGGCGTCGAGCAGGATGTCCTGCGCCGCGAGCACGGTCGGCGATCCCATTGGTCCCACCATCGCGAAGATCTTGTCGCGCTCGATCAATTTTTGCGACGCCAGCACGGCCTTCTTCGGATCGTAGCCGCTGTCCTCGACCACCAGCCGGATCTTGCGGCCGTTGACGCCGCCGGCGGCGTTGACCTCCTCGACCGCCATCTTCATGCCGTTGGAGACCGGCACGCCCCAGCCCTTGATCGGCCCCGACAGATCCTGATGGGTGCCGATCACGATCTCGGTCGCCGAGATGCCTTCATTGGTGACCTTGGTCTGTGCTGCGGCCGGCAGATGCGTGAGCACCACCGCGCTCACCGCAAGGCCGAACGCCCTGAACGATTTCGACATTGACGTCTCCTCTCCCTGGCCCTTGTTGCGCGAAGGGTTGGCCATCGCTCCTTCGCTGATTTCAGCGTCTCCTTGCGCACGGCCTTCCGGCCGCGCGCCTCACGCCACCGCACGTTCGCGATACATGGCGTCGATCTCGGCGGCGTAGCGCTTGTTCACGAAGCTGCGCTTCAGCTTCATGGTCGGCGTCAGCTCCTCGTCCTCCGGGGTGAGCTGGCGTTCGATCAGGAAAAACCTCTTGATGGTCTCGACGCGGGCGAAATTGACGTTGACCTGCTCGATCTCGCGCCAGATCAGGTCCTGGATCTCCGTCGCCCGGCACAGGCTCGCATAATTGGTGAAGGGGATGTCGTGGTCCTGGGCGAACTTCTCGACGTTCTCCTGATCGATCATGACGAGGCAGGTGAGGTACGGCCGCTTGTCGCCGATCACCACCGCATCCGAGATGTAGGGCGAGAATTTGAGCTGGTTCTCGATCTCGGACGGCGTGACGTTCTTGCCGCCGGAGGTGATGATGATGTCCTTCATCCGGTCGGTGATGCGAACGAAGCCCTCGTTGTCGATGGTGCCGACGTCGCCGGTGTGCAGCCAGCCGCGCGGATCGATGGCCTCCGCCGTCTTCTCCGGCTGGTTCAGATAACCCATGAACAGGAAGTCGCCCTTGATCAGGATCTCGCCGTCGGGCGACAGCGCGACCTCGCCCCAGGACACGGCGGTGCCGACCGAGCCGAGCTTGATCCGCGTCGCCGGCATCATGGTGGCGACGCCGCAATTCTCGGTCTGGCCGTAGACCTCGTGCATGTCGATGCCGAGCGCGAGATACCAGCGAATCAGCTCCGGCGCGATCGGCGCCGCGCCGGTGAAGGCGATGCGGCAGCGATCGAGCCCGATCATGCGGCGGATGTTGCGGAAGGCGAGCCGGTAAGCGAGCTGGTTAGCGAGGCGCAGCGACAGCGGCGGCGCCCTGCCCTCGATCCGGCAATCGACCATGCGGTAGCCGATCCCGATGGCGCGGCGGTAGACCCATTGCTGGAGCGGCGTCGCATCCTTCAGCGCGATGGTAATGGCGGAATAGAATTTTTCCCAGATGCGCGGCACCGCGAGGAAGATGGTCGGCTGCACCTCGCGCAGATTGTCCGGCACCGTCTCCGTGCTTTCGGCAAAATTCATCACCGAGCCGAGCGCGACCGAGATGTAGTAGCCGCCGATGCGCTCGGCGACATGGCAGAGCGGCAGGAAGATCAGCCGGTCTTCGTTCTCCCGCGCCGGGATGAAGTCGTTGGCATGCCGCATCTGGTGCGTGACGCTGCGGTTGGCGTGCATCGCGCCCTTGGGCGGGCCGGTCGTGCCGGAGGTATAGACGAGCACCGCGAGATCTTCAGGGCCGCGGCTGTCGATCATCTCCTGCCACAGTGCTTCGCGCCCGACCATATGGTTGCGCCCGAGCGCACGAAACTCGTCGAGCGACATCACCATGTCGTCGGAGAAGCCGCTGAGGCCCTCCATGTCGAACACGACGATCCTTTGCAGGGACGGGCAGCGTGTGCGGCAGGTGAGGATCTTGTCGAGCTGCTCCTCGTCCTCGGCGAAGATCACCTTCGTGCCGGAATCGTTGACGAGATACTGGACCTGGGACGAGGCATCGGTCGGATAGATTCCGGACGAGACGCCGCCGGCGCACAGGATGCCCATGTCGGCATGGACCCATTCCGGCACGGCATTGGCGATGATGGAGGCGACGTCGCCGGGCATGAAGCCGATCGCGCGAAGCGCGTAGGCGATCTCCTTCGAGATCTCCAGCCACTCGCGCCAGCTCGTCGGCTGCCAGATGCCGAACTTCTTCTCGCGGATCGCCGGCCTGTCGCCCCGCGTTTCCGCGGCGCGCAAGAAGCTTTTCGCGATCGTATCAGCGACCGTCAGCACCGCCGGTCGGGCCATGCGCCTCTCCTCCTTGTCGCTTCCCCTCCGCTGCCTGCCTTGCCGGCGGTCTATGTCTTGCGGACGGGCAACCCATCTAACGCCAAGTCTTGCCTTAACGCCACGTCTTCTTCTTTTTCCAGCGCCGTTCGCCCCGAGCGCCCGCTTCCTTGGCGCCAAGGTAGAATTCCTGGATGTCCTGGGAATGCATCAAGCGGTCGCAGGTGTCGTTCATCACGATACGGCCGATCTCCAGCACATAGCCGTAATGTGCCGTTTCCAGCGCCACCTTGGCGTTCTGCTCGACCAGCAGGATCGACATGCCCTGCTCCTCGTTGACGCGGCGGATGATGGTGAAGATCTCCTTCACCAGCAGCGGCGACAGGCCGAGCGAGGGCTCGTCGAGCAGCAGCAGGGTCGGCCGGTTCATCAGCGCGCGGCCGATCGCGAGCATCTGCTGCTCGCCGCCGGAGAGCTGGCCGGCCGGCTGGTCGATGCGCTCCTTCAGCCGCGGGAAATAGCCGTAGACGCGCTCCAGATCCTCCGCGACGCCGCCACGGTCCTTGCGCGGATAGGCGCCCATCATCAGGTTCTCGCGCACGGACAGGAACGGGAACACCTCCCGCCCCTCCGGCACGTGGCTGAGGCCCAGCCGCACGATCCGGTCGGCCTCCATGCGCTGGATCGGCTTGCCCATGAACTCGATCGCGCCCTTCTGCGGATCGAGAATGCCGGAGATGGTCTTCAGCACCGTGGTCTTGCCGGCGCCGTTGGCCCCGAGCAGCGTGACGATGCGGCCGCGCGGCACCTCCAGCGAGATGCCGCGGATCGCCATGATCGGCCCGTAATAGCTCTCGATGTTGGAAAGCTTCAGGATGATGTCCGGTGTCGCCGCGGCATCCATCGCGTCAGGCTCCCAGATACGCGGCGACGACATCAGGGTGCTGCTGCACCTCGGCGGGCGAGCCCATCGCCAGCACGCGGCCATAGTTCAGCGCGATGACGCGGTCGGAGACGCGGTTGACCAGCGACATGTCGTGCTCGACCATCAGCACGGTGACGCCGAGCTCGTTCTTCATGTCGCGGATCCAGAACGACATGTCGTCGGTCTCCTCGACATTGAGGCCGGAGGACGGCTCGTCGAGCAGGATCAGCTTCGGCTCAGAGCACAGCGCCCGCGCCAGCTCGATCACCTTGCGCACGCCGTAGGGCAGGCCCGAGATCAGCTTGTCGCGATAGGGCTCGAGATCGAGGAACTCGATCACCTGCTCGACCCGGCGGCGATGCAGCTTCTCGTTGGCGCGCACGCTCGGCAGGAACAGCAGCTCCTGCCAGAGCTGCGTGGTGGAATGGCGGTGGCGCCCGACCAGGAGGTTGGACAGCACCGTCGCGTTCTCGAACAGTTCGATGTTCTGGAAGGTGCGGGCGATGCCTAGTCTTGCGATATCGTAAGGCGGCTGCTCGGTGATGTCCTGGTCCTCGAAGAAGATGCGGCCCGAGGTCGGCCGGTAGATGCGCGAGATCAGGTTGAAGATCGAGCTCTTGCCGGCGCCGTTGGGCCCGATGATCGAGAGGATCTCGCCCTTCTCCACCGCGAACGACACCGCATCGACGGCCTTGAGGCCTCCGAAATGCAGCGACAGGTTCTCGGCGCGAAAATAGCTCATCGGTTGCGCTCCGACTTCACGTAGATCTTCTGCCGCTTGAAGGTGGCGCGCTTGTAGAGCGGGAAGAGCTGGAAGAAGAGCTTGATCTTGAGCCAGCGGCCGTAGAGCCCGAGCGGCTCGAACAGCACGAACAGCACGATGATGATGCCGTAGATCGCGCCCTTCAGACCGTTGAGCGAGGCGAAGGCCGCGACCTTGGACTGGACGTTGGCCGCTCCTTGGGTGCCGGCGCCGAAAGCGGCGGCAATGCCGGCGATGATGCCGGGCATGTCGTCCTTCAAATAGGTCAGGAACGGGTCGATCATCACGATGAAGATCGCGCCCAGCACGGCACCGTGCAGGCTGAAGCTGCCGCCGATCAGGATCACGATGATGAACTCGATCGAGAGCTGGAGCGTGAACATCTCCGGCGAGATGAACGAGAGCTTGTGCGCGAACAGCACGCCGGCAAAGCCGGTGATCGCCGCCGAGATCGCAAAGGACTTCACCTTGTAGAGCGCGACGTTGACGCCCATGCTGCGCGCCGCGGTCTCGCTGTCGCGGATCGCGACGAAGGCGCGGCCCGTCGGCGAGCGCAGCAGATTGAGCGTGCCGACGATGGTCAGCACCAGAACGGCGAGACACAGGAAATAGAAGGTCGGGCTGTCGCGCGGCACCGCGACGCCGAGCAGCGACAGCGTCTTGACCCGCATACCCTCGTTGCCGTTGGTGACGCTCTCCCAGCGCGCCAGGATCTCCTCGACGATCAGGGCAAAGGAGATGGTGGCGATGACGAGATAGATGCCCTGGAGCCGCAGCGCGGGAAAGCCGACCATCGCGCCGATGATGCCGGTCAGAAGGCCTGCGGCGAGGAAGTAGACCGGGAACGGCACGTTGTATTTCTGCAAATAGGCCGCCGTGTAGGCGCCGATCGCGAGGAACGCGGCATGCCCGAGCGAGGCCTGCCCCGTAAAGCCGGTCAGGATCAGCAGCGCCACGCCGACGGTTGCATAGATGCAGACGAAGACGAGCTGGCTCATCAGATAGCTGGAGAGCACGTAAGGCGCGACCAGCAGCAGCGCGAGCAGGATGCCGTAGGAGACGAAATAGCCCGAATGCGGGAACAGCTTGATGTCGTCTTCGTAGTCGGTCTTGAACAGGAAGCGCATGGCGTTCAGACCTTCTTGCGGACGTGAAGGCCGAACAGGCCTTCGGGCTTGAGCAGCAGCACGGCGAGCAGCACGACGTACGGCGCGACGTCCTTCCAGCCCTCGGCCAGATAGAAGCCGGCCATGCTCTCGATCACGCCGATCAGGACGCCGCCGACCACCGCGCCGGGGATCGAGCCGAAGCCGCCGAGGACTGCGGCGGGGAATGCCTTGAGGCCGAGCACGAGGCCGACATTGGAGTGAATGAAGGTGATCGGCGCCAGCAGCACGCCGGCGCAGGTCGCGACCGCCGCGCTGATCGCCCAGACGATCGACACCACGCGCTTGACCGGGATGCCCATGTAATAGGCCGCCAGCATGTTCTCGGAACTGGCGCGCATCGCGGTGCCGAGCGTGGTCCTGTTGAAGAAGAGCCAGAGCAGCGTGCACAGGATCATCGTCGCCGCGATCACCGAGAGCTTGTCGTAGGCGAGCACCAGCGAGCCGATGCGCAGCACGCCCTGGCTGAACGGCGTCTCGATCTTCAGATCATCGGTGCCCCAGATCATGCCGGCGATCGAGCGCAGGAAGTAGCCGAGCCCGATGGTCGCCATGATGATGGAGAATTGCGGATAGCCGAGGATCGGCCGCACCACCACGCGTTCGGCCAGCATGCCGAACAGCGCCATCGCGGCCACCGCACCGGCAAAGCCGATCCAGTAGTTCAGGCCCATCATGCCGATGAAGGTGAAGGCGAAGAAGCCGCCCAGCATCATCAGGTCGCCCTGGGCGAAGTTGACGACCTCGGTCGCCTTGTAGACCAGCACGAAGCCGAGCGCGATCAGGCCGTAGACGCAGCCGAGCGCAACACCGCTGACCAGCTGCTGAACGAAATCCAGCATCGCCGCGCTTCCTCCTGACGCAACCGGCGGTTCTTCGATCGCCTCGTCGCATCTTGTGTCCAGTCGCTACGCAGTCGTTTCGCTGCGTCAGCGCCATTTGTCCCGGTGCCAATTCAGCCTGAACCGCCAAGCGCTGTCAACAAACGGTGACTTGCCTTTAGTCCAAGACGGATGACGGAATTTGCGGCAGTGCGATTCACCGCGCCGAAACATCTTCGGGTCATGGTCGCGGGCGATGCAAAACCGGATGGTGTGGCCGTCATGAAGCCGGACAGCTCGGCGCTCGAAGTCCGAGGGTTAACGAAGCGTTTTGACCGTCCGGCGGTCGACGGCCTCGACCTCACAGTTCACGCCGGTGAATTCTACGCCCTGGTCGGCCCCAACGGCGCTGGCAAGACCACCACTTTGCGCATGGTTGCGGGCCTCTTGCGGCCCGACGCCGGCGCGGTCTCGATCTTCGGCATCGATGCGCTCCAAAATCCGGTCGCCGCCAAGCAGGTGATGGCGTGGGTCTCCGACGAGCCCATGATCTACGACAAGCTGACGCCGCTGGAGTACCTCGAATTCGTCGCCGGGCTGTGGGGCATCGCGCCGTCCGCCTCGGAACCGGTCGCCGAGGGGCTGCTCAGCTCGCTCGGGCTCGAGCCGCACCGGCACGAGCGCTGCGAGGGCTTTTCCAAGGGCATGCGGCAGAAGGTGGCGCTGGCCGGCGCGCTGGTGCACGATCCCCGCCTCATCATTCTCGACGAGCCGCTGACAGGGCTGGACGCCGTGTCCGCCCGCCATGTGAAGGGGCTGTTGAGCGAGCGCGTCCGCACCGGCTGCACCGTGATCATGACCACGCACATCCTCGAGGTTGCCGAGCGCATGGCCGACCGCATCGGCGTGATCGCCTCAGGCCGCCTGGTCGCCGAAGGCACGCTCACCGAGCTGCGCCAGCAGAACGGCCATGCCGACACCAGCCTGGAAGATCTCTTCATCGCGCTGGTGACGCTCCAGGAAGCCGCATGAGCTCGGCGACCGCGCTGTCCTGGTTTGCCCGCCACGAGCTCCGCCTCGCCTGGCGCGAATGGCTCGCCATGATGACCGGCGGCCGGCGCAGGCGGACGCGCGTCGCCGTCATCGGCCTGCTTCTCTTCGCAGCGCTCCTGCACGTGCCGGCCTGGGCCGTGATCGGCCGCGTCGCCGACCTGCAACTGCCGCTCGACAAATCCTCGCTGATCGTGATCACAGCGACGATCTTTCTGGCCTGGACCTTGATGCTGTCGCAGGCGATCGAATCGGTGACGCGAGTGTTCTACGCCCGCGCCGATCTCGATCTGATCATGTCCTCGCCGGCGACGCTGGCCAACCTGTTCTCGGTGCGCATTGCCGCGATCGCGCTCGCCGTCACGGTGCTGGCGCTGTTGTTCTCGACACCCTTCATCGACGTGCTGGTGATCGGCGGCGGACCGCGCTG
Organism: Bradyrhizobium sp. 1200_D9_N1_1; assembly: GCF_052075915.1. Taxonomy (NCBI): domain Bacteria; kingdom Pseudomonadati; phylum Pseudomonadota; class Alphaproteobacteria; order Hyphomicrobiales; family Nitrobacteraceae; genus Bradyrhizobium; species Bradyrhizobium sp. 1200_D9_N1_1. The sequence continues at coordinate 1,230,596 of NZ_CP197226.1, read as the reverse complement.
GCTTGCGGCGTTCGGCGTCGTGGTCGCGATGGGCCTGTCAGCCGCGGCGATCGCGATTGCCGTCACCATCCTGCTGTTCCGCTTGATCGGTCCGGCGCGGACGCGCTTCGTGGCCCAGATCCTCGCCGCCATCATCGGCGCCGGCTTCGTGATCGCGCTCCAGGTCGCCGCGATCATGTCCTACGGCACGCTGTCGCGCTTCACCATCCTGACCTCCGGCACCTTTGCCGAACACGCCCCCGACGCCGACAGCATCTGGTGGTGGCCGGCGCGGGCGGCCCTGGGCGACAGCGAGGCGCTGTTGCTGCTTCTCGCGCTCGGGCTGGTGATGCTCGGCGGCGTCATGGCGATCTTTTCGGGCCGCTTTGCCGACACCGCGATCGATGCCGCGGCATACGGCACATCCGGCCGCCGCAGCGCGAAGCAGCGCCCGTTCCGCGGCGGATCGCGGCAGCAGGCGCTGCGGCGCAAGGAATTTTCGCTGCTCTGGCGCGATCCCTGGCTGATCTCGCAGACCCTGATGCAGCTGCTCTATCTGGTGCCGCCGGCGCTGCTGCTCTGGCGCAGCTTTGCCGACAGTTCTGCCGCACTGACGCTGATCACACCCGTGATCGTGATGGCGGCGGGACAGCTTGCCGGCGGACTGGCCTGGCTGACGATCTCGGGCGAGGACGCTCCCGACCTCGTCGCGACCGCACCGCTGACGCCGTCCAGCGTCATCCGCGCCAAGATCGAGGTGGTGCTGATCGCGATCGCGGTCATCTTCTGCCCGCTGGTCGCGGCGCTGGCGTTTGCCTCGCCGATCCAGGCTGCGGTCAGTGCCGGTGCGATCATCATCAGTGCGGCCTCCGCGACCGCAATCCAGCTCTGGTTCCGGGTGCAGGCCCGGCGCAGCCAATTCCGCCGTCGCCAGACCTCTTCCCGGCTTGCGACCTTTGCCGAGGCCTTCTCCTCGATCGGCTGGGCCGCCACCGCTGCGCTGCTGCTCGCTCTCCCCCTCGCCGGCCTCGTCAGCGGCCTGATCACCGCGAGCCTCGTCGCCATCACCTGGAAATTCAGCCCAAGACGCGAATAAGCGGCGCGGATGACAGCTGCGATACTGACGCGCTGTTGATCGAAGCCCATTGGCCCCGCGCTGCATTGCGCGTTAGACTTTCTCCTGAAGTCATCGGGGACGGATATGTGGCGACTTGTTTCGGCCGCTCTGGCGCTGTTCGGCGCGCTCCTCTCGCCTGCCCTCGCTCAGCAGCAGCCCCAGCGCAGCGAATGCCTGGCGATGGCCAACACCGCGCCCCGCGCCGTCCCGGTCGCCTTCCGGCAGGCGACAGCCGCGGCCGAGGTCGAGATCACCTATGTCGGCCACTCCACCTATTTCATCGACACGCCCGGCGGCTTGCGCATCGCCACAGACTATAGCGGCGCCTATCAGATCGGACGGTTGCCCGACGTCGTCACCATGAACCGGGCGCACAGCACGCATTACTCTTTATTCCCCGACAAACGCATTCCCCATGTGCTGCACGGCTGGGGCGAGGACGGCAAGCCGGCCATCGTGTCGGAGCGCATCGGCGACACCTTCATCCGCAACGTCACGACCGACATCCGCCGCTACTTCGGCGACGATGCCGGCACCGACATGATCCGCGACGGCAACTCGATCTTCATCTTCGAGGTCGCCGGCCTCTGCATCGGCCATCTCGGCCACCTTCACCACAAGCTCGACGACAGCCATTTCGCCCAGATCGGGCGGCTCGACATCGTGATGGTGCCGATCGACGGCACCTACACCATGTCGCTGGACGGCATCTCCGAGATCACCAAGCGGCTGCGCGCCTCCGTGGTGCTGCCGATGCACCGCTTCGCCACCCCGCTCGACGATTTCATGCGCCGGATCGGCCAGCAGTTCGAGATCGACCGGCGCCTCGAGCGCTCCTTCCGCATGTCGCGCGATGCGCTGCCCTCGAAGCCGACGGTGATCATCCTCGACGGCGTCTGAGGCGCAATTTTCTCCAAGCCTGCTGGCGCCCATTGGTGCTGATCTCTCCGCAACAGGAGATCGACATGACAGACTTTGCGAGACTGCTGCACGCGGATGGACCAAACCCCGAGCACGCGGCAGCGCTCCGGCTTTACGGCCGCTTCGTCGGCGACTGGGATGCCGAGATCACCGCCCGCGGCCCCGATGAAACGAAACACACCGCGCCCGGCGAAATCCATTTCGGCTGGGTGCTGGAAGGCCGCGCCGTCCAGGACGTCTGGATCATTCCCCGTTCCAGCGGCAGCCCCGCCTTTCCGATCGCCGGCAACTGGTACGGCACGACGCTGCGGGTCTACGATCCGACCATCGATGCGTGGCGGATCTCCTGGTTCGATCCCGGCCGCAGCGTGTTCCGTCAGCAGATCGGCCGTCCGCGCGGCGATGACATCGTGCAGGAAGGCAAGACCGACGCGGGCGACCTGACCCGCTGGAGCTTTACGGAGATCGCGGACGACTCCTTCCATTGGCTCGGCGAGGTCAAGCCGGCTCCCGCAGCCGATTGGCGACTTGTGGTCGATGTGAGGGCGAGGCGACGCAAGGGTTAAGTCGAATGGATTTTGACTGAATCGATCGGGCCACGGGTTCGCTGCAACCTCTCCCGCTTGCGGGGGAGGTCGCGCCGAAGGCGCGGGTGGGGGCTCTCTCCACACTGGGAATCTCTCTGTGGAGACACCCCCACCCCAACCCTCCCCCGCAAGCGGGAGAGGGAGCGCACCTCCTCCGCCGTTGCTATGGTGCTCTGAGCAACGCGCGCTGCCGGGCGCAAGGACGAGATGCTAGGCTCCCGCCACAAAAAACATAGAGGGAGCGAACGCCGATGGCTGCAAGCGGTCTACCCGCCAACACGAGCGGGCTATTCGTCGAGCCGCGCGAGGACTGGCTCGCGCTGCATCAGGAGGAGATCATCGATCCCTCGCGGCCGATCGTCGATCCCCATCATCACCTGTGGAATCGCGGGCACCGCTACCTGATCGAGGAGATGGCGGCGGATATCGGCTCCGGCCACAACATCGTCGCCACTGTCTATGTCGACTGCCGCTCGATGTATCGCGCACACGGGCCCGAGGCGTTCCGGCCGGTCGGCGAAGTCGAGTTCGCCAACGGTGTCGCCGCAATGAGCGCAAGCGGTGCTTACGGCACGGCCGCGATCTGCGCCGGCATCGTCAGCCATGTGAACCTGCTGCTGGGCGACGCCGCCAAGCCGGTGCTGGAAGCCGAGATCGCGGCGGGCAACGGCCGTTTCCGCGGCATCCGGCATTCCTCCGCCTGGGACCAAGATCCTGTCGTCGCGGGCATGTACGCGAACCGGCCGAAAGGACTGCTGCAGGATCCGACCTTCCGCAAAGGCTTTGCCTGCCTGGCGCCGCTGAACCTCAGCTTCGATGCCTGGCTGTTCCATCCGCAGATCGGCGAGCTGATCGAGCTCGCGCGCGCCTTCCCCGACACCAGGATCGTGCTCGACCATTGCGGCGGTCCGGCCGGCGTCGGCCGCTTTGCCGGGCGGCGCGAGGAGGTGTTTCCGCAATGGCGCGCCTCGATCCGCGAGATCGCCAGATGCGAGAACGTGGTGGTGAAGCTCGGCGGCCTCGCGATGTGCCTGCTGGGCTACGATTTCCATCTGCGCGAGAGCCCACCGTCCTCCGAGGAGCTTGCCGCGGCCTGGCGGCCCTATATCGAGACCTGCATCGAGGCGTTCGGCGCAAGGCGCGCGATGTTCGAGAGCAATTTCCCGCCGGACAAGGGCCAGTGCAGCTATCAGGTGATCTTCAACGCCTTCAAGCGCATCGCGGCGCCTCTGGGCGAGGCCGAGAAGACGGCGCTGTTCTCGCAGACCGCGACCGATATCTACCGGCTCGACTTGCCGTCATGACGAGAGAGGGGCCGGGATGTTGGTCCCGACCCCTCTTCCGTCGTAGCCGCTGGGAAGCGTCCTCGAAAAGTCTTGGTCCGGGCGTGCGCTAGCCGGCGCCCATCAGCGAGGCGGGACGGCGCTCGCCGGTGGAGACGAACATCCGCTTGAGCTTGTTGACGACGCGGATCAGGAAACCGATCATCACCGGATTGGTCTTGCGGCAGAAAGCGATTTTCTTGACGTGGCCTTCGACATGCCATTTGGCATGCGCGCCGTCGCGGAAGAAGATGACGTCGCCGGGACCGTAGCGCTTCGGCGGCATGCCGTCGCTTTCGAGCACGATCGATCCTTCCATGATCATGATCGTCTCGTCGATGTCGTAGTACCAGTTGAAGCGCCCTTCGGTGCAGGACCAGATGATGGTCGAGGCGGTACCGTCCGCGCTGGTGGACAGTATGTGCGAGCGCGACACCGGATTGCCTTCGATGATCCAGGACGGCTCGATCGGCCGCAGCTCGAGATCCACATTGCAACTACTAATTTCAATCAATGCGCGCGACATCTGTTTCCCCAGGGGATAGAATAGGTTTTTGGCCGGGTCGGGGCCCGGATTGTTTCCAATGATGTACACAACGCTAGTGATCGGCTTTTAATTCTTTCTTACGCAGGCCTCGACAATCAGCCGCAAGTTGCATGTGCGAAGCAGCTAACGCCGCGATTTCCCTGCAAATTCGCGCACATGAACCCATCTTTTCCGGGGTGCGACAAAATGCGCGAAGTGACCTGAAAGGAGCCGTGCTGATGCCCCTCACGCCCGAGGTTCTGACAGCCAACAGCCAGGTCGTCGCCCGGCTCGGGAGCCTTGATATCTCCTTCACGCCGGATGATGAGTCCTGGTTTACCATCGACGGCATCGAAGGCCCCCGGCAGGTCGGCAGCGACGGCTCCGGCGGCGCGTTCGTGCTGCTGCCGTCGCAGAATGTGCTCTACGTCTCATCGGAGGGCCGCGCAGGAATTATCGCTGGTACGTTCGAGGCCTTCATCCAGCTCGTCGTCGTCCGGCCCTACTGGCTCGACATTCTGAAATTCTCCGCGGGCGGCGACCTCGCGGAAATGCGGCGCGCGGCGGATGCACTGGAGGCGACCCTCGACGACGAGGATGAGGTCAACGAGGCCCGCGAGCAAATCCGCAAGGGCCTCGACCTGCCCGAGCCGGACGATCCGGTCGGTGCGCTCTACGAGGCGGTGGCTGCTTCCGACGCCATTGTGCGGACCACCGACGGCAGCCCGTTCACGACGCTGTTCAACCGCTTCAGCATCGACAACAACCCGATGCTGCGCAACGCGGCGGCGTGAGAGCAGGAGAGACCGTTGCGAGGACGTTCACCCCTCCCCAGCGGGGAGAGGTGAAGCAAACTACTTCGCCCACTCGCCCTTGCGGAACACTGGCACCTTGCTGCCGTCGGCGAGGATGCCGTCGATGTCGGTCTCGGCCGAGCCGATCATCCAGTCGATATGGATCAGGCTCTGGTTGCCGCCCTGCGCGGCGATCTGCTGCGGCGTGAGCTGGGCGCCGTTGACGAAGCATTTCGAGTAGCACTGGCCGAGCGCGATGTGCGAGGCCGCGTTCTCGTCGAACAGCGTGTTGTAGAACAACAGCCCGCTCTGCGAGATCGGCGAGGAATGCGGCACCAGCGCCACCTCGCCGAGACGGCGCGCGCCCTCGTCGGTGTCGAGCACCTTGTTCAGCACCTCGGCGCCGCGCGAGGCCTTCGCGTCGACGATCCTGCCGTCCTCGAAGCGCACCGCGATGTTGTCGATCAGCGTGCCCTGGTAGGACAGCGGTTTCGAGCTCACGACATGACCATAGACGCGGCGGCAATGCGGCGTGGTGAAGACCTCTTCGGTCGGGATGTTGGCGTTGCAGCTGATACCGTTCTTGGACAGGGAGGCGCCGCCTTCCCATTCATGGCCGTCGGCAAGGCCGATGGTGAGATCGGTGCCCGGGCCTGAGTACTGCAACGCGCGGAAACGCTGGCCGTTGAGCCAGTTGGTGCGCTCGCGCAGCACCGCATTGTGGCTCGCCCAATTGGCCATCGCGTCCTCGCGATCGACGCGGGAGGCCGCGAAGATCGCATCCGCGAGCTTGCCGATCGCAACGTCCTCGGGATCGTTGGGGAACACCTGCTTGGCCCATGATGGGCTCGGATAGGCGATGATGTTCCAGTTGGTGTCGAAATTGACGATCTTTTCCAGTGCCGGCTGATAGGCCATCGAGTTGGCCTTGCTGGCGCGCGCTACCTTGGACGGATCCTCGCCCGACAGCAGCATCGGATTGTCGCCGACGATGGCGAGCCGCGCGGTGTTGTCGGAGAATGCCTTGGCCATGCCCTCATAGAGCCAGCCGGCGGCGCGATCGAAACTGTTGTCGTGACCGTGGCGGTAACGCGCCAGCGTCATCTCCTCGTCCGACAGGATCGGCGTCACGATACCGGCGCCGGCCTTGTAGGCATGAACGGCGATCCGCCGCACCAGCGGCAGCGCGATCGCCGGCGCCGTCAGGAGCAGATCCTGTCCCGGCCGCAAGCCCAGGCCCACCTTCACCGCCACCTCGGCCAGCCGGTCGAGTTTCGCGGGATCGATGGGAGTGGAGGTGATGCGTTGATCGGTCATGCCGGGTCCTCTGCCGAAAGTCTCTCGCTCAATCTAAGTCTAGCATCGCGAGACACAAGTATACGAGCGTATTGGGGGCGACGAAAGATACGCAGTTTCGCGCATCTTGGTTTTCAACGCGTTGCCGATTTCAGCACCCGGTCGACCATGGCGGGAGCAAGGCCGAGGTAATTTTTCGGTGAAGTGAGCGCATCGATCGTGGCGCGGTCGATTCTGGCAGAGACGCGCGAGTCGGACGAGAGCGCGTCCGCCAGCGTCAAACCTTTCTCGTTGGCGAGCCGGCAGGCGTCATAGACCACGTCATGCGCCTCCTGCCGCCCGATCTGGGGCGCGAGCCCCATCATGACCGCTTCGGCCACAATCAGGCCCCGGCTGATGGCGAGATTGTCGTTCATCTTCGCCTCGTCGACGATGAGGCCCGCGAGCGCGAACCTCGCCTGGTGCAGCGCCCCCGCGGCCAGCACGAAGCTTTCGGGGATTGCCATCCACTCGGCGTGCCAGGGGCCGGTGGCGCGCTCGAAATCCTGCACCATCGCATCCAGCATCAGGCCCGCGTGCTGGCGCACCGCCTTGGACGCCGCCAGCATCAGTTCCGAGGAGATCGGGTTGCGCTTCTGCGGCATGGTCGAGGAGGCGCCACGGCCCTTGACGAAGGGCTCGTAGACCTCGGCGAACTCGGTCGAGGCCATGATCATGATGTCGAGCGCGATCTTGCCGAGCGAGCCGGTGACGAGCGCGAGGAAGTTCACGGCCTCGGCAAAGCCGTCGCGCGCGACGTGCCAGGTCGAGGCGGGAACGCCGAGCTTCAGCTCGTCGCACAGCGCCTCCTGCACCTCAAAGCCCTTGTCGCCGAGCGAGGCCAGCGTGCCGGCGGCGCCGGCGAACTCGCCCACCAGGACCCGCGGCTTCAATTGCGCCAGACGCTCGGCGTGGCGATCGAACATCGCTAGCCAAATCGCGGTCTTGTAGCCGAAGGTCACCGGCAGCGCCTGCTGGAGATGAGTGCGCCCCGCCATCGGCGTATCGCGATGGCGCCTGGAGAGGTCGGCGAGAATCTTTCGCAGCTCCGCGATGTCGCGCTCGACGATCTCGAGCGCGGCACGCAATTGCAGCACTACGGCGGTATCCATGATGTCCTGCGTGGTCGCGCCCCAATGCACGTAACGGCCGGCATCGCCGCATTGCTTCACCATCTGGTGCACCAAGGGCAGGATCGGATAGCCGACGATGTCAGTCTCCTGCCTGAGCAGGTCGAAATCGAGCGCGGCAACGTCGGTCCGCGCCGCGATCTGGTCGGCGGCATCCTGCGGGATCACGCCGCATTTGGCCTCCGCCTTCGCCAGCGCCACCTCGACCTCGGCATAGCGCGCAACCAGCGCGACATCGGAAAACACCTCGCGCATCTCAGGCGTGCCGAAGGCGTCGCGGAACAGCATGGAGTCGAGCACGGTGGTCGAGGCGTGGAGAGCGGGCATGGGCGTTTCTTTATGGTTGGTGTTTTGTGTGGAAGCAGCTTACGCAGGCCGCGCCGTTCGGCAATGGACAATGCCGGGTCATCACACATTCGGAGTCTTGCATTAGTCTCGCCGCCGCGCGTCAAACCATCGGCTCCGTCATCCCCGCGCAACCGCGAAGCGGTTGTCGCTGGAGGTGCGAACCATGCGACGCGACGCGTCGCGTGGAGAGCCTCGAAGGATGGCAGGCCGGGATGCGGGCCGTCGCCCTTCGAGGGCCGCTGAAGAAGCGGCCACCTCAGGGTGAAGGGAAGCGCGGTCGGCGATATCAGATTGAGTACGTGGCCTGCGACAATCCGACTCCAGCCGCCACATTCCAGTCGAGGCTGCACTCCTCCCCGCAAATGGCATGGCAGCCATCTTGAGATCGCAATGAACCAAGCGGCCTCCCGGCGGACTCACAGACTTAGGTCGAAATCCGTTTTGCTTTGTCATTGCCCCGATGTCGTCGTGAGGTCTGAGTTTTCGACGTGCAGTTTCTGTTCCGGGATCACCTTCTCGACACCGACCGGCGCGAGCTGAGCCGCGAGCAGGTTCCCGTTTCCGTGGAACCGCAGGTTTTCGACCTCGTCGTCCATCTCATGGAAAACCGCGACCGGGTGGTCAGCAAGGACGAGCTGATCGACAAGATCTGGCACGGGCGCAGCGTCTCCGAATCCACCCTGACCAGCCGGATCAATGCGGCACGCAAGGCGGTCGGCGACAACGGCGCGAGCCAGGCGCTGATCCGAACCATCGCGCGCAAGGGTTTTCGTTTCGTCGGCGACGTCGAGACCAAGCTCGCCGCGGCCGCGCCGGAACCCGGCCGGTGGATACCAGCGCCGCAGGCGACACTCGCGCTGCCCGACCGGCCCGCCATCGCCGTGCTGCCCTTCACCAATATGAGCGGTGACCGCGAGCAGGACTATTTCTCCGACGGCATCAGCGAGGACATCATCACTGCGCTGTCGAAGCTGCGCTGGTTCTTCGTCGTCGCGCGCAACTCCTCCTTCGTCTACAAGGGCCGCGCCGTGCACATGCACGAGGTCGCGCGCGAGCTCGGCGTGCGCTACGTGGTCGAAGGCAGCGTGCGGCGGAGCGGCGAGCGCGTGCGCATCTCGGCCCAGCTCAACGACGTCTCGACCGGCAGCCATCTCTGGGCCGAACGCTACGACCGCGAGCTTGCCGACATCTTCGCCGTGCAGGACGACATCACCGAGGCGATCGTCGCCGCGATCGAGCCGCAGCTCTATACGGCCGAGAGCTTTCGCGCCGGGCAGAAGCCGCCGGGCAGCCTGGATGCCTGGGACCTCGTCATGCGCGCATTGTCGCATTACTGGCGCATCACCCGCGAGGACAATGCGGCCGCGCAAGGGCTGCTCGAGAAGGCCGTCGCGATCGATCCCGCCTATGGCAAGGCGCTGGGCCTGCTCGCGACCAGCCATATCTTCGGCGCGCATATGGGCTGGGCCGACATGGCCGCGACCGTGCCGGTCGCCGAACGCGCGGCGCTTGCGGCGGTGGAGGCCGATCGCGAGGACGCCTGGGCCCATCACGGCCTCGCCTACACCTACCTGTTCCGCCGCCGCTTCGACGACGCGCTGGCGGAGTTCGAGCTGACCTTGAGGCTCAATCCGAATTTCGCGATGGCGCACGCCTTCTACGGCGTGACGCTGTGCTACGCGGGACGATGGCAGGACGGCGATGCCGCCGCGCGCCGCGCGCTGCGGCTGAGCCCGCGCGATCCGCTCGCGGCGATCTATTGCGGGGTCGCCGCCTATGCCCAGTTCATCGGCCGCAATTACGAGGCAAGCTTGCAGATGGCGCGGGAATCGATGCGGCAGCGCGCCGATTTCGTCGGCGCACATCGCGTGCTGACGGCGGCCGCCGGCATGCTGGGTGATCCGGTCCTTGCCGCGTCCGCGCTGGAAGGCTTGCGCCGCGCCCAGCCCGGCATCTCGCTCGCCTGGATCACAAGCGAGCTGCCGATGCTGCTGGAGCAGGACCGCGAGCATTATCTGGAAGGATTGCGTCGCGCAGGGATGGAGTAGACTTCTCGCGCAGCATCGAGAGTGCGCCCTCCCCCCACAAGGGGCGAAGGGAGGCGAACAACCTAAGCCACCGCGCGCCGGCCGATGATCGCGAAACGGAGCTTGCCCGAGATGAAATCGATCGCGGCGACCGCGACCAGGATCATCAGGATCAGGAACGACACCTTCTGCCATTCCAGCACACGGATCTGCTCGGCGAGCTGGAGGCCGATGCCGCCGGCGCCGACGATGCCGATGATGGTGGCCGAGCGGGTGTTGGACTCGATGAAATAGAGCACCTGGCCGGCGATCACGGGCAGAACCTGTGGCAACAGGCCAAAGCGGATCTCGTGCAGTGCGCTGCCGCCGGAGGCGCGGATGCCCTCGACCTGCTTCTGGTCGGCGCCCTCGATCGCCTCCGAGAACAACTTGCCGAAGGCGCCGAAATCGGACACGGCGATGGCGAGCACGCCGGCGAAGGGGCCCAGGCCGACGACATTGATCCAAACAAGCGCCCAGATCAGCGTATCGACGCCGCGGATCGAATCCAGGAAACGGCGGATCGGGAAGCGCAGGATGTTTGACGGCACCACGTTGCGGGCGGCGAGCAGGCTGACCGGCAGCGCGAACAATGCGGCGAGCGTCGTGCCGAGCAGAGCGATCGACAGCGTCTCGCCGAGCGCCTTCAGATAGATCGGCAGCGAGGAGCCGGGATCGGGGGGGATCATCATCAGGCTGATCCAGCCGAGCTGGCTGAGGCCTGCGACGAAGCGCGACGGCGAGAAGTCGAGATCGACGAGGCCGTACACCAGGACCGCGAACGCCGCGACGATCATCGCCGGCATTGCGAGCCGCGCCGAGGCAGGCCGGTCGAACACGTCAGGATAGCGCGCGCGAAGCTCTCGCGTGTCAACCTCTTGCGGCCGCGTCACGTCCGCGCCTCCTTGCCGAACAGGCGGCCGCGCAGCCAGCCGGTGGTGATGTCTATGATGAAGACCGTAATGATGATGGTGAGCAGGATCGCGCTGACGTCCGAATAATAGAATTTGCGGATGGCGACGACGAGCTCCTGGCCGATGCCGCCGGCACCGACAAAGCCCATCACCGAGGCTTCGCGAACGTTGATCTCGAAGCGCAGCAGCGCGTAGCTGGCATAGCCCGCGGTCACCTGCGGCACGACGGCAAAGCGCATGCAGGAGAGCCAGCTCGCGCCGGTCGAGCGGATACCCTCGACCGGCTTCATGTCGGCGTTCTCGACGATCTCCGAGAACAATTTTCCGAGCGCGCCGGTGGAATGGATCGCGATCGCAAGCACGCCAGCCATCGGCCCGAGCCCGAAGGCGATCACGAAGATCAGCGCGAAGACGATGCCCGGGACGGTGCGTGCAAATTCGAGCAGACGCCGCACCGTAAAGCGCAGCCAGGGCGCGGGCGAGGTGTTTTCCGCCGCGAAGAAGTTCAGGACAAAGGCGAGGGTCGCACCGGTCAGCGTGCCGACATAGCTGATCAGCAGCGTCTCACCGAGCATCTTCAACCATTTGCGCCAGCCCCAAAGCCACTCGCCGACATCGGTCCAGACCCGCTGGCCGTTGTCGAGCGTGAGGATGCGATCGAAATAGCTGACGAAGTTGCCGAAATAGGTGAAGAAGGTGCGCAGGTTCACTTCGGCGCCGATCGCGGCGAGAAGCAGCGCGGCGGCGAACACCACGATTCCGAGCAAGAGACGGAGCCGCCTGCGCGCGACCGCCTGATTGTAAGCGGTGTTCAGCGCAGCCAGTTGCTGCTCGGGCAGGATCGAAACCGCGAGGGTCATCTGTTCAGGAAAAGTGGCCGATCAAAGAGAAAGAGCCGGGTCCATCGACCCGGCTCGAGTAGCTCGTCCCGAAACTCAGGACGCCTTCTTCTTACGCAGTGCATCGACGAACTTGATCAGCTCGATCGTGCCATCCCAGTCCTTGGTGGTGGCGGGATGGAAACCCTTCTTCTGGCCGTCCTGGAGGCGATCGAAGGCCGCCTTGTCCTTGGCCGGCGCGTCGAAGAACGCCTTCGCGATCGCCGCCTTCGCCTCTTCCGGCAGGTCGGAGTTGTAGGCATAGGGACCGTTGATGATCGGCGCCGACTTGTGGATGATGCGGAAATCGTCCTTCTTCATCGGCGAGCCGTCGGCATTCTTCAGCATGCCCTTGGTCAGCATCTGCGCCAGCGTCGAATCGTCGTCGCTGGTCCACTGGTTGGCCGCGACATCGACCGTGCCCTGCGCCAGCGCCAGGATCGCGTTCTCATGGCTGCCGGTGAAGACGACCTTGCTGAAATAGGTGTCGGCGTCCGCGATGCCCATCTTGTCGAGCTCGAAGCGCGGCACGTTGTTGCCGGACGTCGAGTTCGGGTCGACGAGGCCGAGGTTCTTGCCCTTGAGCTGGTCGATGCTCTTGTAGGGGCTGCTCGCCTTGACGAAGAACACCGAATAGTAGCCGGTCGAGCCGTCGGCGTTGATGTCGTTGGCAAACGCGTCGGTCTTGACGCCGGTCAGGCGGGCGCGGGCGAACGAGGCCGAGCCGTAGCTGGCGATATGGATATTGCCGGCGCGCTGGCCTTCGATGACGGCGGCGTAGTCATTGGCGATACGCAGCGTGACCTTCACGCCCAATTCCTTGGAGAGATAGCTCATGAACGGCGCCCAGCGCTCGGTCACGCCCGAGGCGTTTTCCGCCGGAATGACCGCGAAGGTCAGCTCGGAATATTTGGCTTTCCAGTCGTCGGCGGAGGCCGAGGTCGTGAATGCGAGCGCGGCGGCGCCGGCAAGAACTAGTCTGCGAGTGATCATGATACCCTCTTCATCGGTTGGGGTCGGTTGACGCAAAAACTGGCAACGACAGAAGCGATGCGGCTCAGGCGGCGGCCGCCGTTCCAAGCGCCGGAATGCCCTCGGGCGCCGGCACGGGCGAGCCGCCCATGACGTCGGTGGCTTCGAGATCGTAGAGCTCGCGCGCGACGTGATCGGTCAGCGCAGACGGTGCGCCGTCGAACACGACACGGCCCTGCGCCATGCCGATCAGGCGGTCGCAATAGCTGCGCGCCAAGTCGAGCGAATGCAGGTTGCAGAGCACGGTGATGCCGAAATGCTTGTTGATGCGCAGCAGCGCATCCATCACGATCTTGGTGTTGCGCGGGTCGAGCGAAGCGATCGGCTCGTCGGCGAGAATGATGTCGGGCTGCTGCACCAGCGCGCGGGCGATCGCGACGCGCTGCTGCTGGCCGCCGGAGAGCTGGTCGGCGCGCTGCGCGGCGAGCGCGGCGATATCGAACTGCTCGAGCGCGGACATCGCCAGCGCCTTGTCGTGTTCGGGCCAGGTCTGCGACAGCGAGCGCCAGGCCGGCATCGTCGCGAGGCGCCCCATCAGGACGTTGGTGAGAACATCGAGCCGGCCGACGAGGTTGAACTGCTGGAAGATCATCGCCGAGCGCGCCCGCCACTGCCGCAGCTCCTTGCCGCGCAGCGCTGTGACGTCGGTGCCGTCGAACAGGATGCGGCCCTGCGTCGGCGTCACCAGGCGGTTGATGGTCCGCAGCAGGGTGGACTTGCCCGCGCCGGATCTTCCGATCACGCCGACGAATCCGCCGGGGGAAATTTGAAACGAAGCGTCGTCCACCGCGGCTTTTGCGCCAAAGCGGCACGTCAGACCTTCAACCACCAGCATGCAGGGCTCCAGAGTAGCTGGGACCCACCGCTAACGCCGACGCTTGACACTTGTGTGACATGCACGTTGCGGTGCGGCGATCCAACACACCTCATCCCCTGTCATCGCTGCGTCATGACATTGTCATCGAGCCGCTCGAAGAGGAACGCCCGCCCTCACGCTTCGGATACGACATGGCCGGCAAAGCCCTTTCAGTCCAACCGACCATCGATCCCTCGGCCAAGCTGCACGAGACCCGGCTCGGCGCCTATACCGAGGTCGGCGCGCGCACGATCCTGCATGAAGTGACGATGGGCGATTACTCCTATGTCGTGAACGATTCGCAGATCACCTACACCACGATCGGGAAATTCTGCTCAATTGCGGCGATGACGCGTATCAACCCCGGCAATCATCCGATGCATCGCGCGACGCAGGCGCACTTCACCTATCGTTCCAGCGCCTACTTCCCCGGCGAGAGCGACGACACGGAGTTCTTCGACTGGCGGCGCCAGCATCACGTCCATATCGGCCACGACGTCTGGATCGGCCATGGCGCGATCGTGCTGCCCGGCCGCAACATCGGCACCGGCGCGGTGATCGCGGCCGGCGCCATCGTCACCAAGGACGTACCCGCCTACACCATCGTCGCCGGCAATCCCGCGCGAATCGTGCGGCGGCGCTTCTCGGAAGAGATCGCCGGGCGGCTTGCGCGGCTCGCCTGGTGGGACTGGGATCACGACAAATTGCGTGAAGCCTTGCCCGATTTCCGCAGGCTCGGGATTGAAGATTTTCTCTCCACGTATGAAGCACGGGCACACTCCCCTGTCAGCAAACGAAGCGCGGTCGCGTGACAGACATTTTCCTTGAGGGCGGCCGGGCCCTGATCGGCACCGAGTTGGTCGAGACGTCACTCAGCGTGGCCGGAACGGACATCGCACGGGTCGATGCCGCCCGTGGCCGGGCTCGGCTCGCGATCGATGCGCGCAATCTGCTGGTGTTGCCGGGAATCGTCGATCTGCATGGCGATGCCTTCGAGCGGCAGATGATGCCGCGCGCCGGCGTGGACTTCCCGATCGACGTCGCGCTCGCGGACAGCGACCGCCAGGCGATCAGCAACGGCATCACCACGGTCTTTCACGCCACGACCTGCTCGTGGGAACCGGGCCTGCGCAGCGCCGACAATGCGCGCGGCCTGATGGAGGCGATCGAGCGGCAGCGTCCGCAATTCGCTGCCGACACCCGCTTCCATCTGCGGCACGAGACCTACAATCTCGATGCCGAGGCCGAGATCAGCCGGTGGCTCGCCGAGGGCCGCGTCGACCTGTTTGCCTTCAACGACCACATGGACGGCACCGTCGCCGACATGGCCAAGCCGCGCAAGCGCAACCGCATGGTGGAGCGCACTGGCTTGTCCAGCGAGGATTTTGACGGGCTGGTCGACCGCGTGATCTCGCGCGCCGCCGACGTGCCGGCCTCCGTGTCGCGGCTCGCTGCTTCTGCCCGTGCGGCAGACGTGCGGATGCTCTCGCATGACGATGCGACACCCGCGATGCGCCGGGAGTTTCGCGAACTCGGCGCTGACATCGCCGAGTTTCCGATCAACGAGGAGACGGCGCGGGCGGCAGCGAGCCACGGCGATGCCATCGTCTACGGCGCGCCGAACGTCGTGCGCGGCGGCAGCCACACCGGCTGGACCCGGGCATCCGACATGATCGCAAAGGGGCTCTGCTCGGTGCTGGCGTCGGACTATTACTATCCCGCGCAACTGCTCGCCGCGTTCCGCCTCGCCGCCGATGGCGTGTTGCCGCTGACGGAGGCCTGGAGCCTGGTCTCCGCGGAGCCTGCGCGCGCGGCCGGCCTTGCCGACCGCGGCATCCTCGCCGAAGGACGCCGCGCCGACATCCTCCTCGTCGACGACACCGTGCCGCTGCGGCCGCGGCTCGTCGCGGTGATATCAGGCGGAAAGCTCGTGCATCTCACCGATGCGACGCGACTGCTCAGCGCGGCGGCGGCGCCGCGCGAGGCTGTCGTCGCGGCATAAATTGGCTATGCTGAGGCGATGACAGGTTTTCCCCGCTACGCGATCTATTTTGCCGCCGGCGCCGACAGCGCGCTGACCCGCTTCGGCGCCAAGCTGCTCGGCTACGATGCCTACACCGGCGACGAGGTGCCGTTTCCGCCCGAGGCGCTGCACGTTGCACCGGACTGGCGTGACGTCTCCGCCGATCCCCGCAAATACGGCTTCCACGCCACGCTGAAGGCGCCGATGGCGCTGACGCCCGGCAGCACCGAGGCGGAGCTTATGGCAGCCTGCGCGACATTCGCCGAAACGGCGCGGCCGATCCCGGCCATCCGCCCGATCGTCGACACCATCAGCGGCTTCATCGCCGTCATCCCGGCCGAGCCGGTCGATGCGCTCCAGCAGCTCGCCGCCGATTGCGCACGCGAGTTCGATTCCTTCCGCGCCGCTCTCACCGCGGAAGACCGCGCACGCCGGAAGCCCGACAAACTCACCGAGCGGCAGCGCGATTATCTCGACCGCTGGGGTTACCCCTACGTCATGGAAGAATTTCGCTTCCACATGACCCTGACTGGGCGGCTGGATGCAGAGCGCCGCGGACCGATCCTGGAGATGTTGCGGACGCGGTTCGCGTCGCTTCGTCTCGACACGCTGGCGATCGACCGCCTCGCCCTGTTCAGGCAGAACGAGACCAAGGCGCGCTTCCGCATCATCGGCGAGTGGGCTTTGGCGCGATAGACCTCAGCGCCAGCTCGCAAGATTGAAGGCGAGCGCCACCGCGCCAACCAGAACGAGGCTGGTCGCCCAGACTGCATCCAGATTGAACCAGCTGCGCGAGACGAACCTCAATCCCAGATAGCGGTAGACCAGCCACGCCAGAGATCCGCCGGCGCTGACCATGGCGGCAACGTGCACCAGGGACACCAGCACCGCCATCCCGAGACTTGCCTTCATCAGCGCGCCCGCCGCCTCATGGCCGGCATCGAGCTCGAGGGCCTGGCAGAGCCCGAGATAGATCGGCACGAGCATCAAGGCCGCGCCGTGGGCAATGGCAACGGCGAATGACCAGAGCGCCAATTGCGTTGGCGGAATTCGTGCCAGCGCGCGGGGATGGCGCCGCTCGATCAGCCGATAGACACCGAAGCCGATGACGAGAAGGCTCGCACTGATCTGGATCGAACGCTGCCACTCGGCCAGCACGAGCAGGAACGCGAATGGCAGCAGCACGAGAAGTGTTGCCAGGAGATGTCCGGCCGCCAGGGCCCACAACGCACGGAACAGCGCGCGTGGGCTCTTGTCCATGAGCCCGGCCGAAACAGCGAGCGGCCATCCCATTCCCGGGTTGACCCCGTGGTAGAGGCCGCTCGCAACAAGAGCGAGCCAAAGCCAGCCAAGCGCCGGGCTCGCGTGCGCCCCATCTAGACCGACGGGTAGCAAAAGGAATCCGTCGAACAATCGCCGCCCTCGAGCCTGATCTGGTGCGCACGATATCCGTCGGGGAAGCTCACGAAATAGTCCTTGTCGAGCTCGAGGCCGCCGTTGCCGCCGACATTGGCCATGACTTCCACGCCCGGAACCCCGTCGGGATAGAACTGATCGTCCCAGGTGGAATAGAGCGAATTGGTCCAGTACACGCGCCTGCCGTCGCGGCTGATCTCGACCATCTGCGGACCGGCAGCAAATGCCTTGCCGTTCGGATGGGGGGTGCGGCGCGCGATGCCGCCGATGTGGACCGAGCCCGCAAGCTTCGGCTTTCGCGGATCACTCACATCGTACTGGCGCATTTCACCCGTGCCCCAGCACGAGACATAGAGGAACCGGTCATCCATCGACAGGTCGATGTCGGTCACCAGCGGCGGCACGGCGCCAAATCCCTGCAGCAGCGGCGGGAGCTTCTCCTTTGGCGCAGGTTCGGGAGGGATCGTCGCCGTCTTCTCGGCATGGAATTTTCCGCCTTCGCGCCACCAGGTCCAGATCGATGCTTCGAGGTTCGTGGTGTCGACCACGACGCCAACGAAGCCGTATTCGCGAACCGGATCGTGCGCGGGCCGCACCTCCAGCGCCATCTGATGATTGGCGCCGAGGTCGATGGTCTGGACGTTGCGACGGGCGCGAAGGTCCCAGAAGTGGAGACGATGGCCATATTTGTTCGACAGCAGATCTTCCGGAACGATCCCGTTCTCGAACTGCGGCGGCAA
Organism: Bradyrhizobium sp. 1200_D9_N1_1; assembly: GCF_052075915.1. NCBI lineage: Bacteria > Pseudomonadati > Pseudomonadota > Alphaproteobacteria > Hyphomicrobiales > Nitrobacteraceae > Bradyrhizobium > Bradyrhizobium sp. 1200_D9_N1_1. Next base: position 1,212,612 of record NZ_CP197226.1, on the reverse strand, counting down.
TGCCCATTCGCTCGTCACCATGTAGTCGCGCGGCAGATTCCACCAGAAGTCATAATGCAGCGTCTGCGGGCCACGGTCGATCTCCCATCGTCCAAGGACCTCGAACGTCTCGCAATCCATGATGAAGACGCCCGGAGGTCCGTTGGTGCCGTCCTTGCCGCCGCCGCCCAGCGTGCTGACATAGATGCCGTCCGGCCCGCAATGGATGGTGTGCGGGCGCGAGTAGCCGGTCTTCTTGAAGACTTCCTCCGGTTCGATGATCTTGTGGATCTTGGCTTTGGTCGGATCGGGCTTGGTATCGATGATGTAGATCCGCGACGAGCGCAGCCCGGGGATGATGAGATAGCGCCGCTCGATGAAGGCGTGTCCGGCGAGCGGCGACAAGGCGGAAGAGCAGGCATTCCAGCCGAAGTGATGAAACTCGTCGCCTTTGTTGGGCATCGTCACGGTGTGGACGATCTGGCCATAGGTCGGCGATCCCGGCTTGACGTCGATGACCGCAAGAGCATCCGGCTTTGAGAAATCCGGACTGAGCAGCAACGTATAGGCAAAGTTCTCCGCAGGTGCTTCCATCGCAAGCTTGGGCGATGCGTGAAAGGTGGGATCCGGCCTCATCGTCATGGCACTGCCTCCCTGTTCTGTCGGTTCGCGCCAACCTGGCTCGGGACAGCGGCATAATGAAGAACTGGTGCGCGATGTCTTGAGCTGCTCCGCGGGCTTCGTTGGCGAGCCTACAATATGTCATCGCCGGGCTGCGGGAAACGGCCCGAGCCGCGCCAATTCGACGCCTTCCGCCAAATGGAAGCCGGCGGGATCAGGCTAGGGCCCCTCACACTCGGTGTCGTCCCGGCGAAGGCCGGGACCCATACCCCCAGGGAGGGGTTTGGCGAAGGCTAGTAGTAAAAGTCTTCCCGCGGTACCAACACCTGCGTTCACCGATAGATCACGCGGTATGGGTCCCGGCCTTCGCCGGGACGACGACTGGGGAATTGGCCGCTACTTCCCCCACCGCAGCGCCAGGGCATCCCGCTCCTTCGCCAGCTCCAGCAGCCCCGCGCGCGTCGCGGGATGCAGCGGCTGGAGCGGATGGCGCACGGCGTCCGATTTGATCACGCCGCCGGCCTGCATCATGGCCTTGCAGGCGATCAGGCCGCATTGGCGGTTCTCGTAGTTGATCAGCGGCAGCCAGCGCTCATAGGCGGCTTTCGCTTCCTCGCGCTTGCCGGCGAAATAGGGATCGATGATCTGGCGGATGCCGTCGGGATAGCCGCCGCCGGTCATGGCGCCGGTGGCGCCGGCGTCGAGATCGGCGAGCAGCGTGATCGCCTCCTCGCCGTCCCACGGGCCCTCGATATCCTTGCCGCCCACCTCGATCAGGCTGCGGAGCTTTGCCGCGGCGCCCGGCACCTCGATCTTGAAATAGCGGATGTTGGAGAAGTCGCGCGACAGCCGGGCGAGCAGCTCGACCGACAGCGGCGTGCCGGCCACCGGCGCGTCCTGGATCATGATGGGAATATTGATCGCGCCGGAGAGCACCTTGAAGAATTCGACGATGCCCTTCTCCGGCACGCGAAACGTCGCGCCGTGATAGGGCGGCATGACCATCACCATGGCGGCACCGGCCGCTTCGGCCTGCTTGCTGCGCGCCGCACAGACGGCCGAGCTGAAATGGGTCGTGGTGACGATGACGGGAACCCGTCCCGCGACATGCTCCAGCACCGCATGCATCACGGTTTCGCGCTCGGCGTCGGTGAGCACGAACTGCTCGGAGAAATTGGCGAGGATGCAGAGGCCATTCGAGCCTGCATCGATCATGAAATCGATGCAGCGGCGCTGGCCCTCAAGGTCGAGCTCGCCGCGCTCGTCGAAGATGGTGGGCGCGACCGGGAACACGCCGCGATAGGGGCGCTGGGCCTTGTGGTGGGGCGTAACCGGCATCGAACTCTCCATCCCTGATATTCCTGCACATCTAACGCCGCACTCGCGCGGCACGACAGATGTACTCGGGGCGCGGATCGGCGGCAATGCCGATCCGCGTTCCGTTGGAACAGGGATGTGAAAGTTAAGCGGTCTTCACCGCGCCGAGGAAACCTTCGACCGCGACGCGGAGGCGATCGGCGTCTGCCGACATCTTCTTCACGGATTCCGACAGCACCGTGCCGGCGTTGCCGGTTTCCTGATTGAGCTTGGCGACGCTGCCGATGGTGTCGGTCACCTCACGGGTGCCTTGCGCGGCCTGCTGGAAGTTGCGCGAGATCTCGGTGGTGGCCGCCCGCTGCTGTTCGACGGCGGCCGCAATCGCGGTCATCTTCTCGTCGATGCCGCTGATGGCGCCGCCGATGGAACGGATGGCGGTTACCGCCTGACCGGTCGCGCCCTGGATCTCCTCGACCTGGCGGGAGATCTCTTCGGTGGCCGTCGCGGTCTGCGCGGCGAGACTCTTGACCTCGCCGGCGACCACGGCAAAGCCGCGGCCGGCCTCGCCCGCGCGTGCGGCCTCGATGGTGGCGTTCAGCGCAAGCAAATTGGTCTGGCCGGCAATGGCGTTGATCATCTTCACGACCTCGCCGATGCGGCTTGCGGTCTGGTCGAGGATTTCGACCGTGGCGTTGGTCCGCTCGGCCTGCGACACGGCCTCGCGGGCCTCGCGCGCGCTCGACTGCACCTGCGCGGAAATCTCGCCGACGGAGGCCGAGAGCTCCTCGGTCGCGGCAGCGATGGTCTCGAGATTGTTGGTGGCCTGCTCGGCAGAGGAGGCGACCGCCGCGGTCTGGCTGCTGGATTCCGAGACCAGCGTACGCACATCGGTCGCCGTCGCATCGAGCTCCCGCGCCGACGCGGCAACGCCGTGGATGACGGCCTGCACGGTGTCGTCGAAGCTGCGGCAGGCGGCATCGACGGTGCCGGAGCGGGCAAGCTGGAGCGCCTGCTGCGATTCACGTTCCTGACCGAGACGCTCCGCGGTCGCGGCGCTCTCGCGCAGGCTCTCGAGCGCAGCCGCCATGGTGCCGAACTCGTCGGGATACCGGGATTGCGGAACCGGTGTCGAATAATCTCGCGCGCCGATGCGGGCGATGGCATCGAGAATGGCGCGCACCGGACGCATGAGGCGCGTGCGCACCACATAGACGCCGGCCAAGGTCACCGCGAGCGCCACAAGGAAGGCGAGCGACTGCACGACGAGATTGGTGAGGGCCTTGGCCTGAACGGCCTCGGCGCGCGCGATCGACTGGTCCAGCGCCTTGTTCGCGACCGCGACGATCGACGCGAACGGCGACTGGCACAGCGCATTCCATTCCGAGGCGGGCATCGCGGGCTTGCCGCTGCCGTCAAAATTCCTGGTGAGCTCTCCGATCTGCTTCAGGACGCCATCGGTCTTGGCCTTCGCGTCCGACGCTGCCGTAACCAGCTCCGCCGTCACCTCGGGCGCAGCCAGCAACTCGGCCATCCCCGCCCAGCCAGAGGCGATCGTGCCATCCCATTGCGCCACCGACCGCTTCTGAACGTCGTCGAGCGGCTTGCTGCTGTTGACGTTCGAGCGAAGCGACGAACAATGGACCCCATAACGGTCGCGCACCTGCCAGGCAAAGCGGCGAACCTGAATCATGCGGGCGATGTAGGGATCGTTCATCCAGGCGCGGTTTGACACCGCGGTGGAGGCGAGGTTCGCGGTGTCGATGACCTTGGTGACGGCATCGTACCAGACATTGGTACGTTCCATCTTGCGCTCGGCCCGCGGACGCTTGGCTTCGTCGTAGAACAACTCGAACTGCGGCGCGGCTTCGTTCCAGCGCTGCTTCAGCGTATTCGCGAGCTCGTCGCGCCGGTCGAATTCGATCGTGGAGAGCGCCGAAGCGATGGATTCATAGCCGGCCTGCTCGGCCTTCTCTGCGGCTCCCAACTTGGCGCGCGGCTCGTCCTCGCCGAGCAGTGCGCTCTGGGCGTCGCCGCGATTGTTGCGCAGCGACAGCACGCCGTGGAAGATGGTCTTGTCGGCGGCGGCAAGCCGCGCGGTTTCGAGACTGTCGCTGTAACGGCCGAAGGCCCCGACCATCTGGATCGCCGTGCTGGCCAGGGCGCCGGCCGCAAGCAGGGCCATCAAGGTCAGAAGAAGCGAGCTTACCGATTTCTTAAACATTGCCATGAGGTCAAGGGGCCTACTCTTCAACGAGTGGCCACCTTGCATCGCAACCTGCCAATGTTTCGTTAAGGTTTTAGTCGATTTGAGCCGGCTCCGCCTGCACCCATTCGGGCGGCCCGCCGCTCCTTACGCGACTTTCGTAAAATCGGGCGCCCGGCGCTCGGCAAACGCCGTGAACGCTTCACGCGCCTCCGCGGTGCGCACGCGCTGCGCGAACTGCTCGCCCTCCGCCTGCATCTGCGCGACCAGCGCCTCGCCGTTACGCATCAGCTTCTTGGTGGCGGTGAGCGCGCCGGCCGGCTGGCGGGCGAGACGCTGCGCCAGCGCGAGGGTCTCGGCGTCGAGCTTGTCGAGCGGGACAACGCGGTTGGCGAGCCCCCATTCCAGCGCAGCCTTCGCCGGCACCGTCTCACCCAGCGCAAACATCTCGTAGGCGCGGGCATAGCCGATGCGCGCCGGCATCAGCAGGCTGGAGGCGGCTTCCGGCACCAGCGCGAGGCTGACGAAGGGCGTGGACAATTGCGCGTTGTCGGCGAGCACGACGAGATCGCAATGCAGCAGCATCGTGGTGCCGACGCCGACGGCGCGGCCCTGCACGGCCGCAACCAGCGGCCGCGTGCAGCGCGCCAGCGACTGGATGAAGCGTATGACGTTGCGGCTGCCTTCCGACTTTCCGCTCGCAACGGCCGCGAACTCGCCGACGTCGTTGCCGGCGGTGAACATGTCGCCCTCGCCGCGGATCAGGATCACACGAGCGGACGGATCGAATTCGGCGGACTCGATTGCATCGGCGAGCTTGCCGTACATCGCATCGGTCAGCGCGTTCTTCTTGTCGGGGCGCGCCAGCGTGAGCGTGAGAATTCCACCGTTGTTCTCGATCCGGACGTGCTCGGTCATTGGGCTCTCCTCTTATTCCTCTGGATCTCTTGCAGGGTCTCTTGCAGGGTCTCTTGGAAACTTGTCCTGAATGCTCGACAGCCAGCGCGCGACGATGTCGATCTCGGCGCTGGTAAATCCGTCCGTCAGCGCCGCGTTGATCTCCGCCGCCGAGGTTTTTGCATGCGCCAGCACGGTACGCCCCTTCGGCGTCAGCCACACGCGCCAGGCGCGTCCGTCCTCGCGATCGGGCCGCCGCTCGATCAGCCTTGCGGCTGCGGTGCGGTCGACGAGGCCGGAAATCCCGGCCGGCCCCATATCCAGCGCCGCGCCTGCCTCTCCCATCAGGACGCCGTCCTGCCTGCCGAGGATGAACAACAGCCCCGCCTGCGCCGGCGTCACCTCGCTCTCGGGCTGCGCCGCCATCCAGCGCTGCAACCGGCGTTGCGCGACGCTGAGCAGGTAGATCAGCCGGTGATGCCTCGCTGCGGCGGTTTTATTTCGCATGCGAAATAGATAGCCGAGACCGACCGGATTGTCAAAGGGCGGCTGCCGGGCCTAGATAGCGCGACAGCCATCCAGAAACAGCGCCGCGCAGGTCTTGACGCGCCGCTCGATGTCCTTGCGTGACGGCAGCGCCAACCCGCCATAGATCGCCGCACGCTGCGGCGCCGACGCGACCATGCCGATCAGCATCCCGGCGGCCTCCTCGACGTCATCGAGCGCGATGCGCTTCTTCTTCACCTGGGCACGCAGCCAGCCGGCAAGCGCCGTGACGGTGCGGGAGATGCCGTTCTTGTAGAAATGGGCTGCAAGCTCCGGGAATGCGGCCGATTCCTGCAGCACCATGCGCTGCAACGCCACGACTTCCGGATCGAGCGCAAGATCCGCGCAGGCCAGCAGCGCGGCGCGCAGGCCCTTTTCGATGTCGACCTCGTCGCTTGCCTGGAGATCGACCGCGGAGAGCAGCCGCTCGAGCCTGTCGGCGCACATCGCCTCGAACAGCGCGGCCTTGCCGGGAAACAGACGATAGAGCGTCTTGGTGGAGATGCCGGCGCGGCGCGCCAGCTCCTCGGTGCTGGTCGCCGCATAGCCGTCGCCGGCAAAGGCCTGCCGTGCGGCCTCGAGAACGATTCCCTTCGTCTCCTCGTCGCTACGCACCGGCGGCCGACCGCGCGGACGGCATTCGTTTTCCGATTTTGCCTGAGCCATGTCTTTACATGATGCCTGTCATTCCATTGACAATTCCAAAGCTAGTCGCATTTTGGAAATTATCAAGTTTCCTAATTCAGGGGAGCCGGCCATGACCGTCCACACCACCCCGACTGCCGCCGCCCAGACCGCCCTTCCAGCGGCCGCCCTGGAGGGCGTCCTGCCCGCCGCGCCGGTCCAGGCACGCCGGAAAAAGCTCAATTTTCGCAAGCTGTTGCTGATGGGAGCCGCAGCCGTCGCGCTGGCCGGCGCCAGCTGGTACGGCTACGACTACTGGACCGTCGGCCAGTACCTCGTCTCCACCGATGACGCCTATGTGAAGGCCGACAACACCACGATCGCGCCGAAGGTCAGCGGCTATCTCAACCGGGTCCTGGTCGCCGATAACGAGCATGTGAAGGCCGGTCAGGTGCTGGCCCGGATCGACGACCGCGACTTCCGCGTCGCGCTTGACCAGGCCAGGGCCGATGTGCAGGCGGCGAACGCGACGATCGCCAGCAAGGAAGCGCAGCTCGAGGTTCAGCAGGCGGTGATCAAGGCCGCGCGCGCCACGCTCGACGTCGACCAGGCCGCCCTCACCTTCGCCGCTCAGGACAACAAGCGCTACACCGATCTCGCCGCGACCGGCTCCGGCAGCGTGCAAAATGCGCAGCAGGCGCAATCGCGCATCGCCTCGGCACAGGCGACGCTCGAGCGCGACACCGCCAACCTCGCTTCGGCTCTCAAGCAGGTCGACCTGCTCAAGGCCGAGATCGTGCAGGCCAAGGCGGCGGCCGCGCGCGCGGAAGCCGTGCAGCACCAGGCCGAGCTGAACCTCGGCTACACCACCGTGATCTCGCCGATCGACGGCGTCGTCGGCAACCGCTCCTTGCGCGTCGGCCAGTTCGTGCAGGCGGGAACGCAGCTGATGTCGATCGTGCCGACTGATGGCGCCTATGTCGTCGCCAATTTCAAGGAGACGCAGCTCACCCACGTGCAGGCGGGACAGGCCGTCGACATCGAGGTCGACATGTTCCCGGGCCAGATCGTGCACGGCCGCGTCGATTCCATCGCACCCGCCAGCGGCCAGGAGTTCGCGCTGCTGCCGCCCGACAACGCCACCGGCAATTTCACCAAGGTGGTGCAGCGCATCCCGGTCAAGATCGCGCTCGACGCCGCGCATGGCCCCGCGATTGCGCTCCGGCCCGGCATGTCCGTGATCCCGACCATTGCAACACGTTCGACCGCGCCGGCCGCGAATGCGGCCGCCGCGCCCAAAGCGAAGCTCGTCTCCGGAGGGTCGTGCCATGTCAAACAGCCTTTCAATTTCGACGCAAGCAGCACCGGCCGCGACGCCTGATCGCGCCGTCGCCGATCCCGCCCGCGCGAGCGCCGCGACCTGGATCGCCGTGCTCGCCGCCATGATCGGCTCGTTCATGGCGATCCTGAACATCCAGATCACCAACGCCTCGCTGCTCAACATCGAGGGCGGCATCGGCACCGGCGCGGACAACGGCTCCTGGATCTCGACGTCGTATCTGATCGGCGAGATCATCGTGATCCCGCTGACCGACTATTTGAGCCGCGTGTTCTCGTTCCGCCGCTACATGCTGGCGAGCGCGTCGCTGTTCGCCGCCTTCTCCGTCGCCTGCGCCTTCACGCACGATCTGCCGTCGATGATCGCGATGCGCGGCCTGCAAGGCTTTGCCGGCGGCGTGCTGATCCCGATGGCGTTCACGCTGGTGCTGACCAAGCTGCCGAAGCCGCAGCAGCCGGTGGGGCTCGCGATCTTTGCGCTGTCCGTGACCTTCGCCCCGGCGATCGGCCCGACCATCGGCGGCTATCTCACCGAAACCTACGGCTGGCGCACCATCTTCTTCGTCAACGTGATCCCGACCGCGGTGATGGTGGCGGCGCTCTATCTGACGCTGGAGAAGCAGAAGATGCAGCTCGGCCTCCTGAAGGAGGGCGACTGGGCCGGCATCTTCACCATGGCGATCGGACTGTCGGCGCTGCAAGCGGTGCTGGAGGAAGGCAACAAGGACGACTGGTTCTCCTCGCCCTTCATCGTCAAGCTCGCGGTGATCGCGGCCGTCAGCCTGACGCTGTTCGTCACGATCGAGCTCACGATCGAGAAGCCGCTGATCCGGCTGCGCCTCCTCGCTCAGCGCAATTTCGGCTTCGGCACGCTCGCGATGACCATGGTCGGCTTCGCGCTGTTCGGCTCGGTCTACATTCTGCCCGCCTATCTCGGCCAGGCGCAGGGCTATAACGCCGAGCAGATCGGCAACGTGCTGGCCTGGACCGGCCTGCCGCAGCTCGTGCTGATCCCGCTGATCCCGAAACTGATGCAGCGCTTCGACACGCGCTACATCGCGATCACCGGACTTCTGATCTTCGCCTACAGCTGCTTCATGAACACGGCGATGTCGCCGGACTATGCCGGCGACCAGCTCTGGATCCCGAACATCGTGCGCGCCGTGGGGCAGGCGATGGTGCTGACGCCGCTGACCTCTGTGCTGACGGGCGGCATCGCACCGCAGGATGCGGCCGCAGCCTCCGGCATCAGCAACATGTTCCGCAACCTCGGCGGCGCGATCGGCACGGCGACGCTTGCCACCATCATCACCAAGCGCGAGCAATTCCACTCCAACATCATCGGCCAGTCGGTCACGCTCGGCCGCGAGGAGGTCCGCAGCCGCATCGCGCAGATGACGGACTACTTCATCGCGCACGGCGTGCCCGACCCCCATGCCGCGCGCGAGCAGGCCATCATCGCGCTCGGCAAGACCGTGAAGCGCCAGGCGCTGGTGATGGGCTATTCCGACACCTTTGCGGTGATCGGCGCCGTGCTGGTGCTCGCCGCGATCGCGGTCCTGCTGACGCGGCGGGTGAAGGCGGCGGGTGGGCCGGCGCATTGAGCCGTTCCGTTGACGTCCTCAGTGCTCTGCCGTCAGATGCTGCGCGATCTCGTCGATCGGATGCCTGGTGAGATCCTTGTGGACCTCGGCGATGATGCGCGCCTTGACGTCGGCATGAAGGGCTTCGCGCAGATCGGCCAGCGTTCGCGGGGGGGCCACGACAACAAGCGCCTTCACGTCGCGCTCGCGAACGAGCTGTTGCATTGCGCCTGCCACGCGCCGCGCGAAGCGATGCTGCTCGAGATGGTGCCAGTCGGCGGCCTCGACCGCGGTTCTCTGTCCCATTGGGCTATTCAAGCGGCCCGGACGATCGGTGCCCTGCTCACGCGTGGGCGGATTCTCATCCTCGTGCACTTGCTCCATCTTCAGGCTTGGATGCAACGAATTGCCGTCGTTGCGCAGGAACAGGGCCTTGCGGCCGTCGCCAACAAACACGAGCGCGTTGTGAGGGATGTTCAGCAGCCTCATATCGATGCTCCGGCGTTGCCAGCCGAACATTCAAACTCTCGTTTGCCGACGAGGTTAACTCAAATCAATGCGAGTCAGTCGCCGAAAAACGGTCCGCAATACTTACCGATGTCTGCATGCCCGAGCTCGCATCCTGGCCCCTGCGGCCGCGCTTCCGAATTTGAGACAAATCAAGGACAGGCTGTAAGCACCGATGGACGTTTGGCGCATTGAACGAGCTCTATCTCTGAAGGAGAGAGATCATGGCAAACGAAACCAAGCTCCCCGTCACCAAGAAAACCAACGAACCCGCATTTGGCGGCGAAACGTGGCGACCGTTCGAGGCGCTCCGCAAGGAAGTCGATCGGCTGTTCGAGGATTTCGGCACTGACGATTTCTGGCGCCGCCCGTTCCGTTCGCTCGCCGGCTTCGAGCGCAATTTGGCACAGAAGCTCGTGAGCACACCGGCCGTCGATGTCACCGAAAGCGACAAGGCCTATGAGATCACGGCCGAATTGCCCGGAATGGACGAGAAGGACATCGAGGTGAACGTCGCCAATGACGGGCTCACCATCAAGGGCGAGAAGAAATTCGAGAGGGAGGAGAAGCAGAAGGACTATTACGTCTCCGAGCGACGCTATGGTTCCTTTGAACGCCACTTCGGCCTCCCCAAGGATGTCGAAGCCGACAAGATCGAAGCGTCGTTCAGAAACGGCGTGCTTAAAGTGACGCTGCCGAAGACGGCGGAAGCGCAGAAGCCCGCCAAGAAGATCGAGGTCAAGGCGGCCTGACCCCCAGGCATCGGCGCGAGGCCGCCAAGGCGCAGCGGCCTCGCGGGATTTGCGCTGATCTCACTGCGCGCAGAAATAGCTCGACGCCTCCGTCACCGCACCCGCCTTGTAATGCGGCCAGGCCGGCCAGCGGCACAGCGGCAGCGCCCGCGTCACCGCGAACAACGGCCCTTCGACCTTTTGCTCGGTGACCTCCAGGTCGCCGGGCGCCTTGCCGTTCTCGACCCAGTCGACCAGCACGCTCAGCATGTCGACATTGGCCGGCGCGCCGGAACCGACATGGTCGACGCCAGGCGCGGTGTAGAGCCTTGCGAACAACTCCGTCGTCGCCGAGCCCATCAGGCGCTCGACGCTTTCGAAATAGCGGATGCCGGCATAGGGATTCTGCGCATAATCGGCCATGTGCTCGAGCATGATCAGCCGGCCGCCGTGGGCGCGGAAGCGGCTGAGATCGGGGTCGGTCGAGTCCATCAGGCTGGAGACCTCAAGCAACCGCGCCTTGTGCGCCTCCGGCTTGTAGGTCGTGACGTCGAGATTGGGATCTCGCGCGAACACATACCGGATGCCGCCGGCGCCGTAGATCCAGGCGATGCCGTTGTTGGGCGCGGGCGGCTGCGCCGGTGGCGCGGTGCCGAGCCACCACGCGACCCAGCCGCCGGTCGGACCGGCCGCCGGCGTGTCCTCACCCGACACGCCCCAGCCCGGATAGTCGTCGAGGCCGTTGGCGAGCGCGAACGGGAATTTGTAGGTCGCATGCAGCGTGTTGACCGCCTTGATCTGCGCATCGGTGAGACACTGATCGCCGCTCTTGCCGGCCTCACAGCGCAGCGTCTCGACCTTGAACGCCGCCTTACAGGATACGGGATCCTGCACCAGCGCATCGACGGAACCGTCGGCCTTGTCGCACGCCGCGCGCACGGCATCGCCGACGAGCTTGACTTGCGCCGGGTTGATCCAGCCGTCGCCCATGGTCACGAGGCCCGAACGCGTGCCGGCATGCTGGAGGCCGACCCAGTTGATGACAGGCACGCGGGCAAAGATCCCGTCGAAATCATCGGGGTAGCGCTGCGCCATGGTGAGGCCTTCGCGACCGCCCTCGGACGAGCCCATGAAGTACATCTTCTCGGGCGTCCTGCCGTAGGCGCGCTGCATCAGCGCGACGGCAACGTCGCGAACCTTTTTGTAGGCACGATGGGCGAAGTTCTCGAAGGCTTCGTCGTTGAGCGCGAACACCTGCGGCGGCTCGCCCGGCCTGGACTCATGGCCGGAATCGGTACCGTAGGTGACGAAGCCGCGCGCGAGCGGCGAGGGCTTGTCGAACGGATAGGCGGGCGGCAGCGAAAGGCCGGTGATCAGCACGCCGTTGAAGCCGCCGCCGCCATATTGCACTGAGCGGCCGTTCCATTCGACCGGCAGGTTGACCTGAAACTTGATCGGCGGCGCCTTGGGATCGACGGGATCGATATGGCCGAGCACCTTGCAGAAGCCGGGATTGGCCGGCGTGATGCGCCCCGATGGTGTCGGGCCGCGCTCCGCAACAGCGAGTTGCGACGGCGCCTGCAACGTCGCAGAATCGATCTTCCCGGCATCGACGCCGCCGACGAGCCCCTTGCAGACCGTGTCGGCATCCTCCACCAGCGTCACCGCCGACGCGCCGCTCGCGCCCATCGCCGCCGCCGCGCCCACGAGCCATGCGCACAGCTTCGCTCTCTTTCGCGTCATCGTTTCCACCCGGTGTTCGCTGTTTGTTGGATTTGGCCAGTTGGCCGCATTGAATGCAACCTTCAACGTTCCGTCAATCGCTCACGTTCGCATTTTGATCAGAACGATCCGAACGCGCTGCCCAGCGCGATCACGGCGACCAGCGCCAGCAGCGACGTCACGATGCCGACCATGACGATGTCGAAATAGCTGTCACGGTGCGTCAGGCCGCAGATCGCGAGCAGGCTGACCACCGCGCCATTGTGTGGCAGGATGTCCAGCGTCCCCGAGCCGATCACCGCGACTCGATGCATCAGCGAGAGCTCGATCCCGGTGCGTGCGGCGAGTTCGACATAGGTCGGGCCGAGCGCTTCGAGCGCGATGGTCAGCCCGCCCGATGCCGAACCGGTCAGCGCGGCCAGGATGTTGGTCGCGACGGCGAGCGAGACCAGCGGACCACCTTCGATCGCGAGCACCCAGTCGCGCACGATCGTGAACGCCGGCAGCGAGGCGACGACGGCACCGAATCCGACGAGGCTGGCGACACTGAACGCAGGCAGCACCGACGCATTGGCCCCGGCGTCCATGGTCCGGCGAAGCGCCGGCAGGCGGGCACGGTTGAGTGCGATGGTGGTGACGATGGCCGCCGCCAGCGCCACCGCGACCGACCACACGCCCGCGACGGCCGCGAGCGACGTTTCGCCAAAACGCTGCTCGGCGAGATAGCTGACATCGAGCCGCGGCAGCACCACCAGCGACATCACCAGATTCACGGTGACGACGACGACCAGCGGCGCGATGGCGTTCAGCACAGGCGAAGGCCGGTCGCTGCGATGACCGTGTTGTAGTTCAGCCGGATCGAACTCGCGCGCGGTCGTTGCGCGCTCGCGCACGAGTTCGTCGGCGGCGGCCTGCTCGATCAAGCCGTCGGCATCGTCGCCATAGCCTTCTCCGGCGCGGCGGGCTGCTGCCTCGGCGCGATGCAGCCACCACAACCCCGCGCCGAGCATGATGAGGGAGGCGGTGATGCCGAGGCCCGGTGCGGCGAACGGCGTCGTCCCGAAGAACGGCATCGGGATCGCATTCTGGATCGACGGCGTGCCTGGCAGGGCCGACATCGTGAAGGTCGACGTTCCCAGCACGATCGCGGCCGGGATCAGGCGGCGCGGGATCGAAGCCGCGCGAAACAGCGAACGGGCCATGGGAACGATGACGAAGAACGCGACGAACAGGCTGACGCCGCCATAGGTGACCAGCGCGCCGGCGAGAACGACCGCCAGGATCACGCGCCGCTCGCCAAGGCGCTCCGCCATGAAGCCGGCGACCGACGTCACCGCGCCGCTGTCATCCATCAACTTGCCGAAGACGGCACCAAGCAGAAAGATCGGGAAGAACTGCGCCAGAAATCCCGCAGCATTCACCATGAAGACTTGCGTCAGGTTCGCAAGCAACGGTTCGCCGCCGAACAGGGCAGCAACGAGTGCCGCGAACGGCGCGAGCAGAAGCACGCTCCAGCCGCGAAAGGCAAACAGGACAAGCAGGCCGAGCCCGACGAGGAGGCCGAGGAGACCCATGTCTCAGCACTCCGTCAGGAGGACGTCGAGATCGGCGGTCGATTGCCGGCCGATGTCGGCCCCATGCTCGGCGAGAAACGCGTCCGCGGCCATGCGCCCTTCGGCGCGCAGCATCGAGACGAATTCCCATTCCGCGTTGAGTTTCGACGACGCGCCGAACTTCGTCAGCATGTCGCTCTTGATCCGGTGCGTCCGCATCTTCGCCCAGCGCGCGCCTTCGCCGCTGCCGGGGTCGGCCGCCTGGCGCAGCAGCGCGATCATCCGCAGTTCCTTCATCAGCGGCGAGTTGAACGAGATTTCGTTCAGCCTGTTGAGGATTTCCGCCGCTGTCCGCGGTTCCTCCGGCCGCTCGGTCGGATTGATCTGGACGAGGATGGTGTCGTGCGCGTCGCTCTCGCGAACCAGCGGCGTGATTGTCGGATTGCCGGCGAAGCCGCCGTCCCAATACGGCTCGCCGTCGATCTCGATGGCACGGAACATGGTCGGCAGGCAGGCCGATGCCAGCAGCACATCCGCCGTGATCTCCGCGTTGCGGAAGATGCGGCCGCGTCCGGTGCGCACCCGCGTCGCGGTGATGAACAGCTGGATCGGCGAACGCACGAGGCGTTCGAAATCGATGCTCTCGGCCAGCACCGCGCGCAGCGGATTGTAGCCGGTTGGATTGAGGTCGTAGGGCGACAGCACGCGCGACATCAGATCGGTGAGGATGTAGAAGGGCGACGTATCGAGGGTCCAGCGTCCCATCAGCCGGTCGAGCGGCGAGCGTTGCAGCGGACTGAAGGCAGCGGCCCTGGAGACGCGGCGCCAGTATTGTTCGAGCGCCTCGCGCGCGCCCTCGGCGCCGCCGGCCGTCCAGCCATCCGCCAGCACCGCCGCATTCATCGCGCCTGCGGAGGTTCCGGAGATCGCGGCGATCGTGAGCCATCTCTCTTCCAGCAGGCGGTCGAGCACGCCCCAAGCGAAGGCGCCGTGCGAACCGCCGCCCTGAAGCGCGAGATCAATCAGTACGGCGTCCCGTTCCATGGCGGACACTCACGCAACTGAAGCTCAAATTCGACGCGATTCTTGACCACGTCGAATTCGAGCGCAGTGTGAGAGCAGTTGCCAAAAGATGCAACCGGAACGTGGGGCCGTTTAGTGCTCGAATACCAGCCTTGCGCCGACCGTGCCGTCGAGAGCGCGGATCTGCTGGAGCAATTCGCCCGAATCCTGGCCGCCGAGATCGGCATCGAGCACGACGTAGCCGAGGTCGCCGGCGGTCTCCAGATATTGCGCCGCGATGTTGATGTCGCGCTGGAGGAAGACCTCGTTGAGCCGCCGCAGCATGCCCGGCACGTTGCGATGGACATGGCTGAAGCGCGCGCCGGAGGGACGCAGATGCAACTGCACCTCCGGGAAGTTCACCGCACCCATGGTCGAGCCGGTGATGAAATAGTCGACCAGCTTGCGCGCGACCTCGCCGCCGATGCGCTCCTGCGCCTCCTCGGTCGAGCCGCCGATATGCGGGGTAAGGATGACGTTGCCGAGGCCCTGCACCGGGCTCTTGAAACGATCGGAATTCGACGACGGCTCGACCGGAAACACGTCGATGGCGGCACCGGCGATGTGACCGTCGCGCAAGGCGCGCGCCAGCGCATCGAGATCGACCACGGTGCCGCGGCTGTTGTTGATCAGGAAGGAGCCCGGCTTCATCGCCCGCAGCTCCTTCTCGCCGATCATGCCTGATGTCTCCGGCGTCTCCGGCACGTGCAGGCTGACGACGTCGCTCTGCGCCAGCAGCTCCTCGAGCTTCTCGACCGGCTCGGTGTTGCCGTGGCGGAGCTTGTCGGTGCGGTCGTAATAGATCACCCGCATGCCCATGGCCTCGGCCAGGGTCGAGAGCTGCGAGCCGATATTGCCGTAGCCGATGATGCCGAGGGTGCGGCCGCGGACCTCGCGGCTGCCGGTCGCGGACTTGTCCCAGCCGCCGTCATGGGCCGAGACCGAGCGCGGGAAAATCTGCCGCAGCAGCATCACGATCTCGCCGATCACGAGTTCGGCGACGCTGCGCGTGTTGGAGAACGGGGCGTTGAAGACGGGAATACCGCGCTTGCGCGCCGCCAGCAGATCGACCTGGTTGGTGCCGACGCTGAAGCAGCCGACCGCAAGGAGCTGATCGGCGGCCGCCAGCACGTCGTCGGTAATCTGGGTGCGCGAGCGGATGCCGAGCAACGACACGCCCTTGAGCGCCTGGCGCAGCGCCTCGCCGTCCAGCGCCTTGGTCAGCCGCTCGACATTGGCAAAGCCCGCGCTCCGGAACAGGTCCACGGCACTGTCATTGACGCCTTCGAGCAGCAGCGCCTTCGCGCTCCGCTCAGGGCTTTGGCCTGGGGCTGGCATAGAATCTCCTAAAATCGCGGCTTTGCCGCAGCTCATAAACCGCGGACGGTGCACAGCACAATAGGGGTTGGATACGGGGAGAAGATGGCGGGAGCGCGAGAGGCAATTTCGCTACCAGCCCCATCATCCTGAGGTGCGAGGCCTGTGGTGCGGATGCACCGCAGGGCGAGCCTCGAAGGATGAACGGCCCGGATGCAGCCCGGCCGTCGCCCTTCAAGGGCCGCTAAGAAGCGGCCACCTCAGGGTGACGGTGAGAGAGGATCACTCGCGTCGAGAAGCACTTGCGGCCGCTGCGCCTCAAATCACATAAAACCCGTGCGTTCCATCGCGGCGGAGTTGTTCGACGAGGCCATACTCCCAGTCGAGATAGGCCTGCATCGCACCTTCCGCGACATCGGTCCCCTCATAGGGACGGCGATAGCGGTGCGCCGGATCCGGCTTCGGCAGCACGAGCGGCGGACCGACCTCCAGCGCGCCGTCATAGCCGCCTTCGAGCACGTACACCTCCCAGCCCATCTGCGCGAGCCAGGATGCCGTCATGTCAGCGCGGACGCCCTTGTCGTCGGTCAGGAGGATGCGTGCGCCACGCACCGGTGCGGCCATGTCGGTCTCCTGGACAAGCTGGCCGCCGGGATAATGGCGGAAGCCCGGAAGGTGGCCGGCCGCGTATTCCTCCGCATCGCGCACGTCGAAGCGGTAGAGCGTGCGATCGGTCTGCGCCGCGAGCGTCGCCGCCTCGCCTGCGCCGATGTGGCGGACGCCGGCGCGATAGGCGACGTCGCGGGCATTGGCCGGGCCGCCCTCGAACGGCCCGATCGCGCCGCGCCGGTCGGCGCCGTGGTTGAGCGCATGCCGCGCCAGCGTCCAGCCGATGGTGCCGTTGCGCAACGCCCGCACCTTGTTGGGCACGCCCGCATTGATCAGCGACTGGGTGCCGATGATCGAACGGGTGCGGCCGGCACAATTGACGATGATGGTGGTGTCGGGATCGGGCGCGGCCTGGCCTGCCCGCAGCACAAGTTCCGCGCCGGGCACGCTGACCGAGCCCGGAATGTTCATGGTCGCATATTCGTCGAAGCGGCGGACGTCGAGGATCGCGATGTTGGCCTTGTCCGCGATCAGTTTTGCCACTTCGTCGGCACTGAACGACGGCGTATGACGTCGCGCCTCGACCAGCTCGCCGAACGCTTTCGAATAGGAATTGACGTCCTCGAACACCTGATAGCCCGCATCGCGCCAGGCCCTCAGCCCGCCATCGAGCGCACGGACATTGCTGTAGCCGAGCGCCGCAAGGCGCTCTGCGCCCGCCGCGACCAAACCCTCACCGTCATCATAGAGCACAACCGCAACGTCCTTGCGCGGCAGTCTCACCTCGGCCTCAATCGCGATCCGGTCCGCGGCCATGTTGGCCGCGAACAGCGGATGGCCGGTGGCGAAGGCGGCCTCGTATCTGAGATCGAGCAGCGCGATCTCCTCGCGCAGCAGCAGCGCGCGGCGGATGTCGGCGGGGGTGACGGTCGAAAGCTTCATGGCGTGAACCTTGAGAGGACAGGCCATGGGCTTTTGAACGATCGCAGGCGAGTTGGCTAGTCTTTCCGGCGCAGCTCACTCGCCGGGAACGAGGAGCCCGAGCGGCGGCTGCGCAGGACGCCGCAACCTGCGGCGCGACAGGTAGAGCAGGAGACCGGTGATCGCGAATAGCGGCATCAAGGCCGCGGCAATCATGAACGCGAGCTTGCCCGGCCACCCCAGGATCGCACCACGATGGATGTCGTACACGGCCGCGATGATCTTCTCGCCGAAGGTCTTGTCGGCGTAGCGATCCGCGGCGACCAATTGACCGGTAGCGGCATCAACGCGGAATTCGTCGCGCGTGGCCTCGAGCGTCGAATCCTTGCCCCACGACCGAATCCGTATCGCCGTGCCGGGGCCGGCGGGCAGCGTCAGCAGGGCCCTGGAGAAGCGGTCGCCCTCCTCGCGCTGGAACGTAGTCCATGCCTGATCGAATCCGATCGGCCGGGCCGGCTCGGAAACGGCCGCCACGCGCGGCGCCTTTGCAGGCATCTTGGGCTGCATCTTCGCGGCTGCCACATGCGGGCGCGACAGCAGCCAGGCGACGCCGTCCTTGTACCAATCGAACGAGTACCAGAGCCCGGTGAGCGTCATCACCAGATAGATCAGAAGAACCCAGGTGCCGATCACCGCATGCAGCGTTCGGTGCAGACCGCGTCCGCTGAGTCCGAGATTGGGCTTCAGCCACATCTTCACGCTGCCGGCACGGCGCGGCCAGCGCAGCACGAGACCCGAAACCAGCATGACGATCAGGCCGAGCGCGGCGACGCCGGTGACCTGGCGCCCCCAGCCCTTGGCATCGCCGGGGATGAGCAGCCAGCGATGCAGCCTGCGCACCGTCGCGAAAAATTCCTCGCCCCGCGGCGAGCCCAGCACGCGCGCGTCATAGGGATCGAGATAGAGCGAAGCCGGCCGCCCGCCCTGCTCATCGCGGCCGAAGCGGACATGCACCGCCGCGGCCGGATCGCTCGACAGAGTGACGGCCGAGACCTTGCCGAAATCCTGGGCCGCCTTCAGCCGCGCGACCAGTTCGTCCGGCATCAGCGCCGGCGTGGACCGCGGCAAGACCTGCATGATGCCGGCGTTCAGGTGGTCGACGATCTCGTCCTCAAAACTGATGATCGCGCCGGTCAGCGCGATCAGGGACAGCAGCAGCGCGAGCGCGAGGCCCGCAATGGAGTGGACCTGGCGCAGGACGGCCTTGATGTTGTGCCCCAACCGCGCTGCCATCGCTAGAACTTCACCGTCGCCGACAGAGAGACACGGCGAGCATCGCCAATGACGACGTTCAGATTGTTGACGGCAGAAGGATAGTAGACGGTGTCGAACAGGTTCTTGACGTTGAACTGATAGACGACCGGGAACTGCTCGTACTTGGTCTCGTAAGTCGCGAAAATGTCCGCGACGACATAGGACGGCAGGAAGAAGGTGTTGGTCGAATCGCCGGGACGGTCGCCGACATAGCGCGCGCCGCCACCGAGCCGGAGCTGACCCGGCAAGGCTGTGCCAAAATCATAGACCAGATAGAGCGAGGCCGTGTTCAGCGCGACGTTCTGCAGCTTCTTGCCGTAGAGCGTCGGATCTTCGGACGCCGTCACCCGCGCATCGGTGTAGCCATAGCTGCCGATCAAGGCCCAGCTGTCGGTGAGCCTGCCGGTGACGTCCAACTCGATGCCGCGCGAGTGGGCACGGCCGACGGTGTGGAGCTCCACCACGCCCGCGCTGTTCGTCTTCGTCGTCTGCACGTTCTTCTTGTCGAGATCGTAGAGCGCAAGCGTACCGGAGATGCGCTTGTTCAGATCGAACTTCACGCCAGTCTCGTATGACACGCCTTCTTCTGGCGCGACGTTGGAGTCGATCGTGACGCCGATCGGGGCAATGGTCGAGTTCGGCTTCAATGACTCGGTATAGCTCGCATAAAGCGAGACCTGGTCGGTCAGCTTGAAAATGGCGCCGCCGAGCGGAAGCACCTTGTCCTGGGACACGTTGGTGTTGGTGACGAACGGCTTTCCGCGGCCGGCGATCTGGTCGTAGTCCATGTAGCGCACGCCGCCGACCAGCGCGAACCGTTCGGTCAGATGCAGCGTGTCCTGGAAGAATAACGACCATTGGCCGAGCTGGTCAGTCTGGGCGCTGTCGCTGTTCGAGGCCGTCGTCCCCGGCCCGATCAGCCCGTAGACGGGATTGTAGACATTGAAGGCGGGAGTTGCCTGCCGGATCAGAACGTCGCGGTAGATAGTGCGATACTGGCCGTCGCCGCCGAACACCACGTCATTGCGCATGTTGCCGAGCCAGAAGCCACCGGAGATGTAGGACGTTCCGTAGCTGACATTGCTGAGCGAGCTCCCTGTGCCGTCATTGCTGCGCGTCTCGGCACCCGTCGTGAAGTTGATGCCGGTGATGCGGAGCTGGTTGGCGCTGAAGGTTTCGGTGTTGTAGCTATAGCCTGCGTAGAGCTTCCAATCCTGGTTGAAGCGGTGCTCGACCGACGCCTGCATCAGGTCGGAGGTGCCCCATGTGTTGTTGAAGGGCTCATCGAGCCGGCGGTCGGCTGGAACTGCCAGCGGCGCTTTCGTCACCGGATTGAATGCGGTGCCGCGATCGAACGGATAGATGAACTCGCGATGCTCGTAGTTGAGCTGGACCGTGGTGTCCTGGCCGTACCAGGCCAGCGACGGCGCGACCAGCATCTCGCGGTGACGGCCGAAATTGCGCCAGTAATCCTCGCTGATGCCGTAGCCAATGAAGCGATAGGCAAGGCCCTGGTCGCCGATCGGACCGGTGACGTCGAGCAGGCCGTCGGCGCCGGTCTTGGAGGCACTGAAGGCCGAGCCGAGCAGCGTCACCGAGCCGTGCTGGTAGAGCTCGGGGCGCTTGCTGATGGTGTTGACGATGCCGCCGGGGTCCATGATGCCGTAGAGCAGCGAGGCGGGCCCTTTCAGCACCTCGACGCTTTCGACCGCGGAGTTGAAACTGCGGCCCTGCACCAGCGGCATGCCATTGCGCATGATCGAGCCGTCGCGGTTGTCTCCGAAGCCGCGGCGGATCACCGCGTCCTGGCTGCCGGCGAGCGTGTTAGTCTGGGTGATGCCGCTGATATTGATCAGCGCGTCGTCGATGTTGCGCGGGAGCTGGTCCTTCAACACCTGCTCGGGAACGATGTTGACGGCCTGCGAGGTATCGAGCGGCGAGGCGCCGCTGCGCAGCGTGGTCGCACTCGGCATCGCACGGTAGCCGAGCTTGGCGGCTTGCTGCGCGGCGGCCTCCGCGGCCGCGCGCTCGGATATTGTCGGCGCTGCCGGCGCGGCATTGCGATTGCGTTGGCGCGCGGCGGTCTGGGTGCGGCGTGAAGTCTCCTCCGATGCACGCGCCGGCTTCGGCCGCTGTGCCGGCGCCTCCACCGTCACCGGCGGCAGGGCCGATTGCGCCTGCGCGCTCGTCGTGTTGGAGGGATATTCGGCGAGCAGCACGGCTGCTCCGATGAGAAGACCTGCACGGCTCCCGCCGGCACGAATTCGATGACCGCTGACGCGGCCACCCAGATGAGCACGCACTTTCGATTCACTTCCAAGTCAGACACAGCATTGAAGCTGGCGCGTCTAACGGCCGTTGCGAATGAAGAGAACCGTAGGCGGGCTTGAATCCCTCTAGTGTTGAATGGTTCTAAGCGCGGATGGACGCGGAACAGCAATCAAGGATTGCTCTCGCGCCGATCGCGACACGCTGCGCGCGAAATCCGCGGCGGCTTGTCGCAACGTTGCGGGATTTCACACGACGGCAGGAGCCATCAGTTCGTCGAGCTTCCGCTTGGACGCAGTGCCGTCCGACAAGGCCCGGAGCGGCGGGCGCACGCGCAGCCACGCTGCATCGCCCGTCTGCGCCGCAAGGATCGCCTTCAGCGTTGCGAGGAAGGATGGCGTCTTCACCACGACGTCGATCGCGGCCTGCATGCGTGCTTCGACATCTTTGCCGTCGATCATCGCCTTGACCAGCTCCGGCGCAACGTTCGCCATGCCGCAGATGGTGCCGGCGCCGCCGGCGGCGATGGCGCGGGCGATGTCGGCTTCGTTGCCGACGGTGATGGCGAGCTCGGGCGCGGCGGTGCGGAACGCCTGAAACTGCTTGAAGTCGCCGCTGGAGTCTTTCAAGCCTGCAACCAGCTTGCCGTAACGCTTGCGCAAGCTTGCGGCGACCGTGGTCGGAATCGCAACGCCGGAGATCTGCGGGATGTGATAGAGCGAGGCACGCAGGCGATCGTCGGCAACGCCGTCGACGATCGCAGCGAAGGCATCCTCGATACCCTCGGGCGTGACGCTGCGGTCGAAGTAAGGCGGCAACAGCAGCACGTGGCGCAGGCCGAGGCCGAGCACGGCACGCGTCAGCGCGATACTGTCGCTGATGGCGGGGAAGCCGCCGCCGATTCCGATGCGCGCCGGCGCGACGCCGGCCTTGAGCATGGCTTCGATGGTCGCCACGCGTTCGGCGACGTTGAATGAGGTACCCTCGCCGGTGGTGCCGAACAGCACGACACCGTCGACGCCTTTGCTGAAGAGCTGCTTGGCGTGGGCGGCGAGCCGGGCGTGATCCACGCCACCGTCGGTCGCCAGCGGCGTCGCCGACGCCACCCAGAACCCGCGAATCGCCTCCGTCATCACACCACCCTTTGCTGCGGTCTCGGACTAAGCCTCTGATCCCTAACGATCTTCCGGGCTCAGCGGAGACTTGTTTTTGCTTTACTTTTCACCTTGTACCTTACATACAAGACAGACGCAAATCCCCGTCGCGCAGCAGGCGCGCGACAGACGCGGCCAGATTTTGAGGAGGTCTTGCATGGACATGGTGACCCCTGTGGAGCGTCCCGACCAATTGCTCGCGGCCTTGCGCGACAAGCTCGGCGCGGCCGCCGTGCTGACCGGCACCGATGTGCCTGCGCGCAATTGCAACGACTGGAGCGCGAGCCTGCCGCAAACGCCGCGGGCGGTGATCCGTCCGCTCGATGCGCAGGGCGTTACCGATGCGATTCTGACCTGCCGCAAGGCGCATCTGCCGTTCGTGCCGCAGGGTGGATTGACCGGGCTGTGCCGCGGTGCCTCGCCTGAAGCGGGCTGGGTCGCGATTTCGCTCGAGCGCATGACCGGCATCGAGGAGATCGATCGCGCGTCGATGACGATGACGGTGAAGGCGGGCACGCCGCTTGAGACGATCCAGAAGGCCGCGGACGAGGCCGGCTTCTTCTTTCCGCTCGACCTCGGCTCGCGCGGCTCGTGCGCGATCGGCGGCAACCTCTCCACCAATGCCGGCGGCAACCGCGTGATCCGCTACGGCATGACGCGCGAGCTGGTGCTCGGCCTGGAGGTGGTGCTGCCTGATGGCACCATCATCACCAATCTCAACAAGCTGATGAAGAACAATGCGGGCTACGACCTGAAGCATCTGTTCATCGGCTCGGAAGGCACGCTCGGCATCATCACCCGCGTGGTGCTGAAACTGTTCCCGAAGCCGCGCTCGACCATGGCGGCGCTCTGCGCGCTGAAGGATTATGCGGCGGTGATCGCACTGCTGGACGCCGCGCGCAGCGGGCTCGGCCCGCTGCTGTCGGCGTTCGAGGTGATGTGGCCGGATTATTGGGACGTGATCACGACGCGCGCCGGCGTGAAGCCGCCGGTCGCCGCAGGCCACGGACTCTACGTGCTGGTGGAAGCGCAAGGCACCGACGAAAGCCTGGATGCGCCGCGCTTCCAGAGCTGGCTCGAGGAATTGATGAAGCGCGGGCTCTTGGCCGATGCCGCCGTCGCGCAATCGCTGGCGCAGACGCAAGCCTTCTGGCGGGTGCGCGACATCTGCGCCGAGTTCGGCCAGGTGCTGGGCCCGCACATCTCCTACGACATCGGCCTTGCGGTGGCGCAGATGGACGAGTTCGTCACGCGCTGCAAGGCCGCGCTCGCCAATGGCATCAAGGGCTGCGAGAGCGTCTATTACGGCCATATCGGCGACGGCAATCTGCACCTGGTGTCCTGGGTCACCGGGCTTTCCGTCGAGCAGCAGCCGAAAGAGGAGATGGACGCGATCATCTACGGTCTCGTGCGCGAGATGGGCGGCAGCGTCTCCGCCGAGCACGGCATCGGCACGCTGAAGAAGAAATGGCTGGGTCATGCCAGGAGCGAAGCCGAGATCGCGCTGATGCGGACGCTGAAGGCCGCGCTCGATCCCGATCATCTGCTCAATCCCGGCAAGGTGATCTGACCGGTTGCACGGTGATGGGAGCGCCGATGAGATCATTGAAGCTCGATACGCCAAAATCGCTGTCGCAGCGGGTGATGCAGCGGCTGCGGCAGGCGATCATCGACGGCGAGTTCGCGCTCGGCGCTGCGATCTCCGAGGAGATGGTGGCGAATTCCTTCGGCGTCAGCCGGACGCCGGTGCGCGAGGCGATGGGCCAGTTGCAGGCGCAGGGACTCGTGGTGATCCGCCCGCAGGTCGGCAGTTTTGTCTTCACCCCGAGCGCGGACGACATCGCCGCGCTCTGCACTTTCAGGATCGCGCTGGAGCCCAAGGCCGCAGAACTCGCCTTCCGCCACGATCGCGACGGTGCGGTGGCGACGATGAGCGAGGCGATCGCGGCGATGGAGCCGGCGGTCTCGGCCCGCGACAACATCGCCTATGGCCGCGCCGATGCCGCGTTCCACGAGGCGCTGTTCACCCATTGCGGCAACCGCTACCTCGTCGAATCCTACCAGCTCGTCTCCGGCCGCGTCGCGGCGCTGCGCACCAATCTGACCTCGCCGATCGACGTGCGCACCCGCACGTCCTTCGACGAGCACCGCAAGCTGCTGGACCTGTTCGCGCGCGGCGAGTTTGCGGCTTTCGAAGCGCTGATGACCACGCACATCACCAATTCGGGCGTGGTCTACGCCAAGGCCCTGAAAGTGGAGGCGCTGAAAGTGGAGTGAGCGGTTCTACCGCCCGTCCTTCGGACCAGGCCTGTCCAGGAAATCCAGCGCGGTGTTGATCTGCTCGAGCTGATGCTCGATCCTGTCGCGGTCCTCGATGGTTTGCGCCGTCTCGAGCTCCTCTACGAGCTTCTGCTTCCGCGCCAGCAAGTTCTCTATGACCGTACTCACAAGTCCCCCATCGCCCCGAAGCGAGCATCAAGGCAAAAATCCGGTTGCGGGCACTGGCGCCGGGATCGTCGCGGCGCGCGCGAGCAGAGCTCGCGCCGGTGCCTTCATCAGAATGTTCGCGGGGGCGGTTGGTTCCTGCAAATGAACCGCAACGCGGGGCCGATGGAACAGTCGGCGCAAGCTGACCGCCGTCAGAAGCTTCCTTGCCCATCATATGAGCGATCCGTCGTCCGGGTTCTCACCGCGGCCGGCATCGGATCTGCGATTGCTCCATCACAGTCCGCTGACGCTGCCCGCGCGACTGGCGTTGCCGAATTGCGCGCCACGCGGGAACCGGAATCGTCGAAGACAGCCCAGCGATCGGTTGTATTCGCGCCTCCGGAGTCCTATGCGTATGCGCCATGGACACCCAGATCATCGCCGCCGAAAAGCCTCTGATGGCCCAGGCCCGCCCGCGCAAGCCGGCGCCGTTTCTCCCGATGAGCCGCGCCGAGATGGACGCGCTCGGCTGGGATGCCTGCGACATCGTGCTGGTGACGGGCGATGCCTATGTCGACCATCCGAGTTTCGGCATGGCGATCATCGGCCGGCTGCTGGAGGCGCAAGGCTTCCGGGTCGGCATCATCGCGCAGCCGGACTGGCATTCGGCCGAGCCGCTTAGGGCGTTAGGCAAGCCGAAGGTGTTCTTCGGCGTGACCGGCGGCAACATGGACTCCATGGTGAACCGCTACACCGCGGACCGCCGCCTGCGCCATGACGACGCCTACACGGCGGGCGGCGAAGGCGGCAAGCGGCCGGACCGCTGCACCATCGTCTACGCGCAGCGCTGCCGCGAGGCGTTCAAGGACGTGCCGGTCGTGCTCGGCGGCATCGAGGCCTCGCTACGCCGGATCGCCCATTACGACTACTGGTCCGACAAGGTGCGCCGCTCGGTGCTGGCCGACGCCAAGGCAGATCTGCTGCTCTACGGCAATGCCGAGCGCGCCGTCGTCGAAGTGGCGAACCGTCTTGCCGCGGGCGAAGCGCCGCGCGAGCTCGACGACATCAGGGGCGTCGCACTGTTCCGCCGCGTGCCCGAAGACTATTCCGAGCTGCACGCCGACGATCTCGACTCCGCCGACGAAGGCGCAACCCGCCAGAAGGGCGCGACCGTCATTCGCCTGCCGGCGCTGGAGCAGGTCGAGCAGGACAAGGAAGCCTATGCGCGTGCGTCACGCGTGCTGCACCGGGAGAGCAATCCCGGCAATGCGCGGCCGCTGGTGCAGCGTCATGGCGACCGCGATCTCTGGCTCAATCCGCCGCCGATCCCGCTGACCAGCGACGAGATGGACGCGGTCTACGATCTTCCTTACGCGCGCGCGCCGCATCCGTCCTACGGCGATGCCAAGATCCCGGCGTGGGACATGATCAAGTTCTCCGTGACGATCATGCGCGGCTGTTTCGGCGGCTGCACCTTCTGTTCGATCACCGAGCATGAGGGCCGCATCATCCAGAACCGCTCGGAAGGCTCGATCCTGCGCGAGATCGAGAAGATCCGCGACAAGACGCCGGGCTTCACCGGCGTGATCTCCGATATCGGCGGCCCCACCGCCAACATGTACCGGATGGCGTGCAAGGACCCGAAGGTCGAGGGGGCGTGCCGGCGGCCGTCCTGCGTCTTCCCGGAGATCTGCCCGAACCTCAACACTTCGCATGACGATTTGATCCGGCTCTATCGCAAAGTGCGCGAGACCAAGGGCATCAAGAAGGTGATGGTCGCCTCCGGCGTGCGCTACGACCTCGCGGTGGAGAGCCCGGAATACATCAAGGAGCTCGTCACCCATCACGTCGGCGGCTACCTGAAGATCGCGCCGGAGCATACCGAGCGCGGCCCGCTCGACAAGATGATGAAGCCGGGCATCGGCGCCTACAACCAGTTCAAGCGGATGTTCGATGCCGCGGCCGAGCAGGCCGGCAAGAAATATTACCTGATCCCGTATTTCATCGCGGCGCATCCGGGCACGACCGACGAGGACATGATGAACCTCGCGCTCTGGCTCAAGAAGAACCGCTATCGCGCCGACCAGGTGCAGACCTTCCTGCCCTCACCGATGGCGACCGCGACCGCGATGTATCACACCGGCGTCAATCCGCTGCGCGGCGTGCGTCACGGCGGCAGCGACAAGGTCGAGGCCATCAAGGGCCTGCGCCAGCGCCGCCTGCACAAGGCGTTCCTGCGCTATCACGACCCCGACAACTGGCCGGTGCTGCGCGAGGCGCTGAAGGCGATGGGCCGCGCCGACCTGATCGGCTCACGTCCCGACCAGCTCGTGCCCGCGCACCAGCCGCCCGGCACCGGCAAGGCCGCCGGCACAAGGCGGCCCGTGCGCCCCGGCGGCAAGACGCAGCGGTTCACGACCAAGGGCCTGCGGGTGATGAAGTAGGCAAGAGCCGGATGAGATCCGGTTCGGCCTGCGGCTGTCGTGCCCTCCAAAACAAAAAGTCGAAAACAACCCCATGCACAGTAGCCTGCATGAGCGGGATCAATGGCTTACGCGCTTTGCGCCGACGTTGACCCGTCGGGCAAGACAGGAGCAGGATGGCATCGTCGGGCGCCTGGGATGAGCAAGCCTCCGGCGCCACTCCGTATCGATATCGTCAAGCTTCACACAGCGTCCCGCGCGCGAGCTTTTTCGCGCCTGTTCGACGCGCTGTGAGGATCATGCTCCAAACGATAGTCGAACCAGTCCATCGATTGGAATCCAATCTACACGCCGGGCGATGAGCGCTCGCTCCGTACCGCACACACCGACACCCCTTGACCTCGGCGCCATCATGTAACATATAAAGTTACATGAAACGAGACAGCCGTCTATCCGGCGTGCTCCATGTCCTTCTCCACATGGCGCAGCAGCCTGGCCCCTTCACGTCCGAGACCCTGGCGAAGGCGATGGACACCAACCCGGTGGTGATCCGGCGCATCATGGCGGGCCTCAGGGACCTCGGTTACGTCCGCTCCGAGAAGGGGCATGGCGGCGGCTGGACGCTGGCCTGCGACCTGTCGAAGGTGACGCTGCGCGACGTCTACACCGCGCTCGGCAATCCCCCGCTTCTGGCAATGGGCAACCGGACCGAGGCGCCGGGCTGTCTCGTCGAGCAGGCCGTCAATGCCGCCCTGGATCGGACCTTTCAAGATGCCGAGGCGCTGCTGCTGTCGCGCCTCGGTGCAGTGACGCTGGCGATGCTGGGCGATGATCTGCGCAAGCGGCTCGGGGCCCGCAAGGTCCGCGACATCAGCGCGCATCACGCGTGATCGGCTCCGTTCAGCAAGGCAACCTCATGACCGACATTCAAGCCATGTTCTCCGATCCGCATGCAGTGGCGAAATACACGGAAGGGCCGCCGCGGTTCGTTCCCGGCTACAATTCCATGCTGTCCATGGCGGCGATCCTGCTGGCCGAGCGCGCGCGTGAAGACGCGCGAATCCTCGCCCTCGGCGCCGGAGGCGGCCTGGAGTTGAGAGCCTTTGCGCAGGCGCAGCCGCGCTGGACCTTCGACGGTGTGGACCCCTCGGCGGCGATGCTCGATCTCGCGCGGCAAACGTTGGGCCCGCTCGCTTCGCGCGCGCATCTCCACCGGGGCTATGTCGACGCTACCCCGGAGGGGCCGTTCGACGGAGCCACGTGCCTGTTGACCCTGCACTTCGTCGATGCCGCGGAACGGCGTCGCATTGCCTCCGAAATCCGCCGCCGCCTCAAGCCGGGCGCGCCCTTCGTGATCGCTCATTTCAGCATCCCTGATCGCGACGATGAGCGGCCGCTGTGGCTATCGCGATATTCGGCGTTCCTGGCCGCATCCGGCGTCGAGCCGGACAAGGCGGCTGCCGCGCGCGACGCCGTCACCAACCATCTGGAGATCCTCACGCCCGCGCAGGATGAGGCAATTCTGCGGAACGCTGGCTTCTCCGAGCCGACCCTGTTCTACGCCGGATTCACCTTCCGCGGCTGGGTGGCATACGCCTGAGACGTCACGCTTCGTCGACACGGCGCGCATTCATGCAAAGCCGGGACCCGCCGGGACGTGCAGACATGATCCCTTAGCCCGCGAATGAGGCGGTGTCCGTTCTGCCTTCAAAACCAGACATGGCCAGTACGCTCCTGCGAGTCGGCAAAGGGCCAACAACGGAAGAAGCTCTGCAAGAGGTGATCGTCGGACATTGATTGCAACATCAATCCGCATCTACGCGCTAGTCGCGCGCGGGCACCGGCTTCCGCGTGATGGTCGCCGCCGGAAGCGGCGTGAAATCCGGGTTCTGGTCGTTACCGACCCGTATGCCGGAATAAGCGACGAGCCCGTCAGCGGTGGCGACCGCGTCGCCCGAGCGTAACGAGCCGTCCATCGCGAGATCGACTGATGCAAGACCGGCGGGGCT
The DNA here is from genome assembly GCF_052075915.1 of Bradyrhizobium sp. 1200_D9_N1_1. NCBI lineage: Bacteria > Pseudomonadati > Pseudomonadota > Alphaproteobacteria > Hyphomicrobiales > Nitrobacteraceae > Bradyrhizobium > Bradyrhizobium sp. 1200_D9_N1_1. The sequence continues at coordinate 1,183,487 of NZ_CP197226.1, read as the reverse complement.
TTGGCCGTTGCAAGTGCAATCGGCGCGCAGCGCCTTCCGATAGGCAAAGGCGTTTTCGCTATCGGCGTAGCGTTCGCCGGTTGCGGCATAGGCTCTGTCAATGCTGGAGCCGAAGAAAACTTTGGTCGGGCTTGCCGGACAGAAGGCCTTACACATCTGCGCCGGCGAGGCCGCGCCGCGCATCAGCGGAAAATATTTGCCGTCGCAACTGCGCACGCAGAAGGCAGGTCCCGCGCTTACGACGACCGGCCGCGGCGGTGGTGATTGCGGATCAAAAGACGAGGTCGGCTGCTGTTGCTTCTGGCCGCCACCGAAAAAGAAATCAAGCAAGCCTTCGGCCGCACTCATTTCGGGCGTCAGCGCCACGGGGCCAACGATGGCGACAGCAACAAGCATGCGGCGCAGCTTGCGCTGAAAGCACGATTCGGTACGCATCGCTTGCTCCACCGGACGCAACGAACTCTCTTCAGCACAAAGAGCGCTTGCGGCAATCGTGGATACGAAACGCGCTCTAAGCTGGGCGCAGAAGGGGAAAGAAATAGGCGAGTGGGCACGGCAAGCGCCACATTTCGGCCGTTATGGGACGCCGTGGGAGCAGTGATCCCCGGAGTTCGCGCCGCGTTGAAACCGACCGAAGTCCGGTTCGGGTCAAAAGCAGCGGTCGTCCAATCTGTCAGGCGGTGTCCGGCCTCCCTCAAACCGCAGACATGACGATCGCTCATGTGGCGCTCGGCTCGGGGCCACTGACAGACCATTTTCGCGTGACCAAGTACGGTCTGCTCGCGGAAGCCGACGTGAGCGGCGGCATTACCGGCACATGCGGGAGCATCACCGACGTTAACCCTGTCGGCAAATGATTTGTCGCGAGTCGGCAGCCGTCGACAAGTTGCCTCATTGGCGCGGAGAATTTTCAGCGGCACGAATCTGGGTCAGAGGCGCATTATGCTGAGAATGGCGTTGTTGGGCCTCCTCATCCTGTTGAGTGTAGGAATGCTGTCGGCAATGGAGCTGAGAGCGCCACCGCGTCGCGCGGCCGCGATCGTGCAGCCGCTTGCCGAGCAGGACGCGGGCACTTCTGCTTCACACGACGCCCTGGCGAAGGCTGACCGCCTCGACGTTGCCGCTGTGAGCAGCGCGATGCCGACACAGACTGCTTCGGTGGAAGACCGCGTTGCTCCGCCAGAAGACGCCCATATTGGCTCGTCCGAGCCGGAGCCGATCGTCCGTCATCGGCACAATCCGAAAAAGATCGCGACCGCTGAACGTCCCAAGCCGAAGGCAACCGCTGTCAAGCGAACTGCCAACTTCCAGCGCTCAAAGGCCGCAAGCAATGCGGAGCCCTGTCGGCTCAAGGCGTTTGGTGGCTTGCGCAAGGCATTGAATTTGACCGGTTGCGACATCTGAGGACGCTTCTCGGGTGGCCGATTGAAGTTGAGCGATCCGAGTTCGTGGCCCGCTATCGGGCAGCAGTCCAGACCGCGCCTAATCAGTTTCCCCAAAGGGGGCTTACGGGTGCACACCCCGTATTGCCATCTTTCCTCCGATCGACGTCTCGCAAACTCTTCCGATCATCCATATGTTGCCCCCATGAAAAAGATCGGATTTCTGTCCTTCGGACACTGGACGCCCTCGCCGCAGTCGCAGACGCGCTCGGCGGCGGACACGCTGCTGCAATCGATCGAGCTTGCGGTTGCGGCCGAACAGCTCGGCGCGGACGGCGCCTATTTCCGTGTGCATCACTTCGCGCGCCAGCTGGCCTCGCCCTTTCCGCTGCTTGCCGCGGTCGGCGCCAGGACCAGCACAATCGAGATCGGCACCGCCGTGATCGACATGCGCTACGAGAACCCGCTCTACATGGTGGAGGACGCGGGCTCCGCCGATCTCATCGCCGGCGGCCGGCTGCAGCTCGGCATCAGCCGCGGCTCGCCCGAGCAGGTGATCGACGGCTGGCGCTATTTCGGATACCGGCCGGCCGACGGCCAGAGCGATGCCGACATGGGCCGCCGCCATGCCGAGGTCTTTCTCGACCTGCTCCGCGGCGAAGGCTTTGCCGAGCCCAATCCGCAGCCGATGTTTCCGAACCCGCCGGGGCTGCTGCGCCTCGAGCCGCATACCGCCGGCCTGCGCGAACGGATCTGGTGGGGCGCCGGCTCCAACGCGACCGCCGTGTGGGCGGCGAAGCTCGGCATGAATTTGCAAAGCTCGACGCTGAAGAACGACGAGACCGGCGAGGCCTTCCATGTGCAGCAGGCCGCGCAAATCCGCGCCTATCGTGCCGCGTGGAAGGAAGCCGGCCACGCCCGCGAGCCGCGCGTGTCCGTCAGCCGCAGCATCTTCGCGCTGATGAACGATCGCGACCGCGCCTATTTCGGCGGGGAGCGCGGAGGCGAAGACCAGATCGGCTTCATCGACCCGCAGACGCGGGCGATCTTCGGCCGCTCCTATGCGGCGGAGCCGGATGTGCTGATCGAGCAGCTGCGGCAGGATGAGGCGATCGCGGAGGCTGACACCTTGCTGCTGACGATCCCGAACCAGCTGGGCGTGGCCTACTGCGCGCATGCGATCGAGGCGATCCTGACGCACGTTGCGCCTGCGCTCGGCTGGCGCTGAGAGATCTGGCGAAAGCCGTGCATCGCATGTCGGCCAATTCGCCACCGTTGATCTGTTGACCCAATGCGTCAGGGGCGTGTCGGCTCATCATTGATGGGCAACCGCCACCCAGGCGTTGGAACTTCGTCGCATCGCTCGCAGACCGGCGAACGGACGCCATGACACGCGACCTGCCAGGACGCTGCTCCGCCGTCTTCTCGCCCCCATTGTCGTTCAGGGAGCTAGGCGGGGCGGCGCTATGGTGGGCATAGTTCCCAAAGGTTCCGCGTGATCGTCCGACATCTTCTACAACGCGACTCTCATCATTCCCTTTCGCGCCGCGCGCTCCTGCGCGGGCTTGTCTCGGCAGGCAGCACTCTCGCGCTGGGCGGATGCGCAGGCTTGGGCGCGACCGGCGCGCGCTACGACGCGTCGTCCCTTTCCGTTGATCCCACACTGCTCGTCGCCACCACACGAAAGCCCGTGAAGGGCGGCCGCACGAAACCCTGGTTCGGGCCGGAGCGGGCGACCGCAATGACGGTCGCTCGGGCAAGGCTGGTGGCGCCGGACGAGAGCCGACTTTCTCTCGCCTCGGTCGGACTGGGCGATTGGCGCCTAGATCAGGTCGAACCGGTGCAAGCCGAAATTGGCGATCTCCTTGCGCAGGGCGGCGCGGGAGGAGACGTGCTGATCTATGTGCACGGCTTCAAGCAGACATTCGAGACGGCCGCGCTCGACGCCGCCCATCTCTCCGATGGGATCAAGTTCCGCGGCCGGACCATGGTGTTCTCCTGGCCCTCCAAGGCAGGATTGTTCGACTATGCCTATGACCGGGACAGTGCGATGTGGTCCCGCGACGATTTCGAACGCGTGCTCTCTTCCCTCGTGTCGACGTCAGGCGGCGGCCGCGTGCACATCGTTGCGCACAGCATGGGGACAATGCTGACGCTCGAGAGCCTGCGTCAGCTCTATGCGCGATACGGCGACACCGTCACGAGCAGGATCGGGACGGTCGTGTTTGCCGCACCCGATATCGACATGGACGTGTTCACGTCGGCGATCCACCGCATCGGTCCGCTTGCCGGCAAGATCACCGTGATCGCCGCGACGAACGATCGCGCTCTGGCTCTGTCGGGACAAATCGCGGGTGGAATGACCAGGGTCGGCGCCGCCGAGAAGGCTGTCATCCAGCGGCTCGGCGTGCGCGTGGTCGATGCTTCCCAGGAAGGCTGGAGCATCATCAATCACGATCTGTTTCTATCGAGCGCGGAAGTGCAGCGGGAGATCCGCCGTTCGATCGACAGTACGGCCGCGTAAGAGCGTGCACTTGCGGCGCATCGTGGACTTCCCGATGGACGCGCCGACTTCTTCGCCGGCTTCATGCGCTCGGCGCAGGGAGACTATCTGCAGGCCTTTATGATCGCGGGCGCAACGCGGATCGTCGCGGCCGTGCTGTCGCTGATGATCGGCCGGCGGCCGGTGCAACCCGCGCTCGCCACGGCCTTGTCAACGCCATCCGCGCCTCGCCACCAGAGGACCGGGTAGGATCAGTCGTTGGTGTGATCGGCATCGGCCGCGGCGTTCAGCTGATGTTTAGCAAGATCCGCCCTGACGTGCCGCTGCGCATCAAATCCAGCGCGTCGTTGATGTCATCGAGCGCGAACTCGTGGGTCACGATCCCGCGGTAACTGACCTTGCCGGCTTCGTCGAGCCGGACGAGACGCGGGATGTCGCGCGCCGGCTGGCACTGCCCGCCTTCCGAACCCTTCAGCACCTTCTCGAAGTGCAGCGGCAGCGTGTAGATCTCGACCTTGTCGCGGGGAACACCGACAAGGATACAGCGGCCCTTCTTCGCGGTGACCTCGTAGGCGAGCTCGATCAAACGGCTGACGCCGGTGGTCTCGACGACCTTGTCGGGCCCGTCAGGCCCCGTGATGGACCGAACCTCGGCGGCCAGATCCTTTACCGCGTCGGAGTTGATGGTGTGGGTGGCGCCGAACTGCCTCGCCATCTCCAACTTGTTGTCGAGGCGGTCGATCGCAACGACCGGATGGGCGCCGACCATCGCGGCAAATTGCACGATGTTCAGCCCGACGCCGCCGACGCCGAACACGAGGACGGCCTCGCCGATCGCGACCTGCGCGTCGTTGTTGACGACGCCGAGGGCGGTCGTCACCGCGCAGCCGAGCAGCGGCGCGCTGCTGCGATCGATCGAGGGGGGAACGGGCGTGACGCGATTTTCCGACACCACGGCATATTCGTTGAAGGTGGTGACCCAGCCCGCGTTGAGTCGCTTGCCGTGCCAGGAATAGACCGGCGTATTGGACTGGATGCCCTTGCCCGGCCGCCAATGCATGACGACGGTGTCGCCCTGCTTGCACGAGACGACGCCGGGCCCGGTTTCGACGATGGTCGCCAGCGCTTCGTGCCCCAAGAGGTGCGGCAGGAACTTGTCGGCGCCCTTGACGGCGTCGATCTCGTTGATCTGTGCGCCGCAGATGCTCGACGTGTGCACGTGCGCGAGCACCTGGCCGTGTTCGAGCGTATCCGGCAAGGTGAACTCGTCGACGATCAGCGGCTTGCCCGACTCGACGAGAATCGCAGCCTTCGCGGTCTTGATATCCATGAGGCGCGCCCGGTCACTCGAAATAGATGAATTCGTAATCGCCGGTGTAACCGAGCTTTCCGTACAGCCAGATCCATTCGGAGGTGTGGAGGATGGACTCCGCCGTCAGCGCCCAGCATTCGAGGTTGTGCAGCTCGGCAACGGTCCGGTAGCCCTCGACCATGACGTATTTGTTCTTGCCGACCCGCTCGATCTCCTTGAGCGCCGCATCGAGCTCGTAGAGCCTGAGATTGTGCAGCGTGCCGAGCGAGATGACGAGGTCGAAACTGTCGTCGCCATAGGGATAGACGTCCTGGGCGCGATAGTTGAACAAATACGGCCGCACCTGCTCATGCGAATTTGCAAGACCGTGCTTGGAGATATCGAAGCCGACGACCTTCAAGCCCGGCAGGATCTTTTGCATCTCGTACAGCAGGAAGCCCTTGCCGCAGCCGACGTCGAGCACGCTGGACCCATCCTTCAGGCCATAGGTCTCGATCAGCGCTTTCGCGACCGGCGCCCAGCGCCCGTCGATGAAGCGGTAGCCGCCATAGCCGAAACGGCGGTCGCCATCCCAATAATCGGCCTCGTATTCCCGCGCCTTCAGCGAGCAGCCGATCTTGTCGTCGTTCATGCGCCCCATATAGTCGCGCTTGGTCGCAGTATGCAGTGGCGTCACGATATTCAGTAGTCGTCCCATCAAGTCCTCGGATTCCATCACGCGCTGAGATTGTCTTGACCGGCCTGGGGAGCCTTGCGACGTGACCTGCGAATCACCCTAGCATTTGTGCTGCAGGTGATCGTTGTTTCAGATCAATGATGGTGCGGCAGCCCCATCCACAACGTGCAGATGCGCACGGCCGGCGTCAGCCGGTCAAGGATCGAAGGATTCCTCCGCTTCACTGAGAGCTTCATCGATGGGACAAGTTCGGACCCGCCTGCTTCTGCAGGCATTCGCGGGTAGCGCGGACCCGATGTCAGGCGGACGCTTCGGCCGGCTCCGACATCGTCACCCGGTTCTTGACGCTGGGGCGCTCCTGCATCCGGGCGTACCAGGCGCGAAGTGCCTCGCACTCCGCAGGCACCGGCAGCTTCAGGAGCTCCGCAAAGATCAAGCCGCCGATGACCGTGATGTCGGCCATCGAGAAGGCCTCGCCGGCGACGAATGGCTGCTGCTTCAGAATGCCGTTGAAGTAATGCATGCCTCTGACGGCCTTGTCGCGCTGACGCAGGCCCCACTCGGCGTTCTGATAGATCTCGACCTCGGGCCCAAGCCCCGGCGTTGCGTGATGAAAGTACACGCTGATCGCGTCGAGCAGCTCCAGCTCGCCGCGCTTGCTCATCATGTGGATCACGCCCTTTTCGCGCGGCGTCCTGCCGGTGAGCACGGGAGCGCCGTCGAGCGCGTCGAGATATTCGGTGATGGCGGTGCATTCGCCGATGAAGGTGCCGTCGTCGAGCTCGAGCACCGGCAGCGTGCCCGAGTAGTTCTTGGCGAGGAACTCGGGTTTCTTGTGCTCGCCCTTCCACAGGTTGACCGACACGAACGTGACGCGCGGCCGCAGATTCTTCTCGGCGATGGCGATGCGAACGCGGGCCGGGTAAGGGCCGGTGGCCCAATCATGAATCTTCATCGATAAACCTCTTTGCTTCTCTCTACCTGCCACTTGGTAGACATTTATAGCCTTCAAAACCCGGCGGTCAAAGCCTATCTGTCACTTGGTAGATAACGAAGCGGTGAGGCGGCGACATGAGTACCAGCGCACGGGAAGCCATCCTGGCGGCCGCCAGACGCACCGCACAGGCGCACGGCTATGGCGGCCTGAACTTCCGCGATCTCGCCGCTGAGGTCGGCATCAAGGCCGCGAGCATCCACTATCATTTCCCGAGCAAGGCCGATCTCGGCGCAGCGGTCGCCAGGCGCTACTGGGAGGACACCGCGGCGGCGCTCGAAGCCATGCTGGCGGAAACCCCGGATCCGCTGCGCTGCCTGCACCGCTATCCCGACGTCTTTCGCAAGGCGCTCGAGAACGGCAACCGCATGTGCCTGTGCAGCTTCATGGCTGCCGAGCATGACGACCTGCCGGACGCGGTGAAGCGGGAGGTGCAGGCCTTTGCCGATGTGAATGTCGCCTGGCTGAGCAAGGTCCTGGCCGCTGCGGCTCCGAGCAGTTCCGGGGAGAGCGAACGGCGCGCCCGGGCGATCTTCGCCGCGATCGGCGGCGCCCAGCTCCTGGCGCGGAGCCGCTCGGATCTGTCGCTCTACGACACCTTGATCGACAGCTACCGCGCGGCCGGTCTGCTGCCGGCCTGACGGATGGTTCCCGCGGGCCGGGGCGATGACACCATGAGAGTGGCGGCACCGCAGGATTGCGTGCACCATGGCGGTCGATTCGAACGTCGTGGACGCCTGCGGCGCCTGTCTTGGTGCCGCGGACGATTTCGGTGTCGGGGAGGACCTCATGCGTAAGCCCGAACGCAACTTCGGCTAGCGTTGGCCGAAATGCATCATCATGCGGCTTCTCACGATCCCGTTCTGGTCGCGCTATCGATTCTGATCGCGGCCCTCGCCTCCTATACGGCGCTGGACCTGGCGACCCGAATGCGAGCTGCTTCGGGAAGGGCCCGCCGATCCTGGCTGGTCGCCGCGGCGATCGCCATGGGCGGCGGCATCTGGTCGATGCACTTCGTCGGCATGCTGGCCTTCAGCCTGCCTGGAATCGAAATCTCCTACGATCCATTCCTGACTCTGCTCTCGCTCGTCATTCCGATCGTCGTCGCCGCTGCCGCCTTTGCCGTTGTCGGACGACGCCCGCAGGCGCTGCTCGCATCCGGCTTCGCGATGGGACTTGGCATCTCCGGCATGCACTATACCGGCATGGCCGCGATGCGGATGGCGGCCCTCATCCAATACGATCCCCGATGGGTCGTGCTCTCGATCCTGATCGCGATCAGCGCCTCGATCGTGGCGCTCTGGCTCGCCTTTCGCAACACCAACGCGGTGCAGCGGCTGTTCGCGGGCCTGGTGATGGGCCTTGCGATCTCCGGCATGCACTATGCCGCGATGGAAGGCGTCATGTTCCTGCCGACGAGCGCCATGGCCCGGCCGGCAGGCCATCTCGGCGTCGGTCAGGCGCCGCTCGCGTTCCTGCTCGCCGGCATCACCATCATGATCCTGAGCATCGGCATCGCGGCGGCCGTCTATGACAGGGCATCGGCGGAGCGCGCCCAACGCGAGGCCGCCGCACTGAGGCGCAGCGAAGAACGCTTTCGGCTGCTTGTCGAAGGCATCGCGGACCACGCGATCTTCATGCTCGATCCGGACGGGCGCGTGGGCAACTGGAATCTCGGCGCGCGCCGGCTGATGGGCTATGGCGACGACATCGTCGGGACGAGCTACACCATTTTTCACACCGAGGAAGATTGCGCGGCCGGGGCGCCCGCGCGCGCGCTCGTTGAAGCCGAGCGGGAGGGGAAGTCCGCCATAGAAGGCTGGCGGGTGCGCAAGGACCGCAGCCGCTTCTGGGCGGAGGCAACGATCGTCGCGGTCCGGAACGACAGCGGCGCAATCGCCGGCTTTGCGAAGATCGTGCGCGACGTCAGCGAACGGAGACGGGCGCAGGAAGCGCTGGACCGCGCGCGCGAAGCATTGATGATGTCGCAGAAGATGGAGACCATCGGCCAGCTCACCGGCGGCGTGGCCCACGACTTCAACAACCTGCTCGCGGCCGTTCTCGGCAGCCTCGAACTGCTGAAGAAGCGCCTGCCGACGGACGATCCGAAGATCCTGCGCCTGGTGGAGAACGCGATGCAGGGCGCGGTGCGCGGCGCCTCCCTGACCCAGCGCATGCTCGCTTTCGCGCGCAAGCAGGATCTCAGGCCGGCGGTCGTCGACGTCCGTGAGTTGGTGCGCGGCATGGCGTCATTGCTGAAATTCGAGGCCGGAATTGATGTCGAGACGCGGTTCCCGATGCATCTGCCGAAGGTGAAGGTCGACGCGAACCAGCTCGAACTGGCGATCCTCAACCTGGCGGTCAACGCGCGCGATGCGATGCCGGACGGCGGCCAGATCACCATCGCCGCACGCGAGGAGCAGGGCGAAGGCGGCCTTTCGAGCAGCGGCTATGTCGCGCTCTCGGTGAGCGACACGGGCTGCGGCATGAGCGACGAGATCCTCAAGCACGCCCAGGAGCCGTTCTTCACGACCAAGGGCGTCGGCAAGGGCACCGGGCTCGGCCTGTCGATGGTCCACGGACTCGCCGAGCAGTCCGGCGGCAGGCTCGTCTTGAAGAGCCGTCCCGGAGAGGGCACGACGGCCGACATCTGGCTGCCGATCGCCGAGGAGACCGCGGTGCCGGACCTGCGCATAGCGGCTCCGGCAGCCGTAGCCCGGCCCAGCCGGCAGCTTTCCGTGCTCGTCGTCGACGACGACCTCCTGGTGCTCGAGAACACGGCAGCGATGCTGGAGGATCTCGGGCACGTCGTGGTCGAGGCGCGCTCGGGCGATGAGGCGCTGGCCTTGCTCCGCCGCACCCGCACCGTCGACCTGGTCGTGACCGACTATGCCATGCCCGGCATGACCGGCCTGCAGCTTGCCAACGCCATCGCAGCGGAGCGCCCGGAGACGGTCATCCTCCTCAGCACGGGATACGCGGACCTCCCGAGCGACACGCGATCCAGCCTGCCGCGCCTGGCAAAGCCGTTCGACCAGGCCGCACTTGCGAAGGCGATCGAGGCGGCGATGGGCGAGGAAGAGCCGGCCGGATCAGTCGTCGCGTTTCGGCCGAAGAGCGCATGATTGCCTGATGATGAACGGCGCGCCATCCAGAATAAAACTGCGAACTCGTATGTTATTGAAGTGACCATACAACTTATGGCGCACCCAAACACGACCCACTGCAGATGGCGCCAGCCTTCTGGAGCACGGAGACTGCTCGGCTGCGGCCACACGAGGTATCAAGGCACGAGCTCAGGGCACCTCCCGCTGTCCGATTCTCCCGCCACTCACAATCCGATCGCTCGGATGCACTACGACCCGATCGCCGACAGCCAGTCCAGAGATCACCTCAGCCACGTGTCTATTGCGGTGACCGATCTGGACCGGCTCGAGCCGGGCATGCCCATTCTCGTCGGCAAAAACGGCCCACTGGTCACCTTTTCGGAACAAGGCACTCACCGGGATGGTCAATGCATCGGTGGCGCTCCAGGTGGTCACATGGACGACCACCCGGTAGTCGTGGCCAAGCTGGGACCACACTTCGGGCGGATCCACGAAATCGATCGTCACCCGTACCCGCTGCTCCTCAATGCCTAGCGCCGACACCTTCAGGAAGCCCGCGGGGTCCACGCGCACGACCTTGCCCTTGATCGGGGCCCCGCCCCAGCCGTCGATCCGGACGGGCGCGCCAACCTTGATCTGCACGGCGTCGGTCGAGAGCAGGTCGGCCACGACCTCCAGATCGAGCGGGTTGCCGATATCGACGAGCGGCGTCCCTGGCAGGACCGTCGCCTCGCTGTCCTGGACGATCTTCAGCACCCGTCCGCTCGCCGGCGCGAGTACCCGGACGCAACAGGTCGGCTCCCCCGACGGGGCAGCGTTGGCTGGATCCATCAACCGGGCAGCCAGGCTGGTGCGTACCGCACGCCGCATGTCGACCTGAGCCTTGGCGCTCGCCAAGGCGGCCTCGTTCGTGGCCACGTCGAACTTCGCCTTATCGAAGGCCTGGGCCGAGGTGGACTGCGTCCGCAACAGCGTCTGCGCCCGCTGGAACTCGGTCCTGGAAAAGTCCAGCGCCGCTCCGATCCGCTGTACCTCGGCTTCCTGTTGCTGGATGGCTGCGTCCGCGGCCGCAACTTCCGCCTGAAGCTGGTCGCGGGAGCGCACGTCGATGAAGCCCGGCAGTGTCGGCTGCATCAAGGCGATGACGGTCTGGTTGGCGACGACCTCGTCGCCGACGTGAAGCGACGGCCCCTGCTCGCCGAACGGATGCGAAATCCTCAGGACCTTGCCTGCGATGGGCGCCGAGACGGTGTAGACGTGGCGGACGCGCGTCTTGCCGTCGTCGTCCGCCGTGACTTCGATCGGGCCTTTCGCGACGGTCGCGAGATCGACCAGAACCGGCCGGGGCCATGCGAACCACGCCAGTCCGCCCGCGATCCCGGCCAGGGCCGCAGCACCGATGATACGTTTGGTCCAGTTTGCCGACATGGCTAGTCTCGCGTCTTGAGGACCGCCACGAGGTCCAGTTTATCGATGCGTTCGCGGATGACCACCGCGGAGGCGACAGCGGCCAGCACCACCACGGACGTGGCGAAGACGTAGGTCGAATGCTCGACGACAAGGCGGACGCGCATCAGTTCTCCGGCCAGGTTCGTCTTCATGACCCACGCGAGCCCGTAACCCATCGCCCATCCGGGCGGTTGTGCGATCAGCGTCAGGATGGCGAGCTCAAGCAGGAGGATGCGCAGAACCTCGCCGCGCGTGAAGCCGAGGACGCGCAGGCTCGCCAATTCCCGCGCCCGCTCCGACAGCGAGATCCGGGCGTTGTTGTAGACGACGCCGAACGCGATCACGGCGGCGAGCCCGGTGTAGATGCTCGCCATCGTGGTGATGAGCAGCGCGACCGTCTTCCGAAAGTTGGCCAGCGAGACGCGCTGCAGCGCCACACCGGCGACCGTCGGCATGGACTTCACGGCCGCGTAGAAGTCCTCCTTCCGGTTCTCGTCGAGGCTGAGGTTGACGCTGGTGACGACGGGGGCCTCGCGCATGACCTGCCGAAGTGCGTCGATATCCATCATGCCCCTGATGCCGAAATAGTCCTCGACGGTGGCCACGACCGGCATCGTGACGGTATGTCGGGCGCCCTCGAGCAGATCGAGCTCGACGGTATCGCCGGCCGCGACCCCAAGGATGTGGCCGAGCATGCCGGAGATCGCGAGGCCGGTCTCCGGAAGCGCGACCGGCCGGAGGTCGACGTCGATGATGCGCCTCAGGTCGGCACCGGCGGGCCGGCCGCTGATCGTGATCCGGCGCTCGACGTTGCCATGGCGGATCCGGACGGGCACCTCGCGGAACGGCTCGGCGGCGAGAACGCCGGGCAGCCGGTTCACCTGCTCCACGACATTCTCGATCCGCTTCTCGACGAAGCCGATGGTCGCGTCCTGCCGGTCGGCGAGGAAGTAGGTCACGTCGATCAGTTGCTCCATCGTGTCCCGGGTAAACAGCGAGACGACCAGGATCGCGGTGGCCAGCGCCATCCCAAGCGCCGTGAACGCGGCCCGGACCGGGTGTCGCGCGATGTTGCGGATCATCATCAGCGTCGGCTGCGACACGACTTCGTCGAGCTGAATGCTCGCCGGGAGCAGCCGCCGGTACACCGGAGGGGCCGGCGGTTGCATGGCGACTGCGGGCGCCAGCTTCACGACTTCGCGCAGCGCCCGCAACGCGCCGATCGCCGCGGCGGCAGCGCTGAGCGCGCCGGCGATCACATACAGATCCGGCGCCTTCGCGAACACCAGGAACGGGAAGTGGAAGAAGTCGCCGAACAGCCCCGTGACGCGCAGTCCCAGTAAGGTCCCGACGATGCTGCCCAGGACGATTCCCGCCGCCACGATCATGGCGACGAACTTGAAATAGTGCAGAACGATGCTGCCGTCCGTGTAGCCCAATGCCTTCAGGAGGCCGATCTGCTCGCGCTCCAGAGCGACCAGCCGGCTGAGGGTGAGATTGACCAGGAACGCGGATACCAGAAGGAAGATCGGCGGCAGCGTGCGGCTCATGTTGTTGAGCATGTCGAGTTCATGATCGAGCCAGGCGTGCGAGGTCTGGTCCTTCCGCCCGTGGGCCGCCTGGCCGCCGTAGGGATCGAGCAAGGCATCCAGCTGCAAGATGACCTCGCGCTCGGCGGCGCCGGGCTGCAGCTTGACCGAAACTGCCGAAAAGGCGCCGTCGAGATCGTAGACGCCTGCGAGCGCCTTCTCCGACATCCAGACGATGGCGAAGCGGCGGTCGTCCGGCATCAGGTCGCCCGGGCCGACCGTGTAGACGAACTCGGGGGACAGGGCCGTGCCGACGATGACGAGCTCACGCTTCTTGCCGTTCAGAATGGCCGAGAATCGCGCCCCTTCGGAGAACCCATGCGCTCGCGCGAACGGCTCGTTAACGACGACCTCCTCTGTCCGCCCCGGCTCCGGAAGCCGTCCGGAACGGATGTACAGCCGATTGAGGTGCGGCTCGGCGTTGTCAGGTAGGGATACGAACTGCCCACTGGCCGGTTCGGAAAAGCCTGGGATGTCGAGCAGCGCGAGCTTCGCGATGCGCGCGTCGACGGCGGCGACACCGGGGATTTCCGCGATCCTGCCGGCGAGGGCCTTGGGTGCGCGCTTCGCCTGGGCGAACACGTCGCCGAAGCTGTACCGTTCGTAGTACGCGATCCGCGTCTCTTCGAGAGACCGATGCGAGCCGACGGCGAGCACCAGCGTGGCGACGCCGCCTCCGACGACCAGCGCGATGGCGAGGACCTGCGCCCACATTCGCCTGACGTCCCGGAACAGCTTGATGTCGAGCGCCCTCATGCCGTCACCAGCTGAGTTCGGCCGCTTCGCGACGGGTCTCGTTCCTCTGGATCCTGGAGATGCGGCCGTCGGCGAAGAACAGCACCCTGTCGGCGACCTGCTGGATGCTGGCGTTGTGCGTGATGATAATTGTCGTGGTGCCGAGCTGTCGGTTGACGCCGAGCAGCGCTTCGATCACGCGAATGCCGGTCTTCGAATCCAGCGCCCCGGTCGGCTCGTCGCAGAGCAGCACCGCCGGGCGTTTCGCGATCGCGCGGGCTATGGCCACGCGCTGCTGCTCGCCACCGGATAGCTGCGCCGGAAAGTGATGCATCCGCTCCTCGAGCCCGACCAGAGCGAGGGCGTCGGCCGGCCGCATCGGATTTTTGGCCACCTCGGTGACCAACGCCACGTTTTCGTAGGCGGTGAGGCTCGGCACCAGATTGTAGAACTGGAAGACGAAACCGACGTGGTCGCGGCGATACTTCGTGAGCTCGCGGTCTTCGAGATCGGTCAGGTCGATATCCCGGAAGAACAGCCTGCCGCTGGTCGGCCGGTCGAGACCGCCCATGATGTTGAGCAGGGTCGTCTTGCCGCTGCCGGAGGGGCCGAGCAGCACGACAACTTCTCGCTCAGCGATCTCAAGATCGACATTGTTGAGGGCATGGACCGCCACCTCGCCGGAGACGTAGGTCTTGGTCAGAGCCGTGGCTGTGAAGACGGATTGGGTCATTGCGTCTCAAACAGTGTGAGCAGTCACTCTCCGCCTTTGAGGCTCCCCTGGATTGATTTAGATCAGGCAGCTCGCTGAATTCGCTCGGTTTTCTCAAAACAGACGCTCAGTAGACATGAGTTGCTCCGGCGACGAGCTCGCCGACCAGTTCCGGGATCCTGCCAAGGTGATCCGATACAATCTCCGCACCTCGCTCTCTTAGCTCCTCCGGGGGAACGCCGTCCTTCGTCGCCAGCCTGAGATGAACGAGATCCGGCATGGACACCGGCGCACCGATCCGGCTGACGATGAGGCACTGCGCTGCGGAGACCTCCGGAATGGCGCTGACCAATGTCTCAGCTACTCGCTTTGCCAAGATGTTGTAGATCTTGCCGACGTGGCTAACGGGGTTCTTGCCGGCGGCAGCCTCCAAGCTCATCGGCCGCCAAGGTGTGATCAGGCCATTGACGCGATTGCCCCGACCGACCTGCCCGTCGTCGCCAGCCTCCGCTGAGGTGCCGGTCACGGTCAGATAGATGCTATCGGACGCCGCATCATCAGCAGCGTTGACGGCCACCTCGCAATCCCTAAATCCGTGCTCGCTTGCGCGTTCACGGACGTACTCGGCGAGCGCCGCCTTTTGTTGCAGATAGCTGTCCATGTCGTTAAGAAACCGCCCGATCATGGCGCAGGCGATTGTCAGCTTGACGCCCTCTCCGCTTCGGACAGCCATGATTTTGATGTCTTCACCCCAAGCCGGATGGTCACGCGCGCGATCGCGGCCGTGAATTCCCTGTTCGATTGCGAGCACGAGGCGTTCGAGCGCACTGAGCGGTGCGTGACCAACTCCGAAAGACGTATCGTTGGCAAGCGGAATTTGCCTTGCGCTCCCCCGAGAGAACAGCGATTGCAGGTCCTGCGAGCCCTGATGAACCAGGGCCTCGATACGGACGTGACGATCGGCGTCCAGCGCATGGAGATTGGCCTTCAGCCAGGCCCTTGAGCCCTCGATGGCAATGTCCTCGACTGGAATCGCTTCGTTTCCGACGTTGGTAACGGCCCGTCCTGCCAGGAGGATTCTGATCGGATCGGTCACCTTTCCGCCGTTGAAGGTAGGCATTGCCCTGCCGCCGCACAGTAGCGCTTTGTCGACATTGTAGTGCAGCACATGGCCGAATCTGCGCAGGTACTCGCGACAGAGATTGCGGGACAGCGTCTCGGCAAGGGCATCGCAGATCGTGTCCGGGTGACCGGCTCCCTTGCGCTCGACGACCTCCACGTCATCGCGATTGTCAAGCTGCGAAAGGACAAGATCAAACATCGGTGTAACCAATCGAAACAGAGGCGGTCAGCCCTTTTCCGCACCATAAGGACCGGTCTACCGGCGATGGTCGTACTTGAATTGCAGGGCAGCCGGACTCGCGCCGGTGCGCTCGACAGTGAGCTTCACGGTGTAGAGATCAAATCCGGGAAGGTCGAAGAAGCCGCCATAGGTCGTGGTGCCCGAGATCTGCATTGGCTCAAGCTTCTTCTTGGCGCCGGACAAGCCCAATCCTGATACTTCCGCAGTCACGACGGCATCAGAAATACGCGCGCCGCTTGCTGCATCAAAGACGGCGGCAACGACGTGATATTCATGCGGCCCCTTTGGGGTGCGCCCGTGCATCGGTCGTTCGGTGGTGGAGCCCGACGGGAGGCCCTTCACGATCTCGGCCGGCACGATGCCCAGGTAGACCGTCACTCCTCCTGCCGTTTTTGAGAGGTCGGTGTCCGCAGCGGTCGCTATGCCGATCAAGCAACCGGCCAGCCAGAGGCCTCCGAGCAGAGCGCCGACCGCCCGCCGGCTAACCATGCCGATATCCTCCAGTGGACTCAGTGCCAAAGACCCGGCTCAACTTCGGAATGAATCCCGGCACATCGGCCGCATATCTGACATAGGCGTCTCCGAATTCTGCTCGGGCATCCTGCTCCTCCGTGTGAGCCAGCCTGACGTACATCACGGTCAGCACCGGGAACATCGCGAGCGTCAGGATCGTCGGCCATTGCAGCAGGAAGCCGAACATCACCATGATGAAGCCGACGTATTGGGGGTGGAGAACGTAGCTGTAAGGCCCGCTTGTGGCGAGGCTTCGGGTCTGCTGGGCATCGTACAGCACCCTCCAGGCCGCGGAAATCAGGACGAAGCCCGCGCCGATGAAGATGAAGCTCAGGATGTGGAACGGTCCGGCGTGCGGATTGGTCTTCCAGCCGAACATCATCTCGAGCAAGTGCCCGGCGTCATGGGAGAACCAATCGACGTTCGGGTAGTGCGACTGCAGCCATCCCGAAAGGAAGTAAATGGTGAGCGGGAAGCCGTACATCTCCACGAACAGCGCCACCAAAAATGCGCTGAAGGCGCCGAAGGAGCGCCAGTCGCGGGCGGTCTGCGGCTTGAAGAAGCTGTAGGCGAACAGGATGAAGACCACCGAATTGACGATGACGAGGCTCCAGAGACCGTAGGCGGGCGCGGTGTCGTGCATCACGCGCTCCTTGGATCGTTGGGGCGGCCGCCGCCATGGTGGTGACCGTGTCCGCCATGCATGAAGAGGTGCATCAGCGGACAGGCGAGAAGCGGAAGCCAGATCAACAATCCGAGCACGTGGGCCCTGTGCTCGGTGAACAGGAGTGCGCCCGCGATGACCAGAAATCCCACCAGGACCAGGCCGGCCTTGGCCTTGACCGACAAGCCCTCTCGAGGGCGCTCTCGATACCCGGAATGATCCTGCAGCGACATCTGCACGCTCCTATGGCGCTTGATAGCTTAGAGGCGCGGCTGCCATCATTGTTGACGCAGATCAACGGCACGAGTCCCGCAGGGCCTCACTGCATCGGCTTGCCGGGCTGCATTCCCATGCCCATCATGCCTCCGCCCCGCATCGCCGGCATCATGCCCATCTGCGGCGCGAGCAGTTCGTCGGCGGTCTTCTTCTGCTCGTCGGAAAAGCTGCCGACGAGATTGGTCAACGCGGATTTCATCGCGCGGGTAGCTTCGAGCCGCGCGGACAGCCATTTCTCCTGCCAGGTCAGCCGGTCTACCAAAGGCTCGGTGCCGGCCTGTGACATCATCGAGGTTCGCAGCTCGCCGAGGGCCTTGGCATTCGCGCGCAGCGCGTCTGCAAACGCGTTCCAGGCCGGCGCCTGGGCGTCCGTGATCTTGAGCTCGGTCCGGAGGAAAGCGATCCGCCCCTCCACGCGATCGATCGTCTCCATGCCGTCGCCGGACTGTCGCATCATGCCCATCATCCGCATCATGTCCGACATCGGCATGTTGCCGCCCATCATGTTCATCATGCCGCCGCTGGTCATGCCCTGGGACGGTCCGGTGCCGCGCGGCGGCTCCGGAGCCGCGGGCGCCTTGGCTGCCGGCGCCTCCTTCTGGTCAGGATGATGACCCTGGTGCTCGGCAGGCGATTGCGCGAACGAGGGATTGCTGAGGATCGTGAGCAGCAAAGCTGCCGCAAGCGTGGGGCTTCGCATCGTTAATCCTCGTGAGATCTGGCATTTGGATGGATTGTGACGATCGCCGCCTGATGCGAGTTGATTCACGTCAACCAAAGCCGCGGTCGCGACAGGATTACCAAGTGTTCATTGCTTGCAATCCCTCAAAGCGGAAAGCCCGGCTGCGCCTCATGATGGCGGGTCCACAATCCGGGAGAACGGACATGATCACGAAGAAGCTCTTGGCTGCGATCGGCATCGTTTCCCTGTTGGCGGTGCCGGCGATGGCGCAGACCACCGACAAGGAAAAGAACGGCCATCATTACAGCGGTGGTCCGAAGACCGAGGTCCCCCACCACATGGGCAAGAAGGAGACGGTCGGCGTTTCGAAGGACGGCGCGTCCGGTGGCCATCACTACACGGGCGGCCCCGCTTCGTCGCCGCACCACATGGGCGACAAAAAGTAATAAGGATCGCGCCCGTTCTCGCGGCGGCAACACCGCCGCGGCGGGCTTCTCGGTTTCGGCAGGTCGGCTCGGCCGGCCTGCCGTCAGCCGACCACCCGATCTCCGACGAATCGACGACACCTCGATCGGGATCAGGGCAGTAGAGATTTGCTCGAAAAGGCGGTGTTGGCCAGCCGAAACGGGGCCGGGTTCGCAGATGAGTACTGGGCGACCGCGCCATCCAGAACCAAGCCACGAACTCCTACACAATTGAAACTCCTTGTGATTTTGCAAGCGCTCGCAGCGCAGCGATGCTCGCCGCCGACTTCGGCCTTGAGCACGCCTCATAACTCTGCGCGCCATGGCGGCTTCGGGATGCTAGTATCGCGAAGGCCGCAAGACCGACGCGATTGAAATACGGTCGAGACGATGGCGCGCGAAGAGACGCACTCCAAAAACAACGCCTGACCGCACTTGCGGTTCGTCGGCCGGGATATGGAGGACGCTATGGCATGGCGCGACGACAAGGCCCGGGCAACTCTGATCCACGACGCGGCGCAAAGCGTGCAGCCGGGCAAGGCGCCCCGGACCTTTGCCGAGCTTCTGTTCGGCTACACCAATAGCGAGGATCTCGCCAACTACGATGCCTCCTCGCTTGCCCTGCTGGCGGAGCAAGCCTGGGAGCACGTGCAGCGGCGCACGGCCGGTCGTGCCGATATCCGCATCGTCAATCCGATGATGCCGGATGGGCGCGAGATTTCCGTGCTCGAAATTCTCAACGACAACATGCCCTTCCTGTTCGATTCCACCATGGCGGAAATCGCCGAGCAGGGCATCGAAGTCACCCTCGTCGCTCACCCCATCATCGCGGTGGAGCGCGATGACCAGGGCAAGCTGCTGCACTTCTACGGTGAAGCCCTCCCGGAGGGAGCAAAGGGCGCGCGAGAGAGCCTGATTCACCTCCACATCACCCGCCTGGACGCCGACGCTGACCGCGACAGGCTGATTGACGGCCTCACCAGGACGTTGAGCGACGTGCGCGCCTGCGTCGTCGACTGGCGCGCCATGCGCGACCGGGTCGAGGACGCGATCAAGACTTTCTCGTCCAATCCGCCGCCGCTGCCGATCGACGAGGTCGCCGAGGCCAATCAGTTCCTGCAATGGCTGTGCGCCGACAATTTCACCTTTCTCGGCGTGCGCGAATATCGCTTCTCGCCCGACAGCGATGGGTCGGACGACATCACGACCGCCGAGGGCCTCGGCATCCTGCGCGATCCCGATGCGAAGGTCCTGCGCCGCGGCAACGAAATGGTGGTGATGACATCGGAAATTCGCGAGTTCATGCGCGAGCCGACCCTGCTGATCGTCATCAAGGCCAATGTGAACAGCCGGGTTCATCGCCGCATCCGGATGGATTATGTCGGCATCAAGCTCTATGCGCCCGACGGCCGGCTCGAGGGCGAATTGCGTGTCGTCGGCCTGTTCACCTCGGGCGCGTATACGCGCTCGGCACGACAGATCCCCTATATCCGCCACAAGGTGACACGGGTGCTCCAGCGCGCCGGCTTCGACCCGAACAGCCATTCGGGCAAGGCCTTGATGCATATGCTCGAGGAATATCCGCGCGACGAGCTATTCCAGGTCGACGTCGACACCCTCTTCAATTTCGTCATGGAGATTTTGATCCTCTATGAGCGCCCCCGCGTCCGGGCGCTGGCCCGGGTCGACAAGTTCGATCGCTTCGTCTCCATCCTCGTCTTCATTCCACGCGACAAATACGACACCGACGTGCGCACGCGCGTCGCCAACTTCCTAGCGCAGGCCTACCGGGGGACGCTGTCGGCCTCCTACGTATCCTTCCCCGAAGGAGCATTGGCGCGCGTCCACTACATCATCGGACGTTATGAAGGTAAGACTCCCGCCGTCGAGCGCGCCGCGCTGGAAGCCGGGATCAGCGCCATTGCCGCGACCTGGGCCGACAAGCTGAAGGCCGCGCTAGCTGCGTCGACCGATGGCATGCGGGCGCGCATGCTCGCCAATCGCTATGCCCAGGCCTTTACCGGCGGCTATACCGAGGTGTCCACGGCGGAACAGGCGATCGCCGATATCGCCACCATCGAGAAGCTCACGCCGGCCCGCCCGGTGACGATTTCGGTTCACCGCTTCGAGGAGGACGATCCCAGGCGCTTCGGCCTGAAGGTGTTCTCGGATGCCGCGCCGCTGTCGCTGTCCTATCGCGTGCCGGTGATCGAAAATCACGGCCTGCGCGTGGTCGACGAACGCACCTATCAGATCGTGCCCGGCAACAGGCCCGAGCCGGTATGGCTGCACGACATGACGATCGAGACCAGCGACGGCCAGCCGATCGAGATCAGCCGGGAATTCAGCCATCGCCTGGAAGCCTCAATCATGGCGGTGGTCACCGATCGCGCCGAATCCGACGGATACAACGCCCTGATCCTGCGCACGGCCCTGGGCTGGCGGGAAGTCTCGACCATCCGGGCGCTGTCGCGCTATTTGCACCAGATCCGCGCTCCGTTCACCCAGGACTATATGTGGGAGACCTTGCGCAAGAACGCCGCGATCACAGCCAACCTCGTCGCGCTGTTCCAGGCCCGCCGCGATCCGCGCCTCGTCCTGACCGATCGCGAGCGTTCGGCGCGCGAGGCAACTCTGCTTGCCGAGATCGAGGAGCAGCTCAAATCCGTCGCCTCGCTCGATGAAGACCGCATCCTGCGCCGCTTCACCAATCTGGTGCAGTCGACCATCCGCACCAATTTATGGCAGGTCGGCCGGGACGGACATCCGCGCCCGGTGATCTCCTTCAAGTTCGACGCGCGCAAGATCGAGGACCTGCCCCCTCCCCGACCACTCTATGAGATTTTCGTCTATTCAACCCGCGTCGAAGGCATTCACCTGCGCTTCGGCAAGGTTGCGCGCGGTGGCTTGCGCTGGTCCGATCGGCCGCAGGATTTCCGCACCGAGATCCTCGGCCTGGTGAAAGCACAGCAGGTCAAGAACGCCGTGATCGTGCCGGTGGGCGCCAAGGGCGGCTTCGTGCCCAAGCGGCTGCCGCCGCCCTCCGATCGCGAGGCGTGGCTCGCGGAGGGCACCGAAGCCTATCGCATCTTCGTTCGCTCGCTGCTCGAACTCACCGACAATCTCGACGGCGACGTCGTCGTGCCGCCCGACTTGACCGTGCGGCATGACGGCGACGACCCCTACCTCGTCGTCGCCGCCGACAAGGGCACCGCCACCTTCTCCGACATCGCCAATGCGATTTCGGCCGAGAAGAACCATTGGCTCGGCGATGCCTTCGCCTCCGGCGGCAGCCAGGGCTACGACCACAAGAAGATGGGGATCACGGCGCGCGGCGCCTGGGAAGCGGTCAAGCGCCACTTCCGCGAGCTCGGCACCGACATTCAGACCATGCCTTTCACCGTGGTCGGCGTCGGCGACATGTCCGGCGACGTTTTCGGCAATGGCATGCTGCTCTCGCCGGCGACAAAGCTCGTGGCGGCATTCGATCACCGCGACATCTTCATCGATCCCTCGCCTGATCCCTCGATCAGCTTCGCCGAACGCAAGCGCCTGTTCGACCTGCCGCGATCGAGCTGGCAGGACTACAACAAGACGCTGATCTCGCAGGGCGGCGGCGTGTTCTCGCGCACGCTCAAGGCGATCCCACTGGCACCGGAAGTGCGCACCCTGCTCGATCTCGACAAGGAGCAGGCCACACCGTTCGAGGTGATGACGGCGATCCTGAAGGCGCGCGCGGACTTGCTGTGGTTCGGCGGCATCGGCACCTACATCCGGGCGTCGGCGGAGAGCGACGATCAGGCCGGCGACCGCGCCAATGATCCGATCCGCATCACCGGGACCGAGGTTCGCGCCAGGGTGATCGGCGAAGGCGCCAATCTCGGCGTCACCCAGCGCGGCCGCATCGAAGCGGCGCAGACGGGCGTCAAGCTCAACACCGACGCGATCGACAATTCCGCCGGCGTGAATACCTCCGACGTCGAGGTCAACATCAAGATTGCATTGGCGCGCCCCGAGCGCGAGGGACGCCTCAGCCCGGCTGACCGCAACACCCTGCTCGCCGCGATGACCGATGAAGTCGGCACGCTGGTGCTGCGCAACAACTACCTCCAGACGCTGGCGCTCTCGCTTGCCGAACGCAAGGGCGTGGCCGAGACCGGCTTCCTCACCCGCCTGATGCAGTCGCTCGAGCAGCGTCACCTGCTCAGCCGTGCCGTGGAATTCCTGCCCGACGATGCAGCGATCGCTGAGCGCACGAGGCGCGGCCAGGCCCTGACACGGCCGGAGCTCGCCGTATTGCTCGCCTACGCCAAGCTGACACTCTACGAAGACCTGCTCCTCACCGGCGTGCCGGATGATCCTTATCTCGCCCGCAGACTGTCGCTGTATTTTCCGCGCGAGGTTCTCGAGAAATTCCCGACCGCGGTCGAGCACCATCGCCTCCGACGCGAGATCATCGCGACCAGTCTCGTCAATGCCGTGATCAACCGCGGGGGCCCGGCCTGCATCGTGCGCCTGACCGACGAGACCGACGCCGATATCTCGACCATCGTCATGGCGCAGGTGGCGGTGGACGCGATCTACGAGCTCAGGCGACTCAACGACGCGATCGACGCGCTCGACACACGTATCGACGGGCAGTTGCAGCTCAGCCTCTACGCGACGATCCAGGATCTCCTGCTCTCCCGCATGGTCTGGTATGTGCGCAATGTCGATTTCAAGGATGGGCTGAGCGCGATCAACGCCCGGTTTGGCCCGGCCGTCCGCGAGATCGCAGCCTCCCTCGACGACGCCCTGCCGCCGGACCTGCAAGCCGCGCGCGGCAAGCGCCGGCAGGAGCTGACCGATGCCGGCGTCCCGACCGGCCTCGCGGGCGAATTGGCGGACCTCGACGCCCTGGTCTCGGCGCCTGACATCGTGACGGTCGCCGAGCGCACTGGCCGCAGCATCCGCGATGCCACTGCGACGTTCTTTGCCACCGAGGCCAATTTCCGTCTCGACCGCATCATCGCCGCCGCGCGCAGCGTGCCGGTCAGCGATCATTTCGAACGCCTGGCCATCGACCGCGCCGTCGAACTGATCGCGGCAGCCGAAAGACGCCTGACCGCGGATATGCTGGCAACCGGCCAATCCGGTCAGCAGGCTGTGGAGACCTGGCTTGCGGCTCATCCCGAGGCGACGCGCATCCGCCGCGCGGTCGAGGAGATTGCCGCCGGCGGCCTGACGCTCGCCAAGCTCATGGTGGCCGCGAACTTGCTGGGGGACCTGGTCAAAGCCTAGAGGGAGGAATCCAATGATTCACGCCACGTGCCATACCGCCGACAATGTCCGCTGTATCGAGTTCGATGCCACACCGTGGTTCAACGAGGCTGATGCTCCGAGCATCATCGATTTGGCTCGACGAGGATGGACCAGCACGGCGATTGCAGAATCCCTCGAGCACCGACGTGGATACGAAGGCTTGCACGACCTCGTTGAGTATGCGGCGAAGCGACTGCAATCGGAATCCCTGGAGGACCCGACCTGGGAAACCTTCGAGTGCGTCGTCGATGGACCCGAGGCCGTCGCCTGGCTCGAGAAAAACCGGCCCAACGTTGTGGCAAGGATCCCGTAGGCCAAGGCAAGCGCAGCAAAGGCCACAATTGATTGGCGGCATCGCAAACGAAGCGGAATGGCGCGCCACGGCCGATGAAGATGGGCACTATTGTTTCGCTGTGCCACTGTGCGCAGTCTGACGCTCTATCCAGCCGAGCCACAGGCGCGGGCGCCGGCGCTGTCGCGCGGCGCCGTTACAGTTTTCCATAGACTCGCCCGGCGACCGCCTTCAGGCGCTCGACCGTGCCGGACTCAGGATGCGGCTTGACCGGCGCGAACAGGATCGAAGCCTGCCTGCCGTTCTTCCAGACATAGATGTTGACGGCGTTGCCGTTGCCCTTGGTGCAGGAATGCTCGCCGAACGCTTCACTGCCGAGCTCGGGTATCGCCACGTGTTTGCACGGGCCCGTGCGCTTCATCATGCTGACGACGGTGTCGCGCGAGATCGCGATTACCGCGACGGTCATGGTGTTGGCCTCGCGATCGAACATCATGCAGCTGCCCGCGCCGGTCCGCTGGACCGTCAGCGTGCCCTTGTCGAGAAAGCCGTCGGCATCCGCGGCCGTGAGCCACTCGCAATTGCCGAACCGCTCGCTGCTCTTGCTTACATTCCCGATGGCAACGCGCGCGGCTTCGGTGATCGGTCCGAGTAGCGCATCGTCGGCACGCCGGCCGATCGGATAGACGCTGATCTGCAGGATGTAGTCGCCGGACAAGGCGACGACCGAGGCCTCCTGGCGCTGCGCGCCGGCGGCGCTCGTTCCGCCCTGGCCTTCGTCGCCGATCCCGGCGACTGCGTTCAGCGGCATGCGCTCGCCGAGCGTCTTGACGAAGGTCGCGTACAATTCCCCGGCGCGGTCCTTGTCGGGATTGCGGAACACGGTCAGCATCATCGTGTCACCGCGCCCGGCCTGGTAGATGCAGCCGCGACCGTCCTGATTTGAAATCAGTGACCATTTGAGCGCCGGCATCGCACGGGCGAGCTCCTGGGCGCTGATGAACGGGCAGGTTTCGGCCGCGCGCACGGGAGCGACCGGAACGGCTGCGATTGCAAGGAACAGGGCGAGGCAGGAGAACAGACGATCGATAGGACGCATGGGACAACTTACCACCGCAAATGGCGCGCCATTCAGAACAAAACCGCGAGCTCGTATATAATTGAAATTGTTATATAAATTCAAGCTACTGGGGAGGATCGACTCACTGAGGCTACCTACGCCCCCCAACGGCTTCCGCCGAGTTTATGACGGACGTGGTTTAGCGATCCGCCGGCGACCACGCCCATCTCGCCAAATCTCAATGCCTCGCAGCCTTTCTGGCGCCACTGCGCAAGCGGAGTGGGTCGTCCACGCAAAGCGGCCGTTCGGCGGGCCCGAGGCCATGCTCGCCGATCTGTCGCGCTACACCCACCGCGTTGCCATCGCCAACAGCCGCCTGATCGCCTTCGACCAGCAGGGTGTCACCGAGGGGGAGCAAAACTGCCCACCAGCAGAAACCTCGTGATGCTCACGCCTTCTCGAATGTCCAAGGGACGGCCGACCGGGGACGAATTGTCGCGAAACGAGCAATCTCGCCAGACTTGATAACTTGCTTATGATATCGCGGAGGTAGCTTGTTCGCAGCTGCCCGCTTTTCTGGGAAGCGAAAAGCGGACGCTGTAGCTTTGCCGGTTTAGCGTGGGTAAGCTTTATGCAATTGAACAATGTCACCGCTCGAACGAACGCCGACGCCTTGACCGAGAGAAGCCTCGCTCAAACAAAGACTGGCGAAAGCCCGCCACGCACGGATGTCGGCACGATAACGCTCCATTGGGCGACCGCGCTCGCATTCGTCGTAAGCCTCGTTACCGGCATACGCATCGCAGCGGACGCGCTGCGCGCCCCCTTCTCGAAATGGCTCGCTCCGGTCCTGCCGCAGGGCGAGATCTTTTCCTGGCACTTCCTCGCGGGACTCGCCGTCTTCTTCTGCGGGTCGGCCTACGTCGCCTACCTCGCGCGCAGCGGCCTCGTCGAGCGCAACAGCCCCAAGAAGACGCGGATCCTCGCGATGCGCGCTCCAGCTCGCCTCAAATGGGGAGCCGTCAACATCATCCTGCACTGGTTCGTCTATGCGCTCGTGATCTTCCTCACGGGGACGGGCGTGATGATGTATCTCGGCTATGGCGGCTGGTGGGCTTATCTCCACTCGACCGCCGCCTTCGTCGCGCTCGTCTATATCTTCGCGCATGTCGTCGCGCATTTTCTCTATGGCGGCTGGCAGCAGATTTTCCGCGTGTTTCGGCCGGCGCCGCTCGCGATCACGAAGGCCGTGCGGCCGAGGCCTCTTCTCGTCGCCGCTGCAATCGGGGTGGCAGTCGCGTGCGGCGTCGCCGGGCTCGACTGGGCGACGCGCGATACGCTCGTCGTCGCCCGGATGAGCGACGCGCCCAAGCTGGACGGCGCCATGGGCGATCCCGCCTGGTCGCGCGCGCGCCCCGTCTTCATCCGCACGCAGCAGGGTGCCAATCTCGGCGGATCGGGCGAATCGCTCGTGGAGGTGCGCGCCCTGCACGACGGGCAGAAGATCTATTTCGCCTTCCGCTGGGAAGATCCCACGCGCTCCCTGCGCCGCATTCCGATCATCAAGAAAGAGGATGGCTGGCACGTCCTCGACGAGCGTGCGGGCCTGCAAGACGCCGTCGACTTCTACGAGGATAAACTGGCGGTCATTTTCTCGGATAATCCATCGCTCGGCGGCGCAGGCGCGACGGATCTGGGCGCCAACCCGCTGCCCGGCAAGCCGATGCCGATCAACGGCCGGGGCTTCCACTACACAACGGATGCCAGCTACATAGACATGTGGCAGTGGAAGGCGTCGCGCGGGGGCATGCTCGGGCGTGTCGACAGCCAATATATCGGCCCGCCCTACGCCCCGACCTTGGACGAGCAAAATTACGATGCCCGCTACCAGGGCGGCTATTGGAACAAGCCTGGTCGCGCTCTTTATTCGTATAACTTCAAGTTCATCCACAGGAACGACAAGGGACCCGTCACGGTTCTGCGGCTTCCCAAGGACTGGAAGGCGCAGGTCGCGGCCCTCAGCAAATTCGATCTTAATCCCGACAGCAGCGACGACGAGAACGGCCGCTGGTACATGTTCGACGGGGAGAGCGAACCCTACACTCCAGAGGCCGACGCGAGGATTCCCGTTGGCACGATCCTGCCCGGCGTGATTATTGCCGGCGACAACGAAGGAGAGCGGGCCAATGTCACCGGGGTTTCAAAATGGAGCAACGGACATTGGACGCTCGAGCTGACGCGCAACATGAAAAGCGATGGCCGATATGACAAAGCCTTCGTGCCAGCCCACGATCTCTACATGTGGGTCGCTGTCTTCGACCATGCACAGACGCGGCATGCGAGCCATAACCGCCCGGTGCGTGTCGTCACGCAGAACTAGGCGTCTCATGGGGAGCGACGTGCTCGACCGGAGGCCACTACGGCGCGGCTGCGCTGAAGCATCGCTTCGCCCTCAACCGCGCATCGCATTCCGGCGCGGCGAGCAGCGGCCTGCTCGCAGAAATTCGCGGCGCCCAGAGGCCTCGCGATGAAGACGCATTGTCGGCTCGTCCTCAACGGCAAGCTCGTCGAAGCCCGCGCCGGCGAAAGCCTGATCGACGCGGCGCTCGGCGGCTCGATCCTCATTCCACACGACTGCAGATCGGGACAATGTCAGAGCTGCCGGGTGACGGTCGTTTCGGGCTCGGTCGATGACGGCGGCTCGGGCCATGGCCGCACTGTGCTCGCCTGCCAGGCCGCGGTCGCAGGCGATGCGGAGATCGAATTCGAAGAATTGCCGCTACCGATGAAGCGGGCGTGCGCCGTTACCGAGATCAACGAGCTCTCGCCAGAGATCGCCGAAGTCGTGCTGACGACCTCAGCGCCGCTCGAGTTTCGGCCGGGCCAATATGTGCGCGTCAAGTTTTCCGGCTATCCTGCGCGCGAGTTCAGCCCGACCTTCAGACTCGATGGCTCCTTCAAGCAAGTCGAACTCGTCTTCCACATCCGGCGCCTGCCTGACGGCACGGTGTCGGGGCAGATCGGCAAGGCCATCAGGCCCGGCCATGCGGCACATGTGCAAGGCCCCTTCGGACAAGCCTATCTGCGACAGGGCCAGGGGCCGCTGGTGCTGGTCGCCGGCGGAGCAGGCTGGGCCCCGATCTGGGCGCTGGCCCGCTCGGCGCGCTCGACCCAGCGCAACCGCGAGATGGCGATCGTCGCCGGCAGCCGGGATGCCGATAACCTCTATATGCTTCCCTCGTTGCAGTGGCTGATCGACGACGGTGTCCGCGACGTCATTGCGACGACGGAGGTCGGATCTACCCTACCGATCAGGCCTGGGCGCCCATCGCACTACCTGCCCCTGCTCGGGCTGGAGGATACGGTCTACGTCGCCGGCCCCGTTGGTCTCGTCGATATCGTGAAGAACAAGGCACGCTCGGCCAATGCGCAATGCTACGCCGATCCTTTCCTGCCGAGCTCTCAAACCCCATCGCTGATGGACAAGATCACCCGTCTATGGCGAAGCCGGGAGCAGCCTCATCGCCCCGGTCTGTGAGCCGATGCCGAGCTTAGCAGCGCCGGCGGCTCACGGCTTGACGGGCAGACTACCGAGGCTGGTGATGACGTCGGCCGCCTTCTGGGTATCGGCAAAGCGTAGAAAGGCCAAGGCGTCCGGATCCTGCAACGTGCTTAAATAGATCAGCGCCAGCACCGCGCTCGAGGGATAATTCGCGTCGGTCGGGTAGTGGCCGTCCACGCGAAGCACTGTAAGCCCCTGTTCCAACGGCCGCGAGAAGGGGCCGAAGCCGATCGCGCCTTGAACATCGCGAACCGTCTCGATCGCTTCCTGTGTGGTCGTCGCCGTCTTCGATTTCTCGGTGATCTCGAGATCATGCCAGCCGGGCATGCTGGCCCGTAGCACGGTGAGAGTGCTGTCCTGGTCCTCGCGCCGCACGACGCGGATGCGCATATCGGCGCCGCCAAGCTCCTTCCAATTCGCGAGGCGGCCCGAATAGATCGCAACGAGCTGATCGCTTGTGACGGCACTCACTCCACAACCGGGATGGACGATGAAAGCCGAGGGCAGGCGGGCGATCTCCTTGTAGACGATGCCGGAAGCCGCTTCGGCGTCGGTCAGGCGGCGTGCGACGCGCCCTAAGATCGCCTTGCCGGACCCCACGGCCGCGATGCCTCCGCCAGAACCGATGCTCGGCGGGACCTCGATCTGTGGCGATCCTTCCTGCTGCATGAAGCTCGCGGCGATGACGCGCAGGACATCGATGCCGTCTCCGGTCCCGACGATGTCGAGCCTGCGTGTTTCGGCGCTAGCGGCATTCACCCCCGCAAGGCAGAGGCCCAAAATTGCCGCCGTTATCCTCGAAAATGCCATGGCAAACCCCTTCGAAGCACGAGGTGCGCAATCTGGCAAAGAAACCTAAACCATCTGTTGTCGCAACGCCGTGCCTTTTGGAATCATCCGTGGCGGACAGAAAGTGAAAAGCACAAAATCTGACGGTTTAAAAAAACCATTTGCTAATTAACCGGCCACAAATAGACGATCAAATTGACGATTTTGGGTATTCCACTCGCCTAAGGTTGGTGCCTGGAAGGGGCCTCAATGAGCGACATTGACCGGCCCCCATAAGTTCAGGGTGCTGGCGGTGGTGGCGACTGACCCGGATATGGCAGAGGCATCGAGGGCGCCGCCCCGCTGGCGTCGTTGGGCCGTTCCGTCCGGGATTCCGAGTTTCCCCTCGTCTATCGCCATGCGCCTTGTTGCCGTCGTGCTCGCGACCGGCGTCCTCGGGCTCGGCCTCATCGGCGGCTTGACGGCGCTACGCCTGCAGCAGCAACTGAGGCATCAGGCTGGGGCACTGGGTGAACTCTCAGAAGACCAGCTCGCTCATCGCCTCGACGGCGAGGCGCAGTTGGCGCGAGCGCGAATCGAGGTCCTGGGCGCAGAAACCGCATCTCGCCTGCGTCAGATCGCTCAGCGCGCCGATGTCGCCAAGGCGGTCGCCTCGAACAACGATGTGACTATCCGCGAGCTGCTCAGCATCGTTGCTTCGACCTCCGGCTTCGAAAGGCTGATCGCCTTCGACGAAACCGGTCGCGTGATCGGCGCCAACACGCCCCTCGACCTCCTCGCGCTCAACCGGGCGCTCGAGAGTACCGCTCTCTCTGTCAATCTCAACGCGATCCTCAAGGACAATAGCCGCTCGCACCCGCGGGGTGAGGAAGGCATCAATGAGTTCAAATTGCGTGAATTGTCAGCGCTCGGCCTGCCGCAGCGCCACACCATAGCGCACACCGCGATCGAGCCCGTGTTCGACGACTTCGGCGACCTCATCGGCGCGCTTGCCGCCATCCGACCGCTCGGCCGCACGGAACGGACTCTCGAGAACTTCACTTCGCTAGCCAATGCCGGCGTGGTCATCATCACGGGTGACAACGAGATCGTGTCTTCCGCGGGGCCTGAAGGGGTGAGATTCAGCGGCGCCAGGACGCGTTTGACCGGGCTGCAGCGCTCGGATGACGGCAACTACGTCGCGCGCTGTGTCGATTACGAGGCGACGCTCAAGGTGTGTACGTTCGCGAGCGCATCGCTGGTGACGACGACACGCGATCAGATGTTCCAGATCGGCGCATCCCATACGCGTTCGCTGATGTGGCAGTTCCTGGCATCCGCGGCGCTGGCGCTCGGTGCCTTGGTCGTCGCGCTATTGGCCGCCGTGAGGCACCTCACGAAAGGACTTTCAGCGCTCGCCAAGACCGCCCAGGAAATCGCGGGTGGCAATCTCGACGTTCAATTCCGCGCAACGGGCATCGGCGAGGTCCGCGGCCTCGGCCTCGCATTCGAGCGAATGCTGACGCATTTGCGGGCCAGCACTCAACGAATTCGCCAGCTCGCTTTCTACGACACGGTGAGCCGCCTTCCCAATCGGGAGAAGATGCGCGTCGATGCGCCGGCGCTCATCGGCGCGGAAGAGGGCGCAGCGCTGTTCTTCCTCGACCTGGATGGCTTCAAATCGATCAACGACACTTTCGGGCACAAGGCTGGCGACGAGCTGCTCAGGATGGTGGCCGAGCGCTTGAGCAATTTGCTGATGACCAAGGGCGCTGCCGGCAAATGTCTGCTCGCCCGGGTCGGGGGCGACGAGTTCGTCGCCATCATCGCTGGGGTGAAGACGGTCGAGGCCGCGAGCCTCAGTGCCCGCGAGATGATCGAGACGCTGCAGGTTTCCTTCAAGCTCCAGAGCAACCATGCAACCATCGGCGTCAGCATCGGCATTGCGATCTGTCCCACCCACGGCACAACCTATGACGATCTCCTGATCCGCGCCGACCTTGCGATGTACGTCGCGAAGAGCTCGGGACGCAATACCTACGCGTTCTTCACTCCGGATCTCGCAGAGGTCGCGCGTGCCCGCCATGCGCTCGAAACCGATCTCGCCCTGGCGATCCGCAATGAAGAGCTCGTTGTCCACTACCAGCCCAAGGTGTCCTGCGCGAATGGCCGCATCCTAGGGGTGGAGGCGCTGGCGCGCTGGCATCACCCGAAGGAGGGCGACATTCCTCCTCAGCGCTTCATCAAGATCGCGGAAGAGATCGGCCTCATCATGGAGATCGACCGCTTCGTGCTCAGGCGCGCGCTCGCCGAAATCGGGGGCTTGATCCGGGCCGGCTCGAACCTCGTGCTCGCCGTAAATGTCGCGGCGACGGAAATCGAAGACCCGCTGTTTATCAGGGATATCATCACGACCGTTCGCGAGGCCGACTTCCCGCCGCCAAACCTCGAGATCGAGATCACAGAGTCGGTCGCGATGCGCAATCCTGATGTCGTGCGCGAGCGAATAAGCCTGCTCAGGCAATTGGGCATACGCTTCGCAATGGACGATTTCGGAGCCGGCTATTCGAATCTTTCGACGATGGCGAGGCTCCCCTTCGACGCCGTGAAGCTCGATCGCACGCTCGTGGCGGGTGTCGCGGGAGACCGCGAAAAGCAGACGATCCTTCGCCTGGCGCTCGGACTTGCGGACGAATTGGGGTTCGAAACGGTCGTAGAAGGCGTCGAAACGGCCGAAGACCTTCGGTTCGCGGCCGAAAACGGCGCCACCATGGCGCAAGGTTATATTTTTTCTCCGCCGCTACCGCTCGAAGAGTTCGCCGTCCTGCTCCAGCCAACCCTTTTGGCGGTCGAACTGGTGCCCAGGCGGGACGGAGCGGAGCGGAAGACTATGATCCGCTGAGGCGTCGGCGTCGACGACAACCTCAGATGCCGATCGGGGATCAAATAGGCACCGATCCATACGAGAGCTCTGCAAGAGTTCGCGGCTCTGTACCGAATGGTGGGAAAATGGCGCGCCCGGAACGATTCGAACGTCCGACCCTCAGATTCGTAGTCTGATGCTCTATCCAGCTGAGCTACGGGCGCGTTTTTCGCGGACAGTGCGGGCAGGGCCCGCAGGCAGCCTCCGGACAGCGCCGGAGGGGTGCGAAAGAGCGCTCTGACTAACCGCTCTTGTCCCGATTGGCAAGGTCCGGGATGGGGAGATTTTGTAGAGAAATGACGACTTCGCCCGGGTCATTCCGGGCTCGCGAAGCGAGAAGTGCGGAATCTCGACCCCAAACCTCTAGATTCCGGGTTCGGCGCTTCGCGCCGCCCCGGAATGACGCCGTTGCTCGGCCGCTGACCGACTTACGCCCGCGCCCGCTCGTTGCGGATGGAGAGCAGTTCCACGGGGCGGTCGGGGATGACGATCCGGAAGGTGGCGCCGATAGTGCCTTCGACCAGGTGGATGTCGCCGCCATGGGCGCGGACGAGCTCGGCGGCGATGGCCAAACCAAGCCCGCTGCCGCCGGGACGGCCCGATGTCTGGAACGCCTCGAACAGATGGTCCCGGGTCTTCTGGGGGACGCCGGGACCCGTGTCGGAGACCTCCAGGATGGCGACGGCGCCCTCGCGCTTGCCCGTGATCCGGATCTGCTGCGCGCCGCCGTCGCCGGAGGAATGACTTTCCAGCGCCTGGGCGGCGTTGCGGACGAGGTTGAGCAGCACGCGGAACAGCTGGTCGGGGTCGGCATCGACCGCGAGCCCGCGCTCGATCGCGGCGACCCAGGCGATCGAGGCATCGCTGGCAAGGCCGGCGGTCTCGCGCACCTCGAGCACGACAGGCTCGATCAGGATCATGCGGCGGTCGGGCGAGGCCTCCTGGGCGCGGCCGTAGGACAGCGTCGACTGGCAGAAGGCGATGGCGCGCTCGAGCGAACGCACGAGCTTGGGCGCAAAGCGCTGCACCCGCGGATCCGGCACGCTGGCAAGCTGGTCCGACAAAAGCTGCGCCGACGCCAGCAGATTGCGCAGATCGTGGTTGATCTTGGAGACGGCGAGGCCGAGGGCGGCAAGCCGACTCTTCTGATGCAGCATCGACATCAAATCGCGCTGCATGTCCGACAATTCGCGTTCGGCGACCCCGATCTCGTCGCTGCGCTGGCTCGGCACGATGATCCGCGCCGAGCTCTCGGGGTTTTCGTGGAAGCCGACCAGGCTCGCGGTGAGCCGCCGCATCGGCCGCACGAAGAGATAGTGGAGCGCGAGATAGACGAGGCCCGCGGTCAAGACCCCGATGATCAGCGCGACCACGACGACATTGCGGGAGAAGCGGTACATCGACTGCCGCAGCGGCAATTCGTCGGTCACGATCTCGACGAACTGGGCGTTGCCGACGCCGGGGCCGACGATGCGGATGGCCTGGTTGCCGGTCTCCAGCATCATCTGGATCGAGCCGGTGATCGCCTCCCATACGGTCATGTCGCGGAGATCAACGTCGTGCTCGATCGCGGCGGGCAGATTGTCGCTGGCGAGCAGCCGGCGCTGCTGGCCCATCTTGATGGCGACGGCGCGGGCATTGATGCTTTTCAGGATCTCGCGCGACAGCGAATCGGGAACCATGCCGAGCGGGGCGGCGTCGAGCACCAGCGCCGCCGTGTTGGCGGCGGCCACGCGGTCGTTCAGCCGGTTGACCCAGAAGTTGGCGATGGCGGGCACGTAGAGCAGGATGGCCGCGATCATCACCAGGGGGACCGTGAGCAGCAGCAGCTTGCCTGACAGCCCCAAGCCGGCAGGCCCGCGCGGCCGCATCGCCGGCGGGTCCCGCTGATCCGTATCCTGGATCGGCTGGAGGTCTGTCGCTGCCACGAAATTCGTCCTCACTGACTTGGCCCGACTGAGTTGGCCGGTGAACGATCTGGCGGAGGAAGGATGCGGCCCGCCCCCGGTCCGGTCAAATTACGGATCGCTAATCTCCCAAGGTGGGATGTAGGCGCTGATAAGGCGAGTCGCCACCTCAACGATTAAAAACCCCGCACAATCAGCGATATTCAGCGCAATCCTGCGCTCTCGCGGCGTTGACGAAAAGGGAGCGCTCGCATATAAGCCGCCCGAATTGTCCGCGATGACCCGGTGTGACGCCGGGAGCGGCTCTCTTGGGGCCGAAAAAGGGCCCGTTTTGGGCCGCATCGTTGGGACTTTACCATCAATTCTACAGGCAAATTGCCCGGTCAGCGGAGAAAAACCCGTGAAGCGGACTTATCAACCCAGCAAACTGGTGCGCAAGCGCCGTCACGGTTTCCGTGCCCGTCTCGCCACTGCCGGCGGCCGCAAGGTTCTCGCCGCCCGCCGCGCCCGCGGCCGCAAGCGTCTGAGCGCCTGAGCCAGACCCCCTTTTTGGGATTTCATCATGGATCGGCTGAGGCAGCGGGCGGATTTCCTCGCCGTTGCCAATGGCGCGCGGGTGAATAGTCCCGCGTTCGTCCTGCAAAGCCGCCCCCGCGACGACAGCGGCCCGATCAGAATCGGCTTCACCGTCACCAAAAAGAACGGCAACGCCCCCGAGCGCAATCGCATCCGGCGCCGGCTTCGCGAACTCGTGAAGCGGCTCGAGCCGGTGTTAATGCAGCCCCATCATGATTATGTGCTGGTCGGCCGAAGGGACGCGTTGTCGCGCCCCTTCGCCACCATGCTCGACGATCTGCGCATAGCGTTCTCGAAGCCCGCGCGGCATACGGCCAAGGAACAGTCAAAGGGACGCGGCCAGAGGCCCGGCACCGCTCCTGCTGCCAGCCGCAAAACGGATTGATGACGAGACATTAGATGATGACCGACAATCGCAATACCATCCTCGCCGTCATTCTATCGGGCCTCGTGCTGATCGCCTGGCAGTATTTCTACAACGTGCCGGCGATGGAGAAGCAGCGCGCCCAGCAGCAGGCGCAGGCCGAGCTTCAGAAGACCACGCCGCAGCCGACGGCCTCCGCGACGCCGGGGGCCACGCCGCAATCCGGCGGTGCCGCGCAGCCGTCAACGCCGGCAGCAGGCCAGCAAGCCCAGCCGGTCGT
Organism: Bradyrhizobium sp. 1200_D9_N1_1; assembly: GCF_052075915.1. NCBI lineage: Bacteria > Pseudomonadati > Pseudomonadota > Alphaproteobacteria > Hyphomicrobiales > Nitrobacteraceae > Bradyrhizobium > Bradyrhizobium sp. 1200_D9_N1_1. The sequence goes on along the minus strand of NZ_CP197226.1, from coordinate 1,148,033 downwards.
CGCCCGCGACGCCGCGATTGCGGCCAGCCCGCGCGTGAAGATCGACACGCCGCGGATCGCCGGCAGCATCTCGCTGAAGGGCGGCCGCATCGACGATGTCGCGCTGGTGCAGTATCGCGAAACGGTCGATCCGAAGTCGCCGCCGATCGTCCTGTATTCGCCCTCGGGCACCGCTGAGCCCTATTACGCCGAGTTCGGCTGGGTGCCGGCCACGGGCGTGACGGCGAAACTGCCGGACGCGCAGACCCTCTGGCAGCAGGACGGCAGCGGCAGCCTGACACCGACGACGCCGGCGGTGCTGAAATGGGACAATGGCGAGGGCCTCACCTTCCGCCGCACCATCTCGGTCGACGACCACTATCTCTTCACCATCAAGGACGAGGTGAGCAATGTCGGCAACGCGCCGGTCACGCTCTATCCGTTCGCGCTGATCTCGCGTCACGGCACGCCGCAGGTTTCCGGCTACTACATCCTGCACGAAGGCCTGATCGGCTATCTCGATGGCTTGCAGGAATACGCCTACAAGAAGATCGACGAAGCCAAGTCGGTGAACTTCAAGGCAACCAATGGCTGGCTCGGCATGACCGACAAGTACTGGGCCTCGGCGCTGCTGCCGGACACCAGTGCCCAGCTCCAGGCGCGCTTCTCGTCGAACCCGGTCGGCAACGTCCACACCTACCAGACCGACTATCTGCTCGATCCCGTCACCGTCGCGATCGGCGGCAGTGCGACGGCGAACGCGCGGCTGTTTGCCGGCGCCAAGGAAGCCGGCGTGGTCGGCATCAACTTCCCGCTCGCCGGCCACGGCGGCTACAACAAGGAACTCAACCTCAACCATTTCGACCTGTTGATCGACTGGGGCTGGTTCTACTTCATCACCAAGCCGATGTTCCTCGGCCTCGACTTCTTCTACCGCTTCTTCGGCAATTTCGGCATCTCGATCCTGCTCGTGACCGTGATCGTGAAGCTCTTGTTCTTCCCGTTGGCGAACAAGTCCTACGCCTCGATGGCGAAGATGAAGTCGATCCAGCCGCAGCTTCAGGCGCTGAAGGAGCGCTACCCTGACGACAAGGTGAAGCAGCAGCAGGAGATGATGGAGATCTACCGCAAGGAGAAGATCAATCCGGTCGCCGGCTGTCTTCCCGTCGTGATCCAGATCCCGGTGTTCTTCTCGCTCTACAAGGTGCTGTTCGTCACCATCGAGATGCGGCAGGCGCCGTTCTACGGCTGGATCAAGGATCTCTCCGCGCCGGATCCGACCAATCTGTTCAACCTGTTCGGGCTGATCCCGCTCGATCCGACCACGATTCCGGTGTTCGGCCACTACCTCGCGCTCGGCATCTGGCCGATCATCATGGGCATCACGATGTGGTTCCAGATGAAGCTGAACCCGACGCCGCCGGATCCGACCCAGCAGATGATCTTCAACTGGATGCCGCTGATCTTCACCTTCATGCTGGCGGGTTTCCCGGCGGGCCTCGTGATCTACTGGGCCTGGAACAACACGCTCTCGGTGCTCCAGCAGAGCTTCATCATGCGCCGCAACGGCGTGAAGGTGGAGCTGTTCGACAATCTCAAGGCGACGTTCGCGAGGAAGGCGACGTAAGTCACCCACTCCGTCATTCCGGGATGGTGCAGCACCAGACCCGGAATCTCGAGATTTCGGATTCGATGCTTCGCATCGCTCCGGAATGACCGCGAAACAAAGAGCTTCGCATGACCGACGACAAAGATGCGAAGCTGATCGAGGCCGGGCGAAAGCTGTTCGCGCGCGACTGGCAGTTCATCTGGGCCTCGCCCTCGATCCAGACGCTGCCGCCGATGGACGGGGTGGAGATCGCCTTTGCCGGCCGCTCCAATGTCGGCAAGTCGAGCCTGATCAACGCGCTCACCGGTCGCAACGCGCTGGCGCGCACCTCGCACACGCCGGGCCGCACCCAGGAGCTGATCTTCTTCGAGGTCCCCGGAAAGAAAGACCTGCGCCTCGTCGACATGCCCGGCTATGGCTACGCCAAGGCACCGAAGAGCCAGGTCGCGTCCTGGACCGAGCTGATTCATAAATTCCTGCTGGGGCGCGCCAGCCTCGCGCGCGTCTATGTGCTGATCGACGCGCGGCACGGCCTGAAGGACGTCGATCTCGAGATCCTCGGGACGCTCGACCGCTCCGCCGTCAGCTACCAGATCGTGCTGACCAAGGCCGACCAGGTGAAGCCCTCCGAGCTTGCCTCGCGCATTGCCGAGACCGAGGCCGCGCTGGCCAAGCATCCGGCCGCGTTCCCGAACGTGCTCGCGACCTCGTCGCGGAGCGCGACGGGCATGGCCGAGCTGCGCGCCGCGATGGCGAAGCTGCTGGAAGAGCGGAGCTCGTGATGGCCGCGCATCGCCTGTTGATTGGGCTTGCCGGCTTGATGGGCGCCGCCGGCGTCGCGCTGGCCGCCGCCTCCGCCCATGGCGGCGACGCGAGCCGGCTTGCCTCCGCCAGCGCCATGCTGCTGTTTCATGCAACTGCCATACTTGCGACGGTCGCGCTGCTCGCGCGCGGCCTTCTGCACGGCGGAATTGGCCTCATTGCCGCGTGCGGCTTCGTAGGCGGCGCCGCGCTGTTCGCGGGCGATCTCACCTTGCGGCAATTTGCCGGGCACTCGCTGTTTCCCTACGCGGCGCCGACCGGTGGGACGGTGATGATCTTGAGCTGGCTGGCGGTGACGCTGGCGGCCGTGGTGGCGCAGAAATAGCGCTCGATCTTCCCCTCCCCTGGAGGGTAAGAACCAACACCCACTTTGCGCTGCCCCCGCCAATCGGATAGAACGCGGCCCGACAGTCCCGCCAGCGAGATCCGCCTCATGACCGACATCTCCCCGCTCGACCAGGCCCGCATCCTGTCCGAAGCGCTGCCGCACATGCAGCAGTATGACGAGGAAACCATCGTCATCAAATATGGCGGCCATGCCATGGGCGACGAGGAGACCGCGAAGAACTTTGCCCGCGACATCGTGCTGCTGGAGCAGACCGCGATCAACCCGGTGGTCGTGCATGGCGGCGGGCCGCAGATCGCGACCATGCTCAAGCGCCTCGGCATCCAGTCGGAATTCGCCGCCGGCCTGCGCATCACCGATGCCGCGACCATCGAGATCGTGGAGATGGTGCTGGCCGGCTCCGTCAACAAGCAGATCGTCGGCTATATCAACGAGGCCGGCGGCAAGGCCGTGGGACTATCCGGCAAGGACGCCAACATGGTGAAGGCGTCGAAGACGACGCGCACCATCGTCGATCCGGGCTCGAACATCGAGAAGGCGATCGATCTCGGCTTCGTCGGCGACCCCGAGAAGGTCGACCTCACGCTGCTCAACCAGCTGATCGGCTACGAGCTGATTCCGGTGCTGGCGCCGCTCGCAACCTCCAAGGAAGGCCAGACGCTGAACGTCAACGCCGACACCTTTGCCGGTGCCGTCGCGGGCGCGCTGAAGGCCAAGCGCCTGTTGCTGCTCACCGACGTGCCGGGTGTGCTCGACAAGTCGAAGAAGCTGATCCCGCAATTGTCCGTGAAAGACGCGCGAAAACTGATCGCCGACGGCACCATTTCCGGCGGCATGATCCCCAAGGTCGAGACCTGCATCTACGCGCTCGAACAGGGCGTCGAGGGCGTCGTCATCATCGACGGCAAGATGCAGCACGCGGTGCTGCTGGAGCTGTTCACCAACCAGGGCACGGGAACGCTGATACATAAGTGAGGCGCGAGCGAACAAAGAGCGGCGTCATGGCCGGGCAACAGCGCGAAGCGCGTCTTCGCGAAAATGTCCCGGCCATCCACGATCTTTCGCCCCGCGCCAAGAACGTGGATGCCCGGGACAAGCCCGGGCATGACGAGCCGAGAGAGCGACGGCATCGTCGCTCGGTCGTGACCCGTTTCCTGATGACGCTGCCGGCTGCGGCCGTGTCATTCGTCTTCTCCTCCGCCCCCGCCTTCGCCGACCTCAAGATCTGCAACCGCATGTCCTATGTCGTCGAGGCCGCGATCGGCATCGACGACAAGGCGGCGACCGCGACGCGCGGCTGGTTCAGGATCGATCCCGCCACCTGCCGCGTGGTGGTGCAGGGCACGCTGACCGCCGACCGCATCCTGCTCAATGCTCGCGCGCTCGGCGTCTATGGCGCCTCGCCGATCCCGCAGAACGGCAACGACATGCTGTGCGTCGCCCAGGACAATTTCGTCATTGCGGCCGCGCGGCAATGCCGCAGCGGCCAGACGCAAGTCCCCTTCACGCAGGTGACGCCGACGCAAGGCGACGACGGCAACCTGGTGACGTATCTCGCCGAGGATTCCGAATATGACGACGAGCAGGCGCGCCTCGCCGGCATCCAGCGGCTGCTGGTGATCATCGGTTATGACGTCGGGGCGATCGACGGTGTCGACGGACCGAAGACGCAAGCAGCGCTGGCTGCGTTCCTGAAGAGCCGCGGGCTCCCGTCCGACGCCGTGTCGTCGCCAAATTTCTTCAAGACCATGGTCGACGCGACGCAGACGCCGTCGCCGAGCGGCCTGACCTGGTGCAACGACACCCCGCACAAGGTGATGGCGGCGATCGCCACCGACGACGGCAAGTCGGTGACGAGCCGCGGCTGGTACCGCATCGACCCCGGCAAGTGCCTGCACCCCGACGTGAGCGGCCAGCCGAAGCAGATCTTCAGCTTCGCGGAAGCCGTCGACGCCGACAACCGCGCCGTCAAGCTGAAGGACAAGCCACTGAACTGGGGCGGCGAGAAGCAGCTCTGCACGCGCGAGACCAAGTTCGAGACCGTTGAGCAGACCGATTGCGGCGCGCGCGGGTTTGCGGCGACGGGTTTTGGCGCGGTCGACATGTCGAGCGGCGGCAGGACGCTGCGGTTTGCGATGCCGTGATGTGATGATGGCGCTACACATTGCGCCGTCGTCCTGGCGAAAGCCAGGACCCATTGCCCCAGGGTTTAGCGAAGAACGACGACCAGATTGCCCCAATGATCGGTCACGGAGTATGGGTCCTGGCTTTCGTCAGGACGACGATTGAGGGCGGGGCCGCGGCCTCGGTCAACGGATAGAGAGTTGCAATGAACCCACCCCGCGCCTTCACCCATGTCGACACCTGGGTGTTCGACCTCGACAACACGCTCTACCCGCATCATGTCAATCTGTGGCAGCAGGTCGATGCGCGGATCGGCGAGTTCGTGTGCAACTGGCTGAACGTCAGCCCTGAGGAAGCGCGCCATATCCAGAAGGACTACTACCGACGCTTCGGCACCACCATGCGCGGCATGATGACCCTGCACGGCGTGCGTGCCGACGACTATCTCGCCTATGTGCACAAGATCGACCATTCGCCGCTGGAGCCGAATCCGGCGCTCGGCGCGGCCATCGCAAAACTGCCGGGACGCAAGCTGATCCTGACCAACGGCTCGGTCGACCATGTCGGTGCGGTGCTGGCGCGGCTCGGCCTCGCCACCCATTTCGACGGCGTGTTCGACATCATCGCGGCCGAGTTCGAGCCCAAGCCGGCCCCGCAGACCTACCGGAAATTCCTCGGCGACCATGCCGTCGATCCCGCCCGCGCCGCGATGTTCGAGGACCTCGCCCGCAACCTCACCGTCCCGCACGAGCTCGGCATGACCACCGTGCTGGTGGTGCCCGACGGCACCAAGGAAGTGGTGCGCGAGGACTGGGAACTGGAGGGCCGCGACGCCGCCCATGTCGACCACGTCACGGATGATCTGGCGGGGTTTTTGGCGGGGTTGTCGCCTCACTGACCGCCGTCGTCCTGGCGAAAGCCAGGACCCATGACCCCAGGGAGAGGTTGCGGCGCGAGACTGACAACCACGAGTCGTCGTTAAACTCCTCCCTGGGGTAATGGGTCCTGGATCGCCGCTCCGCTTCGCTGCGCTGGTCCAGGACGACGGTGGGGGATGGAGGACGACAGCGGAGTATGCCTTGACTCTCCCCTGCCAAATCCCGAAAAAGCGCCCCAATCCGTCAAAATTCCCGTTCCGAAGAGGAAATCCCGATGTCCCTGTCCGCCCTCGAATCCACCATCAACAGCGCCTTCGACGCGCGTGACGGCATCTCGACCTCGACCAAGGGCGAGGTGCGCGAGGCCGTGGACCAGGTGCTGGAGACTCTGGACAAGGGCGAGGCACGCGTTGCCGAGCGCGGGGCCGACGGCAAGTGGAAGGTCAATCAGTGGCTGAAGAAGGCCGTGCTGCTGTCCTTCCGCCTCAACGACATGGGCGTCATTCCCGGTGGTCCGGGCCAGGCGACCTGGTGGGACAAGGTGCCCTCGAAGTTCGAGGGCTGGGGCGAGAACCGTTTTCGCGATGCCGGCTTTCGCGCGGTGCCGGGCGCGGTGGTGCGCCGCTCGGCCTTCATCGCCAAGAACGTCGTGCTGATGCCGTCCTTCGTCAATCTCGGCGCCTACGTCGATGAGAGCACGATGGTCGACACCTGGGCCACCGTCGGCTCCTGCGCGCAGATCGGCAAGCGCGTGCACATCTCCGGCGGCGCCGGCATCGGCGGCGTGCTCGAGCCGCTCCAGGCCGAGCCCGTGATCATCGAGGACGATTGCTTCATCGGCGCGCGCTCCGAGGTCGCCGAAGGCGTGATCGTGCGCAAGGGCGCGGTGCTGGCCATGGGCGTGTTCCTGGGCGCCTCGACCAAGATCGTCGACCGCGACACCGGCGAGGTCTTCATCGGCGAAGTGCCTGAATATTCGGTCGTGGTGCCCGGCGCGCTGCCCGGCAAGCCGATGAAGAACGGCCATATCGGCCCGAGCACCGCCTGCGCCGTGATCGTCAAGCGCGTCGACGAGCGCACGCGGTCGAAGACCAGCATCAACGAGCTGCTGCGGGATTAAGGCTCTCTCCTCCCCCTCTCCCCGTTCTTACGGGGAGAGGGTTGGGGTGAGGGGCCTCTCTCCACGGATGAGATTGCCGTGAGACCTGTACCCCCTCCCCCGGATCGCTCCGGACGATGCTTCGCATCGCCGAGGCGATCCGACCTCTCCCCGCAGGCGGGGAGAGGTGAAGAGCCCCTTGCGGCACCTATCGAACCCTCCCTCCCTCCATCGCGACCAATTCCCGGACGGCCTGCGCCGCCCGGAACCTTCGCCATGGACTGGACCTGGTACCTCTTCCGCTTCGACGGCCGCATCAACCGCGCCCTGCTATGGCAGGCGCTGCTGATCGTTGCGCTGCTGGCGGGCTTGCTGGAGATCGTCGGTCAGGTCATCGGGATCCTCGGAGGGACCAGATCCACCTTGAAGCTCGCCATCGACCTCGATTTCGACTTCGGTCTCGACGACCTGTTCAAGCTGGTCGATCCCCGAGCCTCCCGCTCGCTGGCATCCGCCGATCGCGCGACCTCGATCCTCAAGGCGTCCGGCATGGCGCTGTTCTTCTGGATTTATCTCGCGACTACGATCAAGCGGCTGCACGATCGCGACAGGAGCGGCTGGTGGATCGTTCCGTTCTTCGTCGTGCCCGGCCTGTTCAGCCAGTTCGCGGACCTGCTGCCCAACTCAAACTGGATGCTTCCGTTCAGCCTGGCGGTTTCGATCCTGTGGCTGTGGGGCCTCGTCGAAATGTTCTGCCGGCCCGGCACCTCGGGCCACAACCGGTTCGGCCCCGATCCGCTGGCCGACTTCGAGGACAGCTCCGCCGCGTCCCCTGCGCAAGGCTGGGACCAGAGCCGCGAGATCGAAATTGTCCCGCCCAACGCTAGCCCACCCGGCGGCATGCATGTTAAGCGGGGCGCATGACCGATGCTCTCTCGATTGCCCGCGATCTCATCCGCTGCCCCTCGGTAACCCCGGCCGATGCCGGCGCACTCGGGGTGCTTGAAAACGCCCTCAACGCCGCCGGCTTCACCTGCCACCGCGTGACGTTCAGCGAGCCCGGCACCGCCGACGTCGACAATCTCTATGCGCGGATCGGCAGCGAAGGGCCGCACATCACCTTCGCCGGCCACACCGACGTGGTGCCGGCTGGCGACGAGAGCGCCTGGAGCGTCGGCGCATTCTCCGGCGAGGTGAAGGACGGTTTTCTGCACGGCCGCGGCGCGGTCGACATGAAGGGCGGCATCGCCTGCTCGGTCGCAGCCGTGCTGGAGCATCTCGCCGCCAACGGCGGCAAGCCGCGCGGCGACGGCACGGGTTCGATCTCGTTCCTGATCACCGGCGACGAGGAAGACGTCTCCATCAACGGCACCATCAAACTTCTGAAGTGGGCCGCCGAGCGCGGCGAAACATTCGATCATTGCGTGCTGGGCGAGCCCTCCAATGTCGAGACGCTCGGCGACACCATCAAGGTCGGCCGACGCGGCTCGCAATCCGGCACGCTGTATGTCGACGGCGTGCAGGGCCATGTCGCCTATCCGCACCGCGCCTCCAATCCGGTGCCGGACATTTCGCGATTGATCGTGGCGATCTCCGACGAGCCGCTCGACCACGGCAGCGCGCAGTTCCAGGCGTCCAACCTCGAATTCACCTCGGTCGACGTCGGCAACAAGGCCAACAACGTCATCCCCGGCGAGGCCCGCGCAAAATTCAACATCCGCTACAACGACAACCACACCCAGGCGAGCCTGCGCGAGCTGGTCGAAACACGGCTGGCAAAAGCCTGCGGCAACCGCATCAAGGCCCGCATCGTCTGGGAGCCGTCGAACTCGAACGTGTTCGTGACCAAGCCCGGCCCGTTCACCGATCTCGCGGTGTCCGCGATCGAGGAGATCACGGGGCGGAAGCCGGAGCTGTCGACGAGCGGCGGCACCTCGGACGCGCGCTTCATCTCCAGCTATTGCCCGGTGATCGAGTTCGGTCTGGTGGGACAGACCATGCACCAGGTCGACGAGCGCGTGCCGGTGAAGGATCTGGAGAAGCTGACGCAGGTGTATCGGGGGATACTGACGCGGTATTTTGGGTGAGGCGATAGCGCCTCCTGGAATTCCGCTGTCATCGCCCGCGAAAGCGGGCGATCCAGTATTCCAGAGACAGCCGTGATTGAACCGAGAGGCCGCGGCGTACTGGATTCCCCGCCTTCGCGGGGAATGACAGTGGCGGGTGTCGCGAGAGTTTCCCGCCTCCCGTCTCTCTAATAATCTACCTTCACCAGATACAGCCCGTCCGGCGGCGCGACGATGCCGCAGGCGGCGCGGTTGCGGGCCGCCAGCGCTGCGGAAAGGTCGTCCGCGGTCCAGCGGCCTTCGCCGACCCAGACCAGCGATCCCACCATCGAGCGCACCTGGCTGTGCAGGAACGAGCGCGCCGAGGTGATGATGGTGATCTCGCGCCCGTCGCGCAGCACGTCGAGTTGGTCGAGCGTCTTCTCCGGCGACTTGGCCTGGCACTCGGTGTCGCGGAAGGTGGTGAAATCATGCTTGCCGAGCAGGCGCCGCGCGGCCGCATGCATCGCATCGCTATCGAGCCGGCGCGGTACGCGCCAGGCGTGGCCGATGTCGAGCGCGAGATTGGCGCGGGTGTTGACGATGCGGTAGCGATAGTGGCGCTTCACGGCCGAGAAGCGCGCTTCAAAAGTATCGGGTACGATCTCGGCCTCGAGCACCGCGATCGGATGCGGCCGCAGATGCGCATTGAGCCCGTCGCGAAAGCGGCCCGGCGGAAACTGCTTCTCGATATCGACATGCGCGACCTGACCGCGCGCATGCACGCCGGCATCGGTGCGACCCGCGCCATGCACCCGCAGATCCGCACCGGTCATCGCCTTCACCGCCGCTTCCAGTGCGCCCTGCACCGACGGCAGCGTATCCTGCACCTGCCAGCCGAAGAACGGCGCGCCGTCATATTCGATGGTGAGCTTGTAGCGGGGCATCGTTTCCAATTCTGCCGTCATCGCCCGGCTTGACCGGGCGATCCAGTACGCCGCGGCCTATCCGTTCGACCGAGAAGCCTCGGCGTACTGGATACCCCGCCTTCGCGGGGTATGACAGTGTCAGGTGAATTTGGCGCCCGCCTTCAGCGGCACACCACGCAAGAAGTCCGTAGCCTGCATCCGCGCCTTGCCTTCGCGCTGCAGCTCGATGATGCGGATCGCGCCCTCGCCGCAGGCGATGGTGAGCTGGTCGTCGAGCACCTCGCCCGGCGCGCCCGAGCCCTTGGCGAGCTCGCAGCGCAGGATTTTGACGCGCGCGTTCTCGCTGACGCCTGCGAGCTCGGCCCAGGCGCCGGGGAACGGCGACAGGCCGTGGATGTGGCGCAGCACCGCCCGTGCGGGCTTGGTCCAGTCGATCCGCGCCTCAGCCTTGTCGATCTTGGCCGCATAGGTGACGCCGTCCTCGCTCTGCTTCTTGAGCTGGAGCCCCCCGCGGTCGAGCGCGGCCATGGCGCGGACCATCAGGTCGGCGCCGAGGCGCGAGAGACGATCGTGCAGGTCGGCCGCGGTCATGGTGTCCGTGATCGCCAGCCGCTCGGCCATGGCGACATCGCCGGTGTCGAGGCCGACATCCATCTTCATCACCATCACGCCGCTTTCGGCATCATCAGCCATAATCGCGCGGTTGATCGGCGCGGCGCCGCGCCAGCGCGGCAGGAGCGAGGCGTGCAGATTGTAGCAGCCGAGCTTTGGCGCATCGAGGATGGCCTGCGGCAGGATCATGCCGTAGGCGACGACGACGGCGGCATCGGCGTCAAAGGCGCGAAATTCTTCCAGCGCCTCCTCTGTCTTCAGCGTCTTCGGCGTCAGCACGGGAACGCCGAGTCTACGCGCGGCTTCCTCGACCGGGGTCGGCTGCAATTGCAGGCCGCGCCGCCCGCCCGGCTTCGGCGCGCGGGTATAGACGGCCACGATCTCATGGCCGTGCGCGACGAGCTCGAGCAGCGTCGGCACGGAGAAATCGGGCGTGCCCATGAAGATCAGGCGAAGGGGCATCGGAAAAACCTGCGAGGAACGTGATCCAATTTCGGTCATTCCGGGGCGGCTCGAAGAGCCGAACCCGGAATCTCGAGATTCTCAGGTGCGCAATTGCGCACCATAGTTCGATGCTGCGCATCGCCCCGGAATGACGGAGAACCTCACTCCGCGCGCTTGGCGGCTTTCTCGAACTTCTTCAGCACGCGGTCGCGCTTCAGCTTCGACAGATAGTCGACGAACAACACGCCGTTGAGGTGGTCGATCTCGTGCTGGATGCAGGTGGCGTAGAGGCCTTCGGCGTCCTCCTCGTGCACCTTGCCGTCGAGATCGGTGAAGCGCACGCGCACCTTCGCAGGCCGCTCGACCTCCTCGTAATATTCGGGGATCGACAGGCAGCCTTCCTCGTAGACCGACAATTCCTCGGACGAGGCGATGACTTCCGGATTGATGAAGACGCGCGGCTCCGGCTTGGTCTCGCCGTTCTCGTCGCGCTTGGCGAGGTCCATGGTGATCAGCCGCAGCGGCTGGGCGATCTGGATCGCCGCCAACCCGATGCCGGGCGCGTCGTACATGGTCTCGAACATGTCGTCGGCAAGCTTGCGGATCTCCGTCGTGACCTTCTCGATCGGCTTGGAGACCAGACGCAGCTGCTTGTCGGGCAGGATGATGATTTCTCTGAGGGCCATGGCGGGCGATTTAAGCCGGGCGCGACAAGCGGTCAATGAGGCCCGGAACGCGTTAACGATCCGCTAACCATAAAACTTCAGCTTTCGTTAACCATAAAAATTAACGGGGCATTTACCATAAATGTTCGCTATTCGTTCGTGTCGGCAGCCGAATCGGCTAGAAGGACAGGCATGAACGAGATCATTTTCGTGGCTGGCGACTGGCCGGTGCGCACGATCGACGCGCTGATCGGCTTCGGCGTCCTGGTCCTCATCCTGCTGGTTGTGATCGCCGTGGTCATTGCACGCTCGGGGCGGCGCGGGGCGGAACTCGCGATGGCGAATGCCATCCGCGCCGACGAGCTCGAGGAGCGCATCAGCCAGATGCTGCACGCCCAGAGCGAGGCTTCGGGCCGGGTCGATGCCATGACCCAGGCGCTGGCCGGCCGCCAGGCCGAGATGGCACGGGCGGTCAACGAGCGGCTGGATTCGGTGACCCATCGCGTCGGCCAGTCCATGGAGCACTCGACCCGCAACACCATGGAGAGCCTGCACGCCCTGCACGAGCGGCTCGGCATCATCGACAACGCGCACAAGAACCTCACCGACCTCACCACGCAGGTGACGACCTTGCGCGACGTGCTCGCCAACAAGCAGTCGCGCGGCGCCTTCGGCCAGGCCCGGATGGAGGCGATCGTCCAGGACGGCTTGCCGAAGGGCGCCTACGAGTTCCAGTTCACGCTCTCGACCGGCAAGCGGCCGGACTGCGTCGTGTTCCTGCCCGACCAGCGCCCGCTCTGCATCGACGCGAAGTTTCCGCTCGAGGCGATGACCGCGCTGCACGATGCCCGCACCGACGAGGAGAAGCGCATCGCCACGCAGCGGCTGCGCGGCGACGTGATGAAGCATGTCAGCGACATCGCGGAAAAATATCTCGTCACCGGCGAGACCCAGGAGATGGCGCTGATGTTCGTGCCGTCGGAATCGGTCTACGCCGAGATCCATGACGGCTTCGACGACGTGATCCAGAAGGCCTATCGCGCCCGCGTCGTGCTGGTGTCGCCCTCGCTGCTGATGCTGGCGATCCAGGTGATGCAGCAGATCATGAAGGACGCGCGCATGCGCGATGCCGCCGACCAGATCCGCACCGAGGTCATCAAGCTCGGCGACGATCTCGGCCGCCTGCGCGACCGCGTGCTGAAGCTCCAGAAGCATTTTGCCGACGTGAACGAGGACGTCCGCCAGGTGCTGATCTCCGCCGACAAGATCGAGAAGCGCGCGGGGCGGATCGAGGAGCTGGATTTCAGCAAGGCGGACGCGCCCGCGGAGGGCCCGCACCTGGTGGCGACGGGCGCGGCCGAGTTGTTCCCGAGGAAGCTCCAGGCGGGGGAGTAGATTTTTTAGCACACTGTCATGCCCCGCGAAGGCGGGGCATCCAGTACGCCGTGACAGTCGTTGTTGAGCCGAAACGCCGCGGAGTACTGGATCGTCCGCCTTCGCGGACGATGACACCGGTGAGATGGTCTGTATGGGCGCACACCATTACTATGTGTATATCCTCGCCAGCAAGATCGGCGGCACGCTCTATATCGGCGTGACGAATGATCTCATCCGCCGCGTGGCGGAGCACAAGTCAAAGCTGATCGAGAGTTTCACAGAGAAATATGACGTCGCGAGGCTTGTCTATTTCGAGCAATTCGACGACCCCGAGAATGCGATCAAACGAGAGAAGCGGCTCAAGAAGTGGAACAGGGCCTGGAAGATCCGCTTGATCGAGCAGCACAACCCGAATTGGGATGATCTCTATCCTGAGATAGCCGGACCACCATGACACCGTCATGCCCCGTAACTGTCATGCCCCGCGAAGGCGGGGCATCCAGTATTCCGCGGCGGTCGTGAATGAACCGGGACGCCCGTGAGTACTGGATCGTCCGCCTTCGCGGACGATGACGCCGAGGATGTTGGAGGCTCTCCCGCCTCACGGCTACCGCGAGAGTCTTTTCCCCCAGAATCTGCTAACACCTCCCCATGACCGCACCCGACGCGACCACCGGAACCGTCCAAACCAGCGCTGACGCCCCCGCCGCCTCCTGGCGCGACAGCCTTGCCGTGTACCTGCAACCGCGGGTGCTGATCGTGCTGTTTCTCGGCTTCTCGTCCGGCCTGCCGCTGGCGCTGTCGGGCTCGACGCTGCTGGTGTGGATGCGCGAGGCCGGGGTCGATCTCGGGACCATCGGGCTGTTTGCGCTGGTCGGTACGCCCTACACGCTAAAATTTTTGTGGGCGCCGCTGGTGGACGCGCTGCATGTGCCGCTGTTCACGCGCGCGTTCGGACGGCGCCGCGGCTGGCTGCTGTTCTCGCAGCTGCTGCTGATCATCGCCATCCTGCTGCTGGCGCTGACCGATCCCGCGCGCTCGCCGTTCTACGTCGCGCTCGGCGCGTTGCTGGTGGCGACGACGTCCTCGACGCAGGACATCGTGGTCGACGCCTTCCGCGTCGAGAGCCTGCCGGAGAGCGAGCAGGCCGCCGGCATGGCGTCCTATGTCGCGGCCTATCGCATCGGCATGCTGGTCTCGACCGCGGGCGCGCTGTTCATCGTCTCCGGTTTCGAGAGCACCGGCATTTCGCGCACATCGGCCTGGATGTGGGGCTATGTGGTGATGGCGGCGATGGTGCTGATCGGCACGATCACCGCGCTGGCCGCGACCGAGCCCGAGCAGTCGGTGCGGGCGGAAGCCGCAACGCAGGCCGATACGGCGTTCGCGCGCGTGCTGCACGCGGCGATCGGCGCGTTCTCGGAATTCCTGGCGCGCAAGGACGCGCTCGCCGCGCTTGCCTTCGTCGTGCTGTTCAAGTTCACCGACGCCTTCTCCGGCACCATGACGGCGCCGTTCGTGATCGACCTCGGCTTCTCCCGCAACGATTATGCGGCGATCGTGAAGGGCGTCGGCCTTGCGGCGACGCTAATCGGCGGCTTTGCCGGCGGCTTCCTTGCCCGACGCTACCCGCTGGCGACGTGCTTGTGGATCGGCGGCGTGGTGCAGGCGCTCGCCAACCTCTCCTTCTCCTGGCTGGCCTTCGTCGGCACCAGCCAATGGGCGCTCGCCTTCGCCATCACAGCTGAGAATTTCACCAGCGCCATCGGCACCGTGATCTTCGTCGCCTACCTCTCCGCGCTGTGCCAGAACCCGCTGCACACGGCGACACAATACGCGCTGCTGACCGCGCTCGCCGCAGTGGGACGCACCTATCTGTCGTCGGTGGCCGGCTATGTCGCCAAGGCGACCGGCTGGCCGCTGTTCTTCGTGATCTGCGTGCTGGTGGCGATCCCGAGCCTGGTCCTGCTGACATGGCTGCAGAAGCGCGGGCATTTCGAAGAGCTGGGGCCGGTAAGGGTGTGACCACCACTGCTGTCATGCTCCGCGAAGGCGGGGCATCCAGTATTCCAGAGACAGTTGTGATTGACCGAGAAGCCGCGGGGTACTGGATCGCCCGCCTTCGCGGGCGATGACACCGGAGTTGTGGAGAAGGCGTCGCGAATCACCCCCTATTGCTTCTTGATGATGCTCCACTTCGTGACCACGGCTTCGCTCATCTGGCCGGGATCGCTGGCGCAGGCGACTTCGTCGACCTTGATCGAGATTTCCTTGCCGACGAAGGTCTTCAGCTGCGCGGCCTGCGCATCGCCGCTCGGAACGAGCTGGAAGGTCTCTGGGCCGGTTTCGAGATTGCACAGCCCGTTCGGCGCCGGCAGGCGGCGCGGCTCGGAGGTGATCTGATACATCGCGATCCGCTTGCCGGCGTTCTTGACGTCGCGCACCTTCATTGCGTTCAGCTCGCCCGAGAGCACGTCGCCGGTGTTGATCGGCTTGCCGGGCTTGGGCGGCGGCGGCGCCGCGTCGTCCTGCTGCGCGGAGATGGCCGGCGTCACCAGCAGCATCATCGTCGCGGCCAAAGCCAATCGAGTGGCGAAAAGTTTCGTCATGTCGTCCGTTCCGTGGGGTCTGTAGGATAGCTAGAACAGGGTCCGCTGCCGCATCGCGGCCGATAGCGTACCTTCATCGAGATAATCAAGCTCGCCGCCGACCGGCACACCATGGGCGAGCCGGGTTACTTTTACGTTGGCGTCCTGAAGCAGGTCGGTGATGTAGTGCGCCGTGGTCTGGCCGTCGACCGTCGCGTTCAGCGCCAGGATGACTTCGTGGACCTCGGCAGCATGTGCGCGCGCGACCAGCGCGTCGATGGTGAGATCCTGCGGGCCGACGCCGTCGAGCGGCGACAATGTCGCACCCAGCACATGATAGCGCCCTTGAGTCGCATTGGCCCGCTCCAGCGCCCAGAGGTCGGCGACATCGGCGACGACCACGATGATCGCGGGATCGCGCTTCGGATCGGTGCAGACCGTGCAGGGATTTTGCGTGTCGATGTTGCCGCAGGTCTTGCAGACCTGGACCTTGTCGAGCGCGACCTGGAGGGCCGAGGACAGCGGCATCATCAGCGCTTCGCGCTTCTTGATCAGATGCAGCGCGGCGCGCCGCGCGGAGCGCGGACCGAGGCCCGGCAGCCGTGCGAGAAGCTGCACCAGCCGCTCGATTTCGGGACCTGCAACCGCGCCCATGTTACTGGCCGAACAGCCCCGGCGGCAGGCCGAGCCCGCCGGTGAGCGACTGCATCTTCTCCTGCACGGCGGCCTCCGCCTTGCGGCGGGCATCGCCGAGCGCGGTCACGAGCAGGTCCTCGAGCACCTCGCGCTCTTCCGCCTTCATCAGCGAGGGATCGATCTTCACGCCCTTGACGTCCATCTTCGCGGTCATACGCACCACGACGAGGCCGCCGCCGGAGATGCCTTCGACCTCCACATTGCCGAGCGCGTCCTGCATCTCCTGCATCTTGGATTGCAGCTGCGCCGCCTGCTTCATCATACCGAGAAAGTCAGCCATAGTCCCGTGTCCTTGGAAAGATAGGCTCAGAGATCGTCGTCGGTATCGGAACCGTCGGGCGGATCGTCACTGCCATAGTCGGCGTTAATATTGGATTCCGGCGTCTCGGGGGCAAGCCTGCGGACCTCGACGACCTTCGATCCGGGGAAGCGCGACAGCACCTCCTGCACGCGCGGATCGGCCTCCGCGGTACGCGCATGCTCCTGCTTGGCGGCCTGGTTCACCGAACGCAGCGTCGGCTGGCCCTGCTCGTTGGAGACGATCACGGTCCAGCGCCGGCCGGTCCAGAGTTCGAACTTGCGCGCGAGCTCGGTGATCATGGTCCTGGAGGCATTGGGCTCGAGCGCGACTTCCAGCCGGCCCTCCTCGAAACGGACGAGGCGCATGTCGGCTTCGAGCGCGGCCTTGGTCATGATGTCGCGCTTCTGGCCGGCAAGCGCGACGAGCTGGGTGAAGCTCGTGATGCGCAGCTGGGGTGCCGCGGCTTGCGGATCCGGCGCGGGCGCCGCCATCTGCGGCCGGGCAGCACCGCCGCCGAACGACGACGGCGATGAGGTCGGCGCGCGCATGGGCGCAGCCGAGACGGCAGGCGCAGCAGAGGCAACCGGCGCCGCCGGCGCGCTGCGCGCCGCACTGCCGCCGCTCACGACCGGCGAGCCGCCGCCGTTCTGCTCCAGCATCCGGATCGCCTCGTCCGGCGTCGGCAGGTCGGCGACATAGGCGATGCGCACCAGCACCATCTCGGCGGCGGCGGCGGGGCGCGTCGCGGCCTGCACCTCGGTGATGCCCTTGAGCAGCATCTGCCACATCCGCGACAGCACGCGCATCGAGATTTTTGACGCGAAATCCCGCGCGCGCACCCGCTCGGTCTCGCCATAGGCGACATTGTCGGCGGTCGCCGGCACGATCTTCACGCGGGTGACGAAATTGACGAACTCGGCGAGGTCCGAGAGCACGACGATCGGATCGGCGCCGACGTCGTACTGGTCGCGGAACTCCTTGAACGCGGCGGCGATGTCGCCACGCGCCAGCGAATCGAACAGGTCGATCACACGCGTTCGGTCGGCGAGGCCCAGCATCTGCCTGACGGCATCGGCTTTCACCGTGCCTGCCGCATGCGCGATCGCCTGGTCGAGCAGCGACAGCGAATCGCGCACGGAGCCTTCCGCGGCACGCGCGATGATGCCGAGCGCCTCGGGCTCGATCTCGACGCTTTCCTTCGCCGCGATGCTGGCGAGGTGCTTCATCAGCACGTCGGCCTCGACCCGGCGCAGGTCGAAACGCTGGCAGCGCGACAGCACGGTGACCGGAACCTTGCGGATCTCCGTCGTCGCGAACACGAACTTGGCGTGCTCCGGCGGCTCCTCCAGCGTCTTCAGGAAGGCGTTGAACGCCGCCGTCGACAGCATGTGGACTTCGTCGATGATGTAGACCTTGTAGCGGGCACTGGCCGGCGCGTAGCGCACGCTGTCATTGATCTGGCGGACGTCGTCGACGCCTGTATGCGAGGCCGCGTCCATCTCCAGCACGTCCATGTGCCGGCTTTCCATGATCGCCTGGCAATGCACGCCCAAGTTCGGCATGTGGATGGTCGGGCCCTTCACTGAGCCGTCCGGCATCTCGTAGTTGAGCGCACGGGCAAGAATTCGCGCGGTGGTGGTCTTGCCGACGCCGCGGACGCCGGTGAGGATCCAGGCCTGCGGGATACGCCCGGTCTCGAATGCATTGGAGACGGTGCGGACCACGGCCTCCTGGCCGATCAGGTCGTCGAACGAGGAGGGGCGGTATTTGCGCGCCAGCACCCGGTAGGGCGCGTTGCCAGCCTGGCTGGCGCTATCGGAGTTAGGAGGGGCGCCAGCGTCGGTCATCGGTCGATCCGCAATGAAATCTCTCTCGGCCGGCTCTTGCGGAAAGGAGCGCGCTGGCGGCAGGGCCGCCGGCGCAATTCGCTCGGAAAAACAGGTAGGAGACTGACGAGCGACCCGATCCGGACCTCGTTAGGGCTGCTTCCTTCCGGACCTGACCCGGTTGGCGAGTGGCTCGTCCACCGCCAATCTCCCGGTCCCTATTTGGGGCCAAAAGGTCGGGAAAGCAAGCGGGTATCAGCTTGAACCGGTTGAGTTTGCCCAGCATCCGGGCAATTCCCGGTCTGCCCAGCCGACAGGCTGTGCTTTCGCTGGTGAGACCACCTTGCTAGAACCTTGCCGGAACCCCATCCAACCAGAAAAGCGATTGATCCCAATGGTTACACGTCGTGATGTTGCATCGATTGTCGGACTTGGCGCCGTTGGCGCGATGGCCGCGGGCGCACTGGCGTCCTCGGCCGTGGCCCAGGCCGCCGATCCGAACGAATCGACCTTCGCCCGCATCCGCCGCACCAAGAAGATGCGGATCGGCGCGGTCGGCGGCGGCGCGCCCTATTACATGAAGGACCTCGCCAGCGGCCAGTGGAAGGGCTTTTACGTCGACATCGCCAAGGCGCTCGCCGACGACATGGAAGCCGAGCTCGAGATCACCGAGACCACCTGGGGCAATTCGGTGCTCGACCTGCAGTCCAACAAGATCGACATCTTCTTCGGCCTCAACCCGACCCCGAAGCGCGCGCTGGTGGTCGATTTCTCGGTGCCGGTCTTCAACAACGCCTTCGGCATCCTCTGCAAGAAGGACTTCAAGCCGAAGACCTGGGCCGAGCTGAACTCGCCCGACGTCAAGATCGCGGTCGACCAGGGCTCCTCGCACGACCAGGTCGTCAGCCGCCTGATACCGAAGGCGCAGATCTCGCGCCTCAAGACCGCCGATGACGCCACCGCCGCGCTCCAGACCGGCCGCGTCGACGCGCAATGCCTGATCACCATGCTGTCGCTGACCGTGCTGAAAAAGAATCCCTCGCTCGGCCAGTTCGTGCTGCCGACGCCGATCTTCGCCACCACGTCGAACGCCGGCTTCCGCCGCGAGACCGACAAGACCTGGCGCGACTACGTCAACACCTGGATCGACTTCAACAAGGGCCTCGGCTTCATCCGCAATGCGATCATCACCAACATGGAGCTGGTGGGCGTGACCGAGGCGGACATTCCGCCGGGCGTTTCGTTGTAAGCTCCCACTGTCATTCCGGGGCGATGCGAAGCATCGAACCCGGAATCTCGCACTGCAATCTCTGGATTCCGGGTTCGCGACTTCGTCGCGCCCCGGAATGACGGTGCAAACGGCACCCGCGACGAGTAAACGCACGCATGTATCACTGGGACTTCGGCATTCTCTGGAGCTATCGCTGGCTCTTTCTCAACGGGCTCGGCGTCACCGTCGGCTTCACCGTGGTCATCGTGGTGCTCGGACTGGTGTTCGGCCTGTTCGGCGCATTCGGCAGCCTGTCGCGTCTCAAGGCGGTGCGCCTCGTCGCCCTCACCTTCATCGAGGCGTTCCGCTGCACGCCGATTCTGGTGCAGCTGATCTGGTTCTATTACGCGCTGCCGATCCTCGCCGGCGTCGAGATGACGCCGATCACGGCCTCGGCGCTGGCGCTGTCGCTCTATGGCGGCTCGTTCTATTCGGAGATCATCCGCGGCGGCATCGTCTCGATCGACAAGGGCCAGTCCGAAGCGGGTGCCGCGCTCGGCATGACCCCTGGCCAGGCGATGCGGCGCATCGTGCTGCCGCAGGCGATCAAGCGCATGATCCCGGCGCTGATGAACCAGTCGATCATCCAGTTCAAGAACACCTCGCTGGTCTCGGTGCTGGCGGTGCCTGACCTCGTCTATCAGAGCCAGGTCGCGGCCCATGACAGCTACCGGCCGCTGGAGACCTACACGGCGGTCGCGGTCGCCTATGCCGCAATCCTGATTCCGCTCACCATCATCGTCCGGCGCGGCGAGAAGCGATTGGCGGTCGGCGAATGAGCGACACTTCGAAGATCGAGATCCGCGCCTTGCGCAAGAGCTTCGGCAGCAACGAGGTCCTGAAGAACATCAGCCTCGACGTCGCCAAGGGCGGCGTGGTGGCGCTGATCGGCCCGTCTGGCTCGGGCAAGTCGACGCTGCTCCGCTGCGTCAATCTTCTGGTGACGCCTGATGGCGGCAGCGTTCGCGTCGGCGATACACGCTTCCAGTTCGGCGAGGGCGCAAAGCTGCCCGACGTGAAGACACTCGCAAGATTCCGCGCCACCACCGGCATGGTGTTCCAGCACTTCAACCTGTTCCCGCACATGACCACGCTCCAGAACGTGATGGAGGGACCGGTCACGGTGCGCCGCATGGCCAGGGCCGACGCCGAGAAGCTCGCGCGGGCGCAGCTCGCAAAGGTCGGCCTTGCCGAGAAGGCGGACCAGTATCCGGCGACGCTCTCGGGCGGACAGAAGCAGCGCGTCGCGATCGCGCGGGCGCTGGCGATGGAGCCGGACGTGATGCTGTTCGACGAGGCCACCTCGGCGCTCGACCCTGAACTCGTCGGCGAGGTGCTCGCCGTCATGCAGCGGCTGGCCTCGGAGGGCATGACCATGGTGATCGTGACCCATGAGATCGCCTTTGCCCGCGAGGTCGCCGACCGCCTCATCTTCATGCGCGACGGTGTCGTCGTCGAGGAAGGCCCGGCGCGGCAGGTGATCGACAATCCCCAGGAAGCCGCGACGCGTGCCTTCCTCAGCCATTTCCACCGCACCGGCGCGCTGCCGCCGGCCAACGCAACATCCTGATGTCCGATATCAATCGCGTCTATCTCGTCACCGGTGCCGCCAGCGGCATCGGCCGCGCCACCGCAAGACTGCTCGCGGCGCCCGGCACCGCGCTGCTGCTGCACACGCGCTCCAATGCGGCCGGCCTCGATGCCGCTGCGGCGGAAGCCGAAGCGCAAGGCGCTGTGGTCGCAAAATGCCTCGGCGACCTCGCCGGGGAGGCCGCCGCCACCGACGCCGTCGCCGCTGCGCAAACCGCCTTCGGCCGACTCGATGGGTTGATCCTCGTGGGCGGCCATGCCCGCCGCGGCAGCGCGATCGGCACGCCGGCGGATGAATTCCGCCAGGCGATGGACGAATCCGCGCTGGCCTTCACGCGCCTGGTCGACGCCGCGCTGCCGCTGCTGCGCGCCGGTCGCGACGCACGGATCGTCGCGGTGTCGTCCTTCGTGGCCCACGCGATCCGCCCCGAGTTTGCGCCGTTCGCGGCAACGGCTGCGAGCCGCTCCGCGCTTGAAGCGCTGGTGCGGCTCGCTGCGGTCGAGCTCGCAAAAGACGGCATCACCGTCAACGCCGTCTCACCGGGCCTCATCGTCAAGGACAAGCCGAGCGAGAGCCGGCTGTCGCCCGAGCAGATCGCTGCGACCGAAGCGCTGATTCCGATGCGCCGCCGCGGGCGGCCGGAGGAAGTGGCCGAAATCATCGCCTTCCTGGCGTCCCCCAAAGCATCCTACGTCACCGGCCAGGTCTGGCACGTCAATGGAGGCCTGACATGACCGAAGCAACCGTCGAACGCATCAGGCTGTTCCTGATCGAAAGCCCGATCAAGATGGCGCGCCTGCAGGGCGTCGGCAACGTCAAGGGCACGGTGAAGCGCGTGCTGATCGAGCTCACGTCAAGCGACGGCGTGATCGGCTGGGGCGAGGCAGCGCCGTGGGAGGTCTTTACAGGAACGCCGGAAGCAGCCTTCTCCGCGCTCGACATCTATCTGCGGCCGATCGCGCTCGGCAAGCCGGTGCGCCGCATCCGCGCGCTGATGGCCGAGCTCGACCGCGCGCTGGTCGGCCATGCCGAGGCCAAGGTCGCGATCGAGATGGCGCTGCTCGACATCGTCGGCAAGTCGTCGGGGCTGTCGGTCGCCGACCTGCTCGGCGGCCGCGTGCGCGACACGATCCCGCTCTCCTTCTCGATTGCCGATCCGGACTTTCCCGCCGATCTCGAGCGCATGCGAAAAATGGTTCCGGACGGCAATGTCATCTACAAGGTCAAGACCGGCGTGAAGCCGCACCGCGAGGATCTCGATCATCTTGAGGCAATCCGGAAGGAATTCGGCGACAAGGTCGACCTCCGTGTCGACTACAACCAGGCGCTGGCGCCGTTCGGCGCCATCAAGATTTTGCGCGATGTCGAGGAGTTTGCGCCGACCTTCATCGAGCAGCCGGTGCCGCGCAAATATCTCGACGTGATGGCGCAGCTCACCGCGGCGCTGGAAACGCCCGTGCTCGCCGACGAAAGCTGCTTCGACCGCCGCGACATGATGGAGGTGGTGCGACGCGAGGCGGCCGACGCCGTCTCGATCAAGCTGATGAAGGCCGGCGGCCTGTTCGAGGCGCAGGCGATCATGGCGATCGCCGACATCGCCGGCCTGCCCGGCTATGGCGGCACGCTGTGGGAGGGCGGCATCGGCCTTGCCGCAGGTACGCAGCTGATTGCGGCCACGCCGGGCATCTCGCTCGGCTGCGAATTCTACATGCCGCATCATGTGCTCACCGAGGACGTGCTGGAAGAGCGCGTCGCCAACCGCGCGGGTCACGTGGTCGTGCCCGACGGCCCCGGTCTCGGCATCCGCGTCAGCGAAGCCTCGGTCCGCGCCAATGCGCAGGTGCTCGCGGAGGCGTAGTTTCTGTCATTCCGGGGCGCGCAAAGCGCGAGCCCGGAATCCATAACCACAGGAAGAGGTGGTGGCGGGGGCTGGCAACTGCGAGTCTTCGCCAAATCTCTCCCTGTGGTTATGGGCCCCGGATCAGCGCTCCGCTTCGCTGCGCTTGTCCGGGGCGACGACCGTGTATGCAGTACCGGCGGAGCCCCGATCCTTCCCCTATCGGAATCGGTATCGTATGGTCGAACCCAACAAGCCCGTCCCACCGGGCCATCCGGAAAACCTTCATGTCCGAACCCGCCTGGTCGCTGCACTCCCGCCTGAAAGAGGACACCATCGACATCGGCGACCTGCCGCTGTCGAAGGTGCTGGTCATCAAGGACGCCAATTATCCCTGGCTGTTGCTGGTGCCGCGGCGCCCCGATGCGGTCGAGATCATCGATCTCGACGAAGTGCAGCAGGCGCAGCTGATGACCGAGATCTCCCGCGTCTCGCGCGCGCTGAAGGAGATCACCAAATGCGACAAGCTCAATATCGCGGCGCTCGGCAACCTCGTGCCGCAGCTTCACGTCCACATCATCGCCCGCCGCACCGGTGACGCCGCCTGGCCGCGGCCGGTCTGGGGCGTGATGCAGCCCTTGGCGCATGACGCCACAGAGGTGCAGAATTTCATCAGCGCGCTTCGCCGAAAAATCTGGTTGGGTTGAAAGAACAAGAAATGTCAGCATTCGACGCATTTCCGCTGGGACAGCCGGCCTTCGTCACCAACATCCTCGACCGCGCCGCGCATCTGCGCCGCGACGACGAAAAGCTGTTCGCGCTGGAGCAGAAGCCGTCCTCGCGCGCCTATGTCGTCCACCGCGACTCGCTGCTGGTGAAGCGCGAAGGCGAAAACGTGCGCGCGCTGCTGGGAATCGACGAGGCGCTGAAATGCGGCGCCAATCCCGGCACGATCTTCTTAGGCTTACGCGACGGCGCCGCTGTGTTCGGCATGGGCCTGTCGCAGGCCGCCGCCGAGAAGCTGGTCGGCCGCGAGGACTACAGCCTCACCGAGCTGCGCGGCATGGCCATGCAGGGCGCGATTCCCCCCGACGAGCTTTCGGCGATCGCGATGGCGAAGTCGATGGTGAGCTGGCACCAGCGCCACGGCTATTGCGCCAATTGCGGCACGCGCAGCGCGATGAAGGAAGGCGGCTGGAAGCGCGATTGCCCTGCCTGCAAGGCCGAGCATTTTCCGCGCACCGATCCGGTCGTGATCATGCTGGTCGCCTCCGGAGAAAAATGCCTGCTCGGCCGCCAGAAGCAGTTTCCGCCGGGCATGTTTTCCTGCCTCGCCGGCTTCGTCGAGGCCGCCGAGACCATCGAGGACGCGGTGCGCCGGGAGATCCTCGAAGAATCCGGGATCCGCTGCACCGACGTGCAGTATTACATGACGCAGCCGTGGCCCTACCCGTCGTCGCTGATGATCGGCTGCAGCGCGCGGGCGCTGAACGAGGACATTGTCGTCGATCATTCAGAGCTGGAGGATGCGCGCTGGTTCACGCGCGAGGAGGCGGCGCTGATGCTGACGCGGACGCATCCCGACGGGCTCGCCGGCCCGCATCCCTTCGCCATCGCCCATCACCTGCTCGGCCGCTGGGTGCACGACAAGAGCGGCGCTTGAGCTGAGGCCGGTGATGGCCGGGATTGCGCCGCGCATCCTCTGCATCGGCATTCCCGTGCGCGACCTGACCTTTCGCGTCGAGGCCGTGCCCGCACGCGGCAGCAAGGCGAATGCCACGCATCTTGCCGAGATCTGCGGCGGCAACGCGCTCAATGCCGCGATCGCGATGGCACGGCTTGGCGGCCGCGTCTCGTTCGCAGGTCCCATGGGCGATGCCCGGGAGACGTCGAGCGGCTTCATTCTCGAACGGATGGCGCAGGAAGGCATCGACACCGGCCATATCGTGCGCATGCCTGATGTGACCACGCCCGTCTCCGCGATCATGATCGAGCCCTCCGGCGAGCGGACACTCACGATCTATCGCGATCCCGGCCTGTGGAGCGTGAAGCTGCCGGACGCTGACGTCCTGCTCGCCGATTGTCGGGCGGTCCTCGTCGAAAGCCGCTGTGCAGGGTTCGCGACCTCCCTCTGCGCCGAGGCGCGCCGGCGCGGCATACCTGTCATCGTCGGCGTCGACCGCGCGATGTCTTTGCAGGACGGCCTGCTCACGGCGGCCTCGCATCTTCTGTTCGCCAGCGAACAGGTGCAGGAGACTGCCGGCATCGCCGCCGACGGCGAGGCATTGCGGCACCTGGCGAAGCTGACGCCGGCCTTTCTCGCCGCCACACGCGGTCCCCTCGGTACGATCTGGCTGAACGATGCAGGCGAGCTTGAGGAGACACCGGCCTTCCCGGTTCATGCGGTCGATACGCTTGGCGCCGGCGACGTCTTCCATGGTGCCTTCACGCTTCGCCTGGCCGAGGGTGCGGTGGTACGGGAGGCGCTGCGATTCGCCGCGGCTGCCGCAGCGCTGAAATGTACCCGCCATGGTGGCGGCCTGGCTGCCCCGCAACGCGTTGAAGTTGAAAGGCTTTTAGACGGACCGCCAGCGAGGGCGCCGGGCGGGTCGCCAAGATTATAGGCTTGTCGTGGAAGGATTTTCTCTATATCAGGGAAATCGACCCCTATAATGAAACAAAGTTCTTCAAATGACTGACCTCGCCGTCCAGATCCCCGAGACCAGCCGCCGCCTCGACGCCATCGACCGCAAGATTCTGATGGTACTCCAGGAGGATGCCTCCCTGTCCGTCGCCGAGATCGGCGATCGTGTCGGCCTGTCCTCGACCCCCTGCTGGAAACGCATCCAGCGGCTGGAGGCCGACGGGGTGATCCTGAAACGGGTCGCCCTCGTCGACCAGAACAAGATCGGGCTCGGCATCTCCGTGTTCGTCTCGGTCGAGAGCTCCGATCATTCCGACGCCTGGCTCAAGAAGTTCGCCGAGGCCGTCAGCGCCATGCCCGAGGTGATGGAGTTCTACCGGATGGCCGGCGACGTCGACTACATGCTGCGCGTCGTGGTCGCGGACATGCAGGCCTATGACGTGTTCTACAAGAAGCTGATCAGCGCCGTGCCGCTGAAGAACGTCACCTCGCGCTTCGCGATGGAGAAGATCAAGTCGGTCACCGCGCTGCCGATTCCGGCGGTGGTGGCGGCTTAGAGCTCACCACACGAAAAGTGTCATCGCCCGGCTTGACCGGGCGATCCAGTACTCCGAGACGCCTGCGATTGAACCGGGAGGCCGCGGCGTACTGGATGCCCCGCCTGCGCGGGGCATGACGCAGTGCATGTGGTGATACCGGCCCCTCTCAGATCGTCTGATTGTACGCGCCGACTTCGGGATGCGTGCGCAGCACGCTGTTCACCATCTCGAACATGTCGTGCATGCGCTGCTCGGAGACCGGGCTCTCGACCACGACCACGAGCTCGGGCTTGTTGGAGGAGGCACGCATCAGGCCCCAGCTGCCGTCTTCCACCGTGACGCGCACGCCGTTGACGGTGACGAGATCGCGGATCGCCTGGCCGCCGATCTTGGCACCCTTGGCCTGCAAGCCTTCGAAATGCTTCACCACGGCGTCGATGACGCCGTATTTGACCTCGTCGGCGCAATGCGGCGACATGGTCGGCGACGACCAGGTTTTTGGCAGCGCGTTCTTCAGGTCGGCCATCGACTTGCCGGGGGCGCGGTCGAGCATATCGCAGATCGCAATCGCCGAGACCAGGCCGTCGTCATAGCCGCGTCCATACGGCTTGTTGAAGAAGAAGTGGCCCGACTTCTCGAAGCCGGCGAGCGCACCCGTCTCGTGGGTGCGGCGCTTCATGTAGGAATGGCCGGTCTTCCAATAGGTGGTCTTGGCGCCCTGCTTCTGCAACACCGGATCGGTGATGAAGAGGCCGGTCGATTTCACGTCGACGATGAACTGCGCGTCCTTGTGGATCGCCGACATGTCGCGCGCCAACATCACGCCGACCTTGTCGGCGAAGATTTCCTCGCCGGTGTTGTCGACGACGCCGCAGCGGTCGCCGTCACCGTCGAAGCCGAGGCCGACATCGGCCTTGTGCTGCAGCACCGCGTCGCGGATCGCGTGCAGCATCTCCATGTCTTCAGGATTCGGATTGTATTTCGGGAACGTGTGGTCGAGCTCGGTGTCGAGCGGGATCACCTCGCAGCCGATCGCCTCCAGCACCTGCGGCGCGAATGCGCCCGCGGTGCCGTTGCCGCAGGCCGCGACGACCTTGAGCTTGCGCGTCAGCTTCGGACGGCTGGTGAGATCGGCGATGTAGCGCGCCGGATAATTCTCGTGGAATTGATAGGAGCCGCCGACCTTGTTCTTGAAATCGGCGTTGAGCACGATCTCCTTGAGCCGCGTCATCTCGTCCGGGCCGAAGGTCAGCGGGCGGTTGGCGCCCATCTTCACGCCGGTCCAGCCATTGTCGTTGTGCGAGGCCGTGACCATCGCGCAGCAGGGCACGTCGAGATCGAACTGCGCGAAATAGGCCATCGGCGTCACCGCGAGCCCGATGTCGTGCACCTTGCACCCCGCCGCCATCAGGCCGGAGATCAGCGCATATTTGATCGAGGCGGAATAGCCGCGGAAGTCATGGCCGGTGACGATCTCCTGCTTGACGCCGAGTTCCGCGATCAGTGCGCCCAGCCCCATGCCGAGCGCCTGGATCCCCATCAGGTTGATTTCCTTCTGGAACAGCCAGCGCGCGTCGTATTCGCGAAAACCCGTAGGTTTCACCATCGGCTCGGATTCGAAGGCGTAGGTGTTGGGCAACAAGACGGATTTCGGCTTGGGAAACATTGAGACGGTCTCGTGAAAAGGGGGGCAGGATTTGATGCAGCCTTAGCGAATGCCAGGCCGCAGCGGAAGGCGGGAATGGCAGCTTGTGGCTTATAATTGCGGCAGTTTAGCAACGGGGGAAATCTGACCGCGAGAGCGGTCGAAACAACGACGCTTTTTGAAATATACGGTCGCAGGAGCCTTTGGGAGGCTTCTACTGCTCCAGCACCATCTGCCCGTTGGCGTACTCGAAACGCTTCAGGCGGGACAGGAAGGAGAGGCCGAGCAGGTTTTCCGACAGCGCCTCGTCCGGCAACACCATGGCGTCGACGTCGCGCACGACGAGGCCGCCGACCTCCAGCATGGCGATGCGGGTGCGCGCGGCCTTGATGGTGCCGTTGGCGGTGGAGACGGTGGCGTTGTACTCGCCGCGCGAGGGACGCAGGCCGAAGCGGGCGGCCGAGGTCTCGTTCAGCGCAACGACGGAGGCGCCGGTGTCGACCATGAAGCCGATGCGCTGGCCCTCGATCCGGCCCTCGGTCTGGAAATGGCCACGGCCGTCGCGGCCAATGGCGAGGCTGCGGCCACCGGCCGGCGCCGTGGTTGCGACCGCGACCGTCGTGCGCGGCGCTGACGTGGCGGAAGCGGAGCTCATCCTGTCCGCCATCTGCGCCATGAAGGTGCCGAGGCCGATCATGATGGCCGCGAGGATCATTATGTTACGCATCACACCACTTCCGAGCCGGAAAGCTCGATTTCACCACGCGACACGACCGTCCGCGAGCGACGCCGCGGCCGGGCCAGTGCCATTTTGACGAAAAGGATGAGCGGACGGTTAATACGGGTTCGTGATTTCTCAGGTGCCGCGCGGTTTGACCCGCCGGGTCGGCAATGCATTCGCCGGATCTTCCGGCCAGGGATGGCGCGGGTAGCGGCCGCGCAGGTCGGAGCGTACCGCGGCGTAGCTGCCGCGCCAGAAACCGGGGAGATCGCGCGTCACCTGCACCGGGCGCTGCGCCGGCGACAGCAATTCCAGCACCAGCGGCACCTTGCCGGCCGCGATCGACGGATGGGTGTTGAGGCCAAACAACTCCTGGAGCCGCACTGCGATGGTCGGCCCCTGCTCGGCCTCGTAGTCGATCGCGAGCACGGTCCCGGTCGGCGCCTCGAAATGCGTCGGCGCCTCGCGGTCGAGCCGTGCGCGCATCTCCCACGGCAACAGCGCCATCAGCGCATCGGAGAGATCGCCGGCGGAGATATCCTTGAGCGCTATCTTGTCGTAGAGCGCGGGCACCAGCCAGTCGTCGCGCCGCACGATCAGCCCGTCGTCGGACAGGTCAGGCCAGCTGTCGCCTTCGGCCTTGCGCAGGAACATCACGCGGTCGCGCCATTGCTCGGCCGCCTTCGACCAGGGCAACCGGTCGAGGCCCGCGGCGATCAGACCATCCGCGAAGATGCGCGCGGTCTCCTCCGACGGCGACACAGCCAGCGTAGCTTCAGAGAGCGTGATCGCATGCAGCGCGCGCTTGCGCCGTGCACGCAGCGCCATCGCGCCGCGATCGAACGAGATCTCGTCAACGGTCTCGATATGCTCGGCGAAATGCCGCTCGATGTCGTCCTCGGTGATTTGCGCGGCGAGCAGGATGCGGCCGCTCGCCGCCGTGCCCGTCATTTCGCCGATCGCGATATAGGGCGCGCGGGCGAGCGACGAGGTCTGCTCGACGGCGGCGCCGCGACCGTTGGCGAGCACGAAACTGCCGTTGCCGCGATTGCGCGCGACGCGGTCCGGGAAGGCATAGGCGAGCATCAGGCCGGTCGAGAGATCTTCCTGCGGCCCCTCCTTCTCTGACGCCGCGACCTGCGAGGCCCAGCGCCGGGCAAGGTCGCGCGCACTCGATGCGCGCGGTGAGCGGTCGCGGCGGAACTGGTCGCGCCGGTGCTCGAGATCGGCGCTGTCGCCGCCGAGCCCGCGCTCGGTGAGGATCGCCGCGATCTCGGCGGCGTCTCCGCCCGCGCCGGCGCGATGCGAATCCACGATCATGCGCGCCAGCCGCGGCGGCAATGCCAGCGCGCGCAGGCTCTTGCCCTCGGCGGTGATGCGGCCGTCGCCATCCAGCGCATTGAGCTCGCTGAGAAGGCTCTTGGCTTCCTTCCAGGCCGGCTGCGGCGGCGGGTCGAGGAACGACAGCGCGGCGGGGTCAGTGACGCCCCATTGCGCCAGATCGAGCACGAGCGAGGACAGATCGGCGCTGAGGATTTCCGGCTGGGTGTAGGGCGCGAGCGACGCCGTCTGCGGCTCGTCCCAGAGCCGGTAGCAGACGCCCGGCTCGGTGCGGCCGGCGCGGCCGCGGCGCTGATCCACCGCCGCGCGCGAGGCGCGCACGGTCTCGAGCCGGGTCAGGCCGATATCAGGCTCGTAGCGCGGCACGCGGGCAAGACCGGAATCGACGACAATGCGCACGCCTTCGATGGTGAGCGAGGTCTCCGCGATCGAGGTCGCCAGCACCACCTTGCGCGTGCCCTTCGGCGCGGGCGCAATGGCGCGATCCTGCGCGGCGGCATCGAGCGCGCCGAACAGCGGCACGATCTCGATACTGGCGTCCTGGACGCGCTCGCCGAGGAAATTCTGGGTGCGGCGGATTTCAGCGGCGCCGGGCAGGAACGCCAGCACCGAACCGCCATCGGCGCGCAACGCCGAGGCGATCGCATCCGCCATCTGCCGCTCGATCGGCGCGTCCGCCTTGCGGCCGAGATAGCGCGTCTCGACCGGAAAGGCGCGGCCCTCGCTTTCGACGACGGGCGCCTCACCGAGCAGCTTTGCGACGCGGGCGCCGTCGAGCGTTGCCGACATCACGAGAATGCGCAGATCCTCGCGCAGGCCGGTTTGCGCGTCACGCGCCAGCGCAAGGCCCATGTCGGCGTCGAGCGAACGCTCGTGAAATTCGTCGAACAGGACGGCGGCAACGCCGGAGAGCTCGGGATCGTCCATGATCTGGCGGGTGAAGATGCCTTCGGTCACGACCTCGATGCGCGTCGCGCGCGATATTTTCGAGCCGAAACGGACGCGGTAGCCGACGGTCTCACCTGCCCGCTCGCCGAGCGATTTGGCCATGCGATCGGCGCTGGCGCGCGCCGCGATGCGCCGCGGCTCCAGCACGATGATCTTCTTGCCCTTGGCCCAGGGCGCATCGAGCAGCGCCAGAGGCACGCGCGTGGTCTTGCCGGCGCCGGGCGGGGCCACCAGCACGGCCGCATTGTGTGCCTCGAGCGTGCGCGACAAATCGTCGAGCACGGCATCGATCGGGAGGGGCGTGTCGAAGCTGCGGGGCAAAGGTCTCGGTCCGTCATCACCCGCGAAGGCGGGTGATCCAGTAAACTCAGGTCCCAATCATCACGAAGATCGGGGTTACTGGATACCCCGCCTTCGCGGGGTATGACAATCGTGTGTCGCTATCAGCCCTGCGCCGACGGACGGCCGACGCTCTCGTAGGTGAAGCCGGCGGCGCGCATGTCTTCGGGGCTGTAGATGTTGCGGAGGTCGACGACGACGGGCTGCGCCATGACACTCTTCAGCCGGTCGAGATCGAGGCCGCGGAACTGCACCCATTCGGTGACGACAACCAGCGCATCGGCGCCTTGCGCACAGGAATAGGCGTCCTCGCAATAGGTGATGCTGGGCAGCTCACTCTTCGCCTGCTCCATGCCGACGGGATCGAAGGCCTTCACCTTGGCGCCCATGTCGATCAGGCCGGTCACCAGCGGGATCGACGGCGCATCGCGCATATCGTCGGTGTCGGGCTTGAAGGTGAGGCCGAGCACGGCGATGGTCTTGCCGCGCAGCGAGCCGCCAAGCGCCTGGCTGACCTTGCGCGCCATCGCGCGCTTGCGGTTCTCGTTGACGGCCAGCACGGATTCGACGATGCGCAAGGACACGTCGTAGTCCTGCGCGATCTTGATCAGCGCCTTGGTGTCCTTCGGGAAGCACGAGCCGCCGAAGCCGGGACCTGCATGCAGGAACTTGGTGCCGATGCGGTTGTCCAGGCCAATGCCGCGCGCGACCTCCTGCACGTTGGCCCCGACCTTTTCGGAAAGGTCCGCGATCTCGTTGATGAAGGTGATCTTGGTCGCGAGGAACGCGTTGGCAGCGTATTTGATCATCTCGGCGGTGCGGCGCGCCGTGAACATCAGCGGCGCCTGGTTCAGCGACAGCGGGCGATAGATGTCGCCCATCACCTTGCGGGCGCGCTCGTCGGAGGTGCCGACCACGACGCGGTCCGGGAACTTGAAGTCGCGGATCGCCGCGCCCTCGCGCAGGAATTCGGGGTTGGAGGCGACGACGACGTCGGCGTTGGGATTGGTTTCGCGGATGATGCGCTCGACCTCGTCGCCGGTGCCGACCGGCACGGTCGACTTGGTCACCACGACGGTGAAGCCCGACAGCGACTGCGCGATCTCTTTCGCGGCGGCGTAGACGTAGGACAGATCGGCGTGGCCGTCACCGCGGCGCGACGGCGTGCCGACCGCGATGAAGACGGCATCGGCGTCCGCGACCGGCTTCGACAGGTCGGTGGTGAAGTCGAGCCGCTTGGCCTTGACGTTGGTCGCGACCAGCTCGTCGAGCCCGGGCTCGTAGATCGGGATCTCGCCGCGATGGAGCGCCGCGATCTTCTTCTCGTCCTTGTCGACGCAGGTGACGTCGTGACCGAAATCCGCAAAGCAGGCCCCGGACACCAGTCCCACATAGCCCGTTCCGATCATCGCGATTCGCATGAGAAACCCTGTCTTGGCTTGGTTAACGAAACCCCAATGCGGGGCGGTTTAGCATTTTCCCGATGGAAGGGAACAGTCTGCGAGCAAAAACCGGCACGCGAATTGAACCGGTAAAGAAGTCGTAAGCCGCAAGGCCCCACACTGCATCACGCCCGCACAGAGCCGGGTGGAACACGCCTCGAAACGGGACACCATGGCACCATCAGGCACAATCCCTGGGAACGGGGGCGTTAACGCCCCTTCTGCCGCACGTGTCGACTGGGTCGACTATGCCAAGGGCATCTGCATCGTCATGGTCGTGATGATGCATTCGGTGCTTGGGGTCGAGCTCGCCGCGGGCGAGACCGGTTTCATGCATGTCGCCGTGGCCTTCGCAAAGCCGTTCCGGATGCCGGATTTCTTCCTGATTTCGGGCCTGTTCCTGTCATTGGTGATCGACCGCGACTGGCGAACCTATCTCGACCGCAAGGTGGTGCATTTCGCCTATTTCTATGTCGTCTGGGTGACAATCCAGTTCGGCTTCAAGGCGCCCGCCTTCGCGGCGGAGACGAGCTGGCGCGAGGTCGGCCTCTTGTATCTCGAATCCTTCATCGAGCCGTTCGGCACGCTCTGGTTCATCTACCTGCTGCCGGTCTTCTTCGTCGTCACAAAGCTGACACGGCGCGTCCCGCCGCTCGCGATCTGGCTCATCGCCGCGGCGCTGGAGACGGCGCGCATCGCGACCGGCTGGACCGCGATCGACGAGTTCTGCGCGCGCTTCGTCTATTTCTATTCGGGCTATCTGTTCGCGCCGTACGTGTTCGCGCTGTCGGATCGCGCGCGCAGCCATCCTGGGCCTGCACTCGCAGCGCTCGCGACCTGGGCGCTGATCAATGCCGGCCTCGTCGCGTATGGGGCCAGCGAATGGAAGGTCGTCTCACTCGTGCTCGGCTTTGCAGGGGCCTGCGCCATCATCACCATGGGCACGCTGCTCGCGCGCGCGCAGTGGCTGAACTTCTTCCGCTTCTGCGGCGAGCACTCGATCGTGATCTATCTCGCCTTCTTCCTGCCGATGGCGGCAACGCGCACGCTGCTGCTGCGCACCGGCGTCATTCCTGATATCGGCACGGTGTCGCTGATCGTCACCATCGCCGGCGTGCTTGGATCGCTCGCGATCTGGCAGGCCGCCCTGCGGCTCGGTGCCGATTTCCTGTTCGAACGGCCGGATGCGTTCTGGATCGCGCCGAAGAAGGCGGGCGTGCGGTTGCAGGCGGCGGAGTAGCTGCACTCTCGGTGTCGTCGCCCGGCTCGACCGGGCGTCCCAGTACGCCGGGACGCCAGTGATTGAGCCGAGAAGCCGCGGCGTACTGGATTCCCCGCCTTCGCGGGGAATGACAGTGGGGATGCGAGGAATGACAGCGGGGGATAGTCGCGCCGTCAGCCCAAAAATCCCCCTCCAAAGGCTGTCAAAGCCCGCAAAAATTCATACATTGCGGCCATGCCCAAGACATCCCCGAAGACCACCGCCAAAGCTGACACCAAGGCTGCCGCGCCCAAGACGGCCGCCGACAGCAAATCCGCTGCGACAACTGCTGCCAAACCGGTGGCGGCGAAGGCGGCCGGCAAGGGCGACCATGTCTTCCTGGTCGACGGTTCCTCCTACATCTTCCGCGCCTATCACGCGCTGCCGCCGCTGAACCGCAAATCCGACGGTCTTCAGGTCAATGCCGTGCTCGGCTTCTGCAACATGCTGTGGAAGCTTTTGCGCGACATGCCAGCCGACAACCGGCCGACGCATCTGGCCATCGTGTTCGACAAGTCGGAGGTCACCTTCCGCAACAAGATCTACCCCGAGTACAAGGCGCACCGGCCGCCGGCGCCTGACGATCTGATCCCGCAATTCGCGCTGATCCGCGAGGCCGTGCGCGCCTTCGACCTGCCCTGCCTGGAACAAGGCGGCTTCGAGGCCGACGATCTGATCGCGACCTATGCGCGGGAGGCGAGCGACCGCGGTGCCACCACGACCATCGTGTCCTCCGACAAGGACTTGATGCAGCTCGTGAACGACAGGATCACGATGTACGACACCATGAAGGATCGCCGCATCGGCATTCCCGAGGTGATCGAGAAATTTGGCGTTCCGCCGGAGAAGGTGGTCGAGGTGCAGGCGCTCGCCGGCGATTCCACCGACAACGTGCCCGGCGTGCCCGGCATCGGCATCAAGACCGCGGCGCAGCTGATCGTCGATTATGGCGACCTCGAGCAGCTCCTGTTCCGCGCGACCGAAATCAAGCAGCCGAAGCGGCGCGAGGCGCTGATCGAGAATGCCGAGAAGGCGCGGATCTCGCGCAAGCTGGTGCTGCTCGACGACAAGGTCGAGCTGGAGGTGCCGCTCGACGACCTCGCCGTCCACGAGCCCGACGCGCGCAAGCTGATCGCCTTCCTGAAGGCGATGGAGTTCTCCACGCTGACGCGCCGCGTCGCCGACTATTCGCAGATCGATCCCGCCAATGTCGATGCCGATGTGGCGAACAGCAGCGAGGCCCGCGGCGGCGACAGCGCGGCCAGGACGACCTCGTCCGCGACGTCCGGCGATCTCTTCGCCGCTCCTGCGGTTACGGCAACGGGCGGCGACAAAGGCGGCAAGTCGGCCAGCATCAAGGGCGCGCCGATCTCGCTCGCCGCCGCGCGCGAAGAGGCGCTGCGCAAGCTTCCGGTCGACCGCGGCAAGTACCAGGCGATCAAGACGCTCGCCGAATTGAACGCCTTCATCGCGCGCATTCACGATGCCGGCCATGTCGCGATCGAGATCAGGGCGAACTCGATCGATCCGATGCAGGCCGATCTCTGTGGCGTCGCGCTGTCGCTCGCGCCGAACGATGCGTGTTACGTGCCGCTGGCGCACAAGCAGTCCGGCGGCGGCGCCGGCCTGTTCGACGGCGGCCTTGCGCCCGATCAGGTCAAGCATGCCGACGCGATCGACGCGTTGCGGCCGGTGCTGGAATCATCGGGCATCCTCAAGATCGGCTTCGACGTCAAATTCACCGCCGTCATGCTGGCGCAGCACGGCATCACCTTGCGCAACACCGACGACGCCCAGCTGATCTCTTATGTGCTCGACGCCGGCCGCGGCTCGCACGGGCTGGAATCGCTCGCCGAGCGCTGGTTCGGCCACGCCATGCTGAAGGAGGGCGAGTTGCTCGGCAGCGGCAAGGGCAAGATCACCTTCGACCAGGTGCCGATCGACAAGGCCGCGCCGCTGTCAGCGGAAGGCGCCGACATGGCCTTGCGGGTCTGGCGCGTGCTGAAGCCGCGCCTCGTCGCCGAGCACATGACGACGGTCTATGAGACATTGGAGCGGCCGCTGGTCGCGGTGCTCGCGCGCATGGAGCGGCGCGGCATCTCGATCGATCGCCAGGTGCTGTCGCGTCTCTCCGGCGACTTCGCCCAGACCGCGGCCCGCGTCGAAGCCGAGATCCAGGAGATCGCGGGCGAGCCGGTCAATGTCGGCAGCCCCAAGCAGATCGGCGACATCCTGTTCGGCAAGATGAGCCTGCCGGGCGGCACCAAGACCAAGACCGGCGCATGGTCGACCACCGCGCAGGTGCTCGACGAGCTCGCCGAGCAGGGCCACGACCTTCCGAAAAAGATTCTGGAGTGGCGCCAGGTCTCGAAACTCAAATCGACCTACACCGACGCGCTGCCTGAATACGTCAATCCGCAGACCCATCGCGTGCACACGACCTACGCGCTGGCCGCGACCACGACGGGCCGGCTGTCGTCGAACGAGCCGAACTTGCAGAACATCCCGGTGCGCACCGAGGACGGCCGCAAGATTCGCCGCGCTTTCATCGCGACGCCCGGGCACAAGCTCGTCTCCGCCGACTATTCGCAGATCGAATTGCGGCTGCTGGCCGAGATCGCCGACATCCCCGTGCTGAAGCAGGCGTTCCGCGACGGGCTCGACATTCACGCCATGACCGCGTCGGAAATGTTCGGCGTGCCGATCAAGGGCATGCCGAGCGAAATCCGCCGCCGGGCCAAAGCGATCAATTTCGGCATCATCTACGGCATCTCGGCGTTCGGCCTCGCCAACCAGCTCGGCATCGCGCGCGAGGAGGCCTCGGCCTACATCAAGAAGTATTTCGAGCGCTTCCCCGGCATCCGCGCCTATATGGACGAGACGCGCGATTTCTGCCGGCAACACGGCTATGTCACCACGCTGTTCGGCCGCAAGTGCCACTATCCTGATATCAAGGCGTCGAACGCCTCGGTGCGCGCCTTCAACGAGCGCGCCGCGATCAACGCGCGTCTTCAGGGCACCGCAGCCGACATCATCCGCCGTGCCATGACGCGGGTGGAGGACGCACTCGCCGAGAAGAAACTCTCGGCGCAGATGCTGCTCCAGGTGCATGACGAATTGATCTTCGAGGTGCCGGACGCCGAGGTCGAGGCGACGCTGCCGGTCGTGCAGCACGTCATGCAGGACGCGCCGTTCCCGGCCGTGCTGCTGTCCGTGCCGCTGCACGTCGATGCACGCGCCGCGAAGAACTGGGACGAGGCGCATTGACGGCTCTTCACCTCGGCTCACTTGCGCTTCGCTGACGCCACAAACACGGTGTCGTCCCGGCGAAGGCCGGGACCCATAACCACAGGATCGAGTTGGGCGAAGATTGCCCACTACGATCCCGCACCACACTTCTCCCTGGGGGTATGGGTCCCGGCCTTCGCCGGGACGACGCCCAGAGAGACACGCACTGAATCGAATTGTCCTCCGAGCAATTGCGCGATGGCTCCGCCGCCTCGCGCATATTAGAACCACCGCATCTCCTGCACCGGTTCTCCCATGCCCCACACTTCCGCGCTGCTCGGCTTCGCTCTCGTCTGCCTCGGCCTCGTGCTCACGCCGGGACCGAACATGATCTACCTGATCTCGCGCTCGATCACGCAGGGGCCGGCGGCGGGCATCGTCTCGCTCGGCGGCGTGGCGCTCGGCTTCGTGTTCTACATGCTGTGCGCGGCGTTCGGCATCACGGCGCTGCTGCTCGCCATTCCCTTTGCCTATGACGCGCTGCGCTTTGCCGGCGCCGGTTATCTGCTGTGGCTGGCCTGGCAGGCGGTGAAGCCGGGCGGGCGCTCGCCGTTCCAGGTGAAGCAGCTTGCGATCGACAGTCCGCGCAAATTGTTCGCGATGGGGTTCGTCACCAACCTGCTCAATCCGAAGATCGCGATGCTGTATCTGGCGCTGCTGCCGCAGTTCATCGATCCCGCCGCCGGCAGCGTGCTGACGCAGTCGGTGGTGCTGGGCGCGATCCAGATCGCGATCAGCGTCAGCGTGAATGCGATGATCGCGCTCGCGGCCGGATCGATCGCGCTGTTCCTGGCGAACCGGCCGAGCTGGATGCTGGTGCAGCGCTGGCTGATGGGCACGGTGCTGGCCGGGCTTGCGGTCAGGATGGCGGTGGAGGCGCGGAAGGTGTGATTGCCTCTTAACCTCTCCTCGCTTGCGGGGAGAGGTCGGATTGCGAAGCAATCCGGGTGAGGGGGTACAGGTCTCACGCCGATCTCGCGTGTGGAGAGAAGCCCTCACCCCAACCCTCCCAGCGCGAGCGAAGCTCGTCGCGGCCCCGTAAGAACGGGGAGAGGGAGAAGAAAGCTCAATCCAGCTTCGCGTCCATGCCCCGCTTCACCGCAGGCCGCGCCATCAGGGCCTCGTACCAGCGCTTGACGTTGGGGAAGTCGGCCAGCTCAACCTTGTGGCGTGGATGGCGCCAGGCCCAGCCCAGGATGGCAAAATCGGCAACCGAGAGGTCGCCGGCGACGAAGTCGCGGTCCGCCAGCCGGCGGTCGAGCACGGCGTAGAGCCGGCGGGTTTCGGCCATGAAGCGCTTCAGGCCGTAGGCGCGGTCCTGCTCGTTCTCGAGCGCGATGAAATGATGCACCTGGCCGGGCATCGGGCCGAAGCCGCCCATCTGCCACATCAGCCATTCGTAGACCGGGATACGACCCGCGAGCGATTTCGGCAGGAATTTGCCGGTCTTTTCGCCCAGGTAGAGCAGGATCGCACCGGATTCGAAGATGCTGACGGGCTTGCCGTCCGGCCCCTCGGGGTCGACGATCGCAGGGATCTTGTTGTTGGGGGAGAGCTTCAGGAACTCCGGGGCCATCTGCTCGCCCTTGGTGATGTTCACCGGGATCACCTTGTAGGGCAGCCCCATTTCCTCCAGCGCAACCGAGATCTTGCGGCCGTTCGGCGTGTTCCAGGTGTGCAGCTCGATGGTCATGCGTCGTTTCCTTCCCCAAAAGGCATGAGCCCCCACCTACTCCAGAAGGTTGCGACCCCACAACCGGCGGTCCGGGATGGCCGATCGTCGGCCGATCCCTGTTGACTGGACCTGTCCCCTCTGGAATGTCGCGGCCGTCGCGGATAAATTCCGCCACTTCCAAAAACGCTCCCGAGGGACCGCCGTGTCGAAATCAGCCTCCCGCGCCCGCCTGTTCGAAATCATCCGCCGGCGCTCCTTCGGCCGCGGCGAGGTGACGCTCGCGTCGGGCCGCAAGAGCGATTTCTACTTCAACCTCAAGCCGACCATGCTCGACCCGGAGGGCGCGACACTGCTCGCCGAGCTGACCTATGAGGCGCTGAAGGACGACAATCTCGATTTCATCGGCGGGCTCGAGATGGGCGCGGTGCCGCTCGCCGGCGCGCTGGCTCAGATCTCCTGGATCAAGGGCCATCCGATCGCGGCGTTCTTCGTGCGCAAGAAGCCGAAGGAGCACGGCGCCAAGCTCGCGATCGAAGGCCTGCCCAGGGGCGAGACGCTCCAGGGAAAGCGCGTCGTCATCGTCGAGGACGTCACCACGACAGGCGGCTCGGCGATGAAGGCGGTGGAATCCGTGCGCGAGACCGGCGCCGAGGTGGTGCTGGTGCTGACCATGGTCGACCGCGAGGAAGGCGCCACCGACACGTTCGGTGCGGCCGGCCTGCCGTTCCGCTCGCTCTACAAGGCGTCGGAATTCTTGAAGGCGTGACGGCTCTTCCCCCTCGGCCCCGTTCTTACGGGGCCGCGACGAGCTTCGCTCGCGCTGAGAGGGTTGGGGTGACGGGCCTCCCTCCACGCGTGAGATGGCCGCGAGACCTGTCCCCCCTCACCCGATTTGCTTCGCAAATCGACCTCTCCCCGCAAGCGGGGCGAGGTGAAGACCAGCCCCTCAACCGCTCATTTACCATCACCCCTTATGGTGAATCAGAAGCTGAGACGAGTTGCTCTCGGCGGGTTGCGTTGCGTCGGGTGGAGTAAGCGTTGCGTACAGTCATGTCCCATGCGCGCCGGCGGCGTCGCGCGATGCTTGTGGCCGCCACCCTGGCAGCCCCGCTGCTTGCAGCTCCCGCCCCGGTTTCGGCCGAAGGCCTGTTCGACTTCTTCTTCGGCGGCATGCAGCAGCAGCGGCCGCAGCGCGAGGTGCCGCAGCAGGCGAGCTCCTACGCCGATCCCTTCACCGGCCAGCAGAATCCCGCAACCCCGCAATATGTGCCGCCGACACGCTCAGCGGCCGCCGGCGGCTCGGGCCCGGCCTTCTGCGTGCGCAGTTGCGACGGCAAATATTTTCCGCTGATGCGCGGCCTCGCCTCGCCGGCGCAGATGTGTCAGGCGTTCTGTCCTGCCAGCGCGACAAAGATTTATTTCGGCTCCTCGATCGACGGCGCCGCGTCGCAGACCGGCGAGCGCTACGCCGACAGCGAGAATGCGTTCGCCTATCGCAAGGTGCTGCGCGCGGACTGCACCTGCAACGGCCGCGAGCCGGTCGGCCTCGCCCCGGTCGATCTCGCGCTGGATTCTTCGCTGAAGGCCGGCGACGTGATCGCCACCTCCGACGGCCTCGTCGCCTATACCGGCATCCGCGTTGGCAACGAGCAGACCGCCGACTTCACCCCGGTCGCCTCCTATCCCGGCCTCACCGCACAGGTCCGCGCGCGCCTCGGCGAGATGAAGGTGGCCCCGGTGCGCGCAGAGACGGTGGCAGCAGATGCGCCGGCAGCGGAGATCGTGCGCGAGACGCTGCCTGATGTGACGGTGCCGAAGACGCAGGCGAAGCCGGCGAAGCGGGCAGGACTGGATTAGGACCCAACTGTAACCAAGCCGTCGTTGCGAGGAGCACTTGCGACGAAGCAATCCAGAATCCCTCCGCGGACAGATTCTGGATCGCTTCGCTACGCTCGCAATGACGGAGGATGGTG
The DNA here is from genome assembly GCF_052075915.1 of Bradyrhizobium sp. 1200_D9_N1_1. Lineage (NCBI taxonomy): Bacteria > Pseudomonadati > Pseudomonadota > Alphaproteobacteria > Hyphomicrobiales > Nitrobacteraceae > Bradyrhizobium > Bradyrhizobium sp. 1200_D9_N1_1. The sequence goes on along the minus strand of NZ_CP197226.1, from coordinate 1,107,179 downwards.
AGTCACCTCCCGATAATCACCCCGATCACATTCGGCGCCGCCAGATATTTCTCCTCGATCGCCGCCCGCGCGGCGGCGCGGTTCTCCTGGGTCAGCAGGCCGCGCTTTTCGGCCAGGATCATCCAGCAGAAACCCCACCAATCGGTCAGCATGCCCTGATCGCCAACGAGGTCATAGCCCTGCTCGGCCGCGAAGATGCGCGCATGCGCTTCGTCCAGCGTGTCGAGAAACAGGTGGTCCTCGACCGAGAACAGGTCGTCGCTGATGTCGTCGATGGTGTAGCCCCAGATCGACTGGCACACCGCGTTGAACTCGCGGTCGAGCTGGTCGTCATCGATCCTCTGGCGCCGCGCCGCCTGATGCAGCCGCGACAGCGAGCGCGCGAAATCGGCGATCCGGGTGAGGGCAAACTGGTCGAAGGCAATGGTGGACATGTAGTCCTCGCAAAGTCTGGCAGACGCTAGATATTGTGTCGGCAACGCGCCGAATCACAATGATATATCAAAGACTTGCTAAAGTGTTCTTAATTTGTTCCCAACGCTCCTCAATCATTCGCTTCGTCCCCCCATAAGTAGAGGCCTAATGTTGGAGGGTGGAAAGATGGAGCGACGGAAGATAATCCAAGCGGCCATTGGGCTTGGTCGCCGCAAAGGCTTCGTCACCTTCGAGCAACTCAACCAGCTACTGCCCGCAGCCACCATTGAGCCCAAAGATATCGAAGCAATCATGCAGGCTTTGAGCGACGAAGGAATAAACCTGATCGATGACGATCAGGCTTGATGCCGAGGGTATCTCCGGCGCATGTGACGTCCTGGCTTTCGCCAGGACGACGATGTGGGGAGAGCCTTGGCCAGGACGACACCAGCTTCTTAGCAAGTCACCCGCCTCAATTCACCGCCGACACCAACTTGTCCCCGCACGCATTCGCATAAAACTTGCCGCCGCATTGGCGCTTGATCGCGGCGCAGCGTTGTGCGGGTGTTGCGTTTTGCGGGAGCGAGAAGCCGCAGCTCAGGCCATCAGCGTTACGGCCCTTGCCGGCGGCGAAGGCGGCGCTCGAGGTGGCGATGCAGATGACAAGGAGCGCTGCAGCAGCGATTTCAATCAGCAGTCTCATGGGGCGTCTCCTCCACACTGATGGCTGAATTAGCCGCCACACTAGCACCAAATCCACGTTCTCCGTGCTCGTCCGGGTTCCCAAATCGGCCCGTTCCTTGCATAAATTTGCGCCAGCGCAGTGCACGGCCGCACCGGCGATAGTTCCGGTGCAGAGGCAAGACGCGTAGGGTTAGTGGTGTTTCTGTCGACCAGGAAGTGACGGCCTTGCAAGATCAATCGTTCCAGCCAAACTTTCCCGCCCCCGACCAGCCCATCGACGAGCTCGCGCTGGCTGAGATCAAGGGCGCGATTCTGGCGAAGCTGCGCCTTGCCATCGGCAAGGACGCCGGCATGGCGACCAAGCACGACTGGTACCAGGCCGCGGCGCTCGCGCTGCGCGACCGCATCGTGCATCGCTGGCTCACAGCCGAGAAGCACAGCTACGACGCGGGGCGCAAGCGCGTCTATTATCTCTCGCTCGAATTCCTGATCGGCCGCCTCTTCACCGATGCGCTCAACAATATGGGGCTGCTCAAGATCTTCGAGGTCGCGCTCGGCGATCTCGGCGTCTCCCTGCCCGAACTGCGCAAATGCGAGCCGGATGCCGCGCTCGGCAATGGCGGTCTCGGGCGGCTTGCCGCCTGCTTCATGGAGAGCATGGCAACGCTCTCGATCCCGGCGATCGGCTACGGCATCCGCTACGATTACGGCCTGTTCCGCCAGATCATCAACCAGGGCTGGCAGCAGGAATATCCGGACGAGTGGCTCGGCTTCGGCAACCCCTGGGAATTGCAGCGGCCGGAAGTGATCTACAACATTCATTTCGGCGGCGGCGTCGAGCATGTCGACGACAAGGGCCGCGACCGCGCGATCTGGCATCCGGGCGAGACCGTGCAGGCGATCGCCTACGACACGCCGATCGTCGGCTGGCGCGGCCAGCACGTCAACGCGCTCCGCCTGTGGTCGGCACGCTCGCCCGATCCGTTGAAGCTCGACGCCTTCAACAAGGGCGACTATGTCAGCGCCAGCGCCGAGCAGTCGCGCGCCGAAGCGATCTGCAAATTCCTCTATCCGAACGACGAGAGCCCGGCGGGCCGCGAGCTGCGCCTGCGCCAGGAATATTTCTTCGTCTCCGCCTCGCTCCAGGACCTGGTCAAGCGGCATCTGTCGTCCGACGGCCAGCTTCGCAGCCTGTCGTCGAAGGTCGCGGTGCAGCTCAACGACACCCATCCGAGCCTCGCCGTCACCGAGCTGATGCGGATCCTCGTCGACCTGCACAATTTCCGCTGGGACGAGGCATGGAAGATCACGGTCGCGACGCTGTCCTACACCAACCACACGCTGCTGCCCGAGGCGCTGGAGACCTGGCCGGTCGAGCTGTTCGAGCGCCTGTTGCCGCGGCATCTGGAGATCATCTACCGCATCAACGTCCAGCATCTGGCGCTCGCCGAGGCGCGCGCGCCCGGCGACATCGACTTCCGCGCCTCGGTCTCGCTGATCGACGAGAAGAGCGGCCGCCGCGTGCGCATGGGCCAGCTCGCCTTTGTCGGCTCGCACCGCATCAACGGCGTCTCCGCGATGCATTCGGACCTGATGCGCGAGACCGTGTTCCACGATCTCAACCATCTCTATCCCGGCCGCATCACCAACAAGACCAACGGCATCACCTTCCGCCGCTGGCTGATGCTGGCAAACCCGAAGCTGACCGACCTGTTGCGCGAGACCTGCGGCGACGCCGTGCTCGACGATCCGACGCAGCTCTCGCTGATCGAGGCGCGCGCCAGCGACGTCGAATTCCAGAAGAAATTCCGCGCCGTCAAGCATCACAACAAGACGGCCCTGGCGCGGCTGATCGGCGAGCGGCTCGGCATCAAGGTCGATCCGGGCGCGCTGTTCGACGTGCAGATCAAGCGCATCCACGAATACAAGCGCCAGCTGCTCAACGTCATCGAGACGGTCGCGCTGTACCAGTCGATGAAGGACGATCCCAACGGCAACTGGGTGCCGCGGGTGAAGATCTTCGCCGGCAAGGCGGCGGCGAGCTACAAATACGCCAAGCTGATCATCAAGCTGATCAACGACGTCGCCGAGGTCGTCAACAACGACCCCGCGATCGGCGGCAAGCTGAAGGTCGTCTTCCTGCCCGACTACAATGTCAGCCTCGCGGAGGTGATCATTCCCGCGGCCGACCTGTCCGAGCAGATCTCGACCGCCGGCATGGAAGCTTCCGGCACCGGCAACATGAAGCTGGCGCTCAACGGCGCCATCACCATCGGCACGCTCGACGGCGCCAATATCGAGATCCGCGACCATGTCGGCAACGAGAACATCGCGATCTTCGGCATGGAGGCCGGCGACGTCATGATCCGGCGCAAGCAGGGGCTGGATGCCTCCGACGTGATCCGCAGTTCGCCAAAGCTCCAGCGCGCCATCAACGCGGTCGGCGCCGGCGAGTTCTCGCCCGGCGATCCCGGCCGTTTCGAATCGATCGCGCATGCGCTGCGCTATCTCGACCATTACATGGTCAGCGCCGATTTCGATTCCTACTACGAGGCGCAGCGCGCGGTCGATGCGCGCTGGCAGGTGGCGCCGGCCTGGACCCGCGCTTCGATCCTCAATGTCGCGCGCATGGCGTGGTTCTCCTCCGACCGCACCATCCGCGAATATGCCGAGGAGATCTGGAACGTGCCGGTCAATCCGACCACGCCGCTGCTGCCGGACCTGCGCGACGCCGCAGGCTGATTTTCCGCAGTGTGAAATCGGCGTTACCTGCGAGGTTATTGCACAGCCAGGCAATTGCTGTGGTATGACGACCGTCATTCCGGGGCGGCTCGCAGAGCCGAACCCGGAATCTCGAGATTCCGGGTTCGATGCTTCGCATCGCCCCGGAATGACAGACGGAAACACCCATGCACGCCAAGCTCCCGCACCCGTTCGACGACGCCACCCGCATCACCGCCGGTGACTCCAGCTGGCAGGGACACACCAGCGACGATTACTGGGCCTTTGTCGGTCCGTTCGGCGGCGCCACCGCCGCGACCATCTTGCGCGCGTTGATCGAGCATCCGCAGCGCGCCGGCGATCCACTCGCCGTCACCGTCAATTACTGCGCCCCGATCGCCAAGGGCCCGTTTGACCTGGATGTGCGGCTGGTAAAGGCCAACCGTTCCAGCCAGCACTGGAGCGTCGAACTGTCGCAGGGCGGCGGCGAGGTCGCGACGCTCGCAACCGCGGTGTTCGCCGAGCGGCGGCCGTCCTGGGAGCACAGGGTGGCGACGGTCCCGGACGCCGCGGCGTTCGAGGCAACGCTGCCGTTCCCGAAGATCTCGGCGTCCTGGGCCAACCAGTACGAATTCCGCTTCGTCGAGGGCGAGATGCGGATCGGCCCGCCGCAGGCCGAGCTTGCCAGCACCTATTCGAAAATCTGGATCAGCGACCGCACCCCGCGCAGGCTTGACATGCTGTCGCTGATGTCGATGTCGGACGCCTTCTTCGGCCGCATCTTCCACGCGCGGCGCGAGCTGGTGCCGTTCGGCACGGTGTCGCTGACGACCTATTTTCACACCGACAGCGAGGAGCTCGCAGCCGAGGACATCGCGCGCGTGCTGGCGACGGCCGATTCGAAGATCATGCACAAGAGCTACGCCGACCAGAACGCCGAGCTGTGGTCGCCGAACGGAAGGCTGCTCGCGACGACGACGCAGATCGCGTATTTCAAGGCTTGAGCTGCCTCCACGTCATTGCGAGGAGCGTAGCGACGAAGCAATCCAGACTGTCTCCGCGGAGGGATTTCTGGATTGCTTCGCTGCGCTCGCAATGACGGTGGAGATATCTCGCCACAAACAAAAAGGGCGGCCTCGCGGCCGCCCTTTTGCATTCTCAAATGATGCGACCTTACTCCGCCGCGAGCTTCACGTCCGGCGCGGCTGCGCGCACTTCGGCGTCGACCTGGGCTTCGAACTTGGCAAAGTTCTTCTGGAACATGCCGACCAGCGCGCGGGCGGTCTTGTCGAACTCGTCCTTGTCCTTCCAGGTGTTGACCGGGTTGAGGATTTCGCTCGGCACGCCCGGCAGCGCGGTCGGAACCGCGAAGCCGAAATATTTGTCGGTGCGGAATTCGACGTTGCGAAGCGAACCGTCGAGCGCCGCGGTGAGCAGCGCGCGCGTCACCTTGATCGGCATGCGCGAGCCCGTACCATACTTGCCGCCGGTCCAGCCGGTGTTGACCAGCCAGCAGTCGACATTGTGCTGGGCGATCAGGTCGCGCAGCATGTTGCCGTAGACGGATGGATCGAGCGGCAGGAAGGGCGAGCCGAAGCAGGTCGAGAACTCCGGCTGCGGCTCGTTGCCGAGACCGCGCTCGGTGCCCGCGACCTTGGCGGTGTAGCCGGAGAGGAAGTGATACATCGCCTGCGCCGGCGACAGCTTTGCGATCGGCGGCAGCACGCCGAAGGCGTCGGCGGCGAGCATCACCACGTTCTTCGGCTGCGGCGCGCGGCCGGTGCGCGAAGCGTTCGGGATGAAGTCGAGCGGATAGGCCGACCGGGTGTTCTCGGTCTTGGAGCCGTCGTCGAAGTCCACCACGCGGGTGTCCTCGTCGAGCACGCAGTTCTCGAGCACCGCGCCGAAGCGCGTGCTTGCGGCATAAATCTGCGGCTCGGCTTCCTGCGAAAGCTTGATGCACTTGGCGTAGCAGCCACCTTCGAAATTGAAGACGCCGTTCGGGCCCCAGCCGTGCTCGTCGTCACCGATCAGGGTGCGGTTCGGGTCGGCCGACAGCGTGGTCTTGCCGGTGCCGGAGAGGCCGAAGAAGATCGCGGCATCGTCCTTGGCGCCGACATTGGCCGAGCAGTGCATCGGCATCACGCCGCGCTCGGGCAGATAGTAGTTCAGCGTGGTGAAGACCGACTTCTTCATCTCGCCGGCATAGTAGGAGCCGCCGATCAGCACGATCTTGCGGGCGAAGTCGATCGCGACGACGTTCTCCGACTTGCAGCCATGGCGCTTCGGATCGGCGCGGAAGCTCGGCATGTCGATGATGGTGAGCTCGGGCGTGAAGGTCGACAGCTCGATCGCCTCGGGGCGGATCAGCAGCGTGCGGATGAACAGCGAATGCCAGGCGAGCTCAGTGAACACGCGGGTCTTGATCCGGTAGGCCGGATCGGCGCCGCCGTAGAGGTCCTGCGCGAACAGGCTCTTGCCTTCGGCGTGCTTGAGGAAGTCCTGATAGAGCGTCTCGAACTGCTCCGCGGTGATCGACTGGTTGCCGGCCCACCACATCTTCTTGTCGGTGGTGGCGTCGCGCACCGTGAACTTGTCCTTGGGGCTGCGGCCCGTGAACTCGCCGGTGTCGGCGCACAGCGCACCGTCGGCAGACAGCACCGCCTCGCCCGCGGAGAGCGAGTATTGATAGAGTTGCGGCGCGCCGAGGTTCCAGTGAACCTGTTTGAGATTCTTTAAGCCGAATTTGTCGGCGCCGAAGGCACCGTTGCGCACGCCCGTCTCTTGCACGAAAAAATCCTCCTAGAACCCGCGACACATAGCGCGACCAAGCTTTGGCGCCATCGCAGTCACCGTGAATAATAGGCCATCCGGCCTAGGTTGGGCGACCTAATACTGATGAACGCTGGCGTTGCCAAGCCGATCCCGCAGGATTTGGTTTATTCAAGGACCGCGCCAAACGTCGCGCATGTCTGCTCTGAGCAGGTGCATCAAAAAATCACGAATGATCGCGCAACCAAATGCGCGTTTCGACGTTATCGGGGGTTATTGCGACGCACAATTCCCTGGGCGGTCTATCGTACGTCTCCCTCGCCGATCAGTGCGAACGGTCCCCACATCGCAGGATAGGCGTTGCGCGGCGACGAGGCGTCGTCGAGATACGTCAACATGGCGCGGCGCAACGCTTGGGCACGACCGATTCCTGGTTCGTTTTTGAGCAGAGCGAATGTCGACGTGGTCAAGCGGGTGGCAGCTTCCGAATCCACTGCCCAATGCGAGACCAGGAGCGCGCGGGCACCGGCATAGAAGAACGAGCGCGCCAATCCCGACAGGGCCTCTGCGCCGGGCTTGTCGCCGGCGATGGTGTTGCAGGCCGACAGCACCACCCAATCCGCATTGAGCTTGAGCTGGGCGACTTCGCTCGCCGTCAGCAAACCGTCGTCCAGCTCCGTAGGCTGATCTGGAATGGAGAGCGCAAGCGAAGGCTCGCCCAGTCCCTTGACGTCGCCCGCAACGAGGCCGTGGGTGGCAAAGTAAATGATGCTGTATTGAGCAAGCGCTGCACGCTTGAGCGTCGTTTCGCTGGCGTCGCGGCCAAGATGGATATCGACATCGCCTGCGCCGACATCCCTGGCCACCGCGTTCAGTTCGTCGGCAGTGTCAGGCAGTTGCGGCAGCGCTTGCGCAAGCCGCGCACGATCGACGCCGGCGCCGCGCCAGAAGTCGGTATAGGCAATCGTCGCGATGCTGCGCGCGGCGACCTTGCCGCTTGCGGCGCGACGATCGGCCGGCCCTTCGGCTGCAGGGTTGAACACAGGATCGCCAAAGCCGGTCATTGGCTTGACGCCCTGATCCTTGCGCGCAAAGGCCCGCAGCGATTTCAGGCTGATCACCGACGGCAGCACCGAGACGGCCTGACGCCGCAACAGCCAGGCGGCGTTGCGATAGCCTTCGAGCTTGTCCGGGATCGCAGCTTGCGGCTTCTCGGTGACGAGCAGATGAAACGGCAGTGCGGTCAGTGCGGCCGAGGGCACCACCAGCAGGCTGCGCGTGTCTTTCGTCAGCGCTTCGACCGGGCCGAGCAGCGCGACATAGAGCTCATTGGCGAGCGCGAGGTCAAACAGGCCGGATTTGCCGGACGCATCGTGTGCCTTGCCGACGTCGAGCCCTTTGCGGAACGCCGACACTTTCTGCGCCAGCGCGTCCGCGCCAAGCGGAATCTCCTTCCAGTCGACGCCCTCGCGCGTGATCGCGATGACATAGCCCTGCTTGTCCACGACGGAATAGATCGTCATCGCCTCGTCGGCCGACAGCAACGGCTGGATGTCCTTCACGCCGAGCGGCAGCGGATTGGACAGCGAGGCATAGTCGGGAAACTCGACGGCGAGCGTCTTCTGCAAGCCGGCGCGCTCGCTCGCGATCGCCGCGATCCGCGCGCGGCTGCGCTGCTCGGCCGCGACGTCGCGTTGCGCGGCTTGCTTGGACACCGCCGTAATGATCGCCTTGTCGAGCGCCTCGGCCTCGGCCGCGAGATCCTGCTCCTTGCGCACGAGCTCGGCGAGCCGGTCGCTGCCGGCCGCAAGCCGCACCGCGAGCTTGTTCACGGCGGATGCGGCGGACGATTGCGTGCCGCGCTGGATCGCGGCCAGCGCTTCGTCGAGGGCCTTGTCGTCGGAGAGGAGCTGCTGCTGCCGCGCGGAAAACAGGATCGGCAGCACCACACGCAGCTGCGCGCGGCCGCTGCGAAGCGTCCTTTCCGCCAGCGGCAAGGCATCGGCAGTGCGCCCGGAGACATAAAGGAAATAAGCGAGATTGCTGGTCGAGGTCACGACGTCAGGATGGTCCGGCCCAAGCGCGCGCTCGCGGATCGCAAGGGCGCGCCGGTAGAGCGGCTCGGCATTGGCATAACGCTGCTGGTGCTCGTAGAGCCCGGCGAGATTGTTCAGCGAACGCGCGACGTCGGGATGATCCGGACCCAGCACCTTTTCGCGGATCGCGAGCGAGCGCTTGATCGGCGCCTCGGCATCCGCATCGCGGTTGAGGTCGCGATCGACCTGACCGATGTTGTTCAGAACCGTGGCGACCGCGGGATGCTCGGGCCCGGCGGCCTTCTGATAGATCGCGAGCGCGCGCTGGAACAGCGGCTCGGCGTCCGCAAAATGCTCCTGCTTCACGTAGAGCGTGGCGAGATTGTTGAGGGCCTGGCCGACATCGGGATGCTCGCGCGACAGCGCCTTTTCGCGAATGGCCAGCGCACGCTTGAACAGCGGCTCGGCTTCAGTGAAGCGGCCCTGCCGCTGATACAGCGCGGCGAGATTGTTCAGCTCGGGCGCGATCAATGTGGTGTCGAGGCCGAGCGACTTTTCCATCAGCGCGATCGCGCGCTTGTAGATCGGCTCGGCGAGGTCGTCGCGGCCCTGGCCGGCATAGACCTGGCCGAGATTGTTGAGCGCGGCGGAGAGTTCGCGGCCGTCGTTGCCCTTCTCCAGGCTCGCCACCATGGCCTGCGCCAGGGGCAGCGCCTCCGCATATTTGCCGGCCTGGTTGAGCGCGTTGATCCGCGCGCCCTGTGCGGCGAGATCGGCCTTCTGGGCAAGACCGGGGGTGGCAAGCGACGTGGTGATCGCGAGCGCCAGACCCGCGGCCAACGCCAAACGACGATGCGTCATGAACCCTCTCGCTGCCAATCCCGAACCGCTCACGGTGTTGGGTCGCAGCGATCGGCAGCGGCGTTCAATTTTGGCGCGGCTCCTCCACCTTCGCGCGCGCCTCGCCGGCAAGGCGAACCAGCATCTTGCGCAGCGCCGTGCCGCTGGTCACCCGCTCCGGGAAGTCCAGCCGCAGCGCGGTCTGGCCGTCCTGCATGTCGAGGCCCTCAGGGTCACAGCCGGTGCAGCGCCAGTCGCCGGCGGCGGCGCCGAGCAGCCTGGTCGCGTAAAGGCCCATGGCGTCGCGGTGGTCGGCATTCATGTGCTCCACGGCCCCCTCCTCCGCCGCCATCAGGTCCTCGGCGCCGCTGAGATCGGTCAGGAACTGCTCCGGCTTGAGGTCGACGATCCGGCCGAAGCCGGCCACCAGATGGGTTCCTGTGGGCCGGATCCTGAAGAACGAGAAGTCCTTAAACGAAACAAAGGCTTCCGCCGACGGGTGCGCATTCAGATACCGCCGTTCGAGAAGATCCTTCTCGGCACCGGCCTGCTCCGCCCGGCCGGACAACATAATCCGGGCGCCCTCCAGGGGATCGCCGGCGGCGCGCTCATCCAGCATCAGGGAGACCCGGCTATCTGCCAGGATGTTCCTGGTGTGCACGGCCAATGCGGAGATCAGCAGGATCGGCGAGCCATCCGGGTGGCTCGCCAGATTGACCAGGGAACAATAGGGATCGCCGCTGCCCACCATCAACGTTGCGAGAGCGCCCTGCCGCGACCGCCTGAGCAGCGACTTGGCGAGCTTTCCGGGGTCGAAATCGGGGGTCGGTTGCATGGGCTTTCTCGGCTCAGGTGGTTGCAAGGGGGGTCTTTTTTCGGCTAAACGGGGGTCTGGTTATGGGTCGGGATGCGGCGAATCTGCCGTGTTTCGTGGAACTTGGTCACACTTCAGCCCAGCTTGCATTGCTCGGTGACAAAGTTCGAACGCCAAGTTCGGGACCCATGTATGCGGCGCATCACTGGATTGCTCGCCGTTTCAAGCCACGACCCAAACGGAAAGCAGAAAGCAGAGGCTCATGCCCACAATCGCTTTGGTCGACGACGACCGCAACATTCTCACATCCGTCTCGATCGCGCTGGAAGCCGAAGGCTACCGCATCATGACCTACACCGACGGCGCTTCCGCGCTTGACGGTTTCCGCACCACCCAACCCGACCTCGCCATCCTCGACATCAAGATGCCGCGCATGGACGGCATGGAGACGCTGCGCCGCCTGCGGCAGAAGTCCGACCTGCCGGTGATCTTCCTGACCTCCAAGGACGAAGAGATCGACGAGCTGTTCGGCCTCAAGATGGGCGCCGACGATTTCATCCGCAAACCGTTCTCGCAGCGGCTGCTGGTCGAGCGCGTCAAGGCGGTGCTGCGCCGCTCGGCGCCGAAGGACCCGACCGTAGCGCCGAAGGAGAACGACGCCAAGGCGCTCGACCGCGGTCTTTTGCGCATGGATCCGGAACGCCATACCTGCACCTGGAAGAACGAACCGGTGACGTTGACCGTCACCGAATTCCTGATCCTGCAGGCGCTCGCGACCCGGCCCGGCGTGGTGAAGAGCCGCAACGCGCTGATGGACGCCGCCTACGACGACCAGGTCTATGTCGACGACCGCACCATCGACAGCCACATCAAGCGGCTGCGCAAGAAGTTCAAGGTGGTCGACAACGAGTTCGAGATGATCGAGACGCTGTACGGCGTCGGCTATCGTTTCAAGGAAGCCTGAGGCGGCAGGGCACCTTCGCGAATGTCCGGAGCATTGCCGGTTCTGGTTCCATCGGAACCGGGATGACTCTAGAATGCGGGGACCGTCGCACGAGCTGTCCTAACGCGGGCGTAAGCATTGCTGGACCGAACGCAGCCTGACCCGAACCAGAGCGCCGAGGATATCGCATCCGACGGCGTTCCAGTGCACGTCGCCGAGGACAAGCCGGCTGCGCAGGGCTGGCGGCCGCTGAACTGGCTCAAGCGCGCCGGGCAATTCTTCTTCGCGCTGTCCTTCTCGAGCCTGACCCGCCGCATCGTCTCGCTCAACCTCGCCGGCCTCGTCGCGCTGGTGGCGAGCATCCTCTATCTGTCGCAATTCCGCGCCGGCCTGATCGACGCGCGCGCGCAGAGCCTGCTGGTGCAGGCTGAGATCATCGCCGGTGCGATCGCGGCCTCCGCGACGGTGCAGACCAACGCCATCACGATCGACCCCGACCGGCTGCTCGACCTCAAGCCGGGCGAGACCTATGGCGGGTCGGACGACTATTCGCCGCTGGATTTTCCGATCAATCCGGAGCGCGTCGCGCCGGTGCTGCGCACGCTGATCTCGCCGACCAAGACGCGCGCCCGCATCTACGATCCGAACGGCAGCCTGCTGCTCGACAGCCGCAACCTCGAGAACGTGCTGCGCTTCCCCCTGCCGCCGCTGTCCGCCGAGAAGCCCGGCGTGGTCGAGCGCGGCATGGTCGCGGTGCGCACCTGGCTGAACCGCGGCGACCTGCCGCTCTATCGCGAGCTCGGGCCCGAGAACGGCAATGGCTATGCTGAAGTGGGCGACGCGCTCCAGGGCCAGAAGCGCTCGATGGTTCGGGTCAATGCGCGCGGCGAGGTGATCGTCTCGGTCGCGGTCCCCGTGCTGCGCTCGCGCGCCATCCACGGCGCGCTGATGCTGTCCACCCAGGGCGACGACATCGACCAGATGGTCACCGCCGAGCGCCTCGCCATCCTGAAAGTCGGCGGCGTCGCCGCCGCGGTCATGATCATGCTGTCGCTGCTGCTGGCCAGCACGATCGCAGGTCCCGTACGCCGGCTCGCGGACAGCGCCGAGCGCGTCCGCCGCCGCATCAAGACCCGCGTCGAGATTCCCGACTTCACCCGCCGTCGCGACGAGATCGGGCATCTGTCCGGCGCGCTGCGCGACATGACCAACGCGCTCTACAGCCGCATCGAGGCGATCGAGATGTTCGCCGCCGACGTCGCGCACGAATTGAAGAACCCGCTGACCTCGCTGCGCTCCGCGGTCGAGACGCTGCCGCTGGCGCGCAACGAGAACAGCCGCGCCCGCCTGCTCGAGGTGATCGAGCACGACGTCAAGCGGCTCGACCGCCTGATCTCTGATATCTCCGACGCCAGCCGGCTCGATGCCGAATTGCAGCGGCAGGACGCGATTCCGGTCGATCTGCGCCGCCTGCTCGGCACGCTGGTCTCGGTCGCCAACGAAACCAAGCTCGGCCACGACGTCGCGGTCGAGGCGCGCTTCGAGGGGCGCGGGCCGACCGACACGTTCGCCGTGACCGGCCATGATTCACGGCTCGGGCAGGTGGTCTCGAACCTGCTCTCCAACGCGCAATCCTTCTCGGAGGCCGGCAGCAAGGTGCGCCTCACCTGCCGCCGCGTGCGCGGTGAAATCGAGATCGTGGTCGACGACGACGGCCCCGGCATCCGTGATGACGCGCTGGAGCGCATCTTCGAGCGCTTCTACACCGACCGTCCGCATCAGGGCTTTGGCCAGAACTCCGGCCTCGGGCTCTCGATCTCCAAGCAGATCGTCGACGCGCATGGCGGGCGCATCTGGGCGGAGAACCGCCCCGGCCCCGCGGACGAGGACGGCGCGCCGACGGTTGCCGGCGCGCGCTTCGTGGTGAGGCTGCCCGCGCTATGAGCGACGGCGGGCCCAGCGTGCACGCCTCCGCGGTCAAGGTCGGGAATCTGGCAGTGCTGATCCGCGGACCGTCGGGCTCCGGCAAGTCGCGCCTTGCCTTCGATTTGATCATGGCGGGGCGCGCCGGCGTGGTCGAAAGGGCCGTTCTGGTCGGTGATGACCGTGTCCATCTGGCGACAGTCGGCGACGAAATTGAAGTCCGCCCCGCGCCGCCGCTCGCCGGCCTGATCGAGATCCGGGGCCTCGGAATCCGCCGCTGCGACTTCGTGGAGCATGCGACCGTCGGCCTCGTGGTCGATCTGGCCGCCGCGGACGCGGAACGCCTGCCGCCGGCCGAATCCCTGAAAACTAGCATTTTAGGTGTCGAAATACCGCGAATCCCTGTTAGCCGCGATTATTCGCCCCTCCCACTGGTTGTTGCGGCCTTGACCACTACCAAGAGTTCATCTTCCGTTAATCCCTCAGGCGATTGTTTGAAGGGAAATGGTAACCATATGAACCCCACTATCGCGACCGAATAGACCGGCGCAGCTCCCCTCATCCATCCGTCTAAGTTCAGGGAGATACGCAACATCCCCTCTTGCGCAGGGGCTCTGGATGGTCAAAGTGGCGCGTTCGTGCGGTGCACCAAAAGCGCCCGCGAGGAGTTTTCCGATGATTGGTCTAGTACTTGTGACCCACGGGCGCCTTGCCGACGAATTCAAGGCAGCGCTTGAACATGTCATGGGCCCACAAAAGCAAATCGAAGCGATTACGATCGGCGCTGAAGATGATTCCGATCTGTGCCGAAGCGACATCATCGAGGCGGTTAACCGCGTCGATTCCGGCGACGGCGTTGCGATCCTCACCGACATGTTCGGCGGCACGCCATCCAACCTGGCAATATCCTGTATGAGCCGGCCGAAGGTCGAGGTGCTCGCGGGCATCAACCTTCCGATGCTGGTGAAGCTCGCCAAGGTGCGTGAGGAACGCGCGCTGCCGGACGCGATCGCGATGGCCCAGGAAGCGGGTCGCAAATACGTCACCATCGCCAGCCGCGTGCTCGCCGGCAAATGAGCGACGACGCGCCGCAAGCCGGGTCGGGCGTGCCCGCGGGCGCGATCTCCAAGGAGCTCCTCATCATCAACAAGCGCGGCCTGCACGCACGCGCCTCAGCGAAATTCGTCCAGGCGGTCGAGCGCTTCAACGCGCAAGTGTGGGTGACGCGCGGCGGCGAGACCGTCGGCGGCACCTCGATCATGGGCCTGATGATGCTCGCTGCGGGACCCGGCACGACGATCACGGTCGCTGCGGCCGGTGCAGATGCCGATGCCGCGCTCGCGGCGATCACGGAGCTCGTTGAAAGCAAGTTCAACGAGGAGGGGATTTAGCGCCCTCCCGCCATGCGCTCAGCGCCGTAGGGTGGGCAAAGGCGCGACGCGCCGTGCCCACCATCTCTCGACAATCGCGACAGAAGTGGTGGGCACGCTTCGCTTTGCCCACCCTACGGCACCTTCGGTCACTTCGCCGGCGGCGCGATGTAGATGTTCCAGCTCATCGACGGGCCGGCCTTGCCGTGAACGAAGCGGCGCGTCGTCATCACGATGCGCTCGGCGTTCGGCGCAGTCTCCGACACCCATTTCTCGAACGCCGGCAGACGGCCGTCGGTCGGATCGAACACGCCGATGAAGCCGTAGGTCTTGACGTCATCGCGCGAGGTCAGCCCGGAATCCCAGGCCTCTAACGGCAGCAATGCGGACGGATGGTCCGGGCTGTAGAACACCAGCGGCTGGATCTGTTCCATCGTGCCGGCAACGACGGCCCAGCGCGAGCCGAAGCGGGTGTGCCAGGCCTGGGTCAATTCGCGCGCGAGCTCCGAGCGCGCGCCATAGATCGCTGCGTTGCCGGCATTGGCCGCCATCTCGCGCGCGGCGATCCAGGGCGAGGCGGCAAGCGTCGCAACGCTGAGCACGAGCCAGATCGCGACGATGTTGAACAGGGTCGCGCTCTGCACCCGCAGCGCGGGGATCGCGACCAGCGCCAAGGGCACCAGGAAGAACAGCGAGATGCCCCAATCGGTCTTCATGTAGATGCTGAAAACCAGTGCGCCGAGCGGCGGGCCGACCGCGACGATGATCTGGATGATCCAGACATTCAGCGCCTGCGAGACATTGACACCCGGATTGGCGCCGCGCGCCCAGGCGCGGGTGACGATGCGCGAGGGCGTACGCAGCAGCAGCTTGCGCCACGGCGGCACCCACGCCATGGCGAGCGCGGCGAGCGCGACGGGAAGCGCCAGCAGCGCGACATTATGCAGGGCATAGCCGGCCACCAGCTGATGCACGAGGCGGCTGTCCTCGAGGCTGTAGGTGTCGCCGGCATAGGTCAGCGGCACGAAATGCACCTCCGCCAGCCAGACGATGTGCGGGATCATCGCCACCACCATCGTCGCGATCGCCACCCACGGCGCCGGCGACAGCAGGAACCGCAGTCGCTCCGGATGGATCAGCGCGGCAAGGCCGATGGCGCCGATCATGGTCAGCACCCAGTATTTGGTCATCAGCGCCAGCGCGCCGGCAAGGCCGAGCCAGATCCCGGACTGCCAGCTCCTTTTCTCGAAGGCGTTGAGATAGGCGAACACGAGGAGCGGCAGCGTGACGAGCTGGAGCAGGTCGGGGTTGTACTTGAAGCCCTTGAAATTGAAGATCGGGTAGAGCGCGACCATCACCACGACCAGGAACGCGCGCCGTGCGTCCACGACGCGCAAGCTCAGCAGCCAGCAGATCACCATGCCGATGCCGACGGTCGTCATGGCCAGCGCATAGGTCGCCCAGTCCGTCGCCGGGAACACCTTGAACCAGAGGCCGGCGACCCAGCCCGACAGCGGCGGGTGCTTGCCGTAGCCCCACAGGAATTTCTGGCCCCAGCCCCAGGCTTCCGCGACGTCCATGTGAACGTCCTGCGCTGCCTTGAGATTGATCAGGATGAAGGTCCAGAGCACCGCATGCAGGATCGCGAGCTGGATCACCAGCCACAGGCGGGCCTCCGGCCGGACCGCGCTGGCAACCAGCCAGGCCCGGAAGCGGTTGAAACTCACCCAGGTCTTCGCGCGGGCTCGGCCAGATGGGATTGAGGTCGTCGACATCAGCCGTTGCGTAGCGCGTTTTGGCCCGTCGTGGAATCAGCTTGGCGTGAAGAAAGGCCCTGAAAATACAGCAATATGGTTGCCGCACGGGGATGTGAGTGGTATCCCGCGCCCATGACGACCGTCCCCATTTCCAACATCCGCAATTTCTCCATCGTCGCCCATATCGACCATGGCAAATCGACGCTGGCCGACCGCCTGATCCAGATGACCGGCGGCCTCACCGACCGCGAAATGGCGGGCAAGGAGCAGGTGCTCGATTCCATGGATATCGAGCGCGAGCGCGGCATCACCATCAAGGCGCAGACGGTTCGGCTCGCCTACCGCGCCAAGGACGGCAAGGACTACATCTTCAACCTGATGGACACGCCCGGCCATGTCGACTTCGCCTACGAAGTCTCGCGGTCGCTGGCGGCCTGCGAGGGTTCCCTGCTGGTGGTCGACGCCAGCCAGGGCGTCGAAGCTCAGACGCTCGCCAACGTCTACCAGGCGCTCGACAACAATCACGAGATCGTTCCGGTCCTGAACAAGGTCGACCTGCCGGCCGCCGAACCCGAGAAGGTCAAGCAGCAGATCGAGGACGTCATCGGCATCGACGCCTCGGACGCGGTGATGATCTCGGCCAAGACCGGCCTCGGCGTTCCCGACGTGCTGGAAGCCATCGTCACCCGCCTGCCGCCGCCGAAGGGCGATCGCGATGCGACCCTGAAGGCGCTGCTGGTCGACAGCTGGTACGACGTCTATCTCGGCGTCGTCGTGCTGATCCGCGTCGTCGACGGCGTCATGAAGAAGGGTAGCCGCGTCCGCATGATGGGCACGGGCGCCGCCTACGACGTCGAGCGCGTCGGCTTCTTCACGCCGAAGATGACGCAGGTCGACGAGCTCGGCCCCGGCGAGATCGGCTTCATCACCGCCGCGATCAAGGAAGTCGCCGACACCCGCGTCGGCGACACCATCACCGACGACAGGAAGCCTGTCACCGAAATGCTGCCGGGCTTCAAGCCGGCGATCCCGGTGGTGTTCTGCGGCCTGTTCCCGGTCGACGCCGACGATTTCGAGACGCTGCGCGCCGCGATGGGCAAGCTGCGCCTCAACGACGCCAGCTTCTCGTTCGAGATGGAAACCTCCGCGGCGCTCGGCTTCGGCTTCCGCTGCGGCTTCCTCGGCCTCTTGCACCTCGAGATCATCCAGGAGCGGCTGTCGCGCGAGTTCGATCTCAACCTGATCGCGACCGCGCCGAGCGTCATCTACAAGATGAAGCTGACCGACGGCACCGAGCTCGAGATCCACAATCCCGTCGACATGCCCGACGTGGTCAAGATCGAGGAGATCCAGGAGCCCTGGATCGAGGCGACGATCCTCACGCCCGACGAATATCTCGGCAGCGTGCTGAAGCTGTGCCAGGACCGCCGCGGCGCGCAGAAGGAGCTGACCTATGTCGGCGCCCGCGCGATGGTGAAATACGATCTGCCGCTCAACGAAGTGGTGTTCGACTTCTACGACCGCCTCAAGTCGGTCTCCAAGGGCTACGCCTCGTTCGACTATCATCTCACCGACTACAAGCCGGCCGACCTCGTCAAGATGCAGATCCTGGTCAATGCTGAGCCGGTCGACGCACTCTCGATGCTGGTCCACCGCACCCGCGCCGAGGGGCGCGGCCGCGCCATGGTCGAGAAGATGAAGGAGCTGATCCCGCCGCACATGTTCCAGATCCCGATCCAGGCGGCGATCGGCGGCAAGGTGATCGCCCGCGAGACGGTCCGCGCGCTGCGCAAGGACGTCACCGCGAAGTGCTACGGCGGCGACATCACGCGCAAGCGCAAGCTTCTGGAGAAGCAGAAGGAAGGCAAGAAGAAGATGCGGCAGTTCGGCAAGGTCGACATCCCGCAGGAAGCCTTCATTGCCGCGCTGAAGGTGGATAGCTGAGGCTGCTGCCCGGACCAGTTTTGACGTAACGAGACTGGTCAGGCCCGGCCATCCGTGGCCGGAAAACAAAAACCGCGAAAACAACCCCATGCACAGTAGCCGGCCCCTTGTCGGCATTGCGCTTTTCGAATTTTCGATTTTACGAAATCGATTTGACCCGTCGGGCAAAACAGGGGCATGATGGCATCATGGCAGCGGGTGCGACGCGGGCGCCCCTCAGGAGGCACCGGAGGCAACATGCCGAAGGCCTGAGTGATCAACATCACAGATCCAATACTTGCCTTTCGGCAGGCTCCGCATACGCTGCGCACGTGATGTTCGGGGCTGCGATGGGCGCATTTCGCTGGTTTTCATTGTTATTTGTCGTCTGGCTAACCTGCGGTTCGGCGCACGCCGAGCGCCGCGTCGCGCTCGTTATTGGCAATTCGGCCTACAAGAGCGTGCCGAGGCTTGCGAACCCGGTGAATGATGCCGCCCTGGTCGGTGGCATGTTCAAGAAGGCCGGGTTCGACAGCGTCGACGTCAAGCTCGACCTCAGCGTGGTCGATATGCGCAAGGCGCTTCGCGAGTTTGCAGGCAAGGCTCGCGAGGCGGAAGTCGCCGTCATCTATTACGCCGGCCACGGGATCGAGTTGGACGGCAACAACTACCTGATCCCGACCGATGCTGCCCTGGAGACGGACAACGACGTGTTCGACGAGGCGTTTCCGCTCGACCGAGTGTTGTTTGCCATCGAACCGGCCAAACAGCTCCGCCTCGTCATTCTCGACGCCTGCCGCGACAATCCCTTTGCCAAGACAATGAAGCGCACGGTTGCCGCCCGCGCTATCGGACGTGGTCTTGCCAAGGTCGAGCCGACCAGTTCGAACACCATGATCGCCTACGCTGCGAAGGCGGGCTCGACCGCCTCCGATGGCGACTCGAAGAACAGCCCGTTCGCGGCCGCGCTCGTCGAGCGTCTGCCCACACCGGGCCTCGACCTGCGCAAGGCCTTCGGCTTCGTGCGCGACGATGTCCTCAAGAACACCGGCTACAAGCAGGAGCCGTATGTCTATGGTTCGCTGGGCGGTGACGACGTCCCCCTGGTCCAGGCCAAGCCGGCAGCCGCATCCGGGCCTCAGGCGAGTCCCGATGACGCCGTCCGTCGGGATTATGAGCTCGCGCTGCAGATCGGCACGAGAGAGGTTTGGACGGCTTTCCTCGCGAAGTATGCCGACGGGTTCTACGCCAGCCTGGCCAAGGGGCAATTGAACCGAATCGCAGCAGAGGAGACGCGCGCCGCCGCCGCCGATAAGGCGCGGCAGGCCGAAGACGAGAAAGCGCGGCTTGCGGCGGAGCGGGCCAGGAAGGCGGAGCAAGATAGGGCGGCGGCAGCCGCCAAGGCCGCCGAAGATGCGCGGATTGCGGCTGAGAAGGCCAAGCAGGTCGAAGAGGCCAAGGCCGCCGCGGCCGAGCAGCGCAGGAAAGAGGCCGAGGCCGCAGCAGCCAAAGCGCTCGCCGACAAGCAGGCAGCCGAGAAGGCTCTTGCGGACAAACAGGCCGCCGACAAAGCCGCTGCCGAGAAAGCCGCCGCAGAGCTGGCGGCGAAAAAGGCTGCCGAGAAGCCGGAAGGCGCGGGTGGCGAACAGAAGGTCGCGGCGCTCGCGCCGCCGTCGGCGCAGCCTGCCATGTCACCCCAGGAGGTCGCGAAATCGGTGCAGTCGGAATTGCGCCGGGTCGGGTGCCTGACTGCGTCGGCTGACGGTGACTGGAATGCGACGTCGCAGCGCTCGCTGACGCTGTTCAACAAGTATGCAGGAACGAAACTCGACGCCAAGCTCGCCAGCTTCGACGCGCTGGACGCCATCAAGGCGAAGCCGGGCCGGGTCTGCCCGCTGGTGTGCGACCATGGCTTCAGGGCCGACGGCGATGCCTGCGTCAAGATCACATGCCGCGCCGGCTCCCGCGTCAACGACGACAACGAATGCGAGAAGATCCCGGAGAGGAAACCCACGGCCGCGCGCGAGAATGCAAAGGGACGAGACGAGCAGCGCAAGCAGGTTGAATCGGCACCGACCAAGCCGCAGAGCACCGGCCAGATGGTTTGCAATGCGGCGGGATGCCGCCCAGTACGTCCGGGATGCAAGCTCGGCTATGCAAGGTCCGGGCAGGGCGTGACGGTCGCTGAAGGGACCCGGGAAGTCTGCAATTGAGGCGACGGGGATAGACTTGCGGCGATGAAAGAGATTTCTCCGCTGGATAGCGAGCGCTTCGTTCCAACTCTCGATGATCGGGCGTACGGAAAGCCAGTGTCCGCGTTTCCTAAAGCGGTGACACAGCGCCTAGTCGGCTCTTGGCCACCGCGTCGGCGAGCGCAACGCAGCGGCTTGTCCGGAGCCCGGCGCAAGCCGGAGGTCGCCGGCTGAGGGGTAAACCGACGCGGTTGCCCCCAAGCCGGCTATTCCCCGACTGTTCAGTTCCTGTCAGGTGCTCCGCCCGGAAAGCCGACGACGCCCGTCAGGGACCTCCATCTCGTGCCCCCGCGCGGCTTCACGACGTCTTCTGCTTCGCTTCGACGTATCGCGCGAAGTTGTCGAGGATCGCCTGCCAGCCGCCTTGCTGCTGCTCGACCGAGTGGGTCGGCTCGCTATCGAAGACAACGCGGACGACAATGCCATTCGAGCCCGGCACGAACTCAACCTCGGCCTTGCGATCGCCGAACGCATATTCGATCAGCTTGTGTTCGACGATCTTGGTGTAGGTGCCGGCGAAGTCAAAGCCCATGCTGCCGTCCTTGGCCTCCATGCGAGACGAGAAGATGCCGCCTTCTCGCAGGTCGACCGTCGCCTTGGTCGTATGCCAGTCGTCGGACGCCGCGTTCCACTTCACGATGTCGGCAGGCGTCGTATAGGCACGCCAGACCTGATCGATGGGGGCTGCCACGGTGGTTTCGACGGTGATCCTCATGAACATTGCTCCTGGTTCGATTTTGACGGTCGAGGTGACGGCATCACTGACGTGTGCGAGGTCCATCCAAGGACGATCGAGACTGGTCCGTGCCGACATGGTCGTGTCGTGAATGTCCAGAAAAAGCAAACCCGTCACACTGAAGGGCGAGCAAATGCGCGGTCATGAGGTCCAAGGCGCTGTCAGATCATTGCCCGAGCTGTTGAAGCACGGCGGACCACAACGCAAGCGGCTCCCTGAGGGCTCCCGGTTCGGACGGCTTCTGGCGAACGGCGGTGTGCACCATGACGAGCTTCGAGGCCGGATCGACCAGGATGACCTGACCGCGGATGCCGAGCAGGGCAAATCTGCGCTGCTCGCCGGGCAGGAGCCACACCTGATAGCCGTAGCCGAAATAGGGTGTGGCCACGCGCGGAGCGAGATGACCGTCGTCTGGCCTGACGGTCGTGGCATCCAGCAGCCATTGCCGGGGGATCAACTGACGGCCTTCCCAGGCGCCGTCATGCGCGAGCAGCCGGGCGAGGCGCGCATAGTCGCGCAAGGTTGCGTTGAAGCAGCAAAAGGCGATCTCCTGCCCGCTGCCGTCGATCGCCCATGAGGCATCCGCTTCGGTGCCGATGGCATCCCAGATCCGGTCGTGGAGATAGTCGGCAACCGGCGTGCCCGTCGCGGAGCGCAGGACCAGGCCCAAGATCTCGGTTTCCACACTGGCATAGTGCCATCGGGTCCCCGGCGGTGCGGTTCTTGTATTGAATTGTGCGACGACGGCGGCGGGATCTTTCGGCTCTTCAACGAACAGGGCTCGCCCAAGCCGGGCTATGTCATCGTGCCCGTCATAGACCTCGGAAAATTCGACGCCCGACGACATGTTCAGCAGGGCCCGGATGGAGGTGTTTCCATATTCCGTTCCCGCAAGGCCGGAGACGTAGGTCGAGACGGGGTCGTCGATCGACTTGATCCGTCCCTCCGAGACCGCGATCCCGACCAGCATGCCCACCAGCGTCTTGGCCATGGACTGCGAGAGAAAGCGGTCGTGGTCGGTCCGCGCATATTGATAGTGCTCGTACAGGATTGTGTCGTCCCGGGCGATCAGGAGTCCCGTCACCGGGTTGCGTTTGAGGTAATCCGCGATGCTCAGCCGTTCCGTACCGAAACTGTAGGCGATCGATGGCTCCGGCGCGCGCTTGAACTGCCAGGGCGCCGTCGCCCGACCGATCGGGCGCGAAGGATAGATCTCGCCGAAATGGCTGTAGACGCCGACGAGCTTGTCGAGCTGGGTGGTGGTCCCCCGCGTGCCGACCGGATAGCCGGACGCCGCGCCGTAGAGCTCGGCATCGGGGCCGCTCTCCGAAAAGACCGGTCCCGCCTCGCCGGGAAAGCTTCGGACGTCCTGTGCGCAGGCCAGGGGCGCCCAGAGCGCGGAGGCGAGAATGACAGGCAAGAAAAGCCCCCGGCAACCGCGGGGCTTGCTGAGTGCTCCCCAATTCATCGTACTTGTCTCCTCACACATTTTTGTTTGTGTGCGTTTATGAGAACAACCTCGCAGACCGGTGACGGGAGGCATGCTATCATTACGGGTAGACGGTGTCAGCATGTGGCCCATCGCCGACGTCGGTCGAATTCTGCGCTTCAGATGACAGACCTCTCGCGCCACCGAGACATCCATCATCCGATCGCGAAATCAGCCGCTGTCTCGGCGTGGATCGCCGTCGTGTCGAACGTCTCGACCGTCGTGTCGCCCTGCCCGACCAGCATCGTGATCTCGGTGCAGCCGAGGATGATGCACTCTGCACCACGGGCGACCAGCGCCGCCATCACCTCCTGATAGCGGCAACGCGAGGGGGCGGCGACGTTTCCAAGGCACAGCTCGTCGTAGATGATGCGGTTGACGTCGGCCCGCGCCTCGGCGGGAGGAACCAGGACGTCGAGATCATGCGCGCGCAGCCGGTCGATGTAGAAGTCTTCCTCCATCGTGAACTTCGTGCCGAGCAACCCGACGCGCCGGTATCCTTTGGACCGGATGCGCTGTGCCGTTGAGTCGCCGATATGGACGAAGGGAATGGTCAGCTTCGCCACGATCTCGGGCGCCAGCTTGTGCATCGTGTTGGTGCACAATACGATCGCCCGCGCGCCGGCGCTTTCCAGGCGTTGCGCGACCTCGGCGAGGCTGCTTGCGGCCTCCTGCCAGCGGCCGGCGTACTGCATCTCCTTGATCTCCTGAAAATCGTAGGAATACATCAGCAACGGGGCCGAATGCAGCTTGCCCATGCGGTCGCGGACACGCTCGTTGATCAGCTTGTAATAGAGCGCGGTGCTCTCCCAGCTCATGCCTCCGATCAGGCCAATGGTTCGCATCCCGGCGTCTCCCAAAACTCGCTCGATGGATCGTAGACGAAGACGCGGACGCTCGCCATGACGCGATTGAACCAGCCGCAAGTCCGGCTACACCAAACAAGGTCGTGCCACTGCAATAGCCGCCGTTTCTCGCAGATGGATGCGCGATACGGATAAAGCGGGTGCATGCATGCGGTTTTTCCTGTGTGAGATCGTCGCCCGAATCGTCGCGATCTATCTGTGCGTCGATTGCAGCCGCATGCTGCGCGACGGCTATACCGAGAGGCAAATCAGGGCCTTCAGTCCCGATCTCGTGGACTGGCTGCTGGACTGGTCGCGGCAGGTTTTCCAGAGGGACACCGCGCCGGTCCAGTACTGGATGGAAATGGGCCATCAGGCCATCTGCCTTTTGGCGTGCCTCGTCGTCGCGATCTTCGGGTGGTGGCTGCCGAACGACTGAGCGTCGGGCGATGGCGTTCCGGGACCGCAACCGACCTCGCCCTGGGGCGAGCGAGCGCGGGCAATCTTGATCCTCCCTGCCAAATAGACCACCATCGCTTGTCTTACCGCTCACGGCAGAATGGGCGAGGAAACGCAGATGAACGCAACTCGCGGGTTTGGCCTGGTTGAGCGGGCGCGGGCCATCGCACCACTGATCGCTGGCGAGGCCGACGAGATCGAGCGGACGCGGCGACTGACGCCGGCCGTCGTTTCAGCGCTGGTCGAGAACGGGCTCTATCGCGCGCTGCTGCCGCAGAGCCTTGGCGGCGCCGAGGTTCCGATCGAAGGCTTCATGCAGATGCTGGAGGAGATCGCGAAGGCGGACGCCTCCACGGCCTGGTGTCTCGGCCAGTGCTGCGTCTGCGCGATGATCGCGGCCTCGCTCGACCGCGACACCGCGCACGAGATCTTCAACACACAGCCGGGCATCCTCGCCTGGGGTGCGATCGCACATGAGGCGCGCGCGGTCGAGGGCGGCTATCGCGTCACCGCGCGCTGGGATTTTGCCTCGGGCTCGCGGCAGGCGAACTGGCTAGGGGCGCATGTCCGCATCGCCAGCGCGGACGGCGTGTCGCGCAAGAATGCCGACGGCTCGCCGGAGGTGCGCACCATCCTGTTTCCGGCAGAGAGCGCCGTGCTGCACGACGTGTGGCAGGCGATCGGGCTCGCCGGCACCGGCACGGATTCCTATGAGGTGAGCGACCTCTTCATCCCCGAGCGCTTCACCGCGTTCCGTGACGTGCCGTCGGCGCTGCGCGAGAAGGGACCGCTCTACAGGATCGGCACCGGCTCGACCTTCAGCCTCGGCTTTGCCGCAGTGTCGCTCGGCGTGGCGCGCGCCACGCTGGATGCGGCGATCGCACTGGCGCGCGGCAAGCACCAGTCGCTGGCGGCAAGCGCCATGCGCGACAACCAGTCGGTTCAGGGCCTGATCGGCCGCACTGAGGGCGACCTTCGCGCCGCGCGCGCCTATCTCCATGCGACCGCAAACGCGATGTGGCGCGATCTCAGCGCGACCGGTGAATTCAGCGCGGCGCATCGCAGCGCGGTTCGCCTCGCCGCGACCTGGACCATCCACCAGTCGGCCAAGGTGGTGGACGCCGCCTACCACATGGCCGGCGCCACGGCCGTGTTCCGCAGCAATCCGTTCGAACGGCGGTTCCGCGACATGCACGCGATCGCGCAGCAGATCCAGGCGCGCGACACGCATTACGAGGATGTCGGGAAGGCGATTTTGGCGAGCGAGTGAGGCGGAGTGATAGCCGCAAGGCCGGTGCGCTCCCTCCCCCGCTTGCGGGGTCGCGACGAGCTTCGCTCGCGCTGAGAGGGTTGGGGAGAGGGTGGCTCCAGAATCGAGAACCCCCAAGAGGAGAGAACCCTCACCCGCGCCTTCGGCGCGACCTCTCCCGCAAGCCGGAGAGGTTAACCGAGAGAGTGGCGCGTCCCTTACATTGGGAATTCACGGTGAGCTGCGAAGAATGGCCAGAGGAGCATGACGATCACGCCACCATCGCGGCGTCTTCCTCGTCGGCGGCATCGATGCCGCGCTGCGCGGCGAGCAGGCTGATGATCTCGATATTGGGGCGGGCCTTGCTGAACAGAAAACCCTGGCCTTCGTCGCAGCCTTCGGCCCTGAGGCAGCTCAGCTCGGCCTCGGTCTCGACGCCTTCGGCGGTGATGGTGACGCCAAGACCTTTGCCGAGGCTGACGATGGAGCGGATGATCGCCTGGGCCTCGCGGTTGGCCCCGAGATCGCGCACGAAGGACTGGTCGATCTTGATCTTGTCGAAGGGGAAGCTGCGCAGATAGCTGAGGCTGGAATAGCCGGTGCCGAAATCGTCCATCGAGATGCGTACCCCGAGCGCGCGCAGCGCATGCAGCGTCGCCAGCACCTGGGCGCTCTTCTCCAGCAGCAGCGTCTCGGTGATCTCGAGCTCCAGCCGCCGCGGCGGCAGGCCGGAATGTTTCAGCGCGTCCGTCACCATCGAGAGCAGGTTGCCGCTGCGGAACTGGAGCGGCGACAGATTGACGGCGACGCGGACGTCGTCGGGCCAGGTCGCGGCGTCGAGGCAGGCGCGGCGCAGCATCAAGCCGCCGAGCGGATTGATCAGGCCGGTTTCCTCGGCGACGGGGATGAACTCCGCCGGCGAGACCATGCCGCGCTCGGCATGCGGCCAGCGCACCAGCGCCTCGAAGCCGGTGATGCGGCCGCTCGAGAGGTCGATCAGCGGCTGGTAGTATGGCCGCAGCACGTCGTTCTGGATCGCGTCGCGCAGCTCGACCTCGATCTTGCGCCGGCTCTGCGCTTTCGCATGCAGCGCCGCCTCGAAGAAGGCGAAGGTGCCGCGCGCGTCCAGCTTGGCGCGCGACAGCGCCATGTCGGCGCTCTTGAGCAGCTTTTCGGAATCGTCGCCGTCGGCCGGCGCCATCGCGATGCCGATGGAGGCGCCGATCACCACGGAATGGCCGTCGAGCAGATAGGGATCGGCGATGGCCTCCAGCAGGCGCTTGGCCAGCATCACCGCGTCCTCGGGACGGGTCAGCCCGCTCTGCACGATCGCGAACTCGTCGGAATTGAGCCGCGCCAGCGCGTCCTCTTCGCGCAAGGTGGAGCGCAGCCGCTTGGCGACACCGCGCAACAGCTTGTCGCCGACGGCGTGTCCCAGCGTCTCGTTGACCGCCTTGAAATTGTCCAGCCCCAGCATCAGCACCGCGACCTTCTCGGAACTGCGGCGCGTGTGCAGCAGCATCTCGTCGACCTGCTGGCGCAGCAGGTTGCGGTTCGGCAGGCCGGTGAGCCCGTCATGCTGGGCCATGAAGGCCAGCCGCGCCTCGGCGCGCTTGCGCTCGGTGATGTCCATCAGCGCGAGCAGCACCGCGGGCCGCTCGGCATAGGTCAATTCGCGCGAATAGATCGCAAGGTCGATCAGCGCGCCGTCGGCCTTGACATGCTTCCAGGTGCGTGCGGCCTGCTCGTCGCTGGAGCGGTCGGTGGTCCAGGGCGGCTCGCTGTCGAAGGCCTGCAAGGACCGGATCTTCAGCTTCTCGAACTCGGTGCGGCTATAGCCGTAATGGGCGACCGCGGCGTCGTTGACACCGAGGATGCGCTCGTCGTCGAGCGCACAGACGATCATGGGGACGGGATTGCCGTCGAACAGCAGGCGGAACGAGGCCTCGCGCTGCTTCAACTCGGTGATGTCGACGCGCAGGCCGACGACGCCGCCGTCGTCGGTGCGGCGCTCCTCGATCAGGATGACACGGCCGTCCGACAGCGTCTGCTCGTGACGTGCGCCCGGCTGATAGAGCTTCTCCAGCCGCTGGGCGATCCACTCTTCCTCGTGGCCTGCGGCTTCCGGATAGTCGCCGCGGGCGACGCCGACGCGCAGCGTGTCTTCGAGGCGCGCGCCCTCCGCGAACAGATCGGCGGTCTTGCTGTAGATCTCGGAATATTGCTTGTTCCAGAGAACGTAGCGGCCTTCGGGGTCGAGAATCACGATGCCCTGCGGCAGCAGGTCGACGGCCTGGCGCAGCCGTTCGTGCGATTTGCGCGCCTCGATGATGGCCGCTTCGGCTTCCGCGCGGCTCTGCACGAGTTCGTCGTGCCTGGCGGGCCGATGCGAGGCGCGCGCGAAACGCGGCTTGCGCGGCCGCTCGCCGGCCGCAGCACGCACGTTGCGCTTTCGCTTTCCTGGTTTTCGAGACCCCAAACTCAACTTCACATGTCCCAGTCGCGCCCTGCGGCCGCAAGTCTTGAGGCAGTCTTGGGGCAAGTGTCTGAAAAAAAAGTAATCTTCGCCGGCACCGCGGCTCGCATGCACCCGCAGCCGTGCCTGTTTGCGAGGCGTGAAAGCCTCGGCGGGCGCAGCAAACCCGTTTCGCCGTCGCAATCGGACGGCGCGCTGACGCAAAATTGCGCGCGCGCTTGAATCATTTCCGAAATCGCGCGCGATTGCATGCCGACCGCGGTTATTCCGCGCGCCGAGCACGAATTTTGGTCAATGCAGGATACGGTTATCGGGCCGTTAAGAATCGGCTGGCCGGCATGCGACTTTGTGATGGTCTAATTGGAAATACGGATCGTGGTGTTGCGCGCACCCTCGCGCTGGACCAGCGCGAACAGGGCGGCCGCATGCGCGGGATGCAGGCGGACACAGCCATGCGAGGCCGGCCCGCCCAGGCGGTAAATGTCGGTCGTGCCGTGAATGGCGAAGCCGTAATGGAAGAAGATCGCGTGCGGCATCGGCGAATTGTAGTACCTGCGCGAGAAGTAGCGCCGCATCATCGCCTGCGGATGGAAGGTGTCGCTCGGCGTGCCGTAGCCGCTGCAGCCGGTCGACACCGGCCAGCTGTAGCGCGGCGCGCCGTCGACACGCACCGACATGCGCTGTGACGATTTGTCGATATCCACCCTGAGGTCGGCCCGCGCCGGCGTCACGCAATATCCCGCCAGCACAAACGCCGCAGTCACGACCCGCATCGCGAGCCGTGCACATTGCCCGTTCATGACCAAAGCCCCGCAGCCTTTTGTCCGGCCAGCACGGTGTCGGGGCCGGACTGCGGCTGTAAAGACACCGTGAGGCGGGGCCGGTCGAAAGCCTAATTCTTAACCCTGACGCAGCGTTGGGCTATAAGGTGATCAGCATGAGTCCCCGCCGCCTCGTCCCTCTCCTGCTTTTCGCGACACTCCTGACCGCCGGCGGCGCGCTGGCCCAGGACAAGGGCAGCGTGAACCCAAAGCCGCTGCCGCCGCTCGCCAACCCCAACGATCCCAGCACCGGCGCCAAGGAGCTGTTCGCGCGAAAGCTGCTGCCCTCGAAGGGGCCGGCACATGTCATCGGCTCCTACACCAAAGGCTGCATCGGCGGCGCCGAACGGATGCCGCTGAACGGCGACAATTGGCAGGTGATGCGGCTGTCGCGCAATCGCAATTTCGGCCACCCCGAGATGATCGCGCTGATCAAGCGGCTCGCGGCCAGGGCGCACAAGGACGCGGGCTGGCCGGGCATCCTGGTCGGCGACATCGCCCAGCCGCGCGGCGGGCCGGCGCTGTCGGGCCATGCCAGCCATCAGATCGGCCTCGATGCCGACATCTGGCTGACGCCGATGCCCGACCATCGGCTCTCGCGCGAGGAGCGCGAGGAAATGTCCGCGGTGATGATGGTGCGCCCGGACCGGCTCGACATCGACCCGAAGGTGTTCACGCCGTCCCACGTGCTGGTGCTGCGCGACGCCGCGCAGGAGCCGGCGGTGCAGCGCATCTTCGTCAATGCCGCGATCAAGAAGGCGCTGTGCCGCGAGGCCAAGGGCGACCGCTCCTGGCTGTCGAAGATCCGGCCATGGTGGGGCCATGACTATCACTTCCACATCCGCATGCGCTGCCCGCCGGGCGCCGGCGAATGCGAGGGCCAGCCGTCGCAGTCCGAGGACGAAGGCTGCAAGGAGGCCGATCTCGCCTACTGGTTCTCTGATGCCGTGCTGCACCCCAAGCCGCCGCCGGAGCCGCCAAAACCGAAACCGCCGATGACGCTGGCGCAGATGCCGGCGGCGTGCAAGGTCGTGCTGCACGCCGGCGATGCGAAGCCGTAACGCTCTCCGCCGTCGTCCCGGGGCGCGAAGCGAGCACGGGATTCATAACCACAGGGAGTGGTTGTGGCGCGAGCTGGCAACTCAGAACCCCCGTGACCACACCCGCCTGTGGCTATGGATCCCGGATCTGCGCTCCGCTTCGCTGCGCTTGTCCGGGACGACAGTGGTGATTGGGGCGCGCGGCCCGGGCTGACGAACGAGTTGATTGGTTCGCACCAGCCAAATACGCTAGTATCGGCCTGCCGCCGCGCCGTAAGCCCGCGGCATCTCGGGACGCGCATCCCGTTCTTCAACAAGCCTGACCGCAAGCCCCGCGTCTTTCGCGTGGCCAACGATGAGATTTGACATGCGCATCCTCACCTTCCTCGCCGCGCTCACGCTCGGTGCGGCCTCCGCTCTGGCCGCCGAAGAGCCGAGCGGCTGCGACAAGTTCAAATGGCCGATCGAGCGCGAGCGCGCCGCGCTGACGGCGCCGGACCGTGCGAAGCTCGTTTCGGGGAGCGAACAGGCCGCGCTGCCGTCATCGGCCATTACGCTGGGGCTGGTCGCCCCGAGCGAAGCAAAGCTGCCCACGCCGCCGGAGCGGGCGCCAAAGGACGGCACCTTTGCCGGCTTCACCGGCATCAAGACAACGAAAGCCGGGCTCTACACGATCAGCCTGTCGGCCGGCGCCTGGGTCGACGTGGTGCAGGACGGGCATGTCCTCAAGCCCGTGGCCTTCAGCGGCGCGACCGATTGCGACGGCATCCGCAAGACCATGAAATACGAGCTGTCGGCGCAGCCCTTGGTGCTCCAGGTCAGCGGCGCCAGGGACAATTTTATCTCGATCGCGATCCTGCCGAGCGAGTAGGCAAGGGTCGGACCAAAGGTCGCCTTTGACCTGTTCCGCCAGCCTGTTATGGTCGCGCCCAGCGATATCCCGAGGGACCGTAAGTCCGTCGGGCTCCCCGGAACAGCGCGTCCGCCGATCGCACCCCTGACTCAACCAACGCCGTCTTGCGTGCGCTATTGGCGCGCGCAGGCGCGCATGGAGCGCTCCCGATGTCCCGCCTTTCCGTATTTTTTTCCGCCTTCATCGTTTTGCTCGCGGCTTTGTCGCCCGCCGCCGCCGAGGACAAGACCATCACCGTGTTCGCCGCCGCCTCGATGAAGAACGCGCTCGACGAGATCGACGCGGCCTACACCGCGAAGACCGGCGTCAAGTTCAGCGTCAGCTATGCCGCAAGCTCGGTGCTCGCCAAGCAGATCGAGCAGGGCGCGCCCGCCGACGTGTTCGTCTCCGCCGACACCGACTGGATGGACTACGCGATCTCCAGGAAGACCATCAACGAGCCTTCCAGAGTCAACCTGCTCGGCAACAGCATCGTGCTGATCGCGCCGAAGGATTCCAAGATCGACAACGTCACCATCGCGCAGGGCTTCGACCTCGCCAAGCTCGCGGGCGACGGCAGGATCGCGACCGGCGACGTCAAGTCGGTGCCAGCAGGCAAATATGCCAAGGCTGCACTGGAGAAGCTCGGCGCGTGGCAGGCGGCCGAGCCGAAATTCGCCATGGCCGAGAGCGTGCGCGCCGCGCTGACGCTGGTCGCCCGCGGCGAGGCCGATCTCGGCATCGTCTATTCGACCGACGCCAAGGTCGAGCCGGGCGTGAAGATCGTCGGCACCTTCCCGGCGGATTCGCATCCCGCGATCATCTATCCCGTTGCCGCGACCGTGACCGCGAAGGGCGAGACCAGCGACTATCTCGCCTTCCTGCGCTCGACCGCGGCCAAGACGATCCTGGAAAAATACGGCTTCAAGTTCCTGATCAGCCCCACGACGTGATATCTGCGACTTGATGTCCGAGATCTCACCTGCCGAATGGACTGCGATCCTGCTCTCGCTCAGGGTCGCCGTGATCGCGACGCTGGTGGCGACGCCGTTCGGCATTGCGCTGGCATGGCTGCTCGCGCGACGCGATTTCTGGGGCAAGTCGCTGCTCGATGCGCTGGTGCACCTGCCGCTGGTGCTGCCGCCGGTCGTGACCGGCTATCTGCTGCTTCTCACCTTCGGCCGCCGCGGCCTCGTCGGCGGCTTTCTCGCCGACCATCTCGGCATCGTCTTCGCATTCCGCTGGACCGGCGCCGCGCTGGCCTGCGGCGTGATGTCGTTTCCGCTGCTGGTGCGCCCGATGCGGCTGTCGATCGAGGCGATCGATCGCAAGCTGGAGCAGGCCGCGGAGACGCTGGGCGCGGCACCGTGGAAAGTGTTCTTCACCGTGACGCTGCCGCTGGCGCTGCCCGGCGTGCTCGCCGGCATGGTGCTCGGCTTTGCGAAAGCGATCGGCGAGTTCGGCGCGACCATCACCTTCGTCTCCAACATTCCCGGCGAGACCCAGACGATTTCCTCGGCGATCTATTCGCTGATCCAGACGCCCGATGGCGATGCCGCCGCCGGCCGCCTCGTGATCGTCTCGGTCATCCTGGCGCTGGGTGCGCTGATTGCCGCCGAGTGGTTCGCCCGCCGCGCCACCGCGCGATTGCACGGGAATTGACCATGCTGCGGGTCGATGTCGAAAAGCAGCTCGGCGAGTTCTCGCTGTCCGCATCCTTCACCAGCGAAGGCCGCGTCATCGGCCTGTTCGGTGCGTCAGGCGCCGGCAAGACCTCGCTGGTCAACATGATCGCCGGGCTCTTGCGGCCCGACCGCGGCACCATCGTGATCGACGGCGAGACCGTGGACGACACCGCGGCCGGCATTCATGTGCCGCCCTGGCGCCGCCGCATCGGCTATGTGTTCCAGGACGCGCGGCTGTTCCCGCATCTCAACGTTGCGCAGAATCTCGACTATGGACGACGGATGAACCGCCTTGCGCCCGATCCTGCCCAGCACAGGCGCGTCATCGACCTGCTCGACATCGGCGCCTTGCTTGACCGCCGTCCGGGAAAACTCTCCGGCGGCGAGCGCCAGCGCGTCGCGCTCGGCCGCGCGCTGTTGTCCAAACCGCGCCTGCTGCTGCTCGACGAGCCGCTCGGCGCGCTCGACGAAGGCCGCAAGCTCGAGATCCTGCCCTATCTGGTGCGGCTGCGGGATGAGGCCAACGTCCCCATGGTCTATGTCAGCCACGACGTCGCCGAGTTGCGCCAGCTCGCCACGCAAATCGTGATGCTGAAAGAGGGGCGCGTGACGTCGTTCGGCGGGGTGAAGGTGCTGACGTGAGGGGCTTGTGACGTTGCCGCTCTTTTGCTTGTCGTCCCTCAGCCCGCGAACAGCGGCCGCGCGGCGTCGGTCAGCATGCCATGCGCCCGCTTGACGTTGTCGAGAAACTGCCGCACGCTTTCCTGCCAAGTGAAAGTCAGGGCATAGGCCCGGCATTTTTCGCGCGGCACCTGCAGGGCGGCGAGCGCCGCGCGGCGCAGGTCGGCATCGAGACAGCCGCATCCGGACTCTCCGATCACATCGAGCGGCCCCATCACCGGGAAGGCCGCAACCGGCAGGCCGCACGCCAACGCTTCGAGGATCACCAACCCGAACGTATCGGTCAGGCTCGGAAAGACGAAGACATCGGCTGACGCGTAGACATCGGCGAGTGCTCGCCCGGTTCGCGTGCCGAGAAAATGGACCTGCGGAAACCGCGCCTGCAGGCTCGCACGCAACGGCCCGTCGCCGACCACGACCTTCGAGCCCGGCAGGTCCAAGGCAAGGAAAGCCTCGAGGTTCTTCTCGATCGCGATGCGGCCGACATACAGAAACACCGGCGCCGGAAAGGCGAGCGGCTGCACGCTGCGCGGACGAAACAGCACGGCATCGACGCCGCGCGACCAAGGCATCAGGTTGCGGAAGCCATGCGCCTTCAGGGCCTGCTCCAGCGTCGGCGAGCCGACCATGATGCCGTCGCCGCCGTTGTGGAAACGGCGCAGTACCGCATAGCTCCACCTCAGCGGCACCGGCAGCCGCTCCGCCAGATATTCAGGAAAGCGGGTGTGATAGCTCGTCGTGAACGGATAGCCGCGGGTCTGGCAGACATGGCGAGTGATCCACCCGATCGGCCCCTCGGTCGCGATGTGCACGGAATCCGGACCCATGCTTTTGATCGCGCGCTCGATTCGCCCCACCGAGGCCAGCGCGAGGCGGATCTCCCGGTAGCCGGGCAGCGGCACGGTGGGGAAATCGCCCGGCGTGAGGAAGCCGATACTGGCGCCGAACGAAGGCGCTTCGCTGGCGAGATATTCGAGCGAGCGCACCACGCCGTTGATCTGTGGGCGCCAGGCGTCGGTTGCCACCAGCACGCGCATCAGGCGACCGCCCCTGCGAACGGCACCACGCTCGACGGCCCCGGCATCTGCTGGGGCCGCGCCTCGACCCAGCGGATGATCTCGAACCGGCCGTCATGGTGCTCGACGACACCGGTGCAGGATTCCACCCAGTCGCCGGTGTTGATGTAGCGAATGCCGAACTCGTCATGCATCGCCGCGTGATGGATGTGGCCGCAGATCACGCCCTGCGCAGCGTGCCGCCTTGCCTCCGACGACAGAACCTCCTCGAAGCGGCCGATGTGATTGACCGCATTCTTGACCCGCAGCTTCGCCCAGGACGAGAACGACCAATAGGCGAGCCCGAACCGGCTCCGGATCCAGTTGAGCCAGACGTTGGAGGCAAGCGCCGTGCGGTAGCCGGCATCGCCGAGCAGCGCCAGCCAGCGGGCGTGGCGTACGACGAGATCGAAGTGATCGCCATGGACGACGAGATAGGCGCGGCCGTCGACGCCCCGGTGGATCGCGTGCTCAACCACCTCGACGCTGCCAAAGGTCAAGCCGACATAGTCGCGCACGAACTCGTCGTGATTGCCGGCTACATAGACGATCCGCTTGCCGCGCCGCGCGATATCGACGAGCGCCTGCACCACTGCATTGTGCGTGCCTGGCCAATACCAGCTCGACCGCAGGTACCAGCCATCGACGATGTCGCCGACCAGGAACACAGTGTCGGCGTCATGGTGATGGAGAAAGTCGATCAGCCGCTCGGCCTGGCATCCCCTCGTCCCAAGATGGACATCGGAGATGAACAAGCTCCTGACCTTGACGACGTCGGACGGCAAAGCCGCATCCCTGTCCGGACTCTGCGCCGGCCGGTCGCCGCGATTGTCATCGCGCAGGAATGCCATCGCGGCAGCTTCCGCCAATCCCGCGACCGCCTTCGTCACATCGCGGTTGGCGCGGCGCCGGAAGATCGAGCGATGCCAATAGACGCCGACGGCAAGAACCAGGAGCGCGAACTGGGCGCCGCGATGCCGCCCGTCGGACGCCGCGACACCGAACTGAAGGCCGGCGAGCAGGATCAGCACCGCGGCGGTGAGATGCTCAAGCGTGTGCGAGCCGGACCGAAACCGGGACAACAGGGGTCTCATGCGATCTCCTCCACAGCCTTGGGGGCGGCGATGGCGCGCGACGACGCGAGGCGCGGCCGCGCGATCGCGTGCGTGTAAAGGCGAAGTCCGAGAATGATCGCGACCTCCACAGCGACGAGGATGGCGACCACCCAGAAGCCGATGCTGACGGGATCCTGACCGCTGTCGCGCAGCACATAGCCGAGGCTCAGGAACGGCATGTTCCAGATCACGGTGCCGATTGCGGTGGCGGTGACGAAGGCGCGCGGCTCCAGTTGCAGCACGCCGGCCGGCAACGCCAGATAGATCCGCACGGTCGGCAGCGTCTGGCCGATCAGCGTGACCCAGAAATGGTTGCCGCGATAGGCATCGGTGAGCTGCTGATAGAACGAGGGCCGCAGCAGCACGTATTTGCCGTAAGTCCTCACCAGTCGCTCGATCCGCTGCGAGCCGAGCGCGCGGCCAAGCCCGTACCAGCCGAGCGCGCCGACGACCGATCCAACACTTGTCGCCACGATGGTCATGGCCAGCGACGCGCCGTCGGACACGGTGAG
This sequence comes from Bradyrhizobium sp. 1200_D9_N1_1, assembly GCF_052075915.1. Classification (NCBI taxonomy): domain Bacteria; kingdom Pseudomonadati; phylum Pseudomonadota; class Alphaproteobacteria; order Hyphomicrobiales; family Nitrobacteraceae; genus Bradyrhizobium; species Bradyrhizobium sp. 1200_D9_N1_1. The sequence goes on along the minus strand of NZ_CP197226.1, from coordinate 1,071,675 downwards.
ACCGAGCAGCATCAACAGAACGTAGGACGGAAACAGCGGAATGAATTTCTCGGCGATCGCCAGGCAACCAATGCCCAGCAGGCCGAAGTGCAGAAACATTGCGATCGTGCTCGACGTGTCCATGATGCCTCGATCACGCGCAGGGGGGACGGCGGCTGATCCGGTACACCGAGGCCGGAGGCAGGTTGCGATAGGTCTGCCCGATGCAACTTGCCTGCAGATCGAGATGATCGAGGATCGCATCAGGGACGGGACAGCGCGGGCCGTACGTGATCTGGTAAAACGCGCCGCCCGGACGGAGATAGGCAAACGCGCCGTCGAGAATCGCCAGCACTTTTCCTGGCGGCATCGTGAGCAATCCGAGGCCGCTGACGACGGCGCCGACCGGCGCCCCTTCAAACAGTTTTTCTCTCACCAGCCAGGCCGCATCCATCCACAGCACGCGCGCTCCGGGGAAGCGCTGCTGCAGCAACGGGATGAAATCGGAGCCGTATTCGACCAGCGTCAGATTCTGCTGCCGGACGCCGCGATCGAGCAATGCGCGGGTGAACACGCCGGTGCCGGGGCCGAGTTCGATGACGGGGCCAGTCTCGGCCGTGATCTCCTGCGCCATCAGCGACGACGCGGCGGGTCCCGACGGCGCAACCGCTGCGACACGCAAAGGATCGCGAATCCAGGCGCGGAAGAACGGCAGGATGTCAGCAGACAACATGCGAGATCTCCCTCGCGATGCAGTCGGTTTCGCAGGTGCGGTTCAGTACCAAGGCCATTCAATTGTCTTTCCGCTTGCGCGTGTCCGCCATCGAACGCGGAGCGTCGCGCAGGTGAGCCATGTCGGGCCTGGCAGGATGATCAAGCCCGACCCAATAGTGGCTTCAGTCTCACGCCTACATTGCGAGAGTCTGTCGCGAATGCGCATCTTGCAAAAAAAGCATCCGCGACGTTCGCGCTGGATGGAGCCGCAAGGTTGCCGCAATGAATTGGACAAAAAGCCGGCAGCGAGCGCGAAGGAGAGACTCCTCGATGCGGGCACTGTTGGTGGAACCACACCCTCCGCTGTCGTCCCGGCGAAGGCCGGGCCCATACCGCGTGATCGATCGAGAGCGTTCGGTGCGAGTACCGGCAAAGAAGAGATAGCTACCAGTCTTCGCCAAACTTCTCCCTGTGGTTATGGGTCCTGGCTTTCGCCAGGACGACGTTGGGGAGGCTTATCGCTTCAACAACTCACACCGCCATGACGACGCCGGGACCGCTAAACCCCCGCCACCGAGGTCCACAGCTCCGCCAGCTTGCGGCGCAGCGCCTGCCAGCGCGTCAATGGCGCGGGCGTTTCCTCGTCTTCCGGCAGGCGCAGGCCCACGACGTTGACGCGGCCGCCGGAGATGCTGCGTGCGACCAGCACGATCTCGTCCAGCGCAAGCTCGGCGCCCTCTTTCGGCGCGCGGTCGAGATGGACGTCGAAATAGTCGGCCAAGGTCAGCTTGCCTTCGTCCTCGCTCACCTTCACGCCATAGATCTCGGCGAGCTCGGCCAGCGTGTGCTCGCCGGAGACCATGAAGTCGCCGAGCAGATGCGGGTCCGGCGCGGTGCTCGGCTGCATGTCGACGAAGAAGCGGTCGAGCGACTCGGCCTTTTCCGGCGGCGCCAGCAGATAGATGTAGTCGCCGGGCGCGATCGGATCGGCCTCCGTCGGCGTCAGAATGTTCTCGTTGCGGATCACCAGCGTCGGCTTCGACCAGGACGGGATCAGGCCGCGGCGGAAGTACAGGCTCTTGGATCGCACCGGATAGCCGACGAGCTGCTGCTCGAGCTGGCCGGGCAGATCCAGTTCGACACGCCTCGGGCCGCGCTCGGCGCGCGGCAGCGCGACGTGCAGCTTGCGTGCGGCCGGCGCCAGGGTCCAGCCTTGCAAGAGCAGCGAGATGATGACGACGACGAAAGCGACGTCGAAATAGAGATAGGCCTTGGACAGGCCGACCAGCATCGGGATCGACGCCAGGAAGATCGCGACGGCACCGCGCAGGCCCGTCCAGGCGATGAAGATCCTTTCGCGCCAGTTGAAGCGGAATGGCGCCAGGCAGACGAACACCGCGAGCGGCCGTGCGACCAGCATCAGCACGAGCGCGACGGCAACAGCCGGCAAAACGCTGGCGCCAAGCCGGCTCGGCGAGACCAGGAGACCGAGCAGCACGAACATCACGATCTGCGCCAGCCAGGTCGCGGCATCGAGGAAGGTCACCACCGAATTATGCGCGCGCGTAGGCCGGTTACCGATGATGATGCCGGCGAGATAGACCGCGAGGAAGCCCGAGGCATGCATGATCTGCGAGCCGCCGAAGATCACGAGCGCGCCTGTGGTCACGAACGGCGCATGCAGGCCCTGCGGCAGCGCCACCTGGTTGAGCGCGATGACGACGAGACGTCCGCCGAAGAAGCCGACGACGGCGCCCAGCACCGCCTCCTGCAGGAACTCCATCAGCACGTGCCCCGCCGAGCTCGATCCCAGCGAGATGTATTCGACCAGCATCAGGGTGAGGAAGATCGCGAAGGGGTCGTTGGTGCCGGACTCGGCCTCCAGCGTCGCACCAACGCGCGGACGCAGGCGCAGGCCCTGGGTATGGACCAGCAGGAACACGGCGGCCGCATCGGTCGAGGCTACCACGGCGCCGACCAGCAGCGACTCCGTCCAGTTGAGGTCGAGCGCGTATTTGGCGAACGGCGCCGTGATCAGCGCGGTCAGCAGCACGCCGACGGTCGCGAGCACCACGGATGGCGCAAGCACGGTGCGGATGCTGGCAAAGCGCGTCTTCAGGCCGCCGTCGAACAGGATCAGGGCCAGCGCCACCGAGCCGACCAGATAGGTGGTGCGGACGTCGTCGAACTGGATCTGCCCGGGACCGGAATCGCCCGCGAGCATGCCGATCACAAGGAAGACGAGCAGCAAGGGCGCGCCGAAGCGCAGCGCAAGCAGGCTCGACAGGATACCCGCCATCACCAGGACGGCGCCGAGCAATATGGCGAGGCTGACAGAGTCGAGAGAGGCCATCCACCTTCCGGGTAAAAATAGCTGGATTTGCATCCTTATCGTCGCTGCACCGGCGCGCCAACCCATTTTCTCCCGCTCGCGGCAATCTGCCCGTATTTTGCGGCCTTAACGCGCTTCACATAGCGGTGTATCGATGGCCGGGCCGCACCCTTTGTGGGATTCTGCGGCGCCCTCGAATCAATTCCTCCCCGCTTCCCGACGAGACCGATGGACATGGACCTCAAAGACTTCATGGAGTTCGTGCAGACGACCGCACGCAGCGTCGGGGCGGAGATTTCCTCACCCTGGTTCTACCTGCAATTTGGTCTCATTCTCGCGGCAGCCGGCATCGCCTATGCCGCGGAAGCCGGCGTTCGCAACCGCGTCGACATGACATCGCTGGCGATGGGCTGGCCGCTGCCGCTCCGGCACTTCTCCCGCGTCATGGTCTCCAGTGCCTCGACGGCGGTGTTCACCCTGCTCGTGATCATCTCCCGCTTCGTGATGTACCATGCGACCTGGCCGAGCCGCAGCTATCTCTTGATGGTCGCCGCCAAGATGGGGTTGGCCTGGCTGGCGATCCGGCTCGTGACCTCGGTGCTGCGCAACGCCTTCATCGTCAAGCTGGTGTCGATCACGGCGTGGTTCGTCGCCGCGCTCTCCATCCTCGGCCAGCTCGACGCGACGATCGATCTGCTCGATTCCTTCGCGATCGTGCTTGGCGGCCTGCGGCTGACCCCGCTGCTGGTGATCAAGGCCGGCGCGCTGCTGCTCATCGCGCTGTGGGCCACCAACATCGCCAGCAATTTCGCCGAGAGCCGGATCAACTCGACCACCGATCTGACGCCGTCGGTGCAGGTGCTGCTGGTCAAGATCATCCGCATCGGACTTCTGGCCATCGCAATCGTCATTGCGCTCGGCGCGGTCGGCATCGACCTCTCGGCGCTCGCGGTATTCTCCGGCGCGGTCGGCGTCGGCATCGGTATCGGCCTGCAGAAGATCGTCGCCAATTTCATCTCGGGGATCATCCTGCTCGCCGACAAGTCGGTGAAGCCCGGCGATCTCGTCACCATCGGCGACAACACCGGGCGCATCAGCGCGATGAAGACGCGTTATATTTCCGTCGCCGCCGGCGACGGCCGCGAGTTCCTGGTGCCGAACGAGGACCTGGTGACGCAGAAGGTCGTCAACTGGACCTATACCGACAAGAACACGCTGGTGAAGATCGCCTTCGGCACCAATTACGACGCCGACCCCAGGCTGGTCTGCAAGCTCGCCATCGAGACGGCCATAGCCCATCCCCGCGCGCAGAAAGCCAAGCCGCCGAACTGCATCCTGACCGAGTTCGCGGAGGCCGGGATGAAGTTCTCGCTGACCCTCTGGCTCGCCGACCCCGACGGCATGGACAATGTCAAAAGCGACGTGATGCTGGCGCTATGGGAGGCCTTCAAGCGCGAGGGCATCCGGGTTCCCTATCCGGTCCGCGAAATCCGCGTCCGCGGCGGCGCCCTGCCGGTGGAAACCACCGTAGAAGTCCCGAATTAGGCCCGCTTTCGGGCGCAAGGCCCACGCTCGGCTTGCATGAAGGCCCGCGATCATTAGATTAGGGCCTGAAATCAAGCCCTTTCCACCGCATCGAGCCCCGCAAAGACCATACAAGCATGAGCTACGTCGAAGCCACCGATACCTCCCTGCGCAAGACCGGACAGATCAAGCTGCATGGACCGAGCGCCTTTGCCGGCATGCGCAAGGCGGGCGCGCTGGTAGCCAAGTGCCTCGACGAGCTCACCGACATTGTCGGGCCGGGCGTGCCGACCGAGCGCATCGACCAGTTCGTCCGCGACTTCGCCTTCAGCCATGGCGCCTATCCGGCGACGCTGATGTATCGCGGCTACCGCTACTCGACCTGCACCTCGCTCAACCACGTGGTCTGCCACGGCATGCCCGGCGACCGTCCGCTGAAAGAGGGTGACATCGTCAACATCGACGTCACCTTCATCGTCGACGGCTGGTACGGCGATTCCAGCCGGATGTATGCGATCGGCCCGATTGCGCGCAAGGCCGAGCGGCTGATCGAGGTGACCTATGAAGCCATGATGCGCGGCATCGCGGCGGTGAAGCCCGGCGCCACCACCGGCGACATCGGCCACGCCATCCAGAGCTTCGTGGAGCCGCAAGGCATGAGCGTGGTGCGCGATTTCTGCGGCCATGGCCTCGGCCGCATGTTCCACGACGAGCCGAACATCATCCATATCGGCCGGCCCGGCGAAGGCGTCCAGCTCAAGCCCGGCATGTTCTTCACCATCGAGCCGATGATCAATCTCGGCAAGCCGCATGTGAAGATCCTCTCCGACGGCTGGACCGCGGTGACCCGCGACCGTTCGCTGTCCGCGCAGTTCGAGCATTCGGTGGGCGTGACCGCGACCGGCGTCGAGATCTTCACGCTGTCGGAGCGCCACGGCGAGAAGCAGATCGGGTGATCCCGGCGCGCGTCCTATCGCCGGCGGCGGAATAACGACGGCGGCCGCCTGTAGGTCGCGGCAAAAGCATCGTTGAAGCGGCGGACGCTGCCGAAGCCCGCCGCAAACGCAATCTCCGCCAACGTCATCTCAGTCTGGTCGATCAGACGCTTGGCTTCCTGCACCCGGCGGGTCGCCGCGATCTCGCTCGGGCTCGCGCCGGTGTGGCGCATGAACAGGCGCAGCAGATGGCGCGGCCCGACCCCAAGCGCTTCTGCAAGCTCCACCATCGACGCGCGATCCAGAAAACCGTCGTTGATCAGGCGCATGCCGCGCGCAACGGTGGTGGCGGTCCCCATCCAGGCCGGCGACCCCGGCGCCGTTTCCGGCCGCCAACGCAGGCATGGGCGGAAGCCGGCGCGCTCCGCAGCCGCAGCGGTCGGATAGAAGGTCACGTTCTCGGAGCGCGCGGGGCGAACCGGACAGACCGGCCGGCAATAGATCCGCGTCGAGCGGACGCCGGAGAAGAACAGGCCGTCGAACGCGCGCGCACGCGCCAGCCGCGCCCGGTCGCATGTGTCCCAGTCGAGATGTGGTGGCAGCGTTTGCCGATGTGCCGAACCTGTCGCCATCGCGGAAGAATAATGGCCGCGCGGCTCGCCGAGTAGCTGAAATCGGACTCGGTCGGGCGATGAGGTCCGAATTCAGCCAGCCCGCGCCGTCGCTCCGGATCATGGTGCCGACACATCGGGAGCACATCGCATGAGCACGCAGGCGCAACAAACGACGTCAGGACAAACCACGCTCGCGTTCGAAATCGGGCTCCTGCTGCTGCTGGCGCTGATCTGGGGCAGCTCGTTCACGCTGATCAAGGTCGCGATCCCCTCGATTCCGCCCTTCACGATGGTCGCGGCGCGGGTGACGATCGCAGCCATTCTCCTGCTCCTGATCGCTCGCGCGCAGGGACACGCCCTTCCCCGCCGGGGATCGGTGTGGGCTGCGTTCCTCGTGCAGGGCCTGCTGCAAAGCGCGCTACCGTTCACCCTGATCAGCTGGGGCGAGACGCATATCGCCAGCGGCCTCGCCGGCGTGCTCAATGCGACCCCGCCGATGTTCGTGCTCGCGATCGCGTTGACGACCGGGCGCGGGCGGCAGACCGTCAGCGGCCGGAAGATCATCGGCGTCGCTCTTGGCCTTGCGGGCGTTGCCGTGACCATGGGCGCCGACGCGCTCTCGGGGATCGGCACGACCGCTCCGCTGGCGCAAGCGGCCGTGCTGTGCGCGAGCCTCTGCTACGCGGTCGCGCCGATATGGGGACAGCGCTTCTCGGGCCTTCCCGCGATCGTCACGGCCGCCGGAGCCATGAGCTGCGCAGCGGTGCTGATGCTCCCCGCGGCCGCCGTTCTCGAACGGCCATGGACGCTGGCGCCGCCGCCCGCGCAGGCGATCGCAGCGGTGATCGCGCTCGCGGTGATCTGCACGGCGTTCGCGATGGTGATCTATTTCCGGCTGATCCACACGCTTGGCCCGCTCGGCACGACCAGCGGCAGCTATCTGCGCGCGGGCTTCGCCGTGGCGCTCGGCACCGCGTGGCTTGGCGAGCGTTTTAGCTGGTCCAGTCTTGCCGGAATGGCGCTCATCCTCGCCGGCGTGGTGGCGGTCACGGTGCCCGCTCCTGCACGGACCGGCAAGACAGCGACCGGCGCACCGTCCCGCAATTGACGGTTGCAAAAGCGCAGGTCCCCGGCGATGCTGGCGGCCGATGCCCGCCAAAGCCGACCACGACAAGACCAAGCCGGAGGACGCGCCGCACTATCACGGCCATCGCGAGCGGTTGCGCGAGCGCTTTTACAGCGCCGGGGCGGATGCGCTCAGCGACTACGAGCTTTTGGAGATGGCGCTGTTTCCGGCGCTGCCGCGGCGCGACACCAAGCCGCTCGCGAAGACGCTGATCAAGATTTTCGGCTCGTTCGCCGAGGTCGTGCACGCGCCGGTGGCGCGCTTGCGCGAGATCGACGGCATCGGCGAATCCGCGATCCACCAGCTCAAGCTGATCGCAGCCGCCGCGCATCGCGTCGCCAAGGGCGAGGTCAACAGCCGCAACGCGCTGTCGTCCTGGAACGAGGTGATCGACTATTGCCGCACCAGCATCATGGTGGTGGCCTTTGCCGACAAGGAGCAATTCCGTCTGCTCTTCCTCGACAAGCGCAACCAGCTCATCGCCGACGAGGTGCAGCAGACCGGCACCGTCGACCACACCCCGGTCTATCCGCGCGAGGTGATCAAGCGCGCGCTGGAGCTGTCGGCAACCGCCTTGATCCTGGTGCACAACCACCCCACTACCCACCCTATGATCACGTTGGATCACGTTCAATACCGATGAATCATCAACGATATATCCGATTTTTTCTTCATTGCACACAGGGGGCGGCTATGGCAAATTGGGAGCGGTAAGAGGGGTTGAAAGCGGCTTTCCGATCCCAGCAAACGATCCCCGTTTCTCCTCGACCGATCCCAGTTGCGGCACAGGAGGAAACGCCATGCCAAGCCTGACCGACACCGCGATCCGACATGCGTTGAAGCGGGTGGAGCTAAGTCAGAAACAGGAAAATCTCGCCGACGGTGAAGGGCGCGGCACCGGCCGCCTCGTGCTTGTCCTCAAGCCCATGCCGAAGCGCGTCACCGCCGACTGGATGGCGCAGCAATGGCGCGATGGGAAGCGGACCAAGAAGAAGCTCGGGGCTTATCCCTCCATATCGCTCGCCCAGGCACGCGAAATATTCAAACGCGACTTCGCCGACGTCATCCAGAAGGGTCGCAGCATCAAGATCGCTACCGACACGCGCCCCGGCACCGTCGCTGATCTGTTCGAAGGCTATGTCGCCGCGCTCAAGGATGCGAGCAAGCCGTCCTGGAAGGAAACGGAAAAAGGCCTTAACAAGATCGCCGACACGCTCGGACGCAACCGCCTCGCTCGCGAGATCGAGGCCGAGGAAATCATCGAGCTGATCCGCCCGATCTACGAGCGCGGTGCCAAATCAATGGCCGACCATGTGCGCTCCTATCTCCATGCCGCCTTTAGCTGGGGCATGAAGTCTGACAACGACTATCGGCAGCAGTCTTCCAGACGCTTTCGACTCCCTTTCAATCCGGCAACCGGCATTCCTACCGAGCCTAAGATCCAGGGCACGCGCTGGCTTGACGAAGACGAGTTTGTGCAACTCTATCGCTGGCTGGAGAGCCCCGACACGCCGGTCCACCCCTCCTATCCCCGCGCGGTGCAACTCATCATGCTGACAGGGCAGCGCGTCGAGGAGATCGCGCGGTTTCATGTCAATCAATGGGACGCCAGTGAGCGAATCATCGACTGGTCGAAGACCAAGAACCTCCAGCCGCACGCTGTCCCAGTGCCATTGCTTGCCGCCGAGCTGATCGAAAAGATCAAGCCGAACGAGTATGGCTGGTTCTTCCCCTCCGCCAAGGACCCCTCGAAGCCTGTCAGCCACGGCACTCTTTATAGCTTTGTTTGGCGGCAGCGAGATCGCGGCGTGATTCCATATGCGACAAACCGCGATCTCCGGCGCACGTTCAAGACGCTCGCCGGCAAGGCAGGCGTGTCGAAGGAAATCCGCGATCGCCTCCAGAACCACGCGCTACAGGATGTCAGCTCCAAGCACTACGACCGCTGGCACTATATGATCGAGAAACGCGCTGGCATGGCGAAATGGGACAAATTCGTGCGCGCCATGCTGGCGAAGAAGCGACTGAAAGAGGCCGCATGAGCTCGCGGCCGCGAAAGCCCCCTCGCCGCAGCGATGCGCTCGGTTCCGCTGGCGAAGTGGACGCGCAAAGCTACACGGCGTTCGTCGGGGATCTGAAGCAGAAGATCGCGGCGGCACGCCACCGAGCCAGCTTGTCGATCAACCGCGAGCTAGTGACGCTCTACTGGACGATCGGGCGCGACATCCTGGAACGGCAGGAGCGCGAAGGTTGGGGTGCCCGGGTGGTCGACCGTCTGGCTGGCGATCTTCGCCTGGCTTTCCCGGAAATGACCGGTTTATCGCCCCGGAATCTGAAATACATGCGCTCGTTCGCCGAGGCCTGGCCCAACGGCGAATTTGTGCAACAGGTTGTTGCACTATTGCCATGGGGGCATAACGTCCGTTTGCTCGACGCCGTCAAAACGCAGGAAGAGCGCACCTGGTACGCGCGGCAGGCAATTGAACACGGCTGGAGTCGTAACGTTCTTGTCCATCAGATCGAAAGCAAGCTTTTTGCCCGGCAAGGAAGCGCCCTCACCAATTTCTCGCGAACCCTGCCCGCAGAGCAGTCCGAGCTTGCCCAACAAATCCTCAAAGACCCCTACACGTTCGACTTCCTCTCGCTTGGCCCAGACATGCTGGAGCGCGACCTCGAGCGTGGTTTGGTCGAGCATCTGCGTTCACTCATCCTCGAGCTCGGCAAGGGCTTCGCATTCGTCGGCAGCCAATATCACCTCGAAGTCGGCGGGCAGGATTACTACTTGGACCTTCTTTTCTATCATCTGCGTCTTCGCTGCTTCGTGGTGATCGAGCTGAAGATCGAAGACTTCAAACCCGAATTTGCGGGAAAGATGAACTTTTACCTCTCGGCCGTGGACGAGCAATTGCGCCATCCCGACGACAAACCGACCATCGGCATCATCTTGTGCAAAGGGCGCAACGAGGTGATCGTGGAATACGCGTTGCGAGACTCCAGCAAACCGATGGGGGTCGCCCAGTATCAGCTCTCGGCTGCGTTGCCGCCACAACTCGAGGATGCCCTCCCGACGGCCGCGGAGTTCGCGCGAGAATTTCCACTGATGTCCGTGGTCAAGCTACGCATCGAAATCGAGCGCGCGGTACGCGATCTCGCGGACAAGCGAGGCGTCGCTTTCGACCGGCCGACCGGCATCATGAAAATGCTCCGTGATCTGCATCGAAATGGATCGGTGCCAAGTAGCACAGAGCAGATGCTCGACGCCCTCCACACCATGAACGAAGCTACGCATGGCATGGATGTGGACCCGGAGACCGCTGAACGCGCCGTCGAAATCGGCACGATCTTCCTTGGGGAACTCCAGAAACTGAATACAGACGAGTAAGGTGCTTTTCGCGGCAAATCCGACACCGACAAAACCCCAGAAAGCACAGGACAATCTCGTGGAAGACAGCTGGCCGACGTGGCTCAAAATTATGGAGAACGGCGCCGTCGGAGAAGCGCGTACGCGTTCTTTTCTCATCGACCGGTTCTGGGTTCTCGAGCGGAGCGTAGATACCGACGGGGCCGATTTTCTCATACAGCGACGCACCACCACGCAGCGATTTACCGATAGAGTCCCGCCGCGCGTCGGAGTGATACAGGCAAAATATTTTCAGGATCGCCGCACAACGCACTACATTCCCAAAAGCTACGTGGTTGACGACAAAGGAATGCCGCTCGAAGGCTTCTTCGCGCTTCTTCACGTCGGCCGGGAGGACGACGGCGAGATGTACCTGCTGTCGGCCCGGCAAATCGTCAACACGCTATCCATCAGCAGCACCCATTCACCGGAAAGCTACGTCGTCGGCACGACTGCGCTCCAAGGCACTTTTAGAATTAATGCCCGTAAGCTCGCACTCGATCAGATCGAGCATAGCTTGAAGAGCCAGACCTACTACCAGTCGGCCGCCTTCCTGGACAAGCTCAACATTCCCTATCGGCGCTTCAGCGAAGACGACATCGACTTTCCTTGGACACTTCCGCTTCCGAACCCCGTCGGTGAAATCCCGAAGATGTTTGTTGAGCAAAAAGAGGAGCTCAGAAAGATCGTTTTCGACATGGAGGAGGTGTTGGGAGCCATCGACGCGGTCCTTACAGAAAAAGACCCGCGTCGAGCGCTCGAGCTGATGGACGCGCTGCGTTACCATGTCGATGGTTACGGCAAGATCACCTTCGGCGGCCGGGGAGACTTCAACTGGGGCGATTTTCCAGACGCCCTCGACACCCACGACCGCTGGCGCCAAGGCCTCCAGACAGACGGACTGCTAGAGCCTTACATCGCAATGGGCGATAAACTGCAAGTGGCTCTTGTATCCCATACAGCCGCTCATCCGCTAACCGATAAGGGCAGCTTCCTCCAGGCGATCATTGAATATGATCGGGATACGCTCAACGTCATTGAGCTGTCGGTCAAATCGGGCACGGCCGCCGAGAGGGAACCGGAAATCAAGACCCCCGGGCATGTCCGCATGGCAAGCTCGCTCGGCGAGTGGGTCCCACGCAAAATCAAACCGATGGACTACACGATCGAGAACGTCTGGTGGAATGTCATGCGCTACGTCATCGAAGAGCGCTATCCCGACCCACACTTCGACTAGCTTGCGGCAACTCCCTGCACGCGCAACGCCAGGGCCTTCGGCCCTGTTGTTGCTTGATCGCGAGATTGTCGCGTAGCCTCCGTGAGTCGCTTAACGGCGATCTAACCGGCGATAGTATCGCTTCTGTCCGTTACTCGGATCAACGTAGGTAAAGCAGTCCGCGAGACTATCAATGCTCTGCAACACCCCCAGCAAGGCGTAGGCGTTGAAAGGCGTCCCCGCGCCGGTCTCGTAGTGGCTGACGAAATTCCCAACGATCGATGGCACATGATGGTTTTGGAGATCGGCGATCTGCTGAGGCGTCAGCACACACCGATTGGCCGCATGATAAAGCTTCACGGCCTCGCCGATTGCGTCGATGTAGGTCGAAAGCGTCCGCTTGTCACCACGGGTGGCATAGTCCGGTGGAACAGGGATCTCCAACTTGGCGATAATCTGTCCCAGCTTGTATTCGAGATATTGCCGCAGGATCGGCGCACCAATATCGATCTGGCCAGCATTCAGGTGCTGCAACGCCTGCGCCTTGAGACGATCCGCCTCCTGGGCCGATACCATGAGCCGCCCCTTTGGAGGCATGCCTTGGAGCTTCTGGTGATGCCAATCCGCAGTGCCATTGAGCTTGTCGAAGTACTTCTCCAGGCTGGTGTCATGGCTCAGGAAAATGAACTGCAGCCCGTCCGGCACAGCGCCATAGCGTAGCAACGTCCGCACGGCGTCCATCAACGCGAACTGGTGACCAGCGTCAAAGCTCGATGTCACGTCGTCGAGCACCATGAAGCGCGGAACACCGCTGTGCTTGGTCGCGGCCGCGAAGAAAATCGCAGCCGCCACAGCGTTCCGATAGCTTTCCGAGAGTAGAGCCCGGGCACTGAGGTCCTGTAGGCCGAAGAAGTCCGCGAGCTTTAGGGTCCAGACTCAATTGAGCCAATATGCGACGAGAGCGGCGAGATGAACAGCGGCCAAAAAATTACGGGCGAGCTTGTCATATCGCGTGGCGATGCGCCGGAAGTCCTTGAGCCTGCAAAAGCAGCGTTCGATGACATTTCGTCCTTTGTAGGCGCGTTTGTTGAAGCGATGGATGACGACACGGTTAGATTTATTGGGGATTACGGGCTTGGCGCCGCGACGAATGATTGCGCCGCGAAGCTTGTCGCCATCATACCCTTTGTCGGCGAGGAGCACGCTCATGGGTGGCGCGAGCGCCAGGACATCGGGAGCCGCAGCGATATCGGCATCCTGGCCTGGAGTCAGATGCAGGACGACCGGCCGGCAGAGCGGATCGCTCAGCGCATGGATTTTTGTCGTGCGGCCTCCGCGCGAGCGGCCGATTGCTTGATTGTGCTCCCCCCTTTTCCGCCGGAGGCACACCGGTGAGCTTTAATCGAGGTCGAGTCGAGCGACAGTACGACGCCGTCTTCGCCAGGCTTGGCCAGCGCTTCGAAGATTGCGCACCATCGTCCTCGCTTGGCCCAGCGATTGAAGCGATTGTAGATCGTCGTGTAAGGGCCGTATTCACGTGGACAATCACGCCATCGTGCACCCGATTGCAGCATGTGAATGATGCCGCTGACGATGCGTCGGTCGTCGTCCCGATCCGGCCCCGTCAGTCCCCTCGGCAGATGCGGTTCGATACGCGCCCATTGCCTGTCGTTCAGCCAAAACAAACCAGCGCGCATTCTCTCGCCCCCGAATCAACACGTAGGCAAGAGAATCACGTGGCGCTATTTAGGTACAGACCCTAGATCAACGTTTTCGCTGTTCTGCGCGCGGCTCAGGGTCGGCTTCACATCGGGACCGCCTCGCACGAACCGGCCGAACAGATCCTGACAAGCGGTCTGAATCTCGCCAATCCGCTCGTTGGCCAGTTCGGCTTCGGCATCAGCAAAGCTTTGGCCGGCGCGCGTGATGAATGTCTTCCAGCGATTCAGAACCTTGAGCTTGTCCTGTTTCACCTTGAGCACCGGCTCGCCGCTCTCGTATTCCAGCACGGCATCGCGGAACTGCTTTGCGAAGCTGAGGATGCGGGTTACCTGCACCAATGAGGGAGGCAAGCGCGCCTGCAACGCGTCGGCCTCACCTCGCACCCGAGCAAGAGTTTCGCCACGCTGCGTTTCAAGAACCCCGAGGCGCGCCTTGATGATCTCCAGGTCGGAGGTCGCCAAATCCCCCTTCTTGGCGGCCAAATCGAACGCTACGTGCAAGCGATCACCCGTCGCGATCGCCATGGCCGGCGCCTCTTCAAGCTTGCGTAGCTTCGCGATCCCAGGCGCTGTGGCGACATCGTTGATGAGTTCGGCCCCGAGCTGAGCGGCTACATCGTATTTAGCGATCTTGCCTTCCAGCCGCGGCTTTAGAGCATCACTACCTTTCGCCTCGCAAACTGGGCATTGATTCGGGTCGTGCCAATCGGAGCCGGACACCACAGCCAGCGCATCGCGCAAAAGGGCGTGCAATGCTTCCGCGCCGACGCTGCGCACGGCCTCGTCTCTTCTTCCGGCCAACTCGAGCAGCCGATCAACGTCGGCCAATTCCTCTACCGTGACCTCAAGCCCCGCCAGCGACGTGGCGGAGGTCGTTAGCGTGTCCAGCGTCTTTCGCGCTTCGCCGCCTTCCTGTTTCTCGATCGCCAACTCTGCCGCTTCGAAATCGAGATCCATTACCGAGGCCTCGCCGATCAATGGCTTGAGCAAGGCGATGGCGGATAAGGCGGCGGTTACCGCCGCCTTCAGATCGGAGAGTTTATCGACGGCGGCGCTTCCCGCTCCGGCGACCTCGTCATGCGCCGCAATGACACGCCGCTCGATCGCACTCAACGCGCGCGCGCCTGTGGTCACCTCGGCATCAAGCGCGGAGAGGCCCAGATCACTGTTGACGTTCTGCGTTCGCTTGGCGCCGTCCAGAGCCTGACGTAGCCGGGAGTATCGGCTCAGTCCCACGAGCGATGCGAAAGAACGTCCCCGCTCCAAGGCGGAGATATCGATGAGCTTTGCGAACCGATTATAGTCGACGAGGACGAAATCCTCCTGCAGGCTCGCGAGGAACTGCTGCGGGTCGGCATGACCGCTCGGCGAAGTCACTAGGCGCGCACCGTTGGCAGCCCGCACCACCTTGATCGCCACATCTGGCGAGGCGTCATCGCTGGCGAATATCAGATCAACCGTCGCTTGCTGCCCGGGATGGAAGCGATTCACGATATAGCTGTCGCCCTGCTCGGCTTCCTGGAGCGCCTTCAGGCGCGGGACAATGCCGTGGATCGCGAAGCAAACGGCTTCGAATATGGAGCTTTTACCGACGCCGTTCGGCGCATGCACCGAGTTGACGGCGTCAGATTTGAACTTGAGGACGAGCGGGTCACCGTCATTATTGATCCCACGAAAACCCTCGATGGACAGGCTGCCCAGGAAATACCGCGTCATGCCTTGTCCTCGCCCAGAGGGATGGACATGCCATCAAGCGCATCCAGTACCGCCTTATGAAACTCGCCGATTGTTGCCCGGCTTGGCGCGGTGTCACCTCCCGAATCCAGCAGATGCAAATTGTCGAAGAGGATCTTCGCGCATTCGGGATCGATCTGTACAGCCTCGGCCCTAAACAAAGCGAGATTGTCCTCGAAAGTATTTTCCAGCTTAAACTTCATACGCTCCCCCGACTTCCGCCCAATGCACTTCTATTTGATTTCAGTGCGCGCGTGCAATTCTGCGACGATCAAGCGATTGCGTCTCATCATCAGGCTGTCTCTGTTTCGTTGTCGCTCTTGCGAAGCTTCCGCCATGCCGGAAGGATGAACGGCTGCCCATGATCGATCGGCACGCGCATGGTGGTCTCGCCATATTCACCCGGCGGCCCTAGTGCTACGACCTGACGGCTTTGATAGGAGAACGGCTCGTCCGGCGGTGCGACCGTGTAGCGCTCCGGCAATCGCCTCAGAACCGAGGTTCGATAAATCCAGATGTCGTTGCCCTTGAGAAGGACGATGAGCTGTCGCAGGCGCCGGCGAACCGCGATCTCCGTCGCGGGGGGAATGTCGACGAGAATATCTCGCTGCGACCAGGACAAGCCAACGAGGATATCGAAAAGCTCCTGCGCATAGGCTCCAGTTTCCTCATCGAGCGTTGTCTCGATAATGCAGGCCACGTCGTGCGAGCGGGCCGCCTCCGTATAGAGCGCGCCCTCGTCCGCTGTCGCACTGGCGATGTCATAGTCGTTGCGGGGGATGAGCCGGTCCTCATCTTCCATCAGCGCGGAAAGGACTTCCGGCGCACTTACGGTCGGCGTCATTTCCGAAAGCTCGGAGCCAAGGATAATGCGTTCACGATGAACTTGCAGCGCTTTTGCCAACCGTTCAGCCGTTGTCACTGCAATTGGCGCATTCTCATTCTCGATCATACGAAGCATGCGAATGCTGACACCGATTTCACTCGCCATTTCCTTTTGGGTCGACAGCCTTTCAAGCTGCTCCCTCAGGGCTTTCACCGCCTTCCCGTTCGGCACGACCTTCCTCATCTCAACCTCATCCCGTGTATTCGATGACTCAAAATTTACATGAGGGAGCCTGGCAGCGTGAGGCAGCCGACCGGAATCGGAGCGGCACACTGGCGGCAAACCAGCAAACTGGGCAATTCAACGTGCAGTACCCTTGACTAGGCATTTATGACCGGCCATTTATGACCGGTCAAGGAGACCTTTATCATGCTTCGTTACAATCCGGAGAAATTCGCCTCGCTCTCGGAGTCCGACATCGGTCAGCGGATTTGGTCGTTTCTTACGAAGCCCGCCACTATCGCTCGCTTGGAGACGGCCTCGGAGCTCGGAAAGCCTGCCGTCGAGGGCATCGAGGAGCAGCTTCTGGAGGAGTTTCGCGAAGATGTTCTGGTTGACCGCGTCAAGCAGATGGTCGGCCACATGGTCAGGCAGATATTGGAACAGCGCGATTGGGTTCTCGACCAAAGCGACGTGAAGGTTCAGTCGGTGCCCTTCAGCAAGGCGGCACGTTACAGGCGGCCCGATTGGATCACCTTCCATGCCTTCCGCAATACCAAAGACCCGCGCGACGTCGTCATCACCGACCGTCGGCAGAACGCGCCTCTGCCGAAAGACGCTCGCTGGACCTTCTACGCAACCTTTGCCAGCCCCTTGAAGGCGGCGGTTGCGTTCGGCGTCAATGACACCCCCAAACTTCGCCGACAAGTGCAGACCCACGGTTTTCACCGTGTCCACATCCCGCGAATGCTGCGACGCGCCTAATCCAGGAGAAATTGAAGGCATGATGCAGTTCAACGACAGGTGCGACAGAGCGGATACCCATCGCCGAACGCGAGCGGCCATCGCACGCTTTTATTGAGCCATAACGAGACCGCCAGATATGGAAACGTTCAACCTTGATCCCCGTCAACTTGCCCGGATCGAAGCCGTTCATCGCGGGTTCCTCTATCAGCACCTCTATGCCGCCGCGTGTCTGTTTGATGCTGCCCGGGCCGGTGTGACCCATGTCATCGTCGAGAATGATGAAGACGTCGAACTCGTCCAGCCTGACAGACGAATCTACCTACAAGTCAAAACTCGGGCATCTAACCTTATTCTAAGCGACATTGATGGCGCACTCTCAAGGTTCGCGGCTATTAGACAGGAGCACGAGGAAGGTCGACGGAGCGGTTCATGCCAGTTCGTCATAGTATCGAATAGTGCGCCTGGGCCGGAATTTGCCAAGCTTATCACAGGTAAAGAATGGCCGTCCGACACCAGGCTCCATTGGCCGCAATCACCGGCGGTAGACGAAGCCCTTCCCTTGCCGTGGAGGACCATCGCGGATGGTTTCGAGGCGTGCCGAGCGGCTGCCGAAACGCTTCCTTTTTCCGTATTGGCTCCAGAAACCCTCGTCTGGAAAATCGCTGGCCGGATGATGGCAGCAGCGGGTGGGATTGAGCCAAGCTCCAATCACACGTTCACGGTTGAGGAATTACCGGCACTCTTCGAGCAGCTTGTTGTCCAACTCCAAGATTTTCCTGCTCCGCCGCTTCGATATCGTCCGCAGGAACATGAACCAAATCTGGCAAATGGCCAACGCGTGCGGCTCGTCGTCGGCCTCTCCGGTGCAGGAAAGACGTCCTGGGTTTCTCAGACAGCTCTGCATACTTCTGACCGTCTGGCATATTACGATATTGCCGAGATATCCGGCCCTGCGCTGGCCAATGCCGTCGCACGCGAACTTGCAGCTCGCATCTTCGGATCGCGTGGCGGCAAGCTAGGCGAGATCTTGTTACCGGGCGCAAGCGGCACCGAAATCCTGTTTGCGATCGGTCGCCACCTAGCCGAGGACAAACTCACCGCGACTGTGGTGTTGGATAACGCGCATCGCATTGCAGCCGCGGATTTGGTTTCGCTGGTCGGGGCCTCCGATCAGCTGCAGTTTGTGCTTCTCGCCCAGCCCAGCGCAACGATCGCCCGAATCGAGGCAACGCTTGGCGTGAAGGCGGAGTTGCTTCTCGGCTGGTCCAATGAGACGGCCGCGGCCGAGGGAGCGTCGCTCGGATGCCGTGGGGATTTCTCAGACTATGAGCGCTTGTTGAAAATCACTGGTGGGCTGCCGCTCTACGTCCAGAATGCGCTGAAAATTGCGGCTGAAAGCTACGAGGGGGTGGTCACCCGAGTCTGCGCGGCGCTTGAGGACCGCACCCATATTGTCGAGACTGCGCAAGAACTTATTCTGTCAGATGTCTTCGACAGATTTAACGACCCTGAGCGCCGCGCTGTCGCGGCGCTCAGTCTCAGCGACGTCCCACTGACTCAATCCGAAGCCAGTGTCGTATTGAAGCGCGCCTTCGACCTCGAGCCGGAGATCGCGGCCACGGCATTCAGGCGATTGCGAACAAGCGGTACAATCCAGATTTTCGGTGTCGATCGTTTCAAGATTCACGATGCGATGAGACCGCTCGGCCGCACCTACCTGAGTGACGCCGGGGGTGAGCATCTGCAAAATGCACGCGAGGCCATTCGCGACCTCCTTATAAAGGCACTACCCAACGATCACGACCGTCAAAGAGTTTTTCTTCTCCTGAGGATGTTTGTCGCTCTTGGGAACGTGAAGCCTCTCGTTGAGATGGCCACCGACGAGATATTTCACGAACTAGTCATCTGGAACGGAAGTTCGTGACATTAGTTGATCGCTCGGATCTCTAGAGAGGAGAGCGCTCGTGGCGAATGCAGGTGTGAAAGGCCGGCCGATCGCGCCGTTGGTGCTGAGTTCGCAGGAGCGGGCGTACTTGGAGAGGCAAGTTCGTCGTCATCGTGTAGCCCGATCGCTATCTGAGCGATGCCGCGCGATCCTGCGGTGTGCAGATGGTCTGCCAAGCAAGTCTGTGGCTGCCGAACTTGGCATCCATGAACACACCGTCGGCAAGTGGCGCCGCCGATTCTTGAAGGATCGTTGTGATGGCCTGCTTGACGAAGCCCGCCCGGGCCGCCCTCGAACCATCGACGATGATCAGGTTGCCGAGGTAATCGAGCGGACATTGCGTACGACGCCGCCCGACGCAACGCACTGGTCGATCCGCTCGATGGCTGCGGATACTGGCTTTTCTCACACCACGATCCGCCGAATGTGGACGGCGTTCGGCTTGCAGCCGCACCGCAGCCAGACATTTAAACTATCGAGCGATCCGCTATTCGTCGATAAGGTGCGCGATATTGTCGGGCTTTATCTGTCGCCGCCTAACCGAGCCGTTGTCCTCAGTGTCGATGAGAAAAGCCAGATCCAGGCACTCGATCGCGAGCAGCCGGTCTTGCCGATGATGCCTGGGGTGCCGGAACGTCGCACGCATAGCTATGTGCGGCATGGTACGACCACGCTGTTTGCCGCGCTCGATGTCGCTTCCGGCTTCGTCATTGGCAAATGCTACAAGCGCCATCGGGCGCTCGAGTTCTTGAAGTTTCTCAAAGAGATCGACGCTCAAATCCCTGAGGGGCTCGCTGTCCATATCGTCATGGACAACTACGCTACCCACAAGACCCCCAAGATTAAAGCGTGGCTCGCTCGCCGGCCGCACTATCATGTCCACTTCACGCCGACTTCCGCGTCGTGGATCAATCAGATCGAGCGCTGGTTCGCTGAACTCACCAGAAAGCAGATCCGGCGAGGTGTTCACACCTCCGTCAGGCAGCTCGAAGCCGACATCCGTACCTTCATCGAATTGCACAACAACAACCCGAAGCCCTTCAAATGGACCAAGTCCGCAGACCAGATCTTGGCTTCCGTCAAACGCTTTTGCCACAAAGCCCAGCAGACTTTATGTGGCGAACTTTAGATTCATGTGACTAGGGCGCGGACTCATAACGAGCGGCGAGCCATAGCCGGATAGATGCAAGTTGGATGAAGGCAAGGTAGTTTCCAGCAAGCCTGTCGTAGCGCGTCGCCACCCGACGGCATTGTTTGATCCTGTTGAAGAACCGCTCGACGCGGTTGCGGGCGCGGTAGAGATACGGGCTGAAGCAGATCGGATCGGTCCGATTGCTTTTCGGCGGGATATTGGCCCATGCGCCCTTTTTCATGGCAAGCTCCCTGATCCAGTCAGCGTCGTAGCCGCGGTCGGCGAGCAGCATTGATCCGGATCTCAAACGAGAGAGCAGTTTACCGGCAAGTCGAACGTCGTGCGCCTCGCCAGGACTCAACGCAAGTTGTACCGGTAGACCATTGCTGTCGACCACCGCGTGGATTTTGCTCGTCAGACCGCCGCGTGACCTTCCCATCGATTGACGCCAGTTTCTTGTGATGCAGGCCCCATGTTGATGTACGCGAACAATGGAAGTGTCGATCATCTGCACGGCAGCATCATGGGCGCCGGCCAGTGCGCTCATGAGCTTGGCCCACACGCCGGCCCGTCGCCAGCGAACGAATCGATTGTAGCAAGTGGTGTACGGACCGAAGTTTTCTGGCAGGTCGCGCCATGGCGCTCCGGATCGCAAGACCCAGAAGATGCCGTTGAGGACACGACGGTCATTCACCCGCGGCACGCCGCGCGACTTATTCGGCAACATCGGCTTAATGACGGACCACTCATAGTCCGTGAGTTCGTAGCGCATGATTCGGCCCCTTCCGTTGTGTGGCTTGAATCATGGCTCGGCTGTCGGGCTCAACTGGTCGCTATGCACTCGAAAGCCGACCGATTATGCTCACCTTGAGTTTTGTCGTTCCTGACCCAATGTATGGTCCGGCCGTGCGTAGCAAGAGGTTCGTCGATCAGGTGGTGAGTGGTCTTGCATCAATGTATCCGGCCTTTGATTGGAGCATTCTCTCCGGGCCATCATGGATATCAGCGCGCGTGCGTTCTCATTAGCGGACAGGCCTCGATTGGGCCATTTGGGTCACCAGTGTTCGCATGCGCCGGGAAGACCGAACCTCCATCTCGTCTCATCCTCTCGCAGACCTTGGCTGGAACCTGTTGATGGGGTTACGTCATCGCTTGCTCCTCCTACCTCGCAGTTCCTGTGTTCGAGCCGGGGGCCGTTCCTTCGTCCCGGCCCGCAGGACGTGCGTCGCGTCGCGCGCACGGGCGGTCAAGGCCGGCCGTTGCGCTTTGCTTGCGGCTGGCTCCGGCGTTGCCAGGCCGCGCCTTGACCGCCCCGAGCACGGCGCGACGATCAAGCGGATTGGACGTCTGCATCGTTGGTCCTTGTCAGCTCGAAGGCGCGTCCTTTAGCCAGCACCGCCCAGGCGATGCGGGCAAGCTTGTTGGCGAGTGCGATCGCTAGCACGTTGTGGTGCAATCGCTTCTTGGCGGCTTCGATCCAGGATCTGAGTCCGTAACGTTCCCAGTTCTTGATCCTGACCAGCACCACCCATGCCGCCTGCACGAACAGAACGCGCAGGTAGCGATTGCCGCGCCTTGAGATTTTGCCGAGGATCGTGCGGTCTCCCGTCGAGATCTGCTTGGGCACCAGTCCGAGCCAGGCGCCGAAGTCACGGCCTTTGGAGAAGACGTCTCCAGTGCCGATCGCGGCTACCATGGCGCTCGAAATGATCGGCCCGATGCCAGGCACCGTCATCAGGCGCGAACATGCCTGATCTTGACGGGCCAGTGCTTCGATCTCGCCGGAGAGGCTATCGATGCGCTGATCCAGCCGGCGCCAGTCGCCTGCCAACTCCTCGATGACACGCAACATGCGTGGCGACAGGGCATCGGTGCGCGTGGCAAGGATGGTGGGCAGTTCTGTGCGCAGGAAGCCGATACCCTGGCGCACCGCGATCCCGCGTTCCAGCATGAAGGCGCGAATCTGGTTGATGATGCCGGTGCGTTGCGACACCAGCCGCTCGCGCACCCGATGCAGCGCCTGCAGATCCAGTTGCTCCGCGGTCTTGGTCGCCACGAACTTCATCGTCGGGCGTTGCACGGCTTCGGCAATCGCTTCGGCATCATTGAAGTCGTTCTTCGGTCCTTTGCTATAAGGGCGGACATATTTGGCCGGCATCAACCTGGCATCGTGACCTAGCGATGCGAGTTTGCGGCTCAAATGATGTGCGCCGACGCAGGCTTCCATGCCGATCAGGCAAGGCTGCATATTGGCGAGCCGCGCCTCCACCTGGCCACGCGACCACTTTTGCCGCAGCACGATGGCGCCGCGCGTATCGTGGCCCACGACGTGGAACGAGTTTTTGCCGATATCGATGCCGATCACGGCGATCGCAGTACTGGGTGTCTGGGACATGGCGTGCTCCTTGTCTTGGCGCCCCTGGCCAGCTTATCGCTGGCGGGGCAGGAGCACGGCCGGACCATCCCATTAGCAGATCTGAGGCGTTGCGCCGAGCCCCGCGAAGTAGCCAACGTGGTGATCTTTCTCGATAGGACGGCGCCAGCGCGATGGCTGGGCCGTCCTGACGGCTGATGCGGGGACCATCAATCGGCTAACCGGCGGTATCGAAGACAGCTGCCGGTCCTTCATGATGAAGGTCCGTCAAACGTGTGCTACGCAGTGGTTTGCACAGAAGAGCGACGCAAGCCGGTGCTCCATAGCCAAACGGCCGAAACCATAAAGTAGAAGGCACCGAACGCGGCGTAGCCGGCAACGTCACTAATCCCGACATTGGTAACAACCCCCGCCCGGTAGACGAAGAAGCACCCCGCCAGCGCCGACTGTGCGCCGCTGAGGATCATCGCCCATTGTGCGCCGGCCGATCCCCAGCGGCCCACGCCGGTCGCAAGCTGAAGAAGCCCCGCGACGACCGCCCATGCCCCGAAGATCAAAAGCACGGCATTCATGCTCCGCGTCAGCGCGATGGTGACCGCTATTGCAGTAATAATGCTAATGATGACATTGACCATCTGGCTCTTGCTCGAAGCAAGCCCACTGCTGCGTTGCGCGTCGAGATAGTTGGCGAGGGCATCCCACAAGGGATAGGCAACCAGCAGGATGGCCGCGAGATGGGAACGGTCTCTGGCGATCGTCAAGGCCGCAACCGCCCATAGAGCCGCGACGGCAGAGCGAATGAAATAGTAGCGCTTGAGCCAGGCATTGGCTTTCGGAGAAGGACGTGTAGTGCTGAGCGTCATGTGGTCTCTTCCTGGATGGCAGTTACCCGTCCGCCTGGTCATTATGTTTTCACGCCACGGCGTAGCAGAGGGGAAGCATCATGATTGTCGTTTCGCCTCCTTTGCGAGGCGGCGTCGGACAGGATGTAACCAACTACGAGGCGATGCCGGGAGCCGTTACTGAGGCCGAACGAAAATTTTGGACGGTCCTCACAGCCTGAGCAACGCAGGCCTGCATATAAATCGACTATTGCAATTAGGAACCGTTTGGTTTATATTGCCCGTATGATGACCATCAATACCAAACTTCCTGTGGGACGCCCCCGTGAATTCGATCTCGACGAGGCGGTGAGGCGAGCGATGCAAATCTTTTGGGATCGTGGGTTTCACGACGCATCGTTGCCTGATCTGCTTGCCGGAATGCAGCTTTCGAAGGGCAGCTTCTACAAGGCTTTCGGTGACAAGAAATCTGTCTTCCTGCGCGCCCTCGAGTTCTACACCGACGATGGCGTACGAAACGTCCAGGAGGTTCTGCGATCAGCCCCCTCGCCGAAGGCGGCAATCCGCAACGCGTTGGTGCGGTATGCGGATTTGTCGTCTGGGAAAAAAGGGGTGCGCGGTTGTTTCGGTGTGTTGACGGCTGCCGAGATGTTGCCGGGAGATCCCGACATCGCAGAGGTGATCAAGCGTCTTTTCTCCAGGCTTCAAGCCCTGTTCGCTGCAACGATCGCGAAAGGACAGGCCGCCGGCGAAATCGCCAATAGGTCCGATCCTGAAGTCATCGCGCACTTTATCGTCTCACATGCACAAGGCATGCGGGTGCTTGGTAAAGTTGGATCACGCCGCGACGAGATGCTGAAAGATGCCGATCTCCTGATGGAGATGCTTTTTTAAAAGCAAAATTAGGAACCAATTGGTTCCTATTGCAGTTGTGCCGATGGCACGCTTGGCTTTCCTGGGAGCTTCAATGTTCGGATATCAGCAACAGAGTCACCGATTGGACTGCGGCGAAGGTTACGGTTCGATATGAGGAACTCAGATGCCAGGCGCTCTATGCGGTTCTCGGTATTCGGTGCAATGGCGATCGTTCTCTCGGGTTGTGCCAGTCGCAGCG
Organism: Bradyrhizobium sp. 1200_D9_N1_1; assembly: GCF_052075915.1. Lineage (NCBI taxonomy): Bacteria > Pseudomonadati > Pseudomonadota > Alphaproteobacteria > Hyphomicrobiales > Nitrobacteraceae > Bradyrhizobium > Bradyrhizobium sp. 1200_D9_N1_1. The sequence goes on along the minus strand of NZ_CP197226.1, from coordinate 1,047,181 downwards.
GCCTCGTCGAGGCCGATATCATCAGCACGCCGAGTGAGTACGCGCAACTCGTCGACGGAGTTTACACCTTACCAGCCGTCGACATATCCGGCGTCGATCCGGCGATGTTGCGCCAGCGCGTGGACTATACGACGAATGAGCCTGTCGGGACGATTGTCATCGATACGGCTGCTCATCAGCTCTATCTTGTCGAGGGCGACGGAAAGGCCATGCGCTACGGCATTGGCGTTGGCAAGGATGGTCTCGCTTTCGCAGGCACCGCGACCATTAGGCGAAAGGCGGAATGGCCGCATTGGACTCCGACCAAGAACATGATGAATCGGGAGCCTGCGCGCTATGGCCATCTCGCCAGCGGAATGGCCGGCGGGCTTGGCAATCCCCTTGGACCACGCGCGCTGTACCTCTTTCAGGGCGAACGGGACACGATGTTCCGCATTCATGGGACGACCGAGCCGGAGACGATCGGTCGCGCCGTTTCGAGCGGATGCATTCGACTCATCAACCAAGACATCATCGATCTCTATAGCCGGGTCAAGATCGGCAGCCGCGTCGTCGTCATCCAGGGCGGCCGAGCGGTGAGTTCTTGAGCATGGCCTCTGATCGCAGAGAGTCGGTCGGCCTTGGCCGATATCACGGGTCGCAATAGCGGCGAACGATTTGCATCGTCTGATAACAACTCGGAGAAGAAAGCATGAAGACTTGGCTCATCACAGGCTGCTCAAGCGGCTTCGGCCAGCGGCTCGCGCTCGCGGCGGCGGAGCGCGGCGATCAGGTCGTCGCGACGGCCCGCAGTGTCAAGACGATCGAGGATATGGCCGAGCCTTTCGACGGCCGCATGATCACCGTGCCACTGGACGTGACCGATGCGGCGGCAGCCAAGGCCGCGGTCGCAAAAGCGGTCGAGACCTTCGGCGGGTTCGACGTGCTCGTCAACAATGCCGGATACGGACTGCATGGCGCGATTGAGGAGGGGACGTCTGACGAATACCGGCCGATGTTCGAGGTAAACCTCTTCGGTTTGATCGAAGCCACCAGAGCCGCCCTGCCCGTCATGCGGCGCTCGGGCGGAGCGATCGTCAATATGTCGTCCGTCGCCGGCATCTCGGGCGGCGGAGGCGGCGGTTACTACAACGCCGCCAAGTTCGCCGTGGAAGGGATTTCCGAAGCGCTCGCCAGCGAGTTGAAGCCGTTCGGCATCCGAGTGCTGATCGTGGAGCCTGGGCCGTTTCGCACCGATTTCCTCGGCCGTTCGATCACAGTCGCCGCCAACGAGATGCCGGAATATGCCGGGACCTCGCGCAGGCACTATCGCGAAACCAATAACGGCAATCAGGCGGGCGACCCCGACAAGGCGATCGCAGTGATCCTGCGCGCCGTCGACGACGACGACGCCCCGCTTCACCTGCCGCTCGGCCCGGTCGCGCATGCTGCCGCCGAGCGAAAGCTGGCTGCCTTCCGCAGCGATATCGACGCCTGGCACGACATCACGATCGCTACCGATTTCGACCCGCCCGGAACGCGGGTCGCGAGCTCCGATCGAACGTCAACATCGACGGGACAGCGACCATGATCGCGACTCTGAAGGGTTTTGCCCAACAGCTGGTGCCGGTGAACGGCATCAAGATCAACGCCGTCACGGGCGGCTCAGGCCCGTCGATTCTTCTGCTGCATGGCTGGCCGGAAACATGGTGGGAATGGCACCATGTGATGCCGCAACTGGCCGCGCATTTCAGCGTGGTCGCGATCGATCTGCGCGGCGCCGGCTTTTCCGACTGTCCGCTCGGCGGCTACGACAAGGCGACAATGGCGCGCGACGCGCACGAAGTGATGGCTGCCCTTGGCCATCAACGCTACGCAGTGTGCGGCCATGATATCGGCGGAATGGTGGCCTTGCCGCTGGCTGCTGTCTATCGAGAGGCCGTAACCCACCTGGCCGTTCTGGACGTTCCGCTTCCCGGCTGGAGCGGATGGGAGGCGACGATCGCAACGCTCTGGCACTTTGGTTTCCACATGAGCCGGGATCTCCCCGAGCGCCTGATCCATGGCCGTGAATACGACTATGTTTCGAGCTTCATGGCCGAGCGGTTCTACGATCACAGCAGCTTCGATCCGGCGGATGTCGAGATCTACGCCAAAGCAATGGCGCTCCCCGGCCGCACCCGCGGCGGCATGGAATGGTATCGCACCCTCGCCGCCGACCACGCAGCGGCGCTTGAGTACAAGAAGCAACCGCTCGAGATCCCGGTGCTGGCTCTCGGCGGGGATCATCGCTTTGGTCCGCATATGGTGCCGATGGTCGAGGAATTCGCCAGCAACGTAACGGGCGGCTCGATCGCCCGCTGTAGCCACTATGTCGCGGACGAGCGGCCGGATGCAGTCGCAGCCGCTCTGATCGAGTTCATCGGAGCCCATTGAAACTCGGCGCCCGTGTCGTTGTGGGCCGGAGAAATCGCGACACTGCGGCAACAGAGCCCCGCACTCATCACGATCGATCAATTCAATCAGAAAGGACAACCCGTCATGACCACACCTATCATCCGCGGCGTCAACCATATCGGCATCACGGTGCCCGACATAGAAGCCGCGAAATCGTTCCTGGTGCAAGCTTTCGGCGGCCAGGTGATCTATCAGTCCTTCGGGCCGCAGGATCCGCCGCGGCAAGGCCCCGAATTCGAGCGGGCCGTCGGAGCGTTCCCGGGAACGGTCGTGCGTGGACAGGCGATGGTCAAGATCGGCACCGGACCCGACATCGAGCTGTTCGAAATGCACGGCCCCCAACAAGCCCAGCCGATCCGAGCGAGCGACTTCGGCATCACGCATTTCGGTGTCTACACCGACGACATCGACGCCTCGGTCACGCGCTTCGAAAAGGCCGGAGGCACACGCCTCACCGCGCCGCGCGCGATTCCTTACGCAACCGAGAAAGGTCTTGGAAACAAGGTCTGTTACTGCCGAATGCCATGGGGCACCACGATGGAATTCATCACCACGCCAGATCGCATGCCTTACCACGACCAGACGGCCTTGCGGAGGTGGCAAGACGAGGATTGAGATGAGCGGGACGGCGCCGGCTCGCGCCGTCGACATGCAGGTTGCACGGCACCGGCTGGGCGCTCGGTCCTCCGCGCGTCTTTTCGAAACAGAGTCCAAGCCGCCGTCTCATCCTCGATATGTGCCCGAATCGGCGGGGCAGCGCGATGCCGGACGATTCACACGGTTCGCGTAAACCGGGCAAGGGCCGTCCGGCGGCCGACATACATATCGATCGCAATCATAAACAGCGGACGCGCGCTGAATGCGAAGGTTCTGTAGAAAGTCGTCTGATGGCAAATGCAACAATGGTCGTGACCTGCAGCGGCGGCACATACTTCGATCGCGACTATTATGTCGACGTGCATCTACCGTTGGCGCTCGCATGCTGGCAGAAGCATGGCCTCGAAAGCGCCGCCGCCTTCTTCCCTCGAGACGTCAATTCGGTAGATGTTTCCGTCGGGTTTTATCGGTTTCGCGATGAGGCTTCGCTTCACGCTGCGCTTGCATCCGCCGACACCGACGCAATTATGGACGATGTCCCCCGATTTACTGACGCCAACGTTACCCGAATGATCGGAGCCCCGCTCTGACGGGCGGATGTCGCGATGCATCCCGTTAACTCGTCAATTCCGACTGGCAGGATCATACGCCTTACCAGTGGACGAAATTCCTGACATTGACGCCGGTCGCGGCCAAGCGTCGACCCATCTCGGAAGTCCGACAATGTCCGCTTTCGCGCCGTTGTTGGGGGACAAGCGGACATAGGTGCGCCTACTCTCAGCGGCAGAGTTTATGAGTACGCACCCTAGTTTACAAATGATCGTTTTACGTTCTTGCGGCGCCCATGGTTGTCTTTGGGCACGAGAGGGCGATCGGCGGACAGTCGAAGCGGATCTCGTAGTGCGGTGGCCAGAAAGCGACATCGCAAATACATAGGAAGAATCCGGACATGAACAAAACCCAGATACATTCCTTCGTGCTTCCCGATGCAGCAAAAGCATTTTTGCAGAAGGAACTAGCTCCCATCAAATATCCTGCCACCGCCTACGGATCTTATCTTGCGCAGATCTCCGCAGTGCGGTCGAAGATCGCCGTTGCGTTGACCGATATCCTGCCGTTTCTCTCGGAGCAGGTTCCTCCGTCAGCTCGCCCCGCGGCTATCGAGATTACGAATCTGCCGGTCGATGCGAACATCGACCGCCCTCCGTCCAATGGCGCGAAGCTAAAGCATATCCCAAAGGCGTCGTACTTGTCTGAGAATCTACTCGTTCTCTTCGCCGGGCTGTTCGGCACTCCCTTCTCGATGTCGTTCGAAAGCGAGAGCCTAGTGAACAACGTCATTCCCTTGCCGTCCGCCAAGTCGGACTTTAGCGCCCTCAGCTCTTCGTCGGATCTGAGCTTCCACATCGAGAACGCGGCCTTGAGATTTCATGACAATGGCCGCGACTGTGCGCCAATGGCGCTGTTCTTCACTGGAGTTGTAAGGCGCGGCTGCCTTGCCCTTGCCGATGCACTCCACCTCCGGGGCGTGGAAAGAATAATGCTTCCAGCCACGCTGACGCTGCTGTTGCGAGCGGATCTGCGAAGCGCGGCTGAGCGGGAGGACGAAGGCGTTCTCGAGCACAGCTCGACCTTCGATCTTGCGGCCGATATCGCGGATGATCGTACGCCTCCGACGGGGATCTCGTCGTATGCGTACGGATGATCCGGCCCAGCCGGCTGTGCAGGATGCGCAACTGCCGCTGATGCCGCCTGAATTGCTTGGCATGGGCGTAGCGTCCCGCCATCATTGCCGCGGTCTTGGCGACGCGAAGATAGGACTGCCGCAGCTTGACCCCGTGCTTCCTCGCCATGCGGTTGAGCCCCTTGATGGCCGCGTGCAGCAGCTTAGCATCGGTCGGAAAGGTGATCGCCTTCGGCTGCACGGTGGTATCGACCGTGACACGCTTGAGGTCCTGGCTGCGTAACGCGCCGGCTTCGTGCGCCACCCGCAGGCTCTCGGCCAACAGCAGCTCCAGCTTGTCGCCGAGCCGCTTGCGCCAGTGGCTCAGGTCCGAGCGCTCGTGCGGAAATGAATGCTGGAAGAACTCTTCGCCGGTGAAGTACTGGAAATACGGGTCGTGGACCCAGCGCTCGCACACCCCTTCGTCGGACAGGCCGTAAATCTGCTTGAGCAGCAGCAGCCCAATCACGAAGCGGGTCGCGATGCCTGGCCGGCCGTTCTCGCTGTAGAGCGGGGCGATCTCCCCATCGATCCAGTCCCAGTCGACCCTGCCGGCGAGCTGAACCAGCTCGTGCTTCATATTGATGATCTGGTCCAGCCTGGCCCGGAACAGATCGCCCGATCCCGTCGCCTTCTGCTTCTTCGGCCGCATCACCCCCTCCGATGCGACCACGGAATCATGACTGGCGATTCGACGGAATCTTGAAAATGAAATTGGAAGGTTCCGATCCCTGAAGCATCAAAACCCTGCAATCGCAAAAAAGCCGGTCTGTCAGATTACGATTCCACATCAGTCGCTTGGTCGCTCTTAACGGACGACTGCCTACTTCATGTTCACGCCGATGATGCGGTTGCTTTCAGCGATTATCCTGCGGAAGGGCTGAACCGCCATTTTGCAAAGCATTCACGTTATCGTACCCCGTCGTCGTGACGGCCGCTAAGCACATCGCTGTCCTGGGCCTGGTCGCCGATCTCCGCAGAACCGCTTCCAGAATCCGGCGCGTCGCAGTAGGCTTGCGACCGGTCGTCTATCGATAGCGCGCTCCTCCAGAAAGTGATTGCGGATGCGTTCCCGTTGCTCATCCGTCAGCCAAATCATTCTTTTTAGCGTCCTCGTCGTCGAAGGTTTCGGTCGCGCGACTAAGCCGAGATTAGGAATATATCCGTAACGAAGATTAGCCAGTACGCTACTTACAAGCCACGAACTTCTATAAACGCTTGGTCCATTGCTAGCATGACTTTGTCGAAGGCCGAATGTCCCTTGAGGTCACTTCGCATGGAACGACGCCGCCCGACAGCCTCAGCTTGCCGCTTACACTATTTCTTCTTCCTGCGACGTGGACGCGCCGGCTTGCGACCTCCAGGCAGGGTCTTGGGAGTCGTCGCACTTTTAGACGGCCGAATAAACAACTCGGACAAATGAACGTCCAGCGTCTCGGCGATGCGTTCGAGAAGATCAATTGTCGGGTTCTTCGATTGCCGCTCAAGAGCCCCCATATACGAGCGGTCAACCCCCGCTTCGTAAGCCAATTTCTCTTGCGAAATACCTCGCTCTACGCGGATTCGACGCACATTCCAGGCCACAATCGCACGAGTTTTCATGCGTAAAACATGTCATGAAGCCGGGGCTTCAAACCACTGGCTATAGTCCCGCTATTAATTTCTTCGCGAAAGCCGCCTGCAGCGCACACTCGCCTAAGCTTCCTCCGACCACGGCTTCGTATTCGGCAAGAGTGCGTATATAGCGCGACAATCAGGATGAGAGTCTCACCCTGATCGCCGCCGCGCATGCGTAACAACGACGGCGGTGGGGACGCCGCCAGCTCCGCCGCGATCTCAGCCGGGCGGACCGCGCCATTGCGACTAACAACTCCATCGAGATGAGCGGAGTCGACGACCCGCAGCCGGCGCCCATCCGATTGCAGTGTGGACGGCAACCTGGTGCAATCCATGGCGGATCCGCACTTCCCCGGCCACGATCGTCACCGCCATGCGCTCGCCAATAAGGCGCCATGGCACGGAGTAGCTGTTCGCGTCGATCTCGACGGCGCAATCATTGCCGACGACGTGGGTCAGTTCACGCAAGGGTCCGAACGACGGCTGTCCGCCGAGCGGTTTCAACCGATGTATCTCATCACGCGCAAAGCGGATGATCGGGGCGCCTCGCCGGTCGCGCCCTGGATGCGAACGTTCGCAACATCACGCTCCCATCTGTCGAGATGCGCCTCGAATGCTTCCCAACTTGGGAAGGAATGACCGGCGATCGCGTTCTTCTTCACGTAGCCGACGCCATTCTCCGTCTCGCCCTTCGTGCGCGCCCGATACGTCTGCAAACAATCTCGGCGTCGACCGCCCGATGGCGCGCAGGCTCGATCAACCATCTGAGCGTGTCTCGCTCACCGGCCTCGAGGACGGCCAGCCGCTCACCTGCCGCATCAGATTCGTTCTCCACGGCTGAGAGCCCACGGCTGAGGCTCGAGGCATCGAGCTTCAGGAGACCGGCGAGCAACAGGCCGAGCGCACGCCAATCGTCGAGGAACGACATGATAATCGGTGCACCTGCGGATTTCGCAAAGACGACGAGCGGCGCTTTGTCCGCCTCCGACAATCGGACGCACCACTCAAAGCTGCCAAGCCGGAAGTCGGGCGCTGTGGCAGACGCCGTGAAGACCGAAGAACTGTCGAGACGGCCATAGACCAGTCCCTGGTTGTGGACGGCTTCAAGCGCCTTCGCCAGACGCTCGGCGTTGCGCCAGAGAACGATGCGCGAGCGCGGGACATCAAGATTGTTCAGCCAGTGATCGGGGCGCGCATGCTTGACCATGGTATCGAGTGGCGCGAGATCTCGCGGCATGGCCAGAAAGAAGGCATCCGACGCCTCGCCGTACCGCAGCAGTTCGACGATGACCTTGTCGGCGCCTGGATAGGCGAGCACACGCTGTGCCTGGCGCATTTCATGCTGCCAAATTTCACGAAGATCATCGTCGACCGCTGAGCCGGTCTTTTGCCAGTATTTGAGCACGACTGGCTGGTCGTCGCGCTTGTCGTGGGCCGAAATGATCGCCGATTTGAGCGGCTCACCACCGGGGGCCGAGAGGTATTGGTCCCCAAGGTCGAACTGATCCGTCAACGGCCGCAGTTTTTTCAATGTGCTCGGCATCAACTATGAGCTCAAATGGAGCATCTGCTTTGGCGCGGCGGGCGTTTGCACATGCAATGATTTTCAGTATTCGCAGCCAACTAACGATGGTATCGAAATTTGCGTCGGCAACGTCCCGAGCAGCGGGATAGCCTGATTCGGCGAGCTGAATTTAACAAGAATTGTCACCGGCATCCGCCGGTCGCAGCAGTATGTCTGAAATATCCCCTGCGAGCCCTTCCGCGTCCGCACCCGCTCTGGTAGCTACCCGCCTTGCCGGGGCCGCCGCAGGCAGCCACCCGGCACCGGTTCAGATTAAGCCAGAAATACCGCAAATTAACTTTTTATATCAACCACTTATAGCTATACTGCCTGATTCTTCGTCGCCTTGGATGAGCTTCTTTGGGGAACGGAACGTCCGAAAAATGCTGCATAGTTCGGACGGACAAATCTTGCCGACGACCGAAATTTGCATCATATTTCGGACATGCTTGATCAACCGACCACAGACCTCCGCCCGCGGCTCATTGCCCGCATCGACGCAACGCCGACAGAGGTATGGACACCCGGTGATTTCGCTGATCTCGGCAGTCGCGCGGCCGTCGACAAGACGTTGCAGCGTCTCGTTGCGGCTGGCGAGTTGCGCCGCATCGACCGCGGGCTCTACGACCGGCCGCGAAAGAGCAACCTCACAGGCAAGCCGATGGTCCCCGACTATCGCGCGGTCATCAGGGCTGTGGCGCGCCGCGACCAGGCCCGCGTCGTGGTCGACGGGATGACTGCCGCGAATGATCTCGGCCTCACCACGGCCGTGCCGGCGCGCATCGAGGTCCTGGTCGACGCTCGCCTGAAGCCGATCAAACTTGGAAAGCAGGTCATCAATTTCAAGTCGGCGGCACCTAGCCGTCTTTATTGGGCCGGACGTCCGGGCATGCGCGTCGTTCAGGCGCTCTATTGGATGCAGGATATGATGGCGGGGAAGGACGATCGACAAGCGGTAGAGAACGTCCTCAGCAAGCTGTTCGCAAACCCGCAGCATGGAAAGGAGATTCGCGACGATCTCCGTGCAGGTCTTTCAGCTATGCCGATCTGGATGCAGGACTTTCTCAGGCCCTTGCTCGAACCTGACGACGCGGCGGAGGATCACGCGTGAGTAGCGCAGCCTACAAGGAGGTCATCTCCGCCGCACCCGGCGAGAAGCTTGATCTTTTCCTGACGACGGCGAACCGGCTCGGTGCGCCGATCGGAAACGTCGAGAAGGATTTTTGGGTCTGCTGGACCCTCAATGCTCTCTATCACGAACGGCCCGCAGGAGGTCCGCGCCTTCTCTTCAAGGGCGGGACGTCGCTGTCGAAGGCATACGGGCTGATCGAAAGATTTTCCGAAGACATCGATATAACGGTGTTTCGCAACGATCTCGACGAGTCTGCTTCAGTCGAAGAACTCGAGATCGATCTTGTCGAATAAGAAACGCCGCGCTCGATTGGATGCGATCCGGGACGCTTGCCGCAGCTATATTAGCGGTCCGCTATACGCCTTCCTGACCGAACATCTCGCCGAAGCGACGAGTGGACGCGGACGCCTCGAGATCGACGCGTCGGATGCCGACGGGCAGACGCTTCTCGTCTGGTATCCCGAGGTTGAACCGCGCGACGAGGCCTATGTGCGGCCGGCAGTCCGGATCGAGTCCGGAGCGAAGTCGGCGCTTGACCCGAACCACCTGGCGAATATCCGTCCTTACATTGCCGACGACGTGGCAGGCCTCGAATTGACGGTGCCGAACGTCACGACGATCGACGCCGAGCGCACGTTCTGGGACAAAATCGTGATCGCTCACGGGCTGCGCCGCTGGTTCGAGCGCCGCGGTGAGCTGCGCCAGGAAGGCCAGCGCATTTCGCGGCACTTCTACGACCTGTATTGCCTCTTCGCCTCCGACATCGGCCGGTCGGCGGTCAAAGATGCCGAATTGGGGGCCGACTGCGTCCGTCATGCTCTCATGTTCTTCAACCGGCCTGATTACGATCTCGTCTCGGCCGTGACCGGATCGTTTGCGCTTGCGCCGACTGCGGCAATGATCGACGCGCTCGCGCGTGACTATACGAACATGACGCCAATGATCTTCGGCGAGGCTCCTCGGTTCGAGCAAATCCTCGCGTCGATGGAAAAGATCGAACGCGCGGTGAATAGGACGCGCTAGCAAACGAGCAGAATTCGACAACCGCCGATGATAGGATCATGGCATGGCTGACGCTCCAGAGAACATCCCAATGCGATTGCCCGATCCCGCCTCGATCGAGGCGGTTCTCGCACGTCTTCCGACCGGATCTGACGAAGCGGCGCTGGCGGCCGCGCTCACAGAGGCGTTTCCGGGATTTCCGTTTTCGACATCGGGCATTGACGAGCAGTATTGGCGCGACACGCGCTCGGTGGTCGCCGCCGACGGGACACGGATCGCAGAATACCGGCCGTGGATGGAAGCGGAGCTTGCCAAGGACAATGGCGACATTGGCGCGCTCTGGACGCGACTGCGCGAGAGCGACCTTCAGATCTCGGAATGGCACGGCAACAGTGTGTATGCCTTCGCGCCAACTGGACCGGGCGCGGCGGACTATGTGCAAATCCGTCTCGGTCTGGAAGTTGAATGGCGTGCCGGGCCGATCGTCAATCCGACATATCGCCCTTGGGGCAAGGGCGAATTACTCGATCCGTCATGGATCACGCACGAAGATATGTCCGACGACAAGGTAATCGCTGGTCCGCTCTATCGGATGCTTGGGCGCCCAGGCAGCAGCGTCGTCCATGTCCGGAGCTTCCTGACGCGGTGTGCCCGCCTCGAGCGCGAGAAGCGCGAGGCGCAGCGGCCAGAGATGGAACGCCGTGTGGTACGTGAAACGACACGCGAGGGCACGACCGAGACGCCGTTTCTTGAACTGGTGCCGGACTGGTTCGAGTTCGTGCCGCGGGAGACGCGCTTCTTCCAGGATTGGGAAGAATCAAGCGCTTCGGCCGAGCGGGTCTATGTGCACTGGGCGCTCGACATTTACGACTACGACGATAAAGGCACACGCGAGATCGGATTCGTGCCGCGCCCGCGGCATCTGCCGGAAGAGAGGCTGATCGCTGGCGACGCCTCGGTTCATATCCTGATGGATCGCGTCGAAGCCATCGACCGTGAGGTCGGCGTCCCATTTGGTTGGTTCTTCTTGATGACCCATGGTAATCGAGTTGCGCCAGAGGTTGGCCAAGCGATCGCCAAGGGCCTGCGTAGTCAGCGCGTGGTCTTACCCGATCGGGATGCGCGTGTGCTTCTCCGCTGGGCCGAACGGTCCTATGGATTCTAGGAAGACAGGGCCGCGGCGGAAGGCCTCAGTAAACCTAACGCCACACTATCGGAGCTCTGGAAAGAGCGTCGCGACCAATCTGCTTGAGGTAGTCAGGCCTCCTCTCACCTGTTGTCGCCGCTTCCAGAAGCCGGCACGCTGCGGGCTTTCGTTCGCTACGTCGAGCGATCTCAGCTGGGTGCGCCCGCCACCCGGACGATGGCGCTGGACTTCGTCCTGTCGTTCGGTGGCGCCGCCGACAGCCGCGCGGTCCGTCACGGCGTGCTCCGCCGATTCTACGAGTACCTGGTCGTCTACGACCCCCAGACCGAGGTCTTGGAGCGCAGAGCTTTCCCGTGGTCCAGGGCGATTCCGCCGCCGCGCATCCCTAAGTGAGGCTGAGCTGACGTCGCTTATCGACGCATGCAGCTTCATTTCGCCAGGGACCCCTCTCAGGGGCCGCACGATGGCGACGCTAATCGGATTGTTGGCCAGCACGGGGTTACGATCGGGCGAAGTGGTCAGGCTTGATCGCGGCGACGTCGATCTGACCAACGGGGGCATCCTCGTCCGTAAAACCAAGTTCCGTAAAGACCGCCTGATTCCTGTTCACCCAACGACCCAGGCAGCCAAACTTCGTCGATACGCCCGTGAGCGCGACACCGTGTTTCCCAGGCCCAAAGGCGAGGCGTTCTTCCTCAGCTCGCGAGGCTGCCGTCTGTCGGCAACCGGCTTGCAAAGCAACTTCGCTAAGGCCCGCAAGCTCGCGGGCCTTGACAATGGCAAGCCTCTGCGACCGCACGATCTCCGGCACCGGTTCGCGGTGACCAGGCTGAGGCTGTGGCACCACGAGCGCGCGGACGTCCAAGCGCTGCTGCCCTTACTCGCCACCTACCTCGGCCACGCCAACTATAGCGACACAGCCTACTACCTCACCGGCTCGTCGGATCCCCACCAAACGGGCCCACATCGAGGTGACGCATCATCTCACCAACGCCGAGGTGGAGGCTATCATCGCAGCCCCTGATCAGACGACGTCCCGCGGTCGGCGCGACCGGGCCTTTCTGCTCTTCTTGGCGAGAACCGGCGCTCGCGTGTCCGAAGCGACCGGCGTCAACGCGAACGACCTTCAGTTGGAGCGAGGACGCCCGCAGGTGCTGCTTCATGGCAAGGGACGCCGAGATCGCGTCGTTCCCATTCCTCAGGATTTGGTGCGATCGCTGACCAACCTATTGAGCGAACGCGGCCTCGCCCATCATGAACCGCGGCCAATCTTCGTCGGGGTCCACAACGAGCGCCTGACGCGTTTCGGCGCGACACACATCGTGCGGCGTGCCGCCTCCCAGGCCGGGTCCACGAGGCCAAGCTTGGAGGGCAAGCCGATATCGCCGCACATCTTCCGGCATTCCCTCGCCATGAAGCTTCTCCGGTCAGGCGTGGACCTCCTGACGATTCAGGCTTGGCTTGGCCATGCTCAGGTCGCCACGACCCACCGATACGCCGCTGCGGATGTCGAGATGATGCGCCGGGGACTTGAGAAGGCGGGCGTCTCAGGCGACGGAAGCGCTTCTGGCCCAGATCGCCGTCGCCAAATATGCCGATGGCCTGCCGCTCTACCGGCAGGAGGCTATCTACGCCCGCGACAAGGTCGAGCTCGACCGCCAGTTGATGGCGCAATGGATGGGCAAGCTCGGCTTCGAGCTCGAGATCATGGCCGACTACATCTTCAGCGAGGTCAAGAAGGCCGAACGGGTCTTTGCCGACGAAACCACTTTGCAGACGCTCGCTCCGGGCTCCGGATCGACAAAGACGGCCTATTTATGGGCCTATGCCAGGGATGATCGAACGTTTGGCCGCAACGGTCCCCCGATGGTGGCTTATCGCTTCGAAGACAGCCGCTCCGGTGAATGCGCGGTCCGCCATCTCAATGGTTATCGCGGAATCCTGCAGGTGGATGGCTACGCCGCCTATAACAAGCTCGCGCGATCCGATCGCGGCAATGATTGCATCACAGGCTGGCTGCTGGTCACACTGCAGACGCAAGTTCTACGAGCTGCATGTTGCAGGGAGCTCAGAAGTGGCAACGGCGACGGTCGAGCGGATGGCGAAGTTCTGGCAGGTCGAGAAAACGATGCGCGGTCAAAGCCCCGACACTCGCGTTGCCGCGCGCCAGCAAGCCTCCGCGGCGATCGTCGCAGATCTCTTCGATCTCTGGCAGCAGACCTTGCGTCGGATCTTCGGCAAATCAAAACTGGCTGAGGCGATCCGCTATGCCGTCTCGCGCCGTGCCATCTTCGAACGATTTCTGACCGATGGTCGCATCGAGCTCGGTAGAGTCGACGACTGACGCGGTGGCTACAGGTTCCGAGGAGTTGCCGTTGGCCGGCAGCTTTCGCTGAGTGCCGGTGGCTCATTTCGGACCATGGCTCCGTTTCCAGTCGCCGCTCGTCAAACCGGACGTGCGGATTTCCCGCATCCGGCTTTCTCTCAACCCATCAAGCCTTCGCTCTCGGCACGTCGGCACGCGCTCTTGGGAGGCGGTAGAGGCCAAGCGTTTCATGCAGGTATTCCTGCGAGTAACGGTTGAAGCCCCGGCCACGTGCCCCGGTGCGCTGGACCAACCAATGACGCAGACGACGGTCGACGTATTGCCGAATGAGGTTGTAAGTTTCCACCACTGGACCTTGGTCGAAGTAGCCGCACCAGCCGCGTAGGAAGCGGTTGATGACAGCGACTGTGTTCTCCGGTGAGTCCGGATACCACTGACGTGTCGTGCGGTCGTGGACCTGTCTGAGCAATCGTCGAACGGCTTTCTTGGAAGGTCTTGTGCCAAGAAAGGCTTGACCTCCCTTTCCATAGAAGCGTCCGATCGTATACCCGAGGAATGTTACGCTATCCTCTGGGACCCGAGCGAGTCGCGTCTTGGTATCGTTCACCTCCAACCCGAGCCTGTTCATTAGCGTCTGCATCCGCGCCATTGCCGTCTCGGACGAACCGGGGCGACAGCAGATCACGAAGTCATCCGCGTAATTCACGATATGCGCATCGAGTTGATCTTGGTGTCCGTGTTTGCGCCAAGCCAGCAGAAACCGACGAAAGTAGAGATTCGCCAACAACGGGCTCAAAGGTGAGCCTTGTGGAGTTCCTCTTTTCTTCGTCCGAGCCTCCGCCGTCCTTGTGATCCGCCGGCCGTCCTTCTCGATAACCGCGACTGTCAGCCAGCCTTTGATCATCGAAAGAAGCCGACCATCGGCGATCCTGCGTGTGAGGCATTTCATCAGTGGTGCATGCGGAATCGAGGTGAAGTAATCCCTCAGGTCCGCATCGACGATCTCTGATCGCCGATGATCTCTGATGTGCCAGAACACGCGGCGCACTGCCATCTTGGCGTCCACCTTCGGGCGGAAGCCATACTGGTTCTCCAGCAGGTCCGCTTCGAAGATGGCGCCGATCACCAGCATCGCCGCCGTCATGACCGTTCGGTCTTTTACGGTTGGAATGCTGAGCGGTCGGCGTCCGCCATTGCTCTTCGGTATCCATACCCTCAGAAGGGGCTGCGGTCGGTAGTCACCCGCCGTCAGCTCCTGTCTGACATTTTCCAGCCATCGTTCGCGTCCCTCGGTTTCGATCTGAGCAAATGTGATGCCATCCGCCCCCGGCGACCCCCGGTTTGCTCGGCAGCGCCTGTAGGCTTCCTCCAGCACATCCAGTCTGCAGATTTTGTCCCAAAGAGAGTAGAATCGATAATCTGGTTCAGCCTTAGCTTTCGCCTGCAGCGAGGTCTGAAGTTTCTGAACGGATATTCTCGGTGTTACTAGGTTCATCACCAATCGCCGTGTTCTCGACTACCGAAACCGGCAGCTTTACGTCTTGCCTGCCGAAATCGAAGTAGTCATACTCAACTTTGGCTGACCAGCCGGGCAGGAAGGCATACTCGATGCCCGCACCCAATGTGCCGCCAAATATGTTCTTGGTCGCTCGGCCATCGGCAGCACCGTTAGCAGCAAAGCCAGCCCCCAAGTTCGATGTAACGGCAAAGGACTGGTTGATGCCGATGCTGGAATCGGCCCAAGCTGCGCCGCCCTTGATGTAGACTAGGCCGCGGTCGCCCACCGTGACGCCGACCCGTCCGGTGATATCGGCAATCCATTTGGTGTCGTTCGTGCAGTTCAAGACCACAAAGCAGCCAGTGCGCCCCTTGATACCACTCCATAAAAAATCGCTTTCCACGCCGTAGACCATCACACCGGACTGGAAATTGTAACCGGCTTGTACGCCGCCGAGGAAGCCGTTCAGCTGCACCTGCGGCAATGGCACATTCAAATCGGCAGTGCCGCCGATGAGCTGGTTTACGGTCTGGTTGACGGGGGCGCCAATGAATGTATTGCCCACAGCGAGGTCGGTCTGGCTGGTACCCCAACCCGAGCCTACACTGCCGCCGATGTAACCTCCAGTCCAGCTGAAGAGAGGATAAACGGGAGCCGGCGCTTTGACGACAGGTGCCGCAGGCAAATCAGCAGCTAAACTTCCGCTCCCAAAAGCGATCGTCCCGAACGCAATGATGCTCGCGAGCGACAATTGCTTGTTGCACTTCATCCGAGAGTCCTCCTGCTGAGCACGGAAAAATATTGCGTAGCTTGTCCCCAAGTTGTGGTTAGCTCGATAGTTCGAGCTGGCAGGCAGATCACCTCTCCAATCTGGTAGGAGGCAGCATCTTGCTGCAACTGCGACAGCCGCTTCTTGCCGTGTCCATTCCAGAGAGGCGAGCAGGCTCTGCTTTCATGCTTGTACGACGGTGCTCAGCAATCCTTTCGCGAAGATCCGTGACACGGCCGAATAATGGGCTATTTTACAAAGCCACGTCGTGGTGATTCTCGCGGCCCTTGGCCGACGTATTGCGCGGTATATCGTTAATGGCTGGGCCTCGATTTGGCTGCGATTTCCACGTTCGCTCTTGATGCGACCCACCATCGGGAAGGGTAGGCTCGATGTCGACGACTCGTGCGTTTCATGTCGTTGTCGTCCGGGACGCGTAGAAGATGTATGTCCTTGCTCTGGTCACCCAAAAAGGCGGAAGCGGCAAGAGCACGCTGGCGGTCGGAATTGCAGTCGCAGCGTTGGGGAACGGGGAGCGCGTCGCAATTGTCGAGGCGGATCCACAAGGCACGATTTCAAAATGGAAAGAGCGGCGCCGCCATCCCGATCCCCGGGTCGTTCGGGTCGCTGATTCGGCCGAAATAGAACGGGCGCTCGTCAGCCTTGAAGCCGAGGGGATCTGGCTTACGGTTATCGATACCGCCGCCACGAACAATGCACTGGCCATGCGCGCCATCGCGAGGGCCGATCTTTGCCTGATCCCGGTGCGTCCGAGTCCCGCCGACATCGAAGCTGCGATACCGACGCTGATTGCTATTCGTAGGCTCAACCGCCGATTTGCTTTCGTCCTCGCTCAGACGCCACCGCGGGGCTGCCGCGTGAGTGAAGCCGCGACGTCGCTCAATTCGCTCGGGGTGCTCGCGCTTCCCTATGTCGGACAGCGCAATGACCATCAGGACGCGCTTGGGGCAGGATTAGGCGTGACGGAGTTTGCACAAGAGGGAAGAGCCTCGGAGGAAGTTCGTGAGCTGTGGCGCTGGATCTTGAAGAAGCTTGTCGAGGGGTCGTCAGATCATGAACCACACGCAAGAAACGAAAAAGCCGCGTACTAGGCAGACGCGCTGCGCGCGACGCTCGCTCGTGGAGCTTACCGCGGCGGCGAGCCGAGCCGTTGACGATGGCCTGTTTGTGCTGCCCCGCGGGATTGCTGCTTCCAATCTGCGATCGGAGCACTCAGGCCCGAATACGTCTGATCAAACAATTCTTGCAAGGCAAGCGACGGCTCCGAGTCCCGTTGCGGTGCTTGAATCTCGGAATGCGGCGGCGCCGCGCAAGGACGAACTCCTAGATTCCGACACTACCACCGAGATGATGGTGAAGGTTGCCGAAGACTCTCAAGACAGAGCTTCTGAAAACATCAAAGCCAGCCTGAATGCTGCCTTGGACCATGCAAACGGCCTCGTAGAGACGCGGGTGGGAGGCGAAGCGGCGTCGAAAACCGTCGTCGCTTCCGGACTTGAAAGCAATTTTTTGACCGTTCTCAAAGAAGCCGCAACGGGGTTTCGCGCGGATGCGGCCGAATTAATCATGCAGAAGGAACCAGCCGACAGCGCGGGACAGTCGCAACCGCGATATATGCGGCGGCTCACCGACGAGGCGGTCAGATTGCTCGACGATCTTCGGAGCGGCAAGCTGGAGAACCAGGCGAACTTCATCCTGAGCGAGTGCTTCAGGGAAGCCGCCAGCGCGTTCTCTATCATCAATCAGCAGCTCAAGCGCGACGGCTATCCCGCGAGCATTGATCCATCAATCTTCATTTGGCTTGCCAATATCACCGAACCGGAGACGCGTGACACCGGGACCAAGCGACTTGAGATCGTACCCAACCACCGAGGTCGTCCGAGCACGTACACGCGCCAGGTCGCTCAGTTCATCTGGCACCTTGTCGAGGGACAGGGCTGCGGGCGCCAGGCCGCATATCGGGCGGCGCTCACGAAGTTCTCCGTAACCGCGAGTTTCGTCGAGAACGCCTATGCGTTTTGGGAGCCGGTCTTCAAACGGGCGGGACCGCACGTGAGGATGCTGACCCGCATTTCAGATCCAGAAGTGTAAAGTGTCAATCGGCTTGCAAATTTGACCCTTCATCGGCGTCCAATTTTGACCCCTTTCCGCGGCGGGGTTTGCTGGTAGCGCTCGTCTCGTCGGAGCTGGCCGGGATAGCGGAGGCGAGACGAGCGCGGGTGGCGTGATCGTCGTCTCGGCTTTTGAACCGCCAGCTATCGTTGCCGGTCTCGACGATGTCGCAGTGATGGGTCAATCGGTCGAGCAACGCTGTGGTCATTTTGGCGTCGCCGAACACGCTGGGCCATTCGCCGAATGCGAGATTGGTGGTCACGATGACGGAGGCGCGCTCATAGAGCCGGCTGACGAGGTGGAAGAGAAGCTGGCCACCGGACTGGGCGAAGGGCAAATAGCCGAGTTCGTCCAGCACGATGAAGTCCATCCGGGTCAGATGCTCGGCAAGCCGTCCCTGCCGTCCATTGCGGGTCTCGGTCTCGAGGCGGTTGACGAGGTCGACCACGTTGAAGAAGCGGCCGCGGGCACCAGATCGGATGCAGCTTCTTGCGATGGCAATGGCCAGGTGGGTTTTGCCTGTGCCGGTGCCGCCGACCAGCACGACGTTGCGCTGTTGGGCGACGAAGCCGCCGCCAGCAAGATCATTGACGAGCGTCTGATTGATCGGCGTGCCGTCGAACTGGAAGTCGGCAATGTCCTTGGCAAGCGGCAGCTTGGCAATGGTGAGCTGGTATTTGATAGATCTGGCTTGCTTCTCGTTGATCTCGGCGGAGAGTAGATCGCCAACGATGCGCTGGGGTTCATGCTGACGTTTGACGGCAGTTGCCATGATCTCGTCGAAGGCAGCCTTCATGCCATAGAGCTTGAGCTCGCCCATGAGGTCGAAGATTTGAGTTCGTTCCATCAGTTGGTCCTCCGAAGGTTGTCGTAGCGGGCACAATCGGCGATTGGTGCATGACGGAGCGTCAGGGCGGCTGGCGTCATGATGTTGGCCGGCGGGGCTGGCTCACGTTGACGGGCCAGGATGTTGAGCACCACATCGGCGGAATGAACGCTGTGACTGAGCGCTTCGGCACAGGCCGCTTCCACCGCAGGCAGACCGTCAGTCAGCACCGCGTTGAGGATGTCGACCATCTGCCGATTGCCATCGTCGATGCTGGCAAGCTTGCGCCGGATCCGCTCGATCGCGGCCGGCAGCACCCAGTCCTTGAAGGGAGCGCCGTTGCGTAAGGCGCCGGGGTTGCGGGCGAGCACCGGCACATAATGCCAAGGGTCGTAGACGGTATCGCCGCGGCCAAAGGATCGCTGATGCTCGGCAACGATACGTCCATCCTGGCGGATCACGATGCGATCGGCATAGGCTTGAACCTCGACCGGTCGTCCGACTGCACTGGCTGCGACCGAGTACTTGTTGTTGTCGAAGCGCACCAGGCAGGTCTTCGAGACCGACGCCGTCACCGCATGGAAGCCGTCAAATCGCCCTGCATAGGGAACGAGCCTAGGGCGTTCGACTTCGAACACGTCCCAGATCGTCTGATCGACCAGTTCCGGATGGCGATGAGCCTTGGCGTAGGTGATGCATTTGTCGAGCAGCCAGGCGTTTAACTCGTCGAGGTTTTTGAACCGCAGACGCGGCGTGAAGAAGCGTTCCCTGACCAGCCCGACCTGGTTCTCAACCTGCCCCTTCTCCCAGCCAGACGCCGGCGTGCAGGCGACTGGATCGACCAGATAGTGGCTGCACATCTGCAAAAACCGGCGATTGTAAAGACGCCCTTTACCGACGAAGATCGTCTCCACGGCGGTCTTCATGTTGTCGTAGATGCCGCGGGTGCAGGTGCCCTTGAACAGCGCGAACGCTCGGTCGTGGGCGTCGAACACCATCTCCTGCGTCTCTCGCGGATACGCCCGGGCAAATAGCATACGGCTGTGGCAGAGCCGGACGTGAGCAACCTTCACGACCACGGTGGTTCCGCTCAACAGCACCACCTCATGGCTCCAGTCGAACTGGTAGGCTTCGCCTGGCGCAAAACTCAGCGGGACATAGGCCGCCGCGGTCGATTGCCCGCGTTCCTTGCTCCACCGCCTGGCGTAACGTCGCACCGCATCGTAGCCGCCGTCATAGCCGCGACCGCGCAGCTCTTCGAAGATCCGGATCAATGTCAGCTGCTCACGAGCCGATTTAGCCGCGTTCGCCGCAAGCAGCCCGTCAAGTTCGACTGCCCATCGTCCGAGCTTTGGCCGCGGCTGCACTTGCCGCTCATACTCGAAGGAGGTCTCTCCCGACCTCAGCACCTTCCGAACCGTGTTCCGTGACACCTTCAGGTCACGGGCGATCTCCTTGATCGTCTTGCCCTTGATGAAGTGCTCGCGCCGAATCCGCGCAATCGTCTCCACGACCAGCATCCTCCACCACCTGCTTTGTTACGAAGCAGGCAGCGCAACAGACCAACCTGTAGGGGGGCAATTTTGGACGCCGATCCCCCGGCTTAGGGGGTCAATATTGCAAGCCGAATGACACCATCGAAGGCAGCTGTGACTTTCTTGGCGTGAACGGCTGGAAACGAGGATGGCAGAATCGTATCATCGGTCATGGCGGGCGTGGTTTAAGGTGATGGGGTGGCTTCGCAACCGAATCCTACGCCGCATCAGCGCTTTACACCACGCTCGCCAGCCCTCAGGCGCACTCTTACGAATAAGACGGGCTAGCGCTCCATCTCGCCCATAAGAATTTCATCTGAGACGTATCGTGGATTGGAAATGACAGTCCGCATTTCCGCATTCTTGCCCTCGTCCGCAAACCGGAATCCCTTCTTGTAGAAAAATGCTGAAGCTCCTTCATCTTGAGAGAGAAGGGATAGCTTGGAAAGGCCCGCGGACTGCCTAGTATGATCGGCGACTTCAATCATAGCCGTCCCGACCCCTTTGTACCTCGACCGGCCGAGATTTTCTATGCTGAGAATTCGCAAACTGTTGCGCCCCGGCGCCACGGTCATCGCTCCCACCTTATTGCGTTCATTGGCATCAGTAAACAAAGAAACACTTTGGGCGTTGCCAATATTGCTACTTACTCTGTGTAGGCGGACTGACACACCTGTCCTCTTGTCAAAAGCGGAAGACGCTGGTCCAGCAGCTAAAGCGGCCGTAAAAGCAGCACCATCTGCGCCAGAAGTGCCGGCCAGCGCATCGCGCTGCTGGTCCACACTTTGCCCGTCGGAGGGCCAGTTGTTGTAATTGGTTCTCATCACAACGAGCTACTATTTGGACGAGCTGACAGAAAGCTGACAAAGCCGACGCATGAGCCGGTCCTTTACGAATAAGACGGGCTAGACTGCCGCTGGGGGTCACTCCGATGGGTGAAGCCAAGCGCAGACTTGA
Source organism: Bradyrhizobium sp. 1200_D9_N1_1 (assembly GCF_052075915.1). Lineage (NCBI taxonomy): Bacteria > Pseudomonadati > Pseudomonadota > Alphaproteobacteria > Hyphomicrobiales > Nitrobacteraceae > Bradyrhizobium > Bradyrhizobium sp. 1200_D9_N1_1. Next base: position 1,025,919 of record NZ_CP197226.1, on the reverse strand, counting down.
GGAAATGAAGGTGGCACCTTGTCGTTGTCGATCGGGGCGACAATCGGCTTCCTGCTGTTTTGATGGTGTTCGATGGCACAAGCCGGCTTCAGGGCTTGACCTTCGATCCGGCTCGCCCAGTACGACACTTGAACGCTGTTACATGCAGGAGCTGGGAAATTGCGAAGCGCCAATCTCCGGCGAGCATCTGATCAGCGAGGCTGTGATCGAAATACTTCGCGGGGACGGTAATTTCACGGCCTCTGGACTGCCTTGGCTCGAAGCAGGCGAAACAAAGGCGCTGGCTCCAAAGAATCTCACCGCGAACTGCCTTTGTAGACGACACAACAGCGCGCTGTCGCCGTTGGATGCCGCTGCCAAGATATTCTTTGCCGGCCTCAGGGACTGCTTGGAATCGAGCGAAGCCGTCTTGCCGTACTTGCTGTCCGGTCATGATGTCGAACGCTGGCTGCTGAAGACGCTCAAAGCTAACGAAACGGCCGCAGCCCATATCGGCGGCAAAGCGCCAGAAAAAGGTGCCGAGACCACTGGTCGGGAAGTGAGAATTGCTGTTCGATTGGTGGATCGTGGCGAGCGAGTTCCTCGACCCGGGCCCGCACCCGCTGCAGCGCGGCTTCCGCCGCATGGCGCTCACCAGCAGTTCCGGCCCCCACGAACAACGCCTCGATCTTCCGAAGCTTCTCGCGCAGCTGCGACTCGCTGTTCATTCTGATCCCGTTGCCCGCTCCGAACCGGGATCACCCCATCACCGCGCCCCGGCGGCGTCAATCATCCCGACCGCGCTATCCAGAGCATTCCGCGCAAGTCAAGCCCGGGAACCGGTGATCCTGTCGTGACGCTCACGTACAAGCTGCGTTTGATGTAGGGCAGAAGCGACTGCCTTGGTCGTGAACGCGTCCGACCGGAATTTTCGCAACGATTTCGACAAGAGCTGGTCGATCGACGTTGCAAACAGCGAGCTTGAGTGAGCGCGCGGCCTTTTTGGCCGCCGCCGCCTGGCGCTCCGGAAACCGGCCGGCCTTCGGCTTGCCGGTCGCGTCGATCCCGTAAACGATGATTGCCGAGGCGGAGAGTGTCTTTTGGTTCGTGAGATTGGGCTTGGCCATTTTGCCCTCCTGAAAAGCCGAAGGGGCCCGATTTGGGCCCCTTTCTGAAACGGCGTTGTCGCTGGTCCTGCGGGATGCTCCCGGCAATGGCGGTCTTGTCATTGGACGACTCCTTTGCTGAAGACGAGAAGAGCGTTCAAACAATCTCGTCGTAAGTATAATAAAGCATATCATCCAAAAGCGCAATGATTGCAATAATTTAGCTGCAGAAAAATTGCGCTTAAATAGAAGATAATTACTGTAATTTCCGCGCTTTTTTGGCACAATTACTGTAAACAATACACGACGAAAGATCGCATGACTTGCGATCATCAATATTGTTGCCGTTGCAGACGTTCAAACCGTCAGCAGCGCAGTAACGCCAAAGAGCGTGCTGAACAAAGCGCGGAAAATCCGCCGGAAAATTACGATCAAACTGGCGCGCGTCGATCTGTGCCGAGACGCGCCGCAAGACCTCGGCGCAGCCGCCGTCTGCATAGCAACGGGGACCGTACGGATGAACCATGCCAAGTTGCTCCAAAATCCCGGTTCGGACCAGAAAGTTGTGAACCAGCCGATCCACGACGATCATGGCAATGCCAACTGCATACCAATCAGGACGGGCCTCGCGATCCGCCATCAAAACGGATGAAAGCGTCATCGTCAGAACCTTGTCCGAAACCCCAAAAACATGACGGGTCGGACCGACTAACCTGTCTTATTCGTAAGAGGCGCCCGAGAGGCTGGCGAGCGTGGTGTAAAGCGCTCATACGGCGTAGGATTCGGTTGTGAAGCCAACCCCATCACCTCCAACCGCGAACGCCACGCCCGCCATGACCGACGATACGATTCCGCCCTTCTCGTTTCCAGCCATTCACGCCAAGAAAGTCACAGCTGCCTTCGATGGTGGGCGCCTAACCTCGAACGGGGGCGTGATGCTTCTGGCGATGGCCGAGCGGCGTCTCGGCTTGGCCGACAATCTGGCCCGGGTGTTCCCGGATCGGCGCGATCCGACGCGGGTCGTGCACAGCCTTGTCGATATGAAGGAGGAGCTTGGACTTGATCACTTCGAAGGGCGATCATGGCAAGGTCTTCATCGCCACGCCCTTATGACAATGATTGCCTACGCCTTCCTGCAACATCGTCGCCTCGCATACGCGGGGCGGAAAAAAAAGAATCAACGGGCCTCCGCCTCAACCAACCATGCCCGCCGCACGCCATGCCATCGTCGATCTCATCCTTCGGCCGCCGCCTCAGCAATGCCCATATTGCCGAAAGCAAATCCTTGAAAAGCAGTGGCGCAAACGCATTCTGTTCGCGGTAGGGACACCCATCACTGGGCGCCCCCCGCGCAGATCCCGGCGAGCCCAATTAAGGCACCGGGCTCCTACCTCGGGTGTTTGACGGCGAAGCGCAGCTTCGGCCATGGATGAAGGATGCGAGCCTTGGGGAGCCAGTCATCGGTGATCTGCGTTATGCGATCCCAGGTCAGACAGGTCCGCTGACTGCGCCGCCGAAGCGTCCGCCTCCAGAGATCGGTCAGATAGAACCGAAACGCATTGAGCGCTCGGCCATTCGTCGGGACAGCAAAGTACGCAAAGTGGCCGGTCAAGACCTGCCTCAGCCATTTCCCTTGTGCAGGGATCGGCCAGTGCATTCGGCGCCTTAGCTCCTCCTTGATTTCGCGGAGTTTGGTTCGCAAGCGGTCGCTACGGGTCTTCCGTTGAAGCTGGAAGCGCCCTTGGCGTGATTTGCCGCAGATAAACGTGAACCCCATGAACGCAAAGGTTTCCGGCTTTCCGAGTCCGCGCTGCTTGCGTTGAGCCGCCGCATGGCGACCAAACTCAATCAGGCGGGTCTTGGCCGGATGGAGCGTCAGCTCGAACTCCTCCAGTCTCGCGCGCATCGCGTCAAGGAAACGACGTGCGTCATCCTCGCGCTCAAAGCCGACTACTACATCGTCCGCGTAACGCACGATGATCATGCCGCCGGAGACCTCGCGCTGTCGCCGGCGTTTGGCCCACAGGTCGAGAGCGTAGTGCAGGTAGATGTTGCCGAGAAGCGGTGAAATCACCGAACCTTGACCCGTTCCCCTGTCATCAGCGGCTACGACGCTGTCTTCGAGAACACCCCCGCCTTCAGCCATTTCTGAATGAGGCGGATGATGCGCTTGTCGCCGATCCTATGTTCCAAGAAGCGAACCAGCCAAGGTTGACTGACTGCGCCAAAGAAGTTTTGGATGTCGGCGTCAATGATCCAGTTCACGTTCCGCGTCTCGATCGCTGTGCAGAGCGCGTCCAACGCATCATGTGGTCCTCTGCCGGGCCGAAACCCGTAGGAAAAGCCACAGAAGTCTCCTTCGTAGATGGCGTTGAGCACGATGACGGTTGGCGCCCTGGACGATTTTGTCTTCGAGAGCCGCGATCGCTAACGGGCGCTGCTTGCCGTCTGCCTTTGGTATGTACGTCCGGCGAGACGGTTGCGGGCGATACGCTCCTCGTTGGACCCGTTTGTGCAGATCGGCGAGCCGGGGCTCGAGATCTTCCTCGTAGTCCTCCCACGTCATGCCATCCACTCCGGGAGCAGCCTTACGCCTGAGCGCAAAGAACGCCGCCCGCAGTGTATCGACATTGATGTGGTGAAAGAGCGCGGTGAACCGGTCCTTCTTCCTCAGCCTTGCGGCTGTCCGTACGCGGTCCAGCGACTGGGTCATGCGAGCCCGGCCCTGTGTCCGGTGCATGCGCTGCTGTTCCGCGTTTCCCTTGGTCCCCGGCCTTGGCTCCGCCCACTCCGCCGCCAGTAATCCGGCTTTGTTCGTTGGCTTCTCAGCTACTATGCCAGAGTCAGACTTCTCCGTGTCGTGCATCAGCGGCTACAGCTCCTCGCCTTCCCGCTGCGGACCATCTCCTCCGAGAAGGAAGATGGCCGACCCGGAGATATCCCGGTTCCCGTACAAGGAGCTTCCATACATGCCAGGGTCTACGACCACGCCGGGTTGGACGGGTGCTCGCGTTTGCGCACTCGCCCATATTGCCTTCCGCTCTTTGGACAGCGTCGGCTCCCGAGATAACACTGTTTCGCGGCTCAATGGCTGGCCTGCATGCTCCCCTACCGACGCTTCGCCGACACCCTCGCGGACGCCTGCGCACGGCTCGGGGCCGATGTGGTTCGCTACACCTTCATCGCAATGGACTTCCACCATCTATTCCTTGCCGGTCTCCCGGCGCACCCAAAGTAGTGATAGGGCTTCAATATCGCTGCGCGTGCGATTGTAGACGATGAGATGATGGCTAGCCTTTAGCAGGTTCCGCGCCATTGGCGCACCCATGTGGCCAAGCCCGATGAAGCCGAGGTCCATCGCAGGCATCGTCAACTAATCGATCGCCGAGCTGAAGGAGGCGAGTCTCAGAGGTCGAGAGTCGGCGATAGCGCTTGTCCTGGAGATCTCGCGCCAAGTCGCAAAGGCTCGTTCGCGCGAAGCTCGACGGAAGTCGGCCGTGACGGCTCCGGGATAGGGGATGTGGAAAAGGTTCGCGACCTGATCGTGAACTGACAGAAACCGTTGAGCCTGATGGGGACGATTTTAAACGCTTCATGATCCGCTCGCGTCGCCGCGTCGGCTGATGAGAATTCTCGGCCCGATTGTTGAGAGCTTTGTGCTGGCGATGTTCGACGTGAAAGCCCATCTTCGCCCTCGCAGCGCCGTACGAACGCAGCTTATCCGTGATCATCACGCGCGGCGGCGTGCCGGCGGATTTCAAGAGCTTCTTCATGAGCCGCTGGGCAGCGCGCGAGTCTCTCTTCGGCGCTGGATCAAGACGTCGAGAACGAAGCCATTCTGGTCGACAGCGCGCCAGAGCCAATGTTGTTCGCCCGCGATCGAGATAACGACCTCGTCCAGATGCCATTTGTCACCGCGGGTGGGAGCGCGCTCGACGGATCCGATCGGAGAACAGCTTGCCGAATTTCCGTCCCCCCTGGCGCACGGTTTCATAGGTCATGCCAATGCCACGCGCCGCCAGCATTTCCTTGACCAAGCGCAAGCTTAAGGGAAACCGGAAATACAACCACCGTTCATGATGAAGGATTTCGCACAAAACCCGAATGCGCAAGTGGCAGGACTGGCGATAGCAGGACCACTCCGAACACCGTCATCCATGGGCGGAGGTCAAAATCCATCCCTGCAACGAACCTGCTTGTCTTGTCATGCATTTCCCCTGTCGTGACATGCTTGTTGTCGGCCAAAATGCTACAGAGTTTACCTTCAGTCCACGGATGTGGCCGATCCACCGCGGTAGCGACGTCCGTCAAATTCCCATGTGACTTCGCCTGCTTCTAATCAGACGGGCGCAGCCAGAAACGCGTAGCCTTCACGAAGAAGGCCCATCGAATAGTCGCGGCCATGCTCCGGTTTGCGCTCTTCCCGGCAAATGGCGTATGCAATGTCGTATACGCGCCCGACTCTTTCTTCGCGGCGTCGGCAATAGGTCTTGAGCGCAGTCTCCAGATCGTCGTTGCGATTCAGTTCCTGGGCCAGAACCAGCGCATCCTCGATCGCCATTCCGCCGCCGGATGTCATTTGCGGCATCAACGAATGGGCAGCATCGCCGAGCAGCACGACACGGCCACGGTGCCAGGGGGCTGGCATCATCAAGACATCAAATGGGCGGTAGCTTATGTGCTTGTCTTCGCCGATCACCTTGGCAGCCGCGACCAGTTCGGGCGCCGTAAAGGGGGCGAGCAGGTTACGGAGATAGTCGCACACCCGATCTTGCGGAATACGAAGCTTTTCGTCCGTGCTTTCCAGGAAGAATAGATAGCACAATTCCTTCGATAGCGGCAGCGCGCCAACTACGCGGCCCGTCGGAAGGCGGTACAGGACGAAGCCATTCATCGCCTCGGTGCGAGAAACCGTATAACGCCATACCCCTTGGCCGGCGTAGTGCGGCTTGAACTCGTCGCCGAAGATGCTCTGGCGGATCTTGGAATAGACTCCATCCGCAGCGATCAGCAGATCGGCGCGATCTGTCTCGCCGTTCGATAGCTGAACCGTCACCCCTCGATCGTCCTGATCAATACGGGTGATCGTTGTGTTGAAATCGATTTTCGCGCCGCTCTTCGTCGCAAAGTCTTCCAGAATCTGTCCCAGACGTGGCCGCATGAGTCCCAGTGCGGCTGGACGATCAGCGTCCCAAATTCTTGGTGAGGACTGTTCGCTCAGAATCGTTCCCGCGCCATCGCGTACCGACACGGTATCCCAACCAAGGCCGCCTTCGAGGCAGGCATCCACCAATCCCAATTCGGCAAGTGCCCGCAAGGCATTCCCCAGCAGCGTGATACCGGTGCCGATCCGGTCACGCTTATCTCCCATCTCAATGACTCTGGTAGATACGCCTATCCGCTGAAGCGCATGGGCGACCGTCAAGCCGCCAATCCCGCCACCTACGATGAAAACCTTCTTCACCGCGCCCATTTCTCCTCCTCCACTTGTTGGTATCTTTTTTATTTCTTGGCGATCACCCCCCGGGGGCCGCCGCGTTCTATGAAAAGCATTGTATTCTGTAACCTACCAATCCTGCTCTCGCCGAGCACCACCAAGCGCAACACCGATCCCGCTTACATCCATTTCAATGACGTCGTCGGGCTCGATCCGCTCGTCCAAAGATCGGCACACGACTACCCATCGCGCGCTAGAGCGAGACCGCAATGTACTTTGGTTTCAAGGTATTCCTTGATGCCTTCGGTTCGAGCCTTCACGACCGAGGCCGCTTGCCTTGCTGCCACCGAAGGGCGCCGCCCGATCGGACGCAAGTCCTCTGTTCAGCGCGACCATGCCGCTCTGCATTTGCCCGGAAAGGCGCAAACCACGCTTCAGGTCCTCGGTGTAGACGTAGGAAATCGGCCCAAATTCGGTGTCGTTGGCCAACTTCACGGCGCGCGCCTCATCGTCGAAGGGTGTTCGCCGTCAGGACCTGTGAGACAAATTGAAGGATTTTGCGGAGGGAGGATTTCTGGTTCATCGTAGCCACCAGGAGCGAAGATGAAGCAGAAATCCGTACCGGGCAAAGTGCCGCAGAACAAGTTCTAAAAGACATTCTGCGACAAACCCGCCGGCATTATTCGTCGGAGGAGAAGATCCGCATTGTGCTGGAAGGATTGCGCGGCGAGGAAAATATCTCCGAGCTCTGTCGCCGCGAGGGCATTGCCGCCTCGATGTATTACGGCTGGTCCAAGGAGTTCCTCGAGGCCGGCAAGCGCCGCCTGGCGGGCGACACGGCACGAGCTGCGACCTCCGGCGAGGTGAAGGATCTCCGCCGGGAGACTGTTGCCCTGAAGGAGGCCGTAGCCGATCTGACCCTGGAGAACCGTCTGCTCAAAAATAGCATGAACGGGCTCTATAGGTGAATGCTCCGCATTCACCTGTCGGGTGAGAGAGGGGGAGGACGAGGCATGAGGTATCCCGCCTCTGAGAAGGCCGAGATCATCCAGCAGGTCGAGCAATCGCATCTTCCCGCCAAGCGCACGCTGGACAAGCTCGGTATCCCGCGCGCCACATTCTATCGCTGGTATGATCGCTACCGCGAGGGAGGCGTTGAAGCGCTGGCCGATCACCGGTCTCGACCAGACCGGGTCTGGAATCGCATCCCCGACGATGTGCGGGGTCAGATCATCGACCTGGCGTTGGAGTTGCCTGAGCTGTCGCCACGCGAGCTGGCCGTGCGGTTCACCGACGAACGAAAGTACTTTGTATCCGAGGCCTCGGTCTACCGGCTGCTGAAGGCAGAGCTGGCCCCGCAAATTCGGACAGTAGCTTGAGTGGATTTTCTGCCTGACAGCGGCGAGGATTCTTGCTGCGAATCAGGAGCGAAGATGACGAAGAAGAGCCGCCGGACGCATTCTCCGGCATTCAAGGCGAAGGTTGCTTTGGCTGCGGTCAAAGGCGACAAGACACTGGCGGAGCTGGCGCAACTGTTTGATGTTCATCCGAACCAGATCACGATCTGGAAAAACCAGCTCCTGGAAGGCGCCGCCGGCGTGTTTGGGCATGACAAGACATCGGCCGAGACGCCGGTCGATTTGAAGGCGTTACATGCCAAGATCGGCGAGCTGGCGTTGGAAAACGATTTTTTGTCCGGCGCGCTCACCAAGGCGGGCCTGCTGAGCGCAAAGCGATGATCGACCGCGGTCATGATCTTTCTATCGTGCGCCAGGCGAAGGTCCTGAAGCTGGCTCGCAGCACGGTCTACTATGAACCTCGGCCAGTTTCGGCCGAGGACCTTGCCTTGATGCGTCGGCTCGATGAGCTGCATCTCGATTATCCCTTCGCGGGAGCGCGTATGCTGCGATCGTTGCTGCGGCGGGAGGGCGTATACGCCGGTCGCCGCCACATCGCGACGCTGATGAAGCGCATGGGGATCGAGGCGGTCTATCGTCGCCCGAACACGAGCAAGCCGGCTCCGGGTCACAAGATCTACCCGTACCTGTTGCGCGGATTGAAGATCGAGCGGCCCGACCATGCGTGGGCAATGGACATCACCTACATTCCGATGCGGGTGGCTTCGTCTATCTCGCGGCGGTCGTCGATGTGTTCAGCCGACGGGTCCTGGCCCATCGCGTCTCGATCACAATGGAGGCGGCCTTCTGCGTCGAAGCGGTCCAGGAGGCGCTGGCGAAGCACGGCAGGCCCGAGATTTTCAACACGGATCAGGGCAGCCAGTTCACCAGCCTCGAGTTCACCGATGTGCTGCTGGACGTGCGCGTTTCGCGGGATCGTGAGCGCGGATTTCAGGGGATCGTGAGCAGAGATTTCAGACGATCGTGAGCAACGATTTCGCGGGATCGTGAGCAAGGCTTTCGGAGCCTTGCAGCGCTTCGGCCGACAACTCAACCGGCTTAGGGATGACCTCGTGGTTAACGAGGAAGCCCAATGCCTACCCAGAGATTGTCGATGCGCCGGATCAAGGAAGTCCTTCGGTTAGAACATTTTCAAGGCCTGCCAGAGCGGGCCATCGCGCGGAGCGTGGGCGTCAGCAACGGCGTTGTGCACAGCTACCTGAGCCGCGCCCGCTCTGCTGGGTTGAGCTGGCCGCTTCCGGAGGGAATGACCGATGAAGACCTGGAGCTTTTGCTTTTCCCGGCCCCACGACCAGCGTCTCAGAGCCCGCAGCGGCCGGTGCCCGACTGGAGCTACATCGATAAAGAGCTCCGCCGGCGCAACGTAACCCGTCGCCTGCTCTGGGAGGAGTATCGCGCCGTTAATCCCGACGGTTTCGGGTACACGTGGTTCTGCACTACCTACGAGGCCTGGAAGGGGCGGGTCCGACCTTCGATGCGGCAGATTCATCTGGGCGGCGAGAAGGTGTTCGTGGATTTCGCCGGCGACACCATCGACATCGTCGATCCCCTGACCGGGGAAGTGCAGCCGATGAAGCTGTTCGTCGCGGCGATGGGCGCTTCGAACTACACCTACGCCGAGGCCTGCCCCAGCGAGAGCTTGGCCGACTGGATCCGGGCCCACGTCAACTTGTTCACGTTTTTGAGCGGAACGCCGACGTTCGTGGTCTGCGACAACCTCAAAGCCGCCGTCAGCAACCCCGACCGCTACGATCCCGGCCTCAATCGCACTTATGCCGAGATGGCGAGCCATTACGGCACGGCCATTCTCGCCGCACGGCCGCGGCGCCCAAAAGACAAGGCGAAGGTCGAGGTCGCGGTGCAAATCGCCCAGCGCTGGATTCTGGCCCGGCTGCGCAATCAGCGCTTCTTTTCCCGGGCCGAGCTCAACGCCGCCATCAAGACACTCGTCGACGAACTCAATGCTCGTCAAATGCGTGGCTTCGGCTCAAGCCGCGCCGAACTGTTTGCCGAACTCGACAAACCCAAGCTAACCCCGCTGCCAGATCAGCCTTATGCCTTCGCACGCTGGAAGCGCTGCCGCCTCGCTCCCGATTATCATGTCGAGGTCGACGGCCATTGGTACTCCGCGCCGTATCGTCTGATTGGCGAGCTGGTCGATGCCCGTATCGACGATCGGACGGTCGAGATCTTCCACAAGGGCCAGCGGATCGCCAGCCATGCCCGCGCGCCCAACCGACGCGGACACACCACCATCGCCGACCACATGCCCAGCGCCCATCGCCGCTACGGCGAATGGACCCCCGCCGCGGTGATCGCCGCCGGCGAGCGGATCGGTCCTTCGACAGCAGCGTTTTTCCAGGCCGTGATCGACGCCCGGCCCCATCCAGAACAAGGCTTTCGAACCTGCCTTGGCATTCTGGCGCTCGTCAAAAGCTACGGCGCCGAACGCCTCGACGCAGCCTGCCGGAGGGGCATCCTCATCAAGGCGCGCTCCGTCGCCTCGATTAGATCGATCCTCCAGAACGGCCTCGATCGCACGTTCTTCGACGAATCTTTCGAGCACCAGCCCCTGCGCCACGGCAACATCCGCGGACGCGACTACTTCCACTGAAGCAAGGAGAGACCCGGCATGCTTAACCACCCAACCCACGAACGGCTGATCGAGCTTGGCCTGACCGGAATGGCCAAGGCCTTCGAGGAGCAGCGCCGATCGCCCGATCTCGAAGCCCTGCCGTTCGAAGATCGCATCGGCCTGTTGGTCGACCGCGAAGCCGCCGAACGCGACACCAGGCGGCTCACCACGCGCCTCAAGATCGCCGCACTGCGCCAGACTGCTTGCGTCGAGGACGTCGATCTGCGCACCCCGCGGGGCATCGACCGCGCCGTTTTCGCCAAACTCGTCGAAGGTCGCTGGATCGATCGCCACGAGAATTTGCTCGTCACCGGGGCAACCGGCCTGGGCAAAAGTTGGTTAGCCTGCGCGCTCGGCCACAAGGCCTGCCGCGACAACCGATCAGTCCTCTATCATCGCGTTCCAAGGCTGTTCGAGGCGCTCGCGCTCGCGCGCGGAGACGGACGCTACGCCCGGCTCCTCAAAAGCCTCGGCCGCGCTCAGCTTCTGATTTTGGATGATTGGGGACTATCGGTGCTCACCGCCGCGGAACGCCGCGATCTGCTCGAAATCCTCGAGGACCGACATGGCCGCGCATCCACCATCGTCACAAGTCAGCTCCCCGTGGACACCTGGCATGGAGCCATTGGGGACCCCACGGTCGCCGACGCCATTCTCGATCGCCTCGTCCACAACGCCCACCGCCTCCAGCTCACCGGAGAAAGCATGCGAAAACGCAGCGCCAAAACCATCACCCTTGACGGCCAACCAGAACACTGACTCTATCTCCCATCGGCCGTAGCGGGCTGCTCACGATCGTCTGAATTCAGTGCTCACGATCGCGCGAAATCGATGCTCACGATCCGTGAAATCCGCAGCTGGACGCGAAGATCGCCATCAGCATGGACGGCAAGGGCGCCTGGCGCGACAACGTGTTTGTCGAGCGGCTCTGGCGCACGGTCAAATACGAAGAAGTTTATCTCCGCGCCTACGACAGCGTGTCCGAGGCGCGAGCGTCAATTGCCAAGTATCTGGCCTTCTACAATCAGGGACGCCCTCACTCGAGCCTTGACGGGCGCACGCCCGACGAGGCTTACTTCGGCACGCAAGCTATGGTGATGGCCGCATGACCGTCGCCGACGGTTTTGTCGTCGCTCTGGTCGGGCTACGCCCTCCCGACGCAACGACAAAACCGTAAAGCCTCGCGTTCAGCATAACCCGGCAGGAATCCACTTAAATCCAGCGGGGCGCTGTCCAAACAACCGGGGCCAGCTCTGGCGCATGACCTCATCACCAGCCCGGCCTATGTGGTGATCAAGGCCGCGAACGAGTTCAAGGACAAGACGACGGCCGTCAGTCAGCTCTGGCAGACCGACTTCACCTACCTCAAGATCACCGGATGGGGGTGGTACTATCTCTCGACCGTGCTTGACGACTTCTCGCGCTACATCGTGGCCTGGAGGCTTGGTCCCACCATGTGCGCTTCCGACGTCACAGCCACCCTCGACCAGGCACTCGCTGTATCCGGCCTTGACCACATCGCCGTCGCGCACCGGCCAAGGCTTCTCAGCGACAATGGTTCGAGTTACGTGGCGGACGATCTGGCCAAGTGGCTCGACCAGAAGGGCATGCAGCATGTGCGCGGCGCTCCGTACCATGACCCAGGGAAAGATCGAGCGGAAAGATCGAGCGCTGGCATCAGACGCTGAAGAACTATAGCGCGACGATCTGGGTCGGAAGAGCGCGGCGATCAGGATGGCGAGTCAGTGTCGCGGCGCGATGATGATCGCCGCGATGATTGTCGCGCGCAAGAGTTTTGTTTGCTTTGATTGTCGCGGAGCGTCAATCAAGCGAGCGTTTTTTGTGTCGCGTGCTCCGGTGGCCGCCCTGGACCACGCTTTCGCTCGAGGGCAGTCCGCCTGCGATAGCTCTCGACGTTCATCTCGACGATGGTGGCGTGGTGAACAAGGCGATCGATCGCCGCGAGGGTCATAGCTGGGTCCGGAAAGACCTTGTTCCATTCTCCAAAGGGCTGATTGGCGGTGATCAGCAAAGAGCGTCGCTCGTAGCGTGCGCTGATGAGCTCGAACAGCACACTGGTCTCGGCCTGGTCCTTGGTGACATAGGCAAGATCGTCCAAGATGACGAGATCGAAGCGATCGAGGCGGTTGATGGCGCCCTCGAGGTTGAGCTCGCGGCGAGCCACCTGGAGCTTCTGCACGAGATCGGTGGTGCGGGTGAACAGGACGCGCCATCCGTTCTCGATGAGGGCCAAGCCGATTGCTGCCGCCAAGTGGCTCTTGCCTCCACCGGGCGGACCAAACAGCAGCAGATTGGCGCCCTTGCCGAGCCAGCCGTCGCCGGCGGCGAGTGCGGTCATTTGCGCCTTGGAGATCATCGGCACGGCCTCGAAGTCGAAGCTGTCAAAGGTCTTTCCGGTAGGCAGCCGCGCCTCGACGAGATGGCGCTCGATGCGGCGGCGGCCGCGCTCAGCGATCTCGTGCTCGGCAATGGTGGCGAGGAAGCGCGCCGCCGGCCAGCCTTCTTTATCGGATTGCTCGGCAAATTGCGGCCACAGCGCCTTGATGGCGGGCAGCCGCAGCTCGTTGAGCAACAGATTGAGGCGCGCGGTGTCGACTACGTTGGTTGTGCTCATGCGGCGCCTCCGATCTCGGCGGTACCGATGAGGCATTCATAGGTGGCGAGCGGTGCGAGGCGTACCACGACGTTCGGCACCTGGGCGGGATCCGGGGCGAAGTGAGTACGTAGCCGGTTGAGGTCGGGCAGCCGGCCGTCGTTCAGGTCAGCCGTGAGCTGATTGGCGAGTTCGGCCTCGCAACCGCGCTCATGGGCGAGTGCGAGGAGATCGACCATGATCCGGCAGGCCTTCTTGTCCGGTAAGCGTTTGCGCAAGACGTCGAAGGCTCGGCGGTAAGCTTCCCGGGGGAACAGCTGGTCGCGGTAGACCAGGTTGAGGAGCGCCATCGGCTTGCGCCGCAAGGAATGGATCACGTGCCGATAATCGACGACCTGATCGTGCTTGCCATTGGGATGCGGCCGCCCGCGCGGCAAGGTGAGGAGATGCGTGCCGCCGACAAACACGTCGAGGTGATCGTCATACAGGCGCACCCGCAGCCGATGGCCGATCAAGCGCGACGGCACCGTGTAGAACACCTTGCGCAAGGTGAAGCCGCCGGACGACGTCACGTGGACGATCACCTCTTCATAGTCCGACGTGCGGCGGTCCGGCAGATCCTGAAGTGCGCTACGTTCACTGTCGATCCGCTTGGCGTTGCGGGCATTGCGGCGGCTGGCGATCTCATCGATGAAGCCACGATAGGCAGCTAGATCGTCGAAGTCGGCGGTGCCACGCAGCAACAGCGCGTCGCCGATCGCTCGCTTGAGATGACCATGCGAACTCTCGATCGCCCCGTTCTCGTGGGCGATGCCACGATTGTTGCGGGAAGGCCGCATGCCGTAATGGGCACAGAGGTCTTCGTATCGCCGCGTCAGATCGTCTTTGGCGTCGCGGTCGAGATTGCAAAAGGCGGCCGACAGGCTGTCGGTGCGATGCTCCCGTGGCGCCCCACCGAGTGACCACAAGGCATTCTGCAGGCCTTCGGCCAGAGCGACGAAGCTCTCACCGCCGAGCACGACATGGGCGTGCTCAAACCCGGAATAGGCCAGCCGGAAGTGATAGAGACGATGGTCGAGCGGTACGCCCGCGATCGTGACACCCAATTCGCCCATGTCGGTGAAGTCGGACAGGCCGCGCTGACCGGGTTCGTGGGTCTGGCGGAAGATGACCTCCTGCTCCTCGCCGTGGATCGCCCGCCAGGCCCGGATCCGGCGCTCCAGCGTGCGACGGATGCCGGCGCCGAGCTCGGGATGGCGTCGGAGCAACTCCTCGAAGATCGTGACCGGCCGCACACCGGGGGCGGCCTTCAGCATCGGCGCGATCTCTGTCTCAAATACGCGGGCCAAGGGATCTGGCCGGCGACGGCCGCGGGGAGCCTTCTTCTGCGACGGAAGGCGTCGATCCTTCTCGATCCGGTAAGCGGTCGAGGTGCTGAACGAAGCCTTGGCGGCGGCCACGGGTGGGCTATCGGTCTGACGGTACTTCATGTAGAGCCTCATTTGGTGATCGGTAATGTGTCGGCCTGGCACGCGAGTGATTCCTCTTGGCGGAAGAACCACTTGCATAACCAGCCGGCCGCGATCACCAGTCGGCGCGGTCCGCTGTGGATCGCGCCGACGCCGGGCTCGTAACTCCGGTCGGGCTACGCCCTCCCTGCGTCACGAGCCCGGCGTAGCCCTCTCATCATGGTCGACGCTCCACTTCCATCCTGTTCGCCGCGCGGCAGAAGAACCGCATCCTGCTCGACAACTACTACCTGCCCGGTGATCTCGAACGTCAGGTACGGGCCTTCGTCGAACACTACAATCACGTCCGTTATCATGAGAGCATCGACAACCTCACAGCAGCCGATGCCTACTTCGGCAGGGCCGAGGCGATCCTCGCAGAACGAAAACGCATCCGAGGGAAACGATCCATTTTTCCATCATGACCGTGATCCCAAGCTCTTTTTCCGTCTCTATCCTTGCTGCGTTGAGTGCTGCGACCGCTTGCGTTTGGTCGACAAACGAACCCTCCAAGGTGGTGTTCGGAAGAGTAAATAGAGTGTCGTCATGGTCCAGAATCCAGGGAAACCAGCCGTACTCGATCGCATTTGTAAGAAAGTGTTCGTGCGGGTCTGGCCTAGCCTCTTTTAGATCGTACGAGGCAATAAATGTGGGCATCATGGTTGCTCCACTCTGCGGCGCACACGCGGACTTGGAGGCACGCGGACATGACTCGACGCCGTGGAGAGTGAAAACCCGCCGCTGTTCCTGCCGCGCCCACGCTGCCAGTGAAGTTGGCGGCGGTGACTCGGCGCTCACGGCTCCGGAAGCGCTGTCCCCACCACGCGCTGCAAACTTCGGTGGCCAGCCTTCGCCCTTGGATTAGCGAGACCGACCACCTCCCCGAGAGGCTCAATTCCAAGGGCGCTACCAGACAGTATCGCTGAGAACGACTGGAAGCACCTACCAAGATTGGTTGGTGCCGATCTGATGTGGCCTGGGGCAAATGCGCCATGGCGACTGAATTAGATACGATTTTTGATGTGATTGAGCGTCACCGCGAGCTTTCCGCGCAGCACGCCGCCGCGGCATCGGTATCCTCGAAACTTGTCGCAGGTCCCGAGTTTGATGCCGCCGACGCGATCAGCGAGGAAAGAGGGTTGGCTCTCGAGGAGTATGCAGACGTGCTCATCCACTCCAAGCCTACTACGCTTGCGGGCGTAATCGCCCTGAGCCGCTACGTAGCCAGCCTACCGGCTTGGCTGCTGTCTGATGAAAATGATTGGCACCAATCGTTTCTGAGGACGCTGGCGGACGCGGTGGATGAGATCGGTGTGAGGTAGCGCCACCTCTGGAATTGAACCGGCCGGTGCGCGGGAAGCGCAAGAGAGCTATCGCTGAAAGTTGGTGACGGCGGAATCGCAAAGGCGGCACCCCGTGGGGGGGCTTGACGCCTCCACTTCTCCACCGAAGGAGCGATATGCCGTGTCCAACGATAACGTCATCCAGCCGATTCAGCCAGGAATCGTTGACGATCAACTCACAGAAGTCTTGCGCAACGGGGCACGTGCCTTCTCGCCAAGGCGGTCGAGGCCAAAGTCGCAGACTTTCTCGGCCAGCATGCCGATTTGAAGACCGCGGACGGCCACCAGCGCATCGCGCGCCACGGTCACCTGCCGGAGCGCGAGGTGATGGCCGGCATCGGTCCGGTCGCCGTCCGCCGGCCGCGTGTACGCGCTCGCGAGGCGGCCGCTACCTGGGCGCCGGTTCTCTCCGTCGATGCTGCGGCCAACATGCGCCACTCCAAGTCGATCGAGACACTGCTGCCGATCCTTTACCTGAAAGGGATCTCGACCGGCGACTTCTCCGAGGCGCTGCCGGCGCTGCTCGGCAACGATGCTGGCGGGTTGTCGGCATCCGCGATCGGCCGGCTGCAGGACGTCGGATTGACGAGCACGCCGCGTGGCAGAAGCGCGATCTGTCGGCGAAGCGCTACATCTACATCTGGGCCGACGGCATCCATTCCAAGCACCGCCCGCACAGCGCTTCGTCAGACAGATTGTGCATATGTTTGAGGATGAACAGCCCGGCCACGAGCCTCGTTGGCAGCGGCGGCTGGCCCGGCCCGGTGCGACACACCGAGCTGAAGCGCTTCGCCAGAAAATCCCAATCAATCTCCGCCGCAAGCCGCACCAGCGGATGACGAAGGTTGATGATCGCATCCAGAGAAGCCCGAAATAGGTCGTCCTGGCGATCGTCGCGCGGCTGACTCACGGCCCGTTCTCCAACAGCGAATCTTGCCGTCAAAGGAATCACGATCCACCAAAATCCGGTATCCCAAAACGCAAGAAACCGACCCTCCCCCCGGCTTTCTTGCAAAATCGAATACTTGCTCAGGTTAAATCATCGCGACGTATCAATCGCTTCCGAATTCTTCACGGGCGGCTAGCGAAGAATTTGAGGAGCTGATCTCGTCGCAGCGTCTTGCGAAAGATGACGACTCCTGAAACATCCGAGCCATGCACCTTGCCAGTCTCCCGGCGCACCAACTGTAAAGCTAAGATAACGAGGCAGTCGGTACCGGTCGTTATCGCGGTCTGCATATGTCGCCGCATTTCCCGCCAGGTCCTTTCGCGCACGCAAGCCGTTTCCGCCCATCCCTCCGGAAGTGCCGGCACCAACAACCCGAGCGCACAGCTTCAGCGATCGTCTGCATCATCAGTTTCGAGTCCGGCAGGAAAACCGCCCTCCATTTGCCTGTGCAAACATCGCTATTGTTGCTCCGCCGAACCATACGATCGACAAAAAGTGACAGCTCTCAACACACTACCCAGCGGCATAATAAATCCGCTCGCGATTTGACGGTTGTTCGGCCTGGGAAATGCCAGTTCCGAAATACCGCGCGTGGGCGACGTCGAGGATACCGTTGACCAAACTCGAGAAGGTGTACCCGGCGGCTTTCGCGGCCAGGACATAAGACGCGCCGATACCGAGTGCGGCCATCGAGTTGATCTCCAGGACAAAGGGGTGCCCGGAGCGGTCGATCCGGATGTCGACGCGGGCGTAATCCCGGCAGCGGCAGGCGCGGAAGGTCGCAACCGAAATATCCCGCAGTATTGTCGCGAGATTGCTCCCGACCTGCGCCGGGCAAATCTTCTGGGGCTCCACGACCGCCATGTGCATCTTGTCTTCCCAAGTGATAAGACGCGTCTCGCGCTCGCCGAAGTCCTGCTCCACCAGAGGCAACGCCTCAAGCTCTCCGTTTCCCAGCAGGGCAACGCAGATCTCCCGCCCTTCGATGTATTCTTCTACGAGTGCATCCTGCGCATATTGCGTGACGATCACTTCTACGGCCTGTCTCAACTGGGCGGGCTCATATACGAGCTGCAATCCGAAGCTCGTGGATTCATGACGCGGCTTTACTACCAACGGGAAGCACAGATCGCCGGTACTCTCGGTGCCCCTACGCATCACACGAAAGTTCGGCGTCGGCACGCCGCAATCGCGGATGAGCTGTTTGGTAATGGCCTTGTCGAGCGCCAGTGCGTGCCCGAGCGGGCTGGAGCCGGTGTACGGAACGCCAGCCATCTCGAGCATGGCCGGAACGTGCGTGTAGCGGCACTCGCCCTGAATTCCGTACGCCATGTTGAAAACGATCCCTGAAGGGCGGGCTTGCGAATCGGGTGGCATGAACCGCTCAAGCGTCGCGAGCAGTCCTTTATCACCTTCGCACAGCAGCGTGTCGTGGTTACCCTCTTGCAGTGCCGCCACCACGCTTTCGACCGTCTTGCGGCCGTATTTCTCCGGGCAAGGTTGACCGAAGTGGTTGATCACGCCCCTATGATCATCGTTCCACACGACGGCTACCCGCATGAGCTGCTCCCTGTATGTTGCCGGCTTTCACGTTCATTCGCCTGGATTTGGCAGATCGAGAGGGACGGCTCGCCTGGAGTGCCCGCGCCCCAAGGCCAGGCGACGAGCGGGTTCACTCCTTCCAACAAGCGGAAATCGAGATACTTGTTGATTAGCAAAATGCACCCGGCCTGCACCAACAGCAGTTCCGGGAATCGCAGGAAGAGTTCCAACGTGCCTGGCAAACTCGATAGAGCCACGATGATGAGGGCGGCCAACACCGTCGTGAAGGCGCGCCAGATCGCTTCACGGACTCCATTTTGGTCGAGCACTTTTGCGAAGCTTTCGCAGGTCAAACACAAGGCGATAACCGGAAAGAACGCAATCTCACGAAGCCAGGCGATATGCCACCATTCCCCCGCGGTCAAAGGCGCAAACAGCAGCGCTGCCGCCAAGCTCAACAGCACAGCCACTCGCGCGTAACTGTGGTCTGTCTTGAGCAGCGGCCGCAAGGCGACAACGACGAGGAGTACGAACAGCAGGAAGGCAAGGCTGATCGGGATGCTGACGGTATCGAAAGCCATCGCCAACAAGATCGGCCGAAGAAGCCCCAGCACCCTGACGCCAAGAGTGAGGCGAAAGAGTACGACGAAGACAGCTCCCAAGGAGACGAACACCACGCTCTCGGCTGACTTGTGGAACTGGGCCGGTAACTCTGTGAGCGAAACAAAACTCGCACTGATGGACGAAGTCGATAGCATCGGCAGTTTGGCGAGCGCTACGCCGAGCGGCAGGACAAAGAGGCCCACGAGCAACCAATCGGTCTTTGGCGCGGCGTCCGCCGAGGCATTCTTATTTCTGCACGTTTCACTCAAGAGAGCACCTCCACCAGGCCATCACGCCGGGGATCGGCAGCGCCTTTCGCGCTTCCGTCAGTCATGAGTTGGAGCGCGTTGACCGAACCCATCGCAAAATTGAGTCGTGATTTGACGATTGGGATGCGGTTACGGGCGCGCAATCTTGCCAACAGGGCATTGCTGGCTGCCGGCCGCTCGATCCAGACTTTGCGACCGACCAGTCCATGTACGCGAGGCGCCGCCACAGCGTCCGTGATATCCAAGCCCAAGTCGATGACTCCACTTAGGACATGGAGAATTGCCGAAATGATCCGTCGACTGCCGGCGGCGCCCAGTGCCAGGAGCGGGCGGCCGGTGGCGCCCTGTAACACCAGCGTTGGGGCCATGTTCGAGCGCGGTCGACAACCTGGTCCGAGCTCATAGGGGTGAGAAAGGCGGGGACACGTGCACAGATAATTGTTGTAGAGGAAACCCAGATCCCGGTGTGCCACCTTGGCGCCGAACACCGATTGGATAGACTGTGTCAGCACTACAATGATGCCATCTCGATCGCAGACCGAAAGATGGGTCGTATCGCCCGGTTCTTCGGCACTGTCGGTCGCGAGCTCTTTGGTACTTTGCGGCGCCAGGATGCTATCTGCGACTTGCCGCGCGTAATCTTCGCTCAACCGCCCTTGACGCGATTGCGGAATGAGATCATCGGGCAGCAACGGGCGGAGCTCCCGCTCGCGAAAGACGGCGGATGACGCGAGCGCGATCGCTTCGTGCCAGCTATCGTCGGATGACTCCGAGTTTGTCGCTGATATCTGCGCGATGATGTTAAGTGCAAACAAGAGTTGCAGTCCGCCGCTAGGCGGCGGGATGCTGAGAATCCGATGGCCGCGATAGGACGTCGAAACCGGCTCCACCTGTGCGGGCGGACCGCAGCTTGCTAGATCTTCTTCGGTGATGAGACCGCCGGCCGCTCGCATATCGGCTGCGATCTGCCGGGCAATTCCGCCGTGATAGAAGTCCTCGGTGCCGAAATCGGCCAACCGGCGAAGCGTGCCCGCGAGCTCCGGTTGTCGAAACATGTGGCCGATTTCCGGTGGCAGACCGTCTTGGAGAAACAGCTCACCGGCCGGCGATGCTCGCAGATCATCGGCCACCCATCGGGCTTGTCGGTGCTGCAATGGCGTGATCGGATAGCCTTCTTCCGCAATGCGGATCGCTGGCGCCATCACAGTTTCGCGGCTGAGCACGCCGTATTTCCTGTGCGCCCAGTCCAGCGTCGCGGGAGTCGATGGAATCGTGCAGGAGCGATACCCGCGCCGCTGCTGGCCCGCTTTGATCGTGTCGAGCGAAGCGGCTGCGGGCGCACGGGAATGTCCGTCGATGATCCGAATTCGATCATCCGCAAAACGGACGAGCAACACGGTCTGCCCGCCCAGACCCGATGCACTGGGTTCGCACACGCAAAGCGCCCAGGCGGCGGCCACAGCGGCGTCGATCGCGTTTCCGCCGGCGCGCAGGATTTCCACCCCGGCTTCGGTAGCGTTCGGGAAAGCCGTCACCACAGCCTCGTGGCGCTGCCCTACGGAAGCGGCAGGGCCGTCGAGCTCCACGCGCTCCAAGTTGGGCATCAGCATCGCGCGCATTTCGATCTCAGCCTTCGGGCAAATCGTCCAACCAGCAGGCGCCCTCGACGTGCCGCCGGGAAAAGACCTTTCCGAGTTCTTCGGGAATCTTGTTTTGATGATATCGCATATACACGCGGCCATCGGCACCAAGGTCGAGAACCTCGATCTTCCCCGTGTAATGGGACATGATGTATTTGAACGTCTTCTGGATACCGCTGAGACGTCGGTTGATGCCGCGCGCGATCTCTATACCGCGCCGCAGCGAGACCTGAAAGTGCGATGCGCCTTTCACCGGCCTGCCTTGAAAAAGATAATAAGGGCGGACGCCCATTTGGTGACACTTTGCAAAGGTCGCCGCCAAGATTTCGGGATCGTCGTTGACTTTCGCCAGAAGCACGGACTGATTCAGAAACTGCACGCCCTGTGCGCGTAGCGCGCGAATGTTGCGCTCCGCATCGACCGAGATCTCGCCGATGTGGTCGAAATGCGCGACGATCACTGCGGTCTTTCCCGCTTCACTGATCCGCCGGAACAACGCCGGGAGTGCGGGATCCTCAAACCGCCTGGGTGCGAAGGCGACTATTTTTGTGCCGAATCGAATTGACTCCAAGTGCGGGATCGGTAGCAGATGATCAAGAATCTTGCCGAGCTTAGCGGTGCTGAGCACGAACGGGTCGCCTCCAGATAGCAGCACGTTCGTCATCTCAGGATGGCCGGCGATATACTGCGCGACCCGGGCGAAATCGGGCGCGATCTCATCGGAGTCCTTGCCGACGATGCGTTTGCGAAAGCAGTAACGGCAATAGGACGCGCAACGGTCCGTTACCAGCAGCAGACCGGTCTGCGCGTATTTGTGCTGAAGCCCGGGCACGACGGTATTGTCATGCTCGCCGCTGGTGTCAAGACTTCCGGGACTCTTGAACTCAGCAATTGTGGGCTCTACAATGTATTTAAGCTGGTCGTAGTAGCCACTGTTGGTGATCTGATCGCGATAAAAATTTGTGGCGTGATACTGCGTGATGTTGTTGGCTTGCAGCTCACTCTCGGTAATGGCGCGCGCGCCCTCGATGAAATTCATGACCGCGGTGTGCGGCCGCAGGCCGTGCGCGATAGGCCGTGATGAGGTGCGCAAACCCGCGCCTCCGGGGTTGTCAGCATGAACAACTCCTTGTTGATCTTGTGATGAGGACGGTATCTCGACCACCGGACGTCTTCCGGTGGCGACGCGAGCTTGCGCAGATCGGCCTAGCATCTTGTTCGTCATAGCTGATTCTCCCCAGCGCGTGGACCGGAACTGATCCCCGGGCAAAGTCTGGACTAGCAATTGATGTGCCACCAGAGACTCTGTGTAGTTAAGCTTCAATGACAATAGGATGATGCGTCTCTTCTGCGCAGCACGAGACGCAGAGTCGGGTTGCCGACATTGTGTCACCAGCCGGACGCGAGTGAATACTAGTACCCACTTTTCTTGGAACGTGAGTCGTGATTCAAGGTCGGGATGATACCCGAAGCAAGAGAAGTCCACCTTTCGAGGAAAGATCGCAAGGTGCTTGAGGCGTGCTGTCGCTCACCGGTGACGTTGCAGCGCGATTTGAAGCGGGCGCGGATAGTTCTGTTGGCGGCGGATGGGCGCAGCACCCGGTCGATCGCCAAGGAAGTTGGGGTCCAGCCGCGGATTGTCAGCCTTTGGCGGCATCGCTATGCCGACCATGGCCTTGAAGGGCTGCAAGACAAGCCGCGGCCTGGCAAGCAGCCGATCTATACGAAGACGACCGACAAGCGGATTCTGAAGCTGCTGGATAAGCCGCCACCGCAAGGGTTTGCGCGCTGGACCGGCCCCCTGCTGGCCGAGGCGCTGGGCGATGTCGATGTCCAATATGTCTGGCGGTTCCTGCGCAGCCACAAGATTGACCTGGTGGCTCGCAAGTCCTGGTGCGAGAGCAACGACCCGAACTTTACGGCCAAAGCCGCCGATGTTGTCGGCCTCTATGTCGCGCCGCCGGCGAAGGCCATTGTGCTGTGCGTGGACGAGAAGCCCTCGATCCAGGCTTTGGAGCGAGCGCAGGGTTATCTGAAGTTGCCCAATGGCCGCGCCTTGACCGGCCAAAGCCACGATTACAAGCGGCATGGCACCACAACATTGTTTGCGGCGCTCGAAGTCGCCACCGGAAAGATCATCGCGACCCATTCAAAACGCCGGCGCCGCGTCGAGTTTCTCGATTTCATGAACAGCGTCACCGCGACTTTTCCGAACCGCAAGCTTCACGTCATCCTCGACAACCTCAACACCCATAAAAAGAACGAGGACTGGCTCAAGGCCCACCCCAACGTGCAATTTCATTTCACGCCGACAAGTGCGTCATGGCTCAATCAGGTCGAAGTATGGTTTTCCATCTTGCAGGGGCAGTCGCTCAGCGGCACCTCCTTCACGAGCCTCAAGCAGCTTCAGGAACACATCGATGCCTACGTCAACGCATACAACGACAGAGCCGAGCCCTTCGTCTGGACCAAGAAAAAGGTCCGTCAACGCCGTTTCAAAGGCCGCCGTATCACTCAGCTCTGATTCCGGGTACTAGAAGGATTGCGCGGCGAGGAGAACATCTCCGAGCTTTGTCGCCGAGAAGGCATTGCCGCCTCGATCTATTACGGCTGGTCCAAGGAGTTTCTCGAGGCCGGCAAGCGCCGCCTGGCCGGCGACACGGCACGAGCTGCGACCTCCGGCGAGGTGAAGGACCTCCGCCGGGAGGCCGGCGCCTTGAAGGAGGCCGTCGCCGATCTGACGCTGGAGAACCGTCTGCTCAAAAAAAGTATGAACGGAGATGGGGAGGACGAGGCATGAGGTATCCCGCCTCAGAGAAGGCCGAGATTCATCCATTTGGTCGAGCAATCGCACCTCCGGCCAAGCGCACGCTGGACAAGCTCGGGATCCCGCGCGCCACATTCTATCGCTAGCATGATCGTTACCGCGAGGGCGGCATCGCCGCTCTGGCCGATCATCGGTCTCGACCAGACCGGGTCTGGAACCGCATCCCGGACGATGTGCGGGGCTAGATCATCGACCTGGCGCTGGAGTTACCTGAGCTGTCGCCACGCGAGCTGGCCGTGCGGTTCACCGACGAACGAAAGTACTTTGTATCCGAGGCGTCGGTCTATCGGCTGCTGAAGGCGCATGACCTCATCACCAGCCCGGTCTATGTGGTGATCAAGGCCGCGAACGAGATCAAGGACAAGACGACGGCGCCGTCGCGCACCGGCCAAGGCTTCTCAGCGACAATGGTTCGAGTTACGTGGCGGATGATCTGGCCGAGTGGCTCGACCAGAAGGGCATGCAGCACGTGCGCGGCGCTCCGTACCATCCTCAGACCCAGGGAAAGATCGAGCGCTGGCATCAGACGCTGAAGAACCGTAAGCGACGTTCGCGTCCCATTCGCAAAGGTTTGGCGTGGGGATTGCAGTCTGTTGATCAACGTGTTTGCAAATCGTTGGCGGGGGGTATGGAGGCGGCAACGACGGAGAATTACGAGGTGCGGCCGAACGACCAGCTCGTCGATCCGGGACTGCGGGTGACCGGTTGCGATCGCTTTGAGCGTCGCTTTCATCCAGACGTAGGGCTCCACGCTGTTGATTTTGCAGGTGGCGATGAGCGAAGCTATGCGCGCCCATGAACGACCACCTTCGTCGTGACCAGCAAATAAACTATTTTTACGCGTCAGAGTCAGCGGCCTGATTTGATTTTCGACGGGATTGGTGTCCAACTCAACGCAACCATCGTCGAGAGAGCTGGCCCCGCAAATTCGGACAGTAGCTTGAGTGGATTTTCTGCCTGACAGCGGCGAGGATTCTTGCTGCGAATCAGGAGCGAAGATGACGAAGAAGAGCCGCCGGACGCATTCTCCGGCATTCAAGGCGAAGGTTGCTTTGGCTGCGGTCAAAGGAGACAAGACACTGGCGGAGCTGGCGCAACTGTTTGATGTTCATCCGAACCAGATCACGATCTGGAAAAACCAGCTCCTGGAAGGCGCCGCCGGCGTGTTTGGGCATGACAAGACATCGGCCGAGACGCCGGTCGATTTGAAGGCGTTACATGCCAAGATCGGCGAGCTGGCGTTGGAAAACGATTTTTTGTCCGGCGCGCTCACCAAGGCGGGCCTGCTGAGCGCAAAGCGATGATCGACCGCGGTCATGATCTTTCTATCGTGCGCCAGGCGAAGGTCCTGAAGCTGGCTCGCAGCACGGTCTACTATGAACCTCGGCCAGTTTCGGCCGAGGACCTTGCCTTGATGCGTCGGCTCGATGAGCTGCATCTCGATTATCCCTTCGCGGGAGCGCGTATGCTGCGATCGTTGCTGCGGCGGGAGGGGGTATACGCCGGTCGCCGCCACATCGCGACGCTGATGAAGCGCATGGGGATCGAGGCGGTCTATCGTCGCCCGAACACGAGCAAGCCGGCTCCGGGTCACAAGATCTACCCGTACCTGTTGCGCGGATTGAAGATCGAGCGGCCCGACCATGCGTGGGCAATGGACATCACCTACATTCCGATGCGGCGTGGCTTCGTCTATCTCGCGGCGGTCGTCGATGTGTTCAGCCGACGGGTCCTGGCCCATCGCGTCTCGATCACAATGGAGGCGGCCTTCTGCGTCCAAGCGGTCCAGGAGGCGTTGGCGAAGCACGGCAGGCCCGAGATTTTCAACACGGATCAGGGCAGCCAGTTCACCAGCCTCGAGTTCACCGATGTGCTGCTGGACGCGAAGATCGCCATCAGCATGGACGGCAAGGGCGCCTGGCGCGACAACGTGTTTGTCGAGCGGCTCTGGCGCACGGTCAAATACGAAGAAGTTTATCTCCGCGCCTACGACAGCGTGTCCGAGGCGCGAGCGTCAATTGCCAAGTATCTGGCCTTCTACAATCAGGGACGCCCTCACTCGAGCCTTGACGGGCGCACGCCCGACGAGGCTTACTTCGGCACGCAAGCTATGGTGATGGCCGCATGACCGTCGCCGACGATTTTGTCGTCGCTCTGGTCGGGCTACGCCCTCCCGACGCAACGACAAAATCGTAAAGCCCCGCGTTCAGCATAACCCGGCAGGAATCCACTTAAATCCAGCGGGGCGCTGTCCAAACAACCGGGGCCAGCTCTCTCGTACTCCTTCACGAGCAGTTCGAGGCGTTCGACGCTCTCTTTGGACGCAGCCAGTTCACTCTCGACATGAAGGCGCGCCGAGCATTCATCGTCTGCGCGACGACGCTCGGCTTCAATCATCGCTTCCTGCGCGCGGAAGAGCGCGCGCAAATCGGCGGGCAGCGCTGCAAGACGGGCGGGATCAATGGGGGACGGCGGCACATCCGCAAGCTATCATCCCAAAGCCCCGCGCGAAACAGGTTGTCGGGTCTGAGTCAGTTCGCCGCAGCTGGCGTCGCGACAATCCGTTCGCCCACTCGCTTCCAGTTCAGCCCTTCAAACAGCGCTTCGAACTGCACGCGCGTCAGATGCATGACGCCGTCGCTGATCTGCGGCCACTCGAAACGACCATCGCGGCCAAGGCGCTTGTAGACCAAAACGAGGCCCGTGCCGTCCCATAGCAAAATCTTCAGCCGGTCGGCGCGCTTCGAACGAAAAACCACGATCAGGCCCGAATGCGGATCGAGCCCAAGCGTGTTTTGCACAAGACCGGCCAGCGCGTCGTGCCCGCACCGGAAGTCAACAGGACGCACAGCAAGCACAATCCGCAGTCCCTGCGCCGGAATGATCATGCGCCGCGCTCGATCGCAGTCACGATCTCCGCGATCCGCACCGCCGACACGTCCGCATCCAGGCGGACCGAAACCTTGCCAATCGTAATCTCGACGGGCCCCTCGCTCTTGCCTGACGCCACTGGATCGCTCAGCTCGATCGACACGAAATCCGCCGCGTCGTCCGTGACCAATGCGAGCCGGCCAGCACGCGCCAATCTGCGCCACGTCGTCAACTGCTGGGCCTTCACACCATAACGCCGTGCGACATCACATACCCGGGCGTCGGGCTTCATGCTCTCGAAAACAGCGCGCCCCTTGATCTCCGCAGACCATAACCGGCATCCAGAACGCGTCCGGCGCGTAAGCTTCCCCACAAAGCCATCAGCTTCGGCTTCCTCCCCCGATTGTTCCATCGCCTTCAGTCTCCTCTCGGCTCTCTGACAAGCCAAGGATCGCAGAGCGAAAGCCGAAGCGAAACCAGTCAATCAAATGGGAGAAAAGCTCCGCTTACAATTTTTGCTCGTTCAGACCGACACAAATTGCTCAAAGATTCGTGGAGAGAAAAGCAGATGAGCGATGAGCCCGACCTCGAGAGCAGAGTCGTTGCAGCGATACGACACTATCGTGCGGCGCTCGACGTGGCGGAAAACCTGGAACGAGAGGACGCGTGCGCGCATCGAGCGCTGACGAGCACCCTGCTCGATTTGGAGCGTGCCCTGCGAGGCGAAGCGGCCCCGCATCTCAACAACAACCTGTTTGAGACCGGCTCCACGGCGGTTGCACGGTCGGATAAAACATGGGCCGACCTGGTCGAGGCGACTGCGAGATTGGATTCGGCCCGTCGAACCTTAGCTGCTCTGGAACGGCAGTTGGGATATCTTCCAAAAGTCTCGAGGGGAGCGGATCACAAGTGAGGTTAGATAAGAGTCTCGCACGATCGGAAGGTTTCCCGACCATTTCAGAGCGGCGGCGGCAACGCTCTGACGGGCTCGTGTCCCAGCCAAAATCCCGCGCCCAAAACAGACCTCTCTGCGTCCTCGTGTTTGGGACCGCCGAGGTACAGCGCGCGAATCGGGACCTTGCTGGATCCCAACCTTCCAACTTTCCCGCCGCCTCGCCGCGTCCTCCTATGCAGGAATAGACCTCGACGCACTGGCTCGATCGTCCTGTCGAGCGTGCACAGTTTCTGATGACGCTGACCAGCGCGAGTCCTGGTTGAGTTTCTTCTGCTTGTGACTCGGCGTGGAAACGGCATTGCAGCCTCTTCGATCTTCGGCGCGGCTGCGATCATGTGATCAAGCTCTAAAAAGTGGTTCGACGACAGGCAGGCGCTTGAGGCCAGCGTCAACGTTGTCGGAAAAGTGGAAGCCGTGCCGGCTCACACCGTAATCAAAACAGACGTCAAGCGCCAATCCAAGGGCCAGAGCTGCGCTTACGATCAACGTCGAACCGATGCGTTCGAACCACCAATCTCATTGGTGGCGCCTGCTCCGGTGCGATCGATGACCCAGGCCACCATGTAGCCCTTGGCCTGCTCGGTCTGCACCTGCCGGAGGGCCTCAGAGTAGGTTAGTAAGGGCTCTTGCGCCGGGTAGACGGCGCGGTCGGTCGGGGTGACAAAGTGATGGCAGCACACGCGATAGTCTTTAGCCTCGAACATCGGAATCCTCCTCTCGCCTCAGGTTGCGCGGCCATACGCGCTTTCAGATACTGCCCTACCACAGAGAATGCGGCCTTTAAGAGGCCGCGCGCTTCTTCAACACCCCATAAGGTTGGTCGGGCTGCCAGACGCAGGTCGGCGATGTCCGACCACATCGCGCGCTTGATTCTCTGCAGCAGCACCGGCAAAGAAGTGCCCGGGTGTCATTCCATAATTCACCCGTGTCCGGACTTCGATTTCCCGTTCGTCCGCAATTGCTCCGTCGATCGCTCAACGGCTGCACCGATGTCACCTAGTCAGCTTTCAAACCTTGCTGAGGCTGCTGGATCGACAATGCTTGGACCTAGCTCCGGCGCGATTCAGTGAGCTTCTCGATCAGTTCAGACTGCGGTCTCGGTTTTGCCGCGAGACGGTGGGGTTCAAATCGGGCCGTGGAGCCTCCACATCATCGCCACAGTCCGAAGACACCCGCCTGGTGCAATTGATGTAGCGAGAGAATGAATCGTTTGGCCCTGATCGATTCATAGAAAGCATTGGACCTCGCTTCCACAGGAAGCGAGAATCCATGCATGCCGAACCTTAAGCTAGGGCCGCTTCACCTTCGCCGCATCGACACCACCCGCAACATGCGGCGGTTTTACTTGCTTTCGATCCAACCGACCTTGTTCGGCGGGGTCTCGCTGATCCGCGACTGGGGCCGGATCGGCACGACCGGCCAGACGATGGTGCAGACTTTCGATGCCAGCGCTGAAGCGGGCGAAGCATTCGGACGGCTGGAGCGCGCCAAGCGCAGGCGCGGATACACCTCTGCTGAGGAGAGAGTCTGAGGTTTCGTCAATTTCCCGGGGATTACGGATCCACTTACGATGCCTGGAACGTGAAGTGACAGAAACCGTTGAGCCTGACGGGACGATTTGAAACGCTTCATGATCCGCCGCGTTGCCGCGTCGGCTGATGAGAATTCTCAGCCCGATTGTTGAGAGCTCTGTGCTGGCGATGTTCGACGAAAAAGCCCATCTTCGCCCTCGCAGCGCCGTGCGAACGCTTGTCCGTGATCATCACGCGCGGCGGCGTGCCGGCGGATTTCAAGAGCTTCTTCATGAGCCGCTGGGAAACCGGAAATACAACCAAACGGCATAGCTGATCACTTCCGATGGGAAGCGATGGCGGCGATAAAGAGGGTCCCGGGCGGTCGGCATGCCGGTCGTCTACCCCTCGGCCGCTCCAATTCGTTAACTTGACGGTACCCGCTGCTCGTCGACAGCGATGGCACGATCATCGCGGGCGAAGGCCGATACCTGGCCGCGCGAAAGCTCGGTCTCCTCGAGGCGCCGGTCAGCTGACCGGTCTTTCCGAAGCGCAGCGTCGCGCGCTCGCCCTTGCCGACAACCGCATCGCGCTGTCGGTGGTCCGGCGGCTCGTCGGATACGGGCGCTTCGACGGGGGCGAGACGGCCCGCGTGATGGCACGTCTCTACGCCGCGGCGCGCCTGCTGGTGAACTTCTTCCAGCCGTCATTCAAGCTCAAAGAGAAGCGCCGCGAGGGTCCGCCCACGGCGACATCAACCCCTGAGTCGCGCTTGCAGTGCCTGCCGATTGGCAACGACGTTGCTGAGGTTCAGCTGGTCTGGCTCCCGTCCTTGCGCCAATTGCCTAACCAGCTCCCGCGTGCCGTCCACGACAAAGACGCCGCAATCACAAGTGTTCTGCTGCTGGGCCATGCCGGCGGGCTGCAGGGCGAGGTTCAGCCTTTCTGCGAGTTGTCTTGCATGCGTCTCGTTGTATCTCCCGTAGGAATCGTAGTGATAGGCGACAGGCCGTTGCCGGTTGCTGCGATCAACGAACAGCAGCGACCAATGCCTGCCGCGGTCCGTAGCACTGGCATCGTTCACTGGCAGCAACAGGAAGTCGGCTGTATCGTTATCACGCCGATCATGGACGATGCGATGGAATACGCGTAGCACGTCGCTCTCCGCGCCCAGGCGCAGCCGCAGCGCTTCGAGGGGATCTACGAACCGCGTCCGGGCGGCGAGATCCGAATCGCTCCTCTGCAAATCCAGCTCCTGAAGCTGGTAATCCCTGAGGATATGCTCGTCGCCCAGCCATTCCGTGTCCTCGAGCACCAGCCCGCGGTTATGGGACAAGGCTATCGGATTCAACGCCCCGATCTGAGCATCGGAGGAGGTGATCGGAAACCGCCGCACGATATCGTCGCGCAATGGGGACGGTGCGGGCGCGGTCAGATCAACCAATGGAAGACCGTCGTAGGTGTCTGAACGAGCCCTGGCAGAAGGCGCTGGCGCAAAGTGAGCACTGTCATCCAACTCGGCCGCATCCGGATCAAGCAGTGCCCCAAACCCACGATAGAGATCCTGAGCCCTGGCAGTTGATGGTGATGCCGGTTCTTGCATCTGCCGCGCAAGCTCCTCGCTCAACCACGCCAAAGCGTCATCGTCCGAGTGGGCGGACACCGGAGAAAGCCCCTGCGGCGAGCCGAGCTGTCGAGCGCCCTGGTGATGCCCCGGTACCGGCCCGGCAAACGGCGGCGGAAAGCCAGGCGCCCGGCTCCAAGCATTGTCGCGCAACTCAAATGATGTGGGCGAATTCGGATTAAACGATACCTCAAGACCGCCGTAGGTGTCTGAGCAAGCCCTGGCAGAAGGCGCTGGCGCAAAGTGAGCACTGTCATCCAACTCGGCCACATCCGGATCAAGGAGTGCCTCAAATCCACGATAGAGATCCTGAGCCCTGGCAGTTGATGGTGATGCCGGTTCTTGCATCTGCCGCGCAAGCTCCTCGCTCAACCACGCCAAAGCGTCATCGTCCGAGTGGGCGGACACCGGAGAAAGCCCCTGCGGCGAGCCGAGCTGTTGAGCGCCCTGGTGATGCCCCGGTACCGGCCCGGCAAACGGCGGCGGAAAGCCAGGCGCCGGGCTCCAAGCATTGTCACGCAACTCAAATGATGCGGGCGAATTCGGATTAAACGACACCTCAATACCGCCGTAGGTATTTGAGCGAGCCCTGGCAGAGTGCGTTGGCGCTGCTTCCACGGTCGGCCGGGCAGGTTCCTGCCCAGCTTGGACTATGTCCTGCGCCTGCTCAGGAGGAACCTCGGGCCACGATGGGCCGTCTTCCACCATTAAGCGCAGATCCTGATCGTAACCTTCCGGGAGGACCAATGGCCGACTGACAGCTCGCTGCCGCGCGCTGTGCTGCGCAGCGGCGCCCCCGACGTACATCGCGACCGCATGCGGCGCCGTGACATCTTCGTAGCCGCTCCGCAGCAGCATCGGCTGCGTCTCCCATGACGACGTACCCTGTTGATGGGTAGGCGCCGGTGTCGGCTGGCCGCCTGAATTGGCGATCTCGCTCAGCTGCCGCTCGCCGGCAACGCCTTGCGGATTGTTTAGGGTCCTCTGCCTCTTCGCTGGCCTCAACTCAGCTGTGTCATGCTCATCGTTGATGAGGACCTCCTCGCTTGGCAGGCGGTTGCTCCTGGCAAGCGCAGCCATCGGCTCGTCCGGGGACTGCTGGCGGTCGGGCTCTCCGGGATCCGGTGCCTGGTCATGGCGCGCGGCTGGCTCGAGAGATGACGACGAGCGGGGTTCGTCCATCAGCCCCAAAAGCAAATCCTGATCGCGGCCTTCCGCGGGAAGCTCCTCTGGCCGACGGCCAGTTTCCTGCGACGCGCTGTGCTGCGCAGCGGCGGCGTCGACGCGCCTCGGCTCCATCAGTACCGTGTCTTCGGGATTGATAAAGGCCACGTTCTGGGGGTGAGGATTCAGCTTAGCGCGTCGTGAGATCGGCACTTCGCCCGTCGACCGCAAGGTCCGGAGATAGTCGATTGCCTGAACGAGTCTCTTTGGATTACCCTCTCCGGTGAACTCGAGCACCTCACCGCCATCGGTCAGCGACTTATTGTCGAGCCGATCACGAATGCTCGGTTTTTCTTTTGCGAAAAGCCAACGGCTAAAGCTACGAAGGGAACCTCCGTGCTGCTCGGCAGCGGATTTGCTGAACCCGCCCTTGATGAGGGCCCTCTCAAGCCCCGAAATAAGGGGAGCATCCACGGAATAAAGAGGCTGCTTCCTCTTCCCTATCACAATCCAAGTTGACTGAGCCGACTGCGGCGCCGAGGACGACGGGCCGGGTTCATCCATCAGCCCCAAAAGCAAATCCTGATCATGGCCTTCCGCAGGAAGCAATTCCTCTGGCCAACTGCCACCCTTCTGCGACGCAATGTGCTGCGCAGCGGCGTCGCCGACCCGCCTCGACTCCCTCAGGGCCGCCTCTTCGGGATCAATATGGCGCTCGTGCTCCATCGCCTCAGCGCCGGCCTGCGATTTTCGGAGACGAGCCAGTGCGGCACCAATCCTGGAATCAGCACCGGCGACCTTCCTATAGCTCTCGACATCTCCATCAAACGACGTGCCGAGCCCAGCAGCAATGCCCGGCCTGTTGTTGTCACGCAGGTAGTCGCTGAAATTGCGAAGAGCAGTTGCATCCCTCTTGCCGGCATCTGTCGCTACTTCGTTTTTGTACTCTTTGATGAGTGCCGCGTCCTGGGGATAAGGATGCAACTCAGTGCGGCCTGCGATCGGCACGATTCCGCCCGTCGACCGCGAGGTCCTGAGATGGTCTATTGCCCTATGGAGTGTCGCGGGACGCTTTTCGAACAACTCGCGCGCATCAGCGGTCAGTGACTTTTCGTCGTCGAGCCGAGCAGCAATGGGATCTTTGTTATTTGCGTAGAGCCTCTGGCCAAAGCTGAGAAGAGTACGTACATGGTCCTTGGCGGTGCCTTCGGCGGCCCCGCCCTTGATGAGGGCCTTCTCAAGCCCCGAAATAAGGGCAGCATCCTCGGGATAAAGAGGCCGTCTCCTCCTCCCTCTCAAAATCCCAGTTGACTGAGTCGGCTGCGGCGCCGAGGACGACGCGCCGGGTTCGTCCATCGGCCCCAAAAGCAAATTCTGATCATGGCCTTCCGCAGGAAGCAATTCCTCTGGCCAACTGCCAGCTTTCTGCGACGAACTGTGCTGCGCAGCGGCGTCGCCGACCTGCCTCGACTCCTTCAGGGCCGCGTCTTCGGGATCAATATTGCGCTCGAGATCCATCGCCTTAGCGCCGGCCGACGATTTTCGGAGACGATCCAGCGCGACACCGATTTTCGAACGAAAAGCGGAGACTTTCTTATAGCTCTTAACATCTTCATTTAACAACTCGCCGCGAAGCCGACCAACAATACCCTTCTTGTTGTTGTCACGCAGGTAGTCGCTGAAATTGCGAAGAGCGGTTGCATCCCTCTTGCCCATCTCTGACGCTACTTCGTTTTGGTACTCTTTGATGAGTTCCGCGTCCTGCTGATAAGGATTTACCTCAACGTGGCGTGTGATCGGCACGACTTCGCCGGTCGACTGCGAATTTCGGAGATGACCTATTGCTGTAAGAAGTTTCCAGGGCTCACCCTCTCCGCTGAACTCGCGCGCATCTTGAGACAGCGATTTTTTGTCGTCGAGCCGAGCAGAGATGCCCTTTTTGTTATTTGCGGAGAGCCAATGGCCAAAGCCGCGAAGAACACGTAAATAGTTATTGGTGGTGCCTTTGGCGGCCCCGCCCTTCGTAAGGGCCTTCTCAAGCCCCGAGATAAGGCGAGCATCCTCGGAGTAAAGGATCTGATTGCACTGCCTCCCTATCAAAACCTCCGTTGATTGAGCCGGCTGCAGCGCAGCGGCGGCCGGCATTGCTCCACCACCCACACCTGAACTGCTGATCTCTCTCAATTGCCGCTCAAAGGTCGCCGCGGCTGCAGACGGAGCCGCGGGTGAGCTCTCTTGCGGACCCGTGCTGCCCGATTGTTCATGCACCGACTTGGTCAAGGGGAAATCCATCCGTCCTCTTCAAATATGAACCTGGGCTATCGATCTGACATGCCGGGCAATCAGCAACAAACCGCCCTTTACAGCGCCGGCAGGCACGCACCGTGAGCATCGGCAGCGGATGTTCTTCCAAGGGGATCAGCCCTGTATGTTTGTTAAACTTAAATGGGGAAGCTGTCGAGAACCTGATGACGACAATTGCCGCGCCAAGACAGCATGGCGCATGTGCCTGCGCGCTTCGCCGTCAACAGCCGATAGACCGAAGATTCAGAGACAAAATACTGCTCCTCATCGGTGAGGCGTACGGCCAGCTTTCGCGGCGAGGACTATCTCCAGCCAACATCTTTGTGAATCGACGCTGAACATTGACCCATCAAGCACTTGGGACGCCGATCGGCGTCCGGACCCCATATGGACCCCGCCCGATTGCAACGACCGACTTGATCAGGATCGA
The DNA here is from genome assembly GCF_052075915.1 of Bradyrhizobium sp. 1200_D9_N1_1. NCBI lineage: Bacteria > Pseudomonadati > Pseudomonadota > Alphaproteobacteria > Hyphomicrobiales > Nitrobacteraceae > Bradyrhizobium > Bradyrhizobium sp. 1200_D9_N1_1. Next base: position 991,190 of record NZ_CP197226.1, on the reverse strand, counting down.
CGGCCACAACTACTGACGTATATCCGGCTTCTTGATGCGGCTGGACAACGTCTTCGCCGCGAGCCTCGATGGTTTTCGCATGCTTCTGTGAATCGGCGCGGGGGTCCGACGCCGATCGGCGCCGGGGTCACTTTTCCGGCACTTGAAAAATCAAGACGTTAGCCCACGAGATAGACTGATTGAGGGGTCAAATTTCGATCCGCATTCACATACGATCGAGCCACTCCTGCTCGTAGGGCAATTCGTCGAGCAGCAGCAGGGCTTTCTTGCTCAGATCCCGCCAGTCTGCGGCGGGCGCCTCAAGGATCCTCTCCGCAATTCCGCATGCGGTGTGGGTCATCTCCTCAACGATCTCGCTGGGAAGCGGCCCACGGGCCAGGTCGGTCAATCGGCGATGGGTGTAGAGAAACTGCGAAAGGGTGGTGGGTCGTTCAGCGGACGGAAATGAGGCGGCTTGCAGCATTGGGCGGGTTCCTTTATTGTGCATCTATCACCTCTATGGTGACAAATGCACTATACAGGAATTAACCATGGTGACAAGTGCACAAATTAGGGCGGCGCGCGGTTTGTTGAACTGGACCGTTCGAGACCTTGCGGAGAAATCGGGTGTGCACAGAAACACCGTGACGAGGGTTGAGACCGACGCGACGGCACCGGGTCATTCGATAGCCGCCATCCGCGCCGCCCTCGAATCTGCCGGCGCCATCTTCCTGGCAGATGGTCAATCGATCGATGGCGGCCCTGGTGTGAGGCTGGCGAAACCGAAGGCCTAGCTGCCCACACCTATCGGGGCGCTTCGGCGCGTCCATAGGGATGTGGGTGCTGCCCTATTGTAAAGCCACACTCCCATTCCAGCGTGCGGCGGCAGCAACGATTCGGTGGCGCCCGTGTCGACCGTTGATCTCAACGCCCTCGCGACAGATCAGTATCTCAACGCCAAGCAAGTTCGCGAGCGCTACGGCAGCGTATCGAACACTTGGCTATTCCGGCGCATGCGCGATGCGGCCTTTCCGCAACCGTCGACGCGCCTCGGTGGCCGCACCAGGTTCTGGCTTCTATCCGAGTTATTGGAGTGGGAGCGGAGCAAGCTCCCTATTGACGCGGACAGCGTAGGCGAATGATGACCAAACGGTTCGCGATCCGCAGTGACGAACCAATCACGGTCGATACACTGGAGCGTTGCTTGGATTGTCTTGCGATCCTAATGGATCAGTCGCCACAAGGCGGTGAAGTCTATCTCCCGATCTTCGAGCGGCTTGAATCAGAGCTTGCCACTGCGAAAGCGAAGGAAGACATGATGGAGCGAGCGCGCGTTAGGGCCGCGCGGTTTATGCAAGAGCACTCGATTAAGAAGTAGCCGCTACGTCTTGGCTGACTTACGGAATTTTTCCGCATTCTCCGCAGCTACAGCTAAGGCCCGCGACAACTCAAGCGCCTGCTCCACTGTCACTTGGAAGTGAACGCCGACAATGCTTGCAATGACGAGCGTGATTTCGTCGTCCATCTGCTCAACACAGATCGCCGCCGATTCATTTAGTTCGATCTCAGCAATTAGTTCGATCTCAGCAATACGTCCGATGAGATCATCCGGTTCATTCGTCATGGCTACAATCCATCCGGCGATTGGGCTCGCGACTGGCGTAGGGTCCGCTCGACAGCAATTCGAGCCCAGAGAACACGAACTGGTCAACTACAAGAATTTGTAGTCGCACACCTACCGCAGTGACCGGCATGATTGCGGACCGTCGCAGCGGAGGCCGCAGACGCAATTTCGGAGGGGGATGTGCCTGCGGCCTAGGGGGAACTGATGAGCGAAAGCTTTAGGGTTGGTTTCGCGATAGCCATCACGGCAGCCGTAGTCGCAGGGGCGTTTTTTGCTATCCGTTTTTTGATTGGCTTTTACGGATAGGATCTCGCCGCCCTACTTCCACCCGAACCTGTCGCAAATCGATGCGATGATTTTGTCGATCGCTATCGCGATGTTCTCATCAGCATATTTTCTGGCCAGGGCGGCAAGTGCGACTATCTGAATCAGAAAAATGCAGATGACGGCCACAAATCCTAAGTGGGGAAATGTGGCCAAATCAATTAGCGTAATGCGCGCGCATATCCAGTAGAATCGTTCCTCGCGGCGCTCATCGGCCTTTTGAGCCCAACAGTCCTGGGGGGGGCGCGGGGGCGACTCGGCGTCGCGAAACATGCGAAACGACGCTGTCCCTGCCACACCCGCGCCGCGGTGAAGTTAGCGGCCACGTGACTCGGCGCCTCCATACCGAAGAAGCGCTGTCCCTATCGCGCGCGCCACTAACTTCCGTGGTCAGCCTTACCGCCTTGAGCTGCAAAACTGACCGCCCCGCCCCCGAGGGGGGGCATCAACCCGCGGGGGGCCCTCGCGTTGTATCGGCGAAAAGCCTCCCGGGCCCCTACCAGGATTGGTTGGGCTGCCTGGGCCGCCACTGAACGCTAAACTGGTCACCCAGCCTTTGCAGCACGAAGGAGAGAGCCCTGTGGTTAAACTCGCACGCGTTCGCTGCATCAATAAGACCGACAGGATGAATCCCCACGAGAGGATTGAAAGTGTCGGAGGTGAATATTCAAACGGAAGTCAATGGAAGCAGTCTGTCGTTCAGACGATCAGAGACATTGAAAGCGGCGAATGGGAGTTCTATGTCGAAGAAGACGGACTCATGGCTGGCGTGGTCGTGGCCGAACACAACGGGCACAAATACATCAAGACAACGGCGGACGGCGTTCAGCCAGACAATCTTCTTTCACTGGCTGAGTGCCCGTGATCCCCACTAGCGACGGCCTCCACGGCTAAGACCCCCCTTCCGCGAGCTAACGCTTTTTCCTTCCGGCCGCCCTGCGCATCCCGACACGGAGCTTCAGGGCCGCCAGCGCGGCGGCGCTCGTCAAACGATTTGCGCTCGTTCCAATCGGCTACGGCGCGGAGACTCGCCGCACCGGCACCAGTGGAGATGGCCTGCTGCAGATGCGAATTGTTTATTCCCTCGGCCCGTTTCGGCTTCGATAAAGTGCGAGAAATTCTCGCACTTTCTCCAACGGCCATTTCTGCCTGCACCTGCTCCCAAATCTCCTTACGTCGCTTGATGTAAAACCTCTCGCACCTAGCCAACCACCGGACATTTGCGGAGAGCGAAGCCGTCTCTTTCCGGTGGACAGCCTTTGGTTGCGATAGCAACTTGGTCGTTTTTCAGGACGTGAGATTTGCTTATGCGCGATTAGCAACTGCCGTTTTCTCGCGTTTGCTCGGATTGCACCTCAAAGCGCGAACGAAGATCCTACCGCCGATTACTGTCATGCAGTGCGATTTTGACCGGTGCGTGATGCTGCTCTACATTTACACGGTCATAATGATCGAGTCGTGGCTCGATTTCTGGCTCGCGTCAGCCCAACGTCTCGCCCCAGCATGCTGCCCGTGCTGGGGTCTCTCTTTCGGAGACTGACTTGGAGTCCTGGCAGCCTGTCGGTCGTGATTGAAGCAAGACAGTCCGTCACCCTTTCGTCAGCTATCGCGAGCGCACCCAGTGCCTTTTATGACTAACCCGCACACCGCAAGCAGCGCGGGCGCGCTGGCGAAAGTCTCACAGGCATGCCACCCGAACCGGTTGGCACACACGCGGCTCTCCTAGAAGAGCGCGTATGCGTGCAGCGATCTTCCGCGCCTCCTTCGGCCCGAGGTTGGGTTTCAAGCTGTCGAGCCTCCTCGGCATTAGACGTCGCGATTTGGCGATCTGCTTGGCTCAAAGACTGATCGGCCGCGCTGGCCTGATTGGCTGCAAACACCGCAAGCGCTTGGGACCGCAGGGACGTGATTTGCTGCTCGAATATGTGCATCCATTGGCCTGTAGCTACCCTGTGTGGTGACGTCGCAAGCGATGGTGGCCAGCCTTCGCCCCTTGGATTGGCAGGGCTGGCCACCTTTGCTCCCGAGGGGCCCAAAATTCCCCCCTGGTGCCACCAAGGAGTATCGCTGAGAAGGACTGGAAGCACCTACCAGTACCAGTGGGTTGTCGCGCCCCCGCGTGCATGCCATATCAAAGTGCTCGGCCTGCAAATGTTCGAGCTGGCTCCGCTCATAGGAGTAACCGCCGTGCCTAGGACCGAAGTGGTAGCGGCAATCCAAGCATTCACGGACTACGTCCGTAGGCCAAGCCATACACCGGCAGAAGACACGTACGCGCCACAGCGAACTGAAGAACAGCTGGCCGATTGGCGATCCCGGGTTGAAGTTATCTGCTCAAAAATGGACGCGGTGGCGGATTGCCCTCTTTCGACCTTATCCGAATTCGAGGCGCTCAGACGCGAGATGGGGACAGATTTTCCCGCAACACCACCCGCTTTACTAAACCGTGTAGCGGACGCATTTTTACGCTGCGGGTCGGCGGATGCCGGCCCCTTAATCAGGACGGAGCCGGATGATGCCTAGCACATTCTCGCTGCACAAGATCGACGAAGCTATACGCGACCTCGAAGAAAAAGTTGCTCACGGTGCAGAAATCAGCCGCGAGGAGCTCGCGAGCGGCATTCTGCGGATTACGAAGCGTCTTCGAGATGAACTCGAAGCCGCGCTCAAGGTAATCGATAGCCTCAAGGATCACACCGGGCTCACGGTGGCAGCCGCGCGACCTAAACAGCGGGAACGTTAGCGGCCACGTGACTCGGTGCTTTGGGGTGGACCGATAAAGCGCTGTCCCTATCGCGCGCGCCACTAACTTCGCCCGGTCAGCCTCAAGGGAGGGAGAAGCTGACCGGGCAACGTATCCTCCGGACGAATGCCCTAGAGCAACTACCAGGATTGTGGGCGGTGACTTGGCAATCAGTCTCGGATCGCAGGCAGCGCCGTGGCGAGTCGCCATCGGCAACTTACTACCAAGGAAGGTACAGCGCGACGAACAGTACCAAGAGGATTAGAGCGCACGCCCACGCGAACAATAGCGCCTTATCCATCGGCCGATTCCGATCGATCTCCTCGGCCGCCCGCAGCGGCGTACCACTGCGGCCTTTCTGTTGAGCAACACAATGGGTGGTGCATCACTCGATTCGTAGATTTTCCGCCGACTCCTTTCCGCGATTTTTCACGATGTCGAAGCTGACTTTTGCGCCCTCTGCGAGCGAAGTAAAACCAGCCTTCTCAACCGCGGAGATGTGGACAAAGACGTCATTGCCGCCGGAATCCGGTTGAATGAACCCATACCCCTTTGTTGGGTTGAACCACTTCACTGTCCCAATTGCCACCTTACTTCTCCATTTTTCAAAAATGAAAAGTAGTGCGCGACTCCGACAAAAGAATGGCTTGTCGCGACGCGCGTCCGCAGGCCATACGGGTGGCACCGATCTTACATCCTCGCCAGGACGCTAAGCGCGTTCTGACCTGCCACGTTGATGTTGTTGGCGTTGGTGCCATCGCCCTGTTCGTTGGCTGAGAACACGTGCAAACCCAATAGTGGCGGAGCCGCGTACGCGGCTGCTCCACCGACCTGAGTAGTATTCGTCCGCCTGCAAGAACCCCCTGACCAATGAAAACGTTGGTCGCATCCACGCCAATACCGGAAACCGCGGCTGCTGAGTTCGTGACCAGACCAATGCGTGATGCATACGAAATCTGCGTCGCATCTTCGGCCAGCCCGAATACAGCCGACACCTGATTGCCTGCGGACGCTCTCGCCTGCCTCACGGTCGCGCTGGAATAGGTGTATGCGAGGCCGCTATCGATCGCCGCTGCGGATGCCGTCACGCGGTTATAGGCATTCCACACGCCGAGGTACCCAGCCACACCGCCAGACCCCGAACCGCCAAGAATCCAATCAAGTTGCGACGATGCATTGCTGCGCGTGGTGCCTCCGCGCCACGCTGCCGGCCCATTGGTGATGGCTTGATTGTTGAGCCAGATACCATTGACCTGGCCCAACGCCGTTCCAGCCGAGCGCACCGTGTCGCTTGTCCAGTCGGGACCGTGAGGCAGCCGCAGCGTACCGCTGTCGTTCCAGACAAACCAGTCATTGACCTTGCTGGCGCCGATCGCCGCGGGGTTCTTGGTGATGTCGGTCGTCGCGATCGACAACTCGGCAAATGTCGTCATCGTGAGTTTGGTGCCGTCATAGATTGGCACCTGATTGCCGTTGTAGAGCGCATAGTACAGCGTCGTTTTGGCGCTCTGCGTCGTCGTCATCACGGGCGTTGCGCTCACCAGGGTCAGGCGACCTTGCGGCGGAGACAGAACCCCGAGATTGCCACGTGACGTTTGAGCACTCGCCACGTCCGACAGATTGTTGGCGCTCGACAGATCACCAGCCCCAGGCTGGCCCACCACGTTGAAGTTCCAGTCCGCGAGCGTGCCGCTGCCGCCGGTCTTGTCGGACGTCATGGTCAGCGTCGTGCCGCTGTAGGTGACGAGGCCTTCCATCCAATTCGCCGTGTTCGCCGCCGAGCTAGCCCGCACGCGAGCGCCATTCTGATAGGCGAGGCCGGCCTGCGTGGTGAACGCTTTGGATCCGGTGCCGATAGCGAGCGACGTGGTCGAAGTGCCGCCATACGTGGGGGCGTTGGCCCCCGCAGCACCGGTTGAGCCCGTGGCGCCAGCATCCCCCTTCGACGCCAGCAATTGCCAGTATGTCGCATTCGGAGGCGTGTGGTTGGTGTGGCCGAGATCGGAGGTCATTCGATCGATCGAGAACGGGACCAATACATTCTTTACGTTGGTCGGCGGTAAGCGCGCGGACGTTGGCGTCGTTAGCGGCCCGAACGGAAAATATGTTCGAACTCACGCTGACGGCTACTACAACGATAACCTACTAGCTCTGCCGGAGTGTCCGTGAGTTTTAGTCAAGTAAATCGTCCGCCTCCTCTGCCGGCGCCCAACTGATCTTGCTCGCATCGGCCGGTGTCGCGCCCATACTGCTTAGGCACAGCCTCAGTAGGCTGAGCGATTTTGTACCCATCTCCGCGCCGCTTTGCAGGCGAGCGCGCAAGACTGATGCGATGGAGACAAGACAACGGTGAGATGCATTGAGCCATGGCAACTCGCTGGCGAATTCACGCCATGCATTGGCCTGTTGCTCGTTTAGCCAAGTGGGTGGAGCGCCGATTTCGGCACCGGTTGGATCGTTGCGTTTATAGCGGCCAGCATTGATGATGTGCCGGCCTTCAACCAGCGCCTTGGCGGCCGGCTTTCTTGGTCGTGGCATTTTGCCCCTGGGGGTCCGAATTGCAGATGCGCGTGAAATGGGGGGCCGCCGGTAGCTAGTGGCGGCAGTGGGAGGGATCTGACCCACCCCTCCCCCTGCGCTTAAAGGATGCCGCGGGCCCGCATCTTCGCTTCAACGCGCCGTCGTGCTGCCTGGTTGTTGCTGGATGCTCGACTGATCTGAGCTGAGGTGTCCTTGCCGTAGGCTCCCCACAGGACCAAGCTGATCTCGAAAAGTTTGGCCTCGGTGATGAGGCGCTTCGGAATGTCGCCACCGTCGTCCCACTCCTCGACAACTGGAGTAAACGACACGCTCACCTCGTTGACAGTGCCAAGGCCTCCTGCCCTAAAGGCGCATCAGGATGCGGCTCTAACGAGTAGTAGAGTCCGACGTTATCCGAACGTAGTTTGAGGGTGCCGTTGCTGATGCGCCCCAGAGGCCTGCTGACATCATGACTGCAAAGCGCGGCGACGTCTGGATTTTGCGCGATGTGCTTGTCGAATGCGCCGCGCGCGAAGCGTTCCTCGAAGAGCCCCGCGATGATGGCCGGCCGATTCCAGGAAATCGCGAATCCTGAGATGGTTTCAGCCATTGCGTTGCGTCACCCGCAATCGTTTCTCGCGTTTCGCTTGCATCAACTTGCGCGCAATCACGGCTGGTGAGTCCGAGCACTCGGAGTGTCGGCTTTCGCCAGGCATCTTTACACGGCGCCGAACTGGCTTTCGGTCGGCCACATCGGAAGTGCGTTCGGATCCCTTAGACATTGTGGCCCGCCTCCTTCACTTCCTTCAAAAAGTAAAAAGCGCGGCCTTCGCGCCGATCGCCCAAGAAGTGCGCGCGCACTGGCCGCAGATAACCGAGGCGCACATCCTCGCGCTCCAGATCGTCCAGCAGCGCGTCGTGCTTTTCTCGGGCTTGGCTGCTTCCAACGCGCGAGCGGCCTCACATACCGCACCCAAACGGCGCTGGTACTCTGGCATCACGGTGAAGCACACGAGCTTGGAGGCTACGTTCCGCGCTTCGTCTGTGCGCCTATGCAGGACCTCCCGCGCTGACTCGATGTTTGCTATCTCCGTGGTGACTTCGCGGAGCTGCCGCGACAGATCGGCAATGCTGTCAGTAGGATCGTCACCAAGCAGCGCGGCCACGCCGGGCGAGATATGTTTCCCAAAAGCCGCCCTGCCCGCCTCGATCTTACCGCGCAGTTTCGAGCGCTCGCTGTTGAGCTTAGAGTCTCTCTGCTCCAATTCCACGCGTTTCGCGATCAGGTCGGCGTACGAGCTGTCGGCCTCCGCGAGGCTGGGGACGCGGAATTCGTCGGTGGTCTTCGTCTTCAACGGAGCCATTAGGCAACAACCTTTCCAAACAATGCATCAATGATACCGGCCACAGCGGCGACGTTGATGGTGACTGACTTGTGATGGCCATTGGATTGCCAGTGAGCGCAATGAGCGCCCGGCTGACTGAAGCGACTGACCGACCCATCAGGTTTGTGAATCGCGACGGCTCTACAATTGCAGGATACGGCAACCTGAGATTTTCGCGCCTCCGCGACGCCAGTGCGTGCGTCCTCGACCAAAATCGCAACAGCGATCGGCGCGTTGGGAATCGACTGCGGGGCCCCATCCAGGTTGACACTACCGGGTGTCATCGCGTGGTAGGCGCGGACCGCGTCAACAGCGGTGTGCAACTCGGTGTCAGAGGCGAGCGCAACAACGAGGTCGAGAACATTGTCCTCGTCTAGCTCAGGCGCAACGCCCGGTGCGCCGGAAGGCAAGATTCCGGCTTCCTGCAAACGCCTGGCGATTCCGGTGCTTCGCGAGCGCGGGAAATCAAGATGACGCTCGATCGCGTCGAGCACGTGATTCCAAGTGGCCATTGGGGCCGCTCTCCTTTCAGGATTGGAAATTGCGATTGGAGGGTTAAATAAAACGCCGCATGCAGCGGCTTCGCGGCTCAGGGCCGGGAAAAAGTGGCGACGCCGGGTGGTGGCCAGCGCGCCGAGTGCACGTCACGTCAGACCACAAATCGTGGTCTTCAAGGTGATACGTTCCCAACTATGGCGAAAACTGGATTTTAAGCCGCCAGCGCGATTTTCCTCCGGCGCGGCCTGTTCCTGCGAATGTCGGGCTCATTATCATTGGCCACCTGCGTCAGGAATCGCTTGGCGTCGATTGCCCGGATCATGGCGTCCTCAACGGCACCGAATTGCATGAGCCGAATGCCGCTTGTCGCCGGGGCGGTGCGGCCCGCAAGAAATTCAGCGCCCTCCGCAACTGCATGCGACCACCTGGAGTACGGTGCGCCCACGTCCTGCTGCCAATCCAGTAGCTCTGGCCTGGCGGGCTTGCCGGGCTTGTTGGGGGTGGCCGCCTGTTTGGTGCGGCGCTTGCCTTTGCTCTGGCGATATTGCTCGGCAGTTGAATGCCATCGCCCGTCCAAACCAAACCACTTGGACATATCCGCATTAAACGTCGCCCTCGCCGCCGCATCCAATTGCCAGCCATGGGCCGGCCCCATACCGGGGAAGCGGCGGTGTAGAATGCGGTTCAGCTCGCCAGGGCGCGGGCGGACCTCGGTAACATGGTCGGCTGCTATGGGTTGGTCGTTGTCGTTTGCGTGTTGCATTGGTTGTCTCTCGTGACGAGCGTACCTGACCGCTTCTGCGGTCTTGTGCGTCGGCATCTGCGTGCCGATCGAATAATCAAACAATCAAAAAAAGTTATACGTAACTCGGCCACTGGTTCGGGCGGCTCGCGGGATCCAAGGGATTTGCTATATCCCCGCCCCATGTTTTGGTTTTCATTTTGCACTCGGAGATGTTTTCCTGGGGGCGCGGGTCCCTATGTGAACGGCGGGAGAGATCAGCTAGACCCCGCCGCCGTGCGCGGTGTGCGCGATGTGCGTGATTTTCACGTATGACTCTCTACACGCGCGCGCGAAGCGCCTATAATGGAAAAATCGCGCACATGTCGCACACGTAGCACCGACCATTGAAATCATTTCGTTTTCCCGTGCGCGATCCGTGCTCAATCGCGCACGCTAGGTTCTTTCTCGGCCTGCCTAAGCAGTTGCAGTCCGATATAGAGTTGTCCGCCGCGTACCCTTTGCCCCTTCTTGAAGCCACTCTTGGTCAGCGACTGGACAAATCCCTTCTGGCTTCCGGGGCGCTCGCCAGATGCTTCAGCATAATCGGTCCACGATTTGAACAGATCCGCGACGAAGTCTGAGATGCTACGATTGTCCGGCTCAACTCGGCAAGCATCCTTCAGCCACTGGCCGAACGTGTCTTGCTCGGCAAAATACGTTTCGGTCGCCTCAACAATAGATGCAGGTCGCACCAAACCATTGCGCTGCCAGTCCCGGCACCCATCAACCATCCACCGCAGAATGGCGGGCGCCTCACCGCGAAGCTTTGCTTCAAGTTCACGATCCGGCTTCGTCGGCTTTCGCGTGAACGGCACGATGTTGAATCGCCGCCGGGCTGCGGCGTCGACGCTATGCAGTGCTGGCTGGTGGTTTCCAACCACAAACAGTTTGAATTGCGGCTGGAACGTAAAGAAGTCCTGCCTCATAAAGCGCGCTGAAATCGCATCGCCGCCCGTCATCTGTTTTATTCGCGACTCGGCCCAAGCCCTGCCCTCCTCTGTCTCGCTGGCGCTGACTAGACGCGCACCGCGCAACATCGCCAAGTCTGTCGGGTGTCTGTCACTGCGGCTGGCAACGAACGTGTCCATTGACGCCGTAGTCGCATAATCGTGCAGAATATAGCTAGTGGTGTTGAGAAAAACCGATTTCCCATTACCGCCGTCGCCATGCACAAAGACAAGTGCATGTTCGCGCGTGTCGCCCGTAAGGCAGTAGCCGCACCACTGCTGCAGAAAGCGGATCATTTCACCGTCGCCGCCAGTCGCGTCTTGAAGAAATCGCAACCAAAGTGGACAGTCTGCCTGGGCAGACGGCGCGGTGGACGTTAGTTTGGTAATGCCATCTGCAGGGTCGGCAGCGCGCATTTTCCCTGTACGCAGATCAACGGTGCCGTCTGGCGTTCCGAGCAGAAACGGGTCGCGGTCCCAAGCCTCGATCGTGACGGCGAAGGTTGGGTCATTGCGAGCGAACCCCTCGACTCCTGAAGCGAATGAACGCTTTCGTATAGTCGCGAGCGCCTTCGGAGACAGGCCCTGTGACATATCGCGGGCCATCACCCTAACATGGTGAGCCGCAAGGCCGACTTCGTTCCTGCGCCAGTACGAACCATCCCATTCAAACCACGCGCCAGTGGAGTGGCAGAAGCGCAGCGTGTCTCGATAGGTGCTCGCGAATATATACGCAACACTATCCTCGGTTACCGAAGTGCCGGGATTAGATGCGGGTTTGTTGTCGTTGGCTGCGACAGGCTCCTCATCGCGGGCTTCAACGGTTGAATTGGACGCGTCGGTTTTAATTGCATTTTGCATTCAGCAATCGCCCTTCAGGACAAAGTTGATGTTGATCGACGCGCTGCGGCACGCCTGGCGGGTTGAGTAAGAAGACGAGCAACGCTGACTGGCTTGGTGTCATCGCCGCCGCCAACTCGTTTACGCAGCCACTCGGCGGCCTCTGACGCGGACATGCTGAGGCTGACTGAAACCATGTTGATCGGCGAGTAGCCGGCGTTTCCAGCCGAATAATCGACAATACCACTGGGCTGGATATTCAGCGCGCGGCCTCGCTTCTTCACCTTCGAGTTGATCGAGGGGCGGAAGGATGCAACAGCGTGGAAGCCGCCCTGGTACTTGCGCAGATCTTCGAGTCCAAGCTCCGGCACCCATGCATCGAGGCTAGCCAACGCGCGGCGTTGATGTGTCAGCCCACGGGTGGTCACTATCGACTACCACCGGGCCGCGGTCACTGGCTTTGCTGGCTGGCTTAATCAGCGTCCCGCGCTCGGCGAAGTACGCCTCCGCCCGAGCCAACAATTCGTCGATCGCCTCTGGTGTGATTTCCGGAAGCTCGGCCAACGGTGTTTCGGCCGGCGAACCGTTGAACCATTCGTAAGGTCGGCCCGTATCGGGATGCGTTCCGAACGCCACGAATTGCGTGCGTTCACCAAACGCCTCGACCTGACACTTGGCGCCGTTGATCAGGTAGGCGCCTGTTGCGCGCTTCTCGCGAGGCTCGGTGGCGCGGAATGCGAACAGGGTCTTCGGTGCCTTGCCCATCCGATACGGCGCTCTGTCCGACCCCGGCAACTCCATCACCATCGCGCGGATAGCGTCGGCAGTCTCAGCGTCCGGCGTGTCGACATCAAGCCCCACAAGTTCGCCGCAGAGCAGACCCGTATTTGTGGCGTCCGGATAGTTGCGAGCGATGCCTTCCATTTGCGCAGCGGACCACCGCGAGCGCTGCCAGTTACCCATGACAGCGGCTTTGCCACTACACGCGACGGGACGGTATCCGTAAGCAATAAGGCTGCGACGAAGGTGGATAATGCGCTTAAGCGTGGCCCGCATGTTGGCAATCGCCCTCTAAAACGAGAGATGAAATTGATTCGACCATCGCGGGCGAAAGCGCAGCCCCGCGCGCGTAAGCTCGATGCGATCCATCGGCCGCACGCACAATGCGCACGCCGAACAACTTCACCCCTTCGCAGACTTCGACGTCCGCAAGGGCAACGTCAGCACCGAGCGGCGAATGAGTGGCGAGGATTTTCATATTCCGGGTCTCCCTCGATCAGAAGCTTAGTCAGTTGCCGGTCGACCTGAACCGGATCGTAATACAGGTTGAACGAGCCGGGGATCTTGACCGGCTCTCTGAAGTTGTGGTGGAAATTGAGTTGTGGCTGCACACAATTCCTCCGTTCGTAGTGTGTGATGAGTAGTGAGATTTTTCGGGCGTGACACTAAAGGTCGCGCTGCAGATATTTGGCGGGCGACGCGGGGCTGTTGTTCACGCAGCTACCTTGGACTTGCCGTTATCGTTTGCGCCGCGGGCAGCAAGCCGCCGCCGCGCGCGTGTCATCACGTCATCCTTCGACTGCATAGCGGCAAGCTCCCGCTCCAGGCGTTCGACGTAGGGCGCGAAGCCCGGCCGGTCGTGCAGCACCATCACCTCGGCGATGAGAGAGCTGGCCTCGCAAATTCGGACAGTAGCTTGAGTGGATTTTCTGCCTGACAGCGGCGAGGATTCTTGCTGCGAATCAGGAGCGAAGATGACGAAGAAGAGCCGCCGGACGCATTCTCCGGCATTCAAGGCGAAGGTTGCTTTGGCTGCGGTCAAAGGAGACAAGACACTGGCGGAGCTGGCGCAACTGTTTGATGTTCATCCGAACCAGATCACGATCTGGAAAAACCAGCTCCTGGAAGGCGCCGCCGGCGTGTTTGGGCATGACAAGACATCGGCCGAGACGCCGGTCGATTTGAAGGCGTTACATGCCAAGATCGGCGAGCTGGCGTTGGAAAACGATTTTTTGTCCGGCGCGCTCACCAAGGCGGGCCTGCTGAGCGCAAAGCGATGATCGACCGCGGTCATGATCTTTCTATCGTGCGCCAGGCGAAGGTCCTGAAGCTGGCTCGCAGCACGGTCTACTATGAACCTCGGCCAGTTTCGGCCGAGGACCTTGCCTTGATGCGTCGGCTCGATGAGCTGCATCTCGATTATCCCTTCGCGGGAGCGCGTATGCTGCGATCGTTGCTGCGGCGGGAGGGCGTATACGCCGGTCGCCGCCACATCGCGACGCTGATGAAGCGCATGGGGATCGAGGCGGTCTATCGTCGCCCGAACACGAGCAAGCCGGCTCCGGGTCACAAGATCTACCCGTACCTGTTGCGCGGATTGAAGATCGAGCGGCCCGACCATGCGTGGGCAATGGACATCACCTACATTCCGATGCGGCGTGGCTTCGTCTATCTCGCGGCGGTCGTCGATGTGTTCAGCCGACGGGTCCTGGCCCATCGCGTCTCGATCACAATGGAGGCGGCCTTCTGCGTCCAAGCGGTCCAGGAGGCGTTGGCGAAGCACGGCAGACCCGAGATTTTCAACACGGATCAGGGCAGCCAGTTCACCAGCCTCGAGTTCACCGATGTGCTGCTGGACGCGAAGATCGCCATCAGCATGGACGGCAAGGGCGCCTGGCGCGACAACGTGTTTGTCGAGCGGCTCTGGCGCACGGTCAAATACGAAGAAGTTTATCTCCGCGCCTACGACAGCGTGTCCGAGGCGCGAGCGTCAATTGCCAAGTATCTGGCCTTCTACAATCAGGGACGCCCTCACTCGAGCCTTGACGGGCGCACGCCCGACGAGGCTTACTTCGGCACGCAAGCTATGGTGATGGCCGCATGACCGTCGCCGACGATTTTGTCGTCGCTCTGGTCGGGCTACGCCCTCCCGACGCAACGACAAAATCGTAAAGCCCCGCGTTCAGCATAACCCGGCAGGAATCCACTTAAATCCAGCGCGGCGCTGTCCAAACAACCGGGGCCAGCTCTGAGGTCGAGGGCCGCGTCAAGGCGATCAGCGGTAACCGCAGACGCATTTAAAGTGGTCATGGGTGTGGGAATTTTCGGTTAGCGTTGCCGCTGAGCGGCTGCATTACCTCGGCTATGAGCCGATGACGGACAAGGTGTCCGTCAGGCAGTCACGGGCGCGCCCTCGAATCGCGCAACGTCGCCATGAGTGGTACATAGCAGAACGGGACCTCAACCGCAATACGAAAAGTCAAATCAAGTTTTGTTACAAGTTGTATAGTTATGGGTTTGCGCTCTACCGCCCCTCATCGACTCGTTAGTTTCGGTAGCCGAGTCGGCTACCGACCCAAAAAGTAGATACACCGCGTAGATACACGTCGAAACGGCAAGATTTTAACATATTGAAATATAATAGGAAATCTCATCATTACCTGTGGTTACATTCCGCTAGGGAGCGCCATTTAAAGAAAATAATACAATAAAATCAGCTAGATAGCCCCAGAGGGCCATTCATATTACACACCTGTTTGCACATCATTGGCATGATGACCGCAATGCTCTTTCTGTCGTCAGCGCCGCGAAGCGGCGGAATGCCGCCATTAAAAGCAGCCGATCTCCGAGTTGGGGCAGTCGCTCTCGAAATGGAGGATGGGGAGAAGCGGTAGTGGCACGTCAAGCTGCATTGCCGCCAACTCTGCCGCCGCGCCTAATCGATCGTGAGGCCTCCGCAGCATATGCCTCGGTTAGCCCGAACACGTTTGACCTTCTCGTGACGGCGGGAAGCATGCCCAAGCCGCGGGTCATTCCGGGTACGAGACGACTGGCTTGGGACGTTCGCGAACTCGAGCGCGATCGACGCTCTGCCTCACCACGGGGAAGAGCACGCGACCGGCGTTGACGCCGATGTTGGTTGGGAGAGGTAGGCCATGCCTCGCAAACTGCCACCAAACGTCGAGCGCAACGTCGTCAAGGGGCATGCGTATCTGTCGTTTCGGATCGGAAAGGCTTGGCATCTGCCACAGTACGGGGACGCCTCAACACCTGCCGGCGCGACGCGGTTCAACCGCAAGGTTCGGCAGCAACAGAGATATGCCAAACAGCGCGCCGAGCGCCTGGCCGCGATGACGCCCCGACAGCGAGCGACGCACGACGCCTGGCACCGAGCCCGTCGCCCGGGCCTATGGGAGGCTATTTGGTTTTTTCTGAGATGAAGTGTCGACTATGCCTGTTCGGCCGAATGGTGGGATTGTCCCAACGACAGCCGCCGAATTAGAAGCGATGTTGGTTGGGGATCCTATCCGATGACGCGAAGACGCTCTTCGACGTCATTGTGTTCGACGGGTCAAATCCTGCGGCCTCGGTTACGCGAAAGTCTCGTAAGAAGGCTCGCAAATGAACCGTGGCTCGCTTCGCAATCGTCAGGCCGTCGCGTGGGCAATACTTCTTGCCGGCCTCGGGCTGTTCGTCGCGCTCTATCCTCCTTGGTAAGGGCCTTTGGGGAGGCCCTGCAAACGCCCGTTGATGTGGCCGAGGAAGCTGTCACATTACTTTGACGTACAGGTGCCAATTTTGTAGGCGCTGGGATTTCGGAGCCCAGACCGGAATACGCGGCGAACGCTGCCAAGCGAATATATTCCGCTTGTGCAGCGTTCAGGATCCTCTCAATTTCGGGAGTTCGGCGTGTTTGATGCTGAAATGACTGCGCTGCTCAGGGCGGTGCTCGACGAAGTTTGCGAAAATATTCCTGTAAGCGAAACGGGCGCCAGAGCGTACGTTGCTTCGAAGCTGCTCGATGCTGCGGCACATGGACAGCTCTCAACCGACGCGTTGAAAGCGGCGGGTCGCAAGGCCTTGAACCCACCAACGATGTGGCGCTGATTATCCGCTCCACATCACTCGATCACATCGTATTCGAAGGCGACGCCCTCCGGGTCGTTCTCCTCGAACCATCGTTCCGCGGCGTCCACCGTCGCGAAGACTTGATGTGATCGACGTCGCCGACCTGCTTGGCGGTGTTCACATAGACGCCCACCGTTGTGTTCCTTTTCAAAACTCGAGCCGGCGCTGTCCGTATCTAACCCAGTGTCCGAACCTGATTTAAGGGCCTAACATGGTAGAAGGCAAGCCAGCGGGGAAAGGCGATCCCACGTCCCGCGCGGGCAACAGGAAGGCTGAGCCATTTATCAACATTGCTGAGTGCCGCGAGCAGGCTAACCACTACAAGAGACTTTCTGGCGTGAGCGGCATTTCCAAGGATCGCGCCGCCGCCCTGAAAAACATCGCCCGAAGTTTCGTGGGTTTGGCTGGCCAGCTGGATAGACTGGCTTCCCGTGCGAGGAACGAGCAGAGGTAAGCAGCCTCAGCTGATGGCCTTAGTTACCAAGGTCGGCGGTTCTTTTTTTTGACCTTGGGAAATTTACGGTGGGCGCCGGTTCACGCTGGTGGGCCTAGCACTCCCGGCGCTCAAATCCGCAATTGGATCGGCAACCGGGAGCATTGGGGCTGGAATTGCCATGCCCAGCCATGTCGGCCCTCCAAGTGACAATACGTAGAAAACCGAAGTCCGGTAGTTGTCCGGACTCCATTTTCGGAACGGGGTGTTCTACTGAAGGAACACCGGCGCGATTTGAGCACTAATTTTTTTGTTATTCCGGGAATGCCGCAGTGGGGCTGGAACCACGCTGCGGCTTTTCCCATTCGGGGCGTACTGGTCCCAGCTGCGTTCCGTCGGGCAAACACTAACCTTTGACCCCTGCGGTAGCCTGCATCATAACTGTCACATGAAGAAAGGCGACGTGACGTGCCCTGATTGTTCGGCGGGATCTCGCCGGATCGAACTTGAATCCCGCAAGGGCAACGCCGGGCACTACAAGTGCCTGATCTGTGAGCGCGTCCTAGAGGTCTTCGACGGCTCCCGGGAGATTGCTTATCGGCTCGCCGTACAGCCGTCCGACTTGCATCCTGTGAGAGAGTAAGGCCGCCTCAGTTGGCGGCGCCTTATTGGTCCCTCTTCAGCTTGCGCCGGCCCCAGTGAGGCTCTTTGCCCTTCGGGTTAAACTCCGGGACGTGGTGGCGGTTCAATGCCCGCATGACCCCGATGCTGGCAAACATACTCGGGCCTCCACCTTCATCGCGGCTTGCCATTCCGATGCGGCGTGCTCTTTCTTCGGCGACGCGGCGATGTACTCGCCGGCGTCGAGCTGCGTCACCAGTATGCGATCGCCGATCGTGATCGGATCCTCGAAACGCCGACCCCAGCCTCGTTCCGTCATTCCTTCCGCTTCAGCTCAGGTCTCGCGGCAGCAATGGCGCGTTCAACCTCGTCGGCCAGAACTGTCAGATGCTCGGCCAGCCTTGTGAACATCTCGCTTCTTGGGTTCAGTAGCAAGATCGCGGATCAAGGCGCACTCGGCAGCATCCGTGCGGAGCTTTTCTAACTGAGCCTGCATGTCCTTCATTGCGACCGGTTCCGTTCCCGATGAGGAACTATACCGCTTTGGGCACAAGTGGACAGAACTGATTGCCGGTTTTTCCTATGCTCGTCACCACCTGGCGACCCCATTACCGCCAAGGTCACCTCCAACGGCCCCGGCCTCCACACTTCAAAAGCCCCCATGGCCGGGGCCGTTTTTAAGGTGGCTACCGATAGCCCATGTCGCCGATCGGCCCTTTTGCGTTCCAGTTGAAATCCGGTCGTACGTCTGCGCCGCGCCCGGCGCAGGCGGTGCAGACGAAGCGCGGCTCGACATCTGACAGCCGAACATCGTCGGGCCAGCGATCGGTGCCGAGCGCAACGTGACGGCCGCAGGGGCAATACATGAGGACGCCGCGCAAGCCCATCTCGCGCATCTCGCCAAAGGTGATCTTGATTGGCCGACCCTCGGCGTGCGTGGGCGTGTGGCGGCGGGCAGGGTGAGGCATGCCGAGATCCAACCGCTGCGCGGGCGACAGTCAAATTATCGATTACTGGTGGCTCGGACCGCGCGCGAGCTACTGCGCGTCGTGGGTGTGGAAAAGCGCTCACTGCGATCGACAGCGGTTTTGCGCCCGCCGGCCGAGGCGGTGAACGACGAGAGCGCGGGGCTTCGGTCCCGCGCCCAGATCAGCGGAAAATGGTTGTTCCTATATTGAAGGGCTGACGGATCCGCAGGGCTCATGGGTTAGGAGCACGTGCCCGTGCCAACATTCACGGTGCGTTTGGGCGAAGCCAATCAAGGCCAGGATAATCAAAGCCACTGCGACGCATCCGGCTACAACGTTCTGCATCATGGCTGCCACTCCAGGTAAACTGTGACTGGCTTACTCGGCCAGGCTCCGCCTCGCTGCCGCGCACCGCGCTGGGCGCCCGGTCACCGAGTGATCACCGCGGACGGTGACCGGGCGGACAAGCTATCTGGCGGGCCTTCTCAAAGCGGCGTGAGAATCTGCCAGATGACCACCAGCACCACGACCACCATCATGACGTAGATAATCCTACGGCCGGTCTGGTTTATTTGGCTCATCGGATCACCCTGCACGGTTTGCCCTTCTTGCGCAGTGGCCCGCCATCTGGTGTCGGCCCTCCGAGGTGCAAGGCCCACATGATGCCACCCCCCAGCTTGCGCCCGTCTACCTCGATCGGATCATCCTCGAACGGGCGCCCCAGCCTTGATCGGTCATTGCCACGGGCTGACACCGCCTGCGCTATCTGGCGAAACCGGAGTCTAGAAGCTTCAGAGTCGAAATCGGCCACTTGCCGTCGTGGCCACCGATCGAGATCCGGAGCCCGTGCACCTCGTCAAGGAAGACGTGATCAACCGTCCCCGCCTTACCGTCGGTCAGGATAGCCCCCCTGCCGATTAGCTCCGTCTCGGCAGCATGAAGTTCTCGAAGGATGTTCGTCGCTCGTTTGGTCCAGTCATCGGACATGGTCATGCCCTACGCGGCTGGCGGATTAGTGAAGATCAGTCAGAGCGGCAGATGCATTGAGGCCATCGGCGCTTCGCGCGAATCAGTGCCGCCAACCGTCCTTGTCGAGCTCGACCCTGAAACCTTCCGGCAGCCGCGGCGTCTCGCCTTCGGTCACGACTTGCAGCGCGGCTTACTTCGGTGGGCGCAAATCGCCTTGAAGCCACCGGCCATTGGAATGCATGGAATCTTCATGCGCTGCGAATGTCGTAAGTGCGTGATTGCAGACAGCGCAGCGAAACCTGTGCAAGTCCACGCTTAGGCTTGCTGACTGCGAATGTCGAGTTCGGCCGCGTCGATCAACGCTTTGGCGGCGGCAAATTGCCCAATTAGCGTGTCGAGAACGGCGGCTTGGGCTTGGATGGTGGCGATGTTGGCAGCGATTGTTGCCATGATGGAGCATTTCGTTTTTTGCTAGGTGGGATCGTAGTCGGTCGCAGCGAAGCCGCCGAACGACGGCCACGGTGCTGCGGGTTCAGGCGCGGGCATGATCGGCTTGTAAGCCGGCTTCGGCAGCGGCGGTGGTGGTGACGGCGGCGCAGGTGGTGCGGCTGGCGCTGGCTGCTCTACACGCGAAGGGAGAGGAGCAGACGCGACCTTCACGATCGGCGGAGCCGGAAGCGCTGGAAGAGATGCTGCGCGAGCCTTGGCGCGATCGATGCGCTCTCCCAGTCCTTCCAACAGGCTAAACTCAACCCGCTCCTGGAACGCATTGACGCGAACATGCTTGCCGATCAGCTCCAGGCGGCGCAGTCGATCACTCAACCTGATCTTCTTGACGTGACCGACTTGCCTACGCTCCTCGCCCGCCCCTTCGTATAGCGCGTCGATCTCGACACCGGCAACGAGGCCTTGCCGCCAAATTTCCGGCCAAGCGTCTATGGGCTTGAGGTCGCCGCGCTCGTCGTACAGGTCAGCAAGGTCGGCTTCAGCTTCATCGGCTAGCGGCGACGATGACGAGCAGGGCCCGTGAGTGCCTCGGGCAAACGAACAGCTCTCAGCTAGCGATCGGGCTTTGCGCGCCCCTCAGAATGTCTTGCTTTCGGCAGAACAGGGCGCAACATCTGGCTTGCCATATTCACTGTCCGGACGGCGCCCGCTGGATTCATTGTACGTTACGTACAGAAGCGGCGCGTTACGAACCCAATTGACCCTTCAGGGCTGTCCCTAGAGAAAGGACATCAAATCACAGCGCTCCGCGGAGTCAGCTATGCTCCACCGCAGGCACGCGGTTAAGGAGGAGAGGATTTGATTTCGAATGAGATTCTGCCGATGATCAGCGAAACGCTCGCCGCCATGCGAACCCACCGTAACCGCATCCACCGCTATCGCCGTTTGCTTGAAACAGAGGTCGCGGGGCTTGACCGCCAGTATGTCGAAAGACGTCTGTCCGAGGAGCGATGTGCTCTCGACGCGCTAGTCTCGGCTATTTTTCCCTTGGTTTTCAAGTTCCCAAAGGCATCTACGCCTCCTAGGGAGATCGAAAGCAGTGGCGTACCAGAGCCCGGAGCCACTCAGGGTGAAGCCCGCTCTGCGTTAGAGGGTTCGCGGCGCGAGGCAAAATCAGGAGGCGCGTTCAAGAGAGCCTGCCGTGATCAAATTCAGCACAAAAATGGGAAAGTTCGCCGGATTTGTGCAGGCAGGACTGCGAAGATCAGCGGCTTCTTCCTATGACTAGTTAGATTTTCACTTTTGCATCGATCGCGCAGCTCGAATGCCGGCGAAGAAGCGCTGAATTCGAACGGGCAAACGCAGCGAGCGCTTATTCATCGCGCGCCCGAAAGGTCCGTAGCCTACGGACTCAGTCTGAAACTCTAGAAATTAGTGCGAAACATATCTCAAATGGGACTGTCCACTTTGACGCACGCAGCTATAAGTTGAGACATGGGACGATGGCGTTTTCAGCATTAGTTATGCGAACCATTTTTTGAACTGTTGCTATGCTTGAGGGTGACGAGAGAACGGGGGCAGGTCCGAAAGGAGCTTTGTTTTGCCCGAGTGAATTGCGCATCGCTCGTGGGGAACGGCCCAGTATGATTGGTACGCTTGATCTATTGGGCCGGCCTGCGATTTTGATCGATCAGAATGGCTTCGTGGCGGCTGTCAACGACAACGCGTCGAAGCTTTTCGATGACGATCTATCGGTGAAGGGACGGCGTCTGTTTGCAGCGGATGCTCAGTCACGACTGAGGCTGGACCGACTGATCACTCAGGTCCGCTTTTTGTCTGGCAAACCGGGCCGTAGCACCTTGCAAACAGTTGTCACCCGGAGTCAGCGCCGGCCGATTGTCATTGATGCCATCGTTCAGGACTGGGAAAGTGCAGGCGATCCCCTCCTCCCGGACATGGGCGCCCTTCTGATCCTGACTGATCTGAATGAAATACCTCGCGTCTCGCAGAGCTCTGTCATGGAGATCTTTGGATTGACTCCCGCGCAGGCTCGTCTCGCATCGCTGCTGGTGGAGGGAAAGTCGCTGGAAGAAATTGCATTTTATATGAACATTTCGTCGGGGACAGCGCGAAACCATCTGAAAGCTGTCTTTTTGCGAACCGGGACCAGGCGGCAAGCTGAGCTAGTCTCGCTATTGTCCCGGCTTCTATAACCCCGCCCATCCAAACTGGCCGGCCGGCTGCATTCTTCTCGCTGTGCAGGTCAACGTTTCCTGGTTTTCGATGACGGAAAGCTGACCAAGACTTAGCCAACAAGCCTACCTTGTCCATTGTGTGATGCCCGCGATACCTCGGCCTGGGCATTCGCTATGGCGGCGGTCAATTCCTCGCATTTCTGAGATTGTCTCAATGTTCCCCAAGCCGAAATCCGTCTTGTTGCCCAACACCTATGCCTTCGAATCCGAGCCGATGGTGAAGGCCACGGGTTTTCGCGAATACGACGCGCGCTGGTTGTTCCAGAAGGAAATCAACCTGATGGGGATCCAGGCGCTCGGCATGGGGCTGGGCGCGCTGATTGCGGAGCTCGGCGTCAAGCAGGAGATCGTCACCGGCCATGATTTCCGCGGCTATTCGGCCTCGATCAAATATGCGCTGATTTCCGGCCTGATGGCTGCGGGCTGCAAGGTGCACGACATCGGGCTCGCGGTGACGCCGATGGCCTATTTCGCGCAGTTCGACCTCGACGTGCCCTGCTGCGCCATGGTCACGGCCTCGCACAACGACAATGGCTGGACCGGCGTGAAGATGGGCGCCAACCGCCCGCTGACCTTCGTCCCCGACGAGATGACGCGGCTGAAGGAAATCGTGCTCAACGCCGAATTCAAGAACAAGGCCGGCGGCTCCTACCAGTTCCACGAGAACTATCCGGCGCGCTACATCGCCGACCTCACCAGCCGTCCGAAGCTGACCCGCAAGCTCAAGGTCGTCGCGGCCCGCGGCAATGGCACGGCCGGCGCGTTCGCGCCGCAGGTGCTGGAGGCGATCGGCTGCGAGGTGATCCCGCTCGACACCGAGCTCGACCACACCTTCCCGAAATACAATCCGAATCCGGAAGACATGGAGATGCTGCACGCGATCCGCGATGCGGTGCTGCATCACAAGGCCGATGTCGGTCTCGGCTTCGACGGTGACGGCGATCGCTGCGGCGTCGTCGACAACACCGGCGAGGAAATCTTCGCCGACAAGGTCGGCGTGATGCTCGCCCGCGACATGTCGGCGATCCACAAGGACGCGCAGTTCATCGTCGACGTGAAGTCGACCGGCCTGTTCGTCACCGATCCCGTGCTGCAGAAGCAGGGCGCCAAGGTCGCTTATTGGAAGACCGGCCATTCCTACATGAAGCGCCGCACCCACGAGACGGGTGCGCTCGCGGGCTTCGAGAAGTCCGGCCACTTCTTCTTCAACAAGCCGTATGGGCGCGGCTATGACGACGGCCTGGTGTCGGCGCTCGCGATCTGCGACATGCTCGACCGCGCGCCGGGCAAGTCGATGGCCGATTTGAAGAACGCGCTGCCGAAAACCTGGTCGTCGCCGACCATGTCGCCGCATTGCGCCGACGAGACCAAGTACGGCGTCATCGACCAGGTGGTGAAGCATTTTGAAGGCTTGCAGGCCAAGGGCGCCAGGATCGGCGGCCAGGCGATCCGCGATCTCGTCACCGTCAACGGCGGACGCGTCACGGTCGAGGACGGCAGCTGGGGCCTGGTGCGCGCGTCCTCGAACAAGCCCGAGCTCGTCGTCGTGGTCGAGAGCCCGGTCTCCGAGCAGCGCATGCACGACATGTTCGAGATGGTGAACAGCGTGCTGCGCACGCATGCCGCGGTTGGGGAATACAATCAGAGGATCCAAGGTGGCCTTGCTGGGCCGATCCGGCAGGCGAGGACCGATACCGAATTTGACTAATTAAGCTCGTCCAAGTTTCCGTAATCTATTTGGAGCAAGCCGTGACAACCAATCTTGTTTCTTCAGGCACGACCACGCTCAGTTCAAACTCCTCCAACAACTATCTCGTCTATGGTTCTGGCGCGCTTGTAATTGCTGCCAGCGTCATGCTTCCGGGACAATCCCTAGCGGGGATGACACCGCCCCAGTCGCTGTATCCAACCGTTCGCGCCAGAAGGGTGGAGCAGATGAGAGCGTTTCGGGCAAGATTCATCGAATAGCCGCGAAAAACGGCGTGCGTCCTTGGCATTAATCCCTCCTGGGCTCTTCGACCCGTAATCCGCGCGCCCCTCCTCTTCCAGGGGCCGTAGTACTGAAAGGCTAATCGCCATTTTTTGGTCTCAAGCGCCCTTTCACGCTGAAGTTGGGTAAGATTGAGTTACCCCGAAAATCGGTAGCAGAAAAGGAATTGCGGATTAGAAGAAAGGCAAGGCGGGCAGCTAGGCCTTAACTTGGATAGGTGGGAGGCTTTCATCCCGATGATTCAGTTATACTTCTAGTTCGCTCAGGCCGCCTGAACTGTCGTCAAAAACCTGTCGACTTCGATCCTCAGTTGCGCGCCGTTGGCGGACAGCATTTAGGCGGACAACCAAGCTGACCTGAAGCTCAGTCGGTTTCTGTTGCCCTGTCGCAAAATTACCTCGTGTAGGATCACACGCTCGGTCACAAAAACGGATTTTCCCCGTTCTACCCATTTCAATCGAAAAGACTGCTTCTCGGGTCGTTCGGGAGGCTTTTTCATGATCGGGTTGGGTTGGCGATTGGTTCACTGTCATTTGGAATCATAGCAGTTTACCCGAAACATGAAGTTAGAAGAGCTTGCGCTTCTCGTGCCTCCAGCGAGCCTAGGTACCGAGCAAATGGCGGCAGGGTCTTAACCGGCCCGGAGGGCGGATGTCTTTTGATGGCCCTTTCGAGGCCGAATTGGCGGGTTGAAGCAGCGCAAGCAAATGAAAGGCAAACTTGCCAAACTTTTTTGGCTCCAGCCTCGCCCATTTTTGCGCTTGCCAAATTGGAAGATCCAGAAGCAGCGCAAGCAAATGGCGTGCGCCATTCAAGACAAAAATTGGTCAATTGGTCACCGGCAACTTACCCTAGGGTTTCGACCGTGCCTGTGGAATTTCGAGACCTGCGCTGGGCGATCGTCGCGTCCAAGCACCGAAGCCTCCGCCAAGCGGCAGAGGCGCTCAGAATCAAGCAACCCACTCTTAGTCGCGGCCTGCGCAATCTCGAATACAGGTTGGGCGTCACTCTGTTTAAGCGTACCAATGGCGGCACACGACCTACCGTTGAAGGGCAGGAATTCCTCGAAGCTGCCCGGCGTTTCGTTGATGAGACGGAAGCAATCACGGTTCGTGGCAAGAACCGCTCGCGTGGTGAGAGCGGCCGATTGACCATCGGCATCCACACTTCCCTGTCAGCCGGCAATCTCCGGGCCACTCTCATCGAGCACCGGCACCGCTTCCCCGATGTCGACAGACAACTGGTTGACGGAGCGAGCGACCATCTGATTTCGGATCTCGCCAGCTCCGCGATTGACGTCGCCTTTGTGGCCGGCCTCAGTCCAAGGTGGAGCGACAGGTCATTGTTGCTCTGGAGCGAGCGTGTCGTTGCCGCCCTCCCCGCGAACCATCCGCTGACAGGTCGTGACGTAATTCACTGGGGCGAACTGAGGCACGAATCGCTTTTGATGTCGCAGCGAGGCCCGGGACCGGAATTCCTGAAGCTCCTTGACAGCAAATTGGGGTCTTCCGATCCTTGCCCGCTGGTTCGCCATGATGTGGTGCTCGACCGTCTTCTCTCCTTGGTCGGCGTGGACTGGGGCATTCTACTGGTATTGGAAAGTGCGACGGGCGCAGTCTATCCGGGTGTCACCTTCCGCGAGGTGCATGATGCCGAGGGGCCGACGCGGCTGAGCTTGCGCGCTTATTGGCGGCAGGACAACGCTAATCCATCGCTGCGTCCGTTGCTCGACCTGCTTCGGGAGCGCTATCCTGATATTTCCGCTGCCCCAGATGCGAGCTGAACAGCATTTCGTCGGGCCTTCGCAAAGGCGCGGTCGGTTGCGATAAAGCGCCCAACCATTGGCGATCAACTTGGCAGCCTTGGTCGGCGTCGTCGCGCCGCCGCTACGCGTCAGAATCGGCATAGCTTTGAGATCCCTGAAGACTGCAGCATCTGTTCGAGCATCGGCATCGGGGTGTCACGATCACCCCTGGGGGGCGGCATTTCCTGGACGAGGTGCGTCGCGGTGTCGAACATTCGCCGGTGCTTGCTGTGATCGCTCACAGTCCCGGCAGGCTGAACCTTGGCTGCCGCCGACTCGCGCCCCTAATCGCTGAACCTAGCGCTCGTCGACGGCCGAAGCACCCACGGGAAAGCGAACCAGACCCATGCGATGATCTGAAGGACAAGATTGAGGAAAAAGGCTATCTGGTACGCGATCTCCGGATAATGCCCCGCCTGAGGCGTCCAATGTTCAAGGACGACGCCAGTGGCATATTGCAGGACAAACGCTCCACCGATATGGAACACGTTCAGCGCAGCATTGGCCCGTCCGGCAAGCTCTTTCGGGAAATAACTAGCCAGGATCGCATAGCTAAGCACCGTAGCTGCGCCGACGGCGGCCACAGCGGCCCACAGGACGTATGATGACAACGGCCATCGCAGGATAATCGCGAATTGCACGGCAATGAACATAAGGCCGACGACCGCGAGGAGCGCCTCTGTTCCAATGCCATAGCGACGCAGCCGATCAGCCAGAACGCCTAGCAGGAGCGCACCCAGGCTGAGCGCGACGGTCATGACAAGCAAATGTTGCACCAAAGCAGCGCGATCAAGTCCCTCGACGTCAGTGAACCACTGCGCTGCCCAAAGTCCCTGCAGCGCCCAGGCGGTGCCGACGGAAGTCGCTGATAGCGGCGCCAGACGCCAGAAATGCGGATCGGTATAAATCTTCTTCAAGCTGGCCACGGCTGTTCCACGCAGGACCGGCGTTGCCGATGCACTCTCCGGCACCAAGAGATAGATCATCGAGATAGATCATCGCCGAACAGCCGGCCGTGAAGACAGCTAACAATGCGAAGAGCGTCCTCCACCCAACCCAAGCCAGCAACCACTGCGCCGGCGAGGTCGTGGTGACTGCTCCCAATGCACCGAGCATGACCATCAGGCCGTTGAGAAACGGAAGACGGTCCTTCGGAAACCAGAGAACGAGGGCTTTCAATCCGGCGGTCAGGCTCGCGGCGACGCCGAGACCGAGTAGCGCCCGGCCTAGAAGCAGCATGAGCAAATTGTCTGACGTAGCAAACAATGCGGCGCCGACCGCAGCAGCAACCAGCAGCACGCTCTGGATCAGCCGCGGACCATATCGATCCAGAAGGATGCCGACGGGTATCTGCGCTACCGCGAAGGTGAGAAAATAGACCGAAGTCAGCAAGCCAAGATCACCAGCGTCGAGCCCCAATTCCGATGTCAGGGGAGCGGCGATCAAAGCGTTGATTGTCCTGAAGAGGTACGAGAGGTAATAACCGACAGCAAAAGGTAGAAACACCCGCATGACAAGTGCGGAGACACCCATCACGTCTGCAACTGATCGTCGCGGCACGTAGGTGCGGCTTGGGCTAGGCGGCCGCGAATAAGGCGTGGTTTCAGCGCCGTTAGATCTCTCGCTGTAGCGGGATGTTGGTCCGGTCTGGAAAGGTTCGAATGCTGCCGCCCTCCCGCACGGCAGCATTCGGCTCTGACCCGCCATCAACCGTGTCGGACAGACGACGGTCTGGTTCTGAAGACCTGCAATTCGTGCGGCGATCCGCGCTTGCCGCAAGGTGGCTCGCCCAGCGGTTCTTATTCGTCACGAGGCGCCGGTTCATCGTCTCCCGGAGGAGGGATGTCCCCCGCTCAACACGACGTCCTACTTGCGCAGCGAACTCATCGAAGCGTTCTGAGCCCACCACAGTCGCCATATGCTGCTCTGCCGCCGATAACGAGGGCGTAACAGCCAAGTGAAAGCGCGCGTGAAGGGCGACGGCCTCATTCACCATCTTGAGATCGGCACCGAGACGCCCGATCTGATCGTTCAACTCAGTGAGGCGGCCTGCCACGATCGCGAAATGTTCAGCAGCGTTATCGGATTCGAGAAAGCTATCGAGCGCGGCTTCAATAAGTTCTGACTTTGTGACTCCCGTGCGTGTAGCCGCGGCGGTCAACCGCGTTGACATGGATTCGCTGAGATGAACGCCGGTCCGGGATTTCATGAGAGGACTCACTGTGAAGCGCCTGGAGTGTTGCAGTAACGGGCCACTGCCTTCGTGCGTGTATCGCACGTCATCTCAAGTTTCAGATCGGATTCAGCCTCAATTTCCGGATGCCCGCGGCGCCAGCTCCCACGCTCGACGGCGGCTAGAAAGCTGTCGAGCTGAGCATTGAATGCTGTCGGCTCTTCCAGATTGATGGTGTGGCCGGTGTTGGGACAGATCCAAAGACCGGCGTTGGGAAGCACTGCTTTCAGCATCAGGTTAGTCTCAAGGCAGGGCGCGTCTTCATCGCCCAGGGCCAGCAATACCGGTGTTCGCATCGTTGAGAACTGATCGGCCAGATCATGCAATGGCGGTCGCACCCCCTGACAGCGCGCCATCGTATTCGACATACCTAGCGGTGAGTGGTGACGCAGGCGTTCCTGGAACTCTTCCCAGCTCCGTGTGTCCTTGTATTTGAGTTGAATACGAGTCTGACCATGCGCCATTCTCCGGGCCATCGCGTCCATCCCGCGCTCGATGAAAGCCCGCGCGAGAATGGAGGTTTCTCTCGACCAGGCGTCCTGCTGGGAAGGAGCCGATCCGGATCCCACACCGGCCGCGACAATCGCGCTGGCTCTCTTCGGATAGCGTAATCCGAACTGCAAGGCGGCATATCCGCACATGCTCAATCCGACCAGGTGTGCGTGTTCGACAGCGAGGCCACGCATGACGGCGGCGATGTCGTTCACAGCGAGCTCCCAGCCATATAGCGTCGGATCGTCAGGAACGTCGCTGGGGGCATATCCGCGAGCGTTGAAAGTGATGCAGCGATAGGCACGAGAAAAGTAGCGAACCTGGGTTTTCCATCCGCGGCTATCTGAGCCGAACTCGTGCAGGAAAATGATCGGATGACCTTCCCCGGCTTCCTCAAAATAAAGCTTCACACCCGTGGCATCGATATATGGCATCTGACTTCCTGTTCACCTGAACGCGTCTACGTGAGCAAAATGCTGGTCTATGACCGGATTTGACTTGATGGGCTTTCGTCCCGGCCGTTTCTGCAAGGCAACGCTGAACGATCGTCCCCTTATCAATTTGTTGCCGCGCGTTTCACCTTTGAAAACCCCTTGTCTGTTGCCATGAATCTTTGGATCATCGGAGCGATGAGCTTGGCGGGATCGGGTGCCGGCTGTCCGCTCTCGCGCGCGATCGCCTCGGCATAGGCGAGGAGATTGCGATGGACGGCAGCCGGCAACTCGACGGCGATCTTCACCGGCTTATCGTCGAGGATGGTTCCGAGCTTCAGCTTGCTCATCGGCTTGCCTCCTGGCGGTAGGGAGCCAACACCAAATCCCGCGTAACGATGACCCGCACCGGGAAACCTGGCCGGATGGTCAGCGTCGGCTGGATGTTGAGCTGGCGCTGCACGATCTGCTGGCCGGTCTGGCTGATGCTGTTGGACGCGCCGCTACGGATCGCTTGAACGAGGTTGTTCTCATTCTGGCTCGTGCCCGCCTCGCCTCCGACGCTGAGCATGGTCGAGAGGACGGCAGCCTTGAACAGCATGCCCCAGTGGTTGTCGACCTCATCCTCGAGACCGGCATAACCACCGGTGTCGGCGCCGGGCTGGCGCTCTAGCACGATCGAGTTGCCATCCGGCATGATGATGCGGGTCCAGACCAGGAGGATGCGGGACTGGCCGAACGCGACGGAGCTATCGTACTGACCTATCAGTTTGGCACCCTGCGGGATCAGAAGATATTTGCCAGACGGACTGTCCCAGACCGCCTCGGTCACCTGTGCGGTGACTTGGCCGGGCAGATCGGAACGAATGCCCGTGATGAGCGCAGCCGGAATCACGGTGCCCGCCTGCACGACGTAAGGTGAGGCCTTGGCTTCGAGCCGTTCCGGACTGACCGTGCGCTTGTCTGTCGGAGCAGTGAGGAAGGCCGTCTTGCGGTCCTGCATGTTCTGGGCAGATCCGGCATCGACGGGCGGTGTCGCGGCCGGAGTGGCCGTGGCGCCAGCGGAGGCATTCGGGATGAGTTGGCCGACGCTCTGCGGTTGCTGAGCAGTTTGGGCAAAGAGGCGGCTGACCCGCGCCGCCTCGATTTCCTGGCCCCTGCGCTGCGTCTCGGGATCTGACGTCGCCGCCATCGTGTTCGGTGCAGCGCCGGTGTTGAGGATCGGCTTGCCGAGATCGCCGGGCAGCGGCGGCCCGAGCGGCGGTGCTTGACGCGGCAGGCCGGTATAGTCTTTCGGCAACCCGGCCAGACCCTCGGCCGAAGGCCGGTTCTGGGTGCTGAGCAGTTCTTGGCCGCTCTGCGCCTTGTTGCCGGTCTGGAGCGCGTAGCCGAGCGCGCCCGCGACCGCGAGGGCAGACAGCGCGCCGAGGCCGACAAGGACCTTGCGCGAGAGCCGTGTGACACGGGGCCGCTCGCCTCGGAGCCGCAGGTCCGGCGGCGCGACGGGCGGAATGTCGCCCTGACGTTCGTCTTCGCTGTCTATCGCCATGCGCGCGGCCTTCCGTCGGTGCGGACGATGCGCACGCGCCGCTCACTATCCTTGTCGCCAAGACGCAATTCGGCGGCGGCGAACAAGCGGTCGACGATGTAGTAGTTACGGTTTGCTCGGTAGTTCACCAGTTCGGAGCCGCCGGCTGGACCTATCACGAACAGCGGCGGCATTTCACCCTGGGCGATACCGCTTGGGAACTCGATGTAGACCTTGTTGCCGTCATCAAAGGCGCGCAGCGGACGCCAGGCCGGGTCGTCGCCCTCAATAGAGTAGCGGAAGTTGATCGAGGCGAGATCGACGCCAGCCGCAATTGGCGCCGCAGTTTCAGCGGCCGCATTCTGCCGCCGAAGCGCAATCAGCTGGTCCTCGGGATACTGCCAGGAGACCGAGGCCATATAGGTCTTTTCCGTCGAGCACAGCTCGAGGAGATAGGTCCGCCGATCGGTGTTGATCACGAGATTGGTGACCAAATCCGGCCGCGTCGGCTTGACGAGGATATGAATCTTCTTGGTCGCGCCCGCGCCGCTCTCGGTATCGCCGATGATCCAGCGCACAGTGTCACCGGCGGCAACCGGACCGGAGCCGACGAGTTGCTCACCCTCCTGGAGGGCGACATCTGTGATCTGGCCGGGCGCCGTGTAGACCTGGTAGAGGGCTCCGCCGGAGAACGGATAGACCTGTACTGCGTTGATGAAACCATTGCGGACCGGCTGCACCCGTGCCGCGGCGTTGGCCTGTTTGACGCGAACCTTTGGATCGGCGGCTTCCGGGACGCGTTTGCCGGCGGCGAGCGGCTTCAACTGCCCGGGCAGTGGCAGCGGCTGGGGCAACTCCACGATTTTGACGGGCGGCGCCGGGTCGACGGTGAGCGTCGCAGGCTCCGCAGTGTCGTAGCTGATGTCGGGTGGGATGAAATTGTGCGCGCAGCCGCCAAGGGCTGAGACGGATATCAGCAAAGCCGTCAAAGCGGATTTACGGAAAGACGTATCGCCGTCCTTCCGGTTTTGATGAACGATGGAAAAACGCGAAGCCGGACCGCCGGCTTTTGCGAAAATCGGCGGGGTCATTGTCCCAGCTCCTTTGACCAGTTGATGGCGTTGACGTAGATGCCGAGTGGATTCTTGCGCAGCCGATCGGCGTCGGTGGGCGGCTGAATCGCGATGGTGAGGATCGCGGTCCAACGCGTGGTGCCGGCGAGCGCCCCGTCCTGAAAGCGGTGCTCAACCCAGGCCACGCGAAAACTGTCGGGCGAGGCGCGGATGACGCTGGAGACGTCGATCGCGACCTGCTGCTTGCCGAGATTGGCGAAGGGGTCGTTGGCGCGGGCGTAGTCGTTCAGCGCCGCCGCGCCCGCCGTGGTTGTGAAATCATAGGCCTGCAGCCAGTTGTGCCGCACGATGATCGGGTCGGCCGGAAGCGAGCGAACGATCTGAATGAAGTGGGCGAGATACCAGGCGATCTGTGGGTCGTTCGGCCTGTAGTCGGCGGTAGCGGGCGCCATGACTTGCGCTTCGCCGAGCTTGTCGACCTGCACCACCCAGGGAACGACAGTGCCGTGCGTGGATTGCCAGACGAGTCCACCGGCAAGGCCGCAGGACAGCATCAGCGAACCGAAGGCCATCAGCCGCCAGTTCCTGGCCTGCACCCGGGCGGATCCAATGCGCTCATCCCAAACTTGCGCTGCGCGCTGGTAGGGGGTTTCTGGTTCGGGCGTGCGGCCGTAACGAACCGACGATCGCCGGAAGACTGACATTCGTTATTCTCCTCCCGAGAGGTCGACGGAGTGGCCGCCGCCATGGCTGTCGCCGGATTTGAGGGCTTGCGCGGTGGTCTGAGCGCCGTGAATGACGGTCTGATTGCGCTTGACGCGTTGGGCCCAGGCGGGCGGACCGCTCTCGCTCGGCACTTGAGATGCGGCTCCATCGTTTGCGGCCGCGCCGCTCCGAATGGTCCCCATCGTCGAGGAGCCACCCGTGTTGGCGACGCCGGCACGGGCGCCAGAAGTGAAGCTCTCCGTCATTGTCCCTGCCGCTTGCGCAGCGGCGCGTCTGACGGGAGCTGCCGCGTGACTAGCCGCCGCACGGCCTGCACCGCCGAGACCGGACGCGACGCCGCCGGCGCCGGACCGACCGGCTGATGCGAGGCTGTAGGCGGAGGACATGCCGCCCGCCATCGCCGCACCGCCGCGCGCGGCAGCCGCAGCACCAGAGCTGGCTGCCATCGCTCCCCTTCCGGCCAAACCGAGCGCCGCGCCGCCGACCATCGCTGTACCGGCAACAGCCAGACCCGTGCCGACGGTAGCGCCCGCACCAAGCTGCGGCGCGCCGGAAACAAGCCCGGTCGCGATGCCGGGCCCGAAGATGCCGAGGCCCAGCATAGCGAGCGCCGCGAGCACGACAGAGAGCGCCTGCTCGATCGTCGGCTGGCCGCCGGCATAGGCGGTGGTGAACTGCGAAAAGAGCCCGGTGCCGATGCCGACGATGACGGCGAGCACCATGACCTTCACGCCGGAGGCAACGACATTGCCCAGCACCTTCTCCGCGAGAAAGGCGGTCTTGTTGAAGAGCGCGAACGGAATGAGGATGAAGCCGGCGAGCGTCGTCAGCTTGAACTCGATCAGCGTGACGAAGAGCTGCACCGCCAGAATGAAGAAGGCGATCAGCACCAGCAGCCAGGACACCATCAGCACGGCAATTTGTACAAAGTTGGAAAAGAAGCTGGTGAAGCCCATCATTTGGCTTGCGGAGTCGAGCAACGGCTGCCCGGCGTCGAGGCCGACCTGCGCAAGCCGGCCGGGCCGCAGGAAGTCCGCCGTCGAGATCGACGAGCCGCCGGCCTTCAGGCCGAGGCCTGCGAAGCTGTTGAAGATGATGCCTGAGAGCTTGGTGAAGTTAGTGATGATGAAGGCAAAGAAGCCGATGTAGAGGGTCTTCTTCACCAGTCGCTGGAGAATGTCTTCGTCTGCGCCCCAAGCCCAGAACAGGCCCGCGAGCGTGATGTCGATGACGATCAACGTCGACGACAAATACGTGACCTCGCCCTTGATCAGGCCGAAACCCGAATCAATGTAGGTCGTGAAAGTATTGAGAAAGGTGTCGATGACGCCGACGTTGTTCACGGCTTCTCTCCCTTTGGAACAGCCGTCATCGGCTGAGTGGCCGGCGCGGCTTGCGGCAGACGTGGCCGCGCCGGCCTGCCGAAGAAGCGCGCGCGGTTCTCCTTCCAAACCGCCTGGCAGTGCGGATCTTCGGCATCCTGGGGTCCAAGCTCGGCGCAGCGGAGCAGCTCGGCCGAGAGGTCATCGGGAGCGGAGACAGAGGGGGCGTCGGATACCGGCCGCTCGGCTGGACGCCGATGGATGACGTGCAGCGCGGCGAGGAAAATCACGAACACGACGATCATCGCGCCTGCGCGAAAGATATCCGAGCGCTCCATGATCGGTGCCTCAGTTGCCGCTGAACATGGTGACGTTGCCCGGCTGATAGCCGCTGCGTGTCGAGAAGATTTTGTATTGCTGCTGGCCCTGCGACTCGGTCGCCGTTACGCGCGCCTGCTCCAGCGCATCCGCCCGTCCCTTCGCGGCGAGCACCGCGACGAGATCGGATAGCTGCTGGGATTGCAGCGCGAGGAGTTGGTTGCCGGCTTGAGCGGCTTGCAAAGCGCCACTTGCCGACTGACTGGCGGTAACCAGCGTACTCATTGCGCTGGAGTTGGTCGAGATATTGCCGACGACGCCGGCCTGCACCTTCAGCGAGTCTTCGAAAGCGCCCACCGAGTTCTGCCAACGACTTTGAGCCGCGGCAAACATTGTTGCATTGGAGCCCGTCGCCGCCGCCGTGCCGTAGGTGCTGGAATACATCGTCTGGACGCGCTCGACGTTGAAGGCGATGTTCTGGGCCTGGCTCAGCAGTGACTGGGTCTTGGCAATCGATGACTGAAGCTGGGTCAGCGTCGACAACGGCAGGTTGGCGAGGTTCTTTCCCTGATTCACCAGGCTTTGGGCCTGATTGGTCAGCATCTGGATCTGATTGTTGATCTGCTGCAGCTCGCGCGCCGCGGTCAGCACGTTCTGGCTGAAGTTGGTGGGGTCGTAGACGATCCACTGCGCAAGGACCGAGGTCGTCGAAAGCGGCGAGATCGAAAAGGCGAGCGAGAGAGCCGTCGCAGCGGCCAAGCCAGCGCGCCGCACTTCGAGAGCGGTCATGATTGCACCTCCAGGTTTGTCAGGTCAGGGATGAGATCGGCGGCCCACAGCAGTTCGTGATCGGCGAGCCAGGCGGCCGTGAAGTCGTCACGGCCGTGCTCGGCAAGCAGCCGTTCGATTGCGGCATGGTCGGTCTTGGAGGAGGCGGCGCAGAAGGCGAGCGCAACTGGCCCAAGGCCGAGCTCGAACAGCCGATTGCCGCGACGAGACTGGCAATAGTAGTCGCGCTTCGGCGTCGCCCGCGCGATGATCTCGATCTGGCGGTCGTTCAAGCCGAACCGCTGGTAGATGGCGGTGATCTGCGGTTCGATCGCGCGCTCGTTCGGCAGGAATATCCGCGTCGGGCAGCTCTCGACGATCGCTGGCGCGATGTTGCTGCCATCGATGTCGGAAAGCGATTGAGTGGCGAAGACGACGGAAGCGTTCTTCTTCCGCAGGGTCTTCAACCATTCCCTGAGCTGTTGCGCGAAGGCTGGATCGTCGAGGACGAGCCACCCCTCGTCGATGATGAGGAGGGTCGGCCGGCCGTCGAGCCGGCCCTCGATGCGATGGAAGAGGTAGGTGAGGACGGCAGGCGCCGCGCCTGCGCCGATCAAGCCCTCGGTCTCGAACGCCTGCACCGACGCAAAGCCGAGCTGCTCGGCCTCCGCGTCGAGCAAACGGCCGGAGGAGCCGCCGACGCAATAAGGTTGCAGCGCCTGCTTGAGTGCGGTCGATTGCAACAGAACCGTCAAACCGGTGATCGTGCGTTCCTCGGCCGGTGAGGACGCCAGTGACGTCAATGCCGACCAGACGTGCTCCTTCACGGTCGGATCGATGGTGACGCCCTCCTTGGCGAGGATTGCCGTCACCCATTCGGCCGCCCAGGCGCGCTCGGCCGCATCGCCGATACGTGCGAGGGGTTGAAGGGAGACTGAATCTTCGGCGCTGTTGGACAGACTTCCGCCGAGGTCGTGCCAGTCGCCGCCCATGGCAAGGGCCGCCGTGCGGATCGAGCCACCAAAATCGAAGGCGAAGATCTGGCTTTTCCGGTAGCGCCGGAACTGGATCGCCATCAGCGCCAGCAGCACGGATTTGCCGGCGCCGGTCGGGCCGACGATCAGGGTGTGGCCGACGTCGCCGACATGCAGCGAAAACCGGAACGG
The DNA here is from genome assembly GCF_052075915.1 of Bradyrhizobium sp. 1200_D9_N1_1. Taxonomy (NCBI): domain Bacteria; kingdom Pseudomonadati; phylum Pseudomonadota; class Alphaproteobacteria; order Hyphomicrobiales; family Nitrobacteraceae; genus Bradyrhizobium; species Bradyrhizobium sp. 1200_D9_N1_1. The sequence continues at coordinate 955,094 of NZ_CP197226.1, read as the reverse complement.
CGTCGAGCCTTCGGTCTTACCGAAGAAGAGCGGGGAGCTGCGGAAATGCTCATCCCGATCTGACCCGGCCCAGACCGCTGAAAGCGGAATCAGGTGAGCGAGGTTCAGTGTCGAGAGCGGCGGTTGGCGAACGTTGGCGTAGGCGTGACCCGGCAGAGAGCCGAGCCAGGCTTCGAGCGCGTTCACCCCTTCCGGCATGCAGGTGAAGTCGCGCCCCTGGATCACCTTCTCGACGAGGCGAAGCTTCTCAGTGGCGAGACCGGGGTCCTCGTCCCAGACGGTGACGGTCGCGGTGATGTAGGCTTGACCGACGTCGTCGGTGCCCAGTTCCTGCAAGGCGAGATCGGCGTCAGTGGCCTTATTCGCCGCATCGCTATCGACCAGTGTCGAGGCCTCGTTGGTCATCACCTCCTTGACGATGGCTGCAATCGACTTGCGCTTGGCGAACCACTGCCGGCGGATCTTGGTCAAGAGTTTCACCGCCTCGGTCTTGTCGAGGAGGATCGCGCGGGTCGACCAGCGGTAAGGAAAGGCAAGCCGGTTCAGCTCGTCGAGGATTCCGGGATAGGTCGCGGTCGGAAAGCCGACCACCGTGAGTGTACGAAGATGATGGTTGCCGAGCCGCGGCTCGAGGCCACCGGCAAGCGGTTCGTCCGCGAGCAGCGCGTCGAGATGCATCGGCGTCTCGGGGACGCGCACGCGCTGTTGCCGGGTCGAGATCGTCGAATGCAGGTAGGTCAGCGTCTCGCCATCATCGAGCCACGCCACCTCAGGCATGAACCCTTCGACAAGTTGCAGGACGCGGTTGGTCCGATCAACAAAACCACGCAGCAGCTCGTGGGGATCGACGCCGCTCTGCGCGCGGCCCTCATAGAGCCAGCCTTCGATCCGCGAGGCGTCCTCAGCCGGCGGGAGCCAGACGAAGGTCAGGAAATAGCGGCTCTCGAAATGCGCGCCCGCCTCCTCGAAAGCGTCCCGCCGCTCCAAATCGACCAGCGCTGATGCGGCGTCAGGAAAAGTATTGTGCGGATAAGTCTGGGCGGCGATGCGCTGGGCCTCGACGAAGATCGCCCAACCTGAGCCGAGACGGCGGAGCGCGTTGTTGAGTCGGGCCGTTACGCCGACCAGTTCGGCAGGCGTCGCGCTGTCGAGATCCGGCCCGCGGAAGCGCGCCGTGCGCTGGAACGCGCCGTCCTTGTTGAGGACGACGCCCTTCTCGACCAAAGCGGCCCAGGGCAGGAAGTCGGCAAGACTGTGGGGCCGGTTGCGGTATTCGGCGAGGTTCAGCATGGAAGTCTCACACGCCGAGGTAAGAAGGATAGCGGAGGTGGCGTCGAACGACGTCCACGAACTGCGGGTCGCGCTTGGCCGCCCAGACCGCCGCGGCATGGCCCACGGCCCAAATCAGCGCGCCGGGGATCCAGAGGTGGAGGCCGAGCGCTATTGCCGCGGCCAACGTGCCGTTGGCGATCGCAACCGTGCGGGGCGCGCCGCCCATCAGGATTGCCTCGGTGAGCGCGCGATGAACCGGCGCGAAGAAGCCCGGCACGTCTAGATCGATGATGCCGGCCATCACACCAGCGCTCCGCCGGAGAAGCTGAAGAAGGTCAGGAAGAAGCTCGACGCGGCGAAGGCGATCGACAGACCGAAGACAATCTGGATCAGCCGGCGGAAGCCACCGGAACTATCGCCGAACGCAAGCGTCAGGCCGGTCACGGTGATGATGATGACCGACATGATCTTCGCGACCGGCCCTTGCACCGACTCCAGGATCTGATTGAGCGGCGTCTCCCACGGCATCGACGAGCCGGAGGCGTAGGCCGCGGGCGCGATTGCAATGGAGATGACGGCAATTGCGGCGAGGCCCGTGAAGCGGAGTCGCACGCGACGGATCGCGGGAGGAAACTGGATCATGAGGGGTCTCCGGGAAGTGAGGATGGGCCGCCCGCCGCGGCAGAGTTGACGCGGTAGTCGCCGGTGGCGGGATCGAGGCCGGCGACGAGAGCAAGTTCAGCGAGGCGGCGTTCGCTGCCGCGGCCGCGCAGAACCGCGACGAGATCGATGGTCTCGGCGATCAGCGCCTTGGGAACAGTGAGGACGGCTTCCTGGATGAGCTGCTCGAGGCGGCGAAGCGCGCCCAGAGCCGTGCCGGCGTGAATCGTTCCGATCCCACCGGGGTGGCCCGTGCCCCAGGCTTTGAGGAGCTCCAGGGCTTCGCTGCCCCGTACCTCGCCGATCGGAATCCGGTCGGGGCGTAGGCGGAGGGAAGACCGAACCAGATCCGACAGGGACGCCACGCCGTCCTTGGTGCGCAGCGCGACCAGATTCGGCGCGCGGCACTGCAGTTCACGCGTGTCCTCGATCAGGACCACGCGATCGGTGGTGCCGGCGATCTCCGCCAGCAGCGCGTTTGTCAGGGTGGTCTTGCCGGTCGACGTGCCGCCGGCGACCAGGATGTTCTTGCGGGCCGCGACGGCTTCGCGGAGCATGCCCGCCTGCCCGGCCGTCATGATGCCGGCCGCCGCGTAGTCATCCAGGGTGAAAACAGCCACCGCAGGCTTGCGGATCGCAAAGGCCGGCGCCGCAACGACAGGCGGGAGAAGCCCCTCGAACCTCTCCCCCGTCTCGGGAAGCTCGGCCGAGACGCGGGGCTTTTCGGCATGCACCTCAGCGCCGACATGGTGCGCGACCAGGCGCACGATCCGCTCGCCGTCGGCGGCGGACATCGTTCGTCCGCTATCCTCCAGCCCGCCGGACAGCCGGTCGACCCAGAGCCGACCATCGGGGTTGAGCATCACCTCGACGATCGAGGGGTCTTCCAGGAAGGTGGCGATCGCGGGACCAAGCGCGGTGCGCAGCATGCGCGCGCCACGCGAGAAGGCTTCCGAATGGAGTGAAGTGCCCGCCACGATCGTCCCCCGTCGAGTACCAATCGCGGCAAGCGATCAGCAACGGGGATGGATAGAAAAGGCAGGAAACGGGTTAGTTCAACAAGTATTCAGGCGTCGTAGGAAGCGGGCGTAGAGCGGCGAAAAAATACTTGCTGCGTCGAAGCATGCTGATCGACAGTAAGCGCGAATTTCCCTCCACCTTTTGCTTTTGAGTACTCTGATGCATGAGGTGTCCACCAAAATAGGTGGGCACCTTGTGATGGCAGACGATGATCAGAAATTGCGAGTGAGGCTTGTTGGCCGGAACGGTCGCCGGCGCTACGAGGCGGCATCGAAGGAGCGTCTTGTCGCGACCTGTCTTGAGCCTGGGGTTTCGGTATCGAGACTTGCGCTCGAACACGGGGTCAACGCGAACCTGCTTCGGAAGTGGATCAAGAAGCACACCGCGACCAGGTCTCTGCCGCCATCTTCACCATCGGCGTTCATCCGGGTTCAGCTTGAGGAGACCGCCGATCGAGCCCTGTCGCGACAAGACAGCGTGGCGACGGTTGATTTGCCGGCGACTTGCGATGAAGTGCGCGGGTCGGAACCCAAGGGGACTACAGCTTTTTGTTCTCTAGCTGTGGAATCTCAACAGGTCGTCCTTCGGGAGGCCGAGGCGGCTGATGGGTGGTTTGGCCTGCAGGCTGCCGTGCGGGCGATGCCAGTTGTAGTGATGAAGCCAGATTGGCAGGTTTTTGGCGCGCTGGTCTGAGGTGTCATAGGCGCGAGCGTAGGCCCATTCGCGCAGCACTGTCTGGATGAAGCGTTCGGCCTTGCCGTTTGTTTGCGGTCTGTAGGGTCTGGTGAAGATGTGCTTGAGGCCGAGCTTCCTGCACGCTCTGGCGAAGGCCTTGGCGCGGTAGCAGGAGCCGTTGTCGGTCATGATGCCGGTGACCTTCATGCCGAGGCTGCGGTAGTAAGTGACGGCCTCCTTGAGGAAGGCGATGGCGCTCTCCTTTTTCTGATCCCGCCGGATCTGGGAGAAGGCCAAGCGCGATGCATCGTCGATGGCCACGTGGACGAACTCGTGGCCGGCGCCGCGGCTTCGCCTTTCTGGCGATCGTGTGTGATGCGGTGGCCTGGTCTTACGAACCTGCCGAGCTTCTTGATGTCGATATGGATGAGCTCGCCGGGGTGCTCGCGCTCGTACCGGCGCACCGGCTCGGCGGGCTCCAGATCGCGTATCCGGCTTAATCCCAAGCGGCGAAGGATACGGCTGACGGTGGCCGGTGACACCTCGACCTCGGCAGCAATCTGCTTGCCGGTGTGGCGCTGCCGGCGCAACGTCTCGACGGCGGCGCACGTGGCCGGCGGGGTTTGGCTCGGCGATGAACGAGGTCGCGACGAGCGGTCGCGCAAACCATCCACGCCTTCTGCGCGGAACCGCTTGACCCATTTGGCCACGGTTTTCGGTGTCGTGTTGAACTGATTTGCCGCATCAGCCTGGCTCAGCCCGCCCTCGACCACGCCTCGCACCATCGCCTCTCGACCTTTGAGCGTCAAAGGCGCATTCTTGTGGACGTTCATCTGCCTTGGAACACTGAAGCTTCGCAACCTCAGCTTCCTCGGTTCAGACCAGATGGACAACCTCCTGAGAGACCAAATCTAGCCCAAGTGAGCGCGTCCCTGCCGAACGGCGTGAAGCTTGCGCTGGAATGCGGCGATGTGGATGCATGACGGCGATCATCGGAGCACTGGGCCATGTTCAGACTGGGCGGTGAGCTTCAGGTCTATCTGCACCGTGAGCCGATCGACTTCCGGGCTGGCATCAACAGCCTTGCGGTTCTGGTCCAGGAGACGATGGCGCTCGATCCGTTCGCTCTTGCGGTTTTTGCGTTCTGCAATCGCCGTTGCGACCGGATGAAGCTGCTGTTCTTCGATCGGTCCGGCTTTGTGCTGGTCCTGAAGCGGCTAACCGAGGACAAGTTCCGATGGCCGCGCCGCCAAGAGGCGGTCGTCACGCTGACGACCGAGCAATTGCACTCGATCCTTGACGGCATCGATATCGATGCGATGGTCCGCCATCCGGTGCGGCAATATCAGGTTGCCGGCTGAGCCCCAAAGCCGCCACGGCCTGAACAGCCCAGTATCGCCAGATACGAACGCCATCCGTCAAAAGCCCGCGCGTCAACGTGCGAGGAAAATCGTGCTTACGCTCAATCAACGCCCTTTGCGCGTTCTTTACTGCTTCACCTTTCGAGCCTAGCTCGATGAGTGGCCCGTTCTTTAATCGCGGGCACGGTATCAAGTGGCCGTTCCGTCATGGAGATTGCCAAGCTCCGAGGGGAGAACGACGAGCTCCTGAGGATGGTCCGCCTCGTCACCCTGAAGCTTAACGAGGCCCAAAAAGAGATGAGAGACGCCGGCGTGGCCGCACGCGAGGCGCGCGCAATCGCTCGCCGTTTCAGCCCCTGCGCTGTACTACAAACGCAAGATGCCGGAGCGCGACCATGCGCTCATGCGCTCCGGCGGCAGATCGAGGAATTCTTGCGCGACCCGCTCTCGGCAATGCGCTCCTTGCGCACGGCCGTCCCGCGATCTTCCGCCCCGACAACGGTGCCGAGTACAACGCGAAAGCCGCCCGCGCCTTCCTTGTGTCGCTCAATATCGCCATCTCCCGCTCGAAGAAAGACCGTCACTGGGAGAATGGGTACCGGGAGAGTTTCTACGACAAATTCAAGATCGACCTCGCGATTCCGGTCCGCTTCTCTTCCCTCGGCGAGTTTGTCGCTGAAATCTACAGACAGATTCACTACGACAACAATGATCGCATCCGACAGCGCACGGCGAGCGGCCGGTCGTGCTCGTGGGCATGCCGGGTGCCTGAAACTGGGCGTCTTACGAAACGGCTGCGGCACTCTTCGTCTAAGTCACTGACAAGGCGCAGTCGGTCAGATCGACCACGACGTCGCTCGTGGAGATGACACCTCTCCGATGAGTGATCGCTAGCACAGTCACATCCTCAGCTAGCGTGCGTATATGGTCCATAACGTCCCGTTCGGTTCGTTCGTCGAGCGCGGAGCTAGCCTCGTCGAGAAGAAGGATCGCCGGCTGTCCATAGAGCGCGCGGGCAATAGCAACGCGCTGTCGCTCCCCGCCGGAAAGCTTCAAGCCGCGTTCTCCAACGGTTGTTTCAAATCCTTCCGGTAGCGCCTCAATCAACGGGAGAATAGCGGCTTCTTTCGACGCATCGCGAAGGCGTACCTCGTCGCGGGGCCGTCCTAACAAAATGTTGTCAGCTAGCGGCTCATTGAGCAACATCACCTCCTGCGGCACGAGAGCAACTGCGGCATACCAATCCGCGCGATCGACGCTCGCTATATCCGTTCCATCGACGAGAATTCGGCCGTAGTCGGGCTCAATCGATTTCAGGGCGAGCTTAAAGATCGTGGACTTCCCCGATCCGGTTTCACCGACAAGAAAAGTAATCCCGCCGCGCCCGGCCTTAAACGAGACGTCGGTAACGCCGCGACCGTTGTCGTAGGCATAACCAATGCTCTCGAAAGAGAGCTGGTCAGCGGAGGGCTTGAAATCGTGAGCATGAGATGCTTGCCGCTCTTCTGGTGCGGCCCACAGTCTACCTAGAGGGATGAGGTCGGCTCGCGACCGCGCCACGTCAGAGATCGCCCTCGCGACCGTCTCAAAGGGCATATTGAGCTGAAGCAGAAGCGTATTGAATAGCACCATATCGCCAATGGTGATCGCGCCGGCGTGATATTCAGGTATAAGAAGGAGAAGCGTGACCGCAAATTGCAGCGCGACGGCAAGGCCGAGCACGGCGATGTAGGCCAGTCGTTGCAACACGTAGGCTCGCCAGTTATCACGCACCTCCCGCGCCCTTATCATAAAGCACTCGTTGATCCAGGAGTGACTGCCGAAATGGCGCAACGTGTCCATCGCGTTCATGACGTTGCCGACGAACCGAGCATTCTCCTGTCCGGCTTCGATCGCCGCATCCAGGAGCGCGCGTGCCTGACGCGTGGAACTCCAGGTCAATGCAATCGCGATTGCGGTCTTCTTCACCTCGGTCAATGTGGTGAAGCAGCGCTTGCGCCTGGCCTCGGTCTCGCCCGCGTTGCTCGACATCTATGCCGAGGACGGCATGTCGCTTGAGCAGTTGATGGCCTTCACCGTCACCGCGGATCATGGACGCCAGGAACAGGTCTGGCAGGCCATCTCCGGCTCCTGGCAGAAGGAGCCCTATCAGATCCGCCGCATGCTGACGGAGAAGACGGCGCGCGCCTCCGACCGGAGGGCCGTGTTTGTCGGCCTCGACGCCTACGAGGCGGCTGGCGGTGTGGTGCTGCGCGACCTGTTCCAGTCCGACGACGGCGGTTGGCTCGAGGACGTCGCTCTGCTCGACCGCCTGGTCGCCGAGAAGTTGAAGGCGGAGGCAGAAACGATCGCTGCCGAAGGTTGGAAGTGGATCGAGGTCGCGATCGACTTCCCCTACGGCCACACGCGTGGCTTGCGCGAGCTGGACAGCGTATCCGCCGGTCTCACAGAGCTGGCCCCGGTTGTTTGGACAGCGCCCCGCTGGATTTAAGTGGATTCCTGCCGGGTTATGCTGAACGCGGGGCTTTACGATTTTGTCGTTGCGTCGGGAGGGCGTAGCCCGACCAGAGCGACGACAAAATCGTCGGCGACGGTCATGCGGCCATCACCATAGCTTGCGTGCCGAAGTAAGCCTCGTCGGGCGTGCGCCCGTCAAGGCTCGAGTGAGGGCGTCCCTGATTGTAGAAGGCCAGATACTTGGCAATTGACGCTCGCGCCTCGGACACGCTGTCGTAGGCGCGGAGATAAACTTCTTCGTATTTGACCGTGCGCCAGAGCCGCTCGACAAACACGTTGTCGCGCCAGGCGCCCTTGCCGTCCATGCTGATGGCGATCTTCGCGTCCAGCAGCACATCGGTGAACTCGAGGCTGGTGAACTGGCTGCCCTGATCCGTGTTGAAAATCTCGGGCCTGCCGTGCTTCGCCAACGCCTCCTGGACCGCTTGGACGCAGAAGGCCGCCTCCATTGTGATCGAGACGCGATGGGCCAGGACCCGTCGGCTGAACACATCGACGACCGCCGCGAGATAGACGAAGCCACGCCGCATCGGAATGTAGGTGATGTCCATTGCCCACGCATGGTCGGGCCGCTCGATCTTCAATCCGCGCAACAGGTACGGGTAGATCTTGTGACCCGGAGCCGGCTTGCTCGTGTTCGGGCGACGATAGACCGCCTCGATCCCCATGCGCTTCATCAGCGTCGCGATGTGGCGGCGACCGGCGTATACCCCCTCCCGCCGCAGCAACGATCGCAGCATACGCGCTCCCGCGAAGGGATAATCGAGATGCAGCTCATCGAGCCGACGCATCAAGGCAAGGTCCTCGGCCGAAACTGGCCGAGGTTCATAGTAGACCGTGCTGCGAGCCAGCTTCAGGACCTTCGCCTGGCGCACGATAGAAAGATCATGACCGCGGTCGATCATCGCTTTGCGCTCAGCAGGCCCGCCTTGGTGAGCGCGCCGGACAAAAAATCGTTTTCCAACGCCAGCTCGCCGATCTTGGCATGTAACGCCTTCAAATCGACCGGCGTCTCGGCCGATGTCTTGTCATGCCCAAACACGCCGGCGGCGCCTTCCAGGAGCTGGTTTTTCCAGATCGTGATCTGGTTCGGATGAACATCAAACAGTTGCGCCAGCTCCGCCAGTGTCTTGTCTCCTTTGACCGCAGCCAAAGCAACCTTCGCCTTGAATGCCGGAGAATGCGTCCGGCGGCTCTTCTTCGTCATCTTCGCTCCTGATTCGCAGCAAGAATCCTCGCCGCTGTCAGGCAGAAAATCCACTCAAGCTACTGTCCGAATTTGCGGGGCCAGCTCTCACCGCCGAAGAGCAGGCGACCATCGAGGCGCTCAAGGCCGAATTTGCCAGGCTGGAAGCCGAGCATGACGGCGCGGATGAGCTGCCCGACGAGGTTGACCAGCGACTTGGCGAAATCGAGACGGCTCTCGCCGTCTTTGACGATCGACCCATCAACTATCAGCTTGCCGACATCGCCCGCGCGGGTGTGTTCGTCGGCATCGACGCCGAAGGCACGCTCTTGGTTGATCGCGGTTACGTCCGCCCTGAGGACGAGCTACCCGTGGCCGAGCCAGAGCAGGGCAGCGATGGCGAACCCGCTGCCGCGACCTTCGACGGCGCCGAACCATCAGCGCCGGGAATCCAGCGCGCCGTCATCACCATCGGCGGGCAGCTCGCGGAGGCAGAGGATGAGGATGATGATGCGGTGAAGCCGCTCCCCGATCGCCTGCTGACCGAGCTCACGGCGGAGCGGACTTTGGCGCTGCGCGACAGGCTGGCGATCACGCCTTCGGTCGCCTTCCAGGCGGTGCTGCACAAATTCTGCCTCGACGTCTTCTCCCGCTATTCCTCCTACGGGACGGCGATGGAGGTCTCGGTGCGCAGCGTCAGCTTCCCGGTGCAAGCGCAAGGGCTGAAGGACACGCCAGCGGCCAAGGCGATCGACGCGCGCCACAAGACGTGGGAGGAGCGCCTGCCCAAGGAGAAGACCGAACTCTGGGATTGGCTGACCGGCCTCACCGGCGACGAGCAGGCGGCGCTCTTCGCGCACTGCGCCTCATTCGGCATCAACGCGCTCTACGAGAAGGGCGACCGCTACGGCGGCGGCATCACGCCGCACACCGTCGAGCACCGGATCACTGAGGCCGATCGCATCGCCCGGGCCGTCGACCTCGACATGGTGGAGTCCGGTTGGCGCCCGACCGTCGAGAACTATCTCGGCCGCGTCCCGAAGCTCCGCATCCTGGAAGCGGTGCGGGAGGGGGCCGGCGAGCGGGCCGCGCAGCTCATCGATCATCTGAAGAAGGGCGACATGGCCAAGGAGGCCGAGCGCCTCCTCGCCGAGGCCGGCTGGCTGCCCGAGCCCCTGCGGATGCCCGACGCCCAATTGGCGGCGGCTGTCGATGCTGCGGAGCCCGAGGGCGATGGCGAGGCGCTGCCGGAATTCCTCGCCGGCGACGACGAGGAAACTCCGGCCGATGAAGCAGACGAGTCGCGCATGATCGCGGCCGAATAGCTCGAGCACGCGGGGCGGCTTCGGCCGTCCCGCGTCTTTTCACTGCCATTCACACCAAAGCCTGGCGCGAGCCGGGCTTTTGCATTCTGGAGGCTATCGTGCCCTTCTTCACCATCGAGACGACCTATCATTTGCCGATCTATCGGCAGCGAACCTACGAAGCCGAAACGCTCGACCAAGCCTGCGATCTTGCGATCGCCGACGAGGGCTGGGACGACAACAGGTCGGACGTTGAAACGTCTGGCGATACCTATGTTACCGGTGCCTGGGAAGGCCGCGACGCTGCCTATAGCGGCCCACGCCTGGCGTTTCCCTCACGTTTCGGCGAGCAGGTCCAGCGCAAGGCCGGCCATTTCGAGTTGCTGCTCGGTCTGCTCAAAATACTCATCCACGTTCCGGAGGAAGGCTCAATGGATGTCGAGCTTTGGCGCCGGCGGGCAGACGCCGCCATCGCGAAGGCCGAGGCCATTCTCGCGGGCGAAAATGATCCGATCGAAGGAGCTGCGTCGTGACGAAATACGCCGTCACCGTCGTCGAAGGCGATGCGAGCTACCTCGCGGAAGCGGGCGCCGCTGACGAAGGCCAGGCGTAGCCGTCCTGGCAGTTCGGATACTGACGAACGCTTTGTACACGGCGCGCCGCCAACCCGGTGGGGCGCCGTTTCTCATGTCGGGCACCGCCTTGATGCTGAGAGGGAGAGGACGGCCGGGACGGGTTTGAGCCGGCGCGGTCAGAGAGAGCGCCGATCGGCTCGCCCATTCCCGCTCTCCTGAAGGCTTCCTCCATGAATGACCATTCCCCGATCGCGGCCGACCCGGCCGCTCCGATCTCGCCTGTTCGCGCTCCCGAGGGCGCCAGTATCATCATCGCTGCCGCGAGTCATCTCCTTCCGCATCTCGAGCGTGGCCGACGCATCGACGCCGCGCTTCTCCGCGCCGCAATGGAAGTGGCCTCCGGCGCATCCGATGCGACGGGCGCCTGGGACTGGAAGATGGCCTATGACACTTGTGAGGTCGCCACCGTCCTGTTCTTACGCAAATACGGAAAGGCGCTCTTCCGCAAAGCTGATTCTGCGGCTTCACGACTTTCCGCTTTGGAAAAGATCGCAAGGCTTCTGCCGACCCACACGCGCCGCTCTGCCGAGAGCGAAATCTTCCAGCAATTCTCGACCCCGATTCCGCTCGGCCTGGCTGCGCTGACTGCGGCCGCCATTACTGCGGCGGATCGCGTGCTGGAGCCGTCCGCCGGCACCGGGCTGCTCGCCATCCTCGCCGAGATTGCCGGCAGCGGGCTTGTGCTGAACGAACTGGCCAAGACCCGGGCCGTGTTACTTTCTTCTCTCTTTCCGGCCGTTTCCGTCACGCGCTTCGACGCGGCCCAAATCGACGACCACCTCGATCCCACGGTGGTCCCGAGTTTCGTGCTGATGAACCCGCCGTTCTCGGCGATGGCAAACGTTTCGGGCCGGATGGCCGACACCGCGTACCGTCACATCGCCTCGGCCCTGGCGCGTCTCGCCGATGGCGGCCGGCTGGTCACGATATCAGGCGCAAACGTCTCACCCGAAGCCTCAGCCTGGCATGACGCCTTCGCCCGACTGCAGGAACGCGGCCGCGTGGTGTTCACTGCGGCGATCGCCGGCGCGGTCTATGCCAAGCACGGCACCACGATCGAGACGCGTCTCACCGTCATCGACAAAGTGCCTGCCGCGGATCCGAGCGCGTTCCCGGCGTCGCCGGGAATGGCGCCCGACGTTGCGACACTGCTCCGCTGGATCGGCGAACACGTTCCACCTCGTCTGAGCGTCGCATCGACCGGTGTGCTTCCCGTGTCAGCCTCGCCGGCGCGTCGCACCGTGCGCGGCTATCTCGCGAGCGCCGCTGCACAGCCGGTTAAGGCGTCGGTCGCCGATCCCGAAGCCGTCGACCTCGCTTATGAGGCGACAGATTGGGCGCCGCCCGAGGGCGCGCGCCTCAGCGACGCCATCTACGAAGAATACCGGCTCCAATCGATCCGGATCCACGGTGCGCAGGCGCATCCGACCAAGCTGGTGCAGTCGGCCGCGATGGCCTCGGTCGCGCCGCCGAAGCCGAGCTATCGGCCACGGCTGCCGGCAAACCTCGTCAGCGATGGCATTCTGTCCGACGCCCAGCTTGAGACGGTCATCTATGCTGGCGAGGCGCATGGTAACTATCTCGCTGGCGCCTGGACGGTAGACGAGACCTTCGACCTCGTCGCGGCCGCCCGCGACGACGCACCGAACGCCGTCCGCTTCCGTCGCGGCTTCATGCTCGGTGACGGGACCGGCGCCGGCAAGGGTCGCCAGTCCGCCGGCATCATTCTCGACAACTGGCTCCAGGGCCGGTGCAAGGCGGTCTGGATCTCTAAGTCCGACAAGCTGCTCGAGGACGCGCAGCGCGACTGGTCGGCGCTCGGCATGGAGCGTCTGTTGGTCACGCCGCTCTCGCGCTTCCCTCAAGGGTACGACATCCGGTTGGCCGAGGGCGTCCTATTTTTAACCTACGCTGCGGTCCGACGACCGCGGCGAGAAGCTTTCGCGCGTCCGGCAGATTGTTCAATGGTTGGGCTCCGACTTCGACGGCGTCATCATTTTCGACGAGAGCCATGCCATGCAGAATGCCGGTGGCGGCAAGGGCGAGCGGGGCGATGTCGCGCCCTCGCAGCAGGGGCGTGCAGGCTTGCGTCTTCAGCATGCGCTGCCCAATGCCCGCGTCGTCTATGTCTCGGCGACCGGCGCCACCACCGTCCACAATCTCGCCTACGCCCAGCGCCTCGGGCTGTGGGGCGGCGAGGATTTTCCGTTCGCCACCCGCGCCGAGTTCGTCGAGGCGATCGAGGAGGGCGGGGTCGCTGCGATGGAGGTGCTCTCTCGCGATCTTCGTTCGCTCGGTCTCTACACCGCCCGCTCGCTTTCCTACGACGGCGTCGAGTATGAACTGGTCGAGCACCAGCTCTCCGACGAGCAGCGCCGGATCTATGATGCCTACGCCGCTGCCTTCAGCGTCATCCACAATCACCTCGACGCGGCAATGGAGGCCGCCAACATTACCGGTGAGAACGGCACGCTCAACCGCCAGGCGAAGTCGGCCGCGCGCTCGGCCTTCGAATCGGCCAAGCAGCGATTCTTCGGTCATCTGCTCACCAGCATGAAGACGCCGACCCTGGTCCGCTCCATCGAGCGGGACTTGGCCGAGGGCCATGCCGCGGTGATCCAGATCGTATCGACCGGCGAGGCGCTGATGGAGCGTCGGCTCGCCGAGATTCCACCTGAGGAATGGAACGACGTGCGCGTGGACATCACGCCCCGCGAATACGTGCTGGATTACCTCGCCCATTCCTTCCCGGTGCAGGCCTATGAGCCCTTCACCGACACCGAGGGCAATCTCTCGTCGCGGCCCGTCTTCCGCGACGGCCAGCCGGTCGAGAGCCGCGAGGCCGTCGCCCGCCGCAATGAGCTGATCGAGCGGCTCGCGTCGCTTCCGCCTGTTCCCGGCGCGCTCGACCAGATCGTGCAGCGCTTCGGCACGGACCTCGTGGCGGAAGTGACCGGCCGTTCGCGGCGCGTGGTGCGCAGATGTGACCGCCTTACCGTCGAGAACCGTGCAGCTTCCGCCAATCTCGCAGAGACCGCCGCCTTCATGGATGACCTGAAGCGCGTGCGTGTCTTCTCGGAGGCTGGCGGCACAGGCCGCAGCTACCATGCCGAACTCTCGGCGCGGAATCGCCGGCTTCGGGTCCATTATTTGCTCGAGCCGGGCTGGAAGGCCGATGCCGCGATCCAGGGTCTCGGCCGAACGAACCGCACCAACCAGGCGCAGCCGCCTCTATTCCGCCCCATTGCGACCGACGTGAAGGCGGAAAAGCGCTTCCTCTCGACCATCGCGCGCCGGCTCGACACGCTGGGTGCCATCACGCGCGGCCAGCGCCAGACCGGCGGCCAAGGCCTGTTTCGGCCTGAGGACAATCTCGAGAGCCACTACGCCCGCGATGCGCTGCGCCAGCTCTACCTGCTGCTCGTGCGCGGCAAGGTCGAAGGCTGCTCGCTCGAGATGTTCGAGGACGCCACGGGCCTGAAGCTCGTCGACGAAAACGGCATCAAGGACGAGCTACCGCCGATCACGACGTTCCTGAACCGGCTGCTCGCGCTCACGATAGGCCTGCAAGCTTTGCTGTTCACGGCCTTCGAGCAATTGCTGAACGCCAAGGTCGAAGGCGCCATTGCTAGCGGCGTCTACGACATTGGCCTGGAGACGCTACAGGCCGACAGCTTCGTCGTCACCGGTCGGCATCCGATCTACACGCACCCTGCGACCGGCGCGGAAACCCGGCTGCTCACGATCACCGAACGCCGGCGCAACCGTCCCATGACGCTGGATCAAGCGCTCGATTATCTCGCCGATGCTCGGGCGGTGCTGCTGGTCAACGAGCGCTCGGGTCGCGCCGCGGTGCAGATTCCGGCGCCGAGCTTCATGCTCGATGACGGCGAGATCGAAAGTCGGGTGCGGCTGATTCGTCCGATGGAGCACCATCATGCTTCGATGAAGATGATGGACGAGAGCCACTGGCAGCCTACGGATCGCGAGACATTCGCCGCGGCATGGAACGGCGAAGTCGTCGACGTTCCCGAGTTCGCTGAGAGCACGCTCCACATCGTCGCAGGTCTGCTGCTGCCGATCTGGAAGCGGTTGCCGAACGAGTCGACGCGCGTCTATCGGCTCCAGACCGATGCTGGCGAGCGCATCATCGGTCGCAGGGTCTCGCCAGCTTGGGCCGCGAGCGCTTGCATGACCGCGACCTGCAGCTTGACCCCGAACGAAGCCTTCTCGGCGCTGATGGAGGGGCGCACCGTCCTTGAGCTCGCCGAGGATCTGCAGCTCCGTCGTGTCCGCGTGATGGGCGCCCATCGCTTCGAACTGTCCGGCTTTACAGATGTGATGCGTGACCGGTTGCGCGCATACGGCCTCTTCAGCGAAATCATCTCGTGGAAGCTGCGCATGTTCGTGCCATCAGATGCGACCGGCGCCGCCGTGTTGGCAAAGGTGCTCGACCACTATCCGATCGTGCGCATCGGCGAGCGGGAGGCCGCCTGATGGCCCGCGACAACGCCTCCGAACTGGCCCGCCGTCTTGCGCGTGACGCCGAGGCCGTGTGCCGCCATTACCTGTCCAACGGGCGGCGCCAGGGCCGATATTGGACGGTGGGCGACGTCCGCAATACGCCCGGCCGGTCGATGTTCGTCCGGCTCAGCGGACCGGAATCCGGACCCGGCGCCGCTGGGCATTGGCGAGATGCTGCCTCGGCCGAGCATGGCGATCTCCTCGACGTGATCCGCGAGAGCTGCTGTTTCACGAACTTTCGCGACGTCGCCAATGAGGCACGACGCTTTCTGAGCCTGCCGCGTCCAGAACCGGAGCCTGCGCCAAATCGCCTCCGGTCGAGAACGTCGCCCGCGCCCCTCGGATCGCCAGAGGCGGCGCGGCGGCTCTTCGGCGTGTCTCAGTCGATCGCAGGCACACTCGTAGAAGCGTATCTCCGCAATCGCGGCATTACGGCTTTGCACGAAACCGGAAGTCTGCGCTTTCACCCACGTTGCTACTACAGGCCCGACGACCACAGCGCGACCGAGACCTGGCCGGCGATGATCGCCGCCGTCACCGATCTCCGCGGCCACCTGACCGGCGCGCATCGCACCTGGCTTGACCCCGGAGGCTTCAGCGAGACGACGCTCGGCAAGGCGCTGATCGACACGCCGAAACGGGCGATGGGCGACCTGCTTGGTCACGCCGTTCGATTTGGCCTAGCGGGTGAGGTCATGGCGGCCGGCGAGGGCATCGAGACGATGCTGTCGCTCCGCAGCGTGCTGCCGACCATGCCGATGGTCGCGGCCCTATCGGCGGCGCATCTCTCAGCCATCCTTCTCCCGGACACGCTCCGCCGGCTCTACATCGCCCGCGATGACGATCCTGCCGGTGACGGCGCCATGGCGACCTTGATCGATCGGGCGCAGGAGGCCGGGATCGAGGCGATCGTGATCTCGCCACGGCTTGGCGACTTCAACGAGGATCTTCGTCTGCTCGGATTTGACGCCCTTCGGGCCGCGAGCCGCGTGCAGATCGCGGCGCAGGACGTCGCGCGCTTTATCGAGCTGGCGGCATAGCCGGAACGGGGATGAGGTGCGACGCAGCCGCTTCGTTATCGCGAGGCCGGTGGTCCTGCTTCCCCTCGGCGCCGGAGAGGACCGCCCCACGGCCTTCCGAGAGGGCGATCGGGCGGCAAGCGGCCCGGACCGGCAACCTCGTGGACCGACTATTTTCCGTCGGCGGCAGAGCCGCCTTTACATCGCGAGGCAAAATAGTCGGCCCCCTTCGTTCCTCCGCTAACGCTCCGGCCCTCCGCTGCGCTGCGGGTGCAAGTCCGTTCCGCCCGCCGCTTTCGTCGCCATGAAGATCCTATGAGTGGCGACGGCGGTCCGTTTCGATACGATCGGCATTGCCAATCGTCGAAAAGGGAGCGATCAGATGAAATTAAATGGAGATGCTAACAAGACGACGAACAAAGTACTGAACGCAATCTTCGTCTCTGTCGAATTGAGCCGGAAGACTTGGCTCGTCACATCGCTGGTGCCGGGAACGGGGGAGAAGCTGTCACGTCACACAGTGATGGGTGGTGACATTGCGGGGCTTTTGGAACGTCTCGCCCGACTGAAGCAGAAGGCATTGGACAGAACCGACCAATCCTATCCCATCATCGTCATTCAAGAAGCTGGACTCGACGGCTTTTGGGTCCATCGGGTTCTGCAGGCCCAAGGGCACGAGAGCCATATTGTTGACGCCGCCTCGATCGCAGTTTCGCGGCGTCGTCGCCGGATCAAGACAGACCGGCTGGATGGAGAGACCCTCATCCGAGCCTTGCTGGCCTTTGAGCGAGGCGAGCCGCGTGTTTGCTCGATGCTGCGTGTGCCCTCGCCCGACGACGAGGACCGTCGCCGCATAACACGCGAACGCATGGTGCTGATGCAGGAGCGAATCCAGCATAGCAACCGAATCAAGGGCCTTCTCTTCTCGCAGGGCGTCACCGATTACGATCCACTCCGGCGTGGTCGGCGCGAGCGGTTCGAGGCTGTGCGAACCGGTGATGGACGAGATCTCCCGCAGCATATGAAGCGCCAGTTCGACCGGGATCAAGGAATCGGAAAGTCCGGAAACACGCGCCTGCGCTCCACACTGCTGGAGATGGCTTGGCTTTGGTTGCGTCATCAGCCCGGCTCGGCGCTCAGCCGATGGTTCAACGAGCGTGTCGCCCAGAATGGCGGCCGCTTCAAGAAAGTCATGATCACGGCATTGGCGCGCAAGCTCATCGTGGCTCTGTGGAAATACGTTAGCGCCGGAGTTGTGATCGAAGGCGCCATCGTTCGGCCATGACAACATCGCTTCCCAGTTCGGTCCGGGCCTAATCAGCTCGCCCGGAACCAGGGTGGACGACCGGATCGCGGCTTGGCTCGCACGCCGTCACGAAGAATGGTCTCGTCCTCTTGAGCCTTTGCCGCCGTAGGCGGGATTTTGGTGCGGCCGCATGCGCGGCGACCGGATGTGAGGTTGATACGTGCATTGGCGCGGATCAGCAGATCGGCTCAGACCTTGGGTTCGAGAGCGGGAAGCAGGCCGGTAAGGGGCAGCGCCGACGATATCGAGGTGCGCCCAATGCCAGCGTCGTTCTCGGCAGACTTGCCGACGAAGCCACCGTGCGGCCTCTCTCTTGGCTGGTCTGGCGCTGTCCGGCCTATGCCAGCAACGGCTTCGCCGACCTTCTTCCCCGGCGTGTGCCACGCCTTCCTCGCGAGACAAGAAGCTCGGCTATCGCCGTCCTCCGCTGTGCTGCGGCCCTCCGGGTGCAAGCCGGCCGTCCATCGCCTCTCGACCGCCATCGAGACCGCATCGGGTGGCTTCGAGGAACAGTCAGGAGAAACGAAAATGGCTCAGATCGGTACGTTCAATCACGGCGAAGATGGCTCCTACACCGGCACCAAGCGTCCGATTTGTACTCCACAATAATCTCGAGTTCACCACCGCTCATTCTTGCCTTGACCAAACAACTCTCATGTGAGGCCGCGATGGGCGCGGTCGATCCGACCAGGGAAAGCCGCAATGACCACCGACCACGACGACGATCTCGAGCCGCACCAAAGCTCATCCCCAACCGACCAAGTGCTCCAGGAACTCCAGCTCTTTGGCTACCGTCCCTTCCACGATGAGCCCGATCCCCGGCGGCTCCCTGAAGCGCGAGTCCTCGCCGGCAGCATCGTCGACATCTTCGATGCCCTCGTGGTGGAGCTGTCCGATACCCGTCTTGAGCCCGACCTCGAGGACCTGCTCTGGTCGACGGTGAACGTCTTCCACCGCGCCAGCGACAGGATCGAACGAGAGCTCGACGGCAATGAACTGGCCCAGCAGCGCTCCCAGCGCGAACAGGACGGCAGCGAGGTGAAATCCGTCGAATTGGAGCGCCTGACGGCGGAAGGTCAAACACTGATCGAGCGACGCAACGCCTTCGAGCTGATGCGCGACCAGGCCGCCGACGAGTTCGAACGCCACACCCATTCCGTCTGGCGGCCGCGCAACGGGTCGAGGGTCAACCACCGCAATCTGACCTCCGCGATGATCGACAGCCGCGACTTCCTGGTCGCGAAGAAGCGCGCCGACAATCAGGTGCTCATGCCGCCCGGACCGAAAGTCGCGCTGACCGGTGGTCTCGACTTCAACGATCACCGGTTGATCTGGGCCAAGCTGGACCAGGTGCACGCCAAGCATGCGGACATGGTGTTGCTGCACGGCGGATCCCCCAAGGGCGCCGAGTTGATCGCCGCCAAGTGGGCCGGCAATCGCAAGGTTCCGCAGATCGCCTTCAAGCCCGACTGGACGAAGCATGCCAAGGCCGCGCCGTTCAAGCGCAACGATGCGATGCTGGAGACGCTACCCATCGGCGTGATTCACTTCCCCGGTACCGGTATCCAGGACAATCTGGCCGACAAGGCGAAGAAGCTCGGCATCCCGGTCTGGAGGTTTGGCGGCGCGTAAGCGCTGCCGCAAACACTAACGGCTAGAAGCCTGCGGCTCGCTCAATGCGGCTGATTGTGCGATTTGAGCTGCGGCCCCGACGCGTCGGCCGCAGCCTTGCACCGGGTTTGCTCGGATCTTCGTTCAGATCACAATTTCGAGCAAGGCCCCCACTCTCGTCCCCGCGCGCGGCCTTGATCACCTCTCCGACGTCGAGGGCGGTGTTGGTAATTGTCCATCCTTGCAGAGCGGAGGTCTGCCGTACCTCCTCATCGCTCGCGGCGAGGATTTCCTCGCTCAGCGCTCCGAGCAGGCGGGCCAGATCGAGACTGGGGTGCTAGCGTGTCACTTACTCCAGTTTTGTTGATGGCGCAGCAGGGTGCGCCGCATCCGCCGTCGCGTCGTGTCGTAGTCGAGCTCGGACATATCATGGACCTTGCAGATTTCTCTGGCCGTCAGGCCATCGGCCATGCCCGCAATGATCTTCAGCGCCCGGGGATCGGCTTCGAACAGCCGATAGACGTTGGCCAACTTCTGGGCGGCGGCCAGGATCCGCTCCGGATCGGGCTCCTCATCGGCCTCGTCACCGGGCCAGCTTCTCTGGTCCGGATCATCTCGGCTCACAAGCAGCCTTTGCTCGAGCCGCGCACGCCGCCAATGGTCGTTGCAGATACTGCGCATGACACCCGACAGAAACGCAAGAATGGGTACGTCTGGCGGCCAGGGGCGCGAGCCGTCGAGAACGCGTGCGATCGCCTCGTGGAGGATGTCGTTCCAGCCAACTCCTCCCGGCAGCATGCGTGTTTTTGTTGAGGCTCGCACAATCGTGACGACCTCGAGGCTGCAGTCGTAGGCGGGAAGTCAGCTACCGTAAGAATCGCAATTCCTGAATAATATCAGGGCAAGCCTCACAAATCCGAGGCTCTCTTTTTGCCGCGGTAATTGCCTATGGTGTTCGGAGACGGTGACCCCGATTGCGCTGCGGATCTGGCGCATCGATTTGTGGACGGCATCGAGGAAGGCTCGACTGGCGTTCTCCATCAACGATCTGCGACCTGAACCGCGTGCGGCAGGGCCTTTGCCGCAGCTTCGCCATATCCCCCGCCGCGATCGCGATCGTGGGATGAGGGCGAGCCGGGCTTGGATCCGGCAGCAGGGTGACGATCCGGTGCCTTTCCAGGTTACAGATGATGCTGGCGTATCAGGTCGCGAGATCTTGAGTGGCGATCATCCACTGCTCGGCGTGATATCCCCGCTGCTGTTGATCCACAAGATCGACGACGAAGTCCGCGGACTGGCAAAACTGGACGAGACCGCACGCCGCCTGATGACGGTTCCTGGTGTCGGCGTGGTGACGGCCTTAAAGATCCGACATACGATTGATGACCCATCCCACCTTCGATCGGCATCAGCCGTCGGCGCTTATCTGGACCTTACACCGCGGCGCAGTCAGCCCGGCGCAACCATTGGCAAGATCTCTCGATGGGGTGGCCGGCTTCCCCGAACCTACTTGTTTGAAGCCGCGGCCGTCCTGCTTTATCGAACGAAGAAATGGTCCTCCCTCAACGCCTGGGGCATGAAGCTCGCAAAGCGGATCGGCATGAGGAAGGCAAAGGTCGCCATTGCGCGGAAGATCGCCATAGTTCTTCACTGCATCTGGGTCAATGGCACATCGTTCGACTGGGGTCAGGCGAAGGAAGCCTGACCCGGTTTGTCAGCTCCTGGTACGGTCCGCCGAACTAGCGATGTCCCGCTGGGACGGTGCTTGTGACGACCTCGTTCATTCATTCGGCTGGTGGCGGCTCGACCGTACTCCGCTGCAGACGTTGAGGCGTCCGCCCCGGACCTCATCATGAGGTGCTGCGCGACCTCGGAAAGGACCATGATCTCAGCGATGGCATCCGCAGGTCCAGGGCGCGTGCAATGCTTGGCCGACGATCATGTATCAGCTGCGCTCGCACCATCTCCACAACCCCGGCCAACGGCGCGAGCGCTACCGTCGTGCCGCAGGCGAATCCAGAAGGATTGCTTGACATTGAACTGCAAATTAAAGGGCCGAATGATAGTATTGCGCTAGGAAGCCGTCGATAGCACTGGGGGCCGGCGCGCCTGCCAGCCTTACTTACCTGGCATAGAGAACTCGTCCCGACCGGTGAGCCGCTTCTCGTAAAAGATCACCGCATATCCGTCCAGTATCCCTTCTCTGCGGCGAACATAGCCAGTGCTCTCATAGAGTCTTTGAGCCCCTACCTGGATCGTTGTCGTGTCGAGCACGATCTGCTTGAATTCCAGCGCAACGGCTCGCGATTCCAACTCACGAAGAATCCGTCTTCCAAGCCCCCGTCGTTGAAAGGAGGGATGGACCCGCATGCGCTTCAATTCTACGACGTCATTGTCAAGCGGTTTCAAGCCACCCATGGCAGCGAAATCGGAACCGATATGCGCAACCATGAAGTCGCCGCCTGACTTGATGTAGACCTCCCCGATATTCCGTAGATCATCGCCCCATGTCCCTTCCGGACTACATACACCAACATCCTGCGACGCGGTTGTATGCAGATGCCAGACATTATCGGTGTCCGCTGGCGCGAACCGACGAAAGATCACTTCGTCCTTAGACATCTATGATACTTTATCCTTTGGCATCGGACGCCGGTGCTCCGACACGATCCCGGGTTCTTCCGAGCAGATACTAATCCTCGGCCTACGGAGGCAGTGTCAATAGCCGCTGGCAAAGCACGACCTCAATACTCTCCGACGCCTCAACTCCGACAAGTGGTCGACCTGGCTCAACCGTGTGCTTCAGGGCCGCACGACGATGCATCCGGGTAAATCGGTCCAGCGCGCAAACACAGGCCTCGTGTAGTCTCTCGATTTCACGGCCGCCGCGCTCGACCACGGGCGAAATGGTTGCAGACCTTGGAAAGTCCGCTTTCCCTTCGAGCCAGGCTGGCTTGAGCCATGCATCCCTGTTGTCTGGCGACAGCCAACAGAACACCTTGCCAATGCTCGTCTGCGGATAGTATTCGGACAGCCGATATAGATCCCAATAAAATTGAGGTTTTTGACGAAATAGCTCTTCGCCGACCAGCAAAACCGAGACCGCGACAACGCGAGCCGAGAAACGGCCGCTTGGACCAAGCGTATTCCTATAAGGATTTTTTCCGTAGAACGCGCGAAACTGGCTGAACAGTTCTGGCGACATATGGTCCTCGAAACGCGTCAAAACATCTTGTGCGGACTCAAGCCGCGCCACGCATTGCGTAAGACATCGAGAAGCATCCGCGCCACCTAAGTCTCGCAAGTCGAGCAGCGCATCCATTGCTGACTGCAATTCGCTCTCGATCAGTTGATGGCCGGCGCAAAAATCACGCTCCTCGACGCCAACTGCGCCAAGGCAATACAGGCGGGGGTCGCTCTGTACCGGATTCGTAAGGATCATGTCTTCGTAGGAGAGGACACCAACGCTAGGCTGACGCTGGCACGTCAAGCTCGCCAGGCGGCTTAATTCCGCTCCCACGGTCAATTCGGCGTCAGAAGGATCGAGGCCGGCAAAGGCCGACATCTGATAAGTGCAATTGACGAGATACTGGATGTCTGTTTTGGCTATTTCGAAATCGCACTGCGGCAGCCTCAACAGCAGCCCGCTGTAGTCTGCCTCACCAATCATTGCGTTGACGCTACGCCCGAACGCCTTTATCGCTCCATTTGGTCGTTCACTACGTTGGATCTCCGCAACACAATGCGGCAGTTGTTCGACGGTAAAGTTGCTCACTGGTCCAAGCGGACGCTTTCGTTCACTTCGATCAATGCTATCAGTTAGATGAGAAAAAATGTCCTCCGAACGGTTGGGCGACCGTTCAGGGGCGACTGGCGAACCACTATCGACCGCAGTCGGGCGCACCACCGATGTCATTGAAAGACCTCTTTCATCTGAACACTTGAGCCGTATCTCGCCGCCGGCGAGTAATCATGTTTTTCGATAAGATCCGTTCGTTTGTCTGCTATCCGACCGTCATTGTATGCGACCTGCTCAAGCACATTATTCGAGAAGAACAGCAGTGACACTGCACCCGAATTGATAGTGCCGGCATCAGTTAACGAAAGGACGCCATCCTTCGAAATGCAGATGAGTCCTGCCTCCTTCAAGGCCCTTAGCTCGCGAGCAAAGTATACTTCAAGGGATACGCCAAATTCCCGTTCGAAGCGGGAGAGCAACACGCCGCTGCTTCGCAGGGCGAACATTAACGTCCTGCGCATGAGATCATCCTGCGATAGGACGACGCCTTTCCACACCGGTTTCTCGCCCGCTTCGACCCTGGACAAGTAGCGATCCAAATCCACTTCGTTGTAGAACTGACACTCGCTCATGAAACCAAATCCGCTGACCCCAAACGGGACCAGATTATTATCGTTCCAGGAATCGTATTTTCGGGCTTGTTGAAAGGAGTGCGGTTGCGACATCTTAGTCCAATAGAAAATCGGTCCATGGCGGTAGCCGAGACTCGTGAGCATATGCTCGGCCATAAAATGCATCATGACGCGCTCCTTCGCCCCGGCGAATTGATATCGTCCGCGCGCCAAGTGACGAGCTATGGGGTCGGTCGATTTGAACATCAATGGAAATATATTGAACTTTTCAACTTCCATATCGAGGAGGCCGATCAGAGAGCCGTACCAGCTCCGGAGCGTCTGCTGCGGCAATCCGTACATCAGGTCGAGCGACAGGTTCTCGACACCCATCCCCTTCAGCAACTTTACGGTTTGCATCACCTCGTCCACACCATGCCCGCGGTTGAGTATCCGCAAAATATCTCGATCTAGAGTCTGAACACCCAGCACGAAGCGGTTTACGCCGCCTTTAAGGAGAGTAGATATGCGATCGGCAGCGTCTGCCTGCTTGGCAAGAGACGGATGTAACTCGAAACTCACCTCCGAATTGGACAAGTCAAAGCGCTTCCCAATCATACCGAACAATGCTTTGAGCTGATTGTTCGTCAAGAATGAGGGAGTGCCGCCTCCAATGAAGGCTGTCTCAATTGCGCTGCCGGCCAGCGCCGCGTCTGACCAACTCATCTCCTTATCCAGGGCCGCCAAGTAGCGTTCGACTCGTCGGGGAGGAGGATTGATCTCCTTGCCGAAGTGGCAAAAGGTGCAGTTCTGATGACAGAAGGGGATGTGGAAATAGAGGTCAATCGACGGCGCAATGCGATCCAACAATATGTCTGGATTGATCTCCCCCATGGCCTTAAGGGGGGGATATGTGCCGACCAGGTAATCGTTAAACGTGTCGAGGTGCAAATTGCGCGACCTTAACATGTCAATGTTGATGTCGTACGAGCGGTCGATCGCGAATTCCAGGGCCTCGGAATAGGTCGGCGTACTCATCTTTCGTGCTCCTTAGGATTTTGCGTTAAGGCAAAGGTGCGATGGCAGTTCTGTTCGTTCGGCGACGACGTAAGGATGTCGCTGTCGGTGCGAACATTGTGCGCGCGGCGGCGCCGACGGGCGCGAGCATTCGTCGAGAGAATGATGCGCTCCCCACAGACGTGTTGGAAGCGGAGGTGGTCTCGGCGAATTCGCTCCGAGCCACGAAGCTTTCGCGCGACCTCCCTTCGCTCCTTTCTCCGCAGCCGCCACTTTCGCAGGGCGCCAAACCTCGTTTGCCTCTTGGGCGATGCCGAGATTGCCCCTGCAGGATCCTCCGCATGCCGCATGACAGCTCCAGCCAGCCACACTGGTTCGGGCCTGCTCGGGACTAATTGAGCCGAATGGTAGGTCGATCCGATCGTCTTGAGCGTCAGCCAATTTGGATGACGGCAACGACTCCGGCGTTGCGCCCGGCAAAGTTCGGGCCGCCCCCAACTCCACGTTGTCGCGGCAATTGCACTTATTCTGATCAGTCGAGCAAGTCTCATCTAAATCCCTGGGCCGACGACGGAGAGACCGCCACGGTCGGGCGGATCGGTCACCGTGTTCCAGCAAGCGACGTGCCATCAAAGATGGGCAACGCTTGCTTGAAAACAGGCGCAAACACGCGCTCCGGACCGCGAGGAGGTGAGGCTTGCGCTTCGGTGTCCAGTCTCGAACAAAAGAGCTTGAACCAGACACACCTGTGCAGCGCCTATCGTGACTGACGGCGACTAGTCTCTCTCAATCCGACGGTCGCCATCTTCAAGGAAGGCAGCGACGACGACGAAGAGGAATTCAGGCACGTAACTTGCGCGGTTGCGGCCACCGATCCGTTGGCAGCCGGGAAGTTGACCATGAAAGACTGCGGCGCCAAGGCTGCAACCCTAAACTGCCCGATCGAAGAGGAACAGTTGCAAAGGCTCGGCTTGGGCCCGATGAGCTGATAGCTATACAGGATGACGAGATCGCTCCAATCATCCCCTGACCCGGACGCCACTAAGCGCTGCACGGCGGCATCGCGGTGGGCCTCGTGGAATCGCCCAGATAGCGATACCTTCACCCGCCTCGCAGACGATTTTCTCGGTCGTCGGGGCCATTGCCGTCAGCATCACGGCCTTCGTCCGACTCACCGGAATGGCCGCAGGCGGACCAGCCAAACACCGCTTGACGCGCGGCTGATATCGGTAGGACGGTGGGGCCGCTCCAGGCATCCAGACTGGCACCAAGCCTTCATCATCGAGCCTGCGCTAACCGCGGCTTTAGCGCCGATGGTGCGAGCTCGGAAACAGAGATCATGGAGGACACCGTGGCGACCATCAGCATCTTCCGGAAGACCGGCAACAACGAGTTGACCGGTCCGATCCGCACGCTCGCCTTCAACGTCAAGGCACGGCCCGTCTCGCATCGAGAACCCTCGGACAAGGGGGCCGGCCTGCGCTCCTGCCTTTAGCCGTTCAGCACATCCTTGAGGGCCTTGGCCGGGGCGAACGTCAGCTTCTTCGCCGCCGCGATCTTGATCGTCGCGCCAGTCGAGGGATTGCGGCCTTCGCGTTCCGGGGTGTGCTTCACCTTGAACTTGCCAAAGCCCGGCACATTGGTTTCAGCGTCGCTCGCTGCTGCATCGGCGATAGACTTGAAGACACCGTCCACGATGGCCTTGGCTTGCGCCTTTGGCAGATTGTACGCCTTGGCGATCTCGTCGGCGATTTCAGTGGCGGTGGTCATGGTGTGACGTTCCTCGGGGATGTCGGTTGCAATTGGCTGCGCGCAGCCTCGGCGCTCTAAGCATAGAGGAGCGCGCATCGCAGCCACGTCAAGACGCGGCCTGGCCGCTTGCGCGAATTATCCCATGGATTCGGCTTACGTGAGCAGCTTTCGCGAACGGGTCTGGCGCGCAAGCCGGCGATTGGCTGCATTCTTCTGGGTGATGGCCGGAGCGAACTCGTCATAATTAGTCGTCCGTTAAGAAGCCGGATTGATCGAGGCTGGCCGGGCGAGCGTGCGCCATAGCTGGGCCAGGAACAGGCACAAGAGATATCTCAGCCAGGCGAGGATGCGGCGGAAGTTGTGTCCGACGGCTGAGAGGACGACGTTGGCGGCATCGCCGGCGCGGCCTTTGAGGTAGCAGCGCCCGAGGTGGCCTTCCGCCTTCAGGTGTCCGATGATGGGCTCGATGGCGGAGCGGCGGCGCAGCTCGCGCTTGATGACACCGAAAACGCCGCGCTTCTGGCCGGAGATGAAGACGCGACGGGGATTTTGTGCGTCGTGGCCGCGGTATCCCTTGTCGACATAGGCCCGCTCGATCGGACAGCCGGTGAGTGTCTCGGTGCGGTCAATGACGTCCCGCAAGGTGTGACCGTCGTAGGGGTTGTCGGGCAGTGCGCTGGCGTGCAGCACGAACAGGCCACCGGGAGCCCGGCGGTTGTTGGTGACGATGGAGGCCTTCACGCCGAACTCGTAAGGCGCGCTGGCCTTGCCCTTGCCGATGCACTCCACTTCCGGGGCATGGAAGGAATAGAGCTTCCAGCCGCGCTGGCGCTGCTGCTGCGAGCGGATCTGCGTGGCCCGGCCGAGCGGGAGGGCGAACGCCTGCTCCAGTGCTGGCTGGCCTTCGATCTTGCGGCGGATGTCGCGGATGATCCGGCCCAGCCGGCTACGCAGGATACGCAACTGCCGCTGATGCCGCCTGAACTGTTTGGCATGGGCGTAGCGGCCGGCCATCATCGCGGCGGCCTTGGCGATGCGAGCATAGGATTGCCGCAGCCTGACGCCGTGCCTGATCGCCAGGCGGTTGAGCCCCTTGATGGCCGCATGCAGCAGCTTGGCATCGGTCGGAAAGGTGATGGCCTTCGGCTGCACCGTGGTGTCGACCGTAACCCGCTTGAGGTCCTGGCTGCGTAATGCACCGGCCTCGTGCGCTACCCGCAAGCTCTCGGCCAGCAGCAACTCCAGCTTGTCGCCAAGCCGCTTGCGCCAATGGCTCAGGTCCGAGCGCTCGTGCGGGAACGTGTGCTGAAAGAACTCTTCCCCGGTGAAGAACTGGAAGTATGGGTCATGGACCCAGCGCTCGCACACCTCCTCATCGGACAGCCCGTAAATGTGCTTGAGCAACAGCAGACCGATCATGAAGCGCGTCTCGATCCCGGGCCTGCCGTTCTCGCTGTAGAGCGGCGCGATCTCGCCGTCGATCCAGTCCCAATCGACCTTGCCGGCGAGCAGAACCAGCTCGTGCTTCATATTGATGATCTGGTCGAGCCGAGCCCGGAACAGATCGTTCGATCCCGTCGTCTTGTGCTTCTTCGGCCGCATCGTTCCCTCCGATGCAGACAAGGAATCATGCTTCCCGCTTCGAGGGAATCCACGAAAACCAAATCGCAAGGTTCTGACGCCCAAAGCATCAAAACCTTGCAATCTGGAAATGCCCCTTAGCCCAAATCGAGATTCCCGATCAGTGGCTTAGTCCTTCTTCACGGACGACTAATTAGCGCGGCTCTTTTGTAGCGCGCGTTTGGCATCGGCGAGTTCGATTTCAACGGCCAATCCAAAATGTCTTGCAGTGGCAGACTTTCGAACTCCCTGAAATCGGGATAGGGGGAAGCCTCGCGGCTCCGCCCCTCCCACACCACCGGACATACGGGTCCGTATCCGGCGGTTCAGCGGATTATGCGGGTCGCCGTGCCGCGACGGAAGCCAAGCCGAGTGAGGCAAAGAAGCCGTTTGGCAGAGCAATGGTGAGCGCGGGGCTGTTCGCGAGCCGCCAAGGGCCACGTGGGCTGCCGGCGGTTTGCGCCGCCAGATCCCGGCCGACGCCGCGGCGTCGCAACTGGCAAAGCGAGCGGGTCCATACTTCCATTGCTTCCAGGCAACGGCGCGCAACCGTCGCCTGATCCACTGGTCAAGCACGCGCAACACCGACGGGGTTTGACAGAAGCCGAAGTAGCCGTGCCACCCAATCAGGTAGGTCGACAGTTCTTTGGCGATCTGCACGAGGCATCGACCACGCGTGCGTCGCGTGAGCTCCCGAACCTTCGCCTTGAAGCGGGCGAGTGCCTGCGGCGCGATGCGCCGCCGCGGTTCTTGCCCGCCGGTGAAGCTGAAGCCCAGGAACTTGCGAACACTCGGTTTGGCAACCGCGCTCTTCGCTTTGTTGATCTTGAGCTTGAGGCGCTTTTCGAGGAACCTCTCGACGCCAGCCAGCACCCGTTCGCCCGCCCGCTGACTGCGCACGTAGATGTTGCAGTCGTCGGCGTAACGCACGAAGCGGTGGCCGCGCTTCTCCAGTTCCTTGTCCAGCACATCCAGCATCAGGTTCGACAACAGCGGCGAGAGGGCTCCCTGAACGCAAAAGATAACTTCCGCTTTGAACGCGTCATCGTCGGCTGGCGTGATAGAGCCGTTGTTGATTTGAGACGCAAAAGGTAATACCGTTATGTCATATGATTCGATCGACGCAAGCGCAGAAAGCCGAGCGGCTGAGGGCGGCGCGACGCTTGCTCGCGAAGAAAATCGGCATGGCGGAGGCGGCCTTGGTGCTGTCGCGCGAAAGCGGCTTGTCGCTGCGGCAGGCCTATCGCTATCTCGAAGTGGCCAAAAGCAGGGAGCGGCTCCTTCCCGCGCCGCAGCCATCAGTGACGCTCTCCCTGAAGATGCCGGCCGATCTTGCCCAAAAACTCCAGACGCATGCGACGGCTTCCAGGCTTTCGGCAAGCGAGGTGATGCGCCGAGCGGTGGCCGCTTATCTCGCGTCTGTCCGCGAAGATGGCTGAGCGGCGAAAAAAACGCGACGTTCGACTCGAATTTGCGTTCGATCGCCTCGTCGCCGTCAAACTTGAACAGGTTTACGAAATTCTCGTTCCAGATCAGGTGCGCTTCGCGCGCGCTGGCGCCGATGTGACGGGAGGCGAAGATGAAGACCGCCGCGATTTACGCCAGAGTGTCGTCGGACAAACAGAAGGAGGAGAACACGATCGCCAGTCAGACGAGCGCGCTGATCGCTTTCGCGCGCGAGCAGAACTGCGACGTGCCGGCGGAATGGGTGATCGAAGACGACGGCTATAGCGGCGCGAGCTTGTTGCGCCCCGGACTTGAACGACTGCGCGACCTCGCCGCAGAAGGGCGGATCCAAGCCGTGCTCGTCTACGCTCCCGATCGGCTGAGCCGGCGCTATGCGCATCAAATCCTTCTTATCGAAGAGTTCGCGCGCGCCGGCGTCGAAGTCTTGTTCATTCGCTCGAGACGGGCAGCGACGCCGGAAGACGAGCTGCTGCTGCAGTTTCAGGGCATGATCGCCGAATATGAACGCGCGCAAATCCTGGAACGGTCGCGGCGAGGGAAGCGCCATCGCGCCCTTCAAGGCCAAGTGAGCGTGCTTTCCGGCGCTCCGTTTGGCTATCGCTACAAGCGCAAGACCGATCACTCTGCCGCCTATTATGAGATCGACGAGCGACAGGCCGGTATCGTGCGCTGGGTCTACGAGCTTTACACCGCAAAAAGCCACAGCATCGGCGCCATCACGCGCCTGCTCAATGAGCGCCAGATTCCGACAGCCAAAGAAACAGGCCGCTGGGAGCGCTCGACGGTCTGGGCGATGCTGCGCAATCCCGCGTATAAAGGAACGGCCTGCTTTGGCAAGACGCGGATCGCGCCGCGCATGCGTGTGACGCGGCCGTTGCGATTGCGCGGCGGCGTCGCTCCTCGCAATAGCGCAAATCATGAGCTTCCTCGCACAGAGTGGATCGAAATCCCTGTGCCGACCATCATCAGCGAAGAGACCTTCGCATTGGCGAACGAGCTTTTGGAAGCCAACAAGAAGCATGCCCCGCGACGCACGATCACGCCGAGCGCCCTGCAAGGATTGTTGAGCTGCGCCAAATGCGGCTATGGGCTCTATCGCACCTCGACCAGGTCGAGCGCTCGAACCATCCATTACTACCGCTGCTTGGGCTCGGATGGCTGGCGCCGGCTCGGCGGGCCGGTCTGCGACAGTCGCCCGACGCGCCAGGATTTGCTGGACGAGGTGGTATGGAAAGAGATCGCGCGTTTACTTGAAGACCGACAGCTCATCGAAGACGAACTTGAGCGCCGGCTCAAGGCGGCGCGCAACTCCGATCCCACACAGCGCCGGGAGGAAACGCTTCGCCGCGATCTTGCGCGCTCCCGGAAAAGCATCGAGCGTCTCCTCACGGCCTATCAAGAGAGCCTTCTCTCACTTGAAGAGCTGCGCAGTCGCATGCCCGATTTGCGTAGCCGCGAACAGGCTTGCTTGTCGGCGCTGCAGGCGATCGAAGACCAATCGCAGGAGCAGGAGGTTTGTCTGCGTCTCGCTGAATCCGTGACTAGCTTCCTCGAGCGCCTCCGCTCGTCCGTCGGCGCGCTCGATATAATCGAACGCCAACGCGTGCTGCGCCTTCTCGTGAAGGAAGTCCTCGTTGGCGACGACAAGATCGTCATCCGCCACTCCATCCCCCTCCCACCCACCCCTCCCGGTGGAAAGGCGCCCGGCGCCGCCAATAGCTCCGTGACCGCTCCCCCACCGCAAAGTTATCTTTTGCGTTCAGGGAACCAGCGGACCGCCCTGCGGCGTGCCCTCTTCCGTCGGACTGACCAGCCCTCCTTCCAACACACCCGCATTCAGGAAGGCGCGGATGAGCTTCAGGATGCGCTTGTCAGCAACCCGCTTGGCAACCAGTCCCATCAGGATGTCGTGGTTGACCCGGTCAAAGAACTTCTCCAGGTCGATGTCCACCACGATGCTGTGGCCGGCCGCAATGTACGCCTGCGCCCGTTCCACCGCCCGATGTGCCGAGCGCCCCGGCCGAAAGCCGAAGCTCGTCTCGGCGAACGTCCTATCCCAATCCGCCTGCAGCACCTGCATCACCGCCTGCTGGATCAAGCGGTCGAGCACCGTCGGAATGCCGAGCGGCCGCAGGCCGCCCGACGCCTTCGGTATCTCCACCCGCCGCACCGGCTGTGGCTTGTAGGTGCCGTCAAGCAACTGGGCTCGGATCGCAGGCCAGTGCTCCTTCAGGTGGGCTGACAGCTCGCCGACGGTCATCCCGTCGACGCCCGCCGCGCCCTTGTTGCGCTTTACTTGCGCCAACGCTGCCTTCAGATTCTCACTCTCGACAACGTCTTCCATCGACGGTCCTGCGACCGCCGGGCGTTCGAGACAGACTTCCGCCGCACGCGCTTCAGGCTCTCGGGCGCCGGCGCTTCGGGCTTCACCCTCCGCTCCGGGGCTCAAGTTCAGCTCGACCTGATTCTTCTGCCGCATGGCTCGCACGAGATCGCCGCTCTACTGACCACTTCCACCGTTCAGGCCTTCAGCGGCGCGCTGCCGCCTACTACGCCCTCGGCTGACTTCTGCGCTGCGGTCAGGCCGTCTTGCGACGGTCTCAGTCTCGTTGCCGAGACACAGCGCAGACCTCCCGAGGTAAGACCGACCGCCTTCACCGCACGCCCGCCGAATTTACCACCCCGACCTTTGATGACCTTGGACTTCGCGATCAATTGCTCGCTCGTCCGGCCGGGTAGGCCTCGTTATCCGGTGTTTGTCCATCGGGCCGCGGCTTTGCTCCACGCTTTCTTCAGACCCCACCTCACGATGACGCCCTTGCGCTTCGCTAATCCTTCGCCGCCATCAGGCTGGATAGAGGACTTCCACCTCCAAGCTGTCGCTCATACTCGGCACACAACGAAAAACCCCGGCATGAAAGCCGGGGCCCCGTGATGCCACGGCGTACATCCGGCCGTGACGATCAGGCGACAGATTGCATTTGGTTCTTAAAGAAAATGTGACCTTTTGCGGCCGTCGCTCTTGAATGTCGCGCCAATCAATCGCGATCACACACTGTTCCATCCGCGCGTTCACCCTGTCCGGTATAAGATATCCGTGTCACGAAGGGTATTCGTGAGGTTACGTCGAGCCCGCCACCGACGCCGGCACGGCGTCACGTATGGAATCGTCCAGATGGCGATGCCTTCACCGACTTCGTACACAATATCTGCGGCCGTCTGCACGATTGCCGTCAGCACCACGGCGTTCATCCACTTCACGGGCTGACCGCGCCCTAGCCAACAGGGCAGATCTTGCCGCGGAGCTGCTAGCGTCACACCGAAGGGGCTGGACTGGATCAGGCACCCCGAGTGCTCGCGGTCCTCGTCTTTGAAGCTGGACTGAGAGCGACCTAAGCGTCGAGGCTCGACCGATCATCGCAGACAGGCAGGTTCGTGGCGGTCATTGTGAGGGGCATCGACCAAGCGGCGGCGGATCACAGACACGGCCAACGACTCTCGTGAGCGCGGCGTGTTGCCGAGGCTTGATCGCGGAAGCGGAGATTCGCAATCGCCGGGTCAGAGAGCCAATCACCATTGAGTTCGTTGGGCCGGGCTCTCGGTATAGCGCGACGATCTGGGTGGGAAGACGTATTGCCTCACATATCGATGCTCCCGGGCGCGATCAGTTGCCTCATTTATTTTGCTCCTGGCCTGAGTTGAGGAGGAGGCCGGGTGCGGAGATGGCCGGGGTTTCGGAGCGCCCGGCCTCCTCCGCTGGCACCTCGCACGTCATTGGGGTGTTGTGACCTCATGCCCTGGCGGCATTTTTTCTGAAGCAAACAGCAGCGCATTCGCTTGCTCGCTGCGCCAGGATTTCAACCGACGTTGAAGGGTTCGAAGAAGCTTGTTCGGATAGTCTCCAGGATATTCCACCTGCAGGCGCGAGAGCAGTTCGCTGCCGGTCCGCCAAGGCTCGGCTTCAAACCATTTTCTCAAATCTGACGTTGCCCGGATAAGCGGATCGGGACGACGCCGGCCCCTTTTAGCCTTCACGATTGGCCGATCCGTCGGGCGCGTGGCGCCGTCCTTCCAGGCCGTTCGCAGGCTTGCCAGGAAGCGATCAATCGATTGTGATGCCGCAGCAGGATGGGCGGATGGTTGGATATCCGCGAGCGCCGCGAGGCGCTCCTGCACGTCGCGGATGTCGCGCAACAACGTGACCGGATCGAGAGCGGTATAGATTTCCTGGAGATGGTGGCGGACCGCATCAGGCGTGCGGGCGTCCGCTGACAGGCGCTGGTGGGGTGTTGCCGGCGCGCTGTATGTCTTACGTACACGAGCACCGTCGCGCTGCTTGGCTAACAGTTTGAACGAAGGTTGGAAGAAGTTTACGAACAGCCGCGCTGACCGATAGAGTTCCGCCAGTAGCTTGGCCGCCTCCAGGCCTTCGAACCTACGATAGCCGACCATCCTGCGCACGACGGCGCCGTTCTTTTGCTCGACGAACGCCTGGTCATTCTTCCGGTAGGGACGGCAACGCGTGAAGACAATGTTGGCCGCCTCGCAGTAGGCCTTCAACGTCTCATTCATGAACACGGTGTCATTGTCCGTGTCGAAGCCGAGCAGCGCAAAAGGCAATTGCTTGCGCAATTCCGTCAGCACCGTGCTCACCAGCGTCTGTTCGCGCACGATCAGAGGTGCGCACTCTGTCCAGCCGGTAGCAATGTCGGTGAGCACGAGGGTCTGGATGAAGCTGCCGCGCGCAGATGGACCGCTATGCGCTACAAGGTCGGCCTCGACGAATCCCGGCGCCGGATCATTCCAATCTGCCGAAGTCCGTATTGGAATACTGCGACGCAGGGAATGCCCCGCGTGCCGCCGGCGCTTGCGACCCAATTTTTCTCGAACCCGCACCAAGGCGCGGTCGATCGTCGCAGCGCTCATCGCCAAAAGTTTGGTGCGAATCTCAGGGGCAAGGTCGAGGTGCCCGTACCGTTCCATCGCCTCAATCAGCGCGGGCATTAATGCTTTCAGTCGCTTCCCGCAGATGCGGTCTGACGCCTCCCAAAGCAGCACGAGTGCGGTGTGTTCTGCTTCATTATATATCCGACGTCGCGCCCGTCGGCCCGGATGTACGCCTTCCTGGTTTCGAAGTAGACGCATCGCATGCTTCCGATGGAATCCGGTGATGTCGACGAACTCGTCCAATATCCGCGCCTTCTTCGCGCGATCCGACCGCCGATAGCGCACGCCTGCCGCCGCCGTCAGTTCCTTCCGCGTTGCCATGCTTAGCCACCCCATCTCCGCCCCTCGCTCGTTCCCGGTCCAGGGGAGCAATTTACGTGAGGCAACGGCTTAGGATCCGGTAACAATTAAGGCGAGGCAATGCGGAATCGAGGGCGATTGTCGCCCGCCATCGGTGAAGTCGGACAGACCCAGGCGCGCAGAAGAAGACGCCGAGGGGCCGGCGCCGGTCCGATCCGCTCGCGCAGTATTGGGAGGCCGAGATCGTTCCGATCCTGAAGGCTGCGCCCGGCATCCGCGTGATCGGCGTGCTGGACGAGTTGCGCCGACGGCATCATGACCTGAACCCGAACATCCGCCGCACGCTGGAGCGGCGCATCAACGCCTGGCGGGCGCTCAACGGCGGGCTTGCAGAACGCGCTGTGGGCGCTTGGCGGCGTGCCGCGGGAGCATCGCAGCGACAGCCTGTCGGCAGCGTTCCGCAATCTGGCCGCCGACGCACGGGAGGATCTGACGCAGCGCTACGCCGGGCTGATGGGCCACTATGGCATGGCGCCAACGCGCAACAATGCGGGCATCGCACATGAGAACGGCTCGATCGAGAGCGGGGAACGCGTCTTCACGCACCAGAGCATAGCTCAACGGCTTTGGGACCAATATAGATGGGCCTCCCGCACGCGCCGTCGCCCCTACACTCTCAAACAACACTAAGAACCTTCTAGGCCGAACGAATCCGTTGGTCGGGCGGGCGGGCGGGCGAGTCTATTTGGTCGAAGAGACGTGGGAGCCGGGAGTGTCTGAAATCGTGACGCCAATCGGCCGTAAGCGGGCAATAGATTGGCTGAGCGCCAATCCGACCCGCCGTCGTGATGCGGCTGCCACTGATCGTAAGCGGGCCGAACGCCTTTTTAATGCGGCCTGATCGATCTGCAAAAGACCGAGGCTGAAATACTGGCAGGCTGAGCGGCGTTAAGTCGCTCAGTCTGGCCTATCAATTTAGGTAGGCCACGCACGGCGGCTTTCTCGCTAAACCGCACTTCAGCTCCCAGCGGATTAAGGTTCATGGGAAAGCAGGGTGTGGGTTAGCCTTTATGATCCGAGGGGCTAACTTCACGGGGCAGTGCGGATGCCGCAGGGATAGCGCCTCTATCTAAGCCCCCCAGCCGATAAAGGCGCCGAGTCGCATCCGCGCGGCTCTTGAGCCGACGAGGAAATCATGGCACCAAAGGCTAAGCCTTTAAGGCATTTGCGCGCGCGGGACATTGCTGAAGCGGTCCATTTCGCGACGCGAGTATCCTATAAAAGGTGGCCGACGGGCGTGTGGTTTGAGCTAAGAGATCGGATGGTCAGAACAGCCGACGGGCAATTCTATCTTATCGAAGATCACCCCATTAAGCTTGACGGCCATGAAGTCGCACGGCCTTACAGTCTAGCGAGCGTCTTTGCGTGGCTGCATGATTGCCCACAACAGATTGAGCTTTGAACGGCCCAAGCGGGCCGCTTTTCGTTTGTAAATTTTCCGCGCGGATCTTTGTCAGCTTTTGGAAAGCTAGCCCGAATACTCAGCCATTGAGCTTAGCGGCGCGTGGCAGGGACAGTGCGTGCCCCGGTGTACGCGAGGGGGCTAGAGCGCCGAGTCACGTCACCGCTAATCTCAATTGCAGCGCGGGCGCGGTAGGGACAACGCCCGATTCTTATCCTGACCTGGCGCCGAGCCGTGCCCGCGTTGCTTCCGGTCGCTGAGACTGATCGCCCAAGCGTCTGGCGGCAACCAGTCCTGGTAGTTGCGCCACGGGCTTTCCCGGACGATACTTTCCGCCGTCAGCTTCAGTCGCTTGACGCTGGCCATGTTGAAGTTGGCGGGGCGTGGTAGGGACAGCGCCTCTAATTCCAGCTCGGGCGCGGAGTCACGTTGCCGCTAACTTCTACCATAGGTCCAAATGGACGGTGATCATCAGCGTGACAGACCTTCGCCCGCAGAGCTGAGACGTTCGGAGCGGATACTACGCGCCGATCAGATCGCACCTCGGGGCCTCACTAAGGCCAACGCAGCCGCCTATTGCGGGTGCTCCAAGGACGCGTTCAACACGTGGATTAAGAAGGGCTTGGTACCGGAGGCTATCCCCGGCACTCAGCGTTGGGATCGCAAGGCGATTGATTGGTATCTGGACCGGGCGTCCGGTCTGCCTACCGGGGAGACCGCATCGAGCGATCCGCTCCCAGCCTGGCTGACCTCAGAACGGAAGGCTGGCAGATAGGAGCGTACACGTCCAACCTTTTCAAGTGACTCTCGGGAGGCGCTCTATCAAAATTATACTACTGATCAGCCGGATCGCCAATGAACTTTATCCTTGCGACAATTAGGGGCACTCAGGGAGTGAAAGCAAATTGTCCGGTTGAATGCCGTCGGCCTTCGTCTTGATGTACTTGTGCCCGTTGTGGACGGCCACAATCACATCGGCCGTGCGCTTTTCCTCGACATAGAACTCCCATACACCGTTTTCGATTTCTTTGATCGTGTGATCGACGGATTGCTTCCACCTAGACCCGTCCGGGTTTACTCCGCCAACGTTTTTGATTCGCTCGTGAGGGTTCTGCCTGTCAGTCTTGTTGATGCATTGAATTCGTATGCGGCTGGTCACTCGGGTCTCTCCCATCTGCAAGAAAAAAGAGCCTCAGTGTGGACCTCGGCCGTGGGTTAGTGTGCCGACCAATCCCAGTAGGTTGCCTTGCATCCTTCTCGGCGCCGAGTCGCGCCCCCATTGCCAGGCGACCGTGACTGTGATGCGGCAACCAGTTCTGGTAGTTGTGCCACGGCTTTTTGCGGTGGATGTATCCTACCGACAGCCTTCTTCCCTCCCGAAGCTGGCGGTGGAGTTAGCGGCGCGCGTGGTAGGGACAGCGCTTCTTCTTCTCTCAGATTGAGCGCCGAGCCACGTGGCCGCTAACTCCCAACCATGGGGCCAAAGGATGCATATATTCGAGCGGCACATCACGGCCCTACGGTCGCAAGCGCTTGAGGTGCTTACAGCCAATCAGGCCCGGGCGGCCGATCAGTCTTTGAGCCTGGCAGATCGCCAAGTCGCGACATTTGATGCCGAGGAGGCTCGGGCAGTGTTAGGCATCCTCGACAGCGTGAAGCCCAATCTTAGGCCGAACGACGCGCGGCGGATCGCTGCACGCATACGCGCGCTTCTAGAGTGGGAGGGTTGAGTGCCGCACGACTCTCTCGGGGACAAAGGCGGTCAGCCCCGGTCTTCGGCGACGGTCTGGTCAACAAGGCCTACTTAAACTCGTGAACATCAGCGGCGAAGGAGTTCGACTAGGCAGCTCTCCGGCAATTCATGTCCTGTAGGGTAGCCAAAGTCATTTCGATGAAACGTCAGCTTTCTTGACCAGCACTTTAACGTACGTATCCATCAAGTACACCGAGCGCCTGGCTGAGGCTGGCGTCGAGCCGTCTGTCAGCAGCGTCGGAGATTCCTATGACAACGCTCTTGCCGAAACCATCAACGGTCTCTACAAGGCCGAGGTGATCCATCGGCGCGGGCCATGGCGCAGCTTCGAGGCCGTCGAGTTCGCCACTCTCGAATGGGTCGACTGGTTCAACAACCGGCGGCTCCTGGAGCCCATCGGAAACATCCCGCCGGCCGAAGCCGAGCAACGCTACTACGCCATGCTGGAACAACCAGCCAAGGCGGCATAACTTAAACCAAATGGCCTCCGGCAAACCCGGGGCCGTTGACTATGATTGCCGGAAAGAGCTTCAGCGAGCCTGCGAACAAACCCCTTCGCCTTTTCCTTGGGTATCGTCGTGACGACGGACATGCGCCCGTGCGACTCTTGCTTGCGGGTGCTCAACTTGGGCGCCGCTCGAGCAGGATAGCGCCGATGAGACGCAACCTTCGCTTGCAGCATCGAGTGCAGGCCGCTTAAACTCTAGCCCCTGAGGAGCCCGACGCTCCTTTCGCCAGCCGCCTAATCAGCCTCAAATCATTTGACAACGGACAACGGTTGCCCCGCTTGTGCGGTGCCATCAACCGGTCGGCCCTCTGCTGAGATGTTTCGTTGTCGTGCAGAACTTCGAGACTACAGACGCGAGCGATCGCCACGACGCGGCGCGAGATTCGCTGATGGTTCATGGATTTTGCTTTTAGCTCTGATGCCGGTAGCGGACTGGCTGCCGGGGTTCAGAAACCGTAATCGTGACCGGCCAATGTGCTTTTGGGGTGCCCTTGGACACGGGCGCACCGTCCCCGCCGAACGGGGCTGTTAGCACGCTGGCCCATTGATGGCCACTGATGCTGTCTTCGGTTTCTGAGACCCAAGCCTATGGTCGCACACAACCTAGACGGTTGCAATGTTAATATTCTACTCTAGGCGCGACGAAACCGCGCGCTTCCGTTGCAAGGCTCGACGCTGAAAGAACTTGGCCTTCCATTTGTAGATGCTGGCGTCGCTGACGCCGCCGATCTTGTTGACCTGCGACGAACGCCTTGTTCCCCACGCAGACCAAGGGCACGCCCGCTGCAGAACCTGGCACGGCAGCGCTCGACAGGGCCGGCCTCAGAAGCGCGGTCGGAAAGTGGATAAGTGTTCGGTGTGAGATTCCGCCCTGCTGATGCCACGCGCTTTGGTGTTGCGGGGCGGGCGTGGCGGGAAAGGTCGGCGCCGATCTCATGTGGTCAGCGATTAGCTGGCTGGTGGGGGTATGGGTCGTGGCCATATGTCCACTCGATTCTAAATTGGTGGTTTCCCTTTGAACGAGAACCTGAGCGACGTGCCCTGCCGCGGCGTCGACGGCGACGCGGTCGCCTCTTCCTCAGTGGCGTAGGGGCCGGAGTACTCAAAATTGAGCGCAACCTTCCACCGGCCTTTATGGCGCGACACGAAGTATTGAACGCCAGCCATAAAGCTTGCTCCGGCCTCGCCCCTGTGATCGACAGATGGCCTTACTCTGCAAATCTGCCGCGGTCGCCTCAACTACCGAATTTGGTGGGCTCGGAAGGAGCAGCGCCTTGTAGTGATAGGGCTGGACTGTTGCTGTGACCGGGGAGACCAACTGCCGGGCCTTGGTCGCTTCCCTTATTCACGAGCGATCGCGGCTGCAATCGGCGAGATCGAGTGTCGAGAGCGAGATGTCGCCTAGCTGCTAGCCAGTCTTTTCTCTCTCGTTAGAGTCAAAGGCTGGATTGATGACGGATTGGGAGACGATCCACTTTTCCATTATGACCGTGATCCCAAGCTCTTGTTCCGTCTCAGCCCTCGGGAAAACATGCGTTCGATCGTCAAACTCGTCAGGGTCCCTCACGGTAGCAGCACGATTTGAGCCGAACCGCGTTGCCGCGCCCTTTCTATTGCCCCCCTGCACGCCCTGGGGAACGTCATTGGGATCTCCGTTCTTAATTAATAGTCTTTGACTGCAATACTGGGCGATATGATCCGGAAGCGCCGATAGCGGCGCCCGCTTGGCTTCTTCCCGTACTCGCGCTCCCACGTCGAAGTGTCAATCCGCACATCCGTCATGTTCGCTGATCGCCTCAAAGATTACAACCTTGCCCTAGCGACCGTGCTTCAGAGCGTCAATTCCTTCGAGCTGGTCGGGGTTGGGCTCGTCCTTGATGTTCCAACGGATATCGCAAGCCGCCGAATCTTCTCCAATCGAACAAGCGCCTCTTGGAGTAACGAGGCTCGGAATTTGCAAGTCGTCGGCGCGGGGTGGCGCTGCTCAGCCGTCCTTCGGAAATCCCTCCGTTCAATGCAGAAACACCATAGCGGCGGCACGCCTGACAGCTCTTTATTTCCGTCAGCTACAAATTCTTGTAGTTGACCCGCGCGGTGTCCTCCGGGCTGAATCGCGATCAACCCCACAGGAGAGCAAAGCTATGTCTCCACTAGAAGCAATCACCCGTTGGCTGGACTCACAAGATTTGGGCATGCAACTTGAGATCGCCGGTTTCGCGACATTCTTGGTTTTCGGGGATGATGACACTTTCACGCTCGGCGACTCGGAGCAGCTCGAGTCTCTTTACCGATGGTTGAACGAGCCAAGCTTGGCATCGGGCATCGCCGCCGAACGTGCCCTGACCTTTCGAGTGTACTTCGCTTCCTTGGCCGAGGATAGATCGACGGGCGCCGGATGGAAGCGAACCGAAGTGTTGGTGCGGAGAATTCTGAAAGACGCTACGCGAGACGGGAGGTTTGCCGCTGCCCGCAAGGCGCAAAGGATGCTTGAGCTCTTGCCCGCCCGAAAAGAGAGCTGGAATCAGGTCGTGAGATCCTGGAATGAATTGGCCGCGACGTATCTAACACACGAGGCTCTCAGTAGTTGGAGCGCCGCCGAGAAGCTCCGAGGCCTGAGGGCGATTTCAAGCACCAGCGTTCCTGTTGCTGGGCTTGGGTCGCCTCATCGAGGCGCTGCTTAATTCTGGTAAAGCCGCAATTCCCCTGTGCTGCGGGGCGAGCGTCTGCATGCACCTGTCGGATCCATGGCGGCCACGCTAGCCGCTTAAAAGCATGACAGCGCATTGAAACTGACCGTCAGGGCCACCGGAGGATATCTCCACCCGACCGGCGGCCCACTTGCGATGCTGTAGCACAAGAGCCGAAACCGGCATCTCAATGGCAGGCACGGCTTCGCGCTTTTCTTCGAACATATGCCAATGCCAGCGGGCCTAACACATCGAGATGAACGAAAGTCTCCGGATAGGCTATATCGTTTCGGTAGCTTCATTGCTCGAGAGCCGCTCAGGCCGATGTTCAGGGCCGTAAAAGGTGGTACGTCCGCCTGCCTTCGGCGCAGACGTGGCTGCTGCTCGACATGATGTCGCGGCGGCGTCAGTGCCGCTGCGAACGAAAACCGACAAATATCGGACAAAATCCGCAATTGGTGACGAAAAGTCCGGATTGGCTATATAATATGAGATCGTTGGATGGGGGAGCCCGATGTCGATCTATAACCCTTTGAGAGACAAGCTGGTCGCAAACAGCTCTGCCTCGCTCAAGATGACCTTTGCCGACATCGAGATGCTTATCGGTCGCTCCCTCCCGAAATCAGCGTATGAATATGATGCGTGGTGGGCCAACGAAGACCCCGTCAAAACAAATCACAGTCACAGCCTTGCGTGGACAGTTCCGGGGTATCAAGCCGAACCAAATCGATTGCAGCGGACAGTAACATTTCGGCGCAGGGGGTAGCATTTTCCGCAAAAGCGAATGCCTTGAACCTGGTTCGCTAATTCGACAATCGAGGATGCGTCGTGAATGAAAATGATCACGCGACACGACTAAGCCCGTATCGACAAGACATGATATTTCTTATCGCAGTAGCCTCTCCCTCCGTTGGCAGCAAGCAAGGGGCGGCCGGGCGCCGATACGCGTGCCGAGCTCGATCTTGGCGTCCCTCATCTCCGCCAGCAGAGCCACGGGATCGAGCGTGCGATAGCTCTCGAAGGCGCCGTTCGTTTGACGCCTTTGCTCAGCTTCGGATGCGCGAGAGCGCACTCAGGGATCATCGCCGCTTCGAGTTTGGGACGGAGCGGATCGGCGACCTTGCCGAACTGCGCCGTTGCAGCTTCTGCATCGAACTCGGTGACGATGAAGGCGAAGACGACACGGCGCCCGGTCTTCCAGCAACCGGCTCACGTGGCTGTTGGAGATGGGTGCCGTAGTCGGCCGCTCCGAGCGCAGTCGTTCAATACCGAACTCGGCTGGGAGTTCTGTGAGAGCTCCTGGAATAGCCAGTTCTCGGGATGTCGCTCGGCCTGTTTCGCGGCTCAAATTTCATGTATCGAAGAGGGTACTGGCCGTGATCGAGAAGGCCAGCCGCAGCAAGAAATTCTGGACTCTTAACTCGATGCGGCGCCGAGCCTTATCGCCGGCCCCTACACACGCCTCCGTCTTACTGCGGATGCATCGTCCGCCCGGAACGAAATGGATTGAATGCGGCTCGTCCGTCGAAGCTTCGCCGTAAGCGGGAACACTTGCATCCAATGGCCGACGAACGGTCGATACGGGCGGAACGAGGACACGCGGAGCAGCTGCAATCAGGAAACTGACTCGCTGTCGATGCGCTGACTCTTGTCATGCTGATGTGCTCGAAGCCGCGCAGGACGGGTAACCGCGATTAGACATTTTCGGGTCAAGCCACTTAATCAACAGTCGGCGGACAGCATCCGCGACCGACCCGACATGCACTTTGCCCATCGACCGGCCGCTCAGGCGGCGCTTGCGACCCCGTCAACTACCAACCCTTGCAGTTGATGGAGGTGGCGGAAACGTGGCAATCGTCGTCAATATCCCGTCGGGGGCGTCGAATTCGAAACTGGGATTCAGAAGAATAAAAAAATTGCTAGCGGGCACGGTAGCCCTCAACACGCTGGCTGCTCCTGCCTCTGCCGTTGATCCGGCCGCGCGGCCTTACTTCAAAGCGCCTCCGGCGGTCATTCCGATCTATGATTGGAGCGGCTTCTACGTCGGCAGTGCTGGGACGTGGTCAACGCCGGCGGCGTGGTCGTCGCTCCGCCCGTTGGCATGGGGCGCCATCATGCGACGGGAGGCACGGTGGGCGGTCACATCGGCTACCGCTGGCAAATAGCGAACTCGGTGTTCGGTCTGGAGACGCAGGGCAATTGGGCCGATTTCAAGGGCTCCAACGCGAACCTTGCTTTCGCAGGCGTCCGGGATGACTCCACGCTTGATGCATTCGGCCTGTTCACGGGCCAAGTCGGCTATGCTTGGAATAACGTGCTGCTCTATGTAAGAGGTGGGGCTGCAGTCGTCCGTGACAAATACCGGGTCTCCGATTTTGCGACCGGGCTCACTATCGACAACGGCAGCGAAACTCGTTGGGGCGGCACGGTAGGGGCGGGCCTTGAATTTGGCTTTGCTCCGAACTGGTCCATCGGCGTTGAATACGACCACCTGTTCATGGGTCGTCGGGATGTGGATTTCTTTTTTTCACCCGGACTCGTGGGTGTTCCGGTGGGCACTTTTGCAGGGACTGCCCGTATCGGTCAGGACGTCGATATCGGCTTGGTCCGTGTGAACTACCGGTGGGGTGGCGTGATCGCCACGACCTATTGATCGATCTTCGCCAAAATGGCGCGGGTTCGCACCAATATCCTGAGCCGCATCGCGGCATAGAAACCTTGGCAACAGGGACTCGCATCAATAGCGCTATCGGCTTCTTGTCGGTACATCGGCTCGAGCTGGTTAGGCGTGGTTCAAAGGAATCTGGCTGATCTGGTTATGACGCAGCGCCACGGCGAGATCGCGGCGAACTCAAGCGTGCTGCCGTGGTCGAACGCCAGCCGCTTAGTGGCTGGCTGCGCCGATTTCCCGGCCCCGTGCCTCCACCTGCATCACCGTCGGCTTTCCGGCCGTCGGAGAATGATGAGGCAAAAAATAGTTTTGTCGACCGTCGTAGTTAACCCGGCCCTCGCTTAGGGAGACACAGGTCATCGATTACAATCGTTCCGGTCGGCCGCAGCACGCTCATCGCACAGGCAGCGCACTGAAATGCGAGCCGAGGTGCGAGCCGGGCGCACCTTCGTGCTACGACTTGGTCGACCAGGTCGAGGCCGCACTGGCCACCTCGGACGAAAGGCCGACGAGCGGTCGAAGCGGCGCTCGTGCGAGGGTGGGACATAACGTCGACGACGTGATGGCTTGCGTCATCGTCGCTGCCGATCTCTGCGCCCGATCAGCCTGCCGAACCCCCGCTGGCGCGGATCAATTGGGAGCGCCTCGGAGAGCGGATGCAAAATCTCGAGAGGTGGATCGGCAGCGCTGAAGCGGAACTCTTGTGTTAGGACAGAAACGCGGCTGTCATCCGAGCCGCATTGCCAGCGTCTGCTCGTAGTAGATCACCTCCGCGAAGCCACGGCCGAGGAAGACCGCCAGTGGGTCGGCGACGAAATCAAACGCGAAGGGGGATGAAGAACAAATCGGTTTGCCTGATCCGACCGGGCTGCAATGAAGATGACCCCCTTTGACAGGGTTGCCCCTCTTTACAACTTCCGATTGCGTGATAGTAATCCCCTCTAGCCCTAAGAGGGGGGCGGCCGTGGCGATCATCGAGAACATTCGTCTGCTCAAGGGCGTAGCCGTGTTGCGCTGATTGACTTCATGAAGGTGGTTGACGAGACCCACCTCACCGACCTGCGGAAATACTGTAAACCCTAGCCGCCATCAGCAATGGAGCGCATGTACCGGCTTAACCCAACAAACCATCTGTGTGTCCGGCTTTGTCGCGCTGCAATCAAGACGCCACGATGAGGAGGTCCGGTT
The DNA here is from genome assembly GCF_052075915.1 of Bradyrhizobium sp. 1200_D9_N1_1. Taxonomy (NCBI): domain Bacteria; kingdom Pseudomonadati; phylum Pseudomonadota; class Alphaproteobacteria; order Hyphomicrobiales; family Nitrobacteraceae; genus Bradyrhizobium; species Bradyrhizobium sp. 1200_D9_N1_1. Next base: position 910,282 of record NZ_CP197226.1, on the reverse strand, counting down.
CTATGCCTTTGTCATGCTGGCGGGTGACGGCGACGACTATCGGCGCCTGCCGCTGTCAATGCCGCTAGCATGAATAAAATGGGCTAGATACGGCCGAAAGTCGCCCACACCCCGTCTTCGCCGTCCCAGCTGCCGCGGCTCGCCGCCTTGGAGTACTCCGTGGCGCGCTGCTCGAAGAAATTGGCGTGCTCGACGCCATTGAGAATCTCGACGAGCCACGGCAGCGGATGCGCCTTGAGCTGGGTGAACCCGCCCTCCTTCGCCTCGAAGAAGCCGAAGACCGGGGCAATCCGGAGTTGGGCCAGTCGCCAGTCGGCGACGTAGCGGACGTAGGCGTGGATATGCTCAGGCAGCATCCCCTCGATCTTGCCAAGGCCGAAGGCGAGCTCGACGAAGTTCTCCTCCAGCTTCACCATGGTCTTGGCTACGTCGACAATGTCGTCGCGGACGGGGCGCGTCACCGCGCCGGTTTCGCGGTGCCATTCGTGAAATAGCTTGATGATGCCCTCGCAGTGGAGACTCTCGTCGCGCACTGACCAGCTTACGATCTGTCCCATGCCGTTCATTTTGTTGTGGCGTGGGAAGTTGAGCAGCATGGCGAAGCTGGCGAACAAGGCCATGCCTTCGGTGAAGGCGCCGAACATCGCCAGGGTACGGGCGACATCCGCCACGCTGTCGACGCCGAACTCGTGCATGTAGTCCGCCTTGGCGCGCATCTGCGCATAGCCGCGGAATGCCTCGAACTCGGTCTTAGGCATACCGAGCGTCTTGAGTAGCAGGGCATAGGCGTCGATATGAACCGTCTCCATGTTAGTGAAAGCGGCCATCATCATCTGGACGGTGAGTGGCTGGAAGATCGGAATGTACCGCTTGAAATAGTTGTCGCCGACCTCGATGTCCGACTGAGTGAAGAAACGGAAGATCTGGGTGAGCAGCGCGCGCTCGCTGTCGGTGACGCGGCCCGAAGCCCAGTCGTTGAGGTCGGCGCCGAGCGGCACCTCCTCGCCCATCCAGTGGGTCTGCTGCTGGCGCTTCCAGAACTCGTAAGCCCAGGCATAGCGATCGACGTCGTAGCTGCCGGTCGAGTCAAGGAGGCCGACGCGTCCCTTGCCGATCAACGTGCGCGGATCGGCGCGCGATAGATCGATCACTGACATGCGAGGCACTCCTCATAGTCGGTGCGCTGCCGCGCCGGCTGCTGCGTCGGCGTTGCATCCCCGGCAATCTTGCCGGCGAACGCCGCGCGCGAGATCGACTTTGATCGACAGTAGTAGAGGCTCTTCACCCCACGCTTCCACGCCGTCCAGTGCAGCATGTGGAGGTCCCACTTATCGACGTCGGCCGGCAGATAGAGGTTGATCGACTGGCTCTGGCAAATCAACGCGGCGCGGTCGGCGGCAAGCTCGACGATCCAGCGCTGGTCGATCTCGAAGGCGGTGCGAAAGATCGCTTTCTCGTGCTCCGACAGGACGTCGAGATGGGCGACCGATCCGTCGTGCGCGATGATCGACTCCCAGGTCGCCGAGGTGTCGGCGCCTTTCGCGGCCAGCACCTTAGCGAGGTGCGGATTGCGCACCGAGATGGCGCCGGATAGCGTCTTGTGGGTGTAGATGTTGGCCGGGATCGGCTCAGTGCAGGCGCTGGTGCCCCCGCAGATGATGCTGATCGAGGCGGTCGGCGCGATTGCGATCTTGTGGCTGAAGCGCGCCATCACGCCGCGTTCCAGGGCATCCGGGCACGGGCCACGCTCGCGAGCGAGCGCCACGGATGCGGCGTCGGCTTCGCGACGGAGTTTTCGGAACATGTTCAGATTGAATGACTTGGCCAAGGTACCCTCCATTGGAATGCCCTTGGCCTGGAGAAACGAGTGGAAGCCCATGACGCCGAGGCCAACGGAGCGCTCGCGCAGGGCGGCGTAGCGGGCACGCTTCATTCCGTCCGGCGCCACCGTGATGAAGTGCGTGAGCACGTTGTCTAGGAAGCGCATGACGTCCTCTATGAAGCCGGGCTCCTCATTCCACTGGTCCCAGGTCTCGAGGTTGAGCGACGACAGGCAGCAAACCGCGGTGCGCTCCTCGCCGCGATGATCGATGCCGGTCGACAGGGTAATCTCGCTGCACAGGTTGGAGGTCGAGACCTCGAGGCCGAGCTCGCGCTGGTGCTTGGGGAGCGCACGGTTCACGGTGTCGATGAACAAGAGATAAGGCTCGCCGGTCTGCAGCCGGTTCTCAAGGATGCGTTGCCACAGCTGGCGGGCGTCGATCTCGCGGACGACCTCGTTAGTCTTCGGGCTGCGCAGAGCGAATGCGGTGCCGGCGCCCACGGCACACATGAACTCGTCGGTGACGTTGATGCCGTGATGTAGGTTGAGGCTCTTGCGGTTGAAGTCACCAGACGCCTTGCGGATCTCGAGGAACTCCTCGATCTCGGGATGGTGGATATCGAGATAGACCGCCGCCGAGCCGCGCCGCAACGAGCCCTGGCTGATCGCCAGCGTGAGGCCGTCCGTGACGTGGATGAACGGGATGATGCCCGAGGTGACGCCGCCCCTCGCCTTCTCGCCGATTGAGCGAACATTACCCCAGTAGGTGCCGATGCCGCCGCCATTGGAAGCAAGCCAGACGTTCTCGTTCCAGGTGCCGACGATGCCTTCGAGCGAGTCCGACACTGAGTTAAGGAAGCACGAGATCGGAAGGCCGCGCGTCGTGCCGCCGTTGGAGAGCACCGGTGTGGCCGGCATGAACCACAGCCGAGACATCGCATCATATAGACGTTGGGCATGCGCAACATTGTCCGCGAAGGCGCAAGACACTCGGGCGAACATGTCCTGGAGGCCTTCGCCGGCGAGCAGATAGCGGTCGGTCAGCGTCAGCCTACCAAACGAGGTCAGCAGGTCGTCGCGCGACCGATCGAGCGAAAGGTCAGACGGAGTTGGCGATCGCGCGGGGGGCCTCGGCAGGGGAGCCGGCAATGCTGGGGGCTGCACAAGACACAGTTCAGGTGTGGTAGGCTTTGCCTGCGCTGAGGGCTGCCGCACACTCGGCAGCTCAATGAGATGACCATACTGATCGAAATCGTAAGACGCCGACATCGGCAACCCCGTGATATTTGGGGGCTGGGACCGTGCGGACGACTTGCGAGGGGACCGGGCAAATGTCCCCGGCTGCAAGCGACCCACCGGGCACCCCGCCCGAGGACATGGGTTCTGTCGCGGTAGGTTTCCTGGCTCGCGGGTCGCTGCGGCTGTCGGCCTTCCCAGCGCTGTCGCGCTAATGCCTCGGAATAGCCGCTGCCGACACAATGGGTTCCCCCCTAACACCGTGCCACCATATATGCGAATTTAAAACCACTACGACACCACATATAGAAGCCTTTGCCCAGACTCGTCAAGACGGCACAGTCAAGTTAACCAGTTGGAGCAGCCCCGAGGTCGAGGTTCGAAATTCGCCGAGCGCCTGTCCTGAGAGCCTCACTCAAAAAACATAGATGTCTCAAGGCCTGGCCAATCGGCGAGTTAGGAGCCTCAGATGGGCGACGAGCGGCCAGGCGAGCTCGGTAGCGGCGGAACCTTCGAAGTCTTTGCAGAGATGCCCACATCTGCCGAGCCACGCAAAGGTGCGCTCGACGACCCAGCGCCTGCGATCGGCCAAGATGTGCTCAAACCTTTGGAAGTGGCGTCGCAAATTCTCCAACAGGGGAACAGCAACCCTGGACATCCTGAATGTTGGCATCGATCGGTTCGCGGTCCGCGAATTGAGTTGGGCCGGATCGGGTTTCGGTAGCCATACGCGTCTCGCCATTCATCGCTTTCTGTGGCCTTAGATCAAAAATTGTCTGGAGCCCGACCGCAAATCGATGCAGCCGCCCGTGGCAATATCCCAGCTTAGTGGATTTGACCCCGCCAGCTCTCACATCAGACGTGCCAACTTTGCCGAAGAGACGATTGGTATGCTTTTCGCAGGCCCGGCGAGCCGCCTCACGTGCTCAGTTGTCTGGCCGCGAACATAAGCCGTCCTGACCGAACGCGGTCATGTCAGGTTATTGGCAATCAATCCTAACGGGATGAGGCGGAGCTATGCTTGAGTCTGGGTGACGAGCCGATCCGGCGGCGCGGCCTTGCTGGGTCGGAATGAAGCCGTTCGCAACATTGGCGTGAGCGGCGGCGAAGAACCGTGTTGTATCTCACCAACGACCTTGAAGCCGTGACGTTGGTAAAAGGGAATGTTTTCAGGGTTCGAACTTTCGAGGTAGGCAACAATGCCGTCCTCATCGCATCGTTGAAGGGCGTAGTTCATCAGCAACGTGCCAAGCCCTTTTCCGACCCAGTTCGGATCGACGGCAATGAGTGGCAGATACCAATGTGGCTCGTGGGGACGATGTTCGGCCATTCTCCGCCGCAAGTGTGCCATATCCTCGGTAATCTCCGGGCGCAGGGATAGCGCCATGATTGCATCCAATGCCTCCTCATCTTGCTGCACGTTGGGAGGCAGCCACAGGGCCGCGCCACGAATCTCTCCCGCGACGTAGGCTGTGCCATGTGCAAATGCTCGGCCCCCACAGGCGTCAATGAACTGAGGCATGCTTCTAAGGTATTGCCTTGGGTCAGGCCAGCTCCAACGCATCAACGGATCCGCGGCAAAGCCGAGCACAATTGTCCAGACAGTGCTTGCACGAATGTTTGCGTTCGCAGATCTGATATCTGATTCTTCTGTCATGAAGTCGTTTCGGGGCTCTGTTTTGGCATTGGCCTTCCAAGGAGGAGCATGGCATCGACACATCTGACGGTGAGCGGAATGGATGCACCGACGGGGACTCGCCGGGTGCATTTGGTTTCCCTTCCGAGATCTCCGCCTGTCTCAGACGGCTGACTTTGACGGCCACTTCGGACGAAGGCTCCTTGGTAGGCAATGCTTGGATCTACATATTCCTGGCGGGCTTCTGCGCTTCCACGCCCTATCTGGAACCCGCCCCGCCCTTCCCAAGGAAGCTCCGACGTTCTCAAGGTCGACACGGTTCGGCAGCCTGCAACCGTCCGCGAAGGGAATGACATGAGGACGCCTTTGATATTGCAAGTGCGAAGAAGTCAGGGCATGGCGAACATCGGGCGATGGCTGCCTGAACCGGGCTCCGGCACGAGCAAACAGCCAGCCAAGTGTCGCGCGTCGAGGTCCAGACTAGGCAAGGAATCATCACCTCGTCTCGTATTGAGCGGTTCTCGTAAGTTTCTTGGTCAAAACACATGCTAAGTGCGAAACCTCCATTGCCAACGTCGTGTCCGCGGTCACCGGCAGAGAGAGCTTTCGTCTGCGAGACTCATATGCGTAGTACAGCGGCTTTCCAATTATCGCATGTTGTCCGCGCTCCTTGATGTTCTTGTCTCGGCGCATCATCGCCGCGATTCGCGATTGTCGGATCAAGGCAACGGGACTGGATACCACGACGCTGCCGCCGTCGACCTACTGAACAACGCAACTTGGGATCGCGCGAGAGCTTTCGTGCATTGATTGATCGTCAGGCGTGTCGATCGCTCGCACAACGGCGTTAGCTCTATCGAGCGAAAACGTTGCTGTCGTGCCCTCGTCGTACTTGACGCCCAGGTCAGTTGTATCCGCCGCGATCCTTGCCATAGTGGGAAAGACAGCAGGCTGACGTAGTTGCGTGAGTAACTCTCGTAAAAGAGGTTTTTGGCCACAAGCGTTGATGGCTTCGTAGGACTTGTTCCAACTCACTCCCTGATCGGAACGGTTTGGAAGATTTCTTGGCGCTGGTATGCTTGCCACACCAGGTCCGAGATCCACGTGGTGAGTCATGTTGTTTCGTTCTGTCTTGGAAAACTGTAGTCGTCGGGGCAGCATATCAGAAGGCAATGTAGCGAAGACCTCCCCAGAATAGGTAGGGATCTATCCGCCCTTGATGCTGAGTTGGCCCGGGTTCAACCTTGAGCATAGTCTGTCGAACGCCATCCGGAACTGCCCCCTTTTCGTCATGAAGAACTGCCCCCACCATCGGACGTTTGATGGTCGCTTCCGCCGGTGACGGGACGGAGGGAGGCGGAGCCGACCGGACGGCCGTCACCGGCGGTCGGCGGTTTGATGAAGCCACTCTTGGCGCGGAGTCGGTAGCTGTCGCCGCGGATCGTCAGCACGTGGCGGTGGTGCAGGAGCCGGTCGAGGATCGCGGCAAGAAGACGCGCCTCCAGTAGACGATCCACCGGAAGCGGCGGATCTGCTTTGAGGCCGTCGTCTACGTTCGCCAGTCGACGGCAGACCAGGTCATCAACAACCGCGAGAGCGAGCGCCGCTAGTACGGCTTGGCCGACCTTGCCCGGCAGCTGGGCTGGAGCGAGGTGGCCGCAATCGACGACGAACTCGGTCGCTCTGGTGGCGGCACCGCGCGTCCCGGTTTCGAGAAGCTGCTCGCCGCCATTTGCGAAGGGCAAGTTGGCGCTGTGGTCTCGAGTGAGGCCTCTCGGCTGGCGCGCAACGGCAGGATTGGCATACGCTCCTGGAGTTCTACGGGCTCGTTGGAACACTGATCGTCGATGAGGATGGCGTCGACGATCCTCGCCATCCCAACGATCGCCTTCTGCTGGCATGAAAGGCACGATGAGCGAGATGGAGCTGTCTATCGTTCGGCAACGCTCGCTTGAAGCCTTGGAGCAGAAGGCACGCAGGGGTGAGCTCTTCCTCAACGTCGCCATCGGCTATCTCAAGGTCTCCAACGATCGGATCGACAAGGACCCTGATCGGCGCATTCAGGAGGCGCTCGCACTCGTGTTCACCAAGTTTGCCGAGATGCAGACACCGCGCCAGGTCCACCTCTGCTTACGGCAGGAGCGAATCACTTTGCCCGGGGGGCGGCCATGGCCCCGAGGGCCGCCACGTCGAATGGAAGTTACCAGTGTACAATACGATCTACCACATCCTGACCAATCCCGCCTATGCTGGCGCCTATGTCTTCGGGCGCTCGGGCAGTCGGGTGACGATCGAGGCCGGCCGCAAGAGGATCGTGCGGGGCTTCCGGCGCGAGCGCAACGACTGGGAGGTTTTGATCAAGGACCACCATGAGGGCTACATTACGTGGGCGGAGTTCGAGAAGAATCAGGGCCTGATCACCGACAACGCCAACGGAAAACGCTTCATGAGTCGAGGCTCGGTTCGCAGCGGCGAAGGCCGGCTCGCGGGTTCTTCGTTGCGGCCACTGCGGCCGCAAACTTCACGTTACCTACAGCGGTACGCACAGTACTGTCGGGCGGTATCATTGCCGCGGTAGCCAGATCAACCATGGTGGAGACCCGTGCATCTCATTAGGCGGTCTGCGCGCGGATCGCGCGATCAGCGCGGAGGTCATCGCGCGGCTGCAGCCGCTGGGTATACAGGCAGCGCTGGCGGCCATGGAAGCGCGCGGCTGTGAACACGCCGACAAGCTGCGTCAGCTCGAGTTGACTCTGGAGCAGGCACGCTACGAGGCAACTCGCGCTCCTCGGCGATACGAGGCTGTCGATTCGGACAATCGCCTTGTTGCCGGCGAGCTGGAGCGGCGCTGGAACGAACGCCTGGTCGCTGTCCGCGAGCTTGAGGGCAAGCGCGACACGTTGTTGGCTACGCCGGAGATGACGTTGAGCGACATCGATCGCGATCGGTTACTTGGTCGTCCGTTAAGAAGCCGGATTGATCGAGGCTGGCCGGGCGAGCGTGCGCCATAGCTGGGCCAGGAACAGGCACAAGAGATATCTCAGCCAGGCGAGGATGCGGCGGAAGTTGTGTCCGACGGCTGAGAGGACGACGTTGGCGGCATCGCCGGCGCGGCCTTTGAGGTAGCAGCGCCCGAGGTGGCCTTCCGCCTTCAGGTGTCCGATGATGGGCTCGATGGCGGAGCGGCGGCGCAGCTCGCGCTTGATGACACCGAAAACGCCGCGCTTCTGGCCGGAGATGAAGACGCGACGGGGATTTTGTGCGTCGTGGCCGCGGTATCCCTTGTCGACATAGGCCCGCTCGATCGGACAGCCGGTGAGTGTCTCGGTGCGGTCAATGACGTCCCGCAAGGTGTGACCGTCGTAGGGGTTGTCGGGCAGTGCGCTGGCGTGCAGCACGAACAGGCCACCGGGAGCCCGGCGGTTGTTGGTGACGATGGAGGCCTTCACGCCGAACTCGTAAGGCGCGCTGGCCTTGCCCTTGCCGATGCACTCCACTTCCGGGGCATGGAAGGAATAGAGCTTCCAGCCGCGCTGGCGCTGCTGCTGCGAGCGGATCTGCGTGGCCCGGCCGAGCGGGAGGGCGAACGCCTGCTCCAGTGCTGGCTGGCCTTCGATCTTGCGGCGGATGTCGCGGATGATCCGGCCCAGCCGGCTACGCAGGATACGCAACTGCCGCTGATGCCGCCTGAACTGTTTGGCATGGGCGTAGCGGCCGGCCATCATCGCGGCGGCCTTGGCGATGCGAGCATAGGATTGCCGCAGCCTGACGCCGTGCCTGATCGCCAGGCGGTTGAGCCCCTTGATGGCCGCATGCAGCAGCTTGGCATCGGTCGGAAAGGTGATGGCCTTCGGCTGCACCGTGGTGTCGACCGTAACCCGCTTGAGGTCCTGGCTGCGTAATGCACCGGCCTCGTGCGCTACCCGCAAGCTCTCGGCCAGCAGCAACTCCAGCTTGTCGCCAAGCCGCTTGCGCCAATGGCTCAGGTCCGAGCGCTCGTGCGGGAACGTGTGCTGAAAGAACTCTTCCCCGGTGAAGAACTGGAAGTATGGGTCATGGACCCAGCGCTCGCACACCTCCTCATCGGACAGCCCGTAAATGTGCTTGAGCAACAGCAGACCGATCATGAAGCGCGTCTCGATCCCGGGCCTGCCGTTCTCGCTGTAGAGCGGCGCGATCTCGCCGTCGATCCAGTCCCAATCGACCTTGCCGGCGAGCAGAACCAGCTCGTGCTTCATATTGATGATCTGGTCGAGCCGAGCCCGGAACAGATCGTTCGATCCCGTCGTCTTGTGCTTCTTCGGCCGCATCGTTCCCTCCGATGCAGACAAGGAATCATGCTTCCCGCTTCGAGGGAATCCACGAAAACCAAATCGCAAGGTTCTGACGCCCAAAGCATCAAAACCTTGCAATCTGGAAATGCCCCTTAGCCCAAATCGAGATTCCCGATCAGTGGCTTAGTCCTTCTTCACGGACGACTACTTGCGCTTGATTCCGAACTCAAGAGAGCTTGGGAAAGTCCGGGTGCAACAGCTGCGACGCGCAACAGGATCATCCGAAGCTTCATCAATGAGATCGTTGTGCGCATGCGCGACGAGGTGCTGGACTTGATTGTCCACTGGCATGGCGGCGATCACACGGCATTGCAGGTGAGGAGGAACCGCACCGGCGAGCACCGCGGCGGATGTGGTCGATCTCGTTCGTGTCCTCGCGCGTCAGATGCCCGACAGCATCATCGCCGCGGTTCTCAACCGCGCCAGTAGGTCGACAGGGCGTGGCAACAGTTGGGCCCGCGTCCGCGTCCGCGTTCGCAGTCTGCGCAACCAACACGCCATCGCGGCCTACCGAGAGGACGAGCGCGCCCAGCTGCGTTGAAAGTCAGTCCTTCGACGGCTCGCCGTCTGATCGAAGAACAGAGCTTGCCTGCGCAGCAGCTGTGCAAAGGCGCACCGTGGATGGTCAAAGCGGTTGATCTGGAACATCCCCAAGTCAAGGGCGCGGCGGTTCCGGCGGCCATCGTCTGGCGATCCGGGTCAAAAAGAAACTCAACTCCAAGGGGGTAGCGAGGTGGGCAGCATGAACCTGACTCGAGCGCGCGAGCAGCAGCACGTTCTCGCCGTTGGCGATCCAACGTGACGGCGGCCAGGTCGCGGATCTGCTTCGGTCGATCGACGGCTGCGTCTATGATCCTTGCGCACGACCTCGCGCTCGCACAGTAGGATCAGCGTCTCACGCGCCGACAGGTTCACGCGCGCCGTCTCGTCGGGCAGGTTGTCGAGCTGGTCGCGGATGCCGGAGAGCTGCGAGCGCGCCAGCATGGCCCCCAGCCAATCGATTGGTGCTTCGGTGACCTTCTTTGTACGCACCATCAGAAGCTCCCTCCGATCGTAGCTTCGTATTCGGCAAGAGGACGTAACAACGAGGGCAGTGGTGAAGGCGCCGGCACTGTCGGTGTCGCGGTTGCTGGTTGGCAGACCGCGCCATCGCGACAGGCAACCCCGTCGAGGTGGGCGAACTCGACGATCCGCAGCCGGCGATCCTCCGATTGCCTGTGACCGCAACCTCGCGCATGCCATGGTGGATGCGCACCTCGCCAGCCGCGACCGTCACCGCCACGCGCTCGCTGATCAGCCGCCAGGGTACCGTAGTTGTTCGTATCGATCTCGACAGCACAATCGTTGCCGACGACGCGGGCCAGTTCGCGCGGCGATCCGAGCGACGCCGAGCGGCTTCGACCGGTGTACCTCGTCACACGCAAAGCGAGTGATCGGCGCCACGCCCGTCGTGCCGTGGATACGTACGTTCGCCACCCCGCCCTCCCACTCGGCGAGATGCGTCTCGAATGCCTCCCAGCTCGCGAAGGAATGCCCCGCGATCACGCTCTTCTTCACGTAGCGGACGCCATTCTCCGTCTTGCCCTTTGTGCGCGCCCGATACGGTGCGCAGGCGCGAGGACGGAAGCCCCAATGCTTCGCGAACGTGATGAGCTTGTCGTCAAACTGAACCGACCGGCTCACCTGTCGTGGCGCACCACGAGCGCGCGTGGATTGTCCTTCAGCACTTCCTCCGGCAAGGTCGTGAATGCGCTCTCGAGCCCAGCGAACCAGTGCTCTTGCTTTTCGGCGCGGGTCGCCACGAACACAAATGCTTTGACCTTCGCCCCGCCGATATCGACCAGACGCTCGCCGAAGTCGATCTGTAGCTGCCGCCCCGGGGGCGTCTCGAACCGGGTCGTCGCCAGAGCTTCGGCCTTCAGTGCCTGGCGGTAGGGCTGCACGGCGCGTCGCAGCGTTCGCCGGCTGACCGCCAAGCCGTTTTCGGCCAACAGGTCGTGACGGACCGCATCCGCATTGCCGCGATGTCGAATGAACCTCTCGCGCAGCCAGCCTTCAAGGCCATGACCCGCTTCGCCCGCTCAGGCGACTTGAAGGCTTCACCCACCCGCGCCACGTAGTCCTTCACCGTCTGCAGCCCAGCTGGCGCGCAATCCGCTTCAGACCTCACCCACACACCCTCAGGTGCAACATCTCCGTCACGTCATCCGGCGTATTCATCACCTGCCCCTGTGAATTACTCCACGACAAGCCTTTGATTCGTTAGAGCTGGCCCCGCAAATTCGGACAGTAGCTTGAGTGGATTTTCTGCCTGACAGCGGCGAGGATTCTTGCTGCGAATCAGGAGCGAAGATGACGAAGAAGAGCCGCCGGACGCATTCTCCGGCATTCAAGGCGAAGGTTGCTTTGGCTGCGGTCAAAGGAGACAAGACACTGGCGGAGCTGGCGCAACTGTTTGATGTTCATCCGAACCAGATCACGATCTGGAAAAACCAGCTCCTGGAAGGCGCCGCCGGCGTGTTTGGGCATGACAAGACATCGGCCGAGACGCCGGTCGATTTGAAGGCGTTACATGCCAAGATCGGCGAGCTGGCGTTGGAAAACGATTTTTTGTCCGGCGCGCTCACCAAGGCGGGCCTGCTGAGCGCAAAGCGATGATCGACCGCGGTCATGATCTTTCTATCGTGCGCCAGGCGAAGGTCCTGAAGCTGGCTCGCAGCACGGTCTACTATGAACCTCGGCCAGTTTCGGCCGAGGACCTTGCCTTGATGCGTCGGCTCGATGAGCTGCATCTCGATTATCCCTTCGCGGGAGCGCGTATGCTGCGATCGTTGCTGCGGCGGGAGGGGGTATACGCCGGTCGCCGCCACATCGCGACGCTGATGAAGCGCATGGGGATCGAGGCGGTCTATCGTCGCCCGAACACGAGCAAGCCGGCTCCGGGTCACAAGATCTACCCGTACCTGTTGCGCGGATTGAAGATCGAGCGGCCCGACCATGCGTGGGCAATGGACATCACCTACATTCCGATGCGGCGTGGCTTCGTCTATCTCGCGGCGGTCGTCGATGTGTTCAGCCGACGGGTCCTGGCCCATCGCGTCTCGATCACAATGGAGGCGGCCTTCTGCGTCCAAGCGGTCCAGGAGGCGTTGGCGAAGCACGGCAGACCCGAGATTTTCAACACGGATCAGGGCAGCCAGTTCACCAGCCTCGAGTTCACCGATGTGCTGCTGGACGCGAAGATCGCCATCAGCATGGACGGCAAGGGCGCCTGGCGCGACAACGTGTTTGTCGAGCGGCTCTGGCGCACGGTCAAATACGAAGAAGTTTATCTCCGCGCCTACGACAGCGTGTCCGAGGCGCGAGCGTCAATTGCCAAGTATCTGGCCTTCTACAATCAGGGACGCCCTCACTCGAGCCTTGACGGGCGCACGCCCGACGAGGCTTACTTCGGCACGCAAGCTATGGTGATGGCCGCATGACCGTCGCCGACGATTTTGTCGTCGCTCTGGTCGGGCTACGCCCTCCCGACGCAACGACAAAATCGTAAAGCCCCGCGTTCAGCATAACCCGGCAGGAATCCACTTAAATCCAGCGGGGCGCTGTCCAAACAACCGGGGCCAGCTCTGTTCCTCGTTCATTCGCTCTCTCCTCGGCTATCCAAGGAGGGGGCAATTCCTCGTGACGTCGAGGGGGCAGTTTTCGATGGCGCGCGCGACAGCGAGCCGACTTTGTTGTATCAGTCTGGCTCTGCCCTTTGGCAGAGCCAGAAAGCCAAACAAGCTCGGCCGAAGCTGTCTCGATGGGAGAACTCCAGCCATCTTGGGACGTCAAACAGCACGCGCCATGTTCGATGCGGAGCGCGTTTTCGTACGATCGCTGTCGCTACTGTCGATCAGGTTGGCAGCAGCCATGTGCACTCCACGACAACATACTCCGGAATGCTGTCCAGCGAGGACTTGCCGACGGCCCGAATTTGACGCGTCTGAATGCCAACGGGCGATCGAAGCGATTACCCCTTCTGGGAGTAAAGAGTCGGAATTCGGTGGAGGAGCTCGCCCGGACCTCAACGACGAAAAATCAATGGGGCCGCGAGACGATGCAGTCCCGCGGCCTCGCCACCGGAATTTAGTGAAAAGACAGTTTAAGTATAAAATCCCTCAGCCGGTGTTCTTTCAAGTAGAACACCGTGTTCCAACACTTGCCAATCCGGACAGCTACGGGGAAACGCGTGCAACCGCAGACCAATGCGGCCGCGAGATCGATGAAGAAGCCGGTAAAATTACGGTTCGCCTGTCCTATTCGCCTGTCATAACGGGTGCCAAGCGTCGAAAGAGTGTATCAGCGAGCAGAAGCAGCGCTCGATGCTATGCGCTGTTTGTAGTCGTCGGCGTCGTGCGTAATGGTGATCCTGCAGGTGCCGTTTGAGCGTATCATTGCTGTTGCGCTGATTGCGCGATGTTCGTGCATAACTGCCGGTTGCCGAGGCCCGCTTCAGCGTACGGCTTCCGTTCGCTTAAACCATTTCCTCGGTAAGCCAATGTAGTAGCCGCGCATGCGAAGCTCTGCCTCTCATCTATTGATGTGTTTCGCAAGCGGAACACACCACCGACACGATTGATTATTGCCTCACGCATCTCACGCGCATCGCGTGACGGAGACTTCGCGACGACCGACCTAGTGCTGACGCCAGAGGCCGCCACGCCAGCGGCCGGATCGGTACTCGCGGCTCGTTGCTGGGAAGTCCGGCCTTCAGACCGGCGTGTCGTAGGTGATGGGATAACGCTCTGGAAACGGCCCTCCTGCGTAGTCAATCTCCGCGGCGGGACGGACGCCCCGGATTTGCAGGATGCGGCGAACGATTTCCGGAACTTGGATGCGGCTGATCTGGTCGCCGAGGCAGGTGTGCATCCCGTAGCCCAGATGCATGTAGACCGACTCCGGCCGGTCGATCGCGAAGCTGGACGGCGCCGGCAGTTGCAAGCCATCGCGCATCGCCGACCGGGTCGAGATCAGCACCGTGCTGCCGGCCTTGATTGTCGTCGCGCGCAGCGAGCCCTTGGCTATCCGGTAATCGGTCCGGCAGTGGCGCACCACGAACGGATTGATCGGGTTGAAGCGCAGCGCTTCCCAGCAATAGCGATACATCAGATGGTCGTTGTTGCTGCTGGCGACGTCGATGGCCTCCTTCAGGATCCTCGGGCGCTTGAACAACTCGTCGAGCAGCTGCACGATGGCCGCCGATGTGGTCTCAATCCCGCCGACCAGTGTGCCCATCATATTGGTAATAATGCGTTCGTCGGCGAAGCCGATCGAATCGTCAAAATGGCTATTCAGCAGGCGGCTGAACACGTCCTCGAGCGGCGCCCCATTTTTCAGCTGCTCGCGCCGCTGCGGGAGCAGTTGTGTCAGATAGGCGCGCATCTCCTGCCCAGCGTCAATGTTGTCCTGGTGCACCTTCGGATCTTTGTCCAGGTTGTGAAACATGTCATATTGCGTCGCGCGCGACCAGCGGAACATCGAGGCCAGATCGGGGCCGGGAAAGCCGAAATATTCTCGGGTCAGCTGAATGGGCACCAGGCGCGACAACGTGCTGACCACCTCGATCTGGTTCTGGGTATAGATCTGCTTTTCGACAGACGCATTGGCGAGGCTGCGCACCTTCTGGCGAATTGCCGGCAGATCCTCCATGCGCATGAAGGCGCGCATGATACCCTTGTCGCGCTGGTTTATTTCGGTGCAGTCGCGGCCGAGCATGAAGGGGCCGACCGAAGGGTCCATCATTGGCGCATAGGTGACGTTGAAGATGTCGGGGCGGCTCAGCGCTTCCTGCACGTCGGGGAAGCGGGTGATGAACACCGGCCCCGCGGCGCCCAACGCCAGGTTGGGCCTGACGCGCCGGATGAATGCGAACAATGCATCCGGATGTTTGGCGATCATCCATTTCAGGAACTTCGCCGCCGGCCCCTGTTTCTGTTCCGCCATTGCTGCCGCACCCTAACTCCGAAAAGCTTCGCCTGGTCGGTCGATCCGGGCTTCCGTCCACCTTTCCCCCTGCGGGAGCGAGATGGTCTTCGCTATTGCTCCAGTTGGAGCTGACCCAATCAATTTCAGATCGACTTGAGGAACTCGATGATTGCGTTGCGCTCCTCCGGAGACAGCGCAGGGCCAATGACGCCCTCATGCTTCTCGTTCGAGAATTCGTGGCCGGTATTGCGATTGGCGGGCCTCGACGTATCGATGATGAAGTAGCCCTTGCTGTCGTAGGTCCTGCCTTCAGGAGCGACCGTCCGTGTCACGATACCGACGCGGACAGGATCGAAGCTGGGCTCACCGAGCAGGAAGACTTGTGGGCGCTCCGCAACCGGGCTGAGCAGATCGTAGATCGTCGGCACCGAGCCGTTGTGCAGGAACGGCGCAGTCGCCCATACGCCGTTCAGCGGACGCGCCTTATAGCCGAAACCTGCCGCTAGACAGTTCGGCCGATCGCCTTCGATCTCCGCTTGGACCGTCCCGGTCGACCGAAGCCATTCGTCGATGCCGGATTGGACCACGGCGCCGAGCGCAAGCGCGTAGAGTTGCATCGCATGGTCCGAGAGGTGGATCGTATCCAGCGTGTTGTCAGCCTTCCGTTGGCAGACATCGATGTCGAGGCCGAGCCCTGGGCTGCTCTGGCCCGCCCTGGCCAGTTCGCTGCCGGCGGTGTCCACGGTGCGATTGCGCAGCACGTCGCCCTGGGCCGGATCGGTGCCGATATGGCTTTGCTTGATGATCTTGACGTTGAGTACGGATTCCCTCGTCTGCTTCTCCTGCCCATCGCGACCGCGCCAGCGGATAGGGCCGAAGTTCTTCCAGAACTCCGCGTCCGGGGCCTTGCCGTGCACGATGTCCGGCGTCAGCGCTGGAAGATGGCAGCCGCTGCAATGTTTGTCGTAGAGTTGGGCTCCCACGGCGGCCTTGGCTTTGTCGATCGCAGGAAAGCTGTCGGGCCAGGCTGGCGCATTCAGTCCGGTGAAGGCTTTCGCCACCAGCGGCAGGTCCTTTCCAGCGAGCTGTTGTTCGATCCAGTGCAGATTATCGAAGGGGATGCTGCTGGCAAAACGTCCCCCCTTGGGCGGGGCGGTGAGGTTGAGCTCCGCCGAAACCCCCATCGCCTCGCCGGCATTGCGCACCAATGGCTGCATAATCGAGCCGTCGTACTGCACCCAATCGAACCATGACGATGTCCAGATGTGCGGGTAGCTGACAGGGGCGTTGAGGTTGACGTAGTTGCCGTAGCGCTTGGGGTCGAGTGCGAACACCTGGTTGCCGATGCGATTGAGCGCATCGAGGCGGGTAAACCCTTCCGTGACGTCGATCCCAGCGGGCTGATCGATCAGAGCACCAAGTATTCCATCGAGCTCCTTGGACAGTTGGACGCGTGTAAGATCGCTGTACTCGGTTCCTAAAACGCGCTTCGCGAACCGCCCGAAGCGACCGTCGAAGAAGGGTAGCTTTGCCGACAAAGCGGTCTGTGCGAGCGCAGCGCGGAGCGCATTTGTCAATTGACCGAGATCGGTCACGGCGGGGCCGCCTTCAATGACATAGCGCTTCTCTTTGAAGATCAGTTGGCCGGTATGGCACGCGGCACAGGTCAATCCAACGGCAGTCTCCTTACGCGAAAGTCCGCGGATCGACTGAAACGGCGAATATGCAAAGCCGATCGGCAAACCGTACTCATTGTTCTCGCTTTCGGCAGACTCTATGAATCCAAACCGCAGTAAATAGCGGTTGTCAGAAAACCGTTCTCGTTTGAAAAAGGGGATAGCGAAAGGCGAGTTCAGCGGCGCTTCCAGGGCGAGAAACCATGACAGCGGGATCGGTAAGGTCTGCGTGCCCTGGGCTTTATGATGGAATCGATCGGCGTCTTCGGCGTTCCAGCCCTGATCGAGCGAAACCTGCTCGCTCGCGGAAACCGGTTCAGGGAGACCAGGCGGCGTCAGAGCTTCGATTGTCGCGCCAAGCTGGGAGCTGGTCATGACTGCGATCAAAGCAATGACCACGATGATCGCCAGAAGAACAAGAAAGCGTCGCCACCAAAGGCGCCGAATTGCGCTGGTAACTGTCGACATGGCTCCCCCGTGTCAGCGAACGGCCTCCAGCAGAGAGCCGTGCAAACAGTAATACTACAACTACATGATCTTGTAGGCTTACCCCTGCTGTTGACGTCCTTGAGACGCGATCACTATTCTTTCTGACGTCACAATCGGTGGTCTGTGGAATGGGCGAACTTGACCGCATAACAAGAACATCTAGAGCGTTCGGACGAGCTCTTGTTCGAGCCGCCATCCCATCCTCGCGATCGAATTTGCAGTGACGTTGGGTCCGCTGTGGGAGATCGGGGGGCTGTAATCCGCGGGAACGCGAGCGAACGGAATTGGCCGGGCGCCTGAGGGCAATAGGCTCGCACTCGGAGATCAGGACTCCGTAGGGCGCAATGACCATGAGCATACATCCGGCCACGCCGATCACGATGATGCAGACGGCGAATTCGAGCCAAGCAACGCGGCTACCATTTAACGGCTTCGTTTGGCAAGCACGATGACGGCGCGGCTGACCTGAATTAGCAGCATCGGCGTCAGGCTGTAGCCCGCGACAATGCTCCACATCGTGAGCGTCGGTGGCAGACGTGGAAGACCTCTGTCATCGGCGGCCAGTAGAGAGGGACTGCGAGCAGAGGGCCGTACAGGCCGAGCGCAGCCAGACCCATGGATTGCGCGTGAACTCGTTGAAAACGGTACCGGAGCGGCTGCTGCGCATGGCGACGACGCGCCAGAGTTGTGCGAATGCGACGGCGAGGAATGTGGTGGTGACTATGGCCTCGCCCGTCCAGCCGGGCCGAAACCGCCAGTGTCCCCGCGGTTCTCGCGCTTACGAAGGAAGGCCTCATATCCCTCCGGGTCAACCTCCTTCAGGCGGTTCAGCGCGCGCTTAGCTTCCAGATCGGCGGACTTGCTATGACGCTGTTTGATCTTTTTACTTTTGCTTCCATCTCTGCGAGCTGTCCCGTTGCTGTTGGTACACTCTCGGGTATTGTCTCGAGCTTCGCGCTTGGTCGCGTCTCTTCGAGGCCTTCGACGCACCGATTGGGATGACGAGATGCTGCGGCTCGAATTGAACGACCTTCTCGAAGGTGGGTTTGAGCCGCTCGACGATCTGCACGAGGCCGTCCAGGCGCTGCTCGACCATCCGCGGCGGCGGCGGCGGCGGCTCCGGCGGCCTGCTGCCCGCAGGGCTGATCCAAGCGACCAAGTTTGCATCGTCGCTGTTGAAATGGTTGAAGTCGAGTCGACGTCAGCATCGTCACCTCCGGAGACGTCGGCGTCGCGGCACCGGAAGCTCTGGCAGTATTCCGAGAACGGCACGATCCCCGGCACCGACGACACCTAGCAAGGGATCGACTGCATGGCCCATCCTTCCGCGCAAACGCTCGGGTACCCACGCTAGTAGCCGTGTGCGAGCAGTAACGCCGTCGTGGTCTAGTCATCTGGAACGGAAGTTCGTGACATTAGTTGATCGCTCGGATCTCTAGAGAGGAGAGCGCTCGTGGCGAATGCAGGTGTGAAAGGCCGGCCGATCGCGCCGTTGGTGCTGAGTTCGCAGGAGCGGGCGTACTTGGAGAGGCAAGTTCGTCGTCATCGTGTAGCCCGATCGCTATCTGAGCGATGCCGCGCGATCCTGCGGTGTGCAGATGGTCTGCCAAGCAAGTCTGTGGCTGCCGAACTTGGCATCCATGAACACACCGTCGGCAAGTGGCGCCGCCGATTCTTGAAGGATCGTTGTGATGGCCTGCTTGACGAAGCCCGCCCGGGCCGCCCTCGAACCATCGACGATGATCAGGTTGCCGAGGTAATCGAGCGGACATTGCGTACGACGCCGCCCGACGCAACGCACTGGTCGATCCGCTCGATGGCTGCGGATACTGGCTTTTCTCACACCACGATCCGCCGAATGTGGACGGCGTTCGGCTTGCAGCCGCACCGCAGCCAGACATTTAAACTATCGAGCGATCCGCTATTCGTCGATAAGGTGCGCGATATTGTCGGGCTTTATCTGTCGCCGCCTAACCGAGCCGTTGTCCTCAGTGTCGATGAGAAAAGCCAGATCCAGGCACTCGATCGCGAGCAGCCGGTCTTGCCGATGATGCCTGGGGTGCCGGAACGTCGCACGCATAGCTATGTGCGGCATGGTACGACCACGCTGTTTGCCGCGCTCGATGTCGCTTCCGGCTTCGTCATTGGCAAATGCTACAAGCGCCATCGGGCGCTCGAGTTCTTGAAGTTTCTCAAAGAGATCGACGCTCAAATCCCTGAGGGGCTCGCTGTCCATATCGTCATGGACAACTACGCTACCCACAAGACCCCCAAGATTAAAGCGTGGCTCGCTCGCCGGCCGCACTATCATGTCCACTTCACGCCGACTTCCGCGTCGTGGATCAATCAGATCGAGCGCTGGTTCGCTGAACTCACCAGAAAGCAGATCCGGCGAGGTGTTCACACCTCCGTCAGGCAGCTCGAAGCCGACATCCGTACCTTCATCGAATTGCACAACAACAACCCGAAGCCCTTCAAATGGACCAAGTCCGCAGACCAGATCTTGGCTTCCGTCAAACGCTTTTGCCACAAAGCCCAGCAGACTCTATGTGGCGAACTTTAGATTCATGTGACTAGCTGCTGTTGTTAGTTGGTAAACTCACCGCCGTTTGTCGTGCTGGTGATTGCAACGCCGTTAACGCATGTTGTCAACAGCCGTTAACGTAAGCGGATCAACTTTCCGGACACGATGCAACCGCAGGCATAAATACACGTTCGTCTGCCTATTTTATAAGGCAGGCCGATCGTCGCAGCCAAAAACCTTTCCGAACATCGAATAGCGGCGAACAAGCGTAAACATCGACACGCACTGCTTTTGGCGACAATCAAAACGACCATCGACTCGTGCTCGTGACGATGACGAACGATGGTCAATCAAGCCACATCGGCATGGGATTCTGAGGAGGTGTCGCTTCTGCAATGCATGTGGAGCGCGGGCCACTCGGTGTCTGCGAGGGGTGGCGATGCGTATCTCGCAACGCCATCATCGGCAAGGTCAAGCGCATGAGAGCTCGCCGAGGCCAAGCAACGCAACAGGGACAAACGACGGCAAAGTCAGCAGCAGTCGCTATCGACTTTGATCCGGCGCTCGTGCAGGAGATGCTCGCCAAGATCGATGGCTATCACGCCGATCTCGCATCCGAACGCGGTTCGTCGATGGCGCGGTGTCGCAACATCCGCGATGTCGATCAGCAACGTCTACAAGGAAGTCAAAGCGCGGAGCTCATCGGCAACCCAACCATCGGCCGTCGCCCCGCGCGAGGGCAAGCGCCTCGAACAGCCGCGGCAGCCGCTGACAGAGCACGGAGCGGTTGTCGCGGCAGGCCTTGTGGCCCAAGGCGCAAGCAATCCAGCTCTTGCAGACGCCGGTCGGGCCGATGATGAGCAGGTTCTGATGCCGGTCGATCCACTCGCCGGCGACGAGCTTTTGGAACAGCGGCTTGTCGAGCCCGCGCGGCGCCTTCATGTCGATAGTCGATCCAGTCCCAATTGATCTTGCCGGCGTGCTGAACCAGTTCGTGCTCCATGTTGATGACCTGCTTGAGCCTGGCCCGGAACAGATCACCTTCGTCCGTCGCCTTCGGCTTCTTCGGTCGCATCGGCTCCTCCCGATACGAGCGCCGAATCATGCCGTGCGATTCGAGGGAATCTCAAACTGCAAATTGCAGGTTCCGAGCTACCGCACTGTCAAAGCCTGCAATCACAAAATCGCCGCAGCCGAAAAACAACGACTCCAGATCAGCCCCTTACCTGTTCTTCACGGACGACTAAGGAGGCACGGATGAATCGATCCATGAGTCAAAAACCAGGCGCACGCTTTACCGAGAAGCAGGGCCATTATCTGGCGTTCATCTATACCTATTCGCACATGTCCGGACGGCCACCCGCCGAATCCTGCATCCCCAGAAGCATCGAAGTCCTTGTGCCGCCAGAAAACTTGCCTATCCTAAGCTGGCCGGTATCAAACCATCAAGATCACTGTGACGAGCCACTAGCTAGTTTCGCCCTCACCTCGTGGCAAGAGGTTAATCGGATGCGTGTGGCGAGAATAACATCAAGCCGAAAGAACACCGAATTCCAGAGTACGCCTAAAGGTTGCCTGGAAGATCGGCGCGAACGTTTGATCCGCGCCTTGGCGAGTCCGAGCCGTCACGGCGCAGGACAGCGCTTCTCTATCCGAGCGAAGCCGCAGCGTCCGCTGCCTTAATCACCTCAGGTGATATTTATTGAGTAGTTCGCCAAGCTCAGTCGCTTCAATCTTTTTTAGAATGAGCTCGCGCAGGAACGCAGGTCCCGGGATCTCAATTTCATTGCCGTCGCGCAGTCTACCCATTGCTGCAAGCAGCTTGCGAATATCATAGGTCGAGTTGAATACCTCGGGCACGCCACGTTCAATCTTGAGGAGGATATACACGGCTTCCATCGCGGTCCGAACGGAGTATTCCGTCGTGAAGATACAATCCCGTTCACCCGACTCCGCGAACTGGCCGATGAAGGCGAAATTGACCGCATCTTTCGGCACAACATCTGGCCGGTCGCCCGCCTGCCGCGGCATGAAGAAGGAAGTGACGTAGGGCATCATCACCGGGACCGTCTTGGCGGCCCCAGCGGCGAGTTCCGGTATACTCGCAACCGGCACACCGAGGTGATAAAGCCATTCTTGCGTGATTTCCTCGCCCGTACAATCTTGCATCGGTTTCCTCACGTAGTCGCCGGCTTTATCGACGAATAGCGAATAGACCCAGACGACGACTTGATCGCTGGGCTGGCGCTTGAAATGCGGCTGGCGATTTGTGGTCCAACTGAGCAACCAGCTCGAATCTTTCACCGTAACGATGCCTCCTGTGACAACCTTGCCGCTGAACGGATCGCGTTTGGCGATCTTGCGGATGTATGCTGGAATGCGTTTGTCCAGGGTCGTGATCGTCGCCGATTCCCATTTGCTTGCAGGAATATTGCCGCAAAAGACATTTGGGCGTCCAAAGGCCGCATCTTTGGCCGCAATACGCCGCCACAGATCCCAGGCGGGCGCCGGTCCTTCGTTGAGCCTGGCGGCCGTGTGATGGTCCCCCATGTCCGAGTTTTCGGTCAGCGACCCGATCGTCATGAAAACAAGATCGTCGGCGCCAATAATGAGACTGCCCTCAATGCCATTCTCCAGCCAGCGGATGGCTGTGGCTTGCTTGCGGCCACGCTTTATGTCGAAATCGATATCGGTGACTCCGACCCCGTAGCGAAAGTTGACGCCTTGCGCCAACAGCCATTTGGATAACGGCAGAACGAGCGATTCATATTGATTGTATTTGGTAAACTTCAGCGTACTGAAATCCGGCAGGCCGCCGATATGGTGGATGAATCGATGCAGATAAAGTTTCATCTCGAGGGCTGAATGCCATTCTTCAAAGGCGAACATGGTCCGCCAATAGAGCCAGAAATTGCTGTTGAAGAAATCTCTTCCGAACACTTCGTCGATGCGCTTGGTCTCCATCTGCTTACGAGTGGCAAGAAAAAGGGCAATCAGCTCTTTCTGGGCCTGTTCGCTCAGTGTGAAGAGGCCATCGGTATGGGCATCCTGCCCCTGCTTCACCGTCGCCCGCCGTAGTGTGTAGTTCGGATCATCCTTGTTCAGCCAGTAAAACTCATCGAGCACGCTGGCGCCTTCAAGTTCGAGCGATGGGATCGAACGAAACAGATCCCAGAGACACTCGAAATGATCCTCCATCTCTCTACCACCTCGAATCACGAATCCCCTTTCCGGATCCTGACAACCGTCCAACGCGCCCCCCGGAACCGTCTGTCGTTCGAGGATGGTGATACGGTCGCCACGCAACTGCCCGTCGCGGATCAAGAAGGCCGCGCCGGAGAGCGCAGCCAACCCCGAACCAACGAACCATGCTGTCTTGCTATCCACGCCGGCGGGTTTGCGGGGCCGAGCAAAAGCTTCGTAATTTCCACTGGTGTAATACATCGCGACATTCGATCTCGTTTGATGTGACAATCCGTCCGCTGATAGTCAGAAGATGTTTTCGACCGCCTGACCCTTCTGCGGGACGCCGATCGTCAGACCGCCATCGACGACGATTTCGGAGCCGGTAAGATAAGAGGACTCGTCGCTAAGCAGGAACAAGACTGCCTGTGACACTTCCTGCGGCTCGGCTGGCCGCGCGAGCGGAATTGGAAAACTGGAAAGATCGATGTTCTCTGTCATCCGAGTGTTGATGAAGCCCGGATGGATAGAGTTTATGCGAACGCCGGACGCGGCGGCCTCCAAGGCAGCGGACTTCGTTATGCCCCGCACGCCGAACTTGGAAGCAACATAGGCGTGAAGCCCAGGACTACCCCTCATCCCCTCGACCGACGAGATGTTGACGATCGAGCCTCCGCCCGCGCGGCGCATCGCAGGTAGGGCAGTCTGCATTCCCAAGAATACACCGGTGAGATTGACAGCCAGGGTCTTCTCCCACTGCTCGAGCGGGAACCGCTCGATGGGAGCCATACTCGCTATGCCTGCATTGTTGACGAGGCCGTGCACCGCGCCGAACTTGCCCTCCGCAGCCGCAATCGCCTGGCACCATTCCCCTGGCTGAGCGACGTCTTGACGCACATAGATCGCGGATGGGCCAAGTTCGGCCGCGAAAGTCGCTCCTTCATTGTCAAGAATATCGGTGATCACGACTTTCGCGCCCTCGGCTACCAGCAGGCGCGCATGAGCGGCCCCCATCCCTTGAGCCCCGCCGGTTACCAAAATGACTTTTTCGCTCACACGTCCCATAACTCTTGGTTCCCTCGATCAGTGGCGGTGCAGGGGTTTTCAGCATCAAAAAGGATGACGGGCGTGTTGATCAAAATGGTTGAGAACGAGCATTGAAAGTCGGGCAAGCCAAGAGTTGCGGTCTGCACCACGCCCCGGACTCTTGGCGATCTGCCCTCTGCTACGTATCATCTTTGATTCCCAAAGCCTGTGCGCAGTACCCGTGTAAATTGGCGCTAAAGCACTTCGATAACGATTTCACGTCGCGAACATGCTTCCGCCGCTCAGGCGTTAGCCATCCTTTGGATTATTGCATTGGCTTTGCCGAACTACCCCGCCTTCTAGACGCCGACAATTTGCGACCGAATTTCCTCCGGTTTCGGAGATAGGATCGGTACCCGCGAGCGGAGCGATACCGGTGCCGAACGGTGCTGAGCTCCTTGTGGATCGAAAAGTGGGGCGCAGAACGCATGAGGTTCTCCTTAGTCTTGCGAATTGGAGTATCCATTCCGTGCAATCGGCGCGCCGAGACTCTGATGGGAAGTCAGCCTCACGTGACTCTTGCACAGGCGCCGGAGGTCTTCCGACTCTCCACCGAGACGGCGATGTCAGGGCCTGCGTTTTCGACCATGCGCAGCGACAATGTTACGCTGATCTGGTTTAATCGAGGCTGTTGCGAAAACTCGTGAGAGAGCCTCATCGACTTTCTGTCCGGATACTTGATCATGTCGGGCTTTCGACATCGCGTCGTCAATCGGACAAGCGAGGAAGGCAACAGAACAAGGGTCGAAAGTTGTCGGGTCACTCGTACCCAATTTGACGTCAGCCAGTGAGCCGTATAAACCGCACGAGGTGCCTGGCATCGACGTTGCATAACGACTGATAGACAAATAGGAATCACCCACTCGCCTTGACGTCATCATCGGTGAGCAGGCTCCGCCGGAATGGATGCACAATCAGGCGCATCCGGCAGCACAGGACAGCTGCCGGCTTCTAGAATGGAAAAGGTCAAGCGTGTCGGATGTTTTCGGATCGTTTAATCCGGCGGATTGAGGTGCAAGGCGCAGA
Source organism: Bradyrhizobium sp. 1200_D9_N1_1 (assembly GCF_052075915.1). Taxonomy (NCBI): domain Bacteria; kingdom Pseudomonadati; phylum Pseudomonadota; class Alphaproteobacteria; order Hyphomicrobiales; family Nitrobacteraceae; genus Bradyrhizobium; species Bradyrhizobium sp. 1200_D9_N1_1. The sequence continues at coordinate 885,303 of NZ_CP197226.1, read as the reverse complement.
AACGGCACTGCGGCCTCGCGTAGCGAAGATCGCTATCACCGGATCGATGTGCCGCACGGACTACCGAACCCACATCGCTGCCAGCGCAGTACAGTCGCTTCAGGGGCGCTTCAACAACCGGAGAGGCGCGGTGAGATGAATAGCTCAATCTCCAACCGCGCGAATTGTTCTGAGATCAAGGAGGATGCGATGCCCGACGTCAAAGGCATTCCGCTTGATGCGCCTCTTTACCATGGGGGCAAAAATCGTGGCGGTGCGTTTCTCGGCTGCCAAGCCATAAACCTTATGTTCAGCGTGGGGCACGAGGCGAATTGTTTATTGCCGAAGGAACTAGCACCTGCAGCAAACCCTGCAATCGCCATTGTGGGGGTCGCGAGCTATCGCTCAAGCACTGTCGGGCCATACTTGGAGTGCTATTCAGGAATTCAAGTTCGTGATCCCGACGGCGAGACTGGCTACTACATCCCTTACATTTACGTGACGGTAAATGATGCAGCTCTCGCCTCGGGACGAGAGGTTCTTGGTGCTCCAAAAAAGCTGGCGCACATTAGACTGATCAGAGAAGGCGGTCTAATTCAGGGTACGCTCGAGCGTCCGAAAGGCAAGCGCCTGCTGACCCTTACCGCTCAACCAGACGAGCGCATGAGCTCGGATTCGCGGCAGATGTATTCTGCGCGGACGAATTTCTACTCGGTTCGGCAGCTGCCGCCCATCATTGAGTCCGGGAAGGGAGAGGTCACGCAACTCGTCAAATGGTGTACGGACCGAACGTTGCGACGCGACGAGCGTGGCGAAGAAGTTCTATTTACTGGACCAACCTCCCTAACTTACGACTCCCCCTCGATTATCGATCCCGTGCACAACTTGACAGTTGGCCAAGCCCTGCTCGGCACATACGAGGAGTATGACGCAAGGCTCGAGGCCATTGATATCCTTTCGGAGGAATCAAACCCGGTAAACGATGATCGACGAGCTTGAAGAATTCATCCAATCCTAAATTGCTGCCAGCGCTGTCGGTTTGCCAGCTGACGGGCGGTATGTGGGGTTCACCTCCCCGGCGACTCATTCTGGAAGATGGTCGACAAGGCCGGCTTCAAGACCCACGTCTACAACAAGAATAGCGGCAATAAGGAGAAGAAGGCCGACGTGGCGATCGCCACAGCCATGATGGATGGGCGTTCAACATCATCGACAAGGACAACGACGATATCCTGCTGGTTGCCTCGTCAGAAGCAGACGAAAGAGCTGCGCCGGACATGTCGGCTACGGGCCCAAAAGCGCAAACCCGCATTTCTCTGCAGCTCGCTTCGCCCGCCGCAACGTGCTTTCAAGAAAAACGACATAGCAGTTGACTCTTTCTGAATACACTTTCCGATGGCGCGGACTTGATGATGCGCCTAAATGGTTTGCGATGCGCAATACAGCGCGGCGCGATATAGCCGCGGGGAGGCAACATGGGGAACACCCTTGTTGTACACGCGAAACGTCTGCCTCAGTCGCAGAAAGCGCGACGGGCGGCGCAGTATGTCCGCATGTCGACGGATTACCAGCAATACTCGATTGAGAATCAGGCAGTGGTCATCGCGACCTACGCCGAACTTCACAAGCTAACCATCGTCCACACCTATCGTGACGAGGGAGAAAGCGGCCTCAGAATCGAAAACCGGGGGGGCCTTACCGAACTGGTTGAAGACGTGCAATCGGGACGCGCTGACTTCGCTCATCTGCTTGTCTTCGACGTGAGCCGATGGGGACGCTTTCAGGACGTTGACGAGAGCGCGCACTACGAGTTCATCTGCCGCAGGGCGGGCGTCGAGGTTGCTTATTGCGCGGAGCAATTCGACAATGACGGAAGCCTTCTCGCCAGCATCATGAAGAATATTAAGAGAGTGATGGCGGCTGAGTTCAGTCGGGAACTCTCCGCCAAAGTTTTCGCAGGGTCAGTCCGGCTGACGCATCGCGGCTTCAAAATGGGCGGCCCTACGGCTTACGCGTTCCAACGACGTCTCGTCGACGATCAATGCAGACCGAAGGGCATTTTAACGATCGGCCAGCGCAAATCTTTGCTTACCGACCATGTCAAGCTCATCCCCGGTGCGCCCGATCAAGTCGAGATCGTGAATTGGATTCTCCACGAATATCTCCGTCACAAATCGCAGGCCACCATTGCCCGAGAGCTCAACCAGCGAGGGATCTTGAATAGCCAGGGAAGACCGTGGCTTGGAAAGGCTGTCGGTGACCTCCTCCGGAACGAAGCTTATATCGGCGTTCTGACCTACAATCGCAAAAGCAGAAAACTTGGCGCCAAGGTGACGCGCAACCCAAGGGAGCTCTGGATCAGAAAAGAGAATGCCATCGAACCTATCGTCCATCGCGACGCATTCCGGCGCGCGCAAAAGATTATGGGTGAGGGGCGCGTCAGCATTCCCGAAGAGGAAATGTTGCTTCGGCTCCGTAAGGTCCTGATGAAGAAAGGCAAGCTTAGTAAGACGATTATCAATTCAAGTCCGGGACTGCCGTCCATGTCATCGTATGTTTTGCACTTCGGCGCGCTGCGGAACATCTACCGTCTTATTGGGTACAACGGCAATCAAGAATGGTTTGACAAATACGCGTCGCACCAACGGTGGGCCGCCCTTCAGCTTAGCAATGCTGCTCGCCTTCGAGACGCCTTCGAGAGACTTGGTCGCAGTGCCACCCTCAATGCTTCGACTGAATGTCTTCGAATCGACAATGTCGTGAATGTCGTCTTTCGGGTCGCGAGATGCCGCAACTATGAAAACCGGCCCTTGCGCTGGACGCTGCAATACCGCGTGAGGTGGCCGAAGGGATGGGTTGTCGCGGTTCGGCTGGACGAGAAGAACGAAGCGATCTTCGACTATGTCTTGATGCCCTCGGCGTGGCTCACCTTCAGTCGTCGCATGTTCTGGTTCTCAAAGGAAGTCTATAAGGGCCGCACCATAAACCGATTTGACACGTTCGAAGCGCTGTCACGCTTCCTCATCGAATGCGTCGGCAAGGAAAAGCCTTCGTGAGTCTAACACCGCAGATGAAGAAGCCGTTGAAGGCGGCAACTCGCCACGCGACATCGCAACTGCCTTGAACAAGAAAGGCGTACCCGGGCCACGTGGCGGCGCCTGGAACGCCTCGACCATTGACGGTAGCCGCAAGCGCTTGAACGGCATCCTTCAGTACGCCGGGCGGATCATCTGGAACCGCCAAAGGTTCATAAAGGTCCCGGAGACCGGCAAGCGCATCAGCCGCGAAAACCCGCGCGAGCAGTGGATGACTGCTGAGGCAAACGATCTGCACGCGCATGAAGGAAACTGGTTTCTGTGATAACCGGCGCACGGTGCCGCTCGAAGCGATTGAAGCCACGGTTCTAGAGGGGCATCGAGCAGATACTCGCGGTCTGCTGAGATCATGCGTCGGTTTCTTCCAGCTCGGCGATACGCTTGCGCAGCGCGGCGACTTGGCGGCCCAGCTTCCATATCTCGTCGCCGGCCCAGTAGGCGCCGCGCTGGGCGATTTCCTTGCGAACGTCGTCTGCTTCCGCGATCTCGCAGCGGATGACGCTGTCAAAGGCTTCGATGATCAGGTCTCGCACGGGTTATTACCACCTTTTCGGAGCGTGCCGGGGCCATCAGATGCCGGCTTTTGCCGGCCGCGTTGCTCAAATACGTAGAGCGCTCCCTACGGAGCGCTCTACGATCGTCAGTTACGCCTTCGGCAAACTGCCGGCGCGCAAGATGGCTTACGCCTGCCGTACGAGGTTTTCTGGATGCGACGATAGGAAATACCATTCGGCCATGTCAACGTTTAAGTTGTATTCTTTTGTATAACACGTATTGAGTCATTAATTATATCGACACACAAAGGTGCACCGTGTTTGAATCGCGCGATGAAGCGTAGAATCAAACCGAACTCGCAGATGGCGGACTATGAAGTCGTCCTCACCTTCGATGACGGACCGCGGCCGCCGAACACGGATAAGGTGTTGGCTGCGCTCGCACAGGAATGCGCGCGAGCCACGTTCTTTCTGGTGGGCCGATCCTCGGCGGAATTTCCCGAGCTCGTGCGGCGTATGGCCGCCCAGGGCCACACCGTAGCGCACCACAGCTGCCGATCGACGTGATAAGCAGATTGCCCATCCCGGGCCACGAAAACACCGTCTCAACAAGGATTGAGCCCGTGACCACTCCCCCAACAAGCAACCCGAGCACCGTCAATATGGCACGGCCGCGTTCGGCAACGCATGATGGATCAAGATACGCCAGACCGGGATGTCGCGTAGCGGACCGAGTTTGAGCTTCGTCATGGCGTTCCTCCCTTGCCGTAGGGTGCCAATACCAAATCGCGGGTAACGATGACCCGCACGGGGAAACCTGGCCGGATGGTCAGCGTCGGCTGGATGTTGAGCTGGCGCTGCAGATCTGCTGGCCAGTCTGGCTGATGCTGCTAGGTCGTCCAGCGACTCGGCATAGACGACGTATCGCTCCGGGGAGGACCGCCTTGTGCGGTTTGATGGAGGATGAAGACATAGGCGTATGACTGACCATATGCCTATGCCGAAGGTTTCCCGACTTGAAGTCGTCTCGACAGGCGCTCGACGTCGTTGGACATTGGAAGAAAAGCAGCGAATCGTCACCGAGAGCTATGGCGGGCCACGTCTGGTGTCGGTCACGGCACGACGTAACGGGCTGTCGACAAGCCAATTGTTCACGTGGCGCCGGTTGGCGCGGGAAGGCAAGTTGAGCGGGGATGCCGCGCCGGTGCTTGTTCCGGTTGAGATGACGCCTGCGGCGGCTCCGATCTCGAGTGGCGCGCCACAACCGGTGTCTTCACCGCCTGCGCAACGTGCACGGGCCGGCATTATCGAGATCGAGCTTGGGGGCGGCTGTCGCGTGCGCGTTGACCGGGACGTGGACGCGGAGGCGCTGCAGCGGGTTCTTGAGCTTCTGAGACGGCGATGATCCCGATCCCGAGCGGCGTCAGGGTCTGGATCGCCACCGGCCACACCGACATGCGCCGCGGGATGCAAAGCCTGGCGCTTGCGGTCCAGGAGAGCCTGAAGCGCGATCCTCATGCTGGCGATCTCTACATCTTCCGGGGTCGCCGCGGCGATCTGGTCAAGATCCTCTGGCATGACGGGCTGGGCATGTCGCTCTACGCCAAGCGCCTGGATCGCGGCAAGTTCATATGGCCTTCGGCGTCGGACGGCGCAGTATCGATCTCGGCGGCGCAGATGGGTCCAGAAACTAAAGGTCCCAAACGTGAAAATCCTAAACATCTCGAATTTTTCAGAAGGACTCTTGGCTGTCGATAGCGATCGCGCCGACGCGTTTTGTTCGGACGACGCGATCCTCTACACTTTGCGACAAAAGCCGGCTCGCGACCGTCTGGAGGTCGTCGGCCGCCCGCTCTCCTTCGAGCCGTACGGGTTAATGATGCGCCGTGACGACTCTGCGTTTCGCTTGGCTGTCAACAAGACGCTGGCCGAGCTCTTTCGCTCGGGAGAGATAACATCTCTCTACCACAAGTGGTTTGACCAATTTGGAATTCCACTGAGCGAGAAGCTCGAGACCGTTTTGCAAGCGCAAGCAGTCCCTCAATAGCGGCTGGGTCGAATGCTCTCCTACAATTGGAACTGGAGTATTCTCTTCCAGCAGCCGCAGCTTGGATGGCTGCTGGAAGGTCTGCGTCTCACAATAGTCATGGCGGTGGTGAGCTTCCTCCTAGCGCTTGCGATCGGAACCTTAGTCGGTACAGCCCGCACTGCTCGATCGAGAGCGGTGCGTGGAATAGGCTTCGTCTACACAGCTCTCTTTCGGAACGTGCCATTGCTGATCCAGATGTTCCTGTGGTTCTACGTCTTTCCGGAGCTCCTGCCCTCAAATCTTGGACGCTGGGTGAAGCGGGATTGGGCGTGCTTGTCGTCCCTTATGGCGATCGATACGTACGGTTGGTCATCTACGCTGGAATAGGACGGGATCAGATCGATGCGGTCTTGAGCGCTTTTTCGGAGATAGGCCAAAGCTTAGAGGCGAAATACCCCGATACACTGTCGACATCCTAAGCCGCGGGCATCGTGCGAAGCGCGTGGGACGCCGACTGCCCACGTGCATCGATCACGGTCCCGGCCGCGTTTGAGGCTAGATCACGTCGAGGAACACCGACCAAGAAATAATAGCGGGATTATAGCCAGTGTTTTGAGGCCTAGCACCATGGCATGAGTTGACGTATGAAAACTCGTGCGATTGTAGCCTGGAATGTGCGTCGGATTCGCGTGAATCGGGGTATCTCGCAGGAGCAATTGGCTTGGAAGGCCGGGATCGACCGCTCCTACATGAGTAGTCTTGAGCGGCAATCGAAGAACCCGACGATTGATCTTCTCGACCGCATCGCCGAAACGCTGGACGTGCAGTTGTCCGAGTTCTTTGTTCTGCCGCCCAAAGGTGCTAGGTCTCCGAAGACCTTGCCTAAAAGCCGCAAGCCAGCGGGTCCACGTCGCAAGAAAAAATAGCGAATTTCAACGGCTTCTACGTAGCCAATTGAGGGACTTAGAACACCAATTTCGCCCGACAAGCCTTCTTTGCCGGCCGAACAGGGCTGTGATTAAATTGGAGTGCGTTTCACAGCACGGGAGTGAGTGACGACTGGTTGCCGGATGCAGGTTCGCGAAATGCATTGGCGGGCGCGGTCGCATCGGAAGAGGAGACTTCGATAATCGCAATTGCCTCGACTTTTTCAACCATTTGTACGCAGCCGATTGACCACGGCAACCGGGTTCATCCCCACTGGGGCGATCTTTCGTAGTCCACGTGTGATGTGTCCGGAGGCGCAAAGGCGCGGAGATTACGCCTCATCAGGCAAGTCTATTGGAGCGCCAATTGAGCTTGAAGAATATCTGATCGATTCGCCGTGATCTCGGGATGCCCCGGCTGTGGGAAGTCCACGCTGCTGACCGAACTCGGCCGACGCGGCTACGCGACGATAGATGAGCCTGGACGCCCGGTCGTAAGGAAGGAATTGGAGTCGGGCGTTCCCGCGTTGCCCGGGACAGGTATTGAAGCGCGCCTGCACAGTGCGTTTGATCTTTCCCTTGAAAACCTGACGCGAGCGAGTGCGTTCGACGGCTGGGTTTATTCGATCGCGGCCTGATCGACGCCGCAGCGGGTCTCGAACGCGTGACAGGCGAGCCGGCGACAAGGAACTCGGACAGGCACGCCACTATCATCGACGCGTGTTCATCGCTTCCGCCTTGGCCGGCCATCCACGCGACCGATCAAGAGACGCGTCATGATTTCGAGGATGCCTGTCGAAAACGAGCATCTTCTGAAGGTTTTCCCGATGCTCGGCTATGAAGTGGCACTACTCCCAAACTCAGCGTGGTGGAAAGGGCCGATTTCGTTCTTTGAGTGCCGACGTCCAACGAACATCACCAATTATAAACACGTGCAGTCGAACGGAAAGTCCATGGCAAGGGCCGCTATGGCGAATCAATTGTCAGCCTGCTGCCGTGAATCTGCCGAACGGGCACTGAAAACGGATCGAAGTCCTTCAGGCAACGCACGTTCACTGCCCATCCGTCGAACGGCCGAATGCCGGCTTCGCGTTCTGCTGCGGTGGGCTGGCTTGGTTTGCGGAACGGCAAAATACCGCAAACCGGGCAAAAATAGTCAGCCGCAGTGAATAAACCCCAGCGATAGACCGACAACTCCTGGAGGGGCGTCAGGAGCCGGAAGTCGCCCTCGGCGACGCGATAAATCAGCGCGCCACGCTTCGAGCAGATAGAGCAGTCGCAAACCCGCACATGGTCGATATCGGCGTCGATCTCGAAACGGACGGTGCCGCAGTGACACGAGCCGGTGTACGTCTTCATCATCGGCGGTTTGTCTCTAGAAGCCCGACCGAAGATAGATCAACGGATGGGGCCTGACAAAATCTCGTTGATCCTGTTCGCAAACACATAATAGCCGCAACTCCGCCAGCAAGTCACGGGCGCGGCGCGCTGATTGGCTCCTGGCTTACTCGCTCGATTGGAGTCGAGAAGAACTCGGGTGGAAGAAATGCCAGTCGTCGCCTTGAGACACACACCGTCTAAAGATACGCCCGCTTCAATGGCGAGGTCATTGGTTAACCAGTCTGGGAAATCGAGCGTGAATGTGCGAACACTATCCGTGTCTTCGACTGAGGCAATCTTGGCAACGCTTGTACAATTGTCGCAAACACAGGATCCCCCCTCATCCCGTTGACATCACTCGCTAGGTCGCAGTCGATCCTGGCAGGCCGTCGAGGGATATAGCTCGCATCAGACGGTCGCATACGGGGCCAGGGGGTCGCCTCTGATCGAGTTGATCCAGGGGAGGGCATGCATTTCGCAGTTGAGCACGCGGGTCGCCTAACACTTTTTGGATGGTCCACGATCCGCTCGCCGTCGGCGGCGGACATCGTTCGTCCGCTATCCTCCAACCCGCCAGACAGCCAATCGATCCAGAGCCGACCGTCGGGGTTGAGCATCACTCGCCTGGGGACGAGTCAGTCTGCTGGGCATCCTCCGGGATTTCTTGCCGCAGTTTCGGCCCTTGATTGAGCCGGCGGCCCAATGCGGCAAGGAAATTATCATAACGCGCTCCGGCCTGTGCTCTCGCGGCCTTGGCGGCGGGTTCGGGGAGTGATGGTGTTGTCGTGAGCCAGAAGCGGATGAAGAGAGCGATAGTCTCGACCGAAATCCCGACATCCCGCTCAAGGCGCGCGATCCGGCGGTCGATCTGGTCAAGACGCTTGGCAGTAGCAGCCTCTCGCCGTTCATCGGCGTCCGGCGACAGAAAGGAAGCGATCGCGGCTTCCGCGATAAGCGACAGCGACTGCTCGCGCCGGGCGGCGTAGGCCGATAGCGCCTTCATGACATCAGGATCGAGATAGACCGACAGCTGAGCCTTCTTTTTTGTCCCGATCATGGCTACCTCACAATCCGAGATCGTCGCCGGGATCGAGGGAGGCTTGGCGCGCCACGCCCTGCATCATGTCGTTCATGCGCCTGATCCGCGGGACATCTTCATCGAGCTCATCCACGAGGTCCGAAGCGAACTCGTTCTCGAGTGGTTCCTTATTCTCCACCGTGTCTCGATCGAGTTCCGGCTGCTGCCTGCGGTCGGCGGCCTTTGGATCTTCGTCATCCGTCTGGTCGTCGTTCAACGTCTCCAATGCCCTTGGGCGCGGCGGCAATGGCCTTGAGCTCCAATCGTCCAACCGGCCGCCATTGGATTTCGTCAGCATCGGCGGCGCCATGATGCGCTCCTGGAAACGTCTATCTTCGTAATAGCGCGCCTTCTTCGCCCGAATCGGATGGAGGCCCGACATCATGACGATCTCGTCGGAGGGCGGGAGCTGCATCATCTCGCCGGGCGTGAGCAGCGGGCGGGCGGTCTCGGACCGCGACACCATGAGGTGGCCCAGCCAAGGCGCCAGCCGGCTGCCGGCATAGTTCTTCATCGCCTTCATCTCGGTCGCCGTGCCGAGCGCGTCGCTCACGCGCTTTGCGGTGCGCTCGTCGTTGGTCGCAAAGCTGACCCGGACGTGGCAGTTGTCAAGGATCGAGTTGTTGGGCCCGTAGGCCTTCTCGATCTGGTTCAGCGACTGAGCAATCAGGAAACTCTTGATGCCGTATCCGGCCATGAAGGCCAGCGCAGACTCGAAGAAGTCGAGCCGGCCGAGCGCCGGGAATTCGTCGAGCATCAGGAGGAGCCGGCGCCGGCCGGCCTTGGCTTGCAGATCCTCGGTCAAGCGGCGGCCTATCTGGTTGAGGATCAGACGGATCAGCGGCTTGGTGCGATTGATGTCGGAGGGCGGCACGACAAGGTACAGCGTGGTCGCTCGCTCTCCGCCAACGATATCGGTAATCCGCCAGTCGCAGCACCGCGTCACCTCCGCCACCACGGGATCTCGGTAAAGGCCCAGGAACGACATGGCGGTGCTCAAGACACCGGAGCGTTCGTTGCCGGACTTGTTCAGCAACTCGCGGGCAGCGGACGCGACGACGGGATGAACACCGGCCTCGCCGAGATGCGCGGTTCGCATCATTGCGGCAAGCGTCGTCTCAATGGGCCGCTTGGGATCGGACAAGAAGGCTGCGACACCGGCGAGCGTCTTGTCTTCCTCGGCATAGAGGACGTGGAGGATCGCGCCGACCAGCAGGGCGTGACTGGTTTTCTCCCAATGGTTCCGCTTCTCGAGGCTGCCCTCCGGGTCGACCAGAATGTCGGCAATGTTCTGGACGTCGCGCACCTCCCACTCGCCGCGGCGCACCTCGAGCAACGGGTTATAGGCCGACGACTTCGCGTTGGTCGGATCGAACAGAAGGACACGGCCGTGTCGGGCGCGAAAGCCGGCAGTGAGCTGCCAGTTCTCCCCCTTGAGGTCGTGGACGATAGCCGAGCCCGGCCACGTCAAGAGCGAAGGGATGACGAGGCCGACGCCCTTGCCCGATCGCGTGGGTGCGAAGCACAGGACATGCTCCGGTCCATCATGGCGAAGATAGGTGCGCTCGAACCGGCCGAGCACCACGCCGTCGGGTCCAAGCAATCCAGCCTGCTCGATCTCCTTTGCCTTCGCCCACCGCGCGGACCCATAAGTCTCGGCATTCTTCGCTTCGCGGGCGCGCCAGACCGACATACCGATCGCGACCGCCGCAGCGATGATGCCGCCGGATGCCGCGATGAAGGCGCCCTCGGTGAAGATTGAGGGCGCGTAAGCATCGTAGGCATACCACCACCAGAAGAAGGCAGGCGGAAGGTAGAACGGAAAATGGAGCAGCTCGAACCAGGGCTGCCCGAGCTGCGGCTGAAAGCCGAGGCGCCAAGCCGTCCATTCCGTCGCGGCCCAGATCGTGAGCAGGACGATGCCGAAGACCATGATGACCTGCCCCCAAAGAATCTTGGTCGCCGACATGGCGGCCGCCCTCTCCTGACGTCGGTGATTGGAAGGATCACTCACAAGCCGAGCCCCCGGTTGCGCCCAAAACCCCAATCGATGCCGCCATCCGCGCGCGCGACGCCAGAGACATGCCGGCCGAGCTGTTTATCGAGTGAGGGCGTCCAAGGCACGAGCTGGAAGCCGAGACCGTCGTCGATCATGGCGAAGCGGCCGGAGGCGAGCGCGAAGCGCTGCCGATAGGTGCCTGCCACATACTCGCCGCTAGCCGACGGGTTGAACGGCTGACCGGTCTCGGCGGCGAGCTGCTTGCCGAGATCCTCTAACTCCCGACGGCGCAGCGTGCCGATAAGGTTTTTCGCGAACACCAGTCCACGCGCCTGGCGTTCGGCGAGCCCCTGCCCGATGAGCTGCTCGGGCCGCCGTTCCATAGCGTCGCGGACCTCGGCGCCGAAGCCGCCCTGGCCAAGCGCCACAGGGTCGCGCGCGACGGCCTGCCGATCGAGCCATGTCGCGCCGCTCGCGGTCACCTGCGCTTCGATCGAGAGATCGGAGCGGACGGCAAGCGCCACGCGACGCTGCCCTCTTGCGTCATCGAATTTGCGAAGCTCGACGATTGAGCCTGGCGCGCTGTCGCCGGCAGCGTCGAGGTCGGGCAGCCGGATGTGGTGGGTGCGGCCGTCGACCCCGTCGACCACGGCATAGGCGGTCGCCTTGAGCTCGTCGTCGAGACCGCGATCAACGAGACGCCCGATGACGGGGACGTCAAGATTTTCGCCTGATAACACGTAACTCGCGCTCCCGCGCTCGATGCCGCGTTCGGTCAAGCTGCGGTGGATACGCTTGATGATGTCGCCGCGTTCGCCGAGCTCGCGCAAGGTCGTTTCGGCGGCCTCGTCCATGGACCATTGGCCGGGCCCGAGTTGATGAGCGAGGCCAAGACTTTCCAAGTGTCGCAGCCGGCCAACCTTCAACGCATGGAATTGATCGGGCTGCTGCTCGGGACGCGGCGCAAGGTCGATAACACCGTGCTGGTTTGCATCGCGAACAAGCTGGCGATCGAGCTGCGTCCAGCGCTCGGCTCCGATCTGGCTCTCGAGCGAGCGACGAATGTCGAGATCGGAGCGCAGTCCAAGTTCCTGGGTGACCAGGTCCTGGGCGCGGGCGCGCATCCCTTCCTTGATGTAGTCGCGGGAGATGACGAGGTCTTGGCCGTCCTCTGCGACGCCGCGCACGATGATGTGGACGTGGGGGTGCTGGGTGTTCCAGTGATCGACCCCCACCCAGTCGAGCTTGGTACCCAGATCCACTTCCATCTGGCCGACCAATTCGCGGGCGAAACCCTTGAGGTCGGCCATGTCAGGCGCGTCCTCGGGGGAGACGATGAAGCGGAAATGGTGGCGGTCATTCTGACAGCGCTCGGCGAAGGCCTTGGGATCGGCATCCTCGGTGCCCGGGCCGAACAGGTGGGCCTTCTCCCCGTCCCGGGTCACGCCTTCGCGCCGGAGATAGCCGAGATGCGTCGCGAGCGGCGCCGACCTCGCCCTGTGCCGGACGACCCGGGTCTTGATGGTCACCAGACGCGAGCGGCCGGTGAGCAGACGGTTTGCCCGCACGCTGGCGGCTCGGCCGCGGCCGAAGCGCGAATGACGGTGGCTGACGAGCTGGCCGGCTCGCGAAATGCCGCCGCCAGCGCGTTGAGCGGCGGCAAGCGCCTGGGCGATGAAGGGCTTGGCCCGCTGGCTCCTCGAGGAGCGGATGCGGCCGGGCCGTGGTTGAAAATCGCTGTCTTCAGCCATGGCCAGCCTCGACAATGTGCGGAATGCAGAATCCCTGCAACGGGTTGATAGTCGAGCGCACATTGCGCGCCGAAGCCGCACATTGCGGACCCGAGGAAAAATAGCAGCACAAACAACCAACCGACCGAGCCGCACATTGCGGCCTTTTATCTCGCCATCGTTCGGTCGGTACTCGCGGAAGCCCCCACTGTTTGCGAGTGTTTGCGATAGCGATCGTTACGCGAAGGGCCGAGACACCCGTAGGGTGGCTCGGTGAGGAGCGAAGCGACGAGTAGAGCGCGGGCCGAAGGCATCGCCCGTATGACTGTGTTGCAGCGTTTCGAATGCAAACCGAATGTTCGTCAAGGGGCGCCAGCGAACCTGGAAACTGACAGCTGATATCGCGAGCTGCCCGATGTGCAGCCGCCGCAACAAGGGTGCCTGCAGACGTACCGCGATCCGCGCATTGACGTTGAAGATGCCGTGCAGTCATTGCGATCGCCCCATGGCCGAGAGCGCGACGAACAGGCCCTCCGACTGCGGCGCAATCGCCGAAATATCGTGCACCGTAGTGCCGACTGAGCCGCCGTGCGCGGGTTGATCGAGCGCCGCTCGCGCGCCAGGGGACGGCCCGTCAGCGTGGTCGAAGAACAGCGGCGCCCGCGTCCAGGATGAACGAGAAGAAGCCGCGAGGAGAAGAGGTCCTGGCGCTCCCTCCGCGTCGACAAAAGGGACGATGGCCGCGACATAGGCTGTCGTCTCCGCGGGCAGTGGACGGTGTCTATCCCGAAACTCCTCGTAGCGGCCGGGACCTGCATTATAGGCCGCGAGAAAGCCCGGCGAGCCGTAACGGTCGTGCAGTTCGCGAAGAAAGGCGGCGCCGGCGAGGATGTTGTCACGGGGATCGAAGGGATCGCGCCCGAGACCATAGCGCGCGCGCATGTCCGCCCAAGTCTTGGGCATGAGTTGCATCAGGCCGAGTGCGCCTTTGGGTGAGACGGCACGCCGATCGCCATTGCTCTCGACCCGCATGACGGCTCGTATCCATGCAGCCGGAATGCCAAAGCGCTGCGCGGCCTCTGCCACATGAGATGCGTAGTGATCGCTCGCCGGTTGACTTCGTGCCGGTGCTCTCTGCCCGGACACTGCTGCCGTTGGCCCGCCAATCACCAGCAGGCCGGTAAGGAGGAGAACGGCAAGGCTCGCCCTGTCTCCGCCATCATGGCGAGGCGTCTTGCTGCCTACCGGCGGTGCGCACGGACCACCGGTTTGACCGCCGCTGTGCGTGGCGGCCGCCCGACGGTTGCGTGGACCCGAGTTATGAGAGGGCTTTTCCCCGAACAAGGGGGTGGACCGTTGATGCGCCTGGTTGGCGGCACGCGCGACAGGATCCTGCATGCAATCAGTCCCGCTCGGCGCGTTGGGGCTGACGATTCCAGTTCAGCGTCCAGGCCGCTTTGTCGTTGCCCGACTGGAAGAGATTTGCGCGGATCGGCCGCGGCAGCGCCGGGTCGTCGATGACGAGCGAAACGTAATCGCCGGCCTTCTCGCCGGTCCGCTTCCAACCTGCGCCGATCTCCGGGCCATCGGCATCGCCGAGGCGGATACGGTAGTCCGGCGCGTTCTCGGCATCCGAGGATTCGGCCGGGACGAGGGTGAGAATCCGCTCGAAGAACAGCGTTTCAACGCGACCGGTGAAGCCGGACTTATCGCGCGTGAACTGGCCGATTTGTGCCATGGGAAAGCTCCTGGGTTGCTGGGTTGGAAACGGGTCAATGAGTGGCGGCGCGCCAGACGAAACGGCCGTCGGCGGCTTCGTCCGTCCAAAGCGGGACTGCGCGCGCGACGATCGAGCTGACGGGGAGCGCGCCGAAATAGCGGCCGTCCAGGCTGTCTGGGACGGTCGGGTTCATGAGAAAGACCTCGCCCGGTTCGAGGGTATGGCAACCGCTCCAACGCGGCAGCGGACGGCCGCGATGATCGTGCTCGTGTGCGGCGCCGACATCGACAGCATCGACCGTGATGGCATCGCCCGACCGGCACACGGTTTGCCCGGGCAGCGCCATCACACGCTTCAGCAGCGGCAGACCTTTTGGAAGAAAGCCGCCATCGGCAAGGAAGCTGGCGATCGGTTCCGGCAGCCGTACCGCGACCAGTTCCAAGTCGCGCAGCTCTCCGAGCGGATGCAGCGCGTAGAGCCCTATTGGCGTGCTCGCGGTAGCGTTCCAAATCAGCCGCGGCGCAGGATGAACGAGGGCCAGGGCGCCGGCGACCAGCGCCGCAAGGTAGGTCAACATGAGATAGCCGAAGCGGGTCATGGCGTGACGCTCCGGCGCTTGAGCCAGGCGATATGCTGCTCGCGCGTGTAGGCGCGCGGCACATGGTCGGCGGCGAGACGGTTGTGGAGATGCCGCCAGTATTCGGGTGCGGCGTCAGCCGGATCGATGGAGAGCGCCTCGATGGCGTCGATGGCCTGCAACACGCGCTCGACCTTCGGCCAGCTATCAACGCGCAGCAGGATTTCGCCACCGGGGCGGACGAAGGGCAGCGTCTGATAGCGCTGCCCGGCTTCCACGGCACGCACGATGTCCATGCGCGACACCACGGTGCCATAGTCGTTCGATGCCCAGCGGACGAAGCCGAAGATGCTGCCCGGCTCAAAGCTCGAGATGCTGCGGCGACGGTCGAGAATCTTCTCCTCCGCGCGGCGGCCGAAGCGCAGCCAGTGCTCGATCCGCTTCTCGATCCAGGTCAGCTCGACATGGGTGAGCGCGACATCCCGTCGATGCGAGGGCGGCACTGCACGCGGCGGCAAGGCTTCATTGTCGTTCATGACGGTTCTCCGGGGCGTCAGCGGGGAACTCTCGCGCCAGCAATTCGCGCAGCATGTCGGCGACGGTCACGCCGCGCTGGAACGCGGCGACCTTGATGCGGCCGCGCAGCGTGGGCGTGACGTCAATCGTCAGGCGCGCGGTGAATGCGGCAGCATCATTCACGCTGCGTGGCGGCGTATCACTGGCTTTGATCCAGCTCTCGGCATCGCCCGGACGCGAGGCGAAGCCGCGTTTGATAGAGCGGTCGCTCATGGCGCGAACCTCGCAACTTCTGCCGCGAGCGCGGCGATCTCGCGGGCGGCGGCGCTCTGCTCGACGAACTCGAAGACGAGCCGTCCGGACTGAGCGGCGTCGGCGAAGACAACGCGTTGGCCGATGGTGCTGGCGAGCACCGGCGGATCGTGGTCGGCGAGAGTTTCGGCAGTCTCGCGGGCGATGATCGTGCGCGCGCCGCAGCGGTTGAGCACAAAGCGAGCAGGAAGCTGCGGACGATAGATGCGAGCCTCTCGCAGCAGAGCGAGCATCTCGGCCGAGGCCCAGCCGTCGAATGGCGACGGCTGCACGGGGATCAACACGAGATCCGCCGCCAGCAGCGCCGAACGCATCAGTCCCGCGACGCGCGGCGGTCCGTCAATGACGACATGATCGGCGGTGCGTGCGATTTCCGGCGCCTCGCGGTGGAGCGTATCGCGCGCGAGGCCAACGACGCCGAATAGCCGTGCGACATTCTCCCGCGCACGCTGCTGCGACCAGTCCAATGCGGAGCCCTGGGGGTCAGCGTCGATCAGCGTCACGCGCTTTCCGCGCAGCGCCCATACGCCGGCGAGGTGCAGGGCGAGCGTGGTCTTGCCGACACCGCCTTTCTGGTTGAGCACGGCGACGATCATCGCATGCCTCCCGTCTTGCGACCTGAAAGCGGCAGAGATGGTTGGCTTGGGTGCTCGGTTGGCGGCTGAGCGCGGATGTCGGTGTTATCCGCAAGACGCGCGGCCCCACTACAACAGTTAGATTCTAAGTTAGACTCTAAGTTAGGGCAGGCGATCGTGTTTCCTGGCCAAAGCGTTAGCTGTGGTTTGCACTCCCGGAATCCCGATACCGGCACGCCCGGAGTCCCGATAGTGTGAACGCCCGAAGTCCCGAGCTGATTCACAGCGCCGTCCACAGGAGCTGTGAATGACTTCGATGGCAGGATGCGCAATAGCTCTCGGCGTTCCCTGCGTTCGATGCTCAGGCAGTAGCCTGGCAGCGGTTGACGTGCCGCGATCCGGCGGAGATCAAAGGCGAAGTCTGCAGGCTTGGCGAGGCTGCCGGATTTCTCATGGAGGTGTGCGACCTCGAACAGCCAACCTCTCGGCTGGCGGCCAGCATGCTTGCGCGCGACGCGGTAGAGCCAGCGCTCGATCCCACCAGTCAGGCTGAAATAGGCCGGATCGATCGTGAGAACGAGTGAGCGATCGATGACGCCGCGATAGAGCCAGTCGGGAAGGACGAATTCCATTCCCTGCACCCGACCGTCGCGCGTCGCGCATTCCTCCCATTCGTTGATCCATGAGAACTGGTGGCGCCGCCAATGCTCCCCCTGCCGGATGCTGGTGCGGATGACGGTCGCCTGCAGGCGGGCCAATGCCCCCTTCAAGAGCTTGTAGTCGCGGGCGCCGGTCTGCCGGCCGACTGCGGTCAGAAGCTGGTAGGGTGTGAAGCGCAGGAAGCGCGAGGTCTTCAGACCGAGGTTCTCGGCCTCGACAATCTGGCTCGCCGCCCAAATCAGCACGTCGGCATCCCAAATGGTCGCCATACCGTGCTCAGGAACTGCATAGACTTCGACACACACGTCGCCGGTCTGGTAGAGGATCGGTCTTGTTCGCTTGGCCTTGGCGAGCGAAAAGAACGGGCGCTCCATCAGGTCGCGTTGATCACGCGGGCTGGCATCACCGGTGGCGACAACGAACGGGTCGAGCTTGCTTCGCTCGCTGGGTGTGATGAGGCGACGCGACGACATGACGAGCGTTGCCTTAGCGATGCGCGTTGCCGGCGGCGCGCGCTTCGAGGTAGCGCGGATCCGACGTTGAGCTGCAGGCGGCCTGATCGGCCCAGGCTTCGAGATCGCCGATGGCGTAGACAACGCGGCCGCCGAGCTTGCGAAAAGTCGGGCCATTGCCATGGCAGCGATATTTTTCAAGCGTGCGCGGCGAGATGCCGAGGAGGCGCGCGGCCTCGGGGGTGCGCACGTAACGGGTGGCGAGTTGCGCAGGCCTGTCGAGCATGGGAGATCTCCGTCTTGCCTCGAAGTGCCGCGGCCAAGTCGCGGCATGTCCGGGCCAGAGTGGCGGAGAGTTCAGGCGTTGGGGGTGGACGAAAATTGACGTACGTTTGTGTCCCCCCATCGTCGCAACCAGGCGAAGCCAGGCGTACTACCGGGGCGCAACTAACTCATCAGGTCGATGGCTTGAAGGAATCGGGGAGCCGATCAGAGGCCGCGTAGAAGTTTCAGATAGCCGCGCTCGACCAAAGCGATTGAATCGTGAATGAGCCGGTTCGCCTTGCGGCGGGCATGAGAATCCTTCCACTCGACCGAGCGGCGCTGAGCGTGGTCGGAGGCGAGCACCTTCGCTGCCACGTCTCGCGGGCCGCCACCCAGGTCGTGGACGTCGAAGGCGTGCAGGAGCTGAATCAGTCGCCGTTTCTGAAACGACGTCAGCCGCAGCGCCGCCGGGAGAAGACCGGTGCGCTGGCCGCTGAGGCGACGCACGAAGTGTAGCGCCACGTCGGCCCGCAGTTCGCCCATGCCGTCGAGCGGCACAAGCACGGCGGGACGGCGCGCGGCCTGCTCGTCGCGCAAACTGACATGGAGCTCACCCGAGCCGTCGGCGACAACCAGCTCGCGACCGTCAGCATCTGTCCGCCCGACGATCGACAGTCCGAAAGCGTTGCGATCAATCGAATGAACGGTCTCGAAGTCCGGCGGCGCGGGCGTCAGGATCAATGTTCCCGGTGATGCCTCGGGCAGCCAAATGGCTGGTTCGGGCCAAACCGGAGAGGCGGGGTCATGGGCGACACCGCAACCTCCATCGACGTGCGAAACTGGTTCGGATGGTGTTGGGATCGGATTCGCCGCGCGCGATCTGTCGCTCAGTGCGGGCGAAGTCGCGGCGGTAGTCGGCATTGCGACGAAGGAATTCGAGGGCAAAACCCGGGCGCTCAAGACGATTCAGGCGTTCGATGGTCTCCGGCGAACGCCAGTACTGGGTCGGCATGGTCTGTCTTCTCGTCTTTTTGTTCTGTGCCCCGCACCACGATCCCTAAAGACGCTACAAGAGACCAGACCCGGAGGTTGCATCACGCGAGATCGCAATTTGCGTGATTGGGGCGCAAATCACTGCATCCGCGGTTCCAAAAGGCCCTGATATCCGGCTTCCACCATCCATCGCGCGCGGGCGAGATGGCTATCATGGACATTTTTGGCACGATCTGGTTCGCGCGTGGGGTCGAGGCCGAAGATCACGCTGACCACCTCGCGCCAGTCGGCGCCCTCCTCTTCGGCCATCAACAACCGAACGTAGATAGCAAGATGTTTCTCGTCATAGGCGTTGACGCGATCCGTTATTGGCGGCCGGTCCTGGAATGGCGCGCCGTTCATTGCAATTGCCCCTCAGCATTGATGCAGCGATTAGAATTCATCTAAGCTCCAGAACTTTGCAAGCTGGGAAATCGTCACACTCGAATTGTGCCGTGATGCGCAGATCGCATCGCGGCGCTCCCCGGAAGCGGCACACCAGGGCCTAGCCAGACGATATGAATAGCACAGTGACGCACGAATCGGAACGATCGTTCCTGGAACGATCATTCCGATGTGAGTTCCCTTGTTGCCATGGATCTCAAGGAGGTCATGGCGGTCAATCTGCGTCGGATACGTCATGTGAAGAAAATGACGCAGGAAGAGTTGGCCGATGGCGCTGGACTAAGCGTCCGTTACGTCGGCGCAATTGAACGCGCAGATGTGTCGGCCAGCGTGACCGTGCTTGGCCGAATCGCGGAGGCGCTCGGCGTCGAAGCAACCGATCTCGTCAAGCGAACGACGGTTCATTCCCATCGGGCTCGATGACGCGACAATTTTGTGCCCCACCGCAACACCGGCACGTCGTGAATCAACTCCGCATTGCCTCACGCATAAGTTGATAGTCGGCTTTACGTAAATCTGATCTGTCTCCAAAGCGCATGCCTAGTTCAGAAACGGACGAGCATGCTGGGGAGATGGAGTAGGCCTCATGACTCTGTACGAGCACTTGCCAGCCGACATTCGCGAGACAGTGGATGCTCTGGTCACGGAACTCAGGCCGCAACCTTGGCCAACGCGGTTCTTTGCGCTGATTGGCCTGCTCGGAGAGAAGTTGGAGGCGCGGCGCGAGGCGGAGCCGTGGCATCTGATCCAACAGTGGACCGGCATAGTGACGGCAACGATGGAGCACTTGCTCCCCGACAGTTCGGTTGTCGAATGCCTGGGACTGATGAGCATTAGTTTCAACGACCAGTGGCGCGCTCAGGCGCTTGGCCAGATCGAACGGGATCCCACAGTGCTGGATCGTCTCGTCGCCATTTGTCCGGACTGGGAAGACATCGTCGAGAGCGTGATCGAGGCCAACCAAAGACGTCCAATCAAATCGGCACGCGGCCGCTGATCGGCATCGGTTACGCCCTTGCCGCTTGCGCCGTCACGGCAAACGAGGTGCCTTCGCGCTTCCTCAGCGTGGCGGTGCCCCGCCCGGGCCAGCCGGGCGGGGCATTGCGGATCGGCTCAGTCGCCGTTGCGACGGTTGGGGCGAGACCAGATCAGGCTGAAGCCCTCGCCCTCTTCATCGGCGAAGAGGTTGGCGAAGATCGGGGCGGTGAAGCTCGGATCGTCGAGCTTGAGGCCGAGATAATCGCGGCCTTCGTTGGAGCGCTTGGACCAGGCGGCCCCGATCTCGACCCGGCCGACATAGATCCGGTGGCTGGGGGCGTTGTCGCCCGAGCGGCTGGTTTCGGGGACGATGCGGACGTTCCTCGCCTGGAGCGAGAGAGTGACGATCTCGCCGTTGAACTCGTTGTTGCCGGTCTTCTTGAAGGTGCCGATGGTCGCCATGGTAGTTCTCCTTGATCTCTGTTTTCGAGCCCGCACCTTGCGGCCTCGATGGTGATCGACAGGCCGGAGGCGATCGACGGCGCACCCCGAAGGGGCTGGACAGCAAAGGAGGAACTTTCTTGTCTCGCGCGAGGAATGGCGGCGCAGCCGGCAGGGGAAGAAAGTTGTGACGCCGCTGTTGCGCCAAAGGCGGTCGAGGCTTCAGCCGTCCTTCGGCCAGATCCATCCATCGAAGAGGCCGTTGGTGCGCTCGATCCAAACAGAGCTGACATCAAGGAGAACGTGGCGATTTGGGAGCCCACCGAGAGAGCTGGCCCAACGAATCCAATGCTGCTTAGCCCTCTGTAATCGAGACGGACGGATCTCCGCTTCCGCGATCGCGCGTCGGCAGCACGCCCCATTCACGAGAGCGGCTGGCCGTAGTTGTGATCCGTCACCGTTTGGTCGATGCCGCACAACGACTGCCACGAAACTGCCACTCTGCGATGATCGGTCGTGTCTCGATGCTTGGCCGCTCTGTGTGAAGCTCACAGACTAGAATGCGAGCACGCTGGATGTCTGATCGAGTCAGCCCCTTCCAATGGACGCTGCCGGCTTGCGCCAGGCCTTCCCGCCCCTACAGGGGTTACGACAATTCGCCGCGCGGACCCAGAGGAGGATCTCGCGCAAATGATGACCGCTAAGAGCTCGAGTGAGAAGAGAACCGGATGAGCGACAAAAGCGATCTTGAAAACAGAGCCATCGAAGCGATATGGAACTATCGTGAGGCCTTCGCCGTGGTCGGCCGCCTGGAGCGAAAAGAACGTTCCGCGCATCGAGCGGTGACCAGGATACTGCCTGAATTGGGGCGCGCCTTACGCAGCCAAGACACGCGGTGTCTTAAGAATAGCATTAAGATCGGCTCGGCAGCTGTCTCGCGGCAGAACGAAGCGTGGGCCAACCTAACTGAGGCGACCGCACGTTTGGATTCAGCCCACTCGACTTTGGCCGCCCTCGAGCGCCAACTAGGATATCTTCCAAAGGTCTCAAAACCACGAGATTCAGGCTAGCTCAAAGTATGCCAGGACGTCGAGCTGCGCCTTATCCTAGGCGGAGATTTTCTGC
Organism: Bradyrhizobium sp. 1200_D9_N1_1; assembly: GCF_052075915.1. Classification (NCBI taxonomy): domain Bacteria; kingdom Pseudomonadati; phylum Pseudomonadota; class Alphaproteobacteria; order Hyphomicrobiales; family Nitrobacteraceae; genus Bradyrhizobium; species Bradyrhizobium sp. 1200_D9_N1_1. The sequence continues at coordinate 863,536 of NZ_CP197226.1, read as the reverse complement.
GGCTTGTTTGCCGCTGCGGTTCATCACCAGCTCGTAGCTGACCTTCGCGCCTTCAACAAGCGAGGTATAGCCGGCCTTCTCTACCGCCGAGATGTGCACGAAAACATCGTTGCCACCGTCGTCCGGCGCAATGAACCCATAGCCTTTGGTCGGGTTGAACCACTTAACAGTCCCTAACGCCACGTCATTTGCTCCAAAAAGAAAAAACACCTTCCCATCTAAATCATTGAACGAGCCGATCGCAAGTCTCCGCGCGAAAGCGGCTCGATGGGATCCGTTGTCCCGCCCGTTCGTAGGTCTTGGACAGAAGAAATAGAGTGCCCCACTCGATGAAATGAACGAGCACGCTGAAATCGGCCGGCATTCAAGAACGACGAGGCGAAGGTCACATTTTCTTCGAAAACTCCGTGCTAACTGTCGCCTGCTTGTCGCGGCCGGATGTACGTCGTGGCATCACGGGAGCCCCGGCTTTCATGCCGGGGTTTTTCGTTTCCGGCGCGAGAAGCAGCTTGACCGGATAGGCTCGTCAAATGGCGCAGCCCACTGCGACAATTCGACTTGGATGCGTAAGAATCATCCGGAGCGGCACAGAGCGAAAAGCCGAATAGCAGGCAGATATGGCGCAGAATATCTACGACAATCCCGATTTCTTCGCTGGCTACAGCCAATTGCCCCGGCAGGTGCATGGGCTGGACGGCGCTCCTGAATGGCCGGCGATCCGGGCCATGCTGCCCGATTTGGTCGGGAAACGTGTCGTTGATCTCGGATGTGGCTTCGGCTGGGCCTCGCGCTGGATGCGCGAGCAGGGCGCGGCCTCGGTTCTGGGTCTCGATCTGTCGCAGAACATGATCGAGCGTGCCAGGGCGGACACAGCGGATACGGCCATTGAGTATCGCATCGCCGATCTCGACACACTGGACCTCCCTGAGGCGGCTTTCGACCTCGCCTACAGCGCACTGACCTTTCACTATGTTCAGGACTTTGGCCGTCTCGTACATGTGATCCGCAAAACGCTCGTTCCTGACGGGCATTTCGTCTTTACGATTGAGCATCCGATCTTCATGGCCGCGGCACATCCGCACTGGATTTCCGATGAGGAGGGCCGCAAAACCTGGCCGGTCAATCGATATTCCGTCGAGGGCGAACGTCGGACGGACTGGTTTGCCAAGGGCGTTCTGAAATACCACAGGACACTTGGCACTACCTTGAATACGCTGATCGGCGCAGGCCTTCAAATTCGGCGGATCGAGGAGTTTGCCCCAACACGCGAGCAGATCCAGCAGATGCCGCAATTGGCCGAAGAACTCGAACGCCCCATGATGCTGATTGTATCTGCGTCCACATCGATCGGCGGTAAGCTTCGAAGCCTTCGTGATATCCGGCCGGATTAGGTTCCTGCCGGGCCCGCCCCGGTATTGATATCAGCCCGGCGTCAAGCGCTATCTTGCCGGCCCGTCTGCGGCCATGCCGGTGAAGCGAGCCAAGGCCGTGATGCTGACCGCAACGGCCCCGGCGATCGCGAAGACCGTTTGCCAGGTGGGCGAAGACATCGCCATCTGGGCGATTCCATGCGTCGCGCTGTAACCGGCGACGGTCGCGGGCGCGACATAGAGGATGATGATTAAGAGCCGCAGCCAAGCCCATGTCACGAGGGCGAGCGCGAGTTGGCCGATGCCGAAGGTTACGGCGCCAGCCGCGAACGCAACCGCGATTCCGCCCAGAGCGCCAGCCCCTGTGTGGAAGGCCCGAAGACCAATCGTCACGCCGGCGAAGACGGGCACCGCGAAGACCGCAAGCGTGAAGAGTAGCCAGGCGAAGAAGCCTATGGCGAGGAAAATAAGCAGTGGTCCCAAGGCAATCATGGTGGTGGGCTCCGTGAGATAGGGGTCTGACGGTCGCGCCTTCCACCACCACCACGGCGCAAACGCAGTATAGCAGCAAATGCCAGCGACCGGAATCGTCACAAATCCGGTTGCGGGCGAATGACAAAATGACCATATTGAGCGTCAGGAGCCGATCGCCCGGGCTGCAAGCGACCCAAAAGGCGGCATCTCGATTTCCCAATCGAACACCCGAACGGCAACCATTCTGCCGGCGCGCGGTGGTCATGAAGCGCTTGTGACTGCCACTAAGACGCCGGTGTGAAATGGATTTGCCATGTCTACCATCCAAAAGAAGTGCGCAGACTTTCTGCGTATGACCTTCAACGATCTGGCCGGCGGCAAGCTCGGATCAGGTCACGCCCACGAGATCGTGGCTGCGTATTTCGGCTATGGTACCGCGGCGGCTCTAAGGGCCGAGCCGAAGTATCAGCTTGCGGCTTTGGATAAAGCCGCGATCCTGATGCCTGATCTGCGCTTGATGGATCAGCGCGTGCAGCACCTCAATGGTCTCCCTGCAGGTCTACCCAATGTTGACGAGCTGGCTTCGCTGCTCTCGAGCTTTCTTAACGCAAACGGCTACTTTTCAGGTGAGGTTTGGTACACCCGAGATCTCGAGGAGTATATCGATGTATCCTTCATTCAAGAAGATCCCATGATGATCGAGGACGCTCTCTCGGGTGAGATGGCTATGACGAATGCTTTTTTTGACGAGCTTTACATAGACAAAGTAAGCCTAGACGTCGGAGACGATGTGCTCGTGGCAAATGTCTCAGGTTCTCTCAATGGAGAGAACGATCCGGATAAGCCGTTCCACGGGGATTCGATCGCTTTCACGACGATGATAACATTTGAGCGTGTGGCCGGTCGAACCGGCTATATGCGGCCGGAGCTGGAGACGTCGGGCGCCATTGATGACTCACATTACTATGATCAGGACGCCTGAGGGCAGCTAGGCATTTCATGGCACGATTGGGCTCTCATTTCGTCTGTCGTTCTGCACGACAAGGTACGGCGGCGCTCACGAGCCGCCGTACCTCCAGACCGGGATGCCTAGCTTCTTCGCTTTGTCAGCGAGATTGTCTTGGATGCCGGTGCCAGGAAAGTGCATCACGCCGATGGGTAGCGTCTCCAGCATCGCATCGTTGCGTTTGAACGGCGCGGCCTTGGCGTGCTTTGTCCAGTCGGGCTTGAAGGCGATCTGCGGGACCTTGCGATTGTCGGCCCACTTGGCGGCAATCAGCTCGGCGCCCTTGGGCGATCCGCCGTGCAGCAGCACCATGTCCGGGTGCTTGGCGTGCACCTGGTCGAGCTTAGCCCAAATTAGCCGGTAGTCGTTGAAGTCGAGTCCACCGGTGAGCGCGACTTTCGGTCCGCGTGGCATGAGCACCTGATTTTCGGCGCGCTTCTTCGCGGCCAGGAAATCGCGGCTGTCGATCATCGCTGACGTCAGATTGCGGTGGTTGACCTTCGATCCGTTGCGCGGCCGCCATGCGGAATGGGCGTGGCGTTCGAACTCGTCGGCGGCCTGGTCGCGCATCAGCTCGAAGGCGTTGCGTCGCTCGATCAGCGTTTGCCCTTCTGCCGTCAGACGCTCCAGCTCGACGGATTTGATTTCGCTGCCGTCCTGCTCCCGCTGCGAGCGCTGCTGGGCCAGCTCGTTATCGTCGAGCTCGCGCTCGATCCTGTCGATCGCACGATGGAAGACGTTTACCATCGACCAGAGCAGGTCGTCGAGGTCGGGCTCAAGACGGGTATCGGACAGCGCCACCACCAGGGCATCGAAGATGTCGGCGACGCTGCCGGCGAGGATTCGCGCTTCAGGAAGCCCCCGGGGATCGGGATCATCGTGGAAGGGACGGTAGCCATGGAGCTGGAGTTCCTGGAGGACCTGGTCGGTCGGGGATGAGCTGTGGTGCGGCTCGAAATCGTTGTCGTGGTCGGCGGTCATTGCGGTTTTCCCTCGTCGGATCGACCGCGCCCATCGCGGCCTTCATGGCGACGAAAGCGGCAGGCGGAACGGACTTGCACCCGCAGCGCAGCGGAGGGCCGGAGCCTTGGCGGAGGACCGAAGGGGGCCGACTATTTTGTCTCGCGATGTAAAGGCGGCTCTGCCGCCGACGGAAAATAGTCGGCCCACGAGGTTGCCGGTCCGGGCCGCCTGCCGCCCGATCGCCCTCTCAGAAGGCCGTGGGGCAGTCCTCTGGCGCCGAGGGGAAACACGTTCACCGACCGTGCGGTAACGAAGCGGCCGCGTCGCCCCTCATCCCGTTTCGGCTATGCCGCCAGCTCCATAAAGCGCGCGACGTCCTGCGCCGCGATCTGTACGCGGCTTGCGGCCCGAAGGGCGTCAAATCCGAGCAGGCGAAGATCCTCGTTGAAGTCGCCAAGCTGTGGCGAGATCACGATTGCCTCGATGCCGGCCTCCTGCGCCCGATCCATCAAGGTCGCCATGGCGCCGTCACCGGCAGGATCGTCGTCCCGGGCGATGTAGAGCCGGCGGAGCGTATCCGGAAGAAGGACGGCGGAGAGATGCGCTGCCGAGAGAGCTGCGACCATCGGCATGGTCGGCAGGGCGCAGCGGAGCGACAGCATCGTCTCGATGCCCTCACCGGCCGCCATGACTTCACCAGCGACGCCAAATCGAACAGCGTGACCAAGCAGGTCGCCCATCGCCCGCTTTGGCGTGTCGATTGGCGCCTTGCCCAGCGTCGCCTCGCTGAAACCATGCGGGTCGAGCCAGGTGCGGTGTACGCCAGCCAGCTCGCCGGACAGATCGGTGACGGCGGCGATCATCGCCGGCCAGGTCTCGGTCGGGCTGTGGTCGTCGGGCCGGTAGTAGCAACGTGGGTGAAAGCGCAGGCTTCCGGTTTCGTGCAAAGACGTAATGCCGCGATTGCGGAGATACGCTTCTATGAGTGTGCGTTCGATCGGCTGCGACATGGCAAAGAGCCGACGAGCGGCCTCCGGCGATCCTCGTGCCGCGCTGGAATTGCGGAGCCGCGGCTGATTGGGCTCGGGCTCTGGATGCGGCAAGCTGAGAAACAAGCGCGCCTCGTCGAGGACGTTCTTGAAGTCGACCAGGCGGCAACTCTCGCGAATGACATCGAGCAAATCGCCATGTTCCCCGGTGGCGGCATCGGTCCATTTGCCGGCGGCTCCCTTCGCCGACTGCTTGAGCCGCACGAACATTGAGCGGCCAGGCGTATTGCGGACGTCGCCGACGAGCCAATAGCTACCTTCCCGTCGTCCGGCAGAGAGGTAGTGACGGCACACGGACTCAGCCTGCCGGCCGAGACGCCGTGCGAGATCGTGTGCGTTATCGGCCATCGTCATCCCCAAAAAGAAAAGGTCCGCCGTCGCCAGCGGACCTTGTTGTTGCTCTCGACGGCTTATTCGGCTGCCATAATCTGCTCACCGGCTCGCTGATTGTGGGCGGTCCGCTCTTCTTCGTCTTCCAGTTTGTTTTCGCTAGGCTGCTCTGGAGTTTCCTCGACTATAGATTCGACCGCCGGTTCGTCGCCAATGGCTCGGCCCAGCGTGCGAAGCGGTTCGGGCAGCCAGGCCGTGTCGGTGAGCAAGGTCTGCGCCTCGGCAGCCATGTCACCCTTCTTCAGATGCTCGATCCGATCGGCGGCGCGCTGCCCTTTTGCCTCCACCACGGCCTGGAGGATTCGCGTCTTCGTCACCCGACCGAAGAAGTTGTCTACGGTCGGTTTCCACCCCGCCGCAGCCATGTCGAGATCGACAGCCCGGGCGAGACGGTCGGCGTGAGCGAGCGCACGCGGCCGCCGATTCCAGGGTTCATGCACGGCGTTGACCGACAGGCTGACGACATGGGCAAAGAGCATCGCCTGGCTGTCGCCGTCCCACGCCTGAAGTGCGTCCCAGAGGTCGGCCGATTCCTTCGGCAAAGCCTTCGCCCAGCGCTCGTGCCGAGCGCGGATCGCCTCGGCTAAGGCGCTGTCGTTCAGGCCGAGCGCCTGGGCGCCGAAACTCACGCTCTTCAGATCCAGCTCCAGGCAGCTATCCGAGCCGTAGTGGTAGAAGGTCTTCAATGTCAGAGCATGCAGGGCCGCATGAAAGGCGACCTGCGGCTGCTCACCGAGGGCATGACGCAGGCCGAGTGTCCGATGGGTGGTGAGCTCGGTCATCAGCCGGTCGGAGATGGGCGAAAGGCCCTCGTCCTCCTCCTGCTCGGCGCCGGGCTCGACCGACACGTTGCGCTCGCCGCCTTCGTAGCTCGCGGCCTTGGCCCGTTCGGCCTCACCATCTTCTTCAGCAAGACCGGGCTCCGGCTCCGCCGACGGTTCGTCTTCGGGCCGGACGTAGCCGCGCTCAACACGAAGCTCGCCTTCAGCGCCAATGCTGACGAAGACGCCTGCGCGCACGATCTCGGCCGGGTCGAAAACAACCGGCCGGCTCTCGAGCCCCTCCAAAGCTGTTTCCAGCTCGGACAACCGTTCGTCGACCTCGTCGGGCAGTTCATCGGCGTCCGCGTGTTTCTCAGACAGCTGATCGAACTCTGCTTGCAAGGCGTTGCGGGCCGCTTCCTCCTCGGCAGTGAGGGTGACGATCTCGCCGCGAAGTTGTCGCAGACCGAAAGCGTGGCCGTAAGCGAAATCGGGGGCGACCTCGGTCCACTTCCAACCCTCGGCGGCAATCGTCTCGGATTCCGCCTTCAGCTTGTCGGCCACCATCTGGTCGACGAGCGCGACATCCTGCATCCAGCCGCCATCGTCGCCCTGAAACAGATCTCGCAGCACCGTGCCACCGGCGGCAGTATAGGCGTCAACCCCGATGAACAGCGCCCGCTTGTCGGAAGCGCGGACCGCGCCTTCTGTCAGCATGCGGCGGATGACGTAGGGCTGCTTGTCGTGGGACGCCTTCAGCCGCTCGAACACAACTTCCTGACGCTCGTGGTCGCCAGATACAGCGAAGGCCATGAGCTGGTCGAGCGTCATGCCGTCCTCCGCATAGACGTCGAGCAGCGTCGGCGAAACCGACGCGAGCTTGAGGCGTTGCTTGACGACGTTGACGGAGACGAAGAAGGCGGCAGCGATCTCCTCCTCCGACTGGCCCTTTTCGCGCAGCGCCAGGAATGCCCGGAACTGGTCGAGCGGATGAAGCGGAGCGCGCTGGACGTTCTCGGCGAGCGAGTCTTCCTCAGCGATGCCGCTATCGCGGACGACGCAGGGCACCGGGGCGGTCTTGGCGAGGCGCTTCTGCTTGACGAGCAGCTCCAGCGCGCGGTAGCGCCGGCCGCCAGCCGGGATCTCGAACACGCCGGTCTCGGCGCCGACCTGGTCGACGACGGGCCGGACACTGAGGCCCTGCAGAAGGCCCCGGCGGGCGATGTCCTCTGCTAGCTCCTCGATCGAGACGCCGGCCTTCACGCGCCGGACGTTCGACTGACTCAGCACGAGCCTGTTGAAGGGGATATCGCGCGAGGGCGAAAGGGTGATCTTGCGAACGGTAGTCGCCATGGGATGATACTCCGCGACGGGCGCCGAGAGCCTCTCTCTCGACATCAACTCGTCACGAAGCGCAGCGCCGCCCTCTCACTTTGGAGGGCGGCGTCGCAAAGCCAACGAACAGGAAAGACGGAAAGCCTCGGAACCGGAAAAGCACCGTTCCGTATCTCCGGTTGTCCGGGAATCAGGCCGCGCGGTCGAGCAGCTTCTTCGCCCGTGCCTCCATGTCGAGTCGTGCGTCCTGATGAGTCTTGTCGCGCGCGACGGCTGTGATGCCCTGGACGAAATCAAACACGCTCTCGGGCTTCCGGCCTTCCTCGGACAGAACTGTGTCGATGATCTTCGCCGTCTCGGTCTTGGAGAAGCCGCCCTTGCGCAGAAACTCGCTGCGGTCCTCGTCGGTCCGGGCGACGATCCGCTCCCGCGCCGATTTGATGCCGTTGACGAAGGGCATCGGCGAAGAGTTCGCGAAGCGTGTCAGCGCCGGCGCCGCCTCATGGGCGAAGCGCGTCGCGGCGTATTTCGAATGGCGGATGGTGATCTCCTCGAAATCCTGAACACCCCACAAATTCCGATTCTGACAGACGGCGCGAAGATAGAAGCTCGCTATGCCGAGCGTCTTCGCGCCCACCTCGGAATTCCAGCAGTAGAAGCCGCGGAAGTAGAGGTCCGGCAAGCCGTCGGGCAGCCGGCCGGCCTCGATCGGATTGAGGTCGTCGACCAGAAACAGGAAGACATCGCGATCGGAGGCGTAGAGCGTCGTCGTATCCTGGGTGATGTCGACGCGCGGGTTGTAAACGCCAGTCGACCAATCAAGCACGCCTGGGACCTTCCAGCGCGTGTCACCCGTGCCATTGCCGGCGATGCGCTGAACAGCTGCCACGAGTTCGTGGTCAAATATACGCCCATATTCCGGACCCGTCGCGGCGCGAAGCTCGAGGCGACTGCCCTGCACCTCAAGCGTTTTTATCTGCTCGGCTCGATGAAAGCTGAGGCCGAACTGCAGGTTGATGCCAGCGAGCGGTGCCGGAAGCTGACGGAGGTAAGCCGCCGGCGCTCCGACCAAGCTGGCAAGTTGACCGAAGCTCCAATGAGTCGGCGCGATCGGCGCGTCGCAACCGGGTAGCATCAGCGTCAGGCGCTCGGCATCGTCGCGGTTGGCCTCCACTCGGATCGCGGTGCTCTCGACCGTTCGGGTCCGGCTGCGCTCGCTCCGGCTGCGCACGGCGGAGTAGAGATCCGACAAGGACAGATAGCGTTCGTCCGCCGGCCGCGAGAACCATTCGGATGAAACGCGGCCGATGCGCTCGCCGCGACTCACATCCACCTTGTAGCCGCCGGCGCAGTCGTGGGCAGCGATCAAAACTTCTGCTTGGGTCATGGGACAATCTCCATGACGGGCGCCGGAGGCCTCTCCTCCGATCATCAACCCGTCACGGCGAAGCCGATCCGTCCTCTCACTCTAATGGGGGCGTTGCGGGGTCTCCCCGCAGAAGGGGGTGCGTCGGCGACCGCGGCGCCGACCAGGGGGAAGGCTTTCCCCTCAAAGGCGCACCGCCGGAATTCGCCATATCATCGGAGCAACAGGCTGCGTAACCCGATGGACCAGCTCGGAAAGTTAGTGCGCGCGCAAACAAGGGGAACTGAACATCGGAGCCAACTGGCGGGTGCTTTCGCCATTTTCATACGACAGCTTGACTTGACGTCCCACACACCGGCAGAACGATCCTCCACAGACCACAACGTCAGCGATTGAAACGAAAATGACGTTCGATATCAGGGGCAGCATCAAGAATACGAAGATCAGCTCGAACCTGTATGTCGTTTTTGAGGAACCGATCTCAAATGCGACCGACTCATTCCTTATCCGCAAGCACGAAGACGCCTCTGAAACGGACATGCTGGTTGAAATCGACGTCTAATTTATTCGAGCTGACATGCTCGACGACCGAGAGTCCATGATCGTTTCCTGCAAAGACAACGGATACGGGTTGGGAGACGATCAGCTCAAGGCATTTCTAACCAAAGACACTTCCTACAAGGACGACCTTCCGATCTTCGCGATTGGTCAGTGTACCTGCGGCCGAGAGCCGCAAGTATTTTTGCTACGCTCCGTTACGCTATCTTGCGGCTATCAACGCAGGCTGACGCGTTAACTCGCTCGCGTTTGACGCGAGCTATGCGGGGTCATCGAGAATATCGTTTTCTTCCGTCATTCTGGGTGCCAACATCTCAGTCATCTCGACCGTGACGTTTCGTGCGGCGGAGTGATGGAGAAGACGAATGACGGAGTCCAAATTCCTGACACCGGAGGAAGTGTCTGCACGATACCGTGGCGAGGTCTCCGTGGGTACGCTGCGGAATTGGCGCGCAATGCGAACTGGGCCTGCATACATCAAGATCGGCAAAGCCGTCTTATACCCGGTGGACGAGCTTGACGCATGGGATCGGGGAAATCTGGTGATTTGTAGTGCGTCGAAAGAACTGAACGTGAGCTAGCTTGAGAAAAACAAAATCGCGCTCTAATATGATGACTCAATCCGCTGGCACGCTCGAGACAACGACTCGGTTGCTGTGCTCGGAATGATAGGGAGCTAAAATCGCGAACCGCGCTGCGTTTCCCCTGTTCAGCGGTGCACCGTCAGACCACCGCTTTCATCATAAGTCGGCTCAACACTGACGCCATGTCCTCGCGGCACTCCGTCCGTGACCAAATACTCAGCGCAGAGAAGGCGACGTTGAGTTGAGCGCTCCGAACCGGTCGGTTCAGGCAATCAGCCGTGTCCGATAGGCCTCAAGCCGCGCCAGTCGATCCTGCAGATACGTGCGATATTGGATCAGAAGATCATCTGGACTGGCGAACTCGCCAAGCACCCTTTCCGTCTCTGCCATCGCCTGATCGATGGTGAGGCAGCCCGAACCGTCGCCTGTCATCTGATCGGTCAAGTAGCGCTCGACCTCCAATCGAGTAGGTTCGGGGAGAACCGAGCGCGCTTCGAAATAGATCAACCGGAGCCCGAACCAGCGCAGTCGCTCGTCCTCCATGCCCTGGACGATCGCGAGGCGGTCCTCCCATCGCGCATCGTGGAACGCGGCAATGCGTGCCTCATCAGCAGGACCGGGAAAGCCGCTATAGATGCGCTCTTCGAGGTGCGGAGATAATGCGTAGGGCTCGCGCGCAGCCATGTAAGCAGCCACAAGCCGCGCGCACAGACCAGTGTCCGCCTTCATGAGACAGGCCCGGTCTCCGGTGGCGCCCATCGAACCGCCATCCAGCATATGCTCGGGAGCGTCGTAGAACGCCGTCAGCGTGGGCGCGGCATTGATCCTGAAGCGACGAATCGGACTTGGCTTCTGCGTCAGATGAACTTGCAGTTCGAGATCGCTCATCGCGGCAAGCCGGCCCATGTCTTCGTTGAGACTCAAGCAAAGCCGGCCATTGGCCTGATCGGGATCCCTGCCGATGCAGACGACCGACGTATGATAAGCTTGGCCGCCGAAAAACTCGGTCAACACGAAGCCGTCTTCGACCTCAATGAAATCCGCGACGGTCGCTTTGTTCGAGAAGCGCACGAAGCGCTGCCACAACTCCGGAGACCTTCGATAGACCAATCGGCTCAGTTCGAGCGTCGCAAGCACATCGGACATCGCGTCGTGTGCCCGAGCATGTGCGACGCCATTTGCCGCCGCCAACTGTTGCAAGCGAAATGTCCGCCGCCCTTCTTCGCTGACCGGCACAACTAGTTGCGCAGGCGACACGGCATCGGCGGCCATCACCAGACTGAGCGCATCGGCGCGGCAGTTTCGATGATTACTTGTCAGATATGCCGGATATAGGCACTGGAAGAGGGCGTGGCGCAGCATCTCCTCGTCGAAGCGGATGGAGTTGAAGCCGACGAAAACCGCAGGGCTCCAGGAAATCAAGGTCCGGCGAATATCTCCTACCATGGTGTAGTGCGACGGCAGGCTGGAATCAGTCAACGACTCGATCGGCAATCCGTTCGTCCGAAGCGCCGAAGGATGGGGAAGCACATGTGGCTGAAGGCGCGAGCGCGTCTCGAACCGAGCCACCTCGTTCAGGTTTTCATCGGTGCGAACAGCGGCGAAGTGGAGAATCTGATCGAAGCCACGCTTAAGCCCCGTCGTCTCGGTGTCGAAAAAGACGAAGCTCATGGGTGTGCTACCAACGAGTCAACCGGAAACGCATCGCCGCCGGGCTTACCCTAAACCGGCGCGCGAGACCCTCAATCGCTGCCTCGTCCTCGAGATCCACACCACCGCCTTCCAAGACGGCGGCTAAGAGGTCGCCGGGGATCAACAGCTCTGAGGCGAAGGCGTTGGCTTCGATCTCTATCGGTTCGGTTCCGAGCGCTGAGATATCATCTCGGAAGAGAACGCGTATCCCCTTGTCGACGTGAACGGCTTGTCTGATGTCTTCGTCGTGCAGCACATGATGGGCGAGTTCATGGGCGGCGGAAAAACGCTGGCGGTTGGGATGATGTAGCGCATTGACGCCGATGATGCCGATGCCGTCCTTGATATAGGCCATGCCCGAAAGATCCTCCTCCAGCGGTGCGTACTGAAGGACGATCTTGCGCGATTTAATGATGCGTTCGACAGGGACGGGCGGCGCTGAAACGCCGAACTCCCGAAGGATCGAGCGCGCAGCTTCGCGCGCTCGACCTGGATCAGCGTCCCTCACGATCCGACCTTAGAGCCGCGGCGTGGCGCGAGCGCGCTGCTGATCAAATCAGCGACCTGGGCGCCCGCGTTCTCGGACAGCGACTCCTTCGAAAGCTTCTCATTGACCAGCGTCATCTTCAATTCCTCCCCGATGGACTTATGCGGCATTGGCGGCAGCAGGTCGGCGACCTTCGCGAAATCAAGCGCGGTGGCGAGGGCATAGACATGGTGCAGCAATATGTTCTGCCGGCCGCTCTCGATGTTGGCGATCGACGCGCGAGACATCTTAACTTTGCTCGCCAACTGGGCCTGGGTCAGCGAAAGAGCCTTGCGCCGCGTCGAGACCGCGTTGCCGAACGCTATATAGACCGGATTGCCCGCCATCGCCGATGTTTGCGCTGCTTCGGGCATAATGTCAATCCCGCAAACATTATGTGCTTATTACAAACTTACTAGTGTGATCATTACTTGACATATTGGCCAATCTCAGGAATCCATATCCCGCCGGAGAGCGCGACGCTCACCGACGAGGCGAAGGAACCGAGATGTCGAAGCGCATTCATGTCGTGCCGCACGAATCAGGTTGGGCAACCCGACGTGAGGGGGCGTTGCGGGTGGGGTCCACCCATCACACCCAAGCCGAGGCGACGGAGGCGGCGCGTAGCACTGCGCTTCGCGAGCACGGCGAAGTCGTCATCCACCGTCCCGATGGCCGCATTCGCGACGCCAACTCCTACGGAAACGATCCCTTCCCGCCGAAAGGATAACCCAACGGATCGCTCACCAGGGCGATCCGGTCGGATCGGCGCGCGGAGGTCATTCAAAGAAGAGGACCAATATCGATGTCGAATTTTCCGTCCCTGCGCCGCGATGATCGGCCTGATGATCCCTTTGCCGACCCGCTGGACGCGGTACTCGCCGAGCTTGCCATCAATATTCAGCTTCCGCCCGGCCTGCATGCCAAGGCGGTCGAGCGATATGAGGCGGTCCGACGCTACATCGAACGACCCGGTAGTCCGCTCGAAGGCAGGGTCGCCTGCTTCTATCCCCAGGGCTCCATGGCAATCGACGCAACCACGTCGACCCGCGGCACGGACGACGAGTACGATCTCGATATCGTCGCCGAGATCGAAGGCCCCGACCTCGGTCCCGAGGCGCTGCTGGATGACCTGGAAGCCGCACTCGAGAGCTACCCGGTAAGCAAGGTCGTGCGCCAAACTCGGTGCATCACGCTCTACTACGCCGACGGCATGCATCTTGACATTACGCCGTCGCGGCGGCGGGCGCCGAAGGAGAAGGAAGGCGAGATCCCGCATGCGAAGAAGGGGACTCGCAGCGACCCGGCGCGCTATGTGCCGATGAACTCATATGCCTTCGGGAAGTGGTATTGCGCCCGAACGCCTACCGAGGAGCGGTTCGCGCTGGCGCTGAATCGTCAGCTGTACGAACAGGCCGGAATCGCCTTCGCCGCAGCGGACGTCGAGGACGTTCCGCCGCAAACGCCGCTCATCATCAAGAGCGTGACGACGGTCGCGCTGCAGCTAATCAAGCGGCACCGCAACATCGCCTACGCGACCGAGACGGGCCGGATCCCGCCATCGGTGATGTTGTCGTGCCATGCCGGCCATGCCGCCCGTCCGGGCATGAGGCTTGCGGAAATGCTGATCCGGCAGGCGCGCTGGACGGCCCGCGCGATCGACGACGCCGCGAAGCGCGGCCAGCTCCTGGTCGTGCCCAACCCCGAATTTCCGGTCGAGCGTTTCACCGACCGTTGGCCAGAATCTCAGCTGCAACAGACAACCTATTCTCGCCACCTGCACACCCTCGCTAACGGGCTCGAAGCCGCCCGCACCGGCGACGTGCAGCTGGAGGACTTGCAGGAGTGGTTGCGCGGGCAGTTCGGGGACCGGGTCGTCACGCGTTCTGTCAAAGCTTTCAACCAGCGGCTCGGGCGCCAAGTTCAATCACGGCAGCATGGTTATACGCGCTCCGGCGGCCTGTTCGTTCCCGCCGCGCCGGCGATCATCGGCGCGGCGACCAGCCTGGCGCCAGTCGCGGCTCGCGCACACACCAACATGGGAGAGCGCCGATAAGTGGTGATGACGGTCGACGCCCAGATCACTGACATGGCTTCCTTGTGGCCGAACTTGAAACTCATCGGCCGCCACGGCGCAATCGCGGCGTGGCAGGGCCCTCTCCGGCCTTTGCTTCAGACGTTTCAGGTCGAGATCACTTATCGAGCGCCGCTGGTGATCGAACGGCTCGACGTGCGCATTCTCCAGCCACGCGTCAAAGTCTTGTCACCGCCGTTACGGCACCGTCCGGGCGACCCGGAGGGTAGGCTCCCTCACGTGTACTACGGTTCGGATGGCGAAGTGACGCTATGCATGCTCGATCCCGATTCCGACGATTGGTCGCCGTTCGACAGCCTCTCGCAGACAACTGTGCCCTGGGTGATCGAGTGGCTTGCCGCTTACGAGGGCTGGCGCGCAACGGGTCAATGGACAGCGAGCGGCCGCCACGTCGTAGCAGGTGGCGTCGGTGTCTAAGAGCAGCATTCCGCAAAAGGTCCAATCGGCGCTGTGGGCGCGGGCTGCTGGCCGCTGCCAATATCGTGGATGCAATACTGATTTGGTCGGCGACCTGGTGGCCGGGCGGCAAGACGGGATCTTCGGCTTCATCGCACACATCGTGGCTGACGTCGAAGGCGGCCCGCGCGGCGATCCGATCCGGTCGACTCAGCTCGCGCGTAGTCTGGAAAATCTAATGTTGATGTGCGCCCGACATCACAAGCTGATCGATCTTGACGCCGTCGCCGATCATCCGGAATCTGTTCTGCTAACTATGAAAGCCGAGCACGAGGGCCGGATCGCGATCGTTGCCGGCATCGACGAAGACCGGGCATCTCACGTCATCAGGTTTGGGGCGAGCATTTGTGACAACGAGGCGCTTGTATCGACGCAGGCGATCTTTTCGGCGATGCCGCCCGACCGCCACCCAGCCAGCGGCCAGAGGTTGGATCTTGAAATGGTAGGCTGTGCGTTTCGAGACAACGAGCCTGCCTATTGGACGGTCCAGCGCGAGAACCTGAGACGCCAGTTCGAAGCGAAGGTGCGAGGCCGCGTAGAGCGACAGGAGATTAGGCATCTAAGCGTATTCGCACTCGCACCGCAGCCGCTGCTGATCGAGCTTGGCCGGCTGCTCTGCGATATCGTTCCGGCCGTCGTTCATCAAAGGCATCGCGAACCCGCGAGTTGGCGATGGGCGTCCGATGGCCCCCCGATCACATTCCAGGTCACCGAACCGGATATCGGGCTGTCAGGCTCGGTCGCGCTAAAGCTCGGTGTCAGCGCTACCGTGACCGACGCGCGACTCCAGGCGGTTCTCGGCGACGAAGCCGCGATCTGGTCGCTCTGCGCGGATCAACCTCACAACGACGTCTTGCGGCGAGCTGACGATCAGGCCGCATTTCGGCGCGAACTCCGACGGCTCTACGACCGCATCAAGGCTCGGCATGGCGAGGGAACGCTGCTGCATGTTTTTCCCGCGCTTCCCGCCTCCCTGGCGGTCGAGGTCGGCCGCGTCTGGATGCCCAAATCGGATCTTTCCCTCCGGCTCTACGACAACAATCGATCGCACGGGTTCATACGGACCTTCGATATTCCCTAAACCCGATGCGACAAGCGCGCGGACATCTTCCTGTCCGCAATCCTCCTCGCCGCTGCGATTACCTGGTGGATCAATTAAGTCCGGACCCAAGCCCTCTCTCGTAGAGGCATGTATCCGAACGGGAGAAGCCTATTTTTTCAGGAGGCCACCAAGCCACTTTTGAAGGCTGTCACCGTTCATCAATTCGAGACGCGTCGGCAGAAAGGGAGTTATGAACGGATCAGATATTAGCCTTGGCGGAAAGTCCGACGTTGTAGTCAGGATTCCCTTAGAGGCATTCTGCTCCCCGCTGAGTACGCCCAGCAATGCACGAATGTCATCATATGAAACCTCGTTCCTCGGCTTATACGCCTTCACCGATCCTATGATCTTGATGCAACCAACCCCCTTCGAACAGCTATGACATCCCGTCCGTGATCCCCTGAGCGTGGCGTTAATGTCACCTCGTCGAACCCCGCTTTATCGAAGGCACCAGCGACGATCTCTTCCCAACGCGTCGCAGAAAGTGAATACGCTTGGCTCCAATCCGATTGCAGGCTTGCTACAATTTCATACCAAACCGCTGAGTTTGCCTTTATTAGAAATCCCTCTGCCGTTTTACGATCTGCCAGGACGATCTTGTGATCTGGTGTAATGATTCCCGCTACTCGCAACTCCGCTTGCTTATTCCCCTCGGAAAACCGCCGAGCGATAAACGACTCGAACACTGACGGAAGCCTGTCTTCGTAGATCAAGTCAGTAATTTTGATCTTCTCTGGTGGAATTTCCAGATTCCTAAAATCCACTAGTCGTGTGAACTCTAAAAGAATCGGAAACGCTAATTTCTGCGCAATAGGAAACAGCTTAACGGGCATGTAGAATATCAGTTGCTGCGCTAGGCGAACCCTTACCTCTTCCATCTGCTGCAAAGTAAGCATGGCACGCGCTCTTTACTACAACTGCGCATAGGTTAGCAGTCAGCCGGCTGTCGGGCCTTAACAGCCGGAATAGCCAAATCGCAGTTTCGAATACCGACTCCGTGATCAGCGCCTGCTAAGTTTGACAGATCACGTATCCATGTGCGTTCATTTCGGTACACGCCGAGAAGAATGACATCAACAGCCAATAGAGCTGAACGAAGTATGGGTCTGGCGCTTGGCCGGCTGCGACTTCCTTTAGCGCCTCTTCAACAGCACCGCGGCTCAGCGAAGAGGTCACGATGAAGACCCGACGAATTGCATCCGGCGCAAGCCGCACTTGAGCGAATTCGTTCATTAGCTCGTCGGCATCGCCTCGGACAATCCTCTTGATCCGGGTTTTGACTCCGCTACCGCTTACATACTTGTTGTTCCAACCACGAATTTTCGCTTCCATCGATTCCGGCGGAAGGCTCATACGCTGCAAGTTCTTAATTGCTTGGCTCACGGAGATATGGAACGGCCCAGCACCGAGCGATAGTGGACCATGCTTTGCGTGATAAAAGGTAATTCTAGGCGGGCTGCTGGAGTTGTTTAGCCCAATATAGTCCGCCCATTCGTCGCCAAGATCGTCGCACACAAGCACATCGTCCCCGTCCGCAACACTCGCTTCGATCACACCGAAAGTGGAGTCAGCATCAAAGGTGGCCTTTCGCGTCGAAAAGTTACCCTTTTCATCAGTCACTCCGTCTAGGAGCGGATCAGAGCGCAAATGGCGCAACAGGGCTGCGCCACCATCTACAAAGCCTTCGTCGCGGAACAAGGTCCCGTCGATGTAAGCTAAAGAGAGGGCGTCGAACAGCAATATGAACTTATCCTCGCGATCGATGTAGCGTCGGAGCGAGATCCGATTTGGATCGTGACCGAGAGCATACTCTGTACTTTCGACCTCGATGCCGGCAGTGATCGGCAATTGCAAGTCACGCAATGCTACGCGAGCTTGGTTGATTGCAATTGCTCCAACCGAATCAGCACCGTCGAAGATATCCATCCTCTTTCCGTCGCCGCTGACCCTAAACGCACGATCGAGCTCATTTAACGCTGCATCGATTTCATGCTTGGAGAGTTGAGTGAGTCTACCGCTATCTTCATGTACAAGTCTGATTTCGCGATCGACATGGATCGCATCAACAAATCCCGCAACGTCGACGGCAAAACTTGTTGGACGCGCGGTGCCGCCAATACTCGCCAAATCGATAGCGCGGGCTAAGGTACGGAGAAAGCTGGCAGGTGCAGCTCTTCCACCTACCAGCTCGTCAATTACAGATTTCGCGTACTCCACAAGTGCGAGGTGATCGACCCGATCAGACCGCTGCCCTATCCTGCCGGTGCTAGGAGTTGTAGAATAGTGGTCAGTTCCCGACCGGACCGCGTACGCCTGGGGCACATACCGGTTTGCGCCAGCAGGCCCGACAACATTTTGTAGGTCATCGGCTTCGAACGTTTTACTCCTCATCACGTGCTTGGAGACCGACATGTTTCGAAGCCGAATCTTTTCGAACACCGCTCCCTGCCGTGCGACCGCACGATCCACGCGTTCGGCTGATACTCGACCGAGATAGCGGGTGAAAAATCCTGCCGGAAGATCGAGCTTGGATTTAAGAATCGCGAGATGATCGCGATATTCGATCAAAAGAATAAATCCGCAGATTCGTTCTCGGATTCCTGCGTCTTCGGTTAAGAATGAAGGCGAGCGGTCATAGAGGAAGGAGATCGCAGACCAACGCGCGCGCCCAGCTTGGACGCGCCGATGGTAGAATATGTTTTGGGAGGCCGAGGGCTGGCTTGCCCGAACTTGGCGAAAAAGGTCATCTAATGCGGCATTGCTCATCTGCCGCTTAAGAATGTGAAAATTTGCTGTTTTTGCAACGCGAAGAGAGTCGATCATCCATCCCCCGTCGCGTTTCCGCGCGGAAGTACGCCATGTCAATTAAGACGGACCTTCAATATGATCAACTTAAGCGCGAATGCCTCCACGATGCAAATGGAAAGAACATGCCCCCCGCAAAGAAGAGTTAGAAGGCTACTCGATGTCGCGCAGCTCTAGACGGCCTGCTCAATAGCAACGTTAGCCACAAAGTGTCGGCTTATCGACACGTATCCGGTTGATGGGCGTTGAAGGCTATGATCTCTTGACTACGGGGCGACGGCATGCGGAGCGTGCTTGAGGTGCTATGCGACGACAACCCAGTGATCGTTCGATAAAGATTCTGTTCGCTTCTTCGGGGGGCCTATGCGCTTTCCCGGGATGTACAACGCAGCTCGTTCAGCCTCAATCTCGCGCATTACTGGGCGAACTCTGCCACATTCGTGCGGCCTCTCCCGGGGGGCCGAGATTCGATCCCGCGCAATCCGAAGAGTCGCGCAACGACGCAGACAACTTGATCATCCTATGTCCAACGCATCATCGTTTGGTCGATCAGGATCCGACCACTTACACAGCGGATTCGTTGCTTCTCATGAAACGGCGCCATGAGAGCCGCGTCGCAGCATTTCTCAGCTCGGTTGCTGTCGAGCTTACTGACAAGCAGGCTACCGACCTCTCGCGACAGGTGGAGGACGAATCAGTCGACTTCGCAGTTGTCGTCGCGTTGCGGAAGGAATTGGCTGCGCTTAAGCATTATTTTCCTGAGCTGGTACCGATTTCGTCGACATCGGATTCGACCCGCACGTACCTTCGCGGAACGATTCCAACAAGACGCGGCGGCTCGTATCGAGTTGTTGCCACTCTCCTTCATTCGATGGGAAATCTCGATGCCGCACATGCGACATCGGACCTCATCCACAAATGGAAGCCGCGATTTGTACTTGTGAATGGAATTGCTGGTGGAATCTCTAGAAAGGATCAGGGCTTCGGCGATATCGTGGCCTCGAACTCCATTTTCTATTATGAGCTCTCGAAGGTTCGACCCAATCATCAGGAGCATCGAGCTCGGCAATTTCAGGCGGACCCCATCCTCGTGGATGGAATACTGAACTTGACCGACTCAACGTGGCGCGCACATTTGCCTTCAAGGCCCGATGGGAAAAGCGCGAGCGCCATCGAGCCGAGAATTCATGTCGGACCAATTGCCTCTGGAGAGAAGGTGATTGCTTCAAGCGAGGCTGCCCAAGAGCTTCGGTCGTTGCAACGCGATCTCATCGCAATTGAGATGGAGAGTGCAGGAGTCGCTTCTGCGGCATTCAGCGCTGTCAAGAAGGTGGGATTCTTGACGATCCGAGCCATCTGCGACTTCGCCGACGGCAAAAAGAATGACATGTGGCAAGAGTACGCAGCGTATTCCGCGGCTTCGTGCTTGCGAAGCTTCATTGAGTCGCGCCCAGTTTCCCTCTCGGAGGGGGCGTGGCCGAAGTCCGTTGCTTCGGTAGCGGCAACGAAGTCGCGTATTTCGATAGCTCAACGTAAGAAATTGTTCGATGAGCTGTGTACGGCGTTCGATATGGAAGAGTTTAAGAACCTTTGCTTTCTCCTGGGCGTGGACATTGACGAAATTCCCGGCGACCGCAAATCGGCCCGGGTCAGAGAGCTAATTTTACTGTTCGAGCGGCGCGATACGTTGCACGTATTGGAGGAAGCCGTCGATGAAAGGACACGTTAACGGAAAACCTGAGCATTCAGGCTGATGCTTTCGGCGGTGTCCGTAAGCCGTCGATACGCACTGAAATGCATGTCACGGACAGATCGGGCATTGAAACAAGGACTCCAATCGAAGCGGCCAGGACCGAGCGTGAACTCTCGTGACTATCACGAACAATCACCCACTACATGCCCCAGTCTCCGCCTCCTACAGCTCGATCAGAATCTAAAATAACAGCAAACTCAAATAGATAATAGACGCCGCAGGCTCATGCACAACCACCCTAGCGGCGATCCCTCGCCCTCGCAGGCCGACATCCAGATGACGAAAGCGATCATCGACATCGCCAGGCCGCTCGGCATCGCCGTGCACGACCACATCATCGTCGGCAAGAACGGGCATTCCAGCTTGAAGGGGATGAAGCTGATCTAACGACGTCGGCTCTTGGGGCTAAAGCGGACCTTACCGCGAACTTCGCAAAACGACGCGACTGACCCAAAGGCGACATTCAACGCCTGGAGTGATTTCCAGCTTCTGTCTGATCTTCGGATGCTAGCCGGGGAAGTCGCGGAACTCCTTGACGAGATTAAACGGAATTTTCCACCCGGCGCCTCCCCCGCGCATCAGCATCTTGATGTCTTCCGCCCTGTTTTCTTTTCCGGTTTTCGGATCGGTCTCCAGCGTGTGGCCTTGGCTGTCCCAAGGTTTGCTCGCGCTCTTCGAGTAGTAGCCGAGAAAATGGCCGGATTCATGGGCAGACGTGTTAGGCCCGCGTTGCGAGCTGATGAAGGCAAGGTCCAGCGATCGAGCAAATGAGCCATTGGCGGGGCCGCCATTGGACCAAACCTTATCGACGCAAAAAATGGTTAGATGGGCGCCCTGAACTTTGTGTTTGACGAAGAAGCCCTTCAGTTTTTCGACGTCGATCACATCGGGAAAGGTCGCTAGGCTCGCATCCTTCATGCCGGTCGCAGTGGCGAGGTCCTGTTTGACGGCAGCCTGCGAGTCGTCGATGACCAGCCAGTCGCTTGGCACCCGCTCGAAGCGGATGTTGGCCTGCGGCCTCCATATATTGTTCATCGTCAGCAATTCATCTTGCTCGTTGCAAGGCTTCTTGGCGTGAAACGCCGGAGCGCCGCCACTCCCCGGAACCATGACGTTACGGAACGCCACCTTGATCTTGATTTCCGGCAGCACGACGACATGGAGCTTGGCTTCGATCTTCCGGCCGGCCGACCGGGCCACCACCTCCAGGCCGGGAAAGCCAATCGGCTTAATCCGGCCATTGATTTCGAAAAACCGTGCATCGCCATTGAAGGTGGTGGGAAGTGACGCCGCCCTGAGCTGCGGATCGATATCGGGTTCGGAGAAGGTGTCTCTGGCTTGCATTACGCGTCTAAGGGTATCGGCGCCATCGATCTCCTTGATCCCGAGGGCATGGGGGTTAGGATCGACTTTGAGCTTTCTTCCGGGATCGATCAGCGCCACGATGTTGGAGCCGCCGAACGGCACCACCATGCCCGGCGGGCTGCGGCGCTCATCGATGCCGGAGCGGCGGAAAACCTCTTGAAAAGCGGCCATGTCTGGTTCTCCTGTCTTAGTTCGGTCCGTCAACGCGAAATTTTGCGCGCGGAATGAGAGCCTCCTTCGGCGGCGGGAACACCATCTGGCCGGCCCCCGCGGCGAGATGCAGAAAATTTCGGCGGCGAAGTTTCATGGCAGTCCCTCCGCAACAATTGGGCACGGACGGCAGTAGGCGTAGCCTACTCCGCTTTGCGGAGAACGCGGAAGGCCAATCAATGTCCGCTTCTGGCCCATCAGAGAAGTGGCGGAACGCCTCATTGAGGTCCGTTCAATCAAGCGCCTCGTCGGCCGCGCTCCACGGCCAGAACGAAAGCCGTTCCGAGCGATCCGGCGAATGCGCGCGGTGTCAGGCCGGGTATGTGAATGACCGAGGCCACGGCCGACGGCCCGGACTTCCGGCACCACGCACTTTCCTTCATCCGCCTTGAATGGTCGTAGATCTTGCCGGTAACGATGGGGCGGGCTTGAAAAACGCTCTCAGCGGCGGCAATCTCGGCTTGATTGAGGCCTCGATCTGGAGAATCTCGGCTTATGCCGATCGATGCGAGGATCGACGATGAAGCAGCGGCTTATAATGTGGCTTGCCGTTGTTGCGGGCGTCGCCCTGGTGCTCGCCGTCGCCTGGGCCGCCATCCTGTGGACTCGCCCGGAGCCTATTCGCATCGCCTTCGCCAATTCGCTCTCTGGACCGTCGGCCCCGGCCGGGACGGAAAGCCTGGTCGCGACGCAGCTTGCAATCGACGAGGTGAACGCCAAGGGTGGCGTCAACGGACGGCTAATTGAACTCGTTCTGTTCGACGACGCAAGCGATCCAGCCGTGGCGCGCGCGAACGCGCAGGCGATCGCCGACAGCCCATGCGTCGCTGTGCTCGGCCATTATCTCAGCTCCGCTTCGCTCGCGGCCGCGCCGGTATATAAGGATGCGCGGATTCCGGCGCTCACGGGAAGCGCGGCTGCCGACGATCTGACATCCACCAATGATTACTATTTTCGTGCGTTGGCGCCGGTCTCCGCGCAGGCGCGCTCGATCGCGGAACATCTGCGCGCCGTGATGAAGGAGCCAAAAGTCCGTCTTGTTCACACGCGCGATTCCTACGGCAAGAATTTTGAGCATGGATTTGCCGCGGCCTATCCGGCGGAGCAGTTGCACGTGTTCGGACTGGACGTCGCAGCCGGTCAGATCGGATCGATGGATGGGACGCTAGCCGCTGCCGCGCAGGAGCCCGGACCCGGCGTTATCGTCGTCGGCGCGGCACCCGATTTTAGCCCAGACATCGTCAAGGCGCTGCGCCGCCACGGCATCAAGGGAACGATCATCGCATCCCAAGGCGCGGCCCGCGAAAGCTATTTGCAGAATTTCGCCAACGAGCCCGAGGAAAAATCGCATCCGGGTTTCTTCAGCGAGAATCTGTATGCCGCTTCATCGCTGATGTTCGACAGCGCAGGCGTGGCGGCGCAGGCCTTTGCCGTCGACTACAAGGCGAAAGCCGCTACCTCGCCAAGCTGGGTTGCCGGCGGCGCGTATGACGCCGCGCGCCTGATGATCGATGCGCTGAAACGAGCTGCCGTACATCACCGGTTTATGGGGCAGGGGATTCAGAAACGATCCGACAGCAAGGTTGCGGATCGCGACCGGGTGCGCGCCGCACTGGCCGCGATCGACAGTCCGAAATCGGCGGTCGTCGGGCTGACGGGGCGGCTCTATTTCAACGCGAACCGCGACATTCCGCGCCCGATCCGAATGGGTTTCTTCCATTACGGTCGGTTCGTCACGGCGCCGCAGCAACTCGTGCGCATCGATCAGCCTGATGGAATCGATCTCGCCGCGGAACAGGAGAAGGGCCATGTCATCGCGTTCGAGGATCGGCGCTACTGGATTCAGCGCGTCGTCTATACCGGCATCGACATCATTCGCGTCAGCCGGATCGACGTGAAGCAAAATTCGTTCAACGTCGACTTCTATCTCTGGATGCGATTCGCTGGCGACGATGAGGCGCAGACGCACGTCGAATTCCCGGCATTGCTGGATCGCGGGGCGTTCGATCCAGCTCGGCCGATTCAGGCTGGACACGAAGACGGCCTGAGTTACCGGCTCTATCGCATCAACGGCGATTTCAAGGCCCATTTCGATCTCCATGATTATCCATTCGACACGCAGCAATTGCATCTACTTTTTCAGAACACGGAACAGCGGCGGGAGCTCATCACCTATGTCATCGATCGGTTCGGCTTGCGCCTCGCCGACGACGGAAGCTCGCGGGCCGAGGACGGGGCCTATTCCGGGCTTCCGCTCTGGCGATTTCTCGGGCTGAACTATTTCGTCGAATCCCTGTCCAGCGGATCGACGCTCGGAAAGGCGCCTTTGTTTGGTGCCGAGGCAAGGACGGAATTCGCAGGCTTCGATGCGGCCATCATGCTGCGCCGCAGCTCCGCCATCTACATGCTGAAGAACCTACTGCCGCTGTTTCTGCTCGTGCTCGTCGTATTCGCCACGCTGTTCTTTCCCGAAACCATGTTTCGTGAACGCGTGACGATCCCAGTGACCTCGATCCTGGCGAGCGCGGTGCTGCTCGTAGCGGTGAACAGTCAGATCGGCGATGTCGGATACACGGTGGTGGTCGAAGAGATGTTCTACATCTTCTTCGTACTATGCCTGATGGCGATGTTGGCGGGCTACAGACATGAAAAACTTCGGGACGCGGGCCGAAAGCGCGTCGCTGTTGTTTCGGATCACGTAGCACAGATCATTTATGCCGGGACGGTGCTCGCTATCATCGTCGTGCTCTACCGGCGTTATGCCGTGTGAGGCAGGCGTGGATACCTCGCCGGCCCGCCACACATCGCCAGGTCGCTCGGCATCGCCGTGCACGACCACATCACCGTCGGCAGAAGTGGCCACGCCAGCTTGCGCGGGATGCGGTTGATCCAGGGCTCCAAATCGTGGCGGCGGATTGAGAGGAAGTCCCGCCTATCTTATCAGTGCCTGCCGCTGAATCGGCCGCATGGCTCTCAGGCCATCTCACCGAACCAGTTGCCACCCTTTCGGCGTCCAGCGCAGCAGCGCGGCGGAAAGCGGCTTCGGCGCGCGCGCCATGACGTTCCTGGCGAGCGTCCGCAGCGCGTCGAGCGCGGCGCCGCTGTCTTCGCTTGCATAGAGCACGAGATCGGCCGACGGCGCCGCCACGATCAGGACGCCACCCTGGGCCTGCGCGAGCGGCGCCCAGCTGTCGATCAGCGCAAGCCGGCTGGTCTGATAGTAGTCTCCCTTCAGCGTGCCGAATTGTCCTGATGGGACCGCCTTTGCGGCGGTCGCGAGCGGCTTCATGCTGCTGCGCAGATTGGCGATGGCGATGTCGAAGACCTGGTCCGGCGTCAGGCCGAGCGCAGCACGATCCTTGTCATTGAACACCCGTATCGTCCGCGGCGAATCCAGCACCGGGACGATCACCAGCCCCTCTGCCAGGGGCCGCGTCAGGGCCGGACCGCGCGCATCGACCTCCCGAAGCGCCTGCCGCATGTAATCGGCCGAGCGCACGACCACGCGCAGCGCTGCTCTGGTGGGAGGATCATTCCGATTGCTTGTCGTTGCCACGACGCCGCTGACATAGGTGCCGATCTCCTTGCTGCAGGCGCCCGTGTTGGTCTTGCAGAAGGCGTAGATGCGATCGAGGTTGGCTTGCAGAGGGCCGATCGAAAGCGTCAGCGGCCCCTTGATCACGACAGGGGTGTCACGAATCTCGGCGCGGATGCGCTCGGCCACGAAAGCCGTAAACGCGGGTTCGTCGGCTGGAATCTGTTGCGCGCGGGCGGACCCGGCTCCGACGAGATCGCCCGCTGCGATGACGGCGATCAGAAGCCGGCACATGCGAGATCGGATAGTCATGCGATCCACCACCCCGGGATGGCGGCCCGCGGCCGATGCTCACCCCTCCCCGCCAAGTCAACCGCCGGCCGCCGTCAACCCCGCGACGCCGGCGGCTGAACGATCAATAGCAATATCGGGGATCGACCGGGACGTAGCGGCCGTCGGGGCGCTGCATGTAGCAGCCGCGCTGATAGGCGTAGTAACCGGAGCGGCGGCGCTCGCCCTCGGAAGCGATCGCGGCGCCCGTTCCGGCACCGACGACGGCCCCGATTGCGGCACCGCGGCCTCCACCGATCGCGCCGCCGAGGATCGCCCCGCCGACACCGCCGATGATCGCGCCGCCGACGGCGTCCTGGGCCGCCGCCTCATGCACCGGCATTGCCATCGCAACCGTCAGACACGCAGCGATCCCAAAACTTCCAATGCGAAGACCTCGAAGCATGCTCGACCTCCCCTGTGGTGAGCTGTGTCATAGCGCCGGAAGCGGATTCGGGCCAGAAAAATAGCCAGCGCCGCCACCTGGACGCGCCGTGATGGCGCCGGGGGGCTCTGCGAGGCGGCAGCTCAGACCGTGCCGGGTGCGGTGCACATGCCGGCCATCTCCGTGTCAGGGCTCGATCCAGCGCTGCACGGCCTCGGCGGTGTCGGCGGGCGTGGTGTTGAAGCAGATCGCCGCATTGGGCGCCAGGCGGTGGACGAGGTTGAGCACCTTCTCGAACAGCAGCAGGCGCTGCTTCGGCTCGCGCAGGCCCGCGCCGATCACGATGCAGTCGAAGCTCTCGTCGCGCAACGCCGCCGTCACCGCCGCTTCCGCAGCCGCGTCGAGATCGATCAGGCAGCTCGTGACCTCGTAACCGAGACCGCGCAGGCGCAGCAGCTGGGTCTCGATATAGTTGCGCACGAGCTCCGGCGTGAGCTGCGGGAATGTGCTGTAGTCCGCAACCCCGGGTTCGATGCCGATCGCGAGGACGCGCTTGGCCATGCAAGCCTCCTGAGCAAGCCTCCTGACCGTGTGGGCTGCTAACGGGCGGACGCCCCAGCAGGTTCCAGGATCGCGGTGACCCGCGTTCGCAAGCCACATTCGGCTTGCGACCTCCGAGCGCAGTGCTGCCGCCGATTTCCCGCTCAGGCTGTAACCCATTTCACACACGCCGGGCCGGCGACCTGTCACATTCTCGCAGATTACGCTGGCGCCACGCCCTGATTACGGCGCCCGGCCTACTTTGACATGCACGGAGAGTAGATCGTTCATCCATTTGCGGGAGCGGGAAATGTTGTCATTCGAGAGTTTGAAAGACGAATACGAGCGCAATTGGGCCAGTCTCGAGGTCAGGCCCTCACGCCTCGCCGAAGCCAATGCGGTCGCACGCAAGGCCCTCAACGGCAAGGCGACCTATCAGCAGATCGAGCGGTTGACCGGCGTGCCCTGGCATTTTGCCGCGCTCTGCCACTATCGCGAATCCAACTTCGATTTCGACACCTATCTCGGCAACGGCGAAACGATCCATCGCGCGACGACCATCGTTCCGAAAGGGCGCGGCCCGTTTGCCACCTTCGTGGACGGCGCCGTGGACGCGTTCAGAATCGAGAATTTCGTTGGCGCTCACGACTGGGGTATCGCGCGGATTCTGTACCGGCTCGAGGCGTTCAACGGCTTCGGCTATCACGCCAAGGGCTGCAATTCGCCCTATCTCTATGGCGGCTCGACACTGTACGGCCCGCCCGAGGCAAGGGCCGGCAAATTCGTCCGCGATCACGTGTTCGACTCGAACCACGTCGATTCCCAGCTCGGCACCGCGGTGATCCTGCATGCGATGATGTCGCTCGATTCCTCGATCGCCATCGACGGCAGCACGCAATTCGTGGGCCGCACCGAGCCCGAGGACGACATCGCCTCGACGGTTGTTCTGATGCAGCAGGCGCTCAACAAGCTCGGCGCCAACCCGCCGCTTGCAGAGGACGGCATCAGCGGACCGAAGACCAAGGCTGCGGTCTCGCAGTTTCAGCAGCAGAACGGCCTGAGGGATACCGGCCTTCTCGACGGGGCCACGGTCGCTGCCGTCACGCGCGCGACGCAGTCGGGCACCGCCGGGCAGACCGGCGATCTGTCCCAGGCCCTGAAGCGGCTGGAGGACCTCGCGCAGTTGCTGCGACCGTCAGCCGGCGGCGTAACGCCGGGGACGACGACACCGGGCAACACGCTGCCCGCCACCAACGACCCGATCAGCCTGTTCGAACGGCTCTTTTCCCTCATCAACAAGACGGCGCCCATGCCAGGACCGGTCACCCCGACCAATCCCGCCCCCGTCGATCAGCTGAAGCAGGTTGTCGACCTGCTCAGCACCTTGCTCAACAAGGACGGCAAGCCCGTGCTCGGCCAGGTCAACGGCGCGCTCGGCGAGACCATCGGCAAGCTGCTCGACGGCAAGAAGACCGCGCTCGGCATCGGCGGCTCGGTGCTCACCGCGCTGCTGTCGTCGGTGACGGCAAGCCCCAATGCGGGCGGCATTGCCGGATTGCTCGGAACGATCGTGTCGGCCGTGCCGGGCCTTGGCCAGTTCGCGATGCCGATCTCGCTGGCGCTCACGGCCTGGGGCGTGCTCGGCAAGCTGGAGAAGTGGGCGCAGGGCACCGCGCCGCCGCCCAAGGCTACGACGTAAAGCCGACGACGTAGAGCCGACGACCTAACCACAACCGCGCAGCCGTTTCAGCGCGCCTCAAGCCATGCCGCCGGCATCGGCAATGTCTGCCGCACGTCGTTCCATCAACCCGCGCTCGCGCGCATTGGTTGCAAGACGGGCGGCGGTCTCGAACGATAGCCGTGCCTCGGCGAAGCGGCCGAGCCTGTGCAGAAGGTCGCCGCGCACGGCCTGAAGATGGTGATAAGTGCTGAGCGCCGGCTCGTCGGCGATCATCTCGACGAGATCGAGCCCGGCCTGCGGCCCTTCGGCCATGCCGAGCGCGACCGCACGGTTGAGTTCGATCACGGGCGAGCGCACCAGCGTCGCAAGCTGGCCATAGAGCTCCGCGATGCGTCGCCAGTCGGTGCTTGCGGCCGTCTCCGCGGTGGCGTGACACGCGACGATTGCGGCCTGCAGCGTGTAGAACCGGCCGGCTCCGCCGAGCTCGCGCGCGCGGTCCAGCGCCCGAAGGCCGCGCGTGATTTGGAGCCGATCCCACAGCCCGCGATCCTGGTCCATGAGCAGGATGGGCTCGCCATCGCGGTCGGTGCGGGCATGCATCCGCGCGGCATTCAGGTCCATCAGCGCCATGAGACCGTGCACCTCGGGCTCGAGCGGCGCGAGCCCGACCAGCACCCGTCCCATGCGCAGGGCCTCGTCACAGAGCTGCGGCCGCAGCCACTCCTCGCCGCGAGAGGCCGAATAGCCCTCGTTGAAGATGAGATAGACGACCTCGAGCACCGAGGCCAGACGCTCGGAAAGCGCCTCGCCGCCCGGCGTTTCGTAGGTGAGGCCCGACCGCGAAAGCGTGCGCTTGGCGCGGACGATGCGTTGGGCGATGGTTGCCTCCGAGACCAGGAAGGCGCGCGCGATCTCGTCGGTGGTCAGGCCGCAGATCATGCGCAACGCCAGCGCCGCGCGGGCCTGCCGCGGCAGCAGCGGGTGGCAGGCCGTGAAGATCAGCCGCAGCCATTCGTCACCGATGTCGTCGTCGAGGGCGGTGTCGAAATCGGGCATCGCGTCCTGTTCCTGCATCAGCTCGTGCGTCAGCAGGTCCTGCTTGCGGGTGAGCATTTTCGCCCGGCGCAGATGATCGAGCGCACGGCGCTTCGCCGTCGCAACCAGCCACGCACCGGGATTGTCCGGCACCCCGCTCAGCGGCCAGGCCTCCAGCGCGGCGACGAGAGCGTCCTGGGTCAATTCTTCCGCGAGCGTCACGTCCCGCAGCATGCGCGACAGCGTCGCGATCAGCCGCGGCTGCACGACGCGCCAAGCTGCGTGAATCGCGGCGCGGATCGCGTGATCGATGTCGGCGGCCGTCATCGCCACCGACCAGAGCCCTTTCCGTTCCGATAGAATCGGAACGGGGCTCTGGATTCTTGCTTTGACGCGTTTTCTTTACGCGAACCGGTATCCACTTTGCTTGAAAACGCACTAAGACGAGCGGTGGTGTTCATCAGGCGTGGGCGGCGACCCTGGAATGCGCGTCGATCTCGCACGCCACGTCGACGCCCGGCGTCGCGAATGCCCGCAATTCGCAGGTACCGTCCCATCCCGGCATGTGATCGAGATGCAACTGCATGAATTCCTTCGCCATGGCCAGGGCTTCCGCCTTGTCGCGCAGCTCGAAAATGGCGTAGCCGCCGATCACTTCCTTGGCCTCGACGAAGGGGCCGTCGATGACGCTGAGCTCGCCGTCGACGATCTTCACCCGTGCGCCGGTCGCAAGCGGCATCAGGCCGCCGGTGTCGAGCATTCGACCGGCCTTGATCTCCCGCTCTGATATTTTCTGCATCGCCTCCATCAGTGCCGGGGTCGGGCCCGCCATCGGCTGGCTGGAGGTGACGATGTACATGAAGCGCATGAAAAACTCCCTTGGCGCGAGCAGCGACCGCTCCGGCCGCAAACCGGCTCGCTATGGATGTGACGATTGAGCCTCGGCTAAATCGACATCCCCGAGAGAAATTATTGGCCGGGAGAAATTATTGCCGCAGCATGATCAGGGGATCAGCGGTATCGGGAACGCGCCGCCACTGCGCGTTGTCGTCGGCCTCGAACTGCCAGACATCGCCTGATTTCGACATCAGGATGATCTGGCCGCGTTCGAGCCGCCATTGCGTCGGATTGAACTGCGCGATGCCCGCATCGCATTTCGGCTTCAGGAAGACCTGGAAATTGTCCGGCCCCGCCTCGGTATTGGTCAGCGTCAGCCCGCAGACCGGCTGGCCGTTGCCGCGCACCATCGACCAGTCGCCGATCATCTGGTCCATCGACTTGGCCATCGAACGGGCGGCGGCGAGGTCCTGCAGGATGTAGACACCTTCGCCCTGCCGCAGCCCCTCGAAGATGCCGGCCTCGACCTCGGTGAAGTCGATCACCGCTTCACCGGTCGCATCCTGCAAGCGAACGATGTCGAGACCCCTGACGCTCCAGGCGACGATGTCCTTGGTGAAGGGCAGCGCGGTCTTGCAGGCCGGCTCCAGCTCCAGCTTGAAGCCCTGGCCCGCGGCATCGCTCTTCATGGTGACCACGCAGGTCTTGCTGCGCTCGGTGGTCGAGAGCTCCCATTGCCCGGGCATCGTCTTCTTCAGGCTCGTCGCATCCTGCGCCAAGGCAGGGCCGACCGCGGCGACACATGCCGCGATGGCCAATGCAGCGACCCGAAGAATGGTCATCAGCGCCCCTTGAACGGCGTTTCCGCAACCGGGGTCAACGGCGCCTTGCCGGCGAACCAGGCCTTGAGGTTGTCGACGACGAGCTGGTCCATCGCGTTGCGCGTCACCACCGAGGCCGAGCCGATATGCGGCAGCAGCACGACGTTCTGCATGCTCTTGAGCTCGTCCGGCACGCTCGGCTCCGCTGCGAACACGTCGAGGCCGGCGGCCAGGATGGTGCCGGATTTCAGCGCCTGCACCAGCGCCGGCTCGTCGACCACCGAGCCGCGCGCGACATTGATCAGTACGCCGCGCGGGCCGAGCGCCTTGAGCACCTCGGCATTGATCATCTTGTTGGTGCTGGCGCCGCCGGGCACGATCACCATCAAGGTATCCACCGCCTTCGCCATCTCGATCAAGTCAGGGTAGTGCTTGTAGGAGACGTCCTTGGACGGGTTGCGGGAGTGGTAGACCACCGGCACCAGCGAGGCATCGAGCCGGCGCGCGATGGCCTGGCCGATCCGGCCCATGCCGACGATGCCGACCTTGCGGTCGCGCAAGGAGCCGACGCTGAGCGGATAGTTCTGCGTCTGCCAGAGGCCGGAACGGACGTAGCGGTCGGCCTTGATGAATTCGCGCACGGTGGAGATCAGCAGGCCCATCGCGACGTCGGCGACCTCCTCGGTCAGCACGTCGGGCGTGTTGGTGACGATGATGTTGTGCTCGGCCGCGTATTTGGCGTCGACGTGGTCGTAGCCGACGCCGAAGCTCGCCACCATCT
Source organism: Bradyrhizobium sp. 1200_D9_N1_1 (assembly GCF_052075915.1). Classification (NCBI taxonomy): domain Bacteria; kingdom Pseudomonadati; phylum Pseudomonadota; class Alphaproteobacteria; order Hyphomicrobiales; family Nitrobacteraceae; genus Bradyrhizobium; species Bradyrhizobium sp. 1200_D9_N1_1. Next base: position 831,731 of record NZ_CP197226.1, on the reverse strand, counting down.
CGATCTTGGGCAATTGCGACAGCGAGTCCCTGTCGGCACGCACCGTGTGATAGGTCACGGCCACGCCGCGGATCTTTTCGCGGATCGCGGGTGTCAGCCGCTCGAGGTCGCCTCGTGTCTCGGCCTTGTGCACGACGAAATGATCGGAAAACCCGTTCTCGAGGATCGGCCGCACCGGCCCATAGATCAGAAGGTCGATCTTTTCGGACGAAATCGAACCGGCGGTCATCAGTTTTCCTTTCCAAGGGCGCTTTCGTGCCAGCGCCGTAAAACGAGGTGGGAAACTAGCGCCAGCACCCCATAGATGACAATCCCGGCCAGCGACAACAGCAGCAGCGCGGCGAACATGCGGGGTATGTTCAATCGGTAGCCTGACTCGGCGATCCTGTAGGCGAGCCCAGAGCCGGCGCCGGCCGTTCCGGCCGCGATCTCGGCCACGACAGCGCCGATCAGCGACAGCCCTCCGGCGATGCGCAGGCCGCCGAGGATATAGGGCAGCGCCGCCGGCAGCTTCAGGAAGCGCAGGGTTTGTGGTGGCGAGGCGCCATAGAGCTGGAACAGGCCGGCCAGATTGCGGTCGACCGAATTGAGCCCGAGCGTGGTGTTGGAGAGCACCGGGAAGAAGGCGACGATGAAGGCGCAGACGACGACCGCGGTCTGCTGCTCCAGATAGATCAGGAGCAGCGGTGCAATCGCGATAACAGGCGTCACCTGGAGGACGACGGCGTAGGGGAATAGCGAATATTCCACCCATTTCGACTGGTTGAACAGCAGCGCCAGCGCGATACCGCCGACGCTCGCTGCCACAAATCCTTCAAGCGTGGTCAGAAGCGTGGTGGCGAGCGATTGTGACAGCACGGCCCAGTCCTTGATCAGCGTCAGGAAGATCACGGAGGGCGCGGGCAGCACGTAAGGCGGGATCTCCCTGATGCGGACCACGAGTTCCCAGGCGAGAAGCCCGGCCGCAAGCACGATGACGGGAAGCACGAAGCGCACCGCGCGGTGCGCGCCGGACGGACTGGCGGTGACGGAGGGCTGCGCGCTCATAGCACCGGTTGCCCCGAATAGGACGGCGCCAGCGCGGCCGACACCTTCCGGCAATAATCCGAATAGGCGGCCGAGGTGCGAAACTCCTCTCCGCGCGGCTCGACCGTCTCGATGCGGATGTCGGCCTGGATCCGGCCGGGCCGCGCCGTCATGACCACCACGCGCTGCGACAGATAGACGGATTCGAACACCGAATGGGTGACGAAGATGACGGTCTTGCGAAGGCTGCGCCACAGCGCGAGCAGGTCGTTGTTGAGGCGGAAGCGCGTGATCTCGTCGAGCGCCGCGAACGGCTCATCCATCAGGAGGATATCCGGATCGGTGACGAGCGCGCGCGCCAGCGAGACCCGCATCTTCATGCCGCCGGACAGCTCGCGCGGATAGGCGTCGGCGAAATCGGCAAGCCCGACGCTCGCCAGCGCTTCGTCGGCGCGCGCGCGCGCCTCCGCCTTCGCCACGCCAGCAAGCTTCAACGGCAGCCGCACGTTCTCGCGCACGCTGGTCCAGGGCATCAGGGTCGGCTCCTGGAATACGAAGCCGATGCCATGGCCCGGCTGTGCAGGTCCCTCGTGACGCGCCAGCCGCACGATGCCGGACGACGGCGCGCTGAGCTGCGCGATCAGCCGCAGCGCGGTCGACTTGCCGCAACCCGACGGTCCCAGCAGCGAGATGAACTCGCCCTTGCGCACGGCGAGATCGAGCGGCCCGAGCGCCATGACGCCGTTGTCATAGACCTTCGTCACGCCGCGCAGGCTGACGGCGAGCGCCGTCAGGCTGGCCTCGACCCCGGACGAGGTTTTGACTGGTGACATGGACCTTGCGTTACGGCTTGCTCGGGCGCAGCTCGACGCCGACGCCCTTGTTGACGAAGCGCAGCGTATAGGACTTGCGGAAGTCGAGATCCGGCTTCACCACGCCCGCCTTCACCATCTTGTTGAAGAAGGAGGTGTAGCGCTCGTCGCTCATGGCGCCGATGCCGTTCTTCAACGACTCGCCGGAATCGACGATGCCGTATTCCTTCATCCTGGCGACGGAATAGGCGAGCAGATCGTCGGTCATCTCAGGATTGAGCTTCTTGATCATGGCATTGCCGGCGGAATTGTCGCCGTAGATATAGTTGTACCAGCCGATCATGGAGGCATCGACGAAGCGCTGCACCAGATCGGGCTTCTTCTCGGCGATGTCGCGGCGGGTCTCGATCAGGGTCGAATAGGTATTGAAGCCGTAATCGGCGAGCAGCAGCACGTTCGGCTTGAAGCCGGCGGCCTTCTCGACCGCGAAGGGCTCGGAGGTGACGTAGCCCTGCATCGCGCTCTTGGGATTGGCGATGAAGGGCTGCGGATTGAAATTGTAGGGCCGGACGTTCTTCTCGTTGAAGCCGTATTCGGACTTGAGCCACTGGAAGTAGCTGCTCATGCCCTCCTTGGAGACGAACAGAGTCAGCGGCTTGAGGTCCTCGATCTTGGCGACCTTGGCGTCCGGCTGCGTCAGCATCACCTGCGGATCCTTCTGGAACACCGCGGCGATGGTCACGACGGGAACGTTGTTGGCGACCGCATCGAACGACATCAGCGTGTTCGCGGCCATGAAGAAATCGATCTTGCCGGCGATCAGCAGCATCCGGTTGTTCTCGTTGGGACCGCCGGGGACGATGGTGACGTCGAGCCCGTACTTCTTATAGGTACCGTCGGCGACCGCCTGGAAGAAGCCGCCATGCTCGGCCTCGGCGACCCAGTTGGTGCCGAAGGTGACTTTGTCCAGGGTCTCCGCGCGCGCCGGGACGACCGAGACAAGAGCGGCCATCAAGCCCGCCGTTAACGCTCGCCGCAGATGAGAGAGGGTCATAATGGCACTCCGTCGATCGCTTCTGGCCCAATCGCTTCTGGCCCATGTGAAAGCAACGCGATAAAACCGCATGAAGTTCGGGGACGCGAGCCGGCCAGGCCCGCGTCCCCTCATACGCCAAATTACGTGACAAATTCGGGCAAAGAAACCTTGATGATGCCGTCCCGCGACTGGACCGAGATCCGCTGGGCCGACGCCGTCCCTGCGGAGGTGTCGCGCTGGATCGCGGTGCTGCCGCTGGCGGCGACCGAGCAGCACGGCCCGCACCTGCCGCTTGCAACCGACGTGCTGATCGCGGACGCCTATCTGGCGCGCGTGCGCGAGCTTTTGCCCGCGACCATTCCGGCCAGTTTCCTTCCCGTTGAACCGGTCGGAATTTCCACCGAGCATATCGACTATCCGGGCACGCAGACGCTGCCGACCGACGTGGCGCTGAAAAGGTGGACCGCGATCGGCGAGGAGGTCGCGCGGCGTGGGGTGAAGAAGCTCGTCATTATCACCAGCCATGGTGGCAACAGCGCGGCCATGATGCTGGTCGCGCAGGATCTGCGCGCGCATCACAAGCTGTTCGTGGTGACGACGTCGTGGTCGCGCCTGTCGGGCGCCGACAAGCTGTTCCCGGCCGAGGAGGTGCGCCACGGCATTCATGGCGGCGCGATCGAGACCTCGATCATGCTGGCGCGCTATCCCGACCAGGTGCGCAAAGATGCGATCGCGGATTTTCCCGCGAGCAGCGTCGCGATGGAGACGCAGTATCGCTGGCTGTCGACGCAGCGGCCCGCGCCATTCGCCTGGCAGGCGCAGGATCTGAACGCCAGCGGCGCCATCGGCAATGCGACGCTGGCCGTTCCCGAGAAGGGCGCGCAATTGTTGGATCAGGGTGCGCGCGCCTTCTGCGAGCTGCTCACTGAAGTCGATAACTTCGACGTGAACAGGCTCGCCAAGGGCCCTCTCGGCTAGCCAACATCCTCCTGGAATCATTGAGGAAAGGACCTCACCCGGGGGTCGCATCCGCCGTCTTCGAACCGGACGCGCGGAGCCTCCGTCCAACTGGGCACGCGGGCCACAACGGACCGCCTCAACCCGGATGGAGTTTCACATGTCGATCAAGACCAAGATTGCCGCCGCAGCTCTCGCTGCCCTCGCCGTCACCGGCAGCATCGTGTCCACCACCTCCTCGGCCGAAGCCAAGCAGCCCGGCTGGGTCTGGGGTGTGGGTGCCGGCATCGCCACCGCCGCTGTGGTCGGCTCCGCGATCGCCGCCAGCAACGACCCCTATTACTACGGCTATCACCGCTGCGGCTGGGTCGCCCAGTACAACGCCTTCGGCCAGTACGTTGGCCGCGTTCGCAGCTGCTACTGATTTGAGTACCTGAGGCCGATCTCACGTGGATCCTGCGTCCGACACGGGCGCCTCATCCACCCCGTGTCGTGCCCCGACCCCGCCCGGCTGTCCCCCCGGGCGGGGTCAACCATTTGCGGCCAGAAAAGCCCGGCTACCGCTTGGCTCAGACAATCCTTCCGATTGCACGTCTCGCGTGTCAGGATACGGATAGGCGGCTGGAGGGCGAGCGTGAATTGGCGGGTCTCAATTGGATCGATCCTGATTGCGATCCTGACATCGACACAGGCATTTCCCGAGCCGGCCTTACAGCCGCAAACAGCGCCCCAGGGCGACAGCCGCCCCGCCGTGGACCTCGAGCTCGTGATCGCGGTCGACATTTCCTACTCGGTGCAGCCAGATGACCTGGCGGCTCAACGCGAAGGCTATGCCAAGGCCATCGTCTCGGAGGAGTTTCTGCGGGCCTTGCGGACCGGCCCTGTCGGCAAGATCGCGCTGACCTACTTCGAATGGTCATCGACAAGGGATCAGGACGTCATCGTCCCCTGGCGGCAGATCGACGGACCGGAAGCGGCCGAGGCCGTCGCAGCTGAAATCATGAAGGCACCGATCCGCCGCGGTTCGCGCACGTCGATTTCGGGTGCGATCAAGTTCGCCATGCCGCTGTTCGAGCAGAACCCGTACCGGGGCGCGCGCCGCATCATCGACGTTGCGGGCGATGGCCCCAACAACAACGGCGATCCTGTCGCCACCGCGCGCGACACAGCAGTGCAGCAGGGCATCGTCATCACCGGCCTGCCGGTCATGATCAATGCAACGCCTCCTGGTCAGGTGGACATCAGCCATATCGACCATATCGATTGGTACTATGAGGATTGCGTGATCGGCGGTCCAGGTTCCTTCGTCGTGCCCATCACCGATCGCGAAAACTTCAAGGAGGCGATCCGGACCAAGCTGGCGCTCGAGGTCGCGGGCCGTACGCCGGATCAATCGCCGCCCCCCTCAGTGGACAAGAAGCCGCGGGTTCTCTGCACGATTGGTGAAAAACTCTGGCAGCAGCGGTGGGATACGATCGCTCCGGCGACCAATAGTCCGGCGATGAGCAAACCGGCGGCGAACAGTTCGTCGAGCAAGGAGGACGCGCTGCTCGACAAGAAGATCAAGGGCATCTGCCGCGGCTGCTAGGTGCTCCCGCTGGCCAGCGACCGGCCGTCGAGCCTTCGCGATGCCACCACTCTCCCATCCGTCCTGGATAGGTCCTTCCGCAGAGGTCGACTCCGCTCGAGCAGTCGAGATCCTGTCTCCCTGAGCGATGTTGCAGTCACGTCACACAGCGGTGCGAACCATCACCTGCGGCAATCCGCTTCAGTTGCTATTGCGAATTAATCGCAATAAGGTTTGCAGCAGACACGGGGACTTGGGAAGAAATCGCGTCGGATCGAGATCATCTCGGCCGATCGTGCGAACAACCGGAACCTGGTGACAGGATCGCCGCGAATCGGCAGGGATGTCGGCTGCGGCGGATGGGACACATTCGCGTTTTGGGGGCGTGCGTTTTGACGTTGAGAGGTCACCGTTACAGGTATTTGCGGACGGCCGCGGCAATCGCCTCGGGCGTGATGGTTTTGCCCGCCGCGAGCCGCGCGGCCGATCTGCCGCTGAAGGCACCGGCGCTGAAGACCGTCTATGACTGGACCGGCCTCTACATCGGCGCGCATGTCGGCGTCACCCGCGGCACGTCGTCGGCGACACTGATCGATCCGACGCTCGCGACCGACGACCATGTGTTTACCGGCGCGACCGGCGGCGTGCAGGCGGGCTACAACTGGCGCCTCAATTCGGGGCTCCTGCTCGGCGTCGAGGGCGACATCTCGTTTCCGAACTATCTGCCGTCCAACCACGTCGTGTCGTCGGCGGCGACCGTGCTGTCGAGCGCGGAGGAGCGCTGGGACTATGTCGCGAGCCTGCGCGCACGGCTCGGCTACACCACCGGCAACTGGCTGTTCTACGCGACCGGCGGCGCGGCCTTCACCGGCGAGCGTTTCCTGTCGACGCCGACCGGCGGCACTGAGGAGAAGGTGTTGCACACGCGGTTCGGCTGGACCGCCGGCGGCGGCGTCGAATATGCCTTCGCGCCGCACTGGAGCGCGCGGCTCGAATATCTCTACAGCAAGTTCGACAACGCCAACGTCACCTTCCCGTCCGGCGCGCAATATTCGTCGTCGATGGATTTCCAGAGCCTGCGCATCGGCCTCAATCGCAAGATCGACTGGCCGGGCGTGCCGACCTACAACCCGAAGTCCGACGTCACCGACACCGAGTCCAGCCGCTGGGAGATTCACGGCCAGTCGACCGTGCTGGGGCAGGGCTACCCCGCGTTCCACGCGCCCTATACCGGAACGAACAGCCTGCTCCCGTCGCCGGATTTTCAGCAGACCTGGAGCAATTCGCTCTATCTGAATGCGCGGCTGTGGGACGGCGGCGAGGTCTATTTCAATCCCGAGCTTCTGCAGGGCTTCGGCTTCAACAACACGACGGGCGCTGCGGGCTTTCCCAACGGCGAAGCGCAGAAGTCCGGCTTCCCCTATCCGCACTTCAACGCCTCTCGCCTGTTCGTGCGCCACACCTTCGGCTTCGGCGGCGAACAAGAAGAGCTTGCCAGCGGGCAGCTTCAGCTCGCGAGCAAAGTTGACGTCTCGCGCCTCACCTTGCAGGTCGGCAAGTTCTCCGTGGTCGACGTGTTCGACGGCAATTCCTATGCGCACGATCCGCGCAAGGACTTCATGAACTGGTCGATCTGGGCGTCCGGCGCTTTCGACTACGCCGCCGACAAGCTCGGCCTCGGCTACGGCGCGACCGCCGAATTGAACCAGAAGCAATGGGCGCTGCGCGCCGGCTACTTCCTGATCGATGCCGTCTCCAACTCGAACAATTTCGACATGAACGTCGGCCGTCGCGGCGAATATGTCATGGAGCTCGAGACGCGCTACTCGCTGTTCGGCCTGCCCGGCAAGCTGCGCACGCTCGGCTTCGTCAACAGCGCCTTCTCCGGCAGCTATCGCGAGACACTGGACAATCCCGCGTTCGGCGTCGACATCAGCCAGACCCGCCGCGGCCGCCTCAAATACGGCTACGCGTTCAACGTCGAACAGGCCATCACCGACGACATCGGCGTGTTCGGCCGCTGGAGCTGGAACGACGGCCGCAACGAGATCATGGCCTTCACCGACATCGACCGCAGCCTGTCCGGCGGCGTCTCGGTGAAGGGAACGAAATGGGGCCGGCCCGACGACGTCGTCGCCATCGCCGGCGCCATCAACGGCCTCTCGCAGGACCATCGCGACTTCATCGCCGCCGGCGGACTCGGTCCGCTGATCGGCGACGGCCAACTCAACTACCGCCGCGAACGCGTGCTGGAGACCTATTACGCCTACGCGCTGAACAAGGCGCTGACCTTCACCGCCGACTATCAGCTCATCGTCAATCCCGCCTACAACGCGGATCGTGGCCCGGTGTCGGTGTTCTCCGGCCGGCTCCACGGCGAGTTCTGAGCGCGCGCGCCTCGTCCTTCGAGACGCCCGCTTCGCGGGCTCCTCAGGATGAGGCTAAGCATTGGTGCCCGTCGAAACTGCGGCCGCGCACTCCGTCCTCATCCTGAGGAGCCGCCAGAGCGGGCGTCTCGAAGGATGGGCCAAAGGGACGTCGCTCTGCAAATACGATTGCGACCCCAGCGGGGAGAGGAGTTCGATTTTCTACGCGGCCCGGATCGCGTCCAGGAACTTTCCGACCTCGACCTTGAGGCGGCTGCTCTCGCCCGACAGCGATCTGGCTGCCGCGAGCACATTCGAGGATGCCGATCCGGTCTGGCTCGCGCCGCGCTGCACGTCGACGATGCTGGCGGAGACCTGCTGGGTGCCGCGGGCCGCCTGCTGCACGTTGCGGGAAATCTCCCGCGTCGCCGCGCCCTGCTCCTCGACCGCCGAGGCGATCGCGGACGCGATCTCGGACATGCGGGTGATGGTGTCGCCGATCGACTTGATGGCGCCGACAGAATCCTCCGTCGCCGTCTGGATTCCCGCAATCTGCTGGCTGATCTCGCCGGTGGCCTTGGCGGTCTGCTCGGCCAGCGCCTTGACCTCGGAGGCGACGACGGCAAAGCCGCGGCCGGCCTCGCCGGCGCGGGCCGCCTCGATGGTGGCGTTCAGCGCCAGGAGATTGGTCTGGCCCGCGATCTGGCTGATGAGCTCGACGACGTCCCCGATCCGGCCGGCGGCCTTGGCCAGCTCGCCGACGTGATCGTTGGTCCGCCCGGCCTGCTGCACCGCTTCGCCGGCGACGCGCGCGGAGTCCTGGACCTGCCGGCTGATCTCGTCGACCGACGAGGCCATTTCCTCCGCCGCCGCGGCAACGGTCTGCACGTTGGTGGAAGCCTGCTCGGACGCGGCCGCGACGGTCGCAGTGACCTTTTCCGATTGATCGGCCGTGCTCGTCAGCGTTCCCGCCGAGGCCTCCAGCTCCGAGGATGCCGACGCCACGGTGTTGATGACGTCGCCGATCATCGCTTCGAAGTCGCGCGCGATCTGGTCCATCCGCTGGCTGCGACGGAGCTTCGCCTCGGCTTCGACCGCGGCCGCCTCGTCGGCGGCCTTCTTGGCCGCGAGCGAATCCTTGAAGTGCCGCAGCGAGCCCGCCACCTGGCCGATCTCGTCGTTGCGGCCCGTCGCGGGGATCTCGACCTCATGCTGTCCGGCGGCGAGCGTGCCGATCACGTCCGCGAGCCGGCTAAGCGGCGTTACCACGCGGCTGCGCAGCATCATGGTCACGCCACCGAGCGTCCCGAGCAGCGCCAGCACCGCCACGCCTGCAAGCGCGAGCATCGCCAGCGCGCCATCGCGCGCGGCCGCGGCGCGCTCGGCCGCTTCGGCCAGCGCGGCGTCGCGCACGCCGTAGAACATCTGGATGGCCGGCACGATGACACCGGCCAGCTCTTCGGCGTTGACACCGTACTTGCCGTCGCTACGGGCCGCCGGCATTTCCTTATCCACGACGAGCGCGGCTTTGCCGAAATAGGAGTCCGTCGCCGCCTTCAGCGCGGTGGCGATGCGGGGCGGGCTTCCGAGCTGGTCGATACCGGCCTCGATGCGCTCGCGGTCGGCCTCGACACGCCCCTGCATGCGATCCATCAGCGAGAACTCGGCCGCGGTGAGCGGCCGGCGTACGCTCAGCGCCGGCGACAGCGTGGCGGCGCGGCTGCCGGCCGAGACGCGCAGATCCTGCGCCGTCCGTGCCAGGCTCAGCAGCGCCGCGAGCGAGGAATCGGCATTGACGACCTTCGCCTCGAGCCGGTTCATGACCGGCTCGATATTGCCGAGCACCTCGGCAACACCGGGCAGGAAACCCTTGATCGCGGCGCTGTCGCGCGCTGCCAGCGGAACACTCATCGCGCGATCTGCCGCAGCGTTGATCTCCTTCAGCCGCCGCGCCGCACGGTCGAGATGCTCGGCAATCGCTCCGCCGTCATCCAGCACCATGATGGCCCGCCTTGCGCTCTCGAAGGCGGTCTCGGCGGCTTTCGCGGCCTTCGCGGCAGCGTCGATCTGGGCCTGCGTCGCAGCGGCTTCCTGGAAGATCGGTCCAATGTAGGGGGCACGGAGACCGGCGACCTGCTGGCTGACCATCAGGGTCGCACCAAAAGCGTCAACCGTCTTGATCGCATCGGAGCGGTTCGTGAAGATGCGCGCCTGGGGTATCAGCACCTCGGCGCCGAGGATGACTGCAAAAACCGTCACCGTGAGCATCGACAGCGCGAAGAGCTTCCCGATCCGCATCCTTGGGTCCCCGAATACATTGCTACAAATGTCGAAAACCTAGCTGGCGGCCACTAAGGGCCCGTTAAGCAACGGCCCGTAGTTCAGCGGAGTGCCTTGGGCCGCGCGGGTCGCCGGAACGCTGTCATCGCCGGGTTCCCCGTGGTGCCAGATGCGACAGAATTGCCGGGATTTTCCTCGCAAAACGCCTATATCAATGCTTGCGTCGCCATCCGGCCGCACTCGCGTACCTCCGGAACATCAATGCTCTCGGTCGAACTCGTCATCGTCGTCGTCCTGATCGTCATCAACGGCCTGCTCTCCATGTCGGAGCTGGCCGTGGTCTCGTCCCGTCCGGCCCGCCTCTCGCTGCTCGCCGCCAAGGGCGTGCGCGGCGCCGACCGCGCGCTGACGCTGGCGGCCGATCCCGGCAAATTCCTCTCGACGGTGCAGATCGGCATCACGCTGGTCGGCGTGCTCTCGGGTGCATTCTCCGGCGCGACGCTCGGGCAACGGCTGGCGCAATGGCTGGTCGAGCTCGGCCTGTCCGCCGGCATCGCCGACATCGTCGGCGTCGGCATCGTCGTCACGCTCATCACCTACGCCACACTGATCGTCGGCGAGCTGGTGCCGAAGCAGGTGGCGCTGCGCGACCCCGAGAGCATCGCGGTCAAGGTCGCGCCCGCGATGCATGTTCTGGCGCGGATCTCGCTGCCGCTCGTCTTCCTGCTCGATCTCTCCGGCAAGCTGATCCTCACGCTGCTCGGCCGCGGCGGCAAGGCCGAGGAGAAGGTCTCGGAGGACGAGATCCATCATCTCGTCAGCGAAGCCGAAAATGCCGGCGTGCTCGAGCCCGGCGAGAAGGAGATGATCGCCGGCGTGATGCGGCTCGGCGACCGGCCGGTCGGCGCCGTCATGACGCCGCGCACGGAGGTCGACGAGATCGACCTGAACGACACACCGGAAGCCATTCAGCAGATCATCGCCAAGAGCCCGCATTCGCGCTTTCCGGCCTCGGACGGCGAACGCGACAAGCCGATCGGCGTGCTCCAGGCCAAGGACCTGCTGGTCGCGTTCATGAGCGAACGCACGCCCGATCTGCGGGCGCTTGTTCGCGAAGCGCCAAGCATTCCCGCCTCGGCGGATGCCCGCGACGTGCTCGCGATCCTGAGGGCCGCTCCGGTCCATGTCGGTTTCGTCTATGACGAGTACGGCGCCTTCGAAGGCGTGGTCACCGCGGCCGACATTCTGGAATCGATCGTCGGCGCGTTCCATTCCGAGGAAGGCCCGCCGGAGCCGGCCTATGTCAAGCGCGCAGACGATTCGCTGCTGGTCGCCGGCTGGATGCCGGTCGACGAATTCTGCGAGCTGCTCGGCATCGAGCTGCCGCCGCACCACCGCTTCTACACCGTGGCGGGCCTCGTGCTGCAACACTTCAACGTGCTGCCCAATGTCGGCGACGCCTTCGACCTCGGCGGCTGGCACATCGAGGTGGTCGATCTCGACGGAAGAAGGATCGACAAGATTCTGGCGAGCCGTCGGGGTGAGCAGGCGGCGGCGTGAGTGCGCGCTCGCGTGAAGTGACGCATGCTGTCGCGCCAATCTCCACTCGTCGTCCCGGACAAGCGCGCCTCAAGCGCGCGCCGATCCGGGACCCATACTCCCAGGAAGCCGTTTGGCGAAGACTGGGGTTCGGTACTACCACCAACCGCAATCGATCGATCACGCGGTATGGGTCCCGGATCTGCGCTGACGCTTGTCCGGGACGACAGCTGAGATTGTGGTTCGCGCTCATGCCAGATGCAGGCGCCTACCCGAACCTCACACCGATCCGCTTTTCCTTGCGCCAGACCACGGTGCACGCCAGATGCTTTCCGTCGGCCTGGATGAGCAGGGTGAAGTGTTCGGGAATGCCGACCGGGCTGGTGACGTCGAGGGCTGCGCCGGTGTCTGAGAAATTGCGGACGGTGCAGTCGATCGCGCCGCCACCGAACTCGATCGTTCCGGCCTTCAGCACGCGATGCCTGGCTTTGTTGCGTCGCTCGTCCATGGGATGAACTATACCCAAAGTTGAATCAGACGTTAAGCCCCCGCTCTGCTCGCGACAATTTCATGGCCTCGCGCGGGCCGCATCATGCCGTGGCCCGGCGCCTCACAGCGCCGGCTGGAACGTCTCCGCCCGCGCCATCCGCCAGGCGTCGCGGAAGCGCGGGTCCTCCGTGCCTTCGAGCAATTCTCCCGGACGCAGCGCCGGATAGAGCTGCGCGAAAGATTGCACCTGGGTCGTCGACCTCCGTTGGCTGAAGTGGATCGGGCGCAGCTGCTGGGGATGTTCGAGGCCGGCCGCGGCGATCAGCTCGGTCAGCGAATGCAGCGTGGCATGGTGGTAATTGTGCACGCGGTCGATCTTGAGCGGCACGTAGAGCGCGCGCGCCCGCGTCGGGTCCTGCGTCGCGACACCGGTCGGGCAGCGGTCGGTGTGGCAGCTCAGCGACTGGATGCAGCCGAGCGAGAACATGAAGCCGCGCGCCGAATTGCACCAGTCGGCGCCGATCGCCATCGCCCGCGCCATGTCGAACGCGGTGGCGATCTTGCCGGAGGCGCCGAGCTTGATGCGGTCGCGCGCATTGATGCCGATCAGCGCGTTGTGCACGAAATTGACGCCCTCGCGCATCGGCATGCCGAGATGGTCCATGAACTCGAGCGGCGCCGCACCGGTGCCGCCTTCGTTGCCGTCGACGACGATGAAATCGGGATAGATGCCGGTCTCCAGCATCGCCTTGCAGATCGCCAGGAATTCCCAGGGATGACCGATGCACAGCTTGAAGCCGGCCGGCTTGCCACCGGAGAGGCGGCGCATCTCAGCGATGAACTGCATCATGCCAACGGGCGTCGAGAAGGCGCGGTGCGAGGCCGGCGAGATGCAGTCCTCGCCCATGGACACGCCGCGGATCTTGGAAATCTCCTCCGAGACCTTTGCCGCCGGCAGCACGCCGCCATGGCCGGGCTTGGCACCCTGGCTGATCTTGAGCTCGACCATCTTGATCTGGTCCTGGCCGGCGACGCGCGCGAACGCTTCGGGATCGAACGAGCCGTCGAGATGGCGGCAGCCGAAATAGCCGGAGCCAATCTCCCAGATGATGTCGCCGCCCATCTCTGCGTGATAGGGGCTGAAGCCGCCCTCGCCGGTGTCATGGGCAAAGCCGCCCTTCTTCGCGCCGGCATTGAGCGCACGCACCGCGTTCGGGCTGAGCGCGCCAAAGCTCATCGCCGAGATGTTGAACACCGAGGCCGAGTAGGGCTTCTTGCAGTCCGGTCCGCCGACGACGACGCGAAACTTCTCCTCGGCATGCGCCTTCGGCGACACCGAGTGATGCATCCACTCATAGCCCTCGCGGTAGACGTCCTCCTGGGTGCCGAACGGACGCTTGTCGAGCTGCATCTTGGCGCGCTGATAGACCACCGCGCGGGTGTCGCGCGAGAACGGCATGCCGTCCTTCTCGCTCTCGAAGAAATACTGCCGCATCTCGGGGCGTATCTCTTCGAGCAGGAAGCGGATATGCGCCGAGATCGGGTAGTTGCGCAGCACCGCATGGCTCTTCTGGAGCAGGTCGCGGACGCCGAGCAGCGTCAGGGCGCCGAAGATCAGGATCGGGATCAGCAGGATGTCGAAGATCTTGCGGTCGGCGATGCCGAAGCCGATCAGGAGCGCGGTGACGACCGCGCAGATCGTCAGCACTATGAAGCGCGGCGAGAATGGCATCAGCAGGGTTTCCATGGCCCCCTCTTCCAACGGCCCACGCTTCGATTTTGGCGCTTTGCTATTTTCGTCGGCCACGATTCCCATCCTCTCGCCAGCTTGAGGCGGTACGATACGCCCGCGCCTTTCATACGGATATGACGCGGCCCTTGTTTCAGGCTAGCGAATTCCGCCGCCGCAGATCAATCCGCCGAGAGGTTAGGCTTTTGCAGTGCAGCAGAGGGAGTGGGGATGGGAATAGTGGGGCGGCCGGGCCAGTGGGCCTCAACCGGCTGCCCATGGAGCGCAGACGCGTTTCCACAGGTTCAGCTGTCGTCCCGGGCAAGCGTCAGCGCAGACCCGGGATCCATAACCACAGGATTTCGTGACTGAGAGAGCTGTCACTGCGCGTCCTCGCCAAACCACATCCTGTGGCTATGGGTCCCGGATCGGCGCTCCGCTTCGCTGCGCTTGTCCGGGACGACGAGTTGAGTGTTGACGCGAGATCGCGCCACTCATTCAACAGAACTTACCGCTCGACGAACGCCTTCTCGATCACGAAATGGCCGGGCTTGTTGCCGCTTCCCTCGATGAAGTCGCGGCCTTCGAACATCACCTTCAGCTCTTCCAGCATCGCCGGGCTGCCGCACATCATGATGCGGTCGGTTGCGATGTCGAGCGGGCCCTGTCCGATGTCGTTGAAGATCTGCTCGGAGCTGATGAGGTCGGTGATGCGGCCCCGATTGCGGAACGGCTCGCGGGTCACGGTCGGATAATAGACCAGCTTGTCCGCGAGCAGCTCGCCGAACAGCTCGTCCTCGCGCAGATTGGCGACGAGCTTCTCGCCATAAGCGAGCTCGGAGACCTGGCGGCAGCCATGCACCAGCACGATGGTCTCGAACTGCTCGTAGACGTCGGGGTCCTTGATCAGGCTCGCGAACGGCGCGAGGCCTGTACCGGTCGAGAGCAGCATCAGCCGCTTGCCCGGGATGAGGTTGTCGGTGATCAGCGTGCCGGTCGCCTTGCGGCCGACCAGGATGGTGTCGCCCTCCTTGATCTTCTGGAGGCGCGAGGTGAGCGGACCGTCCTGAACCTTGATCGAGAAGAACTCGAGCTCTTCCTCGTGGTTGGCGCTCGCCATGCTGTAGGCGCGCAGCAGCGGACGGCCGTCGACCTCGAGGCCGATCATCGCGAACTGGCCGTTCTGGAAGCGGAAGCCGGTATCGCGCGTGGCGCGGAAGCTGAACAGCGTGTCGGTCCAGTGCTGGACGGAAAGAACTTTCTCTCGGTAAAACGCGCTCATGATTTTCGATATTCCGAATAATTGCGGTTTTAGGGCAAAAGCGCTGCCCGGCCCTGAAAGCAGGGCGGACACCATTGCCATGGCGGAGGATTTCGCGTGTGTGATCTACGCCATTGAGACCAATAATCAACCTCGTTTCGGATGCAATTGATGCCGATCAAACCGGCACTTGCGGTGGAATTGGCCGCATCATTAATGAATCTGCTGCGCGGCGCGCACAGAGGGCAATTTCTTTTCCCTTTCGGGCTCGATGGCAGCACTTAATTTCCGTCGCGCTCGCGAGAATTTCATTAAGAATAGCTCTGATCTTCACCCCGGCTTGGCGCCGATGCCCGCATTTTTGCGGCTTTTGGCGACAGGAATGATTGAGACCCATGGCCAGCAGCGAACGCATCTTCGTCCAGGCGATCAGGCGCTATTGCGCCCGACATGGCATTGCCGTCGACATCCGCGCCGGTGGCTGGCTGATCGCGATGCGCCGGGGCGAGGCGCGCCACTTCGCCTTCGGCTACGACATCGGCCTCAACAGCGCCATCGCGCATCGCCTCGCCAACGACAAATCGGCGACCGCCGAGGCGCTGTCGCTTGAAGCCGTGCCCTGCGTTCCTCATCATCTCTTCCTCAACCCGAGCATGGGCGCGCATGTCGCCGGCCCTGGTTGGCGTGAAGCGATGCTGGCGCTGCTTGCGCAGCACCCGCAAGGCGTGGTGGTGAAGCCGAACGAGGGCACGTCCGGACGCGCGGTGTTCAAGGTGACGAGCGCTGCCGAGCTCGATCGCGCCGTCTGCGAGGTTTTTTCGTCGGGCCTCGGCCTCGTGATCGCGCCTTATGTCGAGATCGAGGAGGAGGTCCGCGTGATCCTGCTCGATCGCAAGCCGATGATCGTCTACCGCAAGGACCGGCCGTCGGTCGTCGGCGACGGGGAGCATACGTTGCGCGAGCTCGCGATCGCGGCGGGACACGACGGGCAGCTCCGCGAGCTCGAAGCGCGCGAGGTGAATGCGGTCGTCCCGAACGGCAAGCGGCGCATCCTGAACTGGCGGCACAATCTCGACGCCGGCGCGCGGCCGGTCCTGATGGAGAATGGCGAGGTGCGCGCGGCATGCGTGAGGCTCGCCGTCGACGCCGCCAACGCCATCGGCATCGCCTTCGCCTCGATCGACGTGGTGCGCGTGGATGGCGCCTGGCGCGTGCTCGAGATCAATTCCGGCGTGATGATGGAGGCGCTGGCGAAGCTCCATCCGGAGCTGGTGCAGGCGACGTATGACGCGGCGCTGGACCGGGTGTTTGGGAAGACAAGCTGAGCGCCAAGCGCACGCTGCCATTCCTTCTCCCCTTGTTGTGGGAGAAGGTGGCGCGGAGCGCCGGATGAGGGGTTCTCTCCACTTGTATGACTGCTCGTGCGGATAGATACCCCTCACCCGTCTCGCCGCTATGCGGCGAGCCACCCTCTCCCACAAGGGAAGAGGGTGCATCGAGACCGCGGCACGATCACCGCCACTCAAACCGCCTAATTATTCGCGCTCGCCGAATCGTCCATCGCCTTGAAGGCTTCCTCGAGTTGCAGCGAGATCGGCACGTTGAGCCGTTCGCCGGTCGGAAGCCTGGCGGTGAACCATTTGTTGTAGAGCGGGACGAGGTCGCGGTTGGAGCCGAGCTTGCGGAAGGTGCGCTCGACCACGGCCGACAATTGCGGCTCGCCTTTCCTGAACATGATGCCGTAGGGGTCGTAGGACAGATAGTCGCCGGTGACGCGGTACTTGTCCTGCGCCTTGTGGCGCGCGATCAGGCCGGAGAGCAGGATGTCGTCGGTCGCGAACGCATCCGCCTTGCCGTCCGCGAGCATCTGGAACGATTGCTCGTGATCGGCGCCGACGGCGATGGTCAGCCCCAGCGAGGATTTCTTGTCGGCCGCTTGGATCGCCTGCTCATTGGTGGTGCCCTTCGTCACCACGATGGTCTTGCCCTTCAGGTCGGTCAGCGACTGGACGCTGGACGCCTTCGGCACCATCAGCTTGGTACCGGCGACGAACATCAAGGGGGAGAACGCGACGCGCTTGGCGCGCTCGGCATTGGCCGTGGTCGAGCCGCACTCCAGGTCGATCTTGTTCTGGAGCACCGCGTCGATGCGGTCGTCCGAGGTGACCTTCACGTAGTCGATCTTGAGATTGGGATCGTCGACCTCGACGCCGATCTCCTCGACGATGGCCTCGCAGAGTTCGAGGCTGTAGCCGATCGGGCGGCCCGACTGGTCGAGGAAGGAGAACGGCGGCGAGCTCTCGCGATACCCGAGCCGCACGACATGCGCCTTCTTGATAGCCGACAGCGTCGGGCTGAGCCCTTCGCTCCCGGTCTGGGCGAGTGCTGTGGTCGCGAGCAACGATGCCGCGAGCCAGAGGCAGCCGCCGATCACTGACCTTGTCAGTGTCTGGCCCATGGTGTGCTCCTAACCATGGCCGGCCATGGCGGGCACTTCGCCCGGCACCATGTCATCAGGAACGGCGTCGCCCGGTCCCATCGCATGCTCGGGCCCAAGCTCGCCTTCCCACTTCGCGACGACCGAGGTCGCGAGCGTGTTGCCGATCACGTTGGTCGCGCTGCGGCCCATGTCGAGGAAGGTGTCGATGCCCATGATCATGAGCAGGCCGGCCTCGGGGATGTTGAACTGCGCCAGCGTCGAGGCGATCACGACGAGGGAGGCGCGCGGCACGCCGGCGACGCCCTTCGAGGTGATCATCAGCGTCGCCAGCATCGCGAGCTGCGTGCCGAGCGGCATGTCGATGTGGTAGCTCTGCGCGATGAAGATGCTCGCGAAGGTGCAGTACATCATCGTGCCGTCGAGGTTGAAGGAATAACCGAGCGGCAGCACGAAGCTCGAGATCCGCGACGAGGCGCCGAAGCGGTTGAGGCCCTCCAGCGTCTTCGGATAAGCCGCTTCCGAGCTCGCGGTCGAGAACGCGATCATCAGCGGCTCGCGGATCAGCTTCAGCAGGTGGCTGTAGCGCGGCCCGATCACGATGAAGCCCACGATCACCAGGATCGTCCACAGGAGCGCCAGCGAGAGATAGAAGCCGCCCATGAACACGACGAGCTTCCAGAGCACCAGCAGGCCGTTCTTGGCCACCGTCGCCGTGATGGCGGCCCACACCGCGAGCGGCGCGAACAGCATCACATAGCTCGTCACCTTGAGCATGATGTGGCCGATATCGTCGATCAGCGCCAGGATCGGCTTGGAGCGCTCCGGCATCGCGCCCATCGCCACCGAGAAGAACACGGCGAAGATCACGATCTGGAGGATCTCGTTCTGCGCCATCGCGTCCGCGATCGAGGTCGGGATCAGATGGGTCAGGAATTTCTCGATCGAGAAGGCGGAGACCGGCAGGCCGGTCGACTGGCCTGCCGCAGGCAGCGTGCCGGGGAAGTTGGCGCCGGGCTGAAGCAGATTGACCATGATCAGGCCGAGCATCAGCGAGACGAAGGAGGCGCTGATGAACCACCCCATGGTCTTGGCGAAGATGCGGCCGAGCTTGGCGCCCGAGCCCATATGGGCGATGCCGCCGACCAGGGTCGCAAACACCAGCGGCGCGATGATCATCTTGATCAGGCGCAGGAACATCATGGCGATCAGGTTGATGGACGAGGCCCAGTCGGCGCGCGTATCGGGCAGGAAGTTGTAGATCGCCGAGCCCATGATGATGCCCAGCACCATCGCGCCCAAGATGTATTGCGTAAACCTGTTCGACATTGCTTACCCCCACGTACACCGGCGCTTCATGATGTCGCAGATATGGCGGCTGCGCAACTCGCTTGCCGGGTGGCCGCGTTGGCCGGATGTTCCCGTTGTGAAACGGCCCCCCGCGATCTAGCCTTCATGCAGCGCACAACGAATGCGCCTGCACGTTTTCTTTGCGGCAGCTGCATCAATAATCGTCAAACAAACGGAGAGGGAAACGCCATGAGCGGCAGCATCAATCGCCAGATTCTTCTGGTCGAAAAACCCAGCGGCAAGCTCGGCCCTGAACATTTCAAGATGGTCGACGGCGCGATGCCCGAGCCGAAGGACGGCGAGGCTTTGCTGCGCGTGCGTTACATCTCGCTCGACGCCGCCAACCGCGCCTGGATGCATGGCGCGACCTATCGTTCAGCCGTCGAAGCGAACAGCGTTATGGCCGGCGGCGGCATCGCCGAGGTCGTCAGCTCGAAGGCGCCGGGGTTGGCTGCCGGCGACATCGTGTTCGGCGACACCGGCTGGCAGGAGTTTGCCGCGGTGCCGGCAAAGCATCTCACCAAGATGCCGAAGCTGGAACCGATGACGCATCTGCTCAGCGTGTTCGGCATCGCCGGCCTCACCGCCTATTTCGGCCTGCTGGAGGTCGGCAAGCCCAAAGAGGGCGAGACCGTCGTGGTCTCCGCGGCGGCCGGCTCGGTCGGCTCGATCGTCGGGCAGATCGCCAAGATCAAGGGATGTCGCGTCATCGGCATCGCCGGCGGCGCCGACAAGTGCAACTGGCTGACCTCCGAGCTCGGATTCGATGCCGCCGTCGACTACAAGGACGGCGCGGTGTTCAAGGCCCTGCGCGCGGCCGCGCCAACGGGCATCGACGTCTATTTCGACAATGTCGGCGGCGACATTCTGGAAGCCTGCCTGCCGCAGATGAACAATTACGGCCGCATCGCCTGCTGCGGCGCGATCTCGCAATATGACGGTGCGCCTGCCGCGCACGGTCCGCGCGGCGTACCCGGCCTGATCGTGGTGAAGCGGCTCGTCATGCAGGGCTTCATCGTGATGGACTACATGAAGGACAGCCAGCGCGCGCTCGCCGAGCTCCAGGGCTGGGTCAAATCCGGCAAGCTGAAGGTGCAGGAGGACATCATCGACGGATTGGAGAACACGCCGAAAGCGCTGATCGGATTGCTCGCGGGCGAGAACCGCGGCAAGCGCATGGTCAAGCTCTGACGACGTATTGCTTGAGCATGATCTCCGCGCAAACGCGTTCCGCGTCTGTCGCGAGGGATAACCGCTGCACACTTTGCGCTGACGCGGCCCTTCGGGTCCGGATCATGCTCCAGTTACGTCGCAATTGCGCCGGCATTATCCACTTGCGGTAGCGGCCAAAGCATCCAAAGATACCGCGCGCGAGGCATCACTCGCGACGATTGCGCTTGAATCACATTTGAAAATCGTCGGCGCTACCGACAGGGCGGGAATTCACTCAGATGTTCAACACGTTGAAACATGCATCAACGCGCACGGCGTTGCTCGCGGCCGTGCTCTTCGCAACTGCAACAGGCGCGTTCGCGCAAGCGCCGACCGACGCGCAGAAGAGCGCGATCCGGTCCGCATGCCGCTCGGACTTCATGGCGCACTGCTCGAGCGTCACGCCCGGCGGCGTGGAAGCGTATCAATGTCTGGCGAAGAACATGTCGAGCCTGTCACCTGGATGCCAGACCGCGGTTCGCGCGGTCGAGCCGGCTGCGCCTCCGAAGACCGAAGCCGCGCCGGCCGCGCCAAAGACCGAAGCTGCGCCCAAGACCGAGTCCAAGACGGAAACGGCGCCTGCGGCGCCGAAGGCTGAATCGGCGCCCGCCGAAAAGCCCGCCGCCGCACCAGCGCCGAAGGCAGCTGCCGCCAAGCAACCGAGCAGCGCGCAGGTTGCTGCGGTCAAGAGCGCGTGCCGCGCCGACTATCCCAAGGTCTGCGCCAGCGTGCCGCCGGGCGGTGCGCCCGCGCTCGAATGCCTTGAGAAGAACAAGGCAAAGGTTTCGCCCGCCTGCGAGAAGGCCCTGAGCGCCGCGGCCGGCGGCGGCGCAGCAGCAACGGCAGCGCCTGCGGGCGCAGCCCCTGCGGCGGCGGCAGCACCGGCGGCCGCGCCAGCCGTGATCGTTCTGCGCCCGCTGCGGCCGCGCGAAGAGCTGTTCATCGTCCGATCGGCCTGCGGCGCCGACATCCGCACGCTGTGCGCCGGCGTCGCGCCCGGCGGCGGCCGCATCGTGCAATGCATCGCCAGCAATGCCGCGTCGCTGTCGCCCGCGTGCAAGGACGTGCTGGCGCCGTTCGCGGCGCGATAAGGCAGCGCACGGCGACGCGCCGGAGTGCACGACACCGATCGGCGGCATGCGCGAATGAATTCTCGCACGCCTGCCGCGATCAACCTTTGCGGATATCGATTTCGATCACGACAAGACCGGGAGGACAACATGCGTTCATTGCTGCTGGTTGCTTCTGCACTCCTCGCCTTCGGGGCGACCATGACGTTCGAGGCCACCGACGCCAACGCGGTGGTGTGCGCCCGCGGCGTCTATCGCGCCGGCTGCGCCGGGCCGAACGCGGCCGTCGTGGTCCGCAAGCCGGTTCCGGTGGTCCGCTGTACCAGGGTGCTGGTGGACGGGGTCTACGTGAAGCGCTGCGTCTGATCCCCGGGTGGCCAAGCCGGCGCGCTTTGGCTATGGTTCGCGCCTGACGGTTTCGGACACGCGCAAGACGCAGGTCCGAAAGCGAGCTTTGGCGCGCCGCGCTTGGCCGATAATTCTGCTGGCGCGGGAGGCCGGAGCACATTAGTCTACCCCTAGATAGTAAGTATACTGTCAATTAGGGAGGCAGACGTTGCGGATCGCCGTGATTGGCGGGGGGCCCGGCGGGCTCTACTTCGCCTATCTCTGGAAGAAGCGTCATCCCGAGGATCAAGTCGACCTGTTCGAACAGAACCCGGCCGACGCGACCTGGGGTTTTGGCGTGGTGTTCTCCGACCAGGCCCTGGAGTTCCTGCGCGCCGACGACCCCGAGACGGTCGATGCGATCGCGCCGCATATGGAGAGCTGGGAGAACATCACGCTCAACCTGCAGGGCGGCAGCGTCGCCATCGACGGGGTCGGCTTCTCCTCGATCGGGCGGCTCGAGCTCTTGCAGTTCCTTCAGCAGCGCGCGCTCGATGTCGGGGTCACGCCGCGCTTCGACACGCAAATTCACGGGATCGACCAGCTCAACGGCCACGATCTGATCGTCGCCGCCGACGGCTTGAACTCGCTGGTGCGCCGCGCTTACGAGGGCGATTTCGGCACCTCGCTGTCCTACTCCTCCAACAAGTTCGTCTGGTACGGCACCTCGAAGCGCTTCGACACGCTGTCACAGACTTTTGTGAAGACCGACCGCGGCGCCTTCAACGCCCATCACTACCGCTATTCGCCGACCATGAGCACCTTCCTGGTCGAGTGCGACCACGCCACCTGGCAGGCCTATGGCTTCGCCTACAAGGACGTCGAACAGTCCAAGGGCGTCTGCGAGGAGGTGTTCGCCGACACGCTCGGCGGCCACTGCCTCGTCTCCAACAAATCGGTGTGGCGCAATTTTCCCTGGGTCTGGAACGAGCACTGGTCGTTCAAGAATATGGTGCTTATCGGCGACGCGCTGCACTCGGCGCATTTCTCGATCGGCTCCGGCACGCGGCTCGCGATCGAGGACGCGATCGCGCTGGTCAAGGCGCTGGAATCCGATGCGCATCTGAACACCGCATTGCTTCGCTACCAGGCCGCGCGCAAACCGGTCGTGCAGAAGCTCGTCGACGCCGCACGAACCAGCGCCTCCTGGTACGAGAACTTTGCCCAGCACATGCAGCTCGACCTGATGGATTTTGCTTACAGCTACATCACCCGCTCCGGCCGCATCGACGATTCCCGGCTGCGGGCGATGTCGCCGGCCTTCATGGCGCGTTACGAGGCCGCCAAGAACGGTGGGGATGCGGCCAGTGAGGCTACCGCATGAGCAACGAGATTTGCGACCAGGTGCCCGCGGACAGCGCGGGCGCACGCGAGATCGGCTTTGCCGTTCCGGAAATCTACAACGCCAGCCGCGTGCTGTTCGACAATCTCGGCAAGGGATATGGCGACAAGCTCGCGCTGATTGGTCCGGCGGGCACGCGCACATATGCCGAGCTCTGCGCGGAGGCTTGCCGCTGGGGCAACGGCTTCATCTCGCTCGGCCTCAAGCGTGGCGATCGCGTGCTGCTGTTCCTCGACGATACGCCGGCTTATCCCGCCGCCTTCTTCGGCGCCGTGCGTGCCGGCTTCGTGCCGCTCCTGATCAACACGCTGACGCCGCCGGATCTGTTGCAATTCTATCTCGCCGATTCCGGCGCGACCGTCGCGGTGGCCGAGTCCGAATTCTGCGCGCGCTTCAATGCAGAGGCGCGCAAGGACACGAGCCTGCGTACGCTGATCGTCGTCAATGGCGAAATGGGCGAGCGTGCTGCGCCTGCGGCGGTCGCGGCGGCAAGCTGGCTTGCGCAATTCCCGGCCGAGCTTGCGGAAGCGAATACCCATCGCAACGAGATGGCGTTCTGGATGTACTCGTCCGGCTCGACCGGCCGGCCCAAGGGCATCGTGCACCTCCAGCACGACATGACCTATAGCGAGGTGGCCTTCGCGCAGAATGTGTTGAAGCTGACGCCTGACGACATCTGCTTCTCGGTGCCGAAGATCTTCTTTGCCTACGGGTTCGGCAACTCCGTCACCTTCCCGTTCTCGGTCGGCGCGGCGACGCTGCTGCTACCGGGACAGCCGAAGCCGGCGACGATCTTCGCGGCGATCGAGCAATACAGGCCGACCGTCTTCTTCGGCCTGCCGACGCTTTACACCTCGCTGACCAAGGCCGAGGGCGCGCAACAGACGAACTTCTCGTCGCTGCGCATGGCGCTCTCCGCAGCCGAAGTGCTCTCGGCCGAAGTCTTCAACGGCTGGAAGACGCTCACGGGGCTCGAAATCGTCGAAGGCCTCGGCTCGACCGAGGTGCTGCACATCTATCTCTCCAACCGTCCCGAACGGAAGAAGCTCGGCGCCGCGGGCCTGCGCGTGCCCGGCTACGAGGTCGCGCTGCGCAACAAGGACGGAAGCGAGGTCGGCGACGGCGAGGAAGGCATCTTGTGGGTGCGCGGCGATTCCAACACGCCACTGTACTGGAATCGGCCGGACAAGTCCGCCGAGACCATCCGCGAGGGCGGGTGGATCTACACCGGCGACCGCTTCGTCCGCGATGCCGACGGCTTCCACTTCTTCCGCGGCCGCGCCGACGATCTCATCAAGATCTCCGGCCAGTGGGTCTATCCGCTCGAGGTCGAGCTCTGCCTCGCCGATCACCCCGACATCCGCGAATGCGCGGTGTTCGCCGCCGAGCTGCCGGACCGTCGCATGACGCTGAAGGCGGTGGTGGTGATGAACAGCCGCACCACCGACCAAGGCGAAGCGACGCGGCGGCTACAGGATTACGTGAAGGGCAAGCTCTTGCCCTACAAATATCCGCGCGAGGTGATCTTCATCGACGAACTGCCGAAGACGGGGACGGGGAAGATCGACCGGCAGGCGTTGCTGCGGATGTGAGGCCAGGCACTGTTAGGGACGCAGCACGCAACCACACTCTCGCTGTCATCGCCCGCGAAAGCGGGCGATCCAGTACGCCGGGACGGTGAGGAATACGGAGAATCCGCGGCGTACTGGATTCCCCGCCTTCGCGGGGAATGACACCGCTATTGTTGCAACATCAGCGTCTTACTCACTCGTTCACCCGCCCTTCCCCAGATGCTCCAGCGCGTCCTCGGCCCGCAGCGGCACCCGCGAGACTTCGTTGTTGAGATCGACGAGCTGCACCAGAAGTCCCATCAGCGCCTTGCGCTCAGTGGGCTTCAGCGGCTCCAGCATGCGCGCCTGGGCGCGTTCGACGGCGGGAATGATCTCGCGCAGGATCGCGGCGCCTGATTTGGTCAGGTAGAGCAGCTTGATCCGCTTGTCCTCGGGCGCGGGCTTGCGCTCGATATAGTCCTTGGCCTGAAGCCGTTCGATCACGCTGCCGAGGGTGGAGCGGTCGAACGCGATCACCGCCGACAGCCGCGTCGCATCGATGCCGGGATGGGTGTGGATCGCGATCAGCGCCCCATACTGCACCGGCGTGAGATCGAACGCCTTGCACTCCTCCATGAAGATCGAGACCGCGATCTGCTGCATGCGCCGGAACAGATAGCCCGGCGCGGCATAGATCGCGTCCATCGTGATCGGGGGAGGAGGCTTACTCGGCATCGGGCTGCTTCTCCGGTGCGGCATCGGCGAACGCCGGCAGCGCCTTGGCGGCAGCCTCCGCCTTCAGCAGGCGCGGATAGGCCGAGACGTCGACGCCGAAGCGGCGCGCGTTGGCAAGCTGCGGCACGAGGCAGAGATCGGCGAGCGTCGGCGCATCGCCGAAGCAGAACGGGCCCGGCTCGTCCCTGATCAGCGTTTCGCACGCCGACAGTCCCTCGCGGTTGACCCAGGCGGCCCAGTCCTGGACCTTCTCCTCCGCAAGCCCCAGCTCGCGCAGCCGCGCCAGCACCTTCAGGTTCTGCACCGGATGGGTGTCGCAGGCGATCGCCAGCGCAAACGCTCTCACCTTGGCGCGTCGCAGCGGATCCTTCGGCAGCAGCGGTGGATTGGGGTGCGTCTCGTCGAGCCATTCGATGATCGCGACCGATTGGGTCAGCACCGCACCGCCATCGTTCTCCAGCGCCGGCACCAGCCCTTGCGGATTGATGGCAAGATAGGCGGGCGCGCATTGCTCGCCCTTGCGAAGATGATGCGGCAGATGCTCGGCGCCGAGGCCCTTCAGATTCAGCGCGATCCGCACCCGGTAGGCGGCGCTGGAGCGGAAATAGCCGTGCAGCTTCATCGGAACCCTCCCTTTTGTTTTCTGTCATTCCGGGGCTCGCGAAGCGAGAGCCCGGAATCCATACTCCCGATCGTGGTTATGGATTCCGGGCTCGACTCTGGCGCGTCGCCCCGGAATGACGACAACCTTGTATGCCGTCCGTCACATTGACGCTACCTAGATCGTCAGTATACTGTCAATCAACAAAACGACGGGAGCCGCACCATGGAAGCCGTGACCAAGACGCCGGAACGCGAGGCGTTCTACAAGAAGATCGACGGCGAAAATCTCACCGCGCTGTGGACGGTGATGGGCGATCTGATCACGCCGGAGCCGAAGAGCGCCTGCCGGCCGCACCTCTGGAAATTCGACGTCATCCGCGACTACATGCGTGAAGCCGGCAAGCTAATCACGGCCAAGGAGGCCGAGCGCCGCGTGCTGGTGCTGGAGAACCCGGGCCTGCGCGGGCAATCAAAAATCACGACCTCGCTCTATGCCGGCGTACAGATGGTGGTGCCCGGAGACGTCGCTCCCGCGCATCGGCACAGCCAGTCGGCGCTGCGCTTCGTGCTCGAAGGCAAGGGCGCCCACACCGCCGTCGACGGTGAGCGCACCGCGATGGAGCCCGGCGATTTCATCATCACGCCGTCGATGACCTGGCACGATCATTCCAACGAGACCGACGAGCCGATGTTCTGGCTCGACGGCCTCGATATCCCGCTGGTGCAGTTCTTCGACTGCTCCTTTGCGGAAGGCTCGAAGGAGGACCAGCAGAGGATCACGAAGCCCGCCGGCGACAGCTTTGCGCGCTATGGCCACAATCTGCTGCCGGTCGACGTGAAGCGGAGCTCGAAGACCTCGCCGATCTTCAGCTATCCCTATGCCTACACCCGTGAAGCGCTGGAGAAGGCTCGCGCGAGCCAGGAATGGGACGCCTGCCATGGGCTGAAGCTGAAGTTCAGCAATCCCGAGACCGGCGACTTTGCGATGCCGACCATCGGCACCTTCATCCAGTTGCTGCCGAAGGGGTTCAAGACTGCGCGATATCGCTCCACCGATGCGACGGTGTTCTGCCCGATCGAAGGCCGCGGCCGCAGCCGCATCGGCGATGCCGTTTTCGAATGGGGCCCGCGCGATCTGTTCGTGGTGCCGAGCTGGCACTGGGTGACGCACGAGGCCGACGACGACGCCGTGCTGTTCAGCTTCTCGGATCGGCCCGTGCAGCAGAAGCTCGACCTGTTTCGCGAGGATCGCGGGAATGCGTAAGGCGGGGTGCTATAGCCTCACATTCGGTGTCGTCCCGGCGAAGGCCGGGACCCATACCGCATGATCTATCGACGGCAGGTGGTGTGAGTACCAGCGAAGAGTAACTACCCGTCTTCGCCAAACTTCTCCCTGGGGTTATGGGTCCCGGCCTTCGCCGGGACGACAATGGAGGTTTTGGCGCGCGTCTCCATCCACATCGTCGCTGCGCTCGCAATGACGGAGTATGTCTCACCGCCAGTGCAGCAACCGCGTCTCCAGCAGATTGATCACCTTGCCCACCGCGAGGCCAAACACCGATAGGATCACGACGCCCGCGAGCAGTTGATCCGTCTGCATCAGATTGCCGGCCTGGAGCACGAAGGCGCCGATGCCGTATTGCGCGCCGATCATCTCGGCGCTGACGACGAGCAGCAGGGCCACCGAGGCGGTGATGCGGAAGCCGGCGAGGATCGCCGGCAGCGCGCCCGGCCAGATCACCTTGCGCACAATGGTGGCGAAGGGCACGTTGAAGCTCTGCGCCATGCGGATGAGGTTGCGCGGCACCGCATCGACGCCGCTATAGACCGAGATCGCGGTCGAGAAGAACACGCCCAAGGCAATGGTCGCGATCTTCGGCTCTTCGCCGATGCCGAGCCAGAGGATCAACAGCGGCAGCAGTGCGATCTTCGGGATCGGGAACAGCGCCGAGATGAAAGTGATGCCGACGCTGCGCGCGAGCCGCGACAGGCCAATGGCAAAGCCGACGGCGACGCCGGCCGCCGTTCCCAGCAGCCAGCCGACACCGATGCGCAGCAGCGAGGCCGACAGGTGCTGCCAGAGCGCGCCTGACATCGCCAGCTCGTAGATCGCGCGCACGATCGCCAACGGCGCCGGCAGGAACAGCGGATTGACGAGACCGGCGCTCCCGGCCGCCTGCCAGATCGCGATGACGAGGGCGAGCGCGATCCAGCCGCCGAAGCGGCTGCTAGCCGGCACGAAGCCCGCGCCGCGGAAGCGGACGCGACGGGTCGCCTCGCTCTTGACAGGTGTCTCCGCCACCGACGCGCGATCAAGCATGCTGGACCTCGCGCTCGGCATCGATCGCCTCGTGGCGGATCAGCGACCAGATCTGGTTCTGAAGCAACAGCAGCTTTTCGCGCGCCGCGGTTTCGCCGCGCTCGGCGCGCGTCATCGGCACGGTGACGACCTCGCGGATCCGCCCGGGCCGGCGCGACAGCACCACGATGCGGTCGGCGAGCCGCGCCGCCTCTTCGAGATTGTGCGTGACATAGACCGCGCCCATGCCGCCGTCGGCGAGCAGGCGGACGAAGTCCTCCATCAACAACTCGCGGGTCTGCGAATCCAACGCCGAGAGCGGCTCGTCCATCAGCAGGATGGCAGGCCTGACCGCCAGCGCCCGCGAAATCCCGACGCGCTGGCGCATGCCGCCGGAGAGCTGCTTTGGATAGGTCTTGCGAAAATCGGTCAGGCCGGTGCGGCGCAGCGCATCCTCGACCAGCGCGCGGCGCTGCGCCGCCGAGAGCTGGGCGTGCAGCAGCGGAAATTCGACGTTCTCCTCGACCGTCGCCCAGGGCAGCAACGCAAAATCCTGGAACACGAAGGTGAGCGGATTGAGACTGTCCGCCGGCGGCGCCCCGCGCAGCTCCGGCGCGCCGGAGGTCGGCTGCAACAGCCCGCCGAGGATCGACAGCAGCGTGCTCTTGCCGCAGCCGGAAGGACCGACGATCGCGACCACCTCACCGGCGCTGACGGTGAAGGAGACGTCGTCGAGCACGGCGAGGTCGCCGAAGCGGTGGGTGATGTGGTTGGCGATCAAGTCCATGCTGTCTCGTCTATCCGGTTCTCCGTCGTTCCGGGATGATCCGAAGAATCAGACCCGGAACCTCGAGATTCCGGGTTCGATGCTTCGCATCGCCCCGGAATGACGGAAGCATCAATCCGCCTTCACATAGTCCTTCGCGATGATCGTATTGGCGTCAAAGCCCTTGTCGGCAAAGCCCTGCTCCTGGAGCCATTTGATCTGGTTGTCGACGTTCTTGACGTCGAGCTTGCCGTCGGGATCGATGTAAGCGCAATTGCCGACCACCTGCTCGACCGGCAGATTGGTGTACTTCGCGATGATCTCCAGCAGCGGCTTGGTCTGCTCGTTGACGGGCGCCACGCCGTCCTTCATCGCGGCGAGGATCACGTCGTGGTATTCGCGGTCAGCCTTTGCCAAAGCGCCGAGCAGCTTGGTTACCAGCGCCTTGTTGGTCAGCGTCTTCGGCGAGGCGAACACCGCGCCGAGCTGCCAGGGCGTCTCGTCACCGACCCAGCCCAGGAACTTCGCGCCGCCCTCATCCATCAGTTTTCGCGCGGTGGAGATCGGCAGTAGCGCGGCATCGACAGTCTCGCCTTTCAGCGCGGCCGCCGCATTGGACAGCGACTGCAGCGGGATGATCTTCACGTCGGCGAGCTTGAAGCCGTATTTGTCGGCGAGCAGCCCAAGCGAATAATGGAAGGATGATCCGACCTGCGTGACCGCGACGCGCTTGCCCGCGAGGTCCTTCGGCGTTTTCAGCCCGGCCGCGTAAGCGTTGTTGCTGGCGAAATAGCCGATCAGGGGATAGCCGGCTTTTTCGCGGCTCATGCCGCCGATCACCTTGAGCACGCCCTTGCCGGCGAGATTGTAGAGACCGGCGGTGAACGCGGTGACGCCGAAATCGACGTCGCCCGAGGTGGTGGCGACCGCGATCGGCTGCGCCGCGTCGAAGAACTTCAGCTCGACGTCGAGGCCGGCCTCGCGAAAATAGCCCTTGTCCTGCGCGATGAAGACCGGCGCGGAGGAGGACAGGCGGAGCACGCCGATCCTGGCCTTCAGCGCGTCCTCGGCCTGCGCCGCGCCCATCGCCATGATCGCCACCAGGCCCGCAAGCGCGAGCCGCGCAATCCCGATCATCCGGTTTCCTCCGTCGTTGTCTTGGTCGTTCTCTTGCAGCCCGTCAAAGCCCTTCGGGCACGGGCTGGTCCCGTCCGATGAAGGCGCCCTGTTGTTTCAACGTTTCCTGCAATTTTTCAATGGGGATGTCACGCGGGATCCGGTTTCCGGAGAGCGCCAGCGCGGCGGCGGAACCGGCCGCCTCCCCCATCACGAAACAGGCACCCGAGACGCGGGCGGCCGACTGGCCCTCATGGGTCATCGAGGCGCAACGGCCGGCGACCAGCAGATTGTCGACGCCCTCGGGCACCAGCATCCGGTAGGGCAGCTCGTTATAGCCGCGCGATTCCGGGATTGGCGGAAAAGTGAAGATCACATCGCCGGGAACATGAGCCTCGATCGGCCAGCCGTTGACGCCGATGGAATCCTCGAACGAGGCACAGCCGAGCACGTCCTCGCCGCTGAGCTGGTAGCCGCCTTTGATGCGGCGGGTCTCGCGGATGCCGAGCTGCGGCGGCAGGTCCACGATGTAGGACTTCTCAAAACCCGGCACCGTGCGCAGGAATTCGAACGCGGCGAGCGCCTGCCTGCGGCCCTCGATCTCGCCGCGGGTGAGATCGTCGGGCTCGATGCCGTTGATGGCGTGGCCATCCTCGCGCGCGACCTGCGTGAAATTCACCCGCCATTCGATGCCGGATTTCTGCGGCCGCACGATGGCACTTTTCCGCGGGAATTTGTGGGTGCCGGCGGCGAGCGCCTTTTCCATCAATTGCGGGATGGTGCGCCAGGCCTCGCCCGCCTTTTCCGGATCGATATTGTTGAGACGGAGCATCATCGACGGGTAGAGCGGATGGCCGTGTTCGTCGCCGACTTCGAACGGCGCCCCGGCCCAGACCGCGAG
Organism: Bradyrhizobium sp. 1200_D9_N1_1; assembly: GCF_052075915.1. Taxonomy (NCBI): domain Bacteria; kingdom Pseudomonadati; phylum Pseudomonadota; class Alphaproteobacteria; order Hyphomicrobiales; family Nitrobacteraceae; genus Bradyrhizobium; species Bradyrhizobium sp. 1200_D9_N1_1. Next base: position 800,901 of record NZ_CP197226.1, on the reverse strand, counting down.
ATCGCCGTCACCGGAGCAGTCGATGAAGATCTCCGAGCGCACCGCCTGCCGGCCGGCCTTGGTCTCGACCATCAGCGCGTCGATGCGGCTGTTATCGCCCATCACCACGCCGGCGCCGAGCGCGTGGAAGAGGATATTGACCTTGTGGCTTGCCAGGAGTTCGTCGGCCGCAATCTTATAGGCCGCGGTGTCGTAGGCCTGGGCAAAGACCTTGCCGAGGATCAGATGCGGGGTGTTGAGGCCGTTGAGCAGGTCGATCCGTGCCAGGAGCTCGGACGCCAGGCCCTGCACCAGCCGGTGGGCCTGGCCGTAGACGTTGCCGTGCAGGCCGCAGAAATTGGTGACGCCGGCCGCGGTGCCCATGCCGCCAAGGAAGCCGTAGCGCTCGATCAGCAGCGTCTTCCGCCCTGCCCGCGCCGCCGACGCCGCCGCGATAATGCCGGCCGGACCGCCGCCGAGCACGACGACCTCATATTCGCCGTAGAGCGGCACCTGGCGCGCTGGTTCTTCGATCGTCGTGGCCCGCATGGCGCGTCCTATCCCTGAAAATCCTTGCTTGGGACCGACTATGAATTAACGCGAGGCGGGCTACAATCCACCAAATTACGCGATCAGCTTTCTCGAATCGCGAAAGGTCAGAGATGGACATCCTGGTGAACCTTCAGGCGTTCCTCGCCACCGCGGATGCGGCCGGCTTCTCTGCCGCCGCGCGAAAGCTCAACGTCTCGACCTCCGTGGTGGCCAAGCGCGTCACGCAGCTGGAGACGCGGATCGGCACGCCGCTGTTTCACCGCTCGACCCGGCAATTGCGGCTGACCGACGCCGGCCAGCGCTATGTGCATCGCGCGCGCGGCGTCGTCACCGATGCCACCGACCTGCTCTCGCGCATGGGCGAGAAGGGCCACGATCTCGTCGATCACCTCCGCATCAAGGCGCCGACCTCGCTGACGGTGGCGCGCCTCGCCGACGCCTTCAGCGCCTTCCAGACCCAGAACCCGCGACTGAAGCTCGAGATCGTGCTGATCGACCGCCCGGTCGATCCCGTGACTGAGGGCTTCGACATTGCGATCGGCGCCTTCCCGCACTCCTTCGGCGGCGTGGTCGACGAGCCGCTCTGCGCGCTGAAGCGGCTGCTCTGCGCTTCCCCCGCCTACTTGAAGAAGCACGGCACGCCAAAGCATCCGCGCGACCTCGTCGAGCATCGCTGCCTCAGCTTTCTGCCGACGGGACCGGAATGGATTTTTGACGGGCCGCGCGGCCGCATCAGCATCCAGGTCAGCCCGCTGCTCTCCTCCAACGAGGGACACGTGCTGGCGCGCAGCGCCATCGCCGGCAACGGCATCGCACTGATCTCGCATTATCTCGTCGCCGATGCCTTGCGCGACGGCACGCTCAAGCCGGTGCTGCGCGACTTTCCGATTCCGGAATTGTGGGTGAAGGCCGCGATCCCCGAACGCCGGCGCAACGCGGCGGCGGTGCAGGCGCTGCTCACCCTGCTGAAAACGTCACTCGCGTCGTCGCTGTAAGCCGCGTCGCGCGGCTGTCACAAGATCGCAGTTGCTCTTGATTGTCGGACCTGAGAGAAGGGCCGCCATGGATTCGATAGTCGTGAAATTCGCCCTGCCAGCCCTGATCGCTCTTGCGATCTCCACCACTCCCGCCGCAGCCGTGGAGCAGAACTGCCGCTTCATCCAGGCCAAGGCCGATCGCGAGGCCTGCTACATGCGGCAGGAGGAAGAACTGGCCGCAAAGCGCAAGCCTGCTGCGCCCGTGAATGAGGGCAAGACGCTCGAAACGCTGCGCCAGATGCGGCAGGACGACGACGCCGTCTATCGCAGCATCAACAACATCTGCCGCGGCTGCTGAGCCGAGAACGCTCAGCCTTTCCCGCCGCCCCAATTCCCCGCCCGCTTCTCGGCGAACGAGGCCAGCCCCTCCGCCGCCTCCGAGCTCTGGCGCTTGACCGAATGCAGGTGCACCAGCCGCGTGTACGCCGCATCGTCCACCGCCATCCCGCCGAACGAGCTCTCCAGCGCGAGCCGCTTGGTCTCGGCCATCGCCTCGGGTCCGTTGGCGAGGAGCTGCTCGACCACCTTTGCACCGGCGGCCTCCAACTCGGCGAGCGGCACGACTTCGTGGACGAGACCGATGCGGCGGGCGTCTTCGGCGCCGAAACGTTCGCCTGTCAGCGCGTAGCGGCGGACCTGCCGCACGCCGATGGCATCGCAAAGCTGCGGGATGATGATCGCCGCCGTCAGGCCCCAGCGCACCTCCGTGATCGAGAACAGGGCATTGTCCGCCGCGATCACGACGTCGCAGGCCGCGATCACGCCGGTACCGCCGCCGAAGCAGCCGCCCTGCACCAATGCGACGGTCGGAATCGGCAGCGTGTTGAGCCGCTGCACGGCCTCGAACGTCGCCCGCGATGCCGCTTCGTTGGCCTCGGCCGATTGCGGCCGCACGCCGTTGATCCATTTGAGGTCGGCGCCGGCCTGGAAATGCTTGCCGTTGCCCCGGAGGACCACGACGCGCAAATTGGGCCTCTTGCCGAGATCGTCGATAGCCGCGAGCACGCCCGCGATCAGCGCACCGTCATAGGCGTTGTTGACCTCCGGCCGGTTCAACGTGACGGTCGCAACCCCACGCTCATCCAAAGTCCACAAAACGGGGTTGGCAGTCATCGGCGATCCTCCGGTCGTTTGTTTGCCCTGCACTATGGCCGAGGCCACGCACCCTGATCCATATCTTTCCGGCGTGGGGCGGCCGCGTCCATCGCATGGCGGCTTGTGTCATGCTGGCGCGGGGTGGCAGCAAGGGATCAGGACGGGACATCACATCATGCGCATTTGCATTTTCGGCGCGGGCGCCGTCGGCAGCCACATTGCGGTCCGGCTGGCGCGCGCCGGCCATGAGGTCTCGTGCGTGATGCGGGGGGCGCATCTGGAGGCGGCGCGTGCGGGCGGCCTGAAGCTGCGTGTCGGCGATTCCGAGGTCACCGCCAAGGTGAACGCCTCCGGGGATCCCGCCCAGCTCGGCCCGCAGGACGTCGTGATCAGCACCTTGAAGGCCACCGCGCTGACCGGACTGGTCTCCAGCATCAAACCGCTGCTGCAAGACGACACGGCGATCGTGTTCGCGCAGAACGGCATTCCCTGGTGGTACGGGATCGGCCTGCCGCCGCGGCACCCGACGCCGCCGGACATTTCCTTCCTCGACCCGGGCGGGCGCCTGCGCGCCTGCATCCCGAAGGAGCGGATCATCGGCGGCGTGATCTTCTCCTCCAACGAGGTGGTCTCGCCCGGCGTGGTGCAGAACCTCACCCCGGACCGCAACCGCCTGCTGATCGGCGAATGCGATGACCGCAATTGCGAGCGCATCACGAAACTCCGCGGCGTCCTCAACGATGCGCGGCTGGAATCGCCGCCGGTGGCCGAGATCCGCGAAGCGATCTGGTCAAAGCTGCTGACCAACATGTCGCTGTCGGTGCTGTGCCTGCTGACCGGCCAGACCGCACGCGGCGTGCGCGACGACCCCGCCTTTGCCGAGGTCATTCCGCGCATGTTGAACGAGGCCAACGACATCGCGCAGCACTTCATTCCCGAGGTCAAGCGCGTCACGCGCAGCGGCCCCGCCCCCAACCACAAGCCGTCGCTGCTGCAGGATTACGAGATCGGCCGCGCCATGGAGATCGACGTGCTGGTGAAGGCGCCCGCCGCCTTCGCGCGCACCTCGGGCCTGCCGACGCCGACCCTCGACCTGATCGCCGCGCTGGCGATCCAGAAGGCGCGCGACAAGGGGCTTTATTCGGCCTGAGTTCAGGCGAGCCCGCCGATCCAGGTCGTGAGCGCGTCGAGCACCTCGGTGAGCGCCTCTTCGTTGCTACGGCCGGACTTCTTCAGCACCGCGAAAGAGTGATCGCCGCCCTCGACCTCATGCAGCGTCGCCTTCGGGCCAAGCCCTTCGACGACAGGCTTGAGGATGCCGAGGTCGGCAAGCTTGTCGCGCGTGCCTTGCAGGAACAGCATCGGGATAGCGATGCCGGCGAGGTGCTCGGCGCGCTCCGCCGACGGCTTGCCGTCGGCATGCAGGGGAAAGCCGAGGAAGGCGAGCCCTTTGACACCAGGCAATGGAGCCTTGGACTGCGCCTGCGAGGTCATCCGCCCGCCGAAAGACTTGCCGCCGGCGACGAGCGTCACGCCGGGGCACAGCCGCGCCGCCTCCGCGACCGCCGCGTGGATGGCGGCGTGCGCGACCGCCGGCTGGTCGGGACGTCCTTGTTTCTTTTCCATATAGGGGAAATTGAAGCGGAGCGTCGCGATGCCGCGCTCCGCGAGGCCTTCCGCAACCTTGTCCATGAACGCATGCCGCATGTCGGCACCTGCGCCGTGCGCCAGCACGTAACAGGCGCGCGCATTTTCGGGCTGCGTCAGGATCGCGGAGACCGTACCGATGCGCTCGATGTCGAGCTTGAGCTCTTGAGTTTTGGTCGCCACAATCAGCCATCCCGACAGACGCTGCTCCGGCCGCCTTGGTAGCGTCACCGGCGCAGCCTGAAAACACAATAATTGTCGCCGCCGACCAGCCTACCAAGCCGGAACGACGCATCAACCGAGGTGACCATGTCCTACCGCTCCTCCTGGATGACCGAAGAGCTCGACGTCTTTCGCGACCAGTTCCGGAAATATCTTGCCAAGGATCTGGCACCGCATGCCGAAAAATGGCGCGAGCAGAAGATGGTGGACCGCTTCGCCTGGCGCGGGCTCGGCGAGATGGGCGCGCTCTTGGCGAGCGTACCGGAGGAATATGGCGGCCTGGGCGCAACCTTCGCCTATGACGCCGCCGTGCTGGATGATCTCGAGAGCACGGTGCCGGAGCTGACGACCGGCGTCTCCGTGCACAGCGCCATCGTCGCGCACTACATCCTCAATTACGGCTCGGAGGAGCAGAAGAAGCGCTGGCTGCCGAAGATGGCGAGCGGCGAGATGGTCGGCGCCATCGCCATGACCGAGCCCGGCACCGGCTCCGACCTCCAGGCCGTGAAGACCACGGCGAAGAAGCAGGGCAATTCCTACGTCATCAACGGCCAGAAGACTTTCATCACCAACGGCCAGGCCGCCGATCTCGTCGTCGTGGTCGCGCGCACGGGCGAAGCCGGTGCGAAAGGCATTTCGCTGATCGTGGTCGAGACCGCAGGCGCGGACGGCTACGAGCGCGGGCGCAACCTCGACAAGATCGGCCTGCACGCTTCCGACACGTCGGAGCTGTTCTTCGACAACGTCACGGTGCCGCCGGAAAACCTGCTCGGCAAGGAGGAAGGCCAGGGTTTTGTCCAGCTGATGCAGCAATTGCCGCAGGAGCGCCTCGCGCTCGCGGTCGGCGCCGTCGCCTCGATGGAGCGCGCGGTCAAGCTCACCACCGAGTACACCAAGGAGCGCAAGGCCTTCGGCAAGCCGCTGATGGATTTCCAGAACACCGCCTTCACGCTCGCCGAGCGCAAGACCGAGGCGATGATCGCGCGCGTCTTCGTCGACTGGTGCATCGAGCGCCTGGTTGCCGGGGATCTCGACACCGTCACGGCGTCGATGGCGAAATACTGGTGCTCGGACAAGCAGGTCCAGACCGCCGACGAATGCCTCCAGCTGTTCGGCGGCTACGGCTACATGCAGGAATACCCGATCTCGCGCATCTTCATCGATTCCCGCATCCAGAAGATCTATGGCGGCACCAACGAGATCATGAAGCTGTTGATCGCAAGGTCGCTGTGATCCGGCTGGTTACCTCATCCGCTTGTCGGCCGCGATGAAGTCGATGAAGGTCCTCACCTTCGCGGAGAGGTATTTGCGGCTCGGATAGACCGCGAACAGGCGCCCTTCGAAGATGATGTCGTCGGGCAGCATATGCACGAGCCGGCCGGCGGCGATGTCGTCCGCGACCAGCCATTTCGGCAGGAAGGCGAAGCCCATGCCTTCCAGCGCGGCCATGTGGAGCAGGGTCTCGTTGCCGCTGCGCAGGACCGGGTTGAGCTTGATGGTCTCGACCGTGCCGTTCCTGTTCAGGGAGAAGCTCTCTCCCGGATAAAGCGCATAGTGCAACAGCGCCTGGCCGGCGAGATCGGCGAACTTCGTCGGGCGTCCGGCGCGTTTGAGGAACGCAGGGGCCGCAACCAACAAGAAGGGGACCTTGGTGATGGGACGCGCGATCAGCGCCTCGTCCGGCGTGCCGGTCGCGCGCAAGGCGAGATCGAATCCCTCCTCGACCAGATTGACCAGCCGCCCGCTGAGATCGACGTCGAGGCACACCTCCGGATAACGAGCCTGGTAATCCGCCAGCACGCCCGCGAAGATCGCATTCGCCATCCACACCGGCGCGGTCAGCCGCAGCGTACCGCGCGGAACGACGGTCGCCTTGCTGACGGCGGCCTCGACCTCGTCGAGCGAATCCAGCATCTGCCGCGCCTGCTCGAAATAGAGCGCGCCGCTCTCGCTCAGGCTGACGCGCCGGCTGGTGCGGTTGAGTAGCCGCGTGCCCAGCCGCTTCTCGAGCTGCATCACGTGCTTGCTCGCCATGGCGGGCGAAATGCGCAGGCGCTGCGCCGCGGTCGCAAAGCTCTTCAGCTCCGCGACCAGGCAAAACACCCTCATGCTGACCAGCGAGTCCATGAAATCATCAACATCCAGGAAAGGAATCAATCATGGAACGCATAATGATCAAATGAGGCGAAACCATCAAATGGTGGCGACCCACAGACCCTGGAGACCCACCATGACCGCCACCACCTTCGAAACCGCCACCCCGGGCCGCGCCCTTCGCATCGGCCTCTGGGCCGCACAGGGCCTGATCTTCTTCGTCTTCGCCTCGGCCGGGCTGGTCAAGCTGCTCACGCCTATCCCTCAGCTGGCCGCGATGATGCCCTGGGCCGGGCAGTATTCCGAAACCTTCGTCCGAATCATCGGACTGATCGACCTTGCCGGCGGGATCGGCATCCTGCTTCCGGCCCTGACGCGGATCCTGCCGCGGCTGACGGTGTTGGCCGCGCTCGGCTGCACCGTGTTGCAGGTGTTCGCGCTCGTCTTCCACCTCTCGCGTGGCGAGACTGATGTCACGCCGCTCAATGTCGTCCTGCTCGCGCTCAGCCTGTTCGTGCTGTGGGGACGCGGCCGCAAGGCGCCGATTACGCCGCGTCAGCTCTGACCGGCAGGAACGCCGCCGCCATGATCTCAGCCAATGGATGGTCCCGGAGGGGTCTGCTCGCAGGCACCGCGATCCTCACCGCGGGCGGCGCCGCCGCCAGGGAGGACCGTCTCGCCGACGGCGTCGTGATCCTGATCGACAGCAACGAGCCCTATGTCATGGGACATGCGATCAGCTACTCGGCTAATCTCGCAAAGCACTTTGCCGACAAGGGCGCGCGATTGCTGATCGAGGTCGTCGCCAACGGCAAGGGCATCGACGTCTTCCGGGCGGACAAGACTCCGCTGGTCGAGCCGCTCGCGACGCTGCGACAGTCGCTGCCCAATCTCACCTACAGCATGTGCGCGTCGTCGAAGGCGATCGCCGAAGCCAAGGAGCAGGTCTCGATTCCGTTGATATCGGGCGCGAGCCTTGTGCCGTTCGGGATCGGCCGCGTCGTCGATCTGCAATTGAAGGGCTGGGCCTATATCCATGCGTGAGAAGCCTCGTGCGCCCGGCACGACACTGTCCAGGCGAGCGCTGCTGATGGCCGCGCCGGCGGCCCTTGTCCCTCCGCGCGCAAGCCGCGCGCAGGGCGGTGATCCCGCCTGGCCGCCGGTGTTGGAGGCCGGCCGCAGCCAGTTTACCGTCGTGCGGCCTCGCGCAACGATGCCGCAGCTCAGGCTTCAGGACCTGCACGGAAAAGACGTTGTGCTGACGGCGCGGCCGGGCCGGATCACGCTCGTCAACTTCTGGGCGACGTGGTGCGCGGCCTGCCGGCTCGACCTGCCTGTGCTCGCAAGCCTCGTGGGATCGCGGCCGGATCGGCTCGACGTTGTCGCGATCTGCACCGATACGAAGGACCTGCGCAAGATCCGCGCGTTCCTCGGCGGTCTCGCCGTGCAGAACCTCGCCTGCTACGTCGATGCGTATGACACGACGGCGGAAGCCTCAGCCTCGGCCTTCACGCTCGTCGGCATGCCCGTGACCTATCTGGTCGGCGCGAGCAACCACGTCGAGGGTTACATCACCGGCGCACCCGACTGGCTCTCGCCGGCAGGCGCGCGGTTGCTGCAATTCTATCGCGAGCAAGCCTGATCCGCTCAATTCGGATGCCACCAGCGGCCACCGATGACCACGCCCTCCGAAACGATCTTGCGATCGCCGATCAGGTGCTCGCCGACGACGTCCTCATAGTCGAACTGGCCCTGCCTGACCGAAATCAGCGTGGCGTCGCCGACGCAGCCCGGCTTGAGGCTGCCGAGCTCGGGGCGGCGCAGCGCCATCGCCGCGTTCACCGTCGAAGCGGCGACCACATCGGACAGCTCCATGCCCATGCACAGGAACTTCGACATGGTCGTGACCTGGTCGAAGGCCGGGCCATCGATGCAGAGCTGATGGATGTCGGAGGAGATCGTGTCCGGATAGAAGCCGTTGGCGAGCATCGCGCGCGCGGTCTTGAAGGCAAACGAGCCCTTGCCGTGGCCGATGTCGAACAGCACGCCGCGCTCGCGCGCATCCAGCACCGCCTTCTTCACCGTGCCCTGCGCCGTCGCCGGCGTGTTGGGGAAAGGGCGGAACGCATGGGTCAGCACGTCGCCGGGCCGCAGGCGCGCCAGCACGTCCTCATAGCTCGGCGGCGGATGATCGATATGCGCCATCAGGGGCATGCCGACCTCGTTCGCGACCTCGAGCGCGATGTCGAGCGGCACGGCCCCCGACGTGCCCGAGGAGTGCAAGCCCACGCGCACCTTGATGCCGACGATGAGATCGCGGTTGGCATCCGCCACCTTGGCCGCCTCGATCGGATTCATCAGCCGCAACTCCTCGCTCTCACCCACCATGATCCGGTGCGAGAAGCCGAAGATGCCGGCATGCGAGACGTGCAGGTAAGCGAGAATGCGGACCTGGCTCGGCTCGATCACATGCTTGCGGAAGCCCGCGAAATTGCCGGGCCCCGCGCTGCCGGTGTCCACCGCCGTGGTGACGCCGGAGAGGCGGCAGAATTCCTCGGCATCGATGCCGAGCGAGGTGCCGCCCCAATAGACATGGGTGTGGAGATCGATCAGCCCCGGCGTCACGATGTAGCGTGACACGTCGCGCACCTCCGTGCCCGGATCCGCCTTGAGCCCGCTGCCCACCGCAGCGACCTTGCCGCCGGCAAAGCCGACATCGGTCACGGCGTCGAGCTTCTGGGACGGGTCGACCACACGGCCGCCGCGCAGGATCAAGTCGAAAGGCATTGTCGTCTCCGGATGGGCAGTGAGGCGTGGCTAGCAGGTCAGCCGGGCCAGCAAGGAAGGAAGCCGTTCGCTTCTAGCAATTTTTGCGCCGATGGACCCGCCAAATAGCGGCCAATGCCCATGACAAAATGGCGATCCCGGGATGACTCGAACATCCGACCTACGGTTTAGGAAACCGCCGCTCTATCCGGCTGAGCTACGGGACCGCGGAACCCGCGGGAGGCGGGTTTCGACCCCTCTTAGCAGAGCAGGATTGGGATCGCCAGTCGCCAGACGGGGTCAGCGATGCGCTGCGCCGATGGTCGTCAAACTGCGTTAGGGGTGTACCATGGTCCCAGCCCAAAACCGGGTCCAGGAGCCGGCACCATGATCGAGGGCATCAGTGCCATCACACTCGGCACCCATGACATGGCGCGCGCCGTGCACTTCTACCGTTCGCTCGGGTTCGAACTCCTGTATGGCGGCGAAGCCGCTGCATTCACCAGCTTTCGCGCCGGGACCGGCTATCTCAACCTGACCGCACAACCGGACGACAAGCACTGGTCCTGGTGGGGGCGCGTCATCTTCTACGTCGCCGATGTCGACGGGACCTACGAGCGCGCCCGCGCAGCCGGTTGGCAGCCATCGAGCACGCCTCGCGATGCGGAATGGGGTGAGCGCTACTTCCATCTCACCGACCCCGACGGCCACGAGCTCAGTTTCGCGCGTCCGTTGTCCTGACCGAATAAGTCACACCCGCTGACGTTCCCAACGCGCAAGTAGCGCTCTCTCAGCCGCCGTGGCAAGCTCGGCGCGGTTGCCTCAAGCGAGAATTGTATCTGGGTTCTAACGAGGGAGGACGACCATGGTAACCTATGTCGTGCTGGGAAACTTCACTGATCAGGGAGTCCGCAACGTCAAGGACTCGCCGAAGCGGGCCGACGCCTTCAAGGAGATGGCCAAGACGTTCGGAGTGACCGTGAAAGAGATCGTCTGGACGCAGGGACGATATGACGTTGTAACCGTTCTCGAGGCTCCAGATGAGGCTGCCGCGATGTCGCTTAGCCTTAGTCTCAGCGCACTCGGCAATGTCCGCACCGAAACGCTGCGCGCGTTTTCGGCGGCAGATATGACAAAGATCGTCGGCAAGATGCTCTGACGCTCAAGCCCGCGCGAGCGCACTGGACCCGGGATGGCAATCCCGGGAATAGGCCTTTCATGCCCTGATATTGTTCTCGCGCACCACCTTGCCCCAATAGGCGACCTGCTTGTCGAAGAAGGTCTTGAAGGCGGCGCCGTCCTCGAGCAGCAGCGTCATGTGCTGGGTCTCCTTGAGCTGGGCTGCGGTCGCGGGTTCGCTCAGGATCTCCCTGGACGCCGCCGCCATGGCGGCGACGATCTCAGGCGGCGTGCCCGCGGGCGCGAAGATGCCCCACCAGGCCAGCGTCTCGAAGTCCGGAAAGCCCGCCTCGATCGCGGTCTGCGTATCGGGCAGCGCCGGCAGCCGCTCGCGGCCGAGCTGCAGGATCGGACGCAGCATGTTGGAGCCGAGCTGGGCTGCGACCAGCGCCGCCGATCCCGCGATCAGATCGACATGGCCGCCGAGCACGTCGTTCATCGCGGGGCCGCCGCCGCGATAGGGCACGTGCACGATCTCGACCCCGGCCTTGTTGCCGAGCACGGTCATGGCGAGATGGCCGAGCGTGCCGATGCCGACGGAGGCGTATTTCACCGCACCGGGCGTCGCCTTGCAGGCCGCGACCACGTCGGCAAAACTCTTGTAGGGACGGCCGGCGCCGGCGGCGATCACGTAAGGCGCGGTGCCGACGAGCAGCACCGGCATCAGCTCGCGCTCGACGTCGACCGGCGGCTTGTCGAGGATGGACGGGATCACCGCGTGGGAATCGAAGGTGACCAGGAACGTCGTGCCGTCCGCCGGGCTCTTGGCGACCTGCGCGGCGCCGAGCGCGCCCGCGGCGCCCGACTTGTTCTCGACCACGACGATGCGGCCAAGCTTGGTTTGCAGATTGCTCTGGAGCAGCCGCGCCATCGCATCGGTCGAGCCACCCGGCGGAAACGGCACGACCAGAGTGATCTTGCCGGCCTGCGCCGCCGCGGGCGCCATCGCCAGGATTGCGGGCGCTGCCAGCAGCGCCCGTCGTGTGATCGTCATGGTCCCCTCCCTTGTGTTTCCGCGCCCGGCTTTTGCTCTTTGGCGCTTAGGTCGTCCCGAAACCCGACCCGGGTTTTCTGTATTCTGGCCGCGGTGGACTGAAGATGTCCAGCACGCGGGCGCCCTCGGGGCCGGCGCGCATGGTGTGCGGCACATTGCCCGGCGTGCGCCAGAAGTCGCCCTTCTTCACGGGGATCTCCTCATCGCCCTGGACGCGGATGGCGGAGCCGTCGAGCAGCACGCCCCATTGCTCCTCGGGATGGTGGTGCAGCGTACCATGCGCGTGCGGCGCCAGCGTCACCACCGACAGCATCGCCTGCTCGCCGGAGAAGATGCGCGTGGTCACCCCCGCCGCAAGCTCGCGGAACAGCCCGTCGCTGGCGTCGTCGAGATTGTGGAACTCTTCCTTCTGGCTCACGCCATCCTCCCCTTCGTTCTCGCGTCGATCAGGACTTGCCGTAGGAGCCCTGATAGCGGCCCTCGCGGATCGCCTTCAGTGTCTCCTCCTCGCGCGCGACCTGGGCGCGCACGGCTTCCAGCAACGCGGCCGCACCAGCCGCGGGAAACGACACCACGCCGTCCTCGTCGCCGACGACGATGTCGCCGGGCGAGATCACGCTGCCGCCGACCGTAACAGGCACATTGATCTCGCCGGGGCCGTTCTTGTAGGGGCCGCGATGGATCACCGCGCGGGCATAGCAGGGGAAGTCATCAGCCGCGAACGCCGCGACATCGCGGATCGCGCCGTCGATGACGTAGCCTTCGGCTTTGCGCCACTGCGCGATGTTCTTCATGATCTCGCCGACCAGCGCGCGGGTCTCGTCGCCGCCGCCATCGACCACGATGACGTCGCCGGGACCGACCAGATCGAGCGCGCGGTGGATGGCGAGATTGTCGCCGGGCCGGGTGCGCACCGTGAAGGCCGTGCCCACCAGCTTGCCGCCGCGATGATAGGGCTTCAGCCCCACCGCGCCCGGCAAGCGGGCGAGGTTGTCTGAAATGACGGAGGTCGGTGCACCTCGAAAGCCCTCGATGATGTCGGCCGGCGGCTTCGGCACGCTGTTGGCTACGATCGTGATGGTCATGTCAAAGAGTCCTTTCGTGAATTTTCTTATTCGGCGTGCGCCCGCGCCTTCGCCGGCCAGATCCGGAAGGCACGCCCCTCCTTCATCCACGCCGCACGCTCGTCGCGCAACAGCGTGCGGCGCACTTTTCCGGAATCATCGCGCGGCGGGGCGCTGACGATCTCGAAACTCTCGGGGTGCTTGTAGCGGCTGAGCCTGTCCTTCAAGAACTCCGCCATGCCGTCGGCGATAACCTGGCCGTCCGCATCCAGCTCCGGCTCGATGATGGCATGCACGCGCTGGCCCAATTCCGGATCAGGCAATCCCACCACCACGCAGGAGCGCACGACGGGGCAGGCGGAGACGGCGGCCTCGACTTCGGCCGGATAGATGTTGGCGCCGCCGCGCAGCACCATGTCGGCGAGGCGGTCGCCGAGATAGAGATAGCCTTCCGCATCCAGCCTGCCGATATCGCCGAGCGATTCCCAGCCGTCGGCGCGCCGCTTCGGCTCGGCGCCGAGATAGTGATAGGTGGCGTCCTTGCCGTCATTGTTGAGGAAATAGATCTCGCCGGTCTCGCCCGGCGCGACGTCGTTGCCGTCCTCGCCGATGATGCACAGGCGCGCCATCTCGCCGATCTTGCCGACCGAGCCCTTGTGGGTCAGCCATTCCGTGCCTGATATGATGCAGGAGCCTTGCCGCTCGGTGCCGCCATAGAGCTCCCAGACCCGCTCGGGCCCGAGCCAGGCGATCCAGTTCTCCTTCAGCCAGGGCGGCATCGGAGCCGCCATGTGAAACACGGTCTGAAGGCTCGAGACATCGTAGGCGTTGCGCACGTTCTCAGGCAGCGCCCAGATCCGGTGCATCATGGTCGGCACGAAATTGACCCACTGCACGCGCTCGCGTTCGATCAGCCGCAGCGTCTCCTCGGCGTCGAACTTGACGAGGCCGGTGAGCTGGCCGCCGGCGAACAGCGCGGTGTGCGACACGATGAACGGCGCATTGTGGTAGAGCGGGCCGGGATTGAGCAGCGAGACCCCGAAGGGGATGTTGAGCGCCGGCGCGGCGACGGTGTCGGTCACCGCCGGGTGATGATCGAGGATCACTTTCGGGCGGCCGGTAGAGCCGCCTGAGGTCATGGCCTTCCAGTAGCGCGCCACCGGCGGCGTCAGCGGCTCGTCCGAAAATCCTTCCGGCACGAAATCCGCAGGCAGACGGTTCGGCGCGTTCCAATCGGCCTCGCCGCCGACCACCAGCGCAGGCTTGAGGATGTCGAGCACCGCGGCGGCTTCGCCGCGCGGCAACCGCCATGACAGCGAGGTCGGTGTCGCCCCGCACTTCCAAATCGCAAACGAGGTCTCGAAGAATGCATTACCGTTGGGAAGACCGATCGCGACGAAATCGCCGGGCTTGACGCCCTTGGCCGCAAATGCCCGCGCGCGCCGGTTGGCGCCGCGCTCGAGCTCGTCCCATGTCAGCGTATCCTGCCCGTGGCGGACGGCGATCGTGCCTTGGGGTTTGCGCTCAGCGTACCAGCGCGGCACGTCGGACAGGGGCAGCAGCATCAGGCGTTTCCACTTCGTCTTCTTGGCGGCGCCTCGGGGTGAGATGCTCGCGGTGCGAAGTGTAACAGCCGGAGCCGGAGCTTCAAGGCAGCGGCGTCAGCGCTCGGCGCCGCAGCCCGGAATATCGAACAGGGCCGCGAGCCCGCATTTCGAGGTCAGCATCTTGTCGCCGTCATGACCGACGCCGGGAACGTCCCAGACCCGGTGGTTTGGCGTACCGTGATCGCGCTTGGCCATCGCGTCCACGTAAGCGTGGCCGCGGGCGTAACGATAAGGCCCCTGCGCCTCCGCCATGCAGCTCTTGTCCAGCGCGGAATGCTTCGGGTTGGTGTCGAGCGTGCCAAGCAGATAGATCACCTCGCGCTCGACATAGCGCTGCTCGAGCGCCGCCGGCGTCGCGTCGGCGAGATAGGGCGGCCGGTCGCCCATGCCGTATTTCCAGTTGTTGTAGCCCGGACAGGACGCGGCAATTGCGGGCACCGGCCGGTCGGCGCTGAAATAGGCATAGGACGAGGGGTTGGCGACGACATAGCGGACGTCGATGTGCTGGCGCGACAGCGCCGTCTCGCCCTTGCCGGCGATGGCATAGCGTTGCACGACCTGTCCGCCGCCGGAATGGCCGGCAACCACGACCTGCTTCAGGTTCGGGAAGACGCGCCGGTCGGCGAGTCTTGCGAGGATCGCATCGAGCGCCTCGAACGAGGAGACCGGATTGGGCGCAAGCGCGGCATCGCCGCCCTCCCATCCCTCCAGCGACCAGCGCAGCGTGTCCTCCGTCAGCTTGTGCGCTTCGATATCGATCTCGGCGAGAAACTGCGGCACGATCATCAGTGCGGCCTTGCCGTCGTCGCCCGCCACGGCCTGCGCGTTGTTGGCCGATATGTAATATTCGTCGGCGTTGCGCAGGCGTCCGTGCAGCACGATGACGGCGCGCGAGATCGCGGGCTGCGGCATCGACCAGTCGCGGGAGAGGTAGAGCCGCAGCGTTCCCCGGCCGCCGACCGAGAGCCGTGCATCGCCGATCGCCTTCACCGGCTTGCGGTTGGGCGCATCTTCGTCCGCTGCAAAGGCATGGCCGCAGATCAGCACCAGGACGAGTGCGGCAAGACAGGCCAGCGCTCTCATGACGAACATTCCCCTTCGCCTCCGAATGGATAGAACTCTAAGCGCATGACGTGCCGTACGGCTGTGACTCCCGCGCCACGTCAAGCAAAAAATGTCAGCATTGCAGTCATGAAATTCCCGAGTTCCATGGGTGACAAGCCGGCGATAAAGAGGCAAAAATTGGCCCGACTCAGTTCGGGTTGAGTTTTGCAAGGAATGCTCTCGTAGAATGTGGTCCGTGTTTGCATCGCGTCGTGCGGCGCTTCTCGTTGCTGCAGCAGGATTTTTTCTGCTGACGCACGCGCATGCCCAGGCGCAATGGTGGAAGCGCGCGCCTGTCGACTTCGAGGAATGCGCTGATGCCGCCGAGAAGGCCACGACCAAGGCGGAGAAAACGTCGGCGCTTGCGGATTGCAACGCCAAGTTCGCCGGACGCCGCAAGCCGGGCGGCGGCTACTCCTATTACGACTTCCTCCAGGACCGCACCTTCGATATCGCAGGTCCCAACCCGACGCCGGAAGAGCAGAAGAAGATCGACGAAGCCTACACCGCCTATCTCGCCAATCAGCGCCGCAGCAATGAAGCGGCCCAGGCCACCGCGCGTCAGCAGCGCGAGCAGCAGGAACAACAGGTGCAGCAGCTCCAGCAGGTCGCGCTGCGGACCGACGTCGAGCGCGTGCCCGTCCCGGTCGAACGGCCGAAGGTGCAGCAGGCCGTGGGCCCGAGACCGAAGGGCGCACCCTGCACCAAGGGCTCGTTCTCCTGCGAATGGCCGCGGCTGTCGGAAAGCCTGAACGATCTGAAGAAGCTGTTCAGCCCGACGCCGAGCAAGCCGGCGAAGAAGGGGTGAGCTTCTCGCACTGACCGTAGGGTGGGCCAAGGCGCGCGCTTCGCGCCCCGTGCCCACCATTCCGGCAAGAAGGAAGATGGTGGGCACGCTTCGCTTTGCCCACCCTACATCCTCAGTTCGGCTGCTTCTTCTTGCTGCGCTTCGGTTTGACCACCGGCGCATCCGCCGGCGCTGTCGCCGGTGAACTGCCCAACTGCGACCTGCTCTCCTGCAATCGCCTGTCATAACCGGGAGAGTTCATGACCGTCGGCGGCCGGGCTTCCGCAAACGTGGACGCGCCGCAGAGCACGGCCAGTGCGAATCCGATCATCAAGAAACGCCTCATCGTTACTCCTCCGGTCGCGCGGCATGCACTCAGGCGCTACCCGCGAATCTGCTGCGGCGTCAGCCCGGGAGGGCCGTTGCCGGCGACTTCAGCTTCCTTGATCAGCGCAACAATGCGGCGCATCAGCGGCACATTGACATTGCTCTGCTCGGCAAGCGCGATGACCGCGCCCTGGAGATAGTCGATCTCGGTCTTGCGGCCCTGCTTCAGGTCCTGCCACATCGAAGAGCGCGCCTCGGGATCGATCTTCATGGTCCGCCCCAGGATCGCGTTGAAGATCATGTCGGGCAATCTCAGCAATGTCGGCGTCCAGTTCAGCGGGATCGGCGTCGCGGAGACCGGATTGATGCCGGCGGCCTTCATCGCAGCCAACCCCTCTGCCATCTGTTCGGCGAACAGTTTTCGCCAGTTGCGGCTTGCCAGTTGCGCGGCGAGCGGCATGTCCGACAATGCGCTGAGCGCGTTGTTCAGGTTGATGATCAGCTTGCCCCATTGCACGCCGGTGATGTCGCGGCTCGCGCGCATCGACAGACCGGGCACCGAGAGCGCCGCGGCCGTGTTCTCGGCGTCCTCTCCGACATGGATGTCGCCGGAAGTCGAGCGGTGGAAGCGCCCCTCGCCCATCGCGATCACGTTGAACGGCACCATGCCGGCGAGCACGCGCCGGCCGCCGAGGCGCTCGCGCAGCACCGCGACATTGCCGACGCCGTTCTGAAGCGAGACGATGACAGCGTCCTGCGGCGCGTGCTGCGCGATCTGGTCCGCGACATCGGCGGTGTCGGCGCTCTTCACGGTCACCAGCACGATGCCGGCACTATGGAAGATCGCGGGATCCTCCGACAGCGCGAGCTGGCCGGCCCCGAGCTTCTTCTCGGAGCCGTCGAAATCGGTCAGCCGCAGGCCGAACCGCTCGATCTCGGTCTTCACCCGCGGCCGCACCAGCAGCGCGACGCGACGGCCGGCAGCCGCCAGCATGCCGCCGACGAAACAGCCGATGGCGCCCGCGCCGGCCACCACGATCGGTCGATCCGCAACCACCTGACCTCAACTCCCTGAATGACCGGCCTTCGATAGCAGAGCCGGGGGTCTCGCGGCTACGGCGCATCCGCCTTGTAACGGTCATGAGAGCCCCATATGTTTTCGCCCCGGGGGGCTTGTCAGCGGCGAGCGCTCGCCGAACGGGAACAGCAAACTCGCCGAACGAGAACGCCAAAGGAGAGCACCATGGGTCTACTCGACGTCCTCAACGGCATGCAGAACGGCCCGCACGGATCGCGCACGGGCGAGCAACCATCCTCCGGCGGCATGTCGCCGATGACCATGGCGCTGCTCGGCCTGCTCGCCTGGAAGGCATTCAAGCATCTGACGGCGGGCCAGCCGGGCGACGCGCCTGCCCCGCAGCAGCGCTCACCGCTGCCGCCTCCGACGCCTGTCAATACGGGCGACGCCACGCTTCCCGGAGGGAGCGGCGGCGGTCTCGGCGATCTGCTCAAAGGCGGCCTCGGCGGTCTGCTCGCGGGCGGCGCGGCCGGCACCGTGCTGAGCGGCGGGCTCGGCGATCTCCTCAATCAGCTCCAGCAGGGCGGCCACGGTGAGACCGCGAATTCCTGGGTCGGCAAGGGCCAGAACAAGCCGATCGCGCCCGGCGATCTCGCCAGCGCACTCGGCGCGGACCAGATCGAGAGCCTGTCCGCCCAGAGCGGCCTGTCGCGCGAGGAGCTGCTCTCCGGCCTCAGCCAATATCTGCCGCAGGTGATCGACCACCTGACGCCGGATGGACGGCTGCCGACCGAGAACGAACTCTCGGGCAGAATTTAGTCAAGATTGATCTGCGCGTTCTCGGGAAGGGGAGCATTGTCATGAGCATGGGCGGCCTGTTGTGGATCATCGTCGTCGGCTTCATCGCCGGTCTCATCGCGCGCTGGCTCGCGCCGGGGCCGAACAATCCGAGCGGCTTCATCCTCACCACCATCCTCGGCATCGCCGGTGCGTTTCTGGCGACGTTCGTCGGCCAGGCGATCGGGCACTACGGCGCGGACCAGGGCGCCGGCTTCATCATGGCCACGATCGGCGCGGTGGTGGTGCTGTTCATCTGGCACCGGCTGGTGGCGAGCGGCGTGATCAAGGGGTAGCCACCGTCATTCCGGGGCGCGCAACGCGCGAACCCGGAATCTCGAGATTCCGGGTTCGATGCTAACGCATCGCCCCGGAATGACGTCGTGTAGAGTCACGCAATCAAATGCATGCCAGCGTCCATGCGCACGACCTCGCCGGTCATGTTGCTGGAGGCCGGCATCGCCAGGAAGCAGACGAGCTGCGCGATGTCGTCGGCGGTTGACGCGACCTTCAGCGGCACCTTCGCCACCACGCTGTCGCGCACCTGCTTTGCGCCGGCCTCGCCGCGGCCCTTGGTGAACCAGGGCGTGTCGATATAGCCGGGGCATACCGTGTTGACGCGGATCAGCGGCGCCAGCGCCCGCGACAGCGACAGCGTCATCGTGTTCAGCGCGCCCTTGCTCGCGGCATAGGCGATCGACGAGCCGACGCCGCTGATGCCGGCGACCGACGACACATTGACGACCGCCGACGGCCGCCCCGACGCCTTCGCGCCGGCTTCCAGCAGGCTGCGCGCCGCGCGCACCATCTGGAACGGGCCGATGGTGTTGACGCCGTAAAGGCGCTGGAAATCTTCCGCCGACAATCCGTCGAGATCGGCATGGGCGACATGCTTGGTGGTGCCGGCATTGTTGACGAGCACGTCGAGCCGGCCCCAGCCGCTGGCTGCCGCAACGATCTTGCGGCAATCCTCATCCTTGGAAACGTCGCCCTGGGCGACCAGGACTTCCGCAGCGCCCGCGTTGCGGCAGAGCTCTGCCGTGGCCTCGGCTTCCTTCTGGCTCGACGAATAGTTGATGACGAGCCGCGCCCCGCTCCGTGCGAGAATTTCCGCGGTCGCTGCGCCAAGTCCGGATGCGGACCCCGTCACGATTGCGCATAAGCTGTCTTTGGCCATCCGGATTTCCTTCCCCTGTATCTGATGCAAGCCTTGGGTCGCTGGCCCTGTTTAGCGAGTTTGCCGCACCCTGCAAATCGAGCAAACTCCGCTAAGCGGAATTAGTCCAGATCGGTTCTCGCGCCCATGCCGGTGCCGCAGATGGGCTTGCGATCAACGCTTGTCAGGGCCATGGCTTTTTCAGATCATCGGGCGCAAGAAGAGACCGCGCGCCGGCTTGACTTGGCGGGACGCGCCAATGGCAAAGCACGGGGAACGCTGTGGCGGAGAGTGACAATATCGTCGTCGAGACCGCGGAGAAGATCTTCGCCGATCTCGCCGACCCGCAGACCATCAACAACGACAAGAAGGATTCCTGGCAGGCGCCGCTATGGCAGGCGCTGAGCGAGGCCGGACTGCCGCTGTCCTGGGTGCCGGACGATCTCGGCGGCTCCGGCGCAAGCCTTGCCGACGGCTTTGCGCTGCTCAACGCCGCCGGCCGCTTCGCGGTCGCGGTGCCCCTCGCCGAGACCATGCTGGCGGGCTGGCTGCTCGCGCAGGCCAGGATCGCCTCGCCCGAAGGCGAGATGACGGTCGCCCCGGCGTCGCCGAAGGATCGCATCACGCTCGATGCCGACGGCGCGCTCTCCGGCCGCGCCCGCGGCGTGCCCTTTGCCAAGGCCGCGAAACATTTTGCCGTGCTGGCGCATGGCAAGGACGGCGTCTCGATCGCGCTGGTCGATGCCAGCAAGGGCCGGATCGAATCCGGCCTCAATGTCGGCTATGACCACAGCGACACCGTCACGCTCGACAAGGCCCAGCCAATCACGATCAAGCCGGCGCCGAAGGGCTTTGACCAGACCGCCCTGATGCTGATGGGCGGCGTCGCGCGCAGCCTTCAGATCGCGGGCGCGCTGGAAGCGATGCTCGACATCTCCGTGCGCTACTCCAACGAGCGCGTCGCCTTCGAGAAGAAGATCTCGAAATTCCAGGCCGTGCAGCACAATCTCGCGCGGCTTGCCGGCGAATCCGCCGCAGCGCTCGCGGCCGCAACGTCCGCGGCCGATGCCATTGCAAACGCAACGTCGTTCAACGACGAGGTCTACCTGGAGGCCGCCTCGGCAAAGATCCGTTGCGCGGAAGCCGCCGAAAAAGGCGGCGCCATCGCGCACCAGGTCCATGGCGCGATCGGCTTCACCATGGAGCACATCCTGCACCGCTATTCGCTGCGGGCGCTGGCCTGGCGCGACGATTTCGGTTCGGAAAGCCACTGGGCCGTCGAGCTCGGCAAGCTGGTCGCAAGGCGCGGCGCCGACGAACTGTGGCCGCTCGTAGCTTCGCGTTGATCGGGAGACGAAACACATGACCGCTGCCCTCCGTTTCGATCCGATCCGCCTGCCCGAGAAGTGCGAGCAATTGCGCAAGGAAGTGCGCGCGTTCCTCGCCGAGGAGATCGCCGCCGGCACTTTCGATCCGCACAAGCCCAACCGCGAAGACACCGACGCGCCGGAATTTTCCCGCCGGGTCGGCGCCAAGGGCTGGCTGGGCATGACCTGGCCGAAGAAATATGGCGGCCAGGAGCGCTCGTTCCTCGAACGCTACGTGGTGACCGAGGAGATGCGCGTGGCGAATGCGCCGACGCGACGCTTCTTCGTCGCCGACCGCCAGAGCGGGCCGGTGCTGCTGAAATACGCCCCTGAACACATCAAGATGGAGATCCTGCCACGCATCTGCCGCGGCGAGATCTGCTTTGCGATCGGCATGAGCGAGCCGAATTCCGGCTCGGACCTGTTCGCGGCGAAGACCCGCGCGACCAAGACCGACGGCGGCTATCTCATCAACGGCACCAAGATCTGGACCTCGTCGGCGCATATCGCCGACTACATGATCGCGATCTTCCGGACGTCGCCGCCGACCAAGGAGAACCGCCGTCACGGCCTGACGCAGTTTTTGGTCAAGATGAAGCAGCCGGGCATCGAGGTGAACCCGATCGGCCAGATCACCGGCCAGTACGAGTTCAACGAGGTCGTCTTCACCGACTTCTTCGTCCCTGACGATCACGTGCTCGGCGAGGTCGACGGCGCCTGGAAGCAGGCGACGAGCGAGCTTGCCTACGAACGTTCGGGCCCCGAGCGCTTCCTCGAGACCTATTACGTGCTGACCGAGCTGGTCCGCGCGGTCGGTCCCAATCCGGACACGCGCAGCGCCGAAGGCATCGGCCGGCTGGTGGCACAGCTTCACACCATGCGGCGCATGTCGGTCTCCGTCGCCGGCATGCTGCAAGCCGGCAAGGAGCCGGTGGTGGAAGCCTCCATCGTCAAGGACATCGGCACGGTCTGGGAGCAGCAGCTTCCGCATCGCGTGCGCGATCTCGCCGCTTTCGTCGAGGAGACCGCGACCAACCGCGAGACGCTGGAGCGGCAGCTCGACTTCGCCATCAAGACCGCACCGAAACTCACCATCCAGGGCGGCACCACCGAGGTGCTCCGCGGCATCATCGCGCGCGGACTTGGCTTGCGCTAATTCAATCGAGGACCATCATGAGCACCTATACAGATATCGGCGTCGAGAAGGTCGGGCACGTCGGCACCATCGAGATCCGCCGTCCGCCGCTGAACTTCTTCGACATCTCGCTGATCAACCAGATCGCGGACGCGCTCGACGAGTTCGACCGCGACATCGAGATCCGCGCCTCGGTGCTCTCGGCCCAGGGCAAGGCGTTCTGCGCCGGCGCCAATTTCGGCGACCCCGCGCGACAAGCCCAGGAAGCGCGCGCGGCCGAGAAGAAGGGCGACCCGGCCGACAACCTCGGCCCGATCAGCCATCTCTACATCCAGGCCGTGCGCATCTTCCGCGCTAAGAAGCCGATCGTCGCCGCCGTGCAGGGCGCGGCGATCGGCGGCGGCCTGGGCCTCGCGGTGTCCGCGGACTTCCGCGTCACCTGCCCCGAAGCACGCTTCTCCGCGAACTTTACAAAACTCGGCTTCCACCCCGGCTTCGGCCTGACCGTGACGCTGCCGGAGCTGATCGGCAAGAACAACGCCGAGCTGATGTTCTACACCAGCCGCCGCGTCACCGGCGAAGAAGCGGTCAAATGGGGCCTCGCCAACGAGCTGGTGCCGCAGGACCAGGTGAAGTCGGCCGCGATGAAGCTCGCCGGCGAGATCGCCGAGTGCTCACCGCTCGGCCTGCTCTCGACGCGCGCGACGATGCGCGCCAGCCTCGCCGACCGCGTCATGGCCGCCACCAACCACGAGCTCGCCGAGCAGACCCGCCTGCGCGCGACGGAAGATTTCAAGGAGGGTGTGAAGGCGACGGAAGAACGGCGCGCGGCGAATTTCAGGGGGCGGTGACCTCTTCTTCCTTCTCCCCTTGTGGGAGAAGGTGGCGCGAAGCGCCGGATGAGGGGTATCTCTCCGCAAATGCCTCTCTCGCAGATGTGCGCGCGGAGAGAACCCCTCACCCGTCTCGCCGCTCCGCGGCGAGCCACCCTCTCCCACAAGGGGAGAGGGTTTAGCCGCGCCCCACCACCAGCGCGTCCACGATGGTCACGCCCTGCCCTTCGGCGTGCACCAGCACCGGGTTGAGCTCGATCTCCGCGATGTCCCTCGCATGCCGCGCGGCGAGCACGGAGACGTCCGCGATCAATTGCGATAGCGCCACGACATCCGCCTTCGCTGCTCCGCGAAAACCGTTCAGCAATGGCGCCGCCTTCAAACCCTTGAGCATCGCCCCCGCCTCCTCCGCACTCACAGGCGCCGGACGATAGGCGACGTCACGGAACAGCTCGGTGGTGATCCCACCGAGACCCACCATCACCATCGGACCAAAGGTCTTGTCCGTCATCGTGCCGACGATGATCTCGACACCCTGCTTCGCCATCGGACCGACCAGCACGCCCTGGATCACAGCCTCCGGCCGGTGCTTGCGCGCATTGCCCAGCAGCGCCTCGAACGCCAGAAACACCTCGCCCTTGGCGACGATGTTGACGCGCACGCCGCCGATCTCGCTCTTGTGCGCGATGTCGGGCGACTGGATCTTCATCACCAGCGGGAAGCCGATGCGGGCGACCGCTTCATCGAGCCCGGCCTTGTCCTTCACCAGCACTTCGTCCGGCAGCGCGATGCCGGCGGCGCGCAGCAACGCCTTGCTGTCGGCCTCTGACAGAACCGGCGAGGTCAGATGCGCGGAGAGATCGCGCGACGGCAACCGCGCCTCGTCCGCGGGCTTCGGTAGCTCGAAACGGGCGTAATCCACGAGTTGCCGCATCGCGACGCCGGCATGGGACAGGCCGGAGAGCACGACGACGCCGGATTTGGCAAGCTCGCGCCGTGCGAAGTCGGACGGCACCGTGTAGGAATAGAACAGCACCGGCTTGTGCTGCGCCGCCAGCACCGGCGTCAGCTCCTCCTCCCTGAAGGGCTTGCGCATCTCGCTCGACAGCGACAGCACGACCAGGATCGCGTCGACCTCGTCCGAGGCCGTGAGCAGATCGACGCTCTTCTGAAGACCGCCCGACGTGACGCCCTGCGCGGTGACGTCGATCGGATTGCGCGCGGTGCCGTAGGACGGCATCAGCGTCTTGATCTCCGCCTGGACCGGTTCGGACAATTCCGGCACCTGCAAACCCCGCAGCGCCACCGCATCCGCGCCCCAGATGCCGGCGCCGCCGGAGACGGTGACGACCGCAACGCGATCGCCCTTCGGCAACGGGTTGCTCGCCAGCACGGCGGCAATCGTCAGCGCCTCGTCGAGATCGTTGGAGACGATGAAGCCGTATTTCGCGAACACCGCATCATACGCTGCCGACCAGCCGGCCATGCTCGCGGTATGCGAGGCCGCGGCGCGCTGGCCTGCGCCGGAGCGGCCGACTTTCGTCACGATGACGGGCTTCTTCACCTCCGCGGCGCGCCGCGCCGCCGCGAGAAACTTGCCAACGTCGCGGATGCCTTCGATGAACAGCAGGATCACGTCGGTCGAGGAATCCTGCACCAGGTAATCGAGGAATTCGCCGGCGCCGAGATCGGATTCGTTGCCGGCGCTGACGACGTAGCTCACGGCGACACCGAGCGCCCGGGCGCGGTGATAATAGGCAAAGCCGATGCCACCGCTCTGCGCGACGATGCCGATTCGTCTTTGCGTGGCGACGAGCGGCACCACACCCGGCTTGACGTCCACGGCCGGGCTGAACGTCGCCGCCACGCGCTGCATCTGGCTGAAAAAGCCCTCCGCGTTGGGGCCGGAGATCCGCATGCCCGTGCGCTTGGCCAGCGCCGCGATCGCATCCTGCATCGCCGCACTGTCGCCGCCCTCCTCCGCAAAGCCGGAGGAGATGATGACGGCGTTCCTGACGCCGGCGACGGCGCATTGCTCGAGCGCAGGCAGCACGGCACGGGCGGGAATGATGACGACGGCGAGATCGATCGGCGCACCGATCTCCGCGATCGACTTGTAGCAGGCGAGCCCGTCGATCTCGGCGTAGTTCGGGTTCACCGGATAGATCTTTCCGGGATACTCGTTCTTGCGCAGCATCGCGAGCAGCCGCCCGGGAATCTTCTCATGATCGCGCGAGGCGCCGATCAGCGCGATGCTGGCGGGCGAAAAGAAGCTGTCGAGCGGATGCGGCATTGGGAGGCGAGTCCTTTTTCGTGGAGCCGTGCACTCTCTCAAACCGTCATCCCCGCGCAACGGCGAAGCCGATGTCGCTGGAGGCGCGAGATCAGCGGCGCAACTGCGCCGCTGGGCGAGCCTCGAAGGATGAGCGGCCCGGCCGGTGGCCGTTCATCCTTCGAGGCTCCCTGCACGGCGCTGCGCACCGTACAGCTCGCACCTCAGGATGACGGTTTGAGAGCTACGAAGGCGAGAGCTCACGCATTGAGCCGGAACGTCACTCCACCCAGCAGGAACTCGTTGCCAGCCACCGCGAGGCCTTTCGCCCTGGCCGCATGCAGCACGCCCGCGACATCAGCCACCCGGAACTCCAGCGCGCTCATGATCTCGCTAGGCCCCTTCACGAAACGAAAAGTTGCGTTGGGCAGCCTCAGCTCGGCATCGCTTGGCGCGACCCCGATGATCCCGCCCCAGTGCTCCGCCAGCCCCGCTGGATCCGGGCTCTGCATCTCCACCGCTGTCAGCGCCTGCGTCACATCCTTGCGGATGAATTTCTGCCAGTCCGGTCCCGCCGGCGGATACGGCCCCAGAATGTCGTCGCTGCCTTTGGTGTGGTTGAACTCGATGAAGGCCGCGCGGCAGTCGCGCGGATGGAGCTGCACGCCGTGATACGGCGCGTGGTCGATCACGTTCGCCGTACGCACGCCGAGCGCGTTGGCGTTGCGGCCGCGCTCGTCCGGATCGTTGCAGCAGAAGATCGCCATGTAGCCGCCGCGGCCGCCGGTCTTCTCGATGAAGCGGCCGGCGGTGGTGCCGTCCTTGAAGGGTGCGACCACCTCCAGCAGGATCGTGTCGACCGGGAGCAACGCGTTCTCCAGGCCGTATTTTGCGACATTGCCGTCGCGGTAGCAGACGGCGAGGCCCATGATGTCCGCGATGTCGGAGATCACGGGCGCGAGCTGCGGCGCGACCAGGCAGATCTGTCGCAAGCGCACATAGGGCGCCATGATCATGCGCCCTTGAAGGTCGGCTTGCGCTTCTCGACGAAGGCCTTTGCGGCCTCCTTGTGGTCCTCGGTGTCGCCGCAGCGGGTGTGATGGATCGCCTCGCCGTCGAAGCAGTCTTCCAGCGCCAGATGCTCGGCATTGTTGATGTTGCGCTTGATGAAGCCGAGCGCGATCGAGGGGCCCTGCGCCAGCGACAGCGCGAGCTCGTGGGCGGCAGTGTCGATCTCGGCGTCGGGCACGACCTTCGTCACCATGCCGATGGCCTGCGCCTCCTTCGCGGTGAGCACCGGCGACATCAGATAGAGCTCGCGCGCCCGCGCGCTGCCGAGCAGCTGGGTCAGGAAATAGGTGCCGCCGTAATCGCCGGAGAAGCCGACCTTGGCGAAGGCGGTGGTGATCTTACAGGATTCAGAGGCGATGCGCAGATCGCAGGACAGCGCCATCGAGAGGCCGGCACCGGCCGCGGCGCCGTCGAGCTGCGCCACCACGGGTTTCGGCATCTGGTGCAGGATGCGCGAGACCTCCATGCCGCGGCGCAGATTCGCAAGCTTCTGCTCGAACGGCAGCGGCGCGCGGCCCTCCGCCATCGACTTGACGTCACCGCCGACACAGAACGAGCCGCCGGCGCCCTTGAACAGCACCGCGCGCACCTCCGGATCGTCAGCCGCGCGCCGCGCCGCCTCGACCAGCCCGCGCACCATGTCCGGGTTGAGCGCGTTCTTCCGTTCGGGGCGATTCATCGTGATGGTGAGCAGCCCGCCTTCGAGCTTTTGCAGGACCATGTCGTTGCTCATGGGACGTCTCCCTCTTGTTGTTTGTTGTTTCGTCATTCCGGGGCGCGCCGACCGTTAGATTGTCGTTCCGGGGCTCGCGAAGCGAGAACCCGGAACCTCGAGATCCCGGGTTCGCTTCGCGCCCCGGGATGACGTCATGACTTACGTCACGCCGTCACTTCTTCACCAGCGGGCAGCGCGACTGCTCCAGCGACTGGAACGCTTCGCTGCCGGGCACGGTGGCGAGCAGCTTGTAGTCGTCCCAGCGGCCCTTGGATTCCGACGGCTTCTTCACCTCGAACAGGTACATGTCGTGGATCATGCGGCCGTCCTCGCGGATCTTGCCACCCTTGGCGAAGAAATCGTTGATCGGCGTCTCCTTCATCACCTTGATCACCGCAGCCGCATCCGTCGTGCCCGCCGCCTTCACGGCTTTCAGGTAATGCGTCACGGAGGAGTAGACGCCGGCCTGCGCCGAGGTCGGCGGCCGCTTCATGCGCTCGGTGAAGCGCTTCGAGAATGCGCGCGTGTCGTCGTTGAGGTCCCAGTAGAAGGCTTCCGCCAGCAGCAGGCCTTGCGCGGTCTCCAGTCCGATCGAATCGATATCGGTCACGAAGGCCAATAGCGGCGAGACCTTCTGGCCGCCCTTGGTGATGCCGAACTCGGCCGCCTGCTTGATGGCATTGACGGTGTCGCCGCCGGCATTGGCAAGGCCGATCACCTTGGCCTTGGAAGCCTGCGCCTGGAGCAGGAAGGATGAGAAGTCCGACGTGTTGAGCGGATGGCGCACGCCGCCGAGCACCTTGCCGCCGGTCTTGGTGACGACGGCGCTGGTGTCCTTCTCCAGATCCTGGCCGAAGGCGTAGTCGGCGGTGAGGAAGAACCAGGTGTCGAGGCCCGACTTCACGGCCGCAAGCCCGGTCACGTTGGCCTGGCCGTAGGTGTCGAACACGTAGTGCACGGTGTAGGGACCGCAGGCCTCGTTGGTGAGACGGATCGAGCCCGGGCCGTTGAACATGATGATCTTGTTGCGCGCCTTCGCGATCTCGCCCGCCGCAAGCGCGGTCGCGGAGGCCGCGACGTCGTAGATCATCTCGACGCCCTGGTTGTCGAGCATGTCGCGGGCGATGTTGGCGGAGAGATCCGCCTTGTTGAGATGGTCGGCCGCCAACACCTGGATCTTGCGCCCCAGCACCTCGCCGCCAAAATCCTCAGCGGCCATCTTGGCCGCGGTCTCGCTGCCGGGACCGGTGATGTCGGCATAGAGGCTCGACATATCGAGGATGCCGCCGATCTTCAGGGGCGGCTTGTCCTCGGCCTGCACGGCACTCGCACTCAGGGCCAACGCGGCGGCAAAAATGCCCGGCAAAATTCTCGTCATCGAAAAAGACCTCCCTTATCGCGCCGTACTCTGATGGCGGCTTGGTTATTGCTCTTGGTTATCGCTATTGCCGCAATCATGCCGCATGCGCGAGAGGGCAGCAAGCGCGAGGGGCGTGCAGCTCGCGCGATCGTCACGCGTTTTCCGCAAAGCGGAATGGTGGAATGACGCAAGACGTTTCCGCACCGTCATTGCGAGCGCAGCGAAGCAATCAGACCGTCACCGCGGGGATAGTCCTGGATTGCTTCGCTGCGCTCGCAATGACGCATGTGAGGCAATGGCTGAGCGTCACACGGCCACTGGATCGGATCGAAGCACTTCGTCGTTGGCCTCGTTTGAGTTAAGAGTGGAGCGTAACGCAACCTTCCCGGGCAACGTGACGCGACTGCTTCACCTCATCGTCGTACTTCTTCTCGTCGCGGGTCGCACTGCGTTCGCGGCGCCGTGCCAGTTCGAGTCGCAGGGCGATGGCCGCGTCGCCGCGATCGTCGATGCGCGCAGCGTGCGCCTGGACGACGGCCGCGAGATCCGCCTCACCGGAATCGAGCCGACCGCGACGACGAAGCAGGCGCTGGCTTCGCTGCTCGTCGGCCGCGACGTGACGCTGCGGAGCGCCGACGACACGCCCGACCGCTATGGGCGCCAGGGTGGGTTGATCTTCATCGGCGACAGCGACACCCCGGTGCAGGCGATGCTGCTGGCCCAGGGCGACGCCATCGTCTCCGCCGAGATCGCCGACAAGGACTGCGCGGCCGCCCTGATGTCGTCCGAGGCCGAGGCGCGACGCCAAAAAAAGGGCAACTGGGCTGACCCGTCGGCCATAAAAAACGCGGAAAGTCCGGACGATATTTTGGCCGGGATCGGGCGTTTTGTGGTGGTCGAGGGCAAAGTCCTGTCGGTCCGGCAAGCTGGGGCAATGACCTACCTCAACTTCGGACGGAACTGGACACGCGGCTTTGCCGTGACTATTTCAAGGCGCGCATCACCGGCGTTCGAAACCGCCGGGATAGCCCTTAAGTCCCTGGAAAATCGACGTATTCGAGTCCGGGGCTGGGTTGAGGGGAATACGGGGCCGCGTATCGATGTGCGCCTCGTTGGACAGGTCGAGTTGCTGGGTGCAAACGAGCCGGCAGGGGTAAGGCCTTAAACGGGCCGGGCACGGGTTAAGCGACGTGAATGGGGTGCTAGAACAGCACTGGACGGGTGAAGGCCGCCGCCTTCGGGCTGCGCCGGCCGTGCTATGCCTTTTGCTGGGCACGGCGCTCGCCGGTTGCGGCGACATGAACCGGTTCCAGACCGCGGCGGCCCCGCCGACGGTCGCGATGCCCAAGCCGAAGCCAGCCGTCGCGCAGACCCCCGCCACCGAAAAGGAGCACGAGCGCATCCTGGCGAGCTATGGCGGCACCTATGACGACCCGAGGCTCGAATCGCTGGTCACCAAGACCGTCGACCGGCTCGTCGCCGCCTCCGACCGCCCCGACCAGGGCTACCGGATCACCATTCTGAATTCCGGCGCGGTCAACGCCTTCGCGCTGCCGAACGGCCAGCTCTATGTCACGCGCGGTCTTCTTGCGCTCGCGAGCGATACGTCGGAATTGTCCTCCGTGCTCAGCCACGAGATGGCGCATGTGCTGTCCAAGCACGCCGCGATGCGCGAGGACCAGGCGCGCCAGGCCGCGATCGTCACCCGTGTTGTCACCGACATGAGCAACGATCCCGATCTCACCGCGCTCGCGCTGGCCAAGACCAAGCTCACCATGGCGAGCTTTTCGCGCAACCAGGAGTTCGAGGCGGACGGCATCGGCGTCGGCATCTCCGCCAGGGCGCATTTCGATCCCTACGGTGCCGCGCGCTTCCTTTCCGCGATGGAGCGCAATGCCGAGCTCAAGGCCGGCAAGACCTCGCTCGATCCGCGCGCGCAGGACTTCACCTCGTCGCATCCGGCAACCCCGGAGCGTGTGCAGAACGCGCAGACCATCGCGCGGCAATACGTCGCTCCGGAAGGAGGCGAGCGCGACCGCGAGAGCTATCTCGCCGCGATCGACAACCTCGTCTATGGCGAAGACCCGAGCGAGGGTTTTGTCCGCGGCCGGCGTTTCCTGCATCCGAAGCTCGGCTTCACCTTCCAGGCGCCGGACAATTTCACGCTCGACAACACCGCGCAGGCGGTGATCGGCGTGCGCGACGGCGGCTCGCAGGCGATGCGCTTCGACGTGGTGCGGGTGCCGGCCGAGCAGTCGCTCGGCGATTACCTCAATTCGGGCTGGATGGAAGGCGTCGAGAAGGCGTCCACGGAAGACATCACCATCAACGGCTTCCCGGCCGCGTCCGCCACCGCCAAGGGCGACCAGTGGCAGTTCAAGGTCTATGCGCTGCGTTTCGGCAGCGACGTCTACCGCTTCATCTTCGCGGCACGGCAGAAGTCGACCGAGAGCGAGCGCAATGCGCGCGAGACCGTCAACTCGTTCCGTCGCCTGACCCTCGACGAGATCCAGGCCGCCCGCCCGCTGCGCATCAAGGTGATCACCGTGCAGCCCGGCGACACCGTGGAATCGCTCTCCCACCGCATGGCCGGCGTCGATCACCCCGCCGAGCGCTTCCGCGTGCTCAACGGCCTCGATCGCAACGCGCAGGTGAAGGTGAGGGATCGCGTGAAGGTCGTGGCGGATTGACGCTGCGCGAAGCGCGCGTCATCCCGGGGCGCTTGGCGCGAACCCGGGATCTGGAGCCACGAAGACACTGCCGTAGGGTGGGCAAAGCGTAGCGTGCCCACCATTTCCGATCGAAATCGTTGAGAGAGGTGGGCACGGCGCCATGCGCCTTTGCCCACCCTACAAGCTCCGCGCTTGACTAAGCGCCCGCGTCCATGTCGCCCGCCTCGCGCTGGCCGCTGAGCCAGAGCGCGAGCAGCGTCCAGAACGCGCCCGAGAGCAGATACGCACCCGAGGCGATGACGCCGAGATTGGTGGCAAGCAACAGCGCGACCAGCGGCGCGAAGCCGGCGCCGAACAGCCAGGCCATGTCAGAGGTCAGCGCCGAGGCCGTGTAGCGATACGCCTGCTTGAAGTTCGAGGCGATCGCGCCCGAGGACTGGCCGAACGACAGGCCGAGCAGGATGAAGCCGATCACCATGTAGATGGTCTCGCCGAACGCGCCGGCGTCGAGCAGCTGCGGAGCGAAGCCGCTGTAGATCGCGATCGCGATCGCCGATCCCATCAGCAGCGACTTGCGGCCGACGCGGTCGGCGATGATGCCGGAGGCCACGATCGCGGCGACGCCGAACACGGCGGCGACGATCTCGATGATCAGGAAGCGCACCGGGCTTTCGCGGGTGAACAGGAACACCCAGGACAGCGGAAACACCGTGACCATGTGGAACAGCGCAAAGCTCGCCAGCGGCGCGAATGCGCCGAGCATGATGTTCTGGCCTTCGCGCGCGACCGTCTCGGAGATGCGCGCGGGCTGCAATTCACGGGTCTCGAACAGCGTCGCGTATTCTTCCGTCGTCACCATGCGCAGGCGCGCGAACAGCGCCACGACGTTGATGGCGAAGGCGACGAAGAACGGATAGCGCCAGCCCCAGTCGAAGAAATCGTCGGCCGAGAGGTTGCCGGCGAAATAGGCGAACAGCGCGCTCGCCACGATCAGCCCGAGCGGCGCCCCGAGCTGCGGCACCATCGCGTACCAGCCGCGCTTGGAGGGCGGAGCGTTCAGCGCCAGCAGCGAGGCCATGCCGTCCCAGGCGCCGCCCCAGGCCAGACCCTGCGCGATACGCGCCAGCGCCAGCAGCCAGATCGCCGCAACGCCGATCTCGGAATAGCCGGGCAGGAACGCCAGCGCCACGGTGGCGGTGCCGAGCAGGAACAGCGCCGAGACCAGCTTGGCCGTTTTGCCGTACTCACGGTCGACCGTCATGAAAATGACGGTTCCGATCGGCCGGGCCATGAAGGCCAGCGCGAAAATCATGAAGGAATAGAGCGTGCCGGTCAGTTCGCTGGTGAACGGAAACACCAGGCGCGGGAACACGATCACCGAGGCGATCGCGTAGACGAAGAAGTCGAAGAATTCCGAGGTGCGGCCGATGATGACGCCGATGGCGATCTCGCCGGGACTGGCCTGGTCGTGGCCGTGCTCGCCCGAGTGGAGGTCTGCCATTGCAGGGGTCTGTGCCGTCGCCATTCGTGCGCCCTTAACGTCCTGAAAACCAAAGCCGACCGCCCGGCGGGGCGCCAGGCAATCCGGGCCTGTCTGGCCCAACATTCCGCACTGCAACATTGGACAAATTGTCCAATGTCCGGATTGCTGCGCCGCAGCTACCCGTTGGCCCCGCAAAGGAAACTCATTCTCAAAGGCTCGGCCCGTGTCCCGTCTCAAGATCCTGGCGCTGCTACCCTTGGCAGCCGCGCTCAGTGGCTGCAACTACGTCGTGCTGGCGCCAGCCGGCGACATCGCTGCCCAGCAGCGCGACCTCGTCATCATCTCCACCGTCCTGATGCTCCTGATCGTCGTCCCCGTGATGGCACTGACGGTGCTGTTCGCCTGGCGCTACCGCCAGTCCAACACCTCGGCCCGCTACGAGCCGGATTGGGACCACTCGACCAAGCTCGAGCTGGTGATCTGGTCGGCGCCGCTGCTGATCATCATTTGCCTGGGCGCGCTGACCTGGATGGGCACGCATCTGCTCGACCCCTATCGCACGCTCGGCCGCATCCACGCCGACCGCGCCGTGGACCAGTCCAAGGCCCCGCTCGAGGTCGACGTCGTCGCGCTCGACTGGAAGTGGCTCTTCATCTATCCGGACTACGGCATCGCCACCGTCAACGACCTGGCGGCGCCGGTCGATCGCCCGATCAACTTCCGCATCACCGCCTCCTCGGTGATGAACTCGTTCTACATCCCCGCGCTCGCCGGCCAGATCTACGCGATGCCGGGCATGGAGACCAAGCTCCACGCCGTCGTGAACCACACCGGCACCTACAAGGGCTTCTCGGCGAACTACAGCGGCGCCGGCTTCTCCGGCATGCACTTCGACTTCCAGGGCCTCGACGACAAGGGCTTTGACGCCTGGATCGCCAGCGCCAAGTCCGCCGGCGGCTCGCTCGGCCGCGCCGAATATCTCCAGCTCGAAAAGCCGAGCCAGAACGAGCCGGTGCGGCGCTACGGCACCATCGATACCGATCTCTACCGCCTGATCCTCAACATGTGCGTCGAGACCGGCAAGATGTGCCAGAGCGAGATGATGGCGATCGACGCCAAGGGTGGCCGCGGCCATGAGGGCCTGAACAACACCCTGCCGCTCGCCTACGACAAGTACGCCCGTCGCGGCACCGCGCTCGGGCCCGAGCCGACCTTCGTCGCCGGCACCTGCACGCCGGATGCGCCGCAGGGCCAGACCACCGCGTCGATCAAGGCGCCGGCCGACACCGCGCCGCTGCTCGGCGCCGGCCTGAAGCGGCCGACCTTCACGCCGCTCAAGTCCTCGTCCTTCTTCCTCGGACAGCGTCCGAAGTCAGACTCCTAAAGAGAGCTCGCATGTCTCCTGATCTTCTCAAGCTCATCTTCGGCCGGCTCGGCCTCGAGTCACTGCCACTGCACGAGCCGATCGTCGTCGGCACCTTCGTGGTGGTCGCGCTCGGCGGCGCCACGCTGCTCGGCGGCCTCACCTATTTCCGTCTCTGGGGCTACCTCTGGCGCGAATGGTTCACCACGGTGGACCACAAGCGCATCGGCATCATGTACATGATCCTCGGCATCGTGATGCTGCTGCGCGGCTTCGCCGACGCGCTGATGATGCGCGGCCAGCAGATGCTCGCGTTCGGCGGCTCCGAAGGCTATCTCAACGCCCATCACTACGACCAGGTCTTCACCGCCCACGGCGTGATCATGATCTTCTTCGTGGCGATGCCGCTGGTCACGGGCCTGATGAACTACGTCGTTCCGCTCCAGATCGGCGCGCGCGACGTGTCGTTCCCGTTCCTGAACAATTTCAGCTTCTGGATGACGGTCGGCGGCGCGGTGCTGGTGATGGCCTCGCTGTTCATCGGCGAGTTCGCCCGCACCGGCTGGCTCGCCTATCCGCCGCTGTCGAACATCGGCTACAGCCCTGATGTCGGCGTCGACTATTACATCTGGGCGCTGCAGGTCGCCGGCGTCGGAACGACGTTATCCGGCATCAACCTGATCTGCACCATCGTCAAGCTGCGGTGCCCCGGCATGACCATGATGAAGATGCCGGTGTTCACCTGGACCTCGCTCTGCACCAACATCCTGATCGTCGCCTCCTTCCCGGTTCTGACCGTCGTGCTCGCGCTGCTCTCGCTCGATCGCTACGTCGGCACCAACTTCTTCACGAACGATTTCGGCGGCAGCCCGATGATGTACGTGAACCTGATCTGGATCTGGGGCCATCCCGAGGTCTACATCCTGGTTCTCCCCGCCTTCGGCATCTTCTCGGAAGTCACCTCGACCTTCTCCGGCAAGCGCCTGTTCGGCTACACCTCGATGGTCTACGCCACGGTGGTCATCACCATCCTGTCGTATCTCGTGTGGCTGCACCACTTCTTCACGATGGGCTCGGGCGCCAGCGTGAACTCGTTCTTCGGCATCACCACGATGATCATCTCGATCCCGACGGGCGCGAAGATGTTCAACTGGCTGTTCACGATGTATCGCGGCCGCATCCGCTACGAGCTGCCGATGATGTGGACGATCGCCTTCATGCTGACCTTCGTGCTCGGCGGCATGACCGGCGTTCTGCTGGCGGTGCCGCCGGCCGACTTCGTGCTGCACAACAGCCTGTTCCTGATCGCGCACTTCCACAACGTGATCATCGGCGGCGTGGTGTTCGGCGCGTTCGCCGGAATCAATTATTGGTTCCCGAAGGCGTTCGGCTTCAAGCTCGATGTGTTCTGGGGCAAGCTGTCGTTCTGGTTCTGGGTCGTCGGCTTCTACCTCGCCTTCATGCCGCTCTATGTGCTCGGCCTGATGGGCGTGACCCGCCGCCTGCGCGTGTTCGACGATCCGTCCTTGCAGATATGGTTCGTCATCGCCGCGATCGGCGCCGGCCTCGTCTTCCTCGGCATTCTCAGCATGCTGATGCAGTTCGCGGTCAGCTTCCTCAAGCGCGAGCAGCTTAAGGACGTCTCCGGCGATCCCTGGGACGCGCGCACGCTGGAATGGGCGACCTCCTCGCCGCCGCCGGACTACAACTTCGCCTTCACCCCCGTCGTTCACGACAATGACGCGTGGTGGGACATGAAGAAGCGCGGCTACCAGCGTCCGCTCATCGGGTTCAAGCCGATCCACATGCCGAGCAGCACCGGCACCGGAATCATCCTCGCCGGCTTGGCAACCGCGATGGGATTCGGCCTGATCTGGTACATCTGGTGGCTGGCCGCCGCGAGCTTCATCGCGATGCTCGCCGTCGGGATCGGTCACACCTTCAACTATCACCGCGACTTCGACATTCCGGCTGACGACGTCATCCGGACCGAGGACGCGCGCACCAAACTGCTCGCCGGAGCCAAGTAAATGACTGTCGCTGTCAATCCCTCGCAGACCGGCGAGCCGGTCTTCTATCTCGCCGACGAACACCCGCATCCGGAAGGCTACAGCACCTCGCTCGGCTTCTGGATCTACCTGATGAGCGACTGCCTCATCTTCGCGATGCTGTTCGCCGCCTTCGGCGTGCTCGGCGCCAACTACGCCGCCGGCCCCGCGCCGAAGGACCTGTTCGACCTCGACCTGGTCGCGGTGAACACCTCGATGCTGCTGCTGTCGTCGATCACCTACGGCTTCGCGATGTTGACGATGCAGCAGAACAAGATCGCGCAGACGCAGATGTGGCTGGCGATCACCGGCCTGTTCGGCGCCGCCTTCATCGGCATCGAGCTGACCGAGTTCGCCCACATGATCCATGAAGGCGCAACGCCCCAGCGCAGCGCCTTCCTGTCCGCCTTCTTCACCCTGGTCGGCACCCACGGCCTGCACGTCAGCTGCGGCCTGATCTGGCTGGTCACGTTGATGGTGCAGGTCTGGAAGTTCGGCCTGATCGAAGCCAACCGCCGCCGCCTGATGTGCCTGTCGATGTTCTGGCACTTCCTCGACGTGGTCTGGATCGGCGTCTTCACCTTCGTCTATCTCCTGGGAGTTCTGCGATGAACACCGATACCCACGCCGCTCACGCGGGCGACCATCACCACGACGACGGCCACGCCCACAGCACGTTCTCGGGCTACATGCTCGGCTTCGTGCTCTCGGTGGTGCTCACCGCGATCCCGTTCTGGCTGGTGATGAGCGGCACACTGCCGAGCAAGCAGATCACCGCGCTGGTCATCATGGCCTTCGCGGTCGTGCAGATTGTCGTGCACATGATCTACTTCCTGCACATGAACACGAAATCCGAGAACGGCTGGAGCATGATGGCGCTGATCTTCACCATCGTCATGGTGGTGATCGCGCTGTCCGGCTCACTGTGGGTGATGAACCACCTCAACAGCAACATGATGCCGATCCACCAGATGAGCGGAATGAAGTGAGCGAATTGGGGACCGTGACGAGCAAGGCAGGACGGGCGCGCCGTAAGGCTGCGCGCCCGTCCTTCTGGCTCACGGTCCTCTCGCTCACGGCCTTTGCCGCTCTGATCGCGCTCGGCGTCTGGCAGATCGAACGCCGCGCCTGGAAGCTGGCGTTGATCGACCGCGTCGAGCAGCGCGTCCATGCCCCGGCCCAGCCGATCCCCTCGCCCGCTTCGTGGCCTGCGGTCTCCGCCGCAAGCGACGAATACAGGCATGTCACCGTCGCCGGCCGCTTCCTGCATGACCGCGAGACGCTGGTTCAGGCCGTCACCGAGGAAGGCCCCGGCTATTGGGTGCTGACGCCTCTCAAGCGCGACGATGGCACCCAGGTCCTGATCAATCGCGGCTTCGTGCCGCCCGAGCGGCGCGAGGCATCGATGCGCCGGAACGGCAATCCGGACGGCGAGGTCGAGATCACCGGCCTGCTGCGCATGACGGAGCCAAAAGGCGGCTTCCTCCGCAACAACGTGCCCCAGCACAACCGCTGGTACTCGCGGGATGTCGCCGCGATTGCGGCGGCGCGCGGCCTCCACGATGTCGCACCCTTTTTCGTCGATGCCGATGCCGGATCACAAACCGCCCAAGGCCCCATCGAGGGCCCCATCGGCGGATTGACCGTGATCCGCTTTCCCAATAACCACCTGATCTACGCGCTGACGTGGTTTGCCCTGGCGTTCATGCTGGCCGGTAAACTTTTCGTCACATTCGGCGGCGGGCTGTTCCGCCGCGGGCGCTTCGTCCACGAACCGGCCGGCGGCTCCGATGCTGCCGCCCGCAGGACGGGATCAGATGCTGGAACGATCGTCGAACAGACCTGACGACGGAAGAACGCCTCCCCAGGCGTTTGGCGAGCTCGCCGTCACGCTGCAATCGCAGGCGGACGCGCGCAGCGAGCTGATCGGCGCTGCGCCGACCGACGACGAGACCAACCGCAAGAACATGGCGTTGCTGATCCAGCTGCGCTGGACCGCGGTGGTCGGCCAGATCGTGACCATCGGCGGCGTGCATTTCTGGCTCGGCATCCCCCTGCCGCTGGAGCGGATGGGCGCCGTGATCGGCGCGCTGGTGCTGCTCAACGTCTCGAGCCTGGTCTGGGTGCGCCATCGCGCCGCGATCTCCAGCAACGAGCTGCTGGTCGCCTTGATGCTCGACGTCGCCGCGCTGACCGCGCAGCTCTATCTCAGTGGCGGCGCCACCAATCCGTTCACCTCGTTATTCCTGCTCCAGGTGACGCTGGGCGCGGTGCTGCTCGATGCGCGCTCGACCTGGTCGCTGGTGGCGCTGACCTGCGCCAGCTTTGTCTGGCTGACATTGGCGTACCGGCCGCTCGACCTGCCGCCGAACCCGATCAGCGAGGCCTACAGCCTCACCGTGGCCGGCATGCTGTTGGGCTTCGTGCTCAACGCCGTGCTGCTGGTCGTGTTCGTCACCCGCATCAACAGAAACCTGCGCGAGCGCGACGCGCATCTGGCGGCGCTGCGCCAGCATGCGGCCGAGCAGGACCACATCGTCCGCATGGGCCTGCTAGCATCGGGTGCAGCGCACGAGCTCGGCACCCCGCTGGCCTCGCTCTCGGTGATCCTCAGCGATTGGCGCCGCATGCCGGATCTCGCCGCCGATCAGGAACTCGCCGAGGATCTCGCGGAGATGGAGACCTCGCTGCAACGCTGCAAGTCGATCGTGACGGGCATCCTGGTGTCGGCGGGCGAAGCGCGCGGTGAAGGTTCCTCGCCGACGACGGTGACGGCCTTCGTCACCGCACTGGTCGATGAGTGGCGCAACGCCCGTTCGGCGCGCACGCTCTATTTCGTCAACACGTTCGGCGAGGACGTCGCGATCGCCTCGGACGTCGCGCTGAAGCAGGTGATCTTCAACGTGCTCGACAACGCCTATGAGGTCTCGCGCGACTGGGTCGAGCTTCTGGCCGAGCGCGAGGGCGACAATCTCGTGCTGTCGATCAGCGACCGCGGCCCGGGCTTTGCGCCGGAGATGCTGGCGCAGCTCGGCAAGCCCTATCACTCAAGCAAGGGCCGCGCCGGCGGCGGGCTCGGCCTGTTCCTGGTGGTCAACGTTGTGCGCAAGCTCGGGGGCAGCGTAACCGCCGAGAACCACAGGAAGCGCGGCGCCACCGTCCGCCTGACCCTGCCCCTCGCAACGCTCGCGATCGGAGGCAGCTTTGACGCCTGACCGTTCGCTCATCGTCGTCGAGGACGATGAAGGCTTTGCGCGCACGCTGAAACGCTCGTTCGAGCGCCGCGGCTACGATGTCGTGCTCGCCGGTTCGATCGAGGAGGTGCGGAAAGTGCTGGAGGAGCGATCCTTCGGCCACGCCGTGGTCGATCTCAAGCTCGGCGGCGCTTCGGGCTTGGCTTGCGTCGAGCTGCTGC
Source organism: Bradyrhizobium sp. 1200_D9_N1_1 (assembly GCF_052075915.1). Lineage (NCBI taxonomy): Bacteria > Pseudomonadati > Pseudomonadota > Alphaproteobacteria > Hyphomicrobiales > Nitrobacteraceae > Bradyrhizobium > Bradyrhizobium sp. 1200_D9_N1_1. Next base: position 761,702 of record NZ_CP197226.1, on the reverse strand, counting down.
ACACGCACGACGAGGAGATGCTGATCGTGGTGCTAACCGGCTTTGCCAGCATCTCGACTGCCGTCGAGGCGATCAAGCTCGGCGCCTGCCACTATCTGGCCAAGCCGTCGAACACCGACGACATCGAGGCCGCCTTCAACAAGGCCGAAGGCAATGCCGAAGTCGCGCTCGATGCGCGGCCGACATCGATCAAGACGCTGGAATGGGAACGCATCCACCAGACCCTGATCGAGACGGATTTCAATATTTCGGAGGCGGCGAGGCGGCTCGGCATGCACCGGCGGACGCTGGCGAGGAAGCTGGAAAAGCGGCCGGTGAAATGAGGCAAGGCCTCCTTCTCCTCGTCGTCCTGGACCAGCGAGCAAAGCGAGCGCCGATCCAGGACCCATCACCACAGGCTGCGGTTTGACGAAGGCTGTAACTCCGAGCCGTCGCAGCAACTCAAACCTGGGGTAATGGGTCCTGGCCTTCGCCAGGACGACGCTTGGTATGACCCTGCCCCCAAACAAAAAGCCCGGCCGCAAGGCCGGGCTTTTGATCTGTTGCGATCGACGCGACGTGGCGCTTACGCCGCCTCGTCGGCGACGGTGGTGTCGTCGCCATCGGTATCGTCGGCATCGCCCTCGGCATCCGCCTCGCCCTCGGTGGCTTCCGCCTTGGCGTTGCGGCGCGGGCTCTTGGCGAGCTGGGCCTCGATCTCCTTGACCGCTTCGGTCTCGGTCGAGTGCTGCACCACCGCGATCTCGCGGGACAGACGATCGAGTGCGGCTTCATAGAGCTGGCGTTCAGAGTAGGACTGCTCGGGCTGCGACTCGGAGCGATAGAGGTCGCGCACGACTTCCGCGATCGCGACGATATCGCCCGAATTGATCTTCGCTTCGTATTCCTGGGCGCGGCGCGACCACATGGTGCGCTTGACGCGGGCGCGGCCCTTGAGCGTTTCCAGCGCCTTCTTCACCAGCGCGGGCTCGGACAGCTTGCGCATGCCGACGTTCGCGACCTTGGCGGTCGGAACGCGCAGCGTCATCTTGTCCTTGATGAAGTTGATGACGAACAGCTCGAGCTTCGCACCGGCGATCTCCTGCTCCTCGATGGCCAGGATCTGGCCGACGCCGTGAGCGGGATAGACGACGAATTCGTTGGCCTTGAAGCCCTGGCGCTGGGTCACGACCTTCTTTTCCTCGACCTTCGGCGCAGCAGCCGCCGGCTTCACGGCCGGCTTGGCAGCGACAGGAGCCTTGGCAGGAGCAGCAACAGAGGCCTTCGGCGCAGCGGGCTTGGCAGCGGGAACCTTAGCAGCAGCAGGCTTGGCAACGGTCGCTTTCGCGGCCGGTTTGGCAGTCTTGTTAGGCATTGCGCTTCTTTTGTTCTTCGAGGACTTTGCAGCCGGCGCCTTAGTCGCGGTCCGACCCTTGGATGCGCTACGGCTGGCCGCGGCGACTTTTTTGGCCTCCTTATGGGAAGCCCTCGCTGAAGTACTCTTTTTACGCGTTTTCTGTGACACAGCCTGCGCGCGGAAACTGCCACGCCCCTGTTCGACATTTGGTTTCACGGGAACCCAGAGGGGCCAACGGGGCTGACGGGGTTCGGCTTAATGTGCCCAATATAGCACATTTCCCGCAAAAATCAATGATTTAGGGGTCTTTAGGCCTGGTTTTCGGCGCGAACGAAGGTATTAGGGTTAAGTTTGGGTCCGAATTAGTCTCCGGAGCCGGGGTTCGGAGAAAAATATTTCTCGAACTTGCCCTCCATACCGTCGAATTCCTTGGCGTCGGCGGGTGATTCTTTCTTTTGGGTGATGTTCGGCCAGCTCTTGGCGTAGTCGGCGTTGACCGAAAGCCACTTTTCCAGGCCCGGTTCCGTGTCCGGCTTGATGGCGTCGGCGGGGCATTCCGGCTCGCACACGCCGCAGTCGATGCATTCGTCAGGATGGATGACGAGCATGTTGTCACCCTCGTAGAAACAGTCGACCGGGCAGACCTCGACGCAGTCGGTGTACTTGCACTTGATGCAGTTTTCAGTGACGACGTAAGTCATCCAACGCTCCGAAAAGCTCTTTTAAAAGTCGCGGCTTGCGTAGCGCGGATGGCCCGGCGCCGCAAGGTCGGGGACGGCCGATCATGACGGCTTTGCGCGATTGATCGACCAAGAAATGAATTCAAAGCGCAATTAATTGCGCTTTCCTTCGCCGAGCTCCTCGTAGAGCACGCGCGCCGAGGCGGCATCGCCGCGGCGCTCGTTGAAGGCTATCACTTTCAACACGCGCACGGTGCGGTCGAGCGCGATGGTGAGCACGTCGCCCACCTTGATCGCATGCCCGGGCGAGGTCTCGCGCGTGCCGTTGACGCGGACATGGCCGGACTCGACGAGTTCAGCCGCGGAGGTGCGCGCCTTCACCACCCGCGCGTGCCACAGCCATTTGTCGATGCGCTGCCGCTCGGTCGTAGGCTACTCCTTGCGCCCCGCGAGCTGCTCCTTCAGCGCAGCGAGCTTTGCGAAGGGCGAATTGGGATCGACCGGCCGATCGCGCTCGCGCGGGTTCGCGCTCGAGGCGTAGGGACGCAGCGACGGCCCGCCTTGGCGGTCACGGCCCTTGTCGCGGTCGCGGCCACGATTGTCGCGACCCTTGTCGCGATCGCCGCCGAACTTGCCCTTGTTGCGATCGCGATCCTTGTCGCGATCCTTGCCCTGGAAGCTGCGGTTCTTGTCGTCGCGCCCCTCGGGACGCGGCGCGCCGTCGGCACCGCCTTCGCGGCCTTTGCGGAAATCTTTCCGATGCCCGCCATGGCGATGACGCTCGCCGCGCTTCTCGCCGTCGGCGGCTTGCGCGGCCTCGCCTTCGGCGGGCGCAGCACCCGCCTCGGCGCCCGCCTGCGGACGCGGCTGATGATGACGCTGATGGCGATGGCGCTCGTGGCGCGGCTTGCGATCCTCGTGACGGCCGCCGGGACGCCAGACCTCGACGAGCTCCGGCTCGGCGGGCGCGGCAGCGGCCTCGACCGGCGCTGCGGCATCGGGCGATGCGGCAGCTTCGACAGCGGCAGCTTCAGCGGGCGCGGCTTCAAGGCCGGCAGCCTCGGTGGGCGCGGCGGCCTCTTCGGCCGGCGGCGCGATGCCGGGAGCATCTTCGGGCGTGACGGGCGCCTCTAGCGATGCTGCGAGCGCCGGTCCTTCGGGCGCGGGCTCGTCGTGCTGCTCCATGCCGGGCGCGTCTTCGACGGTGACGGCTTCGGCAGCGACTTCGATCGGTGTGTCTGTGGCGACAGCGTCCTCGACCGGCGTTTCGGTCGCAGACGTCTCGGCGGGAGCCTCTGCGCTGGACGCTTCCGCAACGACCGCTACAGGCTTCGGCGGCAGCGGCGGGCGCTTCTCCATGCGATAGCCGAGCGCGCGCAGCACCGAGGCGAAATCCTCGCCCGCAGAGCCCGTGAGCGAGGTCATCGCCTGGGTCACGATAAAGCTGCGGCCGTCGAACGCGCCGGCGGGCTTTTCGCCGGGCGAGTTCTCGCGCCAAGCCAGCGCCGGGCGGATCAGGTCGGCAAGGCGCTCCAGGATGTCGACGCGCACAGCGCGCTCGCCGGCCTGCTTGTAGCCGAGCACGCGATAGGCATCGCGCGGCAGAGCCTTGTCGACCGGGAACGAAGTGCGGCCCGAAGATGCCAGATGCTGCGCGCCCGAGAGCGAGGACAGATCGACATTGTCCTGCTTCAGCGCCCACAGCAGCGCGGCCAGCGCACGCGCGGCGGGCTTCAAGAGGCCGGGGAAATAGAGGTGATAGGCGCCGAAGCGGACGCCGTATTTGCGTAAAGTGGCGCGCGAGGGTTGGTCGAGATCCTTCAGCTCGTTGGCGATCCTGGGACGCTCGAGCACGCCGAGCGCCTCGACCAGCTGATAGGCGATGCCGCGGGCAATGCCGGTGACGTCCTCGGCCTTGGAGAGCTCGAACATCGGCCCGAGCAGCTTTTCGATATGCGTCTTGAGCCAGAGGTCGAGGCGCGCCTGCACCTTCTCGCGCGGGCTGCCGGTCAGGCGCTCGTCCGAGATGATGCGGATGCGCGGATGCAGCGCGTCCTCTGCGGCGGACAGCCGCGCCACGGCGTCGCCGGTCCAGCGGATGGTGCCTTCCGAGGTCAGCACGAACTGCTCGTCCGGCGCGTTGCCCAGCTTTTCGGCGCGCGCGTTGATCTCGCCGGCGAGCACCGCTTGGGCCGCAGCCTGCAAGGCTTTCGCATCGGAGCCGGCTTCCGCCGCATCCGGTGCAAAGGTGAAGCCATCGAGACGGCCGATGACATGGCCTTCGACGATGACTTCGCCGGTCTTGCCGATTTCAGTATTCAAGCTCGTGTTCTCCCGCAGGCGGCGCATCAATACACTGGTCCGGCGATCAACGAAACGCTCAGTCAAGCGTTCATGGAGCGCATCCGACAATTTATTTTCGACCTCCCGCGTAATCCCCTGCCAGTGTTCGGGGTCGGCGAGCCAGTCCGGCCGGTTGGCGACGAAGGTCCAGGTGCGGATCTGCGCGATCCGGCCCGACAGCGTGTCGATATCGCCGTCGATGCGGTCGGCCTGGTCGACCTGGGCCGCGAACCAGGCATCTGGAATGCGGCCCTTCTGCATCAGGAAGCCGTACAGCGTGGTCACGAGCTCGCCATGGGCCGCCGGCGACAGTTTTCGGTAATCGGGGACCTGGCAGGCCTCCCACAGCCGTTCCACGGCCAGCTTGCCATGTGCGGTATCGCGCACATCGGCGTCGCGGGCGACGTGGTCGAGCACGCGCATGTCCTCGGCGATCGGCGCGCGCGTCAGCGCCTCATGGCCGGGGGAGAGGTTCAGCGACACCTGGAGCGCGCCGAGCGAGGAGAAATCCAGCTTCGAATTGCGCCATTGCAGCATCTTCACGCTGTCGAAGGTGTGGTTCTGCAGCGCGTTGACGAGCTCGGGCTCGAACGGCGCGCAGCGGCCGGTGGTGCCGAACGTTCCATTTCGCGTGGCGCGGCCGGCGCGACCGGCGATCTGCGCGAATTCGGACGGCGTCAGGCGGCGGAACTGGTAGCCGTCGAACTTGCGGTCGGAGGCGAAGGCGACGTGGTCGACGTCGAGATTGAGGCCCATGCCGACCGCGTCGGTGGCGACGAGATAATCGACGTCGCCGTTCTGGAACATCGACACCTGCGCATTTCTGGTGCGCGGGCTGAGCGAGCCGAGCACCACGGCCGCGCCGCCATGCTGGCGGCGGATCAGCTCGGCGATGGCATAGACCTCGTCCGCCGAGAACGCGACGATGGCGGTGCGGCGCGGCTGGCGGGTGATCTTGCGGTCGCCGGCGAATTCCAGCTGCGACAGCCGCGGCCGCGTGATCATGGACACGCCGGGCAGAAGGCGCTCGATGATCGGGCGCATGGTCGCCGCGCCCAGCAGCAGCGTCTCGTCGCGGCCGCGACGGTTGAGGATGCGGTCGGTGAAGACGTGGCCGCGTTCGAGATCGGAGGCGATCTGGACCTCGTCCACAGCGAGGAAGGAGACGTCGAGATCTCTCGGCATCGCCTCGACGGTGGAGACCCAGTAGCGCGGGTTCTTCGGCTTGATCTTCTCCTCGCCGGTGATCAGCGCGACGCTCTCCACGCCCTTGCGATCGGCGATCTTGTTATAGACCTCGCGCGCCAGCAGCCGCAGCGGCAGGCCGATCATGCCGGAGGGATGCGCGAGCATCCGCTCAATGGCGAGATGGGTCTTGCCGGTGTTGGTCGGCCCGAGCACCGCAGTGACGCCCGCGCCGGGTGCGCGCTCGGAGGCGAAGGGGGAAGGGGGAAAAGCCATTCTGTACGATTAGGTAGTGCCGATTTCGGCGAATGTCAGTGCTGTTTGGGGCGGCGCGGCGGCCGGGCGCGATTAGGGCTAGGCGCGATGCGCTTGGAGGTCACCTCGCCCCGCTTGCGGGGAGAGGTCGGATCGCGAAGCGATCCGGGTGAGGGGGACTCTCCACGAACCAGCTATCACCTATTCCGTGGAAGCAGCCCCTCACCCCAACCCTCTCCCCGTAAGAACGGGGCGAGGGAGAAGAAGAAGCCGCCCGAACCTCGCGCAACTGTCTCACTTTGCGACGCTTTTCCCTGTGTCCTTAAGCTTCGGAACGACTCTAGAACGAATCGCGGCCGAATCGCTGACTCCCTGTTGAGTCCTGTTACGTTCACGCAACATGTCGCGGCACCCTGTGTTTGATTGCACTAGATGGAGTTTTGGGCTGCCGCACAAGCGACGTTTCGATGGCGGGTTCCTTAAAATTGGGGACGGCGCGGAGTCGAATCAGAATCGGGGAGGAGTCAAATGGATTCACGGATCGAGGGCGCCAAAACAAAAACTGCGAAAACAACCCCATGCACAGTAGAAACGGCGCGCGGGCGAAGGGCGGGGTGACGGCGGGTAAGGTGTTGGAGCTGCGTGCCGAATCGCTCCGCTCGTCATTCCGGGGCGCGACGCCAGTCGCGAACCCGGAATCTATCAGGCCGCAAGGTTCGCCTCACCATGGATTCCGGGTTCGCGCCAAGTGGCGCGCCCAGGAATGACGGAGGAATGGTAGCCCGTATGGCGCGGCCTTTACTGCGTCTTCGCGACCCGCGGCGGCTGGGCGGATGTGATGAAGCTGGTGGCTTCGAGCATCGCGGGGCCGAGCGGCGTCGGCACTTTCAGCCAGAACGGAACCAGGATGCGCGTGCCGGCGACCGGGGCGAAGGCGATCTCGATGTTGCGCTGGGCGGCGAGGTATTTGATCACGGGGCGGTCGGGGATGTAGCCGGCGACAGGCACGAAATAGAGCGCGCAGACCACGACCGGGCCGCGATAGCCCTTCTCCGCCTTCACGGTCTCCATGCGCTTGAAATCGAGTTTTAAGTCGTAGCGCATGCGGCCGTCGAACACCGGCGCTGCGTTGTGGCAGGCGTCCGGCGTGACAGGATCGCCGGTGCCGGGCACGCGCAACAGCGAGGCCGTCATCGGATCCCAGACGCCGCGGCGATGCGCCTCGGTGACGACGATACGATCAGGGTCGACCGGCGGCTCCGGCACGATGCCGAACTCCTTCACATTGCCCTTGTCGAGCGTGATGTGGATCTCTTCGGTCTTCTTCGAGGTGGTGGTGGAGGCCTGGTAGCCGGTCGCAACCAGCGCGCCGTTGACGACCCGGCCCTGCGAGGCGCCGGTGCCGGACCCGCCCGCGAACGACTTCAAGAGCCCCGTGGTGCCGCCGGAGGCGGCCGCGGCAAACACGTCGTCCTGGATGTCGATGTTCCAGGCGCCCCTGCCGACCGGAATGCCTGCCAGCGTCGCCTCATACTGCGCCTCGAGCTTGCCTTGCGCGGCGGCCGGCTTCGCCTCCCAGGCGAAGACCAGCCCGCACAGGGCCGCCATGGCCAACCGGGCGGCAGACCGCGGGCTGGCGATACGCGGCTTGGGCGCAAATCGGGAGGAAATGGGCACGAAACGATCCAATCGGGGCGCGACGGTTGTTACTTAAGCCAAAAACCGCGGCAAACAATGTGTTCGGGCGCAACAAGCGCGGAACTCCACCTGATACTTCGGGGGCGAATACGCCCTTTATGTGATGGTAAGGCACTTCAAACATTGCCGTTTTGGTGATCGAGGGTGGTAAGCTCTTGCCGCTTATTCCCCTGTCATGCCCCGGCTTGACCGGGGCATCCAGTACGCCGCGGCCCCTCGACTCCGGCCGCGCCGGCACGGAATACTGGATCGCCCGGCCAAGCCGGGCGATGACACCTATTGTGGGCATGGCGCCGGGCATGAATCCCGCCCCAAAAACTTGACGTCCCGCCGCTTCCCCCCTATACGTCCGCCGCTCCCTGCAAGGACAGAGAATTTGCCCCCGTGGCGCCCCGAATGGCGGCCGCAAGTCGTTGGGGGCTTAGATTGAGGATTTGTGACATGTCTCGCCGCTGCGAACTGACGGCCAAGGGCCCCCTCGTCGGCCACAAGGTCAGCCACTCCAACATCAAGACCAAGCGCCGCTTCCTGCCGAACCTCGTCAACGTGACGTTCATCAGCGAAGCCCTGGAGCGCAACGTGCGCCTGCGCGTCTCCACCAACGCGGTGAAGAGCGTGGATCACAATGGCGGCCTGGACGCCTTCCTGCTCAAGGCCAGCGCCGACGCCCTGTCGCCGCGCGCCCTCGAGCTGAAGCGCGCCATCCAGAAGAAGGTCGGCGTCACCGCGCCGGTCAAGAAGGCCAGCTAAGCGAATTTTCGAGTTGGGCGGGGGCTAAGTTGCGTCGCGTGGCGTAGGCTTAGCCAGTAGAGTTTGTGTAGCGGCCGGATCGAGAGATCCGGCCGTTTTTGTTTTAGGGATTCGAATGGCGAAGTGCTGGCGACGAGCGGAGCGTTGCTGGCAGATCGCGGCCGAGGTCGGCATCTTACCTCGCGTTCGAGGGCTATCTCTCGCTCGAACAACGTACTGTTTGATCGCGCCGCAACCCCTCAAACATAGTGCTTCACGATCTCGTCGAGGATGGCCGGGCTGTAAAATCGCTGCTTTGAGCTTTTCTTGTTCCGTGGATCGAGCAGACGGACGCGACAAAACCGCGGATCGTCCTCGAGGGGTCTGCGCAGCTTGTGAAATCGCTCGTTCTCTTTGAAGTCGGGTGTCTTCCGTAGCGCCTTGCAGAGCGTCCGGTAGTCCCACGGGTAGCGCTTCAGCATGTCCTCCTCGCTCAACGTCACCCGAATGGCATTGGGGTCGTTGGGGGAGACGATGACCGGCATCGCCTGCGCGTTGGAGTTCCGGACGAACCTCAGCTCGACCTCCACGCCGACGTTGAAGGGCTTGGCAGCCTCGAAGGGAAATTTCCGCTCCTGATCGGCCAACAGCTTTGCGAGCTTGCCAGCGGCGCCTTTGGTGTCGTCACCGAAGACCGTCTGTATGACTCCGGCCGGTGTCTCGAAGGCGACGGGCATCAGCGCGAACTGGTACTGTGACAGGTCGCAATCAAACCATTTCCTTGCAGCGAAAGCGAAGTTGCGCAGCGCGGCAGCGCCGACCTCCTGCACCCTCTTATGCAGGTCTCGGCCCACGTTGTGGAAGTGGATCGCGTTGTCCCTGATCTCCATCAGGAGCGAGATGTTCTCGATAGCGTGGTCATCAATCGAGTCCTGCGCGTACTGCCTCACGATGTTCGCCCCGGGCAGCACGCCGATGGTCATCGTGTTGCCCGGACCCAATTGATGCGATTGGTCCCGGATTATAGGTCGGAATTTTTTGAGAAGATGCTCGGGAAAGGAGACCTGCTGGCGAACTACTCTCGTTCAGTCTTCAAAAAAACCGGCCGTAAAGAGGTAACGCACGCTGTTTGGCAGGAAAACGTCGGACATTTTCAGATCAATCATTGGTTCAACCTCCGCCCGCACCCTTCGTTCGGTAGTCCATTAGATGGCTCGACCACCATTTACGAAATCGTGGCGAACGATTTCGATCTCGCCAGCCAAAAACGAGTTATGGAGAGTTGGATCTGGGGAGAACCTGGCAACGGAGACCATCCATAGCTGGGCTTCATCGTCACCCGCGGTAGTGGTGCCCTGCGATCCCAAGGCCGGCACGGCGACGCCACCCGTAAACCAGCACCGCGCGCGCGTTAACCATGCATTAACCAATGCACCCTAGCCTGCTGTGATCGTCCAGCCATCATTAGCTCGAAATGCCTTCCCGGTTCGCTCCAGGAGAAGCGCCGATGTGCGTTGCGTTGTTGACGTATGCCAATCTCAGTGCCCGCCTCAAGATCTCGCGCGAGGCCGCTCGTTCGCTGGCGAGACGTCGCCGGTTGCCGCGCTCGCGGTCGGATGATGGCAAGGCCCTGGTGAGCGTTGATCTCTCCGCGCTCCGGTACACGCCCCGCCCACGAAAGGGCCGCCGGGCAGACCCCGTCGATGCCTCCATGACAAAGATCGAGGCGTTGGAGCCATTTCCGTTCCGATGGAGTCGGAACGGGGCTCCAGATTCTTATTCTGACGCGTTTTCTTCACGCGAACCGGTATCCACTTCGCTCGAAAACGCTCTAGAGATCGGGGCCTTCAAGGCGGAGATCGCGCGGCTCGAAGACGTCGCAGCCGCCTACAGGGCCGTGTTCGAGCGCGAGCGTGAGCGTGCCGATCGCCTCGCCGTCGAGCTGACGCAGGCGGCCGCCGAGACGACGGCCGCCAATGCGTGGGCGGCGCGACTGGAAGACGAAGTGACGGCGCTGCGGAACGATCGCCGCCCTGGCGAGGCGATCGCGGGATACGCCGCGCGTCGATTGGGACATCTGGCCGCCTCCATCGTGCAAGCAGACCGCGCGGCTAGAACGCGATGAGATCAGGATGAATCGTCGCTTCAAGTTGTTGTTTGCGCACTCGAGACTTTCTTTAATCCCCGGCTTGCCGGACCAATCGCGAGGGAAAAATGGCAAGCAATACCGATATCCATGAAATGAAGGCCCGCATCGTCGTCTTCGGCGTCGGCGGCGCCGGCGGCAATGCCGTCAACAACATGATCACGGCCGGGCTGCAAGGAGTCGAGTTCGTGGTCGCCAACACCGACGCGCAGGCGCTGGCGATGTCGAAGGCGACGCGCCTCATCCAGCTCGGCACAACGGTCACCGCAGGCCTCGGCGCCGGCTCGCAGCCGGAATTGGGACGCGCCGCAGCCGAGGAGGTCATCGATACGATCCGCGAGCACCTGACCGGCGCGCACATGGTGTTCGTGACGGCCGGCATGGGCGGCGGCACCGGCACCGGGGCTGCACCGATCATCGCCAGGACCGCGCGCGAGCTCGGCATCCTCACCATCGGCGTGGTCACCAAGCCGTTCTACTTCGAGGGCCAGCGCCGCATGCGCTTTGCCGAAGCCGGCGTCGAGGAGCTGCTGAAGACGGTCGACACCCTCTTGATCATCCCGAACCAGAACCTGTTCCGGGTGGCCAGCGAGAAGACCACGTTCGCCGATGCCTTCGCCCTTGCCGACCAGGTGCTCTATTCGGGCGTGGCCTGCATCAGCGACCTCATCGTCAAGGAAGGTCTGATCAATCTCGATTTTGCCGACGTCCTCTCCGTCATGAAGGAGAAGGGCAAGGCGATGATGGGACGGGGCGAGGCTTCCGGCGAGAAGCGCGTGCTCGCCGCCGCCGTGGCCGCGATCTCCAATCCGCTGATCGAGAATCCCTCGATCAAGCGTGCCAGTGGCCTCATCATCTCCATCACCGGCGGCAGGGATCTCATGCTGTACGAGGTCGACGAAGCCGCGACCCGCATTCGCGACGAGGCCGATCCGGACGCCAACATCATCGTCGGCGCGTCGTTTGACGAAAGCCTCGAAGGCATCGTCCGCGTCTCGGTGGTTGCGACCGGAATCGATAATCTCGATCCGGCGCAGCAGGCGCTACCGGTGGAAACCGCCCTCACCCAGCTCGCCGGCAGGCTGCGCAACGACGGCCGTCGCATCGCCGATCGCATCGAGCGCAGTGCTCCCCTTCCGCAAGCGGCAAGCCCGCCGCTCCGCCCGCAGCCGCACCACCCCGTGGGGCCACCGGCAAGGCCGGGTCTGGACTATGCGCCGCAGGCGGCGCTTCAGCCGCTCGATCCTTACGGCCGCGCCCCTGCGCGCAATCTGCCCGACGAGGCCGCTCTCGATATCCCGGCCTTCCTGCGCCGCGCCGCCAACTGAGCGGTGGCGAGCGGGGGAGTTACCTGCTCGGCAACCAGCGAGCCCAACAACAGCTCGTCATCCCGGGGCGCGACGAAGTCGCGAGCTAGGATGCGCAATTGCGCACCTGAGGATCCATTTGGCCGCAGTGCGTGTTGAGGGATGGATTCCGGGTTCGCGCCAAGAGGCGCGCCCCGGAATGACGGCGTAGAGCGTGCGCAGCGCGCCGATGTTTCAAGCCGCCGTGCTGCGCGGGCTCTCGGCGGTGTCCTTCTTGTCCGTCTCCCTGTCGCGGGACAGCCACGCCGGAAAACGAAGCAGGCGCTCGTTGGTGTCCTTTGGCAGCTCGATGGGCGGCGCTTCAATGGCCGAACTCGGCAGGTCCAGCGCTGCCTGTCCGGTTCGCACCGCATCCGCGCGCTGATCCAGTTCGCGGAGCAGGGGATCGAGCACGCTGTCGATCTCGGTCGCCACCGACACCAGGAAACTATTGAGCTCGCGCGCTTCGGGCACAACCGCCGCAGCCTGCTCGATCGCCCTCGAGAGACCATCGACGACAGGCGCAAACGCGCCGGCGGCTTGCTTGATTCGCGTCTTGATCGCTTCGACCTCGCTCAAGACGCGCTCACGCTCACGCCTTTTCTTTTCCTCCGAAAGACGGGCTTCAATTTCGGCGATCTGGGCCGTCAGGGTCGTGGCTTCGGATGCAAGCGCATCTCGTCTTCCGCGCGCGCGATCGAGATCGCGGCTGAGATTGTCCACTAAGTCGTCCTTTCCGAACATGGCTTTGCTCCGTGGGACAGGCGCTTTGCCCTGTAGGACAGCCTTGGCGCGAACCGCCAGCCTCGCCACCGACCGGATGGCCGGATCGGCCGAAACAGGCATCAACCTCGGTCGCGTCACATGGGCCGACATGGTGATCCCCCATCGTCAACATTAGGCAACCGCATGGTTAACAGACGGTTAATGTCAACAGACGATGCGGCCATGGGGCGTGACGGCATCGGCAACGAGATCCCGAAGAACATCTCCAACGTCCCGAAGCTCCATCGCTGCCTGCGCAAGACGGACAAGTCGCAGCCGCGGTAGCCCGCCTCCCCTACCCCCGAAAATCAATGCTCCGCAGCACGATCCCCGGCGGCGTGCCCTCGAACTCGGTCGCGCGGTACTTGCTCGCGGCGCGGGCTTCGATGCGGTCGCGCAGGCGGGTGAACTGGGCTTCGCGCTGCTCGGGCCTCGCCTGCGGGCCGCGCTCGAGATAGTCCATCGCGGAGGTCGAGATCGCGCAGGCGATCTCCTTCGATCCGTCCTGCATCAGGAACTGGACGATGCCGCGGTCCTGTTCGTAGCCGACGAAGCGGCTGCTCGTGAGTGTCATGGCTTACTCCCTTACGCGATTGCACCTTGGCGGTCGCCGCGGGGCTTCGATGCCGCCGCGGCCCGCGAATTCTCCGACGTCGTCCCGGCCTGGTGCGCAATTGCGCACGGGAGCCAGGACCCATTATCCCGGTCAGCGTTGTGGAGGCACGCTGTGGCCGCGTTCGTTCACAATAACTCGGTTCGGTGGTTATGGGTCCTGGCTTTCGCCAGGACGACGGCTGTGTTCCAGATGCGCACTGCCGCTGCGGCGCTCCGGCCGGCCTTCAATTGCCGCCACTGAGCCTCAGCTGTCGCCACTGAGCCTGGCGAAATCGTCGAACAGCGCCGTCACCAGCGCGCGGTGGCGCGAGTCCTCGGTGGAGAGGCTGGCGGCATAGAGGTTGAGCAGATAGCGCGCCTTCACCGCGGCCTCGGGCCACGAGGTGGCGGGCACGGTCATCAGGCGGTTCTCGAGATCGGCCTCGCGCTCGCGCAGCTCCCGGACATTGTTCTCGACCTCGGCCAGCGCGCGGCGCAGGTCGGTCGCCTTCTGGGCGGCCATGCCGCGATGCCTGTCGAGATCCACCGGGACGTCAGTCATGGGCGACCCTCTGGGCGACGCTCGCCGGCGCGGCCTGCGCGTCCGCGGCCTGCGCGTCCGCGAGGTCGACCGAGCCGATCGACAACATTTCCGTCATGCCGGCGCCCCCGCTTTCGGCAGGCACCGTGATCATGGTGGCGATGCGGCGCCAGCACGGGAACGACAGGCCCTCGATCATCTCTTCGTCGGTGACGACGTCATAGCTGCCCGCGGGCAGCAACCGGTCGATGCCGTTGATGCGGAACGGATGCCTGAAGGTGACGGTTTCTCGTCGCGAACGGATGGTCATGGACGCCTGCCTTCCTGCGAGCGAAGCCCCAACCGACGCCGGCTGTGACAAGCATGCGCTCCCTGGGCGGATATAGCCAGCACTATCGTCGCCGCGCCGCGCGCGGCCGGGGCCGCGGGCTGCGGGCTGCGGGCTGCGGGCTGCGTTTTAGTCCTCGCTATTGGCGTAGGGCAGGCGTAGGCTCGCTCCCATCACCGCACTTCCTGCAACGGCATCGACCGGTGACTGAGGGTCACGTGCGCTCCCGCCGTAGGACCAGTTAGCGGAGCATGGTGTTGCCCTGCTCTGGCAGGAGCGTGCGATGTCGCGGTTTCGCGTCCCGGAATGGATCGTTCCACAGGTCGACGTCGCGCTGTTCCTTCTGCTCCTGGTCTGCGCGGCGGCCATCCTCAATGGCTAGGACAATGCGCGTGCCCTATCTCGTCAGCGGCACCAACGAATATGGCTGTTCCAATCTCGGCCGCGGCAGCGCCACCGTCGCGCTGCGGCTGGCACGGAAGCTGCTGCGCGAGGGCTACATGGACGTGCGCGTCTGCACGCCGCGCGGACGCGTGCTGCAATCCGACGAACTGGACGAACTCAAACCCCCACAGGAGACCGACGCCATGGCCAAGGGACAGCAACGCGGCAACCGCGAAACCAAGAAGCCGAAGAAGGACAAGACCAAGGTGATCGCCGCGGCCCCGAGCCGCAAGGACGCGGCTTGGCAGCCGGATTTCGGACCGGCGAAGAAGAAGTAGGGCTTCTTTCGCCTCTCCCCGCTGCGGGGAGAGGCCGGGATTTGCGCAGCAAATACCGGGTGAGGGGGACTCTCCGCGAGTCCAGCTCTCAGCTCCCTTGCGGAGACTCCCCCTCTCCCCGCAAGCGGGGCGAGGGAGCGCACCTTCGCTGCGGCAACCACCACCGTCTCCTCGCCGTCGCGCTTTTTTGCTATACTCGCCCCGGTAGCATTGCCGGGAGGGGCCGACCTGTGGAGCACGAGCGCAGAACCGAACCGAAGACCGAGCCGAAGCACCTCGTCATCTGCTGTGACGGCACCGGCAACGAGATCAGCGAGAACATCTCCAACGTCCTCAAGCTCTATCGCTGCCTGCGCAAGACCGACAAGACGCAGCCGCGGCAGATGGTGTTCTACGATCCCGGCGTCGGCACGGTGACGGAGCCGACGACGTGGCACCGCCTCAAGGCCAACGTCAATCTGGTGCTGGGGCTCGCCACCGGCTACGGGCTCGATGACAACGTGCTGTCGGCCTATTGCTTCCTGGTCGAGCATTACGCGCCGGGTGACAAGATCTACCTGTTCGGCTTCTCGCGCGGCGCCTATACCGTGCGCGTGCTGGCGGGGCTGATCCACAAGGTCGGGCTGATCTCGCCGGAGCAGGCGAACCTCGCAGGCTCGGGCCTCGTCGCCTACAAGCAATATTCCGGCTCGGGGCGCGGCAACGACATCGCGGACCTCAAGGACGTCGGCTCCGACGACGACGGGCCGCTGCCGCAGGACAAGTTCGACCTCGCCGCGCAGTTCGCGCGCATCACCTCCTCGCGCTGGCCGACCATCCATTTCATCGGGGTGTGGGACACCGTGGCGAGCGTGATCGTGCCGCGTCCCGACCGGCTGTACTGGCCGAGCTTCGAGGAGCTCGCCTTCACGCTGCGCAATCCGAGCGTGAAGATCTTTCGGCAGGCGATCGCGATCGACGAGCGGCGCTGCATGTTCCGCCTCAAGCAATGGCGGGAGCCGCAGGAATATTGGAGCAACCGCTTCGTGCCCGACGACAAGAAGGAGCCTCAGGACATCATGCAGGTGTGGTTCGCCGGCGTGCACAGCGACGTCGGCGGCGGCTATCCGGAGGCCCAGAGCGGCGAGTCGAAATATCCGCTGATCTGGATGATCGACGAGGCGGGAAAGGCCGGGCTGAACTTCAACCCGCGCACCGTGAACCAGCTCGCCTGGGGCGTCCATCGCAAGAACTCCCCGTTCCAGTACGTGCCGCCCGCCTACACCGGCAAGACCGGCGAATTGCACAATTCGATGACGGCGGCCTGGCGGCTGCTGGAATATTTGCCGAAGAGCGCGAAGTACAAGGAGTGGCCGGAGCGAAAGGTGTTTCTCGGCTTCTACATCCCCGATTGCGAGCCGCGCCTGATCCCCGAAGGCGCGCATGTGCACGAGAGCGTGGTGAAGCGGATGGCGGTGGAGCCGGACTACCGGCCGGTGAATCTGCCGAAGACGTACGAGACGGTGCCGATGCCGGTGCCGCCGCATGTGGGGGCCGCGGCGGAGACGGATGAGATGGTGACGGGGTGAGATGGAGCTGGCGCCGACGGCGGAGCGTGGGGCAACGCCGTCGCACCCCGCTACCGCCGCTTTCGCCATTCGCCGCTACTTTTCATTAAAATTCTCGCGCCCACCTTAGTCGGATCGCATCAACTCCCGTCGATCATTGGGAAGAGACCACCCGCGCTATCCGCGGAATTGGAGGAGATGTGCCAATGCATCCGCGAAAGTTCGCCCGTGTAAAGCCCGCAGGGCTGGTGTCCCGCCAGGCCAAGATCATCACCGACCCGCGCGCGCCGGTGATCCCCTGCACGCTGATCGACTATTCGCCCGGCGGGGCCTGCGTCGATCTCGGCGGCCAGGTGAGCATCCCCGACAGGTTCGAGCTGCTGCACGTCAACACCAAGAAGCGCTGCCGCATCGCCTGGAAGCGCGGCTCGCGAGTCGGCGTGGTGTTTTGAGGCGCGAGCCGCCTCTTTGGCTCTCTTCCGTAGCCCCTCGCTCGATCGTCGTCCTGGCGAAAGCCAGGACCCATACCGCGGAATCTATCGGTTGTGGATGGTAGGCGTACCGGACAACGAGTCTCCGCCAAACTTCTCCCTGGGGTAATGGGTCCTGGCTTTCGCCAGGACGACACCGGAATTTGCGGCGACGGCTTTGCCTACTTCCGCATCCTGGCCTTCGCGCCGGCGACGATCTGCATGGCGACGCCGCCGACCCAGCCGAACAGAGAGAGCCAGGTCCAGGCCAGGTGCGGATCGAGCCGCAGCACGATGACGGCGACGGAGGCGAGCGCGGTGAGCGTGGCGCAGAGCGTCCCGGCCGAGCTCAAGAATTCCGCGGCGTCGATGGCGCTGTGCGCCTCGTCGAAGGGCAGCTGCGGCGTGTCGATGCCGAGATAGAAGCCGACCGCACCGAGCGCCATCATCAGCAGCAGGAAACCCTGCGTGGTGAGCACGGGGATTGCCGACCCCACATAGGCGCCGACGAACAGTCCGCACGCCGCGCCTGCCATCGCAAGGCCCACGCGCTCGAAGATGTGAGCAGCTTTGCGGACAGGATAACGCATGGCGGGCCTCCGTGAGGCGTTGAACGTGCGAAGGTTAGGCCAGTTTTGCGGGAGGTGGAAGCCGAGGGATGTTACGGATGCGTGAGGAGGCAGCTGCGATCGCGCAACTTAAACCTATCGAGTTACTCCCTGTGGTTATGCCGCGGTCCTCGCGCCTCGCACGCGTCCCCTACCTTGCCCCGAACGTCGTCTTGCCGAACAGCGCCTTCTGCGTCGACGGCTGCGAGCGCCAGTATTGCGGCGGAGCTTCGACCTCGCCGCCGAGCTCGGCAGCGGCGTGCCAGCCCCAGCGCGGGTCGTAGAGCATGCCGCGGCCGAGCGCGACCATGTCGGCCTTGCCGGAGGCGACGATCTCCTCGGCGTGCTTGGCATCGGAGATCATGCCGACGGCGATGGTGGGCAGTCCCGTCTCGCGGCGGATGGCGTCTGCGAAGTGCACCTGATAGCCGGGGCCGAGCGGAATCTTCTGCAGCGGCGAGACGCCGCCGGAGGAGGCATCGATCCAGTCGATGCCGCGCGCCTTCAGCGCGCTGGCGAATTCGATGGTCTGCGCCAGATCCCAGCCGCCCTCGACCCAGTCGGTCGACGACACCCGCATGCCGATCGGCTTGTCGTGCGGGAACACGGCGCGCACCGCGTCGTATACCTCGAGCGGGAAGCGCATGCGGTTTTGCAGGCTGCCGCCATATTCGTCGGTACGCCGGTTCGAGATCGGCGACAGGAACTGATGCAGGAGATAGCCGTGCGCGCCGTGCAGCTCGATGGCGTCGATGCCGATCCGCTCCGCGCGTTTCGCAGCCTCGACGAAGGCCTCGCGGATGCGCGTCAGGCCCGCGGCATCGAGCGCGAGCGGCGCGGCCTCGCCCTCCTTGTGCGGCAGCGCGCTTGGGGCCACCGTCTGCCAGCCGCCTTCACTGACCGGGATCAGCTGGCCGCCGTCCCAGGGCCGCGCGCTGGAGGCCTTGCGGCCGGCATGGGCGAGCTGCATCGCGACCGCGGTCGTGGAATGCTTGCGCACGGAGGCGAGGATCTGCTTCAGCGCGGCTTCGGCGGCGTCGCTGTAGAGCCCGAGGCAGCCCGGCGTGATGCGGCCGATCGCTTCCACATGGGTCGCCTCGATGCAGAACATCGACGCGCCCGAGAGCGAAAGATTGTTGATGTGGGTGAAGTGCCAGTCGGTCGGAACGCCGTCCTCGGCCGAATACTGGCACATCGGCGACACCACGACGCGGTTCTTCAAGGTCAGGCCGCGCAGCTTGATCGGGGAAAACAGGGCGCTCATGCAGGGAGTTCCGGGGGATGGAGGGCAATCATGGAAGTGTAGTGAGCGGATGCCGGATTGCTAGCCGCACGGCAGACATGCCCGCCCGTGGCGGCATGCATTGCGCGCGTCATATGATCACGGGATCGCGACATCAACTCAGCCGCCGCCCTACTCCAGCTCCTCGAACTGGCCCGCCCTGGGCTTGCCCATGCGGATGCGGCCGTCGGGCAGCAGCTCGCCGTCGGCCTCGGCGGAAAACTGGATCGTGGTGCGGCCATCCTTCATCGCCGTCGCCTTGCCGAGCGGGCCGAGCTTGTCCGCGAGCGCGGTGCCGTCGAGGACGAACACGCGGTAGTCGGTGAGATGGAAACGGCGCGGTGCCTGCCATGTCAGCGCGGGTACCGATGTGCGCATATCGCCGTCGGTCTTGCGATCGATGCTGCGGCCGGTCGCGTCGCGGAACAGGTCCGGCGCATCGACGAGGCGCGCGCGGCGGCCGTCGACGGCGTAGAGGTTCAGCGTGACGATGTGGCGCTCGCTGCGGAAGGTGACGGCGACGTAGCGCGAGTCGGCCGACCAGGCGGCGTGGAACGCATCCGGCGCGGTGTCGAGGATGTTGTCGTCGTTGACGTTGTCGAGCGTCATCAGCCGGCGATGACCCGGCTCCGCCATCAGATAGGCGTGAAATTTATCATGCGCGCCGTCGCCCTCACCATGGACGGCGATGGCGAGCCGCTTGTTCGGCGCCCACCCGCCCGAGATGATGCCGTACTCGCCCTTCGCATAGGTGTGCTCGGCCGTGGCGCGCGCCTGCGGCAGGCCGGCAAGCACGACGAAGAGCAGGGCTGCGATGGCGCGGCGGAGTTGCATGATGTTTTGTCGCGGCCAAAAGCCACCGCGTTCAACGATGACTTCACTCAACCAGCGTGAACTGGAGCAGCAGCGTACGCTGGAGCATTGAAAAATTGTCGTCCGAGACCAGCGTCAGCACGGTGTCGCCCTCGGGCGTGACGTGGGCGTCGATGCCTTCCATGTTGTCGATCTCCTGGCCGAGATCGGCCTTGAACAAGGCAGGGCCGTCGACCACCGCGCCCGGCGCGATCGATTTCAGGGGAATCGAGCGGATGCGGATGTCGACGCCGGTGAACCAGGAGAATTTGCGTTCGAGGATGAGCAGCTCGCCCGACGGCAAGAGCACCGCGTCGCTGATGTCGAACTTCTCGGTGCGGCGGACGCTGAACTGGCCGGGCGTGGGGCCGCCGATCAGGAACGCGACCAGATTGCCGTCGGCGTCCAGCCCGCGCTCGGAGAAGGCGATCAGGGTGCCGGCGAGCGGCTGGCCCTTCGGGACGAAGACCAGCCCCTCGAGCCCCTTGTTGTGCGGCAGCTTGCGCAACGCGGGCGGCACCTGGATCACCTCGCCGCGGGCGCGCGTGCCGCCTTTCGAAAAATCGTAGCGCAGGATCTGGTTGACGCGCTCGAGCCCGACATAGACGACGTTGCCGTCGCGCGTCAGCGACTCCGAATCCCACCAGAGGCGCTTTTCCGTGATCGGCCGTCCCTCCGCATTGAGCAGCGGCGCGGCCTCGACGTCGTCGAGCCCGGCCATCCTGCTGCCGGAATAGCGGATGGCCCCGGTGAACCAGCCGCCCTGGTCGGAGACCGCAAGGAAACGTTCGCCTTTCGCATCCAGCCGGATGCCGGACAGGCCGCCGAAGCCGCGATAGGGCGAGGTCAGCACCAGGCCGCTGCGATACTCCAGCGAACCGAAGCGCGTGCGCGAGCGGTCGCGCGGCTCGAAATTCGGGATCGGCCGCGCGTTGACCTCGATGCTGACGGGCTCGGCGACGGCGCGCTCGACCTGGAGCGGCCGCGGCGGCGGCTCGGTCGTGGCTTGCGCCTGCGCAAATCGGGACAGTGCGAAAGTGGAAAATCCCGCCGCCGCGTGGCCAAGGAAGCTGCGGCGGGATCGAAGCGTGCTCACGAATGCAGTTTGCGGCGCGGACGGCTTGCCGAGGGCTGCGGTGCGGTCGCCGTCTCGCTGAACAGCTCGGCAAGCTTCTCGGTGATGGCGCCGCCGAGCTCCTCGGCGTCCACGATCGTCACTGCGCGGCGATAGTAGCGCGTGACGTCATGGCCGATGCCGATCGCGATCAGCTCGACCGGCGAGCGGGTCTCGATCTCCTCGATGATGTGGCGCAGGTGCCGCTCGAGATAGTTGCCGGCGTTGACCGACAGCGTGGAATCGTCGACCGGCGCGCCGTCCGAGATCATCATCAGGATCTTGCGCTGCTCGGGCCGGCCGAGCAGGCGCTTGTGCGCCCAATCCAGCGCCTCGCCGTCGATGTTCTCTTTCAGCAGACCCTCGCGCATCATCAGGCCGAGGTTCTTCCGCGCACGGCGCCAGGGCGCGTCGGCGGACTTGTAGATGATGTGGCGGAGATCGTTGAGACGGCCGGGATTGGCCGGCTTGCCGGCGGCAAGCCACGCTTCACGCGATTGCCCGCCCTTCCAGGCGCGCGTGGTGAAGCCGAGAATCTCGACCTTGACGCCGCAACGCTCCAGCGTGCGGGCGAGGATGTCGGCGCAGGTCGCCGCCACCGTGATCGGGCGGCCGCGCATCGAGCCGGAATTGTCGAGCAGCAGCGTCACCACGGTGTCGCGGAACGTCGCCTCCTTCTCGTGCATGAAGGACAGCGGGTGATAGGGATCGGTCACCACGCGCGACAGCCGCGCGGGGTCGAGGATGCCCTCTTCGAGATCGAACTCCCAGGCGCGGTTCTGCTGCGCCATCAGCTTGCGCTGCAGCCGGTTGGCGAGGCGGGCGACGATGCCTTGCAGATGCGCCAGCTGCTTGTCGAGATAGGCGCGCAGGCGCTCCAGCTCGTCATGGTCGCAGAGGTCTTCAGCCGCGATGACTTCGTCGAATTTCGGCGCGAAGGCGTGGTATTCGGGCCCGCGCGGCTCGTTCTTGCCGTGCGCGTTCGGACGCGTCGCCTCGCCCGGAGTCTCGTCGTCGCCGAGCTCGCCGTCGTCGAACGTGTCTGACGTCGAGGCCTGCGCGCTTTCCATCGCGCTCTCGCTCATCTCCTCGCTCGACGCCTGCGCCTGGTCGGCGCTCATCTCCTGGGCGGCATCGGAATCGGGCGAGCCCTCGGCGCCGGACTGGTCGTTGTCGCCGTCGCGGTTTTCGTCGTCGTCGTCATTCTCTTCGCTGTCGGCGTTGCGCTCGTCGCCGAGCTCGAGCGCCGACAAGAGGTCATGCACGGCGTCGCCGAACCTGGTCTGGTCCTCGACCACGCCGTCGAGCCGGTCGAGGCGCTTGCCGATCTTGTCTTCGAGAATCGGCCGCCAGAGATCGACCATCTTCTTCGCAGCCGTCGGCGGCGCCATGCCGGTCAGGCGCTCGCGCACCAGCATCGCCAGCGCATCGGCCAGCGGCGCATCGGCGCGGTCGGTGATCTCGTCGAACTTGCCGCGATGGAAATGGTCGTCGAGCATCGCGGTGAGGTTTTTCGCAACGCCCGCCATGCGGCGCGCGCCGATCGCCTCCACCCTCGCCTGCTCGACCGCCTCGAACACGCCGCGTGCCTGCGGATTGCCCGGCATCAGCTTGCGATGCAGCTTCGGATCGTGACAGGCGAGCTTCAGCGCGATGGAATCGGCGTGGCCGCGCACGATGGCGGCGTCGCGCTTGGTCATCTTGCGCGCCGGCTCGGGCAGCCGTGCCTTGCCGGGCGCAAGGCCCGGCCGCTCGGCGGCAAAGGAGACCTCGAGCTCGGGCGATTTCGCGATCGCCTTCAGGCAGGAGGCGACCGAGCGCTTGAACGGCTCGGTCGGCGCTTCCTTGCTGTTACGGAATTTGGAATTGGATGATGATGTGCTCATAGCGACTTCGTAAACGAATGGCGCGTCACGCCGCCGGGATAGCCCTTGAGAGTGCCGAATTCCTCGTACCCGCAGGAACGATAGAAGCCCGGCGCCTGGAAACTCATCGTGTCGACATAGGCCTGGATCGCGCCATGCCGTCTCGCCTCATCCTCGATCGCCGCGATCAGCTTCGTCCCAAAACCCTTGCCGCGCTGCTTCTGGTCGATCCAGAAGTACTGGATGAACAGAACCGTGGCCCAGAGATGCCCGACGATGCCGCCGACGATCTTGCGGCGGTCCTTCAGTGAGACCGCGATGCTCCTGACCTTCTGCTTCCCAAAGTGCTCGTCGTTATAGGCGCCGAGCCCGGCGAGCACAGCCTTCTTGGTCGTCCCAATGGTGCGCTCGACGGTGATGGTGGCCATGGGTCAGCTGAGCGCCACGTTGACTGCCGATTCCGGCAGCTCCGCATTGAAGCAGCGCTGGTAGAACTCGGCGACCAGGGGACGCTCGAGCTCGTCGCACTTGTTGAGGAAGGTGACGCGGAAGGCGAAACCGATATCGCCGAAGATGTCGGCGTTTTCCGCCCAGGTGATCACCGTGCGCGGGCTCATCACCGTCGACAGATCGCCATTGGCGAACGCGTTGCGGGTGAGATCGGCGAGGCGCACCATCTTGTTGACGATGTCGCGACCTTCCTGGGTGCGATAGTGCTTGGCCTTCGCCAGCACGATCTCCACTTCCTCGTCGTGGCTGAGATAGTTCAGCGTAGTGACGATCGACCAGCGGTCCATCTGGCCCTGGTTGATCTGCTGGGTGCCGTGATAGAGGCCCGAGGTGTCGCCAAGGCCGACCGTGTTGGCGGTCGCAAACAGCCGGAAGGACGGATGCGGCTTGATCACCTTGTTCTGATCCAGGAGCGTCAGGCGGCCGGAGACTTCCAGCACGCGCTGGATCACGAACATCACGTCCGGACGGCCGGCGTCGTATTCGTCGAACACCAGCGCGACGTTGTGCTGGAGCGCCCAGGGCAGGATGCCGTCGCGGAATTCGGTGACCTGCTTGCCGTCGCGGACCACGATCGAGTCCTTGCCGACGAGGTCGATACGGCTGATGTGGCTGTCGAGGTTGACGCGCACGCAGGGCCAGTTCAGGCGGGCGGCGACCTGCTCGATATGGGTGGATTTGCCGGTACCGTGATAGCCGGTCACCATCACGCGGCGATTGCGGGCGAAGCCGGCGAGAATGGCGAGCGTGGTGGCGCGGTCGAAGCGGTAGTCGGAATCAACTTCAGGCACATGAGGATCGACTTCGGAATAGGCCGGCACTTCGAGATCGCTGTCGATCCCGAACACCTGGCGCACCGACACCTTCATGTCGGGCAAACCGGAAACTTCCTCAACTTTGGACATGGCGGCGGTCGTCATCAATCCTCCGAGGCCCCGGGCGATCCCGAGACCAGTTATTGCACGGTGGCTGCGGCTGGGTGCGTTTGCGAACCTATCAGAGACAACGTGCGGGCAGAAGCCCGCCCTCCAATCAAAGTTCCGTTGTCTTTTCATTTAGATAGGCAAGGAACGCGATTTTTGGAAGGCTGCCCTGCGAATCACGCTCGAATTTCGGGCGGGCCAGCTGGCCTGCCCACGCGAGTGGCACTTTTACCGCTTCTCCTTACTTATGTAGGGTCTGGACCGACGTAACCCCTCCCACCACGAAAGACGACGTGACGTCATTCCTCGATCCCTTCATCGCTTTCGTCTCGGCCCACGCGTGGCTGGCTTATCTGACCCTGTTCCTGGCAGCGCTTCTGGAAGCCGTTCCGGTGGTGGGATCGGTGGTCCCGGGCTCGACCATTATCCTGGCGCTCAGCGCCCTGATCCCGGGCGGCGAGCTGAAACTCGGCTGGGTGCTGCTGGCGGCCGCGCTCGGGGCCGTGCTGGGTGACGGCTCGGCCTACTGGATCGGGCACCGGCAGCAGCGCGAGATCCTCAACACCTGGCCGCTGACCAATTATCCGCGCGTGGTCGAGGAGAGCGAAAGCTTCTTCCACCGCTTCGGCACCTGGGCCGTGTTCTTTGCCCGCTTCGTGCCGCCGATCCGCGCATTTGTCCCGGTCACGGCCGGCGCGCTTGGGATGCCCCCTGCCCGCTTCTACGCGATCAACATCCCGGCGATCCTGGTCTGGGCCCCCGCGCATGTGCTGCCGGGCGTGCTGGCGGTGTCGGCCCTGCACGAATATGCCGGGCTGCCGCACCATGAGCACGTCGGCAAGCATATCTGGATGCTCGCCGTGATCGGCGGTGCGATCATGCTGAGCGTGACGGTTTGGATCTATCGTCGGCGGAGCGGTGGTGGTGTCGCGGCGGCCAAGCCGCGGGTCTGATTAGCTTTGGCTGCCACGGCGGACGGAGGTGCGCTCCCTCCCCCGCTTGCGGGGGAGGGTTGGGGGGGAGGGTGCATCCACAATCGAGAACCCCCAAGAGGAGGGAGCCCTCACCCGCGCCTCCGGAGCGACCTCTCCCGCAAGCGGGAGAGGTTAGGACCCGCCCGTCCGCCGCCCCGGCGCGGGTCCAACGTACCGCGCGCGCGGGCGGATCAGCTTGCCGAACTGCAATTGCTCGCTGGCGTGCGCAATCCAGCCGACGCTGCGGGCCATCGCAAACAGCGCGAGCTCGCTGCCTGCAGGCAGGCGCAGGGCATGCACGAGGACGGCGAGCGCATAGTCGATATTGACGAATTCGCCGGTCGCCTCGGCGATCCGCTCCGGCACTTCGCGCGTGAATTTGCGCGGCGCGCCGGCGCGCGACAGCGCATTCAGCAGCGATTGCGCGCGGGGATCGCCGCGCTTGTAGACGCCATGGCCGAAGCCGGCGAAGCGCTCGCCGAGCGCGACGCGTTCGCGCACCACGGGAGCGACATCGCGGTCGACCAGCGTTTTCACCAGTTGCGAAGCCAGCACGCCGGCGCCGCCATGCTTGGGTCCCTTCAGCGCGGCGAGGCCGGCGATGACGGCGTCGTAGAGATTGAGGCCGGTCGAGGCCGCGCAGCGCGCGGTGAAGGTCGAGGCGTTCAGTTCATGATCGGCGAGCAGAACGAGCGCGCGGCGGATCAGATCGGGCGCGTGCTTGTTGTCCGCCGCCCAGACGCGCGCGACCTGCTGGTGCAGCGGCTCGGCCGAGGCTTCCGCATTGAGCATGGTCGCAACCAGCAGGCGGACGATGCGCGCGCCGACCATGGCGCGGCCATCGGGAGCGCGGGTGAAGGCGCGGGGATCGGCGCTCGCGGCGAGCGCCAGCACGGCGATGGCGCGGTCGATCGGCGCAGCGCGGCGCGCGGCGCCTGCGATCGTGCGCATCTCCTCGGATATCTCGGGCTGATTGTCAGGCGCAAACGGATCGACGCCGGAAACGTCCCAGAGCAGCGTCGCCGTGTGCTCCAGCGTGTCGTTCTCGGCGAGGTCGACGCAATTGACGCCCCGATAGATCGCGCCCTCCTCGGTGATGGTCGAGATCTCCGTGTCCATGACCGGCAAGTCGGCATCGAAGCTGCGCAGCCCGCGCGGCTCCGGCGACGGCACCCGGCGCTCCTTCAGGGCGCGGACGTCCTCGGCGCGGTAGCGGTTCTTGCGCGAATCCGGCGTCGGCTCGGAGCGGATCAGGCCGCGGCTGACATAGGCGTAGAGCGTGGCCGGCGAGATCGCGAGTTCGGCGGCCGCCTCCCGGGCGGAGAGGTAGAGCTCATCAGAATTTTTCATATTGATTTATGTAATCAAGATTGATCAATCTGTCGAGAGGCCCGACTTTTGACCTGCGTAGAACAGGAGATTTGGGCCATGAACATCCACCTCACCAAAAGTCAGATCGGGCTGGACGGCGTTCCCGCGGCCGAGACCGTGCTGAGCCATGTCGACGGCGAGCGCGGCGAGCTGATCATCGCCGGCGAGCATGTCGGCCGGCTGGCCGCCAAATCGAGCTTTGAGGGCGTCACCGCCCGGCTCTGGAACGGCGCCAGCAAGACCTCGCTGAGCGAGGCCAATGTGCGGGCGAGCCTGGGCGCCGCACGCGAACGCGCCTTCGCGCGGCTCGCCGAGCTGCTGCCGGCGACGCACGGCATGGGAATCGTCGACGGGTTTCGCGCGGCCGTCGCGGGCCTTCGCGCCGAGCACGGGCTGGAGCATGAGGCGACCATCGTCGGCGCCTTTCCGGTGATATCAGGCGCGCTGGTCCGGCGCGCCAAGGGGCTCGATCCGGTCGCGCCCGATCCAAGCGCGAGCCACGCCGCCGACACGCTGCGCATGCTGCATGGGCGCGCGCCGGCAACGCGCGAGGTCACGGCGCTGGATGCCTATCTCGTCACCGTCTGCGACCACGGCATGAACGCCTCGACCTTCACCACGCGCGTGGTGGCCTCGACCCAGGCCGATCTGTTCGCAGCCGTCACCGCCGGCTATTGCGCACTGACCGGTCCCTTGCATGGCGGCGCACCGGAGCCGGTGCTGGAAATGCTCGATGCGATCGGCTCGCGCGAGCGGATCCAGCCCTGGGTGGATGCCGCGCTCGCACGCGGCGAGCGGATGATGGGTTTTGGTCATCGCGTCTATCGCGTGCGCGATCCGCGCGCCGACGTGCTGAAGACCGCGATCGAGGCCCTGGCCTCCAACGGCGCCGACCTGCCGTTTGCCGGCGAGGTCGAGGCCTATATCCGCGCAGCGCTGCGCAAGAAGAACCCGGACCGGCCGCTGGAGACGAATGTGGAGTTCTTCACCGCGATCCTGCTCGATGCGCTGGCGATTCCAAGGCAGGCGTTCACGCCGATCTTCGCGGTGGCGCGCGCCGCCGGCTGGACCGCGCATGCGCGCGAGCAGCAGCGCACCGGGCGGCTGATCAGGCCGAGCTCGTCTTATGTGGGGGCGGTGCCGGAGGCCTAGGGCCAGTAGCTTTGAACGGAATGATGACGACGGAGTGGTTCACTCCGTCGTCGTCCCGGCGAAGGCCGGGACCCATACCGCGTGATCTATCGATAGTGGGAGGTGGGAGTACCGCGGGAAGACGTCTTCACTGCGAGTCTTCGCCAAACCACTCCCTGGGGTTATGGGTCCCGGCCTTCGCCGGGACGACATCGAGAGTTTGGCTGCGACCGTCAGACTCTCGGAGGACGACGACCGCAAGAGGCCCTACGCCTCCCGCACCACCGTCTTCAGATAATTATACGCCTTGATGATCTCGATCAGGCGGTCTTCGGTCGAGCGGTCGCCGCCGTTGGCGTCGGGGTGGTGCTGCTTCACCAGCGCCTTGTACTTGCTCTTGACGTCGGCGAGCGTGGCACTGGGGCCGAGGCCCATGACCTGGAGCGCCTTGCGCTCGGCGTTCATCACCTTGCGCGTCTCGGCCTTGGGCTGGGCGTCCGGACCCTTCCGCCAGTTGGCGCGGCCATTGATCTCGCTGAACATGCTGAACGGATCGGACGCCATGTCGATATCGGCTTCCGCACCCTTCTTGCCGCCATTGGCGCCCATCTTCCAGGTCGGGCGGTGGCCGGTCAGCGCATCCTTCTGGTAGCGCGCGACGGCGTCGGCATTCATGCCGGAGAAGAAATTGTAGTTCTGGTTGTACTCGCGCACGTGATTGAGGCAGAAGTGCCAGTACTCGCGCTGGTTCTCACGCCCCTTCGGCGCGCGGTGTGCGCCCTTGTTCTGGCATCCGGCCCATTCGCACGCGACCGCGGTGTCGCGCGGCTTCACCTCGGGCTGCTTGCCCCGCGGCTTGACGCGGATGGAGTCGAAGAACTTTGATGAATCGATCGGCATGGCTGACTTTGACTACGCAATGCAAAAACCTTCAAGTCTTGACATTGCAATTAGCTGCGAACCCGGCAAATAACGGAGTGCGACCTCTGCACCTGAATGGCACACACATGGTTATGAGCGACATTATCAGCAACAAGTTGCAGGAAGCTTTCACGCCGGAAAGCCTGCAGGTTGTCGACGAGTCACATCTGCATGAGGGCCATGCCGGCCATCGGCCCAGCGGCGAGACGCACTTTCGCGTTTATATTGTGTCTCAAGCCTTCAAAGGGAAGAGCCGGGTCGATCGCCACCGCATGATAAATGCGGCGCTGGCCGCGGAACTCTCCGGCAGCGTGCACGCGCTCGCCATCCACGCGCAGGCGCCGGGGGAAAATTAGCTCGGTCATTCCGGGGCGGCTCAAAGAGCCGAACCCGGAATCTCGAGATTCCGGGTTCGATGCTTCGCATCGCCCCGGAATGACTGAGGGCTTAGAACGACGTCCCCGCCCTTCTCGGCTTGGCTTCTTCCATCTCGGCCTCGCGCGGCACCGGTGAAATACGGAGCGCGGTGATGCGGTTGCGTTCGCGGCGCAGGACGCGGAAGCGGAAGCCGTGGAACGTGAAGCTCTGGCCGCGATCGGGGATCGAGCGCGCCTCGTGGATGACGAGGCCGGCGACCGTGGTTGCCTCTCCATCGGGCAGATGCCAGTCCATGGCGCGGTTGAGATCGCGGATCGGCACCGAGCCGTCGACCACGACCGAGCCGTCCGGCTGGGCGCGCACGCCGGCGACCACGACGTCGTGCTCGTCGGAGATGTCGCCGACGATCTCTTCCAGAATGTCCTCCAGCGTCACGAGACCTTCGACTTCGCCGTACTCGTCGACGACGAGCGCGAAATGGGTCTTGCGGCGGCGGAACGCCTTGAGCTGCTCGGACACCGGGCGCATCTCCGGCACGAACCAGGGCGGCAGCGCGATGGTGGAGACGTCGATGCGCGAAGTGTCGCCTTCGGAGGCGCGGATCGCGCGCAAGAGATCCTTGGCGTGGAGCACGCCGATGATGTTTTCCGGCTTCTCGCGCCAGAGCGGAATGCGGGTGTATTCGGTCGCCAGCACCTCGCGCAGCAGCTCCTCCGGCGGCAGGTCGGCGTTGATCATCATCATCTCGGTGCGATGGATCATGACGTCGGAAACCTGGAGCTCGCGCAGGTCGAGCAGGCCGCCGAGCATGTCGCGGTCCTGCTTCTCGAACTTGCCCTCGTGATGCAACAGGTCGACCGCGCCGCGCAGGCGCTCGGTCGGCGACAGGATGGCTTGGTGCTCGCCGGCAAGGCCGAACAGGCGCATCAAGAGGCGCACGATGACTTCGACGATCTTGAGGAGCGGCCCCAGCACATACATGGTCAGCCGCATCGGGCGCGCGACCGCAAGCGCCATGCGGTCGGGCGCGTTGATGGCGATGGTCTTGGGCAGCACCTCGGCGAAGATCACCACCAGCGCGGTCATCACGCCGGTGGCGTAGAGCACGCCGACATCGCCGAACCAGGACGTGAAGATGGCGGTGGCGAGCGCGGAGGCGCCGATATTGGCGATGTTGTTGCCGAGCAGCAGAGCACCGATCAGGCGCTCGCGCATGTCGAGCAATTGGGATACGACGTCGGCGTCGTGATTACCCTGCTTGGAGAGCCGCAGCATGCTGGCGCGCGAGGCGCCGGTCAGCGCGGTCTCGCTCGCCGCGAAGAACGCCGAGACCAGGAGGCAGAGGACGACGATGGTGAATCCGAGCCAGTCCATGCACCACTCGAGTTTCTTGTCTTGACGCGTTTTCCTTGCGCGAACCGGTCCCCACTTCGCTCGAAAACGCTTTCACGAAATTCAGCCGCGCATCAGGCCTTCTGCGCGAGCTTCTCTTTCAGGAAGTCGCGCACCGGGGCCGGCTCGACGTCCTTTGCGATCACGGCGCGCCCGACCGCCTCCAGCAGGATGAAGGTGAGCTTGCCGCGCTTGACCTTCTTGTCCTGCGCCATCAGGGCCATCAGCGCGTCGGCATCGGCAAGCCCTTCCTGCGAAAAGCCCGCGATGTCCTGCAAGCGGGTCGGCAGGCCGGCCTCGATGAGATGCCGCTCGACGCGCGCCGCGTCGGCCTCGCCGATCATGCCGAGCTTGGCCGAGAACTGCGCCGCTAGCGTCATGCCGATCGCGACGCCCTCGCCGTGGAACAGACGGTCGGAGAAGCCGGTCGCAGCTTCCAGCGCGTGACCAAAGGTGTGGCCGAGATTGAGCAGCGCGCGTTCGCCGGTTTCGCGCTCGTCGCGCGAGACGATTCCGGCCTTGGCACGGCAGGAGGTGGCGATCGCGTGCTCGCGCGCTGATCCGCCCTTGAAGATGTCGGAATGGTTCTTTTCCAGCCAGGTGAAGAAGGCCTCATCGCCGAGCACGCCGTATTTGGCGACCTCGGCATAGCCGGCGTGGAACTGGCGCGGCGACAGCGTGTCGAGCACGGCGGTGTCGGCGATGACCAGCACCGGCTGGTGGAAGGCGCCGAGCAGATTCTTGCCCTGCGGCGAGTTGATGCCGGTCTTGCCGCCGACGCTGGAATCGACCTGCGCCAGCAGCGAGGTCGGCACCTGCACGAAATCGACGCCGCGGCGCAGGATCGCGGCGGCAAAGCCGGCGAGATCGCCGACCACACCGCCGCCGAGCGCGATGACGAGATCGTTGCGCTCGATCTTCGCGGCGATCAGGGCTTCGCTGACCTTTTCCAGGCCGGCATAGGTCTTGGAGATCTCGCCTTCCTCGACGACGATGCGCGACGTCGGGATGCCGGCGGCCGCGAGCGATG
This sequence comes from Bradyrhizobium sp. 1200_D9_N1_1, assembly GCF_052075915.1. Lineage (NCBI taxonomy): Bacteria > Pseudomonadati > Pseudomonadota > Alphaproteobacteria > Hyphomicrobiales > Nitrobacteraceae > Bradyrhizobium > Bradyrhizobium sp. 1200_D9_N1_1. The sequence goes on along the minus strand of NZ_CP197226.1, from coordinate 730,666 downwards.
CTTCGGTCGGCTCGAGCCAGTGCTTTGCAACGGTACGGTCGGTGACAACAGCCGTGCGCACGCCGGGGCGCAGCGCTGCGACCCGTTCGCCGAGCGAGGCCAGCACGCCGCGGCCGATGACGATGTCATAGGCGCGATCGCCGAGCGCGACGTCGACGTTGACGGGATCGGAATGCTTCAACGGCGCAGTCATCGTACGGCACTCGCAACGTCGGCAGGTGGTTGGGCGGCCTGTTCGCCGCAGAGATGGGCGCGCAGCGTCTCGATACACTCCTCGACGATCTTGTCGTGCGGCACGTCGCGCGAGGCGATGGTGAGGTCGGCATGGCTGTAGACCGGCTCGCGCTCGGTGAGCAGGCGCGTCACGGTTCCCTCGGGGTCGGCGGTCTGGAGCAACGGGCGGTCGGCGCGGCGGCGGACGCGGCGCATGATGACGTCGTGGTCGGCCTTGAGCCAGATCGAGACCGCCTTGGCCGCGATGCGCGCACGCGTCTCCTCGCGCATGAAGGCGCCGCCGCCGGTCGCCAGCACCACCGGGCCGCCGTCGAGCAGGCGCGCGATCACGCGGGCCTCGCCGTCGCGGAAATGGCCCTCGCCATGGCGCTCGAAAATCTCCGGTATGGTCATGCCGGCCGCCGCCTCGATCTCGGTGTCCGCGTCGACGAAGGGCAGCTTGAGCCGGGCCGCCATGCGGCGGCCGATGGTGGATTTACCCACCCCCATCATGCCGACGAGCACGATCGAGCGCGCCCCGAGCGCCGACAGGATGTCGGCCTCAGGCGATGCTTGTATCGGCAACGCGGCGTCGGACATGGGTCTCGCTCTGGATCTCGCTCTGGGTCTCGCTCGATCTGCCGCCAAAAGCGGCCTGCTTTGGCCACCTATACGACCCCAAAGGGGGCCTCGCCAGAGGACTCTTGCCACGAAACGGCGAACATGTTGGATGATTTCATTGGTTAATTTGCCTGCCAAGTCCCCTACAGAGACCCCAGACCGATGCCCAGCCTGTTCCGCTTCCTGACGGTCGTCGCCGTGATCGCCGGCATCGTCTATGGCGTGATTTTCGCGCTGGCGAACTTCGTCAATCCGAAGCCGCGGGAAATGTCGGTGACGATCCCGCCGGATAAGTTTCTCAAGAAATAGGGGTTAGCCTCCAGGGCATGCGTGCAAAGCCCTCAGACGCCAAGCTCACCGGCCTGTTCCTCGACATGCTCGCGGCGGAACAGGGCGCCGGCCCCAATACGCTCGATGCCTACCGCCGCGACCTCACGGACTTCTCCGAGTTTCTGGGCCGCGTCGGCCACAGTTTTGCGGACGCCGAAACTCAAACGCTGCGCGACTATCTCGCCGATCTCGACACGCGTGGCTTCAAATCCACCAGCGTCGCGCGGCGGCTGTCGGCGATGCGGCATCTCTACCGCTTCCTGCTGAACGAGCGGATTCGCGGCGACGATCCCGCCGCGATCCTGTCCGGCCCGAAACGCGGCCGCGGCCTGCCAAAGGTGCTGTCGATCGCGGATGTCGACCGCATGCTCCGCCGCGCCAGGGAATTGAGCGAGGCGGAGGATGCCTCGCCCTCGAAGCGGCTGCGCGCCTTGCGGCTCTATTGCCTGCTCGAGGTGCTGTACGCCACGGGCCTGCGCGTCTCCGAGCTGGTGGCGCTGCCGCGCACGGCGGCCAAGCGCGACGCCCGCATGATCGTGGTGCGCGGCAAGGGCAACAAGGAGCGACTGGTGCCGCTGAACGAGGCCTCGCGGCAGGCGATGGCGGATTATCTCGCCGCGACCGAAGCCGCGAAATCCGACAAGAAGACCGGCGTTGCCGCCTCGAAATGGCTATTCCCCTCCTTCGGCGAGAGCGGGCACCTGACCCGGCAGCATTTCGCCCGCGACCTCAAGGAGCTCGCGGTCGCCTCCGGGCTTCAGGCCCGGCTGGTCTCCCCGCACGTGCTGCGCCACGCCTTTGCCAGCCACCTCCTGCACAACGGCGCTGACTTACGCATCGTGCAGACCCTGCTCGGCCACACCGACATCTCGACCACCCAGATCTACACCCATGTGGTCGAGGAGCGGCTGAAGAGCCTGGTGCGCGACCTGCACCCGCTGGCGGAGAAGTAGGCCTGCCGCAGCCGAAACCGCCTTGACTTCGGCCACATCTCCGCAGAAAGAGCCGTGGCCTCACGATTGAATTGGCGGGCTGCCCAGAAGCCCACAAGCCAACTCATTGAAGAGGCTACACTTCTTTCCGCAGGTCCGAAATCGCTTCGCCGCCTCGCCCCGTCCTCCCTATATTGAGTTGATGCAAGACCAGATGCGCAGCTATCTCGACTTCGAAAAGCCCGTCGCCGAGCTCGACTCCAAGGTCGACGAGCTGCGGACGCTCGCGGCCTCCGGGACCGACATCACCGACGAGATCGGGCGGATCGAGGACAAGGCGGCGCAGGCGCTGGCCGACCTCTATACGAACCTGTCGCCGTGGCAGAAGACGCTGGTCGCGCGCCATCCGCAGCGGCCGCATTTCAACGACTTCATCAAGGGCCTGATCACCGAATTCACCCCGCTCGCCGGCGACCGCAAGTTCGGCGAGGACGAGGCCCTGGTCGCCGGCTTCGGCCGCTTCCGCGGTGAGCCGATCTGCGTGATGGGCCAGGAAAAGGGCGATTCCACCGAGAGCCGCATCCGGCACAATTTCGGCATGGCGCGGCCCGAGGGCTATCGCAAATGCGTGCGGCTGATGGAGATGGCCGAGCGATTCGGCCTGCCGGTGCTGTCGCTCGCCGATTCCGCCGGCGCCTATCCCGGCATCGGCGCCGAAGAGCGCGGCCAGGCCGAGGCGATCGCGCGCTCGACCGATGCGTGCCTGTCGCTGGGCGTGCCGAACGTCGCCATCATCACCGGTGAAGGCATGTCGGGCGGCGCCATCGCGATCACCACCGCCAACCGGGTGCTGATGCTGGAGCACGCGATCTACAGCGTGATCTCGCCGGAGGCCGCCTCCTCCATCCTCTGGCGCGACGGCACCAAGGCGCAGGAAGCCGCCAACAACATGAAGATCACCGCCCAGGACATGCTCCGCTTCGGGGTGATCGACAGCATTTTGAAGGAGCCGGTCGGCGGCGCCCACCGCGACCCCGCCGCCATGATCGCCACCACGGGCGAGGCCATCGCCAAGGCGTTTGACGAGCTCCGCGGCCTCGACGGCGACGCCATCCGCAAGCAGCGTCGGCAGAAATTCCTCGATATCGGCCGGAAACTGGGCTGATTCGGGCGGCCTCGACGTCGTCATTCCGGGGCGATGCGAAGCAGCGAACCCGGAATCTCGAGATTCCGGGTCCGCCCTTCGGGCGCCCCGGAATGACGGTTGGAGCCCGGTAACCCCGCATTAACCCTTTTTTTGCCCAAATCGGCGATCTGAGTCCCAATTGGGCCGGAAGGCCCAAGTAAGGCCCAAAGTCGCGTCCATTTAGTCTCTGTTGACCATGCTACTGGGCCAACGGGCTCGTGATCCCCGCTCGGGTTGCGACCACATGACCCAGAGGTTAGAATTTTAATCAATGGCTTCAGGGCATAAGCGCTGGAGCGTGGTTTGAAAAAGCCCGTCACGACGGGTCCGGATCTCCGGTCGGATCATGCTCCAAAGAATTGGGGTTCGCGCTCTCTGCCCGGCACGGTGTGGGGTCCATCTTGATTTCTCGTTCGCTTGCTCGCGCGCTCTTGGCTTCGGTTGCGCTGCTGACGGCCAGTGTCCTGCTGGCCGGCTGCGACACCGACCAGGTTTCGCTCGCGACCAACGCCAAGGCCAACCAGCCGGTGCCGCCAAAGCTTCTCGCCGCGATGGTCGAGAAGGACATGGATCTGCAGTCCCCGATCCTGGTCCGCCTGTTCAAGCAGGAAGCCGAGCTCGAAGTCTGGAAGCAGACCCGCAACGGCCAGTTCGCGCTGCTCAAGACCTATCCGATCTGCCGCTGGTCGGGCGATCTGGGTCCGAAGGTGCGCGAAGGTGACCGCCAGGCGCCGGAAGGATTCTACTCGATCAATCCGGGCCAGATGAATCCGCAGTCGGCCTATTACCTCTCGTTCAACACGGGCTATCCGAACGCGTTCGACAAGGCTTTGGGCCGTACCGGCTCGCAGCTGATGGTGCATGGCGATTGTTCTTCGCGCGGCTGTTACGCCATGACGGACGAGCAGATCGCGGAGATCTATTCGCTCGGCCGCGAGTCCTTCTTCGGCGGCCAGAAGGCGTTCCAGCTGCAGGCCTATCCGTTCAAGATGACGCCGGTGAACATGGCCAAGCACCGGAACAATCCGAACATGCCGTTCTGGAAGATGATCAAGGAAGGCTATGATCATTTCGAGGTGACGCGGCAGGAGCCGAAGGTCGATTTCTGCGAGAAGAAGTACGTCTTCGACGCGGCGAAGACGCCCGATGCCAAGCGCGATCCGGTGTTCGACGCCTCGGCAAAGTGCCCGGCCTATGTGATCCCCGAGGACATCGCGAGCGCCGTGCGCGAGAAGGACGCGCGCGACCAGGCCGAGTACGCCAAGCTCGTCGCCAAGGGCACGCCGGTGGCGCGCATGAACACCGGCATCGACGGCGGCATGAACAAGATCTTCGCCGCCAAGATTCCGGAAGGCTCGACCGGCCTGTCGGAGGGCGCCGAAGGCACCACGCTGCAGATGCTGGCAATGGCGAAGGCGCCGGGCACGATCCCCGGCCACGTCAATCCGCCGAAGCCGAATTTCGACGCGGCCGCTCCCTCGCCGCAGGAAGAGCCGGTCGTCGCCGTCAGCGCGCCCGCGACCAGCACCCGCGTCGCGGCCGCAGCGCCCGCCGAGAAATCCCAAGAGAAATCGCAGGGCGGCGGCTTCTTCTCCAACCTCGGCCGCAAGATGGGCCTCGGCACCGCCGACACGACGGCGACCGCTTCGGCTCCGCCGGCGACCGCCTCCGTGGCCCCGGCCACAACGTCCACGACGCCGCCGACGGCAGCGTCCAGGCTGAAGGCCGCAGTCACCCGGTTCGTGCCGGGACATGACAAGTCCAAGGATGCAGCGAAGGACGCGCCGAAGCCGGCTGTGGCCGCCGCCAAGCCGGCAGAGCCGGTGAAGCCCGACACGCGCCTCGCCGCAACGCGTCCTGCGCTGAAGCCGTCGGTGTCGGATGGTGCGGGTGACAGCGGCCAGATGGCAGGCGCGGCACCGGTCGTGTCGTCGAACTCGTTCGACAGCCGGTTTGGGGCGGTGAAGTAAGCGCGCGGCCTCTCCGCGCGTTCTCTCCGGTCTATTCCAGCCTGACGCCGTCATTCCCCGCGAAGGCGGGGAATCCAGCATTCCAGAGGCACCAATTAGCGATCGAGAAGCCGCGGCGTACTGGATGCTCCGCCTTCGCGGGGCATGACAGGTGAGGTGGGACGAGAGTACCGCGCCTCACTCGCAGGTGAGCAGCGCTACCTTACGGCGCCAGATACCGCAGCAGTTCCGGATTGCCCCTCACCTCGCCCGCCTCGCCCTGCAGCGCGACCCTTCCGCGGTCAAGCACGTAGGCGTAGTCGGCGACGCGCAGCGCGAGGTCGAGGTGCTGCTCGACGATGATGACGGCGATCTCTTTCGCGAGCTCGATCAGGCGCTCGGTGATCTCCTCGATGACGCCGATCCAGACGCCTTCGGTGGGCTCGTCGAGCAGCAGCAGTTTTGGATCCCCTAACATGGCACGGCCGATGGCGAGCATCTTGCGCTCGCCGCCGGAGAGCGTGCCGGCGGGCTGGTCGAGGCGCTGGCCGAGCTTCGGGAAGATGCTCAGCACGTGATCGACTGCGTCGGCCTTGCTGCTCGCGAGCGAGCCGACCGCGAGATTGTCGCGCACCGACAGGCGCGCGAACACCGAATGCTCCTGCGGGACGTAGCCGATGCCGGCGCGCACGCGTTCCTGGGTCGCGCGGCGGCTGATGTCGCGGCCGTCGAAGGCAACCTCGCCCTTCCACGCCGGCAGCTCGCCGACGATGGTCTTCATCAGCGTGGTCTTGCCGGCGCCGTTGCGCCCGAGCACGGCGACGCCGCCGCGCCAGGGGATGCCGAGGTTGACGTCGAACAGGACCTGGCTGCGGCCATAGCCGGCGTCGAGATGCTTGATGTCCAAAAATTCAGGCACGGCGCAGATAGATCTCCTGGACGGATTTGTTGGCCTGGATCTCGGACACGGTGCCTGACGCCAGCACCTTGCCCTGGTCGAGCACGGTCAGGCGATCGCAGATGTCGCGGATGAAATCGAGATCGTGCTCGACGATGACGAGCGAGCAATGTTTCTTGATCGGCTGGAGCAATTCGCCGGTGACGCGGCGCTCCTCGAGGCTCATGCCGCCGGTCGGCTCGTCCAGCAGCAGAAGCTTTGGTTTTCCGGCAAGCGCCATCGCGATCTCCAGCCATTGCTGCTGGCCGTGCGACAGCGCCGCCGCCGCGTCGAAGGCGCGGTCGGCGAGGCGGAACTGCGTCAGCATGGTCATGACCTGGTCGTGCAGCGCGCCGCGCGTGCGCGAGAACACGAGGTCGAGCAGCGAGGATTGCGCCTGGAGCGCGAGCAGGATGTTGTCGTACAGCGTCAGCGTCGGCAGCACGCTCGTGATCTGGAATTTCAGGCTCATGCCGGCGCGGGCGCGCTCGGTCGGCGTGAACGCGGTGATGTCGGTGTTGACAAAACTCACCTTGCCCTGCGTCGGCACCTCGGCGCCGGCAATGCACTTCATCAGCGTGCTCTTGCCGGAGCCGTTCGGGCCGATCAGGCCGTGAAACTCGTTCTCGCCGACGGTGAGGGCTGCGCCGTCGAGCGCGGTGAGCTTGCCGAAGATCTTCTTGATGCCGGCGGCCTCAAGGAGCGGCATTGCGCTTCTCCTTTGGGTTCGCACCGAAGCTGCCGACACGCTCGCGCTCGCCCAGCACGAAGCTGATCAGGCCGAGCGGCCGGAACAGGATCACGAGCAGCAGCAGCAAGCCCAGGATGATAGGCCAGATGTCACGATAATTGTCGGACAGCCAGAAGCTGACGCCTTCGACGATGATCGCGCCGATGACCGCGCCGATCAGCGTGCCGGAGCCGCCGAACAGCACATAGAGCACCACCTGTGTCGAGACGACGACGCCGACCATGTTGGGCCAGACGAAACCTTCGTGGAAGGCATAGAGGCTGCCGGCAAGGCCGGCGACGCCGCCGCCGATGGTGAAGATGATCGCTTTCAGATGCTGCGCCTTGTAGCCGAAGAAGGCGATACGCTGCTCGTTCTCGCGCAGCCCCGCCAGCGCGAGGCCAAACTGCGAGCGCACCAGGAAGCGGCAGAGCAGGTAGACTACGACGAGGATGCCGAGCACGAGATAGTAGAAGGCGGGCCCTTCCGAGAATTCGTAACCACCGAGCGTCATCGGCGCGATCGAGGGAATACCGTTCTGGCCGCCGAGATAGTACCAGCCGCGCGCGAGGCGGTCGGCGGCGTAGGAGCCGGTGAGCGTGCCCAGCGATACGAAGATCACGCTGGAGGGATGCCGTCCCAGCAGCAGGAAGCCGCCGAGCAGCAGCGCGAAGGTGAGGCCGATGATGGTGCCCGCGGGGAGCACCAGGAAGATGTTGGTGATGTCGAGGTCGCGCGCGAGCAGCGCCACGCCATACCCGGCCGAGCCGAAGAACAGGGCCTGGCCAAAGCTCATGATGCCGGCATAGCCCCAGACCAGATCGAACGACAGGGCGAACAGCGCGAGGATGATCACGCGCGTCGCGAACACCGTGAGATAGTCCTGCAGCACCAGCGGCGCGAGCAGCGCGGCGACGAGCACCACGCCCTCCACGATCGGCAGGACTCTTCGTCCCGCCGCGACCTGTCCCGCCGCTTCGCGTTCAGCCATCGCATCGTCCGCTTCGTCGCCGGCGATGGCTTCCCTTACCACACTCATCGACTTCGGCATTCCGCCTCAGCATTCCTTGGGATCGACGAGCCCGTCGCTGCGTCCGACGATCTCGTAGTTTCCGCCCTTGGCGACCGCGGTGTACATCTTCATCTTGCAGTGCCGCTTGCCCGGCACCATTTCGGCAGGTCCGCCGGGACCTTCGGCGATCTTGGCGTGGTCGAGCGCGGCGGCGACCGACTCGCGGTCGAGCTTGCCCGCTTCTTTCACCGCCGCTTCCCACAGCTTGAGGCCGCGATAGGTGCCGGTGGCGGCGCTGCCGGCGGCGAACAGGAAGTTGCCCGGAAAATCCTTCTCGTAGGCCGCCTGGATTTTTGCGTCGAACGGGTTCTCCTTGGTCAGCACCTTGAAATAGTCGAGACAGCTCGCGAGGCCCTCGATCTCGCTCGCCTGATTGATGTTGAGCGTGTTCTCGTCATAGTAGACGCAGGCGAGACGGCCGCCGTTCTTGAGGAAGCCCGCTTCGTAGAGCTGCTTGAAGAACGGGCCGACGCCGGGCGGAATGACGGTGTTGAAGACGACGTCGACCTTGTTGGAGATGATGCGGTTGACGGTCGAGGAGAAGTCGACCTGGTCGAGTGGATAGTACTCCTCGAACACGACCTCACCGCCGTTGGATTCGATCACCTTGCGGGCATAGACGTTGAGCGTATGCGGCCAGACATAGTTGGCGCTCGGCAGCGCGAATTTCTTGCCGCCGTTCTTGATCAGCCAGGGTATGAACTCGTCGCATTGCTGCGCCGGCGTCGGGCCGGTGCAGAACAGATAGGGCGTGCACTCCTTGCCTTCGTAGAGCTGCGGATAGATGTAGAGCGTCTTGCCGCGCGCCACGATCGGGTCCTTGATCGCGTTGCGCATCGAGGAGGTGATGCCGCCCAGCACCATGTCGACCTTGTCGCGCTGGATCAGCTTGCGCACGTTGCCGACCGCGACGGATTCGTTCGACGCGGTGTCCTCGATATAGAGCTCGAGCGGACGGCCGAGCATGCCGCCGGCGGCGTTGATCTCCTTGATCACCATTTTTGCGACGTTGGCGTCGGCATTGCCGGCGTACGCAATTGGGCCCGTTAGATCTGTGGCGATGCCGACCTTGATCGGGGCTTCGGCCGCATTGGCCCAGGGGGCCGGGATTACCCAGCTGCCGACGCCGGTCGCGACCGCGCCCGACGCAAAGGCGAAATTGGAGAGGAAGCGGCGGCGTGAGAGCTGCGTACGATCGAACATATGACTAAACCCCTTTGCCAGCGATGAGGCCCTGCGGCCGGAATTTGATGAAGATAATGGCGAGCACAAAGACGAGGACGTCGGCGACGACGGGCGCCATCACCCAGGGCAGCGCGGCACTCAGCGTGCCGATGACGCCGGCACCCGCCACCGGCCCGATGAAGGAGCCGACGCCGCCGACCATGACCGCGACAAAGCCCTGGATCAGGAAGCGCAGGCCGAGATCGGCGAACAGGCTGAAGACAGGCACGATCAGCGCGCCGGCAAGGCCGGCGAGCGCCGCGCCGAAGGCAAAGGTGGCGCCATAGATCAGCGGCGTGGAGATGCCGGAGGCGCGCGCCAGCGAGGGATTTTCCAGCGTGGCGCGGACGCGCAGGCCGAAGCTCGTGCGAGAGAGCAGGAGATAGCAGCCACCCATCACCAGCAGCGTGATGACGATGATGGTGAAGCGCCATGCCGAGATGTGCATCGCGCCGATGTCGATCGAGCCGCCGATCGGCTCGGGCACGGTGAGATAGAAGCCGCCGATCAGGCCGCGCACGGATTCGCGGATGATCAGGCCGAGCGCATAGGTGCCGAGCATCGCCACGATCGGCGCGGCGTAGAAGCGGCGGATGATCAGCGCCTCCAGCACAAAGCCGAGCGCGCCGACCACGAAGGGCGCCGCGACCATGCCGGCCCAGATCGGCAGGCCCCCGGCGTAGGCGAGATAGGTGATGTAGGCCCCGAGCAGGACGAACTCTCCTTGCGCGAAGTTGAAGATGCCCATCATGCTGGCGATGATCCCGAGCCCCAGCACGATCAGGACGATGATCGCGCCAAAGCTCAGGATCTCGAACGCCGCGACGAACGCGTTAGCCATTTGGTGCTGTTCCGTCCGTCTGCATCGACGCCTCGCTCACATCTTCTTCCAGTCGCCGATCTGCTCGAAGGCGTGCGCGGCGCGATAGATGGTCGATTCCTCGAACATGCGGCCGACCAGCATCAGGCCGACGGGCAGGCCGTCGACCATGCCGCAGGGCAGCGACATCGCGGGGTGATGGGTGATGTCGAACGGCGCGGTGTTGCCGATCATCTCCAGCGCACGGGCGACGTAGTCCTCGCGGCTGGCCGTGGGCTCCGGCAGCTTGGTTGCCTTCATCGGCGTCGTCGGCAGCAAAAGCAGATCGTAATCCCCAAACGCCTTGTCGTAGGCGGCGGTCAGCCTGCGGGAGATATTGAGCGCCTTGCCGTAGAAGCGTGGACCGAAATTGTTGTTGATGTAGGTGCCGAGCATCATGAACAGCTTCGTGGTCTCGGACAGCGAGTCGGCCTGCCGGCGCCAGCCGCGATGAAAATCCATCAGCGAGGTCGAATAGAGATCGCCGCGGCTGAGGCCGTAGCCGTCGCCGAACATCATGGTCTGGGTCAGGCCTTCGGTGCCGATCGGGGTCCAGATCGCGCCGCCCAGGAGATGCATCGGGATTGAGACCGTCTCTACGGTGGCGCCAAGATCCTTGAAGCGCTTTGCCGCCTCGCGCACGCTTTCATTCACCGCGGCTTCTGCGACCGGCTGCTCAAAGCCTTCCTTGAGAATGCCGATCTTCATGCCCTTGACGCCCTGGCCGAGCGCCTTGGTGTATTCCTCGACCTTCGGAGCCTTGATGCGCGGATCGTAGCCGTCATCGCCGGCGAGCACTTCAAGCAGCAGCGCGTTGTCAGCGACGGTCGCGGTCATCGGACCGGTATGGTCGACATAGATCTCGATCGGCATGATCCCGGTGTAAGGCACGAGGCCCCAGGTCGGCTTCATGCCGTAAATGCCGCAGAACGAGGACGGCATGCGGATCGAGCCGCCCTGATCGCCGCCGATCGCCATGTCGACTTCGCCGAGCGCGACCACGACGCCCGAGCCTGACGACGAGCCACCGGCCGAGTAACCCATCTTGTGCGGATTGTGCACGGGCCCGAAAGAGCCGGTGTGGCTGCCGCCGGACAGGCAGAAATGCTCGCAATGCACCTTGCCCTTGATCTCGGCACCGGCATCCAGCATGCGCGTGACGATGGTGGCGTCGAAATCGGGCACATAGCCTTCCAGCGTCGACGAGCCGTTGGTCATGGGCACGCCGGCCAGCATGATGTTGTCTTTCAGCGCAACGGTTTTGCCCTTGAGCTTGCCGCCGGCGGCGCCTTTCACAGTCGCCTTGCGATACCAGGCATTGCGCGGGTTCTCTTCGGCCGAGGGCCGATAGCCCGGCGTGCGCGGATATTTCACCTCCGGCACTTCGTCCGGCATCGCGGCAACGAGATTGTAGGCTTCAATCGAGCCCTGCATCAGGCCGCGGAACGAGGCGACGTCGTCGTCGGTGAGCGAAAGGCCGCATTGCTCGGCGACACTGCGAAGTTGGGCGGGCGTGGGAAGGACGACTGTCACGGCGCTCTCCTTGAGGTTTCTTGATCCCTGGCTTTGGATGGAGGCCGCTCGCTCGCGCCTGCACGGCGCGGGCCAGCCGGCTTCGCCTCGATATTACAGACGGAAATATTTTCCTTTTCAAGCATTATTTCGAAGCTCGGCCGTGACGGACGAGCGGCCGGATCTCAGAGCGTCTTGATGAGCTTGAAGTCGAGACCGTCCGCTTCGGCAAGATACATCGGCATCTCGGCGCGGCCATCGCGGATGGTGACGGGTCCGCGGCCCGCCGAATAGACGGTGTTGCGCGCGGCCTTGAGCAGCGGGCGAAAGGCCAGCGAGCCGGCGCGGTTGGCCACGGATTCCAGGAACCGCAACCCCTCATAATTCGACTGGCCGACCGAGCCGACCGGCGGCGCGTGCGGGCCGAACATGGCCTGATAGCCACTTAGGAACTCGTCGTTGGCGCGCGAGGCCATGCAGTTGAAATAACCGGAGGCGCAGAACAAATTCTCGGTGTTGTCGGCGCCGATGCCGAGCAGCACGGTCTCGTCCATCGCGCCCGCGAGCCGCAGCGTCGAGGTGGCAAGCCCTGCCTCGGCGAAGGCACGGTTGAAGGTGATGCTGTCGGTGCCGATCAGCGAGATCAGCACCGCGTCCGGCTTGGCAGCGTGGATGCGCGCCAGATGCGCCTCGTGATTGTCCTCGCCGACGGGAACGAACTCCTCGCCGACGACCTGGCCGCCGGCCTCCTTGATGTAGCGCTTCACCGCGCGATGCGACTGCCAGGGCCAGACATAGTCGCTGCCGATCAGATACCAGCGCGCCGCCTTCTTGACGTCGGCCAGCCAGTGGATGGCGGGGCGGCTCTGCCAGCGCGGCGTCTCGCCGATCGCCATCACGCCCGGCGTGCGCTCGCCGCCCTCATAGACCGGCGTGTAGATGTAGGGGATGCGATTGCCGGTGACCTTGCGCAGCGCGACGCGGACCGCGCTGATATGCGAGCCCATGATGAGGTCGACCTCGTCGAAGGCGATCGCCTGCTCGGCGCGCTGCACCACCTCGTCGATCGGGCCGCCGGAATCGTAGATCGACAGCTCCAGCTCGCGGCCCAGAATGCCGCCGCGCTTGTTGATCTCGGCGACCGCCAGCATCGCGCTGTTGGTGGAGGTCGGGCCCCAGATCCCGGGCGAGCCGGTGAAGGTGAGGAAATTGCCGATGCGCAGCTTGTTGCGCGCACCACGGCGCTTCATGAAATGCGCGTCGAGCGGAGACAGGTCGAAGTCGGCCGCCGACGACGACAGATTCCTGAACAGCAAGGACGGCGGCAACGCCGGGCCGCCGTGAGCCGGGAAGTTTACCGTCGCGCGCACGCCAACTCCTGTCTGGCACCAGACCTGAAAGCACATTGAGTAGGCGGCCGCGGCTTCCGCCCTTTTGTTGGGCAATGATCCTATTTTGAAAATATTGAATATTCAAGAATTGAAGTGCATATAGATGCAGCATTGATTGCAAGACATTCACTCATTTGGGTCAAGACGAAGTCTTAGCCGTGGCAAAACCGTCGAAAGAAAACACTCCGATCACCGAACATCTCGCCTACCTGCTCGCGCAAGCCAACCGGGAGATCAACCGGCAGCTGGAACTGCGCTTGAGCAAGGAAGGTGTTCCCGTCGAGCAATGGCGCATCCTGAAAGTGCTGTCGGATGGCAACGGCCATTCGATGGGCGAGCTTGCGGACGCCGTGCTGCTCAACCATCCGACGCTGACCAAGATGATCGACCGCATGGTCTCGGACACGCTGGTCTATCGCGTGCAGGACCCGAACGACCGCCGCAAGGTGCTGATGTTCATCTCCGACCGCGGCAAGGTGCTGTGCAAGAAGCTCAACTCGCTCGCGGTGGACCAGGAGGAGCACATCCTGGAGAGCTACGGCAACAAGTCGACGAGCGAATTGAAGCGGCTGCTGGAGAGCTTGATCGACAGCTCGAATTGAGCGGCGAAGATTGCCGACTCTCATGTAGATCTTTAGGAGAGCGCCACCCTTCAGCGCCACAGTTGGTCTCTCATTCTGGAAAATCGTGCGGCAAGGGTCGCCCATACTCGATCGACCTTGGCCATTCCGCCAGCATTGGCATGTCCCAATCCGCCAGTGTGCGGCACTCCGTAGATCTCCGTGCGGTTGACCAAAGTATGGGACGAGGGGATGCAAGCTTCGTTCAGCTTCAAGTCGGTCATGTTCAAGGCACGCCTAAGTGAGTTGAATGTCTTTGCGCCAAGACAAATCGCCATAATCGGCTGGACAGCCTTTATCTGAGGAAGAGTGTAAGTCTTGGCGCAGTACAGCATGTCTTTCATGGGTACATTGCCTGTCATATGGCCAGGCTTGATGAAGACCAAGACATCGGTGGCATAAGTTTGAGCGAAAGAGATGTTGAAGTGCCTCTGCAGCAACTCCTTTAGTCGGCGGTTTGTCGGCAGATACTCGTCCTGACCCGATTGCTCTCTGCCTTCGATCCGCTCCCGTGTATTGTATCTTGGGTCTATCAGGAACCGCTCTGATGCCCAATCCTGTCCGACAATGATCAGTTGGGCGTTGAGATTGCACGCAGACTTCGTCCATGGAACTACGTATTCGCAATCCCAGCGACCGCTATCGAAACTGTGTAGGTGATGATAAGCGGAATGAGTCTCGCTACGCCGCCTTTCAACTAATGCGGCGAGAGCGGCAGCCTTGTCCACACTCCCTCCAATCTGCAATCTGTGCCAGGGCCCTGGTCTTTGAAAGGCTTTAGTAGTCCAGCGCTACTTCGTCGAGACTTTCGCTACTCTCATCAGAGTCAGCGTCTCCTTCGTAAAGGTCTGCAATGGAGTCTGAGCCGCGATGAAGGAACACCGGAGTGGTTCGCTTTGGTGCACCTTTTGTTACTTGCGGAAGTGAGCCCTTCAGGTCGCCTGACGCCGCTTTCGGCCGGAAGGTGCGCCGGTCCAAGTTTATCCTCCGGGCGTCAAGTACATCATCTCGTAGAAATGCAACGTTCTCCTTTAAAGCTAGTGCGAGAAGTGTGTGTCCGTTTGCATGGCTGATCAATTTCCTGTCCTTGGTCCATCCGCGGCGTACCGCCTCATACAGAAGGAGCCAATTTTCGCCGAATGTCCCTTGGGCACGCAGCACACCTCGCCAGTCCCAGCGAGAGAGCGAGAAGCCAATCAAATTGCGCTCCCAGAGCAATCCGAATAGCGCTATGATGATGGATCCGGGGAAAGCGCTGTCGGTCGGCACGTCCGACGCCTCAAGCTTTATGCGAAGTACGCCGGCTGCGACAAGGCTCCAGGCAACCTCGAAGTTATGCCCCTGAGGAAGGTGGATGGCCAAAATCGAGCGTATCCAACTATGGACCCGAGTCTTAACCTCTTGGTTGGCGCAAAGCCCCTGATTGTTAATTAAAAATCCAACGACATGGCTGATGCATATCGGAAAGTCGCGGGACAGACGAAACATAGAGTCAAGCAAGGTGTGAAAGGTGCCGTCTAGAACTGTCGCCCGACTTAGGCGGCGGCAGGCCCATTGAGCCGGAGTTCCCGCGACTCTCGAAGCAAGCGTTGAGGGCGAGGTCGACGAGATATTCGATATCTCGAAGCTGTTGTTGCGGATCGATCTGAGAGAGTGGAGCTTTATCAAAATCTAGCTTCCACTTCTCACGGAAGATAAGAGGAGAAGTTATTATCTTTGTCTTCTCTTCATTAAGCTGCAGATTGTATCTCCATAGAACCTGCCGGATGGCTCGCAGCGCTTGCCTGGCGTCGGCTTCGTTATCAAATCCGATCGAGAAATCATCCAATAGCCGGAATGCATTAGTTGGCTGCAAATATTTTGACAGGGACTTGTCCGTCTCTACACCTGAGAGAAGAAGCTCGGCCAGCACTCTTGAGGTATCCGGCCCGACCGGTATGCCGAAGGTCTCACGAGACTGGCAGCTCTGTAATGCCTCATCGATCTTGTTCGACCAATGGGCGTTGAGCTTCTTTCGGTTTGTTCTGAGAAGCTCCTTTGCCTTCTCCTTGCCAAGAACAGCCCAAGGAATTGAGTGCGTATAAGCCGTATAGAAGAATCTCGATATGTCCGCCTGGAGGATGAAGGGTTTCTCGGAATGAAGTTTTGCAGCCAACGTCCTTCGCTTTTGAAAATCTAGACCCGCGAAGGCTTTTGCTTGTGCAGCAGCTTCAGAGACGTCGTAAAGCGATGTACCCGACTTCTTGAGAAGGGACCTGATCTCCGCTCGTCTTTCCGTGATCAGAAGTGATACGCCGAGCTGCGCTAGGGGGTGAACCACGGCAAGGGCTCTTCGGCCTGGTACGTTTCGGGGGGCAGAGTATGTATCGTAGCTGGTAGCGAGCTTGATCAGCTTGTCCTTCTCGGCGCGAACCAAAGCATAGTTGCGCCGACAGAATTCGGAATACTCACGGCTAGTAACTGTAGGAGGTAATTCCTCAGGAAGGTACGCGGTGCTAAGCAAACACTGCAGGAAATCTCGCGGCCTAAGCTTGCTCGCCTTCATGGTCGATCCAGCCCCGGTTCGTACAATTTATTGGGGAAGACTAGCCGCTATACAACGAATGCACAGGGCTCTCCAAACCTCAGTCCACAGCAGAGTGGCAACGGAAGTGCCCCTAGTTGGCGCTATGGGAACGAGAGATTTCTCCTGCGCGCTCTCGATAGACTCCGCGGTATGAGTACCGGCCTTCGCCGGGACCCCGATGTGGTGGGAGTCGCGCGCCACACACTCAACTGTCATCGTCCGGCTCGACCGGGCGATCCAGTATTCCTGAAACGGATGTGATTGAGCCGAAAGGCCGCGGCGTACTGGGTCGCCCGGTCAAGCCGGGCGACGACAGCGGAGAATGAGGCGGGTATGTCGCGCCTCACGCGCGCATGACAGCGAGCTAGCGGTTACGCGTACCGCCCGTGGCAGTGCTTGTACTTCTTGCCTGAGCCGCACGGGCAATCCTCGTTGCGGCCGATCTTGCCCCAGGATGCGGGGTTCTTCGGATCGCGCTGGGCGGCGTCGGAGGCCGGCGCGCCGAGCGTGACGCTGGCGAGCGCCATCTCGTCCTCGCCGGTGTTCGGGTCGAACTTGTGCGCTTCCATCGGCGGCAGCACGGGCGCTTCCTGCTCCGGCGGGACGATCTCGACCCGCATCAGCTGCGCGGTGACGGCCTCGCGCAGGTGCGCGCTCATCTCCTGGAAGAGATTGAAGGCCTCGGTCTTGTACTCCTGCAGCGGATCGCGCTGGCCGTAGCCGCGCAGGCCGATGACCTGGCGCAGATGGTCGAGCATGATCAGGTGCTCGCGCCAGAGATGGTCGAGCGTCTGGAGCAGAATGGTCTTCTCGACGTAACGCATCACGTCGGGGCCCCACTGCGCGACCTTGGCGGCCATGTGCTCGTCGGCGCGGTTCTCGATGCGGTTGAGCAACTCCTCGTCGGCGATGCCCTCTTCCTTGGCCCAGTCGTCGACCGGCAGGTCGAGATCGAGCACGCGCTTCAGCTCCTCCTTCAGGCCGGCAACGTCCCACTGCTCGGCATAGGCATGCTCGGGCACGTGCTTGGCGACGAGGTCGTCGATGAAGGCATGGCGCATGTCGGTAACGGTCTCGGCGACGCTGTCGTCCTTCATCAGGTCGACGCGCTGGTCGAAGATCACCTTGCGCTGGTCGTTCTGGACGTTGTCGAACTTGAGCAGGTTCTTGCGGATGTCGAAGTTGCGGGCCTCGACCTTCTGCTGCGCCTTCTCCAGGGCCTTGTTGATCCAGGGATGGATGATGGCCTCGCCCTCTTGCAGGCCGAGACGCTGGAGCATGCTGTCGAGGCGATCCGAGCCGAAGATGCGCATCAGATCGTCTTCCAGCGACAGGAAGAACTTCGAGCGGCCGGGGTCGCCCTGACGGCCGGATCGGCCGCGCAGCTGGTTGTCGATGCGGCGGGATTCGTGACGCTCGGAGCCGATGATGTAGAGACCGCCCGGCTTCGTCACGGTCTTGGCGGGCTTGGAACCCTTCGCCGGCTCGATCTCGACGATCTCCTCGGCCTTCAGCACGATCTCGCGGAAGCGCTCGACGTCGGCCTTGATCTGCTCGATCTTCCTGGCCTTCTCGGCCTCGTCCTCGATGCCCGCAGTTTCCTTCGGGACGCGCATCTCGAGCGAGCCGCCGAGCTTGATGTCGGTGCCGCGGCCGGCCATGTTGGTCGCGATCGTGATCGCGCCGGGCACGCCGGCTTCCGCGACGATATAGGCTTCCTGCTCGTGGAAGCGCGCGTTCAGGACCGCGAACAGCTTCGACGGCTTGCCGGCACGGGCCGCCGCATAGAGCTTGTCGAGCGCGTTCTCCTTGCCGAAATCGATCTGCTTGTAGCCGTTCGACTTGAGGAACTCGGCGAGCACCTCCGACTTCTCGATCGACGCCGTGCCGACCAGCACGGGCTGGAGCCGCGCGTTCGCCCGCTCGATCTCGGCGAGAATGGCGGCGTATTTTTCCTTCTGCGTGCGGTAGACCTCGTCGTCCTCGTCGAGACGCGCGACCGACAGGTTGGTCGGGATCTCCACGACCTCGAGCTTGTAGATGTCGAACAGTTCGTCCGCTTCGGTCGCGGCGGTGCCGGTCATGCCCGCAAGCTTCTCGTACATGCGGAAGTAGTTCTGGAAGGTGATCGAGGCCAGCGTCTGGTTCTCGGGCTGGACCTGGACGTGCTCCTTGGCCTCGAGCGCCTGGTGCAGGCCTTCCGAATAGCGCCGGCCCGGCATCATGCGGCCGGTGAACTCGTCGATGATGACGACCTCGTCGTCGCGGACGATGTAGTCCTTGTCACGGGTGAACAGCGTGTGGGCGCGCAGGGCCTGGTTGATGTGGTGCACGACCGAGACGTTCTCGACGTCGTAGAGCGACTCGCCCTTGAGCTGGCCGGCGTCGCGCAGCAGGGTTTCGATCTTCTCCATGCCGGCTTCGGTGAGCGTCACCGTGCGCTGCTTCTCGTCGACGTCGTAGTCGGTCTTGTCGAGCTTGGGCAGGAAGCCGTCGATGGTGTTGTAGAAGTCGGAGCGGTCGTCGAGCGGGCCGGAGATGATCAGCGGCGTGCGCGCTTCGTCGATCAGGATGGAGTCGACTTCGTCGACGATGGCGAAGAAGTGCGGCCGCTGGACCATGTCCTCGAGCCGGTACTTCATGTTGTCGCGCAGATAGTCGAAGCCGTATTCGTTGTTGGTGCCGTAGGTGATGTCGCAGGCATAGGCCGTCTTGCGCTCGGCATCGTCGAGACCGTGGACGATCACGCCCGTGGTCATGCCGAGGAAGCCGTAGATCTGGCCCATCCAGCCGGAGTCGCGGCGGGCGAGGTAGTCGTTGACGGTGACGACATGGACGCCCTTGCCGGCGAGCGCGTTGAGATAGACCGCAAGCGTCGCCACCAGCGTCTTGCCTTCGCCGGTCTTCATCTCGGCGATGTCGCCCTCGTGCAGCACCATGCCGCCGATCAGCTGGACGTCGAAATGGCGCTGGCCGAGCGTGCGCTTGGCGGCCTCGCGCACGGTCGCGAAGGCCGGCACCAGCAGGTCATCGAGCGTCTTGCCCTCGGCGAGCTGCTTCTTGAAGTCGGCCGTGCGGGCCTTGAGCTCCTCGTCGGAGAGCTTGATGAGCTCGGGCTCCAGCGCGTTGATCGCGTTGACGCGGGACTGATATCCCTTCACCCGCCGGTCGTTGGCGGAGCCGAAAAACTTGCGGGCGAGCGCGCCGATCATGCCTAGTTCCTGTGTTCGCGATTTAACCGCGTTGCAGCCAAGAAGTTGTCCCCCGCCTGCCTATCAACTCACCGTGACGCTGATGGCGCCAGAGCCCGGACTGCGGGGGGTCATCCGCCATATGGGTGGGAATTGGGCAAGTCTGGGTTCAACGGCCAAAAACGCAGCAAAATAAACGCCATCGCCATGGTCGCGACCGGGCAGAGATATGGCCCGGTCAGGGCCTTGTCAACGGCGGGCGCATTGCGGCTAATTCATCATTTTGACAGACTTTTCGCGTTGCCAAGCCCCCCTGAATTGGGCGAGTGTCCGCCCCGCTCGAGCAGCCCCCTGCTTCAACAAAAGGATTTTCCATGACCACCTCGTTCCCGGTAACCAAAACCGGCCTGCGCTTCGGCCTCGCCACCGCCCTCGTGGGCTGCCTTGCGCTGGCGCTGATCGCGGGTCCCGGCCGGGCTGCCGACGATCCGGTCCTGGCGAAGGTCAATGGCGCGGAAATCAAGAAGAGCGACGTCGCCATGGCCGAGGAGGAACTCGGGCCGAGCCTCGCCCAGATGGACCCGGCGACCAAGGACGAGAACGTCCTGTCCTTCCTGATCGACATGAAGATCGTGTCCAAGGCCGCCGAGGACAAGAAGGTCGCCGACAGCGAGGAGTTCAAGAAGCGCCTGGCGTTCGCCCGCAACCGCCTCCTGATGGACAGCCTGCTCGCCAACGAGGGCAAGGCCGCCACCACCCCCGACGCCATGAAGAAGGTCTACGAGGAGGCCTCCAAGCAGATCACCGGCGAGCAGGAGGTGCGCGCCCGCCACATCCTGGTCGAGACCGAGGACGAGGCCAAGGCGGTGAAGGCCGAGTTGGACAAGGGCGCCGATTTCGCCGAACTCGCCAAGAAGAAGTCCAAGGATCCGGGCTCCGCCGACGGCGGCGACCTCGGCTTCTTCACCAAGGAGCAGATGGTGCCGGAATTCTCGGCGGTGGCCTTCGCGCTGGAGCCGGGCAAGATCTCCGACCCCGTGAAGTCGCAGTTCGGCTGGCACATCATCAAGGTCGAGGAAAAGCGCAACCGCAAGGCGCCGGACTTCGAGCAGGTCAAGGCCCAGATCGAGCAATACGTCACCCGCAAGGCCCAGGCCGACTACGTCGCCAAGCTGCGCACGGAAGCCAAGGTCGAGCGGCTGGACCAGCCCGCCGCGGACGCCAAGCCGGCCGACGCGGCCAAGCCTTCCGATGCGAAGCCCTCCGACAGCAAGATGGCGCCCCCTGCGAAGAAGTAAGAATTCGCTGTCACTTCGCGGACGCCAATAGTATCTAACGTCGCAATGGCCGGGCAAATGCCCGGCCATCTGCATATCCAGACCCCACCAAGGCGCCCCGCGATGTCCTCCTCCGTCTCTCCCCTCGCTCCCAAGACTGTTCCCGACATGCCCGTGATCGCGGGCGTCCGCCTTGCGACGGCCGAGGCCGGCATCCGCTACAAGAACCGCACCGACGTGCTGCTGGCGGTGATGGACAAGGGCACTGCGGTCGCCGGCGTCTTCACCAAGTCGAAATGCCCGTCCGCGCCGGTGGAATGGTGCCGCGCCAAGCTGAAGGGCGGCAAGGCGCGCGCCCTCGTCGTCAATTCCGGCAATGCCAACGCCTTCACCGGCAAGACCGGCCGCAGTTCCACCGCGCTGACCGCCAAGATCGCGGCCAAGGCCGTCGGGTGCAGCGAGAGCGAGATTTTCCTGGCCTCGACCGGCGTGATCGGCGAGCCGCTGGACGCGACCAAGTTCGACGGCGTTTTGGGCCGACTGGCCGAGACCGCCGAGCCCGGCGACTATCTCGCCGCGGCCAAGGCGATCATGACCACCGACACCTTCCCCAAGGTCGCGACCGCGACCGTCAAGCTCGGCAAGGCCAAGGTCACCATCAACGGCATGGCCAAGGGCGCCGGCATGATCGCGCCCGATATGGCGACGATGCTGTCGTTCGTCTTCACCGACGCGCCGATCGCGCCGGCCGCCCTGCAAGCGTTGCTCAAGAGCGGCGTCGAGGACACCTTCAACGCGGTGACGATCGACGGCGACACCTCGACCTCGGACACGCTGCTGGCCTTCGCGACGGGCGCGGCCGCCGAGCACGGCGCGCCCAAAATCAGCCGCGCCAGCGACCCCAGGCTGAAGGCCTTCGTCAAGGCCTTCAACCAGGTGCTCGCCAACCTCGCCGAGCAGGTCGCCCGCGACGGCGAAGGCGCGCGCAAGCTGGTCGAGATCACCGTCGAAGGCGCCAAGACCAAGGCGTCGGCGCGCAAGATCGCGATGTCGATTGCGAATTCGCCGCTGGTGAAGACCGCGATCGCCGGCGAGGACGCCAATTGGGGCCGCGTGGTGATGGCCGTCGGCAAGGCCGGCGAGCCGGCCGACCGCGACAAGCTCTCGATCTCCTTCAACGGCATCCGCGTCGCCAGGAGCGGCGCGCGCGATCCCGACTACGACGAGGCGCAGGTGTCGGAGGCGATGAAGGCGCCGGAGATCGCTATCAAGGTCTCGCTCGGCCTCGGCAAGGGCCGCGACCGCGTCATGACCTGCGACCTCACCAAGGAATATGTCGCGATCAACGGGGATTACAGGTCGTAGTCTCCATGACCCCTCTCAAGCTCACACTGGTGGTGGCCTGCGCGCTTGTCGACGCCGACAAGCGCGTCCTGATCGCGCAGCGCCCCGAGGGCAAGGCGCTGGCCGGCCTCTGGGAATTTCCCGGCGGCAAACTCGAGCCCGGCGAGCGGCCGGAGCAGAGCCTGATCCGCGAGCTGCATGAAGAGCTCGGAATTACCGTCGCCGAGCCGTGCCTGGCGCCGCTGACCTTTGCGAGCTACGGCTACGAGACCTTCCACCTGTTGATGCCGCTCTACATCTGCCGGCGCTGGGAGGGGATGGTCGCCGCACGCGAAGGCCAGACCCTCGCCTGGGTCCGTGCCAACAAGCTGCGCGACTACCCGATGCCGCCCGCGGACATTCCGCTGATCCCGCATTTGATTGATTTGCTGATGTGAGTTGGCGGTCACCGCGTCTCAATCTCCATTGTCGTCCCGGACAAGCGCGCCCAAAGCGCGCGCAGATCCGGGATCCATATCCACAGGAAGGCGTGGTTACGGGGACTCGGAGTGACCGCCTTCGCGCCACAACCACTCCCTGTGGCTATGGGTCCCGGCCTTCGCCGGGACGACATCGAATTCTTGGGCGGCGGTCTCGGCAATGACGGAGAGAACGACTCAGCTCTCCCCCGCCTTTTTCACCGCCTCCGCAAGACTCGCCTTCGCCGACCCCGGCTTGAGCGGCTGCTGCTGGCTTGCATGCGGGGCCCAGCCGGAGAGCCAGATGATGTCGAATGTCGCACGGATGCGGCCGTCGGAATCGGCAAAGCGTTCGGCATAGATTTCGGCCATGCGCAGCAGCGTCGCGCGCCGGCTCGGCGTGCGGCGGCGTTCGATCAATACATTGGCCGCGCCCATGCGCCTGATATCCTGCATCAGCGCGAAGGCATTGGCGTAGCGCACCACGACACGGTCGACGTCAGTGACCGGCAGCGCAAAGCCCGCGCGCTGCAACAGCGCGCCGATGTCGCGCAGATCGGCGAACGGCGCGACGCGCGGCGACACGCCGCCTTCGCATTCGGCTTCGGCGGCAGCAAAGGCCTGGCGCAGCTCGGTGAGGCTGTCGCCGCCGATCATCGCGGCCAGCAGCAAGCCATCCGGCTTCAACGCGCGCCGGACCTGCGCCAGCACGCCCGGCAGGTCGTTGACGAATTGCAGCGCCAGTGCCGAGACGACGAGATCGAGGCTCTCGGGCGTGAAGGGCAGCTTCTCCTCGCCGGTTTCGCCAAGTGCAATCCGCTGAAGCGACGGCAGCCGCGCGCGCAGGACCGCGAGGCCTTCACCGGGCGTCCAGAGATCGGCCGGAGCGTGAAACTCCCGCATCACCGCGGCGAGCCGGTCGGACATGTCCTCGGTCACCCGATCGAGCAGGAAACTCACGGCGCCTTGCGCGTGCGCACGGCGTTGCCGCGCGTGCAGCAAGGCCCGATCGAACAGGGCGGGCGGGGTTTGCACGTTCTGAGCCATGCCGCTGGTTACGCCGATCCAAGTCGTTCTGGCAACCGTGTCCCGGACGCAGTGCGGCACCAAGTGACGCGCCGCGCTGCGTCCGGGGCACGAGACCGAGCCGCTTGAGCGGATTGTCGCAGAGCGCTAGCCTTCCCACATGGAAGCCGACGCCGCCCCTTCCCGTTCGATCGCTACACCTCTGCGTGCCGCGTGGACGGCCGGCCGTCACGCGCTGGCGCGCGCGGCACGGCTCGCGCTCGACATTGCGCTGCCGACCTTGTGCGTGTCCTGCCGCGAGCCGGTGGATGGCGAGGGCGTGTGCGCGGCCTGCTGGGCGCGGCTGTCGTTCATCGAACGGCCCTATTGCCCGCGCCTCGGCATCCCCTTTGTCTACGATCCCGGCCCCGACATGCTGTCGATGGAGGCGATCGCGAGCCCGCCGGCCTACCAGCGCGCGCGAGCAGCGGTGCGCTATGACGACGTCGCGCGCACGCTGGTGCATGCGCTGAAATACCAGGACCGCACCGATCTGGCGCCGGCGATGGGCCGCTGGATGGCGCGCGCGGGCGGCGAGTTGCTCGCCGGCGCCGACATGCTGATCCCCGTTCCCCTGCACTGGCGACGGGCCTGGCGCCGCCGCTACAACCAGTCCGGGGCGCTGGCGCGGAGCATCGAGCGGCAAAGCGGGGTGAAAGTGCGGGGCGAGCTGCTGCGCCGGGTGCGCGCCACCGAGCAGCAGATCGGCCTGTCGCGGGCCCAGCGCGCCACCAATGTGCAGGGCGCATTCCAGGTATCTCCCGACCGTCAGGCCGAGGTGCAGGGCCGCCGCATCGTCCTGATCGACGACGTCCTGACGTCTGGGGCGACGCTGGATGCCTGCGCCCGTGCCTTGCTGCGTGCCAAAGCGGCCCAGGTGGACGTGCTGGTGTTTGCCCGGGTTGTGGAGGTCAGGTGAAGTCCCATATAATTCAATGAATTCATGACATGAGAGCGCCAGACAAGATGCCCGCCGCTGTCGAGATCTACACCAGACCAGGCTGCGGCTATTGCTCCGCGGCCAAATCGCTGCTGACCCGCAAGAAGGCGACCTTCACGGAATTCGACGTCGCCAGGAACCCGTCCTGGCGCGACGAGATGTACGACCGCGCCGGCGAGGGCTCGACCTTCCCGCAGATCTGGATCGGCGGTAGCCATGTCGGCGGCTGCGACGACCTCTACGCGCTCGACCGCGAGGGCAAGCTCGACGGCATGCTCGAAAGCGTGAAGGCTGAATCATGAGCGACAACAGGACCTTCACCGCCGCGATGGTGCAGATGCGCACCGGCCTGATGCCCGAGCCCAGCCTCGCGCAGGCCACCAGGCTGATCCGGCAGGCCGCGGCCAACGGCGCCGACTACGTGCAGACGCCCGAAGTCAGCAACATGATGCAGCTGAACCGCAAGGCGCTGTTCGAGCACCTCCAGAGCGAAGAGAACGACGCCTCGCTCAAGGCTTACCGCGCGCTCGCGGCGGAGCTGAAGATCCACATCCATGTCGGCTCGCTGGCATTGCGTTTCTCGGACGAAAAAGCGGTCAACCGCTCGTTCCTGATCGGGCCCGAGGGCAATGTGCTCGCGAGCTACGACAAGATCCACATGTTCGACATCGAGCTGCCGGACGGCGAGAGCTATCGCGAATCCGCCAATTACCAGCCGGGCGAGACCGCCGTGATCTCCGACCTGCCCTGGGGCCGGGTCGGGCTGACGATCTGCTACGACGTGCGCTTCCCCGCGCTCTACCGCGCGCTGGCCGAGAGCGGCGCCTATTTCATCACGGTGCCGTCCGCCTTCACGCGCAAGACCGGTGAAGCGCACTGGCACGTGCTGCTGCGCGCACGCGCGATCGAGACCGGTTGTTTCGTGTTCGCCGCGGCGCAGGCCGGCCTGCACGAGAACAAGCGCGAGACCTATGGCCACTCGTTGATCATCGATCCCTGGGGCGAGATCCTCGCGGAAGGTGACGTCGAGCCCGGCATTATCATGGCCACGATCGATCCCGCCAAGGTCGAGACCGCGCGCCGGGCGATCCCTTCGCTCCAGCACGGCCGCCGCTTCGGCGTCGCCGACCCCAAGGCCGGGCCGGATCATCTGCATCTGGTGCGGGGATCGGCATGATTCGCTACGCGCTTCACTGCGACCGCAACCACGCATTCGAAAGCTGGTTCCAGAGCTCGTCGGCCTACGATTCGCAGGTGAAGCGCAAGCTCGTGACCTGTCCGATCTGCGGCTCGGCCAAGGTCGAGAAGGCGATCATGGCGCCGCGCATCGTCGGCAAGAAGGGCCGCGGGCCGGCCACGCCTCCGCCGGAGCCCGCTTCAACACCCGTGCCCGAGGCTGCGCCGTCAGGACCGACCCCGCTGCTGATGGCGCAGGAGCGCGAGCTGCGCGCCAAGATCAAGGAGCTGCGCGACCACATCGTGAAGAACGCCGACAATGTCGGCGAGCGCTTTGCGAACGAAGCCCGCGCGATGCACTACGGCGACAAGGAGCATCGGCCGATCTACGGCGAGGCCTCGCCCGACGAGGCCAAGTCGCTGATCGACGAAGGCATCGAAGTCTCGCCGCTGCCGACGCTGCCGGAAGACAGGAATTGACGCGCGAAGCGCGTCATCCCGGGATGGTCCGAAGGACCAGACCTCAGATGCGCAATTGCGCATCGGGGGATCTCGAGATTCTCAGGAGCGCAATTGCGCTCCATAGTTCGCCCTTCGGGCGCCCCGGAATGACAGTCAACTACGCCCCCACCAACACCGCCACGCCGACCACGATCAGCGCGATGCCAAAGATCTCGCGTGGCGCGATCGGCTGCTTGAACGAGTAGTACGCCACGCCTTGTGCGAACAGCACCTCGATGAGGGCGAGCGTGCGGACATTCGCGGCCGCGGTCAGCGCGAACGCCAGGAACCAGAACTGCGAGGAGAAGGCGCCCATGAAGCCGGCGAACAGCGACGGCTTCCACAGGCCAAGGATCGCCTGCAGGATCTTGGGCGCGCGCCAAAGCAGGTAGATCGTCAGAATCAGAGTCTGCACGAACAGGCCCAGCACCAGCGTGAAGGACGCCGCCGTTACGAAAGACACGTTCGGCACCGTGATGATGGCGCCGCGGAAGCCGACCGCGGACAGCGCGAACGCCGCGGCCGCCACAAGCCCCAGAATGGTCGGCTTCAGCTCGGCAAAGCTTTTCTCGCCGCCGGGCCGCAGCGCCGTGATGACGACGCCGATTGTCGCAACCACGATCGCCAGTACCTTCAGCAAGGTGAGATGATCGCCGAGGAAGACGAAGCCGAAGATCGCGGTCTGGATCGCCTCGGTCTTGAGGTATGCCGTCGTCACCACGAAGGAGCGATCGTTCATCGCCAGCAGCATCAACCCGGTGCCGACGATCTGGCTGAGCGCACCGAGCAGCAGCCACGGCCAGAATACCGACGGCGGCATGCCGAGATGATCGCCTGTCGCGACCAGCACGACGCCAAGAAACAGCAGCGAGAACGGGAAGCCGAACAGGAAGCGGATATTGGTCGCACCCCACGTCCCCAGCGGCTTCGTCAGCGACCGCTGCATCGCATTGCGCGCGACCTGCCCGAGCGCGGCAATGATGGTGAAGGGAATCCAGAGGCTGGTGATGGTGAGCATGGGGGTGGGTGGGGATGGTGTGGCAGGAGAGGATTTGCGGCCAACCTGCCGCTAGCGCTCAAGCAGGTCAATCACAGGGATGTCATGGGTGCGATGCTCTCGCTACAAACGCCGATGTCGTCCCGGCGAAGGCCGGGACCCATAGCCACTGGATTTGGTTTGGCGAAGATTCGTGGTGACGAGCTCGCGCTGCAACTTCTCCCTGGGGGTATGGGTCCCGGCCTTCGCCGGGACGACACCGTGGGTGTGGATGCAGCTAGGCCGCCACGAACAGCCCCTCACACCATCCCTTCCGCCACCACCATGTAGTTCACGTCCATGTCGGAGGAGAGGGTCCACTTGTCGGCGAAGGGTGAGTAGACGACGCCGGTCTGCTCGGTGATGACGAGGCGGTTGTCGAGCAGGTATTTCGTCAGCTCGTCGGGGGTGACGAACTTGTTCCATTCGTGGGTGCCGCGCGGCAGCCAGCGCAGCACGTATTCGGCGCCGACGATGGCGAGAGCAAAGCTCTTCCAGTTCCGGTTCAGCGTCGAGACCACCATCAGCCCGTTGGGCTTGAGCATTGCGGCGCAGCGCTTCAGGAAGACGCCGACGTCGACGACGTGCTCGACCACCTCCATCGCCAGCACGATGTCGAAGCGCTCGCGCGGGTCGATCTCCTCGACCGTGGTGCAGCGGTAGTCAATCGCAAGATGGCTCTTGTCGGCGTGCAGTTTTGCGGCCGCAATATTGCTCTGCGAGGGATCGACGCCGATGACCTGGGCCCCTAGCCGCGACAGCGGCTCGCAAAGCAGGCCGGCGCCGCAACCGATGTCGAGCACGCGCAGGCCGCCGAGGCAGTTGAGGCTGCGCACGTTGCGCTCGAACTTGCGGCAGGCGGCGTCGCGGATATAGCCGAGCCGCAACGGGTTGATCCGGTGCAGCGGCGCCATCTTGCCCTTGGGGTCCCACCACTCCGCGGAGAGTTTCGAGAATTTCGCGATCTCGGCGGCGTCGACGGTCGAGCCCGGCTGGGCAGTTGCGGAAGTATTTTGCTGCATGCTCATGGTTACGCGCGGTCCTACCGCGTGGTGATCGAACTACGGAAGGCGAGCGGCGAGGCGATGGTCCTGATCGTCTCGATCCCCTCGCCGACACCGCGAATGGTCACGTCGCCGTAGTTGAGAATACGTCCAAGAATCGTCTGATCGACGTCGACGCTCTCGACCTTGTCCAGCGCCATCTCGAAGGTGCGGCGCTTGATGAACCCGGTCTTGTGCACAACCCTGAGGTTGGTGACGTCGGTCTCGGTGGTGAAGCGATGGAACCAGCCCTTCACGGTCCAGTACAGGGCGGCCAGCGCGACCAGGCCGGAGCCGAACAGGGACAGGATCATCACGCTGTAGATGTCGCTCTGCCGGGACAGGGCGAACAGGGCCAGGGCCACGATCCAGGCCACGATGGCCGGGAAATAGAAGATCCAGTGCGCATTGGTCGAATACAGCACCCGCTCGCCCGGTTGCAGGATCTCGTCGATGTAACGCGCCATGATCTCGGTTAACCCATTACCCCCAGGCCAGACTTCAAGCCAGACCTCGAGCCTGCCCCCGCAGGAACCCGCTTGCCCCCGGCCCCGCCGCTATGTATACGCGCGGTCGGTGTCCGCGAGGCCCGTCCAGTGCGGGTCACCATACTGATCCTTATGAGGGAATGCACGCGTCGTCATGAGCCGCCTCGTGATGAAATTCGGCGGCACATCCGTCGCCAACATCGAACGCATCCGCAACGTCGCACGCCATGTGAAGCGTGAGGTCGACGCCGGCCACGAAGTGGCCGTGGTCGTCTCGGCGATGTCGGGCAAAACCAACGAGCTGGTGGCCTGGTGCACCGAGGCCTCGCCGATGCACGATGCGCGCGAATACGACGCCGTCGTCGCCTCCGGCGAACAGGTGACCTCCGGCCTCCTCGCCATCGTGCTCCAGAGCATGGGCATCCAGGCCCGCTCCTGGCAGGGCTGGCAGATCCCGATCAAGACCAGCGACGCCCATGCCTCGGCCCGGATCGAGGACATCGACGGCAGCGAGATCATCAAGCGCTTTAGGGATCGCAAGGAAGTCGCCGTCATCGCCGGCTTCCAGGGCATCAACCCCGAGACCAACCGCATCACAACGCTCGGCCGCGGCGGCTCCGACACCTCGGCCGTGGCGGTCGCCGCCGCCGTCAAGGCCGACCGCTGCGACATCTACACCGACGTTGACGGGGTCTACACCACCGACCCGCGAATCGTGCCGAAGGCCAAGAGGCTCGGCAAGATCGCGTTCGAAGACATGCTGGAACTGGCCTCGCAGGGCGCGAAAGTGCTCCAGGTCCGCTCGGTGGAACTCGGCATGGTCCACAACATGCCGATCTTCGTCCGCTCGAGCTTCGACAAGCCCGAGGATATCGACCCGCATGCCAACCAGCCGCCCGGCACGCTGATCTGCAGCGAGGAGGAGATCATGGAAAGCCACGTCGTCACCGGCATCGCCTTTTCGAAGGACGAGGCCCAGATTTCGGTGCGCCAGATCGAGGACAAGCCGGGCGTCGCCGCGTCGATCTTCGGTCCGCTGGCGGATGCCAACATCAACGTCGACATGATCGTGCAGGGCGTCTCCGAGGACGGCAAGACCACCGACCTCACCTTCACGGTGCCGGCCGCGGACTTCACCCGCGCCAGGGATACGATTACCGCCGCCAAGGGCAAGATCGGCTATGCCCGGCTCGATACCGCCACCGACGTCGCCAAGATATCGGTAATCGGCAGCGGGATGCGCAGCCACGCCGGCGTCGCCGCCCAGGCGTTCTCGGCCCTCGCCGGACGGAATATCAACATCCGGGCCATTACAACCTCCGAGATCAAATTCTCGGTATTGATCGACACCGCCTATACCGAGCTTGCGGTGCGGACCCTGCATACGCTCTACGGCCTCGATCAGGCTTAGGCTAATTTTCTCTTAGCGGTCGCAGCAAACGCGAAGGTGTACACACCTTCGCGTCTGGCAGGCGTTTTGCTTGGCAAAACAAGCCCCAATTCGCTATACGGCGAACAGGGTGGGCTGCCACATACTGTGCCCCAGTTGAGGCGGTGCTGATTCGGCTCAGGCGCCAAATCTGAAGAAGATTTGGACCCGGGCCGGCGCCGGATGAGCAAATTCGTTGTTTTTCTGGATTTTCGGGCGAGCCGCCGGGACCCCCTTTCGGGCCCGGCTGACGGAGGAGACTGAGGGTACATGCGGAGCGCGTCGGGAGGTCCCCGCGTCTTGTTGAGACGGCTCCGCGAAACCATGGCGGAGCAGGTCTCGGCCCAGGAGCGGCTGGACAAGATCGTGGTGCTGATCGCCGCCAACATGGTGGCCGAGGTGTGCTCGGTCTATGTGCTGCGCATCGACAACACGCTCGAGCTCTACGCCACCGAAGGTCTGAACCGCGAGGCGGTGCACCATACCGTGCTCAGCGCCCATGAGGGCCTGGTCGGCCTCGTCGCCAGCGAGGCGACGCCGCTCAATCTGAACGACGCGCAGAGCCATCCGGCCTTCTCGTTCCGCCCGGAGACCGGCGAAGAGATCTACCACTCCTTCCTCGGCGTGCCGATCCTGCGCGCCGGCAACACGCTCGGCGTGCTGGTGGTGCAGAACCGCGCCAAGCGCACCTATGTCGAGGAAGAGCTCGAGGCGCTGCAGACCACCGCGATGGTGCTGGCCGAGCTGATCGCCTCCGGCGAACTGTCGGCGCTGGCCCAGCCCGGCCTCGAGCCGGCCGCGCGCCACTCCATGCAGAAGGTCGGCGCGATCCTGTCGGAAGGTATCGCGCTCGGCCATGTCGTGCTGCACGAGCCGCGCGTCGTCATCAAGGACTACATCGCC
This sequence comes from Bradyrhizobium sp. 1200_D9_N1_1, assembly GCF_052075915.1. NCBI lineage: Bacteria > Pseudomonadati > Pseudomonadota > Alphaproteobacteria > Hyphomicrobiales > Nitrobacteraceae > Bradyrhizobium > Bradyrhizobium sp. 1200_D9_N1_1. The sequence continues at coordinate 699,673 of NZ_CP197226.1, read as the reverse complement.
GAGGACCTGCCGAAGGAAATCAAGCGGCTGGACACCGCGCTCGCCAAGCTGCGCGCCGATCTCGACCGCATGCTGGAGCGCGGCGACGTCGCCGAGGGCGGCGAGCACCGCGAGGTGCTGGAAGCCTATCGCATGTTCGCCAATGACCAGGGCTGGTCGCACAAGCTGCACGAGGCGGTCGCCACCGGCCTCACCGCGGAAGCCGCCGTCGAGCGCGTGCAGTCCGACACCCGCGCGCGCATGCTGCGCTCGACCGATCCATACCTGCGCGACCGGCTGCATGACCTCGAGGATCTCGGCTACCGCCTGATGCGGCAGCTCGTCGGCCAGGACCACGCGCCGTCACGCGAACAATTGCCCGACAATGCCATCGTCATCGCCCGCGCGATGGGCCCGGCGGCGCTGCTCGACTACGACCGCAAGCGCCTGCGCGGCATCGTGCTGGAGGAAGGCACCGCCAACTCCCACGTCTCGATCGTGGCGCGCGCGCTCGGAATCCCTGCGGTCGGCGAAGTGCCGAACGCGCCCGGTATCGCCGATCCAGGCGACGCCATCATCGTCGACGGCACATCGGGCTCGATCTATGTGCGCCCCTCGCAGGAGATCGAGGCGGCCTTCGCCGAGCGCGTGCGCTTCCGTGCCCGCCGCCAGGCGCAGTACCTCGCGCTGCGCGACCGGCCCTGCGTCACCAAGGACGGCCAGAAGGTCGAGCTGATGATCAACGCAGGTCTCGCCATCGACCTGCCGCATATCGAGGACACCGGCAGCGCCGGCATCGGCCTGTTCCGCACCGAGCTGCAATTCATGGTCGGCCAGAGCCTGCCGCGCACCAGCGACCAGCTCGCGCTCTATCGCACCGTGCTGGATGCGGCGGGCACCAAGCCCGTCACCTTCCGCACCCTCGACATCGGCGGCGACAAGGCGCTGCCCTATATGGAAGCGGTGATCGAGGAGAATCCCGCGCTCGGCTGGCGCGCGATCCGGCTCGGGCTCGACCGTCCCGGCCTTTTGCGCGGCCAGATCCGCGCGCTGCTGCGCGCCGGCGGCGGCCGCGCGCTGCGCATCATGTTCCCGATGATCTCGGAGGTCGCCGAATTCGATGCGGCGAAGGCGCTGGTCGAGCGCGAGCTGACATATCTGCGCCAGCACGGCCACACGCTGCCGGAGCGGATCGACATCGGCACCATGGTCGAGGTGCCGGCGCTGCTGTATCAGCTCGACGAGCTCCTGAAGAAGGTCGATTTCATCTCGGTCGGCTCCAACGATCTGTTCCAGTTCCTGTTCGCGGTCGACCGCGGCAATGCCAAGGTCTCCGAGCGCTTCGACACCATGTCGGCGCCGATCCTGCGCGCGCTCCGCGACATTGCCCGCAAGTCCCATGCGGCGCAGAAGTCGCTGTCGCTCTGCGGCGAGATGGCCTCCAAGCCGATCGGCGCGCTGGCGCTGATCGCGATGGGCTATCGCTCGCTGTCGCTGTCGGCAACCGCGCTCGGCCCGGTCAAGGCGATGGTGATCGATCTCGATGCCAAGAAGGCCGAGGCGATGCTCGGCCCGTTGCTGGATGCGCCAAGCGGCAGCGTCTCGATCCGGCAGAAGCTGACGGAATTTGCCGAGGCCGAAGGCCTGGCCTTGTAGCGGGCCTGTCGCCCGCTTCCCGCCGCCTCGCCGCCTTCCGTCATTTGAGACTTACCCGATGTCGTCACTCCCCGAAGCCAAACTGGACGTCCTGCTCGCGCATCACGCTTCGCTCGAGGCCGAATCGCTGGGACAGCTCGCCTCCGAGCGCTACGTGCAGATCACGCGCGAGCTCGCCGAGATCACGCCGCTGATCGAGGCGGTCAAGACTTACCGGTCCGCGGTTAAAGAACTCGCCGACACCGAGGCGCTGATCGCCGATCCCGCGACGGATGCGGAGATGCGCGGCATGGCGGAAGCCGAGCGCGACGAGCTGGCGCCAAGGATCGAGGATCTCGTCCAGAAAATCCGCGTCGCGCTGCTGCCCAAGGACGCCATGGATGACCGCAACGTGGTGCTGGAAATCCGCGCCGGCACCGGCGGCGACGAGGCTTCGCTGTTCGCCGGCGACCTGTTCCGGATGTACGAGCGCTTCGCCAGCCTGCAGGGCTGGAAGGTCGAGGTCATCTCGGCGAGCGAAGGCACCGTCGGCGGCTACAAGGAAATCATCGCGGAGGTGCAGGGCCGCGGCGCGTTCTCGAAGCTAAAGTTCGAATCCGGCGTGCACCGCGTGCAGCGCGTGCCCGACACCGAGACGCAGGGGCGCATCCACACCTCGGCCGCGACGGTGGCGGTGCTGCCGGAGGTCGAGGATGTCGACGTCGACATCAAGAACGACGATCTGCGCATCGAGACCATGCGTGCGCAGGGCGCCGGCGGCCAGCACGTCAACAAGACCGAATCGGCGATCCGCATCACCCACATCCCGACCGGCATCGTGGTGATGATGCAGGACAGCCGCTCACAGCACAAGAACCGCGCCTCGGCGATGAACATCCTGCGCTCGCGCATCTACGACGCCGAGCGGCAACGCGTCGATGCGGCGCGCTCGGCCGAGCGCAAGGAAAAGGTCGGCTCCGGCGATCGCAGCGAGCGCATCCGCACCTATAATTTCCCGCAAGGGCGCGTCACCGACCACCGCATCAATCTAACGCTCTACAAGCTGCCGCAGGTGATCGCGGGCGAAGCGCTTGGCGAATTGATCGACGCGCTGACCACCGAGCACCAGGCCGCACAGCTCGCCGCGCAAGGCGCGGCGGCGTGACGCCCCGCGTGAGCGATCCCTTCACCGGACAATCGATCGAGAGCGCACGGCGTACACTGGCGGCGCGGCTGCGATCGGCGCAGCTCGAGGAAGCCGAGCTCGACGCCCGCATCCTGCTTGGTGCTGCGCTCGGCCTCGATCTCACCGGCCTGATTGCGCAGGCCGCCCGGCTTCTCACGGAGGCGGAGGCCTCGCGGATCGCGCAGCATGCGCAACGCCGGATCGCGGGCGAGCCGGTGGCGCGCATTCTCGGCACGCGCGAATTCTGGGGCCTGCCGTTCCGCCTGTCGGACGCAACCCTGGTCCCACGCCCCGACACAGAGACGGTGGTCGAGCGCGCGCTCGAGCTTTTCCGCGAGCAGAAGGCAACCCAGCAGCCACGCATCGCCGACATCGGCACCGGATCCGGCGCGATCCTGCTGGCGCTGCTGCACGATATCCCCGGCGCCTTCGGCGTCGGCACCGATCTCAGCCTGAACGCGCTCGAGACCGCCAGGGGCAATGCCGTGACCCTTGGCCTTGCCGACCGCTCCGCCTTCGTCGCCTGTTCCTATTTAGCGGCGCTCCGCGGCCCATTCGACCTCATCGTGTCGAATCCGCCCTATATCCCTTCTGCCGAAATTCCGAAATTGAGCCTCGAGGTGCGCGAGCACGATCCGCATCTGGCGCTCGACGGCGGCAACGACGGATATGACGCCTACCGCGCCCTGATCCCGCAGGCGGCCGAGCGTCTCGCGCCCGGCGGAGCGCTGATCGTCGAGGCCGGACAGGGCCAGGCCCGAAATATTGAAACCCTTTTGACGGCTGCGGCGTTGGTGGTGGACAGGCCGCCCAAGGCCGATTTGGCGGGTATCCCACGGGCCGTTTCGGCCCGAAAAATGCCCCCATAAAAGCCGGATTGGCCTGTAAAAACCACTTGGAATATCCCTTGGGAACGACTACCTTCTACTCAACACATCGGTGTCGGCCCCGTACACCTACGGGCGAAAGCCGGGCTCTCGGGCGAGAGCTTCACTGATTTTAGGTTCCAAGCCGCAGGTCCTGTTAAGCGCGATAGCCCATTGAGGTGCGCAGCTTTCCGACCGCAAAGTGAACGAAAGCCTGATATTGCGCGCGAAGACTAACGCAAGAAACCAGGGCTTGTTTTGGCAGGCAAAATGAATGGGTTCGCTGGCAATGAATGCTGGCGGGTGGGGAACGCGTCTTTGTTGAACGCGACGGTCGACGAACATTGGCAGGGTTCAAGCCGCCTCTTGCGCGCGGTGCGCGTGAGCGATGTGAACCGCTGTCATCAGGTCACTCCTAGCAATCGGTAATGCGTGCAACCTTTAGGGCTGGAATTAAAGGCAGGACATGAGAAACGGTCAGAACAAGCAGCGGATGCGCAACCGCAACAACAACAATAACAACAACCGGCGCGGCCAGAACCCGATGACCCGGGTCTACGAGTCCAACGGACCCGATATCAAGATCCGCGGCACGGCTTCGCACATCGCCGAAAAATATCTGCAGCTCGCGCGCGACGCGCGCTCCTCCGGCGACCCCGTTGCGGCCGAGAACTACTACCAGCACGCCGAGCACTATTTCCGCCTGATCGCGGCCGCCCAGGAGCAGTTCCGCCAGAACCAGCAGCCGCGCGGCGACGAGCCCATCAGCAGCAATAGCGACGACGGCGAAGACGACGGCGAGAATTTCTCGAATTTCGGCCAGGAGCCGGGCTTCGTCCCGCAGCCGCAACAGCAGCAGCCCTTCATGCGCGACCGCGACGGCCAGCGCGATCATCATCAGCGTGATCACCAGCAGCGTGACAACCAGCCGTCGTACCAGCGCGACAACCAGCAGCCGCGCGAGCACCGCGAACGCGACCATCGTCCGCAGCCGCAGCAATATCAGCCGCAGCCAATGCCGCCGAACCAGCCGCAGCCCGTCATCGCCGATGCCGGCAGCGTCGATCGCCTGCCCTCCTTCATCACCGGCGCACAGCCGCAAGTGAATGTCGGCGCGAACGGCGGCCAGGCTGGCTTCGAGGGCGGTGGTGGCGGCGAGCGCTTTCCGCGCCGGCGGCGCCGGCCGCATGGCCCGCGCCCCGAGCGCGAAGCCGCTCCGGCCGCGTCCAGCGACGATCTGGCGCCCGGCGAGTAAGCTCCTTCGGATTTTCTGATCTGCATCGTCCCGGCCTCGCGCCGGGACGATTTGTTTTCAGCTGCGCGTCACCGTCGAGGACGGCACCAGCACCGGCTTCAACGAGGGAATCAGCCGCGCCCGCTCGCGCTTGGCGGGGATCGCGCGATAGACCTGCTTGGTGGCCTCGACGATGTGCACGCCGGCGAAGGGTAGCGACAGCGCCGCGCCGGCACGCTCCCACATCTGCGCCGATTTCAGCACCCAGCCGCCGGCATAGGGCGGCATGAACAGCGCCTCGCCCCAGGCGGTCGGCGTGAACCAGGTCTGGCGCAACAGATCGGTGATCTGCGAGCGCGAATAGGGCCGGCCGTGGCCGAACGGCGTATTGTCGCTGCGCGTCCACACGCCGCGCCGGTTCGGGATCACCGCGATCACGCGGCCGGACGGCGACAGCACGCGCCACACCTCGCGCAGCAGCGCAGCCGGATCGTCCGACATCTCCAGCGCGTGGACCAGCAGGATGCGGTCGACCGCGGAATCGGGAAGCGGCAGCGAGAATTCATCCACCAGCGAGGCCAGCGCCGGCCGCCCCGTAGGCCATTTCAGGACGCCCTGGGCCGCCGGCATGAAGGCGAGGCAGCGCTCGGCGTCCTCCCGGAACAGTCCGAGATAGGGCGTGGGATAGCCGATGCCCAGCACACGCTGGCCCTCGGCGCGCGGCCAGCGCTCCCTGATGCCGCGATTGATCATTTGCCGCGCCACAATCCCGAGGCGACGGGAATAGAACTCGCGGAGGTCGACGACGTCGATGCTCATGACGGCAATGTAACATGCGCAAGGCCGCGGCTGCGCGCTGAATATTGCATTGCCTGCGCAACGTTAACGCCATATTTGTCTGGCGGGGCTGAGCGCGAAGGAGACGTCATGGCTGCCGAAATTCGTACTTTCAGCTGTTTAAACGACAATTTCGGTTACCTGATCCACGATGTGGAAACCAAGGCGACAGCGTCGATCGACGCGCCGGAGGCCGGCCCCATCCTGAAGGCGCTGGAGCGCGAGGGCTGGCAGCTCACCGACATCCTGATCACCCATCACCATGGCGATCATGTCGGCGGGGTCGCCGAACTCAAGCACAAATACAACTGCCGCGTCGTCGCGCCGCACGACAAGACCACTGCGATCGCCAACGTCGACCTGCGCGTCGCCAATGCCGACGTGGTCAAGGTCGGCAACCTGCTGGCGCGCGTCGTGGAGACGCCCGGCCACACGCTCGACCACATCTCCTACGTGTTCGACACCGAGAAGACCGTGTTCGCCGCCGACACGCTGTTTTCGATCGGCTGCGGCCGCGTCTTCGAGGGCACCTACCCGATGATGTGGGATTCGCTCTTGAAGCTGCGGGCCCTGCCCGACGATTTCAAGCTCTATTGCGGCCACGAATACACCGCCTCCAACGTCAAGTTCGCGCTCACCGTCGATCCCGACAATGCGGCGCTTCAGGCGCGCGCGGCGGAGGTGGCCAAGCTTCGCGCCGAGAACAAGCCCACGATCCCCTCACTGCTTGGTGACGAGAAGCGAGCAAACGTGTTCCTGCGTGCCGATGACCCCTCGGTCGCAGCCAGGCTACACATGAAGGGTGCGGATGCCGCCGCGGTGTTCGGCGAGTTGCGCGAGCGCAAGAACAAATCCTAAAGAACAAATCCTGACGGGGATCGATGCCGACCGCAGCCGAGATCATCGCGCGCCTTGAACTCCGACCGCATCCCGAAGGCGGGCACTATCGCGAGACGTTTCGCGACCAGACCACGGACGCCAACGGCCGTTCGCGCTCGACCCTCATTTACTTCCTGCTCGCGCGCGGCGAGCGTTCGCACTGGCACCGCATCGATGCGGTCGAGATCTGGCATTACTACGCCGGCAGCCCGCTGATGCTGCGCATCGCGCATGAGGGCTGCTCCCAGCACGAGGTCCGCCTCGGCACGGATCTCGTGAGCGGCGAACGACCGCAGGCCATCGTACCGGCCGATGCATGGCAGATGGCCGAGACAACAGGTGAGTGGACACTGGTCGGCTGCACCGTGGCACCCGCATTCGAGTTCGCGAAGTTCGAGCTCGCGCCGAAGGGCTGGGAGCCGTAGCTCCACACCGTCATTCCGGGGCGCCCCGCAAGCGGCAAACCCGGAATCTATCTCGCCACTATTGACGCCGATAAATGGATTCCGGGTTCGCACGTCGTGCGCCCCCGAATGACAATCATCGCTTCCGCAACACCATATCTTTCGCCGCGATCAGGCCGCCGCCGGCGATCAGGACCGCGGCGATGGCGATATTGGCACTGGCTTTTGCGAAGCCGGCGGCGATGAGGAAGCCGGTCGACAATAGCGGCGTCGCGTAGGAGGCGGCACCGAGCACGCGGATGTCGCCGCGCTTCATGCCGATGTCCCAGGCGTAGAACGCTGCCCCGACAGGCCCGATGCCGAGCCCAATCACGGAGATCCATTGCAGCGCCGTCTCCGGCCACACGGTGGTTTCGAGCGCGCCATGCATCAGCGCAGCGAGCAACGCCGTGGCGAGACAGAAGCCCGCGACCGCGTCGGTCGGCACCGCCTTCAATCGGCGCGACAGCACCGAATAGGTCGCCCACACGAAGGCGGCGATGAAGGCCGCGATCAATCCCGGCACCGCCCCCGGCGCGAAGCCGGAGGTATTGCCGGCGAACAGCAGCACGGTGCCGACGAGGCCGAGCACGGCACCGACGATGTGATGCACGGCCAGCCGCTCGCCCGGCAGGAAGGACGAGAACAGCACGATCAGCAGCGGCCAGAGATAGTTGAGCAGACCGGCTTCAGCCGGCGGCGCGAAGCGCAGTGCCAAAAAATACAGCGCGTGATAGCCGAACAGTCCGCCGACGCCGACGGTCCACACAGCCAGTGGCTGGCGCAGGCTTTTTGCCGCCTCGCCGCGGCCGATCCAGGTGAGCAGGCCGACGAGGCCGCCGATCGCAAACGTCATCGCGGCGAGCTGGAATGCCGGGATCTTTCCGGTCGCCACCGTCATCACTGACAGCAGCGACCACATCAGGATCGCGGTCAATCCGATCAGCGTCGCGGTGCGGGGAGTCATTTAAATCGCCTCGTCATTCCGGAGCGGCTCAAAGAGCAGAACCCGGAATCTCGAGATTCCGGGTTCGCCGCTATCGCGGGCCCCCGGAATGACAGTGCATGGACAAATGCCCGGGACAAGCCCGGGCATGACGACGTCGTCGATATCAGCCTGCGTGATGCCTACGCATCACACCATGTACTGGCCGCCGTTGACCGTCAGCGTCGAGCCGGTGATGGCGCCGGCTTCGTCGGCGGCGAGGAACACGACCGCGCGTGCGATTTCCTCGGGCTCCCCTAAGCGGCCGATCGGGATCAGCGGCAGGATGGACTTTTCCAGCACGTCCTTCGGCACCGCCTGCACCATCTCGGTGTTGATGTAGCCGGGGCAGATCGCGTTCACGGTGACGCCGCCCTTGGCGTTCTCCAGCGCCAAGGCCTTGGTGAAGCCGATCTCGCCGGCCTTCGCCGCGGAATAGTTCACCTGGCCGAACTGGCCCTTCTGGCCGTTGATCGAGGAGATGTTGATGATGCGGCCGAACTTGCGCCCGCGCATGCCTTCGATCACCTGGCGCGACATGTTGAACAGCGAGCCGAGATTGGTGCCGATCACGGCGTTCCATTGCTCGAGGCTCATCTTGTGGAAGGCGCCGTCCTTGGTGATCCCGGCATTGTTGACGAGCACGTCGATCGGGCCGACCTCGGCCTCGACCTTCTTCACGCCTTCGGCGCAGGCGTCGAAATTGCTGACGTCCCATTTGTAGACGGCGATGCCGGTCTCCGCCTTGAACTTCTCCGCCGCCGCATCGTTGCCGGCGTAGCTCGCCGCGACCTTGTAGCCGGCCGCCTTCAGCGCCTTGCCGATCGCAGCTCCGATGCCCCGCGTACCACCCGTCACCAATGCAACACGTGCCATATCGTATTCCTTCCCTTGGACTCTTCGGACGTTTCTGAGTGATCGTTTTTAGCTACGGATTATGCGGGACGTTTGACGGACATCAAGAACAAAACGCCCGGCGTGAGCCGGGCGTTTCTCTTTAGTCGAGGCTGAGGCGGTTGCGAAGAATATTTGATTTGCAACCGCTGCCTTTTTAGTCGCGTGCAACGCACTCACTTATGTGTGCAGCGCACGCGCATGGTCCAAATAAGCTGCGCGACAGCTAGATTCAGTCGCGCGCCAGACACATCGCGATACCCATGCCGCCGCCGATGCACAGCGTGGCAAGGCCCTTCTTGGAATCGCGCTTCTGCATCTCGTGCAGCAGCGTCACCAGTACGCGCGCGCCGGAGGCGCCGACCGGGTGGCCGATCGCGATCGCACCGCCATTGACGTTGACCTTGGAGGTGTCCCAGCCGAGGTCCTTGTTGACGGCGCAAGCCTGCGCCGCGAAGGCCTCGTTGGCCTCGATCAGGTCGAGGTCGCCGACGTTCCAGCCGGCCTTCTTCAGCGCGGCGCGCGAGGCCGGGATCGGGCCCGAGCCCATGATCTTCGGATCGACGCCGGCCTGGGCCCACGACACGATGCGCGCGAGCGGCTTCTTGCCTTCCTTGGCAGCCTGCTTGGCGGTCATCAGCACCACGGCGGCAGCGCCGTCATTGATGCCGGAAGCAGAGCCTGCGGTGACCGTGCCGTCCTTCTCGAAGGCGGGACGGAGCTTGGCCATCGCATCGAGCGTTGCGCCATGGCGCGGGTATTCGTCGGCGCTGACGACCACGTCGCCCTTGCGGGTCTTGATGGTGACGGGGACGATTTCGTCGTTGAACTTGCCGGCCTTCTGCGCGGCCTCGGCCTTCTGCTGCGAGGCGACCGCGAACTCGTCCTGCTGGGCGCGGGTGATCTGCCACTGGCGCGCAACGTTCTCGGCGGTGTTGCCCATGTGGTAGCCGTTAAAGGCATCCCACAGGCCGTCCTTGATCATGGTGTCGATGAATTCGAGCGCGCCCATCTTGACGCCGCCACGCAGATACTGGGCGTGCGGAGCCATGCTCATCGATTCCTGGCCGCCGGCGACCACGATCTCGGAATCGCCGTTGAGCAGCGCCTGGTAACCGAGTGCGACCGTGCGCAGACCCGAGCCACAGAGCTGGTTGACGCCCCAGGCCGGGCTCTCCACCGGAATGCCGGCGGCGATCGAGGCCTGGCGGGCCGGGTTCTGGCCCTGAGCGGCGGTCAGAATCTGGCCCATGATGACTTCGGAGACCCGGCCGGGCTCGATGCCACCACGCTCCAGCGCGGCCTTGATGGCGACGGCGCCGAGATCGTGGGCGGGAAGGGTCGCGAACGCTCCGTTGAAGCTTCCGACCGGGGTGCGGGCGGCGCTGACGATGACGACATCGTCTGACATGGGCATCTCCTGGGGTTGAATGGGGGCAGACGGGGCTGGGGAAACGGCTCGCCAGTCTCGGACGGCATCCTGTTAACGTCATTGCGGCATGTCAATCGGCCGGTGACCGAATTCATGCCGCAACGCATTCCAAATAGCGTTCTTGGCGCTTTCGCAAGCACGTTTTTGCTGCCCGATTAACCGTGGCGCACAAAACGGTAGCGTGACCCCTTTGAAAATGCTTATTTTGTTGCGTTGCGTACTCTTCCCGCCCTGCGGCATCGGCCGCCGGGTTCCCGTTCTCAGCGTCTTGCAAGTGAGAGCCCATGGCGAAATCAGACCAACCCACCACCATCAAGAAATACGCGAACCGCCGGCTCTATAACACCGGAACGAGCACCTATGTGACGCTGGAAGACCTCGCCGCCATGGTCAAGGATGGCGAAGATTTCCTGGTCTACGACGCCAAGACCGGCGACGACATCACCCGCTCGGTGCTGGCCCAGATCATCTTCGAGCAGGAGAACAAGGCCGGCCAGAACCTGCTGCCGACCACCTTCCTGCGCCAGCTCATCCGCTTCTACGGCGACAGCATGCAGATGGTGGTGCCGAAATATCTGGAACAGTCGATCGCGACGCTGACCCAGGAACAGGAGAAGTTCCGCAAGCAGATCGCCAATACGCTGTCCGGCACGCCCTTTGCGCCCCTGGAGGAGCAGGTCCGCCGCAACATGGAGCTGTTCCAGCAGACCTTCTCGATGTTCAAGCCTTTCGCCCCGCCGGCGCGCTCCTCCACCACCCCGGAGCCGGAGCCCGATGCGACCGCCGAGGCGCCGAAGGACAGCAACATCGACGATCTGCGCCAGCAGATGAAGGAAATGCAGGAACGCCTCGAGCGGATGTCGAAGAAGGAAGAGTAGGTCCTCTCGTTCGCCTCAGCGCGGCCGCCTGCCGCGGGCGTTTGCTTGGCGATTGTGCACCCGTCATTCCACAATGTCGTCCTGGCGAAAGCCAGGACCCATACCGCGCGATCTGTCGGTAGAGATCGATAGCAGTACCGAACGACGAATCATCGCCAAACTGCTTCCTGGGGTAATGGGTCCTGGCTTTCGCCAGGACGACGCTGGAGAAGCCGCCATGTCCGACCCAAGCGCGCATTGGAACAACGTCTACGCCACAAAGGGCGAGACCGAGGTCAGCTGGTTTCAGGAGAGCCCGGCGATCTCGCTCGACATGATCCGCTCCGCCAACGTGGATCGCGGCGCAGGCATCATCGATATCGGCGGCGGCGCTTCGCGGCTGGTGGACGCTCTCCTGCAGGACGGATACCGCAATCTCGCCGTGCTGGACCTGTCCGCCAATGCGCTCGACGCTGCGAAGCGGCGGATCGGCCCGGCGGCCGCGTCCGTCGACTGGATCGTCGCCGACGCCACGACGTGGCGGCCGGCGCGCAGCTACGAGGTCTGGCACGATCGTGCGGCGTTTCACTTCCTGACCGATCCGCGCGACAGGGCCGCCTACGTCGAGCGCCTGCGGTCGGCGGTTGCGGCCGGCGGCCACGTCATCATCGCCACCTTTGCGCTCGATGGTCCGGAGAAATGCAGCGGCCTGCCGGTGCAGCGCCACGACAGCAAGAGTCTTTCGACGGAGTTGGGGCCGGATTTCGAGCTGATCGAAACGCGCAGCGAGACTCATCACACGCCGTGGAAATCGACGCAGGCGTTTCAGTTCAGCCGGTTCCGGAGGCGCGGCTCTTGAGGCGTGGCACATGCCACACCTTCGGTGTCGTCCTGGCGAAAGCCAGGACGACGTCAGGAAGCCTACGCCGCCAGCTTCACCGCATGCGCAAAGTCCCAATAGAGCTTGCGCGCTTTTGTGTAGAGCGGGCCCGGCTTCAGCTCGCGCTCGTCGATGCGAATCACGGGCGCGACCTTGGCGAAATTGCCGGTTGAAAAAATCTCGTCGGCGGCGAGGAAGTCGGCATAGCGCAACGTCTTCTCGACCACGGTGACGCCGTCGGCGCGAAGCAGGCCGATGACGCGCTGGCGCGTGATGCCGTTGAGGAAGGTGCCGTTCGGCACCGGCGTGAACACCACGCCGTCCCTGGCCATGAACACGTTGGAATTGCCGAACTCGGCGACATTGCCGAGCATGTCGAGCATCAGCGCGTTCTGGAAGCCGCGGGAGGCGGCCTCCGCCAGCGCGCGCGAATTGTTGGGATAGAGGCAGGCCGCCTTGGCCTCGACCGGCGCGCATTCGGCAGTCGGCCTGCGGAACGGCGACAGCGTGATGGCGTTGCCGACGGGTTTGGGCATCGGCGCCTCGTAGATGCACAGGCACCAGTTGGTGGTCTCGGGGTCGAACAGCACGCCGCCGCCCGACCCGTTCTCCGCCCAGTACATCGGACGGATATACAGCTCGGCATTCGTCGCGAAGCGCGCGATGCCTTCGTTTGCGAGCGTGAGCCAGGTGCCGGGATCGACCACCGGCTTCAGGCCAAAATTGATCGCGGACTGATTGGCACGGGCGATGTGACGGTCGAGATCGGGTGCGACGCCCTCGAACGCGCGCGCGCCGTCGAACACGACCGAGCCGAGCCAGGCCGCATGCGTGCGCGGGCCCATGATCGGCACATTGCCGTCGTGCCATTTGCCCTCGAAGAAGGTCCAACTCGGCGAATATTCGATGGCTTTCTTGATCTCGGCCATGACCGGCCTCCCCTTGGCGTGATGCCGCAATATGGCACGACTATTGGGGGCAATTTCTAAATGATTCCCTGCGGGGAATGCCCCCCTCCCCTGGAGGGCCCCCTGGACGGAGGGTGAGCATCGCGGTGAAATAACATTGGGGAGCAAACCGGATATAATGCCGTCCACGTTACGGAGTCCTCCATGCCGCTCGATCCGCTCGCAAAGCGTTTGTTGACCATGATGGCTGCGGCCGGGCCGCAGGTGCGAAACCGGCCGAGCGTCGAGGCGCGGCGGCAGTCGCTGGCGAAACTGATGCAGTTCGCGCGCACTGACGCGCCTGACGTGACCGTCTCCGACGGCACGCTGCCCGGCCCCGGCGGAGAGCTTCCCTATCGGCTGTATTCGCCCGCAACCGCCGCTGAGCGCGCGCCGGGCTTCGTGTTCTTTCATGGCGGCGGGCTCGTCGCCGGCAGCGTCGCCACGCACGACCGCATCGCGGCGGCACTTGCGCATGCCACCGGCTGCCGCCTGGTCTCGGTCGATTACCGCCTCGCGCCGGAGCACAAATTTCCCGCCGCGGTGGACGATGCGATCGCCGCCACCGAATGGGTCGCACGCGAAGCGTCGTCCCTCGGCATCGACGCCGGACGCCTCGTGGTTGGCGGCGATTCCGCCGGCGCGACGCTCGCCGCGATCGTGTGCCAGGAAGCGCTGCAGAACGCCGGCCTCTCCATCGTCGCGCAATGCCTGATCTGCCCGGTGCTTGATTTCGAGGAGACCTCGCCTTCGCGCGAGGCGTTCGCCGAAGGCCACCTGATCGATCGCATCACGATCGAAGCCGATCTCGCCGACTATCTGCCCGGCGGCATCGATGCCGCCGATCCCCGCATCTCACCCCTGCGCGCCACACGCTTTGCGGGCCTGCCGACCGCAATCATCCATACCGCCGAGTTCGACCCGATGCGCGACGAAGGCAATGCCTATGCGCGCAAGCTTCTCGCCGCAGGCGTCACCGTCGAGCACGTCTGCCATGACGGCATGGTCCACAATTTCCACGCCATGGGCGCGATCCTGCCGCAGGCACAGCTCGTGCTGTCGCAGATCGGCGAACAGGTGCGGCGGGCGGTCGAGAAGTAAAAGCGCGAATCACACGCGCGCGTCCAGCACGGCCCTGGCTGCCGCAACATATTCGGGCCAATGCGCATCCGCATAGCGTTCGGCCTGCCGCGTGCAGGTGACATCGGGGGCATGCGCGGCCGCGATCGTGCGCGCGAAGCGCTCTTCGGCGACCGTCACGTCGCCAGGTTCGGCCGGCGGAACGGCGGCGGCCACGGCGGTCGGGGCGACAGCGAGGCCTGCCAGACCAGTGAGCAGGATGCGGCGTGACGTGTTCATGACTGTCGTCCCTCCATTGTCCGGCCTGCACTCTGGCCGGCGAGTATGTCAACGCGATCACCGCAGGGTACCCGCGCACATCCGCGCAGTCCATCGCTTGCGGACAGCGCTTGACCACAGGTGTGATCACGTTCCATCTAACAACAGTTCCGTCATCAAGTCGCCACGCGTCGGATCGTCACGTGCCCCGTCACAGCCCATCGCGAAGCCGACCGTACCGAACATCTATCTCGACCTGCGCACGACTTGCGCGACGATTCCCGCGGGCACGCTCGGGCTCGGCTTCGGCAACACCTCCCTGTCGGCCGCGTTCGAAGCCCTGGCGGTACGACAGGGCGCGACGCTGCCGAGCGGACTGCCTGCTGCGAAAAACGACAACCGCCTGTTCGGCATCACCGCGCAGATCGCATGGATGCCGAAACCGTCCTACCAGCTGACGCTGCGGACGCCGCTCTACACCGTGCGCAATTAGAGCATGATCCGGAAAAGTGTGCAGCGGTTTTCCGAAAAGATCATGCTCGAACAGAACAAGGCGCTTCTACTCCGGCACCGGCACGTCGAAGGTGTTGAGCGTGACCGAGACCATGCAATAGACGCCGACGAGATAGGACAGCTCGGCCGCGCCATGCTCGCCGAACTCCTTGACCGCGGCGCGCCAGGTCAGTTCCGGCAGCACGCCGCCGCTCACCAGCGCCGATGCGACGTCGTAGGCGACCGCCTCCTGCTTGGTCAGATCCACCGGCCGTTGCCCGGCCACGATGGTCGCGAGCTTCTCGTCGGAGAGGCCGCGCTGCTCGGCCACCAGCACATGAGCATAGAGCTCGTAGCCGGAGCGGAAATGCGAGCCGGTGACGAGGATCGCGACCTCGCGCACCGAGGCCGGCAGCAGCGGGTTCGACGCGATCGCCTTGACCAGCTCCCACACCGGCTTGCCGAAGCGCGGCTCGCGGACCCAGGGATTCCAGGGTCCGAGCAGCGCACCATCGTCGCGCATGTTCACAAAGCCCTTGAAGTGGTCCTTGATGCCGGCCCGCATGTCGTCATAGAGCGGCTTCTGTTCGTCGGTCAGATCTTTCGGATCGAGAATGGGAAGGCGCACGGCAGGATCTCCTCGTTGAGAAGCGGAGACCGTCGCCCGCATGTGCGCGCATCGCAAGTGAAGTTGCCGTGACGATCGTGCAATTTTGCAAATAACAGGGAGACGCCGGTTACGGCGCCTCCGGGCGCGCCAGCGGCTCGCCCAGCGTATGCATCAGCCGGTTGGCCCAGCCGAAGATCGCGGCCGACAGTACCAGGTCGAGCTGCTCGAGCTCGCTCAGCCCGGCCTCGCCGAGTGCACGCGCGTCATCTGCAGTAGCTTCGATCGGCGTCGTCGAGAGTTTTGTAGCGAAATTGAACAGTGCCTGCTGGCGCGCCTCCAGCGTGGCATCGCGCTCGTCGGCAAAGATTTCCTCGACGATGTCGTTGCGCCCGGAGTAGCTGATGAAGCGTGAGGCGTGCACGGCGGCGCAATAGATGCAGCGGTTGACGACCGAGGCACTCAGCGCGCCGAGCTCACGCTCGGCCGGGGACAAGCCGTCCTTGCCGTACATGATGAGGTTGAACAGCGGCGAGCGCACCGCGAGCGATTCAGGGTCATGCGCCAGCGTCAGCACGTAAGGCGAGACGCCCTTGTTGGAGGGCGTGACCTTCATCGCCGCGAGCTGCTCTGACGTCGCCGAGGCGAGCTCGACAGGCGTGACATAGGGCGACCAGGTCGGGATCGTGGCGGTGAAGTTGTGGACGACCTCGCTCATCGGGCTTCGACCTCTTTCAGGAGCCTGAGGCCGGCCAGGACCCGCAGCTGGTAGTTCACGAAGGCGGCAAGCTCGGACAGCCGCACGATATCGGCCTCGCTGACGCCGGCCGTCTTCAGCGCCGCAATGTCCTGTCGCGTCGCCTCGCGCGGCGACAGCGTCAGCAGGTCGGCATGGCGGGCCATGGCGTCGTGCAGGGAATCGCCACACAGGCCGCCGGGCCGTGCCAGGGCGGCCAGGTCGAGATCGCTCGCATGCGCCAGATAGGAGTCGTAATGCGCGGTCAGCGCCTCGTCGCCGACGTGCCGGCACATCCGCGCCGCGAGCGCCGCCCGCAAGCCGTGGCTCAGGCCGCCGGGCTCGCGCGGCAGCAGCACCGCGTCATGGGCGGCTTCGCTGAGGTGCAAAATCTCGGCGCGGGCGTTCAGAGCCTGGCCGAGCCGTGACGCCGCGCGCACGCCGGCAATGGTTTCGATCAGCGTGGTCAAGCAACACTCCGCGGGCTCTGTGGATTGACAACATCCTCGACGGCGAGCGCCAGCGGCTGCGCCGTATCCAGGAACGACGACAGGGCAATCTCGAACGGCGCTGGATCGAGGCCGCGTGCTTTCAGCCATGCGGGGTCATAGTAGGTCTGCCGATAGCGTTCGCCGGAATCGCAGATCAGCGTGACCAGCGATCCGGCTTGGCCGGCGCTGCGCATCTCCGAGGCAATGCGGCACAGCGCCAGGAAGTTGGTGCCGGTGGAGCCGCCGACGGATCGGCGCAGCCGGCGCGACAGTACATTCATCGCCGCAATCGTTGCGACGTCCGGGATTTTCATCATGCGGTCGACAACGCCAGGCACGAAGGACGGTTCGCAGCGCGGCCGGCCGACGCCCTCGATCAGCGAGGGCCGTTCGCAAACGTGGGAGCGGTCCTGCGTGCGGAAGCAATCGAAGAAGGCGGAATGCTCGACATCGGCGACGCACAGCCGCGTCGGATATTGGCGGTAGCGCAAGTAGCGTCCGATGGTGGCCGAGGTGCCGCCGGTGCCGGCGCCCATCACGATCCAGTCCGGCAGCGGGCGCGGTTCGCCCTGCAATTGCGTGAAGATCGATTCGGCGATGTTGTTGTTGCCGCGCCAGTCGGTGGCGCGCTCGGCGAAGGTGAACTGGTCCATGTAGTGGCCGTTCAGGCGGGTGGCGAGCGCGGCGGCCTCAGCATACAGCGCGCGGCCGTCGTCGATCAGATGGCAATTGCCGCCATAATGCTCGATCGCAGCGATCTTCTCCGCCGACGTCGTGCGCGGCATCACGGCGTAGAAGGGCACGCCGATCATCTGCGCGAAATAGGCTTCCGACACCGCGGTCGATCCCGACGAGGCCTCGACCACGGGCGTGCCTTCGCGGATGTGGCCATTGCAGAGCGCGTAGAGGAACAGCGAGCGCGCCAGCCGATGCTTCAGGCTGCCGGTCGGGTGCGTGGACTCGTCCTTCAGATAGATATCGATGCCTGATAGCGCCGGCACGATCAGCCGGATCAGATGCGTGTCGGCCGTGCGGCATTGGTCGGCCTCGATCGCAGCTACAGCCTCGTCGACCCAGCCGCGCCGGTAGACCGGCCCGGCCGGATTGTGGTGGCGAAAGGGGGTTGGCTCCATCGGCATAACCTCATGCTCTCATAATACCTCTTGCACATCAAGAAATATTGTTCATTCTATATTCACATAATGCGGGCGACATGGCGATGAACCAGGACGTTATCGATATCCGCCTTCTCGAGGCCTTCGCCGCCGTGATGTCGGCCGGCAGCATCACCGGCGCAGCGCGGCTGCTCGGCCGATCGCAGCCGGTCGTGACGCGTCAGATCCAGGATCTCGAAGCTGACGTCGGCTATCTCCTGTTCACCCGGAACGGCCCGCGCATCAGCCCGACGCCAAAGGGCGTGCTGTTTCATGCCGAGGTCGAGCGGCTGCTGATGGGCTTGAAGCACATCCGCCAGCGCGCCAACGCGATCGGTGCGGGGGCGCTTCCCGTGCTCAGCCTGGCGGCAATCCCGGCGCTGGCGGCCGGCTTCGTCCCGGCCGCGCTCGCAGCGCTCGAACGCAAGTTGCTGCCAAGCCAGGTCCACGTGCAGGCGCTCTCGGCCGAGAACGTCGTGCAATCGGTGCTGTCGCAGTCGGTCGATTTCGGCCTTGCGAGCCTGCCGATCCAGCATCCCGGGCTCGACATGCAGTGGGTCTGCGAGGTGCCGTGCGTCGCGTGCCTCGCGATGGATCATCCGCTGGCAAAGAAGAAGGTCATTCGCCTGAGGGATCTTGCTGGCGTCCGGCTGCTGACGATGGCCAACCCCTACCGGCTTCGCCGCCGCGTGGAGGAGGCGCTGGAGCGTGAGGGTGTCGTGCCCGCTGAGGTCATCGACACCAACGCTTCGCTGACGGCGATCGCCATGGCCAAGCAGTCGCTCGGCATCGCCGTGGTCGAGCCGGTGCTGACCTCCAGCCTGCCGGTGGAGGGCGTCGTCACCCGGCCCCTGGACGTGTCCATTCCCTTCCTGTTCGCCGCGATTGCGCCGACCGGGCGCGAGCTGACGCCGACGGTTGCCGCGCTCAACGACGCACTGCGCGCCGCGGTCGCGCTGATGCCTGGCGCAAAACTGCATAGCGGCGCCGCCGCGCTGGCCGAGGCCGGCGACGAAACCAGTGAATTCGAGAAAGCTCCCTCATGACGACGATGACACCTGACGCGGCGGGCCTCGCGGCGCTTG
Source organism: Bradyrhizobium sp. 1200_D9_N1_1 (assembly GCF_052075915.1). Taxonomy (NCBI): domain Bacteria; kingdom Pseudomonadati; phylum Pseudomonadota; class Alphaproteobacteria; order Hyphomicrobiales; family Nitrobacteraceae; genus Bradyrhizobium; species Bradyrhizobium sp. 1200_D9_N1_1. The sequence goes on along the minus strand of NZ_CP197226.1, from coordinate 680,716 downwards.
AAGCGCGCCTGAAGCAGGATCTGGCCTGGCTCGAACTGCCGGCCAAATCGTGGGTGCCGCGCCGCGTCGTTGACGGCAAGAGCGTCGTCGACGTCGTCATCGTCGGCGCCGGCATGGCCGGCCTCGTCGCCTCCGCCATGCTCAGGCGTCTCGGCGTCGACAACCAGCTCGTGCTCGACCGTGCCCGCGCCGGCGAGGAAGGCCCCTGGGTTACGTTCGCCCGGATGCGGACGCTACGCTCGCCCAAGGAATTGACCGGACCTGCGATGGGCATGCCGGCGCTGACCTTCCGCGCCTTCTACGAGGCGCAATATGGCAGGCAGGCGTGGCAGGCGCTCGACCGCGCGCCGCGCACGATGTGGATGGATTACCTGATCTGGTACCGCAAGGTGCTGGACCTGCCGGTCCGCAACGGGGTTTCGGTCGAGCGAATCCACGCGCGCACCGATGAATTGTTCGCGCTCGACATCAGCGAGGGCGGCACGTCGCGACAGATTCTCGCGCGCCATGTCGTGCTGGCGACGGGCCGCGACGGCCTCGGCGGTGCTTACGTGCCGTCGCTCTGCGACGGCATCGACCGACGTTTCTGGGCGCATTCGTCCGCCCCTATCGACTTCGAGAGACTTCGCGGCAGGCGTGTTGCCGTCGTCGGCGCGGGCGCATCCGCGATGGACAACGCAGCGATGGCGCTGGAGGCGGGCGCAGCGCGGCTCGACCTATTCATTCGGCGCGCGGACATCCCGCGCGTCAACAAGTTCACCGGCATCGGCAGCCAGGGCGTCGTCCACGGCTTTGCCGGCCTGTCGGATGACTGGAAATGGCGTTTCCTCGATCACACGCTGAAGGCGCAGACGCCGCCGCCGCGTCAAAGCGTACTGCGGGTCTCCGCCTATCCGCAGGCGCATTTCCATCTCGCAAGCCCGATCGATGATCTCGCCGTCGCGGGAGACCATCTCACGGTAACGACGCCGAAGGGCCGCTACGCGACCGATTTCATCATCTTCGGCACGGGCTTCAAGGTCGACCTCGCGTTGCGCGACGAGCTCGCCGAGTTCGCGCCGCATATCCGGTTCTGGTGCGACCGCTTCCCGGCACCTGACGGCATGGACAATGCCGAGCTGGAGAACTCGCCAGACCTCGGCGACAGCTTCCAGTTCCTGGAGAAAGAGCCCGGCGCCTGCCCCATGTTGGCGCGGCTGCATTGCTTCAACTATCCGGCGACGCTGAGCCACGGAAAGCTCTCCGGCGATATCCCCGCGATCAGCGAAGGCGCCGACCGGCTCGCGCGCGGCATCGTCCGTCGCCTGTTCGTCGAGGATCGCGAGATTCATTTCGCCAACCTCAAGGCCTTCGCCACGCCGGAACTCGCCGGCGACGAATGGCAGGATGCCGACGTCACCCATCAACCCGCCGAATAGGCGCAACCGGACAGGCAAGCGAGAGATGCAGACGAACAGGAAAGCCATCGCAGCCGCGATCGCCGGCAATGCCCTGGAGTGGTACGACTTCACGGTGTTCGCCCTGATGACACCGGTCATCAAGAACCTGTTCTTCCCGGTCGACCCGAAAATTTCGGGCAGTGAGATCAACGCACTGCTGCTGACCACCGCGCTGTTCGGCACCGGCTTCTTCATGCGGCCGATCGGCGGCCTCGTGCTCGGCTATTTCGGCGATCGCAAGGGGCGGAAGGCGGCGATGACGCTCGGCATGGGCATCATGGCTGTGTCGGTCGCGCTGTTGGCGTTGACGCCGACCTACGCCACGGCCGGCATTGCGGCGCCGCTGATCGTGCTGCTGGCGCGGCTGTTGCAGGGCTTTTCGGTCGGCGGCGAGTTCGGCACCTCGACCGCCTATCTGATCGAAGCGGCGCCTCCCGGCCGCACCGGCTTCTATGGCTCGTGGCAGATCGCCGGCCAGCTCATGGCCAACGTGCTCGGCGCAGTGCTGGGTGCCGCCCTGACGCTGGCGTTCACGCAGGAGCAGCTTGCCGCCGGCGCCTGGCGCATTCCCTTCTTCGTCGGCCTCGTGATCGTTCCGATCCTGCTCTATATGCGCGCCAGCGTCATCGAGCCCGAAGCTTCCCGGCGCAGCATGGCGACGCTGCACAAGGACAATTTCATCGCCGCGCTGAAGAATCCCGGCCGCAATTTCCTGATCGGCATGGGCATGGTGGTGGCGAGCGCCGTGTCGTTCTACGTCACCTTCGGCTACACCGTGACCTACGCCAAGGAGGTGCTGAAGCTGCCGCTGATGCAGAGCTTCCTGGTGCAGATGATCGCGGCAATCGTGATGGTGATCGTCGTGCCGATCGCGGGCGCCGTCTCCGACCGCTATCCGCGCCGGCCGCTGTTGCTGGTCTCGCTGATCGGCTATTTCGTCTCGCTCTACCCGCTCTATGCCTGGGTGATCTCCGAGCCGTCGATCGCAAGGCTCCTGGTCGCCCAAATCGTCATCGGCTTCTTCAGCGCCTTCTTCCTCGGCGTCTACTGCACCACGCTGGTCGAGCTGTTCCCGATCCGCGTCCGCTCGACCGCGCTTGCGATCGTCAACAATGTCGCGGTGCTGGTGTTCGGCGGCTTTGCCCAGTTCTTCGTGACCTGGCTGATCGCGCTCACCGGCTCCCCGCTGGCGCCGATCTTCTATGTCATGATCGGCGTCGGCCTCGGGCTGATCGCGGTGATCGCGATGCGGCCGGAGGACGCCGAGCGGGAGCAGGTCCCGGACGGCGTCGTCGAACAGGCATCGTGAAGCCGCTCAAAACTCCAGCGGCGCGTTGTCGACGACCTCTTTCATCACGAAGAAGGTGCGGGTCTGGCGCACCCCCGGCAGCGCGATGAGCTGTTCGCCATGGATGCGGTTGAAATCCTCCATGTCGCCGACGCGGATCTTGAGGAAATAGTCGAAGTCGCCGGCGACGAGGTGGCAGTCGAGCACGAATTTCAGTTTTGCGATCGCCTGCTCGAAGATGGCAAAGCTTTCCGGCGTCGAGCGGTCCAGCACGACGCCGACCATGACCAGCGTCCCCTTCGCCACCTTCTTCGGCGCGATCATGGCGCGGACGGCAGCGATGAAGCCGTCCTCGAACAGGCGCTGGGTGCGGCGATGGCAGGTGGCGGGGCTGATCGCAACGGTTTCGGCCAGCTCGGCATTGCTGAGCCGGCCGTTATTTTGAAGCAATCTCAATATCTTAAGGTCGGTTCGATCGAGCCGAAGCGGCATGGAAGAAGCTTCCGATTCTGGATGATTTTCTGAAAGAAATATTAGTCAAAATGCCAATCTTCGCAAGATATCATGCAATATCGGTGCAGCATTCGAGAGCACATTCCTTACCACATATGCTAATCGCTGCGGCCAGCTCAACACCAATCGAGATGACCTGACCATGCTGGAAAAATTCGCGCGCTATCCGCTGACCTTCGGCCCGACGCCCATCGAGAAGCTGGAGCGGCTGTCGAAACATCTCGGCGGCAATGTCGAGATCTATGCCAAGCGCGAGGACTGCAACTCCGGCCTCGCCTATGGCGGCAACAAGCTGCGCAAGCTCGAATACATCATCCCGGACGCGATCGCCTCGAACGCCGACACGCTGGTCTCGATCGGCGGCGTGCAGTCCAACCACACCCGCATGATCGCCGCCGTCGCCGCCAAGATCGGCATGAAGTGCCGCCTGGTGCAGGAAGCGTGGGTGCCGCACGAGGACGCCGTCTATGACCGCGTCGGCAACATCATGCTCTCGCGCATCATGGGCGCCGACGTGCGCCTGGTCGACGACGGCTTCGACATCGGCATCCGCAAGAGCTGGGAGCAGGCGATCGAGGAAGTGAAGGCCGCGGGCGGCAAGCCTTACGCGATTCCCGCCGGCGCCTCCGTGCACAAATATGGCGGGCTCGGCTATGTCGGCTTCGCCGAGGAAGTGCGTAAGCAGGAAGCCGAGCTCGGCTTCAAGTTCGACTACATCGTGGTCTGCACCGTCACCGGCTCGACCCATGCCGGCATGCTGGTCGGCTTCGCCGCCGACGGCCGCGCGCGAAAGGTGATCGGCATCGACGGGTCGTTCACCCCGGCGCAGACCAAGGCGCAGGTGCTCTCGATCGCCCAGAACACGGCCAAGCTCGTCGAGCTCGGCAAGGACATCGTCGCAGACGACGTCGTGCTGATCGAGGACTACGCCTATCCCGCCTATGGCGTGCCGTCGGAAGAGACCAAGGAGGCGATCCGCCTCACCGCGCGTCTCGAAGCCATGATCACCGACCCCGTCTACGAGGGCAAGTCGATGCAGGGCCTGATCGACCTCACGCAGAAAGGCTATTTCGAGAAGGGCGCGAAGGTCCTCTACGCGCATCTCGGCGGTGCCCCGGCGCTCAACGGCTACGGCTACGCGTTCAGAAACGGCTAGTGCGTCGGTGCCGTAAGACGGCGCGCGCCTCCTCACTGGTCTCGTCCTGGCGAAAGCCAGGACCCATTACCCCGACCGCCAATTGTTGAAACACACTGAGGCTGTCGGCGTGCCGTTTCCCACGGCCTGTGGTTATGGATCCCGGATCTGCGCGCGCTTTGGGCGCGCTTGTCCGGGATGACGGTGGAGATATTAGCTTCACCCCTACCGCGTCCGCACGATCTGCAGCAGCTCGTCGCCATAATGCTCGAGCTTCTTGTCGCCGATGCCGGGCACGTTGCGGAGCTCGTCCAGCGTGGTCGGCCAGGCCCGCACGATGCCGTCAATGGTGGCGTCGTGCAGCACGACATAGGCCGGCACGCCACGTTCGCGCGCGACATCCGAGCGCCAGGACCGCAGCCGGGCACGCAATTCAGGATCGACATCGCCTTGCGGGGCGCTGGCCGCAGGCGCGAGATCGCCGCGGCGGGATTTCGCGCGGCTGGAACGGACGCGGGTGCCGGGCACCTCCTCGCGCAGCCATACCTCGGTCTCGCCGCGTAGCACGCCGCGCGCGGCCTCCGTCAGCTTCAGTGCGCCATAAGCTTCGCTGTCGCTCTGCAAATGGCCCATCGCCACGAGCTGCCGCAGCACCGTGCGCCACTGCTTTTCGTTGAGCTCGCGCCCGATGCCGAATACCGACAGCTTGTCGTGGCCGAACTGCGTGACCTTCTCGGTCAGGCGACCGATCAGCACGTCGATCAGGTGCATCGCGCCGAAACGCTGGCCGGTACGATAGACGCAGGACAAGAGCTTTTGCGCCAGCACCTTGCCGTCGCGCATCTTCGGCGGCGTCAGGCAGTTGTCGCAATTACCGCAGGTTTCACCGTGCACGATCTCGCCGAAATAGGCGAGCAGCCGCCTGCGCCGGCACTGCGCGGTCTCGGCGAGCCCGACCAGCGCGTCGAGCTTGCCGATCGACACGCGCTTGAAATCGTCCGAGCCGCTGGACTCGTCGATCATGCGGCGTTGCTGCACGATGTCGGAGAGGCCGTAGGCCATCCATGCCGCGGACGGCTTGCCATCGCGGCCGGCGCGTCCCGTCTCCTGGTAATAGGCCTCGATGCTCTTGGGCAGATCGAGATGCGCGACGAAGCGCACGTCGGGCTTGTCGATGCCCATGCCGAAGGCGATGGTCGCCACGATGACGATGCCGTCCTCGTTGAGGAAGCGGTCCTGGTTGCGCGAGCGCACGCTACTGTCGAGCCCGGCGTGATAGGGCAGCGCGGCGATGCCGGCATCATCGAGCGCGGCGGCGACCTCCTCGACCCGGTTGCGCGACAGGCAGTAGACCACGCCGGCGTCACCCGCATGGCGCTCCCGGATGAACTCCTTGAGCTGCGACACCGCATTGCGCTTGTCGACGATCTCGTAACGGATATTGGGGCGGTCGAAGCTCGAGACGAATTGCGGACTGCCCCCAAGCTTGAGCCGTTCAACGATCTCCTTCCGCGTCAATTCGTCGGCGGTCGCGGTCAGCGCGATGCGCGGCACCTCGGGAAAGCGCTCGGCGATGATGGAGAGGCCGACATATTCGGGGCGGAAGTCGTGGCCCCATTGCGAGACGCAGTGCGCCTCGTCGATCGCGAACAGCGCCACCTTGGCCTGCGCCAGCATCAACAGGCAGCGCGGCGTCACCAGTCGTTCCGGCGCGACATAGAGCAGGTCGAGATCGCCCGCGATCAGGCGCCGCTCGATGTCGGAGGCCTCCTGCGGCGTCAGCGACGAGTTCAGCGCGGCGGCGTTGACCCCGGCCTCGAGCAGGCCGGCAACCTGGTCGCGCATCAGCGCAATCAAGGGCGAGACCACGATGCCGCAGCCTTCGCGCAGCAACGACGGCAGCTGGTGGCACAGCGACTTGCCGCCGCCGGTCGGCATCAACACGAGGCAATTGCCGCCATCGGTGACATGCCGGATGATCTCGCCCTGCGCGCCGCGGAACCCCGGCAGGCCGAACACCGAATGCAGCACCGACAGCGCGTCGCGGCCGTTGGCCGGCGCGGGCAGCGGAGCAGTGGAAGGGACGTTCATGGGTGTGTCGGAGGCCGTGGGATTCGTCACAAGGCCAGTCGCATGGCTGCGCGGGCGTGGCAAGACGATTTGACGCTTGCGCCGCTGCTTCTTCTCCCTCTCCCCGTTCTTACGGGGAGAGAGTTGGGGTGAGGGGCCTCTTTCCACGGATGAGACTGTTGCGGGACCTGTACCCCCTCACCCGGATCGCAAGAGCGATCCGACCTCTCCCCGCAAGCGGGGCGAGGTAAGAGAGCTACGCCCCGATTCGTCGCAGCGCCTCCGCGACGGTTACGATCGGCATGTCGCGCTTGCCGGCCGCCTCCAGCGCATGGCGCATCAGGTGCGGCGTGCAGCCATAGGGGCTCGGCGCGTTCACGACGTCATGGCCGTAGAAGATGAGCCATCCGCCGCTTGCGACCGCCTCGTCGAAATAGCGATCGACGCCCGCCCTATCGATCTCGCAATCTACCAACGGTGAGGCGCGCAGGAACTGGAGGTCGATGACATCGCGATTGACGCCGGGCAGAATGCCGCGCGCCGAGCGGAAGGTTCTCGCGAGCTGCGGCTTGCGCCAGACCGAGGCGAGGCCGTACGGATAGGCGAAATTCTCCAGCGCGATCGAGGAATCGATTTCGCGGAGATGGCTGCGGTTTCGTTCGATCTCGCGGGTCATGGCGGCCTCGCCGAGATTGACCGCGCTCTGATGCGAAAAGGTATGGCAGGCGATCTCGTGGCCGGCATGGTGAAGCCGCACGATTGCGTCGTTCGACAGCCCATGCCAATGATCCGACGGCCGGCCAATCAGGCTGCCGGCGATGTAGTAGGTGCCGCGGCCACCATGCGCTTCGAGAAGCGAAGCACCCTCGCCGGCGGCACTATCGGGGGCATCGTCGAAGGTGAAGCTCACCATCGGCGCGTGCGCGGGCAGCCGGTGCGGCGCGGCACGGAAATGCCGGGCCAGCCGATTGCTCACGCGTCCCTGGAGTGCCGACCACACGACCGCATTTCCTGTTTGCCCCGCCCCCTTCAGTGAAGCATTCGTACGCTGCCGGAAGCAAGCTTCACACTTCGTTAGTCCTAACGTGAAGCGTCCCGACCTAGCGCGCAAGGACCGACGCATCGGCGTCCGCGCCGAGATATTGCAGCCAGTTACGGAATAGCGCCGCCGCCGCGCTGCCGGCGGCGATATCGGCGCGCAAATTCAGCGCGGGAAGCTCGTTGCTGAGCGCTGGATGGCGCTGGTGCCTCGCCTGCTTCTCGAAGCGCACAAGCTTCTCTTCCGTCGCTGCGTCAAAATAGCTCACCGGCAGGTGCGGATAATTGTCACGCTCGCGCACGAGGTAGCGGCCGACGTCGCGCAGATATTCGCGCTGGAGCGACAATGCGTCATATTCGGGGTGGCCCTGGAAGAACACGAAGCGGCTGGCATATTGGCGGACGAAGACGTCGACACCAGCCAGTGCCGAGCGGGTCAAGACCTGATAACCGGCCTGCTCGAGGTCGCTCTCGACGATCTCGTTCAGGCGCGAATGCGAAACCTTGAGCGGCGCAGGCAGGGCATGCGTCAGCGGATCACCCGTAACGGCCTCGCAGTCGAAGATGCCGTGACACTTGGCCGGTAGCCGTCGCCGCGCGATGCCGTCGAGGTGCAGCACCGCGGCGTGCGCGGCGAGGCATGACCAGATCGTCGAGCGCGTGTTGGTCCTCGCCCAGTCGACCAGATCGGTGAGGTCGCGCCAGTACGGCTCCTGGTCGAGCTCGGGCGCGACCGGCTCGGCGCCGGTCACGATCAGCCCGTCGAATCGCTGACGCTTGAGATCCGCGAGATCGGAATATTCGCTCTCGACGTGCCATTTCGCTTCGGGCGAGCGCTTGACCGAGGGCAGCGAGAAGCAGTGGAAGCGGATGCGGCGCGGGCCGGCGGCGGCCTGGAGCAGCTTCATGAACTGCCGCTCAGTCGCCTTCAGCGCCGGATCAGGCATGTTGTTGATCAGCCCGATGGTGAGCTCGGCGCCGGCATGATCGCGCGCCAGATCGCCCTCAGCCGGCACCAGCGCCGGGCTCGACATACCGTGATCCCTGTCGATCAGGATCGTCATCGGGGCCGTCGCCTACTCCGCGGCCTGGAGGCGCGACGACGGACAGGCTTTTTCCAACGCCTGGTCGATGTCCTCGATGATATCGGCAGCATGCTCGATGCCGATGGACAGGCGGATCGTCTCCGGCAGAACGCCGGCGAGGCGCTGCTGCTCCGCCGACATCTGCCGGTGCGTGGTCGAAGCCGGATGGCAGGCCAGCGACTTCGCGTCGCCGATATTGACGAGGCGCGTGATCAGCTTCAGCGCATCGTAGAAGGTCTTGCCGGCTTCCATGCCGCCCTTGATGCCGAAGGTGAACAGCGAGGAGGCATTGCCGTCGAGATATTTCTGGACCAGCGGATAGTAGGGGCTGTCCGGGAAACCCGTGTAGTTGACCCAGGCGACGCGCGGGTCAGTACGCAGGAATTCGGCGACCTTGCGCGCGTTCTCGACGTGGCGCTCCATGCGCAGCGCCACGGTCTCGATGCCCTGGAGCAGCAGGAAGGCGTTGAACGGCGACAGCACCGAACCCATGGTGCGCTGATAGACGCTGCGCGCGCGCTCGATATAGGCGGTCTTGCCGAAGCGCTCGGCATAGACGAGTCCGTGATAGGACGCGTCCGGCTTGTTGTAGGCGGGGAAGCGGTCGGCGTATTTCGCCCACGGAAAATTTCCGGAATCGACGATGGCGCCGCCCAGCGTGGTGCCGTGGCCACCCAGGAACTTGGTCAGCGAATGCACGGCGATGTCGGCGCCGTAGTCGAACGGCTTGAGCAGGATCGGGGTTGCGACCGTGTTGTCGACGATCAGCGGCACGCCATGGGCATGCGCGATCTTCGCCAATGCCTCGATGTCGCAGACATTGCCGGCAGGATTGCCGATGGTCTCGGCGAACACCGCACGGGTGTTCTCGTCGATCAGCTTCTCGATCGCATCCGGCTTGTCGCTCTCGGCGAAGCGGCCCGTGATGCCCTGGCGCGGCAGAATGTGCGAGAGCAGCGTGTGCGTGGTGCCGTAGAGCTGCGGCACGGACACGATGTTGCCGCCGTGATCGGCGACGTTGACGAAGGCGAAATGCAGCGCCGCCTGGCCGGTCGCGACCGCAAGCGCGCCGACGCCGCCTTCGAGCTGGCTGATACGCTTCTCCAGCACCGCGCTGGTCGGATTGGCGATGCGGCTGTAACGGAAACCCTCGGCCTCGAGATTGAAGAGCGCCGCGCCGTGATCGGCGCTGTCGAAGGCGTAGGCCGCGGTCTGGTAGATCGGCACGGCAACCGCGTGCGTGGTGGCTTCGGGCTCATAGCCGGCGTGAATAGCGATCGTCTCGTTGCGCATCGTGCCACCTCCGCGTGGAGCGGGCCGCACTTATTGGCCTGTATGAGGCACGTGCGTTGTCCGCCGTCCTCGTGTTAGAGGCGGGTGGTAAAGCGAGCAATAATTCGCCTAGAGATCGAGGAAGTAACCCTAACGGTTATTGGTGAATTGGCTAAAATTCGAATCAAATTGGATTAACGAATTCGTACGCCTAGGCGCGACTCGCTTCCCATCGCGGATGCAAAGCATCGGCGTTCTCAAGGGACGGCGGCCGAAGGCCGCCAGTGCCACCCTCTCCCACAGGGAGCGAGGGCGGCACTGTCAACGCGGCGGCAACTCGCGAGCGCTCAGTCCATCGTCTCCCATAGGCGATGGGCGAGCACGCCGGCACGATTCTCGATCGCCGCCGCGGCATCGAGCGCGAGGTCCTCGCGGTAGCGGCCGGTGATGAGCTGCACGCCGATCGGCTTGCCCTCGTGCAAGGCCACCGGCACCACCGCGCCGGGCAGGCCCAGCACGTTGATCGCGGAGATGAAGCGTATCCCGCCCCAGAACACCTCCTGCACGCGCTCGGCGCTGATAGTGTCGTCGCGCGGGCCCGGCGTCGGACTGACCGTGGTCGGCGCCAGCACGACCGGGTAGTCCTCGAAGAACAGCTGCCAGGCGCGGATGTGGCCGTTGCGCGCGGCCGTCGCCTGCATCCAGGCCTTGAGATCGAGCACATTGGCCTTGGCCTTCATGCCGTTCCACGCATTGTGGAAATCCTCGGACGTGACCTTCAGCATCGCGGCCTCCTGCATCACCATCGTCTCGTTGGTGATGATGTCGCACCAGGTCTGCCAGACGCCGTTGATGTCGGGCACCTCGACCTCGCTGACGCGATAGCCGGAACGCTCGAGGTGATCGGCGGCCCGGCGCAGCGCCGCGGCGACCGCCGGATCGACGTCCATGTCGTCGGGGATCTTCGCCAGCGCGACCTTGATCGGTCCCTTCGGCTTCGGCCCCACAAGCGGCGCCGGCACCCACCAGGGATCGCGCGGATCGCGCTGGCTCATCACCTCCAGCGCGAGGCGAACGTCGGCAACGTGGCGGGCGAGCGGCCCCTGCGCCGACATCAGATGCGCCAGCATCGGCCGCTCGGCCGTTGCGCTTCCGTTGAAGGCGGGGATGCGGCCCTGCGTCGGCTTGATGGTGGCAACGCCGTTGCAATGTGCCGGCCAGCGCAGCGAGCCGCCGATGTCGTTGCCATGGGCGATGGTGCCGATACCGGCGGCAACCGCCGACCCCGCGCCACCCGAGGAGCCGCCGCAGGTGATATCAGGGTCCCAGGGGTTCAGCGTCAGCCCATGCAGGGGATTGTCGGTGAAGCCGCGGAAGGAGAATTCCGGCGTGTTGGTGAGACCGATGACGATCGCGCCGGCCTTCTTCAGGTTACGGACAACAGGCGCATCCGACGGCGCGATGTAATCCTTGTTGGCGGGCACGCCGTTGAAGTTCGGCCGGCCTTCGTAATCGACGTTTTCCTTGATGGTGATGGGCACGCCGTGCAGGAGGCCGAGCTCGCCGCCTTTGGCGCGCTGCTTGTCGGCCGCATGCGCAGCCTTCAGCGCTTCCTTGCTGAGATCGACAACGACCGCATTCAGCCTGGGATTGACCGCGCGCATCCGATCCAGATGCGCCTCGACGGTCTCGACCGCGGAGATTGCGCCGCTGCGGATCGCGGCCGCGGTATCGACCGCAGACCATTGCCAGACCGGCCCCTTGGGACGGCGCGCCGTGGCCGATTTGCGCGGGGCGGCCTTCTTGACTGATTTCTTCGCAGCTTTCGCGACGGCACCCTTGCGGGCGGTGGCTTTCTTGCTCGAGGTCTTCGTTACTTTCCTTGAAACACTTTTCTTCTTGCTCGCCGTCTTCTTCGCCACGCCGCATCTCCTGAAATTGCGCCGCGGAGGTTATGGAGATCACGCGACCGTGTACAGGCGCGTTTCTGCATGGCGCGTTGTCGCGACGCTCTGTCACGGCCCCGGAGCCAGGGACGCCCGTGAACCTTTGCGCCCGCTGTCTTGACCCATATATTGGTTGAATTGTGCAACAGACTACCGCTGAGATTGCGGCATAACGACCAGGTTTTTTGACGCAGCTATTTTTGACATCGGCAGATTGGAGCATTTTCCATGCTCACAGAATTCGACGCCGGATACGGCGAGCAACCCTTTCGCGATCTGTGCGCCAACTACCCCGGCGCTGAAGCCTACGATCCCCACGACTTCCGCATCGAATGGGGGCCCATCTTTCACCGCGGCCGGCTGGACGGATCGGCGCGTGTGCTCATCGTCGGCCAGGATCCCGCCCAGCACGAGACCATCGTGCGCCGAATCCTGGTCGGCACCGCGGGCCGCCGGACCCAGGGCTTTCTGGCCAAGCTCGGCATCGTGCAGAGCTATGTGATGGTGAACACCTTCCTGTACAGCGTTTACGGCCAGAGCGGCGGCTCCAAGCACAAGAACGAGCCGGGCATCGTCGACTATCGCAACAAATGGTTCAAGGCCGTGCTGGGCCCCGGCAACATCGAGGCTGTCGTCTCGCTCGGCGGCCTCGCGGACGAGGCCTGGAAAGCCTGGCTCAAGAGCTCCGACGGCGCGGCCTACAAGACCCTCGCGTATCAGCACATCACGCACCCGACCTGGCCGGAAAGCTCCGCGCATGATTCCGCGACGCAGGCGGCGAATACCAAGATCATGCTGGCCAAATGGAATGCCGCCCTCGCGGCGCTGGCGCCTGAGGTCAAGCATCCCGACGTGCCGACGACACTCGTGCCGTACGGCGACGCCTTCAAGCCGTCCGAGCTTGTCGACATCATTGCAAAGGACCTTCCGGCGGGACTGCCGGCCTGGATGCGTGGAGATACGCCGTGGGCCGTGCGCCAGGGCGTTGACGCGGCGGCCAAGCGGCGCACCATCATGATCACCATTCCCGATGGGGTGATTCCATGAGCCCGGCCGCAAACCCGAAGCGATGGGCGCTGACCGGCCGGATCGTGACGATGGCCACTGAGGGCGACGTCATCAAGAACGGGACGATCTTCATCGAGGACAATCGGATCGCCGCGATCCTGCCCAAGGGACAGCCGGCCCCGGTGGGCTTCGAGGCCGTCGCCGCGGTGACCACCGGCGGCACCATCTATCCCGGCCTGATCGAGCTGCATAATCACCTCAGCTACAACGTCCTGCCGCTCTGGCGCGTGCCGCAGCTCTTTGGCAATCGCGACCAGTGGCAGAATGCCAAATCGTACAAGACGTCCGTGACCGGCCCGATGAGCGCGATCGCCCTTGCCGACGACGGCTCGCTGCTGCCGGCCCTGGTTCGCTATGTCGAAGCCAAATGCCTGGTCGCGGGAACGACGACGAGCCAGGGGATCACGCTGTCGAACTGGAGCGGCACGATCCACAAGTATTACAAGGGCGCGCTGCGCGCCGCCGAGATCGGGAGCCCGCCCGATCTTCCGCGGGCACACTCCAAGATTCCCGACATCGATGCCGAGGATTGGGCGAAGTTCGACAACGAGCTGAAATCGTCGGCGTGTTTCCTGCTCCACTTAAGCGAGGGCATCGATCCCAAGGCGCATAGCCACTTCCTGGCGCTGCGCAATTCCGCGGGAGATTGGGCGATCGAGCCGTCGCTGGCCGGCATTCATTGCACGGCGCTCGATGCGACCGACTTCGGAACGATGGCCCAGCACCAGGCCAAGGTCGTCTGGTCGCCCCTGAGCAACCTGCTGCTCTATGGCAAGACGACCGATGTCGTCGCCGCGTGCGCCGCAGGCCTCACCATCGCGCTGGGCTCGGATTGGTCGCCGTCCGGCAGCAAGAACCTGCTGGGCGAGCTGAAGGCGGCGAAGGTCGTATCCGCGCATTTCAATCTCGGCTTCAGCGATTACGATATCGTCGCGATGGCAACGCGCAATCCGGCCGCGATCCTGAAGTGGGACTCAAAGCTGGGAACCATCGCCAAGGGCAAGTTCGCCGATCTCGTCGTCGTGAAGGGTGTCACCGGCGATCCTTACGCCCACCTGATCAAATCGCGCGAGCAGGATATCGTCCTGGTCACGATCGGCGGGCGAGCGCGCTATGGGACCAAGAAGGCCATGCAGCAGGCAGGCGGAAGCGGCGAGGCCCTGAAGGTCGGCAGGAGTGCGCGGGTGATCGATTTCACCTCGCCCGACCAGGATCCGGGGATCGAGAAGATCACGCTGGCGGAAGCAACGACCCGATTGAGTGCCGCGCTCGGCAATCTCGGCACGTTGCAGCCGCACAGCATCGCGATGTCGGCCGCGATCGCGAGCGGAACGGTGTCACGAACCGGATGGCGTCTCGCGCTGGACGAGCAGTTCGGCAACAATGTCCAATTGCGCCCGCGGCTGGCATATAACGGCATCCGGACCGGTCCGGATTTGGCAGCTGTCGCAGCAGCCGCCGAGCCGCTGCATCCGATCAAGCTGGATGGCCTCACGGTGGCCGACGATCCCGTCTTCATCGACACGCTGAAGAGCGAACCCAACCTTCCGCAGGGACTAGGCGCAGCGATCGCCGCCTTCTATTAGCTATCCGTCACACCAGCGGTGGATTGAGCCGCGCAAAACCCTCCTGGATGCGATAGGGGTAATAGGGATAGGGCGGCATCACGGCGCACGCCTCGTCGAGACGCTTGATCTGATCCGCGCCCAGCGACCAGCCGACCGCACCGAGATTGTCGCGCAGCTGCGCCTCGTCACGGGAGCCGATGATCACGGAAGAGACGGTGGGGCGCGACAGCAACCAGGCGATCGCGACCTGCGGCACGGTGCGGCCGGTCTCGGCGGCAATCGCATCCAGCACGTCGACGATCGCGTAAAGCCGCTGCTCGTCCACGGGCGGACCGAATTGCGCGGTGGCGTGCAGGCGGCTCTGTTGCGGCAGCGGTTGGCCGCGCCGGATCTTTCCGGTCAGCCGCCCCCAACCGAGCGGGCTCCAGACCAGCGCGCCGACGCCCTGATCGCGCGCGAGCGGCATCAGCTCCCACTCATAGTCGCGGCCGAGCAGCGAGTAATAGACCTGGTGCGCGACATAGCGCGGCCAGCCGTGCCGGTCCGCGATGGCGAGCGACTTCATCAGCTGCCAGCCCGCGAAATTGGAAACGCCGACATAGCGCAGCTTGCCGGCACGCACGAGCGTATCGAGGGTGGACAGCACCTCCTCGATCGGTGTGAACGCGTCGAACGCGTGAAGCTGAAGGAGGTCGATGGTGTCGGTGCCGAGCCGTTGCAGCGCTGCGTCGACCGCAGTCAGCAACCGCTGCCGCGATGAGCCGGCATCGAGCGGGCCATCGCCCATCGGCAGGCTCATCTTGGTCGAGATCAGCACCTTGTCGCGGCGGCCCTTGATCGCAGCGCCGAGAATCTCCTCGGAGGCACCGTTCGAATAGACGTCGGCACTGTCGAACAAATTGACGCCGGCATCGAGGCAGATGTCGACCAGCCTGCGCGCTTCCTCCGTGCCGCTGCGGCCCCAGGCGGAGAACAGCGGACCCTGGCCGCCGAACGTGCCGGTGCCGAAGCTGAGGACGGGGACCTTGAGCCCGGACGCACCGAGACTACGATATTCCATGATCGCTCTCCTATTCCGCCGGGCACGCCGCGACTGCGGTCGCCGTGCGATCGAGCTGGAGGCTCCACAGCGCCAGCACGAGGCCGATCGCGGTGATTCCGGCCGCCACCAGCGGCAACGCGGAGAGGTCGAGCCCGCGATCGATGGTGACACCGCCGGCCCAGGCCCCCAGCGCGTTGCCGAGATTGAACGCGGCGATGTTGAGGCTCGAGGCCAGCGTGCGGCCGCTCGGGCCGGCGGCTTCCAGCACGCGCAGCTGGAGCGGCGCGACGGTTGCGAAGGCGGCGATGCCGAGCAGCAGGATCAGCACGATCGCGGGGATCTTGACCGACAGCACCGCGGCAAGGCCGAGCAGCACGATGGCGAGCGCGGCGAGAGTGCCGATCAGGGCCCGCGCCAGGCCGCGGTCGGCGAGCTTGCCGCCCGCGACGTTGCCGATCGCAAGACCCGCGCCGAACACCAGCAGGATCGGCGACACCGCTTCCTCCGAAAAACCGGTGAAGCGCGTCAGGATCGGCTGGATATAGGTGAAGACGACGAACAGGCCGGCAAAGCCGAACACGGTCATGGCGAGGCCGAGCAGCACCTGCGGACGGCCGAGCACCGCGAGCTCTTCAGCCAGCGAGATCGGCTTGTCGCCGTTACCGACATGGCCGGGCACGAACGCGGCGACCACGGCAAAGGCGATCACGCCGATGACCGTTACCGCCCAGAACGCCGCGCGCCAGCCGAGCATCAGGCCGAACCAGGCGCCGAAGGGCACGCCCAGCAGCGTTGCGACCGTGAGGCCGATGAACATGGTCGCGATCGCCGAGGCGCGCTTGTCCTCGGCGACGAGGCCGGTGGCCACGACCGAGCCCACGCCGAAGAACGTGCCGTGGGCCAGCGAGGTCAGCACCCGCGCCGCCATCAGCAATTCGTAGTTCGGCGCCAGCGCGCAGGCGGCATTGCCGAGCGTGAAGATCGCCATCAGCGCCAGCAATACGGTTTTGCGCGGCATCCGCCGCGTCGCCAGCGTCAGAACCGGCGCGCCGACGAACACACCCAGCGCATAGCCGGAGATGAGGAGGCCCGCGATCGGCACGGAGACATGCATGTCGGCGGCGACCTGGAGCAGCAGGCCCATGATGATGAATTCGGTGGTGCCGATGCCGAAGGCACCGGCGGTGAGCGCAAGGACGGCGGGAGGCATGCGGGACTCCAATGGATGGCACGAGCCACGCAGATAGCCGCGCTGCAGCAAAAGCATTAGGATGTCCGCAATCCAATCATTTGTGACGTGAATTCAACATGGCCCGTTTCGACACCAACCGCTCCGCCGAGATGGAGGTTTTCGTCCGCGTCGTCGACCTGGGCGGGTTCACCCAGGCCGCGCGAAAACTGCGCCTGACGCCGTCGGGCGTCAGCAAGCTGATCTCGCGGCTGGAGGTACGGCTCGGCTCGCGGCTGATCAACCGCACCACGCGCAAGCTCACGCTGACGGAGGAAGGCCAGGCCTTCTACCAGCGCGCCGTGCGCATTCTCGCCGAGATGGAGGAGGCCGAGCGCGAGGCAGCTTCAGGCGCGGCACCGCGCGGCCGCCTCACCGTCAACAGCAACATCCCCTTCGGCATGCTGCATGTGATGCCGCTGATCCCGCGCTTCCTGGAACAGCATCCCGACGTCACGCTCGATCTGGTGCTGACCGACACACTGATCGACCTGATGCAGGAGCGCGCTGACGTCGCGATCCGCGTCGGACCGTTGCGGGCCTCACGCCTCGTCGCGCGAAAACTCGGCACCAGCCGCATGGTTGTGGTCGGCGCGCCGAATTATCTCGCGCGCTTCGGTACGCCGAAGATTCCGGCGGATCTTGCCGATCACCGCGGCATCGGCTGGACCTTTCCGCGCTCGATCCGCGGCTGGCCCTTCAAGCGCGGCGACCGCACCGAGGAAGCCGTCCCGCCGCCGGCCGCCCGCGCCAGCGACGGCGAAGCCGCCCGCCGCCTCGCGCTCGGCGGCGTGGGCCTCGCCCGCCTCGCCCTCTTCCACATCGGCCCCGACATCGAATCAGGCCGCCTCGTCCCGGTCTTGCAGAACTACAATCCCGGCGACCGCGAAGACATCCACGCTGTCTATGTCGGCCACACCGCGCCGCTCCCGGCGCGCGTCCGCGCGTTCATCGATTTTCTGGCGGAGCACGTGCGGGTGAGCGACCCCGCGCTGAAGCGCGCGGGGGACGGGAAATGGAGGGTGATGGAAATCCAGCGGACGCGTCCTATTCCTTGAGCTAAGCCTCACGTCGGCGTCGCATCGGAGCTCGACCTGGGCCGGCTCATTGCTCCACTGTCCTTTCCGCATTGATGCGAGGGACTGGCTGGTATGTTCTGCATTCGCGCTCTCGTCGCAAGGATCCCGTGATGATAACTGTCCGGAACCGGCTGCAACGTGAAGCGGGCTCCAGTGTCCGCGGCATGTTTCCGAAATCCGCCGACGCGGCCTTTCGCTAGAACCTTTCGATTGAACCAGACTCCCCGAGGACCTCAGATGCATCCCACCGACTTGCCCGGCCAACCCGGCATCGTTCCTCCCGGAGCGATCGGCCACAATCGCGGCGTTGTCGGTCGCAACTTCGCGTTCATGCCGCCGGAAGGCGTGTTGAAGAGCCGGCTTCCGGCGTGGAAATCCACAACCGTGCGCTTTCTGGCGGCGCCTTCGCTCGGCGCCGGTTTTGCCCAATATATGCTGGAAATCGAGCCCGCGGGCGGTACGGCCCAGCCGATCTGTGTGGACCTGCAGCACTTCTTCTATGTTGTGGCAGGAGGCGTGGACGTGACCATCGGCTCCGACCCGCCAGTGGAGCTTGCTGTCGGCGCCTTTGTCTATGTACCGCCCGGCGTATCCTTCACGATGTCCTGTCATCCCACCGCGCCTGCCCGCATCATCGCCGTCAAGAAGCGCTATGAGAAGGCCGAGGACATCGCCACCCCGACGGCGATCATCGGTCAACAACAATCCATGCCGATGACGAACCATACCGGGCTGCAGGGCCGCGGGTTCAAGCACCTGCTGCCAATGGGCGACCTGCGGTTCGACTTTGAGATGAACCTGATGTTTTTCCAGCCCGGCGTCTGCTTCCCGGCTGTCGAAACGCACATCATGGAGCACGGATTGTTCATGCTGGAGGGGCAAGGCCTATATTATCTCGGCAATAGCTGGCACGAAATCTGGGTTGACGATTTCATCTGGATGGGATCGTTCTGTCCGCAGCAATTCTATCCCACCGGCCTGAACCACTCGGTTTATCTGCTGTACAAGAACGTCAACCGGGACGTCGTCCTCTGAGGATGGCCGATGAGCGCCGGCAAGACGAGTCGAAGCGAACGAGGTTCAGAGATCCTCAGCCTGATGCCTGAGACGTATCGCGCGTGCCAGCCGGTAGCGCGGCGGTGATGATGATCTCGATCAAATCACCATCGGGCATAACCGACTGCACGAACGAGCGCACCGGCCCATAACCCGCCGGCATCCAGCTCGCCCAGGCCTCGTCGAAGGCTGGCTTGTTGTCGTGGTCGGTCACCACGATCTCAGCCTTGACGATGCGCGTACGGTCCAGACCCGCATCCTTCAGATAAGTATCGATGACGCCCAAGGCGCCCAGCGTCTGTATGCGAATGTCCTGGGTGCGATCAGGTGAAACCGCCACCGCCCACAGCAACCCGCCGCCGCCCGGCATATGATATGTTGTTACCGCTGACTTGCTGGGCAGATTCCTGTTCGGGATGCGCGTGATGTCGTTTGCATTCATTCTGGGCTCTTGGGCTTGGAGGAGATTCTCGCGATGACGCCTGAGGCCTAACAGCTATCGCGCTCGAAATAGTTCGGAATCGTTGCTTGCCGCACAAAATCGTGGGATGGCGGAGGGTGTCAGTCAATCCCCGTTGAAAGATACAGCACTCTCGACATTCCGAGACTGGCTCCGTCTCCTTCAGCTTTGCGTGGCCGTTTCTTCGATCGACGGCTCCATCAAGGCATAGTGCGCGATGCCGGCGGCAATGAGCCTGCAGAAGTTTATGGTAACGCGACCGTAGAAGGCGCCCGCCCCGGGTTCCGAGGATGCGAACCGATAGGAGGCGCCGAGACCGCGAGCGATCTCCAACAATCCCATGATCTCATGGTGCACCAGCGCCGAATGAATGCCGACCAGCTGCAGCAGCAGGGCCTGAATGCCAGGGTTGCTCATGACGGTCTTGCTCCGACGGGCGGCAGCGGCAGGAATTGCGCGAGATAGGCGCTCCTCCATTGATACGGCGTGTCGCCCGCGAAGCGCTTGAACACCGTCGTGAAATGAGCCTGCGTCTGGAACCCGACGGTCAAGGCGATGTCGACGAGCGAGACGTCAGCTTGTTGCAGCAATTCCTGGGCCCGCTCGATCCGCCGCTTCAGCAAATACTCGTGCGGCCTGATGCCGACGGCCGCCCGGAACTGCGCCGCGAAGTGCATCCGGCTAAGGCCGGCAACGGCAGCCAGATGCTCCAAGGTCACCTTCGCGGCCAGATTGTCGTCGACATACTGCATGACGCGCTTGAGGCGCCATTTCTGCAACGACCGCACCGCCCGGCAAACCCGGCCTTCATGATCACCCTCGGCCGACTCGGGCTGGCCTTGTCCGGCCACCGTCCGCCGGCTTGCCTTGCGGGTCAGAATGGCCAGACGCAGCGCATCGACAAGGATGGCAGAATGGGGATGGTGCATGGCTTTGGTGGCCGCGAGCGCATCCGCGAGGCGCTGCATCACCGGATCCGTGAATCCTTCCGCGCCCGTCTCCCGATCGACCTCCGAGGAGGCGCACGCAAGCCGTTTCGCGGACACCCTGAAGCTCGGCTCGCGGTCGGCAGATCCCCGCACGTCCGGCGCAGGCGGCTCGATGGCCAGCGCAACATCCAGATGAACGAGGGAGAGCGTCATGGCCTCCTCGCCGGAGCGCCGTGAACGTCTCGATGACCGCAGCCGCCCACATTCGATTGACGAGACGTCGATTGCGGCGGCGACATGGTCCTTGGCATTTTGCGGGTGTGACATCTGCAGCGACATCGTCGAACTCCTTGTTCCATTTCGCATCGGCAATGTCTGACGACTTGTCCGAATGCGATGGGAGCAGAGTAGTTCGGCGATCCGCGCGCTCCATTCTACGCGCGGGTGCATGGATAAGGTCTCGGGTTAACTGCGTCATACCTAGGTATGATCGCGGTACAGCCACCGGGCGAGAGTGCGAGCGGAACACCTCGTCCGCAGCTACGGACGCACGAGGCCGGCGGCTCGGCGCGCCTGCGGTAAGTTGACGCGGCCGTGATCGGCGATATCACCGAGAAGCCTCGTTCCGCCGGACAATCTCCCGGTCGCGCCCGCGCCGGATTCAACTGTCCAGGAGGTCTTCCACGAGAGCACGAAAATCGGCCGGCTGGATATTGTGGACGCGATCAAATCGCGGCATCAACGTGGCTGCTATGAGAAGAAGCACAGCCTGCGACGATGACGAACCTTGATCGGCCCACGGGTTCATCCATGAGCCGCGCCGGCTTGCGGTTCTGGTCCGCGGCCCTCGCCTTCGCGGTCTTCATGGTTGACGTGCTGACGCCGCTCGAGGGCGCGGTCGCAGTCCTCTATGTCATCGCGATCCTCCTTGCGGCGAGGACGAATCGGCGCAACGACATCATCGTCGCAGCGACCGGCTGTGTCGTCCTGACCATAACCGCCTATCTGCTGTCGCACGATCTGCATGAAATCGCCTCGCCCGCCCTTCGCGCGCTGGTGAGCCTCGCGGCGATCGGGATCACCACCCTGCTGGTGCTGCAGAATCACGCGGCGACGACGCGCCTCGCGGCGCAAGCGCGGCTGCTCAATCTCTCGCATGACATGATCTTCGTCAGGGATCGCAGCGGCGTGATCACGTTCTGGAACAAGACCGCGGAACAGACTTACGGCTGGTCGCCCGACGAGGCGCTCGGGCAGCTCGCCGACAAGCTTCTGCGGACCAGCTATTCCGACCGGCGGGAAGCCATCGAGGCCAGCCTGCTCGATACCGGGCGATGGGAAGGCAGGGTTGAGCAACGGACGAAGGCCGGCGCCGCGCTCACCGTCGACGCCCGATGGGCCCTTCAGCACGACCATCTCGGCAAACCCGTCGGGGTGCTCGAAACGCACACCGACGTTACGGACCGCGTGGCGGCGCACAGCGCGCTGGTGCAGAGCGAGCAACGATACCGCCGGATGTTCGACGCAAGCCGGATCGGCGTCGTCGAGGAGGACTGGAGCGGACTGCGGACCGCGCTGGATTCGCTGCAGACCGGAGGGGCGGACCTGCGCGACTATCTGGCACGCAACCCCGATTTCGTCAGGCATGCCCGCCGCCTCGCCAGAATCACCGACGTCAATCCGGCCCTGCAGAAGATGGCGGGGGCAAGCGGCTCTGCGGCCTTCATCGAGAACGCCGACAAGCTGCTGGGCGAGAATGATCGCAGTTTCCTCGACGCGCTGGTCGCATTCGCGAATGGAGAGCCGTTTCACGAAGGGGAGACCCAGCTCGTGAGCTTCGACGGGCGTAAGGTCCCCGTGCTGTTCACGATCACCTTTCCGCCCGAACCCGACGGAGATCAAAACGTGCTCGTCTTCGTCGTCGACATCACCGAGCGCAAGCAGGCTCAGGATGCACTGCTCGCGGCGCAAGCCGAGCTCGCCCATGCTGCGCGCGTTGCCACCCTCGGCGAGCTCAGCGCGTCCATAGCGCACGAGGTGAACCAGCCACTGGCGGCAATCGTCACCAGCGGCGAAGCCGGCTTGCGATGGCTGCGGCGCGACGTACCCGATCTCAAGGAGGTCGCCACCACGATCGGCCATGTTGTTGCTCAGGGCCGCCGCGCCAGCGAGATCGTGACCCGGATCCGGACCTTCCTGAAGAAGGCTGCACCCCAGCAGGATCTGCTGCAAATCGGCGAGGTCATCGAGGAGGCGACTGCGCTGGTCGCGCGCGAGCTCGCCAAGGACGACGTCGCCCTCATCGTCGAGCCGCAGCACGGCCTGCCGCCGGTTCGCGGCGACCGGATTCAGCTGCAGCAGGTCCTGGTCAATCTTCTGATCAATGCCAGCCAGGCGATGTCAGGCCGGCCCGGTTCCCGCGTCATCACGCTGCGTGCAGGCACCGTGGACAGCGAGACCCTCGCCATCACGGTGCAGGACAGCGGCCCGGGCATCCCGCCTGATGACATGGCACGCCTGTTCGATCCGTTCTTCACGACGAAGGACGGCGGGATGGGCATGGGGCTTGCGATCTGCCGAACGACGGTGGAAGCTCACGGCGGCCGATTGTCGGTGGTGAGCACCCCGGGCTCGGGAGCGACATTCCACCTGACATTGCCATATAGCCAAGAACACGCCCCGCCATGACACGACCAAACCAGGCTCAGCCGCCGACGCAACCCTCAAGCGCGACTGTCATCATCGTCGATGACGATGCGGGCATCCGCGCCTCGCTCGACAGCCTGTTCCGATCCGTCGGCCTCGAGACGCGCCTGTTCGGCTCGCCGGCGGAACTGCTCGGCGGCTCGCTGCCCGGCGGCCCAGGCTGCATCGTGCTGGACGTCCGCCTTCCCGGCGTGAGCGGGCTCGATCTGCAGAGCCAGCTCGTCCGGCAGGGCATCAGCTATCCGATCATCTTCATGACAGGCCATGGGGACATTCCGATGTCGGTGCGTGCCATGAAGGCCGGTGCCGTCGATTTCCTCTCCAAGCCGTTTCGCGACCAGGACATGCTCGATGCCGTGACGGCGGCGCTCGAACGTGATGCGCAGCACCGTGCCGAAGCCGCGACCAAGGAAGACATCCGCGCCCAGTACGGGACCCTGACGGCGCGCGAGCGCGAGGTGATGGGCCATGTCACCGCCGGCCTGATGAACAAGCAGGTCGCCGCCCTGATCGGCCTCAGCGAGATCACGGTCAAGATCCACCGCGGGAACGTCATGCGCAAGATGGGGGTTCGGTCGCTGGCCGACCTCGTCCGCAAGGCCGAGGCGCTGGGGGTATCCCAAACCCGCGGGACTACGGATCACACCTGAGTATAATTCCTGCGGGACTGCCCCGGGTGCATAAGGCGCCATCGGCCGCGCAAAGGGAGATGCCTCCTTGCGGAACACCGCGGTCAGGATTGTGTGCCAATGGCCAAAACCCCGGTGATTGCGATCGTAGACGACGACGAAGGCGTTCGCACGTCGCTGGCGAGCCTGGTGCGCTCGATCGGCTACGAGGCCCAGGCCTACGAATCCGGCATGGATTTCCTGCGGCAGACACCGGGAGACGATCCGGCATGCATGATCGCCGACGTCCAGATGCCTGTCATCACCGGCGATGAGCTGCAGGCACAGTTGATCGCGTCCGGCCGACGCTTCCCGATCATCTTCATGACGGCATTTCCAAGCGAATCCGTGCGCCGGCGCGTGATGGCGGCTGGCGCGCATTGCTATCTCGGCAAGCCCTCCAGCGGTGACGAGATCATCCGCTACCTCGAAGAGGCGCTGGCAGGCCACGCGCCGTAGTCCGCAAGACGGCCCCTGCCCCCAACCGGACGTGCATTCCGGCAAGCGGGTTGGTGGACCGGAAATACCGGCAAGCCCCGCAAACCTCATATTCGGCGCTGATTTTACGAGATCGGCAGGCCCGCACGCTCTGCCGGAAACGGATGGGGCACGATGCCAGTGAACACCACAAGTGCCGCCGCGCCGCGCCCGCTGGTCTTTGCCGGCTTTCCGGCAAGTTCCTGGGCGTTCGCGCTGCGGGTCTGGCTGGCGATGCTGCTCGCGTTGTATGTGGGCTTCTGGCTCGAGCTCGAATCCCCGTCGTCGGCCGCCCTCACCGTGGCCGTCCTGGCGCTGCCGACACGCGGTCAGGGTATGGAAAAAGCCGGCTACCGGCTGCTCGCAACCGTCATCGGCGTCATCGCCTCGATCGCGATCGCCGGCCTATTTTCCCAGACCGGCGGCCTCCTGCTGGTGGTGTTGGGCATCTGGGTCGGGCTTTGCACCTATGTGGCCGGCCTGCTGGATGGCAATCGCGCCTATGCGGCGGCACTCTGCTGCATCACCGTCGCCCTGATCGCCGTCGAGCAGATCGACACGCCGCTACAGGTGTTCCCGACCGGCGTCGCGCGTGGCGCAGCCATCGGCATCGGCGTCCTTGCGGTGGCGCTTGTGAACGAGGTTCTGGCCGCGCCGAGCTATCATCCGGTTCTGGCAAGCCGCATCGAAGTGCTGCACCGCCGGGTCACGGATCTCGCGCGAGATGCCGAGCGCGGCGAGACTCCATCCGCGGCCGTTGGGGCTGGACTGCTGCATGACATCGCGGCGGTACGTCCGGAGATCGCCAGCCTGACGACGGAATCGAGCATCGGCACGGCAAGGACCGCGGCCGCGCGTTCCGCGCTGGTCGATCTCGTCAGCGCGCTCTCGCTCGGTCGCATGCTCGCAGCGCTCCCTGCCGCGTCGGCGCTGGCCCCAGAGGCAGCCGGGCTGGTCGCGATATCCCGATCCTGGCTCCGGGCCGAAATCGGCCGAAACAACGCGCAGGTCCGCGGCAGCCTCGATGCGCTGCGCGAAGGGACAAGCCCGTATCGTGCATGGCGCGCACCGCTCTATCGCTCGCGCCGCATCGCGGCCGAGACTGGCGCACGGGCTGCGATCTCGTTCACGCTGATTGCAATTGTCTTCGTCCTGACGGGCTGGCCGACCACCGAGCTCTGCCTCTCGCTCGTTGCGGTGATCATCGGCCTCGGCTCGACGTCACCCTCGCCGCGCAACTTCACGATGGTGGCGGTGATGGCGACGCCGATCGCCTGCGTGCTGGCCGGCATCCTGAAATATCTCGTCTTCAACGGTGTGTCCGAGTTTCAGCTGCTCGCGATCGGTCTTGCGCCTGTCGTCATCGGCCTCGCACTGCTGATCACGCTGCCGAGCCCCATGCTGTCATCGATCGGCCGCCTCGTGCTGGTGTTCACCCTCGTCGTGCTCGCGCCGACCAATCCGCAGAGCTACGACCCCGAGGTGTTTCTCGTGACGAGCCTGTTTGTCTGCCTGTCGTCCGTGCTCGTCTTCGCGGCGCAGCAGCTGCTGCCTCCCTTGTCGGGCGACCGGCGAGTTCGGCTGCTACTGGGAGAGGCCCGGCGCGAACTGAGCCGCGCCGACGGGGGACGAGCCCGCCACCTCGCGCCGGAGGAAGCCGCCTTTCGCGACGCGGCGCGGATCGAGCAGATTTTGACCGCAAACGGCCCCTCCGCGATCGACGATCGGATGGCCGGCACGGCGATGCGCTGTTTCGACCAGGCCGCAGCCCTGCGGCGTTGCCGCGCCGAACTGGACCGGGTCGGACAGGGGCCGCTGGCCGTAGCGGCGCAGGCCGCGCGAGAGGCCCTCACCCGTCGGAACAGCGGCGTGATCCTCGCTGCAGCCGAGGCGCTGCACCAGTCGGCAGCACGAAGCGACCTGTCGGCCAGCGCGGCCATTGCCGCGCTGATTGCGGCAAGCGTGGCCTTCGCGCCGTCACAATCTCCGGCCGACTCCAGCCAAGGGAGACGGTCATGACGAACACCTATCGGGAACTGGTCATCGGCGGCGTGCTCATTGCCCCCATCGTTTCCTATGCGGCAACCGCGCTGCTCGCGTTCCTGTTACTGCGCCCGCTGCTGCGCTTCATCGGATTCGCGAGAGTCTTCAGCAACCCGTCGCTGGCCGAGCTTTGCCTCTACGTGGCGATGTTCGGCATGCTCGCACTGTTCTTCTAGGGAGAAGAGTCATGGAAGCTACCCTGCCCCGCGACGCCGCCCCGCTTCGCAGCGAACCATCAGCCGAAGCACCGGGCGATGCCTCAAGTACCGCGGAGGGCTCCGCCGCACCGGAGACCGTGGCACGCGACACCAGCGATCGCACGGCGGACACCGTCAGACCTCCGACACAGGCAACGCCCTCCGCGAGGCCGCTGCGCAAGGCTGTCGGCCGATTCATGCTCGGCGCAGGCAAGCATCTCGCGACCCTCGGCATCGCATTGGTCGCCGTCTTGATATCGGTTGCGACCTGGCAGCACTACGTCACTGCTCCCTGGACGCGGAACGGCAGCGTGCGTGTCCAGGTCGCCAATGTCGCGCCGCAGGTTGCAGGCAAGATCGTGGCGCTGCGGGTTGGCGACAACCAGTTCGTCCACAAGGGCGACGTCCTTTACGTCATCGACCCCTTCGACTTCGAAGTGGCCGTCCGAATCGGCAAGGCGCTGGTCGACCAGCGGGCCGCGGATCTGGAGGTGAAGCAGGCCGAGTTCGACCGGCGTCGACATCTGTCCAACCTCGCAACGACGCCCGAAGAGCAGCAGATCTATGCAGGCAACGCAGCGCAGGCGAAGGCCGCCTACGAGGCGGCGGCACACCAGCTCGCACAGGCGGAGCTGAATTTGAAACGGACCAGCGTGACCAGTCCCGTCGACGGTTACGTCACCAATCTCCTGCTGCGCGCGGGCGACTATGCCGTCACCGGCGTCAGCAACATCTCGGTGATCGATTCCAACAGTTTCTGGATCGACGGCTATTTCGAGGAAACCAAGATGGCTCGCGTCTGCGTCGGGGATCGCGCGGAAGCGCAATTGATTGGTTACGCCAAGCCGATCCTGGGGCATGTGAAGACCGTGACGCGAGGCGTCAGCGTGTCGAACGCCGCTGCGGGCACGCAGGGCCTGCCCAGTGTCGACCCGATCTACACCTGGGTGCGGCTTGCCCAGCGCGTACCGGTTCGCGTCGCCATCGACACGGTGCCGCCGGATGTGCCACTGGTCTCGGGCATGACGGCGACGGTGACAATCCGACAGCCCTCCGCGGGCGATCACCAGACCCGGTTCGACCGGTTCCGCGCGAGCTTCGTGGATCCCGTCACTGATCTGTTCGGCGCAGGACAACCGCCGCGTGCGAACTGCCTGCAGGCCACATCCCAGCAACGCCCCGAGGTGGAAGCGATCCCGTATTCGCGCGAACCCCCGGTTCCCTCGGCACAGTCGATCGCGCCCGGCCTTACACCCGGCATCGACGCCTCGCCACGTCTGCCCTGAACACGTCTGCTCTGAATTAGACGAACACGCCCGACCGGACGAGACGGCACCGCGTCAAACCTCTGGTCCGGCCGGTGCTGCGCTCTAACATCAGACCTCACTGCACATGTGCTTGATCCCTTTGGTTCAATTGAACTCTTTGCGACATGCGGTCGCACCTCTCGCATTTGCAAAATCTAATACCGCTTAAGCATCCTTAACGAGCCTTTCGACGAGGCCGCACCTATCGTTCGAGCATGGACCAGTTGCATTCGGCAGCCGTCACGACGGCGGCAGAATCCAGGACACGGGGACGAACGATGCTCACCGATATCCAAGCGGCCGGCGCCCGGTCGACGTATCAACCCAGCCGCCACAAACCGGCCTCCCCGCAGGAGACTCGCGCATTTCCCCTCGAACGGAGGTGGCGCCAGCCCGCGGCCACGCCTGACGACATCACGATCTCGCGCTGGACCTGCACGCAAACGGGCATAAGGCACGAAGAGGCGACGACCCCTGCCGACCGATACTTCTTCGCCATCGCCTTGAAGACGTCCCGCGCCAAACTGACCAGAGGCCGTCACACCATCTTCGACGGCATCATGCCGGCAGGCACGCTGTATATCGGCGCACCGTTGCAGCAGCTCAGTGCGCAGTTCTCCGCGCCGTGCGACTTCCTGCACTTCCACGTCTCGGCCAGCACATATTTTCCGTTCCTAAGGCCTGGAGCAGGAACAGCTTCGGCCGAAGGCCTCAACGACCTCGTGCTGCTCCGCGACCCCTTTGCCGAACAGCTGGCGAAGGCGCTGACCGAACGCGGCCATTCGGCTGACCGGGAATTCGCGCGCTGCATCGGTCAGACGCTGGCAATGCACCTCGCCCGGCGCGAGCTGCCACACTCGAAAGTCAATGCCTTGCCGAAATGGCGACTGCGGCGCGTGGAGGAATACGTCGGGACGCACTTCGACCACTGCATCAGCTTGTCCGAGCTTGCCAAGGTGGCGGGACTGTCCCGGATGCACTTCGCGGCCCAGTTTCGCGCCGCGACGGGATACCGGCCGCGCGAGTACCTGCTGCATCAGCGCATCGAGCGTGCGAAATCGCTGCTGTCGAATTCCGAGACGGCCCTGGCCGAGGTGGCGCTGACCGTCGGCTTCTGCACCCAAGCGCATTTCTCGACCGTCTTCAAACGGATCACGGGTGACACGCCCGCGCGCTGGCGTTGCGCCAGCCGGAACGCATCGGCTTCGTCCAGGCTCTCCGGCGGCGATCCGGCTTCGACATACAAGGCCGTGTCTCACGTGCTGCCCGCGGACTTCTCGTGAATCATGCGAAATGAGAAACACAAGGGGTTCGTGAAATACTTTGGCCGCGGGATCGGCGATGCTGTGCGTGTTAGGTGACTGAGACCCCAAGTCACCGCTCGAGCCTCCCTCCTCCCTGGGCATACGAGCGTTTTAGGGCCGTCCTCCCCCAAAGGACGGCCCCTTTTTTTGACCGGGCAGCGCGATCGACGGCATCGTCTCTTCGGAATTTGGCGAGGCTAGTCGTTCAGGTGACGCGCAGCCCAGGCGCGGACGCCCTGAAGACTCCTGAAATCATCCAGCGAGCGAGCCGGAAGTCCGGCCCCGATTTCCGCAACCATGCTGCTGAGCGCATGTCGCGGCCCGAGCTCGAGAAACCCCGTCGCGCCCGCTTCGACACAGGCCTGCAGGCAATCCGCCCATTGCACGGTTTGCGAGATCTGCGCGGCAAGTTTGTCGCGACCGCTCTCGAGCGAGACGACCGGAGCGGCATCGATTCCGCTCAGAATGCGCGCACCGGTCCTCGGGGGAAATACCGCCGGTGCCAGGCGCAAGGTCTCACGAAATGCGGCAGACGCCGCGGCGAGCCGCTTGGTGTGGGAGGCAACCTCGACCGGCAACGCGACGATCCTTGCGCCGTGCATCGCCCGCGCGTCGTCGGCAATCCCGCCCAGCGCCTCGCGGCCGCCGCCGATGACAAAGGCATCGCCCGGATTGACGATGGCGATCGCTGCGCCGTGACGTTCGCAAAGGCGACCGACCTCCTCGCGCGAAAGACCGCGGACGAAGATCAGCCCGTCACCGGCGCGCGTGGCCGCATCCATGGCCTCTGCGCGGCGTGCCACGAGATCGAGCGTGGCGGTCGCATCGAGCACACCGCCGACACCCCAGGCCGCGACCTCGCCGACACTGTAGCCGGCAATGATGACGCCGCGTGGAATGACATCTGCGAGCGCGCGCGCCGCGGCGAGCGGCTGCAAGGTGCAGAGAATCTGGCCCGTACGGTTGCGGTGCAGGGCCTCATCGGGTTCGCCGCGGACGAAATCGCGCGGATCGCTGCCACCGAGCAATGTCGCCGCGTGCGCAAACAGGTCCGCGGCCTCAGGCGCGCCGCCCGTGAGGGCGAACATGTCCCGATGCTGTCCGCCTTGTCCCGAGCAGAGGATCGCAAGCGTCACGGTCGCGACCTAACCGGGAAAGAGCATGGCGATCGCAATCGCCAGGGTCACGACGCTGAATCCGGTGCTGGCGATGACCATGGATCCCGCCGTCGCGGAATCCAGCCGGTAGTTGACGGCAAACAGGATGCCGAAAAAGCCCGAGGGCACCGCGGCAAGCAGAATGGCAGTCTTCGCGGGATCAGGCGCAATCGGAATGAAGTGAATGACCGCAATGGCCAGCAGCGGCCGAACGACATCCGAGGCCGCCGTTGCGGCCACGATCCGCCAATCCAGCCGGAACGATTGTGCCGACAGAATCGCCCCCGTGAGAAACAGGGCGACACCCGCGGCGGCGCTCCCGATCAACGCCAGGCATGCATGGGCGAGTGCATCGAGGCTCACGTCCGACAGCGAAAGCAGGATGCCTGCCGCAGGCGCCAGTACGACCGGCTTGGTGATCGCGCGCCTGACTGCCGTCAGAATCTGCCGCATCGACAATTCGGCGCCCTGCGCCCTGCTCGCACCCATTTCCACCATGATCAGGGTCAGCGGGCTGATCAGAATCGAGCCCGTTGCCAACGCGACCGCAACCGGGACGGTGCCGGCGGGGCCCAACACGGACGACAGGATCGGAAGTCCGACGCCGGCAAGGTTCGGAAAGCCGATCGTCAAGGCCTGCAGCGACGCATCGGACCGGGACGCCTTCGAGAACCTGCGCGCGGCGCAATACCAGGCGACATAGAGCAACAGCATCGTCACGCCGAGCACCATGGAGAGCGGAACCTGTTCGATCATATCGCGGCGCGAGGCCGAAGCGGTCGCGGCGAACAGGGACGCCGGCAGCGCAAAATCCATCACCAGCGCGTTGAGGGCGTCGACGTGAAGATTGTCGACGATATGAAATTTTCCGGCGGCGTATCCCAGCAACAGGACGAAGAAGACCGGCACCAGCGCCATCAGGATCGCGTTGGACATCATGGAATCGGCCTTTCATGGACATCGACGAAGAGCGTCATAGCGAGCAGGTCGGCCGATCCACCCGGGCTGAGACGGCGGGCGACGAAACTTTCGTGGATCGATTGTGCCCGCGCACGCCAGCCGGACGCGCAGACGCCGCCGGCATCGACGAAGCGACGCGCCGCGTCATGCGCAAACCGAAGGCCGTCGAGCCCGCCGCGATGCAGGAGGTTGGTGTCTTCGACGGAAGCGATCAGAGCAAAGCACGCCTCGACCCGGGCGGCTTCCGTATCCTCCACAACGACAGTTGCTCTCCGCAAGGCCGGCAAGCCGATTCCGTAGATGCTGGGAAATCCCCTCGCGGCCTCGATACGCGCACCGCCCGCGCGAAAGCGGCGGCGGGCCACGCTGCCATGGCTGTGCAGCAGCACCGGTCCATCGAGGATGCTGTCGCCCCACAGGCGCGCCACGACGTCGCCAAGCGGAAGCTCGGGATCGACCAACCCGCCGGCTCTCGCGCCGGCGGCCGCGCACAGCAGGCCGAGCCCGAAGATCGCGCCACGGTGCGTGTTGACCCCCGACGTCGCCGCGAACATGGCGCGCTCCGCCTCGAGGCCAATGATCCGCAGCCGCCCCATGCCGCAGCCAAACGCACCCGCATCGGCCAGGCGCTGCAGATAGGGCCTGATGGCCGCGGCGCTGCGACGAAACGTGCCCGCATCCATGTCATCGTGACTGCCATTGTCGACATGGCTCACCAGCCCCGGTTTCGGCCAGGTTTCGAGCTCCTTGACGAGGCAATCGGCGGCGACAGCCCCGATGGCAGAGACATCGGGCATCATCCGCGCGCGGCGCAGAAGCGGCCGTTCCATGCCTCTTGCGGCCATGGTGATCATGATCCCGTCGCTCCCGAAATGAATTGATGCCTGTCGAGCAGGACCACGCGCTCAATGCTCTTGACCAGAAGCTCGCTCGCGCCGCCGTGGACTTCACGCCAGTTCACCGCCGCGCCGTCGGCGCTCATCAGCTCGCCATCAAGCCGCATCGGCGCGCTGGTCTCGATCGCGGCGACATCGGCGACGAAGCGATCGATGTCGGTTTCGCTTCGAAACTCGAACAGGACATCGAGATCGGAACGGCCGGTCACGTAGTCGAGCCCGGTCAACGACTGCCAGGCCAGGCTGCCGTAGACGCGCGCGTCCACCGAATGGCGAAGCGCCAGCCCGTCGAGCCGGTCGAGCGTCGGCCACCAGTTGCGCGGCGCGTAAGCCCGCGCCTGTTGCAGCGACGGCGGCCGCGCGACCGAGGCGACGTGGTCGATTTCGACCAGGAGGGCAACCCGTTTCTTGCCGGCAGAAGGCGGCAGGGGCAGGCCCAGCGCGACGCCGGTTGCCTCGTGTGGCAAGGCGCGCCGCCTGATCGTCGGCCACCGCATTTTGGGCCAGCGCGCGAGAAGGGAATCGGCGGCGAGATCGTCGCGCGCGTCCAACATCGCGCGCCACCCCGCGGGGCTGACGAAGACGAGGTCGTGACGACCGGGTGGTCGATCACCGTGCTTGCAGGGCGAGGTCACGAACGCGCTCCGCGATCTCGGCGGCCTTCAGCCGGCCGCCACGCTGCTTGCCGAGCGCATCCCGCCGGTCCTGCGCGGCCGGCATGTCGGCGAGCAACGCCTCCAGCTGGTCGGCGAGCGATGCGGCATTGCTCCATGTCATGTGAACGGCACCCATTTGCGCGAGATTGGACAGGCCCGGCGCGAACACCGGCGTCGACTTCGCCTTTTCCTGTAGCGCCTCCATCGACAGCTTGGTCACCTTCGCCATCGAAGGCAGATCCATCACTGCGGGATCGGCTCCGGGCAGTCCGACCAGCACACGCGTTGCAAGGCCTGTCGCAAGCAGCGCGCCCGCAGCCGAGTGGCCGTACAGGACGCCGATGGTCGGGCGGCCATTCATGTCCGCGTGGATCAGCACCTTCGCCAGATGTGCGAGGAACTCGTTCAGCCCGAGCAGTTCGTCACGCTTGCTCATGCGCTGGCTGTCGCTATCGACGAGCACCAGGATCGGCCCGGAGTCACGACCGATCGACTTCAGGACATGTGCGGAAAGCCTGATGGCCTCGTCGACGCCCAGCGCGGTTCGATTCGCAATGCCGATCACCAGCATCGTGCCACCGGATCGCAGCGTCGCCGAGCCGTGAAGGACGCCGTTGTCGTTGCTTACCTCATGGCCGTCAGGAAAGAGCGAGGCGATGATGTCATCGAGCGTCACGGCTGGTCCTCCCGATCCTGTTGGCGAGCGCAATGAACTGATCTGCCGGCAGCTCCGGAACCGTCTCAGCGTGCTCGATGCCTTCCGCGGTCCAGATGTCGACGGCATCCGCGCAGGCGCCGAAGCGGCGCAACCGTCCGGCGAGCCGTTCCTGCTCGGCCTTCAGCCTGTCGAGACCGAAAGGTCCGACCAGGCCGATCAGCTCCAGCGCGGCCTCGCGAAAATCCTGCACATTGTCGTCGGCAAAGACATCGGCGGCGCCGAGCAGGCGGCGGTGCTTGCCGCCCATCGTCCGCCAGACCAGGGCACGATCGCGCGAGTCGAACTCCTCGACGCCGCGATTGGTCTCGATGACTTCGGGACCTGACACAGCGATGCGCCCCGGCTCCGAGACGGCGAGCGCGGAGCAACAGCCCGCGATCAGGCCGCCGCCGCCGTAGCATCCGGACCTCCCACCGATCAGGCCGATGACCTTCACGCCGGCGGCGCGCGCTTCCATCACGGCGCGCATGATCTCGGCGATGGCAAGCTCGCCGGCATTGGCTTCCTGCAACCGGACGCCGCCGGTATCGAACAGGATCAAGACGGGGATCGAGCCGATCTCGCGCGCGGCGCGGAGCAGCCCGGTCAGCTTGGCGCCGTGCACTTCGCCGAAGGCGCCGCCCATGAAGCGGCCCTCCTGCGCGGCAACGAACACCGGCGAGCCGTCGAGGCGACCGTGACCGACGACGATGCCGTCGTCGAACTGCTCGGGAAGATCGAATATCTTCAGATGCGGGCTGACCTCGCGCTGCTCCGGCCCGATGAACTCGACGAAGCTGCCGGCATCGAGCAGCAGTTCCAGCCGCACGCGGGCCGACGCCTCGTAGAAGCTGGTGCTGTGCGCCCGTTCGGCGGGGGTGATGTGCTTGATCGGCGCGGTCATTGGCCGTTCTCCGCGATCGATCGCACCGCCTGCGCCAGCCGGAGCGAGACCGTATCGGGACGCGCGCCGCCGTCATTGATCGAGAACTTCAGCCCGCCGGGCGAATAGCGCTCGACGAAATCGCCGATCACGGCTCTCCAGACCTCGCCGAAGCCGACGGCGGCGGTCTTGATGTCGATGGCACATTCCGCATCCGGCAGCACGCGCTCCACCAGCACTTCGAGATTGCCCGAGGCAACTATGCCGACAATCGCGCTCCGCCTGGCGCCGTCGGCGCGGGCGCGAACCGGATGTCGAAAGCTGAGATCTTCCATGGCGCGTTCCTCACCAGTTCCTGAATTTCGAAGGGGGTGCGTACAAGCCACCCGACCAGCGCACGAGATCCTTGATCGAGCGCGCCGCCAGCAGGCTGCGATCCGCATCGAGCGGATTGATGCCGAGATCTTCCGGCCGGCGGATCACGCCGCGCTCGCGCAGGCGCGCGACCATGCCGTGGTCCCGCCGACGGCCGACATCGGTGTAGCCGGCAACGCCACGGATGGCCTGCTCGCGCTCCTGCGCGGTGCGGCACAGCAAGAGATTCGCCACGCCCTCCTCGGTGACGATGTGCGTGACGTCGTCGCCATAGATCATGACCGGCGCCAGTTCGAGCTTCAGCTTCTCCGCGAGCTCGATGGCATCGAGCTTCTCGACGAAGAGCGGCACGTTCTTGTCCCCGAACGTCTCGCCGATCTGCACGACCAGCTTGCGGCCGCGGCGCATCAGTGCCGAGCCGTCCGGATCGGCCTCCGCTCCGGCCTTCAGCCAGGGCTCGCTCGGATGCCGCCGCCCGCGGGCATCCGCCCCCATGTTCGGAGCGCCGCCAAAGCCTGCGATGCGCGAGGTGGTGACAGTCGACGAATTTCCCTGCAGATCGATCTGCAGCGTGGAGCCAATGAACATGTCGCAGGCATAGAGCCCGGCGGCCTGACAGAAGGCGCGGTTGGAACGCAACGAGCCGTCGGGACCGGTGAAGTAGACGTCGGATCTGGCGCGGATGTAGTCATCCATGCCGACCTCCGATCCGAACGAGTGGATCTGCCGCACCCAGCCGGATTCGATCGCGGGAATGAGTGCGGGATGCGGATTCAGCGCGAAGTGGGTTGCGATCCTGCCCTTCAGCCCCAGCCTCTCGCCGAATGTCGGGAGCAGGAGTTCGATCGCGGCCGTGCTGAAGCCGATGCCGTGATTGAGCCGCTGCACGCCATACGGTGCATAAACCCCCTTGATCGCCAGCATCGCGGTCAGGATCTGGCCTTCGGTGATCGCGGCCGGATCGCGCGTGAACAATGGTTCGACGAAGAACGGCTTGTTAGCCTTGACGATGAAATGGACACGGTCCGCCGGGATATCGACCCGCGGAACCGTCTCCACGATCTCGTTGACCTGGGCGATCACGACGCCGTCCTTGAACGTCGTCGCCTCGACCACGGTCGGCGTGTCCTCGGTGTTCGGGCCGGTGTAGAGATTTCCCTCGCGATCGGCGCTGACGGCGGCGATCAGCGCGACGTGCGGCGTGAGGTCGATGAAGTAGCGGGCGAACAGTTCGAGATAGGTATGAACCGCACCCAGCTCGATCTTGCCGCCGAACAGCATGCGCGCAATCCGCGCCGATTGCGGCCCGGAATAGGCATAGTCGAGCCGCTTCGCGACGCCGCGGTCGAACAGGTCCAGATGTTCGGGCAGAACGACGCCCGACTGCACCATGTGCAGATCGTTGACCCTGGAGGGATCGACCGCCAGCAGCGCGCGGCTCAAGAGATCCGCCTGCTTCTGGTTGTCGCCCTCCAGGCAAACCCGGTCGCCCGGCCGGATCACGGCCTCCAGCAGGCGCGTGACGTCGTGTGCTTCGACGACCTTGCCGCGGGCAAGGACTGCGCCCGCCGCAATGCAGGCATCACGCGCGACACGGTTGTCCTGCCAGCTCGTCATGACTTCTGCCCCTTTGCGGCGTTGGCCCCGCTCCAGAGCGATCCCGGATT
Source organism: Bradyrhizobium sp. 1200_D9_N1_1 (assembly GCF_052075915.1). Lineage (NCBI taxonomy): Bacteria > Pseudomonadati > Pseudomonadota > Alphaproteobacteria > Hyphomicrobiales > Nitrobacteraceae > Bradyrhizobium > Bradyrhizobium sp. 1200_D9_N1_1. Next base: position 644,507 of record NZ_CP197226.1, on the reverse strand, counting down.
GGCACGGTCGGGATGGAGCTCGAGCATCGCCTCGTAGAGCTCGCGCGGCGATGTCGTCGCCTTATCGAGGCGGTTGAAATCGAGCAGGTATTGCCGGGTCGCCGCGATGTTGCGCGGGTCGTCGTCGTTATCCGGCTTTTTGTGTCCGGCGACGACGAAGCGCGGCTTCAGCGCCGCAAGCCGGTCGAGCGCGGCGATCCATTCCAGCCGGCTCTGCGTGTCGGTTTCGGCCAGATAGGGATGAATGCCGTTGTACACGGTGTCGCCGGCGACGATCAGATCGAGAGACGGGACATGAAGGGCGGTTGAGCGCGCCGTATCGGTTCGTCCCATGTCGATGACGACGAGCTTGTGTCCCTCGAGCGTGAGCTCGCCTTCGAGGGGCGCAGCCGCGACCAGGCGCTCTGCGATCTCGCCCGGAAAGCGCTTGCGCCAGAAACCGTCGAGCGAGGCCGGCGAGAGCTGCGCCTTCATCTCGTCGACGACCTCGGGAACGGCAACGGCTTTTGCCTGCGGAAAGCGGTCGAGCAGCGGTGCCAGCCCGAAGAAATGATCCCCGTGCCCGTGTGTGACATAGATCGTCGTCAGATTTCGCTCGCAAGACGCGACCCAGTCCAGCAGCGTTTTCGACTGCCCGGCGGTGAGGAACGTGTCGACGAGGACCGCGTCCCGCTCGCCGTAGATCAACGTCGACGAATTCGCGACCCACATCAGGTCCGGATTGCCGGACGGCAAGTCGCGGCTCAGTCCGGCCCGCTTCACCGTCGTCACCTTCCAGTTCAGGGCGGCGCCGGTCGTCTCGATCACATTCATGGGAATTCTCCTGATGGCACAGTCGGGCCGGCGGGAGTGCTGTCGCTCCCGCCGTCCTTCCTTCTGCCGGTCGTGCGTCAGGACCGGCGAAGCGTGATCAGCGCGTAACCGGCTGCTGGATGCTGCGCGCGGCGCGGGTGATGACCGCAGCCACTTCCTTCGGATGCGACTCGTAGACCGAGTGGCTGGCGCCCGGGATCACGGTGGTCTGGCTCTTGGCGCGCTCGTAGTACCAGCGCTCCAGATCCGGATTGATGATCTGGTCATTGCCGGCGACGATGCCCCAGCTCGGCTTGGTCTTCCACGCCGCCGCCGTCAGCGGCGTGCTGAACACCTGGGCCGCAGCCGGGACCTGGGAGCGCGCGACGAACTCGGCCCGCTCGCGCGGCAGATCGGGTGCGAACAGTTTCGGGAATTGCACGGGATCGAGATAGGTGAATTTGTCGGGCGTGACCTTGATGACGCCTTCGGTCTTGCCGAGCACGCTCGGCGTCTTCTTGCCCAACGCCGATTCGTCCTCTCCGACGTCGGGCGCGTGTGCGGCGACGTAGACGAGACCGACGACGCTCGGATGAACGCCGGCCTCGGTGATGATCGAGCCGCCGTAGCTATGGCCGACGAGAAGCGTCGGGCCATCCTGCAGATCGAGAATGCGCTTGGCCGCCGTGACGTCGTCGGCGAACGAGGTCTCAGGCTCCTGCACCATGGTGACGCGGAAACCTTCCTTGGTCAGGATCTCGTAGACCGGTTTCCAGCCGGACCCATCCACCCAGGCGCCGTGCACCAGGACGATGTTCTTCAGGGGCTCCGCGTTCGCAGGGGCGACGGTCGAGAGCAAGGAGAGAGCGGCGGCAAAGGCGAGACCAGCGTTGAGGTGTTTCATGACGGGATCACTCCGGGTTGGAATGACGCGACACTAGTTTCGATGCTTGCCCGCGTATTTCGGCAAGCAACGGCCCTTGCCACTTCGCACGCCGGGACACGCGAGCTGCGACGATCGCTGCTCGAACATCCTCCGGACGCGGCCCGGTTGAGAGACGCACTTCTAACGGAGGGCCCACGTCATGCACACTGACATTCATGACAATGATCTCTCGCAAGCGTGAACGGCCGGCGTTCATACGCGAAAGACGATCGATACGCGCTCTGTCATTCACGACAACGTTCCTGACGTCACTCGAAATCCAAGCATAGGATTGAACAATGACATCCATCGCAAAGTGCAGCGTCGCTCTCTTCGCCCTGCTGTGCGCGACCATGCCGGCTCTTGCCGGAAGCTGCGCGGATGACATCGCGCAAACCCAGGCCCAGCTCGATCTGGCCATAGAAAAGGATGCGGGCTCCCACGGCTGGAAGCCGGAGAGCCTCAGCGCGCTGCGCAGCCATCAACCGACGCCCCGCTCGCTCGCGGAAGCAGAAGGTGGCAACGGCGTCGATTTCACCGACGCGCTCGACTCGCTCGATCGCGCGCGCACCGCCAATCGCGCCGGCGACATCGCCGCGTGCAGCCGGGAGATCGCACACGCGCGGGCCATCCTGAGATAGCGAATGCGCTTCGGGGCCGATGACGAGGCGACGCCTCCTCGCCGTCGTGCAGCCGGGGAGCAGGACGTGCGTTCTGGAAATACCCGCGCGAGCGCATCTTTCTAATGTCCATGCATAGAGCCGGAGCCTTCTTCCATGCGAGATCAGCATTCACCGAACGACGCCGGCGCACGGAGTTCCGAATCGCGCCGGTTCTCCTTGATGCACCCTGCCGCGATGCTTGCGACCAGCGTCCTGTGGCTGGTCTCGACTGCGGCCATCGCCCAAACAACAATGCCGGGAACGCAGCCGCCTGCCGGCATGCTTGCGACCTCGCCGCTCAACCCGCAATCCACGCGACCCGTGGGCATTCCGTTGGGATCGACCGAGATCGCAACGCCCGGCATCTCCCCGATCAACCCCGCGCCAAACACGACCGCCTGCGCCGGATCCGGCAATGCTTCATCCTCCGGAGCATTGTTCGACGGCGGCGGGCTGTCCGGCACCTTATCGACCAATTGCCCCGGCAGCACGGCAGCAGTCTCGTCCCTGCCCTCGACATCGACGGTCGGCCGCGTCGGGATTCCGCTGGGCTCCACCGAAATCGGCGGCGCCGGAATCAGTCCGTCCGTGCCGGTGCCCGGCCCCACGTCCACGGGCGGCACGACTTCGATCGACGGCTCCGGCAATCCCTGAGATCAGAAGGACCATCACCGTGAAACGCAACCTCACCATTGCATTCGTTGCTCTCGCCGCGATCCTGATCGGCGCGGGTCTCTGGTTCTTCGGCACCGACCGGAAGCCGGCCGTGGCAGCCGCACCCGTGCCCACCGCCGTGCCGGTGGTCGCCGCCAGCGTCACCGGCAAGGACGTTCCGATCTATCTGCGCGGCATCGGCACGGTGATTGCCTACAACACCGACGTCGTGCGCAGCCAGATTCAGGGACAGATCGTCAAGATCGCCTTCACCGAGGGACAGACCGTCAAGGCCGGCGACCTGCTCGCGCAGATCGACCCGCGTCCCTACGAGGCGCAGATCGAACAGCTGACGGCCAATCGCGACAGGGACCAGGCGCAACTCGCGAATGCCGAGGCCAACCTCTCCCGCTACAACCAGCTTGGCGACAAGGGCTATGCGACCCCGCAACTGATCGAGACGCAGACGGCGCAGGTGGCGCAGCTCAAGGCCGCCGTGAAGGCGGACCAGGCCCAGATCGACGAGGCCAACGTCCAGCTCAGCTATACGCGCCTGTCGTCGGCCGTCCCCGGCATCACCGGCGTTCGCCAGATCGATGTCGGCAACGTCATTCATCCGACCGATCCCAACGGCCTCGTCATCGTCACCCAGATCGAGCCGATCTCGCTGCTGTTCACCCTGCCGCAGGCCGATCTGCCGGTGATCCAGGAGCATGCCGCGAAGGGCGAACTGAAGGTCATCGCCTACAGCCAGGACAACAAGACGAAGCTCGACGAGGGCACGCTGCTGCTGGTCAACAACGAGATCGCGGGAACGACCGGCACGGTCCAACTCAAGGCCGTGTTCCCAAACCATGAGCACAAGCTGTGGCCGGGCCAGCTGGTGAACGCGCGCCTGCTGCTCGAGGTCCAGAAGGGTGCGCTCACTGTCGCCGGCTCAGCCGTGCAGCAGGGACCGAACGGCAGCTATGTCTATGTCGTGACCGACGGCCAGACGGCCACCTTGCGTCCCGTTCACGTCGTGCAGATCAGCGATGGCCAGGCCCTGATCGACCAGGGACTGAAATCAGGCGACGTCGTCGTGATCGACGGCCAGTACCGACTCACGGAAGGCAGCCGCGTTCGCGAGCTGCACGGCAAGGCCGCGCGTGAAGCCGACCTGCAGAGCGCCGTGCAGGATGCGATCCCATGAACCTTTCCGCGCCCTTCATCCTGCGGCCAATTGCAACCGCCCTGCTGATGGCCGGCTTGCTGCTGTGCGGCCTCGCGGCCTATCCGTTGCTGCCGGTCGGTGCGCTGCCGAACGTCAATTACCCGACCATCCAGATCTCGGCGCAACTGCCCGGCGCCGATCCGGGCACCATTGCCTCGTCGCTGGCGACGCCGCTCGAGCAGCAGCTCAGCCAGATCCCCGGCGTCACGCAGCTCACCTCGTCCAGTGCGCTCGGCGTCGCCCAGCTCACAGTGCAGTTCGAGCTGTCGCGCACCGTGGACAGCGCGGCGGTGGACGTGCTGGCCGCGATCAATGCCGCAAGCCCTTTCCTGCCGCCGAACATCCCCTACCCGCCGACGATCAGGAAGGTGAATCCGGCGGAGACGCCGATCATGCTGATCGCGCTGACGTCGGACTCGCTGCCGCTGACCACGGTCGACGCCTATGCGGAAAACATCCTGCTGCCGAAGATCTCGCAGGTGCCGGGTGTGGGTCTCGTCGGCATCGGCGGCCAGCAGAAGCCCGCGATCCGTGTTCGCGTCAATCCGCAGGCGCTTGCCGCCCGCGGCATCGGCCTCGAAGACGTCCGCAACGTGATCGCCGGCGCCAACGTCGACCTGCCGAAGGGCACGCTCAACAGCCCGCGCGTCACCTATACGCTGAACACCAACGATCAATTGCTCAAGCCCTCCGCCTATGAAGACCTCATCATCGCCTATCGCAACGGCTCGCCGGTGCGGATACGCGACATCGGCACGGCGATCGAGGGGCCCGAGAACGACCTCCTGGCCGGCTGGTACGGCAAGGAGCCCGCCATCATCCTGGCAGTCCAGCGCGTTCCCGGCGCCAACGTGATCGAGACGGTCGACCGCATCAAGAAGCTGCTGCCGCAATTGCAGGCCTCCGTTCCACCGGCGATCAAGGTGACGATCGCCGCCGACCGGACCGCCACCATTCGCGCCGCGGTCTCCGACGTTCAATTCACGCTGATGCTGACGGTCGCACTGGTGGTAATGGTCATATTCCTGTTCCTGCGGAATTTCTGGGCCACCATCATCCCGGCGATCACGGTTCCCCTGTCGCTGATCGGCACGTTCGCGGTCCTCTACGTGCTCGGCTACAGCCTGGACAACCTCTCGCTGATGGCGCTGTCGATCGCGGTGGGCTTCGTCGTCGACGATGCCGTCGTCGTCATCGAGAACATCGTGCGCCATCTCGAGCAGGGCATGACGCCGATGGAGGCCGCGCTCAAGGGTTCCAGCGAAATCGGCTTCACGATCGTCTCCATCACCCTGTCGCTGATCGCTGTGTTCATCCCGCTTTTCCTGATGGGAGGCTACGTCGGCAAGCTGTTCCAGGAATTCGCCGTCACGATCACGGCTTCGCTGCTGCTGTCGCTGGTCATCTCGCTCACGCTGACGCCGATGATGTGCGCGCGGCTGCTGAAGGACGACTCGCGGAAGAAGCACGGCCGAATCTATCTCGCCTTCGAACGCGGTTTCGACGCCCTGCTTGCGCTTTATGCGAGCGGCCTGCGAATCGTGCTGCGCCATCGCTTCGTGACGCTGCTCGTGATGCTCTCGACGATCGCGCTGACCGGCTATCTCTACGTGATCATTCCGAAGGGTTTCTTCCCGCAACAGGATACCGGGCAGATTGTCGGCATCACCGAAGCCGCACAGGACATTTCCTTCCCCGCCATGTCCGAACGCCAGCAGGCGATCGTCGACATCCTGTCGAAGGATCCGGCAATTCAGTCGGTGGCGAGCTATATCGGTCCGGGAGGTCCCACGGCGACGCTCAACCAGGGACGGATATTTATCGTCCTGAAGCCGAAGCCCGGGCGCAAGGCCAGCGCCGACCAGATCATCGAACGGCTGGGGCCCCAGCTCGCCCATATCCAGGGCATCAGGCTCTACATGCAGGCCGCGCAGGACATCACCATCGGCGCACGCCTGTCCAAGACGCAATACCAGTACACGCTGACGGACGCCGATTCCAACGAGCTCACCAACTGGTCGGCGATCTTCCTCAAGAAGCTCCGCGAGCTCGACCTCATCACCGACGTCGCGAGCGACCAGGCCAATGCCGGTCCGCGGCTGGAGGTCACCGTCAATCGCGAGGTCGCATCGAGCTTCGGCATCCTGCCCACGACGATCGACAATGCCCTCGACGACGCATTCGGCCAGCGCATCGTCTCCACGATGTTCACCTCGCTGAACCAGTACCATGTCGTGATGGAGGTCGATCCGCGTTTCCAGTACGGGCCGGAAGCGCTCAAGGACATCTACCTGAACTCGGCCACCGGCCAGCAGGTCCCCCTGAGCACGCTGGTTCACAGCGTCATTAAGCCCGCGCCCATCCTGATCAACCACCAGAGCCTGTTTCCGTCGGTCACGATCTCGTTCAACCTGCAGCCCGGCGCCGCGCTCGGCGATGCGGTGACGGCGATCCAGAACATCGAGAAGAGCACGGGCAAGCCCGCCTCGCTATCGACCTCGTTCCAGGGCAACGCCCAGGCCTTCCAGTCTTCCCTGCGAGGCACACCGCTGCTGATCGGGGCGGCGCTGATCGTGATCTACATCATCCTCGGCGTGCTCTATGAGAGCCTGATCCATCCGATCACGATCCTGTCGACGCTGCCGTCGGCCGGCATCGGCGCGCTGTTGCTGCTGCTGGCGGTCCACATGGATCTCAGCGTCATCGCCATCATTGGCATCATCCTGCTGATCGGCATCGTCAAGAAGAACGGCATCATGCTGGTCGATTTCGCCCTCGAGGTGGAGCGCCAGCACGGGCTCAGCCCGGAAGAGGCGATCTACCAGGCCTGCACGCTGCGCTTCCGCCCGATCCTGATGACGACGATGGCGGCGCTGCTCGGCGGCGTGCCGCTGATGATCGGTTCCGGTACCGGCGCGGAGCTGCGCCAGCCGCTCGGCTACACGATCGTCGGCGGCCTGATGCTCTCGCAGATCCTGACGCTCTACACCACGCCCGTCGTCTATCTCTATCTCGACCAGCTCAGCAACTGGCTGACCGGGCGCAAGCCGCAGGCGGCCGCGACACCCACTTCATCCACGACCAAGGCAGATGCGGAATTGAGCCATGAATCCGCTTGAGAGGCTGACCGCCGGCATGACGGCAGAGAAGCTGGTGACCGTCACGTCCGAGATGACGGTTGGCCATGTGGTGCCGGGAATGCCAGCCGTCTACGGCACGCCGATGATGATCCTGCACATGGAGATGGCCGCGGGATCGGCCGTTCAACCATTCCTGCCGACGGGCCATGTCAGCGTCGGGATGATGGTCAATATCCGCCATCTGGCGGCAACCCCGGTCGGCCGCACGGTGCGCGCGATCGCGCGGGTCGTCGCGGTCGAAGCCAGGAGTGTGCTGTTCGAGGTCGAGGCCTGGGACGGCGACCGCAAGATCGGCGACGGCAGCCACCGGCGCGGTGTTGTCGATGTCGCCGAATTCGAGCGGCGGTTCGGCGTGACGAAGCCCGCCGCTGAGATGGCCTAGGATCGCAGGCGGCAGGCAGCCCGATCGCGGCTTCGTGCGTTTTGACAAAGCGCCTGCGAAAACGCAAAAGACCGCTCTTCGGCGGCGCGGTAGACCTCCCGCATGACGCTCGAACGCCTGGATGGCCCTAATTTCGTACAGCTCCAGCGATGGTGGCGCCGTCTGCTCCAAGACTGGGCCAAACAGGATCGCACTCCATTGTGGGCCTGGAGCAGCGTTGCCCTTTGCCTGCTGTCCTTCGCCTGGTCACTGCTCGGCTTCAATTCCACCACGATCGCTCTCGCCGCCTTTCTCGCGACTTCGCTCGCGGCGATCAGTCTGACCAGGTGGTCAGGCGAGCATGGCCACCTGGCCGCTTATCTCGCCGAGGCACAGAAGCTCAGCCAGACCGGCAGCTTCGGCTGGAACGTCGTGACCGGAGAGCTTTTCTGGTCGGATGAAACGTTCAGGATCTTCGATCTGGCACAGACATCGCGCCCGTCGCTCGCCGTCGTCTTGAAGCGCACACATCCCGATGACGTCAATGCCGTACGCGAGGCCATCGACCGGGCGGTGAACGAGAGGGGCGACTTTTCCCACGAAAACCGGCTGGTGCTGGACGACGGTTCGATCCGGACCATACGCGTGGTCGCCCGCGGAATGACGAACGGCCGGGGCCAGTTCGAGTTTGTCGGCGCGGTCATGGACATCACCGCTCAGAAGAAGGCCCATACCGAGCTGGAGCGGAGCGAACAGCGTTACCGCCATCTGTTCAGCCGCATGCCGATCGCATTCCGGCAGCTCGACGCCAGCAGGCTGGTCGTGCTGTTCCGAAAATTGCGTGCCGAGGGCGTCAAGGACCTTGGCGCCTATTTCGACAGCCATCCCGAGTTTCTGCGGACCTGCATGGACGCGCTCTCGTTTCAGGAGGCCAATGAACGAGCCATCCAGATGTTCGGAGGAGGCGTCGAGGGCTATGTCGGACGCTCCATGGCCGAGAGCTGGAAGGAGCGGCCCGACACGTTCCGGCGGGCGATGGAATCCCGCTATCGCGGCGAGACGAATTTCGAGGAAGAGACCAAGATGGTCACGTGGGACGGCCGCGTCGTCGACGTTCTCTTCACCACGGCGCGGGTCGGCCCCATCAATGATCTCGAAGTCAGCCTGGTCGGCACCATCGACATTTCACAGCGTGTTCGCGCTCAGCAGAAGCTCCAGCAGGTTCAGGCTGAGTTCGCGCATGCCGCGCGCGTCTCGATGCTCGGAGAACTCACCGCATCGATCGCCCACGAGGTCAACCAGCCCCTCGCGGCCATCGCCACCAACGGCGCCGCCGGGCTGCGGTGGCTGAACAGGCCCACTCCCGATATCGTCGAGATCCGCAAGACCATCGAGAACATCATCGTGGATACCCAGCGCGCCGCGAACATCGTGGCGCGCGTTCACGGGATGGCTTCCCGGAAAGTCCCCGAACAGGCATCCTTGTCATTTGACGAGATCGTCCGCGAAGCGCTTCTCTTTCTGCGACACGAGCTCGAATCCCGCGGCGTAACGATCCTGCACCAGCCCGATCCGACCACACCGCAGGTGCTCGGTGACCGCACCCAGCTCCAGCAGGTGATCGTCAATCTGGCCATCAACGCTGTGCAGGCGATGACGCAGGCGGGATATGACGATCGCAGGATCGTCATCAGCACGGTCACGCAGGACGCGGCCACGTTGTGCTGCGCCGTGGAGGACAACGGCCCCGGCATCGCAGTTGAACATGTCGACCGGCTCTTCGAGAGCTTTTTCACGACCAAGGACAGCGGGATGGGCATGGGACTGCCGATCTGCCGGTCGATCGTGGAAGCGCATGGAGGCCGGATCGGCGCCGGGGGTAACGGTGCGAGTGGCGGCGCCCGCTTCTGGTTCACGCTGCCGGTCTCCGTGCCGGCGGATTCGCTGCGCTGCGACCTCAACGCCGATACGTGACCGCGACGTTTCCGGCGTGGCCGCTATTCCCCGGTAGCGGCCGAACGCACCAGGCGGATCGGGACGCCCTTGTATGACGGCGTGAAGCTGAGCGGATCGCGGGCGTAGAGCGGCACCAGCGGATTGGTCTCCGGATAGTACGCAGCACAGCAGCCCGTCGGAAAGGAATAGGCTACCACGCGGAAGTTGCGCACGATCCGCTCGGCGCCATCGGTCGAGGCGGTTATCAGGTCGACGCGATCGCCGTCCACAAGTCCCCGCCTCTTCAGCTCGTATTCATTGAGGAACACCACGTCGCGCTGACCGAACACGCCGCGATAGCGGTCCGACATCGAGTAGAGGGTGGTGTTGTACTGATCGTGGCTGCGTATGGTGGTAAGCCACAGGAAATCGGGATCGCCCTGCGGCGGGTCCTCGCCGCAACCCGCGAAGACCAGGAAGTTCGCCTTGCCCGACGGCGTCGCCCAGATGCGTTCACGCGCCGTCGAGGTGAGATGGAAGCCGCCGGGGACGCGGATGCGGGCATTGTAGCCTTGGAAGATGGGGAACACCGCCTCGATCGCATCCCGGATGCGATCGTAATCGGCAACGAAGTCATCCCAGTCGACCACCGTGCGCTCTCCCAGCGTCGCCTTGGCAACGCCGGCGATGATCGCGACCTCGCTGAGGAGATGCTCCGATGCCGGCTTGTTGCGGCCGCCGGACGCATGCACCATCGACATCGAGTCTTCCACCGTGATCGACTGCGGCCCCGACGCCTGGACGTCGATCTCGGTACGGCCGAGACACGGCAGGATCAAGGCTGCACGACCATGAACGAGATGGCTGCGGTTGAGCTTGGTGGCGACGTAGGCGGTCAGATCGAGATTGCGCAACGCAGCCTGCGTCGCCTGCCAGTCCGGTATGGCCGCGGCAAAATTGCCGCCCATTGCGAAGAAAGCCTTCACCTCGCCGCGGATCATGGCTTCCAGCGCGGTTACCACGTTGTGTCCCGGCGCGGTCGGAGGCTTGAAGCCGAAGCGCTGCTCCAGCCGCTCGAGGAAGTCCGCCTTGGGGACTTCCGTGATCCCCACGGTCCGATCGCCCTGCACGTTGGAATGACCGCGAACCGGGCAGACGCCGGCGCCTTCGCGCCCCACATTGCCGCGCAACAGCGCGAGATTGGCGATCTGCTGCACGTTATTCGCGCCGCGCCAGTGCTGGGTGATGCCCATGCCGTACACGAGGATGGCACGCTCGGCCTTCATATAAGCGCCGGCGGCATATTCCATGTCCTCGCGCGTCAGGCCGGACTGACGTTCGATGTCCGGCCATTGCGTGCGCTTGAGATCGTCGATCAACGCCTCGACGCCGACGGTGTGACCGCGGATGAAATCCCAGTCCAGGATCTCCGGCCGCTCGGCGGCGCGGGCTGCTTCGTCGGCCTCCACAAGGATCTTCATGATTCCCTTGAGGACGGCGACGTCGCCGCCGACCCGTACCTGGAAGAGTTTTGAGCTGATCGCCGTCGACGACAGTGTGATCATCTCGATCGGGCTCTGCGGCGCCTGGAAACGCTCCAGCGCTCGCTCGCGGAACGGATTGAAGGAGATGATGGAGGCGCCGCGGCGTGCCGCATTGCGCAGGCTGGTCATCATCCGCGGGCTGTTGGTGCCGGGATTCTGACCGAAGATGAAGATGCAATCGGCCTTGTCGAAATCCTCCAGCAGCACGGTGCCCTTGCCGACGCCCAGCGAGTAAGGCAGGCCGACGCTGGTCGCCTCGTGGCACATGTTCGAGCAGTCGGGAAAATTGTTGGTGCCGTACTCGCGCACGAAGAGCTGATAGAGGAAGGCGGCCTCGTTCGAGGTCCGCCCGGACGTGTAGAACTCCGCCATGTTCGGATCCGGCAAGGCCCGAAGCTCGCGACCGATCATGTCGAATGCATCGCTCCACTCGACCGGGAGATAGCGGTCGGATGCGGCATCATAGGCCATCGGATGGGTGAGCCGCCCGACCATTTCGAGATCGTAATCGTTCCAGCTCGTAAGCTCGGTGACCGTGTGCTCGGCGAAGAATTCGGGCGTGCAGCGCTTCGACGTTGCCTCCCAAGCGACCGCCTTGCCGCCGTTCTCGCAGAATTCGAAGGACGAGGTGTGCTTCGGATCGGGCCACGCACAGCCGGGACAATCAAAACCCTCAGGCTGGTTCATCCGGCTCAGCGTCGCCGCGCCCTTCAGCGGCACCCGCTGCACCAGGAGTGCTTCGCTAAGCGCCTTGAGTGCGCCCCAGCCGCCGGCGGGTTCACGATAGGGACGAACCGATTTCGTGGTCATCTCGATATCTCTCGGTATGGCAATTCTCCGAACCAGTTAAGGATCGCGCGGGCAGAGCCGTCTTTTCAAAACGACGCCGAATTTCTCAATTGCACACGTTCGAACCCGGCCGGGCGGCTGAAGCAGCCAGTGCATTCCGGAAAAAGGAAAGCCGTTCGCGGAAGCTGTGCCGGCAGCAAGGAACTAGGCTGGGCATCTTGAGCCCCCGCGCGACAGAGGGCTTTCGATGATTTTCAGGAGAGGCCCCCATGTTTTCACGACGTGATTTGCTGGCCATGTCCGCGGCAGGCGCCGCCATGGTCGGTTCCAGTGCGCAGGCGGCAACCTTCGGCAATCCGGACGAGCCGCCGCAAGGCGCCGTCAACGCCAAGAGCCCCGGGAGCCTGAGCGATCCCGGTCCGCAAAATCCCGAACTGGCCAAGCAATTCCCTTCCGCACAAACGCCGCCAGCGACGGACGTCGGCGGCCTGCCGATGGATTGGGCCTCGTTCAACAATGCGCCGCGACGCATCCAAAACGGTGGCTGGGCTCGTCAGGTCACCGTCGAGGACTTCGCCATCTCGAAGGAAATCTCCGGCGTCAACATGCGCCTGTCCGCCGGCGGTATCCGCGAGCTGCATTGGCATCAAGCGGCCGAATGGGCGATCATGACCTACGGCTCCTGCCGCATCACCGTGCTCGACACGCAGGGGCGCCCCTATGTCGGCGATCTCAAGGCCGGCGACCTCTGGTATTTCCCGCCGGGCGCGCCGCATTCGCTGCAGGGCTTGGGCCCCGACGGCTGTGAGTTCGTGATCTGCTTCGACGACGGCCACGCCAACGAATTCAACACGCTGCTGGTGACGGACTGGCTGGCCCATACGCCACCCGAGGTGCTGGCGAAGAATTTCGGCGTGCCGGCCGACGCCTTCGCGAAGATCCCGCTGCACAATCGCTGGATCTTCCAGGGTACGGTGCCCGGCGATCTCGCCGACGATCGCGCGGCGGTCTCCAGGCACGCCGAAGCGCCGCCCTATCCCTTCATCCATTCGCTCGGCAGCTCGCCTCCCGTCAAGGAGAGCGCCGCCGGCAGCATCCGCGTCGCCGACAGCAGCAACTTCAAGGTCGCCACCACCGTCGCCGCGGCGCTGGTGACGATGCCGCCAGGCGCGGTCCGGGAAATGCACTGGCATCCGAATGCCGACGAGTGGCAGTACTACATCAAGGGCAAGGCGCGGATGACGGTGTTCGACACCGGCCCCAACGCGCTGACGACGGATTTCTCGGCCGGCGACATCGGCTATGTCCGGCGCAATCTCGGCCATTATGTCGAGAATGTCGGCGACACCGAGCTGCAGTTCGTCGGCGTGTTCCGCGCGCCGCGCTACGAAGAGGTGTCGCTCTCCAACTGGCTGACGCACACGCCGCCCAAGCTGGTGGCCCAGCATTTCAACATCGACGAGAAGCTGATCGCGCAATGGCCGGACAACGGCCCGGGCGTCATGCCCAAGTCCTGAAGCAAGGCCTTAGACGGTCTGAACGAGAAAGGCGCCGAAACCGGCGCCTTTCTTATATTCGCGGTTCGAGCCTGTAGCCGTCAGTAGTGGTCCGCCGTCGCAGCCGTCTTGCCGCGAAAGACGCGATAACCCACCGCGACATAGAGCAGCATCAGCGGGAACACGAACAGGCCCGCACCCCAGAACATGAAGGCGAGGCTCGCATGAGGCGCCGCCGCCTCCTCGATCGTGATGACGAACGGGATCATATAGGGCCAGAAAGACAGGGCAAGCGTGCCGAAGGCCGATGCGAAGATCAGCGCCACCATGTGGAACGGCCAATAATCGTCGTGGCGCAGAATACTCGTCGCGAGCACTGCGGCGGCGCCCGCGCCGATGAGGGGGAACACGAACAGATAGGGCCGCTCGATCCATCGGCGCAGGATTGGCAGATGCTCGACAAGCGCATGCGTGAAGACGACGACGAGAAAGGCCAGCACAGCGACCGCAAGCAACGGGATCTGACGCCGTGTGGCATCGCGGATCGGGCCTTCGCACTTCCTCACCAGCCAGCAGACACCGAGCAGCGCGTAGCCGAAGCACAGGCCGATCCCGCACAAGACCGAAAAGCCGGTCAGCCAGCCGAAGGTTCCGCCGACATATTCGCCGTTGGAGAATTGCAGTCCCTCGACAAGCGCTCCGACCATCGCGCCCTGCATGAAGCTTGCGGCAAACGATCCCACGGCGAAGCTGAAGTCCCAGACCCGGCGCGAGCGCGAGGCCTTGCCGCGAAATTCGAACGCAACGCCGCGCAGGATCAATCCCAGCAGCATGACCACGACCGGGATGTAGAAGGCGGGCATCAGCATGGCATAGACCACGGGGAACGCCCCCCACATGATCACGCCGGTGACGACCAGCCAGGTCTCGTTGCCATCCCAGACCGGAGCGATCGTGCGCAGCATCTCGTCACGCCTCGCCTCGCCATCGGCGAGGCCAAACAGCATGCCGACGCCGAGATCGAACCCGTCCAGCAGAAGATAGATCAGGATGCTGATGGCGAGCAGCGCAACCCAGAACATCACCATGTCTATTCTCCCGCTTCGAGGTAGCTGTGCGACGGCACCTGGTCGGCGAGCGACATCGGCCGATTGGGGACGGGAACGTGCAGGGGCTTGCCGCCCAGTCCCGCCGGGCCGGCGCGCAGCAGCCGGTAGATGTAGTAAGTCCCGAACGAGAAGATGAAGGCATAGACAGCAACGAACAGGATCAGCGAAGCCGTCGCGGCGGCCGCTGTCAGAGACGGCGTCACGGCATCGGCGGTCCGCAATACGCCGTAGACCGTCCACGGCTGGCGGCCGACCTCCGCGGTGTACCAGCCGGTGAGAATCGCGATCCACGGCAGCGGGAAGCTGAGGAAGATGCCCCACAGCAGCAGGCGGCTCCGATCGAGCCGATGCTTGAGGCCGAGCCAGGTCCCGAACCACGCGAGCCCCAGCATCACGAAGCCGCAGCCGACCATGACGCGGAAGGCGAAGAACGGGATCGCCACCGGCGGCCGGTCCTGCGGCGCGAAGCTGGTGAGGCCGACCTCTTTCGACGTCAGGCTCATGCTGCCGATGATGCTCCCGAGCACGGGAATCGATATCGCATATTTGTTGGACTCGGTGCTCGAATCGGGAATTGCGATCAGCACCTCCGAGGCCGGCTGCTCGTCATGCCAGCGCGCCTCGATCGCGGCGAATTTGGCCGGCTGGTAGTCGTGGACATAGTCGCCGACGAGATGCCCGATGAAGAGCTGGACCGGGAGCAGCACCGCCGCAAGCGCAAGGCCCATCCGCAGCATCACATGGGCCTCGGCGCGATAGGTCCGCCGCAGCAGATACCATGCGCCGGTTGCAGCCACGCAGAATGCGCCGGTCAGATAGGACGCGAGCAGCATGTGCGGAAACCGGACCCAGACCACGCGATTGAAGATGATCTGCGCCCAATCGTTCGGTACGAACTGGCCGTTCTGCAGGACGTAGCCGGTCGGCACCTGCATCCAGCTGTTGTTGACCATGATCCAGAACGCCGAAAGCGTGGTTCCGAGCGCGACCATCGCCGTCGAGAACAGGTAGAACCACGGCGGCACCCGGGGCCGGCCGAAGATGAGGATGCCGAAGAACCCTGCCTCCAGCATGAAGGCGGTGAATGTCTCGTAGGAGAGCAGCGGGCCCTGGATCGGCCCCGACATCTTCGACAGCACGCTCCAGTTCGTTCCGAACTGGAACGCCATCACCACGCCCGAGACGACGCCCATGCCGAAGGCGACGCCGAAGATCTTGAGCCAGAACTCGAACAGGGTCCGGTAGACGGGCTTGCCGCTGTACTGGTGCATTGCCTCGAGCACGGTGAGCCAGGCGGCAAGCCCGATCGTGAACGCCGGAAAGATGATGTGGAACGAGATCGTGAAGGCAAATTGCAGCCGCGACAGGAGGAGTGCCGTCGGATCCATCGGACATTCTCCCGTTCGTTCACGCCCGCTTCGCGGCCGCCGGCGCGCGTGCGGCCGGCTGCGGAATGTTGTCGACCTTGAGGACCTCCGCCGTCGTCGCTCGAATCTGACGACAGAAATCCGCGTCGTCGATTAACGACACACCATAGGACGGGACGATCTGCTTCAGCTTCGGCAGCCAGGCGCTCGCCGTCAGCTCTCCGGCAAAGCACTTTTCGAGCACGCTGATGGCGATGAACGCCGCAGTGGAGGCGCCCGGCGAGGCGCCGAGAAGCGCGACCAGCGAATGATCGTCCGCGCCGACGAGCTCGGTCCCGAATTCGAGCAGACCGCCGCGCTTGACATCGGGCTTGATGATCTGGACGCGCTGGCCTGCGACCTGCAGCCTCCAGTCCTTCGGGTCGGCCTTCGGGAAATATTCGTCGAGCGCCGCAAGCCGGTGGCTCTCGGATTGCAGCACCTGCCCGACCAGATATTCGGTGAGATCGAAATTGTCGCGCGCCACCGAGAGCAGCGGCTTGACGTTGGCAGGACGAATGGACTCGAACAGATCCAGCAGCGAGCCGTGCTTGAGGAATTTGCTCGAGAAGCCCGCATAAGGGCCGAACAGCAACGAGTGCTTGCCGCCGATCACGCGCGTATCGAGATGCGGCACGGACATCGGCGGGGAGCCGACCGCGGCCTTGCCGTAGACCTTGGCATGATGACGCTTGTTGATCTCCGGATCGTCGCAGCGCAGCCAGATCCCGCTGACCGGAAAACCGCCATAACCGCGTGCTTCCGGAAGGCCGGATTTCTCCAGCAGCGGCAGCGCACCGCCGCCGGCACCGATGAAGACGAATTTTGCGCGGACCGACCGCGTTTCGCCGCTCGCGGTGTCCCGCACCTCGATCCGCCAGCGGCCGCCCTGCTCGCGGACGAGACCGGTGACGCAGCTGTTGTAGTGGACCGCGCAACCCGGCTGGCTGACGAGATGACCAACCAGCAGATGCGTCAACGCGCCGTAATCGACGTCGGTGCCGGTGATGATCCGCGTTGCGGCGACCGGCTCGTCGCCGCTCCGTCCGTCCATCACCAGCGGCGCCCATTCGGCAATCTTCCTGGGATCCTCGGTATGCTCCATGCCCTCATAGCAATGATGGGCCGACATCGCCTTGAACCGCTTCCGGAGAAATTCGACGTTCTCCGTGCCGTGCACGAAGCTCATATGCGGCACCGGATGGATGAAGGACCGGGGGTCGGCGATCGCGCCCCGCCCGATGAGATAAGACCAGAATTGCCGGGACAGATCGAACTCGACGTTGACCTGGAGCGCCTTGGAGATGTCGATGCTGCCGTCGGGCCGCTGCGGCGTGTAGTTCATCTCGCAGTTCGCCGCGTGGCCGGTACCGGCGTTGTTCCAGGAGTCCGAGCTCTCCTGCGCGCAATCATCGAGAGTCTCGAGCATCTGAATCGTCAGGGAGGGCTCGAGCTCCTTGAGGAACGCGCCGAGGGTGGCGCTCATGATGCCTGCGCCAATGAGAACGACGTCAGTTTCGCGGTCGGAAGCTGCTGGCATGGTTTTTTCCTTCGTTGGGTGTTGCTGTTCCGGATAGCTCGATCAGGCCTGCACCGATTGCCGCGTCTTGGCGCGGAACGGCACATCTGCTCCCGGCCGCAGGATCACGTAGGCACGGCGCCAGGACGAATCGTCGGTCAATTTCCAGCTGTGCCCCGAGCCGGCGGTGTCTTCGGCAAGCAGGACGTTGCCGGGGTGAATCAGGAAGTGGTGGCCGTCACGCGTCTGGAAATCGAGCGTTCCGCTCAGCGTGATCACGAGCTGCCGGATCGGCGCGGTGTGCCAGGCAAAAGCCCCGCCTGATTCCGTCTCCTGGAAGGAGACGCTGACGGCATCGAACTTGCCGGTCAGAAAATCGCCACGCTGGCCCGGCTCCAGCTCGAGGAAACCTTCCTCGAAATGCGAGTTGTTATCCTCTCCGGTCCATAGACGCACACAGCGGATCATCGTGTCTCTCCTTGCATGGTTGCTGCGTTGCCCGCGCGGTGTGGTGCGGGCCGCATCATGGCCCTTGCTCCCTTCAACCGGTTTTCGCACCGATTGCGAGCGGCACCTTGATCTCGGCAACGTAGGGCTTGACCATCTTGGCGGGATCCACGATGCGGTCGAACTCCGGCTCGGTCACGAAGCCGAGCTTCAGCGCCGCCGACTTCAGCGTGAGATCGTTGTCCATCGCGTAATGCGCGATCCGCGATGCCTTGTCGTAGCCGATCACCGGCGCCAGGGCGGTCACGAGCATCAGCGACCGCTCGACATACTCCTTGATTTTCTTGCGGTTCGGCTCGGTACCCTCGACCAGAAAGGTGCGGAAATTCGTGCAGCCGTCGGTGAGGATGGTGACGGATTGCGCGATGTTGTGGATGATCAGCGGCTTGTAGACGTTCATCTCCAGGTAGCCGCCGGCGCCACCGAACCCGACGGCGACGTCGTTCGCCATCACCTGCACGGCGATCATCGTCAGCGCCTCAGCCTGCGTCGGATTGACCTTGCCCGGCATGATCGACGAGCCCGGCTCGTTCTCGGGAATCCGCAACTCGGCAAAGCCCGCGCGCGGACCGCAGGACAAAAGGCGGATGTCGTTTGCGATCTTGTAGAGCGAGCCGGCGAGCGTGCGCAGTGTACCGGAGAGCTGCACCAGCGCGTCGTGTGCACCCTGCACGGCGAACTTGTTCGGCGCACTGACGAAGGGCAGGCCCGTCAACCGCGCGATCTCGGCTGCGACGGCTTCTGCAAAGCCCGGCGCCGCGTTAATCCCGGTGCCCACGGCGGTGCCGCCCAGCGCGAGGCGGAAGACGCCCTTGAGCGCGTCGTCGATGCGCGCCAGACCGTCGGCGAGCATCGCGGCATAACCGGACCACTCCTGCCCGAGCGTCAGGGGTGTGGCATCCTGCATGTGGGTTCGGCCGATCTTGACGATGTCGTCCCACTGGTTCGATTTCGCCGCGATCGCATCGTGCAGAGCTTCGACCGCAGGAACCAGCCGTTGCGTCACGTTCATCGCGGCCGCGATGTACATGGCCGACGGGAAGCTATCGTTCGACGACTGCGACATGTTGACGTGATCGTTCGGATGAACCGGCAGCTTGCTGCCGAGCGCCGTGCCAGCAAGCTGGCAGCATCGGTTCGAGATCACCTCGTTCACGTTCATGTTGAACTGCGTTCCGCTACCCGTCATCCAGACGTGAAGGGGAAACATGTCGTGATGCTGGCCGGCGAGAATCTCGTCGCAGGTGTGGACGATCAGTTTGTGAATCTTGCCGTCGAGACGGCCGCCAGCGTAATTCGCATTCGCGGCCGCTTTCTTCAGGATCGCGTAGGACTGGATCATTTCGCGCGGCATCAGGTCCCGGCCGATGCTGAAATGCTCGAGCGAGCGCTGCGTCTGCGCGCCCCAGAGCTTGTCCGCGGGAACGTTCACTTCACCCAGGCTGTCTGTCTCTTTGCGGAGGTCGTTCATCCTTTGCCTCTCGTGGCAGTTGATGTCGGGAGCACTCTTGCGGCGCCGACCTAAAGTGTACGGACGGCACAGCGCACACGCTTCCGCGAACGAACGTCCTTTTTCCGAATGGCATGGTGGGCGCCTCGGCTTGCAGCGAGCGAACGCGCGTTGCGCGTGCGGAACACTCAGACAATCGCACGGCTCCAATGTTGATGGCTTCGATGCCGGCAGAGCCAGAGAACGCACACCGACAATGCGATCGGCAGAGCGAGGCTCCAGGTTCCCAGCCACTTCGTCACGCAGCCACCGACGGCGGCTCCCAGCAGGAACATCAGACAGATCGCAACCATCGCTCCACCGCCGCGCGCCGCATCGCGATCGGACGCGGCAACGAACTGATCGATGGCACGGAGCATGTTTCCACTGGCAGTGACCGAGAGATACTTCCAGCGTCCAACCTGCCTGAAACTCGCCGACTGCAACGCGACGCCGAAGGAGATGACAAGAATCACGATCTGATCGGGAACGCGATGAAGCAGCAGCATCGCCGTGGCAAGGCAGACGATTTCTCCGACGAGACAGCGCAGCGCCGCCCGGGTGCGGGCCGCCACCACCGCCCCGAGGACGAACGCCACGATCGGAAGGAGATGGTGAAGCGCGCGCAGCCATTGCCCGGACTGGGCATCGATCCCGAGGAAGACGACATTGCCGGTCTGCGAACTCGCGAAGACGCCCAGCGACAGCCACGTGAAGGCGTCGAGGAAGCCCCCCGACATGCTCAGGAGAGAGGCAACCAGCAGCGATCGTTCCGGAGCGTAGGCCTCGACGCGCGTCTCGGCCAAGGCCTCCGTTGATGCGGCTTGCATCGCCATGTTCGCGGGTCCGCGAGGTCAGCAGCCGGCGGGCGGCGCGGCCTCTTCAGGCAGCAGAACGCGGCGCGAATGCGTGAATACGCCGTATCCGTCATCGCGGGCGACGGCGAGCAACGTGATTCCCGCCTCGTTCGCTGTCTGGATGGCGAGCGCGGTCGGCGCGGAAACGGCAACGACGACCGGCGCGCCGATCATCGCAGCCTTCTGCACCATCTCTACCGAAACGCGGCTCGTCAGCAGCACAGCGCCGTCACGAGCCGAGTTGCCGTCGCGAACGATTGCACCGGCGAGCTTGTCGAGCGCATTGTGCCGGCCGACATCCTCCCTGATCACGGCAATGCCGGCGCGAGGATGCCAGAAGGCCGCTGCGTGAACGGATCTCGTCTGTTGGTTCAATGTCTGGAGAGGAGACAGCGCCTGCATGGCGCTCAGCAGGTCCCGTGCGTGAAAGGCAATGCCGGGGCTCTCGACCCGCGACGGCGCGCGACGTGCCTGTTCGAGGCTTTCGATGCCGCATAACCCGCACCCGACCGGACCGCTGATGGCGCGGCGGCGCGCGGCCAGGGACGCAGCGCGGTCGCCATCGAGCCACATCCGCACTTCCACGCCAAGCTCGTTCGAGATCAGCTCGATGCTCCTGATCTCGCTTGCGCAGCCGATGATTCCTTCGGTGAGGCTGAAGCCGACACCGAAATCCTCAAGATCGGCCGGCGTCCCCATCATCACCGCATGGGTCGACCCGTTGTAGGTCAGCGCGATGGCGCTCTCCTCGGCGACCAATCGCGACGTCGACCTCGTGCGGCCGCCGCGCCAGGCGATCTCCCGGTGCCGCGTGAATGTCGAACCCGTCATCATGGCTCACACCGTCGCCGGCTCGGCCGAATGTCGCGAGGCCCGGTTTCTGAGGGCGAGCCCGAACGCAATGAAGCCCCATCCCTGGAAGATCAGATCGACGACCAGCATCGCACCGAGCAGCCACAGGCCAATGGTCGGCCAGGCTGCAACCAGCATCACGCCGACGCAGAACGTCACGACGCCGGCGGCCACTATCCAGCGCCAGCCTGCGGCCGGCTGCATATGGAAGCCTACCCAGATCCGCGTCACCCCGGCGACGATCAGGAAAGCGCACATTGCGAGCGACAGTGTGAACGAAGCCAGTAGCGGATCGTAGAGGATGACGGCTCCGGCGGCGCCATAGATGATCCCGGCGAACAGCCAGAACAGGAAACCCCGCAGGCCGTGCACGGAGAAGGCATGCACGATCTGGAAGATCCCGGCGACTGCCATGGTCGCTCCAATGACGAGCACGGAGGCCAAGCTCGCCGCCATCAGATTGGCCGACGCAATGCCGCCGAGGATCAGTTCGCCAACCCCCAGTGCAACGAACCAGCCCCATTTTCCGGCAATCGCGTGAATGGCTCTTCCGAGCGACGCCTTCGAGTTCGACATGTCCGTCATGACTTGACCCTTGTACGTGCGACCGGCCTAGCGGTCATGGATGGGAGCAAGCGTACAGAGTTTCGCTCGGGGTCATCTTTCGAGAATGCCGCGATATTGTTTCATCCGCACGATGCGGGTCTTTTCGGTGGGCTCACGATCAAACGGCGAGCGTTCAAGGCAGGTCTGCAGCCATCTTTGGCAGATGCAACGGCAGTGAGATGGTAGAGTCGCGCATGGACTTCCAACCACCCCTGCGCGGAAGCGAAGGTCGCCCTCGCTTCCGCGGCGTCGCAGCGATCGGCCGCCTTCGACACCAGGTCGATCACCAAGGCAAGCTCGTCATCGACCCGGCATCCTGTGCCTACGAATTCGGGCCGCTTCGTCCGGTCTCGTACAGGAACCAGATCCGCCGCTCCGTCTCATCGATCCAGTTTTCCAGCAGGCTTGCGGTGGCGACGTCGCCATACTCGTCGCAAAGCTCGTGGACCCGACGCATTTCCCGCGTCAGCTGCTGGTTGTCGCTGCGCAGCTCGGCGAGCATGTCCTGGGGTTCGACATAATCCGCGTCGTTGTCGAGAATGCGCTGCTCGCGCGCGATATGGCCGATCGAGCGCAGCGTCGTGCCGCCGATCTTGCGCGCCCGCTCGGCAATGTCGTCGGTCATGGCAAAGATCTGCTCGGCCTGCTCGTCGAGCAGCAGGTGATAGTCGCGGAAGTGCCTACCCGATACGTGCCAGTGGAAGTTCTTGGTCTTCAGGTACAGCGCGAAGACATCGGCCAGCAGCGCTCTCAACGCGGCTGGAATGTCCCGGTTCGCGTTGGCCCCGAGATCCGTCGGGCTCTGGAGATCCGCTTTGCTCATTGTCGTCATCCTTGTTGGAGGTTGAAAAACTTTAACCGCATGCTTCGCCGGCGCACGAGGGCTTCATTCCGCCGGCGTCGTCCTGTTCCGCAACGGCAGGAGCGCGATCGTTCCGAATAGCCATCGCGGCGGATCAACGCGTGGAACAGCCCTGCCGCGAGATGCAGCAGCACGAGGGCAAAGAACGCAAAGCCCAGATAGACATGGGCATTCCACAACAGCGTGTGCAGGCGGTCGCTCTGCGGCAGCAACGCCGGAATTCGAATGTCGCCATACAGAACGACTGGATAGGCCGCAGCCCAAAGCATGCCGAGCCCCAGCAACGGCATCACGATCATGAAGCCATACAGGAGCTGGTGCGACAAACGTGCTGCCAGCTTCATCGCCGGCGGAAGATCAGCCGGCAACGGTGGCGCGCTGTAGTGGCGCCGCAGAGCCAACCTGATCACGACGAGAGCCAGAAGAGTGACGCCGAGCGTCTTGTGGATCAGGATCAGCGGCAGATATGTCGGCGCCACGGTGGACACCATGCCGACGCCGATGAAGAGCATGGCGATAATACAGACTGCCATCAACCAGTGCAGGAGCCGCTGAAGCAGGGCGAAACGATGAGGAGCATTGCTCATGGCCTGGCGGTCTCGGTTCGAGGATAATCCCGGGCTTCGGCCGCACGCAAATCGTAGGACTTGCGGTAGACCGACGAGCGCGCGGCCGGGAAAGGATCGTCCGACACCCGGATTCCCTGCGGCAGCACGGTCGGATCGAAGTTGATGTCGCGGCAGGGCCCATCCCGCTCCGGTTCGATCCGCTGCACGATGAGCGTTCCGACCTGCACCGTACGGCGGCCCTCAGGCCAGGGCTTGCTCGGGTCCGCGGTCGGATCACCAGGATCGGCGACGGTCGTGACCATGGTCCAGCGTTGCGGGCCGGCGATCCGGACCCGTTCCGCTATCTCCTGCTCGAGAAAATCGGGACCGCGCTTTTCCAGCTCGGCTTGTGACAGAGGAACGACCTCCGCCGTCGGCAGCAGCGACCATCGCACCGCATGCTCTGCGCCCTTCGCATCCGTGAAGTTGAAACTATTGAGCCCGTGGTAAGGCTCCTCCGCATAGCTCGCGGTCCAGGGCGCCGTTTTGGCCCAGGCCGCGAAGGCGGCGAATTCCGGATTGACCTGGATGAAAATCTTCATCGCCTCCGGGTCCTTCTTGCCGGATGCAATCAACAGGTCGTGAAACGCCTGCGGCGTGGAGACTGCAAAGAACGGCGGATTGATCATCGCCATCCGCCACTCTTCGCCATCCGCCGTTGCGATCTGCAATCCCAAACCGCGCACGCGCGCGGTTGCGTCCACGGCGTTCGGATCGGCAGTGCCGAGATTGAAGCGGCCCAGAGCCGGATACGTGCCTCGCTCGAAGACCCTGGCTTTCGAGAGTTCCACGCCGTTCCCGTTCGCCTCGAAGACGCCGGTGAAGCAGATTCCCTTGGCATGATTTCGCCGGTGCCCGAGTGGCGGGCCACTCGGGGGCGTGAGCGCCGCGATCATCCGATCCGGCGTCAGGCGCCCGGGCGAGAGCCACCCAGCAGTGTAGGCAAGCGCGGCAGCACCGCCCCCGAGGACGGCCACAATCAGCACCAGCGAGCCGAGCCTCGAGCGCGGCAGGTTGCCTGACTGATTCATCGCTGCTCCTTGCAATACGCAAGCCGCCCCGCAATCCGGCCCCACGGCCCGTTCTGTCGAGCGGCTCGGGTTCCGTTGTAGCTGGCGACCACGGCCGCGATCTTCTGAAACCGGATCGCCAATTTCGCGAAGGCACGTTCGCGCTTGCCCAGTCTGCGGGGCTCGTCCTCGCCGGATTTCGGGCTTTCTCGAAATATTTCGTGCGATCTGAAAATCACTCACCGGGCTCGAAAGACCCGCTTTGCGCCGGGGCCTAGTTCAATGGCTCTTCGCACAAGGCCAGCGGTCGGTCGACGAACGATGAACGTGTCGCGACGACGCTGGCGTCTTTGCGGAAGCTGGAGTGCGATTGGGGTTCGAATGAGCAAAGTGATCATCGTCACAGGAGCTGCAAACAGCATCGGACGAAGCACCTGCAAGACATTGGCGCAAGCCGGCCACACGGTCTACGTTTCAATGCAGGAAACGAAGGGCCACGATGATCACGGCGTCGAGGACGCCGGCAAGCACGGCGCGGAACTCCGAACCATCGCGTTCGACGTCGCCTCGGAAGCCTCCGTGAATTCCGCCATCGATGCCATCGTCGCCGAGAACAACCGCCTCGACGTGATCGTGCACAATGCCCGACAGGTCATCTACGGACCGGCGGAGGCCTTTACGCCGGACCAGCTTGCCGAGCTCTACGACACCAACGTGCTGAATGCGCAACGGGTCAATCGGGTCGCATTGCCCCAGTTGCGCAAGCAGGGCCAGGGCCTGCTGATTTGGGTCTCATCGAGCAGCGCACGTGGCGCCTCGGTTCCTTTCCTGGGAGCCTATGCTTCGTCAAAGGCCGCCCTCGATGCACTGGCGCTCGGCTATGCGGGCGAGCTCGCGCGCTGGGGCGTCGAGACGACGATCGTGGTCCCCAGTGCGCTCGGACCCGGCCACTACATTCGCTCCGGCCGACCGCTCGACACGGCGCGGGCCGAGGAATACGCGGATGGTCCGACGGCCGACGTGAGCGAGATCGCGCAATCGGCACTTGCGCAGCTTCCGGCGAAGGATCGAACTCCGCAAGACGTCGCGACCGCCATAGCCGATGTCGTCGGCATGCCATTCGGACAACGGCCGCTGAGAGTTCATTTCGGTCCTGACGACGACGGAGCCGCAGCCGTCAACGCCATCGCCGACAGCGTCCGCATGGAACTTCTCCGCCGGATCGGGTTGGACGACATTCTCAAGCCCGCGTCCATCGGATAGGGCTGGGTGTCGTGGCGTCGCACATTCGTGATCAGGCGAGACCGAAGACCAGCCGCGGCGCTCGTTTCGACGCATCGATATAAGCTCCCGGTCGTTTCTGTAATCAGGGATCGATTCCTGAAAATCCGGGAGCCTCTTCGGAGCCCCAGACGAAAGTGATACGTCCCAATCCTTTACCCTGTTACTGCCGAATGTTAGGTTTGAAAGGCCACTACGTTCACGCGTCTTGGTGTGCTTCCAAGTCATAGAACGTGACGAGTCGTGCGCCGGGTTGAAATTCCCAATGGCCCCCCGCTGGCAAAGCAACAACACGCAAAGCAGCAACACGATGGCCGCTGCCGGCCGCTCCGCCCAAGACGAAGCCGCCCGGGAGATCTTGGTCTTCGGGCCGTTTCGGCTCGACCCCTCGCAGCGGCGGGTTGAGAGAGACGGGAGCCCCCTGCAGCTGTCGGGTCGAGCATTCGACATTCTGCTCGCACTGGTCCGGCAGGCCGGCAACGTCGTCAGCAAGACAGAGCTTATGGCCACGACGTGGCCGGGCGCCGCCGTCGAGGAAAACAGCCTGCGTGTCCATATCGCCGCACTCCGCAAGGCACTCGGAGACGGCAACGACGGCGTCAGATATCTGAGCACGGTCTCCGGGCAAGGCTACTGCTTCGTCGCGGCGGTATCGCGCCCGGAACAGAGGCAACCTGCACCGACCAATCCGACTTACGTCCATAACCTGCCGGCGCATCCCCGGCAGATGGTCGGGCGTGAGCAAGCCATACAGGACATCTCGGAAAGACTGAGAGCCCAACGTTTCGTCACGGTCGTCGGCCCGGGCGGCATCGGCAAGACCACAGTCGCCATTTCCGCGGGCCACGCCCTGCTCGCGGAATTCGCCGGCCATGTCCACTTTGTCGGTCTCGGCGAGACAGGCAGCGCCGCTCCAGTGCCGGCGATCGTCGCATCTTCACTTGGGCTGCGAGCTCGATCGAATGATCCCACGAATAGCCTCGCGACATTCCTGCGCGACATGCGGATGCTGCTCATTCTGGACTGCTGCGAGCATGTCATCGAAGCCGCGGCGGCGCTGGCCGAACGGCTCTACCAGGCAGCACCGGAGCTGCACATCCTGGCGACCAGCCGGGAGCTGCTGCGCGTCGAAGGCGAGTTCACATACCGGCTCCCACCGCTGCCGAGCCCGCCGGAGAAGATCGTTTTGACGGCCGCGAACGCTCTCGCCTACCCTTCGGTGAAACTCTTCGTCGAGCGTGCGACCGCGGGAGGCGGCGAGTTCGCGCTGACGGATGCGAACGCCTCTGATGTCGGCAACCTCTGCCGTCGGCTCGACGGTATCCCGCTTGCCATCGAGCTCACCGCCGGCCATGTGGGCGCATATGGCGCAAGAGCGATGGTCCAACTCCTCGACCAGCACCTCAATTTGCTGTGGGAGGGACGACGCACCGCGCTGCCTCGGCACCGGACACTGCGCGCAACCATCGAATGGAGCTACAATCTTCTATCCGACGCGGAACGCGTGATTCTCGGCCGACTGTCAGTGTTCGTCGGCAGCATGACCCTGGACGCCGTGCGGTCGATTGCCGCGGGCTCGGAGGATGACGACACGATCCTGGCGATCATCGACAGCCTCGTCGCCAAGTCGATGCTTGCACTGAACACCGGCTCGCAACCGACCCGCTACCGCCTTGCCGACTCGACCCGGGCATACGCGCAAGAGAAACTTGCCGCCAGCGGGGACTCCGAAGCGGTCGCGCGACGTCACGCCTGCTACTTTCTCGGCCTCCTTGAGAAGATCGGCGACGAAGCGAACCGAGACCTTTCGACGGTTGCGGAGGAATTCGGCAACGTCCGCGCCGCACTGACGTGGTGCTTCTCGGATCAGGGAGACCGCAGAGCCGGCGTGGCGCTCGCTGCAGCATCGATACCGCTCTTCTTCAAGCTGTCGCTCCTGGCGGAATGCGAGCTCTGGGTCACCCGCGCCATCGAAGCACTCGATGACACCAATGGAGGCATCAGGCAGGGCCTCGTCCTTCACACGGCGCTAGGGGCTGCGCGCATGCTCACCGGACAGCTGGATGAATTGGGCGCAAATCACCTCCGCCGGGCGCTCGAGCTGACGGAAAGGATCGGCGATATACCGGGGCAGATCCGTTTGATCGACCAGTTGCATTTGCTGCAATTGTTCGTCGGCAAGTATGATGACGCATTCGGCATCGCCAAGCGCGGCGAAGCCATTGCCCTTGCCAACAACGATTCCAATGCGGTCGCGCGCATGCGCGTATTGCTCAGCATCTCCTGCCAGTATCTCGGCAAGTTCGTTGCCTCTCGCTCATACGTCGAAAAGGCATTGCGACATACGGGCCTGGACAAGGACGTCCTTAGCGGCCTCACCCTCGAATATCCCAAACGCGCTCAAATCACCCTTGCGCGCGTCCTCTGGCTTCAGGGATATCCCGATCAGGCGACGCGAATAGTGCGCCGCGCCATCTCGGACGTCATCGCAGCGAACCATCCGGTCATGTTCTGCAGAGCGCTGCCATGGGCATTCGGCGTCTTCTTCTGGAATGGCGATCTGGAGGATTGCGAAGAACACATCGACAGGTTCGTCGTGGAGGCTCGCAGGCACAACCTCGCCATCCTCCAGTTGGTCGGCGAGGCCATGAAGGGGATTACACTGCTGGCCAGGAACGAGACCGGTGTCGGGCTCGCCATGCTGAAAGGCTCGATCGAGAAGCTGCACAGCCTGTGCTTCGGTGCGGTGGCTGGGTTTCGCATGCCTCTCGCCGATGCCCTGGCGGCGACAGGTCACGGCGACGAAGCCCTGGACACCATTGATCAGGCGATTGCCCAGGCCCAACACTGCAACTTCATGATGGACATGCCCGACATGTTGTGCACAAGAGCGAAAGCGCTGATGCGGAAGAGCAATCCGGATCTTTCGCAAGCGGAGCTGAGCCTCATCCGAGCACTCGACCTCGCCCGCCATCAGGGGGCGCTGGGTTATGAGCTTCGCGCGGCGATCGCGCTTGCGAGACTATGGCAGCGAGGCGATCGCCGCCGGGAGGCGTACGATATGCTCGCCCCCGTCTATCAGCAGTTTACCGAGGGATTCCAGACGCGCAGCCTCGTGGCGGCAAGAGGCTTGCTTGCCGAGCTGAACCCGCCACGCTCGCGCTCGTTTGCGGCCAAATGATCCTCTCCGGATCGCGTAAGCGCGCATCGCCTCGATCGCCGTGCAATCGCGATAGAGGGGTGCAGTCTCGAACGACGCGTGCGGGCGGCCGGTCCATGCTGAGTTGGCAATGAGACGTCGGCGCCGGCCATCGCCATCCATGGCACAGGCGGCGCCACTGGCGGATTGCGGAACGTTCCAGAGCACGGGGATGCGGCGCTCGCCGAGGCCGCACAGGCATCCGATCGATCGGATCTGATGCCGCTCCCCGGGGCCTCCATCGCTTACGATCCCAGCTTCACCATCATTGCGCGCGCGTCGCTGAGGTCCGCAGTCTCGAAGCCTTCGGTGAATTTGCCATACACGGAAGCGAGAACATCGCGTGCATCGGCCGGATGCCCCTCACTCATCCTCATTCGTGCCACGCTGATCGCCGTCCTCAGCTCCCAGAACAATGCACCCTGGCTCCGCGCCACCTCGAACGCCTTGTCGAAGGCCTGCTCGGCACCGCCCGTCGAGCGGCGCGCGCCGGGGAGCAGCAGCAATTCGCCCTTTATGCGCAAGAGCTCGGCGACATACCATCCTTCGTCCCTTGCCTCGCATCGTGCGAGCGCCTCGTCGGCGGTCGCGAGCCCTTGCAACACCTCGCCGGCCTCTCCGAGACACACGGCGAGCTCGCCGAAGGGAAGCAGGAAACGCGGCAGGAAGCGCGCCTCGCCCGCGAGCTCGAGCGCCTTGCGCAGCAGCGGCAATCCGGTCGCTACGTCGCCCCGGCGCGAGATCAGCACGCCCCTGAAGGCGCGTGCCCATACGTTCCACAAGCGGATCGGGTGGCGTTCGGTGTGCTCGATCAGCATCGTACAATACCGCTCCGCCGCGTCGAGATCGCCGGCCAGGAAGGCAATCGGGCAAGCACCCTGCCCGAGGACGCTGCAGAATGTGAGTGCGTGGCCGCTCGTCCGGCCTTCCTCGACGTTGCGCTCGACGACGCTCAAGGCCTGATCCGCGAGGCCAAGCAGCCACAGGATCCGCGCCTGGAAGTAGTGAGTTGAGGCCCGCAGGTCGAACCGGAAACGGATGACCTGCGGCTTGGCCGCCAGATCCGAGAGGCGAGACAAGGTTCGCCCGATGTGATGATACGCCTGCCGCTGGTCGCCGAGATAGTGCAGCGTGGTTGCAAGAAGTCGGTCGGCCATCATCCGGTCGACAGGATTGCCGGAATCGGCTACGGCGTCCGCGAAACGATGCGCAAATTCGAGGGCCCTGCGGAATTCGCCATTGTTGAACTGATCGATGCAGAGTCCCCAAAGCGCGCGCAACAGGTAGTCCCTGTCACCGAGTTGCTCGGCCAGCTGAAGGGTCGCGGCCCAGGCGGGACCGGCCTCCCGGGCTCTTCCAACACCGTACATCAGCGACCAGCCGCGCGCGGCCGACAGCTGCATGCGAAGCCGCGGCGCGTTCGCAGCCGTCGGGTCGAGGCGCGCCAGAGCGAGTTCGGTCCGCTCGCGGCATTCGCTGAGGAGCGACAATTGCACCCAGAGCGGGACCGCGGCCGCCGTCAAGGCCGCTCCGACTTGCGCGTCTCCGCCGGACGAGAAGGCCCAATCAAGGCTCGTTCGCACGTTGTCGATGTGCCGGCCATAGATGGTGAGCCACTCCGCCTGCGGCTTCACTTCGCTGTCGGCCTCGGCGTTGGCAAAGAATCCGCAATAGTATTTCGCCTCGCGGCGGGCGGCGTCGGGATATTCTCCGCCCGCGTGCAGCTTCTCCAATGCATAGGCACGCGTCGTATCCAGCAAGCGATAATGAGGACTGTCGCGGCGAATATCGGCGACAACGAGCGACTTTGCCACCAGCCTGGCAAGCTGGCCGGTCACGTCGCCGATGTGCTCGCCGGCGAGCGCGATCACTGCATCGAGCTGGAATTCGCCGGCGAATATGCCGAGCTGCCGGAGCAGCCACGCCTCGTCGTCCGGCAGCAGGTCATAGCTCCAGTCGAGCGTTGCTCTCAGCGTTTGCTGCCTCGGCAACGCGGTACGACGGCCCGTCGTCAGAAATTTGAACCTGTCATCGAGAAGTGCCGCGATCCTCGGCGGGCTGAGCATGACTGCGCGCGCTGCTGCAAACTCGATCGCAAGCGGAATGCCGTCGAGCCG
Source organism: Bradyrhizobium sp. 1200_D9_N1_1 (assembly GCF_052075915.1). Lineage (NCBI taxonomy): Bacteria > Pseudomonadati > Pseudomonadota > Alphaproteobacteria > Hyphomicrobiales > Nitrobacteraceae > Bradyrhizobium > Bradyrhizobium sp. 1200_D9_N1_1. The sequence continues at coordinate 613,574 of NZ_CP197226.1, read as the reverse complement.
CCGGCAGATGGCTGCGATGGCGCCGATGTTCTCCTCGTCGGACGCGAAGCTTGAACCCAACGCCTTCGCTCTGCTCGTGAACAGCTCGACTGCGCTGTACGCGGAGGCGCCGGCGGGCTCGAGCCTGGCTTCAGGCGGCACGCCCAGAGGGAGCACGCGGTAGACGTGCTCCCCCTCGATGCGCAGCGCTTCTCGACTTGTCGCAACAATGAACGTCCCGGGACAGCGGCTGACAACGAGCTCGGCCACCTGGGCCACGGCATCAATGACGTGTTCGCAATTGTCGAGGATGAGCAACAATGGCCGAGGGCCGATCGCGCGTGCGATGGATTCAGGCGAAATCTCCTCGCCCTCGAGCTTGGTGCCGAGCACGCCGGCGATGACCGAGCAGACGAGCTTGGGATCGGACAGCGAGGCCAGTTCGACCAGCAACCGGTCAGCCGCCAAGCCGGTCGGCGGCGTTCTGGCTGCCTCCAGCGCCAACGCCGTCTTTCCGATCCCGCCGGGCCCGACCAGGCTCACCACGCGATAGGCCGACAGAAGCCGCCACAGATGTGCGATCGCGGCGGTGCGGCCGATGAGATCGAACGACGCGCTGGGAATGTTGGTCGACGGCAGCAACCCGGTTGCGGCAGATTGTAGCGGGGCGTCCATATGCCGGATCCGCCACGCTCCCAGCAAACGATAACCGCGGCCAACAGTGGTTGACAGCATGTCGCGGTCAGGACCAAGGGCTTTTCGGATCGCCGCGATATGTACGCGAAGTGCGCTCTCCTCGACAAAGACGCCCCGCCAGACGCGCTCCGTCAGGTCGTTCTTGGTGACGAGTTGGCCCTCCGCCTGAACCAATTCCGCAAGAATCTCAAAGGCACGCCCCCCCAAAGGAACGAGCTCTCCTGCCGAACGCAACTCGCGTCTGACAAGATCGATCTCCCATTGCGCATAAATGTAGACGGGACGCTGGCCTGGCTCAGCCATCATTGGGACAGCCCAAGCGGTTTCATCATTTTCAGTCCAGCTTACCATCAACCCTTTCGAAAGACACAGGTTGCCGGACGGCGCCGCCGCCGGCCCCCGTCTCGGAATGCGCGCTCTTCAGCAGCCGCGGCAGATCGATCCTTCCAGCATCTTCTCGAGCCGGGCGTCGTCCTTGTCGATGGTCGGGTCCGTGCCGAGCAACGGCCCCTTCGTCGCGCGACCACCACTGTCGGACGACGGAAGCGCGGTGCCCAGCGAGTTCGTTCCAGGCGCGGCGGCGCTCGTCCCGAGCGCACCGCCGCTTGCCATCGACATATGCGATCCCATGTCACCGCGGGCAGACGCAATGCCCGAGAGCGCTACGCAGGCGACGACACAAACAACAGGGATTAATCTCATTGCTCACACTCCAAATGTTCAAACGACCCGCCTCCCAGAAACGGGCATCAGACGCGTTTGACCACGCACAATCGCGCGAGGATTCTGACAACGTTGACAGAATCTTCCCGCAGGAGTGATGCACGTCCTCCGGGACTTCTCGACCGGACGACCTACATAGGATTCATCAAAAGAATTTTCGGAAACGCCACCAGCCGAGCAGCGATCATCGCCAAGCGACTCTCCGCACAGAGCAAGCAATGGAGAATCGCTATGAGTGTATTCAAAATCCTAATCGCTGCGGCGCTACTCTCAACGGCAACGATATCGTCCGCATCCGCCGCCTGGTCCTTCGCCGATCAGGAGCCGGCAGCCTTTGCATCGATGTACCCCGATCGCGACGTGCTGAATGGCGGCGCGCTGACGCCGGCCGGACGAATGGGCCTCGAGCGGCCGGGTGGTGCCGCGCCCGTATTCGCCGCGGGCCACTACCACGTCCGCAACTGGCATCGATGATGAGGCACCACAATCGAGCGTCATGCAGATGATGGCGTCCAAAATCCGGGAGTGCGGCCGCGCCATGCGGCGCACCCTGCCGGCTTCGAAACAAGGCCAATCACGTCGATCCGGATAGCCGGCCCGGCAGTTGCGAAACTTAACAGTTCTTCAGCATCTTAAGCCGGGCTCGCGGCAGCACCCGCGCTATATTCGGGACCCGACTTCTGCACGTGCACGCCCAGCGACCGCAATACGCGTCTCTCCCGGGCCGGCGCGGCCGAACGACACGTCGTCGGGTTTGGTATGTTCGAAACCCGGCAGCGCCATGGAGGCACCGCTTGATCACAGGCAGAACTGGCTACTCGATTTCGGGCAACGCGTGGCGCCTGGGAAAGCTCGTCATCTCCTGCGCCGTGCTCGCAGTCGGCAGCGCTTCCGCGGAGCCGCAGTACGACCCCGGCGCAAGCGATACCGAGATCCGGATCGGCAACATCATGCCCTACAGCGGTCCGGCGTCGGCTTACGGCATCATCGGCAAGACGATGAGTGCATACTTTCGCATGATCAACGACAACGGCGGAATCAACGGCCGGAAGATCAATTTCATCTCATATGACGACGCCTACAGTTCATCCAAGGCGGTCGAACAAGCACGACGGCTCGTCGAGGACGACGAGGTGCTCGCGATCTTCGCGCCGTTCGGCACGGCCAGCAATGCCGCCATTCAGAAGTACATGAACCACCGGCATGTGCCGCAATTGTTCGTCATCACCGGAGCGTCGCACTGGGCCGATCCCGAGCACTTTCCGTGGACCATCGGCTGGCTACCGAGCTACCGAACCGAGGCCCGCATCTATGCGGACTACATTCTGAGGCATCATCCAGGTGCCAGGATCGGCATTCTCCACCAGAACGACGACTTCGGGCGCGACTATCTGCTCGGGCTGAAGGACGTGCTCCAGGACAAGTACGCGCAAATGGTGGTTGCCAGCCTGCCATACGAGGTCAGCGAACCGACGATCGATTCACAGGTCGTCGCGATCAAGTCCGCCGCGCCCGACATATTCATCGACATAGCCACGCCCAAATTCGCCGCTCAGGCGATTAGGAAGCTCGCTGAGCTGGACTGGCATCCCATCCACATCGTGACGAACGTCTCGGTCTCGGTCGGCGCGGTGCTGAAGCCGGCCGGACTGGACAACGCAAAGGGAGTTCTCAGCGCGGGGTATCAGATGGACGTGACGGATCCGCAGTGGGACAGCCATCCGGGCATGCAGCACTTTCGCGCGTTCATGGCGAAATACTTTCCGGAAGCCGATCGATCGGAGAGCGGGCCTCTGGTGGCCTTCAACATGTCGAGCGCGCTCGTGGAGGTGATCAGACGCTGCGGCGATGATCTGACGCACGAGAGAATCATGCAAGTGGCCGCGGATCTCGATTTCGAACTCGAAGCCTACATCCCCGGCATTCGAATAAAGACATCACCAACGGACTTTCATCCGATCGAGCAGCTCCAGATGATGCGCTTCACCGGCGAGAGCTGGGAATGGTTTGGTCCGCTGCTCGATGGACGCGCTGACCAGGCGACGCCCTTGCCCGACTAGGACGCGAACCTCCCTGTGGGATGAGCCGTCGATGTCCGAAGTCAACGCACCGCGACGACTTCGTGCAAAGACGAAAATGTTCGTTCGATCAACACTGCGGATCCGACGCGCGCATGAACATGTCTCGCGTGCGGGCCGAGGCGTTCGGCGTCGCTTTCTCAAGGAGATGTTCGATGACTACACTGAAGCTCTTGTCGGCCGGATTCGTGGTCGCAGCCATGATTGCCTCCCCCGCGATGGCTCGCGAAGGCAACGCGAAGCGTACCAATGCCGAGGCTTATGCGTCGGCTCAGCGCGTTCCGGCCTCCTCCAAGCGCGGCTGCGCCCGTGCTCCCGACGTCGGTGCGTACGCAACCGCCCCCTGGCGGCGGCCGCCATGCGAGCCCACCTCGGGCTATTGAGTTCGCGAACCGGATCAAGTCCGGTTGACGCCGACTGGAAGTTGATCGTCTCAACGTTCCGGATTTTGACCTCTCGGCGGAAGGAAGGACGGCGGCTCACGATCAGGCCGCCGTTCTTGCGACCGGTGCACGTCTCTCGGACGCATTTCTGCTCCGGAGGTCTTGCGCTGACGATCCTCGGCGAAGTGAGTAAATGATGCTTCCGTTGCAGACGTCAGGCTTCTTCCGACCGCCTCTCCCATTGTGACACACGCCCGGCTGCTGTCACGAATTCGTGTATCGAACACGAGCGCGTCGGGTGCCAGCATCGACGATGAACGAAGCGTCGGACTGAGCGGGTCTTCTTGACATGCCGACGATCTCCCCTCTAGGAGACCTAGGCGCATTGACGCTTTCAAATTCTTGCCACGGGTCGGTGATCTCAAGGGCGGGCTCGTGATCTCCCCCTCGGATCACGGCAGCGAAGTTGATGCACGGACCCCTTATGTCATCTCCGGTTGATCGCACGTACTCTTTCGGACATTGGCTGATCGATTGCCAACGGAGGGAGCTGAGATACAACAACGTCGCGGTGCCGATCGGAAGCCGTGCATTCGAGATTCTCGAGAAGTTGGTGGGCTCCGCCGGCCTCCTGGTCACCAAGGACGATTTGATCGGAAGCGTCTGGTCGGGCCTGACCGTCGAAGACAACACGCTCCAGGTTCATATTTCGGCCGTCCGGAAGGCGCTGGGCGAGGATCGCAATCTGCTCAAGACGGTTTCAGGTCGCGGATACACGCTCGCTGGAACTTGGCGAAGCGGGCATTTGGATCATCCGGCGGCCGCACCGGTAACAATTCCGGCCGATGCGCTCTTTTCCAGCAACCTGCCGAGTATCCGCGCGCCTCTCATCGGTCGCGAGGATAGTCTGAGCGAATTGAGCGACGTGTTGTCCGCATATCGGGCCGTGACTCTTGTCGGCCCCGGCGGCATCGGAAAGACGAAGCTGGCGATCGAGCTCGCGCGCAGTGTCGCGCCTTCGTTCAACGATTCCGTAGCGCTGGTCGAGCTCGCGGCCCTGCAGGGTGCGGCTCTTGCGGCATCTGCGACCGCCCGTGCGCTCAGGCTCGCCTCGAATGACAAGGAAGTAACGCCCGCAAGCATCGCGCAGGCCATCGGGACCCGCCGCCTGCTTCTTGTCCTGGACAATTGTGAGCATGTGATCGAAGCGGCCGCGCAGATCGCCAGTGCCGTGCTCCACTATTGTCCGAACGTCACGGTTCTCGCGACCAGCCGCGAAGGCCTCCGCATCGACGGCGAATACGTTGCGGCCGTTCCGGCGCTGTCGGTCCCCGATCCCGATATGCACGCTCCCGATCTGCTGCTCCGGGCAAGCGCAGTGCAGCTGTTCGTCGCCCGAACGCGGGCGCTGCGTGCGAGCTTCGTTGCCGGCGCCGAGGAGCTTCAGAAGATCGCCGCCATCTGTCGCCGCCTCGACGGCATTCCGCTCGCACTGGAGTTTGCCGCAGCCCGGGCCGCCAATCTCGGAGTAGACGCCGTACTGCTCCGCCTGGACAAGCGCTTCGAGCTCCTGAATGGCGGCCGCCGCGACCAGCTGCCGCGACACCAGACCCTGCGGGCGACCCTGGACTGGAGCTACGATCTCTTGCCGCCGGCAGAGCAGAACCTGCTTTGCCAACTCGCGGTGTTTCCGGCCGGTTTCACGCTCGATGCGGCCAGTGCGATGATGGACGACACTCTGTCGCGGTCGGACGTCATCGAAACCCTGTTCAATCTGGTCGCGAAATCGCTGGTGTCGCTGGATCCCTCCTTCGAGGGACGATGGCGCCTCCTGGAGAGCACTCGCGCCTATGCGCTGGAGAAGCTCGCAGACGCAGGCCTCGTCGAGCAGGCTGCCAGACGGCAGGCCGTCTTTGTCAGGCAGATCATCGCGCCGCTCGGCGATGCCTCTCCCGCTCCCGACGACATCTCCCGTTTCGCCCAGGAGATCGGAAACGTGCATGCGGCGCTCGATTGGGCGTTCTCGCCCGGTGGAGATACGGCGCTTGGAATCGAGCTGACGTCCGGCTTCGTTCCGGTATGGATGCAGTTGCTGTCCTTCGTGGAATGCTCAACGCGGATCGAGCACGCTCTTGCGCATTTCAGCCCCGGGTTCACCTGCGTTCCGAAGCTCAAGGCGCAGCTCTATGTCGCGCTGGGATTCGCACTCCTCAACACCACGGGGTCGGCCGATCGCATGAAGGCGGCGCTGAGCATCGGTCTCGCGCTCGCCGAGGAATTGTCCGATCTCGAGCTTCAGCTCAAGGCGGTCTGGACCTTGTGGAGCTATAACCTCAACTCGGGCCAATATGCCGCGGCCAAGGACGTCGGCGAACGCTACCTCGAGATCGCGCTGCGCACCGGAAATCCCGCCAACGAGGCGGTAGGCCGTCGCCTGATTGGCGCTGCCGCCCATTTCTTCGGCGCGCAGGAGGTTGCACGGCGCGAGCTGACCTTGTCCCTGGACGATTCGGCCCACGGATTGAGCGGCGGCACGAACCTGATGTGGTTCCTGCTGAATCAGAGCGTTCTTGCCAAGGCGATGTTGGCTCGCGTGCTGCTGTTGCAGGGAAAGATCGCCCAGAGCAGATCGCTGGCCGCCGAGTGCCTCCAGGACGCCGAGCGTGAGAAGGACAAGCTTGCGATCGCCTACGCGCTCCGGAACGCCGTCTGCCCGATCGCGCTGATGACGCATGATCTCGCCGCCGCCGATCAGGCAATATCCTCCCTTCTCGAGCTCGTCACACGCGAAGGAATAGCTTTCTGGACGAGCTGGACGTCTTGCCTGAAGGGGCAGCTGTTGGTTTTGCAAGGCAACCATGACGACGGAATAGCGCTGCTGCGTAGTGGCCTGAAAGCGCGGACCGAGAACGGATGGCTGATGCGCAATCCCGAGTTTCTCGGATCGCTCGCCGAAGGCCTGCTCGCGAGCGGCGAGGCTGCGCAGGCCCTGGCCGCGGTGGAAGAGGCCTTGTCCATCTCGCGGCAAGGCCGGCAATTGTGGTGCCTTGCGGACCTGCTGAGGATAAAGGCTGAAATTCTTCTGGCCAATGGCCCATCCGAACTCTCGCGATCCGAATTGCTGTTCGCCGAGGGACTATCCGTGGCCCGAGAGCAGCAATGCAGCTTCTACGAGCTGAAGGTTGCGGCGGCCTGGGCAAGGATCATGGCGAAGTCGAACCGTCAGCAGACGGCACTTGATCTCGTTGGTCCGGTCAGCGCTCTGTTCGATCAGGAGATCGATCTTCCCGCACTCACGTTTGCTCGCGCTCTGGCTGAAATACCGGGCATCTCGCTTTCGACATACGACGGCGAGCGGCCCCCGTCTTGCACCTGCCACTAGGTTGCGATGACGCTTGAGGCCTGCAATTTCGCCTCAGCATCCCGGTGGCAGGATCGGCGACACGCCCGGCGTTGGCGCTGCACCCGAGGCGTTGGCCGGCAACACCGTCGCGGGCTGCGCCAGATTCATCGAAACCCCTTCCGCGCAAGCCGAGCTGTTCGGGCTGGGTACGACGGCGGCGTTCGGGTCGATGCCCGTGCCGCCGGCGCCGCTGGTATCCGCCAGGATCGTGCCGGGCGCGGGGCTTGCAGGCACCTGCGGAATCGAAAGCGGCAGAGATGCCGCGCTCGTCACCTGCCCTCCGGGCGTTGAGCTGCATGCCACTGTCGCACCTGTTCCCGCCGGCGCGGCCGTGGAGATTGTCCCGATGGAGCTGCCGTTCTGTCCCGTGACCGGCAGGATCGGGGCCGCGATGCCCGATGTCGAAAGGCCAGTGCTCGATACGGTCGGTGTCGCCGGCAACGGCGTTGGCGAGGTCGCCGGCGGAGCACAGACGACCACCGTCCCGGGCGTCGTCGGATCCGAGGCGAGCGGAACCGGCGCCAGCGTCGTATCCGGAACGCCCGGCACGGTCGTTGCCGAAAACGGCCCCGGACTGTTGAGCGGCGAGATCACGATCGCGCCCGGCACTGTCGGCAGATCCATTGCCGTGCTGCCGGTCGTTGCGATCTGTGCCTGGCCCGGAGAGATGCCGAGCAGCAGAGCCATCGCCGTTGCGAACGCGATCCGCATCATCTTTGGTGCCCTAACTCACTTCGCTCTTGCGAACCGTGACCTTGCTGCCCTCTGCCAGATTGACCGCGGGATTGAGCACGACCTGATCGCCGGGCTGCACGCCGTCGCGCACTTCCACCGTGGTGCCGAAATCCCTGGAGATCGAGACCTGCTGAAAATGAACCGTACCATTCCGCACGACCGCGACATGGAGGCCGTTCTGATCGAAGACGAGCGCATCGGACGGGATCGTCGTCGAGGGCGTCCTGCGCGGGATCGATAATTCGACCGTGCAATAGATGCCGGGACTGAGCAGGCCATCGGGGTTGGGCACGTCGATCTCGGTCAGCAACGTCCGGCTCCCCGGCTGCAGCGCGGTCGCGATCCGCGTGACCTTGCCCGCAAACGTCCGCCCCGGAATCTCGGGAACGCGGATATCCGAGTCGACGCCCGGAGCAACGCCGAAAGCCTCGTCCTGCGGCACGAAGACCTGGGTTCGGATGACATTGGAATGCATCATCGTGAACATGAAGGTGGAGCCGGCCTGCACTAGGCTGCCATTGTCCACGTTGCGCTGCGTGACCACGCCGTCGAACGGCGCCACCACGCGCTGGTAGGACTTCTCCTGCTGGAGCACGCGAATCTGCGCCTCTTGCGCCGCGATGTTCGACTGCGCGACGCCCACCGCGCCCTGCTGTGCGCGCAGGGTAAGACGATCGTTATCGCCCTGTTGCGCCGTCAACCAGCCCTGCTTGACGAGATTGCTGTCGCGCGAATTGGTGACGTCGGCCAGTTCTCGGCTCGCTTGCGCTTGCTGAAGTGCGGCCTGGTCCTGCGCGAGCGTCGCCTGCGCCTGCGCGATCTGCTGGTCCAGCTCGGGAGCGGTGATTTCCACGAGGAGATCGCCCTTCTTCACTCGATCGCCGATGTCGACGTAGCGCTTCTCGATATAGCCGCTGGTCCGCGCAAAGATGTTGGCAGCCTCGAACGCGGTCGTCGTCGCCGGCAAGGTGACCTTCATGAGGTCGCCGCTAGCCTGGACCGTCGCCACGCGAACTTCCGGAACGTTGGTCCGAACCTGCTCTGCCACTGCGGCGACCTCACGCGCGGCCTCATAGTGCCGCCAGCCGCCGATGCCCAGACCGCCCGCAAGTAGCAGGAGCACGCCTCCCCCGAGCAGCGGACCACCGTAACGGCGCTTGGATCGTGCGACCTTGCCCGGCAGCTCCACGATCCTGAGGCTCTCCGCTCCGGGGCGGTCTGCTGCCTCGTCGTCATCGGACCGTTCGCGAACATCACTCATTCCGGTTGCTCCTCGAATACGCCGTGGCGGGGCTTGCCGTCGTTGCCCTTGCGCAGCATGGCGAAGAGATAAGGCACGATCAGCAAGGTGGTCGGAGTTGCGAACAGCAGGCCGCCGATGACCGCCCGCGCGAGCGCTGCATTTTGCTCCTCACCCGGCCCGCCGATCGCCATCGGGATCATGCCCACGATCATCGCCGCCGCGGTCATCAGCACCGGCCGGATCCTCGTCCGGCCCGCGCTCAGCGCCGCCTGGAAGGCGGAATGTCCCTTCAACTGCTCGTCCCGCGCGAACGTCACGAGCAGGATGGAATTTGCGGAGGCAACGCCGACCGCCATGATGGCTCCCATCAGCGAGGGCACGTTCAGCGTGGTCCCGGTGACGAACAGCATCGTCACGATGCCGCAGAATGTCGCCGGCAGCGCCATGATGACGACGAAGGGATCTCCGAAATTCTGGTAGTTCACGACCATCAGCAGGTAGACGAGAATCGCCGCGAACAGCAGTCCAATCCCGAGATCGCGGAACGACTGATGCATGCTCTGGATCTGTCCCAGAACCTGGATCGAATTGCCGGGCTGCAGTTGCTTCTGAAGGGTGGACGTCACCTTGTCGATATCGGACGCGACGCTGCCGAGATCGCGGCCCTGGACGCTCGCATAGACGTCGAACACCGGCTGGACATTGGCCTGGTTCAAATTGGTCGGAACGGTGCCCCGCTTGAAGGTGGCGACATTGCTGAGGAGGCCAGGCACCGTCTGCCCGCTTGCGGCGAGCGATGCCGACACCGGCGTGTTGCCCAGGGAGTTCAGCGAGTTGGCCCTGTATTCGGGTGTCTGCACGGCCAGGTAATAGGGGATGCCTGACGTCGGATCAGTCCAGAAATTCGGCGAGACCTGCGCGGACGAACTGAGGCTGACATTGATATTGGTCGCCACCGTGCTCGCATTGAGACCCAATTGCGCGGCGCGAGTGCGGTCGATATCGGCGTAGAACGCGGGAGCATCGACCTCCTGCTGCAGATGCGCGTCGACGACACCGGGGATCGCCGCAAGACTCTTCTGCAGCTCCTTGGCCACGGCCAGGTTGTTGCTGCCGTAACCGACGGTGCGGACATCGATCTGCGCCGGGAGACCGAAGTTCAGGATTTGCGTGACGATATCGGCCGCCTGGAAATAGAACGTGTCCTCCGGAAATGCCGACGGCAGCACCTGCCGCAGCTTCCTGATGTAGTCCGCAGTCGGCTTGTGCCCGTCCTTCAGCGATACGAGAATGGTGCCGTCGTTCACCCCGATCGTGGAGCCGTCGGTGAATGCGAGATTGTAGGGCCGCGCCGGGAGGCCGATATTGTCGACGATCAGCGCCCGGTCGCGCTTCGGAATAACTTCGCGGATCTTGTCCTCGACCGCCTGGAAGATCGCTTCCGTCCGCTCGATGCGCGTGCCCGCGGGCGCGCGAACATGGAGCTGGATCTGGCCGCCGTCGATCAGGGGATAGAAATCCCTTCCGACATAGACGAACATGGTGGCTCCGAGCGCCAGCACCAGCACGGCGACGACGGGCACGATGACGCGACGACGCAACAATGTCAGCAGGAGATCGGAATAGCCGTCGCGCAGGTGCTCGAACCCGCGCTCGAACGCGGCGGAGGCGCGCGCGAATATGTTCGACGATCGCTCGCCCTCGCCATGACGCCGCTCGCCCTTCAGCAGCAGGCCGATAGTGATCGGCGTGAGCGTCCGCGACAATCCGTACGACGCCAGCATCGCGAACACCACGGCGAGGCCAAGCGGCGTGAACAAATATTTGGCCGGGCCTTCCAGAAATACGACCGAGGTGAACACGCAACTGATCGCGAGCGTGGAGACCAACGTCGGAATAGCGATCTCGGCGGCTCCGTGCAGGGTCGCTTCCGACAACGGCATGCCCTCTTCGGTCCAGAGCCGGTGCGTGTTCTCGATCGTCACCGTCGAATCGTCCACAAGGATACCGACCGCGAGGGCAAGCCCGCCGAGCGTCATCGTGTTGAGGGTCTCGCCGAGAAAATACAGGACGACCAGCGAGGACAGCATCGCCAGCGGGATCGAGATCAGGACAACCAGCGTCGATCGCCAAGACCCCAGAAACACCAGGATCATCAGCGCCGTCAGGCCGGCCGCGATCGCTCCTTCGCGCAGCACGCCATTGACCGAATGGGTGACGAATATCGACTGATCGAACAACTCGTTGATCTTCAGCCCCGCCGGGGCCGACGCGCGGATCGACGTCAAGGCCGCCTTCACGCCGTTGACGACGGCGAGGGTAGAGGCGTTCCCGTTCTTGATGACGCTGAGCAAAACGGCCCGGTGGCCATCCTCGCGGACGATATTCTGCTGGACCTGGGCACCGTCGCGGACCTGGGCGACGTCCTTCAGGAAGATCGTGGCCCCGTTGGCGAACTTGACCGGGATCATGTTGAGATCCTGGATCGTGGCCGGCGTTGCGTTGGTTCGAACGGTGTACTGGGTGTCGCCGATCTTCGTCGTGCCGGTCGGCAGCGTCAGATTCTGGGTGTTGACCGCATTGACGATGTCGAGCGGCGTCAATCCGCGCGACAGCAGCTTGTTCGGATCGATATCGACCATGATCTGCCGGTATTTGCCGCCGGCAGGCGTGGGAAGGGTCACGCCCGGAACGGGAGCCAGTTGCTGGCGGACCCGGTAGATGCCGAAATCGTAGAGTTGCTGCTCGTTCAGGCTGTTTGACTCGAGGCTGAGCTGGAGCACCGGGACGCTCGAGGCATTGAACTGCACGATGATCGGCGGCTGGATGCCCGGCGGCATCAGGGCACGGATGGCATTGGTCGCCGAGACGATCTGTGAGATCGCGAGATCGAGATTGACGTCCGGCTGAAAGTAGATCTTCTGAACCGAAAGGCCGTTGAGGGTCTGTGCTTCGATATTCTTGATTCCGGTGACGTTGGCGCTGATCGAATATTGGCTGTAGGTGCTGACGCGCTGCTCCATCTCCGGCGTCGAGAGGCCAGTGTAGCTCCAGATGACCGTGACAACGGGGATCCGAATCTCCGGGAAAATATCCGTCGGCATCGACCGGATCGCGATCCCGCCGAGAAACAGGATCAGCGCGGCAAGCACATAAAATGTGTGCGGAAGCCGTAGTGCGAAGCGAACAATTCCCATGGTGGTCTGCCTGGAGCGAGGGACGCGGGATCTTCGGACAGGTGAGGACGGTCGGAGCTCCGTTCAAATGAAAACGAATTCAGACGTTGCATACGGCGGCGCGTGGCGCATCCTGCGCGGCGAGCATCACGGCCCGCTTGACCTTGGCAAAGGCACGAATCTCGATCTGTCGAACCCGTTCGCTGGAGATGGACAATTCGCGGGCCAACTGATCGAGCGTCACAGGGCATTCCGTCAGTCGCCGCGCCTCGAAGACATGACGTTCCCGCGCCGCAAGCCCGCCCAGCGCAACCCGCAAGGCTTTGGCACGCCGCTCCGTCTGCTCGTGATCGGCGAGCATCGTCTCGGCGTCGACCGCCCCATCGACCAGCAAGGCTTCCAGCTCGGTTCCGCTTTCCTCGCCACCGACGCGCGCGTTCAGCGACATGTCGCCATTGAGCCGCGCATCCATCTCGATCACCTCACGCGCGGTCACATCGAGCTTCCCGGCGATCAATTCGGCGACGTCAGGCGTGAGCCCTGACATCACGCTGCCGGTGGCTTTCCTGATCTCGCTGCGGAGCTTGAAGAACAGCTTCTTCTGCGCAGCCGTCGTCCCGATCTTGACCAGGGACCAGGAGCGCAGGATGTACTCGTGAATGGCGGCCTTGATCCACCAGATCGCATAGGTGGAGAAACGCGCGCCGCGGCCGGGCTCGAAGCGTGACGCTGCGATGACGAGGCCGAGATTCGCTTCCGCGATCAGGTCGACCATCGGAAGTCCGTATCCCTTGTAGCCGCGCGCCAGCTTGGCGGCGAGCCGGAGATGGCTGGTGACGAGCGCGTCGGCTGCGCCGCGGTCTCGTGTCTCGTGCCAGCGACGTGCCAGCTGCTGCTCCTGACCTGGCTCGAGCAGTTCGTAGCGTCTGATGGCCGCGGAATACGCGCTGAGGAACGGTGCCGATACCGCTGCGCCCGCAGCGGCGACGGAAGCACTCCTCGCAACTTCGTGGCTAGTCTGCATCTGTCACTCCCACACTCCAGGCCGGCTGATCGATCTCGAAGGCATTGCGCATCATTTGGCTCATCCCATCAGGTCGGCGTCTGCGTGCCGCAATGTCCGGGACCGGCAGGTGGCGGCCTTGTCCGCCCGTCCGGTCCAGGCGAGGATCTCGATCCGCCCTCCGGGCGCGGGACCGACGATCAGCCGGAAGCCATGCAGCTTGACGATGGCGGCCACCAGGCTCAGCCCCAGCCCGACGCCCGGCGTGTTGCGCATCTTGTCGGAGCGATAGAACCGCCGCAGCACCGCCTCTCGCTCCTGCTCGCGGATGCCGGGGCCTGTGTCGCTGACGCGCACGAGCGCCGTGCCGTCCTCCGCTTCCAGCGCGAGCTCCACCCGTCCGCCCGATGGCGTGAACTTGACGGCATTGTCCACGAGATTGGCGACCGCCTCGAACAGCAGGTCCCGGTCGCCCCACACCTGCACATTGCGCTCGATGACGACACCGAGGGCGATGCGCTTGTCCTCGGCGATGGGTTCGTAGACGTCGCACACTTCCCGCAGGATCTCGTCGAGCGCGACCTCGCCAAAGCCGGCCATGCGGCGATTGTTCTCGATCTCGGTCAGACGCAGCAGGGCGGTGACGATCGCGAGCGACTGGTCGATGCCGGCGATCGCCTTGTCGGTAATCTCCTGGAGGTCCTCCAGCGTTGCCGCATGCGTGCGCCCGCGCTCCAGCGCCAGGCGGACGCGCGTGAGCGGCGTCCTGAGATCATGGGCGATGTCGTTGCCGACGCCGGCGAGCGCGTTGATCATCGTCTCCATCTCGTCGAGCATGCCGTTGACGATCCCGGCCAGCCGCGCGAATGGATCGTCCGTTCCGCCCTCCGGGAGCCGCTCGCGCAGCTCGCCGGCCACGATGCGCTGGACCCGTTGGTTCACCTCCTCCACGCGTCTCTGGGCGCGGATGCTCAGCCAGGCGCCAGCCAGCAGACAGAGGCTGAAGGCCGGCAGCAAGCCCAGGGCCAGCGCCTGCCCCACCACGCTCGATATCTCGCGCGTCTCATCGACGTTCCGTCCCATCACCAAGACATCGCCGCCATCGAGACGTCTGCCGACCGCCCTGACGACCGGAACGTGGGCTGCCGGCTTTTCGAACAGGTCGAGCCGCACGCCCTGCACCGCGCCATCAAGCCCCAGCTCGCGCGGCAAATGGTCGATGTTGCCGGCCAGCCTCGTGCCAGCGGCATCGAACAGTCCCGCGTATTGCACGCCCCTGGAATCCTGCCCGAGATGATCCGCGATCGCGCTGATGCGGCGGGCCGGCGGCAGGTCTGCGATGAAGTGAATCCGTGTGGTGATCATGCGATCGGATCGCGCGACCAGATAGTCGTCGAGCTTCCAGTAGATGAACGCGAACAGGCCGACCACGAACAGCGCGAAGGCGGCCGCCACGGCCAGGGCCCAGAGGAACGTGCTGGAGCGGATCAGCTGGCTCTGGTGCATCTCGCGCCCCTATAGCCGCGAACGCAGAACGAAGCCGGAGCCTCGGACGTTGTGGATCAGCTGCACCTCTCCGGGACCGTCGACCTTGTGTCGGAGCCGACCCATATGCACATCGATCAGGTTCGTGGTCGCCGGGACGAACTTGTAATTCCAGACCTCCTCGAGCAGCATCGCGCGCGTCAGCAGCTGATCGTTCCGGCGCATCATGTATTCGAGCAGGCGGAATTCGCGCGGCAACAGTTCGAGCTCGCGCTCGCCGCGTCGCGCGGTCCGCTCGATCAGGTCGATCTCGAGCGGCCCGACATGCAGGATGGTTTCGCGGCTGTCGGTCGGACGGCGCAGCAGCGCCTCGATCCGCGCGACCAGCTCGATGATCGCGAACGGCTTTGTGAGATAATCATCTCCGCCCATGCGTAATCCGCGCACCCGGTCGTCAACCGCGCCGAGCGCGCTCAGGACCAGCACGGGCGTCCTGACCTGGTCCTTGCGTAGCGCCTCGATGACGGCCAGCCCGTCCATTCCCGGCAGCATGCGATCGACGATCATGGCATCAGGGCTCGATGTGCGCGCGCGGTCGAGACCGTCGACGCCGTCGCCGGCCCATTGCACCTCGAACCCGCGATCGGCGAGCTCGGCGACAATTGCCTCGGCGGTCTCGGCGTCGTCCTCGATCAGGAGAATCCGGTTCATGATCCTCGTTCCGCGTTCCGCACGCCGTTTCGGCGCGCGGTGAGGAAGCGAGGGTTCAGCGGCACGCGGTCTCATGCTCAATGCCCGCCCGCGTCGAACGCGCGGCCCTGATGCCGCCTGACGCCGGCCACTCGCTGCGGTACAGGATAGGCTCGCGTCGCATGGGGCACCATTGAATTGCAATTCATGGTGCGGACCGCGCGCCTCGCGAGCAGCGCCAGTGCAAGGGCGATGCGTGTTGCCAATGTCGTGATCATCTTCCGGGCTCCGCTGCCAACTGCGCTGATCGAACATATGCCGTCAACGCACGCGCTGTAGTTTCAGGGGCCACGGATGTTATGCATTCGCACGATCGTGGTTGCGACGCCGCATCGGGTCACGGGCGGTTGAACTGCGGTGAGCAAATCGTGCGTTTGAATCGCGACTGATCGTTCACACGTCGATGACGAGCCGGCTTGGTTCGGCCTGATGTCATCAATGGAGAGAGCGAATGACCACGTCCAAACTGTTGTCGATGGGATTGATCGCAGCCGCCATGCTGGGCGGCCCCGTCATGGCGCGCGAGCACCATCGCGTCGTGCAGCAGCCCGCGGTGGAAGCCGATACGGTCGCGACGAGCGCGCCATTCTATCCGGGCGAACGCGCCTGCATTCCGGCACCGCGCGTCGGCGCCTTTGCCACCGCGCCGTGGACCGGCAACAACGTGCCTTGCGAGCCGGGCACGGGCAGCTTCTGATTGCACCAACGCGGCCGGCCGGATGGCTCCGCCGGGCGCTTCACATCGAATGACAGGGAGCGGGCTGTTCGATTCAGCCCGCTCTCTTGCGTGCGTTGCCACCACGCGCGGCGCGTTCACCTTCGCGCGCGGCGCCTGATGTCTGACGCGGAATTCAGTTGGATTGCCGCGCGGCGCACCTACCTCTCCTGCATCACACGCCCGGTCACCAGCAGCCTCGCGCGCACAGCACGATCCGGCAGCGGGCCTCAGGGATGACCGGGCAGCTCAACACGAGAGGAGTTTTCCATGAAACGAGCCATCATGATTCTGGCAACAGCAGCGCTCGCCTCGACGCTCGCCATCGGCGCGGCCGACGCGCACGGTGGAGGAGGTGGAGGTGGCGGCCACGGCGGCTTTGGCGGTGGCGGCTTCGGCGGTGGACATGCGGGCTTTGGCGGCGGCGCGCATTTCGGCAGCATGGGGCATGAGGGCGGCTTCGGCGGCGGCGCCCGGTTCGGCGGCGAGCACCTCGGCTTCGGCGGTCATGCCGACGGTCTCCGCCAGCACGCGTTTCACCACTTCGGCCGCTACCGGCCCGGATATGGATTCTACGGCGCCTATCCGGATTGCTATGATTGGTACGAGTTGCATCCCAACCAGCCGTTGCCGCTGAGCTGCAGCTAGCCCCAACCGCTCAACAGCCATCGGCCCGGACTGACCAAGGCGTATTGCCGTCGTCGTCAAAGATAAAGGCGACGAAACGCGTCGTACCCTTGCGAAGCCAAGATGCTCTCTCGAGAGCATCTTGGCTACCGAACGACTAACAGACTCAATGTTTTCCATGCCGTTCCAACACGAGCCCACTGTTACAGGCTTGAGTTCTACCGGCTCGCTCCAAAATGACGACCGCTCTGATCGCGCAGATTGTCCGATTTGCTCGTCCCGACATCCAAATCTACGACGCGCACGTTTGAGCAAGGGCCCGAGCCTGCGCTGAGAGCGTCAGCAGCGCAACAGTTGGCATGTGCCGGCATCGCGCTTCAGTCGCCGAGCGGCCCATTTGAATTTCCGTCCGTCCCCTTCAGCAACTCGTATTTGATCCGTCGCATCCGTGTCTGGGCTTCGAGCGGCTTGCAATAGGCCGTCGACGCGGCGAGCAGATCGATGGCCGCGAGAAGGGCATAGCGCGACGCGGTCGGCTTGAGCGCATCGGGCGCTTCGGGCACGTGCACCCCGAGCGCAATATCGGCGATTGAGGCCAGCCTGCTTTGCGGCCTGGTAATCGCGACGACCAGGGCGCCGTATTGCTTGGCGATACCGGCTGCCTCGATCACCTCGCTCGCTGCACCCGTGGTCGAGATGGCGACGACGACATCCTCCTCGCCAAGGGTCGCCGCGATCATGCGCATCAAGCTCGGGTCGGAGGTGTGAGAGACGGCGATCCCGAGACGAAAGAAGCGATTCTGGACCTCCATCGCCGCAAGGGTCGAGCCGCCGCCCACGCCGAAGGCTGCAAGTTTCGAACAGCGCGAGATGGCTTCGGCAGCCCTCTCGATGTCCTCCTTCCGTAGTCCCTCTTCGGCAGCAGCGATTGCGCGACGAATTTCCTGGAACACCGACCGCCAGAGAGCGGGGCGCGCCAGATCCGTGCCGACATGCGGGGGCAGCTCAACGTAAATCCGCCCAACCGCCATGGCTTGAGCCAGCCTCACCTTGAGGTCACGGACGCCGCGACAGCCGACGGAGCGACTGAACCTGGTCACTGTCGGCTCACTGACACGCGCGCTGCGAGCCAGCTCCGCATTGCTCGCGTGAATGGCAAACTCGACGTCGGCCAGCAGCGCCATGGCAACACGCTGCTCCGAGGGGCTGAGACTCGGAGCACTCTGTCTGATGACAGAGATGATGTCGCCGGCCACGAACGCGTCGCGACGCGACGGGGTCGAGACTGCCGTCCCCGCGGCTTTCGCCGGGTGAATTCGCTTCGCACGCGGCATGCGCGCCCTTCCTCAAGTCGGATTAACCTGCGCCCTTGACCAGGAGATCGTCGTAAGAAACCTTCAGCCTCGATCAATCCACGTATCGACAGATCGGCAGTCTACCGCAATTTTCTACTTGAAACTTAGCATATTCTGTATGTAACTTTCAAACAAACGATAACGCGCCGCCGGGTCAACGCCTGAGGGCGCATCCCCTGCAGGTGAAGGCAGGCGGCTGAAACAAGGTGGGAGGGGCGATCATGAGATGCGACCTCAGTGTCTTGATGCGCGGCGCCGTTGGGATCGCCACCGCATTGTTTCTCAATGCACAGGCCAGCGCGGCCACCCTGCTTCGCGAAGCCACCATCGGCGAACCGCCGCCACTTGACGTCATGCTGACGACTGCCGACGTCGCATCGGTCATCGGCCGCCACATCTTCGAAACACTGTATGCGCTGGACTCGGCCTATACGCCGCGCCCGATGCTGGCCGAGAGCGATCGCGAGGAAGACGGCGGCAAGACCATCGTCATCAAGCTCCGCGAAGGCGTTCCCTTCCACAACGGCAAGGAGATGACCGCCAGGGACGTGGCCGCCTCGCTGACGCGGTGGGGCAACTTCGGTGCGCGCGGCAAGCTCCTGATGGCCGCAGCCACGTCGGTCGAAGCGACGGGAAAGTACGAAGTCACGCTGAAATTGTCCGCGCCGAACGGCGCCTGGAAGAATCTCATTGCGGACGTCAATGGTGGCCTTGCGATCTATCCGGAAGAAATCGCCGCCAATGCCGGCAACCGGCCGATCGAGCAGAAGGACTATATCGGCACCGGGCCTTACAAGTTCGTGGAGTGGCGGCCGAACCGCTATGTCGAGGTGGAGAAATTCGATGGCTACAAGCCGGTGAAGGAAAAGGGCGACGGGTTCGCCGGCGCCCGCATCGCCATCTTCGACAAGATCCGGTTCATTCCGGTCCCGGACGTCGGCACCCGCGTGAGCGGCGTGCAAGCCGGCGACTACGACTATGCGGAAATGATCTCTGGCGATCTGTACGAGTCCCTGAGCAAGGACCAATCGGTCCAGGTGCAGCGTACGAACGCGTCGATCTTCGGCCTTTTCTTCATGAACTCGAAGCAGGGAATCCTGAAGGACAACTACAAGCTCCGCCGCGCCATCCAGACCGCGCTGGACAAGTCGCAGGCCCTGCGCGTCGCCTTCGGCTCCAAGGATCTGTGGAACGCCGAGGGATCGATCTTTCCCAAGGGCACGCCCTGGTACTCGGCGGAAGGCGTTTCCGGCTACAGCCCGCACGATCCAAAGAAGGCCAAGGAGCTCGCCAAGGAGGCGGACTACACGGGGACTCCGATCCGCCTTCTGGTCTCGACAAACTATCAGGCGCACTACGACGAAGCCTCCGTCTTCACTCGCCAACTGGCCGACGCCGGGATCAATGTTCAGATGATGGTCGTCGATTGGGCGACGCTTCTGAAGATGCGAGGCCAGCCGGAACAGTGGGACATCTTTGTCACCCACCATTCGTTCTCGCCCGATCCGCTGCTCCTCACGTTCCTGAATGCGAGTTATCCCGGGTGGTGGGACAGTCCCGAGATCAGTTCGCTTCGGGCCGAGCTGATCAAATCGACCGATCCGACCGCACGCAAGTCGACATGGGACAAGATCCAATCGCTGATCTACGATCAGGTGCCGGTCATGAAAGTAGGCGATGCCTACACCTATGACATCGCTTCTCCCAAGTTGAAGGGACTGAACCCGAACGGTCCCGTGTTCTGGAATGTGTCCACGAAGTAAGGACGGGCAATGAGACCGCTGGGAATGTCGAGCGCCGTCACCGGCGCGCATCATCGCCGCTGATCAGCCGCACAATCACATGTGGTCTTACGCACTCAAGCGCGCGGGAACGACGGCGGTGACGCTTCTGGCGGCGTCCGTTATCATCTTTGCCTTCATCCATATCGTTCCGGGCGATCCCATCTACGTCCTGCTCGGTGACACCGCGACCCCCGATCAGATCGACGCTCTGCGACACCAGCTCGGTCTCGATCAACCGATCATCCTGCAATATCTGACCTGGACCGGCCATGTGCTCGAGGGCAACCTCGGACGGTCGATCTTCTTCCAGGCGCCGGTGCTGTCGGTGATTGCCGACGGTGCCGAGACCAGCGCCTTGCTCGCCACCATGACGATGATCTGGGTTACGCTCATCGGCGTGCCGATCGGCATGATCGCGGCGGTTCGGCACGGCACCTGGCTCGACCAGGGGCTATCCGGCGCGGCGATGCTGATGGCCTCGATTCCCACGTTCTGGGTCGGGCTCTATTTGATCCTGATCTTTGCCGCGTGGCTTGGCTGGTTTCCGAGCTCCGGTTATCCATCGATCTTCGAAGGCGGGCTCGTCAATCTCCGCTATCTCGTCCTCCCGAGCCTGGCGCTTGCAGCGCCGAATGCCGCGCTGATTCTGCGGCTGACGCGCGCCAGCATGCTCGACGTCGCCCGCGAGGATTACGTGCGCACGGCGCGTGCAAAGGGCATCCGGCCCTGGCAGGTCGTGGTTCGGCACATCCTGCGCAACGCGCTCCTGGCGGTGGTCTCGGCATTCGGCTTCACCTTCGCGGCGCTGCTGTCCGAAGCGGTGGTGACCGAAACGGTGTTTGCCCTGCCGGGTATCGGCCGCCTCGTCGTACAGTCGATCCTCCGCCGGGACTATCCGGTGATCCAGGGCGTCATTCTGGTCATCGTCGTCGTGTATCTCCTGATCAACCTGATCGTCGATCTGAGTTATCGCCTGCTCGATCCGCGGGTCGAACTCCAATGAGCCGCGACGGTGCGACCCTTTGGTTGAAGCCATTCATCGCGCGCCCGATCGCACTGGTGGGGCTCGGCCTCCTCCTGGGGACCGTGCTTGCCGCGACTTTCGCGCCCTGGCTCGCACCTTACGATCCCTACGCCATCGACCCGTCGATCCGACTGACACCTCCGAACGCGCTTCATTGGTTCGGTACCGACCAATTTGGCCGGGACACCTTGTCACGCGTCATCCACTCGGCGCGCATGGCGCTCCTGATCGGTTCGGGCGTGGTCGTGTTCGCGCTTGCGACAGGCGTGCCGGTCGGCGTGCTGTCCGCCCTGTTTCCCCGGCTCGGTCACCTGTTGATGCGCATGATCGATGTGCTCATGGCATTCCCGAGCCTGCTGCTCGCACTCGGTCTGATCGTCGTCCTCGGCCCGAGCGTGGCCAATGCCATTCTGGCGATCGGGCTCGGCTACATGACGACGACGACGCGCATCGTTTACGGTCTGACGCTGCGCTTGCGCGTGGAGACCTATGTCGAGGCATCCCGCAGCATGGGCGCCGGAACGGCATGGCTCATCGGCAAGCACATCCTGCCGAACCTGATCTCTCCGCTTCTTGTGCAGGCCAGCTTCGTCTTCGCGTTCGCGCAGCTTGGCGCGGCATCGCTCGATTTCCTGGGCCTGGGCGCTCCGCCGGAGATTCCGAGCTGGGGCAACATGCTGGCGGAATCGCGCACCTTCATCACCCGAGCCCCGTGGCTGCTGTTCTTTCCGGGCATGATGATCGTGGCGACTGCATTTTCGCTCAACCTGGTCGGCGATGCACTGCGCGATCGTCTCGATCCCCGGTTCCGTCAGGTCTTTAGCGAGAAGGGCTAGATCGTGCTGTCCGTTCGCGACCTTACGGTGTCATTGGGCTCGGAGACCACACCGGTCGACATCGTCGCCGGCGTGTCCTTCGAACTTGGCAAGGGCGAAATCCTCGGCCTCGTCGGCGAATCCGGCTGCGGCAAGAGCATGACCTCGCTCGCGGTGATGGGATTGCTGCCGCAGCCCGGCCCGCGGATCCGGGCCGGCCGGGTCCTGCTGGAAGGCTGCGACGTGACGCAGCTGCAGCCCTGGCAGCGCGTCGAAGCGGGCCACGGCCGGATGGCAATGATCTTTCAGGAGCCGATGACCTCGCTTAACCCGGTTCGTCGGATCGGCGATCAGATCGCCGAAGCCGTGCGCGTGCATGATCGATCTTCCGGTCCCCCGGCGATCGCCCGGGCGCGCGAGCTGCTCGAGCTGGTGCGCATGCCAGATCCCGCAATGCAGCTCTCGGCGTATCCGCATCAATTGTCCGGCGGCCAGCGCCAGCGGGTCATGATCGCGATCGCGCTCGCCTGCCGGCCTCAGGTTCTGATCGCGGATGAACCGACCACGGCACTGGATGTCACCATCCAGGTGCAGGTTCTCGGGCTGCTGCGCGAGCTCTGCAACCGCCTCGACATGGCGATGTTGTTCATCACCCACGACATGGGGGTGATCGCGCAGCTCGCCGATCGTGTGTCGGTCATGTATGCGGGCCGGATCGTGGAGACCGCGGGCGTCGAAGCGTTGTTCGGCAGACCGCGCCACCACTACACGCGCGGACTGATGGACTGCATGCCGTCGCGGAATTCCGGCGCGCGCCGCCTGCCAACCATAGCGGGCCAGCCGCCGGCGCCCGGCACAGTCGGTGCCGGCTGCGTCTTTGCCTCGCGGTGCGCAGCAGTGCGCGAGTCGTGCCGCACGGCGGCCCCGCCGCGCGCGGAGGTTTCTCGAGGACACGAGGTGCTCTGCGCCTTCCCCCTGGACGGCGGGGAATCGCGATGAACGGAAACGCCGTCCTCGACATTCGGGATCTGAGAGTCTCCTTCAGCGTCAGGCGCGCCGGCCGAAAATATCAGGTGCGGGCGGTGGATGGTGTGTCGCTGTCGCTGGCAGAGGGTGAGGTGCTTGGGATCGTCGGCGAGTCAGGCTGTGGCAAGACCACGCTGGGCCGGTCCATCGTGGGGCTGGCCCGGCCCGACAGCGGCACCATCAGCTTCAAGGGAACGGACATGACGGGCGCCAGCCTTCGCAACATGCGCCTGAACATCCGGATGGTCTTCCAGGATCCCTATGCATCGCTCAACCCGCGGCGGTCGATCGGAGACTCGGTCGCGGAGGCTGGCGATATCAATGGTTTCTTCACCAGTCGCGCCGAGCGCAGCGCGGCGATCGCCACCACGCTGACGGCGGTCGGCCTGGATCCGTCTTTCGCCGCGCGCTATCCGTACGAACTGAGCGGCGGGCAGCGGCAACGGGCCGGCATCGCACGAACAATCCTTCCCTCACCGTCCATCGTGATCGCCGACGAGCCGGTCTCGGCCCTCGACGTGTCCGTGCAGGCCCAGGTGCTCAATCTGATGATGGATCTGCGTGAGCAGCTGAGACTGTCGATGCTGTTCATCTCCCACGACCTCGGCGTCATCGGACAAATCAGCAATCGCGTTGCGGTGATGTATATGGGGCGGATCGTGGAGCAGGCCGCAACGCGGACGGTTTTGGACGATCCGCGCCATCCCTATACACGTTCGCTGGTGGCGGCAATTCCGAAGCCGGACCCATCCAAGCGGATTCTCGGCGCGATCGAAACGGGTGAACCGCCAAGCCTCTTCAAGCGGCCAAGCGGCTGCGCCTACGCCCCACGTTGCCCGATAGCCAGCCATCGCTGCCTGGTCGACGTTCCCGAGCTTCGGTCTGCCGGCGCGGACGGTAGAGCAATTGCCTGCCATAACGCGTAGCCGGATTCGTGGGCCTGTCGGATCGACTTCGCGCGACCAGGAAACCGATGGCGTACGGCCAGGACCGGGCACGGAGACGAACGACGTCGCATTCAACCTTCACGCCACCGTCAACGAGCGCAACCACGCTAAGCGAGCGATGGCCCCTTCCGCCAATTCTTGTAGCAGCACGACCTGGGTTTGATCGCCGGCGCTTTCGGCGCTCTCCAGGTAGCCGTCGGCCAGCGCTTCCGAGATCGTCTCCGCGTCGCGCTGTTCGAGTGACACCGGGAATTTCCCGATGCCCTCGGCTTTCTCGGACATCTGCATCGTCTCTTCAACAAGCTCCCGTGTGCGGACCGCTGCAGCCCCGGCGAGACCGCGTTCCAAGTCGGCAAGCTGCGCTGCGAGACGGAGCTCCAGTGCGCGCGCATCGATCTGCATCACGGCCGAATCGTCGCGCCCCCTCCGTTCGGTTTGCTCATGCTCCTTATGGTAGGCGCGACGCCGTTCCTTCCTCAGTGTCGAGATATGTCCGAGTTCCTCACGCGCCATGGCTTCGGCGGCCTGCTTGATCTCCAAATCCCGGGAATAGGCGGCGACGTAGGACCAGAATGCGAAGGCGCGTTCCTCGTTGCGAACCGCCATGGCCAAAGCGCGGTAGGGGGTCGTCAGCCGGGAGGTTTCGATCTCCCTTGCCGTCTCGGCGTCGAAGGTTTCGGGCGCCTCCCATCGAACCAGTGCCGGATCCGGCGCCTTGCCGCGGCGCGATTGTGACCATCTTGCGACGCTGTCGACATGTTCGCGCTCAGCGGCGGCGAGGTTAGCGAAGACCTCGGCCAGGGCATCCTTGTTCTGCCGTCGCATCTCCTCCGCCAACGCGGAGTATCTTTTCGCAGCCTCCTCTTCCATGGCGTTGGCGAGAGCGAACAACTCGTCGAGCGACTCGAGCGTTCCGGCCGGCTCGCTCATCAGCAGCGAAGTTCGTAGCAACGGCATGACGAGATCCTCACGGAACAATTGGCGAGCTTGATCCAGCGCAAACACTCTTTCGGTTGACAGCGTAGCATCTATCCGATCAAGTTCCTGCGTCAACGGCGACTTCGGAAGAAATAGGAGCGCGCGGCCCGGTCGGTCGCGGCGTTCACGTTCGAGGTCCCATGCTCCAAAGAACGCATGTTGTTCCGGATTTTCTAACCCAAGCGGCGCGCGCACTCTTCGCGTTGGCGTTCCTTTGCGTGCTCTCGTCCTTCAACACCGCGTCCGCTGCCGACCTGAACGGTTACCTGTCGAAGATTGCCCCTGCCGACTTCTTCGCGGGCGCCGACCGTTTCGGTCCCCCGCAGGGCGAGCCGCCTATCATACCGGCCTATCGCGGCGATCAATTGCAGGGCTTCGTGTACCTGAATTCCGATTTCGCCAATGCGGTCGGCTATTCCGGAAAACCGATCCAGATGCTCGTCGGCATCGATCCGAAAGGTGTGCTGACCGGCCTCAAGCTGGTCGAGCACAAGGAGCCCATCGTGCTGGTGGGCATCCCCGAAAAGCGCATTCTGGAGGCCGTCAACAAGCTGATCGGCGCCGACCTGGGGAGCGTCGCCCGCGGGGCTGCGCCGGCGCCCCAAGTCGACATCGTCAGCGGCGCAACCGTAACCGTTCTGGTGATCGGCGACAGCATCGTTCGATCCGCCACCAAGCTGATCCGGAGCGGCCGCCTCGGCGCTCAGGGCAGTCCGGTTGCGGCGGCCGGGCCGCGAGCCGCGAAGGCCATCGACGCGGCCAAGAGCGAAGTCCGCGATTGGCAGACCCTGGTCGGCGACGGCTCGGTCCGGCGGCTAACCCTCTCCGTCGCCGATATCAACCAGGCCTTCGAGAAATCGGGCAATGCGGTCGCCGCAGCGCGCCCGGAGGAAGGCGCTCCGGACGACAGCTTCATCGATCTCTATGTCGCGGACGTCGCGGTGCCGACCATCGGCCGCAGCCTGCTGGGCGACGAGAGCTACGGCCGGCTGGCCGGCAGGTTGAAGCCAGGCCAGCAGGCGCTCGTCGTCGCCGGTGCCGGCCGTTATTCCTTCAAAGGGGCCGCCTACGTTCGGGGTGGAATCTTCGACCGGATCGAGCTGATCCAGGAAACCAACAGCATCCGTTTCCGCGATCGGGACCATACCCGACTGGGTAGCCTGGCGGCCGACGGCGCGCCGGATTTTCCCGAAATAGCGCTGTTCATCGTGCCGGCCGACTTCGCGTTCGATGCGACCGAGCCGTGGGCGCTGCAGCTCCTGGTGCAGCGCGTCGTCGGCGCACGGGACAAGGCCTGGGTCACCTTCGATCTTGGATACACACTTCCCGAAACCTATCTCAAGCGCGAAGCGCCGGTTCGGCCGGCCGCAGCGGCAGCGGCGCCGACCGCAAAGTCGTCGCCGGCCGCCGCCCCCGAAGCCCGCGTGCCGACGACCGACGAGGATCCGTTGTGGATGCGGATATGGCGCGCGGACGCCCTCAAGATCGGCACAGCGATGCTGGCGCTCGGCGCGCTGACGTTGATCTTCTTCTTCCAGAATTTTCTGGTCCGTCGTCCGGCGGTGTACACGTGGGTCCGCCGCTTCTATCTGCTGTTCATTCTCGTCTGGCTGGGATGGTATGCGAACGCTCAGCTTTCAGTGGTCAACGTCCTGACCTTCACGAACTCCCTGCTGACCGGGTTCAGTTGGGAGTATTTCCTCTCCGCGCCGCTGATTTTCCTTCTCTGGGCCTCCATCGCGGCGGGACTTCTCTTCTGGGGGCGCGGACCGTTCTGCGGTTGGCTCTGCCCGTTCGGCGCCCTGCAGGAATTGCTCAACAACGCCGCCAAGGCGCTCAAGGTCCCGCAGTACCGCGTTCCCTGGGGCCTTCACGAACGGCTGTGGCCGATCAAGTACATCATCTTCCTCGGCCTGTTCGGCATGTCGCTCTACTCGACCGCCTTCGCCGAGCAGCTCGCCGAGGTCGAACCGTTCAAGACTTCGATCGTCCTGAAGTTCGCGCGGGAATGGCCGTTCGTCGTCTACGCCCTGACCCTCCTCGCGGCGGGGTTGTTCGTCGAGCGCTTCTTCTGCCGCTACATGTGCCCGCTCGGCGCGGCGCTGGCGATTCCCGGCCGCATCCGGATGTTCGAATGGCTGCGACGCTGGCCGGAATGCGGCTCGCCCTGCCAGCGCTGCGCCAATGAATGCCCCGTGCAAGCGATCCATCCGGAAGGTCACATCAACGTCAACGAGTGCATCTACTGCATGCACTGCCAGGAACTCTATTTCGATGACCACCGCTGCCCGCACATGATCCAGGTGCGGCTGAAGCGCGAGAAGCGGATGGCCATGTCGTCGCCTTCGATGCGATCAGGCGGCAAAGGTCCGAACACAATCATCACAGCCGGGGGAAAACCCGTCGGCGCGTCGCCAGTCGACGCCATCACGCCATCTGCAACCTGCAACCTGAACCGAAAGCCGAGGAGGCAATCATGAGCGACAGCGACAACATCAAGGGCGTCAGCCGGCGAACGCTGCTGGGGACCACGGCGGCCGCTGCGGGCGTGGGACTTGCCGGCGGGGCGGTGGTAACAAAGGACGGCGCGGGCTTCGTCTCGACCGCCGACGCGCAGACCAAATCTGCCGCACCCAAGGCACCGCCGGCGCGTCCGGCCGTGCAGAAGACCGAAGTCGCGCCGGGCGAGCTCGACGAATATTACGTCTTCTTTTCGAGTGGCCAATCCGGCGAGATGCGGATCATCGGGCTCCCCTCGATGCGCGAACTGATGCGCGTTCCGGTCTTCAACCGCTGCAGCGCGACCGGCTGGGGCCAGACCAACGAAAGCCTGAAGGTTTTGACAGAAGGGATGCAGCCGGCGACCCGCGAATTCCTCAAGAACCGTGGCGGCACGTTCATGAACGGCGACCTCCACCATCCGCACGTCTCCTTCACGGACGGCACCTACGACGGCCGCTACGCCTTCATGAACGACAAGGCCAACAGCCGCGTAGCGCGGGTGCGGCTCGACGTCATGAAGTGCGACAAGATTATCGAACTGCCGAATCAGCACACCGTCCACGGCCTTCGGCTGCAGAAGTATCCACGAACCGGATATGTGTTCTGCAACGGGGAAGACGGCGTTCCGCTGCCGAACGACGGCAAGGTTCTCGACAACCCGAAGGAATATCACTCCATCTTCACGGCGCTCGACGGCGATACCATGAAAGTGGCCTGGCAGGTGATGGTTAGCGGCAATCTCGACAACGTCGATTCCGACTACCAAGGCAAATACTGCTTCTCGACCTGTTACAACGCCGAAGAAGGCGTCACTCTGGCCGAGATGACCGCCAACGAGCAGGACTGGGTCGTCATCTTCAACCTCAAGCGGATCGAGGAGGCAGTGAAGAAGGGTGATTTCAAGGAAATGAACGGCGTGCCCGTGATCGACGGTCGCAAGGGCTCGCCCTACACGCGCTACGTTCCGGTGTCGAACAATCCGCATGGCATGAATACCGCGCCCGACGGCATCCACATCGTCGCGGCAGGCAAGCTGTCGCCGACGGTGACGGTGATGGACGTTCGGCTGTTCGACCAACTGTTCGACGACAAGATCAAACCGCGCGACGTCGTGGTCGCCGAGCCCGAACTCGGCCTCGGGCCGCTGCATACGGCCTACGACGGCAAGGGCAACGCCTACACGACGTTGTTCCTCGACAGCCAGGTCGTCAAATGGAACATCGATCTCGCCAAACGAGCCTTTAAGGGCGAGAAGGTCGATCCCATCATCCAGAAGCTCGACGTCCACTATCAGCCTGGCCACAATCACTCCTCGATGGGTCAGACCAAGGAGGCCGACGGAAAATGGCTGATCTCGCTGAACAAGTTTTCGAAGGACCGCTTTCTCAACGTCGGCCCGCTGAAGCCGGAGAACGATCAGTTGATCGACATCTCGGGCGACCAGATGAAACTGGTCCATGACGGTCCTAGCTTCGCCGAGCCGCATGACGCCACCATCGTGCACCGTTCCAAGATCAACCCGATCTCGATCTGGGACCGCGCCGATCCGATGTTTGCCGATGCGGTCAAGCAAGCCAAGGCCGACGGGATCAACCTGGAGGCGGATTCCAAGATCATCCGCGACGGCAACAAGGTGCGGGTCTATATGACCTCGACCGCTCCGGCGTTCGGGCTCGAGCAGTTCCAGGTCAAGCAGGGCGATCAGGTCACCGTCTACATCACCAACATCGATGCGGTCGAAGACCTGACGCACGGCTTCTGCATCGTGAACTACGGTATCCAGATGGAGGTCGCGCCGATGGCGACCGCGTCGGTGTCGTTCAGCGCCGACAAGGCGGGCGTCTACTGGTACTACTGCTCCTGGTTCTGCCACGCCATGCACATGGAGATGAAGGGCCGCATGTTCGTCGAGCCGAAATCGGTCTGATCGGGAGCGACACCGTGCGTCTTCCGTCACGCATGCTTCCGGCGGCGCTCGTCGCCGCCGGATTGTCCGGCTTCGCCAGCGCGGAGACGCTGACTGCTGTGCCGGGGCAACCGCTGCAGGCGTTGCTGGATCGTGCCCGCGACGGTGACGTCGTCGAACTCGCTCCAGGGGACTACAACGGCTCGATCCGCATCGATCGCCCTCTTGCCCTGACCGGACGTCCCGGCGCCGTGCTGGACGGCGGGGGCTCCGGCAACGTCGTCACGGTGACCGCGCCCGATGTAACGGTCCGCGGCGTGACCATCCGGGGGTCGGGGCGCGACCTGCAGGCGATGAATTCCGGGGTCTTTCTCCAGAAGACCGCCGAACGCGCGACCATCGAGAACAACCGCCTGGTGGGAAACCTGTTCGGCGTCTACGTGCACGGAGCGACCGGATCGCGGGTGGCCAACAACTTGATCGAAGGGCTTCGCGGCCATCGCCTCAGCGAGGCCGGCAACGGCGTCTCGCTCTGGAACGCTCCCGAAGTCACCATTGCGGACAACACCTTCCGCTATGGCCGCGACGGTATCTTTACCATTTCCAGCCGCAAGGACCGCTTCGTCGGCAACCGCTTCGAACAGGTCCGCTTCGCGGTCCACTACATGTACACCAACGACAGCGAGGTCAGCGGCAACGTCTCGATCGGAAATCATGTCGGCTACGCCATCATGTACTCGAACCGGCTGATCATCCGCGACAACATCTCCGATCGCGATCGCGATCACGGCCTCCTGTTCAACTACGCCAACTACGCCGAGATCGACGGAAACAGGGTGACGGGCGGACTATTGGATACGGTGTCCGCCGGGAGCGAAGAGGGGCCGGACGACGAGCGAGGCATGATCCCGGACACGAAGCGCGAGCAGAGCTTACGAAGCGGCCCGGAGAAGTGCGTGTTCATCTACAACACGAACCACAACCGGTTCCGGAACAACTGGTTCGAACGCTGCGCCATCGGCGTTCATTTCACGGCCGGATCCGAAGGCAACGAGATCACCGGAAACGCCTTCGTCGGCAATCGGAACCAGGTCAAATATGTCGGTACGCGCAACCTCGACTGGTCCAAGGGCGGCCGCGGCAATTATTGGAGCGACAATCCCGCCTTCGATCTCGACGGTGACGGCATCGCCGACACCGCCTACCGACCCAACGATCTCGTCGATCGGGTGCTGTGGACGGCACCCTCCGCCAAGGTGCTGATCAACAGCCCTGCGGTGCAAGTGCTACGGTGGGCCCAGGCTCAGTTTCCGGCGCTCTACCCGGGCGGCGTCATCGACAGCCACCCCTTGATCGCTCCACCGCCGCGGCCGTCGGGCAAGGAGGGCGGAAGATGAGCGCTACCGTTTCCGTGACTGGTGTCGTGAAGAACTACCGCACGGTGCGCGCACTGCGCGACGTCTCGTTCGATCTCGCCCCGGGACGGCTCAGCGCACTGGTCGGCCACAACGGCGCCGGCAAGACCACACTGATCAAGCTGATGCTGGGATTGATCCGTCCGGATCAGGGCTCCATCCGCGTCCTCGACGAGGATCCGGCCGCCGGTGAATTTTCGGCACGACGGCAGCTTGGATATCTTCCGGAAAACGTTGCCTTCAACGCAGCACTCACCGGGCGAGAGACGCTGACATTTTACGCGCGGCTGAAACACGTCAAACCGTCGAAAGCGTGGGCCTTTCTCGATCGCGTCGGACTGACCGATGCGGCCGACCGCCGGGTCGGGACCTATTCGAAGGGCATGCGCCAGCGCCTCGGATTGGCGCAGGCGCTGCTCGGCCGGCCCCGGGTGCTCCTGCTCGACGAGCCGACGACGGGACTGGATCCCGCGCTACGGCAGACCTTCTATGAGATCCTGAACGAACTCCGCGACGACGGCGCCACTGTGCTGATCTCGTCCCACGCGCTGAACGAACTCGAGGATCGCGCCGAGCATGTCCTCATCATGAACCGCGGGCTCCTCGCCGCGCAGGGCACCCTGTCGGAACTGCGCTCGATCTCGCAACTCCCGATCCGGGTTTCGGTCGACTTTGCGCCCGGCGCCGGCGTTCCCGCGGCGTGGGTGAACGGCGCAAGTGTTGCGACCCCGCGCGGACGCATGCTGCTGGTGCCCGACGAGGCGCGCAAAATGGACGTGCTGCGCGCTGCGGCCAGTGATCCCGGCGTCATCAACATCGAGATCGCGGCGCCGACCCTCGATGAGCTCTATGCGCATTTCCTAAATTCGCAGGAGAGTGCTGCGTGAGAACGATCGTCATCATAGCCGCCAAGGAGATCCAGGAAGGGTTACGGAACCGCTGGGTCCTGGCAACCACGCTCCTTTTGGCCGCGCTGGCCTTGTCGCTGACGTTCCTGGGAAGCGCACCCACCGGCAATGTCGGCGCGGGGGCGCTCGACGTCGTCGTCGTCAGCCTGTCGAGCCTGACGATCTTCCTGCTTCCGCTGATCGCCCTCTTGATCTCGCACGACGCCGTGGTCGGCGAGATGGAACGCGGCACCATGACGCTGCTCCTGAGTTATCCGGTGGGCCGAGGCCAGGTGATCCTCGGCAAATTCTGCGGCCACGTCCTGATCCTCGCCTTCGCGACAGTGATCGGCTACGGCGCCGCGGCCGCTGCCCTCGCGACGACCGGCGCCTCGGTGCTCGCCGCGAGCTGGTATGCCTTCGCCTCGATGCTCGGAACCTCGGTCATGCTCGGGGCGGTCTTTGTCGCGGTCGGTTATCTGATCAGCAGCCTGGTCCGGGACCGCGGCACCGCCGCCGGCATCTCGGTGGGAGTCTGGCTGCTGATGGTGCTGGTATTCGACATGGCACTGCTCGGCGTGCTGGTCGTCGATCAGGGGAACATCGTCTCCGCACCCGTTCTCGAAGCGCTGCTGTTCCTCAATCCGACGGACCTGTACCGGATGACGAACCTGACCGGCTTTAACGTCAGCCAGTTTTCCGGGATGGCAGGGCTCGCCGGCACCGCGACGACCAGCGTCGGCGCGCTGTTGACGGGACTGACCGCCTGGGTCGTCGCGCCGCTCGGGCTTGCGGCCGCCTTCTTCGCTCGGAGGGAGCTATGATCCTGCGGATTCTGTGCATGATCGTCGCGCTGGTCCTCGCCGGCTGCAATCGGGACGGAAGCGATGCCGTCATGCCGCCGCCCGCGGCGCTCAACAGCGATGCAATGGGGGTCTTCTGCGGCATGAACGTGCTCGAACACCCTGGCCCCAAAGGGCAGATCATCACGGCGAGCCGCATCGACCCGTACTGGTTCACCTCGGTGCGCGACACCGTGGCCTTCACTCTGATGCCGGATCAGCCCCGTGACATCCGCGCGATCTACGTGTCCGACATGGCGCGCGCGCCCAGTTGGGAGGAGCCGGGAGCGACCAACTGGATCGACGCCAAAAAGGCGTTCTTCGTCATCGAGAGCCGCAAGCAGGGCGGAATGGGGGCCGCCGAGGCTGTGCCTTTCGGCAATCGTGCCGCGGCGGACGCCTTCACCGCCGCCAATGGCGGCAAGGTCGTCACGTTTGCGGACGTTCCGAGCGGCTACGTGCTCGGCAGCGACAGCGCCGCCGTCGATCAAACCGGGCATGAACGCCCCAGCGCCCGGACCAACTGACGAGGCTTCCGATGGCACCAGCAAATCTCACGCGCCGGCGCATGATCACCATCGCAGCCGCGACCGCAGGCTCGGCGTTTCTTTCCGGCGGAGGACACGCGTCCTCGACCGGGGCAGTGCGTTGGCGCGGATCGGCGCTCGGCGCGCAGGTGTCGATCGATATCTTCCATCCCGATCGGGAGGAGGCGGAAAGGATCATTCAGGATTGCCTGACTGAGGTAAGACGACTCGAAGGGCAGTTCAGCCTGTACCGGGCGGATTCCGCCATTTGTGCCCTCAACCGGAGTGGCATCCTTGTCGCACCGGAGCCCGACATGGTCGCGCTGCTCAAGGCCTCGCTGCAATTCTCCGACCTTACCGGCGGCACCTTCGATCCCACCGTCCAGCCGCTCTGGCAGCTCTATGCCGCACACTTTTCGTCGGAGAATCCGGATCCCGGCGGTCCGCCGGCCGGGAAGCTGGCGGAGGCGCTCGCGAAGGTGGGCAGCAGCGGCCTGCGCGTAAGCGAAAAGCTTGTGGCGCTCCTCAGACATGGCGCTGCGATCACCCTGAACGGCATCGCCCAAGGATACGCCACCGACCGTGTCGTGGATGTCTTGCGCGCCCGCGGGTTGTCGACGACCCTCGTCAACATGGGTGAGATCCGCGCGCTCGGAGCGCGCGCGGACGGGACGCCGTGGCGCGTCGGCCTTTCCGATCCGGACAGAGCCGGCGCGCTCACGGAAACCATCGACCTCATTGATCGGGCGGTCGCGACCACCGCGGGCGCGGGCTTCCGCTTCGATCCGGCGGGCCGGTTCACGCATCTATTCGATCCCCGGACGGGACGGAGCCCTGCGCTCTATCGGACCGTCAGCGTCATTGCGCCGACCGCCACCGAGGCGGATGCGCTTTCGACCGCCTTTAGCCTGATGCCTGCGTCGCAGATTGGCGACATAGCGGCCACGCGGCCAGATGTGCAGGTCCGGCTGATCACCAATGATGGAAATTTGCGCCTTTACGGCGCCTGAGAGGACGAGTCGCCATAAGATCTGGCGGAGAGAGTGGGATTCGAACCCACGGTACGGTTTCCCGCACACACGCTTTCCAAGCGTGCGCCTTAAGCCACTCGGCCATCTCTCCGGAGCGCCCTCTCTTGAAGGGGCGCCGGCGATTTTGCAAGAGACCGCGAGAAAATCGGGTGAATTTTCCGTAAGATGTTGTATTTAAATGACAATATCTGGCGCCGGCGGCTGTTTTGGAACCGCCTGCCGGCTGAACCCAGGACGGGTTTGGCGCGACGATTCATTTGAGAATGCCAAACACGACCGGGGGCGCCATGACCATCCGCAAGACCATCGCCGCACTGGGCCTGATTTCGGCCCTTGGCTCCGCCTTTGCCGGGCCGGCCCTGGCTCAGGTCTGCACCCGCCAAGGGGTTGACGTCAGCTGCGACGACGGGCGGCGCGGGGTGCTTTCGGGCGATGCCATTATCTGGCCGGACGGGACGCGCTCGAGTTCGTCGCCGCATCCGAGCGTGATCATCGGCAACAAGAGCTCGGTGCATGTCGGGCCCGGCGTGTTCGTCGGCCAGGGCAAGGGCATGGTGCCGCTGGACGATCCCAACGCGCCGAACAAGCGGCAATGCGCGATTCTGGATGGCGTGTCGTATTGCTATTGACGATCTCTTCCTTCCCCCCTCGTGGGAGGGGGGAAGATCAGAGCGAGCTTCACGGAAGCTAAATCAACCGCACGCCCGAGATCGCCGACTTCAACCAGCGCAGCGCTTGCGGGGGCTGGGCTGCGAGCGGGGCGACGGCGGCCTTCTCGATCCGGCACTTTTCGAGCTCGGCGACGAAATCGGCGGACCATTGCTGGATGGTGTGGCCGCGCAGCTTCTTCATCATCGCGTCCCAGCGCATCTTGCGCTCGGTGAGCGGCATCGCGGCGGCGATCGCGATCGCGCGTGCCATGGCGTCGATGTCGTGCGGATTGACCAGCAGCGCCGTGTCGAGCTCATTCGCCGCGCCGGCGAATTTCGACAGCACCAGCACGCCGGGGTCGGCCGGGTTCTGCGCGGCGACATACTCCTTTGCGACGAGGTTCATGCCGTCATGCAGCGGCGTCACCACACCGATCTGCGCGGTGCGATAGAGCCCCGCGAGCACGGCCTGGCTGAAGCCCTTGTTGAGATAGCGGATCGGCGTCCAGTCCACCTCGCCGTGGCGGCCGTTGACGTCGGTGACGAGACGCGCGACCTCGTTCTGAAGATTGCCATAGGCCTCGATGGCACCGCGCGAAGGATTGGCGATCTGGAGCAGCGAGATGCTGCGCAAGAATTGCGGCTGCTCGGTCCAGAGCCGGTCGAACGCGCTGATGCGGTTGACGAGGCCCTTGGAATAGTCGAGCCGGTCGACACCGATCGCCAGACGCTCGCCGTTGAGGCTGCGGCGCAGCCGCGACACATCCGGATGCGAGGCGGACTTGGCGGCATACTGCGCGAACTTCTCCGCATCGATGCCGATGGGGAAGACTTCACAGCGGGTGCGGCCGTGCTGCGACAGCACAACACCATCATCGATGACGAGACCGAGCTCGCCGGCGACATAACCGAGGAAATTCTGGCGATCCTCCTCGGTCTGGAAGCCAATGAGATCGTAGGCGAGCATCGCCGTGATCAGTTCGCGATGATTGGGTACGCCCTGCGTCACCGCGGCCACCGGCCACGGCGTGTGCAGGAAGAAGCCGATCGGATCGTCGACGCCGAGATCGCGCAGCTCCGCACCGAGTGCGAGGAAATGATAGTCCTGCACCCAGAATGCGGTCCGGGGTTTACGGAAGCGCATCAAGGCGCGCGCCATGAAGGCGTTGACCTCGCGATAGCTGACATAGTCTTCGCGCGAAACGCGGATCAGATCGCTGCGCGAATGCAGCGCCGGC
Source organism: Bradyrhizobium sp. 1200_D9_N1_1 (assembly GCF_052075915.1). Lineage (NCBI taxonomy): Bacteria > Pseudomonadati > Pseudomonadota > Alphaproteobacteria > Hyphomicrobiales > Nitrobacteraceae > Bradyrhizobium > Bradyrhizobium sp. 1200_D9_N1_1. The sequence continues at coordinate 577,651 of NZ_CP197226.1, read as the reverse complement.
CACAACGCCGAATTGGCAAAACCTTCGTAATAGCCGCCGTAATGCGCCGCCGGCAGATCCAGCGTCGCAATCGCGCCCGAACCCAGCGCCTCGATCTCGGCAAACGGCTCCTTCTGATGGCCGTCACGCACGCGGCCGGAAGACCCCACCCAGATGGCACCCGAATGTTCCACAACGGGAAGCAATGCCGCAGCCAAGCCGCCCGTCATGGGCTCGTTGGGTTTGCCGCGCGCAACACGATTCGAAACGACGACTAAGTTCACAGGTCGTCCCCTCCTGTTCATTCCACCCCGTTTAACTGGCGTTCATCAATATGGTTCCTGTCATCATTTCCACGAAATGAAACCAAAGTCAGGCGCGCACGTTGGAACTGGTTTCGCTTGCGGAACCTACTGCAAAGACAGTCATTTTGGTACTATTGCACGGCATGCATCGCTGCACGCTAGGGCGCTGCGCCGACGGCCTTTATGTCTGCAGCGTGGCGCTGCCTTTGTTTCACCTCGGATCGAGCAGGCGCGCGAGGAACGCGCGCACATCGCTCGGCGCATCGAAGTGACCATTCACACCCATGGCACGGCGGCCCACCGAAAAAGCGAGCCCGTTCATGTCAGGCATGATCGCGAACACGGTCTCGTCGGTGACGTCGTCGCCGATGAACAGTGGACGCCGTCCCCTGAACGGTTCGTGCTTCATCAACTCGTGCACGCCGGTCGCCTTGGTGAAGCCGGAATGCTTGATCTCGCAGACGAACTTTCCGGGCAGCACCTCGATCGGCGCATTGGGCAGATCGGCGCGGATCAGCGAGACAGCCTCGAAGATCGCCTTCTCCGCATGCGGTGCGAGGCGATAGTGCAGCGCGAGCGAATAGCCCTTGTCCTCGAGCAGAATGCCCGGACTGAGCTTTGCGATCGCAGCGAGCCGCCGCTTCAACTCCTTGTCCAGCGGCGGCGCGTGCACATCATCCACTTCATTGTCCACCGACAGCCGCATCTCCGCGCCGTGGCCGGCGACGGCGCGATAGACGTCGGGCGCGAAGATCAAGTCGATGTCGTTGAGCGAGCGGCCGCTGACCAGCGCCAACGCCCCGGAGGTGCGTTCCACCAGCCGCTTGAGCGTCTCCGACAGGCCCGGCGGCACCCACACTTCGCGCGGCGTCGGCATCAGGTCGAGCAGCGTGCCGTCGATGTCGAGCAGGATCGCGGTCTCGTCGAGATGTGGCACGAGCGCATGCGGCACCGGCACCGTTTCCGGCACATCGTCGTCAACGGGCATGGTGCGCTTCTGGTCCACTGCCATTTCCGCAAGTTCCGATTTCATAGTCTACTCCATAAAGGCCAGCGGCCGCGCTATTTGTTCGAGCGATTTGCGTTCCGCGGAGACGGCGTAGCGCCACGCCACGATCGCGGCCGCGATCATGAGGAATGCCCCCAGCAAATAGCCGGCGAACACGCTTGTGCGTGATCCCGTGTCGATCAGCGCGCCGAACAGCGCCGGGCCGATGACGCCGCCAATACCGGTGCCGACCGCGTAAAACACCGCGATCGCCAGCGCGCGGACTTCCAAAGGAAACGTCTCGCTGACCGTGAGATAGGCCGCGCTCGCGGCGGGCGAGGCAAAGAAGAAGATCACCATCCAGGCGATGGTCTGTCCTTGCGCACTGAGCGCCCCGATCGAGAACAGATAGCCCGACAGCGCCAACAGCAGGCCCGACGCGCCATAGGTGAACATGATCATCGCGCGCCGTCCGAGCGTGTCGAACAGGCGGCCGAGCAGCAGCGGGCCGAGGAAATTGCCGGCGGCGAAGGGAAGCAGATACCATCCGACATGATCGGCGCTGATGCCGTAGAAATCGGTCAGCACCAGCGCGAAGGTGAAGAAGATGGCGTTGTAGAAGAAAGCCTGCGCGCCCATCAGGACGAGGCCGACCAGCGCGCGCTGGCGATAGACCGTGAACAGCGTGTGCATGACCTCGCGAATCGGCGTGTGATCGCGCATCTTCAGCCGGATCCTGGTGAAGCGTCGGTCGCTCGCATCCTGGTCGTGTCCGATCACCGAACGCTCGATCTCGTCGACGATGGCGTGGGCCTGATCGGGCCGCCCGTGGATCATCAGCCAGCGCGGGCTTTCCGGGATCCACATCCGCATCAACAGCACGACGAGGCCGATGCTCGCGCCGATGAGATAAGCGAGGCGCCAGCCGAGATCGGGGCCGATCAAGGCGGGATCCAGCAGAACGATGGCCGCCACCGCGCCCATGGCCGCGCCGATCCAGAAGCTGCCGTTGATGACGAGATCGGTCCAGCCGCGATAGCGCGCCGGCACCAGCTCCTGGATGGTCGAATTGATCGCGGTATATTCGCCGCCGATGCCGGCGCCGGTGAGAAAACGAAACAGCGCGTAGCTCGCGATATCCCACGACAGTGCGGTCGCAGCGGTCGCGGAGAGATAAAGCGCGAGCGTGATGAAGAACAGTTTCTTGCGGCCGATGCGGTCGGTCAGCCAACCGAAACCGAGCGCGCCGAGCACCGCGCCGGCGAGATAGGCTGAATTGGCAATGCCGAGATCGAGATTGGAGAATTGCAACGAGGGACTTTGCTTCAGCGCGCCGGAAAGCGCACCGGCGAGTGTCACCTCGAGCCCGTCGAGGATCCAGGTGATGCCGAGCGCCAGCACGACCCGGGTGTGAAAGCCGCTCCACGGCAGCGCATCGAGACGTGAGGGAATACTGGTCTCGATGATGCGATCGGTCGCGACCGCCGAGACAGCAGGTCCATAATTCAGCGCTTGGCTTTGCTGCAATTCCATCGCGTTGCTGGGTCTGACCAATGGAAGCGACCCCGGTTCACATGATGTGGCCAGGGGCGAACCGATCATCGGGGTGCGGCATTCCGCCTGCCACCTGCGACAACGTCTGCGGCAAGCGCCGGTTCCAGCAGGAACGGCCTCCAACGCCGTCCGTTTCCGAAGGAGCCGCAGGGAGTTGACGCATGGCTCACGTCAGAAAGACGACACATTCTCGCAAAACAGCTGCGCGCAGCAGGAAGACCAGCGTGCGCAAGAGCGCGAAACGCGCGACGCCGAAGCGCTGGTCGCAACGTGTGACCAAGGAGAGCGACGCGCTCGATCTCAAGCGCGGCGTATTCACGCTCACGAGTCCGAAGAAGATCGCAGCATCGCTGAAGCGCTCGGCCGAGCACAGTTCGCGCCGCAAGACCGGCGCCTATCGTTCGGCGCTGTCGATGCTGACGTTCTATATCAACCGTGCCGGCAAGACGCTGCCGAAAACACAGCGGGCGCGGCTGGAGCAGGCGAAGGTGGAATTGAAGCGGGCGTTTGGAAGGGAGTGAGACTTAGACGGCACAGCGAAAAACCAGCCGTCGTCCTGGACAAGCGAGCGGAGCGAGCGCTGATCCAGGACCGATTATCACAGGACGTGGTTTGGCGAAGACTTGCGGCTGGCTGCTCGCGCAACGACTGCTCCCTGGGATAATGGGTCCTGGCTTTCGCCAGGACGACAGCGGAGAGAGTGGCGCAGTCCGAGCCTTACGCCGCCCGGATATTCCCCATGAAGCGGTCGAGCTCGGCGCGGAGGCGGGTGCTTTCGGATGACAGGGTCTTGGCCGAATTCAGCACCTCTTCCGAAGCCGAGCCGGTCTCGGCGGCGCCGCGATTGACCTCGCCGATGTCGGTGGCTGCGGTCTGGGTGCCCTGGGCGACCGTCTGGACACTGCGCGCGATCTCCTGCGTCGCGGCGCCCTGCTGCTCGACCGCGCTCGCGATCGACGTCGAGATCGACGAGATCTGGCCGATGGTCGCGCCGATCTCCTTGATCGCGGCGACCGACTCGGCGGTGGCGCCCTGCATGCCCGTGATGTGGGAGGAAATCTCGTCGGTGGCCTTCGCCGTCTGGCTGGCCAGTGACTTCACTTCGCTGGCAACCACCGCAAAGCCGCGGCCGGCTTCACCGGCGCGCGCCGCCTCGATGGTGGCATTGAGCGCCAGCAGGTTGGTCTGCTCGGCGATTGCCGTGATGAGCTTGACCACTTCGCCGATCTGCTGGGCGGCATGCGAGAGCTTGCCGATGCGACCATCGGTCTCCTTGGCCTGCACCACGGCGGCCTCGGCAATGCGGCTGGAATCGCGCACCTGGCGACCGATCTCCTCGACCGAGGCCGAGAGCTCTTCCGTCGCGGTGGCGACCGACTGCATATTGCTGGAGGCCTGCTCGGAGACGCCGGCGACCTGGCTCGACAGGCTCTGCGTGGTCTCGGCGGTACGGGTCAGCGTGGACGCCGCCGATTCGAGCTGCACGGCCGAGGCCGAGACGTTGGAGACGATGGCGCCGACGGCGTTCTCGAAATCGTCGGCAAAGCGGATCAGCTCGGAGCGGCGGCTTGCGGCCTGCTCCCGGCTCTGGGCTTCGCTGGCGGCGGCATCGCGCTCGGCCTTGGCGACGGCCTGAACCTTGAACTCCTCGACCGCGCCGGCCATCTCGCCGATCTCGTCCTTGCGGCCGAGGCCCGGCAGCACGACGTCGAAATTGCCCGAGGCGAGTTCGCGCATCGCCTTGCACATCGCGATCATCGGACGCGAGATGCCGTTGCCGAGCATCAGGGCGAGCACGGCGCCGATGGCCAGGCCGCCCAGCGCCAGCATCAGCATCAGCCGTTCGGTCTCTCCGATCGTTGCATTGGCGCTGGCCTCGATGCGCTGCTGATCGGCGGTCAGGTCCGATCGCAGCTCACTCGAAAGCTTGAGGATGGACGCGGCCGTCTTGGTCATCTCGCCGTTCGACTTGACGATGACCTTCACGTTCTCGGTCAGCTTGGCAAAGGAGGTGCGGTACTGCTTCAGCAGGTTGCTGATCTCGGTGACGCGGTCGGTGATCTTCTGGTCGTTGGCATAGATCGAGACCAGCAGGGTCTCCAGGAACTTGATGCGGGCGATCACGCCGTCGGCGGTCTTCGGTTCGGGCTTGGCGACGAAGGCGCCGACAGAGGTGGAGACCGCAAGATATTGCGAGGTGACGTCCTTGGCCGTGGTCTGGACCGAGGCGAGCCCGGCGAGCGCCGCGGTATCGGCAAGGTCGTCAAACTTGAAGCGAATCTTGTTGCCGACGCTGTTGAGCTCATCGGCCGCGATCTTGTTGTTCTCGCGCGTCAGGGTGATGATCTCACCGAATACCTTCGTAAAGCGCTGGAACTCCGCCTCGAGCTTGCCGACCTGCTCGCGGCGCGCGGCGCCGGTCGTGGCGGACGTCGATTTGGCGATCGCCGCTTTCAGATTCTCTTCGGCCGCCTTGGCCGCGGTCTCGTCGTCTGTCGCCCCGGTCAGCGTATAGGCCCGCGCCAGCCCCTGATAGGCGATCAGCTCGCGGTCGACGGTTCGCGCGAGATCCGCTTCCGCCACGCTGGTCCGGTAGGAGGCCACGGCGGCCTGGATCCGCTCGAAGCCGAAATAGGCGAAAGCCATGCTGACCGCGAGGATGGCCAGCACCGCCACGAAGCCGAGGATGATTTTTGCGCGAAAACGCAAGGTTGGCAGTTTCGATGTGTTCGGCTTGGATTTGACGGACATTCCCCCACCCCATTCCATTCGCGGAAAACCAGGCGCAGCCCGGAAGCAGCCCGCTTCCCGACTCGTGTGCACGGTAATTGGCAAAGGATAAGCGGCGGTAAATTTGCGGCGTCGCAACTTGCGGTTCGGTGACGCGGGCAAATGTCAAGGCGCGCTTTCTCGCGCCGCTACAAATTGAAGGCCGGCACCAATCTCCGCTGTCGTCCCGGACGAGCGAGCGCTGATCCAGACCCATTACCACAGGGCGTGGTTTGGCGATGACTCGTAGTTGCCGGTCTTTGCCCAGCTGGCTCTCGGGGTAATGGGTCCTGGCTTTCGCCAGGACGACGGTGGAGAGAGGGGAGAAGTCCGAGCCTTACGCCGCCCGGATATTTGCCATGAAGCGGTCGAGCTCGGCGCGAAGACGCGTGCTTTCGGATGACAGCGTCTTGGCCGAATTCAACACCTCCTCCGAAGCCGAGCCGGTCTCGGCGGCGCCGCGGTTGACCTGGCCAATGTCGGTGGCGGCGGCGTGGGTGCCCTGGGCGACCGTCTGGACACTGCGCGCGATCTCTTGCGTCGCGGCGCCCTGCTGCTCGACCGCGCTCGCGATCGACGTCGAGATCGACGAGATCTGGCCGATGGTGGCGCCGATCTCCTTGATCGCGGCAACCGACTCGGCTGTGGCGCCCTGCATGCCCGTGATGTGGGAGGAAATCTCGTCGGTTGCTTTCGCCGTCTGGCTGGCCAGCGACTTCACTTCGCTCGCGACCACCGCAAAGCCGCGGCCGGCTTCACCGGCGCGCGCCGCCTCGATGGTCGCATTGAGCGCCAGCAGGTTGGTCTGCTCGGCGATCGCGGTGATGAGCTTGACGACCTCGCCGATCTGCTGGGCGGCATGCGAGAGCTTGCCGATGCGGCCGTCGGTCTCCTTGGCCTGCACCACCGCAGCTTCCGCAATGCGGCTGGAATCGCGCACCTGGCGGCCGATCTCCTCGACCGAGGCCGAGAGCTCTTCCGTCGCGGTGGCGACCGACTGCATGTTGCTGGAGGCCTGCTCCGAGACGCCGGCGACCTGGCTCGACAGGCTCTGCGTGGTCTCGGCGGTGCGGGTCAGCGTGGACGCGGCCGATTCGAGCTGCACGGCCGAAGCCGAGACGTTGGAGACGATGGCGCCGACGGCGCTCTCGAAGTCGTCGGCAAAGCGGATCAGCTCGGAGCGGCGGGCGGTGGCCAGTTCCTTGTTCTGGGCTTCGCTGGCAGCGGCATCGCGCTCGGCCTTGGCGACGGCCTGAACCTTGAACTCCTCGACCGCGCCGGCCATCTCGCCGATCTCGTCCTTGCGGCCGAGGCCCGGCAGCACGACGTCGAAATTGCCCGAGGCGAGTTCGCGCATCGCCTTGCACATCGCGATCATCGGACGCGAGATGCCGGTGCCGAGCAGGAAGGCGAGGATCGCACCTAACAGCGTGCCGCCGACGGCCAGCATCAGCACCAGTTGCTCGGTCTGCCCGATGGTCGCTTCCGATTCCGTATCCAGCCGCTGCTGCTCGGCGACGAGGTCCGCCTTCATTGCGGTCGCGCCTTGCAGGATCGCACCAGCCGAGCCGCTCATCTCGGTCACGAGCTCATCGACCATCTTGGCGTTGGCGATCAGCTTCTCCAGCGCGTCGCGATAGGCCGCGAGCAGCACCTTCGCATCCTTCAAGCCGGCGACGATCTTGTCGTCCATGGAATAGACCGCGCCCAGCGAGTTCTCGACGAACTTCAGTCGCGCCAGCGCGCTTGTCGCCACCGCCTGGTCGGAGTTGAGGATGAAATTGCTCGCGGCCGAACTCGCAGTCTGGAACTGGGCATTGACCTGCTTGGTGCCGAACTCGATCGCCTGCGCTTCTGCGTCGGAGGCGTTGTTGCCGATATCGTCGAGCTTGTACTTCAGGAGGTTGGCATTGCGCTGGAGCTGGTTCTGGACCAGCAGGGCGCTGTCGCGCTTGGCCTGCAGGATCTTTGCAAACGTCGCGGAGAAGTTCGAGAACTCCTTGGCGAGCTTGTTGAGACTCTCCTGCCGCGCCGGCCGCTTGGCGCCCTTGATCGCCTGGTCGATAGCGTTCTTCAGGCTGGCCTCGGCTTCCAGCGCCGCCTTGGCGTCATCTTCCTTGCCGGTGACGACGAAGTAGCGGGCGGACGAACGATAGGCGAGCAGCTCGCGGTCGATGTTGCGGGCGAGGTCGGCCTCCGAAACGCTGGTGCGGTAGGACCCGACCCCGGAGGAGACCCGCTCGAAGCCGAAATAGGCGAAAGCCATGCTGCCGGCGGAGATCACCAGCACTGCGGCAAAGCCCAGGATGATTTTGGCGCGGAACCTGAGGGTCGGAAATATGGTGCGCTTAGACGGCGACGCGATACGCCCGGACATTCCCACCCCCAACCTTATGTTCTTGCAACGATCACGCGGCCCGGAAGCAGCCCTTTCCGAACGCGTGCGGAAAATTAAGGCAGAAACGTCAAGGGGTGGTAAATCCGTCCGGCCTGCACCCCGGGTGGAGAGAGTTTCCGGCCCCTCGCGCGCGACCAGCCTTACCAACCCGTGGGGCGCCGTGTTGCGGCTAACCGGAAAACGCCTTATTCTTTGAAGACTTGTCGGGCACTTATCAGGCACTTGGCGTTAGACCAGGCTGGTCCTCGAGGGGAGAAACGGAGTGGGGCAAACCGATTTTCGGTTTGGCGGTGCGTCTGGCGTTGCCGTTGCCAAATCGAAGGCTGCGAGCGTCGATGAAGCCGTGGCCGAGCTCGCCGCCCAGCTCCCATCCGACGAGCTGGCGCTGATCCTGGTCTTCCTCTCGCCCAGCTACGACCCTCATCACTTCATCGCCGAGATCACCCGGCAATTCGACGAGACTCAGGTCTGCGGTTGCACGACCGCGGGCGAGCTCGCCCCTGACGGCTGGGACGAGAACAGCGTCGTGGCGCTGGCGTTCAGCCGTGCCGACTTCTCCGCCGCGGTGCGGCCCATTCTCAACCTCGACAGCTTCCGCGTCGAGGACGGCCGCAGGATCGGCGGCGAGCTCCGGCACGAGCTGTTGCGGATCACCCCGCAAGTCGATCGCGGCAATCCCTTCGGCCTGGTGTTGATCGACGGCCTGTGCCGCCGCGAGGAGGCGGTGATGTCCGCGATCTATGCCTCGCTCGACGACATCCCGGTCGTCGGCGGGTCCGCAGGCGACGGGATGCGCTTCGAGAAGACCTGGGTGTTCTGCGACGGCAAGGCACACACCAACGCCGCCCTCCTGATCCTGTTGAACACCTCCCTGCCGTTCCGGGCTTTCAAGTGCGACAATTTCGAGCCGAGCCCGCAGAAGATGGTGGTCACCGAAGCCGACATCGAAAATCGAACGGTCAGGGAGCTGAACGCGGAGCCCGCGGCCGAGGAATATTCGCGCATGGTCGGGATCCTGGACGCCAAGCTCGATCCGTTCTCCTTCGCGTCCCACCCCGTGCTGGTGCGCGTCGGCGGCGCCTATTACGCGCGGTCGATCCAGCGCGTCGAGCCGGACGGATCCTTACATTTCTTCTGCGCCATCGACGAGGGCATGGTGCTGACGGCGGCGACGTCGCGCAGCCTGGTCGGCTCGACCCGCGACACCTTCGCCGAGATCCGGGACCAGATCGGAGACGTCTCGCTCTATATCGGCTTCGAGTGCCTGCTTCGCCGGCTCGACGCCGAGCAGCATCAGCTCGCCCGCGACATGTCCGACCTGTACCGGCAGAACCGGGTCGTCGGTTTTCATACCTATGGCGAGCAGTTCGGCTCCATGCATGTGAACCAGACCTTCACCGGCGTTGCGATCGGAAGGCGCCCGTCGTGACGGACATATTGCAGGGCCCTGATGCGGTCGACCAGCTGCGGCGCGAGGCGGTGAAGCTGAAGAAGATCAATGCCGCGCTGATGTCGCGCGTCGAACGCTCGATGGACCAGCAGCTCAACGCCTTTTCATTGTTCGAAACCGCCATTGCGCTCGACCACAAGGTTCGCGACCGGACTCATCAGCTGCGCGAGGCGCTGCATTCGGTCGAGCGCGCCAATGAAGGGCTCTACCGCGCCAAGCAGCAGGCCGAAGCCGCAAGCTCGCTGAAATCATCGGTGCTGATCTCGGTGACCCACGACCTGTTGCAGCCGCTGAACGCGGCGCGCCTGACGCTGTCGGCGCTGACCGAGATGATGGAATCGCAGGAGGCGGGCCTGCTGATCGACCAGGCCGACCGCTCGCTGCTGATGCTGGAGGATTTGCTGCGGTCGCTGCTGGAGATCGCAAAGCTCGACGCCGGCGCGCTCAAGCCCGACGTGCGCGCGATTGCGCTGGCGCCCCTGTTCGAACAGCTCCGCAACGAATTCGAGCCGGTCGCGGCGCGGCAGGGTCTTTCCCTGCGCATCCGCACCTCGCCGCGCGCCGTGAGGTCGGATGCGATGATGCTGCGGCGGATCCTGCAGAACCTGCTTGCCAATGCCATCCGCTATACCCGCAACGGCGGCGTCGTCATGGGATGCCGGCTGAGGGGCGACCACATCTGCATCCAGGTCTCCGACACCGGGCCTGGGATTGCACAGGCGCAGCAGCAGGCAATCTTCCGCGAATTCCAGCGCGGCGAGGCGACCGCGACCGACCAGGCCGGCTTCGGGCTCGGCCTCTCCATCGTCCGCCGTTTCGCAACCGTGCTCGGGCACGAGGTGCGGCTGTCGTCGCAGGTCGGCCGGGGATCGACCTTCACCCTGGAGCTGGAGCCCGCCGACCTCGCCGAGGTCAGCGACGAGGTGCACGAGGTCAAGCTCGCCGAGCGGCGCTATAGCGGGCTCGAAGGCGCCAAGATCCTGCTGATCGAGAACGACCCGAACGGCTCGGAGGCGATGGCCGCGCTGCTGGAAGGATGGGGCTGCGACGTCGCGACCACGCGCTCGGCCGCGGATGCGCTGCTGCGCCTCAGCGAGCTCGGCGGCGCACCCGATGCCGTGATCGCCGACCTCCATCTCGATCACGGCGAGAGCGGCTTGTCGGCCATCGCCGACGTCCGCCAGCATCTGAAGCTCGACACGCCGGCCATGATCATCACGGCCGACTACTCCGAAAAGGCCGCGAAGGACGCGAGCCGCCACGGCCTCGAAGTGCTGAAGAAGCCGATCAAGCCCGCCGAGATGCGGGCGCTGCTGTCGTTCCTGCTGAGCTAGCCCGCGCGGATGGCCTTCGCCCCCCGCCTGCGGGGCAAGCGCGCATGGCTCCCAACAAAAATGGCGAAAACAACCCCATGCACAGTAGCGGTAATATCTTACATCCATTCAAGGCAATGATTTACAATCGAAATCAGAAACAGAGCGCTCTCAATCTGGAGGGCAAACCAGGCGCGGATCGCCTCACTGCTGGTCCGGCCGTGGTCGCTCGCGCTCGGCCGCGGTGCCCCCGCCTGCCAGCGTCGCGAAATCGATCCTGGACATTTCGACGATGGCCTTGGTGCGGCTGATCACGTTGAGCTTGCGCAGGATGTCGGAGACGTGGACCTTCACCGTGGTCTCCGAGATCTTGAGCTCAAAGGCGATCTGCTTGTTTTGCAGGCCGCGCTTGAGCATTTCGAGCACGCGCAATTGCTGCGGCGTCAGCTCGTGCAGGCGCTTCAGGAGATCCTGCGCGGGGCCGGCCGCGCGCTGCGGGCGGACCTGCCCGCGATACGCGGCGGGAACACAGACCGCGCCGCGCAGCACCTCGCCGATCGATTGCGCCAGATCCTGCTTGGACGACGATTTGAGGATGTAGCCGGACACGCCGAGCGACAATGCGCCGGAGATGATCTGCCGATCCTGATATCCGGATACGATGACGACGGGAATTTTGGGGAACGCCTTGCGGATGCGGATGATGCCCGAAAGACCCGTGGTGCCCGGCATCGACAGATCGAGCAGGATCAGGTCGAGCTCGGTGGTCGCCGCCACCTGCTCCAGCGCGCCGTCGATCGAGGTCGCCTGAAGAATATCGGCCGCGGGCGCCACCATCCGGAGCGCGCCCTCGAGCGCCTCGCGAAACAGCGGATGGTCCTCGACGATCAGAAATCGCATCACGTATGAGCCATTCTGAAGACCTTGCCCAAGATGCCGCCGGGGCCGACGTTGAATTGCACATGCTGAGAATGGCTCAGCAGGGCGGCGCCGGCTTGATCCAGGTCAAGGACGACAGCGCGCGTCATTGCGGCCTGCCACGATCGACCCGTGCATGAGGCCGGCTGCGCGGATCGGGCAGCTCCATCTTGCCGATCTCGATGATCGCCTTGTTGCGGCTGAACAGGCCGAGCTTGCGCAGGATCTCGGTGATATGCGCCTTCACCGTGGATTCGGCGAGCTGAAGCTCCTGGGCGATCTGCCGGTTCGGATAGCCGCGACGCAGGAGGTCGAGCACGCGAAGCTGCTGCGGCGTGAGCTCGCGCAGCTTGACCTCGAGCGCCTTGCTGGCATCGGCCCGCCGCCGCGGCGTCGCCACGAAATCCTTCGGCACCGACACCGATCCGCTCAGCACACCCTCGATCGATTGCGCCAGCTCACGCTTCGACGTCGACTTGGGCAGATAGCCGGCGGCGCCCAGCGCCAACGCCTCGCGGACGACGTGCTGATCCTCCTCGCTCGACACGATAGCGACGGGCAGGCGCGGATAGGCCTCGCGCAAGCGCAGGAAGCCGGAGAAGCCGGTCGCATCCGGCAGCGAGAGGTCGAGCAGCGCGAGGTCGATGCCCTCCCCGGCCGACAGGATATGCAGGGCATCCCCGATCGACATCGCTTCGAAGATCCGCGCCTCCGGCAAGGCCAGCCGCACCGCATTGCCGAGCGCCTCGCGAAACAGCGGATGATCGTCGATGATCAGGAAGCTGGTCATGGGGCCTTCCCAACACTGCACCGCACCCGCATCGACCGCAGCAGCGGAAGCGGCACATCCATGCGATAGCCGTCCGGCGCCGGGATGATGCCGGACGGACGCTACCACATCCTCCCGATCGCGTTCGGTCAAGATCGTTCAGTCGTTCGATTCGGACTGGACCGTCAGCAGGAAGGAAAAGATGTGGTCGAACTGCTCGTCGGTGAAGACCTCTTTCCAGGCCGGCATGCCCTTGGTCGGCCGTCCCTCATGCACGGTCGTCCAGAACTTCTCGCGCATCTCGTCGCCGTAGCGGTGACGCAGCAGCCGCAGGTCGATCTTCCGCTCGCTCTGGATCGCGTCGGGGCCGTGGCAGTGCGCACAGGTTCCGTTGAAGATCTCCTTGCCCGAGCCGACGGCCTCGGCGGCCGGCGCGGCCGCGTCCCCCTTGGTCTCGGTCGCCACCACATTGGCGGTCTGCGTCACGCCGGGTCCGGTCCCGGTCGTCGTTCCCGCCGGCATCGCCTGGGTCGCACCGAAGCGCGCCGGCTGGCCGGTCGGCAGGCCATATTTCACCGCGAGCGCGCCGATCGTGCCCTGAAGCTGCGGCAGGACGGCATCGACGCGATCACGCAGCTCGGTGGACGTCTTCGCAAAGCCGATCGCCGCATCCCATGACAGGCCCTCACCCTCGGTGAGCTGGATCTGATAGCGATCGCCGTAGCTGGTCTTGTTCAGCCAGCCGGCGACCGGCCCCCAGATGAAGGCGACGTCGGCCTTGCCCTGATCGAGCGCCTGCATGCCTTGCTCGGGCGACAGCACCGTCACCTTCTGGATGTCGTCGCGGCTCGCGAGCAGATTCTGCGGCGTGCTGGCGAACTGCACGGCAACGCGCTTGCCCTTGAGGCCGTCGATGCCATCGAGCGCCTGCCCCTTGGCGGCCACGAGGGCATAGCCCTGCTTCGCGAACGCGTTGGAGAAGATCACGGCCGGTCCCATGAAATCCTCGGACCGCGGCAGCCCGATCATGGCGTCGCATTGCTTGCCGAGCAGGGTGACGCGCACGGTGCGCTTGCCGAAATAGGATTTGTACCAGTCATAGGCGATCGGCCGGCCGAGCGCCTGCGCCAGGGCCTGCCCGATCTCGACATAGAAGCCCGGTTGCGACGGACTATCGCTCGAGAATGGAAGATTGGTCGGATCGGCGCAGAGGCGGAGCGGCTGCGCCTCGTCTGCGCGCAGCGAGACCGGAACGATCAGCGCGGCACATGTGAGCAGGCCTGCGATGGCGCGATTTCGGCTCGCACCGATGCCAGAATGATTCGGACGCATCCTCGTCTCCCATAGCTTTGTTGAGCCGGAGCTCGTTGAGCCAAGCGCAGCGGCACCAGGCATCGGCCGATGCCGCAACCAAAGTCTGGAAAAAGCGCGCGCGTATCCCGCGGGGATACGCGCGCGAGTGGTCACTGGACGGAGAACACGAAGAGCGAACCGCCCTCGGGAGCTGCGGCCGTCATCTTCTTTCCTACCTCGCCCAGGAACGCAGGCAGCGCAGCCGTGCGGCCGACGACGATGGCGACATATTGCTTGCCGTCGACCTGGTAGGTCACCGGACCTGCGCCGATGCCGGAGCCGAGATTCCTGCTCCACAACACCTTGCCGGACTTCGCATCGATGGCGCGGAAATCGCCATGGATGTTGCCGGCAAACACGAGGCCACCGCCGGTGGTCAGCGTGCCGCCGTTGAACGGCAGGTCTTCCTTGATCGACCAGACCTTCTTCTGCGCGACCGGATCCCAGGCCACGAGCTCGCCGAGGAAACCGCCGGGGCCTTCCTTGGTCGGGAATTCGGCGCCGAGATAGAACACACCGCGCTTGTAGGCGACGTCGGAGACCGACCAGTCCATGCAGACATTGTTGGACGGGATGTAGACGAGGCCGGTCTGCGGGTTGAACGACATCGGCTGCCAGTTCTTGCCGCCGATCAGGTTCGGGCAGATGTCCTTGGCGGGATGGTTCGGCCCGGGACGCTTGTCGGGATCCTCGACCGCGCGCATCGTGGCGATGTCCCACTTCTTGGCCCAGTTGGAGAACACGTATTTCTCCGCCGAAAGCACCTTGCCGGTCTCGCGATTGGCGACGAAGAAGTAGCCGTTGCGATCCGCCTTCATCAGCGCCGGCACGGTGCTGCCGCCGATCTTCAGATCCGCGAGCACGGCTTCGTTGACGCCGTCATAGTCCCAGGCATCGGCCGGCGTGGTCTGGATGTGCCACTTGATCTTGCCGGTGTTGGGATCGAACGCCACCGTCGAGGCGGTGTAGAGGTTGGTCAGCTTGCCGAAATTGCCGTCGCCGGTCGAGCGTACCGCCGTGTTCCAGGGACCGGGATTGCTGGTACCCCAATAGACCGTGTCGGTCTTCGGATCGTAGGAGCCGACCAGCCAGGCCGCACCGCCGCCATGCTGGGCGGAGTCGCCCTTCCAGGTGTCGCCGCCGGGCTCATCCGGCGACGGAACGGTGTAGGTCTGCCACAGCTGCTTGCCGGTGTTGATGTCGAAGGCCTGGAGCGAGCCGCGCACGCCGTACTCGCCGCCGCCGAAACCGGTGATGACCTTGTCGCGCACGACGAGCGGCGGCGAGGTGATGACCGAACCCTGCTTGTAATCGACCACCTTCGCCGTCCAGAGCGCCTTGCCGGTCGCGGCATCGAGCGCCGTCAGCTTGCCGTCGAGGCGGCCGACGAAGATCTTGCCGTCGGCATAGGAGACGCCGCGATTGTTCACGTCGCAGCAGGCGTATTGCAGCACGTCCTCGGGAATATCGGGTTCGTAGGTCCATTTGCGCACGCCGGTGGCGGCATCGAGCGCGTAGACGTATTTCGGGCCCCAGGAGCTCGAAACGTAGAGCGTGTTACCGACGACGATCGGCGAGGATTCGTTCGAACGGAGCGAGGCGAGCGAGAACGAATAAGCGAGCGTCAGCTTGCCGGCGTTCTCGGTGTTGATCTGCTTCAGCGGGCTGAAGCGCGTGTTGCCGTAGTCGTGGCCGGCAACGGCCCACTGGCTCGAGTCGGATTGCGCCTTGAGCAGGGAGTCGTTGGCGCGAACGCCCGACGTAGCGGTAGCCAGCATCGCAACCATCGAGATGCCAGCCAAGAAGCCCTTCGTTCCAAAGGTCATGTATTCCCTCCACGATGTTGTTGTGCACGCCATGTTAGGCGCCTGAGCGCGCCGCGCCCGTGATGCGCAGTTCGTCTGCGAGCCATCGTTCGAAATTACAGCATCGCCTTGTCGCGCTTAGTATAGGCGGAAGGTAGTAGTGCAAATCATTGGCGGCTTTTGCCGCTCATCTCGTTGTCCGGGCTTGCGTCTTGCCCTTATTTTACAGCTCGAAAAGCGCCATCGGATTTGGGCAGCATCGCGCCGTAATCCGCTTCGTCCGCCCAATCAGCGCAGTAGGTTGGGCAAAGCAAAGCGTGCCCACCTCTTCTCTCGCAATCGTGGATTGGTTAAGTGGTGGGCACGGCGCAAGAGCGCCTTTGCCCACCCTACAAGTTCGCGTCAGGCGCCGAGGACGACGCGCTGATCACGATGATGGCGCTACCACAGCCGCGAAGCTTTCGAAGAAATTCGCGGCAAGCTTTCGCGACGTCGAGTCGATCAGCCGCGAGCCGAGCTGTGCGAGCTTGCCGCCGATCTGCGCGTCGGCCTCGTAGTGCAGGACGGTGACGCCAGGCGATTCTTCTTCCAGCCTGACCTTCGCGCCGCCCTTGGCAAAGCCGGCGACGCCGCCGGCGCCTTCGCCGACGATGCGGTAGCCGTTGGGCGCATCGATATCGGTCAGCGTCACCTTGCCGCTGAACGTCGCCTTCACCGGGCCGACCTTCAGCACCACGGTCGCAATCATCTCCGTCGGCGATGCCATCTCGAGCGATTGGCAGCCGGGAATGCAGCGCCTGAGAATATCGGGATCGTTGAGCGCGGCCCACACATTGGCTTTCGACGCTGGGATACGCTGACTGTCGTTCATCTGCATCGCTTCCACCCCTTTTGACCGTTGCTTGTATGGCACGACTAGGGCGGCGCCCGGCTGCGATCAATCGCCAGGAAGTACTAGGGGTGCTTTTTCTGGCGTCTCATTCACTCAATCCACTCTGCGGCCCGATGGATTCCGGGCTCCCTCGCTCCGCTCGGGCCCCGGAGTGACGGAATGGACTGTCCGGCGAGGAACGCCAAGGTCAACATCAATAGAATCAATGAGTTAGCCTGCCGCCGTCTACTACCAAGATCGCGATTACAACGGCGTGGGCGCGTGCTCCTATTCGCAACAACGAACACGACATCAAAGGGAGAAACGACGCGCCAAGGGCGCCGACATCCAGGGCCAGCGCCTCGCGCCGGCGGCTGAACCCAGCCGCCATCGACGAAGCGGAGATCGTTTTCGAAAGCTCCCTGCAAGGTCGCGCCACGCACTGGCGGCGGCACGGAACATCGTGGCCGAATCGCTGACCTGCGACAACCGCCATGATGACCTTTCCATGACGCGCAGTCCCCAAAATCCCAGTTGCAAAGTTCCGTTCGCGCTGTCTCTAATTGGAATAACTACAAACATTCGGGAGGACTTCACCGTGTCTACAGTCAAACTGACAGTGAACGGCAAGGCCGTTGCTGTCGACGTCGAGGATCGCACGCTGCTGGTCCATCTCCTGCGCGATCACCTCAACCTCACCGGCACCCATGTCGGCTGCGACACCAGCCAGTGCGGTGCCTGCGTCGTGCACATGGACGGCCGCGCGGTGAAATCCTGCACCATGCTGGCGGGACAGGCCGACGGCGCCAGCGTCACCACCATCGAAGGCATCGCCAAGGGCGACGAGCTGCATCCGATGCAGGCCGCCTTCCGCGACAATCACGGCCTGCAGTGCGGCTATTGCACGCCGGGCATGATCATGTCGGCGATCGACATCGTGCACCGCCATGGTGGCGAGCTCGACGAGGCCACCGTCCGCCAGGAGCTCGAAGGCAATATCTGCCGCTGCACCGGCTACCACAACATCGTCAAGGCCGTGCTGGATGCAGCCGGACGCATGAAGGTTGCGCAGGCGGCCGAGTAAGGCCGCCCGCCTCGAACAAAGACCACCACTTGCTGCTTTCGATGGAAAGCGCAGTCAAAATAATTCCGGTCGGGAGGACCAGACATGGGTGTTGAAGGCATCGGCGCGCGAGTCGTGCGCAAGGAAGACAAGCGTTTCATTACCGGCAAGGGCCGCTACGTCGACGACATCAAATTGGTGGGCATGACCCATGCCCATTTCATCAGAAGCCCGCACGCGCACGCCAAGGTCAAGAAGATCGACTCTTCCGCCGCGCTGAAGATGCCGGGCGTGGTCGCGGTGCTCACGGGGCAGCAGATCGTCGACGACAAGGTCGGCAACCTGATTTGCGGCTGGGCCATCACCTCCAAGGACGGCAGCCCGATGAAGATGGGCGCATGGCCGGCGATGGCGCCGGAGACGGTGCGCTTCGTCGGTCAGGCCGTCGCGGTCGTGATCGCCGACAGCAAGAACCTGGCGCGCGACGCGGCGGAAGCTGTCGTCGTCGATTACGAGGAACTTCCCGCGGTCGCCGACGTCCACGCCGCGATCAAGGCCGGCGCGCCGCAGCTTCATCCCGAGGCTCCCGGCAACCAGGTCTATGACTGGGTGATCGGCGACGAGGGCGCCACCGATGCGGCCTTCGCCAAGGCCGCCAATGTCGTGAAGCTCGACGTCACCAACAACCGCCTCGCGCCGAACGCGATGGAGCCGCGCGCGGCGATCGCCGATTACGACGCCGCGGAGGAGCATTTCACGCTCTACACGACGTCGCAGAACCCGCACGTCGCCCGCCTCGTGCTGTCGGCGTTCTACAACATCGCGCCCGAACACAAGCTGCGGGTGATCGCGCCCGACGTCGGCGGCGGCTTCGGCTCCAAGATCTTCATCTATCCGGAGGAGATGGTGGCGCTGTGGGCCTCGAAGAAGGTCGGCCGTCCCGTGAAATGGACCGGCGACCGCACCGAGGCCTTCCTCACCGACGCGCATGGCCGCGACCATGTGACCCATGCCGAGATGGCGTTCGATGCCAGCAACAAGATCACCGGCCTCAAGGTGAAGACCTACGCCAATTTCGGCGCCTACATGTCGCTGTTCTCCTCGTCGGTACCGACCTATCTCTACGCGACGCTGCTGTCGGGCCAGTACAACATCCCGGCGATCCATGCCGAGGTGATCGGGGTCTACACCAACACCACGCCGGTCGACGCCTATCGTGGCGCGGGCCGCCCCGAGGCGAGCTATTTGATCGAACGGCTGATGGAGACGGCGGCGCGGCAGTTGAAGGTCGATCCGGCCGCGCTGCGCCGGACCAACTTCATCACCCAGTTCCCGCACCAGACGCCCGTGATCATGGCCTATGACACCGGCGACTTTAACGCTTCGCTCGACGCCGCGATGAAGGCGATCGACTATGCCGGCTTCGCCGCGCGCAAGGCCAAGGCCAAGGCGGACGGCAAGCTGCGCGGCATCGGCGTGTCCTGCTACATCGAGGCCTGCGGCATCGCGCCGTCGAAGGCCGTCGGCAGCCTGGGGGCGGGCGTCGGCCTTTGGGAATCCGCCGAGGTGCGCGTCAACCCGGTCGGCACCATCGAGATCCTCACGGGCTCGCACAGCCACGGCCAGGGTCACGAGACGACGTTCTGCCAACTCGTCGCGGAGCGCCTGGGGGTTCCCATCAGCCAGGTCTCGATCGTTCATGGCGACACCGACAAGGTGCAGTTCGGCATGGGCACCTACGGCTCGCGCTCGGCGGCCGTCGGCCTCACCGCGATCCTGAAGGCCATGGAGAAGATGGAGTCCAAGGCCAAGAAGATCGCCGCGCACGCATTGGAAGCGTCGGAAGCCGACATCGTCATCGAGAACGGCGAGTTCAAGGTGACGGGCACCGACAAGGCGATCGCCTTCCCGATGGTCGCGCTCGCGGCCTACACCGCGCACAATCTGCCTGACGGGATGGAGCCCGGCCTGAAAGAAAGCGCCTTCTACGATCCGACCAACTTCACCTTCCCGGCCGGTACCTATATCTGCGAGCTTGAGGTCGATCCCGGCACCGGCAAGACCTCCTTCGTCAACTTCGTCGCGGCCGACGATTTCGGCCGGCTGATCAACCCGATGATCGTCGAGGGCCAGGTCCATGGCGGCTTGGTTCAAGGCATCGGACAGGCGCTGCTCGAGCACGCGATCTACGACGCCAACGGCCAGCCGGTCACGGCCTCGTTCATGGACTATGCCATGCCGCGCGCCGACGATGTGCCCTCGTTCAACCTCTCCCACACCACGACGCTGTGCCCGGGCAATCCGCTCGGCATCAAGGGTTGCGGTGAGGCCGGCGCGATCGGGGCGTCAGCGGCCGTGATCAACGCGATCACGGATGCGATCGGCAAGAACAATCTGGAAATGCCCGCAACCCCTGACCGGGTGTGGCGCACGATCCACGCGGCTTAACCGCCTCATCATCGTCATTCCGGGGCGACGCGAAGCGTCGAACCCGGAATCTGGAGCCACGAATTCAACCTCGAGATTCCGGGTCTGCGCCTGCGGCGCATCCCGGAATGACAGAGAAAAGATTTCAGGAGCAACCAAGATGTACCAGACAACCTATCATCGCGCCTCCTCGGTCGACGAAGCCGCCAGCCTGTTCGGCAAGAGCAGCGAGGCGAAATTCCTGTCCGGCGGCCAGACGCTGCTGCCGGTGATGAAGCAGCGCCTCGCCAGCCCGTCCGACGTGATCGACCTCGGCAAGATCAAGGACATGATCGGCATCGAGGCCGCCGGCGACACGCTGACCATCAAGGCCGCCACGCCGCATTACGACGTGGCGACCAGCGATGCCGCGAAGAAGGCGATCCCCGCGCTCGCCTATCTCGCGTCGCTGATCGGCGACCCCGCCGTGCGCTACCGCGGCACGATCGGCGGCTCGCTCGCCAACAACGACCCTGCCGCGGATTATCCGGCCGCGACGCTGGCGCTCGGTGCCACCGTGAAGACCAACAAGCGTTCGATCTCGGCGGAGGATTTCTTCAAGGGCCTGTTTACGACGGCGCTCGAGGACGGCGAGATCATCACCGCCGTGTCGTTCCCGGTTCCGGGGAAAGCGGGCTACGCGAAATTCCCGCATCCGGCCTCGCGCTTTGCGCTGACCGGCGTGTTCGTCGCGCAGACGAAGTCGGGCGATGTCCGCGTTGCCGCCACGGGCGCCTCGCAGAGCGGCGTGGTGCGCATTCCCGCCATCGAAGCCGCGCTCAAGGCCAACTGGTCGCCGTCGGCGATCGACAGCGTGACTATTTCGGCGAGCGGACTTCTGTCCGACATCCACGGCACGTCGGAGTATCGTGCGAACCTCATCAAGGTGATGGCGCAGCGTGCGGTGGCCGCCGCAGGCTGACGATCCCGCTCTAGCGACTGAACGCAAATTTTCCGCGGCGCGCAGAAATGCGCGCCGCTTTTATTATGCGCCCATGCATGAAAACCGCTTGCCTCGCTGGCGGGAAGGCGAGAAAAGTTAATCAGCCGATTAACTCGCCCCCAAGAGCAACGTGAGGCGTTTGCCGGACCACCGGCACTTGCCCGCGACCCGAGGAAACAACAACGTGCTCGACAAATCAGCCCCCACCTCGTCCGTCCGCGCCTCCGGCCCGCTCTCGGGCTTCCGCATCGTCGAATTCGCCGGCATCGGGCCCGGCCCGTTCGCCTGCATGATGCTGGCCGACATGGGCGCCGACGTCGTCACGCTCGACCGGGTCGGCGCCAAGAAGAGCATGAAGTCGGTGGCGGGCCGCGGCCGCAAGGTGATCGAGCTCGACCTCAAGGACAAGGCGGCGATCGCACAGGTGCTCGACCTGCTTGCGAGCGCCGATGCGCTGGTCGAAGGTTTTCGTCCCGGCGTGATGGAGCGGCTCGGACTGGGCCCCGAAATGGTGCTCGCGCGCAACCCAAAGCTCGTCTACGGCCGCATGACCGGCTGGGGCCAGGAAGGCCCGCTCGCGAATGCCGCCGGCCACGACATCAACTACATCTCCATCACCGGCGCGCTCGCCGCGATCGGCCCGAAGGAGGCGCCGGTGCCGCCGCTCAACCTGGTCGGCGATTTCGGCGGCGGTGCGCTCTACCTCGTCGTCGGCGTGCTCGCGGCCCTGCTCGAAGCATCGAGGTCCGGCAAGGGCCAGGTGGTCGATGCCGCGATGTGCGACGGCGCGGCATCGCTGATGTCGTTCTTCTTCGACATGACCACGATCGGCCGCTGGACCGAAGGGCGCAACCAGAACTTCCTCGACGGCGGCGCGCATTTCTACGGCGTCTACGAATGCGCCTGCGGCCATTTCGTCTCGATCGGCTCGATCGAGCCGCAGTTCTACGCGCTGCTGCGCCAGCACGCGGGCCTGACCGACGCCGATTTCGACGCGCAGATGGACCGCAAGGCCTGGCCGGCGCTGAAGGAAAAGCTGAAAGCCGTGTTCAAGAGCAAGACGCGCGAGGACTGGTGCAAGATCATGGAAGGCACCGACATCTGCTTCGCGCCGGTGCTGACCATGTCGGAGGCCACGCAACATCCGCACATGGTCGCCCGACAGGTGTTCGTCGAGCGCCACGGCGTGAAACAACCTGCGCCCGCACCAAGGTTCTCACGGACGCCATCAGCGGTGCGCGAGCCGGAGGGCGCGGAGATCGCGGCGGTGACGAAGGCGTGGCAGGCGGCGAAATAATCTCCGCCGTCGCAACACGCTCCGCTGTCGTCCCGGACAAGCGCAGCTCTCGACAACGCGTAGCGTTGCCTAGAGCGGAGCGCTGATCCGGGATCCATAACCACAGGCCGTTGTGGTTACGGGACTCGGAGTTACCGCTTTCGCGCCGCAACTCCTCCCTGCGGCTATGGGTCCCGGATCGGCGCTTGCGCTTGTCCGGGACGACACCTGTTATGAGGCGGCAAATGCAGGCAATAGCGACGAGCTACGCCGCATCATCCACCTTCAACACCCCACGCCGGATCTGGTCCTCCTCGATCGACTCGAACAGGGCCTTGAAGTTGCCCTCGCCAAAGCCGTCGTCGCCCTTGCGCTGGATGAACTCGAAGAAGATCGGGCCGATCGCGTTGGCCGAGAAGATCTGCAGCAGCACCTTGGTCTGGCCGCCGTCCACCACGCCTTCGCCGTCGATCAGGATGCCGTTCTTCTGAAGCCGTGCGATGTCCTCGCCATGCTTCGGCAGGCGCGCGTCGATCCGCTCGAAATAGGTCTCGGGCGGCGAGGGCATGAAGGGCAGGCCGGCTTCGCGCAGGCCTTCGATGGTCTGGTGGATGTCGCGGCAGCCGCAGGCGATGTGCTGGATGCCTTCGCCGCGATAGATCTTCAGATATTCCTCGATCTGGCCGGAATCGCCGGCGTCCTCGTTGATCGGAATCCGGATCTTGCCGTCGGGGCTGGTCAGCGCGCGCGAGAACAGGCCGGAGGCACGGCCCTCGATGTCGAAGAAGCGGATCTGGCGGAAGTTGAACAGCCTTTCGTAGAAGCCGGTCCAGACATCCATGCGGCCGCGATGGACGTTGTGGGTGAGGTGGTCGAGATAGAACAGGCCGGCACCGACCGGCTTGGGATCGCGCGCGCCCAGCCACTCGTACTCGGAATCATAGGCCGAGCCCTTGGCGCCGTAGCGATCGACGAAATAGAGCAGGCTGCCGCCGATGCCCTTGATCGCGGGCACGTCGAGCGCCTTCTGCGCGGATGACACGTTGGCGGGCTCGGCGCCGAGCGCAATCGCGCGGTCGTAGGCCGCCTTCGCATCGACGACGCGAAACGCCATCGACGGCGCACAGGGACCGTGCGCGGCAACGAAATCGTAGCCGTGGGTGCCGGGCTCCTCGTTGACGAGATAGTTGATGTCGCCCTGGCGATAGACCGTGATCGCCTTGGTCTTGTGGCGCGCGACGGGCACATAGCCCATCAGCTTGAACAGCGCGTGCAGCTGTTCCGGATTGGGATGCGCATATTCGACGAACTCGAAGCCGTCGGTGCCCATCGGATTGTCGGCGCTGATCGTGGCCGGCGGTGCATCGTGCGGAAACGGACCCATGCTGCTCTCCCAAATGGCTGCTGGCAGGAACTATCCTTCATGGGACGCGCAAGGGGCGTGCAAACGGGACGACATTTGACTATCATATGCACGATCCGTGCATCAAATGGACAAAGCCCGCATGATTTCGGTGGACGCCTTCGACCTCAGGATTCTCGGCGCGCTCCAGGACGACGGCCGCCTCACCAACCAGGAGCTTGCGGAGCTCGCAGGTCTCTCGGCCTCGCAATGCTCGCGGCGGCGGATGCGGCTGGAGGAGGAGAAGGTGATCGCGGGCTATCACGCCGATCTCTCCAGCGAGGCGCTCGGCTTCGGCGTGATCGCCTTCATCCAGGTGGGGCTCGCGACCCACTCGCCGGACAATTCCAAGCGCTTCCGCGCGCTGGTGAACCGCATCGACGAGATCCAGGAGGCCTACTCGCTGACGGGCGATGCCGATTACGTGCTGAAAGCCGTGCTGCGCGACCTGAAGGGCCTCTCCAACCTCGTCAACGACGTGTTGATGCCGCACCAGAGCGTGGCGCATGTGCGCTCCTCGATCGTGCTGGACCGGCTGAAGGAAAGCTCGAAGCTGCCGCTGAAGGAGCTGAAGGCTGGCTGAAATCGAGGGAACTACGGCATTCGCGCGTCACGCGCCGTCTGCGATGATCCGGCCGATCCGGAGATTCGACCATGGCCCTCCAGCTTCGACCGAACTGCGAATATTGCGACCGCGACCTGCCGCCTGACGCAACGGATGCGCGGATCTGCTCCTATGAATGCACGTTCTGTGCGGACTGCGTCGAGACCAAGCTCTCCAACGTCTGCCCGAATTGCGGCGGCGGCTTTGCGCCGCGCCCGATCCGCCCCACGCAGGAATGGCGGCCGGGCGTGTGCACGACCAGGCAGGCGCCGTCGGACAAGCGGGTGCATCTGAAATACAGCGTGGAGGATGTCGCGGCACATTGCGCGCGGATACGCGACGTGCCGCCGGAGAGGCGTTGAATTTCCAACTCGTCGTTCCGGGGCGCGCGAAGCGCGAACCCGGAACCTCGAGATTCCGGGTTCGATGCTTCGCATCGCCCCGGAATGACGACCATCTCACTCCGCCGGCAAAATCGTCCCCTCGACCTGGCCGAACCCGACGCGATAGCCGGCGCCCTGGCACCAGCCGCGCATGACGAGGCTGTCGCCGTCCTCCAGGAACGAGCGCTTGATGCCGCCGGGGAGTTCGACCGGCTCGGTGCCGTTCCAGCTGATCTCGAGCAGGCTGCCGCGCTGGTTCTTCTCCGGGCCGGAGATGGTGCCGCTCCCTAAGAGATCTCCGACATTCATGGCGCAGCCAGAGGAGGCGTGGTGCATGAGCTGCTGCACCGAGGACCAGTACATGTACTTGAAATTGGTGCGGCTGATGCTGGTGGGCGCGTTGGCGCCGCCGGGCCGCAGCGAGACGTCGAGCTCGATGCTGTAATTCTGCGGCTTGGCCTGCTTGAGATAATCGAGCGGCACCGGCTCCTGCTCCGGCCCCTTCAGCCGGAACGGCTCCAGCGCCTCGCGCGTCACCACCCACGGGCTGATCGAGGTCGCAAACGCCTTTGCCAGGAACGGACCGAGCGGCACGTACTCCCATTGCTGGATGTCGCGCGCGCTCCAGTCGTTGAGCAGCACGAAGCCGAAGATCATCTCTTCGGCCTGTTGCTCGGTGAGCATGCCGCCCATGGCTGAGGGCTGGCCGACCACCACGCCCATCTCCAACTCGAAATCGAGCCGCTTGCAGGGACCAAAGCTCGGCACGTCGACATTCGGCGGCTTCAACTGCCCGCGCGGGCGCTTCACGTTGGTACCTGACACCACGACCGTGGACGCGCGGCCGTTATAGGCGATCGGCATATGCAGCCAGTTCGGCTGCAACGCATTGTCCTTGCCGCGGAACATCACGCCGACATTGGTGGCGTGCTCCCTGGACGAATAGAAATCGGTGTAGCCGGAGACCGCGAACGGCATGTGCAGCTTGGCGTCGCGCATCGGCACCAGGGCCTGCTTGCGCAGCTCCTCATTGTCGCGCAGCTCCGGATGATCCGCGCGCAGGAGCTCGCTGATCCGCGCCCGCGTCCTTGCCCAGACCTTCGGCCCCAGCGCCATGAACGGATTGAGCGAGGCGCCCGAGAACACGCCGAGCGCGCCGACATCGAGACGCGAGTCCTGCTCGAGCTCCCAGAGATCGAGCACGTAATTGCCGATCGCGACGCCAACCCGCGGCGTCGGGCTGGCCGCGGTCGAGAACACGCCATAGGGCAGGTTCTGGATCGGGAAGTCGGAGGCCGGATCGACGTCGATGAAGGAGCGGAGGCTGGGATCGTTGGGGTGGGGCATTGGTTTCCTGCCGGATGTTCTGAAACGGTTTCTCCGCCGTCATTCCGGAGCGCGAGCCCGGAATCCATAACCACGATCGTGAGTATGGATTCCGGGCCTGCGCCTCTGGCGCATCCCGGAATGACGAAGTCACTACGGCCTGTTCGGATCGAACCGCTTCTCCAGGCCCTTCCAGCAATCGGCGTAATCGTCCTGGAGCGTGGACGCGTTCGCGGCATGCGCGGTGACGCGCTGCGGGTAGCGGGTCTCGAACATGAAGGCCATGGTGCCGGTCAGCTTCACCGGCTTCAATTCGCCGTTGCTGGCGTGCTCGAAGGCATCACGATCCGGGCCGTGCGGCAGCATGCAATTGTGCAGGCTCATGCCGCCGGGGACGAAGCCCTGCGGCTTGGCGTCGTAGACGCCGTAGATCAGGCCCATGAACTCGCTCATGATGTTCATGTGGTACCACGGCGGCCGGAAGGTGTTGTCGGCGACCATCCAGCGCTCCGGGAAGATCACGAAATCGATGTTCGCGGTGCCCGCGGTCTCCGACGGCGAGGTCAGCACGGTGAAGATCGACGGATCGGGATGGTCGAAGCCGATCGCGCCGACCGGAGAGAAGGTGCGCAGATCGTATTTATAGGGCGCGTAATTGCCGTGCCAGGCGACGACGTCGATCGGCGAATGCGGCAAGGTGGTCTTGAACAGCGACCCGCCCCATTTCACGAACAACTCGGTCGGCGTGTCCTTGTCCTCGTAGTTCGCGACCGGCGTCAGGAAGTCGCGCGCATTGGCGAGGCAGTTGGCGCCGATCGGCCCGCGCTCCGGCAGCGTGAAGGCGCCGCCGTAGTTCTCGCAGAGATAACCGCGCGCCGGCCCGTTCGGAATCTCGACGCGGAATTTTACGCCGCGCGGGATCACCACGATCTCGCCGGGCTCGGCGTCGATGCGGCCGAACTCGGTGACGAGGCGCAGGTTCCCCTGCTGGAGCACGAACATCAGCTCGCCGTCGGCATTGTAGAAATGCTGGTCCACCATCGACTTGGTGATGAGATAGACATGCGCGGCCATGCCGGCCTGCGTATTGACGTCGCCGGCCGTCGTCATGGTCTGCACGCCCTGAACGAAGGTCACCTCCTCCTTCGGCACCGGCGTCGGGTCCCAGCGCATCTGGGCGATGGGCAGATCGTATTCATGGCACGGCGCCGAGCGCCACAGGCCCGCATCGGCCTTCTCGAAGCGCCCCGAATGCTTCACCGAGGGACGGATGCGGTAGAGCCAGGAGCGCTCATTGGTGCCGCGCGGCGCGGTGAAGGGCGAACCCGAGAGCTGCTCGGCATAGAGCCCGTAGGCGCAGCGCTGCGGCGAGTTGCGCCCGATCGGCAGCGCGCCAGGCAGGGCTTCCGTCTCAAAGCTGTTCCCGAAGCCGGACATGTAGCCCGGCGTGACCTGGGCCGAGCTTCGGATGATCTGATCGGGCGAGGTATTGATGTTCATGACTATCCTCCTCCTTGCAAGGCAGCCCACATCTCCTGATCGCGCTTGTCGGTCCAGATCACGGGATCGTCGATCCCCGACGCTTCGTCATAGGCGCGCGACACGTTGAACGGCAGGCAGTGCTCGTAGATGGCGAAGCTGTGGAATTTCGGATCCATCACCTCGCGCGTCGCCGCCATCGATTCCTTCAGCGTGCGTCCTTTGGCGACCGAGATTTCGGCGGCGCCATAGAGCGAGGTGACGAAGTCGCGCGTCATCGCGATGGCCTCGCGCACGGTGGCTGCGCCCTTCAGCGCATCGCCGCGGCCCGGCGCAATCGCCTTGGGATTGAAGTTGCGGATCTCGTTCAGCGTCAGCGGCCATTCGCGCAAATGCGCATCGCCGCAATAGCAGGCCGAGTGATATTCGATGAGGTCGCCGGAGAACATCACTTCGGCATCCGGCACCCAGGCGACGATGTCGCCCGAGGTGTGGCCGGCACCGAGCTGCATCAAGCGCACCTCGCGCTTGCCGAGATAGATCGACATCTCGCCTTCGAAGGTCAGCGTCGGCCAGGTCAGGCCGGGAATGCTTTGCGCGTCCTGGAACAGGCGCGGGAAGCGGCCGTATTCGGAATCCCAATCCTGCTTGCCGCGCTCCTCGATGAGACGATAGGTCTCCTGCGAGGCGACGATACCTTGCGCCTTGTAGGCGGAGGCCCCCAGCACGCGCACGGCGTGATAGTGCGACAGCACGACATATTTGATCGGCTTGTCGGTGACGGTACGGACGCGCTCGATCACCTTGTTCGCCATCGCGGGCGTTGCCTGCGCGTCGAACACGAGGCAGCCGTCGTCGCCGACGATCACGGCCGTGTTCGGATCGCCCTCCGCGGTAAAAGCATAGAGATCGGCGCCGATCTCGGAGAAGGTGATCTTCTTCTCGGCGAGATCGCCGGTGGACGCGAAGTTCTTCGCCATCAATTCATCCTTAGGTCACAGGGTTATTGTTGTTGCTGTTGTTGCTGTTGTTGCTGCTGCTGGCCGTCGATCATGCGGCGCTTGGCGAGCCCGATCGCTTCCCGCAGCACATCGATGTCGCCGATATGGTTGGCGAGGATCAGCACCAATGCCGCGTCGAAATCGGCGCTCTGCTCCTCCGTGAGGCCGCGATGCGCCTCGACGATGGCGCGAAAGGCGTCGTCCGGGCGTGCGAAGTTGGAACTGGTGGACAGCGGCATACCAAACCTCAATTCAAGCCTTCGGCGCGCGACAGCGCCGCAGCAATGGTCTCGCGCGTCGGATGACGGAACCGCGCAGCAACGTAACCATCGGGCCTGAGCAGATAGGCAGCACCCGCGTCGGCGTCGTAGCGCCTTGCGACGAGGCCCGAGGGATCGGCAAGGCCGCCCTCGCCGCCGATGCGGATATCCTTCACGCCTTCGGGCACGCCGAGCTCCGTGCCATTGCTGAACGACAGCAAGGTGAAGTCTGTTCCGCCCTTGCGGAATACATCCGTCAGATAGGCCTGCTCACCCGCGCTTGAGGCAACCGGCGCATCCAACATGGAACAGCCGGGCCGCGGGCCAGCGCCCCACATATCCGCATCGGGCGACGACAGCGACGTATCATAGCTGCACGGCACCGAGAGCCGGCCGCCATTGACCATGCGCTTGCCGAATTCGGTCTCCTTGGCGAGCGACAGCACCGCCTTGCGCAGCCGCGCCTCCTGGTGCGAGTTCGGCGCCATGAAATCGGTCGAGCGGGTGGATTCGCGGATGTTCTCATCCGCCGCCATGCTGCGCTCGGCGTGGTAGCTCTCCAGCAGGCTCGCGGGCGAGGTGCCGCGCAGGACGCGGTCGAGCTTCCAGGACAGGTTTTCCGCGTCCTCGAGTCCCGAATTGGCGCCGCGCGCACCGAAGGGCGAGACCTGATGCGCGGAGTCGCCGGCGAAGATCACGCGGCCATGGATGAAGCGGTCCATGCGCCGGCACTGGAATTTGTAGAGCGAGATCCACTCGAACTCGAACTTGTCGTGGCCCAGCATGCGCGCGATCCGCGGCCGCACGTTTTCCGGCTTCTTCTCGACGACCGGATCGGCGTAGCGATTGAGCTGGAGATCGATGCGCCAGACATCGTCGGGCTGCCGGTGCAGCAGCGCCGAGCGTCCCGCATGGAACGGCGGATCGAACCAGAACCAGCGCTCGGTCGGGAATTCCGCCGTCATCTTGACGTCGGCGATCAGGAACTGGTCCTCGAACACCTGGCCGGCGAACTCGGCGCCAACCATCTGCCGCAGCGACGACCGCGCGCCGTCGCAGGCGACGACATATTGCGCGTGCAGGCGGTAGGCGCCCTCCGGCGTCTCGATCGTCAGCGCGACGGAATCGTTGCGCTGCTCCAGCGCGGTCACCTTGTTGCGCCAGCGCAGGTCGACCTCAGGCAGATCGCTGATGCGATCGACCAGATAGGCCTCGGCGTAATATTGCTGGAGATTGATGAAGGCCGGCCGCTTGTGACCGTCTTCCGGCAGCAGGTTGAACTGGTAGAGCTGGGACTCGCCGTGGAAGATGCGACCGACGCTCCACACCACGCCCTTCCCGACCATGCGGTCGCCGACGCCAAGCCGGTCCCAGTACTCCAGCGAGCGCTTCGAGAAGCAGATCGCGCGCGAGCCTTCGCCGATGCGGTCGGCATCATCCAGAAGGACGACGCTCTGGCCGCGCTGCGCGAGGTCGATCGCCAGCGACAGTCCGACCGGGCCCGCGCCGACAACCACAACCGGATGCTCGGCCGGGCTTTGCCCGGGACGGTCCTGATCGGGGTGGCGGCGATAGCCGAATTGGGTCTTGGTCTGATGCACATTGACCTGCGCCATGCGCTAACCTCGGCTCTGGTCAGAAGAGGGCTGATCTGCTAGATAGTCTCACGTGCAACTATTTTGGACCGGAGCCGGCCGGCCGTCAACTGGAATTCGGAGCGCAAGCCTTGGCGAGGACATCCAGCGATGCGGCGCTGCAGAGACAAGAGGCGGGCGAGGCGTCGCCGCGGCAAAAAACGCGGCTCGATCTGTTCAAGTTCGTGCCGTTCCGCCTCAACCGGCTTGCCGCGGAGGTGAGTTCCGCGCTCGCGGTCGAATATCAGGAGCGTCACGGCCTCGACATTCCGGCCTGGCGCGTGATCGCGACGCTCGGTTTCCGCAACGATGCCTGTAGCGCGCAGTACATCTCGCAATGCACCCGCACGCACAAATCCACCATCAGCCGCGCCGTCACCATGCTGTTGCATGAAGGGCTGATCGAGCGGGTCGAGAACGAGGCCGACCGCCGCGAATTCCGCCTGCAACTGACCAAGAAAGGCCGCGCGCTCTACGAGGAGCTGTTCCCGCAATTGCTGCGGCGGGAGGACGAGATCCTCGCCTGCCTCTCGGCGCAGGAGCGCAAGCAGCTCTCGGCTCTGCTCGGCAAGATCGAGCAGAGTCTCGACCTGATCCAGACCAGCGAAGAGGCGGATGCCAAGCAGGCGTATTAGGGTGCGGAATAGACGCTCCAGCATGTAGTTGCTGAGCCGTCTTTGTCGCGACTTTCCGCTCGGCCGACGGCGGCCCGATGCCGAAGCGACGACGCGGTCAAGACAACTGCGCTTGGCGGCGTCGGCACATTGCGGCCGGTCAGGGCCGCCGCGCGGCCGATGCGGCTCACAGAACCTCAATACTCTAACGCTACGCCCGCAACTCTCAGCGGAGTCTCAGAGATCGATGCCGACCGCGATGTTACGGCCCTTCAATTCGGCAAAGGTTAGTGTGTGCGCGTACAGCTTT
The DNA here is from genome assembly GCF_052075915.1 of Bradyrhizobium sp. 1200_D9_N1_1. Taxonomy (NCBI): domain Bacteria; kingdom Pseudomonadati; phylum Pseudomonadota; class Alphaproteobacteria; order Hyphomicrobiales; family Nitrobacteraceae; genus Bradyrhizobium; species Bradyrhizobium sp. 1200_D9_N1_1. Next base: position 546,418 of record NZ_CP197226.1, on the reverse strand, counting down.
GTGAATGCTTCATCCTTTGCCAATGCCTCCTGCACCTTTCCGTACACTTCCCAACTGGAATAGCGCGTAGCGATAAGAAACTCCCCAGCCCACATACCAGTGTGAAATCGGGAAAGTCGAAGAAATTCAGCGCCGTGCTTTTCGAAGATTGCCTTCGCCTGCTTGGCGGTCTTGATCATTTCCTCAGGTTTGTCGCTCTTGAAGCGTGTGAATTGTACAATAGCCATGACCTAGTCCCTCCATTGACCCTCCCATGGGTAAGTCTAGGAGTGGCCGCGGAGGTTCACAGGAAGCCCCTATGATGCGAGGTCCGGGTGTTGGGCAAAAACGCCGGTCGAGAGCCGTGCGGCCAAAGACCGGTCTAGGGTGCAGCGAACCCATGCGGCTTCCCGAACCTCTTCGCGTCGGGCCACAAGGAGCTGTCTCCGCATTTCAGAGAGACGCGCACGACAAAATTCGCGGTACAGAAAATCGAATATCGAGGGCATGGTCAAACCCCCTTGTTTGATCTTCGCTATGCACGTCCCACTTGCACTAGCTCTTGGTGTGCAACAGGCGAACTAGAACACACGAGGCTACCAAACTTTGTCGGATACTTCGCGACGTTCGGCCTCACCCCAATTTGTGAACCTCCCTTAGCCGAAAGATACCTACTCACAAGCGGTTACAGTTCGCCCGGAGGCACCATGGGGCGGCACTGCACAGCGTTGATCAAACGCGGGATTTCGCAAATCGCCATGAGCGCGGCTATCGCGATGGTGATGTCGCCGGCGCCGGGGCGCGATCTCGACGGACGCTACAGGAATTCACCACTTCTCGAATGGTTTGAGAGTTTGGCAAGCGGCAAAGGCCTCTGCTGTTCGCACGCCGACGGTCATGCCGTCGAAGACGTAGACTGGGAAGCCAGAGACGGCCACTACCGTGTGCGACTGCCGAAAACCGCCGACTCCAAACTGATGATCTGGGTCGATGTGCCTGACGATGCCATAATCACCGTACCGAACAAAGTCGGACGCACGATGGTCTGGCCGATCTACAACGACCTCTATCCGGAGATATCGATCCGGTGCTTCATGCCAGGGAGCATGACCTAGATTGGCGGGCGCTTGTAAGGGATTGACCTATGACCAGCGGCTATTTTGAAGACACCGAAATTGGCGATAGCCGGCAAGGCCGGCCCCTATTTTGTCTCCAAGGACGAAATTATTCAGTTCGCCAAGCAATATGACGCACGGCCCTTCCACATCGATGAGGAAGCTGCTGCGCACTCAGTTTTTGCGGGACTGACGGCATCCGGTGCCCACACGTTCGCGATCTTCATCTCGCTAACGAGCAAACTACAGCCTCCGCTCCGTGTCCTTGCCGGGCTCGGCTGGGATGAGGTGAGGCTGCCGAACGCGGTACCCCCGGAGACCACCTCGATCTTGAATCGATTGTTCTGGAGAAGCGCGAGTCGAGGTCGAGCTCCGATAGGGGAATCCTTCGCAACCAAATCCACTTGCGCAACCAAAGACGCGAGACGGTGTTGCAGTGCATCGGCAATGTTCTCGTTGCGAGGCGACCGGATGCGAAAGCATCGATGTAAGCCATTCAACAAGCTGCCGTCGGTTGGTTTCGCTCTGATGTCTCTTGTGCGTCACAAGGCGACATTCCGGGTTCGGGGGGTGTCCGCTTTACCCTAGAAAGCAAACATCCCGGATTTACGAAGTACACGCCCTTGCATTCCTGATGATTCGTTGACCGTCATGGTGAGGAGGCGCGCAAGCGCGCCGTCCAAAACTCAATCGTCGTCCCGGACAAGCAGTGCTCTAGACAACGCGAAGCGTTGTCTAGAGCGAAGCGCAGATCCGGGATCCATAACCACAGGGAGATCTTTGGCGAAGACTCGGAGTTGCCAGCTCGCGCGGCGACTCCTCCCTGGGGTTATGGGTCCCGGATCTACGCGCGCTTTTGGCGCGCTTGTCCGGGACGACGAGCGTGGGGCAGGTCTCAACCGCTATTTCGCAAACGACCGCGACGGCGGCAAATGCAGCGCCCAGGCGTCGACCTTGTCGCTGGCGCGCGGATAGATCTCCGTCACGATCGGATCGTGGCCGGGAATGAACCTGTCGGGGTGGCCGGCGAGACGCTCGATCGTCTCCCAGCCCTGTGCCATGTCGCCGACATTGTAGACGATCGGAAACGGGCTGCGGCGCTGCAGGTTGGCGTAGTAATGCGCGGCGTCGGACGCCAGCACCACCGGCCCGCGCGCGGTCTCGACCTTGACCACCTGCAAGCCGTCCGAATGGCCGCCGACACGGTGCACGGTGATTCCGGGCGCGACCTCGCCGTCGCCCGAATAGAAATTGACGCGCTCGCCATAGACATGGCGCACCATCTGCGTGACGTGCTCGACCGAGAACGGATGTCGCAGCAGTCCGTTGCACATGCAGCGGCCGGTCGCGTAGGCCATCTCGCGCTCCTGGAGATGGAAGCGCGCGTTCGCAAAACGATCGAGATTGCCGGCATGGTCGTAATGCAAATGCGTCACGATGATGTCGCGAATCGCCGACGCCTTGACGCCAAAGCGCTCCAGCGCATCGACCGGATTGAGCGTCAGCTTGCGCGCGCGTGCGCTCGCCTCCTCGGCATTGAAGCCGGTATCGACCAGGATGTCGCGGCCGCCGCCGCGGATCAGCCAGACGAAGTAGTCGAGATCCTGCGCCGCGCTGTCATGCGGATCCGGCGCCAGGAAGTTCATGCTGGGAGTGCGCGGCGACATGGTCGCATAGCGCAGTGCGTAGATTTCGTAGGCGTTTCCCATGATTTTTCTTTTGGTTTTGCTTCTTGTGTGGACCTTCGGGGAGGTACGAGCGCACCAAGCCATTGTCCGCCGGAAAGGTCAAACGCCACGCGTGATGCGTGGAGGGCCCCTCCAATGTGAGACCAATCACATTTTCGGCGCCACGACTCCCCTAATAAAGAACTCCCCTAACAGGGGTGCCCTGAGATGGCCGCTGCAATGCCCAACCGGATCGTGTCGAGCACAACCAAGATGGCTGGTTTATTCCCCTCGCGGCGCGCCCATGCGTTGCGGTCAATCGTCGCGATAATGCCGAATCTCCAAGCGGTTGACGCCCCCTCTCCCCGGTTTGATAATGCACATTGCGTAAGTTAAGGTCGCCGCGGCGCAAGCTGGGAACGGCGCCTTTTTGGCTGGACCGCGCTGATTATGAAAATTCGCTTCCTTTTCCTTCTTCCCTTGCTCGTTTCGCTCGTCCCGACCGCTCCATCGCTTGCGGCCGGCGACCGTTATGCGCTGGTCATCGGCAACGCCAAATATCCGGATGCAGACGCCCCGCTGAAGGAACCGCTCAACGACGCACGTGACGTCGCCGACGAGCTCAAGCGCGACGGCTTTTCGGTCGAAATCGGCGAGAACCTGACCGGCGACGGCATGCGCCGCGCCTTCGACAAGCTCTACGGCAAGATCAAGCCGGGCTCGGTTGCGCTGGTGTTCTTCAGCGGTTTCGGCATCCAGTCGGCGCGCCAGAGCTACATGCTGCCGATCGACGCGCAAATCTGGACCGAATCCGACGTGCGCCGCGACGGTTTCAGCCTGGAAGCCGTCCTCGGCGAGCTCAACACCCGCGGCGCCGGCGTCAAGATCGCGCTGATCGATGCCTCGAGGCGTAACCCGTTCGAGCGCCGGTTCCGCAGCTTCTCGGCCGGCCTGACCCCGGTCATCGCGCCGAACGGGACGCTGGTGATGTATTCGGCGGCGCTGGCCTCGGTGGTGTCGGACGCCGGCGGCGAGCACAGCCTGTTCGTCCAGGAACTGCTGAAGGAAATCCGCGTCCCCGACCTGATGGCCGAGGAGACGCTGAACCGCACCAAGATGGGCGTCACCCGCGCCTCGCGCGGCGAGCAGGTGCCGTGGATATCCTCTTCATTGGCCGAAGATTTCTCGTTCATTCCGGGAGCCGGCGGATCGCGTCCGACAATGGCGCCGCCGCCCGCGCCCCCCGCGCCGCCACCCGTCGTCGCCAACAACCCGCCGCCGGCACCACCGGTGCCACCATCACCGCCTCCGCCGCCGAAGCCGGCCGACACGGCGGCCGCACCAGCTCCCGCGCCCGTCCCGGCCCCATCACCGAAGCCGCAGGTCGAGGCCGCCTTACCCCCGCCGCCGCCGCCGGTGAAACCGGCCGATCCCGCTCCCGCGCCGAACGCGGACGCCGGGCCTAGCGCGGCCGCCCTCGCGGAGGACCCCACCATCAAGGGCCTGACGGCCAAGATCGCGGCCAATCCTGACGACGTGAACGCGCTGTACCGCCGCGGCCAGGTCTATGCCAGCAAGGGCGCCTACAACCTCGCCATCAAGGATTTCGACGACACGCTCCGGATCAACTCGAAGGACGTCGAGGCGCTGAACAACCGCTGCTGGACCCGCACGGTGGTCGGCGATCTCCAGGGCGCCCTGAAGGATTGCAACGAAGCGCTGCGGCTGCGTCCGAACTTCGTCGATGCGCTGGACAGCCGGGGGCTCGTCAATCTGAAATCGGGAGCGGTGAAGAACGCGATCGCCGATTTCGATGCGGCCCTGAGGATCAATCCCCGCCTCACCTCCTCGCTGTACGGACGGGGCATTGCGAAGCAGCGCAACGGCTCCGCCCAGGAAGGGGCGCTGGACATTGCCAATGCCAAGGCGATGGATCCGAACATCGTTCAGGAATTCGCAAGCTACGGAGTCCGCTAGTATTTTTTTGAATTGAGGCGACCGACGCCTCGAACCCCCGGCGGCCCAGGCAAGACTAATGGGCGGATGCCGCAGGCGGCCTTTCCCGGGGGGCCTATTGCAGGAATTTTGGAACCACGCAGCTCGGCTGCGCAGGAGGGACTGGCAATGAGATCGGCTGCAAAAGGACTTACCGCAATCCTGTCCATCATGGCCATTGGCGCCGCGCTGTCGCTGCCGGCCTCACCCGCATTCGCCGGCGACGACGGCAACAGCAAGAACGTCACCGAGGACGAGATCGTCCGCGCGCTGGCGCCGCCGCAGAAGAAGCCGCTGACCCGCGGCCTCTCGATCGCGCCGCAGGCCGACCCCGCGCCGAGCGCGTCGGAGACCAAGCTGATCCAGTCCGTGCGCGGCCGCTCGACGCGCTCGCTGTCGTCGACCGAGCGCGAGGAAATCGCGTCAGTCGCCAAGGACAAGCCGAACATCGATCTCGAGATCACCTTCGACTACAACTCCGCCAACATCAGCACCAAGTCGCTGGCTTCGGTGCAGGCTCTCGGTCGCGCGCTGACCAGCCCCGACCTGAAGGGCTCGACCTTCGTGGTCGCCGGCCACACCGACGCCGCCGGTGGCGAGAGCTACAACCAGGACCTGTCTGAACGCCGCGCGGATGCGATCAAGCGCTACCTCGTCGAGAAGTACAGCATCTCCGCGACCGACCTCGTCACCGTCGGTTACGGCAAGAGCAAGCTGAAGGACCCGAGCCAGCCGATGGCCGAGGTCAACCGCCGCGTGCAGGTCGTCAACATGGAAAACAAGACCACCGCATCGAAGTGAGCACGACGCAATCCGTTGAAGTGACCGTGCCTGATGTGGTGTAAAGTCTCGCTTCCAAAGCGCGTCCCGCAGCCTTGCGGGACGCCGCTTTGTTTCAGGGTAACGCTCTCAGCAGGCCTCGTGCGGATGGCCGTGAGCCAGGCCAGGACAATCCGGCGATGAACGTCTCCGACTATCTCAAGCCTGCCGGAACCGTGGCGTTCATCGTCGCGCTCGGCATCGGCTATTATCTGTTCGAGCATCGGCGTCGCCCCGAGGCGAAGGAAACGCCGGGCGAGGCGCTCGTCATCGTGACGAAGTCGACCAATGCCTGCTTCTCCGACCTCGTCCGGGTGACCGGCTTTTTCGTGCCGCGCCGCGAGGCCGTGGTCGTCGCCGACCAGGAAGGCTCCCGGGTCACCGACCTCTTCGTCACCGAAGGCACCATGGTCACCGACAACCAGGAGCTGGCGCGCCTGACGGCGCCGCCGCAGATCCCGGGCCAGCCGCAGCGGTCCGGCGCGCAAGGCCCGATCTCGCTGAAGGCGCCGGCGCCGGGCCTCGTCACCGAAGTTCGCACCATCGTCGGCGCGCCGGCCTCGCCGCAGGCCGGCCCGATGTTCCGCATCGCCGTCAACAACGAGATCGAGCTCGACGCCCAGGTCCCGGCCGTGCACATGCCCAAGCTCAGCGCCGGCGCGACCGTGCGCATCAGCCGCGACGACGCGCCCGATCTGATCGGCCGGGTGCGGCTGGTTGCGCCCGAAATCGACCGCGCCACCCAGCTCGGCCGTGTCCGCATCAGCGTCACCAACAATCCCTCGCTGAAGGTCGGCGTGTTCGCCCGCGCCTCGATCGACGCCAAGCGAAGCTGCGGCGTCGCGGTGCCCAAGACCGCGATCGACCATCTCACCGTGCAGGTCGTCAAGGGCAACACGATCGAGACGCGCAAGGTGCGGGTCGGGCTGTCGTCCGACACCGCGACGGAAATCCTGGAAGGGCTCGACGTCGGCGAAATCGTCGTGGCCGACGCCGGCTCTTCACTGCATGACGGCGACCAGATCAAGACCATGTTCGCCGATGAACTCGATCGCACGCGGGTACGCTGATGGCTCTCAATATCTCGGCATGGTCGATCCGGAATCCGCTGCCGTCGGTCGTCTTTTCGATCATCCTGCTGATCCTCGGCTGGACCTCCTTCGCCAAGCTCGCGGTGACGCGGCTTCCCTCGGCCGACATTCCCGTGATCTCGGTCGCGGTGTCGCAGTTCGGTGCTGCGCCCGCCGAGCTCGAATCCCAGGTCACCAAGACCATTGAAGACGCGGTCTCCGGCGTCGAGGGTGTGCGGCACATCACCTCCTCGATCACCGACGGCTTGTCGCTGACCACCATCCAGTTCGCGCTGGAGACCAACACCGACCGCGCGCTCAACGACGTCAAGGACGCAGTGACGCGGGTGCGCTCCAACCTGCCGCAGAACGTCACCGAGCCCTTGATCCAGCGCGTCGACGTCATCGGCCTGCCGATCGTGACCTATGCCGCGATCTCGCCCGGCAAGACGCCGGAGCAGCTCTCCTATTTCGTCGACGACGTGGTCAAGCGCGCGCTCCAGGGCGTGCGCGGCGTCGCCCAGGTCGAGCGCATCGGCGGTGTCGAGCGCGAGATCCTGGTCTCGCTCGATCCCGACCGCCTTCAGGCGATGGGCCTGACCGCCGTCAATGTCAGCCAGAGCCTGCGCGGCACCAATGTCGACGTCGCCGGCGGCCGCGCCGAGATCGGCAAGAACGACCAGGCGATCCGCACCCTGGCCGGCGCCAAGACGCTGAGCGACCTCGCCGGCACCATGGTCCCGCTGTTCGGCGGCGGCGAGGTCCGGCTCGACGATCTCGGCACCGTCACCGACACCATCGCCGACCGCCGCACCTTCGCGCGCTTCAACGGCGAGCCGGTGGTCGCGCTCGGCATCAAGCGCTCCAAGGGCGCCAGCGACGTGAAGGTCGCCGACGCCGTGCAGAAGCGCATCGACGCGCTCAAGGCCGCCTATCCCGACGTCGACCTCAAGCTGATCGACACCTCGGTCGAATACACCAACGGCAATTACGAAGCGGCGATCTCGACCCTGTTCGAGGGCGCCATCCTCGCCGTCGTCATCGTGCTATTGTTCCTGCGCGATCTGCGCGCCACCATCATCGCCGCGATCTCGCTGCCGCTGTCGATCTTCCCGGCATTCTGGGCGATGGACCTCCTCGGCTTCTCGCTCAACCTCGTCAGCTTCCTCGCCATCACGCTGTCGACAGGTATTCTTGTCGACGACGCCATCGTCGAGATCGAGAACATCGTGCGGCACATGAACATGGGCAAATCGCCCTATCGTGCCGCGCTGGAAGCCGCCGACGAGATCGGCCTCGCGGTGATCGCGATCTCGCTCACCATCATCGCGATCTTTGCGCCGGCGAGCTTCATGTCGGGCATCGCCGGACAGTTCTTCAAGCAGTTCGGCATCACCGTCTCGGTGCAGGTGTTCTTCTCGCTGCTCGCGGCGCGCTTCGTCACGCCGGTGCTGGCCGCCTACTTCCTCAAGCATGGCCATCACGAGGAGCCGCCGCCCGGGCGCGTGCTGCGGTCCTATCACCGGATCGTGGCCTGGTCGGTGAAGCACTATTTCATCACGGTGCTGATCGGCTTCGGCATCTTCGCCGCCTCGATCTGGAGCATCACGCTGCTGCCGCAGGGCTTCCTGCCGGCGCAGGACAGCGCGCGCTCGCTGCTTGCCCTCGAGCTGCCGCCGGGCACCCAGCTCGCCTACACCGAAAAAGTCACCGAGGACATCGTCGCGCGACTGCGCAAGCGGCCCGAGGTGAAGAGCATCTTCGTCGACGGCGGGCGCGTTCCACCCGGCACCCAGGAAGTCCGGCGCGCCGCCCTCATCATCAACTATACGCCCAAGGGCGATCGCGACATCACCCAGCGCGAGCTGGAATTCTCGATCAGCCAGGAGCTGGAGAACATTCCCGACATCCGCTTCTGGTTCCTCGACGAAAACGGCCTGCGCGCGATCTCGCTGGTCGTGACCGGCGTCGACGCCAACATCGTCAACAACGTCGCCAGCGAGCTCGCGACGCAGATGAAGCGGATCCCGACCATCTCCAACGTGATCTCGGAAACCACGCTGGAGCGGCCCGAGCTGCGCATCGAGCCGCGCGCCGATCTCGCCGCACGCCTCGGTGTCTCCACGGAAAGCCTGTCGCAGACCATCCGCGTCGCCACCATCGGCGACGTCGGGCCTGCGCTTGCCAAATTCGACGTCGGCGACCGCCTGGTGCCGATCCGGGTGCAGCTCGAGGACGCCGCGCGCGGCAACCTCAAGACGCTCGAACAATTGCGCGTGCCGCTCGGTGAGCATGGCGAGAAGGGCGGCGTGCCGCTCTCGGTCATCGCCGACGTCAAGCTCGACCAGGGTCCGACCAGCATCAACCGTTACGACCGGGACCGCCAGGCCACCGTTGCCGCCGACCTCGTCGGCTCCGCGGCGCTCGGCGATGCCACCAAGAAGATCAACGAGCTGCCGGTGATGAAGAGCCTGCCGAAGGGCGTGAAGGTCTCACCGTCCGGCGACGCCGAAAGCCTGAACGAGCTGTCCGACGGCTTCGCCACCGCGATCACCGCGGGCCTGATGATGGTCTATGCCGTGCTGGTGCTGCTGTTCGGCACCTTCCTGCAGCCGATCACCATCCTGTTCTCGCTGCCGCTGTCGATCGGCGGCGCCATCGCGGCCCTGCTCGTCACCGGCAAGCAGCTCACCACGCCGGTCTGGATCGGCATCCTGATGCTGATGGGCATCGTCACCAAGAACGCGATCATGCTGGTGGAGTTCGCCATCGAGGCGATCCGCGACGGCAAGCCGCGCGACGAGGCCATGATCGACGCCGGCATGAAGCGCGCCCGCCCGATCGTGATGACAACGATCGCGATGGCCGCCGGCATGATGCCGAGCGCGCTCGCGGTCGGCGCCGGCGGTGAGTTCCGCTCGCCGATGGCGCTCGCGGTGATCGGCGGCCTGATCTTCTCGACCATCCTGTCGCTGGTGTTCGTGCCCGCGATGTTCATGGTGATGGACGATCTCGGCGCCCTGATCTGGCGCTTCGGCAAGCGGCTGATCGTGCACAGCGAGGATACCGAGGCCCCCGGTCATCATCACGAAGCTTCGCCGGCACAGCCGGCACAGAAGAGCATCGTGCATCCGGCGGCGGAGTAAGGTTCGCGAGAGCCCCTACTCGTTCCGCGCGATCGCCGTCAGCTTGGTCATGTTCCTCAGCAGGATGCGGCCACGCTGGAGATCGAGGATCGCGTCCTTGCGCCAGGCCTGAAGCTGGCGGTTAACGCTTTCGCGGGCGGCGCCGACGAAGACGCCGAGCTGCTCCTGCGAGATGTGCACCTCCGAGCCGAAATCGGCGGCGAGCGCGCAGAGCCGCCGCGCGAGGCGAACCGGCAGCGGCTGCAGCATGGACTCTTCCATGCGCTCGCTCTGCCAGCGGATGCGCTGGCACAGCAGCGCGATGATCTTGATCGCGACCTTCGGCTCGCGCTCGAGGAAGGCAAGAAAGTCTTCGCGCCGCAGCACGAACAATTCGCTGGCCTCGCCCGCGGTCGCGTCCGCAGTGCGGTTCTGGCCGTCCAGCACCGCGACCTCGCCGAACAGGTCGCCCGGCCCCATGAAATTCAGCGTCAGCCGGCTGCCGTCGGCGGCGCCGGTCTCGATACGGACCTGGCCGCGGCGCATGCCGAACAGCGCGTCTCCGGCATCGCCCTTCTGGAACAGCACCTCGCCGTTCGCCAGATGCTGGGTGTGGCAGAGATTGGACAGCCGCTGGAGCTCGTCTGCGCCGAGATCGGCGAACATCGGGTTCATCTTCAGGATGACCGCAAATTCGGCCTGCTTGCTCATTTCAACTTCCTTGTGAATTTACTTGTCAATTTCGCTGGCAAATCGGCTGGAACCATCAACGTCCAGAATCGCGTAAAACCGCGCCGGAGAAGTGTGTCATAAGTCACATAACTTTGCAGCACCCCCTGACTATTTTTGACCGCTTGGAGCGGCTTCCCGTCCCGGGATAAACTCACGCGCATAGGACGGGTGAGCGGCCGGGTTCGGCACCGTTCGTCCGTCGTTGGAAAGTCGACATGAGAGCAGTGAAATTCGCCGGCGCCGCGGTCGCCGCTGTCGTCATCGTGATCGCGCTTCTCCTCGTGGTCGGGATCCCATCGGGCTTCCTGACCTCGACGATTGCGTCGCGGGTCGAGAGCGCGACGGGCTATCGCCTGTCGATCGACGGCACCACCAGGATCAGCCTGTGGCCGACGCTGAACGTCACCTTGAACGATCTCACGCTTCAGGATCCGAAGGACCGCAGCGGCATTACGCGCCTCACCGTCGACAGCGTGCAGGCCGACATGTCGCTCTCCAGCGTCTGGTCGGGCCGCCCGAAGATCAGCGAACTCATCGTCACCCGCCCCGTGCTCTACCAGCCGCTGCTGCGTGAGCGCCTGCCGAATGCCGGCACCTCGTCGAAGCCGCTGGCGCTCGACACGGACGGCGCGACCATCGACCGCGTCAAGGTCACCGACGGCGAGGTCGCATTCGCGCGCGTGCGCGATCGCGTCGAGAGCCGCATCAGCGCCATCAATGCCGATGCCGTCGTTGGCCGCGACCGCAACGTCAGCATCACCGGCACCGCGCGCGTCGGCGAGCACCCGACCAAGTTCGACATCAAGGCGACGACGCCCGCGCCGCCAACCGACCGGCCGACGATCCCGGTGGAGTTCGCCATCGACATGCCCGATGTGCTGAAGTCCCGGCTCGCAGGTCACGCCGAGATGCGGCTGAGCGGCGATCTCGTGATGATCAACGGCGTGAACGGCACGCTCGGCGACGGCGCGTTCAACGGCTGGGCTTCGGTCGACATCGCGAGCAAGCCTCTGGTCAAGGTCGATCTCGACTTCCAGCGGCTCACGATTCCGCTGGCGAAATCGCCGGACGGCGCGTCCGGGCAGCCCTGGAGCAATGCGCCGATCGACGTGTCCGGGCTCAATTATGTCGATGCACAAATCAGGATCTCCGCGAACGACGCCGTGATCGGCGATGCGCGTCTTGCGCCGCTGGCGCTCGATGCAAAGCTCGCCGGCGGGGTGCTGAAGGCCGGCACCGCCAATCTCGGCGCCTATGGCGGCCAGGTCTCCGGCGAAGTGATCCTGGATGCGACCAGCGGCGCGCCGAGCTTTGCCATGCATTCCGACCTCGTCGGCGTGCGCGCGCTGCCGCTGCTCCGGGGCCTTGCCGAATTCGACCGGATCGACGGCAAGCTGCAAGCCAAGCTCGCATTGCGCAGCGCCGGCACCAGCCAGCGCGCCCTGATGGCGAACATGCAGGGCACGGCCTTCGTCAATTTCCAGGACGGCGCCATCCGCGGCATCAACGTCGCGCAGATGATCCGCTCGCTGACATCGGGCACGCTGTCCGGCTGGCAAGACAACCAGAACAGCAGCCAGGACCAGAGCACGGATTTGTCGCAGCTCTCGGCCTCCTTCCGCATCGACAAGGGACAGGCGGTGACGACCGATCTCAACCTGATCGGGCCGCTGGTGCGCGTGACCGGCGCCGGCACGATCGCGCTCGACACCAAGATGTTGGGCTTTCGCGTCGAGCCGAAGCTGGTGATGACCACCGAAGGCCAGGGCCGCGCCTCCGAGCCGGTCGGCTTCGGCATCCCCGTGATGATCCAGGGCAGCTGGTCGCAGCCGCGGATCTACCCTGACATGGCCGGCATGCTCGACAATCCCGACGCCGCCTACGCCAAGCTGCGCGAGATGGGCAAGGGCCTGTTCGGGCCTGATGGCGCCGGGCTCGGCAATATCCTGGGCAGCCTTGGTCTCGGCGGCACGACCGCGCCGGGTGGCGGCAATGCAGGCAGCAACGCCAATCCGCAAACCCAGCAGCCGGGACAGAACAATCTGCTCGGCGGCCCGCTGGGCGAGGCGCTCGGCAATCTGATCCAGCAGGGACTTTCCAGCGGAGCTGCAACCGGCACTGGCACCGGCCGCAGCCGCAGCCTGCCCGCGACGCCGTCCACACCGGCACCGCAGGCCTCGCCCGCGCCGGCGCCCCCGGCCCGGGCCCCGGACGAGCCGCCGGTGGCGCAGCAGGACAGCCAGCCCATGAACGACGTGTTGCGGCAGCTCTTCAATAATCGATGATTGGCGGACCAACAGGCTGGACTCCACGCCAATCCCTTACATCGGCCCGGCCTTTCCCTGCTTCCTCCGAACGGATGAGCCTGCGACAATTCACCACCCTTTAGGCCCGACCCGGCGTCCACTTCGGGTAACCACGCCGGCCGGTCCTCCGGTCCCCGGGACGTCCCTTGGCCCAAATTGTGATAGAAGGGCGGCTGGGCCTGTACGGCCCGTAGCGCCGGCGTCGATGGCGGCGCGAGAGGATCCGGATGGCGGGAGCGAACGACAAGACACGGTTTCTGCGCGAGGGCCTGTTCGCCAAATACGTCGTCTCCCTCGTCGGCCTCGTCGTGTTCGTCCTCGCCGTCAGCGGCGCGATGGAGACCTGGATCTCCTATCGCGCCACCAAGACACAGCTGACCGACGGGCTGGAGGACAAGGCGCAGGCCGCGGCCCGGCGGGTGGAACAGTCGATCTCCGAGCTCGAGCGCCAGATCAGCTGGGTGACCCGCGCGAGCCAGGACACCCTCGAGAAGCGCCGCGCCGACTACGCCCAGCTCCTGCACCAGGTCGCGGTGGTCAACCAGCTGTTCCAGCTCAACGGCGAAGGCCGCGAGGTGCTGCGCGTCTCGCGCCAGTCGACCACGACCGGCGGCAATGCCGACCTCTCCCGCGACATGCGCTTCACCGACACCGTCGCCCGCGGCGTCAGCTACGCGCCGGCCTGGTTCTCCGACAGGACTCCGTTGATGTCGATCTCGGTGGCGCATTCCGGCTTCAACGCCGGCGTCACGGTCGCTGAGATCGATCTCAGCTTCCTCTCCGAATTGCTGTCCGACGCCCAGGTCGGCAAGGCGGCCTTTGCCTATGTGGTCGATCCGCGCGGCCGCGTGCTGGCGACGTCCTCGAAAGGACCCGATGTCGGCAAGGACCTCTCCAAGCTGCCGCAAGTGGCTGCCGCGATTTCGCCCGGCCGCGGGCCCGACACGTCAGGCACCGACTTCAACGGCTATTCGGTGCTGACCGCCGCGAGCACCGTACCGAAGCTCGGCTGGAGCGTGCTGTTCGAGCAGCCGACCACGCAGGCCTTGACGCCGATCCGCGATCAGCTGGTGCGCATCGCGCTCTTGATCGGCATGGGCCTGATGGTCGCGATCCTCGCCGGCACGCTGCTCGCCCGCCGCATGATCATTCCGATCACGGCGCTGCGCGACGGCGCGCACAAGCTCGGCGAAGGCGATTTCAGCCACCGCATCGACGTGCACACCTCCGACGAGCTGGAAGATCTCGCCGGCCAGTTCAACCGCATGGCCACCCAGATCCAGGAGACCTATTCGAACCTGGAGACCAAGGTCGAGGAGCGCACCCGCGATCTCGCGCAGTCGATCAACGAGCTCAAGGTGCTGGAAGAAGTCGGCCGCGCCGTCGCCTCCTCGCTCGATCTCAACGCGGTGCTGCCGACGATCGCCGCCCGCGCGATCGAGATCACCCATGCCGACGCGGTGCTGATCTACGGCTTCGACGCCGGGACGCGTCGCTTCAACCTGGTCGAATCCAACGGCATCGACAAATCGGCAGACGGCGCCCATGTCACGATCGACGAAGGCGACAACATCCTGAGCGATGCCGCGGCGAGCTGTGAGCCGATCGCGCTTGCCGATCTCGACCATGCGGCCGAGCAGCCGCTGCGCGACGTCGCGATCGCGGCCGGCTTCCACTCCGTGCTGGTGGTGCCGCTGGTGGACCAGCAGGGCACGCTCGGCTCGTTGGTGGTGCTGAGGCGTGCCGGCGGCGAGTTCGCCGCCAGCATCATCGGCCTGATGCGCACCTTCGCCAACCAGGCCGTGCTGGCGATGCGCAACGCGCGCCTGTTCACCGAGGTCGATCACAAGAGCCACGCGCTGGAAGCGGCGCACGAGACCGTGCGCGCCCAGGCGGACAAGCTGCGCGTGCAGACCGAGCAGCTCAAGGACTGGAACAAGTCGCTGGAGGAGCGCGTCGAGAAGCAGCTCGGCGAGATCGAGCGCATCCGCAAGCTCGAGCGGTTCCTCGCACCGCAGGTCGCGCAGTTGATCGCCTCCTCCGACAGCCCCGAGGGGCTGCTCACCAGCCAGCGCCGCGAGGTCACGGTCGTGTTCTGCGACCTGCGCGGCTTCACCGCGTTCACGGAAGCGACCGAGCCGGAAGAGGCGATGAACGTGCTGCGCGAATATCACGCGGCGCTCGGCACGCTGATCTTCAAGTATGAGGGCACGCTCGACAAATATGCCGGCGACGGCGTGATGATCCTGTTCAATGCACCGATTCAATTCGAGGACCACACCCAGCGCGCCGTGAAGATGGCGGTGGAGATGCGCGACACCATCGGCCCGCTGACCGAGCGCTGGCGCAACCGCGGGCATAGCCTCGGCTTCGGCATCGGCATTGCACTCGGCTATGCGACGCTCGGCCAGGTCGGCTTCGAGCAGCGGCTGGAATATGCCGCGATCGGCAGCGTCACCAACCTCGCCTCGCGCCTCTGCGGCGAAGCCAAGGCCAACCAGATCGTGGTCAGCCGCCGCGTCTACGGCATGGTCGAACCCTGGGTGGAGGCGCGCGCGCTCGACGATCTCGTGCTCAAGGGCTTCAATCACCCCGTGCTGGCGATGGAGATTCTGAGCTGGCGCGAGGAAGTGGACAACGTGGTGGATGCTGCGGCGGCAAGGCGGCGAGGGTAGCCCTCGCTCTCAGCCGCACGCTCGCTGCGTTCCCTCCCCCCTTGCGGCAGGGCAATCGCATTTAAGGCCGTTGCTCTGTGGCCCATCCTTCGAGACGCCCGCCTTTGGCGGGCCCTCAGCATGAGGACGGAGTTCGCGGCAGCAATTTCGACCGGCAAAGATGCCGCTTAGCCTCATCCTGAGGAGACCGCGGAGCGGTCGTCTCGAAGGACGAGGCGCGCGCTCAGGCCCTGCCAAAAGTCATATGCGATTGCCCTGCCGCAAGGGGGGAGGGAGCGCAGCGGCGCAAGCCGCACCGTCGTCGCGACTCTTGCGACGACACTACGAACCACATCTCTCCTCCCTGCGACTAACCATCGCCTCAACGGCGAGGCGGGTTTCAGATGGGAGACGATCGTGGCGTTTGCCTTGCCTTCGCGCGCATATGATTTGCAGATGCTGGACCGTCCCACTGAGCGTGCGC
Source organism: Bradyrhizobium sp. 1200_D9_N1_1 (assembly GCF_052075915.1). Classification (NCBI taxonomy): domain Bacteria; kingdom Pseudomonadati; phylum Pseudomonadota; class Alphaproteobacteria; order Hyphomicrobiales; family Nitrobacteraceae; genus Bradyrhizobium; species Bradyrhizobium sp. 1200_D9_N1_1. Next base: position 530,472 of record NZ_CP197226.1, on the reverse strand, counting down.
GCGACCACGGCTGGGTCTATGGCTTGCCGCCGGGCATCACATCCGAGCAATGGCCGCTCGATCCCGTCACCGGCTATCCGTTGATGCACGGGTTTACGCTTCTGCTGCCGGACGATTATCGCCTGCATGGCGACGACATCGTCGCGGTGTCGTTCTTCGCGACCGCGCCCGATCACAATGACGGCGGCGCGCCCGACGACCCTGAGATCCGCGAGGCGGTGCTGGCGCGGCCGGCGCATCCGCGCCTGTCGCGCATGACCGACATCCTCGACTACGAATATGCCGCGCTGCTGCTGACCAAGGCTGAATATGACGGCGCGTTCGCGACGCCGCCGGCGCCGCTTGCGCTGGCCACCGCCGACCGGCCGCGCTGGCTGGATGTCGGCGGCGCCTGCGCCTTCTTCGAGACCGCCGCGCCCTACGCCAGGAAGATGTTCGCCGCGCCGCCGCGCGCCGATCTCGCCGAGACCCGCGCGATTGGCTTGACGCCGCGCGCGGCCGATCCCAATGCCGGCAAGGGCCCGCAGGACGAGCACGTCCGCCAAAACCCGCCGACCGGCTATCAGCCCTATTACTATTATGTCGGCGGCGTGCCGAGCCGCGACAATTTTCGCCTGCACGATTGGAGCAAGGACCACGCCCACAACCATCTCGGCGGCACCATGCGGCCGTGCCAGGCGGTGCCGGAGATGAGCCCGTTCTACATCGAGTTCGAGGAATATTTCGGCGGCTACAATTTCGGCGGCGGCAATGCGCAGCTCGACTTCAAGGAGATGAAGTTCGACTGGGCGTGCGGATAGTCACGCCCCCCGCTTCGGTCCGATCGCCTCGAAGCCGGCCTTCTGCTCGTCGCTCAGGTCCGCCTCGAAATCGTCGAGCGCATCGGCAACGCCGCTCACCGCCTGCAGCATCGTCTCCAGCCGCGCCTTCACGGCCGCGAGGCGGCCTTGCGGTGTCGCGGCAGGCTTGGTCGGGCAGGCGCTCAGCGTCTCCATGGTGCGCAGCGTGGTGTCCTGGAGCACGTCGAGCCGGGCGCGGCCGATGTCGTCGAGGCGAAGCGTGGACGCGATGTCGGCGACGGGCCATTGCTGCTGCACGAGCTGCTCGTACTGGCGCTGCAGCTGGGGGTCATAGCGAGGATCGCTGTCCGCCGCGCAAGCCGCGGCTGCCTGCGCATCCTTGTGCTGGCTTGACGCGAGCGCGGCGCGAGCCTCGTTGGCCAGCGCATCGAGCCTGGACTTCTGGTTCGCGTCGAGAAGATCGACAAATTTCGAAAGCGGCGGCGCGACCGCGTCCGTTGCCTTGATCATGGCCTCCAGGCGCTCGCGCATCAGGCCGAGGCGCTCGGATGCGGTCGCAGGCACCTGCGCCGGGCAGGTCGCGCGAACGCTGTTGCGGGCAGCTAGCCAGGCGGCACTGAGATCGTCGAGCGCGGTGCGCTGCAATTCGTTCGGCTGCACGGCAGCGGTGATGCGATCCGCCGGGAAGCCGGCGGGATCGCTGACGTCACAGATGTTTTGCGCCGACGGAATCCTGCGCGCAAACCGGCCTTGCGGCGCGGCGTAGGCGGCAAGCTCCTTGGCCGCATAGGGCGAGAACAGCGCGGCGTAGATGTCGCCGTAGCCGTAGAGCGAGATGCTGGTCGTATCACCAAGGATGATTGCATTGGCGAGATCGTCATGGGCGAACGGCCAGAACACCGGACCGGCCCAGCCATAGCTGCCGTCGGGGTGGCGCCACCAGCCCTGCGGGCGGCGGCCGCCATGCCAGCCCGACAGCGCCGCTTGCGCCGTGAGCGCCGCGCGCAGAATGGCGGGATTGAGCGGTTGCCGGCCCTCGACGCCGCGGGGATCCTGCGACCGCAACGCGGCGGAGCGGTATCCGCCGCCTCGCACCGCCATGCGGGCATGACGCAGGCGCGACAGGCCGATCACGTGACCGACGGCGAACCGCGCGACGCCGAGCGGCCCGCCGCGCAGTCCGAACTGCGCTTCGGCCCTGTTCGGCAGCAGCACGGCCAGAACGACAAGGGCGGCGCCCGCCAGCACGGGGGCCATCCGTGATCCCGACATGATCGCTGACCTGACCACCTTGGCCCTCCTCCAGCGCCAAGCGCGCACCACCTCGCATCACATGACGCGCGGGGGAACCAAAGGTTCCGGGAGTACGACGGTCAAAGCGTCGCGGCGGTGAGAAGAAGCGCTGCGCTCATTCCGCCTTTTGCGGCAGCACAAGAGTCTGGCCGGGATAGATCAGGTTCGGGTTGTGGATCTTCGCGCGGTTGGCGTTGAAGATCACGGCGTAGCGGGCGCCGTCGCCGTAAGCGAGCCGGCTGAGCGCCCACAGGCTGTCGCCGCGGGAGATCACCCGGCTGCCGCCCGCCTCCGCCGGTGTGCCGCTGAGGGCGTCGCCCGGCGACGCCGATGCGACCGTCGTGGCGGCAGGCGCTCGCGCCATGCTGCCCCTAGATTTCGTCGCGCCCATCATTCTGGGCCGCGTCGCCGGCCTGTCCGATGCCGACGGCAGGGATGCCACGACATCCGATCTCGCGTCCGGCGTCGCGGCCCGCTTCGTTTCCAGTTTGGCGGCGGGCGGTGCAACACGCGCCGGCGGCGGCGCCGCCTCCGCGATCGTCACCGGCATGGTGCGGCTGGACTGCGTGACGGTGCCATCCGGCGCCCTGGCGCGCAGGGTCAGCTCGTAGCTGCCGGCGGGAAGTTGCGGCGGCGTCATGACGAACTGGCCCGATGCATCGGCCACGACCGAGTGAAGCGGCTGGCCGTCGCGCAGCAGCTCGACCTTTGCACCCGGCGTGGCCTGGCCCGCGATCACCGCCGCTTCGCCATGGTCGTCGATGCGGGCGACGTCGAACCGGGGACCGGCGTCGGTCGCGGCCACCGGCGGCTTGACCGGCACGAGATCAGCCAGCGCCGTGACCTGCTTCTGCGTCTCGGCCAATGGACCCGCAGGCTTCGGCGCGGCGGCGGGCGCGGGCGGCGCGCCGGCGGCGAGCTTCGGTTCCTCGGGCGTCGGCACTGCCTTGGTCTCGGCTTTAGGTTCGGTCTTGATTTCGGCGTTGGCTCCGACCTTGGCCTCGGACTTGGCCGCGACGGCGATCTCGGTGCTCGTCCCGCCCGGCAACAGGCGGCGCAGCTCGGTGGGGCCGATCACCAGCACGGTGCCGACCACCGCGAGCAGGCAGAATGCAATGAAAGCCTTGGAAGCGGTCATCATCAGAAAGCAGACCCTTGCTGGCAAATCGGCCGATGACGGCAAGTTGCTCCGATTTGGCTACGGCAGCAAGACGGTCGAAGGGATTACCGCCCTCCGTTCCCGCCCGCCGCGGATGAACCGGCGCGGCCCCGTCGGCGTCATATGATCGAGGCCGCATCGCGGCCTATTTTTTGAGGATTTTTCCCGTGACTGCATTCTGCCGCCCCGCGCCATGGCTGGCGCTTGCCGTGATGCTCGCCGCCACCCCCGCACTTGCCGCCTCGGGCCCGCCGCCGGACTACATGCTCACCGACAATGCCGATCTCGCCTTCACCTCGCCCGACGGCGCCACCCGGATCGAGCAGTACATGAAGGACAGCAAGGATTTCGACGTCAAATGGCAGGCCTGGGCGAGGAACGGCGAGCGGATGACGGAGCTGAAGCCCGAGCAGGGCTACGGGGCCGGCTTCCGCTTCACCAGCGACTCGCAATGGCTGGTGCGGATGCAGAAGACCGGCTCGGGCGAGCAGGATCTGTTTCTCTACCATGTCGAGAACGGCGCCTTCGTGAGCGCGACGAAGAAGTCGCTCAGTGACCTCGCCTGGGCCTATTTCCACAGCCGGCCGGACACGAAGAACATGAAGCTCGACTACCACATCTCGGCCAATCTGATGAAGGGCACCGAAGATGCTTATCGCTGGCTCGGTGTTGACTGGCCCAACAATCGCTACCTCCTGATCTCGCTGTCGGGCGAAATGGACAAGCATCCGAAGAACGTCGCCGTGAAGGGACTGGCCGACTGGAAATGCCGTTATGACCTCAAGACCGGCAAGTTCGACGTGCCGGCGATGTTCGCCAAGGGCAACGCGGAGGCGCTGAACTGGGAGATCAAGCGGTGAGATTTGGCCTCGCCGGCCCCCTCCAAAGCGGGGCGATCTCATATGTCTCCTTGGCGCCAGTCTACGCGCGCCTCGCCCTTCGAGACGACCGCTTCTCGCGGTCTCCTCAGGATGAGGCTAAGCAGCATCGGCGCCCGCTAAAATTGCTGCCACGCACTCTGCCCTCATCCTGAGGAGCCCGCCAAAGCGGGCGTCTCGAAGGATCGGCCGCCCCGAGAACCAACCTCCCGATTCCGTTCCCATTCATATTTTCGTAACCCTCACTGGTAACGGGGTCTTGTCGGTTTTGCTGCATCTTGCATCCCACGGGAGGGCTGGATGGGCACATCGATCCGATGGACCGCGCGGATGCGCGCGCTGCTGCGCCGTTGGCGCGGGGCGCCGCTGACATGGCTGATCGTCGGCGGCTTCGTGCTGATGGCTGCAACCGCCATCGGCACCGCGCTCACCGTCGACCGCTTCCGGCAGAATGCGATCGAGAGCGGCCGCGACAGCCTGGAGAGTGCCGTCCGCCTGCTGGTCCGCCATTTCGACCGCGAGTTCGCGGATTTCGCGGTGCTCCAGAAGAGCGTCATCGCCGAGCTCGAAAGCCACGGCATCGCCTCCACCGACGTCTTCCGCAGCGAGATGGGCACCCTCGCCATGCACGAGGCGTTGCGCGCAAAAGCCAGCGGCTGGTCCGACGTCGCCGGCGCCAATGTGTTCGACGCCAACGGCGCGCTCATCAACTCGTCGCGGCGCTGGCCGGTCGCCGACATCTCGGTCGCCGACCGCGGCTATTTCAACCGCCTCAAATCCGACCCGACCTCGCAGGAGGAGATCGAGGTCGTGCCCGGACGGTTCGGCAACGGACCGGCGATCGTGTTCGCGCGGCGCGTCTCCGGCCCCCATGGCGAATTCCTCGGCATGGTCTCGCGCGCGATCACGCCCGACCAGCTCGAATCCTTCTTTGCCTCGACGGGGCTCGGCGACGATTCCTCGATCGCGATGCACCACCAGAACGGCCAGCTGCTTGCGCGCATTCCGCATGTCGACGCGATGATCGGGCAGAACTACCACACCGGCTCCCCCGAGCAGAAAGCCGTGTTCGAGCGCACCTTCGTCACGATGCAGCTCGCGAGCCCGATCGACGGCAAGGACCGCATCGTCGCCTCCCGCCTCCTGACCGGCGCGCCGCTGGTGATCGTTGCGACCAGGTCGCTGGACGCGACGCTCGCCACCTGGCGCACGCAAACGAAATTCTTCGTCACCGTGGCCGTGCTGTCGATCGGCCTGCTCGTCCTGACGCTGTTCCTGATCTTCCGCCAGGTGACCCGCCGGCTCTCGCTGGAGAAGCAGCGGCTCGACACCGCGCTGAACACCATGACGCAGGGCCTTCTGATGTTCGACCAGGACGAGCGGCTGATCGTCTGCAACCGGCGCTACATCGAGATGTACCACCTGTCCACCGACGTGGTGAAGCCCGGGGCCTATTTCCGCGACGTCATCCAGCACCGCCACGACACCGGATCGTTCGACGGCGACGTCGATTCCTATTGCGACGGCATTTTGGGCAGTGTCGGACGGACCCAGAGCGCGATCGTCGAGACCGCCGACAGCCGCCTGATCGAGATCAAGAACCAGCCCGGCGCCGCCGGCGGCTGGCTTGCCACCCATGACGACGTCACCGAGCGCATCCGCGCCGACGAACGCATCGCGCATATGGCGCATTACGACGCGCTGACCGACCTGCCCAATCGCGTGCTGATGCGCGGCCATCTGGAACGCCGCGTGGCGGAGCTTGCCGAGGGCAAGCCGTTCGCGATCCTCTATATCGACGTCGACGAGTTCAAGGGCGTCAACGATTCGCTCGGACACGAGGTCGGCGACGAGCTGCTGCGCCAGGTCGCGAACCGCCTGCGCGCCTGCGTCAGCGGCAACGACCTCGTCGCGCGGCTGGGCGGCGACGAATTCGCCATCGTCAAGGCCGGTACCCGCGACCAGGCCGAGCTGACGGCGCTGGCGGAAACGATCCTCAACGCATTGCGTGCGCCCGTGAACTGCAAGGGCCAGGAGGTTCCGACCGATGCCAGCATCGGCATCGCAATCGCGCCCGACCACGGCGACAATCTCGACGACCTGCTCAAGCGCGCCGACCTGGCGATGTATGCCGCCAAATCCGAGGGCCGCCGCACCTTCCGCGTCTTCGTGCCCGAATACGACGCCAAGGCGCGGCTGCGCCGGCAGCTGGAGCTCGATCTGCGGCAGGCCCTCGCGCGCGGCGAGTTCGAGGTGCACTATCAGCCGCTGGTCGACCTCGCGGCCAATGTCGTGACCGGCTGCGAGGCGCTGCTGCGGTGGCACCATCCGGAGCGCGGCATGGTCTCGCCCGCCGACTTCATTCCGGTCGCGGAAGACACCGGACTGATCGGCGAGATCGGCGAATGGGTGCTCAAGCAGGCCTGCACGGAGGCGGCCTCCTGGCCCGGCGATATCCACATCGCCGTCAACGTCTCGCCGGTGCAGTTCCGCTCCAAGACGCTGGCACTCAAGGTCGCCGCCGCGCTTGCCGAATCGGGCCTGGCGCCCGGGCGGCTCGAGCTCGAGGTCACCGAAACCGTCCTCATTCGCGACGACGAGGAGGCGCTGACGATCCTCCAGCAGTTGCGCGAGCTCGGCGTGCGCATCGCGCTCGACGATTTCGGCACCGGCTATTCGTCGCTGAGCTATCTGCACCGCTTCCCCTTCGACAAGATCAAGATCGACCGCAGCTTCATCAGCGACATCGGCGAGCCCGAGGACTCCTCTCCGATCGTCCAGGCCGTGGTGCACATGGCCGCCGCCCGCCGCATGGCGACGACGGCCGAAGGCGTCGAGACCGAGGCGCAGCGCGAGGTGCTGCGCCAGCTCGGATGCAGCCAGATGCAGGGCTGGCTGTTCAGCCCGGCCGTCCCGGCCGCGAAGCTGAAGCGGTTGCTGTCGGCGCAGGCGGCCGCGGCTTAAGCGCCGTTTGCGCAGGCGATGACGGTGAAAACACCTCTCGCGCGGCCCGGAATAGGCTTCAGGTGGCGAATTGACGCGCACGGCGGCCTTATCGATTGACACGGCGGCCCGGGAGTGTTCACGTCGTCCCCGAACTGTATCGCGGCGACAAGCAGCTCGCGTGTTCGAGGCCGGCGCTGAAGATCGCCGTCACTGTCATCCTCACGATCGCAATGAAGCTCCTGCGCAATCGGCTGCGTGCAGGACTGCCGTATTTCGCAGCCGGACGAGGAGACACAATTGCAGGTACTTGTTCGCGACAACAATGTCGACCAGGCGCTTCGTGTCCTGAAGAAGAAGATGCAGCGCGAGGGCGTGTTTCGGGAAATGAAACAGCGGCGCTCCTACGAGAAGCCGTCGGAGAGAAAGACGCGCGAAAAATCCGAGGCCATTCGCCGCGCCCGCAAGCTCGCTCGCAAGCAGGCGATCAGGGAAGGCTTGCTGCCGGCGCCGCCGAAAAAGAAGCTTCCGGAGCGCAAGCCGCCGCTGCCGCAGACCGCTGCCAGGCCCGCGGGCTGAAACGGCGGCACGACAACGCCGTGAGACCGACCGGGCAATGAGAACAGGCCGGCATCGTTGCTGCGCATCTTGTATCCGGGAAGATGGTCCATATCTCATCGGCATGATGAAGCTCACACTCGTCCAGGACCAGGCTATCCAGGCGCTCATGGCAGGCATCGTCGGCGCCGAGACGTTCGATCGCGTCTTCGCGGGCATCCGCTTCGACAATATCGAGGGCACGATGCTCTACGCCTTCGCCGGGAACGCGGAGGTCGCGTCCGACATCGAGGACAGCTACTCGCCCTACATCGCCGCGGTCGCATCGCAGGTGCTGGACAAGCAGGTCGACGTCGTCATCGTGATGCCGAAAGTGCTGCAATAAGGTTCATCGAGCGAGACGGCGCAAGCTAGCTGTCCGTCTCGCCCCGCGGCATCGTCCCACCCTGCAGACCTCATGGCGCCACCAACAAAAGCCGTGGCGTGACCTCGAAATAAATCCGCGCTAACCTCTTGAGCACAAGAACAAGAGGAAACGCCAATCGTGTACGACTACATTATCGTGGGCGGCGGCTCGGCGGGGTCCGTGCTGGCCCACCGGCTCTCCGCAAAGAGTGCCAACAAGGTCCTGCTCTGCGAAGCCGGACAGGACACACCACCCGGCAACGAGCCGGCCGAGATCAGGGACAGCTATCCGGGCACGGCCTATTTCGATCCGCGCTTCCACTGGACGGAATTGAAGGTCACGACGCAGGTCGTCAGCCACAACAATCCGACCGAAGCGCGTCCTCCCTTGCGCAAATACGAGCAGGCGCGCGTGCTCGGCGGCGGCTCGTCGATCAACGGCCAGATGGCCAACCGCGGCGCGCCGACCGACTACGACGAATGGGATGCGCGGGGTGCCGAAGGGTGGACGTGGAACGACGTGCTGCCGTTCTTCAAGAAGGTCGAGCGCGACCTCGATTTCGACGGCCCGTATCACGGCAAGGACGGCCGGATCCCGGTGCGCCGGATTCCGCGGGAGCACTGGACACGGCATTCGCAGGCCTTCGCCGATGCCTTCCAGCAGGCCGGTCATCAATTCGTGGCGGACCAGAACGGCGAGTTCGTCGACGGCTATTTCGCGGTGACGCACTCCAACCAGGCCGAGCAGCGCGTCTCCGCCGCGATGGGCTATCTCGATCGCGACACCCGCAAGCGCGCCAACCTCACGATCTCCACCAACACGCAAGTTCGGGAGCTGCTGTTCGAAGGCACGCAATGCGTCGGCGTGAAGGCCAGGGTCGACGGGCGGGAGCAGGAATTCCGCGGACGCGAGATCATTCTCTCCAGCGGCGCCATCCATTCGCCGGCGCATCTGCTCCGCGCCGGTATCGGCCCGGTCGGCCACCTCAAGGACATGGGGATTCCCGTGCTGACGGGCTTGCCGGGCGTCGGCCAGCGCCTGATGGATCATCCCTCGATTTCGCTGTCGTCCTTTGTCCGCCGCGGCGCGCGCATGAACGAGCATACCAGGCGCCACATGCAGCTTGGCCTGCGCTATTCGTCCGGGCTGTCAGGGGTGCCGAAGGGCGACATGTTCGTCGTCGTGCTCAGCAAATCGGCCTGGCACGCGGTCGGCGCGCAAATCGGCTCGCTGCTGACCTTCGTCAACAAGACCTATTCCGAGACCGGACAGGTCAAGCTTGCCTCGCGCGACCCTTCCGCAGAGCCGATCGTCGAGTTCAACCTGCTGTCGGACCGGCGCGACCTCGATCGGCTGATGAGCGGCTTCCGCAAGATGGCGGCGGTGCAGATGAGCGAAATCGTCAGGAAGGTGACGGACAAGCCGTTCCCGGCCGCCTATACCGACAAGGTCCGCAAGATCGGCGTGGTCAACACCGGGAACAAGATCCTGACCAGAGTCGCGGCGGCGCTCATGGACGGGCCGGCGGCGCTGCGTCACTATCTGATCGACAATTTCGTGGTCGAAGGCTTCACCTTCGATGACGTGATGAACGACGACGAGGCGCTTGAAGCCTTCGTGCGCAAGGCGACCATCGGCGTGTGGCACGCCTCGTGCTCATGCCGCATGGGCCGGGCCGACGATCCGATGGCGGTGGTCGACAACCAGGGCCGCGTCAGGGGTGTCCAGGGTCTGCGGGTCGTCGACGCCTCGATCTTCCCGGTGGTGCCATGCGCCAACACCAACTTTCCGGTGCTGATGTCGGCAGAGAAGATCGCTGCAACCATGCAGTGAGGGATCCCGGCGGGACGAGGTCCGGAAGCGGAGGCGAGTCCAAACCGGACCTCGGACCGCAGACGTCGCCCTCGGGCGAAGCCGGCGATCGGGGAACAGCATCCCTGTCGGGACGAAAGTTCACATCAGCCGTTTGGCCGCGTGCACTTCGACGAACTCGGCGTCGGGATGCGTGACGATGGTGGCGAACATGATGCCGCTGATGATCAGCGACCAGGCGGTGTCCCAATAAATCCAAAACACGTGCCAGCCTCCGTTTTGGCGTCCTCCGCCCGCGAGATCAGGGGTAACGGCGGGAAGGGGGCTGCCGTTCCCTAGCGATCATGTGGCCCTGCGGCCTGAGATAGAGCAGAGGAAGCGCAGCGCTGTTCAAGTTTGTCGGAGAGACCTTGCGATCGGTTTAACCGGTGTGGCGCTTTGCCACGACATCCTCATCCCGCGGACCCTTTCATCCCCTTGGGCTGTGAACGAGTTCATAGAGGCGCGGCCGTTTGCAGTGCACGATGGTTCACACGCGCCCCGGCGCATCGAACATTCGACCGACGGATTTTCGCCATGCGCAAACGACTCGTCGCCTGGACCATCCTGACCTCGGCATTGCTCGCGGTCGTCGTGTGGACCGTGCTCGGGCCGCCCGACCATCCCGCCGGCCCGAATCTGCACTTCCGCAACCTGACGGCCGCGGTGCGGTAGCCGCCTTCGGCGCGACGCAACCGATACCATTTCGGCATCGATCGATCTCATTTGGAATTTGGTGCGGCGAGGCGCCTGCCGCTATCCTCTGCGACAAAACAACAATGCCGCACTGGCCCCGAGGAGAACGCCCATGCCGAGACCGACACGCTGCGTCGCATCCAAAACGCCCCGCGCTGCGATCGCCACCACCCTCGCCTTCCTTGCCCTCATTTCGGGAGTTCGCGCCGGCATGGCCGAGACCTTTGCCTATGTCGGCAATGCCGACAGCAACGACATCAGCGTGTTCAAGCTGTCCGAAAGCGGCGAGATGACACCGGTGCAGACCGCCGCCTTCACGGGCGTCGAAAAGCCGGGCTCCTCGACGCCGCTCGCGATCACACCCGACCACCGCGTGCTCATTGCCGGCGTCCGCTCGCAGCCGTTCCAGGCGGTAAGTTTTGCGATCGACCCCAAGACGGGCCAGCTCAGCCATGTCGGCAACGGGCCGCTCGCCGACAGCATGGCGAACATCGCAACCGACCGCGGCGGCAAGGTCCTGTTCAGCGCCTCCTATGGCGGCAACAAGGTCGCGCTGAATCCGCTTTCCGCGAACGGCGTCGTTGGCGAGCCGAAGCAGGTGATCCCGACCGGGCTGAACGCGCACGCCTTCCTGCCCTCGCCCGACAACCGCTACGTGTTCGCGACCAATCTCGGCTCCGACCAGGTGCTGAGCTTCGCGTTCGACGTCACGACCGGTACGCTCACGCCGAGCGCTCCGCCGAACTACAAGGTGCCGGAAAAATCGGGGCCGCGGCACTTCGTGTTCCATCCGAACGGCAAGTTCGTCTATCTCATCCACGAACTGAACGGCGATGTCGCTGCTTTCACCTATGAGGCCAAGAGCGGCGCATGGGACGAGATCCAGCGCACCACCGCACTGCCGGAGGGTTTTAATGGGAAACCCTGGGCCGCCGACATCCACATCACCCCGGACGGGCGCTTCCTCTACGCCTCCGAGCGCACGACCAATACGCTCACCGCCTACAAGGTCGATGCGGCCAGCGGCAAGCTGACCACGGTCGGCAGCGTGCCGACCGAGAAGCAGCCGCGCGGCTTCAACATCGATCCGTCCAGCCGCTACCTCGCCGCGGTCGGCGAGCTGTCCGACGGCATGACGGTCTATGCCATCGACCAGAGCAGCGGCGCGCTCAGCAAGCTGAAATCCTACCCCACCGGCAAGAAGCCGAACTGGGTGGAGTTCCTGAGCCTGCCGTGAGGGGCCGCGGCCGGCCTAAGTAATCATCCGTAATTTCAAAGTCCGGGGCTTTTCATCATATGACGGTCATGGACCGTCATATTGTCTTCAAGTGCCCCCAGACCGGCATGAACGTGCAGCATCGGCTTGGCGACGAGCCGGCCGATCGCACGCACGTGTCCGTACCCTGCCCGGCCTGCACGCGGCTGCATCTGATCGACCGTTCCTCCGGCAAGCTGCTCGGCGATCGCCGAAGCTGACCGGCAGCCAGGCAGAACCGTCGCATCCCATCTCGAACCACGAGTTGTGCGGCCGCCGCGCCCTGCCCGGCGGCGAGCGAACCTGTTCTCCAATCCCGCGACTAATCAAAGACTTGCCGCGGCAGCCCCGGGCGGCGCGGCATCCCGCTTTGGGACAACGCTGCCGTAGTCCTTGCCGCTGCCATCTGCTATCGATTGGAGGCATAGCCCCCGTGGAATTTCCGATGCGCCATTTGCCCCGTGCCGCTGTTCGAGCCCTGTTTCCCGCAACCATCGCCGCAGTGCTCGTCTTCGGCCAATATCCGGCCGGAGCCGCCGATGACGACGCGCCCAAGGGGCCGGCCGTCACGGTGCTGAAGGTCGCAAAATCCTGCTTCTCCGACATCGTCGAGGCCACCGGCACAATCATCGCGCGCGAGGAGACCTCGGTGCGGCCCGAACGTCCAGGCCTGAAGGTAACGGAAGTGCTGGCGGAAGCCGGCGAGACCACCACCGCCGGCCAGGTGCTGGCGCGCCTCGCGCTGCCCGAAGGCGGCACGCTTCAGGTCACCGCGCCGGTCGCGGGTGTGATCGCCACCTCGACCGCGCAGATCGGCAACCTCGCCTCGGCCAAGGGCGAGGCACTGTTCACGATCGTGGCGCGCAGCGAATACGATCTCGTCGGCCTCGTGGCGACGACCGACATGCGCAAGCTCGCAGTCAATCAGCAGGCGACCGTGCGTATCGCCGGCGCCGGCGACATCGACGGCAAGGTGCGCCGCATCGGGCCGACCGTCGAGCCGAACATCCAGCAGGGCATGGTCTATATCGGCATCTCCTCGCAGAAGCGGCTGCTGCTGAATGCGAGCGGGCGCGCGCTGATCAAGACCGGGCAGAGCTGCAACGTCGCGGTGCCGCTGACCTCCGTGCAATATTCGTCCGCCGGCACCGTGGTGCAGGTGATCCGCCGCAACCGCGTCGAGACCAAGCGCGTCGAGATCGGCTTGATGTCGGGCGGCAATATCGAGGTCCGCGACGGCCTCAACGAAGGCGACGTCGTCGTCGCTCGCGCCGGCGCACTACTCCGCGAAGGCGATCCCGTGCGCCCGGTGATGGCCGCGGAAGCGGCGAAGTAGCAGCCACGATCGTCATTGCGAGGAGCTCTTGCGACGAAGCAATCCAGAGTCTTTCCGCGGAAAGATTCTGGATTGCTTCGCTGCGCTCGCCATGACGGTGTAGGGGCAGATGTGCGCTACACACGCATATCGTAGGGTGGATTAGCCGAAGGCGTAATCCACCTCTTTGCTTTCCGCTCTGAGAAAGAAGTGGTGGATTACGCTTCGCTAATCCACCCTACAATCGCCGGGAAAAACTAGCCGCCGGCTTCGCCGAAATGAACGTCTTCGAGCAGCGAGGAGGAGACGGTCGGGACCTGGTCGCCTTCGGAGGCGCGGGAGATGGCGACGCGGGTCTTGTTGAAGGCGCTTTCGGCGCTGCCCTGCGCAGCGAGGTTGCCGAGCAGCTCGCTCACCAGCACGCTATGCTCGCCCTTGCCGTCGTCGACGACCTTGCCGGGCGAAGCGGAGGAGAGGATCAGCGCATTGTCGGGCGCGCTGATCGGCGCGAGGCCGTGGCTGTAGGAGCGGAAGCGGCGCTCGTAGGGGTTACGGCGGGAGGCATCGACGACGACGAGCTTGGCCTTGGCGCCCTGCTCCTTCATCATGTCGAGCACGCCGTCGATAGAGACGCCCTGGCGGCGGACGTCGCTTTCCTTCCAGATCACGGCGTCGATCGGCAGCATGTAGCTCTGGCGGCCGGCCTGCACGCCGTAGCCGCCGAAGAACAGCATGACGACGGTGTCGCGCTTGATCCGGGACTTCAGGCGGTTGACGGCGCGGACCATGTCGTCCTTGGTCGCGTCTTCCACCATGTCGACGTCAAAGCCGTTCTTGCGCAGGGTCGAGGACAGCGCGCGGGCGTCGTTGATCGACTGCGTCAGCGGCGCGTTGGCGTCGGGATAATGTCCATTGCCGATGACGAGCGCGAGCCGGGAGGCCTGGCCGATCGACCCGGTGACCTGGTCGGTCGTAACAGCCTTGGCGGCATCGAGCGCGCGCATGTTGAGGGCAGCATGGGCGCCGATCACGAGCGAGACCGTGCCGATGAGGGCTGCGGCCACCGCAATCGTGCGTCGGGAAATGTCGAGCTGCCTTACATTCATCTCGCTTCATTCCTGTCAGTGCCAAAGACCGGCCACGCGCGCGCATACAGGTTGAGTAGCGCGATAGCGTCTTTAGGTTTGAGGGATTGGCCGGGGGAGTGCCCCCGAATTGCGCGCAATTTGCGGCGCCGCACCAAACAAACCTTTAACGGGATATAGGGTGTCCCGCAATAGATTGCCCAAAATTTGAGCTAAGTCGCTGAAGATGTTAGTTAATTACCTGACCTGGATTTCTCCGTTTTTGGTATCCCCGTAGCCTTCCGGGCTCTGATCATGCAGCCCTCGTGCCGACTTTTTCCGTGACTGCCATCACATTTGTTTTTCCTGCGAATCCGGGTAGCTTTTTCAAAGACTTGCAGGGGTGGTGCGCAGATGGGAGCGCACCGGCCGTCCCCGACCAAGGCCCCGCGACCAGGTATTTCATGAGCTTTCATTATTTTGCCGGCGCCGCCTGCCGGGCGCTGACGGCGCGGAAGGACGGCCCCTCGCTTTACGACGTCTGCGATCCCGTATTGTCAGGCCCCGCCAGCGGCGATCCGCATCTGGCCAAATTCTACAAGACCGCGCTCGGCAATCCCGCGCTGCGGGTGCTGCTCCGGCGGGCCGGGCTGCCCGAGTTGCGCAACGAGGCCAAGCTCACCCGGCTGCGCGAGGCACTCACCCGCGCCCGCGACGAGGCCGAGCCGGACTGGGCGGCGGTCGGCCAGCCCGTCGCCGATCTCGTCGACAGCATCACGCTCGACCATCCGAGGCCACCGCCGGCGCTGTTCGTCGGCGCCATGCCGCAGGCTTCACAGATCGACGGCGTGATCCGCGACTGCGCGCAGCATCTGCTCGGCTCGTACCGCAAGAACGGTTTCCTGCCGACCTATGCCGCCTTCAACCTGATCGGCGACCCTGATTTCCGCGGACGCGAGCTGACCATGGCGCTCACCGGGTTGAACGCGCGCGGCTACAAGAACTCCTCACTGCTGTTCAATCTCGCCCGCGTCTTCATCGCGCGCTCGAAGGCAGCCGCCGTGGTCAATCCGCCCTGGACCGGCATCGCCGAGCCGATGTGGGAGCCGGTGCAGATCCGCCACCGCTCGGCCTATTACGATGCGTTCTTCATTGAAGCGCTGCTCAGCTTCGTTGAGACCGGGCTCGCTTCACCGGCCGACAAGACGGCGGCAGAGCGCGCCATCGCCGACATGGTCGATTTCTGCGTCAACATCAGCCGCGAGGAGGTCGAGGGCACCGACGGTGCGCGCTTCAATGTCATCACCGCGCTCGCGCCCGCGCCACATCCGCGCTTTTCCCGCTTCTTCGCCCAGATCAAACAGGATCTCGGCTTCGGCGTCTATGTGCCGGACTGCGACACCACGGCCTGCTCGATCTCGGCGGCGACGCAGGCGGGCTGCACCGATCCGATCATCGACCAGCCGCTGCTGGATTTCTACAGCAGTTACCAGGTGCGCGCCGGCGTCAACGAGCCGCGCGTGACCGTGCCGCTCAATGACAATATCGACTATGAGGGCGGGGTCGCGACCTGGATCGACAATCTCAGGGGCGAACGGCCCTACGGCAACGATCTCGATCCGACGCTCAATCTCGACATTCTAGAGGTCAGCTTCCGCAACCTCGTGCGCTGGAAGATTCTGGAGACGCCGGCCCGGCTTGCGACCGTGCATCGCATCATCGGCTTCCAGAAGCGGCTCGCGGCCAGCGGCGCCTTCGCCAATCCGCGCTCGCACATCTATTACCTGCCGGAACTCTACAGCGCCTATTTCGGCCGCTGCTATGCCGCCTTCCTCGCGCTGCCGCTGGCGGCGCAGGCGGCGATCGATCCGGACGGCGACTTCGATTTCATCCGCCACCGCGTGCTCTCCTACGTCAAGGGCGAGCTGATGGCCGCCGAGATGAACGTGTTCGACGCCGCACTCGCCTTGATCGCGCTCGGCCATCTCGGCGCCGACCCGCGGGCCTTCGCGCCGGCGCTGAATGTCATCGTCGGCGCCATCGGCGAAGGCGGCCGCCGCGGCCCGTTCCGCGCCTATGAATGGAACAAGATGAAGACGCCGACGCGGATCCTGGTGGGCGGACCGGAGGTGACGTCGGCGTTCGTGCTGATGGCGCTGGCGGTGGCGAGGCGGGCGATGGCGCGGGGGTAACGTGTCTTCCCCCTCCAGGGGAGGGTAAGTGGCGTCCACGACAATGACGGGAAGTTGAAAGCTTAATCGTTAGGCAAGCGCTGGCCGGGCGGCCAAAAGCCGACCACAATTGCGCGGCTTATCGAGATTTTCCTGAACACTGGACCGGCATGTTGCGAAAATTCCTGCTTGCGCTGTCTTTGCTCGCCCCGACGCTCGCCCAGGCCGCCGACATCACCGGCACCGCAAAGGTCCGCGACGGCGATTCCGTCGTGATCGGCAACACGAGGGTCCGGCTCGGCGGCATCGACGCGCCGTCGTCCGACCAGCTCTGCCTCAACACCCATACCGAGCGCTGGACCTGCGGGATCGCGGCACGCGACGAGCTCGCCAAATACACCGAGGGCAAGAACTGGGTCTGTCATGCCCGCGCGATCGACCGGCGCGGCCGCACCGTGGCGCGCTGCGAGGTCGGCGGCGAGGACATCCAGAAATGGCTGGTGCGCAGCGGCTGGGCGCTGTCCTACACCCGCGTTTCGCACGATTACGACGCCGACGAGGCTGCCGCGCGTGAGGCTAAGGCCGGCATGTGGCAGGGCGCCTTCATTGCGCCCTGGGACTGGCGCGTGCGCAACAAGAAGACGACGATATTGGGCGCCACCAAGCCGCCGGAGGGAGCGCATGCCGTGCTGCTCGCTTCGGCCTCGGGGCCGGTCGCGCCCTCGCCGGACTGCACCATCAAGGGCAACGTCAACACCGCCGGCGAGTGCATCTATCACCAGCCGACCAGCCGCTGGTACACCCAGATCAAGATGAAGATCAGCAAGGGCACCCGCTGGTTCTGCTCGGTGGAGGAGGCGGAAGCCGCCGGCTGCCGCGAGACCAAACGATAACCCAGCCCTGCATTTTGCGTGCTTTTCTTGGCTTCCAGCAGCGCGTAAAAGTACGACTCGAGCGACCCACCAGCCTGTCCTCCAGCAACAAGGACCAACAGCAATGACCGTTCGCGCGGGCCGGGAATTTCTGGCCATCCCCGGGCCCACCACGATGCCCGACGAGGTGCTGCGGGCGATGCATCGTCCGGCGATCGACATCTACTCCAAAGAGATGCTCGACCTGACGGAGAGCCTGCTCAGTGACATCTCGAAACTGTTTGCGACCAGGGGCAAGTCCTACATCTACATCGCCAACGGTCATGGCGCCTGGGAAGCCGCGCTGAGCAACGTGTTGTCGCGCGGCGACAAGGTGCTGGTGCTGGAGAGCGGCCGCTTCGCGATCGGCTGGGGCAATGCGGCAGCGCTGATGGGCGCCGAGGTCGAGGTGCTCAAGGGCGACTGGCGTCGCGCGGTGCGGCCGCACGAGGTCGAGGAGCGCCTGCGCCGCGACAAGGAGCACAGGATCAAGGCCGTCGTCGTCGTCCAGGTCGATACGGCCTCGGGCGTGCAGAACGACATCGAAGCGATCGGCAAGGCGATCAAGGCGAGCGGTCATCCCGCGCTGTATATGGTCGACACCGTCGCCTCGCTCGGCTGCATGCCGTTCGAGATGGACAAATGGGGCGTGGACGTCGCGATGTCCGGCTCGCAGAAGGGCCTGATGACGCCACCCGGCCTCGGCTTCGTCTCCGCCAATGCGCGCGCGCTCGAGGTGCACAAGAAGGCGAACATGTCGACGCCCTATTGGAGCTGGAGCGAGCGCGAGGGCACCGAGAATTATCGCAAATATGCCGGCACCGCGCCGGTGCATCTGCTGTTCGCGCTGCGCAAGGCGATCGACCTGCTGCACGAGGAAGGGCTTGAAAACGCCTTCCGCCGCCACAGCCTGCTCGGCGAAGCCGCGCGCCGCGCGGTATCCGCCTGGACGGAAGGCCAGGTGCTCGGCTTCAACATCGCCGAAGCCAGCGAGCGCTCCAACACCGTGACCACGGTGACCATGAGCAACGGCCATGATCCCGCAGTGCTGCAACGCTATTGCAAGGACAAGTGCGGCGTGGTGCTCGGCACCGGCATCGGCGACCTCTCCGGACAAGCCTTCCGCATCGCCCATATGGGCCACATCAACGCGCCGATGCTGCTCGGCACGCTGGGGGTGGTCGAGATCGGCCTCAACGCGCTGAAGATCCCGCACGGCAAGGGCGGGCTGGAGGCGGCGGTCGCGTATCTCGGCGAAGAGGTGGCGGCGTAGGCGCAAATTCCGCCGTCGTCCCGGACAAGCGCAGCTCTGGCAACGCGTAGCGTTGTCGGGGCGGAGCGCCGATCCGGGACCCAGCCACAGGATGCAGTTTGGCGAAGAGTCGGAGTTGCCAGCCCGCGCGATAACCTCTCCCTGGGGTTATGGGTCCCGGCCTACGCCGGGACGACGGCAGAGGTCGTGGCTGGGCTGAGCCTCACATTCGCAGCGACTTAAGATTCAGCGCTCGACGCGATACGCCTCGACCTGCGCCTTCAGCTCCTCCAGCGACGCGAGCGGCGCCTTCGGATCGACCCGGTATTCCCCGCTCGCCAGCCATTTCAACACCATCGCGTCCACGGCCGGCGAATGGTGGATGACGTCGCCGTAATTGTTGAGGTCGTGGGTCACCGCCTTGATCGCGCGGAAATCGTGGAGGCGCACGTTGGGAAGCTGCGTCAGGCGCTGCGCGATGCGGGCCGTAAGATCGGTGACGATGGTCAGCGTCGCCGGTGAGGCATCGCGCATCGCGACGAATTGCAGGATCGAATAGGGCGGGAAGTAGACGTCGAAGGTCACGTCCGGATGGCGCGTGATCAGGCTGGCGGCGTCACGCTCGAAATGCCTGATCATGGCGTCACGCTCGTAGCCCTCGCCGAGAAAGCTGCTGCGCACCGGATCGGTGATATAGGCGAAGGCGGCGCGTGTCCTCTCGGCGTTGTAGGCGCGCGCGACGTCGAAATCCCGTGGCAGCGCGTAGATGTCGTCGACGTCGGACAGCGCGAACTTGACGGGGAGAAACGGCGCCGCACGGCTCAGCGGCTCCCGCAGCGGCGGGACAGACCGCAGCAGCGCGAACAGGGATTCCTTCGCCATCGGCCCGCTGAACAGATATGCCGCGATCCCCTTGGCCGTCCTCCGATAAAGATCGACGGACAGATAGGGATCGGCCTCGATGCCGGCCGCATCGACAAAGCTGAAATCGTCCATCGCCCAGATCACGCGCCGGGCGCCGCGATCGATCGCCTGCTCCAGCACAAAGCCCTGCTGGCGCGAATTGGATCCGGTCATCGCCAGCTTGAGCGAACGGACGCCGAGCGCGCGGTCGATGTCGCTCTGGCGGAAATGGATCGCGAGCGAGGTGCCGATGAAGGCGGTGTCGAACGACTGGCTGCGGATCAGCCCGGCATTCTGCATGCGCGTGTCGTCGGAATAGAACGGCGCGACGAGGCGCGACGGGCGGAACAGTTGCAGGGGATCGACGGCAAAGGTGAGCGCCGCGGCGCCCAGCACGCACGCGACGCTCGCAAGGAGAAGGCGCATCACGCTGGTGAACGATCCCCGCATCAGAACCGGAAGTAGATGAATTCGCTGTGGCTCTGGATGCCCAGAAGTCCGAATGCGAGCACGAGCGATGCACCATAGAGGAACAGCGGCCGCATGCGCCCTGCCCGCAAGCTTTCGCCGACCCTGCGGTTGCCGTGATCGTAGCCCATGATTCCTTGCGTGTTCGGCGCCAGCCACACCAGCGCCGCATAGATCGCGACCTGCACCAGCGCCGCGATCTCCTCGCGGCCGAGGACGATGTTCAAGGGATCAGCCATGGCACTGACGATCCGCAACGCCCAATCGACCCGCTCGGCGCGGAAGAACACCCAGGCGACGACGACGGCGAGGAAGGTCAGCACGGCGCCAAGGATCCGGACCGGGCGCGCATGAAGCGACGGGATGGTCTGCACCAGCGCGCTGAAGGCGTGATTGACGCAGAGATAGGCGCCGTGCAGCGCACCCCACACCACGAATGTCCAGGCCGCGCCGTGCCAGAGCCCGCCGAGCAGCATCGTGATCAGCAAATTGACATAGCGCAGCACGTGGCCGCGGCGGTTGCCGCCGAGCGGGATGTAGAGATAGTCGCGCAGGAATTGCGACAACGTCATGTGCCAGCGGCGCCAGAACTCGACGATGCTCGCAGCCTTGTACGGCGAGTTGAAGTTGACGGGCAGGAAGATGCCGAACATCAGGGAAATCCCGATCGCCATGTCGGAATAGCCGGAGAAGTCGAAATAGAGCTGGAACGTGTAGGCGAGCGCACCACACCAGGCCTGGTCGAAGCTCGGCGAGCGCGCGTCGAAGGCGAGCGCGACCAGGGGCTGGATGCCGTCGGCAAGGCAGGTCTTCTTGAACAGGCCGATGGCGAAGATGATGATTCCGCACAGGATCAGATGCGCGTGCGGCTGCTTGGACTCCTCCCGCTCGAATTGCGGGATCATGTCCTTGTGGTGGAGGATCGGCCCCGCGATCAGATGCGGGAAATAGGTCACGAACAGCGCGTAATGCGGCAAGGCATAACGCGCGACCTGGCCGCGATAGGCATCGACCAGGAACGCGATCTGGGTGAACGTGTAGAAGGAGATGCCGACCGGCAGCAGGATGTGGACCGCGACATGCGTGCCGAGCAGCGCATTGAGATTGTCGGCGGCGAAGCCCGCATATTTGAAGATGCCGAGCACGAGGAGGTCGCCGGCGACACCAAGGGCAAGTGCCGCCCGGCGCTGCGTTGGCATGAGCTCCGCTGCAATCAGGAGATGGCCGACACCGTAGTTGAAGGCGATCGACGCCAGCAGCAGCGCGACAAACTGCCAATTGCCGATGGCATAGAAGGCGAGCGAGGCGACCGCCAGCCAGATCACCGGGGTCAGATTGCCGCGCCGCCCGAGCCAGAAGTACCCGGCCAGCACAGCCGGCAGGAACAGCAGGATGAACGGGTAGGAATTGAACAGCATCAGGCTGGACCGGCGGCGGGGTACTGCCCCTAAAGCATACAAGGGGGCGATCAACAACCCGGCGACTTGGCGCAGTCCTTTGTCCGGTCCTTGGCGCAGCGACGCTGGCAATCCGCGGAATCGGGACGATATAAGGTGGGATACGCTGTGCTAATTCCCCCTTTCCCCGTTCTTACGGGGAGAGGATCGGGGTGAGGGGCCTCTCTCCACACGCGAGATGGTCGAGAGACCTGTACCCCCTCACCCGGATTGCATCTCCGATGCAATCCGACCTCTCCCCGCAGGCGGGGAGAGGTAAGGAAGAGGCGCCGTACGGACGTGAGATGATGAGGATCGAGTGACCCAGACCAAGACACCTTCCCAGCCCCCCGTCGCCCGGCGCCGGCCGCACAGCTTTACCCGGCACGGCATCACCGTGACCGACGACTATGCCTGGCTGAAGGACGAGAAATGGCAGGAGGTGCTGCGCGACCCCGGGGTGATCGACCCCGACATCCGCAAATATCTGGATGAAGAGAACGTCTACACCGAGAGCCTGCTCGGCCATACCGCGGCGCTGCAGAAGACGCTGGTGCGCGAGATGCGCGGGCGGATCAAGGAGGACGATTCCAGCGTGCCGTCGCCGGACGGCCAGTTCGCCTATTTCCGCAGGTTTCGCGAGGGCGGGCAGCACGAACTGTTCGGCCGCATGCCGCGCGAGGGCGGCGACGGCCATATCGTGCTCGACGGCGATGCGCTCGCCAAGGACCACAAATATTTCAAGTTCGGCGGCAGCCGGCATTCGCCCGATCACAAGCTGCAGGCCTGGAGCGCGGACACCAAAGGCTCCGAATATTTTTCGATCCGCGTGCGCGACTGGGCGACGGGGAAGGACTTTGACGACCTCGTCGAGGAGACCGACGGCGGCATCGTCTGGAGCAAGGACGCGAAAAGCTTCTTCTATGTGAAGCTCGACGACAATCACCGGCCGATGCAGGTGTGGCGGCACCGGCTGGGGACGAAACAGGCCAACGACACGCTCGTCTATGAGGAGCAGGATTCCGGCTGGTTCACCCATCTGCACGAGAGCACCAGCGGCCGCTTCTGCGTGATCGCGGGCGGCGATCACGAGACCTCCGAGCAGCGGCTGATCGATCTCGAAAGCCCTGATACGCCGCCGCGGCTGGTCGCGGCGCGTGAGGAAGGCGTGCAATATTCGCTGGCCGATCGCGGCGATCAGCTCTTCATCCTCACCAATGCCGATGACGCCATCGACTTCAAGATCGTCACCGCACCGCTTGGCTCGCCCGAACGGAAGAACTGGCGCGATCTGATCCCGTATCGTCCGGGCATCTACATCATCGACCTCGATCTCTATGCCGGCCATCTGGTGCGGCTGGAGCGCGCCAATGCGCTGCCGGCGATCGTGATCCGCGATCTCGCATCGAACGAGGAGCACGCCATCGCCTTCGACGAAGCCGCCTATTCGCTCGACACGATGGGCTCCTACGAGTTCGAGACAACGAACTTGCGTTTCGCCTATTCGTCGATGACGACTCCGTCGGAGGTCTATGATTACGACATGGCCAAGCGGACGCGGACCTTGCGCAAGCGCCAGGAGATCCCGTCCGGCCACAATGCGAGCGACTACGTCACCACGCGCATCATGGCGAAGGCGCAGGACGGCGCCGAGGTGCCGGTCTCGATTCTCTATCGCCGCGGGCTGAAGCTCGACGGATCGGCACCGCTCCTGCTCTACGGCTACGGCTCCTATGGCATGGCGATGCCGGCCTCGTTCAACGCCAACCGCCTGTCGCTGGTCGATCGCGGCTTCGTCTATGCCATCGCCCATATCCGTGGCGGCGCCGACAAGGGCTGGGGCTGGTATCTCGACGGCAAGCGCGAGAAGAAGACGAATTCGTTCGACGATTTCGCCGCCAGCGCCCGCGCGCTGATCGACGCAAGATACACCAGCGCAAAGCGCATCGTCGGCCATGGCGGCTCGGCCGGCGGCATGCTGATGGGAGCGGTGGCAAACCGCGCCGGCGAGCTGTTCGCCGGCATCGTCGCCGAGGTCCCGTTCGTCGACGTGCTCAACACCATGCTCGACGACACGCTGCCGCTGACGCCGCCGGAATGGCCGGAATGGGGCAACCCGATCGAGAGCGAGAAGGATTTTCGCACCATCCTGTCCTACTCGCCCTACGACAATGTCGCGGCGAAGGCCTATCCGGCCATCCTTGCAATGGGCGGATTGACCGATCCGCGCGTCACCTATTGGGAGCCCGCCAAATGGATCGCCCGCCTGCGCGCCACCATGCGCGGCGGCGGCCCGGTGCTGCTGCGCACCAACATGGGCGCCGGCCACGGCGGCGCCTCGGGGCGATTTGATCGTCTGGACGAGGTGGCGATCGTCTATGCGTTCGCGCTGTGGGCGGCGGGAATGGCGGAGGCCGGGGTGTAGCCCCGTCGTCGTCCTGGCGAAAGCCAGGACGACGACGGAGTGTAAACTACCTGCCGTTCTTCTTCCGCCATTCCGCGAAGTCGGTGAGCGTCTGCGGATCGGTGGCAGGATAGAGACCGAAGATGCCGCGACCCTTGCCGACCTCCTCGGTGACGAAGTCCTCGAACGCGGTCATCTCGAACGTCTCGTTGGCGATATCGTCGGCAAGATGCGCGGGGATCACGATGACGCCGTCGGCATCGCCCAAAATGACGTCGCCGGGAAACACCGGCGCATCGCCGCAGCCGATCGGCACGTTGATCTCGATCGCCTGATGCAGCGTGAGGTTCGTCGGCGCCGAGGGACGATGGTGGTAGGCGGGGATGCCGAGCTTGGCGATCTCGGCGGAGTCGCGAAAGCCGCCGTCGGTGACGACGCCGGCGACGCCGCGCTTCATCAGCCGCGTCACCAGGATCGCACCGGCGGAAGCCGCGCGCGCATCCTTGCGGCTGTCCATCACCAGCACGCTGCCTGCCGGGCAGTCCTCGACCGCCTTGCGCTGCGGATGCGAGCGGTCCTTGAAGACGTCGATGGTGTTGAGGTCCTCGCGCGCCGGCATGTAGCGCAGCGTGAAGGCCTCGCCCACCATGGTCGGCTGGTCAGGACCGAGCGGGTGCACATCCTGGATCATCTGGATGCGCAGGCCGCGCTTGAACAGCGCGGTGGCGACGGTGGCGGTGGAGACGGATTTGAGCTTGTTGCGGGTGGCTTCGCTGAGTTTTGTCATTGGCGCTTTCTTTCTCGTTCGTCATTCCGGGGCGCGCCACTTGGCGCGAACCCGGAATCTCGAGGTTCCGGGTTCGCTTCGCGCCCCGGAACGACGGTGTTAGTAGATCGACGGCTCGCCGATCGGCGCGCCGAAATCGGTCTCGAGGAAGTCGAAGTCGCAGCCGTCATTGGCCTGCTTGATGTGCTTGGTGAACATCCAGCCATAGCCGCGCTCGAAGCGGCGCTCGGGCTGCTTCCAGGCGGCGCGGCGTTTTTCGAGCTCGGCTTCGCTCACATCGAGATTGATGGTCCGCGCGGCGACGTCGAGGGTGATGCGGTCGCCGTTCTGCACCAGGGCCAGCGGGCCGCCGATGTAGGACTCCGGTGAAACGTGCAGGATGCAGGCGCCGTAGCTGGTGCCGCTCATGCGCGCGTCCGAGATGCGCACCATGTCGCGCACGCCCTGCTTCACGAGCTTGGTCGGGATCGGCAACATGCCCCATTCCGGCATGCCAGGTCCGCCCTGCGGCCCCGCATTGCGCAGGATCAGGATGTGGTCCTCGGTGACGTCGAGATTGGGATCGTCGACCGCCTTCTTCATCGACGGATAATCGTCGAACACCAGCGCGGGTCCGGTGTGCTTGAGGAAGCGCGGCGCGCAGGCGGAGGGCTTGATGACGCAGCCGTCGGGCGCGAGATTGCCCTTGAGCACGGCGAGCGCGCCTTCCTTGTAGATGGGATTGTCGACCGAGCGGATCACGTCGTCATTGTGCACCTCGGCATGCGCGATGTTCTCAGCCACCGTCTGGCCGGTGACGGTGATGCAGTCGAGATGCAGATGCGGCTTGATCTGGCCCATCAGCGCCGGCAGGCCGCCGGCATAGAAGAAGTCCTCCATCAGATAGGCATCGCCGCTCGGCCGCACGTTGGCGATCACAGGCACCTTGCGGCTCGCGATCTCGAAATCGTCGAGACCGATGTCCTGGCCGGCACGGCGAGCCTGCGCGATCAGATGGATGATCGCGTTGGTGGAGCAGCCCATCGCCATCGCGACCGCGATCGCGTTCTCGAACGCCTTGCGGGTCTGGATCACCTTCGGCGTCAGATCCTCCCACACCATCTCGACGATGCGACGGCCACATTCACTGGCCATGCGGATGTGGTTGGCGTCCGCCGCCGGAATCGAGGAGGCGCCCGGCAGCGTCATGCCGATGGCCTCGGCGATCGCGGTCATGGTCGACGCCGTGCCCATGGTCATGCAGGTGCCGTAGCTGCGGGCGATGCCGGCCTCGATGTCGAGCCAGTCCTTGTCGGAGATCTTTCCGGCGCGGCGCTCGTCCCAGTATTTCCAGCCGTCCGAGCCGGAGCCCAGCGTCTTGCCCTTCCAGTTGCCGCGCAGCATGGGACCTGCCGGCAGATAGATCGCCGGGATGTTCATCGAGGTCGCGCCCAGCAGCAGCGCGGGCGTGGTCTTATCGCAGCCGCCCATCAGCACCACGCCGTCGACGGGATGGCTGCGCAGCAGCTCCTCGGCGTCCATCGCCAGCAGATTGCGATAGAGCATCGTGGTCGGCTTGAGCAGCGATTCCGATAGCGACAGCGCCGGCAGCTCGAGCGGCAGGCCGCCGGCCATCAGGATGCCGCGCTTGACGTCGTCGACGCGCGACTTGAAGTGCATGTGACAGGGCTGCGCGTCCGACCAGGTGTTGAGGATCGCGATGATCGGACGGTCCTTCCACTCCTCGGGGGCGTAGCCCATCTGCATGGTGCGGGAGCGGTGGCCGAACGAGCGGAGATCGTCGGGCGCGAACCAGCGCGCGCTGCGGAGCTGGTCGGGTGTTTTCTTCTTCTTGGTCATGATTGAGTGCCCCATTTCTGGACCGTGTTCCGCTCGATGGCGCGGAAGATCAGGTTCTCGACAAAGAGCCCGATGATAATCACCGTCAAGAGGCCTGCGAAGACGGCGGGTATGTCGAGGAGGTTGCGGTTCTCGAAGATGAACCAGCCGAGCCCGCCTTGGCCCGAGGACACGCCGAACACCAGCTCGGCCGCGATCAGCGTGCGCCAGGCGAAGGCCCAGCCGATCTTGAGGCCGGTGAGGATCGAGCCGAAGGCGGCGGGGATCAGGATTTTCGCCACATAAGGCAGCCCGCGCAGGCCGTAATTGCGCCCGACCATGCGCAGCGTGTTGGACACACTCTTGAAACCGGAATGGGTGTTGAGCGCGACCGGCCACAGCACCGAATGGATCAGCACGAAAACGAGGCTGCCGTTGCCGAGTCCGAACCAGATCAGCGCCAGCGGTAACAGCGCGATCGCCGGCAGCGGATTGAACATCGCCGTGACGGTCTCGAGGAAATCGGTGCCGATGCGGGTCGAGATCGCAAGCACGGTGAAGATCGCGGCGAGCACGATGCCGGCCGAATAGCCCATGAACAGGACCTTCAGCGAGGCCCAAGCCCGCATTGGAATCGTGCCGTCCTTCACGCGCTCATACATCGTGACGATGGTGTCGTGCAGCGTCGGAAACAGCAGCGGATTGTCGAGGGCGACGCCGTAGGCCTCCCAGATCGCCGCCAGGAACAGGATGATAACGGTCTTGCGGACAAAACCGTCGTTCCACAACAGCTCGGTCACGCTCAGCTTGCGCTCGACCTCGGCAGCGCCGCTGGCAGCAGCGACCGGCGCGTCACGCAGCAATATTCTCGCTTCGCCCATGTCGAGGCTCCCTCAATGCGCGGTGGCTTCGGCGGCGAACAGGAGATCGTGGATCTCCTTCTCCAGCCGGCCGGCGCTGCCGTCCGCACTCGAGACCTTGTCGACATCGACCACCTCGGCCTTGACGCGGCCGGGATGCGGCGACAGCAGGAGGATGCGGTTGCCGATGCGGATCGCTTCCGCGATCGAATGGGTCACGAACAGCACGGTGAATTTGGTCTCGCTCCAGAGCTGGAGCAGCTCGTCCTGGCAGGTCCGGCGCGTCAGCGCGTCCAGCGCCGCGAACGGCTCGTCCATCAACAGGATGTCAGGCTCCATCGCCATGCCGCGCGCGATCGCGACGCGCTGCTTCATGCCGCCGGACAGCGTGTGCGGATAGGCATCGACCACGCGGGTGAGGCCGACTTTCTCGATATAGGCCCGCGCGCGGGCCTCGGCGTCCTTGTGCGGCAGCTTTCGCGCCGTCAGCAACGGAAACATCACGTTGGCGAGCACCGTCTTCCACGGCAGCAGCTGGTCGAACTCCTGGAAGATCATCATGCGGTCGGCGCCCGGGCCGTGGATCTCGCGACCGTTGATACTCATGCGGCCTTCGCTCGGGCTCATGTAGCCGCCGACGGCCTTGAGCAGGGTCGACTTGCCGCAGCCGGACGGTCCGAGCAGCACGAAGCGGTCGGACCTGTCGACGGTGAAGCTCACCCTCTCGGTGGCGGTGACGACGGCGCTGGAGGTCTTATAGCGCAGCGTCACTCCGTTGACGTCGAGCAGCGCCATCAGTTGCCCTTCAGGTCGTGCGCGACGGGGAGATAATAGTCGGTCCAGGCCTTGGGCTGATTCTTCAGCGTGCCAGTCTTGTAGAGATGGGCGGCGAATTTCATCGTACCCTGCGGCTCGAGATTCCACTCCATCATGCCGGGCTCCTTCAGCAGATCGAGCAGCTCCTCCGCCGAGGTCTTGTCGCCGGTGATCTCCTTGTAGATCTCGACGGCTTGCCTGGTGTCGCTGCGGATCAGGTCCTGCGCTTCCTTGGTGGCGTCGCGCACGGCCTGGATGATCTTGGGATTGGCGTCGGCGAATTTGGTCGTGGTGAAGAACTGGGCCTGGCTGAGCGGGCCGCCCATCACGTCGGGCGACGACAGCACGACATGCGCGCCCGGCACGTTCTTCAGCTCCAGGAACGTGAAGGGCGGGATCGAGAAGTGGGTGTGCACCTCGTGCTTGGAATTGGCGAGCGCCGCATAGGCGTCGGGATGGCCGAGCTGCACGGTGTTGGCGTCGAGCTTCGACCATTGATCGGCGCCGAAGGCCTCGGCCGCCGCGATCTGAAGCACGATCGCCTGGGTCGAGACTTTCACCGTCGGCACCGCGATCTTGTCGCCGGGGCCGAAATCCCTGATCGACTTGATGTTGGCATCGCGGCTGATCAGCGTCATCGGCTGCGCCGAGGTTGCGACGATGCCCTTCACGCCGCCGCGGGTACGGTCCCACAGCAACAGGAGATTGCCGGTGCCGGTGTTGAGGATGTCGACGCCGCCCGCGAGCAGCGCATCGGTCTGGGCGCCGCCGCCGGAGAAGGTGACCCATTTGGTCGTGACGCCGGGCACACCGAGGCTGGCGGCATGCTTCTCGATCAGCTTCTGCTTCTCCATGATGTGGCTCGGCATGTAGAAAATGCCGGGCTGGCGCGACAGCGAGATCTCGGACTTCTGCTGTGCATGCGCCGCGGACACCGAGAGGGCGGTTGCGGCGATCAGGGCGGCAGCCGCAAGCTTGCTACGAAGATGCATCATCATTGTTGTGTGTTTCCTCCGGCCAGCGTCGAGCTGCGTTGACCCTGCTGATGCACTAATATATTAGTGCATCAAAGGCAAGCCCGCGGGACCCGACATGGAAGTAACCCATACCGCGCCGCGCGCGGCACGACCCGCCCGGCTCGACCGCGCCCGCCAGGCCGCGCCGCAGGTGTTCGAACGGCTGCGCAATGCGATCATCGCCCTGGAGCTGCCGCCGGGCGCGCCGCTGTCCCGCGCCGAGCTCGCCGGCCAGTTCGGCGTCAGCTCGACGCCGGTGCGCGATGCCTTGATGCGGCTCGAGGAAGAGGGCCTGGTCGACGTCTTTCCGCAGCACGCGACCGTGGTCAGCCGGATCGACATCGGCCGCGCCCAGCAGGCGCATTTCCTGCGCCAGGCGCTGGAGCTCGAGATCGTCCGCCTGCTCGCGGAGAAGCATGACGACGCCCTGATCATCCGCCTCGACCACGCCATCGCACTCCAGCAGCAATTCGCGAAGGCCGGCGAGTTCGAGGCGTTCATGGCCGCCGACAACGACTTCCACGCCCAGCTCTACGCCGCCGCCGGCAAGCAGGAGCTGTGGGCACTGGTGCGCAGCCGCAGCGGCCATATCGACCGGCTGCGCCGGCTGCATCTGCCCTCACCGGGCAAGGCCCAGAATATCGTGCGCCACCACAGGCTGATCACCCGCGCGATCGAGGCCGGGGACGCCGATGCCGCGCAACAGCATCTGCGCAAGCATCTGTCGGGCACGCTGAGCGAGCTCGACAAGATCCGGAGCCACCACCCGGAGTACCTGACGGACTAGTCAGGCGGCGTTGCGCCGGTCCGGCCCGCGATAATCGGCATCGTCGCTGTTGCGGCGGTCCATCGGACCAGTGCGCAGCCTGACGAAGAAGGCCTGGACCTCGGTGGCGAGGCGTTCGGCCGCTCCAGAAACGTGGTTCGCGGCGCCCATCACGTCGTCGGCCGAGCGGTTGGTTTCCGCGATGGCGCCGGAGACGGTCCCGATGCTGGTCGCCAGCGTCTGCGTGCCCGACGCCGCCATCTGGACGTTCTGCGAGATCTCCCGCGTCGCGGCGCCCTGCTCCTCCACGGCGCTGGCAATCGCCGCGGTCACCTCGTCGATCCGGCGCATGGCGGTTGCGACCTCCTTGACGGAGGCGACTGCGCTGCCGGTCGAGTTCTGGATCGCGGCAATGTGCTGAGCGATGTCCTGCGTCGCATTGCGGGTCTGGTCGGCCAGCGCCTTGACCTCGGAGGCCACCACCGCAAAGCCGCGGCCGGCTTCACCGGCGCGCGCGGCCTCGATGGTGGCGTTGAGCGCCAAAAGGTTGGTCTGGCCCGCGATCGCCTGGATCAAATCGACCACCGAGCTGATGCTCTGGGCGGCGTGCGCGAGGCCTTCGATCTCGGCCTCGGAGCGCGCGGTCACCTCGCCCGCCGACCGCACGGTCTTGTTCGACAGTTCGATCTGCCGGCCGATCTCGACGATGGAGCTCGCGAGCTGCTCGGCCGCCGCGGCGACGGTCTGGACGTTGACCGCGGTCTGTTCGGATGCGGTCGCTGCGGACGCGGCCTGGCTCGTCGCATGGTTGGCGATGCCGCCGAGGCTCTCTGCGGTCTGCCGCATGGTGCCGGCGTTCTCGCCGACCAGCGCGAGCAGGTCGCGCGAGGTCCCGCGAAATTCCTCGACCGCGTCCTCCATGTTGCGGTTGGCCGCTTCGCGCGCCTCCGCCTCGCGCGCGAGAGACGCCGCCGCCTGTTGCTGGGCGATCACGTTGTCGCGGAACTTCGCCACCGCCTGCGAGACCACTCCGATCTCGTCGCCGCGCCCGGCCGTCTTGAATTCGACACTGGTGTCGCCCCCGGACAGGCGCGCGGAATCGCCCACCAGCTCGACGATCGGACGGGTGATGGAGCGCGCAACCAGGATCGCAATCGTTGTCCCGAGCGCAAGCCCCGCGGCGAGCAGGATCCATTGCAGCAGCAGCAACCTCTCGACCGCGTCGGCCACGCTGCGGGCGTCCTCGGCGAGCTTCGACTGTTGGTCGCTCTTGAGTCCGCCGGAGCGCTTGCCATCCGTGTCCTTGCGACCGTCGAGCAGATCGAGGATGCGGGCCGCGCGCGGCGCGGCCTCGGTGGACAGGATGAAGACCGGCGCGTTCCATTGCGGCGTCTGGCGGATCGCGAAGATCTTCTGCGGCAGCGGGGTGAAGGCCTCGTTCGCCCTGGCGATGGCCCGGTAAGCGGACGCCTGCCTTTCGGTGAGCAGATCCGCCTGGGTGCCGACCGATGCGAGCGCGGCCCTGAAGGTCGCGAGCGGCTTTTCGAACTTGTCACGGTCGGCCGCCTCGCCCGAGGCGACGTAGAGCCGCAATTGCGATCCCGCCGCGGCGAGATTGCCGCGCACGTCGGCGAAGGTCTTGAGCAGGCGCTTGCGCTGGGGCGTCGCCTCCAGCGCCTCCTCCTCGTCGATCATCGCGGTGATCTCGGCGAACATGGTCGCGATCAGCGGCGCGGCCTCCTTGGCCAGGAGCTCGCTCGCCGGATAGGCCGACGGAGTGAAGGCGGCGAGCTCGGCCTTGTCTTGGGCCTGGCGAAATTCCGCGATCAGCGCCCTGGCTTCGCTCCAGTTGGTCTTGTTCTGCGGGTTGGAAAACCCCTCCGCCATGCGGTCGACCGCGGCGGCGGTGCGATCCAGGTCGGCCCAGACCGCCGCCCGGTCACGCTTGCCCTGCGCATCGCCGGTCAGCAGATAGCCGCGCAGCACCGAGAGCGTGGAGTAGAGATTGCCGACGAGTTCCGTGCTTGCGACTGCGACCGGCGCTCGCAGATCCACGACCGTCTTGATCCGCGACGAGATGTCCGAGACGGCGGCGACGGTGTAGATCACGGTCGCGGCGAGCAGAATGCAGATCAGCGCAAAGCCGCCGAGCAGCCGGGTCCGAATTCCGGTGTTCGCAATCGATTTGAACATGGAAGATCTCGTGCTGGTGGTCGGTTGATCGGTTGGCGTGGTGGGACGCCAGAATGTGAGCAATGAAATGCGCGAAATACTGATACGAGGACTATCGGAGATTGTAGTCAGCGGCCTTTAATCCATAGTGAAGGCTCGGGTTCCGTACAACTACGGCGAGAGAAATATCTCCCGATGCTAAAACGGGTTACGATGTTTGGAACCAGGCCCGACCTCAAATGCACGCAAGAGTGCGTATGATGTGCAAGGCATTGCCTCCCGGCGCGCCAGGAAAGGCAATCGCGGCAGACGCGAGGCGCTTGCGGGGCGGATAGAATCCGCGCAACAATTTCGTATTTGATGCCTTGATTTGCGGTCACTGGAACGTCCCAGCCGACCCGGAGGAATTCAGACGTGGCCAACATCCTGATCGTGGATGACGACCCGGCCGTGCAGATCACGATCCGGCTGCTTCTGGAGAGAGCCGGTCATCACGTCACCGTCGCCGGCGACGGCCACAAGGGACTTGCGCTGTTCGAGGCCAGCCCGTTCGACCTCTTGTTTCTCGACATCTTCATGCCCGGCATGGACGGGCTGGAGACGATGCGCCACATCCGGGCGCTAGCCCCGGCGATTCCGATCATCGTCATTTCCGGCCGATCGATCACGCCGGACGCCCATGCGGAGCCGGATTTCCTGAAGATGGCGACCAAGCTCGGTGCAGTGGCAAGCCTTCAGAAGCCGTTCCGGGCAGACGCGCTGCTCGCCGCGGTGAGCGGCTGCCTCGACGCGGGCAAGCCGGAGGGGCCCGATGTCAGTACCGGCCGCCGATGACGAGGGCGTCTCCTCTGCTGCAGGCCAGAACACGCACGGTCATCCGGGAACCCCTGCGAATATCTCCATGACCCTCGCAACCCGGCTGGCCATCGCGATGATCCTGCTGGTGGCGGCTACCGTGACCGCCGTCGGCTGGCTGGGCTATCGCAACATCACACAAGCCGTCATTCCGCGGGTGCTGGAGCGGGTCGAAGCCCAGTCACGCCTGCTGGCCACCAATCTTGAATCCTACGTTGCCGGCGTTCGCGGCGATTTGGTCGGCTATCGCTCCGCCGCGGCAATCAACGGTCTGATCCGGGCCCACCTCGGCGGAGGAATTGACGCTCTTGACGGCGTCTCGGAGCAGACCTGGCGCGAGCGTATCGCGGCGCGGCTCGCGGCCGAGATCGAGGCCAAGCCCAGCTATGGACAGTTTCGAATCATCGGTCTTGACGACGACCAGCGCGAGCTGGTCCGCGTCGATCGCTCCGGCCCGAACGGAGCGGTACGAGTTGCCCCCGACAGCGAACTGGAGCGCAAGAGCGAACGAACCTACTTTCAGGAAACGATACGACTGGCGCCGGGCGAGATTTATGTGTCGCCCATCGAACTCGCGACCCGCCAGGGGGGAACCACGGCCTTGCACACTCCGACCCTGCGGGCCGCGACGCCGCTGTTCACGCCCGACGGCAAGCCGTTCGGCATCATCATCGCCAATATCGACATGCGTCCGGTACTCGACCGCATTCGCTCGACGACGAGCTCGGGAGGCGAGATCTACGTCGTGAATGCGCGCGGCGACTATCTGGTTCATCCCGATCAGACGCGAGAATTCGGCTCGTTGCGCGCCCCCCCCACCAACTGGCGCAGTGATTTTCCATTTTTCTCAGCCCTGGCAGGCTCGCCGGGAGTATCCACGCAGCTCGCGACCGATGGATCGGGCCGGCCGAGCGGCGCGGCGATCGCGCCTGCGCTGCTTGCGAGCAAGGAATGGGTCGCAATCATCGTGACCATTCCCCCGGCCGTCTTTGGCCGCGTGCCGGCCGCCATTCAAAAAACGTCCTTGCTCGTCGGCTTGCTTGCCGTCCTCGCCGCGGCTTCGCTCGCGGTGCTGCTGGCGCGCTCCCTGACTCGCCCGATCGGGCGCCTGACCGCGGCCGTGGAGGCCATCGGCAGCGGACGGCCAGCGGACATTCCCGTCGATGCAAGCGGCGAGACGGGCGTGCTGGCGCGGGCCTTTGCCCACATGGTCGAGGAGATGAAGGCAAAGACGTCGGCACTGGAGCACGAGGTCGAGGAGCGGCGTCGCACCGAGGCCGTCCGCGACCAGCTCGCCGTCCGCGAAAGCCTGTTCAGCGCGGCGGTCCAATCCTCCGACGATTCGATCGTCCTGCAAACGCTCGACGGCATCATCATCGGCTGGAACGCGGCAGCCGAACGCCTCTACGGCTATTCGGCCGAGGAAGCGATCGGACAGCCGACGTCGATCCTGCTTCCGCCGGATCGCCGCGAGGAGGGCAAGGACTATCTTCGGCGGATTGCGAGGGGTGAGCGGATCGAACATTTCGAAACCGTGCGCCTGCGCAAGGATGGCAGCCCGGTCGAAATCTCGGTGAGCCTCTCACCGATCAGGGGCCCCTCCGGCGAGATCATCGGCGCCTCGGGCTCGGCGCGCAGCCTCACCGAGGCGCGACGGACCGAGCGGGCGCTACAGCAGCAGCTCGAGGAGCGGCGGCAGCTTTTCGACGCCTCGCAGGACCTGATCATGATCATGGACTCGCAGGGCCATATCGCGCAGATCAGCCCGAGCTGCGAGGCCATTCTCGGCTACCGGCCCGACGACATGATCGGCTACAGCGGCGCCGATTTCATCCACCCGGCCCATCTCGAACAATCGCGCGAGGAAATGCGCGCACTCAGGCGCGGCGGGCACCCGAAGCTCGCCGACACCCGCTGCCTCCACAGGGACGGACGCGAGATCTGGCTGTCCTGGCTCGGCAACTGGTCCGATCAGGCCAAGCGCTACTTCTTCGTCGGGCGCGACATGACCGAGGCAAGGCTGGCCGAGGAGTCCTTGCGCGAAAGCGAGCAGCTGGCCCGCAACATCGTCGAGACCGCGCTCGACGCCTTCGTCCAGACCGACGACCGCAGCATCATCCTGAACTGGAGCTCGCGGGCCGAAGAGCTGTTCGGCTGGCGCCGCGACGAAGCGCTGGGCAGGAATGCGATCGACCTCATCGTCGCCACAGGTGAGCGCGAGAGGGTCAAGGCGGGTCTCGCACGCTTCCTCGATTCCGGAGACGGTCAGACGCTCAATCGCCGCCGCGAGCTGGTCTGCTGCCGCCGTGACGGCAAGGAATTCAAGGCCGAACTGAGCGTCACGGCGCTGAAGCGCCGCGAAGGCATTCTGTTCAACGTCTTCTACCGCGACCTCACCGACAAGATCGCGTCCGAGGAACGCATCCGCCATGCGGAGAAGATGGAGGCGGTCGGCCAGCTCACCGGCGGCGTGGCGCACGACTTCAACAACATCCTCACCGTGATCACCGGGACGATCGAAATCCTCAGCGACGCAGTGGCCAAGGAGCCCGAGCTTGCGGCGATCACCCGGATGATCGACGAGGCCGCCGGCCGCGGCGCCGAGCTGACCCAGCACCTGCTCGCGTTCGCGCGCAAGCAGCCGCTCCAGCCGCGCGAGGTCGATATCAACTCGCTGATCGTCGACACCGCAAAGCTGCTGCGGCCGACGCTGGGCGAGCAGATCCAGATCGAATCCGTGTTCGAGGAGGAGAGCTGCGTTGCGATCGTCGATCCCAACCAGCTCACCACCGCGATCCTCAACCTCGCGCTCAACGCCCGCGACGCCATGCCCGGCGGCGGCAAGCTGATCGTGGAGACGGGCGCCGCCTATCTCGACGAGGTCTATGCCAGCGTCAACGACGTCCGGCCCGGGCACTACGTGCTGATCGCCGTGAGCGACACCGGAACCGGCATTCCGTCCAACATGCTGACCAGGGTGTTCGATCCCTTCTTCACCTCGAAGGGACCGGGCAAGGGCACCGGACTCGGGCTTTCGATGGTCTACGGCTTCATCAAGCAGTCCGCGGGCCACATCAAGATCTACAGCGAGGAAGGCCACGGCACCACGATCAAGATGTACCTGCCGCCAGGCAAGACGGCGACGGCGGTCGGCGACGGTGTGATCCCTGCGACGATCGAGGGCGGACACGAGACGATCCTGGTGGTCGAGGACGACCGGCTGGTGCGCGACTACGTGCTGGCGCAGCTGCATGCGCTGGGCTACGTCACCTTGCAGGCTGCGAACGCCGCGGAAGCGCTCGCGATCGTCGCCGCCGGAAAGCCGTTCGACCTCCTGTTCACCGACGTCATCATGCCCGGCAGGATGAACGGACGGCAGCTCGCCGACGAGCTGATGAAGACGCGCCCCGATCTCAGGGTGGTCTACACGTCAGGCTATACCGAGAATGCGATCATCCATCACGGCCGGCTGGATTCGGGCGTTCTGCTGCTCGCAAAGCCCTACCGCAAATCGGATCTCGCGCGGATCATCCGCAAGGCGCTGCTGGGGTGAGGCTTGGGAGTCATTCCGGACGCGCGTAGCGCGATCCGGAATCTCGAGATTCCGGGTTCGATGCTCCGCATCGCCCCGGAATGACGAAGAAATGTCCGCGATGCAACCGACCCTACGACGCGCGCTGCGCCGCGGTCATCACGATCCGGATCAGGTCGGCGGCATTGCGCGCACCGAGCTTCTTCATGATGTTGGCGCGGTGGTCCTCGATGGTGCGCGGGCTGATGCCGAGAGTGCGGCCGGCTTCCTTGTTGGAAGCGCCGGCGGCGAACTGCTCGAGCACCTCGCGTTCGCGCCGCGTCAACGGCTCGCGTCCGGGGAAATGCAGCGAGCCGAATTTCGGCGCTGCGTTCTCCGCCTGCCTGCGTGCATAGGCGCCGATCGCCTCGTCGAGGCGGCCGACGATCTCGCTGCCGCGGAACGGCTTCTCGATGAAGTCGAGCGCGCCGCTCTTGATGGCGCCCACCGCCATTGTGATGTCGCCCTGCCCGGAGATCATGAAGATCGGCGCCGGATAATCCTCACCGTGCAGCTCCTTCAGAATGTCGAGACCCGACTTTCCGGGAATGTGCACGTCGAGCAGGATCGCAGCCGGTGTGCGGTTTCGCGCGACGGAGAGCAGCGCTGCGCCGTCCGCAAAACAGATCACCTCATAGCCCGCCGCCTTCAACACCATCGACAAGGTGTCGCGAACAGCCGGGTCGTCGTCGACTACGAAGATTTCACCGCGAGAGGTTTGTTCGGCCATGTGCCATGTCCAATTGGCATTAGAGTCCATTCGGCATTGAGGACTCGCGTCCGCGCCAACCGTTATGGCGTTCGGCGCGGATTCGGCCCACCCGTATTTGTACGGGACATAGACTTAACGCACAAGTAGCGGCATGGCGCCTAATTGCGGGGGACGGAGAATATCCATGCTAAATTTGGCCAGCACGCCACCTCTCGTCACGACGCCCGAGGCCGACAGCCGTCAGTTGATTGCGGCCGACCTTCGCTGCCTGATCGCGCAGATCGAGAGCAGCATGCGCCTGATCGACGCAGCCATGATCGATGCAGGCCCGGAGCAGGACGACAACGGCGATCAGGCCGGTTCCGCCGACATTTTCGTGCTCGACGACGTCACGCCGCGCTATGCCACGGCGAGTGCCGCCCTCAACGTCTGCCGGGCGGGCCTTGGCCACGCCCTGCAATACCTGTCGGATTCCGGCGACCCGGTGTAGGTCGCGATCGGCGCGGCGGCGGCTGCATCCGATTGCATGGCAGCTCCGCGCGTCAGGTGCGGTGCCGTTCCACGATCGCGTCGCTGGCGACACCACCCCAGGTGTGGATCGCCGGCAGCCCCATCGCGGTCTTGCCGAGGTTGGCGAGGCTGATGCGCAGGGCCGCCAGATCGAGCGGCTTCGGCAGGCCCTGGAGCTGGATCCCGACGGAGCGGGCGAAGCTGCGGGCGGCGCTGCGGCGCTTGCCGTCCATGCCGCTGATGACGATCACGGCACCGGCGAATTTCGCGTTCGCCATCTCGCGCAACACGTCGATGCCGTCGCCATCCTCCAGCACGAGATCGAGCGTCACGCAGTCGAAGCGCGCGGCGCGCAGCTTCTCGATCGCTTCCGCCACGGACGGCGCCACGGTGACCTCGTGGCCGGCCTGCTTGGCGGCGACCGTGATCAGGCTGCGCTGCGTGGCGTCGTCATCGACCACCAGGAGCTGGAGCGCACGCCGCTCGGCGACGTCGGGCAGGTTCGATGGGACGGGGGAGAGGGAACTTCTGGGCATTGCCGTATTCCTGAGATTGAGACAGGCAATGGATACACGGCGCGCGCTTAGGCCACGTAAAGCCGCCGCGGCAAATTCGCCCGGATGTTTCAGCAAATGTAAAGCAACGTGGCGGAAAGCGCCGGCGCCGCCACGCGCCGGTCAGGCTGCCGCGTCGTGGCCGCCGGCGGCGCCGCGCTTCTTGCGGTTCTTGCCGCGCAGGAACTGGATGTCCATTTCGGCGCCGTTGACGCGCACCAGCTCGCAGCGGCGGTAGGCTAGGCCGGTGGACGACAACAGCAGGAAGAACTCTTTCAGGTTCAGCCCCTGGATCGAGCCTTCAACCGTAAGGATGGCGTCGGTGTCGGAAATGGCGTTGAGCTTGCAGTCACGGCGCCAGGTGCCGTCGATGGCCATGATGCAGACATCATAGCCGCGACTGAAGGTGACGCGCTCCGCGCCTTTTCCATCCTCGGCCATGCCTATCGTCCCGCCATCACCGCCATGCGCGGCGCCACGCCGGCGAGAGCCGGCTTGGCCACGGCTGCACGCGGATCGTTCGGCTTGTAGAGGCCGCGCCGGTCGGGAATCGGCCTGAACGTATCCGTCAGTCCGACCACGGTTTCGGCGGCACCCAGCACGAGGAAGCCATCGGGCTCGATCTGGCGCGCCAGGCGGTTGAAGATGTTGATCTTGGTGTCCTGGTCGAAATAGATCAGCACGTTGCGGCAGAAGATGACGTCGAACGTACCGAGCTGGGCGAAGTCGTGCAGCAGGTTGAGCTGGCGGTGCTGGATCATCGCCCGCAATTCGGGATTGATCTGCCAGGTCTCGCCGGTCTGCTTGAAATATTTCACCAGCATCTGGATCGGCAGGCCGCGCTGCACCTCGAACTGGCTGTAGACGCCGGCTCTGGCCTTCTCCAGCACCTCCTGCGACAGGTCGGTCGCGATGATCTCGACGCGCCAGCCGGTGAGGGCCGCACCCATCTCCTTCAGGCACATCGC
This sequence comes from Bradyrhizobium sp. 1200_D9_N1_1, assembly GCF_052075915.1. NCBI lineage: Bacteria > Pseudomonadati > Pseudomonadota > Alphaproteobacteria > Hyphomicrobiales > Nitrobacteraceae > Bradyrhizobium > Bradyrhizobium sp. 1200_D9_N1_1. The sequence goes on along the minus strand of NZ_CP197226.1, from coordinate 491,304 downwards.
CAGCGAATAGGGCTCCTGTCCGGTCGAACCGGCGGCGCACCAGATCCGCACGCTGCGGCGCCCGGCGCGCGCCTTGATGATCTCGGGCATGATGGTGTCGCGGAAATGATCGAACGGGACCTTGTCGCGGAAGAAGAAGGTCTCGTTGGTGGTCATGGCTTCGACCACGTCGGTGATGAGCGCGCGCGAGCCACCCTGCAGCTTCTGCACGAGCTCGGGGATGCCGGAGAGCCCGGCCTTGCGGGCGAGCGGCAAGAGGCGGCTTTCGATCAGATACTGCTTGTCTGCGGACAGATCGAGACCTGAATTGTCCTTCAGGAACTTGCGCAGATACTCATACTCGGTCGGGGTCACAGATGGCCTCTCGAAAGCTGTACTGAAAACACTCTGGCCGGAACACTCGGGCCAGACACACTCAGACCATGGCTTGTCCGACCGGGATCAAGCCGACTTCAGCGAACTTGTCGGCGATAATGTCTTTGTCGAAGGGCTTCATGATGTATTCGTTGGCGCCGCCGCTGAGCGCCTGGGCGATATGGGCCACGTTGTTCTCGGTGGTGCAGAACACCACCTTCGGCTGGTCGCCGCCGGGCAGGCGGCGCATGTGGCCCATGAACTCGAAGCCGTCCATCACGGGCATGTTCCAGTCGAGCAACACCGCATCGGGCAGTTGCCGCTGGCAGATCTCGAGCGCCTTCGAGCCGTCCTCGGCTTCGGTGACCTGGAATTCCAGGCCTTCCAGGATGCGGCGCGCGATCTTGCGCACGACGCTGGAATCATCGACCACCAAACAGGTCTTCATTTTGGTTCTCCGGCTTCGATGTTTCGTTGGTTCACGCAGCCATTTGCACTTTGGTTTCGAGCTCGAGGACGCGATCGACGTCGAGGACGACCATGAGCTGGCCGTCGAGGCGGTGGACACCGCCGGCGAGCTTGGCCATGCGGGGGTCGAGGTTGACAGGGTTTTCTTCCTTGCCGTCCTCGGGCAGGCGCAGCACCTCGCCGATCTGGTCGATCAGCAGGCCATAGGATTCGCCGCGCAGGTCGACACCGACCGCCATCGGCACCTTGCCGTCCTCGGGCCTCGGCAGGCCGAGGCGGGCGCGCATGTCGACCACGGTGACGATGCGGCCGCGCAGGTTGAGGACGCCGGCGATCTCGCGGGAGGACAGCGGAACGCGGGTGACGCGCTCGGGCATGAACACGTCCTGGACGCGGGAGATCGGCAGGCCGAACAGCTGGCCGCCGATCATCGCGGTGACGTATTCGACCATGGCGCCTTCGGTGGACTGGGTCTTGTTGGCCATCAGCGTATCTCCTGATCCCGCTTTTTCGTTTTGAGCATGATCTCGTCGGAAAACCGCTTCACACTTTTCCGGATCATGCTCTTACGCCGCTGCCCGGCTCAGCTCGGAGGCGCCGGCGGCGCCCGCGGTCTGCTCCTTCAGCGCCGCGATCAGACCGGGACGGTCGAACTTGGCGACATAGTCGTGGAAGCCGGCCTGACGGCCGCGCTCGATCGCCGCCGGCGACACCAGCGCGGACAGGCCGATGATCGGCATCGCGCCGAGATTGTTGTCGGAGCGGATCACCTCGGCGAACTCGAACCCGTTCATGTCGGGCATCTCGATGTCGGTCAGGACCACGTCGAAGCTCTGGGCGCGCAGCGCGGCCAGGCCCTCCTGCGCGGTCGGCGCGGTGCGGACGCGGTAGCCGGCGGCTTTCAGCACCGGCGCCAGCATGTTGCGGAAGAACGCGGAATCGTCGACCAGCAGCACCGACTGCGAATGCATCGACGGCTTCATCTCCTTGCGGGTGAACCAGTCGGCGAACGCCATCGGCAGGAAGTGGCCGACGTCGATCACCTCGGTGGCCTGCCCCTTGATCACGGCCGAGCCCAGGATGCCCTGGCTGGAGCCGCCGACCTCGATGTTGAGGCGTTCCTCGACGATGTCGATGATCTCGTCGACGACGAGGCCCATGGAGCGGCCGTCGTCGGCGAACACCAGGATCGGCTGGGCGCCTTGGCTCGCAACAGTGACGCTCTCCATGGCGACGAGCGGCATCAGCTGCTCGCGGTACTGCACCATGTAGCGGCCGTTGCTGAACTCGATCTTGTCGGCGGGCAGCTCCTCCAGGCGCGTGACGAGCCCGAGCGGGACCGCCTTGGGCTGGGACGAGCCGGCGCGGAACACCAGCAGCGAAGTGGTCTGCTCGCCACTTCCGATGTGATGCGCCCCGTTCTCGTCGCCCATGTCATGGGCCGAGGAGCCGGCAGCACCCAGCGCCTTGGCAATGCCGTTGGGGTCGATGATCATGATGACGGCGCCATCGCCCAGAATGGTGTTGCCGGAGAACATGTCGATGTGACGCAGCTTCGTCGACATCGGCTTGACCACGATTTCTTCGGTGTGGAAGACGCCGTCGACGACGATGCCGAAGGTCTGGCTGCCGACCTGCGTCACCACGATAAAACCGTTCTCGGGATCGCTGGCCGCGCCGTCGTCGATCTTGAGCAGCTTCTTCAAATGGATCAGCGGCAAGAGCTTGTTGCGCAGGCGCAGGACGGCGGTGTCCTTGATGCGCTCGATGCGGTGCTCGCTGTTGGCGCGGGCCCGGACCAGCTCGACGACGGAGAGCTGCGGGATCGCAAAGCGGTCGCCGGCGGCTTCCACGATCAGCGCGGAGACGATGGCCAAGGTCAGCGGGATCTTGATGGTGACGCTCGAGCCCTCGCCGGCCACCGACTTGATGTCGATGGTGCCGCCGATCTGGTCGATATTGGTGCGCACCACGTCCATGCCGACGCCGCGGCCCGACACCGAGGTGATGGCGGCCGCGGTCGAGAAGCCCGGCGCGAAGATGAACTTGTGGATCTGGGCTTCGCTCATCTTCTCGAGCTCGGCCTCGGTGACGAGACCCGAGGAGATCGCCTTGGCCTTGATCCTCTCGGTGTTGAGGCCGCGGCCGTTGTCGGCGATGCAGATGATGATGTGGCCGCCCTCGTGATAGGCGGAGAGGCGGATGGTGCCCTGCTCGCCCTTGCCGGCCGCGAGCCGCTCGGCGGGGGTCTCCAGGCCATGGTCGGCGGAGTTGCGCACCATGTGGGTGAGCGGGTCCTTGATCAGGTCGAGCACCTGGCGGTCGAGCTCGGTGTCGGCGCCGTGCATCTCCAGCTCGATCTGCTTGCCGAGTTCGCTCGACAGGTCGCGGACGATGCGGGGCAGCTTCTGCCAGGCATTGCCGATCGGCTGCATGCGCGTCTTCATGACGCCTTCCTGCAGCTCGGCGGTGACGTTGGAGAGGCGCTGCAACGGCACCTTGAACTCGGTGTCCTCATTGCGGCGGGAGATCTCCAGCAGCTGGTTGCGGGTCAAGACCAGCTCGGAGACCATGGTCATCAGATGCTCCAGCGTATCCACGTTGACGCGGATCGACTGGTTGGCGATGCGGTCGCCCTCGGAGGCGCCCTCGTCGGCCATCGACTTCTTCGGCGCGGCCTTCTCCTTGGCGGCAGGCTTCGCAGCTTCCTTGGCAGCCTCTTTGGCAACAGGGGCCGGAGCCGGCGCGGGCTCAGCCTTGACCTCGGCCTTGACGATTGGCGCGGGGATTGGGGCTTCGATCGCGGTTTCGCGGAAGGCGCGCTCGAGCTCGTCGAGCGACACTTCACCCGGGCGCAGCGGGCGCTCCAGGGTCTGGTCGATCAGCGAACCCGTGGTCATGTCCTTGGCCGGCGCAGCGGCGGCCGGCGCTTCCGGCACCAGCGGCGGCGCGTCAGCAACAGCAGCGGCGCTGCCAGCCGCCGGCATCGGCTGCGCCGAGCCTGACGCGATCGGCGAAGCCGACGCTGACATCGCCGCCATGCCCTGCTCGACCATCGCTTCCAGCTTGTCGATGAGATCGCGGTCGGTGCCCTCCGGCTCGGCTTCGGTCGCCTCGAGGCCGGCGAGGATCTCCTTGATGCGGTCGATCGAGGACAGGATCACCGTCACCGCCTGCCCCGTCACCGGCATGCCGTCGCGGAACTTGCCCATCAGCGTCTCGCCGGCATGCGCCAGCGCTTCCAGTCGCGGCAAGCCGAGGAAGCCGCACGTCCCCTTGATGGTGTGGACCAGGCGGAAGATGTTATCCAGGATCTTGGCGTTGTTCGGCTCCTGCTCGAACTTCACCAGCTGATTGTCGACGGTGTCCAGGCTCTCGCTGGTCTCCGTCAAGAACTCCCGCAACAGATCATCCATGAGCTACGCCTTACTGAGCTGGACTTCGACGCCTGAGCCACGCTTGGCATCGACGGAGGTCCCCGTCTGGATCGTTAGACAACCCCTTTCACGGTCCCGTTAATTTCATCCTCCGTGCTAATACGGATATTGAAGAGAAGTTTGTGGTTCGATCACATGCGGCAGCGCTTCTCGGTAAAACCGGCACCGAACTGTCACCAAAAGAAGCGTTAGGTAAACGCGCCGACAACGGCGCGACGACGCGCGCAAGAAAGTCCTGCTCGTGAAGGACGATATGCACGGCCCACGTGAAATCGAAGCCGATCGGGAGCGCTCTCGCGACCGTCGCGGCGTGCCCTGCCGGGATCCGCAAGGCCCGCGTTTGTGGTAAACAGACGCTTACCCCGCCGCTACGACGGCCTGCGCTGCGCTAACCCAGGCGCGCGGCCGAGGCAACGTCGTCGGAGCGGTGCTCCGCGAAGCAATCGTTGACGGCGGCGAGCAGAGCGTGCGGCGTGAACGGCTTGCGCAGACAGCGTGCCGCGCCGAGCTCGAGCGCCATCCGGAGGAAATCGGGAGCGGGTGAATTCAGATTTGCGAAAGCGTAGCCGGACATCGCGATCAACGGAATGGTGGGCGCCCGCTCGTGGAACACCCTGATCGATTCGAAGCCGCGCATGTGCGGCATGAAGATGTCGATGATCATCAGATCGAACTGTCCGTGTTCGAGAGCACGCAGTCCGACCTCTCCTCCTTCGGCAATCGTCACCCGAAAATGGTTTAGCTGAAGATAGACCTCGATGGCCATGCACACCATCGGGTCGTCGTCGACAACGAGAATATGGCGCAGACTTTCTGTCCCCGTTTGAGCTTCCCGTTTCGGCGATTCAATAATTGAACCGTGGGGCACGCCTTTCTCCTCCGGTTGGGATCGAAGAACTGACGGTCGCGAACGTCTTTGGCGAAGCCAGGAGGACGGAAACGACGGACGCGAAATCTGCAGCCATGCGGCGTCATGAATCGGCGCGATGTCCGGTCGCTGTAACCACTCGTCCAATAGACGAGGCTGCGCGGACTGACCGGTGTCCGATCGCCGCGCGGATGCAGTGCTCCCGGCTCATGAAGGCCCCCCTGCCACTTTTTCCTGCGCGCCCTCACAGGACTGGCGCGAAGGTTCTCGAGCGAATCAGCGCGCTGTACTTATTTCCGCCGCAAATGCGGCAGCCCGTCTGCCCTCTAACGGGTATATGGACAGCACCACAACCTGTACAATATGCTTTTGTTACCGTGCAACTGAACGACGCAGCAGGGCGCTGCATCGATCTTAGGTCGAACGCGCCGGAATTGATCCTGAATGACCACGAGCGGCTTCCCGCCCAATCAGTTGCTGCAAATGCTCGATGCGGCAGATTTCGACCTGCTGCGCCCCCATCTCGCGACAGTCGAAATGGTCAGGGAATCTGTCTTGGGCGAGGCGGGCGCCGCGTTGCGATACGTCTACTTCCCGCACGGCGGGTCCATTTCGATCACGCTGGGCTTGTCCGAAGGACAAATGATCGAGATCGCAATGCTGGGGCGCGACAGCGTCGTGGGCAGTGGCGCGGCGCTTGCCGACGGCATCGCGCCGGCGGACGCGGTCGTGCTTTTCCCCGGCACGGCTTCCATGCTTGAAATCGCGGCTTTCCGGACGATCGCCGCCGCGAGCGTCCCGTTTCGAAATCTGATGGTGCGTCATGAGCAGGTCCTGCTCGCGCATGCGCAGCAATCGTTGCTCTGCAATACGCTGCACCCGGTCGAGGCCCGGCTGGCGCGCTGGCTCTTGCGCGCCCGCGACCTGTCCGACAGCGCGATCCTTCCGCTGACACAGGAGACGCTGGCACAGATGATGGGCGTGCGGCGCAACGCCATTTCTCTCGTCGCGCATGCACTGCAACGGGCCGGCATTATTCGCTACACCCGCGGGCAGATCGAAATCATCGACCTGCGCGCGCTGGAGACGACGTCCTGCGACTGCCATTCGGCGGTCAAGGCCACCCATTCACGCCTGCTCGGAGCGCTGCGGTGACGAGAAGTCGATGCGGCCGTTCTGCATGCCGAGGTGCACACAGCGCCGCGAAGGTGACCGTCGCACTCGGACAACTTGTCCCAATTGCCTATATATCCCGACGGGAACATGATGGAGCTTGCCCGTGCCGGGATCCGCAAATTCGCTCTCGCAAGTCCCTGCCTGACGAGACGGGAGGCAGTTTTGGAAACGATGGTGCGTCCGTCCAACGGTTTCCTGTCCGCGCTCACGGCGGACGATTATGAGCTGATCCGCCCATATCTGCACACGGTCGAGCTGCCGCACGAAGCCGTGCTGGTCGAGACCGGCGAGACGCTCAAGCGCGCGTTCTTTCCCCACCGCGGCGTCATCTCGCTGGTGGTGAACCTCGCCAAGGGCGAGCATGTGCAGGTCGCCATGATCGGCCGCGACAGCCTGCTCGGCACGCTCTCGACCATGGGCGATACTTGCGCGCTGAACACGGCAATCGTGCTGGTTCCCGGCGTCGCGTCGGTGATGGATCTCGACCGGCTGCGCATCGCGGCCGACCAGAGCGGCACCCTGCGGACGTTGCTCACGCGCCACGGGTTGGCGGTCTACGCTCAGGTCCAGCAGACCGCGGGCTGCAACGCCGCCCATCCGGTGGAATCGCGGCTGTCGCGCTGCCTGTTGCACACCCATGATCTGTCGGGCGACTACCGGCTGCTGCTGACCCAGGAGGCCATGGCGCAGATGATCGGGGCGCGGCGCAACAGCGTGTCGCTGGTCGCTAATACCTTGCAGCAGGCCAATTTCATCCACTACAGCCGCGGGCACATCCAGATCCTGAACCTGGACGGCCTGCGCCAGACCGCGTGCGAATGCTACGCAACGGTGAAAGCCCAGTACGACCGGCTGCTCGGCCAGCGCTGACCGGCGCCGTCGCGTGGTAAACCTGCGGCTAACGCCGGCCTGCAAACACCTGCCGTCCCGCTACCGGAACTGAAATTCAAATGCCGTAGACACGGGCCGGACCTCGCGACGGACGCGCCGCGCGACAAACGGACCGTGACCAAGGCAGGCAAAGCCATGTTTGAAATGACCGCTGCGCCTGCGCAGGCAGCGCTCGATGCCGAGCCCGCGCGCGAGCCGGGCGCGTACGCGGCGCTGGTGCGCGAGATCGGCGAGGACGGTGCCGGCGAAGTGCGCGCCGTGTTCTGGAGCGAGACCTGCGCGCGCCTGCAACTGTTCCGCACGCTCGCGCTCGCGCAGCACCACGCGAAGATCGCGCGCGAAGCGCATTCGCTGAAGAGTGCGGCCGGGACGTTCGGCTATGCCAGGCTCGCGGCGCTGGCGCTGCAGCTGGAGAAGACCGCGGAGACGCTCGGTGAGGCCGAATTCGGTGATCTGCTGTCGCGCATGGATGCCGCCTACGCCGCCGCGCGCGCGCAGGAGCCGCAGGCATAGCGAGACCGATGCAACCCCGCCGTACTTCTACGGTTTGGGATTTTCACAGATGGCTAATCATAGGTGGCGATAGTCGCGGGAAACCAGGAGGGTTTCCATGTTCACCTACGAGACAGTGGACCAGAAGGAGGTCCGTCGCTTCCGTATCGCGCAGTTCAACGGCCGGATGGCGACGGTGAAGGCTGGCGAGTCGACGGTGACCGGCTTCGTGCGCTCGGTGCTGGAGCAGGAATCGAGCACCCCTCCCCGCTGGACCATCACGATCATTCCGAACGCGCCGAAGGAAGAGATCAAGCCGCTGCGCCCCATCTCGCGCGCGCGCGCCTTCTCCGAAGACTATTTCTGAACGCGATCGGCTTCTCCCGCCCCCGCGCCGCCACCGGCGGCGCAAGACAAGAACCTCAATCGATTGAATGCAGCAGCGCCGCGCGGACGAGGTCCGCGGTATTGCGCGCACCGAGCTTGCGCATCGCCTCGGCGCGATGGCTCTCAAACGTGCGCGGACTGATCTGCATCCGAAGCGCACCCTGCTTGTTCGAATAGCCCTCACTGATCAGCCGGAGCACCTCGCGCTCGCGCTTGGTCAGCCGCTTCTGGCCCGACAGGCCCAGGAGTTCGGGACTCGGCACGCGCTGCGGCTGCGGCGCACGGGCGATCTTCGCTTCGGCGTCCTCGATCCGGGGCGGGATCGGCGAGTCAACCTTGTGGGGGCCGGCAAGCTGCTTGACCAGGCCGCAAACGCGCTCGGTCTGCGTCAGCGCATTCTCCACCACCCGCTGCAAATAGGCACGGTCGCCCGTAGCCGGCGCGAGCTGATCGCTGTGATGCTTGATCTCGCCCATGTAGAGCAGGAGCGCAGTCAGGGGGCCGTTGAGCTCGCGGGCGATGGCAGCGGCCATTTCGTCTGCGGCCTTGGCGCGAGCGGCGTTCAGGCGGACGAAATCGAGCTCTTCAGCCGGAGCAGCGCTGCTTTCGTACCATTCCGACGGCCGCGAATCGGTAGCCGTATCGTTCTGTGACCCCATGTGACCTGTTTAGCGGAACCCGGGCCGATCTGTGGTTAACTTTTTGCTCCGTAAGACTACGGTAATTTTGGCAGTTTTGCGCTAAAACACCGGCGTCGGCACAATTTATGCTTGCGCGAAGCTTGCCTTGACCATGCAAGGGTTGAGAATTTCGCCCACTTCCTGGGCAGACGGGCCGAAGCCTCCTTAACCGCCGTCGCCCGGACGGTCCTCCGCCGCCCCCGGATTTTACGGATAAATTAACGGCGACTTGCTTCTCTAGAGCCCGATTGAGAGCGCGCAAATGCCTCCATGCATTGAGCCCGTAGGCTTGCTGGAATCGTTGCGGAAGATTGCGTGCCATGAACGAGATCGATCGGCTGACCGAATTCTTGCAGAGGCTGACGCCGCTGTCGCGCAGCTGTCTGCTCAGCGAGCTCGAACGGCTCGAGCTGTGCGGCATCGACATGCCGGGCTCGGCCGACGTCCAGGCCCGCCTGCGCGCCGAGTTTCGCAAGGACGGTTCGACCCAGGCGCGCGCCACCAGCCCCTCGCGTTATTTCTTCGCCCCGCTCGAGCTGCTGCTGATCGACGGCGCACCCGAGCATGCCAATATGGGGCGAATTTCGCGCAACACCCTCACCCCGATCTGGGAGTGGATCTGCCGCGATCTGCTGCCGACCATGGCGCACGACTACATCAAGGCGATCAACGACCAGGTCGCCGCCAACAACCCGAAGGAAGTGCTGAAGGTCGCGTCGATCTTCCAAACCAAGGTCGTCAAGGTCCTCGAGAACACCCTCGCATCAGCGGAGAGCGCCGAGTTCGCCCGCGGCAAGCTCGCGCAATACACGGCTTCGCGCAGCGCCTTCGACGACGTGAAGAAGATGCAGCAGGTGCTGCGCGCCGGCGCCGCGCTGCCGAAGTTCAACGAAAAGCTGCCCGAGAAGATCGCGAAATTCGACGACGGCCAGGTTGCCCAGATCACCGCGCAGCTCGATGCCTTCAAGAAGGCTCATCCCGAGGCGCTGCCCTTCGCGCTGGCGCTGGTGGCGCGGCGGCTGAAGACGTCCTGGCAATTGGTGCGCCTCGCCACCAAGGCCGCCGCGAGCAAGAGCGCGGCCGACGTCGCTGCCGCGCCCTATGCCTGCGTCGTTGCCATGGTGCTCGACCGGCTCGACGACAAGCGCCTCGCGCTCAGGATCGCTCTCCGGCACAACCGGGTGCTGGTCGCCCGCGACCTGCTCGCCGAAATCTACGACACCGAATATGCGCTCAAGGTCCGCATCGACGGCATCGAACATTGCGAATGGGGCGTCCGGCTCCAGCAATTGATGGACGCGATCGCGGCGCTGGTGGCCGCCGAGGTAAGCCGCTTCCCGGCCAATGTCGGACACATTCTCGGCTCGCGCCGGCTACGCAGTCACGATACGCTCGGCGGCAAGCTGTCCTACCTGGCGTGGAAGGGACGCGATGCCGTGCAGGACGGCGCGGCGGCGTTTCGCAAATTGATCGGGCAGACCTGACCTCCGGCAGCGCACTCAATGCGCGCGCGGCAGGCACAGGAAGCGATCGAGAAATCGCCCTGACAGCACGAACCTGAACCACCAATACAATATCCGCCGCGTCGTCATTGCTGCGATCCTCGACAGCCCACCACCGGCTGCCTGAAGCAATAGCGCAGGTGCAGCAAACCGCATGTGATCTGCTTCACACTTGCGCGGTCGCGGCCACGCATTGTCGCAGAACCGTCACGAGAAGAGGCGGAACATGCGCGCATCGCGCGAAAATGAGTTCTTCGGCCGTAGCTGCCGCTCTTATCCTCCGATGCACGGCATGAGCATTGGGAAGGAATCCGCGATGAGATCGAACCGACGGACATTGACGATGGCGGTCCTGCTTGCGGGCGCGCTGGCGCTCACATCGACGACGATGGCACAGACGTCGCCGCCGCAAGGCAATGCCGCGCCGACCGCCGACAACGCCGTGCTGCTCACCGTCTTCTTCAAGCACGACCAGTCCCGCCCGCTCAACGAGCTGAATGCGCAGCTCGATAGGCAGGGATTCCACAAAGCGTTTCCGCCGCCCGGAATCGAGGTCGTGAGCTGGTACGTGATGATGGGCATCGGCCAGGTGATCACGCTGCGCCTGCCGGCTTCGCGGCTGCGCGAGGTCAATCGCGTCATCGAGGATACCGCGTGGGGCTCGTACCGCACCGAGTTCTATCCGACCTATGACTACAAGGCGGTCGGGATGGCTCAGCACGACAAAGCCACAGCCAATTGAGGCGAGCGTTATTCAATTGGGCGACACGCGAACGGCTTCGTCCAATTGCAGGACACCGGTCTTGATCTCGCAGCGGCCGCATCTTTCAAAAATCTCTCGCGATGACCGTGTCATGCGCCCGTCACGCACGGTCAGACGTAAAGACTCTTCGAAGAAGATCCGAACAATTTTAGGAATGATGAGGGCTTTAACGTTACCCAGATAATCCGACAATCGACTGAAGCCCTCCATATTTGAAACTGCTCCCATCGCTAACACCGTCGCGGAACGGGAGTGGTTTGCGATGAACGATCAAATTGTAGAACTCGCCGGCGGAAGGCCCAGAACCTTCGGACGGCGAAAGGTAACGCCGCGCGCTTGCGTCGCCGACGGCAAGCGCCATCTGCGTGCTTTCCTCGCCGAGGTGCTGGAGGATCTCGGCTTCGTCACGACCGAATGCGCCAGCGCGGAGGAGCTGCAAACCGTACTGACGCGCGAGCTGCCGGATCTGATCCTGCTCGGAATCGCCGCCGACGGCATCGAGCCCGGGACATTTCTGCAGACGCTGGTTCGCGAGGCATTCGACGGCAAGGTTCTCGCCGTCGGCGCCCGCGAGTCGATCATCGTCAGGGCCGTGCAGCAGGTCGGCGAGGAATATGGCCTTGCGATGCTGCCGCCGCTGACCACGCCCTTTGCCGCCGAGACGCTGCGCGAGCGCGTCGCGATGCTGCTGCCGGAGGAGCCGGCGCCGAGCCCGGCCGTGCATGTCGGCGAGGCCCTGCATGCCGGCTGGCTCGAGCTCTGGTATCAGCCCAAGATCGACGCGAGGACGCTGATCCGCAACGGCGCCGAGGCACTGGTGCGGATCCGCCATCCGACCTGGGGCGTGGTGCCGCCCGCCTATTTCATCCCCGAGGCGCACGATCCGCATCTGCGCGACCTGTCCGATTTCGTGATCGGGCGCGCCGTGCAGGACTGGCACTATCTGCTGGAGCACCAGAGCCCGGTCGATCTCTCGATCAACCTGCCGGCCTCGTATCTGAAGGAGCCGCAGGCCGTGCGCGATCTCTGCCGGCGCGTGCCGACGCATCCGGCCTTCGGCGGACTGACGATCGAGATCGACAGCGAGGAGGCGATCCGCGACCTCGATCACCTCGCCGAGGTGGCGCGGGAAGTGCGCCTGCACAATATCGGCCTGTCGATCGACAATCTCGGCGCCAACTGGCCGTCGCTGATGGACCGGGACAGGCTCCCCTTCATCAAGCTGAAGGCCGACCGGCACTTCGTCACCGGCAGCGGCAATGACCGCCTCAAGCGCACGGTGTGCCGCCACATCGTCGAGCTTGCGCAGGGCTACGGTGCGTGCGCGATCGCCGAAGGCGTCGAGAGCCGCGCCGACCTCGTCGCCGCAAACGAGCTCGGCTTCGACTTCGTGCAGGGCTTTCTGTTCGGCAAGCCGATGCCGCTGAAGAAGTTTGCCCGTTCGACGCTGACGAAGACGGTGATGGAGTGAGCGCGTTCGCGGCGATCGCGCTCGCAAGCGTGCACTGTCGATTGCTTCGAAGCGCTTCCGGCGTGCCACGCGCGGGTGTCGTGATCCCGCGCGCGTTCGCCGTGATGCAAGGCAATTCGGAGAACTACGCTGTTTCCGCGCGAACATCCGTCGGCTGCGGCAATGGGCTGTCGTCAGGCAAACCGCCGCGCGAAGAAGACGCAGACGACGACGAGCGCGGTCGCGGCGATCATGCCCCATGCGACCGGCTCATGCAGCAGGAGGCCGGCAAGCGCGAGACCGAAGAACGGCTGGAGCTGCTGCAACTGACCGACGCGCGCGATGCCGCCGATCGCAAGGCCGCGGTACCAGAAGATGAAGCCGACGAACATGCTGAAGATCGAGACGTAGGCGAGCCCGATCCAGGCCGGCGCACCGACGCCGCTCCATGTCGACGGCCAGGTCAGGATCGCGACCGGCACCATCAGCGGCACCGCAAGCAGCAGCGCCCAGGAGATCACCTGCCAGCCGCCGAGGCGGCGCGACAAAGCGGCGCCTTCGGCATAGCCGAGCCCGCACAGCACGATCGCGGCGACCATCAGCAGATCGCCGGCGAGTGACGCCGAGCCGTCGTTGGAGAGAGCAAAGCCGCCCACCGTGGCGCTGCCGAGGATCGCGAACAGCCAGAACAGCGGTCTTGGCCGCTCGCCGCCGCGCAGCACGGCGAAGATCGCGGTCGAGAGCGGTAAGAGGCCGATGAACACGATCGAATGCGCGGAGGTGATGTGCTGGAGCGCAAGCGCCGTCAGCAGGGGGAAGCCGACCACCACGCCGATCGAGACGATGGCGAGCGAGGCGAGATCCTTTCGCTGCGGCCGCGCCTGACGGAGCAGGCCGAGCACGGCCGCGCCTATCAGCGCGGCGATGACCGCGCGCGCCGACGTCAGGAACAGCGCGGAGAAGCCGCCGACCGCCACGCGCGTCGCCGGCAGCGAGCCGCTGAAGATGATGACGCCGAGAAGCCCGTTGCCCCAGCCGCTGCCCGCCGATTGCATGTCCGCCTCGTCTTCTTGGGCGGCGATACTCGGCCTTCACCGGTGGCAAGAACAGCCACAATCCAGTACAATCCGGCCAAACTGTATGGGTATGGAAGGCAGTACACCTTGGACAGCGGGGCGCTGACGAAAGGCCGGGGCGGCACCCGGACCGTTGATGTGATGAGCGCGATCCGCGCCAAGGTCGCGGGCCGCGCGCTCGGTGCCGGCGACCGCCTGCCGTCGATCCGCAGCCTTGCCGCGACGATGGGTGTTTCGCCCTCCACCGTCGTCGAGGCCTATGATCGCCTCGCCGCCGAAGGCCTGATCCGCCCCCGTCGTGGCTCCGGCTTCTACGTCTCGCCGACCGTCACGCCGCCCCTTGCGTTGACCGAGGTCGAGCCGCGCCGCGACCGGGAGGTCGATCCGTTCTGGGTTTCGCGGCAATCGCTCGATGCCGACGAAAGCGTGCTCAAACCCGGCTGCGGCTGGCTGCCGCCGGAGTGGATGCCGGAAGAGGCCTTGCGCCGCGCCGCTCGCGCGCTCGCCCGCACGGATGCGAGCGTATTGACCAATTACGGTTCGACATCCGGCTCCCTCGCCCTGCGCCGGCTGCTGCTGACGCGGCTCGCGGAAGACGCAATCGAGGCTTCGGCCGACCAGTTGATGCTGACGGGTTCAGGCACGCAGGCAACCGACTTGATCTGCCGCTTCCTGCTCCGTCCCGGCGACACCGTGTTGGTGGACGATCCGTGCTACTTCAATTTTCGCGCGCTGCTGCGAGCGCATCAGGCCAGGATCGTCAGCGTTCCCTACACGCCGTCGGGTCCGGATGTCGCGCGCTTCGAGCAGATTCTCGTCGGCGAGCGGCCACGGCTCTACATCACCAATTCAGCGCTGCACAATCCGACCGGCGCGACGCTCTCGCTCCAGACCGCACACCGGCTGTTGACCGCGTCCGCGGCGCACGACCTCACCATCGTCGAGGACGACATTTTTGGCGACTTCGAGCCGGAGCGCTCGCCGCGCCTGGCCGCACTCGACGGCCTCAATCGCGTGATCCGCATCGGCAGCTTCTCCAAGACGCTGTCGGCCTCGGTGCGCTGCGGCTACATCGCAGGGCGCGCCGACTGGATCGAGCATCTCGTCGATCTCCAGGTCGCAACCAGTTTTGGCGGCCCGAGCCCGGTCGCGACCGACATCATCGCCAGGGTGTTGGCCGGCGGCAGCTATCGCAAGCACATGGACGAGCTCAGGCAAAGGCTCACGCGCGCCAGGCGCGAGGTGGCACGCAAGCTTCAGGCGCTCGGCATCGAGCCCTGGCTGATGCCGAGCGGCGGCTTCTTCCTCTGGTGCCGTCTCACGGGCGGACAGGATGCTACGTCCGTTGCGCGCGCGGCACTCGAAGAGGATATCGTGCTCGCACCGGGCAACGTGTTCAGCGTGTCGCAGACGGCATCGCGCTTCATGCGGTTCAACGTGGCGCAGATGAGCGATCCGCGGATGTGGGACGTGATGCGACGAGCGTTGAAGGCCAAATGATCGGCGCCTAGGACGCTGGTTTGAGGTCGAGCCGAGTTCGGCCGACAGCGATGCTCTCTCGTTCCCTCCGTTGGGGGAGCAGGCGAGTCTCATCTCATCGGGTCTTAGTACAACGGCTCCTCGTACACCGGCTCGCCGTCGAGCAGCAGGCGCTTGATCGCGGCGCGGCCTGAGGGCAGCACGGCGGCGACGACCCGCAGCTTCTGCTGGTTGCGGGCCTGCTCGAGCTTCTTGCCCTCGCCTTCGGGCACGAAATAACTTTCGAGACCGTATTTGATTGTGAGCTTGTCGCAGAAGGTGCGGCCGGGCGAACCGCAGGAATAGGGGACACGGCCGCGGATCAGCACTTCGGGCGCCGTAACCGCGACAGGCTCGGCGTGAACCGAGACGGCCTCGTAAAGCCCGTTGACATTGGGCGCCAGCTTGACGAACACGACGGAATTGCGCTCTCCGGCCGGCTTGCCGGCGAGCGCGCCGGCCGGCAGTTGCGAGATGTCGTAGCGGAGCACGACATAGTCGCCGCGCAAGAGATCGCGGGGATCGACCGGCTGCGTCTGCAAGGTCACCTCACGGCCTTCGCGCAGGATCTGCATGCGATCGGCGACCATCAGGACCAGCAGCACGCATTGGACCAGGACGGCGACACCGAACAGCACAGCTTTCGGGATGCGCTGCCAGAGCCTGATGACGGAAGCGACCAGTTCCATCATCGCCCCGCCCTCGGCAGTGCGCGATTGAGCGCGGTTGCAAATGCGACGGCAACGACGCCGGCCGCCGCAAGGAAGGCCGAGCGGCGCAGCAGCGAACCCTTCACCGCCCAGGTGATGCCCGCGATGACGCCGGCGATCCCGAGCCAGCCGGCCACGATCCGCGGACGCACATCATCGAGCATGCCGGAGACGACGAGGCTGAGCATGGCGCAGAGCAGCGCAGCGTAGGCGAACCAGGGCTCTCCGGCGGTGGATACCGGCCACAGCGGAGCTGCGAGCAGGGCGAGCCCGATTGAACATCCTGCAAGGATCTCACCCGCGCGCTTGGTGATCCCGGCGGACGCGAGAGCGAGGATCACACCCGCGGCCCCGCACAGGATCACCCAAAGCGGCTGGGCTGGCGCACTGCCGGTCCGAAAGCGGATGATATCGTCGACCGTCGTCACCTCCAGGAAAGCGACCACGGCCAGCGAAAACGCCCCGTAAATCGATAGAACGGTCCCGAGACGAAGCGCTCTCGGCGACGGCGCTGCGGCGATCGCGAGCCCGGCGCCGAACAGCAAGGCGGCACCGTTCGCGAGCACGAATGACGGCTGAGCACCATCGAATTCGAAGCGAAGCGACGTCGCTATCCACCACGGCAGCGCCGCGATCGCGACGAGGTGGGCCGCGACGCGGGAATTCCACGCAAGCGCAAGAGCGGCGGCGAGGAGCCACACCGCCACGAACGGAAGATGCAGCGCATCCGGCGCGTCGTAAGTCCGCATGCAGGTCCAGATGCAGGCGGCCACGAGGGCGACCGCAAGCGCGCCGCGCGATTCGGTCAGCAGCGCCGCTGCGAACGCGCCGATCGACCACAGCAGCATGCCGCCGGCAAAATCCTCGCCGAGATGGTACATCTGACCGACCAGGGCAATACCCGCGCCAAAGATGACCGCGCCGATGCTCGCGCAGAGATCGGCAAGAATCGTGCGCCGCTTCGCCGCGAACCACGCCCCAAGGCCCCCTGCGACAACCATGCCGGCAATCAGGATTCCGAACCGCAACAGCCGCGCGATCTCCGTCCAGTGCGCCGCGACGAAGGCGAGGAAAGCGGCTGCGATCAACAGGCCGCCAACGATGCCGACGACCACCGCGATGTTGACGCCGGGCGACAACGGCGGCAGCGCATTGCGGATCGAGACGGCGGCCGCCGGCGCGATCACGCCGTCCGCTTCCCATTGCGCCAGATCAGCTTCGAGGCGCTGCCGGTAGGTTTTGTCGAACATCGTCGTGAATCACCTCGCTCCCAGCCGGCCGGCGGGCTGCTGTTGGTCGGGCCGCGACGGTAGCAGGTTCAACCCGTCACTGCTGCGGTTGCGGCACACCGGGTTGTGGATTGCTGCGCAGTCAGCCGACAAGGCTCCGTTCGCGGATCGCCTGCGCACCCGCGAGAATGCCGCGCTGGAGCGCGCGTGCGGCCGGCGACAGATCGCGGCCGATGCGCCAGGAAGCTGCCCTCGCGGACGGTGCTGACAAACGGTCCCATAGCCTGAAGGCGATCTATCTTTTCATATTCTGCAAAAGAGATGCTCGGACTGCGCCAATGGTTTGAAGAGACTCAAGGCTGTAGCCTTCGGTCAACATGGCCGTAAACGGCCACGCTGCAACGGGGGGACTGCATCCATGGAATTCTTGGCGCAGCAGCGCGGCTATCATCAGACCTCGCGACAGGTGATCAACAACGCGGTCGAGCAGACCGGCGCGCGCAGCGGCCTGAGCGGTCGCCCCGTCGGGACGGTGAGGAGAGCGCTCCTGTGTCTCGTCGCCGCGACGACGCTGGCGCTCCAGGCCGGCGCCGCGGGGGCCCAGACGGCCGCGGAATCCTGGCCGAACCGCGCGATCACCTGGGTGGTGCCGTTCGGGGCTGGCGGCGTCACCGACCTCGTCTCGCGCAAGATCGCGGAGCTGCTGCGGACGCGGCTTGGGCAGCCGGTGGTGGTGGAGAACCGACCCGGCGCTGGCGGGACCATCGGGACAGAGTTCGTTGCCCGGGCCCAACCCGACGGCTACACCGTGCTCTACGCCTCCGGCGGGCCTATGACGATCCAGCCGAACCTGGGGCTGGCGAAGTTCAACTACGACCCGCTCAAGAGCTATATCCATGTCCGCGGCGTGAGCTCGGCAAACCAGATCCTCGTCGCAACCTCGGCAGCGCCCTACAGCACGCTGGCTGAGTTCGTCGCCTACGCGAAGACCAACCCGGGCAAGGTCAACTTCGGGTCCCCCGGCCCCGGCACCGCCCAGCACCTCGCCGGCGAGATGTTCCAGGCGGCCGCCGGCATCAAGCTGACCCATGTGCCCTACAAGTCGGGCTCGAGCCAGATGACCGACATGATGTCGGGCATCCTGGACGTCTCCTTCGACTACCTCACCGTGCTCAGGCCGCTGATCGACACCGGCAAGGTCAAGGTGCTCGGCACCACCGGCACGGCGCGGCTGGCCGCGTTGCCCGACGCGCCGACGGTGCTCGAGGCCGGCTACCCGGACGCCGTCAGTGTCGGTTCGACCTGGGTCTCGGTCCCGGCCGGGACCGACCCGAGAATCGTGGGCAAGCTCTCTGAGGCGCTGGCCGCGGTGCTCGCCGACCCCGGCATCGTCGCGGACCTCGCCACCAACGGCCAAGTGTCGATTGCCGACAAGGGGTCGGCCGAGATGGGACCGTTCATCGTCGAGGAGACCGCACGCTACAAGCGGGTGATCGAGAGCGCGGGCATCGCCGCGCATTAGCTCAGGCGCACGGTTGCGGGCATCGCACACTCGAGGGAGCGGCCGTCGGCGTGGCGCCGACCGATCGTGACGCCAGTTCTAGTTCGCCTTGATACCGGCTTCGCTGATGAGCTTGCCCCATTTCGCGCTTTCGCTTTGAATGAAGCGACCGAACTGCTCCGGCGACATTGGCGCGGGCTCTGCGCCGAGGGTCCTGATCTTCTCGGCCACGGACGGGTCCTTCAGGGCTTTCGTGAAAGCCTCGTTCAGCCTGGCGACGATGTCGGCGGGCGTGCCGGCCGGCGCAACCAGCCCGAACCAGCCGACGGATTCGAAACCCGCAATGCCGCTCTCGGCCAGCGTCGGCACATCCGGTAGGGATGCAAGGCGGCGCGCTGAGGAGACGCCGATCGCGTTGAGCTTCCCTTCGAGGATCAGTTGCTTCGATGCGGGAATATCCAGCACAGCAAAGGGGACATGTCCTGCGAGGACGTCGACCGTCGCGGGCGCGGTCCCGCGATACGGGACCAGCTCCATGGCGATCCCGGTCCTCTGCGTAAACAGCGCGGCCGTCAGATGCATGGCCGTCGAATTGCCGCCATGTCCGATCGACAGCGCACCCGGCTTTGCCTTGGCGAGCGCGACCGTCTCCGCCGTCGTGTGCGCAGGTATGTTCGCGGAGGCGACGAGCACGAAGGGAATTTCCGCAAGCAGCGTGATCGGCGCGAGATCCTTCAGCTCGAACGGCATCGACGAATTGAGATGCGGGTTCACCGTCAGCGCGCCCGCCGGCGCGACGCCGAGCGTGTAGCCGTCGGGCTTGGCCTGCGCGACCGCGGCCATGCCGATGTTGCCGCCGGCGCCGGCGCGGTTCTCGATCACCAGGCTCTGCTTGAGCTCGGCGGTGACGAGCGGCTCGAGCGCACGGATCACGGTGTCGGCGCTGCCGCCGGGCGGGAAGGTCACGATGATCTTGATCAATTGCTCCGGATAGGCGGCTTTGCCCGCCGTCAGCGGCAGCACGGCGAAAGTCGCGACCGTCAGCACGGCCAGAATGCGGCGCCTTGCAACGTGAAACACGTTCCCCTCCTCGGTACGTTCTTGTTTGTGAACCACGACCGGGCCGCCTGCGCCGCCAGACCGTCCGCTTCAAGTTGCCTTACGCTGCAGCGCCGGTGATGCGCGCCAGCAAGCCTTGTGGATCCGCGGGCGCGACCTGCCCGCGCCAGGCGATGTGCTGGTCGGGCCGCGCCAGCACCAGCTTCTCGGCATAGGTGCCGTTCGCCTCATCGGGCGCGATGTCGACCAGCGCGAGCGGGATGCCGCGCTCCCTTGCGGCGGATTGCAGCCGCGCCACGTCGATCGCCGGGTCGAACCGCAACAATGTGTAGCCGGCTCCGAATGCATCGTAGAGCGATCGTCCGTCGCGCAGGAACAGATGCGGCGCGCGGGCGCCCGGCACAGTGGAGGGCGTGAAGCTGCCCATCGCGTAAGCCGGCGGCGTTTCGCCGTCATAGGCAATGATCGGCGAGGCATCGTAGTAGTAGCCGAAATTGAGACCCGCGCAGCAATATTGCTGCACGTTGAGATCGCAGGCCGCCCTGGCCAGCGTTGCGCGCGCCGCCTGGCCGCGCGGCGTGTCGTCCTCGATCTCCGCGGACACGCCGCCGCGCTGCGCCATCATCTTCATCGCGTGGTCCATCGCGAAGCGCGACACCTGCTCGGTGATGGGCTGACGCTCCGCTTCATATGCGTCGAGGATCGAAGCCGGCGCCCAGCCGTTCAGATGCGCCGCCAATTGCCAGCAGAGATCGACAGCGTCGGCAATGCCCGCATTCATGCCGTAACCGGCATAGGGCATCCACAGATGCGCGGCGTCGCCACAGATGAAGACCCTGCGGTCGCGGAAGCGATCGGCCACGAGGCGACGCCCGACCCAATCTTCCTTGCTGAGGACGCGGTATTCGAAGCGCTCGTCGACGCCGAGGATGGCGCGGATCGCCCAGTCGCGATCGACCGAATCGAACTCGGGCTCGTCGGGCTTCAGATGATTGTGGATCAGCCAGCGGTCGTGGCCGTCGATCGCAACCGTCGTGCCCGAGCGTCGCGGGTTGAGCGAGAGCACCATCCAGGCCGGCTTGTGCGCGCCCATCAGCTCCTTGAGCTGCGGGGCTTCGATGAAGGTCGATTGCACGCGCTGGATCACCGGCGTGCCGGAGAGGCTCGCGCCGATCGATTTGCGAACCAGGGAACGGCTGCCGTCACAGCCGATCACGAAGGACGCTTCGATGCGAAGCGAGCTCCCGCTGTCGAGGTCGCGCGCCAGTGCGACCACATGGTCGTCGCCCTGTTCGATGTCAGTGATTTCCGTGCGCGCCAGAATGGTGATGCGCGCTTGAGCGGCCGCATGGCTGAACAGGATCGGCTCGAGGTAGACCTGGTTGATCCGGTGCGGCGGCTCGGGCGTCGGCCACCAGGTGTCGGGACCGCCGGTTGCGCTGTAACGGCGCGCGCGGGAGGGAATGTCGATGCGGCACAGCTCGATGCCGGTCGCCGTGGTCCGATAGGAGCAATCGTTCGGGAAGTCCGCCGGCAGGCCTGCGTCGCGCAGCTTTGCGGCGACGCCGAGCCGGCGGAAGACTTCCATCGAGCGCGCCGAGACGTGATTGCATTTGACGCTGGGCGGATCGCCGGCATGGCGGATCTCCGCGACGACGACGTCGATCCCGCGCGAGGCCAGATCCATCGCCGCGGTCAGTCCCACGGGCCCGGCGCCCACGACCAGCACCTGTGTCCTCATGCTCGTCTCCGCTCCCCTTGCCGTACGGCGGATTCTCCGACCGCGCGGCATGCATTTTATTGCAGGCTCGCTTATGAGATAAGCCAGAAAGAACTCATCAATTCATGAGCCCTGCCTATGAATGTCACCTTGCGCCAATTGCGGGCCTTCACCGGCGTCTATCGCACCCGCAGCATCACGCGGGCCGCGCGCGAGCTCGGGATCACGCAGTCGGCGGCTAGCCTGTTGATCCAGCAGCTCGAAACCCAGCTCGGCGTCAAACTGTTCGATCGCTCCACGCGATCGGTGCAGCCGACCTTGGCGGCCGACGAGGCGTTTCATTCCGCCGAACGGATGCTGGGCGATGCGCTGGGCCTGTCACGGCGCATGCGCGACCTCGCGCAAGCGCGCGCCGGCCGCGTCGCGTTTCTGGCATCGGCCGGCGCCGCCTCGGCGCTGCTGCCCCTGGTGCTGGCGAAATTCCGTGCGGCCCATCCCGACATCGAGATCGACATGCGGGATGTCGCCGCCGACGATCTCGTTCCGCGCCTGATCGCAACCGACGCGGAGTTCGCCATCGGCAGCGTGGAAGGTGAATTCGCGGAGATGACGATCGAGACGCTGACCCGCGGACGCCTGAGCGCGATCGGCCGGAGCACAGCCGACTTCGCCGCGCGGCGCGCGCTGACATGGGACGAACTGGCACAGCTCCCGACGATCGCGATGCGGCGCGAGACGCGGATCCGCATGCAGATCGATCAGGCGCTTGGCGCGCAGGGCAAGCACCTCAATCCAACCTATGAGGTGACGCTGATCAACACCGCGCTCGCCATGACCGCGCAGGGCCTCGGCCTCGCCATTCTTCCCGCGACGATGCTGCCGGCCGATCAGTTCCCGACGCTGATCGCAAGACCTCTGATCCGCCCGGCCATCACCCGGCCGGTGTCGCTGCTGCAGCGTCAGGGCCGGACGCTGTCGCCGGCGGCGCAGGCGTTCGTGGCGATGGCGCGGACGGTGCTGGCGGGTCCGTAATCAATGTAGCCCCTGCTCGGGCTACTCCGCCAGATTGTGCTGCTGCCAGCGCAGCAGATAGGCCTGCAATCGCCAGATCAGCGCGGACAGCGCAACGCCGACCAGCATCAGCACGATGACGGCGACCATCATGCCCGAGGCCTCCGCGCGCGCTTCGGACTCGATGATCAGGCGTCCGATTCCGCGTTCCGCGCCGATGAACTCGCCGACGATCACGCCGATCAGGGCGAAGGAGATCGCAGGCGTCAGCGAGGCGAAGACCCAGGCCATGGTCGATGGGATGACCACCGTGCGGGTGATCTGCCACTCGCTGGCGCCGAGCAGCCGCGCCGCGTTGACAAAGCCCTCGTCGATCGAGCGCGCCCCCTCGAACGTGTTGAAGAAGACGAGGAAGACGACCACGATCCACGACGTCACGACCTTCGAGGTATCGCCGATGCCGAAGGCCAGCACGATGATCGGGGCCAGCGCGATGCGCGGGATCGAATTCACCGCGGTGATGAAAGGCTGGAAAATGGCGCTCAGTCGGTCCGAGCGGCCCAGCACGAGGCCCGCGGCAAAGCCGCTGCTGACGCCGGTCGCGAAGCCGAAGAAGGTGTTCTTCAGGGTGACGGCGGTCGCGATCCAGAGATTGTTCTCGGATCGCGCCATGCAGCGGGCGAATTCGCCATTGAACCAGCCGTTGAACACGCCGAGCTTGGACTTGAGACAGCTCAGGATCAGGAAATGCTCGAAGATGTCCGAGGGTCTTGACACGAAGTAGGGGTCGAGCAGATCAGGCACCAGCCAGGGAAGCCGGCCGTGCAGATCGTAACCCCATTGCCAGATCGACAGGAAGCAGGCGCAGATCGCCATTTGCCAGGCCAGGGTCCTGCCGGCGTTGCGCGCGCGTCTCATGGCTTGCGGCCCTTGATGAACTCTTCGCCGAGCGAGTGCCAGATCAGCTGGAACAGCTCGGCATAACGCGGCGTCTCCCGGATCTTCACCGCATTGCGTGGGCGGGCAAAATCCACATCGAAACTCTCCTTGATCCGGCCGGGCCGCGCGGAGAACAGAATGATGCGGTCTGCCAGCGTCAGGGCTTCGCCGAGATCATGGGTCACGAACAGCACGGTCTGCTGCTCGCGTTCCCAGATGCGAAGCAGCACGTCGTGCATGTCGATCTTGGTGTGGGTGTCGAGCGCGCCGAACGGCTCGTCCATCAGCAGGACCTGCGGCTCAACGACCAGCGTTCGCATCAAAGCGGCGCGCTGGCGCATGCCGCCGGACAATGCAGAAGGGTAGGCGTTGCCAAAGCCCTCCAGCCCGGCCTGCACCAGGCAGGCACGGACACGCTCCTTTCGCTCCGCCACCGGGACGCCCGCCAGCTCCAGGCCGTAGCCGATGTTGTCGGCGACTGTCCGCCAGGGAAACAGCGTATCGCGCTGGAACACGTAGCCGACGTCAGACGCCGCCCGTCCGGGGACAACAGGCGTTCCGTCGATCAGAATCTGACCGCTGGTCGGCTTGACCAGTGTCGCTATCATGTTGAGGACGGTGCTCTTGCCGGAGCCGGATGGCCCGAGCAGGGCGACGAATTCGCCGCGCCGGACATTGAAGGAGACGTCGCGCACCGCCTCGATGGCGGTGCCCGCCAGCTGGAAAGTCTTGCACAATCCGCGCACGTCGATGCGCCGCATCTCAGGCGGCGCGTCGGCGTGCGGCGCATGTAAGGCCTGCACGCTCAAGCCGGATAGGCCTTGCGTGCCGCTTCGATGAAGCTGGTGGTGACGACGTCGGCCATGGCGAGCGGCTTGATCCCGGTCATTTCACGGAACCAGACCTTCTGCCCGCGTGCAAAACTCTCCGCATCGATGACGCATTCGTAGTCGGTGACCTTCTTCATGATCCCAATGTCGAAAACATTCGCATCGCGCGACGTGCTCCCGACATAAGGCTCGATCGCATCGTAGATCTCTTCGGGGGAGTGCTCCTTGATCCACTGGGTCGCGCGCCACAGCGCCGTGACGAACGCCTGCATCTTCTGCGGGTCCTTGTCGATGGTCGACTGCAAGGTGAAATGAGACGTCACCGGGACCTTGCCGCCGATATACTTGGCCCAGACCGCCTCGTCGGTTCCGTCGAACAACAGCGCGCCCCAGCCCTGCTCGATCGAATCCTTCAGGATCGACGGCGAGTTGATGAGGACATCGACCTGTTTCGTTTTCAACGTCCCCATCATGGTGTCGACATTGCCGGTGCCGATCCAGGTCACCTTGTCGTCGAGCCCCATGGTTTCCAGGTAATAGGAGGCCCAGACGTGGTTGGTGCCACCAAGCGACGATACCGCAACGATCGGCTTGCGTCCGTCAGGCCGCTTCCACTTCGCCAGCGCCTCCAGCGTGGTGATGCCCTGATCGAACAGATCCTTGCGGATGATGAAGATCGCGGCGTTGCTGCGGGTATCGACCGGCATCAGCACGCGCGCGCTGCGGCCGTGATTGCTGAGCTGCATCGGGTGGGTGATGTCGCCGATGCCGATATCTCCCTGGGACGAAGCAATGATCTCACGGGTCTTCACGCCGCTGCCGCCCTGGATCAGCTTGCAGTCGAGGCCGGCCTCCCTGAAGAACCCGGCACGGTCGGCGACGAATTGGGACTGATACACCGGAATGGCCACCGGGTAGATCACGCGGCCCGACGGGGTATCCGCCCACGCCCGCCCCGCCGCCATGGAGACACCGGCGCCAGCGACAATCGTCAGCGCCGACCGTCTTGTGACCCGAGTTCTCATCACGCGTGCTCCCTCTCCTTGCCGACCACCTTGTCGAGCGCGTTCAGCACCGCATCGCCCATCTCCTGGGTCGAAAGTCTTTTTGCGCCGGGTTCGGCGATATCGGCCGTTCTTGCGCCGGCGGCCAGGGCCGTATCCACGGCCTTCTCCAGCAGCGCGGCATCTTCAGGTCGATGGAGGGTAATGCGCAACATCATTGCGACGCTGAGGATCGAGCCAAGTGGATTGGCGATGCCCTTGCCCGCAATGTCAGGCGCGCTGCCGTGAACCGGCTCATAGAGCGCCTTGCGACGTCCGAGCCGGTCCGGCGGCCCGAGCGAGACCGACGGCAGCATGCCGAGCGAGCCCGACGCCATCGCCGCGCAATCGGAGAGAATGTCTCCGAAGATATTGCAGGTCACCATGACGTCGAATTGCGAGGGTGCCCGCACGATCTGCATCGCGGCGTTGTCGACATAGAGATGCGTCAGCTCGACATCGGAAAACTCCGCTTCATGCAGCGCGGTGACCTCCTCGCGCCACAGCACACTGGTCTCAAGCACATTGGCCTTGTCGACGGAGCAGACCCGGCCCTTGCGCGTCCGTGCCAGTTCGAACGCGGTTCGCGCCACCCGGCGGATCTGGCTGGTGGTGTATTGCTGGGTGTTGAAGCCGCGGCGCTGGCCATCGGGCAGCGTTTCGATGCCGCGCGGCTCGCCGAAATAGATGCCGCTGGTGAGCTCGCGGATGATGATGAAGTCGACGTCCTTCAGCACCGCGGCCTTGAGCGGCGCGGAGTCCGCCAGCGCCGGATTGGCGACGATGGGCCGGAGATTGGCATAGAGGTCGTATTTGCTGCGCAGCGACAAGAGGCTTCCCGCCTTGCGCGCGGCCGGAGGGACCTCCGTCGTCTCCGGGCCACCGGTCGCGCCCCAGAGGATCGCGTCGGCCTCCTCCATCGCCTCGACGGTGTCATCCGGCAGCACCTTGCCTGTCGCGAGATACGGGATCAGACCGTATTGCGCTTCGCGCAGAATCACCGGAGCGCCGCGCCGGTCCGAGAACCATTTGAGAATGCGATGGGACTGATCGGTCACTTCCGGACCGATGCCTTCACCACCGACCACGGCCACCGTGATCGTGTTCGAGAGCGTGTTCATGCCTGATGTCCTGCAAAGTGAATCCACGGCCGCGCGGTGCGGTCGGATGCCTGGAATCCGCGGATCTCTTGGTCGCGCCGCAAGGTCAGCGAAATTTCGTCGAGGCCTTCGAGCAGGCCCGCACGTCTGCGCGGATCGATCTCGAAGACGTGCCTTAACCCCGATGGCGAGGTGACCGTCTGCTCCTGCAGATCGACCGTGAGGCGTCCCGCGCCCTGGCTCGCTTCGATGTCGGCGGCGAGGCTGTCGATGATGGCCTTGTCCAGCACCACCGGCAGGATGCCGTTCTGGAAACAGTTGGCGAAGAAAATGTCGCCGAAGCCGGATCCGATGATGGCGCGGATACCCATCTCCTGCAGCGACCACACCGCCGCCTCGCGCGATGAGCCGCAGCCGAAATTCGGACCCGTGACCAAAATTTCCGCCGCGCGATACGGCTCGCGATTGAGGATGAACTCCGGATTGTCCGAGCCATCAGGCAGATAGCGGAGCGAGCCGAACGCCCATTTGCCGAGACTGCCGCGGACGGAATTTCCGATCATGCGATTGATGCTGATGATGACGTCCGTATCGACATTGGTGCGCATGATCGGCGCGGCAATCGCGGTCAACTTGGTAAAGGGCTCCGCCATCTAGCGCTCCATGGTTCGGACATCGGCGATGGCGCCGGAGACCGCCGCCGCCGCGGCCATGGCCGGGCTCGCCAGATGGGTGCGGGCACGCGGCCCTTGCCGGCCGATGAAATTCCGGTTCGACGTCGAGACCGAGCGCTGGCCGGGCGGCACGGTTTCGCCGTTCGCGGCGAGGCACATCGAGCATCCGGGCTCGCGCCATTCGAAGCCCGCGTCGATGAAGATCTTGTCGAGCCCCTCGGCCACCGCATCGCGCTTGACGGTCTCCGAACCCGGCACGACCCAGGCGCGCACGCCGGGCGCGACCTTGCGGCCGCGCGCGACCTCGGCCGCGGCGCGCAGATCGCTGAGACGGCTGTTGGTGCAGGAGCCGATGAAGACCCAATCGACCTTCGTGCCGGCGATCGGCGCGCCGGGCTTCAGGCCCATATAGTCGAGCGCGATCTCGATCGCGCCGCGGCGCGCGGGATCGGCAATGTCTCGGGGATCCGGGACGCGGCCATCGACACCGAGGACATGCTCCGGACTGGTGCCCCAGGTGATCTGGGGGATGATGGTGCCGACATCGATCGTCACCTCGCGATCGAACATTGCGTCGCTGTCGCTCCGAAGCGTCCGCCACGCCGTGACGGCCCGCTCCCACATCTCACCTTGCGGCGCGTAGGGACGTCCCCGGACATAATCGAACGTCGTCTGGTCCGGCGCGATCAGCCCCATCTTGGCACCGAGTTCGACCGACAGATTGCAGATGGTGAGCCGCCCTTCGATCGGCATGCCCCTGATCGCGCTGCCGGCGTACTCGACCGCATAACCGGTGCCGCCGGCGGCGCCGACATGGCCGATCAAAGCGAGGATGAGATCTTTCGCCGTGACACCGAACGGCATGCGGCCGTCGAACGTCACGCGCATGGTTTTCGGCCGGCGCTGGATGATAGTCTGGGTCGCCAGCACATGCGTGAGCTCGCTGGAGCCGATGCCGAAGGCAAGCGCGCCGAGCCCGCCATGGGTGCAGGTGTGGCTGTCGCCGCAGACGATCAGGCAGCCGGGCAGGCTGAGACCGAGCTCCGGCCCGATGACATGGACGATGCCCTGCCCCGGCTGGTCGATGTCGAACAGCCGGATGCCGCTGGCGGATGTCTCGGTCCGCAACGCCGCCAGCAGCTCCTGCCCGGTCGTGATCGTGCCGGCGCGCCCGGACGCCGTGGAAATCGCATGATCGGGCGTGGCAAAAGTCAGCTCGGGATTGTGGACCGGGAGGTTGCGGCTCTTGAGGTCGATCAGCCCGCGGGAGCCGCCGAGATCGTGCAGCAGATGACGATCCACATGAAGCAGATCGGTGTCATCGCTGACATGGGCGATGACATGCTGGTCCCAGATTTTGGCCAGCAGCGTGCGACCACGCGTGTCCACGATCCGTCCTCCCCTGATCGGCATCTGACGTGCCGTAGTGCCGCCGATCATGCCGACCGAGGGCAATCCTGGGAAGCAGGATAGAAGCGCGTCCCGCAAATGTGCAGTGACGGTTTGGCAGGGTGCCATCGCGGCCGGCGATGGCAGGCGTTGACACGGGCGATGTCAGCCCCTGCTGCGGACGACCGTCAGCCGGTCGGAGACGCTGCTCGTGGTGAGACCCGTATCATCCTGGGTCCGCAAATGGTCCACCAGCAGCTTCGTCACCGGCGGCAACGATTTGTAGTCGCGCACGCCCATGACCAGCTCGCGTCGCGCCCAGGACTCATCGAGCGGAACGGTGACGAGACTGTCGACACCGTAGCGGCCGCGAACGATCTCGAGCGGCACGACCCCGACCCCCATCCTGGCATCGATGACGCGGAACAGCGCATCGAAGCTGCTGACGCGGATGCGCACCTTGAGGTGCTGCCCGAGAGCGGCCGCCGCCCTGACACACAGCGTCTCGATCGAGCTGCCCTTCTCCAGGCTGACGAAGTCGAAATCGACCAGCTCGCGGAAGCGAACGCTGCTGCGACCGGCCAGCGGATGGTCGCGCGTGACCAGCGCGACCAGGCTGTCGCTGCGATAGGACAGCAGCTCCAGATCCTGTGCGTCGATGTTGCCGCCGAAAATGCCGATGTCGGCCCGGTTCTCCATCACCGCGCGCACGATCGCAGGGCTTAGATCCTCCTCGATGTCGATATGCACCAGCGGATGCCGCTCCAGGAACAGGCTGAGCTCGTCGGCGAGAGCTTCGAGGATCGCGGACTTGTTGGCGCAGACCCGGATCAGCCCGCGCTTGCCCTGCCGGTATCCGGTCAATTCGGTCTCGAGCCGGCTCAGGTTTCCAAGGACGATGCGGGCATGCTCGAGCAAGGCAAAGCCGGCCGGCGTCGGCTCGATCCCCTTCGAATGGCGATGCAGCAGCTCGACCTGGAAACGGTCCTCGATATCCGAGATGCGCCGGCTGACCGCGGACGCGGCGATGTTCTTCTTCTCCGCCGCCTTCGCGATGCTCTGCTCCTCAACGATCGCCACGAAGAGCTGCAGCGTCAGCAGATCGATTTTGGCCGTCATCCGTCGGGTCCTCGGGGCGGGCTGTCATGACGGACATTGTGGAGAAGCTTGCCGCCCCGCCGCAAGTGCGGTGTCGGATTGCGGTCCCCTGGAGGCGACGCCAGAAGCTGCTGCGATCTTGAGGATTCAGTGCTTGAGGCGAGGCTTTGAGGCCGATTGATATGGCGGAGAGGGAGGGATTCGAACCCCCGATAGGCTTGCACCTATGCCGCATTTCGAGTGCGGTGCATTCAACCACTCTGCCACCTCTCCTGAAGGCGCCAAGTAAGGAGCAGGGCCCCTGTGGTTGGGGGCGTTAATAGGCGAGGATGGCGGGCCAGACAAGGCGCGAAAGGGGAAAATCCGCTGCCTCTTTCAACCCCATCCCAGCCTTCGGGAGGAACCGCGATGGAGCATCTGACGATCAAGGCCAATGGCGCCAATTTCCACCTGGTTCGCGCTGGAAAGGGCAAACCGCTGCTTTTGCTGCATGGTTGGCCGGAATTCTGGCTGACCTGGGAGCCGGTGATGGTCCGGCTGGCCGATCGCTTCATGCTGATCGCGCCCGACCTGCGCGGCTTTGGCGACAGCGACAAGCCTGACGGGCCTTACGGGCCGGACGGCCATGCCGCCGACATGCTTGCGCTGATGGAGGGGCTCGGCATCGAGCGATTCGCCGTGGTCGGCCACGATGTCGGCGGCGCCGTGATGCAGCCCCTGGCGCGGCAGGCACCGGGCCGGCTCGCCGGTCTCTTCTTCTTCGATTTCGTCTATCCCGGCATCGGACCGCGCATGGCGGCGCCCGACCGGCTCAACCACATCTGGTACCAGTCCTTCCACCAGATGGAGATGGCCGTGCGGCTCGTCGGCGCGAGCCGCGAGAGCTGCCGGCTCTATATCAGTCACTTCCTGAAGGGCTGGGCGCATCGAAAAGACGCCTTCGACGACGTCCTCGACGCCTTCGTCGACAATTTCTCTAGGGTGGGCAACCTTGCCGGCGGCTTTGCGCATTATCGCGCCTCGCATGCCGGGCGCGTCGCGATGATGAAGGGCGAAGCTCCACAGCTTCCGCCGATCGACGTGCCGACCTGCGTCCGCTGGGCCGAGCACGATCCGCTGTTTCCCTATGCGTGGACCGACCGGCTCGGCGAGACGTTCAGCGCGCTCGATCTCGCGATGTTTCCCGGCGCCGGCCACTTCCCGCATCGGGAAAATCCCGACCACGCGGCCGCGGAGATCGCGGCGTTCTTTCAGCGCGTCGGCTGGAGTTGAGTCCGGATAAGGGTGGGACCGCCAGACGCGGTAAACACTGGCGGTCCCGTGCCGCTCATTGCAATACTGACCGGGAAGGGCGGCTTCGCCGGCCAGGTGAGGCGACAGATTCGACCGTAGCGGGTGCCCCATGCACTGCAACGCAATCCGTCCCTTAACCTAACCAGTCAAGGTTACTCCTTGTCAGACTTGGCCTTTTTCTTCCCATTCTCGGTAGAATCACGGTCTTTCCCATTGTCCTTGCGGCGGTTGGTGAAGCGCGCATTGCCGAGCCCCGTGCCGATGGTGAGCACGCCCCAGCGCTCGACATCCTGCATGAACGGAACCTCCGAGAGGCCCTGAACCACGCCGTCATTGTGCATCAGGATCGCGGTGTCGTGCTCGCCGATCTCGGGGATGCCCTCGATCAGGCTCGCCGGCAGGTTGAACTTGCTGCTCTCCCAATTGCCCGGCAGGTTCTGCGCGCCCTTCTCGATCGAGCCGTCGGCGTCGATCACGCCGGGACAGGCGATGCCGATGAAGGGCGCGAGCTTGAAGCCTTCGGTCTCGGCCTCGGCGATCAGCCCCTTCAGCATCTTGGTGAGCCGCTTCACCGCGCCTTCGCGCGTCGGCTCGTCGTCGGCATGACGCCATAGCTCGGATTTCACGACCTTGGCCTTCGACAGGTCTTTTGCCTTTTTCCAGCTCGTTTCCACCAGGCCACAGCGGATATTCGTACCGCCGATATCGACGGCGAGGATGCTGTCATGAGCCTCGAAGATCCATGACGGCGCCAGATGCAGCGCACCTATCAGGCCGGCTTCATCAGGATGATGGCGGATCGGCTGCATGTCGATCTTGAAGTCCTCGGATTTCAGGATGATCTCGGTGCGCGCGATCGCAAGCTCGCCGAGCCTGGAATCACGAAATCCGCCGCCGACCATGATGCGCTCGGTCTTGGCCCAGGCCTTGGTCTTGAGGAAGCGGCGCGTGACATAGGCTAGCTGCTGGGCGAAATCCTCGATCGCGCTGTGGACCAGCGCCGAGGCCTCGGTGTCGTCGCCGATCAGGATCGCATCCAGCGTCTTCTTGCTGATCTGGTCCGAGGGCTCCTTGCCGAACGGGTCCTCGCCGGTCTTGCGCAGCGGCTTGCGCCAGCGGTCGAGGATCTCGCGGAACGCGCCCTTGCTGGCGCGGTCGCCGAGAAAACCGTCCTCGTCCTTGATCTCGATGTTGAAACTGTCGACGTCCACCGACGGCAGGCGGCTCGCGCCGTGCTGCGCAATGCCCGTCGTCGCGACCAGTTCGTCCGTTGCCATGGGACCCTTGCCCGCTTGCGAAATCTGGGGGACAACGGCGCGGGAACCCGTTGGTTGCAACGCCGGGGAAGAATCGGCGGACGGGCGGGCTCCCGCCCAAATCCTTCAAATCCGGGCCTTTTTCAGCGGTTTTCCTTGACTTGCGGCGTCCGGCGGCTATAAGTCCCACACCCGGCGCGGGGCGTTTCTCGCGCCGCTTGTTTTTGCGTGGGTTTTCAAAGGGATAGCTCCCGCCCGCACAAAACTCGCATAAACCCATAGCGACTGACAAAAAGCCGGCCCCGACAGACTGTCGCGAGGCCGGGATTGAACACGAAGGAAAACAACGATGTTCGCAGTCATCAAAACCGGCGGCCGGCAGTACCGCGTCGCTCCGGATGATGTCCTGGAAGTAGGCAAGATCGAAGGCGAAGTCGGCTCGATCGTGCAGCTGAATGAAGTTCTGGTGGTCGGCGGCGACACGCCGATCCTGGGTCTGCCCACGGTGGCCGGCGCGTCCGTTGCGGTCGAGGTGCTCGACCACAAGCGCGGCCCCAAGGTCATCGCGTTCAAGAAGCGCCGCCGCAAGAATTCGCGCCGCAAGCGCGGCTACCGCGACGAGATCACGGTGCTGCGCGTCAGCGAGATCCTGACGGACAACGCCAAGCCCACCAAGGGGCCGCGTCCGAAGAAGGAGAAGGTCGCCAAGGAAGCGACCAAGGAAGACGCCGCCGCATAAATTGATCACGCCAATTCACGAATTGATGCGTGAGAAATTATGAAATGATTCCGTCAAGGAATTGATCTAGAACTACTCAGGATTTCGGAGACGAGCCATGGCTCACAAAAAAGCAGGCGGTTCATCGCGCAACGGTCGCGATTCAAAGGGCAAGCGCCTCGGCATCAAGGCGTTCGGCGGGGAAGTTGTGATTCCCGGCAACATCATTGCGCGTCAGCGCGGCACCACCTGGCATCCCGGCCTTAATGTCGGCATGGGCACGGACCACACTTTGTTCGCCAAGATCGAGGGTCGCGTCACGTTCCAAGCCAAAGCCAACGGCCGCACATTCGTATCGGTACTCCCGATCGCAGAGGCGGCTGAATAGACGGTGGATCAAATTTGGAGTCCGCCGGGTCCTGACCAAACCGGCGGAGTCCACAAATAGGCTCCAGGGGAGGCGGGAAACCGGCCTCCCCTTTCGTTTTGTCTTAGTGACTTCGACGGAGCCGGACATGTTGCAGGATTTTTCGAGCACCACCTTGCGGGAGGCGAGACCGAGCGTCGTCGCCACCGAACGGCTGACCTTGCGGCGGCCGACCCTCGCCGACGTCAGGACCATCGCCCGGCTCGCCAATGATCGCCGCGTCGCCGAGAACACGCGCCGCCTGCCGCATCCCTATTCGCAGGACGACGCCATCGAATTCATCCGTGCCACCGCCGAGATCGGCAGCGAGACCGTGTTCCTGATCGAGCACGACAGCGGGCCGGTCGGCATGGTCGGGATCGACTGCTCGAAGCCCGACAATGCCGAGCTCGGCTACTGGCTCGGCGTCGAGCATTGGGGCCAGGGCTTCGCCACCGAGGCCGCACGCGGCGCGATCGACTTCTTCTTCGAGGAGTTCGAGGACGACCACCTCCATGCCGGTGCGCGCGTCACCAACCCCGCCTCGCGCAAGGTGCTGGAGAAGTGCGGCTTCCAGTGGAGCGGCGTCCAGCTGCACCGCTTCCTGGCGCTGGGCTCGTCCACGCCCGTCGATTGCTTCCGCCTGTCGCGCGGGGTGTGGGCGTCGCTGAAGAGCTGGAGCAGCGCAAGACGGGTGAGGTAGGGCGCAGGCCGCGCCACAATCGACACTGTCGTCCCGGGGCGCGACGAAGTCGCGAGCCCGGGACCCATAATCCCAGGGAGAAGTGCGAGGCGAAGCGCCCACTCCGAGCCGTCGTCAAACCACTCCCTGTGGGTATGGGTCCCGGGCTCGCGCTGTGCGCGCCCCGGGAGGACAGTGTGCGCGTGGCTACGCCGGCGGATTTACCTCGTTGCTTGGGCGCCCCAGATCGCGCTCACGCAAGTAGATATAGGACCCGGCGCCGATGATGATCGCGGCGCCGACGATCGTTGCTATCGACGGCACGTCGCCGAACACGACGAAGCCGAAGATCACGGCCCAGACGATCATCGAATATTGATAGGGCACGACGACGCTGGCCGGCGCGAGCTTGAGGGACCGGTTGACGCAGAACAGCGCCGTCACCGAGATGCATCCGGCCAGGGCGAAGATGACGAGGCTGCCTGATGTCGGCGGCACCCAGTGGAATGCCGACAACACCGCGCCCAGCAAAAACGTGCCGACGAATTGCGAGGACGCCATCACGATGTCGGGGGTCTTGCGCAGGCTGCGGGTGATCAGCATCAGGGTTGCAAAGGACAGGCTGCCGCCCAGCGCGATCAGCGCCGGCAGGCTGACGGTCTGCGCCGACGGCCGCAGCGCGATCACGACGCCGCAGAAACCGATCAAAATCGCCGTCCAGCGCCGCCAACCCACCTTCTCGCTCAGGAAGATCGCCGACATCGCGGTGACGAAGATGGGGCCGGCGAGGTAGTACGTGATGACGTCGGCGAGCGGCAGATAGACCGTCGCAAGGAAGAAGGCCGCCACTTCCAGCGTCGAGAGCACGACGCGGAACAGCTGCAAGCGCGGCCGCTCCAGATGCAGGAACTGGCGACGCTGCCGCCAGATCAGCGGCGACAGCAGCAACAGCGCCGCGCAGGCGCGCAGGAACAGCAACTGCCCCACCGAATAGGTCCCGACCAGGAACTTGCCCATGGCGTCGCCGAACGAGAACATGAAGATCGACAGCACCATCAGCGCGATGCCGGCGAGGCGCGCGGAGCGGTCGTCATAGGCGGAGAGGTTCTTGAAGAAGGGCATTGAAACGAGTCGGAGTGTGAGAGGTCGTCATTGCGAGCGAAGCGAAGCAATCCAGACTGTCTCCACCGCGGCAGTCTGGATTGCTTCGTCGCTTCGCTCCTCGCAATGACGGGCGGAGAGAGCACGGAAAACCCGCGATTAGCGTCGCTTGCGGTCGTTTTAATGACGTGAGCGACTGGGACAAGCCCGCCACCGCCGAATTGAACGGATTGTCGCACTCTTCGCGTCGCGGTAGCGATAGGCGCCTCATCGACAAAGAGAGCTTTGACATGACCGACTTCGATCCGGCCCGGCACCGCATGATCCCCACGCAACGCTGGTTTGAGGATTTCGTCGTCGGCGAACGCTTCGTGCTGCCGAGCCGGACCCAGACCTCGGCGGTGTTCGCGGCGTTCCAGACCGCGAGCGGCGACACCCACCCCGTGCACTACGACGTGGAATATTGCCGCAGCCGCGGCATGCCGCATCTGCTCGCCCACGGCTTCCAGACCTTGATCCACACCGCGCCCGGCGCCGGCCTGTTTCCGTTCATGGTCGAGGACTCCCTGGTCGGCTTCCTCGAGCAATCGAGCCGGTTCCTCAAACCCGTGTTCGCCGACGACACCATCTATCCCGCGCTCGAGGTCACCGAACTCGCGCCGGGACGCTCGACCGGCGTGGTGACGCTCAAAAGCACCGTGTTCAACCAGCGCAAGGAGCTGGTGCTGGAGGGCATTCAGAAATTCCTGATCCGGCGACGGCCCCTCTGATGTCGTCTTGGAAGTCGTCCGGGGGTTAAGCAAGGGGCGAAATTCGCGGAATTTCGGCCGGTTTGCGGGTAAGTCCGGGTTGCCGCGGGGGACCGGCTGGCCTACCTATGGCCCATGAAATTCCTCGACGAAGCAAAGGTCTATATCCGCTCCGGTGACGGTGGGAACGGCTGCGTGGCGTTCCGCCGCGAGAAGTTCATCGAATTCGGCGGCCCCTCCGGCGGCAATGGCGGCCGCGGCGGCAACGTCATCATCGAGGTCGCGGACGGGCTCAACACGCTGATCGACTACCGCTACCAGCAGCATTTCAAGGCCCAGAAGGGCGAGAATGGCGCAGGCTCGGACCGTCACGGCGCCAACGGCAAGAACATCGTGCTGAAGGTGCCGATGGGCACGCAGATCTTCGATGAAGACCGCGAGACGCTGATCCACGACTTCACCAATGTCGGCGAGAAATTCGTGCTCGCCGAGGGCGGCAATGGCGGCTTCGGCAACGCGCATTTCAAATCCTCGACCAACCGCGCGCCGCGCAACGCCAATCCCGGCCAGCCCGGCGAGGAGCGCTGGATCTGGCTGCGGCTGAAACTGATCGCGGATGCGGGCCTCGTCGGCCTGCCCAATGCCGGCAAGTCGACCTTCCTCTCCAAGGTCAGCGCGGCCAAGCCGAAGATCGCCGACTATCCCTTCACCACGCTGCATCCGCAGCTCGGCGTCGTGAATGCAGACGGCCGCGAATTCGTGCTGGCCGACATTCCCGGTCTGATCGAGGGCGCGCATGAAGGCGCGGGCCTCGGCGACCGCTTCCTCGGCCATGTCGAGCGCTGCCGCGTGCTGCTGCATCTCGTCGATGCGACCTGCGAGCACGCCGGCAAGGCCTACAAGACGGTGCGCACAGAGCTCGATGCCTATGGCGGGCTGCTCACCGACAAGATCGAGATCGTCGCGCTGAACAAGATCGACGCGGTCGAGCCGGACGAGCTCAAGAAGCAGAAGGACCGGCTGAAGCGCGCCGCCAAGAAGACGCCGCTGCTGCTCTCCGCCGCGACCGGAGAGGGCGTGAAGGAAGCGTTGCGCGCGCTTGTCGCAGTGATCGGCGAGGCCCCGGTGTCCGCCAAGGCGAAGAGCGCCGCCGAAGCCGAGCCCTGGTCGGCTTAAACTATCTCCCCTGGGTCGTCCCGGCGAAGGCCGGGACCCATAACCACCGAATGCGATTTGGCGAAGATTGGTCATTGCCATCTCGCGCCATAACATCTTCTGAGGAGTATGGGTCCCGGCCTTCGCCGGGACGACATTGGAGTGTAGGTTGCGGGCACCCGCATCACTGGCAGGTTGTCACCGGCGCTCTAATATCGCAGCATTAAACAAGCAAGAAACGGCAGGGATGACGCATGGCGCGCGCGAAGAACGTTCTCTGGATCATGTGCGACCAGCTTCGCTATGACTATCTCGGCTGCACCGGCCATCCCACGCTGAAGACGCCCAACATCGACGCCATGGCGAAGCGCGGCGTGCTCTTCAGCAAGGCCTACGTGCAGTCGCCGATCTGCGGGCCCTCGCGGATGTCGTTCTACACCGGCCGCTACATGCGCTCGCACGGCTCGCACTGGAACGGCTGGCCGCTGCGCGTCGGCGAGCCCACGCTCGGCGATCACCTCAAGAAGATCGGCGTGCGCAATGTGCTGGTCGGCAAGACCCACATGGCGCCCGACCTCGAAGGCATGAAGGCGCTCGGCATCCCGCCGGAGTCGATGATCGGCGTGCATGTCGCCGAATGCGGTTTCGAGCCTTATGAGCGCGACGACGGCCTGCACCCGACGGGACGGCCGCGCCCGAAATACGATGAATATCTGCGCAAGCAGGGATTCGAAGCCACCAATCCCTGGGAGCATTGGGCGAATTCAGGTGCGGCGGAAGATGGCAGTTTGCAGAACGGCTGGCTGCTGGTGCACGCCGACAAGGCCGCGCGGGTGCCGGAGGAGCATTCCGAGACGCCCTACATGACGCGGCGCGCGATGGACTTCATCAGTGAGGCCGAGACCGACGGCAAGCCGTGGTGCCTGCATCTGTCCTACATCAAGCCGCACTGGCCCTACATCGCGCCCGAACCCTACGCCAGCATGTATTCGACCGATGACATGATCCCGGTGATCCGCTCCGAGCGCGAGCGCCAGAATCCGCATCCGGTGTTCGGC
The DNA here is from genome assembly GCF_052075915.1 of Bradyrhizobium sp. 1200_D9_N1_1. Classification (NCBI taxonomy): domain Bacteria; kingdom Pseudomonadati; phylum Pseudomonadota; class Alphaproteobacteria; order Hyphomicrobiales; family Nitrobacteraceae; genus Bradyrhizobium; species Bradyrhizobium sp. 1200_D9_N1_1. The sequence goes on along the minus strand of NZ_CP197226.1, from coordinate 453,521 downwards.
GCCTATATGGACATGCGCTACTCCCGCAACATGGCGCGCGACGACGCTCGCGAGAAGGTGATCCCGACCTATATGGGCCTGATCACGCAGATCGACGACCAGATGGGCGCGCTGATGAAATTCCTGGAAGAGCGCGGCCTGCTGGACACCACCATGATCGTGTTCACCTCCGATCATGGCGACTATCTCGGCGATCACTGGATGGGCGAGAAGGATCTGTTCCACGAGCAGTCGGCAAAGATTCCGCTGATCATCATCGATCCCTCCCGGGAAGCCGACGCCACGCGCGGCACGCGCAGCGACGCGCTGGTGGAGGGCATCGATCTTGCGCCGACCTTCGTCGATTATTTCGGCGGCAAGGTGCCGGGCCACATCCTCGAAGGACGCTCGCTGCTGCCGCTGCTGCGCGGGCCCACACCGCCGGACTGGCGCAAGGTCGCGTTCTCCGAATACGACTACGCTATGCAGGACGTGCGACTGAAACTGAATCAGCCGATCGAGCGCTGCCGCCTGTTCATGGTGTTCGACGGCCGCTGGAAATACATCCACGCCTCGGGCTTCCGTCCGATGCTGTACGATCTCGAGACCGATCCGGAAGAGTTTTTGGATCGCGGCGATGATCCTGATTGCGCCGGCATCATCGCGCGGTTGCAGGCCGAGCTGTTCGACTGGGCGCTGCATCCCAACGACCACATCACCACGCCGCGCGAGAAGATCGCGGCTTATGCCGACAACCAGCTCCAGGTGAAGGGCGGCGTTTTGATCGGCATCTGGGACGAGGCCGAGCTTGCGGCGATCAAGGACGGCATCGCGCAGCGCGCGAAGCTTTGAGTCTGTCTTCGCCTCTCCCCGCTTGCGGGGAGAGGGAGAAGAATTCAATTCTCGATCTTGTATCCCGTCGCCTTCACGATCGGCTGCCAGAACGCCGTGTTGGCGGCGAGCTCCTTCGTCAGCTCATCCGGGCTGCTGCCGACCGGGATCAGGCCGATCGCAGTGAGCTTCTCCTTCACCTCGGCCTTGGCAAGCGCAGCGCTCGCGGCGGCGCCGAGCTTGCTGGCGAATTCCGGCGGGCTGCCGACGGGAAGCCACATGCCGTACCAGGCATCCGCAACGAGAGCGATGCCGCTCTCCTTCAGCGTCGGCACCTCCGGCGCGAAGGGCGACCGTTCCGCGCTCGAGACCGCGATGATCTTCACGCCCTTGGCGCGGTGCTGCGGCAGCGCATCGGCCAATGTCACGATGCCGAACGACAGATGGCCGCCGATGAGATCGTTGAGGATCGGCGCGCTGCCGCGATAGGGCACGCGGGTCAGGGGAATGCCGAGATCCTTCTCGAGCTTGGAGCCCATGAAATGTGGAATGGTGCCGTTGCTCGGCACCCCGAACGACGTCTTGTCCGGATGCGCCTTCAGCCAGGCCACGAATGACTTGAAATCGGCAGCATCGATAGCCGGGCCGATCACGACGGCGAATTCGAACCGCGCCAGCAGCGACACCGGCATGAAATCCTTGGCCGTGTCGAAGCTCGGCGTCGTCTCCACCATCGGCAGCAGGTACATGGTGGGGCCCGTCGTCACCAGCACCATGCTGCCATCGGGGCTCGCACCCTTCACCGCCTTGATGCCGATCAGGCCGTCGCCGCCGGTGCGGTTCTCGACCACGATGGTCCTTTGCAGCACCGGCGCCATCTCCTGCGCGATCAGCCGGCACAGCGTGTCGCCGCCGGCGCCCGCCGCGAACGGAAAGATGATTTTTGAAAGCCCGGCCTGCGCTTGCGCCCCGCCCGCCTGTGCCAGCAGCGGCAACCCAAGACCTCCTCCAAGACATCCGGCCATGAATTTGCGGCGATCCATACGTTTCCCTTCCAGCCCGTTATTGGTTGCCGGCATTAGAACCGCCCCCGCGCTCAAGACAAGGCCGAAGACCAAGCCACGTTGCACCGTTTACCGGGCCTGCCGCCTTGCGCCGGCCATCGTCCTGCTGCAAAAGCAGGCCTTATCGGAGCCGCTTGTTTGCTCCGCCGTTCCCGAACCCGAGCAATTCGTCACACGCGCCAACACATACACACATGGCCAGCCCCGAACTCAGTCAATTCCGCCGCATCGTCGTCAAGGTCGGCTCCGCACTGCTGGTCGATTCCGACAAGGGCGAGGTGCGGACGTCCTGGCTCGCCGCGCTTGCCGACGACATGGCCAAGCTGCACAAGGAGGGACGCGACGTCCTCGTCGTCTCCTCGGGCTCGATCGCGCTCGGCCGCAGCCGGCTCAAGCTGCCGCGCGGCCCGCTGAAGCTGGAGGAGAGCCAGGCCGCCGCTGCCGTCGGCCAGATCGCGCTGGCGCGGATCTGGTCCGAGGTGCTCGGCGCGCACGGCATCGACGCCGGGCAGATTCTCGTGACGCTCCAGGATACCGAGGAGCGCCGCCGCTATCTCAATGCGCGCTCCACCATCGGCAAGCTCCTGGAGTGGCGCGCCATCCCCGTGATCAACGAGAACGACACGGTCGCCACCACCGAGATCCGCTACGGGGACAACGACCGCCTCGCCGCGCGCGTCGCGACCATGGCGAGCGCCGATCTCCTGGTGCTGCTCTCCGATATCGACGGGCTCTACGATGCCCCCCCGAAGAACAACCCGAACGCAAAGCTCATTCCCGTCGTCGACAGCATCTCCTCGGAGATCGAGGCTGTCGCAGGCGACGCCGAGTCCGAGCTCTCGCGCGGCGGCATGCGCACGAAGGTCGAGGCGGCCAAGATCGCCACGACCGGCGGCACGCATATGCTGATCGCCTCCGGCAAGATCGAGCATCCGCTGCAGGCAATCGCCAATGGCGGCCGCTGCACCTGGTTCCTGACACCGGCCAATCCCATCACCTCGCGCAAGCGCTGGATCGCGGGCACGCTGGAGCCGAAGGGCACGCTGACGATCGACGCCGGCGCGGTGACGGCGCTGCGGGCCGGCGCCAGCCTGCTGCCGGCCGGCGTGATCAAGGTCGAGGGCCAGTTCGCCCGCGGCGATGCCGTGATCGTGCGCGGCCCCGATACGAGCGAGATCGGCCGCGGCCTGATCGCCTATGACGCCGACGACGCCGAACGCATCAAGGGCCGCTCCTCCCCTGATGTGATGACCATCCTCGGCATCAGCGGCCGCGCGGAGATGATCCACCGTGACGATCTGGTGGTGGGCGGGTAAACCCGTTGCTCCGTCATTCCGGGATGGTTCGAAGGACCAGACCCGGAATCTCGAGATTCCGGGTTCGATGCTCCGCATCGCCCCGGAATGACGCCCAAGGAAAACATGGACAAGCCCGCCACAACGTCGGGGCTGGGCCAATGACCCAGCCGTCGCGCGGCCGGGGAGACCTGCCATACCCTCCCCGCCCTTCGCAAAAGCGGGATTTCCGTGCTAGGACACTGCCTTAGCAGAAGGTTGAAACCCCAATGGCCGCCCCCCTCAAAGCCGTCGACGGCAATGCCGATCGGACTGGCGATCTCCAGGCGCTGATGTCCGATCTCGCCGCCCGTGCCCGCGCTGCCGCGCGCGTGCTGGCGCTGGCGCCGCCGGAGCAGAAGAACCGGGCGCTCGAGGCCATGGAGCGGGCGATCCGCAGCAATGCGGCGGCGATCCTCGCGGCCAATGCCGAGGACGTCGCGGAGGCGCGCGCCTCCAGCAACATGACCGCGTCCTTCATCGACCGCCTGACGCTGACACCGGCGCGTGTGGAGAGCATGGCCGAGGGTATCGGCATCGTGCGCGGCATCGCCGATCCGGTCGGAATCGTCACCGAGAGCTGGCAGCGGCCGAACGGCATGACCATCGAGCGCGTGCGCGTGCCGCTCGGTGTCGTCGGCGTGATCTTCGAAAGCCGGCCGAACGTCGCAGCGGATGCCGGCGTGCTGTGCCTGAAGTCCGGCAATGCCGTGATCCTGCGCGGCGGCTCCGACAGTTTCCGCTCCTGCCGCGCCATCCATGAATGTCTGGTGCAGGGTCTGCGCGAAGCGGGCCTCCCCGAGGCTGCGATCACGCTGGTGCCGACGCGCGACCGCGCGGCGGTCGGCATGATGCTGTCGGGGTTGAACGGCGCGATCGACGTCATCGTGCCGCGCGGCGGCAAGAGCCTCGTCGCGCGCGTCGAGCAGGAAGCGCGCGTGCCGGTGTTCGCGCATCTCGAAGGCGTCAACCACGTCTATGTCGATGCCAGCGCCGACCTCGCCATGGCGAAGTCGATCGTGCTCAACGCCAAGATGCGGCGCACCGGCGTCTGCGGCGCAGCCGAGACGCTGTTGGTCGATCGCGCGGCTGCTGCGACGAGCCTGAAGCCGCTGGTCGAGATGCTGATCGAGGCCGGCTGCGAAGTGCGCGGCGACGACGTCGTGCAGAAGACAGACGCGCGCGTAAAGCCTGCGAACGACGACGATTGGGACACCGAATATCTCGACGCGATCATCGCGGCGAAGGTGGTGGACGGCGTCGACGGCGCGATCGCGCATATCCAGAACCACGGCTCGCATCACACCGATGCGATCGTGAGCGAGAACGAGGCCGCTGCGAAGAAATTCCTGAGCGAGGTCGATTCCGCGATCGTGCTGCACAACGCCTCGACGCAGTTTGCCGATGGCGGCGAGTTCGGCTTCGGTGCCGAGATCGGCATCGCCACCGGCCGCTTTCACGCCCGGGGACCTGTCGGCGCCGAGCAGTTGACGAGCTTCAAATATCGCGTTCACGGCACCGGGCAGACGCGGCCGTAGATAACGTCGCGAGGCGCGGGCAATTGAGCAACAATTTCGTCGTGCCGCGTTTCGTGGCGCAAGCGATCCCGCCCTCGACCCCGGGCATGCGCGTCGGCCTGCTCGGCGGCTCCTTCAATCCGCCGCATCAGGCCCATCGCGCGATCAGTCAGTTCGCGCTCAAGCGATTGCAACTCGATCGCGTCTGGTGGCTGGTCACGCCCGGCAACCCGCTGAAGGAGAACGGCACGCTGCATGAACTCGGCGCGCGCATGCAGGCCGCGCGCGACGTCGCCAACGATCCCAGGATCGAGGTGAGCTGTCTCGAATCCGTCATTCGCACGCGCTACACTATCGACACGATCAACACCTTGCGCCGCCGTCTCCGCGGCCTGCGCTTTGTCTGGATCATGGGCGCCGACAACCTCGCTCAATTCCACCGTTGGCAGGACTGGCGGCGCATCGCCGGCCAGGTGCCGATCGCGGTCATCGATCGCCCGCCGCAGAGTTTTCGTGCCCTCGCCTCTCCTGCCGCCAAGGCACTATCGCGCTACCGCCTCCCCGAGAATGAGGCGGCGTTGCTGGCGGATCGGCCGGCGCCGGCCTGGGTCTTCCTCACCGGACTGAAGCTGAACCTGTCCTCGACGGGCCTGCGGAACCCGGACGGGAGCTGGAAAGGTACGAAGTGAGACAGACTGTGCGGATCGGGGCTCTCTGGCATATTGAAACCCTTAACCCCACATGATGTAGTGTAACCCGCGAGGATCGGATTCGGCTCTCGCGATACAGTGAAAGGAATGGTCCCTGGCCACATCTGTATTGTCCAAGTCTGTTTTACCCAAGGTTGCTAAGCCTACGCGTAAAACATCGACCAAAGCTGCGGCCTTGAAGGCGCAACCCGACGCCGACAAGACGCTGAGCCTGATCCTCTCCCGCCTCGAGGACATGAAGGCGGAAGAGACGGTCACAATCGACCTTCGCGGCAAATCGGCGTACTCCGACTACATGATCGTCACCACGGGCCGGGCCAACCGGCACGTCGGCGCGATCGCGGAAAACGTCACGAAGAGCCTCAAGGAAACCGGCATCAAGAACATCCACGTCGAGGGCTTGCCCAATTGCGACTGGGTGCTGATCGATTCCGGCGATGTGATCGTGCACGTGTTCAGACCCGAGGTCCGCGAGTTCTACAATCTCGAGAGATTGTACACGCAGGGCCCAGGGGCGGCGAAGGCGATCTAGAGGCTCAAAGAGCCGATTTCGAATCGGCTGACGCGCATGCTAGCGTCGTGCGCGCGCGAGATGCGCGCGGCCTTGAAAACACGGCTCTGAACACATGCGTGTTGCTGTCATTGCGGTGGGCCGGCTGAAGCAGGGCCCCGAACGGGAGCTTGCCGACCGCTATTTCGAGCGGTTCGACGAGGCCGGCCGCAAGCTCGGATTCCGCGAGCTGTCGATCCACGAAATTCCCGAGAGCCGCGCGCGCGACGCCGCGACGCGGATGGCCGAAGAGGCTGCGGCGATCGGTGCGTACATCCCGGACAAGTCGATCCTGGTGGCGCTGGACGAACGCGGCCAGAATCTCGATTCCACCGTATTCGCACGGCACCTCGGGCGCTGGCGCGACGAGGGTGCCGGTCATACTATCTTCGTGATCGGAGGGGCGGACGGACTTTCGCCCGAATTGCGCCGTAAGGCCAAGCTCGCGATCGCGTTCGGCTCTGCGACCTGGCCGCACCAAATGGTCCGCGTCATGCTTCTGGAACAGCTTTATCGGGCCGCCACCATCCTGGCCGGCCACCCCTATCACCGCGCGTGATCCGCGCCACAACGAGCACCTTTGCCTAAAGCGATGCGAGCGCCTGTCCTCAACCTGCTGCTGATCGCGAGCGTCTCAGGCGCAACTGTCTTGGATGCAAGTGTCTTGGGCGCAAGCCTCGCGCAAGCTCAGACGCCGGCGCCGCAGACCGCAGCCGTCTCGCCCGATGCGATCAAGCAGCGCGAGCAGGAGCTGGAGGCCGCGCGCGCCAGGCAGAAGAGCGCGGAGGAGGCTCAGGCCAAGCTCAAGGCCGAGATCAGCTCGCTCGGCCAGGACCGCACCCAGCTCAACCAGCAGCTGATCGACACTGCCGCCAATGTGCGCAGCGTCGAGACCAAGATCGACGAAGCCGAAGCGCGGCTGAAGACGCTCAACGGCCGCGAGCAGGCGATGCGCACCTCGCTTGATTCGCGCCGCGCCGACATCGTCGAGGTACTGGCGGCCTTGCAGCGCGCCGGCCGGCGCACGCCGCCCGCGCTGCTGGTGCGGCCCGAGGACGCGCTGCAATCGCTGCGCACGGCGATGCTGCTCGGCGCCGTCGTGCCGGAACTGCGCGGCCGCGCCGAAAAGATCGCGAGCGAGCTCGGCGAGCTCGTGGCTCTGCGCAAGAACATCGCCACCGAACGCGACCAGCTCGCTTCCGATCGCGACAGGGTCCGCAACGACCAGAGCCGGCTCGCCGCATTGGTCGACGAACGGCAGCGCCAGCAGGCCGCGCGCGAGAAGGACCTCGATGCCGAGAACTCGCGCGCCATCATGCTTTCAAGGCAGGTCGGCGATCTCCAGGGCCTGATCGCCAAGATGGAGCAGGACCTGCAAAGCGCCGCCAAGGCGGCGGAGAAGGCAGCCGAGGCCGCCAGGCAGGCGGAGGCAAAAGCGGCCGCCGGCGCCAAGTCGGGCCCTGGCGCTTTCAAGGACCGGTCCCGGACCAGCCCCGCGATCGCCTTCGCTTCGGCCAAGGGCCTGCTGCCGCTTCCGGTTAACGGTAACAAGATCAGGGACTTTGGCGGTTCCGATGGGGTCGGCGGGGTCCAGAAGGGCATTTCGCTGGCCACCAAGCCGGGCTCCCAGGTCACGACGCCGTGTGATGGCTGGGTGGTCTATGCCGGCCCGTTCCGCAGTTATGGACAACTCTTGATCCTCAACGCCGGGGGCGGGTATCATGTCCTGATCGCCGGGATGGAGCGCATTTCGGTCAACATCGGACAGTTTGTGCTCACGGGGGAGCCGGTCGCGACCATGGGGTCGACCTCTCAAGTCGCCTCCATTCTCGCCACGAACGCGAGTCAACCTGTGCTGTATGTCGAGTTCCGCAAAGACGGCACTCCAATCGATCCAGGCCCATGGTGGGCCGCAAATGAAGGCGAGAAGGTTCGCGGATGATGCGCAAGACTTCAGTTATCCTCCTCAGCGCGGCCACCGGTGCGGCGCTGACGCTGTTCGTGACCCAGCCGCGCGCGGTCTTCATGGGCTCCAGCGCGCGGGCCGCCACCGCAGACACCTATCGCCAGCTCAATCTGTTCGGCGACGTCTTCGAGCGCGTGCGCTCCGACTATGTCGAGAAGCCCGACGACACCAAGCTGATCGAATCCGCCATCAGCGGCATGCTCACCGGCCTCGATCCGCATTCGAGCTACATGGACGCCAAGAGCTTCCGCGACATGCAGGTGCAGACCCGCGGTGAGTTCGGAGGCCTCGGCATCGAGGTCACGATGGAAGACGGCCTGATCAAGGTCGTCTCGCCGATCGACGACACACCGGCGTCGCGCGCCGGCATCATGGCCAACGACATCATCACCAATCTCGACGACGAAGCGGTGCAGGGCCTGACCCTGAACCAGGCGGTCGAGAAGATGCGCGGTCCGGTCAACACCAAGATCAAGCTCAAGATCATCCGCAAGGGCCAGGACAATCCGCTCGACGTCACCTTGGTGCGCGACAACATCCGCGTCCGCTCGGTGCGCGCCCGCATCGAGGCCGACGACATCGCCTATATCCGCATCACCACCTTCAACGAGCAGACCACCGAAGGCCTGAAGCGCGAGGTCGCCAACCTCTCGAATCAGATCGGCGACAAGCTGAAGGGCTACATCATCGACCTCCGCAACAATCCGGGCGGCCTGCTCGAGGAAGCGGTCACCGTCTCCGACTCGTTCCTGGAGAAGGGCGAGATCGTGTCGACCCGCGGCCGCAATGCCGAGGAGACCCAGCGCCGCACCGCGCATGCCGGCGACCTCACCAAGGGCAAGCCGGTCATCGTTCTGGTCAATGGCGGCTCGGCCTCGGCGTCCGAAATCGTCGCCGGCGCGCTGCAGGACCACAAGCGCGCGACCATCGTCGGCACGCGCTCGTTCGGCAAGGGCTCGGTGCAGACCATCATCCCGCTCGGCTCGGGCAACGGCGCGCTGCGCCTGACCACGGCGCGCTACTACACGCCGTCGGGCAAGTCGATCCAGGCCAAGGGCATCGTGCCCGATATCGAAGTGCTCCAGGACGTGCCGGACGAGTTGAAGTCGCGCACCGACACCAAGGGCGAGGCTTCGCTGCGCGGCCATCTGAAGAACGACGGCGACGAGAAGACCGGCTCGCAGTCCTACGTCCCGCCGGACGCCAAGGACGACAAGGCGCTGAAGCTCGCCGACGACCTGCTCCACGGCATCAAGAACAGCGCCTCCGCGGCGCCCACGCCGGGTACCGACAAGGCCGCGACCGACAAGCCCAAAGCGGCGAACTGAGTCGGCGCGACCCGCGCGATCCAACGCAAAGGGCGGCTCCCGGAGCCGCCCTTTTTTGTTTGGAGCTCATGGCATCCCCGGCCTATCCCGGCCTGCCGCCGCTTGACCTCGGCGTGGTATCGTCGGCAGCAGTGATTCGGGATCGCGCATGACTGAAACGGCCGATGATCTGAGCGCCCCGCTCGGACAGGACAAGCTGCGCCGGAAACGCCGGCTGCGGCTGCCGTTCACGGCCATGCAGGCGCTCGCCATGCTGCTCGGCCTGTTCCTCGTCACCTTTGCCGGCTTCGCCATCTTCAACAAGGATCCGCTCGGCGGCGAGCCGATGACCCGGATCGCGATCCGCGAGCCCAAAGCCACGGACGAGAAGCCGGCCGCCTCCGGCCACGGCCAGGACAGCAAGCAAGAGAGCAAGCACGAGACCAGGGAGGCGCCGAAGCAGGCCGCTCCCGGCGAGCAGAAGACCGTCACCATGATCGATGGCTCCACCGGCGCGCGCCACGACGTGGTGATCGGCGCCGGCGAGGCCGACGACAAGGGCGAGGCGGCGTCCGCACCGCCGCCGGTCATGGCCGGAATCGACCCGAAGCTGCTGGAGAAGTCGCGCTACGGCATGATCCCGGTGGTCGCCGACGGATCGAAGCCGTTCAACGTCTACGCGGCCGATGCCGACCGCGCCAAGGCCGCCAAGATGCCGGTCGTCGCGATCGTGATCGGCGGGCTCGGCGTCGGCGCCGCCAAGACCACCGACGCGATCATGAAGCTGCCGGCCGCGGTGACGCTGGCCTTCACGCCCTATGGTTCCGATCCAGGAAAAATCGCCGAGCGGGCCCGCACCCAGCGCCACGAGATCTTCCTCCAGATCCCGATGGAGCCCTACGACTTCCCTGACAACGACCCGGGCCCGCAGACGCTGCTGACCTCGCTCAGCGCCGACCAGAACATGGACCGCCTGTACTGGCACCTGAGCCGGATGCAGGGCTATGCCGGCATCACCAATTTCATGGGCGCCCGCTTCGTGGCGACGGACGCGGCGATGCAGCCGATCATCCGCGAGGCGGCCAAGCGCGGCCTCGGCTTCTTCGACGACGGCTCCTCGCCCCGCAGCATCGCACCCCAGGCCGCAGCGAGCCAGGCGATGCCGTTCGGCAAGGGCGACATCGCGATCGACGTGGTGCCGACCCCGGCCGAGATCGACCGTGCCCTGAACAAGCTCGAATCGGCGGCGCGCGAGCGCGGCACGGCCATCGGCACCGCCTCCGCCCTCCCCGTCTCGATCGAGCGCATCGGCGCCTGGACCAAGACATTGGGCGACCGGGGTATCCTTTTGGTGCCATTGACAACCGCGATGCTGAAATCAAAATCCAGCTAAATCAACGAATTGGTACGGTACGGGTCCCGCGGGGCCGAGATGCCCTGCCGGAAGCACGCGAGAGGTTTGGCGGAATGGCGCGTTACGAGGATCTGCCCTACCGGACTTGCGTCGGAGTGATGCTGATCAACGCGAAGGGACTGGTGTTCATCGGCCGCCGCGCCGGTGGCATCGAACATATCGACGACACCCATGTCTGGCAGATGCCGCAAGGCGGCGTCGATCCCGGCGAGGACACCTGGGCGGCCGCCAAGCGCGAGCTCTATGAGGAGACCAGCGTGCGCTCGGTCGAGCGGCTCGGCGAGGTTCCGGACTGGCTGATCTACGACATCCCGCGCACCGTCGCAGGCCGCGCCTGGAAGGGCCGCTACCGCGGCCAGCGCCAGAAATGGTTCGCGGTGCGCTTCACCGGCAAGGACAGCGAGATCAATGTCGAAAACCCCGGCGGCGGCCACAAGGCCGAGTTCGTCAGCTGGCGCTGGGAGCCGATGAAGAATCTTCCCGGGCTGATCATCCCCTTCAAACGCCCGGTCTATGAGCGCGTGGTGAAGGAGTTTTCCGCGCTGGCGGAGGAATAGTTTGCACCGTCACTCCGGGGCGTGCGAAGCACGAACCCGGGATCTCGGAATTCCGGGGCTGGCCTTTCGGACCATCCCGGAATGACGATCAGAGAAGTGACCGCATGTCGAACGACAACAAACCCTACCGTCCCAATGTCGGGATCGCGCTGTTCAATGCCGAAGGCCGCGTGCTGATCGGCCACCGCTTCAAGGGCGACGGCCCCGAGATCATCCTGCCGGGTCTCGACTGGCAGATGCCGCAGGGCGGCGTCGACGAGGGCGAGGACCTGCGCGATGCGGCGATGCGCGAGCTCTGGGAGGAGACCAATGTCGTCAGCGCGAGCTATCTCGGCGAGACCGACTGGCTCACCTACGAATTCCCGCCCTATGACGGACCGCAGACGCATCGGCTGGCGAAGTTTCGCGGCCAGCGCCAGAAATGGTTCGCGCTGCGCTTCACCGGCAAGGACGACGAGATCGATCCGCTGACGCCGCAGAACGGGCAGCCCGCGGAATTCGACGCGTGGCGCTGGGAGCAGCTCGATCGCGTCGCCGATCTCGTGGTGCCGTTCCGCCGCGAGGTCTATCGGGCCGTGGCGCAGCAGTTCGCGCCCTTCGCGAGCTAAACTGCGAAAACAACCCCATGCACAGTAGAATGGTGGTTGAAATCATTGGGACATTCTCGACGGAAATTTGCGCGTGCGGGCCGCACGATTCTCTCGTTCCTCCCCCCTTGTTGGGGAGGGAACGCACCTTTGTTGGCGCGTTCGTCGGGCCCAATCAGAGCAAGCGCTAGTTCGTCGGCCCGACCGTAAACGGGCCGATCGCGATCACGTGGCAGTCGCTGTCGCGCCTCGCGCAATCGGCCAGCGCGGAATTGACCGCGGTCTGCTCGTCGGCGGCCTTCAGGCCGAGGCCGGGGCGTCCTGCGGTGCCGACGGCGACGGCATTCCAGCCCATGCCGTCCGCGAGCTTGCGCACGACCTCGTCGCGGGCGTCGGCCACGATCGAGGCATTGCTCGCAGCATGGAAGAAGCCGGTGATCCTGAGCAGGGTCGGAATCGGCACGACGAAATTATCGTCCACCGCGACGATCATGCAAGCGACGCCCGCGATCGCGCCGCACGATTCCAGCGCACGCCGCGCCGATTCCTCGGGCGATGATGAGCCCAGCACCATGAAATATTGTCCGCCCGGGCCGAGCGCGACCGACCGGGATTTCGCCGCCGGCACGAACATGTTCTCGAGCCGGACCTTTTGCGGATCGCGCACCATCGGAAAGTCCTTCGACGCAAAGGTTCGCTCGGTCATCGCGTCATGCCGAAAATAGGGAGACGGCGGCATCGGCGGCTTGCCATGCGTGTAGACGACATTGTTGCCGACCGCATAGAGCTCGCAGCGCCGCGGCGATTGCGCGGCATCGGCGCGCTTCTGGCACTGATCGAGCGCGGCGTTACGCGCGGCCTCCTCGTTCGGCTGGTTCAACGCTGAACCAGTGAAGCCGCCGATATTGAGCGCGAAGGCCTTGTAGTCGCCGGCGGCGGAATAGTCCCCGGCCAGGTAGTTGCGGATGCGCTCGTTGATGAAGGGCACGCTGTCGGCAGCAAACTTGCCCGTCATCGGCGAGGCGGATGGCGACGGTGCGGGCATCGGCGCCATCGCAGCGCCGGCATTCGGCGGCGCCGTCGGCGCTACCTGCGCCTTTGCGAGCTGGGTCGGCGTCGCGCTCGGCGCCGCACTTGGCGTCGCGGCCGGCGTCACCACGGCGGTCGCCGTCTGCTTGAGCTTGGTGTTGTAGAGGAAGCCGGTGACAACGATGGCAACGACCGAGACGACTGCCACCACCAGCGGCCACATCCACACGGGTGCGGCGGCGAGCCTGGAGGCGGGCTTCTTCAACTGCGGCTTCGAATAGGTGCCGTCCTCGCGCCGCATCGCCACCATGTAGGCATGCACCGGCGTCGGGATGTTCTTCACCTCCTGCGCGCCGATATCGGCGAACTGCACCGACAGCTTGTTGGCGACCTGCTCGTGCACGGCACGGGAAACGCAGATGCCGCCGACCTCGGCGAGGCCTTCCAGCCGCGCGGCGATGTTGACGCCGTCGCCGAGCAGATCGCCGTTGCGCTCGACCACGTCGCCGATGGTGATGCCGATGCGGAACGACATCTGCCGGCTCGGCGGATAGGCCATGTTGCGGGTCCGCAAGGACTCCTGGATGTCGATCGCGCAGCGCACCGCGTCCACCGCGCTCGGAAATTCCGCGAGCACGGCATCGCCGGCGGTGTTGAAGATGCGACCGGTCGCCTTTGCGATGAAATCGTCGATGACTTCGCGGTAGGAGGCCAGGCGCCGCAGCGTCTCCTCCTCGTCTTCCGCGACCAGCCTCGAATACCCGGCAATATCGGCTGCGAAAATCGCTGCGATCTTGCGTTTCATCTGTGACCCGCCCCGGAACAAATTCGCGGGCGAAGAATGCCGCTATCGGCTGCGCAGTGCAACAAAGTTTCAGCGCCCGCCACTTCCGTGACGAGCGCTGAACTTATTCAGGAATTTCTTGCAGGAATTTCGCGTTCGAGCCCCGAAGCGATGCCTCGGGGCTTAATGCATAGCCGTCGAGCTGAGCTGCTGCTGGATGCTCTTGTAGTGGTCCAGCCGCTCGATGGCCAGATCGAGCTCGCCGCCTTCGTGCTCCTTCAGGCCCTCCTCCATCTCCGCGATGGTCTCGGCGAACTGGGCACGATCGAGCTCGTCCAGCGAGGTCGCGACGTCGGCGAGCACGGTGAGGCCCTTTTCGGAGACTTCGGCGAGGCCGCCGAGCACGATGATCTTCTCGTGGCGGCCGGCGGTGGTGACGGTGAGGATGCCCGGCCGGATTGCAGCCACGACCGGCGCATGTCCCGCCAGCACGCCGAAGTCGCCCTCGACGCCGGGGATGTCGACCTGGTCGACCTCACCCGAGAATGCGAGCTTTTCCGGCGAGACGAGATCGAAGTGGAAGGTGGCCATGAGAAACCTGCGAATAGCGAGTGGCGAATGGCGAGCGGCGAGTGGGAGCGGCGACTATTCGCTACTCCCCATTCGCCATTCGCTTCTTAGGCCGCTTCAGCGGCGAGCTTCTTGCCCTTCTCGACCGCCTCTTCGATGGTGCCGACCATGTAGAAGGCAGCTTCCGGCAGGTGGTCGTACTTGCCTTCCACCAGGCCCTTGAAGCCCTTGATGGTGTCGGCGAGGTCGACGAACTTGCCGGGCGAGCCGGTGAAGATTTCGGCGACGTGGAACGGCTGCGACATGAAGCGCTCGACCTTGCGGGCGCGGGCCACCGTCAGCTTGTCCTCTTCCGAAAGCTCGTCCATGCCGAGAATGGCGATGATGTCCTGAAGCGCCTTGTAGCGCTGCAGCACCTGCTGGACCTGACGGGCGACCGCGTAGTGCTCCTCGCCGACGACCAGCGGGGAGAGCATGCGCGAGGTCGAGTCGAGCGGGTCCACCGCCGGGTAGATGCCCTTTTCGGCGATCGAGCGCGACAGCGTGGTGGTCGCGTCCAGATGCGCGAACGAGGTCGCGGGCGCCGGGTCGGTCAAGTCGTCGGCCGGAACGTAGATGGCCTGCACCGAGGTGATCGAGCCCTTCTGCGTGGTGGTGATGCGCTCCTGCAGCGCGCCCATGTCGGTCGCGAGCGTCGGCTGATAACCCACCGCCGAAGGAATACGGCCGAGCAGCGCCGACACTTCCGAGCCGGCCTGGGTGAAGCGGAAGATGTTGTCGACGAAGAACAGCACGTCCTGGCCCTTGTCGCGGAAGTCTTCCGCGATGGTCAGACCGGTGAGCGCGACGCGGGCGCGGGCGCCCGGCGGCTCGTTCATCTGGCCGAACACCAGCGCGCACTTCGACTTCACGCTCGGATCCGGATTGTGCGGATCGGCGTTGACCTTGGACTCGATGAACTCGTGATAGAGGTCGTTGCCCTCGCGGGTACGCTCGCCGACGCCGGCGAACACGGAGTAACCACCGTGCGCCTTCGCGACGTTGTTGATCAGCTCCTGAATCAGCACGGTCTTGCCGACGCCGGCGCCGCCGAACAGGCCGATCTTGCCGCCCTTCGCATAGGGAGCCAGGAGATCGACGACCTTGATGCCGGTGACGAGAATTTCAGCTTCGGTGGACTGGTCGGTGTAGGTCGGCGCTTCCTGGTGGATGGCGCGCAGGCCTTCCGACTTGACCGGGCCGGCTTCGTCGATCGGCTCGCCGATGACGTTGATGATGCGGCCGAGCGTGCCTTCGCCGACGGGAACGCGGATCGGCGAACCGGTGTCGGTCACTTCCTGGCCGCGGACCAGACCCTCGGTGGTGTCCATCGCGATCGTGCGCACGGTGGATTCGCCGAGATGCTGGGCGACTTCGAGCACCAGGCGGTTGCCGCCGTTCTTGGTCTCGAGCGAATTGAGAATGGCCGGGAGGTGGCCTTCGAACTGCACGTCGACGACGGCGCCGATGACCTGGGTGACGCGACCGGACTGGGCTGCCATTGAATGTCTCCTTCGATCCGAACTTCTAGACCACGGTCAACTGACCGGGATGTTGGGTTTAACGGGCAATGAAGCGCCTTGATCAGACGGCCTCGGCACCCGAGATGATTTCGATCAGTTCCTTGGTGATCTGCGCCTGACGCGTGCGGTTGTAGACCAGCGTCTGCTTGCGGATCATCTCACCGGCGTTGCGCGTCGCGTTGTCCATCGCGCTCATCTGCGCGCCGTAGAACGAGGCGTTGTTCTCGAGCAGCGCGCGGAAAATCTGGACCGCGAGGTTGCGCGGCAGCAGGCGCGTGAGGATCTCGTCCTCTTCCGGCTCGTATTCGTAAGACGTCGTGCTGGCGGCAGTGCCCTCCTCGACGACCAGCGGGATGATCTGCTGGGCGGTCGGGATCTGGGCGATCACCGAGCGGAAGCGCGAATAGAACAGCGTGCAGACGTCGAATTCACCGGCCTCGAAGCGCGCCAGAACCTTCTTGGCGATGTCCTCAGCGTTGACGAAGCCGAGCTGGCGAACGCTGCGCAGGTCGAGATGCTCGACGATCTGCTTGTCGAACTGGCGGCGCAGCTGCTCGTAACCCTTGCGGCCGACGCAGAAGAATTTCACTTCCTTGCCCTGCGCCATCAGCGCCAGCGCGCGCTCACGGGCGAGACGCACGATCGAGGAGTTGAAGGCGCCGGACAGGCCGCGCTCGCCGGTGCAGACCAGCAGCAGGTGGACCTGGTCCCTGCCGGTGCCGGCCAGCAGCGCCGGCGCGCCGGGCGAGCCCGCCGCGGCGCCGGCGATGTTGGAAATCACCGCGCTCATCTTGTCGGCATAGGGACGCGCAGCCTCGGCCGCGGTCTGCGCGCGGCGCAGCTTCGAGGCCGCGACCATCTGCATGGCCTTGGTGATCTTTTGCGTCGCCTTGGTGGAGGCGATGCGGACGCGCATGTCTTTAAGTGACGCCATTCTTCGTCCCCGACGGTTCGAGCCCTTGCGGCCAAACCGCTAGCCTGTCTCTGTCGTCATGCCCGGGCCTGTCCCGGGCATCCACGTCTTCGTCTCCCACGCGGTAAGGCGTGGATGGCCGGGACATCAAATGCGAAGACGCGCTTCGCGCTTTTGGCCCGGCCGTGACGGTTCTTACGCGAAGCTCTTCGCAAAACCTTCGACCACCGACTTCAGCTTGGCAGCGGTGTCGTCGGAGAGGTCGCGGCTGTCGCGGATCGAATTGAGGATCTCGACGTTCTTGCCGCGCAGCAGCGAGAGCAGACCGTCCTCGAACGCGCGCACCTTGTTAACGGGGAGCGGATCGAGATAGCCGTTGGTGCCAGCCCAGATCACGCAGACCTGCTCTTCCATCTTCAGCGGCGAGAACTGCGGCTGCTTCAGGAGCTCGGTCAGGCGCGAACCGCGGTTGAGCAGGCGCTGGGTCGAGGCGTCGAGGTCGGAGCCGAACTGCGCGAACGCCGCCATTTCGCGATACTGCGCGAGCTCGCCCTTGATCTTGCCGGCGACCTTCTTGGTGGCCTTGGTCTGCGCGGACGAACCGACGCGCGACACCGACAGACCGACGTTCACCGCGGGACGGATTCCCTGGAAGAACAGGTCGGTTTCCAGGAAGATCTGGCCGTCGGTGATCGAGATGACGTTGGTCGGGATGTAGGCCGACACGTCGTTGGCCTGGGTTTCGATAATAGGCAGCGCAGTCAGCGAGCCCGAGCCATGATCCTTGCTGAGCTTCGCCGCGCGCTCGAGCAGGCGGGAGTGCAGATAGAACACGTCGCCCGGATAGGCTTCGCGGCCCGGCGGACGGCGCAGCAGCAGCGACATCTGGCGGTAAGCGACGGCCTGCTTGGACAGATCGTCATAGATGATGACGGCGTGCATGCCGTTATCGCGGAAGAATTCGCCCATGGTGCAGGCAGTAAAGGGGGCAATGTACTGCATCGGCGCCGGATCCGAGGCGGTGGCGGCGACGATGATCGAGTATTCGAGCGCGCCCTGCTCTTCCAGCACCTTCACGAACTGGGCGACGGTCGAACGCTTCTGGCCGACTGCGACGTAGACGCAGTACAGCTTGATGTTCTCGTCGGGCTGCGCGTTGAGCGGCTTCTGGTTCAGGATGGTGTCGAGCGCGATCGCGGTCTTGCCGGTCTGACGGTCGCCGATGATCAGCTCGCGCTGGCCGCGGCCGATCGGGATCAGGGCGTCGATCGCCTTGAGGCCGGTCGCCATCGGCTCGCTCACCGACTTGCGCGGAATGATGCCGGGCGCCTTGACGTCGACGCGCATACGCTTGTCGGCCTGGATCGGGCCCTTGCCGTCGATCGGGTTGCCGAGCGCGTCGACGACGCGGCCGAGCAGGCCCTTGCCGACCGGCGCGTCCACGATGGCGCGGGTGCGCTTGACGGTCTGACCTTCCTTGATCTCGCGGTCGGCACCGAAAATAACGACGCCGACGTTGTCGGTTTCGAGGTTCAGCGCCATGCCGCGGGTGCCGTTCTCGAACTCGACCATCTCACCGGCCTGGACGTTGTCCAGACCGTAGACGCGGGCGATACCGTCGCCGACGGACAGCACCTGTCCGACTTCGGAGACTTCAGCTTCCTGGCCGAAATTCTTGATCTGGTCCTTGAGGATCGCGGAAATTTCCGCGGCGCGGATGTCCATCAGCCTGCCTCTTTCATCGCGTGCTTGATCGAATTGAGTTTGGTGCGAAGCGAACCATCCACCATGCGGCTGCCCAGCTTGACGACGAGGCCACCGATGATCGAGGGATCGACTTTCACGTTCAGCGCGACGTCCTTGCCGGTCACCGACTTCAGGGCAACCTTGAGGGCGTCGAGATTCTTGTCCGAGAGCGCCTCCGCCACGGTGACATCAGCGGTCGCCTCGCCCTTGAACTTGGCGACGAGGGCGCGGTAGGCGCGGATGACGTCAGCCACCACGAACAGGCGGCGGTTGGCGGTCAGCACTTTCAGGAAATTGGCAGAGATGCCGGCGATGCCGACCTTGTCCAGCACGGCCGTGAGGGCCCTGGACTGGGCATCGGCCGCGAACACCGGGCTGCGGACGAGGCGCTTCAGATCGGCGCTCTCGCCGAGCAAGGCCTCGAACCTGTCGAGGTCGGCCTTGACCTCGTCGACCGCTTTCTGGTCGCGGGCCAGTTCAAACAAGGCCGTTGCATAACGGCCGGACACACCGGAAACGGACGTATCTTCTGCAGCCACAGACGCGCTCTTTTTGCTGTCAAATTCGCAAGGGAAAAACCGTCGCCACGAAGCGGCGCCTAGCGATCCAAGCCCTTGGAATTCAAGCGGGACTTCGATTTTCGACCAGCACGGGAAGTGCCGGGCTCGTTAAAATCGCGGCTTTGCTAACATAGCAGGCGCGCACGTGCAACATGACGCCAAATTAAAGGCACGAGGTTCTGTCGCCAGTTCGTCGCACTCGACGGCGCTTCAATGACGAGGGGTCGGCGACCTCGACGATGACCTGCCACGCCACGGAATTGCCGCGAGCCTTGCGGCGGTGCGGCGCCGTTGGTTCCTGCTCTCAGCGCATAGCGGCCATGAACACGGATCGCTGAGGCGTGAATTCGGCCCCGGTCGCGCCGCCCGCTGAATACTTACCCAATTCTAAATGCTGAGAGCGATGACTTCACTCTACAGTATTCATAAGTAATAGTTAAGTTAATGAATCGTTAAAGTTAAAAATTACGGAATGTCGGATGAATATACCGGCAGGTCACAAGATATTTCACGACGAAACAGAATGGAATTACTGCCCAATTCATGCCGCATTGCGCAACGAAACGCCAAACCGCTCACAAACTGATGAGGGCTCCACTGGCCACATATGTGGCAATACTAGCTTAGGGACCACTAAATGCTGTCTTTCAAGACGCTGGGCACTGTGACCCGGCCGCGCACGGCGATCGCTTTCATAGCCGCAACCCTCTTCATCGGTGGAACCGCCACCGAAGCTTCCGCCAAATCCAGGCATCACCGGCACCATCATCGCCACCACGCCCAGACCGACGCCAATGCAGGCTCTGATTGGCGCAATGCCAATGCGGCGATGACGCCGTCCTCGGGCACCGGGCACAGCTTCTCCGGCATGGCCTCCTATTACGGCAACGAGTCCGGCAGCAGGACCGCCTCGGGCCAGCGCTTCAACCAGAACGCCATGACCGCGGCACACCGTTCGCTGCCGTTCGGCACCAAGCTGCGCGTCACCCACGGCGGCTCGAGCGTGATCGTCACCATCAATGACCGTGGCCCGTTCATTCGCGGCCGTGTGCTCGACCTCTCCACGGGCGCTGCCCGCGCCATCGGCCTCACCGGCGCCGGCGTCGGCCGCGTCACCGCGGAAGTCATCTCCTAAGGCGCCACGGCGCCTCACATTGCCCGCGCACTTTCCATCAGTTTGATGCGCGCATGAAACAAGCCCGCCGTCTTGGGGGACGGCGGGCTTTTTGTTGTCGTCATTCCGGGGCGATGCGCAGCATCGAGCCCGGAATCCATCGGGCGGCAGGGCCCGCGGTGAAATGGATTCCGGGCTCGCGACTTCGTCGCGCCCCGGAATGACAGCGGAGAATGTGGCGGCGACGGCAGCCTTACAAAAAGCTCTGCGGATCGACGTCCACCTCCAGCTTCTGATTGCCCTTCGGTTTCGGACACACAGCGAGCCAGTTGCGCAAATAGTCCGACAGGTCGAAACCGCGCGCCGATTTCACCAGGATGCGGAAGCGGTAGCGGCCCTTGATGACGGCGAGCGGCGCTTCCGCCGGGCCCAGCACCACCACGCGCTCGTCGCGCGGCGCGAGCGCAACGAGGCGGCGGCCAAAGCCTTCCGCGCTCGGGCGGTCGCCGGCCGAGATGATCAGGCTGGCGAGCCGGCCGAACGGCGGATACAGCGTGCGCTCGCGAAGATCGATCTCGCTGTCGTAGAAGGCTTCGCGGTCGCAGGCGATCAGCGCCTTCATCACGGGATGATCGGGCTGGTGGGTCTGGAGATAGCCGACGCCGCGGCCCTGCTCGCGTCCGGCGCGGCCGATCACCTGGTTGAGCAACTGCCAGGTGCGTTCCGCCGCGCGCGGATCGCCATTGGAAAGGCCGAGATCCGCATCCACGACGCCGACCAGATTGAGCCGCGGGAAATTGTGGCCCTTGGCGACGAGCTGCGTGCCGATGATGATGTCGACGCGGCCCTCCGCGATCTCGGCAAGCTCGGAGCGCATGGTCTCGATCGAGGTGATGAGATCGCTCGACAGCACCATGGTGCGCGCCTCCGGGAACAGCGCGGCCGCTTCTTCCTGCAGGCGCTCGACGCCGGGGCCGACCGCGACCAGCGATTCCTCCGCCGAACAGTTCGGACAGACATGCGGGCGCGGCATCGAGAAGCCGCAATGGTGACAGACGAGGCGCTGGCGGAAGCGATGATCGACCAGCCAGGCATCGCAGATGGTGCAGGCGAAGCGGTGGCCGCAGGCGCGGCACAGCGTCAGCGGCGCATAGCCGCGGCGATTGAGGAACAATAGCGCCTGCTCGCGCCGCTCGATCGCGGTCCTGATCTCGCCCGCCAGGCGCGGCGAGATGAAGCGGCCGCGCGCCGGCGGCTCGCGGCGCATGTCGATCGCCTCGATATGCGGCATGTGCTGGCCGCCGAAGCGCGAGGGCAGCGCGATGCGCTGATAGCGATTCTTGCGCGCATTGACCTCGGATTCGACCGACGGCGTCGCGGAGGCCAGCACGATCGGAATTTTTGCGATATGCGCGCGCACCACCGCCATGTCGCGGGCATGGTAATGCACGCCCTCGTCCTGCTTGTAGGCCTGGTCGTGCTCTTCGTCGACGACGATGAGGCCGAGATTGGCGTAGGGCAGAAACAGCGCCGAGCGCGCGCCGACCACGACCGGCGCGCTGCCTTCGGAGATCGCCGCCCAGTTGCGCGCGCGGGTGCGCGGGGTGAGCTCGGAGTGCCATTCGATCGGCCGCACGCCAAAACGCTGCGCGAAGCGGTCGAGGAACTGGCCGGTGAGCGCGATCTCCGGCATCAGGATCAGCGACTGCCTGCCGCGGCGGATCGCCTCCGCCACCGCCTCGAAATAGACCTCGGTCTTGCCCGAGCCGGTGACGCCGTCGAGCAGCGCGACGTGGAAGGTGCCGTTGGCCGCGAGCGCGCGCATCGTATCGACCGCGGTGCGCTGGAGCGGTGTGAAATCCGGCCGGCCGAAATCCGGATCGGGGGCCGGCGGCGGTGGCGGCGGCGGCATCGGCTCGACCGTGAGCGTGCCTTCGTCCACCAGGCCGTCGATCACGCCGGCCGAGACGCCCGCCTCCTTGGCCGCTTCGGACTTGCCGTGCAGCAGCCGGTCCGACAGCACCGCGATCACGCGTTGCCGCGCCGGCGTCAGCCGCCTGGGGGGATCGCCGATCAGGCGCACGCCGGGGCGCACCCGCTCGGGGCCGAGATTCTCGCCCATCCGCAGGCACATGCGCAGCACCATGCCGCGCGGGCTCAGCGTGTAATTGGCGACCCAGTCGACGACCGAACGCAACTCGGGCTTCAGCGGCTGGAGGTCGAGCTTCTCGCTGACCTCCTTGAGGCGGTTGTGCAGGCGCGGATCGGGATTGGCGTTTTCCGCCCAGACCACGGCGAGCACCTCGCGGGGCCCAAGTGGCACGCCGACGAGATCGCCCGCCTTCAGCTCCATCCCGCGCGGCACCTTGTAGGAATAGGTCTGGTCGAGCGCGACCGGCACCAGCACGTCGACCATGCGGGTCGCGTTGGCGGAGGCGGTGCTGCTGCGGGAGGTGTGGTCCATGAACTGAGAATCGGAACCCGGGGGCCTCAAGGCTAGCGCCGTGAGGCGGCCTTAGCGAACGATAAACGAGTGTGATGCGATATACTGTGCGGAATCACCACGTCCAGAGCGCATGAGCAAAGCGGCCGCCCCACAAATCGAGCTCGCCAGCGCCGATCCCTCGATCGCGCAGGAGATGACGCGCTGGCTGTCGCATCTCGGCGCCGAGCGGCGGCTGTCGCCGAAGACGCTGGAGGCCTATGGCCGCGACTTGCGGCAGTGCCTGGATTTCCTCTGCAATCACTGGGGCGAACGCGTCACGCTCAAGCGCTTCGCCGCGCTGGAGGCCACCGACGTGCGCGCCTTCATGGCGATGCGCCGGGCCGACGACATTGCCGGTCGCTCGCTGATGCGCGCGCTGGCGGGCCTGCGCTCGTTCGGCCGCTTCCTCGAACGCGAGGGCAAGGGCAAGGTCGGCGCGCTCTCCGCGATCCGCGCGCCGAAAGTCGCAAAGAGCCTGCCGAAGCCGCTGCCGATGGCGTCGGCCAAACGTCTTGCGGACGCCGACGAGCGCGCCGGCGAGGAACGCGAGACCTGGATTCTGGCGCGCGATGCGGCGGTGATGGCGCTGCTGTATGGTTCCGGCCTGCGCATCTCCGAAGCGCTCGGACTGAAGCGCCGCGAGGTGCCGAAGCCGGGCGAAGGCGACGTGCTCGTCGTCACAGGCAAAGGCAACAAGACCCGCATGGTGCCGGTGCTGCAGAACGTGCTGGCGCTGGTGCAGGAATATGTTTCGATGTGCCCCTATCCGCTGCCGGCGGAAGGGCCGATCTTCGTCGGCGCGCGCGGCGGTCCCTTGAGCCCGCGCATCATCCAGCTCGCGATGGAGCGGCTGCGCGGCGCGCTCGGCCTGCCCGACAGCGCGACGCCGCACGCGCTGCGCCATTCCTTCGCCACGCATCTTCTGTCGCGCGGCGGCGACCTGCGCGCGATCCAGGAACTGCTCGGCCATTCCTCGCTCTCGACCACGCAGATCTACACCGGCATCGATTCCGAGCGGCTGCTGGAAGTCTATGCCAGCGCGCATCCGCGGCGGTGAATTCTGACATCAAGCTGTCATAGCAAGCTCTTGGCGCGCATGCCTCTTGCGCGGCGCCCGCGGTTCGGTCAATCGTGGGGCATCCAGGCAGGAGGGATTTATGAGCGCACATGAAAGCATGGAGCATGCCGAGCACGCCGAACACGCGTCCGGCTCGAACAAGAAGATCGCCCTTCTGATCGCCGTGCTGGCCCTGTTCCTGGCGATCTCGGAGACGCTCGGCAAGGGCGCCCAGACCGAATCGATCAGCAAGAACGTCGAGGCCGCCAATCTCTGGGCGTTCTTCCAGGCCAAGAGCATCCGCCGCACCGTGGTGCTGACCGCGGCCGAGCAGGGCAAGCTCACGGTCGTCGGCGCGACCGACGACGCCATGAAGGCGGCGGTGCAGAAGCAGGTCGACGACTGGACCAAGACCGCGCAGCGTTATCGCTCCGAGCCCGAGACCGGCGAAGGCACCGAGCAGCTCGCCGAGAAGGCCAAGCATGCCGAGCACGAGCGCGACGAGGCGACCGCGAAATACCATCACTTCGAGCTGGCATCCGCCGCCTTCCAGATCGGCATCGTGCTGGCCTCCGCCACCATCATCACCGGCATCTTCGCCCTCGCCTATGTCGGCGGCCTCCTGACGCTCGCCGGCCTGCTCATGACCGCGCTCGGCCTGTGGTGGCCGCATCTGCTGCATTTGCATTGAGGGGGTGAGGCGGCTTACTCCGCCGTCGTCCCGGCGAACGCCGGGACCCATACCGCGTGATCTATCGATTACTCGCGGTGGGAGTACCGAACGACGAATCTTCGCCAAACTACTCCCTGGGGTTATGGGTCCCGGCCTTCGCCGGGACGACACCTGAGAATTGGCGCGAGCCCTGGCCCGACAACTGAAAGCGCAATCACCGCGCCTGGTGCACGCTCTTGCGGAAGCGCTGGATCAGGCGGAGCGTGCGGGCGGACCAGCCTTCGCCGTTGCCGGTGATCAGCTCGCGGATGCGCTGCTTGATCGGGTCGACCAGCAGGTGCGCCTTGGCACGCACCTTCATCACGAGATCGTAGATCCGCTCGAACCAGTGCATCTCCAAAAGCTTGTCGCGCGTGACGTCGAACACGAAGGCGGTGACGCCGACGCCGACGAGCTTTGCGAACAGGATCGTGAAGACGGCGCTGGTCCAATATTCATGCGTGAGCAGCCACAGGCCGACGAGCTTGAGCGGAAACAGCGGGATGATGGGGACCGCGAACACGATGAGCGTCATGGCCGGCGACAGCGCGTCGACACGCTCCGTCAGCCATTGCTTGAAACGCGCGAGCGGGATAGCTGCGACAACCCGCGCGACGATCGGTTCGAGATGGTCCCACAGCCAGGCTTCGATCAGGAAAATGATCGCAAGCAGGACCCAGACCGGTTGGAGAAGGCGGCGCAGCATGTGTTGTCCCGCCCGATTCGGCTCGGGGCGTCGCCTACATATGGATGGCCCGCTTGCCGACTGCAAGCGCGGCTTCCTTGATGGCCTCCGAGCGGGTCGGATGCGCGTGGCAGGTGCGCGCGAGATCCTCCGCACTGCCGCCAAACTCCATGAGAACGCACGCTTCATGGATCATTTCGCCGGCTTCGCGGCCGATAATGTGCACGCCGAGCACGCGATCGGTCTTCGCATCTGCGAGAATCTTCACAAAGCCATCGGTGGTCTGGTTGACCTTGGAGCGGCCGTTGGCGGTAAAGGGAAACTTCCCGACGGTATAAGCCACGCCCGCCTGCTTCAGTTCCTCCTCGGTCTTGCCGACGGAGGAGACTTCCGGCGTGGTATACACGACGCCTGGGATAACGTCGTAATTCACGTGGCCGGCCTGGCCTGCGATGATCTCGGCAACCGCAACGCCTTCATCCTCGGCCTTGTGCGCGAGCATCGGGCCCGCGACGACGTCGCCGATGGCATAGACGCCCTTCAGGCTGGTGGCGAAATGCGGATCGATCTGCACGCGGCCGCGATTGTCGAGCGCAACGCCGGCTTCCTTCAGGCCGAGCCCATCGGTGTAGGGCACGCGGCCGATGCAGACGAGCACGACGTCGGCTTCCAGCGTCTCCGCAGCGCCGCCGGCGGCGGGCTCGATCGTCGCCTTCAGCGTCTTGCCGGAGGTATCAACGGCGGTGACCTTGGCGCCGAGCTTGAATGCAAAGCCCTGCTTCTCGAGGATGCGCTGGAATTGCTTGGCGATCTCGCCGTCCATGCCGGGCATGATGCGATCCAGGAATTCGACGACGACGACTTCGGCGCCGAGCCGCTTCCACACCGAGCCGAGCTCGAGGCCGATCACGCCGGCGCCGACGACAAGCAGCTTACCGGGGACCTTGTCCAGCGACAGCGCGCCGGTGGACGAAACGATGCGCTTCTCGTCGATCTCGATGCCCTTGAGACGCGCGATGTCCGAGCCGGTGGCGATCACGATGCTCTTGGTCTCGACGACCTGCGACTTGCCGTCGGCGGAGACTTCGACCTTGCCGGTGCCAAGAATCTTGCCGGTGCCCTTGAGCACGTCAATCTTGTTCTTCTTCATCAGGAACTCGACGCCCTTGACGTTGCCGTCGATGCCCTGCTGCTTGAAGTTCATCATCGCCGGAAGCTCGAGCTTCGGCTCGGAGACCGACACGCCCATCTTGGCGAAGGAGTGCGCGGCCTCCTCGAACATTTCGGAAGCGTGCAGCAGCGCCTTCGAGGGCATGCAGCCGACATTGAGGCAGGTGCCGCCGAGCGTTGCGTTCTTTTCGACCACGGCGACTTTCATGCCGAGCTGGGCTGCGCGCACCGCGCAGACATAACCGCCCGGTCCGGTGCCGATGACGACGAGATCGTAGGTAGCCATGAGAGAAAGTCCCGTGAGTTTAGCGTGGAAAGATGCGTCAGCGTCCGCGCGGCGCGTCAGCGTCCGCCGGACACATCGAGAATGGCTGAGGTGACGTAGGAGGCATCGTCCGACATCAGCCAGACGATGGCGTTGGCGATTTCCTCGGCGGTGCCGACGCGCTTCATCGGCACCAAATGGGCCAGACGATGGGCGCGGTCGGGCTCGCCGCCGGCGGCGTGGATTTCGGTGTCGATCAGGCCGGGCCGGATCGCCGCGACGCGGATGCCTTCGCCCGCGACCTCGTAGCCGAGCCCGACGGTGAAGGAATCGACCGCGCCCTTGGATGCGGCGTAATCGACATAGGTGTTGGGTGCGCCGAGCCGGGCTGCGACCGACGACAGGTTCACGATGACGCCGCCCTTGCCGCCGTGCTTTGTCGACATCCGCTTTACAGCTTCGCGCGCGCAGAGGATGGAGCCGGTGACGTTGACCGCCATCACGCGCTGGATGCGCTCGGCCGACATCTCGTCGACGCGCACGCCGCTCTTGCCGACGATGCCGCCGTTGTTGACGAGTGCGCCGAGCGTGCCGAACTTGTCCGCCTGCTTGAACAGCTCGAGGATGTCGCTTTCCTCGGCGACATCGCATTTCACCGCGATGGCCTTGCCGTTGCTGGCCGCGATCTGCGCGACGACTTCATCCGCAGCCTGCTTGTTGCTGGCGTAGCCGACGACGACACGGAAGCCGCGTGCGGCCGCCGCGATCGCGGTCGCCCGCCCGATGCCGCGGCTCCCGCCGGTGATGACGACGACTTTATCGGTCATGCGCGCCTCCATGGTTCGACACGCGCCGTCGCGTGAGGGCGACGGCGCTCGCAGAGCATCAGCGATCAGAGATCGAGCACCAGGCGCGCCGGATCTTCCAGGCTCTCCTTGACGCGGACGAGGAAGGTGACGGCTTCCTTGCCGTCGATGACGCGGTGATCGTAGGACAGCGCCAGGTACATCATCGGGCGGACCTCGATCTTGCCGGCGACGACCATCGGCCGCTCCTGGATCTTGTGCATGCCGAGGATGCCGGACTGCGGCGCGTTGAGGATCGGGGTCGACATCAGCGAGCCGTAGATGCCGCCATTGGTGATGGTGAAGGTGCCGCCCTGCATCTCGTCGATCTTGAGCTGGCCGTCACGGGCGCGGCGGCCGAAATCGGCGATGCCCTTCTCGATGTCGGCGATCGACTTGTGGTCGCAGTCACGCACCACGGGCACGACGAGGCCCTTGTCGGTGCCGACGGCGACGCCGATGTGATAGTAGTTCTTGTAGATCAGGTCGGTGCCGTCGATCTCGGCGTTGACGGCCGGGATGTCCTTCAGCGCCTGCACGACGGCCTTGGTGAAGAAGCCCATGAAGCCGAGCTTGCTGCCGTGCTTCTTCTCGAACGCGTCCTTGTAGTGGGCGCGCAGCGCCATGACGTTGGTCATGTCGACCTCGTTGAAGGTCGTGAGCATGGCCGCGGTGTTCTGCACGTCCTTGAGGCGGCGCGCGATGGTCTGGCGCAGCCGGGTCATCTTGACGCGCTCTTCGCGGGCGGCGTCATCGGCCGGCGACAGCGCGCGGACCTGAACGGCGGCGGCGGGCTGGTTGACCGGGGTCGGCGCGGAGGCCGCACGCTCGATCGCGGCGAGCATGTCGCCCTTGGTGACGCGGCCGTCCTTGCCGGAGCCCGGAACGGTCGAAGCGTCGATGCCGGTCTCGGCCGAGAGCTTGCGCACGGAGGGGGCGAGCGGGGCATCGGCCGGCGGCGCCTTCGCGGCCGGAGCCGGTGCGGCAGCAGCCGCCGCGGCGGCCGGAGCAGCAGCGGGCTTGGCGGGAGCAGCGGCCGGCTTGGCCGCGCCGGCGGCGCCTTCGGTGATCTGGCCGAGCAGCGCGCCCACGGCAACGGTCGCGCCGTCAGCGGCGATGATCTCGCTCAGCGTGCCGGCGGAGGGCGCCGGGACTTCGATGGTGACCTTGTCGGTCTCGAGCTCCACCAAGGGCTCGTCAACGGCGACGGGGTCGCCGGCCTTCTTGAACCAGCGGCCGATGGTGGCCTCGGTGACGGATTCGCCGAGCGTCGGCACACGAATTTCAGTCATGGTCTTTTCCTTAAGGGATCGCCAATGCGGTCATGAATTCCAATTGTCACGGCCAGCGAAAAGCAGGCCATCCAGCAAGCCGGGACGTTCGCATTCACGAGGACGCCATGGCATGCCGGATGCCCCGCTTTTGGCGGGGCATGACGCAGTTCAAAAAGTTCAGCTCAGTGCTTCGTCCAGGAACGCCTTCAGCTGAGCCTGATGCTTGGACATCAGACCCGTGGCGGTCGCGGCGGAAGCGGCGCGGCCGACATAACGCGGACGCCGGCTCACACCGTTCACCTGGTTCAGCACCCACTCCAGATAGGGCTCGATGAAGTGCCAGGCACCCATGTTGCGGGGCTCTTCCTGGCACCACACCACTTCGGCCTTCTTGAAGCGCGACAGCTCGGCCACCAGCGCCTTCAGCGGCACCGGATAGAGCTGCTCGACGCGCATCAGGTAGATGTCGTCGATGCCGCGCTTCTCGCGCTCCTCGTAGAGGTCGTAATAGACCTTGCCGGAGCAGAGCACGATGCGGCGGATCTTCTCGTCCGGAACGAGCTTGATGGCATCGGTCGGCAGCATCTGGGCGTCGTCGTACAGGATGCGGTGGAAGGTCGTTCCCTTCGCAAGCTCCTCGAGACGCGACACCGCCCGCTTGTGACGCAGCAGCGACTTCGGCGTCATCAGGATCAGGGGTTTACGGATCTCGCGATGCAGCTGCCGGCGCAGCACGTGGAAGTAGTTCGCCGGCGTGGTCGGGTAGACCACCTGCATGTTGTCTTCCGCGCACATCTGCAAGTAACGCTCGAGGCGCGCCGAGGAGTGCTCCGGTCCCTGCCCTTCATAGCCGTGCGGCAAGAGGCAGACGAGGCCGGACATGCGCAGCCATTTGCGCTCGCCCGAGGAGATGAACTGGTCGAACACGACCTGCGCGCCGTTGGCGAAGTCGCCGAACTGCGCTTCCCACAGGGTCAGCGTGTTCGGCTCGGCGAGCGAATAGCCATATTCGAAGCCGAGCACGGCTTCTTCCGACAGCAGCGAGTTGATGACCTCGTAATGGCCCTGCTCGTGGCCGAGATGGTTGAACGGCGTGTAGCGGCTCTCGTCTTCCTGGTCGATCAGGACCGAGTGGCGCTGCGAGAAGGTGCCGCGCTCGGAATCCTGGCCGGACAGCCGGACGTGATGGTTCTCGTTGAGCAACGAGCAGAACGCCAGCGCTTCGCCGGTCGCCCAGTCGATGCCGGCGCCGCTGTCGATCGCCTTGGAGCGGTTCTCCAGGAAGCGCTGGATGGTGCGGTGGACGCGGAAACCATCCGGCACCTTGGTGATCTTGCGGCCGATATCCTTCAGCGCGGTGATGTCGACGCCGGTGACGCCGCGGCGGGCGTCCTCTTCCTGGTCGGCGATCTTGAAGCCCGCCCACTTGCCGTCGAGCCAGTCGGCCTTGTTCGGCTTGTAGGAGGTACCGGCCTCGAACTCGGCATCGAGCCGCGCGCGCCAGTCGGCCTTGGCCTTGTCGACCTCGCCCTCGGTCATCACGCCTTCGCTGATGAGGCGGCGGGCGTAGAGCTCGAGCGTGGACGGATGCGCCGCGATCTTCTTGTACATCACCGGCTGGGTGAACGCCGGCTCGTCGCCCTCGTTATGGCCATGCCTGCGGTAGCAGAACATGTCGATGACGACGGGCTTGTGGAACTTCTGCCGGAATTCGGTCGCGACCTTGGCCGCGAACACCACGGCTTCCGGATCGTCGCCGTTCACGTGGAAGATCGGCGCGTCGATCATCTTCGCCACATCCGACGGATAGGGCGAGGAGCGCGAGTAACGCGGATAGGTGGTGAAGCCGATCTGGTTGTTGACGATGAAGTGCACGGAGCCGCCGGTGCGGTAGCCCTTCAGGTCCGACAGACCGAAGCATTCCGCGACCACGCCCTGGCCGGCGAACGCGGCGTCGCCGTGCATCAGCAGCGGCATGACGGAGATGCGCATATCCGGCGGATCGCCATGCTGGTCCTGCTTGGCGCGGACCTTGCCGAGCACGACGGGATCGACGATCTCGAGATGCGAGGGATTGGCGGTCAGCGACAGATGGATGCGGTTGCCGTCGAACTCGCGGTCCGAGGAGGCGCCGAGGTGATACTTGACGTCGCCGGAGCCTTCGACCGCGTCGGGGTTGGCCGAGCCGCCCTTGAACTCGTGGAACAGCGCGCGGTGGGCCTTGCCCATCACCTGGGTCAGCACGTTGAGGCGGCCGCGATGCGGCATGCCCAGCACGATTTCCTTCACGCCGAGATTGCCGCCGCGCTTGATGATCTGCTCGAGCGCGGGGATCAGGGATTCAGCACCGTCGAGACCGAAACGCTTGGTGCCGGTAAACTTGGTATCGCAGAACTTTTCAAAGCCTTCGGCTTCGACCAGCTTGGTCAGGATGGCTCTGCGGCCCTCGCGGGTGAAGGAGATTTCCTTATCGGGCCCCTCGATGCGCTCCTGGATCCAGGCCTTCTGCGCGGCATTGCTGATATGCATGAACTCGACGCCGAGCGTCTGGCAGTAGGTGCGCTCGCAGATCGCGGTGATCTCGCGCAGCGTGCCGTATTCGAGACCGAGCACGTGATCGAGGAAGATCTTGCGGTCGAAATCGGCCTCGCTGAAGCCGTAGGTGCGCGGGTCGAGCTCTTCGCGGTTGCGCGGCGCCTCGATGCCGAGCGGATCGAGCTTGGCGTGGAAGTGGCCGCGCATGCGGTAGGAGCGGATCAGCATCAAGGCGCGGACCGAGTCGCGCGTCGCCTGGAGCAGATCGGCGGAGGAGATGTCGGCGCCCTTGGCCTGCGCCTTGGCGGCGATCTTGCCGCCGACCGCCTTCTCGACCTCGGCCCAATTGCCGTCGAGGGCGGAGGTCAGGTCGTCCTGCGGCGTCAGCGGCCAGTTGGCGCGCTCCCAGGACGGGCCCTCGGCGTTCCTGCGGACGTCGTCCGGCTGGTCCTTCAGGCTCTTGAAGAACTCCTGCCACTCGGCGTCGACCGAGGACGGGTCCTTCTCGTAGCGGGCGTAGATTTCGTCGATGTAGGTGGCGTTGGTGCCCTGCAAAAAAGATGAGAGGGCAAAGGCTGCGTTCGCGTCTTGGCGAGACATACTTGAGTTCCTGGCGATTTCGGTTCGCGCATAACAAACGGCGCTGGCGCTGGGCTCCCCGGCAGAGGCCCAGCGCGATTGGCACCATTTACCCTATTTGCTGCGAAACTTCGCCCGGAAAAGTACGAAGAAGTGAATTAGCCTTTCAATTTTTCGGCAAGCGTGTGCCCGAGGCGGGCGGGCGACGGCGACACTGTAATCCCAGCCGATTTCATCGCGTCGGTCTTGGAACCGGCGTCGCCCTTGCCGCCCGAAATGATCGCGCCGGCATGACCCATGCGGCGGCCGGGAGGGGCGGTGACGCCGGCGATGAAGCCGACCATCGGCTTCTTGCGGCCGCGCTTGGCCTCGTCCTTGAGGAACTGGGCGGCGTCCTCCTCGGCGGAACCGCCGATCTCGCCGATCATGATGATCGATTCCGTCTTGGGGTCGGCGAGCAGCATTTCCAGCACGTCGATGAACTCGGTTCCCTTGACCGGGTCGCCGCCGATGCCGACCGCGGTGGTCTGGCCGAGGCCTTCCTGCGAGGTCTGGAACACGGCTTCATAGGTCAGCGTGCCGGAGCGGGAGACGATGCCGACGCTGCCGGTCTTGAAGATGTTGGCCGGCATGATGCCGATCTTGCATTCGCCGGCGGTCATGACGCCCGGGCAGTTCGGCCCGATCAGGCGGGACTTGGAACCGGCCAGCGAGCGCTTCACGCGGACCATGTCGATGACCGGAATGCCTTCGGTGATGCAGACGATCAGCGGGATCTCGGCGTCGATGGCTTCGCAGATCGCATCGGCCGCGCCCGGCGGCGGCACGTAGATCACCGACGCGTCCGCGCCGGTCTTCTCACGCGCGTCGCGCACGGTGTCGAACACCGGCAGGCCCAGATGCGTCGAACCGCCTTTGCCCGGCGAAGTGCCGCCGACCATCTTGGTGCCGTAGGCAATCGCGGCCTCCGAATGGAAGGTGCCGTTCTTGCCGGTGAAGCCCTGGCAGATGACCTTGGTGTTCTTGTCGATCAGGATGGACATGAGGTCTGCTTTCGCGAAACTAACGAGTGAGAGGTCAGTGGATGCGGCGGTAGACGCCGGTGAGCACGTCAGCCCAGCCTTCCGCGTCCGGCGAGAACTGGATCTTCAACGAGTAGGAATTGTCGTCGATGATCTCGTAGACGTGGCGCGCATTGCCGCGGAGCGAGCCGCGCACCAGCGTCAGGGTCTTGCCGACCCACCCGCCGGAGGCGGGCGAAGGCGGCGTGTAGCCGAGCGAGTCGTACCAGAACAATTTGTAGGTCCGGTCCTCGCGATCGAAGGTGAAGATGCCGTGGGTGGCGAAGATCTGCTTGCCGTCGCGCATCTGGACCGAGTCCTGGATCAGGTAGAACCCGTTGAGATCCATGCGCGCGACGGTGTGCGAGGTGGCCGGCCCGCCCGCCGTCCAGCGCGACGGGAAGACCACCTCTTCGCCATCCCATTCGCCGGCGAACGCGGCGAGACGCGCGTGCTCTGCAAGCGGAGATGATGCGGCGAGATGGTCCTGGGCCATGGCGTTAGCCTCCCTTGACGGCCTTCACGATCTTCTGCGCGGCGTCGTCGAGATTGTCGGCCGGCACCACGTTCAGACCGGATTCAAGGATGATCTTCTTGCCGAGCTCGACATTGGTGCCTTCGAGGCGAACCACCAGCGGCACGCTAAGGCCGACCTCGCGCACGGCGGCCGTGACGCCCTCGGCGATCACGTCGCACTTCATGATGCCGCCGAAGATGTTGACCAGGATGCCTTTCACGTTGGGATCGGCGGTGATGATCTTGAACGCGGCCGCGACCTTCTCCTTGCTGGCGCTGCCGCCGACGTCGAGGAAGTTCGCCGGCGCCATGCCGTAGAGCTTGATGATGTCCATCGTCGCCATGGCGAGACCGGCGCCGTTGACCATGCAGCCGATGTTGCCGTCGAGGGTGACGTAGTTGAGGTCGTACTTGGACGCCTCGATTTCCTTGGCGTCTTCCTCTGTCTCGTCGCGCAGCGCGAGCACCTCGGGATGACGGAACAGCGCGTTGTCGTCGAACGACACCTTGGCGTCGAGCACGCGGAGCTGGCCCTGCTTGGTCACGACCAGCGGGTTGATCTCCAGCATCGACATGTCCTTGGCGACGAAGGCCGCGTAGAGCTGCGCGGTGAGCTTCTCGGCCTGCTTGGCGAGATCGCCCGAGAGCTTCAGCGCGTTGGCGACGGTGCGGCCGTGATGGCCCATGATGCCGGTCGCGGGATCGACCGAGAAGGTGACGATCTTCTCAGGCGTGTTGTGCGCGACGTCCTCGATGTTGACGCCGCCTTCGGTCGACACGACGAACGAGACGCGCGAGGTCTCGCGGTCGACCAGCAGCGAGAGATAGAACTCCTTGTCGATGTCGGAGCCGTCCTCGATGTAGAGGCGGTTGACCTGCTTGCCGGCAGGGCCGGTCTGGATCGTCACGAGCGTCGCGCCGAGCATCTGCTTGGCGAATTCGGAGACCTCGGCGGCCGACTTGGCGATGCGGACACCGCCCTTGTCGCCGGCGGAGGCTTCCTTGAACTTGCCCTTGCCGCGGCCACCGGCATGGATCTGGCTCTTCACCACATAGACCGGACCGGGCAGCGCCTTGGCGGCGGCCTCCGCGTCTGCGGCTTTAAGGACCGGCACGCCCTTGGAGATTGGAACGCCGAACTCGCCCAGCAGCGCTTTGGCCTGATATTCATGGATATTCATATGGTCGCTCCCTGAATCCGCGGGCGGTGACCTCGTAGGCCCACCTCAGTCTTGTGGCTGGCATACCATATACCACATGAACTGCAACCCGGATTCTTTGACATCGAGATCTTTGGACTGCTGCGCCGGAACCCGCCAGGCCTTCAACAAGAGTTGCAGCCGGGCCCCAGAAGTGAAACCGCCGAAGACCGGTTTTCCGATCTTCGGCGGGATTTGTTTGCGCCTTAGCGGCCGAGAAGATCGGGGGCAATCTTCTTGCAGGCGTCGACCAAGCCCTGCACCGCGCCGACCGACTTGTCGAAGGCCTCGCGGTCCTTGCCGGCGAGCTCGATCTCGACGACGCGCTCGACACCCTTGGAGCCGATCACGACGGGCACGCCGACATACATGTCCTTCACGCCGTATTCGCCGTTGAGGTAGGCGGCGCTGGGCAGCACGCGCTTCTTGTCACGCAGATAGCTCTCGGCCATCGCGATCGCGGAAGCGGCCGGGGCGTAGAAGGCCGAGCCGGTCTTGAGCAGGTTGACGATCTCAGCGCCGCCGTTGCGGGTGCGGTCGACGATCTCGTCGAGGCGCGCCTGCGAGGTCCAGCCCATCTTGACGAGGTCGGGCAGCGGGATGCCGGCGACGGTGGAGTACTTCACCAGCGGCACCATGGTGTCGCCGTGGCCGCCGAGCACGAAGGCGGTGACGTCTTCAACGGAGACGTTGAATTCGTCGGCCAGGAAGTAGCGGAAGCGCGCCGAGTCCAGCACGCCGGCCATGCCGACGACCTTCTTGTGCGGCAGGCCCGAGGCCTTCTGGAGCGCCCACACCATGGCGTCGAGCGGGTTGGTGATGCAGATGACGAAGGCGTCGGGGGCATACTTCTTGATGCCGGCGCCGACCTGCTCCATGACCTTGAGGTTGATGGAGAGGAGATCGTCGCGGCTCATGCCGGGCTTGCGCGGCACGCCGGCGGTGACGATGCAGACCTTGGCGTTGTCGAGCGCCTCGTAGGAGTTCGCGCCGGTGTAGTGGGCGTCGAAGCCGTCGACCGGCGAGGACTGCGCAATGTCGAGCGCCTTGCCCTGCGGCACGCCCTCGGCGATGTCGAACATCACGACGTCGCCCAGTTCTTTCAGGCCGATGAGGTGAGCCAGCGTTCCGCCGATCTGACCGGAGCCAATCAAAGCAATCTTGTCGCGCGCCATGTGAACCTGTCCTTTAGACACGTAAGGAGGGGAAAACTGACAGGGTGGTTATCCCTTTCGCTTCGCCCGTTCAAGTCGGTGGATGCCCAATTGTCGGGCTTGCCGAGATCGCAGCCAGCATACCCCCGTCCGTCATTCCGGGATGCGCCGACAGGCGCAGGCCCGGAATCCATCGGGCTGCAGAGTTAGTGGCGCGATGGATTCCGGGCTCGCGACTTTGTCGCGCCCGGGAATGACGGCGGAGAAAATGGTGAAATAGGACTTAAGTCTCCACCAGGCCCTTGGTGGAGCCGCTCGCGGTGGAATCCTTGCGGCCGTGAGGCAGCGCCAGATAGGATTCCGAGCTCATTTCGATCAGCCGCGAGGCGGTCCGCTTGAACTCGTTGGCCTCGTTGCCCTCGTCGGCGAGGTACAGCGAGATCGGGTTGGCGTCGGCCGAGGCCATCAGCTTCACGGCATTGTCATAGAGCGTATCGATCAGCGTGATGAAGCGCTTGGCGGCGTTGCGCTGGGAGAAGTCCATCACTGGAATATGGTCGACCAGGATGGTGTGATAGTCGTGCGCGAGCCTGAGGTAATCCGATGCGCCGAGCGGCTTCTCGCAGAGATCGGTGAACGAGAACCGCGCCACGCCATGGGCCGAGCACGGCACGTGCAGGATGCGGCCCTTGATCGAAATATCGCGCGACTTGCATTTGGCGCTGCCGCTCATCCGCGACCAGGCGCGGTCGAGGACTGCGTCCGCATCGCCATCGGCCGGCGTCAGCCACATCGGCACGCCCTGAAGCTTCTCCAGCCGGAAGTCGGTGCGCGCATCGAGCCGCGCCACGTCCATGTGGTCGGTGATCTGCTTGATGAAGGGCAGGAACAGCGAACGGTTGAGGCCGCCCTTGTAGAGATCCTCGGGCGCGACGTTGGAGGTTGCGACCACCACGGTGCCGAGCTCGAACAGCTTTGCGAACAGGCGGCCGAGGATCATCGCGTCCGCGATGTCGGTGACGTGGAATTCGTCGAAGCAGAGCAGCCAGCTCTCCTCGAAGATCGCGTTCGCGGTCAGCGCGATGACGTCGCCGTCGGCGATCTCGCCGCGCGCGATGCTCTGGCGATAGTCGTAGATGCGTTCGTGCACATCGGCCATGAACTCGTGGAAATGCGCGCGGTGCTTGTGCTCGACCGAGGAGTGCTGGAAGAACAGGTCCATCAGCATGGTCTTGCCGCGGCCGACCTCGCCATGGATGTAGAGCCCGTGCGGCGCCTCGTCCTTGTCGCTGCTGAACAGACGGCTGAGCAGGCCCTGCTTGCGCTGCGGCTTGTAGCTGCCGAGCCGCTGGTCGAGCGCCGCATAGGCTTCGGCGACTTCGGCCTGCGCGGCATCGGGCTCGATCGCGCCGTCGGCGATCTGGGCCTGATAGGCCTCGCGGAATTGGGAACTGGGGGTCGAGAGCATGGCTCTTTACCGCCAGAGACGGACGGAAATTGCAAGCCGTGAATTGGTGTCAGGGGTATGCGAATATCCTCCCTCTCCCCGCAGGCGGGGAGAGGTAAAGACCTACTCACACAGCTCGTAGGCGTCCTCGACCACATACGGTCCGCCGCCGGTCGATGCACGGGACGAGAACAAGACAAAACGTTCGGCCATGAACGCCTTGCTCGGGAAGTAGCCGCGCAGCGACAGATAGTCGGCGACGTCACGGTCGGTGGCGTCGTGCAGTCGCGCCAGCGTGACGTGCGGGATGAACTTGCGTCCCTCCGGATTAAGGCCGATCCGCTGCATCATCCGCTCGAGCTCGGCCTGCAATTCGATCAGCGGCTTGCTCGGCGCGATGGTGGCGACCACCGCGCGCGGCTTGCGGCCGCCGAAGCTCGTCAGCCCCTGCACCTTCACCTCGAACGGTTTGCGGTTGACGCGAAACAGCATCGAGGCGATCTCGTTGGCGGAGACGCCGTCGATATCGCCGATGAAGCGCAAGGTGACGTGATAATTTTCGGGATCGATCCAGCGGGCGCCGGGAAGGCCGCCCCTCAAGTTGGAAAGCGTCTGGCCGATCTCGGCCGGGATTTCCAGACCAGTGAACAAACGCGGCATCGTTTCGCACTCCCGATGCTTGGGTACGGTCCCTTGAAGCAGGACCTTATCCAAATTAGAGCCGGCGACGAATCACCGGTACCCTGATTCCTATCGCAGTTGTGTGACTCTGCGAAGCATCGCGCGGGCCACCCCGGGAAAACCCTGGGAATTAGGGTTAGCGTTGCCTGCTTTTCAACGGCGTTGCTCGCTTATGTTGCGCAGGAATGCCTCCACCGTGGGCATCATGTTGCCGACGATGATGTCGACGCCCGCCGCGGTCGGGTGGATGCCGTCGGCCTGGTTGAGCTTGGCGTCGGCCGCAACGCCGTCGAGAAAGAACGGATAGAGCGGCACGTCGAATTGTTTCGCAAGATCCGGATAAATCGAATTGAAGCGCGCGGCGTAGTCGGCACCGTAATTCGGCGGCGCCAGCATGCCGCACAGCATGACTGGAATCCCGCGTGCCTTCAGCCGCTGGACGATGTCGGTCAGCGCGGCGCGCGTCAGGCCGGGATCGATGCCGCGCAGCGCGTCGTTGGCGCCGAGCTCGACGATCACCCCCTCGGTTCCCTCGGGCACCGACCAGTCGAGCCGGTCGCGGCCGCCGGAGGCGGTGTCGCCGGACACCCCGGCATTGGTCATGCCGACCTCTATGCCTTTGGTCTGCAAGGCTTTTTGAAGTTTCGTGGGGAATGCCTCCTGTGCCGGGAGGCCGAGGCCGGCGCTCAAGGAATCGCCGAGGACCACCAGCTTGATCGGTTGGGCGGCCGGCTGGGCCTGTGCCGACGCATTTGTCGCAATTGTCATCACGGCGAGCATCAACACGGCTATGTGCATGAACAATCCGTAACGCCTCTCGACCGCGCTATCGGAGTTGCCATATGACCGGACCATGGACACTCGCATCGAATCCTCTTCGCTCGCCGGCACCACGCCGGACACCATCGCCATCTCCAACGTCAATCTCTCATTGGGTACGGGCGCGGCACGCGTTCACATCCTCAAGGATATCAGCTTGCGGGTCGCCTCGGGCGAGACGATTGGCCTGATCGGCCCGTCAGGCTCGGGCAAATCGACGCTACTGATGGTGATGGCGGGGCTGGAGCGTCCTGATAGCGGAGAGGTGGTGGTGAACGGCACGCCTTTCAATGCCCTCGACGAGGACGCGCTCGCCCGCTTCCGCGGCCGCCAGGTCGGCATCGTCTTCCAGTCCTTCCATCTGATCCCGACCATGACGGCGCTGGAGAACGTCGCCGTGCCGCTCGAGCTTGCCGGCAATCCCGACGCCGCGAAACGCGCGGCGCAGGAGCTGCAATCGGTCGGGCTCGGCGACCGCCTGCATCATTATCCGACGCAGCTTTCCGGCGGCGAGCAGCAGCGCGTCGCGCTCGCGCGCGCGCTGGCGCCCGATCCCGCGATCCTCGTCGCCGACGAGCCGACCGGCAATCTCGACGAGGCGACGGGAAAACAGATCGTCGACCTGCTCTTCACCAAGCATGCCGAGCGCGGCATGACCCTGGTGCTGGTCACGCACGATTCCTCGCTCGCGCATCGCTGCGATCGCGTCATCCGCCTGCGCTCCGGGCGCATCGACACGCAGTCTGCGCCGGCATGAGCGCCGCGGCCGAACCGTTCGTGCGGCCCAACGCCGCCGCGTTGTCGCTGCGCTACGCCTTACGCGAATTGCGCGGAGGCCTGCGCGGCTTCTACGTCTTCATCGCCTGCATCGCGCTCGGCGTGATGGCGATTGCCGGCGTCGGCTCGGTGTCCGCGAGCCTCTCCGACGGCCTCGCCCGCGAAGGCCGCACGCTGCTCGGCGGCGACGTCTCCTTCGTGCTGTTCCAGCGCGAGGCCAAGCCCGAGGAAGTCGCCTTCCTGCGTTCGCGCGGCACCGTCTCGACCGCCGCGACCCTGCGCGGCATGGCGCGCTCGGCCGACGGCCAGCTCGCGCTGGTCGAGATGAAGGCGGTCGACGACACCTATCCGATGCTCGGCCAATTGACGCTGGCGCCACAGCTAGCGATGTCCGACATCCTTGCGGAGCGAGACGGCGCGTTCGGCGCGGCTGCCGATCCGACGCTGCTGGCGCGGCTCTCGCTCAAGACCGGCGACCGCGTCACCATCGGCTCGGCCACCTTCCAGATCCGCAGCACGGTCGAAGCCGAGCCCGACAAGCTCGCCGGCGGCATCGGCTTCGGCCCGCGCTTCCTGATCAGCGAGGCGGGCCTGCGGGCCACCGGCCTGATCCAGCCCGGCAGCCTGGTGCGCTGGGTCTACCGGGTGAAGCTGCCCGATACCGCCAACAACGAGCGCGCGACCGACGCCTTCATCGCCGATGCGCGCAACGCCGCGCCGCAGGCCGGCTGGGAAGTCCGCAGCCGCTCCAACGCCTCGCCGCAGCTCGAGCGCAACATCAGCCGCTTCACGCAGTTCCTGACGCTGGTCGGCCTCGCCGCGCTGCTGGTCGGCGGCGTCGGCGTCGCCAACGCGGTGAAGAGCCATATCGACCGGAAGCTCGAGGTGATCGCGGCCTTCAAGGCCGTCGGCGCCACGGGCCGCGACGTGTTCGGCATCTATCTCGCCCAGGTCATCCTGCTGGCCGCGATCGGGTCCGTGATCGGGCTCGCGCTCGGCGCCGCCATGCCCTTCGCCATCGTCGGTCTGTTCGGCAAGTTGCTGCCGCTGCCGGTGGTGCCGGCCGTGCATGCCGACGAGCTCGCGCTGTCCTTCGTCTACGGCCTTTTGACCGCGCTCGCCTTCGGCCTGTGGCCGCTCGGACGGGTGCACGACGTGCCGGTCGCCGCACTGTTCCGCGACACCATCAGCTCCGAATGGCACCGGCCGCGCTGGAGCTATCTCGTGTTCATGGGCGTCGTGATCGCCCTGCTCGTCGCGGTCGTGATCGGCCTGTCCTTCGACAAGCGCATCGCGGCGGTGTTCGTGGCCTCCTCGGTCGTCGTGTTCGCGTTGCTGCGCGGCATCGCCGCCCTGCTGATGACGATCGCGCGGCGGATGCCGCGGACGCGGCTGCCGATGCTGCGGCTCGCGATCGCCAACATCCACCGGCCGGGCGCGCTGACGCCCTCGGTCGTGCTGTCGCTCGGCCTCGGGCTCGCCGTGCTCGTCACCATCACCCAGATCGACGGCAATCTGCGCCGGCAGTTCCTCGCGGCCCTGCCGGACCAGGCGCCGTCGTTCTTCTTCATCGACATTCCGAGCACGCAGGCGGCGCAGTTCGACGGCTATCTGCGCCAGATCGCGCCCGGCGCCAAGGTCGAGGACGTGCCGATGCTGCGCGGGCGCATCGTCGCCGCACGCGGCGTCCGCGCCGAAGAGCTCAAGCCGACGACCGATTCCGAGTGGGTGCTGCAAAGCGACCGCGGCCTCACCTATACCGGCGAGCTGCCGAAGGGCTCCAAGGTGGTCGAGGGCGAGTGGTGGAGCGCCGACTATTCCGGCCCGCCGCTGGTCTCGATGGAGAAGAAGATCGCCGACGGGCTCGGCCTCAAGCTCGGCGACGAGGTCGTGGTCAACGTGCTCGGCCGCGACATCCCGGCGAAGATCAGCAATCTGCGCAACATCGACTGGCAGGGGCTCGGCATCAATTTCGTCCTGGTGTTCTCGCCGAACGCCTTCAAGGGCGCGCCGCATACCCATATCGCGACGCTGACGGAAGCCGGCAGCAATGCCGAAGGCGACGGCAGGATCATCAAGCAGGTGGCCGACACCTACCCGATGGTGACGAGCGTGCGCGTGCGCGAGGTGATGGAGACGGTCGGCTCGGTCGTGACCAATCTTGCGCTGGCGATCCGCGGCGCGAGCGCCGTGACCCTGATCTCGGCGATCCTGGTGCTGGGCGGGGCGCTCGCGGCCGGCCATCGCCACCGGGTCTACGATGCGGTGATCCTGAAGACGCTGGGCGCGACGCGGCTGCGGCTGCTCGGCGCCTATGCGCTCGAATACCTCCTGATCGGGCTCGCCACCGCGGTCTTCGGCGTGATCGCCGGCAGCATCGCCGCCTGGATGATCGTGACGCGGCTGATGACGCTCAGCTTCGTCTGGCAGGCCGGCAGCGCGGCCGGCGTGGTCGTGGCCGCCCTGGTCGTCACCGTCGGGCTAGGGCTCGCCGGCACGCTCCTGGCGTTGAACAAAAAGCCCGCCACGGTGTTGCGGAATTTGTGACAAAAGGTAGCGGGCCGCCGCGCGGGTGCGGAAACGCACGATTCTTGCGATTAACCACGTCCGCTCGCCAGGATTGCCGGCGAGGGCGACATTCGGCCGCGCGTGGACGGTTGCAGCGAATGTGTTAGTTTCCCACATATCCAATGGGTTCGGACCCCCGATTGTTAGCCAAAATTTAGTCGGCAGACATCGGTATCCGAGATAGAGTTTGACGAACCGGCGGCATGGCGACCCTCATGCCGGACCGGCCAACCAACGGGAATTCGACCATGTCGGACCTAGACCGTAACTACGCTTCTCCTTTCGGCAGGGCCGCCGGGCGTGTTGACGCCGCGACGGTCGATGCCGGCCTGCGCGCCTACATGCTGCGCATATACAACTACATGAGCATTGGCCTCGCCA
Organism: Bradyrhizobium sp. 1200_D9_N1_1; assembly: GCF_052075915.1. Taxonomy (NCBI): domain Bacteria; kingdom Pseudomonadati; phylum Pseudomonadota; class Alphaproteobacteria; order Hyphomicrobiales; family Nitrobacteraceae; genus Bradyrhizobium; species Bradyrhizobium sp. 1200_D9_N1_1. Next base: position 411,217 of record NZ_CP197226.1, on the reverse strand, counting down.
TCACGGGCCTTGCCGCACTCGGCGTCTACATGGCCGCCGTGACCGACGTTCCGACCCCGGAAGCCGTCCGCGTCGGCAAGCTGTTCCTGACGCCGTTCGGCTATGCGATGTTCGTCAGCCCCCTGAAGTGGCTGTTCATGCTCGCGCCGCTCGCCATGGTGTTCGTGATCTCCGCTGGCATCAACCGTCTGGCGCCCTCGACCGCCCAGATCCTGTTCTGGGTGTTCTCGGCGCTGATGGGCATCTCGCTGTCGTCGATCTTCCTGGTGTTCACGCACACCTCGATCGTGCGGGTGTTCTTCATCACCGCGGCGACCTTCGGTGCGCTCAGCCTCTACGGCTACACCACCAAGCGTGACCTGACCGGGATGGGCTCGTTCCTGTTCATGGGCCTGATCGGCATCATCATCGCGAGCTTGGTGAACCTGTTCCTGGCGAGCTCGATGCTGCAGTTCATCGTGTCCGTGGTCGGCGTGCTGGTGTTCGCGGGCCTCACCGCCTGGGATACCCAGCGGCTGAAGAACGACTACATCTACGGCTACGCTGCGGCCGGCGGTGACATCGCAGAGCGTGCGGCCATCACCGGCGCGCTGTCGCTGTACCTGAACTTCATCAACCTGTTCACGCTGCTCCTGCAGCTCCTCGGCCAGCGCGATTAAGCGATCGACCAGAGAGAACGACATGAGCCCCGGCCGCAAGGCCGGGGTTTTTTGTTAGGGCCGGGTGCCTCCACGAACACCGTCATTGCGAGCGCAGCGAAGCAATCCAGAGTGCCTCCGCGGATGCATTTCTGGATTGCTTCGCCGCAAGGGCTCCTCGCAATGACGGAGTATATGGAAACGATGTTGCCTCTTCCGGCCGCCGCGGGAAGGCTCTAATCTTTCCCCATGTCCGCACCTGAAATCAGGCCCACCCTTGAGGCCGACCTCCCCGCCATCACCGCCATCTACCAGCAGGCTGTCCGCGTGGGCACGGCGACGTTCGAGCTGGAGCCGCCGGATCTTGCCGAGATGACGCGGCGCTACCGCGCGCTGGTCGACGGCGGCTATCCCTATTTCGTCGCCATCCTCGACGGCCGCGTTGCCGGCTACGCCTATGCCGGCGCCTACCGGCCGCGGCCGGCCTATCGCTTCACGGTCGAGAACTCGATCTATCTCGACCCCTCCTTCCACCGCCGCGGCGTCGGCTCGTTGCTGCTGGAGCGGCTGATCGCCGAGTGCGAGGCGCGCGGCTTCCGCCAGATGATCGCGGTGATCGGCGATTCCGCCAATGCCGGCTCGATCGGCGTGCACACCAAGGGCGGCTTCAGGATGATCGGCACGCATCCCAATGTCGGGCTGAAATTCGGCCGCTGGCTCGACACGGTGATGATGCAGCGCGAGCTCGGCGAGGGCGCCAGCACGGTGCCGGGGAAGTAAGCGTTTCTTCATCGTCATTCCGGGGCGCGACGAAGTCGCGAGCCCGGAATCCATAACCACAGGCCGGGGTTATGGATTCCGGGCCTGTCGGCGCATCCCGGAATGACGAGAGGAGTTTGCTACACCACGGCCAGCTTGCGATCGATCACCAGCAGCACGCGCTCGAGCTCGTGGCCGCGGCGCAGGATCAGGCCGGTCGCCGAGATCACGCTGTACATGCCCTGCTTGCGCGCGAGGCGCGGGTCCTTCTCGATGCGATAGATCGGCACTTCCGAGGCGCGGCGATAGACCGAGAACACCGCACGGTCCTTCAGGAAGTCGATGGCATAGTCGCGCCACTCGCCGTCGGCGACCATGCGGCCGTAGAGATTGAGAATTCGGCGCAGCTCGAGCCGGTTGAAGGTCACCTGGTTCGGCTGCGCATTCGCAGCGGGGGGACGCGCCGCCGCGCGCTGCTCGCTCGGATCGGCATCCTCCGACGTCAGACTCATGGAGCGCCTCCTGATCGCACGGCATGATCGCGTCCGCGAAAACCGTCCCCGGAACCGCGGATCATGACAATCGCATGATTGCGCCAACCGTTCCCCTCCGCAAGGGGCTCTCGAGGGCTGTTTGAAGAGCTCTCGGTGCAACCCATTGAACCGGGGGCGAATCGGAACACACGCAACGGTGGAACTCTGTCGCGACGAACCGTCACGGGATCGTTAGCAGGAATCATAGTATCGCCGCTTTTCCGCCCAGCGCCTGCCGCCCTGCACTGCGAAAAGAGCTGTGTGCGTTGACCCGGTCCTTTCGGTTCCGGATTCCTCAGCCCCCAGCCCCCCGGGGTCGACGGGATCGGGTCTGTACGCGCGACAAGGAGGGCCAACGCGAGTTGGTCCTTTTTTGTTTGTGTCGGGATGTTTCTTCCCCCGCTGTCATTCCGGGACGCGCGAAGCGCGGGCCCGGAATCCATCAATCCAAGGTTCCCAGTTGAGAAATGGATTCCGGGCTCGCGCCAAAGAGGCGCGCCCCGGAATGACGAGGGACAAGATTTTTCCGACACGATCTTGCGTACGCTCTCTCCCCTCATCCTTCGCGCGGCGTCCCGAAGGATCGAGGCCCGAGCGGCATCAGCGGGGCCTTTCATGGTTCTCGCGGCGATGCGCAGCATCGTCCGCCGCGCGCGCAAGGGGCGCGCTCCTCACCATGAGGAGATAGAGCCAGACCGCGCATCAGGAAGAATGCGAAGCGTGCGCGTCAGTGCAGCGACGTGTATGCCGCGCCCAGCATCGGGCCGGGTTTCTCGCGGCTGCCGTCCTGGACATAGACCACCGCGCCATCGACGCCGTCGCGCGTGAGGTTCTCGATCGGCACCGTCCAGCTTTCCGGACGACCGTTCCAGTCGCCGACCTTGAGCAGGTTGCGCACCACGTTGTGATAGGTGATCTGCTGTCCGCGATTTTCGCCTTTGGCGATCGCGATCGGCACTGACTTCGCAATCGAGCAGATCCAGACTTCGCCGTGCGAGATCGCCGGCTCCTTGCTCGCGGCCACCGACACGTTGATCTGCTTGCCCGAGAGCGACATCGTCACCGGCACGCTCATCACGCCCATGCCTTTGTCGGTCTTGCCGATCGCACTCTCGATGCCGGCACGATCACTGCCGACGACATGCGTCGAGCCGTTCACCACGACCTGCGGGGTGTAGACCTCGCGGTCGCCGCGCATGCGCGAATAAGCGCGCTGCCGCGCCGAGAAGCGCGAATCCGCCAGCGTGTCCTTCCAGCCGAGATAATCCCAATAATCGATCGGCATGCTCAGCGCGATGATCGAGGGATCGCTGGAGAGATCGCCGATGATCTTGTCGGCGGGCGGGCAGGAGGAGCAGCCCTGCGAGGTGAAGAGCTCAACCACGGCGCGGGGATCAGCCTCAGCGGGACGGATGACGGCGACGATCGCACAGATGCCGAGTGCTCCCGACCAGAAGGCACCGGACCAACGTGAAATCAGATGAGAAGCCGTCATTGCTGTCATGTCGAACGCCGCACACCGTTGCTCGTGGGAAGGGAAATCTTATCGCCTGATGGTCACCGTAGTCTTACGGGCACGGCACATTCGACCGTCCAGGGCGGAGTTTCCGCCGGGCGGGCCCATCCGAAGCATGCCGCAAACGCGCGAAGGCGGCCTTGTGATAGGCCGCCTTCGTTTAACCTTCTACTCACTTCGCAGTGAGCCACCGTTCACAAATCCGCGCTTAAGCCGCGAGCTTGCGCAGCACGTAGTGCAGGATGCCGCCGTTCCGGTAGTAGTCGAGTTCGTCCAGCGTATCGATGCGGCAAAGCAGCGAAACGCGCTGCAACGAACCGTCGCCGGAGACGATCTCCGCGGTCAGCTTCTGGCGCGGCTTCAGATCGCCGACGAGACCACGCAGCGTGACCTTCTCGTCGCCCTTCAGGCCGAGCGACGACCAGGAGGTGCCTTCCTCGAAGGTCAGCGGCAACACGCCCATACCGACAAGATTGGAGCGATGGATGCGCTCGAAGCTCTGGCAGATCACCGCGCGCACGCCGAGCAGGCGCGTGCCCTTTGCAGCCCAGTCGCGCGAGGAGCCGTTGCCGTATTCGGCGCCGGCGAACACCACCAGCGGCACCTGCTCCTGCTGGTACTTCATCGCGGCGTCGTAGATCGACATCTGCTCGCCGTCGGGCCAGTGCTTGGTGAGGCCGCCTTCCGGGATGTTGCCGTCGGCGCCCTTGAGCATGAAGTTCTTGATGCGGATGTTGGCGAAGGTGCCGCGCATCATCACTTCATGGTTGCCGCGCCGGGTGCCGTACTGGTTGAAGTCGGCGGGACGCACCTGGTGCTCGCTGAGATACTTGCCCGCGGGCGAGGTGAGCTTGATCGAACCGGCCGGCGAGATGTGGTCGGTGGTGATCTTGTCGCCGAACATGGCGAGGATGCGCGCCTCGACGATGTCGGTGACCGGCTCCGGCTCCTTCTTCATGCCTTCGAAGTAGGGCGGGTTCTGCACGTAGGTCGAGCTCATGTTCCAGCGATAGGTCTCGCTCTCGACGGTCTTGATCTTGCGCCAGTTGGTGTCGCCCTTGAACACGTCGGCATACTTCTTCTTGAAGATCGACGCGGTCACGAACTTCTTCATGAAGGCGTTGATCTCCTTCGACGTCGGCCAGATGTCCTTGAGGTACACCGGCTTGCCGTCCTTGCCTTCACCGAGCGGCTCGACGGCGAGGTTCTTGGTCACGCTACCCGCGAGCGCGTGAGCGACGACCAGCGGCGGCGAGGCCAGATAGTTCGCCTGCACGTCCGGCGAGACGCGGCCTTCGAAGTTGCGGTTACCGGAGAGCACGGCGGCGGCAACGATGCCGTTGTCGTTGATCGACTTCGAGATCTCCTCCGGCAGCGGACCGGAATTGCCGATGCAGGTGGTGCAGCCGAAGCCGACCAGGTTGAAGCCGACCTTGTCGAGGTGGGCCTGGAGGCCGGAATCGGCGAGATAGGCCGCGACCACCTGGCTGCCCGGGGCAAGCGAGGTCTTCACCCACGGCTTGGCCTTGAGGCCCTTCGCCGCGGCATTGCGGGCCAGGAGCCCGGCGCCGATCAGCACGCTCGGGTTCGAGGTGTTGGTGCAGGAGGTGATCGCCGCGATCACGACGTCGCCATGGCCGATCTCGTACTTCTTGCCTTCGACGGCAAAGCGCTTCGCCGGCTCTTCGGTCTTCTTGTACTCATTGGCGAGCGCGACCGAGAAGCCTTCCGCGACCGACGGCAGCGCGATGCGGCCTTCGGGACGCTTCGGACCGGCCATCGACGGCACGACGTCGGCGAGGTCGAGCGTCAGCGTTTCCGTGAACACCGGATCGGCCGACTTGGCGGTGCGGAACAGCCCCTGCGCCTTGGCATAGGCCTGCACCAGCGCAACGCGCGGTGCGGCGCGGCCGGAGGTCTTGAGGTAGTCGATCGCCGCGGCGTCGACCGGGAAGAAGCCGCAGGTCGCGCCATATTCGGGCGCCATGTTGGCGATGGTCGCCTTGTCGGCGACGGAGAGATGATCGAGGCCGGGGCCGAAGAACTCGACGAACTTGCCGACGACGCCGAGCTTGCGCAGCATCTGCGTCACGGTCAGCACGAGGTCGGTCGCGGTGACGCCTTCCTTCATCGCGCCCTTCAGCTTGAAGCCGACGACGTTAGGCAGCAGCATCGACAGCGGCTGGCCGAGCATGCAGGCTTCCGCCTCAATGCCGCCGACGCCCCAGCCGAGCACGGCGAGACCGTTGACCATCGTGGTGTGGGAATCGGTGCCGACCAGCGAGTCGGGATAGGCGACCTCGAAGGTGCCGGTCTTCTTGCCGACCGTCATCTTCTCCTTCTTGGTCCAGACCGTCTGGGAGAGATATTCGAGATTGACCTGGTGGCAGATGCCGGTGCCGGGCGGCACGACGGAGAAGTTCGAGAACGCCGCCTGGCCCCACTTCAGGAACTCGTAGCGCTCCTGGTTCTGCTTGTATTCCTCGGTGACGTTCTTGGCGAAGGCCTTGTTGTCGCCGAAGAAGTTCACGATCACGGAATGGTCGATGACGAGATCGACCGGCACCAGCGGGTTGATCTTCTCGGCATCGCCGCCGAGCTTCTGCATCGCGTTGCGCATCGCGGCGAGATCGACCACCGCGGGCACGCCGGTGAAGTCCTGCATCAGCACGCGCGCCGGGCGGAACGCGATCTCGTGCTCCAGCGACTTCTTGCGCAGCCATTTGGACACCGCGACGATGTCCGCCTTCTTGACCGAGCGGCCGTCCTCATTGCGCAGGAGGTTCTCGAGCAGGACCTTCATCGAATAGGGGAGTTTCGAAATTCCCTTCAGACCATTCTTCTCGGCCGTGGGCAGGCTGTAATAGACATAGGTCTTGGCGCCGACCTTAAGGGTCTTTTTGCATTTGAAGCTGTCGAGCGAGGTCATGTAGGAAATCCCAATTGTTAGTTATACCCGGCAAGGGGTATTTTAACACCGTCAGCGAGTCCGGCTGGGTCGCTTGCAGGGGCAGGTTGAGTTGCTGCATCAAGTAGTTCCGGGCTTATAGAAGCTTTCTAACCGCGCCGCCACAGCCACAAACGTGCCGCAGCAATCCGCGAGCCAAAAATTCCCATGCGCTACCCCAAGTTTTCCTGAGGCCTGGTTTGAACGGGTTGATACGAGGCAAGATGCAGCTTTCCGGACGTAGGGTGATCTGTGTGCGGGGCGGCCGCGAGGTGTTTGCCGGACTCGATTTCGAGGCCGTCTCCGGCGAGGCCGTGGCGGTCGTTGGCCGCAACGGGTCGGGCAAGACCTCGCTGCTGCGGCTGATCGCGGGGCTGCTCATTCCGGCTGGCGGGACGATCGCGCTCGATGGCGGCGATGCCGAGCTGACATTGCCTGAGCAATGCCACTATCTCGGCCATCGCGACGCCCTGAAGCCGGCGCTGAGCGTGGCGGAAAATCTGTCATTCTGGGCCGATTTTCTGGGCGGCGAGCGACTTGATGCCCATGAGAGCCTCGCCACGGTCGGGCTCGACCACGCCACCCACCTGCCGGCAGCTTTTCTGTCGGCCGGCCAGCGCCGCCGGCTCTCGCTGGCCCGGTTGCTGACGGTGCGCCGCCCGATCTGGCTCCTGGACGAGCCGACCACGGCGCTGGACGTCGCCGGCCAGGACATGTTCGGCGGCCTGATGCGCGACCATCTCGCCCGCGGCGGCCTGATCATCGCGGCGACCCACATGGCGCTGGGGATCGATTCGCGGGAGCTGCGGATCGGGGGTGTGGCATGATTCCGACCGACCCTCAGCTTTTCGAGCGGCAAAGCTCCGCTCTACCCGTTCCCTCCCCCCCTGTGGGGGAGGGTCAGGGAGGGGGGTGCCACACAGGGACCCTCTCGATCTACCGAAGTCCTTCCCTGAACCCAAGCACACCTTTTCCGGGGCCACCCCTCTCCCATAGCCGAAGCTTCGCTTCGGCGTCTCTTAAGAGGACGGCCGCCGGAGGCGGCCTACGCCTCCCCCGCAAGGGGGGAGGGAGCGCAGATTGCCTGTGGCGCGAGTCGGGCTCTTACGATCGTCTCGAAGCCGAAAAGGCAGCCCCATGACCGCCCTGTCCGCCCTCATCCGCCGGGATATCAGGATCGCGCTCCGCGTTGGCGGCGGGGCGCTGATCGGCGTGCTGTTCTTCCTGACCGTGGTGGTGCTGATGCCGTTCGCGGTGGGGCCGGACCTCGCGTTGCTGTCGCGGCTGGGGCCGGCCATTCTCTGGCTCGGCGCCCTGCTGGCGAGCCTGCTGACGCTGGACCGGCTGTTCATGGCCGACCATGAGGACGGCTCGCTCGACCTGATCACGATGAGCCGGACGCCGCTGGAACTCGCCTGCGCGGCGAAAGCGCTGGCGCATTGGCTGGCGGCGGGCCTGCCGCTGATTGTCGCAACCCCCGTGCTCGGGCTCTTGCTGAATCTCGACATGGTCGCGACCGGCGCGGTGGCCCTGACGCTGCTCGCGGGCACGCCGGCCCTGACCTTTACCGGCATGATCGGCGCCGCGCTGGCGGTGACGCTGCATCGCGGCGGGCTTTTGATGGCGGTTCTGGTGCTGCCGCTGTCGATCCCGGTGCTGATCTTCGGGGTCGCGGCCTCCCAGGCCGTGATCGTCGGTCCCATGTCGTTCGGCGCGCCGTTCTCGATCCTGTGCGCGCTGTCGCTGGTCAGCCTCGTGATCGGCCCCTTCGCCGCGGCGGCGAGCCTGCGGCATGGTCTCGACTGAGATGAGCTCGACTGACCTTGACCCCGATCAACTTTCGCTGCCCGCTTTTATGCTGATTGCGTGAGTGCTGACCTGTGATTATCAGAATACCATGACGCTGATCGACCTCGCCAACCCGACACGGTTCCTCGCGCTGACGGCGCGGGTGTTGCCGTGGCTTGCGGCCGCGACCGTCATCCTGCTCGCGATCGGCCTCTACCAATCCGCGCTAGCGCCCGACGACTACCAGCAGGGCGCGACCGTGAAGATCATGTTCATCCACGTGCCCAACGCCTGGCTGTCGATGTTCGTGTGGGGCGTGATGAGCATCGCCTCATTGGGCACGCTGGTGTGGCGGCATCCGCTCGCCGACGTCGCCGCGAAGGCGGCAGCTCCCATCGGCGCCGCCTTCACCTTCCTCGCGCTGCTGACCGGCTCGCTGTGGGGCCGGCCGATGTGGGGCACCTATTGGGAATGGGACGCCCGCCTGACCTCGGTGCTGATTCTGTTCCTGATGTATCTCGGCCTGATGGCGCTGTGGCGCGCGGTCGACGATCCCTCGCGCGCGGCGCGCGCTGCCGCGGTGCTGACGCTGGTCGGCGCGATCAACCTGCCCATCATCAAGTTCTCGGTCGACTGGTGGAACACGCTGCACCAGCCAGCCTCGGTGATGCGCATGGGCGGTTCGTCGCTCGACAAATCGTTCCTGATTCCGCTGCTGGTGATGGCGATCGCGTTCACCCTGCTGTTCGTCACGCTGCACCTGGCGGCGATGCGCAACGAGATCCTGCGCCGCCGTGTCCGCTCGCTGCAGATGATGCAGGCGAGCCGCATGGCGTTTTCGAGCGAAATGGGCGCCGGTTCGCGTCAAAACAACGCGTCAAACGAAGTCGGGGCCGCATGATCATGTCGCTCGGTCCCTATGCCTCCTTCATCGTGACGTCTTATGCCGCAGCCGCGCTCGTGGTCGCGATCCTGATCGGCTGGATCGCGACCGACTATCGCAGCCAGACCCGCCGCCTGCGCGACCTCGACCGCAGCGGCATCACCCGCCGCTCGGGGCGCAGCGCGATGGATCGGCCATGAGCGAGCAGTCGACTTCCGCGAACCCGCAGCGCCGCACCTTCCTGATGGTGCTGCCGCTGATCGCCTTCATCGGCCTGGCGCTGCTGTTTTGGTTCCGGCTCGGCAGCGGCGATCCTTCGCGGATTCCCTCCGCGCTGATCGGACGGCCGGCGCCGCAGACCGCGCTGCCGCCGCTCGAGGGATTGCAGGCCGACAACGTCCAGGTGCCGGGGCTCGATCCCGCCGCGTTCAAGGGCAAGGTCAGCCTTGTCAACGTCTGGGCCTCCTGGTGCGTACCCTGCCATGACGAGGCGCCGCTTCTGACCGAGCTGGGGAAAGACAAGCGCTTCCAGCTCGTCGGCATCAACTACAAGGACGCGGCCGACAACGCCCGCCGCTTCCTCGGCCGCTACGGCAACCCGTTCGGCCGCGTCGGCGTGGATGCCAACGGCCGCGCCTCGATCGAATGGGGCGTCTATGGCGTGCCGGAGACCTTTGTCGTCGGACGCGAGGGCACCATCGTCTACAAGCTGGTCGGCCCGATTACGCCGGACAATCTGCGGAGCGTGCTGCTGCCGCAGATGGAGAAGGCGCTGAAGTAGTTACTGTCATTCCGGGGCGGCTCGCAGAGCCGAACTATGGTGCGCACTTGCGCACCTGAGAATCTCGAGATTCCGGGTTCACGCTTCGCGTGCCCCGGAATGACATCAAACAGTCACCCCTTCCTCACATCCCCCGCATCCGCCTCGCTCGCTTCCAGCGAGACCGGCTCGAGGTGATAGCGCTTGGTCAGCGGCATCTGGGCGATGGCGAAGATCATCGTGATCGGCGTCACGCCGAACACCTTGAAGTTCACCCAGAAATCCGTGCTCTGGGTGCGCCAGACGATCTCGTTCAGCACCGCCATGCCGGCGAAGAACAGCGCCCAGCGCAGCGTCAGGATACGCCAGCCCTGCGGCGTCAGGTTGAACATCTGGTCGAACATCACGGCGATGAAGGAGCGGCCGAACAGCAGCCCGCCGCCGAGGATTGCGGCGAACAGGCCGTAGATGATGGTCGGCTTGACCTTGATGAAGGTCTCGTCGTGCAGCACCAGCGTCAGCGTGCCGAACACCAGCACGATCACGCCCGTCACGATCGCCATGATCGGGATATGGCGCGTCACCACATAGGAGGCGATCATCGCCGCCACGATCGCGACCATGAACGCGCCGGTCGCGGCGAACAGATTGAACTTCGCATTCACGAAGAAGAAGACGAGCAGCGGACCGAGTTCGGTCGCAAGCTTGAACAGCGGATGCGGCTGGGTCTTGTCCATTCCCTGACTTTCGTTGATGTCATCCCCCGCGAATGCGGGGGATCCAGTATTCCGTGGCACCTGTGATCGACAACCGGCGGCGCGGCGTACTGGATGCCCCGCCTGCGCGGGGCATGACGAAAGAAACCTATGACTCGATTCCGGCGATCGCACGGGCGAAATCGCGCGCGGTGAACGGCGCGAGATCGTCGACGCCCTCGCCGACGCCGATGAAATGCACCGGCAGTTTGAATTTCTCCGCGAGCGCCACCAGGATGCCGCCGCGCGCCGTGCCGTCGAGCTTGGTCATCACGAGGCCGGTGACGCCCGCCGTGCGATGGAAGGCCTCGACCTGCGACAGCGCGTTCTGGCCGACGGTGGCGTCGAGCACAAGCAGCACCGCATGCGGCGCAGTGTCGTCCACCTTGCGGATGACGCGCACGACCTTTTCGAGCTCGTTCATCAGCTCGGCCTTGTTCTGAAGCCGCCCGGCGGTGTCGATCAGGAGCACGTCGGTCTTCTGCTCCTTCGCCGCCGTCAGCGCGTTGAAGGCGAGGCTCGCCGAGTCGGAGCCTTGCGTGCCCGCGATGACCGGTGTTTTCGTACGCTCACCCCAGACCTTGAGCTGCTCAATCGCCGCTGCGCGAAAAGTGTCGCCGGCGGCCAGCATCACCTTGCGGCCTTCGGAGGCGAATTTTTGCGAGAGCTTGCCGATAGTGGTGGTCTTGCCGGAGCCATTGACGCCGACGACGAGGATGACGAACGGCTTCCTGGCCGCATCGATCTCGAGCGGCTTTGCCACCGGCGCCAGCACCTTCTCGACCTCGGTCGCAACGACGTCCTTGACCTCGTCCGCCGAGATCGCCTTGTCGTAGCGCCCGGTGCCGACGGCGTCGGCGATGCGCACCGCGACGGATGTGCCGAGATCGGCGCGCAGCAGCACGTCCTCGATGTCGTCGAGCATGGCGCGGTCGAGCTTGCGCTTGGTGACGAGGTCGGCGACCGCGGTCCCGAGCGAGGACGAGGTGCGCTTCAGCCCGTTGGACAGGCGGCGCCACCAGCTCAGCTTGGGGGGATCTGACGTGGTATCGTTCATGGTGCTCGTGCCGACGATTTGAAGTTCCTACTCTCTTGCCGCAAGTCCGGTTAGGAACTTCAAATCGAAGAGCGGCACGAGAAAATATTGTTGCCAGTGCGGCCCTGGATTTGGCATTCGCTTCACATTTCGCGGCAGCCGCTGAGCGAATGCCAAATCCACCGCACTGGTGTGTTAGCCGTTCCGGCTCCCAAACGAAAGTCTTGACCGAAAGTCCTGCCATTGCTCGATGTTCCCGAACTGACCGCCGACGAAATCCTGGGCCGCGTGCTCCATCGCGACGGATTGATGCTGGTCATCGACAAGCCGGCCGGTCTGCCGGTGCATCGCGGCCCCAAGGGCGGCGCCAATCTGGAGGCATCCTTCGACGCGCTCCGTTTCGGCCTGCCGCGGCCGCCGGTGCTGGCCCACCGGCTGGACAAGGACACCTCCGGTTGCCTCATCCTCGGCCGCCATCGCAAGGCGACCGCCTCGCTCGGCCTGCTGTTCAAGCACGGCAAGATCGGCAAGACCTACTGGACCGTGGTCGAAGGCGGGCCCGCCGAGGACGAAGGCACCATCGATATGCCGCTCGGCCGGCTCAATGCCGAGCGCGGCTGGTGGCAGAAGCCCGATCCCGAAGGCCAGAAGGCGATCACCAACTGGAAGGTGATGGGCCGGGGTGACGGTTTCACCTGGCTCGCCATGGAACCGGTGACGGGGCGGACCCATCAATTGCGGGTGCATTCGGCCGCGACCGGCTGGCCGATCTTCGGCGATAACATTTACGGCAACGGCCCGCGCTTCGGCGAGCCGAAGCTGCACCTGCACTCCCGCGAGATCGTAGTGCCGATCTCCCGGAACAAGGAGCCGGTCCGCGTGGTGGCCCCGGCCCCGCCGCACATGCACGAGAAGCTCAGGGCTTGCGGGTGGAACGGGGAGTAGCTGCCGTTCACCTCTCCCGCTAGCGCGAGAGGGAGCGCAGCGCCGCCGCGGCAGCACTTCGTTCTCCTCGGCCATGGTTTACGAAACGTTCAGGGCTCGCCTCTAATGATAGCGGTTGCTTAGAACAAGCTTCCGTCAATCCGCTCAGGACGAGCCGCGCGTCATGTCCAAGGCCGAGCTATCGATCATCGACGAGGTCGAATCCGCACTTCGGATTGGCTCGGCGGAAAAGGGCCTGGAGACGGCCCGCCGCGTCACCGACCTGTTCCTGTCCTCCGCCGGCAGTTTTGACGACGAGCAGATCGCGCTGTTCGACGAGGTGCTCGAGCGCCTGATCGGCACCATCGAGCTTCGCGCCATCGCCGACATGGGCGCACGCGTGGCGCTGGCCGAGATCAGCGCGCAGCTGGCGCCGATCGCACAGGCGCCGCCCTCCGTGATCCGCCGCCTCGCCAACAATGACGAGATCCGCATCGCCGGACCCGTGCTCCAGGAATCCGCGCGCCTCGACGACGGCGAGCTGGTGAAGATCGCATCGTCCAAGGGCGAACCGCATCTGCTCGCGGTCGCCGGGCGCTGGTGGCTGAAGGAGATCGTCACCGACGCGCTGCTGGCGCGCCGCTATCCCAGTGTCAGCCGGCGGCTTGCCGCCAATCCGGGCGCACGCGTCTCCGGAAACGGATTTGCCGTCATCGTCGGACAGGCGGAGGGTGATCCGGAGCTCGCCGTCAGCGTCGGCGTCCGCGTCGATCTGCCATCGGAGCTGCGCCGCCAATTGCTGCGCTCGGCGACGGACACGGTTCGCACCCGCCTGCTGTCGCGCGCGCCGCCGCATCTGTTCGAGGAAATCCAGGGCGCGATCGCCGCCGTTACCGCCGGCGTCACGCGCGAGATGTCCGGTGTCCGCGATTTCGAAGGCGCCAAGCGCGCCATCGCAGGTCTCAAGGCATCCGGCCAGCTCAACGAGGCGACGCTGTTCAGCTTTGCCAAGCAGCGGCGCTATGAAGAAACCGTCGCGGCGCTGGCGGTGTTGTCGCAATCCACCGTCGAGGTGATTCGCCCGTTGATGCAGAGCCTGCGCGAGGACGGCCTGCTGGTGCCGTGCAAGGCGGCGCAGCTCAGCTGGGAGACCACCGCCGCCGTGCTCGAAAGCCGCTTCGCCACCGGCGCGATGAAGCCGGCGGATCTTGCGAGAGCGCAGGGGCATTACGCACGAATGACGCCGGAGAACGCGCGGCGCACGCTGCGGTTCTGGCAGGTGCGGGCGTCGTAGCGGAGCGGGTTTGAGGCGCGCTGCGGGCCACGCCCTCCGCTGTCGTCCTGGCGAAAGCCAGGACCCATAACCACCGAATTCAATTTGGCGAAGACTGGTGGTTGGCAATCCCGTGCAACAACTTCTCCCTGGGGTAATGGGTCCTGGCTTTCGCCAGGACGACGACGGCAAATTACGTGGTCAACCGCTCACCATCGCTGCCGACGATCATCCGCGGCACCACGCTCCCCACGCGCGCGCCCGCGATCGCCACCGGCAGATAGTGCTCCGTGCGGCCCTGGCTCTCACTTTCGATCAGCACATCGCGCGTTGCGCCAATTTCGGCTTGCAGCCTCTGACGCAATGCTGCCTCTCCAGCCGCACGCAGCCGCCGCGCGCGTTCCTTGATCTCAGGCCCCGCAACCTGCGGCATCCGTGCGGCGGGCGTGCCGGGGCGCGGGGAATAGGGGAAGACGTGCAGGAAGGTCAGGCCGCATTCCTCGACCAGATCGAGCGAGCGGGAAAACATCGCCTCGGTCTCGGTCGGAAAGCCCGCGATGATGTCGGCGCCGAAGGCGACGTCCGGGCGCAGGCGCCGCACCTGGTCGCAGAAGGCGATCGCATCGCCCCGCAAATGCCGCCGCTTCATGCGCTTCAAGATCATGTCGTCGCCCGACTGCAGCGACAGATGCAGATGCGGCATCAGCCGCGCATCGTCGGCGATCGCGTCGAGCAGATCGTTGTCCGCCTCGATCGAATCGATCGAGGAGATGCGCAGGCGCTTCAGCTCCGGCACATGCCGCAGGATCTGCTTCGTCAGCATGCCGAGCTTCGGCGCACCCGGCAGGTCGGCGCCATAGCTGGTGAGGTCGACGCCGGTCAGCACGATCTCGGCATGGCCGCGCTCCGCCAGCGCCCGCACCTGCTCGACCACGGCGCCCATCGGCACCGAGCGCGAATTGCCGCGGCCGAACGGGATGATGCAGAAGGTGCAGCGATGGTCGCAGCCGTTCTGCACCTGCACGAACACGCGCGGCAGACCGCTTGCGAAGCCGTCGACGAGATGCGGCGCCATCTCCTTCACCGCCATGATGTCGCTGACGGCAATCTTCTCCCTGGCGCCGATGTCGAAGGCATCGCGCGCCTCGCGCCAGGCATCGCTGCGCATCTTGTCGTCATTGCCGACGACGCGATCGACCTCGGCCATATCGGCGAACATCCGGCTCTGCGTCTGTGCGGCGCAGCCGGTGACGACGATGCGCGCCCCCGGCCGCTCGCGCTTCAGCTTGCGGATCGACTGCCGCGCCTGAGCCACCGCCTCGTTGGTGACGGCGCAGCTGTTGATGACGATGGTGTCTACGAGCCCTGCGCCTTCGGCTTTGCTGCGGATCACCTCGGCCTCGAAGGCGTTGAGGCGGCAGCCGAAGGTGACGATCTCGACGGACATTATCCGGCCGGCGCGAACAGCGCCGGATCGAAATTGCCCTCATATTCGAAGGTCGCGGTGCCCGTCATCAGCACGTGGTCGTCGCGCTCGCGCCATTCGATGCCGAGCTTGCCGCCGGGCAGCGTGATCTCGACGTTGCGCTCGGCGCGCTTCAGGCGCGCCGCGGCGACGGCCGTCGCGCAAGCCGCCGAACCGCAGGCCCTGGTGAGACCGGCGCCGCGCTCCCAGGTGCGGATCGTGATGTGGTCGCGGTCGACGATATGGGCGAGCGTGATGTTGGCGCGCTCGGGGAAGATCGGATGGTTTTCCAGCAGCGGGCCAAAGCGCGCGAGGTCATAGGCGTTGACGTCGTCGACCCAGAAGATCGCGTGCGGGTTGCCCATGCTCACCACTGAGGGCGAATGCAGGATCGGATTGTCGATCGGCCCGATCTGCAATTCGATGTAGCGGGTGTCGCGAAACTCTTCCGCCAGCGGAATGTCCTGCCAGCCGAACTTGGGCACGCCCATGTCGACGGTATAGAGATCGGGCGCCGGGCCCTGCCAGGCATTGAGCAGGCCGGCGGCCGTCTCGAACGTCGCCGTGGCCTGCCCGGTCTTCTCGAAGATGCGCCGCACCACGCAGCGCATGCCGTTGCCGCAGGCGCCGGCTTCGGAGCCGTCATTGTTGTAGATGCTGATGAAGGCCTCGGTGCCGTCGAGCCGCGGCTTCTGAAGCACCATGAGCTGATCGTAGGGCACGCCGCCCTGCGCGGATGCCACCGCGCGGGCATCGTCCGGCGTCACCTTTGCCGTGGAATCGCGCATGTCGACAACGACGATCTCGTTGCCGATACCGTTCATCTTGGCAAATGCGTGGTTGGCCAGCGCGCTCATGAAATTTCCTGAATTTCGCCTGCCTTATATGGCGATCCTTGGCCGCTTGGCCAGTGATTTGCCGCCGGGCGCCAGGACGTTCGCCATGACGCATCTGTCATGGGACGAATTCGGCGCTCGCGTGTTAGAACGGCGCGGTTCGCGCGAACCGGGACGCGCGGCCAGGTTAAGGCCTTGGTGGGTAAGGTCTTGATGAATTAGGGCCTTGCTGGACCAAGGCCTTGGGGAGAATAAAATGAACACTTTTCGTCGTCTCGCTCTGGCCGCGCTGATCCCGGCAGCGGCCTTGTCGCTTGGGCTGTCCGGCGCTCTGGCGCAGAGCCCGGCGCCCGCTGCCTCGGCAAGCCCCTCGCCGGCCCCGTCGGCCTCGCCCGCCCCGGCTGCAAGTGCCTCGCCCGCCCCCGTGGCAACGCCCTCGCCTGCGGCGAGCGCCTCACCGGCTCCCGCAGCATCGCCCGCGCCCGCAGCCAGCACCTCGCCCAGCCCGACGGCCCCGGCTGTCGCCGCCACCCCCGCCCCGGTCCAGACCGCCGATCCCTTTGGCCTCGAGACCACGCTCGAGTCCAGGAAGGTCGTGATGGTCAAGGGCACTGCCAATTGGGACTCGGCCTTCGACACGCTGGTCGACGCCTTCAAGGCGCTGAACACGCTCCTGGACAAGCAGGGCATCAAGCACGCCGGCAATTCGATGATCGTCTATACCTCGACCGACGACACCGGCTTCACCTTCCTCGCCGAGATTCCGGTCGAGCAGGATCCCAAGAACCTGCCCAAGGACATGAGCGTCGGCAAATCGCCTGAAGGCAAGGCGCTGAAATTCGTCCATCGCGGCTCCTACGACAACATGGACAACACCTACGAGGCGATCACCAATCACCTCGACGACAAGAGACTGGAAGCCAAGGACACCTTTATCGAGGAGTACCTCACCGATCCCCTGAAGACGGCGGAGGACAAGCTCGTGATCAATGTTTTCGTGCCACTGAAGTGAGACCGATGAAAAAGCCTGCCGTACTCGCCGCCGTTTTCGCTGCCACGCTGCTGGCAACGCCCGTGCTCGCCGACGATTTTCCCTCCGCGATCTCGGTGAGCGGCGAGGCCACCGTTTCAGTGGCGCCCGATCTTGCGCAGATCGACGCGGGCGTCGCCAATGACGCCAAGACGGCGAAGGAAGCCTCCGACGCCAACAACGCCGCGATGGGCAAGGTGCTGCTGGCGTTGAAGGGGGCCGGGATCGCCGAGAAGGATTACCAGACCTCACGGCTGTCGCTGCAGCCGCAATACGGCCAGAACAAATCCACCGGCGCCTCGCCCGTGGTCGGCTTCCGCGCCTCCAATCGCGTCACCGTCAAGATTCGCGATGTGACCAAGATCGCCGGCATCATCGACACGCTGGTCAGCGCCGGCGCCAACGATATCGGCAACATCTCGTTCGAGGTGACGCAGGCGTCAAAACTGCTCGACGACGCCCGCGAGCAGGCGGTGGCGGATGCCCGCCGCAAGGCCGAGATCTACGCCAAGGCCACCGGCGTCACGCTGGGTGCACCGCTCAGCGTCTCCGAAGGCGGCGCGCCGGTGCCGTTGTTCAAGGCGCGAATGGCCACGGCACCGATGGCCGCACCCGCCGCCGTCGCACCGGGCGAGGAGACGCTGTCGGTGACGGTGAATGTGAGCTGGGCGATCAAGCAGGGGCAGTAGACGTAGCGCCGTAAGAGGCACACTGCTCGCTACAAATACAACTGTCGTCCCGGCGAAGGCCGGGACCCATACCGCGTGATCTTTCGGTAGGCGCAGGTCGCCGTACCGCGGGAAGACTGAAAACGACGAGTCTTCGTCAAACGTCTTGCTGTGGGTATGGGTCCCGGGCTCGCGACTTCGTCGCGCCCCGGGACGACGAGCTGTATGGGTGGCGACAGCGGAGCTAAATCTCCACCACCTGCCCCGGCTTCATCGCGACGAACCGCTGCTGCGGAATCTGCGCGGCATCCAGCGCCTCGACCAGCGCTTTCGCAGGTGCGTCGATCGCCTCGTCCGTCAGCTGGAAAGTGCCGTGATGATGCCCGAGCGCGTCCTGCGCGCCGCAATCGAGCAGCGCCTTCACGGCATCTTCCGGATTCATGTGCTGGTCGCGCATGAACCAGCGCGGCTCGTAGGCGCCGATCGGGAGGATCGCCAGGCGTAACGGCCCGTGCTTCTCCGCGACGCGGCGAAAATGTCTGCCATCGCCATAGCCGGAATCGCAGACGACGTAGATTTTCCCGGCCGGCGTCTCCAACACAAAACTCGCCCACAGCGCCTTGTTGCGATCGAACAGGCCGCGCGCTGTCCAGTGCCGGGTCGGAACCAGATGCACGGCGATGCCGCCGCCGAGCTCGACGCGGTCGTGCCAGTCGAACGCCTCGGCCTTGATCGACGAGTCGGTGCTGCGCATCGTCACGTCATTTCCGAGCGGCGTGACCACCCGCGGAGCAAAATTCTTGGCGAGCCGCGACAGCGTCGCGATGTCGAGATGATCGTAGTGCCCGTGCGAGACCAGCACGACGTCGATCTTCGGCAGCTTCTCGAAGGCGATGCCGGGATCGTTGTGCCGCTTCGGTCCGGCAAAGCCGACGGGCGACACCCGCGAGGACCAGACGGGATCGACGAGGATGTTGAGGCCGCCGGCCTGGATCAGCCAACTGGCGTGACCGACGAAGGAGAGTCGCGCCTTGCCGCCGTCGACGCGCTCCGGCGGGGTGTCGGCATGGGGGCTCGGAGCCCAATCCGGCCAGGCCGCCCGCTGCCGCTTGCCGCTGAACTGCCAGCGCAGCACCTCGCGAAGCGGTTTCGGCGGCGCGCCGTCGGGATCGAAGAAGTGCAGGCCGTTGAAATGGTCGGAGGCGGGACCGTCATAGGTCTTCATGCGGGACATCCAGAGGAGGGGACGCCGACCAGCGCACCGGCTCCGGCAAGCAGTCCGAAAAGGCGGCGGCGGGCGACCGGCACCGGCGGGATTCTAGGGATGGTCGGGACGGCAAGACATCACCGCCTATATGGGCGGGGCCGCTAGAAAAGGAACCCATCGCCAAAAGGGTCATAATTTCAGGGCCTTGCCCTACCAGGGGCGTTCCGGCGCCCTAACTTTCCTTGACTTTTGGGCGGGAGCGGCGTTTAACCCCGCCACTTTCTCGGAAAGGCTTTCTTTTCGACCCGCCGACTGGCCCTGGAGGCCAGAGGTCAACGCCCGACAGCGCTATGCGCCCTCGGGCGCAAAGGTGTTTGGAAGATCGCTTCCTGGCTTCAGGCCACGGACCGAGAACTGGTCATCCCCCGCGAAGGCGGGGCATGACAGAGGTGAATGCGGCAACCCTGCGCAAGCAGGACAAGGGACAACGGCATTGTTCGACAATCTGTCGGAACGGCTTGGCGGCATCCTCGATCGTCTGACGGGGCGCGGGGCGCTGACCGAAAAGGACGTCGACGCCGCGATGCGCGAGGTGCGCCGCGCGCTGCTGGAGGCCGACGTTGCGCTCGAAGTCGTGCGCAGCTTCACCGAACGCGTCCGCGAGCAGGCGATCGGCGCCACCGTCGTCAAGTCGGTGACCCCCGGCCAGATGGTGGTCAAGATCGTCCATGACGAGCTGATCAACACGCTCGGCGCCGAAGGCCAGACCATCGACATCAATTCCGTGCCGCCGGTGCCGATCATGATGGTCGGCCTGCAGGGCTCCGGTAAAACCACCACCACCGCGAAGCTCGCCCGCCGCATGGTCCAGCGCGACAGGCGCAAGGTGCTGATGGCCTCGCTCGACGTCTATCGCCCGGCGGCGATGGAGCAGCTGGCCGTGCTCGGCCGCGATCTCGACATTCCGACCCTGCCGATCGTGGCGGGACAGCAGCCGGCGCAGATCGCAAAGCGCGCGCTGGAAGCCGGCAAGCTCGGCGGCTACGACGTCGTGCTGCTCGACACCGCCGGCCGCACCACGCTCGACGAAGACATGATGGCGGAAGCCGCAGCCATCAAGGCTGCCGCGAATCCGCATGAAGTGCTGCTGGTCGCGGACTCGCTCACCGGCCAGGACGCCGTCAATCTTGCCCGCGCCTTCGACGAGCGCGTCGGCCTCACCGGCATCGTGCTGACCCGCGTGGACGGCGACGGCCGCGGCGGCGCCGCGCTGTCGATGCGTGCCGTCACCGGCAAGCCGATCAAGCTGATCGGCACCGGTGAAAAGACCGACGCGCTGGAGGACTTCCATCCCGACCGTATCGCCGGCCGCATCCTCGGCATGGGCGACGTGGTGTCGCTGGTCGAACGTGCCGCCGCCAACATCGACGCCGAAAAGGCCGCGCGCACCGCCGAGCGCATGCGCAAGGGTCAGTTCGACCTCAACGACATGCGCGAGCAGCTGTCGCAGATGGCCAATATGGGCGGCATCAGCGGCCTGATGGGCATGATGCCCGGCATCTCCAAGATGAAGAACCAGATCGCGGCCGCCGGGATCGACGACAAGATCTTGAAGCGCCAGGTCGCGATCATCGATTCCATGACGCGCGACGAGCGCCGTCATCCCGACCTGCTCAAGGCCAGCCGCAAGAAGCGCATCGCCGCAGGCAGCGGCCAGAGCGTCGAGCACGTCAACAAGCTGCTCAAGATGCACCGGAACATGGCCGACGTGATGAAGGCCATGGGCTCGGGCAAGCGCGGCCCGCTCGCCGGCATCGCCCAGGCGATGGGCTTTGGCGGCGGCATGAAGATGCCTTCGCCCGAAGAGATGAAGGCGATGCAGGAGAAGATGCAAAGCGGCGGCGGACAAGGCCTGCCGAATTTGCCGAAGGATTTGCCGCCCGGTCTTCGCACCGGCCTGCCGAACCTTCCTGGACTGACCGGGCTGAGCGGCAAGCCGACGCTGCCGGGCCTCGGCGGTTTCCCGGGCAAGAAGAAATGAGGAATTCGTCGCACGGGATCGCATCGGTCTCGCGCAACGCGGAATACCAATCAACCGAACAAACTGTGCTTTGAAGGAGAACTGAATGTCCGTCGTTATCCGCCTCGCCCGCGCAGGCACCAAGAAGCGTCCCGTCTATCACGTCGTCGTCGCCGACTCGCGCTTTCCGCGCGATGGCCGCTTCATCGAGCGTCTCGGCTACTTCAACCCGCTGCTGCCGAAGGACAACGAGGCGCGCCTCAAGCTCGACATGGAGAAGGTGAAGGCCTGGGTCGCCAAGGGCGCGCAGCCGTCGGACCGCGTGTCGCGTTTCCTCGACGCCGCCGGCGTCAAGAAGCGCGAAGCGCGCAACAACCCGCAGAAGGCCGTGCCGCGCAAGGAGCGCAAGGCGCAGGCCGAAGCTGCCGCGAAGGGTTAAGGCCAGACCATGTCGGCGCTGGTCTGCGTCGCGCGGATCGGCGCCGCGCATGGTGTGCGCGGTGCGGTCAAATTGTGGACCTTCACCGAAGATCCCTTCGCCATCAAGCGCTACGGTCCGCTTCTGTCCAAGGACGGCAAGCGCCAGTTCGAGGTCGCGCAAGCGCGTGAGGCGAAGGATCATCTGGTCGCGACGTTCAAGGGCGTCACGACCCGCGATGAGGCCGAGCGCCTCAACGGCATCGAGCTCTACGTCGCGCGCGAAAAGCTGCCCGCGACCGACGAGGACGAATATTACCACACCGACCTGATCGGGCTCGCCGCCGTCACCACGGACGGCGAGCCGCTCGGCCGCGTGCTCGCGATCCATAATTTCGGCGCCGGCGACATCATCGAGATCGCGCCGCCGAAGGGCGCGTCCCTGCTGCTGCCGTTCTCCAACGCGGTGGTGCCGGAGGTCGATGTCGCCGGCGGCCGCGTCGTGGTCGCCCTGCCGCAGGAGATCGCGGGCGATGAGGCTGAAGAGCGCTAACCGCGCTCAGACTGTCTGGCGGCCCTGCTGCTCGAGCCAGTCGCAGAACACCGCGCGATGCGGATCGTCGTCGCGCCCTTCGGGAAAGTAAGCAAAATAGCTGCGGGCCGGCAGGCTGATGTTCGGAAACGGCGTCACCAGACGGCCGGCCGCGAGATCGTCGGCGATCAGTGCCGTCGGTCCCATGGCGACGCCGAGGCCGTCGAGCGCCGCCTGAAGCGTCAGATAGAAATGATCGAAGGTCAGCGACGCCGCGCCCTCCAGCGCGGACTCGCCTGCATCGGTCAGCCAGTCGCGCCACAGCCGCGGCATCGAGGTGACGTGCAGCAGCGTATGCCGGCTGAGATCCGCAACCTCGGTCAGCGGCAGCTTCGCGAGCAGAGCGGGACTGCACACCGGCAGCCGCTGCTCCGACAACAGGAAGCGCGACGCAAAGCCGTGAAAGGTGTCGGGGCCGCCGCGGATCACCACGTCGAACAGCTCGGGCAAGGCATCCACGGGATCGTTCGACGTCGACAGCCGCACCTCGATATCGGGATGCTCGGCACGAAACCTTGTCATGCGCGGCAACAGCCAGCGCAGGCTGAATGTCGCTAGCGCGTTGACGCGCAGCACCGCGGCCGGCGCCTCGCCGCGACGCTTGCGATGCTGCTGCACGGCGGCCGAGACCCGATCGAGCGCGGGCGCGAACTCCGCGAGCAGCGCGGCGCCAGCCGGCGTCAGCACCACCCGCCGCACCGATCGCCGGAACAGCGCCGGCGGCCCGAGCCAGGTCTCGAGCAGGCGGATCTGCTGGCTGACCGCGCCATGGGTCACGCCAAGCTCGCCGGCCGCCTCCTTGAAGCTGCCAAGCCGGGCCGCCGCCTCGAAGGCACGGACAGCGTTCAGGGGCGGCAGGCTGCGGCGAGGAACGAACATGGCCATACAATAGAATTTCTAGCGCATGATCCGATTATTACTGGTTTGTGACGGATTCTTGAAGGCCGCATAGTGGAGGCCAAAGCACTTACATAGCTTCGTCTTTCGACTGCTTTTGGTTTGAGATCGTGGCAATTCTCCCCTCAGGTTTTCTATCGCAATCGCAAACGGCCCCTCCCGGCGAGGAGACGCTGAGCAAGCCGCGCCGCACCCTGGCGGCGACCGGCATCAACCACGCCCTGCACGATGGCTACACCGACCTGATCTATGTGCTGCTGCCGGTCTGGCAGGCCGAATTCGCGCTCAGCTACGGGCTACTGGCGGTGATGCGCGGGCTCTATTCCGGCGCTATGGCCGGGCTGCAAATCCCGGTCGGCCGCCTCGCCGAGCGGATCGACGGCAAGATCCTGCTCGCGCTCGGCACGCTGCTCGCCGCGCTCGGCTATGTCCTGGCCGGACTGTCCGGCGGCGTCATGGGACTGGGCCTTGCGCTCCTCATATCCGGCGCGGGTTCGAGCACGCAGCATCCGCTCGCCTCGGCCGCAGTGTCGCGCGCCTATGGCAAGGCGGCGCGCGGACCGCTCGGCATCTATAATTTCAGCGGCGATCTCGGCAAGGCGGCACTCCCGGCCCTGACCGCGGTGCTGCTGGTGATCATGTCGTGGCGGCACGCGCTGCTTCTGGTCGCACTGATGGGCTTAGTCGTTGCGCTCTGCCTCGCGGTGCTGATGCCGGCTGTCGGCAAGGGGTTTGCGCACAAATCAGCGGTCACGACGCAAGGCACGCATGCCGGCCGCGGCGGCTTCTCCTGGCTGCTCGCGATCGGGATTCTCGACAGTGCGGTGCGGATGGGCTTCCTCACCTTCCTGCCGTTCCTGCTGCGCGACAAGGGCGCCTCGCTGCCGACGAGCGGCTTTGCGCTGGCGATGGTCTTCATCGGCGGCGCCGCCGGCAAATTCACCTGCGGCTGGCTCGGCGAACGCGTCGGCACGATCCGCACCGTGCTTCTCACCGAGGGCGGCACCGCCGCGCTGATCCTCGCGGTGCTCGCATTGCCGCTGATCCCGGCGATCATCGTGCTGCCGCTGCTCGGCGTGATGCTCAACGGCACGTCCTCGGTTCTCTACGGCACGGTCCCCGAGCTCACATCGCCCCATCGCACCGAGCGCGCCTTCGCGCTGTTCTACACCGGCACGATCGGATCGGGCGCCATCGCACCGGTGCTCTACGGCCTGCTCGGCGACGCCGTCGGTCCGACGCTGGCAACCGCGGCGACGGCCGTCACGGCGCTTGCGATCTGCCCGCTCGCGCTGGTGCTGGCATCGCATCTGCCGAATGACCGGCGAGCCTGAGGAATCCGAGGCCTCGACCTGTCGGCCGCAATGCCCTAACCAGCGGCGATGACGACTTCCTCACCCTGGCGCGCGACGGTGCTGACGCTGTTTCCGGAGATGTTTCCGGGACCGCTCGGCGTGAGCCTGGCCGGCCGCGCGCTGGCCTCCGGGCTCTGGCAGCTCGAGGCACGGGACATCCGGGCCTCGGCGACCGACCGCCATCGCAGCGTCGACGACACCCCGGCCGGCGGCGGCCCGGGCATGGTGCTGCGGGCGGATGTTCTGGCGGCCGCCATCGACGCGGCGGAGATCGGCCAAGGTTCTTCAAAGGAGCGGCCTCGCCTGCTGATGAGCCCGCGGGGTCGGCCATTGACCCAGGCTCGCGTCGTGGAGCTCGCCCGGGGCCCCGGCCCCCTGATCGTCTGCGGGCGGTTCGAGGGGATCGACCAGCGGGTGATCGACGGGCGGGGCCTGGAGGAGGTCTCGATCGGCGATTACGTGCTCTCCGGGGGCGAAATCGCGGCTCTGGCGCTGATTGACGCCTGCGTCCGGCTGTTGCCGGGCGTGATGGGCAAGGAAGCCTCGGGAACCGAGGAAAGCTTCTCCGACGGCCTGCTCGAATACCCCCAATATACCCGCCCGCAGCTGTTCGAAGGGGTTCCGATCCCCGAGATCCTGACCTCCGGCGACCACGCCAAGGTCGCGGCCTGGCGGCGGGCCGAAGCCGAGGCCCTGACGGCGGCCCGGCGGCCCGATTTATGGGCCCAGATCCCGGTCAAGGCTCCGAATCGGGCCGGTCGCCAAAAAACGCCAAAAAACAAGACAGACGGGTGACAAACGCTCCGGCTTGCCTTATAGCAGCGGCCAAATCCGCAATGGCTGGATAGACGAATTTTGCGCAGCCCCCGTTTGAAAAGGCTGGGCGCGCCGATGGAGATTTACCCATGAACCTGATCAAGCAGCTCGAACAAGAGCAATTCGACAAGCTGTCCGCCGGCAAGGACATTCCGGAATTCGGTCCCGGCGACACCGTGATCGTCAACGTGAAGGTCGTCGAAGGCGACCGCACTCGCGTGCAGGCCTATGAAGGCGTCTGCATCGGCCGTTCCGGCGGTGGCCTCAACGAGAGCTTCACCGTGCGCAAGATTTCGTACGGCGAGGGCGTCGAGCGCGTGTTCCCGGTGATGTCGCCGATGATCGACTCGATCAAGGTCGTGCGCCGCGGCAAGGTGCGTCGCGCCAAGCTCTATTACCTCCGCAACCTTCGCGGCAAGTCGGCCCGCATCGTCGAGAAGCAGGACCGCCAGGCTGCCGTCGGCGAGTAAGCTCCGCCCACCAGGCAAGTTTCGAAGAGCGCGGGGCCGAACGCCCCGCGCTTTTTTGTTGCGTCAGCCGTGCGCGTCAAAGCCCTCGCGCTTCCAAATCTCCCTGCTATATATTCTTGGAATGTTTCCAGATCTGACCAGTCTCGCCCCCGTCAAGCACATCGTCATCGACGATCGCTCGCGGCTGCCTGGCCGGTTCTTCGGACGCTTCGCGACCTCGGCAACCTCAGAGCTTACGCGCGCAGCCTAAAAGCTGCGCCGACGATTTTGTTGCCCGCGCGCCATCCGCGCATATCCGCTGACACAACATTCCCGGAGCTCAAGCTCATGTCCAAGCCGACCACCCTGTACGACAAGATCTGGAACGACCATCTGGTGCACGAAGCCGACGACGGCACCTGCCTGCTCTATATCGACCGCCATCTGGTGCACGAGGTGACCTCGCCGCAGGCGTTCGAAGGCCTGCGCGCGACCGGGCGCAAGGTTCACGCGCCGGAAAAGACACTCGCCGTCGTCGACCACAACGTGCCGACCACCGACCGCACCAAGCCGAATCCGGATCCGGAGAGCATCGAGCAGATCAAGGCGCTGGCCGACAATGCCAGGGAATTCGGCATCGAATATTACAACGAGTTCGACAAGCGCCAGGGCATCGTCCACGTCATCGGCCCCGAGCAGGGCTTCACCCTGCCCGGCACCACCATCGTCTGCGGTGACAGCCACACCTCGACGCATGGCGCGTTCGGCGCGCTCGCGCACGGCATCGGCACCTCCGAGGTCGAGCACGTGCTGGCGACGCAGACGCTGATCCAGAAGAAGGCCAAGAACATGCGCGTCACCGTCGACGGCAAATTGCCTGACGGCGTGACCGGCAAGGACATCATCCTCGCCATCATCGGCGAGATCGGCACCGCGGGCGGCACCGGCTACGTGCTGGAATACGCCGGCGAGGCGATCCGCGCGCTCAGCATGGAAGGCCGCATGACGGTCTGCAACATGTCGATCGAAGGCGGCGCCCGCGCCGGCCTCGTCGCGCCCGACCAGAAAGCCTACGACTTCCTGCGTGACCGCCCCAAGGCGCCGAAGGGCGCGGCCTGGGACGCGGCGATGCGCTATTGGGAGAAGCTGCGCTCCGACGACGGCGCGCATTTCGACCACGAGCTGCGCCTCGACGCTGCAAAGCTGCCGCCGATCGTGACCTGGGGCACCTCGCCGGAGGACGTCATCTCGGTGACCGGCATCGTCCCCGACCCCGACAAGATCGCGGACGAGGCCAAGCGTCTCTCCAAGCACCGCGCCTTGAAGTACATGGGCCTGACGGCGGGGACGAAGATCACCGACATCAAGCTCGATCGCGTCTTCATCGGCTCCTGCACCAACGGCCGCATCGAGGATCTGCGCGCCGCCGCCAAGATCGCGGAAGGCAAGCAGGTCTCCGCCAGCGTCAACGCCATGGTGGTGCCGGGCTCCGGCATCGTGAAGGAGCAGGCCGAGGCCGAGGGTCTGGACAAGATCTTCATCAAGGCCGGCTTCGAATGGCGCGAGCCGGGCTGCTCGATGTGCCTTGCCATGAACCCGGACAAGCTGAAGCCGGAAGAGCGCTGCGCCTCGACCTCGAACCGCAATTTCGAGGGCCGCCAGGGCTTCAAGGGCCGCACGCATCTGGTGTCGCCGGCGATGGCGGCGGCAGCTGCGATCGCGGGTCACTTCGTCGACGTCAGGGAGTGGCGCTAAGCCGCTCCCCGCAATTTGAGCTAAAGCGGCAAACCGCCGTTAATCGCCAGCGCCGACACTGCGTCCTCGCGACGACTTCGCGAGGACACGCCTGATGGCCAACAAGCCTGAATATGTCGATCTGATCAGCGAGGCGACCCGCCAGCACCGGCGGCGCGCGACACCCTTGCGCATCGTCGCCAAGCCGGAGGTCGAGGAGACCTCAAAGCTCAGCCGCTGGCCGCCGGCGATGTTCAAGCAGTGGAAGCTCGAGAACCTGATGCGGTGGAAAGCTTCGTCGTGGAAGCTGAAGGATTGGCTCTGAATCAAAGAGCGCCACTATCCGCAGTCATTCCGGGGCGCCCATAGGGCGAACCCGGAATCTCGAGATTCCGGGTCTGGCGCTGACGCGCCATCCCGGAATGACGGCGCTAACTCACATCACCAATAGCGGTACGGATAGTGCCAGCGATGCCAATGGTGCCAGCGGCAGATGCGGCGCGGGCCGTAATAGGTCCAGATGATCCGGCAGCGGCGCGGATAGTGGTAGTAGGGATAGTAGCCGCCGTAATAATAGCGCCGGTGGAAGTGGCGATAGCCGTAGTGCGGGCGATAGATTCCGTAGCGATGATAGCCGCCATAGTGGTGGATTCCGCCGTAGCGAATGCCGCCGCCGTGAAAGGCCGGCGCGGCACGGAAGCCGCCGCCATGGAAGCCGCCAAAATGTCCTCCGCCACCGCGGAAGCCACCGCCGCTGCCGTGAAAATGTCCGCCACCACCATGTCCCCCGCCGCCGTGGCGAACCTGCGTAACGAGGTCGTCGCTTGCGGCCTTCGCTGCCGGCAACGCCGCCGGATTGATTGGAGTCATCGCCTCGGCGCGGCGCGCCGTCCCGGCCGACAGCATCAGCGTGGCAACGGCCGCCAGCCCGAGCAAGCGTATCGAGCCTGTCCCAACACCCAGAATCCTCAGCATCGAATTCTCCTGAACCTGGACAGCGGCATTGCGGCGCAGCGCCTCGCGCCACCGCTGCTCATTTGGCTGTTCATTCGCGGTCGCTCCCAAGATTAAATTAGGGACAGCGACGTGAACGCGTCATGAATGAACGATGTTGCGGGCAACGCGCCGCGGCGCAGTGCCGCGATGGGAGGAATTCTTGCAATGACTGTCTACGCGATCGCGCAATTGAAGATGACGGACCGCGCGGCCTATGACCGCTACCAGGCGCGGTTCTTCGATGTGTTCAGGAAGTACAGCGGGCGGCTTCTCGCGGCCGACGAACAGCCCCGCGTGCTCGAAGGCACCTGGCCCTATGACAAACTTGTCATGATGTCGTTTCCCGACGAAGCCGCGTTTGTTGCCTTCTCCAACTCAGCCGACTACGAGGACATCTCGCGCGATCGCAAGGCGGGCGCGCAGGCGACCGTGCTGCTGGTGAAGGGATTTGCGCCTGCCGGCTAGCGCGTCACCACCACGGTCCGAAACCGAGCACAAAGGGAGCGGGCACACCGTAGGGATAGGGACGGTAGTAGACAGGCCGCGCGTAGTAGCGCGGATCACGGGACGCAGAGTGCCGCGCAATGTCGTCATGTCGCGCGTGTCGTCGCGCATCAAAAACCGCGATCCCCGCCGAGGCATCCGGCTTCGTCATTCTCTGCACCGCGGAAGCGCAAGGCATGGCGGCGGCGAGCCCAACGATAACGGCCAATGCAATCCATCGCGTCATGACGACCTCCGCGCCCAGCATGCGGGCTTCGTTCTTGCGGTGCACGCGCTGACCAGGCGTTACGACACAAGGATTAGGGCCGGACCCTAGAGCCTTGAGACTGAATAGGCTATGGATGAACGCGCCCCGGACATGAATGCAGAGGGCGCGACAAGTTCCTGAGTCCCGGCGCAACATTTCAGGCGCTGCCAAAACCGGCCGTCAGCGACGAACGTATCTTCTGGTCGAGCGAATGCAGGAGATGGTCATGCCGAATTCCAGCGGATTGCGGATATCTCGCCTCGTGATCGCAGCGAGCCTTGCACTCGGTGCGAGCTCGGCGATTGCCGCGCAGGGACCGGGCGTCGAGGCCGGCGCGGCAAGCCCGCTGACTCAGCTCGTGATGACGATCCTGGTCTATGGCGCGTCCGCAGCTGTCGTCGGCGCCGGCCTGATCGGCGCGCTCCGCGGCAATTGAGGGCGCGTCAGCCTCGGCGCCAGTAGCAGCTCATATGCGGCACGATCACCGTGCCGCTGGGCCGGTATTCCTGCACATAGGTCGCGTTGCACTCGCGGACCGCATCGGGACCGGGATTGTACCGCGGATAGACGCCGTCCGGGCTGTAATAGGGCGTGACACGCAGGCGCGCCGGAGGGCGCCTGCGTGGCGGCGGCGCGTCGGGCGAGACGGCCTGAGCCAGTCGGATTTCAGGGGCGGCCGTCCGCGTCTGAGCATTGGCTCCGCCGCCGACAAAAAAAGTCGAAAACAACCCCATGCACAGTAGAACCAGAACTGCTGTTCCCGCCCGCATCGCACCACCACTGACCTGAGCCAACCCCTTGATGCGCCGTACGCTCCCCGTTTTCGCGCGCGGCGTCAACGCTCCTTCTTGGCCCGATCCTATAAAGCGGGATGCAACGCCGCGGAACCCGCGCTATGAGGGTCTCATGTGGACGGAATTGAAAGCGCCCTCGCTGGCCGAGATGGAAGCGACGGCACACGACATCTTCGAGCGCCTGCCAGCGGAGTTCCGCGGCCTCTGCGAGGGCGTGATCCTGCGCGTCGACGACTTCCCGACCGAGGACGTCATGGACGAGATGGAGTGCGAGAGCGAGTTCGACCTGCTCGGCCTGTTCCAGGGCGTCGGCCTGCCCCAGCAGAGTTTTGGCGATGTGGCGCGGCTGCCCAACATGGTCTGGCTCTACCGCCGGCCGATCCTGGACTACTGGGCCGAGCACGACGAGAGCCTCGGCCATATCGTCCGCCACGTCCTGATCCACGAGATTGGCCATCATTTCGGCCTCTCGGACGACGATATGGCGGCGATCGAGGCCAAAGCAGACTAGATCTGCCGAATTCGGCCTAGGATTCGGCCCCCGATCGCGATAAATACCTGTTCCCCTAGAACCACCCGGGAAAGCGCAACCATGGACAAGTTCACCACGCTGGAAGGCGTCGCGGCGCCGCTGAAGATCATCAATGTCGACACCGACATGATCATTCCGAAGCAGTACCTCAAGACCATCAAGCGTACCGGCCTTGGCAAGGGGCTCTTCTCCGAGCAGCGCTACAAGGACGACGGCAGCGAGAACCCTGATTTCGTCCTCAACCAGCCCGCCTATCGCAACACCAAGGTGCTGGTCGCCGGCGACAATTTCGGCTGCGGCTCGAGCCGCGAGCATGCGCCCTGGGCGCTGCTCGACTTCGGCATCCGCTGCGTGATCTCGACCTCGTTCGGCGACATCTTCTACAACAACTGCTTCAAGAACGGCATTCTGCCGATCCGCGTCTCCCAGGAAGACCTCGACAAGCTGTTCGACGACGCCGAGCGCGGCGCCAACGCGACGCTGACGATCGACCTGCCGAACCAGGAGATCCGCGGCCCTGACGGCGGCAAGGTCAAGTTCGAGATCGACCCGTTCCGCAAGCACTGCCTGATCAACGGCCTCGACGACATCGGTCTCACCATGGAGAAGAAGGCCTCGATCGACACCTACGAGGACAAGCTCAAGCGCGAACGCGCCTGGGCGTGATCTCGATATCCGGTTCAAGCCCCGGTGCTGATTGCGCCGGGGCTTTTTCTTTGCCCTGATTATCCCCTATAGCTTCCGCGCATGCTGCCCGACATCGTCACCTTCTGGCACGGCCCGATGGACGCCCTGCGCCAGACCTGTCTGCGCTCGCAACTTGCGGCCGGCCACAAGGTCACGGTCTACAGTTTCGACACCATTCCCGGCCTGCCGGCAGGCATCGAGAATGCCGAGGCCGAAGCGATCCTCCCGCACGCATTCTCAGAGCGCTTGCGGCCGCCGCAACCCGACGGAAGCTGGCGCGACTGGACCACGCTTCAATTCAGCGACTTCTTCCGCATGAAGCTGATGGCGAAAGGCCTCGGCCTCTGGCTCGACGCCGACGTGCTGCTCCTAAGGCCTGTCGAGATCGATCCGGCAAAGCCCTACTTCGCCTGGGAGCGGCCGCGCCAGCTCGGCAATTCCGTGATCTACCTGCCGCCCGGGCACGGCATCGTTGCCGCTTTCGAGGAGCTGATGGAGCAGGAGGAGCTGACGCCGAACTGGCTGTCGGTGCGCCATCGCATCACCTTCATGATGCGCCGCCTGCGCGGCGGCTCGAACCGCCTCTCCGATATTCGCGTTGCGATCTTCGGGCCCGCGGCGCTGACCGCGCTGGCGCGTCGCACGGGTGAATTGCAGAACGCGCTGCCGAAGCAGTCGTTCTACGCCGTGCATGCCGAGCCAAAATTGTTCTTTGATCCCTCGAGCTATCTCGGCCTCGTCACCAACCCCGAGATCATCGGCCTGCACATTTCGCCCAAGGGGCGCGGTAGCGAAAAACCGATCCCGGGCAGCCTGTATGCCTGGGCGGCGGAGCGGTTCGGCTAGCTGTCGCGCAGGAAGTGCGCTCCCTCTCCCGCTTGCGGGAGAGGGTTGGGGAGAGGGTGTCTCCGCAGGCGAGCCCCCCAAGAGGAGAAAGCCCTCACCCGGCGCTTCGCGCCGACCTCTCCCGCAAGCGGGAGAGGTCGACCACCTCGCAGCCCGCTCTTCCTGTTTGATCCAGCGCAACGCGCTCCTGCATCATTGTGCCTAATCTGGTTCCAATTTCACGACCCCAAGAGGAGCCTCGCATGAGCACCGCAAGCAGGCCTTATCCCATCGTTCAGGATCTCATCGACTCCTTTGCGAGCTGGCTGAAGCATCGCCGCGAGATGAACGAAATGCGGCAGCTCGACCGCGCCGATTTCGACCGGATCGCGAGCGATCTCAGGATCGCGCCTGATGATCTCGAAGAGCTGGTCCGCCATGGCAAGCACGCCGCCGATGAGCTGCCCAAGATGCTGGAGCAGCTCGGCATCAGCGCGGAAGGGCTCGGACGCGCGCAGCCGCTGCTGCTGCGCGACATGGAGCGGGTCTGCTCGCTCTGCGGTCACAAGGGACAGTGCGACCGCGATCTCGCCGACGGCACCGCCGCGGAGAACTACCACGGTTATTGCGGCAATGCCGCGACGCTGGAATCGCTCGACCGCGCCGATCTCGCGCCGCGCTGAGCGGCGCGGATTGCGACGGAAATTATCCGATCAACATCGACAGAACCGTGCGTGCGAGATCAGCTGGCCGCTCCACCAATTGATCTGCGCCGGCCGCCTCCAGCTCATCCCGGTTGCCATAACCCCAGAGCACGCCAAGGCCGCGCATCTTGACCGCGTGAGCGCCGGCGATGTCGTGGTGGCGGTCGCCGATCATGATGCTGTGCGAGGCGGCGATACCGCATTCAGACAGGATATGGGCAAGCAACTCCGGCTTATGATCGAGCTTGCCGCCCGGCACCGAGCCGTGGATGCCGTCGAAATACGCCGCTAAATTCAGGTTCTCCAGGATCCGTCGCGCGAAGACTTCACGCTTCGATGTGGCGAGGTAGATCCTCAATCCGGCTTGCCGCAATTCCTGGAGCGCTCCGCTGATTCCAGGATAGGGCTCGCTTCCGAGCAAGCCGCTTTCACCATAGTGCTGACGATAGGCGACAACGGCTTCGTCGATCCGGTCGTCGCCATATGCCTGCAGCAACGTCCGCAAGATGTCTTCGAGTGGTGGCCCGATCGCTATATCGGGCGCCTTACCGGGATCATGCCCGAGCACACGCAATGCTGCCGAGCAGCTTGCTGCAATGCCCGGCTGCGAATCGACCAGCGTACCGTCGAGATCCAGAAAGACGGAACGGGCCGGGGACACACCTCAGCCCTTCCCCATCGCCGCGATCGCGTCCGCAATCGCGATCGTGCGCCGCGCCATGTCGGCATGCAGCCGCTCGACCATCGCCCCGTCGAGGCGGATCGCGCCGCGCGAGACGTTCTCGGGCAATTCGAACGCCGCGATGATTTTTCGCGCGCGCGCGACTTCTTCTTCCGGCGGCGTGAAGAT
Source organism: Bradyrhizobium sp. 1200_D9_N1_1 (assembly GCF_052075915.1). Taxonomy (NCBI): domain Bacteria; kingdom Pseudomonadati; phylum Pseudomonadota; class Alphaproteobacteria; order Hyphomicrobiales; family Nitrobacteraceae; genus Bradyrhizobium; species Bradyrhizobium sp. 1200_D9_N1_1. The sequence continues at coordinate 377,780 of NZ_CP197226.1, read as the reverse complement.
CGCGTTGCAGGCTTCGATCTGCGAGGGGTGGATCAGCGTCTTGCCGTCGAAGCCGAGGTCGCGGCCCTGCGCGCATTCGGTGGCGAAACCGTCGGAATTGTTGATGTCGCTGTAGGGGCCGTCGAGGATTTCGAGGCCGTGGGCGCGCGTCGCCAGGATGCAGTGGGTGATCATCGGGATCATCGCGGCGCGGCCGGGCAGCATCTTGATGCGCGTCTCGCGCGAGATGTCGTTCGGGCCGAACACGAAACCGGAGAGGCGGCTCGTTGGATTGCGCCCGGCGGCGGCCAGCTCCTCGGCATGGAGCACGGCGCGCGCGGTCTCGATCATGGCCCAGACCTTCACGGTCGGCGCGGCGCCGAGCTCGGCGAGGCGGCGGCCGATCGCGTCGAGATCTTCGACGCTTGAAACTTTTGGAACCAGGATGCCGTCAGGCGATGCCTTGGCCGCCATCGCGACGTCATCGGCCCACCAGGGCGTATCGAGACCGTTGGTCCGGATCAGGATCTCGCGCTTGCCGAACCCCTTGGCCGCGATCGCGGCGGCGATTCCGTCGCGTGCCGCTGCCTTAGCGTCAGGGGCGACGGAATCCTCGAGATCGAGGATCAGGCCGTCGGCGGCCAGATTCCGCGCCTTCTCCAGCGCGCGGGGGTTCGAGCCGGGCATGAACAGATGGCTGCGGCGCGGGCGGGTCATGCGAATGGTCCTTCCGGTTTCCTCATATCTCTTCTGACCTGAGCCGATAGCATCTGGCATGCCTATTCGAAAGGCTTGTTCGCCCCTGCGGTATATGGTTAGGCATAGGCCATGGTCACATTCCCGAAGCATTTGCTGGAAGGCTACCAAGCCTTCGCCACCCAGCGGCTGCCGACCGAGCAGACCCGCTATCGCGAGCTGTCGGTGAAGGGGCAGTTCCCGGAAGTGATGGTGATCGGCTGCTGCGACAGCCGCGTCTCGCCCGAGGTGATCTTCGACGTCGGCCCGGGTGAATTGTTCGTCGTCCGCAACATCGCCAACCTGGTGCCGGTGTATCAGCCCGACGGCAACGCGCACGGCGTCTCGGCCGCGCTCGAATATGCCGTGACGGTGCTGAAGGTGAAGCACATCGTGGTGCTCGGGCACGCGCAATGCGGCGGCATCCGCGCCTTCGTCGACAAGATCGAGCCGCTCACCCCCGGCGACTTCATCGGCAAATGGATGCAGATGTTCATCAAGCCCGGCGAAGTGGTCGAGCAGCGCGACCACGAATCGATGGCGCAATTCGTCGAGCGCATCGAAAAGGCCGCGGTGTTCCGCAGCCTGGAAAACCTGATGACCTTCCCGTTCGTGCAGAAGGCGGTCGATGCCGGCCAGATGCAGACCCACGGCGCCTATTTCGGCGTCGCCGAGGGATCGCTGTTCGTGCTGGACAAGGTCGCGAAGGAATTCCGCAGCGTCAAGGACGCGGCGTAGTCGATCTCGTAAACTGGCGCATCAAACGAGATCGTCGTCCCGGACAAGCGGAGCTCTTGGCAACGCGCAGCGTTGTCCAGAGCGGAGCGCCGATCCGGGACCCATAGCCACAGGAAGTTGTTTGGCGAAGACTCGTTGTTGCCAGCTCGCGCAACAATGCGGGCCGGTGGTTATGGGTCCCGGATCTGCGCGCGCTTTTGGCGCGCTTGTCCGGGACGACGAGAGGCGTGGGCGAAGGCTTACGCCGCCTTCTTCTTCGCGCTGATCAGCTTGCGGTTGATCAGCACTTCGGCGATCTGGATCGCGTTGAGCGCGGCGCCCTTGCGCAAATTGTCGGACACGCACCACAGCACGAGGCCGTTCTCCACTGTCGCGTCCTCGCGGATGCGGCTGATATAGGTCGCGTCCTCGCCGGCGGCTTCATACGGCGTGGCGTAGCCGCCGGGCTCATGCTTGTCGATGACGAGGCAGCCCGGCGCTGTGCGCAGGATGTTGCGCGCTTCGTCGGCGCTGATCGGGTTCTCGAACTCGATGTTGACGGCCTCGGAGTGGCCGACGAAGACAGGCACGCGCACGCAGGTCGCGGAGAGCTTGATCTTGGGATCAAGAATCTTCTTGGTCTCCATCATCATCTTCCACTCTTCCTTGGTGTAGCCGTCCTCCATGAAGACGTCGATCTGGGGAATGATGTTGAAGGCGATGCGCGCGGGAAACTTCTTATTGACGATCTCGCTGTTGGTGTAGACGGCCTTGGTCTGCGAGAACAATTCGTCCATCGCATCCTTGCCGGCGCCCGACACCGATTGATAGGTGGAGACCACGACGCGCTTGATTGTCGCCTTGTCGTGCAGCGGCTTCAGCGCGACCACGAGCTGCGCCGTCGAGCAGTTCGGGTTGGCGATGATGTTCTTCGTCTTGAAGCCCGCGGCCGCATCCGCGTTCACCTCGGGCACGATCAGCGGCACGTCCGGGTCCATGCGCCAGGCCGAGGAATTGTCGATCACGACCGTGCCGGCGGCGCCGATCTTCGGCGACCATTCCTTCGACACCGAGCCGCCCGCCGACATCAGGCAGATGTCGACGTCGGAGAAGTCGTAGTGCTCGAGCGCTTTGACCTTCAGGGTGCGGTCGCCATAGGAGACCTCGACGCCGACGCTGCGGCGTGACGCGAGGGCCACGACCTCGTCCGCGGGGAATTTGCGCTCATCGAGGATGTTGAGCATTTCCCGTCCGACATTGCCGGTCGCGCCGACGACTGCGACTTTGTAACCCATCGTTCACTCTCCGATGAAAAAGCCCGTTCCCGAAGCTGACGCTTAAACAGGAAGAGCAGCGCTTCTATGCGAGAACCGGCCTCAAGACAACGTTGGACCATGCCTGAAGGCCATGGATGCAGTCGCCTGAGGCCGGCACGGCCGCAACTCCCACCCAGATCCATCTGGCGCTCGCCAATTTCGCCGACGAGGTCGTCGGCACGCTGGCGCGCCTGTTCGCCTATGTGGGGACGCTGGTGCTGTTTGCCATCCTGGGCCTTGCGGCCTTGGGTCAGCTCCCGAGCCTGCGCGACGACGATCCGGCGCTGAAGCCGGGCTGGAGCGTGACCGACCACTCGCATCCGGCCTTCGCCATCAGCCGGCTAAATTCATCAGATAAAACAGCCACTTATACCATCCTACGACATCCCGAAGGTGGCCGCCGGGACGTGATGCGCTGGACTGGCGAGGCAGACCGGCCCGTCGCCGAGCTCGATATTTACCGGGAAGGCGGCGAATTCGACGTGGCGCGCCCGGCCACAGCAGACCTGGCCGTCCAGATGGGACTTGGTGCGGCCGCCCCGCTCGAGCAGGCCGGCCTGATCGACACGAAATTCGGCCCGGTCGCCCTGTACCGGCCGACCGGCACGGCGCAGGCGTGCCTTGGCTATCTCAAGCGCAGCGAGGAGCCGGCGCTCCAGATCTCCGGCTTCTCCTGCCAGGGCGAGACGCTGCCCGCCCAGCGCGCGGCCATCGCCTGCACGCTGAACCGGCTGACGCTGCTCACCTCGGGCAACGAGCCGAAGCTGGCGGAATTGTTCGCCCGTGCCGAGCTCAAGCGCAGAGGTTGCGCCCCCCAGGGCTCGCCGGACTGGCTGCTGGGCGCCGCGAACGCGCAATTGCGCGGGGCGCTTTGACCGGCATCAAGCTCAAGTGGCTGGTATTCATGCAACTTTTGCCGGCGCGCACGATTATTCCGCCCTGGTGTGACCCAATAGACCTAGTTGCGGCCACCCCGACCGGGCTAGTATGGGTCGAAATCGACTGGCGGCTTGCCGCCTGAAGGGGACGTGATGAGCTCGAAATTTTCTGCCGCGAACAAATTGGCGACGTTGCTTGCGGCGGGCGCCGCGATTGCCATGGTCTTCGCGGCACCGGCTTCGGCCGACACCAGGACCAAGCAGCGCTATGACGATCGCGGCCGGCCCGTTTACGGCCCGAGCGGCCCCAACACGGTCTATCAGCAGGGACGCACCCGCATCTATGTGAGCAAGCGCTCCTGGCTCGACGGCGGCACCGAGGTCAATCCGGGCGATCGCAAGTTCTCCGACTACGCCTTCCCGCCGGCGGTGGGCTATCCGTCCTTCGCCCGCGAGAACCTCAACCGCCCGATCGATCGCCAGCCGCTGTCCCCGCCGTCCGATGTCGGCGGCTATCCGCAGAACTTCCCGCTGTACTGAGGCGGACGCAGGCACCGAATCAAATGGCCGGGCTCACGCCCGGCCATTTTTGTTTTCTCGCACCGTCATTCCGGGATGGTGCGCAAGCACCAGACCCGGAATGACGGCACTTGCCGCTTACGCGTGCAGCTTCTGCAATTCCTTCAGGATCGCTTCGCCCATCTGCGTGGTCGAGGCGGCCGTGGTGCCTTCCGACTTGATGTCGGCGGTGCGCAGGCCGCTGGCCAGCACGGCGGCGATCGCGGCATCGACCTTGTCGGCGAGCGCGCCCATGTCGAAGGAGTAGCGCAGCGCCATGCCGAACGACGAGATCATCGCGATCGGATTGGCGAGCCCCTTGCCGGCGATGTCGGGCGCCGAGCCGTGCACGGGCTCGTACAGCGCCTTGCGCTTCTTGCTCTTGACGTCGACCTCGCCGAGCGAGGCCGAGGGCAGCATGCCAAGCGAGCCGGTCAGCATCGCCGCGATGTCGGACAGCATGTCGCCGAACAGATTGTCCGTGACGATGACGTCGAACTGCTTCGGCCACTTCACCAGCATCATGCCGCCGGAATCGGCGAGCTGATGCTCGAGCGTGACGTCGGGATATTCGCGCTTGTGGACCTGGGTCACGACCTCGTTCCAGAGCACGCCCGATTTCATGACGTTGCGCTTCTCCATCGACGTCACCTTGTTCTTGCGCTTCTTGGCAAGGTCGAAGGCGACGCGGGCGATGCGCTCGATCTCATAGGTGTCGTAGACCTGGGTATCGATGGCGCGCTTCTGGCCGTTGCCGAGATCGGTGATGGTCTTGGGCTCGCCGAAATAGACGCCGCCGGTGAGCTCGCGCACGATCATGATGTCGAGGCCCTCGACCGCCTCGCGCTTCAGGCTCGAGGCATCGGCCAGCGCGGGGTAGCACACCGCGGGGCGGAGATTGGCGAACAGGCCGAGATCCTTGCGCAGGCGCAGCAGGCCGGCTTCGGGGCGCACCTCGTAGGGAACGGCATCCCACTTGGGACCACCGACCGCGCCGAAGATGATGGCGTCGGCGGCCAGCGCCTTGGCCATGTCGCCCTCGGAGATCGACACCTTGTGCGCGTCATAGGCGGAGCCGCCGACGAGGCCGGTGTCGGTCTCGAATTTGGCGATCCCGGCCGAATTGAGCCAGTCGATCAGCCGCTTCACCTCGCCCATCACCTCGGGGCCGATACCGTCGCCGGGGAGCAGCAGCAGTTTGTGGGTCGCCATGGTCGTTTCCTTCTCGATCCTCTCTCGTCATTCCGGGACGCGCCTCTTGGCGCGGGCGGGGAATCCATAACCACCAGCCGGGGTTATGGATTCCGGGCTCGCCCGCTTCGCGTGCGCCCCGGAATGACGGCCGGCCGGAGTGCTAGAGCGGCGTTGCGCGCTTGGCAAGACACCATTGCCGCGCCGCGGCTGTGCAAGACCGGCAGGGCCTGCCACAGTGCGGGACGCCGGAGTACCCCCTTGCACGCGCCTGACCGCCCCCCGCCCGACGCGCACCCCGCGCGGCTGATCCTGATCCTGTCGCTGGCAGCGACCGTCGGGCTCGGCATCGGCCGCTTTGCCTATGCGCTGGTGCTGCCCGACATGCGGGAGACCCTCGGCTGGTCCTACTCGGCGGCCGGTTTCATGAACACCATCAACGCCGTCGGCTACCTCGTAGGCGCGCTGGTGGCGTCCCGGCTGATCCAGCGCGTCGGCTGGTCGGCGGCAATCCGCGGCGGAACCCTCGCCTGCGTCGCCGCCCTCGCCACCTGCGCACTGACCGGGAATTTCGTCGCGCTGAGCCTTGCACGCCTGGTGCTGGGCCTGGGTGCCGCGGCCGGATTCGTCGCCGGCGGCGCGCTGGCCGCTTCGATCGCGCAGTCGCAGCCCGCGCGGGCGAATTTCCTGCTCAGCCTGTTCTATGCCGGCCCCGGCATCGGCATTCTCGCCTCGGGGCTGATCGCACCGTTCACGCTCCAGCATTTCGGGCCGGGCTCGTGGTGGCTGGTGTGGTGGGCGATGACGCTGCTCTCGGCCGCGATGACCGTCCCGCTGTTCCTGGTCCGCATCGAGAGCCGCGTGCGTTTCACCGAAGGCAGCCACGCCTCGTTCGCGATTCTCCCCGTGCTGATCTACCTGGCCGGCTACTTCCTGTTCGGCGCCGGCTACATCGCCTACATGACCTTCATGATCGCCTATGTGCGCGACGGCGGTGGCGGAGCCGCGGCGCAGGCGGCGTTCTGGAGCCTGATCGGCCTCAGTGCCTTCGTCACGCCGTGGGTCTGGCGCGGCGTCCTCGCGCTCGATCGCGGCGGGCTTGCCACCGCCATCATCCTCGGCACCAACGCGCTCGGCGCAGCCTTGCCGATGCTGGGGCATTCGCCGGCGTGGCTCGCGGTCTCGGCGGTCGTGTTCGGCGTCGCCTTCTTCGCGGTGGTCGGCTCGACCACGGCCTTCGTCCGCTTCAACTATCCGCCCGAGGTATGGCCGACCGCGATCGCGGCGATGACGATCTCGTTCGGCGTCGGCCAGACGCTGGGGCCGATCGTGGTCGGCGCCATCACGGATGCGCTGGGCAGCCTGAGTTACGCGCTGAACGTCTCGGCGGCGCTGCTGGCGTTGGGCGCGGTGGCGGCGCTGTGCCAGCGGAAGGTGGGGTCTTCATAGCCGTCATTCCGGGGCGCGCGTAGCGCGAACCCGGAATCCAGAGATTGTGGCACGAGATTCCGGGTTCTCGCTTCGCGAGCCCCGGAATGACTGCCTCAATCAGCTCCCGCTGAACGAATTGTACCCCTGGTCTTCCCAGTAGCCGCCCTTGTAGTCGTTGGTGACTTCCATCGAGATCACGTATTTCGGGTTCTTGAAGCCGAGCTTGGTCGGCACGCGGATCTTCATCGGGAAGCCGTAGGCGCGCGGCAAAATCTCGTTGGCATATTTGAACGTCATCTGGGTCTGCGGATGCAGCGCGCTGCGCATGTCGAGAGGCGAGTTGTAGCCGTCCTTGTCGGCGCACTGGAACCAGACATATTTGGCGCGCGTGTCGGCGCCGATCAGCTTGAGGAAATCGCGCAAGGGCGTGCCGGTCCAGCTGCCGATCGCGCTCCAGCCCTCGACGCAGATGTGACGCGTGATCTGCGTGACCTGCGGCAACTTGTAGAGCTCGTCCAGCGTCCAGGACTTCTTGTTGTCGACGAGGCCGCGCACTTCGAGCTTCCAGTCGGCGGCCGAAACCTCGGGCGCGTCGTCGAGATCGTAATAGGCGTTGAATGGAAACGGCTTCGTGATCGCGCTCTCGGGGAAGGTCGGCGCCAGCGCGTCGGGATTGAAGATGAAGGCCTGCACGGCGTCGTTGAACTTCGAGACCTGCGCCAGCAGCGTATCGGCCGAGGACGAGTCCACGACGTCGCAGCCGGTCAGCAGCGTCAGCGCGCCGAGGCTGGCGCCGCCCGCGATGAAGCGGCGACGGGTAAAATCCGGCATCGTCTTGATGGCGTCCTTGATGAGCAACCGCTTGTCAACGCCGGGGATCAGGAATGAACGCTTGGCCATCGCTATTCTCCCTTATCGCCCGATGATCATCGCGCGCAGGCTCTTCGGCACCAGCAGCGCGAGCAGGACGTGAATGACGAGGAAGGCGCAGATCGCGGCCATGCAGAAGAAGTGCACGTAGCGCGCGGTCGGATAATCGCCGAACAGGGTGACGAGCCAATGCAGCTGCACCGGCTTCCACATTCCAAGGCCGGAGAGCACGATCAGCACGCCGACGACGATGATGCCGGCATAGAGCAGTCGCTGCACGTAATTGTAGACGGTGAGATCGTCATGGCCGAGCTTGAAGGTCAGCGCCGCCCTGACGTCGTGGAGCACGCCGGACGGGGTGATCGGCAGCAGTTTTTTCCGGAAGCGGCCGGTGGCGAAGCCGGTGACGAGATAGGCAAGGCCGTTGATCATCAACAGCCACATCGCCGCAAAATGCCAGAGCAGGCCGCCGCCGAGCCAGCCGCCAAGCGTGTACTCGCGCGGGAAACTGAAACCGAACAGCGGCGAGGCGTTGTAGATCTGCCAGCCCGACAGGATCATCAGGATCATGGCAAGAGCGTTGATCCAATGCATGAGGCGGACCCAGGCCGGCTGGATCACTTTGGCCGGGCTGGACCGGACCTGCTCGTCGGTGACTGTAAGGCTCGCCATGGTGGTTCCGTCCTGAACGTCGTGTGACACCGAATATACGCCGATGCGTCCGCTTTCGTTACGCCTGCGCACGACATCGAGTCGATGCCGGCAGGCTATGCTGGTCACAAAAATGCGAGCCGGGTGCCCCCGGCTCGCCGTCTCAAAGCACCCTGTCGGGGATGAAACAGGACGCCGCGGTGTTACGTCGCCGGCATCAGCACGGTGTCGACCACATGGATCACGCCGTTCGACTGGTTGACGTTGGAGATCGTCACCATCGAGGTGCCGCCCTTGGCGTCGACGATCCAGGTCTTGCCGTCCATCTTCTTCACCGTCAGCTCCTCGCCTTCGGCGGTCTTCAGCTTCTTGCCGTCGGTGAGGTCAGAGGCTTCGAGCTTGCCGGGCACGACATGGTAGGTGAGGATCTTGGTCAGCGTCGCCTTGTTCTCGGGCTTGACCAGATTGTCGACGGTGCCGGCCGGCAGCTTGCCGAAGGCCGCGTTGGTCGGCGCGAACACCGTGAACGGACCCTTGCTTTCCAGCGTCGGCACGAGACCGGCCGCCTTCACCGCCGCCACCAGCGTGGTGTGGTCCTTGGAGTTGACCGCGTTCTGGACGATGTTCTTGGACGGGAACATTGCGGCGCCGCCGACCATGACGGTCTTCTCCTCAGCGCGAGCGGGCGCGACGACGGTCGCGGTGATGGCGAGGGCGCTGAAGGCGGCGGCAGCGAGATAGGCAATACGCTTCGACATGGAGGGTCTCCCGATTGAATTGAGACCGGCAATGGCCGGTGCTTGAGTTGGGCAACAACGGCGGCTGCGGCAGTTTTTCGTGAAGCAGCAGCGCGTCGTTGGACCGAACTACGGGAGGGTTGGCGAAGTGGTTTCGAGGAAAAATTCTTTGTGATGCGTGAAACTATGTGCGGGGACGTTCGTGTGTGAGCGGGCGCACCACACATCTCAGGAGCCGTAGGGTGGGCAAAGGCGTGCTTGCGCCGTGCCCACCATCTCGCGCTCGATTGCGATAGGCATGGTGGCACGCTTCGCTTTGCCCACCCTACAAGACTCAATCCCTGTTGTTCGGCGTCTGGATGAACCCGCGATTATGCGTCGGGCTGATCAGGAGCTCGTTGATGCAGACTCGCGCCGGCATCGATGCGATGAAGGCGATGGTGCGGCCGAGATCTTCGGATTGCAGCATCCTGGCCTGCTCCTCCTCGCTCGGCACCACCGGGCGCTGCTTCAGGATCGGCGTCGCGACCTCACCCGGCATCAGGCAACAGGCGCGCAGGCCGTTGACGCATTCGTCCATGTTGAAGGAATGGGTCAGCGCCAGCACCGCGTGCTTGGTCGTGGTGTAGGCAGGACCCGGCATCTTCGAAACGTGCCGGCCGGCCCAGGACGAGACGTTGATGATCGCGCCGTCCTTTTGCTTGCGCATCGTCGGCAGCACCGCGCGCATGCAATAGAGCACGCCGTTAAGGTTGACCTGGACCAGCTTGTCCCAGCCCTCCAGTTCCATGTCCTTCCAGCTTCGCTTCGGGACATTGATGCCGGCATTGTTGACCAGGAGATCGATACGGCCGTGCTTGGCGACGATCTGATCGGCCGCCTTCTGGGCCTCGGCCGCGTTGGACACGTCCAGTGCAATGGCCTCGGCCGCCCCGCCCGCCCCGATGATCTTGGCAACTACGGTATCCAGGGCATCCTTGCGGCGGCCCGAGACCACCACCGTCCAGCCGTCGGCGGCTAACGCCTCGGCGCCGGCCTCCCCGATACCGCTGCCGCCGCCCGTGACCCAGGCCACGCGTTTCCCATTTTTGGTCATGCAAACTGTCTCCGTTGCTTCATCGGGGCGGTTTTTGCTAATCCAGCCCTCGGTTTTGACCGACCTTGTCTTACAAGCCTTGCGGTCGAGGAAATCTTGCATGAACCGAGCTGCCAACGCCAACCTGTTTTCCCGCCTGTTCGACGGCCTGGACGATCCCAAACGCCTCGCGATCGAGACGCATGACGGCGCCCGTATCAGCTATGGCGATCTGATCGCGCGGGCCGGGCAAATGGCGAACGTGCTGGTCGCGCGCGGCGTGAAGCCTGGCGACCGCGTCGCGGTGCAGGTCGAGAAATCGGTCGCGAACATCGTGCTTTATCTCGCCACGGTGCGGGCCGGCGCGGTCTACCTGCCGCTGAACACCGCCTATACGCTCAACGAGCTCGATTACTTCATCGGCGACGCCGAGCCGTCGCTGGTGGTCTGCGATCCCTCCAAGGCCGAGGGCCTCGCCCCGATCGCCGCGAAGGTGAAGGCCGGGGTCGAGACGCTCGGCCCCGACGGCAAGGGCTCTCTGACGGAGGCCGCCGACAAGGCGAGCAGCGCGTTTACGACGGTGCCGCGCGAAAACGACGATCTGGCCGCGATCCTCTACACGTCGGGCACCACCGGCCGCTCCAAGGGGGCGATGCTCACCCACGATAATCTCGCGTCGAACTCGCTCTCGCTCGTCGGCTACTGGCGCTTCACCGACAAGGACGTGCTGATCCACGCGCTGCCGATCTACCATACGCACGGTCTGTTCGTGGCGACCAACGTGACGCTGTTTTCGCGGGCGTCGATGATCTTCCTGCCGAAGCTCGACCCTGACCTGATCATCAAGCTGATGGCGCGCGCCACCGTGCTGATGGGCGTGCCGACCTTCTACACCCGCCTCCTGCAAAATGCCGCGCTGTCGCGCGAGACCACCAGGCACATGCGGCTGTTCATTTCGGGCTCGGCGCCGCTGCTCGCCGAAACCCATCGCGAATGGTCGGCGCGCACCGGACATGCCGTGCTCGAGCGTTACGGCATGACCGAGACCAACATGAACACGTCGAACCCCTATGACGGCGAGCGCGTGCCCGGCGCGGTCGGTTTTCCCCTCCCCGGCGTCTCCCTGCGCGTGACCGACCCCGAGACCGGCAAGGAGCTGCCGCGCGAGGAGATCGGCATGATCGAGGTCAAGGGCCCGAACGTGTTCAAGGGCTACTGGCGCATGCCGGAGAAGACCAAGGCGGAATTCCGGCCCGACGGCTTCTTCATCACCGGCGACCTCGGCAAGATCGACGGCAAGGGCTACGTCCACATCCTCGGCCGCGGCAAGGATCTCGTGATCTCCGGCGGCTTCAACGTCTATCCGAAGGAAATCGAGAGCGAGATCGACGCGATGCCCGGCGTGGTCGAGTCCGCCGTGATCGGCGTGCCGCATGCCGATTTCGGCGAGGGCGTCACCGCCGTGCTGGTCTGCAACAAGGGTGCCGAGGTCAGCGAAGCCTCCGTGCTGAAAGCACTCGACGGCCGGCTCGCCAAATTCAAGATGCCGAAGCGCGTCTTCGTGGTCGACGAGCTGCCGCGCAACACCATGGGCAAGGTGCAGAAGAACGTGCTGCGGGATACCTACAAGGATATCTACGCGAAGAAATAGACATCGCGTTGCTCCAAAACCGCACCGCACTCTCGCTGTCGTCCTGGCGAAAGCCAGGACCCATTACCCCAGGGAGAAGTTGCGGCACGAAGCTGGCAATCACGAGTCTTCGCCAAACCACTCCTTGGGGTAATGGGTCCCGGATCGGCGCTCGCTGCGCGAGCTTGTCCAGGACGACGTTGGAGTTGGCATAGCGCGCTCTCTCAACAACGTCATTGCGAGCGCAGCGAAGCAATCCAGACTGCCGCCGCGGAGAGATTCTGGATTGCTTCGCTGCGCTCGCAATGACGGAGCTCGTGGCGTCTACTGCCCGCCCACCAGACTCACCACAAACCGGCTGCCGACGATGAACAGGTAACACCCGAACGCGGTCTCCAGCGTTCGCTTCGACATCGCATGCGCGGCTCTCACGCCGAGCGGCGCGGTGACGAGGCTCATCGGCATTACCAGCACGGCCCCGATCAGCGAGACGTAGCCGAGCGCGAACGGGACTTGCAGCGCTGCGACGGCCGGGTAGCTCGCCGCCGCCGGCCAGCCGGCATAGATGTAGCCGAGCGCGCCGGGGATCGAGATCAGTACCGCGAGCGCCGACGACGTCGCGACCGCCTGATGGATCGGCCGGCCGTAGAAGGTCATCAGCAGGTTCGAGAACAAGCCGCCGCCGATGCCCATCAGCGTCGACAGGATGCCGACGCAGAAGCCGTAGATCCGCATCACCGGACCTTTCGGCAGATCGTCGCCGAGCTTCCAGGTTTCGCGCGCGAAGATCAGCCGCACGGCGGCCGACCAGGCGACGCAGACGAACACGATCTTGAACAGCCGCTCCGGCGCGTGGCGCGCGACCACGCTGCCGGCGACGACGCCGATCACGATCGGCAGCCACCAGACGCGCAGGATCGCCATGTCGACGGCGCCGCGCTTGTAATGCGCCTGGAACGAGCGAATCGAGGTCGGGATGATCACCGCAAGCGAGGTGCCGACGCAGAGCGGCATGCGCACCTCGAGCGGCACGCCGGCGATGCGGAAGCATTCGTAGAACACCGGCACGAGAATCGCGCCGCCGCCGATCCCGAACACACCGGCCAGAAATCCCGAGAGCGCACCCGTTGCGATCAGCAGCAACGCGAGCTCCACGATCTCCTTGATATCAAGTCCCGCCATCAGCACGTCCAAAGCCTGTTCTCAACGACAGGGATAGACCCTTTCGCATTGCGCGACTATCGGCGAAGCTGGATAGACTATCTTGCTGAAAACGGAAGGATGGCCATGGACCAGCTCGCGGCGATGGCGACCTTTGTCCGGGCTGTCGACAGCGGCAGCCTGTCCGCGGCGGCGCGGTCGTTGCCGAGCTCGCTGACGGCAGTGAGCCGACAGATTTCGGCGCTCGAACAGCATTTCGGCACGCGCCTGCTGGTGCGTACGACGCGGCAGCTGGCGCTCACGGACGACGGCCGCATGCTCTACGAGCGCGCCAAGTCGATCCTCGGCGAGGTCAAGGAGATCGAGGAGGCGCTGGCGGGAAGCCGCCGCGAGCCGTCGGGGCGCCTGCGCGTGAGTGCGCCGACATTGATGGGGCGCCTGCTGATCGCACCGCTGCTGGGCGACTTTCTGCACGCCTGTCCCTCGCTGTCAGTCGATCTGCTGCTGGTCGATCGCAACGTCAACCTGATCGAGGAGGACGTCCATCTGGCGCTTCGCGTCGGGCGCATTCCCGATTCCCAGCTCGTGACGCGGAAACTCGCGGAGGTGCAGATGATCCATTGCGCCTCGCCTGGCTACCTCGCGCGCCGCGGCGAGCCGCAGAGCCCGTCCGATCTGCCGCGGCATGATTGCCTGGTGTTCTCCGATGCGCCGGGTGCAGCGACCTGGCGATTCGGCCGCGACGCGAAGGGCGGATCGCGAATCAGGATAGCGGGACGGCTCTGGGTCAACAGTCTCGACGCGCTCGCCAGCGCCGCGGAGAACGGCGCCGGCATCGTCCGCGTGCCGTCATGGCAGGTGGAAAGGCAACTTGCCGAGGGGCGCCTGCGTCGTCTGTTGCGTGAGCATGAACCTGCTCCGGCTCCGCTCCACGCGCTCTATCAGCCGTCGCGCCTGGGGTCGGCGAAGATTCGTGCATTCATCGATTTCCTGGTCGAGCGATGGCGCGGCAGCGATCCCCTCGGACGCTGATTCCTGCGGCGGGGTGGGATGCAGGCCGCGCATATCCACCCGTCAGACGAAAAATCGGTGCGCGCGGCGGAAATCGAAATTTCCTCGCCGGCGATTCGTGCCGACGTGGGCGTCATGAACTGACTGGTTCGAACTCTGGCTGGCCCGCGGCGGCTTAGAGCCGTTCCAATAGTAATTTCAATGTGCCTCGGCCGTCGCCACAAAAGATGAATATATATTCTATTCTTTGTCGGCACACCATTGCTCTGGTATACCAAGCCCCTGATTGGCCTTGTTTCATCAACGCTGTAGCGCTGAACCACGGTTCGATTTATGGCGATTTGGTGATTGCGCAGGCCAAATCGACTCCGTAAATAGAGCCGACCTTTCGCGATCCCCGCGCGCCCCCTGCTGGGCCGCTACACAACATCAAAGCCCATGACCGCACGGATCGAACGACCGCTTTCACCACACATGCAAGTCTACCGCTGGACGTTGACGATGGCGCTGTCCATCGTCCATCGCGCCACCGGAATCGCCCTCTATGCCGGAACCCTGCTGCTGGCCTGGTGGCTGATCGCGGCGGCCTCCGGCCCCGCCGCCTATTCCCACGTCCAGGCCTTCACCGGCAGCATCATCGGCCGGCTGATCGTGTTCGGCTACACCTGGGCGCTGATGCACCATATGCTGAGCGGCATCCGGCACTTCGTCTGGGACCTCGGCTACGGCTTCAAGGCCAATGAGCGCGAAGCGCTGACCTGGGGCGCGCTGATCGGCGGCATCGTGCTGACGGTGCTGATCTGGATCGTCGCCTACGCGATCGGAGGTGGACGATGAGCGCAACCGATACGCCGAAGCGCAGCATGCGCACCCCGCTCGGCCGCGTCCGCAATCTCGGCGCGGCGCATTCGGGCACGTCGGACTTCTGGCGCCAGCGCATCACCGGCGTCGCGATGGTGCTGATGATGATCCCGGTGATCGTGATCATCGTGATGCTGTTCGGCCGCAACCAGGCCTTCGTAGCGCAGACCATCGGCTCGCTGCCGATCGCCATCATCATGCTGCTCTTCATCTTCGCCAGCGCCTGGCACATGAAGATCGGCATGCAGGTGGTGATCGAGGACTACGTCCATAACGAGAAGCTGAAGCTCACGGCGATCATGCTCAACAACTTCTTCTCGATCGCCGTGGCACTCGCCTCGACCTACGCGATCCTGAAACTTTCATCCGGAGTGTAACCCATGGCCAACGAGACGAATGGCAAGGGCAACGGCGCTCCCGCCACCAACGGAAAAGCCTATCCCATCGAAGACCACACCTATGACGTCGTCGTGGTCGGCGCCGGCGGCGCGGGACTGCGCGCCGTGGTCGGCTGCAGCGAGGCGGGCCTGCGCACGGCCTGCATCACCAAGGTGTTTCCGACCCGCTCGCACACGGTCGCGGCGCAAGGCGGCATCTCCGCCTCGCTCGGCAACATGCACAAGGACGACTGGCGCTGGCACATGTACGACACCGTGAAGGGGTCGGACTGGCTGGGCGACCAGGACGCGATCGAATACATGGTGCGCAACGCGCCCGACGCGGTCTACGAGCTCGAACATTGGGGCGTGCCGTTCTCGCGCACCGAGGACGGCAAGATCTACCAGCGCCCGTTTGGCGGCATGACGTTGGACTTCGGCAAGGGTCAGGCGCAGCGCACCTGCGCCGCCGCGGACCGCACCGGCCATGCCATGCTGCACACGATGTACGGCCAGTCGCTGCGTCACGCGGCCGAATTCTTCATCGAGTTCTTCGCCATCGACCTGATCATGGACGACCAGGGCACCTGCCGCGGCGTCATCGCGCTCAAGCTCGATGACGGCACGCTGCATCGCTTCCGCGCCCAGACCGTGATTCTCGCGACCGGCGGCTACGGCCGCGCCTATGCCTCCTGCACCTCGGCGCACACCTGCACCGGCGACGGCGGCGGCATGGTGCTGCGCGCCGGCCTGCCGATGCAGGACATGGAGTTTGTGCAGTTCCATCCGACCGGCATCTACGGCTCGGGCTGTCTCGTCACCGAAGGCGCGCGCGGCGAAGGCGGCTATCTCGTCAACTCCGAGGGCGAGCGCTTCATGGAGCGCTACGCGCCGTCGGCCAAGGACCTCGCATCGCGCGACGTCGTCTCGCGCGCGATGACCATCGAGATCCGTGAAGGGCGCGGCGTCGGCAAGAAGAAGGACCACATCTTCCTTCATCTCGACCATCTCGATCCCGCGGTGCTGGCCGAGCGCCTGCCGGGCATCTCCGAATCCGCGAAGATCTTCGCCAATGTCGACGTGACGCGCGAGCCGATCCCGATCGTGCCGACCGTGCACTACAACATGGGCGGCATCCCGACGAACTATCACGGCGAAGTGCTGACCAAGAAGGACGGCGACGACAACGCCGTCATCCCCGGCCTGATGGCGATCGGCGAAGCGGCCTGCGTCTCCGTGCACGGCGCCAACCGTCTCGGCTCCAACTCGCTGATCGACCTCGTGGTGTTCGGCCGCGCCGCCGCGCTGCGGCTGGCCGAGAAGCTCACGCCCAACGCCAAGCAGCCCGAGCTGCCGGCGAACTCCGCCGAGCTCGCGCTCGGCCGCCTCGATCATTACCGCTACGCCTCCGGCGGCACGCCGACCGCAAAGCTGCGCGAAGGCATGCAGCACGTGATGCAGAGCAACTGCGCCGTGTTCCGCACCGGCGAAGTCCTGAGCGAAGGCCAGAACCTGATCGAGAAGGTCCACAGCGGCATCACCGACATCGCCGTGTCCGACCGCTCGCTGGTGTGGAATTCGGACCTCGTCGAGACGCTGGAGTTCGACAATCTGATCGCGCAGGCGGTGGTGACGATGAACTCGGCCGCCAACCGCACCGAGAGCCGCGGCGCCCACGCCCGCGAGGATTTTTCCGAGCGCGACGACAAGAACTGGATGAAGCACACGCTGGCCTGGCTGGACGATGCCGGCAAGGTCAAGATCGAGTATCGCCCGGTTCACGACTACACCATGACCAACGACGTGCAGTACATCCCGCCCAAGGCGCGCGTGTACTGATCGAACAGTAGCCGTCATTCCGGGGCGATGCATCGACCCCGGAATCTCGAGATTCCGGGTCTGGTCCTTCGGACCATCCCGGAATGACGAAAGGTTAGAGCAATGGTTGAATTCGCACTTCCGAAGAACTCCAAGATCACCGGCGGCAAGACCTGGCCGAAGCCCGCGGGCGCGACTGACGTTCGCGAATTCCGCGTCTATCGCTGGAATCCGGACGACGGCAAGAATCCGAGCGTCGACACCTACTACGTCGACACCAATGATTGCGGTCCGATGGTGCTGGACGGCCTGATCTGGATCAAGAACAACATCGACCCGTCGCTGACCTTCCGCCGCTCCTGCCGCGAAGGCGTCTGCGGCTCCTGCGCCATGAACATCGACGGCCAGAACACGCTGGCCTGCACCCGCTCGATGCACGACGTGAAGGACGGCGCGGTGAAGATCAATCCGCTGCCGCACCAGCCGGTCGTGAAGGACCTGGTTCCCGACCTCACCAATTTCTACGCGCAGTATGCCTCCGTCGAGCCGTGGCTGAAGACGACCTCGCCGACGCCGCAGAAGGAATGGCGCCAGAGCCACGAGGACCGCGAGAAGCTCGACGGCCTCTACGAGTGCATCCTCTGCGCCTGCTGCTCGACCTCGTGCCCGAGCTATTGGTGGAACAGCGACCGCTATCTCGGCCCCGCCGCGCTGCTCCAGGCCAACCGCTGGGTCTCCGATTCGCGGGACGAGGCGACCGGCGAGCGGCTCGACAATCTCGAGGACCCGTTCCGGCTCTACCGCTGCCACACCATCATGAACTGCGCCAAGGCCTGCCCGAAGGGCCTCAACCCGGCGGAAGCCATCGCCGAGCTCAAGCTCAAGATGGTCGAACGGCAGATCTAGACCTGATTCATGCATCGATCCCCGGCCGAAATGGCCGGGGCCTGCTACGGCCAGCGTCAATTTGAGTAGATTTTTCCGCCAACCCGCGCCGCGGGCGATTATCTGGAATTGCAACCACCGGTTCCGGTCATAAGCGGCTTCCTTCCCAGCGGGAAATTCAGTTAAGCTCGGGTCCAGGGACCGGAGCGACTGTGCAGGGTGCGCAACGCAATTCGCTGAAGCTGTTGCAGTGGATGATGGCGGCATCCCTGGCATTGCCGATTGCCCTGTTCGCGATCGCCGCCACGATCTCCTACACATCGACCAAAGATATCGCCGACCGCGAGATCGAGCGCACCCTCGACGTCGCGCATGAGCACGCGCTCAAGGTGTTCGAGACCATCGACCGCAGCCTTGCCGAGCTCAACGAGGTCGTGCGCGGCCTCCCCGACGACCTCATCCGCGCGCGCGAACCGGCGCTGCACCGCCGCCTGAAGCGGCTGGCCGATTCGCTGCCGCAGCTCAAATCGGCCTGGATCTTCGATGCGAACGGAAAGGCGCTGGTCAACAGCCTCGCCTCGCCGCCGCCGGAGCTGAGCTTCGCGGACCGCGACTACTTCTACGCCCATGTCGACCAGGCCATCGGCACGTTCATCGGCATGCCCCTGACGCCGCGTCCGCCCTATCAGGGTGCGCGCTTCTTCGGGATGAGCCGCCGCCGCGACTCCGACGACGGCAGCTTCATCGGCGTGATCCAGGCCTCCGTCCTGCCGGAATATTTCGAGAGCTTCTACGCCAGGATCGGCTCCGATCCCGGTAGCTTCTTCGCGATGGGTCGCGCCGACGGCGTGGTGCTGGCGCATTTTCCGCGGCTCGACCGCGACCTCCGGCTTGATCCAGGCGGGCCGGTCGGCCGCCAGATCGCCGCGCACCCCGCGCACGGGCTCATGACCATCGCGTGGCCGTCAGACGGGATCGAGCGCCGGCTCGGCTACAGGCGCATCGCCGAATATCCGATCTATGTCAGCGCGGGGCTCGAGACCTCGGCCATCCGCGCGCGCTGGCTCGCCACAATGGGCCAGCATCTCGTGTTCGGCGTTCCCGCGACCGCACTGCTGTTCCTGCTGCTCGCGTTCGCCTTCCGGCGCACCCAGCATCTCCAGACCGAAGCCGCAAAGCGGCGCGAGGCCGAGGAGGCGCTCAAGCACAGCCAGCGCCTGGAGGCGCTGGGCCAGCTCACCGGCGGCGTCGCACACGACTTCAACAATCTGCTGACCGTGATCCGCGCCTCCGTCGACCTCTTGAACCGGCCGCAACTGACGGAGGAGCGGCGGCAGCGCTACATGACCGCGATCGCGGATGCGGTCGCGCGCGCCGCCAGGCTGACGTCGCAGCTCCTCGCCTTCGCGCGGCGCCAGACCCTGAAACCGGAGGTGTTCGACGTCGGCGAGCGGATGCAGTCGCTGCACGACATGCTCGCCACCTTGCTGGGACCCGCGATCGAGATCGCGACACAGCTGCCGGCCGAGCCGTGCCTCGTCAATGCCGATGCCAGCCAGTTCGAGACGGCGCTGATCAACATGGCGACCAATGCGCGCGATGCCATGCAGGGCAAGGGCCGGATCAGCTTCAAGGTCGAGGTGGCGACGACCGTTCCGGACACACTGGCGCATCTTCCGGGCGGTCATATCCCTGACAGCAATGGCTTCGTCTGCGTCGTCGTCAGCGATACCGGAATCGGCATTCCGGCCGCGCGCCTCGGGCGCATCTTCGAGCCGTTCTTCACCACCAAGCAGGTCGGCCACGGGACGGGTCTTGGCCTTTCCCAGGTGTTTGGCTTTGCCCGGCAATCCGGCGGCGAGGTGACGGTCACGAGCGAAGTCGGCCAGGGCAGCACCTTCTCGCTCTATTTGCCGCGCGTGCCGGCGGACTTGCTGCCGCAGCAGCAGGCGCCGAACACCGCACCGGCGCTGCCGGGCAGCGGCATGTCGGTGCTGGTGGTCGAGGACAATATCGAGCTCGCCAATTTCGCCGCCGATGGACTGACCGAGCTCGGCTACAGCATCACCCTGGTCGACAACGCCGCCGACGCGCTCGCCGAGCTGGTCGTGGACACGGATCGTTTCGACGTCGTGTTCTCCGATGTGGTCATGCCCGGCATGACCGGGCTCGAGCTGGCGCGGGCGATCCGCGATCGCGGCATCGGCGCACCGGTCGTGCTGACCACCGGCTACAGCGAGGCGCTGGCGCAGGACGGCAGCGACGGTTTCGAACTCGTGCAAAAGCCCTATTCGATCGAGGAGCTGTCGCAGATCCTCCACAGAGCCGCGCGGCGGCGGCGGGTACGCGGTGGCGCGGCCGAATAGCCCGGCCTCGGAACCGCTGGGAACCGACTGATTTCCCTTGCGTTGTCCGGCCATGCAAAAACCGGCCGGGAAGCGCGAACAGGGCAAGAAGCCGCCCATCATCGAAATCGAGGGCGAGACTGGCGAGGACGTGGCTCCGCCCCCGCCCGAGGAGCTCGAACCCGATCCCGAGCTGTCACCTGAGGAGGCCGAGCAGGCGCGCAAGGATTATCTGCTGACCCGCTTCTGGATCAGCGCGCGCGGCTTCTGGGGCCGCAACGGCGATCGCCTCGCCTGGCCGTTCTCGATCGGCCTCGGCATGCTGATCGTCCTCACCGTCGCCTTCCAGTACGGCATCAATGTCTGGAATCGCGCGATCTTCGACGCCATCGAGAAGCGCGATGCGACCAGCGTGTTTCATCTCACCGCGGTGTTCGTGCCGCTCGCGATCGGCAGCATCGTGCTCGGCGTGGCCCAGGTGTTCGCGCGGATGGGCATCCAGCGGCGCTGGCGGGCCTGGCTCACGGCGAGCGTGCTGACGCGCTGGCTCGCCAACGGGCGCTACTACCAGCTCAACCTCGTCGGCGGCGACCACAAGAATCCCGAATACCGGATCGCGGAGGATCTGCGCATCGCGACCGATTCGCCGGTCGATTTCCTCGCCGGCGTCACCTCGGCACTGCTGTCGGCGGTGACCTTCATCGTGGTGCTCTGGACCATCGGCGGCGCGCTCACGATCGCGCTGGGTGGATCGACCATCACCATTCCCGGCTTCCTCGTGATCGCCGCGATCCTCTACGCCGCGATCGCATCGAGCTCGATCGTGGTGATCGGCCGCCGATTCGTGCAGATCTCCGAAGACAAGAACCAGGCCGAGGCCGATTTCCGCTACACCCTGACGCGCGTGCGCGAGAACGGCGAGAGCATCGCGCTGCTCGGCGGCGAGGAGGAGGAGCGCGGCGGCATCGACCGCAATTTCACCAACGTGCTGCGGCAATGGGCGCGGCTCGCCGGCCAGCACATGCGCACCACGCTGGTGTCGCAGGGATCGAACCTCGTTGCACCGGTGGTGCCTCTGCTGCTCTGCGCGCCCAAATTCCTCGACGGCAGCATGACGCTCGGACAGGTGATGCAGGCGGCCTCCGCCTTCACCATCGTGCAGGGCGCGTTCGGCTGGCTGGTCGACAATTATCCGAGGCTGGCCGACTGGAACGCCTGCGCGCGCCGCATCGCCTCGCTGATGATGTCGCTGGACGGCCTCGAGCGCGCCGAGCAGGGCGACGGCATCGGCCGCATCAAGCGCGGCGAGACCAGCAACGAGGCGATGCTGGAGCTGAACGACCTCTCGGTCACGCTCGACGACGGCACCGCCGTGGTCGGCGAGACCGAGGTGGTGATCGAGCCCGGCGAGCGCCTGCTGGTCGCCGGCGAATCCGGCACCGGCAAGAGCACGCTGGTGCGCGCCATTGCGGGGCTGTGGCCGTGGGGCGGCGGCAGCGTCAATTTCCATCCCGACCGGCGACTGTTCATGCTGCCGCAGCGGCCTTACGTGCCCTCCGGATCCCTGCGCCGCGCCGTCGCCTATCCCGGGGCCGAAGACGACTGGACCGTCGACGAAATCGGAGAAGCCTTGCACAAGGTCGGCCTCGACCATCTCAAGGAGAAGATCGAGGAGGAAGGACCGTGGGACCAGACGCTGTCCGGCGGCGAGAAGCAGCGCCTCGCCTTCGCGCGGCTCCTGCTGCACAACCCCGACATCGTCGTCCTGGACGAGGCGACCTCGGCGCTCGACGAGAAGAGCCAGGACAAGATGATGAAGATGGTCACCGACGCGCTGCCGAAGGCGACCATCGTCAGCGTCGCGCACCGCGTCGAGCTGGAAGCCTTCCACAGCCGCAAGATCGTGCTGGAGCGGCGCAAGGGCGGCGCCAAGCTCGTCAGCGACATCGACCTGATCCCGCGCAAGGGCCGGCGCAGGCTGCTCGGCCGCTTCCTGCGCCCGCGCAGGCCAGCGCCGACAAGGGCGGCGTGAAGCGCTTCTCTCTCCCTCGTCGTCCCGGACAAGCGCAGCGAAGCGGAGCGCCGATCCGGGACCCATACCCACAGGGAGAGATTTGGCGAAGACTCGGAGTGGGAGTTTGGCGTCACGACTCCTCCCTGGGGTTACGGGTCCCGGGCTCGCTTCGCGCCCCGGGACGACACCGGTGATCGAGCGTTGGAGTCCCCGGCAAAACCGGCTATGCATGCGCCGCTTGCAACGAGGACCACCTGCTTGACGACCGACAACGCCCCTTCGTCCGCGCCGTTCGGCACGTTTGCGCCGAATGCGGCGCAGGCCGCGATCATTCGCCTCGCGACGCAATCGGGGCTGAAGCGCGGCGCGTTCCGGCCCTGGCTGTCGCGGCTGGTCAATCTGCTGCGCGGCGGTCCGGTCGACGTGCAGTATCAGGGCGCCTCGTTCCGCTTCTACCACCAGGGCAGCGCGACCGAGCGCGGCGCGCTGTTCAACCCCGACTACAATCTCGACGAGCTCGACTTCCTGCGCCAGCATACCCCGGCGGGCGGCGTGTTCGTGGACGTCGGCGCCAATGTCGGCACGTTTGCCCTGGTGATGGCGCGGCAGGTCGGGCCCGCAGGCAAGGTGATCGCGATCGAGCCGCATCCGCTGACCTTCGGACGTCTCTCCTTCAACCACGCCGCCTCGAAAGCGACGCAGGTCCGCCTGGTGCAGGCCGCAGCAGGCGACAGCGACGGCGAGCTGATGATCGAGAGCGGCGGCGGCAATCTCGGTGCCACCCACGTCGTCACCGGCACGGCCAGCGCCGATGCGATCAAGGTCCCGTCGCTGCGCTTGATGCGCATTCTCGACGAGGCCGGCGTCACGCAGGTCGACGCGCTCAAGATCGACGTCGAAGGCTTCGAGGACCGCGTGCTGACCGGCTTCTTCCGCGACGCGCCGCAAGCGCTGTGGCCACGCGCGGTGGTGATCGAGCATCTGTCACAAAAGGAATGGCAGCAGGATTGTATTGCCGACATGGTCGCGCGCGGCTTTGCGATCGCACGCAAGACACGAAGCAATACGTTCCTGTCACGCTGACAGGGGCGAACAACGGAGGTTGCGATGATCGACCATTTGGGTTTCTCCGTCTCCGACTATGAGCGCGCGAAAGCGTTCTATGCCAAGGCGCTGGCGCCGCTCGGCTACAGCCTCATCATGGAGGTCACGGCGGAGCAGACCGGCCACGATCCGGCCGCCGGCTTCGGTGCCGACGGCAAGCCGGATTTCTGGATTGGCGGCGAAGGCGCCATGAACAAGCCGGTGCATGTCGCGATCGCGGCAAAGGACCGCGCCACGGTCGACGCCTTCTACAAGGCGGCAATCGCGGCCGGTGGTCGCGACAACGGACCGCCCGGCATCCGTCCGCACTATCATCCGAACTATTACGGCGCCTTCGTGCGGGACCCCGACGGCCATAACATCGAAGCCGTCTGTCACGCGCCCGAATAGGCGCGCCCCGCGACGACGCGGCAAGGAACATCGGCGCGGCATCGCCGTTGTTGTCCTCTGGACAACCGAACTCGATGATGCCGATGCCGATCGAACCGCCCGAGATTCCACCGGCAACACCGGGGACTCCCACCGAGCCGCCGCCTGGAATTCCGCCGGGCAATCCTCAGCCCGAAATCACGCCGCCGGTGCACGAGCCCGGCGAATCACCGCGGCCCGACGAATTGCCGGGCCGCATGCCTGAAGAGATTCCAACGCGCGGGCCGAACGGGCCGCTCACTCCCGGTCCTGCGACGGACGCAACTCCGCGGCGGGATCACATATGAGGCGAACCATCGCATGTGAGGCGATTGCAACCCACGCCTGAATGCGCAATGAACGTCGGCATAATGAGGTGATTTGCGTGCAGAAATAAATCGGGCCGCGCCCGCTTTGCTCGCCACAATGCGGCCTAACGCGTAGCTGTTCATCCCACCACTTCGTCAAAGAACCTTCCGGGGAAGTTCACCACTATGACCAATCTTCGTTTCGTGCTGCTTGCCACCACGGCTCTGACCGCGATGCAATTGGCAAACACCGCATCGCATGCGCAAGGCGCTTCGCCGCTCGTGGTCGCGCAGGCCCAGCCTCAAGAGACGGGCCCTGACGGAAAACCGAAGCAGCCGCCGAAGGGACCGCCAGGGGCTGCGCCGCCTGCTGCGCCCGCGCGCCCGGCCGCTCCGCCGCCCGCCGCTGCGCCGCCGCACCCGCCCGCTGCGCCTCCGCCGGCCGCCGCGCCGCCGCGCCCCGCGGCGCCGCCTCCGCCTCCGCCTCCGCCTGCGGCACGTCCGGCTCCGCCGCCCCCGCCACCGCCGCCTGCCGCTCCGAAGCAGCCTTCGCCGCCTCCGGCCGCGGCCCCGCAGCAGCCCGCCCCGACACCGCCGCCTCCGGCTCCGCCCGCAGCACGTCCGGCGCCCACGCCACCCGCGCCGCCGCCCGCCGCAGCTCCACAGCACGCGCCGCCGCCTCCGCCTCCTCCCGCGGCACGTCCGACTCCGACACCTCCGCCGCCGCCTCCTGCAGGCCCCGCGGCGCGGCCCACGCCTGCGCCCACAGCAACGCCAACGCCCGTGGCTCCTCCGCCCGCAGCGCCGACGGCCCGCCCCGGCTCGCCTGCGCCGGCAGCCACTCCCGCTCCGACGCCGACACCCGCACCGACAGCAACACCTGCGCCGACCGCGACGCCGGCTCCGGGCAGCACGCCTGGCGCTCCGCCGGCCGGACGCCCCGGTGCACCGCCGCCCGGCGTACGTCCCGGTTCGCCCCCGGCTGCAGGATCACCGCCAGCTCCAGGCGCTACGCCCGCTCCAACGACCACGCCGGCACCCGGCGGCACCGCGACGCCGCCATCCGGACGTCCGGGTCCTGCATCGACGCCCGCGCCCGGCGCGGCGACCCCGGCTCCGACGGCAACGCCGGCACCCGGCGGCGCTCTGACGCCGCCGCCCGGACGTCCCGGTGCGGGACCGACGCCAGGACCTCAGGGTGGAACGCCGCCCGCCGGCGCGCCTGCTGCCGGAACTCCGGCTGCGCCGCCCCAGGCCGGCGGCCTCCCGGCCCGGCCCGCGGCTCCTGCCGGTGCCGCAGCGCCGAGCACAGTCCCGGGCTCGGCGGCTGCAACGCCGCCGCCCAACAGGGCGCAATTCGCTCCGCCGACGGTTACGCCTGCCTTCCAGGCCGCGCCGACAGTCGTCGCACCGCTGCCACCTCCGCCGCGTCCGCCGCAGCGTGACCTGACGCCGCTCGCGATCGGTGCGGGCGTCGTGGCCGGCGCCGTGATCGGTGCGACCATCGCCGACCTGCACAACCAGCGACGCGAGTCCATCGAAGGCGGCCGCACCGTCTACACCGAGCCGGATCGCATCATCATCCGCGATCCCGGCGGGCAGGCCTACGTCCGCGGCAACGATCTCTATCGCTTCCGCTATGGCGCCCGCGACATCCGCACCGACACCGTCGGCGGCGATACTCGCACCGTCGTGATCCGTCCCGACGGCAGCGAGATCATCACCGTGGTCGCTCCCGACGGTCGGTTGCTGCGGCGAATTCGCAGGGACCCCGGCGGGCGCGAGCTCATCATCATCGACAACAGTTACCGCGATCCGCAGTCGGTCGGCGGCTTCTATGTCGACGCGCCGCCGCCGGTCGTGAACATTCCCTACGATCGCTACATCGTCGACGCGGAGGAGGCGTCGCCGGACGTGATCTACCAGACCATGGAGGCACCGCCGGTGCAGCGGATCAATCGGCGCTACACGCTCGACGAGATCCGCTACAGCCCGAATATTCGCATGCAGATGCCGAGCATCGACGTCAACACGATCACCTTCGAGACGGGTTCGTGGACGATCCCACCGGATCAGGCGGCGAAGCTGCAAGTGATCGCCGACGGCCTCAACCGTGCGATCCAGGCCAACCCGCGCGTGGTGTTCCTGATCGAGGGACATACCGACGCGGTCGGCAACGAGGTCGACAATCTGTCGCTGTCGGACCGCCGCGCGCAGTCCGCGGCCGAATTGCTGACCCAGCAGTTCGGTGTGCCTGCGGAGAACCTGACGTCGCAGGGCTATGGCGAGCAGTACCTGAAGGAGCAGACGCAGGGGCCGAGCGCGATCAACCGGCGCGTCACCGTCCGCAACATCACGCCGCTGCTCAACGGCGGTCAGGCCTCGCTGCCGCCGCCCCCGCCCGGCACCGCGCCGCCGCGGTAACGGCACACACAAACGCAAAATGGCCGGGAGAAATCCCGGCCATTTTTGTTTTCGTTGTTGCGCGCGACGTTGCGGCACATCGCGCAATCGTAGGGTGGGCAAAGGCGCGCGAGCGCCGTGCCCACCACTATCTCGGACGTGGAAGGATGGTGGGCACGCTTCGCTTTGCTCACCCTACGGCTACGAAAATCTCAGCCCTTGTCGTTCTCCAGCCGGAAGATCTGCGAGCCTTCGCTGCCTGAAAGCAGGCCGGTGTCCGTATAGAGCTTCAGCTTGGTGCGCGTGTCGGCGATGTCGAGGTTGCGCATGGTGAGCTGGCCGATGCGGTCGGCCGGCGTGAAGGCGGCATCCTCGACCTTCTCCATGCTGAGCCGCTCCGGCGCATAGGTGAGGTTGGGGCTCTCGGTGTTTAGGATCGAATAATCGTTGCCGCGGCGCAGCTCGAGCGTCACCTCGCCGGTGACGGCGCGCGCGACCCAGCGCTGCGCGGTCTCGCGCAGCATCAGGGCCTGCGAATCGAACCAGCGGCCCTGATAGAGCAGGCGGCCGAGACGCATGCCGCTGATGCGGTACTGCTCGATGGTGTCCTCGTTGTGGATGCCGGTGACGAGGCGCTCATAGGCGATGTGCAACAGCGCCATGCCGGGCGCCTCATAGATGCCGCGGCTCTTGGCCTCGATGATGCGGTTCTCGATCTGGTCGCTCATGCCGAGGCCGTGGCGGCCGCCGATCGCATTGGCTTCGAGGAACAGCGCGACGGGATCGGTGAAGGTCTGGCCGTTCAGCGCGGTGGGCTGGCCTTCTTCGAAACGCACGACGACCTTCTCGGCCTTGACGTTGCAGTCCTCGCGCCAGAACGGCACGCCCATGATCGGGTTGACGATCTTGATGCCGCTGTCGAGGCTCTCGAGATCCTTGGCTTCATGCGTGGCGCCGAGCAGGTTGCTGTCGGTCGAGTACGCCTTCTCGGCGCTCATCTTGTAGGCGAAGCCCTGGGCGGTCATGAACGCCGACATCTCGGCGCGGCCGCCGAGTTCGTCGATGAACTGCTGGTCGAGCCAGGGCTTGTAGATGCGCAGGCTCGGATTGGTGAGCAGGCCGTAGCGATAGAAGCGCTCGATGTCGTTGCCCTTGAAGGTCGAGCCGTCGCCCCAGATGTTGACGCCGTCCTCCTTCATCGCCGCGACCAGCATCGTGCCGGTGACGGCACGGCCGAGCGGCGTGGTGTTGAAATAGGTGATGCCGCCGGTCGAGATGTGGAAGGCGCCGGACTGGATCGCGGCGATGCCTTCGTGGACGAGCTGCGTGCGGCAATCGACCAGCACGGCCTTCTCGGCACCGAATTCCTGCGCCTTGCGCGGGATCTCGTTGTAGTCGGCTTCATCGGGCTGGCCGAGATTGGCGGTATAGGCGTAGCAGCGCGCGCCCTTCTGCTTCATCCAGAGCAGCGCCGCGCTGGTGTCGAGGCCGCCCGAAAACGCGATGCCGACTTTCTCGCCCTTGGGCAGGCTTTTCAGGATCGTGGTCATGGGGCTTCCAATCGGGTCTTAGGGGGCTGATGGCGGTTGCGGATTGACCGGGCGAATATCAAATTTCGCAGGGCTCGGCACGCATTTAATGGCTCAAACCGAGGGTTCGGCGCCCGTCTTGCGGCCGAACAGGCGCTGGCGGAGCCGGTAGGCGGGCATGTTCAGCCGGGTCAGGGCGGCGTCGACCGCCTGGTCCGAAAACCGCGTCCGCGGCCAGCGGTAAATCATCGCGTAGGCGAACCAGATCACGACGAAGGTGACGAGGGCGGCGATCGACACGTCGGTGAAGAAGTGCCCGCCGAAGGCCATGCGCAGCCCGCTGGTCACAAGGCCGAAGACGACCGCGCCGGCATAGGCGAGCGGGCGCCACGCCGGCGGCGCCAGCGCTGCCGGGGCCAGCGTCCAGAACGCGGTCGCGCCCTCACCCGAGAAGAACGAGCAGTTGCGCACGCAGCCACCGCGCGGATCCCACCACGGCACGAACTGCTGGTCGCCGGCAAACTGCGTCACCACCACCGGGCGCGGACGGCCCCAATAGGTCTTGAAGGTGAGGTTGGTAAGGATTCCGGCCGACAGGATGATCGTCACCAGCAGGAACACGATCGCGCGCCCCGACACCATCAGCGGCCGATCGGGCCGGATCATCTTGACCACAAGCGCCACCAGCGAGGGCAGCACGAACGCCCAGGCGATCCACATCGCCGCGTCACGCGCGACGCCGGCCCAGCCGCTCGATTTGAGCGGAAACGTCTTCGTCTCGGGATCGAAGAACAGCGCGGCGAGCTTGAGATCGAGTTCGGGATAGAGGCCGAAAACGACACCGATCACGAGCCACAGCGCCAGGGCGATGAAAAGTCCAGTCCGGTTCATGCCGCGCGGTTTAGCGGAGTGGGGCGGGGATGAAAACCCTTTCACCGTCATTCCGGGGCGGCTCGCAGAGCCGAACCCGGAATCTCGAGATTCCCCGGTGCGCAATTGCGCACCTGAGGTCTGGTCCTTCGGACCATCCCGGAATGACAGCGCCAGTCACCGCGCATCGGGCCTCGACTGCGACGGCAGCGGCGGAGGCGGCTTGCGCGGGGGTGGCGGATTGCGCCAGGCGCCGGCGTTGCGGCCGGCGATCAGCCAGTAGACCACGCCGGCCACGATGCCGGCGCCGGTCATGATCTCGAGGTGACGCCGCACGACGCCTTCGAACTGCAACGTGTCGGAGTGAAAGGGAACGAGGCCGAGGTAGCAGGCGAGCCCCACAACGCCGCCGCCGACGGCGTAGGCCAGTGCGCTGCGGATGTAGAGCGCTTCAGTGATCGCGACGATCACCGCCGCCGGCACCAGCGCAAAGCCGGAGACGAAGATGAAACCGAATCCGAGCAGGATGTCGATCGCGCCTTCATCGACGGGGCCTGCGCCGAGATCGGCGAATTCCGGAAACAGCAGCGCGACGACGACGATCATGCCGCCGACGAAGCAGGCGGCGAGAAAGCCCATGAAGATGACGACGAGGCGGCCGATCAGGGACATCTGATGGCCCTGTTGAGTGTCATCGTCATTCCGGAGCGGTGCGCAGCACCGAATCCGGAATCTCGAGATTCCGGGTTCGCGCTACGCGCGCCCCGGAATGACGGCTCATAAACGCAGATGGTCGGATCAAGCCCAGGCATGACGAGAGTGCACGAGGCACGCATCCTCAATCCGTCATCGCCATGGCGCGCAGCGTCTGGCGTTCGCGGGCCGAGAGCTTTTCGGTTTCCGACTTGAGCTGGCCGCAGGCGGCGAGGATGTCGCGGCCGCGCGGGGTGCGCACCGGCGAGGAATACCCGGCGTTGAAGATGTATTCGGAGAATTTCTCGATCTGGTCCCAGTCCGAGCATTCATAGGCGGTGCCGGGCCAGGGATTGAACGGGATCAGGTTGATCTTGGCGTGAATGCCCTTGAGCAGCTTCACCAGCAGCTTCGCATCGTCGAGCGAATCGTTGACGCCCTTGAGCATCACATATTCGAAGGTGATGCGGCGGGCGTTCGAGGCGCCGGGATAGTCGCGGCAGGCCTGCAGCAGCTCCTTGATCGGATATTTGCGGTTGAGCGGCACCAGCTCGTTGCGCAATTCGTCGCGCACCGCGTGCAGCGAGATCGCGAGCATCACGCCGATCTCCTCGCCCGCGCGCACGATGTTCGGCACCACGCCCGAAGTCGACAGCGTGATGCGGCGGCGGGAGATGCCGATGCCTTCGTTGTCGCCGACGATGAGCAGCGCATCGCGCACCGCGTCGAAATTGTAGAGCGGCTCGCCCATGCCCATCATCACGATGTTGGTGACGCGGCGCGTGCCGTCCTCGCGATCGGCCCAATCGTTGAGGCGATCGCGTGCGACCATCACCTGCCCCACGATCTCGCCGGCGGTGAGGTTGCGCACCAGGCGCTGCGTGCCGGTGTGGCAGAACGAGCAATTCAGGGTGCAGCCGACCTGCGAGGAGACGCAGAGCGTGCCGCGATCGGTCTCGGGGATGTAGACGCACTCGACTTCATGCGCCTTCTCGACATTGTCGCCGCTCGGCAGCCGCAGCAGCCATTTGCGGGTGCCGTCATTGGAGATCTGCTCGGCCACGACTTCGGGCCGGTCGACGGTGAAATGCTGCGCGAGCTCGGCGCGAATGCCCTTCGAGATCGACGTCATCTCGTCGAAATTCTGGGCGCCGCGGAAATACATCCAGTGCCACAGCTGCTGCACGCGCATCTTGCGCTGCGCAGGCGCGACGCCGATCTCGCCGAGGCGATCGGCAAGCTCGTTGCGCGACAGGCCGATGAGCGACGGCTTGGCCGGCGGCACATAGGTTTCGAGCGGAGTCTTCTCCACCAATATTGCGTTGTGCGGCTCGGTCGTCGGTTGCATGGAATGGACCTAATGGCTTGGTCGTTCCGGGATGGTCCGAAGGACCAGACCCGGAACCTCGAGATTCCGGGTTCGCGCTTCGCGCGCCCCGGAATGACGGAAAAACTTGGAACCGCCCCTATATAGCAACCGGAACGGCCGATTGCGACCGTGATACCGCTTGCAGCCTTAACGCCTCCAATCTTACGGCAGCCTTACCGTCGGCAGTCCTGGGCGATCTTGTCGAGCGCCTGGGCGAGGCCCTTCAGCGAAAACGTGTCGGTCGTCTCCGTCCCCTTGGCCGAGATGCCTTTGACCACGAGATCGGCGGATTTGCGCATGGCTTCGACCATCCGCTCCTCCTCGGCCGCGTTCTTGATCCAGAGGCCGTCGCCCTGCGTGTACATGGCGAAAGCGGCGCCGCCGACCTCGACCGAGGATTCCGATCCCGGCTTCAGCGCGTAGCCGATCATGACGGAGACTTCGTTGTTCACCTTCTCGGCCGGTCGGGTCGAGACGAAGGCATAGGCAGGATCACGCGGCCGATTCGGCGGATTGGTCTTCGACGACGACGGCTTGGCCAGCGCAAAGCAGACCTTCTTGCCGTTGGGCGTGGCCGAATAGGCGCCCCAGGTGCCGAACTGGCCGATCAGGGTGGGCTCCGCGCCGCCCGCAACCGCCGCAGCCGGGCCCGCCGGCTTGCTCTCGGGCTTCGCTGCCGTCTTTGCTGTCGTATTGGCCGCCGGCGCAGCCGCTTTCGGTGCGGCCTCTTTGGGTGCGGACTTGGGCGCCGGTTGCGCCGTCTGAGCCCGCGCGGAATCAGTGATTCCCCACGCCGTCACGCCGGCCGTCAAAGCCAAAAATAGCACCCGCCACATGCTGGAGTGGTTCCCTCAATATTGTGACTGGAAGATGGCCCGGCCGCGCTTTGTCCCCGCGGCAGGGATAACCGGGAAAGTTCAATTTGGGAAGGCAGTTAGCGGGTTGGCAATAGCTAGCCCCGGGATCGCGCGGCACGCTGGTCGGCCCATTGCGCGTCGGTCCAGCCGAGCAGGTCTTCGGCGCCGGAACTGCGCAAATGCGCGCCGCCGTCAATCACCACCATCTCGCCGTTGATGTAGCCGGCGCGATCGGAGACCAGGAAGCTGGCGAGATCGGCAAGCTCGCTGTGGTCCCCGGTACGGCCAAGCGGGTTGCGCGCGGTCCAGCCGTCGTCGCGGCCTTCGGGGCGGAGCTGCCCCGATGCGCCGGCGGTCGGGAACGGACCCGGCGCGATCGCGACGGTACGGATGCCCTTCGGACCCCACTCCACTGCAAGGCTTTTGGTCATCGCCAGCAGCGCCGACTTCGCCATCGCCGACGGCACGGTGAAGGCGCGGCCGGTGATGGTCGAGGTCGAGAGGATCGAGAGCACGACGCCGCCATGCCTGCCGTCGATCCAGCGTTTGCCGGCGGCGAGCGTGCAATACATCGCGCCATGCAGCGTCGGCGCCAGGATCGCATCCGCGGCGCGGAAGGACAGACGCTCGCTCTGGGCAATGAAGGTCGCCGCGGCATTGTTGACGAGAATGTCGAGCGGCGCCTCGCGCCAGATCGCGTCCATCATGCTCTCGACGGCGGCGCCGTCGCGGATATCGCAGGCGATCGTGGTGACCTTGCCGCCGCTCTGCGCGCGCATCTCGGCTGCAGTCGTTTCAAGCCGGTCGAACTTGCGGCCGCAGATCACGAGCTCGGCGCCGAGCGCGAGGAAACGTCGCCCCATCGCGGCGCCGAGGCCCGAGCCGCCACCGGTGACGAGAATGCGCTTGCCTCTGAGCAGACCCGTTTCAAACATCGTTTGAATCCTTCATTTCCTTCTTGTTCCGTCATTGCGAGCGCAGCGAAGCAATCCAGACAATTTCCGCAGGACGGATTCTGGATTGCTTCGCTGCGCTCGCAATGACGCAAGGATAGGCCTGCGCGCTCCCTTAGACAAAGAATCCGGATTGTAGGGCCGCGCTAAATCCGGCAGAAACGGGCCAACTATAATTCCACCTCGAAACGCCCAAGACTTCGCTTCTCAAGAAGGTGTCGCCATGAAAGCCATTCTCTGCACGCAATATTGCCAGCCCGACGATCTCGTGCTCGCCGAGGTGCCGGATCCGGTGGCAGGTCCCGGCGAGGCCGTGATCGCGATCAAGGCGGCGGCGCTGAACTTCTTCGACATCCTGATGATCCAGGGCAAGTACCAGATCAAGCCGCCGTTCCCGTTCTCGCCGGCCGCCGAAGTCGCGGGCGTGATCGAGAGCATCGGCCCCGGCGTGACCGACCTGAAGGTCGGCGATCGCGTGGTCGCCTCCTGCGGCCACAACGGCGCGCGCGAGAAGATCGCGCTGCCGGCGGCGTCGATCGTGAAGATCCCTGACAATCTCGACTATGACCGCGCGGCCGGCATCATCATCATCTACGGCACCGCGCTGCATGCGCTGGAAGATCGCGCCAGCCCCAAGCCCGGCGAGACGCTTGCCGTGCTCGGCGCGGCCGGCGGCACGGGCCTCGCCGCCTGCGAGCTCGGCAAGCTGATGGGCCTGAAGGTGATCGCCTGCGCCTCGTCGGACGAGAAGCTCGAATTCGCGAAAGCCCATGGTGCCGAGCTCACGCTGAACTACGGCAAGGAAGATTTGAAGGAAGGCCTGCGCAAGCTCACCGGCGGCAAGGGCGTCGACATCATCTTCGATCCGGTTGGCGGCGCCTATGCCGAGCAGGCACTGCGCTCGATCGCCTGGGAAGGCCGCTTCCTCGTGATCGGCTTTGCCGCCGGCGACATTCCGAAGATGCCGCTGAACCTCGCGCTGCTGAAAGGCTGCGACATCCGCGGCGTGTTCTGGGGCGCCTGGACCCGGCTCAATCCCGCCAAGAACCGCGCCAATCTCGAGAAGCTCGTGAAGTGGACCGCGGAAGGCAAGATCTCATCGCACGTCGATCGCACCTTCCCGCTGGCACAGACCGCGGACGCGCTGAAGGTGCTCGCGGGACGCCAGGCCATGGGCAAGGTGATCTTGCATCCGTGACGGTGCAGGCGACGGCGCGACGCCGTCGCTACGCACACACCTGTCATCGCATGTGAATTTCACGAGGATTGTCCGCGGGCTTGCTCCGCCTCTCCCGCTTGCGGGAAAGGCCGACGCGCCCCGGGCGATGCGAAGCATCGTCCCGAGCGCGGCGGGTGAGGGCTCTCGCCACGCAGGGACGTTCTCCGCAATCCCTGGCAATCCCGACGCGGAGACACCCCACCCCAGCCCTCCCCCGCAAGCGGGAGAGGGAGCCCAGCGCCGATGCCGCCGCACGGTAGCGCCTTCTCAACCACCATCGCCAAAATTGCGGTGCACTCCGCCGCGCCGCCCGAATCAAACCTAAATTTTTCCCGATTCGCCCCAACCGTTGTCGCTTTTTGGGCTGATTCAAATTGCGATTTACCGGTTCCAGTCTGCAGGGCGCTCCTGGACAAAAACAAGAAAACTAAAACCGGCACTGCCCCGCGTTGTGTCAGTATTGGGGGAAGCATCACCATGGAGACGACGGCATTCCGTCCGTCCTGGGGGTCGAGAGCGCTCGACTCCGAACAAGCGGCATCACATACGTCCACCGCATCCTACATTCGTGCGCGCGCTGAACGGACCGATCCTTCATCGCACGATCCTATGCCACTGTTCTTGTCCGATCCGCTCAGCGCGCCGGATCCACGGGAATTCGCGCCATTGGCCGTGCGCACCAGGACCAGAATCGTCCGGCGCATTCTCGCTGCCGTCCTGGCCGCGTCGGTCATCGCGGTCCCAATTGCGCTGTTTTGGTCCGACATCAACCGGCTGCTCACCGTCAACGGCGCGTCGTGGATCGGCGCGGCCGCGAACGAGGCCGCGGCTCCCGCCAATCCGCCCGCCGCACGGCAGGGTCCGGTCAAGGATGCCGCGCGTGTGACCAACACGATGCTGGCGAGCGGAGACGCACAGGATATTGCCGCACCGGCGACGCCGAGCCGCGAGGCGATCGCAACCGCCTATCAGAGCGCGCTACAGGCTCAGGCACCCGCGCCCGTACCGACACAAGTCGCCGCACAGCCCGCGCCACCGCCGCCAGCCAAGAGCCTCGACGCCGACACGTTGGCCGGTTTGATGGCGCGCGCCAAGAGCCTGATGACCATCGGCGACATCGCCGCGGCGCGTCTGCTGCTCGAGCGCGCGGCGAATGCGCAGGATGCGACGGCGGCTTTCCTGCTGGCGCAGACCTACGATCCAGCCGTCCTGGGCACCAAGGACACGCGGAGCATCACCGCCGACGCCGGCGCCGCACGCGACTGGTACCAGCGGGCCGCCAGCCTCGGATCGGCGGAGGCGCGACGGCGGCTCACCCAGCTCTCGAACTAGAACTCTTCAGGGGACATCATGCGTAACGTTTTGGGAATGGCGCTTGCCGCCATCATGACCATCTGTGCCTTCGCAGCGCGCGCCGATCAGACCGAATACGATCCGGCCAAGGTCTCGGACAGTCTGAAGGCCATCTTCCAGTTCGGCTCGACCTCGACCAAGCAGGCGCTCAACGCCAACACCGTCACGCTGATAACAGGCACGATCGGCGGCACCTATGTGCAGTTCGGCGCCGACCTCGCCTCCGTGCTCGACGACGGCAACAAGATCCGCGTGCTGCCGATCGTCGGCCGCGGCTCGGTGCAGAGCGTCGCCGACATCCTGTTCCTGCAAGGCGTCGATCTCGGCGTCGTGCGGGCCGACACGCTCGACTATCTCGAGCGCAAGGGCTTTGCCAAGGACATCAAGAAGCAGTTCACGTATGTCACCAAGCTCTACAATGAAGAGATGCAGGTGATCGCGCCGCGGTCGATCGCAACGCTGAAGGACCTCGAGGGCAAGAAGGTCAGCGTCGACCTGCCCAATGGCGGCACCTTCGTCACCGCGCTCACCGTGTTCGAACGGCTCGGGATCAAGGCGAACTTCGTCTATGTCGAGCAGCGCATCGCGATGGAAAAGCTGAAGGCCGGCGAGATCGACGCCGTGATCGTGGTCGGCGGCAAGCCTTACAAATCGGTCTCGACCTTCGGCAATGACGGCCGCTTCCATCTCGCGAAGGTCGACTATGCAAAGCCGCTCCAGAGCGACTATCTGCCGGCGACGCTGACCGCGAAGGACTATCCGAACCTGATCAAGGAGGGCGAGAGCGTGGACACGATCGCCGTGCCTGCGGTGCTCGCGGCCTACAACTGGGCGCCCAACACCGAGCGTTATCGCAAGCTCGCACTGTTCGTGGACGCGTTCTTCACGAAATTCCCCTCGCTCCAGAACCCACCCTTCCACCCCAAGTGGAAGGAGGTCTCGCTCGCCGCACCCCTGTCAGGCTGGAGCAGGCTGCCGGTGGCGCAGCAATGGCTCGACAAGCACGGCGTCGAGCCGGTGACGCGCCAGCGCTTCGAGGCGTTCCTGAAGCAGAGCCCCGCGGCCGCACAGGTGTCCGACGCGGACAAGGAGACCTTGTTCAAGCAATTCCAGGCGTGGGATGCGGAGAAGGCGCGGGCGCAGGCGGAGAAGAAGTAGCTCTCTCGGCGTCGTCCTGGCGAAAGCCAGGACGACACGGAGGATGTGGCGACGAGGCGTTGCCAGCAACTACTCTCCCGCCTCGTCCACGCCCCGCTTCAGCGCGGCGCGGGCGGCTTCGCGGTGCTCCGTCGTGATGTGGCTGGCGACCATGCGGATGGCGGTGGCGAGCACGGCGGCATCGTCGGTGAAGCCGAGGATCGGCATCACGTCGGGGACGAAATCGAACGGCAGGATGAAATAGGCGATCGCCCCCAGCAGCGACGCCTGGACATGGCGCGGCGTCTGCCGGTCGAACGCGCAGTAGTAGGCGGCGAGCAGGTCTTCGGCGAACGGCAGATGCGCGGCGACGCCCTTCAGCTTGCGCCAGAAGCTGCGGCGAACGCTTTCACGATCTTCCGCGAGCCGATCGGCCGGCTCGAAGCCGACGCTGTGTTCGGCAGCCATGGTCCAAACTCCCCGTTCAGCCCGGAGCGGCGGATCGCCGCATCCCCTGCTGATCACAATCACAAGATGGGGATGCAGCCGGTCGCTGCAAGACGTCAGCCCGGTGTAAGCTTGGCGATGGCGTTCATCGCCCTGGCGAGCTCGATGTCGAGCGCCGTGACGCCGCCGGCGTCATGGGTCGACAGCACCACCTCCACGGTCTTGTAGACATTGCGCCATTCGGGGTGATGATCCATCTTCTCGGCAACCAGCGCTGCACGGGTCATGAAGCCGAAGGCTTCGTTGAAATCCTTGAAGACAAAGGTTTTCCCGATGGCGTCGCGGCCCGAAACCTCGGTCCAATCAGGGATTCCGCCCAGCGCCTGCTTGCGCGCCTCCGTCGTCAGCCGTTCTGCCATGATCGTCTCCGTGCTTCAGGGGAACTTTACCCTAACACCGTGCTTACGCCCGGGTTCACGCGGGATTTGCCCCATCCGCTAACCATGACGGAGATGTAACCCCGCCGGACAAGAAATTTGCTACAATTGCGGGCGTAAATCGCCGGCGAAGATGAAACTGAGCCTCAAGCGCCTGTTCGGGAGATCGATGACCGGGGGATTGGACCTGGCCGAAACGCCCTCTCCGCCTTCGCCGCGATCAGCGGCGCGGAAGACGGCGCTCGTGTCTCTGGCGCTGGTGCTCGCAATCGTCGGCGCGCTTGCCGGCGGCTATTATTTCGCGATGCGGCCGGTGGCGCTGAAGATCGCGGTCGGTCCCCCCAATAGCGACGACATCAAGGTCGTGCAGGCGCTGACGCAGGCCTTCTCGCAAAACAAGAGCTATGTGCGGCTACGTCCGATCCAGACCGACGGCGCCACGGCCAGCGCCGAAGCGCTTGCGGAGGGCAAGGTCGATCTTGCCATCGTGCGCGGCGATGTCGACGTGCCGAAGAACGCGCAAGCGGTCGCGACCCTGCGCAAGAACGTCGTGGTGCTGTGGTCCGTCCCCGGCAAGGGCAAGAAGAAGGGCGCCAAGATCACCAAGATCGCGCAGCTCGCCGGCCATCGCGTCGGCGTGGTCGGCCGCACGCAGGCCAACGTCAACCTGCTCAAGGTGATCCTCCAGCAATACGGCGTCGATCCCGCCAAGGTCGAGATCATACAGTTCCCGGCCAATGAGGCCGCCGAGGCAATCAAGGCCCAGAAGGCCGATGCCTATCTCGCGGCCGGCCCCGTCAACAGCAAGATCACGTCGGATGCGATCGCCGCCTCAGCCAAGGATTTCGGTACGCCGACCTTCCTCGCGATCGATTCGGCGGATGCGATCGCGCAGAATCATCCGGTCTATGAAGCGGCGGAGATTCCCGCCGGCACCTATGGCGGCTCGCCTGACCGACCGGAGGACGAAGTCAAGACCATCAGCTTCGCGCACCACATCGTGGCGCGCAAAGGCGTGTCCGAAACCACCATCGCGGCGTTCACGCGTCAGCTCTTCGCCGTGCGCCAGCAACTGGTGACGGAATTCCCGCTCGCCGCCAAGATCGAAACGCCCGACACCGACAAGGATGCCGTGATCCCCGTGCATCCCGGTGCCGCGGCCTTCGTCGACGGCGAGGAAAAGACCTTCCTCGACAGATACAGCGATTACATCTGGTGGACCCTGATGGCGCTCTCCGCCATGGGTTCGATCGGCGCGTGGTTTGCGGGCTATCTGAAGAAGGACGAGCGCGACAACAACAGCCATCTGCGCGATCGCCTCCTCGACATGATCGCGGCGGCGCGCAAGAGCGAGACCATGGACGAGCTCGACCAGATGCAGACCGAGGCCGACGAGATCCTGCGTGACACGCTGCACTGCTACGACCACGGGGCGATCGAGGAAGGTGCGCTCACCGCGTTCAACATCGTGCTCGACCAGTTCCACGCCGCGATTGCCGACCGCAAGGCCGTGCTGTTCAGCATGCCGCAAAACCCACCGCGCGCCGGCGCGCAATTCCGGGCCGCCGGCAACGCGTAAACGGTTGCGCGCGTAATCGCTGCGTCACATTGTCTCAATATAGACTTTACCGTCATTCCGGAGCGCGCGAAGCGCGAATCCGGAATCTCGAGATTCCGGGTCCGGTCCTTCGGACCGTCCCGGAATGACAGCGCCAGATGCGCCTAAGACAACCAGCGAATCCACCATGAACATCAAATTCTCCCGCCGCCATTTCCTCGCCACCAGCACCGGTGCGCTTGGCGCAATCGCAATGCCCTATCTGTCGCGCGCGGCCGACCGGCCGGCGGTCACCCATGGCGTGCAGTCGGGCGACGTCACCGTCGACGGCGGCGTGGTCTGGGCGCGCGCCGATCGTCCATCGCAGATGCTGGTCGAGGTGGCGACGACGGAGTCCTTCAAGGACGCGCGCGCGCTGCCACCGATCGCGGCGCTGCCCGAAAGCGATTTCACCGCGAAGATGCTGATCGAAAATCTGCCGGGCGGGCAGGACATCTTCTATCGCGTCCGCTTCCGCGATCTCTCGCACGGCGCGATCGAGGGCGAGCCGGTGGTCGGCCGCTTCCGCACCGCGCCGGCCGACCGCCGCGACGTCAGCTTCGTCTGGGGCGGCGACGTCGCAGGTCAAGGCTGGGGCATCAATCCCGATGACGGCGGCATGTTCACCTTCTCGGCGATGCGCAAGCATCGTCCGGATTTCTTCCTGCACTCGGGCGACACGATCTATGCCGACGGCCCGATCGAATCCGAGGTGAAGCTCGCCGACGGCAAGACCTGGAAGAACGTCACCATTCCCGAGAAGGCCAAGGTCGCCGAGACGCTGGACGAGTACCGCGCCGCGCACAAATACAATCTCACCGACGCGAACCTCCGCGCCTTCAATGCCGAAGTGCCAATCTTCGTGCAATGGGATGACCACGAGGTGACCAACAACTGGTCGCTGTCAAAGGAGCTCCCGGCGACCTACAAGGTGCGCGACATCGCGCTGCTCGCAGCGCGCGCGGGCCGCGCCTTCCACGAGATGTATCCGATGCGCGAGAGCATCAATGAGCCGGGCCGCGTCTATCGGCAGATCTCCTACGGCCCGCATCTCGACGTGTTCGTGCTCGACGAGCGCAGCTATCGCGGCCCCAAC
The DNA here is from genome assembly GCF_052075915.1 of Bradyrhizobium sp. 1200_D9_N1_1. Lineage (NCBI taxonomy): Bacteria > Pseudomonadati > Pseudomonadota > Alphaproteobacteria > Hyphomicrobiales > Nitrobacteraceae > Bradyrhizobium > Bradyrhizobium sp. 1200_D9_N1_1. The sequence continues at coordinate 337,760 of NZ_CP197226.1, read as the reverse complement.
GGCGCCAATCTCGAAACCGCTTACGGCCCCGCCAGCTATTTCCTCGGCCCGGACCAGATCGCCTGGCTCAAGCGCGGCCTGCTCAACTCGCGCGCGACCTGGAAGGTGATCGCCTCCGACATGCCGCTCAGCCTCGTCGTCTCGGACACGCCGAAGGGCGGATCGGAAGCGATCGCTCAGGGCGACGGCCCGGTGCGTGGCCGCGAGTTCGAGATCGCCGACATCCTGCGCTTCATCAAGACGGCGCCGATCAGCAACACGGTGTGGCTGACCGCGGACGTGCATTACGCCGCCGCGCATTACTACGACCCGAACAAGGCGCAATTCCAGGATTTCGAGCCGTTCTGGGAATTCGTCTCCGGCCCGCTGCACGCAGGCACCTTCGGTCCGAACGCGCTCGACAACACGTTTGGGCCGGAGGTGCGCTTCGTCAAGGCGCCGGGCAAGGACAGCCAGAACCTGCCGCCGTCGGCCGGCATGCAGTTCTTCGGTCACGTCAAGATCGACGGCGCCTCCGGCCAGATGACGGTGACCCTGCGCGACCGCGCCGACGTCGCGCTGTGGTCGACGACGCTGGATCCGAAGCTCGCTTGAGCCGCTTCAGCCAGAGCGGAGCGTCATGAGCCGCGCGACCGTAGCGCGGCCTCGAGCGCATCGCTCGAGCACGGCTTTTGCAAGCGCGGCCGGTTGACGAAATCCGAAGCGATCCGTGTCTCGGCGCCATAGCCGGTGACGAAGACGAAGGGAATCTTCAGGGCCGCCAGCCGCTCGGCGACGGCAAAGCTGTTCTCGCGGCTGAGCTCGACGTCGAGCAGCGCGAAGTCGGGCGCGCGCGCCGCGATCGCGGCCAGCGCCTGCGCCACCGAACCCACGGTGCGCACGCTTCTCACGCCGAATCCCAGCAGGCGGTCCTCGAAGTCGATCGCGATGATCGGATCGTCCTCGACGATCAGGACATCGGCGGGGACGTCGGACGAGCCGTCCGGGGAAGCAGGTATCATGATCCTGGCTATCGAGGGCTGCATGTTCTTACCGATCAAGGACAGCCGCATTCCGACGCCTGCGCCCAGCGCATCGGAGGGTTCCCGGAACGAAACTCACCACAGAACAGTTTTGACGTCTGTCCACTTGTGCACACGCCAGCGATCGAGACTCGCTCGTGCTGAAAGGAGAGCAGGGATTTACGATGGACGCGCGTATCGGGAAGGCGACGGAGGTCGGCAGCCGGCCGGCCAACAATCTGCTGCGACGCTTGAGTCCGGCCGACTATGCGCTGCTCGCGCCACACGTCATCGTTGACGATGCCGCGGCCAACGAGCTGCTCTACAGTCCCGGCGACGATGTCCAGGTCGTGCACTTTCCGTGCGGGCCGTCGCTTGCGACCTTTCTCGTTCCCAACGAAGACGGCCGCGACGTCGAGACCATCCTGGTCGGCCGCGAAGGCGCGGTCGGCGGCATCGTCAGCGAGGGATTTCTGCCGGCCTACACCCGCATCTGCGTGAAATTCGGCGGGCCGTTTGCGCGCATCCACGTCGGCAAATTGGAGGCGGCCAAGCTGCGCTCGCCCACGCTGCGCAACATCTTCGCCCGCTATGCCGACTGCATGCTGGCGCAGATCTTCCAGTCCACGGCCTGCAACGCCATCCACTCGATCGAGCAGCGCACGGCGAAATGGATCCTGGCGGCGATGGAGCGGACCGGCGACGAGAGCAGCGTGCCGCTGACGCATGAGCAGCTTGCGACGCTGCTCGGGGTGGGGCGCAGCTATGCGAGCCGCGTGCTCCAGTCGTTCAGGGCCGACGGCATCCTCGACACGCGGCGCGGCTCGATCCTGGTCCGCGACCGCGACCGCCTGCGCCTGCGCGCCTGCCTCTGCAACGAGGCGGTGAAGAACCATTTCGAGGAAGTGCTGCGCGGCGTCTACCCGACGGAGGAGGCGAGCAGCACGGGCTGACCCTCTCCGGCGCGCTCCCGATCCCCCTGACCTCCCGCTCCATGCAGAGCAATCGCATGTGGATTTCACGAGGATTGTCCGCGGGCTTGCTTCGCCTCTCCCGCTTGCGGGAGAGGCCGACGCGCCCCGGGCGATGCGAAGCATCGTCCCGAGCGCGGCGGGTGAGGGCTCTCACCACGCAGGGACGTCCTCCGCAATCCCAGGCAATCCCGACGCGGAGACACCCCACCCCAGCCCTCCCCCGCAAGCGGGAGAGGGAGCCGAGCGCCGGTGCCGCCGCATCGTGCACACCACATGCGATAGCCCTGCGCTCCATGAAAGGATGCCGACGTGCGACACCGCACGTCCGCCGTGCTATACCCGCTCCGCATGAGCGGGGCGTTCCTTCACACTGTCTTCGATGTTGCGGCGTGGCTGGCGGCGGGGGCGGCGGTTTACTGGCTGTCGCGACAAGGCTTGCGGTTTCCGGCGCAATCCTTCGAGCTGCCCTACATCGCCGCGCTGGTGTTCGGCGCCGGCCTTGGCGCCTATCTGTTCGGGTCCGCCAATCTGTGGCTGTCGGGCGAAAGCGGCATTGCGCGCTCGGTCGAGGGCGCGCTTGCCGGCGGCATCGTGGCGGTCGAGCTCTACAAATGGACCGCAGGCATCGCCCTGCGCACGGGCGCGCGGTTTGCGCTGCCGCTGGCCCTCGGCATCGCAATCGGACGGCTCGGCTGCTATTTCGCGGGCCTCGACGATTTCACCTACGGCACGCCGACGGCATTGCCCTGGGGCCATGATTTCGGCGACGGCATTCTCCGCCATCCCGCGCAGCTCTACGAGAGCGCCGCGATGGGCGTGTTCGCGCTGCTCTATGTGCTGGCGGTCTTGAACCGGAACGCATTCGCGATCACCAATGGTTTCTACCTGGTTCTGCTCTACTATGGAGCGCAGCGCTTCCTGTGGGAATTCCTCAAGCCCTATGGCACGCTGATCGGCCCCCTCACGCTGTTTCACCTGCTGTCGCTGTCCATCCTCCTCTACGCCGCAATCATGCTGGCGACGGCGCCCAAAGCGAGACCTGTGCATGAATGCGCCGTTGCGTAAGTCGCGTCCCTACATCTTCTGGGGCCAGACCCAGTCCCTCTGCGAGACCTGCCTGAAGCTGGTGCCGACCAAGATCCAGATCCTCGACAACGAGGTCTGGTACGAAAAGCGGTGCAAGGAGCATGGCGTTCAGTCGACGCTCGTGTCCACCGACGCGGCCTATTGGCGTTTGTGCAAGGATTTCATCAAGCCTGGCGACCGCCCGCTGCAATTCCAGCACCGCACCGAATTCGGCTGCCCCTATGATTGCGGCCTCTGCCCGGATCACGAGCAGCATTCCTGCCTCGCGCTGATCGAGATCACCGAGCACTGCAATCTCACCTGCCCGGTCTGCTTCGCCGAATCCGCGCCGGCGCGAACCAAATTCACCCCGCTCGCGACCGTGGAGAAGATGCTCGACGCGCTGGTTGCCAGCGAGGGCGAGCCCGACCTCGTGCAGATTTCCGGCGGCGAGCCGACGCTGCATCCGGACTTCTTCAAGATCCTGGACGCCGTGCGCGCCCGCCCGATCCGCCATGTCATGATCAACACCAACGGCCTGCGCATCGCCCGCGAAAGGGATTTCGTGGCGCGGCTCGCCGAGAACAAGCGCGGGCTGGAGGTCTATCTCCAGTTCGATTCGCTGCAGCGCGACGCGTTGATCAACCTGCGCGGGGCGGATTTGCGAAAAATCCGCCAGCAGGCGCTGGAGAATCTCGATCATTACGGCGTGTCGACCACGCTGGTGGCGACCATCAAGCGCCGTGTCAATGATGCCGAGATCGGCGACATCGTGCGTCACGCGCTGACCTGGAAATGCGTGCGCGGCGTCACGCTGCAGCCTGTTCAGGATGCCGGCCGCAACGAGAATTTCGATGAGAAAACCGACCGCATCATGCTTTCGGAGATTCGCAACCGCGTGGTCGAGACCGGCGTGTTCGGCGACAAGGACATGATCCCGCTGCCCTGTAACCCCGAGAGCATCTCGATCGGCTACGGTCTGCGCACCGGCGAGAAGGTGCTGCCGCTGACCTCGCTGATCCCGCAGGAGCAGCTGGTTGCGGTGATGCCCAACACCATCAGCCCGGAGAAATATCCGATGCTGCGGGAGAAATTCGTCGATTTGTTCTCACTGTCGTCGGGCCCGCTCAACACCTCCGAGCGCGTTTGCGAGCTCTTGTGCTGCCTGCCGAGCTTCGAGGTGCCGGAAGGACTTTCTTACGAGAACGTGTTCCGCGTCACGATCGTGCAGTTTCTCGACCGCTTCAATTTCTGCGTCGGCAACGTCAAGCGGTCCTGCATCCATTTCGTCACGGAGCAGGGCGCGATCATTCCGTTCGACACCTACAATCTGTTCTATCGCAACGGAAAGATCGACGGCATCCGCGCTGCGCTGGCCGGCGAGACCTATCGCGAGGCACGCCAGAGCGAGGAGGTGCCGCGATGAGCGACACCGGCACGCCTCCTCCGACTCCGACGCCGCAAGGGGACGCGCCTCCGATGGCGCCGCCACGGCGCGACGGGCGCCTGACCGCTTTCATGGTGATCGCCGGCGTGGTGCTGCTTTTCCCCGGCCTGTGCTTCCTGGCATTCGGCGGCCAAGGTGCCCCCTTTGTCCTGATTGGATTGGTCCCGGTCGGAATTGCGATCTTCCTGTTCATCCGCGCGGCGAGCCCGCCTAAGCCCTGACAAGAGTGTCGCCTCCTCATGAGCAACATCGCCCCCCCGCCCCCGCCTCCTCCGGCCGCCCCGCCGCAGCGCGGCGGCTGCCTGACCGCGCTCATGGCGATCTCCGGGGTCATCCTGCTGCTTCCGGGTCTCTGCGCACTCCTGTTCGGCGGAATCTCCATATCCGAGGGGGGCAAGATCGATTCCGACATCGCCCCGCTGGTCTTCCTGGGGCTGGTCGTCGGCATCGGAGGCGTCGTCCTGATCTGGGCGGCGATCAAGGGGCGAAAGGCCCCCGCCCATCCCGGAACCCAGCCCTAAGCTCCGGGAATTCCCGGACAAAATTCAGTCAACCAACCGGCAAAGAACACATTGTTTTTTGGCGGTTTTTGCATATATTGCGCCGCAACGCGCAGGGTGCCCGGTCGATAGACCGGGCTTCCCTTTTTGGGCGGAAAGCGCCCGTTTCCAGTCTTCCAGCGTTGTTTCGAGAAGAGGTCCCGGTCTGGCCGGCGAGATCGCGCTTAACCCATTGTTCGAACGCAAAGAAGCTCACTCATGAACCTCCGCAACGTCGCCATCATCGCTCACGTCGACCACGGCAAGACGACCCTCGTCGACAAACTCCTCCAGCAGTCCGGCACGTTCCGCGAGAACCAGAAGGTGACCGATCGCGCCATGGACTCCAACGATCTGGAGCGTGAGCGCGGCATTACCATTCTGGCCAAGGCGGCCTCGGTGCAGTGGAAGGACACCCGGGTCAACATCGTCGACACCCCCGGCCACGCCGATTTCGGCGGCGAGGTCGAGCGCATCCTCAACATGGTGGACGGCGCGCTGGTGCTGGTGGACGCCGCTGAAGGCCCGTTGCCGCAGACCAAGTTCGTGGTCTCCAAGGCGCTGAAGGTCGGCCTCAAGCCGATCGTCGTCATCAACAAGGTCGACCGCCCCGACGCGCGCCCGACCGAAGTCATCAACGAGGTGTTCGACCTGTTCGCGGCGCTCGACGCCAGCGAGGAGCAGCTCGACTTCCCGATCCTCTACGGGTCGGCCAAGCAGGGCTGGATGGCAGAGACTCCCGAGGGTCCGAAGGACAAGGGCATGGAGCCGCTGTTCGACCTGATCCTGCGCCATGTCGCGCCGCCCACGGTTGAAGAGGGCCCGTTCCGCATGATCGGCACGATCCTCGAAGCCAATCCCTATCTCGGCCGCATCATCACCGGCCGCATCTCCTCGGGCACGTTGAAACCCAACCAGCAGGTCAAGGTGCTGAACGCCGAGGGCAAGCTGGTGGAAACCGGCCGCATTACCAAGATCCTGGCGTTCCGCGGCCTCGAGCGCACGCCGCTGGATGAGGCCGAAGCCGGCGACATCGTCGCCATTGCCGGTCTCACCAAGGGCACCGTCGCCGACACCTTCTGCGATCCGAGCGTGGAGGTGCCGCTGCCGGCGCAGCCGATCGATCCGCCGACCGTGTCGATGTCGTTCATCGTCAACAATTCCCCGCTCGCCGGCACCGAAGGCGACAAGGTGACGAGCCGCATGATCCGCGACCGTCTGCTGCGCGAGGCTGAAGGCAACGTCGCGCTGCGCGTCGTCGAAGCCTCGGACAAGGACGCGATGGAGGTGTCCGGCCGCGGCGAATTGCAGCTCGCGATCCTGATCGAGACCATGCGCCGCGAGGGCTTTGAGCTCTCGGTGTCGCGTCCGCGCGTCGTGTTCCAGAAGGATGAGGCCACCGGCGCCACCATGGAGCCGATCGAGGAAGTCGTGATCGACGTCGACGAGGAGCACTCCGGCGTCGTCGTGCAGAAGATGAGCGAGCGCAAGGCCGAGCTGATCGAGATGAAGCCGTCCGGCGGCAACCGCCTGCGCCTTGTGTTCTACGCGCCGACCCGCGGCCTGATCGGCTACCAGGGCGAGCTGCTCACCGACACCCGCGGCACCGCGATCATGAACCGCCTGTTCCACGGCTACGCCCCGTACAAGGGCGAGATCCAGGGCCGCCGCAACGGCGTGCTGATCTCCAACGACCAGGGCGAGGCCGTGGCCTACGCCATGTTCAAGCTGGAAGACCGCGGCCCGATGATGATCGAGCCGGGCTGGAAGGTCTACAAGGGCATGATCGTCGGCGAGCACACCCGCGACAACGATCTCGAGATCAACGTGCTCAAGGGCAAGCAGCTCACCAACATCCGCACGACGTCGAAGGACGAAGCCGTGCGCCTGACCCCGCCGATCCGCATGACCCTGGAAAAGGCGCTCGCCTATATCGAGGACGACGAGCTCGTCGAGGTCACCCCGAAGTCGATCCGCCTGCGCAAGAAGCACCTCGACCCGAACGAGCGCAAGCGCGCGGAGAAGTCCAAGGAAGCGGTGGCGTAAGCTACCGCACGCCGTTGTGCCGTAGGGTGGGCAAAGCGTAGCGTGCCCACCACTTGAAGTCCCGGTCGGCAATGGTGGGCACGGCGCAAGAGCGCCTTTGCCCACCCTACGGAGCGTCACTCCCGCCTCTGGAATACTGGATCACCCGCTCCAGTGCGCAAGCGCGCACAGGGCGGGTGATGACAGCTGACTTGTGGCGGCTTCAGCACATCCAGCGAACGTGCTAGAGCCCGCCCATGAGCTCCCTTCCCTCCTCCGTTGATGTCGCGATCATCGGCGCCGGTGCTGCCGGGCTCGGCGCGGCGCACGCGCTGGCGGGTTCCGGCCTCTCCGCCATCGTGCTGGAGGCCCGCGACCGGCTCGGCGGCCGGGCGTGGACCGTGCAGGCCTCGCCCGAGGTGACGTTCGACGTCGGCTGCGGCTGGCTGCATTCGGCGGACCAAAACTCCTTCGTCGCAATCGCAAGGCAGCTCGATTTCGAGGTCAACAAGGACCTGCCGCCCTGGCGCGAGCGCGCCTTCGGCAACGCGTTTCCGCAAAGCCAGCGCGACGAGTTCATGCAGGCGATGGACGCGTTCTACGAGCGCCTCTGGCAGGCCGCGCAAAAGGGCAAGGACGAGCCCGCGAGCCTGAGCCTCGAGCCCGGCAATCGCTGGAATCCCATGATCGACGCGATCTCGACCTATATCAACGGCTGCGAACTCAAGGACATGTCGACGCTGGACTGGGACGCCTATGAGGACACCAACCTCAACTGGCGCATTCGCCGCGGCTATGGCGCCCTGGTTGTGGCCTATGGCGCGCCCTGCCCGGTGGCGCTGAACTGTATGGTCACGCTGATCGATCATTCCGGCCCGCGCATTCGTATCGAGACGTCGCAGGGCACGCTGACCGCCGGCAAGGTGATCGTCACCGTGCCGACCAATCTGATCGCCGATGAGGCGATCCGCTTCTCGCCACAGCTCCCGGCCAAGGTCGATGCCGCCGCCGGCCTGCCGCTCGGCGTCGACGACAAGGTGACGCTGGCGCTTAGCGATGCCGAGGCGTTCCCTAGGGAAGGCAACCTGCGCGGCGCCACCATGCGCACCGCGATGGGCACCTACCACATCCGCCCGTTCGGCCAGCCCTGCATCGAAGGCTTTTTTGGCGGCAGCTTCGCAAGAGAACTGGAAGACGCCGGCGACGGCGCCATCGCCGCGCAGAGCATCGACGAGATCGCCAGCTTCCTCGGCAACGACATCCGCCACAAGCTGAAGCCGCTGTGCGAATCGCGCTGGGCGCATGATCCTTTCGCGCGAGGGTCGTATTCGCACGCGCTGCCCGGACATGCCGGCGACCGTGCGGTGCTGGCCGCACCGGTGGATGGCCGGTTGTTCTTCGCCGGAGAGGCGACGTCGCCGACCTTCTTCACCACGGCGCATGGGGCGCGGGACAGCGGGGAACGGGCGGCGAAGGAAGTGCTGGCGGCTCTGCGCAAGCACTAACCTTTAAATATCTTGTCTCTGTGAAACTTCAGAAAGAGAGCATTTGGGTAGAATGCCGTATCGTTTGGAAGATTGATCGTTCGACTGTGATTGAGAAGCCGCAGGGCGTCGTCCGGAACGTGATTTTCTGCAGTTAGGATTTTGTAATCATCTCCTATCGAGATGAGACCTCGATCAAACATCCAGTGTACCGTGCCGGACAACGCTAACCCATTGCGAACCGAGTCCGGTCCTTTCTCTGCGACGGGTTGAATGTGCGCGGCCTGGACCTCAGGGCGACCACCTCCATTGATAAGTCGAAGTCCCGTCATCGCGCATCGGTTCTCGTACGCCGCACGAACGTTGTACATGAATGACCTCTCGCGAAATGGCCGCGAAATTGTCATCTCGATGATCGGACGCTCAAAGGGGACAGTCGGCTCCGATATTTCGAACTGACGCGGCTGGTGGCGGGATGTCTCTTCGCCAAGGATCGGCGCGAACCCAGCCTTCCAAATCTGATCAAACTCAGCATCAGGAATCAGCCGAACAGCACGGCCAAAGGCGCCCTTGTTGGTACTTCCATCTGATTTTCTTAGAGCGCTTTCGTAGTAGTGACCGCCTTCGACGAAAGGGACCGGTCGATCAAAGTCCAAATAGTCATCTACGAGAGCGTAGTAGTGATCTGCTTGGTCCTTGTCTTCGACGAGATCCACCACGCGAGCGACCCCGAAGTACGACTGTCGTCCACCGAAACTCGACAGTTCGACTGTCGTTCGCCTGGGCTCGTAGTAAAGAATATAATCACCGACCGCCTGCCGAACCTGATTGAGATAGGTACGAGGGAAATGGTAGCGGACCTCAGGCAGGTCTTTGTACCCCGGAGTTACTTTTGTTGTGAGGACTGCCTTTGACATTCCTTGGACTTATCGCTCCCGAGGCTTAGCCTCTTATAGCCTGACGTTAGAGTTATCACTCAATCACCCGCGCCCGCAAATCGGCATCTGGCACGAAGCAGGTATTGTACTTTCCGAAGATGCGATAGCGGTTGCGCGCGATGAGGCTGTAGATCGGGTCTCGCAGCGGCCTCGGCACAGCAAACAATACGCTCACCCAGCTCCAGCCGGGGAGCAACGACAACACAGTCAGCGCGGCATCCGACTTCATGAACACCTCGCCGCCGTGAACGACGGCGTTGGTGTCGGGATCCCCAGCGTCGATCCCGAATGTGCGTGCGAGCCGCGCCCCGTAGTCCGACTGGATCGGCGTGAAACGAAAGCGCTTCGCCGTGTCGCGCTTGGCGACGAAGCGCACCCAGCGCGAGCAGAAGATGCAGACGCCGTCGAACAGGATCACATCGTCGTCGGGCCATTTTGGCATCAGCGATTGTCCAGCATCAGCAGCGCAACCAGCATCAGCACGATCGCAGGCCCCGTCTTGACCAGCGCGCCGAGCGGCTCGATCCAGAGATCGGGCGTCAGGATCGCCGCGCCGAGCATATAGCCGAGCGAGGCGACAATGCCCGCGACCAAGCCGACCGCAGCCGTACGTCGGAACGCGATCAGCACGCCGATGCTCATGTCCATCAGGCTGGTGCCGATGGTGATGGGATCGACCAGCGCAGGCGCAAAATTGTGCGCGCTCAAAATGCCGGCGGCGGCGCGGTAGGACACGAACAGCGCGATGAAGCCGGAGACGACCCAGAACGCGGCCAGGCTCGCGAAGATCAGCGCCTTGACCAGGAACAGCCGCGCGAACCATTTGTCCTGGATGGTGGCGGGATGACGTCCGATCACTTCAGCCAGCGTTTTCGGCACGATGCCCGTGGCGGCGATCCAGGCCGAGGGATCACCGCTCACGCCGCGGCGCAGCTCGGCTATGGCGGTGGAGCGCATCGGCGGCATCCAGCCGAGATAATTGGCGAGATCGCCGATTTTCGCGCCGAGATCGAGCATCAAGGTCGGCATCGCGATGCGCGGCCAACCGGCCGTGCCGAATGCGAACCGAAACTGCTTGATGATTCCGGCCATGGTGACCGGCTCCGATAGCATCAGGTCCCAGCACACTGATATCACGGATGCATCGTCGATATCACGCGCGGCGAGCCAGGCGATGGTCGCCGAGATGTCCTCGACCGCGACGGGCTGGAACGGCGTCGCCATCTCCGCACCCGGCAAGTCGAGCGGGAAGGCGGCGAGCGCGCGCAGCATGGCGCTGCCGCCATAGGCTGACGGCGCGACCACGAAGCCGGGCCGCAGGATGGCATGGGCGATGCCGGAGGCCGCGATCAATCGCTCGGCCTCGCGTTTGGTCGTCGCGAAGGCGGTGCGGTCGGCTTCGGCCATTCCCGGAATCGAGATGTGCACCAGCCGGATCGCGCTGTCGCCGATCGCCTGAAGCAGACGCGCGACGAAATCCCGGTGCACGGCGCTTGTGTCGCTGCCGGGCCCATCCTGGAGCACGCCGAGGCAATTCACGACGACATCCACGGCCTGCTCGCGCAGCAGGCGCGTCAGCGCGGCCGCATCGAGCGATAGGATTGGAAGCTCGATATCGAGCGCGCCCATCTTCTGCGCCGGCGACAGGCTGCGCGCCACGCCGACGGCGCGAAAGCCCCGCGCGCGCAGATCGTCGGTGACGAAGCGGCCGATCAGGCCGGAGGCGCCGAGCACCAGGATGGTTCGCTGGTTCATCATTCCCTCAAAACGGCTTGGCGACCATCAGCCAGAGGATGAGCATCGTCGCGCCGAAGCCGGGGAAGCCGAACGCGAACCAGCGGCGGAACAGGACGAAGTAACGCTCCGGCAGCGCGGCGCGCTGCTCGGAAGCCTTGCGCGCGAGATCGCGCATCTCGATCTGCATGAAGACGACAGGGATCCAGAACAGGCCCGCGATGGCATAGAGCGCGAGCGACGCGAGCAGCCAGCGCTCCGTGAACGACGTGGCCGAGAGCATCATCAGCAGGCCACCGCTGACCGGCTGCAAGATCACGGCCGACAGCGTGAAGATCGCGTCGGCAATCACCACCACCGAGGCGGTGCGCGCAATGAAGTCTGCATCGTGCGTGCGATGCGCCATCAGCATGAAGAAGGCGATGCCGGTTCCGGTGCCGAGGATGACGATGGCGCCGAGCACGTGCAGGTATTTGACCAGGAAATATAACGTCATGGTTTCTTCTTCAGCGCACGCTCGAGCTCGCTGCCGGCGGCTTTGACGCCGGCTTCGGTCTCGATCATCCAGTGCCCCTCGCTGCCCACCCCGGGCAGTGCGCGGAAATCGACCTTGCCGCCACCGCCGCGAAATGCATCTGCCAGCGACTTCGAAAATACCGGCGGAAAATAGCTGTCATTGCTCGCAACGAGCCATGTGACGGGAATGCGCGCCGCCTTGCCGAATTCAGCGGCGGCCGCGAGAAGCGCATGGGGCGCGCAGATCCGGTTCGGTTCGTCATTGGCATGGCCGCCGCGCCCCGGCGCAATTACTGTGATCGCCGAGATCGTCTTGGGCTCGGCATTGGCGAGCGCCAGCGCGCCCCAGCCGCCGGCGGAATGGCCGATCACGATCGCGGCATCCTTGCGGATGAAATCCTGCTTTCGCAAATGGTCCAGTGCCAGCGAAATTTCTTCGGCGGTCGCACGACCCGCGCGCGCGTAATCCGCTTCGTCACAGCCGCCCTGGTCTTCGACATAGCGGCCGCCGGTTGCACCGTGGCCGAGCCGTTCCGGCACCAGCACGGCAAAGCCGCGCGCGACGAGGAACGCTGTGAGCGCGCGGTATTCCGGCTGCGGCATTTGTGCACGACGCAGGCCATTCTGCGTCGAAGCATGCGCGATGACCGCGAGTCGAAATGGACCGGCACCGAACGGGCGAAACAGCAGCGCATGCGCGGCAATGTCCGTATCCGGCGACGGCACACGCCACTCCTGCCGGCGAAACGGCTCGCCTTCCTCGCCCGATGCAGCGAACGTGACCTGGGCGCACAGAGGCGGCGCGGTCAGCAAGGCCAGCAGAGGCAGGAGCGCGAAGATGTTGAAGAGCCGCATGAATTGCCGGAGTCGAACACGGACAACGAAGGCCAGACTAACGGGAACGAATCATCCTGGGCGGACTTTCTGCGTTGCCATCGCCATTCATTGGTTGCTGCAACCGAGTTTTGCACCGACGCATGGCAGTTCGTTGCCGTTCAGGGCAGCGCCTTGTCCTCTTTCGGTACAACACAGTTGAAATACTGATGCAGAAAGTCCACAGGTTAACCGATAATTAACGATAGGTCTTGCCGCCGACGCGGCGACTTGGTTTGATCGTCTCCATGAGCACAACCCTGATCGAGGTCCGGCCGGCCAAAGCTGCAGATGCAACTGCGGTGGCGTCAACCCATGACGAAGCCTGGCGCTCGGCCTATCAGGGCATCATTCCCGGCGCCGAGCTGGAGAAGCTGATCAACCGCCGCGGTCCGCAGTGGTGGGACAGCGCGATCCGCAAGGGCAGCCGCGTCAGCGTGCTGGTGTTCGGCGACAAGATCGCAGGCTATGCCAATTACGGCCGTAACCGTGCCCGCAGCCTGCACTTCGACGGCGAGATCTACGAGCTCTATCTGCGCCCCGAATTCCAGGGCCTCGGCTTTGGCCGTCGCCTGTTCGCCGCCGCTCGCCGCGACCTGATGCAGAGCGGGCTGAAGAGCATGGTCGTGTGGGCGCTCTCGGACAACGATCCGGCGACCGAGTTCTACCGGGCCCTGGGCGGCCGCATGGTGGCGCGTTCTTCGGAACGATTCGGGCCGAAGTCGCTCGACAAGGTTGCCTTCGCTTGGACCAATTGAGCTGCTGAAAGTCTAGCCGGCAGCGTTTCCCATCCGTCGATACCGTTGCCGCTTGAGCCGGTGTTCGCCGGATTCATTATTTCAAAAAAACACGATGGATTGGGGGGCCAAGCCCGCGTATGACAGCGCCAAAATCGCTGCCGGGCGCGATTTAACCTCGGCAACAACGGAGCCTTGAATGCGTATCGATGCTATCTCGATCGGGAAAAACGTCCCACAGGACGTCAATGTCATCATCGAAGTCCCCGTGGGCGGCGAACCGATCAAATACGAGATGGACAAGGAGGCCGGCACGCTGGTGGTCGACCGCTTCCTGTACACGCCGATGCGTTACCCCGGTAACTACGGCTTCATCCCGCACACGTTGTCGGACGACGGTGACCCCTGCGACGTGCTGATCATCAACACCCGCGCCATCATCCCCGGCGCCGTCATGAGCGTACGCCCGGTCGGCGTGCTGTTCATGGAAGACGAAGCCGGCGGCGACGAGAAGATCCTGGCGGTGCCGTCGTCGAAGCTGACGCAGCGCTACGACAAGGTGAAGTCGTACTCCGACCTGCCCGACATCACGCTGCAGCAGATCCAGCACTTCTTCGAGCACTACAAGGATCTCGAGAAGGGCAAGTGGGTGAAGATCCTGCGCTGGGGCGGCCCGGAGGACGCGCACAAGCTGATCCTCGAGGGCATCGAGCGCGAGAAGAAGAAGAAGGGCTGAGCTTCTGTGTCCCGGACGCGGCGCGGCATGAAATGACGCGACGCTGAGCCGGGACCCATGCCGCCACTGGGCCCCGGCTCAGCAGCGCCCCGCTGAAGAAGCGCTGCGCTGCGTCCGGGGCACGAGAGTTTACCTACACCGCCGGCTTCGGCAGCCCGGCGATTGCGCAGGCCGCGCGCAGCGTGTTCACGAGCAGGCACGCCACCGTCATCTGGCCGACGCCGCCGGGCACCGGCGTGATGGCACCGGCAACGCCGAGCGCTTCCTGATAGGCGACGTCGCCGACAAGGCGCGTCTTGCCGTCCTCCTTTGGAATCCGGCTGATGCCGATGTCGATCACGGTCGCGCCGGGCTTCAGCCAGTCGCCGCGCACCATCTCCGGCTTGCCGACGGCGGCGTAGACGAGATCGGCGCGCTTCACGAGGCCCGGCAAATCGCGCGAGCGCGAATGCGCGATGGTCACCGTGGCGTTCTCGTTCAGCAGCAATTGCACCAGCGGCCGGCCGACCAGGTTGGAGCGGCCGATGACGATGGCGTTCAAGCCCTCGAGCGAGGGATGGACGCTCTTGGTCAAAATGATGGAGCCGAGCGGCGTGCAGGGCGACAGCGCTTCGAAACCGCCAGCGAGACGACCGGCATTGTTCGGATGCAGGCCGTCGACATCCTTGGCGGGATCGATGGCGTTGATGACGGCCTCGGTGTTGAGGCCCTTCGGCAGCGGCAGCTGGACAAGAATACCGTGCACGGCGGGATCGCGGTTGAGCTTTGCGACGACGGCCAGCAAGTCCGCTTGCGAGACGTCAGCCGGCAGCTTGTGCTCGAAGGAGGCCATGCCGGCCGCCTGCGTCTGGGTGCCCTTGGAGCGGACATAGACCTCGCTCGCCGGGTCGTTGCCGACCAGGACCACCGCAAGGCCCGGCACCAGATTGTGCTCGCGCTTGACGCGGGCAACCTCGTCGGCCACGCGCGCCCGGAGGTCCGCGGCAATGACTTTTCCATCGATGATCTTGGCCGTCATGTCAGTTCCCTCGGTCTTTCGATTTGGCGGATGCGAGTTGGCGCAAGGTCTCGCCGAGCCGAGCCGGATCGCCGTCGACCGCGATCTGCTTCAGCCGCGAGGTCGCTCCGGACAGGAGTCTTACGCTGGCCTTGGGGACACCAAGCGATTTCGCCAGCAGGACCAAAACGGCCTTGTTGGCCTCGCCGCCATCGGCGATCGCGCGCACCCGCACCTTGAGCACGCTGCGGCCATCGGCCAGCTGCTCGATCCCGTCGATGTCGTCGCGGCCGCCGCGCGGCGTCACCCGCAGCGCGATGCTGATTCCTGCAGCCGAGTAACGCCAGGGTTCCTTGAAGGCCTCTTTCGCGACCAAGGCGCTCCTGCCTGCTTAGATGACGTTCGGGTAGATGTAATACAGGATCACCCGCTCGATGAACATGATGAGCAGGATCAGGATGATCGGCGAGATGTCGAGCCCGCCGAGGCTGGGCAGGAAATTGCGAATCGGCGCCAGCACCGGCTCGGTGATCCGGTAGAGGAACTCCGCAACCGCCGAAACGAACTGGTTGCGGGTGTTCACCACGTTGAAAGCGATCAGCCAGGACAGGATCGCGGAGGCGATCAGCAGCCAGACGTAGAGGTCGAGCACGATGATGACGATGTCGAGAACGGCACGCATGGCTTTTGAAGACTCTGGCTTTTGAAAACTCTGGCTGCGGTCGGGATTGACGCCTTTTGCTAGATATCGGTTCCCCCCGGCCCAAACAAGGGAAGTTCGGACGCAGGAATGGCTAAAACCGGGTTACGCCCGTCCTTGACTTGACCTTGGCAGGGACTTAAATGGCGCCCGGTTGTCGGCCGCGTTTACCAGGGCGGCCAACAAACGGGGCCATAGCTCAGCTGGGAGAGCGCGTCGTTCGCAATGACGAGGTCGGCGGTTCGATCCCGCCTGGCTCCACCAGCCTTCGCAGGCTGCGCCTGCTTCGGCTCGGCAAGCCCGCTCGTAGCGAAGGCTGCCACGCCATAGCCCACGGGGCGACGGCGGGCTCCATCCGAAGACCTCTCCCCCCTACCTCCCCGTAAACCTCGGCGGCCGCTTTTCCATGAAGCTTGCCACGCCCTCCCGGAAATCGCTGCCGCCGAGCGCCACCATCATCTCCCGGTTGGCCTCGATCGTTGCCTCGGCCAGCGTCTGGAACGGCACCTCGTAGAGCTGGCGCTTGATCACGGCCATCGCGCTCGGCGAGACGAAGTCGGCGAGGTCGCGCGCATAGGCGTAGGTTTCCTCGCGGAGCTTCTCCGGCGAGCACAGACGGTTGACCAGCCCGATCCGCAGCGCCTCGTCGCTCGAAACACGGCGCGCCGAGAGCAACAGATCCATCGCATTGGCATGGCCGACGATGCGCGGCAGCATCCAGCTGATGCCGTGCTCGGCGATGAGCCCGCGCCGCGCGAAGGCGGTGGTGAACACGGTGTTGTCGGCGGCAAAGCGCAGGTCGCAATAGAGCGCGTGGACGAGGCCGATGCCCGCGGTCGCGCCGTTGAGCATAGCGATGACGGGCTTGCCGATCGACGGATAGAAGCCGTAGCGCGTCTGCCAGTCGGGCCGGCGATTCATGTCGAAGGGCGGCAGGCTCGATGCGCGCCTGACGTCATCGGGGTCGAGCCCTTTCAGCGCATCCATGTCGGCGCCGGCGCAGAAGGCGCGGCCCGCGCCGGTGAGCACGATGACGCGGACATTGTCGTCGGCGCTTGATGCTTCCATCGCATGGCGCACGTCGCGCTCCATTGTCGGCGTCCACGCGTTCATGCGGTCCGGGCGATTGAGCGTGATGGTCGCGACCTTGTCGCGCACCTCATAGAGAATGTGTTCATAGGCCATGACGCTCTCCCTTTGTCTGCCGGCACGCGTTCGCGCGCGCTCGTTGTCAGCGAGCCTAGCATATCCAGGGATGAGGCAAGGGCTTGCGCGAAGGCGCGATCACTCGGCGGCTTGCGCCAGCAGCGGCCGGCGCGCCAGCCAGCCATTGATGAAGTGATCGAGCCAGGCGCGTTCCGCGGCATCGTACACGGCACGGTCCGCGAAATGATGATGCCGCTCGCGCGCACCGGGCGCGCTGAACCCGTCATAGCCGCGCGTGGTCCAGCGATGCATCATGGCGTAGGTCACGTCAGGATGAAACTGCACTCCGAAGGCATGGCCCGCGCGGAACGCCTGCACCGGAAAATCGTCGCCTTCCGCAAGCAGCTCAGTGCCGGCCGGCAGCTCGAAACCCTCGCGGTGCCAGTGATAGACCTGCGCCGGCCAGGCCGGACAGAGCGCGTGGCCCGCGGCCGTCGGGCGGATCGGGTAGTAGCCGATCTGAGTCAGTGCCTCCGCATGCGGCGCGACGCGGGCGCCGAGCTGCATCGCCAGCATCTGCGCACCGAGACAGATGCCGAGGAACGGCCGCTGTTCGCGAAGCGGAATTTCGATCCAGTCGATCTCGCGGCGGATGTAGTCGTCGGGATCGTTGGCGCTCATGGGGCCGCCGAAGACCACGGCGCCGGCATGCTGATCGAGCGTCTCCGGAAGCGGATCGCCAAAGCGGGGACGGCGGATGTCGAGACGATGGCCGAGCGCGCGCAGCGCATTGCCGACCCGGCCGGGCGTCGAGGATTCCTGGTGCAGGACAATCAGAACCGGCAACCGGGCTTCGGGACGAGCAGCAGATGCGCCAAGGGCCCTTCTCTTCGGGAAGGGCACCAATTCCGCGCCACCAAACCTGTCCGTCCGGAACGACATTGCCTTTCCAAATGCTATCGGTTCAGACCGCCAGCATAGCTAAGCGATGGTTAACATCGTGTGAGTTTGCGCACACACGACACCGATCAGGAAAGCAAGCTCCGGGCCACGACAGGCTTCGAGCGTTCTTCAGCGTCTCTGCCGCTGGAATCGACTGGTGGCGGACAGGATGAAGCCGCGCGGGAAGAAACGCAGCGCGAACGGCACAATCTTGATGCCGAGACCCGGCAGCACTGCCCGTTTATTTGCCATCAGCCCACGATAGGCCTCCCGTGCAACATCGGAGGCAGGAACATTGAGAAGGGCCGTATTGTGTCCGGATCCGACGCCGGCGCGCGCCTGGAATTCGGTAGGCACCGGACCCGGGCAAAGTACGGTGACGCGGACGCCGCGCGGCGCGAGCTCCGCCCGCAAGGCCTCGGTGAGAGAAATCACATAGGCCTTGGACGCGTAATAGACCGCCATGCCGGGGCCGGGCAGAAAGCCGGCGACCGAGCCGACATTGAGAAGACCGCCCTTGTTCCTGATGAGCTGATCGGCAAATCGCAGCGACAGATCGGTCAGGGCCCGGACGTTGACGTCGACGATGCCAACCTGCTCGTCGCGATCGCACTCGATGGCATCGCCGAACACGCCGAAGCCGGCATTGTTGACGAGATGGTCGAGCTCGACATCTTCGGCGGCGAGCGCGGCCGCGATCTTCTCGCCGGCATCAGCTTCCTGGAGGTCGCAGGCGATTACGATCGGCTTCTTGCCGCCCTTGGCGGCGAGTTCGTTCGCGAGCGCCTCGAGCCGGTCCGCACGCCGCGCCGTCAGCGCCAGACGGTGTCCATTCGCGGCGAACACCCGCGCCAGCTCCGTGCCGATGCCCGCCGAGGCACCGGTGATCAACGTTACCCGCTCAGTCACGATCGAAGTCTCTTGAATTGAAGTTTTTAGTCCCGCAATGGCGGAACGAGAGCATAGGCCGTACGCGACAGGCAAGCGGCGCTGACAGCATGGCCGCCTGACCGGACATCAGGGAGACCAGAAAACCCGGGGATTTACGGATGAATCCGGGATAACCGCAGCCGGGGGCTACATTAAAGTTTCGTCATGTAGCCTGTACAACCGGCAATCCGCCGTGTTGGACGAAATCAGCCGCCTACGGCGCCGTCCTTCACCTGGTTACCGGCACGGTCCGCCACGGCATGCTTCAGGTCGATCCGGTCGCGCTGGGAAATCCCGAGCAGGTCGGAGGCGCGCCAGACCACGTTGTCCTCGAACTCGGAGACCTGGCCGTCGGCATAGACCAGCTCCCACATCATCTGGACGATGCGCTTGCGGCCCGCTTCGTCGAGCGAGCGCATGATGACGCTGGTGAAGTGATAGAGATCGACCGCCTCACCCTCGACCTGGGTCGCATCGGCGATCAAACGATCGGCAGTGCCGCGATCGAGCCCAAAATGGCTTTCGATCAGGCTGTGCAGCTTGCGCTGCTCGGTCGCCGTCGGCTGGCCGTCCAGCGAGACCACGTGAACCAGCAACGCGGTCGCCGCAAGCCGATAATCGCTGTCGCCGAATGCGCGATCCCCGGCATGGGGAGCAACAATGTCGGCGATGAATTGACGCAGGCCGTCGAGCATGGGGTCCTACCGAAAACGATGACGCCGCGGGGGCGCGGCGTTACCAGCATTATATGTGCGGGAAACTCAACCGGCGCAACGTGCGTCAGTTCCCCGCGCTGCATTACGTTTCGGCAATCTGTTCGCTGTCATTCCGGGGCGCGCGAAGCGCGAACCCGGAATCTCGCGCTACAATCTCGAGATTCCGGGTCTGGCCCTTCGGGCCATCCCGGAATGACGGCGGCTTACGGTATCTCGTACACCACCATCTTGTCGGCGATGCCGCGCAATGCGGCCTGCTTCTGAATCGGCTTGATTTCACGCTGCTTCAGCACTTCCGCCACGGCTGGCGCGTCCAGCACTGACCCGGTGATGTGCATCTCCTGCGCGGTCGACAGGCTCTGCACGCGCGCGGCGATGTTGACGGTCTGGCCGAAATAATCCTGCCGCTCGTTGAGCATCACCGCGAGGCACGGACCTTCATGGATGCCGATCTTGACGATGAGATCGGCGGTGCCGCGCTGCTTGTTGAGCACGTCCATCGCCGCACGCATCCGCAGGCCCGCGACGATCGCGTGCTCGGGACGGACGAAGGTCGCCATCACGGCGTCGCCGATGGTCTTCACCACCGCGCCCTTCTCGGAGGAGATGATCTCGAGCAGCGCATGGAAATGCGCGCGCACGAGATCGAAGGCGGCGAGATCGCCGACCCGCTCGTAGAGCGCGGTCGATCCTTTCAGATCCGTGAACAGAAATGTCAGGGACGTGATCTGGAGCCGCTGATCGACACTGAGATTGTCCGCCTTGAACACATCGCGGAACGTCTGGTTCGACAGCATCCGCTTGGCGGTGAGGAACGGCTTGCGCTTGCCGATGAGGTGATGAAGCGCCTCGGCCGCGATGAACACCGACGGCAGCACGCGTACGCCGGCCTGGTTCTCCAGCGACAGCCGCAGCGGACCCGGCCGCATGGTCGTGGTGCCCGTCGGCGCCTGCACCCTGTTGTACATGATGGCGAGCTGCTGGCGGTCCTTGGTCGGCTCGCCCTGGACGTCGATGAAATGCGCGGCGTGCGTCACCGGCTCGAAGATGATGATGAAGTCGTTCGGCAGTTGCAGCGACATGGTCGCCTTCTCGCCGGCAGGCAGCTCCATCGTATCCAGTGTGACCTCGTTGGCCAGCGTCGCAAACGACTCCTTGTTGAAGTCGACGCCGGAGCTCCAGAACACCTGCTTGAAATACTCCCATACCGGAAGCGTATCCGGGTCGTGCGCCGCGATGCGCCGGACGCGCGGGTTCACGGTGAAGGAGACCTCGACCTGGTCGTCGACGGAGGCCTTGTAACCGCAGGCACAGAGCGCACAGTGATAGTCGTCGGGCTTGAGCGCCTTCAGCGTCGCGTGAGCGCCAAGCACACCGCCGCAGCCCGGACACAGCACGTTCCAGCCGAGATCGAACAGCCCGAGCCGCGCCGAATGCAGGAAGGCGGAGATCGCGCGCTCTTCGTCGACACCATGCTGCCTGGCGAAATCGAGGACATTGACCCGGTTGAGCTCGTGATCCTCGCCGTCCTCGATGAGGCGCGCAATCTCATCGACCGCCTTCGGATCGGCGGTCTGCTTCAGAACGGAAAACTGGGCCTGGATGTCGCTCATGGCGTAACTCTATCTAGGGTGGATCACGCCATCGGCCAGGCGAGCGCCTGTCACCGACGCGTGATTCGGAACATGGGTGAGCGGTCCGGCTGGGTCGTGACGACGCCATGCGGGATCACGGGAACCGTATCGACCAGCTCGACGCGAAACGCACCGATCAGCCGGGCCAGCGCCAGCACGGATTCGGCTTGCGCAAACGGCGCGCCGACGCACACGCGCGGACCCGCGCCGAACGGCAAATAGGCAAAACGGTCGGGTGCTTCGGTCGACATGAAACGCTTTGGAACGAACGCGTTCGGCTGATCCCACAGCTTTTCGTGCCGGTGCAGCAGCCAGGGCGCGATCATGATGATGTCGCCCCTGCCGATCTCGATTCCGGCCGCATTGTCCTTCGCGCGCGCGGCACGCGCGATCAGGAAGGCGGGCGGATAGAGCCGCATGGTTTCTTCGATCACCGCGCGGGTGAATTTCTGGCGATCGATGTCGGCCATGCTGTCGAGATGTTCGCCGCGGGTCTCGGAGGCCACCTCCTCCTGCGTATCAGGATCGAGCGCGAGCAGATAGAGCGCCCAGAACAGCGCGGTCGCCGTGGTCTCGTGGCCGGCGAGAATCATGGTCGCGACTTCGTCGATGAGTTGCTCGTCCGAAAAGCCCTTGCCCGTTTCAGGATCGCGCGCCTCGTCCATGAGATCGAACAGGTCGCGCGGCGGCGCGCCGTCCTTTTTCCCGGCGGCGCGCCGCTCTGCGATCAGCATCGCGACGAATTCGGTCCAGCGCTTGCGGAAACGGGCGCGGGCAAAATCCATCGGGCTCGGCCAGGACACCGGCAGCAGCATGTCGAGGAAATAGGGCCGTCCCAGCCGCTCGCCATATTCCACGACGAAGTTGCGCAAGGTGGGGCCATGCCGGTCCATGCCGAACGAGAACATCGTGCGCCCGGCGATCTCGAGCGTCATGCGCTGCATGGTCTCGCGCAGATCGACGGTCTCGCCGCTGCGCGCATCCAGCTTCGCAATGGTCTCGTCGAGCACCGCAGTCATGTGCGGAACGAGATTTGCGGTGGCGCGCGGCGTGAAGGCCGGCGCGAGCGTGCGGCGCTGAAACGTCCAGGCATGACCTTCCGCAATCAGGAGGCCTTCGCCGAGCACGGGACGCAGCATGCGAATGCCGGCCGGCGTGCGCGTGTAGTTCTCGTAATTGCTGAGCAGGACATGCCGGATCGCGTCCGGGCGGTTCAGGATGAAGCTCTTATGGAGGAAGAAGCGGCCCTCGAGAACGTCTTCCTCATAGGCGCGCTGTCCCCACGTTGCGATCATGTTCTGCCTGATCACAGCGACCCGTCCGAGGAACGACATGTCGTCGGGGGCACGCGGCGGCGTCGGGGGGACGATGGGCCGCCGCACGCTGGCGATGTTCATGGCTCTCTCCCGCAGATGTGACGCAGGCAAATAGCTAGTAAGTCAGCTCGGCAACCGCAATCCTGTTCTCGGCGGCAGGCCAGAGGCGTGCCACGATCCGTTCTTCGCCGAACTGGGCCACGATGTTACGCCCGATCTCGCCGGCCGGAAGCCGCAATGTTGCTGTCGCATCCGTGGGTACGCCCGGTTTGACGTCGGCCGGCTCCTTGCCGTCGAGCAGAACCACGTCCCGCGGCAGGCCGAAATAGCCGCGCGGACGTGACATGATCACGACTGCGCCGGCATCCTTGTCCGCCGGCCCGAGCGGGCGCGCGGCACGCAGGTGGACGACGTCGGACGAGCGCGGGAAGGGCGAGCGATAGATATGCGTGGTCGGCGCATCCGGCGACGCGAGGACGAATTCGAGCGGCCAGGAGGGTTCGACCTGCGCCGGCCCCCAGCGGCCGTCAGCACCGGTCTTCGCGCTGTGCACGGCATTGCCGTTGCGCTCACCGGTATCCGGATCGACGCGGAAGATATCGACGGTTGCGCCCGCCACCGGCCGATTGGTGGACACGCCGCCCGGCGTTCCCGTGACGAGGCCACTCAGCCTGACGCTCGGTTCCGGCACGATCGCGATGCGCGCGGGCTCGCGGCCGGCGATGAACTTGTAGATCTCGCGGAAGGCGCGCGGGTGAAACGCCACCTCGCGATGATCGAGCGCACCGAGCACGA
The DNA here is from genome assembly GCF_052075915.1 of Bradyrhizobium sp. 1200_D9_N1_1. NCBI lineage: Bacteria > Pseudomonadati > Pseudomonadota > Alphaproteobacteria > Hyphomicrobiales > Nitrobacteraceae > Bradyrhizobium > Bradyrhizobium sp. 1200_D9_N1_1. Next base: position 314,515 of record NZ_CP197226.1, on the reverse strand, counting down.
GATTGGTGGCCCCCCGCAGCTCCGGCCCCTCGGCGGTGACACCGGTCGGCGTGCCGGGCTTGCCGATGAAGCGGCCGTCGGCTTGCGCGTATTTGTCCATGCCATCGCTGCGCAGGGTGAGGAAAGCCGTGCCCGGCGTCACCTCGCTCTCGCCCCCGTTCAACCCGCGCAGGAAAACGCCGCGGCCGTTGAACTCGTTGTTGGGCTGGTCGTCGCTCGCGAACACGCCGTGATTGGGCGTGCCGCACAGGACAGCGTGGCTGACGTCAGCCACACCGCCGTTCCTGACGACATTGCGGATCGCATAGCCGCCGCGAGAGCTGCCGACCAGTGCCACGCGCGCCGCACCGGTACGGCGCTTCAGCTCGGCGATGGCGGCGGCAAGCTCACGGCGCTGGTCCTCGGTCGAGGAGCGGTTCGCCTGCTCGACCGTGTCGTCGCTCCGCGCATTGGGATCGGTGAAGTTGATCGCCAGCATGCGATCGCGCGCGATGCCATTGGATTCCATCCGCCACATCGTGGTCATCCAGAGCGCGTCGTAGTCGCCATTGCCGTGGACGAACAGGATCGGCGGCACCTCGGCGCCCTGCGCCGCGGGCGCGGTTTGCGCGAAAGCATCCATCCGGACGCTCGCAAGCGCAAAAGGCAATGTGCCGGCACCTTGCAGGATCGTCCGTCGCGACAGCTTCATCTGTTCCTCCCCGGCAAAACCGCCTCTTTGCACCGCTTATAGCGTCCTAACCACTGGACAGCGAAGGACTTTCGCGGGCATCACTGAATCCGCCGGAATCGCCAGGACCACTTCTGCCAGCCCATATGGAAGGGGATATGACCGAGCAGCCGAACCGTCAGAGAATCGCAGCCGACGGCATCGCCGCGCCGCTGCGATACACCGTGTTCCGGCGCATCTGGCTCGCCAGCCTGCTCTCCAATCTCGGCCTGCTGATCCAGGGCGTCGGCGCCGCCTGGGCGATGACGCAGATGGCGGCCTCGGCCGACAAGGTGGCGCTGGTGCAGACCGCGCTGATGCTGCCGATCATGCTGATCTCGATGCCGGCGGGCGCCATCGCCGACATGTATGACCGCCGCATCGTCACCCTGGTCTCGCTCATGATCGCGCTGACCGGCGCGACTGCGCTCACGATCCTGGCCGGGCTCAAGCTGATCACGCCGGAAGCGCTGCTCGCCTTCTGCTTCGTCGTGGGCAGCGGCAACGCGCTGTTCGGCCCGGCCTGGCAATCCTCGGTCAGCGAGCAGGTGCCGCCCGAAGCACTGCCGTCGGCCGTCGCGCTGAACGGCATCAGCTACAACATCGCGCGTAGCTTCGGTCCCGCGGTCGGCGGTGTCATCGTCGCCGCGCTCGGCGCGGTGGCGGCGTTTGCCTGCAACGCGATCCTCTATCTGCCGCTGCTGGTCGTGCTGCTGCTGTGGCGGCGCAGCACCGAGCCCTCGCGCCTGCCCCGCGAGAAGCTCAACCGCGCCATGGTTTCGGGCTTCCGCTACATCACCAATTCGCCGCCGATCAAGATCGTCCTGCTGCGCACGCTGGTGATGGGCCTGATCGGCGGCGCCATCATGGCGCTGATGCCGCTGGTCGCGCGCGACCTCTTGCATGGCGGCGCGCAGACCTACGGCATCATGCTCGGCGCCTTCGGCATGGGCGCGGTCATCGGCGCGCTCAACATCCACGAATTGCGCAAGCGCATGAGCGGCGAGTCCGCGATCCGCGCCTGCACCATCTCGATGGCCTTTGCGATGGCCGCCCTTGCCGTGAGCACAGAACCGGTGCTGACGGCGACCGCGCTGGTGCTGGCCGGCGCGGTCTGGATGGCCGCCGTCGCGCTGTTCAATATCGGCGTGCAGCTCTCGGCACCGCGCTGGGTCGCAGGCCGGTCGCTGGCAGCGTTCCAGGCCTCGATCTCCGGCGGCATCGCGATCGGCGCCTGGGGCTGGGGCCATCTCACCGACTATGCCGGCGTCGAGGTCGCGCTTCTGGTCGCGGCAGGCCTGATGCTGATCTCACCGCTGCTCGGGATCTGGCTCACGATGCCGCGCGTCGGCGCCCGCAACGAGGACGCCGAGGTGCTGGCCGATCCCGAAGTCAGGCTGTCGCTCACCGGCCGCAGCGGACCGCTGGTGGTCGAGATCGAATACCGGGTGTCTCAGGAGAACGCGCGCGCCTTCCACAATGTGATGCAGGACGTGCAGCTCTCAAGGCAGCGCAACGGCGCCTATGGCTGGTCGATCGCGCGCGACATCGCCGACCCCGAATTGTGGACCGAGCGCTATCACTGCCCGACCTGGTTCGACTATCTTCGCCAGCGCAACCGCTCGACCCTATCCGAACGCGCGCTGCATCAGCAGGCGATCGATTTCCACATCGGCCCCGAGCCGGTGCGCGTCCGCCGCATGCTGGAGCGTCCGTTCGGCTCGGTGCGCTGGAAGGAAGAGACGCCGGACCAGGGAGCAAGTGAGGTGCTGCCCGTGGTCGCGACCGCGGCGGGGAGCAGCACGTAGGTTCTGCCGTCGTCCCGGCGAAGGCCGGGACCCATAACCACAGGCAAAAGTTTGGCGAAGACTCGGAGTTGCGACCGAGTCCTGTACAGCTAGTCGCGCTCTATCGATAGATCACGCGGTATGGGTCCCGGCCTTCGCCGGGACGACAAGCACGTTTACTGCCCGTGCTCCGTCAGCACCTTGTCGCAGCCCTTGCTCAGCCGCGTGCGGTTCTGCTTCAGGCAGGCGAGCACAGCCTGGTCGCCATTGTTCATCACGGGGCGGCAGAAGCGCGTGACGTCGCGCGCGCAGGCGTCGTGTCCGGGCTGTTGTTGCGCGGAGGCGCCAGATGCGCACAGGAGCAAGGAAATAACGAAAAGAAATCTGGTCATCGCGTAATGCCTCTTACCCGGAAGATGTGCGGGCGAAGCTAGTGCGACGATCCCGGAGCCGCAACGGCTTTATTGACAGGCTGCATCGCGCCACAGCGTGGCCCCGGCTTGACGCCGGGGCACAACGCGAGGGGAGCTAACCGACGCAACGATCGCTGTGTGCTCTTACTGGTTGCCCTGAGCGTCAGCGACCTTGCGTGACGCGCCCTTGGCGAGGTCCTTGTCCATCACCGCGCGGCAGCCGGCGCTCAGATCCGAGCGATGCTTCATCATGCACGCGGTGATCTTCGGGATGTTGGGGATCTCCGACGAGCACAGGCGGAAGGCATCGCCGGTGCACTGCTGCTGCGCCTCGGCCGAGAAGGCGAAGCTCGAAGTCGTCGAGACGATCGAGACGATGGCGGCGAAGCCCAGAGCCAGGCTGGTGTCGCGGATCTTGCTGCTCAAGGACTTGGAGGTGAGCGACTTGGCCGTAAACGACTTGGTCATTTGAAGCTCCCATTGGCGCCGCTGCAAGCGGAGCCCGTTGTTGATGGGAACTACGATGCTCCAGCAAAACAGTTTCCACTGTGATGACGGTCACGGGGCGCACCCAAACTGTGACATCGGTCACATTGGCGCACCTCGCTGAAAATCCGGCGCAAACGCCGTCGCGTTGGTGTCACGTTAACTGTTCCTTCGCATTAATGGCTCGTCGCGCGGGAAATTCCGCAGGTTTGGTTGCGTAATTGGAAAGAGTAGCGATGCGTAATGCGTTGGGCCTGATGCTGGCCAGTGTAGTTGCGGCGGTCGTGATCGCCGCCGGCGGTTGGTTTTATTATTCCGCGAGCGCCGATCCGGGCGCCCCCAAGACAGTTGCCGCCCGTGCCGCCGACCCGTTGCCGGCACAGACGAAAATCGCCGCCAAGGACGACGTCGCGACCACCGCGGCGATCGCGGCGAAGCCGACGGCCGTTGCCCAGGCATCCGCGCCTACGCCCGCCCCGGTCGCGCCAGTTCAACCGAAGCAGGCCTGCGCCAATCCAAACGCCCTCGGCGTCGCCCGCGTGGTCGAGATCGACACCACCGGCGGTCCCGGCTTCGGCTTCGAGCACTTCAAGCAGTTCGATTTCCTCACCGACAAGGAGGTCGTGCTGACCTTCGACGACGGTCCGTGGCCGGTCAACACACCCGCGGTGCTGAAGGCGCTCGCGGATGAATGCACCAAGGGCCTGTTCTTCTCGGTCGGCAAGCACGCGACCTACCACCCGGAAATCCTGCGCCAGGTTCTGGCCCAGGGCCACACGGTCGGCACGCACACCTGGTCGCATGTCAACCTGAACAGCAAGAAGATGACGGAGCAACAGGTCAAGGACGAGGTCGAAAAGGGCTTTAGCGCAGTGAGGTTCGCGCTCGGCACCAATCCGGCGCCGTTCTTCCGCTTCCCGCAGCTTCAGCACAATCCGGCGATGGTGACCTATTTCGGCACCCGCAACGTCGCGATGTTCTCGACCGACATCGATTCCTTCGACTTCAGGAAGGGCGCGACGCCGGAGAAGATCGTCGAGACCGTGATGGGCAGGCTCGACAAGCTCGGCAAGGGCATCATCCTGATGCACGACTTCCAGAAGCACACCGGCGAAGCCATGCCGGCGCTGCTCGCGCGGCTCAAGGCCGGCGGCTACAAGGTCGTGCAGATGAAGGCCAAGACCACCTTCCAGACGCTGCCGGAATATGACGAAGCGCTGCTGAAGGACCTGAAGGTGCCGACCTCGAGCGCGCGTCCGATCGGAAGCGTGGTGCAGACGGTTTCGCAGTAGCGCGTTCGACCGGATCGAAAACTCTTGCGTGATGGCCGGGCTTGTCCCGGCCATCAACGTTCTTGGGCCTGCGTGGAAAGGTCATGGATGCCCGGGACATCTGGCGCGAACACGCGCCTCGCGTTTGCCTGAGGCGTGACGGCGAGGGTGGGGCGCAAAGACCGCTTACCAATAGATGCCGTGGCGATGCAGCTCGCTGATGATGCGGCCTTCGGTCCAGGTACGCTTGTGCTTCGGCTTGTTGACTTTCGCCGTGGTCTTCGTTGCGGTCGCGGCGGGCGCTGAAGTCGTCGTGGCTACGGCGGGTGCCGCGGCAGGCGCAGGCGCCGAGATCGCCGGCGGACGGTCGACATATTTCGGTGCTTCGGTGACGGGTGCGGCTTCACTCACTTGCGTCGTCACGGCGATTGTCGCCGTCGCTTGCGGCGCCGAGGCCTGTTCGCTCGCCGTGGCCAGCGAGAGGCTGCGTGGACCGGCCGCCTGAGCAGATGCTGAAGCCAGGACCATGGCGGCCACCAGAATGATCTTGCGCATGTGAAATCTCCCCGTGTTGGCGTGACCGGGACGCTATGGGAGATACACGCGACATTATGTGATCACGATCACGCAGGCGACTGGGCGATCCTGAACCCGCGCACTCATGCCGGCTGTACGCGTCGGTTGAGACGCTTGTCTGTGATGATGGGATGAATTCGGGGCGCTGGTGCCGCAAGAGGGATTCGAACCCCCGACCCCGTCATTACGAATGAAATTTAATCCGCTCTGCGAGGCATCGCGAACGGTCGCGTCGCGTCGCACGGAGTTGCAGAATCAGCTTTTTTTGCAGGCTTTCGGCGCGCGCAGGCCCACGTGACCCGCAGCCGCCCATTGCGCCCAAGCGCGTGCGCGAGTACCTAGCTAGGTACGCAAGGTACGGAGCCGCCATGCCGCGACGAACGCTCACAGACCGATTCTGCATCCACGCCAAGGCGGCGGAGGGCGAGGCCCAGACGGACTATTTCGATGAAGGCCGGCCCGGCTTGGCGCTGCGGGTCTCGCGGGCCGGCTCCAAGTCCTGGACTTACCACTTCACCCTTGGCGGCCGGCGCGTGCGGATGACCTTCGGGACCTACCCCGCCACCAGCCTCGCCAAGGCCCACACGCGCGCCGATGAGGCCCGCGCTGCTCTTGAGGAAGGCGGAGACCCCCGGACGGCGCTGGCCAAGCCCGCGAGCCTCAAGGCCATCTGCGACGAATGGGCAGATCGCGAGGGCGCCGGGCTCCGCACCGGGGATGATCGGAAGGCGACGCTAGAGCGGCTGGTCTATCCGGCGCTCGGAGGCCGATCCGTTGGTGACATCCGCCGCAGCGATATCGTTGGGTTGCTGGACGGGATAGAGGATGAGAGCGGCCCGGTGATGGCGGACCAAACTCTCGCGTTCCTCCGCCGCGTCTTCAACTGGCACGCGTCGCGCGATGATGACTTCCGCTCGCCGATCGTCCGGGGGATGGCCCGCACCAAACCCAAGGCTCGCGCTCGCAAGCGCATCCTTGCCGACGATGAAATTCGCGACGTGTGGGGCGCGCTCGACACCGCACCCGATCTCCCGGAGTGCTACGCGCGCTATGTCCGGACGATCCTGCTAACCATCACCCGGCGCACCGAAGCGGCCGGCATGCATTCGACCGAATTCGAGGGCGACAACTGGACCATCCCGGGCGAGCGATACAAGACCAAGCTTGACCATGTCATCCCTCTCACTGCCGCCGTGAAGGCGCTCATCGGAGGGAAGCCCAAAGGCGTCAATGGCAATTCGTGGTTCGTGTTCTCCACCACGCACGGCGCCAAGGCGTTCTCGGGCTTCTCCAAAGCCAAGCGCGCGCTGGATGCTGAGATCGCGCGCCGTCGCGAGGCCGATGGCAGGGACCCGATGCCACGTTGGACCCTGCACGACCTCCGCCGCACGGGCCGCTCGCTTATGTCCCGCGCCAAGGTCCCCGCCGATCACGCGGAACGCTGCCTTGGCCACGTCATTGGCGGGGTCCGCGAGACTTACGACCGATACGAATACCTTGATGAGAAGCGGGCGGCCTTTGCCGCGCTGGCCGGCTTGGTGGACCGGATCGTGAGCGGCCGCCCGCTGGCGCTGAAGCTGGTGCGAGTGACGCGCGAGGCCGAAGCGACGGCTTAGACCGATCACGTTCGGGTGAGGTCTCTAGTGGTGCTCTGGCGAGGGGATTGACTTCGCCATTCCGTTTCCTGCGACCGCATGCAATTGTTCTCGCAGATGCCCTAAGGCAAAAGCAGCCACCATCCGAAGTACGCTTCGGAATTAAGTAGGGCTCACCACCGTAGAATGGAGAGTGCCTATGCACACGCTTGACCAGCGTGGGGCAATTGCTGCCTTGCGCCATGATGAACTGCTAGACCTTCGGGCCGTTCGCGCTTTCTTTGGCGGGCTCGATGCTTCCACCATCTATCGCGGCATAGCCGCAAAGCGCTACCCGGCGCCGATCAAGGTTGGACCGAATGCGTCGCGATGGCTCCGCAGTGAATGCGAGGCGGCGTTAGCTGCCATGATCGCGCGGAGGGCTGCGCAATGAGCGAAACCCTTAAGCGCATCATTAGCGCCGCGATGCCGATCGCTGTGCCACAGCAACGCGAGCTTGTCGTGGTGTCCCCACCACCGCCAACGCTCGCCGACTTGGCAGCCGAGATCAACGCGGACTATGCGGAGATCACAAGGGCCGCGCTGACCGCTGTTGAAAAGGCAATCAACATCGGGAAGCGATTGAACGAAGCAAAGGACAAACTAAACCACGGCGAGTTCGGCGGCTACATCACTAGCAACTTCCCCTTCACGATGCGATGGGGGCAGCAGTGCATGAAGCTAGCGAATCATGAAGCCGAGGTTCGGCAACGGCTTGAGGAATTGCGAAGCATCAGTTCGCATTTGTCTCTCGCTGAAGCGTTCAAGCTGATCGGTTCGCTGAACCCGCGACCAAAGCCAAAGCGCCGAAAGCTAAAGGCTGCAACCTAACCACAATCAACATCCGCCAATGAGGGCGCTGGGGCAATTCGCTCTGGCGCCCTTTTCGTTCGGCGCCACGTGTTCGGCCTTATGCGAAAAACGCCAACGCGATTGACTTATCGCATCTCTGCCTGAATTCTCTTTATCAGAAAATGGAAAGGAGTGCCTATGCTCAAGAAATGCGAACGGTGCGGCGATGACTTCGTGCCATATGTAGGTCGGCAGCGCTTTTGTTGCCGTGAATGTTCGGATGCTTGGTTCGCCGAAGAGCGTAGGACGGCCGTGCGTCGGCTGCGTGAGAGCGAAGGCGATGCCGCGCCTCAATCCTACTTCGCCATGGAGCAAGCTCGCTCCGACGCGAACGCGACACTGATCGGCTCCGCATACACGCCGCCGCTGACCGTGCCACAGTGGTCCCTCGATGCCGCAGCGCTGCCAAAAGAAGAGCCCCTAGGCTGGCGTGTTGACGAGGTGCCCGAGTGCTCCGGAGTGGGGCAGCCCATCGATGAGGCAAGGGAGGCGTAGATGTCAAACTTCGTTTGGCAACTCACGGAGCGCGAGCGTCATCAATTCGAACGGCTGGCACGGCGCTACAGCCTAACTGTCGTGGAGATCATGGGCATCATGAGCGAGTTGGCGACCGAGGGCTTTGACCCGGTTGAGGCCGAAGGGAAAGCGTTTGAGTTCACCAGTTCGCACCTGATCGGCCCCGACTATTTCGAACATCGCAACGTGCCCGAACCCGACGCGAATGTGGATTTGTTCGTCGCTTGGGATCAAACCAAGTTCGATGCAGACATCGGGCGGTATCTCCTCGACAACCATCCGTCGAAAGCGACCGCTGCGAGCGTCTTCAAGAACACGCTCGCTTGGTTTCGATTTTGGGCGGTGCGGTGGCCGATCCCCGAAGGACGGGCTCGGTTCAAGGGCCTGGCTGACGCTCTGAGCGCACGCCTCTTCCGCGTCATCGACGGAGGGAATGCGCGATGATGTTCCAACTTCTCGGTGATTGGCCCGTGCAAGGCGGCGCCGTTGTGGTCCCGGTTGGCGCTGTGATTGACGGAACCCCGGCCGTGGCTGCTGGCGGCGCGGGCTACGCTGTGAACGATTCAGTGACCCTCACTAATGGCGTGGTGCTGATCGTAGCGGCGGCCTTCAAGGGCGCCGTCACCGCGTGGAAAGTCATCGACCCCGGTCAGATGATCGCTCGCCCGGCCTCGGCGCCCCCGGTGGCACAGGCCAAAACCACCGGAGCAGGCGCGGGCGCCACTGCCATCTTCCCGCAGTGGAATGGCGTGCCGCTTCCTATGCCCATGCCGCTCAATGCGAAGTGCCTCGACCAAGAGGCCTATGACGCAATGGTGCGCTGGTACGAGCCCGAGAGCGACCAGCTCGTGCGAGTTCTCCACTTTTCCCCGAACGTCAAACCTAAAGGAGCAATCAATGGCTGACGTGAAGCAAGCAACGACTGAAGCAACGAAGATCAACGATCGACTGCGTACCGCGCCGCTGGGCCGCGAGCCCGCCGCAGTGGTGACGACGCAACCGCTGCGAACGGTCACGACCGTCTATCACAGCGGTTCGCAAAGCCAACATGGCGACCAGCCGAAGGGAGGCCGCAACAATGGCTAAGCGCAGTGGTGGTGGGGGCGGCGGCCCCGGCATGAATAAGAACGTCTCGGTAGGCGTTCGCGCGGGTAAACCTGCGAAGGGCGTCGCGCCGTGCGGCACCATCGGCCTGCAACGCGTGACCACTAGCAGCTACCGCGAGCCCAAGGTGGGGCAGCCCATATCGGTCCCGCTCGGAAACGAACTCTCAACGAACGTCGGCAAGGGCGGCCCGGGCGCCGGCCGCTCGGTCCACCCGACCGGCTCGCAGAGCGCAACGCCCAAAGCATCCTCAACCACAACCCCGGCCGGCTGGCCCTGGACGAAAGGAGACTGAATCATGTGGGAATATGACACGAACGAATGGCGCAAGGACCTCCAGCGCGGAGTGAGCGATCAGACCATCCGCGATATCGTGGCGGACGGTCGCCGGCCCAATCCCAATCAGCTTTCGAGCCCAGTGCAACAGGACGCGGGGACCTCGCGCGCAGCGACGGGCCAAGACATCCGCGATTGGCGGCCGCCCGGATTGGCCGTGGCCGACCGGATCATTGATCGGTTCGCGCCGCCAAGTGCAGCGGAGCTTGAGGCCCGGGAGCGCAGAGCGCGGGCCACGCAGGCGGCCAATCGAATCCCGCTGGTGCCGGAGGCCAAGCGATGACCCCCGAGCGGAAAGCCGAAGTGGAGGCGCTGCTAGATGACATCCTCGGGCCAGAGCCGAAGCCCCAACCGCCAAAGCCGATGGTGGTGGTTGATGCTGGCGCCGTGGTTCGTGATGCTGATGTTGTCGTGTCACCCCGTGACGTGAATGCGGAGCGCCGGGGCGGGGATACTGGCGTAGTGGTGCGAAGGCCCGGGCCGCTGGCCGAACCACCGCTGCCCCCGATGCGCCCGGGTGAAGTCCGGATCGATCTCGGAGCAGCCCAACGCCAGTGGGAAATCAATCGCGCTGATCGGCTCACGGATAGTGCGCGGCGACGCCAGCTTGACCCGTGTAACCTTGGAATCTGGGGACCTCACGATGACTGAGAGTGCAGCGGCCAAGGTGTGGCAGCGAGACGTGGAGCGCGTGGTTGGGGCGCTCCGCGATGCCGGGCCGGAGGAACAGCGGCTTGCCCTTGATCGGCTGGGCAAGCGGTATGGGCCAGAGGCCAGAGTGGCGGCGGCGGAGGGGCTGGCGCCAAAGCGCGCCCCGGCGCCCGAGCCGATAGCGAAGCCTGAGCCACCCCCGCAGCCGCAGCCCGAAGTGAAGGCCCGGCCAGCCGATGCTTCGCCAGTGCTCAACCCCAGCGCCCCATACGACAACGCGAGTGAGTTTATTCATCGGACCGCGCTGGTGGATGGCCATTGCACGGTGTGGTTCTGGCAAGACGTGTTCTATCGTTGGAGCGGCCGGGTGTATGAGCCGGTGCCGCATGAAGTGATGCGGCAACAGGTTTACCGATTCCTCGATGGCGCTCGGCGGCGATCGGGGGAGCAGTTGTTGCGCTTTCAACCGACCCCGCGCCACGTGAACGAAACGATTGATGCGCTCAAGAGCCAGCTTGCGCTCGGGCTCGAATGTCACCCGCCGATGTGGCTGGAGCGTCGCGAAAGCGCAAAGGATTGGGTGGTGTTTCAGAACGGCATCGTGAACATGCTCACCGAAGAGGTTCGGCCGCTGACCCCGGATCTTTGGGTGCACAATGCGCTCGGCTTCAATTGGGACCCAGATGCGGAGTGCCCTGCATGGGAAACGTTCCTCGCCGAAGTATTCCCCGACGATCCCGAGAGCGTTGACTTCGCCGAGCAGTGGATGGGCTACAACATGACCGATGAAACGCGCTTCCAAAAGGGCGCGATGTTCATCGGCGAGAAGCGAAGCGGCAAGGGCACCATTGCACACGTGATGCAGCACCTTGTCGGCGATGCGAGCTACGTCGGCCTCAGCTTCGCGAATTGGACCCGTGGCGAGAACTCGCAGCAGTCGCTGATTGGCAAGCGGGTGGGAGTGTTTCCGGATGTTCGGTTGCCGAAGGGCCGCGCGTTCGGCAAGAGCTATGACCCGGGCGGGCTTAGCCACGCCAGCGCAGAGCTATTGCTCAACATCATCGGTGAGGACTCAATCACCATTGGCCGGAAATATCTGGGGCCATGGCAAGGCACGTTGCCGATTAAGCTCACGCTGATCAGCAACGAAGTCCCCAACCTCAACGATCCGGGCGGGGTACTGCCATCGCGATTCATCAAGCTGCATTTCCCGGTAAGCTTCTTCGGCCGAGAGGACCCCGACTTGCGGGTCAAGCTCCGGGGCGAATTGTCCGGTATCGCGGTTCGTTGCGTGCGGGCCTATGGCGACCTTTGCCGCAATCGCCGCTTCATCCAACCCGCCGCGTCGCGGGTGCTTGAACTCGACTTGCTCGCCGCTAGCGATCCCTTCACCGCGTTCGTGCTCGAAGCATTCGAGGTGGATCACTCGGGAATGGTGGTGAAGACCAAGGCCTACGCACTCTTTCAAAGCTGGTGCGCCCGCAACGATCGGCAGGACGTGCTCCGCAGCGTGAGCGATAAGAAATTCGGCGAGCGGCTGAAGGGCGTTGAGGGCTTCGGCCACGTGACCGGCTGGCGCCAGACCGGCTCCAGCCCGCGCGTGTGGCTCGGTCTCCGGCCGAAGGCCCCGAAGAAAGACGAAGAGTGACCACGTTGTTCCACCTTTTCCAGCGAATTCCACCTTTTGAGTGGCACTGGCCAACAATCCCCCGGTGATAGGACCTATGGAGTCAAGAGTTGGTAATTTGATGGAATTGCTGGAACTGATGGAAGTAAATGGAAAAGGTGGAACGTGATGTCTAACGTTGATGATGACGATCCCGACCCGGGGCACCGATATCGGTTCAAGCCGGTGCTAGACTGGCCGGTGGTGGAGGTGATGGAGGACACGGCGCCCGAGGTGGAGGGCAACACCTCGCTCGACTTCCTCCAAGCCGTCTATCGCTGTGCCGATCAACCGATGCATCGCCGGATGCGGGCCGCCGTGGCCGCACTGCCATTCGAACATCCCAAGCTAGCTGTCACTGCCGTAGTGAATGGCGAGGGCTTCGGGGCCAAGCTAGAAGCCGCCCGAGCGCGCGCTGCTAATGTAGTCTCATTCCGAAATGTAGAGGTTTTGAAAGAAAAGGATTGAAGCGCCAAAATATGCGGCTTGAATATACTGTCGCAGCACTGGCATTTAGCGACATCGGGGGGTGACATGGATCAGAGCCGCCTATTTGAAACGTATCAGGCGAATAAGCAGCGAACTATTGGCTTGTCGAAGGTGGAGGCAAGTTGGTTTTCGAAACTAAAGGCATCAAAAATCGGGTTAAGTGTAGTCGCCCTGGCAGCCATACTTACGGGCATTGCCGCCTTCACAGAAACGCTGGACAAAATCGCAACTTCGACGCACCTAAAGCCTGATGCCCTTCAAATAGCGAAAGCTGATGAAAAGGAGAAATTTTCAAGAGAGCTCACGAAAGCAATTTGGTACCGGCTTCATTTATCTCGCACCGTGCTAATTGCCTTGACTAACCCTGATGTTCCAGAAGCAGAAAAAACCAAAATTTGGGATCGCTATCAGACTACTTTTGACGAATGGAATCGCGATTTCATGGTCAACATCCTCTCGTTAGGTCAGTACTACTCGCAGTCCAAACGCGCCCAATTTGAGCATTTCTTGGAGCCTAAGTTTGACTTGATAGATCGTTGCCTCCGTGCGCTCCGGCGCTCTTCCGATAATGACGGATGCGGTTCGTTCTACCTAGAGAAGAAAGACGCACTCTATAAAAACGAACTCTATAAGCAAATCTATGAACTCAAAGAGGGCGCATACTGCTTTATCTCGGGTCTGCCCGACAAAAAAGACAATCTGTGCTTCTTTGACAGGACCAGCATAAGCTCTCGGCGAGGATAGTCCGAACGAGTCTCGGGGACCAACTTTCCATTAGGAGCACAGCGTAGCTGAGCCTGCGTCCATACGAGAAAACTACCTATCGCTCATGCGAAGCCTGCTGATTGTCGTGTGACTGACCCCGAACGTCCGGGCGATATCAGTCAACGGCTCCCCAGCCTCCCGCCGTACCAGCGCCTCTCTTCGCTGATCCCGATTGAGCGCCGCAGGTCTGCCCATGTGCACCCCACGGGCCTTCGCTCGCTGGCGCCCCTCGCCAGTACGGGCTTTGATCAACTCGCGCTCGAACTCAGCTAGCCCGCCCAGTACCGTCAGCATCAGCCTCCCGTGGGGCGTAGTGGTATCGGCCCAGGTATCGGCTAGACTCTTGAAGCCCGCGCCAGCCTTGGCGACCGAGTCCAGCACATTGAGTAGGTCCCGCGTACTGCGCGCCAGCCGATCAAGCCGTGTCACCACCAGCACATCGTCGGGACCCAGCACCTTCAGCGCCTGCGCTAGGGCCTTCCTATTGCCCGCGCTCGCACCGCTGATCTTCTCAGAGAACACCTTGACCGCGCCGGCCTCGGCTAGCTGCGCCTCTTGGCCCGCCAGTGTCTGCCCCTCAGTGCTCACCCTCGCATACCCGTAAACCGTCATCCCCGCGCTCCACTTTCGTGCAAGACTTTCGCACAGTGTAACGCATTGACGAATCAACCTCAACGAGATCGTGCGTAAGTCCTAACTTTCGTTCAGGCGGAGCGATTTCGTCCGGAAGCAATTAGTGACCGAAGCCAGCGTGCATGCTTGAGCGCGGCAAGGCGTCGATGCGATGGATCACCCGGGCTAGGGGAGTCACGCCCCCGGGGTAGGCCCAAAAGCAAGGCACGGGACTTCGCCATAGGGCGATCAGACATTGCGTTGAAAATTTCCAAAATTAGTGGTCCCTATAAAAACTCAGGTGGCTAGTCCAGTATTTGCTCGCGCGACTTGGGTCCTTGGTCTTTAATTGAAATACTGAAACGCGTTGCGCGTTTTCCGACTTATGTGAGGATGCGGTGAACCTTGTCGATCAGCTCCGTGAGATTCTGGCAAATGAGAGCATCTTGCCCGACGATCCAAATTCCGCGAAGTCGGGTACAGATCTCTTGGAAATCGTTCGCCCGCTTCTCAACGGCACGTACAGCGACAATTCTCTTAGACAAACGTTTTCTGTATTATCTGCCGATCCTACTTCGCCGATCGCCCGAGCGGAACGTGGCTACGGGTATTATCGCCGGCCCACTAACCAACGCGCCTCTATCGCAGACTCTGTTCAAGCGAGCCCTGAGGCGAAAACTCAAGAAGCAGAGTTAGGTAGAGAAAATCAGCGCGAGGAGAAATTCAGGGCTTTTTATCTGCGGCGATTAAGGTTGGACAACCTATTTCCAGTTCGGATTGATCACGTAACCGCGCTTCGCCAACAAGCCGGCGTAAACAAGTGGAAGTTTCCAGACGCCGTGGTTCTGACTTGGGATGTAGGAGAAAGTTCGGAAACAGGATTTGCCCTCGATCAGGCAGCCCTGGAAGTCAGACGAGGTTTGGGCGAGCAGCCATTTCGACTTACTAGCGTTGAGCTCAAGGTGGACCTTTCTTTGACGACCTTCCGAGAATATTTCTTTCAGTGTGTCAGCAATTCTATGTGGGCACACTCCAGTCTCTTAGCTATTGCTTGTCCTGTTCTGGATGCCTTGCTCGCGAATGAGTTGCGACGGCTTGGCACATCATACGGCGTCGGCATCTCCGCCTTTGATTTCACCCGCGAGCAATTAGATGAGTTGCCTCCAGCGTCCAAAATTGTATCGATGCCGGATAGCGACTTTGAGGCCTTGGCTGCAAAACAGCGTGAAACGACGATAACGTCGGGAGCACTTAGATCGCAGTTAGATTGGGAGCACATCAAGGACTTGAAGGTACAAAGTTACGAGTTCTCGGACATGTTTGCCTGGATTGCCCGCTGCCTCAAGGACGGCAAGGCGTACACCATCGAAAATTATCTCAGTCTTCGCAACATCGAAGCTGCTTCAGGTTGAATTGTTGTCGCCTCCCAGTGTGGGGCGACAAATCTCAGGCAAGTTTGTTTTCCATCCAGCGATGGCAGCTTACTGGAAGATGTATGATGCTCCTTCGCCCGAGCACACCGAACGGAGGCGCGGATGCCAAAGGGGAAACTCACACCAGAAAACGAAGTTATCGCCGCTTATGGCGCCGCTATGGTCGCGGCATTCCAAGTGCTGATCAATTGCCTGGAGGAAAGTGACGCGCTGCTGCCGGGACAGTTTCCTGAGGCTCTTGGGGTCTACATGGAAATGGTGAAGAGCCGTACGGGCGGCGTGAACGACATGACGCTTGCGGTGCTCCACGACATTCGGACGGCTACACTGGATTAGCGGCCTAGGGGATATGGCCAACCCTGGCGCGGGTAGCCGGGGTATAATGCTTTTGATCGCGCGTAAAAATTTCCGAGCTTTGGATGCGGCCGAACACAGTTAAGATCATACGGTAAGGCTCAGACCCTGGGGGCTCAGAATGTTCTATCTAATTGCCGGCCTAGTGCTCCTTCTTGCGGCTTATTGGCTTTGGGGCATGCGCAAGATGGTCCGAATGAACAACGATCCGGCTCAGATTGCGATGGTAAACTTACTCGTACGGGCGGGGGCCGGCGACGAACACGAGCTATTACTCCTCATCAACCGGCAGCAGTGGTCTCGGGTCCAAATAGCCGACCGAGTTGCCCATGCACTTACTCTGGCCGAGAAGCTGCTTCCTCGTGGCGATTATTTTAGCGCAAAGCTTTATGCGGACGCCTTGCAAGATCGCTATGAGGTATTTCAAACTGAGCTGCGTTTGAGTTCTTTGACCAAACTCGCACCTCGGCCAAGCCATCCTCAGGACCAAGGCGTTCGGAATGCGGAGGGTGAGAGATCATTTTCAGCGGTTCAGGATATCCAAAGTCACGTAGCGCAGGCGCCCCCGGTTCGCGAGCGGCTAGGGTTTAGGACGAACGAATTTATCGTTTATCCCGCATATGGGGTGGGCCAAATATTTGCAATCGAACAGCAGGAGATCGCGGGAGCACGGCTTGAGCTATTCGTGATCAACTTTGTGAAGGCCAATATGACTTTACGGGTACCCGTTGAGAAGATTGCAAACGTCGGAATGCGAAAATTGTCTTCTTCTGACACTATCCAACGCGCTTATGCCACGCTCTCCGCGCGACCTTACCTTGCAGAAGGCAGCTGGACGCGATTGGCGAAAGAATATGAAGCCAAGATCAACTCCGGCGACATCATCGCACTGGCCGAAGTGGTGCGTGACTTATATCGGCCCGCGGTGAATCCAGGCCAGAGCGTGTCAGAGAAGCAGCTTTATTCGACCGCGCTCGATCGATTGGCCGGCGAGGTGTCTGTTGTTCAGCACATCACTGGCGAGGACGCCCTTCGGGATATCGAAACGCTTGTGATTGCTGGGGCGTCGCAAAGGCGGACTTGATCTCCATGCGCGAACCTATTGAGCAAAAGTCAGTCTGGGATTTGCTCGCTGTCTGGGAAGCAAATAGAAATCCCGTATCGACAGAGCTTCAAATGTTGGGCATTCGGCAGATGCCGCCTTGGGACCAAATTTGTCGGGTCATGTCATGGCAGCACTATCTCTTGGGAGGAGGATACTTCGGCCGCAAAGAATTTGGGTATTCGGGTGTCTACAGAGTATTCGCTCTCGAAATCAAGGATGACATCTCGAGGCCCGCGACTCTCAACCGCCTCTGCGGTCAAGATCCGAGCGGCACCCTCTACATCGGCGAAGCCGTAGACTTATCCCGCCGCCTCAATCAGCTTAGGCGAACCGCCGAAAATCATCGGGAGCGTTCACACGGCGCCGCGATCATGCTTCGGCAAATCACCGGGTTGGACTATCCGCCCGCCAGGCTTGGAGTCGCAGTTCTGTTCACCGGCTCCCGCACCAGGGAAATAGAACGCGACCTGTTGTGGGCTTACATCAACACGTTTGGCGACACACCGCCACTCAACTACCGGCTTTGAAGGTCGCCAATGGCCGAGCAAGAAATCGAACGAAATCCCAACTGGACTCCCAACGAACTCATTTTGGCACTGGACCTCTATCGACGCTATGAAGGCAACCCGCCCGGTAAAGGCAGCAAAGAGGTTGTGGAGCTTTCGAAGCTCTTGAACAAAATGGGCGCCCAGCTCTCAATTGGACGGGAAGACTTCCGCAACCCCAATGGGGTTTACATGAAGGTTATGAATTTCAGACGCTTCGATCCCGTTTACAAGGCTCAGGGCAAGAAGGGGTTAGAAAGAGGTGGCAAGCTTGAAGCTGTCATCTGGAGCAGCTTCGCCGACGATGAACGTTTGCTCTTTGACACCGCGAGCGCCATTCGCGCAAACGTTGATGCGGGTTTACCCATTGGGCTGTCTCGTGAGTTAAATGAAACGTTTGAAGCGGAAGAAGGTCGCATCCTAACGCGCGTGCATCTATCACGTGAGCGCAACCGCAAGCTCGTTGAACAAAAGAAGCTCGCTGCGATCAAGGCGGCCGGCAAGCTAGCCTGCGAAGTATGCTCATTCGATTTTGAGGCCGCTTACAGCGAGCATGGGACGGGGTTCATCGAAGTTCATCATCTCAAGCCGGTTCACACGCTTCTGCCCGGCCAGAAAACGAAGCTAGACGACCTGGCGCTGCTCTGCGCCAACTGTCATCGCATGATCCACGCCCGCAAACCTTGGCTGACACTTGAGCAGCTGCGGCAAACCTTGCAGCGGTAAGCTGGGTCGTGCTGCCGAATGGTAGCAATTGTTATCGAATCCCCACATCCTGCAACCTCTAGTTAAAAGCGTGTCCGGATCATTTTTGATGCATGGGATGCCCCCCTTGCATCGGCGCCTTGAAATTGGCGAGCGATTTCACGCCCTTCTCTTTCAAATTGGCTCAACCTCGTTGCTAACTTTCCGAGCTGAGCGGTGTCGAACGACACGCGCAGGACGGTCCCCTCGAAGGGCAATATGCTCAGTTCTCGAACCCAATGAGATGCGATGCCTAAGGCGCTGTCACCGCTCATAAGCCAAAAGCTTCCGCCGAACGTTGCGAGGCGGCTAGTCATGTAAAGACCGTACCCGGTGTTTTGCCAGATATCGTGCTTATTGCGGCGGACACCTTTGTACATTCGGCCCGAAACTCCTGGCATTAATGCCAACTTTAGAGCAGCAAGGTCGGAGTCCATTTCCAAGTAAGGGTTACGGGATAGGCTTGCTCGAATTCCCCGCCCTCTATCAAGCAAAGCAAGGTGTACACGACTCTTAGTGGGCCAATGCTGAGCACAGAAGTGCACCTGCCCAAAGCCACTATGCTCAAGCACATTTCTAATCACTTCGCGCAGAGCGTATGTCAGCGCGTCGCAAAGGTCGCCATCTGACTGGCGCGCCAAAATCTGAGACATGCGATTGGCATGCTCCTCAATTACGGTTCCGACGGAGAGCGAACGTTCCTCGGCCTCAAGTTTTAGGTCATCCACCTCCAGGTGCGTGATCGGCAAGTAGTTGGGTCCACCGGGAGCCTGCCCTGGCGCAAGCCCAAAGCTGAAACCTGCAGCACGAAAGAACCCCATCGTGCGTTGGTAGCCAAGATGATCGTGATTGATACAATCAGAGCTGCCAAAGCACTGTTGCGATTGGAAGCGAGAGATGGTGTCTGACACCAGCAACAGCCCAATTGGGTCTGTATGCCCAACGGCTCCAAAGTCAAACACGTAATCAAGATCAGGATCGCGCTGGCTGAGCAGTCGTCGAAAGCGTAGGGCTCTCGGAAGGTTTAAGATCGGCGGCAGCGAAATTCTTGGCATAGTCCGTCCCAGCGGATTGCGCTTCCACGCAACCCGGATGATGGGCCTTCACAGCGTAGAAAATTCCGGAATATGGGCAGCCTGCCTAAAAGCCCTTAGGCGGCGGGCTCGGAGAAATACCGTTTAGAACGCGAATGCAGTGTAAGCGGTGTGTCTCCCACACCTTGTTTGGCGTGAGCTGATCGGCAACATGCGAGCCGTCATATACAGTAAGGTTCGCATATATGGTTGACCATATAGTTGACGCTTCAGAGCCACGGGGCCGGGTGGATATCCAGGTCGGAGCGGGGCGTCGGCGGCGGTGGAGCGCCGTGGTCAAGGGGCGGATCGTGGCGGAGTCATATGCGCCGGGCACAGTTGTGTCCGAGGTGGCGCGCCGGCACGACCTCTCACCGCAACACCTGTTTGCTTGGCGCAAGGCCGCGCGTGCCGGTCTGCTGAGCTTGCCGGCGGAGGATGCACCGCTCTTCGTTCCGGTGGTGTCGGAGCTTCGCCCCGCTGGGATGTGCGTGGAAGCGGCAACGCGGAACGGGATAACGATCAGCATCGAGATTGGCGATGCGGTAGTTCGCGCAGCGGCGGGGGTCGATCCGACCTGGCTGCGCGATGTGCTGCGGGCCGTGAGGGCGACGACATGATCGCGGCTTCGGCGGGCGTGAAGATCATGGTCGCGACGCGGCCGGTCGACTTTCGTAAAGGTGCCGATGGTCTCGCCGCGCTGGTGCGCGAGCAACTCCACCATGATCCGTTCGCGGGAACGATTTTCGTCTTCCGTTCAAAGCGAGCGGACCGTTTGAAGATTTTTGCCTGGGACGGGTCCGGGCTCGTGCTGCTGTGGAAGCGGCTGGAGCATAGCGCGTTCCGCTGGCCGCCGATCAGCGATGGCGTGATGCGTTTGTCTGCCTCACAGCTCGCCGCGCTGATGGACGGCCTGGATTGGTCGCGCCTGCATGCCCGCGACATTGGTCAGCCGAGCGCAACGTCGTGAACCCTGTGACCAATTGAATCATGTCGGCTGCAGTCTTCCACAAGGGCCCGCGAATCAGCTTGAGTACCGGGCGTGAGCGAGACCACGGATCAACTTCCGACCGATATCGAGGCGCTGCAGGCGCTGGTTGCGGCGGCACGCGCGGAGCGCGACGCGGCGATCGCAAAGTGCGACGCGGCGATCATCGAACGCGATCAGGCGCTGTCGCAAATGGATCGCCTTCAGCATCTCTTGCGCCAGCTGCAACGCGCGCAGTTCGGTCGCCGCTCGGAGAAGCTCGACCCTGAGCAGTTGCAACTGGCGATCGAGGACATCGAGCAGGCCATTGCCGGCGATGAAGCGGTCCAGGACAGGAAGGACACGGCAGGCGCACGCCAGCGTGCTGAACGGCGCCGCGCCAGCCGTGGTGCGCTTCCGGCCCATCTGCCGCATATCGACGTCACGATTGCCCCGGAGGATACCAACTGTCCGTGCTGCCGCACGCCTCTGCATGTGATCGGTGAGGAGACCTCACGGCGGCTCGACGTCGTCCCGGCGCAGTTCCGCGTGATCGTCACCCATCGTCCCAAATATGCCTGTCGGGCCTGCACGGATGGCGTGGTTCAGGCGCCGGCACCAGAGCGGCTGATCAAGGGCGGCTTGCCGACCGAGGCGATGGTCGCCCATGTTCTGGTCGCCAAATTTGCCTGGCACCTGCCGCTGTATCGGCAGGCTCAGATGCTGCTGGCGCAGGGTATCGACATCAAGCGCTCGGTTTTGGCGTTCTGGGTGGGCTATGCAGGCGCAGAGCTTCGTCCGCTCTGGCTCAGGCTGCGCGAGATCATTTTGACCGCGAACAAGATCGCGGTGGACGAGACCACAGCGCCTGTGCTCGATCCCGGCCGCGGCCGCACCAAGAAAGGCTTCTTCTGGGCGATCGCGCGCGACGATCGGCCGTGGGGCGGGGCCGATCCGCCGGCAGTGGCCTACACTTATGCGCCTGGTCGCGGCGCCGTCCACGCGCTCAAGCTGCTCGACGGTTATCGCGGCATCGTGCAATGCGACGGCTACACCGTCTACAAGACCATTGCCGACACCGCGCCTGACGCGGCGATCACGCTCGCCTTCTGCTGGGCTCATCTGCGGCGGCGCTTCTTCGACGTTGTCCAGGACGGTCCTGCCCCGATCGCGAGCGAAGCGCTCGAGCGTATTGCCGCTCTCTATGCGATCGAGAAGACGATCAGGGGCCGCAGCGCCGATGAGCGTCGTGCCATCCGCCAGGAGCGCAGCAAGCCGCTGGTGCTGGCGCTCAAGGCCTGGTTCGAGCAGCAACTCACCCGCGTCTCGGGCAAAGCGACAATCGCCGAGCACATCCGTTACGCCTTGAACCACTGGGTTGGCCTGATGCGCTTCCTTGACGACGGCCGCATCGAGCTCGACACAAATATTGTCGAGCGAAGCATCCGTCCTCTTATCCTCAACCGCAAGAACGCACTGTTCGCGGGGCATGATGAGGGCGCGGAGAACTGGGCCTGCATCGCTTCGCTGATTGAGACCTGCAAGCTCTGCGGCGTGGAGCCGCAGGCCTATCTGACCGACGTCCTCACCAGACTCGTCAACCTCTGGCCGGCCTCGCGTCTGGACGAACTCATGCCCTGGGCGTGGAGCGCCGAGCAAGCTAAAAGCCTCGCCGCTTGATGAACTCGCTTCCTGGATCGCGACCGCTCCAGCCGGCCTCGTCGCCACCGGCTCCGTGTGTTCCGACAACGTCAACAACCCGTCGCGCACCGCCTTGCGCCAGGTCGACAAATGCTGCGGCGATAGACCGTGGCGCCGCGCGACGTCCGAGACGACCGCGCCGGGAACAAAGGATTCCGCGACGATCCGTCCCTTGACCTCGCCACCCCAGCGCCGCCGAACCCGTAGCTCCGATGCGTCGACAACACGCTCGATCATATATGCAAACCGTCCTCTTCAAGACGGAACGCATATTGCCGGTCTGCTCAACAGCAACAAGGTGCGGGAGACACGCCGCTTACAATGCAGTCGTAGACAGTCTTCAAGAATTGTTCGCGCGTCGGCCCCTTGCCCTCCAGTGCGAATATGTACTCTGCCATGTTGTAAGCAACTTCGTATTTCGATTTGCCGCCAATCTCTACATTCACGTTATCGGTCATGACCTTCTCACAGTTGTTTAGGCCTCGCTCGACAACTGAGATGAGTCCTGACGTTTGTAAAGAGCTTGCGGACTACGGTGGCAACTTAGTGACGTGATCCCCAATCAATCCCCAAAATTCGACTTCGATGGGTGACACCCAACGGCGGCAGATACTGATCAATAGCCAGCCATGCTGCAGGCAAACGATTCGGAGCGTCGGGCTCCCTTGCCAACATTCGGAGCGCCTTCATCAGGCCATCGAGCCGATCATTCATTCGGCAGCCACCGCGTTATGCCGGTAAATCGTGGGGAACTGCCCTGCAATCCCTTGAAACCGGGGCCTTTCTCCCGGAGAGTCCTAGGGCGAGTCGGCAACCCCGATTCGCATTCGTGGCGGCAGAGCCGGTCAACTGCCAAGTCCGATCCGGCTCCGCTCGCCCGTGGCGATCCACGTCAGTAACCTGACGGGACCAGCAAACGGCTCGTTGGAGAAATCCTTCGGGCCGTTTGTTTTTCGCATTAGGACGATTCGTCCTAAGCCTTCGCGTACACTAGGCGTACAGATTTTTCTGTAAAGCGCTCGTTGTAACCAACTCGGCAACATCCACTGCGGCGCGCGATAATTCAAAATCACTTTGTAAAATCTTCATCGAAATGACTATCGCAATCGCACCCGTTAAGAGCACACGCGTACCTTTAGCGTACCTGTAGAAGCGGCCGCGTTGCATCGATGTAAGCTAAGTGCTTGAAAAGGCTGGTGCCGCAAGAGGGATTCGAACCCCCGACCCCGTCATTACGAATGACGTGCTCTACCGACTGAGCTATTGCGGCGAACCCTGCCGGGCTCGGACGATGCCGGTCCCGATACGCGCGCTCCTGATATCGGGCATGGCCCGAATTGGCAAGAACAAGCCGGGTGCGAAATGCGGCTTAGGCGCCCCAGCGGGACCAGAATCCGCGCCAGCCGCCGGCCTGGGCCTTGGGCGTGCCGATTTGTTCCGTAAATTCATCGCTCGGGCCCTCGTCATCGATCCCGGGATCATCCGGGGCGCGGACGATCGGGATGACGGCGGGGATCGGGACGGGTGCGGGCTTGCCGAGGTCGGCACGGGTCCGGAACACCGGCGTTGCCGCCGCCGGCGATGATTCGGCCGGCTCGGGGGCCGGCGTGACCGGCTCCGCAGACGTCATCGCAGGCTCTTCCTTCGGCTCTTCCTTGGCCGCCGGAGGCGAATTGTCCTGCTCCGCCGGGACCGATGCAGCCGGAGCCGGTTCCATCAGGGTGTCATTCGCAGGCGCCGTCACCCGCTTCGGCGGCGGGGCCGCCAGCATGGCTTCCTCGAAGGCCGAGGATTCGATCAAGTCGCCCTTGTCGGAAGGAAGGCTCGCGACCGGCGTCTGCCACTGGAAGGCGTCGAGGCGGCCGGTGACCGGGGAAACCGGGCGCCAGCGATCGCTGACATAGCCGTCGGCGGTCCAGGCCGGATCGTGGCGAGCGCGCACCGCGCGCAAGGTCCAGGCGCGGGCGCGGCCGCCGTCGCCGTGCTCGGTGCGCTCGATCTCGGCCATCAGCAGTGCGACCCGCTGGGTCGGATCGTTGACATAAGGCGCCAGCACCGCCCGTGCGCGGCTGAATTCGGAGGCATCGATCGCGGCGCGTGCGAGCGCGAGCTGGCCTTCAATATGGCCGGCCTTGTCGGCAGGCGTCTTGGCCGCAAGCGTCTCGACCCGCTGCAAGCGCTGCCGCGCGGAATCGCCGAGCTTCACATGTGCATAGGCCTCGGCGAGATCCGGATGCGGATTGGCGAGCCAGGCGGCCTCGACCAGCTTCATGGCGCGGCGCACCTGATGCGCCTCGCTCTCGAATTTTGCGGCGAGCACGGCGGCCGGCACCAGGGTCGGTGCGAGCTTGATCGCCTCCATCACGCTCTCGCGCGCGACATCGCGGTCCATCGTTTGCAATTCCAGCGCGCGTGCGGTGAGCAGCACGCCGCGCTGGCGACGATAGGCCGGCTTGTCGATCAGCCCCGCGGACAGGTTCGAATCGAGGATCGCCAGCGCGCCGCTCCAGTCGCCGCGCGCGCAGCGGAAGCCGAGCACCGCATGCGAGGCCCAGGTTGACGACGGCGACAGCTTGATCGCTTCCTCCGCGATCATGACGGCGCCGACCGCATCGTCGGCGCGCTGCGCCTCGATGAACAGGCCGCGCAGGCCGAGCAGCCGCGTATCCTCGCGCTCGGCCATGGCACGGAAGGCGCGCTGCGCCTCGTCGCGATTGCCTTCGAGCTGCGCCGACTGCGCATGCAAGAGAAGCGCGAGCGGATCGTTCGGCGCATGCCGCCGCGCCGTCTCGGCATGACGGCGGGCGAGCGCGGTATCGCCATGGCCGATCGCGAGCAGGCCGTGGGTGATGGCGTGGCGGCCGCGCGCGTGGCGCTTTTCGTGACTGCGGCGGCGCAAACGCCCCGGCGTCCGCCAGATCGTCGTCAGGATGCTCCAGACCAGCACGACTGCCGCGGCAAAGAGGCCAAGCAAGAACACGAACCTGGGCAACGTCGTTGAGGCGCGGAAGCCGCCCGCCGTCAGGACGAGATCGCCGGGCTGATCGGCAACCCAGGCCGCGCCGGCCGCCGCCAGCGCAATCAAGACGAGGAAAAGGACGATGCGAAGCATGGCGATCCCTATACGCGCTGATTGTTGCGCGAAGCTTTATTGAGCAGGCTTGACGAGATCCGCCATGGCATCGTCGGCGAATTTGCGGGAGGCGGCGAGCGCGGCATCGCGGGCATTGGCCTTGTCGAGCCAGGCCTGCGCCGGCGCGCGATCGGCATCGGGCAGCGTCTTCAACTCGCGCCGCGCCTCGACGAAATCATTGCGGAGCGCAGCAGCCGTCACCCGCGCCACGATGGCGCCGCGATCATTGCCGACCCCGTCGGTTCGCTCGATGCGGACGAGCTTTGACGCTCCGGCCTGGAGGCGCTCGACGATGCCGCCGCCGCTGGACTGGGCATCCGCCGGCGGCGACAGCTTTGACACGATGTTGAGGAGCTCGCGGCTGAGCGCGACCGGGGTCGGGATGCCCGACGATGCAAAGGTGTCGAGTGGCTTCAGCATCTCGGGCTTGGCCGCCAGCGACCGCGCCGCGGCGAGCTGCGCCTCATAGGGATCGCCATGGCGCACGGCGACGTCGAGCAGGGCCGCCGCCACCACATGGCGCAGCGGCTTGTCGTCCATCGTCCTGGCGTCGGCGATCTTCTCGCCCTGCTGCGCAAGCTCGGCCCGCTCCGTCTTGCCGGCGCGCTCGAGCTGCGCGATGCGGTCGTAGAGCGCGGCAAGATCAGGCGAAGCGGCGCCCGGGGCAGATTTCGCGTCGTTCAGTGCGCTCGCGGTCTTGTCGGACTGTGCGCGCAGATTGGCGATGTCGCTGCGCAGGCTGCCCACGGATTTTTCCAGCGCATCGATCCGCGCCACCATGGCCGGATCGGCGGCGGGCTTGCCAGCCTTGGCTTCAACCGCGGCAACGCGACCGCCCAGAGCATCGACCGTCGCGCTCGTCACTTGTGGCGCGGCAGGCGGCGCCTGCACGGCGGGCCAGCCCAGCATCCAGCCGACCGCGATCACGACGGCCGCCGCCACCGCACCGGAGAGCGGTGCAATGACCCAGGGCGAAACCGGAGGCGACGCGGGAGCGGGCGCAACCGCGGCCTGCGCCTCGGCGCGCTCCGGCTCGGCGTCAGCCTGCTCGGATTTTGCCTGCTCGGGCTCGGTGTGCTCGCTCACCGGCGGAGCCTCGGGCTCGCCCGCCACCTCCTGCGGCTGGGTCGAGACATCGGTCGCCTCGAGGTCGATGGTCGGCGGGGGGCGCTTGGCACGACCGGACTCCGGGGCCAATCCTGCGTCTTCAGGCTTGTCGTCGGCCATCGTGACGGTTCCTCACACTTCCATACCTTGCACAGATCCCTGGCGTAGATCTTGGGCAGACCCGATCGCGTCGGATTCGGCCCGACCTCTTACGCCAAACGGGTCTGCAAAGCACGCTCCAAGGTGTCAAATAAGGCATTTTCGTCCGGTTTCGCGGCCACCAGAACCTGCGACGCACCGGCATCGCGCAGCACGCTTGCGACCGTCTCGGACAGGCAGCATTGCGGGATCGCCAGCGCCGAGATTTCGACGCCTTCGTCCCGCGCTGCATCCAGGAAGGCTCGCGCGCTGCGCCGGGAGTAATGAAGCACCGCCTCGATCCCATGCGCGGCAAAACCCTCGCAGACATCGCGCGGGAGAACCTTGACCGGCGCCATGCGATAGGTGGTCTGCGTCACCACGTTGAAGCCTTCGGTGCCGAGTTCGCCGCCGAGATCGCGCGACAGATCCGCGCCGGCGAGATAAAGCAGCGTGCTTTTCTTTTTCAGCACCTTGTCGCGCGCACTCCGGACGACCGTGTCGCGCAGGGCCGCGGAATCGCCGCCGGCGATAATCACCTCGGCAAAGCCGGCGTCTCGCGCGGCAGTCGCGGTGTGCTCGCCGACCGCGAACAGCGGCAGCTTCAACAGGCCGAGATCCTGCAATTGCGGCGCGACGGCACGGATCGCATTGGCCGATGTGACGATGATGGCGCTATAGTTCGCCTCGCTCTCGTCGTGGAAAGCGACCGGCTCGAATTTGAGCACCGGCGCGAGCAGCACCACGTGTCCCCGCGCGCGCAAATTGTCCGCCGTCGCCTCATTGTCGGGATGCGGCCGTGTGACAAGAATGGACATCGCTCGTGTTCCCGAACCGCGTGACGGTGACGCATTCGCAAAGACGGCCGCGCGTGACGATTGCGCAAGCCGACCCCGGAATGCTACCGGACGTACCAGAACTCTGCTTTCCGGATGAGCGCAAGGGCGCAAATTGGATAACAATTCGCCAATGCTGGTATTGGGCATCGAAACCACCTGCGACGAGACCGCCGCGGCCGTGATCGAGCGCGCGCCCGACGGCATCGGCAAGATCCTGTCCAACATCGTGCGGTCGCAGGTCGATGAGCATGCCCCGTTCGGCGGCGTGGTGCCGGAGATTGCCGCCCGCGCGCATGTCGACCTGCTCGACGGCATCATCGACCGCGCCATGCGCGAGGCCGGCATCGGCTTCGCCCAGCTCAATGGCGTCGCGGCGGCCGCGGGACCGGGCCTGATCGGCGGTGTCATCGTCGGGCTCACCACCGCGAAGGCGATCGCTTTGGTGCACGACACGCCGCTGGTCGCGGTGAACCATCTGGAGGCGCATGCGCTGACGCCACGGCTGACCGACGGAATCGAATTCCCGTACTGCCTGTTCCTCGCCTCCGGCGGCCACACCCAGATCGTCGCGGTCACCGGCGTCGGCCAATATGTGCGGCTCGGCACCACCGTCGACGACGCCATCGGCGAAGCCTTCGACAAGGTCGCGAAGATGCTGGGCCTGCCCTATCCCGGTGGCCCGCAGGTCGAGCGCGCGGCGGCCGGCGGCGATGCCGCGCGCTTCGCCTTTCCGCGGCCGATGCAGGGCAGGCCGGACGCCAACTTCTCCCTGTCGGGATTGAAGACCGCGGTGCGCAACGAAGCGAGCCGGATCGCCGAGATCACGCCGCAGGACATCAGCGATCTCTGCGCAAGCTTCCAGGCCGCCGTGCTGGAGGCGACGGCCGACCGGCTGAATGTCGGCTTGAGACTTTTCCGCGAACAGTTCGGCGCGCCGCGCGCGCTCGTGGCCGCCGGCGGCGTCGCCGCCAATCAGGCGATCCGCGGCGCGCTGCATGACGTCGCTCGGCAGGCCAAGACGCAACTGATCATGCCGCCGCCTGCGCTCTGCACCGACAACGGCGCAATGATCGCCTGGGCCGGCGCCGAGCGCCTCGCGCTGGGAATGACCGACACGATGGAAGCCCAGCCCCGCGCCCGCTGGCTGCTCGACGCGAATGCGACAGCGCCCGCGGGCTACGGCAAGACGCGAGCGGGATTCTAAATGGAGAGGCGTCTCCACGAGCTCCACTTCACCTCGCCCCGCTTGCGGGGAGAGGTCGGATTGCATCGTAGATGCAATCCGGGTGAGGGGGACTCTCCGCGAATCCAGCTGCCACCTCCCTTGCGGAGACTCCCCCTCACCCCAACCCTCTCCCCGCAAGCGGGGAGAGGGAGCGGAGGGAGCGAGCGATGACCGCGTTCCACTCCGTTGCGGTGATCGGAGCGGGCGCCTGGGGCACGGCGCTGGCGATGGTGGCAGCGCGGGCCGGGCGGAGCGTCACGCTCTGGGCGCGCAATGCCGAGCATGCGACGCGCATCGCGTCGACCCGCGACAATCCGCGGCTACCCGGCGTGCGGCTTGCGCCGGACATCGTCGTGACGAGCGAGCTGGCGCTCGCCGCGCGCGCGGACATGCTGCTGATCGCAACGCCGGCGCAGCATCTGCGCGGCGCCGTCAACATGCTGGCCTCGCACATCGCAAGACCGACACCGGTCGTCGCCTGTGCCAAGGGCATCGAGCACGGCACCCATAAATTCATGACCGAGGTGATCGCTGAAGCCGCGCTGCACGCGCAGCCGGCGATCCTGTCGGGCCCGAGCTTTGCCGACGACGTCGCGCGCGGCCTGCCGACGGCGGTGACGCTGGCGGCGAAGGAGGAAGAGCTGGCCAGCAGCCTCGTGCAGGCGTTGGGCTCGCCGACGTTCCGGCCCTATCACTCCACCGACGTCCGCGGCGTCGAGATCGGTGGCGCCGCCAAGAACGTGCTGGCGATCGCTGCCGGCATCGTGGTCGGCCGCAACCTCGGGGCCTCCGCGCTCGCCGCGCTGACCACGCGCGGCTTCAGCGAGCTGGCACGGCTCGGCCGCGCCTGCGGCGCGCGCCCGGAAACGCTCTCGGGCCTCTCCGGCCTTGGCGACCTGCTCCTGAGTTGTTCAACCGCGCAATCGCGCAATTTCGCGCTCGGCATTGCGCTCGGCCGTGGTGAGGCGTCGCCGGCGGGCAAGCTTGCGGAAGGCGCATTCACCGCGCCGGTGCTGGTCGAGCTCGCGGCCGCACGGAACGTCGACATGCCGGTCTCGCAGGCCGTCGCTGCCATCCTCGACAACAAATTGACGATCGACGCAGCGATCGAGGGGCTGCTGACGCGGCCGTTCAAGGCAGAAGAATAACATCTTCCGTCATGCCCGCGCTTGTCGCGGGCATCGACGTCTTGGTATTGAACACGGAAGCAGAGACGTGGATGGTCGGGCATAGGCGAGCGAAAGCGACGCCGTCCTTCGGACGGCTATGCCCGGCCATGACGAACGGATAGGGCGCGCGATGAACTACTGGCTGGTGAAATCCGAACCGTCGGTGTGGTCCTGGGACCAGCAGGTGGCGAAGGGCGCCAAGGGCGAAGCCTGGACGGGGGTGCGCAATTACACCGCGCGCCAGAATCTCGTCGCCATGAAGAAGGGCGACAAGGCGTTCTTCTATCATTCCAACGAGGGCAAGGAGATCGTCGGCATCGCGGAGATCGTCAAGGAGGCCTATCCGGATCCGACCGACAAGACCGAAAAATTCGTCTGCGTCGACATCAAGGCCGACAAGCCCTTGAAGACGCCGGTGACGATGGCCGCGATCAAGGCCGAGAAGAAGCTCGCCGACATGGCGCTGGTGAAATATTCGCGCCTGTCGGTGCAGCCGGTGACGGCGGAGGAGTGGAAGCTCGTCTGCAAGATGGGCGGGATGTAGGAGTTATCCCATCTACGCTGTCCGACTTACGTCTCCGGCAGCGCAAAGACCTCGCATGGCGCGGCAATGCCGCGCAGCGGATGCGATCCGAGCGCAACGAGAGCCATGTCCGTCTCGGCGGCGAGCGCGCCCGACACCAGCACGGTCTCGCGAAGCGGCTTGCACAATCCCTCGAGCCGGCTGGCGAGATTGACGGCGGGACCGATCGCCGTGAAATCGAGCCGGTTGGCGGCGCCGATATTGCCCCACAGCATCTCGCCGAGATGGAGCGCCGCGCCAAACGAGAGCGGCGGCAGGCCCTGGTTGCGGCGCTCGTCGTTGAGGTGGGCCATCCCCGCCCGGGCCGCGCCTGCGGCGCGCAAGGCCGCATCGCAGGCGCGGCGCGGTGATGCCTCGACCACCGGAAAGATCGCGAGCACGCCGTCGCCGATGAATTTCAGCACCTCGCCGCCAAAGGCGTGAACGGCACCGGCGATGCGGTCGAACCAGGCGTCGAGCGCCGCGATCACCTGGGCCGACGGCGTGGTTTCCGACAGGATCGTGAAATTGCGCAAGTCCGCATAGAGTAGCGCGGCCTGAATGGTTTCGCCGAGATCGCGCCGCAGCGGTGCCGCCAGCACCCGTTCCGCGCTGCGTTTGCCGAGATAGGCATCCAGCGTCGCCCGCAACGTGGCGCGCGCGGCGAGCACGGCAAGGGGCGTCGCGGCAAATCGCGCAGCCTGGCGCAGTTGTTCGATTTCATCCGCCGTGAACGGACGCGGCCCGATCCAGCCGAGCACCGGTCCATCGGGCCGACCGACGATGTCTTCGTGCACCTCGCCGTCCGCAATGCCGCGGAGCCAGCGGCGACCGGCATCGTTGGGCGGGTCGGGCGCCAATCCGCCTGGTGCAAAGCCGAGCGCTTCGATCACCGTGCCGGTCCCGGCGCGCCACAGCCAGGTCCGCTTCGCGATCAGCGGGTGCGGCACCTCCAGCGTCAGGGCGCCTGCCGCAAGCGGCACGCCGTCGGCGACCAGATGCGCGCCGAGGTCCGCAAGCAGGCGGTCGGCCCCCTGACTATCGGAGGCGGCATCGACGAGCCAGGCGAGGGTCGGGGCGAGGTGCATGGCCCGATGATGACGAAGCAGGCCCGTCTTTGTCACGGGCAATCCTTGACGGAGCGCAGGGCCGCCGCCATGTCCCGAGGGCAGCCCAAGGGCAGCTCAAGGCAAGACGAGGATGATCGCCGATGACCGAACCGTTCATAGTGCGACGCGAGACCCAGATCGCAGCCCCGCGTGCCACCGTCTTCGCCTATTTGACCGATCCCGAGAAGATCTTGAGCTGGATGGGTTCCGACGCGACGACGGAACCGCATCCCGGCGGGCTCTATCTGCTCAAGGGTATCGGCCCGCGCGGCGCCGCCGCCCGCGGCGCCTTCCGCGAGGTCGTGCCGGTGCATCGTCTGGCCTACACGTTTGGCTGGGAGGGCGGCCAGGAAGTACCACCCGGATCGAGCCTGATCGAGATCGACCTGATCGAGCGCGACGGCGGCACGCTGCTGCGCATGACCCATAGCGGGCTGCCGACCGAGGAACAGGCCGCCGCACACGCGAAGGGTTGGGCGCACTATCTGGAACGACTCACCACCGCAGCCGCGGGCAACGATCCCGGTCCGGATAACGGCGTCTCGACCAAGTCGTAGCTCTTGTGGGGTCGTTACACCGCCGCGGTCGCGACCACCTGCGCCAGAAGCTGCTCGCGCCTCGCCTGCGAGCGCTGGCCCTTCATGGTCGCGGCGAAGCGCTCGAGAATGCCGTCCTCGAAGGCGGTGACGATGGTGTCGTGGACATAGCTCTTGCGGCAGATCGCCGGCGTGTTGGAGAGCTTGTCGGCCGCGGCACGGATCGCGTCCAGCACCTGCTTCTTGCGGCCGCGCTGGCTGGTCGCCGGCGTGATCCGCGACAGCGATTCCACCACGACGGCGGAGGCCATCAGGGTGCGAAAATCCTTCAGCGAAATCTTGATGCCGGCGATCTCGCGCAAAAACGCGTTCACCTGCGTGGTGTTGACCGCGCGCACGATGCCGTAGGCATCGCGATACTGGAACATGCGCTTGCCGGGAACGCCGCGCAGGATGCCGATGGCGCGCACCAGCTTGGCCGCGTCGCACTCCTTCCGCACCGCCTTGCCGCCCTTCGCCTTGAAGGTCAGCACGAAGCAATCGTCTTCCAGTGTCACGTTCGACTTCAGCAGTGTGGTCGCGCCGCGGGTTCCGTTGAGGCGGGCATAGGATTCGTTGCCGGGACGGATCGCGGTGCGCGCGATCAGCTCGATCACGGCCGAGAGCGCGAATTCGCGTGTCGGCTCGTCACCCGACAGGAACGCCGACACCTTGCGCCGGATCTTTGGCAGCGCGCCGACGAGCTTCTCCAGGCGATGCGCCTTGCGGTGCTCGCGGACCTTCTCCCAGTCGGCGTGATAGCGGTATTGCAGCCGGCCCGCGGCATCGCGTCCCACGGCCTGGAGATGCGTGCTCGGATCGGCCGAGTAGCGCACCTCGCGATAGGCCGGCGGCACCGCCATGGCGTGCAGCCGGCGGATGGTGCGGGCGTCGCGGATATGCGCGCCGTTGGGACGGACGAAGGAATAGCCCTTGCCGCGCTTGATACGGCGGATGGTCAGCTCGTTCTGGTCGCCGAGCCGCAGGCCCAGCTCCCTGGCCAGCGCCTCGACCGTCGCCGCGGGCGCCGTGTCGAAGACCTTTTTCGGGCTGAGACGCCCCGAAACGGCCGGTTTCGGCCATTGTCCCAGGGCCTTGGCCAGCGCAACAGCTGCAGGATCGGCTGAAGCGGGCCGCATCGTCCCGAGATTCTGCTGATCCATCATAGTGTTACGCCTTAGCCCTGCCTGTTACCGGTCAATGCCGCTGTTCTGATTTTTGTTCCTGGGGGTCTCTTTGGACCCGGGTTGGCCATTTAGGGTGTTCCGAACCGTATTGCGAGTCCCGAATCAGTGAGAGACGGTTCCCAAATACCTCCGAACGGCGCATGGGGCTCTGCGCAGGCCTGTTCCGGGGATCTGGGTAAAGAGCCGAAAGGCGCCGCCCGGCCTGTTTCAGATTTGCGACAGCCGGCCCGCGCACCTTGATCCTCCGCATGGCAGGCCGCTCGCCGAAGGTCCAGCTTGTGCACCTTGTCGGGTCCGGTTAGCCCGACGCATAATCAGCCCAATGATTGATGTCGGCATTGCCTGAGCTTGCCGCATGTGGAGGGAAATATGTCCGAGAAGATTTACGACGTGCCGGCGGAATGGGCAAAGCGCGCCTGGGTCGACCAAGCCAAGTACAAGGAAATGTACGCCCGCTCGATCTCGGACCCGAACGGTTTCTGGGCCGAACAGGCCAAGCGCATCGACTGGATGAAGGCGCCGACGAAAATCGAGAACGTCTCCTTCGCGCCGGGCAACGTCTCGATCAAATGGTTCGAGGACGGCGTCCTCAACGTCGCCCATAACTGCATCGACCGTCATCTGCACAAGCGCGCCAACCAGACCGCAATCATCTGGGAAGGTGACGATCCCTCGCAGTCCCGCCACATCACCTACAAGGAGCTCCACGACGAGGTCTGCCGGATGGCCAACATCCTGCGTACCCGCAACGTCAAGAAGGGCGACCGCGTCACCATCTACCTGCCGATGATTCCGGAAGCGGCCTACGCGATGCTGGCGTGCGCGCGGATCGGCGCGATCCACTCCGTGGTGTTCGCGGGCTTCTCGCCCGACAGCCTCGCCCAACGCATCAACGACTGCCAGTCCAAGGTGATCATCACCGCCGACGAAGGCCTGCGCGGCGGCAAGAAGGTGCCGCTGAAGGCCAATGTCGACGCGGCGCTCGCCAAGGCCGACGGCGTCGACTGGGTCGTCGTGGTCAAGCGCACCGGCGGCAAGATCGACATGAACCCGACCCGCGACCTCTGGTATCACGAGGCGGCGGCGATGGTGACGACGGAATGCCCGGTCGAGCATATGCACGCCGAGGATCCGCTGTTCATCCTCTATACCTCAGGCTCGACCGGCCAGCCCAAGGGCGTGCTGCACACCTCCGCCGGCTATCTCGTCTATGCCGCGATGACGCATCAATACGTCTTCGACTATCACGACGGCGACATCTACTGGTGCACCGCCGACGTCGGCTGGGTCACGGGCCACAGCTACATTCTCTACGGGCCGCTCGCCAACGGCGCGACCACGCTGATGTTCGAGGGCGTGCCGAATTATCCGGACAATTCCCGCTTCTGGAACGTCATCGACAAGCACAAGGTCAATACCTTCTACACCGCGCCGACCGCGATCCGCGCGCTGATGCAGGGTGGCGACGAGCCGGTGAAGAAGACCTCGCGCGCCTCGCTGCGCCTGCTCGGCTCGGTCGGCGAGCCCATCAATCCGGAAGCCTGGGAGTGGTATCACCGCGTCGTCGGCGAGGACCGCTGCCCGATCGTCGATACCTGGTGGCAGACCGAGACCGGCGGCATCCTGATCACGCCGCTGCCGGGCGCCACTAAGCTCAAGCCGGGCTCGGCGACGCAGCCCTTCTTCGGCGTGGTGCCGGAGATCGTCGATGCCGACGGCAAGGTTCTGGAAGGCGAGACCACCGGCAATCTCTGTCTCACCCGGGCATGGCCGGGCATGATGCGCACGGTCTATGGCGATCACGCGCGGTTCGAGCAGACCTATTTCTCGACCTACAAGGGCAAGTATTTTACGGGCGACGGCTGCCGGCGCGACGCCGACGGCTATTACTGGATCACCGGCCGCGTCGACGACGTCATCAACGTCTCCGGCCACCGCATGGGCACCGCGGAGGTCGAGAGCGCGCTGGTTGCGCATGAGAAGGTGTCGGAAGCTGCCGTCGTCGGCTTCCCGCACGACATCAAGGGCCAGGGCATCTACGCCTATGTCACCCTGATGGCCGGCGTCCAGCCGACCGAGGATCTGCGCAAGGAGCTCGTGACCTGGGTGCGCAAGGAGATCGGCCCGATCGCCTCGCCCGACCAGATCCAGTTCGCGCCGGGCCTGCCCAAGACCCGCTCCGGCAAGATCATGCGCCGCATCCTGCGCAAGATCGCCGAGGACGAGCCGGGCAGCCTGGGCGACACCTCGACCCTGGCCGATCCCGCCGTGGTCGACGACCTCGTCAAGAACCGGCAGAACAAGAAGTCGGCGTAAGCCAAGGTCTCGTGCCCGGGACGCAGCGCAGCGCGCACTTCAGCGGTGCGCTGCAGAGCCGGGGCCCGACTGTCCACACGCAAAGAACTGGGTCCCGGCTCTGCGCCTCGTCACTTCGTGCCGCGCCTTGTCCGGGACACGCGACCAAACCTCGCTCCGCACTCTGTCGCCCCCCGAAACAACAGCGGTTCACACCCTCACGCTCTTGTCAGGGCGCTTGCCGGCATGGCCGTATCTTTCCCGCCGAGTGTTGTTTTCCGGTCATTTACTTTATTTCGAACATTTCCTTTGTTCCCCCTGCTGGCTGGCCCTCGGCGGCCGCGCGTAGAAACCATCCGGTTAACAGGCGCGGTTAAGAATGTCCGGGCAAGGCAGCGATTGCCGGGTTCTGCGTAGATTTGGACGACCCGTACGGGGCAAGGGGAAGCATTGATGGCGATGAGGATTGCTGTGGCGCTGGCCGCCACCATCGGGGCAGGGATATTGATGTCAACGGCGGCGGAGGCGCGGCCGGAAATGGTGGGGACGCACCTGGCCGACTATTCGCCGGGCACTATCGTGGTCAAGACCAACGAGCGGCGGCTCTATCTCATTCTCGATGACGGCCACGCCGTGCGCTACCCGGTCGGCGTCGGCAAGTCCGGCAAGCAGTGGGCCGGCACGACCCGTATCGACGGCAAATACCGCAATCCGGCCTGGTCGCCGCCCGCCGAGGTGAAGCGCGACAAGCCGCAGCTTCCCGACGTCATTCCCGGCGGCTCGCCGCGCAACCCGATGGGCGTTGCGGCAATGACGCTCGCCGGCGGCGAATATGCGATCCACGGCACCAACGTGCCGGGCTCGGTCGGCGGCTTCGTCTCCTATGGCTGCATCCGCATGCTCAACGACGACATCACCGATCTCTACAGCCGCGTCTCTGTCGGCACGACGGTGGTCGTGACACGCTGATCACCGGGATCGGAGAGAATTGAAAGAGCCGAGTCCTCGACGCGGCTTTTTTGTTACCAGAAGCGCCACCCCCGCGCGCACCAGCCGTCGCGATGGCCGCCATTGTAGCTGCGCGCATAACCACCCGCGAGCAGCACGGCCGAGACGTTGGCCGCGCGTTTGGTCGCGACATCGGCAAGAACACGCCCGTATTTGTCGGGGCCGAGATTGGTGATCGTGACGCCGCCCTGGCCGAGCAGGTTGCGCAGCGCGTCGGTGGCGGCTTCAGCCTTGTCCAGTTCCTCCTGGCAGGACGCTTTCATCTCCGGCGCATCGATGCCGCGCAGGCGCACGCGCACGACGAGATCGCGGCCGCCCTGCTGATGCACGCGCGCGAGAAAAGTGTCGCCGTCGATGGTGCGGATGACGTCGACGGGCTGACGGCTAGCGGAATTGCCGGATTGCTGGAGGATGATCTCGGTATCTTGCGACCGACCGTCGGCTCCATGCGGAACGGGCACTCCGTGCCGGAAGGTGAGCACGATCGCCGCCGCGACGCCGACCACGAACATCCACGGCAACAGGCCCGCGAAGCGGCGGCCGAACGGCGAACCGCCGAACTGCGGCCGATAGGCATTGGGGCGATCGTGGAAGCGCATCAACTCACGCTAGGACTGAGTCGGGGAAACCGGCAAGGCACGATCGGCACCCGGGCTGATCGGTGATCGCCTGATCGCCCCGATCGTTGCCCGACGAAGAATCGTACCTATGCGCGGCGCGCTGTTCCAAACGCTCTCCGTTCGATACCTCCTGTAGTTGTACGGAATTTAAGATTCACGCGTTGTTTAGTAATAGGGCGGAGTACTCGGTTTGCGTGTGGGGAGCGGTAAGCATGGCATCGTTCAAGGTTCGCATCGGTACAAAACTGGGATTGACCGCGAGTGCGGGTGTCCTTCTCGTCGGCGGCATGCTCGCCAACCAGCTCATTCGCAACGAGCAGATCGCGGACCTGAGCCGGCTGGTGGTCATCAACACCGCGAACAAGGCCAACGCCCAGGGCGCCGAACTCGCAGTGACCCGGGCACGCCTCGCCATAGCGGAAATCGGATCCGCATCCTCCGCCGACGGTCTCGCCAAACATCTCGAAACATTGCGTGGCTCCATCGCCGGTGCCACGACCGAAATAGACGCCGCATTGGAACGGTCCAAGCGTGCCGAAGCCAAAGAGCTTTGTCGCGAGGTGAAGATCCTGCTCGACGCCTCTCTGAAGGCCGGCAACGATCTCGGCGAGGCTCGTGGCACCGCCGTCGCCGAATTCGCCGCGGCAAGCCAGATCGAGGAGGCCTGGAACAAGGCCCTCGAGACCCTGTTGGCGTCGTCCGCAATCGCCGCATCGCAGAACCGGCTCAACATCGAGGTCGCATTGCGCGAAGCCGACGCCTTGTTCAAGGCGGTCAGCGCGGCCGACTGGCATTTCACGGCGACCGGCGACGCCGTGCAGAAGGACCGCATCGCCGAACGCGCCGACGCCATGATCCGCGCTCTGAAACAGGTCCGTCAGTCCGCCGACGACAAGAAGATCGCCGACGGTGTCGACGCGCTCGCCGCGCTCGCCGGACGCTACAAGGCGGTAACCGGCGTAGCCATCAAGGCGGAGGAAGCCAAGAGGAGCATTTTCGACGAGCGGGTGCTTCCGGCCGCCAAGGAAATCACAACGCGCGTCGACAAGCTGGTCGCCGCCAACAACGAATATATGGCTCTGCGGCAGAGCCAGCTCGTGACCGCGCTGGAGCAGGCGACCCAGGTCAGCCTGGCCGTCGGCGTCCTCGTGATCCTGGTCCTGGCCGGCTCCGCCCTGTTTTCCGTGCTGAGCATCGCCCGGCCGATCCGTCGCATCGGCGACGTGCTGCTGCAACTCGCCGGCGGCAACAAGGCCGTCGAGATTCCCTACACCGCCCGCGGTGACGAAGTCGGCGACAACGCTCGCGCGGCCCGCACGTTCAGGGACAACCTGATCCGCATCGAGCAGATGGAGGCCGACCAGAAGGATCAGGAGGCCGCAGCCGCCGCGCAGCGCAAGCAGGAGATGATCCGGCTGGCGGGCGCGTTCGAGGATGCGGTCGGCGGCATCATCAATTCGGTTTCGGTCGCCTCGCAGCAGCTCGAATCCGCCGCCGGCACGCTGTCGGGGACAGCGGAAGAGACCGAGCAGCTTTCCGGAATGGTGGCCGCGGCCTCCGAAGAAGCCTCTGCCAATGTCGGAGCCGTGGCGTCCGCCGCCGAGGAGATGAGCGCATCGGTCGTCGAGATCGGCCGGCAGGTCCATGATTCCAGCCGCATCGCCGGCGAAGCGGTGAAGCAGGCCGAGCGTACCGACGTCCGGATCAACGAATTGCTCAAGGCCGCGGGCCGGATCGGCGACGTCGTCAAATTGATCACCGCAATCGCGGAGCAGACCAACCTGCTGGCCTTGAACGCCACCATCGAAGCGGCGCGCGCCGGCGAGTCGGGCCGCGGATTTGCCGTGGTGGCGAGCGAGGTCAAGGCGCTCGCAGCCCAGACCGCGCGGGCAACCGACGAGATCGGCGCACAGATCGCCGACATGCAGACGGCGACGGAAGACTCCGTCGGTGCCATCAAGGAGATCGGCACGACCATCTCCAGGATTTCGGACATCTCGACCACCATTGCCGCCACCATCGAGGAGCAGGGGGCTGCGACGGCCGAGATCGCACGCAATGTCAGCGAAGCGGCCAAGGGAACGGTCGAAGTCGCCGACAAGATCGCCCAGGTCAGTCATGGCGCCGGCGCCACCGGTTCGGCGTCGACGCAGGTGCTGGCTTCCGCGCGCTCACTCTCGACCGAGAGTGGCCGCCTCAAGCACGAGGTCGCGAAATTCCTCGATACGGTGCGGGCCGCCTGAGGACCCGCACCTCCTGCGGCCGGCCCGAGGCCGGTCGCAAGCCATCATTCTCATGTGACGAACAATCAACGGCTTTGGGAGACCCCCACGCCGAGCCCCCGCTCGCGCCTGGGTCAAACATATAGACTGGGGGATTGAGCGATGATCATCAGCATTGTCGGCGGTGGCGCAACCGGCATCACGATCTTGCGTCATCTGGCGGAGCTCGTGGCATCAGGGCGAGACAACGGCGCGATCAGCGGAATTCAGCTCTTCGACAAGTCCGGTTTCGATGGCGGCGTTGCCTATCGCACGCAGAGCGACCGCCATCTGCTCAACATGAAGGCGTCGACGATGTCGATCCGTCCGGGCGACGCGGACGAGTTTCTGCGCTGGCTTCGGGCCCGCGGCCTCTCCTGCCACGGCAACAGGCACCTGCCGCGGATGGTCTATCGGGACTACCTCGACGCCGTGCGACTGGCCGCGATCGCGCAATGCCGCGGCGCCGGCGTGCCCGTTCATGTCGAGCATGCCGAAATTGTCCGCATGCGGTTCTCGCCGGATCGCGATGTCCTGCTGACGACCGACCTCAACATCACGCATATCTCGTCCGTGCTGATCCTCTGCACCGGTCACAACGCGCCCGACGACCATTACGGCCTCGCCGCAATCCCGAACTACATCCGCGACCCCTACGCCCAATTCGCCTTCGCCGATCGCGACGGCGTCGAGGTCGGCATCCTCGGAAGCGGACTCAGCGCGGTCGACACCGCGGCGGCGCTGGCCAAAACCCACCAGTCCGTCAGGATGACCTGCTTCTCCAGAAGCGGCCTGTTTCCGACGGTGCAGCCGGTGACGCTTCCCGCCACCGCAGATGACTTCCGCGACGCCCTGCATCGCTATGTGGCCAGCCGCGAGCGAATCGAAGCGGACGCCTTTGCCGCCCGCCTTTCCGGACTGCTGCTGGAGACCACCGGAATTCGCTGCGATCTGTCTTGCCGCAACGTCG
Organism: Bradyrhizobium sp. 1200_D9_N1_1; assembly: GCF_052075915.1. NCBI lineage: Bacteria > Pseudomonadati > Pseudomonadota > Alphaproteobacteria > Hyphomicrobiales > Nitrobacteraceae > Bradyrhizobium > Bradyrhizobium sp. 1200_D9_N1_1. Next base: position 274,528 of record NZ_CP197226.1, on the reverse strand, counting down.
GCGGCGATGCGCTGGCCGATCTCGAGCACAACATCGGGCGCGCCGAGTCCGGCGAGCCCAGCGTCTACTCCTATCTCGTCAGTGTCATCGACGTGATGTGCGATGCCTGGAGCCGGATGCGCGATGTCGAGAAGATGCGCTTCATGGACGTCTACAATTCCGGCTGGCTCCGCAATCGTTCGGCGATGCCGCTGGAGAACGCAATCCGTATCCGCGACCTGATGCGCTCGGGCAGGCTCTCGGCCCGCGCCCGGCTGCGCAACGTGACCGGCATCGGCGGCCGATTTCGCGCGATCCTCGGCGACGGCGATCGTCACGACGTCGATTACGTCATCGACGCGACAGGACCGTCCTACCGGCTGGACTCGAGCCCGCTCTATCAGGACATGCAGCGACAGGGGCTCATCGCGTTTGACGCACTCGGCGGGATTCGCTGCGGCTACGACGACAGCCGTGTCCACGACCGCCACGGCACAGCTCATCCGAACGTGTACGCGGTCGGTGGCCCGACCAAGGGCACGCACTTCTACGCCGCCGCGGTCGATATCAACCTGCGCCGCGCCCAGGAGCACCATTATCTCTAGCGGCCGGGACGAGCCTTGCCCGCATCATCGGCCGATCCGGCTGACGGCTCAGAAATCGGAAGCGATGCCCTTGCGCTCCCAATCGCCGTAGCGGGTCGGCTCGGGTCCCTTCGGCCCCTGCAACTCCTTCGGCGTCGCCTTGGCGTCGTCCTCGGCCTGGATCGCCGCAGCCTGTCGGCGCGCCTCGGCCTCGGCCAGCGCGCGCTGGGCTGCCGGCGACAGCGGCTTGCGATCGGAAACGGGTGGCTGGTCACTCATCGCCAGGTCTTCTAGCGCAGGACGAGCCGCAATGCGACGTCCAATAACGCATTCCTGAAATCGGGCCCAAAGGGCTGAAAAAGCCGGAAGCGATTCTTACATTTGGCATATTCGCGTGCCAGAGATCGCTTTCTCAAGGCATGCGCCCATATCGGCGGAACTGCCGCTCGCTCAGAACCTTGCTTCCGCATGCCATCTCAACGTTTCGCCCCACCATCCGAAGTGCCTGGTCTCGCGGCGCGGCGGATTGCCGCCGACATCGTCGACGGCGTGCTGCACAAGCACCGCACGCTTGACGACCAGCTCGACGGCAGCGGCGCCCATCCCGGACTGAAGACGCTGGCCGACCGCGACCGCGCGCTGATGCGCCGCCTGGTCGCGACCGTGCTGCGCCGGCTCGGCACGCTCGGCCATGTGCTGTCCCGCCTGCTCGACAAGGGCATTCCCTCCGAAGCACCGCGCGCGCAGAGCGCGCTGCTGATCGGCGCCGCCCAGATCCTCTGGATGGACGTGCCCGATCATGCCGCCGTCGATCTCTCCGTCCGCCTCGTGCAATCCGACCGGCGCGCCGCGCGCTATGCCGGCCTCGTCAACGCCGTGCTGCGCCGCTGTGCGCGCGAGGGCCAGGCGCTGGTCGAGGAAGTCGCCACGCAATCGCTGGACCTGCCGCCATGGCTGCTGGCGCGCTGGCGCGCACATTATGGCGAGGCCACCGCAAGAGACATGGCGCTGGCGCTCGGCCATGAGCCGTCACTCGATCTGACCGTGAAGTCGGACGCCGAACAATGGGCGAGCCGCCTGCACGGCGAGACGCTGCCGACGGGGACGGTGCGGATGCTGCTGCACGGCTCGGTGACCATGCTGCCCGGCTTCGCCGAGGGACAATGGTGGGTGCAGGATGCCGCCGCCGCATTGCCGGCCCGGCTGTTCGGCGACATCAAGGGCAAGTCCATTGCCGATCTCTGCGCCGCCCCCGGCGGCAAGACCGCGCAACTGGCGCACGCCGGCGCGCATGTCACGGCGATCGACCGCTCGCCCGCCCGGGTCGCACGGCTGCGCGAGAATCTGGCGCGGCTGTCGCTCCAGGCCGAGACCGTCGTCGCTGACGCCGCGGAATGGGCCGGCCCCGCCGAAGGTTTTGACGGTATCCTGATCGACGCGCCCTGCACCTCGACCGGCACGATCCGCCGTCATCCCGACGTGGCCTGGCTGCGACAGGAGTCCGACATCGCCGCCCTGACCGCGCTCCAGCAGCGGCTGCTGCGAAAATCGGTCTCGCTGCTCAAGCCGGGCGGGACGCTGGTCTACTGCACCTGCTCGCTGGAACCCGAAGAGGGCGAACAGGCCATCGCCACGCTGCTGGCCGCAGAGCCTGCGCTTCGCCGCGTCCCGATCGAGGCGTCGGAGGTCTCAGGACTCTCCGAGATCATCACTGCCGAGGGCGACCTGCGTACCCTGCCCAGCCATCTGCCGAACGCCGATCCCAAGCTCGGCGGGCTCGACGGATTCTTTGCAGCCCGGCTCGTTAAATCCTGATTTTGCACTGGTTTTTGCAACCTCGGCGTTGATTCCCACCGTTCAAGGTGGTGTCAGACGGTCGATTTTGGGATTAATAAGGATTCGTCGGAATCCTCCTCTCCCCCTTCAAGGCAAGGCGTGTCGGTCGCTCAACGCAGACGTATCTCGACGCTGGTGATGAACCGCTTCGCGCGGAACATGCTCGCGCGCGCGAGCGGCGGCTCCGTTGCGCTGTCACGGGTCTGGCCCGGCCGCACCGACCGCCTGATCATCGCGCCGCATGATCTGCGCACCGCGGACGCGACCCGCGCCGCCGAGATCTATGCCGGCCGCTTCGTCTTCGCCGGCAAGATCGTCAATTGCCACGGCCGCTCGATCTTCGATCTCGAGCCGCCGTCGGAGGATTGGGAGGTTGCGCTGCTCGGCTTCGGCTGGCTGCGCCATCTGCGCGCCGCCGACACCGCACTGACGCGCGCCAATGCGCGCGCACTGGTCGAGGACTGGATCGCCAACCCCGCCAACAAGCGCCGCCCCGTCGCGCGGCGCGCCGACGTGCTCGCGCGGCGCGTGATCTCGCTGCTGTCGCAGGCGCCCCTGGTGCTCAACGACACCGACAACAAATTCTACCGCCGCTATCTGCGCGCGCTGGCCCGCGAGATCCGCTTCCTGCGCTACACCATGGTCAACATCCCGGACGGGGTGCCGAAGCTCCAGGTGCTGATCGCGCTGTGCTACACGACACTCTGCCTCGCCAACCAGGCGCGCCATATCCGCAGCGCCTCGAAAAAACTTTCGGACGAGTTGCAGCGGCAGATCCTGCCCGACGGCGGACACATCTCCCGCAATCCGGGCGCGCTGATCGAGCTCCTGATCGACCTCTTGCCGCTGCGGCAGACCTTTGCCGCGCGCAACATCGCGCCGCCGCCGGCGCTGCTCAACGCGATCGACCGCATGATGCCGATGCTGCGCTTCTTCCGGCACGGCGACGGCAATTTCGCGCTGTTCAACGGCATGAGCGCAACGCCCTCGGACCTGCTCGCCACGCTGCTCGCCTATGACGACACCCACGGCGCGCCGATGGCGAACATGCCGCATACCGGCTTCCAGCGCCTCGATGCCGGCCAGACCACGCTGATCATCGACACCGGCCCGCCGCCGCCGGCCGGCGTCAGCCACGACGCCCATGCCGGCTGCCTGTCGTTCGAATTGTCCTCCGGCATCAGCCGCATCGTCACCAATTGCGGGATGCCGACCACGGGCCGCGACAATTGGCGGCCGTTCGCGCGCAGCACGGCGGCGCATTCGACGCTGACCTATCACGACACCTCTTCATGCCAGTTCGTGGAGATGTCGGCGATGAAGCGGCTGTTGCATGGCTCGCCTGTCACCAGCGGCCCGGTCGAGGTCGAGAGCTATCGCGAGGTCGTTCAGAACGGCACGCTGCTCACGACGTCGCATGACGGCTATCTCGCCAAATTCGGCGCGATCCATCGCCGCGTCCTGATGATCGCCAATGACGGCGCGCGCATCGACGGCGAGGACACGCTGTCGCCGCCGCAAGGCGGACGTTTCAAGGGCGCGGATGCCGATTTCGCGGTCCGCTTCCATCTGCATCCGGCGGTGAAGGCGAGCCGGCTGTCGGATGCCCGCGGCGTCATGCTGGTGCTGCCGAACCGCGACGTCTGGACCTTCGAGGCGCTCGACGACAAGGTCGACCTCGAGGACAGCGTGTTCCTGGCCGGCAATGACGGCCCCCGCCGCACCGCGCAGATCGTGATCCGGCAGGATGCCCGCCAGGCGCCCTCGCTCCGCTGGAGCTTTGTCCGCTCCACCGCTTCGCCCGCTGTCACCAATGCCCGCCGCAACGCCCGCCGCGAGCCGGAACTTCCGCTGTAAATGCGCACGATTCGGCCCCATCTCATCGTTGTGAAAACGGCCGAAAGCTGCTATCGAGCGCTCGCTCGCGCGACTGGCGACCTTGGATGGAGCACCATCGGGAAGCGCGGGACTTAAGACGCCGCGCGCCTGGGCATAGACACTCCTTAAGACAGAGGATCTTGCTCATGACTGACCATCCCCGCCGCGTCACCCGTGCCCTGCTTTCCGTCTCCGACAAGACCGGCCTGATCGAATTCGCCAAGGCGCTTGCCGCCCATGACGTCGAACTGGTTTCGACCGGCGGCACCGCCAAGGCGATCGCCGCGGCCGGCCTCAAGGTGAAGGACGTTTCCGAGCTGACCGGCTTCCCCGAGATGATGGACGGCCGCGTCAAGACGCTGCATCCGAAGGTGCATGGCGGCCTGCTCGCGATCCGCGACAACAAGGACCATGCGGATGCGATGAAGGCGCACGGCATCGCGCCGATCGATTTGCTCGTCGTCAATCTCTATCCGTTCGAGGCGACCGTGGACAAAGGCGCGGGCTTCGAGGATTGCATCGAGAACATCGACATCGGCGGCCCCGCGATGATCCGCGCCGCCGCCAAGAACCATGACGACGTCGCCGTGGTGGTCGAGGCCGAGGACTACAAGGCGGTGCTCGACGAGCTCGCCGCCAACAAGGGCGCAACCACGCTGAAGCTGCGCCGGCGGCTTGCCGCGAAGGCCTATGCGCGCACCGCGGCCTACGACGCCGCGATCTCGAACTGGTTCAACCGGCAGCTCGAGATCGACGCACCTGATTTCCGCGCCTTCGGCGGCAAATTGATCCAGTCGCTGCGCTACGGCGAGAACCCGCACCAGACGGCGGCATTCTATGCGACTCCCGACAAGCGCCCAGGCGTCTCGACCGCACGGCAGCTGCAGGGCAAGGAGCTCTCCTACAACAACATCAACGACACCGATGCGGCATACGAGTGCATCGGCGAGTTTGACGCCAAGCGCACCGCGGCCTGCGTCATCGTCAAGCACGCCAATCCCTGCGGCGTCGCTGAGGGCTCCGACCTCGTCAGCGCCTATCGCAAAGCGCTCGCCTGCGATTCGACCTCGGCGTTCGGCGGCATCATCGCGATGAACCGCGCGCTCGACGCCGACACCGCGCGCGAGATCACGAAGATCTTCACCGAGGTGATCATCGCGCCCGACGCCAGCGAGGAAGCGATCGCGATCATCGGCGCGCGCAAGAACCTCCGCCTGCTGCTCGCGGGCAGCCTGCCCGATCCGCGCGCGCCGGGCCTCACCGCCAAGACGGTGGCCGGCGGCCTGCTCGTGCAGAGCCGCGACAACGCCGTGGTCGACGACATGACCTTCAAGGTCGTGACCAAGCGTGCGCCCACGGACGCCGAGATGCGGGACCTCAAGTTCGCGTTCCGGGTGGCCAAGCACGTCAAGTCCAACACCATCATCTACGCCAAGGATCTCGCCACCGTCGGCATCGGCGCGGGCCAGATGAGCCGGGTCGATTCAGCTCGCATTGCGGCGCGCAAGGCGCAGGATGCGGCGGTTGAGCTGAAGCTCGCCGAGCCGCTCACCAAGGGCTCGGTGGTGGCCTCGGACGCGTTCTTCCCGTTCGCCGACGGCATGCTCGCCTGCATCGAGGCCGGCGCCACCGCCGTGGTGCAGCCCGGCGGCTCCATGCGCGACGACGAGGTGATCAAGGCCGCCGACGAGCACGGCATCGCCATGGTGTTCACGGGAACGCGGCATTTCAGGCACTGATTTCGCCGTCATTCCGGGGCGCGCGCAGCGCGAACTCTGGTACGCAATTGCGCACCTGAGAATCTCGCGCGACAACTTCTGGATTCCGGGTTCATCGCTCCGCGATGCCCCGGAATGACGGCGGGAAGCTACTCCCGCACCCGCATCAAGAGCCCCAGTCCCGCGACGAAGAACACCACCAGCACGGCCATGCCGGCCTTCTGGCTGGCCGTCACCGCCGTGATCATGCCGATCAGCAGTGGGCCGATGAAGGACGTCACTTTCCCGGTCAGCGCGAACAGGCCGAAATACTGCGCGATGCGATCCTTTGGCGCGAGGCGGATCAGCAACGTGCGCGAGGCAGCCTGAAGCGGACCGCCGGCGGCGCCGATGAGGCAGCCCAGCACGAGATAGGCGCGTTCGGCCGCGCTCGAGAACAGGGGAGCGCCCGGCTGGGGGGCCGCGACCTTGACGAACAGCACGCTGTCCTTGTCGACCAGAAGGATCGCCGCCACCGACAGCAGCAGAATCAGCATGCTGCCGGCGATGACGCGCTTCGGCCCGAGATGATCGTCCAGCTTGCCGCCGAGCCAGGCGCCGAACGCGCCGGCTATCGCGAGCATGATTCCGAAGGTGCCGATCTGGATCGTGTGCCAGCCGAAGGTGCCGGCGGCGTAGATGCCGCCGAACGCGAACAGCGACACCAGGCCGTCGGTGTAGATCATGTTGGCGAGCAGGAACGCCGCGAGCGATTTCTGCTGCGGCAAACTCCTGATCGATTGCTTCAGCTCCGACAGGCCTTTGCGTAGCGCCTCGCGCACCGGCCGCTTCGCCGGATAGTCCGGCGTGAACAGGAACATCGGCGTCACGAAGATGATGAACCACACCCCGGTCAGCGGTCCGGCGGCGCGATCTCCCTGATGACTGGCCGGATCAAGCCCGAACAGCGGCGTGAAGCCGAGCAGCGTGCGTCCGGTCTCGGGATTCGCAGCGAGCAAGCCGAGCACGATGATCAGGCTGACGATGCCGCCGATGTACCCCGTGGCCCAGCCGGTGCCGGAGAGCCGGCCGATTCGCTCGGGCGGCACCAGGGTCGGCATCATCGCGTTGTTGAAGAGGGTGGCGAATTCCGCGCCGACGCTGGCGAGCGCGACCGCGGTGAGCAGGGGCGGAATGACTGAGGGATCGCCGGGCTTGCCGATCCACAGCGAGCAGGACGCCAGCACCAGCAGCGTGCCGAACCCCGCGATCCATGGTTTCCTGCGGCCCGAGGCATCCGCGATGGCCCCCAGCACCGGCGACATCAGCGCGATGGCGAGGCCCGCAGCCGCCATCGCAAAGCCCCACAGCGATTGGCCTGTGGCAGCATCTGGCGCGATGCTGGTGGCGAAATAAGGCGCGAACACGAAGGTCGTGATCAGCGTGAAATAAGGCTGCGCAGCCCAGTCGAAAAAGATCCAGCTGATGACAGCGGCGCGCGGCGGATAGGTCCGCAGCACGCCGGCCATGCGCGCATCCGAGGCGATCGTCGTCATCACGCAGTCCTCATCACGAACAGTTTTGCCTGTCTTGGGGCAAACCGTATAGCATAAGCGACGCGTGTGAACTGTCCCGAGGACCCGGCGGAAATTTGATGATGTCGTCATTTTCGACCCGGCGGACGTTTTTCGCCTTCCTGGCCACTCTGGCGCTTGGTCTGGCATCTGCGACCGCGCAGGATGCGCGGCGGGGCTATGTCCCGCCGGCGCTCGACACGGTGCATGCCGTTGCAGCCGAGCACGGCATGGTGGTGGCGCAGGAAAAGATATCGGTGCAGGTCGGCGCCGATATCCTGCGACGCGGCGGCAATGCCGTCGATGCCGCGGTCGCGACCGGCTTTGCGATGGCGGTGACCTATCCGCGCGCCGGCAATATCGGCGGCGGCGGCTTCATGATGATCCATTCCGCCGAGCGCAACGAGGACATCGCGATCGACTATCGCGAGACCGCGCCGGCAGCGACCACGCCGCAAATCTTCCTCGGCCCCGACGGCAAGCCCGACATTGCGAAGTCGCGCGATTCCGCGCTCGGCATCGGCGTGCCCGGAACCGTCGCAGGCCTTGCCCTGGCATTGGAAAAATATGGCTCGGGCCAGTTCACGCTCGCGCAATTGCTCGAGCCTGCGATCGCGCTCGCCCGCGACGGCTTCGTCGTCAGCGACGACATCGCCGACACGCTCCCGGGCTGGCACCGGCGGCTGACACGCTGGCCTTCCGCGGCCAGGATCTTCTCGCGCCCCGATGGCGCGCCGCTCAGTGACGGCGACAGGCTGGTGCAGGGCGACCTTGCCGATACGCTGGCGGCCGTCGCCGCGCAGGGACCACGCGGCTTCTATGAGGGCGCGGTCGCGGACAAACTCGCCAAGGCCGTGTCCGAGGCGGGCGGCATCATGACGCCAGCCGATCTGAAGACCTATCAGGCGGTGATCCGCACGCCGGTGCGCGGCACTTATCGCGGCTACGACATCGTGTCGATGCCGCTGCCTTCCTCCGGCGGCGTGGTGCTGGTGGAGACCCTCAATATCCTCGAAGGCTTTCAGCTTGCCGACCTCAAGCAGGGATCGCCGGCATCGCTGCATCTCCTGATCGAGGCCATGAAGCGTGCCTATGCAGACCGCGCGCGCTATCTCGGCGATCCCGCCTTCGTCAATGCGCCGATCGAGACCCTCACGGCAAAGGACTACGCCGCCAAGCTGCGCGCGGGCATCTCCACCAGCCGCGCCACGCCGTCGAAGCAGCTGGTCTCCGCCGCCGCCTCGCCGCGCGAGGGCAGCAACACCACGCATTTCTCCGTCGTCGACAGCCGCGGCAACGCCGTCAGCAATACATACACGCTGAACTTCAGCTATGGCGTTGGCCTCGTCGCCGAGGGTACCGGCGTGCTGCTCAACAACGAGCTCGACGATTTCACCGCGGCGGTCGGCGCGTCCAACGCCTACGGCCTTGTCGGCTTCGAGGCCAACCTGCCAGGGCCCGGCAAGCGACCGTTGTCGTCGATGTCGCCGACCATCGTGCTGAAGGACGGCAAGCCGGTGCTGGTGACGGGTTCGCCCGGCGGCAGCCGGATCATCTCCACCGTGCTCCAGGTGATCGTGAACGTGCTCGATTACAAAATGGATGTGGCCGCCGCCGTTGCCACACCGCGGCTGCACCATCAATGGCTGCCGGACGAGGTGCGCGTCGAGCGCGGCTTTCCCGACGATGTCCTGTTCGAGCTGAAGGCGATGGACCATCCCATCGTCGAGCCGATGGGACAGACTTCCGCCAATTCGATCGCGGTGACACCGAATGGCCCCCTCGGCGCACCCGATCCGCGCACACGCGGCGCAGAGGCGGCAGGGCAGTAACTCGTCCGCCGCATGGCACGGAAGCGGGCGCCGGCTTGCGCCCGCTGCTGCGCGTGCTACCACCGCGCGGCTTTTAAGAAACTGCCGGGGAAACACACATGACCACAGCCGATCCGAACCAGCGCATCGAACGCGCCGAGATCGAGGACACCAGCCTTCTCGCCTTCTATCGCGACATGAACGCGCCGGAGCGGCGGACGTTCTGGGCCTGCGCGGCGGGCTGGGCGCTCGACGGCATGGACTTCATGATCTATCCGCTGGTGATCGGCACCATCATCGCGCTGTGGAAGGTCGATGCGGCCTCGGCGGGTCTCGCCGGCACCGTGACGCTGCTGGCCTCTGCGATCGGCGGCTGGCTCGGCGGCCACCTCTCCGACCATATCGGACGAGTCAGGACGCTCCAGATCACCATCATCTGGTTCTCGTTCTTCTCGCTGGTCTGTGCCGTCGTGCAGAATTTCGACCAGCTCCTGATTGCACGCGCCGTGCTCGGCCTCGGCTTCGGCGGCGAGTGGGCGGCGGGCGCCGTGCTGATGGGCGAGGCGATCCGGCCGCAATATCGCGGGCGCGCGGTCGGCTCGGTGCAGTCGGGCTGGGCGGTCGGCTGGGGTCTCGCCGTGCTCTCGCAGGCGATCCTGTTCTCGCTTCTGCCGGCCGAGACGGCCTGGCGCTGGATGTTCGTGATCGGCGCGCTGCCGGCGCTCTTGGTGTTCTACATCCGCCGTTCCGTCACCGAGCCGGAGATCGCAGCCGAGGCCCGTGCCAGGCATGCGGAAACGGGCAGTCATCCGAAGCTTTGGGAGATCTTCACCTTCCCGATGGTGAAGACCACGATCCTGGCGTCGCTGATGGCGACGGGTTGTCAGGGCGGCTACTACGCCGTCACCTTCTGGGTACCGCAGTTCCTGACCAAGGAGCGGCATCTGTCGATCGTCGGCTCGACCGGATATCTCTCGACGCTGATCATCGGCTCCTTCATCGGCTATCTCACCGGCGCCTGGCTCGCCGACCGGATCGGGCGGCGCAATCTGTTCCTGATCTTCTCGCTCGGGGCCATGGCCGTGGTGCTGCTCTATACGCAGCTGCCGCTGACCAACGAGATCCTGTGGGTGCTCGGCTTCCCGCTCGGCTTTTTCGCCTCGGGCTATTTCTCGGGGATCGGCGCGTTCCTGACTGAGCTCTATCCGACGCGGCTGCGCGGCTCCGGCCAGGGCTTTTGCTACAATTTCGGCCGCGGCATCGGCGCGCTGTTTCCGTTCCTCGTCGGTGCGCTGTCGGCGACGACGTCGCTTGCGAACGCAATCGCGATGTTTGCGGTGGTAGCCTACGCGCTGTTCTTCATCGCCGCCTTCGCGCTGCCGGAGACGCGCGGTCGCGTGCTGCACGCGGATTAGTGGAAGGCTGTCATTCCGGGGCACGCGAAGCGTGAACCCGGAATCTCGAGATTCCGGGTCTGGTGCTTCGCACCATCCCGGAATGACAGGAACTAACTACCGCCCCACCTGGTACGGCCCACCCTTTTCGAGCGCTCTGGCGTAGGCCGGCCGCGCATGGATGCGCTCCAGGAACGCCATCGCCCTGGGATGGCCCTGCTCCAGCCCGCCGCGCGCTTGCGCGGCTTCGAGCGGAAAGCTCATCTGGATGTCGGCTGCGGTGAACTCGTTGCCGGCGAACCACTCGCTCTTCGCAAGCTCGCCTTCCCAGTAATCCATGTGCTGCTTGAGCTGCGGATTGACCAGCGCGGTGAGCGCCTGGTTCGAGACCTTGCGCACCAGCGGACGAAGCAGCGCCGGCGCACGCTTCGGCATCAGCGTGAACAGCAGCTTGAGCAGCAGCGGCTGCATCGCCGAGCCTTCCGCATAGTGCAGCCAGTAGGTGAAGCGCAGTCGCTCCGGCGTGTTCGGCGGCGGGATCAGTCGGCCGTTGCCGTAGGTGGCGATGAGATATTCGATGATCGCGCCTGACTCGGCGATGGTGTTGCCGTTGTCGGTGATGACGGGCGACTTGCCGAGCGGATGGATCGCGCGCAGCTCCTTCGGCGCGCGCATGTCGGGCTGGCGCTGATAACGCGCGATCTCGTAGGGCACGCCCAACTCCTCGAGCAGCCACAGCACGCGCTGCGAGCGGGAATTGTTGAGGTGATGGACGGTCAGCATCGGCGGGATCCCCAGGCTAGGCGTGGTCTGTTCGCCGCGTACGTGCCAGCCCGGGAACGCAATGTCGAGCCATCCGGACGGATATTTTAACCCGGGTATATTGACGCCGATAATTTACCCGGGTATTAAATGATCAACGTCATCGGGATATGGCAATGATTTCAATGCAGAGGACATTCACGGCCTTCCAGGGCCAGCGCCGCCTGGCGTCCGGGTCGGCCGGAGAGGTCGCACTGGTCGTCAAGCGGATCGTGCCCCCGCCGGACGAGCCCATCATCATCTTCGAGGACGCTACGGGCCGATCGATCGACTTCGATCTGCGCGGCGGCGATCGCGAGGTGCTGGCGCGGGTGGCGAAGCTTGTCCCGCCTCCGGTTGAGGAGACCGCACCACCGAGCGAGCCGCGCGGGCGCGGCCGGCCGAAACTCGGCGTGGTCGCGCGCGAGGTAACGCTGCTGCCGCGGCACTGGGAATGGCTCAACGCGCAGCCGGGCGGCGCCTCGGTCGCGCTGCGGAAACTCGTCGACGAGGCACGGCGTGCCAGTGGCGACAAGGACCGAGAGCGGCAGGCGCGCGATGCGGCCTATCACTTCATGTCGACCATGGCGGGCAACCTGCCGCAGTTCGAGGAAGCTTCGCGGGCGCTGTTCGCGGATGACCGGCGGCGCTTCACCGGGCTGATCGCCGACTGGCCGACCGACATCCGCGACCACATCGTCAAGCTCGCCTACAGCGACCGCGCGTAAACCGCGCGGCGCTTTCCCTCAACCCTATCGACGGCCCAAGCCGCGCCTCGCGCGGCAACGGCTTCGCACGTCCTGATGAAAGGCAAATCCATGTCCGCCGCCACGCCACTCTGGACAACATTCCTGCGCTTCCTCGCGCCCCTGATGCTGAGCAACGCGCTGCAATCGCTGTTCGGCACGGTCAGCAACGTCTATCTCGGCCAGATGATCGGCGTCGACGCGCTCGCGGCGGTCTCGGCGTTCTTTCCGGTGATGTTCTTTCTGTTCGCCTTCGTCATGGGCTTGAGCACCGGCGCCACGGTGCTGATCGGCCACGCGTTTGGCGCCGGTGAACATGGCCGGATCAAAATCGTTGTTGGCACGACGCTCGCGGTCGGCCTGCTGCTCTCGATCTCGATTGCACTGGTCGGCGGGCTGTTCAGCCGGCCATTGATGATGGCGCTCGCCACGCCCGCGGACATCCTCGACCAGGCCAGCGCTTATGCGCGCGTCATGCTGCTCACGATGCCGCTCGGTTTCGTCTTCCTGCTGATGACGGCGATGATCCGCGGTGTCGGCGATGGGCTCACGCCTCTGCTGGCGCTGGCGCTGTCGACCGCGATCGGCCTGATCCTGACGCCAATGCTGATCCGCGGCGCGTTCGGATTGCCGGCGGCCGGCATCACCAGCCCGGCATGGGCTGCCGCGATCGCCAACATTGCGACGCTGATCGTGCTGGCCCTCTATTTGCTGCGGAAGAAACATGCGCTTGCTCCCGATGCCGCGCTGCTGCGTCATCTGCGGCTCAACGGCGCGGTGCTCGGCAAGGTCCTCGGCATCGGATTGCCGAGCGCGATCGGCATGGTGGTGATGGCGATCGCCGAGCTGGTGCTGCTCGGCCTCGTCAACGGCTTTGGCTCCGACGCCACCGCGGCCTATGGCGCCGTCAACCAGGTGATGGGCTATACGCAGTTCACGGCGATGTCGATCTCGATCACAGTCTCGATCCTCGGCGCACAGGCCGTCGGCGGCGGCGACAGGGACCGGCTCGACGGCATCGTTCGCACAGGCCTCGCGTTCAACCTCGTCCTGACCGGCGGCCTCGTGGCGTTGATCTATCTCGCGCCACGCGCCGTGCTCGGCATCTTCATCACCGATTGCGCCGTGCTCGATCTGGCGAAGGAGTTGCTCACCATCGCCTTGTGGAGCTCGGTGCCGTTCGGCCTGGCAACGGTGTTTTCCGGCGCCATGCGCGCCGCCGGCGTGGCGCTGACGCCGATGCTGCTTTCGATCTTCGCGATTCTCGCGATCGAGCTGCCGGCCGCGGTCATCCTGAGCCGCACGATTGGCCTGAAGGGCGTATGGGCCGCCTATCCGATCGTGTTCTGCGCCATGTTCGTTTTGCAGATGGGCTATTATCTCCTGGTGTGGCGCAAGCGGACGATCCGGCGTCTGATCTGAGCCGGATCATCAAGGTATTATGACCATCATTAAACGGTGGACCTGTGGCGCGCGCTGCGCCAGAATGGACGAAAAGCCAGATCAAAAGTCAGGTCAGGGAGAACGATTTTGACCCGCACAGCCCCGCAATTCCTGTTCGATTTCGGCAGCCCGAACGCCTATCTCAGCCATCTGGCGATCCCGGCGATCGAGCAGCGCATCGGCGTCAAATTCGAGTATGTGCCGATCCTGCTCGGCGGCATCTTCAAGTCGACCAACAACAAGTCGCCGGCCGAGACGCTCGCCGGCGTCAAGAACAAGCGTGAATTCCAGGCGGTCGAGACCGAGCGCTTCATCAAGCGCTTCAAGGTTCAGCCCTATGTCTGGAATCCGCACTTCCCCGTCAACACGCTGAACCTGATGCGCGCCGCGATCGCGGCGCAGCTCGAGGGCGTGTTCGAGAAATACGTCGAGGCCGCCTTCCACCACATGTGGCGCGAGCCGAAGAAGATGGACGACCCGGAAATCGCGGCGAAGGCGCTGGCATCCTCCGGCCTCGATGCGCAAAAGCTGTTCGCCCGCGCCCAGGAGCCCGAGGTCAAGGGCAAGCTGATCAAGAACACCGAAGAGGCGGTCGCGCGCGGCGCGTTCGGCTCGCCGACCTTTTTCGTGGGCAACGAGATGTTTTTTGGCAAGGAGCAGCTGCGCGAGGTCGAGGAGATGGTATCGGGAAAGTGATTCCCGCATCTCCCGGAAAGCTAGCAATCTCCCCCGATGCCATCCTGGCCTAGTCGCAATTGCGCACCAGGTCAGAGCGACGTCCAAGAAGCGATAAGAGCAACAACAAGGAAGATCCCATGCGCATCCTCGTGGTCGGCGCCGGCGCCATCGGCGGCTATTTTGGTGGCAGGCTGTTGCAGGCCGGCCGCGACGTCACCTTCCTGGTCCGGCCGCGGCGCGCCGGCGAGCTTGCGAGCGCCGGCCTCGTCATCAAGAGCCCGAACGGCGACGTGACTCTGAAGGCTCCACCGACGGTCGAGGCCGACAAGCTGAAGGACAAGTTCGACGTCGTGCTCCTGAGCTGCAAGGCGTTCGATCTCGACGATGCCATCAAGTCGTTCGCGGCGGCGGTCGGGCCTGATACGGCGATCATTCCGATGCTGAATGGCATGAAGCATCTCGATACGTTGGATGCCAGGTTCGGCAAGGAGCGCGTGCTCGGCGGGCTCTGCGCCATCGCAGCGACCTTGAGCGAGAAGCGCGAGGTGGTGCAGCTCCAGCCGATGCAGGCGATCAGCTACGGCGAGCGCGACGGCAAGCTGTCCGACCGGGTCCGGGCGATCGACGAAGCCTTCAAGAGCGGCATCGTTGGGGCCACCGCCAGCCAGAACATCATGCAGGACATGTGGGAGAAGTGGGTGTTCCTCTCCTCGCTCGCGGCCTCCACCAGCCTGATGCGCGCCTCCGTCGGCAACATCCTCGCCGCCCCCGGCGGCAGGGATTTCCTGCTCGGCATACTCGATGAGACCAGTGAGATTGCCACCGCGTCAGGCTATCCGCCAGGAGGCCCGTTCTTCGAGCGGGTGAAGGGCAACCTCACCACCGAGGGCTCGCCGATGACCGCCTCGATGTTCCGCGACATCAAGGCCGGCCTGCCGGTCGAGGCCGATCACGTCGTCGGCGATCTCATCGCACGCGGCGATGCCGCCAAGGTGCCGCTGCCGAAGCTGCGCATCGCCTATACGCATTTGAAGGCGTATGAGAAGCAGCGGGCGGGGTAGCGGCCCGCTACACACTCGGGTGTCGTCCCGGACAAGCGTAAGCGCAGATCCGGGACCCATAACCACGAGAATACATCGTACGCGACGTCGTCACTCCGAGTCCCCATAACCACATCTTTCTGTGGTTATGGATCCCGGATCTGCGCGCGCTTGGGGCGCGCTTGTCCGGGATGACGGCGGAGTGTGGAGCTACTGCAAATGCGCCAGATAATGCGCGACCGCCGTAATCTCTTCTTCGCTCATCGCGTAGGCGACATCGGCCATCGCGGCGACGCCGCCGCCGACGCGCTGGCCGGCCTTGTAGTCGTGCAGCGCCTTCACGAGATATTCCTCGCGCTGGCCGGCGAGGCGCGCGACGGCCTTGGTGCCCGCGTAAGTGTCCGTGTGGCATGAGGCACAGCGGCGACCGGCCGCGACTTGTGTGCCTTTCTTCGACAGATCGGGATCCTGGTCTTCCGGCCCCTTCGGCGGCGCGAGCTGCGAGAAGTAAGCCCCTAGATTGCGGATGTCCTCGTTGTTGATCTCTTCGACGATCGGCTGCATCTGGTCGTTCTTGCGCGAGCCGGCGCGGAAGAACACCAGCTGCCATTGCAGGAATTGATCGGGCTGGCCCGCGAGCGAGGGGATGTTCTCGGTCTGCGAGATACCGTTCTCGCCGTGACAGCCGGCGCAGACCTCCGCCTTGGCCTTGCCGGCGGCAGTGTCGGCGGCATCGGCCGGGCAGAAGCCCAGCGTGACAAGCGCAATCGCGCTGATTGCGTGCGAGATGAACTGCCGGCGCATGATGGGGATTCCGATCTATCGAGATTGTCATTCCGGGGCGTGCGAAGCACGAGCCCGGAATCCATAACCACCAGTCGTGGTTATGGGTTCCGGACTTGCGCGCAAGGGCGCGCAATCCGGAACGACGGTCATTCACGAAAAAGGCTGCGGCCGCCTCATGCCCACCGCAGCCTTTGATTCGCCCGCGCGCTACTTCTTGCTGTAGCTGATGCGATAGATCGCACCGGCCCAGTCGTCGGCGACGAGGATCGAACCGTCCTTGGCGAGGATGATGTCGTTGGGACGGCCGAGATAGCCCTGGTCACCCTCGATCCAGCCGGAGGCGAACACCTCCTGCTTGGCATTCTTGCCGTCGGGCCCGACGATCACGCGCATGATGCGGCCGCCCTGGTACTTGTGGCGATTCCAGGAGCCGTGCTCGGCGATCAGGATGTTGTTCTTGTACTCGGCGGGGAATTGATCGCCGGTGTAGAACTTCATGCCGAGCGGAGCGACGTGCGCACCGAGATTCAGCACGGGCGGCGTGAACTCGGAGCACTTGTGACCCATCGCGAACTTCGGATCGGGCAGGTCACCCTGGTGGCAATAGGGATAGCCGAAATGCTCGCCCATCTTCGAGATCATGTTCAGCTTGTCGCTGGGCAGATCGTCGCTGATCCAGTCGCGGGCGTTCTCGGTGAACCAGTACTTGCCGGTACGCGGATCGACGTCGCCGCCGACCGAGTTGCGAACGCCGAGCGCATAGATCTCGGCGTTGCCGGTCTTGGGATCGACGCGGCGGATCTGCGAGACGCTGGTCGGGGGAACGCCGACGTTGAAGGGCGGTCCGAACGGCAGGTAGAACCAGCCTTCCTTGTCGACTGCGATGTACTTCCAGCCATGCGCGGCATAGGAAGGCATGTCGTCATAGACGACCTTGCCGTCGCCGAGCTTGTCCAGATTGGTTTCCGCGTTGTCGTAGCGGATCAGCTTGTCGACCGCGATGACGTACAGCGCGCCGTCCTTGAAGGCGAGACCGGTGGGCATGTTCAGCCCCTTCAGGATGGTCTTGACCTCTTTCTTGCCGTTGTTGTCCTTGATGGCATAGACGTTGCCGAGGCCGAACGAGCCGACGAACAGCGTGCCCTTGTCACCCCAGGCCATCTGCCGCGCGGCGAGAACGCCGGGTGCATAGACCTCGATCTTGAAGCCGGCAGGCAGCTTGATCTTCTTCATCATCGCCGCGAGCTCGGCCTCCGACGCACCGGTCGGCGGACCCGACGGCGGCGCGAGGCCCTTCTGCGCCTCGGTCTCGTCGCCCAGGAACCAGTCATCCGGCGGATGGGTCCAGAACTCCTTGGTGCCGGATTCGTATTTCTTCAGCGGCTTGTTCTTGTCCTGCTGTTGCGCATTGCCGGCGCTGGTCCCCGCGAGAAGCGCAACCGCTGCAAGCGCCAGGACGGATTGAAAGACGGATTGAAAGACGGATTGATGGAATTTCATCGCGTCACTCCCCTAAGGCAGCCGTCAGGGCTGCACGTTATTTTGTTTTGCTAGTCGAGAGGCGAAGTTTGGAGCCTGTCGAGGCGACAGACGCAAAAAGGTTAGCACATCTGCGAGCGGTGAGAAGCGCGCCGCGTGCACTGCGGTTGCGCTCAATAAAAATTGAGGCGGAATTTCTCCGAACGCGAACGCGGCGACGAAAACGGCCTCGCTGCAACGCGGCATCGACATGGCGCGTGGCTGATTTTCGGGCAGTGGGAGAGGCAGCCGCACAAAAAACGCGAAAACAACCCCATGCACAGTAGAACGGCAAAGACCATGTTGCGCCCGGTGGCGCCGGACAGACGTTTGACGCGTCGAGCAAAACAGCAACTTCGGCGCTTACGAGGCGACGGGGTAAGGTCCGTCGTCGAACACCGCGTCATGATAGCCCTTCGACCCGATCTCGCGCGCCAGCGTGCTGCGAAAATCCTGTCCCGCGCGGAGGCTGTGCAGCACATGCGCGAAGTCGAATTCCGGCCGCCACCCCAGCTCGTGCCGCGCACGATCGTTGACGTAGACGCGATCGATCTGCGGAAACAGGCGCCAGCCGTTCGCCGCATAGAGCTGCGCGCAATCCGGATAGAGCTCGCGCACGACGCCGGCCGCGTCGCGCGCCAGCGCCACGAGATGGTGCGGCTCGAACGGGCTCGTGGCCGACACGATGTAGCGGGCGAAGCCGAGGTCGGGCGCGCGCTGGACGGCGAGCAGATGGGCGCTCACCGCGTCCGCTATATCCAGCCGGCGATAGAGCAGCTCGTTGGCCTGCGCGTTGTCCAACGCGTAAGCCGACCGCATCGAAGGATCGTCGTCGTCCTCGGGGAAGAAGCGCGAGGTCCGCAAGACGACGACCGGCAGCCCGCGCTCGCGAAAGAACAGCTCGCACAAACTCTCCGCCATCAGCTTGGTCGTGCCGTAGATGTTCTTCGGCACCGGCGACAGGTCCTCGGTGACCCACACCGCGGCCTGTCCGGCCTCGGGGCGGAGCTGCGAGCCGAACGCGCTGGTGGTGCTGGTGAAGACGAAGCTGCGCACACCGGCGGCCACGGCCGCCTCGAGCAGATTGAGCGTGCCGGTGACGTTGGTGTCGACGAAATCCTGCCTGCCGTGGGTCGCCACATGCGGCTTGTGCAGCGTCGCGGTGTGGATCACGGCGGTGACGCCGTCCATCTGGCACCGCACGAAGTCCGGATCGACGATCGAGCCGACGGCATCGGTGAAGGGCGATGGCTTCAGGTCGACCCCGCGCACAGCGGACCCGCGCCCGCGGAGCGTGCGGAGAAGGGCCTCCCCAAGATGGCCAGCGCTGCCGGTGATGAGAATTGTCATTGCAGACCCAATACAGCCGCCAGCGGCGTGGAAAACCACGGCCCGACCCGGTTTGGCTGGATGCTCTGGGAAAAATTGGAGCGGGCGAAGGGGCTCGAACCCTCGACCCCGACCTTGGCAAGGTCGTGCTCTACCACTGAGCTACACCCGCATCCTGTGTCGGTCGCGTGACGCGCCGGCAACGGCTGTCGTATGCCAAAAGCGGGAGGGGAATGCAACAGCTACCGGCGGCATAGATTGGTATCTTCGGGCCTATATGGACCCCGAAATTGGCCAAATCGACCGAAAATGCCCCGGAACCGGCGAATCGGCCGCGACGGATTGAAATTCGGCCGCCCCGGCCCAATTTAGGAGCCGACAACGAAGCATATGCATTGGCGACGTGCTAAAGACCCGCCATTCCAGACATGAGACGAGGGAATCCCGTGACGATCATCGACCAGGGTAACGGAGCGGCGGGCCCGGCTGCGGCCGATCTGATCAAGGACACCACCACCCAGACCTTCGTGAAGGACGTCATCGAGGAATCGAAGCGCCAGCCGGTGCTGATCGATTTCTGGGCGGAGTGGTGCGGCCCCTGCAAGCAGCTCACCCCCGTGCTGGAAAAGGCGGTCAAGGCGGCCAAGGGCAAGGTCAAGCTGGTCAAGATGAACATCGACCAGCACCCGGCGATCCCGGGCCAGATGGGCATCCAGTCGATCCCGGCCGTGATCGCCTTCGTCAACGGCCAGCCGGCCGACGGCTTCATGGGCGCGGTGCCGGAGAGCCAGCTCAACGCCTTCATCGAAAAGCTGACCAAGGGCGTGACGGCGCCGGGCGAGCCCAATATCGCCGAGATCCTGCAAGAGGCCGAGGCGGTGCTCGCCGAGGGCGACGCCGCCGCCGCGGCGCAGATCTATGCCGAGGTGCTCTCGCACGATTCGACCAACATCGCGGCGCTCGCGGGCCTCGCCAAGTGCTACACCGTCTCGGGCGCGATGGAGCAGGCCAAGCAGACGCTGGCCATGGTGCCGGAATCCAAGCGCAACGACCCCGCCGTGAAGGCCGTGCAGACCGCGATCGATCTCGCCGAGCAGGCGGAGCAGCTGGGGCCGGTGGCGGAGCTGGAACAGAAAGTCGCCGCAAATCCGCTCGATCATCAGGCGCGCTTCGATCTCGCGACCGCGCTCAACGCGCAGGGCAACCGGGCAGCCGCGACCGAGCAGCTGCTCGCGATCATCAAGCGCGACCGCAAATGGAACGACGACGGCGCCCGCAAGCAGCTCGTGCAGTTCTTCGAGGCCTGGGGCGGCACGGATGATGCAACCGTCGAGGGGCGCAAGCGCCTGTCGACCATCCTCTTTTCGTAGGCGCGCGGCTATTTTTGGAGCATGATCTTGTCGGAAAACCGCTTCGCAATTTGCGCCAACGCGGCCCTCCGGCTCCGGATCATGCTCTAGCGCGCGGGACTTCAGCGGGGACCAGATGCCGATCAACATCGAATATCGCGGGCCCGCCGACCTTCCGGAGATCATTCCGGTATTCCCATTGCCGGGCGCGCTCTTGCTGCCGCGCGGCCAAATGCCGCTCAACATCTTCGAGCCGCGCTATCTCGCGATGGTCGACGATTCCTTCCGCGACGGCCATCGCCTGATCGGCATGATCCAGCCTGACGTGGCGCACTCGCCGAAGAATTCCGACAAGCCGGCGCTGTTCCGCGTCGGCTGCGTCGGCCGCATTACCCAGCTCGCCGAATCCGGCGACGGCCGCTACATCCTCGAGCTCACCGGCGTCTCGCGCTTCAAGGTGGTCGAGGAGCTCGAGGTGCTCACCGCCTACCGGCAGTGCAAGGTGGATTTCTTCACCTATGTCGACGACTTCACCGCGCGGATGGGCGAGGACGAGGTCGATCGCGAGGCGCTGCTGGCGGTGCTGGCGGACTTCTTGAAGGCCAACAATCTCAAGGTCGACTGGGAGGGCGTCGAGAGCGCGCCCAACGAGGCGCTGGTCAACGCGCTGGCGATGATGTCGCCCTACGGCCCCGCGGAAAAGCAGGCCATGCTGGAGGCGCCCGACTTGAAGACCCGCGCCGAGATCCTGATCGCGGTGACCGAGATGGACCTCGCCAAGAAGCGCACCAGCGGCGATCCGCCGTTGCAGTGAGGGCCTGAATGCTCAGGCCGCGCGAACGGCTGCGCCGGCACCTCGCCGTAGCATCCTGGCGATGTCGGATGCAGGCATCGGCCGGCTGAAATAGTAGCCTTGCGTTTCGAGGCACCCCTCTTCGCAGAGGATATCCAGCTGCTCCTTGGTTTCGACGCCTTCGGCGGTCGTCGTCTTGCCGAGGCTGACTGCGAAACGAACCACTGCGCGCGCGAGATGGCGCGCCTCTGCCCTTGCGCTCGAAAGTTCGTTGACGAAACTGCGATCGATCTTGATCTTGTCGAATGGGAACTTTTGCAGAAAGCTCAGCGATGAATAGCCGGTGCCGAAATCGTCGAGGGCGATTCGCACACCGAGCTCGCGCAATTGGCCGAGGACGGCGAAAACGGCTTCGCTGTCATGCATGATCACCGTCTCGGTGACCTCGAGCTCGAGCCTGTGCGGCGCAACTCCCGAACTCGCCAGCGCGCCGATAACGACTGGAACAAGCTCCTTGCTCCTGAACTGAGCGGGAGACAGGTTGACCGCGATCCTGACATGCGGGGGCCATTTGGCGGCTTCCGCGCAGGCGGCTCTCAGGACCCATTCTCCCAGCGGCACGATCAAGCCGGTCTCCTCCGCGAGCGGGATGAATTCGCTCGGCATGACCAGACCTTGTTGCGGGTGATGCCAGCGTAGCAAGGCCTCGAAACCATTGACCTTGCCGGTCGCGGGGCTGACGAACGGCTGGTAGTGGAGCTCGAACTGACGGCCGACAATCGCATCCCGCATGTCGCGCTCCAGGTTGCGTCGCGCATGCATGAGCTCGTCGAGTTCCGGCTCGAAGAAGCGGAATGCGCCGCGTCCGCCACTCTTGGCCGAGTAGAGGGCGAGATCCGCGCTCTTCATGATCACGTCGGAATCGTTGCCATCGCGCGGCGCGATGCGATGCCGATGCTGGTGCCCACCGTGACCCGGTGATCGCCGAGATCGAACGGCTCGCAAAGCGCCTTCCTGATGTTCTCGGCAAGGGCGGCGGCCTCCACGGCCGGGTTGGTCACGTAATCGATCACGGCGAACTCGTCGCCGCCCAGCCGTGCGATCAACGCGGTTTCCGTCGTGCATTCGCGCAAACGCGTGGCGACGGCGCGCAGCAGGGAATCGCCCGTCGGATGTCCCAGCGTGTCGTTGACTTCCTTGAAGCGGTCGAGATCCAGCATGAGCACGGCCAGATCGAGGCCGCCATTGCGCGTAACCGCGATGGCATGCTCCATCCGCTCCCTGAGCAGCACGCGATTCGGCAGATCGGTCAACGCATCGTGTTGTGCCATATGAG
The DNA here is from genome assembly GCF_052075915.1 of Bradyrhizobium sp. 1200_D9_N1_1. Lineage (NCBI taxonomy): Bacteria > Pseudomonadati > Pseudomonadota > Alphaproteobacteria > Hyphomicrobiales > Nitrobacteraceae > Bradyrhizobium > Bradyrhizobium sp. 1200_D9_N1_1. The sequence goes on along the minus strand of NZ_CP197226.1, from coordinate 251,956 downwards.
CGATCTTGGCCTCGGACCGGCGCTGCTCGGTGACGTCAAGATGCGTAGCCACCCACCCGCCGCCGGCCATTGGCTGTCGCGTCACGCAGATCAACCGACCATCCGTGAACTCGTCGATTCTGCTCGAGACTGCATCGAACGGCAACGCAGCCAGTTTCGAGAGGAATTGCTCGGCAGCGCCTTCGCTGGTGTCGCTCTTGAGGATGCCGGTCACGACGCGATGCCTGATGATGTCGGCGTGCGGTGTCCCCGTTCTCAACAGTTCCGGCGGCAGCTGATAGAGTCGAGCATAGCGCTCGTTGCAGACGACAAGCCGCTTCTCCGCATCGAACATGCACAGGGCCTCGACCATGTTGTTGATGGCCGTATCGAGCCTGAGTTTCTGCTCCTGGATTTCCTGTTGCGAATCTTCCACCTGCTGCCGGGCGAGCGAGAGCTCACTGATGATTTGCTCGAATCTGCTGGTTCTGGTCGCAAGGCGGCGATCCGCCAGCACGCCGACGAAGCTCATCCCGAGCACCGACAGGGCCACGCCCGCAATTGCCACGGCGAGGAAGGTCGGAGAAAGCGACAATGTATCGCTTGCCAGCGTAGGGTCTGGAACGATCTGCACGGCCCCCATGGCCGTGAAATGGTGCGACACGATGGCGAGCGTCAGCAGCAGCGCCGCAGCAAAGGTCCCCCACTTGTCCTTGTGGCCCAGGGCAACGGCGAGCGCAGCATAGCCCAGCACCATGCCGAGGCCGATCGAGATCAACACCAGCCCCGGCGACCAGGTCACGCGACCCGGGACCTCGAGGGCCCACATGCCGATATAGTGCATGCTTGCAATGCCCGCGCCGATGATGCCGCCACCGGCAGCTGCGCGCCACTGGCCGGAATTGTTGACGGCAACGCCAAAACCGCCCGAGGTCAGAATCATCGCCGCGGCGAGCGACAGCACCGTCAGAACGAGGCCGTAATTGGTCGGGACGCCGGGCTCGTAGGCGAGCATCGCGACAAAATGCGTTGCCCAGATTCCGTAGCCGATGGCGGCGCCGGCAATCGCAACCCAGATCAACCGCGCCCAGGCCCGCGAGGCGACCGCACGATGAAAGATGCTGACCGCAACGATACTTGCAACGAAGCATACCAAGCCGGCAAGCAGGACGAGACGCCAATCGTGCTCGGCCGTGAGGCAGGAAAAAACGCGGAACATCCAATAGCGCTCCCCTCGTCAATATCGTCGATGGTGGATCGCCTAGACGTTCTTCGCGTTAATTTTGTGCAACGCCTGATTGCATGATTACCAGCGGGTTAACGCGGCCCGTGCAATCCGATCTGCGGAAATTTGCGCCATCGACGGCCGGCGGACGTGCGCCGTGATCGGCAACGAACGTCTAGAGGTGAGTGCCGATGCGCTTGCGTCCGGTGATCATCGCGCGGATCAGGTTCTCGCGCTGGAGAATCCCCATCAGCACCACGCCCACGACGTGCAGCACGACCAGGACGATGACCGCGTCCGATGAATAGTGGTGGGCGTCTTCGACCCACCAGACGCCGAAGAAGGTGACGGTCACCGACATCGCTCCCGTGATCGTGGAGACGGCGAGCGAGGCCAGCAGCGCCACCAGCATCAACGTGCCGGCGGGATTGAGACCGATGTAGCGGCCGGTCATGCCGCGGCGCAGGTTCCAGAGATAGCCTGGCGCCGCGCGAAGCCTCACGCCGACCATGCGGAAGCGCGAATAGCGGCTTCCCCAAAAACCCCAGACCAGGCGGAAGGCCAGGAGCCCAAGCACCGTATAGCCGACGATGCGGTGCAGGCGGTCAAAGACGGTGGGGGTGAACCACGCGGCCAGAACACAGATCGCCAGGGCCCAGTGCCAGAGGCGCAACGGGAGGTCCCAGACCGCGATCGTGCGCGGAGCAGTTCGATCCGCGGGGCTCCTGTCGGACGCCCCGCGCGCTTCTGGCACCGCTTCTTCGATCAAGCGAAGACCACCCTCAAGCCTTACTTTGCGCAGATCACTTCGCGCAGGTCATTTCGCCCAAGTCATTTCGCGATCGTGTGCTTCAGGCTGAGATCTTCGGGGCTGTAGAACAGCTCGTAGAGCTTGCCTTCCTTGACGCCATAGACCTCATAGCACGAGCCTTCGACCTTGGAGCGCCGCACTTCGTAACCGAGCGCCTTGGCCTTGGCTTCGGCTTCGCTCGCCGGCTTCCACGACGCCTTGTCGAGCTTGGTGCAGTTCTTGAAACCGTCGGCCATGGCGGCGGATCCCGTGCCAATCCCGATCGTCAGTACCATGGCAACAACACGAATGACCTTCACGAACGTCTCCTCCTTTGTCGTGAGCGCTGCGCGAGAAGCCGCGAAGCGGGACGGAAGGAAGCAAAGCACATGATGAAGTCAATGCGGCTCGGAGCCGGTTCGCTTTAGAGATATTCTAACGATCCGAGAAAGATCAGCGCTCTCCGCATGCAGCACGCATTTGAACGACCGCTGCGGCCTTACGTCTCACGGGCCGGAGGCACGCTGCCGCCGGGCTGGTCATCCCTGGATCGCGCTTCGCGCAGCGGGGTAGTTGCGTTGCAGCCAGTCCGCCCAGGAGAGCCGTCCGCGAACGCCTTGGCTGACGACGAAGCCCATGCCGCGCGCCTTCGCGTCCGAAAGATTCATCGGCAGGATTTTCCGATGCAGCCCCCGGGCGTCCTGATACCGGCGGGCCAGCGAGACCAGCTCGATATCTTCGGGGCCGCCAATCTCCGCACGCTCGCCACGCGTCCCGTCGAAGGCGCAGGCCACGACGTGGTCGGCGACATCCGACGTATCGACGGGATTGAACAGCGTCGTCGGCACCGGCCACACTGGAAGCCAGGCGAGGCCCGAGAGCAGCCTGTCGAGCAGATAGTAGAACGGCATCGCGCGAACCACCGACCAGGACAGTGCTGATGCACGCACCAGCCGTTCGCCGGCAAGCTTGACCCGCGCGTAGGGCAGGGTTGCCTCATCGAGGCCGACGATCGAGACGTGGAGGAAGTGCCGCACCCTGGCCTCCCCGCAGGAGGACAGCAACCGCGCGGTGCCCTCGACGTCCACGGCGGAGGGCGAGGTGAAGAAGTCTGTCGGGCGAATGCCGCCGCGCCGCGCGATCGGCGAATAGGTCGCCGCGTTGATGACCGTGTCGACGTCATGCAGCGCGTCCCGCAACCCGGCGCCTGTGGCGAGGTCGCCGATCGCCCATTCGACGTCCGGTCGCGTGCCCGGCGATCGCGCAAGCACCCGGACGTGACGTCCGCTGCGAACGAGGCGATCGACGATATCCCGGCCGAGATGGCCCGTGCCCCCGGTGACGAGTGTCAGAGCCATGTTTGAAGCTCCATCTGCAACGGCTCGCCGTTCGCCGTAGCGGGAAGGCGTTCACGGCGAGCTCAGTAGCCGGCAACCGTCATGGCAACGACGGCGCTGAGCGCCATCCAACCAAAGTGCCGGCCGCGTGTCGCCCATGCGTTGGCGAAGGCGGAGAAACCGAACACGCAGGCCATGGTGATGACGATCCAGTGGCGCGCCGGCGCCGAGTCCATCCAGGGCGCCGCGATCAGGAGCACGCCGCCGCCGATCCAGGCGACGGTCGATGCCTGCCAGACCAGGCGGATCAGGGTGCGCAGCCGTTCCGGCTCGATGCTCGCGTGAGCAAAGACCTTGGTCTCGCCGAGGATGCCATGGATGAGGGCCACGACGATGGTCAGGACGCCGGCGCACTGGAGCAACAGATCACGCATCGATATCTCCGTACATAACTGTATGGAGACATAGGGGCTGGCCTGCCGCCTGTCAATACACTAGTGTATGGTCAAGTTCCGGGAACCTGGCATGACCGAACAGCTCTCCGCCGACGATTGGATCAAACAGGGGCTGAAGGCGCTCGCGAAAAGCGGCTTCACGGCGCTGAAGGCCGACCCGCTGGCAAAGGCCATCGGGGTTTCGCGCGGCAGCTTCTATTGGCATTTCGCCGATCTCGGCGCGTTCCATGCCGCCGTGCTGAAACGCTGGCGCGAGATCGCGGCCGAGCAGATCATTGCCGATGTCGAAGCCGCCGGCGACGAGCCGCTGAAGGCGCTGCTGCGCAGGTCCTTCGGCGCGCGGCTCGATCTCGAACGCGCGGTCCGCAACTGGGCGGCATTCGATGCCGCCGCGCAAGCCGCGGTGCGCGCGATCGACCGCCGCAGGCTCGACTATATCGAGCAGCTCCTGGACAAGCGCGGGCTAGACCCGGCGACGGCGCAGGCTCGCGCGCAGATCCTCTATTGGACATTTCTCGGCTTCGCCCTGTCGGGCCCGCCGGTGCCGGTGGCACGGCTCCAGGGCCTGCTCGACGACCTGCTACGGATGATCTCCGCCGAGTGACCCGTTCCAATAGAACGGGTCACTCGGCGGGCGCGAATTTCTGTGCTAGAGGCAGCCCATCGCCGGAGACCACAATGAACGCGCCCACCGAACGCCCCGAAACCAGCGTCGATCCGAAATTGCTGGAGATTCTGGTCTGCCCGCTGACCAAGGGTCCGCTGGAGTTCGATTCCGCAAAGCAGGAGCTGATCTCGCGCAGCGCCAAGCTCGCTTACCCGATCCGCGACGGCATCCCGATCATGCTGCCGGAAGAGGCGCGGAAGATCGATTGAGGTCGCAGTTTTGCGCAGCGGCCGCGCAACAATCGCGATGTCGTCCTGGCGAAGGCCAGGACCCATAACCCCAGGGAGGGGTTTGGCGCGAAGCTGGTAACTCCGAGTCTTCGCAAAACTATTGCTGCGGCGTATGGGTCTCGGACCTGCGCGCGCTTGGGGCGCGCTTGTCCGGGACGACGAGCGGAGGGTGGAGCGCCAGCGAGGATAAGAACTACAGCGCCTCGCCCTTCAGCAGCCGCGGCACCTCGCCCGTCAGGCCTGCGGCCTGGCGGATAAAGAGATTCTTCAGCGGCGGGGCGCGGTCGACGAGGCCGAGGCCGATGTCGCGCACGGTGCGCAGCAGCGTCGACTGGTTGGAGAACAGGAAGTTCAGCGAGTTGGTGGCAACGCCCATCGCCATGGTGTCGAAGCGGCGCCAGCGCTGGTAGCGCTCGAGCACGTCGGCCGCGCCGAGATCCATGCCGAGCCGCGCGGCATCGACGACGACCTCGGCCAGCGCGGCGACGTCCTTCAGCCCCATGTTGAGGCCCTGGCCCGCGATCGGGTGGATGACGTGGGCGGAATCGCCGACCAACGCGAGGCGCTCGGCGATGAAGGAGCGCGCCACGAAATAGGACAGCGGAAATGCGCGCGGCTTGTCGAGCGCCTTGACCTCGCCGAGATGCAGGCCGAAGCGCTGCTCGAGCTCGCCGTGAAACTCTTCGTCGCTGAGCGCGATGATGCGCGCGGCCTCAGCCCGGCGCTCGGTCCAGACCAGCGAGGAGCGCTTTCCGGACAGCGGCAGGATCGCGAAGGGACCTGCGGGCAGGAAGTGCTCTTCGGCGCGGCCTTCGTGGTCGCGCTCATGGCCGACGGTGACGACGATGCCGGACTGGTCATACTCCCAGCCATTGGTGGCGATGCCGGCGCGCTCGCGCAGCTTCGACCTCGCACCATCGGCGGCGACCAGCAGGCTGGCCGCGATCACGCTGCCGTCGCCGAGCGTCACGTCGATGCCGTCGGAGCGGGCGTCGTAGGAGGCGACCGTGGTGGCGCGGAGATCGATGCCCTCGGCCTCGGCACGCACGACCAGCGCGTCGATCAGGCGGCGGTTCTCGACCATGTGCGCAAAGGGCTCGCCCGGCGCGACGTCGCCGGCGAAGTTGAGGAACACCGGACGCGTGGCGTCCTCCAGCTTGGAATCGGTGACGACCATGTCGAGGATCGGCTGCGCCTCGCCCCTGACGTCGTCCCAGGCACCGATCGCCTCGAACAGGCGGCGGCAAGCGGCGACGATCGCGGTGGCGCGCGGGTCCCGGCTCGGCCGCGTGCTGAGCGCGGGATCGGCGACGATGACGGGAATCTCGGGCCCGAGCCCCTGGCGGAGCGCCAAGGCCAGCGCCAGGCCCGCAAACGCGCCGCCGCCAATGACAATGCTACCCTGTACCGACATACCAAGCTTCCCGGCCAATACTTCGCCTGTTCTTGGTCTTGCTAGCAGACTTGAGGTGGGCGAAACAGTGCGGTGAAACAAGGGCGGAACGGCCCAATTCCGTCATTCCGGGGCGCGGAAGCGCGAACCCGGAATCCAGAGGTTATCGCTCGGGATTCCGGGTTCATCGCTGGCGCGATGCCCCGGAATGACGAGATTTTCGAAAGCACCATCATGTCCAAAAGCCTGATCGACCTGATCTCGATCCTCGACCTCGAACAGCTCGAGGTGAACCTGTTCCGCGGCAACAGTCCGAAGACGAGCTGGCAGCGGGTGTTCGGCGGCCAGGTGATCGGGCAGGCGATGGTCGCGGCCTGCCGCACCGTCGAGGGCCGGCTGCCGCATTCGCTGCATTGCTATTTCATCCTGCCGGGCGATCCGCAGATCCCGATCATCTACCAGGTCGAGCGCCTGCGCGACGGCAAGAGCTACTCGACCCGCCGCGTCACCGCGATCCAGCACGGCAACGCGATTTTCTCGATCATGGTGTCGTTCCATGCCGAGGAGGAGAGCGCGTTCGATCACCAGGACAAGATGCCGGACGTGCCGCCGCCGGAAAAGCTGACGGCGGAGGAAGTGGCGAAGCAGCCGCTGTTCAAGGAGATGCCGGAGTTCATTCGCCGCTACTATGAATCCGACCGTCCGATCGAGCTGCGCCCGGTCGAGCTCGGCCGCTACTTCGGCCAGAAGATCGAGGACGGTCGCATCCACGTCTGGATCAGGACCGCGGCGAAGCTGCCCGACGATCCGGCGCTGCACATGTGCGCGCTGGCCTACGCGTCGGATTTCTCGCTGCTCGATGCGATCATGGCGCGCTACGGCCGCACGCTGTTCGACAAGCGCATGATGCCGGCGAGCCTTGACCACGCGATGTGGTTTCACCGCCCGTTCCGCGCCGACGAATGGCTGCTCTACGCCCAGGATTCGCCGAGCGCGCGAAGCGGCCGCGGGCTGACCCGCGGCTCGATCTTCAAGCCCGACGGCACGCTGGTCGCCTCCGTCGCGCAGGAAGGCTCCGTGCGCGAGCGGAGGGCGTAACGCCTAGAGGGAGCCGCGGGGGGCGAGCTCGGTCTGCGACGCAAACCAGTTCATGATCCAGCGATACACCCACGGGATCGGGATGATGAGGCTGAACAGGATTGCGGCCACGATTCCGCGCCAGAGAATCTCAAGACCGCTGCCCTTGAAGACGATCTCGCGCCGCGTGCCTTCAATGCTGCGGCAGAACCAGCGCATCTGAGCCGCGGCAACCCAGGCCCAGCCGACGATGGTAATGATCGAGATCGCGAACAGCAGATTCCAGCCGACATAGGCCCAGACCGAGCCGGTGAAGCTGATGCCGAGCGGCTGCCCATTGGAGGCGAGGTTCGCGACGATCCATTTGATGAGGAGCCAGTAGAGAACGATCTGCACGAGGAACAGCAGGTTGCTCAGCAACTGGCTGCCGATGAAGCCGATCGCGATCGCCAGAACGATGAAGCCGAAAAACCAGGGCACCAGCGCCATCGCATTGCCGGTGAAGCTGAGGTTCGGGCGTCCCGGGACCTTCACGCAAGGCACGATCCATTTTGTGTACCAGACGAAGACCCACGGCGCCGGGATGACAAAGCACATGCCTATCAGCATCACGATGCTACGCCAGGTGAATTCGAGGATGCCAAAATCGACCGACAGTGATCCGCCGGCGGCGCCACCATTGCCGCGGCCGCCCATCGTCGGCGGACCACCGGCCGGGATCATCGGCGGCGCGCCGCCGCCGACCAGGCCGGGGATCTCGGCGGCCTTCTGCCAGCCGGCCATGCCTTCGGTCCACACCAGCGTATCCGGGCGCACGACGCCCTGGGCGATGAGGTCGCGGAACTGCCCTTCGGGAAAGGGCCCCTGCTGCTTGCCCTCGGATGCGTAGAACCAACTCGCCATGAAACGTCCCCCTCAAACATACTTATGTACCGGCTGGGACGCTTCGGTTCACCGCATCCATGCCAAAAATGCATTGTGACGGATGAACGGCTGCCCTGTACAGAGGCGGCCGTTCACAACGCCAAACGTTTTTCCGCTTCAATCTGCAACTTTTTTATGCCATTTGCCCGGAAAGATGCCAGATTGACGCTGCGCCGGGGACATACGGCGCGGCGCATCCCGGGGAATAGGCCTGACCATGAAACTCGTCGTCGCGATCATCAAACCCTTCAAGCTCGATGAGGTCCGCCAGGCCCTGACGGCGATCGGCGTCCACGGCATGACCGTGACCGAGGTAAAGGGTTATGGCCGCCAGAAGGGCCACACCGAGATCTATCGCGGCGCGGAATATGTCGTGAACTTCCTGCCGAAGCTGCGCATCGAGATCGCGGTCGCCTCCGACGTCGCCGACAAGGCGGTCGCCGTGATCACCGCCACGGCGCGCACCGGGCAGATCGGCGACGGCAAGATCTTCGTCACGCCGATCGACCACGCGCTGCGCATCCGCACCGGCGAAACCGACAGCGACGCGCTCTAACGATTCTTCTTCGATCGCGCCGGGCAACGACGCCACAGCTGCGACGCAATTTCTATGCTGGGGGAAATGACATGGCGGGATTGTTGCGCCGCGCGGCCGTTGTAGCTGCGCCGGCCGGACTTATGTCGATCGTTGCCGCGCCGGCGCAGGCCGCGGGTTCCGAGATCAACACCGCCGACACCGCCTGGATGATCGTCGCCACCGCGCTGGTGCTGATGATGACGATCCCCGGCCTCGCGCTGTTCTATTCCGGCATGGTGCGCAAGAAGAACGTGCTCGCCACCATGGCGCAGAGCCTTGCCGCCGTGACGATGATCTCGATTCTCTGGGTCGCGTTCGGCTATTCGCTCTGCTTTGTCGGCGACGGCCCCTGGATCGGCACGCTCGACCGCTGGTTCCTGGCGGGCATGACGCTCGACAGCGTCAACCCGGCCGCGAAGACCATCCCGGAATCGCTGTTCATGCTGTACCAGATGACGTTTGCGATCATCACGGTGGCGCTGGTCGCGGGCTCGGTCGCCGACCGCATGCGGTTCTCCGCTTATCTGCTGTTCTCGGTCGCCTGGTTCATCTTCGTCTACATTCCGCTGGCGCATTGGGTGTGGGGCGGCGGCTTCCTCGCCAGCATGGGCGTACTGGATTTCGCCGGCGGCCTCGTGGTGCATCTGTCGGCCGGCACCGCCGGCCTCGTCGCCGCCAAGGTGATGGGGCGCCGCCACGGCTACGGCACCGAAAATCTCTCGCCGTTCGATCTGTCGCTCGCCGTGATGGGCACTGGCCTGTTGTGGGTCGGCTGGTTCGGCTTCAACGGCGGTTCGGCCGGCGCGGCCAATTCGCGCGCGGTGCTGGCGATCATCGCGACCCATCTGGCGGCCTGCTCCGGCGCGCTGACCTGGGGCGCAATCGAATGGTCAACGCGGCGCAAGCCTTCCGTGCTCGGCATGATCTCCGGCGCGGTCGCTGGCCTCGGCACCATCACGCCGGCTTCGGGCTTCGTCGCGCCGTGGCATGGCATCGTCATCGGCATCATCGCCGGGGCGGTTTGCTACTGGGCCTGCACCTGGCTGAAGCACCGCTTCGACTATGACGATTCGCTCGACGTGTTCGGCGTCCACGGCATCGGCGGTCTGACCGGCACCCTGCTCGCCGGGGTGTTCGCAACCAGCGCCATCGGCGGCACCGCCGGCCTGCTCGAAGGTCATCCGCGGCAGCTTCTGATCCAGCTTTATGGGGTCGCCGTCACCTTCGTTTGGGCGGCAGGCGTGAGCTTCATCCTGCTCAAGCTGGTCGGCCTGTTCGTGCCCTTGCGCGTATCCCGTGAGCACGAGCTCGAGGGACTGGATATTTCGCAGCACGGTGAGGCCCTGCAGTAAGCTGCGGGCGAGCGGTTCGAGGAATCGAGCAGCCTAAGGTCGCCCAGGGCTTGCGCAACACATAAGTGTATGCTTATGTGTTGCCATGATCGAAGCCGACATCTTCAAGGCGCTGGCCGACCCGACGCGTCGAAGGGTCTTTGAGAAGCTCGCTGGCGGAAGCCTGAATGCGAGCGCTTTGCGCGACGGATTGGAGATCAGCCAACCGGCGATGTCGCAGCACCTCGCGGTGCTGCGTGCGGCAGGTCTGGTGCGTGAACAGCGGCAGGGCCGCTTTGTGAACTACGAAGTCGACCCGGACGGAATCGTCGCCATCGGGGCATGGCTTGCGCGCTACCGGGCCTACTGGCCGAAGCGCATGGAAGCACTCGCCGATCTCCTCAAGGACATGGATCAATAAGGACCTGGATTAATAAGGACCTGGACCGATGAGCGACGCCGCGAAGCCTGATCGTCCCGACGAAGCCCTGGTGCTTGAATATGATTTCGATGCGCCGCCGGCAAAGGTCTGGCGCGCCGTGACCATTCCGGCCTTGCGCGAGCGCTGGTCGCCGGATTGCGACCTTGCGGGCGCCGAGCCGGAATCAACGATCGCAGGCGAAGAGGTGCGCTACCGGCTTCGCGATTCAGAGCCGCCGTTTCGCGAGAGCCACGTCATCTTCCGGATCGAGCCGAACGAGGACGGCGGCACCCGCTTCCGCATCATCCAGCAAGCCTGCGACGACCTCGCGAAACTGCCGCAGCCGGCCAACACCAATTGCCGCCTGATGATGGCGGCCTGACAGCAAAAGACTTCATCACCTGCAGACATGGAGGTCGCCAATGCGCGACATGCTTCAGCTCGTCCCTATGGTTGTCGAACAATCTGCCCGCGGCGAGCGATCCTTCGACATCTATTCGCGGCTCCTGCGCGAGCGCATCATCTTCCTCAACGGCGAGGTCAATGATGCGATGTCCGGACTGGTCTGCGCGCAATTGTTGTTCCTGGAGGCGGAGAATCCGAACAGGCCGATCAATCTCTACATCAATTCCTATGGCGGCGTAGTCACCAGTGGACTGGCGATGTACGACACCATGCAGTTCATCAAGGCGCCGGTTCATACGCTGTGCATGGGCACCGCGCGCTCGATGGGCTCGTTCCTGCTGATGGCCGGCGAGCGAGGTCACCGCGCCGCGCTGCCCAATGCGAGCCTTCACGTGCATCAGCCGCTCGGCGGCTTCCAGGGCCAAGCGTCCGACATCCTGATCCATGCCAACGAAATGCAGGAGACCAAGCGGCGCATCACCCGGCTCTACGCGCAGCATTGCGGGCGCACTGAGGCGGAGGTGGAACGAACCTTGGACCGCGACCACTTCATGACTGCACAGCAAGGGGTCGAATGGGGATTGATCGACCGGGTCTTTGCGGAACGCGACGCTACCTGACGGTCCGACGGCGGCTTCGGCCGGATACCGTCCGGCGAGCTTTGTTCTGCCCGAGCGGCTCGGCCGGTTGCGCGCATCCCGTGGGCACGAGCTCGGGGGGTTCGGTATTTCGCCGCACGGCGAAGCACTTCAGTAAGCTTTGCCCATAATTAGATACCTTCCAGCTGCCCGACACGTGAGCAACATTGTGTCGGCAGCCTGTCGTGCCCTCATTTTGAGCAGTCGTGACCAGCTTTTGAGCGCGACGTAATAGCGCACTGCACCGCGATACCCGCGAAACGCGAAAACCCCCGCTTTCATAATCCGTTAGGCAACACGCCCGTTCTGGCACGGCATTTGATTCTAGGGGGCGTGGCTGTGCCCGCGTAGTGAAACTTCTCCCTCGTGGCGAACCAGTCGAGAAACGCCCGGCCACGTCCGGACCGGGCCCAAGCGGGGATAGGACCCATGAAAATTGTTATGGCGATTATTAAGCCATTCAAGCTGGAAGAAGTCCGTGACGCCCTGACCGCCATCGGCGTTCACGGTCTCACGGTGACGGAAGTCAAGGGGTATGGCCGCCAGAAGGGCCATACGGAAATCTATCGCGGCGCTGAATATGCCGTGAGCTTCCTGCCCAAGATCAAGATCGAGGTCGCTGTCGCCTCCGACCAGGTCGACAAGACCATCGACGCCATCACGTCCGCCGCGAAAACCGGACAGATCGGCGACGGCAAGATCTTCGTCATCAACCTCGACCATGCGGTTCGTATCCGCACCGGCGAGGCCGATGCCGCGGCCCTTTGATTTCGCGCTCAACCTTATCCAATCAGGAGTAAATAATATGACGTTCAAGCGTCCCTATGGCGCGGGATTGGCGGCTCTCGCAGTCGGCCTGTTCGCTGCGACCGCAGCCTATGCCGAGCCAACGGTCAATAAGGGAGACAACGCCTGGATGCTGACATCGACAGTCCTCGTGCTGTTGATGACGATCCCGGGTCTTGCGCTGTTCTACGGCGGTCTCGTCCGTTCCAAGAACATGCTCTCGGTCTTGATGCAGGTCTTCTACACCGTCTGCGTCGTCACCGTGATCTGGGCCGTGTACGGCTACAGCCTCGCCTTCACCGGCGGTTCCGACTTCATCGGCGGCTTCTCCAAGGCCTTCATGATGGGCGTCACCACCGACTCGAAGGCCGCGACCTTCTCGGTCGACGCCAACATCTCGGAGCTCATCTATATGTGCTTCCAGATGACCTTCGCGGCGATCACGCCGGCCCTCATCGTCGGCGCCTTCGCCGAGCGCATGAAGTTCTCGGCGATCGCTCTCTTCATCCCGCTCTGGGTCACGCTGATCTACTTCCCGATCGCGCACATGGTCTGGTACTGGCCCGGCCCGGACGCGATCCAGGACGCTGCCAAGGCTCTGGCTGCGGCGACTGATGCGGCGGCGAAGACCGCGGCGCAGGCCAAGCTCGACGAGATCAACGCCGACGCCGGCTGGATCTTCAAGAAGGGCGCGATCGACTTCGCGGGCGGCACCGTGGTGCACATCAACGCCGGCATCGCAGGTCTCGTCGGCGCTCTCCTGATCGGCAAGCGCACCGGCTACGGCAAGGAGCTGATGGCTCCGCACTCGCTGACCATGTCGATGATCGGCGCCTCGCTGCTCTGGGTCGGCTGGTTCGGCTTCAACGCCGGCTCCAACCTCGAAGCCAACGGCGGCGCTGCCCTCGCCATGACCAACTCCTTCGTCGCCACCGCAGCCGCCGCGCTGTCGTGGATGTTCGCGGAGTGGATCGTGAAGGGTCACCCGTCGGTGCTCGGCGTCATCTCCGGCGCTGTCGCGGGTCTCGTGGCCGTCACGCCCGCCGCCGGCTTCTCCGGCGTCATGGGTGCGATCGTCCTCGGTCTCGTGGTCGGCGTGGTCTGCCTGTTCTTCTGCACCGTCGTGAAGAACGCGATCGGCTACGACGACTCCCTCGACGTGTTCGGCGTGCACTGCATCGGCGGCATCGTCGGTGCTCTCGGTACCGGCATCCTGGTGAACCCCGCCCTCGGCGGCGCCGGCATCATCGACTACACCGCGATCCCGCCGAAGGTTGCCGATTACGACTTCGCGGCGCAGATGGTGTCCCAGTTCTGGGGCGTCTGCACCACGCTGGTGTGGTCGGGCATCGGTTCGGCGATCCTCTACAAGGTCGTCGATGTGATCGTTGGCCTCCGCGCCAATGTCGAGAGCGAGCGTGAAGGCCTCGACATCACCGAGCACACCGAGCGCGCCTACAACATGTAACGTCTCCTCCCGGGCACGGTCTCCTCGGAGACCGCGTCCACAACTACGGTTTGGGCACATACCCGGCAATGCCCCGACCGTTGAGGGGCTCCAGCGCAAGCTGGAGCCCCTTTCTTTTTGCGCCGCGCGGCAAAGAAGCAAAGAAAAGGATTGCCATTCCAGATTGCCGGCGCAGAAATATCGACCACAACGAACAACAAACCGGGAGGTCGTCATGCGTTTGGAAGGCGGATGCTATTGCGGCGAAGTGCGCTACGTGGCCGAGGGCGACCCGATGATGCAGGCGCAGTGTCATTGCCGCGAGTGCCAGTACATCTCGGGCGGCGCGCCCAACACCTTCATCGCGATGCCGGTGGCCGGCTTCAGCTACATCATCGGGCAGCCCAAGCAGTTCACCCGCAAGGACCTCGAGCGCGCCGTGACGCGCGAGTTCTGCCCCGAATGCGGCACCCATCTGGTAACCAAGGTTCCGGGCCTCCCCGCAGCGATCCTGAAGGTCGGCACGCTGGACGAGCCCGAGCAGTTCCATCCGCAGATGGCGATCTACACCTGCGACAAGCAGGAATTCCACGCCATCCCCGCCGGCATGACGACGTTCGAGAAGCTGCCGGGGCACTAGTCCACGATGACGGCGCGCGCCCTCCCCCGCATGCGGGGGAGGGCGAGGGCAGGGGAGAGGGTGTCTCAACATCGGGACAGTCCCTCTGCGGAGAGAACCCTCATCCGCGCCTTCGGCGCGACCTCTCCCGCAAGCGGGAGAGGTGGAGGAACCAGCCGGCCCTGTAGCCCACCCATCCCGTTGTTGTCCGGCCTCAATATTCCCGCTCTGGACGGGGGCGGCGGCCGATGGTTAATCGCGTCTTAACCTCGCCCTATCTATGGTGAACTGAACCGCTTCCCGCCGGCGCCTTGGTGCGACCGGCTGTTCCAAGAGTGCTGGCGTCCAGAATGGCTATGACCGCTTCATCCCGTGCGCCGCAGGCCAGCGGAAGCTCCGATTCCGAACGCTCGCCCTTCGTCCGGCTGAACGAGCTGCTGGCCCCCCATCAGCCGGGTAAGCCCTTGATTACGCTTGCGGTCGGCGAGCCTCAGCATCCCGTGCCCGATTTCGTCGGCCCGGTCCTGGCCAAGCACACCGCCGATTTCGGCCGTTACCCGATGAACCAGGGCACCGAGCCGTTCCGGAAAGCCGCGAGCGCCTGGTTGTCGTCGCGCTTCAAGCTGCCGCGGCCGCTCGACCCCGCGAGCGAGCTTCTCGTCCTCAATGGCAGCCGCGAGGGGCTGTTCCTCGCCGCGATCACGGCCGCACGCTATGTCAGCCCGCGCCCCGGCAAGCCCGCCATCCTGATGCCGAACCCGTTCTATCCGGTCTATGGCGCCGGCGCCCGCGCAGCGGCTTGCGAGCCGGTCTATCTGCCGACCACCGTCGAGAACGGCTTCCTGCCCGATCTCGACGCCATCGACGAGGCGACGCTGGCGCGCACGGTGGCGTTCTATCTGGCCTCGCCCGCCAATCCTCAGGGCTCGGTCGCCAAGCCCGACTATTTCGAGCGGTTAAAGCAACTCGCCGACCGCTACGGCTTCGTAATCCTCAGCGACGAGTGCTATTCGGAGATCTACACCCGCGAGGCCCCGGGCAGCGCGCTCGAATGTGCCGGCCCCGACTTCACCCGCGTGGTTGCGTTCCAGTCGCTGTCGAAGCGCTCCAATTTGCCGGGCCTGCGCGTCGGGTTCGCCGCCGGCGACAAGAAGTTCATCGGCATGTTCCTCGAGCTGCGCAACATCGCAGCGCCCCAGGTGCCCGTGCCGCTCCAGCATGTCGCCACCGTCGCCTATGGCGACGAAGCGCATGTCGAGGAGAACCGCAGGCTCTACCGGATCAAGTTCGACCTCGCCGACCAGATCATCGGCAATCGCTACGGCTATCGCCGGCCCGACGGCGGCTTCTGCGTCTGGCTCAACACGTCCGAGCTCGGCGACGACGTGTCGATCACGCTCAGGCTCTTCAAGGAAGCCGGCGTGCGCGTGGTGCCCGGCAGCTATCTGGCGCGGCTCCAGCCCGACGGCTTCAATCCCGGCGCAGGCTACATTCGCCTCGCGCTGGTGCAGGATGGCGAGACCACGGCACAGGCGCTGCACCGCCTGGTCGAGACTCTGGGTTAGGCGGGGCCCGTGAGCATGTCGGCAATCGAACGTGTCATTCCACTGGTCGGCCATCTGCCGCCGTCGATCCGCGAGGGGCTGGCGCGGCGTATGCGCGAGCTCGCCGGCCTCGGCCTGATCGCGCTGTCGGGGCTCGCCTCGGCCGCGCTCATGACCTGGTCGGTGCAGGATGCAAGCCTCAGCCACGCGACCTCGCGGCCGATCCGCAACATCCTCGGCTATGCCGGCGCGATCGGCGCCGACCTTGCGATGCAGATCCTCGGGCTCGGCGCGATCATGCTGGTCCTGACGGTCGCGGTCTGGGGCTGGCGCATGATGACCCATCGCCCGTTCGACCGCGAGGCGCTGCGGCTCGGCTCCTGGATTCTCTGCACCGTGATCGCTGCGGGCTTTGTCAGCTGCTGGCCGCACGGCGGCGCATGGCCGCTGCCGACCGGACTCGGCGGCGTGGTCGGCGATGCCCTGGTGCGCGCGCCCGCGGTGATTTTCGGGCCGCCGGGCATGATCTATCGCACCGTGCTCGGCGTGATCCTGTTCGCGGCGATGGCCGCGACCTTCCTGATCGCCTGCGGTCTTGGCGCGCGCGAGCATGACGACGAGCTCGCCGAGATCGAGGATGACGACAAGCCGCTCGATGAAGACGAGGAGAGCGATCGCGGCTCGGTGTCGCTGGGCTGGCTGTTCCATGCGCTGATGAGCACCAAGGCGCGCCTGATCTGGCTGTGTGGTGCCGCTTACCGCTCGCTGGTCTCGAGCGGACCGAAGACCAGGGCCGTTGGGTTCAGCCGCCAGGAGCCGAATCTCGGCGGCGGCCGCGCCGCGCCGCCGATCTCGCCGCGGTCCGAAGACGAGGACTACGAGGAGGAGCACGAGGAAGAGGAAGACGAGGAGGAAGAGGAGGAGCCTGCCGCGCGCGCACCGCGCAAGAAGGCTGCGCCGAAGGCCGCGGCGAAAAAATCCTCCGACAAGTTCGAGCTTCCGTCCGTGTCCGTGCTGGCCGCGCCCAAGGCCGGCGATCGCCAGCCGCTCAGCAAGGCCGAGCTGGAAGCCAATTCGCGCGCGCTCGAAGGCGTGCTGCAGGACTTCGGCGTGCGCGGCGAGATCGTGAAGGCCAATCCGGGTCCCGTCGTCACGCTGTACGAGCTGGAGCCGGCGCCCGGCATCAAGTCGTCGCGCGTGATTGGCCTCGCCGACGACATCGCCCGCTCGATGAGCGCGCTGTCGGCGCGCGTCGCCGTCGTGCCCGGCCGCAATGCCATCGGCATCGAATTGCCGAACGCCCATCGCGAAAAGGTCTATCTGCGCGAGCTGCTGGTCGCCAAGGAGACCGTCGACACGGTCGCAAAGCTGCCGCTCTGCCTCGGCAAGACCATCGGCGGTGATCCCGTCATCATCGACCTCGCGCGCACGCCGCACATGCTGATCGCCGGCACCACCGGCTCGGGCAAGTCGGTCGCCATCAACACCATGATCCTCAGCCTGGTCTACCGGCTGCGTCCGGACCAGTGCCGGCTGATCATGGTCGATCCGAAGATGCTCGAACTCTCCGTCTATGACGGCATTCCCCATCTGCTCACGCCCGTCGTGACCGACCCGAAGAAGGCGGTGGTCGCGTTGAAATGGGCCGTGCGCGAGATGGAAGAGCGCTACAAGAACATGGCCAAGCTCGGTGTGCGCAACATCGACGGCTACAACACGCGTCTGCTCGAGTTGAAAGCCAAGGGCGAGGAGCCGACGCGCACGGTGCACACCGGCTTCGACAAGGAAACCGGCAAGGCGATCTACGAGGAAGAGAAGCTCTCGCTCGACCCGCTGCCCTACATCGTCATCATCGTCGACGAAATGGCCGACCTGATGATGGTCGCCGGCAAGGACATCGAAGGCGCGGTACAGCGTCTCGCGCAGATGGCGCGCGCCGCCGGCCTGCATGTGATCCTGGCGACACAGCGTCCGTCGGTGGACGTCATCACCGGCACCATCAAGGCGAACTTCCCGACCCGCATCGCCTTCCAGGTCACCTCCAAGATCGACAGCCGCACCATCCTCGGCGAGATGGGCGCCGAGCAGCTGCTCGGCCAGGGCGACATGCTCTACATGGCGGGCGGCGGCCGCATCAGCCGCGTGCACGGACCGTTTGCGTCGGACGACGAAGTCGAGAAGGTGGTGCGCCACCTCAAGACGCAGGGCCAGCCCGAATACCTCGAGGCCGTCACGGCCGAAGAGCCGACCGAGGACGAGGACGGCGGCGCCGTGTTCGACGCCAGCGGCATGGGCGCGGATGGCGGCGGCGATCTATTCCAGCAGGCCGTTGCCATCGTCAAACGCGACCGCAAGGCCTCGACCAGCTACATCCAGCGCCGCCTGCAAATCGGCTATAACCGCGCCGCATCGCTGATGGAGCGCATGGAACTGGAAGGCATTGTCGGTCCCGCCAACCACGCCGGCAAGCGCGAGATCCTGGTCGAGGAAGAAGACAGCCATATGTGAGGCGAGCCGCCTCAAAACAGGCTTTCACGCAAAATCGATATCTGCTTTTGCCCGAAATCACGCTAAAAGGCGCCTAGCCATACAGGACGACGCGTTGATCAGACATCCGGACATTCGATTCGCTGCCACCATCGCCGCGCGAAGCGCGCGCGTGGCCGGCGTGCTTCTCGTCACCGCCGCGATGGTGACCGCGGCGTCGTCCGCGCAGAACGTGCCGGTGCCGAAGCCCGCGCCGAAGGGCCGCGACAATGGTGCGGCCGCCGGCGGGCCTGCGGTCACCGGCGCGACCCAGACGCCGCCGAATCCGGTGATCCCGGATCCGCGCCGCAACGTGCCGAGCAGCATCTTCCAGACCTTCGACGCCAACCAGAAGGCGCAGGCGGCCAAGGTCAGCGCCTATCTGTCCTCGCTGTCGACGCTGGTCGGTAATTTCGTCCAGGTCGGCCCCGACGGCAGCAAGACGCAGGGCGATTTCTACATCCAGAAGCCGGGCAAGGTGCGCTTCGAATATGACGCGCCGAGCCCGATCGACATCGTCGCCGACGGATCGTCGCTGGTGGTGCGCGATCGCAAGCTCGCGACCCAGGACGTCTATCCGCTGTCGCAGACGCCGCTGCGCTTCCTGCTGTCCGATCGCATCGACCTGATGAAGGACACCAACGTCGTCAACGTCTCGGCCGACGACGTCTTCGTCAGCGTCACCATCGAGGAGAAGCAGGCGCTGGTCGGCACCAGCCGCCTCCTGCTGATGTTCGGCGCCAAGGACGGCCAGCTGAAGCAGTGGACCGTCACCGACCCGCAGGGCTACGACACCACGATCGCGGTCTACAATCTCGACGCAACCAAGAAGCTCGATCCCGGCATGTTCAAGATCGACTTCACCAATTACGGCCCATCGCCAGGATAGTTGCTGTATGGTGGGCAAAGGCGCACTTGCGCCGTGCCCACCACCTCTCCTCCTCGCGGCAGGAATGGTGGGCACGCTTCGCTTTGCCCACCATACGAGAGCTCGCTATGGACAAGCATTTTCCCCGCGCCAATCCATGCTAAGACGCATCCCTCATGCGTCTTTCCCTGACAACCTGGAACATCAATTCGGTGCGGCTGCGCATCGATCTGGTCGCGAAATTCCTCAAGAGTGCGCGGCCGGACGTGCTGTGCCTCCAGGAGACCAAGTGCATCGACGATGCCTTTCCGCTGAAGCGCTTCAAGCGGCTCGGCTATGAGCACGTCGCGCTGAACGGGCAGAAGGGCTATCACGGCGTCGCCATCGTCTCGAGGATCCCGTTCGAGTCCAAGGACATCCGCACCTTCTGCGACAAGGTGGATTCGCGCCACATTTCTGTATCTTTCGGGACGCAGGCCAACATCGCAAAGCCGCTGGTGCTGCATAATTTCTACGTGCCGGCCGGCGGCGACATTCCCGATCCGGCGCTGAACGAGAAGTTCGACCACAAGCTGCGCTTCCTCGACGAGATGACGGCGTGCGAGCCGCTGCATCCGCGCGGCGATGACCGCCACATCCTGGTCGGCGATCTCAATGTCGCCCCGCACGAGAACGACGTCTGGTCGCACAAGCAGCTTCTGAAAGTGGTCTCGCACACGCCTGTCGAAACCGAGAAGCTGAAGGCGGCACTCGCGGCCGGTGAGTGGGTCGACGTCGCGCGCGAGCGCATTCCGATGTCGGAGAAGGTCTACACGTGGTGGAGCTACCGTTCCGCCGACTGGACCGTCGGCGATCGCGGCCGCAGGCTCGACCACATCTGGGTCTCGCGCGCGCTGAAGGACGCGGTCCAGGATTTCAAGATTCTCCGCGACGCGCGGAGCTGGGAGCGTCCGTCGGACCACGTGCCGGTGACGGTGACGCTGGAGGTGTGACCTCCTGTCATTCCGGGGCGCGCGTAGCGCGAGCCCGGAATCCATCGGGCGGCAGAGTTGGTGGATGAATGGATTCCGGGCTCGCGACTTCGTCGCGCCCCGGAATGACAGGGGCCTCAGGTCGTCAGCTTCGCACCGGCCATCAGGATATCGCTCGCGATCTGGCTGGAGCGAACTGCGAATTCGTCGCGCAGGCGAACGGCGGCGGCGGGGTCGCTTTCGAGCACGCGCTGAAACAGGCTGCGCGCGACGCGGATGACGGAGGAATGCTCCAGCGCGATCGCGCTCGACGGCCGCTTCATCGGCACCACCAGCGCGAGCTCGCCGATCAGCGCGCCGGGACCCACGGTCATCTCGGCGCCGGCGCCGTCTTCGACCCGGAAGGCGCCGCGCTGGACCACGAAGCCGGCATCGGCGTCGTCGCCAAGATTGAACAGGATGTCGCCGCGGACGAAGTCACGCTGCTCGGAGCCGATCGCCAGCATGCGCAACGAGGCGTCTCCCAACAGGCGCAGTGTCGGGACCCGCTCGAGAAGCGCTACGTCGTCGTCAATTGACATTCAGATCCGAGGCTCAAGGGCACGCGATCTAAAACGATTCGCACGCCCCCAAAGCGTATCACGGCACCAGCTTGTAGCCACCGGCTTCCGTTACCAGGATCTCCGGGTTGGCGGCGTCCTTCTCGATCTTCTGGCGGAGGCGGTAGATGTGGGTTTCCAGCGTGTGGGTGGTGACGCCGGAATTGTAGCCCCAGACCTCCTGGAGCAGGGTCTCGCGCGACACCGGCATCTGGCCGGCGCGGTAGAGGAAGCGGAGGATGGCGGTTTCCTTCTCCGTCAGCCGGACCTTGCGCGCATTGGCGGCGGTCAGCATCTTCGAGCCGGGCCGGAAGCTGTAGGGGCCGACCGAGAACACCGCGTCCTCGCTGGCTTCGTGCTGGCGGAGCTGGGCGCGGATACGGGCCAACAGCACGGCGAAGCGGAAGGGTTTTGCGACGTAGTCGTTGGCGCCGGATTCCAGGCCCAAAATCGTGTCGGAATCGGTGTCATGCCCGGTCAGCATGATGATGGGGGCCTTGAAGCCGCCCTTGCGTAAGGAGCGGACCACCTCGCGGCCATCGGTGTCGGGCAGACCGACGTCCATCAGGACGAGATCGGGGGAATTGGCCTTCGCGGCGCTCGCGCCCTTGGCGCCGGTATCGACGGCGGAGGCTTCAAATTCTTCGTGCAGCGATAATTGCTCCACCAACGTATCGCGCAGATCGGTATCGTCATCCACGATCAGGATCTTGCGGGCATTGGCCATAGGGTATCATCCTTTTGGGGTCCGGCTCGGCGCGCATGCATGCCGCGCCCAGCCGCGAGGGGAAGTTTAGGGGTCGCCGTTATTATTGTTGTTCGTGTTGAAGTAGTGGGCTGTTACCGATTCACAAGCCAGAAGCACTCTAACCTAGAATAGCAGGGCGTTTTGATGAATGTCCTGTAATGAATGCGACATCGCACGGTCACATGAAAAACAACGCTGCTTCAGCTACTTACACCAAAAATCGAGGCGCCGGACCGCTGTCCGCGATCCGCGTTAAGCCTGCCGCCGGTAATCCGCGCCGCGGCTGGCTGACGGCCGGAGCGCTGACCATTCCGGTGGCGCTGGGGCGGGGCGGTATTCTCGCCAACAAGCGCGAGGGCGACGGCGGCACCCCGAGGGGCAGCTTCCGACCGCGGCGACTGTGGTGGCGGGGCGACCGGCACAGCCGGCCGCAAACCTTCCTGCCGGCGCGGATCATCACCGGCGAGGACGCCTGGTGCGAGGACCCCCACGACCGTCATTACAATCAGGGAATCCGACTCGGCGAGGGGCAGGGCGGTGACCGGCTCAAGCGGGCCGACCATCTCTATGACTTCATCATCGAAATCGACCACAACACGCGCCCGCGCATCGCCGGCCGCGGCAGCGCGGTGTTCCTGCATCTGGCGCGCGACAATTTCGGCCCGACCGCGGGCTGCGTTTCCATGACCAAATCCGCGATACTGCAATTGCTGCGGCGGCTGGGCCCACGAACGAGAATCATCATCGGGTGAGGGCACATGCTCGAGAAGGATCAGATCGCCGCCGCATCGCGGGTCCTCGTTCAACACTGGCGTGACGACACCAAGCTCGACGCGCTGGAGGGATATCTGCGGCCGCAGACCCGCGCCGAGGGCTACGCCATTCAGGCCGCGCTCGAAGCGCAATCGCCCGGAAAGCTGTTCGGCTGGAAGATCGCGGCAACGAGCTTGTCCGGACAGAAGCACATCAATGTCACGGGACCGCTCGCCGGGCGCATCATGAGCGACACCGTGATCGCCGATGGCGGCACCGCGTCGATGAAGGGCAACGCGATGCGCGTCGGCGAGCCGGAATTTTGCTTCCGCATGGGTCGCGATCTGGCGCCGCGCGCGGCGTCGTTCGCCGTCGACGAGGTGCTGGGCGCCGTGGACAGCTTCCATCCCGCGATCGAGATTCCGGATTCGCGCTTTGTCGATTTCGCCGGCGCCGGCGAGGCGCAGCTCATCGCCGACAATGCCTGCGCGCATCTGTTCGTGCTGGGCGCGGCGACGCCTGCGAACTGGCGCGGGATGGATCTCGTCGAAGAACGGCCGCAGATCACGCTGCGCGGCGAGCGCTACATCGGCCATGGCAAGAACGTGCTCGGCGATCCCCGTGTTGCACTCACCTGGCTCGCCAACGAGCTGCGCGGACTCGGCATCACCTTGCGGGCAGGGGAGGTGGTGACCACAGGCACCTGCCATCCGCCGCTGCCGATCCAGGCCGGCGATCACTTTGCGGTGGATTTTGGCGTGTTGGGAAAGGTGTCGGTGGGGTTCGAATAATCACTGCTGTCGTCCTGGCGAAGGCCAGGACCCATACCGCGTGATCTCTCGATTCCGCTCGGTTGCAATACCGACGGCCAATCTTCGCCAAACCACTCCCTGGGGTAATGGGTCCTGGCTTTCGCCAGGACGACCCAAGACAATTATCTATGCCCGAAGATCGCGCTTCCCACGCGCACATGCGTGGCGCCGAGCATGATGGCGGTGGCGAAATCCGCGCTCATGCCCATCGAGAGATTCGTCAATCCATTGCGCGCGGCGATCTTGGCGGTCAGCGCGAAATGCGCCGCCGGCGGCTCGTCAACCGGCGGGATGCACATCAGTCCGGAGATCGTCAGTCCATAGGTATCGCGGCAGCTTGCGAGGAAGGCATCGGCCTCGCCGGGCGCGACGCCGGCCTTCTGCGGCTCCTCGCCGGTGTTGATCTGGACGAAGAGCTGCGGGTGCTTTTTCTGAGATTCGATTTCCTTGGCTAACGCCTGGCAAATGCTCGGGCGGTCAACCGAATGGATGGCGTCGAACAGCGCGACCGCCTCTTTCGCCTTGTTGGATTGCAGCGGCCCGATCAGATGCAGCGCGATATCGGGGTAAACGGACGTTAACGCCGGCCACTTGCCTTTGGCCTCCTGCACCCGATTCTCGCCAAATACGCGCTGTCCGGCGGCGATGACCGGGGTAATTGCATCCGCGTCGAAGGTCTTCGACACCGCGATCAGCGTGACCGAGGCGCGATCGCGCCGCGCGTCCTTGCAGGCGCGGGCGATTTCGGCTTCGACCGCGGCGAGCGCGTTTGGTGAATGGCCGGTTACCGGCGCGGCGTTGGCTTCTGTCATGACGTCGATTGGCTGTGGTCGTAACCGAGGTAAGTCCAATTTTACCGAGTTCAAGAAAGAGTTTTTGAACCCTTCGCTTTACCTTGGCCCATGGGGTGGGCAGCGAAGATGGCAAACGTCAGTTTCAACCGTAAGCGAGCAAAACTCAAGCAGGTCCTTGGAATCCGGGCGCGGCTTGCGTTGCTCGCCGTGATTCTGGTGGCGCCCTTGATGCTCGAGCGCATCCGTTCGCTCGAGAACACGCGCACCAGCCAGATCGCGCAGGCCGCGGCCGAGTTCAACACCGTCGCAAGGCACAGCGCCGATGCGCAGCGCGAGGTGATCTCGTCGGTCGAGACCATCCTGAAATCGGAAGCCTTCATCCGCGCCTCCGCCGGCGGAATCAGCAAGAGCTGCGACGTGCTGCGCGCGAGCCTGCCGTCGAACCTTCCCTGGATCCGCACGCTTCTGATCGCCGGCCAGGACGGACGCATCCAGTGCGCCACCAACAACATGTATGTCGGCCTCGATCTCAGCGACCGGCCTTACTTCCAGCAGGCGCAGGAAACCGGCCGTTTCGTGCTGAGCGACTTCATCCTGTCGCGGCCGGTGCCGTCACCGACCGTCATGGCGGTCTATCCGGTGTCCGCCTTCAGCGGCGTCGCCGATGCCGTCGTGCTCGCCACCGTCAACCTCGACTGGATGTCGAAGGTCATGAGCAATCTCGGTGGTCGCGCCGGCATCACCGCCGTGCTGGTCGACAGCGCGGGCACCGTGCTGGCCGCACCCGCCGACCAGCACAGCGCGGTCGGCCGTCCCCTCGACAACATGCCGCTGATGTCCGCAATCGCCGACAAGGCGCTGCGGTCGGACCAGGACGAGGGCTCGCTGTCCTTCCTCGCCGCCGACGGCTCGCGCCGCGCCGTCAGCTACATCCGCATCGCCGGCACAAATGCCCGCCTGATCGCCAGCATCGACGAGGACAAGGTGTCTGCGGCCGTGAGCCGCGATATCCGCACCGCCTATCTCCAGCTCGCTTTCGTCGTCCTGTTCGTCCTGCTCGGCGCGCTGATCGCCGCCGAGAAGCTGGTGATCAAGCCGATCGAGATGCTTGCCGACATGGCCAAGCGCCTCGGCGAGGGCGATCTGTCGGCACGCGCGGCGCGCAATCGCCTGCCGGCCGAATTCGTGCCGCTGGCCCGCGCGTTCAACGCGATGGCCGCGCAATTGAGCCAGCGCGAGCGCGAGCTGATCGCGAGCAACGACCGGCTGACGGTAATGGCCTCGATCGACATGCTGTCGGGCCTAGCCAACCGCCGCGGCTTCCAGAGCCGGCTCGACTTCGAATGGATGCGCGCGCAGCAATATGGCAGCGACCTCGCGCTGCTGATGATCGACGTCGACCACTTCAAGCTCTTCAACGACACTTACGGCCATCTCGAAGGCGATTCCTGCCTGACCCGACTCGGCGAGTCGCTGTCCGGTATCGCCGCCGACACGATGGGCTTTGCGGCGCGCTATGGCGGCGAGGAATTCTGCCTGCTGCTGCCGAACACCGACGTGGACCGCGCCGTGGAGATCGGCGAACTGGTGCGTGCGGCCGTGCTGAGGCTCTGCCTGCCGCACATCACGTCCGCCCACATGATCGTCACCGTCTCGATCGGCGTTGCCGCAGCGAAGCCCAACGAGGCCTTCCGCCCCGGCGACCTGATCGAAGCCGCTGACGCCGCCCTCTACGCCGCAAAACACCGCGGCCGCAACAACGTCGTCGAGCACGGCGTGCAGGCGATCGAGACCGGCGCAGCGGACATGATGATGGCGGGCTGACGGCCGGCTGCAAGACTACCGGGAAGATATCGTTTCGAGACCGCGCTCCAGCTTTTGCGACAGGTCGGAGACCGACGGCGCATTTTGTCCCCACTTGACGGGTGGATGAATCTTCGTCGGAGGACCCTTTGTCAGACTAACACGTTTAAGGAAATTGTTCGTGTTGTCGCTGCTCATCATTTGCTTGAGAGGGATAAAGCCGATCCCCTCGGGAAAAATGAGCCTGATCGAATCAGTGTCGCTGTTGAGCTCGGCAAACCTCATCGTAATCAGATAGGTCTGATCGTCCGTTTGCTTGAAATCATATGCATAGGGCTGAATCCGTATCTGCTCCGCAGAGTTGGTGGTGTAAGGCCTGCTTACGCTGTCGTCCGATTCGACGAATTGAACCAAGGCTTCGACCGTCCAATAGGGACGCTGAAGACCTCGCACGTACTCAATCGTCGGCTCGAGAAACTTGAAGAAGCCGAGCGCCAGGATCGCGAAGTAGAAGCCGGCCGCTCCGCCCGCTTTCACTGCAACTCCCAGTATCTTCCATTGCGTATCAACCGGCGCGTTGGGAAACAGCCGGTAGATCATAACCGCAGGAACCAGGGGTACGACCGCCCAGAAGATGTAAGTGACGCACAATGCGAAGAGCAGGACGACATCCCGGCTGAGCAATTCGTTCATTTGCCGATCCTCCAATATATGGAGCGACTTGTTTCGTAATCTTACCGAATTCCTAGTTTCTTGAAATCGTCGGCGACGGTGCTGCTGATCGCCTTGGCCGCATTAATATCTTCTTCGCCGCCGGCACGATCGCCAAGCTTCAACTTGCTGATACCGCGGCCATAGAGGGAGTTCTCATCCTTCGGACTCATATTGAGCGCCCGATCATAGTCCTCGATGGCCTGGGCTAGATTTCCCGACTTGAGGTTGACAAGACCGCGGCTATTTGACGTGACGGCGCTGTTCGGCCGCAATGAAAGCGACCGGTCGCAGGCATAGAGTGCCGTTTTCAGCTGATCTATGATGCCAAGAGCCCAGCACAGATTATTCCATGTCTCGGGATCGTTCGGGTTCAATTGTGAGGCTTTGGTGTAGTCGTCCGCAGCTTGTTTATATTCCTCTCTTTGGTCGTGAACGTACGCGCGCCCAAAGAATGCGCTCGCGGATTTCGGGTCGAGCGCGATCGCCCGATCGTAGTCATTGAGCGCCAGGTCGGTTTGATTCTTCAAACGATGGGCCCGACCCCGTCCAATGTAGGGATTTACATAGGTTGGAACGAGCTCGATCGCGCGGTCGCAATCCTTCAAGGCATTGTCCGCGTCTTTCAAGCTGTTGTAGGCCGAACACCGATTATTCAGGGCATAGACGAACGTCGGATCGAGATCGATCGCCGCGCTGAAGTCCTTGATCGCACGATCCAGGTCATGCAGTCGCAGGTAGATCAAGCCCCGATTGTTAAGCGCCTGAATGCTCTTGCTGTCGAGTTTGAGGACCTGGCCATAGACTTCAATTGCGCGCCCGTAGTGTTCTATGGACGAATAAGAGAGAGCGGCACCGAAGAGCGCAGCCGTTGAATTCTTGTCGAGCGCGATGGCGCGCTCGTAGTCTATGATTGCCTGACTATGCAGATTCTTCAGGCGGTAGGCGTTGCCCCTGCTCACGTAAGCACTTGTGTAGTTTGCGTTCAGGTTGATGGCGTTGTCGCAATCTTCGATCGCGCGATTGAATTCGCGCTTTCTGACGTAGACGGCGCACCGATTGCTGAAAGCATTCGCATATTGCGGGTCAACCTTGATTGCCTCGCCGTAGTCCTGGATTGCTTTGTCGAAATCGTTTGCGCGACTGGCGAGAAAGCCACGGTTCAGATAGAGGACAGCCAGATCGTGGCCCTGAAGGCTCCCCGATTTGATTGCGGCAGTGCACGCATCTGGTGAGATGAGCGGGTCGATCTTTTTGCAGGTCTCGACGTCGTCTGCGGCAGCCGCGCACAGTCCGCTCGCTAGCAGAGCGGCCAGCCAAGCCCATGGCCTGAGATGTTTACGCAGCGCGCAAATGGGCACTTCCGGGCCCCCTTGTCGACGCCCGTACCACACGCATGCTCCGCCTAGACTGCAGCTAAGGATCGCGCGGGCGAGCCTCTGCGGAAACTGTTGTGGTCAGGCAAATTATTGTTGCCACTTCAGCTAACGTCGTCGCTGTCAGGGCGAAAACCAGTAACACTCTCAAAAATCGCTTCATGGCGTATACGAAGGTGAAATACGACTAGGGATTGTGTTCCCGGTGCCGTTGGTTGTCAATACTCATCCGTTGACCCCACGGTCGCTTTTATGGCCTAGTCCGGCCACTTCAGACCGCCGAACCCACGAAAAAACCAACGATTCCATGACCTCCGAACGCTATAACGCCCGCGATTCCGAACCGCGCTGGCAAGCCGCCTGGGACGAAAAGGCGATCTTCGTCTCCAAGAACGACGATTCGCGGCCGAAATACTATGTGCTGGAGATGTTCCCCTACCCGTCCGGGCGCATCCACATCGGCCATGTCCGGAACTATACGCTCGGCGACGTGCTGGCCCGCTTCATGCGCGCCAAGGGGTTCAACGTGCTGCACCCGATGGGCTGGGACGCTTTCGGCCTGCCGGCCGAGAACGCCGCGATCGAGCGCAAGGTCGCCCCGAAAGCCTGGACCTACGACAACATCGCCGCGATGAAGAAGCAGCTCCGCTCGATCGGGCTGTCGCTGGACTGGAGCCGCGAGATCGCGACCTGCGATCCCTCTTACTACAAGCACCAGCAGAAGATGTTCCTGGACTTCCTGCGTGCGGGCCTTGCCGAGCGCGAGAAGCGCAAGGTGAACTGGGACCCGGTCGACATGACCGTGCTCGCCAACGAGCAGGTGATCGACGGCAAAGGCTGGCGTTCCGGTGCCATTGTCGAGCAGCGGGAAATGAATCAGTGGGTCTTCAAGATCACGAAGTACTCGCAGGAGCTCTTGTCCGCGCTGGATACGCTCGACCGCTGGCCCGACAAGGTGCGGCTGATGCAGCGCAACTGGATCGGCCGCTCCGAGGGCCTCCTGGTGCGCTTCGCGCTGGATCAGGCGACGACGCCGGCCGGCGAGAGCGAGCTGAAGATTTTCACGACGCGCCCCGACACGCTGTTCGGAGCCAAGTTCATGGCGATCTCGGCGGATCATCCGCTGGCGACGGCCGCCGCCGCCAAGGACCCGAAGCTTGCGGAGTTCATCGCCGAGATCAAGAAGATCGGCACCGCGCAGGAGATCATCGACACCGCGGAGAAGCAGGGTTTCGACACCGGCATCCGCGCGATCCATCCGTTCGACCCGAGCTGGAAGCTGCCGGTCTATGTCGCCAACTTCGTGCTGATGGAATACGGCACCGGCGCGATCTTCGGCTGCCCCGCGCATGACCAGCGCGACCTCGACTTCGTCAACAAGTACAACCTCGGCAACACGCCGGTGGTGTGCCCCGAGGGCCAGGATCCGAAATCGTTCGTCATCACCGACACCGCTTATGACGGTGACGGCCGCATGATCAATTCGCGCTTCCTCGACGGCATGACCATCGAGCAGGCCAAGGATGAAGTCGCAAAACGCCTCGAAAGCGAGCTGCGCGGCAACGCGCCAGTCGGCGAGCGTCAGGTGAATTTCCGCCTGCGCGACTGGGGCATTTCGCGCCAGCGTTATTGGGGCTGCCCGATCCCCGTCATCCATTGCCCGACATGCGATGTGGTGCCGGTGCCGGACGCCGACCTGCCGGTGAAGCTGCCTGACGATGCGACCTTCGACAAGCCGGGCAACGCGCTCGATCATCATCCGACCTGGAAGCACGTCACTTGCCCGCAATGCGGCGGCAAGGCGCAGCGCGAAACCGACACCATGGACACCTTCGTGGACTCGTCCTGGTACTTTGCGCGCTTCACCGATCCCTGGAACGAGAACGCGCCGACGACGCCCGCGGTCGCCAACCGGATGCTGCCGATCGACCAGTATATCGGCGGCGTCGAGCACGCGATCCTGCATCTGCTCTACAGCCGCTTCTTCACCCGCGCGATGAAGGCGACCGGGCACGTTGCGCTGGACGAGCCGTTCGCCGGCATGTTCACGCAGGGCATGGTGGTGCACGAGACCTATCAGAAGGCCGACGGCTCCTATGTGCAGCCGGCCGAGGTCAAGATCGAACTCGGCGGCAACGGGCGCCGCGCGACCCTGCTGACGACGGGCGAAGACATCCAGATTGGCGCGATCGAGAAGATGTCGAAGTCGAAAAAGAACACCGTCGACCCCGACGACATCATCGAGACCTACGGCGCCGACGTCGCGCGCTGGTTCATGCTGTCGGACTCCCCGCCCGACCGCGACGTGATCTGGAGCGACGAGCGCGTCCAAGGCGCCTCGCGCTTCGTGCAGCGGCTGTGGCGGCTGGTGAACGATTCCGTCGAACTCGGCAAGGCGGCGCCGGCGGCCCGGCCGGCCTCATTCGGGGCGGATGCGACCGCCTTGCGCAAGGCCGCCCATGGCGCGCTAGACAAGGTCACCACCGGGATCGAGCGGCTGCACTTCAACGTCTGCCTCGCCCATATCCGCGAATTCACCAATGCGTTCTCCGAGGTCCTCCAGCGCCCCGGCCAGCCGGCCGCGGACTTGGCTTGGGCGATCCGGGAGGCCAGCCAGATCCTGGTCCAGCTGTTCTCCCCGATGATGCCGCATCTAGCCGAGGAGTGCTGGCAGGTGCTGGGCCAGAAGGGGCTGGTTTCGGAGGCCAATTGGCCCCAAATCGAACGCGATTTGCTGGTTGAAGACAGCGTGACCCTGGTGGTCCAGGTCAACGGCAAGAAGCGGGGTGAGGTCACAGTTGCAACAGCGGCCCAGAATCCGGAAATCGAGGCTGCCGTTTTGGCCCTCGATGCGGTAAAGCTGGCGCTGGACGGCAAGCCCGTCCGCAAGGTGATCATCGTCCCCAAGAGGATCGTGAATGTTGTCGGCTAGGATCCGCATCGCAGCCCGTTTGCTGGCAGTCGTCGCTCTGGCGGCGCTGACGGCCGGCTGCTTCCGGCCGATGTATGCCGAGCATACTGACGGCACCCCCGGCTTGCGTGAGAAGCTGATGGGCGTCGAGCTGCCCCCGATCCCCAAGCCCAACGCCTCCCGCGAGGCCCGCGTCGGCGTCGAGGTCCGCAATGCTCTCGCCTTCAAGCTGTACGGCACGGCCACGGGCATGCCGCCAACTCACCGCCTGGAGATCCGCTTCACCTCCAGCCGGTCGTCCCTGATCATCAGCCAGGCAACGGGACTGCCGACCAGCGAGAATTACGGCATCGACGCCCAGTACAACCTGATCGAGGTCGCGAGCGGCAAGTCGGTGATGACCGGCACGACGTTCTCGCGCGTGTCCTATGACAATCCCGGCTCCTACCAGCGCTTCTCCCGCAACCGCGCGGTGCGCGATGCGGAGGATCGTGCCGCCAACGAGATCGCCGAGAACATCAACACCCGGCTCGCCTCGTTCTTCACCGCGGGCAGCTAGTTCACATTCCCGTCGTTCCGGGGCGCGCGTGGCGCGAACCCGGAATCTCGATTCCCAACCACTGGATTCCGGGTTCGCGCTACGCGCCCCGGAATGACGATCTAGGCCCGATGGTCGCGCTGCGTGGAAAAGAGATCGACGCCTTCCTCGCCCGCCCCGACGCGGGCCGGCCGATCGTCCTGCTCTATGGTCCCGACGCCGGGCTGGTGCGTGAACGCGCCGACGCGCTGATCGCCTCCGCCGTGGACGACCCCAACGATCCGTTCTCGCTGGTCAGGCTCGATGGCGACGAGCTGTCCGCCGAGCCGTCACGTCTCGTCGACGAAGCCATGACGGTGCCGCTGTTCGGCGGCCAACGCGCCATCCGCGTGCGCGCAGGCTCGCGCAGCTTCGCCAGCGGCATCGACACACTGGCCGAGATGGGCGTGAAGGATTGCCGCATCGTGATCGAGGCCGGCGAGCTGCGCCCGGAATCGCCGCTGCGCAAAGCCTGCGAGCGCGCCAAGACGGCCGTGGCGATCGGCTGCTATCCCGACACCGAGCGCGACTTGGCCAAGCTGATGGACGACGAGCTTCGCATCGCAAACTTGCGCATCGCGCAGGATGCCCGCGCGGCGCTGATGTCGTTCCTCGGCGGCGACCGCCAGGCCTCGCGCAACGAGCTGCGCAAGCTGACGCTCTATGCACATGGCAAAGGCGAGATCACGCTGGAAGACGTGATGGCGGTGGTCGCCGATGCTTCCGAACTGAAGCTCGATCCGATCGTCGACGGCGCCTTCGCCGGCCGGCCCGACATCGTCGAGACCGAGTTCGCCAAAGCCATGATCGCCGGCACCTATCCCGGCGTGATCATCTCGGCCGCGCAGCGCCAGGCCGCGTGGCTGCACAAATCCGCGCTTGCGATCGCCGACGGCCAGCCTGCCTCCGCCGTGCTCGACGGCGGCTTTCCGCGGCTGCACTTTTCGCGAAAGCCGGCGGTGGAGACGGCGCTGCGCAATTTCAGCGTGGCGCGGCTCGCCGCCATCATCGAGCAGCTAGCAACCGCCGCGCTCGACACCCGCAAGCAATCCACCCTCGCCGCCGCCATCGCCCAGCGCACGCTGATGGCGATCGCCGCGAACGCCAAGCGGCGGGGCTAAGCCCAGCTCTTTCCGCGCGTGATCGCGAGCCCGGAATAACGGCGAAGACTACAGCGCGCCCTTCGCCAGCCGCTTCATGACTTCGTCGAGCTGGTCGAGGTTGCGGTAGTTGATCTGCACGGAGCCGCCGGGGTCGCGGTGATTGACGGTGACCTTGAGACCGAGCGCGTCGCTGACGCGCTTTTCGAGATCGATCGTGTCGGGGTCCTTTTCCTTCCCCCCGGTGCTGCGCGCCTTCTGCGGCTTGCGCTCCGGCACGCCCTCTTCATGCGCGAGCGCCTCGGCCTGGCGGACGTTGAGACCTTCCTCGACGATGCGCCTGGCGGCAGCGAGCGGATCGGGCACGCCGATCAGCGCGCGGGCGTGACCGGCGGTCAGCTGACCGGTCGCGATGAAGGCCTGCACCTCGGCCGGCAGCTTCGTCAGCCGCATCATGTTGGCGACGTGGCTGCGGCTCTTGCCGACGACTTTCGCGATGTCGTCCTGGCTGCGTTTGAACTCATTGGCGAGCGCGTGATAGCCCTGCGCCTCCTCCATCGGATTGAGGTCTTCGCGCTGCACGTTCTCGATGATCGCGAACTCCAGCGCATCGCTGTCGCTGATGTCGACCGGCACGATCGGCACTTCATGCAGGCCTGCCATTTGCGAAGCGCGCCAGCGCCGTTCGCCGGCGATGATCTCGTAGCGGTCCTGCGCGCCCTTCACCGGACGCACCACGATCGGCTGGATCACGCCGTGCTGCCTGATCGAATCGCTGAGCTCCTTGAGCTCGGTTTCCGAAAAGGTGCGGCGCGGGTTGCGCGGGTTGGGCTTGATGAATTCGATCGGCACCTTGCGCTGCGCACGCGGACGATCGACGTGCTGAGCCTCGCCGCCGACGTCACCGATCAGACTTGCAAGACCCCGGCCCAGTCGCGAACGCGCTTCGTCGGCCATCGCCAGCTCCCTTGGATTCACGGTGCAGCACTCCAGAACTGAATTATCGTAGGGTGGGCAAAGCGAAGCGTGCCCACCGATTGTGTGCGGAAGACGGTGGGCACGGCGAAGGCGCCTTTGCCCACCCTACGGCATCGTCAATGCGTCGTGCGCAGCTCGCGCTCGCGCTGGATCACTTCGGTGGCAAGCCGCAGATAGGCTTCGCTGCCGACGCATTTGAGATCGTAGACCAGCACCGGCTTGCCGTAGGACGGCGCTTCCGAGATGCGCACGTTGCGCGGGATCATGGTCTTGTAGACCTTCTCGCCCATGAACTGGCGGACGTCGGCGACGACCTGGTTCGAGAGATTGTTGCGCGAGTCGAACATGGTCAGCACGATGCCGTGGATCGACAGGTTCGGGTTGAGCGTCGAGCGGACCTGCTCCACCGTCTGCAGCAATTGCGACAGACCTTCGAGCGCGAAGAACTCGCACTGGAGCGGCACCAGGATCGCATCGGACGCCGCCATCGCGTTCACCGTCAGAAGGTTGAGCGAGGGCGGGCAGTCGATCAGCACATAGGTGTAATCGGCGTCCGGCGAGACGTTGTTGTTGAGCGCACCGATCGCGTCGCGCAGCTTGAAGGCGCGGCCGGGCGTGGTGCCGAGCTCGAGCTCGAGGCCGGAGAGGTCCATGGTCGAGGGCGCGATGTGCAGCCGCGGCACCGCCGTCGACACCACCGCCTCGCGCAAGGCCGCTTCGCCGACCAGCACGTCATAGGTCGAACAGGAGCGGTTGCGGCGATCGATGCCGAGGCCGGTCGAGGCGTTGCCCTGCGGATCGAGATCGACGATCAGAACGCGCTCGCCAATCGCGGCGAGCGCCGTGCCAAGGTTGATCGCTGTGGTTGTTTTTCCCACGCCGCCTTTTTGATTCGCCAGCGCGAGGATGCGCGGGTGGCCCTGCGGGACCACGTCGGTCTGTTCTTGCTGCGGCTCGTCAATCACGCTCATCGCAAATTCCCCACTCGCCCCTGAACGTCTCAGCCGCGCCGTTCGGCGGCATTGAGCTCCACGATCCAGCCGTCACCGGTGCGGCTTTGGTGGAGCTGCGGCTGAATATTCCAATATTTAGCGGCTTCAGTCAATTCAGCCTCTACATCTTGACCCTTTGGAAACAACGCTTTTGCGCCCTGGCGCATCAGCGGCTCCGCAAAGCCGATGAGTTGATGTAGCGGAGCCAGTGCACGCGCGGTGACGCAATCGACCGGGCCGGTGATTCTATCCACATTATCCCCGATCTCAGCGAGATGTACGACTCCCGGAGATGTGGTGATCCGAATTGCTTCGCGCAGGAACGCCGCCTTCTTGGCGATTCGCTCGACGAGGTGAACGCTCGCACCGGGTGTCTCCGCCATGGTGCAGGCCAGGACGACGCCCGGAAATCCGCCGCCGCTACCGAGATCGGCCCAGCGCCTGGCCGTTGGGGCGAGATCGACGAGCTGAAGCGAGTCGGCGATGTGCCGGGTCCAGAGGTGCGGCAGCGTCGAGGGCGCGACGAGATTGGTCTTGGCCTGCCACTCCCGCAGCAGCGCGATGTAGCGATCGAGCCGGGCCTCGGTTTCACGTGAAACGGGCGCAAGCTTCAGCGCCGCGATCTTGTCCGCCGCTATGACCGAGTCCAGCGATCGATCGTTGGCGCTGGCCTTGTTGATCTTCTGGCTGGCCGGCGCAGATCGACCGTCGGGTCCCTCGCCCGCTCCAGATCCTGGTGCTGAAGGTTTCGGCGATGACGATCGACCGCCGGCCGGTCCGCGCTGTTTCACGTGAAACGCCTATGCAATTGCCTTTGAGGTCTTCCTTGCCTCGCGCCGGAGATAGGCCGCGAGGATGCCGAGCGCCGCCGGCGTCATGCCATCGATCCGGCCGGCCTGGCCGACCGTGAACGGCCGCGCCTTCTCCAGCTTGGCCCTCACCTCATTGGAGAGACCTGGCACCAGCTGATAATCGACCTCTGACAGCACCAGCCCCTCGTCGCGCCGGAAGGCTTCGACGTCGGCGCTCTGGCGCTCCAGATAGACGTCGTACTTGGCGTCGATCTCGAGATGGGTGGCGATGACCGGGTCGATCGCCGACAGCTCCAGCCAGATGGCGCGGACCTGGCTCCAGCCGATGTCCGGATAGGCCATCAGCTCGAAGGCCGAGCGGCGTTGACCGTCCCGGTTCAGGGACAGTCCGTGCTTGATCGCCTCATTCGGGGTGATGGTCAGCGACTTCGACAGCGTCCGGGCGGCGTTCAGGGCCTCCATCTTGGTCCGGTGATGCAGGGTCCGGGCACTCCGAACGCACCCCAGAGCGATGCCCTTCTCGGTCAGGCGCTGATCGGCATTATCGGCCCGCAGCGTCAGCCGGTACTCGGCCCGCGAGGTGAACATCCGATAGGGCTCGCTGATCCCGCGGGTGACGAGGTCATCGATCATCACGCCGAGATAGCCATCGGCGCGGTCGAACACCGTCAGTGCGGCCCCGCTGGCGGCCAAAGCCGCGTTCAGCCCGGCCACGATGCCCTGCCCGGCGGCCTCCTCGTACCCAGTGGTGCCGTTGATCTGCCCGGCCAGGAACAGGCCGCGCAGACGCTTGGTCTGGAGGGTCGGATCGAGCTCGCGGGGATCGATGTGGTCGTATTCGATGGCGTAGCCCGGGCGCACCATCTTGACCCGCTCCAGGCCGGGAATGCTGGCGAGGATCGCGAGCTGGACCTCCTCCGGCAACGAGGTCGAGATGCCGTTGGGATAGACGGTGCTGTCGTCGAGCCCTTCCGGCTCCAGGAAGATCTGGTGGCCGTCGCGGTCACCGAAGCGGACGATCTTGTCCTCGATCGAGGGGCAATAGCGCGGTCCGGAGCTCTTGATCTGGCCGGAGTACATCGGGGAGCGATGGACATTGGCCCGGATCACCTCATGGGTCGCGGCCGTGGTCCGGGTGATCCCGCACTGGA
This sequence comes from Bradyrhizobium sp. 1200_D9_N1_1, assembly GCF_052075915.1. Taxonomy (NCBI): domain Bacteria; kingdom Pseudomonadati; phylum Pseudomonadota; class Alphaproteobacteria; order Hyphomicrobiales; family Nitrobacteraceae; genus Bradyrhizobium; species Bradyrhizobium sp. 1200_D9_N1_1. The sequence goes on along the minus strand of NZ_CP197226.1, from coordinate 215,629 downwards.
TCTGCGGGGTCGTGATCCGGTCGGTCATGACCGAGAACGGCTCCGGCGGCTCGTCTCCCGGCTGCATTTCCACCGCCGACCAGTCGATCGTGGTGCCATCCAGACGCGGTGGAGTGCCGGTCTTCAGCCGTCCAAGGGTGAAGCCGGCGCGCTCGAAGGAGCTTGAAAGGCCCATCGCGGGCGCCTCGCCGACGCGGCCGGCGGGCCAGTTCTTCTCGCCGAGATGGATCAGACCACGCAGGAAGGTGCCGGTGGTGACAACAATGGACCCGGCTCCGAACTCCCGGCCGTCGGCCAGGCGAAGACCGGTCACCCGGCCCTCGACCACGATCAGCTCGTCGGCCTCACCCTCGATGACGGAAAGACCCTCGGTCTCCCGGATCGCGGCCTGCATCGCGGCGGCATAAAGCTTCCGGTCGGCCTGGGCCCGGGGGCCGCGGACCGCGGGGCCCTTGCGGCGATTGAGGACACGAAACTGGATGCCGCCGGCATCGCCGACCCGGCCCATCAGACCATCCAGCGCATCGACCTCGCGGACCAGATGGCCCTTGCCGAGACCGCCGATGGCCGGATTGCAGGACATCGCGCCGACAGTGGAGAAACGATGCGTCACGAGAGCGGTCGCGGCGCCCATCCGGGCAGACGCAGCCGCGGCTTCACAGCCGGCGTGGCCGCCGCCAATCACGATGACGTCGAAACTCTCTCGCTCTGGTCGCATGGGCGGACTTCTAGCTCAGAGGCGGAGAAGCCGGAAGTGGAAACTGGGTGCCGGTTGTTTCACGTGAAACGAGGCGGTCGGGAGGACGAAGTGCGGTTTCGCGAAAACAACCCCATGCACAGTAGGCTGGGGTTTGAAATCACTATGTTTCACGTGAAACGAAATGGACCCCACGATGCAGGAAGGGGCGACGACGGAACAATCATCCGTCGACGCGAAGCAATCCAGACTGTCTCCGCGGAGGCGGTCTGGATTGCTTCGTCGCAAGAGCTCCTGGCAATGACGAGACTGAGGCACGCACCCTGCTCCAAATCGCCACCGTTTCGCAGCGAGGTCAGATCGAGTGCACCAAGGCCGGTTTCACGTGAAACAGGCCCACTCGCCTTCCCCGTGAATGGAACCGCTGTTTCACGTGAAACACCAAGCAATGGAACAAGCGCTAGTTCTACAATGAAGAACTAGCGCTACTTTCCGATACAGAATTTCTGAAAGATGGCCCCAAGGACGTCTTCAACGTCCACCCGGCCCAACAGCCGGCCCAGGGCATAGGCGGCGGAACGAAGCTCCTCGGCCGCCAGCTCTTCGCCCTCTCCTACAAGCTCCAGACTTCGGCGCAAGCTGTCTGACGCCTGGCGCAACAGATCGCGTTGCCGGGCCCGGGTCACCAATGCGCCCTCGCTGGTTCCAAAGAACTCGGCGGAAAACTTCACGAGGGCGTCGACCAGCTCGCGAATCCCGTCCCCCCGGCTGGCCGAGATCCCGAACTCGCCCTGCGGCCCCTCGTCCCCGAACTCGCCGAGATCGATCTTGTTGCGCACGATCCAGACCGAGCCGCCGGACGGATGGCTCCCGTCGCCGGACGTCCACAGCGAACGCATCGAAGCCGGATCGGCGGCCTGCTCCCCCTCCACCAACCACAGTACGAGGTCGGCGTCCTCGGCTCGCGCTCGGGCGCGGCGCACACCCTCCTGCTCCACGGGATCATCGGTCTCGCGAATGCCGGCGGTGTCGATGACAGTGACCGGATAGCCGTCGAGGTCGAGCTGCACCTCGATCACGTCGCGCGTGGTGCCGGCATGTGGCGACACGATCGCGACATCTCGGCGCGCGAGCTGATTCATCAGCGTCGACTTGCCGACATTCGGCTCGCCGGCGATGGCAACCACCATTCCATCGCGCAGGCGTTCAGAATGTCCCTGTGCCGCAAGCACCTCTGTGATTTCGACGTGGAGCGCCTTGATCGCCTTGACCGCCGGCGCCCTCAGCTCCGCCGGCACATCGCCCTCGTCGGAAAAATCGATGCCGGCTTCGATCAGTGCCGACGCCTCGATGATTCGCTCGCGCCAGTCGCGCGCGCGGTTGCCGAGCAGCCCCTGCAGTTGACGCAACGCCTGGCGGCGCTGGCGGTCGGTGTCGGCATGGATGAGGTCGTCGAGGCCCTCGGCTTCGGTCAGGTCGAGCTTGCCGTTCTCGAAGGCGCGTCGCGTGAACTCGCCGGGCTCGGCCGCCCGCATATTCGGAATTACAGAAATAGCGGCCAGGAGCGCCGCCAGCACCGCGCGGCCGCCATGGGCGTGGAATTCGGCGACGTCCTCACCGGTCGCGCTCGCCGGCCCCGGAAACCAGAGCACGACCGCGTCGTCGATCGGCTGGCCTGTCCCGTCACGGAGCAGCCGGCGGCTGGCCTGCCGCGGTGCCGGCAGCTTGCCCGCCAGCGTCGTCAGCACCAGGCCGGCCTGCGCGCCCGAGACCCGCACCACGGCGATCGCGCTCGGCGGACGGCCCGACGACAGAGCAAAGATGGTCTGGTCTCGCGGATGCATGGCCTATTTGTCCAGCCGCCGGGGAAAAGGCAAATATCCGTTTCGGCCGATACGCCCGCGCGGTTTTGCTGCACCAATTCCCGCAGCAAAAAGCTTTTTTGCACCGCAGCATACCGCAGCATTTTGCCGCAAGAGTCTCCCCCGCCTCCGCTAAAAGACTTAGCTAGAGTCAAGTATTATTTAGTTATATCAATATCTTAATAGACAATTAGATTCAGATGGCAACCGCTCGCCATGCTGCACCCTCGCTGCAACAAAGCCGCACAAAAAAAAGGGCGCCCGAAGGCGCCCTCCAATCCTTTGCTGCACCGCACTCAGGTGTTCATGGAGTCGAAGAACTCCGAATTGCTCTTGGTCGAGCGCAGCTTGTCGAGCAGGAAGTCGATCGCGTCCATGGTGCCCATCGGGTTCAGGATGCGGCGGAGCACGTACATCTTCTTGAGCACCTGCGGATCGGTGATGAGCTCCTCCTTGCGGGTACCGGAGCGCGAGATGTCGATCGCCGGGAAGGTCCGCTTGTCCGAGACCTTGCGGTCGAGGATCAGCTCGGAGTTACCGGTGCCCTTGAACTCTTCGAAGATGACTTCGTCCATGCGGCTGCCGGTATCGACCAGCGCGGTCGCGATGATGGTCAGCGAGCCGCCCTCCTCGATGTTGCGGGCGGCACCGAAGAAGCGCTTCGGGCGCTGCAGCGCGTTGGCGTCGACACCGCCGGTCAGCACCTTGCCGGATGACGGCACCACGGTGTTGTAGGCGCGGCCGAGACGCGTGATCGAATCGAGCAGGATCACGACGTCGCGGCCATGCTCGACCAGGCGCTTGGCCTTCTCGATCACCATCTCCGCGACCTGGACGTGGCGCACCGCCGGTTCGTCGAAGGTCGAGGACACGACCTCGCCCTTCACCGAGCGCTGCATGTCCGTGACTTCTTCCGGACGCTCGTCGATCAGAAGCACGATCAGATAGCATTCGGGATGATTGTGCGTGATCGAATGCGCGATGTTCTGCATCAGCACGGTTTTACCCGTGCGCGGCGGCGCCACGATCAAGGCGCGCTGGCCCTTGCCGATCGGCGCGACGATGTCGATCACCCTTGCAGAAAGGTCTTTTCGCGTCGGATCGTCGATCTCCATGCGGAAGCGCTGGTTCGGAAACAGCGGCGTGAGATTGTCGAAATTGACCTTGTGCTTGGCCTTTTCCGGGTCCTCGAAATTGAGCGTATTGACCTTCAGCAGCGCGAAATAGCGCTCGCCCTCTTTCGGGCTGCGGATGTGGCCTTCGATGGTGTCGCCGGTGCGCAGGCCAAAACGGCGGATCTGCGAAGGCGAAACGTAGATGTCGTCCGGGCCCGGCAGATAATTGGCATCGGGCGAGCGGAGAAAGCCGAAGCCGTCGGAGAGCACCTCGACGACGCCTTCACCGACGATGTCGGTCTCAGCGAGCGAAAGCTGCTTGAGGATAGCGAACAGCAGCTCCTGCTTGCGCATGGTGCTGGCATTCTCGACCCCATTCTCTTCCGCGAACGAGACGAGCTCGGCCGGGGTTTTCGACTTGAGGTCCTGGAGTTTAATTTCCCGCATTGGGGTGGTCCTGTGGGGTAACCTAAGGGAGGGGGTGCGAGGAGGCTCTGAAATGCGGACGAGAAGGAAGATAGGGTCCGCAGGTCTGGCAAGGTGAGTGCCGGTGAGGCTTCAAACCTGATGCGGTGTCCGGCCTCTGGAAAGCTCGGACACAACCACATCCGCCTGCGTTGGGTGGGATATCGCCAATATAGAAAATCGCCCCTCACTGCGCAAGCCGAAGCGCTGGGCGATCAATCGAGATCGCTGCCTAGAACGGTTTCACGATCACCATGATGACGATGAAAATCATCAGGGCGGTCGGCACCTCATTGATAATCCGATAGAATTTCTGACTTCGGGGACGCCGGTCGGCAGCGAAATCCTTCAACCAGCGGGAAAAAAAGCCGTGGACCGCGGACAACGCCAGGACCAGTGCCAGTTTTACGTGCAGCCAACCGGATGCAAACCAATGGCCGGACCAGGCGAGATAGAGCCCGGCGAGCCAGGTGATGATCATGGCCGGGTTGATGATCGCCTTGAGCAGCCGGCGCTCCATGACCTTGAACGTTTCCGACTGCTTGGAGCCGATTTCGGCCTCGCAATGATAGACGAACAGCCGCGGCAGATAGAGCATGCCCGCCATCCAGGAAATGACGGCGATCACGTGCAGCGCCTTGATCCACTCGTACATGCCGGCGGCCTCCTTTTCTTGTTTCGACGCGTTTTCTCGAGGCGAACCGGAATCCGCTTCGCTCGATAACGCTTCTGCTCACCAAACAGTGGATGGAACGAGCCCGGTAAGAATTCATTCATAGATGGGAGCGCACACTTATCCGAGCGCTCCGCTTATCTAAACCTAAACTTTTAGAATCTTAAGGTTTGAGTCTTAGTGACCGTGGATTGGACTCACACAATTCCGTCCGCCACTTCCCGAGCGCTTGTTCACATCCATCAACATATCCCGCGTGGGCCTCGGCGGATCCGATAAGCCGTCCGGGCTCAAGGGCTTGCGTGCGCCCGTCGACAGCCTATCAAGGGGGTTATCCGCGCAATCCCGCTTCCCTCTCGGTGGGCCGCCGGACTTGTTCTCACGGGCAGTGGTGTGAAGAAAATTGGCACTTGTCCCGCCCCTGGTGTCGCGCAACCCTTTCCGAGGGGTTAAGCTCCACAGAAATCCACACATCACACCGCCCTCATACAAAGAGTTTTTGTGCCGACCTCGAACAATTATTTCCATCTGCACCTCGTATCCGACTCCACCGGCGAGACGCTGATCACCGTCGCGCGCGCCGTCGCCGCGCAGTACGCGAACGTCACGCCGGTGGAGCATGTCTACCCGCTGGTGCGCAGCCAGAAGCAGCTCGACCGCGTGCTCGACGAGATCGAGGAGGCGCCGGGTATCGTGCTGTTCACGTTGCTCGAGAAGGATCTGGTCTCCCGGCTCGAGGACAAGTGCAAAGGGATCAATGTTCCGAGCCTGTCGATCATCGGTCCGGTGATGCAGTTGTTCGAGGCGTATCTTGGGGCCGCGACCACGGGGCGCGTCGGCGCGCAGCACGTGCTCAACGCGGAATATTTCAAGCGCATCGACGCGCTGAACTACACGATGATCCATGACGACGGTCAGCATGTCGAAGGTCTCGACGATGCCGACGTGGTGCTCGTTGGTGTCTCCCGCACCTCGAAGACGCCGACGTCGATCTACCTCGCCAATCGCGGCATCCGCACCGCCAACGTGCCGCTGGTGCCGGGCATTCCGGTGCCGGTGCAACTGGAGACATTGACGCGGCCGCTGGTGGTCAGCCTGCATGCGACACCGGAACGTTTGATCCAGGTCCGTCAGAACCGCCTGCTCTCGATGGGCGCCGACTCCAGCAGCGACACTTATACCGACAGGCAGTCCGTCGCCGAGGAGGTCGCGTTCGCCCGCAAGCTCAGCGCCAAGCACGACTGGCCGCTGCTCGACGTCACGCGGCGCTCGATCGAGGAAACCGCCGCGGCGATCATGAAGCTCTACAGCGATCGCCAGCGCAACCGGCCCTCGGAATAGTTTTCGCGATGGGTTTGTGGCGCGGCAAATCTCCGTTGATCCTGGCCTCGCAAAGCAGCGCGCGAAAGATGCTGCTGGCGAATGCCGGGCTGGAGTTCATAGCGATCACGGCCGATATCGACGAGCGCGGCATCCAGGCCGCGTCGAAGCTTTCGAGTCCTCGCGACATCGGTCTCTTGCTGGCGCGCGAAAAGGCCAAAGCCGTGTCGGCCAATCATCCGGGAAGCCATGTCATCGGCGCCGACCAGACCCTGGCCCTTGGCGAGCGTCTCTTCAACAAGCCCGCCGGCCGCGCGCAGGCGATGGCGCAATTGCGTGATCTCGCCGGCAACTACCATGAGCTGAATTCGGCGGTGGCCGTGGCACATGACGGCAAGATTGTCTTCGAGGACGTCTCGGTGGCCCGCATGACCATGCGACAGATGAGCGAGGCGGAGCTTTCGGCCTATCTTGACGCGGCCGGGGACGCCGTGACGACCAGCGTCGGCGCCTATCAGCTCGAGGGCCTCGGCATTCACCTGTTCGAGCGCATCGAGGGCGACCATTTCACCATTTTGGGTTTGCCGCTGCTGCCGCTGCTTGCGTTCCTGCGGAGCGAACAGCTAATTGCAGTTTGAATGACGGACGTGGTTGTGCGCTGATGCGGATCCTGGGACTGACCGGCTCGATCGGGATGGGCAAATCGACCACCGCGAAATTGTTCGCGGAGGCCGGCGTCCCCGTCTACGACGCCGATGCCGCCGTCCATCAGCTCTACGAGGGCGAGGCGGCGCCTGCGATCGAAGCCGCCTTCCCCGGCACCACCGCGAACGGCAAGGTCGATCGACCAAAACTGTCGGCCCGCGTCGTGCACGATCCCGCCGCGATCAAGCAGCTCGAGCAGATCGTTCATCCGATGCTCGGCGCCTCCCGACAAAAATTCTTTGCCGACGCCGAAGCCGCCAACGCGCCGGTCGTGGTGCTGGATATCCCGCTGCTGTTCGAGACCGGTGGCGAGAAGCGGGTTGACGCCGTCGTTGTGGTCTCGACCTCGCCAGAACTGCAGCGCGAGCGGGTGCTGGCGCGGGGCACGATGGACGAGGCCAAGCTCAACGCCATCATCGCCAAGCAGACGCCCGACGCGGAAAAGCGCAAGCGGGCCGATTTCGTAGTGGATACGTCACACGGACTTGAACCGGTGCGGGCGCAAATTGCGCACATCCTGGCCGAGGTCGTTAAGATGCCGCAGCGGCGAGCCTGATTCGCCGTCCCACACGGCTCCTGATCATGCGCGAAATCGTTCTCGACACCGAAACCACCGGCCTCGATCCGCTCCGCGGCGATCGCCTGGTCGAAATCGGCTGTGTCGAGATGTTCAACCGCATGCCGACGGGGCAGACGTATCACGTCTACATCAATCCCGAACGGGACATGCCGGCGGAAGCCTTTGCGGTGCACGGGCTGTCGGCCGAATTTTTGTCGACCAAGCCGGTGTTCCACGAGGTCGCCGATGCGTTCCTGGAGTTCATCGGCGATGCGCCGCTGGTGATCCACAACGCCTCGTTCGACATCAGCTTCATCAATGCCGAGCTCGACCGGATCAAGCGCGCCGCGATACCGCGCGAGCAGCTGGTGGACACGCTGCTGCTGGCCCGGCGCAAGCATCCGGGCGTGTCCAACCGGCTCGACGATCTCTGCTCGCGCTATGCGATCGACAATTCCCGCCGCACCAAGCACGGCGCGCTGCTCGACGCCGAGCTTCTGGCCGAGGTCTATGTCGATCTGGTCGGGGCGAGGCAGTCGCAGCTGCTGCTGGCTTCGGAAGCCGAGGAAATTCGCATCAATGCGGCTGGCGATACGCCGCGGCGGCAGCGACCGACGCCGCTTGCGCCGCGGATTTCCGACGCCGAGCGCGAGGCCCACAGGGCCTTCATCGCAACGCTCGGCGACAAGGCGATCTGGAACGAGTTTTTGCCCGCTCCAGTTACCGTCAATCCGGCTGGTTAGGCCTGATTTTAGGCTTGGCCGGCCTGACCACCGGCGGCCATTTGCCGCTCCATGTTCTGGCGATAGAGACCGACGAAATCGACCGGATCCAGCATCAGCGGCGGGAACCCGCCGTCGCGCACGGCCGTGGCGATGATCTCACGCGCGAACGGGAACAGCAGACGCGGGCATTCGATCATGACCAGCGGGTGCAGGTTCTCCTTCGGCACGTTGACGATCCGGAACACGCCGGCATAGGCGAGCTCGAACGAGAACATCACCTTGCCCGCGGTCTCGGCCTTGCCCTCGACCGACAGAGTCACCTCGAATTCCTGTTCGCTGAGGTTATTGGCGCCGACATTGATCTGGATATTGATCTGGGGCGGCTGGCCCTGCTGCTGGAGCGAACTCGGCGCGTTCGGATTTTCGAACGAGAGGTCCTTGGTATATTGCGCCAGCACGTTGAGCTGGGGAGCCGGGGCCGCCTCGGGAGGGGTGCCGTTACCGTTGGTCATGAAAGTCTCTCCTTACCCGATTGGGGCTGAATTTCGCGGCGGTTGGCTAACATAGGGCCGCCTCGTTCCACAAGGACGAACGGCCCCGGGGGGATACCCCGGCCGCGGCCACATCTGTGACGCTCACTCCGGCCTCCCGGCCCAATCGCAGGTTAAACGATTGAAGATGCGCGATTTCCGGGCATGATCGGGTTTCCCCTTAAGCATAAAACGCGCTACACTTCGTGCTGTGCCAAAAGGCGCCATTGGCCGGGCAAGATTTCGTGCCTACATCCCACGGACCTGACGTGCGGACCCGAAATGGTGATGTAGACTTGCCGTTCCCGTATGGAACGGTCTACTGGCCGGATTGATTTTCCCGGCGGCGACCCTTCTAGGCGGCCCCTTCTAGAGAAGACCAGAAAGCGAATACCTCGTGGACATCTACACCATCATCTTCCTGGCGCTGGCGGTCTTTATTTTTCTGCGGCTGCGCAGCGTGCTGGGGCAGCGCACGGGCAACGAGCGGCCTCCGTTCGACCATACTGCCGCCCGCAACGCGCTGGGGGGTGCCCAGGACAAGAACGTCGTGACCATGCCGGGCAAGGTGATCGACCAGGCTCCGCTGGCGCCGACGGTCGAGCCGACCCCGCCCTCCGACCGCTGGAAGGGCCTGACCGAGCCGGGCACCGCGCTCGCGCAGGGTCTCGACGCCATCGTCGACAAGGATTCCACCTTCGACCCGCGCCATTTCATCTCGGGCGCCCGCGGCGCCTATGAGATGATCGTGCTGGCCTTTGCCAATGGCGACCGCCGCGCGCTGCGCGACCTGCTGTCGTCGGAGGTCTATGAAAGCTTCGACGCCGCGATCAAGGAGCGCGAGAAGAACGAGCAGAAGACCGAGACGCGCTTCGTCTCGATCGACAAGGCCGAGCTCGTCGGCGCCGAGCTGCGCGACCGCACCGCCCAACTCACCATCCGCTTCGTCTCGCAGATGATCTCGGCCACCCGCGACAAGGCCGGCAATATCGTCGACGGCAGCGCCGATACGGTCGCCGACATCACCGACATCTGGACTTTCGCCCGCGACATCACCTCTCGCGATCCGAACTGGAAGCTGGTTGGCACCGGAAGCGCGAATTAAGGTCTTCCTGAAGACCAGCGCGACGGCGCTTTGCGCGGGTGTCGTCGTGCTGTCGTCGTTTTCGCTCGGCGCCGAGGCGGCGCGGCGCCACTACCGCAGCCACCACCACCATCTCCCGCAATTGCCCGCCACCCCGCCGCGGGCCTTGCCCTATCCGCAGCTCCCCCTGCCGTTCGAGATATCAGGCGCGCAATACCTGCCGCTGGCCTGGGCCGATGTGAAAGGCTGGAGCGATGACGATCATCTCGCAGCCTACAAGACGTTCCGCGCGAGCTGCCGGTCGATCAACGCGCAGACCGTCGCTCCCGAGCCCAAGAGTGAATACAAGGCGCTGGGGGCATCGCTGAGCGAACCGTGCCGGGCCGCCAAATCGCTCGAGCTCAGCGACGACGCCAAGGCCAAAACCTTCTTCGAGGAGAATTTTGCGCCGCTGCGCATTTCGCGCCTCGGCGAGCCCGACGGTTTCGTCACCGGCTATTACGAGCCGGTGCTGGAGGGATCGCGGACGCAGACTGACGTCTACAATGTCCCGGTCTATCGCCGGCCTTCGAACCTCTTCGTGCGCGGCTACAAGCAGGATTCGGTCAGCCTGCCCAACAAGGGCCCGGTCTATCGCAAGATCGGCCGCCGCAAGCTGGTGCCCTATTACGACCGCGGCGAGATCGAGGACGGCAAGATCGCGGGCCGTGGGCTCGAGATCGCCTGGCTGAAGGACCCGACCGATCTCCTGTTCGCGCAGATCCAGGGCTCGGCGCGGATCAAGTTCGACGACGGCACGACGCTCCGGCTCAACTATGACGCCTATAACGGCTACCCCTACACGGCCGTCGGGCGCATCCTGATCGAGCGCGGCATCATTCCGAAGGAAGAGATGTCGATGCAGAAGATCAGGGAATGGATGGCGCAGAACCCCGATGGCGCCAAGGAGCTGCGCCGCCAGAACCGCGCCTACATTTTCTTCCGCGAGGTCAATCTCTCGGACAAGGACGAGGCGGTGGGCGCGCAGGGCATTCCGCTGACGGCCGGCCGCTCCATCGCGGTCGACAAATCGCTGCATGTCTACGGCACGCCGTTCTTCATCGAGGGCGAGCTGCCGATCGACTCCGAGCGCTCCAAGACGCCGTTCCATCGGCTGATGATCGCGCAGGACACCGGCTCGGCCATCATCGGTCCCGCGCGCGCCGATCTCTATTTCGGCGCCGGCGCGGATGCCGGCCGCGTCTCGGGGCGACTGCGCCATCCCATGCATTTCGTGATGCTGGTGCCGAAGAGCCTCGATCCGACGCCACGCGCCGCGCGGCTGCCGGTGCCGGATCCGCGGCCCTCGGAGAAGATCGCAAAGCTGTTTCCGCAAACCGAACCTGCTAAGGATCAGGCCAAGCCGGCGGCTCCGGCCGCAGCCGTGGCGCCAGGCAAGGGTGAGACGGTCGCTGTCGCAAGCCCTGTCCCGTTGCCGGTGCCGCGTCCCGTGATCGAGCCTGTTCAAGAGCTGCGGCGGCCGGCGAAAAATCGTCCCCATCGGCAGCAATGAAACGATCGTCCCGTCCGCCCGTGCTGGAGCCTCGCCCCTCGCCGCGCCGCCGCGCGCTGAGCGAGGATGAGCGCGAGCTGTGGGATACGGTCGCAAAACAGGTCAAGCCGCTGAGGAAGCATCGTGCGCCGAAAGCGCATCCCGCGTCGCGACCAGAACCATCACCCGCTGCGCCGGCCACGCGACCTGCGCCGTCGCCACGTCCGATTGCTGCGGCGCCGGCGCCGCGTGCCGCCAAGCCGTCCGTCCCGCCTTTGGCGCCGCTCGGCAAGCGCGAGCGCACAAAGCTGTCGCGCGGCCGCAGCGAGATCGAGGCGCGGCTCGATCTGCACGGCATGACCCAGACGCGCGCCCATCGCGCCTTGACCGGTTTCCTGCACCGCGCCCATCACGACGGCCTGACCTTCGTGCTCGTCATCACCGGCAAGGGCCGGAGCGGCGGCGAAAGCGGCGTGCTCCGCCGCCAGGTACCGGAATGGCTGAGCCTGCCGGAATTCCGCGCCTTCGTCGTCGGCTTCGAGACGGCGCATATCGGCCATGGCGGCGAGGGCGCGCTTTACGTGCGGATCAGGCGGGCGAGATTTTAGCGGTTCTACACCTCTCCCGCTTGCGGGAGAGGTCGACGCGCTCGAAGAGCGTGGCGGGTGAGGGTTCTTTCGTCTTAGGGAATCCCTCTGCGGAGACACCCTCACCCCAGCCCTCCCCCGCAAGCGGTAGAGGGAGTGCACCGTCTAAAACGGCCGCACGATTCCGACGCGCGGGATCAGCGTGATGACCAGGCCGAAGATGTCAGTGTTGCGATCCCCGGCCGGGATCAGCGGGGTCTCCTGTTTGGCCGGCAGCATCTTCACCGCATGCAGGATCAGGAACATGCAGACCGCCCAGTTCGAGATCCAGCGCGAATAGTCGAACACCATCGCGAACATCACGAGATAGGCGAGGCTGACGCCGATCAGCGCGGCGATGACGAGGCGCCGGTGCGTCTCGCTTGCGAGCGCGCTGATCAAATCGGCAAAATAGCGCCACAGCGGCGTGTGCAGCCAGATCAGAAGCGCAAACACCGGCACGCCGAGGATGTTGTGCGGCAGGCGGCCCCAGGTGTCCAAGATCTCCTTCGCCAGCGGCTGGTACCAGATGTAGCTGAATTGCAAGAGGTCGGTGCGGGAGGGATCGACCATCCTGGTCTTCAGATACGCGACGAAATCCGCCTCCGGGATCGGCATCGTTCCCAGGAATTGGGCCGCGAAGAACAGCGCGGAGACGACCGCGAGGGCGACCACGCCGAACGCGACGTTGCTGCGATTGCACCCGCAGGCGAGATAGTGCCTGATCACGACGATGGCGATGATGGTCGGCACGTACATCAAGAGATGAATGTGGTGGATCAGCACGAGCACGATCGAGAACAGCGCCGCCGTCGCCACGAACAGCAGTGAGCCCGCCGGCATCAGCAGCAGGATGATCGCCAGCGCGCAGCCATAGATGTCGAAATGACCGAGCGTGTGCATGAAGTTCTTCAGGAAGAACGGCGAGCCCGCGATGAACACGAACAGCGGCAGCGTCTTCGCGGCAAAGCCGAAGGTCTTTTGAAACAACCTTGCAAATAGCGCCAGCGTCACCAGCCACGTCACGCCGCCGAGTGCGAACACCAGCCAGACCGGCACCTTCGTCGTGAACAGCGCGACGACCGCCCCGATCAGCGCGCGCTTGATGAAGCCGAAATGGTAGTCGACGAGCAGGTGGATGTAGGGGACGTAGGGCGGCAGCTGGATCTTGTGAACGAACACGCCGACGATGACCACGGCGTTGATCGCGAGCAGCAGGCGCCAGGGGTTTTGCAGGATGCGCGTCGTCACGCTGCACCCGAACCGGCGCAGGTTACCGCCGCCGTCGTCCCGGACAAGCGAGCTCGTGCCAACGCGCAGCGTTGTCCGGAGCGTGCGCAGATCCGGGACCCATAACCACCGCAGGTCGCTTGAGCCGAGATCAGAGCCGCCATCTTGCTTCAACAATATCCGCTGGTGGAATGGGTCCTGGCTTTCGCCAGGACGACGGCGGATAGATAGCGGACAAGCCCGGAATTACAAAATAAACCGGCTCAGATCGGCGTTCTTGGCGAGGTCGCCGACGTGCTTCTGTACGAAATCGGCATCGACCCGGATGGTCTCGCCGTTGCGGTCGGGCGCGGTGAAGGAGATCTCGTCCAGCACCCGCTCCATCACCGTCTGGAGCCGCCGCGCGCCGATGTTCTCGACGGTCGAGTTGACGGCGACCGCGACGTCGGCGAGCGCGTCGATGGCGTTGTCGGTGATGTCGAGCGTGACGCCCTCGGTCTGCATCAGGGCAACATATTGCTTGATCAGCGAGGCCTCGGGCTCGGTCAGGATGCGGCGCATGTCGTCACGGGTCAACGCCTGGAGCTCGACGCGGATCGGCAGGCGGCCCTGCAATTCCGGCAACAGGTCCGACGGCTTGGCGACATGGAAGGCGCCGGAGGCAATGAACAGGATGTGGTCGGTCTTCACCGCGCCGTGCTTGGTTGAGACCGTGGTACCCTCGATCAGCGGCAGCAGGTCGCGCTGCACGCCCTCGCGCGAGACGTCGCCGCCGACGCGGCCGTCGCGGGCGCAGATCTTGTCGATCTCGTCCAGGAACACGATGCCGTTGTTCTCGACCGCGCTGATCGCTTCCAGCGTCAGCTGCTCGGTGTCCAGCAGCTTGTCGGATTCCTCGTTGATAAGGATCTCGTGCGAGCTTTCCACCGTGAGCCGCCGGGTCTTGCTGCGGCCGCCCAGCTTGCCGAAGATGTCGCCGATCGAGATCGCGCCCATCTGCGCGCCCGGCATGCCCGGAATCTCGAACATCGGCATGCCGCCGCCGGAGGACTGCGTCTCGATCTCGATTTCCTTGTCGTTGAGTTCGCCCGCCCGCAGCTTCTTGCGGAAGGATTCCCGCGTCGCCGAACTCGCATTGGCGCCGACCAGGGCGTCGAGCACGCGCTCCTCGGCGGCGAGCTGGGCGCGCGCCTGTACATCCTTGCGCTTGCGCTCGCGCACCTGGGCGATCGCGACCTCGACGAGATCACGCACGATCTGCTCGACGTCGCGGCCGACATAGCCGACTTCGGTGAACTTCGTCGCCTCGACCTTCAGGAACGGCGCATTGGCAAGCTTGGCCAGTCGCCGCGCGATCTCGGTCTTGCCGACGCCGGTGGGGCCGATCATCAGGATGTTCTTCGGCAGCACCTCCTCGCGTAAGGAACCTTCGAGCTGCTGCCGCCGCCAGCGGTTGCGCAGCGCGATCGAGACGGCGCGCTTGGCGTCGGTCTGGCCGACGATGAAACGGTCGAGTTCGGAAACGATTTCGCGGGGAGAGAAGTCTGTCATGGGACCTTAGCTAGGGTCAGATGCGGGCCGGGACAAGTCGCTTTTTCGGCCGTCAGATGATCGGCGGCCCCGATTGCCATTGCTTCACGGCCTCGATCGGATGGATCAGCATCAGGATATTGAGCGTCAGATTGTCGCGAATGTGGAGCGCCAGCATGATCTCGAAGGCGAGCCCGATCATCACGGTGACCCAGACCGGCAGAACGCGTGCGGCGAGGAACCCCAGCACCATGGCCAGATTGTCAGAGACCGAATTGACGATGCTGTCGCCAAAATAGTCCAGCGAGATCGTGCCGGCGCGGTAGCGCTCGATGATGAATGGCGAGTTCTCGACGATCTCCCAGGCGCCTTCGATCAGCATGGCGACGATCAGCCGTGCCGGCCACGACAGAGGCAGCAACGGCAGGCGCGCGAATAGCAGAAAGGTCAATCCGTAGAACAGGAAGCCGTGCAGGACGTGCGAGAAGCTGTACCAGTCGGCGATGTGCTGGGAGTTCTCCGAGCTGTTCACCACGCCGTGCCACAGCTTGACGTAGCCGCAGGTGCAGATCGGCACCCGGCCCATCGCGAACAGGATCGAGGCCTGCAGCGCCAGCAGCAACAGCGCGATGCTGACCCAGGCGAATGCCGGCACCGCGGCTTTGCTTTCGTGCGTGGTTGCCAGCGTCATGGCACGCGCACCATCAACAGCGCCGGCCCGTCCGGCGTCTCGACCATGCGGTCGCGGACGAAGCCCGCCTTCTCATAGGCGCGTACGGCACGCGAGTTGAGCGGGTCTGGATCGGTGACGACGCGCGGCAGGCCGTGCCGCAGCTGCTCGTCGACGAATTGGCGGATGAAGGCCGAGCCGTGGCCGCGCGCGATCATGTCGCTTTCGCCGATGAACTGATCGATCCCACGCGTGCCCCCCGGTTGCGGCCCGAAGCCCGTATTCCAGGCAGTCAGGCGGTAGCACTGAAGATAGCCGAACGGCTTGTCGCCGGCCAACACGATGAACTGGTCCATCGCCGGCTCATCGAGGTCGCCGCTGACCAGCGCAAACTGCTCGCCCGGATCGCCCCACCATTCCCGCACATGCGCTTCGCCCAGCCACCGCCGGATCAGCGGCAGGTCGGCCGCGGTCATCGGGCGGAAGGCGTAGCTTTGGGTCATCTAGCGACCATGACGGAGCTGCACTCCCTCTCCCGCTTGCGGGAGAGGGTTGGGGAGAGGGTGCTTCCGCAACGGGACAGCCCCCAAGGGGAGGGAGCCCTCACCCGCGCCTTTGGCGCGACCTCTCCCGCAAGCGGGAGAGGTTACAGCCAGTCCTGAGCTCCGCTGTTCAATCACAGGCCTAGCCGGTCGCCAGGCTTTCGATGGTCACATTGCGGTTGGTGTAGACGCAGATGTCGGCGGCGATGTCGAGGGAGCGGCGGACGATGGTCTCGGCGTCCTTGTCGGTGTCGAGCAGGGCCCGCGCGGCCGCCAGTGCATAGTTACCGCCGGAGCCGATCGCCATCACGCCGGCCTCGGGCTCGAGCACGTCGCCGGTGCCTGTCAGCACCAGGGAGACGTCCTTGTCGGCCACGATCATCATGGCCTCCAGCCGCCGCAAGTAACGGTCGGTGCGCCAATCCTTGGCGAGCTCGACCGCGGCGCGGGTCAATTGCCCCGGATATTGCTCGAGCTTGGCTTCCAACCGCTCAAAGAGTGTGAAGGCGTCGGCGGTGGCGCCGGCAAAGCCGCCGATGACGTCGCCCCTGCCGAGCTTGCGGACCTTCTTGGCGTTGGACTTGATCACGGTCTGGCCGATCGAGACTTGGCCGTCGCCGCCGATCACCACCTTGCCGCCCTTGCGGACCGTCAAGATCGTGGTGCCGTGCCAGCCCGGCGAGCTTTTCTGGGAATCCTGCATGAATGATCCTCGTTGTCCGGGCTGATTTAGGCGGTCGGGGGCGAGGGCACAACGGGCCGCTCCGGCCCCAATTTCGCTCACCATAGGCAGAAGTAGACGCCCGGCCAGCCGTTCCCGCAGTAGCGAAGGCGTCATGGGGCTGTTAAAAGACCCCCGTTTTCGGCCCCCGAGCATGATCCGGAAAAGTGGGCACCGGTTTTCCGACAAAGATCATGCTCAAATAAAGCGAAAGCTAGTTTTGATGCGCACCGCGACGATCAAGCGCAAGACCAAGGAAACCGACATCGAGGTCACCGTGAACCTCGATGGCACCGGCGTGTCCAATATCGCGACCGGCATCGGCTTTTTCGACCATATGCTCGATCTCCTCGCCCGCCATTCCCGCATCGACCTCACGGTCAAGGCGGTCGGCGACCTGCACATTGATCATCACCATACCACCGAAGACACCGGCATCGCGCTCGGCCAGGCGGTCAAGCAGGCGCTCGGCACCATGGCGGGCATCACCCGCTATGCCGGCGTGCACATGCCGATGGACGAGACCCTGTCGCGCGTCGTGATCGACATCTCGGGCCGCCCGGTCCTGGTGTTCAAGGTCGACTTCCCCCGCGACAAGATCGGCGAGTTCGACACCGAGCTCGTGCGCGAGTGGTTCCAGGCCTTCGCCATGAACGCCAGCGTGACTCTCCACGTCGAGACCCTATATGGCGATAACAGCCACCATATCGCCGAGTCCTGCTTCAAGGGTCTGGCGCGGGCGCTGCGGGCGGCGGTTGCGATCGATCCGAAGGCGGCGGGTGAAATCCCGTCCACCAAGGGCTCGCTCGGCGGCTGACATCTCCGTCGGTTACGAAACGACGCCGGCGGCATCACTGAATTCTTGAGAACGGGGCATCACCATGCCTGTCTACACAGTTCATGCTCCCTCCCCTGCCGGAGCCGATCTGCGCGCGACCGACAAGTTCGTCTTCGTGCGCGACGGCTTCCATTTCTGGGCGATGATCTTCGGCCCGTTCTGGCTGCTGTGGAATCGGCTATGGCTGGCGCTGATCGGCTGGATCGTCTTCCTGGCTGCGTTCGATGCCGGACTGCACCGCCTCGGCGTCGGCCGCAGCTCGATCTTCTTCGCCAATATGATCGTTGCGGTGCTGATGGGGTTCGAGGCTTCCAGCCTGCGGCGCTGGACACTGTCGCGCGGCAAGTGGCGGCAGCTCGATATCGTCATCTCCGACGACGAGGACACCGCCGAGCGCCGCTTCTTCGAGCGCTGGAGCCAGAAGCAGCACGGCATCGTCAACGATCAATGGGCCGTCGATCGCGGCGGCCCGCCGCCGACCCGCAATACGCCGGGCCAGCAATTCTCGAACCCGCCGCCAATTCCGGCCGGCGGCATCATTGGTTTGTTTCCAGAACCGGGAGGGTCAAGATGAGCATCGCCATCATCGATTACGGTTCCGGTAATCTGCATTCCGCCGCGAAAGCCTTCGAGCGCGCCGCGCGCAGCCTGGAGGACCCGCAAAAGGTCTTCGTCACCAGCGATCCGGATCAGGCTTACGGCGCCGATCGCCTGGTGCTGCCGGGCGTCGGCGCCTTCGCCGATTGCCGGCGCGGCCTCGACGCCGTCAACGGCATGGTCGAGGCGATCACCGAAGCGGTGCGGGTCAAGGCGCGGCCGATGTTCGGCATCTGCGTCGGCATGCAGCTGTTCGCCACCCGCGGCAAGGAGCATGTCATCACGCAGGGCCTGAACTGGATCGGCGGCGACGTCGAGAAGATCACGCCGCGCGACGAAAGCCTGAAGATCCCGCACATGGGCTGGAACACGCTCGACGTGCTGCGCGAGCACCCGGTGCTGAACAAGCTGCCGCTCGGCCCCAAGGGCCAGCACGCCTATTTCGTGCACTCCTACCACCTCAACGCCGCCAATGAGGCGGACGTGCTCGCGCGCGCCGACTATGGCGGGCCTGTCACCGCGATCGTCGCGAAGGACACCGCCATCGGCACGCAATTCCACCCCGAGAAGAGCCAGCGTTTTGGCCTCGCTCTGATCTCGAACTTTTTGCGATGGAAGCCGTGATTCTTTTCCCCGCGATCGACCTCAAGAACGGCCAGTGCGTGCGCCTCGAGCAAGGCGACATGGCGCGCGCGACCGTGTTCAACCTCAATCCCGCGGCGCAGGCGCAGAGCTTTGCCGAGCAGGGGTTTGAGTATCTCCATGTCGTCGATCTCGACGGTGCCTTTGCCGGCAAGCCGGTGAACGCGCAGGCTGTCGAGGCGATGCTGAAGACGATCAAGATCCCGGTGCAGCTCGGCGGCGGCATTCGCGACCTCGCGACCGTCGAAGCCTGGCTCGAAAAGGGCATCACCCGCGTCATCATCGGCACCGCCGCGGTGCGCGATCCCGATCTGGTGAAGGCTGCGGCCAAGAAATTCCCCGGCCGCGTCGCGGTCGGGTTAGACGCCCGCGACGGCAAGGTCGCGGTCGAGGGCTGGGCGGAGACCTCGCAGGTGACTGCTTTGGAGATCGCGCAGCGGTTCGAGGATGCCGGCGTCGCCGCCATCATCTTCACCGACATTGCGCGCGACGGCCTGCTCAAGGGCCTGAACCTGGACGCAACCATCGCGCTGGCCGACAGCATCTCCATCCCGGTGATCGCCTCCGGCGGCCTTGCCTCGATCGACGACGTCAAGGCGATGCTGACGCCGCGTGCCAAAAAGCTCGCCGGCGCGATCGCCGGACGCGCACTTTACGATGGCCGGCTCGATCCCGCCGCCGCCCTCACCCTGATCCGCAACGCGCGCGCCGCCTAGGAGCCGACACATGTTCAAGGTGCGCGTGATCCCCTGCCTCGACGTCAAGGACGGAAGAGTCGTCAAGGGCGTCAATTTCGTCGACCTGCGCGATGCCGGCGACCCCGTCGAAGCCGCGATCGCCTATGACGCCGCCGGCGCCGATGAGCTCACCTTCCTCGACATCACCGCGACCCATGAGAACCGCGGCATCATGCTCGACGTGGTCCGCCGCACGGCGGAGGCCTGCTTCATGCCTGTGACCGTCGGCGGCGGCGTGCGCGAGGTTGACGATATCAAGACGTTGCTGCGCGCCGGCGCGGACAAGGTCTCGATCAACAGCGCCGCGGTGTCGCGGCGCGAGTTCGTCAAGGAAGCGGCCGAAAAGTTCGGCGAGCAGTGCGTGGTGGTCGCGATCGACGCCAAGCGGGTCAAGCGCCCGGGTGGTGACCGCTGGGAGATCTTCACCCATGGCGGCCGCAACGCGACCGGCATCGACGCCATCGAATATGCCCAGGAAGTGGTCTCGCTCGGCGCCGGTGAAATCCTGCTGACCTCGATGGACCGCGACGGCACAAGGCAGGGGTTCGATATCCCGCTGACTCGGGCGATCGCCGACAGTATTCCCGTTCCTGTAATCGCCTCGGGCGGCGTCGGCAATCTCGACCACCTCGTCGACGGTATCCGCGACGGACACGCCACGGCGGTGCTGGCGGCCTCGATCTTCCATTTCGGGGAATTCACCGTCCGCGAGGCCAAGGAGCACATGGCCCGGCGCGGCCTGCCCATGCGCCTGGATGCCTGACGACTCCCGCTCCTGAAAATGCTACATAGGCCGTTGGGCTTGGCCGCCGTGGCCAAGTGCGCTGCCAAGTGTGTTTCCGAGTAGTTCCGATGCCGCGTTTCACGATCCACGATCTGGCCGAGACCATCGACGCCCGCGCCGCGGCCGGCGGCGAGGGCTCCTATACCCGCAAACTCCTGGACAAGGGCGCCGAGCATTGCGCCAAGAAGTTCGGCGAGGAAGCAGTCGAAACCGTAATCGCAGCAGTCGAAAACGATCGCGCGCATCTGATCGCCGAAGGTGCCGATCTGCTCTATCATTTCCTTGTGCTTTTGAAGGCACGCGGCATAAAGCTGGAAGAGGTCGAGGCCGCGCTGGGCAAGCGAACCTCGATGTCAGGGTTGGAAGAAAAAGCTTCGCGTAAAGAGTGAGCAAGTCGCAACGGAAAGGCGGCGTCATGGATATCCGCGCACCCGAGCAGCAGTATAATCCGTACCGGGTCTATACCCGCGAGCAATGGGCGCGGTTGCGCGACGACACGCCGATGACGCTGGAGCCGGGCGAGTTCGACCGGCTGCGCTCGCTGCACGATCGTCTCGACTTGCAGGAGGTCGAGGACATCTACCTGCCGCTGTCGCGCCTGCTGTCGATCTATGTCGACGCGATGCAGCGCCTGTATTACGCGGAGCGCCAATTCCTCAACATCCGCGACCGCAAGATGCCCTACATCATCGGCGTCGCCGGCTCGGTCGCGGTCGGAAAATCCACCACGGCCCGCGTGCTCCAGGCGCTGCTGGCGCGCTGGTCGCCGCGCCCGAAAGTGGACCTGATCACGACCGACGGTTTTCTGTACCCGAATGCCGTGCTCGACCGGCAGGGCATCATGCAGAAGAAGGGTTTTCCGGAGAGCTACGACCTGCCGCTGCTGCTTGGCTTCCTCTCCGACATCAAGGCTGGCCGCCGCCACGTCCGCGCCCCGGTCTATTCGCATCTGACCTACGACATCGTGCCGAACCAATGGGTGGAGATCGACCAGCCCGACATCCTGATCGTCGAGGGCGTCAACGTGCTGCAAACCGGCAAGTTGCCGCGCGACGGCAAGGCGGTGCCCGTGGTCTCCGACTTCTTCGATTTCTCGGTCTATATCGATGCCGACGAAGCGGCGCTGCGGCGCTGGTACATCAAGCGCTTCCTGGCGCTGCGCGACACCGCGTTCACCAATCCCAAATCCTACTTCAACCGCTACGCGCTGTTGTCCGACGAAGAAGCCACCGCCACCGCGATCGCGATCTGGGAACGCACCAACCTCGCCAATCTCGAGGACAACATCCTGCCGACCCGTCCCCGCGCGACGCTCATCCTGAAGAAGGGCCCCGACCACGTGGTCGAGAGCGTGGCGCTGCGGCGGCTGTAAGCGCGCCGGCTGACAAGGCCCTCGCTTGTTCGGGCAGAGTGTCTTTTGTCGCAGGCCGACAAAAGGTATTTGGCTATGACGCATCGAAGGCGCGAGGGCTCCATGGTTGACCGTCACGCCGGGTAACGGGTCAATTCCGGACCTCTTGTTGCTCTTTCGAGCCGACAAAGATGTGCCACGCCGTCAGAAACATTGCGGCGACGAGCGGACCAATGACAAAGCCGTTCGCGCCGAAAGTCGCAAGGCCGCCCAGGGTGGCGAGCAGCACAACATAGCTTGGCATTCGGATTGACTGGCCGACCAGGACAGGGCGGAGAAAGTTGTCGGCAAGACCGATCACGAAGGTGCCGAAAACGAGCAGGATCATTCCCTTTGTGACTGCGCCTGCCACGAGCAGGTAGAGGCCGACCGGAACCCAGACCAGGGCGGAGCCGAGCACAGGCAGAAGTGAAAGTAGCGCCATGAGGGCGCCGGCCAGCAGCGGCGCAGTCAGGCCGAGCAGCCAGAAGATCAGCCCGCCAAGCGCTCCCTGGATCAGCGCAACCAGTATGATCCCCTTGATCGTCCCGCGAACCGAAAGGGTGAACGCATCCAGAATCGCGGCGGTGTGGCTCCTACGCAGCGGCAGCGCGTCGCGGATGCGCAGGTTCAGCTCGTCACCGTCGCGCAGGAAAAAGAACAGCAGGTATAGCATCACGAGCAAGCTTGCGACGAACTCCACCGTCAACTGACCGATGTTGATCGCGTGGCCGGCCAGCTGCTGGCCGGCGGGGACAACCAGGCTCGAGAGGCGTTCTTTCAGGGCCGAAAGATCAATCCCGGCCAGACGGTCCGAGACGGACGCGGCCCAGTCAGGCAGCGCGGATTTCAGTTGCTGCAGGGGATGAGCGAAACTGATCTCCCCGGTCTGAACACGCTGATACAGCTCCCCTCCCTGCTCGACGAGCGAGGCGATCACGACGGCCACAGGGATCAGGACCATGACGACCACGACGAGGACGGTGGAAAGTGCGGCAAGGTTGCGCCATTCCGGGAACGTTTCCAGGCAAAGTCGATAGAGTGGCGCGAAGATGATCGCCAGCAGCGTCGCCCACAACAATGCGCCGGAGAACGGCCATAGCAGCCAGCCGAACGCGACGGAGATTGCCGCAAGCAAGACGAGGAATGAGCGGTCTTCCGATGTTCTCACGTGTCGCCGGCCTTTCAGTCGCTCCTCACGGGACGTTGGTATCACAGGACTGCGGCGGGGCGGCAAGTCACGCCCGTCCCGTCGCGCAGGCGGCCGGGTTCGATGCGGTCTGTCACCTGCCGGCCTTCGCGCTCCAGTCCGCAGGCTTGATGCGCCCCGCAAAGGCGGCCGGGCCGGAGCCGCTGGCCTTGTAGACGAAAGCTTCGCCCTCCTGCACGTCGCCGGCATCCTTGCCAAAGGCATCGGCGATATTTGTCTTGTGGGTGACCAGGAACGTGTTGGTGCCGGCCTTCGGCGGTGCATCGACGAGCTGTCGCACGGACTGGCCGGCCTTGGCATTTGCGCCGGCCGGGTTTGCCATTCCCGATGCGCTGGCGTTGCTGCTGTCTGTCAACGCGTCGACCGGCCTGACCTCGCGGCCGGAGATCAGCTTGCCGGTCTCGATCGCGCGGTTCAGCCGGCTGGTGTAGACATCGCCGATCGGGATCGCGAGCTCCTTGACCGCCGCCCCGATCTGGCGCGCCATGTCCCTGCCCTTTTCACTGAGCTGACGCTGGGCGCTCATGTCGTCGAACCTGAATGGGTAGACGTCCTTTTGGCTATCGTCGGTCGCAGTGTGCCGAAAGATCAGCACGTAACCGCCTTGCTTGAGCGACGAGAGGAGATCCGGCGTGTCGGCTGCGGCGTATCGGGAGAATCCGGCGAGAAGGACAATGACTGCGAGGCGGCAAAGCACGTTCATGTGCGACATCCTCTTTGCAAATGCCCCGGAGGATGGTGACGCGCCGTGCAGCTGACTTCAATTGGCGATTGCCAGCCGAGGTGAGGTTCCCGGAAATCCCGGATCAGCCCGCCAGCTGCCGCGACGCCGCCAGTCCCGCCAGCGCTTCGTCCAGCTTGTCGCGGTCGAGCGGCTTGATCAGGAATCCGTTCATGCCGGCCTCGAAGCAGGCGTAGCGGTCCTCCACCAGCGTATTGGCGGTGAGCGCGAGGATCGGCGTGTGGTGGCCGCCGGTGGCTGCCTCATGCGCGCGGATGCGCTTGGTCGCTTCGATGCCGTCGAGCTGCGGCATCTGGATGTCCATCAGCACGAGATCATAGGGCGTGCCGGCCGAGCTGGCAGCGAGCCAGGATTCCAGCGCGGCTTCGCCATGGACGGCGATGACGACGCGGTGGCCGAGCTTGGTCAGCAGCGAGCGCATCAGCAGCGCGTTGATCTCGTTGTCCTCGGCGACGAGGACCGAGAGCCCCCTTGCCGGCGCCGCGCTCGTGGCTTCAACCGGGGGCTCCGGCGCGAGCTCGGGCGAGGCGACCTCCGGGGTCAGGGCGAGGCGTGCGGCGAGCGAGGCCGCGCGCAGCGGCTTCACCAGAAAACCGGTGAACGCCGCCGACTGCTTTTCATGGCGCGAGCTCGACGTCAGCAGCACCAGCCGTTGCGGCGCATGAGCGCGGGCCACTCCGCCCAGCCGGTCGGCAATTGCAGGGCCGATCGCGCGATCGACCAGCACCGCGTGCCATGAGCGTTCCGGCAGCAGCGCTTCCGCGACCGTGGCGTCGGTCACCAGACAGGTCTGGCTGCCCCAGCGCTCCAGGCGCCGCGCGATCAGCGAGGCCTCGATGCCCTCGGCAATCAGGAGGATCGACTTGCCGGTGAGGTCGGGGCTCGGGAATGCGGTCTGCCCCGCGCGGGCCTCTGACGGCGCGAGCGGCACCGCGACCTCGAAGGTCGAGCCCTTGCCCGGTTCGCTCGCAAGTGTGATCCGGCCGCCCATGCGCTTGACGATGCGTTCGCTGATGGCAAGGCCGAGCCCGGTGCCGCCATAGGTGCGGGCGACGCGCTCGTCGGCCTGCTCGAACTCGCGGAAAATGCGTTGCTGCGCTTCGGCTGCGATGCCGATGCCGGTGTCGCGGACGAGGAAGCTGATCTCGTTCGGCCTGATGCCGGGCTCGACGATCAGCGCGACACCGCCGCTTGCGGTGAACTTGATGGCGTTGCCGGCGAGGTTGAGCAGCACCTGGCGCAGCCGCGCGGCGTCGCCGACCACCTCGAGCGGCAGGCGCTCGTCGACATAGGCGGCGATCTCGAGCGTCTTCGCCTGCGCGCGGGGCGCGAGCAGCTCGGTGATCTCCTCGATCAGGGTCGAGAGCGCGAAGGGGCGCTGCTCGAGATCGAGCTTGCCGGCTTCGATCTTGGAATAGTCGAGCAGCTCCTCGATCAGCGCCATCAGCGCTTCGCCGGAGGTCTTCACGGCCTTCGCGTAGGTCGCCTGCTCCGGCGTCAGCGTGGTGTCGAGCAAGAGGCCGCCCATGCCGATGATGCCGTTGAGCGGCGTGCGGATCTCGTGCGAGGCCATCGCGAGGAAACGCGATTTGGCGCGGTTGGCGGCATCGGCCTGGTCGCGGGCGTCGGACAATGCGCGCTCGGTCTCGGTGCGGTCGGTGACGTCGCGCCCCACACTCTGCAACTCGGCCGGTTGGCCTGCGTCGAGGCGGACATAGCCCTCGCGCCAGGCGATCCAGCGCGCGCCGAGCGGAGTTGCGATCTTCTGGTCG
Organism: Bradyrhizobium sp. 1200_D9_N1_1; assembly: GCF_052075915.1. NCBI lineage: Bacteria > Pseudomonadati > Pseudomonadota > Alphaproteobacteria > Hyphomicrobiales > Nitrobacteraceae > Bradyrhizobium > Bradyrhizobium sp. 1200_D9_N1_1. The sequence goes on along the minus strand of NZ_CP197226.1, from coordinate 190,332 downwards.
TGAACGCGTGTGCCACTGCTTTCGCGGGCACTGTCGCCCTGCTCCAGCACGTCGAAATCAAAGCGCGTGCCGACCAGGGCGCCGCGCGCCTGTCCCGCGAGCGCGCAATAGGCGTCGTTGGCAAAGGTGATGCGGTTCTGGTGATCGCGCAGCACGATCAGATCGCCCTGCTGTTCGAACAGGCTGCGGGCGCGTTCCTCGGCTTCCTTCAGCTCCCAATTGCGATCGATCAGGGCCTCGTTGTGGGCGGCGAGCTTGCGCAGCCGCTTGTTGACGAAGCGCAGCCGCATGCTGAGCGTCGCGAGGCCAAGGCAGGCGAGTGCGAACAGGAAGCTCGCGCCGATCGCGAAGGTGTGGGGATCGTAACCGGAATTCTCGGAGCGGCTGCCGGAGACAAAGCCATAGGCGCCGCCGAACGTCGCCGAGAAGATCATGAAGGAGCGGATCGCGAAGGCAATGCGGGGGTGCTGCCGCCTGAAGCGGCGCATGCGCACCTTGATCCGGAACGTCCGACCCATCGCCACCGACCCCGACTCTTAAAACCCCGCGCTCGCCGCTGCGACGATGTCCCGCCGACCTTGCGAACAGCTTGAGGCTTTCGGGTCGCCTCCAAACAAGGTTGACGAGGTGTTAACGCCTCAGAGCATGATCCGGAAAAGTGTGCAGCGGTTTTCCGGAAAGATCATGCTCCGACATCAACTCTGAAGCGGGATAATCATCGCGCTTCAGAGCGAGGCGGCCTGGAACGGGCGGTGACCGTCGTGGGCGCCGACGATCAGCGCCGCCGCCTCGCGCTGCGAGAACGTCTTCGAGCGCACATAGATGCGATAGTCGGCCGGTCCGTCGGTGGAGAGGTAGATCACCGGTCCGCCGTCGACCGGCTGCGCGGCAATCGTGATGAGCCGGGTCTGCGGATTGGCCTGGCAGGAGTCCGGCTCGGCGCCGAGGCCGTCGTCCACGACCGCGAAGTCCGCACCGTCCGCATCGTCGGTGATCTGGACCCGCACCGTGGCCCGTGTCGGATCGTCGGTGAAGGCGACATGGATGCCGGCCGTCCAGAACAGCGATGTCAGCTCGACGGAGGTGTCGCCCAGCGCGATGCAGGGATGTGAGACCGATCCGATCTCGCTGCGGGCAAACACCGCAGCCGCCAACAGGGGAACAACCGAGGCCAGGATCTTGAAACGCAACATGACACTCTACTCGCCGGGCCCGTCCGGGAACTTGTGGGCCTTATAGTTTGCAGAGCGTAAAGGAAACTCGTTACCGCCGGGTTGATGCGCGGAATGATCACGCCATCTGGCGCACATCCTCTGCGAGTGCGCGGTAGGACAGCGCTTCGGCGAGATGCAGCCGGCCGATCTTGTCCGCGCCATCGAGGTCGGCGAGCGTGCGCGCCACGCGCAGCACGCGGTGATAGCCGCGCGCCGACAGCCGCATGGTCTCGGCGGCGTCGCGCAGCAGCTTGGCGCCTTGCGCGTCCGGCTTTGCGATGTCTTCCAGCACCGAGGCGGGCGCCTCGGCATTGGTGCGGACGTTCGGCAGGCCGATATCCGCGTAGCGCGCAAGCTGGATGTCGCGCGCCGCCGCCACGCGTGCGGCGACCTCGGCCGATCCCTCCGCCGGCGGCGGCAGGATCAGGTCGGCTGCGGTCACCGCCGGAACCTCGATGCGCAAGTCGATGCGGTCCATCAAAGGCCCCGAGATGCGCGCCTGGTAGTCGCCGGTGCAGCGATCGATGCGGCCGCGCTTGCAGGCATAGCCGGGCTCGAACGCGTTGCCGCAGCGGCAGGGATTCATCGCCGCGACCAGCATGAAGCGGGCAGGGTAGGTGACGCGATGATTGGCGCGGGACACCGAGACCTCGCCGTTCTCCAGCGGCTGGCGCAGCGAATCCAGCACGCGCGGATCGAACTCCGGCAGCTCGTCGAGGAACAGCACGCCCTGATGCGCCAGCGAGATCTCGCCGGGTTTTGCGCGCATCCCGCCGCCGGTGAGCGCGGCCATGCTGGCGGAATGATGCGGCGAGCGGAACGGGCGCCGCGCGGTCAGCGCGCCGCCCTCGATCTCGCCGGCGACGGAGGCGATCATCGAGACCTCCAGCAGCTCGCCCGGCGACAGCGGCGGCAGGATCGAGGGCAGGCGCGCCGCCAGCATCGACTTGCCGGCGCCGGGTGCGCCGATCATCAACAGGTGATGTCCGCCGGCGGCCGCGATCTCCAGCGCCCGCTTGGCGCTTTCCTGGCCCTTGATGTCGCGCAGGTCGAGCTTTGAGGCGGCGGCTTCGTGCACTTTCGGCGAAGGCCGCGACAGCACCTGCGTGCCCTTGAAGTGGTTGGCGATCTGGATCAGCGATTGTGCGGCGATGATCTGGATGTCCGGGCTCGCCCAGGCCGCTTCGGAGCCGCAGGCGGCCGGACAGATCAAGCCTTCCTCGCGCACATTGGCGCCGATCGCGGCGGGAAGAACGCCGGCCACAGGCGCGATCGAGCCGTCGAGGCCGAGCTCGCCGAGCACGGTGAAGCCGGTCAGCGCATCCGGCGGAATCGCGCCGATTGCCGCCATCAGCCCGAGTGCGATCGGCAGGTCGTAATGGCTGCCTTCCTTGGGCAGATCGGCGGGGGCCAGATTGACGATGATCCGCCGCGCCGGCAGCGCCAGGCCCGAGGCGATCAGCGCCGAGCGGACCCGCTCGCGCGCCTCGGACACCGCCTTGTCCGGCAGGCCGACGATGGCAAAGGCCGGCAGGCCCGGCGCGACCTGCACCTGCACGTCGACCGCGCGGGCCTCGATCCCTTCAAAGGCGACGGTAGAAACCCGTTGAACCATGCCGAACCAGCCTGCCCTCTCGCACAATCGAGGGTAGCAGAGCCGGCCACCCTCCGCAAGAACAATACGGGAACATATCCGGCGCCGTGCAAGCCCTAACCAATCGTAAACAGGACGCGGACACTACGCCTCGAATGCAAGCTTCTGTCCTCAGCACATCCCAACGAATGTCCGCTACTCCTAGGGCTGCGGGATGGGCCGTGATCTAACAAGTGAACAATCAAAATGCTTGCAAATCGCCGGAGAAGCGAACGTCGGGTGTGCAGCCGGCTCGCCAAGATTCACTTTGGCGCGGGCTCGCTGCCGCGAGATTGCACGATCACCGATATCTCGGACGGGGGCGTGAAAGTCGTGGCGGAATTCCTGGAAGTGCCGCCGCAATTCACCATCATCTTCGCGCCGGACTATTCCCGCCAGTGCCGCCTGCGCTGGCGCATCGGGTGCGAGTTCGGCGCCGAGTTCACCGATTAGACTGCGGGGCTCACGTCCTTAACGGGAATTTAGCGTTAATCGGTAAGCATCCCTGATCAGTCGCCGAGTGATCAGAGTATGTCCAAGCGTTTGTCCCTTGCCTCTCGCCCGGCGAGATATCTGCTGTCCGCGCTTGTGCTCCTTGCCCTCGGCGGCTGTCAGACCACTGGCATCGAGGACATCACCGGCGCGCTCGGCGGCAAGTCGGAAGCCGCGAGCAAGGCAGACGGCAAGCCGGACATGGACGCACTGCGCGAGCGTTATCGCGCCAAGCCCAGCGATCCCAACGTCGCGCTCGACTACGGCAAGGCGCTGCGCGAGAGCGGGCAGAGCGCCCAGGCGGTCGCGGTGCTCGAGCAGGCCGTGCTCGGCCATCCCCGCAACAAGGCGCTGCTCGCCGGCTACGGCCGCGCGCTCGCCGACAACGGCAATTTCCAGCAGGCTTTCGACGTTCTGAGCCGCGCGCATACGCCGGAGGATCCGGACTGGCGCATCCTGTCGGCGCAGGGCGCGGCGCTCGACCAGCTCGGTCGCAACGAAGAGGCGCAGCAATATTACGCGACCGCGCTGAAGATCGTGCCGGACGAGCCGCAGGTTCTGTCCAATCTCGGCCTGTCCTATGTGCTGCAAAACAATCTGCCCAAGGCCGAACAGGTGCTCGGCCGCGCCCATCAGCGCAATCAGAACGATGCGCGGATCCGTGCCAATCTCGCGCTCGTGCTGGGATTGCAGGGCCGCGAGGCCGAGGCTGAAATCCTCGTGAAGGCAGATTTGCCGCCGGACCAGGCGGCGGCGAAGATCACGGCGTTGCGGCAGCTGCTGGCGAAGAAGCAGCAGCAGCGGGCCGAGAAGTAGTCCGCCAACTCGTTGGTTTCTGTTTGACGTGTTGTCTCGACGCTGGCGCCTACGACGCCTTGCGATGCGGCGCGGATGCGCGGCCCGAGCGGCCCTTCAGCTTCTTCAACAGCGGTCCGAGCAGCGAGCGCTTCGGCTTCTTCACCTCGCCGCGCCCGGCAAGGCGGTTCGCCATGTTCTGGAACAGCGCGGTGGTGCGGTGGCTCTTGGAGACCTCCGCGATCATCTGGCCGTTGTTGGCGGCGGTCGAGAACAGCTTCGAATCGAACGGGATCACCGCGATCGGCTGGCTCTCCATGGTCTTGGCGAAGGACTTGACGTCGATCTCCGCGCGCTTGTGCATGCCGACCTGGTTGATGCAGTACAGCGGCGGCCGGTCGTTCGGCCGCGCCGTCTTCAGTACGGTCAGCATGTTCTTGGTGTTGCGCAAATTCGCGAGATCGGGCTCGGCCACGATCACGATGTCGTCGGCGTTGATCAGCGCGCGCCGCGTCCAGCCCGACCATTGATGGGGAACGTCGAGCACGATGCAGGGCGTGGTCATGCGCAGCGTGTCGAACACCGCGTCGAAGGCTTCCGCGCCGAAATCGTAAACCCGGTCAAGGGTGGCGGGCGCGGCCAAAAGGCTGAGGCGCTCGGTGCATTTGGCGAGCAGGCGCTCCATCAGCGCCGTGTCGGGCCGGTCCTGCGACAGCACTGCGTTGGCGATGCCCTGCACCGGGTCCTGGTTGTAGTCGAGGCTCGCGGTGCCGAAGGCGAGGTCGAGGTCGATCACGACGGAATCGAGCGCGAGGTCGCGGGCGATTGTCCAGGCCACATTGTGCGCGACGGTGGACGCGCCGACGCCGCCCTTGGCGCCGACCACCGCGATGACGCGGCCGGTGATGATGGCTTCGGACGCCGAGAACAGGCTGCAGATCGAACGGACCACGTCGATCGTTTCGACCGGTCCCACCACATAGTCGTTGACGCCGCGGCGCACCAGCTCGCGATAGGGCGCGGTGTCGTTGGGATTGCCGATCACGACCACGCGGGTCCCGGGATCGCAGACGCCGGCGAGATCGTCCAGGCCCTCGAGGATGTCGCGCGTGCCGTCGGATTCGATCACGATCACGTTCGGCGTCGGCATCGTCTCATAGACTTCGATCGCCGCGGCGAGGCCGCCTTCCTTGGCGGTCAGGTGCGCCTTGGCCAGCCGGCGATCCTCTCCCGCCGCGGTTACCGCGGCGAGCGTCTGGTCGGTCTCGCAAAAGGCCTGCACCGAGATGCGAGGAACCGGCGCAATGTGCTCCTCGGGGTGCCGCGGATGGTCCGTTTCTTCGTCGTTGACGCTCGTCATTTGCCTGTGTCGCTGAGCTTGGCCTTGTCGGCCTCGGGGCTGGGAGTCGCGATCGCCGCGCCCTTGCGATAGCGATCGAAGGCGATGTCGCGACGTGCGGTATAGACCGGCGTTTCGGCACGCGGCTGCTCGAGGTCGGCGGGGTTGTCGATCATCGCCGCGAGGTTGCGCTGGCTGGCGCAGCCCAGATTGAAGTACGGCTGGTTCTCGTTGTAGCCGGGGTCGAGGATGGACGGACCGACGTCTTCGGGCCACAGCCCGCAGGGGCCGGCGACCGCGGCGATGCGCGAATAGCTCAGGCGGATGGTCGGCAGCAGTCCGGGATCCTCGGGCCGATAGGGATGCTGGACGATGGCGCGCGACGGCACGCCGCCGGATGCGAGCACGGAACGGATCTCATGATAGGTCGTCGCGGCGGCACGCGAATTCGCGCTGCCGATCGGCACGTCGACGACGACGGACCCGGTGCCTTCGCGCACCCAGTCCCGGGCGGTGCCCGCGACGTCGGACTGCTGTGCGGCCGAGAGGCCGCCTCTCGCCTTGCCGACGAAAATCACGATCGACTTCTTGGCTTCCTGCACCGCGATCGGATGGCGCTGGCGATAATCGGTCGGCACCGTCTGGGTGACGATCTCGCCCGTGGTGTTGCACGCACCCAGCATGACGGAGAGTCCCGTCAGCACCAGCGCGACGCTTAAGCCGCGACGTCGATCGGCCATGGTCTTCGTCATCGCTTGATCCCCTCTTGCCCGATCCTTGCCCCGTTCCCCAAGCCGTCCGCCGGTCTCAGTCGATGATGAAGCCGAAATCGCCGCGGACGCCGTCGATCGGATCGACGCGGCGCGCGATGCCATAGAGCCGGTTCATGCGGCCGAGCAGCGCCGTCTGTGCATCCGAGGCCGGCGCGAAGCCGTCGTCGGGCCGCGACAATTCCTTCTGGGCGACCGCGCGCACCACATAGGGGGTCACGATCACCATCAGCTCGGTCTCGTTGTTGACGAAGTCCTGGCTGCGGAACAGCGCGCCGATGATCGGCACCTGGTCGACGCCGGGCAGGCCGTTGATCGCCTGCTTGGTCTGCTGCTGGATCAGGCCGGCCATCGCCATCGAGCCGCCCGAGGGAATCTCGAGCGTGGTCTCGGCGCGGCGGGTCTGGATCGACGGGATGGTGACCGAGCTGGTCTGGCTCGCGGACACCGCCTGTGTCACGGAGATGGCGTTCTGGTTCGACAGCTCCGAGACCTCGGTCATCACGCGCAGGCTGATACGTCCTTCGCTGAGCACGACCGGCGTGAAGTTCAGGGAGATGCCGAACTTCTTGTAGGTGATCTGGGTGGTACAGACGTGGGTGACCGGATCGCAGGCATATCCTCCCGGGATCGGGAATTCGCCGCCCGCGATGAAGGTCGCGGATTCGCCCGAGATCGCCGTCAGGCTCGGCTCGGCCAGCGTCCGCATCACGCCGGCGGTTTCCATCGCCCGCATCGTGGCGTTGACGGTGGCCACGCCTTTTGCGAGTCCGGTAACACCGAGCCCGTTGCTGCTGACGAGCGGGCCGCCGGAGACCGAGAACGGGTTGGAATTGTTGAAGTTCACGACCGCGGTGCCGGCGTTCAGGCTGGCGCTGAGATCGACGCCCAATTGCTTGACGATGTCGCGGCGCACTTCGCCGACGACGACCTTGAGCATCACCTGGTCGCGGCCGCGCACCACGATGTTGTTGACCACCTTCTCGGAGCCGCCGACCAGCTTTGCGGCGACTTCACCGGCCTGCTGCGCCTCGACCGGGCTCGACACCGAGCCGGTCAGCATCACGCTGTCGCCGATGCCTTCAATTTGCACGCCCGGCAACGACTGGCGCAGCGCGGCACGCATGCCGTTGAGGTCGCGCTTCACCGCGATGTCGTAGGCGGCGACCTGCTGGCCGTCGGCGGTGAAGAACACGACGTTGGTCTGACCGACCTGGCCGCCGATGATATAGGCGCGCTGGGCCGAGCGGATCACCGCGTTGGCGATCTTGGGATCAGCCACCAGCACATCCTTGACCTCGCGGGGCAGGTCGATGACGACCGACTTGCCGACGCCGAGCGACAGGAAGCGCGTCTTCGCCGGCGCGATCGTCCCGACCGATGCCACGCCAAGATCCGGCGCCTGCAGCGGCGCCTGGTCGCCGACCGGCGCTTCGGCGGCGCTGACGAGGCCAGGCGCTGCGAGCAGCCCCAGCGTCAACATCGCCCCCGCCCAGAACGTGCGTGCGCGATTCCCCCGAATGCGCAAGCCCGCCCGATCATCCCCGTAGTTCATGCTATCCCCATCACTTCTGTGACGTCAGTTGTCGCACCTGGACGCCGTAGCGGATCACGTTGACTCCGCCGGAACGCTTGATCGCCAGGTCCTCGGCCGTGAGTTCGGTTGCGTTGGCATCGACGATGCTCCGCAGCGCAAGCTGGAGCGTGCCGCCCTGGCGCGCCGCGGTGAGCGTTGCGACCTGGTCCGGCTTGAGCTCGAGCGTGACGGTCTTGCCGACCACGGCGTTCTGGCCGTCCTTTTCCTTCGGTGCCTGGTCGATCGCGAGCACGCGGATGTTGGTCAGGATGACCTCGGACAGGATGAGGTCGTTGCCGGCGGTCGGGCCGTTGACGTCGGGATTCTTCAGGCGGCGGGTCAGGACGATGTCGACGCGGTCGTTCGGCAGGATGAAGCCGCCGGCGCTGGTCTCGGCTGTAACGTCGGTGGAAACGGCGCGCATGCCCGACGGCAGAATCGCGGCCATGAAGCCGGAGCCCTCGGCCCGCACCAGCTTCTGCTCGCGGATCGGCTCGCCCTGCATCAACGGCACGCGCGCGATCGAGCCGGCGATCTGGGTCTGCGCCTCGGGCCTGCTGTCGCGGCGGATGAAGGCGCCGCTGGCGGTTGCCGCCGGCCAGGACTGCCATTGCAGGTCCTCTGGCTTCACGGCCTGGCCAAGCTGGATATCGTTTTTCGCGACGAGAACCTCAACCGTCGGCAGCTTCTCGGCGACGGGAAGCGCGGGCGCGGGCTTGTTGTCGTAGCCGCTCGCCAGATACGCAGCGACGCCGCCGGCGCCCAGTGCGATGACGAGAACGACAATGCGTGCGGTATTCATACGCCTCTACTCTTACGCGGGGCACTCGAACCGCACGTGGCGGGTTCCCCGTGTCGATGAGTAGGGAGTAAAAGTATAAGGGGTGTTGCGGTTACGAATGCGACGGCCGGCTACGGCCCGAGTTCTGGGCAGATGGTGAACGTGGCGTTATTCGGTCGGCCAGCGGCCTCCGTAGATTCACGCAGGGCGGACGTTCGTTCGAACGATGCGCGCGGCGCCATGGTGAATGGGTGGTTAGTGACGTGGGAGCTGGCGTCGCGCCGTCATGCCAACAAGACGGAAGCAATGCGCCACATCATCGGTGTCGTCCAGGCGAACGCCAGGACGACGTTGGGGGAGACAGCGTGCGAGCCCTACTTCGCCCGCTTCTGCTCGATCGTGTCCCAGACCTTCGCCGCCACGTCCGGGCCGCCGAGCCGCGCGATGGCGCGGATGCCCGTTGGCGATGTCACGTTGATCTCGGTGAGGTTGCCGTTGATGACGTCGATGCCGACGAACAGCAGGCCGCGTTCGCGCAGCGCCGGGCCGACGGTGGCGCAGATCTCGCGCTCGCGCGGGGTGAGCTCGGTCTCCTGCGCCGCGCCGCCGCGCACCATGTTGGAGCGGAGGTCGTCGGCAGCGGGCACGCGGTTCACCGCGCCGGCGAACTCGCCGTTGACCAGGATGATGCGCTTGTCGCCGTGCTTCACCTCGGGGATGAACTGCTGGATCACCCAGGGCTCCTTGAACGTGACCGTGAACATGTCGAACAGCGAGCCGAAATTCATGTCCTGCGGCATCACGCGGAACACCGCCGCGCCGCCATGGCCGTGCAGCGGCTTCATCACGACGGCGCCGTGCTTGTCTCGGAACGCGTTGATCTCGTCGAGGTCGCGCGAGATCAGGGTCGGCGGCATCAGCTGCGGAAAGTTCATCACGAACAGCTTTTCCGGCGCGTTGCGCACCGAGGCCGGATCGTTGACGACCAGCGTCTTCGGATGAATCCGCTCCAGGAAATGCGTCGAGGTGATGTAGGCGAGGTCGAACGGCGGGTCCTGGCGCAGCAGCACCACGTCGAAGCCGTTGAGTGCCTCGCGCTTGGGCTCCCCGAGGGTGAAATGGTCGCCGGGCTCGTCGCGCACGGTCAGCAGCTGCACCGGCGCGACCAGCTCTTCGCCGATCATCGAGAGCTTGTCGGGCGTGTAATAGGACAGGCCGTGGCCGCGCTTCTGCGCCTCCAGAAGCAGCGCGAAGGTGGAATCGCCCTTGATATTGATGCGGGCGATGGGGTCCATCTGGACGGCGACGTTCAGTTTCATGGTCTGCCTTTCAGGTCGAGGCGTCGAATGCTGCCAACACATGGCGTGGAAGTGATCGCGGCGCAATCAGCATGGCGTCGAATCGCAATTCGAATTCGGCATGCTCGGGATGCGCTGCGAGCCAGCCTTGCGCGGCATCGATGATGCGCTGCTGCTGGCGCGGCGTCACCGCATAGGCCGCATCATCGAGGCTGGCGCGTGCCTTGACCTCGACGAAGGCGATCAAATTGCGCCGGCGCGCCACGATGTCGATTTCGCCATGCGGGGTGCGATAGCGCTTGGCGAGAATGCGATAGCCTTTGGCCATGAGATAGGCGGCGGCGCGGCTCTCCGCAGAGATGCCGGTGCGGAACGCGGCGACGCGCTCGGGCGAGGCGACTTTCGGTTCCGCTCCGCCCTCAGGCTTCGCCATCGCCGCCCCGCAAATCTTTTGCGAGCTCGAGTGCGCGGGCATAGACCTCGCGCCGCGGCCGGCCGGACAGCTCGACGGCATGGGCCACGGCGTCCTTGACGCTGTGCGTCGCCAGCTGCGCGCGCAGCAGGTCGTCGAGCGCATGCGATGTCAGCATCTCGGCGTCCGCCGCAGGCGGTGCGATCACCAGCACGAACTCGCCGCGCGTCTCCAGCGCATCTGCCTCGCGTGCCAGCTCGGTCAACGTCGCGCGCGAAATCTCCTCGTGCAGCTTCGTCAGCTCGCGGCAGATCGCGGCCTCGCGCGTCCCCATGATCTCGGCGAGATCGGCGAGCGTGTCCTGCACGCGGTTGCCGGACTCGAACATCACCAGCGTCGCATCGATGCGGGCAAGCTCGGCAAGGCGCGAGCGGCGCGCGGCGGATTTTGCCGGCAGAAAGCCCTCGAAGAAGAAGCGGTCGGTCGGCAGCGCGGCGACCGACAGCGCCGCCAGCACCGAGGAGGGGCCGGGCAGCGCGTAGACGGCATGGCCGGCGGCGCACACCTCGCGCACCAGCTTGAAGCCGGGATCGGAGATCAGCGGCGTGCCGGCGTCCGACACCAGCGCGATCGAGCCGCCCTGCGAAAGCCGCTCCAGGATCTTCGGGCGCGCCGCCTCGGCATTGTGCTCGTGATAGGGCTTGAGCTGCGCCGAAATGTCGTAGCGCTCGGTCAGGCGCCGCGTGATGCGGGTGTCCTCGCAGGCGATGACGTCGACCCCCGCGAGCGTCTGAAGCGCGCGCAGCGTGATGTCGCCGAGATTGCCGATCGGGGTCGCGACCAGGTAAAGGCCGGCGGCCGCTTTCGGCGCCGCAAGACGATGGGCGTCGATGGAGAAGCCGCGCGGGGCGGCGTCTGGGCCTTCAGGCGTATTTATCGGGGCCGGCTTTGCGCGCATAATGAAACGAACTTAGGCATGATCCCCGGGGCTGGGAACCGGTCCTCCGAAAAAGATCGCGGCTAGGCTAAGGGGCGGGGCAAGGACTGAAGAGGAGTGGAATGTGATCCATCCGGCATCACATTCCAGAGGGAATGCAGCGTCAGCGCCATATTCGCGGCGGAAACGCCGCCTTGATGCTGGGTGACCGACGGCGGACAGCTGGCCGGGACTTGAGGGACGGTCGCGTTAAGCGGTCATTATCCTTTTGTTTTGGTTAACTATTTGCCGACAATATGCCTGAATCCGCGGCTTCTGTCGCGACAAGTTTGTTGTGACCGGCCGGCGACGGCAGGTCAGAAGAGAAGCCACCATGCTGGGCCCGCGTCATCCAAAATCTCCCGATCCGGGGCCCCAATCGTCGGGTGCGACCCGGCGGAGCGCGCTCGGCCTGTTGCTCGGTGCGCCCTTGCTGTCGGCCTGCGCCGGCGTGCAGCAGAGCCTGAGCCAGTTCTCTAATCCCTTCAGCAGCTCCTCTACGCCCCCGGCTCAGCCGGCCGGGCCGCCGCAACAGGCCACCACCGCCGGCACCGGCGGGGTGAAGGTTGCCGTGATCCTGCCGCTCTCGGCCGCCGGCAACGCCGGCCTCGCCGCGCAATCCATGCGCAACGCCGCCGAGATGGCGCTGGCCGAATTCCAGAATCCGAACATCCAGCTCCTGATCAAGGACGACAACGGCAGCCCGCAAGGCGCGCAGGCCGGTGCGCAGCAGGCGATCGACGAAGGCGCCGAGATCATTTTGGGACCGCTGTTCGCGCAGTCGGTGCCGGCGGTGGCGCAGGTCGCGCGCACGCGCGGCATTTCCGTGATCGCGTTCTCGACCGATTCCAGCATCGCCGGCCGCGGCGTCTATCTGCTCTCATTCCTGCCGGAGTCCGACGTCAATCGCATCGTCGAATATTCCGCCAGCATGGGAAAACGCTCCGTCGCCGTGCTCGTGCCCGACAATGCCTATGGCAATGTGGTCGAGGCCGCGGTGAAGGCGGCGGTGCCGCGGCGCGGCGGCCGCATCGTCGCGTTCGAGAAATACGGCGCCGACCGCGCCACGCCGGCGCGCGCCGTGGCGCAGCAGCTCGGCAGCGCGGATGCGCTGTTCATCGCCGATGACGGCGATGCGGTGGTGACGGTCGCCGATGCGATGACGGCCGCCGGCGCGAACTTGCGCAACATCCAGCTGCTCGGCACCGGCCTGTGGGACAATCCGCGCGTCTACGCGAATGCGAGCCTGCAAGGCGGCCTCTACGCGGCGCCCGATCCCGCCGGCTTCCGCGCCTTCTCCGGCCGCTACCGCACCAAATACGGCGCCGAGCCGATTCGCACCGCAACGCTCGCCTATGACGCGGTCGCCCTCGTCGCCGCGCTCGCGCGCACGCAGGGCACCACCCGTTTCTCGTCCGACGTGCTCACCAACCCCTCGGGCTTTGCCGGCATCGACGGCCTATTCCGCTTCCGCGCCGACGGCACCAACGAACGCGGCCTTGCGGTGATGAAGGTGACGACCGGCGGCGGCGTCGCGGTCGCGGGTTCGCCGAAGAGTTTTGGGGCTTAGCTGTTCTTTCGCCGTCGTCCTAGCGAAAGCCAGGACCCATACCGCGTGATCTATCGAGTGACTACAGTGCGAGAATAATTGGGACTCTTCGCCAAACTCCTCCCTGGGGTAATGGGTCCTGGCTTTCGCCAGGACGACGATGGGGAGAGAGCTCAGGCCGCCAGATCCGCGACCACCGCATCCAGCACCGGGAATCCGCTGCTGGTCACGCGCAGCCGTCCCGTCGCATCGACCGTGATCGCGCCTTCCTCACGCAGCAGCGCGATGCGCTTGGGGTCGAGCGCGCGGCCGGAGAGGGCGGTGTAGCGTTCGGGATCGATGCCTTCGGCGAGACGGAGTCCCATCAGCAAAAATTCATCGGCGCGCTCCTCGCTGTTGAGGAGATCGTCGGTGACGACGCCGTGGCCGTTGGTCTCGACCCGCAACAGCCAGGCTTCGGGACGCTTCTCGGTGGCGGTGGCGTGCCTGATCCCGTCGATGTCGAGCCGGCCGTGCGCGCCGGGGCCGATGCCGGCATATTCGTCGCCGCGCCAGTAGACCAGATTGTGCCGGCATTCGGCGCCGCGCCGCGCGTGATTGGAGATCTCGTAAGCGGGCAGGCCGAGCTTGTCGCAGGTTTCCTGCGTGACGTCGTAGAGCGCGCGCGCGACCGCCTCGTCCGGCGTCTTCAATTTGCCGGCCTGGTGCAGGCCGAAGAACGGCGTGCCCTCCTCGATCGTCAATTGATAGAGCGACAGATGCTCGGCCGCCTCCGCGATCGCAAGGCGCAGTTCATCGGCCCACATCGCCGGCGTCTGGTCGGGGCGGGCGTAGATCAGGTCGAACGAATAACGCTCGAACGAGCGGCGCGCGATGGCGACCGCGTCCAGCGCTTCGCGCGCGCTGTGCATGCGGCCTAGCGCCTTCAGCGAAGCATCGTCGAGCGCCTGCACGCCGAGCGAGACGCGGTTGACGCCGGCAGCGCGATAGCCGGCGAAGCGCGTGGCCTCGACGCTGGTCGGGTTCGCTTCCAGCGTGACTTCGACATCACGAGCGACCTGCCAGTGCTTGCCGATCGAATCGAGCACGGCGCCGACGGTCGCGGGCTGCATCAGCGACGGCGTGCCGCCGCCGAGGAAGATCGAGGTGACCTCGCGGCCGGGCGCGCGCTGCGCGGTCGTTTCGATCTCGCGCGCGAAGGCGGAGGCGAAGCGCGCTTCGTCGATCGCGGCATGGCGGACATGGCTGTTGAAGTCGCAATAGGGGCACTTCGACAGGCAGAACGGCCAGTGCACGTAGACGCCGAAGGCTTCGTTAGCGCGGCTCAAGGCAGATCTCCGCCAGTTTCACGAAGGCGCGGGCACGGTGCGACAGGGCAAGGCCGAGCGGCGGCAGGCCGTGCTTCTCGATGCTGGTCATCTCGCCGAAGGTGCGCGTGTGACCGTCGGGCCGAAACATCGGATCATAGCCGAAGCCGGCGGTGCCGCGCGGCGGCCAGACCAGCGTGCCGTCGACGCGCGCCTCGACCTCTTCGAGATGATCGTCGGGCCAGGCGACGCAGAGCGCGGAGACGAAGTGCGCCTTGCGCTTGTCGGGCGCGGTCGCGCCGCGCTCCTGCAACAGGCGCTCGATCCGCGTCATCGCCGCGGTGAAATCCTTGGTCGGTCCGGCCCAGCGCGCACTGTAGATGCCGGGCGCGCCGTCGAGCGCGTCGACCACGATGCCGGAATCATCGGCGAAGGACGGAAGCTTGGACGCGTGCGCGGCCGCGATAGCCTTGATCGCGGCGTTGCTGCGGAAATCGTTGCCGGTCTCGTCCGGCTCGGAAAGGCCGAGCTCGCCGGCCGACACCGCCTCGATGCCGTAAGGCGCCAAAAGCTCCTTCATCTCGGCGAGCTTGCCGGGATTGTGGGTGGCGATGACGAGCTTTCCGGTGATTCGGCGGTGCATGGGCCTATTGACTACGCGACGGCCAGTTTCTGCAAGTCCACGAGGCGCGCGATACCCTTCTGGGCCAGCGCCATCAGCGCCAGGAGCTCGTCTTGTGTGAACGGTTCGCGTTCCGCGGTGCCCTGCACCTCGATGATGCGGCCATCGCCGGTCATGACGAAATTGGCGTCGGTCTGGGCTTCCGAATCCTCGGCATAGTCGAGGTCGAGCACGGGCGTGCCATTGTAGATGCCGCAGGAGATCGCGGCGACGTTGTCGCGCAGCACGTTGGCCTTGACCATGTTGCGCGCCTTCATCCAGTTGACGCAATCGGCGAGCGCGACCCAGGCGCCGGTGATCGAGGCCGTGCGCGTGCCGCCGTCGGCCTGGAGCACGTCGCAATCGACCGTGATCTGGCGCTCGCCGAGCGCTTCGAGATTGATGATGGTGCGAAGCGAGCGGCCGATCAGGCGCTGGATCTCGACGGTGCGGCCGCTCTGCTTGCCGGCGGAGGCCTCGCGGCGGGTGCGTTCCGAGGTCGCGCGCGGCAGCATGCCGTATTCCGCGGTGACCCAGCCGCGGCCCTGGCCCTTCAGCCACGGCGGCAGGCGGTCCTCCAGCGTGGCGGTGACCAGCACATGGGTGTCGCCGAATTTCACCAGGCAGGAGCCTTCCGCATATTTGACCACGCCGCGCTCCAGCGTCACGGGGCGCAATTCGTCGGGCGCACGGCGGCTTGGCCGCATGGGAAATCCTCCAAAACTCACGGGAATAGGCTGTTCGCGGTGCTTGTAGGTGGGGTGAGGGTGAGCGGCAAGGCCTTTTCGGTCCCCAAGCAACTGTCGAGCAAGTGCAAAACCACGCTTGTCAGGGACCTCCCGGATGGCCAAATTATAAGCATCTGAGAGGAGTTGCTGTCTGTGGCCCATCACGATCCGATCCATCTGATCGCGCCGCGCGCAGGGCTCGCCCAGCTGAATGAGCGGTCCCGCGACATCTTTCGTCAAATTGTCGAAAGCTATCTCGCGACCGGCGAGCCGGTGGGCTCACGCAATATTTCCCGGCTGATCGCGATGCCGCTGTCGCCGGCCTCGGTTCGCAACGTCATGGCCGATCTGGAACAACTCGGCCTGATCTATGCCCCGCATACGTCCGCCGGCCGGCTGCCGACGGAACTCGGCCTGCGCTTCTTCGTCGACGCCTTGATGCAGGTGGGCGACCTCAATGACGCCGAGCGGCAGTCGATCCAGAGCCAGCTCACCTCCGTCGGTCAGGCGCAGTCGGTCGAGGCGGCGCTGGACCAGGCGCTGACGCGGCTGTCGGGCCTGACCCGCGCCGCCGCCGTGGTGCTGACGCCGAAATCCAACGCGCGGCTGAAACACATCGAATTCGTCCGGCTGGAACCGGAAAAAGCGCTGGTGATCCTGGTCGGCGAGGACGGCCAGGTCGAAAACCGCGTGCTGACGCTGCCACCCGGAGTTCCCTCCTCGGCGATCACCGAGGCCGGCAATTTCCTCAATTCGCGGATTCGCGGCCGGACCCTGGCCGAAGCGCGGCTCGAGCTCGAGACCGCGCTCGGGGAGGCCCGTGCCGAGCTCGATCAGCTGACGCAGAAGGTGATTTCGGCCGGGATCGCCAGCTGGTCCGGCGGCGAGAACGAGGACCGCCAGCTCATCGTCCGCGGCCACGCCAATCTGCTGGAAGATTTGCACGCGCTGGAGGATCTGGAGCGGGTCCGCCTCTTGTTCGACGACCTCGAGACCAAGCGCGGCGTCATCGACCTGCTCGGCCGGGCCGAGACCGCGGAAGGCGTGCGGATTTTCATCGGTTCGGAGAACAAGCTGTTTTCCTTGTCGGGCTCCTCGACCATCATCTCGCCCTATCGGGATGCCGCTGGCCACATCGTCGGCGTTTTGGGCGTGATCGGGCCGACACGGCTGAATTATGCCCGTGTGATCCCGACCGTGGACTACGCCGCCCGGATCGTCAGCCGCCTTCTGGGGGGCTGACCGGCGGCTGAGGCGATCACGGGCGCTTGATTTTCGGCGTCCGAAGCACGATATCCGGGCCAGAAAAATCCCTGAGACAAATTCGAAAAGAGAGCCGATGACCGATCGAGACCGGCAACCCGAAGACACGACCGCGCCGACCGGCGAGCCCGTGGTGTCGAAGCCCTACATCATGCCCGACGATCCCGAGCCGGGCTCGGTCGAGCTGTTGCAGAAGGAAGCCGCCGAGGCGCGCGACCGTATGCTGCGGACGCTGGCGGAGATGGAAAATCTGCGCAAGCGCACCACCAAGGAGGTCGCCGACGCCCGTCTCTACGGCATCACCGGCTTTGCCCGCGACGTGCTCGACATCGCCGACAATCTCCAGCGCGCGCTCGACGCGGTTCCCGCCGAGGCTCGCGCCGCGGCCGATCCCGGCCTGACCTCGCTGATCGAGGGCGTCGAGCTCACCGAGCGCTCGCTGCTCAACGCGCTGGAAAAGCACGGCGTGAAGAAGTTCGATCCGCAGGGTCAGAAGTTCGACCCGAACTTCCAGCAGGCGATGTTCGAAGTGCCTGATGCGTCGGTGCCCGCCGGTACGGTCGTGCAGGTCATGCAGGCCGGCTACACCATCGGCGAGCGCGTGCTGCGTCCGGCTCTCGTTGGCGTCGCCAAGGGCGGCGCGAAGGCTGCGTCCGCGGCGAACAGCAATGAAGTGAACTGAGCGGCGAACTGAGTTCTGACGTCATTCCGGGGCGATGCGAAGCATCGAACTATGGTGCGCAGCTGCGCACCTGAGAATCTCGAGATTCCGGGTTCGGCTCTTCGAGCCGCCCCGGAACGACTGATGGCTGGTCTTACGCGCTCGCCGCGATATCCGCCGACTGAATCCGCTTCACGCCGGCCTTGGCCATGTCGGCCCAGGCTTTTGCCAGCGAGCCCTGCGTGTCGATGCCGCGGCAGGCGTCTTCCACGACATAGACTTCGAAGCCCGCCTTGCGCGCGTCGAGCGCGGTCCAGGCGACGCAGAAATCTGTCGCGAGGCCAGCGACAAAGACGCGCTTGATCTTGCGGCCCTTCAAATAGCCGGCGAGGCCGGTCGAAGTCTTGCCGTCGGCTTCGAGGAAGGCCGAATAGCTGTCGACGTCCTTGTGAAAACCCTTGCGGATGATGAGCTCGGCGTGCGGGATTGCGAGGTCCTTCGACAGCGAAGCGCCGTCAGTGCCCTGCACGCAATGGTCGGGCCACAGCACCTGCTTGCCGTACGGCAGGTCGATGGTCTCGAACGGCTTCTTGCCGGAGTGGACCGACGCAAACGAAACGTGGCCGGGCGTGTGCCAGTCCTGCGTCATCACCACATTCGAAAACGCTTTCGAGATCTTGTTGATGACGGGCACCACCTGCTCGCCTTCCTTCACCGCGAGGCTGCCGCCCGGCAGGAAGCAGTTCTGCACGTCGATCACGAGCAGCGCGGACGCATCGTCCGGCTTGATCGATGCGGCCGCAAGAAGTGCGGTTGGCGCGAGGGCTACGAGGGCGCTCGTCCCAAGCGCCGCCAAGACTTGCCGCCGATCTAGCATCGTTCGCCTCCCTCCAGGATGAACTCGATTGGGCAGGAGCCTAGTTCCGCTTGTGCACGAACAGAAGCCCGAAAATGCAGCCGGTTTTGGTGAGAGGGTGGGCTCAGCCGCGTACTCGGTGCACCTCTCCCGCTTGCGGGAGAGGTCGGCGCGTATCGCCGGGTGAGGGTTCTCTCCTCTGGGGGAGTCTTCGTTGTTGAGACACCCTCTCCCCAACCCTCCCCCGCACGCGGGGGAGGGAGCGCATCTCGCTTGCGGATGCAGCTACCCCTTCGGCTGGATGCCGTCGCGCACGGCGCGGAAGCGGGTGAAGGCGGCTTGCCACTGGTCGCGCGGGGCGCTGGCGATGATGCGCAGCGAGGCGCCGCCGCTCGAGAAGCGGATCCACTGCACCACGGTCACCGGGGTCTTGTCCTTGCCGCTGACGCCGTCGATCCGGGTCTCGAAGCCCTGCTGGCCGTTGATGCGGATCGGCTCGGACATGGTGACGCGCGATTCGCGCACGCCGGGAATCTGGAGCGCCGCCTCCTGGGCGAAGCGGGCGCGGTCGTCGGCGGCTTGCGGGGTGGCGCCGATCAGGCCGAGGATCATGAACGGCTTCGACTCGTAGCCCGTGCTCTCGTTGCCGTCGGCCAGGATGATGCTGGAGCCCGGCGCCAGCGTGCGGATGTCCTTGAAGTCGGCGAGATCGGTGATCTTGAACGGCATCAGCGCGATCTGCTCTTCGGCCGAGACCTGCTTGCGGGTCACGGTGCTCGCAAACATCTGCCGCACCGCCTCGTCGGTGTAGATCTTGGTCGCGTTCTCCGGGATCTGCACCGCGACATAGCCGGAGAAGCCGGCGCCCGGCACGATCATCGAATAGCGTTTCACCGCCGTCTCGCCGGCCTTGCCGCTCTCGGTGGTGAAATAGGCAAGGCCCGCGGGGGTCTCGATCTTGTCCTGCTTGACGCCGCCCGTGCCGGCCGGATTGGAATTGAAGGCGCTCACGACCTCGCCATAGGCCGCCGGCGGCAGCTCGGTGATCAGCACCTTGACGGTGCCGTCCTCGCTCTCGAAGCCCGGAAAGGTCTTGGCCGTGCTGAGGCCGACCAGCGGCACCATGCCGAGGCGCAGTCCGGGCGGGAAAACGGCGTCGGCAGCAAAGGCCGGAAGCGCGGAGACGGCGAGGAGGGCGAGCGCGGCGAGGGGACGGATCAGCTTCATGGGCACTCTGATTGGTTCACATTGAGGCCGTTCGATGGTCGGCCACCGGGCCGCTTTGTCGCGCGAAGCAGCCTGGGTGCGGCGCTCCGGCCGGTCCGCCTTTTAGCCGGTTTGGCCCTGCCGCAACAGGGCAGGCCGGATCGCGGTAACGGGGGCTTGCCGAAGCCCGGACCTGTTAATAACTCCTCACCCGCAAGGGCGGCTGGGCCCGGATATGATCTTCCAAAACCCAATGTTTTCACGGCCGAAACTTGCGTTCGGTCCTTGCGGGCCCCTCCCCCCCTCCTATATGAGCCTCAACCATCGCAATATCGCGAATGTTTGATCTTAGGGGGTTTCGGTTCGGGTGCCTTCTGGGCCCAACCAACCTGCCGCAAAAAGAAGGATATCAGGACCATGGGAAAGGTCATTGGGATCGACCTCGGCACCACGAACTCGTGCGTCGCCGTGATGGATGGCAAGAACGCCAAAGTCATCGAGAATTCCGAGGGCATGCGCACGACGCCTTCGATCGTCGCCGTCACCGACGACGGTGAGCGCCTCGTCGGCCAGCCGGCCAAGCGCCAGGCCGTCACCAATCCCGAGCGCACCTTCTTCGCAGTGAAGCGCCTCATCGGCCGCCGCTACGACGACCCGATGGTCGAGAAGGACAAGAAGCTCGTTCCGTACAAGATCGTGAAGGCTTCCAACGGCGACGCCTGGGTCGAGGCCGACGGCCAGACCTACTCGCCCTCGCAGGTCTCGGCGTTCATCCTGCAGAAGATGAAGGAGACCGCGGAGGCCCATCTCGGCCAGAAGGTCGACCAGGCCGTCATCACCGTTCCCGCCTACTTCAACGACGCCCAGCGCCAGGCGACCAAGGACGCCGGCAAGATCGCGGGCCTTGAAGTGCTGCGCATCATCAACGAGCCGACCGCGGCCGCGCTCGCCTATGGTCTGGACAAGACCAAGACCGGCACGATCGCCGTGTACGATCTCGGCGGCGGCACGTTCGATATCTCCATTCTCGAAATCGGCGACGGCGTGTTCGAGGTGAAGTCGACCAACGGCGACACCTTCCTCGGCGGCGAAGACTTCGACATGCGCCTGGTCGGTTATCTCGCCGACGAGTTCCAGAAGGAGCAGGGCATCAACCTGCGCAACGACAAGCTCGCGTTGCAGCGCCTGAAGGAAGCCGCTGAAAAGGCCAAGATCGAGCTGTCGTCGACGACGCAGACCGAGATCAACCTGCCCTTCATCACCGCGGACCAGACCGGCCCGAAGCATCTGACGATGAAGCTCACCCGCGCCAAGTTCGAGGCGCTGGTCGACGACCTCATCCAGAAGACCGTCGAGCCCTGCCGCAAGGCGCTGAAGGACGCCGGCGTCACCGCCGGTGAGATCGGCGAAGTGGTTCTGGTCGGCGGCATGTCGCGCATGCCGAAGGTCCAGGAAGTCGTGAAGCAGCTGTTCGGCAAGGAGCCGCACAAGGGCGTCAACCCGGACGAAGTCGTGGCGATCGGTGCCGCGATCCAGGCCGGCGTGCTCCAGGGCGACGTCAAGGACGTGCTGCTGCTCGACGTGACCCCGCTGTCGCTGGGCATCGAGACGCTGGGCGGCGTGTTCACCCGCATCATCGACCGCAACACCACGATCCCGACCAAGAAGAGCCAGGTGTTCTCGACCGCCGAGGACAACCAGAACGCGGTCACCATCCGCGTCTTCCAGGGCGAGCGTGAAATGGCGGCCGACAACAAGATGCTCGGCCAGTTCGACCTGATGGGCATTCCGCCGGCCCCGCGCGGCATGCCGCAGATCGAGGTGACCTTCGACATCGACGCCAACGGCATCGTCAACGTCTCGGCGAAGGACAAGGCCACCGGCAAGGAGCAGCAGATCCGCATCCAGGCCTCCGGCGGTCTGTCGGAAGCCGACATCGAGAAGATGGTCAAGGACGCCGAGGCCAATGCCGAAGCGGACAAGAAGCGCCGCGAGGCGGTGACCGCCAAGAACGAGGCGGACGGTCTGGTGCATTCGACCGAGAAGGCGCTCGCCGAGCACGGTTCGAAGGTCGCCGAGACCGAGCGCCGCGCCATCGAGGATGCCGTCAGCGACCTCAAGGAAGCGCTGAAGGGCGACGATGCCGAGGCGATCAAGGCCAAGACCCAGACGCTGGCCCAGGCTTCGATGAAGCTCGGCGAGGCCATGTACAAGCAGCAGGCCGAGGCCGACGCCAAGAAGGACGCGGCCAAGGACGACGTCGTCGACGCGGAGTTCACCGAAGTCGACGACGACAAGAACAACAAGAAGTCCGCCTGAACCCCAAGAGGGTGATGATGCGGACGGCTTGGACCCCACACACTCCTTCGGCCTCCCCCTTCGCGGGGGAGGCTCCCGTGTCGAGGTCGGCGGGCTACGCTCCCGTTACGATCGATCAATTTCCAGCCGTTATTCTCAACGCTGCCATGCTGCCCTCTGCCGCGAGGCGGAGGGACGCCTATATCGTCGCGTGGCAGCATTGTTTTGCCCCGACTTGAATCGCGATTGGATAGACCGAGTTCAACATGTCCACGTCCACCAAGCGCTGCTACTACGAGACCCTCGAAGTCGAACGTGACGCCGACGAATCCAAGTTGAAGTCGTCGTTCCGCAAGCTGGCGATGAAGTTCCATCCCGACCGCAATCCGGGGGACGACACCAGCGAGGTCAAGTTCAAGGAAATCAACGAGGCCTACGAGGTCCTGAAGGACAAGGACAAGCGCGCGGCCTATGACCGTTTCGGCCATGCGGCCTTCGAGCAGGGCGGTCCTGGCGGCGGCGCCGGTTTCGGCGCGGGCTTCGCCTCCTCCTTCTCCGATATTTTCGAGGACCTGTTCGGCATGGCCGGACAGCGCGGCCGCGGCGGCCGCGAGCGCGGCGCCGACCTGCGCTACAACATGGAAATCACGCTCGAGGAAGCCTTTGGCGGCAAGACCGCGCAGATCGAGATCCCGGTCTCGGTCACCTGCGAGGCCTGCTCGGGCATCGGCGCCAAGGCCGGCACCAAGCCGAAGACCTGCTCGACCTGCGGCGGCGCCGGCCGCGTGCGGCAGTCGCAGGGCTTCTTCACCCTGGAGCGGACCTGTCCGGGTTGCCAGGGCCGCGGCCAGATGATCGAGGACGCCTGCCCGTCCTGCTCGGGTCAGGGCCGTGTGACCCGCGAGCGGACGCTGTCGGTCAACATTCCCCAGGGCGTCGAGGACGGTACGCGGATCAGGCTCGCCGGCGAAGGCGAGGCCGGTGTCCGCGGCGGCCCGCCCGGCGACCTCTACATCTTCCTGTCGCTGGCCCAGCACCAGTTCTTCCAGCGCGACGGCGCCGATCTGCATTGCCGGGTGCCGATCTCGATGGTGACGGCCGCCCTTGGCGGCGAATTCGAGGTGCCGACCATCGAGAAGGGCAAGGCCAAGGTGAAGGTGCCGGCCGGGACCCAGTCCAACCGTCGATTCCGCATTGCATCAAAAGGCATGCCGGTGCTGCGCTCGCGCCAGACCGGCGACATGTACGTTCAGGTCGTGGTCGAGACCCCGCAGAATCTCACCAAGAAGCAGCAGGAATTGCTGGCCGAGTTCGAAAAGCTCTCTTCCGGCAACACCCAGCCGGAATCCGAGGGTTTCTTCACCAAGGTCAAGGATTTCTTCGGCAGTCGGGCGAATTGACTCGTCTTGACCGTATCGCCTTCGGCCTATACGTCTTTATGACCATTTTCTGACACGCCGCGTCCTGCGGTCCCGTCCGGTCCAGACATGCCATTGCCATCGTCCGCGCGTGCGTTGAAGAAGCCTCGTCTCGATGACGAGGTGCGCTTTCTCAGATCGTGGATCGAAAAGCCGCTCCACATGGGCGCAGTGATGCCGTCGGGCAAGCTGCTGGCCCGGACCATGGCGCATTACGTCGACGTCAACTCGGACGCCCCTGTGGTTGAGCTCGGCCCCGGTACCGGCGCCATCACCTCGGCCCTGGTCGAACGTGGCGTCGACCAGAAGCGTCTCGTCCTCGTCGAGTACAATCCCGGCTTCTGCGCGCTGCTGCGCGACCGCTATCCGCAGGCCAAGGTCGTGCAGGGCGATGCCTATCGCCTGCGCGACACGCTCTGGAACGTGCTGAGCGCGCCGGCATCCGCCGTCGTCTCCGGCCTGCCGCTGGTCACCAAACCGATGCTGACGCGGTTGCGGCTCATTCGCGACGCTTTCACGGCGCTCGCGCCCGGCGCGCCCTTCGTCCAGTTCACCTATGCGGTGGTGCCGCCGATCCCGAAATCGCTGCCCGGCGTGTCCACAGAGGCTTCGGAACGGATCTGGATGAACCTTCCGCCGGCCCGCGTCTGGGTGTATCGCAAGGATTAATTCCGCCGGCATTCCTCTTTGCGCGGCGGGCTCGTTTCGCCGAACGCATGGAAGCGGATGTCCGCACCCAAAATCCTGGTCATTCCCGGCTCGCTACGCACCGGCTCGCACAATGCGAAGCTGGCCGCGCTCGCCGCCTATGAATTCGCCCAGGCCGGCGTCGACGTCACCCGCATCTCGCTCGCCGATTTTCCGCTGCCGATCTACGACGGCGACCTCCAGGCCAAGTCGGGCGTGCCCAAGCACGCGATCAATCTCAAGCGCATGATCGGCGCGCATCATGGCGTGCTGATCGTTTCGCCCGAATACAATGCCTCGGTGCCGCCGCTGCTGAAGAACGCGATCGACTGGGTCAGCCGCGTGCATGAGCTGCACGAGGCGCGCGGCGAGGTGTTCCGCAACCGCGCCTTCGCGCTCGCCGGCGCCTCGCAGAGCCGGCTCGGCGCCGCCCGCGCGCTCCAGGCGTTGCGGCTGATCCTGACCTCCTGCCACGCCAATGTGATTGCCAGCCAGCTCACGCTCGCCTTTGCCGGAGAGGCCTATGACGATATGGACAGGCTGAAGAACGAGGGCGATATCGCCGCGTTGAAGGAGCTGGTAGCGCAGTTGATCGACATTTCCCAACGCATGATGTGAGGTGACATGACGCCAGCCGAGATCGCCCCGAAGGACCGCCTGATCGTTGCGCTCGATCTGCCGAGCGTTGATGCCGCGGAGGCGATGATCGCAAGGCTCGGCGACAGCGTCACGTTCTACAAGATCGGCTATCGCCTCGCCTATGCCGGCGGCTTGCCGCTCGTTGCGAGGCTCGCGGACAAGGGCAAGAAGGTCTTTCTCGATCTCAAGCTGCACGACATCGGCAACACCGTGGCGCAAGGCGTCGAGAGCATCACCAGGCTGGGCGCGACCTTCCTCACCGTGCACGCTTATCCGCAGACCATGAAGGGCGCCGTCGAAGGCCGCGGCGGCTCGAACCTGAAGATCCTCGCCGTCACCGTCCTGACCTCCTACAACGAGGACGATCTGCACGCGGCGGGTTTCCGGCTCGGCGTCGCCGAGCTCGTCGAAGCGCGCGCGCAGCAGGCGCAGGTGCTTGGCATCGACGGGCTGGTGTCGTCGCCCGAGGAGGTGGGCGCCTTGCGCAAGATCGTCGGCCACCAGATGAGCCTCGTCACGCCCGGCATCCGGCCGGCGGGCTCGGCAAGTGGCGATCAGAAACGCATCATGACGCCGGGCCGCGCGATCACCGCGGGCGCCGATTATCTCGTCGTCGGGCGCCCGGTGGTGGAAGCCGCCGAGCCCAAGGCGATCGCAGACGCCATCCAGGCCGAGATCGGGCAGGCGCTGGGAGCATGATCCGGACCCGAAGGGCCGCGTTAGCGCAAAGTGTGCAGCGGTTTTCCATCGCGACAAACGCGGAACGCGTTTGCGCGGAGATCATGCTCAAATAGAGACAACAACAAGGGAGAAGAACAATGGCAAAAGGCTACTGGATCGGGCGCGTCGATGTGAACAGTGACGAGGGCTACAAGCCTTATGCCGTCGCCAACGGCGCGATCTTCAAGAAATGGGGCGGCCGCTTCGTCGTCCGCGGCGGCAAGTTCACCACCGTCGAAGGTGCCAGCCGCACCCGCAACGTCGTGATCGAATTCCCGGACTACGAGACCGCGATCGCCTGCTACAACTCACCGGAATACCAGGCCAACATCAAGGTGCGCCAGCCGCACTCGGTCGCCGACCTCATCATCATCGAGGGCTATGACGGCGCACAGCCGTCGGACGGCTGACAGGGGCCGTCGTTCCGGGGCGCCCAAAGGGCGAACCCGGAATCTCGAGATTCCGGGTTCGATGCTGCGCATCGCCCCGGAATGACGGTGGTGTCCCCCTCGGTTGCCGGAACTGCGTCCCCCCGCTACAACGGCCCCGAAGAGGATCACACCATGTCCGACATGCGCTTGATTGTTGCTGGAGCCGGCGGCCGGATGGGCCGGGCGCTGACGCGCGCGATTGCCGAGAGCAAAGGCGCGGTGCTGGCGGGCGCGCTGGAGGCGCCGGGCTCCGAGATGCTCGGCAAGGATGCCGGCGTGCTCGCGGGCCTGCCGGCCAATGGCATCAAGCTCTCGGCCGATCTCTGGGCGATGTCGAAGGAGGCCGACGGCATCCTCGATTTCACCGTGCCGGCCGCGACCATCGCCAACGTCGCGATCGCCGCCGAGCGCGGCATTGTGCATGTCATCGGGACGACCGGGCTTTCGGGTTCCGACAACGCCGTGATCAAGAGCGTCACCAATCGCGCGGTCGTGGTGCAGTCCGGCAATATGAGCCTGGGCGTCAATCTGCTTGCCGCGGTGGTCAAGCGCGTCGCCAAGGCGCTCGACCAGAGCTTCGACATCGAGATCGTCGAAACCCATCACCGCATGAAGATCGATGCGCCCTCCGGCACCGCGCTGATGCTGGGCCAGGCCGCGGCGGCCGGCCGCGGCATCTCGCTCGACGAGCATGCGGACCGTGGCCGTGACGGCATCACCGGGGCACGTAAGCCCGGCAACATCGGCTTCGCCTCCTTGCGCGGCGGCACCGCGGCCGGCGACCACAGCGTCAGCTTCCTCGGCCCGTTCGAGCGCCTGACGCTGTCGCATCAGGCCGAGGACCGCATGCTGTTCGCGCATGGCGCGCTGAAGGCGGCACTGTGGGCGCATGGCAAGAAGCCGGGGCACTACTCCATGGCCGACGTGCTCGGCCTCGCCGATATCTGAACGAAAGAAAGCAACGGAAAGCAGTCAATGAGCGAACGTCTTCTCGTGCTCGTCCGCCACGGCCAGAGCGAATGGAATCTGAAGAACCTGTTCACGGGGTGGAAGGATCCTGATCTCACCGAGCAGGGCGTCGCCGAGGCCAGGGAAGCCGGCCGCAAGCTGAAGGCGCAGGGGCTCGTGTTCGACGTCGCCTACACGTCGGTGCTGACGCGTGCGCAGCACACGCTCGACCTCATCCTCGGCGAGCTCGGCCAGAAGGGTCTGCCCACGGAGAAGAACCTCGCGCTGAACGAGCGCGACTATGGCGACCTCTCCGGCCTCAACAAGGACGACGCCCGCAAGAAATGGGGCGAGGACCAGGTCCTGATCTGGCGCCGCTCCTACGACGTGCCGCCGCCCGGCGGCGAAAGCCTGAAGGATACGCTGGCGCGTGCGCTGCCCTATTACGTGCAGGAGATTTTGCCCAGCGTGCTCAACGGCAAGCGCACGCTGGTCGCCGCCCACGGCAACTCGCTGCGCGCCCTGATCATGGTGCTGGAAAAGCTGTCGCCGGAAGGCATCCTGAAGCGCGAGCTCGCGACGGGTGTGCCGATCATCTACCGCCTGAATGCGGATTCGACCGTGGCCTCGAAGCTGGATCTGGCGGGGTAACAGACGCCGTCATTCCGGGGCGCCCGAAGGGTGAACCCGGAATCTCGAGGTTCTCAGGCGCGCAGTTGCGCACCATAGTTCGATGCCTTGCATCGCCCCGGAACGACATCAGACAATCACTGCATCCCCAGCTGCCCAGCTTCCCACCCGAGCATCGCCTGCTTGCGGGTGATGCCCCAGTGATAGCCGGTGAGCGTGCCGCTCTTGCCGAGTGCGCGGTGGCAGGGCACGACGAACGACACCGGGTTCTTGCCGACCGCAGCGCCGACGGCGCGTGAAGCCTTCGGGCTGTTGATGTTGCAGGCGATGTCGGAATAGGACACCGCGCGGCCCATCGGGATCTTCAAGAGCGTTTCCCAGACCCGCACCTCGAAATCGGTGCCGATCATCACCACGCGCAATGGCTGGTCCGGCCGCCACAGCTTCGTGTCGAAGATGCGCTGGGCGAGCGGCGCTGTGCCTTCGTGATCCTCGACGTAAGTTGCGTTCCGCCAGCGCCGCGTCATGTCGGCGAGCGCCGCCTTCTCTTCGCCGGGATCGGCGAAGGCGAGCCCCGACAATCCGCGATCGGTCGCGATCACGATGGCCGTGCCGAAGGGCGAGGCATGGAAGCCGTAGCGCAGGGTGAGGCCCGCGCCGCCATTCTTCCATTCACCCGGCGACATCGCCTCGTGGGTGACGAAGAGATCGTGCAGCCGGCCCGGCCCCGACAGGCCGGAGTCGAGCGCGGCGTCGAGCACGCTCGCGGAATCCCGCAGCAGGCCCTTGGCGTGGTCGAGCGTCAGCGCCTGCATGAAAGCCTTCGGCGTGATCGAGGCCCAGCGGCGGAACAGATGGTGCAGCTCATCGGGCGTGACGCCGGCCGCATCCGCCATCGCCTCGATGGTCGGCTGCGCGCGCCAGTTCTCCGAGATGAAGGCGATCGCCCGGCGCACCGAGTCATAGTCGCGCAGCGCGGCGTTCTGGTGGCCCGGCTTGGTCAGGCGCTGGTCATGTATGGCGAGTGTCATCATGACCGGAAATGTAGGAGAGGGGAGGGTGCGAAACCACCCGATTTCCGACGTGAACTCAGCGAATGGGGTTGAAGGTCGGTCCGCGCTTGGCGGCGTTCAGCGCCTCAACCAAGCCATTGTAAAAGCTTGTTTTTTCTTCAGGTCCCAAAAACCCGGCGAGCTGGAGCCGGCGGCCGCGCGAGATCAGGTAGAGGTGTTCGAGGCCAAAATCCTCGTCGATCTCCAGGTCGAGCCGGACCCAGAGCGGATTGAACGTCCATTCGGCGACCTGGCCGCGATGGCTGACGCGCCGCACCCGCAGTTCCGAGGGCGTGACCACGATCTCCTCGCTGGCCCGCGCGGCGCGGAAATTGACCTTGAAGGCCCACCAGATCACCAGCACGTCGAGGCCGAAGAAGCCGAGCACCGGCCACGCGCCCATCATCAGGAAGACGAGGCCGGTGACGAAGCTGACGGCGCTCAGGAACAGCATCACGGCGAGGAAGCCGGTGCGGTTCAGCGAGCGGTGCGGCGTCAGCAGCGCCGAGAAGATTTGAGCTTCGCTCTGATCTTCAGAGTCCCTGCGCTCAATTTCGTTGCCTGTGCTCATCGTCCCTCAGTATATCCCGATCATGGCGAAAATCACCCGCAAGCCGGTCCCGCGCAAAGCAGCTGTGCCTAAGAAAAAAGCAAAGGCGGCTGTGGCGAAGCCGAAGGCCCCCGCGAAGAAATCGCTCAAAGCGATGAAACCTTGGACGCCCGCCGAGATCCGCGAGGTCTTCAGCCGTTTCCGCAAGGCCAACCCGGAGCCGAAGGGCGAGCTCGAGCACGTCAATCCGTTCACGCTGCTGGTCGCCGTGGTGCTGTCGGCGCAGGCCACCGACGCCGGCGTCAACAAGGCGACGCGCGCATTGTTCGAGGTCGCCGATACGCCGCAGAAGATGCTCGACCTCGGCGAGGAGTCCTTGCGCGAATACATCAAGACCATCGGCCTCTATCGCACCAAGGCGAAGAATGTCATTGCGCTGTCGGCCAAGGTGCTCAGCGAGTTCGGCGGCGAGGTGCCGCGCACGCGCGCCGAGATCGAGTCGTTGCCGGGCGCCGGGCGCAAGACCGCCAACGTCGTGCTCAACATGGCCTTTGGCGAACACACCATGGCGGTGGATACGCATGTCTTCCGCGTCGGCAACCGCACCGGGCTCGCGCCCGGCAAGACGCCGCTGGAAGTCGAGCTCGGTCTCGAAAAGGTGATCCCGGCCGAATTCATGCTGCATGCCCATCATTGGCTGATCCTGCACGGCCGCTATACTTGCCTCGCGCGCAAGCCGCGCTGCGAGGTATGCCTGATCAACGATCTCTGCCGATGGCCGGAGAAGACGGTGTGAGGCATTAGCTATCGTCTGTCATTCCGGGGCGATGCGCAGCATCGAACCCGGAATCTCGAGATTCCGGGTCTGGTCCTTCGGACCATCCCGGAATGACAGTGGTGAGATTCGCATTCGGGCAAAGTGGCTTTGGGGGCATACCGTGAGTCAGCAGGAACAAGCCTCGTCGCCACCACCTGCCGCCACACCCGCCCCGCCGCCCAAGCCTACACAGCGGCCAGCGAGCTCGCTGTGGAGCCGGTTCGCGATCCCGCTGTTTGCCGTGATCGTCGCGCTCGCTTTCGTCGCGCTGGCGACGCTGCGCTTCGACGAATGGGTCGGCAACGCGGTGATCCAGACCACCAATGACGCCTATGTGCGCTCCGAGCTGACGCGGCTGGCGAGCCGTGTCTCCGGCGAGGTGCTGACCGTAGGGGTGACCGACTTCCAGCGCGTCAAGGCCGGCGACCTCCTGATTCAGATCGATCCGGCGGACTATGAGGCGCAGGTCGCGCAGTCCGAAGCCGCGGTCGCCGCCGCGCAAGCCACGCTCGACAATCTGGCCAACCAGGTCGAGCTGCAATATGCGACGATCGCGCAGGCGCAAGCCGCGCGGCTGTCGGCCGAAGCCATTGAGGTCGAGGCGCGGCAGGAGCAGGAGCGTCAGCAATCACTGTCGCAGACCGAGTCCGGCACGCGGCAGCGGTTCGAGCAGGCGGTCGCCGCCTACGCCAAGGCGCAGGCCGACGTGCGCGCCAGCCGCGCCGTGATCGCCGCCCAGCAGCATCAGCTCGAAGTCCTGCAAGGCACCAGGAAACAGCGCGCCGCCGATCTCGACGCCACCAAGGCGTCGCTGGCGAGTGCGAGGCTGAAGCTCGGCTACACGACGATATCGGCGCCGTTCGACGGCGTCGTCGGCGAGCGCCAGGTGCAGCCCGGCGACTACGTCAATATCGGCACCAACCTCATCAACGTGGTGCCGCTGCCGAAGGTCTATGTGATCGCGAACTACAAGGAGACCCAGCTCACGCACGTCGCACCGGGCCAGCCGGTCGAGATCACCGTCGACAGTTTTCCGCGCGAGAAGCTGCGCGGCCGGGTCGAGCGGATCGCGCCGGCGACCGGCGCGCAGGTCGCGCTGCTGCCGCCTGATAACGCCACCGGCAATTTCACGAAAGTGGTGCAGCGCATTCCCGTGCGGATTCAACTCGACGACAACCAGCAGCTAACGGCACGGCTCGTGCCCGGCATGTCGGTCGTCACCAGCATCAACACCGCGGGCGCGAATGGCGGGAAATGACGATTCCGATCGCGGACCGCTCTCGCGCGGCGGCGTCGCGCCACAGCCCATGTTCGCCGTGGCGGCGGTGCTGCTCGGCTCGTTCCTCGCCAATTTCGACAGCCGTCTCACCACGGTCGGACTGCCCGACCTGCGCGGCGCGTTTTCGCTCAGCTTCGACGAAGGCGCCTGGCTCTCCACCGCCGGCATCGGCTCGCAGATCTTCATCGCGCCCGCGGTGGCGTGGCTCGCGACGGCGTTCGGGCTCAGGCGCGTGCTCGGGATCCCCAGCCTGGTCTACGCCGCGGTCTCGCTGATCATTCCCTTCGTGCACGATTATCCGACGCTGATTGCGCTCAGTGTCGTGCATGGTCTGCTGCTCGGTACCTTCGTACCGGCGACGCTGATGATCGTGTTCCGCAACCTGCCGATCCGCTGGTGGCTGCCGGCGATCTCGATCTACTCGATCCGCGTCGGCTTTGCGTTGGACACGTCGAGCTCGCTGGTCGGCTTCTACGTCGACCATCTCGGCTGGCAATGGTTGTACTGGCAGGGTGTCGTGATCGCGCCGCTGATGGGCCTGATGGTCTATCTGGGCACACCGAGCGAGCCGGTGAACCGCGCGCTGCTGCGCGACGCCGATTGGGGCGGCATGCTGCTGCTCGGCGCCTCGGTCTCGATGATCTATGCCGGGCTCGACCAGGGCAACCGGCTGGACTGGCTGGGCTCCGGCACGGTGATGGCGCTGCTCGCCGCCGGCGCGGTGCTGTTCGCAGGCTTCCTCGTCAACGAGTCGCTGGTGCGCCAACCCTGGGCGCATGTGAACGTGCTGTTCTCGCGCAATATCGGGCTGTCGCTGGTGGTGATCCTGCTCTACACGCTGACTTCCCTTTCCAATTCATCGCTGGTGCCGAACTTCCTCGGTAATGTTGGCCTGCTCCGGCCGGAGCAGAGCGGTCTGCTGCTGTTGACCTACGGCGCGCTGCCGATGTTCGTGCTGGTGCCGATTTCGATCTGGCTGCTGCGTCATTTCGATGCGCGCGTGGTGACGGTGCTGGGCTTTGCCTGCTTTGCCGCCGCCAACCTCTGGGGCACCCAGCTCACCCATGACTGGGCGCGCGAAGATTTCATCGGCATCGTGCTGCTGCAATCGGTCGGACAGTCGACGACGCTGTTGCCGATCATCATCATGGCGCTGTCGAACTCCGATCCGAGCCGCGCCACGTCGTTCGCCGCCTATATCCAGATCATGCGGCTCGGCGGCGCCGAGATCGGCGTGGCGCTGATGGGGACCTGGCTGCGCGTCCGCGAGCAGGTCCATTCCTTCTATCTCGGTCAGAACCTCGGCGTCGGCGACGTCGATGTGGTGCGGACGCTGAAACAGCTCGCCGACCATTTCGCCGCCCATGGCGCCGGCCTGGCCCAGGCGCGCGCGGTGGGGACGCTCGCAAGTTTCGTCCAGCGCGAGGCCAATGTGCTCGCCTATATCGACGGCTTCTGGCTCTGCTTCTGGCTGGCGATGGCTGCGCTCGGCGTCGTCGCGCTGATCACCCGCGCCCCGCCGGGCCCGTTCACGCCGGCGCCGTTCGGCTTCGCCAAGATGCTGCTGCGCAAATGCGGGGCGCAGGTGACTTAAGTCCAGCGTCACCGCATCTGCCGCGCCGGCTCGATCAGCTCCGGCCGCGGGCCGGAGAGCCGCTTGTGCATGTGGACCATGAAGGCCATGCCGAAGATCGGCGTCGCCAGGTTGACGATCGGAATCGAGACGAAGGCCGCGATGATCAGGCCAGCGGCGAAGACGGTCGCGGCATTGTCGCGCCGCATCGCCTTGGCTTCCTTCGGCGAGCGGAAGCGCATCGCAGCGAGCTCGAAATATTCGCGTCCCAGCAGCCAGGCGGTGGCGAGGAAGAAGATCAGGAAACCGGCGCCGGCCAGCAGCACGAAGGGCAGCGCGATCAGATAGACCAGGATGGTCAGCAAGGCGGTCTTGACGCCCTCGTAGATCGCCTGGCTGAAGGGCAGCGCCACGCCCGGCCGTTCGGCGGGATAGTGTTCGCGCTCGACATGGTCGGCGACATCGTCGACGAACAGGCTCGCCACCAGCGAGGTGATCGCCGGCATCAGAAACACGGCCCCGAACACGACGCCAAGTCCCGCCGCGATCGAGACGATCCAGGCCAGGACCTCGAGCGAGGTGTGCCAGCCGGGACCGAGCAGGCCCTCGAGCCACACCTCGCCATAGGTCGCAAACCAGCTGAGCAGCCGCTGCAATCCGATCGCCAGCACGGTGATCAGCACGAGCGCAAGCCCGATCGATCGCCACAGGATCGATCGCATCGGCGGCGAGATCATTTGCGACAGCGCCTTCACGGCGGCATCCAGCATGGGAGTTCCTCTCACGAAAACCACCCGCGAGAGGTAGACACCCCGGGCCGCTTCGGCAAGGGACGCTGACCCGCCAGCCCCTGCGGCTTACCGCTCCGCGGCGATACTGGCCCAGCAGGTGATGGCGCTACAGACCGTGCTCCAGCGGCCGAACCCCTTGTAGATCTGGGCGGCGACCTGCTCCTGCTGCTTCAGCGTGCCCTCGGCCTTGATCTGCGGGTCGGAGACGTTGCGGATCGCGAGCCAGCGCGGCGCCTTCTCGCCCATCTCCTGGGCCACGAGGCCAAGGATGGCGTCGCCCATCTCGGAGACGTCGCCGAGTCCCTGGAGATGGAAATGATTGTCCGAGGTGTCGAAGCCGAAGAAGTCGGTGGTGACCACGGAGGAGGACAGCCCGCTCGGCTTCACGACGAAGATCTTCGGCGCCCTGGTATTGTCCTTCGGCAATTGCCCGGCATTGGCCTTGAACAGCGTCTTGGCCTGCGCGAATTTTTTCGACACGGCGGGCCTGCTCGAAAAGTGTTCCTGCGCGAAGGGCTGCTTCTTGAATTTCGACAGGCAGTCGAAGCGCACGATCGGGCTGACGACGACGTCGCCGACCTCGAATGCCTTGCCGATACCGCCGGCGGTGCCCGTGGTGATGACCAGCGTCGGCTGCACCTCGGTGATGATCTGGCGCCAGACGTCGATGTTCGGCAATCGCGGACCGTCCTGCGACATGTGCGAGTCGGATTTGAAGATCACGCATTTCTTCTTGCCGATCGTTGTGGTCCAGTAGGTACCGAGACGCTTCAGTTCCTTGGCCGGGCAGCCGTTGCGCATCTTCTTGGAGATGGCGGCGTAGTTATGCGTATAGGGCACGTAATCGTTGCGTGAATCCTTGCCCGGCGTCAGCACGCGGCTGAGCGCGTGGCCCTCGTCGACGGTCCAGGTCACGACCAGCACGTCGGCGCGCGGCAGCGGTCCCTTGCCATTGCCTTTCGGCTTCGGCCCGGTCTGCGGCGCGAGTCCCTTTGGCCAGGGAATGTCGGTGAAGCGCGACAGCCCGGTCGAGGTCGAGAAGGCCATGAACGCGCGGCCCTCGGCCGATTCGGAATCGAAATCGATGATCTCGCGCCGAAAGTCTTCCGCGGTGACCTTTGCGGTCTTCTTCGCCGCGGCATCCTTCACGCGTTTCACCACGAAGGTCTCGGGCGGGGGCGGTGTCGTGATCGGATCGAAACCAAGATTTCTCTCAACCCATTTGCGGTCGGCTAACATCGCATCGTCTCCGTCAATTTGATTTTGACAAATGTCTTCCATCGGTCGGCCAGTCGGGCCGACGGGTGCAATCCTAGATCGAATTCATTGGCGTCGAATGGGTCGGAGCTATTGACCGAATCGAGGCCGGTTCGGGTCGCAGACAATTTCTCCTGTCAAACAACAGTTATTCTGAAAAAAATTTGCGCAATGTCTGAACCAAGTGGCGACTGAGATTACACCTATAGTTGAGGTGCGACAATCTGCCTTCCAATCACAAACGGAGGAAGTCATGGCAAGCTCGACTAAGCGAGTTGCGCTGGTGAACAGCGCGAGGAAATTGCCGAAGGGGGCCAAGCTCGTCGGCGCGGCCGATCCCAAGCAGGAAATCGAGATCAGCGTTCGCCTCCGTGCCATGCGCGCGCAGCCGGCGGAGGACGAATCCGTGATGGCGCTCGGCGCACAACCGCCGCGCGAGCGGCAATATCTCTCGCGTGCCGAATTCGGCGAGCATATGGGCGCCGACCCTGCCGACGTCGCCAGGATCGATGACTTCGCCCACCATCACGAGCTCAACGTCAAGAGCGTGCATCTGGCGTCCCGCACCGTGAAGCTGACCGGTACGGTGAAGGCGATGAGCGCGGCCTTCGGCGTCAAGCTCAACAAGGTCAGGCACGAGGGCGCGACCTATCGCATGCGCAAGGGCAGCGTGCAGATCCCGGCCGAGCTCGAAGGTATCGTGGTCGGTGTGCATGGCCTCGACAACCGCCCGGTGGCGCAGCCGCACTTCCGGCGCAAGATGGCGAAGACGGGTGCGACGGCGCGTGCCGCACAGGGCGGCAGCTTCTCGGTCGAACAGATCGCAGAGCTCTACAACTTCCCGGGCGGCGAGACCGGCGCCGGCCAGTGCATCGCCATCATCGAGCTCAACGACATCGATCAGAAGGGCCATCCCACGGGCGCCGGCTACAAGACCTCCGACCTGCGCACCTTCTTCAAGAAGGCGGGCATCCCGATGCCGCAGATCGCGCCCGCGAGCGTCGACGGCGGCGCCAACAAGCCGGGTCATTCCGAGGCCGACGGCGAGGTCGTGCTCGACATCGAGGTGGCCGGCGCCATCGCGCCGGGCGCCAGGATCGTGGTCTATTTCGCGCCCAACACCACCAACGGCTTCATCGACGCGGTGAAAGCCGCCGTCCACGACGCCGCGCGAAAACCCTCGGTGATCTCGATCAGCTGGGGCGGACCGGAAGACGAGGACGGCTCGCAGCAATTCGTCGACGGCCTCAACGAGGCGATCCGCGATGCCGCCGCGATGGGCGTCACCGTCTGCGTCGCCTCCGGCGACAATGGCTCGGCCGATATGGGCGAGGATTGGGACGGCAAGCCGCACGCCGACTTCCCGGCCTCGAGCCCCTTTGCGCTGGCCTGCGGTGGCACCAACCTGAAGGCGCCGAACGGTCACATCCAGGAGGTGGTCTGGAACGGCGGGACGCAGGGTGGCGCGGGCGGCGGCGGCGTCAGCGTGGTGTTTCCGCGGCCGGCCTACCAGGCCCATGCCCACGTCCCGAAGTCGCCGTCGCACTCGGTCGGGCGCGGTGTTCCTGACGTCGCCGGCGACGCCGATCCGGCGACCGGCTACCAGATCTTCCTCAACGGCGTCGGCACCACGATCGGCGGCACCAGCGCGGTGGCACCGCTGATGGCCGGATTGATCGCCCGCATCAACGAGGCCACGACCAAGAAATTCGGCAAGACGGTCGGCTTCATCAACCCGCTGATCTACGCCTCGCACGCGCAAGGCGTGTTCCGCGACATCACGGTCGGCAACAACGACATCACCGGCGATTTGCACGGCATGTACAAGGCCGGCCCCGGCTGGGACGCCTGCTCCGGCCTCGGCGTCCCCAATGGCGCCGCGTTGCAGAATTTGCTCGCGGCCTGATTGATCCTCTCCCTCTCCCCGTCCTGACGGGGAGAGGGCTGGGGTGAGGGGCTATTCCGCGGAAATGGTGAAAGCTGTTCGTCCGCTCTCTCCCCGTCATTGCGAGCGCAGCGAAGCAATGACGAACGCGGAGCGAGACACGGGCTACACCGCGTCCAGCGGTTTGCCGCGCACGTTCGGACCGAACAGCGCCATCGCGATCACCACGATCAGCATGGCCGCGGTGATCAGGCCGAACACGCCGGTGACGCCGCCCTCCTTCAGCATGTAGGCGACGATGAAGCCCGAGAACGTCGCGCTTAGCCGGCTCATCGAATAGACGAGGCCGGATGCACGTGCCCGGATCTGGGTCGGAAACACCTCGGTCTGATAGGCGTGATAGGCGTAGGACATCGTGGTGTTGCAGGCCGTCAGCAGCACGCCGCAGACGATCAGCAGCGCCGGCTCGGTCAGTTGCGCGAACGCCATGCCGAAGACGATGATGGCGACGCAGGCGCCGGCGATGATCCAGCGCCGCTCGAATTTGTCGGCGAAGCTCGAAGCGAGCAGCGGCGCGATCGGATAGGCGAAGGCGACGATGAAGGAATATTGCAGGCTCTTGGTGACGTTGATGCCCTTCTCGACCAGCAGCGTCGGCACCCAATTGGCGAAGCCGTAGAAGCCGAAGGCCTGGCAGAGGTTGAACACCATGAACAGGACCACGAGCGAGAGATAGGGCGGGCGGAACAGGTCGGCGAAGCTGACATTCGTGGTCGATCGCACCGCCTGGCGCGCAGGCGACGTCGCGGGCCGCGACCCGGCGCCGCCGCTGGCGGCCTCCAGCGTCGTTAGGATGCGAAGCGCCTCCTCGTTGCGGCCGTGCCGCGCCAGCCAGAGCGGGCTTTCGGGCAGGAACAGCCTGAGCACCCAGATGATCATGCTGGCGGCGGCGCCGATCAGCACCACCCAGCGCCAGCCCTCGACACCGTAAGGCGCGAGCGGCACCAGCCACCAGGCGAGGAATGCGACGACGGGGACGGCGACGAACATGATCGACTGGTTCACCGCAAAGGCGCGCCCGCGCATCCGGCTTGGCACGAGCTCAGTGATGTAGGCGTCGATGGTGATGACCTCGACGCCGATGCCGATGCCGGCGAGGAAACGCCAGAACAGCAGACCTTCCGGAGAGGTCTGGCAGGCCATGATCACGGAGGCCGCGGTGTAGCCGAGCAGCGCATAGGTGAAGATCGCGCGCCGGCCGAAGCGGTCGGCGAGGAAGCCGAGGAAGAAGGTGCCGACGAACAGGCCGGCAAAGGTCGCGGCGACGAAGGCGCCGATGCCGGCGAAGCCGAAGAACGCCTGCGTCGTCGTGCTCAAAAGTCCGCTGCGGCTCAGGCCCGGCGCGATATAGCCGGTGAGGAACAGATCGTAGATCTCGAAGCAGCCGCCGAGCGAGAGCAGGATGACGAGGCGCCAGACATAGGGCGACCCCGGCATCGCCTCGAGCCGCCGCGAGATCTCGTCCGGCACGGACGGCGCAGCGCCGAGCTCGAAGCCTGTGTCGATGCCGACAACGCTCATGGTGTCCTCCCCGAGGTGCGCGGATCGCACGCGGTTCCCGGCGGCTCATCTGTGTTGCGTGTCGTGACCTCTGCCGGATCGCGCCATGTTGGCCGGTCAAGGGCGGAAATCCAGAAGAACATATCGATGGGAGCGTTCGAGATTTTCGAACTCGGCTAATGAGAGGCAGGACAGCCGCTCGGCGAACTCGGTCACCTCTCCCGCTTGCGGGAGAGGTCGGCGCGCAGCGCCGGGTGAGGGTTCTCTCCGCAACGGGACAATTCCGATGCGGAGATACCCTCACCCCAACCCTCTCCCGCAAGCGGGAGAGGGAGCGCACCGTTGCTCACCCCACCAGCTCCGCCTGCCAGCCACCGCTGCGCACCTGCTCGGCGATCAATGCGAGCATCAGGCGACGCATCTCTTCCATGGCGTAGGTCATCGGGCGGTTGCGAAGCCGGCAGAGGTAGAGCGTGCGGGTCAGCTTCGGCTCGATCACCTTGCGTGCGATCAGCCGGCCGGCCGCGAGCTCCTCCCGCGCGAACAGCTTTGTCGCGATGGTGCAGCCGAGCCCTTCCACCAGCGCGCCGGTCATGCCGGTGATCGAGTTGGCGTGCAGGATGGCGCCGCCCTCCAGCCGCTTGAGCAGGACGGGATCGTCCAGCAGCGCGCGCGAGGACAGGCCAAGACCGTAGCGAAGCAGGATCAGCGGCATCCGGCTCAGCTCCTCGAACCGGATCGGGGCCTTGCCCTTGCCGACCAGTTTTGGAATGCCGACCAGGAACATCTCCTCTTCGAGCACGGGCTCCGTAATCAGCTCCTTCTCCGACGGCGGATTGTAGACCAGCGCCAGATCGACATTGGAGACCATCAGGTGCATCAGCGTCGCGCCCGACAGGCTCTCGGTGAGCGACAATTTGAGCTTCGGATATTTGGTCAGCACCGTGCGCATCAGTTCGACACCGATCGCCTTGACGCCGGAATTGGCCATGCCGATCGAGATCTCGCCGGCGATGACGCGGGCGCCCTCGCGCACCTCGGTCTCGGCCTCCGCCATCGCGCGCAGGATGATGCGTGCGTGCTCATAGAGCCTTTCGCCGGCCGCCGTCGGTTCCATGCCGCGCGACTTGCGCTCGAACAGCGGCGTTGCGAACTCGGCCTCCAGGTTCGAGATATGATGGCTGAGCGCGGACTGCGCGACGTTCACCTGGTCGGCCGCGCGCGACAGGTTCCGCTGCTCGTAGACGGCGATGAAATAGCGGAGCTGGCGTGAATCCATGGGCGATCAAGCGTTCTAGAACTGCGAAGGCAATCTTCGACAGATTATATTTTTCAGAAGGCTTGTGAAGGCCTAGTCTCCCGGTTGGACGAACAGGGAGTGACGCATGACTGAGGCCGGATTGCCGCTCGAAGGCGTGCGGATCGTCGAGATGACCCACATGGTCATGGGTCCGACCTGCGGCATGATCCTCGCGCAGCTCGGTGCCGAGGTGATCAAGGTCGAGCCGCCGTCCGGCGACAAGACGCGGAGCCTTGGCGGCATGGGAACGGCGTTCTTCCCGCTGTTCAATCGCGGCAAGCGCAGCGTCGTGCTGGATTTCGAGAAGCCTGGGGATCGCGACAGCATGCACCGTCTGCTCGCGACGGCCGATGTGTTCCTGGAAAACTTTCGCGATGGCCAGCTGGAGAAGCAGGGGTTAGGTGCCGAGGAATTGCGCCGCCGGCATCCGCATCTGATCATCGCCGGCCACAAGGGCTTTCTGTCCGGCCCCTACGAGCATCGCCCCGCGCTCGACGAGGTCGTGCAGATGATGTCGGGGCTCGCGGCCATGACCGGCACCAAGGAGAAGCCGCAGCGCGTCGGCTCCTCCGCCAACGACATCATGGGCGGCATGTTCGGCGTGATCGCGATTCTCGCCGCGCTCTATCAGAAGCGCGGAGGCAAGCGCGACGGCGCCGACATTCGCATCGGCCTGTTCGAGAACTGCCTGTTCCTGGTCGCCCAGCACATGGTCGAATACGAGATGACCGGCAACAAGCCGCGTTCGATGCCCGAGCGCGAGCACGCCTGGCCAATCTACGACATTTTCGATGCCGCGGACGGCGAGCGCATTTTCATCGGCGTCGTGACCGAGGGGCACTGGCAAAGCTTCTGCCGGGAGTTCGGCCTGACCGAGTTTCTCGAAGATCCCGCCTTGCGCACCACGACCGACCGTATCCTGGCGCGGCCGCGAATCCTTCCGCGCGTCGCCGAGATCATCCGGCAGCGGAACGTGGCAGAGCTGTCGCAGAAGCTCGACGCGCTCAACATCTGCTTTTCGCCGATCAACCGGCCCGAGGATCTCCTCACCGATCCCCATGTGCTGCGCCCGGGCGGGCTCGTCAGCAATTTCACGGCCGACGGTAAGCCGTTCCATGTGCCGGCTCTGCCGGTCGAGTGGAACGGCAGCCATCTCGGTGAAGGCCTGAAGGTCGCACCGCTCGGCGCCGACACATCGGCGGTTCGTGCCGAGATCGACAAGGATGACATCGCGTCAAAAGCCGCTGGGAGGCCTGCATGAGCCGGATCGAGACGATTTACCCCTCAGATCGCGTCAGCCTGCGCGAGGTGGGCCTGCGCGACGGGCTCCAGCTCGTGAAGAAATTTCCGTCAACCGAGGCCAAGCAGCGCTGGGTACGCGAGGAATATGCCGCCGGCGTGCGGCACTTCGAGGTCGGATCGTTCCTGCCGGCCAAGACCTTCCCGCAATTCGTCGACGTGCGCGATGTCATCGGGGCGGTCGCGAACCTGCCGGGCGCTCATGGAATCGCGCTTGCACTCAACGAGCGCGGCGTCAACGAAGCCCTCGAATCCGGTGTTGGCGAAATCGCGTCGGTGGTCTCGGCCACGGAAGAGCACAGCCAGGCCAACGCCCATCGCTCGCGCGACTCCGCGATCGCCAATGTCAGGCGGCTCTGCGAGATGCGCGACGCCAGCTCCCACAAGCCGCTCGTGAATGCCGCGATCTCGATGGCGCTGGGCTGCTCGATCACCGGCGCGGTTGATCCGGCCGAGGTCTTGCGGCTGGTCGACAAATGCCTTGAGGCCGGCGTCGATTTCGTCGCGATCGCCGACACCGTCGGCTACGCGGGCCCGAAGCAGGTCGCCGAGCTGTCGCGCGCCGCGGTCAAGCTCGCAGGACAAAAGCCGATCTGCATCCACCTCCACGACACCCGCGGCATGGGCATCGCCAACGCCGCGGCTGCACTGGACGAGGGCGTGCGCATTCTCGACGGATCGCTCGGCGGCCTCGGCGGCTGCCCCTTCGCGCCCGGCGCGACCGGCAATGTCGTGTTCGAGGATCTCGTGTTCCTGTGCGAGAGCAAGGGATTTGCGACGGGGATCGACCTGGAGAAGCTGGTCGGTGTGCGCAGGATCTTGCGCGACGAGATGCCGAACGAAACGCTGTATGGCGGCGTCGCGCGGGCGGGCCTGCCGTGCGGGACGGTGGCGAAAGCGGCGTGAGCTTTTTTTCCTTCTCCCCTTGTGGGAGAAGGTGGCGCGAAGCGCCGGATGAGGGGTTTGTCTCCGCGAGCTCGAAGAGGAGTAGTCGCTGAGACATACCCCTCCCCGTCTCGCCGCTTCGCGGCGAGCCACCCTCTCCCACAAGGGGAGAGGGAGACGCACCGTCTATGCGACGGACTTACTCATGCCTGTGCCCGTGCTTCCGCGCCTTCGCCGGCTTGCCTTCGCCCGTCGGAATCATCACCACGCGCCCATAGCGCACGCCGCGTTCGGCGATGATGTGGTCGGCGAAATGCCTGACCTCGTCGGCCGCGCCGCGCAGTGCCGTCATCTCCATGCAATTGTTGTCGTCGAGATGGACGTGCAGCGTCGCCAGCGCGAGGTCGTGGTGGCCGTGGAATTCCTGCACCAGGCGTTTCGAGAGATCGCGGGCGGCGTGGTCGTAGACATAGACGAGACCGGCGACGCAGGGGCCGGTCTGCGCCGTGTCCTCTGAGGTCTGTTGCAGGCCGGCCCGCGCGAGGTCGCGGATGATCTCGGAGCGGTTCTGGTAGCCGCGCGCCGCCGCCGCGGCGTCGATCTCCGCCAGCAGATCGTCCTCGATCGTGATCGTAATTCGCTGCATCAGGTCCTCTCCGCGCGTATCGCTCCTCTTACCTCGCCCCGCTTGCGGGGAGAGGTCGGAATTCAAGCCTAGCTTGAATTCCGGGTGAGGGGGACTCTCCGCGAGTCCGTCTCTTGCCGGCTGCGTGGTAGCAGCCCCTCACCCCAACCCTCTCAGCGCGAGCGAAGCTCGTCGCGGCCCCGTAAGAACGGGGAGAGGGAGTACGCCCTCACAGCCGGGTCGCACGAAGCCGCAGCGCATTGCCGACGACGCTCACCGAGGACAGCGCCATCGCCGCCGCGGCGATGATCGGCGACAGCAGGACGCCGAAGTTCGGATAGAGGATGCCGGCCGCGATCGGAATGCCGGCGGCGTTGTAGATGAAGGCGAAGAACAGGTTCTGGCGGATGTTGCTCATCGTCGCCTGAGACAGTTTTCGCGCTCGCACGATGCCGGTGAGATCGCCTTTGAGCAGGGTCACGCCGGCGCTCTCCATTGCCACATCGGTGCCGGTGCCCATGGCGATGCCGACTTCGGCGGCCGCTAGTGCCGGGGCGTCGTTGACGCCGTCGCCGGCCATCGCGACGCTGCGGCCGGCCTTTTGCAGCTTTGTCACCACCGCGCTCTTCTGGTCCGGCAGCACCTCGGCTTCGACCTCGGCGATGCCGAGCCGGCGCGCCACCGCTTGCGCCGTGGTGCGGTTGTCACCGGTCAGCATGATCACCTTGATGCCCTCGGCGGCGAGGGCCTTCAGCGCCTCCGGCGTCGAGGCCTTGACCGGATCGGCGATCGCAAACAGGCCGGCGAGCCGGCCGTCGACGGCCATGTTGATCACCGTCGCGCCATCGCCGCGCAGCCGTTCGGCCTCGGTGTCGAGGGCCTTGGTGTCGATCCCGATCGACGACAGGTATCGTGCGTTGCCGAGCACGATGGTCTT
Source organism: Bradyrhizobium sp. 1200_D9_N1_1 (assembly GCF_052075915.1). Taxonomy (NCBI): domain Bacteria; kingdom Pseudomonadati; phylum Pseudomonadota; class Alphaproteobacteria; order Hyphomicrobiales; family Nitrobacteraceae; genus Bradyrhizobium; species Bradyrhizobium sp. 1200_D9_N1_1. The sequence continues at coordinate 147,234 of NZ_CP197226.1, read as the reverse complement.
GCCGTCGACCTTGCCCGTCGCGCCCTTGCCTGTCGGCGAATCGAACGCCTCGACCTGGCCGAGTGTGAGCTGCTTCTCCTTGGCCGCGCGCACGATAGCGTCGGCCAGCGGATGTTCGCTGGCGCGCTCGACGCTGGCCGCCCAGCGGAGAATGTCGTCGTCGGCAAAGCCGGAAGCCGGCACGATCGCGACGACCTTGGGCTTGCCCTCGGTCAGCGTGCCGGTCTTGTCGACCACCAGCGTGTCGATCTTCTCCATCCGCTCCAGCGATTCCGCGTTCTTGATCAGGACGCCGGCCTGCGCGCCGCGGCCGACGCCGACCATGATCGACATCGGGGTCGCGAGCCCCAGCGCACAGGGGCAGGCGATGATCAGCACGCTGACGGCGGCGACCAGCCCGAAGGCCAGCCGCGGCTCCGGCCCGAACCAGGCCCAGGCCGCGAAGGCGGCGAGGGCGACGACGATGACGGCCGGCACGAACCAGCCGGCGACCTGATCGGCCAGGCGCTGGATCGGCGCGCGCGAGCGCTGCGCATCGGCGACCATCTGCACGATCTGCGACAGCAGCGTCTCCCGCCCGACCTTGTCGGCGCGCATGATGAAGCTGCCGGACTGGTTGAGCGTGCCGGCGATGACTTTTGCACCGGTTTCCTTGGTGACCGGCATGGATTCGCCGGTCACAAGCGACTCGTCGAGCGAGGAACGCCCCTCCAGGATGACGCCGTCGACCGGCACCTTCTCGCCGGGGCGAACGCGCAAATGCTCGCCGGCATGGAGCGTATCGATCTCGACCTCGTGCTCGCTGCCGTCAGCCTCGACGCGGCGCGCGGTCTTCGGGGCGAGCTGCAACAGCGCCTTGATCGCGCCCGACGTCGCATCGCGGGCGCGCAGCTCCAGCACCTGGCCGAGCAGCACCAGCACGGTGATGACGGCAGCCGCCTCGAAATAGATGGCCACCGCGCCGCCATGGCTGCGGAAGGTGTCCGGGAAGATCTGCGGCACGACCGTGCCGAGGACGCTGTAAATGTAAGCGACGCCGGTGCCCATCGCGATCAGCGTGAACATGTTGAGGTTGCGGGTGACCAGCGACTGCCAGCCGCGGACGAAGAACGGCCAGCCGGCCCACAGCACCACGGGCGTGGCGAAGACGAGCTGGATCCAGTTCGAGAGCGTCTGGTCGATCCAGTTGTGCGGGCCGGCGAGATGGCCGCCCATCTCCAGCACCACGGCCGGCAGCGCCAGCACGCCGCCGATCCAGAACCGCCGCGTCATGTCGGCGAGTTCGGGATTGGGGCCGGCCTCCAGGCTCGCGACCTCCGGCTCCAGCGCCATGCCGCAGATCGGGCAGCTGCCGGGTCCGACCTGGCGGATCTGCGGGTGCATCGGGCAGGTGTAGATCGTGCCCGCCGGCATCTCCGGCTCGCTCGCCTTCTCCTTGGCGAGGTATTTTGCGGGATCGGCGGCGAATTTGGTGCGGCATCCGGCCGAGCAGAAATGGAAGGTCTCGCCGTGATGGTCGAACCGGTGCTTCGAGGTCGCGGGGTCGACCGTCATGCCGCAGACGGGGTCGAGGACTTTCGTCGCGGCGTTGCCTTGGTCATGGGCATGATGATGGGCGTGGCCGGCATGATCGCCGTGTCCGCCGCAGCATGAAGCTGCCGCAGGCTTTTCGTTCGGCGGCGTCGCCGCCTTGCTCGAACAGCCGCATCCGGTGTGACCGTCCGCGTCGTGATGATGCTTGTGCTCGGCGTCGCTCATTTCCATGCTCCGGCTTTGTGCCAGGTCTCGATGTAGGTCTTGCAACCCATACCCGGTAGGGGTATATAGACGGCATGCGCAAGGACATCAAGACATCTGTCGGAAAACGTCTCGGCCGGATCGAGGGCCAGGTTCGCGGCCTGTCGAAAATGGTAGAGGAAGACCGCTACTGCATCGACATCGTGACGCAGATCTCGGCGGTGCGCGCCGCGCTGCGCCGGGTCGAGGAGGAGGTCCTGAAGGACCACGTCGCCCATTGCGTCGAGCACGCCATCACGAGCGGCGACAAGGCCGACCAGCGCGCCAAGATCGCGGAGCTGATGGCGGTGATCGGACGGGCGGAAAGGTAGTTTCGTATTCGCCCGTCATTGTGAGGGGCACGGTATCTCCCCAACGTCGTCCTGGCGAAAGCCAGGACCCACACCGCGGAATCTATCGATCGCGGTCGGCAGCGGTACCGAACGACGAGTCGTCGCCAAACTTCTCCCTGGGGTAATGGGTCCCGGGCTTCGCCGGGACGACGGCGGAGTTAAGCCGCGATCTCGCGCGCCCGTCTGCGGCGCCGCGGGCGGTACATCGCCAGCTTCTTCAGCAGCGAGACATGCGCCGCGGCGGCGGCACATTCGACCATCTCCGCGGGCTGCGCGCTTACTTGCTCAGCCGGAATCTCATCCGGCGCCTCTTCGTCAGCCGCTTCAGGAACGAGCGGCGGCGCACTGATCGTTTCTGGAAACACACTGAATGTGCCCGCTACCTCCTCGAGCGGCTTCTGCTTGTCGGCCCAGTGCAGGGTGGTGTAGTCGAACCCGTGCACGATGGTGGGTTTGACGACTTCGAAATAGGGCGAGATGTCGAAGTCGCGGGGCATGTAGAGCGAGGAATCGCGGATGTGCAGGATCTCGCGGCGGGCGGCGCGGCTGCCGGCCTTGGTGATCTTGGGCAGGATCGGATAGCGCACGGCGTCGAACGCCTGCGCGATCAGCGCCGAGCAGATGATCTTGGTCGGATCGCCCGAGCCGATCGCGATCATGCGGCGCCGCCAGCGCTGCGGTATCGGCAGCGGAAACAGGAAGCGCATCAGGTCGACGATGTTCTTGGTGTCGTAGCCGAAGCCGATGCGGTTGATCGCATAGCGGCAGACCGTGGTGCGGTCCTCATGGGACAGCCCGACCGGGCGGCAGACCCGGGTGTGATAGGGGAAGTATTTCGACAGCGGCGCCGAGGTGACGCCTTCGCCGATATTGGCCTCGATCAGCACATGCGGCTCGCCGCTAGGCTCTTCCGCACCCTCGATCGGGCCGACATAGAGCGCGGCATGCGACCAGGTCGACTGCGTCAGGTATTTGATGATGCCGGAGATGCGGTTGTTGCCCTCGACCAGCAGCACGTCGCCGGGCTCGATGACGCCGCGCAGGTGCTCGGGGTCGCTCGGCGTGAACGGCTCATAGCCCGGCACCTCCTTCGAGAGGTACGCGGCAATCAGCTTGCCGACTGAATCTAGGACCGTCCCCATGTCGAGCTCCCCCGCGGCCTTTTCCGGCCGCCTTTTTTCCCTTCTCTATCATGGTCGAAACGTGTTGCAATTCGGTTCATCACTCTGTGAGATCAAGCACGATTGATTCACCATGATGGTTGCCGTGCAACATGAGATACGGCAAGGTTCGCTGGCTGTTCCCGTTTGCCGCAAGTCTCCGGAAACCATGACATGACAATCACGCGCCGCGGTTTCCTTTCGGCGTCGGCGGCCTTTGCCGCGATGCCGGTCCTGCGCGCAACCGCCGCACCCCTGCCGCGCGAGGCTGACATCGTCGTGATCGGCGCGGGGGCCGCCGGAATTGCCGCAGCGCGGCGCATCATGGCGGCCAATCGCAAGGTCGTGGTGGTCGAGGCGGCATCGCAGATCGGCGGCCGCTGCATCACCGATACCACGACCTTCGACGTACCGTTCGATCGCGGTGCGCGCTGGATGCATAATCCCGAGACCAATCCGATGATCCGGCTGGCGCGCAGCGCGGGCCTCGACGTGCTGCCGGCGCCATCGGGCCAGAAGATGCGCATCGGCCGCCGCAACGCGCGCGCCGGCGAGACCGAGGAATTCCTGGCGGCGCTGGTGCGCGCCAACCGCGCCATCGACGAGGCCGCGCGTGGCAAGCTCGATACCTCCTGCGCCTCCGTGCTGCCGAAGGATCTCGGCGACTGGGCGGGTGCGGCCGAGTTCATGCTGGGCGCGAGCTTTGCCGGCAAGGACCTGAAGGAGCTTTCTGCGATCGACAAGGCGCGCGCGCAGGACCGCAATGCCGCGATCGCCTGCCGTCAGGGCCTGGGTACGCTCATCACGAAGCTCGGCGAGCAGGCGCCGGTCGCGCTGTCGACGCCGGCAAGCCGCATCAGCTGGAGCAATCGCGACGTCAGTGTGGAGACGCAGGGAGGCAAGATCGCCGCGCGTGCCGCCATCGTCACGGTCTCGACCAACGTGCTGACCGCGGGCGCGATCAAGTTCGCACCCGATATTCCCAAGCGCACGTTGGACGCGGCGTCAAAGCTCAGCCTCGGCAGCTACGACCACATCGTGCTGCAGCTGCCGGGCAATCCGCTTGGTCTTGCGCGCGACGACATCCTCATCGAGCAGAGCAATTCGACGCGCACCGCGCTGCTGTTCGCCAATATCGGCGGCTCCTCGCTGTGCTCGATCGACGTCGGCGGCTCGTTCGGCCGCGATCTGTCGGAGCAGGGCGAAAAGGCGATGGCGGCCTTCGCGAAGGAATGGATCGCAAAGCTGTTCGGCAGCGAGGCCGCGGCCATCGTGCAGAAGACCAGCGCGACGCGCTGGAATGCCTCGCCCTTCGTGATGGGCGCGATGTCGGCGTCCTCGCCCGGCGGTCAGCTCTCGCGAAAGATCCTGACCGAGCCGATCGGCAATCTGTTCCTCGCCGGCGAAGCCACCCACGAGACGCTGTGGGGCACCGTCGACGGCGCCTGGGAAAGCGGCGAGCGCGCCGCGGACGCAGCGCTGCGCAAGATCGGCGCGCTCAAGGACGAGCCGGCCGATGTGCCGACGCAATCGACGAAGAAGCGGCGGGCGCCGCGCCAGTAGGGGAATTGATCCAGCTGTCGTCCTGGACAAGCGCAGCGAAGCGGAGCGCAGATCCAGGACCCATTACCCCAAGAAGTAGTTTGGCGAAGACTCGGAGTGACCCGCTCGCATTACAAGCGTTGACCGGGGTAATGGGTCCTGGCTTTCGCCAGGACGACATTGGGGAGTTAGCGCAAAATCCCATCCAGCGCCGGCAGCCCAAAAACAACCGCCATCGCGATCAGCACGTAGCAGATGCCGCGAAATACTTTTTCGCTGGCGCGGCCGAACAGTGAGGCGCCGAATGCGACGCCGATGGCGTAGACCGGACCGACGATGAGCGAGAGCATCAGCGATTCGCGGCTGATCAGGCCTGTCGTCGCGTAACTGACCATCGAGAAGAAATCCGACGCGCCGAAGAACAGCAGGATGTTGGCGCGCGCGACGATCGATGCGATCGGGCGGCCGAGCCAGTAGCCGACGATCGGCGGCCCTCCGGTCTGCGCGAGGCCGCTGCAGAAGCCCGAGAGGCCGCCGATGCCGACCGAGAGCCAGGCGTGGTCCTCGCCGCGATAGCGCCAGCCCGACAGCAGCAGCAGCAATAGCGCGGCGACGAAGCTGGAGATGATCCAGCGCGTGGTGACGGGCTCGAGCACGCTGAGAAAATAGGTGCCTATGGGCACGCCGATCAGCGCGCCGAGCACGATCACGGCCGTGGCCTTGCGGTCGGCCTTGCGCCACGCGTCGGGCAGCAGCGGCAGCGCTGCGACGAAATCGATCACGAGCAGCAGGGCGGCAACGAGCCGCGGCGCCGCGAAGCTGCTCGCCAGCGGCATGAAGATCAGCGCCGAGCCGAAGCCGGAGAAGCCGCGCGCGGTACCCGAGACGAAAGCGACGGCGCAGAGCGCCATCGCAATGGTGAAGCTGACGTCCTTGGGGAGGAAGTCCGTGAGACTCATGCTTTATTTCTGGAGCATGATGTTGTCCGAAAACCGCTTCACACTTTTCGGCATCATGCTCTCAGCGTGCCGCCGGTCTTCTTCGTCACCTCCGCCACGACCTTCGCGGCGACGGCCTCGATCTCCTGGTCGGTCAGGGTCTTCTCGCGCGGCTGGATCGTCACCGCGATCGCGATCGACTTCTTGCCGTCATCGATGCCCTTGCCCTCGTAGACGTCGAACACGTTGACGCCGGTGATCAGCTTCTTGTCGACGCCTTGCGCGGCGCGCACGATGTCGCCGGCCTTCACGGTGCGGTCGACGATGAAGGCGAAGTCGCGCGACACCGGCTGGAAGGCCGACAGCTCGATCAAGGGCTTGGCGCGGGTCGGCCTCTTCTTGGCCTCGGGGACGCGGTCGAGGATGACCTCGAACACCATCAGCGGACCGTCGGCGCCGAGCGCTTCCAGCGCGCGCGGATGCATCTCGCCGAAATAGCCGAGCACGTTCTGCGGGCCGATCTGGATCGTGCCGGAACGCCCAGGATGCAGCCAGCCGGGTCCACCGGCCACGATCTGGAGCGCCTGCATCGGCGCGCCGGCAGCGGCCAGCACCGCCAGCGCATCGGCCTTGGCGTCGAACAGGTCAGCCTGCACCGAGCCCGACCAGTGCCGTCCGAGACCCTCGGACGAGGCAAAGCCGCGGCGCACGCCGCTCGCCGCCATGAACTGATCCTGCGGGCGATCGCCCTTGAACACCTGGCCGACCTCGAACAGCGCGACATCGCCGAAGCCGCGATCGGCATTGGCCTGCGCCGCCGCGATCAGGCCCGCCAGCAGAGTCGGGCGCATGTCGGAGAGATCAGATGCGATCGGGTTGGCGACTTCGAGTTCGCGCTGGCCGCCGCCGAACAGTTTTGCCGCAGACTTCGTGATGAACGACCACGTCACCGCCTCGATGATGCCACGGCTCGCGAGCGCGCGCCGCGCGCGGCGGGTGCGGAGCTGGAGCGGGGTCAGCACCGGTTTGCGCGCATCATCGCCGCGCTCGAACGGCGTCATCGGCACCTTGTCGACGCCGTAGATGCGGACGATCTCCTCGACGATGTCGGCCTTGCCGTGCACATCGGTGCGCCACGAGGGCACCGCGACCTTCACCACGGGACCCGGGCCCGCCATCATGAAGCCGAGATGGGTCAGGATGCGCTTCATCTCCGGCTGCGGCACCTCGATGCCGGACAGGCGCTTGACCTCGGTCACCGGGAAATCGATCACGCGGTCATCGCCGAAGGCCTTGCCGACCACGACGTTCTCGGACGGCGCGCCGCCGCACATCTCCATCACCAGCTTGGTCGCGAGCTCCAGCCCCGGCACCATGAAGGCCGGATCGACGCCGCGCTCGAAGCGATAACGTGCATCGGAATTGATGCCGAGCTTGCGGCCGGTCTGGGCGATGTTGATCTCGTTCCACAGCGCGGACTCGATCAAGACATCGGTGGTGTTCTCGTCGCAGCCGGAGGCCTCGCCGCCCATGATGCCGGCGAGCGATTCGACGCCGTGCTCATCGGCGATCACGCAGGTCGCGGGATCGAGATTGTAGGTGCGGCCGTCGAGCGCGAGCAGCGTCTCGCCGTCGCGGGCGCGGCGCACCACGAGATTGCCCTTCACCTTCCTGGCGTCGAACACGTGCAGCGGGCGCGCGCGGTCGTAGGTCATGAAGTTGGTGATGTCGACCAGCGCGTTGATCGGACGCAACCCGATCGCCGTCAGCCGCTTCTGCAGCCATTCCGGCGACGGGCCGTTCTTGACGCCGCGCACGAGGCGAAGCGCGAAGCCCGGACAGAGCGTGGCGTCCTCGACCGTCACCTTCACGGGACAAGGGAATTCGCCCTTGACCGGCTTGATGGTCGGGTCCTTGAACTTGCCCATGTCGGCGGCGGCGAGGTCGCGCGCGATGCCGTGCACGCCGGTGCAGTCCTGCCGGTTCGGCGTCAAATTGATCTCGACCACGGGATCGCCGAGCGCGGCCCATTCGGCGTAAGCAGCGCCGATCGGCGCGTCCGCCGGCAATTCCATGATGCCGTCATGGTCATTCGAGATCTGGAGCTCGGCCGCCGAGCACAGCATGCCGCGGCTCTCGACGCCGCGGATGGTGCCGACGCCCAGCGTGATGTCCTTGCCCGGAATGTAGGTGCCAGGGGCCGAGAACACGCTGACGAGACCCGCGCGCGCATTCGGCGCGCCGCACACGACCTGCACCGGCGCGCCACCGTCGCCGGTGTCCACCATGCAGACGCGCAGGCGATCCGCATTCGGATGCTGCTCGGCCGAGATCACCCTCGCGATGGTGAAAGGCTTCAGCGCCTTCGCCTTGTCCTCGATGTTCTCGACCTCGAGCCCGATCATGGTGAGCTTCTCGGCGAGCCTGTCCAGCGGCTCGTCGGTCTCGAGATGATCCTTCAGCCAGGAGAGGGTGAATTTCACGAGCTCAGCCCTCCCGCGAGAGTCGGCACTTCGAGCGGCTTGAAGCCGTAATGGGACAGCCAGCGGACGTCGCTGTCGAACAGCTGGCGCAAATCGGCGATGCCGTATTTCAGCATGGCGATGCGGTCGATGCCCATGCCCCAGGCGAAGCCCTGGTATTCGTCGGGATCGATGCCGCAGGCGCGCAGCACGTTCGGGTGCACCATGCCGCAGCCGAGAATCTCCAGCCAGTCCTCGCCCTCGCCGAAGCGGATCTCGCCCTTGTCGCGGCGGCACTGGATGTCGACTTCCAGCGACGGCTCGGTGAACGGGAAGAACGACGGCCGGAAGCGCATGTTGATGTGGTCGACCTCGAAGAACGCCTTGCAGAACTCGTGCAGGATCCATTTGAGGTGGCCGAGATGCGAGTGCTTGTCGATGACGAGCCCCTCGACCTGGTGGAATTGCGGCGTGTGGGTCGCATCCGAATCGATGCGGTAGGTGCGGCCCGGGCAGATCACGCGGATCGGCGGCTTCTGGCTCAGCATCGTGCGCACCTGCACCGGCGAGGTGTGGGTCCGCAGCAGCATGCGCGAGCCGTCCTCCTTCGGATGGAAGAAGAAGGTGTCGTGCATCTCGCGCGCGGGATGGCCTTCCGGGAAGTTCAGCTTGGTGAAGTTGTAGTCGTCGGTCTCGATGTCGGGACCTTCGGCGACTGAGAATCCCATGTCGGCGAAGATCGTCGTCAGCTCGTCCCAGACCTGGCTCAGCGGATGGATGCGGCCGGCATCGGTCGGCGCCTCGCGCAGCGGCAGCGTCACGTCGATGGTTTCGGACGCGAGCCGCGCATCGAGCGCCGCCGACTTCAAGACGTCGCGCCTTGCTGCGAGCGCCTCGGTGACCTTGTCCTTGGCCTGGTTGATCGCGGCGCCCTGCGTCTTGCGGTCGTCCGGCGACATCTTGCCGAGCGTGGCAAGCAGCGCGGAAATCGAACCCTTCTTGCCGAGGGCTGCGACGCGTACCGCTTCGAGGGCGGCTTCGTCGCCGGCGGCGGCGACCTGATCGAGGATGGATGTTTCGAGCGTTGCGAGGTCGGACACAGTCAAATCCTTGCTGCTAAATTCGGCTGGGTTGTCGCCGCCGGAAGGCCGTAACGTCAAGCGAAAAGCCGGTCATTTCGGGCTGAAGAACGGCTGGGTTGAACCTCGCGCGGGGCGCTGGCACCAAGGGGGATACGAGGAGACTTCGTGATGCTCTCAAGGTCCTGCCTGGCCATTCTGGCCGTCGTTCTATCGATTGCCGGCACCCCGGCACGCGCCATGGTCTGCATGGAGAAGTCCATGACGCTGGACGAGGTCGTCGACACCATCAACGCCCAGAAGGGCTGCGAAAGCGCGATGAAGGTGTTTCAGGATTGCCAGTTGACCGCGAGCGGCGATGTCCAGCTCGGCGCCGCCGTCGAGAAGAAATGCGAGGCGGATTTCATGCCCGGCCTCAACGCTGCGCAGAAACAGGCCTATCAACGCGAGATGCGCGTCTGCGACCGAAAGTACCGGAATAAATCCGGCACCATGTATCTGTCGTTCGCAGCATTCTGCCGGGCGGAGGTCGCCCAGCGTTACTCGCAACGCGCGCTGCAGGCTGCGGGCCCCAAGAACCGCTAGTCAGGAATCGTTAGGCCCGCGCGCGAGAGACCTCAGGCCGCGAGCGCGGCCTTGGCCTTCTCGGCGATCGCCTGGAACGACGCGGGCTCGTTGATCGCGAGATCCGACAGCACCTTGCGGTCCACGGTGATGCCCGACTTGGCGAGACCGTCGATAAATCGGCTGTAGGTCAGGCCGAATGGACGCACAGCGGCGTTGAGACGCTGGATCCAGAGCGCGCGGAACGTCCGCTTCTTGCGCTTGCGGTCGCGGAAGGCGTACTGCTGGGCCTTCTCCACGGCCGGCTTGGCGGCGCGGATGGTGTTCTTGCGGCGGCCGTAGAAGCCCTTGGCGGCCTTGTAGACTTTCTTGTGCTTGGCGTGGGCGGTCACACCGCGTTTGACGCGAGACATGACAAAAATCCTTCAGAGATGACTTGGTTTTCGGATCGCCGCGGAAGGCGCGGCTGAGGTGGCAGTGATCGTGGACGCGATCAGGCGTTCGGCAAGAAGTACTTCTTGACGTTGTCGCCGTCGGTCTTGAACAGCACGCGGGTGCCGCGAAGCTGACGGATCTGCTTCTTCGTCCGCTTGATCATGCCGTGACGCTTGCCGCGCTGGGCGTGCATCACTTTGCCGGTGGCAGTCACCTTGAAGCGCTTTTTAGCGCCCGATTTGGTCTTCAGCTTGGGCATTTGGCTCTCCTAATGGCCACAGAAATCCGCCCGCGAAGGCGGCTGGCCGTCAAAAATGCTCGTTAGAGCGTTGATTGTGCTCAGGTTTCTACGAACAAGCGCGAAACCCGCACGAAACACCGCCACGGCAGCCCTTAATCAGCCGGGCGATGAAGGCTGGGCTTATGCCAGAGCGGGAGCCGATTGGCAACGATGAACCGCCGAAACCCGCCCGCCGACTATCCGGAGTTGCTATCCTCATGTCCAAGCCGTGTCGCCTGGAGCAGGACCAAAATGGCCCATTTCTCGCAATTAATCCCGCAATTTGTCCCGCAATTTACCCGCCCGCGCCGCCTGGCGCTGCTTGCCGTGCTCGCCGCCGCTGCGCTGCCGTCCACCGCCGATGCCCGCGCCGGCGGCTATGACGGCATCTGGAACGTCACCTTCGCCACCACCCGTGGCAATTGCAGCTCGGGCTACAGCGTCCCCTTCACCGTGACCGGCGGCCGCGTCTCGTCAGCCGGCGGCGGCCGCGTCTCGGGCAGGGTCAAGCGCTCCGGCATGGTGGCGGTCTATGTCTCCGTCGGCGCGTCCCATGCCAGCGGCGGCGGCCGGCTTGCCGGCGTAAACGGCGCCGGCTCGTGGCGCGGCATCATTTCCGGCGACCAGTGCAGCGGCACCTGGCACGCGACGCGAAGCTGACACACAAACGGCCCGCCGGAGATCCGGACGGGCCGTTAACTCTCAATCCCAAATAACTGGCGTCAGCGCGGCGCCAGCACCATGACGACCTGACGGCCTTCGAACCGCGCGTCCTGCTCGACCTTGGCGAGCTCGGCGACGTCGGTCTTGATCTTGTCCAGAAGCTTGGTGCCGATCTCCTGGTGCGCCATTTCACGGCCGCGATAGCGCAGCGTGATCTTGACCTTGTCGCCCTCTTCGAAGAACCGCTGCATCGCGCGCATCTTCACGTCGTAATCGTGATCGTCGATCATCGGGCGGAGCTTGATCTCCTTGATCTCGACGGTCTTCTGCCGCTTGCGGGCTTCGGCGGCTTTCTTCTGAGCGGAATACTTGTACTTCCCGTAGTCCATGATCTTGCAGACGGGAGGGCTGGTATTCGGCGAAATCTCGACCAGATCCATGCCAGCTTCCTGGGCCATCTTGATGGCGACGACGGTCTCGACCGTGCCTTTGTTGTCACCGGTCTGATCGATCAGCTGGATCTGCGCATTGCGGATATCATCATTGATGCGCGGCCCGTCTTTGCTGGCAGCGGGCGGAGCTTTATTAGGACGGCGAATGGGTGGTTCTCCAAAGTTGTGAAAGAAGCGGCTATTTTGAAGGAAGATGCGTTTGCCGGCAAGCAAGTCGCGTACGCGAAGCGAAAAACCCTCAAATGCGAGGCATTTTGGACACGCCCCCGGGCACGCTGACCGACATAGACACCTTGCCTCTGTTCCGCAAGCGTCCCAAAGGGCCAATGCCGGTGTCCGGCGGCACCACGGAACACGCCCAGGCAGCTCAAACCACACAGCCAGAGTAAACGTTCCATGACCGATGCAATTCCCGATACCGTGCTCGATTTCATCGATGTGGGCGAGGGCGCGTCCGCGCGCAGGATCGCGGTGCGCCGCCGCGCCGGAAAGGGCCCCGGCCTCGTCTGGCTCGGCGGGTTCAAGTCGGACATGCAGGGCAGCAAGGCGCTGGCGCTGGACGCCTGGGCTGGGGATCACGGCCGCGCCGCGGTCCGGTTCGACTATTCCGGCCACGGCGAATCGGGCGGCGATTTCGCCGACGGAACCATCGGGCGCTGGCTGGAGGAGAGCGTCGCGGTGTTCGAGCGGTTCTGCGACGGCCCGCAGATCCTGATCGGCTCCTCCATGGGCGGCTGGATGGCGCTGCTGCTCGCGCGCGAGATCAGGAAGCGCCAGGAGAACCGGCAAGAGAACCAGCAAGAGAGCGCGTCGCTCGCCGGCCTCGTGCTGATCGCGCCGGCGCCCGACTTCACCGAGGAGCTGATGTGGAAGAATTTTCCGGCTGCGGTGAAGAAGGAGATCGAGACCAAGGGCGTCTGGCTGCGGCCGTCCGAGTATGGCGACGGCTCGCCCTATCCGATCACGCGGAATCTGATCGAGGAGGGCCGCAACCATCTCGTGCTCGGCGGCGCCATCGATCTCGGCTGTCCCGTCCGCATCCTGCAAGGCGCACAGGACCCTGATGTGCCCTGGCAGCACGCGTTCGCGCTGACGCACCGTCTGCCGGCCGACGACGTCGTGCTGACCCTGATCCAGGATGGCGACCACCGCCTCTCGCGCCCGCAGGACATCGCGCGCATTCTTGCCGCGGTGGCCGAGATCGGGTGACATGTCGTCGTCGCTGTCATTGCCCGCCTTGTGCGCAATTGCGCACTGGGGCGGGCAATCCAGTATTCCAGCAGCCGTTGTGCTTGAACCGAGAAGCCGCGGCGTACTGGATGCCCCGCCTGCGCGGGGCATGACGGAGAATGGGAGAAGCGCCGATGACCACCACCGCCATGCTGCGCGCCTTCTGCGACGCTGTCGAACAGCGCAACGGCCGCGCGTTTGCCGATCTCTTCATCAAGGACGGCGTCTATCACGATGTCTTCTACGGCGCGTTCGCAGGCCGCGAGAAGATCGCCGCCATGATCGATGACTGGTTCTATCGCACGGCGACCGACTTTCGCTGGGACATGCATGATCCCGTAACCGACGGCACCACGCTCTATGCGCGCTACACTTTCAGCTATCGTTCGACCTTGCCGGAAGCGAGCGGCGCGCGTGCGATGTTCGAAGGTGTCGCGGTCATGACGCTAAAGGGCGGCAGGATCGCGAGCTATCACGAGGTCGCCAACACCGCGCCGGCGTTCGTCGATTTGAAGTTCGCGCCTGAAAGAATTGCGAAGATCGTCACCAGGCAGGGCGCGGAGCTCAAGGCGCGGCCGGAGATGAAGCGGCATCTGGCGTAGGCGCGACTCTCTCCTCTCGTCATTCCGGGGCGCGCCACTTGGCGCGAGCCCGGAATCCATTTCGCCTCTCGGCCTGCGGCTCGATGGATTCCGGGTCTGCGCCTGACGGCGCATCCCGGAATGACAAAGTCGAGAGACCTCGTATCTCTACCGCTTCGACGGATTCGCCATCGGCTTGCGCTGTGCCAGCGCGGCGACGGTGGCCGTGCCGATCGGGCCCTGTTCGTCGTAGAGCCAGCATTCGCCGATCGCGACGCCGTCGGTGGCCTGGTGGTTCACCACGTCGAAGCCGATCCAGTTCGTCACCGGCAGGCGGTGCAGATAGATCGTCACGTCGCTGTTGATGTAGCCGAGCCCCTGGTCGCCGGCGTTGGCAAAGGGGCTGGCGAAATCGGCGCCAACAGCGACATGCACGAACGGCGTCATCGGCACGCCGGCAACGAGCTCGCGCACCTCGCTCATCCAGAGCCGGCGCGGACCGAGCGAGCCCATATGGCCGACGATCGGCCGCGTCGTCCATTTGCCGTGCATGCCAAGCCTGGGATCGGTCGGCTTTGGAATGTCGGCCGGTTTCGGCACGTCCCAGTTCGGCGGCGACCAGACATTGCCATCAGGGTTCTGCGTCTTGCGCAGCAGCTGGCAGGAGGCGCGCGCCATGCCGACGCCGCCGGAGACAAATTCCGCCTCGACCACGCGGATGCGCAGGCCGTCACGCACGAGCCGCGTCGTCACTTCGATCGGCTTGTCGATCGTCGGCAGCCGAAACATGTCGACGGTCAGCCGCGCCGGCACGAATTCAGGGCCGGAATGGCGTTCCTCGATGGCGAAGCCGAGCAGGCCGACGATGACGCGTCCGTGCAGCGATTTCGGATCCCACGGGCCATTGGCGACTTCCGTCGGATGGAATGTATCGCCGTCGCGGGTGAAGAAAGGCATGTCTGTCATGACGCGCGACCTTGAAGGAACGCGCGGGGAAATCAAGGGCGCCCGTTCTCCTCGTTCTCCGCTGTCATCGCCCGCGAAGGCGGGCGATCCAGTACTCCGAGACGGTTGTGGTTCAATCGATAGGCCTCGGCGTACTGGATGCCCCGCCTTCGCGGGGCATGACACCGAGAATTAGGTGGCGAGGTCCCACTCCTCACGCACGCCTTCGTCGTGCTCGTTGCCCATCGCGACGGATCTCATCGCCTCAAACGCATCCCGCGCCACCAACTGCGCCAGCGCCCACACCGCAGCACCGCGCACCAATGCGCTCTCATCCCCCAGCAATCGCCGCGCCTCCTCGGCCAGCGCCGCTTCTCCCGAGTTGCCGATCGCGATCAGCACGTTGCGCAAGAAGCGATCGCGGCCGATGCGCTTGACCGGCGACTTCGTGAACAGCGCACGAAACGCCGCATCATCGAGCCGCGCCAATTCGGCGAGGCCAGGCGCACGCAATTCGTCGCGCGCGGCGAGCTTGGCCTCGCGTCCCGCTTGCGCAAACTTGTTCCAGGGGCAGGCGGCGAGGCAATCGTCGCAGCCATAGATGCGGTTGCCGATGGCTTTGCGAAATTCGCGCGGGATCGCGCCCTTGTTCTCGATGGTGAGATACGAGATGCAGCGGCGCGCATCGAGCTTGTACGGCGCGGGGAACGCCGCGGTTGGGCAGATGTCGAGACAGGCTTGGCACGAGCCGCAATGATCGATCTCGGCAGCGTCGCGCGGCAAGTCGAGCGTGGTGTAGATCGCGCCGAGGAACAGCCAGGAGCCGAACTCGCGCGAGACGAGATTGGTGTGCTTGCCCTGCCAGCCCAGATGCGCGGCCTGCGCCAGCGGCTTTTCCATCACCGCGGCGGTGTCGACGAACACCTTCACTTCCGACGGTGCGGCCGCGACCAGCCAGCGCGCCAGCGCCTTCAGGCGCTTCTTGACCAGATCGTGATAGTCGTCTCCCTGCGCATAGACCGAGATCGCCGCGCGCGTGCGCTGCTCGAGGATCGCGAGGGGATCGGCGTCGGGGCCGTAATTGACGCCGAGCATGATGACGCTGCGCACGTCCTGCCACAGCCCGCGCGGATCGACGCGGCGCTCCGGCTGTGCTGCGAGCCAGTCCATGTCGCCATGGCCGCCCGAGGCGATGAATTCGAGGAAGTGTTTTCCGGCCGTCTCGATCGTGCCGGGCTCGGTCACGCCGATGCAGTCGAAGCCGAGCGCCTTTGCCTCGGTCGTCAACTTCGCCTTCAGTTCAGACAGATCGGCAGAGCTCAGAAATCCAGGTCCACATAGGTCCGCGACGCCGGCACGCCGGCGAGCCATTCGCTCAGCAGCGGGCGGAACGACGGGCGGGATTTCACCCGCGCGTACCACGCCTTTGCCGCGTCGTCCTCGCTCCATGGCACGTCGCCCAGATAGTCGATCGCCGAAAGATGCGCCGCGGCGGCGAGATCCGCGTAGGTGAGCCGGTCGCCGGCGAGGAAGTTACGCGTCTGCGCCAGCCAGCCGATATAGGCCAGATGATAGCGCACATTCGCCTTGGCGGCGCGCATCACGTCGGCCGAGGGCGCGCCGCCGCCGTTCTCCTCGCTCATGAAGCGCTTGTAGATGCGCTCGGTGACGAGCGGGTGGGAGACCTCCTCGAAGAACTTCTCGTTGAACCAGGCCATCAGCCGGCGCACTTCGACGCGTTCGGGAAGCGTCTCCGGCATCAGGCGCTTGGGTCCCATCCCCGCGCCGTAGGCCTCGTCGACATATTCGGCGATGATCGCCGCGCCCGGTATCGGCGGCTGTTCCTCGTCCACCAGGACCGGCGTGGTGCCGGCGGCATTGAGCAGCAGGAATGCCTCGCGCCGTTCCCAGCTGCGCTCTTCGACCAGCTTGAGGTCGAGCCCGTATTCGCCCGCGATCAAGCGGATGAAGCGCGAATGCGGACAGAACGGATGATGAAACAGCGTAAACATGAAGCCTTTGACTATTTGATGGTGCTTAAGAATCCATCAATGTTTGTGCGGCGCCACACTAGTCCTTCAAAACCGCGAAGCAAGAGCGTGATGTCGTATTTTGCGATTGCAGCATGAAGGCGAATAGGCGAGAAGAACCCCGCTTTTCCAGCGGAAATGGACCGTAAATATGTCAGATGCAATACGGGCAGTGATCCTCGGCATCATCGAGGGTGTGACCGAGTTCCTTCCCGTTTCCTCGACCGGCCACCTCCTGCTTGCGGAGCGCTTCTTTCATCTCGGCGAAGGCGCCTTCTGGGATTCGTTTACGGTTCTGATCCAGCTCGGTGCGATCCTCGCGATCGTCGGGCTGTACTTCAAGAAGCTGTGGGATGTCGTGATCGGCTTCTTCACGGGCGACACCTATTCGCGCCGTTTCGTGATCGGCGTGCTGGTGGCGTTCCTGCCGGCTGTCGTGGTCGGCCTCGTCGCCGGCAAGTACATCAAGAGCGTGCTGTTCAATCCGTGGGTCGTGTGCTTCACGCTGATCGTCGGCGGCGCCATCCTGCTCTGGGTCGACAAACTCGACCTCAAGCCGCGCGAGCATGACGCCACCCGGTTTCCGCTGCTGATGTATCTCTATATCGGCATCGCGCAGTGCGTGGCGATGATCCCGGGCGTATCGCGCTCCGGCGCCAGCATCGTCGCCGCCATGCTGCTGGGCGCGGACAAGCGCGCGGCGGCGGAGTTCTCGTTCTTCCTCGCGATCCCCACCATGATCGGCGCGTTCGCCTACGACTTCTACAAGAACCGCTCCGAGATGACGATGGACCACATGGGCATCGTCGCGATCGGCTTCGTGGTGTCGTTCATCACCGCGGTCATCGTGGTGAAGACGTTTTTGACATACGTCACCCGCCACGGCTTCGTGGTGTTCGCCTGGTGGCGCGTCATCGTCGGCACGCTCGGCCTGATCGCGCTGGCGTTGGGGCGATAACTCTCGAAAGCTTGCTGACGCGCCGGTCCTTGCCGCAAGGACGGTGCGCTCCCTCTCCCGCTTGCGGGAGAGGGCTGGGGAGAGGGTCTCTCCGCAGAGAGACTCGCGATGACGAGAAAGCCTTCACCCGGCGCGCGGGACGATGCTTCGCATCGCCCGGAACGCGCCGACCTCTCCCGCGAGCGGGAGAGGTTAACCGAGCCCGCGGCCTAAGCGGGGCTCAAATGCTCATGCGCTGGAACTGCCCGGCGGCGCGGAAGCGCCAGAGATATTGCGGAGCGATCGCTTCCAGCGAATCCGCCGTGATGCCTAGGCCTTCCAGCGTCAGCCCAGCCGCCTTCGCCGCATCCGACACGACATTGTCGCGCTGGAGCAGCGTGACCTGGTCGGGCGTCAGCTTGAACGCGCCCGGCGCGAATTGCAGGAAGTTGGCCTGGAAGCGGGCAAGCCCAAACGGCAGCGGCACCAGCGTCGGCTTGCGAGCGGTGATCTCGAGGATGGCCTCGATGATCTCGCGCATGGTCAGCACTTCCGGCCCGCCGAGCTCGTAGGTCGCGCCCGCCTTGGCCTTGCCGTCGACCGCATCGGCGATCGCGGTGGCGACATCGCCGACATAGACCGGCTGCATCTTCGTCTCGCCGCCGATCAGCGGCAGCACCGGCGACATCCGGGCCAGCGCCGCAAAGCGGTTGGTGAACTGGTCCTCGGGGCCGAACATCACGGACGGGCGGAAGATCGTGGCCGAGGGCACCGCGGCCAATACCGCCGCCTCGCCGGCCGCCTTGGCCTTGGCATAGCGCGAGGGCGATTCCGCGTCGGCGCCGATCGCCGAGACATGCACCAGGCGGGCCCCTACGGCGGCCGCCGCCTTGGCGACCGTCTCGGCGCCCTTGGCCTGGACCGCGTCGAAGCTCTGTTTGCCACTCTCGGTGAGGATGCCGACCAGGTTGATCACGACATCCGAATCACGCAGCGCCGCCTCGACCGAGGCGGGGTAGCGCAGGTTGGCCTGCACCACATGGACCTGGCCGACCTTGCCGGAGGGCTGGAGGTATCCAGCCAGTTCCGGCCGCCGCACCGCGACCCGGACCCGGTAATCGCGCTTGCACAGCGCCCGGACGACATTTCGGCCCAAAAACCCCGATCCGCCGAAAACCGTGACGAGAGTTTCCAGATTCGATGCCATGGGGATCTTTTCCTGAGGGAGAGTGCGCCTGACGAGGCTTGTATCGAGCCGGTTTGCGATGCGCAATCCGCAAGCCGAAACATGGCTCAAGCATGAATTGACAACGGCGTCACCGAACCGTAGTAACCGCCTCCGTGCCCCAAACGGCATGCCCAGGTGGTGGAATTGGTAGACGCGCTGGCTTCAGGTGCCAGTGGCTTAACGGCCGTGAAGGTTCGAGTCCTTTCCTGGGCACCATTTTGCGGGATCTGGACCCAAAATGGGGCCGCTCCCGGTCTGCGTTGCCGTCGCGAAGATCCCTAGCGGGACAAATCCGCCCGCCCTCAGACCACCCTTTTCCCCGCCCGCTCCGCCACCGCCTTCTGCACAAAATACATCGCGACCAGCGACACGATCGCCGATGCGACGACGACGTAGCCGATCCGGTCGAAATGGATCAGCGAGCCGTCCGGCGCTTGCGCGATGATCGCGCCGGCGAGCATCGAGCCGAGCCCGCCGGAGAGCTGCTGGAGTGAGGCGCTGATCGCGCTGAACGAGCCGCGCTGGCTGGGGTCGGGGATCGCCGACATCAGCGCCTGCGACGGGATCATGCGCGAGAAGATGCCGACGAACATCAGGACGTTGACGAGGATCGCGGTCGCGAGCGAGACGTGGCCGAGATGGGTGTAGATCAGCACCATGATGACAGACACCACGCTGCCGAAGACAAATGTGGGATATTTGCCGAACGCGTCGCTCGCCCGGCCGACCAGCGGGCCCGTGACGATGCTGAACAGGCCGGAGACCAGATAGATCGTCGGCAAATGCAGCATGTCGATGCCGAGATTGTTCACGGTGTAGGCGCTGGAGAACGGCATCAGCATGTACCCGCCCGTCGCCAGCAATGTCGTGACCGCGAAGGCCAGCGTGTAGCGCTTCTGTGCGACGGTCGCGATCAGATGGTGGAACGGGTTCCTGTCCTGCTTCAGCCGCAGATGCGCGTCGACCGGCTCCATGGCGAAGGCAATGATGGCGATCGCCGCGATCGACAGGCCGACGATCGCGGCGAAGCAGACATGCCAGTTCCAGTGATTGGCGAGAAACAGCCCGGCGGGAATGCCGAGCACCTGGCTCGCGGCGAACGCGGTCTGGACGAATCCCATCACGCGGCCGCGCAAATGCAGCGGGAACAGGTCGGTGATGATGGCCAGCACGACCGAGCCGATCACGCCGCCGAACAATCCGGTCACGATCCTGCCGAGCAGCAGCACATGGTAGGTCTGCGCCATTGCGCAGAGCAGGGTGCCGAGCGTGAAGCCGACATAGAAGAACAGCAACAGGCGCTTGCGGTCGAAGCGGTCGGCAAAGCCGGCGGCCAAGATACCCGACAGTCCCGCGCTGAATGCGTAGGCCGACACCGCGACGCCGAATTGGGTGGCCGTGATGTCGAGCGCGGGCATCAGGATGGCGCCGAGCGGCGACATGATGATGAAATCGAGGATGATCGTGAACTGTGTGAACGCGAGCAGCGCGATGAGGAGCGCCTGGTAGCGCGAAAAGCCGCGCTGGCGGTCCTGTTGATCGTCGATAGGCGCTGCGAGCGTCTGTTCGGTCATGACATCTCATTCGTGGTGAGCGGGGCAAGGGCGCGGGGGATCGGCAACAGATGGGGTGGGTGGGGACGATTTTCACGGGGCGCATGACGCAAGTTGTGCCGGACCATGAAGCTCGCGCCGGGTTGTGGGATCCATGCAACAGCCCGGGGGCCGGAAGCCGTCCATCTCCGCTCGCAGCCTTGATCGCATGCCACGCACCTGCCGCGAGATGCTTGGCGGCGATCTGCCGGGGCGCGTGAGGGCATGACCGCGGTTGCGCGGACGGCCCGCAATGGCTACATCGCGGGCAATCCGAATTAGCCTATTGTGCCGACAGACCGATTCGACCCGAGGTTTTGAAACGCCATGACCGTACGCCTGCACCGCGGCGACCTGCCCGACCTGTCCCGCTACACCGGAGCGGTGGCGATCGACACCGAGACCATGGGGCTGAACCCGCACCGCGACCGGCTCTGCGTGGTGCAGCTCTCGCCCGGCGACGGCAGTGCCGACGTCGTGCAGATCCCCAAGGGCCACACCGACGCGCCGAACCTGAAGGCGCTCTTGGCCAATCCCGCCATCACCAAGATCTTCCACTTCGCGCGGTTCGACGTCGCGGTGCTGTACCAGAGCTTCGGCGTCATGACCGGACCGATCTATTGCACCAAGATCGCCTCCCGCCTGACCCGCACCTATACCGACCGCCACGGCCTCAAGGACCTCGTGCGCGAGGTCCTCAATGTCGACCTCTCCAAGCAGCAGCAATCCAGCGACTGGGGCTCCGACAGCCTGACCGAGCCGCAGCTCGCCTATGCCGCCTCCGACGTGCTGCACCTGCACGCCCTGCGCGAGCGGCTCGACGCCATGCTGGTCCGTGAGGGCCGTACGGGGCTGGCGAAGGCCTGCTTCGACTTCCTGCCGACCCGCGCCTTGCTCGACCTCCAGGGCTGGGCGGAAGAGGACATTTTCGCGCATTCCTGACACCTCGACGGGCGGCTAGGTTGGGCCAATCGCCCCGTTTCGGACACTTTCGTATCGGCCTGTCCGAGGCTGCATATTCAGGCGGCGCCGGGTACAATGGCGCGCACTTGACCGGACCAGGCGAGCGACACCTCAGGAGCCCAGGTGAATTCGGCCCAGAATCCCACCTACGACGCCGCGCTTGCGGCGAAGTTTGCCAGCGCGGCGCGCCACAGCCGCCTGGTGCGGATTCTGCGCGTCGCGGTCCCGGGCGCGGTGCTGTTGTCCCTGGCCGCCATCGTCGGCGTCTCGATCTTCAATCCATTTCGCATGCTGTTGCCGAAGCTGCCGCTCGATTCCGGAAACCTGGTGGTATCGGGCACCAAGATCACGATGGAATCGCCGCACCTCGCCGGCTACACGCCGGACCGGCGGCCGTACGAGCTCTGGGCCAAGACCGCGACGCAGGACATCACCGACCCCGACCATGTCGATCTCTCGGACCTTCGCGCAAAGGTCCTGATGGAAGATCAATCGACCCTGTTCCTTGATGCCCGCACCGGCCGCTTCGACAACAAGCAGCAGCAGCTCGACCTGCACAAGGACATCTTTCTGCGCACCTCGACCGGCTATGAGGCGCGGCTGAACTCGGCCTTCGTCGACATGGGCAAGGGCACGGTCTCGTCGGACGAACGTGTCGACGTCAAGCTGACCAACGGCACGCTGACCGCGGATCGGCTGCGCATCACGGAAGGCGGCGATCTCATCCGCTTCGAGGGCAATGTGGTGATGCATCTGGACAAGCTGGATGACCCCGCCGCTGCTCAGCCCGCGCCGGCCGAGCCGACGCCGCCGGTGAAGACACGTACGCCGCAGAACAAGTCCGCCAATTCAAAGTGATTTTCATGATCAGGTTTTTCCCGCGCAACGACAGCAAACGGTGCGCCGCCATCGGTGCGGCCGCGCTTGCCGCCACTGTCGCGCTGATGGCAATGGGCGCGGCGATCGCACAGAGCACGATGCAAGGCGTGCCGAATGCGATGCAGGGCTTCTCGCAGAACCGCGATCAGCCGATCCAGATCGAGGCCGCTTCGCTCGAGATGCGCGACAAGAAGAAGGAGGCGACCTTCGCCGGCAACGTGAAGGTCATCCAGGGCGACACCACCATGACCTCGAAGACGCTGGTGGTGTTCTACGAATCCGGCGGCGACAAGCCGGCGACGCCGCAGCCCGCGGCGAAGGGAGCCAAGGCGGCCCCGATGCAGTCGGCGACGCCGGGCCCGGGCGGCAGTTCCTCGATCAAGCGGCTGGAGGCGCGCGGCAATGTCGTGGTCACCCAGAAGGACCAGGTGGTCACCGGCGACACCGCCGTGTTCGACACCAAGACCAACCTCATCACCATGCTCGGCGGCACGGGTCAGGTGGTCCTGACGCAGTGCAAGAACGTGCTACAGGGTGACCGATTGGTGGTCGACATGACCACAGGCGTCTCACGGGTGGAGTCGGACAGCGGCAAGGTACGGGGCCTGTTCGACCAGAACAGCAAGTGCGGAACGCAGGCGGGCCCTGGCTCAGGTCCAGCCCTGCAATTGCCCGGCGCAACTAAACCGAAGTAAATTCAACAGCTTGTGTCGGGCGCTCCCGATCCGAGGTTGAAGCTTGCCCGGCGAGACTGTATCTAGCGCGCAGGGCTTTCGAAGCGGGGTCCTCCGCTTATCGGGCGTGTTTCACTGGGCATGAGACATCCCTTCACCCATGCTGCGTCGGCGAATCGTAACGCCGCCGCGGCAGATCGCGCGAAGACCGCGCAAAAACTGCGCGAGGCTAGAAGGCGGGGATGGTCGATCTTTTCAGCATGTTCCGTCGGCGCCCCGCCAAGCGCGGCCGGCCAGGATTTGCGCGTCAGGACATCACCGCGCTCGGTGACAGCGTCGGCGGGCTGGTGGCGAGCCCCGTGCGCGACGCGCCGCCGATCGCCCGGGACCAGCCGATGCACGCGCCCGACCACTTTCAGGCCGATTATCAAACCGAGCCGCCGCGGGCGCAGGCGGTCCACCCGGTCAGGGCCGCCGCCAGGCCGAACGGCGCCGGCGGGCCGCAGCTTCTGAAGCGGCCGGGCTTCCTGGCTGTGCATAGCGTGGAAAAAGCCTTCGGCAGCCGCCAGGTGGTGCGCGGCGTCAGCATCTATGTGCGCCGCGGCGAGGCGGTCGGCCTGCTCGGTCCGAACGGCGCCGGCAAGACCACCGTGTTCTACATGATCACCGGCCTGATCAAGGCCGATCGCGGCGCGATCGAGCTCGACGGCCACGACGTCACCAAGCTGCCGATGTATCAGCGCGCGCGGCTCGGCATCGGCTATCTGCCGCAGGAAGCCTCGATCTTCCGCGGCCTCACCGTCGAGCAGAATATCCGCGCCGTGCTCGAAGTGGTCGAGCCTTCGCGCAAGAAGCGCGAGCAGCAGCTCGACTCGCTGCTCGACGAATTCAACATCACGCGCCTGCGCAAATCACCGTCGATCGCGTTGTCCGGCGGCGAGCGGCGCCGCGTCGAGATCGCGCGCGCGCTGGCGACGCGTCCGAACTACATGCTGCTCGACGAGCCCTTCGCCGGCATCGATCCGATCGCGGTCGGCGACATCCAGGATCTCGTCCGCCATCTCACCAATCGCGGCATCGGCGTACTCATCACCGACCACAATGTGCGCGAGACGCTCGGCCTCACCGATCGTGCCTATATCGTCTATGCCGGGGAAATCTTGACCGAGGGCAGCCCGGATGAGATCGTCGCCGATCCGGACGTTCGCCGCCTTTACCTTGGCGAGGAATTCCGCCTCTAGCCTGTTTTTGCGCTACGTCAAGACGTGTACATCAGGCTCAGACTAGGATAAGCAAAAATCGGACCAACTTTTTGGGATCGGTTCTTGCTTCATGGCGCTCACGCAGAGATTAGAGTTCCGGCAATCGCAGTCGCTGGTCATGACGCCGCAGCTGATGCAGGCGATCAAGCTGCTGCAATTGTCCAATCTCGATCTCACGACCTTCGTGGAAGAGGAACTCGAGCGTAATCCGCTGCTGGAGCGGGCCAATGACGAGGCCTCCGGCGGCGAAGCCCCGGCCGAGGCCGGCCAGTTCAGCGATTCCGACGGCGGCCACAACGACGAGCCGGGCGGGGGTCCGGGCGAGGCGTTCGAGCCGGGCCAGGAAGAATGGATGAGCAAGGATCTCGGCACCCGCGCCGAGATCGAGCAGACCCTGGACACGGGCCTGGACAACGTCTTCTCCGAGGAGCCGGCCGAGGCCGCGGCGCGCAACGCCCAGGACGCCGCGCCGACCACCTACACGGAATGGGGCGGCGGCGCCTCCGGCGACGAGGACTACAATCTCGAGGCGTTCGTCGCCGCCGAGGTCACGCTCGGCGATCATCTCGCCGAGCAGCTCTCGGTCGCATTCACCGCACCCGCACAGCGCATGATCGGCCAGTACCTGATCGATCTCGTCGACGAGGCCGGCTATCTGCCGCCGGATCTCGGCCAGGCCGCCGAGCGACTTGGCGCCTCGCAGCAGGAGGTCGAGGACGTCCTGGCCGTGCTGCAAAAATTCGATCCGCCCGGCGTCTGCGCGCGCAATTTGAGCGAATGCCTGGCGATCCAGCTCCGCGAGCTCGACCGCTACGACCCGGCGATGCAGGCGCTGGTCGAGCATCTCGATCTCCTCGCCAAGCGCGACATCGCGGGCTTGCGCAAGGTTTGCGGCGTCGACGACGAGGACATCGCCGACATGATCGGCGAGATCCGCCGTCTCAACCCCAAGCCCGGCATGAAATTCGGCGCGGCGCGGCTCCAGACCATGGTGCCCGATGTCTATGTCCGTCCGGGTCCGGATGGCGGCTGGCATGTCGAGCTCAACAGCGACACCTTGCCGCGCGTGCTGGTCAACCAGACCTACTATTCCGAGCTGTCGAAGAAGATCGGCAAGGACGGCGACAAGTCCTATTTCACCGACGCGCTCCAGAACGCGACCTGGCTCGTTCGCGCGCTCGACCAGCGCGCCCGCACCATCCTGAAAGTTGCAACCGAGATCGTGCGCCAGCAGGACGGCTTCTTCACCCATGGCGTCGCGCATTTGCGGCCGCTGAACCTGAAGGCCGTCGCCGACGCCATCCAGATGCATGAATCCACGGTGTCGCGCGTCACTGCCAACAAATACATGGCGACCAACCGCGGCACGTTCGAGCTGAAATATTTCTTCACCGCCTCGATCGCCTCGGCCGACGGCGGCGAGGCGCATTCGGCCGAAGCCGTGCGCCACCACATCAAGCAGCTGATCGATTCGGAAGCGCCGGCCGCGATCCTGTCGGATGATACCATCGTGGAACGGTTACGCGCTTCGGGCATTGATATTGCCCGCCGCACGGTCGCGAAGTACCGCGAAGCCATGCGCATTCCTTCCTCGGTGCAACGTCGCCGCGACAAGCAGAGCGCTCTTGGTAACGTCCTCTCTACCGCAATGTCCGATCGCTCCCGCAACCCCGAGCCGGCCTGATTGCGCTGGCGCCAAATCGCGCTACTCTCAATCTCCCATCGAGACCGATCCATGCGCGCGCATGATCCGGACCCGGAGGGCCGCGCCAGCGCCAGGTGTGCAGCGGTTGTCCGCATGGATCACGCGCAGACAAGAACCTAACCAGGTGAGGTTCACATGACTCTCCGCATTTCGGGAAAGAGCGTCAGTGTCGGCGAGGCCCTGCGCGGCCGCGTTTCCGACCGGACCGAAGAGGTCCTGCGCAAATATTTCGACGGCAATTATTCCGGCCACATCACGCTGAGCAAGGATGGCTTCGGCTTCCGGACCGATTGCGCGCTGCATCTCGATTCGGGAATTACGCTGGAGGCCGATTCGAACGCGCCGGATGCCTATGCCAGCGCCGACCAGGCGCTCGTGATGATCGAGAAGCGGCTCAAGCGCTACAAGAGCCGGCTCAAGGACCGCTCGGCCCGCAAGGCCCATGTCGCCTCCGCCGCTCTCGCGGCCATGGACGCCACCAGCTACGTGCTGGAAGCGCCGGGCGAGGGTGAGGACGAGGACGAGGTCACCGGCTACAGCCCGGTGATCATCGCCGAGGCAACCACCTCGCTGAAGCAGCTGTCGGTCAGCGAAGCCGTCATGGAACTCGACCTCAGCGGGGCACCCTGCCTGGTGTTCCAGCATGGCTCCAGCGGCCGGGTGAACATCATTTACCGCCGGGCCGACGGCAATGTGGGCTGGGTCGACCCGCCCGGAGGCAAGGCAGATGGCAAAGCGGGCGGTTAGGGCCGGATTCGGGCCCCGTACGATCCGCAGGCCTTAACAATGACCGGGGCAAAGCCGCACGCAGGAGTTGGCACCGGGATTGCGTTGGAGTAGAAGCGCCCCACATCAGGACCGGGGCTAAGTCCCCCTCCTGCTTCACCTTCTTGACGCCGGCCCGGCGTGGTTTCTCTCCAAGCTGGCCAATTCGGAACCTGACGGTTTAATTCACCTCGGAAACCCTCCATGCCGATTACCGATCTGGTCGCACCCGAGGCGATTCTCCCGGCATTGAAGGTCAACAGCAAGAAGCAGGCCTTGCAGGAGCTCGCTGCCAAGGCTGCCGAGCTGACCGGACAGAACGAGCGCGCCGTGTTCGAGGTGCTGCTGCAGCGGGAAAAGCTCGGCACCACCGCGGTCGGCTATGGCGTCGCGATTCCCCACGGCAAGCTGCCCAAGCTGGAAAAGATCTTCGGCCTGTTCGCGCGCCTCGATCGCCCGATCGATTTCGAATCGATGGACGGCCAGCCGGTCGATCTCGTCTTCCTGCTGCTCGCCCCCGAAGGGGCCGGCGCCGATCATCTCAAGGCGCTCGCCCGCATCGCCCGCCTGTTGCGCGACCAGGACATCGCCAAGAAGCTGCGCGCCTCGCGCGACGCGCAGGCGATCTACTCGGTGCTCGCGCTGCCGCCGGCGACCGCGGCCTAAGGCCGCCCGATCTGCTTTCTTGAGTGCGTTTAGAGGGTGCGCGACAGATAGCGTACCGTTTTGCTGCCCTTGTGGATGCTTGCGCGGCCGACCTCGGCAAATCCCAATGCAGCGCGAAAGGCATCCGACGCCGGATTCGGAGGCTGCTGGTTAACTTCGCAGACAATGCGATCGTACCCGGCCTCGGCCGCGCGATCGAACAGGTCGGCATAAAGCCGGCGCGCGCATCCCATGCCTCGAGCGGAAGCTGCGACCACGATCCGGTCGACATAGACAAAGCGCGCGTAGCGGGATCGAAACCACAGGAAGTTCGGGCTGTCGTATTGTCCGTCCTGATCCAATGCGATCATGAAAGCATCGAGATTGCCGATCCTGCGGGCGTAGAAGGCTTGCGCGACGAGGTCTTGCAGCCGCTCGCGCTCGAGCCATGACAACTCCTCTGCGTGGCTGTTGTTGAGCGCAAGCAGGGCGTCACAAAGCGGTGTGCCGGACGAAATCTCGAATTTGGTGACCGGGACGGGTGCGATCATGTTCATGGCGACGATCTACCAGCCGCGAGATGCAAAGCAAAACCGGCACAGGTTTGCTTGCCCGAACCTGTGGCGGCGCCTGCGGCGTAACCCTCACCCGTTCGAACCGAAGCCGCGCCGTCTGCGACTTATTTCGCAGCCGGGCGCTGTGATATTTCGTCACCATATCCACCGGCGACCGGCACGGCTTCGGCGCAGGAGTTTTGAGATATGGTTTGCGGTTCGATCGGCCGGGTCTTCGGTCTGCTTTGCTCGGTCACCATCGCCGCCACGGCCATGGCCCATGCCGACGAGGCATCCAACGACCGCGTCATCGCGGAAAAGACCGAGATCATTGTAGCCGACCCGACCAATGCGGTCGCTTACGAGCTGCGTGGCGAAGCCTGGTACATGAAGCGGGACAAGGACCGCGCCTTCGAGGACTGCAGCGCTGCGATACGGATCGATCCGAATTTCGGGCGGGCCTATAACTGCCGCGGTCGCGCCTATTCTGCCAAAGGCGATCGCGATCGCGCCATGGCCGATTACAACGAGGCCATTCGCCTCGATCCCGGCTACGGACCGTCTTACACATCGCGGGCGCAGGAATATTTCAACAGGCGCGACTTCGATCTCGCGATCGCCGGGTTCACCGAGGCGATCGAACGCAATCCCAAACAAGCCTATTTTGCGACTGTCATGAGAGGGGAGGCGTATGCGGCGAAGGGCGACACCGATCACGCCGTCGCCGATTACACCGAGGCCATGCAGCGGAATCCGGCGGCCGCGTGGCCCTACGAGCTGCGAAGCGCCGTCCATTTCGACAAAGGCGAGATCGACGAGGCTCTCGACGACTGCAACAGCGCGGTCCGTCTGGAGCCCGGGAGTGCCGGCGGCCATTATTGCCGGGCCGTCGTCCTCGTGAAAAAGGACGACCCCGATGGGGCCATCCGGGAGTTTGACGAAGTCACACGGATCGCTCCGGCTTTCGTGAAGGCCTATCTGGCGCGCGCCGTCGCCTGGCACAAGAAGGGCGACGACAAACATGCCATCGCCGATTTCGACGAAGCGATCAGGCTTCAGCCGGGAAATTCCACGGCCTACAACAATCGCGCCGCTGCGTTTCGCGACATGGGACAGCACGATCGCGCGCTCGCCGACTACAACGAGGCGCTTCGACTCGATCCCAAAAACCAGGATGTGCTGGCTAATCGCGGCCTGCTCTACATGATGATGTCCGACGCCAAACATGCGCGCGCGGATTTCAACAGCGTGCTCGCGCTGCCGCCGACCGATAAATGGGCCACCGACACCGCGCGCGAAGGGCTTGGCTTTCTGAAATGACGCGTGGGTAGGGCAGTAGCCTCACACTCCGTCATTGCGAGAGTGCAGGCGATCTGTCGCCCAAATAGAAACGGGCACGCCTTCGTGCGAAGGCATGCCCGCTGAAATCCTATTCGTGCGACGCGCGTGCGCTCAGTGCACGCTGACGGCTTGCAGCTCGTTGCTCCAGGCGTTGGCGACCGCGGCTTCGCGGCTGTCGGTCAGCATGATCGGCGTGCCATCGGCGGCGTGGAGCGCGAAGAGCTTCAGGCCGGGCGCAATCTTCGGAGCCTCGGGGAATAGCCCAGGCACGTCCTCGGAGCGGATCTGCTTCACATAGGCGATATGGCCTTCGCCGAGGGTTGCCAGCGTCTCCGGAGAGACGTTCTTGGCTTCGTATTCGAACGCAACGTGACCTTCACTCATGGTCTCGACTCCTTCACAGAAACTAAGCGGTCGAGTCCGCTACTCGTTCCATTATTCGTGCTCATTGATAGCGATTGTCTTAACGATCCTCTCCGGTTCAGGCCGGGCCAGGTCGATCGACAACAACCCGTTCTTCAGATCCGCACCCAGCACCAGCATCCCCTCCGCCAGCACGAAGGTGCGCTGGAAGTGGCGCGCGGCGATGCCGCGATGGATGTATTGCCGGGTCTTGTCGTCCTGCTGCCGCCCGCGGATCACGAGCTGGTTTTCCTCAATGGTTACATCGAGTTGGTCGCGCGTGAATCCGGCGACCGCCAGCGTGATGCGCAAACGCTCGGGCTGGCCGTCCGACCGGTCGCACCTCTCGATATTGTAGGGAGGGTAACCGTCGGCGCCTTTGACGACCCGATCGAGCACGCGCTCGATCTCGTCGAAGCCCAGAAGGAACGGACTGGAAAGCGTGGGAACACGAGACATAGTTTACAAAGTCCTCTCGAAGCGACTTTGGCATTTCAGGGCCCGGAAGCGGCGCCCCTTGGTCAGCAATATGGGCATATCCCCGTGGTGGTTCAAGGACGTAGCGCTGGGCTATGGATTCATTGCTTCCAGCGGCGCCTGGCCCAACATCGCATAGATGCTCCAGGATCATCGTAGCCGGGAGCAGCCCCGGGTCATGACGAATCTGACCGACGATTTATCCCAATGAAAACAGGCCCCTTCTACTGTGCATGGGGTTGTTTTCGCGGTTTTTGATCGAGCGGCCCCGCGGAACCGCTCAGGCCTCCAGCCGCGTCCGCCCGTCGCCGCTGAAAAGGTGCAGCTTCGGCCGTATCGCGGCGACGCGGATTCTCGCGCCGATGGTGGGGGCTTCGGTTCCGGGGATGCGGACGATGACCTCGCCGGGCGGCAGCTCGCCGGGCGTGGCGGCGACGCGCTGGTCTTCCTGCTCGCGGGAACCGTAGACGAAGGTCTCGGCGCCGACGCGCTCGATCGCTTCCACCGTGAGCGGGAGGGCGACGCCGCCGGCCGGGGTCTGGTCGGTGATGACGAAATCTTCCGGACGGATGCCGAGGACGCCGGCCTCAGCCGCACTGCCACCGAGCTGCGATTTGATCTCGTCGGAGCGCGTCGACATCAGATTCATCGGCGGTGCCCCGATGAACGAGGCGACGAAGGTCGTGGCCGGCTTCTCGTAGATCGCCAAGGGATTGCCGACCTGCTCGACCTGTCCGCCGTTCATCACGACGAGAACGTCGGCGAGCGTCATCGCCTCGAGCTGGTCGTGGGTGACGTAGATCGAGGTCGTGTTGAGCCGGCGCTGCAATTTGCGGATCTCGACGCGCATCGCGATGCGCAGCTTGGCATCGAGGTTCGACAGCGGCTCGTCGAACAAAAACACCTTCGGCTGGCGCACGATGGCGCGACCCATCGCGACGCGCTGGCGCTGGCCGCCGGAGAGCTGGCGCGGCTTGCGCTCCAGCATCGATGTGAGCTCGAGCACGCGCGCGGCTTCCTCGACGCGGGTCTTGATCTCGGCTTCCGCCATGCCGCGGTTGCGCAGGCCGTAAGCCATGTTGTTGTAGACGCTCATATGCGGATAGAGCGCGTAGTTCTGGAACACCATCGCGATGTCGCGATCGGCGGGCTCGATCTGGTTGACGACGCGGCCGCCGATGTCGATCTCGCCGCCGGTGACGGTCTCGAGCCCCGCAACCATGCGCAGCAGCGTGGACTTGCCGCAGCCGGAGGGGCCGACCAGCACGCAGAACTGCCCGTCGGCGACATCGACGTTGACGCCTTTGATGGCCTCGAAGCCGCCGGTGTAGGTCTTGCGGACATTGCGCAGGGTGACGTTAGCCATGAAAACTCACTTCCAAGAACCTACTTTTCCGTCTCGACCAGGCCGCGCACGAACAGTCTCTGCATGGCGACGACGACGAACACCGGCGGCAGCATGGCCAGCACGGCGGTCGCCATCACGATCGGCCATTCGGTCAGCGCGTCGGTGGTGGTGATCATCTTGCGGATGCCGACCTGGATGGTCTGCATGTCGTCGCGGGTGGTGATGAGCAGCGGCCAGAGATATTGATTCCAGCCGAGGATGAACAGGATCACGAACAGCGCCGCCATGTTGGTGCGCGACAGCGGCAGCAGCGTGTCCCAGAAGAAGCGCAAGGGACCGGCGCCGTCGATGCGCGAGGCCTCCAGCAATTCGTCCGGCACGGTCATGAAGAACTGGCGGAACAGCAGCGTCGCGGTGGCGGACGCGATTAGCGGCAGCGACAGGCCCGCATAGCTGTCGAGCATGTGCAAATCGGCAACGATCTTGTAGGTCGGATAGATGCGGACCTCGACCGGCAGCATCAGGGTGATGAAGATGATCCAGAAGATCGGCATCCGGAACGGAAAGCGGAAATACACGATCGCATAGGCCGAGATGATCGAGATCGCGATCTTGCCGATCGCGATCGCCAGCGCCATCACCAGCGAATTGAGCATCATGTTGCCGACGGGCTCGCGGGTCGAGCCGCTCGTGCCGACGAAGATGGTCTGGTAGTAGACCTCGAAGAAGTGCCCGCCCGGCAGCAGCGACATCTGCCCGTTCGCGATCAGTGCGTTGTCCTGGGTCGAGGCGACGATCGCGATGTAGACCGGGAATGCGACGATCGCGATCCCGATCCAGAGAATGAAATGGGCGACGTAGCGCCTGATGCCCTCGTCCTCGACCATCAGTAGGTCACCTTGCGTTCGACGAAGCGGAACTGGATTCCCGTCAGCACGATGACCATGACCATCAGGATCACCGATTGCGCCGCCGAGCTGCCGAGATTGCCGCCGAGCAGGCCGTCGGAATAGACCTTGTAGACCAGCGTGACCGTCGATGTTCCGGGCCCGCCGCGGGTCATGGTGTCGATGATGCCGAAGGTGTCGAAGAAGGCGTAGACGATGTTGACGACCAGCAGGAAGAAGATCGTGGGCGACAGCAGCGGGAAGGTCACGGTCCAGAACCGCCGCATCGGCCGCGCGCCGTCGATCGCAGCGGCCTCGAGCACGCTTTTCGGGATGGCTTGCAGGCCGGCGAGGAAGAACAGGAAATTATAGGAGATCTGCTTCCACGCGGCGGCGAGGATGATCAGCGCTGCGGCCTGGTTGCCGTCGAGCAGCGGATTCCAGTCGACGCCCAGGCCGCGCAGATAGCGCGAGAGCACGCCAAGCGAGGGATGCAGCATGAAGATCCAGAGCACGCCGACCACGGGCGGCGCGACCGCATAGGGCCAGATCAGGAGCGTGCGGTAGAGCATCGAGCCGCGCAGCGGTTTGTCGGCCATGACGGCGAGCAGCAGCGCAAAGGACAGCGACGACACGGCGATCGCGAACGAGAAGAAGAACGTCCGGACGATCGCCTCGAAATAGGCGGGATCCCTGAACAGCTCGATGTAATTGTCGAACCAGACAAAGGTGCTCGACAGACCGAAGGCATCCTGGAGCAGGAAGGACTGGATCACCGCCTGCAAGGCCGGCCAGTAGAAGAAAATCAGGACGATCGCGAGCTGCGGCGCAACCAGCGCGTAAGGCAATAGCTTTGACTGGAAAATGGCTTGCTTTTGCATGATGTCAGCAGAAGCGGCAGGCCGGGTCGCGGCCTGCCGCTTCAATGCCTCACTTCACAGCGGTCTTTTCGAACTGCCGCAGCATCGTGTTGCCGCGTTCGACAGCGGCGTCGAGCGCCTGCTTGGCGGTCTTCTTGCCGGCCAGCGCCTGCTCGATCTCTTCCGACCAGACGTCACGCAGCTGCACCATGTTGCCGAGGCGCAGACCGCGCGAGTTCTCGGTCGGCTCCTTGTTGGTCAGCTCGAGCAGCGGGGTCTCGAGATAGGGCTGGTCCTTGTAGAAGCCCTCGGCCTTGGCCTTCTCATAGGCCGCCTTGGTGATCGGCAGATAGCCGGAGGCCTTGTGGATGTAGACCTGGCGATCGGTGTCGGAGAGGAACGTCAGGAATTTCGCGACGCCCTTGTATTCCTCGGCCGACTTGCCGCCCATGACCCAGAGCGAAGCGCCGCCGATGATCGAGTTCTGCGGCGCGCCCTTGACGTCGGGATAATAGGGCATCGGCACGGCGTTGAAGTTGAACTTGGCCTGTGCCTTGACGTTGCCGAAGAAGGCCGACGAGGTCAGGTAGATCGCGCACTCACCCGAGGTGAAGCGGCCTTCGCCGGTGTTGGTGCGGCCGGCGTAGTCGTAGGTCTTGTCCTTCTGAAGTTCGACCAGCTTCTCGAGATGCTTGACCTGGAGCGGGCCGTTGAACTCGAGCTTGGTGTCGAAGCCGTCGAGGCCGTTCGCCTTGGTCGAGAGCGGCACGTTGTGCCAGGCGGAGAGCTGCTCGAGGTTGACCCAGGTGATCCATGAGCCGGAGAAGCCGCAGGTCGGATGACCGTTGTCGTGCAGCTTCTTGGCGACCTCGAACACTTCGGGCCAGGTCTTCGGGATCTCGGCGTTGACCTTCTTGAACTCGTCGAGGTTGACCCACATCACGGTCGAGGACGAGTTGAAGGGGAACGACAGCATCTCGCCCTTCGACGTGGAGTAGTAGCCGGTGATGGCGGGCAGATAGATCTTGGGATCGAACTTCTCGCCGGCGTCGGCCATCAGCTTGTAGACGGGCTTCACGGCGCCGGTCGCGGCCATCATGGTCGCGGTGCCGACTTCGAACACCTGCATGATGTGCGGCGCGTTGCCGGCACGGAACGCGGCGATGCCCGCGTTCATCGTGTCGGGATAGTTGCCCTTGTAGGTCGGGATGACCTTGTAGTCGCTCTGCGACGCGTTGAAGTCGGTGGCAAGCTTGACGATGACGTCGTTGTTGGCGCCGGTCATCGCGTGCCACCACTGGATTTCGGTCACGGCCAGGGCCGGCGAGGCCGACATGCCGACCGTGATTGCAAATGCGGCAGCCGCCCCAAAGTGTCGAAGTGCCATCAAGAAAACCTCCCTTGGCCGTCAATAAAGAAGCGCTTGCGCTAGCAGCGCCATATGACGTTCACATGACTGTGTAAGCGGCCGAAACGAAAGCGGCAAGCGCTGGAAAAGGGAAGCCGTCAAATAGGCGAATGCGACGCGGACAGCCTCGTCCGTTCGCGCTGCACACGCGTGGGTCGCGCCGCAGTGCGGCATTGCTCGTGTGAGGTCGACGATCAGGCCGCGGGCTCCAAAACCTCTCCCGCTTGCGGGAGAGGTCGCGCCGAAGGCGCGGGGGTGAGGGCTCTCTCCTCTGGGGGATTGTCCCATTGCGGAGACACCCTCTCCCCAACCCTCTCCCGCAGGGGGGAGAGGGAGCGCAGCATCGTTGCCCTAGCGCTTGCGCTCGGGGCCGCAGACCGTGCCCTTCTCGACCATCGCGTCGATCTCGGCCTTGGAATATCCGAACTCGCCCAGCACCTCCGCCGAGTGCTGGCTGAATTTCGGCGGCAGCCGGCGCAGGCTCGGCTTGCTGCGATCGAGCCGGATCGGCGAGGCGACGCCCTTGTACCAGTCCTTCTCGATAATATCGCCGCGGTAGATCGTGTGCGGGTTCGTCAACGCCTGGTCGATCTTCTGCACCGGGCCTGCGGGCAGGCCCGCCGCGAGCAGGCGATTGCAGAGCGGCTCGGCCTCGTGCTGGCTGAACACCGCGGCAAGCTCGGCGCGCAGCGCCTCGCGATTGGCGATGCGGTCCTTGTTGCGGGCAAAGCGCGGATCGGTGCCGAGTTCGGGCTTGCCGATCTCGTTGGCGAGCTTGCGGAAGGTGCCGTCATTGCCGACGCCGATGAAGATGTTGTCGGTCTTGGTCGGGAAGATCGCGTAAGGCACGAGATTCGGATGCTCGTTGCCGGTGAGGCCCGGCGGCTTGCCATGCATGAAATAGTTCGCGGTGTGCGGATGCATGATGGCAAGGCCGGTCTCGTACAGCGTGGTCTCCAGGAACTGGCCCTTGCCCGAGCGCTGCCGCTCCGACAGCGCCATCAGGATGCCGATCGCCGCATAGAGGCCGGTGGTGATGTCGACCAGCGGCACGCCGATCCGCATCGGCCCGCTCTCGGGCGAGCCGGTCGCCGCGATCATGCCGGTCATGGCCTGGATGATGGCGTCATAGCCGGGATTGCCGCCGCGCGGGCCGTCGGCGCCGAAGCCGCAGATCCGGCAATGCACGAGGCGCGGGAATTTCTCGCGCAGCACCTCGTTGCCGATGCCCCATTTCTCCAGCGTGCCCGGCTTGAAATTCTCGATCAGGACGTCGGCCGTCTCCAGCATCTTGAGCAGCACGACGCGGCCGCCCTCGGAGGCGAGGTCGAGGCC
The DNA here is from genome assembly GCF_052075915.1 of Bradyrhizobium sp. 1200_D9_N1_1. Lineage (NCBI taxonomy): Bacteria > Pseudomonadati > Pseudomonadota > Alphaproteobacteria > Hyphomicrobiales > Nitrobacteraceae > Bradyrhizobium > Bradyrhizobium sp. 1200_D9_N1_1. The sequence goes on along the minus strand of NZ_CP197226.1, from coordinate 111,482 downwards.
GATCGAGCGCTTGTTGCGGTTGATGCCGATGAAATAGGCCGCGTCCTCGTCGTGGAAGGGAGGGCCCCAGTCGCGCACCTCGTCGCCGGCGGGCGGCTCGACCTTGATCACGTCGGCGCCATGGTCGGCGAGGATCTGGGTGCAGTAGGGGCCGCCGAGCACGCGCGTGAGATCGATGACGCGCAGTCCGCTCATTGCACCCATAACGGCTTCAGTCATGCCTTCGCTTCCCCTGTGTCGATCGTTGGATCACAGGCCTAGCGAGGTTTTTTTGCGCCAGCAATGGCGCCGGGCGTGGAGCCGTATGCGCCGCGGCGCGGCCATCCCGCGAGGTGGCAAATTCAAACGGAAGCGGCCGGCCCGAGGGGGATCCCGGGCCAGCCAATCCGCCGTTTGATCAGACGACCGTCAGGCGAACGTCGACATTGCCGCGCGTGGCATTGGAATAGGGGCACACCTGGTGCGCCTTCGCGACCAGCGCCTCGGCTTCGGCACGGGCGAGGCCCGGCAGCGAGACGGCGAGGTCGATGTCGAGGCCGAAGCCGCCTTCGGAGCGCGGGCCGATGCCGACGGTCGAGGTGACGGCGGCGTCGGCGGGAACCTTCGGGCCGCCCTGCGAGGCCACGAACTTCATCGCGCCGATGAAGCAGGCGGCGTAGCCGGCCGCAAACAGCTGCTCGGGATTGTTGCCGGCGCCGCCGCCGCCGCCGAGCTCCTTCGGCGTGGTGAGCTTGACGTCGAGCGCGCCGTCGAGGGTCGCAGCATGGCCGTCGCGGCCGCCGGTGGCTTTTGCGCTGGTCTTGTAAAGGACGTTCACGGACATTTTCGTCTCCCTGGGTTTCGGTGGGGTGCGATCTCTATCGCAGACAATTAGATTGTGCGCAATTGAAATTGCGACGTCTCACATTTAATTGTTCGCAATTGAATGTACGGCGGCGCGGCCCCACAATGCGGACAAACCTCGTGAGATTCTCCATGGCTCGGAAACCATCGGCAGCGGACGCGCCGCTGCGGCTCGACAACCAGATCTGCTTCGCGGTCTATTCGGCCGCGCACGCCTTCAATCGCGTCTACAAGCCGCTGCTCGACCGCCTCGGCCTGACCTATCCGCAATATCTGGTGATGCTGGTGCTGTGGGAGCGCGACGACGTGCCGGTCAAGGACATCGGGGAGAGGCTGTTTCTGGATTCGGGCACGCTGACGCCGCTGCTGAAGCGCCTCGAGGCCGCCCACCTCGTCAAGCGCACCCGCTCGAGCGAGGACGAGCGCCAGGTGCTGATCGCGCTGACGCCGCAGGGCCACGCGCTGAAAGACAAGGCGCGCGCCGTGCCGCAGTCGATCCTGGCGGCGTCGGACTGCTCGGTGTCGGAGCTGGTGGCGATGAAAGACGAGATCGTCGCGCTGCGCGACCGGCTCAATGCGGTGATCGGGGAGTAGTTGAGATTTAATTCAAAGCCCGCCTTCGCCCTGCGGGCTTCGGCGCGGCAGCCCTCGCTTCGCGAAGGCTGGTGGAGCCAGGCGGGATCGAACCGCCGACCTCTTGCATGCCATGCAAGCGCTCTCCCAGCTGAGCTATGGCCCCTTAAGTCTTCCAGTGGGGAGGATCCTGGGGGATCCGTCCCGGCCGGCGAGCCCTAGGCGACTCGCGCGGTGCACCCTTTTTCACAGATCAGGGCTGATCTCAAGTCTCTTCATCGCCCCCGACATCACCAATGATGTCGGTAACGTCCTCATCGCCCTCTTCTTCGTCGGCGATGAATGTCGAATCATCGTCATCGTCGTCGTCGAGGGTCTCGTCGACCTCGATATCGTCCTCCGATTCGGGCACGACGGCCTTGACCTTGCCGGTGTTCTCCTCGGCATCGGCCTCCTCGAGGGAGACCAATTCCTCGGCCTCCGCCGGCTCCGGCGTGGTGTCCGCGGCCGCTGCGTGGCGAGCTTCGGCGCCGCGAGTCGTGCGCGCAGGCGCCACGGGCGCGATCGGGACCACTTCGCCGGTATAGGGCGAGATCACCGGATTCTTGTTGAGGTCATAGAACTTCTTGCCCGTGGTCGGGCAAATACGTTTGGTTCCGAGTTCGGACTTGGCCACGGCAGAGGAATCCTGGGAATGTCTGAAAAGCGGTGTTTCACTTGGCTAGTTGGCGGCCCGCTGTCAATAGCGCATTACGGGAGAAAGACATGCCGGTGACGGGGCGCGGACCATGTGGTACCTGCGCCCCAGCTCTCCGGAGCACATCCAAGGACACAATCTTGACCCATTCCGACCAACCGAGGCCGCTTCAGTCGCGCGCAAACGGTCCCCTGACCGGGAAAGTACGGGTGCCCGGGGACAAGTCGATCTCCCACCGCGCCCTCATCCTGGGCGCGCTCGCGGTCGGCGAGACCCGGATTTCGGGCCTGCTGGAGGGCGAGGACGTCCTCAACACCGCCAAATCCATGCAGGCGCTGGGTGCCAGCGTCGAGCGCACCGGCGATTTCGCCTGGAAGGTGCAGGGCGTGGGCGTCGCAGGCTTCGCCCAGCCCAAGGCGGCGCTGGATTTCGGCAATTCCGGCACCGGCTGCCGGCTGGTCATGGGCGCCGTCGCCGGCTGCCCGATCTCGGCGGTTTTCGACGGCGACGCCTCGTTGCGCAGCCGTCCCATGCGCCGGATCCTGGACCCGCTCGAGAAGATGGGCGCCAGGGTCGTCTCCGGCGGCGAGGGCGGCCGTCTGCCGCTGACCCTCCAGGGCGCGCGCGATCCGCTGCCGATCACCTACAAGACCCCGGTCGCCTCGGCTCAGATCAAATCCGCCGTGCTGCTCGCGGGCCTCGCCGCCCCGGGCACCACCACGGTCATCGAGAGCGAGGCCAGTCGCGACCACACCGAGCTGATGCTGAAGCACTTCGGCGCCGACATCACCTCCACCAAGGAGGGCCAGCACGGCCGCCGCATCACCCTCGTGGGCCAGCCCGAGCTGCATGGCGCCAATGTCGTGGTGCCCGCCGATCCCTCCTCGGCGGCCTTCCCGGTCGTTGCGGCGCTGATCGCCGAGGGCTCCGATGTCGTGCTGTCGGATGTCATGACCAATCCGCTGCGCACCGGCCTGTTCACCACGCTGCGCGAAATGGGCGCTTCGATCGAGGAGAGCGAAGTGCGCGGCGATGCCGGTGAGCCGATGGCGCAGCTGCGCGTGCGCGCGTCGAAGCTGCGCGGCGTCGAGGTGCCGCCGGAGCGCGCGCCGTCGATGATCGACGAATATCTCGTGCTGGCGGTGGCGGCCTCCTTCGCCGAAGGCACGACCATCATGCGCGGCCTGCAGGAGCTGCGCGTCAAGGAATCCGATCGTCTGGAGGCCACCGCCGAGATGCTGCGCGTCAACGGCGTCAAGGTCGAGGTCTCCGGCGACGATCTGGTCGTCCAGGGCCGCGGTCACGTTCCCGGTGGTGGCACCGTCGCCACCCACATGGACCATCGCATCGCGATGTCCGCGCTGGTGATGGGCTGCGCCTCCGACCAGCCCGTGACCGTCGACGACACCGCCTTCATCGCCACCAGTTTCCCGGATTTCATTCCGATGATGCGTTCGCTTGGGGCCGAGTTTTCATGATTATCGCCATCGACGGGCCCGCGGCCTCGGGCAAGGGGACGCTCGGCAAGCGTCTCGCTCATCATTACGGTTATCGTCATCTTGATACCGGCGTGATCTATCGCGCGGTCGCCTATGCCCTGATGCAATCGGGCCACGATCTCCGCGACGAGGCGGCCGCGGTTGCGGCGGCGCTGGAATTGGATCCGGAAAAGTTCGGCGATCCCGCCCTGAAGACCCAGAAGGTCGGAGAGGGCGCCTCGATCGTCTCGGCGATCCCAAGGGTTCGCGAGGTCCTGGTCAATTTCCAGCGGCAATTCGCCGCCGATCCGCCGGGAGCGGTGCTGGACGGCCGGGACATTGGAACCGTGATCTGCCCCCATGCCGACGTGAAGATCTTTGTCGTGGCGGACCCCAAGGTCCGCGCCCGCCGCCGCACCATGGAGGCCAAGGCGCGGGGCGAGGCGGCGGACGAGGCGGCCGTGCTCGCCGACATCATCCAGCGCGACGAACGCGACAAGAACCGGCCGATTGCGCCGCTGAAACCCGCACCCGATGCTTACTTGCTAGATAACTCCCAACTGGATATAGAAGGCGGCGTCCGGGCCGCCATCGACATTATCGAGGCCGTCCGAGCGGGCCGGTCGCGGGGTTAAGCCGCAGCCGTCATTGGAGGAAGCGCCCGCTCCCGCTCTTTGAGGTCGATACCCCGGTCCGCCTGTTTCGGGGCCGGTGCGATCGAGGCTCCGGACAAAGATTTCCACGTATCGAACGCGCGGGCCTCAGCCGGCCCGCTTCCGCCGTTCCGGTGCCAGCCGGGGCAGCAAGCGGTCGCTCGAAGGTCTTGCGGACCTTCCGACACTGCGCGTGCGATGCGCCCATGAACCCAACGGCCGGCAAGACATCCGCAACTGGAGAACAAATGGCTTCGACTTCTGCTGATACCTATAGCCCCTCGCGTGACGATTTCGCCGCGATGCTCGACGAGTCCTTCGCAGGTGGCAACCTGCAGGAAAGCTCCGTCGTCAAGGGCAAGGTGGTTGCAATTGAAAAGGACATGGCCGTCATCGACGTCGGCCTGAAGACCGAGGGCCGCGTCGCCCTGCGCGAATTTTCCGGCCCCGGCCGTGACAGCGAGATCAAGGTCGGCGACGAGGTGGAAGTGTTCCTCGATCGCATCGAGAACGCCCTCGGCGAAGCCGTGCTGTCGCGCGACAAGGCGCGCCGCGAAGAGAGCTGGGGCAAGCTCGAGAAGGCGTTCCAGAACAACGAGAAGGTCAACGGCGTCATCTTCAACCAGGTCAAGGGCGGCTTCACCGTCGACCTCGACGGTGCCGTGGCCTTCCTGCCGCGCTCGCAGGTCGACATCCGTCCGATCCGCGACGTTGCGCCGCTGATGAACAACTCGCAGCCGTTCCAGATCCTCAAGATGGACCGCCGCCGCGGCAACATCGTCGTCTCCCGCCGCACGGTGCTGGAAGAGACCCGCGCCGAGCAGCGCCAGGAGCTGGTGCAGAACCTCGAAGAGGGTCAGGTCATCGACGGCGTGGTCAAGAACATCACCGACTACGGTGCGTTCGTTGATCTCGGCGGCATCGACGGCCTGCTGCACGTCACCGACATCGCGTGGCGCCGCGTCAACCACCCGACCGAGGTGCTCTCGATCGGCCAGACCGTGAAGGTCAAGATCATCAAGATCAACCACGAGACGCACCGCATCTCGCTGGGCATGAAGCAGCTGCTGGACGATCCGTGGCAGGGCATCGAAGCCAAGTACCCGCTGGGTGCCCGCTTCACCGGCCGTGTCACCAACATCACCGACTACGGTGCGTTCGTCGAGCTCGAGCCGGGCATCGAAGGCCTGATCCACGTCTCCGAGATGTCGTGGACCAAGAAGAACATGCACCCCGGCAAGATCGTCTCGACCTCGCAGGAAGTCGAAGTGCAGGTGCTCGAAGTCGATTCCGTCAAGCGCCGCATCTCGCTTGGCCTCAAGCAGACCATGCGCAACCCCTGGGAGGTCTTCGTCGAAGGTCACCCGACCGGTTCGGTGGTCGAGGGCGAGGTCAAGAACAAGACCGAGTTCGGTCTGTTCCTGGGTCTCGAGGGCGACGTCGACGGCATGGTCCACCTCTCCGACCTCGACTGGAAGCTTCCGGGCGAGCAGGTGATCGACAACTACAAGAAGGGCGACATGGTGAAGGCCGTGGTGCTCGATGTGGACGTCGAGAAGGAGCGTATCTCGCTCGGCATCAAGCAGCTCGAAGGCGACCCCTTCGCCGAGCCGGGCGATGTCAAGAAGGGCGCGGTCGTGACCTGCGAAGTGCTCGAAGTGAAGGAGAGCGGTATCGAGGTGAAGATCGCCGGTACCGACTTCACCACCTTCATCAAGCGCTCGGAGCTCGCGCGTGACCGCAACGACCAGCGCGCCGAACGCTTTGCCGTCGGCGAGAAGGTCGATGCCCGCGTGATCCAGTTCGACAAGAAGGCCCGCAAGGTCCAGGTGTCGATCAAGGCGCTCGAAGTCGCCGAAGAGAAGGAAGCCATCGCGCAGTACGGCTCCTCCGATTCGGGTGCGACGCTCGGCGACATCCTCGGCACCGCGCTCAAGAACCGCGACAGCAAGTAAGCGAAACGTTCGTTTCGCTGACATCAAAGCCCCGGCGCGAGCCGGGGCTTTTTTGTTGCTCCATACTCAACTGTCGTCCCGGACAAGCGCGCTCAAAGCGCGCGTAGATCCGGGACCCATCACCACAGGGAGCGGTCTGGCGCGAGCTGGTAACTCCAAGTCTTCGCCAAACTCAATTCTGTGGGTATGGATCCCGGGTCAGCGCTCCGCGTCGCGGCGCTTGTCCGGGATGACGAGAAGCCTGTGACGGGGGCTCGGCCCGACCAGCACCAGCCTTGTTTTCTTCAAATTGCGCCGCAATTGATGTATCCAGATAAGCCGTTGGTCACGCCGTGACGGCACAACGCGCCTGGTCTTTCATTTGGAGATATTCCGATGTCGCTCGATTCGGACATCATCGTCGATCGTCGCAGGATCCGCCGCAAGCTGACGTTCTGGCGCGTCATGGCCGCGCTGATCGCGATCGCGGCGATTGCGGGCTTCGCGCTGATTGCGACGCCCGGCGCACGCGGCACGTTCGCAGCCGCCGGCTCGATTGCGCGGGTCCAGATCGACGGCCTGATCCGCAGCGATTCCGATCGCACGCAGGCGCTGGAGCGGCTGGAGAATTCGCAGGCTGCCGCCGTCATCGTTCACATCAACTCACCGGGCGGCACCACCGCAGGCTCCGAGCAGCTCTACGACTCGCTGGTCCGGCTCAAGGCGAAGAAGCCGCTCGTCGTCGTGGTCGAGGGTCTTGCCGCCTCCGGCGGCTACATCACGGCGATCGCGAGCGACCACATCATCGCGCAGCAGAGCTCGCTGGTCGGCTCGATCGGTGTGCTGTTCCAGTACCCCAATGTCACCGAACTCCTGAAGACCATCGGCGTCAAGGTCGAGGAGGTAAAATCCTCGCCGCTGAAGGCCGCGCCCAACGGTTTTGAGCCGACCAGTCCCGAGGCGCGGGCCGCGCTCGACGAGCTGGTGAAGGACTCCTACGCCTGGTTCAAGGGACTGGTGAAGGAGCGGCGTGGCATGGACGACACGCAGCTCGAGAAAGTGGCCGACGGCCGCGTCTTCACCGGACGCCAGGCGATCGATCTCAAGCTGATCGACCAGATCGGCGACGAGAAGACGGCGGTGACCTGGCTGGTCGAGCAGAAGGGCGTCAAGAAGGGGCTTTCGGTGCGCGACTACAAGCTTCAGTCGCGCTTCGGCGATCTGCCGTTCCTCAAGACGGCCGCTGCCGTGACGCTGGAAGCGCTGGGTTTAGGCTCGATTGCGCATCAAATCGGGCAAACCGGCGTCGCGCAGGCCGTTGACCGGTTCGGAATGGATGGAATGCTGGCCTTGTGGCAGCCGGCTGCGTCAAACTGACTGGGACAGGCGAGCGCTTAAGGGTTTTCTCGCCTGGCGAGTGTCGGGGCAGCCTGCTTTTTTGGCATTTGTCACGCATTTTCACGACGCTCAACCTTGATTTAGCGTCTTGACAGATCACGGTATTTTCACGGAAATGGTCATCCGCACGCTTCCGGGTCCTATCTCTCGATGATCAAATCCGAACTTGTTCAGCGTATCGCCGAGCACAACCCGCATCTGTACCAGCGGGATGTCGAGAACATTGTGAATGCGATTCTCGAAGAGATCGTAGCGGCTCTCGCACGCGGTGATCGCGTCGAGTTGCGCGGCTTCGGTGCCTTCTCGGTCAAGCATCGCCCTGCACGCGCCGGGCGTAATCCGCGCACCGGCGCCCATGTACCCGTCGATCAGAAGAGCGTTCCGTTCTTCAAGACCGGCAAGGAAATGCGCGAGCGGCTGAACCGCGACCATCCGGATCCCGGCGCGGCAGACTGAGGCCGGCGTCAGGGTTTCCCGCGGTCGCTCAAGATGCGGCCGGAAGCTTGATTCAAGGCGAGCGAAGCGAGATGCGAAAGTTCCTGACCGCGCTGATCGTGATTCCGCTGGGTCTGATCCTGGTGGTGTTCGCCGTCTCCAACCGGCATTTCGTCACGGTCTCCTTCGATCCCTTTGTCTCCGACGACCCGTCATTGTCGGTCACGCTGCCGCTGTTCCTGCTGCTGATCCTGGTGGCGGCGCTGGGCGTCCTGGCCGGCGGCTGTGCCGTCTGGCTCGGCCAGCGGCACTGGCGCCGCGCGGCCCGTCGGCATGAGGCGGATGCGCGCAGCGCCCGGACCGAACTGGCCGGCTTGCGGGCCCAGACGGCCGCGGCGAAGCCCGATTCCCAGCGCCTCCCCGCCCCCGTCGGGGTGGGCCTTTACGGGCCCGTCGGGCGAGACAAGCAGCGCGCGACGTTGTAGAAGCGGCCGCAACCGAAAACCCTGCTTTCCGGCCGCGGAGTTGCGGCCTTTACCTGCTTTGAGACCATGTCCCTGCTCGTCAAAATCTGCGGCCTGTCCACGCGCGAGACGCTCGAAACAGCGCTCGACGCGGGCGCCGACATGGTGGGGTTCGTGTTCTTTCCGCCGTCGCCCCGGCATCTGTCGCTGGAGCTTGGCCGCGATCTCGGCCGCCAGGTGAATCGGCGCGCGCTCAAGGTTGCGCTCACGGTCGATGCCGATGACGCCACGCTCGACAACATCATGGACGCGCTGTCGCCGGACATTTTCCAGCTCCATGGCAAGGAGACCGTCGCGCGGCTGCGCGACATCAAGCAGCGGTTCGGCCGCCCCGTGATGAAGGCGGTGCCGGTCGCAACCTCAGCCGATCTTGCCGTGCTGCCCGGCTACGCCGCGGTCGCCGACCGCATCCTGTTCGATGCGCGCGCGCCGAAAGACGCGACGCGGCCCGGCGGCCTGGGCGCGCCGTTCGACTGGCACCTGCTCGAAAACCTCGATCTGAACCTGCCCTACATGGTCTCGGGCGGGCTTCACGCCGACAACGTTGCGGAGGCCCTTCGCATCACCCGCGCCGGCGGCGTCGACGTGTCCTCCGGTGTCGAGAGCGCTCCCGGCGTCAAGGATCCCGAGATGATCAAGGCCTTCATCCGCGCCGCGCGCGCCACCCAAGATGCAAGTCAAGAGTTGAGCGTCCGATGAACATCGCCAAACCAAACTCCTACCGCAGCGGGCCCGACGAGCGCGGTCATTTCGGCATCTTCGGCGGACGCTTCGTCGCCGAAACGCTGATGCCGCTGATCCTCGATCTGGAGAAGGCCTACACCGCGGCCAAGGCCGATCCGGCCTTCCAGGCCGAGATGAACGGCTATCTCAAGAACTATGTCGGCCGGCCCTCGCCGCTCTATTTCGCCGAGCGTCTCACCGAGCATCTCGGCGGCGCCAAGATCTACCTCAAGCGCGAAGAGCTCAACCACACCGGCTCGCACAAGGTGAACAACGTGCTCGGCCAGATCATGCTGGCGCGGCGCATGGGCAAGAAGCGCATCATTGCCGAGACCGGCGCCGGCCAGCACGGCGTCGCCACCGCGACGCTGTGCGCGCGCTTCGGCCTCGAATGCGTGGTCTATATGGGCGCCGTCGACGTCGAGCGGCAGCAGCCCAACGTGATCCGCATGGAGATGCTGGGCGCAAAGGTGGTCCCGGTACAGTCGGGCACGCGCACGCTGAAGGACGCCATGAACGAGGCGCTGCGCGACTGGGTCACCAACGTGCACAACACGTTCTACTGCATCGGCACGGTGGCGGGCCCGCATCCCTATCCGACGCTGGTGCGCGACTTCCAGTCGATCATCGGCAACGAGACCAAGGCGCAGATGCAGGAGGTCGAGGGCCGCCTGCCGGATTCGCTGGTCGCCTGCATCGGCGGCGGCTCGAATGCGATGGGCCTGTTCCACCCCTTCCTCGACGATCCCTCCGTCGAAATTTTCGGCGTCGAAGCTGCAGGCCACGGGCTCACGCAGCTGCATGCGGCCTCGATCGCGGGCGGCCGTCCCGGCGTGCTGCACGGCAACCGCACTTATCTCCTGATGGACGCGGACGGCCAGATCCAGGACGCTCATTCGATCTCGGCCGGCCTCGACTATCCCGGCATCGGCCCCGAGCATTCCTGGCTGCACGAGATCGGCCGCGTGAATTATCTCTCCGCGACCGACGACGAGGCGCTCGCTGCGTTCCAGCTGCTGTCAAAGCTGGAAGGCATCATCCCGGCGCTCGAGCCCGCGCATGCCATCGCCAAGGTGATGGAGCTCGCGCCGAAGCGCGCAAAAGATCACCTGATGGTCGTCAATCTCTCCGGCCGCGGCGACAAGGACGTCCCGCAGGTCGGCGACATCCTGAGGGGCAAGAGCAAGTGACCACGCGTATCGACATCCGTTTTGCCGAGCTTGCGAAGCAGGGCCGCTCGGCCTTCGTGACCTTCCTGATGGCCGGCGATCCGGATCCCGCCACCTCGCTCGAGATCATCAAGGCGCTGCCGAAGTCCGGCGCCGACGTGATCGAGATCGGCATGCCCTTCACCGATCCGATGGCCGACGGTCCGTCGATCCAGGCGGCGGGCCTGCGCGCGCTCAAGGCCGGCATGACGCTGAAGAAGACGCTCGAGCTCGTGCGCGGCTTCCGCAAGGACGACAATGCGACGCCGATCGTGCTGATGGGCTATTACAACCCGATCTACATCTACGGCGTCGACAAGTTCCTTGTCGATGCCAAGAGCGCCGGCGTCGACGGCCTCATCATCGTCGATCTGCCGCCGGAGGAGGACGACGAGCTCTGCCTGCCCGCGATGAAGGCCGGCCTGAACTTCATTCGCCTGGCGACGCCGACGACCGACGACAAGCGCCTGCCGGCCGTGCTCGCCAACACCTCGGGCTTCGTCTACTACGTCTCGATCACCGGCATCACCGGTGCTGCGGCGGCGGATTCCTCGGCGGTGAGCGAAGCGGTTGCCCGCATCAAGCGTCACACCAAGCTGCCGGTCTGCGTCGGCTTCGGCATCCGCACGCCGGAGACCGCGCGCGCCATCGCCTCGCATGCGAATGGCGCGGTGGTCGGCACCGCGCTGGTCGATGCGCTCAAGAACAGCCTCGATGCAGACGGCCGGGCCACCGCCAAAACCGTTAACGCCGTCGCCGAACTGACGGCATCCCTGGCCCAAGGCGTCAAAGGCGCACAACAGGCGGCGGAATAGGCCATAATTCCGCTTTTGGGGCGGACGACACGGCGGCTTGCCGGGGCAGGGTCCGGCAGCCATATATCCCTTCAGGCGATCTCCGGAGCGGGATCGCACATCGGAGCAAACCATGAACTGGCTTACCAATGTGGTCCGGCCGAAGATCCGCAACATGCTGCGGCGGGAGACGCCGGAGAATTTGTGGATCAAGTGTCCGGATTCCGGGCAGCTCGTGTTCTACAAGGATGTCGAGGCCAACCAGTTCGTCATTCCCGGCTCGAACTACCACATGCGCATGGGCGCGGTGGCGCGTCTGAAGTCGATCTTCGACAACGAGACCTGGTACGACGTCGCGCTGCCGGATGTCACGCCGGATCCGCTCAAGTTCCGCGACGAGAAGAAATACGTCGACCGCATCAAGGATGCCCGCGCGCGAACTAACCTCAACGACGCGATCAAGGTCGGCTATGGCAAGCTCGAAGGCGCCGCCGTCGTCATCGCCGTGCAGGATTTCGACTTCATGGGCGGCTCGCTCGGCATGGCCGCGGGCGAGGCCATCGTGCGTGGGCTCGAACTCGCGGTCGAGAAGAAGTCGCCGTTCATCGTGTTCGCCGCATCAGGCGGCGCGCGCATGCAGGAAGGCATCCTGTCGCTGATGCAGATGCCGCGCACGACCGTCGCGGTTCAGATGCTGCGCGAGGCAAAACAGCCCTATATCGTCGTGCTGACCAACCCGACCACCGGCGGCGTCACCGCCTCCTACGCGATGCTGGGCGACGTGCAGATCGCCGAGCCCGGCGCGCTGATCGGCTTTGCCGGCGCGCGCGTGATCGAGCAGACCATCCGCGAGAAGCTCCCGGAAGGCTTCCAGCGCGCCGAGTACCTGAAAGAGCACGGCATGGTCGACATGGTCGTGCATCGTCACGATTTGCGCCCGACCCTGGCACGGCTCTGTCGCCTGTTGACCAAGGCACCGGCGCTGGAGACCGCGTCGAAATCGGTGCAGCCTGTCGTCAGCCCGGCGCAGATCGTATCGGCTTCCGAGACGGCGCCGGCCGCGCCGCACGCGTGAACGCGTCTCCTGACAGCGCAAAGCCGCCGCTCGACGAATTGATCGGGCGGCTGTCGGCCCTGCATCAGAAGCGCATCGATCTTGGGCTGGAGCGGATGCATCGTCTGCTCGATCGGCTCGGCCACCCCGAACGCAAGCTGCCCCCGGTGATCCACATCGCCGGCACCAATGGCAAGGGCTCGACGCTCGCTTATCTGCGCGCGACGCTGGAAGCGGCAGACCTGCGCGTCCACGCCTACACCTCGCCGTATCTGGTCCGCATCAACGAATGTTTCCGGCTTGGTCGCCTCGGTGGCGGCGTGCTGGTCGGCGACGACGAACTGCGCGCCGCGCTGGAAGAAGTCGAGCGCGTCAATGCCGGCGAGCCTGCCACCGTGTTCGAGCTGAAGACGGCTGCCGCGTTTCATCTGTTCGCGCAGAATCCGGCCGATGCGGTGCTGCTCGAGGTCGGCCTTGGCGGCCGGCTCGATTCGACCAATGTGGTCGATACGCCGGCGGCCACCGTGATCACGCCTGTGAGCATGGACCACACGGACTTCCTCGGCGATACGCTGACCTCCATCGCCGGCGAGAAGGCCGCGATCATCAAGCGCGGCGTGCCCGTGGTTTGCGCCGAGCAGTCGGGCGAGGCGATGGCCGTGATCGAGGCGCAGGCCAAGCGCATGCGCGCGCCGCTGTTTGCCGCGAACGAGAGCTGGCACGTCAATGTCGAGCATGGGCGCCTGGTTTATTCCGACGATCGCGGCCTGATGGATCTCGCCGCGCCGCGCCTGTTCGGCCGCCACCAGTTCGACAATGCCGGGCTTGCGATCGCGACTTTGCGCGCGATTTCGACATTCAAGGTCAACCAGGCGGCGTTCGAAGCCGGCATCGTCGGTGCCGAATGGCCGGCGCGGATGCAGCGCATCACCTCGGGCGAGCTGCTCTCCTGGGGACCGCAGGGCTCGGAGATCTGGCTCGACGGCGGGCACAATGCGGAAGGTGGGCGCGTTGCGGCGGCCGCGCTCGGCGATCTCGAGGAACGGGTGTCGCGGCCGCTGGTCGTGATCGCGGGCATGATGGCCAACAAGGATGCGCAGGCCTTCCTCGCCAATTTCGCCGGCCTCACCCGTCACATCATCGCGGTGCCGATTCCCGACACCGAGAATGCGATGCCGGCCGACCGCCTCGCGGACGCCGCGCGCAGCCTCGGCATGCGGGTCGAGCCCGCGCCGGGCATCGAGGCCGCGCTGCGCGCGCTGTCGAAGCTCGCCTACGAGGTGCCGCCGCGCATCCTGATCACCGGCTCGCTCTATCTCGCCGGCCACGTGCTCGGCATCAACGGCACGCCTCCTGCATGAGCTGTCTTGTCCCGGACAAGGCGCATCGCGCAAGCGATGCGCCGCAGAGCCGGGACCCAGAATGCCGCAACATGGGCCCCGGCTCTGCAGCGCACCGCTGAAGAAGCGCTGCGCTGCGTCCGGGGCAAGAGAGAATGCCAATGCGTTTTGCCGCGATTGCCGACATTCACGGAAACCATCTCGCGCTGGAGGCGGTGCTTGCCGACATCCGCGCCCAGGGCATCGCCGACCTCGTCAATCTCGGCGACATGCTGAGCGGTCCGCTCGACGCGCGCCGGACCATCGAGATCCTGATGAATCTCGACGCCGTGCATGTGCTCGGCAATCACGACCGCTACCTGCTCGACCGTCCGCCGGAGAAGATGGGCTCGTGGGATCGTCCCGCCCATGCGGCGCTGAATGCCGTGCAACTCGATTGGCTGCGGGCGCAGCCGATGACGCGCGTGTTTCGCGACCGGGTCTTCCTCTGCCATGCGACGCCCGAGAACGACGAGGTCTATTGGCTCGATACCGTGCATCCCGACGGCACGGTGGCGCTATCGCCGCTCGACCGCATCGAGCAGTTCGCGCAAGGCATCACGCAGTCCCTGATCCTCTGCGCCCACACCCATCTCGCCCGCACGGTGCGGCTTCGTGACGGCCGGCTGATCGTCAATCCCGGCAGCGTCGGTAGCCCGGGCTATCGCGACAAGCATCCGTTCCCGCATGTCGTCGAGGCCGGCACGCCGCACGCGCGCTACGCGATCCTCGAACTCGTCGATGCTGCTTGGCAAGTGACCTTCCGCCATGTCGTCTATGATCACGAGGCGATGGCCGCGCTCGCACGCCGCAACAATCAGCCGGAGCTCGCGAACGCGCTCGCGACGGGATGGATCAAGTAGCGCCGCTTCGCTCCATCCGGGCGGCGGGTTTGACTCCTTGATAAGGGCGCTTGTTATAAGCGTACATATCAAAGTGGGAGCGCGCCATGGACGACGGCCATGTCTGGCGAAACGAATATACCATCGAGACGTCTGCAACCGCAGAGACGATCTGGGGCATCTTTCGCGATGTCCCCGGCTGGAAAAACTGGAATGCGGGTATCGAGCAGATCGACATCGACGGGCCATTCGCGGCCGGCACTTGGTTCACGATGAAGCCCCCCGGCGAGGAGACGCTACGCTCGCAACTGATCGAGGTTCGCGAGAACGTGTGCTTCATCGATGAAACGCGAGTCGGCGATCTCGTCATCACAGTCGCCCATCGCATCGAACCGCTTGGCGATTCTCCTGGACCGGCGCGCACGCGCATCGTTTACGCCGCGGACGCGCGAGGGCCGCAAGCGTCCGAGATCGGTCCGGCTGTCGCGTCGGACTTTCCCGATGTTCTCGCCAGTCTCGCCAAACTCGCCGAAACGAGATCGGCATGATTGCCGCCGACAAAAAACAAAACGGCCGGCGTGTTGCCGGCCGTTGCAGAATTCTCAGTTACTCGCGAGGCGGATCACACCGCCGACGTGATCCACTGCTGCAGCTTTGCCTTCGGCGCCGCGCCGACCTGGCGGGAGGCCATCTCGCCGCCCTTGAAGATCATCAGGGTCGGGATCGACATCACGCCGTACTTCGACGCGGTCTTCGGGCTCTCGTCGACATTGAGCTTCACGATCTTGACCTTGTCGCCCATCGCGCCGGCGATCTCGTCGAGGGCGGGCGCGATCATGCGGCAGGGACCGCACCATTCGGCCCAGAAATCGACGACCACAGGGCCGTTCGCCTTGAGCACTTCGGCTTCGAAATCAGTGTCAGAAACCTTGCCAACGGCCATGGGAGTACCTCACTCGGTTGAAAGAATCGGCGCGGATGGGAATCGCGCCCGGGATCATGGCGTCAACCTATGAACGGCCCCTTGCCGGGTCAAGGACGCTCACACCGAGATGAAGGGATGCCAGCGCCGCGTCCAGCGCGGGGGCCGAAATCTCCATATATTCAAGGGCCTCGGTCCAGAGCAGGACGGCCCTGACCGGCTTTTGGGGATAAAGCCGCGCCAGCACCGCCCGGTACAGCGCAAGCTGCCGGACATAGACGGCGGGCGCCTCAGTCGCGCTTTTGGGCGCCGCCTGGTTGGTCTTGAAATCGACGATCAGGACCTCATCCGGACGAACGACCAGCCGGTCGATCTGCCCCGACACCAGCGCAGGCTGGAGGCCTGGCCGCTCCAGCCGGCCGACGATGGCGACCTCCGCCCGGCTGCCGGCGGCAAACACCGGTGCAAAGCGCGGCTCGGCGATCAGCGCGAGCACCTTGTCGGCCAGCGCGGTGCGGTCGGCCTCCGCCCAGTCGGAGGCATTGCGCGCCATGAAGCCGCGCGCGGCCTCGCGCCGCCGCTCGGCGGCGATGTCGGGCAGCGACTGGAGCAGCCGGTGCACCAGCGTGCCGCGTTGCAGCGCGAGCGCGCGCGACTGCACCGATTCGCCTGACCGGACCGCGCGGCCTCCCTCCGCAGACTGGCCCGAGGGGCGCACGGAATCGTCGTCCTGCATCTCGCGCGGTGCCGGCGTCCGCAGCCAGTCCGGCAACGCGATCGTCTGATCCACGAATGTCGCGGGCGTGCCGAGGGCAACGACGTCCTCCGGCCGGGCGAATCGCGTCACCTTGCCAAGCGGCGTTTCCAGCGTCTGCTTCTCCAGGCCCGAGCCGGTAAGCCCGGTGTCGACCAGGTCGTACCAGCTCAGCTTGCGGACCGTCCTCATATTGCCGGGCATGCAGCCGCCGACGATCAGCCGGTCGGCCGCGCGCGTCATCGCGACATAGAGCAGGCGGCGATATTCGTCCTCGGTCTCCTCGAGCATGGCCTTGCGGGCCTCGGCGACGGGCTTGGGATCGTCGGCCTTGCGGCCCGCCCACACCACCACCTCGCCGCCGTTGCCGCGCGGCACCTGGATCAGACGGACCCGCTGCGAGTCCGCGGGCGACGACGTGGTGTCGACCATGAACACGACGGACGCTTCAAGGCCCTTGGCGCCGTGCACGGTCATCACCCGCACCTCGTCGCGGGAGATTTCCATGTCGCGCTTCACCTCGGTGTCGGCCGAGCGCAGCCAGGCCATGAAGCCTTGCAGCGACGCCGGCGCCTTGCGCTCGTAGTTCAGCGCCAGCTCCAGGAATTCGTCGAGCGCGTCATTGGCCTCGTGGCCGAGCCGGCGCAGGATGCGCGCGCGTCCGCCGTCGCCGCCAAGCAGCCAGGCGTAGAAGGCGAACGGTGTCTCCTCGCGCGCGCGAGTTTCGCAGGCCTCGAGCCGCCGCAGCACCGCGGCGAATTTCTCGCTTCCGGCCGCCTGCTCGCCGAGCGCCCGGCGCAGCGAGCCCTTGCGGCCCCAGGCAAGCGCAAACAAATCGTCATCGTCGAGCCCGAACAGCGGGCTCTTCAGCGCGACCGCAAGCGCGAGATCGTCCTGCGGCAGCAGCAGCGCGTCCGCAAGGTTCATCAGGTCGATGATGCCGATGTGCTCGGTGAGCTTCAGCCGGTCGGCGCCGGCGACCGGCACGCCAGCGTGCTTCAGCGCCTGGATCACGGCATCGAACGCGTTGCCGCGTCGGCGGACCAGGATCAGCATGTCGCCGTAGCGCAGCGGCCGCCGCTCGCCTTCATGTCCGGTGAGCGTGCCGCTTTCGACCAGCCGCTTGATCTCGGCCTGGATGCGGCGGGCGAGCTTGACCTCGGGGCTGGTGACGGCAACGCCGTCGAACGGCGCGCGCCAGCCCTCGATGTCCTGCCTGTCGTCGGCTTCAGCCAGGTCCCACAGCTCGATCACGCTTGGCCCTGCATCGGCGAGCGCATTGTGCAGGGGATGGCCGATCTCGACCGAATGGATGCTCTTGTAGATCGCGGGGTCGCGGAAGACGTGGTCGACCGAGTGCAGGATCGCGGCGCCCGAGCGGAACGAATAGGTGAAGGCGACCGGATCGAATTTCAGCCCGGCGGCGGTGAACTTGCGGTGCAGCTCGCGCCGGCGCGCGTCGAATTCCCGGGGCTGCGCGCCCTGGAACGAGAAGATCGACTGCTTCTCGTCTCCGACGGCGAAGATGGTGCGGTTCAGCCCCTCGCGCGCGCCTTCGCCCGCGGTGAACTCGGAGATGATGTGCGCGACGATGTCCCACTGCCGCGGACTGGTGTCCTGCGCCTCGTCGATCAGGACGTGGTCGACGCCGCGGTCGAGCTTGTAATGCACCCAGCCCGAGGAGACGCGGTTGAGCATCGCCAGCGTTTTGTCGATCAAATCGTCATAGTCGAGCAGGCCGCGCTCCTGCTTCTCGCGCCGGTAGTTCGCGGCAGCAGCGGTCGCGATATGCAAGAGAGCCGCCGTGCGGTCACGCATGGTTACCGCGCGGCGCTTCTCGATCAGTCCAGCGAGGCGCTGGGCCTCGTTCTCGAACAGGCGGGCGACGGAGGGATTGTGATCGCAAAATTTCTTGGTCAGCACCGCCTTGCGCGGCAGCTTCTCGTCGGTGAGGAAGACGCCGAGATAGGCGTCGACCTGCGCGCCGCCCGAAAACGCTTTTGCCTCGCGGAGCCGGCTGGCCTGGTCGTTGTCGGATTTGCTGCCATCTTCCAGCGCAAACGCGATGTCGTCCCAGCGCGATCGCGGCAGGAATGGACCGTCGAGAATCTCCGTCTCGACGTCCTCGATGCGGTCGGCGGCGTCAACGCCCAGCACCGCCGCCATCTGCGCGGCGGCAGCTTCTGCGTTGCCGGCCTCGTCGGTCCAGGCCATGAAATGATCGCGGCTCAGACAGGCCTCGCGCACGACCTCCTTGAAGGTGACGTCGGCGGCGCTGGCCATCGCGGTCAGCAGCGCGCGGCCTGTGACCGTTTCCGGGTCGCGCGCGGCCTCCAGCAGCACCTTCAGATTGGCGCGCTCCATCATGTCGGTCTGGTCGCGCTCGTCGATGACGGAGAAGCGCGCCGGCACGTTGGCTTCGAACGGAAACTGCTGGAGCAGGCGGGTACACAGCGCGTGGATGGTCTGCACCTTCAATCCACCGGGGGTCTCCAGCGCACAGGCGAATAGCTTTCGCGCTTCGCGTCGCAGCTTTGCGCTGGGATGCGGGATGCCGACGGCACGGATCGCGGCATCGAGCGCGGTGTCGTCCAGCGTCACCCAATGGCCGAGCGTGGTGAACACGCGCTCGGCCATGTTGGCGGCGGCGGCCTTGGTGAAGGTGATGCAGAGGATCTTTTCCGGCGGCACGCCCGACAGCAGCAGACGGATCACGCGCTGCACCAGCACGTGCGTCTTGCCCGAGCCCGCATTGGCCGACACGAAGGCCGATGCGGTCGGATCGGATGCACGCGCCTGCCTGGCGCGCACCTCATCGGGGATTGGGCGTGGCGCCTTCACCATTCCTCGATCCCCAATCCGCCGGCTGCCGACCACTCCTTGATGCGGGCGAGGTCGTCATAGGTGCCGTAGCGGTTGGACCACATCGGCAGGTTCAGCGAGGTGTAGGCCTGGTTCTCGTCCTCGAAGGCGCGGATCAGCGCTTCCAGCTTGGCCCGGGCCTCAGCGGCAGCAATATCCGGCGGCTGCGGTTCGTCGCCTTGCTTGTACTTGAGCTCGAGGATGCGCTCCTCGCCCGGCGGATTGTTGCCGCTGAGGCGGACATAGACGAGCTGGCTCACGGATGAGCCGGCGTCGATGTCGGGAAAGCCGCCTTCGCGCAGGATCGCCGCCTCCAGCGTGAGCTGCGGCGACAGGCCCATGCGGACCTGCTTGCCGGTCGGCGGCTGGCCGGTCTTGTAGTCGAGGATGGCGTAGCCGCCGCCCTGGCGGCGCTCGATGCGGTCGGCGCGCGCGGAGAGGCGGAAGCTGCGTTCATTGTCGAGCGTGATCGAGATCTCGCCGCGAGTCTCCGCGGTGATCGCCTCGACCACGTCGCGCCGTGCCGTCTCCCACTCGCTGAACCAGCGCGCGATGCGCTGGAAGCGCGGCCACCACAGCGCGCGCGCCTCGGGGCGCTCCATCAGCGGCGCGAAATGCTTTTCGCCGATCGCGCGCAGCACGCGGGCGGGATCGTCGGGCAGGCGCGTCGCATAGCGTTCCGTGAATTCGCCGATCGCATCGTGGATCGCCGAGCCGCGGTCGGCGGCCGACAGCGGCATGTCGACGGGATCGAGTGCATCCAGCCGCAAGATGTGCTTGGCGTAGATCGTGTAGGGATCGCGCAGCCAGTCCTCGATCGCGGTGACCGACATCTTCAGCGGCCGTGTCGCGCGCGGCGGTCGCGGTTCGGGTTGCTTGATCGGCCTGACCTCGTCGGGCTGGTCCAGCCGATCTGCGAACCGCACGTATTTCTCGCCGGCGCGGATGGCCGCCTTCCAGCGATCGTCGCCCGCAACCGCCTCCAACCGATGCAGGAAGCGCGAAGCCACCGCTGGCGCGCCGCCGGCCTTGGCGGAATGGGTGAGGATCACCTCATCTCCGCCGAGCAGCTGCGCGAAATCGTGGGCGGAGAGGCCGATGCGGCGCTCCGGCAGATCGAGGCCGAGCTCGTGCCGCATCGGGCGGCTCAGCCAGGGATCGATGCGCGGCGCCGGCGGCCAGACGCCCTCGATCAGGCCGCCGACGATGATGCGGTCCGCCTGCATCAGGCGCGATTCCAACGGGCCGTAGATCTGGAGCCGCGCGCCCGGCTTGTCACGCCGCCGTACCGCGCGATCGCCGAACGCGGTCTGGAAGACATCAGGGTAATCAGGCAGCGGCACGATCAATCCGCTGGTCGTGCCGCCGCGCAGGAGATCGTCGAAGGCGCCGGCGAGCGCGAGGCCCTCGCGCTCCTCGAAGGCCAGCGGGATGCCCTGCTCGTCGCGCGACAGCTCGATCATGATCTCGCGATGCCGGTGCGCGAGCTCGGCGAAGTCATATGGTTTTGACGGCGCCAGACTCTCGATCGGCGCCAAGGCTTGTCGCAAAGCATCGATTAGGGCCTGGACGCGATCGAGATCCTCCGCCTTGAGGCGTGCGCGCGGCTCGGCCTTGTGGAGCGCGGAGACCTCGCTGCGCCACAGCTTGGCCAGTTCCTCGCGAAAGCGGTTGAATTCACGCAGCAGGCCGGCCGTGCCCGCGGGCGGGCGCGTGCCGCGCAAGACGGCGAGCTCCAGGCCTTCGATTGCCGCCTTCCATGTATCCGGCGCGCGGCCGAGGCGGCACAGTGGATGCTTCAGCATCGCCAGCAGCGTCGGCGGCTCCAATCCCTTGGTCGCCGCTTCGGCCGCAAGGCGCGCAAAAACGCCGGCGGACGTCTCCATCAGCACGTCGCCGCCGGAATCGTCGAAGGCGAGGTCCCATCGGGTGAGTGCAGCCATCACACGGCGCGCCAGAGCGCGGTCCGGGGTGACCAGCGCTGCTGACTTGTCGAGGTGCCGCGCCTCGCGCATCGCGATCGCAATCGCCAGCGCTTCCATTTCAGGATTGGGGGCTTCGACGACTGCGAGGTTTGTCATGCCGCCGGCGATCTTTGCCGCAACATCCGGCTGCTTCAGCCGGTCGTGCCAGACTTCCGTCTTGGCGGAGGGCCGCATCGATTCGGATGCGAGCAGGTCGCGGCCACCTTCCGCCGGCGCTTGAAGCAGCTCGACGTCGCCGCGCTTGATGCCGAAGCGCTCCAGCAGCGCGTGCATGGCATATTGCGGATGGTTCGATGCGGGATGCTCCGCGAACTTGCCGAGCGCATCGCGCACGCCGCCGATGGTCCGCCAGGCATCCTCGTCAAGATCAGTGTCGAGGCCCGGCAGCACCACCGCGCCATGCGGCAGCGAGGCGACCGCATGCAGGAATTTTGCGGTGGCCGGCATCGAGCCGGTCGAGCCGGCCGCGATCACGGGCCCATGCGGATGCGCGGTCAGGCGCTTCGCTTCCGCCGCGATCAGGAGGTCGCGCCGCGCCGCGGGCTCGATCCTGTTGATCTCGGCGAGATGGCCGGGCCAGGCGATGCGGGCGATGCGCAGGAATTCGAGCGAGTGCTGCCAGTAGCGATCGAGCTGGTCCGGCACCAGACCATCGAGCGCGCTCCAGTCGACCCCGCGCGTCACCATGTCGTCGATCAGGCGCGCGAGATCGCCGGCGAGAGCCAGCGTCGAGGCGGGGCCGCCGACCACCAGCGGCGACAGCACCGGCCCCTTGGCCCAGGCCGCGACGAGCTGCGCCAGCGTCAGCCGTCGCTCGAGCTCGCCAAGGCGCGGCGGGATGTCGAGCGGCGTTGCGCCGGAAAACTGCTCGCCTTCATCGGCGAAGGCGAGCTCGTCCTCGTCGATGTCGCCGAGCGCGACGATGCGCGGCAGCACGACCGCGTCAGCCTTCATCTCGTCGAGGAAGATCTCCCGCACGATACGCATGGCGCGCCGGGTCGGCAGGTACAGCGTGGTGTCCGCAAGCCGCGCCGGCTCCCTGCGCGCCTCGAATCCCGCGACCAGCCGGCCGTCGAGCAGGGCCGTGACGACCGTGCGCAGGAACGGAACTGAGATGGGAACACTGAAAACGCGCATCGGCTGCCTGATTCGGGATCAGGCGCCAATATAGGGAGGCGGACACAAATGGTCATTGGCTGTGGCGGGGTCTTCCCCGCTCTCCCACTGTCATTCCGGGGCGATGCGAAGCATCGAACCCGGAATCTCGAGATTCCGGGTTCGCGCTTGCGCGCGCCCCGGAATGACGGGAAGCCCCTACGCCACGCTCTCCAGCCTCGTAGGGTGGGCAAAGGCGCGCTTGCGCCGTGCCCACCGTATTCGTCATTGGAGTTAGCTTGTGCGGTGGGCACGCTTCGCTTTGCCCACCCTACGGCACCGTGTTCGCGGCCTACGCCACGCTCTCCAGAAATGCCTCTTCCGCCGCATGCACCGCATCAGGCGTGCCGACATGCATCCAGACGCCGTCGAGGCGCAGGCCGAACAGGCGCTCCTGCTCGTTGGCGCGGTCGAACATCTTGGTCAGCGAGAACTCGCCCTGCGGCGCATCGGCGAAGATCGACGGCGACAGGATCGCCGCGCCGGCATAGACGAACGGAACGACCTCTTTCTCCTTGCGCTTGCGCAGGGCTCCGTCGGGCAGCATGCCGTAATCGCCGCGGCCGCTATAGCCGATGCTGGTCGCCGTCGGCGCCATCAAGAGCAGGATGTCCATGCGCGCGGGATCGAAGTTTTCGGCAAGCCGCGCCAGGTTCGAGCGCACGCCGTCGATCCACAGCGTGTCGGAATTGACATGGAAGAACGGCGCGTTGCCGAGCAGCGGCAGCGCCTTGACCACGCCGCCGCCGGTGCCGAGCACCTGGTTGCGCTCGTCCGAGATGGTCACGCGCGGATGCTGGCGCGATGCGACGTGGTCGATGATCTGGTCCGGCAGGTAATGCACGTTGACCACCGCCTCGCTCACGCCGGCCTGGCCGAGCTTGTCGAGCACGTGGTCGAGCAGCGGCTGGCCCGCCACCGGCACCATCGGCTTCGGCATCTTGTCCGTCAGTGGACGCATGCGCAGGCCGAACCCTGCGGCGAGCACCATGGCTTTGGTCGGTTTGACGGACATCGTTTGCTTTCTCAGATTCGTCTTTCTCAGCCTCGTGGACTCAGAACTCTTGGGATTAGAACTCTTGGAATTACTCTCGAAATTGCCCTTGGAATTCGCGTTCGCGGCAATCCTAGCACGGGACTCATTCAGCCGCACCGCATCTCAACCGCCTTAGCCACCTGCCGTGACGGTTGTACGACGGGTGTGGCCGTTACGCCCCGACGGATGCGGAACGCGCCTTTTTCTTCTTGTCGCCGAGCTTGAGGAAGTTGACGCCGATCTGGTCGCCATTGACCCAGGCAAGCTCACAGCGCCGGTACGCGAGTCCGGTGGACGACAGCAGGAGAAAAAATTCCTTCAGATGGAGCCCTTCGACCGAACCGTCGATGGTCAGCTTGGCGCCGCTCTGGGAGACGTCCTCCATGGTGCAGTCGCGCCGCCACGTGCCGTCGATTCCCATCATCTGGGCCGGAATCCCACGCTCGAAAACAACCCGGCTGTTGCTGCGCTGGTCTGTCTTCACCGCCATCTGCCCTTGCTCCAGCCCGGTAATTATTTGGCTCCTTGCCGCCAGAATACCGACGTCTTGGCTAACAGCCGGTAAATCGGGCCCGAATCAGCCTTGGGGCGGTTCTGGTGCCGGTTCTTGTGACGGCCTTTGGGGTGGCGGGACGTTGGCGAGATACCAGTCGCGCAAATGGCTGAGCGCGGGATGCGCCAGCGAGCGCTGGAGGTAGGTCCAGATCCGCGGCTGGTGGCGCAGGTAATGCGGCTTGCCGTCGCGGCGGTTGAGCCGGGCGAAGGTGCCGAGCAGGCGGGTGTTCCGCTGCGCCGACATGATGGCGTAGAGCTCGGCGAAACCGGCCGGATCGAAGCTCGCATCACCAGCGCGGCGCGCCTTGATGTAGCGCGACAACAGCGTCAGCTCGAGATTCTCGGGCACGTCGATGCGGGCGTCCTGGAGCAGCGACACCACGTCGTAGGATTGCGGCCCTAGCACGGTGTCCTGGAAATCGATCACGCCGACGCGTTCGATGCCGGTGCGCATCCCGAGCCAGATCAAATTGGGCGAGTGATAGTCGCGGATGATCCACGTCCTCGGCGCGGCCAGCGGCTTCTTCAGCAGCTCGCGCCACATCGCAAAGAATTCCGCTCGCTTCGGCTCGCTCAGCGGCGCGTTGCGATCGGGCAGATACCATTCCGGCATCAATCCGATTTCGATCAGCATCGCTTCGGTGTCGAAGACCGGAATGGCGTAGCTCTGCCCGTCCAGCGGCAGCGTCTCCGGCAGCGTCTTGCCGTGCAGCACCGCCAGCACGTCGGTCGCGGCTTCGTAGCGCTCGGGAATCGGGCGCGGCGGGTTGCCTTCGATTACGCCTTCGCTGCCGAAATCCTCCGATATCAGGAAGCCGTGGTCGAGATCGGCATGATGGATCGCGGGCGCCGAGATGCCTTGCGCGCGCAGGCCTTCGTCGATGGCGACGAAGGGTTTGACGTTTTCGGCGAGATGCACCGCGGCGCTGTAGGACTTTCCGTTGTAGAGCGCCGCGCCGTCGGGGCGCTGCGGAAAGTTCATGAGGATGACGATCTCGTCGTCGCGCAGCAGCCGCGCGTAGGACCGTGTCGAGGCGTCGCCGGCCATGCGCCGCCGCATTGCGTCGAGATAGCCGGATGCGTCGAGGAATTCGCGCAGCGCTTTCAGACGCGCGACCTGGGCTGCGCTCTTGCCGTAACCGGTGATGTCGGCGGCACGTGCGTTCGAGCCCAGAGCCGGACGATGGGTGAGTGCGATGTCGATGCGATCCTCGGGCAGCGCCGACGGCGCACGCTCCGGCCATTCGATCAGGACAAGCGTGGCGTCCGGCAGCGGCGACAGCCCGATCTCCTCGAGCTCGCTCTCGTCCTCGACGCGGTAGAGGTCGGCATGCATGACCGGAAACGGCGGCAGCTCATAACCCTGCACCAGAGTGAAGGTCGGGCTCGGCACTTCCAGCGCCTCGTCGTCGGCGAGGTAGCGGATCATGGCGCGGGCGGCCGCGGTCTTGCCGGCGCCGAGGTCGCCGGTGAGCGTGATGACATCGCCCGGCCCGACCAGCAGCGCGAGATCAGCCATCAGTTGCGCGGTGGCCGTCTCGTTGTGAAGCGCGACGGAGAATGTGGTTGGCGCGCTCATTCGGCGGCGTCGCGATGCGCCGCCTGGTCGGTCGGGAAGTCGCAGATCACGACCGTGCCCCGGCCCACGATCGAATCCACCCGCACCTTGCCGCCATGCAGCTCGACGAAGGAGCGCACCAGCGACAGGCCGAGCCCGGCGCCGCGGTGACGCGACCCCTGCGAGCGGCTTTCGAACCAGTTGAACACCTTGTCCTTCATGTCGGCAGGTATTCCAGGCCCGGAATCTGTCACAGTGAAGACCACACTGTGCTCGGTGCGGCGCGCGCTGATGCCGACGGTGGAATCCTGTGGAGAAAACCCGACGGCGTTGGCGAGGAGGTTATAGAGCACCTGCACCACGCGCTTTTCGTCGCCGATGAAGCTGCCGATATCGGGCGCGATCTCGACCTTCAGGCGGATGCGGTCGGTGGCGAGCCGGTCCTGGATGCCCTCGGCGGCGAGCTCGATGGTCTTGCTGACGTCGACCGGGCCGAGTTCCAGCTTCATCGCGCCGGCGTCGATGGTGGCGAGATCTAGGATGTTGTTGGTCAGCGCCAGCAGCGCGTTGGTCGATTTGGTGACGTAGTCGAGATATTCGGCCTGTTTCGGCGTCAGCGGTCCGGTCGAGGGATCGCTGAGGAAATGCGCGAAGCCGATAATGGTGGTGAGCGGCGAGCGCAGCTCGTAGGAGACGTGGTGGACGAAATCCACCTTCATCTGGTCGGCGGCCTCCAGCGCCTCGTTGCGCTCGCGCAGCGCGCGCTCGACGTTCTCGGTGTCGGTGATGTCCTGGAACGTCAGCATGGTGGCGCCGTCGTGCAGCGGCCGGATCATGCCGTCGAGCACGCTGCCGTCCTTGCGGTCCAGCTTCAGCGGCACGTCGGCGCGGCTCTCGATCGAGGTGACGGCCTCGCGGATCTGCCGCCAGACCACGGGATCGTCGAACAGTTGATGGCACCAGCCTTCGACGGTCTGGATGTGCGGCTCGTTGCGCATCGCGTCGCTCGACAGCTTCCACATCCGGACGAAGGCCGGGTTGAAGAGCTGCGCCTTGCCGTTGCTGCCGAACACCGCGACGCCCTCGGCGAGGCTGTCCAGCGTCTCGCGCTGGACCCGGATCATGCCGTCGAAGCGGCGGGCGAGCTCGAGGCTCTCGGTGACGTCGTCGAACAGATAGGTGACGCCGCCTTCCGGGTTCGGCGTGGTGACGACGGAGAGGGCGCGGCCGTCGGGCAGATACCAAGTATCCTTGGCGGCCTCGACCGCGCGATACGCCTCGTGCAGCTTGGCCTTCCAGGCGCGGAAGTCGGGCTGCTCCGGCAGTTTTCGCGCGGCACGGAGCTGGTCCAGCACGCTGGAATCATCGGGATTGGCGTCGAGGAAGGTACGGTCGAGGTCCCATAGCCGGCGGTAGGAATCGTTGTAGAAGGCAAGGCGCCGGTGGCCGTCGAACACGGCGACGCCGGAGGAGAGCTGGTCGAGCGTGCGGCGATGCGCCTCCGCCATCCGCACCAGCGCCGAGCTCAGCGCATCCGCCTCGCTGGCATCGATCGCGACGCCGACGCTGCCGCTGCCGACATTGACGGCGCGCACGTCGTAGATGCGCCGCTCGCCGCCGATCACGATCGGCAGCCGGGAGGTGAAATTGGCCGCGTCCTTCAGTCCCCGTTCCATGGCGCCGCGGTCGGCGCTGTCGAGCAGCTCGAGCTTGCGCTCGTGGGCGTCGCTGAAGCTCGCAGCCTCGGTCGCGCGGACATAGGCCGGGTTGGCGAAAGTGAGCGCACCGTTCTCGCCCTTGGCCCAGATCGGCCAGGGTGCCGCCGCAGCGAAGCCGCGCAGCATCTCGGTCTCGTCGGAGAGCGCCTTGTAGCGCAGATTGGTTTCGGCCAGATCCCGGCGCAGGCCCGAGAGTTCGCGAATCCTGACAATGGCCTGGCCACCGATGGCGCGGCCGATGGCTTCCAGCGTATGGCCATGCGCGGTGGTCAGCGTCAGCTGGAACCCGTCGCCGCGGTCGCGCAGCGCATCCACAGCGTGATCCATCTGGAGCGCGGGTTCCGGCGGCAGCCAGGTTCCGAAGGCGAGCACGCGCTGCGGGGAGGAGTCGCGCGGCAGCACCATCGAGACGTCGCCCGAAATCTGCGCGCGGTTGTCGCCCGCCGGCCAGGAGATCAGGATCTGCGGTTCGGCGAACAGCAGCGCGCCGAAGCGGTCGGCCTGGAGTTGCAGTTCCCCGATCCGCGCGCGCAGCCGCGCCTCGTTCTTCGCCGTGCGCACGCGCGTGCGCATCAGCAGGATCGCGGCCATCACCGAGAAGCCGAGCAGCGCCAGCGCGGTGGCGAGCACCGCAAGTTCCTGCCGGTTGAAGTCCAGCAATTCCGAAAGTGTGCCAACGAAGTCGGCGGCCTCGGCCGGCGCAGCCGGCAGCAGCGCCGCGAGAGCGCTCCCGATCAGGCCGTCGCGCACGAGCGATGTGCACGATAGCAGCGTCCGACGCATCGACACGATCACGCCTGACATAGTTGCCCCAAGACCGCACGAATTTACGCGCGGCGACCCCCGTCGCGCGCGAATCAAACGACAATACCCCCACCGTGACTCCACCGGTAAGAGTCCAGATCGTGAACGCAAAGGCGGCCCCAAAAAAATGCGGGACGTGGCGTTCCGGGTTCACGTAGTTCTTCGGAGAATTCGGCTGGAGTTGCCGTGCGTTAGCGGCCCATGCGAACTGTTGCCCCGATGAAGGTGCGCTCCCTCGCCCGCTCGCGGGGGAGGGTTGGGGAGGGGGTGTCTCCGCGGTGGGAATCCCCGAGAGGAGAGAACCCTCACCCGCGTCGCTTCGCTCCGCGACCTCTCTCGCAAGCGGGAGAGGTGAAGCCCAACTCGCTGCCGTGCGTTAGCGGCCGGTCGAGCCGAAGCCGCCGGCGCCGCGATCGGTCGCCGACAAGGTCGCCACCGGAACCAGCGCGGCCTGAACCACGGGCGCGATGACCATCTGCGCGATCCGCTCGCCGCGCTTGATCACGAAGGCCGCTGCGCCGTGGTTGATCAGGATCACCTTGATCTCGCCGCGATAGTCCGCGTCGATGGTTCCGGGCGAGTTCAGCACGGTGACGCCGTGCTTGGCGGCAAGCCCCGAGCGCGGCCGCACCTGCGCCTCGTGCCCGGGCGGCAAGGCGATCGCAAGGCCGGTCGGCACCAGCGCATATCGGCCGGACGCAAGCGTCAGCGGCGCGTCCTCCGGAACCGCGGCCATCAGGTCGAGACCGGCGGCCTCCGCCGTCTGATAGGCCGGCAGCGGCAGGCCCTCGGCATGCGGCAGGCGTTGCAGTTCGACCGTGACTTTCGTGCTCAAGATGCGGGCTCCAGGGATTTGCCGATCACACTCTTGACGATATGCGCGATCAGCTCGGTGGCGACCTGTTCCTTGGTCATCGCGGGCCAGGAATCAACCGCGATCTCGCCGTTCTTCTCACCATTCTTGCGGCTGATGAGGTGGACAGTGTTGCGGTCGCCGCCCATCACGCCGGTCGCCGGCGAGACGTCGTTGGCGACGATCCAGTCGCAGCCCTTGCGGGCAAGTTTTGTCTTGGCGTTGTCGATGAGGTGCTCGGTCTCGGCGGCGAAGCCGATCACCAGCGGCGGGCGCTTGTCGGTCAGCTTCGCGATCGTGGCGAGGATGTCGGGGTTCTCGACCAGCTGGAGCGGCGGCATGCCGGCCGAGGTCTTCTTCAGCTTCTGCTCGCCCTCATTGGCGACGCGCCAGTCGGCGACCGCGGCGGCGAAGATCGCGATGTCGGCGGGAAGGGCCGCCTGCACCTGCTCCAGCATCTGCCGCGCCGATTCCACATGCTTCACCGTCACGCCCTGGGGATCGCCGAGATCGACCGGGCCGCTCACCAAGATCACCTCGGCGCCGGCGGCCTGCGCGGCGGCGGCGATGGCAAAACCCTGCTTGCCGGAGGAGCGGTTGGCGATGTAGCGCACCGGGTCGATCGGCTCGTGGGTCGGGCCCGCGGTGATCAGCACGCGCTTGCCGGCGAGCGGGCGCGGCACCGGCGGCCGCAGCAGGCGCTCGGCGGCGGCGGCGATCTCCAACGCCTCGGACATGCGGCCGATACCGGCTTCACCCGCCTCGGCCATCTCTCCGGAATTCGGCCCGATCAGCACGACGCCGTCGCGCTGAAGCTGCGCGACGTTGCGTCGGGTCGCCGCGTTGTTCCACATCAGCGGATTCATCGCCGGCGCCAGCAGCACCTTGCGGTTGGTCGCGAGCAGAATGGCGCTGGCGAGGTCGTCGGCATGGCCGTTCGCCATCTTGGCCATCAGGTCGGCCGTGGCGGGGGCCACCACGATCAAGTCGCAGTCACGGGCCAGGCGGATATGGCCGGCGTCGAACTCGCTCTGGGGATCGAACAGGTCGGTATAGACGCGCTCATGCGAAAGGGCGCTGACCGAGAGCGGCGTGACGAACTGCTGGGCCGCGTTGGTCAGCACGCAGCGGACCTCGATGCGCCGCTCCTTCAGCCTTCGGATCAGGTCGAGCGATTTAAAGGCCGCGATCCCGCCGCCGATGATCAGAGTGACGCTGGCCTCGGCAAGGGCGCCGGTGCGCTGAGGCGTCGGAGCGGTGGATGCCGTAGGCGGCACCGCAAAGGGCGTCAACGGCTCCTCACGGCCCTCGATCAGCTCCCGCAGGATGACCCGGACCTCTTCCTCAAGGGACCTGTGATTCTTGGCCGAACGCAGCCGCAGATAGGTTTTGACGTGTTCGTCGAGCTTGCGGATGGTTAGGCTCGCCATGACGCCCTCCGGCACGGAATGATAGCGATGCTATCAATCAAGTGATTGCAATGCAATCACAAATTCCGGACGGCGATCAGGATCCCGATGAAGGTCGCTGCGATGATCCAGAGCGCCA
Organism: Bradyrhizobium sp. 1200_D9_N1_1; assembly: GCF_052075915.1. Lineage (NCBI taxonomy): Bacteria > Pseudomonadati > Pseudomonadota > Alphaproteobacteria > Hyphomicrobiales > Nitrobacteraceae > Bradyrhizobium > Bradyrhizobium sp. 1200_D9_N1_1. The sequence continues at coordinate 81,197 of NZ_CP197226.1, read as the reverse complement.
CGGTGCGCCAGCGGTTCTTGCGGCCCTCGCTGCGGCCCATCGCCGCGATGCTCTCCGGCGACAGCCGCAGGCCCTCCCGCGTCATGGTCTCGAGCTGCTCGAGCACTGCAACGGAGCGCTGCGCGATATCGGGCAGGCGCATCAGCACGCGGGCGAGGTCGCCGCCGCCGGTGAGCGCGCCCTGCACCCGGCCGATCGGCCCGAGATTGCGCTCGATCCACTCACGCACCACGGGGTCGGCGGTCTTCCAGATATCGAGCCTGGGATCGAAGCCGCGCGCCACGCCTTCGACCACGACCATGGTCTTCTGGAGCAGGATCAGCTCGGGCCGTGTCGTCATGTCGAACAGGCCGGTGACCTCGAGCAGCAGCGTCAGCAGCCGCGCCATCGAGATCTCTTCGGCCGTGCGGTTGTGGATCGGCTCGCCGATGGCGCGGATGGCTTGCGCAAAATTCTCGACGGAGTGGTGCGCGGGCACGTAGCCCGCCTCGAAATGCACCTCCGCCACACGGCGATAATCGCGGGTGATGAAGCCGAGCAGGATTTCCGCGAGGAAGCGCCGCTCCTTCATCCCGAGCCGGCCCATGATGCCGAAATCGACCGCGACGAGGCGGCCGGTGTCGTCCAGGAAAAGATTGCCCGGATGCATGTCGGCGTGGAAAAAGCCGTCGCGCAGCGCGTGGCGCAGAAAGCTCTGGATCACCTTGCGGCCGAGATCGGGCAGGTCGACCTGTGCCTCTGCCAGGCGCTTGTGATCGTTCAGCGCGATGCCGTCGATCCACTCCATCGTCAGCACGTTGTGCGTGGTACGGTCCCAGTCGACCGTGGGCACGCGGAAGTCGAGATCGTCGCCCGTGTTCTCCGCCATTTCTGACATTGCAGCCGCTTCCAGCCGCAGGTCCATCTCCATCGCGACCGAGCGCGACATGGTGTTGATGACCTCGATCAGGCGCAGCCGCCGCGCCTCGGCCGAATAGGTCTCGGCCTTGTGCGCAACGTAGAAGAAATCGGAGAGATCACGCCGGAAGCGCGAGGCCACATTCGGGCGCAGCACTTTCACGGCGACTGCCTTGCGGATGCCGTCACGTACCACTTCGCCGCGATGCACCTGAGCGATCGAGGCGGCGGCGACCGGCGGGCCGAGGCTCGCGAACACGTCCTTGAGCGGACGCTCCAGGGAGGCTGCGATCGCAGCTTCCGCTTCTGCTTGCGAAAACGGCGGCAGGCGATCCTGGAGACTTTCCAGGTCACGCGCCATGATGACGCCGACGACGTCGGGGCGCGTGGCCAGAAACTGCCCGAGCTTGAGATAGGCCGGGCCCATCCGGGTCAGCGCGCGCGACAGTCGCGGCCCGTGCTTTGGACCGCGCCGTTCGACGATGCGCGCAAGCTTCAGCGCGAGCTGCCCGGGCGGCGGCACCAGGCTCGGATCGACGGAGCCGAACACGCCTTCGCGCGCGAACACGAACGCAGCGCGCATGAGGCGCGCGGTGTGGGTAATTGCAGAAATCACAAACGCCAGCCCGAATGCAGTGCGACGATGCCGCCGGACAATGTCTGCCAGTTCACGCGGGCAAAGCCTGCGTCGCGGATCATGTCGGCGAAGGCGTTGGGCTTGGGAAACTTGCGGATCGATTCGACGAGATATTGGTAGGACTCGGCGTCGCCCGTGATCATGCGGCCGAGCGGCGGGATCACCTTGAACGAGAACAGGTCATAGAGCTTGTCGAGGCCGGGCATCTCGACGGTGGAGAATTCCAGGCACAGGAAGCGGCTGCCGGGCCTCAGCACGCGATAGGCCTCGCGCAGCGCCAGGTCGATCTGCGGCACGTTGCGGATGCCGAAAGCGATCGTATATGCGTCAAAGCTGCGGTCGGCAAAGGCGAGCGCTTCGGCATTGCCTTCGACGAAATCGACCTGGGTCTCGAGATGGCGCTTGGCGGCGCGCTCGCGGCCCACGGCGAGCATGTCGGAATTGATGTCGCAGACCGTGGCGTGGAAGCCGGGGCCGGCGGCCTTGGCGGCGCGGAACGAGATATCGCCGGTGCCGCCGGCGACGTCGAGCAACGCGAACGGCCGGTCGCCCCTCGGCGGATCCAGCGCGTTGATCATGATGTCCTTCCAGACCCGGTGCAGGCCGCCGGACATCAAGTCGTTCATCAGGTCATAGCGCGACGCAACGCTGTGAAACACATCGTTCACCAGCGTCTGCTTGTCCCCCAGGGGAACGTCCCTGAAGCCAAAATGCGTGGTTTCGCCCGGCCGATCCATTACTCTACTCCACGAGGCGGACCATAGCGCGCCCGCCGCAATGGCGCTATCACACCGCCCTCATAAGGTGAATGCCTGACCATGCCTGAATTGCCCGAAGTCGAGACCGTCCGCCGCGGCCTTCAGCCCGTCATGGAGGGTGCGAAAATCGTCGTCGCGGAGGCCCGCAGGCCGGACTTGCGCTTTCCGTTCCAGCCGGACTTCGTGGCCCGGCTCCAGGGGCAGGTCGTCACGGGGCTCGGCCGCCGCGCAAAATATCTCATGGCCGATCTGGCCTCCGGCGACGTGCTCTTGATGCATCTGGGCATGTCGGGCTCGTTTCGCGTCATCAAGCCGGACAATGATGCCGCACCTGGGGAGTTTCACTATCCACGGGGTAAGGACACCACCCATGACCACGTGCTGTTTCGGATGTCCTCCGGCGCCGACATCGTCTTCAACGATCCGCGCCGCTTCGGTTACATGAAAGTGATCGCGCGCAACGCGCTCGAGGACGAGCCGCTGCTCCGCGGCCTCGGCCCCGAGCCGCTCGGCAACGAATTCGATGCCGCGATGCTGGCGCGATCTTGCGAAGGCAAGGCCACCAGCCTGAAGGCCGCGCTGCTCGACCAGCGTGTGGTGGCAGGGCTCGGCAACATCTATGTCTGCGAAGCGCTGCATCGCTCGCACCTGTCGCCGCGCCGGATCGCTGCGACGTTGGCGACCAGGAAGGGCGAGCCAACGGATCACGCGAAGAGATTGGTCGGTGCGATCCACACCGTGCTGAACGACGCCATCAAGGCCGGCGGCTCGTCACTGCGCGACCATCGCCAGACCACAGGTGAGCTCGGCTACTTCCAGCATTCGTTCAAGGTCTATGACCGCGAAGGCGAGACCTGCAAGACGCCTGCCTGCGGCGGCACGATCAAGCGCTTCACCCAGAACGGCCGTTCGACCTTCTGGTGTCCGAAATGTCAGAAGTGAGGATCAGGCTCGCGACCGCGAGGCTGTGAGTCTCTGCGAGCGTGACGAGCTCACCACGACGTCATTGCGAGTGCAGTGAAGCAATCCGGCCGGGCTGGTGGCCGGATTGCTTCGACGCTGGTGCCCTTCCGGATGGTGAAGGGCCGACTGACGCCCGATCGATCGCCCCGCTCAGGACGCCAGTGTCGTGGTCTCGTCCGTGGAAAGCCCAGTGGCGGCATGCAGCAGGCCGTCCGGAGCCGACATGACCTGGTCGATCAGGGCATTGGTCGTGGCGCTGAGCTCGAGCCGGGTCTCGATCCACTGCCAGAGGCCGCGGATCTCGTCCGCCGACTTGCCGTTCGGCGCGAATTCGCTGACGGCGAGGCCGCCGGCGAGTGAATCCTGGTGGTCGTTGCGCATCACGATCAGGGGACGCGCGAGCACCTCGGCGAGATCGAGCGCGGCTTCCTCGGCGAGCGTGTTGGCGGCATTGTCGATGCGCTGGCCGCGGATCGGCGTCTGGTTCAGCACGAAGCTGTAGGGCCGCTTCCAGGCGCGTGCGACGCTCAGCGTCGAGGCGGTCGCCTCGATGTCCGCGACGCTCGGGCGGGCCGGGATCAGGCAGAGATCGGAATGACGGATCGCGGCGGTGGTCGCGGCGCTGAGGCCGGCCGCGGTGTCGACGATCGCGAGCTGGAGGCCGCTGTCGGCCAGCATGTTCAGGCGCGGCGCGATGTCGGCGGCGTGATAGATCGGCTCGACCACGAGATCCTCGGCGGTGCGACGGCGCTGCCAGTTGGACAGGGTGCCCTGCGGGTCGGTCTCGATCAGGCGGACGGTGAAGCCGGCCTGCTTGGCCGCCAGCGCGAGGCCGACGGCGAGCGTGCTCTTGCCACTGCCACCCTTTTGGGTGGCCAGTACGATCGTGTGCATGGGAAGATAAATCCTTTGGAGTGCCTGGGTCAGGAATACGCCACGCGAACGTGCATCGCTTCTGGATGCTGAGCTCTTCTCGCTCAGGACGTGCCGGCCCGATCCAAAGGGGATCGCGGAGGTCCGAATCAACGGTAACAATGATGTCGGAATCGGGAATGCCAGCTAATCCGTACCATTACTGGACCCGTAGTCGTACGTGCGATGTGCGCCGATAGACACGAGAGATTGTGATTGTCGCCTGGCTTACTTCCGCACGCAGATCACGCGGACGACGGCGGCCTTCGCATCCGCTGAACTGCCGTTTGCTGTGACGCCGTTGGCCTTCAGGAAATCGCGCACCGTCTCCGCTGAGACCATCACGGCCTGCGACGCCGGCACCGACGTCGCGGGTCCCGCCACCATCGCCGGCTTCAACAGCGCAATGCCGGCGAATTTGCTGTCCGCGTCGATCGCGGGGCTGCCGGAAAATCCGACCGCCGGCGGTGGCGACAGCGCGGAATCGCTGCTCGTGACGCGTGCGAGCGCGCCCTTGACGCTCGAGACCCCGGCCGCGCCACCCTGGCTTTGCGGATCGGCGATGCCGACGACATCGACATTGGTCTTCGCCCCGCCGCCAGCGAGGCCGAGTGGCTTCAGGCCACGCGCGCCGTAGATGTGCAGGAGCGCAAGATCGTGCTCCTTGTCCTCGGCAAGACGATCGGCGCTGCCGTAGCCGGCGATGGTGATCGCAAGGCAGCTGTCGGTGACGAGGCGGTCGGTGAGGATCGCGCCGTCGTCGCTGACGACGATGCCGGTGCCGTATTCGACGGTCTTGCGCGGCGGCGGTCCGGCTTGCGGTCCTGCCGGAAATGCATTGAACGCGCTCGACATCGCGATCACGACCGGCTCGACCGTGTTCTCGGTGGCCTGGTCGTAGAGGATCGTCATGATCCGGACTTCGTCGCCCTTGAAGGTGCCGCGCACGTAGAATTTCTTCAGGCCCTGGAGCCCCGACAGCACGAAGAAGTCGGGCTTCACCACGGTGTAGTCGACCTTGCGTCCGGCCGGCTCCTTCTTCTCGGCGTCCGCGAGCTTCGCGGTCGTGGGGTTCGCCTCCTTGCGCCGGCTGAGCAGCACCTGCACAGTTCCGGTCGGCGAGGTCCATTTCGATCCGTTGGCATCGGTCGCCTGCTGCGGCACCAGTTTTGAGGGAATGCCGAGCCGGGCGCCGCTGGTCATCTCCGTCACGATCTTCCAGCCGACGCTGTCCTGCTTCCGCCGCGCGGTCTCGGCAAGCGCGGCGCGCTCCTGCGGATTGAGCACGCCGGTCGGCTTGCCGCCCTTGTTCTTCTGGTACTCCTTGATGGCATTGACCATGCGCTCGCTGACCTCGCCGGTGATGGCGCCGTTATATTGGCCGACCCAGGCGAGGTCGGACTGGAGCGAGAGGCGTTCGGCCTGCGCCATGGCATCGGCCGTTTCCGACGGTGTCTGAAGTGCGGGCGGGCGGATCGGAACGGTCTGGACCGTCTTCGGCTTGGTGCCGGGGATCTGCGGCGTCGTCATCTGGGCGTTTGCGCCTGTGGCGGCCGCAAACATCAGTGTTGCCGCAAGCATCGATCTCATGACAAATCCAGCCAGCCCATTGAACGCAATGCCATTGAAGCACATCTCGTTGGTCGCGAACAATCTCGGGGTGGTTCAGGCCTGCGGGCAGGCCGGACCCTCATCTGAGTGTTACAGGGTCATTCCGGGGCGGCTCGAAGAGCCAAACCCGGAATCTCGAGATTCCGGGTTCGATGCTTCGCATCGCCCCGGAATGACAGTATGTGCGACTTCCGCGCTCCTCGCGGGGAGCGGCAGCAATCTAGGAAGAGCTGAGAATGCTGAGCCCGGACGAACTCGAACGTTATGCCCGCCATATCGTGCTGCGCGACGTCGGCGGCCCGGGCCAGGCCGCGCTGAAGCGGGCCTCCGTGCTGGTGATCGGCGCCGGCGGGCTCGGCGCGCCCGCCTTGATGTATCTGGCTGCAGCCGGGATCGGCACGCTCGGCGTGGTCGATGACGACGTGGTGTCGCTGTCCAACCTCCAGCGCCAGGTGATCCATACGACGCCCGATATCGGCCGGCACAAGATCGAGAGCGCGGCCGAGCGCATTTCCGCTCTCAATCCGCATGTCCGCTTCGTCGGTCACGCCACCTGGCTCAACGCCGACAACGCGCTCAGCCTGATCGGCGACTACGACCTCGTGCTCGATGGCTCCGACAATTTCTCGACGCGTTATCTGGTCTCCGACGCCTGCTTCTTCGCGAAGAAGCCGCTGATCACCGCGGCGCTCGGCACCTTCGACGGCTCGCTCACCACCATCCGCGCGCATGAAAAGAACGAGGCTGGTGAATTCAATCCGACCTATCGCTGCCTGTTTCCGGAGGCGCCGCCGCCCGGCACGGTGCCGGCCTGCGCCGAGGCCGGCGTCATGGGCGCGCTCGCGGGCGTGCTCGGCTCGATGATGGCGCTGGAGGCGATCCGCGAGATCGTCGGCTTCGGCGACGGCCTCGTCGGCCGCCTCCTGATGATCGATGCGCGCGCGATGCGCTTCGAGACGCTGCGCTATTCGCGCGATCCGGCCAATCCGCTCAACGGCGATGGTCCCGTGTTCGACGATCTAAGCATCCATCGCGAGTAGGCGCGGAGCCAAGCCGCTGCTCAGATTGCCGGGGCAGTGACTGGCTCGGGGCGGCCGCGGTTTGCCGGCCGCTCCGTTCAAGTCTGCGAGCCCTGGCGCACAGCGCCTCAGAGCATGCTCGGCAGCACGCGATCCGGCGGCTTGTGCGCGTCGAGGAAGGTGCGGATGTTGATGATCACCTTCTCGCCCATCTCGACGCGGCCTTCGATCGTGGCCGAGCCCATGTGCGGCAGCAGCGTCACCTTGCCGGCTTTGGCCAGCCGCACCAGCTTCGGGTTCACCGCGGGCTCGTGCTCGTAGACGTCGAGCCCGGCGCCGCCGATCTCGCCGCCTTCGATCAGCTTGATCAGCGTGTCCTCGTCGGTCACCTCGCCGCGCGCAGTGTTGACGATGTAGGCGTCCTTGCGGATCAGCTTCAGCCGTCGCGCCGAGAGCAGGTGATAGGTCGCCGGCGTGTGCGGACAGTTCACCGAGAGGATGTCCATCCGCGCCAGCATCTGGTCGAGGCTTTCCCAATAGGTCGCGCCAAGCTCTTCGGCGATCTTCGGCGCCACGGGGCGGCGGTTGTGATAGTGAATCTGCAGGCCGAAGGCGCGGGCGCGGCGCGCCACTGCCTGGCCGATGCGGCCCATGCCGATGATGCCGAGGCGCTTGCCGCCGATGCGGTGGCCGAGCATCCAGGTTGGCGACCAGCCGGGCCAGGGCTTGCCTTCCGTCAGGATCGAGGCGCCTTCGATCATCCGCCGAGGCACGGCCAGGATCAGCGCCATGGTCATGTCGGCGGTGTCTTCGGTCAAAACCTTTGGCGTGTTTGTGACGGTGATGCCGCGGGCATGCGCGGCCTCGACATCGATATTGTCGACACCGTTGCCGAAATTGGCGATCAGGCGCAGCTTGCAGTCGGGCTGGTTGACGATGTCGGCGGTGATGTGGTCGGTGACGGTCGGAACCAGCACGTCGGCGGTGCGCGCGGCTTCCGCGATCTGGTCGGCCGACATCGGCGTGTCGTCGAGATTGATCCGCGCGTCGAACAGCTCGCGCATCCGCGTCTCGATCGAATCCGGCAGCTTGCGCGTTACCACGACGAGGGGCTTTTTCTTCACCGACATGTCCTGCTCTCATGAGGCGTGGCAAGCCCGCCTCTGTCGCCAAAGGCCGGCCGTTCAGGCCTCATTAACCCGGTTGTTCGACACTGCCCTTGCCGTGTCGTCCCCGGCGTTTCCTTCAAGCTCTCCCGATATTTCCATCCGGAAAATCGGGCCAAACTGGTTGTTCAAGCGTCCGTCCTCTCTAGCAGAAGGCCGGGCCAAGACAAGAACCACGGGGTAAGGCTTGGCGGAACACCCGCGTGGGGCGGGTCAGGGACGACCGCGGCAGGGTATTTTGGAATTTTGGGGTGAGGGTCCGGCTCGGCCGGGTCCTCGACAGGAGACGGGTTGATGGCGTTGGGGCGTTTTTGTTCGGTGATGGCGCTCGTTTGCACCTGGTTGAGCGCCTCGGTCAGCCCCTCGCATTCGGCGAAGGACAACACCCCCCAGAGCGCCAGCGGCCTCCCGGTGCCGCGCTATGTCAGCCTGAAGTCGGATCACGTGAACGTCCGTGCCGGTCCGACCAAGGACAATGACGTGGCCTGGGTCTATACCCGCGCCGGCCTGCCGGTCGAAATCACAGCCGAGTTCGAGAACTGGCGCCGGGTGCGCGATTCCGAAGGCGCCGAGGGCTGGGTCTATCACTCGCTGCTGTCGGGCCGCCGCACCGCGGTCGTCACCATGAAGCACAAGGACGAGCTCGCGCCGATCTATGACCGCGCCGATCCTGACAGCGCGGTTGCGGCCAAGCTCCAGGCCGGCGTCGTCACCCAGGTGAAGAAGTGCAGCGCAAACTGGTGCCGCGTCACCGGCAACGGTTTTGACGGCTGGATCCAGCAGGAACGCCTCTGGGGCGTGTATTCGGACGAGCAGGTGAATTGACGCTGCAGGCGTCATCCCGGGATGGCGCGAAGCGCCAGACCCGGGATCTCGAGATTCCGGGTTCGGTGCTACGCACCGCCCCGGAATGACGGCGTAAACAATTATGGCCGGGACAAGCCCGGCCATCACGACCAAATCAACAGTTTAGGATAGATCTCAGCGCTTCTTGCGCAGGCGCACGACCATGTCGATGCGCGCGATCTCGTAACCCTCGGGCACCTCCGGCATCTTGGACAGCGCCAGATGCGGATCCTCGATGTCGACCAGCTCATGGCTGTTCTCGAGGTAATAGTGGTGGTGCGTGGTGACGTTGGTGTCGAAATAGGTCTTGGTGCCGTCGACACTGACTTGGCGCAGCAGGCCGGCGTCGGTGAGCTGGTTCAGCGTGTTGTAGACGGTCGCCAGCGACACTGGAACCTTGGCCAGCGTGGCTTCCTCGTACAGCATTTCAGCCGTAAGGTGGCGAGCACCCTTGCCGAACAGGAGCCAGCCCAGCGCCATGCGCTGCCGCGTCGGGCGGAGCCCGGCGGACTGGAGCATTTCGTTAACGTCGTGCCACGGGCAGCCGGTCAAAGCCGGCTGGCGGCCGGACAGGAGGGCCGCGGCATGGACGTCGTCGTCGTGATGGGGCGCGGTATTCTCGCTCATTTCCAGATTTCGGGCACGCGTGAACAATAACTCCCTGCAATATAAGAACAGATAGATGCAGATGCAAGTTTCTCGCAACTAGAGAGGTTCTAATCGGAGTGGAACCGAGCGAGGAGCCCGTCATTTTACCTTCATGAGAGCGCTTTGCCACCGAAATGGCCTGTGTTAGAGAGCGCGCGGTTCCGCTTAGCCGATTTTGGTGCACCCGGGCATCGAGGCCCGGTCCGCAGTCCATCGGGGCTTGTGGGAGTTGCGCCTGACGATGGCAATTGGCGTTACTCTCCGACCGGGACGGGGCCCATTTTCGCCAAAAAACGTCGCTCAATCGGACTTTGAACAGAGGCACATGCATGCTGAACAGGCGCAACGGTTACGAATACGAAGATCTGCTGGCATGTGCCCGCGGCGAGATGTTCGGCCCGGGCAATGCCCAGCTGCCGCTGCCGCCGATGCTGATGTTCGACCGCATCACGGACATCAACGACAATGGCGGCGAATTCGGCAAGGGCCTGGTGCGCGCCGAGCTCGACGTGAAGCCCGACCTCTGGTTCTTCGGCTGCCATTTCAAGAACGATCCGGTGATGCCCGGCTGCCTCGGCCTCGATGCGCTGTGGCAAATGGTCGGTTTTTACCTGGGCTGGAGCGGCGGTGAAGGTCGCGGTCGCGCGCTTGGCCTGAACGAGCTGAAGTTCAGCGGCCAGGTGCTGCCCGAGGCCCGCAAGGTTGTGTACAACGTCGATATCAAGCGCGTGATGCGGGCAAAGCTCGTGCTCGGTATCGCCGACGGGTGGCTTTCGGTCGATGACCAGATTATCTATCGCGCGAAGGATCTGAAGGTCGGCCTGTTCAAGCAGGGCACGAGCCTGGGCTGAACGCATCACAAAGAAAGACAACGATTTAGGCGAGGCTGTCATGAGGCGGGTTGTGGTCACCGGGATGGGCATCGTCTCGTCCATCGGAAACAACACCCAGGAAGTGCTTGCGAGCCTTCACGAGGCGAAGTCGGGCATTTCGCGGGCTGAGAAATATGCCGAGCTCGGCTTCCGTTCGCAGGTGCAAGGTGCGCCGACGCTCGACCCTGCGACGGTCGTCGACCGCCGCGCGATGCGCTTCCTCGGCCAGGGCGCGGCCTGGAATCACATCGCGATGGAACAGGCGATCCTGGACTCCGGTCTGTCGCCCGAAGACGTCTCCAACATCCGCACCGGCATCATCATGGGCTCCGGCGGACCGTCCGCCCGCACCATCGTCGAATCCGCCGACATCACCCGCACCAAGGGCCCGAAGCGCGTCGGACCGTTTGCAGTGCCGAAGGCGATGTCGTCCACGGCGTCCGCGACGCTCGCGACCTGGTTCAAGATCAAGGGCGTGAATTATTCGATCTCCTCGGCCTGTGCGACCTCGAACCATTGCGTCGGCAATGCCTATGAGACGATCCAGATCGGCAAGCAGGACATCATCTTCGCCGGCGGCTGCGAGGAGCTGGACTGGTCGCTGTCGGTGCTGTTCGACGCGATGGGCGCGATGTCGTCGAAGTACAACGACACGCCCGCGACCGCCTCGCGTCCCTACGACGTCAACCGCGACGGCTTCGTGATCGCCGGTGGCGCCGGCGTGCTGGTGTTGGAAGAGCTCGAACATGCCAAGGCGCGCGGCGCGCGCATCTACGGCGAGATCGTCGGCTATGGCGCGACCTCGGACGGCTACGATATGGTCGCGCCGTCGGGCGAGGGCGCCGAGCGCTGCATGCGCATGGCGATGTCGACGGTGAAGACCAAGGTCGACTACATCAATCCGCACGCGACCTCGACGCCGGCAGGCGATCCGCCGGAAATCGAGGCGCTCCGCAAGGTGTTCGGCGTCGGCGAGAAGTGCCCGCCGATCTCGGCGACCAAGGCGCTGACCGGCCATTCGCTGGGCGCCACCGGCGTCCAGGAGGCGATCTACTCGCTGCTGATGATGAACAACGGCTTCATCTGCGAGAGTGCGCACATCCAGGAGCTCGATCCCGTGTTCGCCGACATGCCGATCGTGCGCAAGCGAATCGACAACGTCAAAATCGGCACCGTGCTGTCGAACTCCTTCGGTTTCGGCGGCACCAACGCCACGCTGGTGTTCAGCCGGCTGGACGTGTGATCTCTGATTTTGTCATGCCCCGCGAAGGCGGGGCATCCAGTATGCCGCGGCTTCTCCATTTATCACGACGGTCTCTGGATACTGGATCGCCCGCCTGCGCGGGCGATGACGTCGAAAATAGGAGCGACGGCTGACATGGAAGGTTTGATGAAGGGCAAGCGCGGTCTGATCATGGGCATCGCCAATGATCATTCGATTGCCTGGGGCATGGCGAAGACGCTGCATGCCCATGGCGCCGAGCTTGCCTTCACCTTCCAGGGCGAAGCCCTAGGCAAGCGAGTCAAGCCACTGGCGGAGCAGCTCGGCGTCGAACTGGTGCTGCCTTGCGACGTCGAGGACATCGCCAGTGTCGACGCGACCTTCGATGTGCTGCGCGAAAAATGGGGCAAGCTCGATTTCGTCATCCATGCGATCGGCTTCGCCGACAAGAACGAGCTGAAGGGCCGCTACGCCGACACCAGCCGCGAGAATTTTTCGCGCACCATGGTGATCTCCTGCTTCTCGTTCACGGAGGTCGCAAAACGTGCCGCCGAGCTGATGACGGAGGGCGGCAGCATGATCACGCTGACCTTCGGCGCCTCGGAGCGCGCGATGCCGAACTACAACGTGATGGGCGTGGCCAAGGCGGCGCTGGAAGCCTCCGTGCGCTACCTCGCCTCCGATTTCGGACCGCGCGGCATCCGCGTCAACGCGGTCTCCGCCGGTCCCATCCGCACGCTTGCCGGCTCGGGGATCGGTGAGGCGCGCGCGATGTTTGCCTTCATGCAAAAACACTCGCCGCTTCGCCGCGGCGTCACGCTCGACGAGCTCGGCGGTTCGGCGCTGTACCTGCTGTCGGATCTGTCCGGCGGCGTGACCGGCGAGATCCACTACGTCGATTCCGGCTACAACATCGTCCTGATGCCGAGGCCTGACGATCTGAAGTCGGAATAAAGCGTTCGCAGGCCGCCTGAGGCCGCGACCGTTTCCTCGCACCCCACGATCATGGGGCAGACTCGGCGATAGAAATAATGTTTGCTGCGCCCGGTGGCGCCGCGGGGTCGTATCCCGCGGTTCGGGAGAGCGGTCTTGCCGAGGATACGTGCGATCAGTCGCGTAGGCGTGCTGGCGTCTGTTGCCGGTGCGATGCTGGTTTGCGGCAGCTCCCGCGCTGTAGCGCAGTCGGCGATCTGGGATGCGACCCTCTCCAACACGAACTGGTACGTGCCGACAGCGCAGCTGCTGGCCTACGCCGCGCCCAAGACCGGCTTCTCCAATCCGATCCCGATCGGCGACCAGACGCTGTGGTCGCTGGCGACCGCGACCAACGGCGCCTTCACCGGAACGAGCGTGGCGCAGCTCAAGCTTGGTCCGGCGCTGCTGACCGATACCTCGACCATCCAGGGGTTCGTCACGACCGCGGGCCAGATCACGATGCTGTTCACGCCGACCGCGGGCGGTGCAGTGACCGTCGGCCTCGGCCACATGCGAACCGTCAACGGCGTGACCGGCATGGAAATGCAGATGATCACGGGCGACAGCCTGCTGGTGACGCATTGGGCCTACATGCTTCCTTACGATCCCGCGACCTTCACGCCGCCGGCCTCGCAGGCCGTTCCGGCGAACTCCGTCCCGCAATGGGCCTGGACGTCGGGCACGCCGTGGCGGATCGTCAGCTCCACGCTGTTCGGCACGTCCGCGCCCGGTCGCTTCGTCATCACGAATTACCAGAACGGATATTTCTGGGGCGCCGGCATTGCGCCCGCGGGGAGCGGTGCTGCGAACTTCACGCTGCTGGGGTCGGTGACGCCGGAAGGCAACGTGCTCTTCAACACACTCTCGAAGGGCACTCTTAGTAGTCTCTATGGCGCTGCGAGCGGCGACGCATCGGGCGCACAGATGCTGGTCAGCAGCTATGATCTCTCGGGCAACCCGACCGGCGGCATCGCCTATCTCTCCCTGGTGCGGCCCTATGCCGAAACGCTTCAGGCCCAGAACAGCCGTGCGGGCCTAGGCGCGGCGGATATGCTCTATCGCCTGTCCGCGACGTCACTCGGCTGGACCGGCAGCATGGCGACCGGCTTCACCGCGCTCGACAATCTCAGCGGCTCCGGTCTCGTCAACGCCGTCAACCAGACCTTGCCTGTCCTCACCGGCGCGGCGTCGCAGGCGACCTATTCCACGCAACGCACATTTCAGCAGGCGATGACAGGACGATTGGACGACGTGCTCGGGCTGAACGCGGGCGCAACGCCTGAGCGGAATCTTTGGATGAAGCCGCTCGGCGGCAGTGTCCGGCAGGGCAGTGTGGATGGCGTCCCCGGCTATAACGCGTCCGGCGGCGGCATTGCCGTGGGCGCGGACACGACAATCTCCACGCGCGCGATGATCGGCGGCGTGTTCGCCTATTCGCATCAAACGATCACCGGCAGCGAGGATGCCGTCCCGAACCGGCTCGCCATCGATTCCTATCAGGCCGGACTCTACGGCGCCTATGCGCTCGGCCATGGCGTTCAGGTCGATGGCCAGCTCGACGGTGCGTTGAATGACAATGGCGAGAGCCGCTCGCTCACGTTCATCAACAATACGGCTGCGGCCGGCTATCGGTCCTATAGCGGGCACGCCGGTGTGGGTGTTCGCAAGCTGATCCCGATCGAGTCTGGATTTGCGATCGCGCCGTCGCTGCGGCTGGACTACGGACAGGTTCGTTCGCCAGCCTATCAGGAAGGCGGCGCAGGCGGCTTCAGCCTCAATGTGGATTCGCAAACCTATCGCGAATTGACGCTGACGGCAGGGCTGAAGGGCGCCTACAGGATCGCGCAGCACGTCTATCTTACCGGCGATGTCGGCGTCGGCTACAACGCGCTGAATCAGGGACTTCAGATCAAGTCAGCGTTTGCCGGCGGCGGCGAGACCTTCACGACCGGCGGCCTTGCCCTGTCGCCGTGGATCTACTCGACCGCGCTGGGCATCGTCGCGGCCGACAACAACCGTTTCGATCTCGGCCTCCGCTACGGCCTTGCGGCGACATCCTCCGGATTGCTCCAGCAGTCCGGGCTCGCCGTCCTCAAGATCAGGCTTTGAGCCGGATTCTTGTTTTGTCGCGTTTTCTTTACGCGAACCGGCATCCACTTCGCTCGAAAACGCTCTAACCCGCCGCGATCTTCTCCGCGCGCTGGAACGCCGGCCGCGCCATGCAGCGCGCCAGATAGGCATCGAAGGCCGGGCGCGACGGCACCATCTTGAACAGGCGCACCGCGAAGTTCAGACCGGAGCCGACGGTGATGTCGGCGGCGGAAAACTCCTCGCCAAGAATCCACGGCCCCTTGGCGAGCGCAGCTTCCAGCACGTCGAACACCTGCGTCGCGCTGCCCCACGCCGCGGTCGAGGTCGGGATCTCGATCTTGGTGAAGATCTGGATGATGGCGGGCTCGATGCAGCCCGGCGAGAAGAACAGCCATTGCAGATAGCGCGCGCGGCGCGGATCGGTCACAGCGGGCGCAAGCTTGGTCTCGGGATAGCGGTCGGCGATATAGGCGCAGATCGCCGCGGCCTCGCCGAGCGCAGCGTCGCCGTCGCTGAGCGCCGGCACCTTGCCCATCGGGTTGACCTTCAAATAGTCCGGCGCCTTCTGCGCACCGGTCGAGATGTCGGTCAGTACGCGCTCATAGGGCAGGCCGCTCTCCTCCATCAGCCAGAGCGTCGTGAACGAGCGAGAACGGGGCGACCAATAGAGCTTGATCATGGGGGGAACCTTTCATCGGCGGAAGGCCAACAGCGCGCAATTCATGTCGCGTTTGCCGTGTATCCGCAACGCAATACGCCTAGGCAGAAGGCAAGCGGCGCGAACGACATGTGGGTCAACGTTCCTTGGTGTCGCTTTGACGCGCTGCTGGTCGAACCCCGAGCATGAGCGGAAGCGTTTTGTCGAGGCTTTCCGCCAGCATGGCGCGCACGCCGTCGCGCAGTGCGGGATTGTCGGCGGCATCTTCAGGGCGCGTTGGAAACGATTCTGCGGGTAATTCGCGATAGGGGCCGCCGATTTGCCTCCCCAGAAGCCGCTGCACCACCAGGGAATGATGCACGTTGATCAGCGCAGAGCTCTGTCTGACAACGGAGAAGTCGCGCCCGTCAAAGATGCGGATAAACGCCAGGGCATAAAGATAGATGCGACGCCCTAGCACTACATCCTGGTTGAGGATGCCGAACCCGCGGACCGTATAGTTCGATGTCCCGATAGGGCTGACTGAATTGAGGACCTGAATGTAGTGCCGGCAATTCGTTCCTTTCGCGACCTCGCGCATGTATCCGGCCAGCTCCGCGTTGAGATCGCGGAACAGCCTGTCCTTCAATGTGTCCTTGGACTCATCGCGGGGAGGAAATTTCGCTGGGTTGTAGGGGATTCTCAGAACGGACACGCCGGCAGGGATCGCGGCGCGAGTCCGCGCGAAGATCAGATCGTTGAGCCCCCAGCCTGGGATCGGGACCACCATCGTCTTGTTCTGGAATACGGTGAGGCCGATCGTCAGCACGGTGAACTCATCGCCGGTGGTGACCACGACACCGAAGTCGCACGAGCCGCCGGCCACGGGAGCGGGCTTGCCCGTCGCTTCACGCCGCGTGGTTATCTTGCCGATGGCTTGTTTGACGGTTGGTCGTGCCGTCTCCAATTGGGCTTGTGCCCGCGCCTGAGTTGAAAAACACCACAGGATGATCGCGACGACGAACAGCAGGGTCATGATGCTGAACACGGCTGTGTTCGCAAGCGCAGCGAAATTTGATTCTCTGGCGTGTCGCGTCGGCAAAGGCGCTTACTCTTCCTTTAGATAGCCCGGCAGGCCCCGGTCGAGCCTGTCGGTGATGAGCGCGCGCGTCCTCTCGCGCAGCGCCGCGCTGGCGGAAGCTGCCGCGGGTGGGTCGGGAAATAGCGAGTTGTCGAGCTTGTTGAGTGGGTCTTCGGTCAGTCGCAGACTCGCAGCGAAGTTAGCGCCGAAATTCACAAAGGGGCGCTTGATCTCCTCGTAGCTCCTTCCGTCGATCAGTGTGATCGCAACATTGGCGAAAAGATGCGAGTGACGGAGGATGCCGCCGACCCCCTGATTGTAAGTGCCGATGCCGTTTAGCGTCATGTGCGAATTTGGCAGCTCCGCCTTGAACGTGGTTGCGACAAGATAGCGCTCGCAATTCGCATTCGCGGTGAAGCTTCGTACGATGTCCGGCAGACGCTCTCCGGGATCGCGGATCAGGATCGTTTTCGGATTATAGAAGGGCTCGAAGACGCCCTTGGGATAGGCGATCCTACGTACCCCGGGATCGTTATTCGTTGCCGCGCGCACCCGTGCGAAGACGAGATCGTCGAGGCCCCAGTCGATCGGGACCTCGCTTGCCTCAGCCTCGAAGATCGTAATGCCAAATTTCTGTACGGAGTAGCGATCTCCGATCACCGAGATCACACCGAGCCGACACGGGCCGCTCTCTGCCGCGACCGGCGGCTTCGCAGTCGGCTTGGCCCTCGGCGCCGCTTTCTTGGCAACCGGCTTTGCCTGTGGTGCGGACTGAGCGACGGGCGCTGTTGTTGCGGGAGGAGTTTGTGCGACTGCCGGGGTCAGAAGGGACAGGAGCGCGATCAGCGAGACAGCAATGCGAAGCATGGATTCCGGGAGCAGGGGTCATCGGTCCCGCCACACTAGGTGGGGATCGTGACAACCGCAAGCTGCATCCAGAGATCGTGGTCTATCCCGCAGCCGGCCGCTTCCAACGGTAATACTTCATCACGAACCCGTTCGACGGTTCGACCTTTTCCTTCTCAAACACAAAGCCTTCGCGCTCGTACCAGCGCCAGGCCTTTTCGTTTTCGCGCACACAGCGCAGGTACATCTCGTCAGGCATTTGCGTGCGCGTGAAGGCGAGCAGTTTTCGTCCGAGGGATTGCCCCTGATAGGCGGGCCCGACAAAGAGCATATCGAGATAGAGTTTGGGCAGATGCAGTGCGAGCATCGCGGCGATGGCGCCGTTGTCGTCGGCGACGAACAGGCTCCAGCCGTTCTCGATCTCGCGCCTGATGCGTGCGCGCAGGTTTGCCAGCAGGAATTCACTCGCCTCGGCAAGCCCGGTCGAGACCCAGCTCTCCATCCAGACGCGGGCGATCTCGTCATATTCGTCCGCGCGGGCGGGGCGGATGACGGGTGCCGGCATCGGAAGTCAGGCCCGTTGGCTGCGCACGGATTGCCGTGCGCGCACCTTGCCGGCCGACAGGCACACCACCTCGGAAATCTGCAGCAGCTGCCGCGCCAGCGGGCTGGTCTTGCGCCAGACCATGCCGATGGTGCGCGAGGGCTGCGGGTCGCGAAAGCGCGTGAGCGAGACCGAGGCCGATCGCGTCTCCACCGGCACCGCCATCTCCGGGATCAAGGTGACACCGATGCCGGCGCTGACCATCTGGACCAGCGTCGACAGCGAATTCGCATCCAGCATCTCGCGCGGCGGCGCCGATTGCATGTTGCAGAAGGACAGCGCCTGGTCGCGGAAGCAGTGTCCCTCCTCGAGCAGCAGGAGCCGCATCTCCCGCATCATCTCGCGCGAGGGTGCGGGCGTTCCCTCATCCGCGCCCGGCCGCACCAGCAGGAATTTCTCCTCGAACAGGGCAACTTCGGTGAGCGAGGGCTCGGACACCGGCAGTGCGACGATGGCGGTGTCGAGCCGGCCTTCGACCAGTTCCTGGATCAGCCGCGGCGTCATCGTCTCGCGCACGCGGATGTCGAGTTCCGGATGCATGCGCGTGAGATTCTTGGTGATCTTGGGCAGCAAATACGGCGCGATCGTCGGAATCATGCCGATGCGCAGTCGGCCGGCGAAGCGGTCCTGCGACGCCCGCGCGAAATCGCCGAGCTCATCGACCGAGCGCAGGATGTCGCGGACGCGGGGGGCGAGCTCTTCGCCGAACCGCGTCAGCGCGACCTGCCGGGCGGTGCGCTCTAGCAGCAGGCCGCCGAGCGCCTCCTCCAGTTCCTTGATCTGCATCGACAGGGCCGGCTGCGAGATCGAGCTCGCCTCCGCCGCGCGCCCGAAATGGCCGTGACGCGCCAGCGCGTCGAAATACCGGAGCTGGCGCATCGTCACGTTGACCATCAGAAAATCCTATCGCAGCGATCATTAAAGTCAACTTCCCCTGATGGAATGCGGGGCTTAGAGTGGTTCTACCTGGTCAAAGGCGCGAGTTCGACGCCACCAGAGGAGGTATTCATGGACGACACTTCAAAGTGCCCGTTTTCGGGTGGAAAACGCGTGCCGGCGAACCGCGATTGGTGGCCAACCCAGCTCAGCATCGAGATGCTGCACAAGAATTCCGGCCTGTCCGATCCGATGGGCGAGGAATTCGACTACGCCAAGGAATTCAAGACGCTCGACCTGAACGCGGTCATCAAGGACCTGACCGCTCTGATGACGGACTCGCAGGAGTGGTGGCCCGCCGACTTCGGTCATTATGGCGGCCTGATGATCCGCATGGCCTGGCACAGCGCGGGCACGTATCGCATCACCGATGGCCGTGGCGGCGCCGGTGCCGGTCAGCAGCGTTTCGCGCCGCTCAACAGCTGGCCCGACAACGCCAACCTCGACAAGGCGCGCCGGCTGCTCTGGCCGATCAAGCAGAAATACGGCCGCAAGATCTCCTGGGCCGATTTGATGGTGCTCGCGGGCAATGTCGCGCTGGAGTCGATGGGCTTCAAGACGTTCGGTTTCGCCGGTGGCCGCGCCGACGTCTGGGAGCCGGAAGAGCTCTATTGGGGTCCCGAAGGCACCTGGCTGGGCGATGAGCGCTACAGCGGCGAGCGCCAGCTCGCCGAGCCGCTCGGCGCGGTGCAGATGGGCCTCATCTACGTCAATCCGGAAGGCCCGAACGGCAAGCCGGACCCGATCGCCGCGGCAAAGGACATCCGCGAGACCTTCTTCCGCATGGCGATGAACGACGAGGAAACCGTCGCGCTGATCGCCGGCGGTCATACCTTCGGCAAGACCCATGGTGCGGGCGATCCGTCGCTGGTCGGACCGGAGCCGGAAGCGGGCGCACTCGAGGATCAGGGGCTCGGCTGGAAGAGCAAGCACGCTTCGGGCCTGGCGGGCGATTCCATCACCAGCGGACTCGAGGTGACATGGACGACGACGCCGACGAAGTGGAGCAACAACTTCTTCGAGAACCTGTTCAAGTACGAATGGGAGCTGACGAAGAGCCCGGGCGGCGCGAACCAGTGGACGGCCAAGGGTGCCGAGGCGATCATTCCCGACGCCTTCGACAAGTCGAAGAAGCACCGGCCGACGATGCTGACCACCGACCTCTCGCTGCGCCTCGATCCGGCCTATGAGAAGATCTCGCGGCGCTTCCTGGAGAACCCGGATCAGTTCGCGGATGCATTCGCCCGCGCCTGGTTCAAGCTCACCCATCGCGACATGGGTCCGATCCAGCGCTATCTCGGCCCGCTGGTGCCGAAGGAGACGCTGATCTGGCAGGATCCGATCCCGGCCGTGAATCACGAGCTGGTCAGCGATCAGGACATCGCTGCGCTGAAGACGAAGATCCTGGCCTCGGGCCTCTCGGTGCCGGAGCTGGTCTCGACCGCATGGGCGTCGGCCTCGACGTTCCGCGGTTCGGACAAGCGCGGCGGCGCCAACGGCGCGCGCATTCGTCTCAGCCCGCAGAAGGACTGGGAGGTGAACCAGCCGGCTCAGCTCTCGAAGGTGCTCGGCAAGCTCGAAGCGATCCAGAAGGAGTTCAACGCCTCGGCCGGCGCGAAGAAGGTCTCGCTCGCCGACCTGATCGTCCTCGGCGGCACCGCCGCGGTCGAGAAGGCCGCGAAGGACGCCGGCGTCGACGTCAAGGTCGCGTTCACGCCGGGCCGCATGGACGCCTCGCAGGAGCAGACGGATGCGGCTTCCTTCGCGCCGCTGGAGCCGCGCGCCGATGGTTTCCGCAACTACGTCGGCAAGCGGCAGCAGTTCCTGCAGCAGGAAGAAGCGCTCGTCGATCGCGCACAGCTTCTGAAGCTCACCGGACCCGAGTTGACCGTGCTGGTCGGCGGTCTGCGCGTGCTCGGTGCCAATGCGAACGGTTCGAAGCACGGCGTCCTCACCGCGAAGGTGGGTGCGCTGAGCAACGACTTCTTCGTCAACCTGCTCGACATGAGCACGCAGTGGGCGCCGGCGGCCGACGGCACCTACGAGGCTCGCGACCGCAAGACCAACGCGGTGAAGTGGACCGGCACGCGCGCCGATCTCATCTTCGGCGCGCACTCGCAGCTCCGCGCCTACGCCGAGGTCTATGCCACCTCGGACTCCAAGGAGCAGTTCGTGAAGGACTTCGCCAAGGCCTGGACCAAGGTGATGAACCTCGACCGGTTCGATCTCGCGGCGTAAGGCGGTGTTACACCTCTCCCGCTTGCGGGAGAGGTCGCGCCGAAGGCGCGGGCTCACCCCAGCCCTCTCCCGCAAGCGGGAGAGCGAGCGCAGCTCTCCCGGGGCGAGCACGAACACAAACAAAAAGGGCGGCCTCTCGGCCGCCCTTCGTTTTTCTGGACTGGTGCGAGACTTACTCGCCGGCCGCTTCGCGCGGGGCCTTCTCGCCCTCGGCGACCTTGTCCTTGGCCTCGAGGTCCTCGCCGGTGGTCTGGTCGACCACCTTCATCGACAGGCGGGTCTTGCCGCGGTCGTCGAAGCCGAGCAGCTTGACCTTGACCTTGTCGCCTTCCTTGACGACGTCGGAGGTCTTCTGCACGCGCGCCGAAGCGAGCTGGCTGATGTGAACGAGACCGTCCTTGGAGCCGAAGAAGTTCACGAAGGCGCCGAACTCCATCACCTTGACGACGGTGCCGTCATAGATCTGGCCGACTTCGGGCTCGGACGCGATCGACTTGATCCACTTGATCGCGGCCTTCATCGCCTCGCCGTCGCTGGAGGCGACCTTCACGGTGCCGTCGTCCTCGATGTTGACCTTGGCGCCGGTCTTCTCGACGATCTCGCGGATCACCTTGCCGCCGGTGCCGATCACTTCGCGGATCTTGTCGGTCGGGATCTTGAAGGTCTCGATGCGCGGCGCGTATTCGCCGAGCTCGGCGCGGGCGTTGGTCAGCGCCTTGGCCATCTCGCCGAGGATGTGGATACGCCCATCCTTGGCCTGGCCGAGAGCGACCTTCATGATCTCCTCGGTGATGCCCTCGATCTTGATGTCCATCTGGAGCGAGGTGATGCCCGATTCCGTGCCGGCGACCTTGAAGTCCATGTCGCCGAGATGATCCTCGTCACCGAGGATGTCGGAGAGAACCGCAAAGCGCTTGTCTTCGAGGATCAGGCCCATTGCGATGCCCGCGGTCGGCCGCTTCAGCGGCACGCCGGCGTCCATCAGCGCGAGCGAGGCGCCGCAGACCGAAGCCATCGACGAGGAGCCGTTGGATTCGGTGATCTCGGAGACCACGCGGATCGTGTACGGAAACTCGTGATGCGGCGGCAGCACCGGGTGGATCGCGCGCCAGGCGAGCTTGCCATGGCCGATCTCGCGGCGCTTGGTGCCGCCGAGGCGGCCGGTCTCACCGACCGAATAGGGAGGGAAGTTGTAGTGCAGCAGGAACGTCTCTTTGTACGTTCCCGACAGCGCGTCGATGTACTGCTCGTCCTCGCCGGTGCCGAGCGTGGTCACGACCATCGCCTGGGTCTCGCCGCGGGTGAACAGCGCCGAGCCGTGGGCGCGCGGCAGCACGCCGACTTCGGCGATGATGTTGCGCACGGTCTTGGAGTCGCGGCCGTCGATGCGCTTGCCGGTGTCGAGGATGTTCCAGCGAACGATCTTGGCCTCGAGCTCCTTGAACACGCCGGCGATGCGCAGCTTGTCGTATTTCGGTTCCTGCCCTTCGGGGAAATAATGGGCGATCACCTTTTCCTTGACCTTGCCGACCGCGGCGTAGCGATCCTGCTTGACCGGAATGGCGTAGGCGGCGCGCAGTTCCTGCTCGACGAGGCCGAGCATTTCCTTCTCGAGCGCGGCATTGTCGATGACGGTGACTTCGCGCGGCTCCTTGGCGGCCTTCTCGGCGAGCTCGATGATCGCGTTGATCACCGGCTGGAAGTGGCGGTGACCGAACATCACCGCGCCGAGCATGATGTCTTCGTTCAGTTCCTTGGCTTCCGATTCCACCATCAGCACGGCGTCGGCCGTGCCGGCGACGACGAGGTCGAGCTGGGTGTCGACCATCTCGTCGAGCGTCGGGTTGAGCACGTATTCGTCATTGACGAAGCCGACGCGCGCGGCGCCGATCGGACCCTTGAAGGGAGCGCCCGACAGGGTCAGCGCAGCCGACGAGGCCACCAGCGCGACGATATCGGGATCGTTCTCCATGTCGTGCGACAGCACGGTGGCGATCACCTGGGTCTCGTTGCGCCAACCGTCGACGAACAGCGGACGGATCGGGCGGTCGATCAGGCGGGAGACCAGCGTCTCCTTCTCGGTCGGACGGCCCTCACGCTTGAAATAGCCGCCGGGAATGCGGCCGGCGGCGTAGGTCTTCTCCTGGTAGTCGACGGTCAGCGGCAGGAAGTCGACGCCTTCGCGCGGCGCCTTCGCCGCGACGACGGTGGCGAGCACCACGGTCTCGCCATAGGTGGCGACGACGGCGCCGTCGGCCTGGCGGGCGATCTTGCCGGTTTCGAGCTTGAGAGGGCGTCCGCCCCAGTCGATCTCGACTGAATGCTTATTGAACATAGAGGTCTTCTTTCATGGGTTCTCGAAACGAGGGACGCTTCGAAAAACAAAAACCATGCGCAAGATTGCGGGACGCTGATCGGAGCGGATGATCAGCGTCCTGCGATCCTGCCATGGTTTTTGGATTTCGGATGGCGTCCATCCTTTCGGGTCATACGGGCGCCTTGCCCGTTGTGCCCAGCCGCCGGATTGCTGCTGGACTGTCAGTCGGCACGAACGCGAACACCGAACTGCGGTCTTCGCCGATCGTGCCCCGGATGCTGGCCGTCACTCGAGTATGATCCGGAAAAGTGCGAAGCGGTTTTCCGAAAAGATCATGCTCAAACAACAATCCAAAGTGCGATTCTTCGCGCTTTGGGCTTGCATCCGACGCGCACGCAGCCTCGATCAAAAACCTTCAAACAAACGCTTTCGTTCGAAACCACGCGCGAAAACGCGCGCCAGTGGCGCGCGCAGGAACACTTAACGACGAATGTTGTGCTTCTCGAGCAGTGCCTTGTAGCGCGCCTCGTCCCTCTTCTTGAGGTAGTCGAGGAGCGAGCGGCGGGTCGAGACCAGCTTCAAGAGACCGCGACGCGAATGGTTGTCCTTCACGTGGGTCTTGAAATGGCTGGTGAGGTTGTTGATGCGTTCCGACAGGATCGCGACCTGAACCTCGGGCGAGCCGGTATCGCCGGCCTTGGTGGCATTCGTCTTGATGACTTCCGCTTTGCGTTCTGCGGCAATCGACATCGTCAATTTCTCTCGTTGCGACCGGGGCTGGCAGTCAGGCCGGTCAGGTTGAACACACGCTTGGGGATGATTTCGCCATTGCCGACTTCGGCAAGCGCCAAAAGGCGGCCTGCCACCGTGACATAGACTGTGCCGCTACAAGTGGGCGCATCCCGTCCGCGCAACAAAACGGCCTGGCCCCGATGGAGCCTTGCCGCATCAGCCCGAGTGACGGCCAGTGCCGGGATGTCGTCCAGCGCGGTCTCAACGGGCAAAAGCGCGTCGGCGAGGCTGCCCTCGCCGGACGCGGCTCTATCGCACAAAGCCTCCAACTGATCCAGCGGAATCATGTCGTTTTCGCCAAATGGGCCGACCAGGGTCCGCCGCAGCGCGCAGATATGGCCATAAGTGCCGAGAATCCGGCCCATATCGCGGGCCAGCGCGCGGACATAGGTGCCCTTGCCGCATTCGGCCTCGAACACGGCCCGGTCGTTATCCGGTTGATCCACAAGGGTTAATCGGTGAATCTCGACCGGGCGGGGAGCCAGCTCCACGACCTCGCCGTCGCGGGCGAGGTCATAGGCGCGCTCGCCCTGGATCTTGATCGCAGAATAGCGCGGCGGGATCTGCTCGATCACCCCGGTGAAGCGGGGCAACAGCGCCAGGATGGCCTCCCGGGTCGGGCGCAGCTCGGAGGTCGCGGTCACCCGGCCCTCGATGTCGTCGGTGTCGCGCTCCTCGCCCCAGCACACGGTGAACTGGTAGCGCTTGCGGCCGTCCATGACGAAGGGAACCGTCTTGGTGGCTTCGCCGAGCGCAATCGGCAGGCCGCCGGAAGCGAGCGGATCGAGCGTGCCGGCGTGGCCGGCGCGCTTGGCGTTGAACAGGCGCTTGAGCACGGCGACGGCCTGCGTCGAGGTCATGCCGATCGGCTTGTCGAGCACGACCCAGCCATGGACGTCGCGGCGGTCGCGGCGAACCTGGTTGCCCTTCTGCTGCTTGGCGCGGGGATCGTTGTTGACGCGGCGCGGCTCCTGGTGCGGCTGGGAATTGCCGCCCATGTCCGCAAAATTATTTTTCTGCACGTCGCGCTGATCGGCCTGTTCGCCGCCGATCGTGCCGTGAGCCGGGTCCATCGTCATTGCTCTTCTTCCCGATCCGAATCCGGATCCTGTTCCAGGTCCTTCTGCACCGCAGGTGTTCGCAAAAGCTTCTCGATCCGTTCTGCTTCGTCGAATCGCTCGTCGACGCGGAAGCGAACGTCAGGTGCAAATTTCAGGTTAACGCGCCGCGCGACTTCGCCGCGCAGGAATTTCTTGTTGCGCTCGAGCGCAGCGATGACGATCTCGGTGTCGCGGCCACCGAGCGGCATCACGTAGATTGTCGCGAGCTTCAGGTCGGGGGACATCCGCACCTCCGGCACGGTGACGATGTGACCTTCGAGGTCCGCATCATGCACGTTGCCTTGCGCCAGAATCTCGGCCATCGCATGGCGAACCTGCTCGCCGACGCGCAACTGGCGCTGCGAGCCTCCGCCGGACGCGGAACTTTTTTTCTGGTGGTGGCGCGGCATTCTGGAAATCACCTCGTCGTGCCCGCGTTTGGGACACGAGCATTGTCATTTGTCCGTTGAAACGAAGAGGCGCGGATGGCCGGAAAAAATCCGGCCATCTCACTCCCGCTATTTCAGCTCAAAAAGATCCGGGCGCTTCGGTAAGATTTGGACTTACAGGGAGCGCTGGATCGTCTCCACGCGATAACACTCGATCACGTCACCGGCACGCATGTCGTGATAGTTCTCGAAGGCCATGCCGCATTCCTGACCGGACTGGACTTCCTTCACTTCGTCCTTGAAGCGCTTCAGCGTCGACAGCTTGCCTTCGTGCACGACGACGTTGTCGCGGATCAGGCGCACATTGGCGCCGCGTTCCACGGTGCCGTCGGTGACGCGGCAGCCGGCGACCTTGCCGACCTTGGAGATGTTGAAGATCTCCAGGATCGCGGCATTGCCAAGCATGGTCTCGCGCAAGGTCGGCGCGAGCAGGCCGCTCATCGCCTTCTTCACGTCGTCCACGAGGTCGTAGATGATGTTGTAGTAGCGGATCTCGATGCCGTTGCGCTTGGCGGCCGCAGCGGCTTCCTTGTTGGCACGAACCGAGAAGCCGATGATCGCGGCGTTGAAGCCTTCCGCGAGCGTCACGTCCGACTCCGAGATACCGCCGACGCCGGCATGCAGAATGCGGGCGGCGACTTCGTCGGTGCCGAGCTTCTCCAGCGAGCCGAGGATCGCTTCCAGCGAGCCCTGCACGTCGGCCTTGATGATCAGCGGGAATTCCTTGCGGCCCGCCGTCTTCAGCTGCGACATCATCTGCTCGAGCGAGCCGCGCATGCCGGAGATCGAGGCTGCCGCGTTCTCGCGCTTCTGGTGCGCGCGGTAGCTCGTGACCTGGCGGGCGCGGGCTTCGTTCTCGACCACGGCGAGGCGATCGCCGGCTTCCGGCGGACCGTTGAAGCCGAGCACCTCGACCGGCACCGACGGACCTGCTTCCTGCACCGTCTCGCCCTGGTCCGAGATCAGCGCGCGGACGCGGCCCATCTCGGCGCCGGCAACGATGATGTCGCCGACACGGAGCGTGCCGCGCTGAACCAGCACGGTCGCGACCGGGCCACGGCCGCGGTCGAGCTTGGCCTCGATCACGGTGCCTTCGGCCGGACGCTCCGAATTGGTCTTCAGGTCGAGGATATCGGCCTGGAGCGCGATCATCTCGAGCAGCTTGTCGAGATTGGTCTTGTTCTTGGCGGACACCTCGACGTCGACGACGTCGCCGCCGAAGGATTCCACCTGCACTTCGTGCTGGAGCAGCTCGGTGCGCACGCGCTCGGGCTTGGCATCGGGCTTGTCGATCTTGTTGATGGCAACGATGATCGGCACCCGCGCCGCCTTGGCGTGGTTGATGGCTTCGACGGTCTGCGGCATCACGCCGTCATCGGCCGCGACCACCAGCACGACGATGTCGGTGACCTTGGCGCCGCGGGCGCGCATCGCGGTGAACGCGGCGTGGCCGGGCGTGTCGATGAAGGTGATCTTCTTGCCGCTTTCGGGCGACACCACCTGATAGGCGCCGATATGCTGGGTGATGCCGCCGGCTTCGCCGGAGACCACGTTGGCATGTCGGAGCGCGTCGAGCAGCGAGGTCTTGCCGTGGTCGACGTGACCCATCACGGTCACCACGGGCGAACGCGTCTCGGTGTCGGTGGAATCGTCGACCTGGTCGAACAGGCCTTCTTCAACGTCGGACGCGGCGACGCGCTTGACGGTGTGACCGAGCTCTTCGGCGATCAGCTGCGCGGTGTCGGCGTCGATCACGTCGGTGATCTTGTGCATCGCGCCCTGCTTCATCAGCATGCGGATGACGTCGACCGCGCGCTCGGCCATGCGGTTGGCGAGCTCCTGGATCGTGATCGCTTCCGGAATGATCACCTCGCGGATGAGCTTTTCCTTCGGCTCGTTCGAGGCATGGCCCTTCAGACGCTGGGTGCGGCGGCGGAACGAGGCGATCGAGCGCTCGCGCACCTCGTCGGCGTTGAGCGCGGTGACCACCGTGAGACGGCCGCGCTCTTTCTGCGGGCCGGGCTTGTGAGTGGTCTTGGGAGGCGGCGCGGGACGCGCGGCGCCGCCGGGACCGCGACGGATCTGGCGCGGCGCCTCGTCCTCGTCCGGCTCGGCCGCAACTGCGGGGCCGCGACCTGCCGGTGCACCCGGACGCTGCGCGGTCGTCGTTGCAGGACGCGCGGTCGTTGTTCCCGGGCGGGTCGTCGTGGTTCCGGGCCGTGCCGCGGGGGCGCCGGGGCGCGGTGCGGGCGCGGCCGGCGCTGCGGTCGCGGGACGCGCGGCCGATGCCGGCTGCTCGCCCTCGCCAAAACGCTTCTTGGCCTCGGTCTCGGCCTTCCGCTTGGCTTCGTCCTCGTGGCGATGGCGCTCGTCCTCGGCCTTGCGGCGGGCTTCGGCGGCTTCGCGCTCGGCGCGTTCGGCGGCCTCGCGGACAGCGCGGCGCTGGGCCTCTTCCTCGGCCTGGCGGCGTTCCTCGACTTCGCGCAGCTTGGCATCGGCCAGCGCGCTGGCACGGGCCGAACGCTCGTCCTCGGTCAGGGTGCGCAGCACCACGCCGGAACCGGCATTGCGCGGCGGGGCGGGCGGCGGAGCCGGGCGCGACGGGGCAGGCGCGGCGGGCGCCGGCTTTGCGGTCACCTCGGGCGCGTGCGGCTCGGGACCGTCGCCAATACGGCGCTTGCCGCGCTTCTCGACCACGACCTGCTTGCTCCGGCCGTGGCTGAAGCTCTGGCGCACGGTGCCCGTTTCGACGCGCGGCTTGAGCGATAGCGTCTTGCTCGGAACGCTCAGCTTCTTGTCGCCAGGGGTCTTGGTATCAACCATTCAGCAGTCCTAATCCTGATCTTGTTGTCGTTGTGCGTTGCCGCACAGTAATGTCGGTTGGTCGTTGTCTCTCAGAAATCCTGGCCGCGCTTTTCGGCAGTCTTGTCATCGTCCGCCATCCGGTATCGGACCAGCATCTGGCTACGTGACAGGAATGACCTGCTCGCCGGGCCCGCGAGCAGCGCAGCATGTATCACATTTGACCGGGTCAGTGCCAAATCCAATTCTATCGATTTCAGTCCGGTCACGACGGGAATCTGCGGCTTGGCGCCGCGATTTCCGGCATTTTGACGCGCCAGCATGTCCAATTTGCGGATTCCGTCCGCGGCCCCGTCGCTGGCGTGGATCAGGACCTCGACCGTGCCTTCCCGAAGCGCGCTCTCGACCTTGCCGAAGCCGGCCACGACCTGGCCCGCCTTGGCGGCAATCCCAAGGGCTTCCGTCACGCTCCGGACCAGGAGCGCCTCGATGTCGGCGGGAAGCGTCTGAGGGGTGCGCAGCTCGCGCTTGAAGGCCTTGCTAAATTGGTGACGCCGCACCGCTTCCGCAACCACCTCGCGCGAGGCGGTGATCCACATGCCGCGTCCGGGCAGCTTGCGCTTGAGATCGGGAACTATGTGCCCTTCCGGCGAGACGACGAAACGGATCAGCTCGTCGATCGGCCGGACCTCGCGGCTGACCGCGCACATCCGCATGGTCGCGGACCTTTCGGTCCG
This sequence comes from Bradyrhizobium sp. 1200_D9_N1_1, assembly GCF_052075915.1. Lineage (NCBI taxonomy): Bacteria > Pseudomonadati > Pseudomonadota > Alphaproteobacteria > Hyphomicrobiales > Nitrobacteraceae > Bradyrhizobium > Bradyrhizobium sp. 1200_D9_N1_1. Next base: position 52,041 of record NZ_CP197226.1, on the reverse strand, counting down.
CGGCCCATGGTCGAGATCGTGGTCAGTATCTGCGAGCATCCGGGCGACATTCTCCTTCGTCCTTAAGCCGGCTGATCTTCGCTCGCCTCAGCCTCTTCAGCGGGCTTGGCGAGATCGGCCTCGGTGATCCAGCCGGCCTTGACGCGGGCCTGCATGATCATCGCTTCGGCATCGTCACGGGAAATCTCGATACCGTCGAGCGCACCCGGATATTTGGTGGTTTCGCCACCTTCCTTGCGCTCGGTCCAGCCGACCAGATCGTCGGTGGCGCAGCCGGCGAGGTCGTCGACGGTCTTGATGTCGTTCTCGCCGAACTTGACCAGCATCTTCGAGGTGACGCCGGGCACGTCCTTGAGAGCGTCCTCGACGCCGAGTTCCACGCGCTTGGCCTCGAGCTCGGCTTCCTGCTGCTCGAGATATTCGCGGGCGCGGTTCTGGAGCTCCTGCGCGGTCTCCTCGTCAAAACCCTCGATGCCGGCGAGCTCCTTGATGTCCACCATGGCGAGTTCCTCGACCGAGGTGAAGCCTTCGGACGCCAGCAGCTGGCCGACCACTTCGTCGACGTTGAGCGATTCCATGAAGACGCGGGTGGAGTTCTCGAAGTCGGCCTGGCGGCGCTCCGATTCCTCCTGCTCGGTCAGGATGTCGATATCCCAGCCGGTGAGCTGCGAGGCGAGGCGCACGTTCTGGCCGCGGCGGCCGATCGCCAGCGAGAGCTGGTTGTTGGTATCGGGCACCACGACCTCGATGCGCTCGCGGTCTTCGTCGATGACGACCTTGGAGACTTCGGCCGGCGCCAGCGCGTTGACCACGAAGGTCGCGATGTCGGGCGACCAGGGAATGATGTCGATCTTCTCGCCCTGCAATTCGTTCACCACGGCCTGCACGCGCGAGCCGCGCATGCCGACGCAGGCGCCGACCGGATCGACCGAGGAATCGCGGGAAATCACGCCGATTTTCGCGCGCGAGCCGGGATCGCGGGCAACCGCCTTGATCTCGACGATGCCGTCATAGATTTCCGGCACTTCCTGCGCGAACAGCTTCGCCATGAACTGCGGATGGGTGCGGGAGAGGAAGATCTGCGGGCCGCGGGTCTCGCGGCGGACGTCGAAGATATAGGCGCGGACGCGGTCGCCGTTGCGGAACACTTCGCGCGGCAGCATCTCGTCGCGGCGGATGATGGCTTCACCGCGGCCGAGATCGACGATCACGCTGCCATATTCGACGCGCTTGACGACGCCGTTGACGATGTCGCCGATGCGGTCCTTGAATTCCTGATATTGCCGGTCGCGCTCGGCCTCGCGCACCTTCTGCACGATCACCTGCTTGGCCGACTGCGCAGCGATGCGGCCATATTCGAGCGGCGGCAGGGTGTCGGCGATGGTGTCACCGACCTGGGCGCCGGGATTGGCGCGCTGCGCATCCACCAGCGAAATCTGGTTGGAGTGGTTTTCGACCTTCTCGACCACCAGCATGTGGCGCGACAGCCGCAGCTCGCCCTTCTTCGGGTCGATCTCGGCGTGAACGTCAGTTTCGCTGCCGTAACGGGCCCGCGCCGCCTTGGCGATGGCGTCCTCCATCGCCGCGATGACGATGCCGCGGTCGATCGATTTCTCGCGCGCGACGGCATCGGCGATCTGGAGCAGTTCAAGTCGATTGGCGCTGACTGCCATGGCTAGTCTCCTTCGTCAGGCTCGATCTCGCCGCGCCGCGCGCGTTCGGCGGCCAAGCGATGTTTCTTCGTATTGGTCGGTGCCGGCTTCTTCTTCGGCTTGGTGTTCTTGGTCGTTTTTTCGCTGATTTTCGCGTGAGGCGCAGCCGGCGGCTCCAGGCCGAGATTGCGGCGCATCTCGCGCGCCGCGGCCTTGCCACGGCGCATCGATTCCGCGATCAGCTCGTCGGTCAGTACCAGCCGGGCCTCGCTGATGTCCTCCATCGTCAGGAGAACGTTGCGTTCCTCGCCCGCCTTGACGTCGTCGCGCTGCAGATGCACGCGGTCGCCTTCGACAGCGCCGATCATGCCGCGGAACCGCTTCCGCCCCTCATGGGCGACCGCCATCTCGACCTTCACCAGATGTCCGGCATAGCGCTCGAAATCGGAACGCCGCACCAGGGGGCGATCGATCCCCGGCGAGGAGATTTCCAGCCGATAGGCGCGATCGATGGGGTCGGCGACGTCGAGCACGGGCGACAGCGCCCGCGAGATCGCCTCGCAATCCTCGATCTGCATCGAGCCGTCCGGGCGCTCGGCCATGATCTGCACGGTGCAGCCGGCCTCGCCGGAAATGCGGATCCGCACCAGGCGGTAGCCCATGCCCTGGAGCACGGGACCCGCCACCGCGGACACCCGTGCCGCGACGCCCGGCTCGACCACGAGCCTCGGCTCGGCCAGCAACTCGGCATCCGTGGAACCAACGGTCGGTTCGGTCATATCCAGGGTCAAGGCGCTCGATGGTTAAGGCTTGGTTACGATTTCAAAGCCCGCTTCGGAACTCTCCCGGCAGCTCGCCGGGCCGCATCTTCCGCCAAGCCGCGCTCAGGTAATAAAAAAGAGCGGGTCCTTTCGGGCCCACTCTCACTACGCGGATCGTATGAGAAGATGAATTGGCGCTGATATAGCCCTTTCCACCCTCGCGGACAAGGCCCATCGCAGGGCAGGCGAGGCTTTTTGCGCCTTTCCAACGGCCCCCCGCGCAACGCTTCCTTCATCAACGGGGCCTAAATTCCCTGATTGTGGGGCGACTTGGACCAAGGGCGCACCCGCGGCGTGCCCTGTACGAGTTTGCGTTTTCATGACCGTTGCCACGTCGCTCATTCCCGGACTGGACGATATCGTCAAACGCGGCGACCCCCGGCGCCGTGGCGAGATCGCGCGTGCCATCGCCGAGCTGTTCTTCCAGGATCCCGCCAAGCTCCGTCCCGAGCTCATAGATCTCTTCGACGATCTCCTGATTGATCTCGTCCCGCATGCCGAGCTCGCCTCGCGCGTCGATCTCGCCGAGCGCTTTTCGCGCCTGGACAACGCGCCGCGGCACCTGGTGAACCAGTTCGCGCGCGAAAACGAGATCATGGTGGCGGCCCCTGTGTTGCGCCGCTCGCCCGTGCTCGACGAAGCGGCGCTGGTCGAGATCGCGCGGCTGAAGGGCCAGGGTCATCTGCTGGCGATGACGGAGCGTCCCGCCCTGTCGTCTGTCGTCACCGACGTACTGGTCGAGCGCGGCGATCGCGACGTGGTGCGTCGCGCCGCAGGCAATGCCGGTGCGATGTTCTCACCCGGCGGCTATTCCGAGCTGATCAAGCGTGCCGCGCAGGACGGCGTGCTGACGCTCAAGATCGGCCAGCGCAACGATCTTTCGGGCGAGCACCTGAAAGAGCTGCTCAACGGCACGCTCGACGTCATTCGCCGCCGTCTCTCCAGCGTGGTCAATCCCGTGCGCCAGGTCGAGATCAAGCGCGCCATGGCGGCCATCGAGGAGGCCGCGCTGCCGCCCGGGCCGCGGCGCGATTTCACGGCGGCACAGCGCACGGTGCTCGGCTTGCATCGCGAGGGCCATCTCGGCGAGAGCGCGCTGCTCGGCTTTGCCAAGGCAAACAAATACGAGGAAGCGATCGCCTCGCTCTCGGCGATGTCCGGCGTCCGCCTCTCGATCCTCGACCGCCTGATCGCGGGCGACCGCTACGATCCGATTCTGATTCTGGGGCGCGTGCTCAATCTCGGCTGGCCCACGGTGCGCGCGCTCATCCTGCTCTGGTACGGTCCGCATCGCACGCCGGCCGATGCCGACATCGAGGCCGCCCGCATGAACTTCACGCGCCTGATGCCGACGACGGCGGAACGCGTCGTGAATTTCTGGCGCAACCGGCAGACGATCTGAAGTTACTGTGTTGGTCATTCCGGGGCGATGCGAAGCATCGAACCCGGAATCTCGAGGTTCCGGGTTCGCGCTTCGCGCGCCCCGGAACGACAATCAGCTTCTTCTGAACCGCAAATACGCGGCCTTGCGTCCTTCGCGCGCGGCCTTCCGGCCGTAGCGCGTCATCGTGTAGCCGTCCCATGGCTGCCGGAAATCGTCGGCGCGCTCCGCAAGCCATTTGAAGTCCGCCGAGCGCGCAAGATGCGACAGCGTCCAGGCGCAGTAATCGTCGATGTCGCAGACGAAGCGGAATTCGCCGCCGACCTTCAGCACGCGCGCCATTGCGGCGATGGTCCTGTCCTGGACGAAGCGCCGCTTCCAGTGCCGCCGCTTCGGCCAGGGATCCGGGTGGATCAGGTCGATCCGCGACAGCGAGGCCTTCGGCAGCCAGGCCAGGAGCTCGGCGGCATCGCCCGCGAACAGGCGGATGTTGGCGATGTTGCCGGCCTCGATCTGCGCGAGGATCTTCGCCATGCCGTTGACATAGGGCTCGCAGCCGATGAAGCCGGTCGTGGCGAAGTTCTGCGCCTCGGCCGCAAGATGCTCGCCGCCGCCGAAGCCGATCTCGAGCCGCACGTCGCTCGCCGCGGGATCGAAGATCTCGCACGCATTCCCCGGCGCCTCGCCCGCGATGTCGAGCGCAAGATGCGGCAGCAGATGATCGATCAGCTCGGCCTGGTGCTGCCTGAGCTTGTGGCCCTTGCGGCGCCCGAAGAAGGCGCGCTCGCTGTCATCGCGATCGGGATCTGACTTGCGTTCGCTCATCGCAGCGTCTGATACAGGCGATAGAGCAGCCGCGCGCGCGGTTCGAGCGACGAGACATAGAGCTGCTCATAATGGGTGTGTGCGCCCTTGCCGTCGACGCCGAGCCCGTCGAGCGTGCCGGTGTGGGGAGCGGTGAAATTGCCGTCCGAGCCGCCGCCCGTGTAGGTGTCGATCAGTTCGAAGCCGATCTCCGTGGCGAGCGTCCTGGCATGCTCGTACAGCGAGGCACCTGCATTGCCCTTCTCGTAGGGCGGACGATTGAGCTCGCCGGTGACCCTGACGGTGACGCCGTTCGTCTTCGACCTCAGGGCGAGGATCTTGCCGACGAATTCGTCCGCATCGGTGAAGCTCGGCACGCGCAGATCGATTTCGGCATAGGCCTCTTCCGGCGTCACGTTGGGGCGCGTGCCGCCGCGCACCACACCGACATTCACGGAGACGCCGCGCGCCGGGTCGTTCATCCCTTCCAGCGTCAGGATGATATTGGCGAGCTCGCGGACGGCGCTGCGACCATCTTCGGGTCGCGAGCCGGCATGCGCCGGCACGCCTTTGATGAACACCTGGAAGCGTCCGACGCCCTTGCGTCCGGTGACGATCTTGCCGCCGTCGCGTGCCGGCTCCGTCACCAGCACGTATTTGGCCTTGCGCCCTTCCTTCTCGATCAGCGCACGCGAGGTGGGGCTGCCGATCTCCTCGTCGGAGGTGAACAAGTGGGTGATGCCGAGTGGCGAGCGCTCGGCCGTGGCGCAAAGCGCGCGAAACGCGTGATGGGCGATGTAGGCGCCGCCCTTCATGTCGTAGATGCCGGGACCGAACGCGCTGTCGCCTTCGACCTTGAACGGCAGGCGCTCGATGAATCCCAGGGGATGAACGGTATCGAGGTGGCTCAGCACCAGGATGCCGGGCCGGTCCTGGCCCCAGGCCGAGCGTGCCAGCAGATGATCGCCGCAGCCGTCGACGCCGGCGATGCGCTCGAGCGTGACAGGCAGATCGCGATAATGATCCGCGACCAACGACACCAGCCTGTTGACCTGTTCAGGCGCCTCTGTCGGCGTCTCGATCTCCACCCAGCGCCGGATGCCGTCGAGAATAGTTTGGTTATCGAACCAGTTGGAGTTCGTCATGGGCGCATCTATGCCTTTGAATCGCATCATCCGGGAGGACGCGCGTCAAAGCGCGGCCGCAAATGACGACATAGGCCAGATTTGGCGCAGCCTCAAATCGATTGAGCTGGCGCGCCTCAGCGCTTGTCGGGACCTTCGCGTGCCGCGATCTGCTCGACGAGATCGACGATCGAGCGGCGCATCTTCGCATCAGTGATTCGCGTGAACGCCTTGGTCAAAGCGAGTCCCTCGGAGGTCGCGAGGAAGTCCGAGACGTAAGAGGGCGAGGCGCCTTCCGCGAAGCCGTTCGGGCCGGCCACACCGCTCGGTCCGCCTTCGAACAGGAACGACACCGGCACCTGGAGAATTTCGGCAATCTGCTGGATGCGGCTCGCGCCGACCCGGTTCGTGCCCTTCTCGTATTTCTGGATCTGCTGGAAAGTCAGGCCCAAAGCTTCACCGAGCTTTTCCTGGCTCATGCCCAACATGATGCGGCGCATGCGCACGCGGCTGCCGACATATTTGTCAACAGGGTTGGGCGCTTTCGACATTTCCTCAGCCTCCAAACACCACCCTCAGCGCAATCGACGGAATGCCTCAGGTGCCAGCATCATAAAAATCAGACCCTGTTATTGGGAAACATTGCGGAGAAATTTAGCAATGCCCACTGTCTTTTGCAGCTGGTGCAGAATGAGGAACCCGCGTGCAGTCTGTCAACCGTGGGACCGCGGTTGTCAAAGGATTCCGGCCGCTTCGGCGGTGACGGCGGGATCAGGGGTGCCGTTTGGCCACACGTCGGCGGACCGCGAGAAGCACGGCCAGCGCGACGAGCACGGCCGCGGGCACGTCGCCCACCCGTGCATAGATCGTCGGCGGGATCGCGGCGGGCAGGCTTGCATCCAAAATGCCTTCGACGCCGAGACCGAGGCTGGCGACGGTTCGCCCCACCGGATCGATCACCGCGGAGATGCCGGTATTGGCGGAGCGGACCAGCGGCAAGCCGAGTTCGATCGCGCGCATCCGCGCCTGCTCCAGATGCTGATAGGGTCCGGTCGAGATGCCGAACCAGCCGTCATTGGTGAGGTTCACGATCCAGCCCGGACGTTCGTTGCGACCGGCAACCTCGCCGGGAAAGATCGCTTCGTAGCAGATCAGCGGCAGCGCTGACGGCGCGCCGGGCATCGGCAGCGCGTGCCGCACGGTGCCGGCGATGAAGCCGCCGCGCACACGCGTGAGCTGCTCGAAGCCGAGCTTCTCCATCAGATCCTGGTAGGGAAGAAATTCTCCGAACGGCACCAGGTGCAGCTTGTCGTAGACCGCGAGCACGCTGCCGTCGTGATCGATCACGTAGATCGAATTATAGGCACGCGTGATCGGCGTTCCCCGCGGCAGATCGGGCGCGCGAACCGAGCCCGTGATCAGCACCGTGCCCTTCGGCAGCAGCTCGGCGATCTCGGCCATCGCGTCGGCTTCGCGGGTCAGGAAGAACGGAAAGGCGGATTCCGGCCAGATCAGGATGGTGGCATCGCGCACGCCGGTCGATTGCGGTCCGGAGGCGCGGTCCGACAGCGCCAGGTATTTCTTCATCACCTCCGTCTTGGCGGCGTAGTTGAACTTCGCGTCCTGCTGGAGGTTCGGCTGCATCAGGCGCAGCTTGGCGCCCGCGACCATCGTGGTCGGATGCAGCGACAGGCGGATCGCGCCGAAGATGCTCATGGCAATCAGAAGCGCGACTGCCGCGGCCGGCGCGCGCCACGCCACGCGGCGATCGGGCGTGCGGTCGATCAGCGTCGCGGGGCTTGCAAAGATCGCAACAGTCAGGAACGTCATGCCCCACAGGCCGATCAGCGACGCCGTCTGCGCCAGCGGCAACGGCTCGGACAGCGCATAGCCGAACGCGTTCCAGGGAAAGCCGGTCAGCGCGTGACCGCGCAGCCATTCGGCGATGGTGAGGCTTGCCGCGAGCGCAAGCACGCGCGTGGCGTTCTTGGTCCAGAGCAGGCGGGCGAGCGCAAATCCGATCGCAGTGAAGATGGAAAGATAGGCCGGCAGGCCCAGCACGGCGAACGGCGTCAGCCAGGCGAACACATCGGCGTCGACGAAGAAGGCATAGCCGATCCAGTAGAGGCCGGGGACGAAATAGCCGAGCCCGAACCAGTAGCCGGTCAGCGCCGCGGCGGGGATGCCGCGGTATCGCCCCGCGCCGGCGCCGTCGATCAGCCAGACCAGCACCGGGAAAGTGATGAACAGCACGGGGAAGAGATTGAACGGCGCCAGCGCCAGCACCGACAGCGCGCCGGCGGTTATGGCGACGAGGGCGCGCTTCCATCCCCAGGTGAGGATGATGGCAAACGCAATCTGCCGGAGTCGCTGGAACGCGCTCACTGCGGGCCGGTCCCGTCGCTTGGCGGCGGGGTCGGCGTATCACTGGCCGGCGGTTGACCGCTCTCCGGCGCGCTCTCGCGGCGTCGGCTCTCGCGCTGGGTGCGCGGCGCGGGGCGTTCCTTCCGCGTCGAGATGCGCAGCCGCTTGACGCGGCGCGGATCGGCATCGAGTACCTCGACCTCATAGTTGCCGGGGCCCGAGATCACCTCGCCGCGCACCGGCAGGCGCCCGACGAAGCTGACGAGATAGCCGCCCAGCGTCTCGACTTCCTCGCCGGCTTCGCCGGTGACGAAGTCCGCGCCGATCACGGTGCGGACGTCATCGAGGCTGGCGCGGGCGTCGGCGATGAAGGCGTTGTCGGGCAGGCGCACGATCGAGGGCGGCTCGTCGCTGTCGTGCTCGTCGTCGATCTCGCCGACGATCTGCTCGACGATGTCCTCGAGCGAGACCAGCCCGTCGCTGCCGCCATATTCGTCGACCACCAGCGCCAGGTGGATGCGCGTGGCCTGCATCTGCGCGAGCAGGTCGATCGCCCGCATCGACGGCGGCACGTAGAGCAGCTTGCGAATGATGCGCGCGTCCTCGAGCGGCATCGCGAGATCGACGGTACGAAGGTCGAGGCCGGCCGGCAGCGGCTTCTTGCGCTTGGTCTTGGTGGCGTCCGACACGCGTGCCCGCGCGGTCATGAACGCGAGCAGGTCGCGGATGTGGACGATGCCGACGGGATCGTCGAGCGTCTCGTTGTAGACGACGAGGCGCGAATGGCCGGCGCTTTCGAAGCGGTCCATCAGCTCGCCGAGCGGAATGTCGCGCTTCACCGCGATGATGTCGGCGCGATGCACCATGACGTCGGCGATGCGGCGCTCGTGCAGACCGAGGATGTTGCGCAGCATGGTGCGCTCGACGGCGGAGAAGCCGGTGTCGTCGGGCGTCGAGGCGTCGAGCACGACCTGGAGATCGTCGCGCACCGACCCCGCCTTCCAGCCGAACAGCGTGCGGATCGCGCGCAGCAGCCAGCCTTCGGCGGTCGGACGCAGCACCTCGCCGGGTGCCACCACGACCGGCAAATTGGGCGTGTTGCGGGGATTGTCGTGGATCGGGTCGGAATCCGGCATCTCAGTGCGTCCCCGGGCGGTCGGCATAGGGATCGGGAATGCCGAGATGGGCCAGGATCTGCGTCTCCAGCGCTTCCATCTCCTCCGCGTCGTCGTCGTTCTCGTGGTCGTAGCCGATCAGGTGCAGGAAACCGTGCACGGCCAGATGGCTCAGATGGTGGTCGAACGGCTTCTTTTCCTCGTCCGCCTCGCGCCGCATGGTCTCGTAGGCGATCGCGATGTCGCCGAGCATGCGCGGCGCATCGCCTTCCTTCCATTCGCCCTCCGGCTGGAGCGCGGGAAACGACAGCACGTTGGTCGGCTTGTCGATGCCACGCCAGTTGCTGTTGAGCGTGCGGATGCCGGCATCGTCGGTCAGCATCACCGCCACTTCCGCCTCCGCGACGTCTTCGTCGACACTCTCGGCGGCGGCCGCGACCGCGCGCTGGATCACGGCTTCGGAATCGGGTTCGCGCTGCCAGCAATCGGCGACGACGAGGACCTCGGTCATGGGAAGGTTGGGGTGTGACATTGTCTTTGTTCGGAACGAAAAGGCGCTCGCGTCCGCGCCCATATGGTCCGGTTGTTGTCCCGTCAGGATTTACCGGCGGCCGGCCGCTGCGGCTGCCCTTCATAGGCGGAGACGATCCGCGCCACGAGTTCGTGGCGGATCACGTCCTCGGCTTTGAAATGAACTTGTGCAATGCCTTCGACGCCGTTCAGCAGGCGGGTTGCCTCGGCGAGGCCCGAGGTCTGGCCGTTCGGCAGGTCGATCTGCGAGGGATCGCCGGTCACGATCATGCGGCTGTTCTCGCCGAGGCGGGTCAGGAACATCTTCATCTGCATCGATGTTGTGTTCTGCGCCTCGTCCAGGATGATGGCGGCGTTGGTCAGCGTGCGGCCGCGCATGAAGGCGAGCGGCGCGATCTCGATCTCGCCGGTTTGCAGCGCTCGCTCGACGATGCGTGCGTCCATGAGGTCGTAGAGCGCGTCGTAGATCGGGCGTAGATAGGGATCGACCTTCTCACGGAGATCGCCGGGCAGGAAGCCGAGCCGCTCGCCGGCTTCCACCGCCGGGCGCGACAGGATGATCTTGTCGACTTCCTTGCGCTCGAACAGTTGCGCGGCATGCGCGACCGCGAGCCAGGTCTTGCCTGTACCGGCAGGTCCAATGCCGAACACCAGTTCGTGGCGCTTCAGCGCGCGGATGTAGGAGTCCTGCGCGGCGGTGCGCGCGCGCACCGGGCGTTTACGCAAGTTGATGCTGTCGAAGGTCGTTTTGGCCGATTTGGCGTCGAACTCGAACAGGGAGCCCTGTGCGATCACGGCGCGGATCGCGCCCTCGACCTCGCCCTGGTCGAGATCCTGCCCCTTCACCGCCTGGGCGTAGAGCACCTCCAGCACGCGGCGCGCGGCATCGCAACCGTCGCGCGTGCCGCCGATGGTGATGTGGTTGCCCTTGGAATCGACGACGACGCCGAGCCGGCGCTCGATCTGCGCGAGGTGCTGGCCGTACGGGCCGACCAGTGCGGATGCGGCGCGGTTGTCGTCGAAGTCGATGACGACCTGGGTTTCGGGCGGAACTTGCATGTCGCGGTCAAATTTGCGGCTGGGAGCGATAGAAGACGAATCCGATGCGCTTTTTGGCAAGGGTTCAGGCTCCAGTGGCGATGGGTGATAAAGCGGGCTCGCGCGCAACGCGCGGTGTGACGAGCTCCCCTAGGAAGCTGTAGCGTTCGAGGCTGTCGATCCGCACCGGAAGGATTTGTCCGATGATGCCGGGCGAGGCCATCACATGCGCGGGCTGGAGGAAGGCGGTGCGGCCGACGATCTGGCCGTCCTTGCGCGCCGGACGCTCGAACAGCACATCGACGGTTGAGCCAATCGCGGCCTTGTTGAAGGCCGATTGCTGGCTGTCGATCAGTTCCTGGAGCCGCTCCAATCGCTGGTCCATCTCGGCGGGGGACACCGTCTCCTGCATATCCGCGGCCGGCGTTCCCGGCCGGGCGGAGTATTTGAACGAATAAGCGGCAGCGTAGCCGATTTGCGTGACAAGCGCGAGGGTGGCGAGAAAATCTTGCTCACTTTCACCCGGGAATCCGACGATAAAATCTGATGAAAAAGCAATGTCTTGGCGCGCGGCCCGGAAACGGTCGATGACACGCCGATAATCATCGGCGGTATGTTTGCGGTTCATGGCGGCCAGAATCCGGTCCGAGCCCGACTGCACCGGCAGGTGCACGAACGGCATCAGGGCCGCGAGATCGCGATGGGCCGCAATCAGGCTGTCATCGACGTCGCGGGGATGGCTGGTCGAATAGCGCAGCCGCGCGATGCCGGGAATCCCTGCCAGGTGTTCGAGCAGCCGGCCGAGTGGCCAGCTTTTTCCGTCGGGTCCGTCGCCGTGATAGGCGTTGACGTTCTGCCCGATCAGCGTGAGCTCGCGCACGCCGTTGTCGGCGAGCCGCTTCACGTCGTCGACGATCCTGGCCACCGGGCGCGACACTTCGGCGCCGCGCGTATAGGGCACGACGCAGAAGGTGCAGAACTTGTCGCAGCCTTCCTGCACCGTGACGAAGGCGGAAATGCCGCGCGCGCGGATCGCATCGGGTTTCGGCTGGGCCAGGAAGCCGAACTTGTCGGCCGCGGGAAATTCGGTCTCGACCGCGCGGCCTTCGTTGCCGGCCCGCTTCAGCAGCTCCGGCAGGTGATGATAGCTCTGCGGGCCGACCACGACGTCAACCACCGGCGCCCGGCGCACGATCTCCTCACCCTCGGCCTGCGCCACGCAGCCTGCGACGGCGATCTGCATCGCGCGGCCCCCGCGGGCGGCCTCGTCCTTGGCGACGCGCAGCCGGCCGAGCTCGGAATAGACCTTCTCGGAGGCCTTCTCGCGGATATGGCAGGTGTTGAGGATGACGAGGTCGGCGTCCTCGGCGCTGGCCGTCTCCACGAATCCTTCCGGAGCCAGCGTGTCCACCATGCGCTGGGCATCGTAGACGTTCATCTGGCAGCCATATGATTTGATGTGCAGCTTGCGCGGCGGCGTCATGGAACCCGAAAATGGAGGTGGAGGACGGCCCTCAGATATAGGCTGGAGGGGGGAAAATCCAGCGAATGGAGCCCGAGGCGGTCATTCCGGGGCGCCCGCAAGGCGGGCGAACCCGGAATCGCTCCAAAAGCACGGGATTCCCGGTTCACGCGCCTTGCGCGTGCCCCGGAATGACGGGCAAGGGGGCGAAATCAGCCCGCCAAAGCGTCCGCCTCGACCCGCCGGACCAGCTCCGGCAATTGCCGCATATCGTCGAACGTCAGTCCGGCGCCGGCGGCCCGCAGCCTTTCGGCGTGCCCCGGCGGGCAATGGCTGCCGCCGTGAAAGCCCAGCACGGTCATCCCGGCGGCGTGCGCGCCGGTCACTCCGGGAAGGCTGTCCTCGATCACGAGGCAGCGCTCCGGGGCGACCTTCATCTGCGCGGCGGCAAACAGGAACAGGTCGGGCGCGGGCTTGCCGCGGGCGACCTGGCTCGCGGAAAAGATGTTCGGCGCGAGCAGGTCGTAGAGCCCGGCGCACGTCAGGCCGTGATGGATCTTCTCCGGCGTGCCGCTCGATGCGACGCATTTCGGTAGATCGATTGCGGCGATCGCCGCGGCCACATGGGTGATCGGCTGCAAGTCGCTGGCGTAGAATTGCAGCGTGGCCGCATTCACTTGGCTCTCCAGATCGTCGGGGAGGCTGCGGCCGATTTCCTGCTCGACCATCCGCCGCGCGTCCTTCTCGGATACGCCGAGAAAGCGGATTAGTACCTCCTCCGAGGTGATCGGATAGCCGTGGCGGGTCAGCACATCCGCATGCGCGCGACAGGAGATCACCTCGCTGTCCACGAGCACGCCATCGCAGTCGAAGATGATGAGATCGACGGGCACTTAGCTTGTGGGCTTGTCGTCGTCGAGCGGGACGCAATAGAGCTCGAGCCGGTGGTCGACCAGCTTGTAGCCGAGCTTGCGGGCGATCTCCGCCTGGAGCTTCTCGATCTCTTCGGAGGTGAACTCGATCACCTTGCCGTCGCGCAGATTGATGAGGTGGTCGTGATGGCTGTCGCGCATCGTCTCGTAGCGCGCGCGTCCCTCGCGAAAGTCATGGCGTTCGATGATGCCGGCATCCTCGAACAGCTTGACGGTGCGATACACGGTTGAGATCGAGATCTTGTCGTCGACGGCGACGCAGCGGCGGTATAATTCCTCGACGTCGGGATGATCGACCGCCTCCGCGAGCACGCGGGCGATGACGCGGCGCTGCTCGGTCATGCGCATGCCGGTGGCGGCACAGCGCGCCTCGATGCCGGACGCCTTGGATGCAGAAGAAGGTTTCAGTGCGGTCATGATCTGTCTGCCTGACGGGGCGCTTTCTGCCATCAATGTTACGACAAGTCACGCCGCATCAGAAGGGCGTTCAATTGTTCCCCGTTCGGCTGTTTATAGTAGCGTTCGCGGCGGCCGACCACCATGAATCCGCACCTCGCGTAGAGCCGCCGTGCCGGCTGGTTGTTTTCCTCGACCTCGAGAAATATCGTGCGCACGCCGCGCCCGGCGAGGTGGCCGAGATGGCTCATCAGCAGCGTGTGGGAGAGGCCGCGGCCGCGATGGGCCCGGTCAACCGCGATCGAGAGGATCTCCGCTTCGTCCGCGCCGATCCGCGACACCGCAAAGCCGATGGTCTTGCGGCCGAGGCGCAGCCGATGCACCAGCGTATTGCGCTCGCTCATCATGCTCTCGAATTCGCCTTCGCCCCAGCCGTGCGCGAAGGAGGCGCCATGAAGCTGCGCGAGCCGCGCGGCATCGCGCGCGGAAGCCGGCTCGACGGCGGCCGTGCCGCCGCGCCACCATTCCGACAGCCAGCTCATCATGAAGTTGCGGCTTGAGCTGCGAGCGGCGGCTGCGTTGCCGGTTTTGCATCGGGGGCGCGCAGATAGAATGGCCGCGCCGGATTTGTCTCGGGATCGGCGGCAGCGCCAAGCCATGCGACCCAGCCGATATCGGGCGCGGGCTGCGCGTCGACCGCGACCGGCTGCGGTGCATCCTTCGGCCAGCGATCGGCAAGGATGTTTGCGGCATTGCCGACCAGATGCGGTGCGCCGAATTGCGAGGCCGCGATCGCCTCGTCGACGGAGACGACGCCCGGCCGCACCAGCTGGCTGCCGTCGCCGGCGACGATCTGGAAATAGACGTGATCGTGCCGCGCATCGATAGCGGAGATGACCGGGGCCGATTTGCTCTGGCCGACGACGGTGGCGGCATAGGCCGACAACGTCGTCAGCCCGACGGCCGGCCGCTTGGCCGCGAGTGCAAGGCCGCGCGCTGCCGAAATGCCGACGCGGAGGCCCGTGAAGCTTCCCGGGCCGACGGTGACGGCGATGCGGTCGAGCGCGGTGAAGGAAAGATTGGCCGATTGCATGACGCGCGCGATCATCGGCATCAACGCCTCGGCGTGGCCGCGCTTCATGAGAAGCTGCTCCTGCGCAAGCAGCTCGCCGGCGTCGGTATCGAGCACGGCGGCCGCGCACGCCTCGAGCGCGGTATCGATGGCAAGGATCAGCATGAGAACGCGAATGGCGAGTGGCGAATAACGAGTAGTGTAGCGAACCACGCGCCAATCCGCCATTCATCACGCACGATTTGCAGGCCTCCAAAATGCCCCACGCAAGCTGTCATTCCGGGATGGTGCGTCAGCACCAGACCCGGAATCTCGAGATTCCGGGCTCGGTCCTTCGGACCGCCCCGGAATGACGACTTCGTCGTCACATCGGCCGGACTTCGACCACGTCGGGTACGAAATGCTTGAGCAGGTTCTGGATGCCGTGCTGGAGCGTCGCGGTCGATGACGGGCAGCCGGAGCAGGCGCCCTTCATGTTGAGATAGACGATGCCGTCCTTGAAGCCGCGGAAGGTGATGTCGCCGCCGTCATTGGCGACCGCCGGCCGCACCCGGGTCTCGATCAGGTCCTTGATCATGTCGACCGTCTCGGCATCGGCCTCGTCGAAGAACTCGTCCTCGTCGTCGAGATCGGCATCGCTTTGCGCGGCGCCGTCGGCGAGCAGCGGCGCGCCCGACATGTAGTGCTCCATGATGGCACCGAGGATCGCGGGCTTGAGCTGCTGCCATTCACCGTTCGCCTTGGTCACGGTGATGAAGTCCGATCCGTAGAACACGCCGGTGACGCCGGGCACCTCGAACAGCTTTTCGGCGAGCGGCGAACGCGCTGCCGATTCGCGGCTCGCAAATTCCATCGGGCTGCCGTCGACCACGACGCGGCCGGGAATGAATTTCAGCGTGGCGGGATTGGGGGTGGCTTCGGTTTGAATGAACATGGTTTTCTCCAGACGTCGCCGGTTCAAGGCCGGCGCGCAAGCTATCCACTAGCAGATGGCGACGGGGAACGCACGATCAAGGGGCGAGATGGCCGTTCCGTTGTTATATCAGTGGGTTAAGGTGCCAAGATATTCCAACCTCGTCATGGCCGGGCTTGTCCCGGCCATCCACGCCTTACTTCGCGGAACCAAAAACGTGGATGCCCGGGACAAGCCCCGGGCATGACGAGCGCCCGGCCTACGACAGCGAATCCACGCTTTGGTCGCTCAGCGCGCCGGAGATGATCGTCACCGGCACCGGGAACGTGCCCAGCTCATGCGCGAGCAGCGCGACCAGGGGTCCCGGACCTTCCGCGCCGGGATTGGCGGCGAGCACCAGCATGGCGATGTCGGGGTCCTCGTCGATCACCGCGAGCAGCTGTTCCATCGCGGCCCCTTCGCGAATCACCCGCTCCGGCGTGATCGCGGCAATGCCGTTGGCGCGGCCGGCGGCGCGGTCGAGCGCGGCTTCCGCCGCCTCATGCGCCTCGGCGCGCATGATGTCGGCGACACCAAGCCATTCCTGGGTCCGCTGCTCGGGCTCGATGATGCGCAGCATCACCACCCCGCCGCCGGCGCGGATCGCCCAGCGGCTGGCGTAGTAGACCGCGCGGTCCCATTCGGCGGTGTCGTCGACGATGACGAGGCATTTGGGCTTGTGACCCGGCTCGAAGCAAAGTCGCTTGCTGGTCATGCATGTCCCGGCGTGTGCGCGGCCGGCATGCTGCCACACTCCCGCAACGTTTGGGAGAGGGGAAGCGGCCGACGTCGGCGCGCCGGCCGCGTTTTGCGAATGCGACAATCAGCGCCGGCGGATGAAGCCGACGATGTCCTTCGAGAGCTTCATGGTCTCGTCGGCGATCGCGCGGGCCCGGTCGGAACCCTCGTTCAGGATCGCGTCGATATGGCCGGGGTCGGCGACGAGGCGCTTCATCTCGCCGGCAATCGGCGCGAGCTTGGTGACGCACAGCTCCGCCAGCGCGTTCTTGAAGCTGGAGAACTGTCCGCCGCCGAAATCCCTGAGCACGTCGGCCTTGGAGCGGTCGGCGAGCGCCGCGAAGATGCCGACGAGATTGTCGGCCTCGGGCCGGGCTTCCAGGCCTTTCTCCTCGGTCGGAAGCGGCTCCGGATCGGTCTTCGCCTTGCGGATCTTCTGCGCGATGGTGTCGGCGTCGTCGGTGAGGTTGATGCGCGAATTGTCCGAGGCATCCGACTTCGACATCTTCTTGGTGCCGTCGCGCAAGCTCATCACGCGCGTCGCCGGGCCCGTGATGAAGGGTTCCGGCAGCGGGAAGAACAGGCCGTCATTGGTGCCCTGGGCGCGGATCGAGTCACCGAAGTCGTTGTTGAACTTCTGCGCGATGTCGCGCGAGAGCTCGAGATGCTGCTTCTGGTCCTCGCCGACCGGCACATGGGTGGCGCGGTACAGCAGGATGTCGGCCGCCATCAGCACTGGATAGTCGAACAGCCCGACGGAGGCGTTCTCGCGGTCCTTGCCGGCCTTCTCCTTGAACTGGGTCATGCGGCCGAGCCAGCCCATGCGCGCGACGCAGTTGAATATCCAGGCGAGCTCGGCATGACCCGAGACCTGGCTCTGGTTGAACACGATGTGCTTCTTTGGATCGATGCCGCTCGCGATGAACGCGGCGGTCACCTCGCGGGTGTTGCGCGCGAGCTCGACCGGTCCGCCCCAGACGTCCACGCCCTGCGTGATCGCGTGCATGTCGACGACGCAATAGATGCAGTTATGGGTTTCCTGCATCTTCACGAAGTTGACGATCGCGCCGAGGTAATTGCCGAGATGCAAATTGCCCGTCGGCTGGACGCCCGAGAAGACCCGTTCAACGAATGGCATGGCAAGCTTTCCTGGAAGGTACCGGCCGTCGTTTCCAACAGCGGCGCTGCCTCGTCAAGGGCAATTCGATCATCCTGCGCGCCGAGGTCGGGCTAGGCGGGCCGCCGCAAGGCGGCAGCCGCCTCGCGCCAGGAGGCCGCGCCGAGGATTTGCAGGAGCAGGCCGTAGACGGCGATTCCGGCCGCGATCTGCACGCCCAGCACGATGAATTGGATGACGCCATGCGCTTCGGGCGGCACCAGGCCAGCGGTCAGCCAGAGCAGGGCGCCCATGGCGGAAGCGGCGAGCACGATCCGCGGCAGTCGCTTGCGGGCGGCGGTGTCGACCGAGAAGCCGAATTCGCCCGTGCCCTTCCGCAGCAGCGAGAGCGCGCTGCTCCAGGCGCCGGCCGCGATACTCGCGGCGATCCCGCTTGCGCCGAAGAAATGGCCGAGCAGAACCGCAAGCGCGACCGCGACCACAAAACCCTTGGCCGTTGCGAGCAGCGGCGTCATCGTGTCGCTGCGGGCATAGAAGGCCGGTGACAGCGCCTTGATCAGCACGTGGGCCGGCAGGCCCAGCGCCAGCCACATCAGCGCGCGCGCGGTGGCCGTGCTGTCATCGGCGCCGAAGGCGCCATGCTGGAACAGCAGCCGCACGATCGGCTCGGCCAGCACGATCAGGCCGAGGGTTGCCGGCAGCGCGAGCCCGGTCGCAAGTTCCAGCGCGCGCGATTCCGCATGCGCCACCGCGTCGCGGTCGCCGCCGGTGACGGCGCGCGTGAGCTCCGGCACCAGCACCGTTCCCATGGCGACGCCGACGATGCCGAGCGGCAGCTCGATCAGGCGGTTGGCGAAATAGAGCCAGGAGACGGCAGAGGGCGTCGCCGAAGCGATGATCGCACCGGCCACCATCAGCCATTGCGGGCCCGAGCTTGCGATCATGCCGGGAATGGCCTTGGCGAAGAAGCCGCGCATCTCCTTGTCGAAGCTTGCGCGCAACGGTGCGGCAAGCCGTCCGCTTCGCTGCGACAGCAACATGGCGAGTTGCAGTAGCCCGGCGATGCCGACGGTCGCCGCCAGCATCCACGCCGCGAAGGTCGCATCGGCATGCCAGGCCAGCAGCGTCGCGATTGCGGCGATCAGGGCGATGTTGAACAGCAGCGGCGAGAACGCCGTGAGCGCAAAACGCCCCTGCGCGTTGAGCAGCCCCATCAGCACGGTGACGGGGCCGGCGAAAGCGAGATAGGGCAGCATCAGCCGCGCGTTCTGGACGGCGAGATCGAGGCTGCTGCTGCCGAGAAATCCCGGCGCGATCACCGTGATGATCAGCGGCATCAGCAGCGCAATGACGACCGAGATCGCGATCAGGGCCGCGCTGACCGTGCCGAGCACGCGTCCCGCGAAGGCGGAGGCGGCCACCTCGCCGTCGCGATCCCGGACGCGCAGCCAGGCCGGGATCAGCGCCGCGTTCAGGGCCCCTTCGCTGAGCAGCCGCCGCACCACGTTGACGAGCTGGAACGCCGCCAGAAAGGCGTCCGCCACGGCGCCGGTGCCGAGCAGGGCGGCAATCATGGAATCGCGCGCAAAGCCCAGCAGTCGCGAGGCCAGTGTTCCCGTCGAGACGGTCAGGAAGGAGCGGATCATTGCGCGTGCATAATACCGTGGCTTGCCCGCGAAGGCCGGGTCGTGATAGGCCGCGAGCCAGATTTCAGGCCGACAGGAAGCGGATTTTCCCGGCAATCGCAATCCGCCAAACAGGATCAAGGTGAATGGCTGACGTGAAATATGACGTTCTCGGGATCGGCAACGCGCTGTTCGACGTGCTGGTCAGGACCGACGAGGCTTTTCTCGCCAAGCACGGCATGACCAAGGGCAGCATGTCGCTGATCGACGAGGCGCGGGCCGCCGCCATCTACCAGGACATGGGCCCGGCGACGGAAGTCTCGGGGGGATCTGCCGCCAACACCATCGTCGGCATCGGCAGCCTAGGCGCCCGCGCCGCCTATGTCGGCAAGGTCAAGGACGACCAGATCGGCAAGCTCTACGTCCACGACATCCGTGCCGCCGGCGTTGCCTTCAACACGCCCGCCGCGAAGGATGGTCCCGCCACCGGCTGCTCCTACATCCTGGTCACGGGCGATGGCGAGCGCACCATGAACACCTATCTCG
This sequence comes from Bradyrhizobium sp. 1200_D9_N1_1, assembly GCF_052075915.1. Classification (NCBI taxonomy): domain Bacteria; kingdom Pseudomonadati; phylum Pseudomonadota; class Alphaproteobacteria; order Hyphomicrobiales; family Nitrobacteraceae; genus Bradyrhizobium; species Bradyrhizobium sp. 1200_D9_N1_1. Next base: position 32,371 of record NZ_CP197226.1, on the reverse strand, counting down.
GCGCGGCGCAGGATCTGTCGCCGGCTGACATCGATCCGGCCGAGATCGCGAGCGCCGGGATCGTCTATCTCGAGGGCTATCTCTGGGACCCCAAGAACGCCAAGGAGGCCTTCGTCAAGGCGGCCAAGATCGCTCATGACGCGAGGCGCAAGGTGGCGCTGACATTGTCGGATTCCTTCTGCGTCGATCGCTATCGCGACGAGTTCCTGTCCTTGATGCGCAACGGCACCGTCGACATCGTCTTTGCCAATGAGTCCGAGCTGCATTCGCTCTACATGACCTCGGACTTCGACACGGCGCTGAAGCAGCTGCGCAACGACGTCAATCTCGGCGTGGTCACCCGCAGCGAGAAGGGCTGCATGGTCGTCTCGGCGGAAGACGCCGTCGCCGCGCCGGCGGCTCCCATCGCCAAGCTCGTCGACACCACAGGCGCCGGCGATCTCTTCGCCGCCGGCTTCCTCTATGGCCTGGCGCGCAACCTGCCGTACAAGCAGTGCGGCGAGCTCGGCGCGCTTGCGGCCGCCGAAGTGATCCAGCACATCGGCGCGCGCCCGCAAGTGTCGCTGAAGGAGCTGGCGGAGCAGCGCGGGCTGACGGCGTAACGCAAGCCCGCGCCTCGCTCTCCGCTGTCATCGCCCGGCGTGACCGGGCGATCCAGTACTCCGAGACGCCTGTGATTTATTGAGAAGCCGCGGCGTACTGGATCCCCCGCCTTCGCGGGGGATGACAGTCGTCGTGTGGTGAGAGCCGTGCGCGAAGTCGCCCCCTCACGCCGCCTTTTGCCCGCTCCCCGCATCGAGCCCGGCATAGACGCCGCGCTCGAATCCCGCGAACGCCTCCAGGCACTTTCCGTCCGCAAACGGCAACACCTGCATCAGGATCACGCCGGTGACGTCGCGCGCCGGGTCGATCCAGTAATAGGTGTTGGCGAGGCCCGCCCAGGCGAGGCTGTTCGGGCTGCGGCCTTCCGGCGTCTTGGCGGTGTTGATGAGGAAGCTGAGGCCCCACTTCTTCACCTGGTCCGGATAGAGGTCGACGTCGTTGGTGTACATCGGCGCCACCGAGGTCATCTTGGTGACGTTGAGATCGCCGATGTGGTTCTGCCCCATCGTCGCGACCGTTTCGGCCTTCAGCACCTGGTTGCCGTTGCCGCGGCCCTTGTTCAGGATCATCTGCGTGAACCTGATGTAGTCGGCCGCGGTCGAATAGAGGCCGCCGCCGCCCATGCAAAATTCCGGCGCCTGCTCGAGCTCGAACGGGATCGCGCCGAGCTGGCCGTCCTCGCCGCGCGCATGCATGCCGACCAGCCGTTTGCGCATGTCGTCGGTGATCTTGAAGCCGGTGTCGCTCATGCCGAGCGGGGTAAACAGACTGTCACGCAAATACGCGTCCAGCCGCTTGCCGCTGACGGCTTCCACCGCCTTGCCGACGAAATCGATATTGGTGCCGTATTCCCAGCGCGTGCCGGGATCGGAGGCGATCGGCGTCTTCAACGCGGCGTTCTGGCAGGTGATGATACCCGGCGTTCCGGTCTTCTCGAGATAGATGCCCATATTGCCGTTCCACATGTCGTAGCAGAAGCCTGCGGTGTGGGTCATGAGCTGGCGCAGCGTGATCGGTCCCTTGGCCGGCCGCAGCTTCGGCTCGCCCTTGGCGTCAAAGCCTTCGAGCACTTGCGGCTTGGCGAGATCGGGCAGCACCTCACCGATCGGCGCGTCCAGCGACAGCTTGCCTTGCTCGACCAGCTGCATCGCGCCCGCTGTCGTCACCGCCTTCGTCATCGATGCGATCCAGAACACGCTGTCCGCTGTCATCGCGTCGGGCTTGGACAGATCGCGCTTGCCGAACGCGCCCTGATACAGCACGTCGTTACCGCTGGCGGCGATGGCCACGACGCCGGGAATCTCCTTGGCGTCGCTTGTCTTACGCAGAACCTCGTCGATCTGGGCTTGGCTTTGCATACGCGTTTCCTCCGGTTTGATTATTGTTGGAAGTGATCGATTGTCCTCCTGCATGCCCCGCGCGGCAAGCGCGTCGCGATGTCTCCGCCGGTCGCGATGTCGTGACTTGACGACCCGCGCCGCGCGCAGGACGACAAGACGTCTAAACTGAAACACTCCGTCACAATCTGCGGTGGATGGCCGCAACGAACCGTGACCGTGGACGGGCTCCGGCGATATGTTTCGCGTGTTTGAAGCACTTGAAACATTTTGTGCGTTGCGGCGTTTGGCAACGGGCCCAATCAGCCGCGGACGTTAGGACTTGATACAAATTTGGCGGCCGGCACCGGCCGCGAGGGGGACCTCTGATGATTTCAACCTGGAGCGAATGGAAGCGCTATCCCCGTCCCGGACGGGGCGACAATCTCGAGGCGCCGATCTCGCCCGGCATTTACGAGGTCCGCATCGCCGGCAGCGGCGCGCTCTATTCCTTCGGCGCGGTCGACAATCTGGCGCAGGCGCTGGCGCTGCTTCCGGTCGGCTCGAAATCGTGGTTTGGCCGCCGCGACACCACGGGCGTTCCCGATCTCGAATATCGCACCTGTGCGACCTCCTCGAAGTCCGACGCCAAAGCCGCCGCCGAGCGCATGATCGGCCGGCGCGAGACCTATATGAGCGGCGCGGCCTGAGCATGATCCGGACCCGAAGGGCCGCGTTAGCGCAAAGTGTGCAGCGGTTTTCCGGAAAGATCATGCTCAAACAATAAGTTCGCCGCTACGAGCTTAGCTCCCATCTGATGTGCGTTGCGGGGCGGTGCATTACGCGCCGTCTGTCCCTATATTCCGGGCCGATCCGATCGCGCTCCGAGGAGTAACGCCATGACCCCGACTGCCGCCGCACGCGCTCAGCACGCCACCGCCACCCTGCGCGACCGGTTGAAGGACCCGTCGCTGCTGAAGGAGGCCTGCTACATCGACGGCGCCTGGGTCGGCACGCCGGTCTTTGCCGTCAACAATCCCGCCACCGGCGTCGAGCTTGCGAAGGTTCCGCAGCTTGGTGCGGACGATACGACCAAAGCGGTCGAAGCCGCCGAGCGGGCCTTTCCCGCCTGGGCCAAGCACACCGCCAAGCAGCGCTCCAACATTTTGCGCAAATGGTTCGAGCTGATCATCGCCAATCGCGAGGACCTTGCGCTGATCCTCACCTCCGAGCAGGGCAAGCCGCTCTCCGAGGCATTGGGCGAGGTCGACATCGGCGCCGCCTATATCGAGTTCTTCGCCGAGGAAGCCCGCCGCGTCTATGGCGAAACCATTCCGACGCAACGTCCTGATGCGCGCTTGCTCGCGATCAAGCAGCCGATCGGCGTCTGCGGTGCGATCACGCCGTGGAATTTCCCGAACTCGATGATCACGCGAAAAGTCTCGCCGGCGCTGGCGGCCGGCTGCACCGTGGTGCTGAAGCCCGCCAACGAGACGCCCCTGTCGGCGCTGGCGCTGGCCGTGCTCGCCGAGAAGGCCGGCATCCCCAAGGGCGTGCTCAACATCATCACCGGCGATGCGCCGCCGATCGGCAAGGTGCTGTGCGAGCATCCGGCGGTGCGCTTCGTCGGCTTCACCGGCTCGACCGCCGTCGGCAAGATTCTCTACCAGCAGGCCTCCGTCGGCGTGAAGCGGCTCGGCCTCGAGCTCGGCGGCAACGCGCCCTTCGTGGTGTTCGACGACGCCGATATCGATGCGGCGGTCGAAGGCGCGATCGTCTCGAAATACCGCAACATGGGCCAGACCTGCGTCTGCGCCAACCGCCTCTACGCCCAGGACAAGATCTACGACGAGTTCGTGCAGAAGCTGTCGAAGAAGGTCGCGGTGATGAAGATCGGCGACGGCACAGAAGCCGGCGTGACGCAGGGCCCGCTGATCAACCTGAAGGCGGTCGACAAGGTCGAGCGCCACATTGCCGACGCCGTGAAGCGCGGCGCCAAGGTCGTCACCGGCGGCAAGCGCAGCGAGCTCGGACGCTCCTTCTTCGAGCCCACGGTGCTCGCCGACGTCAAGCCGGACTCGCTGGTGGCGCAGGAGGAAACCTTCGGCCCGCTCGCGCCGGTGATCCGCTTCAAGGACGAGGCCGACGTCATCGCGATGTGCAACGCCTCGCCGTTTGGGCTCGCCTCCTACTTCTATTCCCGCGATCTCGGCCGCGTCTGGCGTGTCGCCGAAGCGCTGGAGTCCGGCATGGTCGGCGTCAACACCGGCCTGATCACCACGGAAGTCGCGCCGTTCGGCGGCGTCAAGGAAAGCGGCTTGGGGCGCGAAGGCTCGCGCCACGGCATGGAAGAGTATGTCGAGATCAAATACGTGATGATGGCGGGGGTCTAACCGGCAATCGATGCTGCGCGCCGGCGATTTGAACTCGCCGGCGCGAATGCATCAGCGGCACACGTAGGCGCCGTTCACATATACGCGGACGCATGCTGTGCCGACCGCTGCCGCGCCTACCGCCGCTCCCCCTACGACCGCGCGCCGCGTGGTTCGACGTGCGACGCCGGCGACGCTCGCCGGGGTTGCCGGTCGTCCGACCCTGGCTTCAGCGGCTTGAACGACGAGCGTGATGCCGTCCTCGTGTGACCAATTGATCGAGCCGAAAATTCCACAGCCTAGAACGGCTGCAACAAGTAGCATTCGCTTGGTGCCGGCCAGCTTCATGGCAATCTCCCTCGGGTATCAAAGCCGAGCGATCAGCATTCTCTGGTCATTTGCTCCCGGCTTGATCTGGATCAATGGAGCACAGGAATTGCAAAGCGGCTTGCTCGCTGTTGCGAGGCGTGCGCCGTCTGGCAAAGGTGCAAGATGCGGGAGGCGGCTCGAAAGCCGCCTCCCGCTGATGCGACTGTGCCATTACTGACAGCGATACATGCGGCCGTCCTCCATCTTGGTCAGCGTACCGGGTGTGCAGACCATGCCGTTTCGCCTGCGCCAGTCCTCCGGCGAGTAGGCGTAAGACGCGTAAGGACCGCCGCCCGCATAATAGCCCGGACCGGCCCCCCATCCAGGTGACGTTGCGGCAATCGCGGCGGCTGTGCCAACCGCTGCGACACCTGCTCCGACACCGTAGGCGCCGGCACCATATACGGCGCGCCGTGTCTGTCGACGCGCTACGCCGGCAACGCTCACGGGAGTCAGCGGGCGACCGACCCGCGCCTGTGCACTGTCGACCGACATCGAGACGCCGTGCTCCTCAGACCAGGCGAAGGAGAACAACGTCGCGCAGGCGAAGGTCGAGACTGCTATTGCAATTCTTGTCGCGCATGTACGTGTCATGTTTTTTCCTCCATTGCTGTCTTCCAAATGCGCTTTCGCTGTCCGGGGTCCGTTGCGCGATCCCTGGCGGTCTTCTCGCGCTGGTCTGGAGCGGCGTGCAACCGACGCCGTTTGCGCTCGGCGCAAGCGGGGGCCCTTGCGATAAGAAAAGCTTCATCGGAGGCACGCCGTATCGTACTCGGAGAGCAATGGCAGGCAGGATCATATTGCAGATCGGCGACGCCCGCTATTGTCCCAATGCACCGCAATGGGTCACGCCAACTGCCTCATTGCAATGCTTGGTGGCGCAATCTCATGAGACGGAAGTGCCGTAGCCCGGACTGCGCTTCGCTCCGTCCGGACTACGCGGTCGTTACCGCCGCAGCACCGCGATCGTCCTGTTCGCAAATGTCAGTCGCTCGGCCATGACCGACACGAAATAGGTCAGCAGCTTGCGGCTGAGCGCGGGGGCCTCGTCCCTGATCGCGTCGAACTGGTGCGTGTTCAGCACGTAGAGCACGCTGTCGACCTCGGCCTGGATCGTCGCGCTGCGCGGCGTCTGCGACACCAGGCCCATCTCGCCGATCGTGGTGTAGCGCCCGAGGCTTCGGACCCGCGTCATGCCATTCTGCTCCGCGGGGATCATGATCCCAACGCGGCCGTCGAGGATGAAGTGCATGGAATCGGCGGCATCGCCGGCCTGCACGATGATTTCGCCGGCCTCGACCTCGAGGCGCTGGCAGCGGCGGATCAGTTCGTCGGCATCGTCCTCGCTGTCGAGAATCCCTGCGAACCAGTCGCGCAAATTCGCCTCTTCCTGCGCCAGGCCCTGATGCTGCGCGATGAGCTCGTTCTCGCACCACTCCAGCGCATGATCGAGCTCGGGAATGACGGTGACGCCGTCGCCGAGGAAATCGCTGGAGCGCAGCACCTTCTCGGCCGCGGCTGGCAGGTACACCAGGATCAGCTCGACGCCGAGGTCGCCGGCGCTGCGCTTGATCTGGGCAAAACTGTAGGCGGCCGACGAATCGACGCCGGTGACGAGCTTGAAGTCGAACAGCAGATAGCGGCACTCCGGGCGTTCGTGCAGCAGCTTCTTGACGTGCTGATAGAGCCGGTTGGCGGACCCGAAGAACAGATAGCTCTGGAGATTCAGGCCCTGAATCTTGCCGCCATGAGCGAGCAGCACCTCCTGGTCGTCGCGCGAGCGATCGAGCGAGGAGCGATATTCGGCGCCGTCAAAACTGTATTTGATCGATTCGACCCGCGCCGCGCTGAATGCGAAGGTCGCGCAGCCGATGATCACGCCGATCAGGATGCCCGGCACGAAACCCCAGATGACGATGATCGCGATGATGGCGACCAGCGACAGATATTCGAGCTTCGAGAGCCGCTTGCGCGACTCGATGAGCCATTTGTGGAGCTGATCGGCGCCGAGATAGAGCAGCAGGCCGCCGAGCACGAATTTCGGCATGAAGCCGAGCAGCTCCGGTGCGATCGCGAGCATCAGCAGTGATATGGCCGCAACCGTGAAGCCGGACAGGCGTCCGCGGCCGCCGCTGCTGAAATTGAGGATCGAGCGGCTGACCGAGATGCAGCCGGCATAGCCGGCGAGCGCGCCGGACAGGATATTGGCGGCGCCGGTAGTGTTCAGCTCCCGCTCAAGATTGGCCTCGCGGTGAGCGGCGACCTCGATGCCGGTGGTGTTGAACAGGGTGCTGGAGGCGCTAACGAAGATGACGGCGACGACGTTGCCGAGCAGGTCCGGCACGGCGAACCACGGATAGTGCGCGAGGTCGTCGATGTGCCAGGGCAACATGAAGGTCGCCGGCGGCGGCGGCTGGAACATCCAGCCCAAAGCGCGCGCCTCCTCCGGCGAAATCCCGGCGATCCGGAACGCCAGATGCGCGGCGAGCATGCCGCCGACCAGGATGATCGGCAACCCGAACGCGTTGCGCGAGCGGTGCCACGTCAGATAGAGCACCAGCGCCATCGCGCAGGCGGCGCCCAGCTCCGACATCGTGACGCCGTTGGTGAAGCGCGGCAGGGTGGCAAACTGCACGGGATGATCGGTGATCACCCGGATCGCGCCCATCACGATCAAGAGCCCGGTGGCGCCGAGAAAGCCGCCGATCACCGGATAAGGCACGTAGCGGATGGCGCGGCCCATCCGCGTCAGTCCCAGTCCGCACAGCACGATCCCGGTCAGCATGGTCGACAGGCCGAGCGTGATCAGGACGGGCGAGAGCAGCGGCGCCGACAGATTGGCCGCTTCAATGCGTTCGACCAGTGAGGCGGCCAAGATGCCCGTCACTGCGGCGGTCGAGCTGTCGGGGCCGGCGACCGCGAAGGGCAGGGAGCTTCCCAGCCCGATGACAGCCGCAAGGACCGCGGAGCTGATGAAAGTCGCGGCGATGCCGTAGGACAGATAAGGCGACAGCGGCCCGGTGAAGATCAGCAGCGCGTAGGATAGCCCGAAAGTGACGGCCAGGACGCTGGCGGCGCTCCCGCCCAATATATCATTCAGCGCACGCCTGAGGGCCGGGTTGAAACGGGCAGCCGGACTGAAAATAATTGCTGGATCGGTCACGCGGTTGCGCTCGCCCCTGAAAAAGTCCCGTCCGAGACGTAGACGACTGCGGACTTAGCGCAACAGGATTCTTGTAACTATGAAATATCCGACAGTTTCGGCGATGGCATGTGAACGGCCAATCATGCGTGAGGGAATAGAGCCGGATGGACAATGCCGGAGCGGCGCACCGACCCCCTCCACGTCATTGCGAGCGTAGCGAAGCAATCCAGAATCCCTCCGCGGAAAGACTCTGGATTGCTTCGTTGCGCTCGCAATGACGAGTTTGTGGCAGCAACTGCGCCTAAATCTTCAGCTCTTTCCCCGTCACGCGCCGATACGCCTCCAGATACCGTTTGCTGGTCGCCTCCACCACGCTCGCCGGCAGCGGCGGCGGCGGGGCGTCGCCGTTCCAGCGGCCGGCGCGGCGCTCGACGTCGAGATAGTCGCGCAGCGGCTGCTTGTCGAAGCTCGCCTGTGGCTGGCCGGGCTTGTAGGCATCGACGGCCCAGAACCGCGACGAATCCGGCGTCATCACCTCGTCGATCAGGATGATGCGGCCGTCCTTGTCGCGGCCGAACTCGAACTTGGTGTCGGCGATGATGATGCCCTGCTCGCGCGCCAGCTCCTCGCCGAGCGTGTAGATCGCGCGCGTCATGCTCTCGAGCGTGTAGGCTGTCTCGTCGCCGACCACCTCGCGCATCCGCGCAATCGTGATGTTCTCGTCATGGCCGGTCTCGGCCTTGGTCGCCGGGCTGAAGATCGCTGGCTCCAGCTTCTCGCTCTCGACGAGGCCGGCCTTCAGCTTCTCGCCCGCGAGCGTGCCGCTGGTGGCGTATTCCTTCCAGGCCGATCCCGAGAGATAGCCGCGGATCACGCATTCGATCGGAAACACCGTGGTGCGGCGGGAGAGCATGGCGCGGCCGAGGATCTCGGCGCGATGCGGCTTCAAGGCGGGCACGGCCGCGATGATCTCGTCGGTGTCGGCGCTGATCATGTGATGCGGCACCACGCCTTCAAGCTCGCCAAACCAGAACGCGCTGATCTGGGTCAGCACCGCGCCCTTCATCGGGATGGTCTCGCCCATGACGACGTCGAAGGCGCTGATGCGGTCGGTGGTAAGGAGCAGCAGGCGGTCGTCGTCGACGGCATAGATGTCGCGCACCTTGCCGCGCCCGATCTTGGGGAGCGGCAGGTCGCTGGAGAGCATGGTGGTCATCGGCAAAGCTTTCGCAGACAGATCTTTCGAAGGCATGGCCTTCAGGCGGGAAATCCGGCCGCGCCTGACGGCACGGCCGGAAACCGGATTAGCCTATTCCGGCAACGGAATGAACTCATGTTCCTGAGGAACCGCCGCGAAGCGGCCGGTTTTCCAGTCCTGCTTGGCCTGCTCGATCCGATCCTTGCTGGAGGAGACGAAATTCCACCAGATGTGGCGCGGGCCTTCCAGTGCATCGCCGCCGAGAAACATCATTCGCGTGGCCTTGAGTGCCTTCACGGTGATGCGGTCACCGGGGCGGAAGATCAGCAGCCGCGGCCCCTCATAGCGCTCGTTCGCGATCTCGACCTCGCCGTCCACCACGTAGATCGCGCGCTCCTCGTGATCGGGGTCAAGCGGCACGCTCGCGCCCGCGACCGCCGTGACCTCGGTGTAGAACCAGGGCGAGACCATGGACACCGGCGACGTGATGCCGAAGGCGGAGCCCGCGATCACCCGCGCGGTGAAATCCCGCTCGGAGATCATCGGCAGGTCGCCGGCGCCGTAATGCTGGAACGATGGCGCGATCTCTTCCGATCCGGCCGGCAGCGCGATCCAGCTTTGCAGGCCCAGCATCTGCTGGCCCGAGGCGCGCTGCGCATCCGGCGTGCGCTCGGAATGCGCGATGCCGCGGCCCGCCGTCATCAGGTTCATCGCACCGGGCGCGATCTCCTGGACGTTGCCCTCGCTGTCGCGGTGCATGATCGAGCCGTCGAACAGATAGGTGACGGTGGCAAGTCCGATATGCGGATGCGGCCGCACGTCCATGCCCTTGCCGGAAACGAACTGCACCGGGCCGAAATGATCGAAGAAGATGAAGGGTCCGACCATTTGCCGCCTGCCATGGGGCAGCGCGCGCCGCACGACGAAGCCGTCGCCGAGGTCGCGCGTGCGCGGCACGATGACAAGATCGAGCGCATCGCAGGACATGGGATCGCCGAGCACGGGATCGTTGGAGGGTTGCCAGCTCATGATGGACTCCTTTTAACTTTCTTGGGCACGATCGTAGCAGGATTTGGCGTCGCCGTCGCGACAAAGCCGGACAAGATGTCGTGGGGGCGGCGGTGCCACATTCTCAACTGTCTTCGCCCGCGAAGGCGGGCGATCCAGTACGCCGCGGACCATCGATTTAATCATTGCCGTCTCGGAGTACTGGATCGCCCGGTCAAGCCGGGCGATGACGGTTGTGGTGCGGATGGTGCTTGAAAAAATCGGCCTGACGAACGATGGTCGGTCGATTACACCAGACGGCCGCCACAACTGATGACCCTTGCCGCAACAGAGCTTGCATTTCGCGCCGCGTCCGTGGCGCTGCTGCTGGTGCTTGCGGCGTCCTTGGTCTCGGATTTCCGCAATGTGCTGGCGGCCCGGCTCGGTGCGGCCTTCGCGCTGGGCTCAGCGGCGCATGCGGCGAGCTATTCGGTAGATGTCACGTCGCGGATCCCGCTCCAGCATGCACCGCTGATCGCGCTCTCGACCGGCACCATCGTGGTGTTCTGGCTGTTCACACGCTCCCTGTTCGACGACGAGTTTCGCCTCCGCTGGTGGCACGGATGGGTCTGGGCGCTGGTGACCGCCTTCAGCTTCGCAGGCTGCGTCTGGATTGCACCCAGCGGCCATGTGCGGTTCTCGGTGACGGTGGTGAATCTGATCGTGCTCGGCTTCATCGCGCTTGCGGTCGGGGAGATGATCGCCTCCTGGCCGGCCGACCTGGTCGAGCGCCGCCGCCACGTTCGTGTCTTCATCGTCTGCGTAACCGCACTCTATGGCGGGCTGAACGCGGTACTCCAGATCGTCGTCGCCGGCCACCACGTCGGCGATGTCGCCGAAACCATCAATGCCGGCGTGCTTGCCTGCACCGTCGCGGCGATCGTCTATGCCATGATGCGCGTTGACGGGGCGGATCTGTTTCCGGCTGCGGCGGAGCCCGCGCCGCCGATTGTTTTCAGTCAGCCTGCAGCCGATGACGCGGCCGATCAAAAGCTCATCGACGCCCTGATGCGGCTGATGGCCGACGAGCGGATCTATCGCCAGGAGAACATCACCATCGGCGTCCTGGCGGGCCGGCTGAAGATTCCCGAATACAGGCTGCGCCGGCTGATCAACCAGCGGCTCGGTTACCGCAACTTCAATGTCTTCCTGAACAACCACCGCATCGAGGAAGCCAAGGCCGCGCTCGCCGATCCCGCCCAGGCCGAGGTCCCGGTCATCACCATCGCCATGGACGCCGGCTTCCAGTCGCTCGGCCCGTTCAACCGCGCCTTCAAGGCGGTCACCGGCGTGACGCCGACGGAATACCGGCGGCTGAAGGTGAATGCGGCGTAACCGGCTCTTCGCCTCTCCCCGCGTGCGGGGAGAGGCCGACGCGCGAAGCGCGGCGGGTGAGGGGGAGCCTCCGCGAGTCCAACTCTCACCGCCCCCACGGAGGCTCCCCCTCACTCCAACCCTCTCCCCGCAAGCGGGGCGGGGGAGCGGACCACCGTCGTGACTGCATCCTCGCATTGCTTTGAAATATTTGAGTTATTTCGGAATCGGCCAGCACCCGCTCGGTTTCAGCCACGCTATTTTCCAAATCCGGCGAGCGCGTGTCGCCCGCATCCGGCCTGCTCTCCCGCACCTGCCCCGAAGCCGGAGAAAGCCCGTGACCCGCCGCCGCAAGATCATCCTCCTCACCACCACCATCGTCGCTGCCGGCCTCGCGCTCGGCGCGGCGCGGGCGCACGACGTGCCCAGGATCGCCACCGGCTTCGTCGCCGACATCCTGTGCTCCGAGACGTTCGTCTCGGGCCTGGATATCAGGCGGACCTTCGCCGAAACCATGGACGCCATGCCGGGCACCAGTCTGATCACCTGGGCGATGGACTACCAGGTCGATCGCGCGCGCAAGGACGTCACGGTGACATTGTTCGGCATCGGCCGCAGCCATGCCGTCTATCGCGAGGGGCTCGGCTGCACGCTGGAGCACGGCGCGGCGATCGCCGACGTCACCGTGCCTGCGGACGACAGGCAGCCGGCGCTGCTGCCCGAGATCGCCGGCCCCGCGATCGTGCCGCCGCAGAGCCCCGAGCTTGCCGCCGCGCTCGACCACGCCTTCGCGGAGCCCGCGCAGCCGCCTTATCGCCGCACCCGCGCGGTCGTCGTGCTGAAGGCGGGCCGCATCATCGCCGAGCGCTATGCGGACGGAATCGGACCGGAGACTCCGCTGCTCGGCTTCTCCATGACAAAATCGGTGATCTCGGCGCTGACGGGCGTGCTGGTGCGCCAAGGCAAGCTGAAGCTCGATGGGCCTGCGCCAGTCGCGGCCTGGAAAGATCCTGACGATCCGCGCCACGCCATCACTGTCGATCAGCTGCTGCGCCACACCGCGGGCCTTGCGCTTGGCAGCTCATTGGAGGCTTCGCTCGGCGCCGCCTTCGAGCCCGTCAACCGGATGAAGTTCATGGAATCCGACATGGCCACCTATGCGGAGAGCATCCCGCTCGAGACCGCACCGGGCACCGCGTGGAACTATCACGACGGCAACACCATCATTCTCGCGCATCTGATCCGCGTTGCTGCCGGCGGCACGCCCGAAGATGCGCTGCGCTTCGCGCGCAGCGAATTGTTCGCTCCGCTCGGCATGCGTCATGTCACGCTCCAGCTCGACGGTGCCGGCACGGTCGAGGGCTCCAGCGAGATGCTGGCGACCGCGCGTGACTGGGCGCGGTTCGGCCAGCTCTATCTCAATGACGGCCTCGCCGGCGGAAAGCGCATCCTCCCCGAGGGATGGGTGAACCATTCGGCGACGGCGACGCCAAACGCGTGGGTCGGCATCGGCGCCGGCTTCTGGACCAACCACGGCGCCAGCTTTGGCGCGAACCTTCGCATCACACACGGCTGGCCGCGCGATGCCTTCTTCGCCAAGGGCACGATCGGGCAGTACACGATCGTCATTCCCTCGGAGCGACTCGTGATCGTGCGGCTCGGCCGCTCGCCGAACTGGCCGCCGGAGGCGGACGGCGTGTTCGATCTCGTGCGCGACGTGGTGGCCGCAACGCGCGAGAACGGGAAGCTGGCGGGGGTGAATTGAGGTGTCGAGCGCCGCCTCTTCTCCCTCGCCCCGCTTGCGGGGAGAGGGTTGGGGTGAGGGGGAGTCTCCGCGAGGACGGTGAGAGTTGGATGCTCGGAGAGTCCCCCTCACCCGGAATCCAAGCTGCGCTTGGATTCCGGCCTCTCCCCGCAAGCGGGGAGAGGCGATATCTCTCTCTACTGCCGTCCCAATTCCGTCGCCTTCGCCACGCGGTCGAACCGCTCCAGCGTCAGGATCGCGTCGGCAAATTTCTCCGCGCGCGCATTCAGCACCGGACGCGCCAGCGTCAAGAATTTCTGCTGCATCGCCTGCGCATCGGGAAACGAATTCGGCTCGCCGGAGGGATCGGCATACAGCCGCTCGTGCACGCCGTCGTCCGTTGTGATGCTGACGCGCGCGCCGAACGGATGGGTGCGGCCGATCTCGAGCCGGTCGTCCTGCACCACGTCGAACTTGTCGGCGAGCGCGTCGATGGCGGTATCGCCGAGGCGGTTGTAGTCATCCCAACCAAAGCTGCCCTGATCGAGCGCGAGCGCGCCGGTGAAGAACATCGAGAACTGGCCGCCGACGATCGAGGTCGGATGCCGCTTGGTCGCGGCATCGCCGGTCAGCGTGATGCCGTTGCGATGCAGGCCGATCTCGACGCGCTTGACCTGGTCTGGCGTCAGATTGTGCTCGCGCCGCATCGCGATCAGCGCGTCGATTGCGGCATGGGTGTAGCGGCAGCTCGGATACGGCTTCACGCCGATCTTCATCGTCTCATAGGTCTTGCCGAGCTCGGCGACGGCCTTACCGGGATGCGCGTCGTCGGTGTAGCCGGCGAGCAGGCCGTGCTTGCCCTCGACCGATTCGGTCGCGCCGACGAAATCGTTGCGCGCCAGCGTCGCGGCGATCACGCCGTTCATCGCGGCGGCGCCGACCTGGTAGCGCTTGTTCCAGGCGCCGTTGACCAGGAATTGCAGCGAGCCGGCGGCCTGGCTGCCGGAGACGCCGAAGGCGGCGATGATCTGCTTTTCGCTGAGGCCGAACAGTTTTCCGGCCGCGGCGGCCGCGCCATAGGTGCCGGCGGTCGCGGTCGGATGGAAGCCGCGCGCATAATGCGAGGTCGGGTCGAGCGCGTTGCCGAGCCGGCAGCAGATTTCATAGCCCGCCACGATCGCGGTCAGCACGTCGCGCCCGGAAGCGCCGACCATCTCGCCGACGGCGAACGCGGCCGGAACGACCGGCGCGCTCGGATGCAGCGAAGAATCCGCATGCGTGTCGTCGAAATCGAGGGAATGGCCGAGTGCGCCGTTCAGCAGCGCCGCCACCGCCGGGGTCCAGGTCTTGCTGTCGCCGAACACGGTGGACTCGCCCCTGGTGTCGAGCGCGAGCGCCTCCAGCATCTTCAGGATCGAGGGGGTGGATTCCGCTTCGCTTCTGGCCCGGATCGCGCTGCCGAGGAAATCCAGCGTCAACACCTTGGCGCGATCCAGCACTTCCGCCGGAATATCCCGGTATTTCAGATTGAAGACATAGGCGGCGAGCGTTGCGGTTTCGTGGGCCATCGTGTTTCCTCGTTTTGGCGCGCAAGTTAGGCGGGCTGATTTGGCCTTTCAAGCGGCCTTGGGGCCGCGGGCATCAGCTATGCTTTTGGCAGGCGCAAGAGGATCGGACCGGGACATTCGACGATGGCACTCGCAAGACAAATGTTCGACCGGATCCGATCACGGCGGACGCAGTTGGGGTTGGCCATCCGGGTCACGGTCGCCGCGGTGGCGGCCTATGCCATTGCCACCGCGCTGCATCTGCTCTTGCCGCTCTGGGCGGTGCTGACCTCGCTGATCGTGACCCAGATGAGCGTCGGCCGCTCGCTGAAGGCGACGCGCGACTACGTGCTCGGCACGATCGGCGGCGCCATCTATGGCGGCGCCATCGCGATCCTGATCCCTTACTCTACCGAGGCGGGCCTGTTGGCGCTGCTGGTGCTGGCGGTCGCGCCGCTCGCCTTCGTGGCCGCGATCAACCCAAGCCTCAACGCGGCGACGGTGACCGCGATCATCGTGCTGCTGGTTCCGACCATGCATCATTCCGATCCCATGACCTCGGCGATCGATCGCGTCAGCGAGGTCGGGGTCGGCGCCATCACGGGATTGCTCGTTTCGTTCCTGGTGCTGCCCTCACGCGCGGTGCGGCAGATCCGCGCCAGCGCGGCAAGACTGCTCGAACTGATCGCGGACGCCTTCACCGAGCTGCTCGCGGGTCTCACGCGCGGCCGCGACAACGATGCGCTGCACCGGATCCAGGACGGCATCGGCACCGCGATGGTGGGCATGAATGCCATCGGTGCAGAAGCCGAACGCGAGCGTGCCGCGCGCCTGTCGAGCGGGCCCGATACCGGTCCCTTGCTGCGAACGGTGCTGCGGCTGCGCCATGACGTCGTGATGATCGGCCGCGCCACCGTCGTCCCGCTGCCGGTCGAGGTGCAGATGCGGCTCGCCGCGCCGCTGGCGGAGGTCAGTGCGGCGATCGTGCGCTTCCTGCGGTCGGCGGCCGAAGCACTGCGGGCTGGCGCCGGCGCGCCGCCGATCCATCCCGTGCATGTCGCGCTTCAGCACTACGCCGAGGCGGTTGCCGCGGTGCGCCAGGACGGTCTGATCCGCGGCCATTCCGGCGACACCGCCGAGCGCTTCTTCGCTATCGGATTCTCGCTGGAGCAGATGCACCAGAATCTCTGCGATCTCGACCGCGTCGTCGGCGAGTGGTCGGAGGCAGCAAGCGACAAGCCCGCGCGCGTGGCGGAGTGAGCCGGTGCTGGAACTAGCAGGCCGATGCGACCCGCCGGTCACGCTGGATCAGCAGTGCCAGAGAGACAGCTCCAGCCACCAACAGCGCCCAGTCTTGCGGCACGCGGAGCAGTATCGCGGCGCTGCCGCCGACAAGCGACCATAGAAACGGGATCACAAGGAGCCAGCGCGGGACCGGCTGCCTTGTCAGCAGCAACATGCCGAAGCTGAAGATGGTGACGGGACACGGCGTGACTCCGAACATCGGCAGTTCGTTGGGGTGCTGACCCATCTCGAGGCCGAACAGGGGGTAGATCGCCGCCGCGTAGAACACGAACGCGACTCCGATAACCCCCGCTGATTCCTCATTGTAGTCGAAATCGATCCGGTTTTGGCACACGCCGAAATAGACGAAGGCCGCAGCCTGGACGACAAACAATGCGCCGAAAATGTAGGCCAGCTTGTTGATCGTTGCGAAGAAGGTCAGGTGATAGACGATCCCGGTCCATGCCCACATCGCCGCAAGAATGCCGGCGACGATCTGATCGGCCCATCTGTCCTTGCGAAACACCAGCACGAAGGCCAGCCCGCCCAACAGATATGCGAGAACCTGCATCGGCCAGATTGCCCGGTTGTAGCTCGCAAAAACACCTAGGAATTGCTCGATCGTGAACGGCAGCATGATCGCGGCTCCTTCCGCGAGGAGACGCTATGCAGCCGGCGAGATGCATCATTTGACCGGGATCAACGCGGATGCACGCCCGGCCGCGGCATGTTGACCTATGTCGGTCATGGGCCGAGGCCGGTACGCATCAGGACTTGCCCTACCGCTTCGTCAGGCCCTTGTCCTGCATGCGCCAGACCAAGAGATCGATGCGGTCCTGGCCGAAGAACGGCTCGTTCTCGAACACGAAGGTCGGCACGCCCCAATGGCCGGAGGCGGCGTGGTCCTTCTCGTTCTCCGCGATCACCTGCTCGTAACGATCCGGATCTGCGCTGATTGCAGCATCCATCGCGGCGAGATCGAAGCCGGCCTTCTCGGCAGCGCGGGCGAGATGATCGCCTTCGTTCCAGCCCGCCACCGAGCCGTCCCATAGCACGCGCGCGATCGCATCGGTGAATGCGAGCGAACGGCCCTCGAGCTGCGCCATCGCGCCCAGCCGGGTCAGCCGGTGGATGTAGGGCTGCTCGGCCGCGACATCGAACGTCGTCTTGTCCTGCACGATCGGATCCGGCCTCGGAAAGCGGAACGGAATGCCCTCGTGCTGCGCGACGCGCGTGCTGTCGAGCACCACATAGCGAATGAAGTTCGGGCTGGCCTTCTTGAAGAAGCCGGGGACGCGGACTGCGAGCGGATAGACCGGTCGCAGGTTCACCGCGAGGTCATACTCCGCGACGAGCTTCAGCGTCTTCGGCAGCGCCAGATAGCTGAAGGGACTGCGGTAGGAGTAGAAGAGGTCGACGGACAGGGTCATCTCGCCGGTTCCGCGATGCGCTTCATCATGCCGCGGACCACGAACTTGTGGAAGGGCATGATGAGGGCGAGATAGGTCCGGCCGAGCAGATTGTGGGTGCGCACCAGCGTGGTCGATGTCACCTGGCGGTCCGCCTCCGTTCCGGCGACATCGACGACGAGGCGGAAATCGAGATGGGAATCGTTGAAGCCCGCGACCAGCCGCTCGGGTGTTTCGCTGACCACCGGAAACAATCCGATCAGGCCATACGGCGCCGGCGCACCTTCGCCCGAGGTCTTCAGTCCGAACGGTCTCACCAGGATGTTGCGCAGGCGTATGAGCGCATCGACCCAGCGTGGCCCGTGCAGCACCATCCGCACGCAGGCCTCGCGGGCATTCACCGCCGTCGCGCCGATCTCCACGCGAAATGCGTCCACGAACTGCGCGCCGGCCAGCAGCGTGCCGGCGTCGACATTGGGAGGAACTTCGCGGACTGTGCCGATCATCCCACCAGTCTGCGCGCCAGCATCCGGAAGCGCAAGACCAGGAGGCCGGCATAGACGAACGTGCCGATCGAGAATCCGATCCAGACGCCGACTGCGCCCAGCCCGGTGTGGAAAGCCAGGACCCAGGCGACGGGAAAAGCGACGCACCAATAGCCGATCGCCGCGAACGCCAGCGTCATCCGGGTGTCATTGATGCCGCGCAGTGCGCCGCCCATGATGGTCTGGAGACCGTCGGCGATGAAGAAGGTCGCGCCGACCAGCAGCAGTGTCGCCGTCAGCTCGACCGTTGCCGCGCTGGCCTCGCTGCCGCCGAAGAACAGCCGTCCGAGCTCGTAGCGGCCGAGGATGATGGCAACGGTCAGGGCCGAGACCAACGCCACGCCAAGCACCGCCGCGACGAGGCCCGCACGTCTCACCGCGGCCGGGTCGTTGCGGCCGAAGGCGTGGCCGACGCGGACCGTCGCCGCCATGCCGATGCCGAGCGGGACCATGAACAGCACGGCCGTGACCTGGAGCGCGATTTGGTGCGCGGCAAGCGCCGTGGTCGAGATCAATCCCATCAGCAGCGCGGCGGACGAGAACAGGCCATATTCCAGCAGCAGGGAAGACGAGATCGGCGCGCCGAGCGCGATGAGCTGGCGCACCAGGGGCCAGTCGATCCGCCAAAGATGGGCGAGCGGGCGGTAGTCCGAAAATGGCTTTCGCCATGCGGCGATGGCGAGCACGGCGAGGAAGGTGCCGAGATTGACGAGCGTGGTCGCAAGCCCCGCGCCGAACAGGCCGAGCTCCGGCAGGCCGAACAGGCCGTGGATCAGGACATAGACCAGCGCGGCATTGACGGGGATCGCTGCGACCGTGATCCACAGCGGCGGCTGCGGCCGGTTCACCGCGCTCATCATGCCGCGCAGCGCGATGAAGCCGAGCGCCGGCGCGATGCCCCAGGCGAGGCCGTTCAGGTAGCGCTGGGCGAGCGCGGCCGACTGCGGCACCTGTCCGAGAGCGATCAGGATGTGCTCGCCGTAAAGCGGCGAGGCCATCATCGGCAGCGAGATCAGCAGCGCGACCCACAAGCCGACGCGCAAGGCGCGGCGGATGCGCCTGACGTCGCCGGCGCCGAACGCCTGCGCCACCAGCGGCGACACCGCAGCCATCAATCCGAGCCCGAAGGTAAAGCTGACGAAATAAACTGTATGCGCCAGCGCGGCGGCGGCGACCGCATCCTCGCCGAGCCGGCCGATCAGCGCGAGATCGGTCGTGATCATCGCGATCTGCCCGAGCTGCGTCAGCATCATCGGCACGGCCAGCCGCAGCGTCTCGACGAACTCATCGGCGAGATGGTTTTGCGGCACGCCGGATTGCGGCTGCGAATGATGTTGCACGGTGTCGAGCATGGTCACTCAATAGCATCACTGAGCGACGAAAACATGGCCCGTGTCTCTTCTCCCTCTCGCCGTTCTCACGGGGCCGCGACGAGTTTTGCTCGCGCTGAGAGGGTTGGGGTGAGGGGCCTGTTTCCGCAGAAAAGATGGCAGTTGGATTCGCGGAGGCTCCCCCTCACCCGGATTGCATCTGCGATGCAATCCGGCCTCTCCCCGCAAGCGGGGAGAGGCAAAGACCTCAGCTCTTCCTTTCCGGCACGCGCTTGATCTTCGCGCCCAGCGCGTTCAGCCGCTCCTCGATGCGCTCGTAGCCGCGCTCGATCTGGTCGGCGTTGTTGATGGTCGAAGTGCCCTCGGCGCAGACCGCGGCCAGCAGCATCGCCATGCCGGCGCGGATGTCGGGCGAGGTCATCGGCGCGCCGCGCAGGCGGCTGGGGCCGGCGATGATGGCGCGATGCGGATCGCAGAGCACGATACGCGCGCCCATCGCGATCAGCTTGTCGACGAAGAACATCCGCGATTCGAACATCTTCTCGAACATCAGGATCACGCCCTCGCATTGCGTGGCGGTGACGATCGCGATCGACATCAGATCGGCCGGGAAGGCCGGCCAGGGCTGGTCCTCCAGCTTCGGCACGTGGCCGCCGAAATCGTCCTGGATCTTCAGCGTCTGGTTCGAGGGCACGATGAGGTCGTCGCCCTCGACGCGGCAGACGATGCCGAGCCGTTCGAAACCCATGCGGATCGAGCGCAGATGCTCGACACCGGCGCGCACGATGCGAAGCGGCGAGCGCGTTACGGCGGCAAGCCCGATCAGCGAGCCGACCTCGATATGGTCGGGCTGGATCCGGTAGGTCGCTTCCCCCAGCGTCGCCGGACCATGGATGATCATGGTGTTGGTGCCGATGCCCTCGATTTTGGCGCCGAGCGCGACCAGGAAGTTGGCGAGGTCCTGCACATGCGGCTCGGAGGCTGCGTTGCGCAAATAGGTGACGCCGTCGGCCGCGACCGCCGCCACCAGCGCGTTCTCGGTTGCGGTGACGCTGGGCTCGTCCAGGAACACGTCCGCGCCGGCGAGCTTTGGCGCGCGGAATTCGAGCCGGTCGGTCGCGGTGACTTTGGCCCCGAGCTGTTCCAGCGCCAGCACATGGGTGTCGAGCCGGCGGCGGCCGATGACGTCGCCGCCGGGCGGCGGCAGCATCACCTCGCCGCAGCGGGCGAGCAGGGGGCCCGCGAGCAGGATCGAGGCGCGGATGCGGACGCAGAGCTCGGGGTCGAGATCCGCAGCGCGGATGCTCTTGGCATGGATATGAAGCGTGTTGCGGGCGGTCCACTCCGCCGCCGCGCCGACCGAGCGGATCAGCTCGACCAGCGTCTCGGTGTCGCGGATCCGCGGCACGTTCTCCAGCGTCACCGGATGCTCGGTGAGCAGCGCGGCGGCGATGATCGGCAGCGCCGAATTCTTGTTGCCGGACGGCTCGATCGAGCCCGAGAGCCGGTGACCGCCCTCGACGATGTACTGGATGGGCGCCACGGTGGTTCTCGCTGTCCTGTTGGGTGGGGCGGGGTGGTTCGGAGGCGGAAACTACCGAGAATTGGGCACGGTAGCAATTCGGGCTTGATGGCCGCCACGAAGGAGGTGCGCTCCCTCTCCCGCTTGCGGGGGAGGGCTGGGGTGGGGGTGCTTCAGCGGTGGGGTTGTCGAAATCTACGGAGAATATCCCCGCGAGGAGAAAGCCCTCACCCGCCGCGCGCGGGACGATGCTTCGCACCGCCCGGGGCGCGTCGACCTCTCCCGCAAGCGGGAGAGGTGCAACGAGGTCGGGGCTAGATATCGATCGTCGCGCTCAGCGAATGTTCCTGGATGAAGTCGCGGCGCGGCTCGACCACGTCGCCCATCAGCTTGGTGAAGATGTCGTCGGCCTCGTCGACCTCCTTGACCTTCACCTGGAGCAGCGAGCGCGCATTGGTATCCAGCGTTGTTTCCCAGAGCTGCTCCGGGTTCATCTCACCCAGTCCTTTGTAGCGCTGCAGGGTGACGCCCTTGCGGCCGGCGTCGGTGACCGCTTCGAACAGATCGACCGGACCGTGGACCGTGTGCTCGACGTCCTTGCGCCGAAGGTTGCCGGGGCGGGCATAAACATCCTGCAGCTTGGGCGTAAATTCGTCGAGCTTGCGGGCCTCGGCCGAACCCAGGAACGCGGAGTCAATGATCGCGACGTCCTTGACCCCGCGCACAGTGCGCTCGAACTGGAAGCCCTGGCCTTCCACGTAGTGGCCGACCCATCCGCGTTCGACATCCTCGGCCTGCTTGTCCAGCCGTCCGGCGACGTATTGGGCGGCCGCGGCGGCCTTGTCGGGATCGCCGTAGATGTCCTTGTTCAGCACGCCAGTGATGGCGGCCTGCTCGACGACCTTGCGGTTGTAGCGGGTGTGCAGATTGCGCAGGATGCTGCGAACGACGCGGGCGTCGTCGATCAGTCCGCGCAGGTCACGGCCGCTGCGGTCGCCGCCGGTGCCGGGCGTGAATATGCAATCATCGAGACCGGTCTCGATCAAATAGTCCTCCAGCGCCCGCTCGTCCTTCAGGTACTGCTCGGACTTGCCTCTGGAGACCTTATAGAGCGGCGGCTGGGCGATGTAGAGATAGCCGCCGTCGATGATGTCGCGCATCTGCCGGTAGAAGAAGGTGAGCAGCAGCGTGCGGATGTGGGCGCCGTCGACGTCGGCGTCCGTCATCACGATGATCTTGTGATAGCGCAGCTTCTCGATCGAGAACTCGTCGCTGATGCCGGTGCCGAGCGCCGTGATCAGCGTGCCGATCTGCTCGCTTCCCAGCATCTTGTCGGGACGCACGCGTTCCACGTTGAGGATCTTGCCGCGCAGCGGCAGCACCGCCTGGAATTCGCGGTTGCGGCCCTGCTTGGCGCTGCCGCCTGCCGAGTCACCCTCGACGATGAAGAGTTCGGACTTGGCCGGATCCTTTTCCTGGCAGTCGGCGAGCTTGCCGGGCAGCGAGGAGACCGAGAGCGGGCTCTTGCGCGTCAGCTCGCGCGCCTTTCGCGCGGCTTCGCGGGCGGCTGCGGCCTGGATCACCTTGCCGACGATCATCTTGGCTTCGCTAGGGTGCTCCTCGAACCAGGCCTGGAGCGCCTCGTTGAGCACGTTCTCGACCACGGGACGCACTTCCGAGGACACCAGCTTGTCCTTGGTCTGCGACGAAAACTTCGGATCGGGCACCTTGACCGACAGAACGGCGGTGAGGCCTTCGCGGCAATCGTCGCCGGTCAGCGCGATCTTTTCCTTCTTCGCATTGGCCTCGGCATAGCCGTTGACCTGGCGCGTCAGCGCGCCGCGGAAGCCGGCGAGATGGGTGCCGCCGTCGCGCTGCGGGATGTTGTTGGTGAAGCACAGCACGTTCTCGTGGTAGCTGTCGTTCCACCACAGCGCCGCCTCGACGCCGATGCCGTTGGCTTCCGCGCGCACCATGATCGGCGCCGGCACGATCGCCTTCTTGTTGCGGTCGAGATATTTGACGAATTCCTCGACGCCGCCGGAATAGTGCATCTCCTCGCGCTTCTCGACCGCGTGGCGCATGTCGGAGAGGGCGATGTTGACGCCGGAGTTGAGGAAGGCGAGCTCGCGCAGGCGGTGCTCGAGCGTCGCGAAATCATATTCGATGTTCTTGAAGGTGTCGGGCGAGGCCAGGAACGTCACCTCGGTGCCGCGCTTGCCCGGCGCGTCGCCGACCACCACCAGCGGTGCGACGGCATCGCCATGGGCGAACTCGATGTAGTGCTCCTTGTTGTCGCGCCAGATGCGCAAGCCGAGCTTGCTCGACAGCGCATTCACGACGGAGACGCCGACGCCGTGCAGGCCGCCGGAGACCTTGTAGGAGTTCTGGTCGAACTTTCCGCCGGCATGGAGCTGGGTCATGATGACCTCGGCCGCCGAGATGCCTTCACCCTTGTGGATGTCGACGGGAATGCCGCGGCCGTCGTCGCGCACGGTGACGGAATTGTCGGCATTGAGCACGACATCGACGCGCGTGGCGTGGCCCGCCAGCGCCTCGTCGATCGCGTTGTCGACGACCTCGTACACCATGTGGTGCAGGCCCGAGCCGTCGTCGGTGTCGCCGATATACATGCCCGGGCGCTTGCGGACGGCATCGAGACCCTTGAGCACGCGGATCGATTCCGCCCCGTAATCGCTCGGATTTGAGGGCTCGTTTTCGGCAGGCGTCTGCCGAGCAGGTTCTGTCATAAGAGGCCTTCGAGATGTCGCCCGAATCAGCCGCGCAAAAGGCGCTGATGTGAGGCTATTTGTGCCATGAAAGACCGCTTGCGCCTAGCGCAAAGTATCCTCCGGCAACCCTTTGACTAAATAGGGATTTTTGGCCGGTTTTCAAGCCTCGCAAAGGCCGATTCTGGGCGCCGCAAAAAGCGCGATTCGGACCCTCTTTTTCACCCCCTCGAAGGCGTGGATTTTGCGGGGTGGGAAACGGCGTTCCGGGCGCCGTGGCGCGCCGGACCAGGCCACTGGGTTCAGTATATCTGGGACGGTTTCTTATCGTCGCTGAGGCCCCAGGCCTCGCCTGAGGCCAGGGTGACGGTATCGGTGCGCACCCGAAGGCCCGACACGCGTAGCTCGTAGGAATACGTGCCGGGTGGCAGATCCAGCACTTGTGGATGATTTTCGCCGCCCGCGATCTTGATGGTTTGATCGTTGATCACAAGCGAAGCCACATCCGGCCTTAGATAGCCGAATATCAGCCGCGCTTGTCCTGATATCGGCAGGACATCGGCCTTGGCTGCAGCCTCCGGATTCCGTTGCGCTAGGCTGACCGTGGTCTCGCCCTTGGCGCGGCCAAGCTTCAGCACGGCCGGGCCCTTCGGGGAGACGAAGGCGAGTTGCACGCGATCGGCGGCGATCATTGCGTCATCCGGCTTCTCCTGCCAGCCGCGCTGTCCGAGCTCTCTGCGGTAGAAGGCGAGCACCTCGCTGAGCTCCGCGGGCACGCGCGCTTCGATCTCGAGCCGGAGCGGGACCTTGGCGTCATGCGCGTGCGTGGTGCGGAATTGGCTGAAGCTGCTTTGCTTCGGTGCCGGCATGTCGACGTCGGGATCTGCCGTCAGCGGCTCCTTCGAACAGCCTGCGAGAAGCGTGAGGGCGCACACCAGCAGCCGCCATCGTGCCGGAACTCTCGTCCCGCGCTTGACCGTTGTCATGCTCCATCTCCGAGAATGTCGCGCGTGGTGATCTTCGCGCGATGCGGCGGCTGCGACACGGTCGCCGCCGCTTCCAGACGACTAGTCGCCCCAGGAACCGGACAGGTTCAACCTGGCCGTTACAGGTACAGGCGGCGGGATCAATACATCTGCAGCGGAAGCACCTTGCCGGTCGGACCCACCATCAGGCCCCAGGCATCGCCGGCGGCGACCGTGAGGGTCTCGGTGCGGGCGGGACGCCCCGGTACGCGCAGCGCATACTGATACTTGCCGGGCGCCAGATCGAGCATCGGACCTTTCGGCGACTGCGGGCCGCCGGCGCCGGCCGCGATCTTGATGGTCTGCTTGTTGATCGTGAGCGATGCTTCCTTCGCCCCGATATTGCCGAGCATCACCCTGGCCTGGCCCGGCTTGGGCATGATGTCCGCCTTGGTCGCGGCATCCGGATTCTTCTGCGCCAGATTGACAATGGTCTCGCCTTTGGCGCGACCGAGCTTGAGCACGGCCGGGCCTTGCGGCGAGGTGAAGTCGATCTGCGCGCTATCTGCGGACACGGCGGCACCGTCGGCCTTCTCCTGCCAGCCGAGCTTTCCAAGTTCAGTGCGGTAGAACGCCAGCACGTCGCCGAGCGGGGCGGGGATGCTGGCCTCCAGCTCGCGGCGGAACGGCGTCTCCGTGCCCGGCAGTTTCGTGGTGGCGAGCGAGGTCGACGAACGCTGCGTCGGCACGGGCAGCTGGGACTCGGTGTCCGGCTTGAGCGGCTCGGATGACTTGGCCTGCACCTCTGCAGGCTTATCCGCAGGCTTGGCCGCAGCCACCCTGAGGCCCGAACCCTCGGCACTCACCCGCACCTCGGGGCCCATCTGCATCACGGTGAAGGAGATCGACTTGCCGCTTCTGGCAAACTCCAGCATCGCCATGTTGGGCTGGTTGATGACCGAAGGCCGCTCGTTCCAGCCCAATGGCTTCAGCGAGGCCCGGTAGAACGCGGTCAGCGCCTTCACGCTCGATGTGGACGAGAATTCGAGGCTGCCGTCGCTGCCTTCGAACTTCACGCCCTCGGCGTTCTCCGGCAGCGGCACCGGCGTCTTGCTGTCGGCGAGCGCGTTGAGCGGGGCATCGGACAGCGCGGCCGCCTGCACCTTGCGGCGCGCCTCGTCGGCGGCGATGACCTGCTTTGCGGCTGCCGCGGCATCGCTGAAGAATCTGTCGTCAGCCTCCTTCTTTGCCTTGGCGCGGGCGGCAAGGGCTGATTCCTTCACCTGCGCGGTCAGGCTGACCATGGTGAAATCGTATTTGCGGCCAAGCCGCAGCACGCCGGCTTCCTCGGCGTTGGAGATCTTGATCGCCACCTCGTCGCCGGGCGCGAGCGGCGCGCTGCCGTCCTCCTGCCAGCCGCGCGCGGCGAGCTCGCGATGATAGAAGGCCAGCACCGCGGGCAGCTCGGCCATCGCGGCCGCCGACATCTCGCGCTTGTTGGAGCTTGCGCTGCCGAGCCCCCTCGACGACTTGGTGAAAGTTGGCCGCGGCAGCCCGGCGGCGTCGCTGTCGGCCTTGAGATCGAAGGGAAGCGCGAAGGGCGCGACGCGGATGTCGACATTGGTGCGGCCGTCGTCCCGGCGCGTCAACGTCAGCATGACGGGCTTCTGCTTGTAGAAGCCGGTGACCTCACTGTCGGGATGCTCGTAGAACACGCGTAAGCCGTTGGGAACGGTCTCATCCAGGCTGGTCGTCCAGCGCGCGGCCGTTTCCGGCGTGAGCTTGCGCCAGCCGATCGCTTCCATCTGGCTGGCGTAAAAGTCCGATGTCGTATCGAGCGCGCTGGGCGCGATGCAGCCGAGATAGGGCCTTGTGCCATCGAACACGATGTCGCTCGCGCCGTCGGGGAACGGCACGTTGCCGTAGATCCGGTCGGTCGAATAGTAGACCACGGACTGGTCGGGCCGGCCGAGGGCCTGCGTGAAATGAACGGACAGGCCCTGCCGTCCCTTCTTGAAATTCAGCGTGGTGCTCTTCTCCTCCAGTGGCCGTACATAGGGCACCCAGCCGGCGGCGCCGAGGAGCTTCTTCACCGCCGGCGACGTCACGGATTCCGGCGTCGGCATGCGATATTCGACGCGGTAGGGATCGGGGCGCGAATTATCCTCCACCGCACCCTCGAGCTGCGGCAGCGCGTGAACGTCGACAATGCCATCGTCGGCGCGTGCGGGCAGAGACGCGCTCGCCATGAGCAGAAGGCCGCAGGCAAGCAGCCGCCAGCGTGCCGGGACCTGCGTCCCGCGCTTGATGATCGACATCGCCAAAACTCCTGGATTTCGCGCGGGTCTTGATCCCTCGCGCAATTGCAGGCTGCGACACCGTCGGCGCGGCCTCGGATGAGAAGTCGCGGCAGGAACCCGTGAGGTTCAAAAGGGCTCAATACAGCAGGAGCGGCGACCATGCGTCACCGTCGGGCCCGACGGTGAGCTCCCAGGTATCGCCGACAGCGACGTCGAGGACATTCGTGGTGGCTGGATGGCCCGGCACGCTCATCTCGTAGGAATATTTGCCGGGCTGCAGATCCAGCGACACCGCATGGGCGCCGGCGGCGCGCTTGATGGTCTGCTCATTGATCGTGAGCGTGGCGTCCGTCTTGCTGATATTGGCGAACACCAGCTTGGCCTGGCCGGGTTCGGGCATGACGTTCGCGTCGGTCGCGACCAATGCGTTCTTCTGCACGAGCTTGACCGTGGTGCTGCTGTCCTTGCGGTGGAGCTCCAGCAGCGCTGGTCCCAGCGGGGAGGCGAAGGCGAGCTGGACGTGATCGGCGGCGATCACCGCGCCGTCGCGCTGCTCCTGCCAACCGAGCTTGCTTAGCTCGGTGCGGTAGAAGGCGAGCACGTTGCCGAGCTCGGCGGGTACGGTGGCCTCCAGTCTGATGCGAAGCGGCGCTTTAACGCCCTGCACCACGGTGGTGTGGGTCCCCCTGTAGCTGTAACGGGTCGGCGCGGGCAGCTTGGCCTCGGGGTCCGGCGTGAGCTCTGCCGAAAACAGCCGCGGCAGATCCGGCACAAAGGCGCCGGCGGTTGCCGCGAGCATGCAGCTTGCGAGCAGGGCGAGGCCGCACGCAAACGCTCGCCATCGTGCCGGGGCTTGCGCCCCGGGCCTTACCGTCCGCATCTCACTCTCCAAGAGATTGCGATTCATGTCATCGCGCAGTCACGGCTGCGACGTCGTCGGCGCGGCCTCCGACAGCTAGTCGCGGCGGGAAATCGTCGGGTTCAATGGCGTTCTAGCGCCGGGCGGAGACGCGTCCGCTCTCGACGTCAAAGACTTCGCCCCCGGCGCCGATCTCGGCGAAAGCGGCGGGGTCCGCGCCGGTCAGCCAGACCTGCGCGCCGAGCTTCTTCAGCTCCTCGAACAGCGCGGCGCGGCGGTTCGGATCGAGATGGGCGACGACCTCGTCGAGCAGCAGCAGCGGCACGATGCCGGTCATCTCGGCGACCAGCGTCGCGTGCGCCAGCACGAGGCCGATCAGAAGCGCCTTCTGCTCGCCGGTCGAGGCATCGCGCGCCGGCATTCCTTTCGGCGCGTAGATGACCTGGAGATCGGTCAAATGCGGGCCGTCGGTGGTGCGGCCGGCAATCGCATCGCGCGGGCGGTTGTCGCGCAGGATCTGGCGGTAGCGGTCCTCGACCGACGTCGCGGTCTCCCGGAGCAGCGCGTTCTCCATCCAGCCGTCGAGCGCGATCTGCGCCGAAGGAAAGGCGGAAGCCTGCGCGCGCGCGCTCAGCATGCCGGTCAGCCTTGCTGCGGTCTGGCCGCGGGTTGCTGCGACCGCGACCGCAAGCTCGGCGGTCTCGCGCTCGATCGCGTCACACCAATGGTCGTCGTAATTGCGTGTCTCGAGCAGGCGGTTGCGCGAGCGGAGGGAGCGCTCGAGCGCGTTGATGCGGCTGGAATGCTCGCTGTCGATGGCGAGCACCAGGCGGTCGAAGAAGCGCCGTCGCTCGGAGGCCGCGCCCATGAACAGCCCGTCCATCGCCGGCGTCAGCCACACCATGCGGATGTGGTCGCCGAAGGCGGCCGCCGAATTCACCGGCTCGCGGTCGATGCGGCAGCGCCGGCTCACGGCAGCGTCGGCGCGCGGCGGCTCGATGCCGGTGCCGAGCGTGGCGAGGCCCAATGCGCCCTCGACCTGCGCAGACACGGCCCAGGAGCCGTCGCCCTGATTGTCGGCAACGTCCTCCAGCGTCGCACGGCGCAGGCCGCGCCCCGGCGACAGGAACGAGATCGCCTCGATGCAATTGGTCTTGCCCGCCCCGTTCGGCCCGACCAGCGCCACCATGTCAGCCGCCGTCTCGAGCCCCGCCGCCCGATAATTGCGAAAATGCGTCAGCGTCAGGCGATGAATGCGGGAGGGGGTCATTTTAACTCGTCATTGCCGGGCAGTGCCTTTCCCTCCCCCCTTGTGGGGGAGGGTGGCGCCTCACGAAGTGAGGCGACGGGTGAGGGGTATGTTACCGCGTGGCGAGCTTTGCAAGAATGTCTTCCAGCACAGCCGCGGGCTGTTGCAACACCTCGTTGTTCCAGTAACGCGCTATGGCGAAACCTGCCGCGGACAAGGCTGCGTCACGAGTTGCGTCGCCTTGTGATTCCGCATGTTGGCTTCCGTCAATCTCGATCACGAGCCTCTTCTCGAAACAGACAAAGTCGAGAATGTAGTTCTTGAACGGCTCCTGTCGGCGAAACTTGAAAGTGGAGAGCCGACGATCCCTCAACAAGCGCCACATTGCCCTCTCGGCGTCAGTCGGCTCGTGCCGCATCTTCCTTGCAAATTGGCGGAGAGGCGGGGCGATCGGTCGATGGGACGGGTCTCGTGGCACCAACCCCTCACCCAAGTGAGCTTGCGTCAAACATTGGTGCAGCCCTCTCCCACAGGGGGAGAGGGCGCAGTAACGTGCATCGCGCGCGGTTCTAAGGGCAGTGTGTGCTGGCGAGGGAGCACGTCCCTCACACCCGCATCGGCATCAGCACGTAGAGCGCGCTCTTGTCGTCGCGGTCCTGGACCAGGGTGGGCGAGCCGGGGTCGGCGAGCCTGAGGGTCGCGACCTCGCCTTCGATCTGGGCGGCGATGTCGAGCAGATAGCGGGAGTTGAAGCCGATATCGAGGGCGTCGGAGGCGTATTCGACCTCGAGCTCTTCGGTCGCGCTGCCGGAATCCGGATTGGTCACCGACAGCACCAGCTTGCCCGGCGACAGCGACAGTTTCACCGCCCGGCCGCGCTCGCTGGAGATGGTGGAGACGCGGTCGACCGCGTTCTCGAAATCCTTCTTGTCGACGACGAGCTCCTTGTCGTTGCCCTGCGGGATCACGCGGCCGTAGTCGGGGAAGGTGCCGTCGATCAGCTTCGAGGTCAGCACGACGTTGCCGATCGTAAAGCGGATCTTGGCCTGCGACAGCTCGATCGTCATCTCGGCTTCGGTGTCCTCGATCAGGCGCTGCACCTCGCCGACCGTCTTGCGCGGCACGATTACGCCGGGCATGCCGTCGGCGCCCTTGGGCTGGACCAGGTCGAGCTGGGCGAGGCGGTGGCCGTCGGTGGCGACGCCGCGCAGGGTCGCGGCCTTGGCGGTGCCGGCGGCGTGCAGATAGATGCCGTTGAGATAATAGCGCGTCTCCTCGGTCGAGATCGCGAACTGGGTGCGGTCGATCAGCCGCTTGACGTCCTTGGCGGCGAGCGAGAACGAATGCGACATGTCGCCGGCGGCCAGATCCGGGAAATCATTCTCCGGCAGGGTCTGGAGCGTGAAGCGCGAGCGGCCGGCGCGGATCGCCAGCACGGCGCGGTCGCCGTCGGCCTCGAGCACGATCTGGGAGCCGTCCGGCAGCTTGCGCACGATGTCGTAGAACATGTGCGCCGGCACCGTGGTGGAGCCGGCAGTCGCGGTTTCCGCGGGCAGGGTTTCCGTCACCTCGAGGTCGAGGTCGGTCGCCTTCAGCGACAATTTCGCGTTCTCGGCCCGGACCAGCACGTTGCCGAGGATCGGAATCGTATTGCGGCGCTCGACCACGCGGTGGACATGGCCCAGCGATTTCAGGAGTTGCGCGCGTTCGACCGTAACCTTCATTGCACTACTCGCCCGATCCCCAAGAAAATACAGCGGTGAAAAAGCCGGGCGGCCGAAAAGCGCGCCGCGGCACCGAAGACCCCGACAGGCCGGGGTCTCCAGCCGATATGACCAAAGCCGTCAGGGTCGCGCAAGGTGGCGCGGATGGCCCCCGGTTTCAAGGGATCGGGGGGCAGTTCCCCACGATTTACAGGCAAAAACACCGCCGCCGCTCAGGCATAGGTCTGCTCCCTCGCCCCGCTTGCGGGGAGAGGGTTGGGGTGAGGGGGAGTTTCCGCAAGGGAGGTGAGAGTTGGACGCGCCGAGAGTCCCCTCACCCGGAATCGGCGCTGCGCGCGTATTCCGACCTCTCCCCGCAAGCGGGGAGAGGTGAAAGAAATAGGCGTTTATTCCTGAAGCTGGCGCTTCAGCGACTCGACTTCCTCCGACAGCGCGGTGTCCTTGGAGACCAGCGCCTCGATCTTGCGCACGGCGTGCAGCACCGTGGTGTGGTCGCGTCCGCCGAAGCGGCGGCCGATTTCGGGCAGCGAGCGCAGGGTCAGCGTCTTGGCGAGGTACATCGCCACCTGGCGCGGACGGACCACGTTGGCGGTGCGGCGCGAGGACAGCAAGTCGGAGCGGCTGACATTATACTGCCGCGCCACCACGCGCTGGATGTCCTCGATCTTGATCCGCTTCGGCTCCTGCGGCCGGACCAGGTCGCGCACCTCGCGCTCGGCCATCTCCAGCGTCACCGGCTGGTTGTTGAGCTTGGAATGCGCCAAGAGCCGGTTGATCGCGCCTTCGAGGTCGCGGCCGTTATGGGTGATGGTGCGGGCGAGATAATGCAGCACCTCCTCCGGCACGTCGAACGTCGCATGATGGGCGCGGGCGGCGGCGACGCGCGACTTGAGGATGCCGTGGCGCAGCTCCTCGCCGAGCGAGCCCATCTCGACCACGAGGCCGCCGGCCAGCCGCGAGCGCACGCGGTCATCCAGGCTTTCGAGATCGGACGGCGGACGGTCGGCCGCGATCACGACCTGGCGGCCGGCGTCGATCAGCGCGTTCAGCGTGTGACAGAACTCGGCCTGAGTGGACTTGCCCTGCAGGAACTGGAGATCGTCGATCACCAGCACGTCGATACCGCGCAGCGCTTCCTTGAAGGCGAGCGCCGTCTGCGTCTTCAGCGCGGCGACGAAGCCGTACATGAACTTCTCGGCCGTGAGATACAGCACCTTACGCTCGTTGCCGGAATTGCCGGCCCAGGTCACCGCCTGGAGCAGATGCGTCTTGCCGAGGCCGACGCCGGCATGGATGTAGAGCGGGTTGAACATGACGGGATCGCCGCGACGTCCTTCGGCAACCTGGCGCGCGGCTGCATGGGCCAGTGTGTTGGAGCGGCCGATGACGAAGCTCGCAAAGGTCAGGCGCGGATCGAGCGGCGAGCCGCCGAGCGCGTCATGATTGGCCGAGACCGGCGCGGTCGCGGTCGAGCGCAGCTCCGGCGCAGGCGCGCGGCGTGTCTCGACGGGTGCGGGCGCTTCCTTCGGCGGCGCGACCGGGCGCACCGCGGAGCGCACGGTGAGATCGATGCGATGCACTTCCGGCATCTCGGCCTGCCAGCACGACAGCACGCGCTCGGCATAATGGGCCTGGATCCAGCTCTTCAGGAAGCGCGTGGGAACCGAGAGCCGCACGCTCTCATCCTGCACGTCTTCGAGATCCATGCGCGCAAACCAGCTCGTATAGATGTCTTCGCCGACGCTCGAGCGCAGCCGACCCTTCACGCGTGACCAGCGATCCTGTTCCGATGTGTTCAT